>OZ255618.1:0-4383911 GCA_965276615.1 Acidobacteriaceae bacterium | reverse complement strand
ATGATGCGGGAGGGACATGGCGCGACCGCATTCCGAGCGGTCCAAAAGACACCCACTCTCTTGCGGTTCATCCGCAGAAGCCTACCTTCCTACACTCGGCTGCCGGCGATGGCTATTTCGAGAGCGTCGACGACGGCGATAGCTGGCGACGTATAGTTGACGGCTTGGAGCACCGGTACTGTTGGAGTATTGCCGTCAGCATAACGGATCCGATGACCCTCTTGCTCTCAGCTTCCAATAGCGCATATGCAGCGCACTTCAAAGAGTCAGCCCTTTCCTATATCTATCGCCGTACTGCAAATGAAGAGTGGCGGCAAGTACGGCATGGTTTGCCCAAGCCTCAGGGATCGCGGATCCCGGTTCTGGCCGCGAGTATTGTCGAACCTGGAGTTTTCTACTTCTCCGCTGACGGAATGATTTTTCGATCGGCGGACGACGGCTTGCGATGGCGGCAGCTAGCCATCCAGTGGAGCGGCAAAGCGGCGGCTGAGCACTCGGTAGATATGGCGATCGTCGAGGAGGACTAACTGAATGAATCACAAACATGCTTTCAGGTCCGGATTTACGTGGTGCAGACATCGGGAAGCTGGAGGTAGCGCCGGCTTGTCGCAAGCCGACTGTCGTGCTTTGTGGCTTGAGATAACTCGCTCTTGAAGGTCTTGGTAAAACATCCTTCAAGCCCCAACGGTCAAACATCTTCTGCGGAGAACGGGAAACGTCTTGGATGGTTGAGCCATTCCGCTACGAGGAGGCGAGCCTTTATGGAACACAACAGCAACGCACCACAATCTCCGCTGCTCCATGTTCATGTTTGTCTATATTGCGCGCTTGCATTCCGCAGAGAAGAGGTTGAAGGTCGCGTACATACGAATGGGCTCTTTGTCTGTCCCAAATGCGGGACAGAAGGACCTTTGAATATCGAAATTCGTGAAGTAGGCATTGGCGATACGCCCGTGCGTTACACCCGATAAATTACATGGCAAGCGGAAGCTTCCTCTGAGAAACTTGACCGACGACGCCGAACTTCCTTCCGGCACCCTTAACAAATTCATTCACCAGTCGAGATCTGCTGTCTGCGCGCATCGCCAGACTGGTGACGAGACGGAGACGATGCTCAGCCAAGGGTCGCATCGTAATGCCATCACGAGCAATTTTCCATGCTGCCCAGCGAGGCAGGAACGCAAGTCCCTGATGTTCGCGGATCAATTCTGAGGCTTCTTCGGGGCTGGTGAAGTCAAAAATGTCTGATGGATAAGCACCTATGTCCGCGCCAACGGATTGAATCGCATCGTGCAAATACGCATTCGCATGCTTGCCCAACATTATCCAGTTCCGCATGTGCATCTGCTCCAGGCGAACCTCTCGGCGCGCCGACAAGTCGTCCTCCATGGACATCACGACGTAAATGGGATTGTCTGCGATATTCAGAAGGCTGAGCTGTGGTTTGTGGGGTACGCCGGTTATCACGGCTAGCTCCAGCGTTCCCGCGCCGACCTGGCGGGCTAGCTCATTGGAGTAGTTGCTCCAGAGCTTGATCTTCATCTCGGGAAACAGGGAGAGATGAATGGAAAGTAGCGTTGAAATGAGAATCGGGTCAGTATAAGAAGACTTGCCGATGTTGAGGATTTCGCTCGGCCCATTGAGGACCGCCCGGGCAGACGAAACCGCCCTTTCAGCGGAGGAAACGACTTCTTGAGCCTCGGCAATGAGAACTCGGCCCGCATCGGTGAGTTCAGCGACCTGATGATTGTGTTTGAAGACTTGGAAGCCGAGCTGACGCTCCAGTTTCAATATCTGCTTACTGAGCGTGGATTGGCTCATGTTCAGCCTCTCGGCTGCTCTTGAGAAGTGAAGTACCTCAGCAAGCACAATTGCCGATTGCAACAACCGAATATCCGGTAATACCATGACTATCCTCCAAGGCGCGGATTCTGGGAGGGACATCAAGCACTTCAATGCGTGCGGAATCAACCGCCGAATGCACATGATTGTAATCCTTAGTCGCGTCCAGTGCCCCGCATGGCGAGCCACGGTATTGCGGCGTCATTCCAAAATGGAATGACGCGCGCTCAAAATTTCATTGGACGATTGGCCCTCCGAGGGCGAACCTCGCCTTGTAAACAAGCGGGCAAGGATTCGCCTGCGGAGAGGAGTCACCATGTTCGACGAGAAAAAGCCACCGGCGAGTACAGCAACACCCGATGGCCGCCCGCGAATCGACCGCGAGCCATTGCTCGACAGTCATCAGGCTGCGGCCATTCTTAAGGTTCATCCGAGGACGCTTCAGCGGCTTGTCCATCGTGGCGAAATTGCTGCGGTGCATGTGGGCAAGCTGTGGCGTTTTCGCGCAACTGCTTTGACCGCGTGGATCGACAGGGACATAGCGAGCTGAAATCCGAAGCACAGCGAACTCGAAGGTTTTGTGATGATTTTCCCGCGTGATAGCGTTACGCTGATGACAGCTATCCGTGCCGGGAAATCAAGGGAAGGCACCTTGATGGAACGAGCATGTTACCAATTCGGAAGTTTAACCAGAAAGAAGCGGGCGAAGGGTTCAGACACCTGGGAGTTTCGGTTCTACGAAGCGTCAGAGCAGGGACAACGAAGACGGAAGTCTTGTATTGTCGGCAACGTCGCACAGTATCCAACCAAAGCTCAGGCGCAGAAAGCAGTCGAAGCTCTTCTCCTCAAACTCAACTCTGAAACTCCACAGCAGCGTATGGCCGTGGTGACGTTTGGCGCAATATGTGACCGTTACCTTCAGGAGGAAATGCCGGAACGGTATTCCACCTCGAAGTCGTACCGATCCAATATCAAACTTCACCTGAAGCCGCGCTGGGGTGAGTATCTGCTCGACCGCATCCGTCCGATGGCGGTCGAAGATTGGCTGAAGAAGCTCCCTATGGCTCCGAAGTCGAAGACCCATATCCGAAGCGTGATGCACCTGATGTTCGAGTGTGCGACACGCTGGGAACTTTTCAGTGAGCGGAGAAATCCCATTGCGTTGGTTCGCGTGAAAGATGGCTCGAAGCGTCGGCGGCGTCCAGCGATTCTGACTGTGGACCAGTTTGAAACCATCGTTGCGTTATTGAAGGAACCGTATCGCACGATGGCGTACATCGCCCAATGCCTCGGTCTTCGCGTAAGCGAGATCGCGGCGCTTCAGTGGGACGACTTCGATTTTGAGAAGAATCAGCTTCTCGTTCAACGGAGCATCGTGAACGGGAACGTGGATGATGTCAAAACCGAATACTCCCAGGACTATGTTCCGTTGCACCCGTCGCTGACTGAGGTGGTCTCGGAGTGGAGCAAAGAATCCGTGCCGACAGAAGAAGGCTGGGTCTTTGCCAACCCGATCACCGAGAAGCCTTATTTCCCGACGGAGATTCAGAGGCGACACATCCGGCCTGCCGGATGGTGTCTGGTGGAGTGCCCGAAGTGCGGTGCTAGTGTTGGCGTCTGGTGCAGCCAAGACAAGCCCACGCCGAACGGCGCTCGGCTGCCGATCCACAAAGAGCGCCGGGCCGCAGCCGGGAAGTACAGCTCTATCGGCTGGCACACGTTCCGCCACACGTACCGTTCGTGGCTGGACGAGACCGGAGCGCCGATGAAGGTGCAACAAGAACTGATGCGTCATGCCTCGATCCAGACTACGATGAACGTCTATGGACAGGCCATGTCGTCATCGAAGAGAGAAGCGAATGGGAAGGTCGTAGAGATGGTGCTCAAGCCGCTGAAAGCGAGCGCCTAAACTATGAATTTTCTTATTGGGAGATATTGGGAGTCTGTCGGTAGCACCGGATTCCCGTAAGTTGTTGATTCTTTGGTTGCGGGGGTAGGATTTGAACCTACGACCTTTGGGTTATGAGCCCAACGAGCTACCGGGCTGCTCCACCCCGCATTCTTATGATAGCTGGAGCTGGGGGCGCGGTCAAACCTGCGGTTCGCGGCATGGAAAGCCGGAGTCGAAGTGTCGCCCCAGCAGTGAAATCTAATCGTGCTCTAGCTATTGCCTTCCGCCGTATTCCGCGCCAGTACCCGGTCGTTGTTCAGGGGAGTAGGGCTGGACACTCATCAGGGTACCCAGCATCTGCCGTTCCTGATACGAAAATTGGCTCTTGAACTGCGGAGAATTGAGGATCGCCTGTCGTTGCTCCGGCGGCAGCTGGGTCAAATTCCCGAAGGCTTTATGCATCATCCGCCGCCTGTCCTGCGGCATCTGAGTGACTCGCTGCATCACCTGCCGTACCTGTTGGCGCTGCTCAGGCGACAATCTCTCGAGGGCCTCCATCCGCTGCAAAGTGCGTTCCCGTCTATCTGGAGGCATGGCATTCAGCTGCTGTAAGCGGTTGTACAGCCGCTGCTGTTCTCGCGGCGGAAGATGATCAAAGCCAGGTTCGTTGCGCAATGCGCGTTCCTGATCCTGGGGAGACATGTTCTCGTGTTGCCGGAACCACTGCGGCAAATGTTCCTGACGGCGACGCTGTTGGCGCGCGGCGCGTTGCGCGCCGAATTGCGCGACTTCTCTGTAACCCCGGGCGGTTCGTGGTTGCATCCTGGTGGACGCTTTTCCCTGCGGAAGCGACGTGGCCCATCCCATTCCGCACGTCAGGAGGAGGACCGCCATTCCTGCAGCACGAATGGAATTCTTTTTTCGAAAATGGGGAAGGATTTTCATCGGCCCATTCACAACGCTGCACCTAAGCACATTTCAGCATCGATAGCAGTGCACGTTTTCAAACTTGTCATCCTGAACGAGGGGGAACTTTGATGCTAATGCTAATTGCTGGTGCCGATGTCCGAACCTTGGCCTGCCGCGGCATCCGTATTGTCGAATGCCGCCAGTTCCTGCAACGTTTGCGCATTCGAATCCAAAAGTTCCAGATCATTCACCGTGGCCGAAACCGTCTGCCTCGGCTGTTCCGTTCGATTCAGACTGACAAAACCTTCATAGGATCCCGCTCCGACTACCAGGAGCAAAGCAAAAGCCGCCGCCATCGCCGGACGCAGATGGAGATTGCTGTCAAACAGAAAACGCGCACGCATACGCTCCAGCCATCCGGGCGATTTGGAGTTTTTCTCTTCACGCAAACGCGCCGCCATTCGGACGTCGAAATAGGGACTGGGTGCGGGCGCCTCCCACGTATCCAGCAAACGCATAGTGGCTTGCAGTTCATTCCAATTCTTCTGGCAGGTGGAACAATCCACGAGATGCTGCCGCGCATCCGCGGGTACATATGCGGAGCCGAGAACCATGTCCGGCAAAAATGCCTGGAGCTTATCGCATGTCATCACAGCCATCTCCTTTCTGTCTCTTAAACAAAATCTTTTAGCCGCTCCCGCAACGTCTGATAGGCGCGGAACAACAGGGACTTGGTCGCGGACTCGCTCAATTTAAGCACGGCCCCAATCTGCTTGTAGTCCATGTCCTGATACTTATGCATCACCACAGCCATTCTTTGCCGTTCTGGTAACGCCATTACCTGCTCACGAATGCGTCTCATACGCTCGTCGTGCAGCATATTCTGTTCGGCTAGCGGGCGAAAATCCGCTACATCTGGCCTGGCGCCGGTGTCTTCGTCTGCCTGGTCCAGATAAACGCTTGACGATGCACGCTCGTGTTTGGTGTCGCGGGCATGATTGATCGCCATATTGGCCGCAATTCGATAGAGCCATGTCGTAAAGCGGGCCTCCGCGCGATAGCTGCCCCTAGCCCGATACACACGCAGGAACACTTCCTGAGCCAGTTCTTCCGCCACCGCCTGGTTATGAACCATACGATACATAAAACCGATGATGGGCCGCCGGTATTTCGCCACAAGAAATTCAAAGCAGACATCGTCCCCAGCTCCGGCCCGCAGCATAATTTCAGCGTCGGTCATCTGGCCCAAATCGCCGGGCAAGCCGCCCAGAAAAGATGGCGCAATCTGGTTGGCAACTCGCCGATCTCCCGGTATACGGTCCAGCGCAATCGTGCCCATATCTTCTGGGACACCCTCAGGGGGAGAAAGTTGCGCTTCGTTGAGTGAAAAAGCCTCAAGTTCGGGGTCGTTGGGCGCGTCGAATGGGGGGTCATCCTCGGGCTGTGTCGCCGCATCTTCGCCAGCGGAGTCCTCCGCGTCTGGATCGCCAGGCGCGTCGGATTCGACATCCGGACTGTTTTCCCAACGCTGTTTCTTCAAGGGCCGTTTCGTTGTAGCGTCCATTTTGGAGCCGTCTGCATTCAACTCGGATGCTCCATTGCTGCCAAGACGGTCAGATTGCAGAAATGCTCTGTCGTTTTCCGTCTCGGCCCCATCGCGGACGACATTTTGGGGGTCGTTGGCATCGAGTGGCGAAGCCACCTCCGGCGTTCCACGCGCAGGTGGTTCCGATGTCCCGTTACGTCGAGGGTTGCCGTTCATGCGCCATCTCACCAGTCATCGCCGTGCTCGGATTCTAGCGTATACTGGGTCGCGTAGGCACGCTGCAACGTGCAGGTTCCAATCCGCAGCCGCTCGGCTGCGATTCGCATCGCCCTTCGATGCACCATACCAATACGGGCGCTTAACTCAGCGGTAGAGTGCCACCTTCACACGGTGGAAGTCACAGGTTCGAATCCTGTAGCGCCCACCAAATCAAATCAACAACATAAATAGATAGCGTCGAGGTCTGACGTTGTTTAAAATCAAAGTATTTTCAAAGTTTGATTGCTGGATGCCCAAATTGGCGAAATGCGTAGTGTTCAGGCGCTATGCTAGTGGTATCCAAAATTGACAAACACAGGAAGAAAGAATGAAAACATTTGAGATATGGGTTCACCCAACATTTGATACCACGCTTAAACCCCAACACGTTGTTCAAGCTGACGCGTTCTTTTACAGGGATGGCGCATATTGGTTCGTTACTGAAAAGGGAACGAACGTTCACGCTATTGTTGCAACACCGGGAATGCTTGTGAGGACAGCAACGAAATAACGCTATTGGCCATTAATGGGATTCGTTTTCTTCGTATTCACGTATTGCTGCCTTCCAACGTGCCCGCTTGCCCCTACTCCAGAGTTTCCAATTCTCTGCGGTCGCAAGAAGTCCGGTTTTCTTATAGGCGTAGATTTTTGCTGGGTCGATACCAGCAGCCTCCATCGTCTCTACCATCAGGGCGTCCAATTTTTCCTGCGAAATCACCTGTGGAGTATCGGCATCAGGATCGAAAAATATGGGGTCTTCCGGCCCTGCGGGACGACCAAATTTCTTTTCAAAGGCTTCTATCTGACGTCTGAATGCGTATGCCGCCTTATCGTTGAGAGGAATCTCCACCATCGGATGCATCTCCCTTCTTGGATCACTTTTAGCAGTCTTCAGCACAATACTAGTTCATCGGACTGAAAACGGCTCTCCAGAATGCCCTCAGACGCGCCGGTAGGGTTGCGGTGAACCAATCCCCTATCCAAATTTTGCCCCGTTCGGCCCCTGGAGCGCCCTTCAGCGGCGTACCCATGTGGGCAGACAAGCGCCGATTCTCGAAAGTAGATGCCGCGTCGGTAAGTGAAAAACACAATCATCCTAGAAACTAAATAGCATAGTTTGGTGCGAGTTACACGGCCTGAATAATTATGCTTGACGGCGCACACGAATGGCGGTACTCTCGCCCACGCTGAACCATGCTAGGAACCGCATAAATACAGGGGATTTCAATATGGGATGGAATAGAAACATGGAAGAACTAACTACGTTAATTAAAACGTCAGTTAGCAACCGAAAAGATTCAACAGCTAGTTCAACAGTACCTTCAACAGTTGAATTTATAAAGCTGCCTGAAGTAATGTTTCTAACTCATAAATCCCGTAGCGGAATCTATCTTGAGGAAAAAGCCGGTACATTTCCTCGTGCAGTACGAATTGGCAAAAGAGGAAAAGCATACGTGAAATCTGAGGTATTGAATTGGATGAAAGAACGAATGGCGGAGCGTTCAACTGTAGGTGAACTTTAATGCCAATGTTCTTTCAAACTAAAGTTGATGATGTGCCGGTTGCGTCGTGGCCCGCCGCACCTAGCCGCACGCCACACGAAATAATTGAAGCCGCCAAAACCAGAATTGCTGAAGAGAAAGCAAGCAAATGGCCTGTTCCACTTAGCAGAGACGCCTATCAAGGGGCCGCTGGTCAGTTTGTTGACTTGGTACTGCCGGAATCTGAAGCTGATCCCGCTGTATTGATGTTGACGTTTCTTGTTGGAATGGGCTGCTTGTTCGGTAGAGATTCATACTACCAAGTAGAAGCCACAAGGCATTGCACAAACTTGTTTACTGCCGTTGTTGGCGCAACTTCCAAAGCCAGAAAAGGAACTGGCACAGACAGAGCGCGAAACCTATTGAAGCAAGTTAATCCCGAATGGGCTGAAAAGCGAATTCGCTCTGGTTTGACTTCAGGCGAAGGCTTGGTAATGAGCGTGCGTGATGAACGGGCAGCGGATGAGCGCCACGCCGCCGATCCTGGCGAACCGGACAAACGTTTGCTAGTGATTGAGTCCGAGTTTGCACAAGTGCTGCAAATGTCGAGCCGGGATGGAAACACTCTCAGCAACGTGATGCGCGATGCATGGGATGGAAGCCCTTTGCGCGTAATGGCTCGATCAAACAAGGATTCCTGCCAACATCCCCACATTTCACTGATTGCCAATATCACACAAGAAGAGTTGTTGAAGCTGCTTAGCGCCTCAAATCAAAGTAACGGCTTTGCAAACCGTATTCTCTGGTGTTGTGCAAAGCGTTCAAAGCAACTGCCGTATGGTGGCAAGGCGGTCGATGTAGTACGCATGAATGCTTTGGTGTTGAAGATTCAACAAGCTCTTACCGCCGCATCCGCTAATTCATTTCAGCTACCGTGGGATACCAACCTTGGCAGAGTCACATTCGATACAGAGGCCGGTGAGTGGTGGAGCACTGCCTACGATCATCTTGAAAACACTGCTGCCACAGGAACCTTTGAAAAAGTCACAGCAAGGGCATCTGCCCACGTGGTACGACTGGCTACGTTGTATGCGCTGCTCGATTCATCAAAGCTAATCCGCATTGAACACCTAAATGCAGCAATGGAAGTGTGGCGCTACTGCGAAGATTCCGCACGCTACATCTTTGGTGACGCAACCGGCGATGCCACAGTTGACACAATCTACAGAGCACTTACCGGCGCTCCTGACGGCATGACTAAAACGATGATTAGCAAGTTATTCAACCACAACAAACCAGCACGTGAGCTAAACCGTGCCCTGGAATTGCTTGAAAGAAATCGCAAAATAAAGCAATTCATATTCCAAACACAAGGTGCAAACGTTACTCTCTGGAGCCGGTTATGATCCATTTCGTTAAATTAGTCAATTTAGTCAAATTCTTAATTCGTCCGTATGTGTGCCTCTTTGGGTGTGAGAATTCGTTTATTACTATAAGTCTTTATAAATATATATAAATCAATAACTTACCTTCTAGCCCATAAGCAGCTACGCATATACCCACGAAATAAGAATTTAACGAAATTGACTAATTAACCAACTTCAACAGAAAGAAACATTGATGGCCTTCAACTTAGAAGATTTGAAAGCTCGCTCAGAAAGGAATATCGCGCCGGAACGTAAATTGTGGGCAGCAGTAATACGCGACACATTTTATAGAGCAACGCTAGGCGAAGGTACAAGCCTATTGTTTTTCAAAACGCAAGGCGGCCACTTTTCAAGGCTATGCGGGTTTCTTCAATTACCCGAAGCAGATATACGCAATAAGGTACTCAGAAAGGCGCAAGTTAACTTGAATAAGGACAGGAGCAGCAATGGCAATGATTAGCGTTGAACGAGCAAACTTCACAACTAGGCAATTTGAACCTGCATTGATTAACAGCGATGCAATTGTGTGGGTAAGGGAGTTTCATTTGCCTGGAGTGCCTATTGCAAAGAATCCTTGGGCTTGTGACGTGTGGCTATCCGGGGAAGATAGAGCTATGACGATCCATTCAACCATTGAGGAATTGCAAGAGGCTATCTACTTCGCATCCATTGAAGCGAAACCCGCGCACTTACAGGGGAATCCTTGGGGAACTAGAAATATCTTGACAAGCTAATTAGAACTTTGCATACTCCCGTATGCAAAGCCGACTTACAAACGCAATTCTAACTAGAAATGGAGTGATACTTCAATGGCTTTCAAACGATCCAACAAAATGAATCTACGTGAGCAGAAAGCAATGGATAGTCTGCTTGAGATTATTTCAACTAGCAACAACGAAGAGCTACAGCACGAAGCTAATATGTATAAATTTCGTTCAACGTTTGCGCGAGATTCACAAGAATCTGAGCAGAGCCAATTCAACGGTAGTAACAGCGAAGCTGCTATTAGCAATTCACAAGCAGCCTATGACAAAGAACATGAACGGTGGAGAACAGTTGGAACTAACGCGGATGACTTTGATAGAAGCAGGAATGAAGTCATGCGTAACTCTCGCAACGCTGACTCTCTTGCACGGCGAAATGCCGCTCTTAGCAAGGATTATTCGGGATTCGCAAAGCCGAGCTATTCGCGCTAGGCGGCTCTGTGGGCAATAGGTGGATGCTGGGCTACCTGGAGAGCCAACCAACGCGCTGTACCCGGCAAAAAATCGCAGCACGCTAGGAATGGAGATCGCACAATGGCGGAAAATGTCTCTGCAAAACAAAGTGCCGTGATTGCGGCGCTTTTGTGCTCAGGCAGCGTGCTTGCCGCCGCTGAGAAAGTTGGATGTTCGCCGCGCACGATCCATCGTTATCTGAATGACGAATCATTCAAGATTGCATACCGTCAAGCGAAGTCACAGTTGTTGGATGGTGCAATCAATTTGCTCAGAAATAGTTCTGTCGATGCCGTTCGCGGCCTGATTGAAATTGCAAAAGATGGCAATTCAACATCGTCAGCAAGAGTGACCGCATGGCGTTCTGTGCTGGAGTTTGGCTTGCGCGGGGATGAGCAGGAACAAATCAAGGAACGTCTCGCAGAGCTTGAAAGCAGCGTCAACGAAGGCGCTAGCGAAGGATGGCACAGCAATGTTTAAGGATTCGTATCGGAAAAGGATTGCCAAGCTCAAGGCCAGTGTGGGCAGCAACGTTGTCCGGTTCCGTCTCAAAGACGGTTCTATATTCTCCATTCCCAAACGTCGCGTAATGGATGTGTACCTGTCATGCTTTCGCGGCGAAGTAACTACACGCGAGACTGAAGCTGTGTTGAATGCTGTTGCGGCTAGCCCTGGCGAAGGTCGCATGTACGAGTTGTGCCAGATGATGCAGGAACCAAACAACTAACAAAAAACTAGGAGATAACGATCATGGACACATTTAATAGTGGTGGACAAAACTTTGTGGTTGGTGCTCAACCAATCGATGCCTACAGTATCAGCTTTAGCACGAATAAGTTGACGCAAAAAACAGAAAAGCCAGACCTAGCAGCACGTCAAGCGTTGATTCTGAGTGAAGTATTTGCATTGAAAGGCAAATACGATTTGTTGTTGGAAGAATTGAATGCTGACAACATAGCTTACCTTTGGCAGAAACGCGAAGCCGCCGTTGAAGCCGCTATTGTTGCCCGCGATAACTACAGCAACCTTCAACGTAAAAATGCTGAATTGATGGCACGCAATAATAATTTGGAAAAGGAAAAAACCGATGCTTTTTTTCAGCTTGATTTGAAGCTGGGAAACCGCGTTTCCAAAGCATATTCCAAGCGCGAAGATATTGAAAAGTTTGAAGCTGAAGTTGCCGAACTTCGACAAAAGGCTGAAGCCAAAAACACCGAATTGGAAAACCACAAAGCAATTATGGCCGCTTTTATACTTGATCTTCAACGTTTGGCTGAAATTCACAATCGCGCAACGCACCATGAAGCTGATTGCCGAGCGCAACTCGAAAGGGCGCAAGGCAAAGCTACGGGCGAACAGCACGACCGCGCAACCGGCCTAGTGCTTGCATAGAGCTTGCTGGGATGGGTGTTTCCTCCTAGTTACAGTCGCCCAGCAACCGGCAACGTTTAGCTTACCAGCGGCGTTGCCGGTCAACATTGCGTGCCTAGCGGTCATTCCTTTCCCGCGAACACGGTACGCACAGAGCAGCCAGTCCGAATCGCTCCGGGCTGGCTGCTTGTTTATTGCTCCCTAAATCTTCCTAAACGTCCATGAATAGAATCAGGCATATAGCTTATTATTCAGAATTAGCTTGATATTAGGTCGGAATCGAGCCATACTGCCCACATGAAAAAAGCGTTCGCATACCTGAGAGTCAGCGGCAAGGGGCAAGTGGATGGTGACGGCTTCCCGCGCCAACGTGAGGCCATCCGGCAATACGCGGCGGCTCACGGTATCAGGATCGTGCAGGAGTATCAGGAGCAGGGCGTCAGCGGCACGAAGGGCATTGAAGAGCGCCCGGCCTTCGATGCAATGGTGACGGCTCTCCTGGCGAACGGTACGCGCACGGTGATTGTCGAAAATCTCTCGCGCCTGGCACGCGACCTGATGATGCAGGAGACGATCATCGGCGTTCTGCGGAAAGGCGGCTTTGAGTTGGTGAGCGTGGCAGAGCCGGATTTGTGCAGTGACGATCCTAGCCGCGTCATGGTGCGCCAGCTATTCGGCAGTATCGCCCAATACGAGAAAAGTACCCTTGTGCTCAAGCTGCGCGGCGCACGCACGCGGGCACGCGCCAAGAATGGCCGCTGTGAGGGCCGCAAGCCCTTTGGTGAGCGCCAAGGCGAAGCGGCCATCATCAAACGCGCCACGGCCATGCGAAAGCTAAAAATGAGTTGGGATATGATTGCGCGACAGTTGAATGCAGACGGCGTGACAACGCGCTACGGTGGGCAGTGGTTTGGCTCTACGATAAGCAAAATTGTTAGGCGCGGAAACGGTTGAATCTATTGGCTTTGCAATGCGGTGCAACTTAAGTCACGTTTAAGCGTCAAATGTATTGACGGGAATTCATCGTGTTGATGATATAAATCCTTAATACTGCGCACAAGACACTTCTTGTGAATCGAAAACTGTAAGATAGAAGAAGGAACATTCCGGGGATTTCAACGGGAGCAGGGACATGACACAGAAAACAGCAAAAAAAGTAGAGACTCTTCTCAGAATAACGGAAGAGAATCTTTCCCGCGTCAAGGACAGCGGCGATTCCCCATTCGCTACGTCTGCGGCAAAATATTATCCCGCGTTGAAGAAGCTTGCCACGAAGTAAACAAAAGATTTACAGGCTTTCAGCGGCTCTAATAGAGCACGCCCATGATTTAGGTATAGCATTGGCTTGGCCTGGGATTGAACCCGTCCAAAAATCCACTTGCCTGAATTTTAATTTGCTTCATTCTGCGGCACAACAACCTTATCAAAATTGCTTTGGCCATGAGGTTTACCCAACCCTTGCGGCCAAAGCAGCCTATCTTTTCATTCATATTGCATCGGGGCATATTTTTAGCAATGGCAATAAACGAACTGCTGCGCTTTGCCTGGATATATTTATTCTTATAAATTCCCACTACCTAACCCTCTCAAATACAGAAGTTCACGATATTGCTCAATCTGTAGCTTCGTTCGGAGAAAGAGGGGAGTTATATTCGGATGTTCTAGCTAAGACAACCGATATCATCAAGAAAAACATGATTCCTTTAAGGGTCTTCCGGCGAATAAATCCCCCCGTTTATCGTTCTCTCCATAAGCAAAAGCGGCGGTTCAGAGATTCTCCGATAAACCGCATTGATGCTCCCCTCCTGCAGAGGTGGTAGGGCTCATTGCCTCATTAGCGTCTAGCGAGAAGCTGCAATTCCATAATTCGGCTTGTTCTCACGGATCGTTGCAGCAACATACGATGGTGAATAGTGAGCATAGTGTTTTTCCGCAATGCGCGTCCCGGCATGACCAAGCTGATTCGCCACCAATTGAATTGACGTTCCGCTTTTTACAAGCAACGTTGCAAATGTGTGGCGTAGGTCGTGAAAACGAATATGGCGCTTAATGTTGGCCGCTTTCAATGCCGCTTTCATTCTTGGCTGTTGGTTTGATTTTTTCCACGGTTCGCGTTTTAGTTCGCCAGTCTCTTCATCAACGATCAATTGAGTAAAAATCAAATCGTTTGCGGCCTTGCCTTCGATCAGCTTTTCAAAAAATGCAGCCTCATCATCGGTAAGGAAAATATGTTTCACTTTGCGCGTCTTCCCTTGAGTCACAGTAACAGCCTTGATTGACGCATCGTATGCGCTGGGCTTCATCCGTCCCAATTCCATATAGCGGCAACCTGTGATGAGCGCACCTTGTACCAAATCACGAAAATCTTGCGGGCAGACTTCAATGAAACGTTTTGCCTCTTCAAGCTCTAAATCTTCATTCTTGGCAATGCCCACATTCTCGAATTTCGCAACGGTGTCCCATGCTGCTTTGCTCACGACTTTTTGATTTTCGTAGGCAAGCGTTAGCAGTGCGCTCAGATCGTTGAATATCCGGTTTGCAGTGTCTCGACGTTTGCGCTTCGTTTCAGGATCATTTGGGTTGTAAACAACCTTGCTGCGACGTGACGGCGGCAATTTCTTCGCCAATGCTTGCCGCTGTTGAACCTTCACAGGCGGTTTCTTCGCCAGATTTTGCAGCCACTCTTGCACCTTGGCTTTTCTCAATTTCTTCAATTGGATCGTGCCAAGTGTGGGCAGAATGTGATGTTTCAAATTCGCTTCAGCGTTGATTTTACCGGCTTCGCTACCGTCCCATGCTGCCAGCCAATCTTTCGCGGCGTCGGCAACGGTATAGACGCCAGTATCAATTTCTCCATCATCTTCAAGCGCCCGTTGTTTGAACCATTTTTCCGCTTTGGCTTTGGCCTGGGCGTAATCAAACACGGTGACACCATCGGCGGGCGATGCATCATCGGCCAAACCAATGAAATGAAATTCGTATTTCGTGCCGCTCAGATACCGCCGCGCCGTCCAAGAGCCGGTATCGTCACTGCTCTTCCGGTATCCTAAGGCGTGCCCACGCTCCAAAATCACAACGCTAAGTTTGGTGCTGGGCTTCATGTAGCGTCTTGCTGTTTTGCTCTGGATATTCACAATCAAAGTATTATCAAAGTCCAGTCTGAAATTCAACAGCCAACGTCGAGCCATTGAATTTTTCAACAACGGTTCAAAACGCCTCATAACTATTGATTTTATTGGTGTTTTTGAGTGATTAGGTTTAACGTCGCCATTGAAGAGCCAGTGAAGGATTCGGCATTTTTCACCTTCACACGGTGGAAGTCACAGGTTCGAATCCTGTAGCGCCCACCAAGTAAATCATCGCCCGTGGGTTAGCCCCGCTCCAATCCCAAGCCGTTCCTGTATCTTTGTTTCCCGTCAATCTTAATCTTCAAGGCTTGGTATTGCGTCATTGTTGGTTGGCGTTGTCGGGCGGTTGATGATTCGTGTGAACAATGCTCCTCGTTATGGCATATTCGGAATTGTGATCTCGCGTTCATTCTTCGTCCTGCGGACGGTACTCTGGATCAGAGAAACACCGAGGGAATAGGCCGACATGCTCGCTCCAATCTCACTGCTTCGCGAATTCACCGGCCTGCAGCTTCCCTCATATCCATCAGTATCAGGCCTTTCTCAACCCATTCAAATCCTTTCGCTCGTTAACTTTGTTGCAGCATGCGGATGGGCGTGGATTCTGCTTCTTTCCTTTACGGGATGGGGAAGGCTGACGGCCAAGATCGCCCGCATTCAGCGACTGCCAGGTTCAGTAGCTTGCGCTCTCGGCATGTCCGCGGTGATCTTTTTTGGCGGTCTGCTGAACCTGGTGCACGGCCTTTATGCGGGAGTGTTGATCGGGCTGGCGATTGCCGGGCTGCTTCTTTATCTGCTTTTTTATCGCGACCGACCGGCGGAATACCGATGGAGTAATTTTTGGCAACACGCGTCGCCGTGGGTGAGGTGCTTTTGCGTTGCTGCTCTCGTGATTCTCGCTCTTCGCGCTGCCGGAACCGTACGCCTGGGCATGTTCAACAATCTGGACGATGGACCTGCCTATCTTGCATTCCCGCACAAGCTGGTCGCCTCTCATGCCTTTGCATTCGATCCTTTTAGCGACCGGCGGGTCATCTCCAGCCTGGGCGGCGCATATCTGCTGCAGGCTTTCGTGATTGTCGCAACTTCGCTCAGCCATATTGGGATGGCAGACCGTACGTTGGGCCTGATTCTTCTGGCCGCTGCTCTCTTCGATCTGGGGATAGCATTCGAACTTTCCCCGTGGCAGATCGCGGTGCTCGAATTTCTGGCGTTTCTTGTGCCCCAGCAAACGATCAATCTCACGTTCGTCATTCTGCCGACCTCGCTGCTGATCGCAATGGTATGGTTCATCCTGCAAACCCCTTGGACAGAAAATCGCGCGCGCATCCGTTATGCGTTGCTGGTCGGCGTAGTGGGCGGCGCGATCATCTCGCTCAAGTCCACATTTTTGCCGTGCGTAGGCGCGTTTGCCCTCATCCCTCACCTCATGCTGACTTCACGAGAGAGACGTGGCGACTGTTTGCGATTGCCTCCTTTCGCTGGGGTTGCTTGCCTGGGGTTTCTTGCGCCGTGGATGATCTCAATGAAACTGAACAGCGGAACCTATCTGTTTCCCTTGTTTGGGTACGGAGTCGACTATGCCAGCTATGGCTTGCTGCATGCGGCAGTAAAGTTCACCTCCACGCGGTCGTTCATCAAAATATTTCTTCAGGCAATCGTCCTTCTTATCCTGGCGTGCATTCAAATTATGGGAGGCGCAAGGGAACGGCGTGCACGGCTAAGTCTAAGCATTCTGATTGCCTCCGCACTTGCAATTACCGCCTTCAACTACAAGAGCGGGGGGGATTTTATCTGGCGGTATAACTTCCCTCAATTTTTCACTGCCATCATCGTTTTTTATGCCGCAACCGCAGGAGCGATGCACCGCAAGACTGTAGGAAAACAGATTCGCGCTGCTTTTTTTTGCGGAGTGGCTTCTCTTGCCGCAATGATCTTCTATTACGATGCCTCTGGAAAACAGCCTCGGCCGTTTCGTGAGGTACGACTCGAACAACAGGACTATCGCGATGGTCTTCGTGCAAGCCTCACCGGAGTGGCTGTCTCGAACCCGCAATTAACAGCGGAATATAAGGCAGCTGAAGAATCGTTGCCGGCACATTCCAGGTCGATCGAAAATACCGCGTACCCATTCTTATTTACTTTTAAGAATCGAACTATTTTTCTGGCTGACTGGCCGGGAGCTGCGGGACAAAAACCGGGTTGGCCATTCGGGCGCGATAGCAAAGATCTAGTCCACTACCTGGAAGACCAATCCATCCGCTATGTTGTCTACGATTATCAATATGCCCGCTGGGTCGACATGGAAGGATGCGAAGCGCTGGAGAAAACGAATCTGAATTCGCAAGAGCTTCTGGCGCTGTGGCAGATGACAGTCGTTACCCACAACCAGTTCGATCATCTGCGAATCCATTATCAGGCTGTTTATGACGACGGGAACATCGCAGTGATCGATCTCGGCCGCCCGATAGCGAACACTCCTTTGGAGGGGTCAGTCTGGACGCTCAACACGGACAAGGATGAAATGTGTTCTGCGGTCATGGCGCGGTATTTGAAAAACCCGTTGCCAACGCAGGCTGAATGAATGCGGGCCGGAACCTATCAATTACAAATGCCAATTCGCTTGCTGGATAAGCGTTGCACCGGTCATATCCCTGGGCTGTTGGAGCTTGAGCAGATCGAGTATGGTGGGCGAAATATCGCGCAACGATCCTCCATTTTTCACCTCCGCCTTCAATCCCATTTCCGTCAACAGCATGAACGGCACCGGGTTCGTAGTGTGCGCGGTGTGCGGCCCTCCGCTGACGGGATCGACCATCATCTCGGCGTTGCCATGGTCCGCTGTCACCAGCATCGAGCCGCCGTGCTGCCGAATCGCGTTGTAAATCCGCCCCAGGCAGGCATCGACCGTTTCCACGCCGCGAATCGTCGGTTCCAGTTTGCCGGAATGGCCGACCATGTCGGCATTCGCAAAATTCACCACGATGACGTCGAACGCAGTGTCAGCGACGGCCTTCGCCACGACATCCGCGATTCCGGCGGCGCTCATCTCAGGAGCCAGATCGTAGGTCGCAACTTTTTGCGACGGCACGAGGATCCTGTCTTCACCGGGAAAAGGCTTCTCGATTCCGCCGTTGAAGAAATACGTGACGTGCGCGTATTTCTCCGTCTCCGCGACGCGCAGATTTCGCAGGTTCGCCTGCGCCATCAGGTTGGCCAGCAGGTTGTCCATCGATTCGGGGGGCACAACAACAGGCAGAGTGAACAGCTTGTCATATTGCGTCATACAGATATAGCGCAGGCTGTTCGGAATCGTATTACGCGGAATGACAGCATCCAGCTCATCTGAGCCTGGCAGATCGCGGCCACCCTGAGCAGTTAAGTTGCTGTTGCGCGCCAGCACGCGAGTGATCTGGCGAGCGCGGTCGGCCCGGAAATTAAAGCAGATACATACGTCATCGTCCGCAATGGTTGCGACGGGCTTTCCCTTTGCGCCCGCGCAGACGTAGGGAATGACGAATTCATCCGTCACTCCATTGTTGTAGGACTGTCGCAGCCTGGCGACGGGGTCGGCGTGCAAACCGCCCTCAGCGTGGCCAGTCACCATTGCATCGAAGGCCTTCAGTTCGCGCTCCCAGCGACGGTCGCGGTCCATGGCGTAGTAGCGGCCAGAAACGGAAGCAATTGCGCCCACGCCATACTCACGCATTTGTTGTTGCAGTTGCTCCAGGTATCCAGCGCCGCTGGTGGGCAGAGTATCGCGGCCGTCGAGAAACGCATGCACAAAAAGCTGCGTCACTTGCTCTTGCTTCGCCAGTTTCAGCAGCGCATACAAATGTCTTTGGTGAGAATGCACGCCGCCATCTGAGACCAGTCCCAGCAGATGCACGCGGCGTCCGTGCGAAGCGGCATAACGCAGGGCATCCACCAGCACGGGATCGTGAAAAAAACTACCGTCGGCAATCGCATCGTCAATGCGTGTGATATCCATATGCACCACACGGCCTGCACCGATGTTGAGGTGGCCAACTTCGCTGTTACCCATCTGGCCGTCCGGCAGGCCGACATAGTGGTCGGAGGCGCGCAGCAGAGTATTGGGAAATTCACGCAGCAGCCGATCGTAATTCGGCTTGCGCGCCAGCGCGATGGCGTTCGCGTTGGTTTCTACGCGGTACCCCCAGCCATCGAGGATCGTCAGAACAAGCGGCTTATTGTGTGCCATGGAATTCCTGTGAAAAAACTTTCGGGTAAGGATAGCAACAAAAAATAAGACCGCGAATCGGAAGTGGATATGGTCTCATAAATAGATATTGTTATCCTGAGCGAAGCCGAGGAACCTTGTGGTTTGCCGGCACAACGCGAGGTCCTTCGCTTCGCTCAGGATGACATCATTTGTCTATGGGAATACCTTCAGCTACTCGCCGAAGTTGACGGACTCGAGACCGAGGAATTGCGCTGCCTGGCCGAGTTCTTCTTCGATGCGCAACAGCTGGTTGTACTTCGCTATGCGATCCGTGCGGGATGCCGAGCCGGTTTTGATCTGTCCGGCCCCGGTGCCTACTGCGAGGTCCGCAATGAACGTGTCTTCCGTCTCGCCGCTGCGATGCGAAATGATCGAGGTATAACCATAGCGCCGCGCCAGGTCCATGGCTTCGAGCGTTTCGCTTACCGTGCCAATCTGATTCACCTTGATCAAAATGGAGTTGGCCACGCCCTCGTCAATGCCGCGCTGCAGAATCTCCGAATTGGTCACGAACAAGTCGTCGCCAACCAACTGCACATGATCGCCCAGCTCGCGTGTCAGGTACGCCCAGCCTTCCCAATCGTTTTCCGCCAGGCCATCTTCCAGTGAAACGATGGGGTATTGCCGGATCCAGCTTCCCCAAAAGCGCGTCATCTCTTCGCTGGAATACTCACTTTTATCTGACTTCTTGAATACGTATTTATTCTTATCCGCATCGAAGAATTCGCTGGCCGCCGGATCGAGCGCCAGGAAGATGTCCTCTCCCGGTTTGTAGCCTGCCTGGGTGATGGCTTCAAGGATCACTTCGACGGCTTCGGTATTCGACTTCAGCGAAGGAGCAAACCCTCCTTCATCGCCAACGGCTGTGTTGTAACCTTTCTTTTTCAGCACGCCTTTCAGCGTATGGAAGACCTCGACGCCCCAGCGCAGCGCGTCGGAAAAGCTCTCCGCGCCGGCGGGCATAATCATGAATTCCTGGAAATCCACATTGTTGTCGGCGTGCGCGCCGCCGTTCAGGATGTTCATCATCGGCGTGGGCAGCGTGCAGGCGTTCACGCCGCCCAGATAGCGATAAAGCGGCATGCGGAGTTCATTCGCAACCGCGCGCGCGGAAGCCATCGACACTGCAAGAATTGCGTTCGCGCCCAGGCGGCCCTTGTTGGGCGTGCCATCGAGCGAAATCATCGTCTGGTCGATCAAGCGCTGGTTGCCGGCGTCCATTCCCGCCAATTCCGGCCCCAGCACGCTTTCGACGTTTTCAACGGCCTGCAAAACGCCTTTGCCCAGATAATGCTCCACGTCGCCATCGCGCAGCTCAACGGCCTCATGCTCCCCGGTGGATGCGCCGCTTGGCACTGCTGCCCGTCCAATTGTTCCGCTCTGCAAAATCACATCGGCTTCGATGGTGGGATTGCCGCGCGAGTCCAGAATTTCGCGTGCGTGGATGGAGGCAATTTCGGTCATATCACTCCTGAGAACCTTGTGTTGAAGTCTGTCGTTGAGACGAGGACGGCGATCCACAGGGATGGCATTCCCTCCCACTCCGTGAATCGTTTGGATTAACTCTGGCATGTGCTCGATAGCTCTTCCGGTTGTTTCTATCCAGGTTGAGAAATGCAAATACAAGCTGTGTCGAAAACCAGCCCGAAGAAATTTCCATCTGGGCAATCACATGCCGGAAGATGATCGAGGCGTCGAAACATGCGGCTTTCAGGTGCTCCGCATCTGCTGCTCGCTGCGTTGCTTTCAGGTCGATTGTAACAAAGCACCGCCACGTGTCGCTCCGCCTATAACTACGCGGATACCTGAAGAGGCGCACGCACGCACACCGCGGAAACGCTCAACTACACTGGAGAAGTGGCGCTCGCAATCGATTTACGCTGGGAATGCAGAGCGAAGGTTTTCCTTTGCCACTCAAGCTTGAAATATTTTGCCGCGAGTTGACGCGGAATGTTTTCGTTGCGTCCAACAAGGTGCCGACGAATGTCAAGGATCCAGCTGAACAGAAGCTTCGATTTAACGATGGGGTAACGAGAGGTGGGAACGATGAAATTTCTAGCTGCTACAAGCCTGGCCGCTGCCATGATGGCGGTGACCGCATTCGGACAAAGCGCGAAGCCAAGCCCCTACCAGGGCGTTTCTCATCCGCCGGATGATGCCATCGTCACCAACGATCTGGGCTCGACAACCCCTGCGCCGGTGGACTCGTCAGATGCGAACGCATTGTCCGCGAGCCAGCCAGCCGCGCATATGGAGACCGTGCCCACATCTCCAGAAGATCATGATTATGTCCAGCATCCCGGCCTCGTAACCAGGCAGCCTGCTGCATCGGCCGATTACAACGCCGACGGCGACATTGTCACGAGCGTCCCCTCCGGACCGAATCAATTGCCGGAAGGGACTACTCTGACGGTTTCACTTGACCAGCAGCTTTCCACGGCAACCACACAACCGGGTGCGATCTTCAGCGCTCGCGTCTTGCGGCCTGTCATGAAGAACAGTCGAGTGGTCATCCCCGTAGGCGCGACTGTTAAGGGTCGGGTCACTTCTGTCAGCGCGGGACGGCGCGTCACTGGCGGCGCTTCGATTCGCCTGCGGCCGGATGAAGTCGTCCTGGCGGATGGCACTCGCTATTTTCTGCATGCGGAAGTCTATGACATCGGAAAATACGATAAGGTCAAGCCGGACTCTGAAGGCAATGTGGTCAGCGTCGATCACGCCAAGCGCACAGTTGCGGAAGCTGGCCTGCTCGGCGGCGGAGCGGCTGCTGCTGGCTTTCTCATCGCCGGCGGCCCGGCGGCGTTGGTTGCTGGCGGAGCGGCTGCCGGGTATGTTGGAGCGCACTGGTTGCTCGAAAGCCATCAGGCGGTTCTTCCCAAGGACTCTCAGGTCGTCTTCGGTCTGACGCAGCCCATGTCTCTGGTGTCTTTCCACGAATAATTCCTATTGCGATCGACTAATAACCGTGAAGCCACTTTAGGGAATCCGCTCGAGCAGCAATACGGCGTCCGGCCAGCCTGCGGGCGTGGTAAATCTTTTCTCTGCCGGAACGGAACAGGGTTCTCCCAGCGAACGCTGCCCGGTGCTGGGATCGATCCAGATCACCTTGAATCGACCAGCCTTCAACTCTCTGAGCTGAAGTTTCACCGTCGCAGGGCTGCTGAGATATACGATCGCCCACGTCTTCTTTGACGAACTCGCGGCGGCATTGAGCGTTGCGCCGCTCCCTTCTCCCGCAGTGAACAAGGCCTGGTTGGGCACTAGGTCCCACCATGGAAGAGTGTCAAAAAGATCATGAAGCACCCGCATGTCCTTCGCTCCTTCACTTGAGAGCGATGCTTCCCATGTCGGATTTTTGCGCCACATATCGTTATGTCCGTAGGTGAAAAAAGCGCCCGACAGATACGTCCAATACGCTTGCTTGCGGACAATCAGCGGAGTGATAGGTCGAGTAGGATATTCCGGACCGTTCTCGTATGCCCCTTCAGCGAGGATGACCGGTTTGGTCGGTTTGAGCCCGTAGTCTGTCGCAATTTGCTCGGGTATTTCTTTGTACCAGGCCCAGGTCTGGATCATGTCTGCAGCCAGCCATCGCTCCGACTGGGTGTTCTGGAGCTTCCCGCCAGGGTGAAATGTAATCAGGTGTGCGCCGCCATCGCCCTCCCGTAAACCGCGTCCGATGGCTCTCCAGATATCGGGAGCATCGGTGAATTCGCGGTCGCCTCCCGTGACCCAGACGATGTTCGGGATGTCTTTATAGCGATGGCCCAGCCAGCGTCCGTAAGCCTCGGCGTTCGCCAGGGTGATCATCTTGTAGTTGACGACGAACGATCCCCACGCTGGGAGCAGCCCCACGTAAAGACCATTTTTAGCGGCGGTGGCAATCACCGCATCGACATTCTTCCAATACGCCTCGTTTGGTTCCAATGGGTTCTGATGGAACCAGGGTTGTACGCCCGCTGTATTCGGGTTCGGCTTAAGGCCGTGCTCCGATCCAGTGCCTCCGTCCCATACCGCCACCATCTGCACCAGGGTGAAACCCATCTTCGCGCGAGCGCCAAGATACACGTTCGCTTCCTGAGCCGTGTAGTCGACTGGGATCGTCCAGCCGGTATCTCCAAGCCAGAACCAGGGGTGGCCATCGGCAGTCTCGAAGTAGCGCCCGGACGGACTGACCCGGAGATTACTGACAGCGGCAGCATGGTTTACGCCGGAAGCGCCGCAACGGAAGCTAGCAAGTAGAAAGATAGCCGCGGCCAAACTGATCTGCAATTTAGTCATAATACGATCACCTCTAGGCATCCGGTTCAGCCCTGAATTGTCGAACATGGGTGTGCTAACCTAGCCGCGTTCTTTGCGGCTAGGATGGGATGCGATTCGGCGCGGCAACGCTGGATCGTGAATGAAAATGGCAATGTCGTTGGTGTCAACGAAGAACCTCTTGTCGCCTGCTCAACCCTGCGGCGTGTGCTCCGTGGAATGATAAATCCGCGCGCATGGTTGACCGGTGCTACAGATCAAAAATAAGAGATTCAAATTCTGCGGATGCCGGTGGACTGCTTCCGCCACCGGATCGCCGTCAAGCGCCACAACGAAATTGGCAGCCGCGGAGGGATCGTCCAGCGCGGCCTGCCAGAGCTTATAGTCGCCTTCGTTGATCGTCTGTCGCAGGGGAAATCCAATCTGTTGCAGCGCGCCAACATGCGCCGAGGTATACATCATCACCGTAGCCTGGGGAGGAAGCAGGACCAGTTTGGCCGCCAACGCCCGCTCAAACGGAATACGCGTTGCGGAATTTGCCTTCGCCTCCTGCAACACCAGCGGTGTCGCGCGCAGCAGGAACACATTGCTGGCCACGATCAACACGACCGCGAATCCCAAAACCGCACGGCTCCATTGCGGACGCTTGCGGATGGCCGCTCGCACCACGAAAGCCGGGAACAGAGCAAACGCCGGCAGCAGTTCCATGCCGTAACGTGTGTTGTAAAACGAGTGAGGAAACCACGCCGGAATAAAGATCGGGACCGAACCGTACGTCACGGAATATGCGTAGAACGGAATCGGCATCCAGAATAGCAGCGCCGCCGGAACCATACGGCTTCGATATTGCCAAAGCGCATAGACTGTTCCCGCTGCGCACATTATCATCAGCCAGCGCCCGCACCGCAGCGGCGCCGCGCCCATCTTTGCCGACTTCACATAATAGAGAAACGCCCACCACACATGATGCCAGCCGGGATAAGGCATCGCTCCGGGCTTGGTCGTGCGCTGCGCAATCGCGCTTGCGGAATACGGACCACGTAGAAAATCCAGTGGATCGCCGTAGATGTGCCAGTTATATCCCAGCCACGCTAAAGGAGCGGCTGCCAGCAGCACGGTGCAGGCAGCAAAGACCCGAGCATTGGCCGGTTTCTTCCACCATCCATGCTGCACCATCCAGTATGCAGCCATCATCCATGCCAGCGTGCCGAGGATCCATCCATCATATCGGGTAAAGACGGCGGCAATCAGCACCAGTGTCAATTTACATAACGCCGCTCGCGCAACCTTGCCATCGGCTCGGCGCACCGCAGACTCAAATGACGTCAGATGCACGACGCTCCACACCATCAGCGCCAGAAACAGCGGCTCCGTCATCGCCGTGACGGACATATACAGCAGGCCTGGATTCAGCGCGAAGGCGATGAAAACCAGTGCGGATACCGATGGCCGCAGCCATCTTCGCGCTAGCCGGTAAAGACCGGCGCAGGCCAGAACATAACTGGCCATTGAAGGAATCGAACCGGCCACTCCACTCTGCCACCAGGTAGTGCGTTGCACAAAAGGCAGCAGCAAAAGATGCGGCAAAGGCAGCCACACCGAACCGAGCTGGCGAAACCCGGGATTCAGCGAGTCGAAGATGCGGCGCGCGATATGCAGATGCGCGACTGCATCTCCATAAAGCAATAGAAGGCTGTGCCCGCCACAATAAACCAGCGAAGCGGTGGCTAGCAGCGTGGCTACTGCCATGACTAGTTGGGATTCTTCGCGAAGCGGATTCGCACCGGAGGAATGCGCGGATTGCCGCCCGTATTGACTACTCAACTCATTCCGTTTCAAGATGCGAAAGCTCCCGGAAGCTTGCGAAGCGTTGGTCGATCTCTTCCCGCGTGAGCTGCCGCACGCGCTCTGTGCCAAATCGCTCGACTGCAAACGATCCCATCACACCGCCGTAAAACATCGCCTGCTTGAAAACCGCCGGCGTCACCTCTGGTTGAGATGCCAGATAGCCAAAAAAACCTCCCGCAAACGAGTCGCCCGCGCCGGTGGGATCAATCACCTCGGCCAGCGGCAACGCGGGCGCATGAAAGAAGTGGTTTCGCACATGCCTGGGAAAGGAATGCTCGCCAAAGAACGCCGTCGCGCCATACTCGCCCTGTTTCACAATCAACGTCTTCGAGCCCATTTCCATGATGCGCTCTGCCGCCCGCACAAGGTTCGTTTCATTGGCGAGTAATTTGGCTTCGCCATCGTTAATCAGCAGCGCGTCCAGGTTCTGCAACACCCGCACCAGGTTCTCCCGGTGTCCGCTGATCCAGTAATTCATCGTGTCGCCGCAGACCATGCGCACATTCGGCATTTGCTTGCGGACCTGCTGCTGCAATACCGGGTCGATGTTCGCCAGAAACAGAAACTCGCTGTCACGGTAGGAGTCGGGAATCTTCG
This sequence comes from Acidobacteriaceae bacterium, assembly GCA_965276615.1. Lineage (GTDB taxonomy): Bacteria > Acidobacteriota > Terriglobia > Terriglobales > Acidobacteriaceae > JAKAAZ01. The sequence goes on along the minus strand of OZ255618.1, from coordinate 4,357,893 downwards.
GCTGAAACCGCTCGAAAACATTCAAGTCCGTGCGCAGCGTGTGGGCTTCGTTCAGGTTCTCGCGATACTCCCCGGTCCAGTGAAAACACTTGCCGCCAGTCCGCTCAATCCCCCGGATATCGATGCCGCGCGCGTGAAATACAGCTTCGTGCTCTGCGGTAAAATCGTCACCGACTACGCCAATCACGCGAACATGCGTAAAGAAGCTGGCGGCAAGCGCAAAGTGGGTGGCTGCGCCGCCCAGGCACCGGTCTACCGTGCCGTGCGGCGTGCGAATACTGTCAAATGCAACGGAACCGACAACAAGAATCGACATGGATACGGAACACTTTCCTGATTTGATTTTCCTTGCTTGTTTCCCGGTAGCAATGGCGCAAAAAAAAATCAACTGTGTCATCCTGAGCGGAGCGAAGGTATGGATACACAGTTGAAGTGCAACAGTTGGAGTGTAAAGATTTCTGCGGGAGTTTGGAAGCGGAGGCATTTTCTAGGGGTGTTGTTGCAGCGTACAACGAGGCGCTGGATGGCAACACCCCTTACGAGGGTGTTGTATTTCGTTTGTAAATTCAGAAGGACCTCGCGGTTTGTCGGCAGCGGCTGTTATTTTTAAGCTCACGGCAGAATGCCCGGGTGTCCATCCTTTGCCCAGCAAAGCGTGGGATATGGCGAAGCAAGGAGAGGAACAATCTGTGCGCGTCTCGCAGGCCGTCTTCGGCGTCTTCCATCACTTCGAGCTGGCACACCAGCTGCGCCGTCACGGCTGCCTGCAAACGGTCTACTCCACCTATCCCTGGCGGCGGCTTAAGCGGGAAGGCCTGTCGCATAAGTACGTCGAAACGTTTCCATGGATTCACGGCGGACTCGCCCTGCTGGCCCGCTACGGACTGTATCCATCGCCGTGGACTGAGCACCTCGATTATTGGAACGCACTGGCTTTCGACGAGTGGATCACCCGCCGCATCGATCAGCCGGGCGCCCATGCCGGTGCCCAGCCCGATGCGTTGATTGCCATCGCCGGAGCGGCGCTCAAAGCCGGCCGAAGAGTGCAGTCACGCGGCGGCAAATATATCTGCGATCGCGGCTCGACGCACGCTCGTTACCAATGGCGTTTGCTCAGCGAGGAGCATCGACGCTGGGGAGCACCGCTCGACATCTACGACCCGCGCGACACCGCGCGCGAAGAGATCCAGTATGCCCAGGCGGACTGCATCGCGGTGCCTTCGAGCTTTGCCGCGCGCAGTTTTGTCGCCGAGGGCGTTCCCGCTGAAAAATTACGCGTCATTCCCTATGGCGTGCGGCTGGACGCCTTCCGGCCCGACGCCGAATCGCCGCGAGGAGCCGATACTTTCGAGGTCCTTTTCGTCGGGCAAGTCAGCCTCCGAAAAGGTGTCCCATATCTGTTGGAAGCCTTCGCCCGTCTCCAGCACCCGCGCAAGCGCCTGCGCATCCTCGGCCCCATGTTCCCGCACATGAAGCCGTTGCTCGCTCGCCTGCCGATGGAGCAGGTGGAAATCGTCGGTGCGGTCTCCCGCCAGGAACTGGTGCGGTATCTAAACAGCAGCCATGTCATGGTGTTGCCCTCGCTCGAAGAAGGACTCGCGCTGGTTCAGGGGGAGGCCATGGCATGCGGATGCCCGGTCATCGCAACGCCGAATACCGGCAGCGAGGATCTGTTCACGGACGGCAAGGAAGGCTTCATCGTTCCCATTCGCGACCCGCAAGCGATCACAGAGCGGCTGCAACAAATGGCCGAAAACCTCCAACTACAGCAGCAGATGCAGGCGGCTGCACTGGAACGGGTGCGGCATCTGGGAGGGTGGAACGATTACGGCGACCGCTGGGTAAAAGTGTTACGGGAATTATGCGGGGAAGACATCACACTGGGTGCCCCAGGTTCGCGAAGCTAAGCTGGGATCGACGGAGGGCAGGAATGAAAGGAAAATCATCCGGAGCAGGTTCGCTGCGCCCTCACGGGTGCCCCAGGTCTCGCTTTTGAGACCTGGGTGAGTACGCGCGTATCCACCTTCGCACCGTTCAGGATGAAGAAATCGGGTGACTTGCCTGAGCTTGTCGAAGGGTTCGAGAGGCTAACCTGGATGTAGACGAGAATAAGATCATGGGATCAAGAAAAATCAGGCAGCCTTGACCGAAAGAGCCTTCAGACGCGCATTCAAGCGGCTCTTGTAACGGGACGCGGTATTGTCATGCAGAATGCCTTTTTGCACGCTCTTATCGAGCATGGAGGTCGTCAACGTGTACTGAGTGCGGGCAGCAGCAGCATCCTTGCTGGCCAGTGCCTCACGCATGGCGCGAAGGCCGCTGCGAAGCTTGCTGCGGTTGGCGCGGTTGACGGCGGTGCGCTTGACAGTCTGCCGGGCGCGCTTCAGGGACGAAACATGATTTGCCATGAAAAAATTCTCTTTCGCTGAATCGATCTATTGTCTCAGACCGCTCGCCCATCATCCGATATCTACACTTCCTGAAGGTGTGCTTTCGGGGCGAGAAGTGCCTGAAGCCTGGATGCCACAAAGCGAGGAAATCACCACTATGCGCAAGAATCTAGTTTACGTGAAGGCCTTTTACGGGTCAATACAGCAGCGAGGTCGTGCGCGACTGGACGCAAAAGCACAGTCTCCGCCCGACAGGGCATAGAAGAGTTGCGCCAGGTATGGCGGCAAGCGTTGGAAGATAAAACTCCGGGCGCTTCCGTCGATGACGTGTTGGATCGTCTCGAACGAAAATATAAATCGCGGGCGAATGCGGCGAGTTCAACCAAATAATGCGGGTTGAATTGTCCTGCGCGATGGTATCGGCAATGGCGTCGAGATCACTCTCGATGAAACTGGAAAGTTAAAACGGCCTTCCGCGAAATAGATACACCAGTTCGATCACCAGAATAATCACCACCGTCAGTTCCAGGAAGAATGCCCGGCTCTGGTTGAACTGGTCGACCATAAATCTATATAGTTCCTCCGACGTGCGCACTTTCTGGGTTACCAGATCCTTGTAATCCGGCACGCCTACCTTCGAAGCCGCCAGCTTATAGAGCCGCGCTGAAAACATGTCGCTCAAAAATTTGATCGCGTTATCGGCATGCTCCGTCAGCTCCGCTACGTCGAGCAGCACGGTATGCAGCCGGGTCGCCGATCGCGCCAGCCGCCATCGCGCGAAGATGCCTGTTCCTTCATCGAGAAGCGTGTACACGCGGTCCAGTTCCTTTGTCAGCAGGTCGTCATAATGCCGAAACTCCAGCAGTTGCGAGTTTGCATACTCCAGCAACTGGATCGCCGTCTCCGCGCCCGAGGTGCTGTCGTAGATGAACGCCGCGTTCCATCCGATTACGGCCAGATCGTTCGCGTAGTAGGAAATGCGCGAATGCAGCACCTCGTTACACTCGCTTTCGGCCAGCTGTCCCATATCGCCGCGAACCACCTGCGCGATGCGCGAGCCATGCTGGTGGATCAGATCCTCGATGGACGGGGTACCGGTAATTTCCCGTACATGAAAAATTAAATAATCCTCGCTCAGCCATTCGGTGTATGGCTTAACGAGCGCCGGGGCCGCGCGGGCCAGTCTTCCGCGGACAATCTCTGTCGCCTGTGCCGCGAAGTCCACATCCCACACCCACCGGCTCGCCAGGCCCGTCAACTTTCCCCAGCCACCGGCGAAGGCCAGTTCGAAGACCACGCTCAACACGCCGTAATCGTAGTATTTGATTTCGCCGTGGAGCCGTTCGCCGCTTTCCAGCACCAGCGTTTCGATTGATTCCACTACCGGCGGCCGCTGGTAGCGTACATACCCGGGGGCCGCATGCTTCGCACTGGGCGGCTCGACCTTGCGCGCCCGGATCAGCTCCCGCAGGTGGTCCAGCCGAATGGCCTCGCACACATCGAACTGCAACAAAACCAGCACGGACCCATGCAGCGTGGTTTCAGTGGATTGCGCAGCAGCATCTGGCATGATGACAATCTTATTCCGGCGATGTTGCAGGTGGCGGAAAAATCCCGCGTCAAAAATCAGATGCCAAGGAGTAAAAGTAAATTTTTTATTTGCCGATGGATTCAGATCTCCGGGAGCGCTACTACTGTGCCCATCGACGCGCTTATCCGCGCACTGACCTACGGCGGCCGAGCCATTGGACGTAATCGGAGTAGAGCCGGGTGGATGCCTGGCAACCTGCGAAAGCCGGGGAATCCGGCTTGTTCATCATCCCCTGATATTGATAGACGAGGATCTGATCGACCCACGGGGACACTGCCTCCAACTGGCGTACGACCCGGTCAAACGGCGCGGGCATCAATGCGCTTTTGTAGACTTCGTTTTCAAACTCGAAGATTTCAACATCGGCCCAGATCTTTGCCTTCTGCGAGCGATCGTGCGCTTTGCGGAGCCCTTCAAAAAAGGCGGAGGTCTCTGTAACCTTCGACTTCCGCACCCCCACTTCATCCTGGTAAGCCACAATATCGACATCCATCGCGTCCAATTGACGCACATATTCATCGTCGGGGATGGCGACACGCGTGCCGTAGGGCGCGATCATGATCTTTGCGTTCGGTTTCAGTTGGCGCGCGAGCTTGGAATTGGTGTTGACATACCGGATAAATTCCGGAGTATAACGCGGATTGATGAATGCCTCGTCGGGCCAATACCATCCGTAGAAGCTCGGATGATGGCCGTAGATCGCGGAGATTTCTTCAAGAGACTGAAGTCTCTTTTTTTCGCCAACGGGATCTGTAATGATTTGGTCGCTTTCCCAGTCGCCGTAGAATCCGCCGCCAATAAAGAACTTGATCTTATATTTGTCAGCCGCGGAAAGCAACGCTTCGATAGGATCCGCACAGCCCAACTCCCACTTAGGATAGATATTGGTTTTATAAAAAGCGCGGTAATAAACCGCTGTCGCCATCAGTACGAGGTATTGGAGGCCTGCGTCTGCAATCTCTTTGATCTTTGCGTCCCACTGCGCGGCAGTGAAGCGGGCCAGGGCTGGATTCCAATCCACTCCTTCGACGGTCGCGTGATGCTGAAGTTCAAGCCAGCTTCCGGTAATCTGCTTCGGTTGTAATGGCAGCGGCGAAGCTATGATGCCAGCTGGATCGATCGCGAATGCGGCAGCGCCTAGACCCAGATGAGAGAGAAACTCCCTGCGGTTGAGATCGTCGATCATTCGAAATGCTCCTCTCATCAAAATCGCTACTATACACTTACGCGAGAGGAAAGGACCTTGCCCATAGCTGAATCCTTGCGCGGTGGCTTGATTGTCTCCTGCCAATCGTGGCCGGACGATCCCCTCAACGACCCAGACGTTTTGCGGCGCATCGCCGAGGCGACACTTCGTGGAGGAGCGCGCGGCCTTCGGGCTGAAGGCGCCAGCAACATTGCGGCGATGAGGTCAATCACGGATCGGCCTATCATCGGCCTCTGCAAGCGCTACTTAGGCAAGGAGCTTCGCATCACACCGGACTTTGAGTCGGCGCGAAGCATTGCCGAGGCGGGCGCGGATATTCTGGCCATCGAATGCACGGAACGCGAGACTTTGTTCGGAGAACGCTGGCCGGATGTTCTTCGCCGCGTGCGCCAGGAACTGGGACGTCCTGTGCTGGCGGACATTTCCACGCTCCGCGAGGCCATGGCCGCGGTCGAGGCGGGCGCGGACGCGGTGGCGACAACTCTTGCCGGATACACTCCCCAGAGCAACGCCGTTACTGGAGCGGCCTGGGAACTGCTGCGCGAATGCGTCGAACATCTTTCAATCCCGGTTATCGCGGAGGGGCGCATTGCCACGCCCCAGGATGCGCAGCGTGCGTTGCAGATGGGAGCGTATGCCGTCATTGTTGGATCGGCGATTACCAGGCCGAAAGATATAACCGAACATTTTGTCCACGCGATTCAGGCGCAGGCTTCTGAGAAGTGGGCGCTTGGTGTCGATATTGGCGGGACCAACATCAAGGCCGGCCTGGTAAACCAACGCGGTGAGGTGTTGTTTGCGGAGCAGACACCCACGGCTGCGGCAGGCGGAGCGGAATCGATCGCGGCAGCGACGGAAAAGGTGATCGCCGCAATTCTCGCGGCGAATGCCGGCGAGCGCGTGCTGGACGGGATCGGCATCGCCAGCGCGGGAGCCGTCGATGTCGGCCGGGGCACGGTCTTTGCGGCGACGGAAAATCTTCCGGGATGGACCGGCTTTCCTTTGCGAGCGCACTTCGCTGAAAAATTCCAGCTGCCCGTTTTTGTGGAGAACGATGGCCACGCCGCGGCGCTGGCTGAACTGCATTTTGGAGAGGGCGGGGCATTCAACGATTTTGTCGTGATCACGCTTGGGACCGGACTGGGAGCCGGGATCATAGCGAATCGCGAGTTGCTGCGCGGCTTCCATGGGTTTGGAGGGGCGATCGGACACCACACCATCAATTTCGAGTCTGGCCAGCAATGCAACTGTGGACGCCGCGGATGTCTTGAAAGCTATGTCTCTTCGAACGCCCTGGTTCGCGACTATTGCGCCGCCATGGGAACAAACTCGACCACTGCCGAAGAGATCGCACGGCGCGCGGCGCATGGAGATGCCGCAGCGAATTGCGCCCTCGATCGGATGGTGGCGGCGCTGGGCGAGGGGTTGGCGAATGTGTGGAGCTTCGTCGATCCGGAGGCGGTGATACTGACCGGCGGCATCACCCAGGCATTGTCCGGTTTCCAGGACAAGTTGATGGCGGCACTTAACGGAGCTCTTCCGTTTTCAGCCCTGAGAAAGCCCCGCGTCCTGCTCTCAACCTCGAACATGTTCGCCGGAGTGCAAGGCGCGGCGGCCGCAGTTTTTATGAATTCCGATCCCGGAAAATAAATTTTCCATTTGCCGGTTGACTCGAATCTTTTCCGGCGCTACTCTTGTGCCCATCGACGTGCTTATCGACGCACTCACCCACGCTCGGCGCACCGGATCCCATATCGGGACCACGTATGGGCCGAGGCTGAATCCGCAAAATATACGCAACGCTCCCCGGCCATCCGGAATCCAATCCATGCAATCCAAACAGATGTATAGCCCGCAGACAGCTTGCGCTGCCTGCGGCTCCGGTGTTTCAAATCCACAAGGAGGCGAAAAGTTTTATTGATGATGAAAGCCATCGAGATCACCCCAAACATTGAGCCGATTTTTGGCACCCGCGACGAGAACCTCCACCTGATCGAATCCGCCCTGAAAGTCCACATTGATTTGCGTTCCGACGGCCTCTACGTAGAAGGAGAGCCCGTCGCCATCGCGCGTGTCGAGCAGATCTTCGCCGATTACGAGGCCTTGCGGCGCGGCGGAGTCACGCTTCAGAATGGCGAACTAAACGGAATGCTGAAGCTGGTCACGGCCGACAAGTCCGTGACGCTGCGCGGCCTGGCGGAAAGCGGCAAGCAGCGCTCCAATGGAATTCGCCGCACGGTGCAGCCGCGCTCGGTGAATCAGCGGCAATATCTTGAGGCGATTGAAAGCGCCGACATGGTGTTCGGTGTAGGGCCAGCCGGTACCGGCAAGACGTATCTCGCCGTTGCGATGGCAGTCGCGGCGCTGACGGCAAAAAAAATCAGCCGGATCGTGCTGGTCCGCCCGGCTGTCGAGGCAGGGGAGCGGTTGGGGTTTCTGCCCGGCACTTTGCAGGAAAAAGTCGACCCTTATCTGCGCCCGCTCTACGACGCGCTTTACGATCTGCTGGAGCCGGACCGCGTCGACAAAATGCTCGAGCGCAATGTAATTGAGGTTGCTCCGCTGGCCTTCATGCGCGGCCGCACGCTGAACGACGCCTTCATCATCATGGACGAGGCGCAGAACACCACCAGCGAGCAGATGAAGATGTTCCTGACCCGCATGGGCAACAACGCCAAGGCCGTCATCACCGGCGACATCACACAGATCGATCTGCCGAATCCGCGCAAGTCCGGCCTGATCGAAGCCATCGACGTGCTGAAAGGTGTCGAGGGTATCCGCTTCTGTTATTTCGAGCAGGGAGATGTCGTGCGCCATCAGCTTGTGCAGCGCATCGTCGTCGCCTATGACGGTTACACGCGCGGCCAAAGGGAGCTGCCTCTCGAAATCGAACCCATGCCGCGGAATGGAGTACCCGAGAAGCCCGAGAAGCCAATCGTGCAGACCCAATAATCGTGATATCGAACCTGGGTGCCCCAGGTCTCGATTTTTGAGACCTGGGATAGAAAGCAGGAACGGACGGTATCTCAGAAGAGCGAACAAACTGCTCTCCCATCGTCTTCCGGGTATTCTAAGTTTGCTCGCAATGATTACGCTCGATCTTTCCGATGAAGGTGCAGTGACCCGCGCAACGGAACGCGCGGCGGAGAAGGTTCCAGACCTCTGCCCATTCCTTGCGCGGGCGCAAAAGGCCGTGCCGGTTGCGGGCGAAGTCTCCGTGCTGTTCACCTCCGACAGCGAAATTCGCCGGCTAAACCAGGCATTTCGCGGCAAAGATAAAGCGACGGATGTCCTCTCATTCCCCGCGCCCGCATTGCCCAGAAGCACGCGAAAGCCAGCGCAACAAACAATAGCGGGCGATCTTGCCATCTCCATCGATACCGCCCGGCGCCAGGCACATCAGTTCGGCCATCCGCTCGAAATTGAATTGAAAATTCTTCTGCTGCATGGACTTCTGCATCTCGCCGGATACGACCACGAAACAGATGCCGGGGAAATGGCCCACCGGGAAGATCAGCTGCGCCGCCGCTTCCGATTGCCAGGAACATTGATCGCGCGTAATTCCGTCGAGAATGCCGCAACTCACAGCCGAGGCCGACGATGAGCATTCTTCAATGCTTCGGGACAGTGTTTCTGCTGGCCATCATGACGATTGCTTCCTACATCGACCGGCTGTATTCGGAAATGGGCAAATTTCTCTCCCGCGACTTCCAGGAAAACATCGACGTGTGGGAGCAGCAGGTCGAGCCGCGCCTGGGCATGAGCAGCAAACATGCGGCCCAGTCCGTCGCCATGCTGCCGCCGCTTTCGCTTGCGGCGTGCGTCCTTATCTTCGGGGATGTCGCCCTCTACGCCCACCGTGTCCATGGCGAGCCGGTCGCAAACGATGTCGCGCAACTACTGCTCGCCATCGTTCTCGTTATTCTGCTGTTCCGCAGCTTTCTGCCGCAATTGCTTTTCATCCGCACAGAAGGCCGCTGGATAGCTCCTCTTACCGGCGTTTTGCGCGTGCTGTTTTATCTCGCGTTTCCCGTCACGCTGGCGCTCGGTTTTCTGCTCTCGATCGCAGCTCTTGCAGAATCGGGCGAGCCGCCGGATGAAGAGCATCCTTCCGAAGCCGTCGAAGCGCTGATCGAAGCAGGGAAAGAAGAGGGCATCCTCGAAGAGAGCGACCGCGCCCTGGTCCGCTCCGCCGTCGAGTTTGGCGATAAAATCGTGCGCGAGGTGATGACGCCGCGTCCGGCCATTTTCGCCGTTCCAGCGTCGATGACGTTGGCCGAGTTTACGGAGCAATTGCGCACCCACGCCTACTCCCGCGTGCCGGTTTACGGCACGAATCTCGATGAAGTGACCGGCATCGCCTTTATGCATGACCTGCTGCACGTCACCGATATCGACGCCGCAACCTATACCGTCGGAAAAATGGCGCGTCCAGCCATGTTCACGCCGGAGACGAAAAATATCCAGTCCTTGCTGCGCGAGATGCAGCGGGACAAACAGCACATGGCGCTTGTCATCGATGAATACGGCGGTCTCGCCGGCCTGGTGACGATTGAAGATGTGGTGGAAGAAATTGTCGGCGCCATCAGCGATGAACACGAAACGCCAACTCTTGAAGAGACAGCCCAGCCCCAGCCCGACGGCTCCTACATCGTCCCCGGAAGCTTCGAACTGGCGCAACTGGATGAGCTGTTTGCCGACTCCGTTCCACTGCCGCTGGCGCAGGAATATGAATCGACTACGCTCGGCGGACTGATCACAGAGGAAGCGGGCCACATTCCATTTCCCGGAGAAGTGATTCATCTGGCGGGATTGCGGCTCGAAGTGCTGGCATCGTCCAGCCGCCGGGTCGACCGCATCCGAGTCCAGCCCATCTCAACGTTAGAAGACGAGATGATCGCAGACTAGAAACACGGGTGGGGATGGGAAATAGGGTGCCCCATGTCTCGCTTCTGAGACATGGGTTCAGGCGCATCCCACAACGTATGCGGAAACATCTGGCCACGTTCGTCGAAGATTTTGAATGTCACGGGAAACAGATCGCCGTAGTCAGCTATCCCGGCAACCGCCGCGTGGCTACTTCCTATGCGGAGTTGGCCGCATTGGCCGGACGTTTCTCGCGCCTGCTGGCTGACAATGGAATTTCTCCCGGCGAGCGTGTCTTGCTCTGGGGCGCAAATTCCGCGGAATGGGTCGCGGCATTTTTTGGCTGCGTGTTGCGCGGCGTCATCGCCGTTCCGCTCGATGCGGCTGGAGGCGTGGAGTTTGCCACGCGAGTAATTGCCGAGACAGCTCCGCGCTGGATCGCAGGCGATTCAGAGCTGTTGCAGAGGCTACCGAACTCCGCTTCCAAATTTTATTTCGAAGATTCGGCATCCTCGCTTCCACTTGATCCGCTGCTCGTTCCAGAGTCATCGCTTTCCCCCGAAACTCCTCTGCAAATCCTCTACACCTCGGGAACAACATCCGCTCCTAAGGGCATCGTTCATACCCACGGCAATGTGCTCGCCAGTGTCGAGGTGCTCGAGCGCGAGATAAAAAAATATCTGCGGTATGAGCGCCGGGTGCATCCGTTGCGCTTCCTGCACACGCTTCCGCTCAGTCATGTTTTTGGCCAGTTCATGGGTCTGTGGGTCCCGCCGCTGCTGGCCGCGGAGGTACATTACGAAGACAAGCTGGTCGCCAATCATCTGATTCAACGCATCCGCCGCGAACGCATTTCTCTTGCCGCAGTCGTTCCCCGCGTGCTGGAGCTGATGCGCGCCGATCTGTTGGCGAACGAGCCGCAATTGCAACAGCGGCTCACGAAAGTTCAGCACCGGCGCATCTGGTGGCGATGGTGGCATCTGCGCGATCTGCATCGCCGGTTTGGATTCAAGTTCTGGGCGTTTGTCTCTGGCGGTGCGACGCTCCCGCAAGATATCGAACAATTCTGGAACGCTCTTGGTTTCGTGCTGATACAGGGTTACGGCATGACGGAAACGACCGCGCTGGCCACGCTGAACCATCCGCTGCATACCTCGCGCGGCAGCATTGGCAGGCCATTGGAGGGGCGCGAAGTGCGTGTCGCGGAGGATGGCGAAATCCTGGTGCGCGGCGCGATGCTCGCGGCGGGAACTTGGCGCAACGGACAAATCGAAGCTCGCAGGGAAGACTGGCTGCACACCGGTGATCTCGGTTCGGTGGACACAACCGGCAACGTGCATTTTCTCGGACGCAAGAGCGACGTTATCGTGGCTGCGTCCGGGATGAACATCCATCCCGCCGATCTGGAAGCAGCTGTTTGCGCACAACCTGGTGTTCGCGAGTGCATGGTTGTGGGCTGGAATGGGCCGCGCGGCGCGGAGCCGGTGGCGGTTGTCATGCTCAATGAACATCTTGAAGGCAACAACGACGAACAAGCGCTGCCGCAAATTCTCGCCGGCGCAAATCGCGGCCTTCAGGAGTTTCAACAAATCCGAAGCGCGCTTGAATGGCCCACGAATGAATTTCCTCGCAACACGATCGGCAAGCTGCTGCGGCGCGAGGTCGCCGCCTGGGTGCAGCAGCAACTCGCGGCAACATCGCCTGCAACTACCCTCGGCAGCAATAGCGATCCGCTTCTGCGACTGTTGCAGCAGGCGGCCGGGGAGTCCGTCAACGGACTCGACAATTCAGCGGAGCTCCATCTCGATAGCCTGGGACGCATGCAACTGGCCATGGGAATCGAAGAGCAGCTTGGCGTGTCCGTCTCCGACAACGATATGGCCGCGGCAAAAACCCTTGGAGACCTGCGAAAATTGCTGCGACCGGTGCAGGCACCGGAAGAGAACGGGTTTACTCTCGTCCATCCACCCACCCAACCGAAACACCGGGTGCCCCACGTCTCGCCTCTGAGACGTGGGATTACTGAACAAGAAAGTACCCCATCCTTTGCACAGCAAAGGGCGGGATCGAACGCACCGAAATACAAGCATTGGCCCTGGAGCAAGCCAGTCCAGGCGACCCGGGTCATCTTTCTCGAATGCATATTGCGCCCACTGGCGGCGGCGCTCGCGCATCCTCATGTCGAATGCAATCCCCGAACACTGCCAGCGGAGCCTTCAATTTACATCTGCAACCATGTCACCGCCATCGACGTGGCGCTGGTGCTCTTCGCGCTTCCGCCCCGCGTGCGCCGGCACATGGCGGTGGCCATGTCGGCGGAGTTGCTGGCGGCATGGCAGCAGGGTCGTACAGCCGCCGGTGTCGGTGCGGGACCGTTGCGCTGGCTGGCGCCGTTGCAGGCGCAGGCCGTCACTGCTCTCTTGAACGTGTTCCCTCTGCCCGCCGGTGCGGGTCTGCGGCAAAGCTTTGCCCATGCCGGGGAAGCACTGGACCGGGGGTACAACGTGCTGGTGTTCCCTGAAGGAAAACGCACCCTCACCGGCGAACTACAGCCCTTTCAGACCGGCATCAGTCTGCTAGCAGAGGAGTCCAGGACTGCGGTAGTTCCAATCGCGCTGGCTGGCCTCTGGCAGGCGGCGCAGCACCCCGGCTTTTTCCCTAATCTTCGCCCATCCGGTCTGGTTGTGGTTGTGGGAGCTCCGCTTCGCCGCACCGCGGAGGAATCCCATTCTCAGTTTGCCGCTCGACTTCGGTCCACAGTGGAGCATCTGATTCAAATAGAAGAGAAGCTTTGAAGGGTACGGCCTTCAGGCCGTACGAAGTAACTGAAAACAGGTAGGCTTCAGCCCCTGAGTGAATTGTTTTCGGTTTCCGCATTCGGCCCCGAATGACATGAGTTGCGGGCTAAGGTCTAAAATCAGAGCTAACTATTCATGACCGCAACTCAAGTTCAGGTATTACTCGCCGTAAGCGACACGGCTCACTCTGCTTCCGTAGCGCAGGTGTTGATGCAGGCTGGCGCAGCAGTCTCGATGGTCCAGGTGCGCTCTGCGGAGCATTTGCTGGAGCATTTGGCGGAACACCTCCCGTCTCTGCTGGTGCTGGAGCTGGACCGCGAATGGAGTGTTTTGGAGCAGTTGCGTGCACGACATCCCCGCCTGCCCGTTGTGGTAGTCCTGGGCAAACCTACGGAAGAACTGACCTTTGCCATTTCACGCCTGGGCGCGGAAGATGTCTGGACGTTGCCGTTGCATGCCGACTGGATGGCCGGGCGGGCGGAAACCATTTTGCACAGGCTGGTTGCGTCGGGCGGGAGAAGCCTTGCCAGAGCTTACGGCGATTTCGAGGTCACGGAGTCTGCCGGCTTCGAACCGGCGATTGCTGAGGGCAAGGGAAACGCTCCACTTTCACCCCCGGTCATGATGGGCGACAACCCCAGGATGGCGGAGATTCGCGACACCATTGAAAAGGTTTCCGGCACCGATGTCACCGTGCTGATTCGCGGCGAGAGTGGAGTAGGGAAGGAAGTCGTCGCCCGTCTGCTGTTTGAACATTCGCGCCGCAGACAGAAGCCGTTCGTCAAAGTGAATTGCGCCGCGATTCCTCACGACCTGCTGGAAAGTGAATTGTTCGGCTACGAAACAGGAGCGTTTACCGGAGCGGTTCGTAGTAAGCCGGGAAAGTTCGAACTGGCAGACCACGGGACGTTATTTCTGGATGAAATTGCGGAGATGCATCCCAGCCTGCAGGCCAAGCTGCTGCATGTTTTGCAGGACGGCAGATTTTCCCGCCTGGGCGCCAAGCGCGACGTTTCTGTCGATGTGCGCGTATTGTGCGCGACCAATAAGCTGCTGGAGGAAAGGGTCCGGGAGGGACTGTTTCGCGAAGACCTCCTCTATCGCATCAATGTCGTCACCATATTTTTGCCGCCATTGCGGGAACGTCGTGACGAGATTCCGATCCTGACCGATTATCTGTTGAACAAATATGCAGCCCAGTATGGACGGGCACTGCACCCGCTGAGTGCCGACGTCACCGGGCGAATGATGGAATACGACTGGCCGGGGAATATCCGCGAACTCGAAAACCTGTGCAAGCGCTTTGTGCTGGTTGGGAGCGAAACACAGATTCTCCGCGAGCTGTCGAACCGCAATGGCGCCAGAAATATCTCCGGCCAGGACGAACGTCTTCTCGATCCTGCAGGAGAAAAAACGGTAACGGCGAACGACGCCGCAACACCGAATCTCTCCCTGCTGGAGGTGGGCAGACGTGCTGCTTGGGAGGCAGAACGCCGGGCAATCCTTGAAATGCTGGAATCCACGCGCTGGAACCGCCGCGAAGCCTCCCGCCGTCTGCAGGTCAGCTATAAAGCGCTCTTGAACAAGATCAAGCAGATGCGACTGGATGAAGCCATCTCCCCTCAAGACAATTTGAGGGCGGGTGGGGAAAGTCATAGCCAATAGTGGTATCCAAATACCTACATCTGACCCGGATTTTGCAGAGATTCAGATAGGGGGAATTCGGGGCCATTCATTTCGAAAAGTGTTCCAATCCAGAAGGAACTGTTGAAGTATAAGTTTTTACAGGGAATTCGCGTGAATTTGAATGTTCTGCAACGGTGCCAGGGAAACAGTGATCCTGCACGGCAACTTTGGCCCTTGATTTGCATCTAGTTTAAGCAAGTATATGAGGCGTCCAACTTTGTTGTCCTCTTAAGATTTTTCACGCAATCTGTGTCGCTCCTTTGCGGGAGTGGCTCCCATCGAACAAATCCTCGCCGCCCTCCATCCTAGTCAGCCTCGATGCAAGGCCCGCAGTCGCGGGCCTTCAGCGTCTTTACGGTATGTGTTCAAGATCCCAGTTAAAATTCAAGATGTGAAGGCAATCGGCACACCTGAATCCATCGCCTCCAGGCTGCAGGAAATTGACGCCGTATTTTCGATTGGCGGACTGGAACATAGCCGCCGCAAAAGACGGACCTCAGCGGCTGGCGCGCCCCTTCCTGTCGCAGCCGGCAAAAAGAGCCGTAATTCTTCAGCGAATCGAACCGCCGATACGAACAGCAAGCCGGTTGTTCTTCGCGTTCCGGAGTGGAAGCAATACCGCTGGCTGGCGCACGGTTTCAGCACTCGCAGCGGTGGAGTGTCCACCGTCTATCGGCCCGATGCAGCATGTGGGGAATTGAATCTTGGCTTGACGGCATCGGACACCAGCGGAAACGTGGAAAAAAATCGCGAACTTTTTCTGCACGCTGTGCTCGCTGACCAGCGTCCAAACCCTTTGAAACCGGCGCGGACGCAGTTGATGTTGCTTCGCCAGGTCCACTCCGGTCTTGTGCACCGTCTTGGTCCGCGGAATGGCGGTGGCCGGAAACGTGCCGAAGCGGAAATGCTGCTGCGCGGAGACGGATCGATCGCCACCGAGGCTGGCATGATGCTTGGCATCCAGACGGCGGATTGTCTTCCCATTCTTGTGGCCGATGTGCGGCAGCGAATTGTGGCGGCCTTCCATGCAGGCTGGCGCGGCACGCTTGCCCGGATCGCGGAGCGCGGTGTGGGGCGCATGCGCGCAGAGTTTGGCAGTCAGCCGGGCGACTTGACCGCGGCCATTGGACCGGGGATCGGTCGCTGCTGCTACTCCGTGGGAGAAGAGGTGCGGATGCAGTTCGATTCGCAATTTGCCTACGCGGATGCGTTGTTTGAAGAGGTGTTCGACCTGGACCCGATCAAGCAAAAATATCCGATGTTGTTTTTGACCGCACGTGCTCCTGGCCACAGCAACCTGGGTCCCAGCATCCATCTCGATCTGGCCGAGGCGAACCGCCGCCAGCTGCTCGACGCCGGGTTGCAGGCGAAAAACATCCATATGCTGGGTCTCTGTACGGCTTGCGATACGAAACGCTTTTTCTCCCACCGCGCAGAACAGGGGTTCACCGGTCGAATGTTAAGCGTGATCGGTATACGACCTACTTCCACGTGACGGGTATCTCCTTGGCTTGTCACACGAACGAAAGCCGCATACATGTTGTATGCGGCTTCGTCAGGCAGACAGGGGACTCTGGTCGGTTATTGCGAAATAAGCAGGATCTGCGGCGAACTGCCTGCCGGATTGCTGTTTCCCGGCGCAGGAGTGAAGACCGCATACAGGTAGTAACTCCCTGTAGGGATGCCGGCGAAGAGCGTCTTCGAAAATGTTGTGACGCCTCCTGTTCCCGCGGTTCCAACCGGGTTGGGGCCATCTACCTGGAGCAGGGTCCCATTGGGAAGCATTCCAAACAGCGTGATTGTTCCCACCGGGTTTGGGCGGCCTGTGACGGCGGTGCCAATGGTGACCGAATAGCCCACGACTGTGGTCGGCGTAATTGGATTGGGCTGCATCACCAGGACCACCGGCGTGCCGCTGACTCTCACCACAAAGCCGGGACCGGTTGCGGTATATGGCTGATACAGAGCATCTCCGGAGTAGAGCACTGTGATCTGATGGGTCCCCGAGCCCAGATTGTTGACGGTGATGGAAGCTGATCCGCCACTCAGCGGGATAGCTCCCGTTGCTGTGCCGTTGGTGTCCTGGAAAATCACACTGCCCGTGGGCGTAGCGCTCCCAAGCGTGGGCGTGACGGTCGCGGTCAACGTGACCGGTTGGTTATATGCGAGGGTTCCACTGGGTGACGCGGTCAGCCTGATCCTGGTTCCCGTGCTGTTCAGCAGGACGTTCAGGCTGGGATTGCCACCCGGCACCGGCGGAAATTCCTTCATGTACATCTGCTGATAGGCGGGAATTGTGAGATTCACGCGATTGAAAGTGTTGGCGGTAACGATGTCCAGTTTGCCGTCACGGTTGAAATCGGCGAGCGCGACCGCCCAGGGCTGCTGGCCGGAAGGGAATACCCCTGCCTGGCGCTGCTGGAAGGTGCCGAAGGTGCCATCGCCTTTCCCGAGCGCAATCGCGACACTGTTGTAGTTGGGAGCGACGGCAACGATGTCGAGAATGCCATCGCCGTTGATGTCTCCGGCTGCGATGGAATCGGGGAAATTGAGTGAGGGGCTGGTCACGCCGGCCGCGAAGCTGCCGTTACCCTGACCCGCGAAGAAGGAAATATTGTTGGCAGTGGAATTGCCGGTCACGATATCCAGGTTGCCGTCGCGGTTGAAATCTCCAACAACCAGCGATGTCGGATTGGAATCGGTGGAGAAGATTTCCGGCGACTGGAAGGTTGTCTGCTGCGGCGGCGGTTGGAAGGGGAGCATGCCATTGTTCAAAAAGACTTCCATCTGCGCGGTGTGATAGCAGGTGACGGCGATGTCATTCTGGCCGGTGTGGCGGAAATCCCCGATAACGACGCCATAGGGATTCGCGCACGTCGGCAGAAGCTGGGCGATCTGGAAACCGGTATTGAACGGCCCATACAGGATGGTGACTGTATTGTCGCCATAATCGGTGACTGCCAGATCCGGAATTCCATCGCCGTTCAAATCGCCTATGGCGACCTGATAGGGAATCCGTCCTACCTGCAAGTTGTTGGCTGCGGCGAAGGTGCCGCTTCCATTGCCGTTGTTCATCAGCACGCTGATCGTGTCGTCGCCGGCATTTGCGGTGACCAGGTCGGAATAGCCGTCATTGTTCAAATCGCCGGTTGTGACCGAATAGGGCTGTTTCCCGACCGGGTAAACCGAGGCTGCCTCGAAATTTCCGCCTCCCGCGCCGGCAAGGACGCGCACGGCATTGTCTTCAAGATAGGTGGCGGCGATGTCCGGAAGTCCGTCGTGATTGAAGTCGGCTGCCACGACGCCGTCTGCCATATTCCCATGCCCGTTGGTCAGGGTATGCGGAGCAAGGAAATTACGGGCGCTGGGATAAGGAGTTGGAAGGGTGTTGTTGATGAGCACGGAAACAGACGCGCCGCCGGTCTGCGTTACGGCAAGATCCGGTTTGCCATCCAGGTTAAAGTCGCCCGCGGCCAGATAGGCAGGTCCATTGGGGACTGCGTAATTCTGCACCGGTTGAAATGTCCCGTTGCCATTGTTGATCAGGACGGCCAGGTTATTCTGGAGCACATTGCCGGTAAGCAGATCGAGACTGCCATTGCCAAGAACGTCCATCGCGATGATGGCGGCGGCTCCGGTGCCGCTTGCCGGTCCAACGCGAACTGTGGACGGGGTGAAACTACCATTGCCCTGGCTGAGCAGGACGCTTACCGTCCCGGATCCAGCATTGACTACGGCGAGGTCGGTCAGCCCATCGTGATTGAAATCCCCGGCAACGATGCCGGTTGGATTGGCCTGGGTAGCCGTGGTTGCTCCCGGCGTGAAGTTACCGGCTCCATCGCCTGTGAGGACATGGACAGTTCGACCGGCTGAATCCGCGACGGCGAGATCCAGATTGCCGGAGGTGCTGAAGTTTCCGGCAGTAATCGCTGTGGGCGTTCCAAGGCCGGTGAGGGTCTTGACCGTGTACGAGGTAAAGTTGTTGGCCGGATTGCTGAGGAACAGCGTGACTGACCCGTCGCCGCTGTTGGCGACTGCGAGGTCCGGGTGGCCGTCATCGTTCATATCGCCGGAGACGATCGAAACCGGGGCGAGGCCTGTACCCAGAACGACGTTGGTCATGCCGTCGACCACCGGGTTGAAGGTGCCGTTTCCAAGATTGAGGAATACTTCAATCACATTTGAGGTTGGGCTGTTGCAGGTGATGACGATGTCGGGCAGGCCCGTGAGATCCAGATCTTCAGCAAGCACAGCAGTCGGTCCGCCGCAGGTCGGATAGGTCGCCGGGGTATGAAACGTCCCCGGGCCCGAAGCCAGATACACACTGATCGTGCCGTTGGTGCCGTGACTGGTGTCGGCTTTGTTCGCGACCACCATGTCCGGGAGGCCATCATGATTGAAGTCCGCGACTGCTACGCCCAGCGGCGTGGCGCCCGCGGGCAGCGTCATGCTCTTCGAATTGACGACGCCAAGCGGTTGAAACAGTGTCTGTGCCTGTACGGCTCCAGACGCCAGAACGATGGCCGCGACGGCTGCGGCAGAGACTGCATGGATATAACGGCGAACTGCACGATCGATCATAAAGGTGACCTCAACTCAAATTGAATGCAATAGTTTCAAAATCCCGGCGGGTTCGAAGCACTGTCGCGAAGGCGACTGCTGTTCCCCCCCTTTAATCTTGACTGCTGCCCGGGCAAGCCGTACGTCCCGGATAGCAGAGACCACCGCGCTTCTCGCCAACCTACAAGCTAACGAAAAGCTGAACGTGGTGAAGCGATGCAGCCGAACAGAGGAGTTTTAATAACGATCGATAGTTGCCGACGTGCTGGAGCGACTGTCGTGTCAGTTCCGCTTAAAAAAGTGCGGGATAATTCCGCATTTTCTATGATGCCGGAGTACTCGGGAGGGTTAGCTGCTGGCGGGGAATTTGGGTAGCAGGATTCATGGATGGCGCAGGCAAGGACTGAGGCGTTGACTGGGCAAGTTAAAAAGACCGGGGCCGCCGCTTCGCGCGGCAGCCCCGGTCGGTTGGATAATCAGCTGGTTGGATTTAGAACATCGAGAACGGTACCGTCCCGCGTGCGTTCAGCCTCGCATTCCGGTTGGCTCCTTGAGTATTGAATCCCAGCCCGCTGAACGAATTAATGGTGCTGGGATTGGTACGAGCCAAGACGCAGAGGAAACAAAACACTGTTGTGCTATTGGTAGACGCAAGATAGTTGCTCTGTTGTGGGAAGGTTGCGGTGATGGTAGACAACTGCAAAAGCGCGTTAAAGCTGAACGTCGCCTGCCCGTTGGCTCCGATGGTTTCCGTCGTCGGCGTACCCCCGTCGACGGAGAAGTTCACGATATTCCCTGCTGGCACAGGGAAATTGGTCGTGGACGCCGTCACGGTTGCTGTGCAGTTGATGGGACTTAAAAATCCACCGCGGCATGCGATACCGAGTGAGGTTGGCTCGGGAGTTACGGTCAACATTACATTCGACGAAGAACCGGGTTGATAGTTGCCATTGGTAGGGGTGTAGTAGGCGTAGAGCTGATAGGTACCCACGTTAAAGTCCGGATCGACGGCCGTAAAGGTCACAGTACCGGTCGCATTATTCCCGCTGGCTGTCAGTGTGACAGTATGTACCACGATGGTATTGTTTCCCGATACTTCGTAAATCGTCGCTGTGCCGACTGGAGCGCCGAGACCCGCGGTGCCGGTAGCACTGACGGTTGCATTGAAGGTCTTGGCGAACTGCACGGTGGATGGATTCAAGGTGAGGGTGACGGGTGTCCCTGCCACGGTGATCGCGAAGGCCGCCCCGGACGCTGTGGTTGGCTGGAACCTAGCATCGCCGGAGTAGAGGGTCGCGAACTGATATTGCCCGCTGCCTAGACGACCTGTCGGAGCGGATGTCGTTCCATCCGTCAGAGTGTAAGGGCCTGTTCCCAGCGGAGCGCCGACGGCATTTTCAAAGATGACCGAGCCGGTAGGGGTGGGGCCGCTCCGCGCAGGTTGTACGGTGGCTGTGATTGTAGTTCCCGTGTTGTTAAAGGGAAGCGGCGAGGCGGGAGATGTAGTAAAACTGATTCTCGCCGCCGATATATTCGAGAGCAGGTCGACACTCGGATGACCCCCGGCAACGGGCGGGTATTCCTTTATATACATCTGCTGATAGGCGGGAAGAGCGATGTTGACCGTGTTGTAGGTGTCGGCCGTCACGATATCGAGCAGGCCGTCATTGTTGAAGTCGCCCAGCGCAACCGCCCAGGGCTGCTTGCCCGCGGCGAACTGGCCTGCCGCGCGCTGCTGGAAGGTGCCGAAGGTGCCATCGCCTTTTCCGAGCGAGACCTGGACCACGTTGAAATTGGGAGCCACGCCGACGATGTCAAGAATACCGTCGCCGTTGATGTCTCCGGCCGCAATGGAATCGGGGAAATTGAATGAGGGGCTGATTACGCCGGCTGCGAAGGTATTGTCGCCGTTGCCGGCGAAGAAGGAAACGTCGTTGGCGATAGAGTTGCCGACCACGATGTCGAGTTTGCCGTCGCGGTTGAAATCACCCACGACAAGAGATGCCGGGTTTTTGTCGGTGCCGGTGATGAATGGCGTGCCGAACGTTCCATTTCCAGTGTTGGGGAAGACTTCGAGTTCCGCGGAACCGAAGCAGTCGACCGCGATGGACGGGCGGCCGTTATGTTCAAAGTCGCCAATCGCAACGCCGTAGGGGTTCACGCACGTCGGCAACGTCGCGGCTGCGGGAGTGAACGTGCCGGCCTTCGATCCCAGCAGGATGGAAACCGTGCCGGCCCCATAGTTGGTGACGGCCAGGTCGGGATATCCATCTCCGTTGACATCGCCGATGGCGACCTGATAGGGGTCGCGACCCACGGTGTAAGTGGCCGCCGCCGCAAAGGTGCCATTGCCGGCTTTCCCGTTGTTCATCAGGACACTGACGGTGCTGTCGGCGGTGTTTGCGGTGACGAGGTCGGGATAGCCGTCGCCGTTCAGGTCGCCGGAAGCGATCCAGTACGGCTGCTTGCCGACGGGGTAGACAGCGGCGGTATTAAAACCGCTGCCATTGTTCATCAGGACGCGGACCGCGTTGTCTTCCAGATAAGAGACCGCGACATCGAGCCTGCCATCTTGATTGAAATCGCCGGCGGCGATCCCGTCGGCCATGTTGCCATTGCCGCTAGCTACGGCCGTTGCGGCGGCATAGCTGCGGCCGCCGGGATAGGGGGTTGGCAATGTGTTGTTGAGCAGCAGGGAAACCTGGTTGGAGGATTGTTGGGTGAAGGCGAGATCGGGTTTGCCGTCGCGGTTGAAGTCCGCAACCGCGGCGAGCGTGCCCGGAACATCGGACAGATTCGAGATCTGCGGCGTTTGCAGGGTTCCATTGCCGTCGCCCAATAGAACCGCGACCGTGCCCTGTGTTGTGGAGGTTGCGTTCTGGGCGTCAAAGGCAACCACGTCGGGATAGCCGTCACTGTTTACGTCGGTCACGGAGATGGCGATGGGATCGATTCCAGCGGCTTGCGGGTTAGGCTGCGTGGTGAAGGTTCCAGCAGCGCTTCCCAGCAGCATGCTGACGTTGTTGCTGCCGGCGTTGGTTACTGCCAGATCCAGATTGCCATCGTGGTTGAAGTCCGCGGTTGCGATTCCGCTGGGTTTCGTCCCGGCCGAATAGCTGCCCGAGGAAGTAAAGTTGCCCGTACCATCGCCGTTGAGAACGTGAACATTATTGTTGGCGCTGTCGGATACGGCCAGGTCGAGATGGTTGTCACGATTGAAATCGCCGGTCGCGATACCGGACAATGTGCCGGAAACGGCGACGTTTTTGATCACCAGCGTCCCTGCCACATCCAAAAATACGGTAACGCCACCGGAACCGCTCGCGGCCGCCACGTCCACGGTACCGCTACCGGTAAAGTCACCGGCCACCATGGCCACGGGATCTGTCGCTGTGACAGGGGTGGGGGCGCCGAAGCCGCCCGTTCCATCATTCAAAAACACATCGATGGTATTCGAGGTTGGGCAGGCGACGACGAGGTCGGGATACCCGTCATTATTCAGGTCCGGGGTCAGCACCGCCGTGGGTCCGGTGCAGGTGGCGTAGGTATATCCGGCGGCGAATGCGGCAGGGCCGGTCGCAAGATAGACTTTCAAGTTCGCGTTCGCGCTATCCGTCACTACCAGGCTCTGGAAGCCGGATCGGGCGAAGTCGGCAGCGGCCACGCCCTGAGGGGTTGTGCCGGTCGGTAAATTTGGAGCGGGAGACTGATAGAGGCCCTGGGCATGGGCCGCGGTTGCGGCAACCAACATGGTGGCCAGGCAGGCCGCACTGACGACGGCTGTCGCGGTACGGCAGGCGATATGACGGACAATAGATCGGGACATGATGAGGACCTCGGAAGAAAAATAAAAGTGTGCGGCGCAAACTGGCGCCGGATCAATCCGGTGAACCGTTTGCGCAACTATCCGGAACAAACGCCACAAATGCGGCGCGGTTCCGGCCGGGACAAAGCGGCTGGATAGTGACAGGTAAGTGAGCACTGCATTACAGACCTGCGCCGCGAAAGTGCTAAGTTTTCAAGCCCGCAAACCTCGGGCCTGCAGATCGCGCGGCAAGCAGCAGAACAGGGGTGAAACACATCGGAAGTCCCCGGAATTCTACAAGGCAGGGCCTTGGTATGGGTTTCCATCGGCTCAAAAATTCCTGGTTTCCGTAGGACCCCGAACCTGCAAGCGCTACCAAGCTGCACGAAATGCTGCCTGAGTCTATCCCATTTCAGGAAACAAAACGATAAAAAAACTTAAGTAATCTAGACAGGCAATGGATTTTAGGCAGCTATCTAGGCCGGTTAAGAAGGGACCAGCAATTTGGCTCGCCTGGCGGGTGCGATAGGCCCTGGATATTGTGGGTATGGCTGAGGGAGGGTCAACAGGCAGCGCAATTCGTGGACAGACTGCCGTCCTGAAGCACTTATCCTGGTCCTAAAAACACTTATTTCTTTAGGAGTTCGGCAATTCCGCCTGGTGGAGACCGCTTCCCTCGGCGTCTTTGGCGGACACGATGGGTTCAGCGGACAGCGGCCAGGCGATGGCAAGCGTGGCATCGTTCCAGCGGATGGTGCGCTCGGACGACGGGGAGTAGAAATTCGTGGTCTTGTAGAGCACGTCCGCAGATTTTGACAGTGTCAGGAAGCCATGGGCGAAGCCTGGAGGAATCCAGAGCATTTCGGGAAGCTCGGCGTCGAGTTCCACGCCAACCCAGCGGCCGAAGTGGGCCGAGGAGCGGCGAATATCGACGGCGACGTCGAAGATGCGTCCCGCAACGGCACGCACCAGCTTGCCCTGGGGATTCTGCAGCTGATAATGCAGACCGCGCAAAACGTGCCGGCAGGAGCGGGACTGATTATCCTGCACGAACCCGGAGGGAAGGTTCTTTTCGCGAAAGCCGGCTTCGTTCCAGGTCTCGGCAAACCATCCGCGGTCGTCGGAGAAGATTCTGGGGCGCAGGCGCAGCACGCCGGGCAGCTCCGTTGCGATTACTTCCATTTTGCGGTTACTTCCATGGACAAAGTTTAACGTGATTCACGGCGCGCCATGGCCGGTTGTTTTCCGCATGGCCAGACGAAATTCCGAAATGGGTTTTCAGAACCGTTTAAAGCGGTTTGACAGATAGTGTGATTGAGCAACAATGTCAGTCATTCTGAGCCCGCCGGCTCCGATCAAGGTAAATTCCGCGAAGAATCCAGAAGGTGATGGCTGTGTGATCCAGGCGAATATTCTCTGGATTCTTCACTCCGCTACGCTCCGTTCAGAATGACTCTAATTTGACGTCCGACTACACCCACCTGCAATCCGCTATAGACATGTAAAAACCCACGTCTCAGAAGCGAGACATGGGGCACCCGCGTTTTCTGGAGGTTCAGCAAACCGCAAGGTCGTTCGCTTTGCAGAGTTACACGCGTTTGAGTGAACCTTTTTCCTGTTTCGGAAACTGCTGATCCGCACCCGGCAAAATCGGTCTGGGCAAATGGCTTGACTCATACTTGGCGAGGTTCAGTGAGCCGGTGGTGTCGGGCAGGGTTGGCGGCTTGCTGCCCGCATCCCGGAAGCGGAAGGGCGTGGTCAGGTCGCCGAAGGTGCGCCTGCGCCAAGCGCTGATGTTGGGTTCCCGTACGCCGGTGAAATGTTCCAGAAATTGCAGCACGGAGGTGTGGTCGAACGGCTGGCTGCACACCCATCCTCCAGCGGTCCAGGGCGAAATCAGGATGCAGGGGACCCGGAACCCACCGCCGATTGGCAGACCTCGCACGAACTCGTCGGGCGTGCCCGGAGGAGGAACCGGCGGCGCGACATGGTCGAAGATACCGTCATTCTCGTCATAGTTGAGGATGAAGACGGTTTTGGCCCACACATCCGGGTTGGCGGCAATCGCGTCGATTTTACTGGCGATGAACGCCGCGCCGTCGGCGGGCATGTAATCCGGATGTTCCGATTGAAAGCTGGTGGGGATGATCCAGGAGACGGCCGGCAGCCTGTCATTGATTGCGTCGTACTCAAACTGGCCTTCCGGGCCGCGCACCATGCCCCTGGCGTGGAGAGAAGAGTTTTCAGCGGCTTGCTGGAATACTCGGAAATACTCGAGCATATTGCACCCATAGTTATCCTGCTGCTGGTAGACCTTCCAGGGGACGCCAGCCTGCTCCAGTCGCTCCGCGTAAGTGGTCCAGGTAAATCCGCCGTGCGGCGCGCTGTTATTCAGCAATGGGCCGCCGTGGAGGCCGTCCGGGTCGATCATTCCAGTCATTAAATACATGCGGTTCGGGTGCGTAGGACCCATCACAGAGCAGTGATATGTATCGCAGATGGTGAAGGTTTCCGCCAGAGCGAAGTGGAACGGGATATCCGCCCGGTTGTAGTGGCCCATGCAGTAAGGGCCATTCACGCCGTCGGCTTTGCGGTGGGCAGGCAGCCATCGATCCATCCGTCCGGCGTTCCATGCCTCGTGCTGCACGGACCAGGCATGGCTGGTGGAGGGGATCTTCTGCGCGCTCGTCGAGCGGGTGTCCAGGTGGAATGGCAGCACATATCCCTGGGGATTGATGGCATCGGGCTGGTAGAACACTGAGCGTCCGGTGGGAAGAATAAGGGCTTTTGGATCGGCAAATCCGCGAACCCCCGCAAGGGTTCCGAAATAGTGATCGAAGGACCGGTTTTCCTGCATGAGGATGACCACATGCTTGATGTCGCGGATGGATCCGGGTGTCGAGCTGTCTCCGGGCCGTACTTGCGCCAGCATACGCTGAACGTTTGGCGGCATCAGCGATCCCGCGGCAGCGGCAGCCGCAATGCTGACAGCGCCTTGCAAAAGGCGGCGCCGGGTGAATTTTCCAGCAGGAGATTGTTGGGGAGAAGTGTCCAATATTTTCATAACGTTTTAGCGGAGACTCTGAAATAAATCTTCCAGCAATTCCTCAGGGGCTGAACAGGCTGCGGAAAAACTGATGAATTCCGGTTGGTTTGTTTTCTGGTGAAGCATTTCGCGCTTTGAATCTGTTCTTCCGTGGGAGTTCTATTGTTGTTTCGCCTGCGGAGTGCCGTTTTCTCTGGGTCCGGAGACACTTCGACCTCAGCTTGTCCTCTCTGGAATCGGGATCAGCCGGCGCATGCGCGTCAGGTTGTAGGCCGAGATCGCCAGGCGGTAAAACCAATCCACTCGTTGAAGTCCGCGCAGCTTCACCTGGCGCAGTCCGCGATCCAGCTTGGCCCAGCCGAAGACGCGTTCGATCAGTTTGCGCCTGCGCTGGCTGATCGAACGGCGCGGATCGCCGCGCTCGGCTTCACTCAGCGCGTTCTTCCCCCGATTGCCCTGCATATATTCCGAGATATGCGGCGCCACTCCGCGCTCCCGCAGCGCCTCCACGAATACCCGGTCCTGATACTGTGTATCCGCGCCCAAGGTGATGTTCTGCTCCGGCCCGCGCTGCTGCTTGTCCGGCAGCGTGCGGTCCAGCATGCGCAGCGAAGCCTCGCGCTCGGCCCGGGTCTCCGAGCAGGTAGCCTCAGCCGCCACCACTAGCCCGTTGCGATTCTCCATCAACGCATGGCCCTGATAGCTGGGAACGCTCTTGTCCGCCGTGGCCTTCTTGTACAGCCGCGCCTCCGGATCGGTCTTCGACTCCACCCGGTCGCGCAGCAGCACCTCGCCGTTGTAGCCGGAACCTGCACCCGGCGGCGGCGGATCGCCCTTGTCCACGAAGCTGCGCGCCGCGGCCCAGGCCTGGATCAAGGTCCCGTCCACGGTGAAATGCTCCTCGCTCAGCAAGCGGTGACTCTGTGCCTCCGCCATCACTTCGCGCAACAGCAACTGGCTCACCTCTCCGGCGATCAGCCGCTCCCGGTTTTTGGTGAACACGGTTACGTCCCACACCGCGTCGTCCATCTCCAGGCCCACGAACCAGCGCAACAGCAGGTTGTACTCCATCTGCTCGATCAGCCGGTGCTCCGACGGAATCGAATACAGCACCTGCAGCAGCAACGCCCGCAACAGCCGCTCCGGCGGAATCGACGGCCGCCCCGTCTTCGAGTACAACTCACCCAACTGCCGGTCCATCCGCTCCAACGCCCGATCCATCAACACCCGAATCTGCCGCAACGGATGGTCTTGCGGTATCCGCCGCTCCAAACTCACATAACTGAACATCGCCGCCTGCTCTTCCTTCGCTCCGCGCATACTTCCTTCTTACAACATCTCCCATCCAATTCAAGGAGTTTTTCCGCAGCCTGTGAAGCCACTTGCAACGCGCTATTTACGGACGGCCTGAAGGCCGTCCCCTTCAAAGCCAGACCTTAATCCGAGCTTCCTTAATAGAGGATTCCATCGTAGACCCAAATTTGCACCTTGCGAACCCGATACGAGACAACAGCGAGAGGACAAACATGATTCACGGCGGAAGACCTCTGCCCATCCGGTAAACTGGGTTCGCGAGCTGTAGTTCGCAAGGCTAATTGAATGCGGTGATTCACGGCATTCAGTAGACCCACGTCTCAGAAACGAGACGTGGGGCACCCGGCCCACTGATTTTCATCCAAATGTTTTAAGGACCGATAAATCTTGATGCAATCACCAATTCTGGTTACAGGCGGGGCCGGATTCATCGGTTCAAACTTTGTGCTCGAGTGGCTCGATCCTTCCCGGGGAGGACAGACCGGGCCGCTGGTCAACGTCGATTGCCTGACCTATGCGGGCAATCCGCGGAATCTGGCGCAGGTTGAAGGCGCCGCGGGCTATGCGTTTGTGCGGGCGAACATCTGCGACCGGACGCGCATGGATCAACTGCTCGAACAGCATCGTCCGCGCGCCATCCTGCATTTTGCGGCGGAAAGCCATGTGGACCGCTCGATCCTGGGGCCGGAAGCGTTTGTGGAGACCAATGTTCGCGGGACCTTTGTGCTGCTGGAAGCGGCGCGGGCTTACTGGGCGCAGTTGACGGGCGAAGCCCAGGCGCAATTCCGGTTTCTGCATGTATCGACCGACGAAGTGTATGGTTCGCTGGGCGCGAACGATCCGGCATTTTCGGAAGAAACGCCGTATGCGCCGAACAGCCCTTATTCGGCGACGAAGGCTGCTTCGGATCACCTGGTGCGGGCCTACTTCCATACGTATGGGTTGCCGACGATTATTACCAATTGCTCGAACAACTACGGCCCATATCACTTTCCCGAGAAGCTGATTCCGTTGATGATTACCCATGCGTTGGCGGGAAAGCCGCTGCCACTTTACGGCGATGGGCTGAATGTGCGCGATTGGCTGTACGTCGGGGACCATTGCGCGGCGTTGCGCCTGGTGCTGGAGCGGGGCAGGCCGGGAGAAACATATAACGTCGGCGGAAGAAATGAGCGCAGCAACGCCGAGGTGGTGCAGGCGATTTGTCAGATTCTGGATGAGCTGCGGCCGGGGTCGCAACATTGTCCACATAAACAGCTGATCCGCTTTGTAAAGGACCGGCCAGGGCACGACCGCCGTTATGCGATCGACGCGACGAAGCTGGAGCGCGAACTTGGCTGGCGGCCGAGCGAGACATTTTCGACCGGTCTGCGCAAGACGGTGCAGTGGTACCTCGACAACTCCGCGTGGACAGAAGAGGTACTGAGCGGCGCGTACCAGGAATGGATTGAACAGAACTATCAGGCCAGAGATTAAGAAAATGTTGAACAGGTCTATATGGTGTATTTTGCAATCCCTCGGCGGCTGAAGCCGAACCGGTGGCAACCCTTACGGGCGGGCTGAAACGTTTCCTTCAAGAAAGCGAATTAATATTTTTGAAACCGTTATAGAACGAAGGAGTTTCCAGTGCGAGGAATAGTTCTTGCCGGGGGCTCGGGCACGCGTTTGTATCCGCTGACGATTGCCGCCTCAAAACAATTGATGCCGGTATACGACAAACCGATGATCTATTACCCGCTTTCCGCCCTGATGCTGGCCGGGATTCGGGACATTCTGATTATTTCAACTCCGTCGGACACGCCGAGGTTTGAGGCGCTGTTGGGCAGCGGGGAACAGTGGGGATTGTCTTTCCAATACGCGGTGCAGCCCGAGCCGGGGGGGCTGGCGCAGGCGTTTTTAATCGGCGAGAAATTTATCGGCGGGGACACTTCGGCGCTTGTCCTGGGAGACAACATCTTCTATGGGCACGATCTGACGCCAATGTTGCATCGCGCGGCGGAGCGCGATGCCGGCGCGACGGTTTTTGCATATCCGGTGCACGATCCCGAGCGCTATGGAGTGGTCGAGTTTGACGCGAAGGGACGGGCGCTGTCGATTGAGGAGAAGCCGAAAAATCCAAAGTCCCGCTACGCTGTTACTGGAATTTATTTTTACGATCGACAGGTTGTCGATATTGCGAAAAGCCTTCAGCCTTCCCCGCGCGGCGAACTGGAGATCACGGACGTGAACCGCTGGTACCTGGAGCGCGGACAACTGCATGCTGAGGTGCTGGGGCGGGGATTTGCGTGGCTCGACACGGGAACGCAAGACTCCTTAATTGAGGCGGCGGTCTTCATCCAGACCATTGAAAAGCGGCAGGGGCTGAAGGTCGCGTGCCCGGAAGAGATTGCGTATCACCTGGGATACATTACCGCCGAGCAGATGGAGCGGTTGGCGGCCAAGCTGGGCAAGAGCGGCTATGGCAACTATTTGTTGCAGGTTCTGCGTGAGAGCCAGGGATGAGCGGAGCGGGAATGAGTGAGGCGGGGATGAGCGGGACCTTCAAGCCATTACGCATTCTGCTTACGGGACGGGATGGGCAAGTGGGCTGGGAGCTGGAGCGCTCGCTGTCTTCGCTGGGCGAGGTGACGGCCACCGGTCGAGCCGAACTTGATCTGACCTCCGATGCGTCGATTCGCGCTGCGGTGCGTACCCTGCGACCGCAACTGATCGTGAATGCCGCGGCATACACCGCTGTGGACAAGGCGGAGAGCGAGCCGGAGCTGGCGCAGCGGATCAATGCGGACGCGGTCGCAAGGCTGGCGGCGGAAGCAAAAGTCGTCGGCGCTGCGATGATTCATTACTCCACGGACTATGTTTTCGATGGCGCGAAGAGAACACCTTATCTCGAAGACGACGCGCCCAGTCCGCTGGGCGTATACGGGCGAAGCAAGCTGGGCGGTGAGCAGGCGTTGGCGGATGCGGACATTCCATATCTGGTGCTGCGGACCAGCTGGGTATATGGTGCGCGCGGGAAAAATTTTCTCCTGACAATTTTGAAGCTGGCAGCGGAAAGGCCCGAGCTGCGGATCGTCGCGGACCAGTCCGGCGCGCCGACGTGGTCGCATGATATCGCTGCCGCGACGGCCGCGATTGCGCAGCGCTGGATGGCGGACTCGGGACCCGCGGCGCGGTCGGGGATTTATCATCTGACGGCTTCGGGCGAGACAAGCTGGCATGGGTTTGCGGCGGCGGCTCTGCGTTTGCACGCTTTGATAGCACCGTCGAAATCTTTCGCGCGGCTAGTTCCGATTTCGACGGCGGAGTATCCCACTCAAGCGGCGCGGCCAATGAATTCGCGGCTGGATTGCGGCAAGCTGGAAAATGTTTTTGACGTGCGGCTGCCCGACTGGAAAGATTCGCTGGCGGCGGTGGTTGGCGAGATCCATTCAGCAGACTAATACATTAGAAACAGAGGACACCTTCTTGAAAAAGGTATTTGCGTTCGTGCTGATGTTTCTTGCCAGTGTCGCCTGGGCTGCACCAAACTCTGCCGACTATAGGATCAACGTTCATGTCGTCTCCTCGCGCGCGGCAATATACTACTCCGATAAGTACAACTCAAGTTATCGCATACTCAACGTTGTGATTGATGGGCGCAAGTATGAGCTTACGGATATATTGCAGAATTCTCCCAGGCTAATTGCGCCCGGGGATTATAAGGCAAGATTCCTGAATGCGGATGATTCGTCGAAGCATGTGATGGGCAGGCCGGAGCAGAGCGTAAATCCCCAGACTGCTGCCGATCCAAAAACCGCGTATCTGATCCTGATGAAATATGAACTGCTCTATCCGGACGGGAAAACGGAAAAGTTTGCCGTGACCGGTGTGACGGAATAGGCATTCTGTAAACCACGGAGATACGTCCGATACACTGAACCTGCTTAAAACGAAGCAGCAATTTTTGATAACCAGGGGCAAAGTTGAAAAAAAAGACTGCATTAATCACAGGGGTCACCGGGCAGGACGGAGCCTATCTCGCGGAATTCCTGCTGCGGAAGGGGTATGAGGTGCACGGCATAAAGCGCCGCACCTCGCTATTCAACACGGATCGGATCGATCATCTATATGAAGATCCGCATGTGGACGACAGAAATTTCATTTTGCATTATGGCGACCTCACGGACTCATGCAGCCTGATCCACGTCGTGCAGAAGGTGCAGCCGGATGAGGTCTACAATCTTGGGGCGCAGAGCCACGTGGCGGTTTCCTTCGAACAGCCCGAATATACCGCCGATGTAGATGCCATGGGGACGCTGCGGCTGCTGGAGGCCATCCGAATTCTAGGGATGGAGAAGAAGACGCGGTTCTATCAGGCCTCGACGTCGGAGTTGTACGGGTTGGTGCAGCAGATCCCGCAGACGGAGAAGACGCCGTTTTATCCGCGCTCGCCGTACGCGGTCGCCAAGCTTTATGCGTATTGGATCACGGTGAATTACCGCGAATCCTATGGCATGTATGCCTGCAATGGAATCCTATTCAACCACGAATCGCCGAACCGGGGCGAGACTTTTGTGACCCGCAAGATCACCCGGGCGCTGGCGCGCATCCAAGTTGGATTGCAAGACCGCTTGTATCTCGGAAATCTGAATGCGCTTCGCGACTGGGGGCATGCGCGGGACTACATAGAGATGCAATGGCTGATGCTGCAGCAGGAAGCGCCGGAAGACTTCGTCATCGCCACCGGCGAACAGCATAGCGTGCGTGAATTCGTCTCCATAGCGGCCGAGGAGTTGGGAATGAAACTCCAGTGGAGTGGCAGCGGCATTGACGAACGGGCGGTGGATGAGTCGGGACGCGAAGTTGTGGCCGTAGACCCGCGCTATTTTCGTCCGGCGGAAGTGGAGACGCTGCTGGGGGATGCAGCCCGCGCACATGAGCGGTTGGGATGGAAGGCACGCATCGCATTTGAGGAGCTTGTCCGGGAAATGGTGCAGGCAGATCTGGCCGACGCGAAACGCGACGACCTGGTCCGCAAGCATGGCTACCGTGCTTATGAATACAACGAATAGCAACTAATGGGCCGTGATCGTGTTCAACGCTCCAGTGAAGATGCGTCACCTTACGTGACGATCCGGAGCCAGGAGCGTGAAGATGATGACCGGGAATGGAAAAAGCCTCAGTCTTTCCGAACTGGAAATGACGAAATTGCCCCTGCGCTACGGCACTGAGGCCTGCTATATTACTTTGACTGACGATCGTTATACGGCGGAAATAGTCGAGCTTCGCAATACGGCGCAGCTTGGCAAGTATGTCAATTATGTTGAACTATCGACGGAAGACCATCGGCGCTGGCTGGGCGGCCAACTGGAACGCGATGACGCTCTCAATTTTGTTCTGGTAGCCAGGCAGAGGTTCGCTGGAACTTTGAGCCTTTACAACATTGAACATGGCAAACAATGCGAACTTGGCCGGGTGATGATGCCGGACGATGGCAGCCGCCTTTATGCCTTGGCGGTGGATGTGCTTGGGATGTCGTTCGCATTCGACATACTCGGGATGCGTACACTCTATTGCGTAGTGGATGAGGGAAACAGGCCGGTGTGGCATTCCCAATTGAAAAATGGCTGGAAGATAGATCCCCGCTATGAACGGTTTGAAACTGTGAACGGCCGGCATGCGCATCTGATCGGGCTCAGCGTGGACCGGTCCGAGTGGTCAACGTGTTACGAGAAAATGCGACCGCTGGCTAAGAGATTGCTAACGCCAGCAGGCGTCAAGGCTGCTGAGCCAGCGATGAGAAAGGAGGAGATGAATGGAGAGAAGCTCCACCCTCAGTGCGAAGGAAGTAAAATTTTTATTCATAAGCTCGCTGATGTCAAGACTCGCGACATCGGTGAGGGCACCAGAATCTGGCAATTTGTGGTTGCGTTGGCCCAGGCGAAGATCGGGGCAGACTGCAATATCTGCGCCCACG
This sequence comes from Acidobacteriaceae bacterium, assembly GCA_965276615.1. Classification (GTDB taxonomy): domain Bacteria; phylum Acidobacteriota; class Terriglobia; order Terriglobales; family Acidobacteriaceae; genus JAKAAZ01. The sequence continues at coordinate 4,324,674 of OZ255618.1, read as the reverse complement.
TCTTTATTGAGAACGATGTAGTCGTCGGGAACCGGGTAACGGTGAAGAGCGGCGTCCAGTTGTGGAATGGCTTGAGAGTCGGAGACGACGTATTCATCGGACCGAATGCGACGTTTACGAATGACATGTTCCCAAGAAGCGGAAATCACCCGCAAACGTTTTTAACGACCACTATCGAACCTGGGGCATCTGTCGGAGCCGGTGCCATCATCCTGCCTGGACTCACGATCGGAACCGGGGCGATGATAGGCGCGGGTGCAGTCGTCACAAAAAATGTTGCGGCACGAAGCCTGGTACACGGCAACCCGGCGCGACACGTCAGATTCCTCGAACAATGAGAAATGATGAACATCGATCTTTGTAAAATCGTCGATCTGCCCAAGATCATCGATCCACGGGGGAACCTGACCTTTATCGAGGGCGGCAGTCATGTGCCTTTCGATATCCAGCGCGTTTACTACTTGTACGACGTGCCCGGCGGCGCAGAACGCGGTGGCCACGCCCACAAAGGTTTGGAGCAACTCATCATTGCGATGTCGGGCAGTTTCGATGTGGTGCTGGATGACGGCCGGAACAAAAAACGTGTCCACCTGAACCGTTCCTACACCGGGCTATATGTTTGCCCCATGGTCTGGCGGGAACTGGACAACTTTTCTTCCGGTTCAGTGTGCATGGTGCTGGCGTCCAACAGATATGATGAGGGCGACTACTATCGCGACTATGGAGAATTCATGCAGGCGCTGGGTCAACCATGAAGGTTCCTTTTCTGGACCTGGGCGCTGCCTATTCGGAATTGAAAGGTGAACTTGAGGCCGCGGTTCTGGCGTCCTTGCGTTCCGGCTGGTACATCGGCGGGCAAGATGTAGACGCCTTCGAGCATGACTTTGCGGCCTATACGGATTCGGCGCATTGCGTGGGTGTCGCCAACGGTCTGGATGCATTGCATCTCGCGCTGCGTGCCATGGAGATTGGCCCAGGGGACGAGGTCATCGTGCCCTCCAACACGTATATTGCGACCTGGCTAGCGGTCAGCCAATGCGGCGCAACGCCTGTGCCGATCGAGCCCATCGGGTCCACGTACAATCTCGATCCCGGCCGGATTGAAGCGGCCATCACTCCGCGAACTCGCGTCATTCTCCCAGTACATCTGTATGGGCAGCCTGCGGAGCTGGACCCCATTCTTTCCGTCGCGCATACCCATGGCCTGCGAGTGCTGGAAGATGCGGCGCAAGCGCACGGTGCGCGTTATCAAGGCAAACGCATTGGCGGCCATAGCGATGTGGTCGCGTGGAGTTTCTATCCGGGAAAAAATCTGGGCGCGCTGGGCGATGCGGGTGCTGTCACGACAAATGATCCGGAAATTGCGGACCGCATTCGAGCGTTGCGCAATTATGGTTCCCGCGTGAAGTATGTGAATGAAGTAAAGGGTTATAACAGCCGGCTGGACCCGGTGCAGGCTGCCGCGCTGCGCGTGAAATTGAGGGTGCTCGACGCATGGAATGCGCGGAGAGCAAAGGTCGCCGCGCGTTACACGACAGCATTGTCTAACACCGGTCTTATGCTTCCAGCGGTTGCCGCGGGCGCGGAGCCGGCCTGGCATCTTTATGTGGTGCAGCATCCGCAGCGGGACCGCCTGCAAAAAATGCTGGGCGAAGCAGGCATTGGAACGTTGATCCATTATCCGATTCCGCCGCATCTGCAACAGGCTTATGCAGGTGCGGGATTTTTCGCCGGACAGTTTCCCATTGCTGAACGAATGGCGGGACAGCTGTTGAGCTTGCCCATTGGGCCGCAACTGGACGACGAGGGCGTCGAAGCCGTGATCGCCGCACTGAAGGCGACGGCCTGACGTTGACAGAACAAGCGGCATCCTACCGGCGCATTCTGAAAAGCTCCTCCATTATTGGCGGAGCTTCCATAGCAAATATTCTCATCAGCCTGGTGCGCACCAAGGTGCTGGCGGTCCTGCTCGGTCCGGCGGGTGTAGGCCTGGTTGGCCTTTACCGAAACCTGATGGATACAGGGTCCACGGTGGCCACATTGGGCCTGGACATCGTCGGCACTCGCCAGATTGCCGAGGCCAATGCAAGGGAAGATGAACGTACGCTGGCCATTGCGCGGCGAGCGATTCGTTGGAGCACCATCGCGTTAGCAGGCGCCGGTGGACTCGTCATGTGGTCCTTCCGCAGACTACTGGCCGAGCGTGTGTTGGGGAGCGCCTCCCATGCGAGCGTTGTGGGCTGGCTGTCGCTCGGGGTTGCACTCTCCGTGGCTGCCGTGTCCCAGGGGGCGCTGATTCAAGGCATGCGCCGCATTGGCGACATCGCCCGCGTGACCATCTACGGCGGGATCGCCAACACGATCGTTGGTATTGCGCTTATCTGGCGGTGGGGCTACGCCGGGATGGTGTTTTATGTGCTGGTCGTGCCCCTGGCCAGCTTTATTCTCGGTTGGATATATGTGTCGCGGCTGCCGAAAGTGGCTGCCCACGACATTTCGCTGCGGGAAATGTCGTCGCAGTGGAAAATGCTTCTTCGGGTCGGCGTGGCCTTTATGGGCGGAGCCGTGGCCACGTCGCTGATTCAGCTTTGGATCCGGGTCGATGTGAGCAACGTCCTCGGCGCCCACGCACTTGGGCAGTTCCAGGCATCGTGGACCATCACCTCGCAGTACATTACTCTGGTGCTTGGCGCCATGGGTGCGGACTACTATCCGCGGCTGACTGGAGTGGTGCATGACCATGCCGCTGCGACAAGGCTGGTGAATGAGCAGACTGAAATTGCTCTGCTTCTCAGCGCGCCGATACTTCTCGCCATGATGGGGCTTGCGCCCTGGGTACTTCGACTGCTGTACACCGCGGACTTTGCCCCCGCCGTGGTGATTTTGCGTTGGCAGGTCCTCAGCGACGTGCTGAAAGTGGCGTCGTGGCCGCTTGGGTTTATCTTTTTGGCGATGGGAGATGGCAAGACATTTTTCTGGACGGAAATCTGCGCCTTGCTGGTGATGGGGGTGACGGTAGCGGGACTACTGCGAACCTTCGGGCTGGAGATCACCGGCATAGCCTATCTGGCATGCTATGTTTTCTACTTACCTTTGATGCACTGGCTTGCAAAATCGCGGCTTGGTTTTGCATGGTCAGCGCCGGTTGCCCGTTTGCTGACCATCACCTTTCTAGTGTGCGCAGGCGTGGGGATCGTCGCCGGCACGACGCGCTGGGGAGCTTTAGTTGGATGTGTGACGGCAGTCATCTTTGGAGTCCATGCAGTGGGTCGGCTCTCGCATATGAGTAACCTCGGCGGCCCTGCGGGGCGAATCGGTGCTATGGCCCGGCGGCTGACGGCACGTATGGGCGCATCATAAAGTTGGACGGATCGTGGCTGTCGCAGGTGAATCTTCTGTAGAGGACAGGGAACGTATGAATCAGGAAAATATGCCTCTCGTCACCGCAGTGATTCCTGTCTACAACCACGAGAAATATGTAGTTGAGAGCATAAGGAGCATTCTCAACCAGACCTATCGCAACATTGAGCTGATCATTCTCAATGACGGCTCGAAAGACCGTTCCCACGAGAAGGTTTTAACTGTCGTGGGCGAATGCAAGGAAAGGTTTGTCCGTTTCGAATATCTCAACAGGGAAAACATAGGATTATCGGCAACGCTGAATCAGGCTCTCGGAATGGCCAAAGGGGCCTATCTGACGGCACTTGCCTCTGACGATGTTGCCCTGCCTGAAAAAATCGAGTTGCTGGTGAATGCGCTGGAAGCAAGAGGTCCCGCTTACGCCGCAGCCTTTGGAAATGCCTTGTTTATCGACGACAAGGGTAAAAAAGTACGTTTGGATGAAAACGGCTGTGTTTCTGAGGACGGAAGCAGGCATCACTATGATAATTTCCTGGAATTTTATACAAGAAACCGAAACTTCAACTATAGGGAAGAAGAATTTGGAAGTTATGAAACGCTGATCGCTGGTAATTATTTGCCAGCGATGTCCAATGTAGTCAGAACAAAATTAATCTCCGAAGCTGGAGGATGGACGGTAGGGAATGTAATCGAAGATTGGGAAATGTGGCTGAAGCTTTCCAAGAACTTGAAGCTTATTTATATTGACCAGCCGGTGGCTCTTTACAGGTTGCATGAGACAAACACTGCCAGGAGTACGGTAGATGGATTAGTCTATGCATCCTTGCTGTTAGTTAATAGAGAAAAAGATTTTTGTATAGCTAATAACTTAATACCGACGTGGCGCAAATCTCATAACTCACTTATGTGTGCCCTACTGCTAAATAGAGGTTTTCCGTTGAACAAGAAAGTGCCGCCTTTGAAGGTCTCAGATAAAGGCTCGCTTCTGCTATTTATGCTAAGACACTTTGCAAGCAGATTTGCTGTTGGAAGCTCTTCTTCTTAGGACAGGTTGATGCTTGATGGCCAACAAACGAATTTCTGTTGCTATGTGCACCTATAATGGAGAAAGATATCTCCGTGAGCAGCTGCAGAGCATCGCTCAACAGACGAGACTTCCGGATGAGTTAGTGATATGTGACGATTGCTCGGTTGATTTGACGCCAGAAATCGTTTCGGAATTTTCGAGGTCAGTGCCTTTCCCGGTTAGATTCATCCGTAATCACAAAAATCTAGGTTCTACGAAAAATTTCGAGCAGGCGATTGCTCTTTGTGAAGGCGAGTTGATCGCACTCTGCGATCAGGACGATGTCTGGCTGCCAGAAAAGCTGGCCCGTCAGGCCGCGCTTATGGAACACAATTCTTCCTTGGGCGGCGTCTTCTCTGATGCGGAAGTAATAGATGAACGCTCTCAGGCTATCGGAAGCCGATTGTGGGCAGGTATTGGATTCACACCCGTCGAGCAGAGACAATTCAGCGCAGGGAAGGGAGCGCATATCCTGATAAAGAAGAACGTTGTCACGGGTGCAACGTTCATGGTGCGTGCTGATTTGCAATCCATTTTTACACCAATTCCAAATATCTGGGTGCACGATGGCTGGATGGCTTGGATGATCATAGTCTATTCAAGACTGGCGTTGATCGATGTGCCTTTAGTTCGATACAGGCTCCATCCTAATCAACAGGTCGGGGTTAAAGGACTCGCACCATTGGAGCATCTCTCTTTCAGGGAACGACTTGAAAGTGGGAAACACACGGAACCAGCCAAGCATTTGATAGTTGCACGCGAGTTGGAGGTGTTAGACCGCAGACTGCGGGCTACAGATGGAACAGTAGACGATAAGGTGCTCTCCGAACTCCAACAGAAAATCATTTTTTTGAAAGATCGCGGAAGCCCGTACACAAACGTATTCTCGCAGACGATGCGTCTCCTCTTTCAATTGAGGAACTATCGGCGTTATGAAAACGGAATCAGGTCCTTGTTGAGAGATATCGCAATGGTGCTGGTGTAACGGATGGCCGCTATGGGGGGATCTCAGGTTTGTGGACTTATAATCTCTTATCACCCTTCGCGGGAAATTGACCGGAACATTACAATTCTTAACGAACAAGTCGGCAGTATCTTGGTAGTGGATAACACTCCGGATTTGCGTGCTGACGAGGTACTCCGCGATCTGGAGAGTAAAGGCATATGCACCGTTATCCGCAACAACGAGAACCTTGGAATTGCGGCGGCGCTGAATGTCGGTATTCGACACGCAATCTCGCGAGGATTTCAGTGGATCATCGCCTTCGATCAGGACAGCAAAATTCCCTCCGGCTATGTGGAAGCGATACTTTCGACTTACAAAGAGGCATCGGCGAATTACAAGGTGGGCGTCGTTTGCCCACAGTACGAGGATGCCCGTCTCGGCGGAGTGCTGAAGGCGCATCGAGCCGCGAATGGAGATCTGTTTAGTTGCTTCACCTCGGGATCGATTATGGAGGCGGCAACATTTCGGGCGTTGGGCCTGATGGAAGAAAACCTGTTTATCGACTTTGTGGACATTGAATACTGCCTGCGTATGCGAGCAGTCGGTTTCAAAGTGATAGAGAGCAAGCAGGCGATCTTAGCTCACTCGCTGGGTCGTATTACATGGCACCGCGTTCTTGGCGTTACGTTTTATACGACAAACCATAGCCCTGGACGGCGTTACTACATCACGAGGAATCGCCTGGTGATGATGAGGCGGTATCTCTACAAGGATCGAGAGTGGGTAATTTCAGATTTCAAGGGAATGGTTGTCGACACGGTTAAAATTCTGCTTGCTGAACAGGACAAGTTGTTAAAGATGAAATATATGATGCGCGGAGTTTATGACGCTCTTATGTATCGTCTCGGTCCCAGGGTCGCGCTGTGATTAGCATCGATTGACTCCTGTATCTCGAGCAGTCAAGACGATGCTGTTTATCTCCGCAATTGGTTGCGGATCAGTATTGGTTTATCGCAAGAAAATTTCGCATACTTTTCCATAGCCAGATATCCTGAAGTACAGGCCTCCAAAGAACATGGATTTACGAAAGATCGTGGCGAGAAACGCCTCGGGAAATATGTTGCGCGGCATCTCTGGGGCGGTGTTGGCGCTTGGACTCCCTCCATTTCTGACGCGTGCCATGCCGGTGGCGGAGTTTTCCGCCTGGGCCCTCATCCTGCAACTTGCCGCCTATGTGAATTATCTGGATGTTGGGATCCAGATTGCCCTTGCCCGGCATATTGCCCACACGCACGAGCGTCAGGAATTTCAGCTGCGTAATGAAATCGTGACCAGCGGGGTCGCTATTTTGACGATTTCCGCTTCGGTGGCACTGCTGATTGCCGGAATTCTGACCTGGCAACTGCCACATATTTATCCGGCGATACCCAGCGCTTTGCTGCCACAGGTGCAAATGGGGCTTTTTTTTGTCGCTGGGGCGCTTGCTTTGGCGCTCCCCGGCTCAACCTACACCGGAGTCCTGGTGGGGCTAAACCGAAGCGATAGCTCGGGCGTTCTCGTAGGTGTCACTCGGCTTTTGGCAGGTATCTCGATTGTGGTGCTGGCGCGATTCCATGCTCCGCTCTCCGTTCTTGCAGCAGTTCTCGGCGGATTTTATTTGCTGAACGCAGGGCTCCAGATACTCGCCGCGTACAGGCATTGTCCTGGCCTGAAGGTATTTCCGAAATTGATTTCCCGGCTTCGCATTAAAGCTCTCGCAGCAGACTGCGGATATATTTCAGCCTGGAACTTGGGGGGATTTCTTGTTTTTGGTTTAGACCTTGCATTGGTTGGCCGTTTTGATTTCCGAAATCTTGGCGCCTATTCGGTGGCCTCAACACTTGTTCTGTTTATCGCTGGAGTGAATGGCGCAATCTTTTCGGCAATGCTCGCTCCCATTGCCACGCTGCAAGCGCAGGGGCAGATTAAGAAGATCGGCAGGCTGGTCCTGAAGAGCACGCGCGCGGGTATCTACATCACGGTTCTCACATCGTTGCCGTTGTTGTTTGCGGGAAGGATGATCCTTGCCCATTGGGTAACGTCCGCTTATGCCTCAACGGCATGGCCAATCCTGTTGGTTCTCATTATCGCAAACATTATTCGTCTGGCTGGCAATCCTTACTCAGTTGCAATCCTGGGCACAGGTCAACAAAAGATTGTTTTTATATCTCCAATTGTCGAAGGAAGTGTCAACTTTATCTTTAGCATTGTGCTTGGCATGCGCCTGGGTGCTATGGGAGTAGCATTAGGGACTCTGCTAGGTGCGGTTGCTGGGCTTGTATGGATCATCGTTTACAACGTGCCACGCACACGCGAGATTCCAATGACCCGCAGAGATTATGCGTGGCGCGGGATCGTGCTAGCATTTTTCTACACATTGCCCGGCATACTGGGCCTGTGGATCTTGTATTTATATGGTGTAACTATATCGAATGTTTTCATCGCCGCAACCGCCGTGGCTGTCACGCTAATACTTTGCTTACCGGGTGTGAGACAGACTCATACCATTCGGTAGTTTTATCTCAGATCGGATTTAAGAAAATGCATGATTTTTTATTTAACAAATCCAAGTCAGCAAAGTTATATATACGGGAAAATGGACTGCTTTGGCTAGTCATCCACACGTTGACCATTTCAGGACGTCGCATTCGCGATTTCATTTATGGATCGCAGATCGGATGCCCTACGCCAAAGCTTGGGAAGTACCCGAAGCTGATGGGCATTCGCCATATCCAAGTAGGAAAGGAATTTCGGGCAGGCGATTTTCTATGGCTGGAGGCAGTGACCAGATATCAAGGAATTACGTATAACCCGCGTATAATAATCGGTGATAAAGTCGGTGTTAGTGATCATGTTCATATTGGCTCGACCTCCTGTGTAACCATTGGCGACGGCGTACTTATAGGAAGCCGTGTAATTATCATTGACCATAACCATGGAACCTATAGTGGTGAAGCACAGAGTGATCCCGACATATTGCCGTCACAACGGATACTAGGCTGCGATAAAAGTATTTTTATTGGAAGCAATGTTTGGATTGGGGATGGTGTAGTAGTACTTCCAGGCTCAACGATAGGCAATGGGAGTGTAATTGGAGCTAATTCTGTTGTGAGTGGTTCTATCCCTCCCAACTGCATTGCGATTGGCTCACCTGTGCGCCCAATTCGACACTATGACCGGCAGAGTGGAAAGTGGATAAAGCGAGAGGATTCTGAATGAACTCGGCCTGTACGATTGTCTCCCCGAACTATCTCCCCTACGCGCGTACTCTCGAAGCATCGTACCGGCGGCATCATCCAGGAGAACTATTCTTCGTTCTGATCGTCGCCGATATTAAAGATAGAAGCGAATTTGCCGACGAGCCCTTCACTACCGTGATGTTAGAGGATCTTGATCTGGAGAATCTGCCTTCTCTGGCGATGAAGTACGATATACTGGAACTTAATACGAATGTAAAGCCATCTTTCCTCAAACTGTTATTTAAGACATATCCGCATCTTGAGAATGTCGTGTACCTGGACCCAGACATTTTTGTATATGCTCGGCTTGAGCCGATTTTCACGCTACTAGAATCTAACAATATCGTTCTCACGCCCCATATTTCACTGCCGCAGTTGGATGTTCCATTGGAAACCGAACAAACGATCCTTTCTAGCGGAACCTATAATCTCGGTTTCATAGCTATGCGAAGGAGCGAGGAAACGGGGCAGTTTTTAAATTGGTGGGAGCAGCGCTGTCTACAGCTTGCATATAGTGAATTGCAAACCGGACTATTTGTCGATCAGAAGTGGATCAACTTAGTCCCTGGACTATTTGAAGGCATTGCAATCTGTCGACATCCTGGCTGTAACATGGCGTATTGGAACCTGAGAGAGAGAGAGCTGCAAAAAGACGACTACGGCTACAGTGTCAATTACGTATTCCCTCTTATATTTTTTCATTTTAGCGGAGTGAATATCGACGATCCACGTGCGCTAACGAAATATACAGAGCGGTTTACGCTTGATAGTCGACCGGATTTATGGCATCTATTCGAGTCTTATAAGGCGAGCGTTGCAGAAAACAGAAGACCGCTTATTGATAGCCTGCCTTATGGCTTTGATCGATTCAGCAATGGGACAAAGATCAGATCCATTGCGAGACGCATTTTCGCAGCTCACGAAGAGCGATTTGGCGGCCAGGACCCATTTTCGGATGCCAATGCTTTTTATCGCTTCGCAAAGAGAAAGAAGCTGATCGGTGGCAGTGATTACACCGGCCAGACAACCTGGCGCAAAGTCAACAAAAATGCTTCACGCATTCGCCTACTGAACTCGGTTTTCTCATTAGCATTGTTTCTACTTGGGCCAGCCCGCTACGAAATGCTCATGAGATATTTGTCTCATTTCAGTAATTTGAGAGCTCAAAGGCTATTTATTAAATAATGTAGTTGATAAAATAAAACGATGCATACCTCAAGATCTGTCGGAGCATAGCCGTACGGATATGTCTACGATTATGCAGTTATAATCACTTGCTCAATGCGACATACATCTCGAGTTCTGAGTCGACTACATCGCCATTGATAGGCGGTCCTACGTTCAGCCTCTCGGAAGGCCTTCTAGGCGCGTTCTTTGCGCTAACCGGTGCCTTAATTGCTACAAGTATCGTAAATATCGGAAGCTCCGGCGTGCCTATATTCTGTCTGGCTTTGTTGGTGCCGGTCATGGAGGCCCCATTTTCAGGACACCGGTCGCAATACTTTCCATTCACAAGAAATCAAGTAGCTGTCCTTTTCAGCTTGGCCGCTGTATTTGTGGTGCTCTGTGTTATAACATTTTTCCAGCTTACGCTCGATCTAGAATCGCCCACACCCGAGCTTTCTCATGCTGCAGTTCGGTTATGCTTTTTGGTTTATTGTGGAATTTGTATTTACTTCGTGCAAGGCAACGCGTTTATGGCGTGCCTGTATTGGTTGCGCCGCATTTTAGTTGCATTGGCACTGTATGGGATATATCAGCTTCCCGCTAAAATTCTAGGGCTCCCGTTGTTTTTGGATTGGTTAAGAAACAATCGCTCGTTCGATATATACCATTACGACACGGCAGGCTGGGTCAACCTAGTTCGTGCAACTTCGATATATGCTGAACCATCTCAATGCACGGTCCCGATCCTTGTGTTGATGCTTTTGAATATATATTTACCCGTGCGGCGATACTCTAAGGCAATCGTATGGATCGTTGTAGTATTATTCACAATTTTGACTTTTTCTCGTACAACGTGGATTGCAATCATCGCGCTGATCGTTGCAGGTTTGATAGCGAAGACCAGAATCTTGCAACGCCAGTCTCAGCACATAACAATATCGGTTGCCGTGCTGCTTCTAGCTGTGACACTAATTATGCCAACGTGGGCGTTCTACAGCGCAAATTACAAGGCGGATTTGTCCCGGCAAGAGCGTGCAGGAAGTGTAGTCATTGGGTTAAATTTGATAATCGAACATCCATGGTTGGGCTCGGGATGGAATTCCTATGAGACTCTTATGCCATCCTATCCAATAGCTATAGAGGGAGTTAGTCCAGATGTTGAATTTCGGACTATACATAACATGTTTGTGAGCTACACAGAACAGGCGGGGTTTGCAGGCTTTATCTTTGCTTTATTTCCGTTTGCGATCATGCTGTTTAAGTCTGAGGCGCCAACGGGATTGATGTTGGGCAGTGTTTTGTCGTTGCTTACAGTAGCCGAGCTTGGGGGAGATGTGGCATACTCTTCACTTTTCTGGTTATGGGTTGCTCTTGTTTTAAATTGGCCTAGGCCCGGTAGTGTAGACGCGGCTAAATTGGCGCTCCATCAGTGAGTCTTTTATATGCCGCGTAGGTAACGCATGCCGTTGTTTTCCATGAGTACTTATACGCTTGTTCTTTTCCAGCGTGCCGCAACCATTCACGAAGTTTGTCATCGGACAATATCGAATTTATCGCGGTAGCGAGCTGTTCAATCGAATAGGGGTCAATTAGAACTGCTGCGTCGCCTGTAACTTCGGGCAGTGAACTGACATTGCTGGTTATTACAGGTATGCCAGCGGCCATGCCTTCGAGGGCTGGGAGGCCAAAGCCTTCATATAGAGAGGGATAGGCCAGAAGATCACAACCGGCGATAAGGGGGGCTTTGTCTTCTGATGCTACATATCCAACTCGGTGGATGCGCGCTCTATTTGGAGAACGTTCTATCGCCTCAAGTGTCGCTGCATAGTGCCATCCTAATTTGCCAGCGATGACTAGGCTGTGGTGGGGATATTGCGAGCTTAGAAGCTCGAAGGACTGAATCAGCCGAACCACGTTCTTTCTAGGCTCGAGGGTGCCGATAAAGAGAATATAAGGTTGCTGGATATCGAGGCGGGATAATGTCTCGACGATTGTATATGGTTGAATGTCATTGAAGATAGCGTGATCAACAGCTAAAGGAGTTACATCGCGGAAGTTATGTCCCGGACCAAACAGGCGCTCTGCGTCCTTCCGTGTAGACTCCGATACAAATAACACTCCTTCAGCGCGCCGTAGAGCCATTCCGCCGAAGAACGACATAGCAACTCTGCGGCCGAAAGTATGCATCTCGGGCCAGAGGTAATGGGTCATATCATGTATCGTGACTACTCGGCGGCAGGGGCAGAGCAGGGGGAATGTGTAGTGCAAAGAATGGATCAGGTCGATCCGGTGATAAAGCAATATCCACGGCAATATGCACTGCTCATAGAAGAAAAGCGCCAACCTATTTCGGAATAAAAATGAGGGAATAAAAAGTGGGAAAAACGTTGCATGCGACGCGATCAGGTCACGAAGATAGATGTCATCATTTTGTACTAGAACGAAGAGCCTGTCCTGCGGCTGCAGAGCAGATGCAAGGTTCTGGATTAATCGTTCTGCATAGATCCCCACACCTGTACGACCCAGCGGTATCTGGGTAGAGTCAATTAAAATTCTCATTGGCAAATTATTTACAGAAACCTCAATTTTAATGCATCAGCCATTGGTTTCGGCCGAATACTTAATAACGGTAATAGATGTTGCTCTGGTAACCAACGTCTATCTCGTCTATTTGGGTGCCGTGGTGCTCCCAAATCGCGAAGTGTTCCGTGTGGCAGCAGTGGGGCTATTTTGTTGAGGTGAAGCCGATTCAGTCCAGGTCGAAATCGCGTAGGGGGCGAACTTCGTCTGGAGTTTCTTTGGCTCGGCGGAGGGCTTCGGCGAATTTTTTTGCCAGTACGTCGTCCTTGTTTTTTTCGGCTTCTACGGACTGGCGAAAAAGTGCCTGCTTGCGCTCTTCCTGATCCTTCAGCGCCCGCGTGGCGGCTTCAAAATCTTCAAACGTTTTTTTGCGGGGGGCTGGGGTGTGGGCGATTACAGCATGGGTGGCCGCGTCCACTTTCATGGTTGCACCGCAGTCCGGGCAGGTGATTTCGAAAATGTTGGCATCATCTTTTGAGTTCATCGGTCTTCCCCTGCTGTTTCCGTTTGTCTATTGGAGCGTCTACTCCATGGTATCAACGCGCGTCTAGGCTAGCTTCAGGGCTTCTTTTTCGGCTCGAGCTCCGGCGAGGTGTTCCAGGGTGGCGCGGTCGTGAATGGTGATCGTGTGGCCGCGCTGCTCGATGATGTTGTTCTTGCGCAGCTTCGACAGGCTACGCGTGACGGATTCGCGCGTGGTGCCGAGCTGCTGGGCAACTTCTTCCTGAGTCAGACGGAGGTGCACCTTATTGGTCTGTGGCTTGTCCTCCGGACAGTTGAGGCCGAGCAGGAAACGTGCAAGGTTGGCCAGCAGTGAGGGCGCGAGCGATAGTCGGCGGATCGCGGCCAGGATGCAAGTATGCTGCATGGCGAGCTCGTCCAGAGCGGCGCGGAACTGGTCTTCGTGCCGATTGAGAAAGTCGATAAATTCCTCGCGACGGACCAGATCGAGATCGCACGGCTCGATCGCAATGGCCGACACCTGGTGGGGCTTTCCGGAAATTACAGAGCTGAGGCCCAACACCTCTCCCGGCGCGGCGAGGTAAAGAATAACGGTGCGTCCTTCCTCCGAATTCATGGTGACTTTGGCGCGGCCTTTGCGCAGTATCAACACGCCTTTAGGTTCGTCTTCCTCATGAAAAATGGTGGACCCGGTGGGCAGAGAGACCCGAAAACTGACGGCGTGCAACTCCTGGCGGAGTGGCGGCGGCAGCTGATGCATCAGTAGATGTTCATGCATTCGGCAGAATTGGCAGTGCTGCAATGAATGAAAATCGAACATGGCTTTTCCAGAATAATAGCGAATACCCGCGCGCGGTGAACTGGTGTTCTGCGATATGTCCACCGACGTTTACAGCTCCAAACCTCTGGATGCGTATTGAGGCGAAAAGGTAGACCAGGCGTACGCATCTTTTTTACAGCTTCGCTATCGGAAAGATTTCGATCTGATATTGAAGGCCACAATTATGTCGTCACAAATACAACGCCTGATGCGCGCACGCGCCAGCCTGTGCGTGTTCGATAAGAAGATCGATCAGTGACGGCCCTGAACTTGAGAGGAAGAAGGCGGCTGCCAGTACGCGCTCCTGCAAGTTGCCTTGCGGGAAGAGTTCGCTGCATAGAACGTCAGCGTGACGGCGGAAGCTTTGCTCGCGCTGCAGGGTAAACGAGGCGGACAGTCGCCGCAGGCGGTTCATTTGATAGAGCATCTTCGAGGCAGCAACATCGGCAGCATGGCCGAGGCCCTGGTCCTGGGCATGCATCCACTCGGTAAGTGTCTTTAGCTCGCGGTCGAGCGCGTTTCCGGCGGCGGCCAGTTTGCGTTTTCCTTCGACGGGCATGGCGCGTGCGCCCAGGAGTTGCGCCAGGCCATCGCTGGTCGTGAAGACATCGGGCAGGGAAAGTTGATGCTGTTGCAAGATACTTGCCCGGTGCGGGTCGATCAGCGTGGCGGAGAATCGAGGCAGCACAGGGGTGGTGCGGCCGAGTATGTGCTGATAGACCACCTGGGACTGGGCAAAATAGGCGACCTCTGCCGGTCCGCCGATGTAAGTGGAGGTAGGCAGCAAAGTGTCCTGCATCACCGGGCGAAGCAGGACGTTTGGGCTGATGCTTTCCGGGGCTGCATCCAAAATGGCGAGCAGGTCCGCAGTGCTGTATTGCCGTGCGCCGGCAGACCATGTTTTTCCAGGTGCTTTCTTCAACGCGGTCCGTACGCCGGTCGCTTCGTCGATCAGGAACAGCAGGCTGGATGAGCCGCCGACCATCACCTGGGCATGGTACCCGGCATGCTCCAGTTCCTGCGACCGTTCGAGCAGAGCGGAGTGGATTTCGTCAGCGTGCTCGATGGCCGCGCGCAAGGTGGTATTCGCCAATGCATGAAAAGGTCGCGCTGAAGCGTCGATGACAATGAGGCCGTGCTCGCTGAATAGGTGTGTCAGGAAAGTGGCAAAAGCAGAGGCAAAGGTTGCGGTGGGTGTGTAAAGTTTGGCCAGCAGTTCGGAAACGGGGCTTTCGCCCAGACATCGGCGCAACTCCTTCACGAGAGGAAGAATGCCCTCTCCCAGCGGAAGATTTCCAACGGGTTTCCCGGGGCTGGAATTATGGGGGAGCTGTAATTTCAGCAGACCCGGCGCCGGTCGATCAGATCCGGCAAGAAATGTAGCGTGGCTGATCTCGTCAAAATCATGGTCTTCGCTGGCCAGCCAGAATATAGGAACGTGAGGATGGCCGTCGCGGCTGGCATCCGACGCCATCCGGATCGCGGTTGCCGCTTTCAGCAAAGTCAGCAAAGGGCCGCCGAAGAGTCCGACCTGCTGGCCGGTGACGACGGCCGCTGCTCCCTCCGCCATCCGATCGAGATTTGCCGCTGTGGCTGGACCTGCGCCGAACTCGCGATTCTGTTTCTGAAGTAAGCCGACTACGGCCTGCCGCAGCGCTCCTTCCGTCGGCGGAGGATGCTGCATCCATTGATTTCCGGCATGAAAAGGCGAATAGAACGACCGTAGTTTGTCATCACCCTGGCCCGCGAGGCCGCAGACGTAGTCGCGAAACAGCGGACTGACGTTGGGCAGCGCCGTGACTGGATAACAATCTACTTTCAATTCCGTAGAACTCCTTCACTGTGCTTGGTTGTTTGCAGATCGCGCAATCGTCAGTGTCTCATGCAGTGGATGCGTCCGGAGGCCTTCGGGATGCGGAGTTATTCCGGGATTCTCCGCCGGGGCTTCAGGACGAAGGTCGCCGCAGCAACTGCTGAATCGTCTTTTTGTTTTGTGCCGGAAGAGAGTCCAGCGCGAACAGGGCCAGTTCCCGATACGTGGAGAGTAACTGCGGGTGCGGGCGGAGGGCTTCCAGGTGCCGGGCCACGGTGGCAGCGTCGCCGCGAGCGATGGGACCGCTAAAACTCTTGCGCGGGCCATTGGTAAAGAAGTTGAAAACGGTGCGCTCCACAATGGGACGCATCCGGCGGCGAGCCTGCTGCGGTGTGTATCCCGCGGCCACGGCTGTTTCTATCGCGGCTGCCAGCAAGGCAATCAGCAGCGGCGAAGCGAAGGCGCCAAACGCATGGTAGAGAGGCTTGTTTTCCGCCGTCAGCGCGAATGCTTCGCCTCCCAGGGCGCGAACCAGTTTGCGGGCCGCCCGGCAGGCGAGCAGATCGCCCTCGATGGCAAAAGGAACGCCGGCCAGTGGAGGGGACGGCTGGAATGGCCGCGAGCGAGTCGCATGAGGGAAACTCATGAGCGGGTGGACCGAAGCCACGCTGATTCCGAGCGCTCGCAACGGCGCAAGTTCCGTGCTGGCCAGTGCGCCGCTGGAATGAAAAACAAACGGTCGCGCGGGCTGCGCGCGTCGTCCACTCCGGGTGAGCGCGGCGGCCAACTGTTTCGCTGCCGTGGCAATTGCGGCATCGGGCGTGCAGATCCAGAGAACGTCCGCGTCGAGCGTGGCATTGGCCAGCGTGGTCGATTGCGCTCCGACTGATGCGGCGAATGCGCGATGCGGACGCGAACTCAATTCATTTCCGGTATGCGATTTATTTTTCATCGCAATTTCGCGGAGCGGAACGCCTGCGTGATTGAGCGCGAGCGCCAGTGCCGTGCCCCAGTTGCCGCAGCCGATCAGGGTGACGCTGGGAAGCGCCGGACGGGACCGCGCGCGGTTCCTGGCTGGAGAGGTTTTTCGGGTCATTGAACTTCCTCCCAGTTCCGCAATGCTCGATGCATGGCTTCATGTTCTCACGCCGGGCAGATGTCAAATCGCGCGGCTGTCGATACTATGTTGAGAGACTCCGAGGGGAACATAGATGCGATCTGGGAACAAAGTTGCGTCAGGACAGCCACGCAAACATCAAACGACTCGCCGAGTAGAAAAGACGGCCGGGAAGAGGGTTGTTAAAAATTCCATTGCGGTAAAAACATCTTCAACGGCAACGAAGTCCGCCAAGCGCCAGCCAGTAAAACCAGGAGTTGCGGCCAAGAAAAAACCGGGCGCGAAAGTGGCGCTGATTTCATCGAAGCTTGTTTACAAAGGACCGCTGTTCGACGTCTACACCGATCATGTGCGCGAACCGGAAGGGATCGTTTCGCGGCGCGATGTGATTCGGCATTCCGGCTCCGTCGTGATTCTGGCGGTCGAGACAAGGCAGAACGAAAACGATCCGCTGATCGTGATCGAGCGGCAATATCGCCACGCCGCCGGACAATACATGTGGGAAGTCCCCGCAGGACGCAGGGAGCCGGAGGAGGTTCCGCTGCCAGGGGCGAAGCGTGAGCTGCTGGAAGAGACCGGCTATCGCGCAAAGCGATGGACCAAAATGACGCGCTTCTATGCCAGCCCCGGATTTCTCGGGGAATGGATGCAGATTTATCTGGCGGAAGAGTTGAGCTCCGGCGAGTCGAAGCCGGATGACGATGAATATATCGAGCACCGGCAGATTCCTCTGTCGCAGGCGCTCGAGTGGATTGAGAGCGGCAAAATCAACGATGCCAAATCGATTATTGCAATTCTGCTGTACGAGCGGCGGCGTTCCGGCAATCGCCGCTAAGGCGGATTCGTGGTCAATTAAAGATAGTTGATCGAAAATTGGAGTCACTCCGAGCGAAGTCGAGGAATCCAGAGGGTATTTGTCCGGGCCTCACCGCGATCACCCTCTGGATTCTTCGCTGCGCTCAGAATGACAATAAGACTCGGATGAAAATTTGCTAAAGCCCCACGTCTCAGAAGCGAAACGTGGGGCACCCGATTCTCTCCCGCCCACCCGATAGATCTTTTCTTTTCCCGTTCACATCGTGACGAATTTTTTGAGCGTGCGTCTATACCCTCAGGATCCCCTCGTGGCTCCAATCTGTGTGGAGAGGTGCGTGTTCCGTGTCTCAGCATAAGGGCAAAGTGAAGTGGTTTAACAACGCGAAAGGATTTGGGTTCATCGGACGGGATGACGGTCCAGATGTTTTCGTGCACTACACGGCAATTCAAACCGACGGCTATAAAAGTTTGAAGGAAGGGGATGACGTCGAGTTCAACATCGTCCAGGGCGATAAAGGACCTCAGGCTGACCAGGTGCTCCGTTTGCAGGCCGCGCTTTAGGTCATCTTCATAATCGATGTGCGATGATTTTCCTGGGGAGGAAAGCCTCAGACTTCTTCCTTTTGCCATGGAAAATCGTCAGATTGCACAAATACTTTTCGAGACCGCCGATCTGCTGGAAGTGAGCGCGGCGGACTCATTCCGGATTCGTTCTTACCGACGGGCTGCCGAGGCGGTCGAGTCGAGCACTGTCTCCGTGGCCCTGCTGGCGGTAGAGCCGAAGAAGCTGCTGGAGCTGCCGGGCATCGGCAAGGGGATGGCGGCGAACATCGTGCAGATGCAGCAGACAGGCACCCTGACACTGCGCGAAGAGCTGCTGGCCCGCTACAAGCCCACCATGCTGGAACTGCTGCGCCTGCCCGGCATGGGGCCAAAGACGGTCGCGCTGTTCTGGGACGCGCTTAAAATTTCCAGCGTAGATGAACTGGAGACCGCCGCCCGCGAGGGCCGGCTGGATTGCCTGCCGCGGTGTGGCCCCAAGCAGGTCGCCAAGCTGCTTCAGGGTATAGCCGACTATCGCAAACATGCAGGAAGATTTCACCTGGATGAGGCCGAGCTGGCTGCAGAAAAACTTACCGAATATCTGCGGGCACTGCCGGGAATCGAGCGCGTGACTACGGCCGGCTCGCTGCGTCGGGGCCGGGAGACCGTCGGCGATCTGGACATTCTGGTGACGGGACCGGCATGCGCTCTCGATCGAGTGGAAGCGGTGATCGAACATGTAGCCGCCTATCCTCCGATCGTCGATGTGATTGCGAAGGGGCAGAATAAGGTGAGTTTCCATCTGCGCCACGGCTTGCAGGTGGATGTTCGCATGTTGCCGGAACAGAGCTACGGCGCTGCCCTGCAATACTTCACCGGTTCGAAGACCCACAATGTGGCAGTGCGGCAGCGGGCGCTCAAGATGGGCTACACGCTCAACGAATATGCGCTGGCGCGGCTGGCAGATGGCAGCCTGCTTCCGGCCAGCTCGGAAGAAGAGATTTATGCGGCGCTGGGGATGGACTGGATTCCGCCGGAGCTGCGGGAGAACCTCGGAGAAATCGAGGCGGCGGAACAACATCGGCTGCCCCGCCTGATTGAGCAGGCCGACATTCGCGGCGATCTCCACATGCACACCAGCGAGACGGACGGAAAAAATACGATCCGCGAAATGGCGGAGGCGGCGCTGGCGCGTGGATATGGCTACATCGCCATCACGGACCACTCCAAAAATCTGGCCATGACGAACGGCCTCGACGATGCGCGGGCGTTGGAGCACGTCGCGCGAATTCGCGCCGTGGACCGTGAGATGGAAGACCGCATTCGAATTTTTCCCGGTATTGAGGTGGACATCCTAGCCGACGGCGCGCTCGATTTATCGGATGAAGTTCTGGCGAAAATGGACATCGTAATCGCCAGCGTACATTCGTATTTCAACCAGCCAATGGAGCAGATGACGGAACGTGTTCTGCGGGCCGTCGAGAGCCCGTTCGTACGCGTACTGGGGCATCCGACAGGGCGTTTGCTGCTTCGCAGGGAGCCGTTTGCAATCGACCTCGAAGTGGTCCTTCGCCGCTGTGCGGAACTCGGCGTGGCGGTCGAACACAATGCCTATCCAGACCGGCTGGACTTGAACGATCGCAACCTGCGGCTGGCCAAGGAACTGGGATGCAGGATTGTGGTCAACACCGACGCGCACCATACTTCGCACCTGGAGAAAATGCATTATGGCGTGCGCCAGCTGCGGCGGGCTTGGCTGAGAGCAGAAGATGTGTTGAACACCGTCAACGCCGAAGATCTGCTGCGCCAATTGCGTCCACGAATGCAATGAAAGTTTGTGTCCGATTTGGGATGATTCCGGGTAAACTGCTTGCAACATGAATAGCCCCGCATCTTCCTCCTTAAAAACCAGCGCGCCAGAGTTGACGCAGGTAGATCCGCCTGATTTCTCGCGTTCGTTGCTGGTTCCCGCCATCGTTGTGATTGTGGGACTCGCAATCGCGTGGGCGCTGTTTGCACATTTCGGCCGATCGAAACCGGATGCATCCGGCGTGGTTCTACGAGAAATGGTGTATCCCGTGCAGGTGGACGCGGGAACATCGCAGCCTGAGCCCGGAATGGAAGGCACGGTCCCCGAGCAGGATGAGACGATTGTGCTGGTGCAGCTCCGGCTTACGAATATAGGCCCGAACCCGTTGACCCTTTTCGACATGGTGGCGGATGTAAAGCTCGCGGGAACGAGCAATCAAAGCGCTGCCGCGCTGCCCGAAGATATCGACCGGCTATTTCAACGTTTCCCTGATCTCGCGGGAATGCGCATGCAGCCATTGTCGCGTCACCAGGTCATCGCGCCGGGACAATCGGCGGACGGCCTGATGGTTTTCAATTATGCCTGGTCGCAACAGCAATGGAACCAGAGCAAAGACAGACGCACCGTCATCAGCTTTCAAAATGGGCGCTCGCTGATAGTGCCGCTGCAATAAATCTGAGAACTTTTTTTCTTACGGTCTAGTGGCAACTTAGAACTATTGAAATTCAGAACGACCTTGCGGTTTGGTCCGGGCCGCAAGGTCCTTCATTTCGCTGCGCTTCGTTCAGGATGACAGTTCGGTTTCCCATTGCCTGTCGAGGATGCGCGAATCTTCTGCCATTCCCGCTATCGCTCGGTGATGCGGTCGAGGAAATCGAAAAACTCGGGAAAAGAAATTGCGGCGGACTCCGCGCCGTGGATTTGGGTGTCTCCGCTGGCGCGCAGCGCAGCTACGGAGAAAGCCATGGCGATGCGATGATCGTCGCCTGAATCGATTTCCGCTCC
Source organism: Acidobacteriaceae bacterium (assembly GCA_965276615.1). Classification (GTDB taxonomy): domain Bacteria; phylum Acidobacteriota; class Terriglobia; order Terriglobales; family Acidobacteriaceae; genus JAKAAZ01. Next base: position 4,303,891 of record OZ255618.1, on the reverse strand, counting down.
GTGCAATGGCTGGCTGCCAGGTACGTCGAGACCATCTTCAAACTCTTCAACCGTCGCACCCATGGCGCGCAGGTTCCTGGCCACCAGCGCGATGCGGTCCGACTCTTTGACGCGCAGCTCACGCGCATCCCGAATCCTTACTCCTTGGCGGGTGTATGGTGCTATCGCCGCCAGCACCGGCAGTTCGTCGATCAACTGGGCAGAAAGCGAGCCTGCAATCTCTGCGCCTTGTAAGCCTGTGGGCGTGCCTAAAACCTGAAGAGTGCCGATCAGCTCTCCATGTTGTTCGCTGAGTTCGAGCACGTTGAGCGATACACCCAGGCTCCGCAAAACATCGAGCAGTGTTGCCCGGGTTGGATTCATGCCTACGCCGTCAAGCACTAGATTTGCTTCTGGAAACAATGCCGCGGCGCAAAGAAAAAATGCCGCCGAAGACATATCGCCCGGAACAGCCGCATCCATGGCGCGGAGCCGCTGTCCGCCCTCGATACTGACGCTATTTTTGCTGCGCTCCAGATGCGCGCCAAAGGCTCGCAAGGCCAGCTCACCGTGGTCACGGGTGTGCACAGACTCGTGTACTTGCGTTGTGCCGGCGGCCTGGAGACCGGCGAATAGCAGGCAGGTCTTTACCTGCGCGCTGGCGATTGGCGTTTCGTAGTTCAAGCCGCGTAGCGGGCCACCTTGAATGGTCACGGGCGAATGGCCTTCGGTGAGTTCGACCCGCGCTCCCATTGCGGCTAGCGGACCGCGAATGCGCTCCATGGGGCGGCGGCTGAGAGAGGCGTCGCCGACGAGCGTGCTGGTGAAGGGCTGCGCCGCCAGGAGACCGGCCAGCATCCGCATGGTGGAACCGGAATTGCCGCAGTCGAGCGCGGATTCGGGTTGTTCGAAGACACCGGCGCGGCCCGTTACGGCGATGACGCCATTCTCCTGATGCTCCACGCGGGCACCCAGCTGTTCCATACAGGCAAGCGTGCTGTGCGGATCGGCGCCGCTGGAAAAATTGCTGAGGCGCGAAGTGCCTTCCGCGAAGCCAGCCAGCATTGCATAGCGATGCGAGATGCTCTTGTCGCCGGGCAGACGCAGGCTTCCGAGCACATTTTTGGCCGGAGAAATGAGACGGGTCGATACTTGGGACGAAACGGCGGACGAGGAGGTTGGCGACTTGGTTTGCGGCAAAATAAAATTTCTCCTTCGAAAATTTTCTACACCGGCTTTCAACGCGTTCCATTTCAGAACTGCTGATCCAAACCCGGAAATCTCATCGTATCGCGAGTGATTCTTTCGACGGAATCGCGCCTGTGCGTCGCAATACTGGAAACATTAGTTGGATCTGACCGGCAAGTCGGCAGGCCAACGGAGGCGAGTTATTCCATGTTACGTCAGCGCAGACCGAGCCTTCTCCGAGATAAAGGCCGGTTCGAAATCGACCGGTTCATAGCAGCAGCCGCGACGGCCATTGTGTTGTGCTGCCTGTGCGCTCCTCCCATGCTGGCATTGCATACCGGGACGAAAGCAGACGCGAGAAATGTTGTGCTCACTGACTCTGATCCCATTCCAAACATTTCGCTGACAGAAGTTGGGATACAGCCCCAAGCCGTGCAGATGTACCGGCAGGCGGTTCGAGAGTTGCACAGCGGAGAGGCTCGCCTGGCGGAAAAGGATGCTCTCCGGGCCGTTGCTCTGGACGCAAAATTTGCCGATGCCGACGCACTGGCGGCTACAGCGGCATTGGCGCAGCGTGAATTCAGTCGAGCCCGCGCCGAGGCTTGCGATGCGGTGCGCATCGATGCGAACGATGAGAAGGCATGGGTGATTCTGGCGACGGCGGATAACTACCTGGGCAGGTATGCCGATGCAGTCGATGCTTTGGGACATGTAAGGCAGCAGGATCAGTCAACGTGGCAGGTTGGGTATCAATGGGCGCGTGCGGAAGCCGGCCAGGACCATACTGCTCAAACATTGGATTGGGCGAACCGCTCCGCGCTGACAGCACCAGCTGCCTTCGCTCCGCTGCATTTATTGCGCGCCAGCGCATTGGCGGCGGTGAATGAATATTCGCAGTCTGCCGACGAGTTGGGAACCTATCTCCAATTGCTGGGCGAGAACGCGCCCGAACGTGACGAGTTGACGCGCGAACTTCATCGGCTGCGAGCTCTTTCGCAGAATGGCGCCATATCTCAGCCACCGGCTGGCGGCGAGGCAGGGTACAACGCACTGGCTAATTAGACGAAGACCGGATAATGCCCGCGTATAGAATGGTGTTGCTTTTCCGAATCTCAGTCGGAGCGGGTGTACATGCAGCGTCGCGATTTTATCAAGTCCGTAGTTGCGTTGGGTGGTGCGTCGGTACTCGGTCAGGGTACAAGCCTCGCGACGCCATCTTCCTACGCACCCAAGCCTGAACTGGGCGTGAAGCGCGTCCTTGCGATGTTCAAGTGTCACTTCGATGCAGGCTTCATCGATACCCAGGCCGCGGTCGTTGATTGGTACTTTTCGGACTATTTTCCGGCCGCTATCCGCGTTGCCAGCGATATGCGCCGCACGGGTGGACCCCCCTATGTGTGGACGACGGGTTCATGGCTGCTCTATGAATATCTGGAGCAGGCCAACGCTGAGGACCGCCGCCGCATGGAGCAGGCGATCTCCGCGGGCGACATTGCATGGCACGCGATTCCTTTCAACTGGCAGACCGAGCTGATGGATCCCTCGATGATTTCGGGAAGTATCGGTTTATCGCAGACCCTGGACCGGCGTTTTGGACGTACGACGACCGGCGCCAAGATGACCGATGTACCGGGTCATACACGCGGCTTGATAGCGCCGCTGGCAGCACAGGGCGTGAAGTTCCTCGATATCGGTGTCAATGGCGGCTGCACGCCGGCAGAGGTTCCTCCATTGTTTCTGTGGAAAGACCGGAGCGGAGCCAGCCTGGTTGTCATGTATCACCTTGGCTATGGTGGAACCATTCAGGTGCCGGGTTCCGATCTGGTGATTGCTGTGATGATGCGAAACGATAACAGCGGTCCGCACACGCCGGACGAGATCGTAAAAATGCATTCGGAGATGAGCCACAGGTATCCCAACGCCGAGATTACGGCAACGAGCCTCACCGGAATCGCGAATGCCATCGAGCCTTATCGGAACCAGTTGCCGGTTGTGACCCAGGAAATTGGCGACAGCTGGATCTACGGAGTTTCGAGCGACCCGCTGAAGCTGGCCAGGTTTCGCGAGGTGGCGCGGCTCCGTGAGGCATGGATTTCAGGGGGCAAGTTCCGTATCGGCGACGCGACAGATGTGGCGTTACTGCGGCATCTACTGCTGGAAGCGGAGCACACCTGGGGGACGGACACGAAAACATGGCTCGACTTCGACCACTACACTCCGCAAGACCTGGCGAAGATGCTGGACACGAAGAACTACAAAATCGTCGAGTTCAGTTGGGAAGAGAAACGCAAGGACCTGTTTGATGGAATCGCCGCTCTTCCTGCGCCGCTTCGCAATGAGGCCCAGGATGCGGTCCGCAAGCTTGAGGCGAAAGAACCCCACCTGACCAGCGGTTCCGCCGTTTCGGCTGAGCAGGAAATTGAGACGACACATTTTCTTATAAAACTGGATCCGAAAACGGGAGCTATCCATCGCTTGCGCAATAAGAAGTCTGGACGGGAGTGGGCGTCATCCTATCATCCGCTGGCTTTGTTTTCTTATCAAACGCTTTCCCAACAGGACTACGCGCGATACCTGGCTGACTACACCGTTATCAAAGCCGAATGGCTAAATTTCGATCTTGGGAAACCCAACATCGACCGTTTTGGAGCGAAGAGCCAGGATTGGGCGCCGTCCCTGGTTGAGTTGCGTGGAGAGAAAGATGCCCAGGGTCATCGCCTGCTTGCGCATATGGAAATCCGCGATCCGGAAGCAATGCAATCGGGACGAGTGGCCTTTCCGCAAAGAATGTATCTCGAACTGCTGCTCCCGGATGCTGAGCCGGTTATCCATTTAAATTTCTACTGGTTCGAGAAGCCTGCCACACGTCTTCCAGAATCGCTCTGGCTGACATTCGACCCGGTTGTATCAAGCGAACACGGATGGATGCTGGAAAAGACCGGCGAACAGGTGTCACCCTTCGATGTTGCGGCGGGCGGAGGCCGGCAGATGCATGCGGTCACTAAAGAATTCAGCTACAGGGACAAGGATCATTCGTTTATTGTCGAGCCGCTGGATGCGCCGCTGATTGCTGTAGGCGACAAATCTCCCTTGAATTTTTCCAAGGCCCAGCCGAATCTTTCGAGCGGGGTTCATTGCAATCTTTTCAATAACGCCTGGGGAACGAATTACATCATGTGGTTCGGCGGAGATATGAGATTCCGCTTTGTGCTGCGCGTTTGATGCGGAGAGTTGGAAGGGCCGCATCAATAATCAGGCCACTTTGTAAAGCAGACTGATAATTGAAGTGAAAGATCCCAAGTTAGCTTCGCGAACATGGGGCACCCACATTTCCGAGTGTCAGCATTCGGCTTGCGTTTTTGGATCGATGACGCGCAGGGCGATTACGGTCTCATCGTCAAAGTGCTCCACGTTGCCCTGAAAGGCCGAAACTGCCTTCAGAATATTGCTGACAAGGGTGGTCGCGGAGCAGCGGCGATTTCTGGCCAGGATGGCCGTCAGTCTTTCCATATCGAACATCTCATCGCGATCGTTTTCCGCGTCGATCATTCCGTCGGAAAAGAACACGATCATGTCGCCGGGTTGCGTGGAGAGAGTGAACTCTTCATACTCGACGTCCGGAAACATGCCCAGCGGAATGCCTGTGGCCTGGATGGGCTCAACCCCTTTTGCCCGGCAGAAGAGCGGCTGGCACGCACCCGCGTTCGCAATCTGCAGGGTCTTATCGTTGTCGTTCCAGATTGCAAACAGCATGGTGACATATTGCGCGTCGAGTTTGCGTTCCTGTAATTGCTCGTTGAGCGTGGCCAGCATCTGTGCAGGAGAAGGCCGCTGTGCCGCGAGCGAGCGCATGATGCCGCTGACCAGCGCTGCATAGAGCGCGGCGGCTGCTCCCTTGCCGCTGACATCTCCAAGGACAATCGCCGTTCGTCCCTCGCCATAGTCGAGGAAATCGTATAGGTCGCCGCCAATGGTGCGCGCGGGAACGAAGCGCGCGGCCAATTGGGCATGGGCCGGGTCGGGCATGGTTTGCGGCATCAGGCGAAATTGCACCTTGCGCGCCATGGACAGATCGTCTTCGAGCCGCTGCTCCTCCTGCGCCAGGCGCTGATATAGGCTGGCGTTTTCTATCGCAATCGCCAACTGCGCGGCCAGCGTGCTGACGGCATGCACATTGTCTTCCGTAAAAAAATTTGGCCGGGTGTGTTCCAGATCGAGCACGCCGAGAACCTTGCCCTTGTAGATCAAGGGGACGGCCATCTCGGAACGCGTTTCAGGATGCACGACGATGTAGCGCGGATCGCGACGGACATCTCCCACGGTGATGGTCTGGCGGCTGCTCACGGCTGCCCCAATCAATCCGCGCTGGATTGGCACCGGTTCGGAGAATTCGTTATTCGTTTTGCCGAACCGGATGGAGAAACGGTGGATCAGCATATTGCGCTTCTCATCCAACATCCAGATGGCGAACATCTGGTAGGGGATCACGCGCTGCAGAAGATTGCCGACCCGCTCCAGCAACTGCTCGGGATCGAGGATCGAAGTCAGCTCGCGGCTGATCTCATGCAGCAGTTCGAGCGTCTGCGCCTGCCGCGAGATGCGCGTGTAGAGCCGCGCGTTCTCCACCGCAATGGCCACACGCGAAGCCGTAAGCTGCAAAAGATGCAGATGTTCCGGACGGAAATAATTAGTCTGCTCGGACTGGATATCGATGACGCCGATCACACGATTTTTCGTCACCAGTGGAACGGCCAACTCGGAGCGCACTTCAGGATTCGCATCGATGTAATTTGAAAGCGTGCTGACGTCGTTGATGAGCATGGCTTCGCGCCGCTCGGCCACTTGGCCGACGACGCCTGCGCCCATGCGGATGCGCAAGCGTTCGGCATCGGCAGTGTGGCCGATCTGGAAGCGCATGCGCAGTTCGTTGGTGCGGTCGTTCAGCAGCAGGATGGCGAAGATGCGATAGTCGATGACGGCGCGCACGAGGTCTGCTACGCGATGCAGCAGCGTCTGAAGATCCAGCGTGGTGTTCAGTGCGTCCGCGAGACGGGTGAGAAAGTCAATTTGGGGCGAGTCGATCCGCGGCTCGTTGCGCGAAGGCGAATCGACCGAAGCCGGACGATAATCGCCCTCGTAACTATGGTGTTCGTGCGCGGCGTCTGCTTTCTTGACTTTTGCGGTGTTCGGCGGCGTCGGGTTTGCTTGACCTGGCGATTGCGGCGGGTTGGACGATGCAGCCTCCGATTTATCGGGAGAGATACGAACAGGCGCAGTTTTTTGCTGGTCGGCCTGAACCGCTCCGGCTGCGGATTTGTTTTTGTTCGAAATCATGTTTCGCTTTTCAGGATAGCGCAGTGCATCTCCAACGGCACGTTGCAAAATGTTTTCGACGGCGTGGAGCAGTCAGACAGTTGGTCTAAGCCGACGAAATGACTTCCCCCGCAGTCCTTCTATCCACAGCGGTTCTGTGATGGCATTGTTCTATGCAACACGCAATTCCCGATCGCTGCATCCAAGGTGAAGAGCAGCGTCTAAAAAGGGGCAAAATACGATGAAGTATTTCGTGTGGATCATGTGTGGTTTAGGAGTCGCGGCAGCGAGCTTTCTGGTCTGGAACACCCGGCGCACCCCGCCTGTACAGGAGCTTGCAGAGCGCCTGGAAATGGCATGGGCAGATAACCACACAATCGTCTAGCCGTTTAGCGAACAACTCGGCTTTGCTCGATGTAGCTTTGCAAAATGCTTACGCCTGAGGAAGTCCCGATGCGATCGGCGCCTGCCTTCAGCATGTCGCGCGCCGCTGCCAGCGTCCGGATACCCCCGGCAGCTTTTACGCCGCAGCGGCCGCCGGCTACTCCGCGGAGAAGGCTGACGTCAGCCACTGTAGCGCCGGCGGTGGAGAATCCGGTGCTGGTTTTCAGGAAATCCACACCGGCGGCCAAACAGATTTCCGACGCGCGCAACTTTTCCTCAAGCGTGAGCAGGCAGGTTTCGAGGATGACTTTAACTAACGCCCCGCAGTCGTGCGCCAACTCGACGACCGCGAATACGTCGCTCTGAACTGCGCTGTTGTCGCGGCTTTTCAGAGCGCCTATATTCATCACCATATCCAGCTCGCGCGCTCCAAGACGCAGAACAGACTCCGCTTCCTCGCGTTTACTGCGGGTCAGGGAAGCACCGAAAGGAAATCCAACGACGGAACCCACCGGTACTCCCGTGCCTGCGAGGGCGCTGTGTGCGAGCGCAATCCAACACGGATTCACCACCAGGCAGGCAAAGCGGTAATTGCCGGCTTGCTGACAGGCCGTGATCACGTCTTGAGAAATGGCATCAGGTTTCAACACGGTTTCGTCCAGCGTGGCAGCCAGACTCTGCCAGTCGCGCAATGCGCTGGCGGCGAAACCTGCAATATCAAACCCGGCAGTATCAAAGTCCTCTGCCAAACCAGGGCTGGAGAGGAAGGGAGAAAGGGAAGCACTCATTCGGTGTTGTCCAATCGAATTCAGGTCAGTTCACGGAGCACATGGTCCATCGCAAAAAAGATGCGGGGGCCAATCTTGCCGCAGGTAGACTACTACTCTTGGATGTCAGGCGTCACGAAGTAGATATCCGGCAGATTGCGATAGCGCTCGCCACAATCCATGCCATAACCCACAGCAAACCGGTCGGGAATGGTAAAGCCAACATAATCCGCTTCAAACTTTTGCAAACGACGCGCGGGTTTGTCCAGCAGCGCCACACATTTCAACAGGGCCGGTCGCTGTAGCACCAGCAGGCTTTGTAAATAACAAAGGGTCACTCCCGTATCCAGAATGTCTTCGACCAAAAGCACATTCCGGTTTTCAATCGGCCGGTCGAGATTCTTGACGAGACGAACGTTGCCGCTGGAATTAAAAGATGTGCCGTAACTTGAAACGGAAACAAAGTCGAACGTGCAATCCAGTGTGATGGCTCGGGCCAGATCGGCAAGAAAAATTGCTGCGCCTTTTAGCACACCGATTAGCACAAGCGACTGTCCGCAAAAATCCTGGCTGATCTCCGCTCCGATCTGCTGGACGCGCTGCTGAATCTGATCGCGCGTGAGGAAGCATTCAAGATTTTGATTTGTTGCCAGGGTAGCCATGCATGCTGGAGTGTACCGCTGATGGTTGGACGAAATTTCCAGCGTGAAGTAAGCCCATGGCACGGCGACCGACACCTGATGCATGTCGCTTATACTGAGAAGACGGGAAATTGCGCCGCATGTATCCATTTATTCATATCGGGAACTATTCCATTGGCACGTTCGGCATCATGCTTTGGCTGGCGGCTGTCTCGGGCTGTTGGGTGCTTTACAAAAATTTTCAGCGCAAGGGCATTGCGGCCGATGCGATCAACATAACCGCTCTGGCAACGGTGGCCGGCATCGTTGGAGCGAAATTGTGGCATGTATTCGAGTCGCCGCACCTTCTTATGCAGGTGCCGCTCCAACTGCTTCTGGACCGCGCCGGGTTTGCGTGGTTCGGCGGCCTGGTTGCGGCAATTCTGGTGCTGATGTGGCAGGGGCGGGTTGCCAAAACCGGTGCGTTTGGAATGCTAGATCTGGCGGCGCCGGCGGCGGCGGTCGGCTATGGCGTGGGACGGCTAGGCTGTCTCACCTCCGGGGATGGCGATTACGGCATTCCTACATCTCTGCCGTGGGGCGTTAGCTTTCCTCACGGCCTGGTGCCCACCATGCAGCGCGTGCAGCCGACGCCGATCTATGAATTTATTGTTGCGCTGCTGATTGCCTGGTACTTGTGGCGTCGCGGCAGAACTGAAAAGCCCGTCGGCCAGATCACCGGAGAGTACCTGATCTGGACTGGTCTGGCTCGGTTCCTGGTGGAGTTTATTCGCATCAATCCGCGAATTTATTTCGGCATGAGTAATGCGCAGGTCGCGAGTATCGGATCGATGGCCGCTGGAGCGGCGTTGATAGTGTGGGCGCAGCGGCGAGGGAGAACTCTCGCGCAGACGCGTGCTTCGAAAACTGCAGCGCATACTATCTCTGGATAGCCGCTCTCCCTTATCTGTGGCAAGTTGTCAGATGGACCACGAGGTATTCAATTGGCTGCGGGCAGGTTTATCCAGAGCGGCCGGGCAGCGAAGATTTTCTGCATCGCCCTGCGGGTCGCGTTGGCGGCTGCATTTCTGTCTGCGGTTGCCGATCGTTTTGGGTTGTGGGGTCTGCCCGGAGCGCCGCATGTGGCGTGGGGAAGCTGGTCAAACTTCGTTGCCTACGTTGCACGATTGAACTGGTTTCTGCCTGCCGTTCTGATTCCTGTGATTGCGTGGATGGCCACTCTCGGGGAACTGGTCCTTGGATTGGCATTATTGGCGGGTATCTATCAAAAGGCCGTCGCATACGCGAGCGCGGTTTTGCTATTCCTGTTCGGAAGTGCTATGGCCATGTCACTCGGCATCAAAGCCCCACTCGATTATTCCGTATTCTCCGGTGCCTGCGGGGCCCTGCTACTGGCAGCGATAACTGAGAAACGCCAGGAGAATAGCAAGATCCAGTGAAGGCGGATAGGGCGTTACAGCTTCTTCAGAAATTCCTTCACCTTTTCCAGCTCTGGAAACATTTTCTCGTCCTGTTGAAATTCCCGTGAATGCACGCAGCGTCGTCCGCCGCGCATCTGCACCGGATGCTTCAGATGCAGCATTTCGTGGAAGAGCAGATATTCGATTGCATAGCGGGGTGTTTCCGCACGGTCGAACACTTTGCTTACGACGATCGTGTTGTGAGCGGCATCGTAATGGCCAAGCATCCGGCGCGCGGAGTGGGCGCTCCAGGTGAGCACGGGTTGCCCCAGCAGGCCATGGAAGAATTGCCGGTTGAGGCGCTCGAAAATTTCTTCCAGATCATAGTAATGGCCCTGTGCGGTCAACACATTTTTCCGTCCGCGACTGCGGCGCACCTGCTCCGCGCGGCGAGTCACAGCCTCGCTTCCAAGATGCCGGCGATAGCGGTTGGCATGGATCGCTTCGATGGGCTTCCGGTAAAGCTTTGCCAGCAGGATATGTGCAATGGCGCGGATCACCTTTTCGGGCGCGCCTTCCAGCATGTCTGAGAGCCGCACCAGCGCCTTGCCTCCGCGGAGGCGAATCGTAGTGTTCACGCCGGTGAAGGGATAGAAGCGAACGTCGAAGGCAGGCATGGGCGCGCGCGGGCGCAGCAGGCGATACTCGGCCGCAAAAATATTGCAAAGGTTGAATGGGTATGCGGCGTTTTCTGATTCCGGTTCCAGCATGGGGAGAAGCGCTGGCTGCGATGCGGGCAAGTCGAGGTTCCCTTCTGCGGTTGTGTGCAGGCTTTATTGTAGAGAACTTTGACGATGGCGATCATGGCTGTTCTCTAATTCATGTAGCCGGATGTTAAAAGACAGAGAGAAAAATCCAGAGGATATTTGCCTCGATTCTTCGCTGGGCTCGGAACGACTCTGGATGAATAATTATTTCCGCAGTTGTTTCAATCGCTCTCTGGTCTGCGATTCTTCATCTGGAAATTTGCCCTGCGATTCGCTGAGGAATTTCCGATAGTACGGGAGGGCTTCCGTGGTGCGGTGGAGATGGTCCAGAGCGGTCGCGCGTAGAAAAAGTGTTGCTGGGCCATCGGCCAGATATTGAGCGCGATGATCGAGCGCGGTCAACACCAACGGATACTGCTGGTTCTCGGAAGCGGCAAAAGCCAGACCGCTCCAGGCATCTTCCTGTTCAGGCCGGAGGTTCAGCGACTGCTGAAAGGTTTCGACGGCTTGCGACCATTTCTGCTCGCGCATCAAGTTTTCTCCGACCGCGGTCAACAGATCGGGATTCCGAGAATCTTCCGTGAGCAGTTGTCGATAGAGAGGGGCAGCGTTCGCTGCTTGTCCACTGGTGCTGTAAAGATCGGCCAGCATGCGCGTCACTGCCGGCTGATTTGGATTCTGCCGGTGCAGGGTTTCCAGTTGCGCGATGGCGGCTTGAGACTTACCTTGACCGGCGAGGGTCGTGGCCGATTCGGCCAGCAGCACAGGATCGTTCGGCTCCTGCTGAAGTGCCTGCTGCAACACCGGCTCCGCATCGGCGAATTTGCTTTGATGGATTAACGCCCGCGCAAGTCCTTCGGCGGCTGTGACGGATTTCGGATCGGCGACGAGGGCCTTCTTATATTCCTGTTCCGCACCCGCGTAGTTGTTTTGATCTTCCGCCAACTGTGCTGCGAGAAACGTGTCGTCCGGCTGCTCCGGGGTCAATTTCAGAGCGGCAAGCAATACATCGCTGGCCGCTGCATTGTCGTGCATCTGCGCATCCACATGGGCAAGCGTGCGATAGACACTTGCCGCAGCCTGCCCGCGATTGCCGCTTGCCGGGGTCAACGTCGTTGCCAATTCCAATTCCTGGCGGGCATCTTTCCATTGCTCCTGCTGTGCCAGCAGGCGGCCCAGTGCAGCGTGGGATTCAAACTGTTTCGGGTTGGCAATGTTTGCCTTGCGAAAATCCGCTTCGGCGGCTGACGTCTGATGCTGCTCTTGTTCCACGTAGCCCCGATCGTAAAACGCCCGTGCCGCTTCGCGCGATGTCGCCGGCGCTGCGGCGATGACTTCGTTCAAGAGCGGCAAAGCTTTGTCGTATTCCCCGCGCTCGATAGCATCTTCGGCCTTTGTGACGGATGTCGACGTTCGTATGGAGGGATGAGCCGGCGAGGCTGCCTGCGCGGAATCCGTATTGGGCAAAGATGTGCCGGGTGGAAGCGGCGTGGTTTGCGCATTTCCCCGTCCCGCGCACTGTAGAGCGGCGAGCAGGAACATGCATGGAAGAACCTGGCGCATATTCAGTCTCCTGCCGTTGCCAATGCGGCATCGTGTGGAACTGGTTTCAGGATTTTCGCGAGCCATTGGCCGGTGTGAGATTCGGGAACCGACGCAATCTGCTCCGGCGTGCCGGTTGCGACGATTTCTCCGCCGCGCCGCCCACCTTCCGGACCGAGATCGATGATCCAGTCGGCGGCCTTCAACACGTCGAGGTTGTGTTCAATCACCAGCAGCGATCCACCGCCGTCGATGAGCTGCCGCAGAGCGGAAAGCAGCTTGCCGACGTCGTCGAAGTGCAGACCCGTGGTCGGCTCATCCAGAATATAAAGCAGTCTGTTTTTTGAGCTTTTGGCCGCGCTGTGACTTCCGGCAGGCCTTGCATTCGCAAGATGAGCGGCCAGCTTGACCCGCTGCGCTTCACCACCTGAGAGCGTCGTGGCCGATTGGCCCAGCCGCACGTAGCCGAGGCCAACGTCACTCAGTACGCGCAGACGGTCCAGAATTTTGACATGGCCCGCGAAGAACTGCAGCGCTTCTTTCACTGTCATGTTCAATACATCGTGGATGTTCTTGTTCTTATAGCGGACGTCGAGAATACCGGCTTTAAAACGCGTCCCATGGCATTCTTCGCACGGCAGTTCGACGTCGGCCAAAAATTGCATTTCAACCGTCACAGTGCCATCCCCCTGGCAGACATCGCAGCGGCCGCCGGGCACGTTGAAGGAGAAAAATCCCGGCGTATATCCGCGCCGCTTCGCGTCCGGCAGCGACGCGTAGAGCTCGCGAATGCCATCGAAGGCTTTCATATATGTCACGGGATTCGAACGCGGCGTGCGGCCGATCGGCGACTGATCGACCAGCACCGCTCCGCTAAGATGACGCGATCCTGCAAGCGTGTCATAGAGGTGCGAAGGGTCCGCGATGTCGGTTTCTCCCAGTGCATGCGCCAGCGCGCGGTACAGCACGTCATGCACCAGCGTGGATTTGCCTGAGCCGGAGACGCCGGTGATGCAGGTCAGCGTCCCGAGCGGAAATTCGAAGTCGACGGATTTCAGATTATGGGCGCGGGCGCCGGTCAGCCGCAGCCATTCGTCTCCCGGAGTGCGGCGGCGCGAGGGCACGGGAATCGAGAGCTGACCTCGAAGATATTTTCCTGTCAAAGAGTCGGTAGACTGCATCAACTCCGGCAACGTGCCAGCCGCCAGCAGCCGGCCTCCCAGCTCGCCTGCACCCGGGCCGAGGTCCAGCAGATAATCCGCCGAGCGGATAATTTCCGCATCGTGTTCGACGACCAGAATGGTATTGCCGAGGTCGCGCAGTCCTTCCAGAATGTGGATGAGCCGGCTGGTATCGCGCGGATGCAGGCCAATTGATGGCTCATCCAATACGTACATGGCGCCGACCAGCTGCGACCCCAGAGAAGTGGCGAGCTGCACCCGCTGCGCCTCGCCGCCGGAGAGCGTGGACGAGAGCCGGTCGAGCGACAAATAATCGAGGCCCACTTCATTCAGGAAATGAAGCCGCTGACGGACCTCCTCCAGAATTCTTCCAGCAACTTCCATTTGCGCCGGGCTTAGCTGAAGCTGGGAAAAGAACGATTGCGCTTCGCCTACAGTTAGAGCGGTGACTTCGCAGATTTCGCGGCCATCGATCCTGACTGCGCGCGCTTCGGCCCGCAGCCGCTTGCCTTTGCACTCCGGACATAACGCATAGCCGCGGTATTTGCTGAGGAACACGCGGACATGCAGTTTGTATTTTTTGCGCTCAAGAGCCGCGAAGAACCCATGCACCCCGGGAAAAGAGCCTTCGCCGTCGAGAATGAAGTTCTGTTGCGCGGGTGTGAGTTGCTGCCAGGGCACATCGAGCGGGATGTTTTTTTCTTTCGCGGCCCTTCGCAGCTCGCCGAACATGGGGCGATATTTTGGCCTTACCCAGGGATCGATCGCGCCGTCGTTCAATGTGCGTGTCTTGTCCGGAATGATCCGATCGAGATCGAAATCGATGGTGTTGCCGAAACCTTCGCAGCGCGGGCACGCGCCATAGGGATTGTTGAAGGAAAACAGCGGCGGCTCCGGTTCGCGGTAAAGGCGATTGCAGTGCTTGCAGGCGTAGGCACCCGAGAATCGGAAGCGCGTCTGCGCGGATGTGGAGCCATCCTCAACGAGGGTAGGTACCGTTTCAAAGATCACTTCGCCGCTTTCGCGATAGCCTGTTTCTGCTGCGTCTACGATCCGCGCGCGGACGTCCGGGGAGACGGCGATGCGATCGATCAGGATGAAAATCGGCTGGGAAAAGTCCAGTTCCAGCAGCGATTCCGGTGTGGAAAACTCCACGATGCGGCCATTCTGATAGAGACGGTTGAATCCACGCTGGCGCAACTCACCGAGGCGCTGCTTGCGTGGATCCAATGGTTCGGTATCGGATATGGGAGCGTCCGGAACATAGTCGCCAGGATAGCGATTTACTTTGGCGGCTATTTGGGAAGCGGCTAAAGCGGCGGCAGCTTTCGTGACAGGCTTGCCATCTTTTTTGGCCGGCTTCGACGCACTTTTTTTTGCAGCTTTCGCGGCTTTTTTAGCCGGCTTCTTTTTCTCCGCAGCACCCTCATTCTCTTCGCCGATTTCCGGCAGCACCACCGGGAACAACGCCAGCAGCCGTGTTCTTTCTTCCAGCGCGAGCAATACGGACGCAATTTCATCCACGCTGTCGCGTTTGACGATTTCGCCACAGGTCAAGCAATACATTGTCCCGCAGCGAGCAAAGAGCAGCCGCAAATAGTCGTAGATTTCGGTTGCGGTCGCAACGGTGGAGCGCGGATTGCGCGTGGTGTTTTTCTGTTTAATGGCAATCGCGGGAGCAAGCCCGTCGATGTGATCGACGTCGGGCTTTTCCATCCGTTCCAAAAATTGCCGCGCATAGGCGGAGAGCGACTCGACATAGCGCCGCTGGCCTTCGGCGTAAATCGTGTCGAACGCGAGCGAGGATTTGCCCGAGCCTGAAACGCCGGTCACGACGGTCAGCGCGCCATGCGGAATCTCAAAGTCGATATTCTTCAGGTTGTGAACACGCGCGCCGTGAACGGTAATGCGATCCATCGGGTAAGGACACCTGCAAGGGGCTGGCAGTGCGCAAAACCGCACACCACCGCATTCTTCAGTTTACAGGTTGTGCGGGCATGGGATCATGTTGGTGTGGTGGGTCGCTATATACCAGGTGAGGTATTCCTCTATCCCTTGTAGTACCAACATGGATCGAGTTCAGGAGAGGTATGAGAAAAGATTCGACAACAAACGTTTTGCTGTTGGTCATTGCAATTGCGCTGATTGCCATCGCGCTACGGCCTTTCGCCAGGCCACGGGCCGCGCAGGCGCAAACCTCGGACGCTTATCCGGTTTATATCGAGCCCGGGATACAGATGTTGCGGGCACCGGATGGCAGCCAAAACGTCTACGGCAGAATGGTGGTGGACTTACAGACTGGGAAAATCTGGGGATTTCCTACTCTCACAACCTCGCCCTATCCCGTGGATGTAGGCAGCGCCAAGCCGCCTGTTTCGCATCCGTTCCAGTTGGGGACATTCGCGTTTGCGGATATGTACAAATAAGAGCGAGCTGAATTTTATTTCAAGGCCTGGGAAATTGCCTTTTCGGCCAACGGAGCCATTACCCTGTACCCGGCTGGACTTGGATGGACCCCATCTATGGTCAGGTTCTTTTTCATGGCATGCTCAGGGTCTTCCATGGCCGAATAGTAATCGAGATAAACGCAGTTATTCCTGGTGCAGTAGTCCTGCATCCAGCTATTGAGCGCGCGAATTTCTTCTACAGGATTGATGCCCGGTTCCCACGGATAATTGGCCGCGGGAAGGATAGAAGCGAACACAACACGGATATTGTTCGACTTGGCCAGGTCTGCCATGGACATCAGATTATCCTCGATCATTTCCGGCGTCGAAGGCCCGGTATTACCGGCAATGTCGTTGGTGCCCGCCAGGATGACAACCACCTTGGGCTTCAGCACGATCACATCGGGCCGAAATCGGATCAGCATCTGCGGCGTCGTTTGGCCGCTGATGCCGCGGTTGATGTACGGTTCTCCCGAAAAGAAAGCGCTGCCATGACCCCATCCGTCTGTAATGGAGTCGCCCATAAAAACTACTCGGTTCTCGCCGGGCGCGGGCGCGGGGAGTGCAGCATTGTCCGCTCGATAACGCGCTAAATTCGGCCAATCCAGAAGCAGTTCTTGCATGTGGGCGATCTCCTTTGGCGTCGGAGCCACAGCAGCGGGTGCTTGCAGGGCATGTGTGGCGTTGGGCTGGGCAGATGGGGTTGGCTGAGCCGGTGAGGCGGTCTGGGCGGAGGTGAACGGTACTAGAAGCAGCAGGCAACAGATCAGTTTCACTTTTGAACCTTTCTCTGATGGCGAGAATATTGCTGCGAACCTATTTACTTACAGCAGAGATATTTACCGCGGGTCCGTGGATACTGTATTCGAAATGACAGTGAGTCATTCTTCGCTGATCTCAGAATGACTCCAATTCCTTATCAAGTGCACCAACTATGAATCTACTTAATCCGTGAATATTGATTTCGGCGCGCGAAACACTTCCAGCAACAGCAGGCACGCGCCGATGACAATGCAGGAGTCGGCCACGTTGAAGTCCGGATAATGGTAGCCGAAGATATTGAAGGCAAGAAAATCGATGACATAGCGAGAGGCCAGGCGGTCGTAAAGATTGCCGACTGCGCCGCCCAGGATCAGCGCCAGCGCGATGCTGGTGGTGTTCACTACGCGGCCGGCTTTCTGCAACACCGCCAGCACAATCACGATTGCGATGGCAGAAAAGACAATCAGCATCCAGCGGACTTTATCCGGGGAAGGGGCATCGGCGAACAAGCTGAAGGCAGCGCCATTGTTATAGACATGTGTCAGCCGGAAGAACCGCGGGATGACGGTGATGTCCTGCCCGGAGGGAATGTGGGCCACAATCCATAACTTGCTCAAGCGGTCGAGGATGAAAACAGCGAGAGAAATGAGCAGCAGTTTCAAGCGCGGATGGAGCGTGCCGGCACTGCTCATTACGCGTCCCCCACCTTGCTACTGACCACAACGCCGGACATGGGTTGCGCGCCGATTGCTTCCAGGGCTGCCACGCATCGGTCGCACACGGTGGGCCACTGCTGGTTTTCTCCCACATGCACGGAGTAGTTCCAGCAGCGCTCGCATTTTGTGCCATCAGCCGGCAGAGTGGTTACCTGGACAGCGCTCGATCCATTCGCGTTCGTTGCCGTCGCCAGTTCAACCTGCGAGACGTTGAAGAGTTCTTTCAAGCTGGACTGATATTTCTTGAGCAAGGTTTCGAGCGTGGCCGGAACAACCAGCCTGACTTTCGCTTCAAGCGCTTTGCCGATTCGCTTTTCCTTGCGCGCTTCTTCGAGGCTTCTCAGCACGTCGCTGCGAACGGACAACAGCTGCGCCCATTCGCTCAGCAACCCCGCCGCGTCGAGAGGCGCGAGGTCTTCCGGCCGCGGAAAGAGCGCCAGATGCACACTCGTTTCGCGGCCTTTCACTGTAGGTAGATATACCCATACCTCCTCGGCAGTGAAACTTAAATAGGGTGCGATCAACCGGACCAAAGCGTCCGCGATGCGCCAGATGGCCGTCTGTGCGGACCGGCGCGCAGGATCATTGGGCGCGAAGATGTACAACCGATCCTTGAGGACGTCCAGATAAGTGGCGCTCAGATCCGACGTGCAGAATTCATTGATCGCGTGGTAGACGCGGTGGAACTCCATCTCGTCATACCAGCGAAGCACTTTGCCTGTCAGCTCCGCCGTGCGCGCCAGGATGTATTGGTCGAGCGGCTGCATCTGCTCGAACGGAACAGTGTCCTTGGCGGGATTGAAGTCGTTAAGATTGCCCAGCAGAAAGCGGAATGTGTTGCGCAGCTTGCGATAGATGTCTTCCGCAAGCCGCTTCATCAGCGGCATGCTAGCGACCACATCCTCGCGGAAATCGACGGAAGCGACCCAGAGACGAATGATGTCCGCGCCGAGCTGGTCCGCTACTTCACTCGGATAGATGTAGTTGCCGAGCGATTTCGAAAGGGCGCGACCTTGCTCGTCGAGTGTCCATCCACAGGTTGCCACGCCGCGATAGGGCGCGGCGTTATTAAGGCCAACCGACAAGAGCAGGGAAGTGTGGAACCATCCGCGATGCTGGTCGCCGCCTTCCAGGTAAAGGTCGGCGGGCCAGGGCAGACCGAATCCAGCTTTCTCCCCGAGCACGGCGGCCTGGCTGGTGCCGGAATCAAACCAGACGTCGAGGATGTCCATTTCTTTTCGAAATTCCCGACCGCCGCAACTCGGCGTCGAACAGGTAGTTCCGGCGGGAAGAATTTCTTCTGTCGGATGAGTATGCCACGCATCCGCGCCTTCTTTTTCAAACAGCTCAACCACGCGACGGAAGATGGCCGGATCGCGGAGCGGCTGATGACATTTCTGGCACAGAAACACGGCGATCGGCACGCCCCAGATGCGCTGGCGCGAAATGCACCAGTCGGGCCGGGTGGCGATCATGTTCGAAATGCGTTCTTCGCCCCAACTGGGATCCCACTTTACTTTCTTTATCTCATCCAATGCTCGCTGGCGAAATGTGGTCGCGGAGCCGTCGATGTTCTGCATCGGCGTTTCCATGTTGATGAACCACTGCTCCGTCGCGCGAAAAATGACCGGATTGTGGCAGCGCCAGCAATGCGGGTAGGAGTGGTTGATATCGATGCGGGCCAGCAGCGCACCGCGCGATTTCAACAACTCGATGATCGGTTCATTCGCATCGAAGATCTTCTTGCCGTCGTACTCCGGCAAACCGTTGCGAAGGCGTCCGGCTTCGTCCACGTTGCAGGTCTGGTCCAGGCCATAGCGCGCGCCGGTGTAGAAATCGTCGGCACCGTGGGCCGGAGCAGTGTGGACGGCGCCGGTTCCCTGGTCGGCAGTGACGTAGTCCGCCAGCACGCCGAGAACGCTGCGGCTGAGGAACGGATGCTGGAATGTAACACGGTCCAGCTTGCGGCCGGGAAAACGCGCAATCTCTTTCGCGTCCGTCAATCCGCAGGTCTCCATGACGGATTGGGCTAACGATTCCGCCACGATATAAACTTCGCCATTGGCTTCCATGGCGACATATTCGAAGTCGGGATGAAAGGCCACGGCGAACGATGCGGGCAGCGTCCACGGGGTAGTGGTCCAGATGATTGTAGAAACATTTTTCCCGGCCAGAGCCGCGTCGAGGGCGGCCGGGTCGCTGGTCAGCCGGTAGCGCACATAAACACTGGGGCTGGTGTGCATTTCGTATTCAATTTCAGCATCCGCCAGCGCCGTGCGGTCGTGGATGCACCAGTAGACCGGCTTCAATCCCTTGTAGACAAAGCCTCGCTTCAGAAATTCAAAGAACGTCTCCACCACGCGCGCTTCGTAGGATTTCGACATGGTCGAATACGGATGATCGAACTGGCCGAACACACCGAGACGCTGAAACTGTATGCTTTGCAAATCGACGTATTTCTGCGCATATTCGCGGCATGCCCGCAACACTTCGATCGGCGCGATTTCGAGTTTTTTGCGGCCCAATTGCTCATCTACTTTGATCTCGATCGGCAGGCCGTGACAGTCCCACCCGGGCACATATGGCGAATCGTATCCATCCATGGTCTTCGATTTGACGATGAAATCCTTCAGGCATTTGTTCATGGCGTGGCCCAGGTGAATGGGGCCATTTGCGTAGGGCGGTCCATCGTGCAGCAGATAAATGGGCGCGCCTTTGCGGGCCGCGCGAATCTGCGCGTATAGGCGCGAGTCCTCCCAGGCAGCGAGCCGCGCCGGCTCGTTCTGCGGAAGGTTGGCTTTCATCGGGAATTCAGTGTGCGGCAGGTTCAGGGTCGCCTTTAAATCCGGCCCAGCAGGCATAACATCTCCGAGCGAAATTCGTCTGTATTCTCAATGATAAATGCTTTGTGAATAAGTGCCCTTTGCGGGTGCAACGTATTTGGTTTGCCATCGTCTATTTAGACAACAGAAACTTTCTTTCGGTCATGTATCGCGAAAACATAGAGCCCAAAAAGTTGTGCTCTGGGAATGCTTAAATCTGGCGGGTGGCGACAAATGCCGGGTGAATCCCGCATAATTGAAGTAGACATCAACGCTGGCTTCCCGCCGGCATGTTGTCCAAATAGGTAACGATGTCGAATCAGCTTTTGATACCACCCGAGATCGAAGCGGACAATCTGAAGGATTCGAAGCAGCCGCCTCTCTGGAGTCATATAGAAGCGGACGGTTCTTTCTGGCAGTCGTTGACCGAAAGCGTTCGCGAGAGGGTTTTCCCGGTTCGGGAGCCGGCGCTGCGTCTCGAATCGAAGCCGATTCCCGTAAAAGATCCTTTCTATACGGAGCCCATCTGGGTGGGCATTCGCGAAGATTTTCGCGAAGTGTTTTTCCCCAGGAAATTGCCCCCGCTACATCTTGACTCTCATGCCGTCGCGGTGCGGGACCCTCTGGCGCGTCCACGGGACCGCAGATCGAGCCTGATTTCTGCCGGCATCCACGTGGCTGTTTTTGCAGCTCTTGCCGCATTTATCTTCTGGCATCCAAAACGTCATCCGATGGTGACGCAGGTCGTTCCGTCGCAGGTCTTCAACATCACTCCTTTTATGCCGTTCAATGCGAACCCCACGTCCTCAGGAGGAGGCGGAGGAGGGGGCGATCGTGACGTGCTCCAGGCAGCGGAAGGCAAGCTGCCGAAGATCGACAAAACTCAGTTCGTACCCCCCGATGAGATCATCCGCAATCCCAAGCCGAAGCTTGCGGTCGAACCTACCGTCGTGATGCCGGACAATATCAAATTGCCGAACAACAATATGCCGAACCTGGGCGACCCTTCGACCCTGGTGAAGGGGCCTGCATCGAATGGCACGGGCAGCAATGGAGGCATTGGGTCCGGTAAAAGCGGCGGTGTCGGTTCCGGCTCAGGGGCGGGAGTGGGTCCGGGGCAGGGCGGCGGCTACGGGGGCGGCATGTATCGCGTGGGCGGCGGTGTATCCGCGCCTGTGATCACCTATCAGGTGGATGCGGAGTTTTCCGATCAGGCCCGCATGGCAAAATATCAGGGCGTGGTGATCGTGGAATTTGTTGTGGACACCAAAGGGCTGCCGCAGAATCTTCATGTAGTTCGTCCGCTTGGCATGGGGCTGGATGAGAAGGCGCTGGAGGCGGTCCGGCAATACCGCTTTAAGCCTGCCAAGTTGAACGGTCATCCTGTGCCTGTCCTGATTGATATGAGCGTGGACTTCCACATCTATTAGTATTAGGGCGGATTTTCAGCATAATGTCAGCGAAAACAGCATTCCGTCATTCTTCGCTCCGTTCAGAATGACTCCAGCGGTGAATTTGCTTCAGCTTCGGACTTTCTTGTTTTCGCGATCTGCTCCGCTATAAATCGAGTAAGTTCGCCGCTTGTGTAAGCGGGCGGCTCCAGAAAAAATTGCGGCTTGTTCCGTGCCAGCTGCAACAGTGCCGGCGGCCATCCGTTGGCTTGGGTGGCTCCCTGCTGCGAAGGGCCGCCGCTCCACAGAACGGCGTCTGCGCGATCCAGAAAATGCTGCGCGGAAGATTTGAAATCTCGATTCGCCGGGTCGAGGACCGTCAGATAAAGATCCGGCTTGAGAAAGCGCAGAATGCTGTTCGACTCAAGGATTGCATTCGTAGCCGAGAGCAATTCTTTTTGAATGCGGGGCATCGCTTCGGCGAGTTGACCTTGCCGCGTGCGCACCCAGAAGGAACGCACCGCCCCTGCGGCCAGAAAGCGGGCACTGTCGGTGCCGGTGGTCGCATCGCGTTCCTCGGAAATGGCAACGGTGTGGGCGTCAGTCTCGCAATGGCAAGGCTTGCCATTTGCGGAACAAATTCCATGACCAAATTGCGTTACTTTGAACGCGGTCCATTGCAACTCCGGCAATGCCGCGATCAGGGCTGCTACGGTGGAGGTCTTGCCGATATTGCGTGTATGTCCGCCGACTACGACGACCGCCATACGGCTACTCTTTCATTTTCCGCGTCAGTCTTGAGACTATTGCCAGCCCTTTGAGGTATTCGCGCAACGGCTGTGCGGGCCGGCCCCAAAATACCATTCCTGCTCCGCGCAACTTCTTCTTGCTTAACACTCCTGCGCCGCCGCCGAGAATTACGTCCGGGCCAACCTCCGCGTGTTCGCCGATGCCGACCTGACCGCCCAGGATGGCGCCATCGCCTACGGTACTGCTTCCTGAGATGCCGGTCTGCGCCGCGATGACGACATTGCGGCCAATGCGCACGTTGTGGCCGATGTGGACCAGGTTGTCGAGCTTCGTGCCGCGAGCTATCCGGGTTTCTTCCAATGCTCCGCGATCGATAGTGGTGTTGGCGCCGATTTCAACTTCGTCTTCGATCAGTAACGTTCCTTGCTGCGGAAATTGCGTGTAGGCGCCGGTTTCCATGTTGCGAACGTAGCCGAATCCGTCTGAGCCCAGCACGCACCCTGCATGGACGATTACGCGATTACCAAGCTTGACTCCGGGATAGATGACCACTCGTGGAAAGATTCTGCAGGCTTCACCGATGACGGTGCCTTCCGCGATCACGCAACCTGCTTCAATTTTGGTTCGCTCGCCGATTCGGACATGCTCCCCGATGACCGTATACGGGCCAATGGAGACGTCGACGGCAATCTGCGTGCCGGCAGCAACAATGGCCGTCGGATGCACGCCTGCGACAGCCCCGGCGGGCTGCAAAAAATCGGAAGCTCGCGCGAACGCCAGTCGCGGCTGACTGACGACCAGGAGCGGCTTCGTAGGTGACGCAACCGAGGCAGCCAATTGTGGCGTGGTGAGCACTGCTCCGGCAGCTGAGGCCAAGGCTTCCTGCAATGCAGCATCGCTTTCGGCGAAGACTAAAGATGCTCCATCGGCGGTGCGTACGCCGGCAACGTGTTCAAGGATCGGGTTGCACTCGAAACTCTGTAGAATGCACCGGGCCTGGAGAGTCTCGGCAAGTTGAAGCAGCGACAACATAGCGTTATGGTAGCCGAGTGGCGGGAACTCAGCCGGGTGAAGATTTCATGTTTTTATCGATGGACAAACATTTTGAATTCTTCCCAAAGGATGAAAATGCGCTAGTAAAGCTGCGCTTCGCCTGGCGGACGGGTCTTCCATCGGCGATGCACCCAGAGCCACTGTCCCGGATAGCGGCGGATTACATCTTCCAGAGCTTTGGTGAAGAGTTGCGTATTGGCGATGGCATCGCGGTCATCATCGCCGGTGTTCGCCAGTTGGAGCGCAGGAAGGAAATGCAGAACATAGCGGTTTTCGGATGGCTCCCACGACAGAAAACCTGGCAGCACCGCCGCGCCGGTTCGCAGCGCAACTCGCGCAACGCCCACTGCCGTGCAGGCGGCACGACCAAAGAAATCCACGAAGACCCCCTGTGGTGGAGTCATGTTGGTGTCCATTAAAACTCCGACGGTCTCTTGAGTGCGCATGGCTGCAATTAAACCTCGGGCGAAATCGTCTTTGTGCAGAACCCGATTGCCGTGAAGACAGCGGATGCGGTTGACGAATCGATCGACCAGGGGATTATCCAGGCGACGAATGACCATACCCATTGGATAACCCGCAAGCGAGTGGTAGAAACTCGACAGCTCCCACGCGCCAATATGTCCAGTGAGCACCAGCACGCCTCTGCCCCGGTGTTTCGCCTCCAGATAATGCTCCAGGCCGTCATACCGGATGAACCGGCTTGCATCGTCCAGGGTGTAGCGGGACATCTGGCAGAATTCCGCAAGCTGCCATCCCAGGCTCCGATACATGGCACGAAGGACCAGCGTGCGTTCCACGTGCGATTTTCCGGGAAAAGCAAGCGCGAGATTTTCCATGCCGACCCGCCGCAGGCGCGGAACAGCGGCGAAGGCAAGCCAGCCAATGCCGGCTCCAAGCTTTCGGGCCACTGCACGCGGCAGCGCACCGATAGCCTTCACCAGCAGCCAGACCAGCGCGAATTCCAATCTTTGACGCATCTTGAGCAAGCTATGCATCATCTTACCGATTTCCGCGGGAACCTAAGCCGGGGCAGAAAGAACCATTTGCGAGCAACCGATGGGCGGCTGTGATGTTCTAATCAATGATAAGACGCAGGCCGCAAGACGGCCGGCAACTCTGGGAGTGGAACATATGGATACATGGAAATTTTGGATGGCATTTGGCGTGGGAGTAGCGGCCGGAGCGGCAGTGGCGCTACTGTATGCTCCACAGCCTGGGGATCGGACCCGCAAGCAGATCAAGCGCGGGCTGGAGGATGCAACCGATCGTTTGCAGGAGACGGCTGAGGACATGAGCAAAAAGGCAGAGCAGTACGGGAAGCAGGCTGAGCGCGTGATCCGTCGCGGACGCGAAGCGGTGGACGAAACGATGTCGAAGGCCGGTTCGGTGGCCAATAAAGTCGCAGGATTTATTTAGACCGTAGGGCTGAATGCCCTTCGGGTGAGGTACGGGCCGCAAGCCCGCAATCAGCCGTCATGGCCCACCGGATTCCGGCGCTAGTTTGACGCGCTGACGAAAGAAGCTCCGCCAAGGCGGAGCTTCTTTCTTGCCCAGTGTCTCGGTCTAGCTGCTATAGAGCAGAATGCCTTCCGAGGTGCGCTCTTCGCCTTCCTTGCCGATGGGACGATAGAAGAGCTGGTTGTTATCCAGGTACACTTCGAGAAACGCAGGCCGGTCTAGAAGCTGGCCGCCAATCAACGCCTCCGACAATGGATCTTCGACGTAGCGCTGCAATGCGCGACGCAACGGACGGGCACCGTAGGTGCGATCTGCCAGGGTGCGGTCGAGAATCCATTTCTTCGCGTCTTCCATCACAGAAATCGTAATGGCCTTCTGCGCCAAGTTGACGTTCAACTGCTGCACCAGCAATTCCATAATCTGGATGAGGTCTGCGTCGCTGAGAGCCTGGAAGATGATGATCTCATCCAGACGGTTTAGAAACTCCGGGTTGAAGGTGCGCTTGACCTCGCCCTTCACCAGGTCTTCGACCTTCTCGGCGACCGTGTCTTCGAGGTTGGATTGGAAGCCAAGCCCCTGCCGTTTTTGCAGATGCCGTGCGCCAATGTTTGAGGTCATGATGAGAATCGTGTTTTTGAAATCGACCGTGTTGCCGAGGCCGTCGGTGAGCTGGCCGTCCTCAAACACCTGCAGCAGGATGTTGAACACATCCGGATGCGCCTTCTCGATTTCATCGAGCAGCACGACAGAATACGGCGACCGTTTGACGCGCTCGGTGAGCTGGCCGCCTTCCTCGTAGCCCACGTAGCCCGGAGGCGAACCGATCAGCTTCGAGACGGAGTGCTTCTCCATGTATTCCGACATATCGAAGCGGATCAGTGCCTTGTCGCTGCCGAACAGGAAGCTGGCGAGCGAGCGCGCAACTTCCGTTTTGCCCACGCCGGTCGGTCCCAGGAAAAGGAACGAGCCAATAGGCCGGTTCGGCGATTTGAGTCCTGCGCGGGAACGGCGAATTGCACGGGCCAGCGCGGAGATGGATTTTTCCTGAGAAATGATGCGCTTGTGGAGTTCTTCTTCCACGCGCAGCAGCTTTTGCGTCTCCTCCTCTTTGATGGAGGTGACTGGGACCCCGGTCCAGCGGCTGACGACATCTTCAATGTCCTCTCGCGTGACTACCCCCGCCGTTGAGTCGTCGAGATGATATTTGTCGCGCAGCGCGCGAAGGTTTTCGCGCTCCTTGCGTTCCTCGTCAGAATAAAAGCGCGCCTTTTCAAACTCGTGGTTCGCAATCGCGTTTTCCATGCGATGCACGATGAACTTGATGCGTTTTTGAATCTCCGTAATCTCTTCCGGCAGAGAGGTCTGGCGCAGTTTGACACGCGCGCCGGCCTCATCGATCAGATCGATAGCCTTATCGGGCAGAAAACGGTCGGGAATGTAGCGACTGGAATGATAGACCGCGAACTGGATCGAGTCGTCCGTATAGCTGACGGCGTGAAATTTCTCATACCGGTCTTTAATGCCCATGATGATCTTGACAGCGTCTTCTTCATTCGGCGGCGGCACTTTGACCGCCTGGAAACGACGCTCCAGGGAGCGGTCCTTTTCGATCGACTTGCGGTATTCCGCCGGAGTCGTCGCGCCGATGCACTGGATCTCTCCACGCGACAGCGCCGGCTTCAGAATGTTGGCGGCATCGAGCGAGCCTTCCGCCGAACCGGCGCCGACCAGCGTATGCAGTTCGTCGATAAAGATGATGGAGTTCTGGTTTTCCATCAGCTCCTTCATGATGGTCTTCAGCCGCTCCTCAAATTGCCCGCGATATTTCGTTCCCGCTACGATCAGAGAAAGATCGAGGCCCAGAACGCGCTTATCCGCGAGGAAACTGGGTACGTCGCCGTCCGAGATGCGCTGTGCTAGTCCTTCGACGATGGCGGTTTTGCCAACGCCCGGTTCGCCGATCAGCACTGGATTGTTCTTGGTGCGGCGGCAAAGAATCTGGATGACACGATCCACTTCCTGATCGCGGCCCACCAGTGGATCGAGTTGATTGTCGAGCGCAGCTTGCGTCAAGTCGCGGGAGAACTCCGCCAGCATGCTGGATTCCCGGTTGCGCTGCGTCTGTGGGGCGCGTTCCTGCGTGGTGCGCGCCAGCTCATCGCGCACGGTGGAAAGGCGCAGTCCACGCTCCAGCAGGATTTCTGAAGCAAAACATTTTTCTTCGCGCAGCAGGCCCAGCAGCAAATGCTCTGTGCCGATGTGCTTGTTGGACAGCCGCTCGGCCTCTTCTGCCGCGTAGGCAAGCACGCGCTTGCATTCGTTTGAAAGCGGCAGATCGACCGAGGTTGAAACTTTTTCGCGGATGGTGGTGTGCGCTTCAATTTGTTTGCGAATGGACTCGACCGAGGCGTGCGACCGCAGAAAGCGGTTGCTCAACGCCTTGTCCTCACGCAGGAGACCCAGCAGAAGGTGTTCCGTTTCAATGTATGGCGAGCCGAACTGGCTGGCCTCGTAGCGCGCGAAAAAGATCACGCGCCGCGCTTTCTCTGTGTACCGTTCGAACATATTTCCCCCTTGGCTCATGCCGTTTCCGAGGTGCCTTCACCTGATACTGCGGTACCTATGTTTAGATGCCCTGGCGTACCCCCAGGATTCTGCAGAGGTGTCGATGCCATCCGCGGAGGTGCGTCTTTCGGCTCCGTTTCCAATCCGGTTCCGTGCAGTCGGATTTCCTGTAACCGGCCTTCCTGCAGCCGGAGAATGCGTCCACAACGCCTGGCAATTTCCATATTGTGGGTGACGAGGATGGAGGTCAGCTGATGGGCCGTGTGCAGGCGTCGAAGCATGCCAAACACGGCTTCCGCCGTACGGTTGTCGAGGTTGCCGGTGGGCTCGTCGGCCAGCAGCAGGCGTGGTTGGGTCACCAGTGCCCGTGCCAGCGAAACGCGCTGCTGTTCCCCGCCGGAAAGCTCTCCGGCAAGGTGGTGCATTCTTGTTTCCAGCCCCACCTCGCACAATAACTCCTGTGCTTTGGCGAAAGCCGTTTGTTTCGACTCGTTACGCGCGAGCAGAGGCATGGCCGCATTCTCCAGCGCCGTAAATTCCGGCAATAGGTAATGCAATTGCCACACGTATCCAATTTCGCGATTGCGAAATGTGGCCGCTTGCGCTGCTGTAAGTTTTCCAAGCCAAGTTGAGGCGCAGTATACGTCACCGGCGGAAGGACGATCAAGGGCCGCCAGCAAATGCAGCAAAGTGCTCTTGCCGGAACCGGATTCGCCAACGATGGCAACCATCTCGCCGCGACGAACGGTTAGATTCAGCTTGTCAAAAAGAACCAACGGCTGAGACCCGCTGCGGTACTCCTTACGCAGGTTTTCAACGCGGAGAAGGACTGAGTCATTGAGGCTTCCAGGCGCAACCAAACGCGCCTCAGCATTTTTTCCGATGCTTAGAGGCTGTTCAGCGACGCTGCTGGAATCTGTGACCATACCTTGTCTCTATCATAGAACCCGGTCGCAGAGAATGTGACTCGGTATAAAGACAGGGAATCCGCAGCTGCAATCACAGCGCGGAATCAACAGGATCCTGGCCGTCCGGTAAAAACAGCGTAAATACCGTACCGCTTCGCCCTGGCTTCTCGCTGCTTCGAACAGTGAAACGGCCATGATGCCTCGTCGCGATCCCCTTCGAAATCCAGAGACCAGGCCCGTTCCATTCAAATCCTTCGTCGTATAGAAGGCGTCGAACAATCGCTCCTTGACACCCTCAGCCATACCGTGGCCGGTATCGGCGACAGTCAGGCGGATGCCTTTGCGCCCGCTCTTCCAATCGGTAGTGTCGTGGGTCCGCAGCAGCAGGCGGCCGCCTTGCCGCATGGCGTCGATCGCATTCGCGATCAGATTGTTCAACACCTGCCGGATGTCATTTTCAAAGCAGAGTATCCGTAATGAAGATGCGTAGAACCTGTGCACTTCGATGTCCGAATTAAACAGCCTGCCCTGATAGAGATCCACCACGGAATCGATCAGTTCGGCGGCGCCGACCCGACTGGGTTTCGTTGTCTGTCGATGAAAGCGCAGGCTTTGCGTGGCAATCTGCGACACGCGGGCCAGTTCGTTCTGAGCGGCCTGCAGATACTCCCCGACTTCCTGGGGTAGCCGGTCATGAATCCCCGCCAGATACAGCAGGTTGATCACTGCTTCCAGCGGGTTATTGATCTCGTGCGAAATGCGTAGTGCAGTGCTTCTGACTACTTCTACAGAACAGCTTGATGAATTCATTGACTTTCTAGACGGAGGCTTTTTCCAGTTCCTTGCGGTCCCACTTGCCGAGGTTTGCTCCGGCATCGTACGTGCTCTGCAGAAATTGCAGCAACATGGCGGCGGGCAAAGGGGATTGCCGCACGTCGTCGTACATGAGTAGAAATTCCTTCAATTGCGGGTGATATTGGGCCTGCGTCGGGCTGACCGGGTGCTGGGCAAATCCTGGGGGCTCAGGCGCCGCATAGGTGTAAAAGGCTGCTCCCTGGATGTCGCCGCCGCCGGGCCACCATCCAGAACTGATTACCTCATGCGAGTAGGCTTCGCGAGTGACGGGGTCAGCCCCCTCGCGCGCGGGTGCGCGGCGACCGGAAAAGCGGGTTATCGCGAGGTCGAAGCTGCCCCAGAAAAAATGTGACGGGCTTGCCTTTCCGATGAACCCGGCGCGGAACTCTTTAAAGGCCGCATCGCAGTTGACCAGAACCCGCCAGAAGCGGTTGGCGTATTCGGCATCGTAGGAGGCATGCTCTGTGTCCTGATCGAACGGGATGGGATTGGGAATTTCTACAGGCATCTTCCATATCTTCACGTCAATGCCAAGCGAAGCCAGAGCGGCCATGAACTCCCGATAGAAATCGGCGACCGAACGTGGCGCCAGATCGATGATTTTCGTCGTGGCGTGACTGGTCTCGATCAGAAGCTTGTGATGGATGAAGTCGAACTGGACCTCGAAGATTCCTCCGGCGTATGGGATCGGCGAAGTGGTCAGCCCGACGGCATTCACGTAGAGCGGAACTTCCCACCAATGATTGATTTTGGGGCTCAGGGCGAGCCGGACCTTGCCGACAATCTGCGTCCACATGTGAAGAGTGCGGTAGGTCGGCTGCCAGGCTGATAAGGGAAGTTCCGGCCATCGGTCAGGATCGGGGGGAGAGATATTCGTCTTCATAAACCCTCCGCAAGGGCTGCGATCCTATTTGACCACGAAACAGTTCAGCCGTTATTCGTAGCGCAAAGCTTCCGCAGGCAAAATTTTTGCAGCGGAGGACGAGGGGTACAGCGTGGCCAGCAGCGACACCCCGAGCGAGACCAGCGCCACGATGACGCCATCCTGCCAACGCGGAGCGAACGGCAGGTAGTCGAGGGAATAAACCTCCGCCGAAAGATGGATGAACCGGTAATGTCCACCCGCCCAGGCCAACCCGTAGCCCACGATCAGGCCGATCGTGGTGCCGAGAATGCTGATCAGCATCCCTTGCCATAGAAAGATGCGGCGCACCTGTGCGGCACGAACGCCGTAGGACATCAGCACGGCAATGTCGCGCGTCTTCTCCATCACCATCATGGTCAGCGCGATCAGAATGTTTAGCGCCGCCACGCAGACGATCAGTCCGATAACGATGAAGGTGACGACCTGCTCCAATCGCAGGGCGCGGAACAGTTCGCGGTTCTGCTCCATCCAGTTCGTCGTCATGAAGCCTTTACCGGCGGCGTTTTCGATTTCTCTTCCGATGCGATCGGCATGGTAGAGATCGTCGACTTTGAAGCTGATGACGGAGACGACGTTCGGCTCGCCGAACAGATGTTGCACATCGGCAAGCCGCGTCAGCGCGAAGGAAGAGTCGTACTGATAGAAGCCGGAGTGGAAAATGCCGACGACCTGAAATCTCTGATATTTCGGGACCAGGCCAAATGGAGTCAGCTCTCCTTGCGGACTGGTCACCAGCACCGTTGAGCCGACACTCGCGCCAATCTGGTCCGCCAGGTCAGAGCCAAGCACCAGCGGCGGTATGGCAGCATCGCTGCCCGCGTTGGTTGGCGAAGCAAGAGGAGCGAGCGCCACTGCGCTGCCTTCCTGCACATTGTCGAGCAGTGTGCTGACTGTAGCTTCTTCCCTGGGCAGCACGCCTTTGATGAGCGCGCCGCCGGAACGTGCGCCTCGGGAGATCAACACCTGGCCGTACAGTGCGGGCGCAGCGGCGGTGACGTGCGGCAGATGCCGCAGGCGGTCTGTTAACGTGCGCCAATTCTCGATGCCGTCGCTGGCAATGCGCATCAGCTCAATGTGCGCGGTCGAGCCGAGCAGCCGCTGTTGCAGGTCGCGGCGCATCCCGTTGGTGATGGCCAGCGCGAGTATCAGCGCCGCAACACCCGCCGCAACACCCACCACGGAGATCGCGGTGATGACACCGACAAGAGCCTGCCGCCGTTTGGCGCGGAGGTAACGGCTGGCGATGAAAAGCTCAAAGCGCATAAGATTGCCTGCTGCCTTTCCGCCTGGACGGACTATTCAACCATCGCCTTCGAAGTGGCGATGTTTCCGGCACGGTCCACTACGCGGACCGCGATGACATGCTGTTGCGGTGCTGCTTGTGTCACGGCAGCGGGAAGCGTCACGTCTGGGTCGCGTTTCGGAATCGGAACGGTAAAGTCGTAATGCTCCTGGAGGGAATCGTTCAGATGGCCTACCGGTTCCACATATCGCCATGGGCCCGCATCCACTGAGTAATCGGCGCGCGATACTGTCGAGAGTTTTGCCTGCGCGTTGAAGACAACGTGGATGGAGTTGTCCTGAAGCGTGGCCTGCAACGGCGAGAGTACGGGAGGCGTGGTGGCCAGCAGGAAGTGTCCGCTATCTTTGTAACCCGTCAACGCATTATCCACTGGATGGGAAGGTGCATCACTCGCGATAACGCGCAGAGTGTAGCCGCCGTCGGGAATGCGAGTCAGATCGAAGGACGCATACGTCTGGTGGATATTTTGCTGGAGAAGATGCCAGTTCGCTTCGCCATCGCCGCGGTAATAGATGGAATAGCTAAGCTGGTCGCCGTTGTCGTCGTGCGCTTTCCATCCCACTGTGGCCCAGTTGCGGGTGGGCATTGCCATCAGCGGCGCGGACGATTGCTCCACCTGATATGAAACTTCATTTGTTGTGTTGGAAGGGAAATTAATCGATACGGGATTGGATTGGGCCTCCGGATTCAAGCCCGGATTCACCCGGGCGTGCAGTTGCACTACGATCTCATCCACAACTGGCGCGACGTTCTGGGCCAGGTAGAAAAAGCCGACCTCATTTAAATGCGCGCCGGGATGGAGCAAAGCCTTCCATTGCAGGAAGCGCGCCTTCTGCAAATTCGGCGAACCGTTACCCGGAGCCACCTTTTGCCAGTCACTCCAGCCTTCCGTGGGTTGCTCGATGTTTCCTACGCGCGCAAATAAATCGTAGCTGCCTTCGCCACGGACCTGCGCTCCTCCCCATTGGGAGAAAAACTTCGCGTCATGCACCTGGCTGACATAGGTCGAACTGTCGCCGTTGCGTGCCGTCCCTGGTGACAGCTTATAAAGTTTGCCGATGTTGCTGGTGGCCACGTAAACCGTGTCTCCAACCGAGGCAAAGCCAGTAGTTTGCCTGGCTTCGAGATGCGCGAGATCCGCATAAGTACCATCAGCGGCAATGCGATAGAGATGTCCCTGATTGCCGCTTCCGGCAAGCAGGCCGCTTTGACCGTCCTTCTCCCCTTGCTGCCATTCCAGGGCATAGACCACATCATGCTGCGAAGCCCATAGTTGGCGAGGAGCGCCATCGGGTGCAATCTGATAGATCACCGTGCCGCTGGGGATCAGGCTGCTGTCGTTTGAAGACTCGGTCGAACCGGCAGTCACAATCCGGATGGTCGCCGTCATCGTCGGTTCGCTATGGACGGAAAGCGGCGGCAGGTTGGACCGGCCTTTATCGCCTAGCGCGGCGACATATAAGTTTCCCTGTGGGTCGAGCGCCATCGCGGGGATTTCCTGTTTCGGGGCTTCGAACATAACGAAACCTTTGCCATCCGCCGAAATGCGATAGACGAGTCCGCGGCCGTCAGTGCCCGCATACAGCGTTCCATCCCTGGCGAAAAGCAGAGAGCGGATATGCTGTTCGCTGCTTGAGAAAAACTTTTCCGGCTGCGCGGTGGGGTTCTTCAGGTCGACGCGATAGATGGCCGCCGGTCCGCCGGTTGCGAGATACAAACGTCCTTGTGGATCGAATGCCAGATCCCAGATATAGGTGGGTTTCTGATCGAGCTGGCTCGGGTCGAAGATAACCGTTGCACTCGGGTGGCCCTGTTGTGCTGCGTGATCCTGCTGTGTTGTATGGTTCTGCTTGTAAACCCGCTGCGGCGCATTGTCGAGCTTAATATCGGGACCGTTTGGATCGATGCGGTATACCTTGCCATTCGGCAGCGTGGCCGCGTATAGCATTCCATCCGGCCCTACTCGCACCACTTGCACGGAGATGTCTTTCGTTTCGAGCAACCGGGTGGATGTGCCGTTCGGCATGATTTTCAGCACCATGGCCGGCGCGCCGGTGCCCAGGTAAACGTTGCCGCGCTTGTCCGCCGCTACAGACCAGATATAGGAAGCAGGCGTGGTGAGAACCTCCACCGGCGCCGGCGAAGTCTCGAGCCTGCCATCGCTGCGAATGGCGACACCATGCGGCGTGCCCTTTTCGAAGCTTTCATAGCTGGATTGATTCCAGAGCTGCGTGCCCTGGGCCTGCGCGAGAACCGAAACGGAGAGAAGCAGAAAACAAAAAAGGCGAGTCCACATGCTGCTTTTGAGTGTACTCAAAGGAGGACCTAAAACACCTGGGACACCCGAATTCCTGCCGCTTGTTCATCAAGGCTGCACGGTCACGGTGATGACATGGGAACCGCTCAGCGCCAGGTCGAGGTGCTCGGAGCTAAGAGGGACAGCGGTTTCACCGTCTATCGTGAATCCCGTTTTACTCTCTTCATCCGGTTGCAGAACGTTGGCCATCGTCAATGGAACGGCGGGCAGGTCACGCCCCTGCAAGGTGGCTTGCGGCACGGGCGCCAGCAGCGTCACATAAAGCCGGTTTGTGGGATGCAGTTCGTTCAGGCGCGCGATTGTCTCACTGAGATCCAGAGGCGGCGCGGTGGGATTGGGAATCAGATGCAGCGTGTGATCGAGCGTGGTCCCATCACTGACCAGCAGCCGGACTGGCCCGGGAGCGAGCGTATTCGGCAGTCGCGCATCGAGGCGAACCACTCGCTGCCGTTGCCGATAAGGATGCAGAATTGCTTCCACCGTCACGCGATCACCGGCATGGACGGTAGGATTGAGCACCCGCGCGTCGGCGAGGACTGCGGAATGCTGGCCCGGAGATGTGTCCAGAGTCAAAGAGACGGCGCGTATTGAAGGCAGTTCGCGCGGGTTGCTGAAGATGCTGTCGAATCGCTGAGCGACAGCGACAGCGGCGGCCAGGCTGGACGGCTGCGAACTGGTCGGCGCGACCCATTCATTGATCTGGACGGATGGATATCCTTCGAGAGAAATTTCACCGCGCAGATCGTACGTGGAGGGATCGTTATCACCATTCGTATCCTGCATCGCCTGGAAAATCGTCGCGATCAGTGCGCCGGAGGTCAGACGCGGATGCTCGGCCACTGCGAAATGATACGTATGCGGCTGAGCCGTGCCGCGAATCGCAAGAGTGACAGGGATCATCTGTGCCGGTTTGCCAAAAACGCCGAGAATTCCCGACTCCCTGTCCTGGGTGAAGGAGCCGATCGTTTCGGTAGTGTCGATGACCTTTATAGGGTCGAGCAACGAAGCCACTGTAGTGACGACAACCGCCTTGCTCATGGGCAGCGAAATGTCTCCGAACCGCGTGATGGGATGACCGCAGGCGAGCAGGCGTCTGGGATCGACATAGGTCACGGTGCAGGTTGCCGCCATGTTGAAATCACCGGAGACAATGATCGCGCTGATGGCCGAGCCGGGTATCACCGGAGCGGGGTCCGCTTCGTTGGGATTGGCTCCGCCAAGGCCGGAGACGGGAGTGAGGCCGAGCAAGGGAAGATGTTGTTGAAACAGATCGATGGCCGCCGGCGAGAAGCCGTCGAAAACCAGCGGAGTTGCAATCGGTTGGAGCATGCCTCCGCCTCGCGATGACCAATCCGGAGTATTAGATGATGAGTCTGTATGTGCTGCATCAATCAGCGAGGATGTCGGCTCGTCCGGGTCGGAAGTGAAGTTCTGATCGGAGATTTTCTTATTCTTATAAGCTACTTTATTTCTGCTGCTTACTTCTAATACTTCAAGCATTTGTTCAATAGGCGTGACGCCTGCAATAGGTTGTTTCGTGAACTGGCCGATGCGAAAGCCGATAGCTCCCAGCAGCTTGCCATCGATGTAAACGGGGCTGCCGCTCATGCCTGAGACAACTCCGGTGTATTCCGGCTTGCTACCCACAAGGCGCACCAGAATCATGTCTTTGCTGGGACCGATTGCGTCGTGCAGAATGCCGAGAATCTCGATGTCGATCGGCTCCGGCTTGCTGCCTTCGAAAACTGTATAGGCAGTTCCATGAAGCCCGCGATGCACCAGAGATAGCGGATAAATTGGCTGCGAAATGAGGGGACCGTGCGAATCTACGGGTGAGTCTACAGGCGCTGCGATGGATGGCTTCGGCGATGCTGTCTGTGCTCTGGAAGATCCGCAGTACGGCAATGTGAGAAGGGCGCAAACAAGGAAACAATTCCCAAGGCGGGTAGAGATGTTTTTTGAGATCTGGATGCGCACCCTTCTAGAGTAGAGCCGAACCTCTCGTGGCGGAAGGGGCACGGCTGGCGCTGTCCTGATCTTGCCATTCCGCATCAGCGTCCCAGCGGGATATCCATGGATGCTCCCAGGGTGCGGCTTCGCGGATCGGCAATGGGGTTGACCGAGCCGATGAGTTTGCTTGCGAGAGTTTTCTTTGCACCGGGGCGATACAGCGCGCGATGATTCAACACATAGCTGCCGGTGAGAAAGCCGATGGCCTGCCCGACGAGAATGTCCGAGGGAAAATGCTGGTTCGCCAGAATGCGGGAGATACTGACGCTCTCAGCAAACCCATAGGCGGGAACCATGACATACCAACGGGGGTATTCCCCGGCAATCACGCGAGCCAATGCCATGGTCGCGGTTGCATGGTCCGATGGAAACGACGAATCCCACTCCCAATGATCTGTGCCAAAGGGCCAGAAGTCGCCCCGCCCGTTGCCTTGCCTCGGACGCTGGCGGTTAGTAACGAGCTTCGTCACCAGTGTCACGGTTCCTGAATCGATGACGGCTTCCGCGCCCAGCCGGCCGGTCTCCGCCAGTTTGGGGTCCTTCTTCGCCAGGCCTATAAAGTAAATCCCCGCGCCCTCCCCACCGGTCGCGAAGAACGAGCCGAAGTCCGCGATCTTATTGGCGGTATTGGTGCGGTTCCGATCCACGCCTGCTGCCTGCGCGGCATCGGCGTCATAGGCGAAGGCCAGTCCGGTTGCCGCGCCCAGCGGTGCCAGCCAATAAGCATCCTTCGGCTGTACCCGCAGAGGACTGGTGAAGATACCCTTCTCATCCTGGCCAAGATCCAGAATGCAGCGGCCAAGATGCGTGATGCCGCAGATAGGCTGGTCGTTTTGAATCGATGGATTCGGCGCAGATTGTGCGGTGTTTGAGCTGGATGCTTCGGAAAATCCCATGTTTCCGATCGGAGCAACGCCGCTATCGATCAAGCTTGCGCTCTGCACCACTGTCGGAGTGGGACTTGGGTTAAGTGGCAGAGCACCTGTCTGGGCGTTGGCGTAGGAAGCGACAAATACAAAAAGGGCGGAGGCAATAAATAGAAAAGTTTGGCGCATGGGGTCATTCCAGTGTACTGGATGCAGCTTCGATAAAAGAGAGCGGAAGTACCCTGCGGCAGCGAAATTGAGACCGAGAAACCGGCAAAGAACCATGTGTTCTCCGTAATGGGCCGTGTTGAATTGGGGTGCGACACTCGACAGCTTCGCCGCTCGAAAGCGGATTGCTGACAGTTAGGTTTATCCAGATTCCATGTCTTTAAAACTAATTCAATGCATCCGCCGAATGTCCGATGCATCCAAACAGCTGTTTGAAGCGTGTGTGGCAGGAATGAGGAATGTGATGCGGCTGACGATCTTTGGAGCGACGGGAGCGACAGGCATGCAATTGGTGCGGCAAGGCCTGGCTCAGGGCCATCAGCTCACCTGCCTGGTTCGCGATCCCGCGACCGCGAAGCTGCCCGTGGAAGTCGCGCAGGTAAAGGGAGATGTGCGCGATGCGGACATTGTGGCCAGAGCCATCGCCGAAAGTAATGCGGTACTGTCCGCGCTTGGCTCCCGTTCGCTAGGAAAAAGTGACCTGCTGGATCGCGCGACCGCCAACATCCTGAGTGGCATGAAGCAACATGGCCTTCGCCGCGTCATCATATTGGGTGCGGCAGGTGCGGCTCCGGGAGCCGATAAATATATGAGCCACGCGAATCGATTCGTACTTGAGATCATCCGTCACACGCTGCTGAAATATCCTTTTCTGGATCAGGCAGCGCAGGAACATCGTCTGAAGACAAGCGAATTGGATTACACGATCGTTCGTCCGCCGCGCTTGACCAACGGTCCCTACACAGGCCGTTACCGGATAGAAGCCGATGGCCTCCCAAAGGGAGCCAAGAGCATTGCGCGCGCAGATGTTGCGGACTTTATGTTGAAGCAGCTCGATGATCAAAGATTTTTGCGCAGCGGAGTTTACGTGGCCCGATAGTACATTTCACTTTTTGTTGTAAGGGCATGCCTAGGACTTGTTGACATCCTGAGCGGAGCGAAGATGTGATAGGGAAACAACCTTGCCATGCCTGCTGATAGCGTTCTCGATGCCGCCTTTCTGGCAGGCAGCGAAGGGTCGCACAAGTAAGTTTTTTATATCGAGGCTGGATTTGCGATGAACTTCGAACTTCGTTTCAGGTGATCGCGTGACTCTTCGACTCCTTCAGCCCTGTAGCGATAAGAGCTGCCAGAAGAAACGCGACGGAGATTGAAGACAGGGCGATGACGATTCCACTGATTTCTGAGATGTAGCCGATGATATACGGCGCGGCTGCCCCTAGAAATCTGCCAATGTTGTAGACCAAACCCATCGCAGTCCCTCGCACAGCGGTCGGAAAGGCTTCGCTGGCGATGATCGTGAAGCCGCTGAAGAACCCCGTGCCAAAAAATCCCACAACTGGGCCGAGAAATAATAAGGCGCGGGCACCGGGCGCGTGGGCATAGACGGGAACCAGGACTGCCGCGATCAGCAGAAACATGATGTAGGTTCGCTTTCGCCCGAAGTAATCCGCCAGATACCCAAAGGCGAGATAGCCGCCGAACGTTCCCACCTGCATGAAGATCGTCCACGAAGAAGCCTGGACAATGCTGAGGCCGCGTCCTCCCTGCGCAGCGGGAAGCGAGAGAAAGCGCGGAATCCAGGTGAACAGCCCCCACCAGGCGAACAGAGACGCGGCATTCATGGCGGTCGTCACCAGCGTAGCCCGGCCAAGTTGCCCTTGAAAGATGCTGCGCAGCGGCATGGTCGCCGCTTTCTCTTGCCATATCTCCGGCTCTTTCACCGCCCTGCGAATCCACAGCGTGACCAGAGCCGGCAACACACCGACAAAGAAAACCGCGCGCCAGCCGAAGTGCGGCAGGATGAGTGCCGTGATGCTTGCGCCCAGCGCATAGCCGATTGCCCAGGAACTTTGGGCGATGCCAATGGCCTTGCCGCGATGCTCGTCCGGCCAGGTCTCTGCCACCAGCGCGCCGCCGGCGGCCCATTCGCCGCCAATCCCCAGGCCGAGTAGAAAGCGAAAAATCGCGAGCTGCAGGACGGTGTGCGCGAGTCCGCAGCAGGCGGTGAAGATGGAATAAATGAGCATGCTCGCGATCAGGGCGCGGGTGCGGCCCAGCTTGTCGGCGAACCATCCGAAGAAGATTCCGCCAATCGCAGCGGAGACCAGAGAGAGAGACATGAGCAGGCCGGCCGTCGCGGCGCTCATATGCAGATCGCGTTCCAGATCCGTCAGTACCAGCGAGAACAGCATCATGTCCATGCTGTCCAGCATCCAGCCGAGCGAGGTCGTCAGCAGCGCGCGCTTCTGCGCCGTGGTCGCGCCGGTCAGCCAGTCGATTGCCTGCATCCGTATCCCTTCCGCTGTTGCTTCCGATCGTAAGCTGCGTTTGGAATTGGATGCCGATTGAATTGCCGTCGATGGAGATTATTGCTGATCCAGCGCATTGAAACCCACGTCTCAGAAGCGAGACATGGCTCCCACTTCTTTTCTAGGCCAGCTACCTGGTGTATGGAAACTTTTTACTGCGGAATTTGTTTTCGGAATCGGCTGCCAGGTCTCAACTCCGGGCTGGTCGTGCTGGTTAATTCCAGCAAGCTGCCGATAAAAGTGAACACGATCAGGTGGCAGGTGATCGCGCCGCACATGTCGAGCAGGACATCGAAGGGCGAGCCGGTACGTTTGGGAAGAAAGCTCTGGTGAAATTCGTCCGCGCTGCAGAGCGCCAGCGTAGAGAGCAGAGCGACCGCCGCTGCGCGCAACGAAGCCGTGACTGCGGAATAGGAGCGGCTCAACCGAAATGTCATGCGCCAGGCACGGAAGAAGACCAGGCTGACGAAGCCATAGCCGAAAAAATGGCCTGTCTTGCGGATGTCATAGAGAAGTTTCACCCAGACATGGTGGGTGAGCGGGCCGAAAATTCCTTCCACAAAGGGACGTAGAACGCTGCCGGTGCTGTCGGACGAAAAAGTGTCGGAGGAAGAAATCGCGATCAGCAGGACGCAGATGGCTGCCGGAATCCAGGCGCTCAGTAGCACCCGGCGACGGTTACTCAACATGATAGTTCGGCGCCTCGCGCGTGATGATTACATCATGCACGTGGCTTTCGCGCAGGCCTGCGTTGGAGATGCGAATGAAGCGTGCATTCTCCTGTAGTTCGGCAATGCTGCCGCAGCCGAGATAGCCCATGCCTGATCGTAGGCCGCCGACCAGTTGATACACCATGGCTTCGAGCGGCCCTCGATAAGGAACGCGACCTTCGATGCCTTCCGGCACAAATTTTCCAAGTCGATTTTGCACGCTGCCTTCGCGTGTAGTGATGGAGCCGCTAGCCTCGCCCTGGTCGCCGAGATCGCGCGAACTTTGGAAGTAGCGCTCGCCGGATCCCTGGGCCATGGCGGACAGCGATCCCATGCCGCGATAGGTTTTGAACGAGCGCCCTTGAAACAGGATTGTCTCTCCCGGGCTTTCATCCACGCCCGCGAACAGCGAGCCGATCATTACGGTGTTGGCTCCGGCGGCGATTGCTTTGGTGACATCTCCGGAGTACTTGACGCCTCCGTCGGCGATGATGGGAATGCCGTGGGGCTTGGCGGCACGATAGGCTTCGGAAATGGCGGTAATCTGCGGCATGCCCGCGCCGGTGACCATGCGAGTGGTGCAAATGGACCCGGGTCCTATGCCCACTTTGATGGCGTCCGCGCCTGCTTCGATCAGCGCCTTGGCGCCGTCATAGGTGGCGATGTTGCCCGCCATTAGCTCAATTTCCGGAAAATGCTTTTTGATGAGTCGAATTGCATCCAACACGCGCGAGGAGTGGCCATGGGCTGAATCGATGGCCAGCGCGTCCGCGCGATTGCGTACCATCTCAGTGGCGCGCTCCAGAAAATCTCCGGTAGCGCCGATGGCGGCGGCCACGCGCAGACGGCCTTGCATGTCTTTGGCGGCGTTCGGATATTTCAACTTTTTCTGAATATCTTTGACCGTGATCAGGCCCTTCAATTCATATTGATCGTTCACCACCAGCAGCTTTTCGACGCGGTGCTTGTGCAGGATCAGCTCAGCTTCCTGGAGCGTAGTGCCGACGGCCACGGTGATCAGGTTTTCCTTCGTCATCACCTCGCCGACCGGGATATCGGTGCGGGTTTCAAAGCGCAGATCGCGGTTGGTCAGGATGCCGACGAGCTTTTTATTTTTCGTGACCGGAACGCCGGAGATTTTGTAGCGACGCATCACATCGAGCGCTTCGGAGATCAGCTGCTCGGGCGCAATCGTAACTGGATCGACAATCATGCCGCTCTCCGAACGCTTCACCTTATCGATCTCGGCGGCCTGCTGCTCGACGGACAAATTGCGATGGATGACGCCGATGCCGCCCTGCTGCGCCATGGCAATGGCCAGGCGCGACTCGGTCACGGTGTCCATGGCAGCGCTGAGCAGGGGCGTATTTAGCGTAATGTTGCGGGTGACGCGCGTCTGGGTGCTGACCTGGTTGGGAACCACTGCGCTATACGCAGGGATCAGCAAAACGTCATCGAATGTCAGGGCTTCGGGAACGGGGAATGCAATCATAGGACACGAGCCATAGGGGATTCGGAAGGCTGGTGTAGCGGAACGCGAACGCTTCTAGACATACATCATTGTAGAGTTGTGCTGGGAATCCGTAAACCTTTCACGCTGATTGGTTCGCAGGTGCGGATGGGTTCAATTCGGCGATCCGGCGGAGAACATAAGCTTTCATAATCCGGATACTGGCGATAACGTCCGCGCGTGGAAGTGGCGCGGTAAGAATGCCATCTTCATAACGAAGAGCACGGGCGTAATCGCCCAGGTCGACGAGAGGATATGGCGTGGATGGCAGAATTTCACCAAGTTTCTCCAACTCCGCCGACAAAATCTGTATCTCATGGGTCCGGGGATATCTAACCCCCAGTTCGTTGATAAGTGCCTTGATCAGCTTTTCGGCGGTTTGCTGTGCATGGAAACCGAAAGCGCTTTCCGGAATGCCCTCAAGCATCATGGAAATTCGTCATCCGCTGATCTTGCTAATAGCACTTCTGTCTGGGGATCCATAAGTTTTTTCGTAGAGAACAACCCCTTCATGATCGATGTCATAGTGGATGCTATTGATTGAATTTCGCAAACGCAGATGATGGTCCATGTCGGTCACGAGGACATCGACTGGAAGATGCAGATCCAGGAACGCAGTGGAATATCGCAATTGCGGTGAAGATGCCGGATCTTTTTCCAGGATGACCGCTAAATCGAGGTCGCTATCGGGCTTGGCCGATCCCAGGGCGCGGGAACCAAACGCAACGATACGCAATGGATCTACCGCGCGGATGATTCGGTCGACCGCAGCGGAGACCTTTTCTTCGGTTACATTCCAATTGCTCATAAAATCATCCACATAGTCGGAATTCAGCTATGACATATGGGCGCTTACATCTAGCGATACTCTACCATTTCGGCCATGTTGAACTCGCCGCGTTTTGGGCGTATTCTACAGAAGTAGATAAGTTGGTCCTGAGTTTATCCTGTGTTTTTGTAGGGCAGCCTGTGGCGTAACGGGCCGGGGCGGGAGAAATGAGTGGGCGAGAGCCCACTTTTTATTTGCTCTACTTTTTGAAAAACGGCTTCGGCGGATGGGTTCGATGGCACTCGATTTAGATAAAATCCGCGCTCTCGCCAACCGGGTTGCCGCTTCCCATGGATTGGACGTTGTAGAGGTCGAGTACCTCGGTAGTCCTAAGCATCGGGCGCTTCGTATCTATATCGAGAAGGATGCGGCTACCAGGGCGAAACTTGCGATATCGGACGAGTCCGGCGAACTGAAGCTGCCGGGGCATGTGCCGGTCGATCAATTGGCGGGGATCACGGTGGAGGATTGCCAGGTTTTCAGCGAGGACTTTGGCACCGTCCTCGATGTTGAGGAGTTGATTCCGGGCGCTGAATACACCTTGGAAGTCTCCTCGCCGGGTTTGGACCGCAAGCTGCGCGGGCGCGAAGATTATGAACGGTTTGTTGGAAGTCTGGTGAAACTGCGGACGAGCGAGCCGATCGATGGAAACTCACACTGGCAGGGACGTATCGCCAGCGTAAACGGTGAAGCATTGGAACTGGATTTGAGCACGGTGAGCAAGAGAAAGAACAAAGTGGCGGCAGTGCCCGGGAAGAACGTAAGCATCGCATTTGCGAACATTTTGAAGGCTAAATTGATTCCAGAATTGTAGCTTTCCGCATTCAAAATTGAAAACCACGCATCCTAACAGCGGCAATATGCAATCCGCTGAAAACTTGAACCAAACATAATTCCGCCTGACGAGGCTGAGACGAACGATGGCAAGCGCACTTTACGAAACGATTGAAGTTTTAAGCCGGGACAAGGGCATCGATCCGCAGATTGTGGTCACAGCGGTGGAAGACGCGATTGCTCTTGCGACCCGCAAATACTACAAAACGCTGGAAAACATGCGGGGTGAACTCGACCGGGAGACGGGCGAGATTCGGGCCTATGCCTACAAAACGGTGGTTGATTCCCCCGAACTTCTCGAGGACCCGCTGAACCAGATCAACCTGGAGGACGCGCGAGCCATCGCGCCCGAGGTTGAGGTGGGCGGCGAGCTGCGTTACTACAAGCCGACCGATGTGCTGGGGCGCATTGCCGCGCAGATGGCCAAGCAGATCATCTTCCAGAAGGTGCGCGAAGCCGAGCGCGACACGGTTTTCAACGAATATGCCCACCGCGTAGGCGAAGTGCTGAATGCCACAGTGAAGCGGATCGAAGGCCAGGATGTGATCTTCGATATCGGCAAGGCGGAAGCGCGCATGCCCAAGCGGGAACAGTCGCGGCTGGAGCAGTTTGCCATTGGCGAGCGAGTGCGGGTGGTTTTGTTACGTGTAGACCGCAACGCCCGTGGGCCGCAGGTCGTCGTCTCCCGCGCCGCCAAGGAACTGGTGCAGAACCTGTTCCAGAGCGAAGTGCCGGAGATTTACGACAACACGGTCGAGATTCGCGCCATCGCGCGCGAGGCCGGGGAGCGCACCAAGATTGCCGTCGTCTCCCGCGACAAGGACGTCGATCCGGTTGGCGCGTGCGTCGGCATGAAAGGCATGCGCGTGCAGTCGATTATCCGTGAACTGCGCGGCGAAAAGATCGACATCATCGAATTCAGCGAGGAGATCACGACCTTCGCCGAGAAGGCGCTGCAGCCGGCAAAAGTAAGCCGCGTCAGCATCGTCGATCTGGGCGATAAGCAGATAGAGGTAATCGTCGATGACACGCAGCTCTCGCTGGCGATCGGCAAAAAGGGCCAGAATGTGCGCCTGGCGGCGAAGCTGCTGGGGTGGAAGATCGACATCAAGAGCGAGGAAGAAAAGCGCCAGGAGGTCGAGCAGCAGATGCAGGCCATGGCGGGTCCGGTGACCACTCCAATCGAGCAGGTGACCGAATTGGGTGAAGGCACCATCCAAAAGCTTATTGCTGCGGGTATCACCACAGTGGAAGGGTTGGCGGATATGACTCCAGAAGAGCTAGAGGAAGTGCCGGGAATCGGCGAGAAGACGCTCGAAAAAATTGGAAGCGCAGTGCGTCATTATTTCGTGCAACTCGATGAAAAATCTGACACGGACGCCAGCCCGTTGGGTCCGGAGACGTCGGAGCAGGAAGATGCCAACGAAGCGGCCCTGGATCGAGAGGCGGGAGCCGGTTTTGGCTCCGAAGC
This sequence comes from Acidobacteriaceae bacterium, assembly GCA_965276615.1. GTDB lineage: Bacteria > Acidobacteriota > Terriglobia > Terriglobales > Acidobacteriaceae > JAKAAZ01. Next base: position 4,259,684 of record OZ255618.1, on the reverse strand, counting down.
CGAAAATGGGGCCGAAGATGAGTCAGAGGCTGACCTGGACACCGGGGTGTCGGAGGAAGATACAGAAACTCCAGTAGACGGCGCGCCGGGCGAGGTTCCCATCCTGGATGCCGCCGAGGAGACCGAGCCTGCCGACATCGCTGAAATATCGGAACTGGCGGAGGCGGAGAGTGAAGGGGATTCGCAGAGCGTGAGCAGGAATTTTCTGGAAGAAGCTACCGGGACAGATAACGATGACCAGCCTGTATCCGTGGATGCGCCGGAAGCACGTGAGTCGGAACTCGACCGGTGGGAAGACAAGGAAAAACCCTGACGAGAATGTAGCAACCGCGCGCGCAGCATGAAAATTCGCAGTCCTGATGCGACTTTCGGCGGATAATGGAAGAAGGCGCGCACCGGACGGCAGGCGATGAGGCAGGCTATGAGGCAATCAATGAGCAGTTAAAAGTTTGGGAAAAGGCGAAAGAGGCGGATGAGTAAAGTTCGAATTAACGATCTGGCGCGAGAGCTGGAAGTCAAGAGCAGGGTTATTCTCGATCTTCTCCCTGAAGTCGGTGTCACGGAAAAGAAGACCCACTCCAGTTCTGTAGAGGACGACGAGGCAGTCCGTGTCCGCGCTGCCCTCAACCGCGGAAGCAAATCGACATCCAATGCCTCGGGCAAAACTGTGGGGAACGATCAGAAGCCGAAGATCGATCTGTCGAATATTTCGAAACCCGGCGATGTCCTTCGGGCGATCCAACAGCAGAAAGATCAGCGGGATGGGCGCGGCGGAGCATCCGCGCCGCGACCCACGGTAGCTACGACTGTTTCGGCTGCAGCTCTTTCGGCGAAATCTGCCGCTCCCGTAGCGGCAACTCCGACGCCGCAAGCAGGCGGCGGTGCAGCTTCGTCTGCACCGGTATCTACAGTTTCCGCGTCGGCTTCCCCGGTTATCCCGCGCAGGATTGTTCCTCAGCCCAGACAGGCTCCGCAGATTGTTACTGCGCCGTCGCTGCCTTCGACGCCTGCTATCGCGTCCAGGCCTCCCGTCGGCCCAGTCATCGTGAAGCCGTCCGCGGCAGGACCTGTTGCCGGGACATCCTCAGCCACTTCCGTGCCGAAAAAGGCTATCCAGGAAACAAAACCAAACAGCTCGCCGGATGGCATCGGTACGGGACCTGGCGTCAGGCCGACCGGTGGTGTGCCTACAGCGGTCCCATCGGCCCCATCGCATCCAGCGCCGCCGGTAGCCGCGCAGAACGAGGAAGTAGCGGCCTCCTCTGCTGCCTCGCCACTCGAAGCTGATGCGCCAGGCACCTCCGCAATTCCGGAAGTGACGAGCGCCCCGGAGCCGGTAGCGCCGGGACCACCCGCGAAGCGCATGATTATGCCACAGACGGGGCCACGTCCCGTCTACAAAGCTGCGGAAGGCGCGGCGCAGATGCTGGGCGGTATGCAACGCGGCAAGCCAATCTTTGAGCGGCCACGACCGCAGGGCCCAGGGGGAACGGGCGGAGCTTCCTTCGGTTCGCGTCCGGGTTCAGCTCCTAGCGTCGGTTCCGGCGTTGGTCCCGGTGGTGTTCGACGGCCTATGCACCCCACACGGCAGCACCCGACCGGCGCGCCCGGAGCACGTCCTGGAATGCCGGGACGGCCTGGTTTCGGCGCGCCAAGACCGGGAGTTGCAGGCGCACCGGGTATGGCTCCGCCGGCAGGCGCACCGGATCGGCCATCGCGCGGACATCAACAGCGTCGTGGCGGCAACAACCGTTACGAAAAGTCCAAAGAAGGTCCAATGAAGGGAATGGTTGCGCCGCGTCTGGGCGCAGCACAGATTCCGACCGGACCGGTCCCGATCACGCGCACGATTACCGTGACCGAGGGCGTCAGCGTAAAGGACCTGGCGGAGAAGCTGGATTTGCGCGCCAAGGATTTGATCGCAACGCTGTTGCAGCGCGGAGTGTTCGTCACCGTCAATCAATCGCTCGACAGCGATCTGATCAAAGAAGTTTCACGGCAATTTGGCGCTGAGGCCGGAGTCATCAGCTTTGAAGATGAAATGGCCAACGAGGCGCTCGAAAATCTGCTGACGCAGGAGACGACCAACGAACTGGAAGTGACGCGCCCGCCTGTCGTCACTATCATGGGCCACGTCGATCACGGAAAAACATCGCTGCTCGATGCCATTCGCGAAACGGAAGTGGCGGCTGGAGAAGCCGGCGGAATTACCCAACACATCGGCGCCTATAAAGTCCGCATAGCGAAAGAAGATTCTCCGGCATTCGGACGCGAGATCGTATTTCTCGATACGCCGGGTCACGAAGCATTTACCCGCATGCGCGCGCGCGGCGCGAAGGTCACTGACATTGTCGTCGTGGTCGTCGCGGCGGACGACGGCGTAATGCCGCAGACACTCGAAGCCATCGATCATGCGAAGGCTGCGAATGTTCCGATCATTGTGGCAGTCAACAAAATCGACAAGCCGGATGCACAGCCGGATCGCGTGAAGCAGCAATTGGGCGACCGCGGGCTGGTGCCGGAGGCATGGGGCGGCAGCACCGTGTTCGTGGATGTGTCGGCGAAGAAGCGGATCAACCTCGATCTGCTGCTGGAAATGATCTGCCTGGTGGCCGATGTGGGCACACTGCGCGCATCTCCGGATCGTCCGGCTCTCGGCACAGTCATCGAGTCCAAACTGGACCGCGGCCGCGGCGCAGTGTCGACGGTGCTGGTGCAGAACGGTACCTTGCGGCTTGGGGACACCTTCGTCGTCGGCAACACGTTCGGAAAGATTCGTGCCATGTTCGATGATCGCGGTCGAGCCATTGCCGAAGCCGGTCCATCTACGCCGGTCGAAATTCTGGGATTGGAAAGTATTCCGGATGCCGGCGATGTGTTCACGGTCGTTGCGGACCGCGACAAGGCGAAGAACGTTGCGCAATACCGGAAGATGAAGGAACGCGAATCGCAGCTTTCGAAGTCTTCGCGCGTTTCACTGGAAGGCTTGGCGGAGCAGATCAAGCAGGCGGGGGTGAAGGAGCTTCCGATCATCCTGAAAGGCGATGTGCAAGGTTCTGTCGAAGTTCTGGCGGAGTCTTTGCCGAGACTTTCAACCGAAAAAGTGCGCGTGAAGGTCATTCACTCCGGCGTTGGAGCTATAACGGAAAGCGATATTCTGCTGGCCTCTGCTTCAAATGCCATCGTCATCGGTTTCAATGTGCGGCCGGAGCGGAAAGCTGCCGATCTTGCCACTCAGGAAGGCGTCGAGATTCGTCTGCATTCGATCATCTACGAGTTGCAGGACGAAATGCGCAAGGCAATGCTTGGATTGCTGGAAGCAACGATCAAGGAAAACTACCTGGGCCGCGCCGAAGTTGCGAACGTCTTCAAGATTCCGAAGGTGGGAGCGGTGGCGGGTTGCCGTGTCACGGATGGAATGTTCAGGCGCGATTCGGAAGTACGCGTAGTGCGGGATTCCGTGCCGGTCTTCAAGGGCAGGCTGGCTTCGCTGAAGCGTTTCAAAGACGACGTCAGCGATGTTCGCAATGGCATGGAGTGCGGCATCAGCATTGCGAACTTTAATGATATTAAGGTTGGCGATGTGATCGAAGCTTTCACTGCGGAAAAGATTGCCGCTGATATCGGTCCTTCGCTGGTCGAAACCGCAGCCAGGGCGCTATCAACGGTTTAGTAGACACAGCAATCTTCCAAAAATTTAAAAGGCGTGCTCACGGGGCACGCCCTTTTTTATCTCTGTCGCGACAATTCTTATATTGGGATAGGTGAGCAACCTGTATTGTCCGGGTAACCCGCAGTCTGTTTATCACCAATTTCCACACTTTGCGCATACGATGGAAAGGTGAAAGATCAGAATGCATCTTCAAAAAAACGCGGCCGCCGTCTCCTGAAAATCTTTTTGGGCCTGCTTTTGGTTTTGGTTGCCGCTGCGTTTATTGCCACGGAATACGTCAACCACCACGCGGAGCCGATCCTGCGTGCCCGGGTGATTCGGACTTTGTCCGAGCGCTTCAACAGCCAGGTACAACTCGGCGAATTCGATGTGTCGGTCTACAAAGGTTTCGGCGTGGATGGGAAGAATCTCAGCCTGCGCTCGAATCTGGATCCTAGTCTGCCGCCGCAGATCAGTGTCAGGGAATTCAGCTTTCACGCCGGACTGCTGGATTTGTTTCGGTCTCCCATGCATGTGGGATTGGTCGAGATACACGGACTAGACATTAAAATCCCTCCCAAGGGCCAGCGCTCGGCCATGCCGAAGTCGAAAAAAGGTCATGGCAAACTGAAGATTGTTATCGACCGGATCGTCTGCGATGACGCGTCGCTGCTCATCATGACGGACGATCCGAAAAAAACTCCTTTGCAGTTCCAAATCCATACGCTCATATTGCGGCGCGTGGGTGGCGGCAAGCCAATGCATTTTGACGCGAAGCTGATCAATCCTAAGCCGATCGGAGATATATCGACAGAAGGTAACTTTGGCCCCTGGAATGAGAACGAACCCCATGCCACACCGGTCGATGGGGCATACTCTTTTACAAATGCGGATTTGAGCACGACCAAGGGAATCACGGGCACGCTGTCTTCCAAAGGGACATTTGCCGGCAAGCTGGACACAATTACCGTCGATGGCGCGACGGACACGCCGGATTTCAGCGTCGATGTAAGTGGACATAAAATGGATCTAAGCACCCAATTTCATGCCATTGTGAATGGCACGAATGGCAATACATACTTGCAGCCGGTCCATGCCCATTTTCTTAATACCGACGTAACAGCGGCGGGTTACGTGGTGCGCGGTCACACAGGAACAGGCCACGACATTTATCTCAACGTTGTGATCGAGAAGGGCCGCATTGAGGATCTGCTCAAAATTGGAGCAAAGACCGACCCGCAAGTGATGTCAGGGCCTGTCCACCTCAGGACAAAATTCGATTTACCCACAGGAAAGGAATCCGTCAGCCATCGCCTTCGACTCCAGGGCAAATTTGCGGTCGATCATGCGTTATTCTCAAATCCACATATTCAAAAAAGGGTGGATGAATTGAGCCTGCGCAGCCAGGGCCATGCCCAAGAGGCCAAGGACCTGTCGCAGGAAGAAGTATCCGCATCGAAGCCGCCGCCAAATATCCCGGTCAGCTTGAATAGCGATTTTTCATTGGCGAATCAAAAAATTGATCTTCAGAACCTGGTCTTCAAGTTGCCCGGCGCAGAGATTGCGCTGGCGGGGACATATACGCTCGACGGCAAACAATTTGATTTTACCGGTCACGCCCGAATGGATGCTCATATCTCCAGCCTGGTGGGCGGCTGGAAAGGGAAGCTGCTCACGCCGCTCGACCCGTTCCTGGCCAAGCATGGGGCAGGAACGGATATTCCAATCAAGATTACTGGAACGAAATCCAAGCCCCACTTTGGTTTGAAGTTTTAGCGCAGTCCAGATCAGTATCTCTGAATCGCCCTACAAAGCAGCGAGCACTTCTTCCGGTTCGGGCCGGACACGAAAGTCGGCGTGCGCCTGTGCGAAAACTATTCTGCCGTCCGGCTGGATGACATAGGTCGCGGGCAGCGGCAGCCGCCAGGATGGATCTCCGTTCATAAAGGGAAGATTCACCAGAATGCTGCGGTAATGTTTTTGATGGTATGCCGGAACAGTGTAGGCGACCCGGAAGCTCTCCGCGACCGCGGAGCCTGGATCGCTCAAAACTGGGAAGGGCAGCGCGTGCTGCTGGATCAGCAGATCATTCTGGTGGACTGTCTGCGGAGAGATCGCGACAAGCAACGCGCCGCGTGAGCGGATAGCGGGATACGCATCACGCCACGCCTGGAGTTCCGCCATGCAATACGGGCACCAACGGCCGCGGAAGAAATTGACGATTACGGTGCCCAACGCCAGCAGATCTGCGGACCGCACGATGCGGCCATTGTTGTCTTGCAGAGCAAACTCCGGTGCGACGCTTCCGGCAGGTAAAATCCGCTGCTCGATACCGCTCGTGAAGAGCTCCGCAATAGCACGTTCGATCGGTTCCAGCCGCTCCGGCTGAACCAGGCGCCGCGTTTCCTGGCTGATCTGGTCGAGTTGGTCCTGTAATTTGGGCACAGGTGTCCGCTATCGGCCGGCGCGCATGTTGGTGAGCGATCCCATTACCCGCCGCTGCACGGCGCCACCCTTGCCCATGGACTTGAACATCTTGCGCATCTGGACGTATTGGCGCAGAAGCTGGTTCACCTCCTGCACCGAGGTTCCGGAGCCTCGCGCGATGCGTTTGCGGCGGCTGCCGGAAATGAGTTCGTGGTTTCTGCGCTCGGCGGCCGTCATGGAGTTGATCATCGCCTCCACGCGGCTGAACTGTTTTTCATCGACATTGCCGGCGGCCTGCTGCATTCCTTGAAACGGCCCGACCGAAGGCAGCATCTTCATGATGCTTTGCAGCGAGCCCATCTTTTTGATCTGCCGCAGCTGGTCGCGAAAATCTTCGAGCGAGAAGCCGTCGCCCATCAGTGCTTTCTTGGCGAACTCCTCGGACTTTTTCTTGTCGAGCGTCTCCTCCGCTCTTTCGATGAGCGTCATGATGTCGCCCATGCCGAGAATGCGGCTCACGATGCGGTCGGGATGGAATGGCTCAAACGCATCCGGCTTTTCGCCCATGCCAATGAACTTGATGGGCTGGCCCGTCACCTGGCGGATTGAAAGCGCGGCGCCACCGCGGGCATCGCCATCCATCTTGGTCAGCACTATGCCGGTCAGCGCAAGCTTGTCATGAAATTCTTTGGCGGAGCGCACGGCATCCTGCCCGGTCATGGCGTCGGCGACGAAGAGGATCTCCTGTGGATTCAGCAGCGACTTCAACCGCTGCATTTCGTTCATCAGACCTTCGTCGATGTGCAGGCGTCCGGCGGTATCGACAATCATCACGTCGCAGCCGGAGATGACGGCTTCGCGCCGTGCCTCCTTAGCCAATCGTTCGACCAGTGGAGAGCCTGCGGCCTCGCCTTTCAGGTCGCCTTCATAGAGTTTCGCGCCAATCGATTTGGCGACAACTTGCAATTGCTCGCGTGCCGCCGGACGGTATACGTCCACGGAAACCAGCAGCGGGCGGTGGCCGCCTTTTTTCAACCATGCTGCCAGCTTGCCGGAGGTAGTCGTTTTGCCGGAGCCTTGCAGGCCGGCCATCAGGATGACCGTGGGCGGCTGTGATGCGAATTTAAAGCGCGCGGTGTCGGTGCCCAGCATCGCGATCAGCTCATCCCGCACAATTTTGATGACCTGCTCGGTGGGCGAAAGCGCGGTCAGCACTTCCTGCCCGAGCGCCTTGGCGCGGATATGCTCGATCAGTTCCTTGACGACGTTCAGGTTGACGTCGGCCTCGAGCAGCGCGATGCGGATTTCCTTGAGCGCTTCGCCGATATTTTCCTCGGTGACGGTGCCCTGGCCGCGCAGATTCTTAAATGTGCGCTGAAGTTTTTCTGAAAGGTTTTCAAACATAGGTTAATTTCCAGTGTAACAAGCCACTGGGCACCGGATTGTGGTGCCCGGATTGGATCGACGAGGCATGGCAAACAGTTATTTTCGGATGCGGCGCGAAACTTCATCCGATGCGATCTCGCCGTCGCGGATGTGAACGATCCGATCGGCGTGTTCGGCGATCTCGGGTTCGTGCGTTACGACGATGATGGTGTTGCCTTTGGCGTGCAACTCATCTACGAGCGCCATTATTTCGACGCCGGTCTTGGAGTCGAGATTTCCGGTGGGTTCGTCAGCAAGAATGATCGACGGGTGGTTGATCAGCGCGCGGGCGATGGCCACACGCTGGCGTTGACCGCCGGAGAGTTCATTCGGTTTGTGGTACATGCGCTCGCCCAGATTTACGGAAGTCAAGGCTGCTTTCGCCCGCTCCAGGCGCTCCTCTGAAGGGGTGCCGTTGTAGATGAGCGGCAGCTCGACATTGTGCAATGCCGTTGCCCGCGCGAGCAGGTTGAATGTCTGGAAAACAAAGCCGATTTCTTTATTTCGTATGCGGGCCAGTTCGTCATCGTTCAGCTCGCTTACCTTGTGTCCGTTCAACCAGTAGCTTCCCTGGGTCGGCGTGTCCAGGCAGCCGATCAGGTTCATCAATGTGGACTTGCCCGAACCGGATGGACCCATGATTGCAACATATTCGTTGTGGCGGATGCGCAGACTGACGCCGCGCAGCGCATGGACCTGCTCCGAGCCCATGTCGTACGTCTTCCAGAGATTTTCGACGACGATGACTTCTTCGTGGCCGGGACCTACCGCTGATGTTGTCGGGGGCGTCTGAACGAGTACCTCGGAAGTCATTCCCATCTCCTGCCACTTTCAATTTTCAGGGTAACAGGTCGCCACATAGTCTCATCCGCCTAGGAACTGGTGGGTGGTGTCTTCATTTGACCGAGGAAGCTTTCCTCAGCGGCTGAAGCCGCATTCCGGCGGCCTCTTACCCCCGGACTAAAGTCCGGGGTCTACCTGAGTTAACACGCGCTAGCGTCCCCATTCAAGGCCAACCCGTTCGACTCGCCTGAAGGCTCGTTCAGGGTGGGCTTGAATAGGCAGCTGCCTTTTCCTCAGCGGCTGAAGCCGCATTCCGGCGGCCTCTTACCCCCGGACTAAAGTCCGGGGTCTACCTGAGTTAACACGCGCTAGCGTCCCCATTCAAGCCAATCCGTTCGACTCGCCTGAAGGCTCGTTCAGGGCGGCCTCTTACCCCCGGACTAAAGTTCGGGGTCTACCTGAGTTACACGCGCTAGCGTCCCCATTCAAGGCCAACCCGTTCGACTCGCTTGAAGGCCGTCCCCTTCAAAACTGATTCAAATTGACCCGCTCACGAACTGGCGGTTTCCGTCGCCGCAGGAGAAGTGTCGCGTTTCACCACTGCATCGTCCTTCAAGGTGCGCAGTATGCGGTAGGGTCCGACTACGATTTCGTCACCCGGTTTTACGCCCGCGGTCACTTCGATGTCGGAAGCACCGGTGATGCCGGTCTTCACGGGCACAAAAATTGCGCGGAGCTTGCGGCCCTCTTTGCGCAGGACAAAAACTCCCTGCACGGGTTGTGGCTTGGGAGCGGTTGTTTCGGCCACCAGGCCGGCATTTACTTTGCGCGCGCGTTCCTTCTTTCCGCTGCCCGGAACTTCCATGGTCAACGCCTGAAGGGGAATCGCGACAACATTATCCTTGTGCGCAGTTGTGATCTTCGCGGTCGCCGACAGTCCGGGACGAAGTTCGTTGGAAGGATTATCGACAGTAACGACTACTTTAAAATCCTTGGCCTCTTCTGTGCCCGTCGTGCTCTGGCTGGTGGAAACTCCAGTGGAGCGGAGCAGCGCCTGATCGCCTACTTCGGTAACGTGACCCTTGAAGACCTTGCCGGGCAGCGCATCGACAGTGACATCCGCCAGCTGGCCGAGCTGTACGCCGGTGATATCGGTTTCATCCACTTTGACTTCCGCCGTGACGACCGACATGTCTCCCAGCGTCATGAGGGTGCTTCCCTCGGCATTCTGAATGCCTACGACGGCAGTTTCGCCCTCGCGTACCGGCAGGTTCGTCACAATGCCGTTGAACGGCGCGATGCTGAAGGACTTGTTATATGCATCGACATCGCTCAACAGCGTCTGTTGCGCACTGGTTAGTTTGCTGCGCGAGGAAGCGGTCTGCGCATCGGTCTGCGCGAGCGTGGCCTGGTCCTGCGCAAGGGTTGCAACAGCGATGTCGTAAGCCGCTTTTTTTGCGTCGAAATCCTGCTTGGATATCAATGCTTCTTTGTAGAGTTCCTGCGCGCGTTTGTAATCGAGTTGCTTTTGTTCCAGGTCGGCCTTGGCATGCTCAACATTCGCATCGGCAACTTTTTGCCCGGCGATGCCGGCAGCAATGTCGCGCTGAGCTGCGTTGATGGAGGCTTTCTGGGCGCCGACAGCCGATTGCTGCGGCACGTTCTGGATTACGGCAAGAACCTCGCCCTTTTTGACGTGATCGCCCTCTTTCACATAAAGGTGAGTGATCGGCCCAAAAGCGGTGGCTCCAATATTGACGTAGTTCTTCGGTTTGATCTCTCCGGTTCCGCTGACGATGCTGGAAAGATTCTCCTGCGTGACTTTTGCTGTAAGGACCTTTTGGGCGTCAGCTTCGCTGCGATATACAGTGAACGCCACCAGCGCACCACAGACGATGATAATCAGCACGATGATCGCAACAGTCTTCTTATTCATCTTCATTCAGCAGGTTTCTTCCGTCGCTTGCGATTCTATGGGACGCAGCAGCAAAACTATCTCATGCAGTTTCAGTCCACTTCACATTTATCTACGATAAAACAGGAAGTAAAGTTCCCGGAAATTCGGTCCGCTGGAATTGATCTGAATCCAGCCGGATTTCGTTTTACCGCCTTCAAGGGTACGACAGAGCGCGGGTGAACGTGGTCCCCAATTAGCTTTCGCGTGAAATGGCGCTGTCCTCGCCCGCGCAATCGTGTATGGGCGCTTGAAAATGCCCTTGCAAACGCCATACAATCAGGATACAGAATTCGAGGTCCATGGTATGTCCCGGATACGCTTTACAATTACCCTTGCACTTCTGGCCGCGTTCGGGGGATATCCGTCGGGCCACGCCGGAGCCCAGGACGTTCAGCCGCAGGACGCATCGTTGTCCACATCGAATTCTTCAGACCAGACCAATCCTCTGAAACGGAAGCTTAGCGATAAAGAGATTCGCGAGCAGCAGAAGGAATTGCGCCAGGAGCTGAAGGGTCCATATAAGAAGTGGCTCGATCAGGACGCTCGCTGGATCATCACCGATCAGGAACGCAAAGCTTTTCTCGGACTATCGAACGACGAGGAGCGCGACTCGTTTATCGAGCAGTTCTGGCGGCGGCGCAATCCCGATCCTGAGTCGCCGGATAATAGTTATCGCGAGGAGATCTACCGCCGCATTGCCTATGCCAACGAGCATTTTGCCGCTGGTAAACCGGGCTGGTTGACGGATCGCGGACACATCTATATCGCGTGGGGTCCGCCCGACAGCAAAGACTCGCACCCGTCGGGCGGCAACTATAACCGTCCTATGGACGAAGGCGGCGGACAGACCCAGACCTTCCCGTTTGAGATATGGAATTACAGGCATTTGGATGGAATCGGCGAGAATGTCGATGTCGAATTTGTCGACACCTGCATGTGCGGCGACTATCACATGACGATCAATCGCGCGGAGAAGGACGCGCTGCTGCATGTTCCGGGAGGCGGTCCCACCATGTGGGAGGAGTCTGGTCAGGCCAAGAGGTCCGCGCGATTCAATGGCGGCCTCGAACAGTTGGGCGCTGGTCCAATGTCGAGCTCTCAGGGCGGCAAGGAATTCGATCGTCTGGAGCAATATGCCAAGCTGGAAGCTGCGCCCACCATCAAGTTCAAGGACCTGGATGAATTCATCACCAGCCATAAGGTGCTTACCGGACCGTTTTTCCCGTTCGATGTCAGGACGGATTTTGTCCGCGTGACAGACGACACGGTGCTGGTCCCGATCACGCTGCAGATTCGCAATCGGGACATTACTTACAGCACAAAGGACGGTGTCTCGCGCGGGGTCGTAAATATTCTCGGCCGTGTGTCGACGATCACCGGCCGTATCGCGCAGACATTCGAGGATACGGTCGAGGTGGACCAGCCCGCCGAATTGCTGCCGAAGGCACTCGACAGCAAGTCGGTTTACTGGAAGGCGCTGCCATTGCGGCCCGGACATTACCGGCTGGATGTCGTGATCAAAGACGTGAATAACGCCGACCATATTGGTACGTATGCGAGAGCGTTTATTGTTCCGGAATACGATGGAGATAAACTGGCCGCCTCATCGTTGATCCTGGCCGACAAAATGCGGCAGGTTCCGTCAAAGGACATTGGAACGGGTCAATTCGTTATCGGGAACACGTACATTCGGCCTCGGGTGAGTGGGGCGCTGAGCCAGCCTGTGAGTTTCACTCGCGAACAGGACCTGGACTTCTGGATGCAGGTTTACAATCTGAAGATCAATCCAAAGACAAAGCAAAATGAGGCCACAGTTCACTACCGCGTGACCGACATGGGCACTCACAAGACCTTGTTCGAGTCATCGGAAGCGGCTTCGAAATTGAATCCAAACTCCGACCAGGTGACGCTGGAAAAATCCATGCCCCTGGCCAGCCTGCAACCGGGAAAATATCAAATCACCATCAGCGTGAATGATGGAGTATCCAAACAAGAACTGGCACAATCCGCACCCTTTGAGGTTACGCAATAAGGTGTCCTGCGTCTAACGCGCAGGCATGATGAAATCTCGTGCGTGAAAGGCCCGCATTCCCCTGCGGCTTTCCACCGCGGAGAGGGCAACCTGGCGTGAGCAGCTCAAACGATCGGTGATTCGATCCACATCTAAACTCGTATTGGCAGCCTTGTTGTCGTTAGCGATTCCCGCACTCGCCGGGAATGCAGCTAGCGTCAGCGGTGTTGTGCAGGATGGCGATCATGCGCCCTTGATGGGCGCGTTGGTAGGGCTGTTTGGTTCTGACGCGTTTCCTCTATTGACGGCGTTTACGGACATCCACGGAAATTATCAATTCTCGGATCTGGCGCCCGGACATTACAGCGTTCGTGTGCTCCAGGAGTACTCTGCGCCTGCGCGCCGCAGAAACATCGAAGTGGAGAGAAGCACGCAGGCGATTGTCAACCTCACTCTTGTGTCATTCTTCGACATGTCGCAGTGGTTTCCCGCGGTGCCTCGTGCCGCGGACGAGCCAATCGACGAATGGAAATGGACGCTGCGGTCCGGAGTGGATCGCCCCATCCTGCGTTGGACGGATGATCTGAGCGCCACGAATCAAGACGAAGATGACCGCACGACCCACCGCAATGCGGCTCATCCCATTGCCGTACATGCCTCGCTTACCGGAGGGTCTTCGCAGTTCGGCGAAGGAGGCTTCCGCCAAGAAGCGTTCGTTCACGTACGTGAAAGCAGCGCGAGCGACGCCATTCTGCATTTGCAAACTTCGACTTCTGGCGCCGCATTTTTTGCCGGCGGGATAGAACGAAGTCCCGGATCCGGAGATACCGCACGTGCTGTCGCGTCCTATCGCACGCTGCCCATCGATTACGGTACAGGTCTGGATCGCCTGCAAATCCTGCAAATACGTGGTGGGGAACAGCTGGCCTTGAGCGATGCATTGCTCGCGCAATTCGGCGCGGAGACTGAGGCTGTGCAGGCGGGACAGAACGTGACGGCAGCGCTTCCGTTTATGGCCGTACATCTCCAGGAAGCGGGAAATGAAATCAGCTATCGCCTGGCGACCAGCACTGATTTACAGGAATTGACGGACCTCGCCTCATCGGGCGGGGTGCCTGCGATGGCCATGCGAGACGGACAGCTCCGTTTGACACGCTCCCTGCACCAGGAATTTTCGGTCCAGCGGAAACTGGCTGGCATGCAACTGGAGGCGGCCTATTTCTACGACCATCTTGTCGATCCGGTCCTGAACGGCTACGGTGATGGGAGCGCAGCCGAGTTTGCCTCCGGGGAAGTTCTGCTCGACCCGGTCACCGGCGCTTTTCGTTCTGCCGGTCCAAATTATGCAGGAGGCGGTTTCCGCGTTTTCGCGGCGCGCCAGGTGACGGGCAGTATGTGGACTGCTGTCGAGTACGCGGAGGGCCCGGCGATCGCTTTGCCGGCTGCAAATCTGTCAAGCGCGAACTCGTTCGACGATGTGCTGGCCAGTGTCGCTGCCACCCGGACACAATCGGTGCTCTTCAGCATGCATGGTCGCGTTCCTGGCTCCGGAACCAAATGGAATGCCGGATATCGCTGGCAACCAGAAGAGACCATCACCGCGGTCGATTCATTCAATACAGGAATGAGTGCGCCCTTCCTGAGTGTGACGCTCCATCAGCCTTTGGGTTCCGCAAATTCATCGCCCGACAGGCTTGAGTTGGAATTCGTGATGCAGAATATTCTGGCACAGGGCTATCGGCCAATTTACCTGGTTGCGGGGCAAACGCTCTATTTCGCGCAAGCGCCGCGCCTTCTGACAGGCGGTCTGGCGTTTTCTTTTTAGTGAATGTGCTCGCAGCGTGAAGGCACGATTCATTGTGATATTCTTGCGTTGATGACCGCGTGATCTTATCATCTTTTTTCTCACCTGAATTCCATCCCACCTCTGGACGCGTAGCTCAACTGGCAGAGCATTCGACTCTTAATCGACAGGTTGAAGGTTCGATTCCTTCCGCGTCCACCAACTATCTGATTTATATTCAAGCGTTTACAGCCTATGCGAAATTCAGAGATTGGCCTGATTTTCGCCAGTGTGACGTAAAATGTGACGTGAACCGTTCGCCTCGTTGCGGCGGTCGATCACTTCACGCAGTGGATCCAAGCGATGATGCTGATACGGCTTCATGGATTGCACATCCACATGGCCCATTGAATCGGCAACGGCGAAGATGTTTCCTGTTGCCTCCACAGTGAAACTTCCGTAGGTATGGCGCGCGCTGTACGGAACCACTTTACTGCTGACTCCGACCCGCTGACGCAACGCACGGAAACCTACCGCGATACTGTTCAGATGACCGGTCTTCGATCGGTCGGAAGGAAACACCCATCCCTCCTTCTGCTTGCCACATCGAGCTTCGAGCACATCTTTCATGCGCTCACTCATCGGAACGAATCGACGAGATTTCGCAGTCTTACCATGCGGATTCCAGATGCGCCGGTTGGCCCAGTCGATATGCTCGATTCTCATGCGAAGGATTTCCTTGGGCCGCATTCCCGTGTCCTGTGCAATCACGAGAAAGTCTCTGATCTGCTCTCGTAGACGCCGCGTTCTTCTGTGCTTGACTGGAGTTTCCAGTCCGTCCAGAAGAGTTCGCTCCGTGGCCGGGTCAATCAAAGTGTCTCGGCCGTATGCCTTCGACATTTTGACTTTGGGAATGGTTGTGATCAGCTTCCATTCCTTGGCTTTGGACAACATGCGTCGCAAAGTTCGGAGAGCCTGATTGGTATATTGCGCGGAACACTCTACGGTGGTCGTCGCGCCGTCTTTTTCGACCGCTCGATGGAAGCGAACCGCTTCCGTATCGTCCGGGGTGATGCGGGAGATTTGCATTCCCGCGAGTGGTGTTGATGCAATCAGCTTCCAACCGTACTCGTAATAGCGTTTGGAATTGGGTTCCAGTTTCGACGACGTGACCCACTCCAGGAAGCGAATTGCATAGTCTCGAAGAATCGGTGCCCGGACCGGTCGAACGGCGTCCGATCCCGATTCTTTTGCTTTGGAGATCAACGAAGACTCAAACGCCCGAGCCTGCGTGATCTTGTTAGTGTCCGTACTGCCACGATAGCGCGTGCCGTCAACCGTAAAGTCGTACCAGTATGCGCTGCTGTTCTTACGCTGATAGAGTGCCAATGCGATTACCCTCCAGTGTTGCCCGCACGGATGGAATGCGCTTGTTGGCATTGACGTATGCGATCACGTCGGCTTCATCATACCGCACTCGACCGGCAAGTTTTATGTAGGGTGGCCCTTTTCCAGCACATCTCCAGTAGCGCAAGGTACCTTCGGGTTCATTCAAAATCTGAGCGGCTTGTTGCGTATTCAGCAGTTTCATTGAGTGCTCCTCTGGTGGACGGCATCCAGGAATTTTCTTTCCACCACAGCGGCGAGATCAAGATATATGTGCCTTCCAGACGAAATAGATTTGGACCGCCTTCTTCCGCCGGAAGAAGCGCATATGTGTAAAGGCTGCTCCCAGCGGGGGCATGTGTCCAATACTCAGTACCTATACAGCCATCAGTCCTGGCTATAGGGGTATAGGCAATTGTGTTAGCCGCAACAGCGACATTTAAGGCAGGATCGCTATTACTTTGGTCACAGCCGCTGGCTCGATCAGTGGAAAATAAATCCGTAGGATGACAACACCAAGCATCTCTTATGTGTTTAAGACTATGATGGATAATCTCGAAAAGTTAACTCGATCTTTTCGATACTGATTGCCACGGTTACAGATTATGTTCATCCGGGGTGCAGCATGTATGACGCTGTCGAGTTTCGCCACTTCAGGTATTTTGTGGCTATTGCGGAAGAAGGAAACTTTTCCCGCGCTGCCAAGCGCTTGCACGTAGCGCAACCTTCCTTGAGTTTCCAAATGAAGCAGTTTG
The DNA here is from genome assembly GCA_965276615.1 of Acidobacteriaceae bacterium. Classification (GTDB taxonomy): domain Bacteria; phylum Acidobacteriota; class Terriglobia; order Terriglobales; family Acidobacteriaceae; genus JAKAAZ01. The sequence continues at coordinate 4,243,505 of OZ255618.1, read as the reverse complement.
AAGAATCTATTCCAGCGCAGCTTTTCATTCGTGACAACTCAGGGATCAAACTGACTCCGGCGGGCGATGCGCTGATGCCGTATGCCAAGCAACTCCTACGCATCAAAGATCAGGCCCTTCAGGCGACGAGCGCGATAGATTCTGGGAAAGCTCCGCCTTTGCAACTTGGATTCTCACTGTTTATCAACCACGCTCTCGTCGAGACGGCGGTGAAATCGTACGGGAGACTGTTCCCAGACAGTAAAGTCTTTCCCACGAGCGATTGCACAGCACGGCTTCTGGAGTTGCTCGCCGAGGGTACTCTTCATGCTGCGTTGGTCACGCTTCCTATCGAAAGGCGCGGACTGGTCGTTCAGCAAATCGATAGTGAAAGACTGCTAGTCTGCTTGCGCAAGGATGATCCGCAGGCAACCGAACCCGCCATTCCACCCTTGAAACTCGCGGCAAGGTTACAGATCTCATTTGATCCAAAGCATCATCCTATGTTTTATACCCATCTGAGCGGCTTGCTTTCCCGTGCGGACATTGAGTTGGTACCGACGCGCTTCGCCTCCGCTCCGAGTGAAGTTCAATGGATGGTCAAGCAAGGTTGGGGCTATGCCTTTTTGCGCGAAAGCACGGTCCTCGACCCGGAGCTAGTGTTCCGCCCCATCGCTGGGGTCGAGCTATTCATTGAATCGGCATTCGTCTATAAAGGAGTCTCCCAGCAACCGATATTGCAGTTGCTGGCTTGTGACCTGAAAGCACGTTTCAAAGTTGCTGCTGCAAGTGCTTCTGCGAAGCGCCCGAATACATCGGCGCGCTCAAAGGAAACAAAGCAGATGTCACTACTTGGCTGATTACACAAGCAGCCGAAATGCCTTGGTGGGTATACCGGAAAGATATTGCCGTATAGATAACAAGTATTGGACGAGGTATCGAATCCCGCCTACGCTGTCGGCAGATCGCTTAGGAGGTGATCTTCCCATGCGCTTCATTCATTCACCACAAACGAACCAAGTCTTCCGCAGAGCCTTATCTCTCACAATAATTTTGGCAGCCGCTGTCCCGGCCTTCGCGCAAACCTCTCCTTTCGACACCGGGTTTACGTCTATCGAAACGCTCTTTACTGGCACTATCGCGAAGGTCGCCAGTCTGGTTGCGATTGTCATTGGCGGCTACGGCTTCGCGCATGGTGAACCCGGCGCAAAGAAAGCTCTCGCCGGCGTAGCTGCCGGCACAGGCATTGCCGTTATGGCCGTGAACGTCCTGAGTTGGCTTTGGGGCGTATAACGACCCTCTCTTGATGACCAATCGCTTCCGCCACGGCGCAGTTCGAGGGGCTTATGCCAGAACAACCGAAACAGAGAATTCGCACAAATCGCGTCTTCAAGAGCCTGCATAAGCCTCTCACCTATCTGGGCGTTGAACGAACGCTGTTCTATTTCGTCTGCGTCGGCGCGGTGGGAGCTTTCAATATCTTCAACAGCATTCTGGCTGGCGCTGCGGTCTTCATCGGCGGTTTCGCCTTCGGACATTGGACCACGAACAGCGATCCCGCGTTTCTTCGCATTCTCGCCATATCGGAGAGATACAAGCTCCGCTATGATGCCGCCAAGCAGAGCATTCCCCGCGTGGAGGTGATGTGATGCTGCGGCTGGATAAAGTCATCAAATCGTGGAAAGAGGCGGCCTCGCTCAATGCGCACATCAACCTCTACGGCTTCTGGAACGAGACTGCGTTTCTGACCAAGAGCGGCGATCTCGGCATGGTGCTGCATATCCCTGGCGTGGATTACGAAAGCCTGGACCATGCGGAACAGGAATACGCAGTCAAGCGTCTGGAAGCGGCATTTAAGGCATTCGGTCCAGGCTTCCATGTCTATCAATATCTCTTCAAACAGAATCGGCCCGAGATTCCGTTCCGCAGCTACGACGATCCCGTTGTAGACGCGGCGATCGAGCAGCGGCGGCAGTTTTTTGAGGCGAAGCGCGAACATCTCTATCAGGTTGAAATCTACTATTCGATCCTGCTCGAAGGTGCGCGGTCGAAGACCGGACTCAGGGCAGCGCTGGGCCGCCTTTTTCACGATCCCGCTGGCGCAGTTGGCGAACTGAGAGCGCAGTTCACCAACAACAGCATGAAGACCCTGCTGCGGTCGCAGATCGAAGCCGATCTTGCGCGGTTGGAACAGCGCGTCCAGGCATTCGCCCGCCAGTTCGCCGACTTCATGCAGATTGAGGTTCTCAATCAACAGGGACAGCTTCGCTTCTTTCGCCGGCTATTGAATTTTGACGAATGGCGGATTGCCGGAAAGCCGCAAAGCACGCAGTTTCTCGACTACCAGGTGGTGAACTCGAATCTCGAAGCCGAGCGCGACCATCTGCGCGTCGGCGATCACGTTGTCCGCGTGCTCACCATGAAAGAGGCCATCACAGAAACGCGGCCTTTGGTGCTCGATGCGCTGCTGAAGATACCTACCAACTTCTACGTGGTCACCGAATGGACGCCGCTTGCGATGGACAAGGCTCGCAAGGAAGTAAACAAGCGTCGCCGCCACTTCAATATGTCGAAGACCGGCTTCGTCTCGCAGATCGGCAACGACGCGTCGAAGACGAATCCCCGTGATGTGCTGGTCGATGAATCGAAGCAGGCCGACATCGAGAATCTGGGCGACTGCTTGCGCGCTCTGGGTGACGGGCAATCGCTCGGAGATTTCTCGCTAACGATTGTGCTGTATGGCAGATCGAAAACCGAGCTTGACCAACTTGTCGGCGAGTTTACCGGCGTCTTTACCAACTCGGACGGCAATCTCTTCGCCGAGACCTACAACCAGCTCAACGCCTACTTCGCCACTGTACCCGGGAATTACGCATTCAATCTCCGCAAGCTGTATCTGCTGAACACGAATTACGCCGACCTCAGCTTTCTGTTTACGATCCTGCCGGGCGAGAAAACGAACCCACATCTCGACAGCGAATATCTGGCGATACTGGAAACCGACAACAACACGCCGTACTTTCTTAACCTGCATAACGGAGAAGTGGCACACACGCTGATTCTCGGAATGACCGGGAGTGGCAAGAGTTATTTTTGCAATTTCATTTTGCAGAACGCGCAGAAATACGCACCGCTCACATTCATCTTCGATATAGGAGGCAGCTTCCAGTCGCTCACGACGATCTTTCGCGGCAGCTACTTGAATGTCGGCCAGGAGACGCGAGACTTCACGATTAACCCGTTCTCGCTTACGCCCACGAAAGACAACCTGCAATTTCTCTTCAGCTTCTTCCGCGTGCTGATCGAGGGCAACGAGCAGCGGTACCGGCTCGATTACAAAGAGGAGCGCAGGCTATGGGACGCCATCGAGCGAGCCTATATGCTGGAACCGGGCCAGCGCACCGTCTCGAACTTCAGCAACATCATCGGCGAGTTGAAAGAACGCCTGCACCGCTGGACGCTCCGTGGGCAGTATGGCTTCCTTTTTGATAACGCGGAGGACACGCTTTCCTTCAGCCGCTTCCAGACCTTCAACTTCGCCGGCTGGGGCGATGCGCCGGACGTATTGGAGCCACTGCTGTTTTACGTGCTCCACCGGGCCAGCAACGAAATCGCCGATCCGAAGAAACTGGCGACATTCAAGACGTTTCTGTTGGATGAAGCATGGCTCTTTGTTAAGAACGAGACGGTCCGCAACTACATCGTGCAGGCACAGAAGACGTGGCGCAAGCACAATGCCGCCATGATCCTGGCTACACAATCCATCAAGGAGTTGCAGGAGTCGGGCATGTTGCCGATCGTTGCCGAGAGCTGCCCAACGAAGATCTTTCTCGCTAACCCGGAGATGGACCGCGAGGTGTACCGGGAAGCCTTCCATCTGAACGATACCGAACTCGATTTGATTGCCGGGCTTGTGCCGCCCGGCCAGATGCTTATTCGCAAGGCGCAGTCCTCGAAAAAAGTTCAGTTGAACGTCGATTCCGTCTCGCACTGGATGGCGACCAACAACGCCCGCGACAACCTGAAGAAGCGCGATTACTTCGAGCGCTTTGGCATCGCCGACGGCTTACGCCGTCTTGCGGCGGATTTTCCGTTCCAGCCCCGGACATTGGCTGGGCTTGTAGCCAAAAATGGTCAAGGAGCTGCACTATGAATCACACATTCGTTGTCATTACTGGCATTGCACTCGCTCTCACCTCCGCTGTGGCCGTTGCGCAAGACGCTTCGGCCCGTACCGTCCAATATCACTCGCAGGACATCGTTTCCATTCACGCCAAGTTGAAGTACACCACGCTGATTGAACTGCCGCCAACCGAAAAGATCATGGAGGCGGCGACGGGCGACAAGGATTTCTGGATCGTGGATGTGGTCGGCAACTTTTGCTTCGTGCACCCGGCGAAGGCCGGTATCAGTTCCAACCTGAATCTCATCACCGACAAGGGGAACATCTATAGCTTCACCTTGCAGGACGTGTCTCGCACAGACGAGGTGCCGGACCTCAAAGTGTTGATCAAGCCAGCCGATCAGTCCTCCATCGTCGCATCGTCCGGGCCGCCGCAGTATGTCCCTGCCGCTCAACTGAAGCAGTCAAAGGAGCAGCTTGCCGCGCTTCAATCGCACGTGGAACAGACCGTCGATGCGTACAAGAGCGCCTATCCCATGCAACTCAAGTTCGATTATGTCTACAAGGCGAACGAAGCCCCGTTCGATATTCAGTCGATCTATCACGACGACAAATTCACCTACATCAAGACGAATGCGCCGGAAAAGTTCAGCGTGTATGAGATGCGAGACGGAAAACCGAACCTCATCAATTATGATCTGCGCGATGGAACCTACATCATCCCGAAGGTCATGGATTCCGGCTATGTGGAGCTGGGCAAAAAGCGCATGGACTTTTCGCGCAAGGGGTGATGGCGATGGTGGAAAACAACCACAGCGAGGCGGAATTGCGGCACACGAAGGTCGATCCCAAGGGCGTTCTGCAAAAGAACCTCAAGACGATCGTGTACCTGGGTGCGGCAGTGCTGGTGATCGTGGCGGCGATCTTCAGCTCCACTGGCAAGAAGACGCCTGGACAGCAGGCAACGGCGAAAAATCAACCGCCACAGCCAATGTTGCAGGACAACACGGACAACAACGTGCAGGACTTGAAAAACCAGCTTCAGGCCGAGCGCCAAAAAGAGCAGCGGCAGGCGGCAATGACCACGGCTCCAACGGGCAATCCCGCGCTCGCGTCTGCTACGCTCGCGCAACAGGGCGTTGCTGCTTCTTATGGCCCGACCGGAATGGCCGTGCCGTGCGTTCCGGGCCAACCCTGCTCGCAGGCGCAGGCAGGCAATATGCAGCAGCTTACTCCCGAACAGGAGCAGGCACAGCAGATTGCCGCGCGGGAGCGCGAACGGGCCGATGAATCCCGCTTTGCCTCCAATCTGGTCTACTCCCACGCTGTCGAAGGACCGAAACAACAAGGGTCAGAGCCGATGATGGCTGCATCAACTCGACAGAATGCTCAACCGCAGCCATACAGCAGTCTTATTCCCCCGCGAGCCGCAGGAAGTCAGCAGGAAACATCCGAAAGTTACAAGCGTCCATTGGAAGCCAACATCGATTCGGCCACCGGGCAGCCCTACCTTGTTTATGAAGGCGCAGTCCTCGATACCGTTCTAATGAATCGCCTGGATGGAGATGCTCCGGGGCCGGTCAAAGTTCTTGTGTCCAATCCCTTGTATTCGCACGACCTGCAACACGTCCTGATTCCCGACGGAACCATCGTACTCGGCGAAGCGAAGAAAATAGGAGCGACCGGCTTTGGCCAGCAGCGCAGGATGGCCGTCGTCTTTCACCGCCTGATTATGCCCGACGGCTATTCCGTCGATCTCGACCAGTTCAATGGCCTCGATCAGATCGGAGAGCAGGGATTGAAGGACAAAGTGAACAACCACTATCTTCAGATCTTCGGCACTTCGATCGCGTTGGGCGTGATTGCCGGCGCTGGGGAGATTACCCAGGGCGGCGGCACAATCTCCACCAGCGGCTCACAGGCATTCGCCACCGGAGCCTCTGGCAGTATGTCTCAATCCGCGACCACGATTCTCGACCGCTTCATCCAGATACCACCGACCATCACTATCCGCGAGGGGCATCGAGTGAAGGTCTATTTCACGCAGGATATGTTGCTGCCTGCGTACACCAACCACACCATTTCCCCAACATTCTAGGAGGTTGCATGCAACGTCTTTCGTTTGTCGCTATCACCATTCTGGTTTCTGCGTTGCTTTTTACCGGCTGCAAGAAGCAGGAGAAGTGTGCAGCCGGTGACTCGCCCGAAGTCTGCAAAGCATTTCAACAGTGCCTGAAATCCAACACTTCCACTGAAGTCTGCCGCATGGGAGAGCAGGACGCCAATGCAGTGCAGAAGAGCACGTCACAACATTGAGAGGAGTTTCCGCCATGAAGCGTATCGGCCTCATCGCAACCATCGCGTTATTCGCCGGGGTCTCTGCCGCGCACGCGCAATTTGGCTCCGGCATCGTCTTCGACCCCACCCAATCTGCCCATGCTATTCAGCAGATCGAGCAGGGGCAGAACATTTTCACCAACTCCGTCAAGCTGGCGGACAATGCCATCGCCACCTACAACCTAATTCATCAGCTATCTCTCGCGCCTCAGACCCTCTATCGACCGTATCTCTCGCCTTCGAGCTACTGGACGGCTCTCAATCAAGCGGCGAACACCTACGGCAACTCGCAGCAGTGGATGAATTCCGCCAATACCGGCGCAGGCGCGGAGTATGCCTATCAGCAGGCATCCATCCCCCGCTCCGCTGTGCTGCCTCAATATAGTTCGCTCACAACCAGCGGCCAGCAGCAGATCGCGGCAGAGGGCGCGGCCAGCGACTTGAACGATGCGGTCACGGCGAGTAGCCTCCAGACACTCGGCACCATTCGCGCGAACGAACAGAAGCGCGAGACGGACGTAGAAGCGTTGGAATCCGCCAGCCATTCGCTTGACCCCACCCAGCAGACCGATATGGCGACCATGCAGCGTATCAACCAGGCACTTTTGCTTCAGCTTCGCACGCAGCAAGAAGCGAATCAGATCAACGAAACGTTGGCTCTCCAACAAATTGTCGCCCAAAAACAGCAGCAGGACGCTTTGAAAGCGGGCTTTCAGGATGCGTCCAGCTTCAACAGCACCTATCAGATCAACGTTGCCCAAGCGTACAACGGCACGGCGCAGGCATTGACGTATTGATGAAACAGAGAGCGAGGCCGATATGGGTGTTCTCAACTGGATTACGCAGGGATGCGACACGCTGACCAGCACGGCCTCGCCATCCATTGACGCGCTTGGCCTTCACATCTGCATCGCCCTCGCCACCATCATGCTTGTCTGGTTCGGCGTACAAGAGGCTCTCTCCTCCGCGCAGGGCGGCCCTGGATTCAACATGGGGAAGTTTCTCAGCTTCTTCATGCTTATCACCTTCGCCTACGTCATGGTGAGGTTTTACGACAGCAGCATTCCGGGCATTGGCTACTCGCTGCGGAGCTTCGTCAATGGCGGCGCACAGTACCTTGTTTCCGTCATTGGCAACGACAGCGCGACCACCATTCAGAGCACGCTCAGTCAGGCGCAGGCAAACGGCGGCCCCAGCATCATCAAGGCGATGATGAATCCCTACTATGCGCTCGTCTACGTCATCATTCAGGTGCTGATTGCCACGTTGACCGCCGTAGTTGGCGCTATCGTCGCCTATGGCGCGGTTGGCAGCGCCGTCACCGGCCTGCTCGGGCCTGTATTCATTCCATTTCTCGTTTTTGACAAGCTGGATTTCCTGTTCTGGGGCTGGCTGCGCGCTTTCATCGGTTTTTGCTTTTACAAGGTTCTCGCCGCAGCGGTCCTCAGCATTCTCGGTCACTTGCTGGCGCAATATTACTCGCAGATCGTGGCATTTTCCGATCCAGGCAATATGGTCAAGACACTCCCGCTCCTGATTCTCCTGGTCCTGGTTAACGTATACATCCTGTTCAAAGTTCCGGTCATGACCGCCACCATCTTCTCCGGGAGCCACGGCGGTCACGACGCGGGTCTGGGCTTAGCGATGATGGCAATACGAGCGGGCATGTAATCCGCGCCAAGCGAAATGAGGTTCCAGATGAACGTAGAAGTGAAGTCTTCCCCGGAAATCACCCGCGCAGCGGAACGGTATCTCGAACAGTACGGCGACCCGCTGGTGATGAACACGTATCTGAAAGTGACCATTCTGTGTCTCGTGTTGGTCTGTCTCGCGCTGGCCGCGCTCGTATTCAAAAGCCAAAAAGCACTCGCCAACATGCGCCCTTTAATCATTCGCATCAACGACGTTGGGCGAGCAGAAGCTATCGACTACCGCAATTTCCAATACCGCCCGCAGGAGGCGGAGAACAAGTATTACCTCACCCGTTGGGCGGAACTGTACTTCAGCCGCAATCGCTTCACTATTGAGCGCGATCAGACAAACTCGCTCTATTTCCTGAACAGCGACGTGCAGCGGGCCGTGATCGAGCAGGAACGGAAGGACAACATCATTCTGACCTACCGCAACGACAGCACGCTCCCGTATGTCGATGTCGAAGTCAAAAATGTCATTCTTGACGACCTGCGTCAGTCGCCGTATTCAGCGCGGATTGAATTTGAAAAGGTGTACACAAATCCGGCGGACCACACCGAACTCAAGCGGGAGCGATGGACCGCCAGCGTCACCTATGTCTTCCGCGAGAACGTGAAAAATAATGAACTGGCCGTGAATCCTCTGGGGCTGACCATCGTGCGCTTCCGGGCCGACCAGGCATTCGACTAGAGGAGCGACCGACTTTCCCAAGGCGATGCGATGTCCAAACATGCTGCCAACCCGGCTGCTGTACCCCACCTGTCTCTGTGCATGGTGAAGAAAGCGAACGAGAGCCGTTCGATGCGCAACGGCAGTGCTCGATTACGCTCTTCTCACGGAGTCCTTTGTGGCTCGAATGTAGCTGCGACACCGGTGAACTTCCAACGCCGCAACGCAGATGAAAACTTTGCTCCGGCATGTGTCTGCCGTTCTGTATCCCGCCGTTTGCTCGGTCACGGCTTCGGGGCTTCTCATGCGCCCGGCGGCAGCTCGCTCTTCTGCTTTGGCAACCCACCCCATCACGCAACAATCGCGTGCCGGGGACCCCGGCTGTACGCCACCTTGCGGGTTACGGTCTCCAGAAAAATCTTTTTCGTAAAGAACACGCAAAACATTTTCCCGGAGCCTCCGTAAATGCAGACCTTCGGCCTTGGGAGCATGGCCCACTCGCTGTATCGTGACCCGATCAAGATCGGGAATTCAACAAACGGAGACACGATCATGTACCAGAACAAAGTCAACCTCATCGGCTTTCTCGGCAGCGATGCAGAAGTTCGCACCGCCAACAATCGCAGCTTTACCACCCTCTCGCTGGCCACCAAGTCCTCCTACAAGGACAAGAAGAGCGGCCAGTATGTCTCGCACACGGAATGGCACCGTTGCATCGTCTTCGGCAAGCTCTCCGAGTTCGCAAAGTCCCTCACCAAGGGCGCGCATGTCCAGGTGGAAGGCGAGTTGCGCAGCCGCGAGTATGCCAGCAAGAAGACGGACAACAAGCAGCGCATCTGGGAGATTCGGGTCGATTCGATCCTGAAGCTCGACCGCGCTGAGGCATCTGCCCCGGAAGAGCGAGAGCACGAGGACGATCCCGCCGAGGAAGCGGCGGTATAGTCCATTCCTCTTCACTCATGGAAGCCCGGCTCACGCTGGGCTTCCGTCCATGCGAGGTTCCCGTTATGTTCGATCTGATTCTTCCATTCCTTCGCCCCATCGAGCCGCTCCTGCTCGACGAAAGCATCAGCGAAATCATGGGCAATCCCGATGCTTCGTGGTGGTACGAACGTGATGGAATTGTGCGTCAGGAAGAGACGATTTGCTTCGACGCCGGCAAACTGCGCACCGGCCTCGAAGTCATTGCCAACCAACTCGGCAAACGGCTCGATGAAGATAACCCGGTCCTGCACGCGCAACTCCCGGACGGAAGCCGCCTGGCGGCGGTCATTCCCCCAGTCGTGCGCCCGTCTCCCGCGCTCACAATACGGAAGTTCACCAGCCGCCATTACACGGTCGATGACCTGATTGCTCGCGGCACGCTGACGCGGTCGCTTGCGGACTTTCTGGAGGAGCAGATTCGCAGCGGAAAGACGCTGCTCATCAGCGGCGGAACAGGCACGGGAAAGACCACGCTGCTGCGGATATTGGCGAACGCTATCCCTGAAGAACAGCGGATCGTCGTGATCGAGGATACCTCGGAGCTTCACATCCAGAAGCCGAACATCCTTGCCGTCGAATGCCAGACCGATACGTTCAAGGCGAGCATCTCTTTCGATGACCTATTGAAGTCCGCTCTGCGCTGGAGGCCGGACAGGATCATTCTCGGCGAGGTCCGGGGAGTTGAGGCCCGAACGCTGCTCGATTCCTTCAACACTGGCCATGCCGGTTCGCTGGCGACAATCCATGCAAATTCAGCAGAGAAGGCCCTCCATCGTTTCGCCAATCTCGTCATGCGCAATCACGGGCAGACGACATTCTCCGACACGGAAGCGGAGATCGGAGAGGCAGTCGATTTCGTTGTCCATGTCGAGCGGCAACCAGGCCGCCGCATCATCCGCGAAGTGTTGGCGCTTCGCGGCTACGACCGCGATGCAAAACGCTTTCTGATTGAGCCGGCATTCGAGGTGCAACATGCCGCAGCGTAGGACTCGAATTGCAACCCATATTGCCACGGACTTTCTCACCCGTTGCTTTGCTCCGGGCGAGACGATTGCTCTCCTGCTCCGCCGAGAGAATCCTGCCGTCACGGTCCAGCGAATCATTCCTCTGCAGCGTGCGCTTGCGCCTCATTTCCTCGGCTGGCTCGCGCACGAGAACTCGATCAGAGCCAACATCTATGTGGCCGCCAATCCGCTTCGCTCTGGCAGCCGCAAACGCACCAAAGAAAGCATCGCGACTATTCGCCATCTATATATAGATATCGACACGGATGGAGATGCCCGGCTCGCTGCGCTGCGGGCCTCCGATGTAGTCCCGACACCGAATGTCATTCTGTCCACATCGTCCTGTAAATACCAGGTACTTTGGCGGGTCAATGGCTTCGACTTCGAGCAACAAGAAAGCGCGCTCAAACTGCTCGCTATCGCCTTCGGCGGGGATTCCTCTTGCACCGACTGCAACCGCGTCCTCCGACTGCCCGGATTTCTGAATTGCAAGTACGATCCGCCTTATCCCGTCGCCGTCGAATACCCCTGCGATTCCATCTGGAATCCCTCCGACTTTCGATTCGATATGGGCGCGGTTCATGCCATGCCTTTGAACGATGCCATCCCTACCATGAGGAGGCCGGGAAAGCACAGCAATTCGGAGAGCGATTGGGCATGGATATCCCACGAACTTGCTCACGGCAGAGATGCCGTAAAGCTCACGCGGGAGTTGGCCTCGCGCCGCGCAGATAAGCCGAATCCCCTCTACTACGCCCAGCGGACAATTGATGTCGCATCGGCCCAACTCTGGCTGATCGAAGGCATACGGGTGGACGACGTTATCACCATGCTGGAAGTCCGCCGTCGCTTCGAGATTCCGACCGCGCTTTGCTCCGCTCGCGCTCGGGAGATTGCGGTCACAGCGCAGCGCATGATTGTTCGCAGGAAAATTGCGTGATTCACCACTAGGAAGGAGAAATACTATGCCCTTACTTGAAGTCATCCAAAGTCGGCAAATCAGCGCGTCTGTCCGGTTGGACGAAGCCACCGCAGCGCAAGTCGATCAGTATGCCGCGTTCATCCACGCATCGGCAGACGATGTGATTGATAAAGCCCTCAACTATGTCTTCTTGAAGGACCGCGATTTCCAGGAGTTCCTGAAGACTCCGCAGGCTCAGAATGTGACGCCCACTCTTCGCATCCGTAGAGCGACAGCTTCCGATGCGGTTGAGCAGGCCGCAAAGAAGTCCGTTTTCGGGGTGGAGTCCGCCGAATCTGTGCGGGTGTTGAAGGCATGAACCTCCATCGAAATCTGAGGTGGAGCACAGACGGTGCTGCGCACCGGGTTTATTTCGACACTCCACCCCTTGTAGGGAACTGCCCAGATACTTTGGTATCTCGGCAGATACCACTGAAAACAAGCACACGAGCGGCTCGCGGTATCTCGCGAGATACCGCGACAATTACGCTCCATGAGGTCCCTATGGTGTTGATTCATACTACGCCGGAAAAAGATACGGAACGGTTGCGGGGACGCGAACGGCGATCCCACAACCTGAGCACAAAACTTACTGTGGCGGAGGAGTCCGCCATCGAACAAGTTGCGTCACACGCTGGGAAAACGCCAAGCGAATGGGCGCGAGAGGTGCTGCTGCGCGAGGCAAAACTGTCCGGCGATTCGATCAGCACCGAAACATTGATGACGGAAATCGTTGGCCTGCAATTATTCCTGACTCATGCACTTCAACCCGTGGCTTGCGGCGAGCAAATGAGTCCCGGCCAATATGAGGAATTGATGCGGCAGGTGAAGGCGAGCAAATACCAGGCCGCGCGCGAGGTTGTCGCACAGCAGATTGCCAACAAGAAGGAGCCAACCCATGACTGAAAGCCATTGGGGTAGGAAAGAGAGCGTCGTCTGGCCGCCGCACGATCCGATCTATACCTATGGCGCGGTTTTCCTCGCACTGGTTGCCACGGGGCTATTTCTCTATCTCCGTTTCACTTTTGCGCTCACGCCACTGGAACAGTTCTACCTTCCTGTCTACCTCAAGGCGTCAGTCATTCCGAGCTTTCGCGCTTCCGCCAAGTATCAAATGCTAGTGGTTTCGGACGGCAACGGACACGCTTGGTATGCCACGGACAAGGACGTTGTTCCCGGCTCGACACCACAGCTCAGAGGGAGGCCCTTGCCGCTCGCGTTATCGGGTGTGGCGAAGCGGAATGGGATACTCGATCTTTACCGCAGTGTGCCCAGGATCTATCGAAACGACTCGCTCAGGAATTACCTCAAGCAGCGGATCTATGGCGGCGCAGACCTCGTGTTTATCTTCGAGTTGCCTCTGATTTTCGGGTTGCTGGCGCTTTTCGTCCAGCTTCCGTTTTCGATTCCGAAAGACATTCGCCGCCGCAAGGAAATGAAGTACGGACGCCGCCTGAAGGGACCGATTCTCGTTAGGCCGAAGCAGTTCAACCAGGCATTTCAGGGAACAGGCATCGGCATCAAGACCGATGACACCCGGGATATGCTCCGCATTCCGGTCCGGGCGGAAGATCAGCATTTCGAGATCATCGGGGATACAGGCAGCGGCAAAACTACGATCATCATGCAGATGCTGCGACAGATTCAGGCGCGCGGGCATTCCGCTATTCTCTACGATCCGGCCTGCGAGTTTATCGAGCGTTTCTACGATGAAAAGCGCGGTGACATTGTGCTGAATCCGCTCGACCGCCGCTGCCCTTATTGGGGGCCGTCCGAAGAACTGGTTCGGCGTGCCGAAGCGCGCACCATCGCGGCGTCGCTCTTCCAGCCGACGAGTGATAAAAAAGGCGAATTCTTTATCGAAAGCCCGCAGAAGATCTTCGCGCATCTGCTGTTGGAGCTGCCGACGCCGCAGCAGTTGATTGAGTGGATGTCGCATCCGGAGGAGATCGACCGCCGCGTCAAGGGAACGGAACTTGCGTCGCTCATCGAGCCGTCGGCTCCGCAGCAACGCTCCGGCGTCCTCGGCTCTCTGAGCCTGGTCGCCGACAGTTTTCGCCTATTGCCCAACAAGGCCGAAGCCAAAATGGAATGGACCGCCCGCGAATGGTCGGAAAAACGGCGGGGATGGATATTTCTCACGTCGCAGCCCGCCGAGCGCGAAGCCCTTCGCCCACTGCATAGCCTTTGGATCGACATGCTGGTGCTCCGGCTGCTCAGCGCGCCGAAGCCGGAACAGCATCCCGTCTGGTTTGTGCTGGATGAACTGGCCAGCCTGCAAAAGTTGCCGCAGCTCCACACTGCGATCACGGAAAACCGCAAGTCCCGCAACCCGATTGTTCTAGGTTTTCAGGGGAAGGCCCAACTTGAGGTGATCTATGGGCATTTGGCGGAAGTCATGCTCTCGCAGCCGGCCACCAAGATATTCCTGAAAACCGGCGAGCCCGACGCCGCCGAATGGGTCAGCCGCGCCATCGGCAAGGTGGAGATTGAGCGCATGAAGGAAACTCACTACGACGGCAGCCGCAGCGGACGCAACTTTGCGCTCGATCGGCAGACCGAGCCGCTCGTCCTCGACTCCGAAATCAGCGGCCTGGAACCGATGCACGCCTACCTGAAGCACGGAAATTATGTCGCCCAGTTTTCCTTTCCAAAACTTGAAATTGCACCCACGCAACCAAAATTTATCGAGCGTCTGGAAGAGGACTACATCATCCGGCAACCGCGTAGCGAGCCATCCCTTCCTGCTCAGACCGACGACCGCGATGCCAGTGCCGTCCGAGCGGCCCAGGCAATCCGTGTGGAAGAGAGAAAGCGCCCGCAAGTCTTGACAACGGCGAAAGCGGAGCCTGAGAAGCAAAAGTCGTTCACGTTCGGTCCGAGGATTTGAACCATGCTCACCATCTCGAAACCGCTCTCCGCAGATCAGGCCCAGAACTATCACCAGAAGGAGTTCACCGCCAAGGAGCAGAATTACTGGTCGCAGCGTGGCGTGATCGCCGGGGAATGGCAGGGCCACCTTGCCTCGCAGATCGGACTTATGGGAGATGTTTCCGCCGAGGGTTTCGCACGCTTGAGCCACGGCCAGCATCCCCAGACGGGCGAACAGCTTGTCCGCCAGCGCGCCTCCTATGAGTATCAGGACGCCGACGGGAAGACAATCAAAACGATGGAGCACCGCGCTGGTTGGGACGCGACTTTTTCTGCGCCCAAGTCCGTCTCGCTCACCGCGCTCGTGGGCGGGGATGATCGCGTGCGCGAGGCCCATCGAGAGGCTGTCCGCGTAGCCCTTGACCAGCTTGAGCGTTATACACAGGCCCGCATCGGCGGCAATCATCCGCCGGAGACCACGGGCAAGTTTATTGCCGCCAAGTTCGAGCATGATACGGCGCGGCCGGTAGATGGCTATGTCGCTCCGCAGCTTCATACCCATGCCGTCGTCTTCAACCTTACAGAACGCGACAACGGCCAACCCCGCGCTGTCCAGCCGCACAGTCTGTTTCAGTCGCAGCAGTTTGCCACGGCCGTCTATCAATCGGAGCTTATGTACCGGCTCCGTCAACTTGGCTATGAAATCACACCAGGCAGAAGCGGCGCGCCGGAGATCAAAGGCTACACGCAGGAATATCTCGACGCATCCAGCCCACGGAGCCAGCAGATTCGGGAATACCTCGAACGCACGGGTCGCTCCGGCAAAGAGGCCGCCGAGATTGCTGCGCATTCCACCCGCGACCGCAAGGAAATCCACTCGCCGCATGAAGTCATGGCGGCGCACCGCAAACTCGCCGCAGACTTCGGCCATCAGGCCGATGCAGTGGTACGCGCTGCCAGAGAACGATCACAGCAGCAGACGCAACCGGTCCCTCCAGAGCAGAGAGTTCGTGAAGCATTGACCTTCGCCCGCGATAAGAACTTCGAGCGCGAGGCAGTGATCGACGAACGCGCATTGGTGCGCGATGCGCTCCGCCGTGGCATGGGAGACGTGACCTATCCGCAAGTTCGCGCCAACCTCAATGCACGTCTTGCATCCGGCGAGTTCCAGGCCGTCGAGCGCGCCGACACGCCGGGTCGCCAGTTCACCACCGCCAAAACGATCGAGGCCGAGCATGAAATTGTGCGGCGAATGCGCGAGGGACAGAAACAATTCCTGCCAGTGATGTCCCGCCCTGAAGCCATCCGAGTGGCCGATCAGCACCTGCATTTGAACCGCGCTCAAAAGAGCGTGGTCGAAGATGTTCTGAGTTCTCCTGACCGTATTCACGGTATCCAGGGAGTCGCCGGAGCGGGCAAGACAACAACGCTCGCCGTGCTCCGCGGCGCAGCCGAGTCTCAGGGCTACGAAGTTACCGGCTTCGCGCCAACCTCCCGCGCGGCCCGGCAATTGAATGAAGCAGGCATTGAGAGCGGCACCCTGCAAGGTTTTCTCGCCCGGTCAACAAAACAGGAGATGCAGGAGCCAAAGCATTTCTATTTTGTCGATGAATCGAGCCTTGCCAGCACCAATCAGATGCGCGAATTCCTTGCGCGGCTTGGGCCGAGCGACCGCGTCCTCTTGATCGGCGACATACGCCAGCATCAGGGCGTCGAAGCGGGCCGTCCTTTCGAGCAGTTGCAGGAAGTCGGAATGCGAACCGCCAGACTCGAAGAGATCATTCGCCAGAAAGACCCTGCGTTGAAATGCACTGTCGAACTGCTGGCGGACGGCCAAATCTCTGCCGCGCTCGACGCGCTCCAACAGCAAGGGCGCATCAAGGAAATTCCGAACGCTGAGGAGCGTATCCGCACAATTGCAAAATCCTACATCGAATCGCCAGAGAAAACTCTCATCGTCTCACCGGACAATGCTTCTCGCCGCGAACTGAATCTGGCCGTTCGGGAGGAATTGAAAATCAGCGGAGCGATTGCCGCGGAAGACCGTTCCCTTCGCGTTCTCGTCCAGCGCCCCGACATGACCGGCGCAGAACGTGCCTGGGCCAGTCATTACGATCTCAACGATATTGTTCGGTATGCGCGCGGCAGCAAGAATCTCCGTATCGAGGCAGGCTCCTACGGAAAGGTAATGGCGATCAATTCACAAGCAAATTTACTGACTGTCGAGAAATCCAGCGGTGAATCCGCCATCTACGACCCGCGCCGCCTGATTGGAGTCAGCGTGTATCGCGAAGTTGCGCATGAATTTTCTGCCGGCGACCGCATTCAATTCACCGCACCAGATAAATCACTGGGCGTCGCCAATCGTGATCTTGCCGTCATTGAAGCCATCAATCCCGACGGTCGCATGACTGTCCGGCTCGACAGCAACCGCCAGATCGAATTCGATGCAGCCGAGCACCGTCACTTCGACCACGGTTACGCCGTCACCAGCCACAGCGCCCAGGGGCTTACCGCCGAGCGCGTCCTCGTTCACGCCGATACATCCGTTCACCCGGACTTGCTCAATTCCCGCTTCGGCTATGTTTCCATATCGCGCGCCAGCCACGAAGCTACACTTTTCACCAGCAATGTCTCCCAGCTCGCGCCACAACTCAGCGCCGATGTCTCGAAGACCTCCGCACTTGAAACCAACCAGGTCCATTCCGTCGCTCGGGAAATTGGAATCGGGTTGTGACAGGTGCCAATCGTAAAATGAGGAATGGCGTACCTGCGGCCCGGCCACATTCAATGCTGCGGACAGAAAGGAGGACTCGGAATGAAGAAGATGGCAGCCGGTTCCAAAAGCTACAACGACATTCGTGCCCAAATCGTCGAACTGCTCCATACGGCACGTTCTTCTGCCGCTCGAAATGTCAATTCGATCATGACCGGCGCATATTGGGAGATCGGCCGTCGCATTGTTGAATCGGAACAAGGTGGAGCTAAGCGGGCCGAATACGGGGAAGAATTGATTAAGCAATTGGCGCACGATCTCTCCGCCCAGTTTGGGCGCGGATTCGGCGTCGTAAATTTGAGCCAAATGAGACGCTTTTTCCTCGCATGGCCCACCAAAGGAATTTTTCAGACACCGTCTGAAAAATCTTCAACGACTCTTTCAATCAAGAATGATGTCTCCGCCATTGCCAACCAGTTCCCGTTGCCTTGGTCCGCCTACGTTCGCCTGCTCTCGGTCAAGAATCCCAATGCTCGCGCCTTCTATGAAGCGGAGGCACTGCGGTCTGGCTGGTCCATCCGCCAACTTGATCGTCAGATTGGCAGCCAATTCTATGAGCGGATCGCTCTCTCCAGGAACAAAGCGGCTATGCTCAAGAAGACCGAAACAGCCGAAGCAAACGATACGGTCGCGCCGGAAGAAGCCATCAAAGATCCGTTTGTCCTTGAATTTCTCAATCTCAAAGATGAATACTCCGAATCGGATTTGGAGGAGGCGCTCATTCAGCATCTTTCCGACTTCCTGCTGGAACTGGGTGACGACTTCACCTTCCTTGGCCGTCAGCGCAGATTGCGTATCGACGATTCGTGGTTCCGTATCGATCTCATTTTCTTCCACCGCCGTCTACGTTGCCTCATTATCATCGATCTGAAAGTTGGCAAGTTCAACTACGCGGACGCGGGCCAGATGCACCTTTATCTCAATTATGCTTGTGAACACTGGATGAAGCCTGGCGAGAATCCGCCTGTCGGGCTGATCCTTTGCGCGGAAAAGGGAGCTGCCGAGGCCCATTATGCGCTCGATAACCTCTCCAGCAAAGTGCTCGCCGCCGAGTACCAGACCGTTCTGCCCGATGAAAAACTGATTGCCCAAGAACTTCAACGCTCCAGCTTGCAGCTTGAACGACGACGCCTGTTATCGAACCGGCAACCGTGATTCCGGACGCCCGCTTTCCCGCAGCATTCCCCTCATAATTTGAGATTTCAACGCAAAGGCAAACCCTCGGTAAGCGCTGCGCGCGCCTTTCTTCCACTTCGCGCCGCTCCGGTGGACGGCCGAGCGCACGGTACGCGCTGAACGGGCCTTCCTGAGTCTGTTCGGGCAAGCGCCGTCTGCGTGCCAAACGATAACGCGTGTTTGGCACTTGCCGCGCCCACCCTCCATCCTCCCACCTCCGCTGCACTCGTTCTGCCTTGGTGTCCGTTCGTCCGGGTTTGTCTGCTGCGCTTTGTGAAAGACAAACCACTCCCGAACGGGACACCAAGGAAGGGGCAAAAACAATGGAATATCCAAGCAACAGCAACCACAGCAGCAACGACAACCGTGGCAGTAAGGAAAAAACTGCCACGCAGCAACTCATCAAGCAGAACGTGGACTTCCTCATCCAGCAGCTTGAGGCGGGAAAAAGCGAAGCACTCACGGCATACCTCACCGCCATGAGCCATTTTCACAACTACAGCTTCGGCAACATCTTGGAAATCGCACGGCAGAAGCCGGACGCGACCCGCGTTGCCGGAATGTATGCGTGGAATCAGCTTGGCCGCAGAGTGAAGAAGGGCGAGCACGGCATCCGCATTCTTGCACCGATCATCGGCGTCAAGCGCAAGCCGCAGGAAGAAGCCGAGAAAGACCTCACCAAGCAGAACATGGCCGTGTTGGTTGGCTTCCGTAACGCCTACGTTTTCGATGTCTCGCAGACCGAAGGCGTAGAGCTTCCCGAACATGCCACCGTCCAGGGCGATGCGGGAGAAAACCGCGACCGGCTGATTGATTTCATCGCTACTCAGGGCATCGAACTTGAGTTTAATGAGCGCATCGCGCCGGCAATGGGCGTGAGCTACGGCGGCAAGATCGTTCTACTGCCAGGACAATCGAAGGCCGAGGAATTTTCAACACTTGTGCATGAACTGGCGCACGAGATGTTACACAAGGCCGACCGCCGCACTACAACCACCAAAGTTGTCCGCGAAACCGAAGCCGAAGCTATCGCTTTTGTGGTAGGCAAAGCGGTTGGTCTCCAGACGGGAACCGCATCCGCCGACTACATCCAGCTTTATCACGGCAACGCTTCATTGCTGGCAGAAAGCCTTGAAGTCATCCAGAAAGCCTCTGCCGTCATCCTTTCGGCACTCGAAACGAAACCGGAAATCGAGGAGCAGGAAACACAAGATGCAATGGCAGTCGCCAGCTAGTCCGCCGCAACCCTACGGGCGGATGGCTACCGGCTGTCCGCTCTCCCTATCCACGCACGTTCAACCACAGGAGAAGCGCATCATGTCTACTCAAAACATTGCAGCCACCGAATACCGCAACCTGCCACTCTCGATTCTCACCGAGTCGAAGTCCAACCCGCGCCGCATCTTTGATGACGCGGCATTGAAAGAACTCGCAGACAGCATCCGCAGTCAGGGCGTTCTCTCGCCCTTGCTTGTGCGGCCTTTGAACGAGCGCAGCTTCGAGATCGTGGCCGGAGCACGGCGCTACCGCGCCGCGCAGATGGCCGACTCGGAAACCGTACCCGTCCGCATCGTCAATCTCACCGATGCAGAGGCTTTGGAGGCTCAATTGATCGAGAACCTGCAACGCCGCGACGTGCATCCACTGGAGGAAGCACAGGGGTTCCGCGCACTGCTGAATCTGGAGGAACCGAAATACTCCATCGAACAAATCGCCGCGAAGACGGGGAAATCTCCGGTCTATGTAACCCAACGCATCAAGCTGACCGAACTTGCTCCGGCAGTGGTCGAGGCGTTCTACAAAGACGAGATCGGCGTCGGCCATGCCCTGCTGTTGGCGAAACTTCAACACGCCGAGCAGGAACAGGCACTCGCAGCCTGTTTCCGCGAGGATTGGGGAGGCGGTAACAAGAGCAAACGCATCCTGCTACCCGTTCGCAACCTCAAGGACTGGATTGAGCACAACATCATGCTCATTCTGAGTGAAGCGCCATTTTCCAAGAGTGACGCGACCCTCAATCCGCAGGCAGGCAGTTGCCACGATTGCCCCAAACGGACAGGCCACAACAAGCTGCTGTTTGCGGACGTGCGGCAGGACGCTTGCACCGACCCGGCTTGTTACCAGACCAAGGTGGACGCACACGTTGCGAAGACCATCGCGGCCAAGCCGAAACTCGTACAAATCTCCGCAGCCTACGGCCAACCAGCCGAAGGCAGCACGGTCATCCCGCGCAACAAGTATGTCGAGATCAAGCAGGAGAAGCCGCAGAACAACAAACAGCGCGACTGGCCGGAGTACAAGACCTGCAAATCCACCACCGAGGCGATCATCACGGAAGGCACGGAGAAAGGCGAACTCCGCAAAATCTGTGCCGACCCGAATTGCCCGGTTCACCACCCCAAGAAGCAGAAGCCACCTGCCGATGCCAATTGGAAAGCCGAGCAGGAGAAACAGCGCCGCGCGGATGCACTGACCCAAGCAACGGGCTTGCGCGTTCTGAATGCAATCATCGCTGCCGTTCCGGTGCGGCTGATGAAACGCGATCTGTTTTTTATATTGGAACGGGTTGCAGCCATGCTGGACGAACGTCGGTTGGAAATAGTCGCCCGCAATCGCGGTATCAAGAAGGCAAAGGAGAGTGACTCGGTTCCCAAGCTGCTATTCGCCTACATCTGCAAATCCGACGAAGGCGAACTCGGACGGCTCTTGGTGGAGATGGTCATTCTTCACACAGCACGAACACAGCAGGATGGCGGCAAAGTGCTCAAGGAAGCAGCCGAGCATTACAAAGTGGACACCGATGCCATCGCCCTCAAAGTAAAGCAGGAATTTGCTGCAAAGGCCAAGGCGAAGACTGGAAAAAAGGCCGAACCCAAACCACAGAATAAAGCGGCGAAGAAATCAAACGCCGCATAATCACCGCCGTAATACTGACGGAGCCTGCAAAACAGGCTCCGTTTTCATATGCCAGCCCGTCGATTCCCGCCCTCAAGCGTGCTGCCGCTTCGCGCCAGGCCCGATTCTGCCCGCCCGACGGGCAATCTTCATCCTTGGCGCAGTGTTCGCTTCACTGGAGCATCATCAATGTGTATGTGATTGCTTAGCCCCTGCTCACTTCACAACAAGCGCCTACCCGGTCGAGAAGAGATGAGCTAGTGCATAGCCGCGGACTGGATGCGATAGGCGCCATATTCAATGGTTAGTACGGCGGTCCCACCTAAGCGCAGGACGCTCTCGCTTCGGTCTCGCTCCGGGAGCCAGAACTGCCCGGTCTTTGCGTATACATGATGGATGTGCGTCCCTTTGATCCAAAAAGACGGGCTTTTCGCCGGTTCTGCCTCGATCTGGGTGACGGCGTAGTCCTCTGCATCGACATAGACCTTGCCGCGATACAGAAATTTGGAGTTGACCTTCGGCTCGACGTGAAAGACATAGCATTCTCTGCCCATGACGGCTTGCTGCCCCAGAAGAGTAAAGGCGTAGTTTGCCGGGGTCAGTGCCGTCCGGTCGGGATGCTGTGCCGCTTCTTTTTCGCTATCGAGGAGTTTCTCCAAGACGCGGTCAGCCAGCAGCTTGGATCCGGTCTGAGAGAGTATTCGGAAGCTTTTGGTGGAGGGGGCATCATAGGTGGCATCGACTACCATGCTGGCGGTAAGAGTGGCCGGAAAGCCGTGATATGTGACCGTGTAATGGCGCTCGTCGGTATAATTTTTTAGCTGATCGGCTCGTTGCTGGTTATGCTCGACCAACTGTTGCACGATCTCGCCTGAAGTAGGTGAACCGGGGGTGGAGGAGGCGGCATGGCTTGCGTTCGGTGTCTGTCCCATGGCGATGTAGATGGTTGATCCGAGTGCTGCGAGACAAAGAGCACTGAAGGCCAGCAGATGTATTTGGTGCTTCATATGCAATCTGCTCACAAATGCCTCTCGACTTGCGGTTGCGCGGTGATTTGACGACCATCATGTGTCCGCCTTTGGCGAAGGTCCCGTGCGAGAAGTTCGGCGAAGCCTTCCGCAACCGCAGGTTCTCAGCCTATTGCCGAGGAACGTGATATTCGACGCTCACATCTGACGCCAGGTCATATCCACGCGCACCGGGATTTCGTTCTTGATTGGCACTGTCAGGAACGATGGCCGTTGGATTTTGAAATCTGAACAGGTCGCCGGTATCGTTCCCGTGATCCGGACCTCGTTGCCCTGAGTCACCCGTTGGAATGGCACATGCTTGTAGTGGGCGGTCTGGCCGGCAAACTGGACCTCCAGATCGGCATAAATTACTGGGGATGTAGTTGCCGCCTCGGAAAACTGCGTGCGCACGATGACCATGGGAAATTGTGCGCCGCGGGTCGCCTCAATCATGTGAAGATCGCGGTTGCTGTCCCCGGAATCGAACGACTTGACCGGCACTGCGATCAGGAAATCGCATTCTCCGGCGTGGCAAGTGCCCTTTCCCTTCGCCGCATGACTGACGCCGTCAACCTCATGCATCGGATGAGACATATGGTAGGTGAGGGTCGATTTTTCCAGAACCCACTGCGTATCGGCCTGCGCCAATACGGGGAGTGCGAGGAGCAAAAACGCAATTAGGATTTTTCTATTCATCATCTCTCCCAGAACTTCAAATGAATCGGCCAGGATACGGCCACGATCGACGCGCCGTATGCCGCAGCCGTCACATATGCAGCCGTGCCGTGATAGGAGGCGATCCCATGCACCTTTTCTCCGGCATTCTCCTGCTTGTAAGCCATAATTCCAAGAATCGGAGTCAGAATCATGCCCGGACCGTGTACCCACTCCAAGTCTCTGTGCAGACGGATGGCCCCTTTGGGTTTGACCCCCGGAACCTTCGGCGCAAAGATGGCGTAATACGCCGTCGTCCAATACAACCCGGTCGTCAGGCCGCCCAGCGCAATATGGAAATCCAGATTCGCAGAGGTCGGCTCCGTAATCGTCTGTCCATTTTTCCCCTTTGTCTTGGCCTGTGGCCCGGTAATCAGCGTCGCAGCCAGCGGAATCACAGTGATCAAACCGAGCGTCTGATGGACTTTGAGCATATGCGTCCGCTTGTTCAGCAGAGCTTGTTCCTGGGCGCTGCCCTGGGTCTGACTTGGAGTGAACCCCAAGCTCTGAAGTGAAGGCCCATTGTTCGGAGCGCTGGAAGGAGCATTCGGCAGACTGGCCGGAGGCGTTGCTGGTGATTTGTTAGCGGGGATTGCTTGCTGTTCCGGTCCGGCACTCAAGGCGACATCCAATGTCTGCCCATTGGCTCCGGTGAGCGTTACTTTGGCCGCGTTGGTGCCGAACCCTTCCGCTGAGACGGAAACTGCGTAATCCCCAGGCGCGAGGTTTGGCACGGAATAAATTCCAGCCGAGTTGGTTTGGGTTTCGGTCGTTTGCCCGGTTTCTACATTCTTGATGGAGATTTTGGCGTTGGGTACGACCGTGCCCGACGAGTCCGTGATTGTTCCAGACAGTGTGGCGGTGGCCGTCTGCGCCGGCAATAGATTCGGGGTCAGAAGGCAGAGTATTACTCCCACTCCAAAGACGATCTTCGCCGCTTTCAGTTTCATGGGAGATTCTCCCCGTAATACGCCAGTTGTGGCGGATATTCCTCAGCCATGCTCGAGCCCGGCGTTCAATGCTTAGTCTTAATCTGCTAAGAGATGATGTCAAGTAGCGGTCCGACTTCTCAACGTTGATGCTGATTTCGGAGGCTGACAATCCGGCTTTCCCTCAAGCGCAATCAGCTTGCCGCTCGCAATTCTGCCGAGTACGACCTATCGTTTGCCTTTAGCAAAGGCAGGCACATTTGTCGTCAGCGGCCGCGAAAAGAATTCGCGCACCAGATTCGCAGCCGCGTTGCCTCCAGTGATGATCAATCCGTCTCGGAATGTTAGGCTTGCGCTTCGATCGCTCGGAGCGCGGTAGATATTCGAGATGCCCGCCGCCGCGAAATTCCCGAGAATATGCGAGTAGTTGGGTTCCGGCTGCCCGTTATCTCCTCGTGCGACGAGCGTCTGTTTCAGGGCATAGTACATACGGGATTTGATACTGCCGGAGCCTCGGTAGAAGTATCGCGGATCTTGGCGGAAAACCGTTGGCAGGATTGCGCGGCCCATGAACGCGCCGACGATCGAATCGGCGTTGGCCGATCCAAACCGCTTTCCGTAGCCCTCCCAACCGGAGCCGTATCCGGGATAAGTGTTGTGTCCCTGCTCGACACCGGCCACGCCGGCGTTCACCAGAATCGAAACCGGATCGATGATCGACCGATATGCCAGCTTGAACTTCAGCTTCGGCGTCATCGGCGCGGAATTCCAGATGTAACTGGTATAAAAGTTCGGAACGACACCCAGAACCCGCTGCTTCTCCTCGATCTTCACCTGGGCTTGCGCCACCTGGTCCATGTTTGCCGTTACATGGACTGTCGTGCTCGTCTCGAGAACCTTCGACGTAACGATCGGCAGCATGCGCTGCTGGCCCGCACCGACCGCAACCTCGGCCACGAAAGAAGGCGCATGACCCGGTAGGATGATTGCCACCTTGTAGATCGCAGGGGCCAGCCCCGCGAACGTGAATGCGCCTTTGCTATCCACGGTTACCACGTAATTGGCTGCGTTGTTCTGCCGGGCGAGCGTTACTTGCGCACCGGGAATCACAGCTCCGTGAGAATCCAGCACGGTTCCAACAATACTGGCTGAGGATTGGGGTGGACTCGCCCTGAATATCCTGGACGTACTCCCCGACTGTGGTACTGGAGCGTCAGGCAGATCTGTTGACGATTTTGAAAGGGCCGAAAGCGACTGCGCTGCGGCCACCGTGAGGCACAGACACGAAGCCAGGAAAATACGCCCCAAAGACTGCTGCCGCGTGCTTGCCCACGTCGCAAGCTCCGTCGTGGCGGCGAAGATGTCCTCACGGCCCTTGGGAAGTCCAAAGAGGGACGATCCCAGATCGCGGATTCCGTGCACCTTGAACGTTGGTAATTTTTTCACCGGGTTGTCACTCAACGCAAATCTTGCGTCGAACTGCTTTGTCCGAGGTGAATCTCCATGGATGCCCCCAGGCTGCGCGTTCGCGGATCGGCGATGGGGTAGACTGAGCCGATCAGTTTCGCGGCGAGAGTCTTTTTTGCGCCGGGACGATACAGGGCGCGATGGTTCAGCACATAGCTGCCGGTGAGAAATCCGATGGCCTGACCGACAAGAATGTCCGAGGGAAAATGCTGGTTTGCCAAAATTCGGGAGATGCTGACCGTCTCGACAAATCCATAAGCCGGAACCATGACATACCAGCGTGGATATTCGCCGGAAACAACGCGGGCCAATGCCATCGTCGCCGTCGCATGGTCCGACGGAAAGGAGGAGTCCCACTCCCAGTGATCCGTGCCAAACGGCCAGAAGTCCCCTTGTCCGTTGCCTTGCCGCGGGCGCTGGCGGTTGGTGACCAGCTTCGTCACCAACGTCACAGTTCCTGAGTCGATGATGGCCTCGGCACCCAGTCGCCCGGTTTCCGCCAGCTTTGGGTTTTTTTGCGCCAGGCCGATGAAGTAAATGCCTGCGCCTTCAGTACCTGTCGCTAAGAAGGACCCGAAATCCGCGATCTTATTCGCAGTGTTGGTGCGGTTCACGTCCTCACCTGCCGCTTGCGCAGCATCGGCATCGTAGGCAAATGATAGTCCCGTAGCTGCTCCCAACGGTGCGAGCCAATAAGCGTCTTTCGGCTGCAAGCGCAGCGGACTCGTAAAGATGCCCTTTTCATCCTCGCCCAGATCTTGGATGCAACGGCCAAGACGTGTGATCCCGCAGATCGGCTTGTCGTCTTGAATGGATGCACTCGGCTGCGAGGAGCCAGTGTTCGGACCGGATACATCCGGCGTGGTTGGATTCCGGACCGTATATTCGTCCGAATCGAAAGTGCCATCGACCCGGCTTGCGCTCTGCGTCGATCCAACGTTGGGATTCGGGTTGAGCGGCAGGATGCGGGCTTGCGTTTGAGCATGCGAAATGCCAAAAGCAAAGAGGATGAATCCAGCAACGAAGAAATATGGACGTATGGGCATGTTTAGTGCTTCTCTGAAGGACTCTGCTTCAGCCCCGCGGTAGGGAGGACATTTCGACTTGGAACCGTTGTCACTTCAATCCGGGTGTTTTTCACAAACGAAACATTCCGGCCGCGGACAAGCCAGCGTTCATAGAAGGAAAGACCAGCCGCATAAAAGCCTATGCCAGCGGCCAGGTCTCGTGAGCCAGCCACGATGCCGACCACGCGGCCAATAATTCCAAAGCCATTTGACGACACCGCGGCGTTACCCGCGAAGCTTCCATCATTATCGAGGGCGCGTCCTGCGAGCAAGGTCAGCACCATCGGAACGATTACGCGATCTTGCTGCTGGGGCTGCACGCCGCCTTCCGAGTCGATTTGCAACTGTTGAGATTTGCTCGCATCCGCGCCAGCAAGCGTGCCATGTACTTGCTGAGATGGGGCACCAGGCAGCTTCAGCTCACGAAAATCGAAGCGCAGTTTTCCGGCTCGGCCAAAGGATCGCGCCGGCTTAACTTGTGTGATCGTTCCGACCAGTACCGATCCTTCGGGTACCGCCAGGGTATGGTCTGGATTGAAAATCGGTTCGGCAACCACAGCATTAAAGGTGTTTCCTTGTTTCTCATTAGCCGAACTGATGGTCTGTTCCAGGTAGGCCCGCAATTGCCACGCCGACGTATCGGCTGAAGCTTTCTCTGCCTGTGGAGTTGAAGCCGGGTGCGGTTTGTGGAAGATTTGCGGAGCAGCCGCCGGGTTGCTCTTCGGGTTCGCAGACACTTTATAGGGCGTGAGAGGAAGCGGTTGCGTCAGCGTAACCGTCCACATTGTCGCCGTTTCGATTCTCTCCGGGTGATAGGGAAGCTGCCTGTAGAGCAACTGAACCAGCCGGTCTTTGCGACCGGGTGCCGTCACCAGATGAACCATGTCCTTCCCATGCTGCTTGAGTTGAGCGATCTGCCGCGATATGAAAGAGTGCGATTTGGCGGCTGCAGGCGTGGAAAGATGCAGGACCGGCGCGCCGTCGGTGGCATCGCTGCTAACAATTTTCTTCGTGGTTCCATCAGGAAGGACCAATTGATCAAAACGAACAACCGGAATATGGAAAGGCGTGAAGTCGCCGCCCAACCGGGCATGGATACGTCGGCTGCGGTCAGGATTGAGCGCGATCACGCTGCCGCGCACAACACTGCCTGCCGGAATGACCAATTGGTTCTTGGCATAAACCGGATACAGCAAATGGCATTGCAAGCGTTCACCCTTTTTCATCGGGACGTGTTTGCCAAGTTGGACAGGCAGCGGAGTGGCTGCAGGAACCGGGACGGGTTGCTCTTGCGCGGAGAGCTTCAGAGCAACGACAATGATCGGAAGGAAAACGAGACATCGCAAAAGAAGCCAACGGCCCTTTATGACGGATTCAAAATGCCCTTTACTCCGAATCTGTATAGGATGGATCGGAACGGGGCAATGATTCGTTTCATGCCGATCCAGACGTGAAAAGCATCCGGAGAGATTGATCCCGGATTGTTTTGCGATCATCACCACCTCGACGTTTTCACTACCGGGGATGCAAGAGAAGGCCCTCTTTGACCGAAAGCTATTCTTAGACTTTTAAGACGCAACGGCACTTCCAATGTTAGCGGAGCCACAGGAAAAGTCCACCGACAAGGAGGATCGCCATCACGATAATCACCGCTACGATGTAGAGAAAGTACGAGATCGGAATATCTTCATCATCAGCCATGAAAATCTCCTGCATGGAAAAACTTCATCCGGATCTCTATTGCGCCTTCTCTTCGCATGAGTGGCGAAAGAATGCATCGCGAACATTTGCGGGCGGCGGAAAGCCCGACGGAACGGCTCCGTACAGCAGCGACATGGCGAAGGTTTTGCCGCACGCCGTGCATTCGTATGCGATCACTTTTCCGAACAAAGCCGTTCGGGGAACGAGCTGCCGTCCTTCGCACATGCTGGTTTCTACCTCGGCTATGGCAGCGCCGTTTTGCTTCCGGGATATCGACGCAGATGGAACTGGGCTTCTATATCGATAAACTGAGCCGCTCTTATGTCTTAAGCGATTAAGACATAAGATGTCAAATGAACCATGGAACGCTGAGACTTTCGCACTCTTTTCATGAGAGACTGCACTCATCACAATTTGATCGATACGCCAAACGCGCGTGAGGCGCAGATGCCAGGAAAGCGATTGAAAGGTCCACGAGGAAAGCAACTCCCGACCGCAAGCGAGCTTCGGCTGTTGCAGATCCTTTGGGAAAATGGCGAAGCCACAGTCGAGGATGTCGTCAATGCGCATCTCCCGCGAAATCGGCCCAATTACAAAACGACACAGACATTGTTACGTATTATGGAGCAGAAGGGCTTCATCGCCCATGAGAGCAGGGGACGAGTGTTCGTTTTTAAGCCCCTGATCTCCCGTAAGATAATCGACCAAAGGTTCATACAAGCGCTTCTTTCGCAGAACTTTGGCGGGTCCGCAACCGGGCTTTTTCTCAACCTCTTAGAGGTCACGACGATGAAAGAGAAGGACTTGGACGAGCTGGAGGCCCAGATTCAGGAGTATCGTAGGAAGAACGAGCCGAGCGGATCGAAGAATAAGTAGCTCCAATCAGAGGTGTCATGCGTCCAGAGACTCTGCTAACGATCATGGCGACATTCACCGGATTTCTGCTCAAGACATCCCTGGGCTTCTGCATGTGCTGGGCAATGAGCAAAGTCGTCGTCTCTCCCCATAGAAAATTTCTGGTGTGGTTCGGTTTTCTCGTCGCCGCGGGATGCTATTGGCTATGGCTGGCGGCCAGCCTTGTGCCCCACAGTTCGACGCTAATTCCTCTCCCGGTTCCTGCCACATTGGCCCCGTTCGCGCCTGTGGGGAAATGGAAAATCCAACCTTCATGGTCGTTTCCTCTCTCGGTTGTGTTGCGCGGTTTGGGAGTGCTGTATCTCGTCGTCATGGGTCATTTTCTATACGCGCGGATCAAAAAGCATATGCATCTGCGCTGGATACTTCGTTTTGCATATAAAGCACCCAATGCAATCGAGAGCATATTCCAGCCGATTGCGGACAGTTTGAATGTAGGCAATGTACAGCTATTGATGTTGTCAGGAATCTATTCTCCTGCCACTTTCGGTTGGATCAAGCCCGTCATCCTGCTACCGCCGCTTTGCCTGGAACAGGATGAAAGGGGGCTGGACGACATCTTCCGTCATGAATTGCAGCATGTGCAACGACGCGACTTCGTTTTCAACACCATCGCCTCGCTTTGCCGCGCACTGCTTTTCTTTCATCCTGCCGTTTGGTATGCCATGCGCAGGCTCGAACTGGAAAGTGAGCTTGCCTGCGATCTGGCAGTTGTCAACAATTCGCCCGAGCGGCGCGCGACATACGCCGAATGCTTGGTTCGCTTTGCCAGGCTGCACGCTACACAACAGCCGACGCCGTGGAATTTAGACTTCGCAGGCTCATCCGTTCAACTCAAAGTGCGTGTTCGCTCCATGCTGGCGGAAACCAGAAAAATCTCCGGCTGGCTGCTGGGTTTGCGCGTTGCCCTTGGATTGCTCCTCTTCGCGGGGTTTCTTTGCATCGTACCATCGCTGTTCATCGTGCTTTCCTACGAACGGCACCAGATTGTGCAGCCGGCAAAGCCGGCATTCCTGGCTTCGCGCGCCGAGGTTCAATTGCAGCGGAAAGGTGTCTATAAGGTTCGACCGCAAGGTCAGGCGGTGCGAACGAGCCGGGAAGTTGCGACCTCGCTCCAAACGGTGCCAACTGCCGCTCCGGTTGAGGCTGCGATGGATACAGCGCCAGTTGTGCCGCGTAAGTCCGACCCAACATTGTCCGGGGTGTCGGGGCCTACTTTGAAGCGGCGGGGCGATGCGGGCGGAGTCGGAGGTCCGAAGCCTGCCCCGGCAACCACAATCCGTCTCTCAAGCTCTTCCGACTCGGGAAGCCCCATCATGACGAAGGGACGCTCAGTCGCTTCTGCGATTGCGGCAGGGGCGGGTGTGGCCGTCCGCATCGCTTCTCACGGTCGCGACGGAGACGTTCATTGAGGCGACTCTTCTTTCAGCTTGAATAGTCTTTCATTTCGATAGCGGGCCGAGCGATTGTATGAATACATTGGGCATGGGCTAAAGATTTCCTGGTATCCATCGATATTGTGAAGAGGAGGATTCACGAGATGCTCAGTCCAATTTCCAGCAATGCAGCAGTTTCGCAACTACAACCTCAAACCCACACCGCCCCTGCTCCGGCTCCATCTGCATCGTCGGCAAGTACAGCATCTCCGGCGGATTCGGTGACCCTCAGTCCGCAAGGCCACGCGGCGGCGGCCGCCTCACACGATGTAGATGGAGATGGGGATGGCCACTAGAGACCACGCTAAGACCAACAGCAAAGCAGCAGGGACGAATCGCCGTCCCTGCTTCAATAAAAGGCCGTTCAACCTGCCATTTCCGGGGAATCGTTTAAGAAGTCCTAATTGGGGTTGACGGGGTTGGGCGAGTTGTCTTTCATGAGAGGCCGGGGTCTTCCCCAGTTGAAATAACGGCCCGGACGTTCAGACGAAGTGGCTGGGAGTTCAATTCGCTTTAGTTCTCATGTGGAAGCATGACATCTTTGGCGTGTAACGAAGGCAGTTCTCTATTTTGAAATCGAGCCAACGAGATTGAGGTCGATCGCGACGTTTTTGTCCGCTTTCCAAAACAGAAAACTTGGATCCTTCAGTCCCCATTGGATGTACGGTACGACAAAATGAGCCTTGGCCGCTGCTGTTGTGCCTTCAAGATGGACAACGATGGGGATGGTGATCTCGTGAGGCGTGCCGAGGAGCGTGAAGATACCAGTCACCTGGATGGTCGAGTCCCCTGATGGGGCAATGGTGCCAGCGTAGGACTTGGGCTCAAACGAGACAGTCGAGTGCTGTTCGACCTCCAGGATGTCATTGTTCATCTTCTTGTCGCGACTGCCGTTGCCTGTCTTCCCGCTGCCGGCGAGGACGACGACCGAACCCGCCATCTTGGGAGTGCTGCGGTCAAACTCAATCGATCCCGACTGCACATGGAAGGTGCCATGGACAAGCTCGTGAGTAGTCTTGAGCGTCATCTTGACCTCGCTGGCATCGGGATTGATGACGAAGGTCTGATGTTGGGCGAGAGCGGGTGAAGCGAGTATGACCGCGAGAGCTAGAACTGCGAAAGATTTCACTGCATCTCTCCTTTGGTAGGGTGCTACGGGGAGTTGTTTGGGTATGAATGGGTTTCAGCTGGCGACTGCCTGGGTAGCAACAGCAATGTGCTGGGTTACACGCGTGAGTCTGGCCGTTACGCGCATCGCGCCGGGCCAGACCCTGAGGCAGAACGGCAGTACAGCGCGCGCGAGTGCGTTGTCCAAACTGTCGGCGGCGACCTCGGCAAGTCGCATCTGGGACAGCATTGCGGAACGCAGTTTTGGCTGAAAGACCG
Organism: Acidobacteriaceae bacterium; assembly: GCA_965276615.1. Lineage (GTDB taxonomy): Bacteria > Acidobacteriota > Terriglobia > Terriglobales > Acidobacteriaceae > JAKAAZ01. Next base: position 4,211,413 of record OZ255618.1, on the reverse strand, counting down.
GCGCCGGTTCCGCGGCAAGATAGGCAGCGGCGGCACGGCGGGCAGTATGCAGGGCAATGGATATGCCATCGCCGGTGAACGAGGGGATTACGGCTGCCTGATCGCCGATACAGTAGAGTCCATCCTCGGTTGTGCGGCGGATGTAACCATACGGGATGTGTGTAATGGTGATCGGTTTGTCAAGTAGCGGCTCCGCACCGTCAAGCCGCATCGCGAGGTGGGGACAGTCCTGCTGCATCTTCGCAAGGAGGCCCTCCCAGCGAAGACCCGCACGTGCAAAATACCGTCGTTGCACCACGCAGCAGAAATTCGTAATGCTGTTTTCCACCGGTTGGATACCACCGTAGCCTCCGGAATAGAGCGTCAACTCGGAGGCGTCCGCCAGGTCAGCGGTCTGGGCGGCAGACAGTCGGTAATACATCTTGAAGGCGACCCATTGGTGAGGGTCCTTCGGACGACCGTGGCCGCGCAGGTCGTGTTTGCCCGTGGCGAGAAAGGCGGTTGGAGCTAGGTATGTGGTGCCGTCGTCGAGCGTAGCCTGCCAGAGGTTGCCGTTCGCGCGGCTGAGCGACTGCACACTGCGACCACGCTGAACGCGGACTCCCGCGGCGATAGCTGCGGCGATGAGGGCTGTATCCAGCGCTTTGCGCGTGAGCGAGGCTGCGGGAAAAGGCAGCGGAGCCTCCGCGGCGCGTCTGGCTGCGGCAAGGCGGACATAATCGATGGGCACCGCGCCAAGAGAGGCAACGTCGATACCGAGTGCGTGCAGGTCTTCGAGGGCTTCACCGCTTAGAAATTCTCCGCAAACCTTATGGCGAGGTGTGGGCTCGCGTTCAATCAGCGTGACGCCTCGTCCCTTTCGAGCGAGCGCGATCGAAGCGGCACAGCCTGCCACTCCACCACCGAGGATCAGAACTTCGTCTTCCAAAGCATTGCTCCTAAATTCACTTGGATCTTCAATTGGTAGCGGTATTACATATTCTAGTAGACGATCACAGAACAGTTTTGGGGCGTCATTCTGTACAAATCGTCATTTTGGAGCCGGGAAGGAACTGGCTGGACGGACGCACATGCCGAAGCAAGGATATGCTGGATTCATCAGGGAATCGGGTCCTGAAAGGCGGCGAAGGAGTTAAAACGAGATATTTGATGGGGCGAAGCAATTTCTTTGTAACCGCTTTTTTGACGATAACGTTGGGCACCGCAGCCCCGGCAGAACGAATTCCAGTGAAGCATATCCAAGTCCCGATGCATGGGTTCATGGTGGCGCGTTCCGAGTCTGGAAGAATCATCTCCCGGGTTAAGTTTACGCAGGCTGTGCATGGCGATGAAGTGACGATGCGCCTGACCTATCACTTTTTGGATGGGTCGATTGATGATGAGACGACAACATTCAGTCAGCAGGGCACGTTTCGGTTAGTACGCAACCATCACATAGAGAAAGGGCCGTTCTTTGCGAAGCCTGTCGATTTTACGGTGGAAGCGGCAACGGGGATTGCGACCAGCCGCACAACGGACAAGAATGGCAGGGTACACGTCGAGAGTGAGCACATGGACCTGCCGGATGACCTGGCGAATGGGTTCGTTGGAACGTTGCTGCTGAATGTGGCGCCGAATACAGCGCCGTTTCGGGTGGGGATGCTGGTGCCGGTCGGCGGCGGACGATTGATTCGGCTCCTGATCTCGCCGCAGGGCGAGCAGCCATTTCACACCGCAGGACAGACCCTAAAGGCGACGGTGTTTCGCATCCATCCGGAGTTGGGTGGCATCGTGGGCGTGATTGCGCAGTTGATCGGCCTTCAGCCGAAAGATGTGATGGTGTGGGTACTGGAGGGTGATGAGCCTGCGGTGGTGAGGATCGTTGGACAGCTGGGTGGTTACGGGCCGGTGGTCGACTCGGAGCTTGAGGGAACCAGCTTCGGGAAATAGGACCATTTGCAAACCCCCATCTCACTGGCGAGAGGGGGACCACCCACGTTGATGATGGTGTCCTGAAAATCTCATGGCCTCCTGGTCGACGATGAGGCGCGGCGAGTAGTCAGCTCGTGCCAGTTGAGGCCGAGGTCGACGATCAGCAGGGAGGCCAGAGTGAAGGCGATGACGCCGACGGCGGCGAAGGTGTCGCCAAGATGGCTCCAGTAGCGAGGCCAGAGGTTGAACACGCGGCTGGAGACGAAGGTAAACGTGACGGCATAGGAACGAGCCATCCATTGGCGGTGCTGGGTGATCTGGCGATTGCGCGCGGTGATAAAGGCGGCGACGGTGCAGACGATCCAGGCGGCGGCCTGCATGGAGGTTCCGGGTAAGCCAGGGCGCCCGGCAGCGAGGGCGATTCCGGTAAAGGCGCCGACAAATACGGAGATGACGTAGACGCGGCCGAGTATGCGATGGAGTTGGAGGTGACGTTGGCGGATCCGCGAGGAGAAGTTGATGGGGCCGATCAAGAGCGCGAATGTTCCGGCGAGTGTATGCGGGATGAGGAGATGGCGGTCGGCGATGACCTGTAGACGGTAGGCGTGGTACATCGGGTAGTCGGTAATGAGGAGAACTTCTGAGGTAATGAAGACGAAGAGCGTGGTGAGACCAAGCGAAACCCAGAGAATAGTTTTGAATCTGGAACTGGTGGAACTGGGCGCTAGCAGAGTGGAAGTTGGCATTATTCGCCTCTAAGATGGTTAGACATGATGAGGTGCGTCACGAGGGCGACGGGGGCAATAGGCTTCATATCTCTTAGTCTAACGAGACGCTTCAGAATTACCGACCTCACTTCCAGCGCCCCACGCACAACCGTCCCGGCCGCCAATGCTCCACCGTCACCGCCTCGCGCGGGACCTCAGCCGCAGCCAGCAGGTGCACCCAATCGTCCTTCCGGAAGGCCCGCCGGAACGACACCGGTCCATCATGCCGCACAAGCCAGTGCCAATGCACCCACCCAAACATGCGACTACTCCACTCTGCCCGCTCCAAATCATTGATAAACCAACCTACCTGCACGGTCGCATCCATCCACCTCAGCAGCGCGACGATCTCCTCGTCCTCCAGATGATGTGCCAGCAGCGAGCTCACAACGATATCGACCGGCTTCTTCGGTAGATACTCCATAGCATCGCCGGTAACCCACGTGATTCCGAGTTCCTTCGGCGTGGACTCCGCTGCTGCACGTGCCGCATAAGGATTCAAGTCGATCCCCGTTAACTGCACAGCAATGCCCCGTCTCCGCGCCCAGCTTGCAATCTGCCGCAGTAGATCGCCGCCGCCACTACCCACATCGACGATGTGTAAGGGATCACGCAATCCATGCGGTAACCGCTCCAGCCAAGCCAGTGTCGGACGATAACCCAGCAACCAGCGATTGACTGTTTCCAGACTGCGCAGGCAATCACGGAAATCCTCATAACTACAGTCACCATCCATCAGCTCCGGCAACTCACGCGGAGAGACCCGCCGACTGAAGTCGATCTCTGCACTAGACCACATGGAAGCGCATCGTCTCTGCTATTAGGCCCGGCCCAAACGCCATCGCACACCCACGCTGCCCCGGGCGCGCTTGCTGCATTATTTGCTGCAACACAAACATCACCGTCGCCGACGACATGTTGCCGAAGCACGACAGCACTTCGCGCGACGCTGCCAGCGCATCCGTCGGCAGTTCCAGTCCCTTCTCCACCGCATCCAGAACCGATCGTCCGCCGGGATGTACCGCCCACAGGTCAATGCCATCACGCTCGGCCATTAGTTCGCCCTCATGCAGCGCGCGGCCCAGCTCTCCCGGTACCTGCCCGGAGAGCAGCATGTCGAAACCTAGCCCGCGAATCTTCCAGGTGATCAGCCCACGTGTCCCTGGCACCATCACCGCCTTGAAACTGTCCAGCGCGAGACCCTGCTCGCGAGCAGTAATTAGGCTCGCCGCCGCGCCATCGGCAAAGACCAGGAAGGAGAGCACCTGCTCCAGATCCTGCGTTTCCTGGAAGTGCAGCGTACACAGCTCCAGGTTCAACATGAGCACGCCCGCCTTCGGATCTGAGCGCACAATGTGCCGAGCCAGCTTCAGCGCGTTGATCGCGGCATAGCATCCCATGAATCCAACCATCGTGCGCTCCACGCCCGCCGAAAGCCCGAGGTGGTCGACGATCTCAAAGTCCAAACCCGGCGCATAAAGTCCCGTGCAGCAGGTCACCAGTACGTGCGTAATACCCGAGCGTTCCTCCTCGCTCAGTGCAAGCCGGTCCACGGTCTTCCGCATCAGCACCGGAGCGCTCTGCTCAAACAGTTCCATACGCTGCGCTGTGTTGGGAAAGTTGCCTAGCCGGTAAAACTCATGCGCGTCAGGCCGCGAGGAGCGGCGGGAACCTTGCTGCGGATCGAGGAACGAATAGCGATGCGCGATGTCTGCGCGGATCACCATGCGGCGGAATACCGCACGCAGCTGCGGGTTGGCAAGCATTTTCTCCGCAAAGACGACAAAGGCATCATGCACATCGTGTTCTGGTACAGCAGTGACGATGCGGTTCAGGTAAGCAGTACTCAATAAGCCCTCAACCCAATTATAGGGACGATATGTTGCGCGTGTGTCTTGGGAAGGCTTGCCGATGAAGAAATGATCATCCAGCGACAGTCGACTACTTGCAACAACAGGTTCTCTATTCTCAATAGAATGCTTGCCTCAGTTTCTCTTTATTTGAATCGCTCATGGACTCCCGCTAAATCAGCCCGTCGATTGATTTGGATCTGAGCGTTCGTGGCAACGCTAGTCGAACTCAGATCGTTCAGCTACTCTGCTAGATGCCTACAACGGTCTCTTGCCAAGTGTGAAAAGCATATGGAGAGGTTGATCCCGGATTTCCTTGCGGTGATTAGCATCTCGACGGTTTCATCACCGGGGCCACAAGAGAAGACACTTTGTCTGAAAGCGAGTCTTATAAGATTAAGACGCAACGGCACTTCCAATGTTAGCGGAACCACAGGAAAAATCCACCGACGAGAAGAAATCCCATCGCGACAATCACCGCGATCATGGAAAACCACCATCTCGATCTCTAGTCCGTCTTCTTTTTGCACATGTGGCGAAAAAATGTATCGCGAACATTTGCGGGTGGAAGAAAGCTCGATGGGACGGCCCCGTAGAGCAATGAAATCGCGAACATTCTGCCGCACTCCGTGCATTCGTATCTGACCACCTTTCCAAACAGAATCGTTTGGGGAACGAGCTGTCGTCCTTCGCACATACTTGCTTCCACTTCGGCTATGGCAGCTCCGTTTGCTTCCAGGGTATAGGCGCAGATGGATCTGGGTTTCTACATCGAAAGAGCGTCTCCGGCACTTGTCGGTGGGAATCCGAAACTCAATCGCTCTTATGTCTTAAATGATTAAGACATTAAAAGTCAAATGGAGTATAAAAGGCTGAGACTCTGTCGTTTCCTCATGAGAGACTGCATTCATCAAATTTGATTTACTCGCCGGGACGCGTAAGGCCCAGATGGCAAGGAAGCGATGGAACGGACCACGAGGCAGGCAACTCCCAACCGCAATCGAGCTTCGGTTGTTGCAGATCCTTCGGAAAAATGGCGAAGCCACAGTTGAGGATGTCGTCAATGCGCATAGACTTTAGTTTTTCCTGGCGGTCACAGTTCTGGTCTACCGTTGAGTCTTAACACCAGTTTTTACGCCTGTTATGTCGGCAAGGACTGAATTGATCGGGATGCGCGGAACGTTACGGCCCTCCCCTTCGTTCAGCACCCAGAATGCGCCCTCCTGTTCAGAAGGAGTGAGACATGTTCGAAGGCGATCCGTCGGCTCGAATTCGCCGTCATCGGCAAGAGCAAATGTTCTGAAGTGGATAGCAACCGCAATCGGAGATCCAAGTATTCGTTGAGCTTCGACGGCGTGTTCCGGAGTCATGTGGACCGGCCCCATAAACCACTCGGGCTTATAAGCTCCAATTGGTAGCAGGGAAAGCCGCAGTGGTTGGAACCGCGCCGCAATCGCAGCGAAATGTTTTCCAAAACCAGTATCCCCAGCAAAATAGACGTGCCCACCCGCGAGTCCAAGAACCCAACCACACCAGAGCGTGCGATTACGATCGAACGGCGTTCTCGCCGAGAAGTGTTGCGCCGGCACGCAATGGAACTCCACACCTCTCCAACAATATGACTGCCACCAGTCGAGTTCGTATATTTCCTCAAATCCGGCCTTTCTAAGGAGCTTGCCCACTCCGAGAGGGCAAAATACCGACGGACGATCTCTTCTGAACAGCTTCTTCAAGGTAGGCAGATCGAGGTGATCGTAATGATTGTGGCTGGTAAGAATGCAGTCAATTCGGGGCAGGTCATCAAAACGTATTCCAGGGTCACGGTGCCGCCGCGGTCCAAGAAAGGAGATTGGGCTGACCCGCTTGGACCAGACCGGATCAGTAAGGAAGTTGAAACCTCGGCTCTGCAACAGCAACGTCGCATGATTCACAAAAGTTACGAGCAGATCGTCTCCGTTAATACGAGCTGGCGGCTTCGGCCCAGGCACTGTGCCGACAAATTTTCTCCACGGGCCGATCTTGCGACGTGTGATCCACTTGAGAAACTGCGAGAAACTATGGTCCGGCACGCCGGGATTGAAGAAGCGGCCGCGCGTGAAATGATCGGAAGTCTCAGGGTTCCACGTCATCCGAAATCTTTCTCCAAATCTCCATCAATAAGCGACGCGGATATATGGAACGGCTGCACGGAGATACCGCGGGAGAATAAATTTAGGCTAATGAATTTCTTGCGCAAGATCACGACGTGACTTTCTCCCGGTGTGCTTGCAATCCTGCTTCTCTATTCCTATACAAAAGGTTTGCTGATTTGATCGGGAGGCGCCACATTCCACGGCACTACTCGGACGACGAATTAGCACAAGACCTCAAGTCTGCTGACGGCCAGTAATACCTCTTTAATATCGAATTCGCCTCCATATGTCGCCTGGAACTCCTGAAACCTCGGTTCTGCGTAAATTCTGGATGCGAACGCCATCGCGCTCAGTGCCAATCAAGGTTTAACGAAAGTGGAAGCACACGCCGCGAAAAAATTGAATAGGCATTTCCAACAATGCTAACGATCTGGCTTGAGCATAGCCGATCTTAATTTGACCTGTACCGCATATGGTACACTGAAAGTTGTGAGACAGGTTCCGTCAATCCAAGACATCGGAATGCCAACGAAACGGTTATCTGTCATCTTTTTTAGGACTGCCGCAGGTGGAGAACCTGTACGGGAGTGGCTTAAATCTCTTGAGCCGGTTGAAGATCGTAAACAGATTGGAGTGGACATCAAAACGATTGAGTTTGGGTGGCCCATTGGAATGCCAGTCTGCAGGCCACTTGGAGACGGCTTGTACGAGGTCAGGTCCAATCTCACCGGAAACAAGATCGCTCGGGAGTTCTTCTATGTCGATATCGAGGGGCGGATGGTGTTGCTCCACGGATTTGTGAAGAAAACGCAAAAGACGCCATCCGTGGATATGGAACTGGCACGAAGAAACAAACGGCTGCATGAAGCCGAGATGAAGGGTAGGAAATAGACATGGCAAACGAAAGCATAAAGACTCATAGCGGTTCCTCCTTTGACGAATTCCTGGAAGAAGAAGGTATTCGGGAAGAAGTAGAATCGGCGGCGATAAAACGTGTGCTGGCGTGGCAATTTGAGCAGGAGATGGGACGCCAGCAAAAGACAAAGCAGGCAATGGCAAGGGAACTGAAGACGAGCCGTTCACAATTGGACCGTCTACTCGACCCCGAAAATACCACTGTATCTCTGGACACTCTGTCGCGAGCAGCACGTGTCCTTGGAAAACGGTTGGTCCTCGAAATTCGGGATCAAACGACCGCCCAACGGCCTGTAGTACGAACTGCTTATAAAATTGCTGAACCCTCCGCGCTCAAAAAGGCACGCATTACGAACTCAGTTAGTGAGCGCAAGAAGGCGGCGAAAATATCATAGAAAAGTGTGACGTAAATGTGACGTGAGCTATCTAACCTTTTACGCAGAATCAATACTTTACAAGCAATTTAAGCAATTCCATCCGTGCGGGCGAACGGTTCGTAAGTTATTGTTTAGTAGGCGGTTTAGCAGCTCAAACCGAATCAACTCCCCACGACTCTTAATCGACAGGTTGAAGGTTCGATTCCTTCCGCGTCCACCAATCCTATCAATAACTTACAGGCGTCATGGGTGAAGTGACTCTTTGACTGTAGTCGGAACTGTAGATACCCCAAAACTTTTCCACACTTTTGGCCGTCACTGGACGGACATCGGCACGTCTAGCAGGGCAACGGCCTGGCGCTTGGCTTCCGTCCGGGTGTGGCTGTATTTTTCTTTCATCTTGACGGACAGGTGACCGGCTAGGGCCATGATCGTGGCATCGCTCACTTGCCCCTCAGCAATCCGGCTGACGAACGTGTGTCGCAGATCGTGCCAGCGGCATTGGACGCCCGTCGCCTCTTTCGCACTCTGCCAAGCAACCTTCCATGACCCCATAGGCGTATCAATCCGAAGTTTGTAGGGCTGGAGCGTGCCTTTCTGTGGGCCATCCCCGCCAACAAAACCGTATTTTTCGGAAGGAAATACGAAGTGCTCATCTTGCGCGTTCGGCCATTCAGAGCGCCATGCCGTCATCGCCCGCCATGCGGTATCGGACATTGGAACTGTGCGACCTTCGCCGCCCGCCGTCTTGCTCTTACCCACAGTGACATTGCGCTCCAACAGGTCAACTTGCTTCCAAGTCAACAGGCGCAATTCCTGATTCCTCAAACCGGAATGGATGGACAACAGGACGGCGGGATACAGTGACCGGCTGCGACTGGCGCGGCACGCATCCAACAATTTCTTTTCCTCATCCCGCGATAACGCTCTGCCGATGTCAGACCGGGCACGCAGCATTTCCACGTCCGGTTGAAGGTTTGCCCACAGTTTCTCTTTGCGTAGCATCGCACGCAATGTGCCAATTTCCATGTTGATGGTTCTGCCACTCGCTCCAGCGGCATTGCGTAGCACTTGGTACTCAGCGATGTGGGTCGCTGTAATGTCACTCAACAACATTTTGCCGAAAACTCAGTGAGATGATCGACGTTGTAACCTTCGATGCGCCGATTGGCATCGCTCCACTTTAGCTCTTTGGTTTTGAGATATTTGGTTGAATGGACGCTGAAAGTCTTTGGCCGCTTGTCTGCTTTGACTCTGTTGATGCCCTCTTCCAGTTCCCGCCGTCGCACGCGCTCTGCTTTGATAGCAAGATTCTTCGATGCAGAACTGGTAGATTCCTGTACTCGCATTCCCTTAAATCGGAATGTGTACCACCAAACGTTGCCCCGCTGAAAAACACTCATGCTTTGCCGCCTTTCTGTTTTTTCCCTGTTGGTACGCGATGTTCGCGTTGATATTCACGTTGATATTTCCGACGTTTCGCTGCCACTTTTTCACCGCTCAAATACTTTTTCATCCGACATTTTGCGCTGCAATGCTGTTGGTCATTGCGTACAGCCCAAAACCACGTTCCACAATAGCAGCGTCGTACCTGTTGAAGTGCTCCGCTACCAGACAGTCGAATGATTGCAAGGATCATCCAAGCCTCTTTTTCCCACGAATGCGCTTTTGAACCATTCGTGAGTATTGCGCAAGGCGTGGCGTCTTTCGGCGCAATCGTAATCCGAAATGCCTTTTTCCCAGCTTTGACCGGAATCGGTACCGGCTGAAAAAAGACGGTTGCAAGCATCTCCTGAAGCCTGGAGAGAGCTTCGCTCGGCTCAAAGATTCCCGCACGCGCATAGGCGTCTATCCGTCTATCAACGGCTTTGTCATGAGTGGGCGTCGGCTTGCGGCGCATGGCCTTTGTAGGGCTGAGAGCAACGGTTTTCGCGTCACTGAGAATCTGTGCGATGCGGAGAGTATCGCTCCCACCATTCAAAAACTCAATCAGCCGTTCCGCATCCTCATTCATTTTGTCGCCTGTAAACATACGCTTCTCTGTAATAAGTGCAATATACACGTTTTTGACAGACAAGCAAGTTATAAGGCCGTACTGTGGGTTTAACACGCAGTACAGAGCAGCAAAAAGGAAAGGGTAAACGTGCAAACAGCAGCGAAACCTATGTTGTCAGTACCAGCCGCCGCCGAATATCTCGGCTTGTCTCAGCGCACAATCTGGGGCTGGATTTACGAGCGCTACGTGCCGTCGATTCGTTTAGGCCGCGCTGTGCGACTCAGAACGTCCGACCTGGACAAATTCATTGAAGCTGGCACTACGCCCGCGCTGGACTGTGAGCGCCGGTAATCATGCTGACGTTGCCCGAACACCTTAGAGAGCTAGCAGAACTGCGCCAGTGGGTCTGCTACAGGCCGGACAAAGTACCGTTACGTGCCTCTGACGGATGGCCAGCAAGCACTAACAATCCCCAAGATTGGTCAATATTTGACGATGCTGCTAAAGCTGCATCGACGCAAATTGATACTGGCGTCGGCCTTGTGCTGACTGCTCAAGATGACCTCGTTTGTGTTGACCTGGACTCCTACAAAACAAGTGATCCTGTCATTCAACAGCTTCACGCTGATATAGAAAACTCACTTGATACCTATTGTGAAGAATCTCCAAACGGCGGTTGCCACATCTGGCTAAAAGGTTCTATACCGTCGAACATTAAACTTTCAAAATATTTTGTAGAGATTTACGACCGCAACCGTTACATGACTGTGACCGGCAAAGTTGTTAGAGATGTGCCGATCAAGAATTGCAAAAAGTATTATCAACCGGCTTTAGCACTTTGAATAACAAACGAGTTTATAAGAACGGTAAACGGAGGAATGACAATGATTGAACTGTTAGACGAAGCGATGAAACGCCAAATTGATTATTCAATGATGAGTTGGCCTGAATTGCGTTTGATGAGCCTACGAAACACTCTGGAGATGCTTGTTAAATCTCACTTGCCCAGCGCAACAGTTTATTACACCGTTGATCGCAAAGGTAAGCGTACTCACATCGGCATCTACGATGCAACGCCCACATTGAATCATCTTGGCTATTTCGTTCCACTTCAGCAGAAAGCCCCGCAACAGCTAGGTGATCGCCTAGTTTATCAAGATGACTATTCAGCATGGTACAAGTCACGCCAGCTATGCGACCTATGGAGCGGAGCCGCATTTGCGCTTCACTTGACTACCGAAGATATAGAACGGTTTTGTAACAAAATGGGAATTAAACATTGACATTCTGAAACCTATATGTACATACTGCCGAGACTCGATTCTAGCTAGGCAATATGTAACTCGATAGTTTACGCAATTCAACAGTTAGAAAGGAATAATCCAATGCCTAGATTCAATGAACGTATACACAGCGCAACGAAAATTAACCGCATGAATGAACTGTTTGAAGCCATCAAGGATTCGCGTGATCCATTGATGCAAGAGGTTGCTGATGAAATCCACTTGCGCCGCACGTTTGGCTGTGCAATTGATTCGCAGGAAAGTGAACAGCAAAGTTTTGATCCTTCCGACAGTGACAAGAACGTTAGCAATGCGCAGAGCCATTACGACAGCGAAAAGCAGCGTCTACGCAATTTTGGAACTAACGGCAATAGTTTCGATAAGAATCGCGCTGAAGTTATGCGGGAATCACGCCACGCGACGCCACTTAGCGATGCTAACGCTTCTAAGGCGAAAGATGTTAGCGCCTTCGCTAGGCACCCTGACCAACCAAGTTTCAATAGTGGTGTTGTTTTTGATTCGTTTCGGGAAGGTCACGGCAACACAGACGGGCTTAGAACGCTTTGGGCTAATCTATTTTCTATCGGGACCGGCGGTTTACCGCTATTAGATGTAGCGCTTCGATTCGCGTCCCACGTGTCGCAATCCCGCGCGATGCAGGTATGATGTCTTCTTTCTGTTTCATATGAGAGATTACAATATTTCTATTGACGTAAATGTACTTTTGGCGTATGAATTTGTCCGCCTGGGGAAACAGGTCCTTCAAGGACCAAGGGCGTTTATGAGTGGATGGCGGTACCCGCCTGAGATGTCGTCAATTCATCGAAATTTGGCAAGGAGAATGGGGGTATATGAATCGCTATGTGAGTTCAGTGTTGAAGTTCAGTTTCTTTGCCGGTGTGCTAAATGCGCAGAAAACCACCGTTACCGATGTCGACGGCTTTTACAGTTTTCTCTGCTCTGAATGTTGATCACCGCAACATCACCGTCAACCAAGCCGGTTACCGGGACTTCCAGGAAAGCGGAGTGCCGATCAACGCCAATGCGGGCGTCCGGGTCGACATCAAGCTGGAACTCGGACAAGTAACAAACACCGTTACTGTGAAGAGCACAACGCTGCAAGCGGAGACGCAGAGCACGCAAATGGGCGACGTCATTCAGAGTTCAAAAATCACCTCTGTTCCGCTCAATGGACGTTCCTTTATCGATCTGCTGGCCCCTCAACCAGGTGTTTCGTCTTATCAGACCGATTCCGCACAAAGACAGCGACTGCCCAACAAAACCTCCCCCATGGAAATCCAAGAAAGCTGCCCCCCCGCTTTTGTATGCTCTCTATGATCACTTTTTTGTTTCATAGGAGAGATTTATATATTTCTATTGACGTAGAAAAATTTTGGACGTATCTATATCCATATCCATTTGGGGAAATAAGTTTCTCCAAGGAACATAGTGTGTTGTTGGTCGGGTTGGACGTATACACCGGATATGTGTCAATTCATCTGAAGTCTTACAAGGGGGAACAGTTATGAACCAATTCGCGAGTCCAGGGTTAATAGCAACCCCGAGGTTGCTAATGAGGAGGCTGAACTTTAGAAGTATGTTGGGAAGAGTTTTAATACTCGGGTTGCTTTCGTTCGGTTCGCTAGCGTTCGCCCAAGTATCGGCAACAATGACCGGCAGTGCCACCGATCCCAGTGGAGCTTCCGTTCCAAACGTAAAAGTCAACATTATCAACGAGGGAACAGGCGTAGTAGTCCGTGCGGTCGTGACTAACTCAGCCGGGATCTATTCGGCCCCTAATCTAGCGATCGGACACTATACGCTTCGCGCCAATGCTCCCGGATTCAAATCGTATGATCGAACCGGAATTGTTCTGAACGTCAACAGCACCGTGCTTGCAAATATCCCGCTAGTGGTTGGCAGCACAACGCAAAATGTTACAGTTCAGGCGAATCCAATACAGGTCCAATCGGAAACAAATGAACTCAGTACCCTCATCACCGGTACTCAAATTGACGAGATTGCAATAAACGGACGCAACCCATTCCAATTAGCAAGCCTCGTCCCGGGTTCATCAAATTCCGTTGTGCAATTCCAGAGTCCCGAAGCATCTGGCTCCGGCGGAAACGCCATCACATACAATGGCGAGCGGCTGCAACAAAATGACTACCTTATTGACGGCGGAGAAGTTTACGACCGAGGATGCGGCGGATGTTATGAAATTGAACCCTCCCCGGACGCTGTTGCAGAATTCAAGATTATTACCAGCAATGCAGCAGGTAATATCGGCATGGCATCCGGTGGAATTGTTTCACTGTCCCTCAAGAGCGGGACGAGCCATTTCCATGGCGGCGTTTGGGAATACAACCGCAACGACGCGTTCGACGCAAACAATTATCTTGCCAAACGTAGCCATACGCAAAAGCCGGAGCTGCGCTATAACATTTTTGGGTTTAACATAGCAGGCCCCGTGGTGATTCCACGCGTTTATGGCGACGAGCCTAAAAAGACATTCTTTTTCTATAATATGGAATGGCGCAGGCTAATTGAGGGGGGTGAAATCCTTTCCAATGCGATTCCGAGCGCGGCCTTTAGCGGCAATTTTGGTTCCGCCAATATAACCGTACCCCAAACCTCAGATCCCGCCGCTCGCGCCAGGTTTGCCTCATATGGGCTTACCCCAGGAGAAAAGTTTCCTAACAATCAAATACCTGCGGGCCTGATCGATCCGAACGTAGCCCTTTTATTGAAAGCTGGAATCTTTCCAGCGCCTAACACACCCGATGGCCTCCATTTCTCTTCTGCCGCACCAGCGACAACTAACGTTCGTGAGGAAATCGGACGAATTGATCACCAGTTCAACGATAAGATTTCTTTACATGGAAGCGTCGCCTACGATTCTGGGTTTGAGCAAGCACTGCCGCCACAAAATAGTATCGGTTCCTACTCCAACGTGGGTTCAACATTCACAATCCCGAGCTATGTTACTGTTGTAAGCTTAACGGATGCTATTACTTCAAATCTACTAAATGAGGTGTGGTTTAGCTTTAACGGCAATAAACAAAATATTGTTCCATTTGGCCTCTATGTGCAACCTGATGGATACAATGTTCAACCATACTTTCCAGGAGCGAATGCCGACAACCGTATCCCAACTATCTCCCTGGGAAAGCCGTACAGCGTCAATTACGACGTAGGCAGTACGGAACCCTGGAGCAATTCGTACGGTGCCTGGGAATATAAAGACAATTTATCGTGGGTCCTGGGGAAACACAGCATCATGCTCGGCGGATCCTATATGCTCTACCAAAAAATTCAGGAACTCAGCGGATATACCCAAGGCGACTATGGTTTTAACGGTAGCTTTACCGGGAATTCCTTTGCGGATCTTCTGCTCGGCTATGCAGGCTCTTATAGCGAACTGCAAATTCAAAACACTGTCGATCTATCCGCGCATACGTTGACATTCTATGGTCTTGACAATTGGAAAGTGGCCGACAGACTTACACTAAGCTTTGGAGTGCGCTGGGAGTATTTGCCGCATGTATTTGAGGTAAACAATCGTCTATCCAATTTTGACCCGGCAGACTATAATCTTGCGGATAAACCTATTTTCAATGCAAACGGCAGCTTAGATCCGAACGGCCCTGGCTTTCGCACCGTAGACGTTCCGGAGGCCATTCCCAACACGCCTTTTTATCTTAATGGCGTGGTTCTTGCCGGCAGGAACGGAACGCCGAAGGGTCTCGTCGATAACCGCTATAATAATTTCGCCCCGCGCGTCGGATTTGCTTACTCCCTTACGAACGACGACAAAACCGTTCTTCGCGGGGGATTGGGTATGTTCTATAACAGAATTAATGCCGGCGATTCGATACGCATGGGTCCTAACCCCCCATTCTCATACACGCCAAGCACGAGCAATGTATATTTTTCAAATCCTGCTACCAGTAATGTAACAGGATTAACGGCCGTAGAGCCCCGCTTTCCAGCATCTTTTACCGCGCTAAACCCGAGCTATCCGATACCGACGTCGATGCAATATAGCTTGGGAATACAACGCCAATTATCCGCCCTCGCCGTGTTGGGGGTCACATATGCTGGAGATAAAAACTATAATCAGTCGTATGCCAGTAACATCAATGCGGTTCCGCTAAGTGATCCGAATCGTCTCGCGATTTGCGGCGGCAACTGTGGATACAAAGGGCCAACATATAACCCAAACCTGGATAGGAATTATCCTGGATTTTCGACGATCATCGACCAGTCGACCGGCACATCATCAATTTATAATTCATTACAAGTCAGCCTGCTGATCCATGCAAGAAAGGGACTTAATTTCTCCGGCGCCTATACATATTCACACTCAATTGACTCCGGTTCCAACGATCTTGGTTTAGTCTCTGACCCATATAACATAGGATACGACAGAGGAAACTCGGATTTCGATCGCAAGCACATCGCGCAATTTAGCTACTATTACGCACTGCCGTTTTTTCGCAACACCAGCAGCTTCCTGACAAAGACTGTACTTGGGGGATGGCAGGTTTCCGGAATTACTACAGCCGAAACAGGACAGCCAGTTTCCGCGCTTCTCGGATACGATAATACGGGACTCGGCGGAGCTACGACGAGTCGGGCTAATGTTGTTGGTCCGGTCAAGTATCCAAAAACCGTGCAACATTGGTTTAGCTATTCTTCATTTGCCGCGCCCCCTCCACTCGTTTTTGGAGATTCAGCCAGAAACCTTTTGTACGGCCCAGGACTCTTCAACTGGAATATAGCCCTGTTTAAAGTTTTTCCGCTGGGAGGAAGAGGCGCACAATTCGAGTTTCGGGGTGAAACTTTCAATACCTTCAATCACACACAGTTCCAAGGTGTAAACCACACCTTCAGCAATGGGCCTAATCTATTTGGTGAGGTTACGTCAGTTTACGACCCCCGTGTTATTCAACTGGGCGGCGCTTTGACTTTTTGAGGGCATGAGGCTGTTCATTCGTTCGAAAAACTGGTGAAGCGAGGGAGTCGATTCTTGAGAAAGGGATCTAAATCGGTGTTTTTGTGCATTGCTCCTATTTTGTGCCAAAGCAACAGCGGGAATTATGCCTGAAAGTATTTGCTTCGAGTTATGAGGTAGTAGTTCGGCCGGTTTAGTACTAGTCAATCTTTACGTCATACGCAAATCGATGGCCCCCAGACGGCCTAGCGTGCATAAAAGGACCTGAAACGCCGCATCCTAGCGAAAGCAAATACAAGCTAGCTTGATAAGCTGGCACATCCTACGGAATGAAATCGCATGCCCGGCTCTAACCGTCCGACCCGCAGGGATTGGCCAGAGATTCCTAAGGGAGAACACTTTGTGAAACTGAATTTTATCAGGGATATTGTAAGTCGAAGGGAGTTCATGGAGCAGTGTGGATGGATCGCCGCAGGTTCAGCCTTAAGCCCAATGCTGTTTGAGGGTGAGGACCGAGGTCAAATTCCAGGCAACCATGACTCTCTAAAGAATCCCTACGGGTCCGGTTATTTTGGTGCGTGGATTACTGATGATTTTGGTCTTCCAGCATTCCACTACACCTGCGATCAAACAACCGATCCCAAAGCAACAACTCTAGTCGATCCCGTCTTTCGTTCTCCGACAGATCACCCCCATCAAGTTGGTAACGATCGTTTGGTAGCTGCCGTTTCCAATTACGGCTACATCCAGGTACGCCAGGATGAGGGATCACCCAAGTTTCTAAATGACTATTCCCCTGAACAGGGACAATTCGGCGCCGGTGTAGGATACCTGACTGATGGGAAGGTTATCCTGAGCACATTTTTTCCAGGAACGGGCGAAACATTCGACAGAGTATTTGGTATGGGTTATCTGCGAAAGAGGGTTTCCGGAGCCGGGTACGCTATCGATCATGTTATCTTCGCGCCGTTCGGTGACGACCCGGTGCTCGTGTCCCAAGTGACCATAGTCAACCACGGCGTTTCAACTGCGGAACTGCGCTGGGTTGAATACTGGGGGTGTCAGATCTATCAGTTCTCGTATCGGTCCTGGATGCAAGCTTTCTTAGAGGGTTTGCCCAGCAAGGCGGTTGAGCTTCGGCGCCGGTTTGGTGAGCGATTCACTCACCGGTTTCATCACCTTGACGGCAATATCGGACTGCTCGAAACAAAGCAGTTCCTAGGTAGGACGGCAGAAGACGAACGTTTGTGGCAGGCCGTAAAAGATGCTGTGGCTGCAAGTGCCAGCGTGGGTGGTATTTCGAATGCTCATGCACTGGGAGGAACAGCCAGGATGGAAGACCTCGATCCTCCTGGAACATTTCTTGTCTCGTTGGACGGCCCCGCGCAAGGTTTTGCTACAGACGGCAAGGCTTTTTTCGGATCGAGCGGGGTTTTGCAACCAGCAGGTTTGCTGCAAGGCCTTGACGGAGACTTAAGTGCTCATGGTCCAGAAAGCGCCATGCTGTTGGAGCGCAGAATTAATCTCGCACCCGGGGAAAGCAGAACTCTGCGTTTTCTCTACGGATATCTCCCGAAGGGAGTGGAGCTAACTTCTCTAACCACTAAATACCGGAAAGAGGGATCATCCTCATGGGCCCGTTCCAGCGATCGATGGAAACAGAGCGGCTTGCGTTTTGCCACAAGTTCCGCACCGTGGGTAGAACGCGAACTGACATGGAGTCATTATTACCTCCGGAGCAATCTCACTTACGACGATTTCTTTAATGAACACATCCTTTCCCAGGGGCAAATTTATCAGTACATTATGGGTCTGCAGGGCGCGGCGAGGGATCCGCTGCAACACGCTCTCCCGTTCCTCTTCAGCGACCCGACGATTGTGAAGGAGATCCTCCGATATACGCTGAAAGAGGTAAGATCGGACGGCTCCATCCCATACGGAATCGTTGGACACGGCGTGCCAATGCCAACAAGCCAGGACGATGCGAGCGATCTGCCCTTGTGGCTCATTTGGGTCGCATGCGAATACATTTTGGCGACCCGGGATTTTGCCTTTCTAAATGAAGAAGTATCTCTATCTGCGATTCCCGATCCAACTACTGGCAAAGAGTGTGTCCGCAACCTTCTTGCCAGATGTTACCGGTACATGATAGACGGCGTCGGAACTGGTCCGCACGGACTTATGCGTATGTTGATGGATGATTGGCTTGACGGCTTAGTCTACCAAGCGGTCCCTCTGAAGTGGCGCGAAGAGTACATGCGGGTGGGAGAAAGCGTCCTTAATTCTGCAATGGCATCCTACGTGTTCGACCGGTACGCCAGCGTCCTTGCCTGTGTTGGTTGGGAACCCGATCTGGTAGCGGATGCAAGACAAAAGGCAGAACATCATCGGCAAGCTGTGCGGGCCCAGTGGACAGGTCGGTGGTTCCGGCGCGCTTGGCTCGGTCCCCATCTGGGCTGGATTGGTATTGATAGCCTCTGGATTGAACCTCAGTCCTGGGCGATTATTGGGGGGGCGGCGACTCCAGAGCAAAGCGGCAAGCTGGTACTGGCCATCGATGAATTACTTCGACGTCCTTCGCCGATAGGTGCAATGAGGTGGAGTCCGGGATTGCGTTCGAAGGAAAAGAAAATACCACCTGGCGCTAAGGCTCGGGTATGTCCATCACTCAACGGAACTTTGATCTGGGCTCTATCAAATCTTGACGGAAAGATGGCGTGGGACGAGTGGAAAAAGAATTCGCTGGCAACACACGCTGAAGTCTATCCTGACGTTTGGTACGGTACTTGGAGTGGTCCTGATGCCTATAATGGCGTATCGCGTAGGTCGCCCGGGCGACAAGACCCCAGCGCTGCCGTATTGAGGACTGGAACGAGCGATGTATCGAGTCTTGATTTCCC
This sequence comes from Acidobacteriaceae bacterium, assembly GCA_965276615.1. Classification (GTDB taxonomy): domain Bacteria; phylum Acidobacteriota; class Terriglobia; order Terriglobales; family Acidobacteriaceae; genus JAKAAZ01. The sequence continues at coordinate 4,192,325 of OZ255618.1, read as the reverse complement.
TGTCATGAACATGCATCCCCATGCATGGCCGTTATACACCGCCGCTAAGGTACTTGGATTAGAGTTCACGCCGAATGGGGCAATCATCAGACCTTCGCTCCCTTTGGAAACTTATTGTTTCGCTTCTCCTTTGTTCGGGTTTGAGAAATCTCCCCGAGGATACGAAGGATGGTATGCGCCTACTGGAAGTGCAGGCAATTGGACAATTGTGCTCCATCTTCCCCCTGCAGAAGTAAGGAATTTAACGCGAAAGCGAGTGAACGGATCGGAAATGCCTCTCCGCCGTGCGTCTGATGGGTCAATTGAAATTCGCGGTGAAAGTACGTCGGGAAAACCGCTGCGCTGGTCAATTATGGCCTGACCCAGCACAAGTGAAGGTTTCAATTACAGGACTACAGGTGATCGCTAGCGTGGGACAGATCTCTCGGGAAGTCAAATGAATACAACTCGAAAAATGAAATATAACTTTCTAAATAATAGAAAGGTAACCGAGGTGGTGGCTACTATCCGCCTTATATCTAACATCTGATTTATTACTTTTCGCCACTATTGCCAAAATCCGTGCATTCGGCGCAAAACCAAGATCGTGATCGAAAGCATAAAGAAAAATGTTGTCAGTCGATGCCCAATTCCTGCCCGATGTGTATTTTCGCCAGGAGGTGAATAGAATTGCAGACGCTGATCGGCACAAATGCGCATTGACATCGCGAAGTCAAAACAATCATTGGAGTGGCATGCCAATTCTTTGTGATCAGATTTACTGTAATTGTCCATCAATTATGATCGCCTGTAAGTTAATCTGATCTCGATAACTGTGACGCGTCAGCCGATATGCGATATTCAGAAGGTCCCCAGTGGAAGGGGGATGATCTAAGGCAGAGTCGATACTAAACCAAATGGCTTCTAAATCTAGGGATCCACGTTGTAGACATAGCCGTCCATGCCGTCCATTTGTCAGCGCGCGATACGCTGTGACCCGAAATATTCCGGAGTAGACCGGCGATTCAAAGCATCGCCCAAACGGACCTAGTGCTTCAAGTTCACGTACAGCTTCCAAGGTGTGGAAGGATGCGTCGAGCTCGCCATCGGTCCAGACGGTTGGCGATTTTCCCACAGTCGTTGCTGTTTGCTCCCTGACAGCTGCAGAGAAAGCGTCCTTAAATTGACTCATATCGCAGACTCTAAGCGTCGCACCAGCTGCGGCTTGACATGGTGCAACCATTTTTTAGTGACTTTTCGTCTTGATAGGCCTGATGTGCATATATTAGATGAATTGGATCGGCATTCCCAGTTCAGAACCTGGCCGCTGATTCCAGGATTATGTAGCCACCACCCATTCCAGACTTATTTGGGCCCGAAATGAAAATTACCGTCGTCGGTGCTGTGGAAAAGTGGTAAACGCGCAGCGTTTTCCAAGAAGCAAAACTTCCGTCTTTTCCACAGCACGTGTTTTTGCTTTCCTTCGACTTCGGCAATTCTCCGGCAACTGTTTGCCGCAGCGCGCGACAAGGCACTTCTTTTGTTGGGATTTGCCGGCAGCTCGCTGCGCGCGGAACTCGCGGCCATGCGAGTCGAACACATCGAGCGACACCGGAAGGGAATCACCATCCACCTACCCCAGTCGAAAACCGACCAGGAGAGGAAGACAGATCGATATCCTCCACGGAGTTCACGATCTGACCTGCCCGATCCTGGCGCTCGATAATTGGTTGAAAATTGCAGGAATCGAGGACGGATTCGTGATGCGCCGGGTCGGGCTGCATGGGAACATTGGAAGAGCGCTCGGCCAGGATTCGATCGGCCGGATCGTGAAGCCAAACTCGACGATCCAGAAGATTACGGCGGCCATTCGCTCCGCGCCGGTGACCTGCCCCCAATTTCCGCACGGTGATCATACAACTTATCCAGCAGTAGCAGCCGTAGCTGTGTGAAAGTGGGAAACGCGGAAGGCTTTTTCCACTTTTGCATAGCTTGCTTCGGCGGCGAATTCTGCTGGCGTCCGGTAGTTCAAGCTGCTGTGTGGCCGTTGATGGTTGTAGTCATGACGCCAGGCCGTGATCTTCCTCCTGGCGTCGAACAGGTTCTCGAACCAGCTCACGCGAAGGCACTCCTCGCGCAGTCTTCCGTGAAAGCTCTCTACGTAGGCGTTCTGTGTTGGCTTGCCCGGTTGAATATGCACCAGCTCAACCTTGTTCTCGATGGCCCAGGCCAGGAAATGACGACTGGTCAGTTCCGGGCCATTGTCACAGCGAATCGAGAGCGGCGCTCCGCGTTGCGCAACGATCTCATCCAGCACGCGCGTCATCCTCCGGCTGGCGAAGCTCGTGTCCACCTCCAAGGCGAGGCACTCGCGCGTGAACGCATCCACCACGCTGAGCACGCGGATCGTCCGCCCGGCAGCGAGCGCATCGTGCGCGAAATCCAGGGCCCACTCCTGATTCGCCGCCGTGTACACGCCCAGCGGAGAACTCGTTCGTACACAGTGTTTCCGCTTCTTCCGCCGGATGCTCAGTCCGGCCTCGCGATAGATCCGGTGCACCCGCTTGTGGTTCACCCGCTCGCCTTCACGGCGCAGAAGAACATGCAGACGACGATAGCCGAAGCGCGGCTTCTCCCGGGCCAACTCGATCAATCGCTCGCGCAACTGCGCATCGTCCTGGCATGGCTGGTAACGGAAACTCGGCACCGGCACCAGCAGCAAACCGCACGACCGCCGCTCACTGAAGGCGAACTGCTCACGCACCTGCTCGACAGACGCCTTCATAGCTGCGAGCCCCAGCCGTTTTTTCGTATCACCGACTGCAGCGCTTCCTTGTCCAGGCTCAGGTCCGCCACCAAGCTTGCGCAGCCGCGTGTTCTCGTCCCGCAACTGTCGGGCTTCCTGCGCCTCGCTCACATCCATGCCGCCGTACTTTGACTTCCACGCATAGATGGTATGCTTCGACACCCCGTTCTCCCGCGCTACATCCTCGACCTTCCGGCCTGCCTCCACCTGCTTCAGCGCTGCGATCATCTGCGCCTCCGTGTGCCTGCTCTTCGACATCTTTCCGCCCCTCCTGAATACGAAAATCGTACTCGGCTATGCGCGGATTTTGGGGGGCACGTCATCGGGATGAGCACTACTACGGTCTTGGAGACAAGCCGGGCGGCCTCGACCGTCGCGACCGGGCCTTTACCATGTGGAACTACGATGCTTTTGGCTGGCAGGCATCGACCGATCCCCTCTATGAGACAATCCCATTCTTTTTGGCGCTGCGCGATGGGGTGAGTAATGGAATTTTTCTGGATGATATCTGGCGGAGCAGTTTCGATTTCGACAAGCAACTGCGCGACGGTATATCTTTTGGCGCTGAAGGCGGCGACTTGGACTACTATTTTTTCTATGGTCCCTCGCCGAAACAGGTGGTGGAAAGCTACGCCGCGCTGACCGGACGCATGCCCCTGCCTCCCTTATGGGCGCTGGGCTACCAGCAGAGCCGCTATACCTACACGCCGGAGTCGCGTGTCCTCCAGATCGGACGGAAGTTCCGGCAGTTGCAAATACCAGTCGATGTCATTTATCTCGACATCGACTATCAGTACAAACACCGTCCGTTCACCATCGATAAAGGAACATTCCCAACCTTCAAAAAAATGTTGAGGGAACTGAGTGACGAGCACATCCATGTAGTCGCTATCACTGACCTGCATATTGCGAAAGCTCCCCATCAGGGTTATTTGCCCTATGACACTGGCATAGCTGGAAACCATTTCGTCAAGAACCCCGATGGATCGGTCTACGTGGGGACCGTTTGGCCAGGACCGAGCGTCTTTCCCGATTTCACCCGTAAAGACACACGCGACTGGTGGGGCAATCTCTACCGAGAGTTTTATCTGGACAAGGGCATCTCTGGGTTTTGGAACGACATGAATGAGCCGGCGATCTTCAATGTTCCAACAAAGACAATGCCGCTCGACGTGATTCATCGGATTGACGGTCCAGACCATCCTTCCCGGCTGGCCACTCAGCGCGAAATCCACAACGTATATGGAATGCAGAATTCTCGCGCAACGTACGAAGGCCTGCTGAATTTAAAGCCGGACCAGCGCGCATTCGTTCTGACCCGAGCCAGCTACGCTGGCGACCAGCGCTATGCGGCCACATGGACAGGGGACAACAGCAGCACCTAGAACCAGATGCGCATCAGCATTCCGCAACTGCTCAACTTAGGCGTAAGCGGCTTCACCATGGTAGGCGACGATATCGGCGGTTTCAACGGCAGCCCGGAGCCGGACCTGCTGACCCGCTGGATCGAGCTGGGTAGTTTCAACCCCATCGACCTGGATCACACTGGAATAGGCATCCCCGATCAGGAACCCTGGGCCGACGGCCCGGAACAAGAGCCGATTCGCAAGCACTATATAAACGTTCGCTATCGATTGATGCCCTACATCTACACTGCCGCCGAGGAGAGCTCACGTGATGGGCTGCCTATCATGCGTCCCATGTATCTGGAATTCCCGGTGGGGATGGAGACTGAGGAGAGCGAGTTCATGTTCGGCCCGTCGCTGCTGATTGCGCCGCAGCCACTGCACACTAGGGACGACTATCAGATGAATTTCCCCCATGGTACTCAGTGGTACGACTACTGGACGGGGAGAAAACTCGATCCATTGCAATCCACCATAATTAAACCGAGGCTAGACATGCTGCCGGTCTACGTTCGCGCCGGTGCCGTCATTCCTGAGCAACCGGTGGTTCAGAGCACGGACGAGATACCCAACGGGCCACTCGAGCTGCACGTTTATCCCGGGCCGGGCTGCCATGGCTCGCTTTACGCCGATGACGGCAAGAGTTTCGACTACAAGAAGGGCCAATTTTTGCGCGAGTCCTTCACCTGCGCCGCCATCGCGAATGGGCTTGATATCCACATTACGAGGCAAGGTTCTTACCAGCCATGGTGGAAGCAGGTTCAGTTGATCGTATACGGTGCGCCGCATGCCCCTCATGCCGTTCAACTTGACCGGGTCCCGGTCGAGAATACTCTGTTTGATGAAAAGACTGCGGCGGTGCGCTTTACTATCGATACTCCAAAGGAAAATAGCACAATCCATATCGCCAACTGAGCATGCGAAGTATGGCGTGCAAACTGATCGCGCTAATTCCGAATCACCTCGCCAGATAAATCCCCATCCCGCTTGCGCCAATCGGAATAGAGACCGCATCATCTGCTATTTTCGCCTGCGTCGAACCCAGCGCTGGCGTGAAGTGCGAGCATCCCGCAAGCGCCGTCCGCGCCAGCGGAATGGTCAGCGTGCGTGCGTGGCGGCGTGGTTCACCACAACCAGCACCCGCTCCGCGCCCAATGCCGTGCATCCCGAGGAAACATCTCCGGTGCGCACAAACGCATAGTCGGAGCTGTCCCTGAAGATGTCCTGCTGGGAGCCCGTCAGCAGCGCCGCGTGTTTCGCGCGGAAGCGCATGAGGCGACTCGTCCAGTCGAACACCTCCGCCTGATCGCCGGTGCGTCCCTCGGCAGTGAAGGCCGATGCTTTGTCCCCCAGGAAACCGCCAGGGAAATCGCGCCGGTTATCGGGATCGTCGCCGCCGCGCATGGCGATCTCATCGCCGGAATAAATCTGCGGCATGCCGCGCAGGGTAGCAATCAGGCCGAAGGCCAGCTTCAGATCGGGGACGGTCGCGCCCGGTTGGCTGAGGAATCGCACCGTGTCATGGTTGTCGAAAAATGTGACCAGCCGTTCCGGATGGGGATAGAGCCTGTCCTGTCCGAATACATTTTCAAGCTTTGACATCGGCTCGCCTTGGGCGAGGACATGCCCCAACATGAAGTAGGTAGGAAAATCAAACGGCGTATAGAGTCCCGTGTCGATGCCCTCATGCGCTACGGCGCCCGCGGGAATTCCATGGGATTCGCAATCCGGGAAGTGCCAACCCTACATGAGGTGTATCTGAATCGCAGGCGAAATTGCGTGTATGCTGCGGCATCTTGTGAATCCGCTTGTGGTGATTACTTTCTCGCCCGTGGGCCTGCGGCGCGAACCGCCGCCGGTGCATCGAACCTGGCGAAGTTCTCCTCGAACTTCCTCGCGAGCAGCCCTGCCTGGGCATCGTAGGCATCCTTGTCAACCCACGCATTCCGCGGATTAAGCATCTCGGCAGGCACATCCTGACACCGGGTCGGAATGTTCAGACCGAAGGCGGACTCAACCACGAACTCGGCGTGTGCAAGGCGCCCATCGAGCGCGGCGTACACCATGGCCCGCGTGTACTTCAGGTTCATGCGCTTGCCGACTCCAAAAACGCCTCCTATCCAGCCGGTATTCACCATCCAGCATTGCACGTTGTGCTGCCGCAGCCGCTCTCCAAGCATCCTTGCGTATACTTTGGGGGCGCGCGGCAAAAAAGGCGACGCGAAGCAGGTGGAGAATTCCGGTACCGGCTCGGCGCCCAAGCCAGCCTCGGTTCCAGCCAGTTTGGCGGTATAGCCGGAAAGGAAGTGATACATCGCCTGCTCAGGGGTGAGTCTTGAGATCGGCGGTAAAACGCCAAACGCATCCGCCGTCAGGAACAAAACGCATTTGGGATGTCCACCTATTCCGGGAACGATTGCGTTCGCGATGAATTCAACCGGATAAGCCGCGCGTGTGTTCTCCGTGTAGCGGATGTCGCCGTAGTCTGGGTTGCCGGTCCTTGCATCAATCACCACGTTTTCAAGCACCGAACCGAAGCGGATGGCATGAAATATCTGTGGCTCTTTCTCTTCGGAGAGATCGACGCACTTCGCATAGCATCCACCCTCGATATTGAAGATTCCAGCGGCACTCCAGCCGTGTTCATCGTCTCCAACCAGTCGCCGCAACGGGTCCGCGGAGAGCGTGGTTTTACCTGTGCCGGAAAGACCGAAGAAGAGCGCGGTCTCTCCCTTTTCGCTGATATTCGAGGAGCAGTGCATGGGAAGAACATCGCGATTCGGCAACAGAAAATTCATCACTCCGAAGATGCACTTCTTCATCTCCCCGGCGTACCGGGTGCCACCGATGAGAACAATTTTACGCGTAAAGTCCGTGATGATGAATGTGCTGGATCGGGTGCCATCGCGCTCAGGCACGGCGTCAAACTCCGGTGCCGCGATTACGGTGAACTCCGGTACATCATCGGTCAGATCCTCTGGCGATGGGCGGAGGAACAACTGCTTCACGAAGAGCGCATGCCATGCATATTCAGCAATAACCTGAATGGGCAGACGGTAGTCGCGATCCGCGCCCGCAAATAGATCCAATACATATAGCTCACGATTTTTTATGTGAGCCATCACCCGCTTCAGCAATGCGTCAAATTTAGCCGAATCGAATGGCTGGTTCACACGGCCCCAGTTTACTGTTTCGTTGGTGATCGCATCCTGCACGATAAATTTGTCATGCGGCGAGCGCCCCGTGCGCGGGCCCGTTAATGCAACCAGCGCTCCGTTGCCGGCGAGGCTGGCTTCGCCGCGCGCGATCGCCGCTTCCACTAGCGCTGGAGTCGATAAATTTCTGCGGACATTGGGACCTTCTATCAGGCTCTTTATGCTTGCAGCCGCAGTTGCCAAACACATTTGCTCTGCTCCTGGACCGTCCGCTACGAGGCAGTTCGTTCCAAATGGATATTGAAAAAGAGTCATGACTATCCGTGCATGCACTTTCGCAATCGTTAAAGCGGATTTACAGATACTGTCTTTAAAAAGTGCCCGTCATCCTGAGCGAAGCGAAGGACCTCCGTATTGGTCTTCCTCGACAGCACAGGTTCTTCGCTCAGGATGATGAAATTCCTGGAACCGGCACTCGCCTGGGGGCGAACCTACATCTTCGGCAGCGTCATGCCGTCAAAAGAAATCCTTTTAAGGTGCAGCCTTATCCCTACTCGGCGGAATTGAACAGGCTGTGTTCCGTAGCAATCTGTGCCTGGATTTCCTTTCGCGTCTCCTGGGCGATTTTGATGAGGTGGGCTTTATCGTCGCCTGGTTTGTAGGCGAAAACAACGCCGAGTGCACCGATGGTTTTTTCCGCTTTATCCTTCAGGATAAGTTCGTCTTCGAAGTGACCTTCTTTGGGATTGACTTCCAGGTTGCTGATCCCGGTGTGGATGCAGCGCATATCGTCTGCGTCGCCCAGCTTCCCAATGCGATCGAAGTTGGAAGCGACGATCACATTTTTTCCATCCGGTGCGGTCGCGTGAATGGCGAGCAGCAGAATTTCCGGATGCCTGTCGAGCGCTTTATCGACCAGTTGCTGTGCGTATGGCGCTGCCGCGGTGAAATTGGCGTCCATCTCATTCGGGCTGACATGCTGCAGACCCGCCACCGCCGCCTCTCTGGCCGGTGTCTGCTGCGCAATCGCCGGAACTGCGCAGAGCAGGGCCAACAATGCCCCGTGCGTGATGATTTTTGTCGTTTTCATAATTTCTCCTGATCTCTCCCAGCAAACTCAGCTTGCCGTCACCTCAACCAAGATTGCATACGTTACATTTGGAAGACCTGAATCGCAGGTGAAATTGCATTCATACTGCCGAATACTTCTCCTCATCGGCGGAGGAGGCTGGGGTAAGCCGCGAAGACTCGAGCCCTCTCTGAGAAACGGCCACAGAGTAGAGAGGAATCTCGATAGTGACCACGGTTCCGTTGCCCTCGCGGCTGGCAATGGAGGCCGAACCGCCGTGCGCCGAACAGATGGCCTTGACGATGGAGAGGCCGAGTCCGGCGCCTCCCGAGCTGCGGGACCTAGCCTTATCCGCGCGGTAGAAGCGTTCAAACACATGCGGCAGGGCCGCAGCCGGCACGCCGATGCCCTGATCCGCGACTTGCAGGACCGCATGATCGGCTTCCGACGCGGTGGCAATCTCGACCGAGCCACCAGCCTCCGTGTACTTGATGGCGTTGTCGAGAAGATTGACGACGACCTGTTTAAGCCGGGTCGGATCTCCCAGCACCTCGACGGGTGGCGAGCACTTGCAGACCACGGCGACGCCCTTGTCCTCGGCCAGCACGCGCATTTGCTCGGCGGTGGAACAGGCCAAGGCCTGCAGATCGACTCGCGCCCGCTCAATGCCGGCATCTCCACAGTCCAACCGCGAAATCGCCAGCAGGTTCTCCACAATCTTAGACATGCGATCGATCTCTTCGAGCGCGCTGCCCACGCCATCGGCGATCTCGGCGTCGAGCGAGGGGATCTGCACCATGTGCTCCAGTTCCCCACGCAGGATGGTGAGCGGGGTGCGCAACTCATGCGAGACATCGCCGGAAAAGCGGTGAATGTGGGCCAGCGCATCTTCCAGGCGCGCCAGCATCTGGTTGAGCGCAATCGAGAGCCGCTCCAGTTCGTCTCCTGTGGGGATAACGGGCAGCCGCTGGCTGATGCTCTCCGCACCGATCCGCTCGGCCTGATGCGTGAGCTCGACGACTGGCCTGAGAGGGCGGTTCATCAGCAGATATCCACCCACCGCGGCGGCGGCGAGTATCAGAGGCGTGGGCAGCAGCAAGGTCAGCAGCAGGATGCGTAGAATGCGGTCAATCGGAGCGCGGGAGGTGCCGGTCTCGATGAGAAACGTCTGGCCACCGGAAGTTTTATAAGGCAGGGCGAAGATCTCAAATTTTCCCTCCGGCGAAACCGGTTCGCGACGATAGAAATCTTCGGCCGGGATTTTCCTGAGACGCCGAATGTTTCCAGTATCGACCGCCGGTTTCTTCAAAGACCCGGATTGATAAAGGATGCTGCCATCGGCACGTGCGATGCGGATGAAGCGGCCGCTGATTTCCGGAGCATAGGATTCGTTGACCTCGCCGCGTACGAAGGCGTCTCCGCGCTGATTCACAAACTCCAGGAAGCTGTTGCCGATCGCGTAGGCCTCTTCGCTGAGGGAATGGTTGAGGGTCGATTCCAGGTAGCGAGCCAGGCCGATGTAGACCGAGACGCTGAACAGCACCAGGGCGGCGGCCAGCAGGCAGATGTACCAGGCGGTGACGCGGAAGCGGAGGGAGGTCGATTTCACTGGTCGGCTCCGCCGCGCAGCATGTATCCGGCGCCGCGCACCGTGCGGATCAGTTTGTAGTCATAGGGATCGTCGATCTTGGTGCGCAGATGTCGCACGTAGACATCGACAATATTGTTGATGCCATCGAAGCTCTGGTCCCAGACATGTTCGATGATCATATTGCGCGAGAGAACGCGCCCGGCGCTCAGCATCAGATATTCGAGCAAAGAATATTCCTTGGCGGTGAGTTCGATCCGCCGTCCCGCCCGCTTGACCTGCTGGGTGAGCCGGTCGAGTTCGAGATCCCCTACAGTGACGGTGCTCGAGCGGTTCACCGGACCTCGCCTGAGCAGCGCTTTGGTGCGCACCAGCAGTTCGGCAAAGGCGAAGGGCTTGGTCAGGTAGTCGTCCGCGCCCGCGTCGAAGAGCCGCACCTTGTCCTCGACCGCATCGCGGGCGGTCAGCACCAGGACGGGAACGGTGGTGTTCTTGTGGCGCACGCGCTGCAGCACCTCCTTGCCATCGATTCCGGGAAGCATCAGGTCGAGGATGATGAGGTCGTAAGGGTAGGTTTCGGCCATCTCCAGGCCCTCCTTCCCGTCGGGAGCCACGTCGACTGCATAGCTCTCGGCGACGAGTCCGCGCTCGACAAAGGCGGAGACTTTGCGTTCATCTTCAACCAGTAGAATGCGCATATTCGGGGACCTCCAAGATTGACGGACAACGGAGTGAAGAACCTCTGAAGCGAAGATAAAAATCCAGTCAGGTTCGCGGGAGCCGCTTGAGTTTCGAGCATAGGCGTGCCGCTATCTGAAAGCAATTTTATTCCCGGTTCAGCCATGTTTAATCAGAAACCGTAAGTCTGGTTCAGGCGCGGCGCGGCCTTCTTCGCTCTACCGAACGATCCTGTCTCATCAGAACTTCCAACGACGAAGGGAAACCGATCGCATGAAATGGAAATGGCAAGCTATCTCCGGAAGTCTTCTTGCGTCTGGCATTTTGTGGGCGCCCAATGTGCTGGCCCAAGCTCAGACCCAAACCCAGGCAGCGCCACTCAAGCTGGTGCAGACGGTTGCGATGCCGGGCTACACCGGCGACTTCGATCACTTCGCCGTTGACCACCAGCAGCACCGTCTGCTGCTGGCCGCCGAAGACCACGCCACACTGGAAGTCTTCGACCTGAACACCATGAAGCATCTTCGTACCGTTGACGGTTTCGGCGCGCCGCATGCCATCCTGGTGCGCCCTGGAGTGGGCACGATTCTTGTAACCGATAGCGGACCCGGCATGTCCAAGCTGCTTGACCGATCGACCTACGCGAAGAAGGGTATCGTCACGCTGGTGTCGGGCGCGGATTCGATCGGCTATGATGCTGCCGCCAACCTGGTATATGTCGTGACCGGCGGCAAGGACGTGAAGATGACCACCTCCGAGCTGCAGGCGGTCAACCCGGATACAGGAAAACTGGTGCGATCGATCAAGTTCAACTCCAACCATGTGGAGGCGATGGTGCTTGCCAAGCGTGACGACAGAATCTTCATCAACCTGACCGACAAAAATGAGCTGGCCGTGGTTAACCGCAAAACGGGAAAGATACTGGCTCGCTGGCCAGTGCCGGCGGCGAACATGAACTCGCTGATTACCTTCGATGAAGCGGCCCACCGGCTTTATGTCGTCTGCCGCGATCCTGGAATGCTGGTAGTGATGAATTCCGATACCGGGAAGGTCATCGACTCCCTCCCCGCCCCGGGCACCGCGGACGGAATGGCGATGGACCTTGCCAGCCACCGCATCTATGTTCCCGGTGGCGTGGGATGGATCGGAGTCTATGATATTTCCAATCCTGACCATCCCAAATTGATCGCTAAGGTGCCCAGCGCGACCGGCGCAAAAACCTGCATTCTGCTGCCGAAGATGCACCGCTTCATCGTTGGCCGCTGCCCGGGCGACACCGGAGTTTTGGGCAAGGTCATGGTGTACGAGGTGCGGCAATAGCGGAAACTCCGATTCAGTTCGCAAACCACAGCAGGAACTGCATGAGCAGACATCGGCGTTAGCGGCGAATGACAGTTTCGAGAAGAAGCCAGTATCACGTGGCGATTCCCACCACGCTCGATGCGCATTCTGATTACAGAAGACGAAACAGCCATGGCCAGCCTGCTCGAACAGGGGCTGACCGAGGAGAACCATACCGTCTGCGTCATGGTCCATCGTGCTTCCTCCGGAGGCTCTCAATGTTTATGGAGATGAGGTCGCTCTACGCCGACTCTGCTAATTCTCATCGACAATGTGGTGAAATACCCGTCACAGAATGGCAGCGTGCGGATTTGCCTAGAGACAGCCGGCGAGCGGGTGAGGGTCAGCGACACCGGGATCGACATTGCGAAAGAAGTTCAAAAATATATTCCACATACTTCCCACGTCAGCATCACCTGTACTCAGAACGACAATCTTGTTTTAGATTACAGCTATAGTTCCATTAGTCTGAGCCCGTAGCTTCACTACCTTTGTTCAAAATGACTCCTCTCCGATGGCCTTCGGGGGAATGACCCGAAATCAAACGGTCTCATGGCGTTTCGAGCAGGATCGTAGTCTCGGAATCGCCGGTTGAGGTTCCGCTGTCTTCGCGAAGATGGAAGCTTCGGCCCAGCCGCTCCGGACCGAAGCCGAAGATGAACAGCAGAGCGACGATGACGCAGGACTCGAACGCGGTCAGCGCCCAGGGATATCCCATGTGGTCGCGCAGTATGTATTCGACTGAAACCGCCGGTGAACCGACCAGCACGCCCAGCTGATATACGAAGCCCGGGAACAGACCGCGGATCGCATCCGGAGAAAGTTCGTTCAGGTGGGCGGGGATCACGCCAAAGGCGCCCTGCACGCCGGTCTGCATGAAGTAGGAACCCAGCACCAGCGGCAATAGAGAAGTGCCGAAGGCCCAGGCGGGAATCGAGAGCAGCGCCACTACCAGGGCCAGCATGATCGATCGCCGCCGCCCGATCCGCTCTGAGATCTGCCCAAAAAATACTGCGCCCAGGATCGCGCCGATGTTGTAGAGGATGGGGATGCCATAGAGCATCCGCATTCCCAGCAGCTTTTGCCCAGGCATGCCGGGAATCGACTTGAGGAAGTCGGGGTAGAGGTCCTGGGTGCCGTGCGAGAGACAGGTCATCACCGTCATCACCAGCAGCAGATAGCCGAACACGCCCATGTGCTGAAAAAGTGTGCGGAAGATTTTTGCGATGGAAGGAGTGCGGTGCAGCTTCCAACTCTCCGACTCCGGCGCCAGCAGTGTGAGCACCACGATGAGCAGGGTCAGGCCCAATCCGATTACGAACATGAAGCGCCATCCCAGCCGTGGCATCACCGTCTGCATGGCGATCGCGGCCAGCAGGTAGCCGAAGGGATAGCCGCCCTGCATCATTCCGGAGAGTACGCCGCGCCTGCGCTGCGGAGCCATCTCCATCGCATACGATGCGCCAATTCCCCAGTAGCCGCCCATGCCGATGCCGTACAGACCGCGCAGGATCAGGAACACCAGATAACTGGGCGCGAACCCGCTGCACACGGTGATGGTGGAGAAGAAGAGAACGCAAAAAATGAGCGGCAGCTTGCGCCCATAGCGGTCAGCCAGCGAGCCGAACAGGAGCGCGCCCATCGGCCGCATAGCCAGCGTGAGGGTGAGGCTGTAAACGATCGCCGCCTTGCCGACATGGAAATTGCCGGCCAGCGTATCGAAAAGAAAGACCACCACAAAAAAGTCGAAGGCGTCCAGCACCCAGCCCAGGATGCTCGATCCGACGGCGAACTGCCAGCCCGGCGTCGCTTTGTTGCTAGTCAGTGCATCGGGAGATGAGAAATCCATGGCGCTCCGCTGTCGAGGCTACTTGCTCCGTGGCTTCTTGCGGAGATCTCTCCTGAAGCCAGCGTATATTGACGTTGTCTGGAATGAAACTCATCTGAACTGCAGGTAAAAATGCTTTCAGCGCAAGACCGGCGGCGGCCGCGAACTGTAGGCAATTTCACATGACAAGAACTGGCGCAATATGATTGTTGTGACCGTTTGGCGAAGGCCGGATGGTCCCGATCTCGCCGCCTTTGACATATGCGTAGATTTTCGTCGTCTAGGTAGTCTGTCCACTACTTCATAATTAGCGGGAAAAGAACACCAACCTCACTCATCGGATGGACAATATTCTCCGCCATGCAAGATTGTCCTGAAACCGGCATGAAATAATGTTCATTTTCACCTGCCTGCCAGTGATCGTGTTTGTTGCTCTTCCGCATGGCATGCGACTGAGCAGTGAACCTTCCTGGCCTCCTCATGAACCGTATTTCACCTGTGGTTTATGTAATTTTCACTTTACCGAGCTTTATATTAGGTGTCTGCGCTGCGCGCCATGTTGCTAATTGCTTCAGACAGGCTTGCAGCGCGCGTAATTTATGTAAGGAGCAATACAAATGAAATTTCATCTTCCACGTTTGCCGCGTTTCACTTTTCGTCCCTCCGCGCTCTCACTCTGTGTGGCCCTTGCAGGGTTCGCAGCCCTCGTAAGCCCCACTATCCTGCCTGCGCAACTGTCAGATTCGCAGGCAAATAAAGATGCCGCGGAATCCCAGGCCGCACGCGCCAAGTGGCTTCTGGGTCAAGGCGCCCAGGTCCACTACATTTGGCGCTGAGAAACCTTGCAGAAAGTGGACTACCCTCCAGGACTGAAATACCGCCCTCGATTGATCCGCTATATATGGAAGCTTGCTTCCCACAAATGACTTGATAAACCAAAACTAACCGCAACCAGAAAATTGAGGTTATACAAATTATCTAACACTACCCGTTCCAGACCTTGCTCGATATTGAGACTACTTGTAAACCTGAGCCTTACGCAGATACGGCGCGGCGCTGACCTTTCTCAAGCCCCTCCGGAAAAACTGGACCACAAGCCCGTTGGGTTCTTCTGAAATACCCCAAATAAGCAGAACTCCTCTAAATGGAGAGGATATGATGGACGGATATTGATGGAGGATGAAATGGCGACGCTGCCGCTGATGGGCATTCGTGTGCTTGATATCTCCCAAGTGATGGCCGGCCCTTACTGTTGCATGTTGTTGGGCGACATGGGGGCGGATGTCATCAAGATCGAACCACAAAAGGTTGGCGACTCCACGCGTCGTTCCATGGGCTTTCGCCTAAAAGGTGAGGACAGCCCAGGCTTTCTGGCACTGAACCGCAACAAGCGCAGTATCAGCCTAGATCTTAAGGATCCCGCCGACCGCCAGGTTCTCTACGCTCTCGTCAAGACAGCGGACGTGCTTGTCGAAAATGCGCGCCCCGGCGTCGCCGACAGGCTAGGAATGGGCTACGAGATTCTACGTACCCTCAATCCGCGTCTCGTCTACGCCAGCATCTCCGGCTTCGGCCAGACCGGACCCTGGTCCCAACGTCCCGGTTTCGACCTGATGGCTCAAGCAATGTCGGGAGTTCTAAGCGCTACGGGCCTGCCAGGCAGCGAGCCGGTCAAGAACGCAATCCCGGTGGGCGATTTGGGTGCCGCGATGTTCGCTGTCTACGGCATCCTGAGCGCCCTTATTGGCCGTGAAAAGTCGGGCATCGGGCAGTTCATCGACGCGTCGCTACTTGAAGCAGCCTTGGGGATGTCGATCTGGGAGACAACAGAGTTATGGGGCACCGGCGAATCTCCCACGCCGATCGGATCGGCAAACCGAATGTCGGCACCGTACCAGGCGGTCGAAGCGTCGGACGGCTGGTTCGTGATCGGTGCCGCTAACCAGAAGCTGTGGCTTTCCTTGCTACAAATACTGGGCCGTTCGGAATTGAACGACGACCCACGCTTCTCAAAGAACAGCGACAGGATTACGAATCGGTTGGCACTGATCGACGCGCTAGCCGCGACCTTCGCCACTCGCACGGTACACGAATGGGTTGAGACCCTATTGGCGGCGGGCGTGCCGGTCGCGCCGATCTACGATTACCAACAGGCGCTGGCGGCCGATCACATCGCGGCCCGCGACATGGTCATGCACGTTCCGCACCCGATCGAGGGATCGTTCCGTTGTCTCGGCTTCCCGGTGAAGATGCGCGGCACGCCGCAGGAGGTCCGATATCCACCCCCGCTTTTGGATGAACACGGCGATGAGATTCGCCAGGAATTGATGGACAAAGGTCTTTTGAAGGGTTCCGCAGACGATACGGTGGCCGCGCAGTGAGCGAAGGACGCCTAATTTACGAGCAGGACGGTACAGTTGCACGGATCGTGTTCGATAATCCATCCGCCTACAACGCCCTTACTCGCCAGATGCAGTACGATCTGCGCGACATCTGCCGAAATCTCGGAAAGGACGCGACCGTGCGAGTGTTGACCCTACGCGGGGTGGGTGGCAAAGCCTTCGTCTCAGGGACGGATATCAGCCGCTTTGCCGAGTTCGGGTCCGGACTGGACGGGATCGCGTACGAGCGAGACATCGACGAGTGCATGAACGCATTGGAGACTGTGCCTGTGCCCACGATAGCAGTGGTGGACGGCTGGGCGGTCGGCGGCGGCCTGAACATCTCTTCGGCCTGCGATTTCAGGATCGCCACGTCGAATTCACGCTTCGGATCGCCCTTGGGACGGACCATCGCGAACTGCCTTTCGATGAACAGCTACGCTCGAATAGCTGGGGCTGTGGGCGTACAGTTCGCTAAACGGATGCTCCTTCTTGGCGACACACTGACCCCGCAGGAGCTGCTCCAGAACGGCTTCCTTATCCGCGTAGTGTCGCCGGCCGAACTCGACGCCGCTGTGGCCGAGCTCTGCAATCGGGCGGAAGGCAATGCACCGATCTCGACGCGCGCGACCAAGGAGGCGATACGGCGAATGACTTATCACGACCTGCCAAATATCGACGACCTAATTGAGCTTGTCTACGGCAGCAACGACTTCAGTCTTGGCGTGAAGACGTTCCTGCAAAAAATTAAGAAGGTCCCTGAGTGGAGCGGCTCATGACGCCGTGCGCAGCCATAGCGGGCTCCCTAGATGGCTGGCGTGAGCCGCTCGCGGTCGGCCGGCTCAGGGCCGTAAAGGCAATGTGAGGCGTCAATCCTAAGGTGCAATAAGGCCGCAAGCAGCGCAAATCCCGCGATAATAAAGAATGCAGTCCTCCAACCGCTCATGGTAACGATGTAGCCCATAAGCGCTACGGCCACAGCACCCCCAATATTGCCGCATGTATTCATGACGGCCGAAACGGATCCCGCGAATTGGGCACCCATATCCAATGCCATGGCCCAAGAGATCCCAACAGTCAGTTCCAGACCAAACACCCCAGCGGCGAAATACGCGACGCTGATCAGTGGATCGTGCGCCATGCAGGCAATCGGAACAGCGATGCTCGTCAGCAGGAAGCCCGCGACCGCCACGATACGGCGAGAGAGTTTGAGGTTTCCCGTCCGCTTCAGCAGGAGATCGGAGAACACACCTCCGCAGATGTCCCCCACACATCCCGCCAACAACGGGAGGCTTGCATAGATCCCCATCTGCTTCAGATTAAGGCCCCGGGCTGCGTTCAGGTATTTTGGAAACCATGCTAAGAAGATCCCAAGATCGTATCCGTAGCAGAAGTACATGGCTGACAGCAGCCAGATCTGCGGGTCCGACAAAATCCGCGCCCAAGGGACACGGCTGCCCTCCGAAACCGTTTTGCCCACTCCGGAGAGGATGAGATCGCGCTCAGCGGCATTGACGAGATGATGCTCGGCGGGGGTGTTCCGATAAAAACGATACCAAATCAAGGCCCATGCAACTCCCAGGGTTGCGAAGCTGAAGAACGGCGTGCGCCAACCGAAATGGGCAATCAGCAGCACAGCCAGGAAGGGCGTAAGAGCACCGCCAAGCCGCGATCCGGCATGGGTCGACCCCTGGGCGAAGCCTCGCTCCGACGGCAAGATCCAACGTGAGAGCGCCCGGGTGGCAATTGGAAAGGCACCAGCTTCGCCCATGCCGAACAGAAACAGGCACACTGCCATGGAAGTGGCCGACCAAGTTAAGGCGGTGAAGGCGGTGAAGGCCGACCACCAGATCACAACACCGGTGAGCGCGATGTGCGGGCCTAGCCTGTCTCCTAGCCATCCTCCGGGGATTTGGAACAACGCATAGGCGATCTGGAACGAGCCTAAGATCCAGCCAATCGTCACAATGGAGAAGCTGAACTCCTTCGCGATCGACGGAATGGCAACCGAGAGCAGCACACGATCGATGTAGGTGATCATGTATACGGAGATGAGCAGCGACAGAACCACATAACGGATACGTGTTGGTGCAGCGACCCTGGTCATAACCGAACTCCCCGCAGGCCGCCACTGCTCGATGAACAATCACGTGGCAGCGTGGCTGCCGCCTTTTCACCAGTGCGGGACACGCCGTCTGTACAAGTCACCGCCGACCGTCCGGCACATAACGACCAGATAATCGGGACGGGCTTGTCGACGATGTCGACCGCCCAGACCGAGCGGGTGTTGCAGATGTCGAGCAGCGAGCCCTTCTCGAGAACGACGAGATTAGCCCGTTTCAAAGGCTCGATGGTGCCAAGATCCCGTGCGTTTGTATACTGGGCGTTAGCACTTGGTGCGGCCAGCAGCGTCTGGAGCAGTGTAAATCTCGCGCGCATTATCTACTCCCGCCTCCGGTGCGCAAAATATCCTTGGGAACGGCCGGAAAACCGACAGACAGTTTCCCACCCAATACGGACGATGGTGCCGCGCCCCTTGCGAAGTTGTCATGGCCTTGTCGACGATTGACATGCACAAACTGAGAGTTAGTCTCCATACGATGAATGTCAAACCTACCTAAAAGTGAAGGTATTATTGCAAGCAGGCAGCGGATAGACGACGCGGTTCGCGCAACCAAATAGCCGTAACAGGTTCAAGCGGCGTAAGTGTTTAGTGCCGTCCATTCTGAAAAGAACGTTTGAAAATACAGCGCTGCCGCCTACTAAGCGGAATCGAACAACCTGCTTCCTGATGGGATTTGGGGTTGCATCTCGTCGCGTGTCTGCCGCGCAATCTGAGAGAGGTAGACCTTGTCGTCTTCCGCTTCGTAAGCAAAAACTACACCGAACGCGCCGATGGTTTGTCCCGCTTCGTCCTTAAGGGTGAGCTCATCTTCAAAGCGGTTCTTTTTCAGGTGGACTTCGAGATTGCTCTTTCCGGTCCGGGTACAACGCATGTCGTCTACATCGCCCAATTTCCCGATGCGGCCAAAGTTTGAAGCAACGATCACGTTCCTGTCATCTGGGGCCGTCACGTGCATGGCCATCAGCAAGATTTCTGGATGCGTGGCGAGTGCTTCATCGACCAGCTGCTGCGCGTAAGGAGCTGCTTTGATGAAATTTGGATCCATCTCCTTTGGGCCCGCTTGCTCCATGCCAGCCCTCGCTGACTCTCTTGCACTGGTCTGCTTTGCGGTCACCGGGATCGCACCGAGCAATGCCATGGACATAATGATTTTCGTCGCATTCATAAATGTCTCCTTGCCGGTTCCTTAAATATTGTCCTGATGAACGCACCTCATTGGGGCGATGATCGGTCCGCATTCACCTGACTTCAACGCCACCAAACTTGCCACATTAACATCATCAACATTGCTGGATTTAGATTGGAGGGAGCTTAATCGTAGGTGAAATTGCATTCATATTCCCGAATACTTTGGAAGGCGGGACAGCGACAAATCTGTTTTGTAACCTTACATCGGTGCACTGCACCAGCACCTTGGAGAACCCAGTAGTGATTGTTGTGTGAATACGCAGAACTATAATCCGCAGGCTCTTTTTAAATGTGCTAGACAGCGGCGCTAAGATAGGTTGCGCCGCGTGCGTGTCTATCGCAAAACTTGATTACTCGGACGACCAAGCTTCTTAAACGCGTTCAAATGAACGAACCTATTGAGCTTTCAACTCTAGTCAACGGAGAAATGACGAAGCTCTGAGCCAAAGAGCAACAATCTGTTCAGACTGCGAAGACTTCGTGAACGCCAACCGGTGACGAGCATAGGTGCCTATACCTGAAAGCAATTTCATGTTCAGTTCACGCCTGATTAATCTGGAACGATAAGTCTGATCCCGGGATGACGGGCTTTCCTCTACCTCATCAAACTATCATTGTCTCACCCTGGAATCTTCGATGATCAAGGAGATCTCATTCGATGAAATCGGGATCGCAAAGTATCATCCTCGGTCTGAAGTCAAAAAGCCGAAATCTACGGCCTTCCCGCGCAAGTGAGGACCGTAATCGGTATCGTTGGATGGGCCAAAAAGACCTTAGCCCATTAAGCCGAGAGAATCAAAAGTGCGGTGGGGGAGCCGTTCTCATTCAGCTGCTCTGCGTTGCAGCATTAACGGTTTTTTTGGCGGCTCAAGCGGCTGCCCAGGTAGCGGGGGGCGCCATCAATGGCACTGTAACAGATCACACCGGGGCCTCTGTTCCTGCCGCCCAAGTGACAATAGAGAATAGTGCGACGCATAGTTTCAGGCAGCTGATAACGGATTCGGAGGGCCTATATAGTGCTCCAAATCTGACTCCCGGGACGTACGAGGTCAAAGTATCGGGCGCTGGTTTCTCAACAATACTGCACACTAACGTAGTTGTTTCCGTGGGCTTGGATATTACACTGAACCTCCAGCTTCAAGTAGGCAGCGTTCAGCAGACGGTAGAAGTGACTACCAGCCCCTCAAGTGTGGATTTGGCAAGCTCGTCGACGAGTGGCCTTGTCGGAGGCCGTAAGGTCCGCGAACTTCCCTTGAATGGGCGCGACTGGACTTCGCTCGCGACATTGGAACCTGGAGTCAACGCTATCAGAACGCAAGCGGCTACGGGGTTCAACGTCGCCCGCACGAATCGCGGTCTCGGTACCCAGATGACCATCAATGGCAACCGACCTCAGCAAAATAATTACCGGCTCGATGGCGTGACTATCAATGACTATAACGGCGGCAGTCCCGCCAGCGTTATTGGCCAAACGATTGGAGTAGACGCGATTGGGGAGTTCTCGGTGGTTACTGGAAATGCGCCAGCGAGTTATGGTAGGACTTCGGGAGCTGTTGTGAATGCCGTGACGCGCTCCGGTACGAATCAGCTTCACGGGGGTATTTACGAGTTTCTCCGCAACAGCGCATTCGATGCAAAGAACTTCTTTGACAATGGCCCTATACCTCCTTTCAAGCGTAACCAATTCGGGGGAGACGCTGGCGCGCCCATTTTGCGTAACAGGACCTTCTTCTTTGCGGATTACGAAGGATTGCGTCAATCGTTGGGCGTGAGCAACGTCCTTCTTGTTCCTTCCGCTGCCGCACGCACCGGACGCCTTAGTACCGGAACCGTGGTTGTCAATCCGGCGGTCGTGCCATATTTGGCGTTTTACCCTCTGCCGAACGGGACAGTCAAGGGAGATATCGGAACCTACTCATTCCCGTCTCAGGCAATTTCGAGAGAGAACTTTATCACTACGCGATTGGATCAACATTTTTCGGATGAGGATGAGCTTCATGGGGTCTTTTTGTTCGATAACTCGAACAGCAGCGGCCCCAATAGCTTCAATCTGGTGGTACTCGGAACCACCTCTGACCGTCGCACCGCCAGCATTGAAGAGAATCATGTTTTTTCACCGAGCGTCCTCAACACTGCGCGACTTGGATTCAATCGCGACATCGTGAGCGCAGTACAGACATTGCGTGCCCTCAATCCCGATGCAGCGGACCCAGCGCTGGGGTTTGTTCCAGGCCTTCCTGTGGGACCGATCACCGTTTCCGGTCTGACACAGTTCCCGGGAGGTCTGGGTGCTCAAAGCGACTATATCTATCACTACAGTTCATATCAGGGTTATGACGATCTCTTTTGGACCAAAGACACCCACGCGCTGGCGTTCGGCTTCTCCATCGAACGGATCCAGTCGAATGGCCTTGGCGGAGGAGATCCCAACGGAACTGTGGCTTTCGGCTCACTGAAAAATTTCCTTATCAATGTACCTTCGTCATTTGCGGCGAACATTCCCAATGCCAGCACCCCGCTGGCGCTGCGTCAGACCGTCTTTGGAGCGTACGCGCAGGACGATTGGCATGTGCTCCGCAACCTTACTTTGAATCTAGGCGTGCGTTATGAGATGTCTACCGTTCCAACAGAAAAGCACAACATGCTCGCGACCCTGACTAGTCTCTCTGCCCCTCAGTTGAAACTGGATTCCCCGCTATTTTATAATCCTACCCTTCACGATTTCTCTCCTCGTGTTGGTTTTTCATGGGACCCTTTCAAGGATGGCAAGACTGCCATTCGCGGTGCTGTTGGACAATATGACGTCCTGCCTCTCATCGACGAGTACTTGCTAAACACTCTCCTTTCGGCCCCTTATAACGAACAAGGTTCAAGTGGAAAACTGGCGCCTGGCTCATTCCCGGACGCACTCTTCAGCACTCTTTCCGCGAAATCATTGCGGGTTCAATATATAGAGCAACATCCAAAACGTAACTATGTACTACAGTGGAATTTAAATGTCCAGCGGGATGTGGTTGGCGGATTGGCGGTCGAAATTGGATATGCCGGCTCGCGTGGTGTCAATCTGCCATTTACCACTGCCGACTCAAATATGGTACAGCCTACCTTAACGCCCCAAGGCTACGTTTGGCCCAGTCCCGTGGGAAGTGGGACGGTCATCAATCCGAATTTCGGCTCTATTTCACCTGTAGTGTGGCAGGCATCCTCTTCTTACAATGCTGTCCATGCGCGTGTTGTAAAGAATCTAAGCCATGGTTTCCAGCTAGAGGGTTCCTATACTTGGGCGAAAAGCATAGACACGAATTCGCAATCGACTTCACATCAATATGCAAACTCGATCACGAATCCCGAGCTGTTCGATATTGGGATTAATCGGGGACTATCGGATTTCGACGTCCGCAATACCTTTTCAGCAAACGTTCTTTGGCAACTTCCGTCGCCTCACACTCCAGTAAAGCCGCTCAACTCGCTCGGAGGCGGATGGCAACTTGGCGAGATCCTATACGTTTCATCTGGCAACCCTTTTACGCCAACGATAGGCGGTGACCCTCTTGGGACAAACCTCGCCAATAACGCTCCTCTTGACTTCCCCGATCGGCTTGCTTTGCCTCAATGTAAGAGCTTGGTCAACCCAGGCAATGTGACCAATTATATTAAGGCCTCATGCTTCGCAGCGCCAAACCCTGTTACGCGGTTGGGAAACTCACGGCGCAATGTCGCGATAGGTCCCGGTCTTCTTGATCTCGATTCGGCATTCTTTAAGAACAACCGGTTTCAAGTCTTCGGCGAGACCGTCAACGCGCAGTTTCGCGCCGAATTCTTCAATATATTGAATCATCCAAACCTTAACGCGCCAGCCGCTCAAATGTTCAACCAAAATCTGGTACCCATCGCCACTGCGGGCCGGCTTACATCGACAACGACTACATCCAGGCAGATTCAGCTTGCGATAAAGATAACTTGGTAGCGTGACGGAGGTTTTTCTAAAGGATCGTTGTTGTGGGTTCACGAATTTCCCAGATTAATGAGCAGCGTTGTGTACCCGGTAGAGTGAACTTAAAGGAGATTGACTGACATGTTGAGAAAAAACCTAATGGCACGATTCGTATTTGTAGTGGCTGCGATTGCACTATCGACGACGTGGGCCTTCGGACAAACGATGAAAGGTCTTGCTGTTCAGAAAGCGCGAGATCATGACATACAAATAAGAGGCGAGAAGACATTTTACCCGCCGGATAAGTTCGACCTTGTTGGGCTGGCGGAGTATCGGCCTGACCAACAAGTTTCCGGAACTATCCGTCTGTGGGGAAACAACTACATCAAGACGGGCCGGTTGGGAGAG
The DNA here is from genome assembly GCA_965276615.1 of Acidobacteriaceae bacterium. Classification (GTDB taxonomy): domain Bacteria; phylum Acidobacteriota; class Terriglobia; order Terriglobales; family Acidobacteriaceae; genus JAKAAZ01. Next base: position 4,168,439 of record OZ255618.1, on the reverse strand, counting down.
TATTGGGAGGCGGAGTTTCATAAGTATCAGCCCGGCATTAAGTTCGATAACCACGGTCTGACCACTTCCTTGGTTGCAATTCCTGGGCTATACACCGGCGTGGCCGATCTTGGAATGGCGCGCAAAATCCGGTTCGGCGAATTGGAGGCATTTGAGCGGCAACTTAACTACGACCCGCTCGAGATCGACGCTGTAACCGGTAGTGTCGGAGTGCCGGGCTGGTCGCCCGCGCTGCCAGTCCTCGTTAATAAAAGCAACCCCATCTCCCAGCTGACGATCGAGCAACTGGACGGCATCTTCGGAGCTCAGCGCGACGGCGGCTGGGTGGGAACCACTTGGCATCCGGAATTCGCGCGCGGCGCAGATAAAAATATTCGTACATGGGGGCAGCTTGGGTTGACTGGCAAGTGGAAAGACAAGCCAATTCACGTTTGGGTCTACAATCTTCGCTACGACACCACTCCCTTCTGGGAAGATGTCGTGTTCCAAGGCGGAAATAAGTGGAATGAGACTTGCCACGAGGCCACAAACTACGTGAATGCGGATGGGACGTTCAATCTTCAAGGCAAGCAAATCGATGGTGCCGTCGGCAGCGACCCCTATGCGATTGGCTATACGGTAGGCGCACCCAAGACCCCGGACATAAAATATCTTAAGATCTCCGCCAGGAACGGAGGATCGTACGTTCCGATCAACCTGGAAACTGTCCGGAATCGGACGTATCCGCTGTACGAAGGGATATATTTTTACGTAAATCGTCCTCCCGGACAGCCCATCGATCCAAAGGTAAAAGAATTTCTAAGTTACATACTGAGCCGTCAGGGACAACAGCAGGTTGAGAACGACGGGAAGTATCTTCCTTTAACCGCGGATGTAGTTCGTGAACAACTGAATAAGTTGAAATAAGCGATAAATAGTATCTATTACATTATGGAAACTCGCCACATGAGTGAAAGGCTTAATCTGATGAAAAGTGGTAGTTCCATTTTTATCCGGTGCCTGGGAATTTGGGCCGTCGCCTACCTGCTCGCCTTCAGCAGTATCTGTGTCGGTCGCGCCCAGACGTCATCACCCGCAGCTTTGATCGGCGGCTCGTTGCCAAACACAGGCCCCGAGGCGGATGTCCTTCGATCCCTCGAACCTTACGGGCCGCTCCATCAGGTTGCGGGTACCATCCGGCTCTGGGGACATGGCAGCATGAAAAAGGATTTCATGGGCAATCTCATTCGCGCATGGGAGAACGGGTTTTCTAAATCTCAGCCCGAGGTCAAGTACGACTACCGGATGTACGGAACAGCATCGGCTATTGGAGCGCTGTACGAACGCGTTGGAGACGTAGCGATTCTCGGGGAAGAAATCAATCCCATGGCGGATGCGGCTTTCGAGCGAAAGATGCGCTATCCGCCGCTCGGAATCGAGATAGCCACCGGCAGCCTCAACGTGAAAAATTTTGAATATGCTCAAGTATTTTTTGTCCACAAGGACAATCCGCTTTCTAAGCTCACGCTCGCGCAACTGGATGCGATTTTCGGTAGTGAGCACAGGCGCGGGCTTGCCAATATCCGCACGTGGGGTCAATTGGGTCTCACCGGCGAGTGGGCGGACAAGCCCATACATCCATACGGTTGGCTGATGTCCGAGAGTTTCTGCCTTTACCTGGAACACGCGCTGCTGAACGGAAGTCATCGATGGAACAACGATACAAAAGAATTCGTGACCATCACCCGACCTGACAAGTCGACCTATGACGACGGCCAGCAGATCCTCGACGCCCTTTCCTCTGACCGCTATGGAATTGCTGTTTCTAGCCTTTTTTATCTTAAACCGGGCCTTCAGGTGAAGCCACTCGCGCTGGCGGCCCAAAAGGGCGGCCCTTATTATCTTGCGACAAAGGAAACACTGATTCAGAGGAACTATCCACTGACCCGTCTGATTCCAGCGTTCATCAATCGACCACCCGGTCAGCCAGTCGATCCAACAGTGAAAGAGTTCCTCCGGTACATATTGAGCAGGGACGGCCAAGCGGACATCGTACGCTCCGGCGGATATCTCCCGCTCAATAAACAAGCAATTGAAGAGCAGTTGAGGAAGCTGAATTGAAGACAGTGGCGATTGAACGGGTTCATCTCCGAGTGTTTATGGTTCCCAACACCTCATTTCTCCGCGTATTCTTGCGGCGTTCTCGCTTCATCTTTTTGCTCGCCTTTTTGCAGGCTGTAGGGTGTTTGCGCGCACAGAATTTGGAAGACCTTCCTTCCTATAGACCGGCCGAGCTGGTTTCCGGAACAATTCGAATAGCGGGAGATGACTATGCGCAAAGCGTTATGCAAAAGTGGATCGACGGATTCGCCCGCCAACAACCGGCGGTCAAGATCGAGGCAGATCTGCAGGGAACCAATACGGCGATGGCCGGCATTTACACTAGCGCTGCCGATATGGCTTTGATGGGCCGCGCTCCCACCGTCAGCGAACACGACGCGTTCTACTTTGTGTTCCGCCGTGAGCCTTTTGGCATTGAGGTGATGAATGGCAGCCTTGATGTGCCCGGAAAATCGAGCGCGTTGGTCGCTTTCGTTCACCACGGCAATCCGCTGGCAAAGCTAACTCTCGCGCAACTGGATGCCATCTTTGGCACCGAGCATAGGCGTGGTCTGAACAACATTCGCACCTGGGGCCAACTAGGTCTAACTGGAGAATGGGCTAAAGAACCAATCGATCTCTACGTCTACGATGCCGATACCGGAACTGGTTCCTATTTTGATCGGGTGGTGTTGGATAACAGCAACAAATGGAACTGGGAAAGGATCAAGGAGTTCAAGGACATTCAGCGGCGTCCGAACGGGTTTGAATACGATGCCAGCCAACAGATCCTTGACGTACTGGCGTCTGATCGCTATGGCCTCGCCATTTCAAGCCTTGGCTATCTGCGGCCGCAGGTGAAGGCGCTGGCCCTTGCTGCTGCAAACGGCGGCCCGTACTACGAAGCAACCCGGGACAATATCATCCAGCGCAAGTACCCTTTGTCCCGCGTCATTACCATTTTCATCAACCAGGCGCCGAATAAACCGATGGATCCCAGAGTGAAGGAGTTCCTCCGGTACATCTTGAGTCGGGAGGGTCAAGCGGCGGTCGCAAGCGAAGGAGATTACCTGCCTCTTTCGGGGGAAACAGTTAAAGAACAACTCGAGAAGCTCGACAGTATTCAACCTCATTAAGACTGCCGAGTGGATTCAGCAATATGGATTTCAACGTCACTTAGAGGAATAATTACATGTCAGGGTTTCCTTACTCCCGCAGACGATTCCCCATCACAGCGATGTTACTATTGGTATTGCTAAGTGCAGGAATACCTCTGCTGGCCGATTCCTTTCATCCGAAACCGCCTCCGGACAAGTTTCAGCCCACTCTTGATCAGGCGCTCCAGCCCTATACTCCGTCCGGGCAATATCAGGGCACGCTGAAGGCCGTGACGTCTCAAACGGTTGAATTCGTGCTTCGAGGGTGGATAAAGCGCTTTCACGAACTACAGCCGGGGGTCACCATAACCTTCGTGCCGTCTGGGGGCGAGCCTGCGGCTGCGGCATTGGCAGGCGATAAAGCCGACTTCGCTATCATCACTCGCGAGATATCACCAGATGGCATGCAGAAATTCGTCCGTGAGCATAGTTATTCGCCGCTGGCAGTGCCGATCTGTGGCGGCAGCTATCGTTCGAAGAGCTACTCCGACGTGATGGATCTTATCGTGAATGCAGACAACCCGCTGGATAAGATTACCTATGCACAGCTCGATGCTATGTACTCGGCGGATCGAAAGAGGGGACAGCCTATCGCTATTAGCACCTGGGGCCAACTTGGTCTCACTGGCGAATGGGCGAACAAGCCGATCCATGCCTGGACGATCCAACCCTACGATGGATTCGAAGAGTTCATCCGCGAAACCGTTCTTGATGGTGGCGAGTTCCGCACCGCATTGAATCGAGACGACGACGGCACGCGGCCTCTATCCGACGATGTCGCGGCTGATAAGTATGCGATCTCGATCGACTCCCTCGCCTGGGTCAAACCAGGAACGAAGCGTCTGGCCATCGCGGTTAACAGCGATGGGCCATATTACCGGGACACTCCGGAGGATGTATTTTCGTGGAAGTACCCGTTGAACAGAAAAATTTACATGTACATCAATCGCGAGCCTGGCACAGCTGTCCCACCGATTCTGAAGGAATTCCTTCGCTTCATCCTGAGTAAGGACGGACAACAAATCGTCGTTGACGACCAAGTGTACATTCCTTTGAACCGCCCGATGGTAGAGAAGAGTCAAGCAATGATTCAATAAAAATCGCCGCAAAGATTGCTATCGGGAAGCGATACGCAGGCGGCTTTGTCGGCTTACTTCTGGTTGTTATCGAGATGAGTCCGTAGCTGGCCGTGGCTTTCGTATTGGTCGCGTAGGGCGATGACCTCTTTGAGGGTTCTGTTCATACGCTCGAGCTGGCCGCTGCTTCGGTGATGATTGAGTTCGGGAGGCCACTGGTCCATGCTGCCAGCGCATTCCGGACCGCAAAATCCGCAACACCCCATGCACAAAACGCCGATTGTCCACCGCGGGCCTGCCCACCATCCCAGCCCGCCTAGGCAATAACGGCTCGATCCGCCGCCACCGCGCCTCCGTCAATCCATCCACGTTGGGGCATGCGATGACTCGAACATGTGCTGGCGCTCTTCATCAAAGGTCTGCGTGATCGGGTCATGAGGTTCGAACGCAACGATCCAATTGGAAAGCGGCCCATCGTCCCAGATTCCATCGATGTCCCGATAATCCATTCCGCGCTCTGTCTGCTGAAGCGCTGCCATCGTGAGGACGGGTTGAATCTACTCCGCGTATTTCCCGTTCGATGTCTCTTGAGAAGATCGATGGAAGTTTTGATGCTGCGATGCTCCCGTGAAAGTCGATATCCCGCACGCATGGAGGCGTGGCAGCTTTGAGGTCGGTAAAGGTGAACTCGTGGTCCGTGCAGTATTTCTGAAAGGAGTCTTCAGACACGTCGCCGTCTTCGATATCCGCTCATCTCTACGCATGACAATTGAACTAACACATATTTCTGCCAGTCGCGGAAACCGTTGACTATTCAACAAGTTCCCAAGAAGCATTTTCAGCAAGCCTAGCTCCTCCAAATTAAAGAACATGATTACATCATCGTCTTATAAGTTCTGCGTGTTTGGTGACGGACAAGCAGTGCTTCCGTGGACTGACGTTGGTCTTCCCATTAAACGGGTGAAGTCCGCGCCGATCAAGCAAGCAAAGTCCCACTCGTCTGCGCTCTTGGCCGCCAGGTCGTGGTTAATGAAGATGGGATGTAGATCAGTTGTAAATTTCGGATTACGAGAGCTGCCCGTAGCTGACGATGCACTCATAGTCTAAGTAGACGTAGCCATTCTTTTGGTTTTCAGAAAAGAGGCGGTCGATGTCTGTCAGCATGGCAGAGTAGGTGGGGTGGACGGCGTTCGGTATATAGGAGGAGGAGAGAATGCGGCCGAGGAGGGCTTCGCGGTCGAGTGTTTGGGTGTTGGGGAAGGAATGACGATGCATGCGGTAGGGCTCAAAGAAGGCGCGCAGCGCTCTTTCGTCGAGATGCTGCCTTCGGACGACAGTATAGTCGATGCCATAGCGCAGGAGGATGGCTTCGTAGCTCTCGTGAAAGCGGTCGCCGGTCATGTGGTGTTCGTTGTAGACCACGACGCACCATCCGGAGGGACGAAGGATTCTGATGAACTCTCTTCTGGATGCCGGCAGATCGAACCAATGCAAGGCCTGGGCCACGGTGAGAAAGTCGGAACTATGGTGTGAGAGCCCTGTGATTTCGGCAGTTCCGTCTACTACCGTGAGATGCGGATACCGGGATTGCAGTTCAAAGCAAACCGTACGCATTTCCTCGTTCGGCTCAATGGCTGTGACCGTGTTTCCATATTCGAGGAAGAGTTCGGTTAAGCGGCCTGTGCCTGCGGCGATATCGACAACAGCTGACTGTGGCGTTAATGCGCATTCGTTCGCCAGCAGGTTAAGGATGCCTCTTGGATAGCCGGGACGGAAGCGCTTGTAACTATCCACTTTCCCGGTGAAGCGGGCTTCATTCCCTCCCACAGCCTTCCCTTTATCCATAATTCCTAGGCTATTACAGTCACGGCTGTTTTGTCGCGGTGAATCTGTCCGCAAAGCTCCAGTGGGGGCAGTGCATTAACCGGGATGGAGACTTAGGTCGCAGCGCTTTTGATTCTCGGAAGTCATCCACGAAATCCATCGCCGGGGATTGCCGCCGCCGGTGTCGCCGATAGTAGGATATCGCTCGAGCCAAACGGAAGCAATTCAGCAAACTCGAAGACTTCCTTCATAGGAATTGCTCTGCGGTGCCGCTCCAGTTTCGCGGAATGGACCCTCTGCGGAACGTTGCCGTTCACATCGGTCAAGCCCTAACACCTAGCGCTCAAGATTAGCCAAAAGCGACGGGTTGGGATGCTTGCCGATGCGGTTGCTTAAGAGATATGGTTTGCGGTAAGCATGGGACGCAGGGCTCATTGCGACAGTTTCCGCTCGCCACATACCGTCTCTAACGGATTTATTCAGGTCCAAGTCGTGATGCACCAACTGGGCTGTCCTCGGGCTGTGTCACCGCACGCCCGGCGACCTTATGCCAAAGCCGCCGACGATATATTCCACTTCGCGGTCATCCGGCTTTCGCGTCGGTCTGCTCTACCATGTCAATCGCTATGGAATCGACTGCCTCGGACCAGGCGCTGCGTCAAATCGCTGTGGATCATATTGCATTAGTTAGTCGAATGGGAGACCCCCGGTTCAGCCGGGGAGATAGTAAAAGTTTGACCGTTCCGGGAGTATACATAACTCTCCGCACTTGGCCTTCGTTTTTGTCGTTGCTGTTGTTCTTGATTTCAAACGATGGCGATCAGACAGGATCAAGGTCTCGGAGGTTTGGTTTGATGAAGGCATTCAGATCGGTCATCGACATAGCCTCATAATGCGCCTATATTTAGTCAGAAGGAAGACGACTGATGAGTCCAAGCGCAGATACGATTGGGTTTCTCTCCGAGGCTCATTTGCAGGTCGACGCCGAAATATTTGAATACAGCACGGCGGCAAACCCGATTAAGAGTGGGGCGGTTCCGGCTATCCCAATTGCCGAGTTTCTTCCGGATCTGTATGCGTCGGGACCAAGTCGCATTGTACCGCTCGATCTCAGTCGTGAATTGAAGCTGCAATGCCCCGCGACCACACCCAGCCTGCTAGCTAACTTCATCCGTATCAGTGCCGATGATTCGGTCGAAACTAAGCAGAATTCAAGTAGTGACTTTTACTATGTAATTCGCGGGCGTGGGAAGACCAAAACGGCATACGGCATATTTACGTGGAGTGAGGGAGATATTTTCACGCTGCCCGGTTGTGCAGCCACTCACTCTGTAGAAGCCGAGTCGGCACTCTACACCGTCAGCGACGAGCCCCTATTCACGTATTTAGGTGCTCGGCCTGGGAAAGCAAAATTCGTTCCCACCCGCTACAGCAAAGCCGAAATCTCCGCGGAATTGGCCAAGTCGCTGCGTGATCCTGAATCAGCGAGCCGCAGCCGTATCAGTGTTCTGATAGCCAACTCCAGATTTCGGCAGACTATGACCATTACCCACACACTCTGGGCCATGTTTGGCATAGTGCCGCCAGGCGCGAGACAATTGCCGCACCGCCATCAATCAGTCGCTCTCGACTTCGTGGTATCCGCAGAGCGTGGAGCATACACCCTGGTAGGCGCCGAGCTTACCTCTGTCGGCTTAATCAAGAATCCTCTGCGGGTCGACTGGAAGCCGGGCGCTGTCTTTGTGACCCCTCCAGGTCTTTGGCACGAACACCATAATGAATCAAAGCGTGAGGCCTACATCATGCCTATTCAGGATGCGGGCCTGCACACGTATCTGCGCACGTTGGACATCCAGTTTTACCGGGAAGATTAGCTCGAATAAGAATCCGTGCTAAGGAGCAAGCAGAACGATGGCACAGTCTTCCCCTGCAGATACACCGGTTCGCTGCTGGACGACGCGGCGGGACGAGAAGAGGCGGCGCCTTTCGGGGGTGGCACCCCTGCTCGATGGCAAACTTCTCCCCACAGCATATATAGTGCAAGCCTTGGAGTCCGTTCTCTCCCCTGGAGATCGAGTAGTGCTAGAAGGGATACAGAAGCAGGCGGATTTTCTTTCCCGTTCGTTGGCGAAGGTCGATCCGAAGCGCGTGCACGACTTGCACATGGTGATGCCCAACATAAGCCGTCCGGAGCACCTGACCCTCTTTGAAGAAGGTATCGCCAGAAAAGTCGATTTCAGTTTTGCCGGTCCACTCAGCCTGCGTGTAGCGCAGATGCTTGAAGATCATCAGCTCGAAATCGGCGCCATCCACACCTACGTGGAACTCTCTTCGAGGATGTTCATTGACCTCGTTCCGAACGTTGTCCTGGTGGCAGCCGAGAAGGCCGATCCTGAAGGTAATCTGTACACTGGAGCGAATACCGAAGACACACCTACCACAGTAGAAGCGGCGGCTTTTAGCCATGGCATCGTAATCGCACAGGTAAACGAAGTCTCGGGTCAACTTCCCCGGGTGGATGTACCGGGCTCATGGGTAGATATCATTGTCGAAGCAGACCGTCCGTTTAGCCTCGAACCAATCCAGACCCGTGATCCTCGCCAGATCAAAGATCTCACTATTCTGATGGCGATGCTGGTTATTCGTGGCATCTACGAGCGCCACCAGGTCACCACTCTGAACCATGGAGTTGGCTTCGATACTGCAGCCATCGAGTTGCTGCTGCCCACGTACGGCGAGTCGTTGGGCCTCCGCGGAAAGATATGCAAAAACTGGGCGCTCAACCCACACCCTACGCTTATACCTGCCATCGAAAGCGGCTGGGTCGAGAGCATCCACTCCTTTGGCAGCGAAGATGGAATGGCTGATTATGTGGCCGGTCGTCCAGACATTTTCTTTACCGGGCCGGACGGCAGCCAGCGTTCCAACCGCATGATCTGCCAGCTCGCTGGCCATTACGGCGTCGATTTGTTCATCGGATCGACCTTGCAGATGGACGCGGATGCAAACTCCTCCACGGTCACTTCCGGCCGGCTGGCGGGATTTGGTGGCGCGCCTAACATGGGCAGTGACGCGCGAGGACGCCGACACAGCAGCCAAGCGTGGCTGAATATGATTACGAGCGACCAGCCGATTGTTCGCGGCCGTAAGCTGGTGGTTCAGACCGTGGAAACCTACAAATCCGGTGGAGTTCCTACCTTCGTCGAATCGCTGGATGCTATCAATGTCGGCAAGGAAAGCGGCATGCCGATCGCTCCTGTAATGATCTACGGTGATGACGTAACTCACGTCGTCACTGAAGAAGGCGTCGCGTACTTATACAAGGCCGAATCGCTTACGGAGCGCCGCCAAGCACTTTCCGCCATCGCGGGTGTCAGCCCGATAGGTTTGGGCGCAGATGCCAAACGTACCGCCGAGCTGCGGAGCAAGGGTATGGTCGCCTTCCCCGAGGATATCGGGGTACGCCGTACGGACGCGAGCCGATCTTTGCTGGCGGCGCGCAGTATGGAAGACCTCATCGCGTGGTCGGGTGGCCTCTACAAGCCTCCAGTGCGTTTCAGGAGCTGGTGATTGTGAGCACCTCCGCACAAGTAAGCCCTGCGCTCAGTGGCAATATAGGGCTTCTGGACGTATGTTTGCATAGCTGGGCTGAACAACTGGCGACGCTCGCCGTAAATGCGTTGCGGAATGAGGCGTTGCTGACTCCGAAACCTGCACTGGTTGATCAGCGCGGGCCGGGCGCGCACACCGATTTGAATCTCGCCTTGATGATTCGCTCTGCGCACTCGTTACTACCCTGCTTTCGACAGATTGGGGTAGTTGCCTCAGGCGCAGAACTCAGCAGATTGCTTGTGGCGCGTCTTGTTGAACTCGGTCGCGTTGGCGAGCGGGATATGCTAACCGCAACGGGCGGAGTGAATACCCACAGAGGCGCGATCTGGGCATTGGGGCTACTTGTTGCCGGAGCAGCTATCTGCGGCCGCAACGCCAGCGTTAATGCTATTGCCGGCACAGCAGCCCACATTGCGGAGTTGAAGATCGCGACCACGGTGCATAATTATGCGGAAGACATGAAAAACATGACCAAAGGCCGACGCGCCTGTCTTCGTTTCGGAGTCACAGGTGCACTTGGTGAGGCCATAAGCGGCTTCCCGCATGTCATCTATCGGGGCTTGCCGCAACTGCGCAGGACACGTCTACGCGGCGTACCGACAACCTTTGCTGCGCTCGATACTCTGCTTAAGATCATGACTACTCTGGACGACACTTGCCTGTTGCACCGAGGCGGGATGGAGGCGCTGGCAATTGCACAGCGAGGAGCTACAGCGGCGCTGGATGCAGGAGGGAGTTCGGCTGCCGCAGGCATGCAAGCGCTGCTGAAGCTTGATGCGGAATTGCGGCAGAGAAACATATCTCCAGGCGGCAGTGCAGATCTCCTCGCCGCCACCATTTTTCTCGATTCGATTGAAGAAATGAGCATACTAATCCCGATAGCGTCTAAGCCTGGAGCAACCCACACGTGCAACGTCTGATATTTACTCGCACTAATAGTTTGCAGATCCGGCAGTCTGCTCATGTCGGAGTCGTCTCTTCCGGTGACCTCGAAATCTTGATAACACCTTCGGGGGATCTTCAGAGTCATGTCACGGTGGAGACCAGCGTCGAGGGATATGACCACACATGGGAGACCCTGCTCGATCGCTTCTTCTCCAAATATCCTGTAGCCGTCAACGTTACAGTACATGACTTCGGAGCGACCCCCGGAGTGGTGTTGTTGCGTCTGGAGCAGGCGCTTGAACTCAGTCAGGAATCTGCCATCCACACAACCTATGCTTCCGCTATTCACCCGCCCGGCAACTGCAACATCGCTCGAAATAGCTTCATCGAGTTGAAAGCCCGCCAGCGGGCCCAATCTCTCCTCGACCGAGAAGGGCAGCGGGAGATAATCGGGCCTCATGATCGGCTCGAATCCCCTTGGCTGCCGCAGCAGGGCATCGTGCCGCAATCTGACGATGGCTGTGTGGTGATGAAGGGAACCATAAATCATGTACCTGCAGTGGTGGTTGCGATCGAAAGCGCGTTTCTGGGTGGAAGCATCGGTGAGGTCTCTGGCATGAAGCTCGCCACCGCGCTCCAGCTGGCATTGAAGGACAACGAAGATGGTGTCCGCACTCAAGCTGTACTGCTTTTAGAGAGCGGTGGAGTTCGCTTGCAAGAAGCAAACTTGGGCGAACTGGTTGTGGCGGAAATCTATTCCGCAATCGTTGCTCTGAGACGGCATGTGCCTGTAGTTGGCGTGATCGCCGGAATGGTAGGTTGTTTCGGTGGATTGTCTCTGGCAGCTGGCCTGTGCAGCTATCTGATCGTGACCCGCCAAGGCCGCCTAGGCATGAATGGCCCCGAGGTGATCGAGCAGGAAGCTGGGATAGACGAATTCGATGCTAGTGACAGGGCACTCATCTGGAGTATCGATGGCGGGGAGCAACGCTACGCAATTGGCATGGCTGACGCATTAGCGGGAGATGATGTAGACGAAATAGCTGCACTTGTGAAGGATTTTTCCAGAAGAGATCTCCCGCAACAGCACCGAAGTCAACAGGTAGACTTCTTCAGCAGGCGTATCGATGCTCTAGATATCGAACGGCTCACCGATACCACCACCTTACGCCACGCATGGAACACCGGAGAAGCGAGATGACTTCTGGAAAAAGGAAATCCAGAGAAGTAGATATGAGTGGAGCCCACTGGAGCCGTGGTGCACGATGGTTTAGTGCGCTCTCACCCCTCGCGGCACGACCCTCTTCCAGTCTGAGTTCGCTCATGGTTGCGGATACTGTCTTGGAGCGGGAGCCCGTGCGATACATAGCTATCGCGCCAAATAGTGATGCTCGCTTTCCTAGAGCAAGAAACGGTGAAGTCGGCGTAGATGAAGGCTGGGGACTTGCACAGGCAATCCGGACCGTGATAGAGCGGGATCACGGACCGAACAAGCGCCCAATCATCACGATAGTCGATGCGAAAAGCCAGGCTTACGGCCGGCGTGAGGAACTGCTTGGGATCCACCTCGCCTGTGCCGCGGCTATCGATGCCTACACTGAAGCTCGCATGGCAGGCCATCCCATCATCGCGCTTATTGTCGGCCGGACGCTTTCGGGAGCATTCCTCGTTCTAGCGGGACAAGCTAACCGCATTCTCGCGTTTGACAGCGAGGACGTCGTGGTTCAGGCCATGTCAAAGGAGGCGGCCGCTCGTATCACCTGCCGTGACGTGACAGAACTCGAATGTCTGGGTAGGTCTATCCTTCCACTGGCCTACGATATCCGCTCATTCGCCCAACTTGGAGCGATCCATAAGCTCATTTCTGTAGATCATCCCGACACTCCCACGCCAGAGTCGATCAACCAGGTTGAGCGCGAGCTTACAGCAGCGGTGATCGATTCTCGAGCAGGCTTGCCAACGCTCGAAACAAGACTTACCTCGGAAGGTGCCCGGCGACATAGGAAAGCTTCACTCACGGTGCGTGAGGAGATGACCGCCCAGTGGCACAGAACGACCCAAGGCTGAGATGGCGGAAAACTCGCTTGCCGCCAATGACCTGAAGCCTCATGATTTGATTCTCCTCGACGATTATCGGGAGCTGATCTATGAGCATGCTCCCCCCGAATGGGTGGAAAGGGCGCTCGAACAGTGTCCGTTCGTGGTCGTGCGTCGCTCGCCTGTGTATGGTGAACGGATCCCGGTCGGAATCAGAGGTGAGCAGCGAAACATGCGTTTCGCCGCTTCCATGGTCGTTCGCGGCATCGTGAAGAGGATCACGCCGGAACAATTGACTGTCGAGCGCGGTTGGCAAACAAACGAAAAAACAGTAAGCCTTCCCGCGTTCCGAGCGCTCCATCCCCTTGCGGAGACCTTGAGATTTTTTCTGGTGCCAGATTCGTTTTGGGGGCCAACAGGAAGCGTCGGTTTCGAATTAGCTACCGGTTCCAGCTCAGTGCATGCTGGAAGCGATCTTGACATTCTGATGCGCGCTCCGAATCCTATTCCGATCAGCTTCGCGCGTACTCTCGCAGCTCGTGTCGGCACGCTTCCCGCTGTGGTCGATATGCATCTCGAAACGCCAACAGGTGCGATCGCGCTCCAAGAATATGCAAGGGCGTGTGGATCAAAGATGCTGCTACGCACCAATGAAGGCCCTCGCATGGTTTACGACCCGTGGCAATCGAGCACGTTGGTCCCGAGTGAGCAATGCAAGTAGCCTTTCTGTTTCCCGGACAGGGAGCGCAGCGACCCAGCATGCTCGACAGGCTTCCACAGCATCCTTCCGTGGCTAACACACTCTGTGAAGCAAGCGACTTGCTCGCGTTTAACGCCCGCACGCTGGACTCCGAGGAAATGCTCGCGTCTACCGTTTCGGTGCAGCTTGCACTGTTCATTGCAGGGGTAGCCACGGCTCGCTATCTTGCCGCTGAGGGCGTTCAACCTCACGCTGTTGCTGGCCTCTCAGTAGGCGCCTTCGCCGCTGCCGTGATTGCCGGTGCAGTTAGCTTCCGTGACGGACTGTTACTGGTTCGCAAACGGGCTGAATGGATGGAACAGGCGTTCCCATCGGGCTATGGTCTTTCCGCGATCGTGGGTTTGCCAGAGGCGCAGGTCACCGCTTTAGTCGAACGCTTCCATACTGAGGAAAGGCCCGTATACATTGGCAACATCAACGGGCTACGCCAGATTATCATCGCCGGCTCTAACAGCGGAATGGCTTTGGTGCTCGATGCCGCGAGGGCTATAGGCGCGCGCAAAGCAGATCGACTTCCTGTCAATGTTCCTTCGCACTGTCCTCTGCTCTCAGGAATTGCGCAACAATTGCTCCAAGCTAGTGCGGAGGTCAGGTTTACACGCCCTGCCATCCCTTACATAAGCAATCGTCGCGCGCGTCCTTTAAGTAACCCGGATCTTATCCGCAAAGATGTAACCACCAACATTGAGTGCGGGGTACGCTGGTACGATTCCACTGAAGTCCTTTTGGAGCTTGGTATCCACCTTTTTGTTGAGATGTATCCCGGTCATACCCTCACGACACTGCTCGCGGATAGCTTTCCAAGCGTTCGCGCCCTAGCGGCCGAAGACAACTCTGCGGCTCACATCCGAAAACTGGCTGAACTCACTGCACTGGACTGATCGCATCCAACGGAAGAGAAAGCACTCGCCGTCCGTCTCACTTCTTCTAACTCGCTCCGATGGAACATCAATTTGCCTGCATCGATTCTAGTTCTCGGTCGGCTTGCCCGGGTGTATGTGTCGTAGCTCGATGGATTTCCCCCTATATGTTCCCGAAAAGGATACATATGCAGGAGAAACTGAGTCAGATGCTCAAGGCATGCAATGCTGTTATTGCAGATGTATTCGATTCCTTTGATCAGCTACCGCTGGTACTCGACAATGAGCTGCGCTCACTGCGCGCCCATAACTCCAACTTGCGGGTCCGGCATACACAATCACAGGGGAATCCGCAGTGTGGAAGGGTGGCGATCGCATCAAACTGGCCGCTATTGACGCACGCTCAATGTACAGACCGCATTGGTCGGCGCGAAGGCTATGTGAAATGGGCGCCAGCTTGTATGCGCGCAGTTACGCTGTCGTAGTTGCTGGCAATATCAGTGCGCGACTCGCCGATGGTTGGGTGATTACACCTATTGAAGCAAGTCTCGGAAGACTGAAGCCATCGAAGTTGGCCAAAGTTGGAATGGACGGCAAGTGGCTCAGCGGTGACAAGCCATCGAAAACGATTATGCTCCGTCAGGTTATCTACGGGCACAGTCTACGGCCCATGGGAATAGTTCACACGCATTCTAGGAGAAGAACCCCGCTGCAGGGGTAACGCGCCGTCATATGGCGAACGTAGGCCCGCGCATCCGAAGTATCAAAGGCATCTTATCTACGAGTAATGGTCAGATCCCGGGCGTGGGCTTCTCGTCCCTCGATTCCACAAGTTAGCTATTGGTTTGTAGCTGATTCGGAAGCAAGCCCGCTGGAAAATTCTAGTAGCAAACAGGCCGCAGGAACCGGCGAAACGCCATCGTTCCTACCGAGGTGCTGCGGCAGTCTGACGTGGCTGGGTATGGCCCTCATGCAACACTCGATCAACTGCTCTCCAAGAGCAAAGATCTGATCTGCGACCGACTGTAGCAGCCACGCTCGTTGCTCAAGTGGCCCTTCGCGGAAGTCGAAGGCTGCGCTAGCTAGCTCGCAGGCTCGATCTACTTGCTCAAAGCCAGCATTGTTGAAAGTCTGTTCCAAAGCACCGCCGGTCGCGCTGGTCGCAGCAAAGCTCTCGCCGATACCGACTTCCGCACCGCCGTCCAGAAGAATCTCGCCTGTGGCTTTCATAACACGCGCACCTCAATCAGTTCGTCGGCCAGAGGCTGCAGCGGATTCCGCAGCGGCAAGCCAAATGCCGGAAGGTCGATTTCAAATACATCGCCAGCTTCCGTGCGAAATCCATCGGAGAAGCTCAAGGTGCTCGTCCCGAAAAAATGGACATGCACGTCGCCTGGACGGCAGAACAATGGATATTTGAAGTGATGTTGCTCCAGGTTCGCAATTGTGTGCGACATGTTTTCCTCCCCCGTGAAAAATGGCTGCGCCCACACGACACGCCCGTCACGAATGATTTGCGAGCTTCCCTCTAAATTACTCGAGAGATCACCCAATAGGAGCTCTGGCCCGAACGAGCAGGTTCGCAGCTTCGAGTGAGCGAGGTAAAGATAATTCTGCCGCTCCATCATGTGATCTGAGAAGTCGCTTCCCACTGCGAATCCGATGCGCCATGGAACTCCGTCCGGCCCGATCACGTAGATGCCGGCAACTTCGGGCTCTTCGCTTCCGTCGAGAGCGAAATCCGGCAACGGCAGCGGATACCCAGATGGAACTAGGCTTGATCCATTGCCCTTGTAAAACCACTCAGGCTGCACACCACGCTCACCAATAGCAGGCTTGCCTCCTTCAACGCCCATCCGGAACATCTTCATGGAATCGGTATCGTTGGCCGGGTCTGTATCCCTTATATGCATCCGATTCCGCGCATCGGCGCTCCCTACGTGGGTAAGCCCTGTTCCGCTCACAGTTAGATGCGACGGATCGGGGTGATCTGCGGGCACCAGCAATCTTCCTTCCGCGAGGTCTGTGTTGAAATCGATTGTTTTCTCGGCAGCACAGGATTGCGCCAAGGCTTCGATTGAGCAGCCTTGGCGGATCGCAGCGAGCGCTAGCAAATAAACCGTTTGGTAGCCAACCAGTGCATGAACTTCAGAGTCGTGAACAGAGAGAATCCTCCGCTCACCTGTGACCGTTTCTATCTGTATGAGTCTCATGGGCCTCCTAAGATTACGGCGTATTGAACGAGGGTAGTTATTTCCAGCTCCATGCAATACTCCGGCTGAATCGTCTACGTCATGCCTGGACGGATCACCAACAGAAGAGATGCGACGACACCTACAAAGAAAACGTCCGAGAAGTAGACGCTTACCAGAATAGGAGGAAGACTTTCTTGGTCACGGTGATACTTGGCATAGAATTTTCTAGTCTATGATCTGGAAGTCGTTGAGGTGATTGTTTGAAAGCTCGAGCCCTAAACCAGGCGTTGTGTCAGAAAGATCGATAAAGCCGTTTGTGGGCTGAGGATCGCCTTCAAAGAGGTAGTAGAAGAGCTCATTCCCAATCTCGACGGTATGCATCGGGAAGAACTCCGACATCGGGCTGGCAAGCGAAGACATCGTCAGATGGTAGTTATGCATTTGACCCGAATGGGGAATAACGGGAACGCTGTGCGCCTCGGCCAAGGCATTGATCTTTCGCGCTGCGGTGATTCCGCCCACTCGATTTGTGTCGTACTGAATCACAGAGACAGCTCGGCGCTCGAGCAATTGCTGGAATCCATAGATCGTAAACTCGTGCTCTCCACCCGCGATCGGTATACAACCCATTGCGTTGAGCTGCTCGTACCCAAGCAAGTCGTCTGCAGTTACCGGCTCTTCCAGCCAGCGGGGATCGTACCGTTCGAGCTTCGGCAACATCCGCCGTGTATAGTCGAGATTCCAGCCCATATAACACTCAAGCATGAGGTCCACATCAAGCCCAAGCACCTCACGTACAGCAGCAACTGCATTGAGATTCTTCCGCATACCTTCGGGTCCGTCCTTGGGTCCGTAGCCGAAGCGCATTTTCATAGCCTTGAAGCCTTGCGCAAGGTAGCGTTCAGCTTCCTCCTGCATCACCCGCTCCTCAGTGTGGTACAGCTTGGACGCATAGCAAGGGATTTTCTCCTTCGTACGTCCGCCTAGCAGTTTGAATACCGGTCTGCGCGTGGCCTTCCCCATGAGGTCCCACAAAGCAATGTCGATGGCGCTGATCGCAGCCATCCCAATGCCCTTCCGACCCCAAGCGAGTGTGGAGCGATACATCTTCTGCCACAGGTACTCGCAGTCGAAGGGATCTTCACCCAGCACCAGTGGCGCCAGATAGAGATCGATGATCTCCTTGGCGATGCGCGGGGCCAATGCGGCGTTGCCAATTCCGGTCAAGCCGTTGTCGGTCATCACCTCAACCACAGTTAAGCCATGAAAGCGAAAAGTATGCATCGAGTCACTCCGCTCATACAGCGCATCCATCGCATTGGTGCAGAAGTGGGCTTGCGGTGGAACTGTCTCGCCGTTCCATTCAAAGACTCGGGCGCGTATTTCTATAATTTTCATCGATTGGTCTCTCCAGCGAGCGATTGCATGCGATGGTGCGCTCCCATGCGCGCCGCAATGAGATATGCCTGCACTGTGGCCTCTACGTTTGCCTTGTTCCTCCCCGCGATATCGAAGGCGGTTCCATGCGCCGGGGTGGTGATCGGCACAGGCAAACCTCCCTGTACGGTCACGCCGCGTTCGAAGCCCATCAATTTGATCGCTATTTGCCCCTGGTCGTGATACATCGTGACCACGGCGTCGAACTCTCCTGCACGTGCGCGCAGAAAGATTGTGTCGGCAGGTAACGGTCCAACCACAGCGACCCCCATCGCATCCAGTTCACGAAGCGCCGGTGTCATTACCTCGATTTCCTCGCGGCCGCACGTACCTCCATCGCCGGCATGAGGATTTAGCGCGGCCAGCGCGATCCGCGGCTCCGGTATCCCCGTCTGCACCAGCGAGCGATGGGTCAGTATCGCTGCCTCGACAATTCGCTCCCGCGTGACGAATTCTGAAATTCGCCGAAATGGAATATGGCTCGATATGCGCGAAGTCCACAGTTCCCCCAAGGTATTGAATTCGCACACATAGCTGTGCACTCCGAGATAGTTCGCAAAAAAGTGCAATTCGTCCTCAAACTTGAGACCCGCCAACTTCATCGCATGCTTGTTGAGTGGCGCAAAGCAAATCGCGTCGATATCTCCTGCCGTGACCGCGTCAAGACATGTGCGGAGCACATGCAACACCGAGGCTCCTGCTGCTGCGCAGGCCTGTCCGTTTGCAACCGCCTCTTTGGGTATTGTGTTCATCGCAAAGAACAGGGGAGAGGCGTCACCTGCTAAAACTCGAGCTTCCTTAATGGCAGAGACCTGGCGCATTTGCAGCCTGGTGCCGGAGATCTCTTGTCCTTGCTCCAAAACCCAGGGATCACCAATGACTAGCGGCATTCCTGCCGGCATGATGCGAGCGTCGTCAAGCAGTTTTGCTACTAATTCCGGCCCAATTCCCGCTGGATCGCCTAAAGTAACCGCGATGATCGGCTTAGGAGCAGTGTCCAAGGCGCTGCGTGACAGGTTCATGGATATTGTCCCTTCTTCTTTAATACCGGGGTCTGCGGCTTAGGAAGCGGAAGTCCTTTATAGATCAGCTTCACAGGATGTAGAGGTCATGCACATCGCCCGCTGATCGAGTAATCGCCTGGTCCTTAGTTGGAAGCTCAAAACCCGCACATTGTTGAATTTGAGCGGTGCAGCTCCTATTGCAAAGCGGCTACACCCAATCATCATGTAACTTGTCTCAACGGTGGATTTCGGGAGGAGCCCCAAATGCCCTACCGAATCTTTGTGCTCTCTTCCTCAGCGACTTGAGCGGTTAGAGGGAGATATTTCCCGTCCTTCATGACAAGCTCCTGTCCTTCGCGACTGAGGACAAACCTCAGAAATTCCTTGATCGTTGGTTTCATCTCGGTGCCCGGCTTGACGCTGACCCAAAAAGATTGGTCGCCCCAAAGCGGATAGGTTCGGTTCTGAACGCTGTCGATCGTGTAATCGATGTAAGGCCCCGCCTTTGTTTTTGCAATGGCGAGAACCCTTAGATCTGTCGGGAAATTCCTCGTGTAGCGAACTATCGCCATGCCATCCGGGTCCTTCCTAAGATGGTCAATGATTTGCTTGTCCTGCCCGTAGATAGTACCGTCTGGCCGGCGCCAGTTTCCGAATGCGCGCAGATCGCCATTCCATTTATCACTACCCTGCAAAACTTTGTTCGAGAACTCCAGAGCCGTGGCGTATCTTGGAGTGTAGCCGTATACATTTATCCTTTTATTGGTCCAGTCGCCTGTTAGGCCTAGCTGGCCCCAAGTCCGAATGTCCTGATCTGCCCCACGTGTGAATTCTGGATGCCACACTTCGCCGACCCAGCCACCGTCTCGAACCGAACCGAAGACTCCATCCAATTCCTTCATCGTGATCTTTGTCAGCGGATTCGACTTCTGCACAACAATCACAATCGAGTTTTGCCAGCCAGCGACATCATACGATCCCGTCACTACTGAGACGCCGGTCGGCGGATATCCCTTTATCCTGACATGCGCAAGATAATCGTAAAAAGTCGGCTCATGGTTCATCCCTATATCCGCCAAACCGAAGTACAGGGAAGGAATCGCAATAGCTGCGGACGGAAGATTGAAGGCGAATTTGACGTTTGGCTGGTAATGGTTGAATGCATCTTGCCACTTTTTCGCCAGGCCCGAGTCGCCAATATAGTTATTTCCCCATATGCGCAACGTGCCGCTAACCTGCTGCATCGGTCTGTAGTGCGGCAATTTGCTGAGGTCGAATTTCTTCGTATACATGGCACGCATTGAGCTAGAGGCGTGTTGCGTAGCGTGTTCGGCCGCGGAGTCAGGAGGGAGCGCTTGCTTACCAGCTTGACCTCCCGGTTGTGCGGCAGCCACCCTGACATGGGCCAACCCTGATACAAAAACGACTGCTGCGAAAGCAACTCTCGCGGCGATTCGATACAAGCGACGAGTTGACCAATGGTAATTACTGAGATTCATGATGTCTCCTCCGAATTGAGTATTCCAGTCGCGATTGGTGGACGCCGATAGCGCAGAAGCGGAGCCTGCTCGTCGTAACTGAAATTCAAATTTGCACCACGCTAGTTAAACCAAGAATTAGTTTTCACGGAAACGCTGTTCGCCGTTCAACGGCGCGAGCATTATGTACTTTCCAATCGTCCTAATGCAAGCGAATTCAAATGCACGACCATTGTTATATGACAACCATACATCCTATCAATAGCAACAACGAGCCAAGGACGCGGCAGCGACGAGCGAACAAGGGCCGTCAACAAAGTAGAGATTGTCGAAAGTGAGGAGCTTGCAGGTGCGTTCTTCGACCTAACCCGAAATAAACGCCCTGCATGGATCGATTTTTAGAGGTTTCTAAAATCTGCTTACAACATCGTTGTACGAGTTGAAACGTATCTGAATCACAAGTGAAGAGTGTCAGAGCATCAGAGGAATGGATTGCGCACTTGGCGGATCCGGGCGGCATGGATCCGGGCGCCTGTATCCGCATGTGCAGAGTGGGCAGCTTCCATTCTGCCGAATACCTTGTCAAAAGATCACCTTTAATGCAAACTGCAGTTCGCGTTCATCCACTGACGTCTGCGTCAAAACGGCGGAATGGAGCGGTATCCCGCTTGCGTTGAAAATAGCCGAATCCTGCCGCGCTGGGACCCTGAAGTTCGGGTGATTGAGAACGTTGAAAGCTTCGGCCCGAAACTCCACGCGGAATGAATCAGATATCGAAGGGATCGGAGTGGTCTTTATCAGGGAGGCATCCATCGAATTGATTCCCGGTCCAATGATGGAATTCCGCTGAAGATTGCCAAGACGAGGATTATATGAGGTCAGTATCCCGTTCGTATAAGTCGGATTCACCGGAGCAGGAAAGGCAAAGCACTCCTCGCGAATATAGTTCGCCTTGTCTTTCAGGTTGACCGGATTTCCACTGCAGCTTCCGGTGGTGATGCGGTCTGGAAGAGAGAAGGTGTTTGCGCTGCTCAACCCTAAGGGGTCACCGCTGATAAGAGGTGTGAACGGCAGCCCGGTTGCGGAGCGGAAGATGCCGCCGAGCTGGTATCCGCTTCCGATGAATTTTAACAGGCCACTTGCTTTTGGTCCAGGCATAACATACACGCCGCTGACTACAAAATTGCTCTTAACATTAAAGTCGGAGAGGCCGCGGAATCGGCCGATAACCTCCGGAAATGGAGCAATCAGAGAGTTGCTGAAGTTCGTCCCAGAGTTGGAGGAAGAGGATTCGTCGATGGATTTCCCCCACGTATAGGAGATGTCAAGGATAAAGTTCCGCGTGTTTCTTCTTACGTCAACAATCATCGCGTTGTACAGCGTCGATTCATTCCATGCCGTGTAGTCGATAGCCCCTACCGTGGGATTCAACTTAGTACCAGTCGTTATACATGTTTGCTTGCCACTCTTGCTGGTCGTGCAGTTCTTTCTTGGCCAAATTAGGCTGTTCAGATTGGAGGTATTCAGTGGCTCAACGATATTGCCATCGTTCGATTTGAGCGGTTGCCGAACGCCATGTGCCCCCGTGTAGCCGATTTCAAGGCTCGTGTCTTTCCCAATCTGCTGCTGAATATTCAGCAAGTATTGCTGCACATAGGAGCGCCCCGGATTCTGCTGGATATAATCAACTTTGTTTGTTTGCGCGGAAAGCGCCAGAGGATAGGATGCCTTCGGAAAAGTGCCCGCCAATACAGCTGTATTGGTGAGGTCGGCAGTGGCTCCATACGGCGAGACTGCAAGGGTTGCCAATGCGAATTCATACGTCAGAGGCAATGTATCGTAGATACCGTACGCTCCGTGAATTACCATTTTCCCTTGACCGGATGGGGCCCATGCAAAACCGACCCTGGGCGAGAAATCAAGAAGTGTCGGGTTTTGATAAAAAGGAGCACCTAGCTTCAGGTTGGGTGAAGCGGGATTTGTAAGCGTGGCGAGATGATTATACTTCTCGCCTACGACGGAAGCCGGCTCATATCGCAACCCCAGATTCAATGTAAGGCTCTTCTTTGCGTGCCAGTCATCCTGGGCATAAAACCCAAATACGTTCTGCCTCAAGTAGATGGGAATGCTTTTCCCCGGAATATTGGACAGGAAGGTTTGAGGCTGGTTTGTCAGGAAGTCGGCAATCGAATTGAACACGTAAGAGCCATTCGTGGAAGTGCCACGATCATTAGACTGAATTCGTTCATAAGAGACGCCGAATTGTAGTGTATGAGCGCCCTTGGTCCAATACAGATCGTCTCCGGCCTGATAACTATTGTAGTTATATGAGTAAATTCCTGGGGCATTGAGGCCACCGCCCAGAGTACTGATGCCAGGAATTCGCAGCTCTCCTACATTCTGGCCCGGAACAAAACCGAGACTCGTATTCACAGCCAGGGGATTGATTGCCGCCTGCGAGATCGGAGAAATGGCAAATGTGAATGCATAACCAAACCGGGCAAAGTTCACGAGGTTGGAAGAGAAGGTATGGTTCTCTTCTATCGAGTAGAGTTTGCGATCAATGTTCAGGCCCGTAAGCGTGAAGTCATAAATATCGGGTTGGTTGTCCGTGGACACATCGGAGAGACCGGTGCCATGAATCGTATCCTTCTGCGAGATCGTATAGTCCAGACGTCCGGTGTATAAATCCTCTCTTGACGTTGCATTTGAATTGAAGCTCCAAATCCCTGTATCCCCAGTGACCGTGCCATTGGGAAGCGGGAAGATTGCCAGGTACGGTATGACTGGGGAATCCACCGTGACGTTGCCGCTGGTCAGGTGTCCAGCCCGAGCGGCCGCACTCGGTACGGTATCGACGGTTGCGGTGGTCCGGCTTTGCCGTATGCCTTCGTAATTGAAGAAAAAGAACGCTTTATTCTTGATGATCGGGCCGCCTACAGCGCCACCGAACTGGTTACGTTTGAAGGGCTGTGCTCCAGTCGAGAAGTAATTCTTCGCGTCAAGGGCGCTGTTGCGGATAAATTCATACGCCGAACCGTGATACGCATTCGTGCCGGCACGCGTCACCGCTGAGATGACCCCGCCCGATGTACGGCCATACTCGGCCGACGCATTGGAGGTCACCACCGAGAACTCTTGGATCGCATCTACCCCCAATGTGCCCCCTAGTGCACCGCCGGGCCCTGCACCCGAATAGTCGTTCGTGGTGATTCCATCCAAACGATAATTATTCTGTTGGGGCCGGGTACCGGAAATCGAGATTTGGGTGCCCACGCCGCGGTTCGAGCGCGAATTGTCTCCCGCCGAGATACTGTACTGATTGTCAACTGTATGAACATTCGGCTCAAGGATGCTGAGTGAAGTCCAGTCGCGTCCGTTCAGCGGCAATTCGCGGATGGTTTTGCCCGTGACATCGTCAGATGAGGTGGAAGATGCCAGGTCGATAATAGGAGCGGATCCATTTACCTCGACTGTCTGTGCGTTCGCGCCTGCCAGTTGAAGTGTGGTATTCAGCACGTCATTTCGCCCAACCTGAACCACCGCCGCGATGTGTTCGTCTTTGAAGCCATGTTCTCTGATGATTACATCGTAGGTCGCTGGGTTGAGGTTGGGGGCCTCAAACAAGCCAGTACTAGTGGTTACCAGTGTGCGAGATATACCCGTCGCTCGGTCGGTAATTTTCACCGTGGCGCCCGAAACCACGGCTCCGCTCGGATCCACAATAATGCCGCTGATCGTTCCTCCCGACACTTGACCAAACACCGGTGGAGTCATGACTATAGCGGACATTCCAAGGCAGGCTGCGGCCTGCAACAACCGCCATCGTATCGAGTAGCGAAGCATCGGAGAGCAAATCTGGCTCAATCGGTTTGTGCTCTCCCGCTCGTGTTTACTTCTCATTGTGGCTTCTCCTGTAGATATGCGCTTTCATTTCCGTAGGCTGACTTATCTGGCCCCGCAACCCCGATTTGGCGGGAAAAGAACACCAACCTCACTCATCGGATGGACAATATTCTCCGCCATGCAAGATTGTCCTGAAACCGGCATGAAATAATGTTCATTTTCACCTGCCTGCCAGTGATCGTGTTTGTTGCTCTTCCGCATGGCATGCGACTGAGCAGTGAACCTTCCTGGCCTCCTCATGAACCGTATTTCACCTGTGGTTTATGTAATTTTCACTTTACCGAGCTTTATATTAGGTGTCTGCGCTGCGCGCCATGTTGCTAATTGCTTCAGACAGGCTTGCAGCGCGCGTAATTTATGTAAGGAGCAATACAAATGAAATTTCATCTTCCACGTTTGCCGCGTTTCACTTTTCGTCCCTCCGCGCTCTCACTCTGTGTGGCCCTTGCAGGGTTCGCAGCCCTCGTAAGCCCCACTATCCTGCCTGCGCAACTGTCAGATTCGCAGGCAAATAAAGATGCCGCGGAATCCCAGGCCGCACGCGCCAAGTGGCTTCTGGGTCAAGGCGCCCAGGTCCACTACAAGTCGCCTTGGAGTTTGGACGATCTCCCGCACTATAAACCGGAGCGTCAGGTGTCGGGCACCATTCGTGAGTGGGGATCAAACTATTTTTCCGATAGTCCTCTGAGCAGCTACTGGGAAACTGCCTTTCAGAAGTTCCAGCCGGGGGTTAAATTTCAGGACCATCTGAAGACCAGCGAGCATGCCATTTCCGCACTGATTTTTAATGTGTCGGACATCGGTCCCATGGGCCGTCAAATAACATGGGACGAGCGGCTCGCCTTTCAACGGGAGTTTGATTATCAGCCGCTCGGCATTGTTGTCGTAACCGGTAGCTATGATGTCCCCGGCTGGAACCCGGCGATCGGTATTTTCGTCAATAAAAATAATCCTATTTCCAAACTGACCCTCAAGCAACTGGATGGTATCTTCGGCGCACCGCGTTCGGGAGAATGGAATGCGCTCACCTGGGACAAGAAACTCGCTCGCGGCCCGAACGGCAATATTAGGACGTGGGGACAGCTTGGGTTGACGGGCAAGTGGGCAGATAAACCGATCCATGTCCTCGGATACAACCTCGAATTCCACTTTCCAGAGGAGATCACCACCCGCGCCTTCGGTGGAGTCACTGATAAATGGAATGAAAACCTGGTCGAGTATGCCAACGCCAAGAATCCGGATGGCACGACGGAAGCTGCCGGAAAACTGATGATGCAAGACGTCAGCAAAGACCCATACGCCATCTGCTATGTGGCCGGTGGAACGGTATGGCAAACTCCACAGACAAAGGCTCTGCCCCTGGCCTGGAAGGATGGCGGTCCGTACTACGACCTCACAATGGCGAATGTCCGCAGCCGCAAATATCCGTTGTACGCAGACGTGTTCTTCTTTGTGAACCGTAATCCGAAACAACCGCTGGATCCCAAGGTGAAGGAGTACTTGCGCTTCATCCTCAGCCGTGAGGGGCAGGAACAGGTTGTGCGCGATGGTAAGTATCTTCCTTTGACCGGAGACGTTGTCCGCGAGCAGCTAAAGAAATTGGAATGACTCCGTCTATTCCAGCTTCTTGCGTTGCTCAAGATCGAGCCGCTCCATAAGGGGGAGTAATCGCCTTCTCGTTCCACAGCTTCCTGCCCCTCACGACTTAGAATGTATTCCATAAACTCTCGCGTCTTCGCTTTTACCGGCTCGCCCGGCATGCAACTGATATAGATCCACGCCACCCGCGACAAGGGATAGGTTCTGTTAGCCACGTTCTCCGTTGTTGGCACAAGATACGGTGTGTTGTCTCCGACGGAGATCGCCACCAGTTTCACATGAGGATTCCGATATCCTGCGCCCGATAGCGCGAACCCATACTTATCTTTTCCCAACGCGTCTACTACGCGCTGTCCAGCTTCATAGAAGTTTCCGCCAGGCAGGTTCGCATTGTCAAAATGCTGTAAGTCGTCATTCCACAGCAGGCTGCATTTCATCACCACCTGTGCAAACAGAAAGCCCGGCAATGCATTCAGTTCTCCCGTATGGAGATGGATCGGTTTGTCCTCCCATTTGCCCTTCGGCCCAAGCTGCCCCCAGGTGCGAATGTTCTCTTTCTCGCCGCGTAGACCTCGCTGCCAAAGATGGCATCCATCTGCCTGTAGGACAACTTCGTAAGCGGATTGTCGTTATTCACAAAATCGCCAATGCGATGCTTTTGTCTGCGTCTGCTCCCGTCATCACTTCAATTCCGAGGGGTTTGTGTTTCATTACACGGGTATTACGGCCACTTCCAGAGCCTGATCTCGCGTCCTACTATGCCGATCTCCACCGTTCCTGTAAACTGCGCGGCCATGAAGCCGGACTGCTCACCGAATTGTTCTGAAATGCAATGTTAGGCTGATAATTTCGGAATCCCACTTTCCCATTCAACATATCCATCTTGAAAAAACATGCGCCCATACATTGATCGTTCCTGACACCCGCTACTGGGGCTGATACGACAACAACGTGCTGGCGTTCTGCGCCATACGGCACCACGCACCCGGCATCGCGACAAGCAAGCCGAAAGCAATCGCTCGCATGTCGATGGATTTCAGATGTTTCATATGCACACTCTTTTGGGATAGATGCACGTGCTTCCGCTGTCCCGCCGACGCTACTTCGCTGCCGGCTCATATACCCAGATCGCACCTGGCTGGCCGTCGTGCGGCGGCGCCGCCACGTAATAGCGGTTCAAGGACGGCATCCAGTGGGATGTTCCGGCCTTGGGGACTACAGTGACTCTGCCCAGAGAAATATAATGCTTTGAATTAACCTGCCGATAGACCGCCACGATCCCATCCAGTCCGGAGATATAAATTTGCTGATGAGCGGCATCGAAAAAGAGGCCCTCGATTCCGCCCACGCTATCCATTGCCGCGATCGTCTTGCCCGAATCGATATCCAGCACAATAAACTTATTCGGCGTCCGCGTGCCCACGAAGATGCGGCGGTGTACCTCGTCGAGCGCAATCGCATCCGGACGTGCTGGAGCCCCCACGGGATATTTTGCAAGAATCTTCTGCGTGTTTCGGTTGATCACACCTATCTCTCCCGCGCCAGGAAGTGTTACAAACAAGCGCGGCCCGTGTTTCTCAAGCGCCAGTGCGGCAGGACGCCAGTCCGTAATTATGTTTCCGACCTGTGCGAGTTTAACTGTATCGATGATCGCCAGTCCCCCCGGACCACGGTTCGAATCCTTTCCGCCATGATCGACGTAGAGGTACTTCGTCTTCGGGTCATAGCCCATCAGGTCGGCACCAAGCGTCAGCGGTATATTCTTGACTAGCTGAAAACTGCGCCCGTCGATTACCTTTACCGTTCCATCTCTTCCATTGCTCACAAACAGGTCTCCAGCCGGAGTGTAGAACAGGCCCTGCGGACGATTGAAGCCCGCGGTTATTCCGTGGATCGGCTTATTGTTCTTCAGGTCGAAGACCCACACCGTCTGGTCCTCTTGCGCCGAGGCAAACAGCCGCTTGCCTGCCGGATCGCCCGTAAGGTGATCCCACGTTTCAGTCATCCCCGGTACCGGGATCTTCGTCACAAAACGTAACGGTGCGGGGCTCTGCGCAAAGGCGGAGCACGCCACCGGAATCGTCAGAATTGACACGATGAATGCTTTGATCATTAGAGTTCCTTCCAACTGGCTTCCTTTCTTCGGTGTGCTTACTCGATCTTCTTCCATTGCTCTTGATCCTGCGCCAGCGTAAGTGGCAAAAACGCCCCTTCCTTCTGCACGTCTGCCTGTCCCTGTCGGCTCAGCACATAGGTCAGGAATTCCTTGAGTTTTGGATCGACATGTCTCCCAGGCTCGCGGTTCAGGTAAATATAGATGTTGCGCACCAGCGGATACGTCCTGTCCGCCGTCGTTTCCGGCGAAGGCTCAACATAAGGACCGCTGTCCGTTTTCGCCAGCGCCAGATACTTCACTCCAGGATTTTTGAATTGCATCCCGGTGAACGCAATCCCATTGGGGTCCTTGGCCAGTGCATCCAGCATCAGATCTCCCGCCGTGTGAGTCAGCTTGCCATTCGGATCATGCGTATTGAAGAACTCGATCAAAGTATCGTTCCATTTATCGCCGCCTTTAAAGACCATCTGCTGAAAGGCATAGGTAAAGCCCGGAATGGAAAAGTCGTATCCGTAAACATGGATGGGCCGATCCGCCCATTCTCCTGTAAGTCCAAGCTGGCCCCACCGCCTGATCGGTTCCGTAGCTCCTCGTTTTAGCGTCGTTCCATAGATCGCGTCTAGCTGCTGAAGCGTCATCCGCGACAGAGGATTGGACTTGTTCACGAAAATTATAAGTGGCCACGTCTTGCCCTCTGTATCGAAGCTTCCCGTGGCGACTGCGATACCGAGCGGTTCATGCCGATACATTTTTTGAAAGCCAAGCACTTCACTCGGCCATGCCTCGCGGCCCAGCAGTGCGAGATCGGCAACGTTGGTATAGAGCGCCCCCATCCCCTGCGCGGAACTCTTGAGGGTATCGTCGAAGTGTATCTCCGGATGGTATTTGTGGAAGCCCTGTTCCCATATTCCTTGAAGCTTCGCCATAAAGTCATCGCCCCACACTCGAACGGTTCCGGGAGTTGCTGGGCACGGCTTGTAATCTGGAAACTGGTCCAGCTTCTGGGCTGAAGTCCCCATGGGAATCGCCAAAATAACGATCGAAAGCAGTGCGCAAAACTTGATGATGGAAACCTCACGAAATAGCGTCTACTATTTGCTTCCCGCTGCATGAAGATCATCTGAATCCACAATGAAATTCCGTTCACGATAAATTGGTTCTCATTCTTATTCACCTTCTATATAAGCTGATGTTTGTTTCTGTACCACCACCTTTTGCGCCGCCGAACTGTCATAGCATGTACCCAATCAAGTCTGTGAAGTATTGCTTCCACTCGGTTGTTCATAGATAAGGAACCGCCGATGAACAACCTGGCAAAGGCCGCCAGCATTCTTTCTCTCTCGTTCGCATTGCTTGCGTGCGCTCCCATGCTTGCCCAGCAGAAGGTGAAACACCTCACTGGTAATCCACATTACGCCGCTGTCGACCGGATGGCCGTCTCTCAGGTTAGCTGACTAGTATTGGCACAAACACGATGGAGCAACTTATGACCTCGTGGATTAAGGGCTTACGACGATTTATCCTGGCGTGACCATCGCCATGCAGGCAAGGGCTCACTCACCGCCGCGCCCGGCTTGACTGCGAGTAAATCGCAATTTGGCACCGCTCTCGCGTGAGATAGTTTCCAAACGATGTGCCGGTAGACGAACATTTTCTGGTCAGATTTTTTCTGGATGCCGGATTTCATCCTCGCCCGCCGGGTTCTACAGCGAGATAGCGCAGTTCAGACCGAAATACGGATACTCGCCTACGGCTGTGCGCGTCGCTCTCAGAAGTTATTCCACTTCAGGTCACACCGTCACCCTGGCCTTCTATGTCAACGCAAGGAATTCGATCAGTCAAATCGATTTTCGCCAGTTAGATGCTATCTACTGCACCACATTGAAACCCGGCGCAACGCAGCGGATAACTCACTGGGTACAGCTTGGTGTCAAAAGCGAGTGGGCACAACGCGAGATACACCTCGTCGGAGTCACAGTTCCAGACGGCATCTCGAATTACATTCGACTAACTGTCTGTAAAGGCGGCAATTTCCGGCCCGGTATTCATGAGGAAAACACCGGAGAGACGATCAACGTGCTCGATCGGATTGTCTCCTTCGTGGCCAGTGATCCAGAGGCGATTGGCTATGCCGGGCTGCTGAATAGAAAGTCAGACGCGAAGGAAGTCGCCATCTCTGAAAGTCCGTCTGGGCCGTAAATGAAAGGGACACTCAATCAGGTCCGAACGGCGCGCTATCCGCTGACACGTTATATGTATATCTACATCAACTACCCTTCCAGTAATCCGCTCAATCCAGTGATACGGGAGTTTCTTCGTTATGCGCTCAGCCGGGAGGGGCAAACGGCGATTGAACAAGAAGGCGTTTCTCTGCCTTTGCCTTCGCGGATTGCGGCGCAGCAGCTTGCTGAACTTAGATGACAGTTATTGCGAAACGTTTTGCCTTATGGAGGTATGGTCCGACGTCGCCCCAAGTAACTTACCTTGAAGGTATCCTCGCTCAAAAATGGTTTATTAAACTCAGTGTGTACGGAAAGCGCAATTGAATTATGAAACTTAGGCGAACTGCGTCAGTAATTCTGCTCGGCGTAGTCGGAACCGTGGGCTCCTAAAAAACCTTTCCTGTACGCGATACGCTGCAGGCCCAGGTCGATTCCTCGATTCTTTCATACCAGTCCATTCCGGGAATTTCTGGCCACCTGCGCAGCTTTGGCGCAGACACCATGGATGACCTGATGCGGACATGGATCGTAGTATTCACCGCCCTTAATCCGCAAGTAAGCATCAACTGCAATCCAAAGCATCTCTCTCTCCTCCCGCGTCGCTCACTGCGGGTGCCGCGACGTGGCTCCGCTCTCGCGCGAGATGAACCCCAACGAGATACAAGCCTTCCAGTCCCGATGGTTATCCGAGCCCACAGAAATCAAGGTGGCCCTGGGAAGCTGCACCCCCACCCGAACTGTCGCGCTCACATTCTATGTCAACCAGGCAAATCCCCTCGGCGAGCTAGACTTCGCGCAACTTGACGCCATGTGGTGTAGCACCCGCGCTGACGATATCGGGCAAGCGGATTGTGGTCGTGAATAGCGGCCGGAGATGCACATCGGTTACCGCTGCCTGTGAGACGGCTACATCCGACACGATCGGCTGGATATGGAACTTACACGATGGCGAAGAGCAAGAACGCCTTCGCTGTCAGCAAGTCCATGGGGTATACCGATCTGAAGTCCATGGAGCCATATCAACATCAAGAGCTGGAACCGCTGCGGGAGACCATCAATCTGCGCAACCAGCGAAAAAAGTTTGGTCAGGTTTTGGAAAATGACACGCATGGAGCCAACGAATCGAAGTCGACATCTGCTGGATGGAAATAGGTTTAGATTGGTGGACGCGGAAGGAATCGAACCTTCAACCTGTCGATTAAGAGACTGCGACGAGGAGCCGGAATGCATGGATTTACTAGGATTTAGCTGACGTCAAGAGTCGTCTTTGGAGCGTGTTCGGCGTCAATTGTTCCGAGATTTGTTCCGAAGTTTAGTCTCGCAGCTTTTGGACATCTTGCCTTAAATAGGGGGCCAAATCTCAGGGTCATCGGACGCGCTTTGCGTGACAAGGCCCGTCAGCCGACCTAAACTGTTCAATGAAGAATGTTGTCAGCTCCGGAGTCGCACGAATGATTCACAAAGCCAAAGATCTCTCGCCGAACCAGAAGATGGCGATCGAAAGCCTGCTGGGGCGCGCGGTTGCCGAGAACGAAGCGATCAGCATCCGCACGGTGACGTCCGTTTCCACCCCGGACTGGCTCCAGGAGTCTTGGGAGAGCGCAAAACGGCTAGGCGTGGACCGGCTCTCTGTGGAGGAGATCGACGCGGAAATCGGTGCTGCACGAAAGGCGCGACGTAACCGTCATCTGCCTGTGGAGCAATGATCCGGGTCGTCCTCGACACCAACATCCTCATCTCTGCCTTGCTGAGTCCGCACGGACCACCTGCGCAGGTATTTCTGATGACCATCCTTTATCCAGACATTCAGCTTTGCATGAGCGGAAATATATATGCAGAATATGAAGAGGTGATCCGTCGACCTCGGCTAGGCCGTAACCCAAGGGTGATCGAAGAAACACTTCGCACTATTCGAGAGCGGGGATTCTGGGTCAAGCCCACCGAGGCTGTGCATGCCTGCTCTGATCCCGACGACAACATTTTTCTGGAGTGTGCGCAAATGTCAGACGCACATTACCTGGTAACTGGAAATGTGAAGGATTTCCCATCTGCGTGGGGTGCCACGCAGATTGTCACCGCCCGACAGTTGCTTGACGCCGTAGTGTGACGGAGAAAAAATTATTAAGCGCTGTATGGGCCGGGTGTTTTGTCTAGTTCATTACGACATCGCGCGATATTGTCGTATAGCCCCGTCGGATATGAAAAGTGAACGCAGCCAAATATGTGTCAGTCCAGGCATTCGCGCTGCTCGAAATCTGTTCTCGAGCTTCCGTCAATGTTACCTGAACCTACAAGTAGCGTTCACGTAGAATAGTGATGTGGTGGGTTAGATGTCCGGCAATTATATAGGCCAAGGCACGCACGGTGAACCGATTGTCGCTGGCGAAACCGTCTCGCATCCATCCCTCCGTCGGCATATTGTAAAAGAGTGAGATGGTGGAGAGGCGCACACGGCGGAACTCCTCGACATGGGCCGCCCAGGATGTCTTGTCGGCCTCAGCCCCGGATGCCGCGATGTTCTGTTCGTAGCTAGGAAGCGGAGTCTCTAAACTTCGTGCAAACCAAAGTGCCCGGAATGCAAGCACTCTTTCTGTATCGTTAACATGGTTCAACACCTGTCGAATGCTCCACTTTTCCGGTGCATAGCGGTACAGAGATTTTTCTTCCGACATCTCTAGGAAAAATGACTGTGAGTCTTCCAGTTGTTCTTCGATGACCAGTATCGGATCATCTCCGCTTACATGGTTGATGTAAGCGTAATAATAAGGCGCTGCTTCGGATGTTTTTCGGGCGTCCTATTATATAATCAATCGACCTCCTTTCATTTTCCGCGCGATCTTCTTGCTTTCAACATGGCGTCAGCCCAGATCCTCAGATGCCATGTCTCGCCTGTCGCAACGCGCAAGGACTAAAGTCATTCGAGGTGAATTGCCGACCGGTGATGTTCAGGGATTATTCGCTAGTTTGTGGAAATGCGCGGTTTCTTCCGCGCGGTGGAGGGGCTGCATCGGTGGTTCGGCGCCAGCGGAAGACTAGGTGCTCCAGCGCGCCAGATTAAGGGGGCAACGACCCTGTGCTTTTTATTTTTCGATTTTCAGTGGTCTATTTCTATGGTGGCCACGTGCTTTCACCTGGAAGCATCTGCGTGCGGTCACATGGTTCCGAAGTGGAACAAGCGGACGGGCCCGCGACTGAAACTGGCATAACACGATCGGCTTCTGGTGCGCGCTGCCGCTGATGTTGGTCGTGCTCACCGGAATCGCCCTTGCCTATGGCTGGGCGAATGTGCTGCTATACCGCGCCACGGGAAATGTGACGCCTCCTCCAGACCACGTCTTTCAGGCCACCGGAGCAAAACCGGATCATCGCTTCTGGGTCTCCTGGCAGGTTGCTTTGGAACGCGCGAAACGACAGGTGCCAGGCTGGAAGATTATTACTATGGCGGTACCGGACAAGACGAACGAACCAGTCACTTTCACCATCGATACAGGTGACGTGGCCCACGCGGAGAAGCAAGGCCAGCTCCTCGTCGATCCGAGGTCCGGGGCGGTGGTCGAGTGGCAGCCGTTCGCGCGCAAAAATCTCGGGCAGCGTCTGCGCGAACTGGCTCGCTGGACTCATACGGGCGAATCTGCCGGGTTACCCGGTTAGATTATCGCCTTCATCGCCTCGGCAGGCGCGGTGATGCTGGTATACACCGGGGTGTCACTCGCGCTGATGCGCCTGCGCGCGTATTCCGAACGGAAGAGAAAACGCGCCGCTCCCCTTTGATCCGGAAATTGAAACGCAGATTACCCACATTGTTAACGAAGGATATGGCATTGAAGCAACGAAGATCTGCTGCATTCAGCGGGTCTTCTATGCGACTAGGATCATTCAATTTTTTTCAATTCCTTTGCTGTCTCACCAGGTCGAAGAGGCCGAAATCCTGCCTGCCTCATTTCGGGGGACGCGAGGATATCCTGCGCATCCTTGGAGAGCAAAAATTCGCAATATGCTTTCAGCCATGGATCGAGCGGCTTGCCGGGTGTTTTATTGATGTTGATCCCAATCGCCGACGCCATGGGATGCAGGGGGCCTGCCTTGGTGCCGTTCGACAGTGTTCCGCCCAGGGTCAGGGACATGGGCACAAACTTGATCTTTGGCCCCAGATCCTTGAGCCGCTTCCAGGTGGTCACGCCCTTCATTACGGCGGCGTTATTCCAGTAGTCCATCAGAACCATGCCATAGGCATCCTGCGCCACCGCGTCGATAGCACTCTCCTCCGTGGGCATCCATTCCACGAGAGGCGAAAAGGGCCTGCCTCCGAACTTATCGCGCATTTCATCGATCATGGCAAGAATGGCGTGGGTATCGCGGGTGACATAAGGATGGATCGGGATTGGTCCCCACTCCCCCCCGACACCCAGTTGCGACCAGTGCGTGATGTCTCCCATGCCGCCGCCTGTGGTAAATATGGCTGCGGCCTGCGCAAGGGTGATCGATTGGATAGGGTTGCTGGCGTTGACCCAGATCCCCGTCGACAGTTTGTTATTTGGATTGCTGTCGTAACCAATCTTCAGGTACGTCGGCTTATAGCCGAACCGCTGAACGAATTCGTCGACCTCCGGCTGCCGGTTCCCGCGGCCGATAGGCCCGAATGCCGATTTCTGCGACACGAGACCTTCCACGGATAATGTGGACCCCATCATGATTTTCTTAAATTTGATGTTTGGCTCAAGCTGCGCCCAGCGGGCGTCGAGCTTGGTAAACAACGGAATCAGAACGTCGTTTCCCGCAACGAACACGGTGTCTGGCCCGACAACGTACGGCCGGTTTGCGGGCACAGTCAGAGGCCTCGGAGTGTAGGGCAATTGGTTTATATCCTTCTGCGACTTCTGCGTCTTCGCAACGCCAGCGGACAGGACGACAGCGGATAGCAGCAAACATGCCGCGCTTCTCTGCGGAACGCGACGAAGGCTCGCGGAAATTATTGTTCGTGAGAATCTCATATTCCTTGGGTCCTTGGGTTCTACGGCTGGGGTGACGGAAAGGGGAAGTTCAGCATGGGGCCCTGTTTCGACCTCGGCGCCCAGATCTTCGCGCGTTCCAGCTTTTCAAGCTGGACCTTTACCTCCGCGGAACTCAGCGGCAGGTATCCCATCGGATCCCGCGCAACCACTTCCTGGCCCGCCTTGGAAAGAATTAACTTCATGTACTCCAAAACCAGCGGATCGAACGGAGTTCCCGGATCCCGCCGAATGTAGATGTATAGGTCGCGGCCATAGGGATATAGGTCTGCCATCAGGTGGGCTGCGCTTCCCGTCGTCGGTGTATGGCCATCGGTGCCGATCATGGGAACCTCTCGAACGCTTGAATCAATCTTGTTCAGCGCAACGATGCCGATCGCCAGCGGGTCCTGCGCGACCTTCTGAACCACCTCGGAGTAGCGGAGAAACTGCTCATAGTTTGGCGAGAAAACATATCCGGGAAACTTCCCCATCTTTCGGTACATCATGTACTCGCCCATGTCGGGGTCTTCCGGTCGATTGTAGGCGTCCCAGTACAAACCGGCTGGATGGATCGGCTTGTTTGTTAGCTTTCCACCCATCCCGATCTGACTCCAGTTGGTGACATCTCCCGTGCCGCTGCCAGTGGAAAAAATGGATGCGACCTGTTGCTCAGTCAGCGACTTGATCGGGTTGCTCTTGTTGACGATGATTCCGAGAGGGCTAAGTTGGGCGGCAGGATTTAGAGAACCATGAGCCACTCGGATAATCAGCGCAGCTACAGGGTCCTTCTTGGATCCATAGATTTTCTCGTATGGAAGTAGCTCCAGCAGCGTCGCTCCGCCGCCGCGTGGAGCGAAGGCCGACATATCGTAGGTAATCGCCGGTATGCCTGTCTTGTTGCCTTTCAGGATCGGCGTGAATTTGATCCCCGGATGCGTGCGGGAGAAGATCTGGTCCCACTTCGATATCATGCCGGCCATGTCCTCGAAGCCGACGATGCGGATTGAACCGTCCGGCATGACGTAGCCGTGATTTTTCGGTTTGGGTATCGGTTGAGGATGATACGTCGGCAAATCGGGACTTACCAGCGCCGTGCGGTTGACCGGTTTCTTTTGGGTGAAGGCGACAGTGGTTGCGAAAATGCAGGCACAGAGAATAACTAGTTGCCTTGCGCTAACCTCTCGGTGAGATCCGACCTGATGAGGTCTATTTGATTGCGATTTCATGGAATGTTTCACATCTCCGAAACAAGCGTTGCATGAACTAAGTACCCGGTTCTCAGCATGTTTGTCGGATTACCAGGCTACAGATTTAAAACATGACGATAAGGTTTGAAGCTTAATTCTAAATGAATTGAAGATGACAAATTGTTCATGCGATTGGGCATGATTCCACTCGCTGTTCATGTAATACTTCTTTCGCAGAAAGGGAATGGAAAAATGAGACGATCTTTCGCACTTGTTGTAGTTGTTCTGACGTTCAACCTATTCTGGCTTGGAGCCGAACGCGCGCAGATGTCCGACAAATACCAGCCAAATGCCGAATCGAAAAAGTATCCAACGGGATCCTCGATCGAACGCCGGGTACGGATGCATCAAATTGCGGAGACGCCGGCTTATACGCGGAAATTCGACCTAAGCGGTCTTCCCAACTATGCGCCGGAAGGCAAGCCTACCGGCACGTTACGTATTTGCGGGAATAACTACATTGGCGACTCCCCACTTGGTGGTTGGTGGAAAAATGCATTTGCAAAGTATCAGCCGGGTATCAAGATTGAGTACAATCTGCAAACCGCGGCAACCGCAATTCCATGCCTTGCGTTCGGTCTGGCCAACATTGGCATTACGCACGAGCCGAGCTTCTACGACTATCTTTCCTATCTTCGGCTAAGGGGCTATTTGCCGACCGGCATCAAGGTTCTAACTGGTTCTTACGACGTGATCGGCTGGCAGAACAATATGGTGATGATAGTCAATAAGGAAAATCCAATTACGAAGATAAGCATCACGCAGCTCAACGGAATGTTCGGCTCGCAGTGCGCGGGCGGCTGGGTTCGCACCACATGGCACCATGAATTTGCCCGTGGACCTGAGAAGAACATTCGTAAGTGGGGACAGCTAGGATTGACAGGGAAATGGAAGAACAAGCCGATCGATACTTACGGTTATAGCCTGCGCTATGCCACCGCGCTCGAATTTTCCGATAAAGTGCTTCACTCAAGCGATAAGTGGAACGAAAACTATCTTGGATTCGGCAACTATGACCGGCCAAACGGCAAGACTTATCTGGAGGCCGACCAGATCGTCGATCATGTCCGCGCCGATCCGAACGGCATCGCCTATGTCCGCTTTCATCCACGGTTCCCCACGGACGTGAAGATTCTCGATCTCGGCGCTACCAATGCGGGGCCGTTCATTCATTATTCGATGGACAGCCTTCAGAACCATAGCTATCCACTCTGGGGTGGCCAGTCGTTCTGGGTCAATGTGAAGCCCGGAGAGAAGATG
Source organism: Acidobacteriaceae bacterium (assembly GCA_965276615.1). Taxonomy (GTDB): domain Bacteria; phylum Acidobacteriota; class Terriglobia; order Terriglobales; family Acidobacteriaceae; genus JAKAAZ01. Next base: position 4,130,694 of record OZ255618.1, on the reverse strand, counting down.
GACCCTAAGGTGCGCGAGTTTGTCCGCTTTGTGCTCAGCCGCCAGGGACAGGAACTAATCGAGCGCGATGGCAAGTATCTGCCGCTCAATGCGGCAACTGTGCAGGAGGAGCTAAAAAAATTGCAGTAGCCGGCCGTGGCAATGCAGATCCTTACTGGAGTTTGCGGCGCTGCTCGGCTGCGGACTTTTCATTCAACGGCAAATAGGCTTGATCGACCACCGCCGCCATTCCCTGTTTGCTTAGAATGTACAGCAAGAACTCCCGCAGTTTAGGGTCGATCGGCTGGCCCGGCTTGCGGTTCAGGAAGATAGTTGAGTAGCGGGTGAGCGGGTATTCGCGCAACCATGTTGTTATCAGCGTCGGTGCTATGAACGGACCGGCGTCGGTACGACCCAGAGCGATCGTTCTGACGCCGGGATTTGCATAATGCACGTTTGCATAAGCGATGCCGTCTGGATCTCGGGCCAGTGCCTGAAGGACGTAGACTCCTGCGTTGATAACCTTTCCGTTCGGCTGATGCCCGTTGTCGAAAGTTTTCATGTCGCTGTTCCAGCGTTGTGAGTCGTGCAGTACGACGTGCTGAAAGAAAATGGACATTCCCGTTTCAAACGTATAGCCGTAAACATGGACAGGCCGGCTGGCCCACGCGCCCGTCACGCCGAGTTGTCCCCAGGTGCGCAGCCGCCGCCCATGCGCATCGCAGCCGCAGCCGAAGACCAACGCTATTTGCGCCATGGTCAGATGGCGCAGGGGATTGTCCTTCTGCACGAAAACCATCAGCGAAAAATCCTTGTCCGGCGTGGCGTAGCTGCCGGAGGTGAAACGGACCTCCAACGGCGGATAACCGAAACGACCCTTGAATGCGTGAATCTCCGGTGGATATGGCTCGCGCCCCACAAAAACCAAATCCGCGATATTGGCGTAGAGCCCGGCCATGGCGGCTTCAGTTCCCGGTAACCTGGCCTCGAAATGAACGTTCGGCTGGAACTTGCTAAAGCCCGCCTGCCACTCCTTCATCAGTTTCTGCACCTGGTCATTTCCCCAGACGCGGATGATTCCGCTGACCTGCTGCCGGGGATGGTAGGGGGTCAGCTTCCCCAGATAATCGGGCGTGGCATTCTGCGTTTGCGCCGACGCGGAGCAGACAAAGGCGCAGATAAGAGTGAGCAGCACAGCGGGAAAGCGGCGCATCATTTCACCTTCTCCATCTCACTGTGGGCGAGCAGCGGCGGTAGCGGGAAATAGCCGCCATCATTGGTGATGATGGTTTGACCTTCGCGGCTAAGGATGAACCGGAGAAACTCCGCCACCTTGGGGTCTTGCGGCGTGCCCGGCAGGTGGACGGTGTAAATCCAGATTGGCTGCGCCAGCGGATAGGTGCGGGCAGCGACGGTCTCACGCGAAGCCGTCACGGCCGACTCTCCAGCCAGAGGAACCAGGGCCAGCGGTTTTGTACGCGGATCGGGACGCTCGAGCGTGGCGAACCCAACACCCTCTGGATCGTGGGCCACAGCATCGATGACTTCGGCTTCCGTCTTCCGCAGACGCAGACTGCAGTTCCACTTGTCGTCTGCCTTTCCCATCACGGCGCGCTCAAAAAATTGCGCCTGTTTACTGGCGATGGGATAGCCATAAATATGGACAGGCCGGGCTGCCCATGCACTCTTCAGTCCAAGATCGCCCCAGGCGTGGATCGGTGTTCCGCCGCGGAGCCGGTCGGCGTCATAGAGGGAATCAAGCTGCGCCAGAGTCATCGTCGTCAATGGGTTGCTTTTATTTACCAGCATGACCAGCGCGGGCGTGTGATGAGCGACGTTCAAGCTGCCGGTCATGATGGTGAATCCCACGGGATCGTAGTTGAAGACCTGCTGGAAGCCATCTTGTTCGATTGGCCATGCCATGCGATCCATCAGCGCCACATCCGCGACGCCCGTGTACAAGCCGCCAATGGCCGAAGCGTTGCCCAGCATACCGTTTGTAAACTGCACATCAGGCTGCTGACGGCGGAAAGCCTCTTCCCATGCGCGCAGCAGCGGTCCAATGTAGTCGTCATGCAGGTTGCCGTGGCCCCAGATGTGGATGGTTCCGCTCAACCGCTGCGCTGGATGATAGACCGGCAATGTAGTTTGCGCGCGGACGACAGCGCCGCCTCCGAGCAGTAGCACAAGAGCGGCGATGCCGAATATCTGTGACCATCCAAAGCCTGCCCTGACGGTATGCCCCGTGCTCATTTGAGCTTCTCGAGTTGCCGCGCGGCCATTGCCGCAGGCATCGGATAGTAGTTTCCCGGAGCGATCAGATCCTGCTGGCCTTGACGGCTGAGAATATAGCGCATGAACTCCTGCACCTTGGGATTAAGCGGTTGGCCGGGTGCGATGTTCAGATAGATATAGGCGTCGCGGATGAAAGGATAACTGCGGTTCTGCACGTTGGCCTCGGTCAGCGGAACGTAGGGACCTGCGGCAGTGTTGGCCAGCGCCACGCCCTTGACATCCGAATAATTCTCGCTGTGCAGCACCGGCCCCCAGACGATGCCATATCTATCTCTCGATAGCGCTTCATACATCCGCTCGCTTGCGACTTTTTGTCCATCGGCGTCCGGAGTAGCTTCCTTGGCTTCCACAAATTCCTTGAAATTTCCGTTCCACTTATCGGACCGGTGGAATATCTTGCGCTGGAAAGCGACTTTGAATCCAGGGGCCGAGTAGCCATAGGTTTGGATTGGTTTATTGGCCCACTCGCCGGTAAGTCCAAGCTGGCCCCAGGTGCGGATATTCTTATCCGCTCCGCGCGCGTACTTGGCGGTGTAGAGGATGCCGTCCCATCCGCCGGTGCGCCGGGAACCGAAGATTCCGTCCAGCTGTTCCATCGTCAGCCTGGACAAGGGATTATCTTTATTGACCACGATCTGGAGAGCCCAGAGCGTTCCACGCCTCTCATAGCCTCCGGTGGCTACGGATACCTCCGTGGGTAGATAGCCCAAAGCCGTGTAGAAGGCGAGCATGTCGGGGATCTTTTCGTCATCCCCGGCAGGCGCCATGTCGCCGATGCCGGTGTAAAGTCCTGCCAGTGAGCCCTCGCTGCTGGTCATGAAGTTGTTCGCGAATACAGCGCTGGGCTGGTACTTGAGAAAGCCAGCCTCCCAAATGGCCATCTGCCCTTTCAGATCGGTGCCGAAGACGCGAATGGCTCCCTGCACTTTCATGTGCGGGGCGTATGGGGGGATTTGATTCACGTCCGGGATTTGCGCCTGCGCGCCGACAGAGAAGAAGAAGATAGAAGCGAATACCAGAAGAATTTTTTGTTTCATCGTGTCCTCGATTTTCTTGCGATAGTTCCGTTCGTTGCCTTCCCATAGCGATAGCAATACAATACAGAGGTCCTTCGCTTCCCACCCCAACGCGCCAAAAACGCGCGTCGGGGACTCCGGTTTCGCTCAGGATGACGCTCGCTTCAACCAGCGCTATATACACTTTCAGGAGCTCTTTCTAGTGTGGTGTCCCAATAATTCGCTGCATAAGTTACGGTGTACCGGCGTAGCGGAGATGGTTAAAACAGCAGGTCCCTCCGCTCCGCTATGCTCCGGTCGGGATGACAGACTTATACAAAGAACTTAAGAGGCACCACACTAGAACCTCGAACTGAACTTCCGATGAAACCAGAATGAAAATGCATTCATGACCGCGCGAAATCAGTTCAGCTTGCGCCGCTGGACCTCGGCGATCGCGGGGGTGAGAGGTAGATAGCCGCCATCCGCCGCGGTGGCTGCCTGTCCCTGTCGGCTCAAAACATAGAGCAGAAATTCCTTGAGCCTGGTGTCGACCGGCTTGCTTGGCTCCCGGTTCAGGTAGATGGTGATCACGCGCGTCAGCGGATACCGATGGTCTTCGACAGCCGACTTGGAAACTGCAACGAAAGGGCCGTTCGCATTCCGGGATATAGGGAGCGGTTTAACATCCGGATTCTTGTAATACATGCTGGAATATCCAATCGCGTATTTGTCTGCCGCGACAGCATCCAGAATCTGCTGGCCGCCATCGAGCAATTTTCCGCCGCTAAGGTGAAGGTCGGGAAACTGCTTCAGATCGCAGACCCACTTGTGGCTTCCGCCAAAAACAGTTTGCTCCATGTAGTAGGAGAATCCCCGGCTGACGGGAAAGCCCACCGGATGAATCGGCTTGTCCTTCCATTCGCCAGCCAGGCCTAACTGCCCCCATGTACGAATGGCGTGCGGGCTGGTGCGATGCTCGGCGTCGAAGATGGCATCCACCTGCGCGAACGTGATACGGCGAAGCGGATTCTCCTTATTCACAAATAGGACTAGAGCGAAATCCTTGTTGCGCACGTCGTAGCTGCCCGTGACGACGTCAATGCCGAGCGGCGGATAATGAAAAACCTCGTCGAATGCGGTCAGTTCCATCGGCCAGATTTCTCGGCCCATTAATGCCAGGTCATCGGTCCCAGCGTAAAGTGTGCCGATGGCCGAGGCAGTGCCCACCAGGTGAGTTTCAAACCGCACGTCCGGCTGTTCGCGCATAAACCCTTCCTCCCATGCGCGCAGCAGCTTGCCGATAAAATCTTTTCCGTAGGCGCCATGGCCGGAGATGCGAATGGTTCCCGAAACGCGCTGCTGCGGTACATACCCAGGCAGCATAGGATGGCTCTGGATATGGCTCTGGGCCTTTGCTCCTGATGTGCAGAGCAAGATAAAAAGCAACGCAAACCGGCGGCGCATCATTGCAGCCTCGCACGCTGGGCCGCGGTCAGCGGTCCGGTCAATGGAAAATATGCTCCGTCTCGTGCAACCGCTGCCTGCCCCTGGCGGCTGAGAATGTACAGCAGGAACTCCGCCACTTTCGGATCGACGGCTGTGCCGGGCTTTTGAGAGAAATACATCGATAGCGCCCGCGAAAGAGGATAGGCGCGCGTGCGCACGTTTTCCTCCGCAGGCGGAACGGCCGGTTGACCGTAGCCCGCTGAAAGAGCCACAGTTCTGACTCCGGGAGTAACCAGGTGCATCACTGCGTAACCGATGCCATCCGGGTCGCCGGCAACAGACTGCGCGATCTTCGCCAGCATAGGGTCGCGTTCGCTGCCAAATTCCTTCAAGCTACAATTCCACTTGCCGCTGTTCTTCAGAACCTCCTGGTTGAAATAAAAAGCGGGCGCGCTATCGATCGCCGGTCCATATACATGGATGGGCCGGGTGCTCCACGTGCCTGTGGCTCCGGCTTTTCCCCAGGTGCGGATGTTCATTCCACCGCGCAGGGGCTCAGCCCCGAAGATGCTGTCCAGCTGTGTGAGAGAAAGCTGGGTAATCGGATTCGCCCTGTTCACGATGACCACCAGCGATGCGCTGACACGATTGTTCTTGAGGCCGGCCGTCATGATCTGCACGCTGGACGGCTTGTATTGATAAACCCATCGAAATGCCATCTCTTCCACCGGCCAGATTTCACGGCTAAGGAAGGCGATTTGCGCGACGCCAGTATAAATCCCCGCCATGGTGGAGTCCGGTCCGCGCATTTTGTCCACGAATGTCACGCCGGGTTGAAAATGGCGGAAACCGCTCTGCCAGGAATCGAGCAGGCTTGCGTCTCCGGGGCTGCCCCAGATTTCGATCACGCCCGAGACAGCACGGCGCGGACCGTATGGGGGAATTGATTCCAGATTCCGCGCAGGCGTTACTTGGGCCTGCAACAGGGAGGGACCCAGAATCGAGAGCAGGAAGAGCATTCGGAGACATCGTCTTCGACGCAGCGTGAATGCGGGAGAGCTTGCAACGGCACGAATGCCCGCGACGAGCCGCACCGGTTTGAATTGAAAAAAAATCATCCTGCTCACTCCAGCGTTTTTAGCTGCTCCTGGACGGCACCTGCCGTCAACGGTAAATACTTGCCATCGCGCTCGATTGCCTCTTGTCCCCGGCGGCTCAACGCGTACCGCAGAAATTCCCGCAGCGTTGGATCGACAGGTTTGCCTGGGTCGCGATCGAGGTAGTAATACACATCCAGCAGCAGCGGATAGGTGCGATTCTGCACGTTGTCGATGGTGAGGCTGACGTAAGGATCTCCCTGGCGCTTCGCGAGAGCTACGATTTTGGTCTGGGGTGTCAAAAACATCGCGCCGCTGTAGCCGATTCCGTAGGGGTCTTTGGAAAGGTCGCTCATCATCTGCTGGGCGGCGATCGAAAGGGTTCCGTCCGGCCGGGCGTAGTTGGCGTACTCGATGAGGCTAGGCGTCCACTTATCCCCGCCGTGCAATACCAGGTCCTGAAAATCATGGGCCATTCCATAACTCAGGTTCAGCCCGTAGACGTGGATAGGCGCATTCTTCCATTTGCCCGTCAATCCAAGCTGACCCCATGTGCGGATGTCCTGCGATGCCGGGCGTCCATTCTCCGGATGCCAGCTTGTCCCTTCCCAGCCTCCGCTGCGCGCCGCCCCGAAAATTCCATCCAGTTGCTTCAGTGTCAGCCTTGAGAGCGGATTTTGCTTGTTCACCACAATCGCCAGCGCCGGGCTCCATCCGGGTACGTCGTAGGAACCGGTGGCGATCAAGATGCGCAGAGGTTCGTGGCCGTAGACGCGCTCATACATTTCCAGTTCTTCAAAACTGAAGAGCCGGCACGCGACCAGATTTGCCACTCCCGTCGACAGCGCGGCTGCCGACTCGAGTGCCGTCTTCATGTTGTACTCGAAACGAACATCCGGCTGATATTTGTGAAAGCCTGTTTCCCAGTAATCATTCAGGTTGCTGTCCTGAAAGTAGTTCGATCCCCATTCGCGAATGGCTCCGGAGACTTGCTGCGCCGGTTTGTATTCAGGCAGACCTGAGAGATTGAATCGCTGGGTGTAGTAAACCTTCTTTGCCCGGCCGGCTACGTGTTTGGCGCGCGCCGCCTGCACCACCAGGCCATTTCGCTCCGCGGCCGGAGCCGGGGCTGACTGCTGGCCGAGAGCAGTTGGCGATGCAGCGGGCAAGCAGGCAAAGGCCGCAGCCAGCGCCAACGAGAGTGCCGTTCTCGAGCAAGAAGTTTTCATCGGTCAGTTCAGCCTCTTCCGCATCTCTTCGACTACTTCCCTGGTAAGTGGAAGGTATTTGCCGTCGCGCACTACATCCTGCTGTCCTTCGTAACTCAGGATGTAACGAAGATACTCGCGAACCAGGGGATCCATCGGCTTGCTCGGAAGATGGTTGGCATACATGTACACCTGATCGTGGAGTGGATAGGTGCGGTTCTGCACATTTTCCAGCGTCAGTGGAATGTATGGACCGCCGTTCTTTACTTGCAATGGCAGCGCCTTCACACCGTTGTTGATAAACGTAATCTCCGAGTAACCGATACCATATGAATCTTTCGCCAAGTCCTTCATCAGTAGATTCGCGCCGATAGCCAGCTCCCCACCGGGCAGAGCATAGTTCGCGTATTCACGCAGGTCGGGATTCCATTTGCCGCTGCCGTCGAGCACCTCATCCTCGAACACAGTCGCCTGGTGGTAGCGAAGATTCACTCCGTACACATGGATCGGCTTATCGGCCCATTTGCCAATCAGCCCCAACTGACCCCAGGTGCGGATGTTCTGACGTTTGGAGCGAGCACGGTCCGTATGCCAGGTCGTTCCCTCCCACGCACCCGTGCGTTGCGCCCCGAAGATACCTTCCAGTTGGGCCATGCTCAGGCGCAAAATCGGATTGTCTTTATTCACAAAGATGCCGAAGGCCGGCGACCATCCGGGCACGTTATACGATCCGGTTGCGTAGACGATTTCAACCGGGTCCGTGTTCATCATGCGCTCATAAGCCAGCAGGTCCTCAAACGTCTCCTTGCGTGACGGCCCCACGTCGGAGACGCCTAAATAGAGCGCCGGAATCGCAGCGGAGGGCGTCTTCAGGTCGTACTTGAATTTCACATTCGGCTGGAACTTCAAAAAACCCTGCTGCCAGTATTCGCCGACGTGACCGCTCGCCACATAATTCGAACCAACTACCCGCAATGTCCCGGAAACCTGCTGCTCCGGCTTGTAATGCGGAAGTGCGGCCAGACTGAACTTGTTCGGCGGATATGCGACCAGATTGCGTCGCGCCAGCACATGCGCGTTGCGCGCCTTTTGTACCTCTAGCGCGGTCCGGTCCTGCGCGTATGTCGTGGTTGCCGTCACGCCCACCGCCATCGCGGCCAGAAGCAGCGTCTTCCTCATCAACAAATGCTGCGAGTGCATAATTCTCCTTCTTAAATTCCTGCAATGGTCAGGCATCTGCACGAGCGGCCAGTGATTCCCCATGGCGTGTTCAGGCAGTCGGGACGCGTGATTTATGCCCGCGCCCGAACTTACACTCCAGAAGGTGAACGCACCATGAACGGCCTACTTTCTCAGAGCACCTTGACGGTTACGCCCCGGACAAGCAAGAATAACCGCCAAAGCGAGATATCCGCTCATGCACATCCTGGTAGCCGAAGACGAGCCGCAACTTGCCAGCTTTCTCAGTAAGAGCCTTCGTGAGCAAAGCTATGCGGTCGATATCGCCCACGATGGCGCGCGCGCTCTTTACCTGGCCGAGATCAACACCTACGACTTGCTGGTGCTGGATATCATGCTGCCCGTACGCAGCGGAGTTTCAATATGCCGGAGCCTGCGAAGCAAAGGGTTCCGCGCGCCGGTGCTGATGCTGACGGCGCTCGACCGGGCGCAGCACACCGTGATCGCGCTGAACAGTGGAGCGGACGACTACATGACCAAGCCATTCGACCTGCGGGTGCTGCTGGCGCGAATTCGCGCCCTCCTGCGCCGTACCCATGAGGTGCGTCCGAATATTATCGAGGTGGGGGAACTGACGCTGAACACACTGAACCACACGGCCTGTCGCGGCGGTCGGGAGGTGCTGCTGACGGCGAAGGAATATGCGCTTCTCGAGATAATGATGGTGCATGCCAACGAGGTGTTGGGCCGCGAAATGATTGCGGAGCACGTTTGGGACGATCATTACGATCCTTTTTCAAACATCATCGATGTATACGTGAAGCGGCTGCGGCGCAAGATCGACTGCGCCGGAGATGTGCCTCTCATCCATACTCGGCGCGGAGAAGGATACATCCTGTCCGCTGCCCAGCAGCATGTGTAACAACCTCTTCAGCAGCATTCGCGTGCGCCTCACCGGATATTACGCGGCGATGCTTCTCCTCATTCTCATTGCCTTCAGTTACTACACCTACAAGGTGCTTGCCCGGCAGCTTCGCGATCAGTCCAACGAGTCGATGATCCGCTCGACCGAGGGTGTAGTCAACTACTTCCACAACCTAGATCCGGGAGATTTGGGCATCGCGGAGCGGGCGGCGTACACCGTCAGGCAGTTTCACCTGGACAATGCGAGCATCGCATTCTATCGCGACGGAGTATTGCTGAGTGCCAGCGATGAAAGCGTTCAGCAAAATGTGGCGACGACCAGCATACTTTCTGTGCTGAAAACATCCCGCCTACCGGTGATGCGGTCCAACAAGCGTGCGGGCATGCGGCTGGCTGCGGCGCGTGTACCCTTGAGAAAATATTCGCACGGCACTCGCAGTGAGCTGGTCGTCGTAGTGCAGGCTCCGCTTGCTATGTATCTGCGTCAGATCAGCCATCTCAAGCACCTCTTCTATCTTGAAATTCCGATCGCCATTTTCATCGCCACAGTGCTCGGTTACCTGCTGACGGCGCAGACACTTCGACCCGTCGTCGCAATCTCGCGGCAAACCGCGCATATCCACGCGCAAACCTTGCATCAGCGGCTGAGGATTGCCAACCCACACGATGAGCTTGGCCAACTCGCTGGAGTGATCAACGCGCTGCTGACGCGCCTGGATGATTCCTTCAGCCTGCGAAAACGGTTGATCTCGGACGCTTCACATGAGATCCGCACTCCTCTGGCCATTATCCAGGGCGAGGCCGAGTTCGCCCTCTCTGTGCCCCGTAGCCGCGTCAAGTATCAGGAATCTCTGGCTGTCATCCGAGACCAGTCGAAGCGGACTGCGCAGATCGTAAACGATCTGCTGGTGCTGGCGCGCTCCGATGCCGGGGAACAGGCGCTGCGAATGGAAGAACTATACCTGAACGACATCGTGGAGGAGTGTTGCGTCAACGCGCAATCTCTGGCGCGGCAAGAGGGTGTAGAGCTTAAATACTGCTCCGCAATGGACGATATTCCCTTCCGCGGCGATCAGGAATTACTGCGTCGCATGACGGCAAACTTGATTGAGAACGCCATCTACTACACGCCGGCTGATGGCCAGGTGCGCGTTTCGCTCTGCCCCTCAGGTGACGGCGCGGAGATCGTGTTGGCAGTGGAAGATTCCGGCGTCGGAATTAGCCCAGAGGAAACTGGACGCGTCTTTGAACGGTTTTACCGCACGAACGAGTCGCGCAGCCGGTCGAGCGGCGGCAGTGGACTGGGTCTCGCCATCGTGAAACTGGCTGCTGAATCCCATCAGGGAACGGTCGGGCTCACGAGCCAACTAGGAAAGGGCTCGCGCTTTACCGTGACGCTCCTTTCCTCCCGCTAAGATGCTCCCCAACCCGGCTTACATCGGCAAACGCGGTCCACAACGTCAGGAACGCGGAAAGATTTTCATCCCGCTGGTGTGTGAGCACGACTTCCGGAACGTACAACTCATTTGAAGGGCAAGAAAGCTATTGTAGCATTGTATCGGTTCAACCGCCAGATTTCCCGTGGCGACGATTCCTGCGTTGCAGCGGATTACCAATAGCGCTGGAAAAATTCTTTAGGCGGGAAAACGTGTCCCGTGGTGAGCGGGCGGCTGGGCGGCAGTATCGTCGCTAGCCGGGTGGAGGAAGAAATCTGCGCAAGCATTTGGGCGAGGTGTTCCGCAAACGGGCCGAGCAAAAGAGTGCCGGATAGAAGAAGGCCATCTTCTAGAGCCTGTTATGAACTTTAAATCGACCGTGGATCACAGAAATATCCAAAAAGAGACATATTCCTTGGCAAATTGCCCCAACTGGTCGCACCGGTGATGCGTTCTCAGACGGCAGGCCAAATTTGCGCGTATTTTGAATGAACGTTCACTGATTACAAAAGACTTATTCGCACAAAGTTCATAACAGGTTCTAGCAGACCACGTCCCCATGATGATCTCGATACCGCCGAAATATGCGGGCGTCGGTGGTGGGATTTATCAAAGGTAAAAGCGCGATCCACCTGGCGCGAGTGTACGGAGAGAGGAAGCAGAATTATGCTGGTCAGAGCTTCTGGGCGCGAGGATATTTCGTATCGACGGTAGGCCGGGATGAGGCCACGATCCGCGAGTATATCCGCAACCAACAGAGGGAAGACGAACGCTTGGATCAGATGAACCTCTGGAAATGACCTGCCACCGTTTCGGTGGCTCAACCCAACCGGGGCCGCGTTAGCGACCCCGCTCAAGCCGCTTTGAGCGGCTCACACCATAAGGCCCCTGGCTCTGCCGGGGGATACTTACTGATTTCCGGAACTTCCTGAACGGCTTCCGGCTGGCCGACCGGCCGCACATTTCAGAATTCGTAACAGCGCCATACTTTGATGAGATCGAGAGTGAAGCCCTCGACAGGGCCAATTCCCTCTATTGAGCTGCCGGTTACCGTGACCAGCTCCTTGCCAGGCTGGTAGACGAAGACCTTTTTCTGATAAGGATCGATCAGCCAGCCGAGTGCTGCACCATTCTCTAACCAGAACGTCATCTTACCCATCGTTTCCTGAAGCCGGTCCGATTTAGACAGCAGTTCGATGACGAAGTCGGGGCACAGGAGTGGGAAACCGGAGAAATTCTCCCTGGTCAATCCTTTCAGCTTGTCCGGCGAGACATAGGCCGCATCGGGGCACAGTATGGAGTTATCGGGGAGACGGAAGCCGGTATTCGAGTCAAAGGTCCGACCATTATTGTGCTTCGTCCACCAAATTCTTAATTGACTGATAATCTCGGCGTTTCCGTCACCAGTGAAACCGCCAGCCGGTGGGTTCATGCGAATTTCTCCTTCACGTGTCCTCTCAAATTGAAAGAGGTCGTTATTTTGACACAGAACCTCGAAATCTTCATCGGAGATGGGTGTCCGCCACACGATGCTGCTAGGCAGTGATTGTGGATCGAGCCGAAGGAGAGTGCTCATGGTCTTGATTTTACCTCCCCGCATAGTATGCAGTTCAATATTGAATGGCGATAGGGACGATGTAAGCAGGAACACGGTCGCATTCCGAACCAGCGATATCTCTTATTCTCCTATGTCCTATTTCGCTTTTCATTCGCTATAAGTAATATACCTGATGGCAGAGTCAAGCATCAGCCTTGAATTGATCGCAGGGTCCGCAGTTTGGCCGATGGTGCTGCCGTTTTTATGGCTGTGTGCCTGCAGGCTTCCCCAGCCCCGCGGCGGAAGATTAACCTGAAACGCCTCTCGCAGGTAACGATCGCCAACCTTGGTCAGTCTCGAGAGGATTTACGTTGGGTGGAGTACTGGGGTTGCCAGCCTTATCAGCTCTCCTATCGCTCCTGGATGGAAGGCAGCGTGGACCCGTCGAAAGATGGACCTGAACTTCGACGAGATTTCAGCGAGCGATTCACCCATCAGTTTCATCGCATTGAGAACGGCCGCGGGCCAATGGAAACAAAACATTTCCTGGGACGCACCACCGAGGAGGAACACCTGTGGCAGGCTGCACAGCGGAAACGCGGAATCTTCATCCATCCGCCGGTGAAGGAAGCCACCATGGACGACCTGAATCCTCCGGCAACCTTTCTTGTCTCGCTCGATGCACCGGCGGATGGTTTTGCGACGAATGCCAAGGATTTCTTTGGAGCGGGAGGGGTAAGCCATCCGACAGGTCTGACCCGAAAGCTCGACCAAGATCTGAATGCCCACGGAGCTGAAAGCGCTTTCCTTCTGGAGCGCAGAATCAGTCTGGATCCCGGGCAAAGCCGCACGATGTATTTTCTCTACGGATATCTCCCGAAAGGGACAGACCTGCATCCATTAGTCGAAAAATACCGGAACAATCCGTCGACTCTATGGGCAAGTTCCAGCGAGAAGTGGAAGCGAAGTGGTCTGCGTCTTAGTACAGCATCGGAACCATGGGTCGAGCGGGAGACGACCTGGAGCTACTATTACCTGCGGAGCGGCCTCACTTACGATGAATTTTTTCAGGAGCATATCCTTTCTCAAGGAGGCATCTGGCAGTACATGGAAGGATTCCAGGGCGCAGCTCGGGACCCGCTGCAGCAGGGACTTCCATTCATCTTCAGCGATCCAAAGTTCATGCGCGAGATTCTGCGGTATACGTTGAAAGAGGTGCGTCCGGACGGGACCATTCCCTATGGCATGACCGGCAGCGGAATACCTTTGCCAGTCCACGAAGACGATTCCAGCGACCTGGCCCTGTGGCTGCTCTGGGCTGCCGGCGAATATGTGCTGGCGACACGAGACACAGCTTTCTTCGATGAAGAAGTTACGACCTATCCCATCTCCGCCTCCCCATCGCGCAAGCAATCCATTCGCAATCTGCTGGCGCAATGCTATCGGCATACGGTAACGAAAGTAGGAACGGGCCAGCACAAGCTCATGCGGATGTTGATGGACGATTGGGCGGATGGCCTGGTGCGCTCCGCCGTCCCGGAAAACATGCGCAGCGATTATGTGCGTGTGGGCGAGAGCGTACTGAACTCCGCCATGGCCTCCTACGTGTTCGACTACTATGCGCAGATGCTGACTTATGCAGGCGGCGACCCGCGCTGGCCGTCGACGCCAGCCAGAAGGCAGAGGAAAACTTATTCATGATTTCCCTAAATCGTCGAACATGGGCGGAAGCGGGTGTCCTATGTCTCGATTTGGAGACCGGGGATTCCACCAGCGTTCACCAGGAAATCAGCAGCTTTCCGGTGACGCCTTTCACAGCTAGCCGCTTTCCACCATCTGCGCACGTATACGGGATTGAGTCCAGGTTGTAAGACCGAAGATCGTTTACCGTCATGATTACTTTGCGATCGTTCTCCGGATAAAAGTGGACGGTTGCATTCTTCAAACCAGTGAGTAGCAACCGGCGCTCGATGAATGGAAACTCGGAAATGGCTTCGACGCACGAGACATCCCCGCTTTCCTGCTGGTCCACAAAGCAGCGGAGCTCTTTGTGCCACGCACGCGGCGGAGTGTAGGAGCTGTGCCCGTTCTCAATCCACGTCTCCGTTCCCACCAGCATCGGCGCGCCGTGTCGAAAGCGCATCCGCACTGTGGCAGTCGTGTCCGGCGAATAGCAGGAGAGAAAAAATCCATTCTTGTGCCTCGCCGCCAGGATAAGCGGAGAGCGCGTTTCCGCCAGCGGCTTCGCCAGCCGAATCGAATAACCGAACTCCGCCAGCATCAGCCGCATCAGGCTTTCGGCCGGGAAGTACCGGCCCAGATCGTCCGGTACAGGCAGCTTTGCCCCAGGCACAATGGAGCTGCAGAAGCTCCCCCGCACCCACGCCAAAGTTCCTGTTCCATCTCCCACCGCGTTCCTGCGCGACACCGCGACCACGCGCTCAGCGCCCTTCTGAGATACCGTAGCGCATACCCGAACGGCGTTCGCGTTGGCGTCGGCAAGGATCGTGTCGATCGGCCCGGCGGAAATCAAATCCCGGTGCAGCATATCCATGGGCATCCGGCCATGCTGAATCACGTCCTGCTCCAGCGAGGTGCTGAGAGTCACTTCTCCCGTCATCGCATCCGTCTGCCGCAGATTCATCAACCTACACAGCTCAGGCCCGGCATGCTCGATTGGGCCATAAAGAAAAACATCTTGTCCGCGATGCAGGCAGTCCAGAAGCCGCTTCTGAAGCTCGCCATTGGCGACCGGCGCATACGCCAGCAACACGGTGTCACGATAGAACGCCGGATCTTTCGCATAGGAAGCCGCGAACTGCCGCGTCGACACCACGGAGTTCAGCGGGAAACCATTGTTGATCGCATCGCGCAGAAACCAGTCGCCGAAAAACACATCTCCAAGACGCGGCGACGAGCCGAACGTCATCTCGCTGTACTCATCGAATGGATAAATCCACGTGACCAATCCGGGCGAGTCCGAATAGTCCTCCATCGCCGAAAGGACGTCGGGGATCACTTCATTCGGAACTTTCTCCGGCATCTGCCCATAAGAATTGTCGATGGTCAGAAATTCCAGGTACGCTGGCGGAGTGACCTTCGCCTCCCCGCTCAAGCGCGCCAACGCAAGCGGAAGATAAATGTCATACGGGTCGCGTCCATATCGATCCAGCCACGGACTGTTCATCCACCATGGATCATGCGTGTAGAAGCGGAATGGAAAAATATCTCCCGGCGGCAGTTCCGCAATCCGCGAAAGATAGCCGATAATCTCCAGGCCTACATCGCCATCCAGCGCCGCCCATGGAGAGTTCGGCGGCGCGACGATGTTGAAGCCGTCCCGGTAGATGTCGAGCACCGGCGACGCATTCGCTGAAAGGTCGGCCCCCACGGTCAGATTGCTTCCGCGAGTCTCAATTGGAAAACTCTTGCATTCCTTTCGGAAATCCCGCCAGAACGACAGAAGCGCTTCCCGCAGCTCCGGCGCCTTCGCTGAGTCGAAGCGTTTGCCATCGAACAGCGGCCCGGTCACGCTCCACGGACTCAGCGAAAACCCGAGACCATTCGAGAACCAGATGTAGTTGAAGCCCAAGTCCGTAAGAAACCGCTGGCACTGTCGGCCGAAGAAAATCCCAAACGGAGTCCCTTCCGGAATACCATGCGGAAATCCGGCGTAAGCCCTGCCGTCCGTCTTCAGCGTCGCGGTGCAGTTTACCCAGCTGCCGGGGCCGCGCGCCGCGCCCGTGGCGATCTCCGCGTGCCGGTGGAACTTGAAATCCGAATATGCAAACTCGCCGCCAGGGTCAAACGTGGCCCCCACGGACACCGGCTTCCCGGTCATCTCACGCCCCACCTGCTTGAGAGTCGCTACGATAATTCGCAGCCATCCATACGTCATGCGCGGGGGATTCTCCATGTACAACCAGTTCCGCGCGTGCGCGCCTTTGCGCTCTGGATCGTCCGCGGGCGGCGTCTTTGGCGGATTCGCGTCGCCCAGATACTTTGCCCAATTGAAAGCGTCCTCCATGCGGCCGCTGTAATCGAGGATTTCGCTTCCGTCCGCCGACCACAACATTACCGCGCAACCATCGCACCGGCGCAGCAGCGGAGCCCAGGAGCGGAAAATCTCCTGGCAAACTTCGCGGATGTAGCGTTCCTCCAGCACGCGAAAGGGCTTTAGACTCACTTCCAGCGTGACCCGGCGGAACGCGCTGCCCGGCGGAACGTATAACGCACCCACTCCGGTATTCTTACCCGGCATCGCCGATGATTGCGCGGCATATAGCATTCCCGCAGTTGGATCGCCGCCGCTCATTGTGGATACCAGCGCAGCCGTGGCCGACAAACCGGACAATCGCAGGATGTCGCGGCGCGACAGGCCCCTGATTCTTTCTGAATCCCTCATTCCGATTCCCTCGAAACCACTGCGGTTTCCAACCCTAAAATTTTTCCGATCTTTTCGATCGAGCCTGCATGGTGCCCAATGCCAAGCGCGAAATGATGCGTCGGTCCTGCTTCCACCCAGCGCTTCAGGAACGTTCGGACATCCGGCTGAAAAAACCCTCGCGTATTCGTATTGCCGGTCGGCGGAATCGGGCCCTTCATGCTTTGTCCCTCCGCAATCACAAATTTGAATCGTCCGTTATGCATCACCCCGATGCTCAGGATCGTGATCGGCCCTTCCTTGATTCTGAATTCGACGCTCGCGCCCGAACCGGGTTTGCCATGATATTTCATCAGGCTGCGCAATACAGGTTTTCCGTCGGCGATGCTCAGATGGTGCGGACCGTCGTGCCCCACCAGCACGAATCCCTCTTTAAAGTCGATTGGATGGATCTCCGCCAAACTGCCGCCAATGTCGAGCCGGTCTTCGATCAGCATCGCAACGCAGGTCTTCAGGTCCGATTCCCCGCACATCGGAAAGCCGGCGGCGGTCAACAGGGAATTGCCGACGATCAGGTTCGTGACGAGATGCCGCAGCGGACTATTTGCCTCGCCCTCGTAGTAGTACGCCAGGCCGTCGAGTTGGTAATCGTCCACGAACCGTTCCAGCGCCACAGCGACCCGCGCTGCGACTCCAAGATCTTCGTTCGTTAGTTTCCGCGTAATGGGATCGGACTTCGGATCGGGCGTATCGAAGATCTCAAGCACCTGTTTCTTTTTTGCCTCAACATCGCCATCGGAGACCTGGCGGAAATGCCGCATCAGGTCTTCGGCTTCCGTCTGAACAATATGGCAGCCAAAGGCAGACGTCAGCGCGGTGTGATCGGTCTGCATGTCGAGCATGTTTTCGAGGACATGGCCGAAGTGGCCAATACGAGCCCGTTTCAGATCGTGCAGCACGCAGGCGATGCGGCACCATTCCGCAATCTCCTCGTCCGCAATCGGATCGTCTTCGAGCGTCCCCAGGATGACATCGGGCGCGCGCTTTCCCATCCGGATGGCCACCCCGGTAAACTCCGGCACCGCGCAGAAATCGTCGTTGCAAAGCTGCATATACGTGGAAGCCTTCGTGTAATCGAGCGCCTGCAGCGGCTGTAGTGCCACCAGAACGATCGGCACATCCACGCTATTCACGATCGCGCCGAACGTAGAGGACGTCGCATACGTCAACATGTCGCAGAAAATCAGGTCCAGCGGAGCGGCCCGCAATTGCTCCCGCAGGCGATAGGCCGACTGCGCATCGTCGGCGATGCCAAACTCTGTAACGTTGACTCCCAGTGAACGCACTTTGGCAACAAATACATCCAGCTTGCGGTGCATCTCATCGAGCAGGCCCTCAAATTGCGGCCAGTATGTATGGTGCCCGACACCGAAAATCCCAATGTTGGCCGCCAGCGGTTTCCGCCGCCTGATTGAATCGTTCGTCGGTGCGATACGTCCGTGAATTCCAGGGCGTACGGATGCTTGAGTCATAAACCTGTTTCTCCTGGGGCTCGGGGGCTGTCCGAGGCATTGCAATGCATAAAAATAAAGTGTCATCCTAACGAAAGATGAGCTTTACAGCACGTTCACAATTGCACGAAATCACAATTGCGACGCATAAAAATAGATGTGTCATCCCGAGCGAAATCCTTGCACAGCTAAGGATGGAGTCGAGGGACCTGCGTTAGTTCGCGTCACATTAAAACTCCATCGCTTTAATCCCTCCAGCGCGTTCTTTGAAGGGGGCGGCCTTCAGTCCCCAAGGGGAGCCACTACCAATAGAACTTCCCCGCCAATTGGATAATCCGAGGCCCGGTGCGCGTGCTGCTGATCTTTCCATAGGCCGCCGCTCCAAGCTGGACATTCGGAGGTCCAAAGCTCGGATGATTCAGCACGTTGAAAAATTCAGCGCGGAATTGAACGTTGTACCGTTGACGGAACTGTGTGTTCTTTATCAATGAAAAGTCGATATTGTTTTCCCCCGGTATCTCGATGGAGCCACTCCGGCAGTTACCGAACGTGCCGAACGGCTGTCCAACCGTCGCCGCGGTGTTGAACCAATGCTGGATGGTACGGCCCGACGTCAGGTTCAGGTCCCCGGTGCAATTCGGATAATTGCGGTCCACCCTGCCGACATTCGCGCTGATGTTGCTGGTAGGAGCTGTGAACTCGCCCTTGAAAAACGTACCAATGCCGCCCACCTGCCATCCGCTGACGAACTTGTCCGCCCCAGGGTTCAGCGATCCGCCGATCGCCTTTCCATGTCCAAATGGCAGTTCATAGGTGGCGCTGATCGTCAGGCGTTGCGGTTGACTGTATGGCAGCGGCCCGTAGTAGACGTGGCGCGGAACATATTCATTGCCGATGCCTGACTGGTCCCCTGCCTCGGCGATGCCCAGCGCTTGGGCCCACGTGTACGCCGCCAGCAAGGAGAGACCCGAGGAGTACCGCTTCTCGCCGGTGACCTGCAGCGCATTGTAATTCGCCTGATCGATGGCCGAAGTGATGCTGATGTCCGCCGCCCCCTGGAATGGCCGCCGGCCTTGGATCGGCGTCGGATGAGTCGGATCGACATCGGCATGCGCCTGGTTGATCAGGTCCCTGCCGATTAATTTATGCGATGACGAACCGACATAAGCGATCTGCAGCGACACCGTAGGCGTGAACTGCTGTTGTAAGGCCAGGTTGTACTCGTACGTGTAGTTGTCCGGGAGATCGTGGTTGACGGAGAACAGGCTGGTCGTGGGCGTTACTGCGGTTGAAGCCAGCGGGAACAGGGTCCCTGGCAATATCGTCGGAGTTACCGGGGCGGAATTTACCGTCTCGGTAACGTTGTACGGAGGATCGAGATGATAGCCCGATGACAGTTCTAAACCGCGGATGAACCCGTAAAACACGCCGAAGCCTCCATGGATCACGGTGAGGGGAGTCGCGCTGTATGCGAAGCCGAGCCGTGGCGCGACGTTGTTGCGGTCCGGTTTAACCAGGCCGTCGATACCGTTTACCCTTGCTCCCGGCGTAAGGAATTGCTCCTGGGAGGGACTCCAGACCCGGGCGGCGTTATGGATTTCCCGGAATGGCTGATCGTATTCGTAACGCACGCCCAGGTTCAGGGTGAGTTTCGGGCTGAAATGGAAGTCGTCCTGGAAGTAGACCCCGAAATGTGTCCAGCGCAGGTCGACGCCTCCGTTCGACTGCAAAAGCTCCGTCGCTGTCGCCGTGTAGGGATAGCCCAGCACGAAGTCGGCGGTGGGGTTTCCCGGCTTCCCGATCTGCCCGCTGAACTGGCCATTGAAGCTTAGGTTCCCGTTCGGGCTGGCCTGATCGTACATTGTCGGACGGTACTGCCGGACTTCGCCGCCGAACCGTATGTAGTGGCGGTTGTGAGTCCAGGACACGTCGTCCTGCAGCAGATACTGGTTCTCCAGACCGCCGAATGGCCGGAACTGCTGAGAACCCATAGTCGATAGGCCCGTGATGGTAAGCAGCGGCATCCCCTGGTTGACGGCGGGAATGTTCAGGTTCTTCAAGCCGAAAGCCTGTGTCGCCAGCGGCGTGCTGGCCAGTGGATTGGACTGCCGGTTCAACCCATAGGTATAGCCGATCACGAACTGGTTCAGGAGTTGGGCGGTGAACAGATGCGTTTCATGGATGACCGCCTGCAAGCCGTTGACATCCGTGATTGTGCCTGACAGAGGCAGCGGATTGCCCGCAACGGACTGGTCTTTGGACCAGATGACGGTCGCGAACAGCGAATCCTTCATGCTGAATTCATGATCGACTCTTCCGGAAGCTTGATTCGCGGTTTCGGTGTTTGCCACCGAGGTTACGTAATTAAAGCCCGGAACTCCGGTGGTATTCGGCTGCGGATACAACTTGGCAGCGGCCTGCGCGAACTGCGAGACCATGTTCACCGGAATGATGTTACCGGGGAATGGATTTCTCTGCCTGGTGATCGGATCGATGCTGAGAGGATTGTAGATTTGCGGGCTGCCGCTGAAGTCCCCAGAAAGCTGGGCCGGCGTAGGCACATCCGCATATTGCGAGGTGGAGGAGTTTGTCCGCAGTCCCTCATAATATGCGAAAAAGAAGGTGTGATTTTTGCGGAGAGGTCCTCCCGCCGTTCCCCCAAACTGGTTCCGCACCAGCGGCTGCTTGGTTTTATCGAAGTACCCCTTAGAAGCGATCGCATTGTTGCGCAGGAACTCCCACACATCCCCGTGGAATTGGTTCGTGCCGCTCCGCAGCGCCACGTTCACCACCGCCGTTCCATTGCCGTAGACTGCGGAGGTCGCATTTTCCTGGACGTTGAATTCCTGCACCGCATCGACCGAGGGCACCAGCGCCGGTTGCCCATTCTGAAACATGCGTGTATCGACCCCATTGATCAGCATCGATGTCTCGTTTCCACGCTGGCCGTTGATGCTGAACTGGCTCTGCGCTCCGGGATTTTCAGAAGCGCCTGGTACCAGCAGCACCAGGTTGAAAACGTTGCGTCCGTTCAGCGGCATTTCAAGAATCCGTCTTCCCGTGATCACCTGCCCCGTGCTCGAAGTATCGGTCTGCAACAATGGCGTCACAGACCGAACCTCGACTGTGGTGGAGACTCCGCCGACTTTCATCTCCATATCGTTTCTTAGTGTCTGGGCTACCTGCAGCGTCAGCGTCGGGGCGACTGTCGTCTGAAACCCCTTCAACGTCGCGCTCACGGAATAATTTCCCGGCAAAAGGCCCGCAAAGTTGTAGTAGCCGTCCGAACCGCTGGTCGCGACTTTCTGCTCTCCGGTTCCCGTGTCCGTCAGGGTGACAGAGACATTCGGCAGCGCGTTGCCGCTGCTGTCGGTCAATCTGCCGGAGATGGTGCCGGAGGTTCCTTGCCCCAGCAACTGCCCAGCAATGCTGATGCAAAGGATGAATAGAGAGAAATAACGAAGCCAAAATCGCATAAAGTCTACTCCTGAAGCACATTCATATAATGAACACATATGTTCATTATTCGTTGTCAACTTCTAGACTATGGTGGATTCAATTGTCAAGGGAAATGTTGAAGACTTGAATTTCGAACTCACCTGACAAGTCGTGCAGGCGGGACACGGGCCGGGTGTCCTAGCTTCGCGAAGCTAACCTGGATTCTTCCGCTATGCTGCGATAATTGAGGCTGCCCTGTAGTGATGTCGCTGTAAAACGGAGCTCGGAAGATGGAAAAGAACCAGCGGTACCGCCTTGGCACTCTGGAAAAGGGCCTCAAGATTTTCGATCTTCTGGAGCGTGCCGGGCGACCGCTTCGCATCCAGGAGATCGTAGAAGCCAGCCAGATGGAGCGCGGCGGCGTCTTCCGCATCCTGTCCACGCTGGAAAACAGCGGATACATCGAGCGTTTGCAAGACAAGAGTTACCGCGCCAACCTCCACCGCCGCCGCCGCATCCGGATGGGCTACTCCGCTCCGCTCTCGGGAAATCCCTTCCGCCAGGACGTGACACTCAGTATTCAACGCGCGGCTTCCGATGCGGGGATTGAGCTGATCGTGCTGAATTGCAGCGAGGAAAA
Source organism: Acidobacteriaceae bacterium (assembly GCA_965276615.1). GTDB lineage: Bacteria > Acidobacteriota > Terriglobia > Terriglobales > Acidobacteriaceae > JAKAAZ01. The sequence goes on along the minus strand of OZ255618.1, from coordinate 4,108,622 downwards.
GCCGGAGGAACACGTTGCGAACGTCCAGACGTTTATCGACTCAAAAGTGGACATCGTTATCATGTTCCTGGCGGTAGACCTGTTCACTCACGTGATGGCCGACCGGTTCGTCACCGCCGGCCTGCCTGTGATCGCGGTGGAGACCCCGATTCCCGGCGCTGTCTATTTCGGAGGGAACAATTTCCGCGCGGGTCTCATGGCGGGAAATGCGCTGGGCACGTTCGCGCGCGACCGCTGGAAGGGGCAGTTCGATTGGCTGGTGCTGATCGAGTCCTCGCTTGCCGCATCGGCGACACAAGCCCGACTGTCCGGAGCGGTGGCGGGCGTCCGCGACATTCTGACCGAGGTGCCCGACTCGAAGATCGTGCATCTGGATGGCCTCTCGCACCGCGAGGCTGCCCGGGGAGCCGTCGATTCGCTGCTGCGGAACGTCGAGCCGAGGAGCCGCATGTTGATCTCGGCCTTCAACGACCCGAGCGCCATCGGAGCGCTCGAAGCCGTCTGGGCGGCGGGCAGGGAACACTCCGCCATCGTCGTGGGACAGAACGCGACGGCGGAAAGCCGCGCCGAGATTTGCAAGAGCGATTCGCCTCTGATCGCTTCCGTCGCCTATTTCCCCGAACGCTATGGCGAAAAGCTGGTGGGCCTGGCCATGTCGATCCTCAATCGCGAGCAGACGCCGCTGGCCGTTTATACCGAGCACGTGCTGCTCGATATCAACAATGTCGCGCGCTACTATCCCGCCCTCACAACGAATCTCGAGAGTCAAACACTGTCGGCAAGCCGCTCCTGAAGCCCGTCCCCTTCAAAGCCCATGATTTTCCATCCCACTCAAGCCAAAGGACGGCTTGATCATCTACAGGCACCCGGCAAAACCGCATCGCAGAAACCCGCGAAACATGTTGACAACATCGCACACGACGGCGTACTTGTGAAATGTTCTTTGAACATGCATGTTCAATATGTGAATATCGCGATGAGGGATGCCAATGAAGGCGCTGATCCGTATCTGTGTGGTCTGTTTCTGCGTAGTTCTTTTCACCGGCCATAGCGCGGCACAGGACCGGTTGGCGAATGAGTTCGTTACTCCGCCGGCGGAAAGCAAGATGGCAAGCTATTGGTGGGTATTCGGGCCGGCGTGGACCAAGCCGGAGATTCAGCGTGAGCTTCAGGTCCTGAAGAACGCCGGGATCGGGCGAGTTCTTCTTTTTCCGCTGTATCCGTATGAGGTGGACAATCCTGCAAAAGGGATCGTCAACCAGAACTATCTGTCGCCTGAGTTTCTGGACACGCTGCGATACGCGTTAATCAGCGCCAACAAGATGGACATCTCTGTCGATCTTGTGATGGGGACGGGCTGGCCGTATGGAGGACCGCAGATTCCGGCATCTCTGTCGCCGAAGCGCATTTATTCGGAGACAACACCGGTGGCGGGTCAGGCTGGCGAGAAAGTCACGGTAAAGCTTCCGGTCCCGGCGGCGAGCGGAAAGATTGTCGCGGTCCAACTGGTGTCGAAAGATCCCGCGGCTCGAACAAAGCCGATGGATTTGACGGATCGGGTTGCCGGCGGATCGGTAGCATTTGTTCCGCCGCAAGGGGAATGGGAACTGATGACGTTCCTGGAAGGACCGACGCTGGCACGGCACACAGTTGTTTTTGCCGCTGCGGGCGCGGGCGGAAATGTGATCGACCATCTGAGCAAGCAGGCGGTCGAACTTTATCTGAAGACAGTGTGCGACAAACTGGCCGTCGCGGGAAAGGGTCGCATCCGCGCCATGTACTCACCGAGTTTCGAGGTGTATGGCACCAGTTGGACGGACGGTTTCCTGAGCGATTTCCAGAAGAGGCGCGGCTACGATCTGCGGCCTCACCTGGCCGCGCTGTTCCGCGACCAGCCTGACACCTCCAACATCCGATACGACTATTGGAAGACTGTTTCCGAAATATCGAATGAGAATTATCTGGGGACTATCAGCAAGTGGTCGCGTGCGCACGGATTTAAGTTCGAGTCCGAATCTTACGGCGAGCCGCCGGTCACCCAGGCCAGTTACTCCTACACGGATTATCCGATGGGGGAGGAATACGACTGGAAAGAATTCAACATGATGCGCTGGACCAGCTCCGCCGCGCATTTTTTCAATCATACGATCATCAGCGACGAAGCGTACACAGGTCTGATGGAACCGTCGCGGTATAACGAGAGCCTCGAGGATTTGAAGCGGACCTCGGATGCGATCTTTGTTTCGGGAGCCAACCGGCTGGTCGCGCATGGATACGGCTATTCGCCTCCTTCAGCCGGGAGTCCGGGGTGGGGATACTTTGCCGGAGCCATGCTGACGGAGCACCAGACGTGGTGGCCATACTTTCACTATCTTTCAAGCTATGTGCATCGCACGGGATTTTTGTTGTCGCAGGGATTGCCGGTGGTCGATGTCCTGGTCTATTTGCCGGAGGGCGACTTATATGCGGAGCACCCGCCGGGACAGATGCCGCTGGCGTGGTGGGTGGAAGGCAGGCTTGATCGGAAAAAGGCGAAGTTGCCCGACTATGGCATACCCAAGGGAGTGTTCGACTACAAATCGGACCTGATCAGCACGATCATCACGAATGGCTACTCGCTCGATGGCATCGATCATTCGGTGCTGGCGATGACCGGAACCACGGACAATGGCCGTTTGCATGTCGGCCAGGGCAGCTACTCGATACTGGTGCTGCCGGGCGCGCACGGCCTGCCGATCGCTGATTTTGAAAAGTTAGCGGAGTTCTGCCGCGAGGGTGGAACGCTGATCACGACGCTGCAGATGCCGAAGCTTGCCTACGGCCATGTCAAAGCATCGGAGAATGCAATTCGCCTGGCGGCACTCGATAAGGAACTGTATGGGGGCATGGAAAATATACAAAGCTATCAGACAAAGAGGGTGGGCGAAGGAAGATCGATTTTCGTGAAGGACGAAACAGCAATGCTTCAGAGGGCCCTGCATGAAGCTGGCCCAGCGGATATCGATGTGAACGGCGGCCTTACAGAGATGGGTTTTGCCCATCGCCACACAACCGATCACGATATCTATTTCCTGGCGAATTTTACGACGAGTCCAAGAAAATTTCAGGCGAGTTTCAACGCCGGCAACCGTACCCCGAAGATCTTCGACCCGATGACAGGCAAGACCGCGGTCGCGCGGCATTTCAAATATGCCGGCAACCGGACTGTTGTCGATCTTGACCTGGAACCCTACGGTTCGATTTTTGTCGTGATCGGTCCAGGACGACAGGCTGCCCCAGCCCGTGCGGCCGCCGCGTCGAAAACGCTGCAACCGCCGATCTCGTTTCACAACGCGTGGAAACTGAGTTGGGATGGTCTGAAAGCCCAACCCGTTGAACTGGCGCAGTTAAAATCCTGGACTGATTTTCCCGCCGCGAAATATTTTTCTGGGCGAGGCACATACGAGACGACGATCAATGTTCCCGCCGGATATTTCCACTCTGGGTCGCTGGCCATATCCCAGGTCTCAAAATCGAGACCCTTCGACAAGCTCGGGGCAGGCTCTGGGACACCCGCATCTCGGTCGGCACATACCTTTTTATCCGATCGGCTGCTGCTGGATATGGGCGATGTGAAAAGCACGGCCGAAGTCTGGATCAACGGGCGACATGTTGGGGTGGCTTGGAAAATTCCATATGTGCTCGACGTGACCGGCTATCTGCGGCCGGGAAGCAACCAGGTCAGAGTCGATGTTACAAACCTGCTGATCAATCAGGTCTTGAATCAGCCGACGAAAGATTACTCCGATGTGGAGGCAAAATATCCTGGGTTGAAGGTGCCTGCGCCGCGGGAAAAGGCGTTTGTCAAGACGCCGCTTCCATCGGGCCTGTTGGGGCCGGTGCTGCTCAAGCAGGCGGGTCGTTCTGAGTGAAATTAGGCAATGAATGCAAAGGGAGTTGAGAAAACTATAAATAAATTTGCGCAGCGTGATTTGCAGTCCCTCAGCGGCTGAAGCCGCATTTCATTGCAATAGTTACGGACGGGCTGAAGCCCGTCCCCTTCAAAAACAGACTGAATCAGAGATTCCTTAAGAGAAGAAAGTTTGAAACGCAGGTCCCTCCACTCCGCTACGCTCCGGTCGGGATGACAAATTCATGCGAGAAATCAATGACTCAGGCGGGTCGATAACATTTTGAGAAGTTTGAAGATCCCCAACTTCCGATGGCTGATCGTGGCGGCGCTGTCGATCGCGTGCGGCCTGAGTTATTTCGACCGCCAGGTGTTGTCCGTTTTAGCGCCAAAGATCACTCTCGATCTGCGGATGGACAACGTCGCTTACTCCTGGGTTGTCTTTGCGTACATCCTCGGCTACAGTGTGATGTTTTCTGTTGGCGGATGGCTCATTGATCGTCTTGGGACGCGGCTTGGCATGGGGCTAGCGGTCGGAGTCTGGAGCCTGGCGAGCCTGCTGCACGCAACCGCGCATAACGTCTTTGAACTCGTGGTATTCCGTTTCATTCTTGGAGTCGGAGAGGGCGGGTGTTTTCCTGGCGCCGCGAAAGGCGTCATGGAATGGTTCTCGAAAAAGGAACGCGCGACCGCCATGGGCATAGCGACCTCCGGCGGGTCGGCTCTTGGAGCCGTCATTGCCCCGCCCGTGGTTGTATGGACGGCGATTCACACTGGCTGGCGGGGCGCTTTTCTAATTACCGGCATGATCGGAATGGTGTGGCTTGCGGTTTGGCCGTTGATTTACTCCCGCCCGGAGAACTCGCGATTTCTCTCGGAGAGTGAACGCCGCAAGGTAGTCGATGACACAACTCTGGAACGATCCATGTCTTCGGACGGCGGCGGTAAGCTGCCCTGGAGGGCGTTGCTCAAAACCAGAGAGCTGCGGGGACTGGTGGTATCGCGGTTCCTGTTCGACCCGGTTTTCTATTTCTACATGTTCTGGATTCCGCAGTATCTCCATCAGGCGCGCGGCGCGTCTTTGGTAAGAATCGGCCAGTTGACCTGGATCCCTTTCCTGGTTCTCGGGTTTTCCTCCATATTCGGCGGATGGGTTTCCGACAAACTGGTGCGGCGTGGCATCTCCATCGACAAGGCTCGAAAGGCTCTCCTGCTTGGTTCCGCGCTACTCACGCCAATCTCCATCTTCGCCATCTCTGTCTATCATATAGAGACCGCCATTGCGTTGATGAGCGTCTTCATGTTCGCCCACGGCTTCTGGATCACGAACTACATGACCATGATCGGGGATCTGTTCCCTGCGCGGGTCGTCGCAACGGTAGTCGGGCTAACGGGGACGGCTGGCGGTATGGGAGGCTACCTGTCGACTCTCGTTATCGGGAGGGTGGTCCAGAATATCTCGTTTGGACCGGTGTTCATTGCTTCCGGACTGATCTATCCGGTTTGTGTAATTATCCTGTTTGCGACGATCAGGAAAATCCGTCCGCTGAAAGTCACATGAACTGCTTCCGGAAGACTCCGCTCAATCGGAATGTGGGTTCTCGCCCAAAGAGAGAGGTCGTCGAACTGCTTCAATCGTGTTTTTATTTAGTTGGTCTGCTGCTCTTGGAGAGAGTTGAACCTGCGACCTTTCATGGGTCTCTGGCCCTTCACTTGTCAGGGTCGTCTGGATCCTTCACCTTGCGGATTGCGTTGCGCGACGTAACGGCTTCAAAGGCGTCCTCGAATCGCACAAGGCGGCTATTCATTGTTCGCGCGCCCGCAGTTACAGCACACCTGCGGCGTTCCTGGTGATTGAACGCAAGTTTCAGCTTATGCGTAAATCGGTGCCAAAAAATCTCACCTTATGGGGCCGATAGTTTCACATTTCGGCTTGAAATGGTCGAATTGGAGAACCGCTACTGCACCGGATTCTGCACCGACTGTTTGCACCCGGCGCTTACTGCGGGTTTACCAACGCTAACGCAGAGGGTGCACGTAATGTATTGAATCTGCGATAGTTTGTGCTTGTTCTCAGGAAGATACGAGGGAGAGACCATCAAGATAATGACAGATGGTGTGTCTTGCGGCCTCGGGCGTACAGATACCTGACCAACCTCCATAGACATGAGCAAATTTACTGAACAAACTGAACCATTTTAGCGAAGCGTCTGTGCGGGCGATGGGCCGTATGTCCATTTACTTCAATGCACATACGGAGAATATTATCTCTTAATCGACAGGTTGTAGGTTCGATTCCTTCCGCGTCCACCATTTCTTTATCCGACATCGGAACCTTGCGGCCTTCACCGCCAACCGTCTTGCTCTTGCCCACAATTACTTCGCGTTCCAGCAAGTCCACTTGCTTCCAGCGCAGCAGGCGCAGTTCCTTATTTCGCAATCCCGTATGGCTGGACAACAGGACCGGCGGGATACAGGGATCGGCTGCGACTGGCGCGGCACGCTGCCAGTACCTTCGTTTCCTCATCCCTCGACAAAGCACGGCCAACATCGGAACGCGCTTTCAACATTTTCACGTCCGGCTGGAGGTTTGCCCATAGGCGCTCTTTGCGGAGTATCGCCCGGAGCGTGCCCACTACCATGTTGACGGTGCGATTGCTCGCGCCAGCGTCCTTACGCTTCGCCTGATCGAGGCTGATGTCATTGGCCTCGATGTCCGTGAGGAGGGATTTCGAGAACGTCGTCAATAAGTGCTCGACGTTATTTGTGCCCGTTGCGCTAAGGGATGGTAGCTAGTCATGCATACAACGAAAGCTTCTTCCAGCAGCAGTCGAACCAGCAGATCGGGATGTTGGATTGGGAAATAGCCGAAGCCGGCATGAAGTGTACCGTCCAATACCCTCCGCACAATATCGGCTGTGAGTCCGGAGCGGTGTTCGATATGCACCGGCGACGGCGGATCAAATCCGAGCTGCCGGACAATCGCAAGCAGCTTGGGCGCCAGATACGTGGAGTGACCGACCAGAAGATGTTTTGCTCTGAGCAATAGGTAAGCCTGGGTCTTGTCCTCGGCGAGCAAAGCGTGTTCGAGTGTTTTCACCGCCTCTGGATAGAAGAACTGACCCGCTTCAGTGAGAATCCAGCTTTCCTCATTATTGTTAAGCAGCTTGACGCCCATGATAAATGATAGGCTAAGTCGTTTGCTTCTAAAAATCGCTATCAATACCGCCGTCTTTCGGAAATATCGCGCTTTTTGGAAAGAACTTGACACATTTTTCTGCACTATGATAGTTTTGGCACCGTTGAGAATTGATGATGAATTGGAGCGCCTATGTCTGTTTGCATGCCGTCTGAAAACGAGAAGAGAGAATTTATGTCTCCCATGAAAAGATTCGTTTCCGTCCCGAGATTAGACTTGGACGGGGTTTTCTCATCCATTCGTATCGCGATCGCTTTGCTGGTGCTTATAGGAGGGTACCCATCGGGACCTGCACACCTTCTTGCGCAAGTCACCACTGGAACGATACTTGGAACAGTTACAGACGCTTCGGGGGCCGCCCTTCCAGGAGCCACGATAGCTCTCACCAACGAGCAGACGGGGGAGGCACATAAGACAACCGCTGGCTCCCAGGGAGGCTATCAATTCCCATTGTTGCCGATCGCTGGAACCTACCAAGTGTCGGTAGAATCGCCGGGGTTCCAGGCGTCTGTTCAGAAGGGCATCATTCTGCAACTCAACCAAAACCTGCGGGTCGACATTGCGCTGAAGACGGGCTTGGTAACCCAGACAGTGCAAGTGACCACGGCTCCGCCACAGGTGGACACGCGAAGTTCGAGCATGGGGACCATCGTGGATAAAAAACAGATAACCAATCTTCCACTAAACGGACGCAATCCGGTACAACTCGCCATTCTAGCGCCGGGCGTAACGGCTCTGAGCGCGCCTACGGTTTATGCATGGCGCGGGGGCGCGACGTTGTCGGTGAACGGCTCTCGAACGAATGAGAACGATTTCCTGCTCGACGGCGCTCACTACGAGGCCATTTATTACAACAACGGATTGAATTATCCGAGCCCCGACGCCTTGGAGGAGTTCCGGCTCATCACCAACACCTATAGCGCAGAATACGGGCGCAATGCAGGATCAATTTTCAATGCAATCGTGCAATCCGGGACGAATCAGTTCCATGGCGCGGTTTGGGAGTTCCTTCGCAACACCTCGTTGAATGCAAGAAACTACTTCCTCCAACCCGGAGCGAAAAATACCAAGCTGGATCAGAATCAGTTCGGTTTCACCGCTGGTGGCCGGATTGTAAAGAACAGGATTTTCTGGTTTGGTTCCTACCAGGGATTGCGAATTTCGCAACAGACGATTCACACGTTGCTTCCTCCCACCGCCCAGGAGCGCGCAGGCCTGTTTACAACCCCACTCAAGGATCCAACCACCGGGGCCGCCATCGCGCCAAATGCGCAAGGTTTGTACTTCATCGACCCCGCCAGATTTAATCCCATCACCGTGGCTTTGGTGGATCAGTACATGCCTCTGCCCGGATCAAACGGCACGCTCACTCAAGTGGGAGGCAATTCCAATAGCAACAACCAATACCTGACCAAAGAAGATGTGAATATTACCAAAAACAACTCGGCCACGTTTACATTATTGATCGACAGAACTGTAACGACTTCCCAATTTGGCAACAGCTCGTTCTTGGGTTATTCAGGTCTCAGGCAGCAAAACCACGATATCCTCGCCAACCTCATCGACACGCATGCTTTTACGCCAACTCTGCTGAACCAATTTCGTGTCTCTTACCACCGCGTTACCGATCAATTCTCCCCGACGGATCCGCAAAAGTCGCTCAATGAACTGGGGGCAACAGATTTTATTCCGCAAGGCCCGACTGAGAACCCCGACTTTAATGTGCCGGGCCGTTTCAATCTCGATACCAACGGGACTCTACACCTGCAAGAAGATGGGATTAGCCGGCAGATTGCAGACACTGTAACTTGGATACACGGGCAGCATAATTTCAAAATGGGTGTGGAAGATGAGCTGCTCGGATCTCATACCCACGCCTACGCCAACCATAATGCGACGTTAAACTTCACGGGTCAGGTTACCGGCAACGGCCTTGCCGACTTCCTGGTAGGTCGTCAGGCCGTGTACTCCCGTCGTTATGCCCCAGGAGACGATGTCAGTGGATGGAATTTCGGTGGATTCGTCTTGGACGATTGGAGAATCAAACCCAGACTAACGTTGAACCTTGGTTTGCGGTATGAGATTCAATCGCCTTACGTAATGAACGGTCCAGCCGGATTGAAAGACGGAATTGGGGCCTTCAGGCCGGGACAGCAGTCCACCCGCTATCCAGGTGCGCCAGTCGGCCTGGTTTATCCAGGGGACGCCGGAATTCCACGCGGCATTTATCATACGGACACAAATAATTGGGAGCCCCGCGTTGGTTTCGCCTGGGACATACGAGGAGACGGCAAGACATCGTTGCGAGCTTCTTATGGAGTCTTTCACGATCTGGTCGTGCCCGACGTAATCGCCCAAGGGTTATTCGATCAACCGTTCGTCTTGCAGGAAACCTTCAACGTGCCTGCCGGCGGCGTATCGGCGCCTTACCAGGGATTCCCAAATCCGTGGCCTTACACAGCGTATAAAACTCCAAATCCGCCTTTCATCACTCCTATATCCGCCAGCTCCATTGAGCCGAACTTCCGAACGCCACTGATACAAGGGTGGTTGCTGGATCTTCAACAGCAACTAACCTCAAATCTAATGGTCGAGGCAGCCTACGTCGGAAAACAAGGAGTAGGTCTCGAACTGACCAATGAGGCCAATCCGGCGATCTATATCCCCGGAAAGAATGCGAGCGGCCAGCCACTTTCGACGGCGGCGAATATCAATTCCCGTCGAATCTACGCCCCGACCTTCGGTCCGATTGAGGACGTTACGTCGGTAGGCAGGTCAATTTATCACGCCCTGGAATTGACTACGCAATATCGCAGTCAGCATGGCCTCACCATGACAGCTGTATATACCTATTCTCACTCCACCGACGACACCTCCCAAACATCCACGGTCGCTGCTCGTCCACAGGATCCTCTCAACATTAAGGGAGACTTCGGACCCTCGACCTTCGACTTGCGGAATGTTTTTCGTGTTTCCGGAGTCTACGATCTGCCCGATCCTTTTAGGGATAGGTACGGCTCGGTAGCGCGATATATCACAAGTGGGTGGGAGATTGGCGGCATTTATACGGCACAGAGCGGTCCACGGTACTCGATCATGAGCGGCGTTCAAAACTCCCTGAATGGAGTGGGTCTGGACCGTGCCGATCAAGTGGGAGATCCCCAGGCTATTTCGAACAGCCGCCCGCGCGCACAGAGAGTCCAGAAATGGTTCAACACTGCGGCATTCGCAGTTAACCCAATAGGACGGGTCGGCGACTCCCAACGAGACCTTTTGCCCGGCCCAGCCTTATTCGACACCGATTTTTCGGTAATGAAGAACTTACCGATTAGTAAATACGGCCACTTTCAATTCCGGACAGATTTCTTTAACTTCTTCAACAATGTACAACTGGGTATCCCCAATAATACAGTTGCGTCAAGCTCTTTCGGTAGAATCCTCAGCGCTGGAGACCCGCGGCTCGTCCAATTTAGCCTTAAGTACCTCTTCTAAACCTCGGATGAATGCCGGTGTGTTCATATCGAAATCGAATCGCCCGGTGTTGAGCACTGCGAATTTGACGGGTGCTACATCCTCGCAAGGTAGCGCTCAACGCGGACCATGTCGATTTCAATCTTTAACTCCGGCATAGTCAGGATCGCATTGATGTGGATTTAGATGTCTGCTAAACAGTACGTGTTGACTGGAGGTGGAATATGGAAAAACGAACGATGACACGGCGGCAGATCATGGCAGGAGTTGGAGCTATGGGTGCGCTTGGGCTAGTACCCGCGGCGAAGTCGCAGGAAGCCTTCAAAGGCAGGATCGCAACTAGCGCCAAAGATTCCGTTCCGTATTGGCCAAAATTGGCTATGGCTCCCAAGGGCGCGCCGCATGTAGTGGTGATACTACTCGACGATGTCGGATTTTCCGTAACGAGTGCTTTTGGCGGTCAGATAGAAACACCGGAAATCGAAAAGCTCGCTCGGGCGGGCTTGCGATATAACAATTTTAATACTGTCGGTATCTGCTCGCCGACGCGCGCGGCCCTATTGAGCGGCCGGAATCATCATCGAGTCGGCTTCGGCATCACAACGGAGCAGCAAGCCGGATTTCCGGGCTACGACATGATGTGGAAGAAGAGCACGGCATCAGTAGCCAGAGTTCTTGGCGAGAGTGGATACAGCACGGCCGCGTTCGGCAAATGGCACAATACGGCGTATGCGGAAATAAGCCCGGTTGGCCCATTTGATCGTTGGCCAACAGGATTGGGATTTGAAAAATTCTATGGCTTTATGGGAGGCGAAGACGATCAATGGGAGCCTTCGCTTTACAGCGGAACCGAAGCGGTTGAACCTCCCGCAACGCCTGCGCAAGGATATTATTTCACTACCGACATTACCGATAGGGCAATATCCTGGGTCCACACCCACAAATCTCTTGCGCCTGGAAAGCCGTACTTTCTCTACTTTGCAACCGGGGCCACACATGAGCCGCACCAAGTCGCGCAGAAGTGGATCGATAAGTACCGCGGACACTTTGACCAGGGATGGGACAAGTTGCGAGAGGAGAATTTCGCCCGTCAAAAGAAACTCGGGGTGATCCCGGCTAACACGGTGTTGACGCCGCGTCCCAAGGAGATCGCCGCCTGGGATTCGCTCTCTGCCGACCAAAAGAAAGTATTCGCGCACGAGATGGAGGTGTTTGCCGGCTTCATGGCGGAAGCTGATTACGAACTCGGACGACTTCTCACTACAGTGCGAGAGGGTCCTGAGGGCGACAATACTCTTATCATTTTAATAGCCGGCGACAATGGAGCAAGCGGCGACGGTGGGCCGGAAGGACGCGATGATTTCGCCTATGCGCTTCACGAATCGATACAGGATCGACTTAGTCACATGAACGGGGTGGGCGGACCCGATTTTAATAACCATTATTCCTATGGCTGGGGATGGGCGAATGCGACACCTTTCAAGGGTGTAAAGAAGATGTCCTCGTATTTCGGCGCAACGCGAGATCCGATGATCGTTGTGTGGCCCAATCACATTCAGGAAGGTGGCGGTCTGCGAACGCAGTTCACTCACGTTACGGACGTGGTGCCTACGATCTACGACCTTGTCGGCATTCATCCTCCATCCACCGTCAACGGTGTCCCGCAGCAGGGACTGGATGGCACAAGTTTTGCCTACACATTCAGTCATCCGGACGAGCCTTCGCATCATAACGTGCAATATTTTGAGATCGAGGGCAATCGAGCGATCTATAAAGACGGTTGGATTGCTTCTGCAACCCATTGGGCCCTTTGGGATACCAAAAATCACACAAATCTCGATTACTCTCATGATCGCTGGGAGCTCTATCATGTCGCTGATGACTATAGCGAAGCGCATGATCTTGCAGCGGAATATCCGCAGAAGCTGCGTGAACTGCAGCAATTATTTGACGTGGAGGCTCGCAAGAATGATGTATATCCTCTGGGGGCCGCGGATATGGGCATTCCAAGACTCTCCATAACGGACGGGAAAAACGAGTTTGTTTTTTATTCCGATTTGCCGCGAGTCCCGATCAAGGAGGCGCCCGATTTTTCGCTATCTCATCGGATCGATGCGGCGATAACCGTGCCCGATCGAGAAACAAAGGGCACGATTATTTCCTGTGGCACCCGTCTCGGCGGCTTCATACTTTATGTGGAAGGCGGCCGTCTTATCTATGACAATAATTATGACGGACGGCGGCATACTGTAATCAGGTCGAAAACAAGTTTGCCGCCTGGCAAAGTGAACATAGCTTATGAGTTTGCGGCAAACAAGACTCAAAGGTCGAGCATGAATGAAAGTTCGAGCTTGAATGTAAGTGGAATTGGAAACCTCTACATCGATGGGAAACTGGCCGGCTCGGCAGAGATCCCGCATGTTTCACTGCTGAACTATGCGCTTTTTGGCGGCCTGGGAATTGGTCGCTCCTATGTTTCTCCAGTTAGTCAAGCACATGGTCTTCCGTTCAAATTTACCGGCGCCATCGATAAGGTCACGGTTCGGTTGACATGAGGCTCATTTTTTGGCCCCGCTATGGGCAGCGTCCAATATCTGCATGCGTCGTGAGGTTTCTAGCGGTAACAGTACTTGCTGTTATGCCGGCGCTAAAGGGTTACGGGAGCCGGACGACCTCAGGAGACGCCTACGCTCGTATCGATCGCAGCTTGGGAACCGTGGAGATCGGTACAGCATCGGTTGAAGAAAAAATACAGCTTCTTCATGGACGCTATCTTCTAAAGAGTCTTGTGAATAAAGTCAGCCACCGTGAGTACATTTCGGACGGCTCGCTTTCGGAAGAGTTCAAGGTCAGAATAAATGGGCAAACGATCACTGGAGCCAATGGCAGATGGTCCTGGATAGGAGCAGAAGCAAAGATAACTCCGCAGCAGGAAATAGAAGTTACAGTCCATCTCCAAAACACGCAATTGCAAGTAGATAAATATTATCGAATCTACCCAAAAACGAGCATCATCCGTCAATGGGTTATATTCAAGAACCGAAGTGACGGCCCTCTGACTATCGCTAATCCATACATGCTGGACCAGCGCCTCTCAGCGAAGTCGGCCACGACGCAGACTTTGTCTTACATGACCGGTGGAGGATCTTTTACGGGAAGTCAGGTCTTGAAGCAGGTTCCGCTCCCCGCTACCTATATCCGAAAATTCGATACGACCGACCCGGCGGAGGTCCAGGATGTGGACGGTATTAGACTGGATCATTCGATGGCTTACGGATCCGGGAGATATATGCCGTGGTTTTGTGTAAGCAGCCCTGACGGCGGAGTTTTTCTTGGGTTCGACTACTACGGTCGTTGGGTCGCGGAGATAGGAAACGTCGACGGAGCACCGGGTTATCTCGGCGTAAGACTTGCCGGATATGAAAAGACAATTCAACCTGGGGAGTTTGTCGAGACGCCAAAAGCTTTTATAGGTGTATACGCGGGCGACCTTGATGCTATGGGGAATCAACTGAAGGCATGGCAATACAGGTTTTTGTGGAATTTCACGAATGACAATTACTTCGCGAAGATACGGTACGCAGCGGAGATGCGTTGGCAGCCAGGAAAAGGAAGTGCGTGGGGAGGAGGCACCGAGGATAATTGGGACTACCGTCTTGCTGCCATGTTCCATACTGCGGACGTCATTCGATATGTCGGAGCAGATATTCTGTGGCAGGATGCGGGCTGGCATGACTATCTCGGGGATAACAATGGGCCTGACTTTGCGGCCGTGAATAGCTACTTGGCGAAGTCTGGCGCGCGGCTGGCTGTCTGGTGGCCGTTATGGTATGCGGAGAAACAATCAAAGGTCGTCCAGGAGCATCCTAACTGGGGTGCCGGGGGCGTGTTTAAGGAGCCTTTTGACGCCTCGCGCCCCGAAATCATTCATTGGATGTCGAAGCAACTGGATGAGAAGGTTGCTAAGTGGGGAAACTTTCAATGGCGTGAAGACGGTTCCGCTGTTGCGCCGGTGGGTGGCAAGGAAACCCCGATGCTTGTCCAATTTCAAAACATCATGGAAATGCAGAGGCAATTCCGGATACGTCATCCGCAATCTTCAATCGATCTTTGTGCCGGAGGCGGCAATCTAATGAGCTTCGAAGGATTGAGACTGGCGGATGTGAGCCAGCTCACTGACGGTGGCTCGCTGACATTCGGTAACTACTACAGCTCATACTTATTTCCGCCGGACAAGATTGACGATTGGACCCGAACCCAGAACTCGACCTGGGAAAATATGGCAACCACGCTAACAATGGCGCCTGCATGGATGGGGGACCGCGGACTCTATGGGCACGAGCCTGGTATTTTGTTGAACGACGGGAAGGAAAACCTTCGCAAGACGTTTGAAATCTATCATTATCTTGTTCGTGAGGGAGTCGCCGGCCGCTGGGCGCAGATCTATCATCCGAAGGTCGAAGGTGATTCGCCAATCTATTATCTGGAAAGGCTTAGCGCTGACGGACAACGCGGAGTTGTTGTCCTGAAACACTTCCTTCCGGGAGATGTTCGGATTTATCCAAAAGGTTTGCAATCCAAACGGACTTATGACGTCCAGTTCCGGATTTCTCAATCCAAGAGCAAACGGAGCGGGGATGAACTCGCCAGCCATGGCATTGAACTTGTGAATCCACAGCCCGGAGAGTTGATTTACCTCGGTTTGCCCAATCACCCGGGTAGCGGGACTGATTCAATTGCGCCTACCGCTCCTGCGAACGTAACCATGGGACTGGGAACAAACATGGGCGTGACGGGTATGGAATTGAACTGGGAGCCATCCTCAGATAATAACTGGATTTCCTACTATCAAATTTATCGGGATGGGAAATCCATCGACCGAGTGTCGACCGGCACCTTCTATTTTGACCATAGTGCCGCTCCCGATGTTCTTTTCGATTCTAATTATCAGGTGCAAGCCGTGGATGGGGACGGCAACGCGTCGGCTAAGGTCGACGCTGTGGACACCGGCAATGGAGCTGAGATTTATACGGCGTTGGGCGGATACCTGTCGGGAAAGGACTACAGTTATCAGGGTGCGAATGGCTGGTCCTATGAGGAATGGGATGGCGATAAGCACGTGCCACTCACCTGGAACGGAAGCCTGGGTCAAATGGGACAGTATGAGGGCGCTCCAGGCGCGTACCAGGTGCTGATCGGGGGTTCATGGATGCGTCCCGGTCAGGATGCGGATGCGGTTCGAACCTTTACCGCTCCTGCTACCGGACAAGTCGCGATTATAGGCAGTGTGCATAAAGATATCTATCACACTTCTGGAGACGGAGTTCGGGTGAAGATTCTCAAGGGCGATCAGCAGATCTGGCCGGACAATGGATGGGTAACTATTGCTGCCGCCGATATCATGGGTACGAAAATATCACTCACTGCCCAGGTACAGGCCGGCGATAAGCTCTACTTTGTGATAAATCGTAATGAGAACTCAGTCGATGACGACACGGTATGGAACCCACAGATCAGGTATGCCGTTCGCCCTCAGAAAAAGCGTTCAGAATCCCAAATACATCTGGATAATGTTAACTCTGCAATCCGTTATTTAGGCAAAGGCTGGCAATACAAAGGATCTCCGCCACGGCCTCTAGGCCAGGGAATCGGCCTGGACTCAGGATATTTGCAAGATAGATTCAAGGGAACGTTGTCAGTCAGCGGAACTCCTGGAGATAAGGTAGCTCTGAGCTTTCATGGTACCGGGATCCAGTTAATCGGGGATACAGGGAGCGATCGAGGAATAGCTCAGATACGGCTAGACGGCAAGGATGTGGCCACGATCGACACATTCGTTCCGGAGAATTACCCGTTTTCCGGTGGCCACACGAGCAAGATTCGCGAACCCAACAACGTGGCGATCAATCCACCAATTACTCTCTGGGCCGCTTCTAAACTAACTCCTGGAGATCACACTCTCGAGGTCATCGTTACAGGACACAGAAACTCGGAGAGTACGGGAACGTTCATTGGAATAGACGAGTTAGTGGTAGAGGGGGGCACGTCACGACAAACGTTCTAGTTGCAGCCGCTGTTTCCGTTTGCATCTCGGTTTCACTTTACGACAGCCGCCGCCGTAGTCAACTCTCTGGAGCATATGCAATATCGCTTTGGCATCGACTAACGTTGGCATTTATTTGAGGAGGATCAGTGAAGCGACTCTCATCTCTTTTCTTTGTAACTGTTAGTATCGCGCTGGCTGCCCATGCTCAGAGCTCGAACTGGCGGCCCGATCTGACCCGGCAGCAAACCTATATGCAACATCGCGCGTCCAGTTCCGACCCGAAAAGGTGCAATGCCTTTCTTGCGAATTTCTCGATGTCATCCGAGGGTACCCGTCACCCCGGATCGGCGGCCCGTTCGTTCTTCGGCGCTTCTAAGTGCATACGTTCGTCCAGCAATCTATAACTAAATAGAAAGCAGGTGAAACGATGCACTCTCCGTCGCTCTCAACCCATTATCAGAGTTCAGAAGCACCGTGAGGTTAGGATGCGGGCGTGGGATCCTCAGCGATCGAGGACACACCCTCCAATGCAAAGGTGCATAGTGCGTCGCGGATAATATTGGTGAAGTCCGGCTCGAAAGTATTTCTCAACGCGGAGATGATCTGCAAGTGTTGCTGCGCCACCGATTCCTGCACAGTGCAGTTATTCGTATTCAGGACGAAAGCGAAGAGCGGCGGTACCAGATTCTCCAGACTTCGCTCAAGAAATTTGTTCCTGGACAATCTCCAACAGTATCGGTGGAATTCCAGATCGTGCTCGAAAAACTGCCTGGGTTTTCGCTGGATCGCTGCTTCTGCCATGGCTCCTACGGTACGTTCCAAAGCCACGAGGTCGCCTTCTTTTACCCAAAGCTTCGCCCATTTGAAAGCCAACAACTCAAATTCGACGCGGAGCTGGTATAACTGCCGGACTTCATCGACGGTAAAATTATTCACGTAGGTACCGGTGTTTGCAACCCGCTGAACAAAACCCTGCTGCTGCAAGGTAATGAGGGCCTCGCGTACAGCAGGTGTGCCAATCTTCATCTGCTGGGCAAGCTGCCGCTCAACGATCGCATCTCCAGGCCTGAGTTGTCCGGAGAAAAAGGCGTCCTTCAAACTGGCGATCACCTTGTCGCGCAACGATTCAGCAGCAATTTCCGTGAAAGCACCTCGGGTATCAGACGCCGGGTATTTATCGGAAAGCGCTGGCCGATTCAGGTGTCCATTCTCCGACTTATTTATAACCATGGCAAACCTCACTCCATCGATGCTCCTATTATGACTCATGATCCAGCATTCCGATTCTGGCGATCAGGTTGTAACCGTTGGTTGCGCGGCCAGATATCGGATATGTGAGCGGCAAAACGAGATGGGACGCCAGATGAATTCCCGGCTATCCATTCACTCGCCCGCTGCCCCGTACGCCGTGACCAAGTCTAGGAGAGAATAATCTTACCTCTCCGTGGACACCGAGCGGCAAGCACGTCTATATGAATATCGGACTGTTCAGCAGGATGATTAGGCGGTCTCAATCAATGCCAATACGTCGCCGACAGGAACCACCGCTCCCGCGACCTGTACGACTTTCGTGATCGTTCCCCGAACCTCGGATTCGACTGTAAAATTAACCTTCTCGGTTTCCAGTTCGAGCAAGGGCGTGCCGATCTCCACCACATCTCCTTCATTCACAAGCCAGGTAGTCACGAGCGCCTCGGTGGTGTCCATGCCCAGTTTTGGAACCAGCACCTCAATGTTTTTCAATCGAATATCCTCCACGCATCGCCAGGCTTGGCTCCGAATGGCGGTATGCGACCACCTGCCGAATGGCAAGTTCAAGTTGCTCCGGCTGCGGAAGGACCGCCCGGTCAAGCGCAGTGCTGAAAGGAACCGGAAGATCGGCGCGTGTGATACGCACAACAGGCGCCAGCAGGAATGGGAAAAGCTTTTCCGCTGCGTAAGCAGCAACTTCGGCTGCGAAGCCGCAGGTACGGTTGGCATCATCGAAGACGACCAGACGGCCTGTCCTGGTGACTGAGTTCTCGAGCAGCGCGTGGTCGAAAGGCAGCATTGAACGTGGATCGAGCACTTCGACCGATATGCCCTCTTTTTCCAGATGGGCAGCAACTTTCATCGTCTGTGCGAGCAAAGGAGCTGGCGAGACCACGGTCACGTCGGTTCCGCGCTGGCGAAGTTCTCCTCGGCCCAAGGGTAAGGAGATCTCTTCTTCTGGAACCGGCCCGCGAAGCCCCATAACAGCCGCTGGCGCAAAAAGAACGACGGGATCGTCTTCGTGCATGGCCGCCGTAAATAGTGCCTTGGCATCGTACGGGGTTGATGGCATCAAAACCTTGAGACCGCATTGCATCAACATCGGGTAAGAATGGTCAGAATGTTGACCGGCAAGGCCTGGACGGGCCCCGGAACCGGGAACAATATAGGTTACGGGAATCCTGCCCTGACCGCCCATCATGTACCTCAACTTTTGTACCTGATTGGCCAATTGGTCCATAACCACGTACAGCAGTGTGCTAATTTGAAACTCGATCACTGGCCGCAAGCCGGAGATTGCCGCACCCGTTCCCATTCCTACAAAAGCAGCCTCGGAAATAGGCGTATCCCAGATACGTTCAGGGCCAAACTCCTCCAGGCAGCCTTTGGTAATTCCGCGCAAGGATTGGCGAACATCCTCCCCGAGCACAACGACTCTGGGATCTCTGCGCATCTCCTGCATCAAGGCTTCACGCAATGCCTGCAGGTATGTCAGTTGGCGCTCCATGCAGACCCCCTCGCCGGAAGTCCGGGATATTCTGTTGCATACATGTGTTCGAAAGCCTCGCCAAGTGGCGGCCATTCGCTGGACCGGGCATATTCTACGGCTTCTTCAATGAGGATTTCGACACGTTCATCCACAGTAGCCAGATCTTCCTGGGACAGAACTCCGCAGTCTTTCAGCTTGCGGGCCCATTGCACAATCGGGTCCTGTTCGCGCCACTGCTCGACCTCATCCTGCAACCGGTAGTCAAGCTTCAGCGCATGCTCAGCTGTGAAATGGCCTTGAAAGCGGTACGCTTTGCATTCCAGCAGCGAGGGCCCATCGCCCGAGCGCGCTCGATCCACAGCCTGGCGAACTCGAGACATCACTTGTTCAATATCCATTCCATCCACCAGATGTCCTGGGAAGCCGTATGCTGCAGCGCGATGACTGATGCCCGGACCGGCAGTTGCATAGGTGGACGCTGTGGTGACAGCATACTGATTGTTTTCGCAGACGAAAATCATCGGTAGCTTCCAAATCGATGCGATGTTCATCGTCTCATGCAGCACGCCCTGGTTCGCGCCCCCATCCCCAAAAAATGCGACTGCCACATGGCCGGTCTTTTGGATCTTCGAAGCCCAAGCCGCGCCGGCTGCTATGGGAACGCCAGCGGCCACAATGCCGTTTGCGCCATAGATTCCGAGAGCCAGATCGGCGATATGCATGGAGCCCCCCTTACCCCGGTTGTAGCCGGTGCTTCGCCCAAACAATTCCGCCATCATCCGCTTTACGTCGCCGCCCTTTGCAATGATGTGGCCATGTCCGCGGTGGGTACTGGTGATTACGTCCGTTTG
Source organism: Acidobacteriaceae bacterium (assembly GCA_965276615.1). GTDB lineage: Bacteria > Acidobacteriota > Terriglobia > Terriglobales > Acidobacteriaceae > JAKAAZ01. The sequence goes on along the minus strand of OZ255618.1, from coordinate 4,088,426 downwards.
ATCCAGCATGCTACAGACCCCCACAGCGATGGCCTCTTCTCCAATGTATTCGTGGGTGGTTCCTGCGATCTCGTTAGCGTTCACTAACTGAATGACGCGTTCTTCAAAGCGGCGTATCAGGCGCATCCGTCTATAAGTCTCTCGGAATAAAGCGCGATTGCTGTGATTCTCTCTCTCGTCCATTCCAGTTTCCTATCAATCAGTTCATTGCAATGCCGCCGCAGACATTCAAGGTTTGACCTGTAATGTAGGCGGCCGCATCGCTCGCCAGAAAAAGCGCGGCTGTGGCGATTTCTTCGGGCTGAGCGATTCGGCCGAGCGGAATACTTTGTGCATCCGGCTGGCCCGCACCCGTGCCGCTCAGCTTCTTGTCGAAGTCGGACCGCAAGGTGTGAAGCATCTCGGTGTCAATCATTCCGGGGGCAATCGCATTCACGCGTATTTTGTGACCGGCAAGCGCGAGCGCGGCCGATCGCGTGATGGAAATAACCGCCGCTTTGCTGGCGGCATAATGCAACAAAGAAGGCCGGGGCAGACGTCCAGCCACGGAGGCTATGTTGACGATCGAGCCGCCCTGTGCAAGCATGTGTCTGGCTGCTTCCTGAAGCGCGAAAAAAAGGCCCTTTACATTCACGTCCAGCACATTGTCCCAATCGCTTTCTTCCAATTCCCAAATCGATTTGACGATAGAAATGCCAGCGGCGTTCACCAAAACATCGATACGACCGCAAGTCTGGGCTGCATGACGGATGACCTCATGCGTTTGGGCAACGTTCGCGAGGTCCGCAGGCTTGCCGGAGATCTGCGCGCCTGCAGCGCTCAGTTCGACGATGAGTTCATCAAGGCTGCCCTGCTCTTTGTCTGTCACAAAAATCCGGCAGTTCTCGCGCGCAAAGCCGCGGGCCAACGCCTTTCCCAAGCCACCAGCCGCTCCGGTGATGATTACGACTTTGCCGTGCATATCGGTCATCAGCTTTCTCCCCGATTTATCGGGCAACTTCCAGGCTGGCGAATGGAAATCGCGGAATCACGTTGGGATTGACAAAATAGCGAGGTGTTATTCCGCGTAAAACCGTAATTGCCTCATGCGCGCCGTCGAGCATCAGTTCGGCCAAAGCTTCTTGCGAACATGCCGCAGTATGAGGTGTTAAGACAACGTTTTGAAGTGCAAAAAGCGCGTGATCGGTTTGAATTGGATTCAGGTCGAACATCGCGAGACTCTCGTACACATCGATCCCTGCCCCTGCGATCCATCCCTCTCGAAGAGCCTGTACCAGCGCTATTTCATCAACGAGACCACCCCTGGCAGTGTTGACTAATATCGCATTGGGCTTCATGCGCCGCAATTGGGGCTCTCCGATCATGTGGTGCGTTTGGGGTGTGAGAGGAGCATGCAAAGAGACAAAATCGGAGAGCTGTAGCAATTCGGGCAGTTCGACAGCTCGAACATCTAAACCGTGGCCGAGCGAGTGATCGAAAAAGGGATCGCACGCTACGATTTTGAGATCGAACGCCGCGGCCCTGCGTGCGACCTGTTGAGCAATCCCACCAAATCCGATCAATCCAAGTGTCTGGCCCGATATTCGCAAGACTTTCTCCTGCATCCTGGCCTGCCACCGTCCACTGCGCGTGTGGAGATCCATCGCTTTCAGTTTGCGTGCTGTCGCAAGGATTAAGGCCATCGTGTGGTCGGCAACCTCTGACAGACAGAAGTGGGGAACATTCGTCACTACGATCCCACTCTCTGTTGCGCTTTGCACGTCGATATTGTCGACTCCGATGCCATACCGGGCGATGACCCGGCAGCGTTCCAGTTGGCGTATGGTTGCCCCGTTGACTTTAGCGGAAACCACAAGCAACGCGTCCATCATGGGAAGCTGATCCATCAAAGCCGGAGAACCAAGAGTTTCCTGATGGGAGACACGTATTCCCGCATCAGCGAATTGCCGCGCCTCTTCTTTACTCGGCGGGAATGTCTCGGAATTTAATCGCAGCGCGAACATTTAATAGATGATAGTTCGACTAAAAAGTAGCATCTGTTCGGCAAAATTGTCAATTACTGGCATGGTTCATGGTGCGAAATATGCGAGTTGATGCGATTGCATACTTTGCCATTGCACGACAGGGAAGAGATGGACAATAGCCCCCATGGGTCGGATGGTCAGACCTGCGACAACAGCTATGCGGAGAATTGAGCGTATATTTGCCTTCTGCCAACGTCGCCTCGATGTTCCGAAGACGCTTGGAACGGCCCTCCCACGCGAATGGGCTCCGAACTGAATACGGGTTATCCAATGCCCAGGGCTACTGATTCGTTACATGGGTCTCAAATCCTTGACAGTAATTTTCGCTCTATGATAGGTTTCTCACGTTGGTAACTTCGAGCTTTCGGGATATATCCGGGTCCGCCACATTTGGAAGAAGGCCGTCAACTATTGTCACCTGTTGAAAACAGCATGGAGGCACATTTGGCCAGAACCGAACAAGAATTCGCTGTCAAGGAGGCTATCAATGTTTCTTCGAAAGCTGAGATGGATCGCGGTTTGCAGTTTTCTTTTCCTGGTACAGTCGCCCGCACAGACTACAAACGGATTGATGACCGGAACAGTCGTTGACGCTTCCGGAGCTGTACTGGCAGGTGCTGAGGTAGACGCGACAAATCAGGGAACGAGCCAGCAGAGGGCGACAACAACGGACGCCAACGGTTTTTATATCATTCCGCAGCTGTCTCCAGGCACCTATGACATCTCCGTGAAAAAACAGGGATTTGCGACGGAGAACAGGGCTAATGTCGAATTACAGGTGAATCAAAACGCTACGCTCGACTTCAAACTGACCATTTCCTCAACAACCCAGACCATTCAAGTGACTGGTGCGCCTCCCGCACTGAACACAACTTCGGCCACACTGGGCGACGTGGTGGGACACCAGGCAACCGTCGACCTGCCGCTGAATGGACGGGAGTTTACCCAGCTGACTCTGTTATCGCCAGGCGCAGTACCGATAGAGCAAGGCCAGCAATCTTCCTTCACCGTTGCGCTAGGCGCCGGAGGAATCAGTCCTGCTGTGAATGGACAAAGTGGTTATGAGAATAACTTCACAATGGACGGCGTTGAGAACAATTCTCTCTTTTCGAATGTTTGGATGATCAGCCCTCCCCCGGATGCATTACAGGAGTTCAATGTCCAATCGCACATAACTGACGCGCAGTTCGGAGTCAGTTCTGGAGCCAACATCAATATCGCAACCCGTGCCGGCACCGATACTTTTCACGGTTCAGCGTGGGAATTCGCTCGAAATTCTGTAATGGATGCAAAGGATTATTTCGACACGAAGCGACTTCCCTACAGTCAAAACCAATATGGCGTCTTCCTTGGCGGTCCTGTTCTTCTCCCGCATTTTAACGGGCGTAACAACACATGGTTTTCCGCCTATTGGGAGGGCTTCCGTTCCAGTCAATCCCTGACATACTTTGCAAGTACTTTGACGCCGGCGATGCGAACAGGTGACTTCTCGGCAATCCTTGGACCACAAGTTGGAACGGACGATCTCGGTCGGCCGGAATATCAAAACGAGATCTACGACCCCAGCACAAGCCGGCAAGATCCCGTAAATCCAGCAGCAGTCATTCGCGACCCGTTTCCCAATAATAAAATTCCCGCCGGCGATATCAACCTAACCGCTCCGATTATTCTCCAAAAGTATTATCCGGAGCCGAACCTGAATGTTGCACCCGGCATTCTACCGAATCTATCGTTTGTGGGAGACAATTCGACAGCGAGTGACACAACCGGAATCAGAATCGACCATCACCTACCAAACAATGACTACTTCTTTGGCCGCTACAACCGGGCAGATTCGAATCAGTTCACTCCTGAGCCAACTCCAGGATATGTTCACACACTCAATAACTATGCTCAAACCGTAGCCGTTGGCTACACTCATTTGATCGGGGATAAGACCATTCTCAACCTGCGATACGCGTGGGCGCATATGACCCTCCTCGACAACGATCCACCTGCAGGCATTCCTTTCAATAATTCAATTAATTTTTCTTTGCGGGGAGCCGGAATTCCGTACGGACCGAGCGTTAGCCTGGCGAACGGCTACAGTAGTGTCCTTCAGACAGAATTGCCGCTTGGTCCGCAGACTACGAACGAGATCCATGTCGACCTATCGAAAGTGATAGGCAATCATACTTTGGGTATAGGTGGAGTATACGAACACTTCCATAGTTACAATGGGGTTAGTTCAGTTGGCGTCACCTACACTCAGAACGCAACTTCACAGGGAGCTACTGCAGGCCCAACAGGATATGCTCCTGCCAGTTTCATGCTGGGGCTTCCTAACAGCATCGGCGGTTATACAGGTCCAGGTCTTGGCCAGTATATGACTGACGATTGGTATGCGGGCTACATTCAGGATCAGTGGAGGGCAACTAAGAATCTTACATTGACTGCTGGCCTGAGATACGACTTAATTACCTCTCCTACATTTTCAAATCTTGTATCGGGGCTGGATATCTCGACCGGTAAGTTTTTGATTAGTGGACCGTTCCTACCTTTGTTTCCTCGGGCAACGGGACCAAAGGGATTTTATTACACTCAATTTAATGGCTTTGAGCCTAGGTTTGGCGCAGCGTATCAAATCTCCGCGACTACAGTCCTGCAGGCAGCCTTCGCCATAATGGACGATCATAATCACGGCCTGGTGCAGGAAGATCAGAACTTAAGGCTTAGCTGGCCGGAGGCTGTCACGATCTCGGTTTCTCAGCAAAACCACGGTTTACCCAATCTTTATCTCAACAGCTTGCCTTCCGAAGCCTCCTTCACTAATCCCCTCCAAATCTATATCGGTAGCTCATCCGATCCTCACAATAAAATTCCGTATGCCATGGAATACAACCTGGGTATCGAGCAGCAGTTGCCAGGTTCAATGATCCTCAACCTTCACTACGTAGGATCGCTGGACCGACATCAAGGCATCAACCCCGCCGCAAACACGGCCATGGCGCCAGGCCCCGGATCGCTAGTCTCGAGAGGTCAACCTTATCCTCAGTACGGCGGCGGGGCCATAGGCTACGAAGAAAACGCTGGGAGTGGATCCTACAATGCACTTCAGGCCGCGCTCAAACGCAATTTCTCTTCGGGCCTGGAATTCTCAGCCTCATATACTTGGTCAAAATCAATGGATACTCAATCGGACGTATATGGACCTTCAGCACCGCAAAACTTTTATGATCTTAAGGCAGATTGGGGACCATCGAATTACGATCTTAGAAACCTGTTTATATTCGGAGGAGTATATGTGCTTCCGATAGGAAGAGGAAAGACGTTTTTGTCGAACCCCAACCGATTTGTGGAAGCTCTAGTCGATAACTGGAATGTCGGAGCTATCGTGAGTTTGCATTCGGGTGAGGCATTTGATTGTAATGCCGGCGGGGATATCGCAAATGTGGGCGGCGGCGACCAAAGGTGCAATAAGATCGGTAACCCGTATCGGGGCTCCGGTTTTAATCGAACCAAGACGAACTGGCTGAACCCAGTCTCTTTCACCACAATCCCCTACACATTCGGCACTGAGCACCGGAATGACTTGGTTGGTCCTTCGTACAAAGACGTCGATTTCAATGTATTCAAGGATTTTCGTCTGACCGAACGTCTGAATCTTCAGCTCCGCGCAGAGTCTTTCAACCTGCTGAATCACACCAACTTCAATGTGCCAAACGATACTCTTGCGAGCAGCGCGTTCGGTAAAATTACAGGCAGCAATTTTGCGCGTGAAAATCAGCTCGCGGTGAAGGTGCTGTTCTAGTCGTTACGGATCACGCTAGCAATGCGGGCCGAGTTGGCTTCGGTTTCAGCGACCTTATACGGCTGACCTGCAAGAAACTCTCGGCTGCGACCGTTTTATTTTGAGGACAGTTCCAATGGGTCTGATGCAAGACATCAAACACTTCGCGGTTCCACGAAATCAGGTCGGGGTCTGGTGGCTAGGTCAGAACGGATTCGTCTTCAAAACACCGGAGGGCACCCTTTTAAGTATCGACTTATATCTCACAAACAGCGTCCCGGAGTTGCTACCGGACCTGCCTGTGAATCTTGAACGCATGCAGCCGATCTTTTTGACACCGGACGAACTGGAAACCGACATTTATGCCTGTACGCACAGTCACTTTGATCATGCAGACCCGCAAACAATTCGGAACCTGCGTAACAAGGAAACTGTTCAATTTATCGGTCCATATCTAACGTGCGATGCCTATCGATCTTATGGGGTCGAAGAAGCGAGAATTGTGCCGATTGCGCCTCAGCAGGAAATATCCTACAAGGATATTAAAATCGAGGGAACATTTGCGCTTCCTACCGACGAGAGCGATCTAAACCACGTTGGCTTTTTGCTGACGTTTGCAGACAAGTTCAAGATTTACGTGACCGGAGATACCGATCATTCGGAGCTTCTGGCGTCGGTGGCGAAACATAATCCGCAGGTTCTCATTACATGCATCAATGGGAACTACAACAACCTCTCACACTGGGAAGCGGCAGAAGTGGCCAAGTGGGTCAATCCAGATATTGCGATCCCATGCCACTACGATATGTTTCCGGACAACGCAATGGATCCGGCACAGTTCCGCGCCAGCTTGAAAATAAGAGCTCCAAAGGTAAAGTACTGTGAATTGCCGCACGCGGAGGTTCGTCTACTCGGCTGAACTATTGCGGCTCAAAGCGCACCTGAAATATTCAAGAAGATATCCAATGGATGCACACGGGGTGAAGATGTATCTCTGTTCAAGAACGTCCTGTTACCACATAGGTCGTCCATGACAACTGAAATTGGGATTCTGCTGGCGCTGGTGGGTGGAATCATGGTTGGCAATTGCATGGTGCCGCTGAAGTATGTGCGTAGCTGGCGTTGGGAGAACATCTGGATTGCTTTCTCTCTTGTGGCGCTCGTTCTTTTGCCCTGGTTTTTTGCACTCCTAAAGATACCGACGCTGTTCACGGTATATGCCCACGTAAGCGACAGAAGCTTTATTATGCCGTTTGTCTATGGTGCAGGATGGGGAGTTGCACAGGTTCTTTTCGGACTTGCAGTGACACGCGTCGGTATGGCATTGGCGTTTGCTGTGACTATCGGCTTGAGCGCTGCTTTGGGCACGCTGGTGCCCATCCTATCGAGAAATAGCGGCGTGTTCGGAACGAAATCGGGATCATTTCTCATTCTGGGAATTGTGCTCATGCTGGCTGGGGTTGCAATGTGCAGCTGGGCCGGTCGACGAAGAGAGCGGGAGCAAAGTGACATTCTGACGCATGCCAAGGCGCATTCTTACAGCAGTGGCATTCTGATGGCTGCCGTGGCGGGCGTACTTGCACCTATGCTGAATTATGCGCTGGCGTTTGGAGATGTTTTCATTCGTGAGGCTGTTCGCCAGAATACAACACCGGCCAATGCTCCTTATGCAGTGTGGCCCATTGCGCTTGCCGGGGGAGCACTGCCCAACGTCCTTTATGCGGGGATTCTCATTTACTCCAATAAGACATGGGACAAATTTTCCCCCATGTGGCCAGACCTTGCATTGGGCGCGATCATGGGCGTCCTGTGGATGGGGTCTGTTGCGATCTATGGAACGGCGACAATCCTTTTAGGGGCCTTGGGCGTGTCGATCGGTTGGAGCATTTACCAAATATCTATAATCATTACTGCAAATATCTCTGGCTGGATCACCGGTGAATGGGACAAGGTTAGTCGACGGTCAAAATTCGTATTATGGAGTGGCCTGTTCCTGCTAGGCATGGCGACACTTGTCGTAGGATTCGGTAGGTAAGTAGAAGAAAGAATGGAACAGGCGCGCAACGGACGATCAAAACCACGCATCATGCGTGCGCATTTTCGAACGAAAATATGTTTCGTTTTCGCAACGTGCTACAGACGCAGATATACAGGAAAATAAGCTGAGAGGCAGTGTTTAACATGGATCCGCAGTCCAAGCTGGCGCGCAAACGTGTTTTAGTGACTGGAGCGGGTACGGGGATTGGACGTGAAATTGCGCTCGAATTTGCTCGCCAGGGAGCGGACATTTTTCTGCATTACAGCCACGCCCCGGAAGGGGCCGAATCTGCCGCCAACGAGATTGAAGCCATGGGTCGGCGCGCTGCGATTTTGAAAGCCGATTTCCGCGACCAAGACGCAGCGAGCTATTTGGCTGACGCAACGCTGAAGTTTTTCGGTGGTGTAGATTGTCTGGTGAATAACGCAGGCATCACTTTTAACAGTCCGTTTTTAGAGATTAAGCAGGAGCAACTGGATGTACTTCTCAATGTCAATTTCAGAATACCGTTTTTGCTTACACAAAAATTGGTCCCGGCAATGCTCTTGCAAGGCAGTGGAACGATATGCAATCTGACATCCATCCATGGGTTGCAGGGTGCGCCCGAGCATTCCGCTTATGCGGCAACGAAAGGCGCGATTATTGCGTGGACCCGGGCGCTAGCGATTGAAATCGGACATAAGGGTGTTCGCGTGAATGCAATCGCACCCGGCTGGATCACGGTCGAGAACTATGCGAACGCCATTCCAGGCTTCAACCCTCAAACAGCCGCTGAGGAAGCACAACGTACGGTTCCAATGGCTCGTTATGGAGTCCCATCGGATGTAGCCAAGCTGGCGGCGTATCTTTGCTCGGAAGACGCTGGGTTTATCACTGGACAAACGTTCGTGGTTGATGGCGGCACATCCGCGCTGATGTCCCTCATTTCAGACTTTCGCAGCGAATCTGCCGCACGATTCGGAACTGGATATATGCCTGGCCGCTGAGTTCAGTATGGAGCTGATAGCGGTTTGCACCTGCCGGCCGTGAAGTTAGATATCCGGAGAAATCAAGAGGCGACCAGCTTCGACGATGTCCTGCTTAGCGCCGTAAAAGGCCCAGACCTGGGATTCGTCTTCGCAACACGAATCGCCGGGTAAGCCGCTGATGGCTGGAGCATGGTATTCCAGTTCGGAAAACTCGCCTAGATTGCTTTTAACACTGCATGCTTGAATGACGGAGCCAGTCCATTCGGGGTGTTTCCAGGGAGTATCTACATACTCTCCTGATGGATTGATCGAGAAATTTCGTATCACGAGGGACGTGCCGCCCTCGTCAGATTGTAGATACCCCACGCGTCCAATAGCGGCCGGTGCCTGGATACCCAACTTGTGCTCGCCAACTGCGTGCATCTGATAGCGGATCAAATGGTTGCCGATTTTCAAATCGCCGTCATCAAGACAGCCCATGTAGACCGTTGGGACCGTCCGTGAGAATGTCGGAATCAGCAGCTCGCCGCCGTGGGGCAGCTGAAGCAGATTCCAGATTCCGATGGAAGCAATATCCGCACTTGAGGTCTCAAATTGCAAACGCGTTTTTAAAGTGTAACCGGCATACTTCAATCTTTCGCACAGCGCTGGATGGATATGCCGCAAAGGATTGTTGGCTGGTTTGACACGTTTGGTGAGTCCGAGAGCCAGCGTTCGTTTAGAGCGAGAGAGTTGCACGAAAAAACGATTCACCATTGCGATCAAACCGCTCTCTCGAATCAGCTGGTAGTTGCCCGGATCGAATGCGCGGGGTTGAACGTAGGTATCCAGCCTTGGAAATTCGGGCAGAAAAAAATCAATTTCAGGCGAGAGCCACGTGCGATCTCCGCCGGAGTTGTGCCACTCCCGACTTTTGTAGAAAGCGCGAGCGGATTCAACGGTACGTAGTGCAGGGTGAGTCCAGAGAAAATTACGCGCGCAATCCGGTGCAAATAGCCCGAGAATGCGTCCACCATACGGAAGCATTAGAAGTTTGCTTCCGTCGGGACTGCTCCATGTCACTGTCGGCTTGTCTATGGCGGCGAGTGTTTGTACAAGCATATTGATCATTGATTCCTCCAGATAAGAATTGTCCTCGAGTCTTTTATTCCATCCAGTTCGACGACTATTCTGCTTTGTTTCAATGACAGGGATTCACGGATTTGGATGTGTGATCTATGATAGATCGAATCTGATGAGGGAGACTCTCTCCGCATGAAAATAAGGCTCACGTTTACTATATTGTTCCTTTCTTCCACGATACTTGCGCAACCGGCGCGGAAGTTGCAGCGACGGTACTCCTGGAAACTCAGCACAAATAGAGTCGAGCGTGTCCTCGTGCTTCAAGATGGTCGATTCTTCACGCAGAGTTGGACGGACCGCAGCACCGGTCGCGAGTTGATGAATGGAACACAAGCGGATGAATTTGCTGTGGCGGTCGACGGAAAACCTATCGCCGGAAGCGCTGAAGGTTGGGCTCTGATCTCCGCCAGGAGCAGCCAGCAGAAAAATAATTCAAGGGAATTAGACCTGACTCTTCGCCATGGAGATTTATTGGCGACCAAGTCCTATGTGACCTATCCAGGATCTTCCATCATTCGTGAGTGGTCGACCTTCAAAAATCTAGGCGCGCGAAATATCACCCTGGGCGATCCTCGCTTTTTAAGTGCGGTCTTGAAGCCGCGAGATCTCAGGTCGCTTGATTTCTTCTGGATGACAGGTGGGCAGAATGAGCCAGGTTCGTGGGTCCTCAAGAAAGAAAAACTGCCAGCGGACAAGATTCGAAAATTTGATTCTTTCGATCCCTTCCCCGGGGCAGCGGATTCGAAGTTTGGATTCAAAATGGGGAGTGCCAGCTATGCTCCGTGGTTTGCACTCTACGATCGCCAAACCAGGCAAGGCGTCTTTCTGGGGTTCGATTACTTTGGCCGCTGGGCTTCCACCTTTGCTCCCGCTCTGAATGGCTCTGTATCGATCCACTTGAAAGTCGCTGGGTATCGCCAGGTTTTGGTTCCAGGAGGCTCGATCACTACCCCCAAGGCGTTTACAGGCCTGTTTCAAAACGATCTGGACAATGCGGGCAATGAGTGTCTTGACTGGCAGTACCGGTACCTATGGGATTACACGCGTGCGGGCTGGTTCCCAGCCATTCGCATGCTGGGTTGGTGGGCGAACGGAACCTCCTGGCAAGATCTAGGGCATTCCTGGGTAGGTGGAAATGGAGATGAAGCTTCAGCATTTCGAAAGGTATTTCGGGTAGCCGACTTAATGAGTGAAGTTGGTGCAGACGTTTACCATCGCGACTGGGGATGGTGGGATCGGGCCGGAAGTTGGAATGGACCGGATTTCAAAACGATGGGGCAATATCTCCGAAAACGCGGTATGGGCCAACTTATCTACGCCTTCATTTATACCGTCGATAGCCAATCCCGGGTAGCTCAAGAACATCCGCAATGGGTATTCAAAGATACGCTTGATATGTCGAATCCCGCAGTGGTGCATTATTTACAAAACCAGTTAGACGATTTTACGAAGAGGTGGGGACCTTTCGAGTGGCGTAACGACAGCACACCAACCGTTCCACATGGAAATGATGACACGCCGCTCTTGGGACAAGATCAGGGTTTTCGAGAGATACTGCAGAACTTTTTGGATCGCCATCCAAAGAACGCGTTTCAAGGTGTCAACGATGGCGGGAATGATGTTGGCTACGATTATGCTCGCTATGCTTCCTCCTTGTCGTTCAGCGACGGCGCCGTCGGCATCGTTCGCAATTATTGGGAGTCACTGCTGATCCCACCCGACAAATCAAGCGATATCCCGGATAAATGGCAGCCAGATCATTACGACAAAGCAGTATGGCGCGGTCTACTGACCATCAATTTCGACATGACCGGAGACACCTGGGATCGATCGAAGCTGGAAGGAATCCGTCAACTGATCGACATCTATCATTATCTTGAAAGCAGAGGTGTCGTTGGCCGCTGGGTCCATGTCTATCGCCCCTATATCGATGGAGATGATCCCACAATGTACTTCGAGCGGCTCAGCCGGGATGGGTCTCGTGGAATTGTCATTCCCAAACATGTAGCTCGCTCAATTGTCACGATCCGGCCGAAAGGATTGAATCCCCGGCAGAAGTACCTGGTCTCTTTTCAAGAATCCGACCGAAGCGAGTTTCGGACGGGCGCGGAACTGATGGAATCCGGAATTCGCCTTGACAATATGGCTCCCGGGGAACTGATCTATCTCAACCTGCCGTACCATCCGGGGAGCAAACTCTATCGCATTGGGCCCTCTGTTCCGGCCGACATACGGGAAGATGCAGCCAGCAACATGGGGTATCCGGGCGTGGAACTGAGATGGAAGCCGGCAGGCGATCGACATTGGATTTCCTATTATCAGGTCCTCCGCAATGGGATAGTCGTCGACAAGGTAGCCAAGGGGACCTATTACTTTGATCACTCCGCGGGTGCTGATCCGAATGCCTCATACGCTATTCAGGCCGTCAACGGCGGCGGATTGAAGTCTCAATCCGCCGCCGCAGTCGCGCATAATCCGGCAGGACGCCCAGCGTTGGTTCTCGATGATGCTCCCGGAGCGGGATTGTCGTTCACCGGAGATTGGAAGCACGAGAGCAATCTACAACCTGCCTACCAGGGGACTCTTGCAAGTTCAGACCAGAAAGGCGCCACGGTCGCGTACACAGCAGCGGGATCGAAAGTGATCTGGTTCACGCGCATGTGTGCGGAGTGTGGCGAAGCTGAAGTCACTGTCGACGGTGTCAAGGAAGCCGTGGTGGATACGTATTCCGCAGACGATATCTTCGGAGTGGGCATCTACAGCAAAGCCTTTCCGAATGCAGGTGAGCACAGAGTCGAGATAACAGTTCTGGGTAAACATGGTGGACCCCGCGGCCACGGCACTCGCATATATGTCGATGGATTCAGAATCGAACGATAGCAGTCGACCTGAGAAAGTCACACACTGACAGTTGCCGCTACTGCTGCGACAGCACTATGCATGACGACCTCTTCTCTACAAGGCGCAGCGGAAGCCCATATCGGAAGCCGAGCTGTCGGGAGTATTTGATGTTCTGGCAGCCAAGCGATAGCGGTTGCAATAGGATTTGTGGCAGAGAAAAGATCCCCCTTCATGACCCGAGCCGTGCCGCTGGGTGGACCGGTCGGATTGTTTCGGTTTGCCGTGCGATGAAACTCCGCGTCGAACCAGTCCGCGCACCATTCCCATACGTTGCCGATCATGGAATAAAGATCATAGCCGTTGGGAGGGAATGCATCGACAGGGCATGTGCCTGCATAGCATTGTCGGCAGTGTCATGTTTGGGGAATTCCCCCTGCCATATGTTCACGGAGGAGTTTGCGGAAATAGTGATCCCGAAAGTGTGGATGCGAGAAGACCGAAAAATACCCAGAGTAGCCACTCAACTTTCGATGTCTCCTAAGAAGGTACGGCGGATTCTAATCAACGCCAATGTGATAAAACATTCGAGATGATGAGTGCGAACGCAACTTGTAGATTAACCGCTCAAATAGCGAAGCTACTTGCGATTGACCACCAATGAACCTTAGTCAGGTCGCTGGGAGGAGCGATGCGATTATAACTCGACTAAGGTCACCACAAAGAACCTTTAGTCCTTATCGTCAAAGGCCACATACCAAGTGAGCTTCGAGAGCAGACAATAACAAGAATTGGATCAGACAAGAGAATGTTTTTAATGCACGTAAACTCTTTGTTCCAGTCTTTCCAGGCCAAACTTTCTTGACTGCGGATAAACCACCGAGCCTGTTATGAACTGTGAATGCGGCGCGAATCAGAGTATTGCCCAAAGAGGCGTATTCAGGGAATTACGCTCGCGTGGATGTCGATTGAAACCGCTCTGTCTCTTTACTCAGCACAGCAGGCATATGGCGCCGCTCTCTTGGCGTTTGGTTCCGATAGTTTGGTAGAACTGCTTTCGGCGATCGTTGTGCTCCTGTCGTTATCCCAGCAGTTCCGCTCAACAAAGAACGCGCCGAGCGATGGGCGGGAGTTCTGCTCTTTGTCCTGGCGGGTGTGGTTGCATTCACTGCAATAGCTTCTCTGATTATCGTGTTCAGCCTGAGACGAGTCGCCTTGGGATTGGGATCCCGATAGCGGCGCTCATCGTGAGGCTCCTGCTCGCCTAGGGCAAACGAAAGATGGCACATGCAACCATCAGCCGTGCTTTGGACGCGGATGCCGTCCAATCGTCAACGTGTGCCTACCTCGCGGCGCTTACGCTGGCCGGCTTGGCGATCGTTGCTGTGTTTCACATCCATTGTATAGATTCCGTGGCTGCGCTTGCCGCTCTGCCGATTCTGTTTATCGAGGGGCGTCGCGCGATACGTGGCGAGAGCTGCGGTTGCTGTTGAGCTATCTGCGTGCGGCGAGATACGAGCCGACGGGCCAACCCCACCATATGGAGGAGAGCGAGGAATCCAGATTTCGAAACCTCTGCCGAGATCGAATCTGACTGGATTCGGGCATCAGCGCAGAACGTTCCATACCCAGCCATAAACAAGCTGCGAGGAAGCCAGACCAGGATATGCAGTGTTCATGCTCAAACGATTGCGAACGTCAGATCTAGGCGTAGCAAGGTAGGCCACCCAATTCCTTATCAATGGTTTGCAGAATGACCCTTTTCATGGATGAGCCTGTTTTTTCGTCAGTGTGACGTAAAATGTGACGTGAGCCATTCGCCTCGTTGCGGCGATCGATTACTTCACGTAGCGGATCCAAGCGATAATACTGATATGGCTTCATGGTTTGCACATCCACATGGCCCATCGAATTGGCAACGGCAAATATGTTTCCCTTGGCCTCCACAGTGAAACTTCCGTGGGTATGGCGCGCGCTGTATGGGACGACCTTACTGCTGACCCCTACCCGCTCCGGCAAAGAACGAAAGCCCACTGCGATGCTATTCAGATGACCGGTTTTTGACCGGTCTGAAGGAATACCCGTCCCTCCTTCTGTTTGCCGCATCGGGCTTCGAGCGCATTTTTTATGCGCTCGCTGATGGTAACGAAGCGACGGGATTTCGCAGTCTTACCATGCGGATTCTAGACGCGTCTGTTGGCCCAGTCGATATGCTCGATTCTCAATGCGAAGAATTTCCTTCGGACGCAACCCCGTGTCCTGTGCAATCACGAGAAAATCTCTATCTGCTCTCGTAAGCGCCGCGTTCTTCTGTGCTTGACCTGCCGTATGCCTTCGACATTGTGAGCTTGGGAAGTGATGAGCTTCCATTTCTTGCCTTGGACAAAACTGAAAACCTTGCAGCCTCCCAGCTCAAGATGTAGGCCCCTCGACAAACCCAGAATGGCAACTGCTGATGGCGCAGTATCTTGAAAACCTTCCAGGACATACAGCGGCTTCGAAGCATTGTCCCGCCGCAGAAAGTCTTTCACCTGGATTGAAGCTGGTTTTATGCCGGGAAATTCATCATTTCAAGGAGATTGCCGAAGGCTCCCACTCATCGAAGGCGAGTGTCGAGCGGTGCTTCCGATCATGCAGAATCGTATTGTTCGCCACAGAGGATTCTACGGTTTCATATCCCGTCGTCATATTGTTCAGATTGCGCGCAAACTTTGGGAAATTGCTGCTGGATATTTCCAGGCGTATTCGATGACCAGCGAGAAACACATTGCTAGTCGGTCCTAGATCGATGGTAACTTTTGTTACAGATCCAGGATTATAAGGTATTACGCTTGCAAGTGTTTTTCTGTAGCGCAGGCGCTGAATTCCGTCGGAGACATTGCGTGTAGTTCCATCTGGAGATACATCGACAAGCTTGCTCGTAAAATCTGTATCCGGTGCACTTGTCTTAATAAACAGATGAACACTGACGTAGCCACTTATATCTAGGTCATGATCCAGAGGTCGAGTCGAGTAAACAAGAACGTCGTTCCTCTTCTCTGCGGCGCTTTGGTTGAACGCACCCGGAGCAACCACTCCACAGCAGAGTCTTCCGCCAATCGTTGGAACTGGGTGCTTGGGATCGTAAGTGAATGAATCGGAATCGTCCTTGCTCTTCGAAAGTGCGGGAAGAAGCATTCCATCACCGCTCGCACTATTTGCGTGTCCCATCGAAACGAGAAATAGATGTTGACGATGCACTCCCCGCGGCGGCCAGCTTGCAGCTTCTTTCCAATTGTTGGTTCCCATTGAAAAAAAGCTGATAGCCGATTTATGCGGTCCAGGAGTTCTTCCATCCAGATGCGCTTTTAGCCAACGTAAGGTCAGGTCGCTGATGTCTTTTGCAGCTGCCGGGCCGAAGTTCACCTCGCCTTGCAGCGGTGTGAACCCCCCATGCGTCCAAGGCCCAACAATCAATTGAGACTGTTTGCGGGCCGCCTTTGAGTCACCCTTGGTTTGAACCTGAAGGAATGTCTTGAAGGTGTTTCGCCGGAAAGGATCGTACCAACCGCCAATGAAGAGGACCGGAACTTGAATCGCGGTGGGATCCGCAGATAGTTGCTGCCAATAGGAGTCTTGGGAAGGATGGTTCAAAAAGTCCAGGAAAAACCCTTTCTCCTTTGCCGTAGCGCCATAGGCCACAGGGTAGTCCGAGATTGGGGCGTTGAGATTGTTCACCCAGGCGGACCCGTGCTCGGCGAAACCGCCCTTTGCGGCGGGGATGGAGTTTAATGCAAGCACGGAAGTCCAGGTCTCGATAAAAAGTTGTCGGAGAACCCCTCCGTTATAGGACCATCCGTTGTAATAATCGCTTCCTGTTTCTACTACGGCCGCGCTCACTAGATGCGGAGGCCGCGACGAAGCTGCAAGAAGTGCGGTTACTCCGGCATATGAGCCCCCGTATAAGGCCACTTTGCCATTGGCGTGTGGCAGCCGTGCTGCCCATTCTACGGTATCAAAACCATCATTTGCTTCAACTCGGTACGGATACCATACTCCGGCGGAGGCAAAGCGGCCGCGGCAGTCTTCAGCGACAAAAACGATACCGTCCGCGGCAGCCGCGATACCCATGCCGGACTCTTTTTCTTTTCCGTAGGGGCTGCGATCAACGATAACTGGAAATTTACCTTTTGCGTCGGGACGATATATATCGACCCGGAGGCGAACACCATCGCGCATCGGGACAGCTACATCGCGTTCGATCACCGGATGAAACTTCTGGGCAAGCGCATAGCTGCTGAACAAGAGCGAAGCCAAAAACACCGACACACCCCAGATCATTTTTAGATGTCCTTTCATGCGGGGGAACAAAAACGACTTGAAGGAAATTATTGTGTGATGCAAACCTACGGACATCCATAGGGAGCGCCGTACAATCTACATGCCGTTTATCAATTAAGCAGAACGATGTCGCAATTGTCAATTGAGAATCCGTTTTCATATGGAAACAGACTCGCATTGTGGAAGAATGATCGGATACTGCAGATCGGCATTTTGGCGTAATCAACAGTCCAAAACGCTATGTCGATAGGAAAAGAATATTCATGCGATTCGATCTCAGACGGGCCTTCATCCTGGGTTTCTGTACTCTTGTGGTATTTACGGTCATTTCCTGCAAGTCATCCCGAAAGAACGAAAATTCAAAAGGTGCGCTGAAACCGATCAATGTCGTGCTGATCACCCTGGATACGGTGCGGGCAGACCATCTGCACAGTTACGGCGATAAGAACGTCCAGACTCCAACCGTCGACGGACTTGCGCAAAGAGGAGTGTTATTTGAAAAGGCGGTGGCGCAGACTCCGCTTACCGAGCCTTCCCATGCCAGCATATTCACGGGAACCAATCCGAATGTCCATGGCGTCCGGAACACGGGCGGGTTTGCGCTGCAGCCTTCGTCTATTACGTTGGCCACTATCTTGCGGCGGCATGGCTGGGATACGGCGGCGTTTGTCAGCGCCTCCGTATTGAAAAAAGTCTTCGGATTCAGTCAGGGGTTTACAACCTATGACGATCAAATGCCTTCGACCACCAGCGGCCAGGACGTTGCTGCGCGCCCAGCCAACATCACGGTCGACCACGCCATCGATTGGCTGAATGCGCAACGGAATAGGCGGTTTTTTCTATGGGTACATCTGTACGATGCCCACCAGCCGTATGATCCACCGCCGCAATTTCGGAAAGAATATCCAGGCAACCCGTATGACGCCGAGATCGCGTTCGAGGACCAGCAACTGGGCCGCTTGCTGAAAGAGGTATACAAAAAATCTCCTATCAGCAAGACGATAATTGTCCTGCTTTCCGACCATGGTGAAAGTCTCGGTCAGCATGGGGAATATGAGCATGGAGTGTTTCTTTATGATTCGACGGTCCGCATCGCCTGGATCATGGCGGGTCCCGGCATTCCCCACGGTGTCCGCATTCAGCAGCAGGCAAGAGAGATCGATGTGCTTCCGACTGTTCTCGACCTGCTGGGAGGCAAGGCATCGGCCGTTGTCCAGGGCACGAGCATGCTGCCTGCTTTCTTCGGGAAAACAGTGCCGAGCACGTATTCCTATGAAGAAACCCTCTGCCCGAAAATCAACTTTGGATGGGCGGAACTTCGCGGAATTCACACCGCGCACTGGATGTATGCGCGCGCGCCAAGCCCTGAGCTATACGATCTGGATACCGACCCGGGCGAACTGAACAACGTCATCGATGCCCATCCCAAGGAGTATCGCAGGCTGGAGGAACAGCTGAAAATTGCGAGCCGGCTGGGAAAAAGTGGAGCGGAAACCGTTGTCGCCAGCCAGATGGACCAGATGACGATGAACCAGTTGGAATCGCTGGGATACGTGTCCGGCTTTTCCAAGCGCAACATTGAACTGAATGGGAGCGGGGACAACCCCAAGGACCATCTGGCCACGCTCAAAACACTTGAGATCGCGATGGGTCCGGATTCTAGCCAAGTGCCCGCAGTTCGCAAAATTGAACTGCTGCGGACGGCGCTCAAGGAGGATCCGAAGGACCCTTCAATATATTACGCGTTGAGTGAACAATATGAACGCACAGGTCAGTACGATCAGGGATTGCAAGTCTGTCTGGCGGCACTGCATCACGGCATTCGCAATGCGATGATACTGGCCCGGCTGGGCCAACTCTACCTGCGCGAAGGCAATCAAGCCGAGGCAATCCGTTTTTACGAAGAAGCTGCTCAACTCAATCCTCTGGATGGCCAAGCTCAGAGCAATTTGGCAACCGCCTACCTTCAAAAAGGACGGCTTGCGGATGCGGAACGCGTCTACCGTTGGGTGCTTACGACTCAGCCGTACGTACCTGCCTACAATGGTTTAGGCCTGATCGCAATCAGGCGAAACGATCTGACTGACGCACGCAAGAATTTCGATCGCGCTGTTCAGATAGACCCGGGATACGTAGAAGCGCAAATGAATCTCGGCATTCTATGCACACGAACGCAGGACATCCCTTGTGCTCGAGCTGCTTTCCAAGCGTTCCTTGCCAAGGCTCCCCAGAGGATATACGGGAATGTCATACCGCAGGTGAAGGACGCATTGGCTCGCATGGGCAGCTAGGTCCAATGCAGTTTGAGTAGTTCGGGGCGGCTGTTCGATTGGAAAACTTCCGCTCCGCCACGTTTGGTTAAGGCGAATTCTGTACCGGTTAGACCTTCCAATCCTGCGAATAGATCCTGCATCCTGGCATTTGTCTACGGAACAAAGCTTTTATCGCATGCTGTGCATGCCTCTATAAACAGAAACATTGTCTGTATTGACAATCGTTGAGAGATTAGAGTAATTTTCTCGCGACATCAAATTCCTTCGCTATGCGCGCGCATCAATACGTTGAGCACGCAACCGTGAATGGAATGAAATGGAAGCACTTGCTGAAAAGTGGGAATTATGAACCATCAGGACTTTTGAGGGCCAGAAAAAAATGAAGAACGCATTTTTTATCAAGGTAGACTTCCTCGGATGGATATTGCTCTTCATTGTGGCCGCCGCTGCAATTGGCTTGTTCAGCCTGTCTGAACGAGCGTGGGGGCAAACGTCGGCCTTCGCAGGCTCTATCACCGGTGTTGTGACAGATCCACGAGGAGCGGCGGTGCAAGGGGCGGTCGTAACTGCCACAAATATAGCCACGAATCTGCCGACCCAGACAAAGACAAATGCGGAGGGCAGCTATAGCATCCCGCGTATCTTAGTTGGAAGATACACAGTACGAATAGAATCGCCAGGCTTTAAGGCAGTAGTAAAAGATGGAGTTCTGCTCGAACCTAATAGTATTGTCCGAGTCGACGAAGCATTGACGGTAGGAAGCACCGGGCAGACCGTTAAAGTCACGGAGCAGGCTCCTTTGCTGGAGACCCAGCAGGTCACTCTGAATACGACCATTTCTCACAAGTTTGTCGAAAGCCTTCCAAATGAATTGAACGGAGGAATCGGAGGAATTCGCGATATCACAGCGCTGTTGACTTTGGCGCCGGGAGTGGTACAGGGCGCAAACGCTTACCAGCTGAACATTACAAGTGGAAGATCATTCGGAACCGAATTGCTGCTGGACGGAGTGCCTATTGTCTACAACGCTCAGGCGTACGTAGCGCTGACCAATAAACCTGATCAGGATGTAATTTCTCAAGTTCAGGTACAGACCGGTGTTCCTTCGGCGGAATATGGACACTCCAGCGGGGGCATAGGATCTTTTATTACTCGTTCCGGTACAAACCAGTATCACGGGGATGCTGATCTAATTCTAAGAAACACGGCTCTGGATGCAACACCTTATAACTCAAAATCCAAGACCGTAGACCAGCGGTACGAATTACCACTCAGTGTCGGCGGCCCGGTCTGGATTCCGAAAATATACGATGGCAAAGATCGCTCATTTTTCTTCTTCAACGCTTCGTTCTATCGCACAAGAAGCAACGAGGCGCCGCTAGTCACCACAGTTCCGACAACCCCGGAACGCGGCGGAAACTTTTCGGATCTTCCCGCTGGCGATTTGATCTACGATCCAACAACAGGCCAGCCGTTTCCCGCAATCCCTGGAGAGCAGGGCTGTACTGTAGGGAGATGTATTCCCACAGATCGCTTCAGCAAGATCTCGACGGCATACGTGAATCAAATCATTCCTGAACCCACGAATTCAGGAATCATCAACAACTACATAGGTCGAACCCCGGCAGCCGATTCAGAAAATCACTATTTTGCAAAAATAGATCAACGAATTGGAGACGCAAATACTCTACATGGCACGTTCCGCTGGGACAGCGTTTCGCAGGTAGTTGCGGACAATCCGTTCGGCCCATTGTTAGGCGACAGACATACCGACACACTGTCACGTTCGCTCACCATTGCAGACAATACGGTTCTTCGTTCGAATTTGGTCAATAGCTTTTCAGCCAATTACTCGCTGTGGGATTACAACTCTACGGCCACCCCGCTGAATTTATTTCAACAAATTCCTAACTCCTACGGCAAGGGCTTTCCGCAAGTCACCTTCACCACCCTGTATGCACCAGGCACACAGATTGGCGACACTGCCAATTTATTTTATTCAAACGGATTCTGGAACTTCAATGAGTCGCTACTCTGGAATGTGGGTAAGCATAACCTCACATTTGGCGGTCGATACACGGATTACATCGGACATCAGACTGTTACTGGCGCTGATAATGGAGGATATTCATTTTCACCACTGGAAACCGCTGGCGGTCTAGGTACCGCTGGGAACCCATTCGCGAGCTTCTTACTCGGGTTAGTCAACAGCGCCGGCATGAATATAGCTCAGACTGTCGCATACAGCTCCACGTACCTGGCGTTTTATGGAGAAGACATCTATCGTGCATCCCCCACAGTTACCTTCAACCTTGGGGTACGCTGGGACATCCAAAAGCCATTTCATGTTCCGAATGGACTTATCATGGATCAAAACACCCCCAATCCGGGCGCTGGGAATCTGCCGGGAGCGATCGTCTATATGGGGCCAAACGGTACGGGGCATAGCTTCTTTCCAACCTGGTTAGGTGGGGTAGCTCCCCGTATAGGGATGTCTTGGAGTGTAGATCCAAATACGGTAGTGAGGGTGGGGTTCGGAATTATGTATGCCCCGCTTCCCTATATATTATCGACATCCTCTTTTCCCGGCACCGGTCTCAGTTCTCCTAGTCCGGGTGTTCCCGTGTTCCAATGGGACTCGGGCTGGCCGGCTTCGGAAGTTGTGCCGCCTACGACTGGCCAAAATCCTGCCATTAGTAATGGACAGTCAGTCAACACCGTGGACTTCAGGAACGGAAGAACCAACCGCCTGGCAGATGAGGACATCCTCCAGTTTGATGTCCAGCATTCTATCCGTGGCGTGTTGCTGGATGCCGGCTATCTCGGTCAATTTACGCATCATATTCTTGGATCCGCAGGTACAGCGTCCCCCTTGGCAAATATCAACCAGTTGCCTGTATCGGATATGAGATATGGCCTGCTCCTGAACGATAAAATTAACGATCCAGCTGTGATCGCCGCCGGTTTTAAGCCGCCTTACCCAGGATTTACTGGAACGCTTGCTCAATCGCTCAGGAAATTTCCGCAATATCAGGGTGTAAATGCCGAAATTCCTAACGGCAATTCCAGCTACAACGCAGTCATTCTCAGCGCACAAAAACGGTTGTCCCATGGCTTGGAGTTCTTGGTCTCGTATACCTTTTCAAAGGCAATTACGAACGTAGGAACAGGCGATTATCCTCTGCCGGCGCCTCAGGATCAGTACAAACCCGATGCGATGAGATCGGTGGCTGACGATGATATTCCACGAGTCCTTTCTCTGTCCTATGTATATCAACTCCCGGTAGGGCACGGTCAGGCGTTTGTTAACTCAGGGTTTTTCGGCAGAGCTCTTGAAGGAATTTCCGTCTCCGGAATCCAGTTCTACCAATCTGGAACACCGATCAGGATTTCAGCCCCGGTCAACGATTTGCCAATTTTCAATGGATTTTTAGCGATGAACCGCGGTACGGGGCCTTTCACCACGGGAAAGGGAAGGGGCAGCATTAAACCAGGTAACAGCCTCTATGGTACGACCGGCACAACGTATCTGAATCAAGCTGCGTTTGCTTTGCCTGCTCCTTTCACGATCCCTGACCCAGCCAATCCCACCAAAACGATTGCTAATCCCGCAGTGGTTGCAAACCCCGATTTAGCCTTGGGACATTTGAGCTATGTTCTTCCCAACGTGCGCAATCTTGGATACTTCAGCGAGAATTTGTCTGTAGCGAAGAGCCAGACGCTTTTTGGTCGATACACACTTCAGGTTGGAGCTGATTTCCTGAATGCATTCAACCGCAAGAATTTTGCAGGACTAGACACGATTTACGGTACGCCAAATTTCGGGACCTACGGCGCGAATGGCACACCTCCTAGAGTCATTCAGATTAACTCCAGAATCACCTTTTGAGGGCGGTCACATAACTCCTATGAGCAACGTACAAGACCCGACTGATTCAAACTCGGAAGTTGTCCCGCAGCGTTTCAGCCGGCGGGGGTTTATCCAATCAGCGATATGCACAACAGGTGGTGGCCTCGCGCTGGATTTGTTTCTGCCCGGGAACCTTTTCGCATTTCCGAATGCCACAGGTGCTGCGGGTAACTTGGCACCCGACGGGATTACTCAAGCAAAGCGCCAATCGGACTTAGTTCCCAAGCCTTCCGTGGCAAGTAGCGACTACCTTGTCGGTGCAATGTACTTTGGCGGATGGGAAACCAGGGATAACCGTTCGCCTTGGGATGCGATTCGTCCTTTCCCCGATCGCCGGCCGATTCTGGGTTATTACGATGGAACATTGCCTGCTGTGGTTGATTGGGAGATCAAGTGGGCACTGGAAAATGGAATATCTTACTTCATGTATTGCTGGTATCGGAAGAAAGAGAATGTTGGCCAACCTGTCACCCTTAATAGCTTGTTTCTTCAAAACGCCATCCATGAAGGACTTTTCAAGGCGCAATATATAGATCAGTTTAAGTTCGGGATTATGTGGGAGAACCGTCAAGCAGGTGGAATATCCTCCGAACAGGACTTCTTGAATCATCTTTTGCCATTCTGGATTGATAATTATTTTCAGCATCCCAGCTATTTGAGAGTGGATGGAAAGCCCGTCCTTTATGTGTACGGCCCGGAGCAGTTGATCAAGGATCTGGGAGGCGTGGAGCAAACCAAGGCGGCTCTCGAACGCGCACGCGCGGCAGTACGCAGACGAGGATTTCCGGGGATGCTTGTCTTTGGCGAGTATCATGGTCCGGACCTCACCGTGATGCCGCGCAACCGGGCGGCCGGTTTCGACGTGCAATTCGCGTATGCCGTCGGACCTCCATGGGGAGGAACCACCGCGTCTGGGTCGTCGCGACCACCGTTGTTACGTCCGACTCCTAAACAGACAATAGCGTGGGAAACAGATTACATGAAAGCATGGAAGCAGAGGGGCGAGATACCGTTTGTAGTGACCGCCTCAATGGGTTGGGACCCAATGCCGTGGATGGAAAGTCATGGGCCCGGTTATCTACAGCCGGACACGATGACCCGCTGGCGGCTTTCTCCGGAACAATTCCAAACGACATTGCTGCAGATGAAAGAACTGATGGCCACCTTGCCCAAGGATAGCCCGGGACGAACAATGCTTTTGCTGGATAACTGGAATGAATGGGGTGAGGGACACTTCATTGCGCCGCATGCAGGGGGTGGCTTTGGTTATCTGAAAGCCGTGCGGGAAGTCTTTACGCGACACGACAACAAACCGGATTACCGCAGCCCATTTGAATTGGGGCTTGGACCGTACGATCTGCTCGAACCAAAACAATCTAACCTGGCTCAGAAACCCTAGTCGTAACCCGCAACATGGCTGCTTCCCCTACTTAATCTGTTGTCTACGCGATCATCTGCTGTATTCAGCCCGTCTTTGGAGGTTCATTGCATTGAATATATGGATAGGTTCCGACCGGCGGAGAAGCACAATGGCGGAGTGGAGCATTGTTACTGCATTTCTATTCGTAAGTTTCATTACTCCTCATTTGTTATCGGCTCAAGCTCTTCAGCCTGATAGCATCCGATCTTCACCAACGGATGAGTTCCTCGATGTAAAAACCCTCCGGCTCTGGGCGGGTCCGGCTCCGGGCGGGCTTGGCGAGAGCGTGTCTGATGTCCCGACACTGACTGTCCTTTTACCGCAGCCGGGATCGGAAAACGGAACAGCCGTTATTGTGGCGCCAGGAGGCGCGTACATCGGTTTAGCCAGCAACCTTGAAGGCCGTCAGGTGGCGGATTGGCTTTCCGTTCACGGAATTACGGCTTTCGTACTCAGGTATCGGCTTGGTCCTAAGTACCTCTACCCGGTGCCGCTATGGGATGTTCAACGCGCGATCAGGTTCGTGCGATTTCATGCCCAGGAATATGGAATCTCTCCCAATCGAATTGGTGTGATGGGATTTTCGGCTGGCGGCCATCTTGCAGCCGCGGCGGGAACGCTGTTTGATATTGAGGGCCCTGCGACAGCCGATGCAATCGATCATTTGAGCAGCCGACCGGACTTCGTAATACTGGCTTATCCGTGGCTGAACGCTATGCAACCCAAGCAGCCGGGTTTCATCACATATTGTTCAATAATCCCAACTATTCCTGCGGACAAATGCAAGGACTTTGAGTCGGCTTACACGCCGATACTTCACATCACTGCTCATACTCCGCCCACCTTTATCTACGGCACATCCGATGATAAGTCGGTACCGGTCAATGCAAGCATTGCCTATTATCAAGCGCTGCATGCTGCAGGAATACCAGCGGAAATACATATCTTTGCCCATGGCGCTCATGGCAGCGGTCTGGGAGATAGTAATCCTGCACTCGGTCTCTGGCCATCCTTGCTGGAAGCGTGGCTTACTCAGCAGAATCTGCTGGCGCCGAGTCAGGCGCCGAGCCAGGCGCCTGCGAAATAAGGCGACCGATACTAATCGCTGTCTATCTGTCGCACCGCAACATGGATTATTTAAGCTAATTGAGGTGGGTTTGAGAGTATGGTAAAAACCACGCGCCGCCGGTTCATCATAGGCAGCGGTATGGGCGTTGCAGCCACCGTTCTACCTCAAGATCTATATAGCCAAGAGCGCAGCAGCATTCTAGCCGCGCACCTTCTATGTGACAAGCAACAGAATCCCGTCGGGATCGACATTCCTTCTCCCCGTTTGAGCTGGCAGGTTGTGACAGCAAGTGGAAGTATCAGCAATCTAAAGCAAACGGCATACCAGGTTCTGGTGGCATCTACTCCTAAGCTTCTCTCTCGCGGCATCGGCGACAGGTGGGACAGTGGCAGGGTAGCTTCCTCGCAGTCTGTGCTGCTTCCCTATGCAGGCAAGCCGTTTAAGGATTTCGAGCAAAGCTGGTGGAAGGTGCGGCTTTGGGATCAGGATGGCCATCGCTCTTCGTGGTCGGAACCTGCAACCGTTGAGCTTGGCATCGTTGATCCAGACCTATGGAAGGCACATTGGATCGAAGCGCCGAGCACCTTCCTAAAGCAGCATGAGCCGTCGATTCAACAATCCATTCCTTTGGGTAAGTGGATCTGGCCCGTCTCGCAATCTCGGGCCTATCTACGCAAGTTCTTCGATCTGCCGCAAAAACAGCTTGTCCGGGCTCTGATGGAGACCCACTGCGAGAATGAATTTCATGTGTTTTTGAATGGACAGGCAGTGGCTGTATCGCAATACAAGGAGGGCGGCGAAAGCTGCGCGGTAGACGTGACAAAAGCAGTGCGGGAGCGGGATAACTTCTGGGGAGTGCAGGCGTATCAGTCGGACAATCCGCATCAATTCAGCGCGGCGCTTCGCGCTGGATTGCAACTGGAATTCTCAGATGGAACAATGCAGCATGTCCTTTCGGATGGAAGCTGGCAGTTCGGTATTATGGGAAGCTATTTTCAGAATGCCGACCCCAAAGACTGGCAATTGAAACCGTCGGTCGGTTCCTGGAGTGACGGCACGACTGCGGTCGAGATTCATCCGCGCCTGTTACGGCATTCCCTGTACTTACGCAGGGAGTTTTCTTTACAGTCGCCCGCGCGCTCCGCTCGCGTATACGCAACCGCCCGAGGTCTTTATGAACTCCGGCTCAATGGAAAACCGATTCGCGATGTTCGCCTAGCCCCGGGATGCATGAACAAGGCGCAGTACTACCAAACCTATGACGTGACGGACTCGCTCCATGAAGGAAAAAATATCCTGGCGGCAATCACTGGCAGTGGATGGCTCAATAGCCGGTACTACGGAGATATGTTCGCCCATCAGCTCCAGTTTCTAGCGTACCTGCGAATGGAGCTTGCTGATGGTTCCTTGGTCGAGCTAGGTACCGGCCCGGAATGGAAGCTTCAGCTTTCAGCGCTCAGAGATAACGATTTGCAGTGGGGCGAGAGGTACGATGCACGCAAGGAACTCCCCGGATGGGAGATGCCTGGCTATGACGATGGCGCGTGGGTCGCAGCCGCGATTGCCACTCCACCAGTATTGCCGCCGCTCCGTGCACAACCTTTCGAAGATATAGAGGTCACCGCCGAGCATAAGGCACTTAGCATCAAGTCTGTCAGCGAGGATATGCATCTCTTCGACTTCGGACGGAACCAGTCTGGCCGGGTCCGGCTTGTTCTCACAAATACCAAACCGGGCCAGCTCGTCGTCATTAAGTACGGCGAACGTCTAGATGCGGACGGACTCGTCCAGGATGACGTCTACTCCGATGTGTTCTACCCAGACGATAACAATTGGAAGACGGGAAGGGCACGCTTCATGACGAGAAATCTCGATACCTATGTGTGCCGCGGCGCAGATCGGGAGGTTTATGAACCGCATTTTACATATACAGGGTTTCGCTATGGACAGCTCTCTTCCTGGTCAGGCCGGGTCGACTTAGAGACGTTTACTCAGGTAGCCTTTCACACGGATTATCCAAAGACAGGAATCTTTACTTGTGCGAATGAAGCGGTGAATAGTATCGGATCCGCCATTCAACTGGCGATGCAGAATAACCATCACTCCGGCCCCACCGATTGCCCGACACGCGAAAAGAATTTTTGGAATGGAGACGCGAACGTCTTTTGCGAAACGGCATGCTGGTATGGAGATATGTCGCAGTTATATTCAGAATGGACGATCAACGGCCGCAAGGTACCGTCGCGAGACGTGGCTTGGATCGACGAGATCATCACGTTGCCGTGGATGATGTATGTGTTTTATGGGGATCGGCGTCCGGCTGCTGAAGCCTACAGCAAGATGGCTGAATTGGTGGACGGCCGTCTAGCTCGGTCAAAGGATGGCTTATATACCGGAGAAGGAGAGACGGCAATCGGGGATCATGTATCGCTAGACCCGGTTCCACTTCCTTTTTTTGTTGCTGCAATTCACTCTCAATCATTGCAGAGGCTCGTGCAGATCGCGGCTATGCTCGGCAAGACCGCGGATAGTCAGCGCTATAGGACTGCTGCAGCCGCAGCTGCAGCGGCCTTCAACCGCGCCTTCGTTGCTGGCGACGGAAATCTGACCGTGAACCCCAGTCAGAGTGCTACGGTGATGCCGCTTGCATTTGAGATATTGAGGCCGGAGCATCGGGCCTCTATAGCACAGGCATTGCTCGCAAGCGTCCGCAAGCATGACTATCACCCTACGACCGGCTTTGTATGCACTCCGTTGCTATTGCCGATGGTGACGGAGTACGCGAGCGTGGACGATGCATGGAGACTGATCACGCAGCAGACCCAGCCCTCCTGGGGCTTCATGCTGAAGAGCGGTTCGACAACGATTACGGAAACATGGGCTGCCCAAACCGCAGCCGTAGGAACGGGAACGAGCATGGATCATTTCGCGCTGGGAAGTGTTGGGCGATGGTTCTTTGAGTATCTAGGTGGAATCCGCCTAGACTTCTCGCGTCCGGCCTTCCAGAATTTGATCATCAAGCCGTACTTGCCTTCGCAGCTTCCTTCGGCGAGCGTGAACTTCGCTTCCGTGCGCGGCCCAATCGTAAGTGAGTGGAAGAAGCAGCGCAGTGAAATTACGTGGCATGTTTCGATTCCTCCAAATACGCGCGCTGAACTATATATTCCCTGCACAAACCCAGCTACGCTGCGAGAAGGAAGGCGGCGCGCCAGTGTGAGGACACAACCTACGAGTGAAAAAGATCGCGTAAAAGTAGAAATCGGCTCGGGGGATTTTACTTATACCTGGAACGACTGAAGGAAATTCGACTATATTACTGAGCATTGCTTTACGCTATAAGTGAACTTCAGCAGATGCTGAATTTCCGTTATTGAACCTGTTCCGGCGCACATGCCCCGCTTCCGATTGGACTTTGAAAAGGTGCGTAGACCTTGCGGAAGACAGGGTCGGAATTAATGCCGGGTGCAGGTTCCATTTCCGACGCATCGTCAATTCGTAGAACCTGAGGATGATTGCCACCATAGGATCGCCATGTGGGTAGGCCGGGACCGTTGGGGTCTCCGGTTTTTGCAAAATTCGTCCATTGGCGAAGCATCGTCTCAGAAAGCGCTCGGTCCGCGTCGCTTGGTAACGTCGATGCCGAGCCGAACAGGTATGGAATTTCGGCACCGTGAAGCGCACCCAGGCCAAGCTTCCGGCTCTCCGTACTTAGATGATCGAATTCATAAATAAAGGCGTTGGGCTCGCTCGATGCAAGCGTCCGCGTCCCATAGGCAAAGAAAGCCTCCCGGCCGAGGTCGGTGGCGGGACGGATTGGATTCGCTGCGTCCAGGGGAAAGAGTTGGCTCAAAGGTTTCTGCTCAGGCGAGAAAAAGTCGAGAAAGCTGCGGTACTTGATTTCGTCGGTGAGCGAGAAGTGAGCTAGAAATCCTCCATCGCCGCTGTTCCAGCCTGCCAGGATAGGAACGCGGGGGACACTCTCCGCACATTTTTGAGAGAGCGCAACAGCCATCGGCTGCGGAAGCACCCATCCATCGATAACGGGCCACCAGGGAAAGGAGTGCCACCCTGGATTGGCGCGGCGCCCAAGAGGATTGAAGGGGCGATGGCCGCCACCGCCGGGCGCGAAAAAAGCGTCGTATTTCTGCTGAGCGTAGGTCTGGAGCTCGAAAGGAGCCATGCTACGCAGCGTGGCGATATGAGGTCCGAGCTGCAGACCGATGGATTCCATCGGCGTCATCTCTCCCGAAGTGGGATCGCCGCGCAAATGGGCGTCTGCGTTGAGCAGCAATGCCGGACTTTCAGCAATGGCGCGGACAAAAAGACCCTTTGCCAATGGGCTGGCCAACAGATAGCCGACACTGGAACCACCGGCTGATTCTCCGAAGATCGTCACCTTCGCTGGGTCGCCTCCAAAACTCCGGATGTTTTTTTGCACCCACTCGAGAGCCGCAATCTGGTCAAGCAGCGCGTAGTTTCCCGAGGAGCGATGGGGAGATTCAGCGGAGAGTTCCGGATGTCCAAGAAACCCGAAGATGCCAAGCCGGTAGTTCATGCTGACCACGACGACGCCGTGCGCGGCGAGCCGGGTGCCGTCGTAGAAGCCGCCTGAGGCTCCGCCGATGAAGCCGCCACCGTGAATCCACACCATCACCGGCATGCCGGCCGCCTTGCTGTCCTGTGGTTTCGATGTCGTCCAGACATTCAATGTGAGGCAATCTTCGCTCATCGCCGAAGCGACCAGACCGTAAACCGGTTGCGGCGGTTGAACGCACATGGAGCCAAACGTGGTTGCGTCCCGCACACCCTTCCAGGGGGCCGGCAGTTGTGGAGGACGCCATCTTAAATCGCCGACTGGAGGTGCTGCATACGGTATGGCGCGGAAGCTGAAGACTTGAGCGTCCAGTGGCGACACTATTCCCTTGATTGCTCCCTGATCCACTCGCGCTATGACTTGTTGCGCGTTTCCAGAGGCAATTCCCAGGGAAAATACCAATAGGCTGCAGAAAAGCTCACGCAATGAAAACATCTTCCCTCCGCAAAGCCCTCTCCAGGTATTGGCTTATTGCGTTCGCGATTCGGATTGCAACTGGATTTATGCGGTAGATTCCGTGCCGCCGATATCAATGACAGGAAAACAAGTGAACTCTTCTTTGTCCACTTGCCAATAGGGCATATAAACTGTGCCTGGATTTCCCGCGACCTCGAAGTGGAGAGGGCTACCCGGCTTTGGCGTCAGTTGATGGATGATATTTTCAGGACGCGAGCCAGCCGGCACACGCAGCACCGTGTTTTTCGATCCAACTGCGGCATACAGTAGAGGCCCGTACATTAAGGAATAGCGTTGGTGTCCGCGTATTTGATCCACTCCGGTGTATTCTTTCAGCGCAAATCCGATGGGCAATGTGAAGGTCACCACGTCTCCGTCAGACCATACACGGTCAAGCACCAGGAATGATCCTGGCGTTCCGGCTACCGGAGATGAGTCGTTCACCGCAACCTCCATTTGTTTCGTAGCCCAGGAAGGCACTCGAACACGCAGTTTCATTGCCGTGCGCGGCGCAGCTGTAACTGTCAGCTTAACTTCATGCTCAAATGGAAACTTTGTTGCCATCTGCAGGCTGACTGGCTGTTCCCGCTGCTTCCATGAAATAGTTGAAGGCTCAAACAAATTCACATAGATCCCGTCGGGTGCGATCGAATAAATATGTTCGGGCAGCGAGCCGATTAGCCGTGTCCCCTGGCCTTCGCAGCAGGTGTTGACTCGCGTGGCCTTCTCTTTGTTGCCAACGAGGATGGTGTGATACCGAAGGCCATAAGTCCCGTCTTGATTCGCCATGGCCACGTTATAGATCGACTTTTCTATCTCATTGGAATAGCGCTCTTCGTCCGGAGTCATCAACTGAAAACGTTGGCTGAGAAATGTCCAGAACGAGCTTCCGCAAAGTTCTCCTAGCTTTTGTGTCAGCGAATTCGAGTCCGGTGGATCGTTGTTGAATTCAATGATGGAAATCGATCCACCAGGCTGCTGCCAATGCTTGTTGTACATCTCCCAAGCCGCCTTGACCCCGTCATGCCATCGTCTATCTCCTGTCGCCAGGTACATGTCGAGATATGCCTCAAGGTTGGTAAGCAGATAGCAGTGCGGACGGTCATAGGGATACTGCCAAATCTGGTTCTTGTCCATGCCGGCCAGGGCCTCAAGCCATTTCTGTTCGATGAAATAGCGTTGAATCACCTGAATATCCGCCGGCTTCCCGATAGGCGTTAGATACATCCTCGTGTTTGCGATCATGCCCTGGCCGCCTTGCGCTGCTCCGCGCATTAGGTTGGGCAAATATTTACATTGGTCGAACCAATCGTAGTTTCCGCGCAGCAATTCGAAAGCCTGGGAGTTCCCGGCGTATCCAGCCTCAATCAATCCATGGGTAAGCCATGCACGGGTATAAGCTCCGCGCTCCGAGAAAAAAATGGTGTCTTCCGGGTACGCCATGATGTATCCGTTTGGCTGACGGCACTCTGCAATACCTTCAACAACGGCATTGAACCTGCTTCGCAGCTCGGGATCGTCAATCCAGCGTAGAGTGTTGCCGGAACCCATTAGAAAACGTCCTGCATTGGACCCCGCCAGGTCGTTTTCCCAGAACGCATTCGGGACATGTGAACTGGGAGGTATCGGCTTGCCGGCCCTTTCTCGAAACTGCAATAACAGATCGTTCACTGCAAAAGAGTCCAGCAGATAGCCGATGTTGTTCCGCATGGTAGTTTCAAACAGCCCGCCTTGCAGCTTCACGCCGGAGAGCGGAGCCTGTGCAGCGTACGTAACCCTTTTCCAGGTAGTTGCATCCGTTACGTAATCCGGGCGGTCCCGATAGATGTATTCTGTCTCAATGCGTTCCGGCCGGGTGAGCTGTGCCAGGTCTTTCGGATTGCCGTGAGTCGCGTCCGAAGTAGCTTTCCGCCCGACAGCAACGTCCTTTCCGTGTGAGCTAACTCCCATCTTAGAAAGAGCGAACCAATACGGCCCTTGTGCTTCGCAGATCGGCGCGGCCTGAGGCTCGAACACATTGCCTGACACACAGAGCGGCCGGGGAAACTTCGTCACCGTCAGACGCACATATCGGGCAGTCAAATTTTTGGCGGGAAATTGAAGGATGTTGTCCTGGGGGTTTTCAACGTCAGTATCTGTGAGATCGACGATGGTTCGTGGATGGCTGAAATCGGGTTGGTTCGAGGCCTCTATTTTGAAACGCAGAGGAAAACCCATTCCAATATAGTCCTGATCCTTCCCGGGAATCAGTGTCTGGTTTGCCGGATAGATCTTCACCAGTTCGATCGGCTGGGCTGCTTCCAAGTCTACCTGTACCCAGGAGATTGCGTCCGCTGAAGCCGCAGCCTTCGACCGGTATGCTCGATACTCGGATGCCGGGGTCGCGGCAATTCTATCTCCTGACAGGTAGTGTGCAATCCCAGCCGCTGCCGGAAGAGCGAAGAGAGCCTCGGGGAGCAGGGTATCTTTCAATGCCAGCCCACCGCCGGCAGCGAATGCGGCCGATTGGATAAATTTACGCCGGCTCAAGCCTGAGGTTTGCCCAGCCGATTCAGTTTTGGAGGAGAGATTCTCTTGTTTCCTGCGCATGATGCAACCTTAGGGAAAACATTCTCTTATGAAATATTTTCCAATGGCGATATTATGGAACGGTCAGCTCTCTTGTCAATTGTATTGAGTCTCGCCCTGCGCCATACGTTCAGGATTATCAATTTTGAATCTACTAAAGGAAGTGCGATGACGTGCAAACGAAATATCTCCAGGTTTGTAATCCACCTCGCAGTTCTGGCTCCGATGCTCTTCTATTGTTCCCGCAGCGCATCGTGTGAGCACGGAGGTACAGCTCACATCGATCTCAACCGTCCTGTGGTTCAGCCGGGAGAGATTGTGACCGTGACCGGCGACTTCTTGAAACTTTCAGCGACCAAGCCTGTCGGATGGACGGGAACTCCGCTTCCCACTTTGCTTACAGGTAATCCAGAGAGTGGACTTGGCCGCATCACCGAACAAGGCGCTCTTCTGCCGAAAACGCTGGTCGTCAAGCTGGGCAACCGTGTTCTGGTAGAGGGAAAGGATTATCTGCTTGATCCAGTATGGGGCACGCTTGGCCTTGCTCCCGGTTCTTCCATTACTACGCAGGACACAGTTACCGCCAGTTATTGCTATGCGATGCTGCGGCTCGATTCCGTTGTCCGCGAACCGGATGAGAAGCTGAAGATACTCGCTGGCGCAAGCAATATCACTACTCCACACATTCCCGATCTCTCATCCGGCGAAACACGCATTGAGAATATCTATATTCCGTACAACTCCGACGGCCATGATGTTCAAGTCTTTCCCATTCTCGAGTCGCCGGCGCAGGCTGTTACGCGCAGCACGCCTGGACGAATCCCGAAAACGCTTGCCAGGCTGAAGGCAGGCGAACCGGTAAAGATCGTCTGCTGGGGAGACAGCATTACCGCCGGCGGAGATGCCAGCCGGCCCGATAAACGATTTCCCGCAGTATTTGAACGCATGCTCAAAGCAAAGTTTCCCCAGGCTGCTATCGATGTTAAAGTCGTCGCCGCTGGTGGCTCCACTTCGCGCGAATGGCTCTATCCAGACAAGTTTCATTATGGCGGCCCATTGAGCTGGAACATGGTAGCAAGTGAGAAACCCGATCTGGTGATCATCGAATTTGCCAATGACAACTATATTGATGCGCCGCAGACGATCCCTGCCATCTATGATGACATTCTGAATCGTTTGCATGCTCTCGGCGCGGAAGTCATCTTTATTACGCCTTCCTATTTCGATTTTCATTACATGAAGTTCACCTCATACAAGGATCCTGACCGAAGACCTTACGTTCAGTTCCTGCACAAACTTACCGATGAACGACACCTCGCTCTTGCAGACGCTGCTTCTCGATGGGGTCACATGTGGAAAGAGGGTGTTCCCTACACAACGTATCTGGTCAACAGCGTCAACCATCCGGATGATCGTGGACACAGTATCTTCGCCGAAGAGTTGATGAAGTGTTTTCGTTGAACTCGATTTCGCGTCAGTTGATTTAAGCGCTTCCATTCTTTCAAACAGCGATCATCGTTTGCCTTGAATGGACGAACGAGTCCGGCGAGACATCCATCGCTTGACGATCACATAACGATTTGATATTTATTGAACACTTCGATGACGTCAGGTCTAACAATGCGCGCGCGCTCCTTCCGAAAGCTGGACTTAGGGCTTGTCCCATTCATGCGCGGTGCAGCCAACATTATCGTCATCCCGATTAGCGGCCTTATTGGCGGTGCGGGGATGTAGGCTTCGGAACAGATCAGGTTCTGAGAAAAGCCGCCACCCGCATCAAGGTGTGGCGGCTTTTCTCATTTGCGCAGCGGTCGAGACAGCAATGGAGGAAAGCGCCGAAATGGAATTGATATCTCTCATAGCGACTGACAGGCAACAGCAGTCCCTCTTGCAGCCGAAAATTTGCCGGCTTCACCGCGAATCTCCCAAGGAATGGAGCGCCCATCAGGCACCCATTGGCGTCTGGCATGCGGAGCGGAGTTGGTGATGGTCTTCCACGGCGTATCTCTGGAAGAAATCGAGCGCGCGGAACAGCGCATCCGAAACGACATCTATCTCTCTCCGTGCCAGCATTCGGCGGAACTGTCTGCCATGACCGGACAGGAAATTTACCTGAAGCTCGACAACCTGCAGCGGACGGGAGCCTTCAAGGAGCGGGGCGCCCTGAACAAAATACTTACTCTGACTGGGGAAGAAAAGCAGCGGGGAGTCATCGCCGCGAGTGCCGGGAATCATGGCCAGGCTGTCGCCTACCATGCAACTAAGCGCGGCATCCAGGCGAAGATCGTAATGCCGCTGATGACTCCACTGGTGAAGATTGCAGCGACACGAGGATTCGGGGCGAAGGTCATTCTGCATGGCGCAAATTATGACGAAGCTTATTCCGAGGCCCAGCGCCTCTGCGGAGAAGAGGGACTTACATTTCTTCATCCGTTTGACGATGTCGCCGTGATCAACGGTCAAGGGACGATCGGTCTTGAATTGCTCCAACAAGTGCCCGGTTTGGAAGCCGTTGTGGTGCCGATCGGCGGCGGAGGTTTGATCAGCGGAGTCGGTTGCGCCATTAAGGAAACCAATCCGAATATCCGTGTCATTGGAGTGCAGACGGAACGCCTTCCCTCCATGCTGCGCGCTTCAGAGAGAGGAGAACCCGTGACCGTGCCGGCGGATGCGACTATCGCCGATGGAATTGCAGTGCGGCGCGCCGGAGAACTCACCTTGCCCATTGTGCAGCGCTTTGTCGATGAACTGGTCACGGTGGATGAAGAGGAGATCGCGAACGCGATTCTGAACCTGCTTGAAAAGGAGAAGACCCTGGCGGAAGGCGCTGGAGCCGTCGCGCTAGCAGCTCTGCTCCAGAAAAAGACATCGCTGAAAGGCCAAAAAACAGCTGTGCTGGTCTGCGGGGGCAACATCGATGTGAGTCTGCTGGCCAAGATCATCGAGCGCGGCCTGGTGAAGGACGGCCGCCGTGTGCGGATCAGGGTGCATCTGACGGACCGGCCAGGAGCTCTCCACCAGTTGACCAAGATCCTCGAAGAGCAACAGGCGAATATCGTCGAAACGTTGCACAATCGGTCTCATTACGGCGTAAGCCTGGGAGAGACGGCGATCGATATCACGCTTGAAACGCGCGGAGTTGCCCACATTGCCGCCATTTTAAACGCTCTGGAAGAAGCAAAATATCGGCATGAACGTATTCAATA
This sequence comes from Acidobacteriaceae bacterium, assembly GCA_965276615.1. Taxonomy (GTDB): domain Bacteria; phylum Acidobacteriota; class Terriglobia; order Terriglobales; family Acidobacteriaceae; genus JAKAAZ01. Next base: position 4,051,851 of record OZ255618.1, on the reverse strand, counting down.
GATTCGAATGTCCGATTCACTAAACTTTGAACTTCTCTTTATGTGCTCGCGGACCTGTGCGTGAACGATAGAATGAGTTTTCTGCTTTATTAAACAATCAATACGAACGGACCTGTCCATTGCCATCCAATTCCGTGGAAGAATTCTCTAGATTAACCCGGCTGCCCGCCTATGTGTTCAACACTACGGGCGAGCTGAAAGCCGCGGCTCGCCAGCGCGGTGAAGATATCATCGACTTCGGGATGGGAAATCCAGATGGTGCGACCCCCCAGCATATTGTCGAGAAAATGATTGAGGCCGCGCGCAAGACAGCCACACATCGCTATTCACTTTCAAAAGGGATACCTCGCCTGCGCAAGGCCATCTGCAACTGGTACAAGCGGCGTTACGATGTGGATCTCGATCCGTTGACGGAAGCCATCGTGACGATCGGGTCGAAGGAGGGCATCGCCCACCTATGCCTCGCGACCGTGGATCGCGGGGATATCGTCATGGTTCCGAATCCGAGTTATCCGATCCACATCTATGGCCCAATTATTGCCGGGGCAGATGTCCACAGCATCGAGATCAAAAGTGCGGATGCGTTTCTTGCCGAATTGCAGCGTGTCCTGCCAACCATGTCCCCATTGCCGAAGATGCTGATTCTCAACTTTCCGTCGAACCCTACCACGCAATGTGTGGACCTTGCTTTCTTTGAGAAAATCGTGGCGCTGTGTAAGGAGTTCGGCGTCTACATCGTGCATGACCTTGCCTATGCGGACCTGGTGTTTGACGGTTATCGCGCTCCATCGATTCTGCAGGTTCCGGGAGCAAAGGACATTGCCGTTGAATTCTTCACTCTTTCCAAAAGCTACAACATGCCAGGGTGGAGAGTTGGCTTTATGGTAGGCAATCCTACGCTGGTTGCCGCTCTGGGCCGGATCAAGAGCTATTTCGACTATGGGACCTTTACCCCAATTCAGGTGGCCGCAATCCAGGCGCTCGAAGGACCGCAGGAATGCGTGCAGCAGATATGCGATAACTACCGGCGGCGGAGGGACGTGCTTACAGACGGCCTGAATCAGATGGGTTGGCACGTTGAGATACCGAAGGCAACCATGTTTGTCTGGGCTCCGATCCCCGAGCAGTACCGAAAGCTCGGCTCGTTTGAGTTTTCGAAAAAATTGCTCATCGATGCAAAGGTCGCCGTAAGTCCCGGGATTGGTTTCGGGGAGCACGGCGATGGCCACGTCCGTTTCTCGTTAATTGAAAATGAAGCCCGCACGCGCCAGGCGTTGCGCGGCATCAAGCATATGTTCCAAAAAGGCTGAGACCCTGGGTAAGAGGCAATCGAAGAATGAGCACCACTGCGAACGCCATTATCACGAACGGCAAGGGCGAATTCTTCCTTGATCAAGTGGAGTTGGGTGATCCTCAGGCGGGCGAAGTACTGGTTGATATCAAAGCCAGCGGAGTCTGTCATACCGACTTCGATTCCATGAGATGGAACCGGGTCTGCGTGATGGGGCACGAAGGCGCCGGAGTTGTGCTGGCTGTCGGCCCCAATGTCGCGAATGTGCGGCCGGGGGACCGGGTGCTGTTGAACTGGGCCATTCCCTGCGGCGCTTGCTTCCAGTGCCAAAGAGGCGCGGAAAATATCTGCGAGCAGAAGCCGACTGTGCCGAAGGAACGCTTCCGTTACAGAGACGCATTCATCGAGACGTCCTTCAATTTGGGCACGATGGCAACGCACACAGTGGTGCCGTGGCAGGCGGTCGTCAGGATCGATATCGAGATTCCGTTCCCCTCAGCGGCCATCCTCGGATGTGGAGTGATGACCGGCTTTGGTTCCGCGGTCAACGCCGCGAAAGTAGAGAAGGGAAGTTCTGTCGTGGTGCTCGGCACCGGCGGAGTAGGCCTCAGCGTCATCCAGGGCGCGGTATACGCGGGCGCGCGCAGGATCATTGCTATCGATCTCAATCCCAATCGACTGGAGCTGGCGAAAAAATTCGGCGCGACCGATTCGTTGCTTGCACAAAGAGAAGACGCAGGTTTGCTGAAAGCCGCAGCGCAGGTAAGAGAACTGACGGAGCGCGGTTCCGATTATGCATTTGAGTGTACTGCGGTTCCGGAGCTCGCCGCCGCGCCGCTTGCGATGGTGCGCAATGGCGGCATGGCGGTGGGAGTGAGCGGCATTGAGCAGGTCGTAGGCGTCGATATGGAGTTATTCGAATGGGACAAGCGCTATATCAATCCGCTCTACGGCCAGTGCAGGCCTTTCGTCGATTTCCCAATTCTGCTTTCGCTCTATGAACGAGGAGAACTCAAGCTGGATGAAATGGTCACCCGTACCTACCGTCTCGATGAACTCGCGCAGGCTTTCGAGCATATGAGACTCGGCCTGAATGCGAAAGGAGTGCTAATTCCGGATGCCGCCTGAGAAATTCAGCCGCTTTCAACCGATCGAATTGTCGGATCCTTGCTATGAACGGGACCATATTCGCAACCTCACATTTTACAGTTCGGCGCTTGGGGGAAGGGGTGACGTCAGCCTCTTCGTGCCGCCGGGCTGCGAAGCGCTTCCTAAGGTACCAATCGTCCTATTGCTGCACGGCGTATATGGCAGCCACTGGGCATGGTTTCTAAGTGGCGGAGCGCACCGCACGGCGCTTCAACTGATCACAGAGGGCCGCATTCGGCCAATGATCTTGGTCGCACCCTCTGACGGGCTTGGCGGCGACGGAACCGGATATCTTTCAAAACCGGATCGCAACGATGAAGCCAAAAATTATGAAGCCTGGATCTCTGAAGACGTGCTCGGGTGCATCCGCGAACTCTTTCCGTGCACCTCTCCGCGTGGGCCGGTTTTTATTTCCGGGTTATCCATGGGTGGCTATGGAGCGCTGCGACTTGGCGCAAAGTATGCCGGCCGGTTCCAGGGAATTTCCGCTCATTCGGCCGTCACGAAAATTTCCGAACTGGACGAATTTGTTCGAAAGCCGATCGATTTGGCGGGAATTGCACCAGAAGAAGCGGACATCATGCACTGGATGCGCGTGAACCGGAAGAAGCTTCCTCCCATCCGGCTCGATTGTGGAACCGAGGACTCATTGTTTGCCTCCAACCTCGCAATGCACGCGGAGCTCGACCGCGAGCACATACCGCATCAGTTTGTTGCGAACAGCGGAGATCATTCCTGGCCGTATTGGAAGACCCACATCGCGGACACACTGCTGTTTTTCGAATTCATCCTGAGAACAAACTCTTAATCAGGATGGTTCCACTTACCTCAAAATCCTTGTCCGATGCACCCGGCGCAAGCACACTGTATTTCAGCCCTTCCCCTTCGTCAATCAAACCCAAGTAAGGGTTTTGTTGGAGCGAGAATCGGGCGCTCCCAATCATGAGCACGCAGCGAACCATCATCGTGAGTACGCAAAGAACCATGCCGGGTGGACGCGCCATTCGCTCTCAGCTTCCAAGAGGCGTTGATGGCCGCGCGCTATGCCGGTGGTGTTCATTGGAAGTTCCGCGAGGCCGGTTGACATTTTGTTCCGACTGGTGCGTTCACGAGTGGCGTCTTCGAACGGACCCCGGCTACCTTCGCCAACAGGTGTTCGCGCGCGATCGGGGCCGCTGTTCGCTTTGTCGCATCGATTCGGTGGAAGCCTTCCGTAGATTGAAACGATCTCGCGGCTCCAGCCGACAAGTGATGCTGCATTACTGGGGATTGAAATCCGTGACCCGGAAAAGCCTCTGGGACGCGGACCATATCCTGCCGGTATGCGAAGGCGGCGGCGAGTGTGACCTTCAAAACATCCGCACGCTATGTCTCGCCTGTCACAGGGATGCGACATATGAATTGCGCCGTCGTTTGCGCAAAGTAGCAAAGATCGCGTGTTGAGCTGTCGGCGTAAACGCTAAAGCCTGTACGCTGCTTTTGCCAGCCTGTAAGTCAAATCCAAAGCTACCTCGTGTGCTTCGTCCTCTTCCAGTCGATGGTCCGCAACCAGCGTTGCCAGGTATGCGCAATCGACGCGGCGAGCAACATCGTGGCGGGCCGGAATGGAAAGAAAAGCCCGTGTGTCGTCGTTGAACCCGACCGTGTTGTAGAAGCCTGCAGTCTCTGTGGTCAGTTCCCGGAAGCGCAGCATCCCTTCTGGACTGTCATAGAACCACCACGGCGGCCCCAGCTTCAGGCAAGGATAATGCCCAGCTAGCGGCGCCAGCTCGCGGCTGTAAGTCGACTCATCCAGCGTGAAGAGAATGACAGTTAAATTCGGATCGTTGCCTACCCGATCGAGCAATGGCTGCAGATTGCGCACATAATCGGTCTGCGTTGGAATATCTCCGCCCGTGTCGCGGCCAAACTTACGATAGATCGTCGCATTGTGATTGCGCAGGCTCCCGGGATGAATCTGCATCACCAGGCCGTCGTCAAGGCTCATCTTCGCCATCTCCGTCAACATCTGCGCACGGAACAGTTCTTTCTCCTCTGCCGACGCGGAGCCGGACAAGACGCGATCGAAAAGACCGGATGCTCTTTCTGCACTTAAGTCCGCTGTGGCGGGGGTTGGATGCCCGTGATCCGTCGCGGTGCAACCTAGTTGGCGAAAGCGTTCACGGGTTTTGCGGAGTGCGGCCAAATAGCCGCTCCAGCAGGAGGCGCCCTCTGATGTCAACTCGCCGAGTTGCTGGACATTTTTTTTGAAGCCGTCGAAATCCGGATCGACAACTGAGTCCGGGCGGAAGGTCGGAATGATTTTTCCTTTCCAGCCCGACTCTCTCAGCTTTTGATGATCGGCCAACCTGTCCAGTGGAGAATTCGTGGTGGCCAATACTTCGATACCGAACCGCTCAAACAAGGCGCGCGGTCGAAACTCGGGTGTGGCCAGCTTTTCCTGGATCGCGTCGTAACAGGCGTCCGCGGTCTTCTCCGACAATCTTTCGGTCAGCCCAAATAATTCCTCGAATGCGAAGTCCAGCCACAGCCGGGTGGGTGTCCCGCGGAACAGATAATAGTGTTTGGCAAAAAGCCGCCATACCTCTCTGGGGTCTGTGATCGGGTGCTGCCCGATTCCGAGACGCTCCAACTGGATGCCCTGGCTGTACAACATGCGAAAGATATAGTGGTCCGGCTGAATGAGTAAAGTTGCCGGGTCGGGAAAAGATTCATTCTCCGCGAACCAATGCGCTTCGGTATGGCCATGTGGACTGAGGATGGGTAAATCCTTCACGCCGGCATAGAGCCGGTTGGCGATTGCGCGGGTGGATGGTTCGGCTGGGAAGAGTCGATTCGGATGCAACATGGTTAGCGCGAGCTCCTGTCCATCCATAGTAAAGCCTTCGCGAAATGGATTGACACCCGCATATTTTCTCTTCATTGCGAGCCAAATCTGCATCCAATGATTGCGCAATCAGACCGGCTTCCACGGAGTAAAAGTGCAGCTTCCCAAGTTACCCATCGAACCCGAGAAACCTTCTTCAGAACCGGCAGCCGAAGAGACACAGCGGGACCTGCACCGGCCAACCGCGGATGAAATCTATGAGCAGGTCTCGCGCAATGCGCGGCATGAACTGGAACGTCCTGCGGTTGCGCTTGCCATCTCCGGCGTGGCGGGTGGAATCACGATGGGCCTCACCGCCCTCAGCATCTCAGTCGTGGTGGGCGCGCTCGGTCCCAGCGCGACATCCAGATTCATCGCTCAGATTTTCTATCCGATGGGTTTCATCGCGGTCATTCTTGGGAGGGCGCAGTTATTCACGGAAAATACGCTGTATCCGGTCGCCCTTATGCTGGCGGAGCGGCGCCATGCCTGGACGACGCTGCGGCTCTGGGCCATCGTACTGCCCAGCAACGTGCTGGGAGCATTTCTATTCGCGCTGCTGGCCACGCGGACCGGCGCTCTTCGCCCGGAATACGTGAGCGCCATGGTCGTGTTCGGTAAAGAAGCCGTGAATGTAAGCGATGGGCATATCTTCTGGAGCGCGGTCATCGCGGGCTGGATCATCGCGCTGATTGCGTGGCTGGTCAGCGGAAGCCACTCCATCACTGGATCTGTAATGCTGATCTGGCTGCTCGCATTTGTAGTAGGGCTGGGCAGGCTTGCACACTGCATCGCAAGCAGCGGCGAAATTTTCGCGGCTGTCCTGAATCATCAGGTTGCGACGTCCCGATATTTTGAATGGTTATTGTGGGCTGTTCTGGGCAATATTACGGGTGGCGTCATAATCGTGACTTTACTGGAGTACGGCCAGGTGAAGGGCGGGGAACAGGAAGACCACGGTTTTCCTCGCTAATGGCCTACGTGCTATATAGAAGACAGTATTCTTCGACAGGAGAGAAAGCCGGGAATGGCAATAAAAGGGTTGGATGTAAGCGGCAAAGTCGCCGTGGTAGTTGGCGGAACTTCAGGAATTGGCAGGGCCCTCGCATTGGGTCTCGCCGAGGCAGGGGCCGATGTAGTGGCAACTTCACGCCGGACGGAGCAGGTCCGGGAAACCACCACCCAGATTGAAGCTGTCGGGCGCAGGTCGTTCGCTGTTGCTTCCGATGTAGGGGATCGCGCCTCGCTCCAACATGTCTTGAAAGAAACAATCTCCCGCCTCGGGAAAGTCGACATTCTGGTGAACTGCGCCGGGATGACCAAGAGGACTCCGACTCTTGATCTGGATGAAGCCCTGTGGCACAACATTCTTGACACAAATCTGACGGGCACTCTTCGCTGCTGCCAGGTCTTTGGCCGTCACATGGTCGATCGCGGGTATGGACGGATTATCAATATCGCGTCTCTTTCAAGTTTCGTGGCGCTCTATGAAGTTGCTGCCTATGCGGCAAGCAAGGCGGCGGTAGCCTCGCTTACCAAATCGCTCGCCATCGAGTGGGCACGCCATGGCGTGTGCGTCAATGCGATCGCGCCCGGCGTCTTTCGTACCCCGCTCAATACGGAGCTACTCGACAGCACGGGCCGAGGCAAGGAATTCCTCTTGCGAACTCCCATGGGACGGTTCGGCAAGGTTGAAGAACTGGTTGGCGCCGCTATCTATCTCGCTTCCGACTCTGCTTCGTTCGTCACCGGCGAGATCCTCGTTGTGGACGGCGGGTTCCTGGCGAGCGGCGTGAACCAGTAGAGACAGCCTGCGCCAATTGTCTGCCAGAAAACTTCATTCGTTTAAAGGTTTCAATTCCAGAAGATGAGCTTTGAATTTCTGCATTTAGAAATCGACATTGAGCAAGAGGACAAGCGTATGAGACGAATGATTTTCCAATTTGTAATGGCAGGCGCCGTGATTGTTTTTCTCATCCAGCCTGGCATGGCGAATGGCTCGGACGTTGCAAGCGTGAAGGCGAATGGCTCGAGCGTCTTTCAGTCAAACTGCGCGGTATGCCATGGTGAAGACGGCAGCGGAAGTGCGGTAGGGAAAAGTTTGCATGCCCCGGACCTTCGGTCGACTAAGGTCCAGATGCAATCCAATGCAGCTCTTGCGCGCTTCATCAGCGAAGGGAAGGGAGCCATGCCGGCTTTCAAAGATCGGCTGGATCACCAGCAGATCCTCGATGAAGTTCACTATCTCAGATCCCTGGCCAAATCCAGAAAAGCCAATCGATAACTGCATCCCGATTCCATCGGTATTTCAGATACAAGCTGGAAGTCCTGGTTTGTTATCGCGAGAAAACAACAAGAGAATGGCCCGTCACGTGCGCATTTATAGGGCCATTGGCCCTTCGCGTGCTTTTGTGTTCCACGTGGAACATTCCGAACCTGGGTGCCCCACATCTCAATTTTGAGATGTGGGTTCTCTCTTCTACCGGAAAATCTCCCTTCTACGCTGCCTCGGCTTTTCCGGACTTCTCGCCTGAACGCGAGGATCGAACCCAATGCAAGATGGAAAACACGCTGGCCACGATACAGAGCGCGATAAATACGATCATGCTCCAGACAAATGCCGGGCTCTTTGCAATGCGCAAAACCTCAGAGCCGAACTTGATCGCTAAAAATCCAAGGACAGTAAACCGGATCGCGCGTGAGACAAAATTGATCCCAGCCAGCCGCCACAAGGAGTAACCCATTGCGCTGGCGGCTGCGATCACCATGGTGAACGGAAAGGGCGGCGGAGCGAGGCAGCCGATGGCCACAGCCACTCCCGAGCGTTTGCCGATGTGCTTCTTGAGCCTGTCGAACTGCTTTTGACCCGCGACTTTGCAAATCCCTTCTTCGCCGAATTTATGGGCAACTCCGGCCAATAACAAGGCCCCAACAGTCGAGCCACAAGCGGCGGAGAGGACGTAGAAAGGAAGGCCGCGATGGTTATGCGCGACCAGACCGACGATCAGAAGGTCGTTGCCAAACGGCAGTACGAGGAATGAAGAATCCAAAATCCCCATTACGAATGGGCCAAAATATCCAAGATGAAAGAGAAAAAGCAGAACCGACCGAAAAAACTTAGACATTGGGGGTTTTCCTTTGAATCGATCAACGCAGTCGAAGTCTTTTTGCTATCTGTGGGATTCCTGCCAGCAGCCTGAAGACTGTCTACGTCCTGAATTTTCTTTAGTGCTGCGCTGGCTTGCCTAACCTTTATCTCACCCTATCCGGGGTGGAGTCCAATCCACAGGTTGTGCGCGGACGCCGCGGCCACTAGAATCGAAGTTTGACCATGATGGCGGAAAATCCAGCAGGCAAGCCAACAGAAGCCCCAGCCGAAATCACCAGTCTGGCATGGCAGAAGACGGAGCTGGCGCGCCATGCGAAGCGCCCTTACCCGATGGAATTTATCCAGGCGCTATTCACCGACTTCAGTGAAATCCACGGCGATCGCGCTTTCGGCGACGATCCCGCGATGGCCTGCGGCATGGCGCTCTTCCATGGCGAGCAGGTGCTGGTTATCGCTAACGTGAAAGGCCGCACCACAAAGGAGAAGGTCCATCGCAACTTCGGCATGCCGAATCCTGAGGGCTACCGCAAGGCCCTGCGCGCCATGAAGTTTGCTGAGAAGTTTGGACGGTCGATTTTTACATTTATAGATTTGACAGGCGCAAATCCGGGTCTGGGCGCGGAAGAGCGCGGACAGGCGGAAGCGATTGCCCGCAATTTGCGGGAGATGGCGCGGCTGCGCGTTCCTATCATTGCGACGATCACGGGCGAAGGCGGCTCCGGCGGCGCTTTGGCGTTGGCTGTTGCGGATCGCGTACTAATGCTGGAGAACGCCGTCTATTCGGTGATTTCGCCCGAGGCCTGTGCCTCCATAATGTGGCGGGATGCCAGCAAGCGCGCACTGGCCGCCGAGGCGCTGCGAACCAACTCCGAAAGCGTGCTGCGGCTGGGTTGTGTCGATGCGGTTGTTCCCGAACCAGCCGGTGGAGCACAGAACGATCCCGAACAAGCAGCCGCGCTGCTGAGCGATGTGCTTCAGCAGCATCTGAATGATCTGAAGAATTTTTCCACCGAGGAACTGGTGCGCAATCGGCTTTCCAGGTTCCGCAATATCGCACAGTTTTATAGCGAAGGATAATCGGTGCCCAGAAAAAGCAGGCGTACTGCATTCGCTTCCGGCATAGCTGACGATCCCGTACGTTCCTGCCACCACGCGTCGAGGCCCAGCATCTTTTTTCCTGGCCCTGTTCGCTATCTCACGGGGTGCGCATGAGCCTGCTTCGCGGTCGTGGTCGCGGACGTGCTTTTCTCCGCTTCCTGTTCGCGGTCGCGTGGTTGATCGCCGCATATTTTCTGTCAGAGAAGGCCGCGCATGGTTTCAGCCACGGCGCGGCCTTTCCGCTGATCCGCGATTTGTTTGAGATTTTCTTGCTGATCCTTGGCTACAGCTATATGGAAATGGCCTGGGACAACACGCGCGAACCCCTGCGTGCGATGGGCCTGGCGGCAGGGCCCGATGCGGTGCGTGAGTTTACGCTCGGCACGGCAATGGGCTGGGGAATGGTAACTGTCATTTTTCTGGTCATCGCACTGGCAGGACGTTTCTATGTGCGCCTCTGGGGCTCCCCTCGAGCCTGGGAGTTGTTCGTTTTACAAATACTGATTCTGGCTGCCGGATCTCTGGCTGCGGAGATTGCATTCCGCGGGTATCCGTTTCAGAAACTGATTCAGTCCACAGGTCCATTCACCGCCACAATTCTCGCCGGAATATTTTTTGCTTTGCTGCGGTTACAGACTCCGGGCACTACCCCTGCGGCCATGTGGGTCAGCGGCGTGGCTGCCGTTTTGTTATCAGTGGCGTATCTTCGTACGGGCGCACTCTGGTTGTGCTGGGGTCTGCACTTTTCCTGGGTCGTCAGCATTGGGGTGCTGTTTGGCCAGCCGCTGGCCGGCAGCCGCCGAGCTTCGAGCGTAATCCAGACCTATGCGGACGGGCCGACGTGGCTGACGGGAAGCGAATACGGCCCGGAAGCCAGCGTGATTACGTTGATCGTGCTGTGGATTGGGTTGTACCTCCTGTTCAAAGTGACTCGTGAGCTGGCAGGGAAGTATACCCATCCGGAATTGAAGCCTGCAGGCATTGCTATGGGTACGGTTCATTCCGCGCCTGCCGCTGCACCGTTTTCAGGTGTGTCCGCTCCCACCCAGGTTCAGCCAGAAAATGTTGTCGCGCCGATCACGCCGAATCAATCGATGATCCCGGAATCGTATACTTCTACGAGCAAAGTTACAGAACCGGTCTCGAATGAGCCTCCGTCTTTGCTACCCCGCGAGCCTCTGGATAATTCGGCGAACCGGTAGGTATCGCACGCACAGGCGTTGCGAGGGGAGCTGGGTATAGTCACACGGCTTCATGTAAACTAAACCTTGGAAGTGATCCGCAAGCGCTCTGGCTCATTTCAGGGCCGATCCCCACGAATCGATTCGCTCTCGGTTTCAATCCGGCGGCAGCGTTGGAAGAAACTGTGCGGGTAGAAATCCTGAAGGATCAATCAGCGGATCCCAAGCTGAAGGAGATTTGAAACGACATGGCCAAGATTGCCAAAACCGGTGACCGTAAGAAAGAAATGGACACAACCAAGAGCACGGACTGTCCCAAGTGCTCAAAACCAACTCGCATCGTGAAACGCGTGAAAGACCGCGAGCGCGGCGCTCCGGGTGGGGTATATATCTCCTGCTCCGCCTGCGAATTTAACGAGAAGCTGTAACGCCCAGATATTCTTTCGATGTTGCGTGATGTATTCGATTCAACTGAAACCCTATTCCGTGGCGCTCCGGGATGAGGTTTTCCTTTGAAATTTTCTGCCTATCCTCGCATCAATAACTCGGGATCGAACCGTCTCCGAATATTCTCACGCGTATCCTCTTCCTTCTGATCTTTCAGCATTCGCATACGCGAGTTTCCAGAACCACGACGTCCTGCCTCTCCTACGCCCCGCCGCCATGTCGGTAATCACTGTGAGCGCTTCAAAATGCTCGGCTTCCGCGCCGCTTTTCCATTGTGCCAAATCCGTATTGACAGGAATGAGTGGACGGAGCTTAATTATCAGCTACCGGCAATGCTGCCGGTGTCGTGGATCGTTATTTTGAAAATCGATCCTACGGCTGCATCCAAGCAGTTCGCAGCATCTGCCAATTTGCTTCCAGATGCAGATCAATTTGATAGACAGCGAAACCATTAGCCCTTGGCCAGCTGAAGACTTGGCTCTAACCCCATGTGGGGTAGAAAACTGTTTATCTTTTCAGGAGAAGACCAATGAACGCCGCAAAGTTGTCCCTGTTCTTGTTTTTAGGCGCGTCCGTCGCCGGTGCCGCCACACTCACAGTCGGTCCTAGCGGACAATATCCCACGGTGTGCAGCGCAGTGCGCGCCGCAGCCAACGGCGACACCGTGCTGGTGGATGCCAACCATGAAGTCCCTTATATAGAACCTGCCGATCCAAATCATTCCGATGGGAGAACGGATTGTGTGGTTAACCAGAATAACTTTACGATCCGCGGCATCCATGGCCGCCCTATCCTCGATGCCGGGCCAAATGCATTTGCCAACGGGACCTACGTCCAAAAGGGAATCCTGGTCCTGAACGGTCATGACATTGTGGTCGATAATTTTGAACTGCGCAACGCCGGCGCTCTCATCAACCCGAACAATAACGATGCTTCCGGCATTCGCATTCAGGACGGTTCGAACAGCGCGCCATCCGGCGGCAATATCACCGTTACCCGCTGCTACATCCATAACAACGACCAGGGAATTCTCAGCGGCAACTCCGGTCCGGGAATCGGGCAGTGGTTCTCGCCGAATCCTTTCATCACATTTGCATACGACGACTTCTATGACAACGGCCAGGGTAACGGCTCGACACACAATATGTACATCGGGTTCGACAACTACTTGACGATGCATTTCACGTTGAAGTATTCGAAGACCCGCGATTCCTATGTCGGACACCTGATCAAAACTCGGGCGCCGAATAACAACATCTACTACAACCAGATCAGCGACAGTGTTGGAGACACGAGCTACGAGTTGGATTTTCCTCTCGGAGGAACCAGTTACGTCGTCGGAAACCTCATCTACAGCGCAGCAGTGGATCCGAACCTGGGCAACAACAACCTGATGATCTTTGCCGATGTGTACGATAACACCGCCTCGGATCCTGAATATGCGGTCCCGCATCAGGATTTGCATTTCATCAACAACGTCGTGATCGACAACAATCCCTCCGGCTCCAATTCATTTGTGGCCATTTCGTGCGCCGACCCGTCGAACGCCAGTTGCCCCGTCCCGGCGAATGGCCCTCCGGTTACAACCCCGGCTGTCATTACTGGAAACCTTTTCATCGGACAGCCCACGATGGTGACCAACCAGCCTGATGCTGTTGCGAAGTACAACCTTGTTCTTCCATACAGCGATCTCGCCGCTCTCGGATACAAACCGCAGTAACATCGTTGTTCCACCGGAATGCATCCTGCCATCGGGCGGCGATCAACCTGCCCGATGGCATTTTCAGTTAGTGAATGGCCTTCTCTGGATTCATTCCGCAGGTGCGGACATCGTTAGGAGCTGCTGCGGGCAATGTCATCAAGAATCGCTTGCGCGGCCTGCGCCGGATCGGCAGCTTGCGTGATAGGCCGACCGACGACCAAAGCGCTCGCTCCCGCGCGAATCGCTTCCAACGGAGTGGCCACGCGTTTTTGATCGCCGAATCCAGCTCCAGTGGGCCGAATCCCCGGTGTGACCAGTTGAGCACGCGGGCCAAGTTCCTTGCGAAGGACTCGAACTTCTTCCGCGGAGCAGACCAGACCAGGAATGCCGCTTGCCTGGGCTATCCGCGCCAGGCGAAGAACCTGCTCGACGGGAGATGCGGAAACTCCGACAGCGACGAGCTGGGGTGCGTCCATACTGGTCAATACCGTTACCGCCAGCAAACGGGTTGAATTCCGCGAGACTGTAGCGGCTTCTGCCGCTGCAGCGAGCATTGCCGGTCCACCCCCGGCATGAACGGTAAGTAAAGATGCTCCAACGGACGCAGCCGAGCGCACCGCACCCGCCACCGTGTTGGGGATGTCATGGAATTTCAAATCGAGAAAAACAGAATACCCCTGGCTGGCCAGCTCTTCGACGACTGCATTGCCGGCGCTCAGGTAGAGTTCGAGGCCGATTTTGACCCAGCGACAGACGCTGCGAAGTTGTCCGGCCAGCGTCCGCGCCTGCGCAAGGGTGGGCACGTCGAGTGCGACGATGAGGCGATCCACGGGAGAAATTTCCTGCGGATCGGGGTTCGGGGAGGATTGGGAGGAACTCGATCCATGCATCGAGTTGATTTTAGACCTTGAGTCCAAAAACTAGTCGGGCGTTGAGCTCAGACTTAAAGAGTAGACGTGTGGGAATTGCTCAATCGCCGGGTTCGGCCTGATCTGCTTCCGCCGCAATACGAGCCAGCCGCAATCTGTCGAGGCGGGCGATTTCGATTGCCTGACGGGGATCGATTACATCGAGCCGCACACGAGTGACACCCCGGTCGCGCATTCCCAGCATGTGGGCGGCTTCCGAAGAGAGATCGGCGATTCTTGTGTCTGGCACCGGCCCACGGTCGTTCACCCGCACAACAATCCACTTGCGGGTATGGAGATTCGTCACCTTTATCCAGGTGCCAAGCGGCAGAGACCGGTGGGCGCAGGTCAGATCGTTCATATTGAAAGTCTCTCCGTTTGCTGTCTCCTTCCCCTGGAACTGGTTGCCATACCAGGAGGCGAGACCAATCTGATGCCAGTCACCGGGTTTCTTAGACGCAGCTTTAGCGACTGCCGGAGTCAACGGTGTATTGTTCTGCGAGACCCGCTTCGCCAGTGTCGCTTCTGAAACAAGCGAGCTTGCCGGCCGACTGCCGTGGAAGTTGGTGAGGCAGAGGGTAATCCCAAAAAACAGGCCCGCCGCAATGGAGACGACGCGACGAACGGCTGAAGGAGCGTGGAGATTCAATATCGTGTTTTCGCTAAGAATTCTCATAGTTCAACATCTCTAAGTTTACCGGCGTTATAAAGGCTAAGTCAAAGAAATATAAAGACTTATTTTAAAAATTTACTTGCAAAATCAGTCAGTTTCTGTTAGCAATGGAATTGCCTCGGAATGCAAGCCGCGGCTTGGATCACCGTTAGATAATTTTTCACTATCAGATAATTTCGAATTAGCCGTCGGACCCAGCCTCCGTGTCTTCCTCCAAACCCTTTCCCGAACCCCTCCGTTCTGAACCAGCTTCGAAACCTGGGTCAAATCCGCCTCCTCCAACGGTGCTCTCCATTGCGGGCTACGATCCCTCCGCCGGGGCAGGAGTTCTGGCCGACCTGAAAACCTTCGCCGCCAACGGTGTCTATGGCATGGCATGCGTAACAGCCTTGACGGTCCAGTCGACCCAGGGGGTACGCCGGATACAGGCGTTGGAGGCAGACATCGTGGTTGAGACGCTCGATTGCCTGGCGCAGGATGTACGGTTTTCCTCTATTAAGGTGGGAATGCTGGGCGATCATACGGTGGCGGCAGCCGTGCTGGATTGGCTGCAACGTCAGCCTGGCGTTCCGGTTGTGCTCGATCCTGTAGTTAAGTCCAGCTCTGGCAGAGATTTACTGGATGCTCGGGGAATTGAGGCTCTGCGGGAGGAATGGCTGACCCGCGTCAGCTGGATTACACCCAACCTGCCGGAACTGGCCGCTTTAGCCGGTTGTCCTGTTCCGATAAGTCACGCTGAAACAGAAGATGCAGCTCGACTGCTTCAGCGGATGGCCGCCGAGCGGGGACATTCCGAATTGAAAATTGTTGTTACCGGAGGCCATGCGGAGAAACCGGACGACCTGCTATTAAATGCGGCAGGCTGCCGATGGTTTCGAGGAGAACATATCGAGACAACCTCCAGCCACGGAACCGGCTGCGCCTTCTCTTCCGCTTTAGCTGCCAGACTTGCGTTGGGAGATGATGATTTTGCCGCTGTTCAGTCGGCGAAGGAGTACGTGGCAGGAGCTCTTCAAAGCGCCTATCCAATAGGGCGGGGAAATGGCCCATTGAATCATTTCTGGAAAATGACACTTCACGGCTGATGCGGGATGCATCCGAATGCCATGGCCGCCAATGGTGATTGAATCGTACCGGTGCCGCCAGTGATCTGAGCGTTGAAGGATAACCATTCAGTTACCTTCGTGATCTGCAAAAGTAACGTGCCAAAAGTGACTAAGCCATGTATGCTGGATTGGCGTAAACGACTTGGTCGAGAACATTTTTGGTCCTCAATCCGAAAGATGGAGCCACCCGGTGCAAGAATCGGCAGCAAACAGCATGGAACCTGGGTCCCTGCTGGAACTGCGGGCGTCTGTGCGTTTCCCTGTTCGGATGAAGGTACAAATTCAGACTGACAAGGGCAAAGAAGATGCAGAAACCATAAATGTTTCGGCGAGCGGGGTCTTATTCGCGTTCTCCCGCGTGCTGGACCCAGGCAGTGTGATTGAAGTCGATATGATTATGCCCTCAAGTACCCTGGGCACGCCGCAGGATGTCCGGGTACATTGCCAGGGCCGTGTAATTCGCTGCTACAGAAAAAGTTCTACACAGGTGGAAGTTGCCACCGTGATCGACAACTACGAAATGCTTTCCTGAGGCACCATGCCTGTGATTTCTGCTGACGTTACGAAAAAGAATGCCGGCCTCGACGGTCGCGCAGGTGCCGGTTCCAGCGGCGCTCCGGATAAAGACACACCCACTCCTTCTGAAGAGCTGGCGGGAATCCGCATTCTTCTGGCGGACTCTCAGGCGATCTATCGAGTGGGCATACGGAAGATTTTCGCCGTGGAAGACGACATGCGCGTAGTCGCACAGGCGGAGAATTATCCCGGACTGCTGGCGGCTCTGGAGCGGTTTCCATCGGACATCGTTCTGCTGGACGGCGGCATGATCTCCGGATTGCCGGATGCGATACCCGACATGGTGCGCCGCGCCCCGAACGCGAAGCTGGTCGTTCAGGTGAGCGAGAACAGCGAAGATTTTATTGTCGATCTCTACCGGCGCGGCGTGCGCGGCGTGGTCTCGCGCGCGATCTCGCCTGATCTGCTGGTCCGCTGCATCCGCAAGATCGCGGAAGGGGAGACCTGGATCGACAATCAGTCCGTCAGTTGGGTCATCGAGGCGTATCGCGCCCAGGCGACCACCTTGACGAACCCTCGCCTGCAGCCGCGCCTTTCACCCAAGGAGCTTTCCATAATCGGCTGCGTTACGCAGGGAATGCGCAACAAGGAAATCGCCTACAAAATCGGCACTACCGAACAAGTGGTAAAGAATTATTTGCGCAAGATTTACGACAAGCTGGGTGTCTCCGACCGACTCGAGCTTGCCCTCTACTGCCTGCATCATCAGTTGCTCAAGCAGGCGCCCGTCAATACTGCGACAGGAAAAGCGACAGTCCAGGATATCAACCTGGGCCGCATTCGCCCCTGAACGACGGCTCGTAATTGCGTGTAATCTAAACGCCGTCTCAATTCCAGTTCTCACGATCCAACATGTGCACAGCGCCGGGAATGGCGGACGTCGGCAGGATCTTTTTCTGACAACCTCCTCGACGTTCAATCCTGAGTTACGCAGTCATTTCTCCCGGGTGCTACACTCGTGAGTTTTAGAGAATTCGATTGCAAGCTGAGGGGAATTATGGCAACTACTCTTGACCCGGTCCAAAGAGCCGCGGGCACAAAATATCTAAGTGAAGATGAGCAGCTCTTCCGTGACACCGTACGCCAGTTTGCGCGGGAAACCATCAGTCCGCTGGTGCGGGAGATGGACGAGCATCAGAAGATGGATGCTGCGCTGGTTCGCCAGCTCTTCGAATTAGGTTTGATGGGCATTGAAATTCCCGAAGCTTACGGTGGTTCGAGCGGTACTTTTTTTGAGGCAATTCTAGCGGTTGAGGAAATTTCCGCGGTCGACCCCTCGGTGGGCGTACTGGTCGATGTGCAAAATACGTTGGTCATCAATGCTCTGCTGCGCTGGGCGAATGAGGAACAGAAGCAGCGCTACCTGCCGCGCATGGCCAAAGAATGTGTGGGCGCCTACGCGCTCAGCGAAGCCGCCTCCGGCTCCGACGCTTTCGCCCTTCAAGCGCGCGCGGAAAAGAAGGACGGCCATTATGTGCTGAATGGGCAGAAGCTCTGGATTACCAACGCCAAGGAGGCAGATTTATTCATTGTGTTTGCCACGACCGACACGGCGGCGGGCTATAAAGGCATTCATGCGTTTCTGGTCGAAAAGAGTTTCCCCGGTTTTGTTCTTGGCAAGAAAGAAGACAAGCTCGGGATAAGAGCCTCCAGCACCTGCGAAGTGGTGCTTGAAGACTGCAAAGTTCCGGCGGAAAACCTGCTGGGCGAGGCGGGGAAGGGCTACAAAATCGCCATCGAGACGTTGAACGAAGGCCGTATCGGTATCGGCGCACAGATGTTGGGCCTGGCACAGGGGGCGTGGAACTACGCGGCCCGCTACGCCAAGGAGCGCAAGCAATTCGGCAAGCCCATTGCGGACTTCCAGGCGGTGCAGTTTCAACTTGCTGAACTAGCGGTCGATATCGAGGCTGCGCGGCTCATGGTCTACAACGCCGCCCGGTTAAAGGACGCAAGGCTGGATTTTGTGAAGGAAGCGGCAATGACGAAATACTTTACATCGCAGGTAGCGGAGCGAGTAGCCAGCCAGGCCGTGGAAGTCTTCGGCGGCTACGGCTTCGTAAAGGATTACCCAGTAGAGAAATTTTTTCGTGATTCGAAAATTGGAAAAATCTACGAAGGCACATCGAATATGCAGTTGGCGACCATCGCGAAGATGGTGATCTAGAGCCAAATGACGGCAGCGCAGACTGGTCCGCTCCGCTATCGTCCGATCGGTATTACAATCTTTTTATTATTGACTGCTGAATGAAAAGAGCTTCCGCTACCAGATGGTTCGGGGATAATGTTCCGCAATTTCTTCATCCGCGGAAACCAGGAACGCGAACCCGTTGGCCTTTGCTTGGGCGACGATCGTCCGGTCGAAAGGGTCCCGTGTCCATTTCTCATCGATGGCCGCGTCCGCAACCAAGGCAAAGGGCAACTCGCAGACGCGAACGCCGATTTCATGGTCGACCTTTTTCAGAATGTCTCGTGCCGACAACTTGATCCGGGCGATCTCATACAGAAATTCCAGTTCAATGAGCACGATCGGGGAGATCAGCAGAACTGCCTGCTCCAGAATCTTTCGGGTCTGGGACCCGATGCGCGGCAGATTGCCTTGCGACAACCGGACAACGACATTCGTATCCAGGTAAGCAATCACAGATCGACCCAATCTTTTTCCCAGGCGCGAGTCATTTCCACCAGCAAGTGCGGGTCGTTCGGTTCCATAAATTCGGGATTGATGACTTCGAGCGGCGTAATCCGACTCAGGCGGCTAACGGCCGGAATGTCGGGGACAATCCTAAACCGGCGTCCTTTGTGGGTAACGCAGATCTCTCGGCCGTCCAGCGCCTGGTTCACCAGATCGAAGATGTTTTTCCGA
Source organism: Acidobacteriaceae bacterium (assembly GCA_965276615.1). Taxonomy (GTDB): domain Bacteria; phylum Acidobacteriota; class Terriglobia; order Terriglobales; family Acidobacteriaceae; genus JAKAAZ01. The sequence continues at coordinate 4,032,879 of OZ255618.1, read as the reverse complement.
AATTGAGTGATTGAGACTTCCATGTACTCAGTGTAGCATAACGTACACCAATAGGTGTACGTTATGTACGCTGATACTATTCTTTCCCGTCTCCGGGTACTGAAAATGGCGCGGGTTTCATGCTGCCATCCTTCTGCTTCAAGAGCATCTGTACTTTTCCTTCGGCGGTTTCGAGATCGGTTTTGCAGGCATCGGAGAGCTTGATTCCTTCCTCAAACAGGCGGACAGATTCCTCCAGCGGCAGGTCGCCGCGTTCCAACTTGCCGACGATTGCTTCCAATTGCTTTAGAGATTCCTCAAAGCTTGCCAAGGTTGACTCCTGATCCTGCTTGCGAAGCCGGGGTCGCATCCGCTTCCATTTTCTCTGAAGCGGACGGGTTCCGCGGCGCAGTTCCCAGCACGCTCTCCATTACCGTAAGCGCCGCCTGGTAACGGCCAGAGGGAGCGCTGACTTGTACGCCCTGCACCATGTCTCGCGTCTCCGTCAGCATCTCCTGCGCGATCCGTACCCCTTCCGCGCGGGCCAACTCCGGCGTGTCGGCACGCTGCATCCGCAGCAGGATTTCGTCCGGCACGAAAACGCGGAGATCGGTGCGCATAAATTCGGCATTGCGCAAACTGACCAAGGGCCATATTCCCGCGATCACCGGAATATGAAACTGCTCGACTCTCTTCAAGAACGCTTCCAGCAATCGCAGATCGAAAACCGGCTGCGTGATGGCATACTCCGCGCCCGCTTCCACTTTGTAGGCAAACCGGCGAACCTCATTGTCCATGTCGGGCACGCCGGGATTAGCGGCCACACCCACGGCAAAACCTGTCGAAGCTCCGATGGAATTGCCGCCGATATCGAGGCCGTGATTCAGATTGCGCACAATGTTTACCAGGCCAATCGCATCCACATCGAACACAGCGGTAGCGTCCGGATAATTGCCCAGCTTCGGCGGGTCTCCGGTAAGGCACAGGATATTGCGCAGGCCGAGAGATGCAGCGCCCAACAGATCGGACTGGATACTGAGCACGTTGCGGTCGCGGCAGGTGTAGTGGAGAATGGTTTCGCTTCCCACCTGTTGCTGGATTTGCAGGCAAAGGCTCAGCGCACTCATGCGCGCCGAAGCGCGTGGCGAGTCCGGCACATTGATCGCCTCAACGCCGTTCTGCGCGAGCATCGCCGCCGCCTCCAACTCCCGCTGGCAGCTGATGCCTCGCGGAGGAACAATCTCCACCATCGCGATAAATTTTCCAGCGGCGAGATCGGCGCCGAGTTTCGACCGCTGCGGCAGCGGCCTAGGCACAACCTTGTTCTGGACGCTTGCCGTCGTTGCTGCGACTGGAGTGCTCTTGCGGGCATCGAGCGCGCGCAGGGTGGAACGCATGGCGCGGATGTGGTTAGGAGTCGTGCCGCAGCAGCCGCCGATAAACTGTACTCCCGCTGCCGCGAATTTGCGCACGAAGCTGGCCATGTATTCCGGCGAGCAAAGATAAATGTTACGGCCATCGACGGCGCGCGGCATCCCGGCGTTCGGCATTGCGGCCAGCGGCAGTGACGTGGCTGTCCGCATCCGCTCAATCGCGCTCAACACAGTGGCGGGACCCGCGCTGCAATTGCAGCCAATCGCATCTGCGCCCCATTCGGTCAATTTTCTCGCCGCTGTTTCCGGCGAGGAGCCGTCGAGAGTGTTGCCCTCTTCATCGATTGTCATCATCGCGATGACCGGCAACTGGGGCGCTGCTTCTCTTGCCGCCAGGATGGCCTGATGCACTTCGCTGAGCGAGGTCATGGTCTCGATCGTCAACAGGTCTACGCCGACTCCCGGACCGCCTTCGGCGAGCGCGCGGATTTGTTCGGCAAACGCGGAACGAGCCTCTTCAAACGCAATTTTTCCCAGGGGCTCAATCTGTACGCCAATCGGGCCGACGGCTCCAGCGACATAAGCTTGCGAGGCTTGCTTGTCTCGCGCCTGATCGACGGCGTGGCGCGCCAATTGCGCTCCGGCAAGATTGATAGCATGAACTTGATCCTGCAGCCCGTGGCGTTGCAGACGATAGCGGTTGCCGCCGAAAGTGTTGGTTTCCAGGACTTCCGCGCCAGCCTGCAGATACTCTTCATGGACCGCCCGAATCAGTTCCGGCTGCGAGAGATTCAATTCGTCATAACAGCGATGAATGAATACACCGCGCCCATAGAGCATGGTGCCCATGGCTCCATCGCAGAGGACGCTGCGCGTCGAAAAAAGTTCCGTTAGATTCGGCATGATATTAAGTCCGTTTGCCTATCGTAGCGGGCGCCGAGCGGAAGCGCCACACTGGGTCGTTTGGTATACACTATCGTTTCACCCTGGAACGCAAGAAAGTGCCCGTGAATTGGAGCATTGAGCTTTGATGATTCGCAGTATTTTTGTCCGGACAGCCTTGGGCGTCCTGGCTGCCGCAAGTGTCTTCTCCATGATCGGTTGCCTTGGCTCGAATTCGATTCTTGCCGGCCGCCCCACCCCTCCAAGTAAGATCCGCCAGCGTGTTCTCGTGGCCATTCAAAACCCCTCGCCGATTCAACCGGGTGCGCTCCAGATTGTGGATGCCCGTTACGATATCCGCAACAGCGAGAATGGAACAGTTCCGTCTTTTCCGATAAGTGGATTCAAGGGTAGTTTGCCCAGCGTTATTATCAACTATCCGGAACAATCGACAGGATATGTCTATAGCGAGGGCGACGGCACTCTAACGAATATAAATTATGGAACGGAAAGCGTTACCGGTCAGATCAGCGGTCTCCCAGGATTTTCGAGCGGGGTCTATGCGACCCAGGACGGCCATTATGTTTTTGCAGCGAACCAGGCCGCGCAATTCGTAACGGTCGTCGACAGCGTGGCCTCCGCCGTGGTCCATCTCAATCTTCCTAATGTGTATAAGATCGCGGCGAATCCCAGCGGCACAGTGGCGCTAGCCTTCGTTCAGAACAGCAACTATGCCTATCGCGTCATCCGGCTACAGCAGCCCGGCGGAACTGTAATGGCGCCTCCGGTTTTTCATCCGACAAACGGTCCGTGGCCAGCGGCCGTCAGTCCGGTGGACTGCCAGCCGGTGAATCTGCCGCTGTATTGCGTGGTTCCTGTACTCGACCAGAACGACAATCCCATTGCTTTCAATCGTCCTTACAATACCATTTTTTCTTCCGACGGCACCACAGGCTGGCTGCTCAACTGCGGCCCGGAATGCGGAAACAGCGGTGTCGATCCGGCAATCGGTCAGGCAGCGGCGAGCGTCAGCTTTTTGAACCTTGGACCCCTCAACATCTACAACTTTCCCGGCAGCACGTATCCCTCGCCGCCAGCGACTCCAGCTCCACCCACGGAGCAGCGAAGAGTTGCCGTTCCTGGAGGAGCCACCATGGCTCTCTACGGGAACGGGACGCTGTACGTATCCGGCCAGCAACAGCAGTCAGACGGATTGTTCGAGGGCTTTCTGTCGGTGATGAACCTGACCAACTATCAGGTGACGGCCTCGTATCCGATTTCCGATGGCACCCATACCAAGATGTTGTTTGGGGATGACAATACGTTATGGATTGGCTCGCAGCTTTGCCAGACCGGGTACCACACGGCACATCCCAATCCAGCCACGGGGAAGATTGAGAACGGCTGCCTGACATTCTTTAACCTGAACAACAACTCCGTGCTGATCGAGATGCCTCCGAACGGCGCTCCTCCGTACGGCGATCTTACCGGACTCTGCGCGATCATCGAGTGGCATAAAATCTATACAGCAGAAGGCGGCCAGATCCATATCTACGCCACGACGGACAAGGGCATCACAACGAACCAAGGAACCTCGGCGACAGGTTATAAAGCTGGCTCTGAACTCGATAACAGCTTTGTGACGGTGCAGGGTACAGCCTTCGATGTTGCATATATCGACGCGCCTTCGAACGCCGCGAACTAGAGATGTCCCGGCTTTGTTAACGTCCCACCCCGGGGTAGATGTGTTCGTCCTGAGCACAACGAAGTGAAGCGAAGGACCTCGCGGTGTCCGGCAAACCACCAGGTCCTTCGCGTTGCTCAGGATGACAGATTTGTTCTCTGTGCAAGGATGTCAATAGAGCCAGACGTCCTCTGTACGGCCGGCGTGGTGACCGTGGTGACTCTGGGGAATGTTTGAAGCTCGTCGAGCGATGTTCCCGTCATGATGGCTGCTCCATAATTGAGAGCAATGACCGAACCTATAGATATCCTCGCCATTGCGGCGCACCGTGATGATGTCGAGCAGACCTGCGGGGGAACGCTGCTCCACTCCGCTGCGCTTGGGTTACGCACCGCCATTCTCGATTTAACGCAGGGGGAGGCAGGAACGCGAGGTTCATCTCAAGAGCGTGCCGCCGAAGCAGAGGAAGCCGCCCGCATCCTCGGTGTGGGATGGCGGCAGGCGTTGGATCTTCCAGATGGACGGGTCGAAAATACCTGGGAAAATCGGCTGAAGATCGCACGCGTCCTGCGGGACCTGAAACCTCGAGTTGTAATCCTGCCGTACTGGAAGGCCCGGCATCCGGACCATGCCACGGCCGCAACGCTCGGCCATGAAGCCTGCTTTGTGGCCGGCCTCTCGAAGGTGGAAACAGGCGCCGCTCCGCATCGGCCGTTCAAAATCATTTATGCAAGCCTCTACGCGGATGTGCGGCCCAGCTTCGTCGTAGACATCACAAAGCATGTGGAGCAAAGGTTCCAATCCTTGATGGCCTACCGCTCTCAATACAACGATCAACAATCCGGTGGAACGATTTTTGTGCCCCACGAGGAAATTCGCGAGCGCACTCTGGCCCTGGCGAGGTTTTATGGAATGCTGGGTGGTGTGCGGTATGCAGAACCTTTCGTGCAGAAGGAAGTCGGTCTGGTCGAGGACCTGACGCTCATTCCCGTGCAGTCCATTTAGCACCTGCGGGAATCGATTCGGAGCTATTTACTTCCGCTTTGAGAGCACGGGTGCGATGTTTCAAGGCTTTGTGTTGTTCGATGCGACAAAAACATCCACTGGCCGTTCCGGCGGGCGTACAGGTGGACATATTCAATCGCATAGCAGCGCGGACCGGAGTCTGGATGCTCTCCAAGAGTGCGCACATCCAGTCGTCCGAAAACCAGAGCCACATCTCCATGTATCTCCAGGGATCGATCACTGACTTTACGCTCAAGGAAGTGTCGCGGAACCTGCTTCGCCCAGCGGATCCAATCCGCCTTCGAGTCCGACGTGGTCTTACCCCAGTGGGTAAAACGAAAATCATCTGCCGTTCGCTTTTGAAGAAATTCGGTATCGCCACTGGCCACGGCCTGCTGCCATTGCTGGTCCAGTCGGAGCAATTTGGCACCCTGGGCCTCGTCCGGTGTTCGCTTTGCAGCGTTCATGGGCAAGACCGTGAACGTCAACACGAGTATCAACGATATGAAGCTCAGTTTCATTACGTTCTCTTCCTGATTCCAATGAATTGTCTAACCTTAACAGCTTGCGGAGCGCCGGCCGATGACTCAAGTTATCATTCGCCTTTGGGCGTGGGTACGGATGGATGAAGGTTCGCGGTCCACACATTTTTTCCACTGCCATCCAGCGCGATTGAAAGAGTTCCTTGTTGACCTTGTACGGCATACGGGCCTACGCCGGCGTGCGACTTTTTTGCGTCGTCGAAAAATTGCACTTTCATGCGGCCAGCGTCCTGAAGCTGGAGCCGGTAATGAAATGCCTCCGCGGGCGCAAGGCTGGAGATTCCGAAGCTGGCGCTTGGATAGTCCACCTCAATGTTATGCAGTGCCGTGCTGCCGGAGTTTCGTACCGTCGTCTCCACATACGGAGAACGGCACCCCGCGATCAACGCAATTGATAGAAATGCGGTGAGCGGGAAGAGACGAAACGGTCCGCGCAAAAATTCAAACATGGCTCCAGTGTAGATGGTTCGTTAAAGGATTTCGTTGGGGCTGGGGAACCACTACGACAAGCGACTGGACAATGCTGAAGTGAAAGCACACGCTCATTCATCTCCGCCTGCAGCATTAAGTTTGCGGAGCAGCTTCATCATTTCCGGCAGACGGCTGTAAGCGGCGACGCAGCGAAGCCACAAACGGTTGTCGATGCCGGGAGAACCGCTCATCACCTTACCCGCTGGAACATCGTGGGAGACGGCGCTCTGCGCGGTCAAAATTGCGCCGTCACCGATCGAACAGTGTCCTGCCACAGCAGCCTGTCCTGCCAAAATCACATGCCGCCCCAGATGCGATGACCCGGCAAGCCCGACCTGCGCGCACAGAAGAGTGTTTTCTCCCACTGTGGAGCCATGGCCCACCTGCACCAGGTTATCGATTTTCGCGCCTCGACCGATGCGCGTTTCACCTACGCTGGCGCGGTCGATACAGGCGTTGGCCTGCACTTCTACCCGATCTTCAAGGACAGCCGGACCGGACTGCGGGATTTTATACCAGCGTCCGCCGCTTTCTTTGGCGAAGCCGAAACCATCCGCGCCGACGACCGCTCCATTCTGCAAAATCACATCGTCGCCCAGATGGCAGCCTTCGCGCACGACAGCATGGGCATGCGCGAAAAAATGTTTTCCGATGCGGACGTTGGGGTAGATCACAACGTGGGGCAGCAATACGGCGTGGTCGCCAATCTCAACCTTCGCCTCGATCACGGCGTAAGCGCCGATATGGCAATCGCGACCCAGTTTGACCGTTGGATGAATGACGGCTGTCGGATGAATTCCGGCGGCGTAGACGGGCGGCTGATAAAAAATTTCGATTGCACGGGCGAAGGTAAGATACGGATTCGCAGTTCGCAAAGTTGCTGAGGAGATAGCAGGAAAGTCCTCTCCCACCAGGACAGCCGCGGCTTTGGTCGTCCGCGCGAGCGCGGCATATTTCGGATTGGCGACGAAGGTGACGTGACCCGCATCCGCTTCTTCGATCCCGGCCACACCCGTTACTTCAGTGTCGGGATTGCCTTCCAGACGCGCGTTCAATAAACGTGCCAGTTCCGCCAGTTGCATGCGCTGATTGTAACCAAAGTGGGAGAAACTATAGCTATTGATGCGGTCTGCCGCACCTGAATCGCCGTATCTCACCCTAGCCGCAAAGAACGCGGCTAGGATGGGGCACCCATGTTCAACCCTTTAACTTTCCTCGTCAACGGAGACGGCTTGATGCGCGCGTGCAGCGGCGATGATCTTCTCCTGCGCCTGTGGCAGAACAAAATCATAGTGGTCCATCTCCATGTGGAAGCTGCCCTGGCCCTGCGTCATGGCAATTAGTTCCGCTCCATAGGTCAGCATTTCCCCAAGCGGAACTTCCGCCTGAATCGTTGTCTGGCCGCCCGACATGCTGGGTTCCATGCCGAGCACGCGCCCATGCCTGCCTGGAAGATCGCCCATCACGACCCCTGCAAATGCGTCCGGTGTCTGAACGCTGACGCGCATGACCGGCTCCAGCAGCGCGGGACGTGCCCGCTCCATGCAGTCGCGAAATGCGAGGCGGCCCGCGATGCGAAAGCTGATTTCGTTTGAGTCCACTTCATGGAAAGAACCGTCGTAGACCGTCACGCGAAAATCCACCATGGGATGACCGGCCAGGAAGCCGCGTTCTGCCGCTTCCCGTATGCCTTTTTCAATCGCCGGAACATAATTGCGTGGAATCGCTCCGCCGAAAATTTCATTGACAAACTCAAAACCCGAGCCGCGTTTCAATGGTTCGATGCGAATTTTGCAGTCTCCAAACTGGCCGTGGCCGCCGGACTGTTTCTTGTGCCGGCCATGTCCATCCGCTCGTGCCCGGATGGTTTCGCGATATGGAATCTTCGGAGCCTTCAGCGTGACCTCCGTATGGTATCGGCGGCGAAGTTTCGACACCACAATTTCAATATGCTGCTGGCCGGTCCCTGCGATAAGGAACTCGTGTGTCTGCGGATCGCGATAGAAGCGGACCAGCGTGTCTTCCTCCATAATCCGATGGAGCGCGTTCGCCAGTTTGTCTTCATCGGCCCGCGTTTTCGGTTCGATCGCGAATGCGATTGCGGGCTCGGGTTGTTCGGCCGGCTCATACAGGACGGGGTGTGCCGCGTCTCCGAGCGTGTCGCCGGTATGCGTATTCTTCAGCTTGGCGACCGCACCCAGATCTCCCGCGTGCAACTCCGGGACAGATACCGGGTGTTTCCCCTGCATGATCGACAGGTGAGCCAATTTCTCCTGCGCACGCAGCTTGTAATTCAGAACAGTGTCGTTGTTATGCACGCAGCCCGCAAAAACCTTGAAGAAGGAAATCTGCCCGGCGAATGGGTCGGAGATGGTTTTGAAGACGAATAGCGATAATGGCTCATTGTCGGCGACTGGGCGGTTCACCATCTCGACTGGCCATTCAGTTGAGGCCGCGGCATCGCCGCTCGAGCTGCTGTTGGCGTGCCGCGCCGTTTCCCCGGTAGAAGCCGCCACCGCCGCAACGGGTTCTCGTTCCGTTGGCGCAGGAGCATAGACGTGGAAGAAATCGAGCAGGCGATCTGCCCCAACATTGTTCATCCCGGAGGCGAACAATACTGGGAAAATGCGATCCTCTCGAATCGCTTCATGCAAAGCAGGAATCAGATGTTCCTCCGGCAGCGTGCCCTGGTTCAGGAACTCTTCCAGCAATTCATCTTTTCCTTCTGCAACCAGCTCCACCAGTGCTTCGTGCGCGGACTGCGCCTCTTCCGCCAAGTCTTCAGGGATGGGGATGGCATCGCCCCGGCCTTTGGAGTCCAGAGGATATTCAAAGGCCCGCATGGAGACAAGATCGACGATGCCGCGAAAACTCTTTTCTGTTCCAATTGGCAAACAGACCGGTGTCACCTGGCGTCCAAAAGTGGAGCGCAAGCTTTGGAGCACAGCATAGGGTTGCGCACGATCCCGGTCCACGCGGTTGACGACGAAGATGCGCGGCAGATTGAACTCCTCTGCATAGCCCCAGACACGCTGCGTCATCGGCTGGACGCCGTCCACTGCATCGACCACGACCACTGCGGCTTCGACCGGCAGCATGGCGGCGCAGGCCTCGTGGATAAACATGTTGGAGCCCGGCGTGTCGATCAGGTTCATCTTTACGCCGCTCCACTCGCAAAAAGCGACAGCGTTGGCGATGGTGACGCGCCGCGCTATCTCTTCTTCGTCATACGCTGTGACGGCTGTACCATTTTCGATGGCGCCCATGGCAGGAACAGCGCCCGCCGCAACAAGCAGCGCTTCGATCAACATGGTCTTTCCGCAGTGAGAGTGGCCGACGATGGCCAGATTTCGGACATCTTTTCCCAGGTAAGTCTTCATGCGGCACCTTCAGGAGCAATGGATTTGGATAGTGAGGGGATCGAAGGAGAAGTTGTCCACAAGGTGCGCCAATGCAGGCGGAAAGCGAAGGCCTGGACAGGGAAAATGCGGAGCCGCAGACGGTAGCGGCAGACGGGCGGTCCACCTTTGGAAACAGAATTCATCGTCCGTTCCAGCTGAAGTGTTTACAAGCTCGGCTTCCTCGAAAAGCACGGCTACAGCCACGCAGATTTACAAGTGCCAGGCGCAGCCATGCTCGAAGACAACGGAGTCTAGCATGTGGCTGAAGGTGCGGCAAGTTGGGAGATTTTAACGCGCGGTTAATCTGCGTAAGCGGCTGTGGATTCAGGACCGTGATGCAACCACCGCTTCGAAGGCCTGTTGCATCGCACGCAAATTGCGAGATACTTGAAAGTAGGATAGAAGGACTATGACTGAGACGCTTAAAGATCGCTACCTATTTGGAAACCTCGAAAGCAGCGCGCTGAACCAGAAGAAAGTGCGGGAGGTCAATTTTGGCTATGACCAGAATGAAGGCGTTGTCCTTACCTCGCTGGACACTGCCTTGAACTGGGTGCGGAAGAGCTCGATCTGGCCGATGACTTTCGGTCTGGCCTGTTGCGCGATTGAGATGATGTCGATGGGTGCGTCGCGCTTTGACATTGCCCGCTTTGGCGCAGAGGTGTTTCGGCCTTCACCGCGTCAGTCCGACCTGATGATCATTGCAGGCCGCGTCTCGGTGAAAATGGCTCCCGTGATTCGCCGTCTTTATGACCAGATGCCGGAGCCAAAATGGGTAATTTCCATGGGAGCCTGCGCGACATCCGGCGGGGTTTTCAATAACTATGCCCTGGTGCAGGGAGTCAATCAAATTATTCCAGTAGATGTCTACGTGCCCGGCTGCCCGCCACGCCCGGAACAGCTAATTTATGCCCTGACCCTGCTCCAGGAAAAAATCCTCCGGGAGCGTGGAACGGTAAAGAAGGTCCTGAATCTTGCATGATCGGAATGCTTAGGTCAAACTTCAGGTACCAGAGCCGATTATTAATTCTTGGCGTCGAGGTATCTCTTAGGGTACCTTTGCATTAGTCCCTAAAGGGGGATAACCTTTTGGAGGGCGGTTGTGCTCTAATTTAGGGAACACATTGCAGTGCGATGAAAGCGTCGGACAGCCCAAATGTTAAGCCTGCGAAAGCAGTTGCTTGGTAAGATCGGAACATCGCAACCCGCTTAAAAGGTATAGATATTAATAGTTTGTTTATAAATGTTGTGGAGGATACAGGGATGGTACATTCGAAATTACGCTCAAAGAGCCGCTTAATTGCAGCTATATGCGTATTGGGGCTTGGGACGACACTCTCGGCGCAGCAGACATCAAGTTCTTCATCTACAGACGCGCCTACCCCAGCCGCACAGAACTCAGCGGCGAAGCCAATGGCAGGCGTCAACCCATCGCGCATAGATATTTTCCTGGGTTACTCGTATTTATCGCCGCATGGCAATATTCAGGGAATCCGATATAAGGACGTCAACATCGGCGCGATCGGCAGCGGCGCCTATTACTTCAATAAGTATCTTGGCGGCGAGGTCATCGTCGCGTCTCATCCGGATGGCCCGGGTGATGGCTTTACCACCTATAGCGCAGGTCCGATTCTGCGTTTTCCCACGGCAGACGTGACTCCGTTTATCCACGCGTCAGTTGGAGCGGTCAAGATGGGTGGGCCGAACTACGACACATTCACTGTGAAGGGCGCGCCCATTCACATGGTGAACCCTTATAGCTGGGGTACCGCGTTGACCGTTGGCGGCGGTTTGGACTATAGCCTGCCATTTTTCAACCATCATCTTGGCCTGCGACTAGTCCAGGCAGATTACCAGTACATGCACACCTCGTTTGGTCCCGCGAGCGCGGTTCCGCCCGATGGTTCTACCAACATCGAAGGCGGTCGCGCGAACATCAACGCGGTCCAGCTCAGCAGCGGACTTCTGTTCCACATGGGCAGCATTGTTCCGCCGCCTCCAGTGGCGTATACGTGCTCCGCCAGCCCTTCCGAAGCTTACCCCGGCGACCCGGTTACCGTTACCGGCAACGCACAAAATCTGAATCCGAAGAAGACCCCAACCTATAGCTGGACTGCAACGGGTGGAAAGGTCAGCGGAACTTCCTCGACGGCAAACGTCGATACTGCGGACCTGAACCCGGGCACATATACTGTGACCGGTCACGTCACCGAGGGAAACAAGCCCGGCCAGTCCGCGGATTGCAACGCTACCTACACGGTGAAGCCGTTTGAACCGCCAACTGTTTCCTGCTCTGCTAATCCGACGACCGTCAATCCAGGCGACTCGTCCACTATTACAGCTCAAGGCGTCAGTCCACAGAATCGGCCGCTGACCTACAGCTATAGCGCCTCATCTGGACAGGTTAGCGGATCGAACACGACCGCCACTCTGAACACGACCGGTGCTGCCCCCGGAGTCATCACGGTTACTTGTAACGTTGCCGACGATAAGGGTCAAACCGCTTCCTCGACGACCAGCGTAACGATCAATGCACCGCCGCCGCCGCCGGCACCGAAGACGGAGACGCTCTGCTCGATCAACTTTGGCCGCGACAAGCGCCGCCCAACCCGCGTGGATAACGAAGCAAAGGCTTGCCTGGATGATGTTGCCTTGAACCTCCAGCGCAGCGCCGATGCCAAGGCTGTCCTGGTTGGTAACAGTGCTGCAAACGAACGTCACGCTGATAAAGCGGCGGCGGAACGCGCAGTCAACACCAAGGCTTACCTGGTCAACGAAAAGGGAATTGATCCTTCCCGCATCGATGTCCGCACCGGAACAGCAGGAACCGAGAGCGTCCAGAATTACCTGGTGCCATCGGGTGCGACTTTCGATAACGACGTTCAGGGTACGACTGCGGTCGATACTTCAACGGTGAAGGCTTCCCGCAACGCCTATGGGCGCGCGAGAACCAGCACCACCCCGCATCATCGCCGCCACCGCCGGGCGAAATCGACAACCGGCGCCACTCCCTCCAATCAGTAAGCGATTGAAAAGTGGCGTTGCAATACCGAGGGCCGGCCGGATAATTCCGGCTGGCCCTTTCTTTTGCGAAAAATTGACTCCGCGCGCAGATGCATTCACGGGCCGCATGCGGGCCCATTTGCAGGTTTATCCCCACTTCTAACATTGATTGGTTGCGAACTTATGAGACGGATTTCACACTGGGTACCAGCACTGATTCTCGGCGTATTGAGTGTTCTCCTTGTCCCGCGTGCCTCCGCACAGGCCGCTTCTCCGCAGGCATGGAACAACGTCGGCCCTTACGGCGGGGATGCGCGCAGCTTCGCGTTCAGTTCGCCGGATCCTTCCCACATCCTGCTGGGTACGGCGAATAGCTGGATTTATGAGTCCGGCAGCAGCGGCCAATGGACGCGTCTGAGCAAAATTTCGTCCACCGATTCGCTGGTGCTCGACGATATTGTGTTCGACGAATCAAATCCAAAGCGGCTTCTGGTCGGCGCGTGGAGACTGGACCGTCCGGATGGGGGTGTTTTCATCAGCGAGGACGGCGGCCACAACTGGAAGCCGGTGCCGGACATGCAGGGCCAGTCGGTTCGTGCCCTGGCTCAGGCGCCGTCAGACCCGAAGATTTTTGTTGCGGGCACATTGAAGGGCGTGTATCGGAGCGATGACGGCGGCGAACATTGGACGTTAATCACCCCATCGTCAGACGTCGAACTTCACGAAGTTGAATCTATCGCCATCGATCCTGTAAATCCGCAGAACATCTACGCTGGCACATGGCATTTGCCGTGGAAGACTGTGGACGGCGGCAAGACCTGGCAGAATATTAAACAGGGCTTGATCGTCGACTCGGATGTGTTCTCGATCATCATCGACCCCCACGCGCCGAATACTGTCTATGCCAGCGCCTGCTCCGGGATTTATAAGAGCACGGACGGAGGAGCGCAGTTCCATAAGATTCAGGGAATTCCCACCACGGCCCGGCGCACCCGCGTGTTGAAACAAGATCCGTCCAACGCGAACGTGGTATATGCCGGAACCACGGAAGGGCTCTATCGCACAGTGGATGCGGGCACGAAGTGGTCGCTGATGACACCGAACGACATCATCATCAACGATGTTTACATTGATCCCAAAAACTCCCAACATGTACTGATGGCGACCGATCGCAGTGGCGTGCTTGAGAGTAATGACGGCGCCCTGAACTTCCATCCGGTGAACCAGGGTTTTTCGGAACGCCAGGTTTCTTCCATGGTGACCGATCCTCAGAACCCCGATACGGTGTACGTGGGCGTTCTGAACGATAAGCGTTTTGGAGGTGTATTTGTCTCCAAAAATGCGGGGCAAACGTGGAGCCAGATCAGCGCCGGGCTGAATGACAATGACATCTTCGCCCTCGCCATGTCGCCGGCCGGCAATCTGCTGGCGGGAACGAATCATGGCATCTATCGTCTGAACGCCGGCAAATTTGAAAACGTCAGCAATCGGCTGAAAGAAAAGACGCGCAAGGTCACCCACATTCGCAAAAAACACCGCATCGTTTCTATCGAGACCACCTTTGTTCCCGATGGCAAGATCGATGGCAGCGTGCGTGGAGTTGCCTTCGAAAATGGCAAATGGTATGCCGCCACTTCCGGCGGCGTGTACTCGAGCGACGATAACGGTTTTCTGTGGCGGGGCGGCCCAATCGAGAAAGCGCAACAGTTCAGCGGAATTGTCGCGGGAAACAACACGGTGCTGGCCAATGGATCGACAGCACTTTATGTTTCGCAGGACCAGGCGAAGACCTGGCATTCCGTTGCGCTTCCTACCGGCTGGACCAGAGTTCGCCACATAGCAATCGATGGAGATGGCCGGCTCTGGCTGGGCGGTCGCCTGGGCGTTGCATATAGTGAAAATCAGGGCCAAAGCTGGCAAATCTCCGGCGTGCCCATCAACGACATCAGCGGACTGCAGTATGATTCGGCGATGAAACGCGTGATTGCGACCTCCTACGATTCCGATCTCGTGTTTGGCATCAATCCAGCGGCGATGAAGTGGATCTGGTGGAACCCAGGCTGGAGGACCCATGTTGTCGGATCCTCGAACGGGCATCTGGTGGCTGCAACCCTGCTGCATGGCATCATTTTGCAACCGGAGAAGCAATCCGCTGCGGGCGGCTTCTGATCGCCTCGCGGTGAGATTGGAGCTATGACCGCGCCGGATGCCTCTTCTTTTACGATGCGTCCGGCAATCCTGGAAGATCTGGATGCGCTGCTGGCGATCGACGCGCAATGCTTTCCAGCCGGCATCGCTTACCCCAAAGAAGAAATTGCTTCTCTACTGTCCGCCCGCACGGTGTTCACCCTGGTGGGGGAGCATTCCCGAATGATCGTGGGATTTGCCTCCATTCGATTGTTGCCGCAGAGGCGTGTTCCTCAGCCCTCGCGGCGCGGTGAACTGATCACCATCGATGTCCTGCCGGAGTTTCGCCGAGCGCATGTTGGATGGCAACTGCACCTGGCACTGGAGAACTGGTTACTCTCTAGCGGAGGCGGGAGCATCGAGCTGCACGTCGCGGTTGATAATATTGCGGCAATTCGTTTTTACGAGCGACTCGGATATCGCATTATTGGGAATATTCCGCAGTACTATCTGGAGATAATCGATGCCTGGCGGATGGAAAAACTTTTGTCGTAACGGCCACCGTCCGAGGGCACGCCTACACGCCGTCGGCAGTCAGGGCTGTCAGTAAGGCGGCTGCTTTCTCTTCTGTGCAGGCTCCGTCTGCCCGCCAATAGATTTTGCCCGTTCGATCGACCAGAACCGCTATAACCTGTTTTTCATTGGGGATGTGGAGCGACTCGCGGAACTTACGCTTATTTACGTATGCGGTGAGAATCCGGCTACGCAAATCCTTGTCCGTGGTGTCGCTGCGCAGGGCAGCATCAAACCACCAGCGAGAGAACAGGTTCTCGCGGGACATCGTCGGCAATTCATAATAGCTGAGCTGATGGTGGGCAGTCTGAAATTTCCGAGCGGCTGGAATCCAGGTGTCCACTTCGTGCTGCTGCTCTCGGGCAAAGGAGATGACGACTAGATTAAGCTGCCCTGAAAAATCTTGCGGTAAATGCAATATCGCGTTATCCAGGCTGGTCGCCTGTATTGCGGGGAACTGGCCAAGCTCCGGTGGGAGCGTGGAACCGTGCAGGTGGAAACCAGAGATAAAGCAGACGATCAGCAGGACGAAAACAAGGCGGGTGTAGATATTTTTTGGGTGCATTCGCATCAGAATCTTTCTTTCCTCAGCCTAACAGTACGGATCGAAACCGCAGATAAGAAAATAGACACGAATATTGTTGACTAAGACCGATTGGCGCATCAACTGGCTCTTCGTACACGACGTGCGCGGTCTGAAACATACGCGTGAGTTGTTGCGCTGAACCCGGAAGACTATCATTGTGCGAGGGTGGTTTCCGTGGAAGCAATAGGCAAATCTCGTCACTCCTTCCAGACAGACGATCCGCAGCTAACCTTAATCGCGGAGAAAGTCCTCGCGGAGCAACGCCTCAGTTTCGAGGATGGCGTGGCCTTGTATCGTTCACCGGACATTCTCGCTGTAGGCTGGCTGGCAAACTCCGTGCGGGAAAGGATGCACGGCGATATTGCCTATTTCAACGTCAATCGCCATATCAATCCGACCAACGTGTGTGTGGCGGCATGCCGCCTCTGCGCCTTCGGACGCAAGAAGGATGCACCGGGCGCCTACACCATGGCGCTTGAAGAAGCATGGGAGCGTGCCGCGCAGGGGTATTCCGAAGCTGTCACGGAATTTCATCTGGTCGGCGGCCTCCATCCCGATCTGCATCTGGAATATTTTCTCGACCTCATCCGCGGCTTGAAAGAGCGCTTTCCAAAAGTCCACGTGAAAGCCTTCACAATGGTGGAGATAGCGTACCTGGCGAAACGTTCCAAGTTGACCATTCGCGAGACCATCGAAAAGCTGAAGGCTTCGGGTGTCGATTCCATGCCGGGCGGTGGGGCGGAAATCTTCGCCGACCGCGTGCGGCACATTATTTGCGACCATAAAATTGACGGTGGCGAATGGCTGGAGACGGCTCGCATCGTGCACCAGCTCGGGATGCGGTCAAACGCGACCATGCTGTATGGCCATGTCGAAAACGATGAGGACCGGGTCGATCACCTGCTGCAGCTGCGCGCGTTACAGGACGAAACCGGTGGCTTCCAGACGTTTATTCCTCTGGCGTTCCATCCCGACAATACCGCGCTCGATCACTTGCCGAAAACCAGCGGACTGACTGACATCCGGCAGATCGCGGTCAGCCGTCTGATGCTGGACAACTTCGACCATATCAAGGCCTACTGGCAGATGATGAGCGCAAAGATCGCGCAGATTGCGCTTCGCTTCGGCGCGGACGATATCGACGGGACGGTCGTCGAAGAAAAGATCTATCACGATGCGGGCGCAGAAACTCCGCAGGGCATGCGGCGCGCAGACCTGGTGCGGCTCATTACCGAAGCCGGACGCGTGCCGTTTGAGCGCGACACACTGTATCGCGCAGTCGAACGAACCGGCGACACCTTTACGGTTGCAGTGTAAGGCTCTCACCTGTTGGCTGACTGACAATTAGTAGTTGTGTCCGATTTACGGAAATTGAGTTTCCTCTCCCGGAACGGCAACGCCCGCCTCATTCGATGAATCCTACTTAATAGACGCCTGTTCGGGCGAATTCCATCGCACATCGAGGAACAATATGGCTATTTTTTCCGCAAATCTTGAGAGTCTTCGCGAACTCTATATCGATCAGTTACAACATCTTTATTCCGTTGAAACCCAACTCACCGAAGCGCTGCCGAAAATGGCGGACGCGGCGACCGACACGCAGTTGAAACAGGCCTTTACGTCACATTTACAGGAGACTCGCGAGCATGTGACCAGGCTGAAAGAAATCCTTGGAAGAGCCCAGCAATCCGTGGATTCCAAAAAATCCAAAGCCATGGCGACCCTGATTACAGAAGGAGAGGATATGATCAAGGACGCCAAAGACGATGCCGTGCGCGATGCGGGATTGATCCTCGCGGCGCAGCGGGTCGAGCATTATGAAATTGCGTCGTATGGGGCCGTGCGCCAGTACGCCGAAATGTTGGGCGACGAGCAGGCCGTTCAATTGCTGGATCGTACAGCCAAGGAAGAAGGCCATGCGGACCATCTGTTGACGGAGATTTCAAAAACCGCCAATCCGCGCGCCAATAGAGCCGCCTGATCGTAGGATTTATCGGGTCGAAAGCGCGCCATCGCGATGTGCGGTGGCGCGCTTTTGCCTTTTCTATTGGGGATCGCGGCTTCAATTCATCCAACGGCGATCATTGGGGTCTTTCGTTTCATCGGGATCGACATACCGGCCCTGCTCGTCGAACTTTACGTTGCGGTCATGCTTGCGCATGTAGACTTGAAATTTGCGTGCCGTCCGCCGGCGCTTCGAGCGGTAATATGCGTTGCGGAAAGAGAAGAGACGTTCCGACGCAGCAAGCGCATAGCCGCGTCGGGGAGCCAGCTTGACATAAACGTATCCAAACAGCGCACCGCCCAGGTAGGCCAGATATTCGAAACCGGCGGGGCCGGAGATGACGCTTGCCAGCGCTATCAGTATGTAAACAAGAACCAGGTATTTCGCGCGGATTGAAATGGGCAGCGGAAACAGAATGAACTTTTGATCGCCCATCAGTACTGCCCAGGCAGCTAGAAGGCCGAAGATGCCTCCAGCCGCGCCATAGGTCGTCGCTTGGGGCGTCATGTGGAAAATATGGGTGTAGGAGACGGCAATGGTTGTAAGTGCTGCGCCCACGACCGAAATGAAGTAAAGCTCTGTGACCCAGCGGGTGCCGTACGTCGTTTCTAGATACGCTCCGATGAACCAGAGAGACAGCATGTCGAAGGCGATCTGTAAAATTCCCCCGCTTAAAAAGCTATAGGTAACGACCTGCCAGACCGCACCGTGGAGCACCATCGCAGGAGTGAGAGCTCCCATAGCAAAAATATTCAGGCTGAGAGCGGGCGCAATCCAGCGAAGCAGTAAGAGGATAAAGAAGATTGCAATGGTAGCGAGAATGATCTTGCGGATCATTCCGGCGAACGGGGGGAACGACAGCATCATGGAGCTTGAGCGCGGCATACCCTTCCAGCCTACGTGCGGCGTCCGCCCCCGTCTAGCCTGGAGATTGGCCGCAATCGCCAGATACCCGTTTGTGCCAGGCTAACCCGCGGGGCGGAACCTGCGTCAACATAACATACAACATACAGTCGGCCACTGGAAAGCTGCCCGATGTTTGTTACGATTTTTCAGGTAGTTTTCCAGGCCGGACCAGAATTTTTCTAAATTCCAATCATCTCACTTGACGTGCGCGGCCATTCTCTTAAACTAGCCTCGATACATGTTGGCGAGAAGGAACTATCAACCCGGCTACTGGAACGATGCTGAAGGAGCAGTCATGCAAGTTTGCCCCGAATGTGAAAATACGTTGAGCTTTGCGGAAGATGAGGTGGAAGAAGGTGAAATCATCCTCTGCGACGAATGCGGTGCGGAATACGAAGTGGTCAACACCGACCCCATTGAATTGAGTAAAGTGGAGGAGCACGGCTACGATGAAGGCGCTCTCGCCTTCAACGACGAAGAAGAAGAATAGACAGGTGCGTACTGAATGAAAGATATGCAAACGGCGCGTTCACATGGAGCGCGTTTATTCAATTTGGCTGTTCTGCTTTGCATCATTGCTTCGGTGGGAACAGGAATGGCTGGCGGCGCGTATGCGTCGGCGCAGAATACACAACGATCTGTGCAAGGCCGGGTGGTGAACGCGAACGATGCTCCTGTTCCGAACGCAATCGTCTACTTGAGCGACACGCGAACAAAGGCCGTCACCAGCTATATCACGCAGGAAGACGGCGCTTACCGTTTCGAGCAGGTTTCTCCGAATGACGATTACAAGCTGTGGGCGCAACTGGAAGATAAAAAGAGCAAAACGAAAACGCTGAGTTCTTTCGACGACAGAAGCGTTTTTCACGTAATTCTGAAAATCGAAACGGGTAAATAAGCCGGATGTGACGGTTTCAGGTTCGTGTAGCCGGATGTCAAAGGGAGTCATTCTGAACGGAGCGCAGCGAGTGAGGATCCAGGGAATACTCGCCTGGGCTGTGCGGTCATCACCCTCTGAATTCTTCGTTTCGCTCAGAATTACCCACGTCAACTTTGAATTACAGCAGCTATGAAACGGCATGGGAAAAGAAAAGGGCCGTCTGCAATTGCAGGCGGCCCTTTGAATATTCGATCGTTCGTGCTTATTCCCGTTCGCTGCGCTTCCAGTTGATCAGATCGCCCAGAGTCGTCGAAGACGAAGAGGACGAGGAAGACTGCGACGATGATCCGGAGGGAGTCGAGGACGAAGATGCCGTAGAAGGGCCCTTGTAAGCTTCGACATCGGCGCGAGTTGCTTCTTCTCCTACCGCGCGGAGGCTCAGGCCAATCTTCTTTTCTTCCGGGTTCATTTTGATGATCTTGAACTCGTGCTCCTGACCCACATCAAGCTTGACTGGAATTCCATTGGCATCGGCGGCTTCTGAAATGTGGCAGAGGCCCTCGACTCCTTCCGCCAACTCGACGAAAGCGCCAAACTGCGCGATGCGAAGCACTTTGCCGTGCAACACGTCATTGATCCGGTGCTGCGCGAAGAAAGACTCCCAGACATCCGGCTGCAATTGCTTGATGCCCAGCGAGAGACGGCGATGCTCGGCTTCGATTCCAAGCACCACAGCTTTCACCTTGTCGCCTTTTTTCACCACTTCGGACGGGTGCTTGATTCGCTTGGTCCAGCTCATATTGCTGACATGGACCAGCCCGTCGATGCCGTCTTCAATTTCAATGAAGGCGCCAAATTCCGTCAGGTTGCGGACACGCCCCTCGACGATGGTGCCGGCCGTGTACCGCTCCGACAGATGCTCCCAGGGATTTTCCAACAACTGTTTCATGCCGAGCGAAATACGGCGGTCCGCCGGATTGACATTCAGGATGATGGTCTCGATCTCATCGCCGGGCTTGACCAGCTTGGTCGGATGTTTCATGCGCTTCGACCATGTCATTTCCGAGACGTGGACCAGGCCCTCAATGCCTTGCTCCAGTTCTACAAATGCGCCGTAGTCTGTAACGCTGAGCACGCGGCCACGGACGCGGGCGCCGACTGGATACCGTTCCGCTACATCGAGCCAGGGATCGGGAGTGAGCTGCTTGAAACCCAGCGAGATGCGCTGCTTTTCGCGGTCGAACTTCAGCACCTTCACTTGAATTTCATCGCCCACATTGACCAGGTCGCGCGGATGCGTCAGGCGTCCCCAGGACATGTCGGTGACGTGCAGCAGGCCGTCGATTCCGCCCAGATCGACAAACGCGCCGTACTCGGTCAGGTTCTTCACCGTGCCGGTCAGGATTGTCCCTTCTTCAAGATGGTCGAGAGTCAGGGTGCGCTTGACCGTGACCTCTTCCTCCAGAAGCTCCTTGCGGGAAACGACCACGTTGCCGCGCTTTTTGTTGAGCTTGATGACGCGAACTTCAAAAGTCTGGCCGACGTAGGACTCCAGATTGCGGACCGGTCGAATCTCTACCTGCGAACCTGGTAAAAACGCCTTGATCCCAACATCCACCGTCAGGCCGCCTTTGACGCGGCTGACCACCAGGCCGCTGACCGGCGTCTTATCGTTCGCAGCCTTTTCCAGGGTGTCCCAGATGCGATGACGCAACGCTTTGTCGTAACTCAGCAGATAGCCGCCTTCGGCCTCTTCACGCTCGACGACGACTTCAATCGTCTGACCGGGTTCGAGCTTAGGCTGGCCGTTATGGTCGAGCACCTGTTCGATGGGAATCAACCCCTCGGACTTGAGGCCCACATCGACCACGACATGCTTGTCGGTCAGCTTGATCACAATGCCGGAGACGACGTTGCCATCGACCGCTTGCGCGGCTTCCTGGGCTGCCTGCTCGTGCTCAAATGAATCCAGCAAAGCGCCGAAATCCATCTCTTCCTCATGCTGCGGGAGATCTGCGGATGAGGCAGCGCCTGTTCCGCGTGCCTCAGCGCGCAGTGCTTGAGATGGCCGATCGATCGCGTGTTGATTCTCCGTCGGCGCGTGTTGGTTTTCCGCCGGATGGTCCGCGTGTTGGTCATCGATAGATTGATTTTTTGCGGATTGATTTTCTGCGGGCTGGTTCTCTGCCGAAGCAGAAATGTTGTGGTTGGATTCAGGCGCGTCAACTTCCGGCGCGGCGGTGGCGATTTCGTTGGCTTCCAGTTCGGTGGTATTCAGGGGTTTGCTCTCGGTGTGTTCGGGATTGAGGACGTCTACCATAGGACAGCGGGCTCCGGACTCATTACGGCGCGATTGGCGCTCCGTATCGGGCGATCGCGAGCCCTTTTGGGGAAGCCGCTGATCGTCCATTCTCGCCGTGGTACGAAGGAGCTGCCAAACTGCGGAGACTTCTGAACCGGGCGGGAAATCGCGGCGCTTCTCTCCTGGCGGTTCGAAATGGCTTTTATCGGCAGTACTACCAGCAGAGGAGGTAAAAAACAACTCCTCGGTTGTGCCTGAAAATAGGCCAGAACGAAATTTGTGCCGGGGACGAGAGGAACCCTCGATTGGGAATCGAAGCACATGAGTCCTTGAGGCGCTTCGTTCCCACTTAAAACTATATCAACCGGTGGAAAATAGTGTCAACGCAGTTCGAGGCCGAAACGGCACTGGAAGCGGAGAAATCGATATATTTTTCCCGCAGAAATATTTCGCTCGGTAAAAATGAACTCACGTCCGTGCTGATTGTACGTGTATGTTGCGAAGATAGAGCATGCAGGCATCTCAGATGAGTGGTTATGAGTAGACTTCAGGCAAAAGAAATCCGGTTGGCCTCCCGCCCACAGGGCGAACCCTCTGCGGACAACTTTGCATTCGCCACAGTAGATCTGCCGGAGTTGCAGCCGGGAGAAGTTCTCGTCAGGAATGCGTTTTTTTCCGTCGATCCTTACATGCGCAGCCGCATGAATGAAGGCAAATCCTATGTTCCGCCGTTTACCGTAGGCAAAGTGCTGGATGGAGCGGCCGTCGGGCAGGTCGTGCAGTCCCGCAATGCGGCCTTTCCGGTCGCCGCGTGGGTGCAAAGCCTCCTGGGTTGGCGGGACTATTACATTGCGCCATCGCAGCAGTTGCGCTCCATTGACGCTCGACAAGCGCCGGCTTCGGCGTACCTGGGAGTGTTGGGCTCGACCGGTCTGACGGCATGGGTAGGGCTGAATGATATTGCCGGCCTTAAAGATGGGGAGACAATTTTTATCTCCGGCGGCGCTGGAGCGGTGGGCAGTGTCGCATGTCAACTGGCGAAGCTGCGCGGCTGCCGCGTGGTCGCTAGCGCTGGATCGGCTGCGAAAATCGCTTATCTGAAAAATCAACTAAAGGTGGACTACGCCTTCAATTACCGGGAATCCAATCCACTGGAGCAACTGCAAATTGCCGCGCCTGACGGCTTGCATGTGTACTTTGACAACACCGCCGGTCCTCAGTTGGAGGCGGCACTCTATGCGATGCGCAACCACGGACGCCTGGTGATGTGCGGCGCAATCTCCGGCTATAACACCCCCGTGCCGGGACCGCGAAATCTGGCGCTTACAATTGTTCGGCGGTTGCGGATGGAGGGTTTCATCGTTGTGGACCATCTCCACCGGATGCCGACTTTTTTGGCGGAGATGATTCCGGCCCTGCGCGCTGGTAAGCTGCTGCATCAGGAGACAGTCGTCCACGGCATCGAGCAGGCACCCAGCGCTTTTATTTCGTTGCTTCGTTCCGGCGATGCGCATATGGGCAAGCTGGTGATTCGCGTCTGAATCCCCAGCCTCGTGACTCGGAACGCACAGATATACTTCCCTCTATGGACACATTATGGACTCCGTGGCGATATCAATACGTCAGCACAGCGGACTCGTCCACCCGGAAGGGAGTTCCGCCGCTGCTGGCGGCATGGCCCGGCGATACCGGCTGTGTCTTCTGCAATCTGCTTGAAGCTTCGGCCTATGCGGTCGCAAACGGATTTGCTGCCAGGGATGCGGACCGCGCCGCTAACATCGTTTATCGCGGCGAGCAATGCTTCATTTGCTTGAACGCGTTCCCTTACAACTCGGGACATGTCATGATCCTGCCCTACGCGCATAAAGATGAGTTGGCGCGGCTGGAGTCCTCGACGGCGCAGGAGATGATGGCGCTGGCGCAGCGGCTGGAGCCGGTTTTCAGAAAAGTCTATCGCCCCGATGGAATCAATCTGGGAATGAATCTCGGTAAGGCTGCTGGAGCGGGCGTTATTGGACATCTGCATCTGCACATGCTGCCGCGCTGGCTGGGCGATACAAACTTTATGACGGTGATTGGCGAAACGCGCGTGCTGCCGGAGAGCCTGGACGTTACATGGGACCGGCTCCATGCCGCATTGCATCAACCTGAGTAACTCTTTATTGTCCCGAATCCCTCGACTTTGCTCCGGCTAAACTCCGCGAGGCGGAGTGAAGGATATTGCGGTTCCAATAGGTTTCGATACGACTCCGTCATCGCTGCGAATGCCGATGCCCATGAATCTCGCTGGCCTCGAAGCTGACGATCTTCCAGACTCCATTGCTGCGGTGATACACGCGCGTATAGCGGTAGTGGCCGCTGATGTTTTCGCCATCGTTCACTCCGGCCACATCGGCCTTTGAAACCACTACGGCAGTCGTGCCGAACACGCGGATTTTGCGATCTGAGGCATTTATCTCCGTGAAGTGGACAGCGCCAGTTTTAAAGTCCGCGAGTGTCTCCGCCTTGGTGGCGACCGTGCCGTCACCGTAAATTCCCAAATAATCGTCGGACAGCATCTCTGCCATGACGGCGGTATTTGCATCAAGCTCGGCTTGCTGCCACCGTGCCTCTAGCTTTTCGATGATGCGGACAATTTGCCTCGGCTGAGGGTGGTGGGGGTGGGGGATCGATGCCGCGCCTGCGGCGGGTACGCAAAGCATCAGAAGAACCATCAGAACCATCCAGACACCTGCCTGGATGGCTGTTTCCGGTGCAGCTAGGTGTGCCGATCGACAAAATCGCGCTCTCATGGCCGTACCGGGATAGTAGTTCGCGCAAGCGCCGGAGTCAAAAAATAAAAATTGTTGAATTTTTTCTGAGCTGGGTGCCCACCCTAGTCGCGTTTTTTGCGGCTGGGGTGGGTACGAGCGTTTGCGTCCTCCAGAAAATCGCAGATCAGATCGTCGGGAACCTGCGGAAACTCCCGGTAAAACTGGCCGACCGCATGAAATGACATGGGCGTGAGCACGCACACCACTTCATCCGCGTCAGCTTGAAACTCCTCGAATATGGAAGGTGCGGCCACCGGAACAGCCACAATAATATGGGCGGGTTGTTGCGTGCGGACGGCAAGAATGGCGGCCCGCATCGTCCAGCCGGTAGCCAGTCCGTCATCGGTCAGGATTACCTGACGATGCTGCAGTGTGAGCGGTTCGCGGCAGCTTCGGTAGAGCTTTTCCCGCCGCTCTAATTCAAGCCTTTTCTCGGCTGTGACCGCGTCGATCTGTTCCGGGGTGATCCCGAGCATTCTGACGACATCTTCATCCAGCAGGCGGACACCGCCCGAGGCGATAGCTCCCATCGCGAATTCGGGATTTTTCGGCACGCCGAGCTTCCGCACTACAAGCACATCGAGGGGTGCATGCAACGCCTTCGCCATTTCATGGCCGACCGGCACACCCCCGCGCGGAAGCGCCACCACCGCAACATCTGCTCGATGAGAGTAGACAGTGAGTTGCGCAGCTAACAACCGGCCGGCTTCGGATCGATCCTGAAATCGCATGGGGAATCGCATTGTATGCAGAAGCTGATCGTGCGCAAAGGCGAGCCGTCCGTTTCGCGCATAAGCCTGAAACTTCCCTTATAAAAATTGGATGCGAGTCATTCTGAACGGAGCATAGCGGAGTGAAGAATCCAGAGAATCTTCGCCAGCATCCCTGAAATCCGGCGAGTGAAAACAAACCTACGCCAGCGCGTTCAGATCTTCCACGCTGCGTTCCTTCATCAACTGATACAGTCCGCCGATGGCGTGCTCGTGAAAATGCGGGGAGGCGCGATGGGCCTCCAGCGCCGCCTCATCGCGGTACTGCTCGTAGATCATAATCAGCGTGGAATCGCCCGCCATCTCATGCGGGATATAAGTAACGCATCCCGGTTCCTTCCGAGAAGCTTCGGCAAGGTGGCGAACGGCGTCCAGCACTTTCGCGCGATCTTCCTGCGCAAAGCGCATGCGTACAGCAAATGAAATCATGCCGAATTTCTCCTTGCGAGACTGCGGGTGCTCCATCCTAGCCGCGTCGTTCGCGATTCGGGTGGGAGAGAACTGATTTAATCAATAGTGCCGGATTGAGTTTAGGAAATTTCTGATTAAAGTGTTCCCTTTTTGAAGGGGAAGGGCTTCAGCCCGTCTGTAAATGGTGCATTAAAATGCGGCTTCAGCCGCTGAGGGACTGCAAACCATACTGCGCCAATTTATTCAGAGTTTCCTGAACTGGCCGACATCGCATCGAGCGTTGCTGCGAATTTCGGCAACAGAATGGTCTGGTCGCGATCGGGACCGGTTGAAATCATGCCTACCTTTGCCCCGGATTCGGCCTCGAGAAACTTCAAATAGTCTTTGGCGGCGGACGGAAGTTGATCGAAGGACTGGATATTTTCTGTCGGCGCGCTCCAGCCTTTCAGACTGGTAAGAACCGGCTCTATGGATTCCAGTCCGCGCACATCCGCCGGAACAGTGTCAGTTATTTTGCCGTTCACCTTGTAAGCGGTGCAGACGGGAATGTCTTTCAATGTGTCCAGCACGTCCAGTTTGGTGACCACCAGCCATTCAGTCCCGTTGATCTGGGTGGAGTAACGCAGCAGGGGAAGATCGAGCCATCCGCAACGACGCGGCCGGCCGGTCACTGCGCCATATTCCTGTCCCCGCGCGCGCAAAAGCTCACCCGGCCCATCGTGAATCTCCGTCGGGAACGGCCCTTCGCCCACGCGTGTGACGTAGGCCTTGGTGACGCCGATTACAGTGCCAATCTTTGTGGGCCCGACCCCCGTGCCGATTACAGCCCCGCCCGCAGTGGCAGAGGAGGACGTGACGAACGGATAGGTGCCATGGTCGATGTCGAGCAGCGTGCCCTGCGCGCCTTCAAACATGATGCTTTGCCCGTCCTCCAGGGCCTGGTTCAGCATCTGCGAAGTGTCGGCGACAAAGGGCGCGATTCGCTCCGCGGCGCGGGCATATTCTTCATACATCCTGGCCGGATCCAGCGGATCGGTACCGAACAGCGCATGCGCGATGGTGTTTTTCTCATGGCATGCATTTTGGATATGCGTGCGCAGAATGGCGGGATTCAGCAGGTCGATGACTCGCAGTCCGCTGCGCTTCATTTTGTCTTCATACGCCGGGCCGATGCCACGGCTGGTGGTACCAATCTTTATCCGGCCTGGAGCGTTCTCCTCTGCCAGTTCGATCATGCGATGATAGGGCAGGATGACCTGCGCGCGATTCGAGATAAATAACTGCCCGGCAACTTCGACACCCAGATCCTTCAGCCGGTCGATTTCCTGGAGGAATGCCATTGGATCGAGCACGACGCCATTGCCGATCACTGCGCGGCAGTCCGGCCGCAGCACGCCGCAAGGGACCAATTGCAGCACGAATTTTTTCCCGCCGATAATGACCGTATGTCCGGCATTGTGGCCGCCCGCATAGCGCGCCACGACCGAAAAGCGTCCCGAAAGAACGTCCACGATCTTGCCTTTACCTTCATCGCCCCACTGGGCGCCTAAAACCACCGCTGTTTTTGCTCGCATTTCTACTCATTTCCATGTATTCCATCGCCGGACACGCGAACGCCTGATCGAAAGGAAGGCGTTCAAAAATTGTCCCGGACCATGACGGTGTTCCTACAATTGCGTTCAGGAGGGTCGCTGACGAATAACTAACTTTTCGAGCACTCGCAAATAAGAATCCTATACTACGGGGTGGTTCTGTAAAAGCAGAAAGCAACCCCGCGAAAAGCAGAAAGCGGACCTACGCCGCCACAGATATCCAGAACAGGCACAGCTAAACAATGCCGGAACTACCGGAAGTCGAAACCATAGCCCGCGGCGTGGACGCGCGCGTCCGAGGACGCAGAGTAGTCTCCGTCTGGCTTGGCTCAAAGCCGGAGCCGTTCCGGTCGAGTCCCGCCGAGATCGCCGCCGCTCTTACCGGCAGCACTCTGGAAAGAGTGCATCGAGTAGGCAAACATATTGTGGTGGATCTTGCCCGGGAGCGGACTGAGGGTAAGACACATAGGAAAAAGCAGACGGTCACACGGTCCCGCCAATCAGTCGGTCAGAAGATCTGGCGCGGTCAATGGCTCATCCACCTCGGGATGACCGGACGTCTTCTAGTTTCTCAGCCGGATATTCCGATACCGCCGCATACCCACGCCATCGCTCAGCTCGATGATAATCGCGAGATACGCTTTATCGACCCACGCCGCTTTGGACGGCTCTCTATCCTGAATCTTGACCCGATGCGGAAGAATGCTGAGCCGGATAAGGAAGATTGTTCTCCGAAGCGTCTGCGTTTTACCGGCACGGGGCGCGAGCCGCTCGACATTTCGCTGGAGGAGTTCCGGGAGCTTTTCCGGGGACGGCAGACTCCCATTAAATCCGCGCTCCTGAATCAGAAGCTTCTCCATGGAATCGGCAATATTTATGCCGACGAAAGTCTTTTTCGCGCCGGCATCCGCCCCCGGCGATTGGCCGGCAAGCTCAGCGGCAGGGAATTGGCCCGCCTGCACGATTCAGTACAAACGGTCTTGCGGGAGGCGATAGCCCTGGGCGGCTCTTCAATCTCCGACTATGTAGATGCCGAGGGTACGAAAGGGTTTTTTCAATTGGAACACCGGGTGTATCTTCGCACGGGCAAACCGTGCCTCGTGTGCCAGACCCCAATTCGCAAAATCGTTTTGGGCGGACGAAGCACTCACTATTGCCCGCAATGTCAGAATTGACGGCCCCGGATAGCGTTCAAAGGAGTATTCACAATATGAGTTTTCGGATTTACGTGCGAACTTTCTATTAAATTTTAGAAAACGCCCATATCGTCTTTGGTTTAACTCGTTTGTTTTGTTTAACTCCATTGTGGTATTTGAGTTGCAACATAAGTTGCCAAGCCAGTATGACGCATTTCTAAAGCACTAAGGTTCGGATAGCAAGTTCTGCATTGTGAGCCGCCATCAAGAGTTCCCGACTAGAAATTAGAGAGGGAACCGGACGGCTCCAACTGAACCTACTAGATGTAGGAAACGAAAATAAAAGAAATGTCGTAAACGGGTCTACCCGAAACGCCGGGAGGCCAGTGACCCGTTATCCAGTAATATTTCCGGGACTGAAGTCTTGCAAGTCGACTTGCGAACTCCCCCCTGGTGTATTAATAACCAATTCCCCTTTATGTGCTGGATGGACAGGAATTCTTTGCTGCGCGCGGGGACTTGCTGATTTCCTCGACCGGGAGTAGCATCAATCTTGCTCATCGTTTGGCTGAAGCCGCACACCTGTCTGGGACAAGTGGCTCGCCGATTACATGTTACAGATAGGAATAAAGCACGGTTTGAGATGCGCTGCCAGTGTGCGCTCCAACAGCGCAACACTTCCATTTAGTGTCATGTCCGCAGGCTGCCGCGCGGCAAAACGGCAGAGTCCCGGATGGGCAAGCGAAACTAGTTTGAGATAAAACTCCATACTGCTGCTCCGGTAGATGCTCTTGCGGCGAAAACGCCGTAACTCCCCGTGCGAAAGCATCGACGGCGATCAGCAAAGCAAAATGTAAGCATCAGTCGATGCAATACCAGGGAAGTGCCTTGATGACTACAGAACCAACGCTGCCGGAAGAGACTCACTCCTCCGCTCCACCAGTCAACCAGAATGCCGCTGGACCGAATGGACCGCGGCAGAAGCAGAGTTTCCGCCGCCGCCGCAAGCGTCGCGGACCCGGCGGAAATCCAGCCCAATCCGCGTCGATCTCACCGCAAGCCAACGGCGGCGCACCGGTCAGTGTCTCTCAGGCTGCGCCGGCGAATGCTCCGCGCAACGAGAACCAGCCTCGAAAGCAGAAGAAGCGCTTCTTCAAGAAAAGTAAGAATCCGGGCCAGGGCCAAGGTTCGAATCCAGGTCAGGGCCAACCGAATGCCCGCAATGCCCGCGGTGATTCTCGCGGCAATGGCGGCCCACAGCAGCCGAGGCGCGGCAGCAAACAGCGCCGCCCTAAGGTGTTTGTCGGCCCCATGGACCATAGCTATCGCGCGGCGAATGGCAACTACTCCGACGGCCCCCCTTCGACCATCGAGTTGCAGCGCGGGTATACGAACGCGCATTACAACGGCAATGGCAACGGAAATTTCAATGGGGATCACGCTGCGTCATCGTCGAACGGCAGGTCTCTCGACGGGATGGAAGCGTCGGCCAACTCCGCCGGGACATCGGAGAACTCTCCGACCCGCATTTACTGTTTTATCGATGACTTGTTCTTCATGGCCAAGATCCAGGAGACGGCGCGGAAGCTGGGAATCAAAGTAGCCTTCGTGAAGAATGACAAGGAAACTGTCGCGCAATTACTCGCGCTGCCGGAAGAACAGCGTCCGGCATTAATCGTTTTCGATTTGAATAATGCCAATGCCAAGCCGCTCACACTGATTCCGAAGCTGAAACTGAAATTGAAACGCGCCACGTCAATTGTGGGGTTCCTATCGCACCTGCAGGGCGAGCTGAAGGCCAAGGCCATCGAGGCTGGCTGCGACACGGTGATGCCGCGTTCCGCCTTCTCACAGACCTTGCCGAACCTGCTGCGGCGTTACGGCGTCGAAGCAGAATCGGAACTGGAAGACAGCCAGGCGCAAATCATCGAGGCCTGATCCCGCCAGATTTTATTGTGCCAAGTGGGTTTTTATTAAGCGAAATGCTTCGTTGCAAGACTGCTGCACACTCGTTCTGGCTGATTCCGCAGCTTATCCATGCGGCTGCAAATACTTATCCAGCAGCAAACGCAATTTCTGCCGCGTGGCCCGGGAAATAACTGTCGGGTTGGTGAGGATCGCGTCTTTCAACGCAGATTGGCAACGGCAGCTTCGCTTCGCGGGAAGCGCTGCCACGGCTGCATCCAGCACCTTAAGAGCGGCAGCGTTGTTCTGGTTCAGCACTGCAATAATCTGGTCGGTGGTTACCGAATCATGCCCGGGATGCCAGCAATCGTAATCGGTGACCATGGCCAGGGTGCCGTAACAAATCTCCGCCTCGCGCGCAAGCTTTGCCTCCTGCAGGTTCGTCATCCCAATCACATCCGCACCCCAGGAGCGATACAGGTTTGACTCGGCGCGCGTTGAAAACTGCGGACCTTCCATGCAGACATAAGTTCCACCGCGGCTCGCCTTGACCTCGCTGCTGCCGCACGCGGTTATCATCGCGTTGCCGATCTCCGGGCACACAGGATCGGCCATCGACACATGCGCCACAACATCCGGACCGAAAAATGTGCTGCGCCGGGCATACGTCCGGTCGATGAACTGATCCGGCACCACGAACATTCCCGGCTTATGTTCCTCTTTCAGCGAGCCGACGGCGGAAATCGAAAGAATCGCGTTCACGCCCATCTGCTTCATCGCATAAATGTTCGCGCGGAAGTTGATGTCGGAGGGCAAAATGGCATGGCCGCGGCCATGACGCGCGAGGAAAGCCACCTTGCGTCCGGCCAGATCTCCCAGCGTCAGCCAGTCGGACGGCTCTCCGAAGGGAGTGCTGATCTGCTCCTCCCGAACGTTCGTGAATCCGGGCATGTGGTATAAACCGCTGCCGCCGATGATGCCAATTTCCGCGCGAAACATCTGTAGATTGTGCTCCTTATAGGTAGGCATTTTCAGTCGGCCTGTCGAGGTCGCAAATGCCGTCCATTCGCTTCCCCCGCAAAGTGGTTAGTATACAGTGGCTGAGCGGCCGGGTGCCCATCCTTCGCAACCTCATCGCGAAAGGTGGGATGAAGCGTTACGCGCAAAGCACCCGCGGCAAGCAAGTAATGGCGTAGTTCCGCAGTCAACTCCATCCGCGGCGTTTTCGATTGAACCGGCCTCGTCTGGACGAGGACGCTCCCGGCGCTGTCGACGATGCTGCCCATCATCACCAGTTGCAGCTTGCGCGCCAGCTCCAGCGGAAAGCTTTCGCTGATAAACACTGTTCGCCCGGAGACCGCGATGAGTACCGGGCCTTCCGATGTATTCCAGATCTGAGTGGAAATTCCTGTCTCCGTGCCAGTTTCGCCGTCGCCTGGTTGAGCATCCACATGGTCGTATTTGCGCGGAAGTTGCCGCGCATAGATGGCTGCGAACGCATGCGCCGCCTCGGGCGTCGCCCATCGTGACAAATACAACAGCGCCAGCGAATCTGTAGAGTTCTGCGCGGCGTCCGTTTTCACCGCTTTGCTCTGGGCCGTGTAGTAGATACCGCCGCGCCACGCGGAAGCCAGCGAACTGGCCGCAGCCGGGCTGTCAAAGAGTTCCGTCATCAGCTGCACATCGAATTCGCCCATCACGCCGATGTCGTACGGGCGGTACTGCGGGTCAATCAGCGGATGAATGTCGGGCATGTGCAGCAGCGGGACCGGGCTTCGGTCGAGATAAACCTTTGGCGTCATAATTTCATAGGTCGAAGAGGGCGGACGGTCGAGCATCCCTGCGAACGCGGCCTGCCTGCCCCTGGCGTCCAGCACGGCACGAACAAAATTCAACCCATCTACGTAAGGGAAAAGCAGCGACCGCTGCAGCAGCAGGGGAGCATTCGCCAGCGTCGGCGAATCGGAATTGTCGCTCATCGCCTCGTTCATCTTGTCGGCAAGTTCCGGCGCTGTCAAAAGAGTTTTCCCTGTCGGAGCCAGCGTGTAATCGATGAAGACCGCCATCGCCTGCCCTTCGACTACAGCGTTGCGCGCCGTGTCTTCCTCATCTGCGGCAATGTGCTGATTATCCTGCTGCACGTTTTTGGCAATGGAAAGATCGCTTAACTGGTCCCACTTTTCCAGATGGATATGCTGATCTTGCAACGCGTGGGTCAACTCATGCGCCAGCACCGGTTTCTGCTCATCCGGCGGAATCCAGTCCAGCAGATTCACAGTGTCTGTCTTGTCGTCATAATACCCGGCAATCTGCTCGCGCAGTAGCTGGATCAAAAAGGGCCGCAGCTGAAAATCGCGGTCGAGTAATCCGAACTTCTTGAGCACCAGCTCACTTCTCTCCAGGCGCTTGGCATCGCGATCATTATGCAGCTGCTGGGTCAGATAGTGTTCGACCTCATCGCGCGTGATTAGCTGCCGTTTCACCGAGCGAAGAACGGGAAGGCCGGTGTTCCGGCTATCGAACCGCAGGATTGCATCGACAGAGCCGAAAAGTTCCTTGGCTTGCGCGGGCGTAATGCGGGTGGGCGGGGTTAGCGTTGGTTGGGCCGGTGACGACTGCGTGGCGCCCGGCTTCTGCGCCTGTAGGGGAAGCGGCGCCAGGCCGGCACAAATCAGGGTCGCAGAGACGATTAGAGTTCGCAAAACACGCATCTGGAGGCTAGCCAGCTGCGATTTGGCGTTCTGCATGCAATCTCTTCCAAACTCATTGAATTTCAAAAACCAGGCTCCGCTCATCATCACCGCTATAATTTTGAGTGTACCGTTGCGGAAAGTCACGCACTTCCAGCCTATGACCGATTCCAGCCACAACCTGCTCGACAGAACGCCGGCTCAGCCTGCGCGAAAAGTATTTTCAAGCGCGTCGGAAGAGCTGGCCGCCTTGCTAGCCTATGCCGGCGTGTATGACCTGGGCTGGAGAAGTTTTATTCGCTGCTCAGGCAGAGATCGTGTGCGCTGGCTCAACGGCATGGTTACAAATTCCGTTACCGCTCTTGAAGAGAACGCAGGCTGCTACGCTTTTGTGTTGAATGCCCAGGGCCGCATTCAGGGTGATCTCGACATTTATCGCCGTCAGGCTGATCCGGACTCTCTTTGGCTCGAGACCGACCGCGCGCGGGTCGAACCGCTCACCGCGTTTCTTCGTCACTACATCATCATGGATCAGGTAACTCTCGAACCGCAGAACGACTGGGCTGCGCTGGGAATTGCCGGGCCTCAAGCTGCGGGAAAAATCGCCGCGCTTGGATTGCCGATCGCAGAGATGTTGCCCATCCGTCTAACCGAAGCGGTTTGGCAGGGCAAGCCGGTCGTAGTAGTGGCCGCGTACAGCCCACGCGTCGCGCGTTATGAAATCTGGATCGAATCGAATGCCGTGCTCGATCTCTGGAACTCTCTGACCGACGCCGGTATTGTTCCGTGCGGTACAGATGCGGTCGAGCAGTTGCGAATCCTCGAAGGCACTCCCGCCTACGGCATCGATATTGCCGATCGCGATTTGCCGCAGGAGACCAATCAGATGCGCGCGTTGAATTTCACCAAAGGCTGTTATCTCGGTCAGGAAATTGTGGAGCGCATCCGCTCCCGCGGCAATGTTCATCGCACGCTGAGCGGATTTTCAGTGGAGGACGATCCGCCACCGGTGAAAACATCTGTCATATCCGAGGGCAAGGTCGTGGGCGAACTCACCAGCGCAGCCCGCGTCACGATTCCGGGAATTGGCGAACGAGTGCTGGCGCTGGGCCATATACGCCGCGAGGCGCTGGAGTCGAAAGCAGCTTTGACCGCCGATGGCAACGCCGTAACCGCCTATTCGCTGCCGTTTGACTTCGCCAGCACTACAGTCCAGCCTTGAAGTTGCCGCGCTGCCACACAAAGTTAATTCAAGTAAGAAGGAAATGAGTTCTCTTATGCCAGACAAAGAACCGCAGGTCACATTTACAGATCGTCGCAAGATTTCATCCGATGGAGAAATTCGCCCGGAAGCCGCGGCGGAGCAGGAAGCTAATCGCCGCGAAGCGGAGCAGCGTGAAGCCGCCAGGCAGGCCGCGCAACCGCCGGCGCCTGCTGCGGTTGACCAGCCCACCACCCCGCAGGGTTCTACCCGCAGAGATGAGACGGCTCGCGATCCTGCAACTCCGGAACAGCCAGTCGCAAGCGCAGAGGATGCCGCGCCCGAAGGACCGACGGCCCAGGAAACCGCCGAGTCCCACGCCGCTTATCAGCAGACCACCCAGCAGCTGGACGAATTGCTGCGCGCCAAAGCGCCGGACTCTGACCGTCTGGGCCCGGTCTCCTTCGAGCATCTGGTGCAGTCCATGTATATGACAGCGATGATGGGTCTCGGAGCGGGCACGCAACCGGGAGAGAAGCCGCGCATCGACATCATGGGCGCGCGTCAGACGATCGATCTGCTGGGCGTGCTCGGCGAAAAGACCAAAGGCAATCTCACCCCCGACGAGCAGCGGCTTTTGGAGAGCGCACTGTTCGAGCTGCGAATGATGTTTTTGGAAATTACTAACGCCATTGCGCGCAATGCAGCGAATCCCGCACAGGCGCAGCAGCCCAAACGAAAATAGGCGGAGGATGAATTGGGTGCTCAACATCTCGATTTGGAGATGTGGGTTCTCTCTCCACAGAAAATGATCTGGACTCATCACGAACTATGCAGGCAGAACTGGTTTTTCTAGGCAGCGGAACTTCGATGGGCGTCCCGACTCTGGGATGCGGCTGCCAGGTCTGCGCCTCCACTGACCCGCGAGACCGCCGCACGCGGCCTTCTGTGGCCATTATGTTTCGTGATGGCGAAAAAGAGCGCTGCGTTCTGATCGACTCCGGCCCGGATTTTCGCCAGCAGGCACTGCGCGAAAATCTCCGCCACATCGATGCCGTGCTCTACACCCATGCCCATGCCGACCACATTCTCGGACTTGACGATCTGCGTCCTCTCAGCTTCAAGAATCCCGAAAAAATTCCGCTCTACGCCGACCGTGCCACGACGGACGTGCTGCGGACTATTTTCGAATACACATTTTCCGAGAGCAACAACTATCCCCACAAAGCTCGCGTCGCGCTGCATCCTCTTGAGACGCATACGTACTTGTTCGGCGCGGATTTCGTCACGGTTCCATTGCTGCACGGAGATCTTGAAACCGTCGGCTTTCGCTTCGGCAAAGCGGCGTATCTGACGGATATGAGCGATATCCCAGCGTCGAGTTTCGCCCTGCTCGAAGACCTGGACGTGCTGGTTCTCGACGCTCTGCGCCGCAGTCCGCACCCCAGCCATTCGAATCTCGAAACGTCCTTGAAATTTGTTGAGAAAATTCGTCCGCGGCGCGCCTGGTTCACTCACATGTCGCATGACCTGGGCCATGTGGAAACAGAAAACGGCCTGCCCCCACACGTCCGCCTCGCTTATGACGGGCTGCGCATTTCATTCGGTATATAGCATGCAGGTCTTTCATTCCATCGCGGAGATTCCCGCCAACTTCGGCGCTTCTGTAATTACCATTGGAAATTTCGATGGCGTGCATCGCGGGCACCGGGATGTAATCGCGGAAGTCATCGACCGCGCACGCTCGCTCCACGCACACTCGGTTGCGGTCACGTTCGATCCTCATCCGGTGCGTGTCCTGCGTCCGCAAGCACCGCTTCGGCTCATCACGCCACTCGACGAAAAGCTGGCGCTACTGGCGCAAACCGGTATTGACGCTGTGCTGGTTCTTCCGTTTACCAGCGAGCTTTCCCGTTGGACCGCGCGGCAATTCGCGAGCGAAATTCTCGTGGGTGCGCTCGGAGCCGTGGAAGTGCAGGAAGGCGAAAATTTTCGTTTCGGCGCCGACGCCGGCGCGGACGTGAATGACCTGGCGTCGTTGGGAAGGGAATTGGGGTTCGATGCTTGCGTGCATCGGCCCACATTGTGGCGGGGAACTGCGGTTTCAAGCAGCGGTGTGCGGGAGGCAATCGCGAAAGGAAACATGCGTGCGGCCAGGCAGCTGCTGGGCCGTCCCTTTGAAATTCTCTCCACCCCCGCGCCCGGCCGCGGGTACGGCGCGCGCTATACGGTCCCAACCATCAACCTTGCGCCTTATCCTGAGTTGGTGCCGGCCCTCGGCGTCTACATTACCTGCGTGGAGGTTCACGGCGAACTCTTTCAGGCTGTCACGAATGTCGGCAATCGTCCCACATTCGGCGAGCAATCTTTCGCCATCGAAAGCCACATCCTCAACTTCCATCCCATTGCGTTGGATGAGAGGACTCAGCTTAGACTGCGTTTTCTCGACCGTCTCCGTCCAGAGATCGAATGGCCTTCGCCCCAGGCATTGAAGGAGCAGATTGGGCGCGATATCGCCCGTGCCCGTCACTACTTCGGTTTATATCAGGCTGTATCGCAGACTGAAAATGTGACGCCTAGACAGGATGTCCACTCCTAAAGAAATGTCGTCCTGAGCGAAGGATCTTGCGGTCTGCATGCAGACCGCAAGATCCTTCGCTCAGGACGACAGATAGAGGGTGGCGCGCAATCCGCCACGACAGATGGTTTAGAGGTCAGGCGATTAAGCCGCGCTCCTGGCTTCCTCGTTTACCGACTCTGAAATATCCGTCAGCTTTTGATCCGCGGCCTTTTCTTCCGACAGTGTCTGTTCCAGCAATTTCACCATGTCCGGCTTGCCCAGCAGCTCCGCAAGAGAGCGCACCGTTCCATAGGCGGCCATCTCATAGTGCTCAACTCGCTGTGCCGCGGAGATCAAACCTGCGTCCCGAACCGGCCCCTTTGAAATCTCTGTGATCATCTCAGACCCCTCTTCCAGCACGCCCTTCATGCCTTCGCAGGTCTTGCCGGTCCCGCGCTTGCCGAGCGTCTCGAAAATCTGTTCCAGGCGCTGCACGTGGCCTTTCGTTTCTTCCAGATGGTTTTGAAACGCGCTGCTCAATTCAGGTGTGGACGACGCCTTCACCATCTTCGGCAACGCTTTCGTGATCTGCTTTTCCGCGGAATATAAATCCTTCAATTCATCTAAGAAAAGATCTTCGATCGACTCGACGCTCATGGTACCTGCCTTGTAATTTCGGAATTTACCTACCCCCAACTAAGATGCAGTTCCGAGGTTCGCGGCAGGACATTCTTACTTCCGGAAAGTCACTCCCAGGACTTTTTCAAATTGAGATTCGATGATGCTGTAACATTCGCAGCAGCCGTCTTCCAGTCCTTTGGTATTCAAGACTGTCAACTTGCCTCGTTGGTAACGAATCAAGCCGGCCTTTTTCAGGGTGCTGGCGGCGATGGAGATGCTGGGCCTGTGCACTCCCAGCATGTCTGCTAGAAGTTCCTGTCGCATTGGGAAGGAGTCGCCCGGCACGCGGTTCTGGACCATTTTGAGCCAGCGGCAAAGCCGTTCATCGATATGGTGGATTCGATTGCACGCGGCTGTCACAGCCGTCAAGGTAAGGTACGCATCGATATAATTTGCAATCCTGGTGTTGAGCGGTGAATCCCGGCCCACAACTTCTTTCATGAACACCTGGCGCTTCATGCGGAGTGCCTGCCCGGGGACCTGAACAATAGTATGCGCAGATGAGACCTTTTGCCGAAGCCACGCCTGAATTCCCACAAAACCCTCATAACCGATCATGCCTGTTTCAACGGCAGACCCATCGCTCATCGATTGCAAGACGGAAGCCACTGCATCCAAAGGAAAATAGATGTAAGAGATTGTCTGCTCGGGTTCTGTCAAGGTCTGCTTGAATTCCAACTCAACAGGTTCAAGATAGGGTTCCAGCCGGCTTCGCTCCGCTGCCGGGAGGACTGCCAATAGTAGGTTCAAAAATGCTCCTCCATCTTCAAAAGACATCAGGAAGTGAAGCGGACGTGCAGGAGTATAAAACCTGACCGGTGTGATCCAGGGACCCGTACATCAACAAGCCTAATGCGCTCTGAAGGTTACGACGCAAGTTTCATGGTTCTCAACTGCTCCTGTAAATAAGGTGGCATACATATATGAGCCTTATCCCCACTTCTCAGGCTTGAGGGATTTATTTTGGACTTATTGATAGGCTGAACAGAAAACAAAACGAAGCCATCCATGTGCGCCATCGAACTAAAAAGGCAGGCAAAATCTAGACGGTCCCGGCTCGGTCCATTCCCGCCGACAGAGTAGAGTGTAGAGTAAAGATGGAAAATACAATTCTGGCCGCTCTTCCGTCATCCGAGCAGGAACGTATCAAACCTTCGCTGAATTTAGTCCATCTGAAAGTCAATGATTTACTGATCGAGCCGGACCAGCCCATTGAGTTTGTCTATTTCCCGCTGGATATGGTGGCCTCCGTCCAGGCCATTCGAGTTGGCTCAACTGAAACCGGGATTATCGGCTATGAGGGTTGCGTGGGAGTGCCAGTATGGCTGCGCCAACAGTCCACCCCCATCCGCACTTTCGTCCAGGGAGCGGGCAGCGCCTTCCGCATGCCTGCGGAAGTGTTTCGCCAGGAGATCGTGCGCACCTCATCCCCGCTGAACGGCTTGCTAGCGGACTATACCCACGCTTTATGGGTCCTGACCGCCTACACGGCGGCCTGTCATGATTCGCATTCCTTGCAGGCCCGGCTTTGCCGATGGCTCAAGATGATGCAAAACCGTATTCGCAAGTCGGAATTTACGATGAAGCAGGAATTTCTGGCCTATATGCTGGGAGTGTCCCGGCCTACAGTTTCAATAGCGGCGAATGTCCTCCAGCAGCAAGGCTGGATTCGCTACCGGCGTGCTCAGCTGTCTATTCTGGACTCAGATGCGCTGGAGAACGGCGCCTGTGATTGTCTCCACTTGATCGAGTCGTTGTTCCACCCAAAGCGCCACCGAACCACTGCACCGGATTATCCCAGCGCTTGAGGCTGGTTGGCTTTGCCGACACATCCTGCGCCAGAAGGAGGGATGACAGACTTGTTTGCGGTGGAGAGATATCAAATTATGCCGAGCGAGTCGCGGAACTGTTCGCAGCCCCGTCTCCCGGCGAAGAGGCGGTTAGGCGGCGAGCTTCCCGGACGAGGGCGGCAGGGCCATCCAGGCCTTCCAAGGTACCGTCGAACATCGTAGGACTCACCGGCATCGGGTCGGGTCCCAGCATCAGCAGCAGTTTCGATCCAGGGCTGCGTTTGCGTAGCTGGCTTCCGATTTCCGAAACATCCGCGGGAAAAAGAGTGTTGGTGAAAACCACCAGCGAGTAGGCACTCACATCGTCATTGAGTACGCCCTTGGCTTCCCAGGGAGTAATAGAGCGAACGTGGAACCCGGCCTGCCTGAGGACCTCATCGGTATACACCCGCATGGTCGGGTCGCGCCCGATCAATAGAACCTCTACCGGCTTGGAATGATCCGACCCCGATGACTTTTTGAATGAATTTGTTTCAACACTTCGCAGCTGAGTATGTCCGTCCATCACCGCTTCTCCCAGGCATAGTTGGTAAGCGTATTGAAGACAGCGACGCATCTCTCGTTTGGGGGGAACTGAAATTGAATCGCCAACGTTCTTTAAGAGTGATCCTGAGGAAGCTGTTACTTCCGTCATGTATCGAACACATAAAAAGAATTTATGTGTTGTTTTCCACAAGGCTGCCGAGGCTGCTTTCGAACCGAGGCTGAGTCAGAAAACCGCAGGCCTCTCGGCGTCGCTCAAGATGGCAAATTTGGAGCGCGGCATGATAGCCGCAAAACCAGTCGCAGAACCAACCGTGGAACTGCTCTAAGGAAGCTCTGAATAAGTTCGCGCAGAGATTTACAGGGCCTCAGCGGCTGAAACCGCATTCAATTTGCATACTTACGGACGGGCTGAAACCCGTCCCCTTCAAGAAGCGAACTTGATCAGAGAGTCCCTAACCCGGCGGCGGATTGGGCGTCGTCCCCTGGCCTTCGCCCGGGAAAGTCTCGTCCGGATGGTCTGCAATCGCCGCCCGCATGAAGTCCATCCAGATCGGCAATGCGGCGCGCGCGCCCGTTTCCTTGTCCCCGAGGCTCTGACGATCGTCATATCCCACCCACACGCCGCAAGTTACGGAAGGCGAGAAGCCCAAGTACCAGGCGTCTGTAAAGTCGCTGGTTGTGCCGGTCTTTCCGCCCAGCGGATGATGCAGCTGGCTGGCTGCCGACCCGGTGCCCTGATGCACGACGGCTTCGAGCAACTGCATCATCTCCCGCGCTGTCTTCGAGTTCGTCGAGACATGGACATCCGGCGCGTCATCCCATAACACTTCGCCATCCGCCGTCTCCACCTTATGCACAAAATGCGGCGTCAGGCGGATGCCGTCATTGGGAAAGCTGCTGTACGCCGCCACTTGCTCGTAGAGGCTGATCTCCGCCGCGCCCAGCGCAATCGGCAGAAAAGCGGGAATCTCCGTGCTGACACCAAAACGATGCGCGGTGGCGATCACTTTGCGGATGCCGATATGGTCCGCCAGCTTGAGCGCCGGAATGTTCAGCGACTTGGCAAAGGCGCTCAGCAGCGTGACGTTCCCCAGGTAGCCCTTTTCATAATCATGCGGGGTGTAAGCGCCCGATGCGGTACGAAATGTGACCGGTCCGTCGAGGATTATGCTGTCCGGCTTCTCGCCCGCTTCCATCGCGGCAGTGTAGACGTAAGCCTTGAACGAGGAGCCGGTCTGCCGCTGGGCCTGCGTGGCGCGGTCATATTGCGAAAGGTTGAAGTCGCGCCCGCCCACCATCGCCAGAACGTCCCCGCTTGGGTTGTCGACGGCCATCAGGGAAGCCTGCGCACCGGTGTCCTGTTCGAGCGAGGCATGCAGAATCTGACAGCAAGCTGTCGGAGTGACAGTATGCTGACCATTTGCAGGCTGCGCGGCTGCGGCGGGCAGAATCCGCACATACACGATGTCCCCGACGTGCAGAAAATCGGATGCTAGCTTGTTTTTCGTCCA
Organism: Acidobacteriaceae bacterium; assembly: GCA_965276615.1. Lineage (GTDB taxonomy): Bacteria > Acidobacteriota > Terriglobia > Terriglobales > Acidobacteriaceae > JAKAAZ01. The sequence goes on along the minus strand of OZ255618.1, from coordinate 3,991,554 downwards.
AGCCCAATCCTCTGGAGCAAGAATGGCGCTGAGGTTTTCGCCGACACGGACCGTCACTTCATACGGCAGCACCTCGGTCACGACACCGTGAATGTAGGTTCCGGGAGCAGGATCGGTGTTCCAGTCCGGATGGCGGAAGGCGTCGATCGAGCTGCCGGCGGCAATCACATTCAATAGGCCGCCATGCCAGCCGCGGCGGCGCTCATAGGCGGCGAGGCCATTCAACACTGCCTGATTCGCTGCCTGCTGCAGCTTCAAATCGAGCGTTGTGTAGACACGCAGGCCGGACTGATGGACCATGTCGGAGCCGAACCTCTGGTCCAATTCCTTGCGCACCTCCTCGACAAACCAGGGAGCGGCGGTATTGGGTGGAGGTTCAACGTGCAGGCCTAACGGACTGGATTTCGCATCAGACGCCTGCCGAGCCGTGATGACGCCATCCTCCAGCATGGAATTCAAAACGATGTTGCGGCGCTCGAGCGCCCGTTCCGGATGGGTGACAGGCGAGTAATAGGAGGGTCCGCGCGGCAGCGCCGCCAGCAAAGCCGCCTCCGGCACGGTTAAATCACTTGCGTGTTTGCTGAAGTAATACTCCGATCCGGCTTCAAACCCATACACCCCCTGGCCCAGATAAATCTGGTTAGCATAGAGGGTAAAAATCTGCTCCTTGGTAAAGTTCCGCTCGATCTGGATGGACAGCAGCACTTCCTGCAGCTTGCGGCGAAAAGATCGCTCCGGCGAAAGAAAAAGATTTCGCGCCAGCTGCATGGTCAGGGTGGAAGCGCCTTGCGCCCGCCGGTCGGAGGTTAGATCGCGATAGGCCGCGCCGGCCACGCGGAACAGGTTGACGCCCCAGTGGCTTTCGAAATTCTTATCTTCAATGGAGATCACGGCATTGCGCAGCACGGGCGGAAGCTCGTCATAACCAACTACGATGCGGCGCTCCAGCGCGAACGAACCAATCTCCGTTCCATGGACGTCATAGAGCACGGTCGTGGTGTTGGGCCGGTAGCGCTCCAGCTCTTCGATCTGGGGAAGGTCCACGGTGTAGATCAGCAGCAGGCCGCCCAGCGAGCCGAACATTGCCGCCAGAACCGCGAGGATAACGAAGGCGGCTGAGCCGGCCAGTTTCTTTCGCCGTTTCGTGGGCGGACGAAAATTCGCTCGCCGGGAGATGCCGCGAGGTGCGAGAAACGGTTTGTTGGGCGGGGGTGTAAGAGTCAAGGACAGTCCTGGTGCAGCGCGCGGTTGAATGTACGCCGACGTATTTATCCTAACGGGAGATGGAAGGGCTTTTACCTGAAAACTTCATCGAAACATTTCAGAGATGCTTAATTACAGTTGACGTCTGTCATTCTTCGCTACGCTCAGAATGACTCAAATTGAGACAGGTCACAGTTGCCGGGTGCCGGGTGCCCAGGTTTCGTTTTTGAAACCTGGATGAGTTTGTCTCGACGTAGTCCCATCGTAATCATGCATTCACGCAAATGTTCTAATCTCCTCCCGATCCCGGCACACAGGTAGCGAAAGTGGCCGACTAGAGATACGTCATTAGGAGGAACACCATCATGCTGCAATCACTCAAAAACACTTTCCGCAAGACTGCTGCGGCCGCCGTACTGCTGGGCACTTTGGCTACCCCGCTGCTCGGCGCACAGTTTGGGGACCACTGGGACGATGAAGGCGGCAGCCACCGCATCCGCCACGTCTTCGTCATCACCCTGGAAAACGAAGGCTACGACGTCACCTTCGGTCCCGCGTCCAAAGCGCCCTATCTCTCGCAGACCCTGCCTACCATGGGCGCGCTGCTTACGCAGTATTACGGCACTGGTCACGTCAGCCTCGACAATTACATGTCCATGATCAGCGGTCAGGCCGGCACCCTTGACACCCACAACGACTGCCCCACCTACTCCGACGTCGTCCAGACCGGCATCACCCCTGATGGCCAGCTGATCGGCAACGGCTGCGTCTATCCCGCCAGCGTCAAGACCCTCCCCGATCAGCTCAACGACATCGGCAAGACCTGGCGCGGCTACATGGGCGATATGGGCAACGATCCCGCGCGCGAGTCCGCCACCTGCGGCCATCAACCCCTCGGCAGTCCCGACATCCAGACTGCGGAGGCCCCATCGCCCTCCGTCCCCCAGGGCGACCAGTATGTCGCCCGCCATGACCCCTTCGTTTTCTTCCACTCCATCCTCGATTCCTCCGACTGCCAGCGCAATGTCGTCAGCCTGAACCAGCTCCCGCAGGACCTGAAATCCGAAGCGACAACCCCCAACTTCGTCTTCATCACTCCCAACGTCTGCGATGACGGTCACGATGCACCCTGCGTCACCGGCGAGCCGGGCGGTCTTGTCTCCGCCGATCTTTTCCTGCGGAAGTGGATCCCCATTATCATGGCCTCGCCCGCGTACAAGGAGGACGGACTCATCGTCATCAACTTCGATGAAGGCGGCTACACCCTCGGCAAAACCTCCACCGGCGGAACCCTCATCACGTTTCCCGGCCAGTATTGCTGTAGCGAGCAGCCCGGTCCCAACGCCCCCACTTTCCCCCAGAGCACCCAGCTCGGCGGCTACACCATCTCCTATAACGACTATGGCGGCGATCGCACGGGCGCCGTCCTCCTTTCGCCGTTCATCAAGCCTGGCACCGTCTCCTACACACCCTTCAACCACTACTCGCTGCTGAAGACTATGGAGAATATCTTCCACACTGATGGCTACCTGGGCTACGCCGCACAACCTGGCCTGCTGGGCTTCTTCGGCTGCGTCAGCTCTGATCTTCGCCCCCACACCGGCGATCAGTTCGACTCTTGTCAGCGGCCCTACTGATGCCGCTTCTTTAGGACCGCTGATGAATCTCATTGGACGAGGGCGTGGCTTGGGCCGCGCCCTAAGTTTTCGATGGGCTTTGAATTGTGGTGTTTGGTGGGTGATCTCGAAAAGATGGCGCTGGCGATACTGGCGTTGTTCACGAGTACGACGGCAGCGGCCATGGTGGCTCCAGTGGCCGCAGTTATTGTTCAGATCGCCAGGCGCGAGTCGTCTGACATGGGGAAAACGAAGCCAGACGGTGGGTCATTACGGATTCTTCAAATGCAAATCGCCCTATGCGGCCTTCTGCTGTTTCAATAAGGACAGGGCCTTGTTCAATTGATCGTCCGGTTGGGCCGCTGGCCGCTGTGCCGTGGGACCTGACGTAGCCGGTGCGGATGGCTTGGTCACAGTGCCGGCACTCACCGGCGGCGCAACCAATCCAAACCCGTTGTTCTCCGCCACGGTGACGTTGGGTGTCACCGCGTTGTCCTGAATCGCATTTCCGTCCGGCCCGCGATATTTCGCGACCGAAAGAAACAACACAGCGCCGTCCGGCAATGGAATCTGCTTCTGTACCGAGCCCGATCCATAGGTGCGATCCCCCACCAGTTGGGCGCGATTATTGTCTTTGAGCGCTGCCGCTACGATCTCGGCCGGTCCCGCAGTGCCGTGATTTACCAGAACGACCAACGGCGCTTCGGTTAAGAAATTCTTCTGGTCGGCCGTCCAGGTCTGCTTCGGATACTTCTGCCCTTCGAGAGTGGCAATCGTCCCGGACTTTAGAAACACATTCGCCAGTTGGACCGCCGAATCCATATCGCCGCTGGCAATATCGCGGAGATCAAGCAGGATTTTCTGCTGCCTGGTTTTCTGAACCTGGGCAATCCGCGCCACTAACTCATCCACGCGCTCTTTCTGAAGGTCATACGGCTTTAGATAGAGAATGCTGCTGTTTTCATACTCATCCACGTGCAGGGTGGGATAGTCGGCCATGGCCCGGGTCAGCGTCATCTTGTCCGGGGTGGCGCTGGTCGGCTCGATGACGGAGAAAGTCACCGTCGTGCCGGGCTGGCCATCGAGGGCGAGCTGGATCATCTGTAGCGGCATCACGCGCGTGCCCTGATTGCCGATCGTCTCGATCACATCGCCGTCGACAATGCCGGCCTTGTCGGCTGGGCTGCCGGGGACTACCGAAACGACTGTGGCATATCCATAGCGTTTGGAAATCTCGATGCCGACCTGGGCCTTGCTTTCATTTTCGTGCGCCTGGTAGAGCTTGAACTCCGCGGGCGTCAGATAGCCGGAATCGGGATCGAGTCCTTCAAGCAGACCATGGAGCGCCCCGGCAGTAACATCCGGAATGTCCGGCGTGACTACGTAGTCGTTTTGGATGTGCTGTAGAACTTCGCTATAAGCTTCAATCTGCTGATAGGCGCTTGAGTCTGTGCCGGCCCGAACTCCGCCGGGCAGGATGCCGCCTAAAAACACGAACACGATCAGCAATACAGAAATTGCGAGAAGAGAGAGCTTCAGTGGCTTGGGCATACAAGTAATTAGGGGCGCGGCCCAACCTGCAGCCACTGGCAACAGTGTACAGCTTTCGCTGGCTGCGATGAACCCATCCAGCGGGATTCAAGGGCAAACTGGGCGAATTCTGTTCGGCATCCCAAGACTTCTACCCCCGATCCGCAGGAGATAAAGTGACTTTTCTTTTGTGAAAGGGAAGCGTACCCTCTGGCTTATATGGGATTGTGCGTCCCATCATGTCAGATTCGCCTGGAACGGTACTTATGACGACCGCCTGCTCACTTCCCGCGATATATTCCGGTGGACACAGACTCGACGAAGGAGATGCAGCCCTTGGATTATTGGAATCTCCATGTGATGCGCATGCGGATCGCGACTGGCTACAGCGCCATATGGTCGAGGATGGGTACTTGTTCCTGCGTGGATGTTTGAACAGGGAAGAAGTGCTTGCCGCGCGGCATCACATATTGACGCAGTTATCTGTCGAGGGACAGATTGATCCCGCCGCACCGTTAATGGATGGCAAGCTAAAGCCGGAAGCCAAGCTGCAGTTCCGAGCCGATCTGGCCCGGAAGGATAATCATCCGTTGCAGCACCTCCTTTATGCTCCGCAAGGAAATCTTATGCGGTTCTTCTCATCGTTTTTAGAGGGGGAAGTGCGGCATTATGACTACACCTGGCTCCGTTGCGTTTCTCCCGGACCGGCTACTCCCAGCCACTGCGACATTGTGTACATGGGGCGTGGAACCCGCCAACTCTACACAGCGTGGGTGCCGCTCGGGGACGTCGATTTCGAAATGGGCGGCCTGATGGTTTTAGAAGGAAGTCATAAGAACGAACGCCTGCAGAACACATACGGCAAACGGGACGTGGATGTATATTGCTCGAATCGCCCAGACGATCCGGCCCGCACGGCATATGGCTCGAATGGAGCATTTACCGAAAATGCCAACAAGGTTCGGCACAGCCTTGGAGGCCGCTGGCTTACAGCGGAATACAGCGCCGGCGACATCGTGATTTTCGGCATGGACCTGGTTCACGGAGGCGCTGACAACCGTTCTGACCGGCTACGGATTTCCTCGGACTCCAGGTATCAGCTGGCGAGCGAGCCTGTAGATGAACGCTGGGTCGGCGAAGACCCTCCCGCACATGGCTCGGCGGGCAAGCGCGGACGAATTTGCTGAACGCAGTTTGGGCCACTGGCTGAAAAAGAAAACCAGCGGACCGGCTTTCCGGTCTTCGGCAAATTGAGCGGTTTCATTCTTGTTGCAGCTAAATATTCAGGGGAGTCATTCTTCGCTGCGCTCAGAATGACTGACATTATTTTCAATCACAATATCTGTCAAACCGCTTTAGTCCTGGTAAGTGAGAGTACTCGAGTTTGAAACAAGCTCTAGCCAATCAGAAAGTCAATCTCAGTCCAAGCTGTAGCTGCCTGGGGGGCGCCGCCGAACGGATCTTCCCAAACAAGCTCGACGTAAGGGTCGCGTTCGGAGCGGAGAGACTCACCATGTTGAATATGTTCGTCGCTTCAAGCCGTCCCTGTATCGTGAAGCGGTTAGCAAAAGCTAGGTTGCGGAAAACCCCCATATCCACGTCCCGGTAGCCGGGACCGTTCAGATAGTTCCTTGGAATATCTCCATCGGCGCCTCCCGGCCCGACGCCCAGCCCTGGGCCATTCGGAGAAAAGGCGGCGGTGTTAAACCACGCGTTGGTCACAGCCGCGCGGCTGCGATGCGGATCGAGCGTCGGTTTCTTGCCGGGGACAAGGTTGGGTCGATCCGTATTGTTTCCGTCGAGATTGTTGTCCTTACCGCTCAAGAGCGAAAATGGTGCTCCGCTCTGGAGGCTGACGATCGGGGAGATCTCCCACCCATTCAGCAGGTTGCGCAAGATAGGATTCGAGCTTTTGCTGTAGCTCAAATTCCAGATAGCCGACCCGACAAATGAATTTCTTATGTCGTAATTCGACGGCCCCCGCTCCTGGGAAAGCGCGTTGTAGTCCTGGGGCGCTATGGATTGGTTGACTTGATCGTCTTCCAGCACGCTCGAAGTGGTTTTGCTATAGACATAGAAGGCACGAAAGCTGACCCTGTGCCACGCCCTTTGCTCGGCGATTAGCTGAAATCCGTTGTAGACCGATAGCTGGGTCGAGCCAATGGCGTAAATTTGGGCCAGCGTTCCGGTATCGATCGGCCGCCGAGCATTTACATTCTGCGTTGTCGCGGTGTTGCTGAAGATCGGGTAATTGAGGTCGTCCGCAAAAGGTAAGTTGTAGCTGAAAGCGCCTACGTAAGCCGCGGTAAGACTGAGATCGTTGGTAATTTGTCTCTGTAAAGAGAAATTCGTCTGATAGGTATATGGCCATGCATAGTTGAGATCGACTCCTTCAATCGTAGCTGGGGTGATATACCTGGGATTCGAAGGCCTATATACATAAGGAAAGGGACTGACACCGCCCGGAAGGTTCGCATAGGGGTGGGTTAGAGATGCTACATTGTTGAACTGCGCGCGTACGGCGAACGGCAGGAAATTCGCCATGGAATTCCAATTGTCGCCGCTATTGCTGCCGAAGAACAGTCCCGCGCCTGCCCGGACAGATGTTTTGCCATCTCCAAACGGGTCCCATGCCACTCCAAGGCGGGGAGAAATATGATATTTGCGGATCGGAATCACTCCGCGCCCGACTCCCGAATCGCCAGCAAACAACTGTCCCACGGGAGCGGCGGGAACCGCCTTCGACTGCCGTCCCGCCACGAAGGTCGATTCACGATTCAATGGATCGGTGGGCGGCGTTTGAATGTCATATCTCAAACCCAGATTGAAGGTCACGCGTTGGGACGCGCGGAAGTTGTCTTGCACGAACAAACCATAGGACCAGCTATTGTCCAGTTCCGTTACGGGCGTGTCCTGGTTCATGGTCACGGGCAATCCCAGCAGAAAATCCGCTAGCGCGTTTCCTTTGTACTTGGTGCTTCCCTTTAGCTGCGTCGCTGTGCCTGTAAAGGAGAAGACTCCATAATTGTTCAACGAAGTATTCTGTATGTCCTTGTTGAGGGAGGCTTCAGCGCCGAAGCTGATGGAATGATTTCCTTTGGTTAGATCGACCACATCGCGGACAGAATAAAAATTGGTGCCGGCAATGGGTCCATCGATGGCTTCTCCAAGACGGAAATACCCGCTGACAGTGATGTCGGGCAACGACGTACCGCCCTGCGGCTGAAAATCGGAACCGTAATCGTGCAGAGAGTGTTGCGGCAAGCTTAGACGTCCGCCAAAGTTTCGCGTATAGGTGACCCATGCCTGGTTGATGAACGTCGGACTGATTGTCCAGGTATCGCTTAGGTTGGCATTTTGTTGCCGCCAGCTGTATTGCTGCAACGACCAGGGCAGGTTCGGAGAGGCGGTACCGCCGCTGGAATTTTGAATGGAGGTGACGCCGCTTGTTTCGTAGTAGCTGGCAATCAAGCGCTGCATCTGGGTCAGCGAATGGTCGACCTTGGCCAGGTATTCGTCGGTATTATAAGGACTCACAATCAAGCCTTGGAAGACATTCCCCGGTTGGTTGGCCGAAGGAATACCGGGCAGACCTGACGGAGGGTTCAGCAGGTTCTGCGCGGTGGGATCCAGGCGGCTCGGCGGAATCCATCCGGGTACCCCTTTGTAGTTGAACGGCGCCCCCGTTGTGGGGTCGATGGGGATAACCGCCGACTGGGAGAAGTTTCCCTGCCGCTCCAGCGCAGTCGGCACAACGGCAGTATTGAGCACGGTACTGGTGACCTGGCGCAGCCCGGAATAGCTGCCAAAGAAAAATGCGCGGTTTTTATGGATCGGACCGCCGACCGTGCCGCCAAACTGGTTGCGATGCAAGGGAGGATTAGAAGTGGATCCCCACGGGCTGGCATTCAGGCCCTTGGTTCGATAGAACTCGAATAGCGATCCGTGCAGGTTGTTGGTGCCGGAGCGAGTCACCACCGTGACTACGCCGCCTCCAAACCGGCCATATTCCGCGTTGTAGTTGTTGGTCTCCACGCGAAACTCTTCCACCGCGTCCGGATTGGGGACGATGTTGCCGGTATTGCGGAGGAAGGTCATGTTGATGCCTCCGTCCAGGTAATAGGCGACCGACCCTACCCCATTATCCGATCCGCCGTTGATGAAGGTTTGCTGCTGCGGAAAACCCAGTTGTATGCTGTTCGTCGATTGCTGGACGCCGGGAGTCAGCGTGAGCAAGCTATACACATTGCGGCCGACAATGGGCAGCGTCGTGATCTCCCGGTGTTCTACCGTGCTCCCAATTTCCGCGGTGCTCGTGTTGACGAGAGGAGGCGCGGAGTTGACGGTCACCGTCTGGTTGGGGGCGCCCACTACCAGCCTGGCATCGACACGCTGCGTTTGATCGACAGTAAGGACAACATTGTTCTGCACAAACTTCTTGAAGCCGGAAGCGTTCACAGTAACGGAATAGCTGCCGACGGGAAGGAATTCAATTCGATAATCACCCTGTGCATTGCTGGTTGTAGGTCGGCTCACACCCGTGCTGGTGTTGGTTGCAGTCACCTGGGCCTCAGGAATTGCCGCCCCTTGGGTGTCTGTGGCCGTTCCTACCAGAGTGGCGGTGACCTGTTGGGCCACCATGCAAGCAGGGCGTACTGTAAGAAACAAGAAAAGGCTCAGAGCTGCAACCAAGGCTTTCCTTGCGGTCGAAATATTCATTGATTCCTCTCTTCTCGTAAGCATCAATGGCTCTCCTGCTGTGTGACTGTACGGTCGATTAAATACTTTCGCAGACACCTCTGGAAAATATTTGCCAAGGTGTCTCCTGGAGCAACAAGAAGTCCCCAGCCGCCTGGACTTGGGTTGATTGGAACCTCGGCCGGAACCTGGCTTTCGCAAATGGTCCGGTCTTCATCAAGCACCTGTATGGCGAACTCTAATTGGTCCTCCGGTGCGGGGCCCTTGAATCCAGGAGAAACTGCCAGTGCCCAAAAGCACGTGCACTCCGTGCGTGTATTGGGAGATGGAATGTGGACCAACACCCGCTCGTCGCCATCTTCGAAGGTCTGACGAATTGTAGTGAAGTTGGGCAGATAGCAGCGCTGATGGCGGAGATGAGCGCTCTGAAGTTTTCCCGGCTGCTCATGCGGTGTCTTTAGGGCCGGGAACAAGGCCTCCATCTCAAAGCCATCGTCGTAGGTCATTATCTTCATTTCGGGAATCAGCGGACTGGCAGCCTTGCCAAGAGTCGTGGAATGTGCGAACGCGAAATGACTCATATCTAGATAATTTTCGATCTCGCGGCGGAAGCCGGCTTTAAATAGAGTCGGAGGTCCCACCAGATAGGTCCACGTCTCGTCTTCAAACTCGGGCACGTCCGGAAGTGCGACGCTTTCGTCCGGCTCCATCTGCACCCAAACCATGCCGTATCTCTCTCGAACCGGATAATTTTTCAAATGAGAGAGCTTGAGTCTGTTCAAAGGCGGATCGAGGAGCGACGGGATATTCACGCAGTCGCCATCCACGCCAAAGCGCCATCCATGATAGGGGCACTGTAATTCGCCTTCGCAAATCCGGCCGCGGCTGAGGCGGGCACCCTTATGCGGACAAACATCCTCCGCGGCCAGAATGCTGGTGGCAAATCGCGCTATTATCAGATCGACATCGAAGAGCCGGTAGGAAAGAAGACCCCCGATCGCGAGATCCGAACTGAGCGCTACTGGCTGCCAAGTTCGCTTCATGACTCTGAAGGGAACGTCCTCGGACAGATGGTGTGTTTCAGCGGCTTTCATCACAGCCAACCCTAGCGAGCGATTCAGCCCGTGTCTTGGCAATCCCGGCACGCCCGGTTAGCATTTTCAGCAACGACATTGCTTGGACGTTGTCTCATGGAAACAAAAAGAAATACGCCCGCGGAAGTGTGGTTTCCCGACTTCGGCATTTACATGGCTGAAAGCCAGCACTCAGATGACTTCCGGATGGACTGGACCTATCATCCGTTTTTTAAGATTTTTTATGTCTGGGAAGGCGCAGGAGCGCTCTGGACGTCCGGAAGGAAATACGCCATTAAGGCGTCGTGCGTCGTACTTCTTCCTCCTGGCATTCGCCACCGGATCGTCGATACCCCTTCGAAACCGCTGTCGATCTTCATTTTATGCATCCAGAACACTTTCGTTACAGACCTTGCAGATGAGGGTGGACTCACTGCATGTCGTGTGATCGATCACGGCACGCTGTGCGTCGTCACCAAGAGATTAGTCAAAGATATTCTCTACGAACAAACTCTCAACCATGCCGGGTCCGAAGTTCTCACAACCGGCCTTGTCCTGGAATTGATGGGCCTTCTCATCCGCGAGCGAGCTGGACGGTTGGAGGAAACAAAAGAAACTCTCTTGGACAAACCGCTGTCCCATGCCCGTGTTGCCGCCTCTATTCGGAACCTGGAAAATTATTTCTACCGCCCGCAAACTTTGGAGGAAACGGCGGAACGGGTAGGCCTAAAGCCGCGCCGGTACAGTCAACTCTTTCGGACGATAACCGGCGAAACCTGGCCGGCCTTCTTACGAAACCTACGCGTTGAACATGCAAAGCACCTGATGACCCAGACTGATCGTTCCCTCATCGCAATCGCTTTCGAATGTGGATTTGATGATATTTCCAGTTTCTATCGCGCATTCGGTCGTGTCGAAGGCGCAAGTCCAAACGCCTGGCGTAGAAAAGAACGAGACCGCCTGCCTCGAGGCAAAGGCAGTCCGTATTCCGCTCGAAAGACTGGAGAATGAGTGCTGGATGTTCCGGGCTGCTGCCAAGCTGCTTCTAATATTTTGAACTACATGCCAATCATCATTGCAATAACTTCAGAATAACTTGCGCGTAAACCCGATGGCCGAAATCATTGGGATGGTTAATGCCATTTCCGGTCAAATCGTCGAATTTCTTTTTCTTCAACATGTCTTGCCAGATCGTTGTCATGTCAGCCACAGCGACCCCAGGTCCCGTCACCGCAGAAAGATCGTCGCGGTATTCGCGATAAAGGTTTGGATCGGGTTTACTCCATTCCGGATTTCCTGTCATTGTGGCCACCAGAATAAAATCCGCCTCTGGATCGCTTCGTTTTATGGTGTCGACAATTGTGCGAATATTCTGGCGATAAACAGCGGAGGGTATGCGCCAACTCGCATCGTTCATGCCAAAGGCAACGATCACCAGGTCCGGCTTCTCGGAGGCAACCTCGGGGGCCATTGTGACTCCCCATTTTGAAACCATGCCGCCGACCGATAGGTTCTTGAGGGAGATTGCGCTTCCATATTCAGTTTCAAGCGCTTCCGCCACTAGCCCGGTAAAGGGCGGCTGATAGGGCAGTCCGCAAAAAGTACCGGAAGCGCAAGCGCCGTGGGAAATGCTATCTCCGAGAATGACGATCTTGAGCGGTTTTTTCTCTCTTAGTTTTGAAATTGTAGTTCGCAACTCATTCGAGGCCGAAGCGGGCACGTAGCCATTCCATTGGTCCGCGTGATCGTAGGTTACGTTTACTTGCAGTGACTGGAAGACAGCCCCGCCTTCGGCAAAAAACAGGCTGCTCTTTCCATCGATCGTTTCGCCATGGGTTCGAGGCGATCCTTTGGGGGGATGCAATTCGGCAGAAGTTCTAAAAGGGATCAGCGAGTTGGGTGTCAATGTCAGAAGATTGGTGCCTGGGCTCCAGATGAAATCCACTCCTTCCTGAAATACGCGGAGACCGTCCCCGCTGGTGACGCTAACCAGTTTGGTCGGAGTGAATAACAGATGACCCGTTGCAGCCTGTCCATTTTCCTGTTGCACAAAAAGCACCGGTTCGCGGTCCATGCGGGAGCCTTCCCAGAAGCCATGTAAAGCGGAACCTGTATCCGGCTGATTGAGTCCGACGCCAGGACAAGCATGGGGCGGATTGGGCGCATGTGTTTGCGCCTGCAAACAAAGCGATACTGCAAAAAATAGCAACCAAGCGAATGATGTACGGCGAAGTATCTTTAAGATCAAACATTGCAATTGCAATTTTGTATCTCCCTGGGAGTGTTCCTAGCTCGTCATTTCCAAAACAAGCATGTTCCAATCTAAAAACCCTGGATGGCTTAATGGGGCTCCGGTGTCTGGATCGTAATATTCGTTCAGCGAACCACTGGTGTTGAGATCTGAGCTGAGTAACCGCAGAGTTTTATTTGCCAGGTCCGCTGCCTCCTGATGAAACCCATAATTCTTTAGCCCTTTCCATACGAAATAGTTCACAACAATCCAGATCGGACCCAGCCAATTGCTGGGATTGGAACTGCGGGCCAGCGAGTACATGGTTTCCTGCTCGGAAAGAGAGCGTATGCCGTATGCGCTATGAAAGCTGCTGTCGTTGAGACAATGCCTTTGCACAATTTCAGAGGCTTGCTGCGGCGTCGCCAATCCACACCATAAGGGCAAAAAACCGGTAAACATCTGGATTCTTAGCGGCAGGCATTTCCATGACATGTCCATGCCCCGCGGCACTCGGGGAATCAACTCGGCGCGCCGATCCACGCATTGCACATCGACAGTGTAGTAAAAGTGGTCCCGGGGGTCCCAGCAATAGCGTTGGATGTTGGCGCCGTGATTTCGCGCCTGGTTGGATAGCCGTTGTTGATCGTCCGTGCGGCCCAGGCGACGGGCCAATTCGGCGGCAGCTTGCAGGTCCTGGTAGAAGAGACAATTCAGCAGAAGGTCCGCCGAGGAGAAAAATGGACGCCCAAACGTGGTCGGATCGTTGTCGACGCCGATCGCGACATCTTCTCCCCACACCAGCAAACCGATCGAGCTTTGATTTCCCAGCGTCCAGGAATCATGGAAGCGAAGAAGGCGATCAAATCGCGGACGGACCCATTCGACATCGTTCTGTTCATCGGCGATGAGCAAAGCCAGCTGACCCATAATCGGTTTGGCCTGATTCTTTATATTGGGGCATTCCTTTTTTAGGCATCCGAATGGATCCGGATCACTCACGGAGATCATGGTGGGGATGCGTCCTTCTTCGGACTGATGATCCAGAAAATTCAACAGGCTGCCCTGGGCATGTTGGCAAATTTCCCCGTGCAATTGGCTGTATCCCGACGCGTGGGCCAGATGAAAAAGTCCCCGACTTGTCCAATACGTGTCCCAGTCCCACAATTGGGTGTTGTACGCCTTTCCCGGCAGGCTGGGAGATACCCAAGGTTGGAGCAAAACGCCTTGCGCTGGCCGTAATAATTTTGGGGCTGCATCGCCGAAATACGCCGCGAGTTTGCTTTTGGCGTTTTGACGCGCGGCATCCGACATTTGCACCGGTAGTTTCTGCGTTGTTTCTGCACGCAACAGCCCTGCGGAACTTCTCCAGGCGAACGCTGAAGCGCCTGTCTTGGCCAATGTCGCCAATAAATCCCGTCGCGAAAAACGAATCATATTCGATACCTATTGATCGGCTTATTTAATTAAGAACGCCGGTGATCATGAAATGTCCGCCCTGCCGCAGGTTGATTGAGGATCGGCGGCCATCTTCGATTAAATGTCCGGCTACGGCTTTTCCGTTGACAATCACGATAGAACGTTGGTTTTGACTCGGCACTTGGACAGTGGCGTCAAGTCCGGCCGGAATATTCAATGCGATCGAACCATGCGGGCCGGACGTTATGTCTACTCGAATCAGGCCAAACGGCGTGGGTTCGGCTCCTTTCGCCCAGGAAAGTCCAGCGAGGTCAGGTCGAATCGTCACCTTTCTAAATCCTTCCCGGGTGGGACGTATTCCGAGGATCTGTTCCATCAGCCAGGAAGTTGGTCCGCTCGACCATCCATGAGCCAGGCTGACAAAGTAGCCTGCTCTGCCATCGGCTTCCAACGTGGCGTGAAAATCCTGTTTGGGCCAACTGGGGTCGTATGCTTCCCAGAAGCTGGTCGCTCCTTCTGCGATCATGCCTCCCCAGTAGTTGCGGATCCAATCCAATGCTTCGGATCGATGGTCGGTGGCCGCCATTGCGGAGATCAAATAGTAGCTATAGAAGGGCGTGATAGTAAGTGCGTGATAGGAGGGCTTGTGCTCTTTCAGCCACGAGCAGCACCAGTAGTTATAAACAGGCACCTGATTCAGCGCAGTGTGGCCCGGCTGGTCGGCGACAGAAAGAACGTTTTTCCAGATCGGATCGTATTGTGCGGGGCTTGCCAACCCGGAATAGACCGCCATTGCGTTCGTTTGCCAACGCGATCCAAAGGTTCCGGTACGCGGATCACGATATTGTTTCTCGGCGGCCTGTTTCATTTTTGCCGCCAGTTGCTCAAAACGACGCGCATTTTGCACGTCGTTCAACTCTCGCAGAAGTGCTGCCCCGTCGACAACAGCTTTGTAGAACTCGAAATCCGTCGCCATCCAGGCTTCCGGCGTATTGCCGTCCAGATTGGCCGACCAGTCGACGAAGGTCCAGGACTTATTCCGGTTTGTAAAGAGATCGTTTGAGTCCAAATCATCCTGGATACGGGTAAGAAAATTGAGCAGAGGCGCGTGCATCTGGAGAAGGAATTGTCTTGAGCCTGCGTGTCGATCATAGGCAGCCAACACCGTGATCCAAAAGGCGTCGTATCCGGGAATGGTGTTGGCCTTATATTCTTCCTTCGAAGGACCGACTAAATTCAATATTGTTTTCTCCATCAAAAAATGATCGAGGAAGACGCTATCGATAACTTTCCCGCTGACATCGAGATCGCCGGAGAAGATATCGCGGTCCCGCTTTGGCGCGTCCCAGATGTTGTCTTGCATGCAGAGATGCGCGGTGTAGGCTCCAACCTCCCAGATTTGGTTCAAAAGTGGGTCCGAGGAAGTGAACGAGCCGCGATATTGGACTGGATAATAAATGCCATCCAATCGTATTGCTTTAAAATGCAAAGGCACCGACACACGTAGAAAGCGGATTTTTGCATAGCGGAATGCGCTTTTGGGTCCGTGAGCCGTCCCGCGCGGCGGAAGATAAACGGCAGCTTCTCCAAGAAAAGGCTGACGTTCGGTTTCCTCCAGCGATTCACCGTATTGAACCGTCATCTCGGCGGGTGCATCCGTATCGGAGATAAATTCCACCCGTCCCGAAACCTCTTTTCCGAAATCAAGAACGAGGCTCGGCGCATTCTGTTTCGATAACGGTTCGGATGGCGGGGTGACAGTAAATTCAGAAGCAGAAGAGGTATTACTTTTTTGGGTCAAGACATCCGTATTCTCGATTTTTCCCGACAAAGGAGAGACGTCGATAACGGATTGCGCAGCCAGTCGATATCGTGCGAGAAATGGAGAGACACCCTCATATCCGGGCCACTCATACAAGCCAGCATCTATATTTGAATCCAAAAATGCATCTGCTTTACTGATCGATCCTTTTGACTCTAAGTTTTGCCACGCGGAATCGTTGTAATCCGGTTCGTTCCAGCCCTTGTAAAACCAAGGTGTACTCTTCCAACGGGAATTGGAAAACATCAATGGCGGGCGGTTCTGTCCGCGGGCTGCCGGCAGAACTTTAGCAACCAGGACTTTGCTGGAAACTGCTCGTTTTCCGCCGGCGACCTTCATCGCCAGAACATTGTCTCCACGCTGCAGCCTGCCGCCGACGTCCGCGGTAAATACATGCATATTCAAGTGGAAATTGGCCGCGGGTTCTGCTTCGAGAACAAGCCTGCCATTCAGGTAGACGGTGGCGCTGCTCGGGCCCGCGAGATAAAGCGTGGCTTCAGCGGGTGGATGGTTTACACGAAAATGCGTGCGAAAGAATCGAAATTTCGATTTTCTGGAAGTATCCCGGACCTTCTGCGTCGAGCCGGAAAACGAATCCGTATCCACTTTTGTCCAGATATATTCCTCCGGTAATTGCACCTTCGCGCCGGCGCTCCTGTGAATGCGGATGTCTCGGGTGGGGTCCAGCGGCGTTTTGGCGCCACGTGGAATTTGAGCAAATGTCAGAGATGCGCCAGCGAAAAGAAACGACAGAAGCGCCACTATTTTTAAACCCATCAAACGAAACCTCACTGAAATTGCTCAGCCCATTTTCATTTACCGCCCGCACGCGATTGATGTTAAAAGTTCAGATTGACAATAAATGTTAAGCAGATATATGGTTAGTATCGTTTCCAATAGTGAATATATTTCCTATATGAAGAAAATGCAATCGGAGATTTTGTTAAATGATTCAGAGAAAAAGACTCTATCTGCGGAAGGCATACTCTGCCGTTATCGCAGCATTCATATTGAGCTGGACTTGGGCTGTCTATGCGCAGGTGGCAAGCACGGGAGCCATTTCGGGGATTGTTACCGACTCGACACAGGCTGCCGTCGCCGGCGCCAGAGTGACAGTCATCAACCAGGCCACCGGGGTCTCCCGCTCCGTTTCGACCGACACCAAAGGGTTTTATTCCGCAGAGTCGATTGATTCGGGCACTTATACCGTAACCATAAATGCAACGGGGTTTAAAGAGAGCCTTATCAAAGATCTGCATATTGATCCAGGGCAACGCCGGGCCAATAACATCGAGCTTCAGCTTGGTGCTGCTTCCTCACAGGTGACGGTAACGGCGGATGCAGTGCAGATCAACACGGAAACGTCGGAGAGCAGCGGCACGGTCAGCGCAAAGCAGATCAGCAACTTGATGCTAAACGGCAGGAATTTTCAAACCCTGGCCATCATGATTCCCGGGGTCAACAGCATTTCCGCGTCGGACGAAATCGCGGGCGGCGGGACTCTGGCGAAACCTACGCTGGTGGTGAACGGTCAGTCGACCGAATATAACGGATACTTTGTCGATGGTGTGGAGCTGGGCAGCATCGGCAGCATCAATACCTATCCCATTGTGGACGGGATTGCCGAGATGCGCGTACTGAAAGACAACTACAGCGCGAAATACGGCGGATCTTCCGGAGCGGAGTTTTTGGTTGAAACCAAGAGCGGGACCAAGACATTTCATGGTTCCGCATGGGACTACCTGCGCAATAGCGCATTTGACGCGAACAATTATTTTTCCACCGCACCGCAGTCGCTGCATCAGAACATCTTCGGGTATACATTAGGCGGTCCGGTCATCCTTCCCTGGGTTTACAACACTGACCGAAAAAAGAAGACCTTCTTCTTTGCTTCGAATGAGTGGTATGTGATTCACGCTCCAACTGTCATTCGCAGTGCTGTATTTACTCAGGCGATGAGGAATGGAGACTTTAGTGCCAGTCCGACCCTCACGGGCAGCCTGGCTATAGATGCTCATAGTGCGGCGCTGTTGGCTGCGGAAGGAAAAACCAACTGCGTCGCCGGGCCAAAGAAACTCAATCCGGCTTGCTTTGATCCGGTGGCGGTTGCGTTGATGAATCAGTTCTGGCCTTTGCCAAACAACCCCGCCGGAGGATTTCAAAACTATATCAATCAGGGTCCATCCAACACGGATCAAACAAATTATCAATACCGGGTTGACCATAGCATCACCCCAAATAACACTTTGATCGCCCGCATGATGTACATGTCCGTCGACCAGTCCATCCCGAATGTGAATTTTTCCGGGCAGGGAAATCCAACTGGTTCGATTACTGAAAATACAATTTCAACCGGCTTCAATGGGCTGGTCCGGCTTACCTCTTCGTTCACCCCCAATTTTCTCAACTCCGTTAGCGTGGCCGATAACACAACCAAGGTCCACTACATTGCAAACGGTGGCACCTTGCCGAAGGGAGTTCAGATCCAGCAAGCCTTTCCCGGCGCCGATCCGCTGAACCGAATCCCCAATATCAGCGTGGCGAGAGGATGGGCCACAAACGGAGTTGGACCGATTCCTATCACCGCAAACGGGAACCAGGGCACCATTTCGGATGACGTGAGCTGGGTGAAAGGAAACCACGTATTTCAGTTCGGAGCGGTGTACTTGTTTGGCATGAAGCGGCAGAATGCGTTCACAAGTCCGCAGGGGACTTTTTCATTCTCCGGCAATCATACCGGGGACCCTGCCGCCGACTACATGCTCGGACTTGATTCGACGTATTTGCAAGCGAGCAGTGAACGGCTGGGGATCTTTCATAATCGAACCGGAGAAGCTTATGTACAGGACGATTGGCGGGCAACTCCGCGCCTGAGCTTGAATCTGGGTCTTCGTTATTTTTATTTTTCCAATAGCACCGTAAGCGGAGATCAGGTTACGAACTTCAATCCGGACTTATATACTCCCGGGCAAGCTCCTGTAGTGAATGTAAACGGCAGCCTTGTAGTAAACAGTTCGAATGTCCCTCTGAACAGCGCAGGCCAACCTGCAAATTTACTGAATGGAATTGTGTTTGCAGGAAAGAACGGAGTCCCGAGCGGATTTTACATTCCTATAAAGACAAACTTTGCTCCGCGGGTTGGTTTCGCGTATGCGCTCACTGAAGATGGAAAAACCTCGATCCGCGGCGGATACGGAATTGGATATTCCGTATCCCCGATTGCACGTATCTACAATGCTTTCGGAACCAATCCGCCTTTCAATCTGAGTGCGAATATTCTTAACAGTACCCTCAGCAATGGTACCGCCGGCACAACGGCGGCTCCCACTCCCCAAACACTGCAACTGGCCGAAAACAAGTGGTACCCGGCACAATCTCAGTCCTTCAGCTTGACCCTGGAGCGGCAGATTACATCGCATGCGACGGCGGATGTCGCATACGTCGGCAGCCTGGGCCGCCATTTGGAAGCCTATTACGATCAGAACCAGCCGCTCCCGGTCACTCAGCCGAGCACGACCGGCTGTCTCGCTGCCGGCCAGACATCTTCTGGTAGCTATAATTTCGACCCTTGTATCAATACATCCAAAGCATCGCCGAACTATAGCCGTCCCTATAAAGGATACGCCGCGATAACCTATCCGTTTGAACACGGTTCTTCCAACTACAATTCGTTTCAGGCTGGATTTATCTATAAAGCGGGATTGTCCCAAGTCAACGTTGCCTATACCCATAGCAAGACGCTGGGGACGACCGAAGCTTCCGGTTTCGGCCAGGGTCAGAGCATCGGTGGAGATGGAGTGCAGAATTCGCGGAATCCGGCAGCCGAGTACGGCCCCCCGGATTTCGATTTTGCAAACAGCCTGGTGGGGGCCTGGGTCTATGACATCCCTTACTTCCGGAGTAGCAGTAAGCCGGTCGCTCTGACGCTAGGCAACTGGAATTTTGCGGGTCTCGCAGATTTTCAAAGCGGATTCGCGCTCACTCCAGGGCTGGCAACTGGAAAAAATGGTCTGGCGGTGCGTTCGAACCAGGTAGCTCCCCTGCACTATGTGGGAAAGGTGAACGAGTGGTTCAGCACGAACTCCTTTGCTGCTCCTGCGTATGGTTTCTTTGGAAACGCGAGCAACGGTTCGATCCGAAGCCCTCGTTATATATCGTTCAATGTGGCGCTCTATAAGGTATTTCCGATCACGCAACGTGTTAATTTCCAATTTCGTGCCGAGGCATTCAACGTGGCGAACCATTCAAACTTCGCTACCGTCTCCACCGCGTTTGGAGCTGCCAACTACGGTCAGATCACGAGCGCTCACAGTCCACGGGAACTAGAGTTCGCGCTGAAACTTACTTTTTGAGATGTTCGATGGATCGAGGAGCGGGAAGGTGCTCTTGTAGAGTATCGGTCCATTGGATGAACCGCCGGGAGTGTTGGCAATGTCATTGGATAGAAGAGATTTTGTGAAATCTCTCGCCGCATCGTTTGCGATACCGGCGGGAGTGCCTGCTGCATTGACTTCCCGGAGAGATGGCTGGCCAACCGCAAGCCAGGAACCGGAAAAGGCGCAACAGCCGCCAAATGTAATTCTGATGATTTGCGATGATCTGGGCTACGGGGATCTTGGCTGCTATGGGTCAAAACTGCCGACCTCGAACATCGACGCACTCGCAGCGGAAGGTGTACGCTTCAGTCCGATGGGGAATCACGGATTCGATCTCCACTGTATTCGCAGGCAGAATTGGAAGTTGCGCGTCGCGCAGGGAGTGGAGGGCGAGATTTATCTGAATGACCGCACGACCGCCGCCAGAGGGAGTGCATGGCTACAGCGTGCGGAACTTTACAATCTCGATCAGGATCCGGCAGAAAGTTACGATGTTGCAAAACGCTATCCGCATATCGTGACGGAACTGTTTGCCGAAATCGAATCGCAGATGACGTCATTTCCGCCGGAAGTGATCGCGGCCTATACCCAATTGAAACAACATAAAGGGGATATCAGCACCCCTCCCGGAGCTTCGCCGAGAAAGCTCGGGGCGCCTCTCTCTCCCTGGATGTGGGAGCCGGAAGATCGGCGCTGAATGACAGCCTTGTTCTTTCTCCACTTAAATTGAGTGTTGCTCGACTCATGTATGCAGGATTTGGATCCACGGAGACAAACTATGAAAAAAAACTCCATCTCCCGGCGAGAAGCCATCAAGAGGTTCGGCACCGCAGCCGTGGGTTCAAGTTTGCTGCCACAGCTACTGGCAGAGCGACTCACCAATAATTTCGCTGCGCCGGAAGCAACGGGGAGTCAGCCGTTGTCGAAGCCGAACATCGTATGGATTACCGGAGAGGGTGTTCCGACAAGCGTACTGAGCTGTTACGGCAGCACACTGATGAAAACGCCAAATATCGACCGGATCGCCGAGCAGGGAATGCGTTTCGAGAATAGCTTTACGACCAACGCACTTTGCGCCCCCAGCAGAGCCACTTTGCTCACCGGAAAATATAGCCACTTGAATGGAATGGTTTCGAATCCGGAAGGTCTGATCGGAGGCTGGACTCCACCCCACTTTGATCCCGCTCAGGAGACATTTCCAAAAATATTGAAACGGGCCGGCTATCAAACAGGAACGGTCGGGAAATGGCACCTTCCAGTGAATCCCGGCGAAGTGGGTTTTGACTATTTTGTCTATAAAAACGGAGCGGGTGGACCGTATTACGATCCGAACGGCTATCTGCAAAATCCCAGCCTGGGCAGCACTGTAATTGAAAAGAAAAGTTATGCAGGATACGAGACCGATAACATTACCGACCTCGCTATGAAAGGCATCCAGCAGTTTCAACAACCTTTTATGATGATGGTTCAATACTTCAACGACCATCGACCATTTGATCCGCCGCATCGTTATGAACATGAGTATGACAATATCCGTATTCCGGAACCGGGCACATTCTGGGACAACTATTCCATGCGGGCAGCGCCTGCGAAAGAAGCGCGGCTTCGGATCGAAAATATGCCCGACTTCAGACCGCCGGACGACTTGACCGGCCGCCAGCGCAAGCAATGGAACTACCAGAAGTTCATGGGTCATTTCCTGGCAACCATGCATGCGCAGGATGAAAACATCGGCCGCCTTCTTGACTATCTGGACGAGAGCGGTCTCTCCAAAAATACAATCGTTGTCTACACGTCCGATCATGGATTCTTCCTGGGCGATCATGGATGGTTCGACAAGCGCTTTATGTATGAGCAATCTATACGGGTTCCATGGATCGTCCGTTACCCGAACCACATCAAGCCGGGTAGTGTAACCGGAGAATGGGGAATCAATATCGATAATGCTCCTACAATTCTCGACCTCATTGGCCTTCCTGTTCCTGCTGCGATGCAGGGTCGAAGCCTTGTTCCCATACTGCGGGGTGAGTCGCCGTCCCATTGGCAACAGCCTTTGTATTACCACTACTATGAATTCGGCCGTCCTTGTTGGGTCGCCCCGCATTATGGAATTCGTACTGAACGGTATAAGTTGATCAACTACTACACCATCAACGAATGGG
Source organism: Acidobacteriaceae bacterium (assembly GCA_965276615.1). Taxonomy (GTDB): domain Bacteria; phylum Acidobacteriota; class Terriglobia; order Terriglobales; family Acidobacteriaceae; genus JAKAAZ01. Next base: position 3,969,425 of record OZ255618.1, on the reverse strand, counting down.
AATTATTCGATCTTGAAAAAGATCCCGATGAGATGGAAAGCCTGTTTGAATGGAGCGGCTACAAAATACATCCGGGCTATGAACTTGTTGTTCATGATCTAGTTACACAATTGCAGCAGCAACGGGAGCGGTATAGGGACACAACCGGCGTCCCTGTCAAACTTTGGCCAACGAGCACTTTGAATTGAAATTTCAACGCGCGCCTCTCGCCCGTAGACGGACGAAGAGCGGATTTCTTTTCAAGTCACTATCACAGGAACAAGAGCGGTGGATCTGATGATGAATTTATCCCGGCGTAAAATGCTCATCGTCATGGGGGCTTCCGCAATGACGGCCCTTCAATCTCCATCCGCAATATCGGAATCAGCGAATGCGCGTACCGTCGATATGCTGCGCGATCGTCGCTTTCAAACCGGTGTCAACATGTTGAAAGCTGACCCCACGCACCGACTAAATGCCGGAGTTCTGTGCGCGAACGGAAAAAATTGCAACCCGGCATGGAATGGTGCGCAATGGTACAGTCACTACAACCTTGGTGCTGCATCTCCTGAACGATTGTCCTCGGGATCGATCCGTTACTTCGACGGGGCCAAGGCAATTACCTTCGGGAAGACCTCCTCCCCGGAGGCCGATCTGATCCTGGCGTTGAATGGGCGGAAGGAATATAACGATATTCCTCCAACCGGACCGGCCGCATGGCCGCACCTGCTGGTTTCTCAACAATGCGTAGAGAACCCGGCGCTGCCTCAAATTCATTCCATTCCATTTCAGATCAGCTATCGCCTGTTGCAGGCAGTGCCCCACCGAGGGTCCGGTTGGGACGAGAAGCGTCACACCGCACAATTTCTTTTCTATGTGAGAGTCGAGAACTTCAATCGCGCCTCGCCCGGCTTCCGCGATTATTACTGGTTCGGCGTGCCGATGTATGATGCGCGTTATTCCACGCCAATTACTCACGAGATGGCGGACAAAGGCAATGCGCACAAACAAGGAACGGGAAAATTCATCTATAACCTGGGCGGAAAAACCTACGCCGAAAAACCAGCAGTTAATGGCGAGTGGATCACCATTGGCAAGGACCTGCTGCCTTTAATCCAGGATGGGCTGGAGGCGGCTTGGAATGCCGGCTTTCTCTCCGGATCGCACCGGAAAGAAGATTACCATCTCGGCAGCATGAACGTGGGCTGGGAGGTCACTGGACCATGGAACGTTGCCATGCAGGTGCGCAATCTCAATCTTCAAGCTGTCGTTACCACTTAAAGATTTCGAGGGAGCAAGCAATCAGAGGCTCCGCGAAGCAACTAGGTTAGCCGCTCTTTGCCTACCCATCAACCGGTCAGTTGGAGGTGTTCCTATGCAGGCTACACGGCGCAATTTCGTCAAGGCGGCAGCGCTGTCTGCCGCCGCGGTTAGCTGTAACGATATTTTTGCGAAGACAGCTCCACTTCGTGCGGACAGTATAGAGTCGTCGAAGCCAAACATAGTTTTCATCATGGCAGATCAGTTTCGCAAACAGGCGATTGGGTTTATGCGGCAGGATTCGGTCCATACCCCCAATCTGGACAAGTTAGCGGCGGATGGTGCGGCTTTCACGAGTGCGATCTCGACGGTACCGGTCTGCACTCCAAATCGTTCCTGTCTTTTTACGGGCAAATATTCGTTGCATAACAGAATGTTGTGCAACGATATCGTGCTGATGCCCGAACAGAGAACGTTGGGCGATTTTTGCAAGTCTGCGGGCTACCAGACCGCCTATTTTGGCAAATGGCATCTTGGATTTCATAAAACCGGAAACTCGCAATTCACATACGTTCCCCCTGAACTGCGCCACGGCTTCGATCGTTGGTTTGTCAGTCAGTCCCACACTCCATTCAATGAGCCTTTTTTCATCGACGATCAGAAGAATGCTGTCGCCATTCCTGGCTGGTCTCCGGACATCGTTGCATCGAAATCCATTGAATACCTTGAGCAGCGCGAAGCGGCCAAGCCATTTTGTATGGTCGTATCGTTTGGTCCTCCTCACACGGGTGGAGGCCCGGGCACAGAGGGACACTTCATGCCTGGCCATCGGTCGGCCTATGAAGCGGCGCTTAGCCAGGGAAAGGCGCCGCCGCCTCCCAGCTGGGGTTACACCGCTCCGCCCCAATACGAAAAATTTTATGAAAAGGGAGGAGAATGTTATCGGCGGCCTGTACGGTCGAACGTGTCGATAGATATACCGTATCTGGAAGAATCCCAATGTATCCCAGGCTACTTCGGCGCCGTCACCGCGATCGACAAAGCAGTCGGCGACATCTTGCAAGCGCTGGACCGAAAGGGAATAGCAGACAATACAATTGTCGCGTTTACTGCTGACCATGGAGAAATGATGGGTTCTCATGGCCTTTTCGCAAAAGACCAGTTTTACCAGGAATCATCCGGTATTCCACTGATACTTCGCTGTCCTGGAAAAATTCGTCGAGCCAGCCATAACAACGTTTTTAACAGCATTGATGTGTTGCCGACCCTTCTCGGCCTGGCCGAAGTTCACGCTGGCGGCATGGACGGCACGGATTTCGCCCCACTGCTGCGTGGACGCCGGATGAGCCTTCCGGAATATGCATTCGGAGCCTATTTCCAAGGTGGCTTTTTTGAGGGACCTCGTCATTTTCGAGCCGTCTATACGACCCGCTACACTTACGCATTGACGCAGGGGGTGTATGCGAAACAGTTTGGTCCGGAAGTGCTCTTTGATCGCCAGGTGGATCCCTATGAAATGACAATGATCGTACGCGGCCAGGGCCGGGACCGGGAAATGGACACGCTGAAGAAAGTTTTGGCCACCCATCTTCAATCTCTCGGTGATCCATTTCTCGAAGAAGTATGGGCTGGAGGGCCCAACGCCCAACATCCTGAAAATTCTTTTTACAGTCAGATCATTGCGGACAGCCGGTTTGTCGATCAACCGGGGGGAACCCATCCAGTCGAATAGTTCCAGTTGAACCACAGTCCAGGGTCACCACCGTGAGGATGCAGAATGGCAGAATATGAAAAAGACGCTCCGGATATGAGTCGCCGATCATTCCTGAAATCCGTTACGAGTGTTGTGGGCGGAGCTGCCGTGGGCGCTCATACCACGGACGGCCATGCAGATGTTCGCAGAAATTCGAGCTTGCCCGACACGCGTGCGAACAGCAGGCCCAATATCCTGCTGCTGCATTCGCATGACTTGGGCCGTTTCCTGAACTGTTATGGTGTTTCGACCGTACAGACGCCGCAGCTGAATCGTCTAGCAGCCGAAGGCGTTCTCTTTGAGAGAGCGTTCGCAGCGGCGCCGCAATGCAGCCCTTCCCGGGCTTCGATTTTTACGGGGCGGTATCCTCACTGCAACGGTGTGTTAGGACTCACCCATCCTCCGTTCTGCTGGGACCTGAATCCTGACGAGCTTCATTTAGGTCAGATCCTGAAGCGGAATGGATACCGGACCGCGGGTGTGGGCATCCTGCATGAAACCCACTCGGGGCCAAACCGCTGCGGTCTTGATGAGTATGTGGCGAGTCCCTGGGCTGCAAATGTTGCCGAGGCCACAATTCAGATGTTGACAAGCTTTTCCAGCGACAACAGCAAGCCCTTCTATATTCAGGCCGGCACTCTCGAGCCGCATCGCTTGCCCAACGTGGACCCCACTCGCGATATGGGATTTTTGGGAAAGGATCTGAAATCAGATACCTCCCTGGGAGTTTCCATCCCCAGTTATCTGAAGGATACTGCGGGCACCCGGACGGAACTTGGCGAACTGCAAGGTGCTGTCCGCCATGTTGATGATGAATTGGGACGCATCCTCGATGCGGTAAAGAGATTGGGGCTGGACCAGAACACGCTTGTCATTTTTACAACCGACCACGGTGTCGCTCTGCCTCGCGCAAAATGTTCCGTTTATGAACCGGGTATGGAGACTGCGCTGATCCTTCGACTTCCGGCTCGCCCCGGATGGTTCGGAGGACGGCGTGAAACCGCCATGATTTCAAATATCGACTATCTGCCCACGATTCTTGACGCAGCAAGCGTGCCGATCCCTTCCAACGTGCAGGGCCGCTCCTTCGCTCCTCTCCTTGACCGGCAACCGTATAGCCCGCGGAAAATCTTGTTTTACGAAATGACGTACCACGACTATTACGATCCGTTGCGTGCTGTTCGTACGGAAAACCACAAGCTGATTGTGAGCTTTTCGAGCGCGCATTCGTTTATGGACCCTTCTCAATCTTGGCGGCCAAGATCCGACACCGTCGTTCCACCGAACGACGCCTTATCCCACCATGCGTCCATGGAACTCTACGACCTCCAGCAAGACCCATGGGAACAGCGCAATCTGGCTGCGGACACCTCATATGCAAATATCCTGGACGATCTGCGAAATCGTCTGCGTTCGCATATGGAACAGACAAGCGATCCGTTGCTCGAAGGTGCCGTTAGCGATCCTATGCATCAACGAAGTACAAATTGGCTACGCACTGGGGAGCGCAAATCTGGCGGGCGTTGCTGAGGATCATCAATCCGCTGCTTGACGAGCGCGTCTTCTTCTCCGGCTGCCTACTCAGCTCCACAAGGAGTTGGACTGAACAGTAATCCTTTTGCCAGTCTTCACTCATATCAGTCTGTCTCCATTCAACTGGCGTGAAAAAGACCGAGGACTCCGCAATCCCTCGATGGATTTCGGCGTTTCCGCTACACCTCAGCCTGAACTCCACCGCCTCTCCAACCCATAAATTAGTTCTAGCAAACTTCGCAGATGGGCCAAAGTTAACAGCCGCAAGCGGGTATCATCCGTTGCCAAGCGCATTCCCCAAAATCATTCGCCGCAATCCCAGTGCCGCATATGAGCAGGCTTATCGATACGTAAATGCGGCTAATTGCATTCTTACCAGCAATATTGACGTTGGATAGATTTCAATACAAAAACTGTTAGAGACGCATCCTTCATTCTGGATCCAGACGATCTCCACCATCGTTACTTTGTCCCCGTTCCGGAAGAAAACCAGACCGATGCCGCAACCATCCGCAACCTCAGCACAACCCAGCGAGATGGCTGAAACCCGGATACACCTCGGAACTTATTAATGTAATTGGTGGCGGCGAGTGGGATCGAACCACCGACCTACGGGTTATGAGTCCGTCGCTCTAACCATCTGAGCTACGCCGCCAGGAGGGATGCTGATGAATCGCGATACGGGAGAGATCCAGCTCGCGGGCTGCGACAGCGCAAGCATTTGCCAGGCCGACAGCAAGGATATTGTAGCGTATCCAGCCCGTCCGGATCATGTTTCGACTTCGAGTCAGCTGCCGTGATTCTTTCGAGCGGTCCTTTGGATGAGCGCCTGGGACGATCCGGTCAATTAGACTTGTTTTGCATGTCGTCATCCAGCCCCCCATCAACTAGTCCTCAGATTATCGGCGTGATTCCGGCGCGTTTGGCCTCCAGCCGTCTGCCGCGGAAGGTGCTTCGCGAGATCGCCGGGAAACCGATGCTGGCATGGGTGTATGAAGCAGCCGCTGTCTCCCGGGTTTTTCACCGCCTGATGGTTGCTACAGACTCCGAGGAAGTCGCGGATCTCTGCCGAGACAGTAGGTGGGAGGTCCGGCTTACTTCCACGGCACTCCGCAGTGGGACCGATCGGGTCCATGCGGTCGCACAGCAGCTTGCGCAGGAGAACCCAATCGGACCGGCAGCCCAGGATGACATCTTTGTGAATATCCAGGGCGATGAACCTCTGCTCCGCCCCGAACATTTCCATGCACTGCTGCGGCCCTTTGCGCGCTCTGAGGTTCAGGTTTCCACGGTGATGACGCGATGCCCCGTACAAGACACCTCGAACCCGAACGTGGTGAAGGTGGTCGTGGATCACAGCGGCAGGGCATTGTATTTCTCCCGCGCCCCTATTCCCTGGGACCGGGACGTGCGCGGCGATATTCCGCGATGGAAACATCTGGGGCTTTATGCGTATCGGAGGCAGATCCTCAACCGGTTCCCCGAACTGCCCAGCAGCAGGCTCGAAGCGACCGAACGGCTCGAGCAATTGCGGCTGCTCGAAAACGGAATTCCCATTCACGTGGAGCCGGTCGAGTTCGATAGTGTGAGCGTCGATACGGAAGCGGACTTGAATGCTGTGGCGGCGCTGCTGTTGCAACGGCAATCCAGCCGGTGAAGATTTTCGCCGCCGTTCCAGACGGGGGAACCAGACGAAACCGAACGCTTCCGATACACTGAAGGCTGGAGATCAGGATGAATTTGTTTCGCTTTCTTTTTCGGGCGGTTACCCGCCTGAAGCTGGGAGTCTTTTTGTGCGCTGTTTTGATGGGCCCTTCGGTTGTGCTGGCCCAGTCACAGCCTCAGACCAGTGGCAACAGCAGTGACGGTAGCAGCAGTACCCCCGCCATCAACAACCCCAAAGGGCATAACGTCAGCACGGGCAACTATATTCCGCCGGCGCCACCTTCCGGCCCAGATGTCTATTACAACCACCGCTGGGAGCTTTATGCGGGTGCGGGATACACGAACTTTTTAGCGGGGCCGCGGCTCATCCAACGTTCGAACATGGGCGGCTGGGAAGCAGCAGGGACTTACTGGCTGGGGTGGCACTGGGGAATTGAGGGCGATGCGCGCATGTATATCGGCACGTCCGGCGTTTTTCCTAACCCAAACGGGGGAATGGGAAATCCCGTCTGCCCGCCGTTCTCCCAAAGTTGTTACCAAAGTCCCACCATTACCGGACCGCGCATTATGCAGTACTACTTTATGGGCGGACCGGAGTACCGCGTTTTCCGCCACGCCCGGGCCTCCGGCACATTTCATGCATTGTTTGGAAATGCCTACGGTATTTTCGATGCAGCCACTCTTCACGGTCTCAACCCTCAAACCATCGGTCTTTTTGCTACGCAATGGACCTTCGGCAGCGCCCTGGGCGGCACCTTCGATTACAACTACTCGCCGCGGATCGCGTTTCGCGCGCAGCCGGATCTTCTGCTGACGCGTTATGGCGGTACGATGCAGCAGAATTTCGGGTTTTCTGTTGGCCCAATCATTCGGCTAGGCAAGCTGGACACCTCATCCGCGTCGGCAGAGAGAAAATCGCGGCGCTTCCACAACCCGTTTCACAGGTAACGGAACAGTAATCGAAGCGGTAACGGAAGTATGCAGACCTCCGTACTTTGACGTACGGCTCGCGTTGAATGAAGATCACGCTAAAGCGGATTGGACTTTAGGCCCTCCCCCCATCTCTGAGCCTTCTTTCCCGTCCGCTTCTCTTCCCACTTTTCCAAACACTCGGAAAACTTATTTCAACAGTTTACTGTCGCAGTTCCGGCCGCAGGTAATCCGGGCCGGCTGGGTGCTGGACCGTTCTCTGACGATGCGATCGATTGCCTGCGTGTCCTGGCCGGTCAGCCTCCAGCCAAAGACTTCTTTCGCGGATGCAAGCTGCGCGCACAACAAAAAGCCTGCTCCAAGGGGAGCAGGCTTTTTGTCGAAATCTTTTCGCTATGCGAGTTCGTAACCGGCGAAGAAGTAGCCAATTTCAAACTGGGCAGTGTCTTCGGCGTCCGAACCGTGGACGGTATTCTCTTCGATGCTGCCGGAGAACTTCTTGCGGATCGTGCCTTCCTCCGCATTGGCCGGATTGGTTGCGCCCATCAGCTTGCGCAGATCGGCGATGGCGTTTTCCTTCTCCAGCACCATGACGAAGATTGGACCGGAAGACATGAACGTGGTCAGTGAGTCGAAGAACGGCCGCTGTGCATGAACTGCATAGAAACCGGCGGCTTGCTGTTTGCTGATGGATAGTTTCTTGATGGCGGCAATGCGGAAACCAGCGGCTTCCATCATGGCGAGGACGGCGCCGGTCTGGCCCTTACGGACGGTATCCGGCTTAAGAATGCTGAACGTGCGTTGCAAAAAAAATCTCCTTCAGAGTATGAATAAAATCTTCAAAAATAAGACTTGTTAATTCGCCGGCTGCGATTTGAGGCCGCTCTCTACGCGCGGCCAATCACGCGCGCCATCGTTTCTCCAATCAATGCGGGAGACTTGACGACATGAATGCCTGCGGCTTCGAGCGCCTTCATCTTGTCTGCTGCCGTTCCCTGACCGCCAGAGATGATTGCGCCCGCGTGGCCCATGCGACGTCCTGGAGGCGCAGTCTGTCCGGCGATGAAGCCGACGACAGGCTTTTTCACATGCTGCTTCACGTAATCCGCAGCGGCTTCCTCCGCGGTCCCGCCAATTTCGCCAATCAGGATGATGGCTTCCGTGTCCGGATCATCGTTCAACAGCCGCATTCCATCAAGGTGCGTGGTGCCGATGATGGGATCCCCGCCGATGCCGATGGCCGTCGACTGACCGATGTCGCGCTGGGTGAGTTGGTAAACCGCTTCATAGGTCAGCGTGCCGGAGCGGGAAACAATGCCGATCGAGCCTTCCTTGTGAATCCGGCCCGGCATGATGCCAATCTTGCACTTGCCCGGAGAGATCACGCCGGGACAGTTCGGGCCGATCAGGCGCGACTTCGAGTGTTTCAACTTCTCCCAGACGCGCACCATATCGAGTGTCGGAATGCCTTCTGTAATGCAGACGATCAGGGGCAGTCCGGCATCTTCGGCTTCGAGGATTGCGTCTGCCGCAAACGGCGGCGGAACGAAGATGACGGTGGCATTCGCGCCGGTCTTCTCGACCGCCTGCTGCACGGTGTCAAATACCGGCCAGCCTTCGTGGGTGTTTCCACCTTTGCCTGGAGTCACGCCGCCGACAACCTGGGTGCCGTATTCGGCACAACCCTTGGCATGGAAGGTGCCTTCCTTGCCGGTGATGCCTTGGACGATCAGCCGGGTATTCTTATCCACCAGTACGCTCATTTCGTTCCTTTCGCTGCCGCTACCGCTTTTTCCGCTGCGTCTTTCATGGTCTGACCGATGATGAAGTTGAGTCCGGATTCTTGCAAAATCTCGCGCCCCTGTTCGACGTTTGTGCCTTCGAGGCGCAGAATTACAGGCACCTTCACATTCATCTTTCTGGCAGCTTCGACCACGCCGCGCGCCAACGTATCCACGCGAAGAATGCCGCCGAAGATGTTGATGAATACGGCCTTTACGTTTTTGTCGGAGAGGAGAATGCGGAAAGCGTTTTCGATCTGCTCCTGATTTGCGCCGCCGCCGACATCGAGAAAGTTCGCCGGCGATCCGCCTGCATACTGGATGATGTCCATGGTCGCCATGGCCAATCCCGCGCCGTTCACCATGCAGGCGATGTTGCCGTCGAGCCGGATATAGTTCAGCGCGAATTTCGACGCTTCCACTTCGAGCGGATCTTCCTCGTTGGTGTCGCGCAGCTCCTTCAAATCCTTGTGCCGGAACATGGCGTTGTCGTCGAAGTTGATCTTGCAGTCGAGCGCGAACAGCTTGCCGTCCTTGGTCGTGATGAAGGGATTGATTTCCATCAGCGATGCGTCTGTGTCCACGCAGACCTTATAAAGGCCGGTCATAAATTGCACGGCCGGGCTGATCTGGGTCGGTTTCAATCCGAGCGCAAACGCCAGCTTGCGCGCCTGATACGGCTGAAAGCCCGTTGCTGGATCGATGTATTCCTTGAAGATTGCATCGGGGTCGTTGGCGGCGACTTCCTCGATCTCCATTCCGCCGGCTTTCGAAGCCATGAAGACCATTTTGGAGGCGGCGCGGTCCAGCACCATTCCGAGATACAGTTCGCGATCGATCTGCGCTGTCTCTTCAATCAGCAGCCGGTTGACCTTCTGTCCCTCAGGACCGGTCTGGTGTGTCACCAGTTGCATGCCGAGGATTTTTTTGGCGTACTCCTCGGCTTGGGTTATATTTTTCGCCACCTTGACGCCGCCGCCTTTACCGCGGCCGCCGGCATGGATCTGCGCCTTGACGACCACGCCGCCGGCGCCTGCGGCAAATAGCCTCTTCGCCACGTCAACCGCTTCTTCAACGGTGTTTGCAACCTCGCCGTGGGGCACAGCGACACCGTACTTCGCAAGAATGTCTTTCGCCTGATACTCGTGAATTTTCATGGTGGATGTCTCAGAGAACGATGACCGCTGTCTCCTGGCTGGCTCGGAAAATGAATCACCTTGCAGGAAAAAAGAAAAGACAGCGAACCTTTCGATACTATCGGACGAGCGGGAGTGCGGCAAACCCAGGTGTTCTGAATCGCGGCAGGAAAGACGATAACGAATCGGAATGACAGCGCTTACGGAAGCTTTATGCAGTCTCGTCGAACAGCACGCGGTCTTTGATCGCGAGCAGGCCCGCGCAGTAATGCAGGCCATTCTCGAAGATACAGAGCACGTGCTGCCCGATGTTCAGATCGCCGCATTGTTAACCGCATTGGCCGCGCGAGGCGTAATCTCCGGCGAACTGGCGGGATTTGCTGATGCAATGCGTGCTACCGCTGTGCCGCTGCCTTTTTCCAAAGGGGAACGGGCAACGCTGGTGGATACCTGCGGCACGGGCGGCGATGCCAGCGGAACTTTTAACATTTCCACCGCCGTTGCGTTGGTTGCCGCGGCGGCTGGAGCGAGAATTGCCAAGCACGGTAATCGCAATCTCACGTCCCGCTGCGGCTCCGCCGATGTGCTGGACGCGCTGGAGGTCCCCACCGCGCTCGATCCTGAACAGGCCGTCTCCTGTCTGCGCGCCACGGGATTTGTTTTTCTTTATGCTCCGCTGATGCACCCGGCAATGCAGCGGGTGCAGCCTATTCGACGTGCTCTCGGCATTCGCACGGTATTCAATATTCTCGGGCCGCTGACCAATCCCGCGCACGCTCCTGCGCAGGTGTTGGGGGTATATGCAACGCATCTTGTTCCCTTGGTCGCTGAGGCGATGGTGAAGCTGGAAGTGCGGCATGGTTTCGTCGTGCACGGCGCGGACGGTCTGGATGAAATCACTCTCAGCGGAGAGACCGAAATCGCCGAGGTGAAAGACGGGACGATCTGCATTTCGAAGTTTTTGCCGGAAGATGCTGGCCTCAAACGTGCGCCGATGGAAGCGCTGGCGGGCGGCGATGCCAGAGAGAACGCTGCGATTCTGCAGGCAATCTTTGCAGGTGAAACTGGCCCGCGGCGCGACATTGTGCTGGTGAATGCCGCTGCGGCCTTGATGGCGGCAGGCGTTTCCGTAAATTTTCGCGCGGGAATCGAACGGGCAGCACTGGCCATCGATTCCGGCGCCGTACAACGCACGTTGGCCGCGATAGTGGAATTTGGCAGGCTCCGAACGCGGAGCCTGTAAAAATAATCGGCATTGCGGCCGGCGCCGGTGTCTTATAGAAGTTAGCGAAACTAAACTGCAGGAGATCTCATGAGATTTCATCCCAGCCGTAGCTATATCTTCGCCATTGCTTCGACGTGTTGTCTGATTGCGACGTCTGCATACTCGCAGCAGATTCAGGTGAACAAGAGCAATCGCACGCTGGCCATTACCGCCTCGGATTCAGCCAGCGTGATGGCCGATACCGCCACGATTCATGTTGGTTTTGTCGTCTACGCGCCGGACGCGCAGACGGCGTATGCGAAGGGCTCCGAGACCTCGAACGCGATTGCGAAGGCGCTCACGGCGGCGGGTATAGCCAAGCCGGAGATCCAGAGCGAGTCGCAGAACATCAGCGAAACTCCGCAGTATGAATTGGAGAAGCTGCCTCCGGCGGAGCAGGCGCAGAAGAAATTCCAGCTACGCCAGAGCTGGACTGTGAAAACGAAGGCCGACGATGCGGCAAGAGTGTTGAACACCGCTGTGAACGCGGGAGCCAACCAAAGCGGCCAGATCGACTGGACCGTTGCGGATGAGAATGGCCTGGAGGCCCAGGCTGCGGGAAAAGCGCTGGCCCGCGCCCGCGCCATTGCTGCCCAGATGGCGCAGGGACTTGGGATCAAGCTGGGCGATTTGATCTATGCCAGCAATCAGAATCCAGAGCCTCCTCGGCCCATTATGATGCGCGCGATGTCGGCTGGCGTCGGGGCGGGCGCCGCGCAAGCATCCGAACCGCCGCCACTTGCCATCAACCCCAGAAGGGTTGAGCGGTCGGCCACGGTGTACGCGGTGTTCTCGATTGAGTAGATTGCGGGTGCTCCAGGTCTCGCTTTTGAGACCTGGGTGAAGATGCATCGTTTCTCAATGATTTCCCACACACTACACTACTCTCATGCCCCATTATCAATATCGCGAATTGAAACCGACGCCTGAGGGCGAGGCCGCATACAAGCGGTGGATCGCCAATCTGGACGCTGAATTTACGCGCCATCATAAGCCGGAACTGCGCAGTGAGATCGTCCGCGACGAACTGCATCAGCTCTACCTGGGGCGCCCGCATGGCGGCAAGCTCAACTTCAACATGGTTACAGAGCTGCCCTTTAATGTGCTGCAGTTGTCGCTGGACCCGCGCAATGTGACGCTGGAGCCGGAGTATTACGGCGATCTCAATCCAGAAAAATACGCCGTGGTGAAGCCGCTTATCTGGTTCTGGCAAATGTTCGACCGCTCGCCGGTGGGCCTGAACCACTGGCTCGGTTTCCGCTTTCGCGCCATGCTGGGGCGCCACATTTTCAGGCATCTTGGCAAAAATGTGAAGATTTTTCACGGCGTCGAATTCAGCTTCGGCTACAACCTGACGATTGAGGACAACTGCACCATCCACAAATATGTATTGCTTGACGACCGTGGGGAGATCATCGTGCGGGAGGGTTCCTCGATTTCCGATTACGCAAATGTCTATTCGCACACGCATGACATCCGCGATGCGTCGGACGTGACGAACCGCCCGACCGAGATCGGCCCACGCGCGCGCGTGACGTACCACGCAACCGTGCTGGCGGGAACGCGAATTGGCGAGGACGCTATGCTGGGGGCCATGGGTCTGGCAACACACGATGTGCCGCCATCCACTGTTAGCGCTGGTATTCCGGCTCGGCCGATTCGGCAGAAGAATACTCCTGCATAGGCTGGAGTTTGCGTCCCGGCAATTGTCGGATTTTTGGCCTGAAACATTGTGTTGTGTGATTCAATACATTCGCATGCGGGGCAAAGAATGGGCGATGAGCAGCTAGAGACAAGTCTTCCCGAGCCGACGATAATTTCGGACTTGACAGCAAGTGACAAGCTTCCGCCAGCAGAGCCAGTCCTTCCGCCGCAGGCTTCGATACAACTGGTGCCGAAACATCCTCTCGCGATCCGCTGGATGCACTGGATTAACTTTCCTGTTTTGTTCCTCATGATCTGGAGTGGCCTGATGATTTATTGGGCGGATTCTATTCCTTACGTCGGACATGTCGGTGAGGTTTATCGCATCGGAGTGGGGAAGCACACGCTGGTGCGGCTCTTCCCCGAAGGCTTCTGGAACGCCATCCATGGCAGTTTCAAGTTATCGAATGGCCTGGGATATCACTTCTTCTTTATGTGGATCTTCGCCATCAATGGCTTGATCTATGTCTTGTACATGGCCATATCGGGAGAATGGAGATTGTTTGTTCCCGACCGGCATTCCTTTCGAGAAGCGTGGCTGGTGACGTTGCACGATCTGCACATCCGCTGCGGGCTGCCGCCTCAACGTAAATACAACGGCGCGCAGAAAATTGCCTATACGCTGGTGGTGCTGATGGGAGCGGGTTCGCTGCTGACGGGACTGGCGATCTATAAGCCGACCACGCTGCACTGGATCACCTCGCTGATGGGTGGATATGAGGTGGCGCGCTGGCTGCATTTCTGGCTGACGATGGGATTCTGTCTTTTCTTTGTCATCCACGTGATTCAGGTGGCGCTGGCCGGATGGAACAATTTTCGCGCCATGGTGACGGGGTACGAGATCGTACCGCGAGAAAAAGCCGGGGAGGACCAGGCATGAACGACTCTCCAATTCCACCGTTGCGGAGCAAGAGCCAGGAAGAACTGGACGACGAAGTGCGGCGCAGTATGTCGCGGAAATCCAGGCGAAGCTTTCTGGTCGGGGGCGCTGCGGTCGTGGCGGCAATTGGCGCGTATGAATGCATCGATCGGTCGACACAGATCGGTCAACTACAAAAGCCTTTGCGCGCAGCCGAGAACGCGAATGCCGAGATCAACAGGAACCTTTTCCACGAACGCGTTCTGGCGCCGACGTACAGCAAAAGTCAGGCGACGGAGCTACGGCTGAATGGAGATATCGGCATCGATGCGGACCTGGTCCTCGATAGCTGGCGGCTGCAGTTGGTCGGCCTCGATCGGCCGGAGCGCTATCCGCAATTTACCGAAGATGTGGACCTTTGGAATTACCGTTTCGCGGATTCTCCCGCGCCGGCTCCGGACAGTTCCCAGGGACAGGATGTGAAGGGACAGAGTTCAGCGCAGCAGCAGGTTCCTACCAGCACAGGAATGACGAAGACGCCTGGAATCCTGTTGACGATGGCCGATATCCACCAGCTTCCGCGAGTCGAGATGGTGACGCAGTTCAAATGCATTGAAGGATGGAGCCAGATCGTCCAATGGGAGGGCGTGAGGTTCAGCGACTTTCTGAAGGCATATCCGCCGAAGTTGAATGCGGACGGCAGCCTGCCGAAATACGCCGCGATGGAAACCCCGGACGGCGACTTTTTTAGCGGGTATGACATGGCGAGCTTGTTGCACCCGCAGACGCTGCTCTGTTATTCGATGGGAGGCAAACTGCTGAGTCCTGGACATGGAGCGCCGTTGCGGCTCGCCATGCCGCTGAAGTACGGCTATAAACAGATCAAGCAGATTGCCAAGATAACCTACACAAACCAGCGGCCGGAAGACTATTGGGCAAACACCGGTTACGACTGGTATGGCGGACTCTGAAAACTTCGGTCAAGGCTGATTAGCCCGTTGCCAAGCTTTTCGCTATATTTCCGAATCGGCAGGACGCGCATATTCAACGAGGATTCGAGGTGATGGTAAATCTTCACGACCGATAACCTCATCAATGAGGCCAAGCCAATATCCTTCTTCTGCGCTCAAATAATAATCATCTTCTTGTAAGCGTCGGCACATGGATACAAAGAAAAACCAAATTGGTTGCAAGTGAATTTGAACTTTTCTCAATATCCATCCAGACCGTTGTTCGGCCGGTATTGTTGCAAGTTCAGCTTCTTCCTGAGATGTAAGAAAATATCTGCCCCAAAGATCGCTCAAGGATTGAATCTGGGATGTGTGGCGCTCCGCGTGTTTGTCGATTAGTAAGAGAAACTTTTCCTCGATCTTCTCAAAACCACCTGCATGGAAAGACCAGTTGTGTTCTTCTTTGTGTTGTTCAACTTCATAATTAACGAGAGCCCTCAGCAATAGTGCTGCAAATTCAGCAGGGCGCAGTTCCTGTATATTTCCTTGGGTGTGAAGAAAAGACGTGACGAAGTTGTCCAAGTCATCATTGTCGAGACTTTGCTTCAATGCATTGGACAACAGTTCGATCAGCGATGATGAAATTCTGCCTTCAAGTGAATGTATTTCGAGCACATGTATAAAACACTGCAATTCCGTTAAATTGGGTTTTTCTTGCTGTTCCCGAATCGAATCAAATCCTGAGCGCAACCAGAGAAAACGAAAGATGAACCGAGAAATCGAATTGCGTGCTAGCTGAAGAGCAAATTGTTCATTCGTACTCGCGAGACTTTTGGCGAGGTCAACCGCTCTTTCATGCGTGAGCATGTCAGCGCTTGTGGCTTCTCGAACGCCGTGGCAAAGAATCATGCAATGTGGATATGCCAGCGCATAGTCGCCCGCCATCAGTAGGTCAGAAGCTGCGCTCGCCGCAAAACCTGTCGCAACAGTGATGAGACGACAACGCGCTGAAAAGTCTTGGTCAACCGCGGAAATCAGTTTGTGAAGCATGTTGGCATGGAAGACGCTCCCGCCCGGACTGTCGATAAAAACAGTGATAGGATCACGACTTGCGGCGAGAAGGCGCAGGATGGGGGGAGTTAGGTTATCGAGAGTCGATTGCTCGATCACCCCGGTAAGGTGAACAGCACGATCTGGATTCGGCCTGAAGTCTGGACTACGCAGCGGTGTTATCGTCCCGGTCTATTAATAAAGAATTATCAGGAGTGTCAAAGGGAAGGTCCTGCTGTGACGATTTCTGCTTGACCTGTTCTCGGACATCGCGAAAAAAGGCATCAAGGTCCTTGCCATAGCGCTCATATACGCGTCTCACGGCCTGCGTGAGTTCTTGTTCAGCTGGATCTGTCGCTGTTTGACGAATAATAGGCATGCTCTTTCTCCAATCTCTGAATGTGGCACGTCTATATATACATATACATTAAGACGTCACCGGCAGCGATTTAGATATTTCTTTGATGCACTACACTTCTTCTATCGCCCATGGCCGATGGTTTCGCACAATCCGTTAAGCAGCAGGCAGACATCGTCCGCATTATCGGCGACTATGTGCGTCTGACGAAGGGAGGCGCGCAGAGCTTCAAAGGTCTCTGCCCATTCCACAAGGAGCGAACTCCTTCGTTCAATGTGCAGGCGGGGCAACAATTTTTCCATTGCTTCGGCTGCGGACAGTCCGGGGATGTCTTCACTTTCGTCCAGAAGATGGAGAACGTCAGCTTCCCCGAAGCGGTGCGCACCGTTGCACAGAAGTGCGGCATCCCGCTGCCGAAGCGCGAATTCTCCTCGCCGGAAGAAGCGCAGGCTTCGCGCCTGCGGTCGCGGCTGCTGGAAATTCACGATCAGGCCTGCCGCTACTTTGAGGAGCAGCTTCAGTCGCCGGAAGCAGCGCGCGCGCGGGAATACCTGACCAGCCGCGGTGTAACGGCGGATGCGATTACCGCATTTCGGATCGGCTACGCACCGGATTCGTATTCCACGATGCGCGATAAGTTCCAATCTGCATTCGATGCGGAAGTCCTGCGCGGCAGCGGATTGTTTTCTTCGAAAGAACAGAACGACGGCGCAATGTATGCGCGCTTCCGCAAGCGGATTACGTTTCCCATTCGCAATGAAGCGGGCCGCGTGATTGCGTTTACCGCGCGCGCGTTGGAGACGGACAAAAAAGCCGGACCGAAATATCTCAATTCTCCGGAGACGCCGCTCTATACGAAGGGCCATGTGCTTTTTAATCTCGATAGAGCCAAGGCGGCCATCCGGCAGTTTGAATTTGCCCTGCTGGTGGAAGGGCAGATGGACTGCATCTCCGTCTACATGGCGGGGATTACGAATGTGCTGGCGACCAGCGGCACCGCATTCACCGAGACACAGGTGCGGCTGCTGGCACGCCATACTCGCCAAGTGGTGGTGAACTTCGACCCGGACACGGCAGGGGCGAATGCGGCGGAGAAATCCATCGTATTGCTGATCGAGGAAGGGTTCAGCGTGAAGGTGGTCACGCTCGATGGCGGACTCGACCCCGACCGCTATGTGCGCGAACGTGGGACACCCGCTTATATTGCAGCCCTGCGTTCGGCGCGCCGTCATAGCGATTATCTGATCGAGCGGGCGCGTACGCTTTTTCCGCCCGTGACGCCGGATGCAAAAGTGAAGGCGCTGAATTTTCTGCTGCCGCATATGCAGCACATTCCCAGCCGTATTGCCCGGGATGAATTTGCCGCTGATGCGGCGCAAAAACTCGCCATCGATTCCGCCCTGCTGCGGCAGGAGTTGAAGCAGGCAGCCTTTGCGCGTCGAGGAGACGTTCGCTCCAAAGATGCAGTCACGCAGAGTTGGAGCGAGGCGGAAAAGCTGTTGTTCCGCGCGCTCACCCTGCCTGTCGGGCAACCGGCACGAGAGCTCGTCCGGCAGCGACTCGCAGCGGAGCCTGGACTGTATGAAGGACTGGCAGCTTCCTCACTGCTTGTGGCATTTATCGCTGCAGAAACAATCTCAAACCCCTTCGATCTGGCGCCGGACGAAGCGAGCCGTCATTTGCTGGCGGCGGTATTGCTGAACGGCGCTCCGGAGATAGAGCCAGAGCAGGTGGAGAACGCGTTTCATTCCTTGCGGCATAGCAGGCTGGAACGGCGTCAGCGCGAACTTCGGCGTCTGTTGTCGGACGCGGAAGCTCGCGGCGATACCGTCACGGTTCAGGAGATGATGACCGAAAAGATGGCGCTGGACCGCGCATTGAGAGATGGCTGAAGTCAACGCGGGCCCCTCCGCTCCGCAATGGATGGGGCATCCGCTGTCACAATGGGGTGCCGAATACGATGGTTCGTTTGACCCTGCATCCGGCGGATGCATAGACTGAAGTTGATTCCAGCAAAGAGTATTCATGCAGTGTAGGCACGCAGGACGTTTCGGCATTCGGTGGATCGGACTTCCTATTGGGTTGTCGGTGCTGGCTGTCTCGTTGTTCGGCCAGACAGCCACATCTCCGCTTTCCACGACGCCAACCCCAACATCGCAGGCTCCTGGACTGCCAATGGGTCAGGGCTCGACTTCGTCTCCGGTACCGGGCACCGCGACCCAGCAGCAAGGCGATCTGTCTTCGCCATCGGCTTCGCAGAGCGTGCAGCAGAAGGCCCCGGCTGCTATCGATCCTAGTGGCCCCGCCACTTCGCTCGAAATTTCAGAGTCGGTGTTCGATGTGATGGCGGGGTTGAATGCCTGCGGCTATAACGAGGGCCTGGCGATCTCCGACCCTATTCGCCAGAAGGTCCGCGACGATATCAATCAAGCATTGGCGCAGTCGGAACCCGCGCGCGAGTCCCGCGACCGGCTCTGTGCGTTCATCCAGACGCATACGATGAGCAGCAATAAGCTGAACCTGGCGGCGTACCTATCCCTGGCCTTGTTTCTATCTCCACCACCGGGGTTGACGCCGAATGTGGCGACCACCGACCTTCCTCCAGACGCGGGTCCACTGGTCGATGTGGCTCCGCGTCTGAGGGATTTTTCCCAGGCGGTTGGGCTGCATTTGATCTGGGTGCTGAATCATCCTGCGTATGAAGCAGAAGTGGAAAAAGTTCATGTGCCTTTGTCGCAGATGCTGGTGCAGACGGATTTGTATTTGAAACAGCCGCCTCCCAGCTATGGGACTCGCCGGTTTGTGGTGATTCTGGAGCCATTGATTGCGCCGGGTGAGAGCAATGCGCGCGTGTATGGCGGCGATTACATCGTGGTGGAGTCTCCGGTGAACGGGCGCGTGGATTTGAAACCGATGAAACATACGTACCTGCGCTTTGTTCTGGAACCACTGATTTATGCGCGCTCGACCTCCATCGATGCGTTGACACCGATTCTTGAACTGGTGCAGCCTTCACCGCTGCCGTACCAGTTTAAGAGCGACGTTCTTTCCCTGGTAACGGAGTGCCTGATCCGCGCTATCGAAGCGCACACCATGGACACGGGAATCACTCCTTACAAAATTCCAACACATTTCGATCGCAACCAGCTTGCCGCGATCAATAATGCGGAAAACGCATACGAGCATCAGGTTTTGACTGTGCGCCGCGACGCTGTGCACTCCGACATGGTTCAAGGTTTCATCCTGACGCGATATTTCTACGATCAACTTAACAATTTCCAGGACAGCCCAACGACATTGCAGCAGGCCGTGGGCGAAATGGTCTACGGGATGAATGTCGATATAGAGAAGCGGCGCGTGCAGGACATTGTGTTCGCATCGCACACCGACAAGGACGTTGCGCAACAGGTATCCTCGCAGTCCGCCATGCTCGATGAAGGGGAGAGAAAACTGATTGCCGGGGACGTCGCGGGCGCTGCCGCACTGGCTCAACAAGCATTGGCCGGGCACACCAGCAATCCTGGCAGGGCACAATTTCTTCTGGCGCGGGCAGACATCATGAGCGGCAAGATGGAAGCCGCCGAACAGGCTTTCACGCAGGCGGCAAAGGTTTCTCATGATCTGCGGACTCTCGCGTGGTCGCATATCTATCTTGGCCGGCTGGCAGACCTGGAAGGCGACCGTCCGACCGCCGTCGCGGAATATCGGGCTGCTATGGATACGCGCGATGGGAAACCCGATACAAAACAGGCTGCGGAAGCGGGGCTGAAGGCTCCATTTGCTCCTCCGCAAGCGGCGCGTGAGGATTCGCAGCACTGACGGATGTCGACAGCGAAAATGAAGCGGGTGCCCCACATCTCGATTTTGAGATGTGGGGCTGTCTCCACCGGAAGCGAGACGGATCGAAGAACCGTATATTTCCAGGAGAAACATCTTGACCGGCAACCGATCCGCGTCCTCGGCCTTCAAATCGGCGACGGTTCGCGCCTCGGGCTTTCGAGGCGCAGATGTTGACCGCGCGGCTTTGATGGAGAAGTTACAGCAGCTGCTCGCCTACCGGTTTTGCAATCCGGATGTACTCGATCTGGCGCTCACGCATAGCTCGGTTGCCTATGAAGAACAGCTGGAGCATCATCCGCAGAATGACAATGAGCAGCTGGAATTTCTAGGCGATGCCGTACTGGGCCTTGTAGTGACTGAGCACCTGTTCCGCACCTACCCGGAATTTACGGAAGGTCCACTGACTCGTCTGCGTGCCCGGTTTGTCAGCCGGCAGCATCTTGGACGGGTCGCCCAAATTCTTGGCCTAGGAGAATATTTGCGCCTCGGTAGAGGAGAGGAGAAAAGCGGGGGGCGGCGGAAGTCCGCGATTCTGGCGAATGCAGTGGAAGCATTGATTGCCGCCGTGTATCTGGATGGAGGCCTGGAGCACGCAGCTCGGCTGATACGCACCCTGCTGCTGGACGACAAGCTGGAAATTTTGGTGGCCGCCGCGCGCTCGGGAGAAGGCGTCGGCGATCACAAATCCACCTTGCAGGAATATTGCCAGGCCCACGGGCTGGGGCAGCCGAGCTATGAAGTCACCGCGGAAGCAGGCCCGGACCATCGTAAGAGCTTTGTGGTTGCGGTGAAACTGGCTCAACCGCAAGGCGCGGAGCAAACACTGGCCTCCGCGACCGGCACGCGGAAGAAACATGCTGAACAGGAGGCTGCCAGGATAGCTTTGGACCACTTGCACGTGGCCGAAAACAGTATCGAGCCTGTTGCGTCGGAGAAATCGCAAGTGGAGAAGCAGCCATGACTGGCAAGCCAGAGACTTTCTCCGATGCCGGGGTGCCTGCTGCCGAAGCGAAGCGGGTTCCCGATGAATCGGTTCCGGCCGCCGCCGCACCAGGCAGCGTGATTTCTGTTGAGCCCAAGATCGAGTCCAGACCGGTGCCGATCATCCATCACCATGAAGTCCTCACCCTGATGCAGAACACGCTGACCTTTCTTGTGGGCGCGCTCTTCGTTTTGACCTTCATCGTCCAGCCCTATCGCATTCCTTCCGCCTCCATGGAGGACACGTTGCTGGTGGGGGATTTCCTGCTGGTGAACAAAGTGGCGTTTGCGCGGCCAGGTCCGTGGCGGCATTTGCTGGCGTATGAGCCGGTGAGACGCGACGACATTGTCGTCTTCCACTATCCCGTGGACCACTCGCTGCATCTGGTAAAACGAGTTATCGGAATTCCCGGAGACAGGATCCACCTGCATCATGGCCTGGTGTTCCTTGATGGACGGTTGCAGAAGGAGCCGTTTGCGGTCTACATCAAAACCTACTCGAACCCTTTCCGTGATGAATTTCCTACCCCGGACTATACCGATCCCGGCGTCAGAACCGCGTGGTGGAGGAAGATGAAGCAGGATGTGCACGACGGGGAACTGACCATTCCATCGAAAAAATATTTTGTGCTGGGCGATAATCGTAACGACAGCCTGGATAGCCGCTATTGGGGATTTGTTCCGCGACAGAATATTGTGGGAGAGCCATTCCTTGTCTATTTTTCGGTAAACGTCGCAGGCAGGTCAGAGATTACCGGCATCGCCAGTGATAGACTGGCCCACGAACATAGTTGGTGGAGCGATCTGGCCGGGTCCGCCCGCTGGGACCGTATTTTTCACGTCATTCATTAACAAACTCAATGGAGAAGACTTTGGCCGGCAATCAACCCGCGCAAGACCGTACCAACACCCGTCGCGAAGAAACCCCATTCGAGTTTTTCGCCTCCATCTGCGCGGTATTGGTGGTTGGCCTCTTTGTCATCACCTTCATCTTTCAAAATTTCGAGATCCCCTCTTCATCCATGGAAAAGACGCTGCTGATCGGCGACCATGTGCTGGTGGACCGCGTCAGCTTTGCGCCACCGGCGCATTGGGCGCCCATCGTCCACTATCGCAACATCCGCCGCGGTGACATTATCGTTTTTTACAAGCCGGGCGAGCCGAAACTGTTCCTGGTCAAAAGGGTGGTCGGGATTCCCGGCGACCATCTGCATCTCGATCATGGCGTGGTTTATCTGAATGGGAAGGCGCAGAATATGCCCTTCGCAACGTTGCCCTCCGATGATGGCAATCCGAACGACGAATACTATCCTTATCGGGATGATTTCCCGGCCGTGTCACCTCCGGAGGGTTCCGAGGTCACGGCGACCTGGACGGTCGACTTGCCGAACCATATTCAAAACGGCGATCTGGTTGTTCCGGCGGGCGATTATTTCGCGATGGGCGACAACCGTATGGTCTCGCTCGACAGCCGTTACTGGGGTTTTGTTCCCCGACAGAATATTATTGGCCGGCCTATGTTTGTGTACTGGTCATTCATCACGCCGGAAGATCAGATGAACAAGACCTCAATGGGAGAACGGCTCGGGTTCCTGATGCATATAGTGGTCCACTTCTTCGATCAAACTCGCTGGCATCGAATGTTTCGCCGTGTGCTTTAGGAAGCCTCTGATTAAATTTTTCCTTGAAGGGGACGGGCTTCAGCTCGTCCGTAAGCGTTGTAAGTAGAGTGCGGATTCAGCCGCTGAGGGACTGCAAATCACCTTGCGCGAATTTATTCAGAATTTCCCAGGACCTGGCGCTGCAGGCTCCAGACCGTTCCTGCACCATGATCGAGCCCGCCAGTGATCGATTCCGACAGCTCGCCCGATTCTCAAACAGGGATCCGATCGGCTTCAGCAGGCAAGTTGCGCCAGAAGAGAAGTAGAATTCTTGCTGTTGTTCTGTTGCTGCTCGTACTTGTAGTGATTCTTCCCCCATTCATTAACATCAACCGGTTCCGGCGGAGCATTGTGCATTCGATCAGCGCCGGTCTGGGCCGCCCGGTCGAGGCCAGCGCGGTGGAACTCGAACTGTTCCCGCTGCCCGGATTCGTATTGCATAATCTGACTGTGGGAGAAGACCCGGCCTACGGCGCAGAACCGGTGATGATGGCGCAAACCGTTACCGCCAGTCTCCGCGCCAGCACACTCTGGCACGCACGGGTAGAAATCGCCAGCCTGCGTTTCGATGCTCCCAGCGTGAATCTGGTGCGCAACGCGCAGGGCCATTGGAATGTCGAATCCCTTCTACGGAGTTCTCCCGCACTACGATCGCGAAGTTCGTCTATGGCACGGGGTTCGTCTGGAGCCAGCAATCCGATGCCGTTTCCCTACGTGGAGGCGACGGATGCGCGGGTCAATTTCAAGCTGGGGCCGGAGAAGCTCCCGTTTTCGCTGGAGAGCGCAGATCTGGCGGTCTGGAAAGAATCAGCCAGCGAGTGGCGTTTGCGCATCAAGGCACGTCCGGTCCGCACGGATCTTACGGTTGAGGACGCCGGTCAGATCCGAGGCCAAGGTACGCTTCGAACCGGCGGAGTGCTGACGGATGCCCCGATCCAGGCGAGTCTGGAGTGGCGTCGCGTACAACTGGGCGAGATCAGCCGACTGCTCCATGGCGAGGACGACGGTTGGCGGGGAACCATGGACTGGACGGCCAAAGCGAATGGAACGCTTGCGAACGTATCGTTAACGTCCGACCTTGCAGTGGAGGAATTTCGGCGCGCGGAGTTTGTTCCGCCGACGGAGATGGACCTTTCAGCCCATTGCCGGGCGCGGTACGCGCGCAATAATCCGCCGGTTGACGCGCTGCAATGTAGTGCGCCTGTTGGTGAAGGTCAGCTACTATTGCGTGGCACGATGCGCGGTCGGGATCTTACGGAAACGGGGGAAACTACGCCCGTTGCCGGAATTTCATCGAATGTGACCCGCGGTAATAAACGGACTTTGAGTCGCGGCATCAGCGAGCGTCCGCAACCACACGCGTCTATCAAAATTACACTGCATCATGCTCCCGCGAGTTTCTTTCTCGACCTGCTTGGCCATATCCATCCCGGCGTGGTGTCGGATGCAACCGCCTCTGGAGAAGTCAATGGCGAAGCAGACTGTGACTGGCAGGGCCTGGATACTCTATCGGCCTGCACGGGCGAAATTCGTTCAACCGAACTTCATCTCCATCTTGCAAATCTCGATCGGCCTCTCACGCTGTCTTCGTTGATGCTTGTGTCCCCGCCTGCGGCGGAGGCCGGGAACAAGATTGCTGCGCCAACAACCTGGAATCTGCTGCCGACCCATGTGACTTTGGGAGGCGCCACTCCCGCGACGATAACGGGCACAATCAGTTCCACTGGCTCTGCATTACAGATCACCGGGGCGGCAGATCTGGCTGAATTGAGTGGGTTGGCTCAATCTCTGAAAATTCCGGCAATTTCGGGGGAAGTACAGTCCATTCGGGGGAGCGCGCAGCTGGCTTTGTCGTTCGAGAGCAGTTGGCTGCCACGCTCTAACGCGAGCACGGCTGGAACTGGCGATCCGACGATACAAGCTGTTCAGCCGATGCAGCCCGGTGAGCTTGCTGCGTCGCGCTGGACCGGAAGCCTGCAGGTACATAACGCCACGCTGAAGATTGCGTCGCTCCCTCTCAGCCTGCAGCTTGCTTCGGCGCAGGTGAATTTGACTCCGACGGGTGTGGAATGGACCGGACTGGAGGGCACCTTTGCCCACATTCCGTTCGACGGAAACTTCCAGTGGCAGACGCCATGCCGAACCTCCAAATCTGCTTGCGCGCGGACCTTCATATTGCACACGCCGAACTTGAATGCAGAACTTTTTCAGGCGGCGCTGCACCAGGGAGACGGCGCATCACAGTTGCTCAATCTCATCAATCCATGGGCGGGAGGTTCTCCTCCACTGCCCGAAGTTTCCGGCACGCTCAACGCGGATTTGGTATCGGCTGGCCGAATCTCCCTGAAGAATGTCTCTATGAAACTTCGCATGGAGGGCCATAGCGCGGAATTGCTGGCGATTACCGGCAGGATTTTTGGAGGAACATTGGAGAGAGCGAACGGCCCGATAGAAGCAACCGCGCCCGCTCCGGATACGTCAGTTCAGAGCGGAGCAGGTTCCGTACAGTGGGGCAATGGAGCGCCGGTTTATATGTTGCGGACGAAACTCGAACGCATACAGCCGAACAGTGTCGCCGCAATCTGGCATGAACATTGGGGTCGCGGCACAGTAAATATGGAGATGGATCTGAAGACCCAGGGCTGGTCTGCTGCGGACCTGGCGCAGAACGCCAGCGGAAAGTTTTCTGTTGCGTGGTTGAACGGAGCCTTATCGGCGTCGATCGCCGCTCCGTCCCCGAGCGCAACAGCGATCGAAAAGTTTCAACGATGGAATGCCGAAGGAACGATTCGCGATGGGACGCTGGTGCTGGGGTCGAGCGAGTGGGTCCCGCAGAGCGGCAGTACGCAAGGACAGAAGCTCTCTCCTGCATCGCAATCTGTAACCGGAACCATCACGTTCGGCAGGGTGCTCGATCTAAAGCTTCATCCTTCGGGGATTTCGATTACAGGCCTGCTCGATCTACCGGTTGTAACGCGGCAAGCATCGAAAGAGCAGACCCGATAAAAGCGCCCAGTGCTCCATCCTGGCCGCCGGGTGCCCCATTCTTGTGCCGATTTTGGCGCAAGAGTGGGAGTATCTTTTCAGGCCCCGCTCGAAAAATGTTGTCTCGATGGCACCCCGCGACAGGTCTACAGTGGAGGTGCTGGATCACCGGCTTGCTGGCGCCGCCGTCTTCGCCGGTGGAACACGTAAATGAGGAATGCAATTGTTAACGCCGCGAACCCGAGCAGTACCAGCGGTGCATGACGTTTCGCGCCGTGCAGAATCAGATTCACAATCTCCGGACCGAAACGGATGACCAGCACGGCTGTCACCATATAGTGAATGGCGCGCCCTACCAGCACGGCTCCCATGTAGGGGAGTACGCGCATCTCGAAAACGCCCGCTCCAAAAGCAAACAGCTTGAACGGGAACGGAGGCGGCATGGCTGCGGGAACCATGACGGCAAACCAGTGGTGACGGTCAAAGCCGGCACGCATCTGTGCATATTTCGAAGGATCGATTCGTCTCGTGAGAACCAACTCGCCTCCAGCCCGGCCGATGTAAAACGGCACCAGCGCGCCCACCGCCGCACCGATGGCTGCGACGATTGGATAAACCCAGAAGTGGCTGCGGTCGCCCCACACATAGCCGGCGATGATCAAATCCATGGGGATGGCGATCGATCCGGCATCGATGGCCGCGAGGACGCCAACACCCCAAAAGCCCAGAGGCTTCAGGAATGCAAGCAAAATCAGTTCCCAATGGTGGAAATGCGATAGAAGCTTATGCATTAAAAAGTGTCTTTTAGAGGGATTTCAATTTATCGTACACGGCGGGCAGCCTGTTCGATCCTGAGGTTTCTATGGATGCCGTGTATCTCCAGACAATAAAGCCAGGGCATGTGGAATAAGATGCAGCACAGCTTCTAGCGACTGCACCGCCGCTTGTGGATTGCCGGGGACGTTGAGAATCAAGCTGCCGCCCAGGGTGCCGGAAACGGCTCGGCTTAACGGCGCGAGGGGAGCATCTTTCACTCCCTCTCTGCGCATAAGTTCCCCAAACCCATCGAGGATGCGTTCGCAGACTAAGCGTGTAGCCTCGGGGGTCACATCACGAGCCGCTATCCCAGTGCCTCCCGTGGTGACGACTAGCTGCGCGCGTGTGGCCTGCTGGCGCAGGATGGAGGCAAGCTCCTCCGTGTCATCAGGAACAATCAAAACTCCGTCGACCACGAAACCAGCGTGCCTGAGACGAGCGGCTACGTCCGGGCCGGAACGGTCTTCCCGCAGGCCGGCGAAACAAGAGTCGCTCACAGTGATGACAACGGCGTTCACATTTGCGATTCTACATTCCCGGGAAATGATTAAGACGCGCGGTTTGCAGGGTAAATAATGAGACAATGGAACCAAGTACCGTGAAATGGATGCTTGTCCCTTGTAGTGAAACTACAAAAGGACTTGTGTCGTCCAATTGTCGATGGCAGCAACGCAAACGCCCCCGAGTCCGCCCGAGAACCCTTCAGAGCCGAAGCTTGATCGTTTGCGTACCCGGTACGATGCTCGCTCTCCTCATGAGTTGCTGGACGTCATCGATGACCTGGAAGGCGAACGACTATCAGCCCGGGTTCGCGAGGCGATCTGGGTCTCGCTGATCTTCCATCTCCTGGTTTTCTGGTGGATTTTCTATGGTCCCCGGCCAAAATTCCTGCGGACCGCCACGGTAGTCAATCCAATGCAGGCCACGCCGCAGAAGAAGAACGAACCTGTTTATCTGAACATGCCGCCGGACCTGCTGAAACAAAAGCCGAAGCCCACCAACGTTATTTCAGACCAGAATCATGTGGCGCAGACGAAGCATCCAACGCAGGATCAAAAGACGCTCGAAGAACTTCAGGCGATGCGCCGCGCCGGAAATCCCACGCCTCCGCCGCAGCCTCGGCAACAGGCGCGTCCTCAGCAGCAGCCGCAGCAACCGCAACAGCAACAGCAGGCCCGTGCCGCCCAGCCCCCTCCGCCCAGGCAGCAACCGCGAGAGGCGCTTCCTTCCGCACCCAGTGCTACCCAGTCGGCGCAGGTTCGCGAACAGCCCCGGCAGAAACCTGCGAAGGGGCAACAAAATGAAGCCACCACTAGCCAACCGAATATGTCCGTCGGAGACATGATCCGGCAGGCCGAGCGTAATGCGGCCACGTCGAATGGACAGAGTGGGGAGAATGGAGAAAATGCTCCCGTCGCGCATCCCGGAATGCAGTCCGGCGTGGAAGTTCTGAGCGACACCATGGGCGTGGATTTCGGTCCCTACCTGCGGCAGGTGATCCAGGCCACGCAATCCAGCTGGGACCTACTGATTCCGGAAGCCGCTCGTCCGCCATTGTTGAAGAAGGGCAAGGTCGCCATCCAGTTCATCATTACGCCCGATGGCAGCATAAAGAAGATGCAGCTGGTGCTGCCCTCGGGAGACGTCTCGCTGGATCGGGCTGCATGGGGCGGCATTACCGGCGCAGGACCGTTCCAGCCCTTGCCGAAGAAATTCAAGGGACCCTATCTCGCTCTGCGTTTCTACTTCCTCTACAACGAACAAACGGGCGAGTTTACCAGGCAATGATTTCTCCCGCGGAGCGCACGCTTCGGCGCCGTCAGGCCGTTGGGTTGATCTGGATCGCGCTGGCGATTCTACTCTTCAGCGCCATGCGCGCCGGCTGGCATGCCATTTTTCTGGTCCGCTGGTGGAGGCTGTGGTAGCCGCAATCAATACGTCGGAGGAGAAAACGCTCCTCGTCGTGGTGCATGGAGCGACTGCCAGCGGCAAGACTTCGCTTGCCATGTACCTGGCGGAGCGTTTTGCTGGTGAGATTGTCAGCTGCGACTCCGTGGCCGTTTACCGCGAAATGGAAATAGGCACGGCCAAGCCCGCGGCTGAGGAACGCGCGCGGGTTCCTCATCATATGCTCGACCTAGTTTCTCCCGATCAGCCTTACACGGCGGGAGACTATAGCCGCGACGCGCGCGCAGCACTCGATGAAATTGCAGCGCGCGGCCACGTGCCGATTGTGGCCGGAGGAACGGGCCTTTATCTTCGCGCGTTGCTGGATGGCTTATTTCCTGGACCGCAGCGGTCGGAGGCGGTTCGGGAGCGACTCCGCGGACTCATGAAAACGCGGGGCAGCAACTATCTTGCGCGAATGTTACATCGGCTCGACCCGGTTTCCGCCGCGCGCATTCATCCCAATGATGCACCAAAGATCATCCGTGCGATTGAAGTCACTCTGGCGGCGCGGCTGCCTATGTCGGCTGCGTGGGAAGCGGGGCGAAATCCGCTGCAGGGGTTTCGGATTCTGCGCCTGGGACTTGATCCACCGCGGACAGCTCTTTATGCCCGGATCAATCAGCGCGCGGCGGATATGTTTTGTCGCGGACTGGTGGAGGAGACGGAGCATTTGTTGGCTAGTTATGGCGCGGATTGCCGTCCACTCGTCTCGCTGGGGTATAAGCAAGCCGCGATGCTGCTGCGTGGCGAGATGTCGCTGCCCGATGCTATTGCAGCTACGCAGCAGGGTCATCGCAACTACGCCAAGCGGCAGGCGACCTGGTTTCGCCGCGAGCCGAATATTCATTGGCTGGATGGGTTTGGAGATGAGCCTGCCATCGCCACGAATGCCTGTGTTTTAGTGGAAAAGGAGTTGCACGCGCCGGCGTAAGCTGCGAGCCGGCTTATGTTATGCACGCGCGCCATGTGCACCGGGGCGAGTAGCTGAAATCTGGTAAGCTCGACTTGCTCCATCGTCATTCCTCATGCGATTTTTCCGAAAAAAACTGAAGCAGGAACATAAAGTCATGCGGCAGGCGGAGCGTGCGAAAGGCGCGCTGCTGCCGGAGTATCACCGTCCCACCGTGGAGTGCCCGAATCCCGCCCGCTGGAGCATGTACGACTCCATGACGGCTGAGGTGGAGGTGCTGGAATTTCTTCGGACTCTCATTACAACAATCAAGCCGAACTTGGTCGTCGAGACGGGATCATTTCTGGGCGTTAGCACTCTCTGGATCGCGGAAGGTCTCAAGCAGAACGGTTTTGGCAGGATCATCAGTTGCGAGTTCGACCCTGTTGTTTTCGACAAGGCGTGGGAGAACATCTCGAACTCCGGTCTCTCGGAATGGATCGAGCTGCGGAATGAGTCCAGCTTGGACATGCAGATTGATGGCGCAATCGATCTCTTCTTCAGCGACAGCGACATGCCCATACGAGAGCAGGAGGTTCGGCGCTTCCTCCCGCAGATCAATCCGCAAGGGATCATTCTGATGCACGATGCCAGTTCTCATTTGAAGATCGTGCGGGATGCCGCTTTGAAACTGGAAGCCGAAGGTTTGCTTTCCGTGATTTTGCTGCCCACTCCACGCGGTTTAGTGGTCGCGCAGAAGCGTTCTGGGCGTCAATAAAGCACAAGGGTCGCTCGTTGAGCGACCCTTTCAGACCATTTTCTCTTTCGGTGTAGTGAGAACCCACATCTCAAAACGAGATCTGGGGCACCCGCAAAATAGAACAATATATAGAGAAAACGCACTGGAATTACGCTTCGCGGACGCCATCCAGAAATGCTCGCAGCTTGCGCGAGCGCGATGGGTGGCGCAGCTTGCGGAGCGCTTTGGCTTCAATCTGGCGGATGCGTTCGCGCGTTACCTGAAAGCTCTGGCCCACTTCTTCCAAAGTATGCTCGGAACCATCCTCCAGACCGAAGCGCATTTTTATGACACGCTCCTCGCGGGGGGTTAGGGTGCGCAATACCTGCGACGTATAGTCTTTCAAGTTGACGCTGATGACGGCATCCGAAGGAGATACGGCCTGGTGATCTTCAATGAAATCCCCCAGGTGCGAATCTTCTTCCTCACCGATCGGCGTTTCGAGCGAGATTGGCTCCTGCGCGATTTTCAGCACCTTGCGAACCTTGGCGACAGGAATATCCATCCGCTTGGCAATCTCCTCCGAGGTCGGCTCGCGTCCGAGTTCCTGCACCAGTTGCCGCGATGTGCGGATCAACTTGTTGATCGTCTCGATCATGTGCACCGGGATGCGGATGGTGCGCGCCTGGTCCGCAATTGCCCGCGTAATCGCCTGGCGAATCCACCAGGTTGCGTAGGTGGAGAATTTGTAACCGCGACGGTATTCAAATTTATCTACCGCTTTCATCAGGCCGATGTTGCCTTCCTGGATCAGGTCGAGAAACTGCAATCCACGGTTTGTATATTTTTTCGCGATGGAGACAACCAGCCGCAGATTGGCCTCGATCAATTCACGTTTGGCCTGCTCGGCGTCCATGTCGCCTTGGATCATCTCGCGCTGCGTGCGCTTCAGCTCCGCGACAGAAACCCCGGCATCGATTTCCAATTTGTCGAGATCGCCCTTGCAGTTCCGCTGCTGACGACGGTACTCTTTGCGCATTTCCTCGCTTTTGGACTGTTCATGCTTCTGGTCCAGAGCTTTGATCTGGCGATCCAGCGCGCGCATGGCATCGACAGTCTTGTTGACCTTGTCGAGAAGCCGCTTGCGTTCGAAATTGGTGTATTTCAGTTCGCGAATGACGCGGGAAACCAGGACCAGTTCGCGTCCAAGCGTCCAACGGGTGCGGCGATGTTCGCGCGCCTTGGCCTTCTCCTTGACGTTAATGCCCTCAAGCTTTTCGCGCAGCTGCTGAACTTTTTTATAGTGCTTCACCAGGCTGTCGATACTGGCGATCGTTGCTTTGGTGCGGGCCTGGAGGATTTCCTCGGTGAGTTCTTCCTCGTCGAAGATTACGACTTCCTTGATGCTGCGGACCCCGCGTTTCAGGTCCTCTCCGAGCGCAATCACTTCGCGGGTCACAATCGATGAGCGCGAAATGGCCTTCATGACGCGCATCTGTCCGCGCTCAATGCGCTTGGCGATTTCGACTTCGCCTTCGCGCGTCAGCAACGGTACCGTCCCCATTTCCCGCAGATACATGCGGACGGGGTCGTTGGTTTTTTCCATCGCACCGGGAGTCAGATCCAGTTCGACGTCTTCGCTTTCTTCACTGTCAATTTCGTCATGCTCGGCAGCCAGCTTCGGCTGGTCTTCGAGCAGATCAATCCCCTGTGTCCCGATGGTGGTCATCAGGTCATCAAGATCGTCGGCGGAGTTCATTTCGCCAGGAATCAGATCGTTCACTTCACCGAAGGTCAGGTACCCCTTTTCCTTGCCGGTATCAATCAGTTTTTGAATGTCATCTTCGTATTTATCGTTAGCCAAAGGTGCCCCTCTTCTAGAGATGGTTTTTTGAGAGTTCTAGTGTCCGTGGGCAAGACAATTTGGATGCGGTCGAAAGCCGCGACGGCAGGCCAGTTGGTAGGCGTCCTGAGGACGCCAGGGCGCACGTCCCCAGTCCAACATAGAATATCACAAATAGGCCACCGATGTCCTGGACTGCGTGCGCATGGCGCTAAGTCTCCATCGCGCCAAAACGATCGTTCACATTCAGGAACGGGTGGATGAAAACTCGACCGCCGTCTGTAAGTTGAGGCCTATTCGGAGCGTGGAAATCATCCCTGTTGGTGGGCGACGCCTGAAAACAAAATAACGGCACGGCTGGGCACCGGTATGCCGTAAAACAGGGCCGGCTCGAAATGACTCATTAGAAGGAAGTTATCCAATTGGCTGCGGACAGCCGGCGATTGCGGCCCGGAGACAATGCGATAGTCATAGACCCTGCCGGATTTGCCGATTGCAGCTTCCACCATGACTGGATCCCGGAAGGTAACGCGCGAAT
Source organism: Acidobacteriaceae bacterium (assembly GCA_965276615.1). GTDB lineage: Bacteria > Acidobacteriota > Terriglobia > Terriglobales > Acidobacteriaceae > JAKAAZ01. Next base: position 3,936,961 of record OZ255618.1, on the reverse strand, counting down.
CCGCTCCTCCAACCCGATAAAGATATCGGGGCGTGCTGGTGCTCTCGGCCACTGCCTCGTTTGCGGCCACAGTGGGAGGAGCAGCCACGGTGCCAATCATCAGGGCGAGTGCGCCCAGCAGAATGACCGCGCTGGCCAGCCCCGCCGCACCTCGCGCCAGAATCGGAGCCATTGAATTGTGCCAATACAACTGCCATCCCTCCAGGCGGCGGCGCGTGGTACGGGCGCGTTCCTGCGAGATGGCCACGCGGAGCCGTAAGCCGAGACCGGCCGGCGGTTTGGCCGGCCCCGTGCTGGCCAGCAACATTTGTAGATGACGCAATCCGGCAAACTCTTCCGCGCACCCATCGCATTCCTGGAGGTGAGCTGCGATCGACTTCATTTCCGCGCCGGAGACGGCGCCATCGAGGTATTCCGAAAACTGCGACTGTATCGATTTACAAGAAGTCATATCGCCTCCTCGCAAGCTTCGCGGCGCACCGTCGGGGCAGAAGCGCGGGAGGGTCGATTGGAAGTCACCCCGGGTCGCTCCTGTATCCGCTGTTCCTTGGCTTCCGCGATAAAGTCTCCCAGGCGCAGCCGCAGCATGGCACGCCCTCTGACCAGCCGAGATTTCACCGTGCCCAGTTGCGTTCCCAAGATCTCCGCGATCTCGTCATAGGACATTCCTTCCAGATCGCGCAAAATAACAACGGATCGGAAGGGTTCGGGCAATTGACGCAATTCCGACTCAACCCTGGCTCGAATTTCCTCATGCGCCGCCATCTCAAATGGCGATGCGTGCTCATCCACAAGCATGTCTTTCAGGCACACGGAATTGTGTTGCTCGGCAGCGTCAGATTGCGCTTCGATGGTTATTTCTCGGGCCCTGTGCCGAGACCACCAGCGGCGCTGGTTGGAGGCTTCATGCAGTGCAATCCGGTAGATCCAAGTCCTGAGGCTGGAATCGCCATGGAAATTGCGGATGCCGCGAAAAACTTTGATGAAGACGTCCTGGGTGATGTCGGGCGCATCAGAGGGATCTTTCAAAAGACGGGAGACCAGGCTATAAACGGACGCATGATACTGCGCAATTAAGAGCGAAAAAGCCTCTTCCGAGCCGGCTTGCAGCTCAGCGGTGAGGGCGGAGTCCTCCGTCCGTATTGCGATGACACCTGCTAGATTTCCCAACGCGAAAGCCGCGGACATGCGGTATCCTCCACACTATCAGGTTGTGGTTCGATTCTCAACTCATGAATCGATTCTCAACTGCCGGTGCCGCTTCTGCCAATCGGGCCGAAGTCGACGCTGTAATTAGTTAGACAGTCAAGAGCTGTGAAAGGTTCCGCGATTCAACACATTTTCGAGAAAATTTCTTGGAATGCTGTGAAGTCACCCTTTATTCCTCCTCTAAAGCTCTAAAACTTACGCTTTTCTGAGAGCGTGGCAGCCCAGGCTTCCGTCTAGAATCAACGCAGGATGTCCACACGGATTCGTTCGCACGCGAAGATTAACCTCGGTTTGGCCATCGGCCCGGTCCGGCCTGACGGTTATCACGCGCTGGCGACGATCTATCAGACACTGGCCCTCCATGATGTTGTCGAGGTGACGGCGACTCCGCTGGTGTCCGGTTCGACCCGCCAGATCACGATTACCTGCAACGATACGCGCGTGCCCTGCGATGCGCGCAATACCTGCTGGAAGATGCTTGATTGGGCGCTCGAAACGCTGAAAATGACGGCGCAGGTCTCAGTCCACATTGAGAAGCGGCTGCCGGTTCAGGGCGGCCTGGGGGCAGGATCGGCCAATGCCGCCGCAGCGCTGATCGGACTGGAAAAAGAACTGCGGATCGATCTTCCCGCAGGCGAGCGGCTGGCCATTGCGGCCGAAACCGGATCGGACGTGCCGCTGTTTCTGATTGGTGGAACGGTGCTGGGTCTGGGACGGGGAGAAGAAGTGTACCCGCTGCCGGATTTATGCGAGGCGTATTGTGTGCTGGCGGTTCCTGAGGTGGGCGTCTCCACGCCGCAGGCCTTCCACGACTGGGATCGGCTGCAAAGCGACACACATGCGCGAAGTTTGCTGGAACGAGAATCCGGCCGGGCGGAAATCTCTGAAAACAAATTGACCGGCGACCCCGCTTCCGATAGGCTAAAGCAGTTGGGTCGTATGTGGGCGGCAGCTTTGGCAGCTCCCCAGAAACTTCATGCGAACGCCACCGGTGTCTTTCCAGCGAAAGACCGGGCCGGGAATCTTCTTCTCGAGCTTGTCCGTGCCGGGATCGAAAACGACTTTGAAACCGTCGTCTTCACTCAGTATCCCTACCTGCGCGGCATTCTCGAAACGCTTAAGAAAGATTTCAAACACGAAACGTCTGCAATCTACGCGGCGCTTTCAGGTTCCGGTTCAGCCCTGTTTGGTCTGTATGGAACGGCGGAGGAATCTCGCGCTGCGGCGAAACGGCTGGCGGAGCAGGGAATTCCGGCGTTTGAAACGAGGATGTTGGGGCGCGAGGAGTATTGGCGAAACATTGCCGATGCGGTAACTGTAGGGTAGTAGATGGTACGTGATGCTTTTGGGCGATCGACTAACGGTAGGTCAAGTGCCTTTGGAGCACTCGGTCTAGGTTCGAATCCTAGTCGCCCAGCCAGTCCGCCGGTTTCATAAAGTTTTGCAGCAAGGTACAAGGCAGTCGGATCGTGGAATTTGCTCCATGTAGTTTCACTTAGACTAGACGCGTCGCGGGGCGAACCCCTGCGGCAATCGTTCCCGGGCTTTGGCGGCTTCTCAACAACCTGTTGCCAGGGTTCGAGTTTTGCAGTTCGGAACACCAACGCCAACCAGCTTGGAGGTTCAGACGTATGAATGGTGACGCATCTGTGGAGAGTTCTACCCTGACGATGGAATTGGCAGCGCAACCGGCAACTCAGACAGCGATTGAAGATGGAAGCACGGCAGGAAGTGCAGGGCAGCAGGCCAGGCCCGCCTCCGGGCGAAAGCGCGCGAAGTCTTACAGCGAAGACAAGCGCTTTAAGATTTTCAGCGGCGGCTCCAACCGGCCATTGGCCGAAGAGATTTGTAAATTTGTCGGTGTGCCGTTGGGCGAATGCCGTCTGCAGCGGTTCTCCGACGGGGAAGTGTACTTTCAGTTACTCGAAAATGTTCGCGGAGCTGATGTTTTTGTCGTGCAGCCGACCTGCTATCCGGTCGACCAGCATCTGCTGGAACTGCTGATTATGATTGATGCTCTGAAGCGGGCTTCGGCTGGTCGCATTACTGTGGTGGTTCCGTATTACGGCTATGCGCGGCAGGACCGGAAGGATCGTCCACGCGTGGCGATTTCTTCCAAACTGGTGGCGGATTTGCTGACTACCGCCGGGGCGAATCGGGCATTGCTGGTCGATTTGCACGCGGCGCAGATTCAGGGATTCTTTAACATCCCGGTGGACCATTTGTTCGCCAGTCCGGTGCTTGTGGGTCACTTCCGGGAATTGAATCTCCCGGATCTGACCGTCATCTCGCCGGATGCAGGAGGCGTGGAACGAGCACGTTTTTTTGCAAAAAAGATGGAAGCGCCGCTGGCGATCGTGGACAAGCGGCGGACCGACATGAACATTTCGGAAGTAATGCATGTGATTGGCGATGTGTATGGCCGGACGTGCCTGATTCTCGACGATATGGTCGACACAGCAGGCACGCTGATCAAGACCGTGGACGCACTGCTGGAGGCTGGCGCGAAGAAGGTGTATGCCTGCGCCACGCACCCGGTGCTCTCCGGACCGGCGATTGAGAGAATCGTGAACTCCCGGCTGGAGCAGCTGGTGGTCACCAACACCATTCCGTTGCGGGAAGAAGCGCTGCAGTCGGAGAAGATTAAAGTGCTGTCGATCGCCGGCCTGATTGGCCGGGCGATTGAAAGCATCCACATGGAGACCAGCGTTAGCAGCTTGTTCAACTAACGCATTTCCCAGGTCTCAGAAGCGGGATCTGGGCACCCGTTCCGCAGTGATGCGGGCAAAACTAATGTGGCGGAACGACACTTGGCCACGAGAAGGGAGCGGCGCAGTCGCCGTGCCCGAAGGACAATAGAAGGGAAAATAGAAAACGATGAACGTTCCAGAAGCTGTTACCGCAACACCCCGCGAGGGTAAATTCAACAAGAACGTCGCTCGCCGACTGCGTGTCTCCGGAGTGATTCCGGCTGTGGTTTACGGAGCACAACAGCCTTCCGTGGCTGTAACGGTGGATCCCAAGCAGATGCGCCGTATTCTTCATTCCGAATCCGGACACAACACCATTTTCGATCTCAGTGTCGATGGTTCCACCGCCAAGGTAATGATCGTTGACTGGCAAAACGATCCTATCCGCGGTGGCCTGATCCATATCGACATGAAGCGGATCGCGATGGACAAAGCTATGCGCGTGCAGGTACCGATCCAACTACTGGGTGTGCCGGTAGGCGTGAAAACGCAGGGCGGCATTCTCGACCAGGTGTTGCGTGAAATTACCGTCGAGTGTTTGCCTGCGGATATCCCAGGGCACATTGACGTGGACGTCAGCGAGCTGTCATTTGGCATGGTTATTCGCGTGGCCGATCTGCCCCACGGCGGCAAACTGAAATTTATTACCGACGAAGAAACGACCGTCGCCCACATCACGGCTGTGCGTGAGGAAGTTGTCGCGACGCCGGATGCTTTGGCGGCTGCAACTCCCGCGGAACCCGAAGTTGCCAAGAAGGGCAAAGTGGAAACTCCGGATGCTGCTGCTGGGGATAAGGGTGACAAGAAAGACGCCAAGAAGTAGTTCCAGGTGCGCATGGAACGTTCTGGCGAAGTAACTGATGGCGTGGCTGGCGGCGTGATTCCTGGAGTGACCCTGATTGTTGGTTTAGGGAATCCCGGAGTTGAATATCAATTCACGCCGCACAATGCCGGATTTCTGGCGATCGACCGCCTCGCGGAACGTTGCGGTGTGGTGGTCTCCAATCGGCGTTCGAAGGCGCTGACGGCTTCGGCGCAGATTGCAGGCAGACGTGTTCTTCTGGCGAAACCGGAGACCTTCATGAACCTGAGTGGGTCATCGGTCGGGGCGCTGGTGGAAGAATTCAACGTCGATCGGCGGAGAGACTTGATCGTGCTGTACGACGAGGTGGCCCTTCCGCTGGGGAGCATTCGAATTCGCGAGAGGGGAAGCGCGGGCGGTCACAATGGGGTCAAGTCGATCACGAGTTCGCTGGGCTCGGAAGATTGGCTGCGGATCCGGATCGGAATTGCTCCGGAAGAAACAATGGCTGCGGAAAGCGCGCGACAGGGCCGGAAGGAATATGTTCTGCGGCCGTTTCGCAAGCAGGAGTTGGTTGTGCTCGACACCGTGCTCGACGATGCAGCCGCTGCGGTTGAAATGATTTTGACGGAAGGCGCAAGCGCCGCCATGTGCAGGTTTAACCGGCGGCTGAGCGTCGAAGAAGAATAGAAATCAGTTCGGCAGATGTTCGGTCATGGAATCGATAAATGCGGCTTGAAACCCGCGATAGGTAGAGTCGGAAGACTTTGCCGGAAATGAGAGACGAATGGAACGTAAATACGAAGTGATGTTTATCCTGCGGCCCGATATCGCGGCCGAAGAGGCGGACAAGTTGATTGCCGGCTTTGAAGCGACCATCAACAAGGGCAATGGCAAACTCGTATCGAACGAGAAGCTGGGGAACCGTAAGCTCGCCTATACGGTCCGCAAGTTCAATGAAGGAAACTACAATCTGCTGACGGTGGAAGCTGAAGGCAGCCTGGTGGCGGAACTTGAGCGCCGCCTGCGTGTGACCGAGCCGGTGATCAAGTTCATCACCGTTCGCATGGATGAGGAAGAAAAGCGGATCAACAAGATTCGCAAACTCCGTTCCACGCGAGTGAAGCAGAGCACGCTGAACGCCCAGGCCGCGCACGCCAATGCGGCTGCTGTTTCCCATGCTGCTGCGGCAGAATCGATTCCAGCGCAGCCAGCCGTTGTTGAAGCGCCTGCGGAGTCCGTGCCGGTGCCAGAGGCGATTGCTTAGCGAAACTGGAACTCTGCCGGTCGGCAAACAGCCGGTACATGAAGATCACAAGTTTACCCTCCGGAGCAGCGCTCCGGAACAAGAAAGGGAGTAGAAGTATGGCAGAAGAAAGATCGCAATCGGCTCCACGTGAAGGATCGGGTCCAAGCTCGGGTCCTGGCGGCGCAAGGCCCCCCCGGCCAGCCGGAGGATCAGGTCCAGGCGGACGCAAGTTTTTCCGGCGCAAGAAAGTCTGCAAATTCTGCGTTGAAAAGATCGACGCAATTCCATACCGCGACGTGCGCTTGCTGCAAGGCTTCGTTGCGGAGAGCGGCAAAATTGTGCCTCGCCGCCTGACCGGCGTATGCACCACCCATCAGCGCCGCGTTACGCGTGCCATCAAACAGGCGCGCAACATCGCTCTGCTGCCATTCGCGCAGCGCCACTAGGCGCGGAGGCTCAAGCGGGCCTCATCGCACAGTATTAATGCATTTTTCTTGGAGATAGGGACATGGAAGTCATTTTGAAGGAAGACGTCGACAACCTCGGCCATCGTGGGGATGTCGTCAAAGTCGCACAGGGATACGGCCGCAATTTCCTGCTGCCAAAGAAGCTCGCGATTGAGGCGACTTCGGGAAACAAGTCCGTCATTGAGCAAATGAAGAATTCCTCCGTTCGCCGCTCAGCGAAGGAAAAGACCGATGCGGAACTGCTGCTGCAACAGCTTGAGCAGGCTTCGCTGAGCTTCACCCGCAAGACAGGCGACAACGACCATCTGTTCGGTTCGGTTACGGGAGCGGATATCGCGCAGGCGCTCGAAGCCCAGGGATTTCAGATCGATCGCCGCAAGGTGCATTTGGAAGAGCCTCTTAAATCGCTGGGAGAATTTCTCGTGCCGGTCCGCCTGCATCGGGAAGTGACCGCGCATATCAAGGTGAACGTGTCGAAAGAAGCCGACGCGGAATAGCAGCACTCAACCTAAGAAATTGTCATCCTGAACGAAGTGAAGGACCTTGCGGTTCGGACGAACCGCGAGATCCTTCGCCTCCGGCTCAGGACGACATATCCTTCAGGTAATTACCTGATCATTTGGAAATCGCCTTACCGGCCCACGCGTAAGCGCGATCCCAATACATCCGGTAGGCCGGCACGCTGAATGCGCATCTGCGCCAGCCGAACGTCATACGGCACACGATAATACGTGACCCGCTGCGCCGCATCGTCATACACAGCGAAAGCCGCCCGCCAATCTCGGTCCCTCGGTTGGCCGACGGATCCTGGATTCACCAGGTAGGTTGCGCTTTCACGCAAATCCAGTTCATAGCTTTCCGGCTCATTATCTTCTGTGTACACGGGCTTCAAAGGAAACCATTCACCATCTGCGTTCGCGGCGAATCCGCCCTGGATATGGGTGTGTCCGAAGAAGGTAATGCGTTTGGCTGCGTCCAAGGGCTGTTCCTCGGCATCCTGCGTGGACAACAGGTATTGATCCTCATCCAGCAGCGACCCATGCACGCAGCGGACATTTGAGCTATCAGGATTGACAGGCCCAAAAGGCATCTCCCGCAACCAGCGATTAGCTTCATCATCCAGTTGGCGAGCAGTCCATCGCACCGCAGCCAACGCAATGGGATTGAAATTTTCGGCATCGCTCAGACCACAGCAGGCGCGATCATGATTTCCACGCACGAAGATACTGCCGATTTCGCGTACCCGCTGCATCACAGGATTCGGCGCAGCTCCATACCCGACAATGTCGCCCAGATTCCAGACAACATCATGCTGCGGCGCCGCAGCCAGCACCGCATCGAGCGCATCAATGTTGGAATGAATGTCGGAAAGGATCAGAGCTCGCATAGTTGGCCGCGCCTAATGATTGCGGCGCATGAATTCACATGCTACTAGCTGCGGAGTTGGACGTCACTTTACGCTTTCGTTCGCCCGGCCGAGGTCGATGATAGCAGGCGAATCCCGTCGTTATTCGATAAGCACCAACCCACGTCTCAGAAGCGAGACGTGGGACACCCGTATGCAGGTCTTTCGAGGTTGCTTTACCGCGCGATGCGCGTCCAGTGACCACTGGCGACTTCCGTCAATGCGCCGTCCAGTTCGGAGTTGACCGACTCCCGCGTGGCAAGGGGGGCATCCCGCCGGCTCCGCATAGTCGGCGCGGCAGCCAGCAGGCTGCGTGTGTACGGGTGCTGTGGATTGGCGAAGAGCTGCGCGCAGGTCGCCATCTCTACGATCTTTCCCCGGCGCATCACAGCGACACGCTCAGCTATCTGGGCCACAACGGAAAGATCATGCGAGATGAAAAGCAGTGCGGCGTTCGAGCGCTCTTTCAGTTCGCGTAGCAGGTCGAGGATCTGCGCCTGCACGGTCACATCGAGCGCCGTCGTGGGTTCATCGGCAATCAGCAGGCTGGGGCGATTGACCAGCGCCATGGCGATTAGAATGCGTTGCCGCTGGCCGCCCGAGAATTGGTGGGGATAGTCGTCAAACCGCGCAGCAGGCTCCGGAACCGATACCGATGCAAGCGCTTCGATAGCGCGCTGGCGCACAGTGGTTTTTGATAACCCACGCTGGTGGATGCGAATGGCTTCCGCAATCTGTTTACCGATCGACATGACGGGATTGAGCGCAGTCATCGGTTCCTGAAAAACCATTGCAGCATCGCGACCGCGTCGCGCGATCATCGCCCGCTGCGGTAGTTGCAGCCAATCCTCTTCTCGAAACCGGATGCTGCCAGCCACTCTCGCTCGCGTGTCGAGTAAGCGCAAAATAGCCAGCGAGGTGACGGATTTTCCCGATCCAGATTCACCAACCAGGGCGAAGGACTCGCCTGGAGCGATGGAAAAGCTGATGTCATCCACCGCAAGATGCTGCCCGGCATCGGAGGAAAAGGTGACCGAGAGATGATCGATTCGAAGAAGAGACTGCACGGGCTTACCTTATTGCATTACATTACGCGGGAAAGGGAATCGGCAGGGCGAGACGAAATTACCTGCTGTATACCGGCCGCAAAAAAACGGTTTCGAGATAGCCGCGGATCACGGTATATACATCGTCTGTGGTGATATCTCGCGATTGTGCAAGCTGCTCCAATAGCTCTCCCGGCAACGGATGTCCCAGGACCACAGACATATGCTGCCGTAAAAATTCTGTTGCGAAGAAATGGGGGCTGCATAGCCGAAAGCCTTCTCGTCGATCTTGATCATAGTTATCTTGTCAGGTGTACCACGTCGCATCGCAACGGGATTAATCGGTGATAGATCACAAACGAAAAGAGAGCCCGATAAAAATTGAGCTCCCTTTTCGTTTCCTGCATTGCGCTGCTCGAATCAGGCTGCTTTCACATTATTCCATGGGTCGAGAACTACTTTCGTGCAGTTGTCTCGCTTGTCTCGAAACATCTGATACGCCCTCGCCGCATCTCCGATCGGAAGGCGATGGCTTACGACAAAGCTGGGATCGATATCGCCGGCCTCAACGCGGTCGAGCAACGGTTTCATATAACGCATCATGTGTGTCTGCCCCGTCTTCAGAGTCAGGCCCTTGTTCATGAACGCGCCGAGAGGAATTTTATCGTCGAAACCGGCATATACGCCTGGTACCGAGACCGTGCCGCCTTTCTTACATGTCTGAATACATTGGCGGAGCACGGCTGGACGATCTTGCATGAGCCGGAGTGCCTGTTTCGCGCGGTCGTAGAGAAACATCGCGCCATGTCCCCACGCTTCCATCCCTACGGCATCCATGCAGGAATCAGGGCCACGATTGCCCGTCATTTCACGGAGTGCATCAACAACATCGACTTCTTCGAAGTTCAAAATTTCGGCACCCCCCGCTTTGGCCATTTGCAGACGCTCAGGCACTCGGTCGATGGCAATGACGCGGCCCGCGCCCAGCATAAAGGCGCTGCGAATCGCAAATTGCCCTACGGGTCCGCAGCCCCAGATCGCAACTGTATCTCCCTCGCGAATATTGCAATTTTCGGCACCCATATATCCAGTAGGGAAAATATCAGAGAGAAACACGACCTGTTCATCTCGCAGCGTGGATGGAATCTTGAGTGGACCTACGTCCGCAAAAGGAACACGGGCGTACTGTGCCTGGCCCCCTGCATAACCACCCATCATATGGGTGTAGCCAAAAAGCCCGGACGGCGAGTAACCCATCAGCTTTTCCGCAACCCATGCGTTCGGATTGGAATTGTCGCACAGCGACCAGAGTTTTTCTGCACAGGGAGAACAGTGTCCACAAGCGATGGTGAAGGGCACAACTACGCGGTCGCCGACTTTCAGTTTTTCCCGGTCGACTCCTGGGCCTGTTTCGACAACTTCTCCCATAAATTCATGACCCAGGATGTCGCCCTGTTCGAGCGTGGGAACATAGCCATCGTAAAGATGTAAGTCCGAACCGCAGATGCATGTACTGGTGATGCGAACAATGGCATCTCTGGGATTTAGAATTTGTGGGTCGGGAACATCGTGCACCTGGATATTCTCCTTGCCCATCCAGCAAACTGCTTTCATATAAAACTCCTTCTGGGTATGAGAATGCCCGGTTAGCTGACGCGGCGCATGGAGGAGTGCACCTGTGGCGAGGAAATATTGCTATTTTCCCGCAGAAGAACTTCGTGCGCGTGGCCGTGCAATCCCCGAGGCCCATGGGACTGACTTTGCGTGGTTGATATTTCTCCAGCTTCCAGCAGCGCCTTGAAACGTCTTAAGTCTTCTCGCACCGTGAACTGCGGATCTTTGCCCATGATCAAGGCGAAGGCTCTTCCAAGCGCGCCGGCAGGCGGACGGTATTGGATCGCCGCCGTCACCACGGTTCCTCGTCCATTGTCAGGAGCACGAAATTCAACGAAACCTCTGGTTTCAATCTCCGATCCCGGCAGGGAGCGCCACGCAATCCGCTCGTTTTCACGATCTTCGATTATTTCCGCAGTCCAGTGAATCTTCGCATCCCTAGGTCCGATGGCTGTCCATTCGACATGTTTACTGTCGGTGACATTCACCGCCTCAACATATTGCATGAAATGTGGAAGGTTTTCGAAGTCATGCCAGAAACGATAGGCCTTGTCCGGTGAGCAGTTTATGGCGAAGCTGGCACGCGCCTCATAGCTTCTTCCTACTGAAGGTAGTGCCGACCTTGTCAGCGCGTCTTTTCCAAGCGAGGCTCGGGTGTCACCCGTTCTATTCCGTCGATTGGAGGTATACAGGCCGAGGCCGCCCACTGCGGCGATGCCAGCGACCATCAAGGTCCAGCGGTTTATCAACTGATTGTCCGAGTGATCAGTTGAGGTATGCTGCGATGGGTTCTCAAGATTCCGGCTCACGATTTGTTCCTTTCCTACCTGACAAACAGGCGCTTGCGACATATTCGAGTGTGGGAGAATTCTTATAGGGAATCATGCCAGGTGAGCAGAACGGCCCACCTATATATTTCGAGTGCGACGCTGCTTGTCCCGTTGCTCATGGAAGCAAACGACTGTTGTTCGCATGAAAGGCAAAATCTCGCCGCCGGAAATCCCTTGCTCGATCGGCCTGAGTCAGAGAAAAACCTATTCGTCATCTGGACTGAGTTGGTTGTAGCGGCGCGCTGCGTAGGATCCAAGCGCCGTTGCGGGGCTAAGTTCCAGGTTTCGTACCGTAGCTCCCCGTTGCACCGGTGCTGGGTTCGAAATTGGATGCGGCAGGAACCGGTTAGCGATCATCATCAGCCGCGTAGTAGCTGCAGGGAAAACATTTCCGAGCCTCGCAGCCAATATAGCTTGTGGAGTTACAGCGATCTCACTCTTGCCGGCGATCACAGCGCGAACGATCTGGCGCGCAGCGCTTGTGACTGAGATTGCAACTCCAGGAGAGCTTGCTGCCAGGCTGAACCAGCGGTATTCGCGGGCTGCATCTCCGGTGAAAAGCGCGTTTCGATGAGATCCTGTGCGCATCAGGCCCGGGCAGACGGTCGTGACGAAGATGCCTTTGGAGCGCAACTCGGCATTCAAGCCTTCTGAAAAACCGACCGCGGCAAATTTACTTGCAGTGTAGGGAAGCAGGTGCGGTACAGCCACTTTACCGCCGATAGAAGTTATATTCACGATGGTGCCCCGTCCGCGGGCCAGCATCTGGGGAACCACGGAAAGTGTGCAGTGAACGCCAGTGAAAAAATTTGCGTCCATCACATCATGGAACTCCTGTACAGTTTGGTTTTCTATCGGGCCAACGGTAATTACGCCTGCATTATTTACTAGAATATCGATCTGGCCGAAATAATTCGTCGCCTGTTGCACAAGGTTGTTAGCCTGCTCAGGACTGCGAAGGTCGCAAGGATAAACGAAAATATCCGCCTCGTTGCCTACCGCGCGTCGCTTCAGCACGAGCATGCGTGCACGCTCCAATTCGTCGGTATCGCGTGCGGTAAGAACGATCTTCGCTCCACGCCGGCCACACTCCTCTGCCAACGCAAGACCTAAACCGCGGGAACTGCCTGTAATAAGCGCTACTTTTCCCAGCAGTGGTTTCGATTTTTTTCTGCGGAACGCGATTATGGACATCGCCGCAATTGCTGTACACCCAATTCCGGTGATCACCAGTGGGGCATTTCTCCCGGCAGCATCTCTTCGAATATATACGGACATGATCCCTCTGAAGCTGTCTCGCCTACTTAGATATCGGATATCAAAATATCGGATATCAAATTGGACCAAGCAGCTTCCACTTCGACATAGTTGATGGTGCGCTGGGAAAAAAGCGTTCACGCATGTGGCGCATGGTTGGTAGGAGTTCGCAAGTGCGCAGAAGGTTTTCCTGCAAGCTTTCCACTTTTCACCTTGTCGTCTGCCTTGGACGTGAGGCAACCCGAAGGTTCTACATCTCTTCCTATAAATAGGGTTTTTCGTGCGGTATCCAATTCTCCTGAAAAGCTATAGATCCACTCATATTTTTTATGGTTCGTCTCTCGAACGCAGTCCGCTGTGCTTTGAGTGTTGGAGAATTTTTTATGGTCGAAGCCGTCGTGCTTTGGAACGAACCGAATAATCTGTCGCACTGGAATTTCTATCTCGATCGCGACTGGACACGGTTCGCAGACATGGTAAAGCTGGCCTCGCAGGCCATTCGCAGCATAAATCCAGACTTGCCAATTGTGCTTGGAGGCGTCTCTTCCTGTGACTGCGATTTCCTTCGCCTGATGGCCTCCTACGGTGTGATGGAGTATGTAGACGCGGTCGGCGTTCACGGATTTCCACTCGACTGGAATCACTGGCAGCTCGCCGAATGGCCGAATCGGCTGGCCGAAGCTGCCTCCGTCTCCGGACGTCCAGTCTGGGTTACCGAGGTTGGGGTTTCATCATTTGGCGCGGAAGAGGTTCAAGTCTTCGGGATGCAGCGCACCTTGGAGTTGCTGAAAGGCGGTGCCGAACGCGTTCATTGGTATAGCCTTTTCGATCTTCCACCCAGTTGGCCCGCCGAGACTCGGCATAAAGAGGCGGAAGGCTCCTCTTACTACCGGCATTATTACCTGGGACTTATAAAGCCGGATGGCACGCCTAAGCTCGCGGCGAAACACTTCCCGCAGGATGGTAGCGTTGGCTTCTGCCAATGGTTTCATTTTGAGGATCCGCGTCTGAACGCTGCAACCGAGTGGATGAAGGCGCATGGCGTGCAGTATCTCCGCACAGGTCTAAGCTGGGCAGACTTTTACCGGCCGAATGCAGCGGAGTGGTTCGATAGGCAAATGGAGGCGCTGCAGCCGTTCCAGGTAGCGCTGACGCTTTGTTTTACTCCGGCACATCTCGGATTGGAGCAGCACCATACCAGCCCCCCGACGGACAACCGGCAGTTTGCCGATTTCGCCGCGTGGGCCGTTGCACGCTATGCACCAGCTATCGAGGATGTATCTGTTTTGGAGGCAGTCACGGTTGGACCACCGGATGGCAGGCGCTGAGAGAGATCCCAAAAAATATGAACGAAAAAAAGAGACCGTCAAGGCAGATCCTGATCACCGGCGGTGCTGGATTTGTCGGTTCCCACCTTGCCGATGGACTACTCCAGGCCGGTCATCGCGTCCGCATTTTGGATGACCTGACGCCGCAGGTTCATCAGTCCACCCCGCCGGATTACCTGGCGCCCGAGGCCGAGCTCGTCGTCGGAGATGTGCGCGATCCGAACCGTCTTCGGGAGGTTCTCTCCGGCGTGGACGTGATTTTTCATTTCGCAGCCACGGTGGGTGTTGGCCAATCCATGTACGAAATCAGCCGCTACATGAGCATCAATACGCAGGGCACTGCTGAGCTGCTCCAGGCTATGCTCGACACGAAGCACACGCCTAAAAAAATTATCGTTGCATCCTCCATGTCCATCTATGGAGAAGGCCAGTACGTCTGCTCCAGATGCACCGCGATTGCGTATCCACCGGTACGGCCGGTATCCCAGTTGAAAAGCGCACAGTGGGAGTTGCACTGTACAGCCTGCTCCGGCATTCTCGCGCCGCAACCGACCGACGAAACCAAGCCATCGGAGCTTAACTCAATCTACGCGCTCTCGAAGCGAGATCAGGAAGAGCTGTGCCTCATCTACGGCCGCACGTATGGCATCCCTGTAACCGCCCTCCGCTTCTTCAACATCTACGGCACGCGACAGGCGCTCTCAAATCCATACACCGGTGTGGCGGCGATCTTCGCCGCGCGACTCATCAACAATCAGGCCCCGCTTGTTTTTGAGGATGGCGAGCAGATGCGCGACTTTGTCAGTGTGCATGACATTGTTCGCGCCAACATGCTGGCGATGGAGCGGCCTGAGTCGGACGGAGAGGTAATCAACGTTGGCTGCGGAACGCCTATTACCATTCGCAGCGTGGCCGAGATTCTGGCTGCTGCACTCGGCAAGCCCGAGCTTGCCCCTGTCATCACGCAGAAGTATCGCGCCGGAGACATCCGCCATTGCTATGCGGATCTCACCCGGGCGCGCAGACTGCTGGGCTACGAACCGCAGGTCACGCATGAAGAGGGCTTTCGCGAGCTGGCAGTGTGGCTTGCCAATCAGCAAGCGGAAGACAAGGCTGAGACGATGCTTCAGGAACTTAGCACTTACGGGTTAACGGCATGAAATTAGTGAAAGGTTCATTCGGCCAGACCGGAAAGGACGATTAGAAATGCCACAGCGTAAAACGCGCACCATTCTGATTACCGGCGGCGCTGGATTTATTGGCTCGAACCTGGCCGAACGTTTGTTAGCCGAACCTGCAACCCAGGTTCGTATCTTCGATGACCTGTCTCGTCGCGGCGTGTCGCATAACCTTGCATGGTTGCAGGGGCTGGCTGGCAGTGAGCGCCTCGAATTCGTAAAGGGCGACGTTCGTAACGCATCCAACATATCGAACGCTGCGAAGGACGCGGACGAGATATACCATCTGGCAGCACAGGTTGCGGTCACCACTTCTGTCGACCAGCCGCGCAAGGACTTCGAAGTCAACGTTCTTGGCACGTTCAATGTGTTGGAGGCGGCGCGACGTTCCGGCCGTCGTCCGTTCCTGCTTTTCACCTCAACGAATAAGGTGTACGGATCGCTCGATGGAGTACCGGTCGCCGTGGAAGGTACGCGCTACCGCGCGCAGGATAGAGGCTTTTGCGGCGTCGCCGAAACTGAACTGCTTGACTTCCACTCTCCATACGGCTGCTCAAAAGGAGCGGCGGATCAATACGTGCGGGACTACGCGCGCATCTACGATCTGCCGACCGTAGTCTTCCGTATGTCCTGCATCGCGGGCCCGCGGCAATTCGGCACGGAAGATCAAGGATGGGTCGCGCACTTCGTTTACTCAGTGCTCGAAGGCAAGCCCATCACCATTTATGGAGACGGGTTCCAAGTGCGGGACGTACTGCATGTTTCCGACCTGATTGATGCTATGCAAGCGGTTCGAAGAATGTCGAGCCGCACAGCGGGTGAGATTTACAATCTCGGCGGCGGTCCGGAACGCGCCATCTCTGTCGTAGAAATGCTTGAAGCAATCGCGAGGGAAACGGGCATCGACCCCATCCTGCAATACAGCGACGTTCGGCCAGGGGATCAGCCACTTTATATTTCCAATATTGCCAAGCTCACCGCGCATACCGGTTGGTGGCCACGCTTCTCCTCCGCCGAGATACTCCAGGCGATTGACCATTTCTGGCGCAACAACAAAAGGTTTCTTGCTGGACATCGCGAGCAACGCGAAACGTCGATGACCACAGCACTGGTCGCTGAGGAGGTCGCATGAGGTTCGCTCTGGTGAATCCAAAGTGGAGCTTCGAAGGGTCCACCTACTTCGGATGCGCGGAGCCACACTTCCCGCTGGAACTCCTCTCCTCCCGCGAGATGTTGCGCGAAGCCGGCCAGGAAGTATTACTGATCGACGCCTTGATGGAGGACCTTACATCGGAGCAGGTGCGCGAACGTCTTGAGAGCTTTTGCGAAGATTTTCTGGTTATCCCCACCGCACCTTCTTACTTATTCTGGCGGTGCCCACAGCCCGAACTCCGCGTGCCGCGCCAATGGATTGCCGCACTGAACCGCTCCTCTAAAAAAGTAATTATCGGCCCTCACGGATCGGTCACACCGATTTCCACGCTCAGGAAAACGGGTGCGGATGTCGTGTTGCGCGGCGAGCCCGATCAGACACTGCCGCAACTCGCAACGCATTCATGGGAGAAGATCGCTGGCTGCTGTTGGCGAGATGCCGATGGAGCGATTCACGCAAATCCAGGGCTCGGCGTTACCGACATGCGCGCCTTGGGGTCACTCGACTACTCCGATTACCCGGTGGAGCGCCATCTCCACAAGCATCATGTATTTCCTGGGAACGGCGCTGATCACCTACGCCGTGGTGCTGAGGTTGAGTTTGCCCGTGGCTGCCCCTACTCCTGCACCTTCTGTAACAAGACGCTCTTTCGCAATCAGTATCGCGAACGCCGGTTATCCGCCGTGCTGGCCGAAATCGACCAGCTGATCGCCCGTGGGGTCGATTACATCTACTTTATCGATGAGATATTCGGCGTTGGAAAGCAAGTTCGCGAGTTGCTCGAAGAGATTGCCAAACGCCCCGTATCCATCGGTTTCCAGTCGCGCATCGATCTCTGGAATGAGGAGTCCATTCAACTCCTTGCGCGCGCCCACTGTGTCTCCTTCGAGTGCGGCGTCGAGTCCATTACCGAGGAGGGCCGCGACGCAATGAATAAGAATTGCCGCATTTCGACCGATCGCATCACCGAGCTGCTGGTCTACGCAAGGCAGCACATTCCCTGGGTGCAGGCCAACCTTATCAAAACGCCGGAAGACGATCCCGCGCTGGTCGCAGCGTGGCAGTCCATCTTGAAGAAGAATGGCGTCTGGGTATCGGAACCGGTGCCGATGTTCCCCTTTCCGGGAAGTCCGGAGTACGTTACTACTTTCGGCGCGGAGCCGGATGAAAACGCATGGGAGCGGGCACATTCCCGCTACCTGGAAGTCTTCGCCAGTAAAGGCTACAGCGATATTCAGGAGCAGGAGCCGCAGACGCTTCAGGAACTCGAATCGCAAGAGCGCGAGCAGCCGGAGATCGCATGCGCGTCCTACTGACCACCGACACAATCGGCGGAGTGTGGACGTTCACAAAAGAGCTGGCCACCGGGCTGCTACAGAGCGGACACGCAGTTGCTCTCGTAAGCTTCGGCCGCATGCCGTCGGCGGATCAAACAGCGTGGTGCTCGGAGACGCAAATAACTTTCGGCAGCGCGTTTCGCTATGACGCCTCTGCCGCTCCGCTGGAGTGGATGCCTGGGAATGGGAAGGCATTCACCGCTGCAGAGCCTCTACTGCGTCGAATCGCCAACGAGTTCCAGCCGGATATTCTGCACAGCAGCCAATTCTGCTTTGGCAATCTGCCAGTCTCAATCCCCAGGATCATCACCGCACACAGTGACGTGCTTAGCTGGGCAGACGCCTGCCGCCCGATGGGCTTCGATTCCTCAGATTCCGGCTGGCTCGCGCGATATCGCGTCCTTGTCCAGCAGGGCCTCGATGCAGCGGATGCCGTCGTGACGCCCACGCAGTGGATGCTGGATGCGCTCGGAAAAAATTTCCACGTCTCCGGCACAAAGCATGTCATTCTCAACGGGCGCAACCTTGAAATTACCGGGATAAATGAGCATCCCACTCTGCAAGCCGTCTCCGCAGGCCGGATCTGGGATGAAGCAAAAAACATGGCCCTGCTCTCCAGTGTGCAGTCCCCATTTCCGATCTTGGTTGCAGGCGACCAGTATCAGGAAGGTATCGCTGCCTGCAATCACCCAGCGAACATTACACTGCTTGGACTGCTGGATGAGAGCGAGCTATTCGCGCTGTTCCAGGCAAGTAGCATTTATCTGGCGACTTCAATCTATGAGCCTTTCGGTCTCGCGCCGCTTGAGGCAGCTTTGTGTGGCTGTGCCGTCGTTGCAAACAACATACCTTCTTTCCGCGAAGTCTGGGGAGATGCGGTCTTGTACTTCGACAGCGATGAAGCGCTCGATTACCTCTTGGCAGAGCTTCACGCTTCGCCTGCCGCCTTGTACAGGCTCCGCCGGAGTTCCCACCTGCGTGCTCTTCAGCTAAGCCGGTCCCGCATGGTTGAGTCTTATCTCGCGCTCTACAATCGCCTGCTTCAGCTTCGGCAGAAGAGTTCTGCATATGAGTTCGCAGCGTATGCCTGATCTCCGTATCGCCTATATGGCGCACACACTTCGCTCTGACTGGAACAATGGCAATGCGCATTTTCTACGCGGGCTGATGCGTGCCATGACTACACTCGGCCATGATGTCACCGTGCTTGAGCCCGAGACCGGCTGGTCGATAGAGAACCTGCGCGCAGAAGCACTAGGGGAAATCTCGGTCGCGGAGTTTCCCTGCGTTTACCCGGAGCTGAATGTAAAAATCTATTCTGCAAACGAGACGGAAGAGCAATGGCGCGAACGCCTCCGCGATATGCAGATTGTGATTCTGCATGAATGGAATCCTCCCGCACTCGCGCAGCAGCTTCTCAAACTGCGAGATGAACTTGGATTCCGGCTGCTCTTTCACGATACTCACCATCGCGCCTCGTCCTCGCCGGAGCAGATGCAGCAATTCGGTCTCGACCGCTTCGATGGCGTCCTCGCATTCGGTGAAGCACTGAGCACCATTTATCGGCAGCGTTTCAACATCTCTCGCGTTTGGACATTGCACGAAGCCGCCGACATAACTGTCTTCCATCCGCAAACGCATGCGGAGAAAAAGATAGATGCCGTGTGGATCGGCAACTGGGGCGAGGGAGAACGCTCCGTCGAAATATGCGAATTTTTTCTGAAACCTGCCGCCGCACTGGGTCAACGTGCAAGTTTCACAATTTATGGAGTTCGTTACCCGGAGAGGGGCTTGCAAGCTCTGCGGGAAGCAAATGTTCGGTATGGTGGTTATCTGCCGAATTTAAGCGCTCCGGACGTCTACGCCTCCGCCCGGTTGACCGTCCATATTCCCCGGCAGCAGTACACTTCCGGCATGGCGGGCATTCCCACGATTCGAGTTTTCGAGGCGCTGGCCTGTGGAATTCCGCTGATCTCCGCACCATGGCAGGATACCGAATGCCTTTTTCGCCCCGCCGATTTCACCTTCGTACAAAATACGTCTGAAATGATCGACGCTATGGAGGCGCTGCTCAACGATCCAGTTGCTGCGGCGGCACAGGCGCAGCGCGGCCTGGAGACGGTGCTCAAGCGCCACACCTGCAATCATCGTGCCAGAGAATTGACAAAAATTTGTGAGGAGTTGCTGAGTTGAATATCTTTGTCTTCGGATCGAGTATCGTGTCATCTTACTGGAACGGAGCTGCCACATATTACCGTGGCTGTTACAAATACCTGGCGCGTCTCGGCCACCAGATCACTTTCGCCGAGCCGGACGCGTATGGCCGCCAGCAGCATCGCGATGCTGGCGACTTCTCCTATGTAGAGTCGATCGTTTATCAGCCGGGTGTCGATCTCGAAAAGATGCTGGCGCGCGCTTCCAATGCGGACATCATCGTCAAGCATAGCGGCATTGGTATCGATGACGAGACGCTTGAGCGCCGCCTCGCTGAACTGCAACAACACAGGGCTATCGTTTTCTGGGATGTCGATGCCGCCGCTACTCTCGCACGCATGCACGCCGATTCGAGCGACGCATTCCGCAGCCTCATCTCGAAATATGACGCTGTTTTCACTTATGGAGGTGGACCCTGGTGCCGCGAACAATACCTGGCTCTCGGCGCCCGCGCTTACTTCAGCATCTACAACGGCCTCGATCCGGAAACGCATCATCCCGTGCCGCTGGACCCAGCGCTCGCCTGCGATGTCGCGTTCCTAGGCAACCGGCTTCCCGACCGCGAAGCCCGCGTGGAAGAGCTCTTCCTGCGCGCAGCGGAGCTAGCTCCGGAATGCCGCTTTCTTCTGGGCGGGGAGGGCTGGGCAGACAAGTGCCTACCGGACAACGTTCGCTATATAGGCCATGTTCCGACTGCTGACCACAATCGCGTGAACTGTTCGGCTGGAATGGTGATGAACATTAACCGAGCTTCTATGGCGCAGTCCGGCTACTCCCCGCCGACGCGCGTTTTTGAGGTTGCGGGCGCAGGCACATGCCTGTTGTGCGATGACTGGCCCGGTGTGGACGATTGCTTCGAACCCGGGAAGGAAGTTCTTGTGGTTCGCAACGCGCAGGATGTTGTTAACGCACTCGCAGCATATGATGACAACGCCCGCCGCAGCATGGGTGATGCTTTTCACAAACGCGCGCTCCGCGACCATACGTACGCACAGCGCGCCTTGCAGGCCGAGCAGGCTTTCCGTCATTGCCTTGCGATGCGCGAAGAGGCTGCCCCGCGCATATGAAAATCGTGGTCTACGGACTCACTATTACGTCCTCATGGGGCAACGGCCATGCTACCACTTACCGTTCGC
This sequence comes from Acidobacteriaceae bacterium, assembly GCA_965276615.1. Lineage (GTDB taxonomy): Bacteria > Acidobacteriota > Terriglobia > Terriglobales > Acidobacteriaceae > JAKAAZ01. The sequence continues at coordinate 3,915,986 of OZ255618.1, read as the reverse complement.
TGCTGAACGCGCTTGCGCAGCGGGGCCATCGCATCGAGTTTGTCGAAAAAGATGTGGAGTGGTATCGCAGCAATCGCGACCTGCCGCACCCCACGTTCTGTTCGGTGCATCTATATGATTCGTGGAAAACCAGTGCCGCAGCTTTGCTGGCTATCAGCGCAGACGCGGATGCAATCGTCATCGGTTCCTACTTCCCGGATGCCATTGCCGCCACGCGGGCGCTGCTCGCGAAGGCTAGTTGCCCGATTCTGTTTTACGACATCGACACACCGGTCACCCTGCGCCGGCTGCGTGTAGATGGCGGCACGGAGTATCTCGATGCGGCGCTCATCCCGCACTACGCCGCATTCCTCAGCTTCACCGGTGGTCCTGCATTGCGGGAACTGGAGCAGAGCTTCGGAGCCAGACGGGCGGTGGCCTTCTTCTGCTCCGTTGATCCTGACCTGTACCGTCCCACTCCAGAGCGCGACGAGTTTCGGTGCGACCTCAGCTATCTCGGTACCTATGCGCGCGATCGGCAGCCGAAGCTGATGCACATGCTCAACGAAGCCGCCGCGATTCTGCCAGAGAAGAATTTTCTAGTGGCCGGTCCGCAGTACCCGCAAGGAATTCCATGGGAGCTCAATGTTCGGCGGATGATCCATCTTTCACCGCCCGATCACCCGGCCTTTTATTCGTCCTCGCGCTTCACTCTCAACCTGACTCGCGATGACATGGTCTCCGCCGGCTACTCCCCATCGGTCAGGCTGTTTGAAGCCTCTGCATGTGGCGCCGCTATTCTTTCTGATCCATGGCCGGGACTCGAAGACTTCCTGACGCCCGGCGAAGAAATTCTGCTTCCCGCGGACGGCGCAGAGGTCGCCAATATTGTGGAGCATATGTCCGATGCGGAACGCGGGCAGATCGGCGGGCGCGCCCGCGAGCGCATTCTTGCTGAACACACAGCAGACCATCGCGCAGCGGAGTTCGAGCAGATTGTCTCCGACTGCAAAACGGCTTAGGCCTGAGTTATAACCAACTCCTCAAGCGAATGCAGGCATCTGTCCGGCTTCTCAGCCTGCAATTGTTCATAACTGTAGATTCCAGTCGCGACCGCGATCACGTCCAATCGATTGGCGCGTGCCGCTCGAACATCGTCCGGCGTATCCCCAAAGACGCATATCCTGGCCGCCGCTCCGGCCAAAGCAGGAACCTTGTCGACTGCGCCACGAAAGACGTCACAGCGAAATTCATACAAGTCGCTGAAGCCGCCAAAGTCAAATCGCTCGAGCAGCCCGCAGCGAGCAAGCTTCAATCGTCCGATCTGCTCTAGGTTTCCTGTGGCTACACCCAGCACCGCGCCGCGTGCCCGCAGATGATCAAGCACAGTTACCACCGCTGGTAGAACAGTGACGCAGAGATCCGCCGCGCGCTCTTCAACAAACCGGCCCATCCTAGCGCGCGTCTCATTCAGCCGTGGCCGCCACTGTTCCTCCGATACGCCCGCAAGTTGAAGCGCGTCCCGCAGAATTCCTATGTCTGTGTTGCCATGCGCGACCACTCCATCGAGATTCAACGGACGTCCGGCGAGCGAACCAAGCACCTCGCAAAATGCGAAATAGTGGACGGCATCCGAGCAGTTCAAAAGCGTGCCGTCGATGTCGAACAGGTAAGCGTCATACCGATCCCACGCGCATTTTGCTGGAGCTGGTTGGATCGAAGCCATTTGGATTCCCCTTAACCGATCAGCTGCTGCGAAGTGCAAAGCCAATGCTCGAGAGCTGACCGCACTGCGTCGATCGCCCCGCCCCAATCTCCTGGGGTAGGTTGGCGGAAAAGCCGCACAGTTGGATACCAGGGGCTATCGACGCGAGCGGTCATCCACCGCCAATCCGCCGCATGCTGCAGCAGCACCCAGGCAGGTTTCCCAAGCGCTCCCGCCAGATGCGCTGCTAACGTATCCACAGTAACTACCAGATCGAGATTTTCGATAGTGGCCGCTAGCGCGAGCAGTCCGTCTCCACAGATCGCAGTAGCGTCGCGCATCGCTCCCGAATCGATCCAGTCTCGTGCGTCATCGGCAGATAAACCACCCTGCAAACTCCAGAACTCCGCCGACTCCTCTCGCAGCAGCGGCTCCAGCGACGCAAGCGGAACAGACCGCTCCCGATTCCACTCTCCGCCTGCCCAGACCCATCCTATTTTGGGCTGCTTGGAAGACCCCATCGCACCAGCCACGCGTCGTACAAGCGCATTTGGAAGTTCAAGGTAACGAGTTGCAATCGGCAGTTCGGAAACGGTTGTACGGAAGATATACGGCAGCTCCGTGACTTCGACCTGAACATCCCACTGCGGCGCCCCCGTCGGAGCCTCTCCCCATGGAATCACCTCATCGACACCGCGAAGAAAAGGAGCCAACGGAAGAAGCCGCGGCGGAACCTCGAAGATCACTCGCGATGCAATTTCCCGCAAACGAGGAGCATATTGCAGCATCTGCACAGCGTCTCCAAATCCGTGCAGGCAACGTACGATGACCCGCGCACCATAAAGGTCCTTTCCGTTCCAGAAACGATGTGGGTCCGGCATGCCGCGCGTGCGAATTGCATCGCTCTCACGCCACGCCGTTTCGAAATCTCCGTCGAGCATCGCCACAAACCAGCGCCCACCGCTGCAACGGTCCGCTTCAGCACCGGCTGTTTCGGCTCTCTCGAACGCTTCCCGCGCCTCATCTAGCCGGCGAAGCACAAGCAGCCTGTCGGCTCGCTCCAGCCACTCCGCAACTTCACTTGCTTGCGCTAGGCTCAATGGCGACCCGCGTTTGGATAGACGCAGTGGGGTCCATCGGGCGGCACGGCGATCGGCTGCCATCGGCAAAGGTAGACCTCCTCCTCCGGCTGTGATTCGATTGCGAATCCTGAAGAGCGCAGCATTGCTTCCGTACAGGCCCGGTTGGGTACCCACCAGTTCGTTTCGTCGTGCGAATAGCGCTGCTCGATGAAGTGCATCTTTGGATAGCCCGGCTCGTCAAAGGGCGCTGGTTCTGCGAAGTCATAATCCTCCGCTACCGGCGCAATCTCGTGGCTTCCTCGCTGCATGCTTTGAAACAAAAGCATGTTCCTCGCGACATGCTCATGGATCAGATCGAGCGCAAGCAGCGGATGACGCAGGTGGTACAGCACTCCCATGAAGATCACGAGATCAAAACGTTCGCCGAGCGTGCCGAGGTCCCAAACTGCCAATCGCTTGAAATTTACGTCGAGCCCGGTTACTTCCGCAGCGAATCGCGCCTGTCGCAGATAACGCTCATCTGTATCGATTCCAAGCACGCGCGCGGCTCCTCGCCTCTTCATTTCAAGCGAGTAGAAGCCGCCATTGCAGCCGACATCGAGAACACTCAATCCTTTCATGTCGGCGGGAAGTGCTTCACGAAAGCGTTTATATTTCAGCTCTGGGTAATCTCCAAGAAAATGATGCGGAGCTGTTTGCACATTTCCCAGCCGCATGTTGTGAAACCAGGGTCCAAGCTCATCTACGCGCCGTTGCAGAAGCCGTTCATCTTTCAATATAGGGAGCGGTGCTTCGCTCATCTTCACCCTCCTTTTCCGCCGCCGTTCCATCCATGATCTCTCGGTCATCCGAAGACCCATCGATAAGCGATGGTCCCTCCAACACGCGGATTGCCTCGCGATAACCGTGCAGAGTGCCGACATCGACATATGCTTTCCCCGCTCTTACGCCGACAGCACACCCACCCTCGCGTATCCACGCGTTTACCAGCGTTCCCAGGTATTCGTCTCGACGTTCCGGTCTGCTCCATAACGCGTGGAGCGCATGAAAGACATGTCCCGGCATCCGGACCGCGCCCCAGACCCAATGCGACTGCGCACCCGTTTGTTTTACCTGAATCTCCTGCACGGTACCGTCTGCGTCTGTTAACACCGCGTCGAAAAATTCCGGACGCTCGACAGGAAAAAGGAGAAATGAGAGTACATCATCCGGTAAGCGCGCGAAGCCATCTTCCGGGACCCAGATGGTATCCGGCAAGCCGATCAAAACCGACTGATCTTCACCCACCAGAGGCAACGCGCGAAAGATCGCATCGCATAAGCCGCCCGGCGCAGGCTGCACGACGTACGCGAGATCGGCGCCCCACAATCTCGAACCATAGTATTCAAGAATGTCAGTCTTGCCCGGCGCAATCACGAAGCAGAGCTTGTCGGCGCCAGCGCGGATCATTCGCTCGACCAGATATTCACTCACCGCCCGCGGTCTCTCCTGCCCGTTCTCAACACGGCTGCCCACCGGCAGAAGTTCCTTCGAAAAGGCAAGTGGCTGGATTCTGCTGCCCAATCCCGCGGCGGGAATGATCCCCCACATATTCATGCGCGCTCCTCCAACATCAGGCGCACTCCGCCTGAGTTATTCCGCTTCGTACCGACTCGCAAATCTGTTCAAGCTCCGCAACGCGGTGGTTGCCTGTGTGTTCCGCAAGCGTCCGCTCCCTGGCGGCACTCGCGATGGCCCTTAATTCCGCATTGGAAAGGGAAAGGGCTTCCACCACATCCTGCGCCGTCCTTACTGCAAGCAACTCGCGTCCGGGCGCGAAGAAGTGGTCAAGTCCTTCCCAACAGTCCGTCAGCAGCGGAGCTCCGCAAGCCGCTGCTTCGAACAATCGTCCGGATGGACAAAATCCATATCTCGCCATCACTTCCCGCGTCACGTTCAATGTTGCCCCGCAAGAGGAGAAGAATGCCGGATGCGAGGGTGGCGGCACATGACGGACGAATGCAATATTTTCAGACCACGGAAAACTGTCGGGGTACTGCGCGCCGCCAATCAGAAAGCGTTGTGTGGGAAGCTGTAACGCGGGTTCCAGAAACAGCCGCTGCAAAGCGTCCCTGCGATCTTCCGCATATGTCCCCAGGTAGGAAAGCGCGGCGCGGAATTCCTCGCGTGGAGAAACCGGCAGATGGCTTTCTGGATCAACCGAGCCATAGAGCGGCGCCACCCCGTGCGCACCGAGACGGCTCTTCAGTTCGTCCAAAGCGCGGCCGCCGGTATAGCTCAGCACCATGTCAAAGTCGCCGAGTCCGCCCGCCGGAAGATACCCGATTACGCCATCCGAACTTAGGGCATCCAGGGTGACCGGAGTGTCCAGATCATAAAACGCTTTGATCTCTGCGCGACTCATCAAGATCAGTTCACAGGCAGCCGCTCCATCTGGGCAGAAGCTCGTACACAGCGCCAGATCGGCATGATGAAGTTCGCGCTCTGCCTCTCCGCGTATGGTCTCAAACTCTGCGTACAATCGCAGCCTGCCGCCAGCCGGGAGAGCATGTAAGTCCCGCGCGCCGGCGTAATATGGCACATCTTTTTCATAGAAGCTGACTGTATGCCCACGGCGAAGCATGGCTTTCACCAGTGATCGCCACAGAGTCGCGTGTCCGTTGCCCCAGGAGGAGGAGATGGTCAGCCCGAAAATGACGACATGCATTCGTGCTCCAAATCTAGTGGCGTACCCAACGGAGGATCGGACGAAGTGAGATGGAGAAAATTACCGCCGTGGGGTCCATCCCAGTCTCAATTGCATAAAGTCGTCAGCTGTCCGGACGATCAACCCTGGTCCTCGCACATGCAGACACGGCGTTTCGCTTGTGCTTTCACTCGGATGAACGGTCTGAGGACGGAAGTTGCCTGCTGCATTGCGATAGACCATCAATACCTCGCAAACACTGAGCTTCAGGCGGACTAACTTTCAGCCCCGCAGTTCAGGTCCTAAACGCGGCGGAAGGTGTATGCAACCGGGACGAAGCGGTCGCATCCCATTTTCAGGGCTCGCGTTCAGTGAGCAGAGGCGAGGATTATGGCGCTTTCCAAGAGCACGAAGGATCATGATGAAATTCGGCAGTGGGCGGAGTCGCGTGGCGCTGTCCCATCCGAAGTTGCCACAACGCATACAGACAATGCGCCGGGCATTTTGCGTTTTCAATTTCCACGAACGGCGGCTAAAAGTGATGCTGCTCTTCAAGAGATTTCATGGGACGAGTTCTTCGAAAAATTCGACGAAAGCGACTTGGTCCTCGTCTATCAGGATAAGACCGCCGGCGGACAAAGAAGCAATTTCAACAAGCTTGTTAAGGAAGAGAATGTGAAATCCTCCGGCTCGGCAAAAAAGAAATCTACCAGTACTTCCGGCAAAGGCTCCGCCAGCCAGGGGAAAGGACGCAAGAGCGCCTGAACTGGACAACGACGCGGATATTTTTCGCAGTCGCGACTCCCGCGAATTATCAAATCTCCCCTTCGGAGCACGTCGATCTGGGGATCGGGAGTAGCCAGTGTCATGAGGCGGCAACCTGCTTAATTAACAAAGCATCTACAAAGACACGCTTTTCCGTTTCTTGCGTCGCTTCACAAGGGCGCCTATTTCATATTGGCAGGTCTTCCGCGATGTCACAAAATGGGTATAAGTCTCTTTCTGAAAGTGGTTTCGGAAGCCATCGCATCAAGATTGCGGTAATTGGCTCGGGGTATGTAGGCTTGGTTGTTGCCGCGTGTTTTGCGGAAATAGGGCATACCGTAAGTTGCGTAGATAGCGATTGTGAGAAGATCGCAGCGCTTAAGGCGGCCATGGTTCCTATCCACGAAGATCTTCTCCCGGAATTGCTGGACAGGCACAGAGGCGCGCGCCTTACATTTACCACTTCTCTCAAAGATGCTGTTAAACGTTCGGATGTAATCGTAATTGCCGTGGGCACTCCGTCGCTGGAAAACGGAGACGCGGACCTTACTTATGTTGAACAGGTAGCTTCTGAAATCGCGCAGTCCATCGACAGCTACAAGGTAATCGTAGAAAAAAGCACAGTTCCTGTTGCCACAAGCGACTCCATCACTCAGATCATGCTGGATCTCGGTGTTCAGCGCGATAAGTTCGACGTAGTGTCGAATCCGGAGTTCCTGCGCGAGGGAACGGCAGTAGTAAATTTTCTCCATGCCGATCGTGTAGTAGTCGGTACGCAGAGTGATCGTGCCTATGAAGTTTTAGAACGTATTTATCGGCCGTTGACCTCCGGGACTTATTTTGAATCGCCTTCCAGTATTCCGGGCCCGAGATCGGCTATTTCTCCCGCGCCAATTCTCAGGACCAGCACCAAAAGCGCAGAACTTATCAAGCAGGCATCGAACGCCTTTCTCGCAATGAAGATAAGCTTTATAAATTCCGTGGCGAACATCTGCGAAGCTGTCGATGCAAGCATAACCGAGGTCGCCAAGGGTATCGGTATGGATCAACGGATAGGGCCGCAGTTTTTAGCGGCGGGTTTGGGATACGGCGGTTCGTGCTTCCATAAAGATGTGAAGGCTTTCCGGTCGATTGGGAATAAGACAGGCGTAGATCTTGGTCTTCTCCACGAGATTGAGCGGATTAACGATGCTCAACGCCACTTGTTTTTCAATAAAGTATCCAGAGCGCTGAAGGACTTGCAAGGCAAGAGACTGGGAGTACTCGGCCTGGCATTCAAAGGAGGAACGGACGACGTACGGGAGTCGCCGGCAATCCACTTAGTACGTTCATTTCTGGATGAAGGTTGCTCTGTCGTGGCATACGACCCGGCAGCGACTAAAAACGCACAGAGTGCGTTACCCATGGATAATCTTACTTTCGCCGACGATCCCTACCAGGCGATGGACAACATCGATGCGCTCTTGGTGCTTACTGATTGGCCTGAATTTTCCCAACTGGATCTGCTGGAAATGAAGCAGAGGATGAAGAATCCGATTGTCCTGGATGGACGGAATCTATTCGACGAAAACGAAATGAGCTCTTTGGGATTTACCTACATTAGTATCGGCAGGCCATTGAAGCCCGCATTTCAAAAAGAAAAAGTAATTTCCCGAACAAAGAAAAAGGCGCGGGTGTTAGTCACAGGAGCCGCAGGTTTTTTAGGATCACATCTAGTAGACGCTCTGATAGCGGAAGGTCATTCAGTCCTGGGGGTAGATAACTTCCTTACCGGCCGCCCGGCCAATCTAGAACACCTCGGAGCGGAGCCGCGCTTCGAACTTCTTAAGCACGACATCACAAGCACATTTGATCCTGGTCGGGTAGATATGGTCTTCAACATGGCCAGTCCAGCCAGTCCGATTGACTACACGGTGCACGGAATAGAGACCCTGCTTGTGGGTTCACTTGGTACTCATAATGCGTTGGATGTGGCACTGAAGTATAAGGCGGCGTTTCTACACTGTTCTACTTCAGAATGTTACGGTGATCCGCTCGTCCATCCGCAGCCGGAGAGCTACTGGGGACATGTGAATCCGATCGGTCCACGCTCTGTCTATGATGAATCAAAGCGCTTTTCTGAAGCCTTGATTATGGCCTATCACCGTTATCACGGCCTGGACACTAGGCTTGTACGTATTTTCAATACCTACGGACCGCGCCTCCAATTGAACGATGGACGTGTAATTTCGAATTTTCTGCGGCAGGCATTGTGTGAAGAAGATTTGACCGTCTATGGAGATGGTAGTCAGACTAGAAGCTTCTGTTATGTTTCGGATCAAATTGAAGGATTGTTGAGATTGATGTACTCGGGAGAGACCTACCCAGTCAATATAGGCAATCCAGAGGAGTTCACAATTCTTGAATGCGCCAAACAGGTGCTCGAGGCCACTGGAGCAAAAAGTGCAATTGTATTCCGTCCGCTTCCGCAGGATGACCCTAAGCAGCGCTGCCCGGATATAACTCGAGCCAAAACGCTTCTAGGATGGGAGCCGAAAATTGACCTGGCTCATGGTCTGCAACTTTCCATCCCATGGTTTAGAGATAATATTCTTTCCGAATCCCCGCTTCGCAAAGAGAAGTTGCCGTCGGTAGACGCGGCAGTAGCTGGGGTGCTGGTTCATCCGATAGCTTCTTAGTAATTCGCTATTTATGCCCGAGTGTTTACGCACCTAATATTTGTGTGGCTGCGCGCTGACCGCTTCTCAAAGCTGCATGCACGGTTCCCAAGTGGCCAGTTGTGTCCGTATGTTCGCCGGCAAAATACAGTGTGTCGCTTACTGGTTCGCTCATCTGGTCCGGCGCGTCCATAGCACCGGCTGGAAGATAGCTATATGCACCCTGCGATAGCGGATCTTTTTCCCATTCGTGCGAGTGGCACGCGATTAACAGCGCACGGATTTCTTGAGCTGGCAAACGGAACATCCGTGACAACGTGCTGCAAATTCGTTCGGCAAGCTGGATCGTATCCATTCCCGCAAGAACCTCGGCGCGTGGGCCGCCTGTCCAGGCTGTCAAGCAGCCGTTCCTGCTGGGGAACTGCGTCCACCAGGTTGGAGGGATTTCCTGGATTGCGTACAAAAAGCTCATTTCATCGACGGAAAAAGTTTCAGTCGCCTTTTCCTGTTTCGACCAGAATCGCTCTTTAAACACCAACTCAACGCGTTGAACGTGTCCCATGCGGGCCAGTGCTGCCGCCTGCAGAATTCCGGCCGGTTCTGGGAGGAATTTGACGGTACGTCGCTGCAATACTCCCAGCGGCAACGTGATCACCGCGCAGTCCGCAAGGAAGCGCTCGGTCCTATCATTGGTTGTGCAAATCATCTCTACTCGCCCTTTTTCCCAGACAACAGATTGGACATGAGTATTTAACAAGAGCTTCGCACCTGCGAATCCAAGTCGTTTCGCCATGTAATCCGGAATTTGTGAGTAGCCATCGCATAATCGAAACAATCTATCGCTTTCGATCGCATCTTCCGCGGCTTGTTGCTTCCCAAGGGATGTGACACCGATGATCCTGTGATCGGCGGCGTTGAAGCCTTCAACATAAGACACAAGGCGTTCTCGGCGTTCTCCATAAACCTTCCGATGATTCAGGTATTCGGCGAAAGAGCAGTCATTCCCTTTCCATTCTTTCAGCGCTTCTATCAGATCAAGGTCTTTGTCCCAGTCCGACCCGCAATCCGTAAGTTCACCTTGCTCATAGCAAATATGCTTGCCCTGGAGCTCTTCGGTCCGCAGATTTGCCTCTCGAATTATCCGCCACAGTTCCGCTGGCAAGCCATGGACAAACTCAGCCCCAAGCTCCAGCGTCTGATCGTGCACGTGCAACGTATGGATGCGGCCACCGATGCGATTTCGAGATTCAAGCACCGTCACGGAGGCATCCGCTTCAGCCAGGGCGCGTCCAGCTGCCAGCCCCGCTATGCCAGCTCCGATGACGATGACCTTTTTCTTTTTCATCAGAATGCCATTGTGACTTCAGTGAAACAATCTCTCATAAACAAATTCCAGGGACACTTACGAGAGGAGTGCCTATCGTACAGTAATCGGAAATGTGAAAGACATGCGTGCCGCGATAACATTTCTCACAGCCGATAATCGTTTGCGGCATATAACTGGAGCATTGGATGCGGCAGGCAGAACTGTAGGATGTTTTCGCGGGTATGTTGCATTCTGATCGCAGCGCACTAGATTATCCAAGCTGTTTGGGATACAAAAGGACACGTTACTTACAAATGGATTTCTCAGCTCCCGATGTATCCGAAGCTTGCGAAGAGACGCGTCACTGGCAGTTTGCGGTAGGCTCGGGAATCCTTGGCTGGGTGCTCGACGCTTTTGATTTCTTCGTCGTTATCTTTCTCCTCGATACGCTGGCTTCGAACTTCAACGTCGGGAAACTGCAAATTGTTTACACTCTGACGCTCACGCTCGCGATGCGTCCTGTGGGCGCGCTTCTATTCGGCTCCCTGGCGGACCGCTACGGCCGCAAACGTCCGATGATCTTTTGCGTTCTGTTCTTTTCGGCGATCACCGTCTTCAGCGGATTCGCTCCAAGCTATCTATTCTTTTTAGTCATGCGCGGCCTTTACGGCATCGGAATGGGCGGCTACTGGGGTATAGGCGCGTCCTATGCCATGGAGAGCGCACCTCGCAAGTGGCGCGGTGTGCTTTCAGGCTTGATGCAGGCAGGCTATCCTTTTGGATACCTGCTTGCCGCTATTGCCATGCAACTGTTAGTGCCTTCATTTGGATGGCGTTCCATGTTCCTGGTTGGCGCAGGCGTGACGGTGTTCATTGTCATCCTAACTCTATGCGCGCCCGAGTCGGAATCCTGGAAGCTGCATCGCCAGCCCTCTTTCAGCAAAATCTTCAACGCATTCTTTCAGCACATTGGCATCTTTGCATACCTGCTGCTGGTTATGGCCGCTATGACCTGCCTTTCACATGGCACCCAGGATTTATATCCGGATTTTCTAAAGTCCATTCCCGGACTAACTGGAAAAAAGATATTAGGCATGAACGTGCTCTTCGGTGTTCCGGTCATCTACAACATAGGCGCCATCGTGGGAGCATTAATTTTCGGTCACGTGTCGGAAAAAATTGGACGCAGGCGGTCGATCATATTCGCCCTGGTGGTATCGCTGCTCTCTATTCCCGCATGGGCCTTCGGCTCATCGCTGCTGACGCTGGTGCTTGGGTCCTATTTCATGCAGACCGGAGTACAGGGCGCGTTTGGCGTAATCCCAGCACATCTTAATGAATTGTCCCCCGACTCTGTTCGCAGCCTTTTCCCAGGATTCGTATATCAATTGGGTGTGCTGATCTCATCTCCGGCAGTCTCATTTGAATACGTGCTTCGTGATCACCTGGGCTATCCCTGGGCGCTGACGAGTTTCGAAATCTGCATCATCGTTGCACTGCTGTTCATCTTCGGCTTCGGACCCGAAAGGCTCGGGCGCAGCTTTCACCTGCATCAAGACGAGGAGTCCGCGCCGCCACAGCGCGATCTAAATAAGCCTGTGCCGGACCACGCCACGCTGAAGGTTCGCCAGTTAATCCGCAATGAACATAGTCCCTGAAGGATATGGTAGGCACGAGGAGACTCGAGATCTACTTTCAACAACTTACAGGTTGCTGGAGACTGCCGAGTAACGCGGTAATACGTGGAAGTCGATCTTTTTACAGGCGAGATTACAGGTGAGATTCTGTAGAAGGATTCCAGCCGGACTAGCATTCTCCCTCCGAAGAATAGCGTGCGCGTCTCATACTGACCTTGTGAGGTCGTATAGAAAGAACACGCGAACCTGACACGTCTCTGCTCTATGAGGGTCTTCACAGAAAATTAATATGAACGCCCGCCGTCGGGATAATACTGATTGAATCACCTTCTTATAGAAGGTTGTTGTGGCGAATGGCGCGAATTACACAAAGAACCCGGATATACGGGAGCCCCTGCGGGCGGCTCAGTATGTTCGTATGTCCACGGAACATCAGAAATACTCAACAGAAAACCAATCCGAGGTGATTAGGCGTTACCTGCGCCCGATAGCAGAGCACGGAATGATTCTTAAGGCACTCTCCAATGGTGTTGCGGAGCACGCATTGCAGAAGCGCTCAATGTGGATGTTTCCGCCTGTACCGGAGGCTGCCGTAGGGTCTCATGACAATGCGAGAACGTCCCAAATAGCTGGTCATCGAGATCGCTTCTGTCTGTGAGCACAACAATCGTGGGATTCTGTACCGCGTATCCTGCACCAGCCGCCCGGCATAGAAAACCCTCGTGAGGCTCTTGCCGGAACCTTGCGTATGCCACACCACGCCAGCGCGCTTATCGCTTTTTGCGCTGGTTGCGTCTACCGATCTTGCCGGATCCAATGATGGCGTACTTCATAGAGATTCTCCAGTCCCTCAGCGGGCGCTGAGCGTTGTTGAGGGAATTTGTACTGACGGCACCCGAGAGGCGACGGATGTCAATCCAACGGAATAGCGCACTTCGCGATTATCTGGAAACTGTGCCGCCATCCACCGGCAAGTCGATTCCCGTGATGAAGCTGCTCTCGTCGGAAGCGAGAAATACGGCTGCCGATGCAAGCTCATCTGCGGTTCCAAGCCGCCCCATGGGGATCATCTTCTTGAAGTAATCGCTTATCCCTTCCTCAGATCCTTTGGAGCCGACATGGATCATGGGCGTCTCCGTCGGTCCAGGACTGATCACATTCGCACGGATGCCGCGGCTGGCCAGTTCAGCGGTCTAACTCCGGACGAAGGAGACTAAAGCAGCCTTCGTCGCCGAATAGGTGCCGAAGCCAGGAATTCCCATCTGCCATGCCGCCGATCCGGAGAGAATGATCGATCCATCGTCGGAAAGGAGCGGGAGCGCCTTCTATACGGTGAAATACGTTCCGCGTACGTTCAGGTCGAAATCCCTGTCAAATTGTTCCGGCGTCGACTCTGTGAGCTAGGCAGGATCTACGACGCCGGCTTATCCGTCCAGGCAGCGAATGGATCGACGAAGGCGGAACTGAAGCGGACCCCCCAGATGGCCCTTCGGCATCTGGGTTACTGAGGCTTGTGGTGGCGCCCCGGCTGTTTTCCCGCATACCCCATGGGAGCAGTCTGCTCCCTATCTAAGGATGGCTGCTGATGAGAAGCCAGCTTCAATCCAGCGAACTATCAGCGACGGCCACGGGTTTTCAAATAGTGATAGACCGCCAAGTCGCGTTTCGAACCCGCCTGGTTCTGGAAACGCTCTATGGCCTATTGGTAACAACTGAGATGCCATGGGAGGCAAATTGCTGATAGGTAACCGATTCTACACCGTCCGTTCATGCATCAGACGGTTGGGTCACGTTCAGATTCAGTCGGTCGCGTCTGCGAGACGAGATCTATTTGACAGGGCGGGAACCGGTGATGAGGATATCGACCAACCTCCTGGCGCTTTGCTGCCAGCCAGAACCGGACGCCACATGAGCGACGCCGATCAGCGCTCGAAGAAGATCGAAAGGGTCGAGATCGCCGCGTACGTCACCGCTCCTAATCGCACGCTTGACCAGTGCATCAATCGCTCCCTGGATCAGGCTGCGGGAGCCCTCATACAGCTTCGACGGGCCTCCGACAACACTATTCAGTGCGGGGGCGATGATCTGCTTTGCCGCGATGTGGTCAACGAACAACAGCATCCAGGCTCGCAACGCTTCGATCGGAGGCTTGGTTTCGGCGAACCTGCGCTCCGCCGCGGCCAGCTTTTCAACCTCAGTTCGATAGACCGCCTCGATCAGGGCGTCTCGCGTGGGAAAGTGACGATACAGAGTTCCGGCTCCGATGCCCGCCTGTTTGGCGATATCGTCCAGGCTGGTGTCCGCGCCAAAGTGGGTAAACGCCTCCTTCGCCACCTCTAGAATGCGCTCGCGGTTCCGCTGCGCATCTGTACGCGGCTTCCGCGGTGCGGATTGTGAACGTCTCTTCGCCATGTGCAAAACTTTTTGCAACCGGAGATTGTCTCCGGTTATCTATTCATTCGGAGGTTGTCTCCGTTTTATTTGAAGCGACAGCGGTTCGTCAATGCCGGATACAAACGAAGAGGCCGACAAGGAATCAAGGAGAGATGGAATGGTCCAGGAGATAAATTTAGGCGGCAGCTTCACCCTGCCCGGCAGTTCACGAAGCGTGAACCGCATGGGCTACGGAGCCATGCAGCTTGCAGGGAAAGATGGCAACAAGCTGGTGTGGGGACCGCCTCGCGATGTCGAAGAAGCCATCCGTGTATTGCGAGAAGCCGTCGCGAGCGGCGTGAACCATATCGATACGTCCGATTTCTATGGCCCTCACGTTACCAACCAGATCATACGAAAGGCGCTCTTCCCCTACCCTGACGACCTGGTCATTGTGACCAAGGTCGGCGCCCGGCGCGGCGAAGATGGGTCGTGGATTCCGGCTCTCTCACGCGAAGAGCTGACTGCGGCGGTTCATGACAATCGAAAGAATCTCGGCATGAACACCCTCGATATCGTCAACCTTCGAGTTGGCGGAATGATGGGACCGTCGGAGGGGTCGATTGAGGAGCCGCTGACTGTGCTAGCCGAACTCCAGCAAAAAGGCCTGGTCCGTCATATCGGGGTAAGCAACGTCACGACGGCGCAGATCGCGGAAGCACGACAGATCATCCCGATCGTCTGTGTGCAGAACATGTACAACCTGATGCATCGAACCGACGATGGCTTGATCGACGATCTTGCCCGCGACGGCATCGCTTATGTGCCATTCTTTCCACTCGGCGGTTTCAGCCCATTGCAGTCGGGGGCCTTGTCGGAAGCGGCGTCGCGCCTCGATGCCACGCCGATGCAGGTTGCACTAGCGTGGCTCCTCCAGCGCTCGCCAAACATTCTAGTGATTCCCGGAACATCTTCTCTCAATCACCTTCGCGAAAATCTCAAGGCGGCGACCCTGCAAATTCCCGCTGAGGTGCTCGCTGACCTTGACGCGGTATCCAGACAAGATGCCGCGATTCCAATCTCACAGCATGAGTAGTGATCGTATTTTTATCAACCCAGGTTCAAGAATAGGAGTATTCATATGCGTGTATTCGTCACAGGTGCTACCGGATTTATTGGTTCTGCCATTGTTCCGGAACTCATCAACGCGGGCCATCAGGTGCTGGGCCTTTCTCGCTCCGATGCGGGCGCGAAGTCTCTGATCGCTGCGGGCGCTCAGGTGCAGCGCGGCGATCTGGAAGATCTGGAAAGCCTGCGCAGCGGAGCAGCCGCATCCGATGCCGTGATCCACGCCGCGTTCCGCCACGACTGGTCGAGGTTCGCGGAAAGCTGCGAGCTGGACAAGCGCGCCATCGAGACCATCGGTGCCGTGCTTCGGGGTTCCAGTCGTCCGTTCATCGTCACCTCCGGCCTCGGCGTGGCCCAGGGTCGCGCCGCCACCGAGGACGATCCGCCGTTTCCTCCTTCCGCCTCCTTTCCTCGTGCATCGGAAGCGACGGCTGTTGCGCTCATGGAGAGCGGAGTGCGCGCCTCGGTGATGCGTCTCCCGCAGGTCCACGACACGGTGAAACAGGGCCTCGTCACCCCTCTGATTGCTGTGGCCCGCGAGAAGGGCGTCTCAGCATATGTTGGTGATGGTCAGAACCGCTGGCCTGCCGCGCATGTGCGCGACGTCGCCCGTCTCTACCGTCTTGCCCTGGAAAAAGGCACTGCGGGAGCACGGTATCACGCCGTCGCCGAAGAGGGTGTGCCCCTCAAAGACATCGCTGCCGCCATCGGCCGCGGCCTGAAAGTGCCCGTCACTTCCATCTCACAGGAACAGGCCCAGGAGCATTTCGGCTTTTTCGGGTTCTTCGCAGGGAGGGACGTTCTGGCCTCCAGCGCGCGAACCCGGGAACAACTGGGCTGGAACCCAGCCGGCCCCGGCCTCCTCGCCGATCTCGGCAACATGCGCTACTCCCCAGGACTGAATCAATCACCAACTATAAGGAGAATCGATATGAAGAAGACATGGTTCATCACCGGCGCTTCTCGCGGTTTTGGTCGCATCTGGGCCGAAGCTGCACTGAAACGCGGAGATCAGGTTGCAGCTACTGCGCGCAGACTGACGGACGTCACCGGCTTGAAAGAGCGCTTTGGCGACGCGGTGTTGCCGCTGGCCCTTGACGTGACCAATTCCGAACAGGTACAGCAGGTCGTTCCGCAGGCTCACGCGCACTTCGGCGGGCTTGACGTTGTTGTGAACAACGCCGGGACAAGTCTGTTTGCTGCTACAGAGGAGGCGAGCGACGAGCAGATCCGCGGCCTTTTCGATACGAACTACCTTGGCATGGCCCGAGTTCTCCGAGCGGCTCTGCCTTTGCTGCGAAAGCAAAGGAGCGGTCACATTCTCGGCGTTTCCAGCGGCCTTGGGATTACGGCAATGCCGCTCATCGGCTTCTACTGCGCCACGAAATGGGCGGTGGAAGCCTTGCACGAAGCGCTGGCGCAGGAGGTGAGAGCGTTCGGCATCAAGGTGACACTGGTTGAGCCTGGAGCCTACGCAACCGATTTCGGCAAGTCAGCAAATATCGCCGATGCTCTGGAGCCGTACGCGGAGTTCCGGAAGCAGTTTCTGACGCGTCTGGCCGATTTGGAACGGGGCGATCCCGAGGCGACAGCGGAGGCCATTCTCAAGCTTGTGGATGCGGACAATCCGCCGCCGCGATTCGGGCTGGGTACTTCGATTCTGCCGAGAGCGCGCGCCGCGTATGCGGAGCGCCTGGCGACAGGCGCCGGGATCTGAAGTCGTCGCGACTCGGCTGGCTGAGGTCCTGTTTATCCAGGTACTCCGGGCGCATATCGCGTTGGGACCGGAACGCAACAAAGGATGGCTTCGTGCGATTTTCGATCCTCAAATAGGCACTGCCCTGAGTGCCATTCACGACAGAGTGAATACACCCTGGACGGTCGAATCCCTGGCCGAAGCGGCGGGCATGTCTCGCTCCGCATTCGCAGCCCGTTTTAAGGAGCTGCTCGGACAAACACCGCTGGAATATGTAACTGGGTGGAGGATGCAGAAGGCGATGCAGTTACTACAGCAGCGTGACAAGAAGCTCATAGACGTTGCTCGGTCGGTCGGTTACGAGTCCGACGCTGCGTTCAGTAAAGCGTTCAAGCGAGTTATCGGGGCTAGCCCTGGTGAATACCTCAAACGTGGTATTTGAAGAACAGGGTAATGCCGGAATGGCAGAAGATTTTTGAAGCAGAGGATTCTGACTTTGGCGCGATCCATCGTGGGCAAGGCCGTCTCGAACTTGCTGATCGAGGCCGCGAGTGGCGTGTCCCGGGCATCCGGACCACACCGCCGCTGCTGTCGCCGTGTGGTCCTCCTAAGTAGTCAGAAGCTGTTAGTGCTTTGAGGCACTGGATCGGCCGGATCGCTTGGAGACTGCGCTTTTCGGCAATCGCGGAACAACCTGAACGCCCGCCCAAAGCGTGGCGATCGTTTGCTCGACCACGAGAGTCTGGTCAGACAAGCTAGGCACAACCCCTTGGATGACCATGAGTGTGGCGAGGCCAAAGATCGTAAACCACCAAGTGTGGGCTACCACGATATCATCCCTATTGGGCAAGCCTTCAGCCTTGGCAACATCGAAAAAGAGATTCACGAAACGTTCGAACAACGGCGCGCCAAGGTCGTCGATGTATTGGCCAGCGCGGACGCCGTTGCGGTTCTCCGGTCCAAAGAAGACGTTGCGGAACTGCTGTGGATGGGCAGTGCAGAACTGAATCAAGCCGCGTGAAGTCGCAAAAAGACGCTCTTTCGGTGCAGGATGTTTCGCGGCAATCGCGTCGAAGTTCTGAATCAGCAGCCCAATCGTCTCGCGACTCAACTCGACAAGAATGTGCCATTTGTCGGGGAAATGCTGATAGATCACGGCGTGGGTATAGCCGATCTCTTTAGCGATCTCGCGTAGCGTCACGGCTTCGTAGCCGCGATCGGCAAACATTTTGCTGGCAGCCGCTAGGATTTCGCCCCGCAGCCTTTCCTTGCGCTCTACCCGGCGACTTGGTGATGTGGATGTCACTTCAATAGCTTAGTCCCTTTCGACGACTTTGGCGACCGATTGTTGATTTGTAACCACTGGTTAAATAACCTCCGATTATTTTGCAACCAATGGTTATTCAGGATCTCTAATAGTCAGGTCACTCATTTGGATGGGCGGCCAAATACGAGGCAAAAGGAGAAAACGAGCATGTATTTAGTCATGGGAATTACTGGAAACGTTGGAGGCGCCACCGCGCGGCATCTGCTGAAGCAACGCAAACAGGTGCGAGCACTTGTGCGCAATCGCGAGAAAGCAGCGAAGTGGGCAGACTTGGGCGTGGAGTTGGTGGATGGAGACTGGAACGATACGACAGCCATAGCGGCGGCGCTCAAAGGTGTTGAGGGCGCGTTTGTTATGTTGCCGGCTGTATGGGCACCCTCGCCCGATTACAGAGAAGCAAAGGGCGTGATTGCGAACTATGTCGAGGCGCTGACCAAGGTAGTGCCCCCGCGGGTGGTAGCGCTCTCGTCGATGGGCGCGAATAGGACAAGCGGGGTGGGGATGATCACGGCCTTA
Organism: Acidobacteriaceae bacterium; assembly: GCA_965276615.1. Taxonomy (GTDB): domain Bacteria; phylum Acidobacteriota; class Terriglobia; order Terriglobales; family Acidobacteriaceae; genus JAKAAZ01. The sequence continues at coordinate 3,897,129 of OZ255618.1, read as the reverse complement.
TCACTCTTGGAGCAGGGTTTTCGCAGCCTGGCCTCTCCGGTCGCATTTGTGCGCGCCGGCGGCTTTTTCGAAAACTTTCTTTTCGGCTTACAGGCCGCCCAAGGCGGGACACTACCGGTCTTCTACAATCCTACAAACCGGAAATCGACCATGGTCGCGTCCGACGACATCGGCGCAGAGGTGGCAACGCTTCTGGCCGGGCCGGCGTGGTCGGGGCATCGCGTTATCGAGTTGGGTTCGATGGTAAGCGCGGATGAAGTGGCCGGACGATTGGGTGAGGTCCTGGCACTCGACGTAAAAGCCTTTGCAGTCCCGCGCGCAGGGTGGGCGGAAGCGTTCGAGCAGTTCGGCATCCCGAAGGGCCACACTGGGCCTGCCGAAGAAATGTATGAGAGCGTTAACGCGGGATGGATGGACCTCGGAGTCCCGGGTACAGAGCACGTAGCGGGTACGACGTCCGCACGCGACGTGTTTGCGGCTGCACAGAACGCCATCAAGGCGTAAGTCCGGGGCAAGCTGCATCAGCCGCAGTTCCTTGGGAACTGCGGCGCTAGCCGACTTATTGCAGAACGATTTAAACCATTCAAAACCGCAAGAAGGGGATCGCCTTAAATATGAAAGCTGAACACACAATCGATAAACCCGCGCGGGCAGGTCGAGCAACTCAAATAGCCGCGATGGTAATAACCGGCCTAGTCGCCTTCATCTGGGTGTACTTCGGAAGGTTATATCTAATTCACGATCCCGGCGAATGGAGGATCGCCAATCAGCAGCTCGGATACCCGCTCTATATCATCCCTCTGATTGGCGTGACCCACATCCTTGGTGGCGTGGGCCTTCTGATTCCCAATATGTCTCGATTGACTGAGTGGGTTTATGCCGGCCTCGCGATCAATCTTTCGCTCGCGTTCTATTCACAGCTGAATGGCGGTGTCAGTACCTGGGATAAATTTGATCCGATTCTCGTCCTGGCGTTCGTCTTTGCTTCGTATGTATTAAGACGCTGCATGCGCGCAAACAGGTGGTCGATATGAATAATTCGCTGACGATTCTAGAAGAGTCATTGGCCCTTGCGATCAACTTTGAAGAGATAGACAGCTACGGTAGCGAAAGCTCAAATGGCAATAGCAGGCCAACGCGCTCATCGAATAGGAGGCGGATTCATGGGATGGCTTCCATCGTTCACGCGAGCAACTTCATCTGAAGGTCACTCACCTGTCGCTTGTGCGGGAGATGCTTAGCGGGCTTGATGCCACTCATCTTTCCTGAAATGCCGGATCAGGACCGGTAATGCGGGATGCTCAGCGTGGACGGGATGAACGAAAGCTGTGTCCGCAGTCCAGTTGACGTTAGCTATTGGCCGCGTCGTGAGACTTGGATCGAGCGGAGTCTTCTGATCGATCAGCGCCAGCCCACTGCCGGTTTGAATCATCCACTGAATATCCGCCGGTGTCGTCGCCATCGACAGGTTCATGCTGCAAACGCATTTGAGCAATCTGGCAGAATGCATGTCGCAGGATCGCGTGAAGCAGGCTTGGTCCTACCTGAAGTCCATCTTCGAAGAAATCGTCGATCAGGATTTCCTGGTGAAAGACCCGACCCGGAAGCTGAAGACTCGAAGAAATCTTCGGCCCAAGGATAAGCAGGTCTTGACCTGGGAACAACTCTGGCTGGGCGCTTGAACGAACCAGCAGGAGAGACCGTCTGCTCCTGATGCTGGACATGACGGAGGCGCTGCGGCCCAGCGAGCTGTTCGCTCCGCGGTGACGCTCCGTCGATGATGTGGACACGTTGTCGATCACCGAAACCGTCTACAAGGGAACGATTCGGCCCTTCGGAAAGACGGACGGAAGCCTCACGGACGTTCACCTGCCATCAGGCCTAGCTGAAGAGCTTCGTTTGTGGAAACAGGAGAACGCCAAAGCCTCTCCGAAAGGAGTGGTCTCTCCAGATATCTTCATCTTCCCGAATTCACGAGGAGGATTCATGGACACGGGGAACTATCGCAACCGCATTCTGAATCCGCTGGCCGAAAGACTCAGCCTTCCGAAGCTGAATTTTCAAGTTATGCGCCGGACGATGGCAATACAGGCGCAGAGCATGGGATCGGTGAAGGACATCCAGGCGCACCTGCGTCACGCGAAGGCGGATACCACCGCCAACGAGTACATGCAGGAATTGCCGGAGAGCGTGAAGAAGATGGTCGGATCGATCTACACCATGCTCATGAAAGGAGGGGAGTCGCAAGAGAGTTCGAAGCATTTGCCACAAAAAGCCGCAAACTCTTCCGAGGAACTTGCTGTAAGTATTTGAAAAAATGGTAGGCACGAGGAGACTCGAACTCCTGACCTCTACCGTGTCAAGGTAGCGCTCTAACCAACTGAGCTACGCGCCTACAGGTGCTTCCCTGATTCTAATGCCAGTGGCAAGTGGCGGCAACCCAAGTAGGACCTGCCTCAGCCATGCACCGTCGCAGAATCGATGGCGTGCGTTACGATGGATCAGGATACCTCCAACCCCGTGCTTGGCCAATTACGCGCACTGCCCAATCAACTCACGCTTCTGCGGCTGTCGATCGTTCCTTTTCTAGTTCTGGCCATTTTGGATTCGCACTATCACCGCGCCTTTATCCTGATCGTGCTTGCCGGCGTCAGCGATGGCCTGGATGGAACGTTGGCCCGCATCTTTCGTCAGCGCACTGAACTGGGATCATATCTCGACCCGGTCGCAGACAAACTACTGTTGAGCACGCTTTTTCTGGTGCTGATGCATGTGGGCCTGGTGTCCCGCCGCGTTACGGTCATGGTCTTCAGCCGTGATCTTGGAATTATCGTCGTCGCGGCATTGCTATATGCCACTACGGGTACGCGCAACTTCAATCCCAGCTTATTGGGCAAAGCAAACACGCTGGCGCAGATTCTCGCCGTCTGCTCGGTGGTGCTGGCGCAGACGGATCCGGCCAACTGGGTCCTTTGGACGCGGAACATTTCACTCCATGCCACACTGTGGCTGACAGTGGTTTCAGGCTTTCACTATTTGTGGCGCAGCGGACAGCGGTTAGCTGCTCCCGTTGAAATCAGTCCGGAACGATCCAACTGAATGCCCTGCATGGTGAAGCCGCCAAGCAGACATTGGGCAAATTGACCACGCAGATTTCATCTCGCGTTAAGAACTATGATTCGGGCTTCGTCTCGGTCTCTTTCTGGTCTTCCTGTTGGGCGCGCTCTTCGATGGCCATATCGGCGAATTCGTGCGAGTCGAAGACCTCGCCGCATTCCAGGCATTCTACAAATTCAACATCTTCTTCGCGCGTTAACACGCGCACGCGGGGATGGTTGCAGGCTTTCATGACTAGGGATTTAGATGCGGGTTGCTCCCGGTTGCGCCAGTGTCCCGTACACACAGGTAGTTTGTCAAAAGAAAATTTGCGCCGAGCGGGTCGACCGGGCGGAATCCGGCACCTGCCGATTGCATTTCGAAGCCGCACGCACGGTCCATGGCGTGCCGCGGCAGATGGGCGGGATCGAGCGCGGCTCATTCTCAGGTATTCTTGCAACTCCGACTGAATCAGTCCTACAATTATCTATGCAGCGGGTTTGGGCGATTTCGGCAGCAGTTGGGCCGTAACGTGTGTTAGCGCCGGTTATTAATATGCTCCGTCTCACCAAGAAAGCCGATTACGGTCTGATTGCGCTGAAGCATCTGGCGGAGATTCCGGAGGGTCACGCGCAGAGCGCCAAAGACATCGCCGAAGCGTATCGCATCCCCACTCCTTTGCTGGCCAAGGTCTTGCAGACCCTGGCGCGGTCCGGCCTCGTGATCTCCCATGCCGGAATTCATGGGGGATATTCGTTGGGGCGTCCGGCCAACCAGATCACGGCGTTTGAGGTGATCCGATCCATCGAAGGCCCGCTGTTCATCGCCTCCTGCACCACCAGCCATGGGGACTGCGACCTGCTCAACTCCTGCACCGTCAAGGAACCATTGCGCAAGCTCAACGACACCATTCAGACCTTGCTGAATAATATGCGCATCTCAGATCTGTGTGAAGATTCGAAGGCTGAAGCGGCCTATGCGCGTAAGGTCCAGGCAAACCAATTAGTCACCCTGAGCTATTGATTTCGATCGGACCTTCTCCTAATGTTTCATCGCCCGTGAGCACTGTCAGGTCTCACTTCCAGGGAGAGATTTACAGGATGAATCCCGTTCACGACCAACCCGGAGAGACAGCGACAATGAAGCTGCCGATTTACATGGATAACCAGGCCACAACCCCCCTGGACTCGCGAGTGTTGGAAGCAATGCTGCCGTTCTTTACTGAAAAGTTTGGAAACGCGGCCAGCCGCAGCCATTCCTTCGGCTGGGAGGCGGAGCAGGCGGTCGATCTGGCACGCGAGCAGATAGCCAAACTGATCGGAGCAACCGCGAAGGAGATTATTTTTACTTCCGGCGCGACCGAGAGCGACAATCTTGCCATCAAGGGCGTCGTGGAAGCGCATCGTGGGCGCGGCCATCACATCATCACCCAGGTGACGGAGCATAAGGCCGTGCTCGATACCTGCAAGCGAATGGAAAAGCAGGGTTGCCGCGTAACCTACCTGCCGGTCAATGCGGAAGGTCTGATCCAGCTCGAAGATGTAAAACTGGCCATCGATGAAAAGACCATTCTTGTCACTATCATGTTCGCAAATAACGAAATCGGGGTCATTCAGCCGATTGCGAAAATCGGCGAGCTCTGCCGCGAGTGCGGGGTTCTATTTCACACGGATGCAGTGCAAGCCGTGGGAAAGATCCCGGTAGACGTGAACGCGATGAAGATAGACTTGCTGTCGCTGACCGCCCATAAAATCTATGGCCCAAAAGGTGTAGGCGCTCTGTATGTGCGCCGCCGCGATCCGCGCGTCCAGATTGCGGCGCAGATCGATGGCGGCGGTCACGAGCGCGGCATGCGTTCCGGCACGCTGAACGTTCCCGGCATCGTTGGCCTGGGAAAAGCGTGTGAGATTGCTCGTCTGGAAATGGCTGCCGAGGCGGAGCAATTAACGGCAATGCGCGACCGATTGAAAGCGAAATTGGAATCCAATCTGGATTTCGTTCATGTGAACGGCGCCATGCAGCATCACCTGCCCGGCAATCTGAATATGAGTTTTCTTCATGTCGACGGTGAATCGCTGATGATGGCCATTGACGATATCGCAGTTTCAAGCGGCTCCGCCTGCACGTCGGCGGCGATCGAACCCTCCTATGTTTTAAAGGCGCTGGGCGTCGATGATGATGTGGCGCATAGCTCCATCCGGTTCGGTGTAGGCCGTTTCAATACACTGGCGGAAGTCGATTATGTGGGGGACAGAATCGTCGATGTCGTCAGGAATTTACGTGAGATATCGCCGACTTATGAAATGGCGAAGCAAGGTCCTGATTTTTAGCTGCTAAGCGGATTCATAGTTAATCTAGTGGATCGGCGAATGGCTCACACCATTTCCGACTAGAGCATCCGTAAGTCCATAGCGAACGCCTCGAACCTTACTGCGACGCGAATGCGCCGCGAAAAAGTTCGAACTCCGGCTTGCCGCCGGTGAAATAGACCGACACCACATCGAAGCGCATAGGAATCCGCTCCGGGTTTTCCATGTGGCGTATGTATTCCCTGGCCATTTGAGAGAGCGTCTTGCGCTTCTCATGGTCCACCGCGACTTCTGCAGGTTGGAAGGTCCGCGAACTGCGCGTCTTCACCTCAATGAAGCATAAAGATTCGCCATCCCAGCCAACCAGGTCGATGTCTCCGCGCAATCGAGGACTGCGCCAGCGTCGCGCGACAACGATATAGCCCAGACGACGCAGATGAAAATAAGCGGCGTCTTCTCCTCGAAGGCCGGTCGTCAGATGCGCCGCTCCTCCTGACGGGCCTGCTTTTCGCGCGGCTTGCCGATCCAGCCAGACAGTAGTCTGCTCGAAGATAGAGAGACGGTATTGTGCAAAACGTGAGATCTGCATGGGTGGAATGGCTCCACTCTAGCAATCGTTCGGAGAAAAGGGCAGCAAAATCTCGCTGTCCTCTGTTGTCGATTCGGGTGCCTGGACCGATTCTCCTGGAGATGTATATCAAGAAAAGTATGTAGGCGCAGCCTTCCCTCAAAGGAAGGCTGTACGTACAGTATCTTCGCTACCTATGGCATCAGGAGAACCGGTCTATGCGTGCGCCATCGCCAACGCGGGTACATGCTGGCGCTCCACCTGGGTGATGCAGTCCTCCAGAATGTCGAGCGCGATGTCCGCCTCTTCCTGCTTCAAAATAAGCGGCGGTGCAAGTCGAATCGATGTCTCTCCGCAGCCCAGTATCAGCAGGCCGCGTTCGTAGGCCAGCACTTCGATCCTGTTCCGCCATTCTCCGACGGGTTCGCGCGATTGCTGATCTTTCACAATTTCGATGCCGATCATCAGGCCGCGGCCACGCACATCTCCTACAATTGCGTGCTTCTTCGGCCATTCCTTCAGGCGCCGTATCATGGCTTCACCAACTTTAGAGGCATTTGCCATGGCCCCGCGTTCGATGATATCCATCGTGGCCATCGCCGCTGCGATGGAAACTGGGTTGCCTCCAAACGTCGACGCATGAGATCCCGGCTTCCAGTCCATAATATTGGCGCGGGTCATGCATATGCTCAACGGCATCCCGCTGGCGATGCCCTTTGCAATGCAGACGATGTCCGGCTCGACGCCGGAATGCTGGATCGCCCACCACTTGCCGGTGCGGCCCGCGCCGCTCTGTATTTCGTCCGCGACCAGCAGGATGCCGTGACGATCGCAGATCCTGCGCAGTTCCTGCATGAAGATCGTAGGAGCAACCACGTAGCCGCCCTCGCCCTGGATCGGCTCGACAAAGATGGCCGCCACTTCTTCCGGAGGCAGCGTGGTTTTGAACAGCTTTTCTTCAATGTAACGGGCGCAACCGAGTGCGAATTCCTCTTCTTCCTGCGGGCCGCCGCTGCATCCCCGATATGCGTAGGGATAACGCACATGGGTCACTCCAGGAACGAAGGGACCGAAACGCCTGCGTTGCTGGGGTTTTGAAGCGGTTAGTGAAAGCGCGCCCATGGTGCGGCCATGAAAAGCCCCGAGAAATGCAATGACGTTCTGCCGCCCGGTATGATAACGGGCCAGTTTGAACGCGCACTCTACCGCCTCCGCGCCGGAATTGCCATAGTAAAATTTGTGCGGCCCCGGCATTGGCGCGATGCTTGAAAGACGCTCCGCGAGCTGGATCATGCTCTCATAATAAAAATCGGTTCCGGACATGTGGATCAACTCCGCTGCCTGGTCCTGAATCGCCTTTACAACTTCAGGATGACAATGTCCGGTAGAGCAGACGGCAATGCCCGATGCGAAATCGAGAAATTCGTTGCCGTCCACATCCTCAACCCTCACCCCTCGCCCACGCTTGGCGACCATGGGATAGGAGCGGGTGTAACTCGGCGATACCCACTTCTTGTCCGCCTCGACAACAGCTTTGGACTTCGGGCCCGGGAGTGATCCAGATAGTTTTGGGCCAAATTGACTGTATTTTTCGCTATTTTTATAAGAATCGGTTCCATTGTTCTGCATCGCAAGTTCTCCTCGCAGTTGGAAATGTGGCGGTGCGGGCTGACCGCTAAAAAACTGAGCGGAACAACTCGTCATCTCTAAATTTTAGGAATTATAGAAGCCGCAGAGATAAGGGCCTGCATTCCATCGTTCGCCGAGCATGATTCGTCGAACATTGGGCTTTCAATGTCCGAGCGGGCAGCTTAGTCGCTGCCGAACAAACTAGGTCGCGTGCGGGTAGGAAGGCTACGCAGATGCTTGCGCGGACACATCCGCCCGACGCGTTCCGTGAGAACGTCGCAGTCGGGAGCGAAATAAAAATTGGATGTTCTGCGCATGGTGAACCTTACCGCCCCAGTATAGCTTGTCGGCAATCCTTTGCTCAATAAAGTTGCGAGCAGGGCATTTACGTTTCGAAGGCGGCAGTGGAATCGTTCCCTCTAAAATACATGCAGACGTGATGCCTTCTTCCACAAGATCCCGTGTTCATGGTTACCAGGTTCTTCTCGCATTCGCGTGCCTTTACACTTTTTGGGGAGGAACTTATACCGCAGCTCGTCTGGGTGTTTATCTGGTTCCGGCCCCGGTTCTCGCAGGGATTCGTCTCGGCATCAGCGGCTGTTTAATGCTGCTTTTCGCTGCTATCGGTGGCAAACGCATCCTCGGTAGCATGCCGGAGATGCGCCGCATTTTCATTCTCGGAGTATTGCTCCTGTTCGTCGGCAACGTTGGCCTGGTATGGGCAGAATATTATTTGCCCAGCGGCTTGTCCGCTTTGCTGGTCGCCATTGTCCCGGTCTATGTGGCGTTAATTGAGCTGATGTTGCCCCATGGCGAACGCCTGCGCATCACCGGACAGGCTGGTCTGGTTCTGGGGTTCGCCGGGCTTGTCATCCTGGCATGGCCCAGTGCCCATACCGGCCTGCATGGGGACCGGCATCAGATCCTCGCCATTGGAGTTTTGCTGCTAGGCGCGTTTGCTTTCGCCTACGGTTCCATTTGGTCCCGGCAAAGCAACTTGTCGCTCAATCTGTTCGTCTGCGCCGGATGGGAAATGCTGGCCGCCAGCGTCTGCAATCTGGTTCTCGCCACCTGCCTGCGGGACTGGAGTCACGTGCAATGGAACCGGATCAGCATCTCTGCCGTTGTCTATCTGGTCGTCTTCGGATCGCTGATCGGATTCTCTTCCTACTCGTGGTTGCTGCAGAACGCTCCAATCACAAAGATAGCGACGTACGCCTATATCAATCCCATGGTCGCCGTATTGCTAGGGGCGGTCATATTGGGTGAGCGGTTGCAGGGAAATGAATGGATTGGGATGGTGATCATTCTAATCGCAGTTTTTCTGGTGACATCCTCGAAGATGCAACGCGGCCACGGCGCACCAGAGACAGAACCCGGCGTGGTCCCATCGGAAGCCTGATCGACAATATGTTGGGTGCCCCATTCTAGCTGCGTTCTTCACAGCTAGGTGGGGAATCGGCAACAGCTATTTTCTGCGCCAGCGCACGCCATCCGGGCTATCTTCCAGCAAAATTCCTTTGCCCGCAAGCTCCTGCCGAATGGCGTCGGCCCGGGCAAAATCGCGCCCTTTGCGGGCGGCATTGCGTTCGCCGATCGCTGCATCGATCGCTGCATCTGTCAGTTCGTAGCCTGCAACCAGTTCCGGCGATGCCTCTCCCAACCGCTGTTCGCGCCCGGCCCATTCCAGCGCAAATCGGGTCACGGCTTCATCGTGGTCGTCTAAAACAGCGAAGATTGCATCGAATCGTCCCAAGACCTCCAATATAGGAGCGACATTTTCGTTTTGCAGTTCCCCGCGATCGGCATGGGAATTCGCCAGCCGCACGAGGTCGAAAATTGCTGCCCGCGCTTCTGCGGTATTCAGGTCATCTTCCAACGCAGCGGTGAACGCGCCATCAGCATGTTCTGTCGCTTCGAAAAGCGCCGCATTCCTGCCGGCAGGGAAGCCGCCCTTGCGTAAGCGTCCGATAAATGTGCGCAACCGTTCGACAGCATTCGTGGATTCGGTAAGTCCGTCGAAAGTGAAATTCAACTGGTTCCGGTAGGGAACGGAGGTCAGCAGAAAACGAATCGCAGAGGCCTTATACCCGCGCAGCAGCAGGTCGCGCAGAGTATAAAAATTGCCGAGCGACTTCGACATCTTCTTGCCCTCGACTAGCAGGAAACGCACATGCATCCAGTGCCGCGCAAAAGTTTTTCCACTGGCCGACTCCGATTGCGCGATCTCATTTTCATGGTGAGGAAACATCAGATCTTCGCCGCCCGTATGCAGGTCGAAGTCCTCGCCGAGATATTCCATCGCCATCGCGGAACACTCGATATGCCATCCTGGCCTCCCTGCGCCCAGCGGCGTGTCCCAGTGAAATTCCCCCGGTTTTGTCGCCTTCCACAAGGCGAAATCGCGCGCGCTATCTTTGTCGTACTCGTCGCCATCGACTCGCGCTCCGTCTTCCATCCCGTCCAGGTCTTTTTTCGAAAGCTTGCCGTAGCCGGGAAAACTCGCAATGCGGAAATAATACGAACCGTTCTCGCCGCGATAGGCGCTCCCGCGCTCGGCCAGCTGCTCGATAAGCCGCACCATCTGTGGAATATGTTCTGTGGCCCGTGCCAAAAATTCCGGCTGCTCGATGCCCAGAGCCTCCAGATCTTCGAGAAACGCCTTTTCATACTTGGCGGTGTAAACGCCGATAGGCTGGCCCGCTGCCGCCGCGTTCCGCATGATCTTGTCGTCCACGTCGGTGATGTTCATAACGTGACGTAGAGGCATTCCCTGCTGCTTCAGAAAACGCCGCAGGATATCTACGTGGACGAAAGTGCGAAAATTTCCGATATGACCGTAGTCATAGACAGTAGGTCCACAGGCATAGATGCCAAGCGGCCGGCCCGGCTGCGGAGCGACCTCTTCCACCTGTCCGCTGAGTGTGTTGTAAAGACGGAGTGCCATGCAGGTTTTGATTGTACGGAAAAAGCGCCGATCGCCCTAAACCGTCTTCGCTGCCACCATTCCTCGGGCGCCCACCTGGCCCAGCGCAAGTGAAGGTTCCGCGCTCAGAAGCCCGGTGGCAAAATCACTCGCCAAAAATTTAGGCCACGCCGCCGCGGCAATCATCGCCGCATTGTCCGTTGAAAGCGCCAGCGATGGAAACGCGACCGGCAACTTCCGCTTCTGCCCCTCGGCTAGAAAGCGCTGCCGCAACTCACGGTTGGCCGCGACTCCACCAGATACGACAATGCTGGCGCTATGAAAATTCTCCGCCGCGGCAAAGGTCTTCCGCGCCAAATCCTCCACCACTGCGCGTTGGAAAGACGCAATCAACCCAAGCGTTTCCGCATCGCAGAGCGGCAGTGAATCTTCCACCTTCGCACCGGGTATCTCAGCCAGCGCGGTGCGGCGGGCCTCGATGCTCTCCATCATGGAATGAGTCTGCACATAGCGCAGCACGGCAGTCTTCAGGCCACTGAAAGAAAACAGGAATCGTGGACTCTGCTCCCGCGTTGCGCGATAGAGTTTTTGCTTTACATTCACTGAGCCAAAGGCCACCGCGCGCGGATCGCCATGCTGCGCCAACCAGTCAATCCACGGGCCGCCGGGATAACCCAGACCCAGCAGCTTCGCTACTTTGTCGAAGGCTTCTCCCGCAGCGTCATCTACAGTTTTCCCCACATTTCTGTACTCCCACGCCCCAGCTATCTCTTCCGCCAGGTACAAATGCGTATGTCCGCCCGAGACCACCAATGCGAGCGTCGGCTGAGCCAGCGTGGCCTCCTGTTTTCGCGCTTCCAGCAGCACGGCATGGATGTGGCCTTCAAGATGGTTCACGGCGATCAGAGGTTTATTGAGGGCGAACGCCAGTCCCTTGGCATACATCACGCCCACCAGCAGCGCGCCCGCCAACCCCGGGCCTGCAGTGACTGCGACGGCATCGAGATCGCGGAAACTGCATCCCGCCTGCTCCAGAGCGGCGCGGACCACAGGGACAATGTTCTGCAAGTGCTCACGCGAAGCCAGTTCCGGCACAACTCCGCCGTACGGCGCGTGGGTGCTGATTTGGGAAGCGATCACATTCGACAGAACATCGACGCCCCCGCGCACCACGGACGCCGCCGTTTCGTCGCACGAGCTTTCAATTCCCAGGATCAGTTTTGAGCTGGAACGTCCGGAACTGGAGGGAAGCGTAGGATGCATGTCACCATGGTAATGGCAGTATTGAGTCGTAATGATTCTACCCAAATGAAGGAGTATTTCGATATGGGTGCCCCAAGTCTCGCTTTGGAGACCTGGAATTTCCATAGCTTCGATGCAGATTGAATACATGGCAGTAAACAACAATTCCGTTCCAGCATCGGCGCGCCGGCAGGCGGCAACGCAAATTGTCGAGCGCCTGCGCGCTAACGGTCATGCTGCCTACTTTGCAGGTGGCTGCGTGCGGGACCTGCTGCTTGGCCGCGAGCCTTCCGACTTTGACGTGGCCACCAGCGCCACGCCAGACCGGGTACTCGATATGTTTCCGCGCACCTTCGCCGTCGGCGCGCATTTTGGAGTTGTGCTCGTCGCAACAGATTCCGAGTCTGCTGAAATCCTTACCGAGGTTGCGACCTTTCGCAGCGATGGAATTTATGCTGACGGCCGCAGACCCGATTCCGTTTCCTACACGAATTCCGCCGAGCAGGATGTTCTGCGCCGCGATTTCACCATCAACGGCATGTTGCTGGACCCAGCCGAACTCGCGCGAACCGGCGAGCCACGATCTGCCGTGCTGGATTATGTCGGTGGTATCGAGGACCTGCAGGCTGGCCTAATCCGCGCGATCGGCGATCCATCGCAACGCTTTACGGAAGACAAGCTTCGCATGTTACGGGCGGTGCGTTTTGCGGCGCGGTTCGGTTTTGCAATTGAAAACCAGACTTCGCAAGCCATCCGCGCGATGGCTCGCGACATCGATCAGGTAAGCCGTGAACGCGTTCGAGACGAGCTGACACGCATGTTGACGGAAGGCGCTGCGCGACGCGCCTTCGAACTGCTGGAGAGCGTAGATCTGCTGCGCGAGATATTGCCGGAAATCTCGTGTATGCGCGGTGTCGAGCAGCCTCCGCAATATCACCCGGAGGGAGATGTGTGGGTGCATACGCTGATGCTGCTGGAGCAATTGCCTGCCGGATGTTCCGCAACCCTGGCATGGGGAGCGCTGCTGCATGATGTTGGCAAGCCACCGACATTTCGACGCGCGCCGGAACGGATTCGTTTCGACGGCCATGTTGAAGTTGGCGTTCGCATGGCGGAAGAAATCTGCCGACGACTGCACATGTCCAACAGCGATACGGAACAAATCCTTGCGTTGGTCGCGAACCACATGCGATTTGGCAATGTCGAGAAGATGCGGACTTCGACCCTGAAGCGATTTCTCCGTCTGAAACAATTCGACGAGCACCTTGCGCTGCACCGCATGGATTGTCTCTCCAGCCATGGCGGCTTATCCCTCTATGAATTCGCGCGGCAGCAGTATGAAACGGCGGAGCCTGCCGAGATTCAACCATCTTCGCTTATCAACGGAGATGATTTGATCGCCATGGGGTATCGGCCAGGTCCGGATTTCCGACGCATTCTGACCACGGTGGAAGACGCGCAGCTGGAAGCCCAGATAAAGACTCGGGAAGACGCTCTTGCGCTGGTCGAAAGCACCTTCCCGCTGTCTGCATCATAGAGTTGTTTCGTCTACTGAAATAAGCGGTTTACCTAATAAAACAGAGGGAACGCACAGCGAAAAAATCTATCATTCGGAGCTACGCGAAGGACTTGTGGTTTACCGGAGCAGCGCAAGATCCTTCGCTTCGCTCAGAATGATTCGTTAGGTATTTATTTTCGCGCCAATTCAAAACGCTTGTTAATTTCTTCCCAATTCACTGTGTTCCACCAGGCTGCCAGGTAATCGGGCCGCTTGTTCTGATACTTCAAATAATAGGCATGTTCCCAGACATCATTTCCCAGGATCGGGAAGTGGCCCTGTTGAAGTGGGCTGTCCTGATTGGCCGTGGTGATGATCTTCAGTTTACCGCCCTCGCTGATCAGCCATCCCCAGCCGGAGCCAAACTGCTTGGCGGTGGTCTCATTGAACTGCTTTTTGAAATCCTCGAAACTGCCGAAATCCTTTTTGATCTGTTCGGCAATTTTGCCGGTCGGCTCGCCGCCGCCTTGCGGCTTCATGATCTGCCAGAACATGGTATGGTTCACATGGCCGCCGCCGTTGTTCCGCACAGCGGTGCGAACATCTTCCGGTACCGTATTCAGGTTGCGCAACAGGTCTTCCGCGGAATGCTTGCCCAATTCTGGATGCTTCTCGATGGCGGCATTCAGATTGTTGACATACGCCTGGTGGTGTTTATCGTGGTGCAGATGCATCGTGGTTTCGTCGATGTGGGGTTCAAGAGCTGCATAGTCGTATGGAAGCGGTGGAACTTCGTGTGCCAAGGGATTCCTCCTGTTTTGTTGTAGATTGTCGTATTGCAGGGAGCGTTTTTCTGTAAGATTACGCCCGCCGCGAAACTCTGGATCGCTCTGCGCCAGTTGTAGCTGTTAGTGCAGCAAAGCATCGAAAAGTGGGGAAGGATGCTGTTCACTCACTACAATCGAACTCAAGCCCCATCCTACTCTATGTAGATGCAGCGAAGACTCTTGGGAGCCGGTTCGACAAGCGATATCGGGATGATCAAAAATTTATGGAGCGGCGGTCGTGCCGGTTGCGTCTATTTGATATGGGGGGCAAGGTGGAATTCTTCACGGATGCTCACCCCTTTCGTCGCTATTGGAATTCAGCAAGTGAAAATGTCACGAAGTTCAATTCTAAAGATTTGGAGTGTCAGTGATACTAGGCGCGCCTGAATATCAGTGGATTACAGCCGATGGTTCCGCATTCGGCGCTCCCGGCTTGCCGCCGCGTTGGACTTCGAGCGAAAAAGACGCAGTGGGAACCGCGTATTCCGCCTCCAGCCGGGTATGGTTCACCATTTCCCACGGCATTCTTAACGAGATTTACTATCCCACCATTGACCGTCCGCAGGTCCGCGATCTCGGCTTCTTGATCAGCGATGGCGAGACGTTTTTCCACGAAGAAAAGCGCGACCTCGATCACACTTTTGACTACATCGACCCGGACGCGCTCGGCGTGCGGATTGTAAGCCGTGATCCAAAAGGCCGTTACGCGCTGACAAAAGAGATCATTGCCGACCCGCATCAATCGACGGTACTGGTCCACGTGCGTCTTGACGGTGATGAGGATTTGCTGGGCCGTCTCAAAGTGTATGCGCTTTTAGCGCCTCATCTTGAGGTGGGCGGTGCCGGAAATTCCGGACGGATCGTGGACGTTGGCGACCGCCGCATTCTACTGGCGTGGAAAGACGATCGCTCGCTCGCCATGGCCGCGAATTGCGGATTTACAAAAGCCTCCTGCGGATATGTCGGCGCCAGCGATGGCTGGAAGGATTTGAATGAAGATTTCAAAATGCACTGGGAATTCGATCAGGCGCTGGATGGCAATATTGCCTTGATGGGTGAAGTCGATGCCGCTCTCCATCGTGAATTTACAATTGCGGTCGGTTTTGGAGAAGGTCATCACGCAGCTTTGGCCGGGACGATGCAATCTCTGGCGACAGGTTTCCCGGCACACCTGGAAAGGTTCACGACCCAATGGCATCGCGCCAGGTGTACGCAGAAACTTCGCTCAGGCACCGACAACGGCCGCCTGCTGTGTATCAGCCACAATGTCCTGCTGGCCCATGAAGACAAAACCTTTCAGGGCGCCTTCATCGCCTCGGCTTCGATCCCATGGGGCCAGTCCAAAGGTGACGACGATTTGGGCGGATATCACCTGGTCTGGACGCGCGACATGGTGCAATCCGCTACGGCCCTGCTGGCCCTGGGGCGTCGCGAAACGCCTCTGCGTGCTTTGGTGTATCTGGCATGTGCGCAGCGGCCGGATGGCGGCTTTTCGCAAAACTTCTGGGTCAATGGAACACCCTACTGGTCTGGAATGCAGTTGGACGAAGTCGCGTTTCCCATCATTCTGGCATGGCGGCTTTGGAAACAGAACGCACTTGGTGAGTTCGACATATTTCCCTTCATTGAACGGGCCGCAGGATACCTGATGAAATTCGCGCCCGTCACGCAGCAGGAGCGCTGGGAAGAGAATGCCGGGTATTCGCCATCCACGCTGGCTGCGGTGATCACCGGATTGATTTGCGCCAGCGAACTGGTCAAGGCCCACAATGCAGCGGACCTGAGCGATTTCTATGCGGTCTTCGCCGACTGGATCGAGTCCAATCTCGAGGCCTGGACAGTTACCGACGACGGCATCCTGTTGCCGGAAATCCGCCGTCATTACATGCGCCTCCGGCCACCCTATCCCGGTGACAGGTTTTTTGACTCGAGCCTGGGGACCGGAATCATTCGCCTCGCAAACCGCGCGCCGGGCGAGAAAACGGATTATGATGCCCGGGAGATCGTCGATCCGGGCTTTCTTGAACTGGTCCGCTATGGCATCCGGTCGCCTCACGATCCGTTGATCGTGGACTCGCTGAAAGTCGTCGATGCTGTTTTGAAAGTTCATACTCCCTACGGACCCTGCTGGCGGCGCTATAACCATGACGGTTACGGCCAGAAACATGACGGCGGTCCCTATTGCGGCTGGGGACAAGGACGCGCGTGGCCATTGCTGACCGGGGAGCGAGCGCATTATGAACTGGCTGCGGGCAACGACGTTCGCCAATTCCTCGCCGCGATGGAGCAGTTCACTTCCGCCGGGGGAATGCTTCCCGAGCAAATATGGGATGCGCCCGACGTGCCTTGTCATGGAATGTATCTGGGACGCCCTTCCGGTTCGGCGATGCCGCTGGCCTGGGCTCATTCCGAGTACATCAAGCTGCTGCGTTCGGTGGAAGACTGCGAAATCTTCGATCGCGTGGCGCCCGTTGAAAAGCGCTACCGAGGCGGTCGACGAGAGCTTTCCATTGAAATTTGCAAGCGGGAGCATCTGCCAGACCAGATCGCGCCAGGGAAAACACTACGCATCATCGAAGCTTCTCATTTCCGCTTGTTGTGGACACAGGACGGTTGGAAGACCCAGAGCACCGTCGAGTCGAAGCCCGTTGGCAGTTCCGTCTCCTACGCCGACATGCCAATCGGCAAGAAGGTGCAAGGCGCAGTTTCATTTACCTTGTATTGGCCGGCGCAAGATCGTTGGGAAGGGAAAAATTATGATGTGCGCGTCGGCAATGCGCAGCCCGGTTGAGCGAGATTTCTTCTGCGCATGCAATCATCCACCGAGCACGGTCGCATCTATACAATGATGGAACACAATGTGTTGTTTTTTGGCTGAACGTTGAAGGCGGCCCGTAGAGTCCAAAGATTAGAGAGGATGTATGACGGAACTGGATCAAGTATCGATTAACGCGCTGCGTTTTCTTGCTGTGGATGCGGTCGAAAAGGCCAAGAGCGGTCATCCCGGCGCTCCCCTCGGCGACTCGCCCATCACCTATCTTCTCTTCCATAAATACATGCGCCACAATCCGGCGAACTCCAAATGGACGAACCGCGACCGTTTCGTGCTCTCCAATGGACACGCCTCGGCGATGCTATATTCGGCGCTGCATCTTTCCGGTTACAAGGTCACGATTGAGGACTTGCAGCAGTTTCGGCAGTTCGACTCCCACACGCCGGGCCACCCGGAGCTGGGCGCAACCGACGGCGTTGAAGTGACTACCGGTCCACTCGGTCAGGGACTTGCCATGTCGATCGGTATGGCAGCGGCGGAGCGCCACCTGGCTGCACGCTACAACCGGCCCGGTTTTGAAATCGTCAACCACTTTACCTATGTAATGTGCGGCGATGGCGACCTGATGGAAGGCGTATCTCACGAGGCGTCGTCCTTCGCGGGCACGCTGGGACTGGGCAAACTGATCCTGTTTTACGATGACAACCTGGTCTCCCTCGACGGGCCGACAGAACTCTCGTTTACAGAAGACGTGGAAAAGCGGTTTGAAGCCTACCACTGGCATGTGCAGCGCGTCGCCGACGGCAATGATCTGGAAGCAATTGAAAAAGCGATCGATGCAGCCAAGGCCGTCACCGATAAGCCTTCGATTATTGCGGTCCGCACCGTCATCGGATACGGCAGCCCCAAGGCTGGCACATCAAAGGCGCACGGTGAACCGCTGGGCGCGGAAGATACCAAGCTGACGAAAGAAAAACTCGGCTGGCCCGCGGACAAGAGCTTTTATGTTCCCGAAGAAGCCGCGAAGAACTGGGCCGAGGTCAAAGCGCGGGGTGCTAAGTTCGAGAGTGACTGGGACGCTATGTTTGCGAAATACAAGCAGCAGTTTCCCGAGCTTGCCGCCGAGTACGAGCGTGTTTTCGCAGGGAAACTTCCTGCCGGTTGGGAAGCTGGCGTGCCGAAATTTCCGGTGAACTCGAAGCCTATCGCAACGCGCACTGCGGGCAATACAGTGATGAACGGAATTGCGTTTAAGGTTCCGGAATTAATTGGCGGGGCGGCCGACCTTTCCACCTCAACGAAAACCATTATTAAAGACAGCCCCAGTTTTCATGTAGATCCCAATGGCCGCAATATTTTCTTCGGCGTGCGGGAGTTTGGCATGTGCGCCTTCGTCAATGGAATGGCCGCGCATGGCGGTCTCATTCCCTACGGGTCGACTTTCTTCTGCTTCAGCGACTATGCCCGGCCCGCTCTGCGCCTCGCGGCGCTAATGCAGGTTCCCTCCACCTTCGTCTTCACTCATGACTCGATCGGCCTAGGCCAGGATGGGCCAACTCATCAACCGATCGAACAAATCAGTTCATTGCGGGCGATTCCGGAATTCACCGACTTCCGTCCTGCCGACGCGAATGAAACAGCGGCAGCGTGGCAGGTGATTCTGGAGCGCCGCAGGCCTTCATTTCTAGCGCTCTCGCGTCAGGACCTGCCAGTGCTAGACGGAGAAAAATACGACATCCTAACTGGCGTGCGGCATGGCGCCTATGTGCTGAACGATGGCGGTACATCGCCTGACGTCGTGCTGATCGCCACCGGCAGCGAGGTAAGTCTGATCCTTCAGTCGGCAGCGAAATTGGAGTCGCAGGGCACCCACGCGCGCGTCGTTTCGATGCCGAGCTGGCGTTTGTTTGACGAGCAGCCGGAAGAATACCAGCGGAAAATTCTGCTCACCGGCGTGCCCAGGCTGGTTGTCGAAGCGGGAACTCCGTTCGGCTGGTGGAAAATTGCCGGTGACAACGGCGACGTGCTCGGGCTGGACCGTTTCGGCTCGTCCGCGCCCGGTGAAATTGCGATGGAGAAGCTGGGATTCAACGTCAACAATGTCGTCGAACGCGCCACCCGCATTATCGCGCGCGCCGGCAAGACGGCAGCCACAGCAGCCAGGTGAGACAAGAGAATGAAAATTGCAATCGCTTCCGATCACGCCGGATTCGAACTTAAAGAAGAAATTCGCAAGTATGTCGCCAGCCTCGGCCATGAAGTTCTCGATCTGGGTGCGTACAACACCGAGCCATCGGATTATCCTGATTATGCAGAGTTTGTCGGGCGCGCACTTCACGCAAAAAATGCAGATCGCGGAATTCTGATCTGCGGCTCCGGTGTAGGTGTTTCCGTGGCGGCGAACAAGATGCCTGGAATTCGCGCGGGAATGTGTCATGACACGTATTCTGCGCATCAGGGCGTGGAGCATGACGACATGAACGTGCTGGTGCTGGGTTCTCGCATCATCGGGTCCGCACTGGCATTCGACGTGGTAGCAATCTATCTGAATGCACACTTCCAGTCCAATGAAGAACGTTTCATTCGGAGGCTGAACAAAGTGAAGGCAATCGAGGCCCGCTATATGTCGAATGCTAATTGGGAAAAATAAGCAGTAAACGTCGGCAACAATTTGTGAAGCGTTGACGAACCGGCATTCATCAAGAAGTTAAGAGGCTTAAGGAATGGTGTTTGAGAAATCCAAACGTGTCTGGTTCATCACAGGTTCTTCTACGGGATTTGGACACCTCCTGGCGGAGCAAGTTCTGGCAGCGGGAGAATGTGTAGCTGCTACCGCGAGAAGCACCGCCAAAGTCGCCGATCTGGAGCGGCAATTTCCGGATCGCGCCAAGGCAATCCGTCTGGACGTCACCAACAAAACCGAAGCGGACGAGGCGGTCGCTGACGCAATGGCGGCCTTCGGGCACATCGACGTTCTGGTGAATAATGCCGGCTATGGTCTCGTCGCTGCGCAGGAAGAGGCCACGGAAGACGAAATCCGCCGTCAGATTGAAACCAATGTTTACGGAGTGATCCATGTGACGCGCGCGGTACTGCCGCACATGCGAACGCAGCGTTCCGGCCACATCATCAATATGTCTTCTGTCGCCGGGCTGGCGGGCACCCCCGGCATGGGCTATTACAACCTGACCAAGTTTGCAGTTGAAGGCATGTCAGAGGCCCTGGCCCTCGAAGTAAACCCGCTGGGGATCCATGTCACCGCCATCGAGCCTGGCCCCTTCCGCACAGACTTTGCTGGACGTTCCGCGGAATACTCGCCGAATGAAATTCGGGAATATGCTCAGACCTCCGGGAAGATTCGTGCCACGCAGCAGGCTGTCAGCGGCAAGCAGAAAGGCGATCCGCTGCGGGCCGTCGAAGCCATCCAGCAGGTTGTGAACAGCAAAAATCCTCCGCAGCATTTAATCCTCGGAGCGTTCGCGCTGAATAAATTCCGCAACAAACTGGAGCGGTTTCAAAAGGAAATGGCGGAATGGGAGAGCGTGACCCTCGGCGCGGATTTTCCAGATGAAGAACCTGCCCAGGCCGCTCGATGACCGCAAGCAGGACAAAGATCACAGCCACATTCTGGGATTGTGGAGGCGTCCTCCTCACCAACGGTTGGGATCACGTTGCCCGCAGGCAAGTCGTGGAGCATTTTGGGTTAAACTTCGAAGAATTCGAACAGCGTCACACAAAACCAAACGATCAATGGGAACGCGGAAGAATTACTCTGCATGAATACCTGCAGGAAACAGTGTTTTATTTTCCGCGACAATTCTCAGAGGCAGACTTTGTTACGCAAATGCGCGCTGTCAGCCGGGTGCTCTATCCTCCGATGATCGCGTTCCTCAGGGAGCTGCGGGCGAAGCGGACGGCAACCTGTTATCCCGGGATGTACTTGCTCAGCAACGAATCGCGAGAGCTAATGGCATACCGCATTCCAGAATTTGGGTTATCCGTGCTGTTCGATGCGTTCCTGGTCTCGTCATACATCGGGCTGCGAAAGCCGGAGGCCGCATTTTTCCAATGTGCGCTGGACATTTCACAGCGCGCGCCAGGAGAGTGCGTTTTTATCGACGATCGCCAGGAGAATGTGGCAGCAGCCCGCGAATTGGGAATTCATGGAATCTGTCTGGAGACACCGCATCAGGTGATCGCGGAGCTTGGCCAACTGGGAATTAAGGCTGCATAAACCGCGGCAGGCAAAGAATGTGAAAGGGAGAAGATATGGAACTTGGTCTCATTGGTCTGGGGAAAATGGGCTTCAACATGGCGGAGCGGCTTCGGCAGGGTGGACATAAAGTGGTAGGCTTCGACTTCAACGCCGAAACGGTGGGCAAGCTTACTGCCGCTGGTTCGCTCGGCGTGCAATCGCTGGACGATCTGGTTAAAAATCTCAAGACTCCACGCGCCATCTGGATCATGGTGCCTTCCGGAGATCCCGTGGATGAGACCATCGCCAAGCTGGAACCGTTGATGCAGAAGGGCGATATTTTTATCGATGGCGGCAATTCGAACTATAAGGATTCTCAACGCCGTCACGCCCAACTGACTGCCAAAGGATTCAATTTCGTCGATGTCGGCACATCCGGCGGCGTGTGGGGACTGAAAGAGGGTTACAGCATGATGATCGGCGGCGATCCCGGTCCGGTCGAGCATCTGCGGCCTATCTTCGAGACACTTGCCCCCGCCAAGGATAAGGGCTGGGGCCATGTCGGTCCTGCGGGCGCGGGACACTTTGTCAAAATGGTTCACAACGGTATTGAGTACGGTCTAATGCAGGCATATGCCGAGGGCTTCTCCATCATGAAGCATAAGGAGCCGCTCAAGTTGGACCTCACGCAGATTGCGGAAATCTGGCGCTACGGCAGCGTCGTCCGCTCCTGGCTGCTGGACTTGACAGCGGACGCCCTCAAGAAAAATCCTGAGCTGGAGGGTCTGGAAGCCTACGTGTCCGATTCGGGCGAAGGCCGATGGACGGTGTTCGAAGCGATCGATCTCAATGTTTCCGCTCCGATAATTACGGAATCCCTGATCCGCAGACTTCGTTCGCGGGAAGACAATAATTTCTCCGACCGTATGCTGTCGATCATGCGAAATGAATTCGGTGGTCACGCAGTGAAGAAATCCAGCTAGCAAGTTCTCGGAATGTTGCAGTATGCAGGCACAAGAAGGCTTGTCATCCTGAGCGTAGCATAGCGAAGTGAAGGACCTTTGGTCCGACAAACACAAGAGCCTTCGCCTGCGGTTCAGGACGACAGACCAGGTTCGCACCGGTTCCATTGGAGAATCGCCGCAGTGAGTGCTGGCCGACAGACAAATCTGTCACGAAGGAGTCCCAATTATGGCAACTGCTGAAGTAACAATCTCGCCCGAACAAATTAAAGCGTCTCGCGCCAGTGAGCGTGTGCCGGACCCATGCGTTGTCGTCATCTTCGGCGCCTCCGGCGACTTGACGAAACGCAAGCTGCTGCCCGCTCTGTATCACCTGGATCAAGATGGTTTGCTGCCCGACAAATTTGCTGTCGTCGGCGTCGCGCGCCGTCCGCTCAAGGACGAGTTTGTCAACGACATGCGCGATGGAATTGTGAAAGGCGGCGGCGTTGATACCGGCGATGCCGAGCTAGGGGAATTTCTGGCAAAGGTGAATTACCATGCCATGGACTTTGACGATGCAGAGGGTTACGTAAAGCTGAAGACGCTGCTCGAAAGCCTTGATAAAAAATATGGAACGAATGGCGGGCGCCTCTTTTACTTGGCAACCGCTCCCGACTATTTTGCGGAGATCATCGACCAGTTGGGCGCGCATGGCATGGCAAAGTCCGAAAATGCCACGGTTCGCGTCATCATCGAAAAGCCCTTTGGTCACGATCTTCACTCCGCGCGCGAGCTGAACGACAATGTCAACAACGTCTTGTCGGAAGATCAGGTTTTCCGTATCGATCATTATCTGGGCAAGGAAACGGTCCAGAATATTTTAGTGTTTCGTTTCGCCAACGGAATTTTTGAGCCGATCTGGAACCGCAACTTCATCGACCATGTGCAGATCACTGCGGCGGAGAACATCGGAATTGAAGGCCGCGGCCCATTCTACGAAAAGGCTGGAGCCTTGCGCGACGTGGTGCAGAACCATGTGATGGAGCTTCTGTCTTTTGTCACCATGGAGCCTCCAGTCTCTTTCGGCGCTGCCCCAATTCGCATTGAAAAAATTAAAGTCTGGAAGGCGATTCAGCCCATCCGCATGGAAGACACAGTTCGCGGGCAATACGGCCCCGGAACTATCGATGGCAAGCCGGTTGGCGGTTATCGCCAGGAAAGCCGTGTCGATCCCGCCTCCAGCACTGAAACTTTCGCTGCGCTGCGTCTGGAAATTGAGAACTGGCGCTGGGCGGGTGTTCCTTTCTATGTGCGCGCCGGAAAACGTCTGGCCAAGCGCGCTACGGAGATCACAATCCAGTTCAAGCAACCGCCGCTGTTACTTTTTAAGGACACCGCAGGAAACAGCAAGTGCGGCGACATTCAACCTAACATTATCTCCATGCGGATTCAGCCGAACGACGGAATTTCCTTGCGCTTTGCGGCGAAAGTTCCGGGTCCGACCATGCAAAGTTGCCCCGTCAATATGGACTTCGATTACGCGACCGCTTTCGGCGTGTCGTCCGCAAATGGATATGAGCGCCTGTTGCTCGATGCCATGCTGGGGGATGCAACTCTGTTCGCTCACCGTGATGGTGTTGAGGCGACCTGGTCGCTGATGACGCCGATTCTTGAAGGATGGGCTGCCAATCCGCCGAAGGATTTTCCAAACTATGCGGCAGGAAGCTGGGGCCCTGCGGCATCCGACGAATTGTTGGCGCGCGATGGCCGCCAATGGCGTCAACAATAATTTCTTCGCTACGAGAACGATCATGCCTAAGTCGATCAAGGTCCATTACTACGTAAAGAAAGACAGGGAAGCGCTGAGTCTGGCGGCAGCCGACTGGATCGCTTCCGCCGTAGAGCAATCCGTTGCGTTGCGCGGAACGGCCAGAATTGCGATCTCCGGCGGCAGCACGCCGAAGCGTACGTTTGAATTACTTGCGGACCCGGCGCATCCATTTCGCGATCGCATCGACTGGTCTCGCCTGTTGCTCTTCTGGGTCGATGAGCGCTGCGTTCCGCCCGATGACACAGATTCCAACTACCACATGACCCGCGAGACCCTGCTATCGAAAGTCCCGCTGCCGGAGTCGAACATCGTTCGGATCGAAGGTGAACTCAATCCGGAAGAAGCGGCCGCGCGGTATGAGTCTGCGATACGCAATCGGTTTCGACTGGAAGGGGCCGAGCTTCCGCGCTTCGATCTGATTCTGTTGGGCCTGGGCGATAACGGCCATACTGCCTCGCTGTTTCCGCATTCGGATGCGCTCGACTCCATGATGCATCTAGTCGTGGCGGCTCATGTCGAAGCGAAAAATCCCTGGCGGGTGACGCTGACCTGGCCGGTGATCAATCATGCCAGCGAAGTTTTGTTTCTGATTCAGGACGCTTCAAAAGCCGAGGTTCTGCACAGCGTTCTGCTGGGACCGTACCAGCCGGAACTGTTGCCCGCGCAACTGATTCGCCCCGAGAGCGGCGAGTTAAGTCTGTTACTGGATGAAGCTGCTGCCGCTCAACTGCCTCCGCCAGCGGCGGACGGCGTGGGTCTTTTGGAAGTAATGGAAGTGAGCCGATGATCCTGGCGGGGGATGTTGGCGGCACCAAAGTACATCTGGCGCTATATCGTTTTGATCAAGGCGCTCTGCAGCACGTCCGCGATCAGAAATTCCCGGCGACTCAGTATCCCGATCTGCAATCCACTGTACGCGAGTTTCTGAACATGAAGGACTCGAGCGGCCAAACCGCCCACGATCAGATTGATGCGGCCTGTTTCGGAGTTCCGGGTCCAGCCCGCAAAAATGTGATCCACCTAACCAACCTTCCGTGGACGCTCGACAGCCGTCAGCTTGCGCGCGACCTCAAGATCGAGCATCTCTTCTTAATCAATGATCTTGAGGCCAACGGCTATGGAATCGCCGAACTCAGTCCTGATCAGATTCTTGTTCTAAGCGAAGGGGACAGCAGCCAACTTGGAAATCGTGCGTTAGTAGCCGCCGGTACTGGGCTTGGCGAAGGCTTCTTAACATGGGATGGTAAAACCCATATTCCGATGGCATCGGAAGGCGGTCATGCGGATTATGGTCCACGCACCGACCTCGAGATCGAATTCCTGCAATATCTACGCGCCGACCCGGACAACGATGGCCACGTCAGTTGGGAGCGTGTCTGCTCCGGCATAGGGCTGAAGAACATTTACACGTTTTTGCGCGATCAAAAGAAAATGGAAGAGTCTCCGGTCCTGCGACAGCGGATGCAGACAGAAGATCCCAACTCTGTCATCGGCGAGCTGGGTCAGTCGGGCGAAGACGAGCTATGCGCGAGGGTGTTGGATATGTTCGTATCCGCTTATGGCGCGGAGGCGGGCAATCTTGCGTTGAAAGTTCTCGCGCACGGAGGAGTCTACATCGGCGGTGGAATCGCTCCAAAAATTCTGAAAAAAATGCAGGATGGCACATTCATGCGGGCATTCTGCGACAAGGGGCGCATGCACGACCTGGTGTCACAAATGCCGGTGCGGATCATTCTGGAAAGCCGCGCCGCTCTGATGGGCGCGGCTGCGTACGCAGAAGCCCATGCAGCGGAGCGCTCAGGTCATTCAGTGCGCGCTGCATCGGTGCGCATGCGTACTTGATACATCTCCCGGAGCGCGGCTTGCATGTATACACAAAATTCAAGGAGAAGTTTTGCCGATGATACGCAGACAGGTATGCACTATTTCTCTGGCGTTATTTCTGTTCGCCGGCGCGCGCATTGCATTTGCCCACGCGATTCTGATGCACTCGACACCAGTCGACCAGGCCGTCGTGCATAGTCGCAATGTGGATCTAACGCTCGACTATAACTCCAGGATAGACGCCAGCCGCTGCACCTTGATACTGACCAGCCCGGCAGAGAAAAACCTGCCCGTGCAGATGCAATCCAGCTCAAAACCGTGGGAGTTGAAGGCGTTTGCCACCAATCTGGCGAGTGGAATCTATCACATTCACTGGCAGGTTTTGGCCAGCGACGGGCACATCACACGCGGTGAGATTGTATTTACTGTCGCAGCAAATTGATCATCCAGCGTGATGCGCAACTCGTCCGATTGGCCTTACTGTACGGTGAAGCTTTTTTGCAATGGAACATTGTCAGAAGAGTCCCCGACATAGACGAGGAATTTTCCCGGATCAACTTTCCATGCATGAGTCTTAACGTCCCAGTAAGCCAGAGAGCGCTTGTCCAGAGTCGCCGTTATATGGCGTACTTCGCCCGGCGCCAGCATGACCCGGGAAAACCCCTTCAACTCCATTTTCGGACGCCGCACCGTGGCCGAAGGATCGCCAACATACACCTGGGCAACCTCCGCTCCCGCGCGTGAGCCGGTATTCTTTACGTCAAAGCCGACCGTAACAGGACCGGTGGAGGAAGCCGAGCCAGGCGATACCGAAAGATTACTGAACGCGAAGTTGGTGTAAGACAAGCCGAAGCCGAACGGGAACAGCGGCTTCACTTTGCTGGTTTCGTAGTATCGATAGCCAACGAAAACGCCTTCGACATACTTCACATTTTTGGTGCCCGGTTGTTCGTAGTAATTCGCGGAGGCTGGATCATCTTCAATTTGTTTCTCCCAGCTAATTGGCAGCTTGCCGGACGGATTCACTTCGCCGAAGAGTATCTTCGTCAGCGCATTGCCCGCCTGCTGCCCGGCATACCAGGTCTGTAGCAGCACCGGAATGTTACCGATCCACGCTTGAGTGGCCACGCTGCCACCGGATGTCAGCACCACGATAGTGTGGGGATTCGCTGCTGTAATTTTCTTGATCAGCTCCTGCTGCCCGAAGGGAAGCTGATAGGTGCGATCGAAACCTTCCGACTCAGTATCCGGGCCAAAGCCTACCGACAGCACCACGGCGTCTGCCATTTTGGCCAGACGGATTGCCTCAGGTTGAATCAGTTTGTCTTCCGAGATGATACCCAGGGCGGCTGTATCGCGTTTTTGGCTAGGGAAATAAATGAATTTCACCTGCGCGGGCTTGCCGGCCTCCAGCATAATCTGGGCCGACTGTGCACCCCCACCTTCCTGGTCCTCCGCCAATACCTTCTTGCCGTTGATTCGAAGCTCGTTGCGATCGGACCAATTGTCTGCTACGACTACGCGATATGCGCCGGAAGTTTTCGGTAAGAAATAACCGCTCCACTCCACGCGACGCGGAGACTTTGTTTGTTCGGACAACCATGAAGCAGTCACATGGTTCACAGTTATATCCACGGTAGAGTACAGCCGGTCGTTGGCCGACAGAACATATTCATCGCGAACGAGACCTGGGTGCTGGCAAGTCGCGTCCGTACACCATTTGGAGTTTTTGAAAATTTCATCGAGATTCTGGATGCCAGAATTCCAATAGACTTTGGCGTCTGGAGACAGCGCTTCGCTAAGGCCGGTCATGAAACTCACCGGAGCAAACGCATCCACATGCGCGCTGCCGCCAGCGCCCGGGACTGCTGGATATGCATCCGGGCCAAGAACCGCAATCGAGTGGATCGCATGGCGGTCGAGCGGCAGCAAATTGCCTTCATTCTTCAACAGCACCGCCCCTTCTTCGGCGGACCGCAATGCAACGGCGCTCCCTTGCTGGTTATAGAGTGGAATGTTCAGCTGGAGCTGATCGCGATCGAGAAATCCAAACTGCATGGCGGTCCGCAGAATGCGGCGGACCTTCTGATCGATGACGGCCTCGGAAACCTTGCCGCTTTTGATCGCAGGCAGCAGAGTTTCTGCATTCATGAACTTAGCGGAAGGCATTTCAAGATCGAGGCCGCTATTCGCAGCAGCAACGCCGTCATAGGTGGCGTCCCAATCGGACATCACAATGCCTCGAAATCCCCAGTCTTTTCTCAACACATCGATATTTAAAAATTTGTTTTGCGTTGAGTGTTCGCCGTTGACCAGGTTGTAAGAATCCATAATCGCGCCGGTATGGCCTTCTTTTACAGCCGCTTCAAACGCCGGCAGATAAATCTCGCGCATCGTGCGTTCGTCCGCGATGGAGTTCTCATTGTGCCGGTCATACTCTGAGTCATTCAGAGCAAAATGCTTTACCGTAGCGCTTACCCCCCGGCTTTGCACTCCGTCGATGTAGCTCACAGTGATCTTTCCGGCCAGGTAAGGGTCTTCGCCAAAGTATTCGAAATTGCGGCCGTTCATCGGTGCCCGGTAAATGTCCACGCCCGGACCGAGAAGAAAATTTACTCCCCGAGCACGCGCGTCCTCCCCAAGGCCTACGCCGACTTTTTGCGCCAGCGACGTGTCCCAGCTGGCAGCCAGGCCAATGCCGGCCGCATACGCCGTTGAGGGACCCCAGGTGCGCACTCCCATCGGCCCGTCGGACATTTTCAGCCGCGGAAACCCAATGCTCGGCTCGCTGCGAATGAACATGTTGTCCTCGCCGCCGATTAACGCAATCTTCTGTTGAAGAGTCAGCTTCTGCACCATCGCATTCACCTTCTGCTCCATTGCAGGGGTGATCGGTCGCGGACCCGGGTTGGCGACCGGTTGGCTCGTTACCTGAGCCAGTGCTGCTATGGCGGCAAGAAAAATCGCAATGGGCAGCAGAAGCAGCGTAGACGCAGGGAATCCTCTTCGCATGTTGACGGGTCTCATCTCTCCTGAAGCTTGATTCCAGCTGGCTGGATACTCTGAAACAAAATTATTGGCTTATCATACGATGATGGCAAGCACAATTATCCCGAGTATAGGACCTTCTCAATAGCTGCTCCATCGATCAGGTTCCGTGATCAGGCAAAGCATTAAAGACATCGTGCAGGTTGTGACGGTCCGCACGGTTCGTTATAGTGAGAGAGGCATAGGGCGCTATCGTCTAGGGGTTAGGACGTGAGATTCTCAATCTTAAAACACGGGTTCGATTCCCGTTAGCGCTACCAACTATCTTCCGCTAAGGCCCGCTAAATCGTCCAAAGATGGATGTGCTCCAGACGGTTCCTTGATTGGTCTTTAACTCATCCACTCCAGAATCTTCCTCATCGTAGTAGATCCGTCTGAAGTGGCACCACGCGGTAACGTTGGCGCAATAGCTACTGCCAACTCGTGACCCTCAAACCATGCTACGAATCGGGCCTGGTCCGCGCCGGTTAGTCGGCCCTGGTTGATCCACGTATAGTAAGCGCCCATGTCGGCATCGATTAGCGAACCCTCGGGATCTTTTGGTTGAGTAAGTGGATTGCGCTTCAGCAGATCATTCATCGGAGCCATGCGCTGTCTTGGAGCGAACCTTGCAAGCATCGTGACCGGCTGGGCGCGGCGCATTGCTTCCCGGGCAGCCCATTGCACAAATGTGGTGCTGAACACCTGCGTTCCTGCCCCTCCGGTGATAATCTTCGTCTCGAAGTGACGCAACACCTCATCCTCCCCGCTTCCCGGCACCCCCAGGTCTGCCGGCCCCAACGCGGCCATAAACGATTGCACCGCTTCCGGTCCGACGGCAGCAACTGTGCCGGTTCGTTCTACGAAGCGTTCCGTCAAATTAAGTTCTTTTAACGCAACCGGCGCCAATTCGTAATAGGAAGTAACAGTGATTCCTTGCTGCGCGCCACAGGCAGCGTCAGCCTGTCCGCCATCGATATACCAATGCGCATATTTTTCCGGATGCTTCTGCGCGCGCTGGTTGACGAAGTTCAACAGTGTCTCGACGCCGTGGTTGGGCTGTACCGCGGTGAACATAGTTCCATGCGGACGAAGTTGACGAAACAATGAATGGTTGGCCTGCGAAACCCCTTGTCCCACCGTGACGATTGTGAAACGCGGGATAGACGGCGGTTCGTCGACCAGCACCAACTGCAATTGCTTTTGATATTGCAAGGCAGCTTCGTGATATTTGTCTATCTGTTGCGTCGACCAGAGGAAAGCACTTAGTTGTTCACTGAAATGTTGCGGCTTATTTACCCAGTCCATCTTGCCGATCTCGTTGGGCAACGCGACAGCAGCAAATGGAGTCGTCAATGCACTGAAAGAAGAGGGCTGCAACGTCTCAAGATAGTCGAACTGGCGAGCGAATGTGCGTTGCTCCAGCGGAAAAAGCCAATCATAGTCAATGATTTCTCCCAGGAGGATTGGCAGCAACGCCAAAGGGATCTGTCGCAGAACTCTCAAGTGCAGGACTGCGAAATCTCTGGCTTTCGGCGCATACTGGGAAAAGCTTTCCGGCCTCAGTTCCCTCGGCTGCATTAGATCACCTCAACAATCGGCTTACCTTGAGCATGCGGTGTCTGAAAGCCCAGCAATGCCCCCAACGTAGGAACCAGGTCGAGAGAATTCAATGGTCGATCCACTGTGGTGTTCTGTCGGATTTGCGGACCGAGTGCCATCATCCATGTGGTACGTGAAAGCGGACCGCCGGTCCGATGATGCTGAAATCCATTGCCGCCCGGATCGAAATCGGAGTCACGGCCAAAATCCGGCAGGATGAGCATGGTGGTACAGCCGCGGTACTCCGGATCACTTTCGATCGCCTGCCAGATCTCTCCACAGAGCCGGTCCGTGCGTTGAATCCCGTCGATATACAAAGAGTACGCACCGGAATGAGCGATATCCATATCATGCAACGTGATCCATAGAAGACTGGGAGCGAACTGTCGCATCAACTGTCGCATCACGAATACGGATAATTCATCCGCGCTGGAAAGCGTCTGTGCATGGCGGGTAAAGTCCGCGATGGAAAGATGCAGTATTTCATCGAGCCGCGACAAGGGAACGTCCGTGTGAACCAGCGGCGGAGTAGATAAAGGATCTTCGTAGCTGTCCTGCAACAAGAAATTGAAATTACTTAAATGGGGATGGTCCGGGCCCAATGCCGCTGCCAGCAGGTGCTTCGGCAGAATCACCTGTGCCCCATAACCCGGCGCAAACCGCGATCCATTGCTTTGGCCAATGCGATTGAATCCGTTGCTCGGCGCAATTACCCATGTGTCGGTTGCAGGCCGGCTAAGCTCTTTTCGATAATATTCAAAAACCGTGGGATGGCTTGGAGCCACGTTGGCGAAGTTATCAAACGTCTCATAAACACCCGTCGCAAGACTAGCCGTCGCGACATAGTGGCCAAGAATTCCATGATTTACGACTTGCGTGCAAAAGGTCCCTTGTGGAACCAATTCATTGAGCAGATGAGGAATGTTCTCCTGACCTTGTAGAGCAAATGTCTCTTCATCTCGGGCTCCCCCGCCAAACGTGACTACAACCGTCTTTTTCTTGCGCGACCCAACCGCTCCCATCAACGGATAGCTCTTCGACACTGCGGTCCACGCCGCCCCACCAGCAGCAGTTCGCAAAAATTCGCGACGCGTTAAAGCTCTTTGCGCAATTTGCAGGAAGTTGTCCGTCATTGCATGGCCACCCTCGGCATGGTGATGTCCGTCATCCGTCCAGATGACGGCTAGTTTCTGCGAGCCTTTATCAGGTTATACGCATGCAGGCTTTCGTTGGTTTGGGCGATCACGGGCGGGAGACTTGCCTTCACAGTTTGCAGTGAGAACATAGAAGATCGTCGGGTAAGCAGACCCTTATCGGAATTTTGAGCTGCCGGCAGAGAAGAATGGCAGAAAACCAAAAACATAACCCAGTAAGCAAAAAGCGCGCTATTTCGCCAGCGCGCTTTTGCTATTCGACTATTCTCATCGAGCTTTCACTCCACAGCGGGAATTTATTGACGATTCCCGGAGCACCCTTGGAACAGTTCTAGAACACATACTTTCCGGAAAGCTGGAAGAATCGCGAATCCGGCGTGAAGTTCTGGAAGACCTGTGAATTGACTATGTTGCCACCGCTCGCGTCGTTACTCGTATCCGACGGGGTTGCGAGAGTAGGGTGATTCAGAAGGTTGAATGCGTCCGCGCGGAACTGCAGGTACTGCTCGTGCCAGGTCCTGAAGTTTTTAAATAGAGACATGTTGACGCGATTGTATCCAGGCCCATAGATCTGGTTGGACTTTCCGCCGAGGTAATTGATTGCGTTGGCGATCCCCGCCACATTCGTGCCAGGTGCGATGGTACTGCCATCCGCCGGGTTGGCGAATGCGCACGGGTTATACCAGTTTGCGCGATTATGTACCTTGGTCGGGCATGAAGTTATATAGGGATTCGACGGCGGCGGGGTACCTCCCGGAGCAAACGGATTGCCAACCAGAATCGCATTCGCATTGCCGCCGGCGGCAATAGTGCTATCAGGAGAAACCGTAAAGGGTGTACCTGTCTGCGCAGTAAAGGTCAGGCTCGCCGCCCAGCCACCTACTACGCGGTCAGTCCAACCTCCGTTGTGCAGATACCGTTTTCCTTGTCCAAAGGGCAACTCATAAAAGCCGTTGAAAGTGAAACGATTGCGGACGTCGAAAGGCGAGTTGGTCAGCTCGTAAACGAGAGGAATTATGTTCGTGTTACGCGGATTGATGCCCCCCTCGATTCCTCCCGGAGTTGTAGAATCGTCCATCGCATGCGACCAGGTGTACGTAGAAAGGAAGCTCAACCCGTTCGCATAACGCTTTTCGAGTTTTGCCTGAAGCCCGTTATAGTAACTTTCCCCCTCATAGCTCGAAAGAAAAAACTCGCCGAGAAGTGGGAACGACTGAGTCGCCGCTGCGGTGTAGCCAGGATTTACCAGCGCATTCGAACTATTGGTATTGAGGCCTGTATACAAGTGGCGAGCAGAATTGCCGACATACCCGATAGTCGCAACCAGATTGTTTGATAGTTGGTGCTCAAATGTCAGGTTATAGCTCTCCGTATAGGGCGTGTGGATGTTGACGTCGGAACTATTAATTGAAGGATTGCTGAAGAAATTACTTACGCCATTTGCTAAATATGCCGATAATCCTGTCTCGAGAGTTGTCGGGTACGGAAGAGTTGGCGGAGCGGCCGTAGCGGTCGATGGGCAGCTGCCGGGAACGCAAGGCGATGGATTGAAAACGATGGAACTAAATGAAAATGGAAAGTTTACGGTTAACTCTGCGGCTCCAGGGGCTTCTACACCGCCGTAGAAAATTCCATAGCTACCGCGGAGTACTGTTTTTGGATCAAGCTGGTAGGCAAAACCGACACGTGGGGCAAAGTTGTCCTTCTGAGCATGAGTTAGCGACAGACTGTTAACGTACTGTACCGAAACGTTTTGCGACGCAAGCAGATTCAGAAATGCTGCCGGAAGAATGTTGCTGTTCGCAAGTTTGCTGGACAGCTGGAAAATTGCCGATCCAGTCCCGATTTGTCCGAGTGTTCCGGTTTGCACCAGGTTAGCTATATCGCCCGCCTTGTTGCTGATTGGCTGGACATAGTCGTATCTCACGCCCAGGTTCAGGGTCAACCGGGTGTTGACGCGCCAGTCGTCCTGAGCGTATGCAGAGCGATACCAGCGATAGTAACTGACATTGCTATCCGGAGAGATCTCCGTGTTCAGCATATTGTTGGTCAGCAAGTCTCCTACGTCCCAACCTGTATGGCTTGCTCCGGCTGCACCGGTATAGTAGGCGCCGTAATGGTATCTACCCCGTGGAACATACGGCTGGCTCAGGGATGTGCGAATACTCTGAAAGTCCACGCCAAATTTCAGGGAGTGATTCCCGACGACCTTGGTAACGTTATCGAGAATCTGGTATATGTTTTGACGCTCGATGGATGGAAGGTCAGCACGTGAACCGAAATTGCTGATGTTCGTCATTGTGAATAATGGAAGGCCGCCATTCGGTTCGGCCGTGCCAGCGAAAGGCACGCCACCTAGTCCTAACTGGCTGGAAATATCTTTTGTGGAGTTTGCCTGAAGAAATTGGAAATTGCCCCAGTTGTATCCAAACCGCAATTCATTGATAAGTGTGGGACTAAAGAGATGGGTTTCGCTGGCCATGAAGCTCTCACCCAGATTGAAATCGGATGAACCTGCAAAACCAGGTGAATTGCTGCCGCCATCGAGAATTGGCCCAAGCGGGGGAGGATTGTTGGCCTGTTGGTGCTGGTAGCTATATCGCGCGTAGGTTTGGTCTTTCGCGCTGATATTCCAGTCCAGACGCTGGTCCCACTGCCAGGTATTATTCTGGTCATTAATATTTTCGTTCAGGTTGTTATAGGTCAAGCCCCCTGTACCCGAACCTGTGTTGTTGGAGGAGTTCCAACCGTTGGCATTCGGATGTGGGAACAGGGACACCAGGTTACTCGCGACCTTATCAATCTGGTTCGCGCAAAGGATATTCGTGGTGGTCTGCCCGGGGGTTGGATTGCCGCAGGTCAAAGGTGTTGCACCCCCTGAATTCGGCGCGTAGAGTCTGGTGGGCGAGCCCTTGCCTGTAAGGGCGGGATTAAACACTTCCGTAAAATTTCCTTGCCTCATGAGAGGCGTTGGTACAGTCAGGATGACGGGTGAGCCAAATACGATGCGATTTGCTTCTGCGTCCCCGAAGTAGAAGAGCCTGTTCCGCCAGATAGGGAAACCCAGCGTGGCTCCGAACTGGTTCTGATGATAGGTGGGGACTGTTTTTGCGTTCCAGTCTGTCGCATCGAGCGCGGTATTGCGGACATATTCCCAAACATCTCCGTGGATATGGTTGCTACCCGATTTGATGCTGGCGCTGACTACCGCGCCGGCTGAGTGGCCGAACTCGGCACTGTAGTCGGCTGTGTCGATCTTGAATTCAGCCAGCGCATCCGGCGGGGGCCGCACGTTGTAGCTGGCGCCGTTCATGAAGTCGTCGACATTCACATTGTTGTCGACACCGTCCAGGATGAAGTTGTTCTGGGTCGCGCGTTGACCATTCGCAAAGAAGTCTCCCGTCCCGCCGCCACGACTATTGCCACTCACTGATGGAACGACGCCAGCTGTCAGCTGCGCGATATAGACCCAGTTGCGCCCATTCAGCGGTGTGTTGTTGATGGTCTGTGTGCTGATTACCTGACCGACAGAAGTTGACTGTGACTGGAGCAAAGAAGCCGCCGTGGATACAGTTATTGTCTGCGAGGTGGTGCCGGGCTTTAAGGCAATAACGACATTCATGCGCTCCTGAATATTCAGGTGCAGATTTTCCTGCGAGGTCGTCTGAAACCCGGGAGCCGTCGCGCTCACTTTATAGTTGCCGATCTTGAGAGGGGAGAAAACATAGAATCCGCTTGCGTTGGACTTGCCTTGCAGTGTCAGACCTGTGTCCGTATCGCTGAGCGTCACCTGTGCGCCTGGAATTACGGCGCCAGCGCTGTCCTCCACAACGCCAGTGATCGCACCCTGGTCGGCCTGGGCGAATGCCTGAGGTCCTGAGAACAGAACACAGCAAAAGCCAAGTACGAATAAAAAAATGCACAGTACGCGCCGATTTATCTGCCTCAATTGAATATTCCCCATTTTCACAGTCCTTTTTTGTGATTCTTTTTTATGTGAGCGAAAACTAATCAAGTGACGATGACTTGATGAGATGACGCTGCATCTCTCAATTTTTAAACTATCTGGGTGCCCGAAGGAGAAACGGAAGGTTTATGCGGGCGTCAAGTCTGGCTTTGAATGATCCAACTATTGGTTCAAATGATTTGCTGTCTTAATTCGCGTCATAAGAAATTCTCAGTCCCTGTGCTCTCACTGTCAAGTCAACCGGGAAAACATACTAGAATGCTGGTAGAAATTGCCGGTGGTATGTCGCTATTCGACTGCGGAACTCACTCGAGCGTCCAGTCGGAATGGGAAACTCAGTCTGCAAGGGCTTCATCGAAGCCGTAATTATAGAGTTGCCAAGACATTTCTTCTCGGACATGCGATAGGTTTATAAGCGCGGTATTCAGCCACAATGACAAACTCGACCCGGTCGAACGAGAATGCCTCTGAACTTCCAGCCAGCCGGCATCGGGTTACTGCGTATGATGTGGCGCGACTGGCTGGGGTCTCCCAATCGGCAGTGTCCAGAGCGTTTACTCCGGGAACGAGCATTTCCGCCCGCACTCGGCTCAATGTCACGGAGGCAGCGCGAAAGCTGAAATATCGGCCAAATCTCATCGCCCGCTCTCTCTCGACGAGGCGGTCGAATATCGTCGGCGTGACAGTTCCGCCACTCGGAAATCAGTTTTATCCGGCCATGCTCGAAGCGTTGTCAGAGTCGCTTGGTCCACTTGGATATCGAGTTCTGCTGTTCACCGCGAAGGCGGGAACATCTTCAGATCCTGTCCTCGAAGATGTGCTGAATTCCAGGGTGGACGCGTTGGTGATGGTGTCGGCTGCCGTGTCTTCCAAATTTGCGGACGAATGCAGGCAGGTAGGCTTGCCGGTAGTTTTACTGAATAGAAAAACCGATAGCAAATTGGTCTCGAGTGTCACTGGCGCGAACCGCCACGGCGCGGAGGAGATCGCTTCTTTTCTGCTCGCCGGAAGACACAAGCGATTTGCTTTCGTGGCCGGGGAACAGACATCTTCGACGAGTCGCGATCGGGAAAATGCATTCACGCGGCGTCTGGCGAAAAGCGGAAAGCATCTCTCCGCCAGGGTTGTCGGAAACTATTCTTTTCAAGGTGCCATGGCTGCGGCTCGAGAGATGTTCTCATCCAAATCGCGGCCCGATGCCGTGTTCTGCGCGAATGACCACATGGCGCTCGCCGTGATCAATATTGCCCGGGCGGAGTTTGGGCTGGACGTTGGAAGGGAAGTGTCCATTGTCGGCTTCGACGATGCAGAGTTGTCGGACTGGCCGCTCTTCAGCCTGACGACCTTTTCCCAGCCCATTCAACAAATGGCAAATCACGTGACAGAGATCATTCATCGCCAGCTGGACGGAGTCGGCGGCCCCGCCACGGAGGTGATCGTGCCCGGCGAACTGGTGGTGCGGGGCTCCGCTCGGATACCTCGGAATGGGCTTTCCGGCCCTGCGGAGCGACGCGTCTGGACGAGCAACAAAAATTTCTGATTGTCCTTGCCGAATCTTCTTAAGTTCTCGTAGACTTTGTTTTGCATGCGGATGCAAAATTGCTGTCGTTCAGGAGCGAGATGGCGCATTGGCTCAAACGAGGATCTGATTCGTCCAGGCGAGTACAGGCCGACCGGAAGACTCGAGAAACTGTAGAGCAGATTCTCTCAGAGATAGAGAAGAACGGCGACGAGGCCGTTCGAGATCTCTCGATTCGATTCGATAAGCTGGACCGCGAATCCTATCTTCTGTCGCAGGCAGAAATCGCCGACTGCGTGTCGCAGTTGTCGGCCGCCGATTTATCGGACATCCAATTCGCACAAACGCAGGTGCGTAACTTTGCACAGCATCAGCGCGGCACGCTGCGAGATTTGGAAGTAGAGACGCTGCCCGGCGTCATTCTGGGGCACAAGAATATACCTGTCGATTCTGCCGGCTGTTATGTGCCGGGTGGAAAGTACCCGCTGCTTGCGGGCGCTCACATGTCCGTGATCACGGCCAAGGTTGCTGGAGTCAGACGCGTTGCAACCTGTGCGCCCCCCTATCAGGGCAAGCCCGCAGCGGCCATTGTCGCCGCGCAGCATATGGCCGGGGCCGATGAGATCTACTGCCTCGGAGGTGTTCAAGCCATAGGTGCAATGGCGATGGGTACAAAGACAATCGCGCCCGTCGATCTGCTGATTGGCCCGGGAAACGCTTATGTCGCGGAAGCCAAGCGCCAATTGTTCGGGCGTGTCGGCATCGATCTTCTCGCGGGGCCTACTGAAACGCTTGTGATCGCGGATGAAACCGTTGACGGCGAGATATGCGCAACGGACCTTCTTGGACAGGCTGAGCATGGTTTAGATTCGCCGGCTGTGTTTTTGACCACATCGGAAAAGCTGGCTTGGGAAACGATGAAGGAAGTCGAGCGGCTCTTGAAAGTATTGCCAACGGCGGAAATCGCCCGGAAGTCATGGGAAGCGTATGGTGAGGTGATCGTCGCGGAAAGTGACACAGAGATAGTGGCCATCGCCAATGACATTGCTTCAGAGCATGTTCAAGTGATGACGCGCGATCCTGAATACTTTCTGGCGAACATGCGCAACTACGGAGCTCTTTTTCTTGGCCCGCGCACAAACGTGGCCTATGGCGACAAGGTTATCGGGACGAACCATACTCTGCCGACCAGAAAGGCGGCGCGCTATACGGGCGGCCTCTGGGTTGGTAAATTTCTCAAGACATGCACGTATCAGAAGATCCTGACGGATGAGGCCTCCGCGGCCATCGGGGAGTATTGTTCCCGTCTTTGCGCTCTGGAGGGCTTTGCAGGGCACGCTGAACAGGCGAACATACGCGTGCGCCGGTATGGTCACAGAGACGTTCCCTATGGGGAACGTGCTTAGAATCAAGGGACTATTGCAGAGAGCCCAAAGTGTTGACGATTCTACCGTCACTCGTATTCGATCAAGAAGATGGTGAGCTCTGAATGTCAGTGATCGCGAATCTAATCGGCCTGGCCTTCCTGATGCTCGTCGCCTATCGCGGCTTCAGTGTCATCCTGTTTGCTCCCGTTGCCGCCATGATTCCGGTTCTGCTCACGCATCCTTCACAGGTGCCTGAGATCTTCACAAGCCTTTTTATGGAGAAAGCAGTCTTCTTCGTCAAGCTCTATTTGCCTCTATTCGTGCTGGGCGCGGTTTTCGGCAAGCTGATGGAGCTCTCCGGCTTCGCCAAGTCGATTGTGCTGGCAGTCATCAAGATGGTAGGAAGCAGCAGAACAGTGCTTTCAATTGTCCTGGTATCGACTTTGCTCACTTATGGCGGCGTGTCACTCTTCGTGGTCGTATTTGCGGTGTATCCATTCGCAGCCGAAATGTTCAGGCAAGCCGATATTCCCAAGCGTCTTATCCCCGCCACGCTTGCGCTGGGGGCCTTCAGCTTTACGATGGATGCGCTTCCAGGCACTCCCCAGATCCAGAATATTATTCCAACGACCTTTTTTCATACGACCGCCTGGGCCGCTCCCTGGCTTGGAAGCATCGGCTCCGTGTTCATTTTCGTTATAGGTCTCGGATATCTGCACTGGCAGATTCGCCGAGCTCAGGGAGAAGGTTACGGGACCGGTCATATCAACGAACCAGAGCGCGTCCCCGATACGCATCTGACCCATCCGCTGTTGGCTCTGCTGCCTCTCATTGCGGTTCCCGCCTTGAACAAGCTGTTTGGCCTTATGATTCCAAGGACATTCGGTGCTGCTGCGTCCGTCATTGTGTTGCCTGGCCTGAAGACGCCGCTGGTTACAGATATCGGGGCGATGACCGCGGTCTGGGCGCTGGAAGGATCGCTCATCCTGGCGATTCTCATTATTGTGACAGTTCGTTTTAAGCAAATCAGAATCGGCTTCATTGACGGTACCGCGCTGGCTGTCGGCGGCGCATTGCTGGCTGCGATGAACACGGCATCGGAGTATGGCTTCGGCGCCGTCATATCCGCGCTTCCGGGATTTCTGATCGTTCGCGATGCTATGACTGCGATTCCGAACCCCCTGGTCAACATCGCAGTCAGCACCACAGCTCTGGCCGGGATCACAGGCTCCGCATCGGGCGGCTTAAGCATTGCGCTGGCGGCAATGTCGAGCCGGTTCATCGCCATGGCAAACACGGCAGGCATACCGCTCGCCGTGCTTCATCGTGTAACGGCGATGGCAAGCGGCGGGATGGATGATCTGCCGCACAATGGAGCGGTGATCACGGTACTCGCCGTGACAGGGCTGACTCATCGTCAATCGTACAAGGACATCTTTGCCGTCACGTTGATAAAGACGGCAGCAGTTTTCGTAGTGATTGCCGTGTACTACGCCACCGGGTTAATTTGATTATTTTGTTGCCCAGCGCTTGTTCAAAGTAATGTCGTTCCGTGTTGTTGTGCAAAACCGAGAACGATGGAATGCGCGTGAAGTAGATCGTGGAATGCAGCCAACTGCAGTAAATGTCAGCCACAAAGCGTGGGGACGTATGGAGTCAAGCAGGTATTAACTTTGCGGAGTATCAGGAGTATTGGAGGCTTATGATGAACGATTCAAACCCTAGTCAATGCGTTGCCGGCGTGGGAGATGCCTGTACCGTTGGAAACCTTATTTATGATGCCGTCCCTACCCCCGCCCGCGTTTCGTGCCTGCTCCGTCTAAGGCGTATTAGCTTGTCGGCCCTGATGATGGTCTTCCTCTGGGGTATGGCGGTTTCTGGTTTCGCCGCACCTACTAACAGGACGCAGATTCTGGCCGCCACTCCGCCGATGGGCTGGAATGACTGGGCACACTACCAATGTACCGTTACCGCGCAGACCGTTCTCTCCAACGCGAAGGCACTCGTGAAGACCGGCCTCGCCGCGCGCGGGTACAACACCGTAACGATCGATGATTGCTGGATGCAGAAAGATCGCGACGCCCAGGGCAATCTACAAGTCCGTCTGGATCGTTTTCCCAATGGCATCAAGTCGATCGCCGATGCCGTCCATGCCATGGGCCTGAAGTTCGGCATCTATGAGGACTCCGGCTATAAAACCTGCGGTGGATTCGCCGGCAGCGGCGAAGTGAATGGCGGCGGCAGGGACTACTTCGTCCAGGACGCCAGGCTGTTCGCGTCCTGGGGCGTGGATTACCTGAAGCTGGACGGCTGTAACGTATACGTGCCGAAAGGCAGCAGTCAGGCCAGCGCATTCCGCAAGGCCTATGCAGCGGAAAGTGCGGCGTTGAAAACTGTGGGGCGGCCCATCGTTTTTTCGGAATCGGCCCCAGCCTATTTTCAGGGTAC
The DNA here is from genome assembly GCA_965276615.1 of Acidobacteriaceae bacterium. Taxonomy (GTDB): domain Bacteria; phylum Acidobacteriota; class Terriglobia; order Terriglobales; family Acidobacteriaceae; genus JAKAAZ01. Next base: position 3,856,383 of record OZ255618.1, on the reverse strand, counting down.
CCCGGACTGGTACGACGTGTTGAGTTGGGCCCGAGGCTATGGCCAGCTCTGGCGGGAAGGTTCGGACATAGCGACGCTCGACACGAAGAAACCCGACACTTCGCGCTTCAATAGCGTGCTTTGGAACTACGCCTACAACCTTCCGCTGGGTCGGTTCCAAAAAACCGGCAACTGGAACGACGCAGATTTCATTATCGGCGGCGACATCGGTATGACATTGGCCCAGACCCGCAGCCAATTGACTTTGTGGTCGATGATGTCGGCGCCCCTGATCCTCAGCTCCGACGTCGATAAACTTAGCCCGCAGGCGGTCTCGATTCTCGGCAACAAGACGGTCACCGCGATCGATCAGGATGGACTGGGTCGGATGGCTACCCTGGTGCTGCGTAGTCAAGTCATGGATGTCCTGCTCAAGCCGCTAAGTAGCGGTGATTATGCGGTTGCAGTGCTGAACCGCGGCACTGCGCCCCTTCAGGTAAAGCTGCGGCCAGCAGATTTAGGCTTTGCGTCAAACGCAGAATGCCGCCTCGATGCCTGGAGCCTTTGGAGCGGAAGACGTCAATCCGCCGCATCTATTCTGCAGGCCGACATTGCGACCGACGATACCGCGATCTGGCGCATTCATCTGGCATCTGCTTGCGGCACACCGACGCGCACCGGCACGGTCACGATGATCGTTCATGGAATTACGTTGGAAGCCCCCGACACGAATCGCCACATCGAAACCTTCAGCCGTTGTCTAGCTGCTCCAGGACGGGTTGCACGCTGTACCGGCATTCCGGCAGAAATGTGGACGGTCACCAGAAGCGGTGCCTTGAAATCGGGTGGACGCTGCCTTGCCATCGTCGATGGGAAGCCGGTGATGCAGGCATGTGCTGCCGGCAAATCCCAACATTGGAACTACAACCTGCTTGGCAACCTGGTTGCCGCCGACGGCGAATGTCTCAGCGCCAGCGGTCCAGACAGCAAACCGCAAAGCCTGGCTATGCAGGCCTGCGGACACAATCTGCCGAACCAGATATGGTCCTTGCCGAACTAAAGCGGATTGAGAGTTGGTGTAGTCAAATCCCATCCCAGCCGAAAACAACGCGGCTAGGAGAGGGCATCCAGGCACTTACTTGTGGTTGAAAAAGATGCCGGTCTTTCTGAGCGCAGCGAAGAATCCAGAGGGTGATCGCTATGTAGTCCAGGCGAATATTCTCTGGATTCTTCACTTTGCTACGCCCCGCCTACGTAAGCGCCACATGAACGGCTTCGTGGACAAAGACCTTGGGCACGGTTGCTTCCATCCAGCCTTGATGCACCGCATGCGGGCATTCTGCGCCCGCGCGTAGGAGAGATACCGATCGCACGGAGCGCCCAGATGGAATCCGGATTCGTATCTTGATATCGTCTTCCGGAAGAAACTCTTCTCTGGCAAGCAGTTTCTTCCATTTGTTTCCGGTGTCCGCCAGCAGATGCAGCACCAGATCGTCTTCCGAAGCTGCAAAATGCGGCATCACGCCCGGACGATACTCAATTTCATAACTCCGCCGCACGTCAAGCAGCGAATGGAAGTAGTCTCGCAAAACATGGATGCGGGTTTCTTCATAGACGGCCTCCAGACCGGAGCCGATATAGATCACTTGCCCCTTGCCGTGTCTACGCTGTACGACAGCCGGACCGAGTGACTTACGATTCCCGCGGTCCCAGGTTTCTGCCAATACTGCAGCACCGTTCACATGGAACAGCGTGATCTGGGGATCTTGCGGGATTGTATCGCCGTTCGGAAAGCGCAGGTACAGATCGGGGTATTCGAACGGCTCAGTTTCGTCGAGAGTTACGCCGAGCAGGTCAGCCAACTCGAAATTCTTCCGTGGACGGCCATAGGAGTCAGCCGTCGAAGTCAGGTGCGTGGCAACGACTGAACCGCCTTGATTCACGTAGTTCGTAATCATGGCGCATTGCGCATCGCTTAAGCACGGAGCATTTGGCAGGTACAGAAGCTGATAGCGCGCCAGTTGCTCCGTCTTCATCTCATAATCGAGAAAGGGTTCGGCGTCGATGCTGTTGTCCTTGCACAACTGGAATGCTCCGTGGAAATAGTTGCTGTACGCACCGGCCACAAACTTCTTACCGGCATACCAGTCAATCGTCTGAGAGCCGACGAGGATACCGACTTGCGGCTGCGGCTTTACCGAACGCAACAAGGTTTCGTTTTTTTGCACAAAGTCGAAGCTGTTCTTCACATACTTTCCGCTGTCGTAGAAGAGCGGTCCCTTTGGCATGTAGAAGAATCGCGCCACGCTCCAGTACACGAGACCCACGCCGGCTGCAATCGCCGTGGCGCCGTCCAGCAGCAATTCTTCACTTTCAAGTGGATAGCTGTACCAGCCCCGCACAGAGGGATCGCTCATGTGCTCACGGTTGTACTCAGTGTGACTGCCGACATAGGTCCAGATCGTTTTGCCGGTGGAGAGCCCAAGCTGCAAGTTGAAGAGCTTATCCTCCGGCGTTTCGGCAGCCTCAAACATGAAGCCATCGACGACAGGGAAGTCGCGAGCGCGCCACTCATGGCGGCTCAGAAGCCCCGTGTCGTTGTATAGCACCGGGACATCGCGCGTCTGCTTGATCGTCTCGCGGATTTCACGTAGAAAATCTACGTTGATACCACGCATCCATTCGAAATATTCGATTTCATCGGCAACGGTGGTACTTGCGTCCTGTATGGGCACCGGCTTCCCGAAGGTCGTCTGATATGCAGTCTCGCAATATTCGCAATGGCAGAAGCTTTGCGCGTTGTCCATCCCCTGATAAGGGCCGTCGAAGTACATCACAGCGACCGGATATGTAGTCAACACTTCGTAAACCAGGTCTTTGATCTGGGTGCGCAACGGGGAGTTCAGACAGCCCTCATAAAAACGTGCGAAGCCGTAATGAGAGGTGGTCATGGGGCGATGGTCTGCGAATCGCTTCACCCAGCCCTCATAGTCCGGATTCTTCGACGTCACATTCATAAAGGGATGGTTCAGCGGCAGGTACGCGACGGTCTTCAGCCCCGCTTCATGAAACAGATCGATCGTCCGTCTCAGGGGATCGCCCTTGAGTTCCGGATGGACAGGATACTTCGTCTTCGTCGGGAAGTATGCGTAATAGGAGGCAGCGGGGTAGCGCAAAGCATCGGCATTCAGTTCCTTCGCGATGCGCAATGCTTTTTCAGGTTCGTAGTCGAGGGAAGGATAGAATGGCGGGTTGTAACCCTCTGCGATCAAAAGGCGCGGCATTTGGGTCCAGGAGTAGAGATCTTCTCCCTTTTTCGTGACATGCTCTTTTGTCTTCTGACCGATTGCCTTCGGCATGACAACGCTTTGCGCCGCAATCCATGCTCCAACACCTTTGAGAAGTTCACGCCGGTTCGTGGCCATTCCGATGATCCCGCCTTGTCAGATCGAAACTGTTTAGAGCAGATTCATAGTTAATGTAATCAGATCGAGTCATTCTGAACGAAGCGCAGCGAAGTGAAAAATTTAGAAAATTTGTGCTTCGTAAACGAAGCCATCACCTTCTGGATTCTTCGCTGCACTCAGAATGACTCCACTGCTTTTCAACTACAGCATCCGTGAAACTGCCCTAAGAGAATTCCCAGCCACGGCACTTATCTATTTCGCAGCGGCTTCGATTTATATAATGCCGAAGTTCCTCCAGCCCATACTGCCGGGCCAACGCGCGCGCGCTGACTCCGGAACGCTTGGCCCTGAGTACGAACCAGCCCTCCATCGGCAGCCATTTTTCCTGTTCAACATCGTCGCCGTGATGTTTCAGTAGTTCGTCAAGTTTCGTGGGAAGGTTGAGGTCCTGATGAAAAATGCAGCGGTCGAGATCCAGGGTGGTGCGAGTGACATTGATTCCACTCCCGGCATTTTCGTGATTGTGGGTCAGCAGTTCCCCATCGATGTCGTACACCAGGCAGTCCGGAACCAGTGTCGAGCTGACGATGTAGTAGTTGTACTGAATCGCCCGGGCCTGCAGGGAGCGGCCCGCCGAATACGCGCTGGGCCAGATCACCAGTTCCGCCCCTTGGTTTGCCATCTGCCGCCAGAGTGGAGTCCAGTTCACATCGAAACAAATCGCCAACCCGATTCGTCCGAAATCCGTCGAGTAGACGCGAACGGACTCTCCCGGGTGCACGGGTGGGTTAGCCAGACATTCGACCTGCCAGACTGGATAGAACTTGTCGTACACGCAGACCACCTGACCCTGCCGGTCAAGAAGCACAGCGGAGTTGAAGCGCAGGGTGCCATCTTTGCGGTCGATTGGACAGACGATGTAGGTTCGATGTTTCCTGGCCAGATGCGCCATCGCTGAAATGGTGGGACCGTCGAGAGTTTCCTGGCTCTTGTCATTCTGCCCGCGGCAGGTTTCGGGTAACACGATGATGTCGGTACCCTTTGCACCCTCCCGGTCTACCAGGTCGGCGATTTTTGCCAGGGGCAGACCGGTCTTGAAACCAATACTGGCTGCACGAACGGTCCGCCCGACTTTCGGGGAGCGTTCGTCCGTTGCCGCTGGCTCCACCACCGAGCCACGAGTCATTTCCAGGCCTGAGGCAAGCGCACCGACCGTGATCACCGCGCTCTTAACAAATTGTCGTCTTTCCATTTTGATTCACTCCTTCGAATGAACAGAACAGTTTGCAAATTATCGATACGTATGACGATCGGCAACGCTTAGGGCGGATGCGGGGAATGCTAGGCCATGTAAAAGCCCCCATTTACCTCGATCACCTGCCCATGGACGAACTCGGCGGCATCGCTGCAAAGAAATGAAATCACAGAGGCGATCTCATCCGGCGTGCCTAGGCGCTTTATTGGTGTTGCGGCCTTCACGGACTCCAGCATTTCACTTGTTGAAAACTTACGATGGTAGTCGCTGTTCACCGTTCCGGGAGACACCGCATTGACTCGAATCCCGTATTGCGCAAATTCCCGCGCCAGCGATTTCGTCATGGTAGCAATCGCACCTTTACACGTGGAGTAGGCCAACGCGCCGATTCCACCGCCATTTCGAGCCGCCACGGAGGAAACATTCACAATAAAGCCGCGTTTGCGATCGACCATGCCGGGCAGCACGGCCTTCGCCGCAAAGAATGCACTTGACAGGTTCAACTCGAGCATCTCATCCCAGAGTTCCTCGGTAAACTCCAGAGCGCGGGTGCGTTGAATCAGCGAGCCGGCGTTGTTGACCAGAATGTCGATCGGATGGCCGGCGATTGCCTCTGTCAGTTCGCGTGTTCCCTCGCGATTGCTTAAGTCCGCTCGAAGCAACTCTGCGGCGCCCCCGACCTCACAAACTGTTTTCTGCACCGCGCGGACGCCATCTTCGTTGCTGTTGTAGTGAAGGAGAACATGCGCGCCGCGACCGGCGAATGCGACGGCAGTCGCAGCTCCGATGCCGCTGCTCGCGCCGGTGATGAGGGCAGTCATGCTTTGAAGGTCAGGCTGTAGTTTCATAGAGTCCTCTGGAAGGCGGCTGGCCATCCGTTTCTGCAAAGGGAAGTGGGCATAACTGTCCGAGCATCGTCCACCAGATCAACGCGCCGATGAATGGCATGAGACCGTATCCGATAAAGACCGGCGTGTAGGAATAATGGTCGACAACCCAACCCGTAATCAGGGTGAATAGCATCCCACCCAGCCCAGATCCCATACTCGCCAAGCCATACACCGAGGCAACTGCGCTTGTCGGAAAGACATCGGCAGGGGCTGCAAGCATATTGGATAACATTCCGGTGTAACCCGCCGCTGCGGCGGAGACCAATGTGAGGGAGACCCATGCGCTCTTCACCAGAACCGCGGGAATGGCGGAAGCCATCGCCAGAGCGAAGATTGTGATCGCAAGCTTGCGGGCAATCGTCACCGACAGTCCGCACGCCAAAAACCACTTGGATAACAAGCCTCCAAGCACATTGCCAAAGCCGGCAACCAGGAATGGAATCCATCCATACTTTCCCACCGCTTCCATATCGAAGTGCCGCGCATGGTGGAGATACTCCGGAAACCAGAAGATGTAAAAGTACCAGGCAGGATCGATGAAGACCTTCGATAAAGTGAAGCTTCGCACGAAGCGCAAACGCAGAAGTTGCCGGACCGGAATGAGTTGCCGCGTGACCTCCTTCGCCTGCGGCGGTGTCCGATACGTTGGCAACCACAGGGCAAGCCACGCGAGGCCCATCACTCCGACCAGCACGAAAGCGGACGGCCATCCATCGCGAAGCAGAATGAACGCTACCACGGGGGGAGCCACCATCGCGCCGATTGCGGAGCCGCTGTTGAAGATTCCCGATGCCAGCGCGCGCTCGTCTCCGGGAAACCATTCGGACACCACCTTGACGGCGGCGGGCCAGTTGCCGGCCTCTCCCATGCCCAGCAGAAAGCGGCAGATTCCCAAGCTCCATACGCCGTGGGCAAATGCATGGGAAATTGCCGCCAATGACCACCATGCCATGCAGAGGCCATAGCCGATCCGCGTGCCGAGCCGGTCAATCAGCGGCCCGGACACTCCATTCATGATGGTATAGGCAAGGAGAAAGGCAAAGAGCACACGCGAATACGCCACGTTGCTCATGTGGAACTGTTCACGGATCACAGGCGCCGCCACGGACAGCGTCTGGCGGTCGAGATAGTTGATGAGTGTTGCCGAGAAGGCGAAGACAATCATCCACCAGCGGCGACGCGATGCTACCAGGTGCGTGCCCGTATTGTTTCGCGACAGGTTCCGATTTTCATGCATTGAAGCTGATTCACCGCGCAAGTTTTCGGCAGGATTGTCGTTCGATAAGCTCAACTCCGAAGAGTCGATGTTCCGGTACGGCTCCGGAAGACCGTCCAACCAGGTGCAAGAGAACTTCGACAGCCGCGCGACCGATTTCGTACTTCGGCTGATGTATGGTTGTCAGCGGCACATGCATGATGCTGGAAAGTTCGATATTGTCGAACCCTATGATTGAAATGTCGCCGGGAATACGGAGGCCAGCTTCGAGGATAGCTCCTACCGCGCCGAAAGCCATGACGTCATTTGCCGCAAAGATCGCGGTAATTCGCGGCTTGCGCGACAGCAGCTGAACGGCCAATTCATACCCGCCCTGAAAGCTGTTTTCCCCGTAAAGTATCACCGGCTTGGTTTTCATTCCAGAATTCTGAAGAGTTCGAAGAAGCCCGCGGGCACGGTCCGTCATGTTACCGTGGTGCCGTGGGCCGGTCAGGTGCCCGATGTTTCGATGACCCAGCCTCAATAGATATTGCGCGACCAAAGCCCCGCCCGCCTCATTGTCGGCGCAAACCGTGGAGAATGATTTGCCTGGCGCTGCCCGATTCAGCAACACGATCGGAACGCCGCAAATTGCAAGCTGTTCCTGTTGTTTGCGGTTTAAAGACGAGACCGAATTCATCAGGATGCCGTCGATGCGTTTCTCCAGCAAAGAGCGAACATATTGCATCTGTTTGTCAGCGCTGAAATCGCTGTTGCAGAGAATCAAGTCGCATCCTCCGGCGCGCGCCGCGTCCTCGGCTCCTCGGGCTATTTCGGCGAAGAACGGGTTGCGAATGTCGCTGACAACCAGCGCCAGGGAGTGGGATCGGCCTGTAACCAGGCTGCGGGCCACCCGGTTGGGTTGATAGCCAAGCCGGGCGGCAACGGCGATCACATGATTCCGGGTTTGCTCGTGAACTCCGTACGCATTGTTCAGCGCGCGCGAAACTGTGGAGATATTGAGGCTTGCCTCGCGAGCTACATCTTTAATTGTTGTCGTCATTGTCACAAGCGTTTGTGATTATGCCTTGCGCCGCTACTCCCTGTCAACCTATTAGAATCAACCGCCACACGTCACTGTTTACAGCCCCATGAGCCCAAACCACGGCGCAACCATTGAATTTTCTTTGACAATTTTTCATGAATTCTATATATATCCTTGGCATGGAGTTGCAAACGTTTGCTGCGGACTGGAAAAAGCGGTTCTGTTCACAAAGAGCTTGACCGGTCTTGATCACATGCCGTCTGCCGACCAGTTGTTTAAGTGAAGAATTTCTTGAGGGGCAAAGGGAGATTTTGAGATGAAGTTCAACAAAGTTTCGGTCACATTCATCGTTGCGATTTGTTTGCTAGTGTTTTTCAGCGGGTACTCTCCGTTATTTGGGCAGTTCACGACCGCCAGTCTCGGCGGCACGGTCAGGGACTCTTCAGGAGCGGCCATACCGGACGCGGCCGTCAAGATTCAAAGTACCCAGACCGGAGCGAGCCAGTCTCAGCAGACAAACCAAGATGGGGGGTTCATTTTCACGGCCCTGCAGGTCGGAAGCTATGAGCTTCACGTGGAAAAGACGGGCTTCGCTGGTTATGACCAGAAGGGGATTACGCTCACCGTTAATCAAGCGGCTACGCAAATCGTCACTCTCAATGTGGGTTCCGTCAGCAAAGTAGTGACCGTAACATCCGACGCCTCAATCATCTCCACCCACGACGCGACCGCGGGCCAACTGGTCGATCAGAAGAAAATCGTCGATCTTCCTCTAAATGGGCGCGAGGTTCAATCGCTGCTCTACCTGGCGCCGGGGGCCGTAGACACCACTGCGCGGTATTGCGGATATAACTGCTTCGGGGGCGTATATCCCGGCGAACAGCAAGCTGCCGTCAACGGCACCGGGCCCGGGATGGTCAGTTATCAGCTGGATGGCGGCGACTATAACGATACTTATCTCAATATGAATCTGCCATTCCCCAACCCGGACGCGATCCAGGAATTCAACCTGGACTCGACCAACTTGTCGGCACAGTATGGCGGTTCGGCTGGCGGCGTGGTGAACATCGTCACTCGATCCGGCACCAACCAGATACATGGCGACTTGTTCGAGTTTGTACGCAATGGTGCTGTGAATGCCAAAAACTACTTTGCGTCTTCTCCCGATCCGCTCAAACGAAACCAGTTTGGCGGAGCTGTTGGTGGTCCGATTGTTAAAAATAAGCTGTTTTATTTTGGCAGTTATCAAGGTACCCGGACCCGGGACGCCGCCGGTGGACAGATCGGGTATGTCCCGACTGCTGCCGAACGCACCGGCGATTTTTCCGACTTATTGCCGAAAACGCAGTTGAAGGACCCGGTTACAGGAGCGCCTTACCCAAGAAACCGGCTTCCTAGTATTAATCCAGTGACAACCAAGCTGCTGGCTTATATTCCCTTGCCGAACGGACCTGGCCGCCAACTTACCTACATCGGTCCGGCAACGGTTCAGAACGACAATCAGTATTTAGCAAAAATCAACTACGATCTGGGGAAACATCGGATCAGCGGACATTATTTCGACACGCACTTTACCCAGACCCCGTTTAAAGTAACGAATAACATCCTAGCGGCCGACCCGAATGGGGCCGATGTTCATATTCGCGACGTGGCTGCAAACGACACTTACATCGCAAAGCCCACCTTGTTGTTCAACACCTGGTACGGATGGAACAGCCAGATTGGCGGAACGATACCTTCAGCTGCTTTCGGCTGGCCCGATCTTGGAGTCAAGATCGCACAGCCGCCAGGAATTCCTCCAGAGTCGTACATCAGCATCGGCGGCGCGTTTACCGCCAACACCAACTGGAAGGGTCAATTCGATCGCGGCGACTACAACGTTCGTGAGGACGTTACTGTTCTGGCCGGTCAGCACGAGCTGCATTTTGGCGGAGAGTACCTGCGCTTGCAAAGAAATTTCGTAAACTCCTACGCAATGGGCGGCTTCTTCTTCTTCACTGGAAGTTTGACTGGAGATAATCTTGCGGACTTGATTCTCGGGAGTGTGACGACGTTTAATCAGGGCGGAGGCTCCTACACACAGATACATGGGAATCGGTTTGCCGCTTATGCCCAGGACAATTGGAAGGTAAGTTCTCGCCTCGCGGTTACTGCCGGCCTCCGTTGGGAACCCTATTTCCCTTATCAGCAGGCAAATGGGAAAGTGGTCTGCTATATTCCCGGCGAGCAGTCGCTGAGGTTTAAGAATGCGCCTGTAGGGCTGGTGTATGGCGGCAGCAACCACGACCCGGGTTGTCCCAGCGGCGGCGCGTACCAGCGGCTTTGGAACTTCGCTCCGCGCCTAGGATTTGCTTATCAGGTAACTGGAGATGGAAAAACAGTGGTTCGGGCTGGAACTGGATTTTATTATGCTCAGCTCTCCAGCGATTCTCTGGTTATGGAAGGCAATGCGCCTTTCGCTCCCAGCGAAAGGCTCAGCGGCGTCACATTCGACGACCCGTATGGCAGCGCGGGCGTAGTGAATCCTTTCCCAGCGCAATATGGCTACAATGCTCCATCTCCAGACTCGCCGTTCCATACTCCGGTGCAGATAACCGACTTTCTGCCTCTTCATTTGCACCTTCCTTTGGTTACCACCTGGAACATCGCGCTTGAGCGTCAGATTGCCAGTGATTTCAAGCTGCGGGTTGCGTACCTGGGCGTAAAAGGGACCAACATGGGGCCGTCCACGCCTTACCTGAACACCCAGGAACTGAATCCGGCGATCTATATTCCGGGACATTCCAGCGAAAGCAATACACAGGCCCGGCGGTTGAATCCTCAATTCAGCAGCATCACCATGCTGCCGACTGGACTTAGGACGAACTACAACGCTCTTCAAGTGGCGCTCGATAAACGGCTTAGCCACGGACTGACCGTGATTGCCAACTACACCTGGTCGAGAACGATCGATGACTATGGATGGGACGATCCTTTCAACAAGAACTTCAGCAGAGGCCTTTCCAGCGATGATGTCCCGCATGTCTTCAGGTTTGCGGCCGTCTACGCACTCCCTCCAACACCGCTGCGCGGTATTGCCGGCAGATTTGTGAATGGCTGGGAAATTTCAGCAAACACATCCTGGCAGGCAGGCTTCCCTTTCTCGGTCACGAGCGGTGTCGACAACTCCTTTAGCGGGGTCGGTAGAGATCATGCGGATTTTTTGGGCGGTAATCCACGATTGAGCCAGGGCCGTCCACATTCTCAACTGATTGCGAAATGGTTCGACACGTCAAAGTTCACCACCAATGCACTCGGCACCTTTGGCGACACAGGCAAGAACACCCTTCGCGGCCCGCGTTCTTTTGGCACCGACGCCGCCCTGTTGAAGAACCTGCCAATTGCAGGGCGTGTAGGAGCACAGTTCCGTTTCGAGTTCTTCAATCTATTCAATAATGTCAATTTCGGAAATCCAAATGCGACCGTGACAAGCGGCCAAGCCTTCGGTCAGATCACCAGTGCTGCCGACCCGAGAATTCTGCAGGGCGCAATCAAGCTAACGTTCTGATAGCTGTTTTCATCATTGAAAGATCACAGGTGCCCAGGTCTCGTTGCTGAGACCTGGGTCTTTTCGACCGGTTTTTCTATTCTTATAGAGAGCCGATTCAGATAATTTGTCATCCTGAGCGAAGCGAAGGACCTCGCGGGTTGCCATAGGCCGATGAAAATGCGGATGGGCGCATTCTTTCGCGCATTTGCGAAAGGGTGGGATTGTGATCCAGCTCGCACCACAATAACTGCGAAAATGCTTGAATGCGGAGCCGCTTGCGATGGTTTCGAATGCACGCAACTCATACACTCATGAATAGCTGAGGACCAGGAATGAGAGCCGCCCGCCTGCAAGGCACGCAATTGCGCACCGTGTTTTTCATTCTTTTGTCCGTTGCCTTGTATGTGAAGACCGCCTCCGGCGCCGTGACAAACATCCCGCATTGCACGCCTTACACCAAGGTCAGCACTGCGGCAATCATCGAGGACTGCACACACTACAGCCAGGTATTCGACGAGTCACGACACTACCGGATCTTCTTGCCGCCCGACTACCAGACTTCAGGCAAACAGTATCCAGTGATTTACTGGTTTCATGGGTTTAGCGAGCGGTACAACCGGCCGGTGGTCGGCGAAGAACATAGCAATTACGACGTAGGGACGGATTACGGCGGTGACAACATCGCCAATTTCGTCGCAACACACGATGTGATCGTAGTGAAGTGGGACGGCTACAATCCCAGGACGCCGGGTGAGAACTACCTGCGCCCATATAACATTGGGCCGGTCGAGACTTACCGCCAGTTCCCTCTCTATTTTCCGGAACTGGTTCATTACATCGACGCCTTCTATCGCACGATCCCCGACCGCGAGCACCGGGCTACGTCGGGCCTGTCGATGGGCGGCTTCATGTCATTCTGGATTGCGGGCAAATATCCGGACATGGTCGGAAGCGCGTCGGACTTTATGGGTTCCTCAGAGTTCTTCGTCGGACCGCGCGAGTTTCCCGTCGAGTACCGTCACGACGAGATGTACAACAATTACGTCGGAGTGCGGACTCGCATCGTGATGGGGACGCGGGACTTCATCCAGTTCTACCACCGCCGCATGAACCTGATCTGGAACTTTACCCGCGCCTCGCATGAGTCGGAGATCTTCGATTCCACTCATGGAACACCGGGGATGGCGAAGACCCTGATGTTTCACATGCGTGCGTTTGCCGATCCTTTGCCGACGCCCCTGATCTGGAACCATATCGAAGTTTATCCGGAGTTTTCAGTCTGGGGCTGGAGTGTTACGACCGATCGTAAACAGCCGGGCTTTACAATCTTGGAGAACGTGTCTCGCACGGGTTTCCGCTCCACTGTCCGGGAGTGGGTGCCGTCAGGGCGCATCCTCACCGGAGTGCGGGTTCAGATCATATCGGCACCTTTGTATCGACCAAATGAAGAGAAGGCGGTAAGTGTGATTCGAGTGCGGGACGGAGAGGTGCGCCGTCTACGAGAAAAAGCGGACTCCGCTGGACGCCTGCGCTTTGCGCTCGATGGAGACGAGTACGAAGTGGGGGTAGGCCCCGGGCCGGTCCTCGCACTTGCAGGGTTTCATGTTGAGGACGCGCAGTGGGCAACCGACACCAGGCCGGTCCTGGTACGCATACGTTTTCTCAACAAGGGGGACAGCGTTTCGCCCGCAATGCGTCTGCATTGGGAGACCTCGAATCCAGGCGTGCGATTGGATATGTCCAATGCGGTATTAAAACCATTGGCGCCTGGCAAGTCCGCCGAAGTTCCTTTGAAGTTCACGGTCTCTGATCCCACACGCGAGATCGTAAAATTGTTTGCGGTTTCAGGACGCATGAGGCTTCCCGTGGAGATTCCGACTTTCCCGCCGGCGGAGAACGCCGGCGATTTTCGCATTGCGGATGGCGTGTCATTACTTGCCTATCAAAACGCCATAAAGAAGCGAACGATGACCCTGGGAACCGGCAACGGCGATGGCCAGGCGAACCCAGGCGAGCGGATTGCCATTCTGCTCCCGGATGGAGGCGCGTACCGTGCAGCAGAGTTGTTCACGAACGACCCTTGCGTCGATCTTACGAAAAGGGTCTCGGACGAGTGGGGCGACTACGACCACGTCGGCGCTTCAGTCAAATATTCATTGCCGCTGATTCGAAGCAGCTGCGCGCCGGGCCACGTCATCCGGATGCTGGCGCGAGTGCAGTTGCCGGACAAGCCCAACCATAAGATCCACTACACAGCCGTCGAGTTCAAGATCCGCTAGCGCCACTTTTGCGAAAGAAGTGGAATATGTATGTCACGACAAGGAGAATGACAGGATTATGAATCGCAGAGATTTTATGGGTACCGTAGTTGGAAGCATCGCTGTCGCCAAACTGGGAGCAGCGGGTCTGTATGGATATGGCGCAGAGGCGGCGGTCGAGGCCGCGGCAAAGGGAGCGGAGCCGCAGGGTGCGTGGATCGAGAACGGGCTGATCGATGCAGGCGGCGATCACGAGCCTTACATCTTTGTAGTGCGACGCGGCGGTCAGAGGCTCGATGCTCGTGAGCATTATGAATATGAGCAGAGTGAAAAGCTGATTCGCCAGCTCAAGGATCAAGGGGTAGAGGTCTTCCACACCCACCTATATAAAGGTTTCGGCATGGCGGCTGAGAAATCGGATATGGAAGCCACGACACGGACGACAGCCATTGCGCACCGCCTTGGGACGAAGGTGGACACCTACGTACAGTGGGACACGATGATGTACGAGACCTTCTTCGCGGAGGAACCGCGCGCCACCGGATGGATACAGTGCGATCAGTACGGCCAGCCAATCATGACCGAATACGGGTATCAGCAGTCGTTTCGGTACAGGCCCTGTTTCTCGAATCAGGAATACATCGACTATCTAAAGAAAGTTGTGCGGTATGCGGTCGTCGAAGTAAAAACCGATTTCATTCATTTCGATAACTTCGATTTGAATTCCGAGCCGGAGTCCTGCCACTGCAATGGCTGCAAGAGCGGATTTCGTAAGTACCTGCGAACGAAGTATTCGCCGGAACAGCGAAAAGATCGATTTGGATTCGAGAACGTCGATTATGTGAACCCGCCCTTGTGGAACAAATCCAACCCTCCGCAAAAACTGAATATCATCTTCGATCCGGTGTTCCAGGAATGGATCGGTTACCGCTGTCAGACGATGGCGGACGCTTTAGGTCAGATGGCCACATTAATAAGTTCCTTAAATCCCGAAGTTGTCGTAGAAATAAATTTTGGCGGCGTCGTGGGTGACAATAATCCCTGGACGCGGGGCACCGACAATTCGCGGCTTTTGAAATACACCCAGGTTTTTTGGGATGAAGAAGACAAAAAGCCGGGATACCTGTCCGATGGAAGGCTGATTACGTCCATCCGCACCTATAAAATGGCCCGCACTTATAAAAACGTCGCTTTGACCTACACTTCTGTCAGCGAAACTGCCATCGGGGAGTGCCTGGGGTTCAATCAGACAATTGGCTACGCCGGCGTGAACCCCATTTCCTCCGAAATGCTAAAGTACATTTCCTTCTATCGGAAAAATCGGGAGCTATACATTGGAACGACGGACGTGGCTTCGGTTGCCGTGTTCCGGTCCTATCCATCCATCACTTACCATAACTCCCGCGCTGGTTTGAGCGCGATTCTCGTGGAACAGGCGCTGATCCAGGCGAAGATTCCCTTTCACCTCATCTTCGATGAGCACCTCCACGATCTTTCTCCCGCCACGTGCAAGGTCCTCATTCTTCCGGATTCAGAATGCCTCTCCGACGAGCAGCTCGCCTCGATTCGCCGCTTTGTCGAGGCTGGCGGCGGGTTGATCGCCACCGAGCAGACCGGTCTTTACGATCAATGGCGGCGCCTGAGAGTCAAGCCGGGATTGCAGGGCCTCGTGGACAATCAAGCCCCGGCTGCTGCCTATCAAGAAAATGTCTCGGCGGCTCCCATCGCTGCGGGCGCGCCCGCCCGGAAGGAGCTTGGCCAGGGACGGGTGGTCTATTTCCCGGGGATTGAGTTTGACGGTCCTCTGCCGCCGGCCCAACCGTACTTCCGTATTGGCCCCGCATTCTGGAAACGTCCAAAGAACTGGAAGGAATTGGTCGATGCAGTTTCCTGGGCAGCACGCGGAGACGTTCCGCTCCAGGTCCAGGGCCCCGATTTTCTGACGGCGAATTTAGTCGAGCAGCCCGACAAACGACGGAGGCTCGTTCATCTGGTGAACTACAACACCGGGAATGTCCCGTCGATCGAGAACATTGAAGTGACCTGTGCGCTGCCGGAAGGCAAATCGGCCAGCGCGGCAACGCTTTATTTGGCAGATTCAGACACCGGCAACAAGATTAATTTCCGGATGCAGGGATCAAAAGTGGTATTTACCGTTCCCAAAGTTAATGCGTACGGCATGGTCGCGGTGAGATGGTAATTCGTGCTATGAATCGCGGCGGAAGCAACTCCAAGGAATCCCATGAATAGAAGAAAGTTCGTGATCGGGAGCGGAGCAGCCTTGCTCAGCCCGGCGCTGCTTCCGTTGCGCGGAATCGCGGAATCAAAGCCCGGTTCTGAGTTCGCCCGCTCTTACGGCGAAGAGATGCCGGACATGCTGGTCTCTTATCTGGAGAAAAAACAGAACGATCTCGCCTCCGCCTGGGATCAAAAGCGCGCTCTTCTCAGGACCGCCGCGGATGTCGAGGCGCGCAACGCGTTTGTCCGGGCAAAAGTCGTCCAGATGCTGCGCGGCTTTCCCCAACGGAATTCCCTGAATCCCGTCACGGTGAAGGTCATACAAAAAGATGGGTATCGGATAGAGAACGTCATGTTTCAGAGCCGGCCAGATTTCTGGGTGACCGGAAACCTCTATGTCCCAACTTCCGGCGACGGCTCTTTTCCAGGAATCATCTCGCCATGCGGACATTACCCGCTGGGCCGGATGATACCTGTCTACCAGAACGCCTACGTGGACCTGGTGAAGAGCGGCTTTGTGGTGCTGGCTTACGACCCGATCGGACAGGGAGAGCGCCGTCAATATTGGAATCCGGAAACGAACGTCACTCAAGTGGGCGGCAGCCCGACGTACGAGCATTCCATGTCCGGCCAACTCCTGTTGCTGCTGGGAGAAAACCTGACTGAGTATATGGTGTGGGACGGCATGCGATCGATCGACTACCTGTTGACCCGGTCTGAGGTGGATGCCAAACGGATTGGCTGCACCGGCCAGTCTGGGGGAGGGGCCCTGACCAAATTCATCAGCGCCATCGATGAGAGAGTCCAATGCGCAGCCGTCATGGAAGGCGGGACAGCCAACAGATGGCCGGTAAAGATCGCTCCATGGCAACCTTTTGGCCCGAGTGACGCGGAGCAGAACCTTTTCCCCGCGGCGCTTTACGGAGTCGACAATGTCGATTTGCACATCGCCATTGCTCCGAGGCCGTTGCTGGTGGGGGTTGAACATTACGACGCGGCTTTCGACAATGCGGCACAGGCAATCCAGACCCGCTACCGGCAGCTCGGCGTGCCGGAGAAATTTGCCACCGTTCCTTCAGACGATCCCCACACCTTGACTCCGAAATTGAGGCTGGCGACAACAGATTGGTTCTGCCGCTGGTTCTATGACCGGAAAGGACCGTCGAGCGTGCCCAATGTTGAAACCGAATCTCCCGAAGCTTTGTATTGCACGCCGGATGGGTCGCTCCGCTACTCGCAGACGGGCCAGACGATCTTTTCACTGATCTTGAAAAAGCAGGCAAGCCTGCCGCCCGTGCGCCCTGTACCGAAAGCCTCTGCCGAACGCGAATCCTGCCGGAATGAAATCCGGGATCAAATTCGCAGCCTGTTGCACTATCAAAAATCGGACCAGCCCCTTGATGTGCGTCATATCATGACCACACCGCGCGAGGGCTATCGAATCGAGAAGATCCAGTTCCTCTCCGAGCCGGGTATCTACATTCCGGTATGGGTCTATGTACCTGACAACAAGGTGCCCGACAATAAGCTCGGCGTGTCGCCCACCATCCTGTATGTCAATGATGAAGGCATGGAAAAGGAGGGCATGGAATTCAAGGGAGCGGAAGAATCGGAACACGGGCATGCCGTGCTCGACACGCTGGTTCGCGAGGGAAACCTGGTCGTGGCGGTGGACGTCCGTGGAATCGGCGAAACCCGGCCAGCTCATAACCCAGCCTCCTCCGCAAGCGGCGAATTTCGCCAGCTATTCGACTTGGAGACGGCCATGGCGTACATGGCCTGGTTCACGGACCAGTCGCTGTTGGGAATGCGAGTGCAGGATGTTGTGCGGAGCGTCGATTACGTCACCAGCCGCAAGGATGCCGATGCGAGGCATCTGCATGTGATTGGGAAGGGAATGGGCGGCTTGTGGTGTCTCTATGCCGCAGCTCTCGACTCGCGCATTCGCAGTTTGATCTCAGTACAAAGCCTTCTTTCCTATCGGTCGCTGACCCAGGTGGATCGCTATCGTTACGGCGCTGACGTTTTTGTTCCGGACGCGCTTTTGCATCTCGATCTTCCCCAAGTTGCTGCTGCCATCGCTGGTCGATCATTAACCCTGGTCCAACCCCAGGACGCGATGAAAAACACGGCGACCGTCAACGCGGCAGAAGAAGCGTACAACTGGACGCGTGCCACCTATCAAGCTGCAGGCTCGGAGAAACTTTTCAAAATTGAAAGCCAAGGCACAGGTCTGGATACTCCGGAGCACTATCTCAGCTTGATTCGGAGCGCCGATGCGGTTTGATGAACCCGGCGTGGCGTTTGTAAATGATAGTTCCCGCCCGGTATTGGCGGCCGCGCGAGATGCGATTCCATACCGAAGACCAGCTCGCCTCGAGCAGAACAGCTCAGATCTTCAACCTATAAGGCGGTTCCCATGAATAGAAGAAAGTTCGTGATCGGGAGCGGAGCAGCCCTGCTCAGCCCGGCGCTGCTTCCGTTGCGCGGAATTGCGGAGTCGAAGCCCCGGTCCGAGTTCGCCCGCTCTTACGGCGATGAGATGCCGGACATGCTGGTTTCTTATCTGGAGAAGAAACAGAACGATCTTGCCTCTACCTGGGACCGAAAGCGCGCTCTCCTGCGGACCGCCGCGGATGTAGAGGCGCGCAACGCGTTTGTCCGGGCAAAAGTCGTCCAGATGCTGCGCGGCTTTCCCCAACGGAATTCCCTGAATCCCGTCATGGTGAAAGTCATACAAAAAGACGGGTACAGGATCGAGAACGTCATGTTTCAGAGCCGGCCAGATTTCTGGGTGACCGGAAACCTCTATGTCCCAACTTCCGGCAACGGTCCTTTTCCTGGAATCATCTCGCCATGCGGGCACTATCCACTGGCTCGAATGCTGCCTCAATATCAGAGCGTCTACATCAATTTTGTGAAGAGCGGCTTCGTGGTGCTGGCTTATGACCCAATCGGACAGGGGGAACGGCGCCAATATTGGAATCCGGAAACAAACATCACGGAAGTGAGCGCCGATCCGACCTACGAGCATTCCATGCCCGGCCAACTCCTGTTGCTGCTGGGAGAAAACCTGACCGAGTATCTCGTGTGGGATGGAATGCGGGCGATCGACTACCTGTTGACGCGGTCTGAGGTAGACCTTAAACGGATTGGCTGTGCTGGCCACTCCGGAGGGGGAACCATGGCCAAATTCATCAGCGCGGTCGATGAGAGAGTTCAGTGCGCAGCCATCATGGAGGGTGGGACGGCCAACAAGTGGCCGCTGAAGATCGCTCCATGGCAACCCGTTGGCATGGCTGACATGGAGCAGAATCTTTTTCCGGCGGCGCTCTATGGAATCGATAACGTCGATTTGCAGACCGCCATCGCTCCGAGACCGCTGCTTGCCGGGATTGAACATTACGACGCGGCTTTCGACAAGGCGGCAGAGGCAATCAAGGCCCGTTATCGACAGTTTGGCGTGCCGGGGAAATTTGCCACTGTTTCTTCCGACGATCCCCACGCCTGGACCCCGAAGTTGAGGTTGGCGGCCACGGATTGGTTCTGCCGCTGGTTTTGCGACCGTAAAGGGCCGACGGTTGAGCCTGACTACCAGACCGTACCTTTCGAAGATTTGTATTGCACCCCGGACGGTTCGATCCGCTACTCGCACAAGGGCCAGACGATCTTTTCACTGATCTTGAAAAAGCAGGCAAGCCTGCCGCCCGTGCGCGCTGTATCGAAAACTTTGGCCGAGCGCGAATCCAACCGGAATGAAATTCGCGATCAAATTCGCAGCCTGTTGCATTATCGAATATCGGATCAGCCCCTCGATGTACGCCATATCGTCACAACACCGCGTGAGGGCTATCGGATCGAAAAGATCCAGTTCCTCTCCGAGCCAGGCATTTACATTCCTGCCTGGGTTTATGTGCCCAGCGGTAAAACCGGCGTGTTGCCCACCATTCTGTACGTGAGCGATGAAGGCATTGAGCCGGAAGGAATGGAGTTCGCAGGAGAAGAAGGATCGGGACTGACGCACAGTGTGCTCGATACACTAGTTCGCGAGGGGAACCTGGTCGTGGCGGTGGATGTCCGCGGGATCGGTGAGACCCGGCCACATCATCCCGAGTCTTCTTCATGCAATGAATTTCGACAGCTGTTCGATCTGGAAGCGGCCATGGCGTACATGGCCTGGTCCATGGACCAGTCCCTGTTGGGAATGCGAGTGCAGGATGTTGTGCGGAGCGTCGATTACGTCACCAGCCGCAAGGATGCCGATGCGAAGCACCTGCACGTAATTGGGAAGGGAATGGGCGGCTTATGGTGCCTCTATGCCGCGGCTCTCGACCCGCGCATTCGCAGTTTGATCTCAGTGCAAAGTCTTCTTTCCTATCGGTCGCTGACCCAGGTGGACCGCTATCGTTACGGCGCTGACGTTTTTGTCCCGGATGTGCTTTTGCATCTCGATCTTCCCCAAGTCGCCGCCACAATGGCAGGCCGTCCATTGATTCTCATCCAGCCCAAAGACGCTATGAAAAACACCGTGGGGACGGACGCGGCAAAAGAAGCTTACACTGCAACGCGGGCCACTTATGAAGCCGCGGGAATAGGAAACTTTTTTCGAATCGAGACGCAGGGAGAAGGCCTGGACACCCCGCAGCATTATCTCAGCTTAATTCAGGCCGCCGGTTCCGTTTAAGGAAGCGGCCTGGCGACTGGTGTGGGGCACAGATTTAGGTTACGTTTTGAAAGCGGAGAACTTCGGCTTGTATAGAGCGGAAGATGAAAGGAATACTCATGAAGCAATACACAAGATGGGCTGCAATTGCCTTGATATTCGCGGCGCAGACCATGATTTTCGGCCAGGAACATACTCCAAAGCTGATCGACGTTCATGTGCACTTCAACGGTGAACCGGGATTTCTCCCGCAGATGCTGACCAGGATGAACCAGGAAGACGGTATCGCATTCCTGCTCACAACCCCCAAGGGTTTTTCGCAAGCCCGCGAATTTATTCGGCAACATCCAGATCGCTTTATCGGATTTGGCGACATCAAGCTGGACGATCCGAACGTCTTACAGCAGGTCGACCGCTTTCATGCCGCGGGGTTTCGCGGACTGGGTGAAATCAGCTCCACCAAACGCAATTATGACGATCGGGCATACTGGCCGGTTTATGAACGCGCACAGAAATATCACATGATTCTTTTATTTCATACGGGAATCGTTCAACATCTTCATCCGGAACAGCCGCAGGACGTGAGTTTCGATCGAATGAAGGCGACTCGTCTCGATCTGATTGCCCGGCGTTTCCCCCAGTTGACCATTATCGGGGCGCATATGGGGAATCCCGACTACGCCGAGGCTGCCGAAGTCGGACGATGGGACCCGAATCTCTACTTCGATCTGTCCGGATCTTCCCTCATCAAGAAACAGAATGACTACGCTTACTTTAAATCAATTTTCTGGTGGTCCGGTATAGTCAGCCCACACACACCGGACAGTAACATCAGTGCCTTCGAGAAGCTTGTCTTCGGCTCTGACGTTTTTGGTGGAGAGGTAGCGGAGTTCGATCGCGAGTTGGCGCGCTATCACAAATTGCTCGACGCCTGCGAGGTACCGCAGCATGCGCAAGACATGGTTTTCAGCGGAACCATGTGGAAAGTATTGCAGCACCAACAGTTGGAAATGGCCGGATCCGGTCATCATCCAGAATAGGTGGCGTACGCGTTGGACGGATAGCCCGTTGAAATCCCGCGAACAATGCGTGCTGTCGTCCCGATCGAAATCGAAGGCGCTCGGGACGACAATCATTTAAATATCAACGGAGCCAAACAATTTGTCGCGTTTTGCACATTGAAACGCGCGATGTACTCTGTAAAATATTGGATTTCGCGGTCTTGCCTGTGGGTTCTCGTGCCCAGATCGGAACATGTCAAGAATATTTTCTTCATCGAAGATTATTTTCTTATTGATCTGGTTTTTGCCGTGATACATTTCAAATTACGTGTTGGTACGTACAGTTACGTATTCGTGCGCGTAGTTCAATAATGATTTTCGGGCCAGGCCCTCGCCCCGCAGAGCCAGCCTCGATCACAAAAATTAATCGTTTCACCTTGTTTCAATAGGAGCCAGTGAATGACACGTAAATTTACGAAGATTTGTGTTTTGTTGCTGTGCAGCCTCTTTGCGCTAGCAACCTTCGCCCAGAACTCCAATTCCACCATTACGGGCACGGTTCAGGATGCGAGTGGGGCCGTCGTGCCGGGCGCGACAATCAATCTGACAAACGTCGGCACCAGCCAACAGCTCAGCACAACTGCAAGGGGCGACGGTTTCTATACCTTCACGAACCTCAGTCCTGCAAACTACCGGGTCTCTGTCACCGCAGCTGGATTTGCCCAGTGGGTCGGCGTGCTCACCCTGCGTGTCTCGCAATCAGCCTCGGTCGATCCGAAATTGACCGCCGCCAGTGTCACGACGCAAGTTACGGTGAGAGATGTGACTCCGGTCATCGATCGTGTGAATCCGACGATTTCCGACGTGAAGAATGCCAACACTATTGAAACGATCCCAGACCAGGGACGCAGCATCCTGAGCGTCCTGGCCTTCAGCCCCGGCGTGGTCGCGAACAATTACGGCGGCGCGGGCGCGGGATACACGCGCGTCAACGGCGTCCCCGGCGGTTCCATGGATTACCTGGTGGACGGCCAGACCATGACGAACAAGTTCACCAATGAGCTACAGGGCAATCCGCAGCCAACCCCAACCTTCCAGGAAGTCAAGATCATCACCTCCAATGGCGATGCGCAATACGGACGCCCGGGCATTGTGGAACTGGTCACCAAGAGCGGAACCAATAATTTCCATGGTCAGCTTTTTGAATTGAACCGGAACACCATCCTGACAGCAAAGAATGCTTTCTCCGGCCCCACGATTCCCTACCTGATGCGCAATGAATTTGGCGGCCAGCTCGGCGGTCCCGTGTGGCTGCCTAAAATCTACAACGGACGCAATAAGACCTTCTTTTTTCTTGATCTCGAAGGGATCCGTCAAGACTCGAACGCCTCTCCTCAATACTTTGTGCCCACTGCGGCCATGAGGGGCGGCAACCTCGCCGGAATAACCGACGCAGGCGGCGGCCCGCTTGCAATCTATAATCCAACGACCACTTCCCCGGCGGGACCACCCTTTTCGCGCGCGGCGTTCGGTGGCAATCAAATCCCCAGTGCTCAACTGAACCCGATCGTTCAGAAAATCTTGAGTCCAACATTTAATCCAGGCAACCACGTTGGTACTCCGTTGCCCAATATCGATGTGCCTGCCAATCAGATATCTAGCACCCCGAATTACATCCCGACCAATGCGGCGCAGACTCTCCGCAACAAGCTTTATACGGCGAAGGTGGACCAGCTGTTTGGACCTAACCGCCTGGCAATGCGCTACACCTACACCAGCAGCACTACCTTGACGCCAAGCAAGTACTTCATTAACGACCCGACCATCGGAGCAAGCGGCGGGCACAACGGAGCTATCGTCTTCACCCAGGTGATCGGGTCACATGCGGTCAATGTCGTGCGCGCGGGCGTGCAGTACAATCACCAGTTCAGCGGACCGCAAGCCATTCCCGGCATTCCAGAAGCTCTGGGCCTGCCCACTTACAAGGACCTCAATTCATGGCCCGGCTTCAGTTACAGCTATGGCAATGATTACTACTGGACCGGCATCGATCGGAACAATCCCAAGGACTATCCCAACTCGCTGATCACCGCGAGCGACCAGTTTTCCTATAACCGCGGCAATCATCAGTTCATGTTCGGCTTTGAGGTCGATAACTCCCGGCTCAGTACTTTTGAGGTGGGTCAGCCCGGCGGCGGCTACACGTACGACGGCAATTTCAGCGCCCTTCAGGATCCGGCGGCCGCAGCGAAGGGCACTTTCGATTCGCCTATCGCGGGTACCGGCGCGGGCCTCGCCGATTTCCTGCTGGGTGACACCCATGCCGTCAATTTGAACATTTATCCCCACTATCATACCCGGCAAACGGAGTACGACGGTTACGCGCAGGACAATTGGCGGGTCACTCAGAACCTCACCTTGAACCTGGGTCTGCGGTACAGCTTCTGGACGCCGTTTACCGATTCAAGCGGACTGATGTCCACGCTGAATCTGTCTACCCCCGGTGGAGTCGTGGTCTATCAAGGCAAGGGCCCGCTGCCGGCGCAGACCAGTGCTGCGGTGCTGGCGGGCTATCAGAAAGCCGGCATGGTGCTTGAGTCCGCCGCCCAGGCAGGCTATCCTTCCAAAATCTTCAGCATGGCCAAGAACAACTTCCAGCCTCGGCTGGGCTTTGCCTACCAGTTGAGTAGCAGGACCGTTCTGCGCGGCGGTTGGGGTATCTACAACTGGGTCATGCCGCTCCAGCAGTTTGAACAATCCATACGGAAAAACGCGCCCTTCTACTACAACTATCAGATCGCGCCATCCCAGCTTGCGTCTGGCGTCATCCCGGATAGTACCGCGGCAGAGCTGGAGTTCCCGTACGCCACCACGCAATACGGAGGAGCGTGCGGCGCAACAAACCCAAACTGCCCATCGGTGAATGCCTTTATGCTGGGCAATTCCCATTTGGCGGTAAACGACAACCAACTGCAGATTTCACAGGGCAGCGGCTTTACGTTCGTTCCCATGGATACCAACTACAAGCCCGATAGAGTGCAGGAGTACAACCTGACCCTCTCTCAGGAGTTGCCGGCGCATGTAGGCTTCCAATTGAGCTACATCGGCAACCACAGCACCAATTTGCTTCAGTTCAACGCGGTCAACGCGGCGATTCCGCGGGTATTCTGTTCGACTCCGGGATGCAACGCCCAGCAGAGGCGCGCGTTTGCGGCCTATTCCACCAGCGGTGCTAACAGCAACGGCGGCGGAATGGACGAGTACCGGTATGACGGGTATTCCAACACCAATGAACTACAGGCACAGGTGCAGCGCACGTTTGGCAACGGACTGCTGGTGCAATCCTCGTTCACATGGCAGAGGACGTTGACAACCACGGAAGATGGTTTGCTTGGAACCGCGGGCCTGGACGTGATACCGGCGGCTTTGACTCCTGGCTATACGCTCTCGAACTACCAATCCGGAGTTTCCTATTCACGGCGGCAACGCGCCGTGTACGCTCCCGACTCCAACCTGCCCAACAAGACCTTCAGCCTGAATGCCCACTACGAATTTCCTTTTGGAAGAGGCAAGAGGTATCTGGGCAATTCGCACGGGGTCGTCAACGCACTGGTCAGCGGATATAACATCTCGCCCTTCTTCCAGTGGCATAGCGGCTTTTACTTTGCGCCATACTACAGCGCCTTCAATTCCAACACCGTTCTTGCTCCGGGCAAGACCGGCATCCTGCCGGAAGGCCAGAGAAATCGTCAACACTGGTTCGACGCCAGTCTCTACCGCGCCGATCTTTTCGCTACCGGGGCGATTACCGCGCCCTACGCGGGTCAGGCGTATATCAGGGAGCCCAGTATTCAGGCGAATGGTTATCTGGGTGATTTCCGGAATAACATTCCGAGAAACTACATGACCGGTCCGGGCTTCAACAATCTGGATGCAACCATTTACAAACTCACGCCACTTGGAAAAGGTACTGTGCTGGATATTGAAGCCCAGATCTTCAACGTCTACAACCACCAGAACCTGGCGCTGCCAACTAACAGCTGGACTGGTAAGATCATCGCGCCGCTTTCACAGGGAGCTGGGTCTACCGGCTCAGGCCCCGTACCAAGGACCATTCAGCTTCAGGCCAAGTTCATCTTCTAGCTTGGTTCCACTGCAACCCTGTGGCGGCCCGTGCAAACTGCGCGGGCCGCTTTATTTCTGGCGCGGCGAATTGCTCGACGCTGTTGGGAAAGAGCAGCTGCGTATCTTGTGGCGAAAGTCTAACTGCGGATTGCAACCCGCTGATGGCCTGATGCCTCCTATTGCTACAGGAGAATGTTATGCCAACCAAAAAATCCAGCTCCAGCAGTTCCAGCAAATCTTCGAGCAAGAAGAAATCGAGCAGCAAGAAATCAACCCAGCGGAAATACAGCCCCAAGGCGTCCGAAAGCGTGGAGCGGGAGATGGAGGCCTACAAAAAAGGTGAACTCAAGAGCGGTTCGGGTCGCAAAGTGACCAATCCAAAGCAGGCAATCGCGATCGGTCTCTCCGAAGCCCGCGAGTCCGGCGCCAAGGTTCCTCCTAAGAAAAGTTCTTCTTCCAAGAAGAGCTCGAGCTAGGCCGGTTCTCCTGATGCTATAGGTAGCCAAATTCCTTACCTGCAGCCTTTCTTTAAGGAAAGGCTGCGACTGGATACTCTCCTCGATGCACACCTTCAGGAGAACCGGTATAGGTGTCTGGGGACAGCGGTCGGGTCTACAGTCCCCGCCGCTGATGCTCCGGCTGCGGATTCAAAGAAAATGCCGCATTCACCAGCGCAATGTGCGAGAGCGCCTGGGGGAAGTTGCCGGACAGTTCCGCTCTGCGCGTGTCGTACTCCTCCGAGAGCAGTCCGACATCATTCTCCAGTTTGATGAGTCGCTGGAACAGTGTTTCGGCATCTTTACGCCGGTCCGCAGCCACAAGCGCCTGTACCAGCCAGAAACTGCAAGCCAGAAAAGCTCCCTGCCTATAGGCTTTCAAGGATGGGCGATTACGCTTTAGAAGGCCGTCCGTCATCAGGTTTTTCTCAATCGCTCGAATCGTCCCCAGAATGCGCGGATCGGTTCCGGGCAAAAACCCCACCAGCGGCAGCAGCAATAAGGACGCGTCCACCTTCCTCGAACCATAATAAGAGACAAACGTATTCAGCTTATCGTTGAAGCCTTTGTGGCAAACTTCATCATGGATCGTCTGGCGCGCAATTTTCCACTGCTCAATGGGAAAGCTGCGCGCTGAAAGATTACGCGCAACCCTCGAGCCCTGTCGTTCAATGCTAGTGATCGCGCGATCCAAGGCGACCCACGCCATCACGTTGGAATAGGTGAATTGACGCGGTTTCCCACGCTCCTCCCAGATGCCGGAATCCGGCTTCCGCCATACCGTCTGCAGATATTCGACCAGCTTCCGCTGCACTTCCAGATCGCGGACCTCACGGCAAATGCCGCCCTGCCTCGCTTGAAACAAAGCGTCCGCGACCTCGCCAAAAATGTCGAGTTGAAATTGCGCGGATGCCGCGTTTCCAATCCTGACTGGACGGGAGTTGTCGTAGCCGGACAGCCAGGGAATCTCCCTTTCCTCAAGTTGTCGCTGCCCGGCGAGACCGTACATGATCTGCACCTGCGAGGCCTCGCCTCCGATCGCGCGAAGCAGCCACCTCTGCCACTCCATGGCTTCGCGATCATATCCGGCATTCAAAAACGCCAGCAGCGTGAATGTCGCGTCGCGCAGCCAGCAATAGCGATAGTCCCAATTGAGAGCGCCGCCACTCTGCTCCGGCAGGGAAGTCGTGGGAGCCGCGATGATTCCGCCGGTCGGCCGATAGGTGAGCGCCTTTAGAGTAATCAGCGAGCGTTCCACATCGCCTGCCCATTTGCCTTTGTAGGTGCCGCGCGCGGTCCACTGAGTCCAGAACCTCTTCGTCTGCTCGAAAGCCAGTTTGGGATCGATTCTTTCCGGAATCGCGTGGAACGAAGACGCATAGGTCAACGCAAAGGGAATTGTCTCTCCCTTTTTCACTTCAAACTCCGCCAGCATGCTCCCATCTTTCAGTTCGAGGTCGGCAGGCGTACGGAGATACGCGGTTCCGGGTCCGGCAGTGGCGGAGAAGTCGTGCTTATAGCGATGCTGTAGCCAGGGGACAGTGTGTCCATAGTCGGACCGCAGCGCCAGTTCCATGGTCATCGCAACGCGGCCCTCCACGCCATGGACCAGGCGGACAATGTCGGAGTGTTTCCCGCGGATGGGCATGAAATCAGTCACCCTCGCCTTGCCTCTTCGTGTCGTGTAGGTGGTTTCCAGGATGAGCGTATGGTTATAATATTTTCGCTGCACGCGGTACCTGCCTTTTGGCGTCAGCAGCCATCGTCCGTTGGAAGGACCTCCCAGCAGCGCGGCAAACCAGGCAGGGGAAGAAAAGTCGGGCCAGCAGAGCCAGTCAATCGAGCCTGACTTCGAGACCAAAGCGGCCGTTTCGCAATCTCCGATCAGCGCGTATTCGCCGATGCGCGAATGCGTCGTCGCTGCATCCTCTTCGCCCGCCTTTGCCGTTCGAGTTTGTTTCATATAGATTCGCGCTCCCCTCGTTGAATGAACGATCAACCTTGCAGCAAGTGAATCTTAGAGTAAGCTTGATTGCCACGGCCGTCCCGAAGCCTGGCCCCAACCTTTGGTGTATGCTTAGATTATCGATAAACGTTAACTCGGGAAGGGGCATTTAATCTCCCCGCCTGAACACCCCGTGATACCGCGATTTTAGCTTTTGCCTGACTGGATACTGCATGTGGATTGTTCGCCTTGCGTTACGCAGGCCTTACACCTTTGTTGTTCTCGCACTGCTCATCGTGATCCTGGGCATCACAGTAATTCTCCGTACACCCACGGACATCTTTCCTGACGTCAATATTCCAGTTGTTACCGTGATCTGGCGTTATTCCGGTCTGTCGTCTCAGGAGATGGCAGGCCGAATTACCAGTGTTTTCGAGCGAGTCGCCACCACGACGGTCGATAACATCGAACACCTGGAGTCTCAGGTACTCGCCGGAAATTCCGTCACAAAAATCTATTTTCATCCGGGTACCAATGTGGAAACAGGCCTGGCGCAATTGACCGCCATCTCCCAGACGGAGTTGCACAGCCTTCCCCCCGGCACCTTGCCGCCCCTCATCATTACGTATGATGCTTCTTCCGTGCCAGTGTTGGAACTGGCGCTTTCAGGCGACGGACTCAGCCAGCAAGAGCTTTTCGACATTGCCAATAACTTTTTACGTACCGATCTTGCCACCGTGCAAGGCGCGGCAATTCCATGGCCGTATGGAGGCAAGCAGCCTCAGGTGCAGGTCGACATCGACAACACGAAATTGCAGGCCGTCCATCTTTCGCCCGCGGATGTGGTGAACGCCTTCAGCGCGCAAAATGTCATTGCACCCAATGGTACGGAAAAGATCGGACGCTACGAATATCAGATCGAAACCAACAGCGCGCCCCGCACAATCGAAGAACTGAACGATCTACCCATTCGGACCGTCAACGGCGCGACCATCCATGTGCGGGATGTGGCGCACGTGCGCAATGGATTTCCGCCGCAGACAAACATTGTGCGCGTGAACGGACAACGCGCCGCATTGATGACCATCGAGAAAACAGGGAATGTCTCGACACTGGATCTCGTCTCGCATGTGCGCAGACTCCTGCCGGGCGCGGCGGCGGGTCTGCCTCCGCAGTTACGCATTCGGCCGCTGAACGATCAGTCGATCTTTGTTCGCAGCGCCATCAACGATGTTGTGATTGAAGCGTTAATTGCCGCCTGTCTCACGGCAATCATGATTCTCGTCTTCTTAGGCAGTTGGCGCAGCACGCTCATCATCGCGGTCTCCATTCCGCTGTCGGTTCTGGTGTCGCTCATCGTGCTCAGCAGTCTTGGTCAGACGATCAACATCATGACCCTGGGCGGCCTCGCGCTCGCCGTCGGTATTTTGGTGGATGACGCGACCGTCGAGATTGAGAACATCAACCGCAACCTCGAAATGGGCAAGGAAATCGAGCAGGCGATTCTCGACGGCGCTGCTGAAATCGCCATCCCCGCTTTCGTCTCGACGCTGTCAATCTGCATCGTGTTTGTTCCCATGTTCTTTCTGGGAGGCGTGGCCAAGTATCTCTTCGTGCCGCTTGGCGAGGCTGTGGTCTTCGCCATGCTGGCCTCCTATTTCCTGTCGCGCACTGTGGTGCCGACAATGGCGAAGTACCTGCTGCATGTGCATGAGGAAGGCGGTCTCGACCGCCGCCGAAACAGTAGAAATCCATTCGTTCGCTGGCAGATGAAATTTGAAGACGGCTTCGAACGAATTCGCGGGGGATATCGCGAACTTCTGGTTGTCTGTCTGCATCATCGCGGTATTTTCATTGGAGGATTTTTTCTCAGTTGCGCCATTTCAATACTCGTCATTTATCCATGGCTGGGACAGGATTTTTTCCCTCAAGCGGATGCCGGTCAATTCAAGCTGCATGTCCGCGCGCACACCGGCACGCGGATTGAGGACACCGCCCGCCTTTGCGATCAGATCGACCAGACCATCCGCAAAACGATTCCGGCTAGCGAACTAGGCAGCATCATCGACAACATTGGCGTGCCCTACAGCGGCATCAACCTTTCCTACGGCAACTCCGGAACTATCGGTTCCTGGGATGCCGATATCGTGGTGGCGCTCGACAAGAACCATCACCCGACAGCAGAGTACATTCGCGCTCTGCGAGCCAGACTTGCCAGGACATATCCGGGCATTACGTTTTATTTTCTGCCGACCGATATCGTGAATCAGATTCTCAACTTCGGCCTTCCCGCGCCGCTCGATATCCAGGTGATCGGCAAGGACATCGCGGCGAATCAGGCCCTTGCACAATCGATGATGTCGAAGCTGCGCTACATTCCGGGGGCCGTGGATCTGCACATTCAGCAATCGCTTGATGAGCCGAACTTTACCATCAATGTGGATCGCACCAAAGCGCAACAGGTCGGCCTGACACAGGCCAACATTTCCAACAGCGTGCTGACCTCCTTGAGCGGCAGTTTTCAGACTTCGCCCCAGTTCTGGCTCGATTGGAAAAATGGCGTCAGCTATAACATCGCGGTGCAGGCGCCGGAGTATCGCATGGACACCCTGCAGAACCTGCGCAACATTCCTGTCACCGGCTCAGGGGGCGCGACACCGCAGATTCTTTCAAATATCGCCAGCCTGAAGCGCGGCTTTGAGCCTTCAACCGTTACCCACTACAACGTGATGCCGGTCGTCGATATCTTCGGCTCTGTCGACAATACAGACCTGCGCACCGTGGCCAAACAGGTGGATCGCATCGTTGCAGAAGGTCGTCAGAATCTTCCTCGTGGGTCGCACATCGCTGTGCGCGGACAGATCCTCACCATGCGTTCTTCAACAGTCGGTCTGCTCAGCGGGCTGCTATTTGCCATCGGTCTCGTATACCTGCTGATCGTGGTCAACTTTCAATCCTGGGTGGACCCGTTCATCATCATCGCTGCGTTGCCGGCCGCGATCACCGGGATTGTCTGGTTTCTCTTCATCACCCACACCCACATCAGCGTACCCGCTTTGACCGGTTCCATTATGTGCATGGGCGTGGCCACCGCGAACAGCATCCTGGTCGTCAGTTTTGCCCGCGAGGAAATGGAGCGCGGCGCGAATGCGATTGAAGCGGCGATGGTCGCCGGCTTCACTCGCTTTCGTCCCGTGCTGATGACGGCGCTGGCCATGATCATCGGCATGGTGCCGATGGCGCTCGGTCTGGGTGACAGTGGCGAGCAGAACGCGCCGCTGGGCCGCTCTGTGATAGGCGGACTGCTGTTCGCCACTGTCGCGACCCTGTTTTTTGTCCCCGTGTTTTTCAGTTTGGCGCACGGAAAATCGAAGCCGTTGACGGAGATCCCTTCACCCGACGCGGCAGAGCAAAACCCTCAGGATCGGGCATGACATCAGCGAGGTTTCAGAGGTGCCGAAATGGAATGGATGGCGTCATCCTGAGCGAATCTCGGGTGCCCCATGTTCGCGAAGCTAACGTGGGTTTTCACGCCACCGGATCAATCCAGAGGTAAGAGATGAGTAGTCCAGAAAGCAATCCGGGTAGCCACACGCCGTCAACAACGGCCAGCAACCGCTCGACGGAGCCAAGCCGGCAAGCGACCCGCCGCGCTGTCGCCATCATCATCGTGCTGCTGATCGTCGCAGTTGTTGTCGCGATTATTGGAATCCTTCCGCGTCTCCACGCCCGCGCCGCCTTGCGCAACCAGACCGACAGCCTGGCTATACCCACAGTGTCCGCGGTAACGGCGAAATCCGGCGAGCCCATGCAGGAAGTTATTCTGCCCGGAACGATTCAGGCATATCGGGATGCGCCAATTTACGCCCGCACCAGTGGCTATGTGAAATCGTGGTCGCACGATATCGGCTCGCATGTAAGGAAAGGCGAATTACTGGCTGTGATCGAGACGCCGGAGCTCGATCGGCAAGTGGACCAGGCGCGGGCCAGCCTCACAACCGCAGGGGCCAATCTGCGTCTCGCCCATGTAACAGCGCAACGGTATGAAGGGTTGCGCGGCACGCAGGCTGTTTCGCAACAATCCATTGATACGGCCTCCGACACGGAAAAAGCGCAGCAGTCGTCGGTGGCTGTCGCCCAGCAGAATCTAAACCAGCTGCTGGAGATGCAGTCGTTCGAGCGCGTGTATGCGCCTTTCGACGGCATTATTACCGCGCGCAACACAGACGTTGGCCAGCTCGTCGAGTCAGGCAGCAACGGCGGCACAGGCAGCACCAGCAGCATGAGCGGCAGCTCTGCGATGAGCAATGGAAGCGCGCTTCAGGAGCTGTTTCATGTTTCGAACAATTCTGTAGTGCGCATTTTCATCGACGTGCCCGGAATCGATGTCCCGGAAGCGCGACCAGGCGTTGAGACGGACATCGATGTGCCAGGATATCCGGGTAGTGTTTTCAAAGGGAAACTCGTGCGCACTGCGAATGCTCAGAACCCCAATACGCGCACTTTGACGGTAGAAGTCGACATCGACAACCGAAAAGGCGAGTTGCTGCCCGGCTCGTATGCGCAGGTCCATCTCCGGCTTCCGATGAAGCACCCGGCGCTGATTATTCCGGTCAGCGCGCTCATGTTCCGCTCGGAAGGCCTGCGCATCGTGACGCTCGACAGCGGAAACCATGCTCATCTGCAAGCGATCAGCGTCGGTCGCGACTGGGGCACGGAAATCGAAGTTTTGACAGGACTGAATCCGGGCGAGCGCATCGTCGATAGCCCGCCCGATTCGATCGTAGACGGCGAACAGGTGCATGTCATTCAGGGCAGCGGCGCGGGCGGTCAGTCATGAAATTCAGGGTAAAAACCAGGGTACCCCATGTCTCGCTTCTGAGACATGGGTTCGTGCGTATCTACAGAACCACTGTGGCTTTGTTGACATCCTTCCACAGCAAACAAATCTGTCATCCTGAGCAACGCGAAGGATTTCGTGGTTTGCCGGAAAAACGCAAGATCCTTCGCTTCACTCTGTTGTGCTCAGGACGACAACATCTCCTCGGGCGCAGGATCTCAACAAAGCCGACGACTGTCCTAAGTGCGTCGCTCATGCTGCTTGTCTGGGCAGCCGGATGCTCCGTGGGCCCGAACTATCATCGGCCCACCGCTCCCGGCACGCCGCAGTTTAAAGAGGCCGCAGGATGGCAGCCCGCGCAGCCGCTCGATCATATGGGCCAGCAGGTCCGCGGCCGCTGGTGGGAAGACTACGGCGATCCAGAGTTGAACACCCTGGAGGAACAAGTCAGCACCGCGAACCAGTCGTTGAAGGTCGCAGCAACCCGGTACACCCAGGCGCGCGCGATGGTCCAGTATCAGCGCGCAAATTATTTTCCGTTTCTGTCAGCAGGAGCCGGCGTCGCCCGCCAGCGCGGCTCCGAAAACCGGGCCACATTTTTCAACAATGGCATCGTGCCCAATCAGTACAACGACTTTTCCCTCCCGCTTGATGTGTCCTGGGAGCCCGATCTCTGGGGCCGCGTGCGCCGTACCGTGCGGGCGACACGCGAAAACGCCCAGGCCAGTGCAGCCGATCTGGCCAACGTCCGGCTCAGTCTGCAGGCGGAGCTTGCGCTCGACTATTTCCAGATGCGGGGCCTCGATGAGCAAAGATCCATACTCGACGAAACGGTTGCGGCGTACGAAAAGTCATTGCATTTGACGCAGCTGCTCTTCGACGCCGGACTAGCTTCGCAGTTGGATGTCGAGCAGGCTCGCACCCAGCTGGAAGCCACCCGCGCCCAGGCCCAGGATGTCGGAGTCGCGCGCGCCCAGGATGAGCACGCGATCGCGGTATTGACGGGCCAGCCTCCCGCCACGTTGAGTATTCCCTCGCGCGTCGTTCCGTATACGCCGCCGTCGATTCCGCCCGGTCTGCCTTCACAGTTACTGGAGCGACGCCCCGATGTCGCCACTGCCGAACGGCAGATGGCGGCGGCGAATGAGCAGATCGGCATCGCGCGCTCCGCCTATTATCCCAACTTCTCGCTTTCCGGCATCGGCGGCGTTGAGAGTGGACATCCGGGCAACTGGTTCACTGGGCCAAGCACGTTCTGGTCGGTGGGCCTCTCTGCCGCCGACACCCTGCTGGACTGGGGACAGCGCCACGCCCTCAACACGGAAGCCCAGGCCAACTATGAAGGCACAGTTGCCAACTATCGCCAGTCCGTGCTGACCGCATATCAGGAGGTGGAGGACAACCTCGCCGCGATGCGCATTCTGGAGCAGGAAGCTCAAACGGAAAACCATACCGTGGCCTCGGCAGAACGGCAGCAGGCCATCGCCACCAGGCTCTATCAGCGCGGACTGGATCCATATCTCAATGTGATTCAGGCGCAGAGCGTCGTTCTTTCAAGCGAGATCACCGCGGCCAACATCCTTACTCGCCGCATGACCGCTAGCGTGCTGCTGATCAAAGCTCTCGGCGGAGGATGGAACGCAAGCCAGCTGCCGCGAGATTAGTCGATGTTGGGAACAGCTAACGCGCGATTGAATTTGTGTTGTCACCTGAGCGAGCCGAAGGCGAGTCGAACGAGGACCTCGCGGTTTGCCTAACACTGCAGCAAATTTTTGAATGGAAAACGTATGAACGGAAACGAAATAGTTAACCAGGAAATAATACCGGGCGAGGCGATGCTCAAGTCGTCCATGAAGCGCGCTACAGCGGAGTCGATCCTCGCGGACGGCGGGGAGAGAACCACGTCCGGCGGCATTGACCGCAACTGCATGCACGACCGCGTTCGCTGGACCATTCTCGAACGCATTATGGACGGAACCTATCAGCCGGGCGAGCGGCTCAAAGAGCTCACCCTCGCCCGCGAATTCCACGTAAGCCAGGCGCCGGTCCGCGAGGCGCTGCGCAAGCTGGAAGCAATTGGAGTGCTGAAATCCGACCCATATCGAGGCACGCGGGTCCGGGAGTTATCTCCGACGGAGCTCCGCGACGCGTATCAATTGCGTGGCATTCTGGAGCAGTCAGCGACGGAGTTCATCGCCGACTTTCCCGAGGAAAGTATTTGCTATCTCGAGCAGGAATATGCCGCCATGCGTGCCGCCGTGCAAATTGGCGACCTGCAGGCGCTTGCCTGCCACAATCGAAATTTCCATCGCTGCGTCATGGAGCGTTGCCAGAATAAAGAAGTGTTCCGGGCCTGGCAGTCTCTCGGCGTCTGTATGCGTTCTCGACTGAACGCGCAGCGCAGGGTGGAAGAACTGCCGGAGGACATCACTACGCATCAGCCCATCATCGACGCGCTGCGCGCCGGAGATTTCCGCCAGGCCGGCCAGTTGCTCCGTGAGCACTCTTTCGGGTTCGTTGCCGATTTGCCATAAGTCGGGCACACAAACGCAAGCCCGAGTCCGGACAGCTTGTCAGGCCGGAATACTATTCTTCCGCGCCGCCGGAGCGGTATGCGCCCATCAATCTCGATATCAGGACCGCCAGGTAGAGCACACCCAGGATGGCTTCGATGACAGTCAGCGACCGTGCCTGGTCTGAGACCGCTGTAATTCC
This sequence comes from Acidobacteriaceae bacterium, assembly GCA_965276615.1. Classification (GTDB taxonomy): domain Bacteria; phylum Acidobacteriota; class Terriglobia; order Terriglobales; family Acidobacteriaceae; genus JAKAAZ01. Next base: position 3,820,801 of record OZ255618.1, on the reverse strand, counting down.
GGCGGAACCGAGCGACGTCATGGTTCCGAAGCTGTAATAGATAAAGTCGAACCGATTCGGGAGCGCGTGACTGTTCGTCGTCGGATCGAGACTGAAGGCGTGCGTCTGCAGCGCAGCCAGCAGCCCATAAATACTTGCGAAGCTGAACCCTACCAGCAGGTAAATACATAGCGCTCCGAAAACGGTCTCCGAATTGGGGCGGCGATTGACAAAAACGCGACGGAAGATGACAACAATAATGAACGTGTCAAATGCAAATGTAAGAGATACGTTGAGTATCGAAAGCGCGCTGGCGTCGGATCGTAGGCGCAGATGTTCCATCAATGCCGGAATCGCAAGCACAAGTGCGAACAGGACGAGGCCGCGACGGAAACTGACAGCGTAAACGCTGAGCACTGTAATGGCGGTTGCGAGCACGCGGAACATGTAGTAACCGAATACGCTGTTTTGCGTGTAGGGATACAAAATCAGGTAGCCCAAAAGAAAGATAAACAGCAGAAAGAATTTGTGCCCGATAACCTGCGGCACTTTTATTGCGCGAGTTTTGGATAGCTCTGCCGGCATTGGATTCGCGTGGAGTTTCGCCGCCGATCATACACCTTCTTCAACAAGCCGGGTGCCCTATCGTTTGAAAGCAACGGTGGGGATTGACGACGCGTTCGGTGGGAACGCACCGATTGCAGCTCGATCGCGCCGCTGTTACGCTGAAATTATGACCGACTTCAATTCCATTACGGAGATGATGCAAAGCTGCGCAGCCGAGGCTGTTCACACCGCGCAGGAGCGCTTCGGCTTCGCTCTCGACTACTCCGACAAGAGCATCGAATCTCTGGAGACGGTTCTCGCCTGCATCGGAGGCACCTTGGATATCGCCGATGAAGAGGCCGTAGAACACGCCGTAAAACTATGGGGCGCTTACCTGGGAGAAGTGGTGCGCCGGAGCTGGGGTGGAGCATGGGACCTGGTCCAGTATCCCGGTCAGGCATCGGCGGTCCCCACCCTGGTCATCGCCGGATCGCAGCTCTATCCGCTGATGAAGGTCTACCGGCGGTTGACCATGGGAGAGGTTGAAAATATCTGGAAATTTTACGAACGAATCCGCTTGAAGCTCTGTCCCGTACATCCAACAGACAGACTCGCCCACTGATCCGGGCGGCTCCCGCGCGACCCTACACAATTTTGGTCGCGACCGCGAATGGAGTTCGGCTTTCGTTCCGCAAGCACGTGCGAGTATGCGACAATTGCATCTAAATAGGTTTGGCGGGCTGCAAAGAAGCCTGCGGGAGAAAAAATATGGGTGACTTACTACAGCCCTGGCATCTGGTTGTGATTCTCGTCGTAGCATTGCTTATCTTTGGACCCAGCAAACTGCCTGGACTAGGCAAAGGCCTGGGCGAGGGAATCAAGGGATTCAAGGAAGGTATCAAAGGTCTCACCGGCTCTGACGACCACGACAAGCCCGATACCACGACGAAGACGCCAACTACTACAGAAGTGAAATAGCTTCGAAGAGGCTGTCCCCTGCGGTGGTCTGTTGAGCCCGAAAAAAACCGGGGTGACCCACGTCTCGTTTCTGAGACGTGGGTTCGTTTCCACTTCAGACGTCGTGTTCACCATTGGCAATCAGTAAATATCTCTTCGTTACGAAACTGAATCAATCAGCCCAGCAGCCACAATGAAAGTGAAAAGCCTCCATCGCGTCAAGCCGCACGCCAAGGTGAGCCTCTCGCATTTTCCCTCCGGCGATACCGGTCATTATCGGGAGCAGAAAGAAGCGGACGCGGATTTGGCGGTTCACCTCGGCCGCCTGGATAAATTGCAGGGGCTGTTGGCGGCCTGCGACCAACGTGCTGTGCTGGTCGTTTTGCAGGGCATGGACACCGGCGGCAAAGACGGCACCATCCGCCACATTTTTGCCGGAGTGAACCCTCAGGGCTGTTCTGTCACTTCCTTCAAGGTTCCCACCCCGCTTGAAACACGCCACGATTTTCTCTGGCGCGTCCATGCTGCGGTGCCTCCCAAGGGGATGATCGGCATCTTCAATCGCTCGCATTATGAAGATGTCCTGGTGGTTCGCGTCCACAAGCAGATCTCCGTCAAGGAAGCGCATCGTCGGATGAGAGAAATCGTGGACTGGGAAGAAATGCTCGCCGCCAACGGAGTGATCATTCTGAAGTTTTTCCTCCACATCAGCTATGAAGAGCAGACCCGCCGTCTGGCTGCGCGGTTGGATGACCCGAAAAAGCAATGGAAGATCAGCGAATCGGACTTCGCCGAACGCAAGCTATGGCCGGACTATCAGCTCGCCTATGAGGATGTCCTGAGCCGCACCAGCCGCAAGCACGCCCCCTGGTTTATCGTGCCGGCGGACCACAAATGGTACAGAAATGTTGCAATTTCAGAAATCCTGGTCCAGACCCTCGAGGGCCTGAAGATGAAATATCCCAAACCTACGGTCGATCTAAGTAAATTCAAATTGGAATAGCTGCTTTGCTCGTTTCGGGCTCATCAAAGCTGTCCAGCAGGATGATTTGCACGAGCATGGATCAGTGATACTGGAAGTAGCGCTTCAGTTTCAGCCATTGTTTTTCATATAAATGCCAACTGATGAACGATACAGCAAACAGGCACGCGATGCCGATGGCAGCTCGCAGAATCGCTGCGAGCAATTGGCTGTATGCAAATCCGGGAACGACAGCGAGCGGCAGGTGATTGCTGAACCAGACTCCGATGAGTGCCTGATAGACGTAGAGACCGTAACTATACTTGCCGAAGCTTCGCAGCCAACCGACTTCGCAAGCGCGGCGAAAAAGGGCTTTGGGCCTGGAGGAGACGATCACCGCGATCGCAGACGCAAAGAAAACTGCGAAAATGCTGTGCGCTAAAACAGCGCTGAATGAATAAGTCAAATTGAACGGATCGAATGGGACCAATCTCGGTGCTCCTACGAACCATCCAAACAGCATGAATCCGGTCGCGCCGCATACCCAGGGAGCAAGGGCCACAAGCCTGACTCGTGAACCCTCGCCGCGCATCGCCATGGCTACAAAGGCGCCGGCAGCCAGAGCGTCCATTCTGCACGGCGTGAGCACGTAAGGCGCCATCCAGTGACCTGGATTTCCGCGGTATAGAACGGCCCGGAGCAACATTGCTACGACCATCGCCCACGCGCAAAGGTGCATGAGGGTGATGCGACTGAGACGGCGAACTACCAACGGCCAGATTAGATAGAACTGCTCTTCAATCGCGAGGGACCAGAACAAGCTGAGATTGAACCACGTGCCGACCAAGGCCCATCGCGACCAGTATGCGCAAAGAAAGTTGATTCCATACAACCAGGCCCAACCCTGGGCGTGAAGCGATTCGGCATTCGCCGAGCTGTGTGTCCCGCGTATCGTCAAAGTGAACATGACAATCGCGACAGCCAGGTAGTAAAGCGGAAAGATGCGCACCGTTCGGCGCCCGTAGAAGACACGAAAGTAGTTGGAAGTGTCCCGCGAATTCCACAATATCCCGGTGATGAGAAAACCGGAAAGAACAAAAAAGAGATCGACGCCGGACCAGCCGGACATCACTGCAGCCCATACGATTCGTGAGATTCTTCCTTGCAACGGAAAAGCCTGAAACGAGTGGAAGACCAGGATGCTTAGAACGGCGATGCCTCGGACGCCATCCAGGGCGAAGATATGGCGTTCCGGGGATAACGGTAATGTTTTCGCTAGCTCGGGTACAGAATGGTCGAGATCGGCCGTAGCGCAGTCGCCTTCGAGCGCGAGACGGCCATGCTCTTCTTCCAGTTCGTCACTGTACGGGGGTTTCGCCATGCCGATTGCTAGCCTCATTTCAACATATATTCCAGTATCTTCCGAAACATCCTTCGCATTCATCGAGATATACATGTTCAGAGGTCCCGCGCCAGTGGGCTCCCACGATCAACAGTCAATTTGAACGAATTTAACGACCGATCAGCGTCATCGAGACAAAATAGAAAGGTTGCGTCCTGGTGGGACGAAGGAGCTCGGGTTTCTTCTGTAAGCTACGAACAGCATCCGGGAAAAATCGATGAAACGAACAATGCCGAGACGAGAAATTTTGCGATGGGCGCTCCTGGCAGCCGCCGGATCCAAGATTTCGCCAGGCGCTCTGGCCGCAATTGCGAGCTACCGACAGACTCCGTCGCCTCACCCCGCAGACGGCAAGGAAATCAAAGACACCACATTCGCCTACATCCGAAAATGTGCCGGGGAAAACGGAGGATACTCTCCCTCGCACGATCCGCGCTACAAAGGATCGTCCGACACTGCGGAAAGTGATCTGGCCGCCGTCACCTATGCGGCAACGCTTGCAAAACCTGAAGAGTGGGCGCTTCCGTACAAAACAAAATCGGCGGAATTCATCCAGCGCCACCAACGGCCCGATGGCGCATTTCGAAATCTCGCAGGCAACATGCACCCAGATTCCGACCTTGCCATCCTCTACAACACCGTGCAGGGAGTGGTAGGACTGAAAGCTCTAGGAGAGAAACCCCGCATCAATCCGGACAAAGTCATGGAGCGCTTTTTCAAGAATCAGGTGTTTGCCAAGCTGCCCTGGTACACGGTCAGTTTTTATCCGTTGTTCTACGCCGCACTGGGTGCGCAGTTTCCCCGCGAATACCGCACCGCTCTCCAGCGCCGCTTAATCGAAAACCAGGCGCAAGATGGCTATCTCGGCGACCATGTGGCGTCCACGTTCCACCTTGTACATTTTTTGCGGCTGATCGGGGAGTCAACGCCGAAGGGCGCTCAAATCGTCGAGCGGGTTCTGCGAGATCAGCGACCCAATGGCGGATGGCAACTGAAGGATCCGGCATGGGACGTTCATGCCTGCTTCGATGCTGTGTTTATCCTGCGGCAGCTGGGAGAAAATTCTGACAAATGCCGAGCTGCAATCGACAAGGCAGCGAATTGGGCCTTGAGCTGCCGAAACGCTGACGGGGGATTCGGTCATTATCCGGGACTGCCTTCCGACATGGATGCGGTGTACTTTCAATTCGGCACGCTGATCCAGGCAGGCCGCATTCCCGGAACGAATTTCAATCTGCCTGACGCCGAAACCCTCAGTTGGGGATACGTCATGAAGCCCGGCACGATCTATTCAATCGGTGAGACTCGCGTTACCAAGAATGTAAACAGAACCAAAACCGGTCTAGCAAATCAAGAGATCAGCGCCACCGCCACCAGCGCGGCCGTCATTCCCACCGCCTGACGCGGAGAGGTCCGCTCCTTCAAGAGCCATGCCGCCAGTAAAATCGTGGATGCGGGATAAAGAGACGCCAGCACGGCAGCGATGTCCAGTCGGCCAATGCGGGTGGCAGCGACAAAAAGAAAATTACCGCTGGTGTCACAAATGCTTGCCAGCACCGCCAGCGCCACGCCGACTTTCCATTGCACCCGGCGATCGGGAGCATTCGGTCCTGTCACCGCTTCTACCGTGAACCGATGTCGGCTGAAAAGCAGACCACCGCCTACCGCCAACACAAGGCTGCCCACGCGGGAGGCAGCGAGTGGCCAGAGCAGCCCGCCGCTGTTCGCCTGCCGAAGAAAAATGAGAAAAGCGCCGAATCCCAGTCCCGACACCACCGCCAGCGCGAGCCTTTTTCTTTTATCGTGCACAGCCTCTTCGCGCCTGCTCGGCTGGCTGCTGACCATCCAGATCGCCGCCGCCGCCAACGCGAACCCAGCCAATTGCCGGCGGCTCGGGGAGCCGATCGTCACCAGCGTAAACACCACTGGCAGCGCTGCCGTCAGCAAGCCGCTGATCGCGGCGGTGATCCCCATTTCGCCCAGCGAGAGCGCGTGGTAAAACGTCAGCAGCGCGGTTCCGCCGGCAAGCCCGGACCAAAGCCCCATCGCAAGAATATGTGCATCCGGGCGTGGCTGGTGCAGCACTCCCGTGAGCAGCAGCAGGCAGATGAGACTGAATGCATGAGAGATGGCGAGCAGCCAGAACACCCGCAGATAGCGGGCCGCCATGCCGCCGCTAAAGTCCGCCGCGCCCCAGATCGCTGCCGCGCTCAGGCCCAGCATGCTGGTAGTCGCGGCCAAAGTCATCGGGTTTACTGGTTTGCTGTGGCTGTCGGGTAGTAGCCCTGTTTCGCGATCACGTTTACGTTTGGACGCAGAACGCGAACTTCAATCTTGCGGAAACGGCTGTCGAGCACCGAAATATGGCTGTTGTAGCCCAGTGTGTATTGGTCGCGGACCTGTTCGGAAATCTTCGCGAAGCTGCGCTCGATGGCATTGGTCGAGAGTTCCGCATCCAGTCCGCCGCCGGTGGCTGCGGCGTATTTCGGCAGGATGTTGTCGCTCATCTGCATTGGAATATGGTAGCGGTCCAGGAAGCCCAGACCCGGCAGCGCGGAGTCGCCCACCAGGGTTCCATAGACGGCGATCTGGTTCGTCAGCAGGTAGCGGATAACTTCTTTCTGGGAGACCTTGCTGCCCTGGTTTTTTCCATCGCTGATCACATAAATCAAACGCCGGCGACCCTTGCTGCGCTGGGAAAGGTCGGTTGCCGCGCGGAAAATCGCGTCATTCAGCACGTGCTGTTCTTTGGGGATGATGCCGATAAAGTTGCCGTTATGCATCGGCGTGGTGTTCGGGTCGACCATTTGTCCGTTGATGATCGGGCCTTCCGCCAGCGGTCCGGTATTGCTGGGTACTTCCATATAGTTGCCGGGAGATTTCACCCGGCTCAGCGTTGCGGTCAGTCGTTCGCTCTGTGCGCCGGTAAAGCTGGTGGCCTGGCTGACGTGCGAAGCATAGGTGAAAACGGAAACTTCATCATAAGGCGCGAATGCACCCTGCAATCCATTCAGCGCCTGGTTCACTTTCCGCATGGTGTCGGACGGCAGGCTCTGGTCGATCACAAACGCCACGGAGAGAGGGAATGGGTCCTCGGTAAAAAAGCTTAGCCGCTGCTGAACGCCGTTCTCGTAAAGCTGGAAATCGTGATATGTCAGTCCGGCCACAAGCTGGCCCGACTTGTCCTTTACCGTGACCGGCACCAGCACGAAATTGGTGCGCACGCGGAGTGTGTAGCTCGCAGCAGATGCTCCCTGGCCCTGGTTTGGAACAACCGGAGGCGGAACATTTGAAGGCGTGGTTTGATCCTGCGCGGGCGTTGCGGCGCCTGTCTGGGCTCCAGCTTCGGTCCCGTTGGAAGTGCTGCTCGTACCCTGGGGAGTGCCTTCACCCGGAGTCACGTCATGCAGCAGGTTATGCAATGAGCCTGGCGAAGTGCCGGTCTGTGGCTGCGGAGCAGGAGCTGCCGGCACATTGGCGCTCGGCGCATTCGGTGTCTCCTGGCTTTCCTGCGCGTGCATCTGCGGCCCTGCAGTCCAAAGCAGACAAGCAAAAAACAATACTCCCAATCTCACCGAAACCCCCTCAGAAAGCCCCGCAAAACTATTCCTGAAATCCGTCAAAATATCCTGACCATGTTCCTTCAATATTTTTTGTGATACCGTTCGATGTTCCTTCCACTGGTTGTCCTTCCATTGTACGGTGGGAAGCGGAAAGTGCCCAGCCGAGTTGTCAGTGTGTTTCAAACTGTTTCTGGGAAGCGTCTAATCGCAGAATGCCGCGAAAAAGAAAAACCTGGGTGCCCCACGTTCGCCCTTCGATCTCGCTCAGGGTAAACTCCGCTAACGTGGGATTTCTGCGATTCACCCTGCTGCTGGCCTTGGTCGTCGTGCCGATGCGCGCGCAACTGGCTCCGGAGCCTGACGCGCCGCCGGCAGAAGGCGCGGTTCAACACAGCACAGGCGAAACTTCGCAAGCCGGTTCCGCGCGGCCCAGCTTTCAAATCACCGCCAACCTGGTGAACCTCTTTTTTGTCGTCCGCGGCCCGCATGGCAAGCTGATCCCCAATTTGACTCAGGCCGACTGCGCCATCGAGGAAGACAACACAAAGCAGACGCTAAAAAGTTTCACTGCCCAGAGCGATCTGCCTTTGACGCTCGGCATTCTGCTCGACACCAGCCTGAGCCAGCAGCGGGCTCTGCCGACGGAACAGCAGGCCGGCGCAGCTTTTGTGCGGAGCATCCTGCATCGGGGCGATGAAGCGTTTCTGATCTCCTTCGATGTTGACGCGACCATGCTATCGGACTTCACCAACAGTCCCGGCAAGCTGAAACGAGCGATCGACAGCGCACAGATTAACTCCAGTTCCGGAAACTATGCTAACGGCACGATTCCGACGATCGGGAAATCGAAGGGTACGGTGCTCTATGATGCCGTGTATCTCGCCGCCAACGACAAACTGCGTCAGGAGGTCGGACGCAAGGCTCTAATTCTGCTCACAGATGGTGAGGATGAAGGCAGTGAGAAGAGCCTCAAATCCGCTATGGAAGCAGCGCAAAAGGCGAACGCAATTCTTTATGTGTTGCTGATCCGAGACTCAGGAATCGATGGGATGTTCGATGATTACGGCATCAGCCCGATGCACAAGCTGGCCCAGGCAACGGGAGGACGAGTTTTCCAGGTCGGGAGCAACGGCCGCAAGATGCAAGCCGCCTTCGAGGAAATTGAAAAGGAACTGCGCACGCAATACCAAGCCAGCTACACGCCGACAAACAGCGCAAGAGACGGCACCTACCGGCGTATCCACGTAGCCTGCCAGCAGAATGGCGAAAAACTCAACGTACAGGCCCGGCAGGGTTATTACGCGGAGCCATCCACGGGATCGCGGTAGTCAAGATCGCCTGTGGTCCTGAGCGTAGCTGAGGCATGGATATACAGCAGCTCCACGCACTCCTGTGTCCTATACCCCCAATTAAAGCATCCCTACAAGGTTCGGTTTTATTTGCGTCCGCGCGGATAGACCGGTTCTCCTGAAGGTGCATATCGAGGAGAGTATCTATGCGCAGCCTTTCCTTAAAGGCTGCACGTTAGGGATGTTAGCTATCTATAGCATCAGGAGAACCGGTCTAGATTCTCTCAACTGCGTCGAAGTATGCTCCAATGCAGAGAACTGTTTCGTTCACCATGATGAAGAAACCATCCATGAGCTTCGGCGAGCTTCTGCGCGGAATTAGGATTCTTGAGCGCACCGCATCGAATCCGCTAGTCGGCGATGTTGTGTATGACTCGCGCCATGTGGTTCCCGGGGCAGTGTTCGTTGCCATGCAGGGCGGTACTACGGATGGCAATCGGTACGCGGAAGGCGCATTGCAGCAAGGCGCGGCTGCGATTGTTACAGATTCTGAGGCGACATGGCGCACTTTGCGTGCGGGATATCCCGACCTCGCCCTGGCGCGCGTGGAACATGGCCGCCGCGCACTTGCTGGGATCAGCGCGAATTTTTTCGCGCATCCGGAAAAGCAGCTGCATCTGTCCGGCGTAACGGGAACGAACGGCAAGACGACCACCACCTATCTCCTGGAATCCATGCTGCGCAGCGCGGGCCGTAGTTCCGTGCTGGTCGGGACCATCGAATATCATGTGGCAGGGGAAATCCGCCCATCGCCGCATACCACGCCGGAATCGCGGGATCTATTTCAATTGTTCTCCGAAGGCGTGACGGGGGGCGCGACCGAAGCGGTGATGGAGGTCTCCTCGCACGCGCTGGACCAGGGTCGCGTCTGGGGCCTGCATTGGGATACAGCAGTGTTCACGAACCTCACGCCGGACCATCTGGATTACCACGGTGATATGGAAAGCTATTTTCAGGCGAAAGCAAAAATGTTTACCGGAACAGGAGCGGCTCCGCCGCGCGTTGCTGTCATCCACGCAGCAGACGAGTATGGGCAACGCGTCGCCGAAATTGCGCGCGCCGCTGGATGTGGAGTCGTCAGCTACGGTTTAGATGGGGACGATTTTTATGCTGCCGATATCCAACTCGCCGCACAGGAGACTAGGTTCCGCATGGTTACCCCAGCGGGCGAGATGGACCTGCATACCCATCTTGCCGGACCGATAAATGTGCTGAATTTGTTGGCCGCCTCGGCGGCAGCCACGGCGCGTGGGCTGACTCTAGAAGAAATCGCGCGTGGCGTGGAAAACATCGATCATGTGCCGGGTCGTTTTCAGACGGTAAATTGCGGCCAGCCATTTACCGTCGTCGTTGATTACGCACACACGGAGGATGCGCTGCGCAATCTAACGCGGCTGGCACGGCAGTTGGCGGCCCCGAGAAATGGCCGCGTCATAACTGTTTTCGGCTGTGGCGGAGACCGGGACCGCACGAAGCGCCCCAAAATGGGTCGCGTTGCCGGGCAGGGAAGCGACTTCGTGGTCGCCACCAGCGACAATCCGCGTACCGAAGACCCTGCGGCAATTCTTGCGGAAATCTTCCCCGGCCTCGCGGACGGCAGGGCCAGGTTTGCGGTGGAACCGGACCGGGTTGACGCGATCCGGCTGGCGATTGCCGAAGCCCGCGAGAACGACGTCGTGGTGATTGCGGGCAAGGGACACGAAAAGGTCCAGATACTTCGCGACCGCGCGATTCCATTCGATGACGCCGAGGTGGCGCGGCAGGCCATTTTGAAGCAGTTTCCTCGTTAGGATAGTTGGATATTAGTGAGAGTCATTCTGAACGGAGCACAGCGAAGAATCCAGAGCATATTCAAATCATAAATACAGCGATCCCCCTCTGGATTTCTCGCTGTGCTCAGATGGGATGAAAGAGGGCGTACCTTCCAAGATGTGCTCGAAGCACAGAAGTCCATAGGAGGAAGGTACGCGATGAAGACCCACATAGGAGTAGATCTCCACCAGCGATTTTGCTACTTGACGGCGATGGATGCAAGCGGGAAGCGGTACAGGCAGGGGCAGGTGGCCAACGAGGGCGGGGCGCTGCGGGGTTGGCTGCGGCAGGTGCCTGGGCCACGGCAGGTGGTAGTGGAAGCGAGCGGTTTCTGGCCGGCTTTCGCGCGGGCGGTAGCTCCGGAGGCGGAGCGGGTGATAATGGTGCACCCGCAGCGGGTGAAGGCGATCGCGTCGGCGCGGCTGAAGAACGACCGGGTGGATTCCGAGACGCTGGCGCATCTGAGCCGGACCGATCTGCTGCCGGAGGCGTGGATGGCCGATGAGAGGACGCGGCAGTTGCGGATGCTGACGCGGCTGCGGATCACGCTGGGCCAGCGGCGGGCGGGGGCGAAGAACCAGTTGCAGGCGGTGCTGCACCAGGAAGGTTTTATCAAGCCGGTGGCGGACGTGTTCGGCAAGCGCGGACGGGCCTGGCTGGCCGGGATCGAGTTGAGCGCGGCGGCACGGATGACGGTGGAGACATGGCTTGAGGAGGTGGACCATCTGGACCGGCTGATCGCCGAGCGCACGCGCGAGTTGGAGAAGCTGGCGGCGACGGATGCGCGGGCGCGCTGGCTGCAGACGGTGCCCGGCATCGGAGCGTATTCGGCGATGGTGATTCTGGCTGAGATCGGCGAGATCGGGCGCTTCCCGACCAAGGGTTCCCTGGCCAGCTACGCCGGGCTGACGCCGGCGGTGCGAGAGTCGGCGGGCAAGCGCAAACGCGGCGGCATCGGCCACAACGGGTCGGGCACGCTGCGCTGGATCCTGCTGCAGGCGGCGCAGGTGGCGGCCATGCATTCGCCGGCGGCCAAAGCCTACTATGCCCGGCTGCGGAAACGTAAACCGCCGCAGGTGGCCAAGATCGCCCTGGCGCATAAACTGCTGACCGCCGTCTGGGCGCTGCTGCGCCACGGCGTGTGTTTCGATGAAAGCGTGTTCGCCCGCGGCTGAACGATGCTGGCGGCTGCGAAATATTTGAAGGTTGTACCCCAGGTGTTTGCGACGGTTGCAAGGAAACCCGGCCAGCTCGTTCATTCTCTGTCCCCAGAGGACATCCTCAGATGGAGCGGCCGGGATTCGAATTACCCTTGTGTGCCTAGAGCACGAATAGAAGTCTGTCGGCAACTATTCGCAAATACCTCTGGACAGGTGCGCCTTCTTTCATAGAAGAATGACTCCCTTTATTTTCCGTATAGTAACTTTGAAAGTTTCTCAGAATTTGCAATAGTTAGGCCAAGAGCCGTCATCAGATCCCTATGCGACTGAGCCTCGAACAAGTTCGATACTGGATGAGCGCCGAGTTTCTACCCGCATCCGTCGCTCCCTCTGCCATCGCGTCCGGCTACTCCATCGATTCAAGGACGGTTCAGCATGGCGACCTTTTCTTCGCCGTGCACGGAGAACGCTTCGATGGGCACGAGTTCGTAGAAGCGGCATTGCAGGCGGGTGCAGTGGCTGCCGTAATTGCTTCTGCGCAGAGCGGGCGATATACAAATGCTGCGACACGCCAGCGCCTTCTGACCGTCGATGAGCCTCTCGCAGCAATGCAGCGGCTGGCTTCCTCTGTTCGCCGCCACTGGGGCAAGCGCGTAATCGGCATCACCGGCAGCGCGGGGAAAACCACTACCAAAGAAGCCATCGCGCAGGTATTGGAGAGCCGATTCAGCGTCCACAAATCTCTTGGAAATTTGAACAATCATTATGGATTGCCTCTCCAGCTCTTGAAACTGCAGCCGGAGCATCAAATCGCGATCCTCGAAATGGGTATGTCGCATGCTGGGGAGATCGCCGCGCTATGCAAAATTGCGGCGCCGGATTGGGCTGTGGTGACGAACGTGGGAACTGCCCATGCCGAGAATTTTGCCGAAGGGCAGGCGGGCATCGCCCGTGCAAAGTATGAGCTGATTGCGTCTCTGCCGCGGCATGGAACGGCCATCCTGAATTGTGACGATCCATACGTGCAACAATTTGGGCGCGACTTTGCGGGGAAAACAATTTACTTCGGGACCGGTGCATGTGCCGATCCTCGCGCTGAATCGATCGTTCCCATGGGTGCCGAGGGCACACGCTTTACCGTCGTGGGTGGGGAGGAGCGGGCGGAAGTCGAGTTTCGCCTGCTGGGCCTGCACAACGTTCGCAATGCGCTGGCTGGGATTGCGGCGGGCCTGGCAAGCAGCATCCCGCTCGAAGCCTGCGCCTCTGCGCTCAGAGAGATGGCCGCACCGGACAAACGCGGGCAGACGCTGCAGATTCGCGGCGCAACGCTGTTGAACGATTGTTACAACTCAAATCCGCCAGCCCTCGACGCGATGGTGGATACGCTGCTGACTCTGCCTGCGGATCGAACCATCGTGGTCGCTGGCGAAATGCTGGAGCTGGGCCCAAATGGCCCGCAGCTTCACAATGCATGTGGTGAATATATGGGGAAGCGTGGCGTGAATATTGTCGTTGGAGTACGCGGAGAGGCGGCTTCGATCGTTTCTGGAGCCAGCGAAGCGGGCGCGACGGGCATCTTCGTAGCGAACCCCGAAGATGCCGGAGAATGGCTGCGGGAAAATCTCAGGCCCGGTGATGCCGTGCTATTGAAGGCTTCGCGCGGCGTTCGCCTGGAGCGTGCGCTCGAAGTTCTCCAGCGCGAAGAATAGATGCGCCGCCTACTCTGCGCTGGATGCCATCCAGCCATGCAGATGCAGCCAGTTCTGCAGTAGCACCGGCCACAAGCTCAACTGTGGGTTGCCAATTCCGAGTCCGGACCCATGACGGCCCTGCTCAAAGATATGGAGTTCCGCCGGAACGCCTGCCCGCAGCAGCGCCTCATAAAATAAAACGCTGTTCATCACTGGAACGGCCTGATCTTTTGTGGTGCTGAACAGAAATGTTGGCGGCGTCTGGGTCGTGACCTGCGTTTCGTTCGAGAGTTCGTTTTGCAACATGGGATTGGGCTGTTCCCCGAGCAGGTTATGCAGCGAGCCGTTGTGCGTGATTCCCGGTTCCATGCTGATGACCGGGTAAGCCAGCACAAGAAAATCCGGGCGGCTGCTCACTCGTTCGATTGGGTCAGCCGAAGAAGGATTGCCCGCGTCAAAGTGGGTGCCCGCTGTTGAGGCAAGATGGCCGCCCGCGGAAAATCCCCAGATGCCGATATGGGTCGGGTCAAGACCATCTTCTGCCGCGTGCGAGCGCGTATACCGGATCGCCCGCTGGGCATCGAGCAACTCTATGGGATGGTGATAGCGGGGTCCCAGACGATAGGTCAGCACAAAGGCCGCAACGCCGCGCGCATTCAGCCAGCGAGCAACTTGCGTACCCTCCAGGTCGGTCGCCAGTAACATATATCCGCCGCCGGGACAGACAACAATGCCAGTATGGGTAGGATTTTGCGCGGGCAGATAAACGGTGATTGTTGGCTTGTCGAGAGGAGTGGTTCCCTGGGCTCCGGGAGCACCGTTTGGCCATAGCAGGATCGTGCTCGGCGATGTACTGGAGGGTGAAGCTGAGCTGGCCGCAGCCGTTTGCGCCGTCGGTTCAGTGGATTGTGCAGAAAGGAAAGATGCGCAGCCCAAAGCAGCCGCAAGTGCGAAGTGGGACATCTTGATCTCATAAATTTTCATCAGGATTATGGCTTTCTCTCCGAAAGGACGGACACGCCGTATTGCGGTAAGGTGACGGACTCGATTGCGCCGCCGTTCAGTACATCCTGCATCGAGGCAGGGAGCTTCACTGTCTGCTGAGCTGGAGCTATGTTCACCAGCACGAAAACCGTATGGCCTGCTCCATAACGCGCATTTACGTCGACGCCTGCAGGCGTGGGTCCGAACGCGGGTTCGACGCCGCTCATGCCAATCATCCACTGGGCGAGTTTTGTCATGCCGGCATCGTCCATCCACACCCCGACATAGGTGATGCTGCCCTTGCCCACTTTGCGGGTGATGATGGCAGGTTTGCCGTCAAGCCATCCATTGCTTTTTCCGTAGGTTTCCAGCACCTGCACGCCCGGTGCGTTCGTGCTCAAAAGTTCCGCCCAAAGCTTGCTGGTGTTGTCGCCAAACTGGCCGGAAACGGGAACAGGACTGAGCAGAGCATAGTACTGCTCGACACGTCCGCCAAGGAGAGAGGTCAGCGGTCCAGGTTGCCGTTCCGGCTGCAAGGCATTGTCACTGTTCTTCATTGCTGCGCGTTGCCCTAGAACAAGATGCCCGCCATTCTTCACGTAAGAGATGAGGTTTTGAGTGGCTGCCTCGGAGAGTACATTCAGCGCCGGGGCGACCACCAGTTTGTACTGGCCCAAGGGAACGGTGGGCTGGACGATGTCCACCGACTGCGCAATATCGCGCAAGGGCCGATAGTAGCTGAGGAGCTGTTCCTCCGGGTTGTAATTCTTGTTATGCCGCTGCCAGTTGATGGCCCAGAAACTGGGGTAGGTGTGCAGGATGGCGACCTGCGATTTAGGCGACGTACCCGCCAGCGCGGGGCCGGCTTTCATAAATTCTCTGCCGATCTGGGCGATCTCGGAATAGAGCGGAACCGGGGTGCCGTCGGCCCCGATCAAGGTTCCGTGGTATTGCTCCTGCCCGTTCAGGGCGCTGCGCCATTGCCAATAGCTGACAGCATCGGCGCCGTGGCCGATGTTCTCCCAGGCCATGGCCCGGACTTCACCTTTGTTCAGATCATTGTTAATACCGGCCCAGTTGACGTGGCCGGGCTGCGTCTCCATGACCCAGAAGTTTTTCTGTTTGAATCCGCGCGTCAGGTCGTCGGCGGAACCGTTGCTATAGGGGTTCAGGTGTCCTTCGCCCACGTAGTCGTCCCAGGCCGCCAGGTCGAGATCCTTGGCGACAAGGTAATGGTCGAATCCGTCGAACCATCCCATCATGTTGGTGGTGATGAACTGGCGCGGCGCGGCATATTGGCGGATTGCGTCCATCTGGTTCTTCTGGTAACTGCGCCAGGTGTCGCTCACGAATCGCTTCCAGCTCAACAACAGGCCGGGATTGCCCGGTGTGGTTTCGATGGGAATTTGATCCCAATTGCTGTAAGCCTGGCTCCAGTAGGTGGTGGTCCACCGGGTATTCAGATTTTCAAGCGTGCCGTAGCGATTCTTAAGCCATCCCTGGAAATCTGCGCGCGTTTGCGGATCGAAGGAAATCTTGCCGTATTCGTTGTCAATCTGCCAGCCGATCACGTACGGATTATGCCCGAAACGCTGTGCCATGCGGCTGGCGATGTCGCGGGCCAGTTCGCGATATTTTGGGTTATCCCAGTTGAACTGCTGGCGGTTGCCGTGTTCCGCCCGGTGCCCATCTTCGTCCACGCGAAGCGTTTCCGGATATTTCTGCGTCAGCCAGGCGGGCGGGGCGGCGGTAGGCGTGCCCAAAACTGTGTAAATGCCGTGCTGCCCAGCTTCATCGATGGCGTGCTCCAGCCAATCGAACTGGTAATCACCCTCGGCCGGCTCCATCGTGCTCCAGGCAAATTCTCCTACGCGGACGAAATGGATATTTGCCTTCTGCATCAGTTCGACATCGGTTTTCCAGCGCGACTCCGGCCACCGCTCCGGATACCAGGCCACGCCCAGCAGGATGGGAGGCGGAGGCGCGGCGGTCTTTGTGGTCGAA
This sequence comes from Acidobacteriaceae bacterium, assembly GCA_965276615.1. GTDB lineage: Bacteria > Acidobacteriota > Terriglobia > Terriglobales > Acidobacteriaceae > JAKAAZ01. The sequence continues at coordinate 3,804,393 of OZ255618.1, read as the reverse complement.
GACGCCTTTGCCAAAGCAGTAGCGCTTCCTGCAAGGACAAGCCCCATAACCAGTGTGGAGAGGAAGCAGGACACGGCAAATAGAAATCTTCTCATCTTGGATCGTTCTCCGGGCCCCGCATCAATTTCCGGATCAGTGTATCCCATGCTTTTCTTGGGGCCGGTTCGAAGATCGACATGTTGCTGTAAAAATCCACGGCGGAATTTGTTGTCTCATGCAAATCCGTTCGCCGCCATCTACTCAGATCCAGTTGTTCGATGGTCTCGTGTGGGCTACAGCGCATCTACATAGAGAGTCGTGCTGTTTACCCGTCGCAATCTCAATATGCAAGCGGCCAAACAGGCTATCGAAGATTCCTCAAATTCATCAAACAGGAGATTCAAATGGATTTTAGAGTTCGTCCCGGAGAATTACAGGAAGACCAGCTGACCGCGATGCTGGAGAGCTATTCAGCCAAGTGGCCCACCAGCCTGTTCATGGGGGCTGCGTTCGCCTCGATGCTTGGCTCTTTGGTATTGAAGTGCAAAGGAAAAAACCATGAAGCACTGTTCATCGGCCAATGGGCGGCGCCGTTCCTGATTCTCGGCCTGTACAACAAAAATGTAAAACAGCATGGATCGGACACCAGTCGCTCTCATGGCCCGGAGCATGATGGACCTCGCTACGACGATCACCAGGCGCACTAAGCTCGGCTTGATGCGTAGATAAATTTACGCATTCGTTGGCGATATCGTAGGTAGTTCCTCGAAACGGCTTCTTGCGCAAAAACCTGCGTTAAGTAGCCGCTTCGCGGTCGATATTGCGGGGGCCACATAGGTCTATCGAACCTCAACAACATGGCATGTCAGGTTCAGGAACGTATGGATGCGGGTGGATCAGGCTAGCGCTGCTCGCCCGCCGCTTTCACCACCGACTGCAAATCGGCGTACTGGCGAAACGATTCATCGACGACATCAGGATCACGCCCATCCATGTCCGAGCGGAAGTTCGGACCGTGCCCATAACCCCATACTTCGATATAGAGCACGAAGCAGACCGCGACCTTCTTTCCTCCTGGCCACGCTGCGACGTGAATGGGTTCTCGCGGCAGCCCGGTGATCCAGTCCTCTGCCGGGGCGTTTTTTTGGAGGGCCCGCGATGTGTTGATGGAGGGCCTTGTTTGACCCGCAGTGGATTGGGCAAATGTGGACGGCGCGGAAGCCGGCAGGAACAGGGAGATTGCTAACAGTGGAATGGCAAACGAGGAAGTGACGCGGCGATCCGGCACGCGAAGAGTATTCATTGGGTGTTGGAGATTGACATGGGTGACTCATACTAAATGTTTTCTGGAAGATTGCCGCTATCGACATCCCTCGCGGCCACATGATACCCTCGATAGTTTTCTTCATGGGGAGCCGATGAGCGCAGACACACTCGGACAGACTGGCCTCCAGCAGGCGCAGTTCCATCAATTTACCGACGAGCAGCAGCAGTTGCGGAAAGAAATCCGCGACTTTGCCATGCGAGAAATTGCGCCCAATGTGATGCGCTGGGATGAGGCCAGCGAATTTCCCGCAGACCTGGTGAAGGAACTGGGCCGCATGGGGCTGATGGGTGTTATTTTTCCGGCGGAGTACGGCGGATCAGGTTTGGGTTATGTGGAATATGTGATTGCCGTCGAGGAGCTATCTCGCGTGGATGGTTCTGTGGGAATCATCGTCGCGTCGCATAACTCACTTGCAACAAATCATATTTATCTAGCTGGCTCCGAGGAGCAGCGTCAGAAATATGTCACGAAACTGGCCAGCGGAGAATGGCTGGGCGCGTGGGGCCTGACCGAAGCAGGCTCGGGTTCCGATGCCAGCGGGGCCCGCACCTCGGCAGTGAAAAGTGGCGACAACTGGGTGCTGAATGGCAACAAGACCTTCATCACCAACGGCCATTATGCGGACGTGGCAGTCGTCATCGCAGTTACCGACAAATCCAGGGGGACGCACGGGCTTTCCGCTTTCATCGTGGAAAAAGGAACTCCAGGTTTTCGGCCTGGCAAGAAGGAAAACAAATTAGGCCTGCGCGCCAGCGACACGTCGGAGCTGATCTTCGAAGACTGCGAAATTCCGGCGGAGAATCTGCTCGGCAAAGAGGGCGACGGCTTCATCGACTCCATGCGCGTGCTCGATGGCGGTCGCATTTCGATCGCGGCGTTGTCCCTCGGTATCGCGCAAGGGGCGTTCGATGCGACGCTGAAATATACAAAAGAACGCAAGCAGTTCGGCAAGGCGATCAGCGAGTTTCAAGGCATCCAGTGGAAGATTGCCGATATGGCGACGCAGCTCGACGCAGCGAAACTGCTGACATTGCGCGCCGCGCAAATGAAAGATGCCGGAATGAAGACGACGCTGGAATCGTCCATGGCCAAGCTTCACGCCAGCGAGGTTGCGGTCAAGATCTGCGATGAAGGCGTGCAGTTGCATGGCGGGTATGGATTCATCAAAGATTATCCGGCGGAGAAGTTCTATCGCGACGTGAAGCTATGCACCATCGGCGAGGGGACGAGCGAGATTCAGAGGCTCGTGATTGCGCGGGAAGTGCTGAGAAAGCAGTAAGGGTTGCTGGAGTACGTCAGGGCCATAGCAGCAAGAGGTTTTCGGCGATGGCCGCTTTTCGAAACCTTTACTCAACGCCGCAAGCGCATGTCTGAACGCCGTTTTGCCCAATCCAAATTTTATAAAGGGTCTTCGGTTGACGCAGTGACAGCGCGGTTTTGCGTGCGCTCAATATGAGCGGGCGGTGCGGCGAGGAGATGCACAACTCGCGAAGACGAGACGGCAACCAAAATAGCAGCAATACAAGGGCCGCCGTGAAGGCGCGGAACTCTCAAATCGAGTGAATGAAAAAGGGCGGAAATGAGCAACGGCAGCGGAAATGCACTCTCGCGGAGACAGATGATTGGCGGTTTGGGATCGGGAATCGCGGCCGCAGCGGTTGGGCCGGCGTTCGGGCAGGAGTCGAGCACCCAAGGATCGGGAAAAATGTACCCGAGTACGGCGCAGCCGGTGGAGAACCCGACAGACAAGTATCCGAAGCCGCCGTACAAAAGCCAGTCGCAGCCGTGGCCCGGACTGGCGAGCAAGATGGACCCCCCGCCCGATCATGGAGAGAAGAGCTATAAAGGTTCGGGCCGGTTGATGGGGCGCAAGGCGCTCATTACGGGCGGCGATTCCGGCATGGGCCGGGCGGCGGCGATCGCGTATGCGCGCGAGGGCGCCGATGTGGCCATCGTGTACTACCCGACCGAGGAGCCGGATGCGCGGGAGGTCATCGACCTGATTCACGCCGCGGGACAGAAGGGTATTTCGATCCCCGGCGATCTGCGCGATGAGTCGTTCTGCAAAAGCCTGGTGACGCAGGCGATCAACGGGTTGGGCGGGCTGGATATCCTGGTGAGCAACGCGGGGAGGCAGCAGCAGTTCGAGTCGATTCTGGATATGCCGGACCAGGAGTTCGACTCGATGATGAAGACGAATATCTACGCACCGTACTACATCATCAAGACGGCGTTGCCACACCTGAAGCCGGGGTCGACGATCATAGCGACGACTTCCGAGCAGGCGTATGACCCGGCAGGAAATTTGTACGCGTATGCGCAGGGAAAGGCCGCGACGATGAACTTTGTGAAATCGCTGGCCAAGCAACTGGGACCGAAAGGGATTCGGGTGAACGGAGTGGCTCCGGGGCCGATCTGGACGCCGCTGCAGGTAAGCGGCGGCGCGACGCAGGAGCATCTGGTGAATTTTGGCGGGAAGTATCCTCTGGGACGCGCCGGTCAACCGGCGGAGCTGGCTTCGATCTATGTGCAGCTGGCTGCGGAAGACGCGACCTATACGACCGGAAATATCTACGGGGCGGGCGGCGGTAAGGGACAGCCATAGTCCGTGCCGATGCGACGAACGACTGCAAGGGCGAGGGTGTGATCCTCGCCCTTTCTGGTTGCAGTGCGCCGATGTCAGAGAGGTATCGCCGTCATTGCGTTCGAGTTGAAACTCACTGCCGGATTACTCGAGCGGTTCGACATGCTTCGGGCGGTAGCGCGGCTTTTTCATCAGATATCCGATCGGAATCAAACAGGCAGTCAGCAGGACGAGAACGTGCACAGTATCCACATATGCAAGCAGGCGCGCCTGTTGCAGCATGATGTTGTAAATCTGCGCCATCGAATGTGTGGCCGCATCGGCGGAGGAATATCCGCGGGTTTGCAATGCGCCCGAGATGCCCTGCTGCAACACGCGATATTTATCGGACGCGCCGTACACATGCGCGGACAGGAATTGCTGGTGTGTCTGGGCCCGCCGCACCAGCATCGTGCTGATAAAGGAAATGCCAAGGCTTCCGCCGATGTTACGCGCCAATGCTGTCAGGCCGGAGACCTCGTTGTTTTTCTCCTGCGGAACGCCCACGTAGGACATGACGCTGATCGGCACAAAAAGGAATGGCATGCCCAGCACCATGATGACGCGCCAGCTGGCCGCATCCCAAAAACTGATGCTGAGGTCGAGATCGCCAATGCGCCAGATGCCCAGCGTAAGCAGACAAAATCCGATGGTAATCATCAGGCGCGGATCGACCTTTTGGCCGATATAGCCAACGATGGGAAAGAGCAGGATCAGGACCACGCCGCCTAAGGAGAGCGCCAGGCCGGCCTCCGTGGCCGTGTAACCCAGCAACTCCTGCAAAAATTGCGGAATCATGACAGTTGTCGAATACAGCGCCGCGCCGATCAACAGCATGACGATTTGCGTCATGGCGAAGTTGCGTTTGCGGTAAAGAGATAAATCGATAATGGGATGCTTCGCCGTCAATTCGCGATAGAAAAATGCGATCAGGCCGAATCCGGCGAGGCAGGCACAGGTGACGATGAAACGCGAGCTGAACCAGTCATCCTCTTGCCCCTTGTCGAGCATGATCTGCAGCGCGCCGATACTCAGTGCAAGCAGTCCGAGGCCAATGCCGTCGATATCGCCGGTGGTGCGCTCACGCACCTTTTTCAGGTACGGCGGGTCCTGCACGATGCGGCTGGTGAGCAGCAGCGACAGGATGCCTACGGGAATATTCAAGAAGAAAATCCAGCGCCATGTGTAGTTGTCGGTAATCCAGCCGCCAATGGTGGGGCCAATGGCAGGAGCCAGCACCACGGCCATTCCATAGAGAGAAAATGCAAGGCTCCGCTTCTCGGGCGGAAATGTGTCGGCGAGGATGGCGCGTTCGCTCGGCTGCAAGCCGCCGCCGCCAACCCCTTGAATGACGCGGAACACAATCAGCATAGGCAGAGAAGTGGCGAGACCGCAGAGAAAAGAGGAAATGGTAAACAGGGCAACGCAGGTCATGTAGAAGCGCTTGCGTCCGATGCGGTTCGAAATCCAGCCGCTGATTGGCAACACAATCGCGTTCGACACCAGATAGGAGGTCAGCACCCAGGTGGCTTCGTCGTAACTGGCGCCGAGCGTGCCTGCAATGTGCGGAAGCGCCACATTGGCGATGCTCGAATCGAGCGACTCCATGAACGTCGCCAGCGTCACCGTAAAGGTGATCACCCACGGATTGAATCGCGGCGTCCAGTGCTCGTAGTGAAACTCGCTGTCGTAGTCCCGCTGCTTGGCAGCAGGAACAACGGAAGACTGCGCCATGCCTGCTCCGTGGTCTTTTATTCGTGATGCGATTCAGCTGTCGTGATGCTGGCCGGAAACTTCCATTGGCCTGAGAAATCCTGAAGAATGAAAATTGATCGCAAGGAGGTTCCTCTCCAGAATAATGCAGGTTTCCTCATCGTTTGTTTTGCAGGCAAATGATCGGTGCACTGGGATATTTTATCGTTGAATTCCCGCAAATAGGTTGAGGATGCAATCAATCTCCCGGCGCGAAATATTTTCACTCGGGATGTTTCAATGCAGTACAAATCGCTATCTGCTTCGAATGATTGAAGGCGATGCCATGGCTCGCTCGAACGCGATATCATCGCATCCAGTATGGCGACTTCCACCTCGACGGACGCGGCTCATATTGAAGCGGAGACCCTCGTCACGCGCTTGCGTGCCGGGGATGTTCGTGCGCTCGCTCGTGCCATTTCGCTGGTTGAAAATGACTTTCCCGGTGCTGCGGCGGTATTGTCAGGCTGTTTTCCGCACACCGGTCATGCATTGCGAATCGGATTGACCGGTGCACCCGGTTCTGGAAAAAGCACTCTCGTCGATCAGCTTGCGCGGCATTATCGTGCGCAGGAGCACACAGTCGGAATCGTCGCCGTAGACCCGACCAGCCCGTTCACCGGCGGAGCCATCCTGGGCGACCGGATCAGAATGCAGAGTCATCACGCCGATCTGGGACTCTACATCCGCAGCATGGCGACGCGCGGCTTTTTAGGCGGACTTGCATCGACTACCGCGGATATTGCCTCCCTTGTCGAAGCCAGCGGCAAGACTCGCCTGATGATAGAAACCGTTGGCGTCGGTCAGGATGAGGTGGACATCGTGCGGCTGGCCGATGTGACCGTGGTGGTGCTTGTGCCCGGTCTCGGCGATGATGTTCAGAGCATCAAGGCCGGCATTCTCGAAATCGCCGACATTTTCGTTGTCAACAAGAGCGATCGCGAAGGCGCGGACCGCGTCGAGCGCGAAATCCGTACGATGCAATCGCTCCGCGGCCACACCGATGGATGGGTTCCACCCGTCGTGCGAACTGTGGCCAGCACTGGAGAAGGAACCGCTCCGCTGGCGGATGCGATCGATCGTTGTGCAGGGTGGCTGCGGCAGAATGGAAAGCTCGAACAAAAACGCGCTGCCGCGTGGCAGAAGCGTCTAATGGAGATGATTCGTCAGCGGCTGACGCATGAGCTGGTGCATCACCGCATCGGAGGCTCTGAGATGGCAGCCTACGCGCGTTCTGTCGCGCAGCGTGACGAAGATCCTTATGTTCTGGTAGAACGTCTGGTGCGCGACTTGCTGGATTTGCACAGGAACGTGCCCTGAAATCCAATGCAACGCGGCATCCCATGGAAGAAGGGTTGGGCACCGAAAATGTTTCGAATCGATCATCTTGGAATTGCAGTGAGCGATCTGCGTCAGGCCCGCAGTTTTTATGAGCTCCTCGGAATGGACGCCGGGCCGGAGGAGACCATCGAGCATGAACAAGTGCGCACCGTGATGATCCCTGCCGGAGAGAGCCGTATTGAATTGCTGGAACCCATGTCGGCGGAGTCTGTCATCGGGCGTTTCATCGAACGGCGTGGCGAAGGGATGCATCATGTCGCATTGCATGTCGATGACATCGCCGAAGTGTTCGCGGAGATGAAATGCGCCGGGATGCGGCTGGTATCGGACGAGCTGAAGATCGGCGCCGGCGGTCATCTGTATTTCTTCGTGCATCCTTCAAGCACCGGAGGCGTGCTGGTCGAGATCTGCCAGAACGCCGATGCGGACGTTCCCGCGGACGTTCGGGCCTGATGCTGGTTCTCGTTATCGATACTGCCGGATCGACCGGCGCGGTTTTACTGGCGCGAAATGAAAGCGCCTCCGCGCGTCCCGCTGAAACAGAAGTGCTGGGTGCGGGCGTTTTGCAGCCACGGGAATTTTCCACCCAGCTGGTTTCAACGGTGGCGGAATTGCTCCAGGCAAATCAATTGACCCTTTCCGAGGTGGACGCATTTGCGGTCGTCTCCGGGCCGGGATCGTTCACGGGTCTTCGCGTCGGCTTGAGTGCTGTAAAGGCAATGGCGGAAGTCACGGCGAAACCGGTCATCGCTTTATCGCGCCTGGCAATCATGGCATCGATGGCGAAGGCATACTGCCCCGAAAATGCCGCCGCCGGGCCGGTACATGCGGTGCTCGATGCCGGGCGAGGAGAGTATTACCACGGCATCTATCGCGATGCGGGCCGCACATGCGTGGCGGAGTCCCTGCAAACGCCGGCCAGCCTGACTGCCAGTCTTCAAAGCACTCCGGGCATCGTTATCGTGTGCGAACCGGCGGTGCTGAACGCATTGAGTTCTTTTCCCGATCTCAAATCGTGTGAAGTTCCAAGCGTTTCTAATAGGGGATCGCTGCCGCTGGTTTTTACCGCATGGCGAGAGCGACGTTTCAGCGACGTGGCGTTGCTGGATGCCAATTATCTGCGGTCCATGAATTCCATGTTAAAGGTGACCATGGCTCCGGAATCGCCGAACAGTCGAGCGATAGGTTCATGACTCGAAATCCTTCTGCGTTCGACCGCAGCGGATATGTCGTTCGGCGTGCGCGAACTCCAGATATTGAAGCAATCATCGGGCTAACCGAAACAATCCCCACAGTCGCGCGCTGGTCTCGCGCGGCATATGGAGCCTACTGCGTTGCGGACCAGGCGGAGCCCAGATCCCAGGTGCAGACCATTTTTGTCTCCTGCCTGCCAGCGGCGGTCAATCCGGGTTCCCGATCTGTGTCGGGAGAAATTCTCGGATTCGCCGCCTTTTCCGCAGTATCGGATCTCGGCGCTCGAGAGTGCGAACTTGAAAATATGGCTGTAGCGGAGGAGTGGAGAAGAAGGGGTATTGGGCGGCGGCTGCTGGAGGCGGGCACACTATGGTGTCGCACATGGTGCTCCGCAGCTATGCCCCCAGAGTATGCCGAAGTTCCTTATACCGGGATTCAGACGGCTTCCGGTGTATGGCTGGAAGTACGCCCTTCCAACCGCACCGCGATTGCTTTTTACGAGCGCGCCGGTTTTACTGCCGTGGGACGAAGGCCGGCATATTATGCGCAGCCGACAGAAGATGCCGTGTTAATGCGAATGGTATTCGATGCCTATCCGGCAGCCTGTTGAAATCTTCGGTTGCCAGCCGGTTAACCAGCGTGCTAATTTTGCCGTCTATAGGAAATAGGAGGTGCCTCCTTATGGAGATTTCCACCGATCAGCCCCGCACGGGCACCAATCCTCTTGGCCGCCTGGTTGAGGAACACCGTCAATACTCCCGCAAACTGGAAACTATTCTGGCCCGCCCCTACCTCAGCGAAAACGAACAAATCGAAGCGGCCCGGCTCAAAAAGCTGAAGTTGAAGCTGAAAGATGAAATGGAGCGATACGCACGTCCTTCCGAATCGACGCAGCTGAACGCCTGATGCAAAGTGTGACTTCGGTCGCGACATATCCCCAGGGTGCGATTCCTGGGGGGAACCGTATAATCTGACATACGAAATGGTTCGCGACGGGTATTTCTACGGATTGGGATTTACGGTTGCGGCGGTCCTGGTATGGGCGGCTACGCATTCGCTGGTTTTTTTCTGGATTCCGCTGCTACTCGCGGCATTTTTTTTGTGGTTCTTTCGCGATCCTCAGCGGGAAATTCCGGAAGCGCCCGGCCTCATCGTTTCGCCCGCGGATGGCAAAGTGACTGTCATCGATACCGTGGTGACGGCTACCGGGAAGCAGAGGCGCATCAGCATCTTTCTGAACGTTTTCGATGTCCACGTCAACCGCGCTCCCATCGCAGGAAACATTCAGGCGGTCGATTATAAAAAAGGCAAATTTCTGAATGCAATGAATCCTGAGTCGGCCACGCAGAATGAGCAGAATCTGGTGCAGGTTGCGGGTGAGTTGTGCACTGTGGCTTTTTGCCAGATCGCGGGTCTGCTGGCGCGGCGCATCGTGTTCAAAAAACAGATCGGCGACTGGGTCCATCGCGGGGAGCGGGTAGGGCTGATAAAATTCGGATCGCGTGTCGATGTGGTGTTCCCCTTTTCCTGCGAGCTTCAGGTGAAAGTCGGAGATCGGGTGCGTGGGGGCGCTTCGGTGCTTGCCATTATGCCGCCCCAGGACAGCGAGGAATTGCTGGCCACGGTTTCCTCCGAAACGACGTTTTTCAGTCCCGTGGCGGAGCCGCCGCGATGACCAAGGCTGAAGGCCGAAAGCAGCGCCCAGCGCGGCGCGGCATGTACATCCTGCCTTCGCTATTTACCGCCGGAACGATCGGCGCCGGCTTTTATGCGATCGTGCAGAGTCTTCAAGGTTCGCCCATCGAGCCGCATCACTTCGACTTTGCCGCCCTGGCCATCGGCTTTGCCGTGCCCTTCGATGGGCTGGATGGCCGGATTGCGCGAATGACGAACACAGCCAGTGATTTTGGCCGCGAGTTGGATTCGCTCGCCGATGTCATCACGTTTGGCGTCGCGCCCGCGATACTCGCCTATAACTGGGGCTTTCGAATGCTTCCTGGCAGCATGGATCCTGTGCTGCGTCATAAATTGATGCAGATCGGGGCGGTTGTTTGTTTTCTCTTCCTGATCTGCGGCGCGTGCCGCCTGGCCCGCTTCAACACCAGTACCGACGCCAAGCCCAAAAATCCCGGCCGGCCGGACCGGAAATATTTTGTCGGCATGCCGATTCCGGCCGCCGCCGGCGTGGTCGCCGCCACGGTTCACATCTGTGACGGAGCGCCAATATTTAATGGGATTTTCGCGGGAATCTGGATTCTTCTCGTTGGACTGGTCGGTTTTCTAATGGTCAGTACATGGCGTTTCTGGAGCGGCAAAGAAATCAATCTCACCGGTCGTCATCCCTTTCAGCTGCTTGTGCTGATTGGCGCGGTTGTCAGCGTGGTTCTGCTCTTTCATCACGTATTGCTTTTCTTTCTCGCGTTCGGCTACATGTTTTCCGGACTGCTGGCGCGGGCAGCCTATTCGTGGTCTTTGCGGCATCGGCGACACCCCAAACCTGGCGGCTACGTCTCCACTACTTCGACAACTTCAGTCCGGCAAGATCCAGATCAGACAGGAACATAGTAAATGCCAGAGAAATCGCTACGAATTGCATTAGTGGGCGCGGGCACCCTGCTTGGTAAAGCCCTTAACGATGAGCTGGCAGCTTCTGCGTTTGCCTCGGCGGACTTTCACCTGATCGACGATGAGGGTGCATTAGGTAAACTGGCCGCGACGGCAGATGAGGTGACATTTATCCAACGGATCGAACCGGATTCGTTCGATGGCTGCGACTTCACTTTTTTTGCGGGCGGCCCCGAACTTACCCGGAAGCATTGGCGGAATGCTCTCGATGCCGGATCGAGCATTGTGGATCTTTCCGGAGAATTGGAAGGCGCGTCCGGCATTCTGGTTCGCGCGCCGTGGATTCAGGGCGATCCGGCAGCGACTACCGGTCCCGCGGCACACGCTGCCGGCAAGCCAAACCAGGTGGCCGCTCCCGATCTGCAGACGCGGGCCGTAGTTTCGGCGCATCCGGTCGCGGTGTTACTGGCATTGCTGGCCGCGCGCAGTCAGAGAATTGCTCCTCTGCATAGCGTCTGGGCAACCCTGCTGCAACCGGCTTCAGAATATGGCCACGCGGCGCTTGAAGAATTGCATCAACAGACGACCAATCTGCTTTCCTTTCAACCTTTGCCGATGGAAGTCTTCGGCGGACAGACCGCCTTTACGCTAGCGGTTTCCCTCGGCGGGGTCGCTCTCTCGACCGCCGCGGACGTCATCCGCAGGCATTACGCGAAGATTGCTTCCGCCCCGGCGGCTTCGCTCGCCCTCCAGATCATCCAGGTGCCGGTCTTCCACGGCTATGCATTGTCGGTTGCGGTGGAGTTTCAAAAACCTGTCGCGGCGGATGCGCTGGCGCGAGCGTTGGCCGGGTCTCACGTCCACGTAATTACCAATGCCAGCGAATTTCCAGGCAACGTCCAGGCCGTCGAAGAAGAAGATGTGCAGGTGCTGGTGCAGCCGGTGGTGGAGGATGCGGGAATACCCGGCTCTGCGGGTTCCGCAAAGCGACAATTGGGCAGCGCGGAGACACATCGATTCTGGCTGTGGATCGTCGCAGACAATCTGAAGTTCGCTGCACAAAATGCCATTGCATGCGCAGTCGAATTGAACCGCCTGCGTCCGCGCGGAAGCGTTCAGTAATTTCAGCGAGAAACCGGGTGCCCCATCCTAGGCGCGTTCTTCGCGGCTAGGGTGGGATATGAAGATTCCAGCATGACCGGATCATTCGATCGGTATTTGCAAAGGAGCAACATGGAGACACGCAGAAGGGATTTGCTGAGGATTGCCGGCGGCGGAATCGCGGCATCTCTGATCGCCGCACCGGCTCTATACGCCGCCGATAGAGCGGCGGCGCCCCGCGACGGAAACAGCAACGGCATCCATGACGCAAGAAATTTTGGCGCTGTCGGGGATGGACGGACAATCGACACCCCGGCAATAAATAAAGCAATTGACGCGGCTGCGTCTTCCGGCGGCGGCACAGTTCGTTTTCCGGCAGGAACCTACGCCTGTTACTCCATTCACCTGCGCAGCCATGTCACCCTGTTTCTGGAACAAGGCGCCACTATTCTAGCTGCGCCCACGCCTGCGGCAGGCGCATCGGGTGGGTACGATGCGCCGGAACCCGATGCCCCCTGGGTGGCGTACCAGGACTATGGTCACAACCACTGGCATAACAGCCTGATCTGGGGCGAGGACATTCATGACTTCGGTATTTGCGGGCCGGGTCTGATCTGGGGTAAGGGCCTCGACAAGGGCTGGGGCCGGAGTACGCCGAAAGCGGTTGAGCCGCCGGGCGGCGGGAATAAATCCATTGCTCTGAAAAACTGCCATAACGTTTTGCTGAAAGATTTTTCCATTCTGCAAGGAGGCTGGTTTGGAATTCTGGCTACTGGCGTCGACAACCTGACCATCGACAACCTGAAGATCGATACGAATCGCGACGGAATGGATATTGACTGCTGCCATAATGTCCGCGTCTCGAACTGCACCGTCAATTCTCCCTGGGACGACGGCATTTGCCCCAAGAGTTCTTTTTCGCTGGGCTATGCGCGCGCGACGGAAAATCTCACAATAACGAATTGCTATTTGACCGGGACCTATCAGTTGGGAAGTTTACTCGATGGAACATTGAAGAAATTTCCTGCCGGTTCCAATGTCCCAAAAATGGGGCGTATCAAGTTTGGCACCGAATCGAACGGCGGATTTAAAAATATTGCGATCTCCAACTGCGTCTTCGAAGGCTGCCACGGCCTGGCTTTGGAAACAGTGGATGGAGGTTTGCTCGAAGATGTTGCGATCACCAATATCGCCATGCGCGACATTGTGACCGCTCCCATTTTCCTGCGGCTGGGCGCCAGAATGCGCGGTCCGAAGAATGTACCGATCGGTCAACTGCGTCGAGTGCTCATCAGCAACCTTGTTGCTTCCAATGTCGACGCCCAGCAGTGCTCCATCTTCAGCGGCGTTCCTGGCCACGCCATTCAGGACCTACAGATCAGCGATATTTTCATCCAGCACCAGGGAGGCGGAACCCGGCAGCAGGGGGAAGTCCGGCCGCCGGAAGTTGGGAACGAATACCCTGAACCCAATATGTTCGGCAACACGCCGGCGCAGGGCTTTTATCTGCGCCATGTAAAAAATGTCGACATGAGCCATATTGAAATTACTTCCCTTCAGTCCGATCAGCGTCCGGTTTTTATGTTGGATGATTTGCAGGGTGCGGACTTTCTGCGTGTCAAGACGCAGAGAGAGCAGGGAGCTCCAACGTTTTCTCTGCATAATGTCGACAATTTCAGCTCTTATCTCTGTCGCGGAGTTCCAGACTCAACATTGGAACACGTTGCGGACAAGACCTTGTAGCATTTCCGGGGAAGAGCGAACCAGGGACGCCGCTGCGGTGGGAAATTATCTGATGCGGATTTATCGCTGGTGCCGTTGATGGGCAATTGCAGTCATTCTGAACTGCGGTGTTTGTAAACCCGCTATAAAATCAAAGCCGGAGGAACACTCGCCATGGCAAAAGGTGCGATCAGTGACAAGCAAGCCCGCGCGTACCAGCAGGATGGCTATGTTCTCGTCAAGGGCATGCTGGATGCGGATGAGATTGGGTTATTAGGCCGGGCAGCGCGGGAGGATCGCGTGCTCGACCAGCATTCCTATGGACGGGCAGATGGCGAAGGCGGCACCGTTCGGTTATCGCTGTGGAACCATCCCACCGACACGATCTACGGCATGGTGGCGCGGAGCGAGTCGATTGTGAACTCCGCCGAGAAACTGCTTGAAGGCGAGGTTTACCATTACCATTCAAAAATGATTATGAAAGATGCCAAAATTGGAGGGGCCTGGGCCTGGCATCAGGATTATGGATATTGGTATCAGAATGGCGTTCTTTTTCCGTTATTGACGAGCGCATACGTCGCCATCGATCGCGCCAATAAGGAAAATGGCTGCCTGCAGGTGATCAAAGGATCTCATCAGCTCGGGCGTATCGAGCACATTCTCACTGGCGATCAGGCGGGCGCGGACCCCGAACGGGTCCAGGAAGTACTCAAGAAATTGGATCTGGTCTATGTGGAGATGGAACCTGGAGACACGCTGTTTTTCCATGCCAACCTGCTGCATCGTTCGGACCAGAACCACTCCGACAATCCTCGCTGGTCCATGATCTGTTGCTATAACGCAGCGCGCAACGACCCATACAAGGAATCGCATCATCCCCGCTATACGCCGTTGATCAAGGTTCCCGATGCGGAGATTCGCCAGGCGGGACAGAAACGTTTCGGCGACTCGGACGCAGATGCATCGTGGCTCGATTCGATAAAAGATTCGAGCGCCACTACTTTGCAAAAGGCTGTTTAGGGAATTTGTCAGTTGCGGAATTGTGTTGTTAGAGATGGATTGAAAAGTTGGTGTAGTCAAATCTCATCCTGGCCGCAAAAAGAATGCGGCTAGAATGGGGCACCCGGCTTGATAAGAGCTGGAATCGTGACACCCCCCTTGACGCGGGCTTCAGCCCGGACTAAAGTTATATCAGTTATGAAGTCCCTTTCTTTCCAGATGCGTTGTATGTGCATGTGTTGTATGCGGGCACATTCGCGCGCCTTCTGGAGGGTTGGGTAGACGGAAAAGCTGAAAAGCTTGCTAGTAACCCAAAAATCAAAGCCCACCGACGGAAGAGCCGCTCAGGTGGGCTTTCTAGTTCCGGCAGGAAAGTCCTCCAGACCACTCCCGAACAGGTGAAATAGGACTGCCGATGACACCACATGTTTATGAGGAAAGCTGCGATGCAGCTCCAACCAGCAGTATGGAAGAGCCGGGGCTGCAGCCTGCCCGGCGTTTGAGTCACCTGGAGACGCTGGAAGCGGAAAGTATCCACATCCTGCGCGAAGCTGTCGCGGGGTTCGCCGCACCCGTGATGCTCTATTCCATTGGCAAGGATTCCTCTGTCCTTCTCCGGCTGGCGCAAAAGGCGTTTTATCCCGGCAAGATACCATTTCCACTTCTGCATGTGGATACCGGCTACAAATTTCCGGAGATGATCGAGTTCCGCGACAGCTATACGCGCGAAGTGGGCGCGCGGCTGATCGTACACAAAAATCAGCAGGCGTTGGACGACGGCGCCAGTCCGTTCGCGCTAGGCACGCAGAAATGTTGCGGGTTTCTGAAGACGCGTTCCTTGCTGGATGCTCTCGCGGAAGGGGGATTCGACGCCGCCTTTGGCGGTGCAAGACGCGATGAGGAAAAGTCCCGGGCCAAGGAGCGGATCTATTCCTTCCGTGATGCTGCCGGGCAGTGGGATCCTCGCAATCAACGCCCGGAGTTGTGGAACTATTACAACGGCAAGATCGACAAGGGAGAGAGCATTCGCATCTTTCCGCTTTCAAACTGGACCGAGCTCGATATCTGGCTCTACATCTATAAGGAAAATATTCCTATCGTGCCGCTGTATTTTGCGAAAGAGCGGGAGTTGGTTGTGCGCGGCGGATCGCTGATTCTGACGCAGGGTCCCATTCCCCTGCTGCCCAATGAGAAGCCGGAGCGCCGCATGGTTCGCATGCGTTCGCTGGGATGTGTTCCATGCACCGGCGCGATTGCTTCCGAGGCGGACACCTTGCCCAAAATCATCGAGGAGATGTTCAGCTTCCATCGTTCGGAGCGGGAGAACCGCGCCATCGACCACGACCAGGAAGGCTCCATGGAGATGAAGAAACGGGAGGGATATTTCTAGTGCCGCAGGGATTGGTAGACGCGCGTTCCTCCTCCACATTCGATACGTTTCTCGCGCAGCATCTCGATCGCGATCTGTTGCGTTTTACTACCGCCGGCAGTGTGGATGACGGAAAGTCCACGCTGATCGGACGCCTGCTCTATGATTCGAAGGCGATCTATCAGGACCAGGTGCAGGCCATCGAGAAAAGCCGCCTGAATCGCTCCACCGGGCCGATGGATTTTTCTCTATTAACGGATGGATTGCGCGCGGAACGCGAGCAGGGCATCACCATCGACGTGGCGTACCGGTACTTCACCACTGCGCGCCGCAAATTCATCATCGCCGACACGCCCGGCCATGAGCAGTACACCCGCAACATGGCCACCGGCGCATCGACAGCGGATGCAGCTGTGGTTCTGGTCGATGCACGCAAAGGAATTTTGCCGCAGTCCCGCCGTCATGCCTGCATCGCAGCTCTGCTGGGCATTCCCAACATCGTCGCAGCTATCAATAAGATGGATCTGGTCGACTATTCCGAAGACGTGTTCCGACGACTGCAAGCGGATTTACAGGAGCTGGCGCAGCAGATTGCATTGCCGACCGCGCATCACACTTCGGACATTTCGATAGCGTGCATCCCGATCAGCGCGCTCGAAGGAGACAACGTCGTCACCCGCAGCACGAAGACGCCGTGGTATGGCGGTCCAAGCCTGCTCGAATATCTGGAAGAAATTCCTGTGGCAAAGGGGAACAGCGCCGCCCCATTTCGTTTCCCGGTGCAGTATGTCATCCGTCCCGACGATAGTTTTCGCGGCTTCGCCGGACAGATCATCAGCGGCTCCGTCGAACCGGGGGATCGCGTCGTAGCGTTGCCTTCCCGGCAAAAGACCCGGGTCCGCTCCATCGTTACATTCGACGGAGAGCTTCCACGGGCGGTGACGGGCTCGTCGGTCACGCTGCAATTGGAAGATGAGCTCGATCTAAGCCGCGGGGATGTGTTGGTTTCGGAAGATAATCTGCCGCATACCGCGCGAAGATTTATTGCAAACGTCGTATGGCTGCACGACACGCCGCTCGATCTGAGGAAGAGGTTTATTTTTCGACAATCGACGGATGAGTTGCGCGTCCACGCCAAGCGAATCCAGAGCCGGCTCGATGTGAACACCATGGAGCGTCATCCAGCGACTCAACTCGGCTTGAACGACATCGGCACGGTGGAATTTGAAGCCGCGCGCAAATTTTCTTTCGATCTGTACGCCGAGAACCGCAGCTCCGGCAGTTTCATCCTTATCGATCCGCTGACCAATGCCACGGTAGGGGCCGGCATGATCACGGAAAATCTGACGGAAGCGGAAACTGCCGCAAAGGAAAACGCCGCGGATAAGTACCGGAGGGCGCTGTCCAAGATCGCAGTCGCAAATGTTTCGCGCGGGATTCCTCCGGTTGCGGTGTCGGAGCGCTCGCACCGCTTCGGGCATCGTCCGGCGGCCATCTGGCTGGGTACATGGCACTCGCTGGCAGCGCCGCTGGAGCGGGCTTTATTTGAGGCCGGGTATCAGGTGATGGTGCTTGACGACGCGCACAGCACTCGCGAGTGGAACGAAGCTCTGATCCGCGGACTGTACTCCGCCGGGTTGATCGCTTTGTACACGACCACCGCGATCAGCGATGAGAAGAAGAACCGTATCTATGCGGCCATTCAGCATGACCACATTCTCGACGCCGATGCGCTGGACCACAACGGCAACGATTCTTCCATAGTGCAGCTGATCCTGGACTGGATTGGCGGGCTACGCATTTCCTCGGCGAAAGGGGACCGATGAACATGCTCGATATCGACAATCATGAATCCGTCGAAAACCTCGCTCCCGAATCCCTTGTGCGGGAGGTATTGCGCCTCGAAGGAAAGGCCTGCATCACAAATAGCTTTCAGGTGGAAGACATGGTGGTGCTGCATCTTTTGCGCCAGGTTGATCCGAAAATTCCAGTGTTATTCCTCGATACGGGATATCACTTCGCCGAAACATATGAGTACCGGGACCGGATGGCGCAGGAGTGGGATTTGAATTTGATATCCCTCCACGCGGAACAATCCGTGGCGGAACAGGAATTCGCATTCGGCATTTTGAATCAGACGGACCCCACGCGGTGCTGCGGGCTGCGCAAGGTGGAACCTTTGATGCGCGGACTTGCGTCCTATGAGATATGGTTTACCGGCTTGCGGCGAGATCAGTCGCCGACAAGAAAAAATTTGCGCAAGGTAGAACATCACGCATTGCCCAGCGGGAAAACACTTTTGAAGATCAGCCCGCTTGCCGGCTGGGACACGAAGCAGGTTTGGAATTACATTACGCAGAATAAAATTGAATATCTTCCGCTCTATGACAAGGGCTATGCCAGCATTGGCTGCGAGCCGTGCACATCGATCCCGGAAGATCCGGACAATCCGCGCTCCGGCCGCTGGTCCGGACGAAAACTGGAGTGCGGCATCCATACATTCACAGAGAAAGATTCTCCCCAGGAAAGCAAATGACAGAACTTACGACAGAAAAGGTCGCGACCGCTCCAGCGGTGAAAGAAACGAAAGCGCAAAGGATGGAGCGCCTGAAACTGGAGGTGAATCCCTGGGAAGCATTCGATGAGGTTCGCCGCTTCGCCCGGGAAGGACGCGGCAGCGTTCTGGCCGAGTGGGCCTCCGTTTACCTGAAGTGGTGGGGCATCTACACGCAGGGTGATGGGATTGGCGCGGTTGGCGGTGTCGGCGGCGAAGGGAAAGCGACGGAATATTTCATGATGCGCGTTGGCATACCCAACGGCATGCTGCGTTCCTCGCAACTGCGCGCCATTGCGGATTTGACCAAGCTGCACGCTAGAAATCTCGCGGACATCACGACTCGTCAGAACATTCAATTGCACTGGCTCACCGTGGAATCATTGCCGATGATGGTCGATGCGTTGAAACCCGTCGGGCTGTCCCCAAAAGGGGCGTGTGGCGATGTTTCCCGCAATGTGACGGGTTGTCCGCTGGCCGGTATTGCCTCCGATGAAATTGCGAACGCTTCTCCTTTGGCGCTGGATCTGGCTCGGATGCTCACCGGCAATCCCGATTTTGTCAATCTGCCCCGTAAATTCAAGGTCTCGATTGCAGGCTGCCGGCAGTGGTGTTCGTATCCAGAGATCAATGAAATAGGTCTGACGGCCGTCCAGAGAAAATCCGGCAGCGGAATCGAAACCGGCTATTCCATACGCGTAGGCGGCGGTCTCTCGAAGGAGCCGCATCTGGGGGTTCGGCTGAATGCATTCCTGCGCCCGGACCAGGTGGTCTCTGTTGCTCACGGAGTTGCGGAGTTGTTCCGCAGTCAGCAAGTCCTGCGTGAGAGCCGCGACCGGGCTCGGTTGAAATATCTTTTCCTGAAGCATGGCTGGAATGCCGAACGGTTTCTAGCTGAGCTGGAGGCTCTGCTGGGATATCGCCTCGATCCTGGGGTGGAAGAAAACGTGCCGGACGACGTCTTTCGCGATCACATCGGCACCCATCGCCAGAAGCAGGAAGGGCTCAGCTTTGTGGGCGCGTCCGTTCTGCGCGGCAGGCTCAGTGGAGATCAGTTGAAGGCTGTTGCAGAATTGTCGGAAAAGTTTGGCACCGGCGATCTGCGTACCACCGTCATGCAGAACCTTCTGTTGATCAATATTCCGAACTCCAAAACGGTTCAGCTGACGAAGGAGCTCGAAGACATCGGCCTTCGCGTGGAAGGCTCCAGCTTCTGGCGTGGCGCGATCGCCTGCACCGGCACGGAATTCTGCAAGCTCGCCATTACGGAGACGAAGGGTTTCACCCGCTGGCTGGTCGAGGATCTCGAGCATCGCATTCCTGAATTCGATCAGCAGATCAAGTTGAATGTGACCGGCTGCCCCAATAGTTGCGGCCAACATTGGATCGCCGATATAGGAATCGAAGGCAAGAAGATCAAGCAGGAAGGCAAGATGGTCGACGCCTATTACTTCTGCGTGGGCGGGGCCGTGGGATTGCACCAGAGAACAGGGCGACCCGTAGGCTACCGCTGCGCCGCGACTGAGGTTCCCGAGGCGATGGAACGGCTGCTGCGCCGCTATCTTGCAGGTCGCGATGCAGGAGAAAATCTGCGCGCCTATTTCGCGCGTCACAGTGATGCCGAGATTCGCGATCAACTGGCTGGAACAGTGGTTGCCCCGGTGGAGCGCGATGTTTCGCCCGGACCCGTGCCACACTCCGCGGAATGATTTTCGCTATCGAAAGAAAGGAGACCGCATGGGTCTCTTCCCGATATTTATGAAACTGGATGGACGCCCTTGCCTGGTTGTTGGCGCAGGCAATGTCGCATTGGAGAAAGTCGCAAGCCTGTTACAGGCTGGAGCCAGCATTCGAGTGGTTGCTCCTGCGGCGTGTGAGGCAATCGAAGTCCTTGCTGCTGAAGGTAAAATCACGCTCGAACATCGCGAGTTTCAGGAAGCAGATTTGCAAGGCCAATCCCTGGTTGTAACGGCGACAAATTTCAGAGCCGTGAACCACGCAGTATTTCTGGCGGCGCAGCGGCACGGCCTGCTCTGCAACTCCGTCGACGATCCGCCGAACTGCGATTATTATTTCGCATCCATCGTGCAACGCGGCAATCTGCAGATTGCCATCTCGACGGCCGGAGAAAGCCCCGCTCTAGCGCAACGGCTGCGGCGGGAAATCGATGCCCAGCTGCCGGAGGACACGGCAAGGTGGGTAGCGGAACTCGGCAGCTTACGGCGTGAAATTCTGGCATCCCATCCTGCCGGCGAAGAGCGGAAGACGCTGTTGCACAGGCTGGCGCAGCTTCCGGTTTGCGCGTCGGAGCAATGTCCATCCCGGCAGCTGGCGTTTCCCCTCAACACACAACTGGAGGGCGTCCGATGACGACCGCACGGAAGGGCACGGTTTATCTGGTAGGCGCAGGTCCGGGCGATCCGGAACTTCTGACGCTGAAAGCCGCTGACTTGTTAGCGACTGGGGACGTGATCCTGCACGACGATCTGGTTCCACAGGCGATCCTCGATCGCGCCGGTTCTCAAGCTCGCGTGGTGAGTGTTGGAAAGCGCTGCGGCGCGCGGCGCATCACTCAGGAACAGATTCACACATTGATGATCGAAGAAGCACGGCGGGGATTGAGTGTGATTCGTCTGAAGAGCGGCGATCCTCTGATCTTCGGACGCGCCGGCGAGGAAATCGATGCGTTGGAGCAAGCGCGTGTTCCGTGCGAGATCGTTTCAGGCGTGACAGCGATGTTCGCCGCTGCGGCAGCGGTACGTAAATCCCTGACAGATCGACGCAGCGCGTCCAAAGTAATTCTGACCACGGCGCATCATGCGCCGGACGTAAAGGGCGGAGAAAAGCCTGTTTTTTGGCGGGGAACTTTGCCCCACGACGCGACTCTAGGAATTTATATGCCGGGACGCGATCTCGGCGCGCTTGCCTGGGACATGCTTACGGCAGGCATGCCGTCCGATCTGCCTTGTATGGTAGTGAGCCATATTTCTCTACCGGGCGAGCAAGTGCAAGCAACTTCACTGGGACAATTGGCGGAACTGCGGCCGGGGCACGCACCCTTGCTTGTACTGGCAGGTTGGCCGCTTCGGCATGCAAGCGACAATGTCATTCCAGATTTTGTGCAGACGGAACTGGTTCAAGATTCCATCTGCCTGGTGCGATAAATTATCAGTGGATGTTCACGTTTTGCACCACCCGGTTGATCACGCCTTTTGGACTCGGCACATCCGGCTTCAGGTTGCAGCGCAGCGAGAAAAACAGGCCGAGCATCTGCCCGAAGATCACATCGAGCGGCGGCCGATACTCGTCAGGAATCGAAAGCCGCGCGCCCGAGGTCACGAAATATTCGGACTCACTGCGGATTTCCTTGCTTGCTTCGATTCCGACCGCGACACGAACCGGCACCACGCCCTTGCTACCGATTTCCTTCAACAAATCGAGCTCATATTGTTGCCTGCGGCTATCGGAGGAAATGAAGCAGACGAACAAAGTTTCCTCGTTCAGCGCTGCCAGCGGTCCATGGCGCAAACCGAGAACAGACTCGGACATTGTCCGGATTCGGCCTGCCGTCAGCTCTGAAAGTTTCAGCGCTGATTCTCTTGCGGTGGCCTTCAGCGATCCTGAGCCGACAAAACAGGCGCTGGTATAGGGACCTTCCGCAAGGCTGGCTGCGGAGTCCGCCGCTGGGTCGAGGAATTTTTTTCCGCTGGCGATCAGAGAATGGAGGATGGGTTCATACTCATCGATCGCATCGATATTTGCGAGACATTGACCGCAGACGACCATGTTGGAAAATGAACTGGTCATTGCCAGTCCGCGATCGTTTACAGCATCATCCAGAACCATTCCGAAGACCCGCGGGTCGTTGCGATGGGCCTGGATCATCTTGCCGTTCGCGTTGCAGGAAACAACCAGATGAAGAATATTCGGATACTCCTCCAATGCCTTCTCCAGCACTGCAACAGCTTCCGGACTGTCTCCCGACCGTGAAAACGAAATCCATAAATATTTCCGGTCGCGGAGAATGTAATCCTGGAAATTGGTGAGTATATCGGTGCTGGCAACGGCGGCAACTTCACATTGCCATTTCTGCTGGAACAGGCAGGCAAGGGCCTGGCCAATGTAATCCGAAGTTCCAGCCCCAATCAGAAAAACAATCGGATGCCCGCTGGAGTTCGGACGGATTCCGCCCTTCGCTAGAAAGGCTTCGATTGCAGGCTGGTGCTCTTGAAATTTTAGGAATGTCGTGGCCCAGGTATCCGGCTGCTGGATGATCTCCCGTGGAGTATGAGACAGCCCGCGATTCGCTTTTTCGTCGCCGGGGAGGTCAATCAGATCTTGCAAACGGGTCACGTGGGCGCTCCTTAAAATGCCAGGCTCCTGAAGTTCCTGTCGGGATCAAGGAGCAATTCAACGGATGTCTAACTTGAACTCGAGGCGTTATTGCAATGATAAGATAACAAAACGAAATTGATCATAATCGATGAAATTTACTTTAGCAACGATTTTGTCATGCGCATTTAGGATGATTTCATGAGCAGTTCTGGCACGGCGTTTGACGCCAGCATCGCTGGCGAAGTCAATCTGGATTTAATTTTGTACGGCCTGGCGGAAAGCATTCCCGTAGAGCGGGAGGTGCTGGCGACGAATTTCCAAGTCACCCTTGGCGGCTCCTCATCTATCGTCGCGCATAACCTTGCTTCCCTGGGAGCGAAGGTAAGCTTCAGCACGCGAGTGGGAAAAGATGAACTTGGCGCGATTGCGCTGGAGCGGTTGGCGGAAAGTGGAGTGGACCTCTCGCATGTTGTTTATGCGCAGGATTCGACCAGCACTGGAGTAACCGTGTTGCTGCACCACGGCGACCGGCGGCGCATTTTGACCTATCCGGGAACAATGAGCGGCATGACCAGGGCCGATCTCGACTTCGACTATCTCGCATCGGCCAAACATTTCCATCTCTCGTCGCTCTTTTTGCAGCGCTCGCTCGCGCCCGATCTACCTGCATTGTTCCGGGATTTGAAGCGTGCGGGACTTACGATTTCACTGGATACGAATGACGATCCGGACGACTGTTGGGGCGGTGTTCTTGACGAGCTTCTGGACCATATCGATGTGCTGCTGCCGAATGACGATGAAGTCTGCCGTATCGCCCGGCGCGACACCGTGGAGGAAGCACTACAGGCATTGTCCCACCGCGTGCCATGCATCGCCACGAAGTGCGGTCCTCGCGGCGCTCTGGTCCAGATGGGTGATCGATTGTCGCCGATACCGCCAATCGAGGTCAGTCCTATCGATACGATCGGGGCGGGCGACAGTTTCGATGCCGGTTTTCTGTATGCCTACCTGCGAGGACTAGACCCGCTGAAATGTGCGGCTGCGGGAAACGTTACCGGAGCACTTTCAACTCTAAGAGCCGGCGGCACCGAGGCATTTCGGGATTCACAATTGCGCGAGCAGTTTTTGCGGGAAAACAATTTTCCACACGAGACGATCCAAAGCGAAACCAGCCTTATCTAATCGCAGGACGGCATCGCCGTGCGCATTGCAAGCGCGTGGCGGTGTCCGGAAAAAAGGAGAAGCGCACGATGGCACTTGATGGTCAGGATAAATTCGTCGCCATGGCGACGGCAAAGGCAGAGGTGGACCTGAAGCTGAGCGAGTTCGCGCCCGTCTCCATGTTGGTCGCACCGGTCCACTCAATCGAGCGCGCCAGTGTTCCCGCCATCGATTATCACAACCACCTCGATGCTTTCGAGCCGCGCGATGTGTTGAAAGTGATGGATGCATGCGGCATCGAGCGCATCGTGAATATCACGATGCGGCCAGGTAAGGGTGCTTTCGAAATTATCGACAAGTTTGCTCCGATTCCGGACCGATTTTCGGTCATGGGGTGGATGGACTGGTCTGGCGTGGAGAAGCCGGATTTCGTTCAGAAATCTGTAGAGACCCTGGAACAGCTTGCCGAACGAGGTATTTGCGGGATGAAGTTCTGGAAAGATCTGGGGCTGAGTGTCCGCGATGCTTCCGGCGAGTTACTGCGTATCGATGACGACAAACTCGCGCCCATCTTCGACAAGGCGGGGGAACTTGGGATCCCGGTCATGTTTCACACTGCAGATCCTGCGGCGTTCTTCCTGCCAATCGACGCACATAACGAACGGTATGAAGAGTTGGCGGCGCACCCCGACTGGGGCTTCCATGGTTCCCACTATTCTAAAGATGACCTTCTCGAGCAGCGAAACCGCGTGTTTGCGCGGCATCCCAAAACGACCTTTGTGGCGGCTCACTTAGCAGAATGCGGAGAAGACTTGCGCAAGGTCTCGGACATGCTTGAAAAATTTCAGAATGTTTCTGTGGATATGAGCGCTCGTGTCGCGGAATTAGGCCGCCAGCCCTATTCCGCGCGCAAGTTTTTTCTGAAATTCCAGGACCGCATTTTGTTCGGCATCGACCTGTTCCCAGAGATCGATACGTACCGTCTCCACTTTCGGTTTTTCGAAACTGAAGATGAATATTTCGAGTATCCCTCGCATGCCTCGCGTCAAGGGCGCTGGAACATCTACGGGATCAATCTTCCCAAGGATGTTCTGCGCAAGATTTACCGCGAGAATGCTCTGCGGCTGCTTCCCAAGCGCTAGCAGCTTCACAAATGTTGTAGTAAAAAAATTGTGGATCTAGAATTCTCATGCGCAGAACTAGACAGTGGCCTTGCGCAGGGATACTTTCCTCTGCCGACAGGGAAGTTTGGAAAGTTCGGGAATCTCGGCCATCGGTACTGGTATAGCTTCTATATCTTCCGCGAGGGAGTCTTTTCGTACTACAACCGAAGCCACGGACATCGTTTCGACCAACCCATAGGAAAGCAAGCTGGCGCGCAGACCTTCGATGTCCTCCAGAGTTCCGATGATCTGAAACGTCACCCAGTCTGGGCGCACGGCAACCACCTGGGCCCCAAGTGACGAGATGACCTGCAACAACGCCAGGCGTGATTCGTGATCGCAGAGGACTTTCAAGAGTGCAAATGTCCGGCACAAACCATTCTGACCCGCGAACGAGTCTACCGACAGGACCTCCTGTAGCTTGCGCAGCAGATCACCCGTTCGTATAGCGTTAGCGCTGTCGACCTCCGCGATGAAACTGATGCGGATTTCATTCCCAGTCCGAGTGGAAGCGAACGATTGAACAGAAACCATGTGATGATCGAGGACCTGCAGGATTCTCGACTCCACTCTTGCCCGGTTGCATGCGGTGACTAGAAACATCCATTTCATGGCGAAAAACCTTTCCAGTTATTCGAATCAAAACAGAAAAAGCCACCACCCAACTTGCTTGGGTGGTGGCTTGTAGAAGCCTGACTGTTCGTTTTCAGCCTACATGCCAGCACCCTTTTTGTGGCTAGTAATGATGGAGATGATAATGCTGGAAGCAGCAGTGCGGGCCAGCCCGAAAGACTGGAGTGCATACACCGAGTTATCGAATCTGCTGCGCATATTGAAGGTAATACTACCAGAACCACTGCTTGAAGGAGAAAACCGTAAACCAGATTCAACCTTGATCAGCGGGCCGCGCACCATTGACATGCGAAAACCAGAAGTACCTTCGCTGCTTCAATCAAAGTGTCGATCTCCACATATTCATCCGCAGCGTGGGTGTTTCCACCGCGTGCTCCCCACAAGACAGCGGGCGTGTGCTGCACGTCATGGAAGACAAACATATCGCAGGGCGCTTCCATTCCAGCCACCACCGGAGCTTTCCCCAGGATGCGCGTGGCGCAATCCGCCAGCTCGGTCACAAGCGCTTCGTCTTTTGAAATGGCCGACCCCGGCAGCCATCTGCCCGAAAATTCCACATCGAGAGGCTGCACGAAGGGGCTGCCCGGCATATGAGAAAGTGAGGCGATCCACTGCAGAAATTCGCGATCGATGTCCTCTATTTTTTCTCCAGGCATTGCCTGCCAATAGATTTCGATCCTGCATTCAACCGGAGTCGTAATCGGCTCTTTCGTTCCCCATGGGGAAGTGATGATCTTCGTGATACTCACCGGCACAGGGTTGGCACCGTTGTAGAGGGGGTGTGGTTTTGCATTGATACGACGCTGTTCCGCAAAATCTTTAATCTTGACCAGCAGATATGTCAATTGTTCGACCACGCCAGGAGCAGGAGGCCCTTCGTCGAGGATTCCACCGGAAGATTTCAGCGTGACGTGGGCGATGCGTCCTCCTTGTTGCGCGGGACAAATCCGCAGGAAAGAAGGTTCGGAAAGAATTACGGCATCGGCGTTGAATCCTTTTAAGCGTCCGGCAAGAGTTCCATTGACCCCTCCAAACTCCTCGTCAATCACAGCTTCAAAAAGTACGTCCCCGGCAAGCTGGATATCTAATTTGCGGAGACATTCAATGACAAAGAGGTTTGTCGCCACGCCACCCTTCATATCGTTCGCGCCGCGTCCGTAGAGCAGGTTCCCTTCAACAGATCCGCCAAATGGATCTCTCTTCCACAGTGATGAGCCGACTGGAACCGTATCGATATGTCCCGATAACAGCAGAGAGCGGCCGTTTCCCGTGCCTTCAATCCGAGTGCCTACATTGGGCCGATTTTTATACTCCCGTCCAGGCATAAATAACGGATGTTCTTTCAGTCCGGGTACATCCTCCAATGAATAAACTACGGGTTCACATCCTGTCGCCGATAAGAAGTCAGCAATATATTTCTGGCACTGTCCCTCGCTGCCCGCGGGTGGAGTATTTTCAGACGGTATACGCACCAGGTCTTGAAGAATCTGGACAAGACGCCCGGAGTTTTGGTCGACATAGTTCGTGAGTTCGTGATCATTCGCTGGTACATTCATTTCGGTTCCTCACCGCTCCACTGACTCGGTTTCTGTTGAAAGCCTCTTGTATGGATCGCCAGATAAATGCCGCCGACCGCAAGCCAGATAAATCCCACTATCTTCGCGTGTGAACTTAGGTTCATCCACACGTAAATACAGACTAGCGCGCCGGCAAGAGGGAAAAGTAAATTGTGGAATACCGCTCTGCCGGCCCGCTCTTTTCGATTGATAAAGAAGTACTGGATGACAGACAGGTTCACGAGAATAAAACCCACGAAAGCACCGAAATTGAGCAGTTCTACGGCTATCTGGAAATTCATCAGCAGGGCGCCCGCCAGAGAGGCTGCGGAGGTGATGTAGATGGCTCGTGTCGGAGTTCCATACCGTGGATTGAGATGTCCGAACAGTTTTCGGGGGATGACGCCGTCACGGCCCATGGCAAACAACAGGCGAGAAGAACCTGCCTGCCCGGTCAATGCGCTCGAAACGCCAGCGACCAGCAACACCACCGTCAATATCAAAAACATTGTAGGACCGCCGATGCGGTGGCCGATATCGAGGATCGCGGTTTCAACTTGTGGGAAGCTGCGATAGTTATTCCACGCCAGGGCAGCGAAATAGACAGTAACAACGCAGATTAAAGTCTGAATGATACAGGTCAGGACGGTTGCAAAACCGATGTCTTTCTCCGGGTTGACCGTGTCTTCTGCCAATGTCGAAATAGCGTCGAATCCGATATAGGATAAAGTCGCGATCGACGCGCCTAGCATCATGGGCCGCAGAGAAAACTGGTGGGGCGGAAAAATTCCGCGTTGTGAGATGAGGCCGTGTATACCGTAATGCAACTCAACGTAGTGGATCGCAAGACCGATAAAGAACACGGCACACGCGACCATGATCGCCATCATGATCGTGTTCGCGCGGGCCATGATGCGTATCCCGCGCACATTGATGATGGTGATGCCGGCGGTAAAGATCAGCACCCATACAAAATAGGGAACTACGGGCACGAGGCGCGCGGTAGTTAAGGCGGCGTAAATCGTACTTTCCAGCGGGATCAGGAAATAATCCAGGATCATGGCCCAGCCCGCGAGAAAACCCACAGAAGGGCTGAAAGTCTGCTGGACGTATGTGTAGGTGGAACCTGCGGACGGATAAACCGTCGCCATTCTTCCATAACTCGCAGCGGTGAATAACATGGCGACCATCGCTACGATATAGCTAAGTGCCGCCTGCCCGTGGGAGACAGACTGGATAATTCCATAAACTGGATACACGGCCGTCGGACTTAAAATTACCAGCCCAAAAAGAATCAAATCCCAGCGGGTCAGCACTCGCCGGATGACATCCGGCCCAGACTTGTCCTCCGCACGAATCTGCTGCAGCGATTCACTCATTCAATTTCCCTCTAAACATCTATTGTCGATATTGTTCGCTGTAACGAGAAAACAAGGCCGGAACGGGACCAGGATGAACTCATTATTGTTTCGGTGTGTTTCGTATTATTCGCGCTGGGTGTTTTGAAAGTCAAGGTGCGATCATCGATGGCAGTTTGAAGAACCGCACATCCGGAGACTATCGAGCTATTGTTCTTGCCGGCAAAAACATAGCAATCGCAACTGAATTTTGTTTCGGCGTAGATATGAATCGATGTATGCTCCGTCTTGGAGTATGGTGAGCAGCCCATAAAGCTGGCTTTGATAAGCATACTGAGGCGGCCCAATAGGAGGCCAGGTTGATGAGCAACGTACGGCACAGCGCCCGATTTATGAAGAGACCTTTGCAAATTTCGCCCATCGGAATCGACGGCGATCCCATGTTGATCGAGGAACGCAGGCAGCACATATTGGCGATCGCGCAGAATGAGGGCCGGGTCCGCGTGCGGGACCTGTCGAAAGCGCTGGGGATTTCTCAGATTACGATCCGTAAAGATTTAGATTATCTACAGGCAAAAGGGTTGCTGCAACGGAGCCATGGCGGGGCGCTTCCGGCGCAGCCTGGCGCTCTTTTCGATCCTTCGCTAAAGGAAAAAGAAAAGAGCCACCATTACGAAAAGGAACGTATCGGCGCAGCTGCGGCGGAGATGGTGAAGGAAGGCCAGTGTGTCATGCTGGACTCCGGCACGACCACGACCGCCGTCGCCCACGCATTAAAAAGATTTTCACACTTGACGGTCATCACGAATGCGGTCAATATCGCCGCGGAATTGACCGGGACCAACTTCGAAGTGATCCTGACCGGCGGGATCTTGCGGAAAAACTCTTTCTCTCTTGTTGGACCGCTGGCAGAAGATATGCTTTCCGAGATGCACGCGGACATTCTGTTCCTTGGCGTGGATGGTTTCGATTTGGAGATCGGATTGACCACGCCGAATCTTCTGGAGTCGCGCGTCAATCGGGCGATGGTGAATGGGGCCGCGAAAGTGGTGGCGGTCTGCGATTCCACGAAGTTCGACCGCCGCAGCCTTTCGCGTATCGTCGCGGTATCGGGGGTCCACCACGTCATCACGGACACGGGCCTCCCGAAATCTGTCGGTGAAGCGTTACAGAATCTCAATGTCGAACTGACAATTGTTTAGATCAGTTTTCCTGTTGCTATAGACTGCTGGCAATCATTACGTGCACCCGTTCTTTGAAGGACGGATGCGTGAGTTTTCGTTCCGCTGATCTACACCTACAAGAAACTGAATCTAGGCACGCATGAAATTCTGCCGGATGAATCGCGCCAGTCAAGCGGAATGAAATCAAGTGGAATGAACTAAGAACCGATGCGTCGCTCAATTTTGGCGATACATCGGTCCTTAGTTTTTCTCGTCTTTGTGACTGGCTATGCGGCCTTTTTGCTCGTCCCCTTCATGCTGTCCAGCTCGATCCGAGCCTGCCAGAGCGACGGGTCGAGCTCGAGAGCGTGCTCGAAATTGCTTCGTGCGCGTGCCAGGTTGCCGCTGTAACGTTCGGCTGTTCCGGCGGCGAAATAATCGATGGCTGTGGCATTCGGTCGCGCAGCTGATTGAATGGTGCGACTCAATATTGCATGGGCTTTTTCATTCTGACCGAGTTTTTTATCGGCCAGCGCCGAGTAGACGGTTTCAGGCAAAGCGGCCTGCTTCCAGGCAGCTTTAGCTTCGGCTGTCTTGCCTTGCGCTTGCAGCGCATTGCCTAGCCAGTAAAGCTGTTCTGAATTGTCTGGCTCGCTCGGCTCTCCCGTGCCAAGATTTTCCGGATACTGCATCGCCTGATGGAAGTGTTGAGCGGCCTGCGCGGGCTGATGGTCGGCGAGCGCCTTTTTGCCCTTTTCCATGTTGGCGACGACATACATGTTGTGAAGCAGCACTCCTCCCTCCCAAGGCTTAAAGTTGTGATCGACCATGAGTGCCAGCGCCTCATCGGGCTTCGATTGCTGGATGAGCAGGAGAGCCCGGCGGGCCCGCACCGTGTCCTGGTTCAATACATCTTCCGGGGCATTATGGAATAGATTCACGCGAGCAGCGGTATTGTTCTGCTGTTCGTAAATTTCATCCAGATCGGCGTAAAGACGGTAATCCTGCGGACTAAGTTGAATAGCGTGTTTATAAAATCCAGCAGCGGACGACAGGTTTTTCTTAACACGCCATTGATAAACGCCGAGATTTCGCAGCAGCACCGGGTTGTTGAACCTTTCATCCAGCGCGTTCGACCAGAGATCGGCAGCTTCCGCGTAACGTTGGTGAGCGAACAGGAAATTGCCCAACGCGTATTTGGCCTGTCCATCCTTCGGATTCAAGTGAATTGCTTCTGAAAGGACAGCGACATCGGCAATGCGGTTGGGGAAGACCGCCGAGCTTGACATGGAGGCGGCCTTTTTAGCGTTTTGTTCCGCCTGCTGAGCCTGTCCTTCTTCGCGGGCATTGGATGCCAGATAGTAATAGATCATCGGCGAGACCTCTTGCGCCGGCAGGTTGTGGATTGCGGCATGGAGCACCGCATCGGAAGACTCCCAGGCCCCGAGCTTGTGATACCAGGATGCGATGGCAAGATAATTTTCAGGGTCCGAGCTGATGATCTTCGTCCAGCTTGCATCGTGAGAATCCGATGCGGACTGCCAGCGTTCCGCCAGCGCGTACGGCAGCAGCGGCATCTTCTGGACGGCTTCCGCCGAATGCCGGGCCGCGTCATGCACATTGCCCGCCAGCCGCTCCGCAACTGCAAGGTCGGCCAGCGCGAACGCGTCATTCGGGTTGTATCCAACGGCATGTTTGAGGGCGTCGGTAGCCTCTGGGTAATTTTTTTGATGGATCGAAATTTCGCCCAGCTCCACAAATGGCGCCGCCTGGGAAGAGCCGGCAGGTAAAGAATTGCCGTAGTGGATTGAGTTCCAAAATGCATTTTTTGCCAACGAAAATTTCCCGTCGGCACGATAGATGACTCCCGACGCATACGCTATCGAGGAGTTATCGTTGACGTCATTGTCGCGCTGTATGGCGCGTGCAATCAAGGACTCAGCCTTTTTGAAATCTGCCGTGCGATAGTAATACCAGGCTTCCTTCAGCAGTGCCGGAACATAGCCCGGATCGCGTTGCAGCACCTGGTCATAGATCTTTAAGGCGCCTTGTTCATTTTCCGTCTTTTGCAGGAAAACGCCGTGAAGGTATAACTCCTCCACGGGCGTATGGGGAGTGACGGCAATTCTCTCCTTGATGGACTTGCCAACCGAAGGAACCAAATCTGGATTTCCATCGACCGGCTCTGAGGCGGACCACTGCAAGAGCACCTCGCCTCTGGGCGATAGAATTTCTACATTCAGGTCCTTTTTCGCTTGCTCAAGATTTGCCACCGGAATGGTGTAGGCCGCCGGTTGTAGCGGCGCAAGATTGATATGAAGAAATTGTTTTAACAGATTGGACCCTTGCTTTATCACCACGGTCGCATCCGCTACCTCCGCCACCGGGCTTATCGTCAGCTTGACTTGAGGTTCGCCCTGATTTCCTTGAAGGTACATTGTGTTGATCGCCAT
This sequence comes from Acidobacteriaceae bacterium, assembly GCA_965276615.1. GTDB lineage: Bacteria > Acidobacteriota > Terriglobia > Terriglobales > Acidobacteriaceae > JAKAAZ01. Next base: position 3,772,045 of record OZ255618.1, on the reverse strand, counting down.
CTGGCTCGTCGCCTCTACAAAGCCATTGTCCAGGCCGCGGATCGGATACCAGTATTCTGTCCACTTTTCGACGCGGCGCGGATTCATAAATTCCCGGGAGCCCTGCGTGTAAAAGCGTCCGCTTTGGATCTCATTGTAAGAGCCATCGTTGTCGCTGAGAATCTTGTCCCAGATCTTGCCGCTGCGGGCCGTTCCCCAGGTCCAGAATTTCTTGCCGGGATCTTGCCGGAAATCCGCCACATGGACCACTCCGTAATTGGAGTCGTGATAGTACATGCCGAAAAAGTTTCGGTGGACGTTGCGGGCGAAAATCGCGAGCGCAGCCGCATCGTTCTTATACCAGCTTCGGTCGACACCCTTCCAGACGGGCCAGCTTTGCACAATGGCAAACGGATCGTCGAAAACGGTTTCGCGCATCGGATAGATGTACTGTGCGTCGTCCGTGGCTTTGACGGCGGTGTTGGTCCAGAACAGAAAGAGATGGTTCTGCGGCGTGGAGTTGAATAGCGTAACGCCTTCCTCCAGGCGGGCCGTATCGGGCCGCAACGTAATCGCGATTTCCCAGTGCATATTGGAAACCCAATCGACTGCGCCCACTATCGCCGTGGCGCTGCCATCGGGATTCTGGTGGAGCGCCGATTCCACAGGCGAAACTGAAAGGATAGTGTGGGCAATGGGGAAGCTGAATTCCATGCCGCCGGCGATCCACGCTCCACGGGTACCGACGAGTCCGTACTTAATCACGTTGTCGCGATACAGGACTTCTCGATGATCGATCTTGTCATAGATGGAGTAGACGTGACCGCCCAGTTCCGGAAGGATCGTGATCTTTAGATACCGGTTCTCCAGGTAGATCGCCCGATAAGTTTTCATCGCGCGATCATCGGTCAGGTTGTCCATCATCGTATACGGATATATAGGTGACCGGCTCACCAATGGAAATGCAGGGTTCGGATCGGCTGGGCCAAGCTTATATGTGGGAATGGTGATGGTGCCTTCCCATCCGTGAACTGACTGCGCCCGCACAAGAAAAGGTGTCAGCAGGAAGACGAGCATGAGACATGTGAGGGTGATGCACCGTTGTACTCTCATTAAAATAAAAATCTCCGATTGATGTTTTCACGAAACTGAAGTTGGCACGGCACCTGGTGAGAATCATTTTATCGATTCACGAAACATATCAAGGCTTCTGGTTTGCGGGCAGCGACTGTTGAACTTTGATCTTCCCCATGGGGTACCAGCCATCTGAATTCATTCCTTCAATCGCCAGTTTTACTTTGGGCTGACGCGTGGCGGGGTCCACGATGGCCACGCTCAGGGTATAGTCTCCATCGGGAAGATCCGCGGGAATAAAGACTGAGTTGTCATACAGGTTATCTCCTGGCATCCAACTGCGGATATCAGCGTCGGTCACCATTACGGATGTTTGCTTTCCATTGCTCAACCGCAGCGCGAAAGGGAATTTTCGATAAATGGGTGCGTCTCCCTGGTTTTCCCACCAGGAAGTAAATGCAAGCTTACGGTTCGGTCCGATCATTTCCGGATAGGTAAACTTGCGTAAGGCAAACCGATAGCCCATATGTTTCAGCCAGCGGTTTACTTCGGGCCATAAATCCTTGGGTACCGCGGAGGACTTCGCGTTGAACGAAGACACATGCCACTTGATGGCCTGGTCGATGATGTAATTTACATCCCAGCCGTTATTCTCCCAGGTTTGCATGACCCAGCAGGCTTCCATGGTCACTGGAGCTTTCTTCCAGGCATCGGCGAGACCATCTTCGATGATGGATTCCGGATATTTGTCCGTCATGTGGTTGAATGTTTTGCTGAAGCCGCCCATGTCTCCCAGGCAGTCGGCGCGCCATCCTACATCGGATTTCGACAGCGCATACCCCACCGTTTTAGGGTCGGTGGGTTGCACGACGAGCGGCGTCTTATGAAACGAGTCAAGATAACTATCCATCAGGCCTTCCATAGCCTGTTTTGTCAGTAGCTGGGTGCCGGCCCCTTCGCCCCATGGGCCAACGATGGAAATATCCACCACGTTTAGATCAGGATCGCCGTCATACCTGTTTCCAAGGGCTCGCACCATGTCTCCGAAGAAATGTACATAGGCCGGATTCATTGGATCGACCATCCACTGTGCTTCGTACGGCGCCCAAGCCGGCTGGGTGCTGGACGATGGCCGGGACCAGGCGGAATGACGGCCATCCGACGGAGCTTTGCGGAGAGCTTCTCCCGCAACTTTGCGATACCAGTCCGGCACATCGCTGATTGGCGCGGTTCCATAGGGCGCGATGCGCAGCATAAGAGTCTGGTGCCGCTCATGGGCGGTCTTCAAGGCCTTGTCGAGAAGGTCCCAGTTGTAGACGCCTTCCTGCGGCTCGATGAATCTCCAATAGACGCGGAAGTAGGCGATGGTCGTCATCGGGAAGTCCTTCGTCTGAAGTGTTCCCCGGAACGGCTGGTACTCGATTGGGAAACCCTCGGTCCATTTGGTTCCCGCATTCAGGCTGTCGCCGTTGAATCTCTGGAAGGTGGTGAATCCAATGTCTGGGTTCACCAGCACGCCATCGAACAATTTCGGTTTCACCACAACGTCCGCCTGCTGTCCGCAAACAGTCCCCACATACCCGAGACAGAACAGTACAAGTGCAAATCTCAATCCGCGCATGCATCCTCCTGGGCCGGCAAACTCCGCCTCACCTGCCATGATGATCGTCTTTATTGACGGGATAAACCCGCTGACCAGGATGGAGGATTGCTGATTTCGATTTGCAGGCTATTGCCGTTTTTGGATGAAGAATTCGGTTACGGATTCTTCCGCTAAAGCGTATTCTATTTTTACGAAAAAGTCTCCGCCAAGTTATATCAGTTCTGCCTTCGGTAGATTCTTTTGAAAGCCGCCCCGCCAGTCAGCAGCGACTGAAACTTAACTAATCTTTCAGCCGTCCTAACGAACTGACATCCTAAGGAGATTTGATTTGTCTGAAACTCATCTACCTAGCCGCAGACGTTTTCTTCGCAGCGCAGTAGCTTCCGCAATGTTAAGCCCGGCGTTGGTGAGCCTAGGACAAACATCCGCGTCCCAAGAGCGCGAGACAGTCGCGAGCGGGCAAGATGCCGGGGTGCTGGGACGAATTACACTGGACCGCGAGATAGCCGATCAGGATGGCGTGCTAAGCGGGACCCTCAGCTTTCTGCACGCGACCAACGGTCCCGTTGTGGTTCGATGGATGGACAGCTTTGGACGCGTGGCCGGGGAGCAGAAGCTTTCATTGACCGGGCCGTCCGCTGTGGCAGCACAGTTTTCATTCAATATGAGAGCCGGCTTGACCTACGTGAACTGGGTGAGAGTTACGGTCAACGATGTGCCGCAGGTGGCAACCGCAAAATTCATGCTCTCGCCTGCGCATAGACGTTGGGACGATTACCACACCATCAGTTGGGCGCACTATCCGGACGGCTATTACAACCAATTGCGCGATGCGGGCATGGACGCAATCATCGCCTATACCAAGGAGAACAATAATCCTGTTCTCGACAACAACTTCAAATTTTACGTGGAGCAGCTGGCGTGGGAGGTCTATTCGATTTATCACAAGGACCAGCCGGAGTGGAGAGCCCTGCTCACGAAAGTCAGCCTGGATCGGGAGAACCTGGATCTATGGGTGCGGAGTCCCTGTCTCAACGATCCTGAAACCATCGAATATCTTCGCAAGAGTCTGACGCGTTATGTTCGCGCTCAACGTCCCTTTCGGCCGCTTTTTTATAACATTGCCGACGAGTTGGGCCAAGGCGACCAGATCAAGCCGAACGATTTTTGCCACTCCAAATTCTGCACTGAAAAATTTTCACAATTCCTCCGCCGGGAACACGGTCTGCCCTCCGGAGTGGCGCAGGAATGGTCTGTGGGGGAGATGACGCATTGGGACGATGCTCATTTTCAAGCCACCCCCAGCTGGGACAAAGCCGGCACCATGATCGGCTTTACGACCACCGACCGGGCATTTGAAGCTATCGCGCTGGCAGGCATCCGCGAAAAATATAAGACCATCGGCCAGTTCAATCAGGAGTGGGGCACCGGCTTTCCTGTTCCCAGAGGAAACGGCACCCCGATGAGAGACGCCTGGAATCCTATGCTCGCCGTAGCGCGAGAATCGCTTTCGGTTCCGGTGCTCAACGCCGCATCGCTCGAAAAACAGATGGGCCCGCTCGATCAGGCGAACGCTCGCTGGGGTGGACTGGGGTCGTGGGATGCGCCGAACGTGCCGACCAAGTTTCAGAACTGGGGAGAGGTGATCGCTTTTATCAACCGCTTCTTCAAGGAACTGAGTGAGATTACTTCAACTCGCGGATGGAATGTGAGCGCCTGGTGCGATTTCCGCAACTTCATGGACGAGACGTTTGCGGATGGCGTGAAGAGGGCCGCTGATATCTGCAAGGCCGAAGATCCCTACGCGCTTTGCGGGACCGAAGGCGGACAATGTCCGTTCGCATTCGGCTGGTACAACTACGAGCAAGTTGTCCGCGTGGTCGATGTGATTGAGCCTTACAACATCGGCAACAACGTTGAAGTGATCCGGTCGTTGAAGCCGTCGGTCATCATGATGTCCACGCATGGCTTCGGCGGCTTCAGCTCAAAGCGCGGAGAACCGCTAACGGCCAAGGAACGTATTTCGCAGAAGCGGGCAATCCGTCCCATCTGGTGGGGACTTTTTCACTCACACAACGCCGCACTTATCTGGGACAACAACGAGCCGGCAAACCAGTTCGTCGATATGAAAACCGGGGAGCTGACAGTTTCGGCTGATACCTTTTCTGAGATCTTCCACGAATTGCGCGCCGGAATCGGCAAGCTGATGATCAACTCCCAACGAAAACACGATGGGATCGCGATCCATTATTCCCAGGCTTCGATTCAAATCCACTGGCTTCTCGATAACCTGAAACACGCGCGTGAATGGATGCTGAAGAGCGGAGGGGACGCCGACAGTCTTTGTGTCGCCGTGCGAAACAGCTGGACCAAGCTTGTCGAGGACCTCGCGCTGCAGTACAACTTCGTCGGAAGAAATCAGATCGAAGCCGGCGGACTTGACTCCGGAGAATACAAGGTCTTCATCATGCCGCAGTCGATCGCTGTCAGTCCGGCGGAAGCAGAGCAGATTCGCGCTTTCGTGCAGTCTGGTGGAACGCTGATTGCGGACCGGCGCGCTGCTGAACTGAACGGACGCGGACGCGATACGGGGAAACGACCGCTGGATGACGTTTTTGGAATCAGTCATGGACCTGCCCGAGCCGTTGCGAAATCCATACAAGGCGTGAGTAACGAGGGCGCTCTGCATTTGGAAGGCAAGCAATTGCGGGGGGTAAGTGTCGGGGATGCGACCGTCGTCGCGACCACTGGCAAAGCGCTGGCGCGTAGTGGAGATGTGCCGCTGGTGATTGTGAATCAGTTCGGTTCCGGAAGCGCCATTTTTCTGAACATGGAAGTCGCCGACTACGCGTACCTGCGCCTGAAAGCGGATTCCGATTCCAGCCTTCCCGACCTGATGGAAAGTATTTTCGAGCTGGCCGAGGTTAAGCCGCAAGTGCGAGTGCGTGGCTCAGATGGAGAACGCCTGCCGGGAACGGAGGTCGTCCGGTTTGCCAATGGAAACTGTGAACAGGTTGCGATATTCAGAAACCCTCAAACAGATAATGGAGGATGGGGCGCCTATCCCAAGCTGCTGGCAGACAATTCCGTCCCGGAGATTGACCCCAACCTGGTTGGCGACATCGATAATTCGCTGCTCGAGAAGGAAGCGGAAGTCACGATCGAGTGGACGGAAGAGAATGGAACATACGACGTGCGTGGCAGAAAAAACCTGGGCAAAGTTCGCACGCTGAAGACTGTTCTGAACCCGTGGGAAGCATTGGTATACACTCGCTCTTCGCAAACTTTGCCTGCGTTGCAGGTCGCGGTTTCTCCCGGCGCGCGGCCCGGAGACATGCTGGAAACGATCCTCACCGATGATGGTCCTGTTCCTGCGGGCAGTTTCCGCGTGGTGCATCTCGAATTCAAAACACCTTCGGGTGAACTTTACGATTTGTATGCCCGCAACGCTTTGATAAAAACGACGCCGCACGTCGAACGCGTGCCGTTCGCGATGAACGATCCGAAAGGCAAGTGGAAGGTGATCGCGCATGATCTGATGACTGGACAGGTGGTCGAATCCTCTTTTGAACTGGGATGATCACGACGGGCGTCGCTGAAAATTAGAGATCTTATCCCGCTGGTGTAGAGTTCGAAGCTGGAGCTTGTCTTCCTGAGCCGAAGGCGAAGGATCTTGCGTTCAGCCGGAACCACAAGGTCCTTCACTTCGCTATGCGGAGTTTACCCGGAGCGAAGCCGAAGGGTTCAGGAAGACAATTTATTTAGGCTGTCGCTTTACGGTAGTTTGTGAACCGCTATATGAAGAGGTGGAAAATCATGAGACAAATCTGGGGGTTGGTTATTATGACACTTGTTACCGCAGGGGCAATGGCGCAGAGCGGCGGTGTGAATTATTACTCCGCATCGCAGTTACATCATATGGCGCAAAAGCTGCAAGCGCTGGATACTGTGCCCACCACAGGCATTGCCGCGGAGACACTCGAGAAATATCCCGGTCATTTCACGATGCTGACGGTTCGCACCGCAAGCGGCGGGGCTGAGATGCACGAACATTATGCGGACATTTTCTTTGTGGTGGACGGGGAAGCGATGCTGACCACGGGTGGAACAATTCTGAACTCTACGACAGCAGGCCCGGGCGAGACACGCGGCACAGCAATAAAGGATGGAGTGCAGCAGAAGCTGGCGAAGGGAGACGTTATCCATATCGCAGCGAACACGCCGCACCAGATGTCGCTTGCCAAGGGACAAAGCTTCACCTACTTTGTCGTGAAGGTCCAGGAATAAATTTTCAAGTTCCGCCCATAACACGCCGTAGTCTTAAAATCCCATCGACCATAATGTTCGCTGTTCGAACCGGCACGCCATCAGAATTTTCAGGAGAGAACGATGCGATACAGAAATGTTGCCGGGCTGTTTTTTGTTTTGAGCCTTTCAGGTGGGGTGTTCGCGCAGCAGGCGATGGTTGTGGTCAAGCCGGTAGAGATCAAGGATGTTCTTACAAATCCGGGCATAGGCTTCACCACGTTCCAGCGCTTTAATGGCGACAGCCTGAATGCGGGAACCAAGTGGACCGAGGGTTTTCCAATCGACTATCAGCCGTTTCACGGAACCCTTCAGACCAGGGACTTCCCGATGACGAGCATCGCCTACTTCCGCATTTACTGGCGTTTTATCGAGCCGGAAAAAGGTGTCTATCGCTGGGACGTCATCGACAAGGCCTTGAAAACCGCCCACGAGAGACACCAGACTCTTATGCTGCGCATCGCACCGCATGGCACCGATGCCAAGAGCGACGTTCCCGCCTGGTACCGGCGGGAGACGGGAGAAAAGTTTCAGAACGTCCCCCACGGAGGCTGGCAGGCAACGACGGAGAAGTGGCTGATCGATCCTGAAAATCAGGCATATGCGAAAGAATTTGGCGGAATGATCCGTGCGCTTGGCACGCGTTATGATGGCGATCCGGACATCGATCTGGTCGACATTTCGATTCTGGCCGCGTGGGGAGAAGGCGCGGGATCCAGCCTGTTGACCGAGACCACGCGCCACGCGCTTTTGGACAGCTATCTTGATTCTTTCCATAAGACGCCGCTGGTTACACAACTCGGAGATGAAAAAACTGTCGCTTACACTCTTTCGCGGGCACGCGGAGCGGCGGGCGATTCCATTTCCAAAGAGCAGCAGGCCGCGAGCCTTGATGAAGCAAGGCCTCGCGTCGGCTGGCGTGCGGATTGCCTGGGAGACATGGGGGAGTTCAGCAAAACAGAGAACCTGATGACAGACGATTATCCAGAGGCCATCATCGACCTGGGCCTTTCCAACGTGTGGAAGACCGCCCCGGTGACGATGGAAGCATGTTCGGTGATGCAGTCCTGGAAAAATGCGGGTTGGGACCTTTCCTACATTCTCGACCAGGCGATCAAGTGGCATGTGTCGTCGTTCAATGCGAAGTCTTCTCCGGTTCCGGCTGCGTGGGGGCCTCAGGTAAATGACTGGCTCAATCGGATGGGATACCGGTTCGTCCTGCGCCGCTTTACCTATCCAGACACCATCGATGCCAGCCGCAAGCTCGCTTTCACGTCCTGGTGGGAGAACAAGGGGGACGCGCCGGCTTATCGCAAATATCCGCTGGCATTGCGGCTGAAGAACGATCAACATTCCGTCGTTCTCGTGACGAACGCTGATGTTCGTAGCTGGTTGCCGGGCGATAGCCTCTCCAACAATTCCGTTTTTGTGCCTCGATACCTGCCGGACGGCGATTACAAATTGGAAATCGCGCTGGTCGATTCGGCGACCCGCCAGCCGGAAATTAAACTGGCAATCGCGGGAAGGGAATCGGACGGCTGGTATCCGCTCGGCTCGGTGAAGCTCCACACGCAGATCACTGCTACTAAAGGAGAATGACCGGCGTCGATTCAATTACAGTATTGGAGAAGGACGATTCCCATGCGATCCCGCACCAGACGAGCGTCCATCATCGGCTGCTGTAGCCTTGCGATATTCACTCTCGTCTCCTGCAAATCCTCCCGTAAAGTAGAACATTCCGAAGCGGCACTTAAATCGATCAATGTGGTGCTGATTACCCTGGACACAGTGCGGGCGGACCATCTGCACTGTTATGGGTACGAAAAAATTAAAACACCCTATATCGATGCCCTGGCGGAACGGGGCGTTCTGTTTGAAAAAGCAGTGACGCAGGCCCCGCTTACGCTTCCCTCCCACGCCAGCATGTTTACCGGGACCAATCCGAATGTCCATCACGTCCGCGACACAGGCGGCTTCGCGCTGCAATCCTCTTCGGTTACACTTGCCAAAATCTTGCAGAACCATGGCTGGAATACGGCGGCGTTCGTCAGTGCTTTCGTCTTCAAGCGCATCATCGGGTTTGACCAGGGTTTTTCAGCCTATGACGATCGAATGCCGGGCGGCCCAAATGGAGAATCCGCCACACGCCCGGCGAACATCACGGTGGACCACGCGCTTGCGTGGCTGAACACGCAGTCCGCGCAGCCATTTCTTGTATGGCTGCATTTTTACGATGCCCATCAACCTTTTAATCTGCCGCCGCCGCAATTTCGCGAGCAGTATCCAGGAAATACCTATGACGCGGAAATTGCATACGTAGACCAGCAGTTAGGCCGTTTTCTGGGCGCTGTCGATAAAAAGTCTCCTCCCGGCAAGACCCTGATCGTCTTGCTCTCCGATCATGGCGAAGACCTCGGTCAGCATGGGGAATATCATCATGGGATTTTCCTTTACGACGCTACCGTGCGCATCGCGTGGATCATGGCCGGCCCTGGAGTCCCAGCAGGGATACATATCCAGCAGCAGGCCAGAACGATCGATGTGCTTCCGACTGTTCTGGATCTGCTGGGAGGTAAGGCCTCTTCCGCCGTGCAGGGAACCAGCATGGTGCCCACCTTTTCTGGAAAGCAAGTACCCAGCACATACTCCTACGAAGAAACGTTGTTCCCAAAGTTCATGATGAATTGGGCCGCGCTGCGGGGAGTTCATACCGCGGACTGGATGTACGTGCGCGCTCCGAAGCCTGAACTTTATGATCTCGATAGAGACCCGGACGAGTTGCACAACGTGATCGGTGCCCATCCCAGGAAATATCGCGAGCTGGAGAACCAATTGAAACTTCTCGGCCAGACCGGAAGCAATGGAACGGAAAAGATCGTCTCCGACCAGATGGATCAGCAGACTATGGAACGGCTACGGTCTCTCGGCTACGCGGGCGGCGCATCGCGGCAGGAAATAGAATTGGACAACACCGGTGCCGATCCCACCGGTGCCGATCCCAAGGACCGTCTCGATATACTAAAAATTCTGCACATGGCCAATGATTCTCCACCGGGTGATCTGCCGTCCTCCCGCAGGATCGATCTACTCAAACAGGCGCTCGCGAAAGATCCAACCAATCCCTCGATCTATTACGCCCTTAGCGACGAATATGAGCGAGCTGGCCAAACTGATGAAAACCTGCAGCTCTGCCTGGATGGACTCCATCATGGCATCAAGGGAGCAATTCTTCTTTCCCGGCTGGGCCAGCTATACCTGAGCAAGGGCGATCTGCAGCAAGCGATTGCCTATTATCAGCAGGAACTCCAACTCGATCCCCTCTCAGTGAGTGCTCGGAACGGCCTGGCAACTGCCTATTCCGGCGAGGGTCGGTTTGCAGACGCGGAACGCGAGTTTCAGCGGGTGCTCTCGATTCAGCAATACATCCCAGCCTACGATGGTCTTGGTCTTGTCGCGGTCAGGCAGCATGATTTTCCCCGCGCCCGCAAAAATTTTGAGCGGGCCATTCAACTCGATCCGAATTATGCCGCAGCTCAGCTGAACCTCGGCGTGCTTTGCATGCAGACCGGCGATGTTCCTTGCGCGCGGACTGCTTTCAAAGCATTCCTCGCGCAGGCATCCCCGGCACAGTATGGAGAGATGATTCCCAAGGTCCACAACGCGCTGAACACTGTGCTTGCTCAACGACAATAACCCGCTGCGCTGGTCTGAAGTGCCGCTGCAGGAGATGTTCCACGTGGAACACTAAAGCACGCGAAGGGCCAATGGTCATGCACGTGCGCACGTGATGGGCCAAACATCGATAGGTTAAAGGGTAGACCCCGGACTTTAGCCCGGGGAACCGAGTTCGATTAGAGGAGCGCCTTCAGGCGCTGCGGCATACAGCTGACAGCTCGATCCATAAATCGGAACGTTTGACGAGTTCCCGGAACGACTCCGAAGCTTGTAACCTCAGCGCCTGAAAGGCGCATTCCGGCTACCTTCCATCCCGGACTGAAGTCCGGGGTCTACCCTACCATCCCGGACTGAAATCCGAGTCTACCCAAGTGTCGACACTCCCAGAGTTAGATAACTCTATGATATGTAAGCTTGCATGGCATATCCCACTCAAGCCAGAGGAGGACGGCCTGAATGGGGCACCCCGGCTTTTAAGAATCCGCTGAAAAATTACGTGCAGACAAAGAAGCGGCCCGCAGAGTGCGCGGGCCGCCAGAGGATTGCTACGGAACCAATTTTAGAAAATGAATTTTGCCTGTAGCTGGACCTGGCGCGGCTGGGGTTGTAGAAGGGGTCCCACCTTGATCGGTTGCGTAATAATCCCTGCGTTATTCGGCAGGTCCAGGTTTTGATGGTTGTAGACGTTGAAGATCTGGGCCTCAATGTCCAGCATTGTGCCTTTGCCGAGGGGCGTCAATTTGTAGACAGTTGCATCCAGTTCATTGAAACCAGGCCCCGTCATGTAGTTCAGAGGGATATTGTTCCGGAAATCGCCATCCAAGGAGGTTCCCAATGTATACGTCTGTCCGGCGTATGCGGCACCCGATGTCGGATGATAGACACTGGCATCAAACCAGCGGGTGCGTTTTCTCTGGTTTTCCGGCAGGATGCCGGTCTTACCCGGGGACAGATTAATGGCTGGCCCTTCGGTTGTGGTAATCGAACCTGGCTTCGTTGCGCCGGATGCGAAGCCTGAACCGAACTGGGTGTAGTACGGCGAGAAATAGAAGCCGCTGTGCCACAGGAAGAAGGGCGAGATGTTGTATCCGCTGACCAACGCATTGGTGAAGCCGTGGGCGTTGCCCAGATATCGCTTGCCCTGTCCGAAAGGAAGCTCGTAATGGGCATTGAAGCTGAAGGTTTTGGTGGGAAGTGTGGGATCCGGAGCGTAGACAGCCCGAAGCCGCTGAGCGAGGGACGCGCCGGAAGTCAGAGGCTCATTGAGGTTGTATCCCGGAGTCAACGCCGCCGGAATTAGTGTCTGCGCACTGCCGATGCCGAGCAATGGTTGTTCCGAAGTCGTCAATGTACTCGCCCAGGTGAAATAGGACTGCAGCAATAACCCGTTGCCGAAGGTATGCTGCAACTGCGCCTGAAGCTCATTCGTGTTGGAATACCCGTTATAACTGTAGACCGACTGATTGCCGCCGCCCGAAGTCCCAAATACCGGATATGCACGCCGGAATGCCGCTTTACCAGCTGTGCATTGCGCAACATCAGTAGTTCCGGAAGTGGCGCAGTTAGCGCGGGGAATCGTGTAGTTGATGGGATCGAACGTGAACTGGTTGTAAGCGTGATTGCCGATATAGCTGAGCTGGAACCCGATATGCCCGGGGAGTTCCTGCGACAGCGTCAGGTTGTACTCCTGGACAGACTGGGGCTTGTAGTTTGGATCGAGCGGGGCGATGCCGAAACCGCCTCCCTGGGAGATGGCCACGTTGCTCGTGTTCAGCACGTACCCTGGATCTCCGATCATGAACTTGTTCAACGGCTGCGGACCGCCGAACTGCCCCTCTGCGTGCGGGAATTCCAGTTCCGCTGCCGCGGCATCCGGCACGGTTCCATCGGGCAGCTCGCCGGGCGAGAGCACCGCGCTATAGCTGAAGGGAGGGTTCTTGCGCGATGCCTGCTGGAACATCTGCAAGGGGAGGGCCCACTGGTAGATGCCCCAGCCGCCGCGCAGGACTGTCCGGTCGGTAAGCTGGTAGGCGAAACCTACGCGTGGTTGGAAATTCTTCTTCGGCATGTTCCACAGGCTGAGCGGGTAACCGGCCTGGGCGGCAGACTCGATGGGCAGACCCGCCTTCACGAAGGAATCGAACACTGGCTTGGGAACGTTCTGGGGCAAAGCTCCGCTGCCTGTGTAAACGACCATGCCGCCTTTAACATTGGGGTCGAAGGTAGACTCGGCCCCGCCGGAATCGGCGAATGGCGTCCAATATGCGTACCGCAGGCCAAGGTTGAGGGTCAGTTTCTGAGTGACTCTCCAGTCGTCCTGGGCGAAGCCGTCATACTCCGTCTGCCGGGTGTGGTAGTTCGGGTAGATATTCTGCTGAAGGCCGCCGCCTTCGCCCAGCAGGAAGTCCGCAAATGCGGAACCGGTGTCGTTGACGGATGCGTCGTAGGTGCCTTTCTGGACCGCAGCTGGATCCTGGAGGGCGGTGTAATTACCCCCACTGGAGTTATAGTTGCCGCCGGGCTGGCCAATTTCAGAGGTGGTCAGGCGATAGTTCGCGAATTCAAAGCCGAACATCAACTGGTGGTTGCCGCGATTGTAGGAGAACGTGTCACTGGCATTGAGTGTCTGGTCCGGATAGTCCTTCGGGTTGTCCCGGTCAATCCCGTAGAAGTAGCTATCGTAGGTCCCATACCAGTAGAAGCCCGGCCATGCGACGGTGTCGGAATAGGTGGGCAGACCCAGGGCTGTTGTGATCGGAGGGCTGATGGGCTTGGGGCCCGTATAGTTGTGGTTGTATTGGACGCCCGCGCGCGCGATGTTAACCGCGTGAGATCCTATGACCTGGGTGAAGGTAATAGCGCCATTGTGTCCGCCGCTCAGAGTAACGTTGGGATTCAGAATGTAATACGTGCTCTTTTGCAGATTCCGGTTTGAGTTCGTGTAGGTATAGCGCATCGCCAGACGGTTGGGTCCGAACAATTGATCGACCTTCGCTGTGTAAAGCGTGTTCTTAAAGGTAGCCGCCTGGTTCACCGGCTGGTAGTTGGGAATGCCTGTCCAGTACGCCACATTTAGATTTTCAGCGGGTAAATAAGAGAGGATCTTCTGGGTTGTCTTGTTGAGGCGACTGGTTGGGATTTTATTGCCTGGAAATGCCGTACGCGTGTAGGGCGGTCCAGTCGTCGAGGTGGATTCCGGGTCATAGATGGTGATCGGATTTCCCTTGGTATCTACCAAGGAGGAAAGATCGCCGCCCCGTATGGCTACCGGCGGAAGCGTAAATGTGGCTGACGCGGCCGAGGTCTCGCGAATCCCTTCATAGTCGAAAAAGAAGAAGGTCTTGTTACGGCCGTTGTAAATCTTTGGGAACCAGACGGGACCGCCGATCTGTCCGCCATATTCATTGTGGTTCAGGGCATTCAGGGTTGGACCGGAGAAGGCCGCTCTCGCTCTTAGTATGTTGTTCTGGTTCAATTCAAATACCTGGCCGTGGAACTTGTTCGTACCGCTTTTTGTGACCAGTTCAACCAGACCCGGGCGTCCGTATTGCGCATCGCCGCTGGTGGTGATGACCTTGACTTCCTGAAATGTCGGGAGCGGCTGCGGGTTTTGTTGCAGCTCGTTGGTGAACCTGTTGGTCATTGTCTGACCATCCACCAGGTAATCGAGCGAACCACCGGGAATACCGTTGACGCGGGTGTACCCACCGCCCGATCCGCCTATGCTGCCGGCTACCACGCCGGGGCTGAAGGCCAGAACACTCAGTATGCTGCGGTTCTGGACTGGGAGGGTTTCAATGGTCGTGGAATTCTTTACGTCCGAAAGGGTTGGATTGACTCGATCGATAACGGGCGTGACATCGTGCACGGTGACCTGAGTCGACACACTGGCGGCGGTCAGTTTTGGATCGACCGATGCGGATTGCGAAACCCGCAACGTGAGCACGCCGACCCACTGGGCGAAACCCGGCGCGGTGACGGATACTTTGTAGTTCGCCGGATTCAGGTTAGTGAAGGTGTAGAAACCATCAGCTTTGGATGTGGTGGTGAGTTGCTGGTTGGTGCCGACGTTTGTCAGGGTAACTGTCGCGCTGGGCACCACGGCACCGCTGGCATCTTGCACTGTGCCTGTAATGGTGGAATTGGAGTTTTGGGCGAACGTTGCCAGTGCGAATACGCTGCCTAGCAACAGGACACATACTTTCATGAACCTGGACGTCATTGGCGGGCTCCTTCAAGAAGACGTGAAAAGACAACAAAGGAATACGTTTTTTGAATCGAGGTCGGCTCTTTGGGGGATGAAAGCCTGGCCCAATGCCACGGAAATAACATGTCCGATCCGTGCCTGCAATTTACCACGTAACAAAACGGTGTCAATAGAAACGTTTCACATATATTAATTCTCGGTTTGGAGAAATTTTTCAGGCCCGCGAATTCGGCAGCAGGGTCAAGAAATGAGCTTGAGTATGCCGAATTGCTCCGGAGCGTGGAAGCTGGCCTGAAGCGGCGGTCGCCACGCCATTTCCACCGGCTTTGGACCCTGGCTTCGAAAGAAGTTGATGCGAAGAGTATTGCCCGCCATCGCCTCATCTTCATCGATCGAGGCGTACGGAATCCGCATACATCCATACCAGATTTTTTCTACCGGTTCGATTCGAGCTGCGACTTGGAACCCGGAGCTCCATGAATCCATCGCGATTTTACCGGGCTTTTCGAGGTCAATGTCGAGGTCAAGCCATTCTCCCTGCGGGGATAGTTCAAACTCTTTATATTTGTGCATCGGCTCGTGGATAGAACCGATAAATGTTTCCGCTACGTCCCAGTTCCAGAGGCCATCCGTCTTTGCGCCCAGCGCAGGGGAGGGCTTTAGGTGGAGTTGTTCATAAGGGCAGAGGAATAGAAAATATAAATTGCTGCTAGTCCACCTGGAACGCACCTCCGTCCGGTGCCCCGGAACTTCGTTACCGTAACCATCACCGGTTATAAGAATGCTGGGGGCGTTTTGCCAGAATGTGGAATGTGGATTCGTGTCGGGAGCGGAATCCTGTTCCGCCCGGCTGGATGTGGCGTGCTGTCGATCATCGAACATAAATTGCTGTCTCTCCCTGGGAACATTAGGCTATCGCGGACTGTGCTGGGAAAGGAATTTTGCCGGTGCCGAATACAATTGCGTTTCGTGTCCTTACGGATTTATGGTGAGTTGGTGCGATAAGATCAGCTTCAGATGCTCCATGCAGCTCCGGCAGATGCCTGCACTCTATTTTCCGCCATTTCTGTTCCGCTCGAGCCCAACACAGGCGAGCGTGAACAATCGTTTTGTTACCGAAAGAGAGATTCCATGAAGCTCCTGCTTCTTTTGCTTGCTATGGTACTTACCTTGTGGACGCCGCAATCTCGCGCGGCTGAAGTTTCCGGAGGAGGATCGAAAACAGCTCCCGTAACCGTGTCGAAGGGCGCCCTGACGATTCCCACCTATGAACATGTCGGCAGGTATATGGAGCCGCCGCTTTTCTCCGACTCAACCCTGGCCGGCCTTTATCCGTTCACGACTTATAAAAGAGCTTTCAAGCAAGGGGATCCGGCCCCCAAGAGCTATCCCGCGGTGTTTGTCGAAAATGAATTCCTGAAGCTCACGTATATTCCGGAGCTGGGTGGCCGCTTCTTCGCTCTCTATGACAAGCTGCACCACCGGGAAGTGTTTTATCGCAACGATGTCATCAAGCCGACCCAGTTCAACCCGCGGTTTAGCTGGCCGCAGTCCGGCATTGAACTGACCGGACCCTATGATGCGCACACGCTGACGCTGCATAGTGAGCCGTACTGGTCGCACACCGTCATCCAGAATAAGGACGGTAGCGTCTCGGTGATGCTCGGCGAGATGGACCCCATTTACCACATGAATGTGACGTACACGGCGACCCTTTATCCCGGAGTGGATGCGTTGAAAATCAGCACATTTTGCTACAACGGCAATGACGGTCAGAAGCCGCAGATGTTCTGGTCGAATGCCGCTTTTCGCGTGACTCCGAAATTGCGCTTTCTCTATCCGATGACGGAGACGGTCGGGCACACGACCGGCGTAGTTTCGCCATGGCCGATCTATAACGGGGTGGACCTGAGCTGGGCGCACAATAACATGCACATGCTCGGTGTCTTCGGCATCGACAGTTATGACAATTACGGTGGCTCGTACGAGTTCGACCACGACTATGGGGTTTTTCGTTACGCGGACCGCCGCGACGTCCAGGGCATGAAGATGTGGACCTTCGGTTTCGGGCCGGGTTCGTCGGATGTTGAACATAGCTATACGGACAAAGCCGGTTCCTATTTCGAAGCACAAAGCGGACGCATGGTATGGGATGGACATTATGAATGGGTCTACCCGCACAAGGTGGAGCAATGGCATGAATGGTGGATTCCAGTGGCCGGCATTGGCGGTTTGACCACGCTCGCTCCCGATGTAGCGCTGAACCTTGAAGTGAAGCCCGATCCGGCCGGCAACAATTCCTCGGTGCATGTATCGCTGTCTCCTGTCCGCACGATTCGCAATGCGAAGCTAATGGTGAAAGCGAAGAGCGGTGTGTTGCTGAACACGACTGTGAATCTGGTTCCCGGTTCGCCCATCGATAAAGCGGCGGATGGCATCCACGCGGACAAGGCGGGTCTCGAAGAAATGGAAGTGTTGATTACTGCTCCGGATGGCAAGGTCCTGATGGATTATCACCGTCCGGACAGTAACCCAGGCGGCCATGTAACCCCGTTCGCCAAAGGACTGGAGGAGGCGCCTGTTCCTTTGGACAAGATGACTGCGGAGCAGTTGGTGCTGGCCGCAGAATTCAAGCAGAAGGATTTGAATTCCGCCGATGCTGAAAAGCTGGCGAACCTGGCGTTAAAGCAGGATTCGGGTTACTCCGCGGCGCATCAACTACTCGGCATACTGCACTTCGACGAAGGACATTTTCGCCCGGCAGCCGCGGAATTCCAGAAGGCAGTCGATCGCAATCCTTATGCGGATGAGTCCTGGTACTATCTGTCGATTTGCCAACTCAACCTGCACCAGCAGCAGCAGGCCGAGCGCAATTTCTATTACATCTGGCCGGCAAGCTCTTATTACGGACCGCGCGAATATCAATTGGGACGTCTGGCATTTTTGCGCCACGATGATGCTGCTGCAACACAGCATCTGCTGGGCGCAATCAATTCCAATGGTGAAGACCTCGATGCTCGCCTGCTGCTCGCGATGACTTACCGCGATCAAGGGAAAAAAGATGCTGCTCTCGAGCAACTGGCAAAGGTGAGTGCAGTGGATCCGCCGAATCGTGTTGCGGTTGCAGAGCGGTACTTTCTTACCGGAGATACGGCTGCAGAAAGCGAACTTCGCGGGTACATGGGAGAGCAGAGTGAAGACGCCATTGAGGTCTCGATCTTCTACAGTTCGCTTTCGCGGTGGAAAGAGGCAGTGTCGGTATTGAAGATGGTAGAGCCTCCTCATAATAAAGATCCCTGGGGCACTCCGCCGGTTTACTACTACACCCTGGCTTACGATCTGAAACAAGCAGGCAATCTGAATGCCGCAGCGGAGAACCGGAAGAAGGCGCAAGCCGCGGCAGGAGTTGTAGAGCGTTTCCCGTACCGTCCGGAATCTATCGCACCATTGGAAGACGCAGTGAAGGAAGATGCCAACGATACCGTTGCGCGATTCAATCTTGCGTGCCTGCTCTATTTCCGTGATCGTAAGACAGAGGCAATTCAGCAGTGGGAA
This sequence comes from Acidobacteriaceae bacterium, assembly GCA_965276615.1. GTDB lineage: Bacteria > Acidobacteriota > Terriglobia > Terriglobales > Acidobacteriaceae > JAKAAZ01. The sequence continues at coordinate 3,753,647 of OZ255618.1, read as the reverse complement.
GCTGCCAACCGGATCCATCCATCCGACTTCAGTTCGCGTCGCGCTCTCGGGCTGGCATATGAAGAGGAAGGTCAGCTGGATCAAGCCATCCCTGAACTGCGGAAGGCTGTCGACCTGAAGTCCGACGACCTGGACACGCTGGACGATCTCGCGGACGTTTACGCGCGCACCGGTAAATTCGACGAGCAACTGGCGCTGTTGCAGAAGGCTGTCGCGCGTACGCCGAATAACGACCACCTGGTTGAAGGTGTGCTGAACGCGGATCTGATCCAGGGCAAATTCCAGGCGGCCCAGGAAATTGTCGATCACCACACTTTTCTTCCCGTTCATCGAACCTATGAGCTGCGCGACGAATATCGGGAGCTGGAATATGGCATGGGCGCCCACGCATTTAACAGCGGAAACTATGAGCAGGCTCTGAAACTGTTTCAGACCGCGCTCAAACCGCCGGCATCCCTCGGCATGGATGATTTCGAGTTGCAATCCAGCCCTCGCATTCACTACTACATTGGCCGCACACTGGATGCAATGGGGCGGAAGGCGGAAGCCAAGCAGGCGTATGAGGAGAGCATACGAGGCGTCGAACAGCTCACAGGCGGGGGCAGCGATAGCTGGAGTCCAGAGAACTTCTTCATGGTGTTTTCGCTCGAGCGCCTGGGGCGCCAGAAGGAAGCCGCGGCTCTCGTGACGCAATTTCAGACCGTCGCCAACTCAAGGGCCGAGTCTGAAGATCCTTTGCGGAGCGCCAGAGCCCACTACCTGAATGGCTTGATCGAGCAGTACGAGGGTCATCCGGAACAGGCGAAGAAGCGGATGGCCGAAGCGGTGCAGATCGAGCCGGATTATATTGGCCCGCGATATGAGTTGCGCGGCGACACTATCAACCCTGTCGGCCAGCAGAGCAGCCACTAGGTTTTAACCCGCCTGTTGTTGTGCCTGCGGACCAATCCCAGGTCTCAAAATCGAGACCTGGGGCACCCATACCCAGCCACCCCGGTCAGAGATCCAGGAAGGGCCTGGCAAACAGCGTTGAAGAATAGGGAGAGCAGCAGATGCGGAAATCAGGTTGGAAAGTGGCGCTGCTGCTCCTGGCTTGTCTGTCCTGCTGCCAGGCATCCGACTTGCTGGTTCTATCTCCATACCACCGTCCCGATCCCTTCGGCGGCATCGTTCAGAGCGATCTTCCGGGAGCAAGCTGGAACCATGCGATCAAACTTTCCGCCGCGCGGGGAGGATACGTTTCCTTCCAGCTTGTTGTGAAGTCGGACACTCCGTGTGCCCATTGCAAGCTGGCGATCGAATCCCCGCAGCCGGTCGAGGTGTATCGCGAGTGGTTTCACTTCAACACACCCGATAAACATTACTATCCAGACGCGCTGATCCCGGTGCAACTCCCCTATAGCTTCCAGATGCCCGATTCAGACAACGCGATCCAGGGGCAAAAGGTTCGCGCATTTTGGGTCGATGTCTGGATCGCTCCCAATACAAAGCCGGGTGTTTACCATGGCCGCGCCCGCTTTCTGGATGGCTCAACCCGTAAAGTTGTCCCGTTCACCATCTCCGTGCTGCCTGCGGAGATACCCGCGCAGGATGTTATCGATGTCGACTCAAATTCGTATGGCAGCGGATGGCTCGATCGGCAATATCCCAAGGCACTGGCTGGTTCCGGCCGCGCGCGGGAAGATGAGCAGTTCCGGTTGCTCCAGCAGTATTACCGGATCTTTTATGAAAATCGAGGCATTTATCACGTCCTTGGCTACGGTCACGCCGGGTACGTCGATGCCGGCTTTGCGCCGGAGTTGACAGGCACAGGCGAGCAGAAGCACGTTGCCAGCTGGGACAAATTCGATCGCCTCTTCGGGCCGGTGCTGGACGGGTCCGCTTTTGCCGGTACCCGGCGCGGACCGCGACCGATCCCGTTCATGTATCTGCCTATCAATCCAGAGTGGCCCGCTTCCTATCTGTGGTGGGGAGAGCCGGGATATCAAGCGGAATTCACGAACGTGGTCGGAGAAATGGAACGCCACTTCCGCGAGAAGAACTGGACGACGACGCACTTTGAGGTCTTCTTCAACCAGAAGAAACGGTACAAAGGATTTGAATGGGATGGAGACGAGGTGCGATTTCCGAAAGACGATCGCTACTTCCTCGTGTACCACGACCTGCTGGAAAAGGCGCTTCCTTCACACACTCCTGTCCATTTTGTAATGCGGGCAGACAGTAGTTGGACCATGGGTCAGCAGATGCACATGCTGAGAAACATAATCGATCTGTGGTGCGCCAGCGGGGGCGTGTACACCTGGAACGCGGATCAGCTTCCCGCTCTGAAACAGCGCGGCGATATAGTTTGGATCTATGGCGGAACGCCTGCCGTTCAGGATGTTTCCGCGTCCATCGCGTTCGATCCCTTGCGCGCCTGGATTCTCGGATTGGACGGATTTGTGCGTTGGCTGGCGGTCAGTCCAGGGCCCAACCCCTGGCATGCGCTCGAAGACGGCGGCACTGAGACGTTGGTCTATTCAGGCGAGCGCTTCGGACTCTCCGAACCGATTCCAAGCATCCGGTTGAAGTTGCAGCGAAACACGGTGCAGGATTTAGACCTGCTCGAATCGGAGGCGAAGAACGGTTCTCGAGAGGCAATCAAGACGCGGGTAGTGCGCCTGTTCGACAGCACCAAACTTTCCCAATGGAGCCATTCACCATCGCCGCTGCCCCCCGGTCAACCGGTCGACTGGAACAATGCGGATCTCGGCGATGCGATCGCACCTTATATGGCGCAATTTCCTACACCGCAGCCGGATGCCTGGCAACGTGTCCATGACTTTGCCCTGGCGCAGTCCAGAAATTATCAAGCTGGGAGTGCGCAATGAGAATCGCCGCTTCGCTTCTTCTATGCTTTCAATTTGCCGTCCTGTCGGCTCACGCCGGCGTGCCTGCAAACTACGACCGCGACTTGAGTGAGATCGCGCGGGTCTCCACAATCATGGTGGACGGCGATGTCTGCCAGCGTATTCTGACGCCCCGTGCGCTCGCGCATATGCTGCATCCGAGTCCTCGCGACATGTGGGAGGCCGGCGACAACTACGACGTGGACGACGCCGCGTTTATCAGCACGAAAAAGACCTTGATACGGCTGTCGATGATGGCGCCCTATCCCGTCGATGTAAATCTGTGGATGCCAGTGCCGACTACCCAGGACATTCATGTCGTTATTCGTAATCGATATAACCTGAGCCAGTTCTGGAACGGGGAATTGCAGCAGAAGATGCCGCTAGAGATGGAAGAGGTTCTCAAGACTGGAAAATCTGTAACCGTAGAGAAGAATCCGGGAATGATCTCGGTGCTCGCGCCTGTGCGCAACAGTCTGGGGCAAATTGTAGGATTGGTCGAAGTCGTTAGCAGTACCGCTCCGCCGGAACATGACGAAAGATAAGGACAAAGAGATGACAAAGAACTGGATGAAAACATGCATCGCACTTGGCGGGACCTTGCTTGCGATGACTCTTTTCGCCACGGCCGCGTCCGGCGACCAGCCAGGACCTTATGAACTTACACTGCCATCGACCACGCTGTCTCGGACGGGGATGGTGCCGGTGGTGGTCCATCTGAGTCATGGATTCACCGGCCACGCCACGCTGCATATCCACTGGACCGATAGCTTGGGCCGTGTGGTCGAAGACCGAACCGTTGCCGATGACCTGTTCGACGGATTCACTGTCAGTTTCCGCATCGATCTGTCGCGTGCGCTGGCGATGGAAAACAAACTGCACGTCGATGTTACCCTCGATGGGAAAAACATCAAGGGCGAGCCCGTCAAGAAGCAGGAAACGGCGGAGGCCAGCTTCGTCTCCCGTCCGCCGTTCACCGGCTGGAAAGATTACGTCATCATGATGTGGCAGCCGTATCCCGCCAACCTTATTCCTGAACTGAAGAAGCTGGGAGTAAACGGCGCGACGTACTCCAGCCGCAGCAAAGGATTGCCGGATTTTCTCATCGACACCAATACACGCTGGTATGCGGAGAGCCTCGCCACCGATTACTACTCCGAATATCACAGGTATTACGGGGATCGGAACAACGGATGGTCCTTTATCAAGGCCAAGCAGCTTTACAAAGAAGACCCGACCAGCCTGGCAGCTTTCAAGCGCCATCCCAGCTTCTGGGACCCGTATTGGCGCAAGATGGTCCATGATCGCGGCGTGGCGACGGCGCAGAGATTCGCGCCGTATCGGCCATACTTTTACAGTCTTGCGGATGAGTCTGGCATTGCCGAGCTGGAGGCGCAATGGGACTTCGACTTTTCCGACGAGTCGCTGGTGCCGATGCGCAGATGGCTTCGTGACCAATATGGCAGCCTGGGCGCGCTGAACCAGGAGTGGGGCACCCACTTCACCGACTGGAACCTGGTCATGCCGCTCACCACGAATCAGGCGATGAAGCAGCCGGGTGATAATTTCTCTCAATGGGCGGACTTCAAGGAGTGGATGGACATCTCCTATGCAGACGCTTTGAAGATGGGCGCGGATGCGATCCACGAAGTCGACCCGCATGCCTACGTTGCAGTGGGCGGGGGCCAGATGCCCGGTTGGGGCGGTTACGACTACGCCAGAATGACGAAAGCCTTGACCGCAATCGAACCCTACGATATTGCACGCAGCGTCGATATTGTTCACTCACTCAATCCAGCCATGCCGATCCTCAGCACCGGGTTCGCCACTGGACCACGGGAGAAGCAGCGCGTCTGGTATGAATTGTTCCATGGCAACCGCGGGCTGATCATCTGGGACCAGGATGAAAAGTATATCCAGAAGGACGGGCAGCCCAGCGCAATCGGCAAACAGGCCGGCGAATACTACAAGGAAGTTCGCAATGGTGAGGGCGCGCTCATCATCAACAGCCACCTGGTGAACAACCTGATTGCTGTCCACTACTCGCAGCCCAGCATGCGCACCCAATGGATGATCGAGCGGCGACCGGATGGCGACGCGTGGATGAGCCGCAGCCCGCAATATGAACGCTCCAACAACAACTTCATGCGGCTTCGCGAATCATGGGCCGACCTGATCGAGGACCAGGGGTTGCAGCCGGACTTCGTCTCTTATATGCAGGTGGCGAACGGCGATTTGCTGAAGCGCGGTTTCCATGTGCTTGTCCTTCTGGAGTCCAGTTCGCTGTCGCAAGCCGAAGCCAATGCAATCCGTGAGTTTGTCGCGGCAGGCGGCGTTGCCATCGCGGATGAAGTTCCCGGCACATACGATGAACATAGCCGCAAACTGCCGCAGTCCTCGCTTGCCGATCTCTTCGGGGAGCCGCAGACAGGACAGGTAACTGTACGCACGTTTGGAAGCGGGAAAGCAATTCTGCTGAACACGGACATCGCGGGTTATCTAACGAACCGGCTGGAGGGGAAGGAAGGTCCAACCCACCAGTTGATCCAGAATTTGTTGCGGTCCAACGGAGTTGATCCGCAGTTCGCAGTTGAAGACTCCAAGGGCCACAATGTTGTCGGAATCGATGCACACGTTTACGCAAATGGAGGAGTGCGAGTCGTTGCTCTGGCGTCGAATCCGCAATTGCGCGTGAATGAATTGGGACCGCCGGACTTCCGCTCCAACGAGCGATTTGTGAAGTCCACCACGGTGCATCTGCACCTGCCGAACTTGATGTATGTGTATGACATTCGGGCGCGCAAGGCAATGGGTCAAAAGAAAGAGCTGACCCTTACTGTCGATCCTTACGACCCTACAATTCTGGTGACAAGTGACACTCCACTTCCGGAGATGCAGGTTTCAGTGCCGGAAAAGGCGCAGCGTGGATCGGCGGTCAACATCGCCGTGCGCGCCGCGCCGGCCCAGGCGGAAGTGAGCATCTTTCATGTGGACGTTCGGGACCCGCAGGGCAATCTCGTGATCTATTACTCCGGCAATTTGATTGCGAAGGAAGGTAGTGGAGTCAAATCGATCCCGCTGGCGTCCAACGATATGCCGGGTAAGTGGACCGTGGTTGTTCGCGATGTATTAAGCGGGCAAGAGATCACCCACACGCTGAATGTTGAATAAGGAACCGCCGTGGTTATGAGAGAGAATCGATCGATGCATAAAAAATTTGTACGAATGGCCGCTGCCGTTACTCTTGTGGCCAGCTCGCTTTGCCTGTATGCGCAGGTTTATTCTCCCGAGATCACAAAGGCTGGTCAGGTCGATACCAGCAATATGAAAAGCCTTGTTCAGGGAATTTACCGGCAGGCCAACGCACATACGGATCGCGAGAAGGCGGAAGCGATCTGGCGTTTTTACCTTACCGATGGCCGCTTCGTAAAGCCGGGTATGTTTTACCACCTTGCCGGCTGGGCATATGAGGAGCCGGTAGGACAGGTGCTCGATCCAATCAAGTTGCTGAACAGCTATGGATTCGGGCTTTGCTACCAGGATGGCCCTCTGCTGGCGGCGACCTATGATGCAGGCGGCTTTAAACACTCGCGTGTATGGTTCCTGACCGGCCATACCGTTGCCGAGGTCTTTTACGACGGCGCTTACCATATGTTCGACTCTGACGAATTGGGTTACAACCCGATCGGAAATGGTCCGCTGAAGCAGAGAGACGTCGCTTCCGTTTATCAGCTTGAACACGATGGAAATATCATTACGAAAAACGTTACCGGGCCCACGACATCGAATCCGAAGACAGTGGATTATCCCTGGTATCCGGCGGATGTTCGCGCGGGCGATATGGCTGAGCTGGCCGAGCTGTACACCACAACGAACGACAACTACCTGTACGCCTATAGGCGATACCCGCAAGGACATAGCCTGGATTTTGTGCTTCGGCCGGGCGAGCGGATGGTCCGCTACTTCCACCCCACGCCAGCAGGACTCTTTTATCTTCCTTATCAGTTTGATGGCAAGCAGTCGGAAGTGCTTCCGGATCTTGCACAATTCCACATCAGTATTCCGAATGGCCCCCGTAGTGAAAAAGATAAGCGCATGTGGGCAACGGGAAAGATTGAGTATCGTCCCACGGATATATCGACTGGGGTGAGTGCCCGAAAAAGACACGATACTACGTATACGTTTTCCATGCCGTCACCCTACGTGATCATCGACGCGAACTTTAGCATGCAAGTCTCGCTGCCGAATGTGAAAGACAAGCTGCTCGCTGAAACTTCAGTGGATGGCGGTCACACCTGGACAGAAAGCGCCTCGCTTGCAGGCCCATTCAATGGCCCGTGGAACATACATCCCGCACCGCTGCCGGGCGCGCAGGGACATCGCAACGCGGTGTCTGGAACATATGGATACCTGGTCCGGTTTTCGGAGCACGGTACATCGAAACAGCCTTCCGCGATCAGTAATTTACTCCTCACGACTATTTTTCAATTGAATCCACGGACTCTGCCTGCCTTAACGCCCGGCCAGAATGAGCTTCATTACAGGGCGGGAAAAGACAGAAGAACTGAGCTGCCCATTCGCGCGGAGCGACTCGACCAATCCGCAGCAAAGATTCACAACGCTTACTACAAAGACCAGGGTGGACAGGGCTTCGTTATCAACCACGGCTCCAAACCCGGAGAAGTTATTTTCCAGGTCGATGCTAAAAAGAACGGCGATCTGAGCGGCTTCGATGCCGGTGGCCGGTTTCTCGATCTGCGGGGCGGTATTGCACCGAACAAGTTCACGGCGGAAGTGCGAAAAGTAACTCCGTGGCCTTCGAATGCGGCAGGCCCGGGCACCGCTTCGCTTGCGTGGTCAACCAGCAGCGAAGGCCCCTGGACGACGCTCTGGACCTACAATCCAAAATTGACGTGGCTGGATCAACAGCCGATCAAACAGGTTCTGCGCTGGCCGGAAGTCGACCGCAGCGTGAGGAATCTGCCGCAGGGCACGCATCGCGTTTATGTGCGCTACCAGTTTCAAGGCCTGGCAATCGATCATTTTCGGCTTGCCAGTGTTCGTCCGGAGAATCCTTCCGCTTCGCAACATCTGGTCGTCACGCATATCTGGGAAGAGAACGGCATGCAGCGTGAGTTCCACAAAGATATCCAGCATGCGAATGGCGCCCAGCAGTATGAAATCACCATCCCAGAGCAGGCAAAGGTCTCAAACGTTGCTCTCATTCTGGAGTGCCCGTCCGGCGTAGACGGGAAATGAAGCGGGTACCCCACATCTCGATTTTGAGATGGGGGTCTTTCTAAACGAGAGAGATTCAGATCGACCGGGCTAATCTCCACCAGCTTTATCATGAAAGAAGGATGAAGCGTTCCGGAATTGCAGAATTGCCGCTGCATGGTGGACGCGTTCCCAGTTGGCTTGCGGAGCGCATGGTCAAACTGGGCTCTGCCATCTCCGAAACTGTTGTGCATCAGTATGGCGCTTCGGAATTTCTCACTCGCTTGAGCGACCCATTCTGGTTCCAGGCGCTCGGATGTGTGATGGGGATGGACTGGCATTCCTCCGGTATCACCACTTCCGTGCTCGGCGCGCTCAAGCGCGGGCTGAACCCGCAATCACACGAATTGGGAATTACGATCTGTGGCGGTCGAGGGAAGCACTCCCGCAAAACACCCGAGGAGCTTCGTCTCTTCGCGAACACCTGCAACATGGAAGGCGAGTCGCTGGTAAGGGCCAGCCGTCTTACGGCAAGAGTCGACAACAATGCCATCGCCGACGGTTTTCAACTCTACCTGCACAGTTTTGTCGTGACCACGGCAGGGGAGTGGGTCGTGGTGCAGCAGGGCATGAACGTTCAAAGTAAGCTCGCGCGCCGGTATCACTGGCACTCGGCGGCGGTTCGCAGCTTTACAGCCGATCCTCACACGGCAATTGTCGGGCAGCACCAGGGAACGATCATGAACCTGGTCGATGCTCGCGCCGCTGCTGCGCAAAATGCGTTGTTAGCAATCGTGAAGGAACGTCCCGAGGCCGTTTTATCGGAAGCCCGCAGGCTTTCTCTTCCCGCGCATCACGATGTGCAGGTGAAAGATGTAGACCTTCGCAGACTGGGTGCCGTGCTGGCGTTGGCGCACGAACGTGAGTTCAGAGATTTCGCGTCGCTGCTATTGCTTGAGACGTTGGGCCCGCGAACATTACAGTCCTTGGCTTTGATTGCGGAAGTAGTGCACGGCGCGCCCAGCCGGTTTTCCGATCCGGCGCGTTTCTCCTTCGCGCTGGGTGGAAAAGACGGCCATCCTTTCCCGGTTCCGCTCCACACGTATGACGAATCGATTGCGGTGCTTCGCCGCTCTCTGGACGCCGCCAAACTCGGGCATTCAGAAAAAATCGATGGGTTCCGCCGCCTGGACCGGCTCGCGCGCAAGGTTGAACAAGACCTGTCGCCCGAGGCAAATTTTGAAGACGTCCTCGCGCATGAACATGCCATTTCCTCTTCCGTCGGAGGAAGAACTGTCTTCGACGATAACAAGCCGTCAGCTCGCAAAATGCAGAAGCGCGCGCAAGACTCACAATCGTCGCTATTCCCGGAGTAAATCCAATTAGTAACTGGACGTAGGAGTTTGTCCTGCATCCTACTCTCGATCGATCATCTTCATTATTCCGTTCCCTCGCGGGCGCCTTTCCAGATATCGATCCCGCCCTCCTGGGCATAGCGATCGATGGTTTTCAGTTCTGCATCCGTGAACTGGAGTTTTTTGATCGCATCGAGTGAGTTGTCGAGTTGTTCCACATTCCGCGCCCCGATCAGCGCAGAAGTAATTCGCTGATCCCGCAGCACCCACGCAATTGCCATTTGTGCCAACGTCTGCCCACGACCGCGCGCCAGTTCGTTCAACGCTCGTACGCGGTTGAGATTCTCCTCGTTCAGGAAAGACTTCAGAAAAGTATCTTCCGCGGTTACTCGCGAATTCTCCGGCACACCATTTAAATACTTATTCGTAAGCAGTCCCTGGGCCAGCGGAGAAAACGCGATACAGCCGATACCCAGCTCTTCCAGCGTGCCTAACAATTCCTTCTCAATCCACCGGTTCAACATCGAGTAGGACGGCTGATGAATCAGCAGCGGCACGCCTTCGCTCCGCAGGATCTGTGCTGCCTCTCGTGTCCGCTCCGGACTGTACGACGAGATGCCGACATACAACGCCTTGCCTTGCCGAACCGCCTGCACAAGCGCTCCCATGGTTTCTTCAAGCGGCACATCCACGGATGGCCGATGGGAATAGAAGATATCGACGTACTCCAGCCCCATGCGTTGCAGGCTTTCATCCAGAGAAGCCAACATATACTTACGCGATCCGCCTACGCCGTAAGGCCCAGGCCACATATCCCATCCTGCCTTCGAAGAGATTACGAGTTCATTCCGATAGCTGCGAAAGTCCTTCCGCAGAATATGCCCGAAAGTTTCCTCGGCAGACCCATACGGCGGTCCATAGTTGTTCGCCAGGTCGAAATGCGTGACGCCGCGGTCGAATGCTCTTCGAATCATTGCCCGACAAGTTTCGAACGGGGCGATACCACCGAAGTTCTGCCACAGTCCAAGCGATATCAGCGGCAACACTAGACCTGATCGTCCAGTCCGCCGGAACTTTGCTTCGTCATATCTCTTTGCATCCGCTACATAGGTCATGCAACGTTCCCCTTATCGTTAACAGGCCACCGTTCACCCAATGACACGTCAGCTCGAAGCCAGTTCTTTCGCGCGCTGAGTTGCGCGCATCACAGCTTTGATGAGCGTTACTCGCAGGCCGCCTTCTTCCAACTCCAAAATTCCATCCATGGTGCAGCCCGCAGGCGTGGTGACAGCGTCTTTCAGCAGCGCTGGATGGCTGCCGGTTTCGAGCACCATAGTGGCCGCGCCGAGAGTGGTTTGCGCCGCCAGCAGCGTGGCGATGTCGCGGGGCAGGCCGACTTTTACTCCAGCTTCGGCCAGTGCTTCAAGAATGATGTAGATATAGGCCGGCCCGCTGCCGGAAAGTCCGGTCACGGCATCCATATGTTTTTCTTCCACGATGACAGTGCGTCCCACGCTTAGAAAAACGCGCTCTGCAAGAGCAAGCTGCTCGGCAGTGACAAATTTTCCACGGCACAAAGCGGTGGCTCCGCAGCCCACCAGGGAGGGTGTATTCGGCATCGCGCGAATCACGCCCAGGTCCACTCCCGCAGCCTGTTCAAGAGCGTGGGTCGTAACAGACGCGGCGAACGAGATGAGTGTTTTTTTGGCCGTCAACGCGGGACGGATTTGCTGTACGACCTCGGGAACCGTCTGCGGCTTCAATCCGAGAAGGACTAAATCACTCTTGCGGACGGCCTCCAGATTGTCAGTCGTGACAGCGATGCCCCATTGTTTGGCGAGCTGCTTGCCACGCTCCACGCGATTCACGGTCGCGATGATGTTCTCCGGATGGAATAAATTGTTTTTTAGGAATGCCTGGACTAAAGTCCCGCCCATTTTCCCCGCGCCCAGCACCGCGACCTTTATATCCAGGGTTTTCTGATGAGGAATCTGCTGTATGTGGTCCTCTTGTTCGGCGACCCTCTGCTGTTTTTTCTCTCGCTTTGCCATCGATTCATTTTCCTTTATTTTTTTGCGGCGTGGTTTTGCTGCTGAATCCAGGCCTCTACACGTTGCTGCAGGACATCCGGCGGCAGCGTACCTGAATCCAGCACTTTGTCATGAAACGCGCGAAGGTCAAAATTCTTGCCGAGCGCCTTCTGTGCCTCCGCGCGCAGCTCTATAATTTTGGCGGTAAAGCCCTGTACCGGGGAGGCATCACAAGCATTGCCCTCCGCATTGGACGAGATGCCCGGCTCCTTGCGGGCGTTTGGAATGTATTCTACGGTCAGATATTTTGCGAAATGCGCATATGCCGGCTGCACTTTGGTGCGTATCGCCGTCATCACCTGGGTGCGAATCTCCTCCTGTTGCTGTGAGGAAATGTTGGCAGGAAAGTGCTGCAGCGGATGCGCGAACGGTGTATCTTCCGGCTTCGCGGACACCATGGCGTTCACCTGCGCCAGCACTTTTTGCAAGCTGGATTGGGGTTCGCTGTGCCCTGCCTGCTCGCCCAGCATCATATCCGTGCTGACCTGCATGATGGCGGCGGGAATTTTATTCAGCCGCGCAACATAGTGATCGTAGTCATCCGTCGAAGTAAAACTGAGCACATCCACCAATTCCGGTAGATCGACCTGAATGCCGGAAGACTGTGTCACCGGTGTCTGCCATGGCTTGCAGAGGGAAGATTCCTGTTGATCGACCAGATCCTGCACCAGCTGTTGTTTGATCAGCTTTTCCTGCTCGCTCATTCCGGTGGTGTCGATTGCCCCCAGGCGTTCAATGAAACGCTCGCCTCGCGCCAACGCATCGTTATACGCCTGCGGGGAGTAGTCCGAGAGTTGGTCGTCGTAACGCTTATCGCCAATTGCCGATGCCAGCTCCGGCGAATGCTTTAGCCTGTCCTGCCAGTAATCATAAAAAATTTCATGCAGGCTTTTTGTGTGAGCTTCCAGAGAGTTCGTGGAGGGCTGTTCCTGGGTAGTTTGCGTTCCCAGAGATTGTGCTCGCAAAATGCAGGGGACCAGCAGAGAGACGCCAAGCGCAAGCGAAAGATACGCGCGAGTAAGCGAAAAGCGCCATGCAGAGGACAGTGCGGAAGGCATGGCATGAGTGTAAATGCGATTGCCGCTGGCTGTAACCTTTGCTGAAGTGTGCCAACGCGCATTCAGCTTCAATTCGAAGCGGCCCAGCCGAAGCTGGACCGCCGATGTATCCGCGGAACTGCTCGATTCGATCGGGAGCCTGGAGCGGATTTATGGATATAGCGGTCCCGCACGATTTGAGTCATACTGAGCGAAGCGCAGAATCCAGAGTGTGATCGCAGTTCAACGTGGGCGAGTATCCTCTGGATTCTTCACTCCGCTGCGCTTCGTTCAGAATGACTCCAAGTACCGATCAACCTCATTAACGATGATCGACCCTAGCTCTTCATGTGAAGCAGGATCACGGTCGCCTTCCCATGTTTCGGCACCGTAATCGTCAGTTGATTGCCGTCCCGTTGTGGTGTCACTGCGGTCTTTTCTCCAAGGTCCACGGAATCGACTTCCGCAGATTGCACTGCGGCAGCGTTCGGCAGCCGGGCGATCACTTGAACATTCGAATCATACCCATTCGCATGACGAAGCGACCGCCACGCTGACACCATCGTGATCATCACGTCGCCATTCTTTAACTGGAAGATGTTGCCATAGGTGTTCGCTGGCAGCTCGAGGGCCTGCGGATAGAAAATCCACTTCTTTCCGGCAAACATGTTGACATAGGGCTGATATGCCTTTTCGATGGCCTGAGCCTGCGCGATTGTCTCCGGCGGCAAAGGCTTGCGGTCTCTTGAGGTCTTCGGAACCATCGAATTGAACGCGCCGTATCTCAAGCAATGCAGGTACAGCATCTCCGCATTTGCGCCATCACTGTCGAGAATCATTACATGACGAGTGAGACCCAGATAACTCTGCGTGGTGATCCACGCCGGACTCTCTTCTTTGGGCGCGTCCTCCATTGTCATGATGCCGTCGATATCGCGGGTACTCGCTACCGTGACCGGCTTGTTGGCTGTGATCGTCATACCCCTGCTGTGCAGAAGCGGGCCGATGGACTCACTCAGCAGCCGCCGGTACATGAATTCCGGATAGTACGCCGGTTTGTTGTTCACCATCGTGATGCCATCGTCATGGGCGAAATCGAACATGTAACTCCGGCCATAGACGTCCCAGAAAAATCCCGCCGCCTCCGGGTATGACTCCACCATTTCCTTGGCCTGCTCGACCATGGATTGGCCGAACTTCGTCTTCGGGTCGGAGTTCATCAGCCAGCAGGCGCGCTTGCTGGGATATTCATTGCCTCGCCATGCGGCGATGGGCTGGCCGGCTTCACTCTTCGCAATGCTCTTGGGAAATTTCTCCTGCGCATACCAGTACTCCGACTCAGTGGAGTTGTAGTAGAGAAAGGTTCCAATTCCGGCCTGCCTGCTCAGTCGGCAATGCTCGGCAATCTTCGCGCGGGTCAGAGTTGGGCCGCCCGGGTCCGAAATGTCTACCCAGCTCTTTACGCTTGGGTCGGGAATCATCAGCCCGTAGTGGGCATAGGGACTGTGGTATTCCTCCCAGCGCACGCCACGCGCATACTCCTCGGCATACATTTTGCTCACTTCCTGCGGACTCAGAGAGGGATCCATCAAATGGTCGCCACCGGCGTAAGCACCATCCCATTTGGCGAAGTTCGGACTGGGATCGAAGTACTCCTTGTATTTTGCATAGAACCAGCCCAGCGCAGGACGCCAGTCTGCCGATTGAGTGGAAATCAGCAATCCCGTCTCAAGATCTTTGTTGGTGCGCAAGCCCAAATCCTCATTGCTGACCTGAAAATAGGGTCGCTCGCGTGCAGGATATTCGCGGGAATTCCAGTAAAAATCCGCAGTGGCGCTTGTGTTGTTCAGGAAACGGATTCGCACTGCCGGGACTTCCAAAGGCGACGCAATCGCGAGTGCACGTTGATTGCGTTTGGAGTAAAAGACCATCAGTGGAATCGTCGTCCGCCACTGACCTTCGCCGATTGCTCCGGAAGTGGACTGGCCGTAGTCGATCGAGAACGGCAGCCACGGTTTCACCCGGAAAGGCGCATCGGAAATGGGTGCCCAGGCCTCTCCTCCCAACGGCAATGGAACGTCATACACCACGCGGACAGTGCGGTCCGGGCCGGAGGTCTTCTTGATCCGCACGTTCCATCGCACATCCCTGGGTCCGACGAGGAACGTCTCACGGACGACAAATTCTGCTCCCGGATATTGCTTGTCAAACGACAGGCTCTCTCCTGTGCCGTCCTTCGATGCTTTCAGGTTGGTCACTGTTCCGGGATCGGACAAGTCTGCGAATTCGCGGCTCCGCAGCTCATCGAACAACACCAGCCCTCCGATCCGTGATCCTACGGTGAAAGGGACGCCGCGGTTTCCGTCGGTGTCGGCCGTCGCATTTTTCAGGGTCTGATTGCAGTAGTCTTCATGACTCACCTGGTCAACAAGATGATCGATCACGCCTGATATTTTGTCGACGGAGATCTCAATTGAACTGTTGCCGGCGACCCATTGATTCGCTGTGCGGCTGGCGGCAAGGACTTGATCCGCAGCGAAAGGAAGCGTGCTGAACACGAGCAACGATACGAAACATTTGCGCAGGATTTTCATGGTTGACCACAAATGTAATTCCGCTCTCTGGAAGCGTCAATGTTTCTTCTGGCACTCGCCGGCTGTCGCGCCAGCTTGTGACCGGGATTCATCATTTGTGTGTGGAAATAAAAGAAGGGGGGAGATTTCAGGCGCACGCATTTTCGCGCGAAGAAGAAATAATCAAGTGTCTCAGGGACACTCGATTATGGAGTTTGGCCGCATTTGCGGGTGTCCCACGTCTCGTGTCTGAGACGTGGGTTTTATCGCTACGCGTTCGTCTTGCTGCAAATTTCGTCGAAGGCCTGCGTTAGATGTTGTGCGATCTGCGGAGCAGCTGCGGTTTCGATGGCGGAGCGCTGCATTAGAAACACCAGCTTTCCGTCGCGGAAAATAGCGATTGCGGGCGAAGTTGGAGGATTCCCCTCCAGGCGGCTGCGGACTTTGTCGGTAGCGTCGCGGTCCTGCCCCGCGAAAACTGTGATCTTCTGGTCGGGTAGTGTCGCGTGCTGCAAGGCCATCCGGACGCCGGGACGCATTTTTCCAGCCGCACAGCCGCAGATGGAGTTCACGACCACCATCGTTGTGCCGGGCTTGGCCAGGGCCTGCTCGACTTCCTCGGCAGTGCGCGTTTCCTGAATACCAGCGCGGACTAATTCCTCGCGCATTGGAATCACCATAATCTCTGGATACATTGCTTGTTCCCCCATGCCGCTTCGACGGCTATCTATAGTGTATATCGCCGGCGCTGCCTGCTTCTCCAGTCAAAGACAGCTCAAGCAATCACGCCGCCGGTTCGCCCGTCTTCCCGAAGCGCGTGATCGAGATTTCATTCCGCGAGCGTATGGGGGAATGACGATACTGACCCGTTACCCCAGCGCCTTTCGACCGTCTGCAATCTGTTCGGGATGATGTAGGCTCAACTTCGTGGAGATTCGGGAAAACATCTTATTGGCGCCCTACACCACGTTTCGCATTGGCGGACCGGCACGGTGGTTTATGGAGGCGACAAATGAGACTCAACTGGCGGAGGCAGTTTCGTTTGCCCGCAATCAGTCCGCGGATTTGTTTGTGCTCGGAGGCGGCAGCAACCTGCTGGTCGCCGACAAGGGATTTCCAGGCGCGGTCGTTCATGTGGCGAATCGCGGCATTCGCGAACAGATGGATGGCGGCCACGCAGTGTTCTCGGCTGCCGCAGGGGAGAGTTGGGACAGCTTCGTCTCGGCCGTGGTGGAACGTGACTTTGCGGGAGTGGAGTGCCTGGCTGGCATCCCCGGAACCGTCGGCGGAACTCCGGTGCAGAATGTTGGAGCCTATGGGCAGGAAGTATCATCCACAATTGTTTCTGTGCGAGCCCTGGACCGCAAAACATTACGGATGGTCGATTTTGCCGGTCCCAATTGCCAGTTCACTTACCGCCGCAGCATTTTCAACAGCACGGCGCGGGACCGTTACATTGTGACGGAGGTCAGCTTCAGGCTGCGAGCCCATGGCGCTCCATACCTGGGCTACAGAGAACTGGCAGACGCGTTTGCAGGCAAGTCGGCTCCCAGGCTGGCCCAGGTCAGCAAAACAGTGCGTGAAATTCGGCGGAAGAAAGGAATGCTGCTGATCGAAGGCGATGTAAACTGCCGCAGCGCCGGATCGTTTTTCAAAAATCCCGTTGTTTCAGAATCATTACTGGCGGACATTTCCGCTCGCGTCACCAAGGAAGCGAATCTTTCAGGAATGGCCCACCCTGATTCGATCCCACACTTTGCGGCAGAGAAGGGAACAGTCAAGCTGCTGGCCGGCTGGTTGATCGAACATTCAGGGTTTCCCCGGGGCTTTGCATTGGGCCAGGCAGGAATCTCCACTCGTCACACCCTGGCGATTGTGAATCGAGGCGATGCCACGGCTGCGTCGATTCTTGCGCTCCGCGACCAGATCCGCCAGCGCGTGCTGGCGCAATTCGGCATCTGCCTGGAGCAGGAGCCGGTCTACGTTTCCGGCTGATAGTTTCAGGCTTTTGGCTCGCAGTTCGTCGGCACTGCTCCCATTGCATTCAACAATCTGTCTCGTTCCCCGGAGAGCACTTCGTGCGGTTTGCCCTGGGCGTCGATCCGGCCTTCTTTCATTGCAAGGACTTCCTCTCCGGCAGCGAATGCCTCTTCCAGGTTGTGCGTCACCGTCAATACCGGCACATTGTGGTCGCGCGCCCATTCATGCACTCTTTTAGAGAGCTGCTGGCGGCTCTCGGCGTCGAGCGCGGCGAAGGGTTCATCCAGCAGCAGGATGCGGGGCTGGGCGGCCAGCGTTCGAGCAATCGCAACGCGCTGTAATTGCCCGCCGGATAGTTCACGCGGCCAGCGGTCTGCCAGCGGCTCGGCCTCAACCAGCTGCAGCAACTGAGAGACCTTCTCCCGCTGCGCGGGCTTCTCCATTCCGCGCAGCGCGAACGCAACATTGCGCGCCACCGTGAGATGTGGAAATACCGCCGGACTCTGCATCACCAGGCCTACCCGCCGCTTTTCTGCCGGAACATCATGATCGCTGCGGTTTCCCGGCTTCCTCTCCCAGACAGTTTCGCCCTGGATTTGAATTTTGCCGGCTTTCGGTCTGAGCAGTCCTGCGATAGCGCGCAGAAGGGAAGACTTGCCGGAGCCGGATGGTCCAAAGACCACCGTCCGCTTGGCGTGGGCCTCGAACGCGACTTGTAAATGAAAGCCGGCATGGCCCGGGGCGAACCGATGGTCGATCTGGACCGCCAGCCACGCAGCGCTTGTCGAGCTGGAAACGGATAAATCAGACAAGATCGCTTCTCCGCTGCTTGCTATAGAGCAGCGTCAGCGACAACAAACAGATCGCCAGCAGAACCACTGCCGTTCGATTGGCGTCTGCATATTGAAAATCCTGCACCTGATCGTAGAGCGCGATGGAAAGCGTGCGGGTCGCTCCCGGCAGGTTGCCGCCGATCATCAGCACCACGCCAAATTCACCAACTGTATGCGCAAAACTCAGCACTCCGGCAATCAGCAGGGAGCCACGCGCCAGCGGCAAAATCACCCGCAGCATCCTGTCCAGCCGCCCGCTGCCCAGTGTTGCCGCCGCATCGAGCATGGAGCGGTCTACGGCTGCAAACCCAGCCGTTAACGGCTGCACAGCAAAGGGCAGGCTGTAGAGCACCGAGCCAACCACCAGCCCGGCAAAGGAGAATGCCAATGGATGGCCGAGCAGGTGGCTGATGCCACGGCCGATCGCGGTCCGCGGCCCCAGGCCAACCAGCAGATAAAAACCCAGTACCGTCGGCGGCAAAACAATCGGCAATGAGCAGATTGCCTGCACCAGCGTTCTCCACCGGCAGCGCGTGAAGGCAAGCCAATAGGCCAGCGGCACCGCAAGCACCAGCAAAACCGCTGTAGTGACCAGTGCCAGCCGAAGAGTTAAAAGAAGTGCGGCAGTATCCACGCGGTGGGTTCCTTTGCTTGCTGCCTAATGCGCTGGCGCGGGTGGTGGTCCTAGCCCGCCCGATGCAAGCAACGCACGGCCAGCGGGAGATTCGAGATAGCGCAAAAAGTCCAATGCCGCTTGCTTATGAGCAGAGTTGCGCATTACGACAGCGCCTTGCTCGATGGGAGGATAGGAGCCTTCCGGCACCGGAACAAATCTGCCAGCCTGTTGCATCACCGGAGTGATCGCGATTGTTTTTGAAATCAAGGCACACTCCGCGTTGCCGGACTGCCCGAATTCGGCAGCCTGCGCGATATTTTCCGCGAAAACCAATTTCGCCTGAAGCGCCGTCGTCAAGCCAAGCGTTTGGATGGCAGCCATTGCCGCCGCTCCATAAGGTGCGTGGACTGGGTTGGCTACCGCAATGCGGTGAATCGATGCGTCCGTCAAAGATTGCATGCTCAACGGGACGTGCAGGATTCCCCGTCGCGCCCACAGCACCAGCGATCCTCGCGCATAGGTAATTGGCTGCGACTCCACGGTTAGGCTTGCAGCTACGATCTTCTGCGGAAACGCTCGGTTCGCAGCCAGGAACAGATCATAGGGCGCGCCATTCAGAATTTGCGTCGCCAGAGTAGCGGAAGAGGCATACGAGACCTCCACCTTTGCTCCCGTTGCCTTTTCGAAGTTGGATATGAACGTTGGCAGCACGGGCTGTAAATCCGCCGCCGCCGCGATTCGTAACGTTTTGCTTTGCGCCGGCAGCATCGCCGGGATTAGACCCGCGCATGCTATCAGTACAAACACCCGTGGTTTTGTTGGCATCCAGCGCCAGGGGTGAGGTTGTCGTCCTGAGCGCAACGAAGGGGAGCGAAGGGTCTTGCGGTTTGCCGGAAGACTGGGAAGTCCTTCGCGTTGCTCAGGATGACAGATTTGTTCGCGGAGGAAAGAGGCCAACAGCCCTAACCGTCGTCTAAACACGAACCACCATCACTTCCGTCGCCTTGATCAGCGCCGCTGCCTTGATCCCCGGACGTAGCTGTAGTTCCCGCGCCGCGTCCGCCGTGATGATCGCCGTCACAGATTGTCCGCCAATGGAAAGTTTTACCTGTGCCAGCAGGCCGTCGAAGCGTACCTGCACGATGTTTCCAACCAGCTGGTTTCTCCCGCTGACGGAGGAGGTAAGTTTTTTTGCCTTGGGGGCCAAGGGTGCGTCGGTGCGTAGAAACGCCTGAATATCGCGTTCGTGAATGCGGTAGTGTCCACCCGGAGTTTTTACCGCGCGAAGCTTGCCGCGATAGAGCCACTGTTTAATGGTGGGATAGGAAATGCCAAGCCGCTCGGCGGCTGCGCGAGGTGTATAAAGTTCCGCCATCCGCCGATTGTATGCGGAAATATACGATTACGGCAATCCATCGAATAATGCGAATTGGAAACGTATTTTGTCGTGAATGGCAACGCTGATTTTGGCGCGGCATATCGGCCTGCTCACGAGACCCTCAACATACAGAAGGCAACCTGATACGCTAGGCGTATCCCAATGACTAAAGAGCCTACACAATCTGCGCCGGAAACAGCGCACCGACTGCGCTGTATTGGATGTGACGCCAGGATCGCCGGACCCGATGCGGCGGAGGATTTCCGCTGCCGCTCCTGCGGAAGCCTGTTTCAGGTGGAATACCCGCAGTTGCTGCCGATGGACGGGATGCCAACGCAGGGTTCCGCTAAGCAATCCTCGCCGCATCGGGTGGAAGACTTGAAGAAACGCTGGATGGCTCGGCGCTTCTCGAATGCTGCGTTGGATCGCAGCGGCGTCTGGCGGTTTCGCGAACTGCTGCCGTTCCTTGCGGACGAGCGCCATGTGGTGACATTGGAAGAAGGCAATACGCCCCTTTATCGCCTGACGCGTGTGGCGGAAAGCCTTGGTCTCGAGCATGTTTTCGCCAAGCATCAGGGAATGAACCCGACCGGCTCGTTCAAAGACACGGGGATGACGTCTGCCCTTTCCGTGGCGCGCGAACGTGGATTCGAGTGGGTGGCCTGCGCCTCGACCGGCAACACCTCGGCGGCGATGGCTGCTTACGCCGCGCGCGCCGGAATGCGGGCGCTGGTGCTGATTCCAGAAGGTAAAGTCGCATGGGGGAAACTCGCGCAGTCGCTGGACTACGGGGCTATTACCTGCCAGTTGAAGACGGACTTCGACGGCTGCGTCCACGTGCTGGCGGAGCTGGTGCGCCGCGCGCCGATATATATGCTGAACTCGGTCAACCCTTATCGGCTGGAGGGCCAGAAGACACCGGCGATGGAAATGGCCGAAGCAATGGACTGGCAGGTGCCGGACCATATCGTCGTCCCGGGAGGAAATCTCGCCAACAGTTCCGCGCTGGGAAAGGGATTTGCCGAGCTGCTGGCGTTGGGGTTCATCGACCGGCTGCCGCGCATCAGCATCATTCAAGCCGAGGGCGCCAATCCTTTGTTTCTCAGCCTGACGCAGTTTGAAGGAGAAAAGATAGAATCCGTGCGCGCCGATACACGGGCAACCGCGATTCGCATCGGCAATCCTGCGTCCTGGCAGAAGGCGGTGCGTGTGCTGCGGGAAACCGGCGGCTGGTGCGAACAAGTCAGCGAAGCGGAGATTGCGCTTGCCAAGGCGGAGATTGGCGCTGAAGGCATTGGCTGCGAGCCTGCGTCAGCGGTCACGCTGGCCGGACTCAAGAAGCTGATAGCGAACGAGCACATCCAGCGGCACGAGGGTGTGGTTCTGCTGCTGACGGGGCACACCTTGAAAGACCCTGAATATACGATCGATTTTCATCGCGGAAGTTTGCTGACTGCGAAGGAAGCGGACAAGATGCCGCCCGTGCAACGCACCAGAATGGAAACTCTGGCGCGTGCTCCCCTGGTGCTCGAACCTTCTGTCGAAGCGGTGATGCGGGCTCTCGACGCGGCGGTGCGGGGATGATGAGTGTGACTCAGCGCGTGCATCTTAGACTTCCCGCGACCTCGGCCAACCTTGGCCCGGCGTTCGACACGGCAGCGGTCGCGCTCAACCTGCATCTGGAGGTGACAGCACAACCAGCGGAGAAATTTTCGATTTCCGCGCGAGGCCGCGATGCAGCGTCTTGCGGCAAAGTGGAGCGGAATCTAATTTTGGAAACTTACCGGCGCATACTAGCCGACAATCACCGCCCCGTCCAAACTCTTCATCTAGACGTGAATAACGAGATTCCTCTGGGAATGGGCTGCGGCTCGTCCGCCGCCGCGCGTCTCGCGGGGATTGCCCTCGCGGTCGAGTTCGGCGAACTAGGCTGGCGGGAAGAAAAAATTCTGGCCACCGCCACATCTCTCGAAGGGCATCCCGACAATGTGACCGCCTGCTGGCTGGGAGGAATGACCGTCTCCGCGGTTTCGCCGAGGAGCACCGAATCGAGAAGCACGGAACCCAGAGATGCGGAACCGCGAAGCGCGGAAACGGATCGGCCGAATCGTGGCCAGCTCCCCCGCGTCCACGTAGCCCGAATCGATGTGCCCGAACATTGGAGAGCGGTCATCGTTTTTCCGCGCGAACCGGTCCGGACGGAAGAATCGCGAAAAGTTTTACCCAGCCGGTACAGCCGTGCCGATGTCGTCGAGAATCTGCAGCACTGCTCTCTTCTGGTGGCCGCGTTTGCGTCGGGTAAAAACGAACTGCTGCGGGCTGCAATGCACGACCGGCTGCATCAGCCCTATCGAAGTGCGATATGTCCATTACTGGGCGAAGTGCAATCGTTGGCCGGAATACCGGGGGTACTGGGAGTGGCGTTGAGCGGAGCCGGGCCCGGAATGTTGTTGATCGTGGAGCGGGAATTGGACCGAGATGCCTTGGATCGCCTTCTGCAGCAGGCACTTGCCGATACCGCCAGTCTCGAAATAGTGCAATGTGGATTTGAGGGCCTGGGGGCGGGTGCGACCGAAATCTGGGGACACTCCATAGCGCCGGTTGTAAGCGCCGATCTGACTTGTAATTAGTAACTTCAAAACAGGTTACTCAAGTTTTGTTTACAACGCGCTCCAAGGCCGCTAACCTCTTTTTCAAGGGGCAGTTCTGGGGGAGGGCTGCTCTCGCGCCCGTTGATCTTTTACAAGATCCGGGCGCTTTGTATTTGTGGCGAAATTTCTTTTGAAAATTCCCCTTATAAGTTCATCCAAATCTTTGTTGATCCCGCCAAACAGCTTGCGACCAAACCCCACCTAGTCTCATCTTGTATTCTGACAGTGTGATGCCGCAGATCGTGAATGCTGCGTGTAGAGATTTTTGCATCACAGTTTCGGGCCACATTTTTGGTCCGGACAAATCCCAAGGAGGGAATTGGATGGCAGGTCAGGCAGTGCACGAAGTAAGCGATGCGACATTTGATAAAGAGGTTTTGCAATCTGCCGAGCCGGTCCTGGTAGATTTCTGGGCGGCCTGGTGTGGACCCTGCCGGGCGCTTGCGCCAGTGGTAGATGAAGTAGCCACGCAGTACCTGGGCAAGTTGAAGGTGATGAAAATGGACGTGGACAGCAACTCCGCCACGCCGATGCGCTATGGGATACGCGGAATTCCAGCATTGCTGCTGTTCAAAGGCGGCAAGGTTGCGGACCAGATCGTAGGGTATGTGCCCAAGGAAACGATAGAAAAGTCGATTCAGAAGCTGGTCGTTTGATTGAACTGAATCATGGTCAAAAAGAGAAGGCCCGGCATTAAGCCGGGCCTTCTCTTCTTGGAAATTCAGAGATTGAACGACCGCGTTCTCGCTTGCCTATTGATGCGAAACATTTTCGACTGTACCCGAAGCTGCAGGCACACTGGCGAGAATCCCTGGTTCGTCCGGGGCAATCTCAGGCAGCGGCCCCTCCAGTGCGATCTTCAACACTTCATCCATCTGATCGACAAAATGCATCTTCATGCTGGACTTAAGGTTATCGGGCACATCTTCTAGATCGTTCTCGTTTTGGGCGGGGAGAATCACTTCAAAAACTCCCGCTCGATGCGCCGCCAGCAGCTTTTCTTTCAGGCCGCCGATTGGAAGCACCTTGCCGCGAAGGGTGATTTCACCGGTCATCGCCACATCGCGCCGCACCGGGATGCGGGTCAGGGCGCTGGCCAGCGCGGTTGCCAGCGTGATACCGGCGGATGGGCCGTCCTTTGGAATTGCGCCTTCCGGCACATGGACGTGAACGTCGAGGCTGCGATAGAAGTCTCTTCCCAGGCCCAAATGATGCGCCCGGCTTCGTATATAGGAAAGCGCGGCCTGCGCCGACTCCTGCATAACTTCACCAAGCTGGCCGGTAAGCGTCAGCTTTCCCTTACCGTCAAGGATTTGAACTTCCGTCGACAGGATGCTGCCGCCGACCTCTGTCCACGCCAGTCCCGTGACCAGGCCAATTTCGTTTCGATCATGCACCTGAGAATGCCGAACCTTGGGCAGACCTAGAAATTCCTGCAGGTTGGCGGCGGCAATTTCTTCCTTGTGCTTCGGACCGTTTTTGACGATGCGCCGGGCAACTTTGCGACAGACATTCCCGATCTCGCGCTCCAGGTTGCGTACGCCCGCCTCGCGCGTGTACGAACGAATTGTTTCAAGCAGAGCTTCGTCGGAGTAGGTGAGGTTTTTGTCGCTTAACCCAGTCTGTTCCCGCTGCTTTCGCAATAGATATTGTTTGGCGATTTCGAGCTTTTCGTTCTCCGTATATCCGTGCAGCCGCAGAATTTCCATGCGGTCCTGCAACGGAGCCGGAATGGTGTGGAGCACATTGGCGGTCGCGACGAAAAGCACCTGGGACAAATCGTATTCGACGTCCAGATAATGATCCTGGAACGTGGAGTTCTGTTCCGGGTCCAGCACTTCAAGCAGCGCCGACGCAGGATCACCCCGAAAATCGGACGCCATCTTGTCGATTTCATCCAGCATGAAAACAGGATTTTTCGTGCCTGCCTTCTTCATCGACTGAAGAATCTGTCCCGGCAGCGCGCCGATGTAGGTGCGGCGATGTCCACGAATCTCAGCTTCATCGCGCATACCGCCCAGCGACATGCGGACAAATTTACGTCCGGTGGCCTTCGCGATCGACATCCCAAGCGATGTTTTGCCCACGCCCGGCGGCCCGACAAAGCAGAGTATCGAACCCTTCGGATTCTTCACCAACTGGCGGACGGCAAGAAATTCGAGGATGCGCTCCTTGATCTTTTCGAGGCCATAGTGGTCGGTGTTCAGAATTGTTTCTGCGTGTTCAATGGACCGGATTTCTTTCGATTTTTTCTTCCACGGTACCGCCAGCATCCAGTCGAGATAATTGCGGGACACGGTCGACTCGGCGGACATGGGCGGCATGGCTTCGAGCTTTTTCAGCTCCTGCATGGCCTTGTCGAAAACTTCCTTCGGCATGCCCGCCTGTTCAATCTTCTTTTTCAGCTCGTCGAATTCGCTCTTTTCTCCGCGGCCCAATTCCTTCTGGATGGCCTTGATTTTTTCGTTAAGGTAATACTCTTTCTGGGCGCGCTCCATTTGCCGTTTCACGCGCGATTGCACGTTTCGGTCCATGTTGAGCTTTTCAATTTCAATTTCCAGCACGCCGACCAGGTGGGTGAGCCGCTCCGCGGGATTGAAGATGTCGAGCAGCAACTGCTTTTCTTCGATTGGCAGCTGCAAATTCGCAGCGATGGTGTCGGCCAGCTTTCCCGGCTCTTCCATGCGAACCGCCGCGGCTACAGTTTCAAGATTCAGCGCCTGCTGTAACTTGACGTACTGCTCAAACAGCCCGGAAACTCGCTGCATGACCTGCTCGATCGCCTTGGTCATTTCAACTTCTGCCGTACTGACGCGGACGGTGGCGACAAAAAAACCGTCGGTGTCTACGATTTCTGTAGCTTTGGCGCGTTCAATGCCCTCGACCAGCACCTTGATGTTGCCGTCCGGCATTTTGACGCTCTGAACGATGTTGCCGACCGTGCCGGTCGCGTAGATATCTTTCGGAGTCGGCTCATCCTGCCCGGCATCATGTTGCGTGGCGAGAAAGATTTTGCGGTCTCCGGTCAGCGCCTCTTCAAGCGCGCGCACGCTGGACTCGCGGCCTACCACGAACGGCGTCATCATGTACGGAAAGATGACCATGTCGCGGATCGGCATCATCGGCAGTTTGCGCAGCTCGAATTTGTCGCGTGCTTCTGTCACATTCACCTCGTCGTCTGGATCGCTTCTTCCATTCTAATTTGTTGCGTCCATCCTTGCGAACTGTTACGCCGACGCCGCGATGCGTGTCAGGCGGCAAAAATTTCCCCTCGCTAGGCGACAGCCTGCGTGCAGTGAGAGCAGCGTGTCGCCGCCGCCGGAATATCGCTCAGACACTGCGGACATTTCTTCATGGCTGGGGGAGTTGCGATCGCGCCCATGTTGAATTTTTTCAGGAGTTTGTTCAGCGGCAACACCACGCCGAAATACATCGCTCCACAAACGATTAAAAAGTAAATGACGGCGTTGACGAACAACCCGTATTTCACTACTCCGCCATGCACATGCGCAACCAGATAGGAAAAATCCGGCTTGCCGACAGTCGCAGCAATCAGCGGGTTGATGATGTCGGTCACCAGCGCGGTAACGATCGCAGTGAAAGCCACGCCGACGACAAAAGCAACCGCCAGGTCTACGACGTTGCCGCGCAGAATAAAGTCACGAAATCCTTTTAGCATTGTACGTTCTCCTGAAATAGCGTCGCGAATTTCCAACACCGTGTATTTGCCAGCATCCTACCATTGCCATGCGGCAATCGCGCAATAGATTGAAGCGATACCGGTTACGCGCATCCATGCAGTCAAATTGAAATTCTGGATTATCGTTACGGGTCTGCGATATTCTCCAGAGTTCCACATCGTTGGGAGACCTGATGAATAAAGTATGTTCGACCGCGGACGAAGCTGTTCGCGATATTCTCGACGGTGCGACCCTCATGTTTGGCGGTTTCGGTCTGTGTGGCATTCCAGAGAACTTGATCGACGCCCTGGTGCGCACAGGCCTCAAAGGTCTTCATACGATCAGCAACAATATGGGCGTGGATGGCTTTGGCATGGGACGAATGCTCGAAGCGGGCATGATTGCTTCTCACACCGGCAGCTATGTGGGAGAAAATAAACTCCTGGAACAACAAGTGTTGGCAGAAAAACTGAAGCTGACCCTGGTCCCGCAGGGCACGCTGGCGGAACGTATTCGCGCAGGCGGGGCCGGTATCCCGGCATTCTATACGCCTGCCGGCGTTGGCACTCTGGTGGCGGAAGGCAAAGAGTCCCGCGAGTTTGACGGAAAAATGTATTTGATGGAACGATGGCTCCGTGCCGACTTCGCGCTGATCAAAGCGTGGAAGGGCGACCGCATGGGAAATTTGATTTATCGCAAGACAGCGCGCAACTTCAATCCCATGATGGCGACGGCAGCGCGCATCACGATTGCGGAAATTGAACAGTTGGTGGAACCGGGTGAGATCGATCCCAACCATGTGATGACACCCGGCATTTATGTGCAGAGAATTGTTGTCGGCGAGAAACACGAGAAGCGCATCGAGCGGCGGACGGTGCGCACTGCGTAGCGGAGCGGTGCTAACCAATCCGGGTGAAGAGCGGATAGAGCGCGAGGAACAGAATCATCGTCAGCACCATCACGTCCATATAGAGGCTGATCATGACAGCGCCGTGATACCAGCTCCATCGCAGTTGGATACAGCGAAAGGTTTCCGTCGTGCCCGCTACAGCGCATAGTATCGGAAACATCATGACGGGCGTGGGCCGGTTCAACGGGAACCTGGCGATCATAAACGAAGCGGCCAGGCTGCCAAGGACCATGACATTGCCGCGCAGCAGGGAATGCCGATGCAAGTTGAAGAAGGGCGGAATCAACCGGGAAGTCTCACTATGAACACTCTATCGAAATCCAATGCGGATGGAACCGTCTCCAGCGCCAAACCCGAGCCGCACGGTCACGACAAGCGTCACCGGGTGGTCACCACAATCGCCAGGCGAGTAGCCCGGGAACTGCGCGATGGCTTCTACGTCAACCTCGGCATCGGTATGCCAACACTCGTTGCCAACCACGTCCCAGCCGGAATGGAAGTAGTGCTGCAATCGGAAAACGGAATGTTGGGAGTGGGGCCGTACCCGCTGGCAGGAGAAGAAGATCCGGACCTTATCAACGCAGGCAAGGAAACTGTCAGCGAGCTGCCCGGAACCGCGTATTTTTCCAGCGCCGAATCCTTCGCCATGATCCGCGGCGGCCACGTGGATCTGAGCGTGCTCGGCGCAATGGAAGTGGATGAAGCGGGGAACCTTGCGAACTGGATGATTCCCGGAAAAATGGTGAAGGGCATGGGAGGCGCAATGGATCTCGTCGCCAGCGCCCGCCGCGTGATCGTCGCCATGGAACATACGACGAAAGAGGGACGCCCCAAAATACTCAAACGCTGTACGTTGCCAATTACCGGCCTGGGAGTGGTGGATACGATTGTCACGGAAATGGCATATATCTGCCTGACGCCGCAAGGTCTTGTACTGGAAGAAATTGCGCCGGGCATAACTGTGGAGCAGGTGCAGGCCGCGACCGAGGCGAAGCTGTTCGTCAGCGCAGATTTAAAAACGATGTTGGCAGAGTAATTTCTTTCCAAATCTTATGAAACCTTCATCCTGAGCAACGTGAAGGACCTAGCGGTTTCTCGTACATCGAAGGACACTGCGCTCTGGATTCAATTCCGTTTTACCCAGCCGAGACCGGATGCATTGCGAGTTCGGCGGCAGCGTGCAAAGTCTTCCGATAGGGAGCACGCAGCACTCCCAACTCCGTGATAATCGCTGTTACATATTTTGACGGGGTCACATCGAAAGCAGGATTGGAAATCTCCGCATTCGGCGGCGTAATCTGCCGCCCATTGAAATGCGTCACTTCTTTCGCAGCGCGTTCTTCAATCGGAATCTGGTCGCCGGTCGGCGTCTGCATGTCGATGGTGGACCACGGCGCAGCCACATAAAACGGAATGCCATGTTCCTTGGCGAGCACGGCAACTCCGTACGTTCCAATTTTATTGGCAACATCGCCATTCGCGGCGATGCGGTCCGCGCCGACGATCACGGCTTGAATTTTTCCCGCGCGCATCCGGCTGGCCGCCATGTTATCGCAGAGCACAGTTGTCGGAATATTATCGTGCAGCAGTTCCCACGCCGTCAGTCTTGCGCCCTGCAAAAATGGCCGCGTTTCATCCGCGTAGACATGAATGTTGTGGCCGCGCTCCACCGCTGCGCGAATCACGCCCAACGCGGTCCCGTAGCCGCAAGTTGCGAGTGCTCCCGCATTGCAATGCGTCAGCACGCCGCCGGTTGTCGGCAACAGAATTGATCCATGCGCGCCCATTGCGCGGCAGGCAGCGATGTCTTCGTCGTACATGCGGCACGCCTCAGCCACCGCTGCCTGCTGGATCTGCGGCACCGTCACGCACGGCTCCAGCGACATGGCGCGCACCAGTTGACGGATGCGTTCGATCCCCCAGAAAAGGTTGACCGCTGTCGGCCGCGTTTCAGCCAGAGTTTCGCAGATGATCTTCAAATCCTGGTCCAGTTGAGGGATATCGGCGGCCTGGCTGCGTACCAGGCCAAGCGCCACGCCCATCGCCGCGCTGACGCCAATCGCCGGCGCGCCGCGCACAATCATCGTGCGGATCACATCGGCGACGGCTCGGTAATCCTCGGCCAGAACATAAGTTTCTTCCATCGGCAGCTTCGTCTGGTCCAGAAAGCGCACACCGGCATCGGTCCACTCAAGCGTAGGAATCATATTGTCTTAGTTTATTTCATCGTCCCGGTTACGCGGAGGCAAACACTATCGCCGTCCGGGTACTCGCAGCAACTGCATTTCGCTCAAGGCAAATCTAATTGGGTCTGGTCGACATAACACCAGCCCCACTTTTCTCCCGGCTCGAAAGATCTCATGATCGGGTGCTTGGTTTTATGGAAGTGTTGGGTGGCGTGTTTGTTCTTGGAGGAATCGCAGCAGCCGACATGGCCGCATTCCAGGCACAGGCGAAGATGGACCCAATCGGCGCCCATCTTGAGGCATTCCTCACAGCCATCAGGAGTGCCCGGCGTGACTTGCCGGATTTGATCGAGATGTGTGCAAGCTTCCATCGTTTTCACCGTTTTCCAAAGACGTAGTAAATAACCTGTCAGAGATTTACGCGGCAGCGGCATCTATAGCTGTAGATGCCTGATTGCCAGGCTGAGGCTCAATCGTTATGTTCCGGAAACGGTGCGATTGATTCTCGACAGCACAGCGTAGAGGCGTTCTTACCCCTTCGCTGCAATATGCATCGCACGCACATCCGAAGCCGTGAAAAGCGGCAGAAAAGGCGCGCCTTGCGCGGCTGCTTCAACTGAGACGCGGCCGCCCATTTCCTGGCGGTCCACCAGGCAGAGCACGCCCACCACCTGCATTCCCGCCGCGCGCGCAGCTTCGATCGCCTGAATAGTGGAAGCGCCCGTGGTGCAGACATCGTCCACGATGACGACCCGCGCGCCTGCTTCGCAGAATCCCTCGACGCGGCGGCCAGTGCCATGGGTCTTCTCCGCTTTGCGCACAAGGAAGCCATGGATCAGGGATGTCTCCGGATGTTCAACGCGCCGCCATGCGCTCGCCGAGGCGATGTTAGAGACTAGCGGGTCGGCTCCCATGGTGAGTCCACCAACAGCTTGTGGTTGCAGATTGTGCTGGCGGATCACATCATAGAGCGCGAGTC
Source organism: Acidobacteriaceae bacterium (assembly GCA_965276615.1). GTDB lineage: Bacteria > Acidobacteriota > Terriglobia > Terriglobales > Acidobacteriaceae > JAKAAZ01. The sequence goes on along the minus strand of OZ255618.1, from coordinate 3,723,274 downwards.
CGGCGAGCCGGCCACCTTCGGCATGCAGCGTGGTTGTGCGGCAGTCGATGTAGTAATCGCTGTGTGTTCCGGAGGAGAGAGTAAAGTCCCCCAGGCGAAATGACAGGGTCGCAATCAGGTGCAGCAGAGACGTTCGTGGATCTTGTGATGTAAGCATAGGTCTTCTTGGTTGGAGAAATTGTATCTTCCAGCTTAGTACGAATTCATCAGGTGGAGTCGAATAGCGATGGGAGTCATTCTGAAGGAAGCATAGCGGAGAAGAATCCAGACAACGTCGGCGATGGCCTTGCCGCTATTACCCTCTGGATTCTTCGTCGCGCTCAGAATGACACGCGTCCAGTTCGAGTCGAGGGCATCGATATCATTACGCTAATCGATCCCCAGCCTGCGCTGCATCTGCTCCAGGCTAAGGCCTTTTGTCTCCGGATAGATGAACAGCACGACGAAGAATTGCAGCGCCATCATTCCGGCGAAAAAGTAAAAGGGAAGTGACGCGTGATGCACCGCCATCACCGGGAATACGCCTGAAATAATGGCGTTTGTTACCCAGCATGCGGAGGTGCCCAGGCTTTGGCCCTTAGCTCGCACACGAGTCGGAAAGATTTCGCCGAGATATACCCAGATCACGGCTCCCTGCGAAGTTGCGAAGGAGACGATGTACAACACCAGCAATGGAAGCAGATAGCTCGGGTGCCCGCGCGTCTCGAAAAGGACAGCGACCATGAGCAGACAAATCGTCATGCCCACCGACCCGATCAACAGCAGTGTTTTGCGTCCCAGCTTGTCGATCACGGAGATAGCGGCGAGGGTCGCGATCAGGTTCGCCAGGCCGACGTAGACGGCCTGCTTATCGCCGGACAGGCTGTTGAACCCGGCAGCGGCGAAGATGTCGTTCAGGTAATAAATAATGGCATTGATGCCGGTAAGCTGGTTAAACACTGCTATGGTAATCGCCAGAAAAATCGGCAGGCGATATTTCCTGCTCAGCAGTGTCTCTGTTGTAGCCTGGCGATCCAGATGAACCGAGGCAACAATCTCCTGCAATTCCGCTTCGTGGTCGGGCGTTCCTGTCAAACGCAGAGCTTCCCGCGCTTCATCGATGCGGCTCTCCATCACCAGCCAGCGTGGACTGCGGCCAATCGTCAGCAGCATGATGAGGAATAGCGTCGCGGGAATACCGGCAACACCCAGCTGCCAGCGCCATTCCGCCATTCCAAGATGAAATGTCGCGATGGCGAAGTTTGACATATAGGCCAGCAGGACGCCGATGACAATGTTGATCTGAAACGTCCCCACCAGGCGTCCGCGCCATTTCGCAGGCGCAATCTCGGCGATGTACATGGGCCCCAGCACAGAGCTTCCGCCGATCCCCAGCCCGCCTACCACGCGGAATGCGAGCAGCGCATACCAGTTCCACGCCAGCGCGCATCCAATCGCCGAAACCACGTACAGGACTGCCATGATGCGCAGGCTGTCGCGCCGCCCAATACGTTGCCCGGGAATGCCGGCCAGCATGGCGCCGACAACGGTACCGATCAGCGCGCTGGCCACGGTGAAGCCAAGCTGGGAGCTGCTCAGCCCATACATTACCGTCAGCAGGTGCGTAGTGCCGGAAATGACGGCCGTGTCAAAGCCGAACAGCAGCCCGCCAAGGGCGCCCACAAGAGTGCTGCGTAAAAGATATGCGTTCAGTTTCATCGTAGAGAGGTTGTTATCCGAATGAGAATGCTTCGCTTGCTTCTTGGACAACATACAGGATGGCGCGATCCAAGTCACGCTTCCTCTGCTGCGAGGAGAAACTACGGCGTGTTCCAGGATGTTTCTGCTATCGATCCAGAGTGACGGTTTAGAACTGCCGTCATCCCGAGCGGCGCGAAGGCGTGGATACACGGTTGAAGTGCAACATTCATTTCGTGCAGGATGTAATAGAGAGCCGGTCTAAGCGAGTATGTTGGGGAAGACGTCCTGAAAGTCATAGCAACCGATGCGGGTTGACAGCCATTCCGCGCCGCGTACCGCTCCATACGCGAAGGTGCGGCGTGAGAGAGCCTGATGCTCGACAAGGATGCATTCGTCGTTTGTACTCACTTCAAGCCGATGGGTTCCAATGGCGTCCTGTTCCCGATGGGCCTCAATGGTTGCCGAGGAACCGTGTGGCGTAGAGAAAAGGACCTTCTGCAACTCCAACGCAGTTCCAGAAGGGGAATCCAATTTGGATGTGTGGTGGGTCTCGTCGATTTTGAATTGATAGCCGCCCGCTTCCTCGCCTAGCAGTTTTGCCAACTTATACAACAGCTGAACTCCGAAAGAAAAATTTGCAGAATAAAGCAGCGCGCCATTCTTGCGCGCTGCCAAAGCGCGCATATCATCCAGGTGCGAGTACCAGCCGGTAGTGCCCACGACAACCTTGGCGCCGGTTGCGAGGCATGCGCGCAGATTCGGGACCACAGCTTCGGGAGTGGTGAAGTCGATGACAATCTCAAACGACGCAAGACTCGGCGGAGTCAGCGAGCCCGCGCCCTGATTCTCTTTTTCATCGAGCACCTGAACACTGTGGCCACGTTCCCGCGCAATGTCCGCCACTACGCGTCCAGTTTTCCCCCGGCCCAAGATCAACATGCGCATGCGGCTAACCCTCCTTAATGGATGTGGCGTTCGTGGTCACGCCGGCGAAAGATTCCCGCCCGGCAATGTCGAACACCTCGGGATCGGGGTCCTGGAAAAAATGCTTGTGAAGCGAGCGCACTGCTTCTTCCACGTCATCTTCCTCAATCATGAAACTCATGTTGATTTCAGAAGCGCCTTGCGAGATCATCCGCACATTTACGTGGCGGATCGCCGAAAAGACCTGCGCGGCAATCCCATGCTGGCCACGGATGTTCTCGCCCACCATGCAGATCAGGGCCTTGCGGCCTTCGTATTTCACATCGGCCAACTCGCTCAGGTCAGCGGCAAGGGCGGCCAGGCGTTCATTCTCGTCGACCGTCAGCGACACGCTCACCTCCGATGTCGAAACCATATCGACCACGCACTTATGTCGATCGAATACATCGAAGATCGCTTTCAGATAGCCGTGCGACATCAACATGCGGCTGGCCACCACGTCGATGATGGTGAGTTTGCGCTTGATGGCGATGGACTTGAATGGCGTGCGCGAATGGGCGGCCACGGCAGTGATCTTGGTGCCGTGGTTCGATGGGTCTTTGGAGTTGAGCACCCAGACGGGAATATTTTTCTGCACTGCCGGCAGAATGGTCGCCGGATGAAGAACCTTTGCGCCGAAATAAGCCAGCTCCGAGGCCTCTTCAAAGCTGATGGTCTTGACCCGCAGAGCGTCCGGGCAGACGCGTGGATCAGTGGTCATGATGCCGTTGACGTCGGTCCAGATCTCAATGGCCTGGGCGTTCAGTCCGCGGCCAACCAATGCTCCCGTGTAGTCAGAGCCACCTCGGCCCAGCGTGGTGGTGACGCCATTTTCCGTGGCTCCAATGAAGCCGCCGAGCACCGGGACCCGACCTTGTTCGAGCAGCGGTAGAACGAATTTCCGCAATTCATTTTCTATGTTCTTTTCAAGCGGCGCGGCCTTGCCGTGCTGGTCGTCAGTCACGATACAGGTACGCGCGTCGACGTGGATTCCGTTCAGCCCGCATTGCCCGTAGTATTCACCGATCAAGTAGCTGGAGAGCCGCTCGCCATAGGACGCGACCAGATCGATGGTGCGCGGTGTAAGTTCCTGCACGGCGGCCAGTCCGCGCAGCAGGTCGTCAAGCGCCTGGAACTGTTCGTTCAGCCACGCATGGATCTCGGCGATCGCGGCTCCGCTCAACAACGCCGCTGCCGCATCGAGGTGCCGGTTGCGAAGGCGGGAGCTGATGGCGAGCGCGCCGTTACGATCTCCGCGTTCGGCTGCGGAGCCAGCGGCAAGCAGCTGGTCTGTGACCTTGGCCATGGCGCTGACCACCACGACCGGACTCTGGCCGCGAGCGCGCCGGCCTTCGACAATCTCGGCAGTGCGGCCAATCGAGGCCGGGCTTTCGACTGAGGTGCCGCCGAATTTCATGACAACAATTTTCATGTCATTTGCCATTATGCGGACCCTTGCGGTAACAGTTTGCCTTGTGATGCTAGAAGCTCCGCATTCAAGAGCGCCGCTCCGGCGGCCCCGCGAATCGTGTTGTGCGACAGTACCGTGAACTTCCAGTCGAGCAACGTGCAAGGGCGAAGGTGTCCCACAGTGGCCGTCATACCGCGTCCGCGCATCCTGTCCAGTCGCGGCTGCGGACGGTCTTCCGCCGGGTCGTACTCGACCGGCTGCAAGGGCGCGGTGGAGAGATTCATTCCACGCAGCGGTTGAAATTCGCGCCATGCGGCAAGAATTTCTTCGTAGCTCGGCTTGCTCGCAAGCTCAATGCTGACGCTGGCCGTGTGGCCGTCTTCGACAGCGACGCGGTTGCAGTGCGCTGTAATCCGGACATCCAGCGGCGTAACCTGGGCCTGCTCCATTCTTCCCAGTAACCGAGCCGTCTCGGCAACCAGCTTTTCTTCTTCATTACGAATGAAGGGAACCACGTTGCCCAGAATGTCGAGGGAGGGCACGCCCGGATATCCTGCGCCGCTGACCGCCTGCATGGTGCTGACAAAAACCGAACGAAGTCCGAAGCGCTCCGCAAGCGGTTTCAGCGCGAGCACCACACCAATGGCGGAGCAGTTGGGATTGGTCACGATATAGCCGTGATTGTTCTTGCCGCCGGTGTTCCAGTTCTGCTGCGGAATCAGCTTGAGATGGTCCGCGTTGACTTCAGGGATGACCAGCGGAACATCTGCCTGCATGCGAAAGGCGCTTGAATTGGAGATGACCGCACATCCGGCAGCAGCAAACTTCGGCTCCAGATCGCGCGCAATGTCGGTATCGAGCGCTGCGAAAATGATTTTTGGCGCATTCTCAGGCGCGGCTGCCGATATGGGCAGCGACGCAACCGCCGCCGGAATCGGCGTGTCGAGCTTCCAGCGCACAGCTTCGCCGTACGGCCTGCCGCTGGAGCGATCGCTCGCAGCGAGCCACGTCACCTGGAATAGAGGATGGTTCTCCAGGAGTTGAATGAAACGCTGGCCGACCATACCGGTCGCGCCAAGAATACCTACATTGTGTTTGGTCTGCATGTCGATTACGATCTGCTTTTAAAATGATTATTTCAGTTATAGCAGCACTGTTTGTAGCGCCGCATTACTTGCTGAAGGTAAAGTTCGTCTCTGTCGTTTTGCGAGTCTCGACTGTGACAGGTAGAGTCTGACTTCCAAGCTTTTCCTGCACCGCTTCCACTGTGTATTTGCCCGGCGGGAGGCCTTTGATTTCAAAATGGCCGCCTATATCGGAGACGGAAAAAAACGGATTCTTCACTACGTTCAGGAAAGCCTCCATCCAGGGATGATTGTTGCAGCGGACGGGGATCATTCGGCCAGCGGCGCGAAAGATATGTTGCTCGGCGCCGCTCATCGCCGGCTGCGAGATGTCGAATCCGGCGGGGTCCTGCGCATGCGGTGGAACAATGTGGACATTGTGCATGGTCGGGTCGCTGTTGCGGAACTCTACAGGCTGCCCCACCATCGCGCCGATCACATGTGGAGCATAGCGGCAGTCTTTTTGATCGAGCACGACGGGCGCTTTCGTTGGCATGTAAATCCGGTTGCCTAATCCATCTTTCACATACACAAAAACATCTGCCATCTTGCCGTCGTGGACAATGTACTGCTCGGTATAATTAGGAGTTTTCGTGGCCATGCCGCAGGCCGGATCCTGAGCCATATCGATTGCAATTGGAGTGGGAGCTTTGCCGTTGAAGCGGATCGTTCCTGAAATCGTGCCGGAGGTCGCGGCGTCGATCTGCGCAGTTGGCTGCGGGGCCGCATCGCGGGATTTGCTGGCAGTCGTGTTCTTGTTGCAGCCAGCCAACCCTAAAATCAGCAGGCCGGTCCATGCGGCTTGAGCGTAATTTCTTTTTGGAATCATCACATTTTCTCTTGAGTGAGGTCGCCCGCAAAGCCGGCAAAAATGGTCAATTGACCAGCGCCGCGACGACAGCATCGGCGAATTCCTTGGTTCCGGCTGTGCCTCCGACATCGCGCGTCAGCGACTGCCTGGACTCGTAAACTTTCTCAATCGCGCGATGAAGCCTGTCCGCGGCATCCGTTTCGCCAACGTGCCGCAGCATCAACACGCCAGACTGCAGCAGAGCCGTCGGGTTGGCAATGTTCTTGCCGGCGATATCGGGGGCAGAGCCGTGAACAGCTTCGAAAATGGCGCATTCCTTGCCGAGATTCGCGCCCGGAACCAGCCCGAGACCGCCGACGAAGGCGGCGCACAGGTCGCTGATAATATCGCCGTATAGGTTTTCGAGCAGCAGCATGTCGTATTGATACGGGTTGGTCACTAGCTGCATGCAGGTGTTGTCGACCAGGTGTTCGCCGTAAATGATGTCCGGATATTTCTTCGCCACGTTGCGCGCGCACTGTAGAAACAGGCCATCGGACATTTTCATGATATTGGCTTTGTGGATGGCGTGGATCTTTTTGCGGCCCTGCTCTCGGGCATGCGCAAAGGCAAATTCCGCGATGCGGGTGGAGGCCTTCTCCGTGATGATCTTGATCGACTCGACCACGCCCGGCACCACCTCATGCTCGATGCCGACATATTCGCCTTCCGTGTTTTCCCGGACAATGATCAGATCGATGCCCGGGTAGTGCGTCGGCAGGCCAGGAAGATTTTGAATGGGGCGGTAATTGGCGAACAGTTCGAAATGCTTGCGCAGGGTTACATTGATCGAAGTGAAGCCGCCGCCGATGGGCGTGGTCACCGGCCCTTTCAACGCCACGCGGTTGCGATCGATCGAGAGATAAAGTTCCTTCGGAATGTATTCCTTGTAGCGCTCGAAAGCCTCCCCTCCCGCCAGGTGTTCCTCCCAATGAAACTTCACGCCCGTCGCTTCCAGAATTCGTACCACGACGCGGGTAATTTCCGGTCCGATTCCGTCGCCGGGAATCAGTGTGATCGTGTGTTCGTGGGTTGTCGGCTGTGCCTTCATGCGATGCTGCTCCTCAATGCTCCATGTTCACAGCGATTCAAGTTCGGACTTGAATTCATTCACATCTTTGAAGTCACGATGCACGGAAGCAAACCGGATGTAAGCGACAGTGTCGAGCGATTTCAGCTCGCGCATAATCAACTCGCCCACTTCTACCGAGCTTCTCTCGCGTTCCGCTGAGTCAACCACAAAGCTTTCCACCTGGTTCACGATCGATTCCAACCGGGCCGCGGGAACCGGGCGTTTCTCGCACGCGCGCAGCAGGCCGCTCAAGACTTTTTGCCGCTCGAACTTTTCGCGGCGGCCATCTTTTTTTACGACCATGTAGGGAATTTCATCGAGACGCTCATAGGTAGTAAAGCGTTTCTCGCAGCGCTCGCATTCGCGGCGGCGGCGAATGGAGTCGGCCTCTTTGCTTTCGCGGGAATCGACGACACGGTCTTGCGTAAATCCACAATAGGGACACTTCATCGGTATGCTTTGATTTTAGCAACCGGAGTGCAGAATCCCTATTTCCACTGGTCGCTACAGCCGCACGCGCCGCAGCCGGAGGGCGTTCGAAATCACCGATACTGAACTCAACATCATGGCGGCGCTGGCGATCACCGGACTCAGCAGCAGCCCGAAGAATGGATACAGAACGCCCGCTGCCAACGGTATGCCAAGCGTGTTGTAGAGAAACGCGAACCAGAGATTCTGGCGGATGTTGCGCGTTGTGGCGCGGCTCAGGTTGCGCGCACGGACCAGGCCTTGAAGATCGCCGCGTACCAGCACAATGCTGGCGGTCTGGATGGCGACATCGGTGCCGCTGCCCATGGCGATGCCGACGTCGGCCTGTGCCAGCGCCGGCGCATCGTTGACGCCGTCCCCGGCCATGGCGATCGGCCCATGTTGTCGCAGGCGCTGGATCGTCTCTGCTTTCTGCGGGGGAAGCACGCCGGCCTCAACCTGATCGATGCCGAGCTCGCGCGCAACCGCTTCGGCGGTCTGGCGCGTGTCGCCGGTCAGCATGACGATGCGCAGACCTTCCTTGTGAAGCTGCTGGATTGCACCGCAAGCAGATACCTTGATCGGGTCAGATACCCCCAGCATTGCCGCTAGATGGCCGTCAATGGCTACATACAGCAGTGTGGCTCCCTGTTTGGCCAGGTCGTCGGCGCGAACGTTCGATCCTTCAACAGGGATCCCGCGCTCGCGCATTACCGCAAGATTTCCAACAACGACATTGTGACCCTCAACCAGTCCGGAAGCTCCTTTGCCTGGCGCCGCCTGAAATTCTTGGGCAGACGTCAGTTCGAGATTGCGCTCTTTCGCGGCTCGAACGATAGAGTCAGCCAGTGGGTGCTCGCTCGACCGCTCCAGACTCGCTGCCAAGCGCAGAATTTCATTTTCCGGCCACTCCGATGCGCCGGTCCTGATGATCTGCGTCACCGTCGGTTTGCCTTCGGTCAGCGTGCCCGTTTTGTCGAGCACCAGCGTCTCTACCCGTGCAAAGGCTTCAAGCGCCGCCGCATTACGCACCAGTACGCCCGCCTGTGCGCCGCGCCCCATGCCGACCATGATCGACATCGGAGTGGCCAGACCCAGCGCGCAAGGGCACGCAATGATCATGACCGCAACTGCATTGACGAGAGCGTGCGTCAGGTGCGGCGTTGGACCCCAGTAGTACCAGCCGATGAATGTGGCGATGGAGATGGCAATCACGATGGGAACAAACCAGCTCGCCACCGTGTCTGCCAACCGCTGGATCGGGGCGCGCGTGCGCTGCGCTTCGCTAACCATCCGGACAATCTGGCTCAGGAATGTTGTGCTCCCAACGCGTTCGGCGCGCATCAGCAGTCCGCCATTTCCATTGACGGTGCCGCCGGTAAGTGGGCTGTCTGGAGATTTTTCCACCGGAACCGGCTCGCCGGAGATCATTGACTCATCAACACTGCTCGTACCTTCGAGCACGATGCCATCGACCGGCACCCGCTCGCCGGGACGCACGCGCAGAAGATTACCGACCTGCACCAGCGTGAGAGGAACATCTTTTTCCTGTCCATTGGGCTCGACCAGCCGCGCAGTTTTTGGAGCCAGATTCAGCAGAGCTTTCAGAGCCGAACTGGTCCGGCTGCGTGCGCGCAACTCCAGCACTTGTCCGAGCAGAACCAGAGTGGTGATAACAGCGGCAGGTTCGAAGTACAGTTCGAGCATGCCTGCTTGTCCATGCAGGCCGTACATCCACTGATGCGAAATCAGAAGCACAACGCTATAGAAATAACTGACGCCAACTCCAAGCCCGATCAGTGTAAACATGTTCAGGTGCAGCGTGCGGACGGATCTCCAACCGCGCTCAAGAAACGGCCAACCGCACCATAGGACCACGATCGACGCCAGCACAAACTGTATCCACTCGACGAGGGGGCTCGCCATCACCGCTTCGAATTTCATCGATGGCAAAAAGCCCAACACCATCGGCGCCAGGAGCGGCAACGTGAGCACCACAGCCACGGTGAACCGCCGTTTCATGTCTTTCAGTTCTGGATTGGCTTCTTCGCCCGATACCACGCGTGGCTCCAGAGCCATGCCGCAAATCGGACAGCTCCCCGGCTCCGGCCGCACAATCTGCGGATGCATTGGGCAGGTGTATTCCACCGCTTGGGCGGGCGGCAAATACTGAGACGGTTCAAGCGTCATGCCGCAGCTGGGGCACGGTCCCGGTTCGCGCTCATGGACTTCTGGGTCCATCGGGCAAATGTATTCGACCGGCTCTGCGTCTGGGACCGATTCGCCAGCGCTATCCATCGCGGGTACGTGCGCTCCAACGCCTGGAAAATTTTGAAATTTCTCCGCGCAGGATTTGCTGCAGAAGAAATATGTTCTGCGATCTTTTTCAACCTGGGTCGCTGCCCGAGCCGGAGCAACCTTCATGCCGCAGATCGGGTCGGTTTCCGACGCCGTATAAAACGCAGGATTCGCATGGAATTTTTCCGCACAGGAACCGCTACAGAAGAAATAGGTCTTGCCATCATGAACCGTCGATGCAGCAGCGTTCTCCGCAGAAACCTGCATGCCGCAGACGGAATCCTTTATCGCTGAGACCGGCTTCGTTTCTGGCATTTTCCATTCTCCTTGTGAATTTTCCTCTGCGATTTCGGATGTTCATGCTCGTCATGTTGAAGGCTTTCAACAATTGGGCATCCGCTGAGGGGGCCGCTTCCAGGGCACTGCTCCTCCAGTTGCTTCAGGATGGAGCGCATGCTGGCCAACGTTTGGATTTTCCGATCGATCTCGACGATTTTCGCCGCAGCCAGCCGTTTCACTTCGGCGCATTCCCGGCCGGTGAGCTCCAGCCGCATGGATAGAAGCTCCTTGATCTCGTGTAGTGAGAAGCCAAGTTTTTGTGCGCGTTTAATGAAGCGGATACGCTGCACCGATTCTTCCGAAAAGATGCGATATCCAGAGGGCAGGCGCGCTGAAGCTGCGAGAAGACCCTCGCGCTCGTAATAGCGAATCGTTTCCGGGTTCACCTCGCCGCGCTTGGCGAGGCGGCCCATTGTGAGTTGTTCCATCGGGTTCTCCGCTCAACTTTAAGCCTAAACCCTGTACCTAGGTACAGGGTCAAGCGCAGATGCCTGAGATGGGCGGAGTTGAGGATGAGCGCAGTTAGCTCGCGATGCGGTTATTGGTCCTGAGGCTGCGCTGGACTTTGCGGTGGATTCTTGTCCTGATTGTCGTCGCCTTTAAACACGCCGAAGACCTTGCCGAAAAATCCTTTCTTCTTTTTCTTCGGCTGTACCTCTGTTGTTGGGTTCTGTCCTGCATTCTCGCCTTGTACCGGAGTGTTTCCGTTGGGCGGTTGGGGCTGCACGACATTGGCTGGAGCGGGGGACATCAGCGGGGGAGTGGACTTATTTCCACCTAGCCCGAACATCTTCTGAAAAATGTTCCGCTGGTCCGCGTTCGGGTGGTCGCAGGTTCCGGTAGGCTGCGTGCCGTCGAGAAAGGCGGCGGTGTAGTCTTCCAGGCACGAGGGGTCGGCGATCAGGTTCGTGACCTTGTCGAGCGAGACTTCCGTGACGCCAGCGGGTGGATCGAAATATTGTGTGTCGGAATATTGCGGCAGCTTGACCGCGTTCTTCATGAATTCCGCCCATATAGGAGCGGCTGCTTGATTGCCTTCCATCTTTATATCGCTATAGTCGTCGTTGCCGACCCAGATGACGCAGAGCAGATTGCTGGTGAACCCGGCAAACCAGGCGTCGTGCGAGGTCCCTGTCTTTCCTGCCGCCGGGGCGCTGAATCCCAATCCACGCACTCTCTCAGCTGTTCCATGATTGATAACATCGCGCATTAAGCTCAACGTAAGATAGGCCACTCGCGGGTCGAGCACTGGTTTTGAGATCGGAGCAAAATCGTCCACGACATCTCCGCCGGGAGTACGAACCGAGGCGATCATATTGGGATCGATCTTCACGCCGTTATTGGCAAAGATGGTGTAGGCGCCGGCCATCTCAAGCGGCGAAGCATCGTAGGCGCCAAGTGCTATCGAGGGCGTGGCCTGCGCCGAGGTGATTCCAGCCTGGTGAGCCAGCGTGGCGACGTTGTCGAAGCCGACCATCTGGGCGAGCGAGATGGTGGCCACGTTTTGCGACAGCATCAGGGCCGTCCGCGCCGTGATCATGCCCATCTGTTCGTGTTTGTAGTTGTGCGGGGAATATTGCACGTTGCCGTTGTCGAAATCGAAGGTAGTGTCGGCATCGTTCAACATGGTGACTGCGGTAAAGACGCCCTGCTGACCGGGGAGCGCCACGCCGGTCAGGCTGCTATTGAACCCTGTTGCGTAGACAAATGGCTTGAATACAGAACCCGTCGGACGCTGGCTGACGGCATGGTCCAGCTGGCTGAATCCATAATTCCGGCCGCCTACCAACGCCAGGACCTGGCCTGTGTGCGGATCCATTGCAATCAGTGCGACCTGCGGATAGGTGATGTGCTGGGCTGTCGAATCGACTCCGTGTCGAACGCGGCGCTCATAGCGCTTGCGGAGAATCTCATCGACCTGCTTCATGCCATTTTCGACGGCCACGGTTGCGAGGCTTTGCAAATCCGGGTCGAGCGAGGTGTAAATATGCAGTCCCTCGCCATTGATGTCGCGATCGCCGTAACGTTGCGTCAACTTGTCTCGCACCAGGTCGACGAAGAAAGGCGCCTCGCGTTCATCGACGCTGAACGGGGCCAGGTTGAGTGGGGTTGCCTTCGCCTGCCGCGCCTGCTGGCGGGTAATTTCATGGTTCTCCACCATGGCGTCAAGGACGAGATTACGCCGGTCGATGGCCCGCTTCGGATGCTTGTAGGGAGACAGACGGCTCGGACCCTGAATGATTCCCGCCAGCAGCGCGCATTCTGGCAGCGAGAGATCGCGGATATTTTTGCCAAAGTATGCCTGCGCGGCCTCTCCGAAGCCGTCGATGGCGAAGCTGCCGCGTTGCCCGAGCGGAATCTCATTGGCGTACATCGTGAAGATCTGCTGCTTGCTGTAACGGCTTTCCAACTGAAACGCGATGGCCGTCTGGATGATTTTTCGTTTGAAGCGCTTTTCCGGAGAGAGGAAGAAAAGCCTCGCCAGTTGCATGGTGAGCGTGGAACTGCCCTCGCTGTATCGGCGCGACCGCAGATCGGCGAAAAATGCGCCGAATACGCGAATGTAATCCACCGCGCCATGTTGAAAGAAGCGGCGGTCTTCGATGGAAGTCACAGCCGGGACAAGGTATCTCGGCAACTCGTTATACGTCACCAGCCGCCGCTTGCCGCGGTTCTTATCGGAAAGCCCGGTAATCAGTTCCGGCTCCAATTCGTAAGCGCTGAGCTGCTGGCCGTCGTCTCCCTGGATCCTGGTGACCACCCCTCTTGATGAGGTGTAGACAGTGGCGCCGTCGGGCGCGTGGTAGGACTGTGGCCCCGGTTGGATATGAATAGTGCTTTCAGTTTCGGCAAATGTACCGATTTGCGAAGGATGCGAGGTGCCTGCCAGGCTGTACCCTGCCCGTACCAGATCGTCTGCGATCTGCTGCACCTTGTATTTTTGCTTGGGTCGAACTTCGCGGGGCGCGGCATAGATTTTCGCAGTGTTGGCGAAGAGCGGCTGGCGCAGGCGCTGTTCGACCACATGTTCGTAGGCGTGATAATAGTACGCGAAAACAATACCGGAAACGGCGCAGACAACCAGGATGACCACCGCGATTCCAAGCAGCAGCTTCGCCTTCCAGCTACTGTGCCAACTGCGGCCGCGCTTGCCGCCTCCGCCGGATCGGCCCCGTGGCCGGCTGACAGTTCCGCTACTCGCCCCTCCAACCCGGCTATCGCGGCTTCTTACATTCGTCCGTGAAGCCGCACGCGGAGTCTTTTCGTTTCCTGCCATGAATCCTCTTGATTGCTCTATGTTCGTCTGTCGCCGTCGATCACGCCTGCGCCGCGGGAGTGTTTGCCTGCACGCGTTCGCGGACCAGCTGCGCCGCCTGTTGCAGCGGTACATCTTCGCTGCTGCGGGTTGCGCGTGTCACCAGCTCCACCAATCCATCTGCCGCTTTTTTGCCGACATTGATGCGGAAAGGAATCCCGATCAAATCCGCATCCTTGAATTTGACGCCGGCGCGTTCTTCCCGGTCATCCAGCAGAATATCGAGACCGGCGGCTTCGAGTTCCACGGCAAGCTTTTCTCCCGCTGCTTTCAGTGCAGCGTCGGCAACGTTGGTGATCGTAACCACCACATCGAATGGCGCGATCGACGGGGGTAGAAAAAATCCGTTGTCATCGAAGCTCTGTTCCACGCACGCGGTCAGAATGCGCTCGATGCCGATGCCGTAACTGCCCATGATGGGAGTCACTTCTTTTCCGTTCGGATCGAGCACGCGCGCTCCCATGCTTTCGGAGTACCGGTAGCCCAATTTGAAAATATGTCCCACCTCAACAGCTTTCGCCACACGCAGCGGGGCAGAGCACTGCGGACAGCCTTCGCCTTCACTCACACTGCGGACGCTGGCCGCCACCGTCCAAGTGAAATCGCGTCCGGGAGTGACGTTGCGAAAGTGATAGTCGAGTTTGTTCGCGCCGCAGATCATGTTGACGCGGCCTTCGAGTGCATGGTCCAGCACGACGACCAGCTTGAGCCTGTTTGCAGAAGCCCACAATTCCCGCGTTCTATTCGGTTGAAACGGAATTGCTTGCAGTTCCGGCAGCAGCTTTTGGTCCATAACCTGTGACAAGCCAACGGGCCCGAGAAAGCCTCCAGGCGCATGGAAGTATATTTCCAGCTCCTCGGGCAGCATGGGCCGCAGTTGCCCGGCGCGCAACAGGCCGAGCAGCTTCGTTTCATTCACGCTATGGTCGCCGCGCAGGAAGATCGCCACCGGCAGCCACACGGATTGGCCAGCGGCATCTCGCTTTTCCGCCATATAGGCCACGCACTTAATATCCTGGGTAGCGCTCACTTTCATGAAGGCGGTCACATCGGCAATTGCTCCCATGCCCGGCGTGTGTGCCAGCTCCGGTTTTCCATCGCCTGTGGGTGCAAGGTCTTCGGCGGGCGCCAAGTGCGAGGCGGCCTTTTCCAGGTTGGCCGCGTATCCGCATTGCGCGCAACTTGCAATCAGGTCCTCGCCAGCCTCGGTGTAGACCATAAACTCCTGCGACTGCGAGCCGCCCATGGCGCCGGAGTCCGCCTCGACAGCGACGAACTGAAGTCCGCACCGCGAAAAAATCCGACGGTAGACGACATCATGTTTTTGGTAACTGGCGTCCAGCCCGGCGGCGTCGATGTCGAAGGAGTACGCGTCCTTCATAATGAACTGCCGCACTCGCAGCAGGCCGGATTTCGGCCGAGGTTCATCGCGGAATTTTGTCTGGATTTGATACCAGATCTGCGGCAGTTGTTTATAGCTGCGCAACTCCTTGCGGGCAATTTCCGTCATGACTTCTTCATGCGTCATGCCCAGGCAGAGGTCCGCGCCCTTGCGGTCTTTCAGCCGGAACATGTTGTCGCCCATGCCGGTCCAGCGCCCGCTCTGTTCCCACAAATCGCGCGGCAGCAGAGAAGGCAGCAGGAACTCCTGCCCGATACTGTCCATCTCCTGGCGCACAATGCCGATAATTTTATTGATCGATCGCTGGCCCAGGAAAAGATAGGAATAAATGCCAGAGCCAAGCTGGCGGACATATCCGGCGCGAACGAGAAACTTGTGACTGGCGACTTCGGCGTCCGCCGGAGCTTCACGAAGAGTAGGGAGAAAGAGTTGCGACCAGCGATGCATGCGTCAGTAGGTATCCTTCAGGGCTGAAACAACCATTCTAAATGGTTCCGCGCACTGTTCGGCAGGCGGGTGCAAAGATGCGGGTGCCCCAGGTTCGCGAAGGGGTTCACTGCGAATATGTCCTAAAATAATTCGGTTCCCCAAAGGTCATGCAGATGGATCACACCGGCAACGCTCCTGTCGTCATCGACGACCACCAGGGAGGTAATCTTTCGTTCCTCCATGCGGCGCAAGGCTTCGGCGGCAAATTCTCCGGCGGCGATGGTCTGCGGAATGCCGTGCATGGCGTCTCCGGCTGACTTCGCCAGGGCGCTCGCGCCTTCCTGTTCCAACAACCGGCGCAGATCGCCATCGCTCAACAAGCCGACGAGTTTTCCGTCTTCGACCACAGTCGTAATCCCCAGGCCCTTGCGG
The DNA here is from genome assembly GCA_965276615.1 of Acidobacteriaceae bacterium. Lineage (GTDB taxonomy): Bacteria > Acidobacteriota > Terriglobia > Terriglobales > Acidobacteriaceae > JAKAAZ01. The sequence goes on along the minus strand of OZ255618.1, from coordinate 3,707,490 downwards.
GACATCTCGTAGATCACGTCCTTCATTGGCGTCGATGGTGTTACGCGCGGCACGGCGTCACCGGAATGCATTAGCTGCTCGACCCGCATCAATCGTTTACCGAGTTTGCCGCCCGGATGCAGGTTGGCGAAGTCCTCCGCGCGGAAACCCTTACGGGAAGAGATGGCGATCGCCAATGCATCGCCCAGCGCCAACATTGCCGTTGTCGAGGCAGTCGGTGCGAGACCCAGGTTGCATGCCTCCTGTTCCACGGAGCAGTCGAGGGCAACATCGCTCGCCAGCGCCAGCGTCGAACGCATATTGCAGCAGAAGCTGATCAGCGCGTCGCCAATCCGTTTCAGCATTTCCAGCAGGCGCAGAATCTCTTCTGTCTCCCCACTGGCCGAAAGCGCAATCACCGCATCCCCTTCGGCGAGCATCCCCAAGTCGCCGTGGTGCGCCTCCGCTGGATGCAGAAACAGCGCAGGGGAGCCGGTGGAGCTGAGGGTGGCGGCGATTTTCTGCGCGATGATGCCGCTTTTTCCCATGCCGGTGACGACGACTCGTCCACGCGCTTCGCCGCAGGCGAGAATAATGTCGACCGCGCGGTCGAAATCACGCGCCATGGTTCCCTCCAGCCGCTCCGCCAGGGACAACAGGGCCTGCGCTTCGATGCGCACTAGTTGTGCCGGATCGACGGAATGCCGCAGAGGGTTCTCGGATTGTGGTGGGTGTCCCATAGCGCCGTAGACAACAGGGAACTTGAAATAGACGATACTGCATCCGACGTGGCGAAGCTATCCGTGTGCCATGGATGCGGGTGCCGCAGGTTCGCGAAGCTAACCTGGGTTCTTTTCTTCCCTCGTCGAGTTGTCACACGCCAGAACGCAATCTCTCACGACTGACCAATGGCAAGCTGACCTCGGCGCGGCGCAGGACGAACTACACCAGTGTCCGGTTTGTGCAGCAGCCAACCAAGGCCGTTGTCAACGCCACCATTACTCCAGCAGTCACGGTGGCCCCGTTTGGCGATTGTGCTGTACCCGGTCGTGTGGCTGATCCTGTTGCCTTTCCGGCTGGTTGGGATTGCGGTTCACGGCGTGCTGGAGTTGGTCGCCGCATTGATCTTTTTGCCGGCACGATTGCTTCGCGCAGGGTAGACGCTCGAATCGTTGATGAGCCGTTGATTTCTTGCATGAAGTGGAATGACCTGCAGGTTTACTGCACCTGAGAGCTTCAGGAGGAACGCGCTCACTCGACAGCCGATACAATGAAAGGTTGCATGCGTGGATTTCTCTTCTACGCGTCAAGGAGTGTTCATGAAGCGCAACTCCATCGTGGTGCTGGTTCTCATCGCAGGGATTACGGCGATGATCTGGGCCGGTGTGATGGCCTATCGTATCCGCAAATCTCTTCGCACCCCGCCAACGATCCAGGCAACCCTCGCCCCGGATGCCAACGCCCATGCTTCTGGTTCCGCGGCTGCCGCGGGCGACTCTCCAGCCGCGCAGGACCTACCCGACCTCCGCGGCAAGCAAGCGCCTACTTTCACGTTGAAGACAGTCGACGGCAAGACCGTTTCACTTTCCGACTACAAAGGGAAGGCTGTTCTGCTGAATTTCTGGGCTACATGGTGTGGCCCCTGCAAGCTGGAAATGCCGTGGCTGATTGATCTGCAAAAGAAGTATTCCGCCCAGGGATTTACCGTGCTGGGGATTTCTGAAGACGATGGCTCTCCCAAAAATGTGAGCGATTTTGCCGCAAAAATGGGCATAGATTACCCCGTTCTGATGGCGAATGACGAGGTGTCGAAAGCCTACGGCGGAATCGACTATTTACCCACTTCTTATTACATCGGGCGCGACGGCAAGGTGGTGCTGGAGATTGGCGGCATCATTTCTCAGAAAGAGATCGACGCTAACATCAGAAAAATCCTCGGCGCAAAGGGAGCCTGAGAAGTGCGCCAGCGGTGGTTTTTATCTTGCGCTGTGCTGGTTCTGGTCCTTGGCTGCGCGGTCTCCGCTCTGACGCAATCCGCGTGGCAGCCGGGCCGTGCGGGCATCGGGTTCAGCCAGCCCCCAGGCAAGCAGTGGGTGCAGATGGTTTCTTCACCCGAGCTTTTCGTGAATACTGCCAAGCGCGCTCACAGCCCGCAAGTCGCCGAACTGCGATTTGTGATTCAGAACGGTCTGCACATCAATTCCCACACGCCGCACTCCCCTTTTTTAATTCCCACCACGCTGATGCTGGACCAGCCGAGCGGTGTTGAGATTGCCAAACTCGAATATCCGGCGGGAGTGGATTATCACTTTGAATTTTCTCCAAAGGATGCTTTGAGCGTGTATACCGGTGAATTTGCTGTGCGGGTTCAGATACATGCCAGGGCCGGCCATTACGCGCTGCACGGTCAACTGCATTATCAGGCGTGCGACAACCGGACCTGCAGTCCGCCGAAGACGCTCCCTCTGACACTGAACCTGGCGGTGCAATAGCAATTATGACGTTGCAAATATCGCTACAGCGATAGGAAAATTGTAAAAAGGTATGACAGACAAAAAAGATAGAAATATGGCAGCCGCGGATCTCTCGTTTGAGCAAAAACTGGACCGGCTGGCCGAAGTTGCTGTGCGTGTCGGGCTTGGACTGGGATCGGACGGCGCTCCTGTTCAGGAATTGGTGATGAGTGCCTCGATCGAGGCGCTGCCATTGGTTCGGCGTATCACAGAGCATGCCTATAAGGCGGGCGCAACGGTTGTGACAACTCTTTATTCGGATGAGGAGTCGACTCTGCTGCGCTACCATTACGCTCCAGATAGCAGCTTCGATCGCGTGGCGAACTGGCTGCAGGATGGAATTGCCAATGCCTATCGCGCGGGAGCGGCACGGCTTGCGATCGCCGGCGGAAATCCAGCGCTGTTGGCGAAGGAAGATCCGGCCAAAATCGGAAGGGCCAATGTTGCACTTTCCAAAGCCACCAAACCGGCGATGGAACTGATCACGCGCCATGAAATCAACTGGACGATCATTGCATACGCGACACCGGCGTGGGCATGCGCTGTATTTCCAGAGGCGCCGGAGCCCGTAGCGATCGCCCGCCTGTGGGATGCCATCTTCGCCGCTTCGCGCGCCGATCTTCCCGATCCCATCGCAGCATGGAAAGCGCATGGCGCGTACTTGAAAGATCGCGTCGATTTTTTGAATGAAAAGAGGTTTGCGGCGCTCCATTTTCTTGGGTTCGGAACCGATCTGCGCGTGGGATTGGCGGACGATCATCTCTGGGCTGGAGGTGGCACGCGGGCCGGAAACGGTGTGTACTGTCAACCCAATATCCCGACGGAAGAAGTCTTTACGACTCCACACAAAGATCGCGTCGATGGAACCGTCCACAGCAGCAAGCCGCTTTCGCATCAGGGAACCCTGATGGAAGAAATTTCCGTGCGCTTCGAAGGCGGTCGCGTGGTGGAGGCAACCGCGAAAACCGGCCAGGAAGTCCTGGAGCGCATGATCAACACCGACGATGGCGCCAGGAGGTTGGGCGAAGTGGCCCTGGTTCCGCATTCCTCGCCAATTGCGCAAAGCGGTGTGCTTTTCTGGAATACGCTCTTCGATGAAAATGCGGCCAGCCACATCGCGCTGGGGCAGGCGTATAGCACCTGCCTGATCGGCGGCGAAAAGATGGATGAAGAGACGCTGGCGGCAAAAGGCGCGAATACCAGCTTGATCCATGTGGACTGGATGATCGGTTCCGGCGAGATGGACGTGGATGGAGTGACCGCCAGTGGCCGCTCGGAACCGTTGATGCGAAAGGGCGAATGGGTATAGCAGTTGCTGCGGCTGCCTTAGCTCAATGAGATTGTTTCCGCCGCCGCCAATCTGTCCACCACTCGTTGGCGCTCCAAATAAAGCATGACGGCAAAGAGACTGGGCGCTACTGCTTGACCCGTCAACAAAACTCGGGCACCGTTGATCAGCGCTCCAGCTTTGATGGCTTTTTCTTCCGCAAAGGCCCGCAGTAGCTGTTCAGCGGATTGCTCCGTGAATGGCTCCAGCGTCGCATATCGTTCGCCCAGTTCGGCCAGCAGCTTTCGCACTGCGTCATCCGCCAAAAATTTTTGGCTTGCGGCGGGATCGATAGGGAACTTATCTCCAAAATAAGCTTGAAATGTCGAAGCAAAATCTTTTAAGCCACGCGCTCTCTGTTGCAGCAGGGATATTGCGGCCAGGGTGTCCTTGTCGCTGCGGCTGGGCGCAAAGCCAGCGCGTAGCCACTCCTCCTGGATCAAGGGAAGCAGGCGTTCAGGTGGATAGGCGCGGATGTATTCGGTATTGAACCAGGTCAATTTGTCGTTGTTGAAGACGGCGTTCGAGTGGGCGATACCGCCGAGCGAGAACATCTTAATCAGTTCTTCCGTCGAGAAGACCTCGCGCTCCTTCCCATCCGGTCGCTTCGCTGCTTCTCCAGGACTCCAGCCCAGGAGGGCCAGAAAATTTCGGAAAGCCTCGGGCACAATTCCCATATCCTTATACGCCAGGACGCTGGTAGCGCCGTGACGTTTGGAGAGCCGCGTTTTGTCCGGTCCAAGGATGAGCGGCAGGTGGGCGAAGACCGGCAGGGAAGCGCCGAGCGCCTGATACAGCAGCACTTGTTTTGGAGTGTTCGAAAGATGGTCCGCGCCCCGGATAATGTGGGTCATGCGCATATCCAGGTCGTCCGCCACGACGCTGAGATGATATGTAGGCGCGCCGTCGGAGCGCAGCAAAACGAAATCTTCCAGCTCCACGTTAGCAAATTCCATGTGTCCGAAGACGGCATCCTCAAATGTGGTCGCACCCTCGCGCGGAACCTTAAACCGCACAACTGCTCGTTCTCCGTGACCTAGCCGTAGCGCCGCCTCGGGTGCAGAAATGTCTCGGCAGCGGCCATCGTAACGGGGAGCTGTGCCTGTCTCGGTAGCGGCGGAGCGGCGCAGTTCCAGTTCTTCCCGAGTACAAAAACAATGGTAGGCATGACCGCTTGCCAGCAATTTTTCAGCTGTCTGCGTATACAGATCCAATCGCCGTGACTGGTAAAAGGGACCCTCGTCCCAATCCATGCCCAGCCAACGTAAGCCATCCAGAATGCCCGAGACCATGTCGGCGGAGGAGCGTTCAAAGTCAGTGTCCTCAATGCGGAGGATGAAGGCGCCTCCCGCATGACGGGCAAATAGCCAGCTAAACAAGGCAGTGCGAGCACCGCCGACATGGAGATATCCAGTGGGGGAAGGAGCGAAACGGACGCGTGTTGCCTGGGAATTGGTGTTCATCATAAGGAGGTGAACTTTTATCCTAAATTGTTTGAGGTGCGTAATTCGGTAGCAAGAAAAAAGCCCCGGTTTGCGCCGGGGCTCTGGGTAGGACGGATGGAAGCTGTCAAAACAGACGGTAGGAAACACCGGCCGAATAAGCCCAGGGGGTTAATCCGGTAGGCGGGAAGTTTAAATGCTGATATTCGAAATCCACGGGACGGATGGTCCAGCGATCATTGAGACGAAGATCCAGACCTCCGCCTCCGACTAGCGTGGTATAGGTATATACCTGATTGGAGATGAAGTTCGGATAATGGAACCGGGTTCCGCCGGCAAGGAATTTGACATAGGGTAGCCAGCGCCGTCCAACTGCATAGGTGACGCGCGGACCGCCCAGGAAATTCTGTTCATACACTCCGCTGATCGTGTTGAAATCCCGGAAGCGCGCTTCCCCCTCGACGCCAACGCCTACATTGCGCCAGATACGATAATCGAAATCGCCATAAACGCCGGGTCCAAGGAGGTGAGAATTTTGCCCATAATCCGATTGTCCGATGGAGAACATCCCTCCAACGGAGATAGTGGCAAGTTTTGGAGTAACAGGAGATACCGCCTGCGCGTGCAGGAAGATCGGAAAGAGAAACAATACAAACCCAACTAGAAATTTCTTAGCCACCGTAAAAACCTCCCCAATCAGAGAAAAGTAAGTTCCTGGAGGCAAATGCGAATCCGCACTGCCTCCAGGCGTGGAGTCGCTGTTAATGTGCGGACCCTTGCGAGTCTCCAGTATTGGATGTGCCGGTGCCGGGGGAGGCTGCTCCGGTAGATGCAGGAATCGGTGCAGCCTGGCCAAAATTGCGTAGGCGGAAGAATACAGGCGTAAGTTCGAACGGCATTTTGTCGCTGGGGCTGAGGACCGCAACAGGCTTCGAATTGAGCTGTTCAACGGAATCGTTCCAGGAATCAACGCGGAGACGGCTACCGAGCGGCAGGGCCGCAATTTGCCGGACATTCGCCATATCCAGCTTGGGAGCTTTAGCAACCAGCGCGTTCAACCAGACCTGGTCGTCTGTTGCGGAGGTGAACAGAGAATCGCCGAGCTGCGGCTGCATCAATGATGGCAACAGTTTAGCGCGAGCCGTTACCATCTTCAGATACAAACCGGCGTTGCCGAGTTTGTCCTTGTAGGGGGAGTTGGCCAGCAGTTGAAGCGCCTTTTTGGCGGCCGCTTCGTTTTCTGCGTCGCTGTGATGCAGCGGAACCCGACGAATGGTCGCTTGATCGGCGAACATCAGGTTGTCCGGGAAAGCGAACTCGGTGTCTACCTTATGGCCCAGGTCGAGGTGCGCAAGCTGGAAAGCCAGCGCCGCGGCGAGATCTTCCTCGGAAGAAAGCGTGTCGATCAGCCCTTTGCTCAGGACGATGGTATTGCCGATCGTGAGCGATTCCAGCGGAGTTGTCAGCAACACGCGGCAATGAACCGCTTCGGGCAAGGTGATGTTGTTTGTCACGATCAGATTATTGGTGACCTGCTCGAGAACCTGGTCGAAACTGCTGGGGGCGGCCAGCAATCCGGCCTGGAACAGCCGATCCAGGATGTTCGATTCCGCCTGCTGCGACCACATGCGCGAGGCTTGCAGAGGACTGACGTCCTGGGCGCTGTCGCTGGTGTCGCTTACAGCATCGATCTTGACGGTCGCGTTGTCGGAGGTTGAAACCGGAGTACGCAGGGAATATCCCCAGATCCATGTCTGGGCGCGGAAAAATTCAGCTTGATCGGGAACGGTGCCCGGCCCATGTTCTTCCGCATAAACCGCTGTGGGCAGCCACAGGTTTTTCTGCACATTGGTACGCCAGCTGTCGAAGTGATAATAAACGTGGCGTCCGTTTCTGCTGGTGTATGTGCCGCTGAAGCGGACAGTGTTTCCGCCGGTATCTTCAATCCATACGCGACCAATGAAGCGCCCCGGACCGGAACCCGGCTTCGGCGTCACGTCAAAAAGATCGGTGCGGACGTCTCCGAGAAATTCGCGGCGGACAAACTTGAAATCGTAGTGCTGGCGATCGAAGTGGTTGGCGTCCAGCAGCAACATCTGCACGAAGCCCTGCGCCACGAATTCGATTTTGAAGGCCTTGGTCAGCCCATTGACGAACATGACCGAACCCTTGTACATCTTCTTCTTGTTGCCGGCTTCCTGGTAGCGATTGTCTTCAATGACGCGTCCAAAGTCGACGCGTCCAAGGAAATAATGGTCGTCCACCGGTACGGCGCTCAATTGGACGTCAGGCTTGAAATCCTGGATATAGGTTTCAACCACCGGTGCGCGCTGCTGAAGCGCAACCAGAACGCCCTTCTCATGCATCGACGCCTGATCGATCAGGCGCACCATTTCAGGCGTCAGCTTGGCTTCGGATACATTCGACTTTTTATGCCTGGCGAAGGCAGGGGAGGTGACGCACACCAGTAGCAGGATGGCCCATCCTCTGCTGCCGGCGCGTGAAAGACTGGGGATATTCTTTGCAAGTCGCATCATTGTGTTCCTTATGTTACTTAAGTTTATGTATGTTTGTTCACAATTACGCTAGCTGGAAGTCGATCCGATAATATGTGGTAGTGTCGACGGGCTTTCCATCGCGCGTCGCCGGTTTAAATTGAGTTTCTTCGGCAACCCGGATGGCCTGCTCATCCAACCCGTGGCCAAGTCCCCGTACTACGCGAATAACGTGGACCCGTCCGTCGGCGGAGAAACGTACTTCAAGCACGACGTCGCCTTGAATCTTCAACTGTTTTGCTTCCGCAGTGTACTCTGGCCGCGGATGGGAAAGCACCTGCACCGTCGTCTGATTGCCGGCATTCGAGACAACCATCTTAGGTGTGCCGGCAGCCGCAACGTTGTTCTGGAACCCGCCGACCCGGGCGGTGCCGCGCGGGCCACCGGTTCCGGTACCGCCGGCGACGCCATCGGAGAAGCCGGCCGAAGCGACTTTACCGTGCCCGCGTCCTGTACCTCCCGGGACGCCGTTCGCATACCCGGATCCGAAGTCCACGCCTCCAACTTTGCCCTTGCGGGCCGAGCCAGAACCGGACCCATCTCCGATAGCGCTTTGAAAGCTACCTACGGCAGCGATCGTTCCCGGCTTGCTGGCATTCGGGTTCGCATGAACGCCCATGGGGTCGCCAAATCCACCAGTCTTCGTGGAGGTCGGCCCCATGTTGTTGGCCACGGCGGTAGGAATGTTGGTGTGGAAGGCACCTACCTTCGGTTGCGGTGGTAGAGCGACGGAGTCTGGCCGGTACGGCGGCAGGACCGGAGCGCTCACATTGTTCAAGTGGACGCGCGCCATCTTTGGCTGAACTTCAGTCGGCGCTGGTTTGTAGGTGAATTTTGGCGCAATCCTGTTCAGCAGGTCCGGAGTTGGCGGAATAATCGGGACCTTCGGACGGATTACGACGGGACGCACGGTTTTCACAGGAGTGATGGGGAGCAGCAACTGAGTTGCCTCCAGCCGCTTCTGCACCACCTGGTGGTGCACGAAGAAGATGGATAACAAAAGAATCAGCGCGATCACCGAGGCATTGATGATCAAGCTGACTGTGAAGGCCTTGTTTCTTCCTTCCGGCTCCGGCAGCAGGCCAAACGTAGCTTGTTGGCGATCGGAGGGGCCGCGTTCGCGGTTTCTCCGCTCGCGGGGGGGCAATCCAGAATCGGACCGCGATTGAACTTCTCTTGTCGCAAAGCTTGTCATACAACTTTTACCTCAGGACGCATAAATTGCCGCTTATTCACAATGCAATATCGTTTTCTAATCTGTGCCGCAGGGCTGGACATTCCAGTCGGAGTTCCTTCGAATTGCCCGACTCCGAACAGAAATTATTTTTACGAGTATTTCACTCGAAATTTACAGAGAAACAAGAACAGAGAAGCAAGAACTGTGATTCACGTGAACTCCGTCGACACTGCGAGCGGTTATCGTTTTTAGATGCCACCCGCACTGCTCGAGTACAGATTCACAAGCCTCAAAGCTCGATTACTCAGTACTGAATGCACGCCTACAACACGACTGGGAACACGTTCAAGCCGCCCGATGTTTCAACTTATTTTGAAGCTCCGCGGCTAGCGAGTCACAGCTAAATTTGTTTATGTTTGCCACTGAGTATGCCACAAGTTGCACACTTTGGGATGAATTTCCGCAAATCCATCGATTGGGGTACCGCCGGGTTAACAATCCCAGGCTGCTGTCTCCCTTAAAACCCCTGCCTGCACCTTTCGGAATATCATCTGAAAAGACTCGAATCCGAAGTCTACAGGGCTCCAGGCGCTCCGATCGATTGCGGGCAGCGCAATTTCGGATTTTCACTGAAATGACAGCTTCTCGACCGCAACCCGTTCAAATGAAAGGATAATCACCCTTGAACATTCTCGTCACAGGCGGCGCCGGTTACATCGGCGGCACCGTCGCCAGACTACTTATGGAAGCTGGGCATCACGTTGTCGTTTACGACAATCTTTCCCATTCTCAACGTTCCGCGGTTCCCGTCAGCTCCATCTTTATCGAAGGTGACGTCAACGATCGGAATACATTGGAAGCGACCTTGAAAACCCACCGGGTTGAAGCTGTTCTGCATTTCGCCGCATTGATCGAAGCCGGCGAGAGTATGCAAAGGCCTGAGCTTTATTTTAGCAACAACAGCGCGTCGACGCTGGTTCTTTTTCAGGCAATGTTGGCTGCCCAGGTGAAAAAGCTGGTATTTTCTTCCACCGCAGCGGTTTACGGAGAACCTGAATCGACGCCGATCCGGGAAGATGCGGCGTTACACCCTTCGAATCCTTACGGAGAATCGAAGCTGCTGGTGGAGCGGATGCTTCTCTGGTTGCATCGCATCCACGGCTTGCGATATGCCAGCCTGCGTTATTTCAATGTAGCGGGCGCGATTCCGGGACGTGGTGAATCTCACGAGCCGGAGTCGCACCTCATCCCGCTGATACTCGACGTGGCGCTGGGACGCCGGAAAAGCATTCGCATTTATGGGACCGACTATCCGACGCCCGACGGCACCTGCATTCGCGACTATATCCACGTTCGTGATCTGGCCGAGGCGCACATGCTGGCTCTCGCGGCACTCGGATGCGAGTCCTGCATGATTTACAACCTGGGCAACGGACGCGGATTTTCGGTGCGGGAGGTGATTGAATCCGTCCGGCGGGTGACGGGCCAACCTATCCCGGTGGAAGAGTGTCCCCGCCGTCCCGGAGATCCCGCTGTATTGGTCGCGAGTTCGGAGAAGATCGCGCAGGAGCTGGGCTGGCGACCCCAACATACGAGCCTCGATGGGATCATCGCGGATGCGTGGCGTTGGCACCAGGAGCGCTATCGCGCATAGCCGGTCCGTCAGGCTGTGCGCCTGATACTGGGCTACCCGACAATTCTGTCCAGCGATGACTGCGAAACATCTCGCTGACTGGCGCGGTGCGCAATGGCAAAAAAGGTAATCCGCGCTTGTCGAATAGGTGTCTAATGTTGCTTAGCCGCGATCCGGAATTCCGGCTCAGCTTTTCGGGCGATCCAACTATAAGAATGGAAGCAGTTGCAGAGAAGGGGAATCATGAAGATGAATCGAATTGCATGCTCCGTAGTAGTTGCGGGAACATTCCTGGCCTGCATGAGCCTCCCGTCTCCTGTGGTCGGTCAGGTCACGAATGGCGAAGCCGCTGCGGGCGCCCAACTGGTTATCACCGCCAAAGACAAGGGACCTAAATCCGCTCCGCTTCAGCAGAAGGACGTCACAGTTCTCTTGAAGAATCGTCCGGCGGAGATCACAAATTGGGAACCGTTGCGGGGACCGAATGCGGGATTGCAGCTTGTCTTTCTGTTCGACGAATCGGCGCGCTCATATCTGGCGCTGCAGATTCCATCGATACGCAAATTCATTATGGCGTTGCCGCCCTCGGCTGAAGTCGCGGTGGCTTATATGGCGAACGGGCGGGCAGTAATGGCGCAGACATTGACCAGCGATCATGCGTTGGCGGCAAAATCCCTGCGTTTGACCAATGGAATTCCGGGAATCAGCGCCAGCCCTTATTTCTGCCTGTCGGATCTGGCAAAGCGTTGGCCTTCCCGGACGAAAACACGTCGAGTGGTGTTCATGGTGACTAACGGAGAAGATCCCTACTACAGGCACGGCGATCTTCAGGATCCTTACGTGGACAGCGCGATTTCCGATGCACAAAAAGCCGGTCTTCTCGTGTACTCCATTTATTTTCGCGACACGGGACGCACGAGCAGGCTCGGCACCCTGTACGGGCAAAGTTATCTGTTGAAAGTGTCGACGGACACAGGTGGTGTAGCCTACGCCAATGGGTTGGTCAGTCCGGTCTCGTTCGATCCTTTTCTTCAGGAGTTCAAGACTTCGCTGGGCAATCAATACATGTTAAATATCGCGGCGCCGGGCTCCGGGCTACAGCGGATAAAAGTTAAGTCGAATGTGCCGGGGGTAAAACTGGCTGCGCCTTCCGCGGTAAATGTCGGCGCGAGCCGTTAAACGATTCTCGTGGGTGCACATTATAAGCGGATGCAATGCTGCTCCTCATCGCGAGAAAGATTGACGGAAACATTTATGCGCGTGCCATTATTTTTGGTGATCGCCCCCGTGTTTATCATGGTCCTGGCATTGCCGCTCATCCTGAATAAAGTTCCGAAGAATGGTTTTTACGGTTTTCGTACACCGAAAACTTTGTCCGGGACGGATGAACAGTGGTATCAGGTGAATCATGAAGCGGGCATCGGCATGTTCATTGCCGGATCGGTTTCCCTGCTGGCCTGCGTGATTGTTCCTTTCTTTGAACACGACCTGGGGAAAGTCATACAAATTTGCTCATTCGTCCTGGTGGCATCCGTGCTGATCGCTACCGGTATTGAGCTTGTCCAACATTGGAAATGAAACGGAATGACACTGGCCTTAATGCTGCGTAAGCGCAAGCGCCAGAACTGCGAGTAAAAGTGCTGGAGGCATCAACAGAAATCCAGTCCGCAGAAATTGCCAGCCGCTGACCTCGATATTTTCACGCCGAAGCGCCACGAGCCAAAGAATCGTGGCCAGCGAACCGGTGATAGAAAGATTCGGGCCGAGATCGATGCCGAGCAGCACCGCGGCGTGCATCGCTTGTGTGCCGTGTGCTGCCTTCACAGCAGCCGCGCCGATCAGGCCCATCGGTAGATTGTTGATCATGTTCGCGGTGATGCCGAAGCCGAATGCGGCCGCACTCAAACCTGCGATGGAGGGCCAGGAGGCAGTTGCATCCAGGGCCCGGGCGGATAGTGTAAGCGCGCCCACCCCTTTCAGCGCCTCCACCATCACAAACAGTCCCGCGACCAGCGGCAGCACGCCCCAGGACATCTGACGAAGCGCGCTGGCCATAATTCGCCAGTTGATGCCCGCGACAAACAACATTACCGCCATGCCTGCTGTCATGGTTGCCGGTCCGATAGGTCCGCCCAGCGCGGAGGTGGCCAGTAACGCGCCGGTCGCGAGCAATACTCCCAGGCCGGCCCGGCGGCCCAGTGCATTCAGTGGCGCGGGCTTGACCCCGTCCGCTAGAAACGAGCGGAGTTCCGCGCGGCTGCGCCACCAGAGCAATCCAAAGGTGATCAGGATGGCGCCCATCGCAGGCAACAAAAATATATGCAGCCATCGCCCCAGGAGTGGCATTTGGCCGTCGAAGACGACAAGATTGGCAGGGTTGGAAATCGGCAGAACGAAACTGGCTGCGTTCGCCACAAACGCGCAGGCGAATAGATATGGCAACGGAGAAGTCTTCGCGCGACGGACCACCGCCAGCACGGCCGGCGTCAGTAGAACAGCCGTCGCGTCATTTGAAAGCAGCGCAGTTACAAGGATGCCAATTCCGTAAACCAGCGCAAAGAGGCGGAATTGAGAACCTCGCGCGTTTTTCATCGCCAGCGCGGCCAGCCAATCGAAGACGCCATGCTGCCGCGCCAGTTCCGCCAGCAGCATCATGCCCGCCAGAAAAAGATAGACGCTCGTGCCGGCCCGCACGGCGGTCCATGCGCTGCGAACCGGCAGCAGCCGAAAGACCATCAACAGGGCGGCGCCTCCGGCTGCCCAGACATACTCGGGGATACGGCGCGGACGCCAGAGAATCAGGATGAATACCAGAATGCACAACAGCCAGGTTGCGGTCCAGATCGCGGCTTGTGGCAGATGCGCCGGCATGAATGGTAGATTGTCGCAGATAAATGCGGCATTCTGTAAATGGCATCAGGGGCCGTACTCGAAGCCGCGGGTTTCATCCGACTTCACGAAGAAAAGAAAATTGTCTGACAGAATTGAGGAGTGTATGCGCTACCGGATTCAGTTACATCCATCCACCTTGGTCCATCATCTACGGACGCGTCACTATTCACCAAGGTTGGCAGCGTTTTTCCTGGCATTTGTGGGCCTCATCCTGCCGGCGTCCGTGCAGGCTCAAAATTCTCAGTTCCGCAGGCACAAAGTCTCCCTCGCCAAGCCGCTCACCATCTATTTCATTGACGTCGAGGGAGGTCAATCGACGCTCTTCGTCACACCCTCGCATCAGTCGCTGTTGATTGATACCGGCTGGCCCGATCATGCCGGGAGAGATGCCGGCCGCATCGTAGCTGCGGCGAAACAGGCGGGTCTGGATCACATCGACTACCTGCTGATTACGCACTTCCATCAGGACCACGTCGGCGGCGTTCCCAATCTCGCCAAGCGGATTCCGATCCGCGCGTATATCGATCATGGCCCGAACCGCGAACCAACCGATGCGCCCACGCAAGCCGGCTGGAAACGATACCAGGCGGTGCTGACGCAGTCCGGAGCCAGACACATTCTGGCCCGACCAGGCGATGCCATTCCGCTGGCCGGGTTAACGACCGCCATCGTAAGCGCGGACGGCAATCTGCTCGCCAATCCTTTGCCCGGCGCAGGCCAGCCAAATCCTTACTGCAAAACTTCTCCTACTCGTCCTGCGGACCCGACAGAAAATGCCCGCTCGGTGGGCATCGTGATGCAGTATGGCAAGATGCGCCTGGTGGATCTTGGCGATCTCACCTGGAACAAAGAGATGCAATTGGTATGTCCGGTGAACAAATTGGGTCAGATGGATGTGTATGTTGTCTCGCACCATGGCGTGTCTCTGAGTGGCAGTCCTGCGTTTGTCGACGGCATCGCACCCCGCGTTGCCATTATGGACAATGGCGAAACGAAAGGGGGCTCGCCCTCAGCCTGGGACATCATCGAAAAATCACCGCGCCTGAAGGATCTTTGGCAATTGCACTATTCAGACGAAGGCGGCGCACAGCATAATGCCGCCGGTGCTTACATTACCAACCTGAAGGGCGGCGCAGATGGGAACTACATTCGCCTCTCCGCATATCCCGATGGCAGGTTGGTTGTGTATAACTCGCGCACCCGTCAGAGCAAGAGCTACCCGGCGGAATAGATGCACGAAATGGGACGCATTGCGCCGGCCGGAGCTACAGGAACTGCTCACATGCGCGCGAGACCTGGTTTATGGAAAGCTGCCGAAGAGAACAAAAGATGTCCTTGATCTGCCTCCGGCTGCACGCCAAAAATTGATCGTCGAACGAAGAAAGCTGCTGGCGAGCCGCAAATCTCAGGGGTAGAACGGGAGGTATGGAGACGCGGACTACACCAATCCAACCTTCGCTCCTGAATTGTCGCTCGCGTCTGAATGGTGCAATGTCTCCGGCACTCCAAACAGCAGCAGAGCAAATGCCAGCACTGCGATGGCGGCTAAACCGAGGAATGAGGCGTGAAATCCCTCATGTTGGATCAACTGGCCGCCGATGGTGGTGCTCACAGCCGCTCCAATTCCGACCATGGTGGCGAGGGCTCCCGCTGCCAGATTGAAGCGCCCCGTGCCGCGGGTGAGGTCCGCAATTACCAGAATGGAGACAACTCCGAAGATGGCATTGGCGACTCCATCCAGCGTTTGAATTGCGATCAGCGCACCCGTAGCCTGGGTCAACGTGTAAAGGACGCCGCGGACGGGAAGCACTCCGAACCCGATCAGCAGCAAAGGTTTTCTGCCCTTCGCTCCGGCGCGTCGCCCGATCCACACGGCAGAGAAGGCAATCACTAATTGGGTGACGATGACGCAAGCGGCCATAAAAGGAGCGGCTGTCCTCGGTTTGCCTCTCGAGAGCATTTCGCCGAGGTCCGGCAGCATGGCTGCGTTCGACATATGGAAGAGGAGCGCGCTCACCAGGAACGCCAGCAGCACTCGGTCCTTCAGCAGAACTTTCAGCCCCTCGGCTTTTGGCTTGCCGTCATCGCTCTTCGCTCCCCGGGAACGAGCGTAGTCGATCTGGCTGGGATCGATGTTCCAAAGGGAGATCATCGCAGGGACCACAAGTACCGCGGCGATAATGAAAATAGCCCGGTAGCCGAATTCATAACTGAAACCGGCGATCAGCAGCGCTGCAAAGACGTTCCCGGCAGAATTGAAAGACTGGTTCTTGCCAAATTGCCTGTCGAATCCCGCTGTGCCGACGACGCCCAGAGTGATGGCTGCCACCGTGGGACCGAGAAACGGGGCGGACCCGCCAATGAGCACCTGGGCCGTGTAAACAGACCAGGCATGCAAGCGGCCCATCAACAAAAATGCGCCGACAGTCAGCACTCCCAGGCTGGCCGCAAGCAGTGCCCGTTTGCGGTGGACGGTATCGACCACCGCTCCGGCAGGGGTCTGCATCGCCATCGTCACCAGTCCGCCAAAGGTGAGCACGTAACCGACCCTGCCCGCGCTCCAACCGCTTGCCGCCAGATAAGCGGCAAGAAACGGACCGAGGCCGGTTTGAACGTCCGCGAGGAAGAAGTTCAACCATTGGATCGACCGCAAGCTGTGCCGTTTTTGCGGTTCAGTTTCCGGCATACGGTCCTCTGTACAGCTGTATAGCGCGACTTGCGGAACGTCTTTCATTTAGGATGCCGCTCTCGTTCGTCAGGGAGCGAGTCGCACGCAGGCTCGAAGCAATCGCTGCCATATATCAACAAGAAATCGTTCAGGATGCTTGCATGGCAAGGGAAAATTCGGGATACTGGTTGTTCGGGGCTTTCTCCGCAGCTGCGTCCTTTGATGGCCAGTTCCGTTTGCCTCTCCATTCAAGAAAGGACCATATATCTGTGTTGATGATTCGCCTCTCGCGCGTAGGCGCACGTAAGAAGCCCTACTATCGCGTCGTTGTGATTGAAAAGGACCGCGCCCGCGATGGCCGGTCGATCGAAGTGGTTGGAACCTATAACCCCCGCACTAGCCCCGCCACGGTTGACCTGAAGCAGGATCGCGTGGACTACTGGGCCAGCAAGGGAGCGCAGCTCTCCGATCGTGTACAGAAACTTGTACTGAATGCAGCCAAGGCAGTTCCCCAGGCCGTCTAACCGTTACCACCGGCGAGATGGTTTTCGCTGGAATGAACCATTCAAAGCAAAACGAGAGAGCGCGGTTGTGGCCGCGCTCTCTCGTTTTTTCAAGAGAATACTCTGCTCCGGTAATTCCACTCATTATCAGTACCATTCTGCTCTACATTCACCGGCTGCGACCCAATCTGCTCTCGTGGTAACTGTAATAGTTACCATTGGGTAAACCATAAAACACGCGACATTTCTGATGCATTCAGGTATAAAGCAGACAAGAAATTCAGGCTTGAATCCAATTGCCGTCATCGAGGTAAAACGCATGTCAGAGCATTCCCAGGAGCCATCTGCCGCCGAGTTGATCAACGCGATTGCCCGTTCATTGGTGGACAAGCCAGAAGCAGTCTCCGTTGAGGTAGCGTCCCATGAAGGGGGAACGGTCCTGCATTTACGGGTGGACCCTACCGATGTCGGCAAGGTGATTGGAAAACAGGGCCGGACGGCACGTTCGCTGCGCACCATTCTCGGTGCGGTGAGTGTCAAACTGCATCACCGTTATGGTCTTGAAATTGTCGAGGAGTCGAAGCTTCAGTCCGCCTCCAATTGAACGGAGTGCATCGAAGCACGATTCCGGCTGCACTGTAGGGCTCAGGCCGGCTATGTCCTTTCATGTCACAATGATTTGTGACTGACTTCGCATCATGGGTAAGCGTGGCCCGGCTGGTTCGCCCGCAGGGACGACGCGGCGAAATCCTCGCGGAGATCCTTACGGATTTTCCCGAGCGGTTTGCGCAAACACGGGAAGCGTTTCTGGCCCGCGGCGAAAATACCATCCCCACGCCCATCACGATTGAGCAATCGTGGCTGCATAAGGGCAGGGTGGTGTTGAAGTTTGCCGGGGTCGATTCCATCTCCGCGGCAGAAACCTTGCGCGGAGCCGAGGTCGTCGTTCCCGCGGCGGAGCGCATGGCTTTGGATGCGGACGCGGCGTACATCCTCGATTTAGCAGGATGTGAACTTATCGATCTCAGCCAGCCGGGCCATCCCGCAGTCGGCACGATTCGCGATGTGATCCAACAGGAGAAAGCGGCGGACCTGCTGGTAGTTGTGAGCAGCGATGGGACGGAGCATTGGATCCCATTTGCGAAAGCGTACCTGGTGCGGATTGATCTGCCGGGCCGCCGCTTGGAGATGAACCTTCCAGCCGGTTTGCTTGAGGTGAATGCGCCGCTAAGCGAAGAGGAAAGGCGCATCGAGCAGAGCGAAGCAGGATCTTCGTGCGAGATTTCCGGCGACGAGCCTTTCGAAAAATCAATCACAGAAGAATAGTTTCTGCTCGCTTGCAGGGTAGGCTAGAGATGTTGGTATAGAGCGCGAGACCGGAGTTTGTCATCCTTCGCCTACGGCTCAGGATGACAAATTTGTTGCGTGGAAGAATGTCAACAGAGAAAGAACCGCTTTAGTATCAGCCCGCAATCATCGGCTAGACCGATTCTCCTGAAGGTGTATATCGAGGAGAGTATCTACGCGCAGCCTTTCCCTAAAGAAAGGCTGCGCGTAAAGGATCTTGGCTATCTATGGCATCAGGAGAACCGGTCTAACTCAACTGTCATCACATCTAAAGTTCCGAGGAGTTTCGAATGACACGTACTGCTTCCACCATGCTCGCGCTGGGCACACCGGCGCCGGATTTTTCTTTGCCGGATGTTATTTCCGGCCGGACTATCTCGCGCCAACAATTTGTTGGGATGCGCGGGCTCCTAGTCATGTTTCTGTGCGCGCATTGTCCTTTCGTTAAGCACGTTGAACAGCAGTTGGCTCAACTGGGGCACGATTATGCAAGCAAGGGTTTGGGAATTGTGGGAATCAGCAGCAACGATGCTGCCGCTTACTCGGAAGACGCGCCCGAAGGTCTGCGTGCCCAGGCGGTTCGTAATCATTTCACGTTTCACTATCTGTACGATGAAACGCAAGAGATAGCGCGGACCTTCGGCGCTGCTTGCACCCCAGACTTTTTCCTGTTCGATCCAGACAACAAACTTGTCTATCGCGGCCAACTGGATGGAAGCAGGCCGGGAAATGAAGTCCCGGTGGATGGGCGCGATCTGCGCGCGGCGATCGAGGCAGTAATGGCGGGCAAGCCGGTTGCGCCGGAGCAGCAGGCCAGCATCGGTTGCGGGATTAAATGGAAGAACGCGCTGGCGTAGCGCATCCCGATGCGATTCGAAATTGTCACCATATTTCCTCAGTTTTTTGAAGGCCCTTTCAACTTCGGCGTGCTGCGCCGCGCACTCGATGGTGGCCTTGTGCGCGTCGGCATCCACAACCTGCGCGAATTTACTACCGACCGGCACCAGACTGTCGACGACCGGCCTTTCGGAGGCGGCGAGGGGATGGTCTTGAAGCCGGAGCCGATATTTCGCGCCGTCGAGTCGATGGGCATCGCAGAAAAGAAGGCGCGCGATACCACCCGGGAGAGCGTCGTTTTGCTGTCCGCTCAGGGCAAGCCCTTCACACAGGCGGTAGCGCGGGAGATGGCGGCCATTGAACGGGTGGTGCTTCTCTGTGGCCGCTATGAGGGCGTGGACGAACGTGTGAACGACTTGGTGGCTGACAGCGAACTTTCGATTGGCGATTACGTGATCTCCGGCGGAGAATTAGCGGCCGCAATCATCGTGGATGCCGTCAGCCGGCTACTTCCGGGTGTGCTCGGCAATGAGGATTCCACACGCTACGAAAGTTTCGCCTCGCAGGCGCAGGCGGCAGGAGATGCCGTTGGCATGTCTCCGCGTTCAACCTGCGACTCTGGCGGACTGCTCGATTACCCGCATTACACGCGTCCGCAGGAATTTCGCGGGGGCAGCGTGCCGCAGGTGCTCAGTTCCGGCAACCACGAAGAAATACGGCGCTGGCGGCGCAGGCAATCTTTGGCGAAGACGTTGCGGAACCGCCCCGAGCTGTTGACGGAAGCTGCTCTGTCTGAAGAAGATCGCGAGCTGTTGAAAGAGTTGAAGGGCAAACAGCCAGGTTCTGCCAAACATTTAGGCCACGCCGGAGTGATCGATCACACGTGATTCAAGATCGACCAAATCCCACAAAACACCCGATTCCGTGTAAACTGATGTTTCGGCCCAAACACCATTTTCATTCAAGAACAGGGAAACATTTATGTCGATTCATCCGGTCATGCAGCGTCTTGCTGCCAAGCTTCAGCGTACTGATCTTCCCGATTTTGGCCCCGGCGATACCGTTCGGGTGCAGGTAAAAATCAAAGAAGGGGACAAGGAGCGCGTCCAGGCTTTTGAGGGTATCGTAATCGCGCGTAAAAACGGCGCGGAGGGCAGCTTCACCGTCCGGAAGATGAGCTTCGGCCAGGGGGTCGAACGCATTTTCCCGCTCCATTGCAAAGTTGTAGAGAAAGTGGAAAAGATTCGGTCGGCGCGCGTGCGGCGCTCCAAACTTTTCTATCTGCGTGCATTGCGCGGCAAGGCCGCTCGTCTGCGCGAAGCCGACTAAGCTCCTGTTTTTGACAAGATATTCTGAAAACCTGAAGGCCGCATCCAGCGAATGGGATGTGGCCTTCATCGTTGGTAGGGATCACTACTTGGGAACCGTTCCGACGTTCATCATTGTCTGCTGGGCTCTATCGAATGCGTGAGGGCTGACATACACCGAGCCTTGGAACGGCCGATCGATGTCGGCAATCGCGACCAGGGCCATCGAAATCAGCAGACTGAGCGCAAAGATCAAAGAGAAATGAAGCGCGACATTTTCACTGCCAATCAAACAGCATGCCGCGATGGTGATTACTCCGCCGAGCACCAGCACAATCCACAACACGGTCGGCATTGCCGTTCTGCTTTCCAGAAGGCGGACGCGACGGTGCTCGGTCAGATGGCTGAGTTCCGCCATCGCCTGCTGTAGGCAGGTTTGCTGAGAAGCTGTTTGTGTGGGCGTATGAGTTGTGGTTGCCCATAATTGCATTATGAAGAGCTGGCCGGAGTGGGCTGCCTCGCCCCGGCTCATGGTTGGCCATTCTTTTGTCAGTACCGTGTCGGCATAATTGGCCGCCGCGATCTGGATTGCGCTGCGCTGCGCGTCGGGCAGGCCATCGGCTGTACGAAACAGATTCACCAGCGCATTGGCTTCGTTGTCGACGTTGGTCTCCGCAGTCTGGAAGTTCGCCCACACCGCGTATAGCATGAAGCCGATCATCACCGCATAGATCGTGCCCAGAATCGAGATCTGCCAGCCGATCACATCGTTATGAACCCTCCGTCGGCTGGGAGCCCAAAAACGATTCAGCAACAGCAGGCAACATATCGAGAGCGCGACCCACACGGCTATAAGAAATATATTTTGGGCTGTGTTCAACAACGGGACTCCTTGAATTAAAGTTCAGGTGAAATCCTATCGTGAGCGCTGCATTTTCTCCACGGTATTTCTGCTGTTATTGCCCCTCGGTTTGTCGGCTGATGATTGTGCGGGGGCAACGGGCGCTACTTGGATACGGGCTCTGGTAGAGAATCAAGCCCTTCCGCCGGGTTTGTCAGCCCATCGTTTGGGACGCACTGGATTGCCGAGCTGCGCAGGAAAGCGATAATCAGCCCGGAGAGGATGAGCGACACCGACAGAAACAAAATGCCGGCTCGAGAATTGCCGGTGTACGCCGCCAGCAATCCGACAAGCCATATCCCGAAAAACCCGCCCAGGGCGCCGCAACTGTTCACCAACGCCATCACTTCTCCAGCGACGTTCTTCGGCAGCATGTCCGGGACTAGCGCGAAGAAAGGGCCGTACCCTGCATACATGGCTCCGCCGGCAACGATCAGAAATCCATATGCCAGCCAGAACATGTGGGCAATTGTGAAAGAAGAGGCCAGAAGAGCCGCCCCCGCAAGGATCAAAAATGGCCAGATGAAATGCTTACGCCGCAGGCTGCGGTCCGAGTGATGCGCCGCCAGCAGCATAAAGAGAATTGCCAAAAGGTAAGGAACCGCGCCCAGTAAGCCGGTGATCTGAATGCTGTGGGAAGAATTCCTCCGGATCATCGAAGGCAGCCACAGCACAAATCCATAAAGCCCGGCGCTCCAAAAGAAGTATTGAATGCAGATCAAAATCACGCTGGGGTGCTGGAAGGCCTTTCGGATGCTTGGAACTTGCGGCAGCGTTTCTTGTTCCCGGTGCAGTTCTTGCCGCAGATATTCCTTTGCCGGATCGCGCAGCCAGGGTGTCTCCTGAGGCCGGTCATGGACAAGCCACAGCCAGATGAATGCCCAGAGAACGGCGGGCGCGCCCTCCAGAATGAAAGCCATCTGCCAGCCTAAAGCATGAATGATGTACCCGGTGGCTCCGGACATCCAAAGAACGGTGACCGGACTTCCGAGCAGCAGCAGCGTATTGGTGCGCGACCGTTCTGCGCGCGTAAACCAATTCGTCAACAGGATTAGCGTTGCCGGGATGACAACACTTTCGGCCATACCCAATAGCAGGCGGTCGAGCGCCAGCAGCCAAAATTCTCGAATGACGCCTGTAAGCGCGGCCAGAGTGCCCCAGCTGATAAGGGCAACAAACACCAGGCGAGTTGCGCTTTTGCGGCGCGCGTAAGATGCGCCGGGAATCTGCAAGGTGAAGTAGCCAAGAAAAAACAGGGAGCCCAGCAGCGCGGATTGAGCGTCGCTAATGTGCAGCGTTGCCGCCAACCCGCCCGCCGCGCCTAAGCCATAGTTGAATCGATCGAGGCACGCGAGGCTGTACGTGATAAAAACGGCAGGCACGATGTACAGCCACCGTTTCCGCATGTCGGAGCGCAGCTGCATCGACATTTCGGCCCGCGTCGCCATCTGGTTGCGCTCGCCGTGTCCTTCCGCTTTTGAATGCTGCATCATTTTGTAAGCAACGGCCTTTCCAATTGGCAACCCCGATCCCATTTGCAGCCCGGTATCAAATTGCGAATGACTAATCCCAATGTACTGAAAACGACCTTCGCTGTCCCGTCGATCGGTTGCGCCGCCAATCTTGCGTTGAGGCGAAGGATGTTTGCCCATGCGATTTCGGTGCAAGGGACCGATCGAGCGAGAGGCAACTGCTGGGTTATGATGAGGCGAGTTCGCGCTCCAGGGCAATCCGTGGGCTTGGCCAGAGGCTGCCGATGGAGATATCGAGAAGTCTCATCCAGAACCTCGGTGGACGACCTCCTCGGGGGGGAACAAACCGAATGCGGCATCGATATGTTCTTGCATGTTGCTCGGCCGCGGATGGCACGAGTTACTTGGAGCGGACTGAATCGAAAGTTTGGGGGAAAATGAGAAGGCACATATCGCGGGCGATTTCTTATCTTTGCTCCGCCGCAATCTATTTCGGCCTTCTACTCATTGCATTTGATCTTGCTCATGCGCAAATTCCGCTGCCAAACACGGAAAGCTCCAGAGCGGCTCCCGCAGGCACGCTGACGAGTTGTCCTACAGGCGCCGCGCTGTTGCGGGACGGTTTACAGCCTTCGCGGATCTTCAATGGCGACAGGCATTACCGCATTTTTCTTCCGGCGGATTACTACTCTGTCCAGACCCGCTATCCAGTGATTTATTACTTTCACGGCCACAGCGATCGATACACGCTGGAGGACTACGACCAGGGACACGACACGGTTCCGAAAATCTGCAGCTTTGTAGCCACTCACCCGGTAATTGTCGTAGCGGTCGATGGATACATTGCCAGCCATTACACAGGTTTTTATGGCGGTACCCCCTATGATGTTCGGCGCCCGGGCGGAGATATCGATTTCGGAAAATACTATCTGGAACTGGTGCGTTATATCGACACCACCTATCGAACGCTCGACAGTCGGCGTTATCGCGCTGTTTCCGGTTTGAGTATGGGAGGCTTTATGAGCCTGTACCTGAGCGCGCGCTACCCTGATGTAATTGGCAGCTGCTCCGCGTTCAATCCAGGTCCAGAATTTTATGTTGGAGAAAAAAACAGGCGCACTTTGTGGCGGCCCAAGGATTATGTGTTGAGCTTCGAGCACACCCCGATCCGTCTGGTTCACGCCAGCGGCGACTACATCAGTCAATATACGGAAGAGACCCAGGCTGCATTTGCCGCCGCACCAACGGTGGATTTTGAGTACCGGCAGGACGAATACCATCGGCACTGGGCCACCTCGATCGACGAAACATTCAACTTCCACATGAAAGCATTCGCTGATCCGTCCCTGGACAAGGCTCCGCAAGAATGGAATTACGCCAGCGCTTACGACATGTTCGACGCATGGGGATATCACGTGCAGGCGAATATCGCCGGGGCGGCCGTGATCTATATGAAACATGTCAGCCGCGGCGGTATGCTTCTGCAGACACGTCGCTGGGCTCCCGACGGGCCTGCCGCCTCCTGCACAGCAATTCGCCTGACGACAGCACCGTTGTATCAGCCCAATTCGGCGTACAGGGTCTTCGACTACAGCCTGCAGGACCATGCCTCCATTTCACGCAACACGGTTGCGGATTCGCAAGGAAGGCTCCATCTGCAAACGGATTGCAGCGGCCATGCACTAGGATTTTCTGGTCCGGGGATCGGCGCACAATCGCCGGTGCTGCTGCCGGTGACCGCGAAAGATGTTTTGCGGATGATGCCCGGCCATCCCGTCTCGATTCCGATTCGTATCTGGAATCCCGGCGCAACTCCCCTCAAAAATCTGCGCATTGCATTGACCTCAGAATATCCCGCGGTGGAAGTCCTGCATGGCAGCACTCAATTGCAAGCGCTGGCAGCAGGACAAGCCGTCGATCTTACTCCAGCATTTCGCGTGCAGTTTACGGCTGGAGACGGTGGTTTCGCGCGAGTGCGACTTTCATTAAATGCGAGCGCGGAGAACGCACCGAAGCTGCAAGCGGATATAGATGTTCTAGTCGCTCCCGCAAACCTATCTCCACCGGCGGAACTCGCGGTGTTGGATGGCCGCACGCAGACCTTTCCTATTTTCCGGCAAGGCGTTCACGGCGGGGGAACAAGCGTTCCGCGCAAAGTGACGGAAGGCCAGGGAAATGGCAATGGGGTGCTCGAGCCTGGAGAGCAGGCAACGATCTGGATACAGTTGGTCCAGGGACTTGACCCCTTCGACAAAGGGAACTGGTGCCGTGCGAAAATCTACAGCGATTCACCGTGGATTACTGAAACGGCCGATATACAGGAAGACAAGCGGCGGGAGTGGACCAGTGGGCAGAATCGAACAAGCGTGATCGAGTTGAATCCCGCGACGCCGAAAGGCGCCGACGTGAAAGCGATTCTGGATTGCGAAGCGTACAGCTTTTACTACACGGCCGATGTCCGCTATGGTAAACAGCCGCTCTACCAGCCCTTCCAACTCCACAAGCACTATCTATTTTTGTGGAATTGGAAAGTGAATCAAACGACTGGTTTGTCATCGAAATAGGAAATTGGCGATCTCGGCGGATTTGCCGAATGCTACCGCAACCGCAAACTATGTGCGACTGCTCCAGGTCACCGGATTCATTGCGCTGTTGATAATCTCGCCGAGTGCAATCCCAGGACAGTAGCTCTTGCGATCGTCCTGCTGATATTTGTTAACCGGCTCGGTGAGGCGCATGTTCTCGTCCATGTAGATGATCGTCATTACTTCGCGCGGCTTCGATGTGGTGTTGGGTGCGGCGCGATGGAAGGTCCAGCCGGAGTGGAAACTTACTTCTCCAAGTTCAAATGCCCCCTCGTCCACGCCATGATTCTTTAGCGCCGCTCCGATCCGTTCTTCGCTTTCCTGGCCGATTTCCAGGTCGCGGCCATAGGTGACATGGTGGCTCTTCGGACAAAAAGCCAGCGGCCCCATTTCAAGCGGAGTCTCCTGAAGCGGAATCCACGCGGTGATGGTTTTGTCGGAGTCGACCGGCCAATAGTATTGGTCGGCATGCCACGGTGTGATGCCGCCGCCGGCTTCCTTATACAGGGCCTGGTCATGATAAATGCGTACGCCGGTCGTTCCCATCAGTTCCGCCGCAATGCGGCCGAGTTTCGGGCTGGCAACGAACTCACGCACAATCTCGCTCTTCGGCCATAGGTTCTCTATCTGTAGAAACGCGCGATGATAGAGATCTCGCTCCTCAAGGGGCAGATGCTCGCTGTTCAGCTCCTTCACTTTTCGGGAAATCTCCCGGCCGTAGTGGGCCAGGGTCTCCGGCGAAAGTACGTGTTTCAGCTTGATATATCCATTCGCGCGATATTGCTCGATCTGTTCTGGAGAGATTGAATAAACGCTATTTAAATCCGTTTGCACTTCAGTTGCTACGGTCATAATCGCTCCCGCTGATGCGTACAAGATGCTATTTCCAGCCGTGTCGTGCGGCAAATATAGTTTAATCGTCACACAGATTCATTGCCAAATCCCGGTCTTGCCCGATCCGCAGAACATGCTGGTTTCGAATCGCCAATCGAGTGGTCCCTACCCACGGTTTTAGAATCAGAGTTTCCGCAGTGTAAACCAGAGTAAAAGATCGTTTGAGGTGAAAGTATGCAATCGTTCCGGGCCTGGCGCTCTGCCTTCTTGGTGCTTCTAGCTTGTGGCGCCACTTCAATGTCGGCACCGCAGCTACTGGCAGTCGCGAACCAAAGTGTGACGTTAAAAACCGGTTGGGAGTTTCGCCAATCGACAGACACAACAGGCACGGCTATAGAGGGCAAGTGGCTACCGGCGAAAGTGCCGGGCGATGTTCACCTGGATTTACTCCGCAATCAGCAGATTCCGGCGCCATTTTATCGTGACAACGAAACAAAGCTTCAATGGATCGAGAATGCTGATTGGGAATATCGCACGACTATTGCCATCGGCCCGGAGCTTTTGAGTCAAAGGAACATCGATCTAGTATTTGACGGCCTCGATACATGCGCGCGAGTTACCCTGAATGGGAAGATTGTTCTAACCTCGGACAATATGTTTCGCAGCTACCGAATTAATGCGAAGTCGTATCTGAAACCTGGCGCGAACCATCTGCTGGTCACTTTTCCGTCGCCAATCCGCTGCGCAGCCAGGATCGCTGCGCAAGATAAGTGGCAGCCCGACACTCATACCAAGCCGCAATGGTATATCCGAAAAGCCGCATATGAATACGGGTGGGATTGGTCCCCTCGATTTGTTACCAGTGGTATTTGGAAGCCGGTCCGGTTGGAAACTTGGGACACTGCACGGATCTCGGATTTTAATATTCGTCAGCTCGATGTGACAAGTCACTCAGCACATATTCTTGCTCAGGTGGAAGTCACGGCTGCGATCGATGCGTCGGCAACAATCAAAATCAACTATGACATAGACGGCAAGGAAGTAAATGCCACGCTCTCCACAGAACTGCATCCAGGCACGAACCATGTGGATATTCCAATTACTCTCGATCATCCTAAGCTCTGGTATCCGGCGGGATATGGCAGCCAGCCTATGTATTCGTTCCACGCAAATGTAGCCATCGGAGGCGTCATTCAGGATGCAGGTATGGTGCGCACCGGGGTCAGGTCTGTCATATTGCGGCGCGATCCAGATACGTGGGGACGGTCGTTCGAATTTGTCGTGAACGGAATCCCGATCTTCGCCAAAGGCGCCAATGTAGTTCCATTTGACAGTTTTCCAAATCGAGTTACTCCGGAACAGATCCGGTACATTTTGCAGTCTGCAAAAGACGCAAATATGAACATGATTCGAATATGGGGAGGTGGGTACTACGAAACGCAGGAGTTCTATCAAATATGCGATGAATTAGGAATCATGGTCTGGCAAGACTTCATGTTTGGAAACCCCTGGCAGCCGGGAACCTATTCATTTAAACAAAATGTAGCCCGGGAAGTAGAAGACCAATTGAAGCGCCTAAGGAACCATCCCAGCATTGTGCTGTGGTGTGGCAATAATGAGCAGGAAAACAACTTTCTGCAAGACAGCATCAGTACAACTCCTATCGCCAGGCTACAGATGTGGGAAGACTACCTCACCGTGTTCAGTGGAATTATCCCTACGCTGGTAGCTAGGTATGCTCCGGAAGCTGCATACTGGCCCAGTTCTCCCAGCGCGAATTATGAGGAGACGAAAGCCAGAAACTATAGAGTCTTAGAAGATGGAGATGATGTTGGCGGCAATGAAGAATCCGGCGACACACATGACTACACCATCTGGGCCTCGAAGAAGGAAACGCCCAGGGTTCCTTTCGACAGCGAAGAGAACCGCCACTACAGATTTGTAAGTGAGTATGGCTTTCAATCGCTGCCGGAGATGCGTACAATCGGTTCGTTCACGCTGCCAGAGGATAGGACGAGTACTTCCACACCCGTGATGACCTCTCATCAGAAAGATCCAAATGGGTACGACATAATTCACGATTATTTGTTGCAATATTACGGGCAGCCAAAAGATTTTTTTTCTCTTGTCTATGCAAGCCAGGTGTTACAGGCAGAATTCATCAAGCTGGATGCGGAGCATCTTCGCCGAGACCGGCCGCGTACGATGGGATCTTTGTTCTGGCAATTGAACGATTGCTGGCCGGTTGTTTCGCCCTCGAGCATCGATTATTACGGTCGCTGGAAGGCTTTGCAATACTATGCGCGCCGCTTCTACAATCCACTGCTTGTATCTTCACGAATTAAGGATGGAAGACTGAACGTCTCCGTGGTCTCCGATAAGACGAAGCCTGAGACTGCGGACCTTCGCGTGAGAATTATGAAATTCGACGGAACCGTTTTGAATGAAAGGACTGAAAAGATCACCATTCCCGCTCTTTCCAGTCAGATTTACGTGGGAGTTCCGATCGATAGCTTTGCGAAGACTGCAGGATTCGATCTTACAAAGGTGTTCGCCGCAATGGATCTGACAGTCGATGGCGAGCAGGTTTCGAGCAACATGGCCTACTTTGTTCCCACAAAGCAGGTCCAACTTCCCGCCGCCCACATTGAGGGCAAATTCACCGGCGCAGACGGTGTCTATAGATTGCATCTTTCTTCGGGAGTGCTTGCACGCAGCGTTTACGTTTCGTTCGGAAGCGATGATGTGAACCTCTCGGATAACTACTTTGACCTGCTACCGCGCCAGTCTATCGACATCCACGTGAACAGTAAGCTGAGCATGGATGAATTACAGAAGAACATGAAAATAATGTCTTTGGTTGATGCTTTCAGTTCCGATTCCACGGATACCACCCTTGTCAAAAAATGAACGGGTTCGCAAAATGGACGGCTTTCTCCACAGGGCACTCCGGTTGTAAACTCGTTGTGAATGCCACCGATCAAGGCCAATTGCCAGTCAGTTTCCGTGTCGTCTGAGAAGACGCTGTCGAAGCAGGCGGAAAAGATGCAGCGCTTGCGTGCGCTTATTTGCAGCGACAAGCACGAGCGGACAGCGTATCAACAGGGTGCGATTGCTGTCGCTGGTGTTGACGAGGTGGGACGGGGAGCGCTGTTCGGGCCCGTGGTCGCTGCCGCTGTAATTCTCCCCGCCAAAACGCGGATTCGCGGTGTGCGCGATTCCAAACAGTTGGAGCGGGAAGAACGCGAGCGGCTTGACGTCATCATTCGCAAGGTTGCTGTGGCAGTGGCAATCGGTTTTGCCGACGCGGCGACCATCGACGCCATCAATATTCGCCGCGCCTCCCATCAAGCGATGCTATCGGCAATTGCACAGCTTCAGCCCGCGCCGGATTTCCTGCTGATCGATGCCGAGCGGCTGGATACTCCCTGCGCGCAAAAGGGAATTATTTATGGCGACTCGATCAGCGTGTCCATCGCCGCCGCTTCAATCGTCGCCAAGGTCTATCGCGATGCATGGATGTGCAGGTATCACGAAGAGTATCCGCAATATGGATTGGCGTCGCACAAAGGCTATGGCAC
Organism: Acidobacteriaceae bacterium; assembly: GCA_965276615.1. Classification (GTDB taxonomy): domain Bacteria; phylum Acidobacteriota; class Terriglobia; order Terriglobales; family Acidobacteriaceae; genus JAKAAZ01. The sequence goes on along the minus strand of OZ255618.1, from coordinate 3,677,937 downwards.
GCCGGAACACCTGCGGGCGCTGCACGAGCATGGTCCGTGTCAGTTGCATCGGGCAACGTACGAGCCGGTGCGAAGAGTGATCGAGCTGCGCCGAATTTGTTAAGCTACGACCGCGATTTTTCGTTTGCGCGCGGCTTCTTTGGCCGACCAAGCAACCCGCGCCAGCAAAAGCAGGGCAAGCACTACCGTCACCTTCCACGGGGTCAGCACACCCGATTTCACAATCCACCAGTAATGGATCACCCCCGCGACCGCTGCGACGTAGACCAGGCGGTGCAGCATTAGCCAGCGTTTGCCGCCCATCTTGCGGATTGCCCATGCCGTTGAAGTTGCAGCCAGCGCCAGCAGGCAGGCCCAGCCCAGCATACCCATGGTGATGAAGGGCCGCTTCGCTATATCGTGCACCATGGCATGCACGTCAAAATTGGAGAACAACCAGACATACGTGAACAGATGCAGCGTTCCGTAGAAGAACGCAAAGAGCCCCAGCATTCGGCGAAAGCGGATGAGCCACGCCACATGGCTGCTCAACCGGCGGATGGGTGTGATCGCAAGGGAGATCAGCAGAAAATAGAGTGTCCAAAATCCGGTTGTGTGCGTGATCGTGGCCACCGGGTCGGGCCCAAGCGCATTGGTGAAGCCCTGGTATACCAGCAGCCCGAGCGGAATGAGGCAAGCCGGAAATACGACGAATTTGAGCGCCACGATAAAACGCTTGTTCATGCTGGGTTGACTTAAAAGTTCTTGCGGAGATCCATTCCTTTGTACATGGAGGCGACCTGATCGCCATAGCCGTTAAACATCAGCGTGGGCTGGCGCGCTTTCCAGAATGGCGCCCCGATAACCCGCTCATACTTCTGGCTCCAGCGCGGATGGTCTACATTCGGATTTACATTGGAGTAGAAACCATATTCGTTCGGCGCAGACTCGTTCCAGGTAGTGCGCGGCTGGTTCTTTACAAACCGAATCTCGACGATGGATTTGGCCGATTTGAAGCCATACTTCCATGGCATCACCACGCGCACGGGAGCGCCATCTTGGTTGGGCAGCGTCTGGCCGTAGAGTCCAAAGGTGAACAGCGTCAGCGGGTTCATGGCCTCATCCATGCGCAGTCCTTCAGAGTAAGGGAAATGGAGATCGACGGACCTGATCTCCGGTTCCTGCTTGGGATCGTCGAGCGACAGAAACTGCACATAGCGCGCGGAGCTGAGCGGCTCACACTGTTTGATGAATTCCGACAGCGAGTAGCCGGCCCATGGAATCACCATGCTCCACGCTTCCACGCAACGCATTCGGTATATACGCTCTTCCATGGGATGAAGCTTCATTAACGCGTCGATGTCGAAGACCTTCGGCTTTGTGACGAGACCGTCGACTTTCACGCTCCATGGGCTGGTCTTCAGCCGCCCGGCGTTGTGGGAGGGATCTGTCTTGCCGGTGCCGAATTCGTAGAAATTGTTATACGTGGTGATGTCCTGATATGAGGTCATTGTCAGACCCGTCGACGAATACTTGCTGGGTAAGGTCGCGAGCTTTGCCGCAGCGTTGACGGCGTCGCGGGGAGAAGCGATGTTCATCAGCCGGGTCGCTGCCAGCGTGCCCACCCCGGCTGCGGCTGCCCCGGCAATGAACTTTCGCCGATTCATGTAGTCGGAGCGGGAGGTGATCTCGGAAGATAAAACGTTCGATGGTTTGCCGATGAGCATATGACCACTCCTTACCGCTATTAGATGTGTGCGAACGTCCGTTGTCTCTATATTCTTAGAACGTTCTCCGGCCACTTGTAGATGATGAAAATTCTTCTAAAAGCGATCCAAAGGCACTTTGAGTCGAAAGTATTACTTGCTAGCCGGTTTAAATGGAATTTGTTTGTACCAGTTGTGAAAGAAACGCATCAGGGGACGTTCCACTGCAAGGTAACAGGCAACGCCGACCGCTACACACGCAATCAGGCAGAGCAGAACGCCCACGTCGCCTCCCCACCTTCCAAAATAGCGCCAGAAATGTTCCACGCCGCTGCGTGCCGGATTGGTGCACAAATAAATCGAATACGACGCATCTCCCAGAAAAACCAGCACACGGGCTGGTCCGGAACGCATTGCTGGACTCCACAGAACCGCACCCAGGACAAGCAGCGCCGCAGGCACTCCCCAGACGCCTACGCGGAGCCAACTGCTCAGGCCATTCAGGACCATGCCTTGATAGTTGGCCATTCCGTATCCGGTAAAGAGTGTGACCGCTAGCGCTGTTGCGCCAAGGATTGTTAACCAACGCCCCAGGTTGGGGGTGCGAAGGCCGTTCATTTTTTGGCTGGACTGGCTAATCCATGCGCCCGTTTTCGAATACACCTGACCAATAATGCAACCGAACATAAACTCCAACAAAATGGGATTGGACCAGATCACGAGCCATGGGCGATGCCAGCCGATGAGGGCTCCGAAGACGACCATGAATGTCAGAAAGGCAACGGTATTGCGTACCAGATGACGAGGCTGGATCGCGATCCAGGCTGCGAGCACATAGTAAAAATACATCTCAAAGACCAGGCTCCAACCCAGCGAGAGAACCGGCGATGCGGCAGGGTAACTGAGGGAGGGAAGCAGCCATGCGGTGGGCAGCCAGGAGACGCTGTGCCAGGGGATTTTATGCGATCCCAACTGGGCCTCGAAAATCACTACCGCAGTCAGAATCCAGTAAAGAGGGAAGATGCGCGTGCAGCGGCGCGAGAGAAATTTACCCGCCGAACGTTGGCCTTTTTGAACTGCGCGCGTGGCGACCAATGAGACGATAAAGCCGCTGATGACGAAGAAGATATCCAGCCCGCAGGCACCGAAGCCTGCGAGGTGGAAAAAGCCTTCCTGTCGGGAAGGGGAGTAATATGCGGCAGCATCAATCGAATGGGTCCAGACCACCAGCAACGCCGCGACCGCGCGCAATCCTTGCACGACATTGATCTTGCCGCCCTGGGCAACAGGAGCGGCGGAAACGTTGCTCTCTGTGGTGTGAGCGGAGGTAGCCATAGAATTTGGTCACAGTGGCATGATTTGAGCAGCATGCTCGTATGCTTGAGCCTGGACCGGATTGATAGATACTGTACTTACAAATCGACGGCTCTTATTCCTTCTGGATTCTTCACTCCGCTACGCGGAGCCTGCCCTGAACGAAGCCGAAGGGTTCAGAATGACTCGATACGGCTATACCATCTGTCAATCAGCTCTAGTATGTATCAAATCATCAAATCAGGTTTGGCAGTAACAATTGTGCACGGGTGACCATGGGGGCAAACGCAACAACTTTAAGTTCCGATCGTGCCGGTCGGCTACGTTCTTTACAGGCGATGCGTGCCCTGGCAGCCTTGCTAGTTGTCTGGGGGCATTCGATCGAGTGTGCCGGATGGTTTTCAGTCCCCACCCAGAGTCAATTTTTCCATTGGGGGCATTTCGGCCCGTGCGGCGTAGATATATTCTTCGTGATCAGCGGATTTGTTGTTTCTCAAGTTGCAGCCCGAGTCGCGATTCCAGATGAAAGAAGAAAACATCCCGGCATGCATTTTCTAAGCCGGAGAATCACCCGAATTTTTCCACTTTTCTGGATTTTGACCGGCGTCATGGTTCTCCAGGGGGTTTTAGGACACCATAAAATCAAGTGGCACGAAATTCATTGGCTCACGACAATATTTCTTATTCCCGCGGCCCATTATCCAGCAGACGCGCCACTGTTGCCGCTTGGCTGGACTCTGATGTTCGAACTGTATTTTTATCTAGTCTTGACAGCCTTTATGAAGCTATCGCCGCGTTTTTTGATCCGCAATACGATGCTGTTTCTGAGTACGGCTGTTTTTCTAGGTATGTTGATCGGTATCAGGAGGCCGATTCTCGTTGTCGTATCGAACCCGATGGTTGTGGAGTTCATCTTCGGTTGTATCCTCGGTCTCCTTGTTGCCCAACTCAGGCAGGCAAATGCAAATGTGCACTATCTTGGGAGAGGTTTAGCAATACTTGGAATTGTGTCACTGACCGCGACGATCTTTACGGGATACGGCACAGCCAATGACGCTTTCCGGATACTTGCCGGTTACGATTGCTGGCTGCGAGTAGGTGTTTGGGGAATACCTTCGGCGTTCCTGGTCGGCGGGGCGATTCTATGGAATCCTGCGATGGTTTCGCCAGCGGCACGACTTCTCGTTTTTCTCGGCGACGCTTCATATTCCATTTATTTGTGCACGATGCCAGCACGTTCCGTTGTCGCGTATTTTTGGCGTCAATTCAGCATGTGGGGAGTAAATACCGGCGTTTTTCTAGGGGCGGTATTCTGCACATTGGTTGGCGTTGTTTGTTACCTGGCAATCGAACGGCCGCTAATGCGATTTTTTCATAACTGGTATAAGCCGCTGCCGTTTAAGGTTCCTGCGTAGAATTCTGTTTCGTAGGCTTTATGAAACTGCTGCGACCGGCTGCGGTGAGCAGTCATCAGCTGGCGAACAGGCGTGCCTGCTCTGTAGGTTCGAGCTTGCGGCGCGTGCTGGGATGGACGACAGCAGCGATTTCGAGCGACTGCAAAGCGGCGCGCGGTATGAAAATGCGTTGTGTGTTGGAACGCATGTCGGGCGGAGCGAACTGTATCCCTTCCGGCTCCAGCAGGGACACGTCATTGCTTGCCAGGCCTTCAAGTTCTTCTCCATCCCGCAGGCGCATGCGCAGCCAAAGTCCAGGCGTTCGCGGGCGGGAAGCGAAACTTCGCCGGATCAGACGTTCAGGATCATCCCCAGTCAGAAACTCCCGCACAAAGCACATCATCTTCACGTCCTGAAGAGAAATTGTGAGCACCTTACCGGTCATGTCCAGCAATTCCAGCTGGCCATCGTGAGCAAAGCCGACGGGATCGACATAACCGGACTGCCAGTCGCGGCTGAACTTGCGCACAATGACTCTTTTCCTGCTAGACCCTGACACTGGCAATACCATGCTCCCGACCTTTAACGTCTCCAAGCCAAAGCGCTCCGAAACCTGGCCGCCCCGAACTCAGCCCGGATTGTCGCACGAAGTCCGGCCTGCGCAGCGTAAATTGTGCAGCGGAATGGATCAAGCCAGTCTTCCTGTTGCTATCGAACGGATGCGTAAGCTTTCGTTTCATTGGCGTGCACCTACAGGAAAACTGGTCTATCGCATTCCAATGTGATATCGTAGAGCTTTGTGTGCGCGGCAACGTCGCCTACAACTACTTGAAAAGACAGGGCTTAGTGGCTTGAGAATACGGCTGCTGGCAGAGGCGCAAATAGGACATGCCCGATTATATCCAACTGCTCGAATCCAAGCTTTCCCCGAATCAGAAACAGGCATTGAATGCCATGACGGATGTGGCTCGGGCGCGGAGCATAACTGTATTTCTTACCGGCGGAGCCGTTCGCGACATTGTGAGCGGAGCTTCCGTCCGCGACCTGGATATGACTGTTCAGGCGAACCCGCTCAAGTTCAAAAAAGACCTAGAGAAAGCCGGGTTCGCCATTACCGGCGAGCACGAACCCTCCCAGACCGTTTACTTGAGGTTTGGCAAGCAGGCGCGTCTTGAGCTTTCCGCCGCTCGCACCGAGAGTTTCCCCAAGCCGGCGCGCCCGGAATATCACCCGGCCGGGATTCTGGATGATTTGCGACGCCGCGATTTCACTGCCAATGCCATGGCGCTTTCACTGAATGAAGGCTCCTGGGGGCTGCTGCTCGACCCGCTGAACGGGACCGCCGACATTTATGCGCGGCAGCTCCGGCTGGTAAGCAACTACGGTTTTCTTGAAGATCCAATCAGGATAGTGCGCGCAATCCGCCTGATTTGCCGTACCGGGTGGGAAATGGAAGAACGCACGAAAGTCCGTTACGAAAATGCGAAAACGGAAGGCGTCATCAGCGCGATACAGGCGGCGCAGCGCGGGTATGAACTGGAAGAAGTTGCTTACGAAGAAGAACCTTTGCAGGTTATGAAAGCGCTTGAATCCGAAGGCTGGATGGAACACCTGTCTTCCACCTGGAACAGCCGCTCCGCGGATGCGCAAGGAATTGAGCGTCTGCATGAGCGCTTGGTGCAATTGCTGATGGCGGGACTCCATCCGGACCCTTCGGCTGCACAATTTCGATTGCTGACCGCCAAGCTTTCTCCGGCCCACCTCACCTCCCTGAAGCGGACTTTCGTGCGGACTGATCTGGTTAAAGCGGCCGAAGCGCTGGATGGCGATGCAAAGAAAGTTCTTCAACAGATGACTGCGAAGGACGCCGCCAAGCCATCGCAGCTCTGGAAACTGCTCCACGGTGTGAATCCGGAAGCGGTGCTGTGGCTCTTTTTTACGGGCAAGGGCGCGACGATCCAGAACAGGTTTGAAAACTTCTTCGCCACGTGGCCGGAAGCGCGCCAGAAAATTCCGAACGCGATTTTGCAGGACATGCGGATTCTGCCCGATGTCACCGGATACGAAGAACTGCTCGATAAGCTGACCTTCGCGTTTATGGATGCGGAATTGCCAAATGAAGAGGCGATCCGTAAATTCGCTGAGCCCTATTCTCCACCGGCCCCGCCGCCACCCGTGATTGTGCGCCGCAGCCGTGCTGTGAAGAAAGTTGTCGAGCCGAAAGGATCGAAGGCTAAAGGGAAGAAGGCCAGCAAAAAGACCGCGGCGGAATTGCCGAGTGAAGCGAATATTGCGGCGTCGGGCGAATCGAGTGCTGCCGCCTCCGCAGCAACGCCAGAATCCACGGCTGGGGCGGTTTCGGTGAAAGCAGCTGCGAAGGGCGCGTTCGCGCCTGCGAAAATCACTGCTGCTGCGATAGCGCCGAAAAAGGGGGAGAGCGCTGCCAGGGCCGCTAAGCCGGAACAGACGCGGGTCGCGAAAGTGAAACCATCTGCCGCGAAAGTGTCAGTCGTCAAGCCCGAAAAAGCCAAGGCGGCTTCCAAGTCGAAGCCCGCACGAGCTGTAGCGTCGAAAGCAGCAGCGAAGCCCGCTAAGGCCCCGGCCAAATCCGCAGCCGCGAAGGGAAGCGGCAAGCCTGCGATCAAGGTAAGTGGTCCCACGCACACCCATAAGGCCGGCCTGTCCGCACAACCCAGTCGAAAGCCGGGCAAACCTGCAAAGCCGGCTGCACGTCCCGCCGCGACAAAGAATGCGAAACCCGCGAAGGCCCGCACTGCGGCCAAAGCGTCCGCGAAGATTGCCTCCCGAACAAACACCCGTCCATCGGCCCCAAAGGTCAGCTCTGGCGGAAAGGTGATCGGGAAAAAATCTGCGACCCGCTCCGACAAGAAAACTGAAAAGCCGTCATCCAAAGCGGCGGCCAAACCGGTATCAAAATCCACGGGTACGCCTGGTCAAAAATCAGTCGCAAAAACCGCGGCAAAGCACAAGCCGGGGACAAAGAAAAAGCACGGGAAGTAGCGGGCTGAGCAGGTAACAGCAGGCCATTCGCGTGGGAGTGCTGCTATGAATGCCGCATTGTTGGCGTTGCTGGCGTCGTGCATATTTGCCGGATCCGCAGTTTACGGGCAGAGTGCTGCCGCTCCCGCCCACGTCTATGCAGTCGAATCCGGCAATACGACTGCGGTCGTCTTGTGGGACACTTCGGCCAACGCCGTCAGCTATAACATCTATCGCAACGGTGCGCGGGTCGCCGCTGGACAGAGCGGGACTGTCTACAAGGACTCTGGGCTGACCGCAGGTTTCGGCTATGGCTATACCGTTACCGCCGTGGACAGCCGCCACCATGAATCCGCACAAAGCACGGCCGCAATTACCGCTACATCAACATCAGGAATCTCTGCCTGCTCAGGAACGGGACCTTCTACGCCGCCGATCTCTTCTATTCTGGCTGCGCTTCCGGCGTGGCTTGCGGATGCGGAAAAAGATGAGAATGCAATCGCGGCCAACCACTACCGGTCGGTCAACACGCTGGCGGCAAACGGCGCAATTAACTTCATCGACATGGTCAGTCAGATGTTGCACAGCGTCTTTCCCTATACCTACTGCCAGCCAGCTCTTTTTAATGGTACCGATCCCGTCATCACCCAGCCGATGCTCAAAAATATTCACGACGCCATGCAGGGTGCCTACGCTCATCTGATCGCTGGAACCGACACGTATGCCGGAAAATTGTCCGGTTACATCGCTGTCAAAGGATTCGATGGATGGAATGACTGGTACTACTACACGCTTCCCGCCTCCTACAATCCATCTAAGCCATACAAGCTTGACATTCATTTACATTGGGCCACCAGCTGCAGCATCCCCATTGAGGGCACAAGCGAGGGGTATGGGACAAAGACGCCGGGGCAGGCGCTGCTTATCTCTCTTCCATCGACCGTCAGCAACACAAACTCCACAGATACCATCTATGTCGATCCGTGTGAGAGAAATGTCTACGCGGGCCCCGCTCAGCAGGATTTGCTAGACATCATCACCGACATTGAAAGCCATTTCAACGTCGATAAAGCGCAGATAACGGTCCATGGCGAGAGCATGGGCGCGACCGGAAGCGCGAATATCTCCGCCGTTCATCCCGATCTGTTCAAGGGCGTTGGATTGTTTACCGGTGGCACCGGATATCAAATGCCCGGATATCTTCACGCGGATGGCAAAGTGCCTTCCGGCCCCGGCGACCCGCGCTACGACGCGCAGAATCTTTGGCAGAACATGCCGCACACCCGGGTGGTGATATGGGGAGCCAGCGACAGTTCACCGAGTTCCCACGGTGGGGACTTCAACGTGCAAGGCTCGCCGGCGCCCACCCCATCCTGCACCAACGTAGTTCCGCCCATCCCTGAGGGGGACAGCTCCTGGACCGAGGTGTATTTCCCCAACGAATGCAGAGACAAGCTCACGTTCGATCGTCTTCAGACAGCCCACGCCGGCCTGTATTCGCATATGCTGGCGCTCGAAACCGACGGGCACGCCCGTCATGGAAAAATCGATCCGGCTACACAACGGAACGGCTATGACTTTCTTTATGCAGCGCCACCCTCTCCGCAATATCCGGCCTATGTAAACTACCTGACCCCGGTTGAGAAATATGACGGTGCATACTGGGTCCATGGCCTGCGGCGCGAGCGAGTCGAAACCGGCTCTGTGCCGATCACGGGAAGCATCCAGGTATCCGCATCAGACTCCGCGATCACCGTCGCGACCAACAATCTGGCTGGGTTCAATCTCGATCTAAGTGCCGGTAATACTCTCTTCACTGGACGGCATTCTGTTCAGGTAACGATCGACGGTAGCACGCCGTTGAAGGTCCCGACTGGGTCAGTGCGGTGGTTCAACAAATCCGGGCCGGTGTGGTCGGTCGCATCCGCTCCGAGTCTCTTTGTGAAAAGAGCAGGAGTTTCCGGGCCGTTACTCGACATATTCAGTGGGCAAACCATCTTCGTTTACGGTACCGGCGGCGGCAATACGCCTGTCATCGGGCAAGCCCTGACCGAATCTATATTGAGTGGCTTCCTCAAGGAAAAGGGTGTGCCCAACCCCATCATTCAGTACGGCTCTTACCTCACCAAAGCGGATACGGCGCTCACGCCCAGCGACATCCGGAACTACAATCTGGTTTTGATCGGCACGCCGGCGCAGAACTCGATCATCAACCGCATCGTGGCCACCTACCCGAACAACATGCCTTTCAGATTTCACAAAAGTGGAAGTACCTACGATGGCGTAATCATCAATGGCACAACCTATAACGCTGCACGCTCAGGATGGTCAATACTTGGTCCGGACCCGCTGAATCCTTCCCGCTACGCGCTCTTCGCATCCGAGAACTACAATTCCGGTTCGCAACCAGACAGCAACGGCAGACCAACGAAATTCGGCGGCATGCAGTCCGACTGGATCATCATGGGGCTGGTTTCCGGAAATCAAACAACCCTGCATTCCAGCACCTTCCCCGCGAATTGGAATTTGACATCGCCGATCGTTCCGCGCCTCGGAAATCAGAGTCATTCTGAAAGAAGCGCAGCGGAGTGAAAAGTCCAGAGGGTATTCGCTTGGCTTGCGTTGCGATCACCCTCTGGATTCTTCGTACGCTCAGAATGGCCGGCGTTGATTTGGAACCGCGTTCTAATCTGCTTGGTAGATCTTCAGTCACTCCCTGCATCGGCCATCACGGCGATCACTTCCGGCGGAAGAATGCCGAGTTCTCGATAGATTGGACGAATATGCAGGCGTATGTTTGGCAGTTGCGTGGCGAACCATCCCGCGGCCACGATGCAGCAAGCGCCGGTCATCAGCAGAGTCATGGGCGCGCTCACAAGGTGCGCTAACCCACCGGCAAGCAGGCTGCCAAATGGCGCCATTCCGACAAACGCCATCGTGTAGTAGCTCATCACGCGGCCCCGTTTGTCTTCCGGAACGATAGTTTGAATGATGGTATTGCTGGCCGCCATCTGTTGCATCATCCCGTAACCGGTAATCACCATCAATACCAGCGAGAGCCACAATACCCGTGACAGACCAAAGGCGATCAGGCCCGCGCCAAAGATTGCGGAGGAAATTGCAATCAAACGCCCCAGTCCGAGCACGGACTTACGAAACGCCAGCGAAATCGCTCCCACCAGCGCCCCCGCGCCGAGCGCGCCCATCAGAAAACCGAGCGTATGCGCCCCGCCGTGCAGCACCTTGGCGGCAAAGACCGGCATCAGCACCGTGAACGGCATTCCCATCAGGCTGATGGTCGCGAACAGCAGCAGGATCGTCCGCACCGGCGCGAATTTCGACACGTAGGTCCAGCCCTCCTTCAACTGCTCCGCCATGGGAACAATCGCGGGCTTCGCGGTCGATTGCGGAAGCCGCATCATCAGGAGCGAGACAATCACGGCGATGTAGCTGATGCCGTCAATCAGGAAGCAGTAGCCTTCGCCGAAGCCCGCAATCACCAGTCCCGCCAGCGATGGGCCGACCAGCCTGGCCATGTTCACCATGGAGGAGTTGAGCGCGATAGCGTTGCCGAGGTCCTCGCGGCCTTCGATCATCTGCACCATGAACGCCTGCCGTCCGGGCATATCGAAAGCATTGATGAGCCCTTGGAATATGCTTAATACCAAAATTTCCGCGATATTGATCCGGTGACTGAGAGTGAGCGCGGCCAAAGCCAGGGACTGCACCATGGCCAGCGCCTGCGTTACCACCAGAACATTCCGCCGGTTGAGTCTGTCCACCCAGACACCGGCGAAAGGCGCCAGTAGAAATGTCGGAATCTGCCCGCAGAACCCCACGATGCCTAAAAGCAAAGCCGAGCCGGTCAGGGTGTAGACCAGCCAGGCGGTCGCAATCCGCGTCATCCAGGTGCCAATGAGCGAAATGCTTTGACCGCCGAAGAAGAGTCGAAAATTGCGATGACGCAACGCACGCCAGGCGAGCGAAATGCCGCCCTTCACCTGCGGCTGTCCGGGTCCGCGGCTATCTATGTCTGCTGCATTCTCGATTGGCTGTTCAATATCAGGCACGGATCGTGGCATGCGGCTCATCGAACAGAGCACACATAATTTTAGATGCTATCGCTTCCCCTAGGATGTGAGTTGAATTGGATCGGGCGGGGAGAAGACCCACGCATCAGAAACGAGATCCTTCGGCAAGCCCAGGGCAGGCTGTGGGGCACCCGCATTTCAGAGTTTTATCCGCGATTTCCTCAGGCGATCTTTCGGGCTGGTTCAGCGGCGGCCGATTTCCTGCCCTTATGCCGAATAGAATTGAAGATAAGAGCATGGCTGAATTCACTCATCTGCATCTGCACACGGACTACTCGCTGCTCGACGGAGCCTGCGACGTGGAGAAGTTGCTGAAGCACGTCAAGGGCATGGGCCAGAAGGCCGTGGCCATGACGGACCATGGCAACATTTATGGCGCGGTGCAGTTCCTCGATGCCGCCAAAAAATACGACATCAATCCGATAATCGGCTGCGAGCTTTACATCTGCCAGAAGGACGATCATCGTGCCGATCCACAGGGAGATGTCTATCATCACCTGCTGGTGATTGCCGAAAATGACGAGGGCTACCGCAACCTGGTGCGGATCACCTCGGAAGCCTCGCTGCATGGTTTTTATCGCAAGCCGCGTGTCAGCAAAAAGTTTCTGGCCGAACATTCCAAGGGGCTCATAGGATTTTCCGGCTGCCTTGCCGGTGAACTCTGCGGGCATCTGATGAAGAGTAACTACGATGCCGCACGCACGACTGCCAAGCAGTATGAGGATATTTTTGGCCGGGGCAATTTTTTCCTGGAGATTCAAGACCAGGGCCTGGAGCTGGAAAAAAAGATCCACGCCGATCTGTTTCGTCTGGAAAAAGATCTCGACATCCCCCTGATCGCCACGAACGACAGCCATTACATCGGTCATGATGACCATCATGCACATGATGTTCTGCTCTGTGTCCAGACCGGCAGTACGATTCACGAGGAAAAGCGGTTCCGTTTCGACGGCGACCAGTTTTATGTGAAGTCCGCCGAGGAAATGCTGAGCGTTTTTTCGCATGCGCCGGAAGTTGTTTCGCGCACGATGCAGTTTGCCGAGCGCTGTCATGTCAAGCTCAACAAGATTGAAAATGCATTCCCGCAATTCGACGTCCCGCCGGGATTCACCATCGACAGCTATTTTGAAAAGGTTTGTCGCGAAGGCTTTCGTCACCGCCTGGACACCTCGATCCAGCATCTGCGCGACAGGAGCAATCTACGCCACACGACGGAGGAATACGAGCAGCGTCTGCAACGCGAAATCGACTGTATCCAGCAGATGAAATACTCCGGCTATTTCCTGATCGTGTGGGACTTCATCCGCTACGCGAAGGAGCAGGACATCCCCGTAGGACCGGGACGCGGTTCGGCGGCGGGTTCGCTGGTTTCCTACGTCATGGGAATCACTGACGTTGATCCGCTACAGGGCGACCTGCTGTTTGAACGCTTTCTGAATCCAGAGCGCGTTTCAATGCCGGACATCGACATCGACTTCTGCATGAACCGCCGCGGGGAAGTGATCGAGTACGTCACCCGCAAATATGGGCGCGAGCAGGTAGCGCAGATCATCACCTTTAACACCATGGCGGCGAAGGCGGCCATCAAAGATGTTGGTCGCGCGCTGGCGATGCCATATGGCGAAGTGGACAAGATTGCGAAGCTGATTCCGCTGACGATTGGGATGACCATCGACGATGCGTTGAAGGAGTCGCAACCGCTACAGCAGGTGTATGAGAACGATCCGCAGATTCGCGAGCTGATTGACATCGCGCGCAAGCTGGAAGGACTCGCTCGTGGCGCGGGTGTTCATGCTGCCGGTGTCGTAATAGCGCCGGAGCCGCTGACGAATCTGGTTCCGCTCAGCCGCAATAAGAACGACGAAATTGTCACCGCGTACGACATGAAGGCCATCGACAAAATCGGTCTGCTCAAGATGGATTTCCTTGGCCTGACTACGCTGACGGTGATCCATGAAGCCTTGCGGCTGATCCGCGTCAATCGCGGCATTGAGTTCGATATGGAGACGATTCCTCTCGACGATAAACAGACCTACGAGCAGGTGTTTCACCGCGCGTTGACCTCTGGAGTGTTTCAGTTTGAATCGAGCGGAATGCGCGACGTGCTGCGCCGCTACAAGCCGGATTCGGTCGCAGACCTGACGGCGCTGAATGCGCTCTATCGTCCCGGGCCGATCCAGGGCGGCATGATCGACCTGTTCATCGACTACAAATGGGGCCGCAGGCCGGTCGAGTATAAGCTGCCGGAGCTTGAGACGCTGTTGAAGGAGACGCTGGGCGTCATCCTGTATCAGGAACAGGTGATGCAGATTGCGAACGTGCTGGCAGGATTTTCGCTGGCCGAAGCCGATCTGCTGCGTCGCGCGATGGGGAAGAAAAATCCGGAGGAGATGGCGAAGCAGCGCGACCGGTTTGTGGAGGGTGCGGTTGAAAGGAAATATCCGCGGAAGACTATAGTGGAAATTTTCGACCTGATGGAACGGTTCGCGGGGTATGGGTTCAACAAGTCGCACTCCGCCGCCTACGCGCTGCTGGCGTACCACACGGCATACCTGAAGACACATTATGCGAAGGAATTTATGGCCGCGCTGCTGACCTCTGAAGTCAGTAAGCCGGACAATGTTGTTAAGTACATCAAGGAATGCCGCGAGATGGGAATCGCGGTCGTGCCGCCCGATGTTCGTTCCAGTGGCGCGGACTTTACGCCTCACGATGAGGCGATTCGCTTCGGACTGGCGGGAGTTAAAAATGTCGGGCGCAATGCGATTGAATCCATCCTGCAAGCCCGCGCTGCAGTTGAAATGGAAGGCGGAGCGTTCACAACCTTTTGGGATTTTTGCGAGCGCATCGATCTGAGAGTCATGAACAAGCGTGTGTTGGAATCGCTGATCAAGGCGGGAGCGCTCGACTGCTTCGGTCCCCGTGCGGCGTTGATGGCCGCCATTGACAAGGCCATGGAGCGAGCGCAGAAGTCGCAGCGCGATTCAGCCGCCGGGCAGCATGGTTTGTTCGGCCTGTTCAATGACACGCCTGCGGCCGGTTCGACGCATCCACAGGAACCGCTGCCGAATGTCGCCGACTGGGATGAAGTGGAGCGGTTGCAGCATGAAAAAGACGTACTCGGTTTTTACATTTCCGGCCATCCTCTGGGAAAGTACGCCGAGAAACTGCGCAATCTGAGCGGCGTGCTCGATACCCAGGCAGCCCTTGAAATGACGCCCGTGGCTGGCACCGGTCGCCGCGATCAGCAGAACGAGAATGAAATTTCAATTGCGGGCGTTTTGACCGGAGTACGTGTGGCCAAGTCGCGCAAAGGCGACCTGTACGCGCAGGCGGCGCTCGAAGACCTGACAGGCAAGATCGACCTGATATGTTTCCCCGAGGCTTATAAGAAACTGGCGGAGAAGTTGAAGATCGATGTTCCCGTGCTTGTTCGTGGCATCCTGCGCGGAGAAGAGGACAGCGCACCGAAGCTGGCGATTTCAAATATTACAGCGCTGGAAGATGTGAAGGTGAAACTCCCATTGAGCATGCGGATTCGGATACCGCTTGCCCACGCCACGGAACAGGGGCTGGCTGCGCTGCATGCGGTGATCCTGGGAGCGCCGGGCACAGGAAAGATTCTGCTGGATTTTGAGCAGGCGGATGAATTTCTCGTAGTGCTGGAACCGGAGGGGCTTGGGGTTGCGGCGGATAAGGGATTTGTTGAACGCGTGGAAGAACTGGTCGGTCCGGGTTCGGTTCGGATTATTCATTGAGCTTTTGAGAACCCACGTCTCGGAAGCGAGACGTGGGGCACCCGGCGAAAGCTAACCGGGGTAAGCTCCTGTAATGTAGCCCTCCAACTCCTGGATCGTTTTCGCCTGGCCGGAGATGACCCACTTTACCAGGTCGCCGATGGAGACGACTCCCACTACTTCCTCATCCTGCACTACCGGAAGATGGCGAAAATGGTGTTCGGTCATCATGGCCATGCATTCGTCCACGGTGTGCCGCGGACCGACGAAGACAACCGGACTGGTCATGATCTCGCGCACCTGGGTTTCTCTTGAGGAATGGCCCGCAAGAATTACTTTTCGCGCGTAATCACGCTCCGACAGGATTCCGGCCAGTTTATGGTTGGTGATGACCAGCAGCGCGCCCACATCGTGCTCGGCCATCTTCTCTACCGCCTCGTAGACCGACTGATCGGGAGCTATCGATAGAATTCTGTTTTTGTCTTTGCTCTTCAGCACCAATCCAATCGTGTCGGAAAATTTCATCAGACCCTCCTACCCACAGCGAGTACTTTGCCGGCGTACCGGTCCCGTACCGGTAGCCTTGTCTTTGCGGAACGGAACCCCGATTCGGCATGCAGCCAATATATGCCATCCGGTTATCGACAGTTATTTCGCCCGCAGTTCGTACACTCCGGCAATGCGCAAGATTACGGCTGCGCGTGTGCCGTTTTCGGCTGGATGCGCGTTCTGTATCTCTTTGCCATTGACGAGCACATGCTGGCCTGCATGAGTAAGAGGAATCAGTAGGGTCGCTTCCACATTGGAGGGAAGATCGATGGTTGTCAGCAGGCCTTGTTTCTGCTGTAGGTCTACTTTGAGCAGTCCATGCGGAGTCGGTTCCCCGCCCTTGGCCCAGGCCAATCCAGCAAGATCGGGTCGGATCGTCACTTTGGTGAAGCCGGGCGCTGTCGGTTCGATGCCAAGAATCTGTTCCATCATCCAGGCAGTTGGGCCGCTTGACCATCCATGCGCGAGGCTTACAAAGTAGCCTGTCCCGTCATCGGCCTGCAACGACGCATGAAAATTATGCTTGGGCCAGCTGGGATAGTATGCCTCCCAGAAACTGGTCGCGCCTTCCGCAATCATGCCGCCCCAGTAGGCGCGAATCCAGTCCAAAGCCTGCGCGCGATGATCAGTTTCCGCCATCGCCGAGATGATGTAGTAGTTGTAGTACGGACTCATAAAGAGGGCCGTATACTTTGTCGTCGCTACGCTGGAAAGCACATGGTCCCAAATAGGCGCGTATTGCCGGCGATCTGCTACTCCGGAATAAACCGCAATCGCGTTCGTCTGCCAGCGTGGGCCAAAGGTGTTGGTAGCAGGATCGAGCAGGTATTTTTGAGAAGCATCCTTGAGCAGCTGTGCCCGTTGCTCAAAGTGTTCCGCATTCGATGTATCGCCAAGCTGGCGCAGCAGGAACGCTCCATCCCGATATGCGAGATAGTACTCGAACTGTGTGGCGCGCCTCGCTTCAGGGGTATCGCCGTTTAATTCCGGTGACCAGTCAACGAACGCCCAGGAATGAGTCTGATCGGCGTAGAGGTTTTTGGAGTCCACCTCTGTGTCCATAAATTTCAGAAGCTGAACCAGCCGTTCGTGCAGGCTTTGCACGTAGGTTAGGGTACCTGTGTGCAGATAATATTGCGTCACTTCGCTGATCCACCATGCAGAGTACCCGGCAATGTCATTGACATGTCCTTTCACAGGGACATCGCCGATCAGACGGGTCATCGTATCCTGCATCAAGGGATGATCGTCGAACACGTCGTTGATCACGCGGCCACTTACATCCAGGTCTCCTGCCCAGCGTCGACGGTCACGCTTCGGAGCGTCCCAGATATCGTCCTGCATGCAGAGATGGGCTGTGTAAACGCCGACTTCCCAAATTCGGTTGAGCAGGGGATCGGACGACTCAAAGGAGCCGCGATACTCGACGGGATAATAGATGTCGTCGAGCGCAATGGACTTAAAGCGCAGTGTTTGGTCTCCGCCGACAAAACGAACCTTGGCATAACGGAAGGATGACTTAGGGCCGTAGGCCGTTGCGTGTGGCGGGATTGTAAGTGGGTCCACCCCCAGGTACGGCTCGTTGAGAGCCTCCTCCTGAGATTCACCGTATTGAATCGTCACATCGATCGCGTGATCGGAATCGGAGATTAGCTGAAGCCGTCCGTTGACTTCTCTGCCAAAGTCCAGCAGCAGGCTGGGCGCCTGTTGCTCCGGAACGTTTGTGGAGGCAAGATGAACCGCAAATTCTTTCTCGGTATCAACGGTTAAAGGCTGCGTAAGAGCTTCCAGGTTGCTGTAGCTGCTGCGGCCACGAAACACCTGCTGAACGCTTTGAGCGGGTAGAGCGGTATGGGCCAGAAACGCCGAGGCTCCAATATATCCCGGCCAGCGATAGAGGCCTGCATCGTCATTGCCCTGGTAGAACTCAAGAGAGCTTTCAATCGAACCGAACGCATGGACGGACTTCCACGAAGCATCATTGAATCCGGAATTTTGCCAACCCGAATTGGCATGTGATGTGGCCTTCCATGAGGGTCCGCTGGTTATCAGTGCAGTAGCATTCACCCCGGTGGTGCGGGGCACAATCTTCGCAACTAAATAAGTCTCACCCTCGCTTAATCTTTGACCAGGAGTTGCTTTCAGGGCCAGTAAATTTTCTCCTGCATGCAATAGCCCGCTGACGTCTGTGGCGAATACAGGCATTTTTAAAGGGGACGCGGGATTGTCCTGTACTTTATCGGCAAGCTTGCCGTTTACGTACACTTCCAAACTTTCGACGCCGGCGACATACAGAGTTGCTTGCTGCGGCACCGTCTGAATTTTGAATGTAGCCCGGAAATAGTGAGGAGCTGCATACGTTTTGTCAGGCTCGGTACCGATCTGGCCGGCAGGATGCGATTCCATGCCCCAGATGTACTGCTCCGGCAATGCCGTATGTTCTTGATCGATAAGCTGAGGAGAAGTGATGTTTCTGGTGGGATCGAGTTGGCCCGGCGGAAAGCTCTTTTGTGCGAGGAGCGCGGAGGGAAGGCAAAGCAGCGAGACCATGCACAGGCACGGTCGAAAATTAGATTTCATTGGTCATCCTCAACTGAATGTATCGACTCCGCCGAGTATATTTCAGGCTGCAAACACTTTCAATGCATAATCAGTTTCGGAAAACGCGACTCGCATCGATAGCTGTACTTGGCGTTTCGGTGTGTGAACACCGAGTTTCAGGTGCGAACGCTTCCCGACTCTTCAAGCAAGATGAGCTTCCGGGCGCTGCCGCCGCCTTGATATCGTTTCCGCATGGCATTGGCCGTAGACAGCGCGTTGTCCAATTTCATTCGGGCGGTGGAGCGGATCTGTTTCAGTAATGGGCACCGATTTCCGTGGCTGAGTGCGTCGGCCGCAATGACGGCCAGTTCATTCCAGTCGTGCCACTCCCCGATCGCATCTTTTACCTTTCCCAAAGTCTGAACAAATTTTAGATTGTTCTCCTCGGCCAATTGAAGAATGTAGCGCAGCTCTTTCATTTTCAGTCGGAATGGATGCAGGTTGGACTGATTGAGTCGCGGCCACTCCGACAGCTCAGTCCATATGTCGAGTGCGGTCGCGGTTGCGTCCGCGGCCCACTCGCGCTTCGCCGCACCCGATCGCTTAGAAACTGTGAGCCGTTGTTCGAGCAAGCCGGAGCACTGCTTTAAACGCCGACGCACTTGCTTACGCTGTGCTGCAAAGGTGCGGCGAAGCTGGCGAACGGATTTCACACGCTTGGAACTCAGGTGCTCGACCAGTTGAATCAGGCATTCCTCATCCCCCGTGTTCGAGAGGGTTGCCGTGAATCCAATCAGCACATCCATATCTCGTACTCTGCCCGCCTTTTTCCGTATTGGAGCCACGGATTTTAGGAGACGCTTTCCTGTGCTCTCATGATCGAGCATCAAGGAGTGGACGACAGCTTCCACACGACGGGTTCGCGTTCTCAGATCGTGGACCTGTTTCGGCGAGGGTTGTTTCGAGATCGCTCGCAGGGATTTGCTGAGTTTGCGAAAAGATTTATCAGCCTTCTCTGCATTGAACGCCATTTTGATTGGGATGGCAGAGGGACTGCCGGAGGTTGGCGGAATTTCTCCTTCGTTCTTTTCACCGCTAAGCTATGCATCGCATCCCAATGAATTATGGAACTCCATCCTCAATCGGCAGAGCCATTCATACCCGCAAAGAGAAGCTTTGCCCAGCTGCACAAATCCGCTCTGAAGTGTAAAGGATGCGACCTTTATCTGCGAGGAACCCAGACCGTATTTGGCGAAGGCAACTTGAAGGCCAGGATAATGCTGGTTGGGGAGCAGCCTGGGGACCGAGAGGATTTGGAAGGCCGGCCCTTTGTCGGTCCCGCCGGTCACCTTCTGGACGGATGCCTTTTAAAAGCTGGCATCGATCGCACAGAGGTTTATGTGACGAACATAGTCAAACATTTCAAGTGGGAACCGCGAGGAAAACGGAGGATTCACGAGAAACCGAATTCCATCGAAATCACAGCTTGCAAGCCATGGCTGGATGCGGAAATTGAACTGGTCAAGCCGGGTTTGATCGTCTGTCTTGGCGCAACGGCTGCCCAGGCGCTGCTTGGCAAGTCGTTTCGAGTTACGAAAGATCGCGGACAAAAACGGGAAATTGCCGGGTACCCGCCGATTGTCGCAACTGTCCATCCCTCCTCAATTCTGCGCGCACCGGACACTGCCGATCGCGAAAGAGAAACTGCGGCCTTCATCGCGGATTTAAAAAAGGCCGTCGTATTGATTGCTCAGTAGCGGATTGAAGGTAAGTGTAATTCTGAGCGCAGCGAAGAATCCAGAGGGTGATCGCTGTATGAACCAGGCAAATATTCTTTGGATTCTTCAGTCCGCTCAGAATGACTAAAATCGTTTTCCATTCCAGTAAGTGTCCATTCGCTCTAATAACTGCAACGGCGGGTGCGCCTAACGCTGACGAGAAATCTAGACCGGCATTCGACCGCCGGTTGCTCCGTATATTTCTCCGGAGACGTAGGTTGCGTCACTGGAAGCCAGGAAGACATAGAGACGCGCGATTTCAATGGGCTGAGCTGGACGTTCAAACAGAGTGTTCTTGCCGAAGTCTTTCGCTTTTTCTATAGGCATGGTTGCCGGAATCAACGGCGTCCATACCGGCCCTGGAGCGACGCCGTTTACCCGGACACCTTTCTTCGCGGCGAGCTTGGAAAGACTTTTTGTGAAGTTCACCAAGGCTGCTTTGGTTGCGGCGTAGGCGAGCAGTCCCGGTTCTGGAGTGAAGGCTTCAATTGAGCAGGTGTTGATGATCGAAGCTCCTGGGTGGAGCACCGGGAGCGCGGCCTGGCTCAGGAAAAATGTTCCGAACATGTTCGTACGAAAAGTATTTTCCAGTTCCTCCGGAGAAACCTCTGCGATATCTTCACGCACCATCTGAAACCCCGCATTGTTGATGACAATATCCAGGCGCCCAAACTCTTTTTGCGCGGCTTCGACGAGCTGTTTACTTGTCGCGGGGTCTCCGATATTTCCAGGGACCTGGACTGCTTTCCTGCCCGCAGACTGCACATGTTTCGCGGTTTCCGCCGCATCCTTCTCCTCTTCAGGGAGATAAGAGAGAATTACGTCCGCACCTTCTTTTGCGAAAGAGATGGCCACCGCTCGACCGATGCCGCTATCTCCGCCGGTAATGATGGCAACCCGATCTTTGAGACGGCCACGTCCTTCATAGGAAGTTTCGCCATGGTCGGCCGGTGGATCCATTTTCCTATCGCTACCCGGATGGCTCATATCTTTTTGCGGGAAGGGAGGCTTTGGACCCGCTTCGCGTGGATCAGGATTGGTATTTTCTCGTTTCATGATGTGCTCCCAGGAGAGGTGTTCATTCAGTGCCAGGTATGCGATTGGATGAATAAAAGGGAGCTGGGGTGGTCGAAGGGAATGCAGAAACCGCAATGCTCCAGCTATAGAGCGGAGCGGAACATATTCCCGCGTGGAAGCATATTCCCGCAAAGATGAGCCTGTTCCTGTCCGTCTGCCGGCTATTTTTTCGAAGCCAGGACAGTGGCTAACGCGTATTTCACCCGGGGGATCGTATCTTGATACCCTGTCGGGGGAGCCTGTGCCAGAAAAACTTTGAAAGCAGTCCTCGCGCACGGATAATCGTTGGTCTGCATACAAAGCACCCCCAGGTTCAACTGGGCGTCTACATAATTTGGGTCCAGTTGCACCGCACGCTCAAAGTTCTTTCGGGCGCTGGAAAAATCATGCTGCTTCACCGCGAGCAATCCGAGGCCATTGTAGGCGGGGATGTACTGTTGAACTACAAGCACCTGGTGAAACACACGTTCTGCTTGTGCTAGCTGACCGCTGTCAGAATACGCAGTAGCCAGGCCGCTCTGGGCCTCGACATCGAGAGGGTTAAGCTGCACCACCTGCTGGTAATAGTAGATGGCCTGTTTCAGGTCGCCTTTGCGCAGATAGAGTTGTCCCAGCCGCGAGAAAAGCATCCCGCCTTTTATGCCATGACGTACTGCATCCAGGCAGAGTTGCAGGTTTTCATCGGATTGACCGGTCCGCTCATAGGTATCGCCAAGGTCGTAATAGATTGCGGGATTCGTCGGATCTTTTGCGAGCGCCTCTTTGAACAATTCGATTCTGCGTGAGACGGGTAGTTCCCCTGGAGGCGGATCCTTGGCCATGTGCAGGAGTTTCAGTATGTCTACGCGGTCCTTGGGATCGGCTCCTCCATCGTCCATCACAACTTCCTGCTCGGATGATCCGCCTACATAGCCCAGAGACTTCAGCTGGTCCATGGTTTGCTGGTTCATCTGGTTGGAGACGATCTTTTCCGTTCCGTTGTCGCCCAGGTGGCCCAGGACTTTCAACTGTTTTTCCAGCTCGCGATATTCCTTCGGATGAGCATCGATCACATTGTTCAGTTCGCCGGGATCTTTATCCAGATCGTAAAGTTCAGGCTTCGGGGCGCGCACATACATCCAATCGGCCGTATGAATTCCATGGAGCGCGGCCCATCTCATGTTGAACTTGGGATACAAAGTTTCTTCGTAAGAATATTCAGTGGATACTTGTCTGCCATGAAGTGCAGGCACCATGCTGGTCCCCTGTACTGCCGAGGATGCCTTCCCCCCCAGCAGGTCCAAAATGGTCGGCAGCACGTCGATGGTCCTTGCCTGTTGCCTCACGCGGACATTGGCGGGAACGCCAGGCCCTGCCATGATCCAGGCGATGCGCACCGTAGAGTCATACAAGAAAATTCCGTGATGGTATTCCCCATGATCTCCCAGGCTCTCTCCGTGGTCGGAGAGCAAAACGATCAATGTTTTGTCCGCAGGAGATTTCTTTTTTACAGCGTCCAGAAAGCGGCCCAGCTGCTGGTCGATGTAGGCGATCTCCGCGTCGTAAGTGTTTCCGGGATACTGTTTGAGGAATTGCGCAGGCGGCAGATTGTAGGGCTGATGAGCGTCGTAGAAGTGCAACCACACGAAATATGGCTGCTTTGACTGGGTATTCAGCCACTCCAGCGCGTGGTCGACCGTGGTCCCGGCAGGACGTACCGGTGCTTCACCCGTTTGACTGCCGGGCATCTGGTCATCGTACGCCGAAAATCCTTGGTTCAAACCAAAGGTGCGCTTCAACACGTAAGAGCTGACGAACGCCGATGTGTCCCAACCTTGCTTCTGCAAAATTGTGGCCAGGGTGATCGAAGAGGGTTGGAGTGTGAAGCCGCCGGTGTCGCGGACGTGGTTGACGTTCGGGTTGGTCCCGGTAAACATGCTGGCGTGGGAGGGAAGCGTGAGCGGGGCCTGAGTCACCGCTTTGTCAAACAGAACGCCGTCTGCGGCAAGACCGTCGATCGTGGGTGTTTTGATTTTCTGGTTTCCGTAGCAGTGCAGGTGGTCGGCGCGTACGGTGTCGAGAGTAATGAACACCACATTGATAGGCTTCAACGAAGCTGCTGTCGATTCTTCCTTCTTAGGAGAAGATTTGCACGAGATAAGGCCAAGCAGCGCAAGAGTGCACAAATATACGGTGGATGCGCGCCTCGTACAGAATTGCATGATGCGATTTCTCCGAAGTACAAGAATTGCTGGTTGTCTCAATGATTATGTTAATACGCCTGAAAAATGCGAATCAGATCTTCGGAACTGCGTCTTCTAAATTGCAAGGCTGACCGCGAAACGCGAGATCCTCTACGCGCCATGATCGCGCATGCGAGCCAGCGCATATTGCACCCGGGGAATCATATCCTTATATGCAGACGGGTTGGCCTGCGAAAGAAATTTCTTGAAAGCGGTCTGGGCACAAGAAAAATCGTCTGTTTGCGTGCAGAGAATGCCGAGATTTAACTGCGCTTCCACATAGTTGGGATCGAGCTGGACAGCGTGTTCGAAATCCTTGCGCGCGCCTGTAAGGTCGTGCGTCCGCATCGCGATAATTCCAAGACCGTTGTACGCAGGCACGAATTCCTGAATCGTGAGTACCCATCGAAAGGCGCGTTCCGCGTCAGCAAGTCGTCCGTTTTGAAGATATGCAGTGGCTAAATTGCTTTGTCCTTCGACATCAAGAGGATTCAATTGTGCGGCCCGCTCGAAATATGAAATTGCTTCCTTCAGGTTCCCTAAACGCAAATACAATTCACCCAGCCTGGAAAGGGTCAGACCACCCTGGATGCCGTGGTGCAGCGCGTCGAGATAAGTCTGAAGCGCTTGCTGATATTTTCCTAGGTCTTCGTACTGCCCGCCCAAGTCCTGATACAGAGTTGGATTCGTTGGATCTTCTGAAAGCGCTTGGCGAAGCAAATCAATTCTGCGGGACGACGGAAGCTTATCGGAACCGGGCCCTGTCGCAATCTGGATGATTTTCAGTATGCCGACACGGTCCTTGGGATCGGCCCCTTTACCGTTCAGTTTTATGTCCTCTGCTGAAGATCCACCCACATATCCGAGTGACTTTAATTGTTCCGTTGTCTGCTGATCCATCTGGTTGGCGACGACAGTTTCGGTATCGCTATTTCCCAACTGGCTAGCTGTTTTCAGTTGCTGCTCCAGCTCACGATATTCCTTTGGATGAGAGTCGATCACGTTGCTGAATTCACCGGGGTCCTTCTCCAGATCGTAGAGTTCCGGCTTCGGCGCGCGGATATACATCCATCGTGCAGTGTGAATTCCGCGCAGCTCAGACCATCCCATGTTGAGTTTTGGGTACAGAGTTTCCTCGTACGAGTAGGTAGCTGGAACTTGCTTTCCGAAGAACACCGGCGCCATGCTGGTTCCTTGCACCGCGGCGGACGCTTTGCCACCCAGCAAATCCAGAATGGTGGGGAGCACGTCGATTTCTCTCGCCTGCTGCTGGATGCGGACACCCGATGGAATACCCGGCCCCGCCATAATCCAGGGGATGCGCACCGTCGAGTCATACAGAAAAACTCCGTGCTCGTATTCTCCGTGATCGCCGAGGCCTTCGCCGTGATCGGCCAGCAGCACGATCAAAGTCTTATCCGCGGGCGACTTCTTCGCTACCGCGTCGAGGAACCGGCCCAACTGCTGATCGGTGTAAGCAATCTCTGCGTCATACAAATTATTTGGATACTGCCTGCGAAATTGTTCTGGCGGAGCGTACGGCTGATGGGCATCGTAAAAATGGACCCATACGAGAAACGGCTGCGTGGATTGCGTGTTCAGCCAGTGAAGCGCGTGATCGACCGTAAGAGCGGCAGGTCGTGTCGCAACCGGCTTGCCATTGTCCTTGTCACTTTCCGGCATCTGATCGTCATAGACCGAAAATCCCTGGCTAAAGCCAAACACCTTTTTCAAAACAGAGGAGCTGACAAACGCCGCCGTATTCCAGCCGTGTTTCTGCAGGATTGTGGCCAGGGTGACAGAGGAGGGTTGCAGCGCGAACCCGCCCGTGTCTCGGACGTGATGCACATTCGGATTGGTCCCCGTGAAGATGCTGGCGTGTGAAGGTTGTGTAAGCGGCGTCTGCGCCACAGCCTTCTCGAACAGCACCCCCTTCTCGGCAAGACGGTCGATATTCGGAGTCTGGATGTTTTTATTGCCATAGCAGTGCAGGTGATCCGCTCGAACCGTGTCCAGCGTGATGACTACTATATTGATGGGCTTGAACGCGGCTTCAGAAGCTGCTTCTTTTTTCGAGGACTTGCAGGAAACTATTGTAAAGAGCAGCGCAATCGTGCAAAAGCCTGTAAGAGACGCTTGCCGGATACCGAATCGCATGGAACCCTTTTCAATTACGAATAGTAGATTATTGCTTATAGCGGATTTACGGATGCTGTAGTCGAAAATGGTGTGAGTCATTCTGAGCGCAGCGAAGAATCCAGAGAATATTCGCCAGGACCACACAGCCATGATCCTCCGATTCTTCGCTGCGCTCAGAATGACTCCAATCGCCGATCTACTATATTAACTTTGATATCTACCCCAAATGTTTCACAGCCGACCACAATATTGGCAGCACGTGAAACATCGTGTGCGCAGCCGAGTATCTTATTGCGCGGGGCGGCATCAGGATCAGCTCAAATAATTACGCCGAACCGCTTTCGTAGCGCAAACATTGTTGTCCAGCTGACGATCACAAACCAGACGATCCACGGCATGCCGAGACCGAAAATGCTGAATTCGGCAGCGGGATACTGAATATCGATCGAGCGAACCTGGCCGCTGGCTGGCAGGCGCCGCTCTCCCGGATCGAACAGCCAATCGAACAGCGACGCGACCCGACGTTGAGAAAGATACCGCAATCCGGAGCCAACCTGCACATCTTTATGTACGGCATCGAACTTCCCGTCATTTCTCGGAAGCTGCAAAGCCAGGCTGTCATGCCCAGTGCTGATTGCGCGCACTCTCCACAAAACTCGATGTTCATCGGGAATTCGAATCGGCGGGGTTTCAACTTGGATGGTATTGCTTCTGAGTTCCGGGGATGCCGCACTCAGGTTGATTCCCTTCGTCATTTGGGCTGTGACGATGGCAGATTCGCCCACGCGCAGCGCCCGGTGCCCGTAGAGTATATCCATCTGCAACAGCAGCACCAGGATCGGAATAAAGACGATGGCAGCCGGCCGTAGCACCAGTCCAAGATAGCGCGCATTCCAGAGCAGTAGTTGCCCTTGCGCTCGAAAAACAAGCCGAGGTTCGTCGCCGAACAATCGAAACTCATAAAGTGCCGCTCGTATTTTTCGTTTCGCCAGCAATAGCTTGGTCTTGTCTGAGAATTTTCCGAACACCGGAAGTATCGCGAGGCCGGTCAGAAAAGAAATCGCAGTCAAAGTTATTGTGTAGGTCGCGGAGGACATCAGTCGAGGTATCCAAGGCCCTTCAGCTTCAGCACGATCTCCTCATCCGATTGAGCTTCGTCCAACTTGGAGACCTCCCGGTCGAGCACGTGTTCGATGAACTCCCGAGGGGAGCTGTAACCAGCCGCATCCGATACTCTTTTAACCCTGGCCCATAAATCTTTGTTCAGCTTAACTGTCGGTCCCGGCATAGTACCCTCCGTATCAAAATATAGAACGTCCGCGCATGCCTTTCCCCGGGGGAACGCCGAATTCGTGGAGCAGCGTCACGGGCACATCGCCCAGCCACGGATTGCCGATCTTGCTTTTTCGATTACTGAGCAGAACCCCGGGCACCAGTTCCGCGGCAATGCAGTGATCTCCTCGCCATTCATCCTTATTGTCCTCGATGACTGTCGCCGGAATTTCTCCCAGGGCAGTTTCCCAGGACGAACGATATCCTCTTTGCCAGCCAACAATCAGGTCGGGCGCCAGGCTGACTTCTGGCCCATGATAGGTCTGGTCCGCGCGATACACCTTGAAAACCGCCGGACTGCCATTTTTCGGATCGCGCAAAGTCACGAGTCGTTGCGCGATTCGTTCAGCCACTTGATCGCGCATCGAGGGCGGAACGATTCCATTGCGTTCACGGCCGGCAAGGTTTAGATAGAGGGAATTCAGCCCTAGCGAGTATGCCTGTGTGTGGGCCCAGTCTACATGTGCCAGCATTCCGCTCGCGCCAAGGTTTGCTGGGCTATCGAGCGCAAGAAAACCTTCTTTGTAAAGCCACGTGTTCAGGTTGACGGCGCGATCGAAGGTGGTAAAACCGTGATCGGAGATGACCATCAATGTTGCGTCAGGAGCAGTGCGCATCACATAGCCCACCTCTGCATCCACCTTCTCGTAAGTCTTCAGCAGCAGGGATTCGTAAGTGCCCCACAGGACGTGCGAGTTTTGATCGACCGGTCCATAGTGCAGGAAGAGAACGCCGCGGTGAAAGCGTCCAAGTTCATGATTGAACATACGAAACTCATCGTCGCTGACAAAACTGACTTGCTGCTCAAATTCCTCTCGGCTCAGCACTCCGGATCGAAGCGCGGCTGTGTCCTCTGGAATTCCTTGCGTGTAAAACGGACCAATCGCACTGGCCAGGTCGCGGCTGAATGACGAAGGTGTGGAGATCGGCAGCTCTGGCGAGCTGGGATCGATGTTAACCGGCGAGACGTATATCTGGCATTCGGGGTTCAGCTTTTTCGCATAGACACGGAACATGCCTGCGGCAGTTTTGATTCCGGGCAGGATGGGGAATCGCACGTGAATCCACCCGGACCACTCTCCCTGGCGAAGAATAAACTTTTGATCCTGAACCTCAAACACTGCTGCAGGATTATCCGGATCGCGATGCATGGTCAGGGTGACAGTGGAGCGCGCCGGGTCCTTCCGCAGCGTGTTGATCGGACCGCCGACCACAAGCGACACCCTGTCATTCTGAACATAAATCGGCACGATCACTCCGCCCGATACTTCATGCGCGGTTGCAAGCGGATCGTCTGTGAAGTAAGTAAAAGTGCCGAAGGTACCTCGCATGTCTGGCGTGCCCATTCCGGAAAGCGTCAGGCTCTTCGATGGAAGCGGTGGAAAATTATTGGGCATGCGAAGAATAATCGACGGTACGCCAAACTTGTCCAGGATTTGCCAGAACGCGTCACCGCGCAGGAAGCGCTCTTCGTGTCCTTTAGAAAGCGGCAACACATAAGGTCCGATGGACAATGTATGGCTTGGGGGTTCCACGTCAGCCATGGAGGAAAGCAAAGTCATTTTTTTGGGATTGCGAAGAATGAAATCGAACATCCCGTCGCCGCCCGGGTCCATGCCCGTCATCACCGTCGACCACGCGACTGGGCTTTGCGGAGGCACCGTCGTCGCCAGCGGCTGAAAATCCCCAATCTGTCGAAGGTGATTCAGATTGGGCAGGGAATCCCAATGTCGTCCAAGGAATTGAGGGTCCATGCCGTCGATTCCGAGTACGATGATCCTTTTGCCAGTGACCGCCTTTGGCCGGGAGCACCCACATAGCGCGAGGCACACAGCGAGGGCTAAGGTGCCGCGCATACCCATATGCCAGTTCATGCCAGCAACGATTTTCCTTCGATCCAGTGGGGAACGTCTATACCGAACAGATGGAGTGCAGTGGGGGCAAGGTCTTCAATTCCGGGATCCGTTGCATTGATTGCTTGATTCGAAAACAGAACACCGGGAACAAGAACGGGATCGACGCAGTGATCGCCGCTCCAGGCCTTCTCGTTATCTTCAAGAACATGTTCAGTTATTTTTCCCACCGCGCTATCCCATGAGACCCGGTAACCCTCGTTATAGCCGACGATCATGTCCGGCGCGGCATCAAGGTAAGGTCCGCGGTAAAGATCCGATGTGGCGTAAACAGTTCGGATGGGCGCTTCGCCAGTCTCCTCGCGAAGCGTGCTCAATTTGCTGATGATCTCCCGCCGGAGTTGTTCCGCCTCCGCGCCTGGCTCGACAACGCCCTGCGCCTCGCGATTTTTAACATTCAGGTACATGCCTCCCAGGCCCAGCGCATAGGCTTGCGTCGAACTCCAGTCCACTCCTTCGAAAAAAGACCCGCCGGGTTGCGCGCTGATCTTAAGCTTCAGATATCCGTTCTGATGCAACCAGGAATTGAGGTTCACACCGCGGCGAAACGCACAGAATCCGTGGTCGGACAGCACATACAAAGCGGTGTCGGCATTCACGAATGGAAGGGTTTCTCCAACAAGCCTGTCCATGCGTCGATACATTTCCTCGATCACCCGCGCGTGACTGTTTGATGTATCCATATGACGGTAGAACATATGCTGTACTCGATCGCTGGTGTCGAAAACGCAGGCCACAACGCCGCGGCTCGTCTTATTCAACGCGCTTAGAAACATCGCTCTGCGCTCTTCAAAGATGCTGTAGGCCTGCTCAAGAAAAGCTACCTCGTCGATGACTCCTTCATTCAACGCCCATGTGTCCTCGGCCATTCCGCAGGTGGCATAAGGACCCAGCAGGTCTGCAAGATATTTTGCGTAATAGGAGGGATGGCTGATCGGCAGCGCGGGCCGCTCGGGATCGATATGGATCGGCGACATGTACAGACTGCATTCGGATTCGTTTTCCGTCAGCATGAATCGCGCAATTCCCGTGGCCTTGGCTCGGATTGCGGTACGAAACGTGAGTCGCAGCCAGTCGGTATATTCGCTGGATTCGAGTTTGCAGCGATATTCCTGGACGCGCAGCTCAAGCGTACTTATGCCTGACAAGTTTCCAGTGCGGGTCAGCTGGAATGGAATGCAAAGGTTTGGCTCGCCCTCGACGAAACTGTCTTGCGGACCTTCGATTACACCTTCGTAGCCATTCTTAATGCGCCGCAGGGGATAGCGGCTGCCGTTCTCGTAAGTCGCTTTCTCGATCCGGGTGGTGAACTGGGAGAAGCTTCCTTGCGTGCCTTTCAGATCGGGCGTGCACATTGCAGACAGCATTTTCCCGTCAAACTTTTCGGGAGGAAATGTAATCGGTATCCGCAGCACCGTGCACCCGATGCCGTGCTCGCCGAGCGTTTTCCAGAAGGGCTTGCTTTTGCGCAGAAGCTCGACCGTCGCGCGCGATCTGGGAATCCGGAAGCGTCCAAGGTGCAGGATGCGCCGTGGTTTGTCGACTCGAGCGGAAGAGAGTTGCGGCAGGTAAGATTTCAGGCTGCGATCGAGAAAGTCGAAGATATTATGTTTTGCCGGGTTGACGCCGGTCGCGAACGTGGACCATGCAACCGGCGAGAGTGCTGGATAGGTGGTTCGGAGCCGGCGATAGTTGCCCGCTTCGGCGAGCTTCTTCAGGTTCGGCAGTTTTCCTTCAGCAATAAAGCGTTCCGTCAGGCGTGGATCGAGACCGTCGAGCCCGAGAAATATCACCTTCTTCACACGCGCATCGCGGAATCCTTTACGGCGTCGTAGCGCTCGCCAGGCCATGCGGAATGGCCAGCTCAAAAACGATAGAACGCTCGCAAAGAATCCTAAAATCACCGTCAAAAATGAACTGATGAATGCGAAGCCGGATCCTGGACCAATGTAGGCGAGTTGGACCGCGTGATGACTACTCCGAAAATAGTAGCCGCACAGTGCAATGGAGGCAAAGGTCAGAACTGGATCCCACGCGGAATACTTCGCAATTGGCCGCAGGGAACCTCTCACCGCAGTTTGCCTTCCACAAACGGGACTTCCAATACTTTCGGATGTTGGATCGGCCCATGGCCAAAGTAGCCATCTTCACCAAACAATTCCCCATGATCGGCGGTAATCGTTATGTAGGTGTTTTTTGGAACCAGGTCAAATAGTTCCTCAATAACCACATCCAGATACTTCACTGCCGCTATCTGGCGTTGGCGTAGTTCATCCATTTTTTTCTGGTTGAAAAACCGCTGTTTGCCGAGTTTTCCGCCCACCACGCGATCGTCCAGATGTTTGAACACGCCATGCACGCCATGAATTCGAGGCCATTCATCCGGCGACTCGCCCGGCAACGCGTATGGATAATGCGTCTCGCCCACGTTCAGCACCCAGAACGACGATCGTTCTTCCGAAAAGTGCATCTCCCGCATCATGGCGCGCATGTCATTGTGCTTGTCCATCAAGCGAAAGCTGTCGAAGCCAAGATTAATCGGAGTCTTCGGATTTAACACCGGCAAAGACACCCTGGCATGGGTCGCATATCCAAGTGATTTTTGAAGAAAGGGAGGTAGATAGAGTTGCGGGACTAAAGAGGCGAATTCTATGTCGCTGCATCCAAGGCGTTCATTAAATCGAAGGAATTCTTTCTTGTAATATTCCGACGCGTAGATATTTTTTGGGCTGCTATGGGGCATTAAGCCCATCAGTAGATTGAAATGGGACGGCGCAGTCCAGGAAGCATAGGACCATCTGCGTTCCACTACGCCGAGCTTTCGCATCGTGCGAGGCCGCGCGCGCATGAAAGAGTCGTAGCGGCAGCTGTCAAAAATTACGAGCACATAGTTGTTGCGCCCTGGATCACTGCTACTACGGCCTTTTTTCATCTGAATCTGCCAACTATTCTGGTGGTGGAAGTAAGTTGCTGGCCGGGAAATATAGCTCGTAAAAATTCACGGATGTCACAATGCAGAGATTCAATATGCAGCCGTCGGGAAAAACTTGAAAGATAGGCCATGGACGCACTTATTTTCCATTTGGACCCAGGTTCCCCCAGGTTGCATCCCTCCACGTGTGGCTTGATAACTGAGGCATATTTGACCTGCTCTAAATATGATTGTCAAGCCGGTTCAAGCATCGACACGGGGCGATGATACAGTAGCATGAATCATTTTGGAGACCGATACGGTGAGCAAGGATGAACCCGCACAGGAGAAAACCATACTGGCCCGCGAGCCGAAAGGGAAGGGCTTGACCGTCTGGTTTACAGGATTGAGTGGGGCCGGGAAAACCACGATCTGCCGGCATGTGCAATCGGAGTTGTTGGGCCGCGGACTACAGGTGGAGGTGTTGGATGGCGATGCGATTCGAAACTACCTCTGCAGCGATCTTGGGTTTTCAGAAGAGGATCGCAAGGAAAACATAAAACGAATTGCCTATGTGGCCCAGCTGCTGACGCGTAACGGCACCGTTGTTCTGGTCGCGGCAATCTCGCCTTACAGGAGCAGTCGCGAGGATGCGCGGAACGCGATCGGGAACTTCATCGAAGTGTACGTGAATGCTCCCCTGGAGGTCTGTGAAGCGCGCGATCCGAAAGGGCTATACCGCCGCGCTCGGACCGGTAAGCTTCAGAGTTTTACCGGTATCGATCAACCCTATGAGTCTCCGCTATCTCCGGATGTGGAATGTCTTACAGATATCGAAAGCGCTGCGGAAAGTTCAGGCAAGGTCATCGATTCGGTCCTCAAATTTCTATTTCACTGAAACGGACAATTCATATCAAGCAGTGTAGATTCGCGATTGTCATCCGCTATCTTTCGTTGGTGGAAACCGTAGACTGCCCAGCCGCGAACGTCGTTTTCGGCAATGCCCAGGCGAACAACACGCCGCCGGCACTTGTCATGATGTATTGGCGGCCATCGAGCTGATAACTTATCGGAGAACTCTCCATGCCCGCTCCTTCGCCCGCATGCCACAAAGTTTTGCCGTCGCTCGTGTCCAGTGCAAGCATGTTTTCGGAAGCATCGCCGGTAAACGTCAATCCGGAGTCCGTGGTGAGCACGCCCGCGCCGGAACCCCCCGGACCAAGTTCATGGGTCCAACGAAGCTTGCCGGTCTGATAGTCGATTGCTTCGAGTGTGCCCTTGCCCCACACTCCGTAATCCGCGCCGGCCCAGCCATAGGTCCCATCGGCCGGCTTGGCAAAGTAGATGCTGTAACTGGGATGGGCATCGACGATAAACAATCCAGTCCTGGTGTCGACACTCGGCGCGCGGAAGTTCGTGAGACCGCCTTCGTCGGGCGCGATCAGCCGGCCGTCGGGCGCGGGTTCCTTTTTCGGATTGGGAATCGGGTGGCCTAGTTTATCTACGCCCAGCGTCCAGTTCACAGGTCCATAGGGAACGGTCAGCAGGTCTCGTCCGTTGGTGCGGTCCAGCACGAAAAAATAACCGTTGCGCGAGGCCTGCATGACCATCTTCCGCGGCTTACCCCTGAAGTTTCCATCCACAAGTACCGGCGTCTCAACTGCGTCCCAGTCGTGGGTATCGTGCGGCGAAACCTGAAATCCCCACGCAAGCTTCCCTGTGTCTGGATTAACTGCCACGATGCTGCAGGTATAAAGGTCATCGCCCGGACGCAGGGAACCATTCAAGACCGGCGTCGGATTTCCGGTTCCCCAATAGATCAGATTCAAGCCTGGATCATAGGTGCCCGTCATCCATGTCATGCCTCCGGTGGTGGAGTTTGGAGTTCCGGGAGGTGGCGTACTGTTCCACTGCCATTGCGTCTTGCCTGTCTCCGGATCGATCGATCGAAGATAGCCGGTCAGATTGTCGAAATCTCCTGAAACACCGACAATCACGTGGTCGCCAACAACCAAGGGGGCCATCGTTGTCCAGTAGCCCTTGTTTACATCGGCGATCTCAACCCTCCAGCGCACGGTGCCGTCTTTTGCGTTCAGAGATAGCAAGTGCCCATCCGGGAGCACGAAATACAGCCAGTTCTTGTACATGCCTACACCGCGATTGCCGATATGGTCCCCTTTGGTGGGCGGGTTCCTGTAATGCCATATCAAATGTCCGGAACGCGCATCCACGGCCCATATATTTTCCGGCACAGTAAAGTACAAAATCCCATCCACCAGCAGCGGACTGGACTTAATGGCCGCAGACTGCCGGGTCTGAAAGGCCCATGCGAGACTAAGGTCCTTCACGTTCTGCGGCGTGATCTGTGTAAGGCTGCTATGGCGCCTTCCGGAATAATCGCCGTGGTAGCTCGGCCAGCTATCTGCCGGGGGATTGAGCAGCAGGGCCGCATCCGCTCCTTGAGCCATAAGCCTGGCCGTCAACCCAAAGGTGCAAATTGCTGTACCCAGGACTAGAAGGACTGCGTTTTTCAGGAACTTCATCAGTAGGGAACCTTTCGAGGCAAAGGGAATTCAAGGCTGCTATCGCAGCGTCTGCAGGTAGGCCATCAGGTTATGGATGTCAGCGTCGGTGTATTTGGGGAACTGCTCCACATGGGCATCAATCTTTGAATCGACTGAGTACGTTACGTTGGGCAACGTCCACGACCGATACGTTCCGCTCGCGTCGCGCATAGCTACCGTGAATTCATCCAGATATGCCAGGACGCCCACAAGCTTTTCACCGGAAGGCAGCGTCACCGTAACTTTTCTTTCCACATCTTTCGGATACAGCATTCGTTCTTCCAGTTCGAGTCCCTGGTAGCGGGACGCGATGCCCGCGAGATCTCCCTGGGCTGAATGGCAGGAAGCACAATTGCCGGCGCCGTCGAAGTATCGTTTTCCAGCCGCTACGTTCCCGGTCTGAAGGTCGGCGACGTCTACGCCGCGGCGCCCTCCGCTGCCGGTCGAGGCCTTCGCTACCTGCCCGTGGATGAAAGCAACCAGGCTTGCCAACTCCGGATCGGAAAAGCTAAAGCGCGGCATCCCTTTTTCAGGACGCCCATTGCGGACTACGTCCGCAATGGTGCTTCCACCAATGTCCTTCGCCACCAATTTTGAACGCGTCAGATCTGGGCCGGTCTCACCGCCCTCTGCTTCGCGGCCGTGGCAGAAGGCACAGTTCTGCTGGAACAGTAACCCGCCGGCTGCTAACTGGGTGGAAGGACTTCCCTGAACACCGTGAGGAGTCGCCTGGATTTTTTTGGGCGAAATGGCAGAAGCCGCATAAATGGTCGTCCGTCTTGCCGGATACGTGACGACCATTACGATCACTGCCAGAAAGATAACGGCTGTTAATTTCTTCATCGGCCTGCTAATTGCCCTCGTTAGTTCAGTATTTTTATTTATCCGAAGCATGGATGAGATTGCCGTCAGGATTTCCGGAAACCAAGTCCACTGCGACCGTGCTAAGCCGAGTGAGACTGATCGCGTCGCTCAATGTTTTTCCTGTGAGATACGTGCGTGAGAAGCGGTGCTCCCTTCGGTCATGCCCAGCGCCCATTTGATCGCTTCGAAATACATCTTCCGGATGTCCGGATCTTCCCAGGACTCTTCCGTGTGGCCAAAGGTCGAGTAGAAGACGCGCCCATTGCCGTACATTTTCGACCAGGCCACCGGAAAATCGTGGTCGGCGCGATGAATGCGCGGGTTGTTGGCATAGTCCAGCTTCGAGGAATCCAGGCTCAGCAGGACGTTCACCTTGGAGCGCGACCAGTCCTTCGGTTGATATATCTCGTCATACTTCACGAAAGCTTTAGGAAAGTGACGCACAGCAGGGAAGTCGGGATCTTCATTCACGATCGGCGCATTGAATGTTCCCCATGGGTGCTGATCGAACCAGCCGCCGATCATTTCGCCATACTCGGGCCAGGTGTAGTTTGTGTCCAGGGCGGCATGGATGCCGACGAAACCCTTCCCATCGTCCTTGATGAAAGACATCATGTCCTGCTTCTGACTCTGGTCCATATTGAGCTCGCCGGTCGTGCTGGCGAAAACCAGCACGTCGAAATAGTTCAGGTTTTTGGCGTTGTTCTTCAACTGCTTCTTTGTAAGGAGTTCCGTATCCGTGCGCATGGTCGTGTCCCAGAGGCCGCTATCCTGGCCCATCATGTAAACGGCCGCCATCGCGGCTGAGACGGAATCGTGCTCAAACCCCTTGGTTTCGCCAATCACCAAAACGTGTTTTAAATGAATCTGCTTCGCATGTGGCGGGGGTGGTACTGCAAGGTTCGAACCCGTCTGTTCCTGGGCGACGCATGTCCAAGTAAAGGTGCCGACACTGACGAGGAACAGAAGAAAAAGGACTGCTAAATTCCTGATTGGGCGCAACGGATCTCCTTCAAAGGAACATCGTCCAGACATTTTTCTGCTTGATCAGCGATCTTTGTGTCCGACGTTCCATTCGTTAAAGCTTGTTTCATCGCCTTGCAACTGTGCACGAGTTTCAGCAAGTCTTTTCAGTGTAAACCGTTTGCGGGGCAGTCTGTCTGCCATCGTTTTGAGAAGAATTTCTGCGTTGAGATCCTTTTCTCGGACACCGGGATCCAAATTCCACGGCACGGAGAAGCATCCCGCGACTTGTTCTACGTCGGCGAGCACAAGAACAGGTGCTATATTGAAACAACTTTTCTCTTACGCACTTGGTTCGAATCGCAGAGATAAAGATAAAGGGTTCAATCATGAACGCTCAACACGGTGGGACCGACAAGCTGCCGCAACGGAATGTAGCTGTGGACGCCTATCGAGGCCTTGTCATGCTGCTTATGATGGGAGAGGTCCTCAGGTTTTCCCACGTAGCACTCTCCTATCCGGGAAACATCTTCTGGCGTGTTCTCTCCTATAACCAGTCGCATGTCGAATGGACCGGGATGAGTCTTCACGACATGATCCAGCCGTCTTTTACCTTCCTGGTGGGCGTCGCTCTTCCTTATTCGCTCCGCAGCCGGCAGCGCAAAGGCGAAAGCTTTCAGCACATGCTCGGGCACACCATCTGGCGCAGTTTTATTCTCATTGCGCTCGGGATCTTTCTGCGGTCTCTCCATAAATCTTCTACATATTTCACTTTTGAGGACACGCTTACTCAGATCGGTCTCGGATACACGTTCTTATTTCTAATCAGCCTGTGCAAGCCGAAATGGCAATGGTTCGCCTTCTGTATGACCCTGTTCTGCTATTGGCTGGCGTGGGTGCTATATCCCTCTCCCGCAGCAAGCTTCAACTATGCGGCTGTGGGTGTTCCCCTGGATTGGCATCGGCATCTGTTGACCGGGTTCGCTTCTCATTGGAATAAAAACAGTAATCTCGGCCAGGCCTTCGATCTTTGGTTCTTGAATCTCTTTCCACGTACCAGCCCTTTCGTTTTCAACGGGGGCGGATATCTCACCTTAAGTTTTATCCCCACATTCTGCACCATGGTGCTCGGCCTGGCAGCCGGACGATGGTTCATTGCCTCGACGCCGCGTGTCCCTTTTCGGCGATTCCTCCTGGCGGCGGTTGCGCTGCTCTGCGCCGGACTGCTGCTGCACTTCACAGGAATCTGCCCCATCGTCAAACGCATCTGGACGCCATCCTGGACTTTATTCAGCGGCGGCGTGTGCTTTCTTTTTCTCGCGGTTCTTTCGTGGATCATCGACATCAAAAATCAACAACGACTCGCCTTTCCCCTGGTGGTGGTCGGTATGAACTCAATCGCCGCGTATCTCATGTCCTATCTTTTTGAGAATACTGTTGAGAACAGCTTTCGCATTCATCTCGGAACCTCAATCCTCAACCTGTTCGGTACGGCGCTCGAACCTCTGTTTCTGGGTGCGCTAACTCTCGTCACATATTGGCTGATCCTCTTCTGGATGTACCGCAAAAGAATCTTCCTCCGCATCTGACCTGTCCAAGCTGCGATGAAATAACAGAAATAGCAATGACACCGTCAACAAGGGCGAACTCCAGATGAATACTCTGAAGCCGGAACTCTCCGGCAGCTTGAGCTTTCTATAGATATGGATCGCTTGATAATCGCCTGACGGAATACAGAGGAGGGTCTGACCCTGGTCATCTCCGGCTGAAGTCACCTTGTGAGCTTGCCACGGTTGTTCGCCTGTCGTTAATTTTTTCAGTGCGCTGCGTGGCTCCAGCTCTTTCGACCCTGCAAAGCTCGATCGTTACAGACAATGAACAACATATTGCAGACGGAACCCCGTTCCATCACACGCACATATTTACCTTTCTTTTTCATCCAGGTCATAAAGGGCAATTCTTGCAACACAACTCGCATCATTGATTGCACGTCAAAAGGATTTGATGGCAACGAAAAAAGTGGTGGTTATAGGAGCGGGTCCAGGCGGCCTTGCTTCGGCGATGTTACTTGCACAGCGTGGGTTTAAAGTCCAGGTATTTGAAAAGGCTTCGCGTATCGGCGGTCGCACCGCCGAGGTGGCGCTTGGGCAGTATCGCTTCGATATGGGCCCCACATTCCTGATGATGAAGTATGTACTCGATGAACTATTTGAGGAGACAGGCAGGAAAACCAGCGACTATCTTGACTGCCGGATTTTAGACCCGATGTATCGCCTGATCTTCTCCGGCAAAACCATGCTGGTCCGGTCACGGCCGTCCGATATGCGCCGGGAGATCGAACGTGTCTTCCCGGGAGAGGGCGCAGGCCTGGACCGATTTCTTACTGCCGAAAGTGTTCGGTTTAAGAAGCTCTATCCGTGTTTGCAAAAAGACTACGGAAGCCCAGCTGCCTTTTTGCATAAAACACTGCTTTCGGCGCTGCCCCACATTGCACCGGGACGATCGCTGTACGACGTGCTCTCCCATTACTTCCGCTCTGAGGAACTGCGGCTCGCATTCACTTTTCAGTCGAAATATCTGGGTATGTCTCCGTGGGACTGTCCGGGTTTATTTGCGATGATTCCCTATACGGAGCACGCGCACGGCATTTATCACGTTATCGGCGGCCTGAGTCAAATTCCTCAGTCCTTCGCTAAAGTAGCTCGCGAAGAGGGCGCCGAAATCCACACGTCATGCGGTGTGAAGCGTGTGTTGCTGCAAGGCCGCAAGGCATGCGGAGTGGAGCTGGAGAACGGCGAGAAGGTGCGCTGCGAC
The DNA here is from genome assembly GCA_965276615.1 of Acidobacteriaceae bacterium. Taxonomy (GTDB): domain Bacteria; phylum Acidobacteriota; class Terriglobia; order Terriglobales; family Acidobacteriaceae; genus JAKAAZ01. The sequence continues at coordinate 3,639,049 of OZ255618.1, read as the reverse complement.
GATGTGGTAATCAACGCCGACTTTGGTCATGCGATGAGCACGTTGTTTCCCGGGAGTGATCTCGCGAAGTACAGTCCTGCCGCTCTGAAAAAGCGGAAGTATTCGTGCTCGACCTTCATGCTGTACCTCGGACTGGACCGCGTATATCCAGACGCAGAGCACCACACCATCGTCTTCGCGCAAGATTACAAGCGATGTCTCGAAGAGATCACAAAGACGAAAATTGTCTCAGACGATCTATCTGTTTATGTCCGCAACGCCGTGACTCTCGACCCGTCGTGCGCTCCGCCGGGGCACTCCTCGCTTTATGTCCTTGCCCCGGTACCGAACAATACCAGCGGTATTGACTGGGAGGTGCATCGGTCCGCCTACCGCGAAACCATTCTGCAACTGCTGGAAGAGCGAACGCCGTATAAGGATCTGCGATCCCACATTCGTGCCGAGCTGATTGTTACCCCGGCTGACTGGGAAAAGAAAGTGTCGGTCTTCCTTGGGGCGACCTTTAACATGGCGCATAGTTGGGACCAGATGCTCTACTTCCGGCCGCATAACGAGTTTGAGTTATTCGACAACACCTACCTCGTCGGCGGCGGAACACATCCCGGCAGTGGATTGCCGACCATCTTCGAGTCGGCACGCATTTCATCCAACCTGATCTGTCATAAATACGGCGTGCCCCATGCGCAGCCGAAGCAGTTTGCAGAATTGGGAATTGAATGAGCGCCAACGGCCCTGCAAACCGTCTGTCTAATGCGCGAGAGGCGCAGGTCCAGTGGGCAAGACTTTCGCTGGTTGCTCGCGCGCGGGCATTGCAACCATTGCGGCATCTCGTCACAAAGCGGATGGACGAAATTTTACAGGTCATTTCGGATGAGGTTGGAAAGCCGGAGATGGACGTGCTGACGGGGGACGTGATGGTCACGCTTGAGCAGCTGCGCTTTTACGAGCGGCGTGCAGCAAGTCTTCTACGCCCGGTGAAGAGGGGCAAGCCATGGTTCTTTTATAGTGGAACCCGTTTCGTCGAGGTGAAGGAGCCGCACGGCGTCGTCCTTGTGTTTGCCCCGTGGAACTATCCGCTGCAGCTGTCGATGGTGCCTATGGCAACAGCGCTCTTCGCAGGCAACGCCGTGTTGCTGAAATGCAGTGAACACACCCCTCGCACCGCCCATCTGATTGAGGAACTCTGCATCGGCGCGGGCCTTCCGGAGAATTTGGTGCAGGTCTCGTGCGAGTCGCCGGAGGAAGCCGCTGCGCTGCTGGATGCCAGGCCCGATCTCGTTTTTTTCACCGGCAGCAGCAGCAACGGCCGCATGGTCGCGGCAAAAGCTGCCGGCTTGATGATCCCCGCCGTGATGGAACTGGGCGGCAAAGATGCCGCACTGGTGTTCGACTCCTGTGATCTTGAACGGACCGTCGACGGGGTCGCATACGGCAGCTTTTCGAACGCCGGACAGGTATGTGTCGGCACAAAGAGGATCTATGTTCAGCAGGGCATTTACGAAAATTTTCTGTGCGTCTTCGTCGAAAGGGTTCGCCGGCTTCGCACTGGAGCGACCATCGAGAGTGACTTCGGGGAGGTGCGCTTTGGCATCGTTCGGGAGCGGCTGCGCGATCAGGTGGAGGACGCAATCGCGCGTGGCGCCAAGCTGCACACTGCGTGGCAAAGCGATGCAGATGTAACCACGCCGATCGTGCTGACCGGGGTTCCCGAGGACGCGCTTCTTTTGTCGGAGGAGACCTTTGGCCCTGTGGTATGCATTGCACCGTTTCAAAGCGAAGCCGACGCGATCGGCATGGCAAATGAGTCCGAATTTGCGTTAAGTGCCAGCGTGTGGACCGGCGACAGCGCGCAAGGGGAGCGCGTGGCTTTGCAGCTTCAGTGTGGGAGTTGCGCCGTGAACGATGTCATTCGCAACATCGGAAATCCTGAAGCGGCGTTTGGCGGGAACAGATCGAGCGGTTACGGCAGATATCACGGCGCCGAGGGTTTAAGAACTTTTTCGCGTGTAAAGACGATCATGATATCCGGCAGTCTGCGCCGTACCGAGGTGCACTGGTTTCCGTTTTGCAAGCGGACTTTCGCGCGCCTTCACGGGCTATTGCGATTGCGGCATGGCGGCGACATCGGAAGCAGATTGAAAGCTTTTACAAGTATGTGGATGCTTCTCTTTCTACTGGCTTACGGCATCTGTTTTGGAAAGTCCACGTCACCATCCACAGCGGGAGGATCGCTTACAGTCAACGTCTCGCTGCCGCCGCATGCGCATGGTCAGATAGCCTATCTGGTCTTTGCGGTATCCGACGGCTTTCCAAACGACCGGCAAAGAGCAGTGCGTCACGGTTTTGTTGCCGTCGCGCCGGCAGGTTCAACCCGGCAGCGCATGAACATCGGTTCGCTGCCGCCGGGACGATATGCAATAAGCATCTATCTTGACGAGAATGGCAATTACAAGCTGGATAAGAACTGGATGGGAGTTCCCAGAGAACCGGTAGGCGCTTCCAATAATCCGAAAAGCCGCAGGGGGCCTCCTCGCTTTGAGGAGTGCGCGTTCGCGCACGGACAGTCCTCAGAGTCGATCTCCATAACACTGGTGCAACCACCGCGAACTATGGCCCGGAAATGAAACATTCGCCTGCAAAACGGGTCGTTGTGATCGGCGCCGGCCTTGGCGGTATGACGGCAGCGATTCAGCTTGCGCGAGCAGGCTACTCCGTCGATATTTTGGAGAAGAACGGCAACGTCGGCGGCAAGTTGAACATCCGCCGGGAGGCTGGCTTCAGCTTTGATCTGGGACCGTCTATTTTCACGCTGCCACAAATCTTCCGTCCTGTGTTTGAAGAGGGCGGCAAAAAATTGGAAGATTACATTCATCTCCAAAAGGTCGATCCGCAGTGGCGCAACTTCTTCGAGGATGGAACAGTCGTCGATCTGTGGGAGGACGCAGCCGCCATGCGGCGGCAACTCGAACTGTTAGGCCCAGGGGCTGCCGAGGATTATGCAAATTTCCGCGAATACTCCCGGCTACAGTATGAGATTGTGGAACGCGGATATTTTGAACAAGGGCTCGACACCTTCTGGCAATTCGTTAAATTTTATGGTTTGCGAGACGCGAAGGGGCTGGATTACACAGGCACAATGGCCGCGGGAATTGAGAAGAGGGTCCGAAACCGATATCTGCGCGACATCCTCGAATACTTCATCAAGTACGTAGGTTCATCCGCCTATGACGCTCCGGGCTTCATGAATCTGATGCCGAACATCCAGCTTGAGTTCGGGCTCTGGTATGTAAGAGGAGGCCTCTATGAACTTGCAAAGGCCTTTGAGCGAAGAATGCAAGAGACGAATGTGCGTGTGCACCTGAACCATCGGGTCATCGAGATAAAAAAGCAGGGCAAAAACGTGTGCGGTGTCATTGCCCAGCGCGCCGATGGCTCGTGTCTGAATCTGAGTGCGGACTTCATCATCTCGAATATGGAAGTGGTCCCGGCAAGCGAACAGCTACTGCGAGAGCCGCCGAAGGTGATGAAGCGTCTTGAGCGTTTCGAGCCGGCCTGTTCTGGAATCATCGTGCACCTCGGTCTCGACCGGACGTATCCGCAGCTTGCACATCATAATTTTTTTTACTCCGCCGATCAGAAGCAGCACTTCCATCGTGTTTTTCGAGAGAAGCGATTGCCCGATGATCCTACAATCTATCTCGTCGCGCCTACTCGGACGGATCTCTCCCAGGCTCCGCCCGGATGCGACAACATCAAGATCCTGCCCCATATCCCGTACCTCAACGACCAACATCCGTATACGCGAGAAGATTGCGTGGCCCTGAAGGAGCGATGCCTGGATAAGCTCGAGCGCATGGGACTTACGGATCTGCGGAAGCACATTCTGCTGGAAGACTTCTGGACACCGTTCGACATCGAAGAAAAGTATTTATCGAATCGAGGCTCCATCTATGGGGTAGTAAGCGATCGACGAAAGAATTTCGCTTTTAAAGCTCCCAAGCAAAGCCCCGATTATCGCAACCTGTTCTTTGTCGGCGGCAGCGTCAATCCCGGCGGTGGCATGCCGATGGTAACCCTATGCGGGCAACATGTCGCCCGGCTCGTGATGGAACAAGAGGCTCGCTCCTGACCAATGTTGCTTCTAACTCTGTTCTGCATCGGCGGTCTTTTCGCGGGACTTCTTCTTCTGCGAAAAGCACCTGTGCTGACTGGGCGCCCCGAAACAAAACCAGAACAGCTTCTGGTAAGCGTCGTCATCCCTGCAAGAAATGAAGAGAACAACCTTCCTTTGCTGCTGGAGTCCTTACGAAGTTCTGAGAGCGCTGCATTGCAGGTACTGGTCGTAGACGATGGCTCGACAGATGACACTGCCGGCGTTGCCACGCGATACGGCGCTACGGTAATCACCTCATCTCCATTGCCGGACGGGTGGACGGGCAAGACATGGGCCTGTCACCAGGGCGCGCTTGCAGCAACAGGCGAGGCCATATTTTTCCTGGACGCGGACACGCGATTTGTCCCTGGCGGTTATCTGCGAATCGTCGAACGTTTCGCCACGCTGCCGCGGAGCACGGCACTTTCACTACTGCCTTTTCACAGGATGGAGTATTGGTATGAAGAACTCTCCCTGTTCTTCAACATTCTGGTGGCAATGGGGGCAGGGGGTTTCGGAAAGCTGGACGCTCCGCATCTTTTCGGTCAAGCACTGCTGATCCGAAAAGAAATGTACGCAAGTGCCGGCGGCTACCAGTCCGTCCGGGGGGAGATACTTGAGAACCTTCGCTTCGCTGCGCATGTGCTGGCCGCAAGCGGCAACATTTTCGCAGTCGGAGGTCGCGGGACACTGGAGATGAGAATGTTCCCGCATGGTTTGGCACAGCTGCGCGAGAGCTGGCAAAAGGGCTTCGTCGCAGCTGCTGGCTCCAGCTCTTTCCTGGTGCTAGGGCTTTCCGTTTGTTGGCTCGCGTCCGCAACCCTCATTTTTTTGATGCTGTTTGTGACCAGGAATTTCGAACTGCTTGTTGCTACATCGATTTATCTTCTCTTTGCAGTCCAAATAGCCTGGTACGGACGGCAGCTTGGAACATTCCGCTGGGCGACGGCATTGTTCTATCCGGCCCCGCTGGCGTTTTATTTCGCTCTCTTCGCGCAGTCCACATGGAGGCAGAAACTTCGCAGGCCCGTGACATGGCGAGGCCGTCAACTATGAAATTGGCAACGATCGTTGTCGATATGATTGGTTGGCCGGTTCTGCAGCTTGGCATCGCGTGGGTCATGACAAAGATAAGTTCGCGCCGCTTTGCCAGCGACAACCGGCTTTACCATGTTCGCGGCTGGGAGATCGGATTTTACCGCCGTTGGTTATGCATTCGTAAATGGAAAGGCCTGCTGCCCGACGGAGCGGCCTGGGTGGGGGGCAGCTTCCGAAAGAAAAACCTGGAGAGACGCGATCAGGCTTATCTGCGCGAGCTTGTCCTTGAGACCAGACGCGGCGAAACGGCGCACTGGCTCATGCTTGCCTGCTTTCCCCTTTTTTTTCTGTGGAATCCGACGTGGGTTTGGATCGTGATGGCGCTCTATGCGGTCCTGGCAAACCTGCCCTGCATCGTTGTGCAGCGATACAACCGGGAAACGGTGCGGCATCTGCTATCGCACCGCAAGGCGAATCCGTCTATGGATCAAGCTACGCCCTGGTTGTAGTCTCATCGGTAATAGCATGAAGTGAGTATGTTCCATATGGATGCCGCATGAAAACGATTGCAATTTTTTGTCCTCTGGTTTTTTGGGCGGCCTACTTCGCGCATAGCCAGAACGTCGATCTGCCAGGCGACCCTGTTTCGCCGCAAAATCACACATCCACGGTGCGCGGGGCAGCGCAAATGCCATGCAATGCTCCAGGGGACGGAGTCACCGATGCAACCGGCGCGGTTCAGGGCTGCATTGATCGCGGCGGAACGCTTCGGGAGACCAATCCTTACCTGAATGGCGCAACTGTGCTGGCAACGGGGGGAGTCTGCATCTACCTTTCTCCCGGGAAGTACCTGATTACCAGGCCGCTATTCTATAACTCCGGCTCCTGCATCACCGGCACAGGAGATGGGACAGAATTTCTTTTTTCCCCTGGAAGCGGCCAGGCAAATTTTTTAGAGCCGAATCCAGAAAAATCCGCGTGGTCCCATTTGCACGATACCGTCAGACTCAGCAATTTTCTTGTTGTGGCGCGGAACCGGAATGCGCAGGATGGATTTCATTTCGATAACTCAGAGCGGATATTCATGGAGAATGTGAATGTTATCGGATTTCCGCGCTACAACATTTCCATAACTCAGTCCGCGGATACGGAATCGGGTTCTTATTACAACATGCTGATCAATGTTCGGAGTCTCGACGGGGGCCTGGCGAACCTATACATCGACACGCCGGCCAATTCAACCCAGATTATTGGCGGAGTTTACCGGGACAGTCCCAATGCGCCGTTTAAGAAATTCAATGTCATTACAAAAGCACAGGCTACTTCCATGTTTGGTCCTTCCCTGGAAGGAAATGTAAAAAGCGCTCAAGTCGACGCGGAAGGGCCGACATCGATCTATGGATGCTATAACGAAGTGCCTGCCGGAGGCCATGCGCCGGTTGTGCTGGCCGATATGGGCTTCCAAGCCGGGGAAACCGGAGGAGTTGCCGTAAACAATTGCCTGCTGGGAGGCGGCATTGCACTCAAGGGATGGGACATTGCGCACAGCGACGAGTTGCAGACGAGTATTCGCGCGCCCAATCGGCTTGATACCGGCAACCCGAAATGGCAGGATCTTATCGAGAATGGAAGTTTCGAACATGGAACCTACAAATGGGGCCAGTTGAACGGTCGACACCAGGGTACAATCACGGCCGGCACGGCTGAAACTTATAACTCAAAGTATTCTCTGGAGCTGCAAAGTAATGGCGCGGGGAATAACTCGGCATATACCACCATTCCAGGCGGAATGTTAACTTCCTATCTGGGCCGGAGACTGTATTTCACTTTTCTAATCCATACGGACAAAAATAAGCAGTCTATACAATTGGGAAACTATGGAGCTGGAAATACATCCTCAAAACTAATAAGCCGGCCACTGGCGGACTTAGGAAACGGATGGAAGCTCTGGGTAATCGATTATCCGGTGCTGCGCGCCCAGGACCTCACAATTTATCTCAACCAGGCCAGCGCTGTGCCGGGAGCTACGGTCTACTTAGGCGCCGTCAACGCGTATCTGGATGGATATGAACTCAGCCCTCCCAACCGGGAACGGACTGAAAAGTACGATTGCGTAGCTCCTCCGGCAACCGGAATTTGGCGGATTGGAGATATCTGCTGGAATTCGAACCCACATGGCCCGAGTCCAATCGGATACTGGATCAATGTGGAGGTGGGTAGGCCAGGTAAGTGGGTAGCGAAATAGATTCAACGCTTTTTTGTGGTAAATGGAGAGGAAGCAGATCACTCCATTTCGCTGTATTTCTGTAGGGATAAAAATTTTATGCAAGAGTCCTATGACTCAGGAGACTATAGCGGACTTATGGATACTGTAGTCGAAAATGACTCCAGTCACCGATCTACTACATTAACTATGAATTCGCTTTAGGCGTGGATTTTGCGATGCAAGCGGAAGGAGGCTGGATTTCCGGAATGGATTTCTCCATCCGGAATGTCTTTGACGACAACACTGCCTATGGAAGCTATGCCGTTCACTCCGATCGTTACTCCCGGAGCGATCACGCACTTCGATGCAATCCATGCTCCGCTTCGAACCGTGATGCCTTTGGCGTGCATGACGAATGCGGGGTCCGTCCAATCGTGATTTCCAGTGCAGAGATAAGCATTCTGTGAAATACAGACGTCGTTCGCGATGGCAATCTCCGCCCAGTTATCCATCCAGCACTCTTCCCCAATCCAGCAGTTGTTGCCGATCTTCAATTTCCACGGATATCTCACTCGGAAGCCTGGTTTGATGTTGACGCCTGTTCCGATCTGGGCGCCGAAGAGATGCAGCAGTCGGACGCGCCATCCGGAAAATGGCAACGCGCGATGTGCCAGCAGAGGCGAACCGACCAGTATCCAAACTGCCTGGACGATGCGGGACCGTCCAATGAGATCCGCATTTCTCTTAAAAGCGGCCAGGCTGACGGTTCCGTGCGTGGGAACCGGTTGCAATGAGAAGTCAGCGACCGGCCGATTCGTTTGTTCGCACTCTGCCATCAGTGGAGAAGACTGCATTGGAGCTGCGGTGACCGGGATGCTCCCCGTTCCCGCTGCAATCCGATTTGGAATTGGCATATCAAACCCTCACATTCAACAAGCAGATCCAAGGCATTTGTTTCTACCGACAAGACTGCAATGCGTTGCACACATCCGAAGAGATAGGAAATCATTTCTCCTCTATGGCTGCCCAAAGGCGACGATCGTCAAAGTCAATTCAAGCAGTGTTGCGTTCATGCTGAAATGCCTGACGCAAAAGCGCCACGCGATTGGAAACCCCGCGTTTATTGAAAACTTCGTATACATACTTCTTCACGGTATTTTCACTTATCCGCAAAACATCGGCGATTTCCCGATTGCCCAATCCTTCAAGAATGAGATTCATTACCTCTTTTTCACGAGGAGACAGCACATCGCCGCATGTACTGAGAGGGACGGCATTTTCCGGCGGCCGGCTGAAGGAGCGCATGACCTGCGCCAACAGATCGTTTGAAATCCAGAACTGGCCCTGGGAAACGCATTGCAGACACTTTCCGAATATTTCGGCGCTTTGTCCGGCTTCCTCGATAAATCCCTGCACGCCGCCGCGGAATGCGGTGAATGCCAATCGAGCGTCAAACCTGTCTCCCAGGAGCACGAATGCCGTGCTCTTCCGATTGGAAACAAGACGGCGCAGAATGGCCAGGGAATGCTCCTGGTCCTCATCGACCCGGGTCCGGATCAAACCTATATCCGGCTTGCAGGCGTCAAATTTTCTCTCCAACTGCGGGTCGTGCGAAGAGCAGGTTGGAATCCGGCAGCCCCATAATTCTTCCAAGCCGGCAACGAGACGCGATTTCTGTATTCTTCCACCCTCGACTAGGAGAACGCTGGGTTTGCCGCCAGGGTTCAGGGTCCAAGTCATCAGCTTGTCATTCCCCAATTTGTCATTCTCCAGTCTTTTCAAGCTCCGATAGCAATACCCTGTGCCGGTATTGTGGAAGCAATTTCGGGGCCAAAAGGAATTCCAGGATTTCTGCGGGGGAATGGCGATGCAGAGGTTCTCGTTTAGCAATGAGATGCGGAAATCTGGAATGAAGTTATATGGCACCCAACTAAAGTCGCATTGTCCGGCGCAAACGTACAGGTTATGGTAACGGAACTTACAGTTACAGGCTGAACGAAGCATGTTTTCGAAATGCTTCGCGCCCTTCGCTAGAAACAGGAGAGTTCGCAATGCTGCCTATAACCCAGGACTATGTCCCGCCCCATCCCTGGAAAACCCGGTTCAGCCGCCATTGGAAGCGGGCAGCCTGGGTATTCGCCGCGCTGTTCGGCTTCATCTCTGTGGTAACTCTGCTGATGCCGAAGAAATATGAATCCAGCTTGAAATTCCTGGTTACCAATGAGCGCGTCAATCCATTGGTCAGCCTGAATGGGCAAACGACTGGGTTGCTATATCTCGATGAGATCAGTGCGGAACGCGTCAATACCGAGACCCAGTTACTAACGAGTACCAATATCCTGCGCCAGCTCGTCGCTCGTTACCACCTGGAAGATTCCGTAGGTCATCACGGCGCCCCGCTTGCAGCTCGCCGGCAGATGGCGTTACAGGACCTGCAGAGAAATTTGAAGGTGCAGGCGGTACGCCAGTCGAATGTGATCGATGTGTCGTATGAAAACCGGAACCCTGTGCTGGCGGCCAACGTTTTGCGCACGCTTTCCGACCTCTATTTGAAGGCGCATATCCAGCTGAACAGCGCGCCGGGGTCGTCGAAAGTATTTCGGCAGCTGGCGGATGAGTACACTGCGGAGCTTGCCCAGGCCGAGAACCGGTTGGTCCAGTTCCGTCAGGCGCACCACATTGTCGCGCTGCCGGAAGAGAAGACACTGGCAATTCAGCGCCAGACCGAGCTCGAGAAGCAGCTTCTCGACAGCAATGCGTCCGAGCGTCAGGAATCGAAGGAGGCGGGAAGCCTGCAGCGCTCGCTGACAAAACTGCCGCCGAACCTGGTTCTCGAACAACGCGCGATTCCGAACCAATACTCGATCGAGCGGCTGAACACGATGCTGGTTGATCTTGAGAATAAGCGGGCCGAGCGAGCGGCGCTCTATAAGCCTGACGACCGCATGATTCGCGACCTCGACGTGCAGATTGAACGCACCCGCGCCGCCTCGAATGCGGCGAACACGCATACTTCCGAAGAGTTGTCGAAAGGAATCAACCCAACGTATCAGTCCGTGCATGCCCAGCTTTTGCAGTTGAACGCAAGCTCCGCCGGATACAAGGCAAGAAGCCTTGCGCTGGCTTCACAACTGGGGATGAGTCAGGCGCGTTTGGAGGATCTGGACCAGGCCACGGCGAGTTACGACGATTTGCAGCGGAATGTAAAGGAAATGGAAGAACTCAGCAGCCTGTATAAGAACAAGGCGGAGGAGGCGGCCGCGAGCGAGGCGCTGGACAGGCAGCGGATCGCCAACGTGGCTGTTGCCGAGTCGCCTTATGTTTCCTACATTCCCGCATCGCCTCGAACCAGGCTGATTCTTTCTCTCGGGTTCATCTGGTCTTTGCTGATCGCGGCCGGAGTGGTGTTCGTTTCTGACCACTTCAACAAACTCATCTACAACCAATACGAGCTGGAGCAAGTAATCTCGGTTCCCCTGCTCGCGACCCTGCCGTCGGGCACCCAGCCTCCACAATATGGCGGAGCATTTTCCGGCGTACTCACATCGATGTATCAACCGAGCGCGAAATCTGAAGGAAGGATTTAGATGATAGAAACGGCGGTTGCACCGGAACGCATATCTTTCCCCCGTCGAATGGGCCAGCCGGAGGAAATGCCTCGGCGGACCTGCTTTTCCGATCTGGTTCGAAAGGCCTTTGTCAAAACCTCCGAAACGCGCGGGTCTGTGGTGATGTTCAGTTCCCCCGATCGCGATTCCGGAGTGTCCTACATTGCCAGCTGCGTGGCGGTCGAGCTGGCGCAGGCGCCGGAGCGAATTCTTTTGGCGGACGCGCGGGCGATCCATCTTCTCTCGCAGGCGGCCTGTGACGATATTGCCGGCTTTACGAAGCGCATTGGAGAAGGAAAGGTCTGGGTGCTGGGGATGGATGAAGTTCGGACGGCCATCGCGCCGTCCATGCCGGGCTTATCGTGGAGAATCGCCGACATGCTCGACCAGTTGCGGGCGGAATTTACCCATATTGTTATCGACGGTCCGGCAATCAATCACGGCAAGGACGCCGTTGCTCTGGCCAGCGCCGTCGACGGCGTAATTTTTGTGGCCAAGGCTGGCAGCACGGAACAAAACGACCTGATCCGTTCCTCTAAGAAAATTACAGACGCCGGCGGCCGTGTATTGGGCTCCGTGCTGAATTTTCACTGATGGATGCGTACGAGCTTCTGGAATACGAAAGATCGGTGAGGACATGATTCGAAAAATTTTATTTGTTTTCCTGACAGTTTCGCTGCTATCCGGGATGGTTCCGGCGCAGCAGCTGGTTGAGCGCGGGGACACGTATCACATCCAGTACTCGGATGTGCTGGCTCTGCATTTCCGGCTTACTCCGGAGTTCAACCAGTCGGTCACGGTGGACCCAAACGGCTATGTATATCTGAGCGGGCTGGACAGCTTCAAGGCCGTAGGCTTGACCGTCGGGCAGTTTCAGGATGAGGTGAAAAAGGTCGCTTCCACGCGGCTGGTCGATCCTGAAGTCTCGGTCACGCTGAAGGAGTTCGACAAGCCGCATATTTATGTGGGCGGCGAGGTCCACTCGCCGGGGCGGTTCGACATTCGGAGCAGCCTCTCCGCGCTGGACGCAATTGCGCTGGCGGGAGGGTTCAACGATGCGTCCCAGAAATCCCGCGTCCTGCTGTTGCGCGCCGGTACCAATACAACACAGGTGATCGACCTGAAGCAGCTGATTGCCCAGCGCCAGCTGGGCGAGGCGGCAATGCTGCATTCCGGCGATGTGCTGTATGTAACGCAAAACAAGTTCAGCAAACTGGAAAAAATCGCTCACTTGGGGAACCTCGGTGTCTTCTACAATCCGATTCCCTGATCCGCCGCAGTCCGTTCTCGAAAAGCCGGGGGCCTTTGGGTCCGGGGACGTCTTGTCCCGTCTGCTGACCCGGCTCTTTCGTCATGAAGGAATGGACGACATGGCGATGCGCTCCAGAGAGCGTTCGAGCCGGGCCATCTTGACCGGGCTGACTTCCATCCTGTCCAAGGTTGTGGTGCTGGTGTCCACCGTCATCTCCGTCCCTCTGACCTTTCGCTATCTGGGCGACGATCGATATGGGCTGTGGATGACGATCACCTCCTGCGTCCTGTTTCTGGGCCTGGCCGACCTCGGAGTTGGAAAAGGACTGGCGGCCGCAATCTCGGAAGCGGACGGGAAGGATAATGCGCTGGAGGCCCGCAGGCAGGTTTCGTGCGCCTTTTTTCTTCTGCTGGCGATTGGATGCCTGCTGCTGGTTGCTCTGGCATCGATTTTTCCGGTTGTATCCTGGGGAGCTTTGTATGGAGTGAAGACCGCGCTGGCGGCGCACGAGGCCGGCCCAGCCACAGCGATCCTGATTGTCTGCGTTGCCTTCAGCATGCCGCTCGATACAGTCCTGCGCGTGCAGCTGGGCCTGCAGCAGGGCTTCATTGGCGACTTATGGAATACCGTCGGCAATCTGCTGGCGCTGGGCGGAATCCTGCTGGTCACGAGAGTCCATGGCAGCTTGCCGTTACTTGTAGCTGCGGTCGCCGGGTGCCCTGTATTGATGACGGCGATGAACTGGATCAAGCAGTTCTACTTCGACCGTCCCTGGCTGCGGCCGAGCCTTTCCCTGTTCGACCGTGAAACCGCCTTTCGTCTGGCGCGGGTAGGCGGCCTCTTCTTTCTCCAGCAATGCTTTGGGCTCATCTATTATGCCAGCGACAATTTCGTGATTGCCCGGAACCTGGGCGCCAGGCAAGTCGCGAGCTATGCCGTGCTGCAGCGGATCTTTTCCATCGGCCTGGTGACCCAATACTTCATGGTGGCGCTGTGGCCCGCGATCGGCGAGGCTCTCGCCCGCAGGGACTTTGCCTGGGCGCACAGCATCATCCGCCGGGCCATCGTCGGCAGCCTGGTCATGGGGACTTTTTTTTCCATATGCCTTCTGCTTGCCAGCCGCTACCTGATGAAGCGCTGGACGGGCGTGGATATTGGCCGGCTTGATTTTCTGCGCATCGGGTTTGCCATCTGGGTCGTCCTGGTGGGCTACATCGCGGCGATGAACTCCATTCTGAACCAGCCTGGAGTGATGCGCCGCCACCTGGTCTTATTTGGAAGCGGGGCCTTGATCTCCCTGGCGCTGAAGATTTTTCTCGTCCGGCACTGGTCGGTCGCCGGAGTTGTCTGGGGAACTGTAATTGGTTACGGCGTTTTCTATGTGGTCCCCGCGACGCGGCTTGCGTTCCGCAGCGTGTCTCTCAGGGAGAGTCCGCTATGAGAAACACGCTGGCGCCCTCGTCCAATTCCAATCGGAAACTGGTCTATTTTCTTGCGGCCATTCCTCTCTTCGACTGCATCCTGAACCAGATAAACAATGCCTTCAATGTGACATTTGCGGGCTTGAGCCTTTTGCAGGTGGTGCGCGGCTATATGGTCCTGGTGCTGTTGGCCATCTGCCTGTTCACTCTGATCAAAGATGAGTCGAGGATTTCCAGCATTCCGCTGCCGGCTGTGGGGGCCTTGATTCTGATTGCCATGGCGTCCACCAAGGAGCTGATCGCAACCGGCGCCCTGGCGATGCCGAGCATTGGGGCCTACGGGCAGATGGCGTACTGGGTGATGCTCTGGATCACCGCTTCCATCGTCTGCCGCGATCGTTCGGACTTCAACATCATCTTGCGCGGGCTGGCTATCGGAGCGTTGGCAACGGCCGCTTCCGTGTTGATCGGCTTTGCCGCCGGCGGCTTGAATCCCTATGCCGACGATGGCGTCGATGCGTCCGCGGGCTGGTTCCACACCGCCAAGACAATTACCGGGGTCCTGGACACCGGCGTCGTTGTCCTTCTCTATCTCGGACGAAGCTCCCGCAACTGGTGGGCGCCGATCCTCGCGGTTATCTGTTGCGCCGCATGTCTGTTTACCTACGCTCGGGCGGGCCTGGTGGCGCTGGTGGTTGCCGTTACATGGATGTTTGTCTGGTGGATATTTCTGGGGCGCGGGCATCGGCAGTGGCTCACGCATTTCCTTATCCTGTGCTGCGCGTTCAGCTTTCTGCTGCCGGTGTTTCTCAACTCCTCCTCATTCTCCGCGCGCTGGCAGGACATTCACGATCCGGACAAAGGCGGCTCCGGACGGGAGACGTTCTGGCGGGTTGCGATTCACGGTTATGAGAACGGGACCGCTATGCAGCAGACGCTCGGACGCGGTTACAGCTCCATGAGCGACATGCTGTTCACGAATTACGGCGCGGACATCAAGCACACGCACAACGACATGCTGGACATGCTGCTGGTGGGCGGCATGGCTGGAGCAGCGTGGCTGATTTTCATGATCGGGACTTTCCTCGTGAATACGTTTCGAAGCTCCCTTTCGACCCCGGAAGGAGCGGCTGGGTTCGCCGTGCTGCTGATCTACCTTCTGCATGCTCAATTCACAGGTCAACTATGGGGCACCGATTCCATGACGTACTACGTGCTGGCCATGACCTGTCTGTACAGGATGCGTGCAACCAATACCGTTCCGGCAGCTCTGGCGCATGCACAAAGGAATCTTGCCGTTTCTCGCGCAGCCGGCCCGGCGTTCGCTTCATGGGGAGGAGAAGATTATGTCATCTAGCCGCATCACAGGAACCGTTGTAGGCACGCAGGTCGATGTGACGACAATGTCCGCGGCGATCGAACGCATCTTCGACCTGTCCAGCCAGGATGAACCCGCCTACGTATGCTTTGCCACAACCCATATGCTGGTCGAAGCGAAGCGGCAGCCCGCGGTCCAGGCCGCCTATGAAAATGCCGCGATGGTCACTCCCGACGGAACCCCGGTGGCCTGGTGCCTGCGTCTGATGGGTCATTCCCGGGCTCAATGCGTGAGCGGGCCCCGCCTGGTTCCAAAACTTCTCGAGAGCGCCGAAGTGCGAGGCATTCCCGTCGGCTTTTATGGAGGACGGCCGGAAACTCTCGAGAGAATGCGCTCCGTTCTGGAAGTGCAACATCCCGCGCTGCAAATCGCGTACATGTATTCGCCGCCGTTCCGGCCGCTTGAACCGGAGGAACGCGCGGAAGTTATCCGCACGATTCGCGACTCCGGCGCCCGGATCGTGCTGATCGGACTGGGATCTCCCAAGCAGGAGCGCTGGATGCTGGAATCGAGCGCCTCGTTCGACTGCACTCTCCTGGGAGTCGGCGCGGTTTTTGAATTTCTTTCCGGCGAGAAAGTGATGCCGCCGGAATGGATACAGAAACTGGGCTTGACCTGGCTGGTGCGTTTGATGCAGGAGCCCCGACGGCTGGCCAAACGAAACTTTTATTATTCTCCTCTATTCATCGCGCATTTCCTGCGTCAATGGTGCGGCGCATTTCCAGGGATGCGGAAAGCCCGCAGGGCAGAACTATGAGCGATCACCGGGTTGTGGTAACGGGCGCAAACGGTTTTGTCGGACAACACCTCTGCCGCCGGCTGGTTGAAGCGGGCAAACAGGTGACTGCCTGTGTCCGGGAAAATGCCGACGCGACGCGTATTCAAGATCTGAACGGACCGCTGCGTCTGTGCCGGGTCTCATCTCTGGATTCGGAAATCGAGGTCGCCCGCATAATGCGGGATGCGGATGCAGTTATCCATCTGGCGAGCCGCGTGCACGTCATGCAGGACCGCGCGGCCGACCCGCTCTCCGAGTACCGCAAAGTCAATGTCGCCGCCACCCGGACGCTGGCCCGGACCGCCATACAGAACGGAGTGCGGCGTTTCATCTACGTCAGTTCCGTAAAGGTCAACGGGGAAGCCACAGAGCAGCATAGTTTTTCCGCGGACGATGCGCCGGGCTACTGCGATCCATACGGCCAGTCGAAATGGGAAGCCGAAGAGTGCCTGCGTCAGATCGCAAGCGATACCCCAATGGATTGGGTGATTTTGCGGCCTCCCCTGGTGTATGGACCCCAGGTAAAAGGCAACTTCCTCACGCTGATGAAGTTTGTTATGCGCCGTCTTCCCTTGCCGCTGGGCAGCGTGCAAAACAAGAGAAGCCTGGTCAGCGTCTATA
Source organism: Acidobacteriaceae bacterium (assembly GCA_965276615.1). GTDB lineage: Bacteria > Acidobacteriota > Terriglobia > Terriglobales > Acidobacteriaceae > JAKAAZ01. The sequence goes on along the minus strand of OZ255618.1, from coordinate 3,622,594 downwards.
ACCTGAGCGATCTGTTGTGCCGCCTGGTCGATCATCCCGCCGCTGCCAACAACCGTTTCCTGATCAGCGATCCCGAGGACATTTCCACTCCCGACCTGATACGGCGCATCGCCGAGGCACTCCGTCGGCCTCCTAGAATCATGCGCTGCCCCGAATCCCTTCTTACCCTCACCGGATCGCTGTTTCGCCAGGAGGCGGCGATGCAAAGACTCTGTTCGTCGCTTGTGCTCGACAAACAGAAAACCAGGGAGCTTCTCGGCTGGACCCCGCCTTTCGACCTGAACTCGGGTCTGGACTTTACCGCGAGATGGTTTAGAGAAGCAACCGCAAGGATGGCGCTATGAATTTTCTGATTTTCGCGGCCGGAATGGCCGTGGTCGGGGTATCGTCCTGGTTGTTGACACGGTATTTTATCGCCTTCGCCGTGAAGCGCCGGATTCTCGACGTCCCGAATGAGAGGAGTTCTCATACCGTTGCCCGGCCCCGCGGCGGTGGCGTGGCGTTCGTTCTTGTGTTCACTCTTGCGGTCTTCATCCTATGGGCCATGCATGTCCTTCCCGGCCGGGACGCTCTGGCTCTCGCATGTGGAATTCCCGTTGCGGCCATCGGGTTCTGGGACGATATGGCCGGTCTTTCATGGAAGCTGCGTTTGATCGTGCATATCGCCGCAGCCATGCTTGCGCTCTCCTGTTTCGAGCACTTCACTCAGGTCCGGCTGGATTTTGCGGTTTCCTTTTCCCCGGTGGCGATTGCCGCCGCTGTGGTATGCGGCCTGGTATGGCTGACCAATCTCACCAACTTCATGGATGGGATCGATGGAATCGCCGGCGTCGAGGTCATCGTCACCTCGGCGGCATGTTTCCTGCTGATCGCCCACAACTCCGGCCTCAACGGAATTGCGATGGCGTTCGCAGCCATGGCGGTCGCCGTCGCGGGATTTCTGGTCTGGAATTGGCCTCCGGCGAAAATCTACATGGGAGACGCTGGCAGCAGTTTTCTGGGTTTCACCCTCGGCGTCATGGTCTGCATTGCCGTTGCCAAGCATGGAGTGTCGATCTGGTCTCCCCTGATTCTGTTCAGCGTATTCCTGGTGGACGCCACCTGGACCTTGCTCCGCAGAATGCTGCGCGCGGAGCAGTGGTATACCCCGCACCGCTCCCATGCCTATCAACACGCCGCCGGACGATGGGGACATCGCGCCACGACGCTTGTTGTCGCGGCCATCGACATATTCTGGCTGGCTCCGCTGGCATGGCTGGCGAATGTGCGGCCCTCGCATGGGCCGCTGCTTTTCGTGATCGCGGCGGCTCCTTTAATTGCCATTGTGTATGCCCTGCGGGCCGGAGAAAACCTCAGCACGAAGGAGAAAGTCCGGCTGCAGTCCGCTTCTCTGCAGACGGAAGCATCCATAGACGCCATATAGACAGACATAAAGAAGCCAGGGAGGAAATGATGAACGGCAACTCGCTGCTAAGACGGCGCGCAAATTACAATGCGGGCACGCTACGGCTTATTTTGCTGATCGGGGTCCTGCTTTCGAGCGTCTATTTTGCCTTTGCCACCCGCTTCGACGGTAAAATCCCGAAGGACTGGCTGCCCTACATACCGATCCTTGCGCTGATCTGGGCTTTTTCTCAATGCGCCGTTCTGATTGCATTCGGCGTGCATCGCAGCCTGTGGAGTTTTACTTCCATCGATGAGATGCTGCATCTGGTCGGCATCGTCATCGTCGCCTCCGTTCTCAGCTCGCTGGCGATCGGCGGTATATTGAGCCGGCCGCTTCCGCGCTCCATCTATTTGCTCGATGCAATCTATTCCATCTGCGGAATCGCAGGCGCGAGGTTCGCGTTTCGCTGGGCCGCCACATGGCTGCGCTCGCGCGGCCCCGGCATCAACCGGAACACGGCGCTGATCTACGGGGCCGATCTGGCTGGAGTGGGAATTCTCACGGAGTTGAAGCGGGACTGCCCGGAGTATCGCGTTCTGGGCTTTCTCGACGACCGCCCGGAATGCCAGTACCACTCCGCCGGTGGCCTTCGAGTTCTGGGACGCAGCGACGAAATCGAACCGCTGTCGAGACAGCATGGCATCAAGACTATTTTTGCCTCTTCGCGCGCGAGTTCGGATCTGCTGCAACAGAGGCTGGTGGGTACCAGCCTGAACAATAAGGTTCATGTGCGGCTGATTGAATCGATTGCCGTGGCGGTCCGCCATGGCAGCCGGTGCGGGCCCGCCGAAATCTCTGTAGAAAAGCTGCTGAATCGGCCGCCGGTGCAACTGAACCTGAGCATGATTGAAAGCAAGGTTGGCGGCCGTGTCGTCATGGTGACCGGCGCGGCAGGCTCGATTGGCTCCGAATTGTGCCGGCAGCTCGCGGCTTTTCGCCCTGGCGCAATCATCGGCTATGAAATTAACGAAACCGCTCTGTTTTTTATCGAAAGAGAAATGCAGGAACGTTTCAAGGACGTCCCGTTCATTCCCTGTATCGGAAGCGTGCAAAATGTGCAGAGGCTTTCCGAAGTGATGGAAGCCCACTCGCCGGCGGTCGTCTATCATGCGGCTGCCTATAAACACGTGCCTCTCATGGAGAAGCATCTGTTCGAGGTGATCGAAAACAATATATTCGGAACCGACATCCTGCTCAAATGCTGCCAGCAATACAACGTGGAGACCTTTGTCATGATCTCCAGCGACAAGGCGGTCCGCCCGACCAGCATCATGGGCGTAAGCAAGCGCATTGCGGAGCTGATCGTCCATTCCTCGTCGTCGCTGTCGACTCACTGCGCCTCTGTACGGTTCGGGAACGTTCTTGGAAGCAATGGCAGCGTCATCCCCATTTTCCGCAAGCAGATTGAAATGGGCGGCCCGGTAACAGTGACGCATCCCGCCATGGTTCGCTATTTCATGACCATTCCGGAGGCGGCGCAGCTCGTTTTGCAGGCCTCCAGCTTCGGTTCCAGTGACGAGATCTTTGTGCTGGATATGGGAGACCCTGTCAAAATTGTCGATCTCGCGGAGCAGTTGATCCGCATGATGGGATACTTCCCCGGTAAAGAGATTCTTATCGAATACTCCGGGGTTCGGCCGGGCGAAAAGCTGTTCGAGGAGTTGAGCACGACCAGCGAGGCAACCCTTCCCACGGTCCACGAAAAAATTGCCGTGCTGAAACAGTCGCTGCCTCCCTCCCAGAGCCTGATCGAGGAGATGCATCGACTCCGCATCGCATGCCGGAATCGCGCTGCCGGGGAAACGCTCGACATTCTTCAGAGGCTCGTTCCGGAGTACACTCCCGGCGCGGAACTGCTTGCGACTGCAAATCGGAAACATCTATCGGACAGCTATAAGATGCTTCCGGCGCAGATTGCAGACCTGTCCGAAATCCGCGTTGCAAATTGATGGCCGGCAGGTCTCAACCTGCCATTTCAAAAAGGAAGCCGATGCACCCTCGCCGCCCCCAAAAAATTCTCGTTGTGGCTCCCGGTCGGGACACGCGGGGAGGAATCACGTCGGTCATCCGCCTGCACAGCCGCGCCGACGTGTGGCAGGCCATGAACTGCCGATTGCTCTCCACCCATGACGACCGCGGAAAATGGCGCAAGCTGACGGCTGCGCTCAAAGCCTACATCCAGGCTCCCGGACTGGTGGGTAAGAGCAGCCTGGTGCATGTGCATTTAGCCGGCGAGATGAGCTTGATGCGAAAATTGCCGATCATTGCCCTGGCCAAAGCAATGCGCCGCCCTGTGATCGTGCATGTGCATGCGCAAAGCCCCGAATCCCTATTCATAGATACTCCCCGCTGGGCAGTGAATTACGCATTCAGAAATGCAGACCTGGTGATTGCGCTTTCACAGAATTGGGCGGAAATGATACGCCGGCGATCTCCTGCATCGAATGTGGTCATCGTTCCCAATCCTGTATTGGCGCATCGCTGCAATACGCCGTCCGGCAACGGTTGCCAGAGAGTCCTTTTTGTAGGGAAGCTCGAAGCACGCAAAGGGTATGCGGATCTTATCCAGGCGGCCAAGATCGTCCACGCCGCATTTCCCAACGTTCAATTCTGGTTCGCAGGCCATGGCGAACTGGAAAATGCCGGCAGGCTCGCGAAAGAACTTGGCTTGGAAAACTCCATTCGCCTTCTGGGATGGGTGGAAGAAGAGGCCCTGACTCAAATGTGGGGCCAGGCGACGATCTTCTGCCTTCCGAGCCATAATGAAGGCGTTCCAATGGCTGTCCTGGAAGCGATGAGTCATGGGGTGCCCGTCGTGTGCACGCCGGTGGGCGGCCTTCCGGAACTGATCGAGGATGGAAGAAACGGCCTGTTTGCTCGTCCAGCCGACCCCACCTCGATCGCCGAAGCGATCCTGCGCCTTTTGCGGGACGAGGCCCTGCAGAAATCGATTGGAGAAGCCGGGTACCGGACCGTACACCAGAAGTGCGGACTGCAAACAGTCTCGGATCGTTTAAGAACGATCTACCAGGAATTGCTTTTAAAGGAAGCGAAAGCCTGAGGAACCGGATTCAATTTTGCTGTCATTTCGCTCCATTTTTGAAGTGATTTTGCAGCCGGATCATAGACAGGACGGTGCGTATCGACGCGCCCGGAAGCCGTCGATTTAGACCAGTTCTCCTATTGGTGTAGAGTGCAATCAGGACTTTTGGTCGTCCCTGAGCAACGCGAAGGATCTTGCGGTTTGCCGGGGAATCACCCGGTCCTTCACTACGCCTGCGCTCTGTTCAGGATGACATTTCTGTCGGTCTGTCCTATCCACCCACACGAATGGTCTCGTTGGCCAGCAACAATTCGCGGCTTCTCAGCGAATATGTCCGCGCATTTATGACTTGATTTAAGGAACAGAGACTTCCCACACAATTGCAACTCCCCATGGGCGTTCAGAACTCGTGAGCGAATTCGCTGCTCATGCGCAACGGGCACGGAGTGGCCTCCACATCTGTCGTTGCGCATTCTGTCCCTGTGCGTTCACTCGCGAGATACTTTTTTAGTAGGAGTATCGGGCCGGAGCTTTCGTTGCACCCGATACCCAAACTCTGCAAACGCATCTAACTGACCGTTTCCGCCGTTCAAGTATGAAGCGGCACTGCCAGCGGATTTGCTGGAGAATTGAGGTTGGTGCTACAACTTGTTGAGTATTGCAGGATTGGTGAGCCTAAACGTCGCAATGATGCTCCTCCCCCCGCAATTCGACTTCCAAAACATCGCGTGCTGCGGCGCGCTGAAAGAAAGCGCGTAACGCGAACATGAAGGGTCGCTCGAACTCCACCCCCAAAACGCATTCCAAATCGGCTTCTCAGGCAAAAGAGAAAACCTCTAAAAGGTCTCTCCCACCAGAGGAAGCCGCTGCGGACTCGTTTCCCATTGCGGCTATCGGCGCCTCGGCAGGGGGCCTGGAAGCCTACACGGAATTTTTCCATGCGGCGGTGGTGGATACGGGTATGGCGTTCGTGCTGGTGCAGCATCTGGACCCGACCCACCACAGCCTGCTGACGGAACTCATCGCGAAAGCAACCAGGATGCCGGTCGAGGAGGTCAAGTCCGGGATCAAGGTTCGGCCGAACCGCGTCTATGTAATTCCCCCCAACTGTCTGATGGTTCTTGCGAAGGGCGCCCTGAACCTGACGCCGCGCAGTCCGAAATCGCAGCAGCAAGGGGACCTGGCGATCAATTTCTTTATGCGATCGCTGGCCCAGGAGCAACAGGAAAAGGCGATCGGCATTGTCCTTTCCGGCACGGGCGGAGACGGCACTTCGGGTTTGGAAGACATCAAGGCGGAGGGCGGCATCACGTTTGCCCAGGAGCCAACCTCGGCCAAGTACGATGGCATGCCGCGCAGCGCCATCGACTCCGGCTGCGTGGATTTCATTCTGCCGCCCGCGGAGATCGCCAAGGAACTCGCTGAACTCCGCCATCACCCCCATCCACGGCCGGAGAACCAGGACGTCGTTGCGTCCGACGATTCGACATCCGGCCAGCCGTCACCCCAGCAGAAAGCATTTTCGGGAGTCATCGAGCAGTTGCGCCGGACGAGCGGGGTGGATTTCAGCCAGTACAAGCCCAACACCATCCACCGGCGCGCGTTGCGCCGCATGACGGTCCTGAAGCTGGATACGCTGGACGAATACGGGCGGCATTTGCGGGAGTATCCCGAAGAGGCGCGGAAGCTGTACGACGATGTGCTCATCCCGGTGACCAGTTTTTTCCGGGATTTCGAGGCGTTTGAAGCGCTCAAGAGCCAGGTCTATCCGGCCATTGTGAAGGACGAGGGCAACAAGGGCTCGATCCGCATGTGGGCGCCCGGATGTTCGACGGGCGAAGAGACCTATTCGCTGGCGATGACCCTGCTGGAGTTCCTCGGCGACAAGGCATCGAGCTATCAGATTCAGATCTTCGGGACCGACCTGAACGAGCGAGGCATTGAGAAAGCGCGCGCGGGCGTGTACCGCGAAAGCATCGCGGAGGAAATCTCGAAGGAGCGCCTGCAGCGCTTCTTTGTCAAAGTGGACGGCGGCTACCGCGTCAATAAAGCGGTACGCGACCTGTGTGTTTTCGCGCGGCAGAACCTGGCCAACGATCCCCCGTTTTCGCAGATGAACCTGGTGGCCTGCCGCAATCTGCTTATCTACATCCAGCCCGTGCTGCAAAAAAAGATCGTGCCTATTCTGCACTACGCGCTGAAACCGCATGCCTTCCTGGTTCTGGGCGGGTCGGAGAGCGTCGCCGCCTTTCCCGACTTGTTCACTGCCGTGGACAAGAAGCACAAAATCTATGCCAAGCGGGAGACGGCCTCCCGGGTGCATTACGACTTCGCCCAGAACCACTATCCCAGTCTGATGGGACAGGAATTCGGCGGCGGAGAGGTGAACCCGCAAGGGCCTGCGAACGAGGATCTGGATGTGCAGGCCGAAGCGGATCGTTTGCTGCTGAAGAACCATACCCCTCCGGGAGTGATCGTAAACAACGAAATGGAGGTGGTCCAGTTCCGCGGGCGGACGACGCCGTATCTGGAGCAGTCCTCCGGCAAACCGAGCGTAAATCTGCTGAAGCTGGCGAAGAATGGCCTCGCGGTGGAACTGCGGACACTGATCGCCGCCGCCCAAAAGAAGGGCGCGACCGTCCAGCAGGAAGGCATCCCTTTCGACGGAAATGGCAATAGGCGCATCCTGAATATTTCCGTTGCACCGCTGGGAAACGGCGACAGGTCCCACCCTTCGCGAAAAACCGCGAAGGATGGGGCACCCCGGGTCAACTTTGGTAAGCAATTCTTTCTGGTCCTGTTCGAGGATGCCACGCCGCCGGATGTACCCGACACAGCCGCGCGAAGCAGGAAAAAGAGCGGCACTCTCCAGCCGGACCAGCCGGAAGCGAAGCGGCTAAAACGGGAGCTTGCCGGCACGCGCGACGCGCTCAACTCCGCCATCGAGTCAGAAGAGGCGTTGAAAGAAGAATTTCAATCGGCGAATGAAGAGATCCTCTCCGCCAATGAAGAGCTGCAAAGCACCAATGAGGAGCTGGAGACTTCCAAGGAAGAGCTGCAGTCGGCGAATGAGGAGCTGAACACGCTGAATACGGAGCTTCGCAGCAAAAACAGCGACCTCCACGATCTCAGCAACGACATCAGCAATTTCCTGAACAGCACGCGAATTCCGGTGGTCATGCTGGACCGCCGCCTGCGCATCCGGCGTTTCACTCCCGCCGCGGACAAGCTGCTCAAGGTGGTCTCGTCCGACGTTGGGCGAGCGTTTGCGGATATACGGTCGAACATCGAAATGCCGGGCGCAGAGCCGCACGCCATCGAACAAGCAATCGCGAAAGTCCTGGACAGTTTGCAGCCATGGACAGGCGAAGTGAAGGACCTCGAAGGCCGCTGGAACGAGTTGAGCATTCAGCCGTATCGCACGCAGGACAACAAAATCGACGGCGTGGTGCTGGGATTGCAGGACATCGACGTCATCAAGGCTGCGAGCGAGCAACTGAAGAAATCCTCCGAGTTTTTCCGGGCAATTATCGACACGGTGCGGGAACCGCTGCTTGTGCTCGACGCCAATCTTCGTGTCGTCGCGGCGAATCTTCCTTTTCTGGCCATTTTCCGGGTGCCGCAGGAAAAGACGATCGGACAATTTCTATACGACCTGGGCAATCGACAGTGGGACATTCCGGTCTTGCGGACGCTGCTGGGGCAAATGTTGTCCGACAAAGATATAGTGAAGGATTTCGAGGTCAAGCACGATTTCGAAACCCTTGGACACAGGACCATGCTGCTGAATGCGCGCAACCTGTCCCAGGTGAATGTGGACGCGCAGCCGATGATCCTGATCGCGATTGAGGACATTACCGAGCGCAAGCGCGCGGAGTCGGCCCTGATCCGGTCGGAAAAACTGGCTGCCGCGGGCCGGCTGGCCGCGACCCTGGCGCATGAGATCAACAATCCACTGCAAGCCGTTACCAACCTGCTGATGTTGCTGGGCCAGTCTCCAAGCCTCGACACGGAAGAGAAAGAATACGCGAGGATGGCAAGAGAGGAGCTAAGCCGCGTAACCCACCTGACGCAGCAGTCTTTAGGGTTCTACCGGGAATCGATGTCCCCGACGGCAGTGAACCTGGAAGAGGTGGTAGAAAGCATCTTGAGCCTTTATGCCAAACGGATCGCCGTCAAGAAGATCGCGGTGCAAAAGCAGTATGAATCCAACGGAGCAGCCATCTTCAGTTATCCCGGCGAAATCCGCCAGGTATTCTCCACGTTGCTGATGAACGCGATGGAGGCTGTCCCGGAAGGCGGCCGCTTTACCCTGCGGGTCAGCAGGTCTTCCGGCTGGAATCGAAGCAAGGCCGTCCGGGGTCTGCGCATCACCCTTGCCGACAGCGGTTGCGGAATCGTCGCTCATCAAGCGGAGCGCATCTTCGAGCCGTTCTTCACCACCAAGGGAGAGCATGGGACGGGGCTTGGTCTCTGGGTCGCGCGCGGGATCGTGCATCGGCTTGGCGGCTCCATCCAGATGCGCAGCAGCGTGCAACCGGAGAAGAGCGGTACTTGTTTTTCAGTTTTCCTGCCGAACAAAACGCCGACCGTGGGATAATTCTGTGATCGCGCCTGTCTTCGTTTCGGACGGGCTCCCGATTTCGCGGTGATTCACCCGGGAATCGATGGGTAGGCCGTTTCGAAACTCCATCACTTCAATATAAAATCTGGAATTGTCGAAACGTCCGAGGGCTTTCCGAGGGGAGTGGTCCATTGCTGACGAACTCTGACAACGGTCTCGCCAAGGATATCTTCGCCGATGGCGGGGAAATGGGCGCGCTCATGCGCGGGTTCGACTGGTCAAACACCGCGCTTGGACCGCTTGAGCAATGGTCTCCAACGCTGCGGATGATGACCCGTTTCCTGCTGATGAATCGGTTCCCGCTGCTGTTGTGGTGGGGTCCGCAATTTTGCCAGCTTTATAACGACGCGTATCGTCCGGTGCTGGGCAAAAAGCATCCGCATGCCGCTCTCGGACAGCCCGCCAGCCAATGCTGGCCTGAGATATGGCATGTCATTGGACCGCTGATCAAGACCCCTTATGAGGGCGGGCCACCCACATGGATGGAAGATATCCCCCTGGAGATCAACCGCTATGGATTCATGGAGGAGACCCATTTCACCATCGCTTACAGCCCCGTGCCTGACGACACAGCGCCGAGTGGGATCGGCGGAGTCCTGGCAACTGTACATGAAATCAGCGAAAAAATCGTCGGTGAGAGACGCGTTCTGGCATTGCGCGAACTTGCCGCACGACAGATCGAGGCAAAGTCGGCGGAGGAAGCGTGCGCAGTGGCTGCAGTCGCGCTCGCCAATTACAGCAAGGACGTTCCGTTCGCACTGTTGTATTTGACGGAGGCCGATGGTACATCCGCACGGCTGGCAGGCACGGCCGGAACAGAGAACAGTGCAGCGATATGCCTGGAGACAGTGGATTTGCGCGAAGGCTCCGATGCTGCATGGCCGCTGGCGTCCGCCAGGCAAGGTGAAGAGATCATCGTCGCGGATGCATTGCAGGACAGGTTCGATTGCGTTCCGCCTGGGCCATGGTCCAATCCCCCGGATTCCGCTGCTATCGTGCCGATCAAGTCCAATGTGGCTCATCAATTGGCAGGCTATCTGGTGGCGGGCATCAGCCCGCGATTGCGGTTCGATGACTCCTATCGCGGATTTCTCGAACTGGCATCCGCGCAGATCGCCACCACGATCGCAAATGCGCGCGCCTATGAGGAGGAGCGCAAGCGCGCCCAGGCGCTGGCCGAGATCGATCAGGCGAAGACTGCATTCTTCACCAACATCAGCCACGAGTTCCGCACGCCCTTGACGCTGATGCTTAGCCCATTGGAAGAGACGATCGCCCGGGCGGAAGCGGGGAAACAATTCGGCCCGGAAGACAAGGCGCAGCTCGATTTTGTGCAGCGCAATGGAATGCGCCTGCTGAAGCTGGTGAATACGCTGCTCGACTTTTCCCGAATCGAGGCAGGGCGCGCCAAAGCGGTCTATCAGCCGACGGACCTGGCGGAGTTCACCGCTGAGTTGGCGAGCGTCTTCCGCTCGGCGACTGAGAAGGCCGGGCTGCAGCTGACGATCGACTGCAAACCGTTGCGCCATCCGGTGAATGTCGATCGCGATATGTGGGAGAAGATCGTTTTGAATCTTCTCTCCAATGCCTTCAAGTTTACGTTTGAGGGCAGCATCACCGTTCGCCTGACCGAAGAAGAAGACGATCATTCGGTATGCCTCCAGGTCTCGGACACCGGAACTGGGATTGCGCAGTCCGAGATCCCCCGGCTCTTCGAGCGATTTCATCAGGTCAATGGTTCGCGCCGCCGCAGCTTCGAGGGCACCGGCATTGGCCTCGCGCTGGTGCAGGAGTTGATACATCTGCATGGCGGCTCGATTCGCGCAGAAAGCGAGTACGGCAAGGGAACTACCTTTACGGTCACAATTCCCCGACGAAACAAGGATGTGGTTCCGAAGAACGCTGCGCCGCAGTCGTCTTCGGATTCGGCGCGGTTCAGGGCACGAAATTATCTGGACGAAGCGATGGGCTGGCTGCCGGATTCACCGGCGGCGGCCGCAACCGGCGCTTCCGCAGCGGAGGGTACTTCGACGCCAGAGGCACAGAGCGGCGCGAGAGTGCTGGTGGCGGACGATAACGCCGATATGCGCGAGTACGTCCGCCGGCTGCTCGCAAAACACTACACGGTGCAGGCCGTGGCCGATGGCGCGGAGGCGCTGGCGGCAGCCCTGGCCGGTCCGCCCGATTTAGTCCTGACCGATGTGATGATGCCGGAACTCGACGGGGTCGGATTGTTAAAGGCGCTCCGCGAGGAACCCGGCACACGCTCCATTCCCGTCATCATGCTCTCAGCCAGAGCGGGAACGGAGGCGCGGATTGAAGGCCTGCAGGCCGGAGCCGACGACTATCTCATCAAGCCCTTCACCGCGCGGGAGCTGCTGGCCCGCGTGCAGTCCCAGCTCGCGCTCTCCAACTTGAGGCGGAATGCGAGTCTCCGTGAACACGATCTGCGCGCGGAAGCCGAGGCCGAACGCAACCGCATCCGCGACTTCTTCACGCAAGCGCCGATCCCAATCGCCGTTCTCAGCGGCCCCGAGCATCGCATTGCCCTGATGAACAATGGGTACGTCCGTATTACAGGGCGGACCCATGCCGGTGAACTGGAGGGCAAAACAATTCGTGAAGCTCTGCCGGAATTGGAAGGCCAGCCTTTCTTCGATCTGCTCGACAACGTGTATCGCTCAGGAAATCCCTTCTACGGCAATGAAATAAAGTCGATTCTCGATCGTGGTGCGACGGGCCAGCCGGAGGAAGCCTACTTCAACTTCGTATATCAACCCACGCGCGACGCAAACGGCCAAGTGGAGGGCATTGTCGTTGCCGCCTATGAAGTGAGCGAGCAGGTGCGCGCGCGCCGGCGCGTCGAACTGAATGAGGCACTGTTGCAACAGGAAAAGCGCATCCTGGAATTGATTGCCGCTGGCGCTCCGTTGCCTGCCGTGCTGGAAGAGCTGACACTTGGTATCGAAAAAAGATTCACGGAATATGGAATCTTAGCCTCTGTGCTCTTGCTGGACCCGAGTGGCAAACACCTGCGGCACGGCGCCGCCCCAAGTTTGCATGACGCTTACAACAGGGCCATCGATGGAATCGCAATTGGCCCGGCAGAAGGTTCATGCGGAACGGCGGCTTATTTACGCAAGCGGATCATCGTCTCCGACATAGCTCACGATTCTCTATGGAAAAACTATGCGGAGCTTGCGCTGACGCATGGCCTCCGTTCCTGCTGGTCGACTCCGATCATGGGCTCGGAAAACCAGGTGTTGGGCACCTTCGCCATCTATTATCGGACGTCAAAAGAGCCAGGCGCAGAGGAGATGCAAGCCGCAGATCTTCTTGCTCGCGTTGCTGCCATTGCAATCGAGCGCAAGCGGATAGAAACCGCGCTTCGGAACAGCGAGAAGCTTGCCGCCGTGGGACGCCTGGCCTCCTCCATTTCGCACGAGATCAACAATCCGCTGGAGTCGGTGACGAACCTGCTGTATCTCATCCAGCAGGCGGCGACGGATCGGGAATTGCAGGCGTACACCAGGACGGCATTGGAGGAACTCGCGCGAGTGTCCAATATTGTCACCCACACGCTGCGCTTCAACCGTCAGATGAATGCGGCGTCCTCGGAGAAGATGTCTGAACTGTTGGATTCGACGGTCGCGATCTATGAGGGGAGATTGAAAAATTCCGGCATCCGCCTGGTGCGAGACTACGGCGACAATGCGCCGGTGCAATGCCTGGCGTCGGAGATTCGCCAGGTCTTCTCCAACCTGATTGGCAACGCCTTCGATGCCACTCGTTCCGGAGGAACGATCCTGCTGCGCGCCCGAAATGCGGTGGACTGGCGTACCGGACAGAGGGGCGTCCGGGTCACGGTCGCCGACACAGGCCGCGGCATGGACAGCAACACTCTGGCTCACATCTTCGAACCGTTCTTCACAACCAAGGGAATCAACGGCACAGGGCTTGGGCTTTGGATCAGCGCCGAAATCCTGAGAGGACATGAAGCCCAGTTCCGCGTGAGAAGCAGCCAGAATGACGGTCAGAGCGGGACTGTGTTTTCCCTGCACTTTCCGCTGGATACTCAAATCGAAACAAAGAGTTTCGCCGATACGTTCAATCCCGATCCAAAATCTGTCGGGCGCAGCCACAGCAACACTCGTGCATCGGAAGCGAAACATGCAGTGTAGGCGCATGGATAATGCATTGATCGCGACAGAAAGCTCAGGTCGGCATAATTGGAGTTCAGCAAATAGAGCTTGCGAAGATTGAGGGCATAATTGCCCGGCACAACAGCGAAGTAGGCGTTGAGCTGGTTATAGGTCTCGACGAAGAGATTGCCGTCGGCGTTGGTGAAGACGCCGGTGAACTCCCCCACGAGCTGATCGTGAGCGAGAAATCGCCCAGCACATCGCGCGGATTCGTCTTCGTTGTACTGCGTGGACTACGGCTTGCCCGCAATGCGCCACTCGTCGTAATTGAGCAGCCGTCGGAAAAAGCGAAGCTGACCTTGCTGGTCCTTTTGGAACCCTCGGGAATACTTATCGAACCCTTAACAAACCCTTTTTCTGCGGTAGCCGTAAGCGGGCGATAACATCGACAAACATCCGCAAATTCTGCCCTGAAATTCGGGCTTATTTGAGCGCGTTGATCTCATGTGCCAATGCCAACGGGCTCAATTGCGGACACTGGAGCTGGCCCCAACGCGGATCGTCATCGACACTGCAATTTCTAATCTCACGAAGTTTTTTGCGAGCGCGCCCGCAAGGGTATTTTCCTAGAAGTTTTGATGTCCGCTTTGCGAGTGGCTTTTGAAGGATAAAGTCTGTCGCTCTCCGCGAGTTCGTCGCCTTTCATGGGGGAATTGTCTTTCCCCAGCCGATCCAGAATTCCGATTGCTTCAGGAACATTCGCCCGGCGAGCACGCTCACAGAAAAAGGTCTCCGTGCGGATGGCGGAAAGTTTTTCCGCCACCGCTACGTTGATCAGTTGATTCAGCGCGACCCCTTCTTCCTCGGCAGTTCTGCGCGCTTCATCCAGCAGCGAAGGTTGCAGTCTGAGTGCAAAATTACTGGTTCTCATCTCTCCTCCTGATTTCCCTCAAGGTTTCTTGGGGTGACACAATAGCGATTCCTAGCTGTGAAGCGGCAGGCTCAAAATCGCGTCGATTAAAGGTGACGAGGAAGTCCGCATGTCCGCTCATGGCCGCCTCTAATACCATGTCGTCATCCGCGTCACGCAATAATGGACGCCAGAAAAAAGCTCGATATACAGGCTTGGCCACCGCAATCAGGGCATCCAGCAATTTGTCGATCTCTCGCGTTGTTCCACCGGATGCTTTGAGATGCTCTGGTCGTCTCAGGACAGCCTCATATTCGAGAAGCAACGGTACGGACAGCAGCAATTCCAAACGATTTTCAAGCGCGGCCCTGACAAGCTGGTGCGATGCGCCTTTGTTACTGCGTATCGCTGCTACAAGGACTGCCGTGTCGAGAACCGTCCGCACATAACGATGATATCGCAGGCAATATGACATTTCAATGGGGTGGACGCGCTCGAATTAAAGACGGATGCGCAAAGCGCCGGGTTGCGCAAATACGCCTAAACCGTCGCCATTTTGTATGCCGCCCTATTTCACCAGTGAGCGAAGAAGCTGCTGCACGATGAAATTTCGGCCTTCCCATGGAATTACATATCGCAATTATGTACCTATATGGCATAATTACAAGGTATGATCTCTCGCATAGCCCAGCCGAAATTGCGAAAGCTGCTCCAGCGGTTTCCTGCTGTAGCTCTGCTTGGACCCCGGCAGGTGGGCAAGACGACGCTCGCCCTTTCGCTGGCGGAAAACCTGGGAGAGCAGGCGCTCTACCTCGACTTGGAGCTGCCATCCGACCGTGCAAAGCTGATCGAGCCGGAACTCTACCTCGCGCAGCACGCGGATCGGCTAGTCATCTTTGATGAAATTCATCGGCTCCCCGGCATCTTCGCGACACTGCGGAGCCTGATTGACCAGCGGCGGCGCAAAGGCAAACGCAATGGCCAGTTTCTCCTGCTCGGCTCCGCATCCATTGACCTCTTGCAGCAGTCCGCGGAGACCCTGGCCGGACGCATTGCTTACGAAGAACTGACTCCGTTCTCCCATGTTGAGATCGCCGCCTCTGGTGTCGGTACTGCTGACCAGCTTTGGAGTCGCGGCGGCTTCCCGGACAGCTTTCTTGCCGCCAACGACGAGGACAGCTTAGCGTGGCGCTCTGCCTTCATCCAGACCTATCTGGAACGCGATGTTCCCGCGCTCGGTCCACGCATTTCCGCAGAAACGTTACGCCGCTACTGGCAGATGCTCGCTCACAATCAGGGGCAGATGCTCAACGCGGCGCAGCTCGCCAGCGGACTTGGCGTCAGCGGGCATACCGTCGCGCGCTACCTCGACATCATGGTGGACCTGCTGCTCGTGCGCCGTCTACAGCCTTGGGCCGCGAACGCGAAGAAGCGCCTGGTGCGCACACCAAAAGTCTATGTCCGGGACAGTGGCCTGTTGCACGCGCTGCTCGGCATTCGCAACCTGGAAGAGCTTCTTGGGCACCCGGTTGTCGGCGCAAGCTGGGAGGGAATGCTGATCGAAAATATTCTGGACGCACTGCCGGCCACCGCGCGACCATCGTTCTACCGCACCTCTGCTGGCGCGGAAATTGATCTGGGGATTGAATTCAGCGCAAAGCAGCGTTGGGCCATCGAGATCAAGCGCTCCCTCGGCAGCCCCCAGCCCAGCAAAGGCTTTTACAACGGCTGCGAAGACATCAAAGCTACGCGACAGATTGTGCTCTACCCCGGCACAGAACGATTCAAGCTGGATAAGAAGACAGAAGTCATGCCACTCACGAGCCTGCTGACTGATTTCGGACAGCTTTCGCTATAACTAAGAAACGAGGCCCAATGCTTACCGGAGAGATTCGCAATCAAATCGACCGCGTATGGGACGCCTTCTGGTCGGGCGGCATTGCGAACCCGGTGAGGTGATTGAACAGATCACCGATCTGCTCTTTCTCAAGCGCCGGGACGAAGTGCAGGAGCTTGAGGAACGCAAGGCTGCGCGGCTCGGAAAACCGCTGGAGCGGCGCATCTTCCCCAAGGGCAAAGACAGCAAGGGCCTCTCCTACGAGGAGTACCGCTGGAAGCGTTTCAAGAACGCCGATCCGCAGCAGATGTATGAACGAATCTCGGAGCACGTCTTTCCATTCCTGCGTACACTCGGCGATGGCTCCACCTATGCGCATTACATGCGCGACGCCCGCTTCACCATCCCCACCCCGGCGCTGCTGGCCACGTCCGTATGACTTCTCAATTGTCTCTTCAACTTATGACTGAGGCGATGTACCATCGACCGGGTCCGGCAATTCACCATTAAAAACCAGCTGCAGAGCAGTGCAATCATCCGTGGGAGGGTGTGCCGCACAAAAATCCAGCATTTGCTGAATTGCGCTCTGAATTTCCACACATCGAGCCGCATCCTCAAGACACTCTTCTCCGAAGGCAGATCCCTGAGTTGCCAAGAGAGGTGCGATCAAACCCCGAGTTACGCAATCTGAAAAAATTGTTGCCGTTGTTGTCACCTTTTGATTCGCTGTTCCGCTTTACCTGGTGAAGGCATTTGAAATGCCTTTCCCAAGGAGAAAATGCCATGCATGTTACTTCAAAAATTTCCCGTTTCATTTTTTTCGCAACCATACTCGCCGGGTTCGTGTCCGCACCCCCGGTTCATGCCCAAAACCTGGCCGTATTGACTCACGTCCGTGTTCCCTTCGCTTTTCGCAGCGGCTTGCGAGTCTACCCTGCAGGTACCTATACTGTGCGCGTAACCGCCAATGGCTTGCTTCAGATCCTGGGAAAATCAGCCAGCGGCAATACCATGGTGCGATCCCATGACTACTCCGGCCAGCCAGCAGATCATACGAAGCTGATCTTCACGCGTTATGGCAACCGTTACTTCCTCGAAGAGATATGGACTGCAAAGACTGGCGTTCACGTGGATTGTGTAAAGACCGCCGAGGAGCGTGAACTGCGGCAAGAGATGACCCTCGCGTCATCGGCCAAACCGTCGGCCAAGGTTGAGCTAACTGCATTGCAGACCTCGAAGTAGAGAAGGGCGTTCACCTCAGTGGATCTCTCGCAGGAGGCGCGGCGGGCAGAATATCTCTCGTGGAGAGATATTCTGCCCGCTCTTGCGGCATATTTGCTCATATCATTCATCTCACGCGAGTGCCCGCTCAATGCACCCGTCCCAAGTAGCGGTCCAGCCAGTCGAGGACGATGGCCACCAACTGAGTATGCTGCTCGGTCACATCGTGGGGTGTGTCCAACACCGCATGTTTCTTCTGCGAGGGGGGCGTGCCAAGCAAATTGAATAGAGGGTCCTGCGCTGTCTCTACCGGAAAAGTGAAGTCGTAGCGCCCGTTCACCATGAGCACCGGCAGCTTCAAACGTGGCGCAAAGTCCGCCTGGTCGTCTCCCGGGGGCGGCGGTTCGAGAAAGAAACCTCCATCCAGCAGGATGATGGTCTTTAGCCGATTCTGTAGGAGCGTTGAAAAAACGATGCCCTCCGCAGAACCCATGCTCACACCCATGTATGCGAGCTTGGCATTGTCGATATCCCGGCGTGTGGCCAGATAGTCGAGGGATCGCGCCGCATCCTTGTACCACTCCTCTGTGAGTTCGATCGACTGGGAAGCATCCGGAAGGTAAAACTTAACCCGCCTCTCGTAGGTGCCCTGGTAGATCGGATACATGACTGCTCTGCCGCTTTGGACGACATAGTCGAAGAATTTCGTGTCTCCCAGTGCGCGTCCGTTGTCGTTGCCGGAGAGATAGAGGACGCGGGCGCTCGGAAAGAAGAGGATTGTTTGGTAGGGCGGACGCACGTTCTTCGGCAGGAATAGGTATGCAGCCATGCGTTCGCCATCATAGGCGTCGTCGAAGGTCACCTTCTCTTCGCGCCAGTCCGCGGTCTCTGCCACGACACCCTCTTCCTTCACATTCAGGGGCGACTTTGGATACGTGTAGAGCAACTTGTAAGCATCGAAGATTGCATCCGGTGCGGGTTTGAACTTCGAGAGATCCCGCGCCGCGTGCCGCACCGGGCCGGTCGTTGCTGCCGGTGGGGAGGTCAAATTGCTGACGCAGCGAAAACCGTTCATAGCCGAGCGGTCGAAAGGTAACAGCGCTTCCGGCATGGTATAGAGATATCCCGGCGACTTCCAGTCTCCGCCCAGGATCATCCGTGTGCCATCGTTGCTGGAATTCATGACCCATTCCCGGGCATTTCCCGCCATGTCGTAGGTGCCAAAGGTCCCCAGCCCCTGGAATTTGCCGACTGGCGCCATTGCGCTGCCGGATATATTGCTCGCAGGTATCGTGTATGGGGCGGAGGAGTCCACGTCCGCCGCTCTGTACCACTGGGCAAATACCGGCAGGCTCTTCCCCGCGTAGGCGGCGTAGGCCGCAGCCTCAAACCAGCTCACTCCGGTGACCGGGTAGTTGGCCTGTCCCTCAGGATAATGTCCGGCAACCCACGTGGACGGACCTGGTCTGCCGGTCGTGTCACGCAGCCGCGCCATCGCATCGGCCCAGGAGAGGCTATGGTCATTCTCCGTAAACGCTTCGCGCCAGTAGGTCTCCTTGTCGTAGCCGCCGCTATCGACGAACTTCTGATACTCGCGGTTCGTCACTTCATATTTGTCGATATAGAAAGCCGGAAGTTGATAGGGACCTACCCAGCCGACTGGACTGATGTACGCGGTCCACGTTTCTTCAGGCACCGGAAGCATGCCGGACGGTGCTTTCCGCAGTTCGTCCAGAGGGAAGTGCATTTCTTCCTCAGTCGCCGGTGCAGAGAGAAACGCCAGCTGACCCGGCGCAGACACCTTCCAGCGGAAATACCCTTTGGGCACGCGTATGTTCTTCAATGGCGTCGTGCCCAGTCTGTACCACGGTGCCTCTGGAGCGCTGTAGTCCTCAATCTCGACGGTCGCACCTGAAGGCGACGACGTAATCGAAACGGATTGCGTGTTCTTATCCGCGATCTGTTGCAGTTGCGGATCGCCGGGCATATAGCCCTGTGCCTTGCGCAGCAGAAGAAAGGCAGCGAGCGGTCGCTGCTGCTCGATCAGGGCGGCAATTTGCGGAATAGCCTCTTCCCGCACCCATCGGCGGCTCGACCAGCGATGGGAGAGCCATGCTCCAAGTCCGATCAAAATAACAAGTACGGCAGTCGCTGCAATAACGAGGAAGCGAGGTAGCCGAACGATCGACTGCGTGGAATCATCCTCTGTCGCCGTCAATGCCTCCATGAGTTGCGCAGCCTCTTGGCGAAACTCCGCAGCGGACTGGTAGCGCGCAGTCGGGTCCTTCCTCAATGCTCGCCGTACGATCTCATCCGCGAGCGGAGGCGTGTCCGGACGTAGCTGTCGCACCCGAGGAAAGTCCTCGCTGCTGATCGCATGAAGAGTGGAGAATGTGTTGTCCCTCTGAAACGGCGCCTTCCCGGTCAGGCATTCGTAGTAAATGACGCCAAGACTCCATACATCCGACCTCGGGTCCGCCGCTCCGCCGGCGATCTGCTCCGGCGCCATATATCGAGGTGTCCCAATCAGTCCCCCGGTCTGCATCAGGGAAGCCGTCGCGTCCACGCTCTCCAGCGCGAACAGTTTGGCAAGGCCGAAGTCCAGAACTTTAACGCGTCCCTTTTGTGTCAGCATGACATTCGCGGGTTTCAGGTCTCGATGCATCACGCCGTGTTCATGCGCCTCCTCCATTGCTTCTGCAATCTGCAGGCAGATTGCGGTCGCTTCCTTCACCGTCAGCGGTCCGGCCTGCAGCCTCGCGTCAAGGCTCTCCCCGGCCACGCACTCCATGACGATGTAATCGATGTCTCTCTCCTGGCCCACATCGAAGACGGTCGCGATGGAGGCATGGCTCAGCTTCGCAAGTGCCAGCGCTTCTTTGCGGAACTGGTTGCGTGCTTTTTCTCCTGTCAGGATTCCGGGCGCGAGGGTCTTGATCGCGACCACGCGCTTCAGCACCTCGTCATGCGCGCGGTACACCACTCCCATGCCGCCGGCGCCAAGCTGCTCGATGATTGTGTAGCGGCCTACTGTTGTGCCGGCAACGAATCCACCGGGTGCAGTGAGCCTGGTACGAAGTAGCAACGGCTCGCCAAGAAAGCTGCCGACGCGCTGATGATCCAAAAGAAGATCGTCGACCATCTGTCGCAAGTCCGCAGCGCCCTTACATGCGCCGTCAAGAAAGGCGGCACGATCCTCGACCGATAGATCCAGGGCCGTCGTAAAAATCTCTTCTGCGGATTGACGATAGTCAGACTTCATGGCTGTCCGAAGATGTCGATACCGGCTGTTTCATAGGAGCGCATCACGTACGAAGGATGAAGCGCTCCGGAAGCGTTGGCCCACAGAAAAAAGTGGGGTCGCGTCTCAACCGATAGCATACTATCAGAACATTTCTAGGCCGACGGAAATGACAGAAGACAAAGATCAGGCGACGAAACTGCTCAAGGACATGAGGGCTGGAGATAGAGAGGCTGCGGACCAGCTCTTGCCGCTTGTCTATGCCGAACTGCACCGGCTGGCGAATGCTTACATGCGTCGCGAACGTCAGGAACACACCTTGCAGCCCACTGCCTTGGTCAATGAGGCTTATCTGCGTCTGATACAGAATGATGTCGCCTGGGAAAACAAAGCGCACTTCATCGGAGTGGCCGCTCATGTGATGCGGAAGGTACTAGTGGATTATGCTCGCGCCCATCGTGCGGAACGACGGGCAGGTGGGATGAAGCGCGTTGAGTTTGAAGAGGGGATCGCCATCTCTCCCCAACGGTTGGATGAGGTAGCGCATCTCGACGAAGCTCTGACGGCGCTCGAAGCGCTCCATCCCCGTCAGGCGCAGGTCGTTGAGATGCGCTACTTTGGGGGCCTATCTGAGGAACAAATCGGCGACGTTTTGGGAGTTTCCTCCCGTTCGGTGAAGCGCGATTGGGCGCTCGCCCGCATCTGGCTCTATCGCACTCTGTCCGGAGAGTGACGGGCCAGGCAGTTATGAGAAATTCTTTGTCCTCTTGGTCATCGGGGTGAACTGAATCACAATACGCCAAGTGCCGCCGGAAACGACGGCGAGCTCCAATTCGAATAAATCTCGGCGAGCGACTTGGCGATTTACCGCAAGCTGAGGAAACAGACTTCGCCTGATTGCCGACCCCGTCCACCACTCACTTCGACTGCAGCGAGTACACCTGCGCGGCTCCGGCGTAGCTCATGATCGCTGGCTGTCCGTCGGCCGTCACGCTCACGAACGCCGCGTTCAATACCGTCGTATCCGGAATGTCCGAAACACGCTTCCGACCCCCATCTGGTACCGACAGCCGGTACATACCCGCATGGGTTTGGGCCTGCGAGAAGTAGATGGTGCGGCTGTCTGGAGACCACGCATAGTAGCCGTCCAGCGCGTCGAATTGCATCAGTGTCCGCCACTGTTTCGTCGCCACGGAGTAGATCACCATCCGCAGCGGCTCTCGCGCCATGGCTACCAGATACTTCCCGTCCGGGGACCATGCCGGGATGTAAAACTTCTCCCCGCCCGTCATCGGCGTCACCTTCCGACTTTCCAGGTCCACCACGTACAGTCCATCCGGCTCACTGATCCCATCGAACCGGTTAAAGACAATTGACTTTCCATCAGGCGACCAGGTCGGCATCACCTCGTTGTCGCCTCCCGTCATCAGCTTCTCGGGAGCACCGCCATCGGCTGAGACGCGGTAGATCTTGCGCCAGTCAGAATAGGCAATCCACTTCCCATTTGGGGACCACTGTTCCATCCAGGCCGGCACGTCCGTCAGTTGCACCGCCTCGCTGCCATCCACCCGGCTCTTCCACAAATGCCCGCTCGGATATTCCGTGTACGCCATCCACTGCCGGTCCGGAGACACCACAAGCTGCGAAGCTGACAGCCCCCCGAGAAACGGCACGAGCTTCCGCGCCCGTGGATCGAACACCTGCATCGCTCCCGCTTCCACCCGCCCCAGCACATACAGGCTTTTGCTGTCACGCGCAGGTGTCGCATCCGTGATGTTCAACTGATTCCCCGTCAGGCGCATCGCCTCCGGCCTCTTCCAGAATTCGAACCAGCGCGGTTTCTCCAGCTCATACAGATTTCCGCGCCCTTCGCGGTCAGAATTGAAGAGAAAGCCTCGCCCGTCCGGAGTCCACTGCCCCTGAGTCTCCGCGGCATCCGTCGGCCAGTCCAGCTCCAGTGGATGCGAGTCTTTTCCGTCACTGCCGACCAACCAGATACGCGGTGTCTGGGAGAAGAGCGTCACCGCGAGCTGCTTTCCATCCGGCGAGACCGCCAGCGTGACCGGAGGCAGCGGCGGCTTCCACAAAGGCCGTGCATGACCGCCATCCTCATCCATCACCCACACCTGTTGCTCCCGCACGAAGTAGATCGACTTTCCGTTCGACGTCCAGCGCGCATACGGATTGGCCTCCCGCACCGTCCCAATCTTCCGCCAAGCTCCGCCTAGACTCGATCCAACCAGGAACCAACCGCCGGCCGCCTCATTGTTTATGTTCTGGGTCCAAGCCAGGACCTTCGAGCCGTCTGCCGATACATCCACCAGATACATTCCGCCGCTTAGTCCCGGAATCGGCGCAATCATTCCGCCGCTCACCGACATCGCCGACGGAACATTGTGGCTCTCGAAATAAAGCCGGGCGCCATCGGTGAGCAGTGGGCCGAGCTTTTCCTCGTTGGAGAACGAAATCTGCGTCGATTCGAGGTTTCCAGTCGCCGGGGCCGGACCCAGCAACATCAGGATTGTCCCCGCCGCCACCAGCGCGGCCGCGAGAAACGCGACCCGACGAAGCGCTATGTGACGAATCGGTCCGGCGCCCACGGTAGGGTCTGGGACCTGCTCAGCTTGCGTTCGCGATCCGGTTACGCGTCCCGGTTCCAGGTCCCGGAGCACTCTCCGCAGATCCGTAGCGAAATCCCGCGCGTGCTGGTACCGCAATTCGGGGTCCTTCTCGAGCGCTCGCGCCACGATTTGTTCGGCCAGCAGAGGCGTCTGAGGGCAAAGCTTCCGCACCGGCTGCACCCTCTCATCGGTGATTGCTCGCAGAATCGCCAGGAGCGTGGGCCGGCGAAACGGCTCGATTCCGGTCAGTGATTCGTAGTAAGTCACGCCCAGGCTCCACAGGTCGCTTCGCACATCGGCCTTCTGCCCAAGGGCTTGCTCCGGTGACATGTACATCAGCGTGCCCATCACCCCGCCTGGCTCCATCGCTGTTTGCGTGACATCCGCCGGGCCCAGCAGCCTCGCCAGTCCGAAATCGAGGACCTTGGCCTGACCTTTTGGGGTGATCATCACGTTGGCCGGTTTCAGGTCGCGGTGGATTACCCCCTGCTCATGCGCCTCTTCGAGGGCTTCGGCCACCTGCAGCGCGATCGTTGTCGCCTCCCTCACCGGCAGCGCTCCGCCGCGAAGCTTCGCCGCCAGCGACTCGCCCGCCACCAGCTCCATTACGATGCAATCCGCGCCATCCTGCTCGATCACGTCATGGACGGACGCGATGTGCGCGTGATTCATCTTTGCGAGAGCCTGGGCCTCACGCCGAAACCGTCCTCGAGCTTCATCGCCTGCCACCACGCCGCGCTGCAGCATCTTAATGGCGACTTCGCGGCCCAGCTTTTCGTCGCGCGCCCGGTAGACCACGCCCATTCCGCCTGTGCCCAGTTTGCCCGTGATCTGGTATCGCTCCAGCAGACGCGTGCCCGACGCCAGCACCAGGGTTTGGAACGCCATCCCCGCGGCTGCTGGGGCTTCTGCGAAGACCGGTTCAGACAGAAACCCGCTCAGGCGATCATTTTCATCCAGCAGATCTTCCAGCGTTTGGCGCAGGGCGGATTTGCCGGCGCAGACGCGGTCCAAAAATGCCCGTCGCTGATCGCGCGGCAGGCCGAGCGCTTCCCCAAACAACTGCTCCGCGGCTTGCTCCTGTTGGTCCATGCGTGCGTCCCGAGCCAGTATGAAAAAACTGGCCTCCACGGTACCACACATTCCGTCGTCGGGCTCCTCCCCGGTTACGCGCACCTGAGCAATGAGCATTTGGACAAGACGGCGCAGCGGCTAAACCATTGATTTAATTTGGCGTCCCCGACGGGATTTGAACCCGTGTTATCGCCGTGAAAGGGCGGTGTCCTAGGCCGGGCTAGACGACGGGGACGCGAGAGAGAGACTGCAAACATGGACATCTTCATCCAGTGGAGCGCAGTTCTGGCTTTGAATGTTGCGGGTGCGGGCAAACCTCGGACGGCTCCTCAAGAAAAACGTTGCCGACCTGCCTGCCAACACTGAGCGTATCAATGGCTCCGGGCGGTGTCAAAGGAGAATCACTTTAATCCCGCCTCGGGCCGACATATCAAGCACGCAAATGTCGCATAACTGATAGTTTCATTTCAGAATGTCTGCGAGCGCCGACCGGAAATACAAACATCTCGACACCCTCATCCTTATATTCGTCGTGGTTTTGCTGGTTTCCAATCTGGTGGCGCAGAAGATCTGCAGGATCGGCCCACTCACGTTGAGTGGCGCCGAACTGCTGTTTCCCGTCACCTATATTTTCGGGGACATCTTTACCGAGGTTTATGGATATGCGGCTTCGCGGCGGGCCATCTGGATGGGATTTTTCGCCTCCGCGCTGCTGGCCGGTATGGGCGCCGTTGCGGTAGCGCTTCCGCCCGCCCCCGGATGGCGCAATCAGGCCGCCTTCTCCACCGTGTTCGCATTTATCCCGCGCCTGGTGGCCGCCAGCTTGATCGCGTACTGGGCGGGCGAATTCACCAACTCCTATGTCATGGCGAAAATGAAGTTGAGGACGCGCGGACGCTGGCTGTGGACCCGCACCGTCGGCTCTACCGTTACCGGCCAGGCCGTCGATACCACGATTGTGGTGCTGATTGCTTTCTGGGGGCAGGCGCCTGGACGCACGCTTTTTGCGCTGATTCTCTCCGCTTATGTTGGTAAAGTTGTGTACGAGGTGCTCGCCACCCCATTGACCTATGCAGTTGTCGGATGGTTGAAGGGAGCCGAACAGGCCGACGCTTTCGACGAGAATGCCAGCTTTAATCCTTTTGCAATATCCGCTCGCTGATCGGTAATCCTGGAACCAATCGCAATTTATTGCATCCTCATTGTTTGCACCGCATCTTTGGATAGAATGATTTTTATATTCCAGACGCTTGATTCAGAGAACAAATGAGAGCTGTTGAACGTATCAAATTTCAGCGGTTCCATTGCTGAATGTCTGAACGCAGCCGATGCAAAGCTGGATCAAGGTAACGTGGCTTAGGTTTTGAGTGGGCGATTCCACAGATGGGGCTATAAGTGAGATTGAACCAGGCAAGAACTTTTTTTCCGATCGTATCGATGGCCTTCGCCGTCTGTCTGACGTCGTGCAGTCGAACCTCAGCCAAACAGGCCGCGCAGGCGCCCCCGGCAATGCCCGTCAAGGTCGAGACAGTCGCGCTGAAGCCGGTGCCGGTCAGCGACAACTATGTGGCCACCATCAAATCGCGCCGTTCGGCAACGATCCAACCTCAAGTCAGCGGCAATCTTACCCAGATCTTTGTCCACTCCGGGGAGCAGGTCCGCACCGGTCAGCGGCTCATGGAAATCGATCCGCGCCAGCAGCAGGCCGTCGTAGCCCAGCAGCAGGCGACGGAGCAGCAGGCCTTGGCCGTGTACCAGTACAACCAGAAGGACATTGGCCGCCAGCGTTCTCTCTTTTCCTCCGGCATCACCAGCAAGCAGGCTTTTCAGCAGGCCAGCCAGACATTTAACAGTTCGAAGGCCACCTACGAATCCGCCGTTGCCGCGCGCCAGTCCGCACAGCAGCAGCTTGGATATTTCCACGTGAGCGCTCCGTTCGACGGCGTGATCGGAGATGTGCCGGTCCATGTCGGCGACTACGTTTCTCCAAGTACCACGTTGACGACCGTCGACGATAACACGCAGCTGGAGGCGTATATCTATGTCCCGGCGGAACGCGCGGCTCAAGTGCGGGTCGGCCTTCCGGTGGAGATTACCGATTCTCAGGGGAAAGTGCTGGACCGCTCGACAATCTACTTCGTCTCGCCCCAGGTCGATAATCAGTTGCAGGCTATTCTGGCGAAAGCCAAAATCCATACCAGGCCCGATGTACTGCGCAATTCTCAGTTGGTCCGGGCTGTCATAATTTGGAGCACGGCTCCGGCTCCAACTGTTCCGATCCTGGCTGTGACAGAGATCGGCGGACAGCCTTTTGTGTTCGTCGCGAAAAATGAGAACGGTCACTACGTAGCGCAACAGACCACGCTGGTGCTGGGCGATGCGATCGGAAATGCCTACGCAGTAAAGGGCGGATTGCAGGTCGGAGACAAGGTGATCGTGTCCGGAATGCAATTTCTGGTCAACGGTGCGCCGGTGCAACCTATTTCTTAAGATATCAGGGTGCCCGTTGCAAACACATTCAATAACAAAGACCACAGGGTCAGCATAAAAGTTTAAGAGGCAGGTAGCTCAAAGTGTTTGTCGATTTCTTCATCCGACGCCCGGTTTTTGCCACGGTCTGCGCGCTGCTGATCATTCTGGCCGGCGCGGTCGTCATCCCGACTCTGCCTATCTCACTCTATCCGCAGCTGGCGCCGCCCCAGGTGACGGTTTCGGCCAGCTACGTTGGCGCCAATGCGCAGGTGGTTGAGTCGTCGGTGACGATCCCGCTGGAGGAAGCGATCAACGGCGTCGAGGGCATGAACTACATGACCTCCAGCAGCGGCAACGACGGAAGCAGCCAGATCACAATCACATTTCAGACCGGCTACGACTTGAATATCGCCGCGGTCGACGTACAAAATCGCGTGGCCAGCGCGCAAGGCCAACTTCCGTCGGAAGTCAACAACAGCGGCATCACCATTACCAAAGCAAACAGCAATTTCGTATTTGCGGCCGGTTTCTACTCCGACCACGGCCAATATTCCGATCAATTCATCAGCAATTACGTGGACGTATACGTCGCGGACGCACTGAAACGCGTTTCAGGCGTCGGAAATGTTCAGATTTTCGGCGTCCGCAAATACGCGATGCGGCTTTGGCTGGATCCGCTGAAAATGGCGGCGCGGGGACTGACAGCTACAGACGTCGTAACCGCCTTGCAGCAACAGAACGTGGAGATCGCGGCAGGTGCTCTAGGCACTCCTCCTGCTGATCTGAAGCAGGAGTATCAGATCTCCGTCAACGTCATCGGACGGTTAACCAGTCCTGGGCAGTTCGACAATATCGTCCTGAAGAACACGCCCAACGGGATTGTTTTGCTGAAGGATGTCGGGCACGCGCAGCTCGGCGCCGAAACGTATGCGACCGACCTGAAATATAACGGGTACACGGCGATCGGTGTTGGCGTGCAGCAATTGAGCAACGCCAACGCACTGGCAGTCGACAAAGAGGCGAAGGCGGCTCTGGCGCAATTGGCCAAACAATTTCCGCCGGGTCTGAAGTATGCGATCGCATTCGATACCACCACAGTAGTCGGTGACTCAATCCGAGAAGTGCTCGTCACGTTGATTGAGGCGATTGTTATCGTCATCGTAGTCATCTTCTTTTTTCTGCAGGACTGGCGCGCGACCATTATTCCCGCGGTCACCATCCCCGTCTCGCTGGTCGGTACGTTCGCTTTCATAAAGATTTTCGGGTTCTCCATTAATTCGTTGACCTTGTTCGGGATTACGTTAGCCACAGGTCTCGTCGTCGACGATGCCATTGTGGTCATTGAGAACGTGCAGCGCCATATCACCGAAGGGGTTGTCGATGCGCACCAGGCGACCTCCGATGCGATGAAGGAGGTGACGAGCGCTGTCATCGCCACTTCGCTGGTTCTGGTCGCGGTTTTCGTGCCGGTCTCGTTCTTCCCCGGCACCACAGGGATTCTGTACCGGCAGTTTGCCTTGACCATCGCTTTCTCAATTGCCATTTCGGCCTTCAACGCGCTGACACTTTCGCCGGCTTTGTCCGCTATCCTGCTGCGGCGGGAGAGGGTACATCACGGCCTTCTGGGTGCCGTCGAACGCGGCATCAAGGGAATGTCCACCGGATATGCCCGCAGTATCCACCTCGTTCTGCGCCTGCGCTATCTGATGATTGTTCTGTTTGTGGCCGGTCTCGCTGCGACGGTCTATATGTACCTGCATGTGCCGACTGCGTTCGTTCCGCAGGAGGACCAGGGTTACATCATTCTGCAGGTGCAGGCACCCCCCGGAGCTTCGCTTTCGTACACCGCGGGTCTGGCGGACCAGGCACAGGTTATCTTGTCGAAGCAGCCGGAAGTCCTGGGATCCTTCGCCGTTACAGGGTTCAGTTTCAGTGGCAACGCTTCTAACTACGGTCTGATCTTTGCTGCACTGACTCCGTTTTCCAAGCGCAAGGGCGCGGACCACACCTCCGCGGCCCTCGTCGGACGCTTGCGACAGCAGTTGTTTGCGGTTCAGGGTGGTTTTGTTGTGGCCTTTGAACCGCCGGCCATTCAAGGTCTGGGCAGCTTCGGCGGCTTTCAGTTTGAGCTGCAGGACACGGGTCACAATACGCTTCAGGATCTTGCTCGCGTCGCCCAGGAGATTACCGGGGCAAGCCGCCAGAGCCACGATCTGACCGGTTTATACACTCCGTTTACCGCGAACGATCCATTGGTCCAGGTCGATATCGATCGCGAAAAGGCGCAGACACTCAATGTGCCGCTCAGCCAGATCGGTGACGCGTTGGGCGTGTATATGGGCTCGCAGTACGTTAACAATTTCAACTTCAACAATCGCTCCTATCGTGTCTACGTACAGGCCGATCAGCCCTTCCGCCGCAACGCGCAAGACCTGCAGTCGTTTTACGTTCGGTCCGGCAACGGGCAGATGATTCCATTGGCCAACCTTGTCACCCTCACTCGCACTTCCGGCCCGCAGGTCATCAGTCACTACGACCTGTTCCGCTCGGCGGAAATCGACGGTTCCGCGGCGCCTGGAGTCAGTTCCAGCCAGGGGTTGAGCGCAATGGAGCAGCTTGCGAAGAAACACATGATGCAGGGAATGCAGTATTCGTGGACCGGGTTGGCTCTTGAGGAAATTGAATCCGGCGGGAAGGCGGCGGTCATCTTCGGACTTGGCATCGTGGTTGTCTACCTCACGCTGGCTGCCCTTTATGAAAGCTTCGCGCTCCCTCTTATCATCCTGCTGTCTGTTCCGATGGCCGTACTGGGAGCATTAGCGGCGGTTTCATGGCGCGGACTGGCCGACGACGTGTATTGCCAGATCGGACTGGTCATGCTGATTGGCCTGGCGGCAAAAAATGCAATTCTGATCGTCGAGTTCGCGGAGCAGTTGCGATCCCAGGGCCGCTCGATTGTGGACGCAGCCATGGAAGCCTCCGAGCTTCGACTGCGCCCCATTCTGATGACCTCGTTCGCATTTATCCTGGGCATATTGCCGTTGGCTCTCGCCAGCGGCGCCGGCCAACTGGGACGCCATTCCATCGGCACCACGATCATCGGCGGCATGTTGGTCTCGACGATTCTGAATTTATTTTTTATCCCGGTGCTGTACGTGATTGCAAAGGTGCTGCTGGAGAAAATCTCCGGTCCAAAATCAGAAACGCCACAAACGCAAAGCACCGAGAAGGCAGCGGTATAAAGCTGCTAAAGGTTTCGATCGAAGATTGAACCTGGTGAACCTGGGTGCCCCACATCTCGCTTCTGAGATGTGGGTTCTCTCGGGATAAGCCGGGTGGGATAGTGAAAGCCGGAAGCGAAAATGTCTTCGGCAACGAGGATCCCCCTCTTACCAGCGAAGCAAAACCAGCTCCGAGCAGAAACCCGGTCCCATGGCGGCCAAAATGCTATAGGTGCCGGCTGCGGGCCTCCGATTCAGCATGATGTCCTCGAGAACCAGCAGCACGGAAGCGGAAGACATATTGCCCGCGCGCCGCAGGCAATCCCAGGAAGGAGCGAATGCCTCCCGCGTCAGGCCCAACGCCTCGGCGGATGCGTCCAGCACCTTGGGACCGCCGGTATGCATGATCCACGTGCCGATATCGCCTCGCTTCATCCCATGGTCTGCCAGGAAAGAATCAACATCGCGCGGAAAGTTTTTCTGGATCGCCTCGGGCACATCCGGCGAAAGCACGATCTGAAAACCTTCCTCGGAAATGTCCCAGCCCATCAGATGTTCGGTGTTCCGGTAGAAGCTGGAGCGATAGCCCAGAATTTCGGGGCCATCGGCTTTCACCTGGTCTCCGGCAATCACCACGGCAGCCGATCCATCGGCGAACAGGCCGGAGGCGATCATGTTGGCAACCGAAAGATCCATGCGTTGCCATGTCAGGGAGCACAGCTCGACGGAGAGCAGCACGGCAATGCGGTCCGGATACGCGCGAACATAATCCGCCGCCTGGCCAATGCCGGCCGCGCCGGCAACACATCCCAAACCGAAGATCGGAGTACGGCGCATACCCAGAGGAAGATCCATCACGTTGCTCAGTTTGGCGTCGAGCGACGGAGCGGCGATGCCCGTAACCGAAACGGTGATCATGGCGCCGATGTCTTCTTTCTTGCGTCCTGCGCGATCCAGCGCGCCGGTAACGGCGCGCTCCCCCAGTTCCGTGGCCGCCTTGATCCAGCGATTGTTTGCGTCGCCCCAGCTATCGATGGAGGCATATTCCTCAATGGGGTAGGCCAAATGCCTGCCTTCCACGCCGACCCGTTGATGCAGGCGCTCCAGGACGTCCGGCTTATCGAGCTTGTTCTTCCAATGCTCACACAAAGTTTCAAAAATTTGCTGCTGGCTGTAATACCATTTCGGCATTGCACTTGCGACACTTGCAATTCTCATTCGATATGCTTCGCTTTCCTGCGTTTCTTCTAGCTGGAGAAAGACTCCCTTGAGACTATCAGCACGCTTGTCCGGTTCGTTACTTTCTATACTCATGGTGCGGTAGCCAAGAAGTTGCAGGCGAATAATCAACGGTCATGCATTGGTATTTTATGACGCGTCCCTGTCCGAAGCCGGCGCACATTTTGCTGAAATTAAGCCAGGTTCCAGAAGTGTATGACCGCTGCATGGATGATCTATTTATAGCTTACCGCCGAACTTTGCGGACCATACCGGGAGCGCTGCCGGATTTTCGTGGCAGCAAAAGTGGTCAACGGCAACTTTTTACTCCCATCCGCGTCTCCATAATATGGGGCAGGTCGTTCATCGGGGTGTTCGCGTGACTGCAAAACAATTCATTTCCTGGCGAAGATTGCGAGGCGCAGCGCGGCCTCTGGTCCTGGAGCTGTTGATCTGCGTCGCGCTGCCTTCCGTGTTAATGGTCAGCATGGAAACGATCGCGCAAAAAACTCTGTCGGCGCAATCGCAGCAGCGTTCCGATGACCGGATCGCCGAGGACATCAATAACAAGCTTATGGCATCCCCCCGGCTGCGTCCGCTCGATCTGGGCGTGTGGGTGCATGAGGGCACAGCCACCCTCACGGGCACGGTACCCGGTTCAGACCTGCGCATTCAAGCGGACACCTTGGTGCAGGACGTCCCCGGCGTAAAAACCGTCGACGACCGGCTGACCGTCGGAGTTGCGTCCGCGACCGCTCCCGGCTTTCCGGACAGGCAAACCACAACCGCGCCACGATCTACGCTGTCGTCCCGGCAGCCTCCGCCACAGGAGAATTATCCAGCCAGTTCGGCTGGCGAGTCGCCGCAGCGCAGTGCTCCACAGGCGGGCTCTCCCCCGCCGATCTACCGGAGATCTTCTCCGCAGCGCATGCTCGCGATCCCGGTAGGGACGCCGATTTTCGTCATGATGCTGCAAGCGGTGGACAGCCGCCACACGCAGCCGGGTACAGGCTTTCGCGGAGTATTGGCGCGGGACATAGTTCTCCAGAATGGAACGATTGCAATTCCGCGCGGAGCTTACGTGGACGGCTCCGTCATCGATGCGCGGCCGCCGGGAAATTTAAAGGGCCGTCCGAAGCTGGCGCTACAGTTGTCGAACGTGGATGTGGGGAACACCAGCTATGTGCTGACCAGCAATGTCTGGGCGCGGCGCGGACCGGGTAAAGGCGGACAAACAGCGCAGACCGTCACCGGCACCGCGGCGTTCGGCGCCATTGCCGGAGGCGTCGTCGGCGGTGGACCGGTCGCTTTACTCGGGGCCGCGATCGGTGGCCTGGGCGGCGCGGGACTCTCGGCCCTTTCTCCCGGTCCCCAGCTGCTGGTGCCGGCTGAATCCATCGTCACGTTCCATTTGAATGCGCCGCTCACGGTTCGCGAACCGACGCAGAATGAAATTCGCGCCCTCGCCGCCAACGCTCCCGCCTATGGTTACGGGCGGCGTAGGCGCCCATACTATCCCGGCTATCCGCCCCCTCCCGTTTCGCCTCCAATGCCGGGTGCGCCTCCAGGAGGCTATCCATATTAAGCCTTAAGGAACCTCTGATTGAGTTTGCTTCACGAAGGGGACGGGCTTCAGCCCGCAATGCGCGAACTTATTCGGAATTTCCTTAAGTCGCGCTCCATCGGCCCGGATGAACCACAACCGATTTATAATCATGAAAGCTACGCCGCTCGTTACTGGAGAGCCGGCGCAGCCAATTCCCGCCCAGTGTTTTCGACTGGATGTAAGGTCGTCGCCCGCACATGATCCGTTTTCTGCAGCAGGACAGCCGTATTGTAAAGGGCATTTTCATTGGCCTGATCTCCATCGTCGCAATCCTCATGGTCATTACCCTGGTGCCCGGAATTTTCCAGGACGCCGCGGCTGGCGGCGGCAATTTCGCCGTCGTGCATAGTGATGGCATGTTTGGCCGTTTCCTCGGCAACTCCACTGACGTACAGGCTGCGGAAGTGCAGCAGGTGGCGCAGCGCATGCAGCAACAGCAGCACTATCCGGACTTTGTGCTGCCGTTCCTGATGCAGCGCGCCGGCCAGGCCCTGGTGCAACGCGCGGTTTTGGTCGAAGAAGCCGGGCGGCTTGGAATGACGGTGACCGACAGCGATGTCCGGAATGAATTGATGCATGGCCCTTTCGCTCCGATATTGTTTCCGGAAGGCAAATTTGTCGGCGAAAATCGCTATGACGATTTCGTCCAGAACGAATTCAACATGTCGCGCTCGGACTTCGAAAAACAGTTGAAGGAAGAAATACTGATTAACCGGCTCGAGGCCCTGATCACCGGCGGATTGACGGTCGCGCCCCAGGATGTGCGGGACGCATATTTGAAACAGGCGACCAAGGTCAAGTTTCAATACGCGGTGCTGTCCGCAGCGGACCTGCGCAAGCAGATCAATCCTTCCGATGCCGAACTCAAATCGTTCTTTCAGCAGAATTCAGCGCGCTACGCTCATGCCATTCCCGAGTCGCGCAAAGTGCAATATGTTGCATTCTCATTGAGCCAGGTGCCCGGCGGACCGCCGCAGGTGACCGGCGCTGACGTGCAGCGGTATTACAACCAGCATCAGCAGCAGTTCCAGGTTCCGGAACGGGTGCAGGTGCGTCACATCCTGATTAAGATCCCGGCCAAGGCCGATGCCAAAACAGTGGCGGACGCTCAGGCCAAGGCCGAGGACATCCTGAAGCAGTTGCATGGCGGCGCCAACTTCGCTGAGCTTGCCAAAAAATATTCTGACGATCCAGGCAGCAAGGCGCAGGGAGGGGAACTGGGCTATATCCAACACGGCGCCACGGTGCCGGAGTTCGACAGGACGGCTTTTTCCCTTCAGCCCGGGCAGCTCTCAGGCGTCATCCGCACGCAGTTCGGCTTTCACGTTCTCCAGGTGGAAGACAAACAGGCCGCCCATGTAAAACCCGTAGACGAGGTTCACGACCTGATCCAGGCAAACCTGATGCAGCAGGCGCAGTCGGACGCGGCACAGAAGTATGTGGCGAAATTACAGGCTGAGGCACAACAAAGCGGTTTGCAGAAGATGGCGGAGCAGAATCATCTGCAGGTTACGACGACTGATCCGTTGCAGCAGGGTGGTGTGGTTCCCGGCCTGGCGGATGGAACCCAACTCCTGACTCGCGCCTTTACCGTGAAACCCGGTGCGCCGCCGCAAACCGCATCCACCGGCGAAGGGTATGCCGTATTTACCGTGTTGAACGTTGTGCCCGCGCATGCTCCCACATTCGACGCCTACAAATCTCACTTGCTGGAGGACTTCCGCAATCAGCAGATTGCCGGAATGCTGCGCACCCGCACCCAGCAGTTGGCGATCAAGGCTAAGGAAGAAAACAACCTCGAGAAAGCAGCGAAGGAAGTTGGCGCGACGCTCCAAACCAGCGATCTGGTTGACAGCACGGCGCAGGTTCCGGAGTTGGGAGCGATGAACAGCGAAGGCTCGGTCGCCTTCACGATCGCGCCGGGACAGATCAGCGGACCGATCCTGACACAACGCACCGGCGTGGTGATGAAGGTCCTCGACAAGCAGGCGCCCACCGAAGCACAAATTCAGCAGAACCTCGACTCGACCCGCGATCAGCTGGTGCAGCAGCGGCGGGATTCGGCGTTCTCGGTATTTGTCACCTCGCTCGAACAGCACTACATGCAGCGCGGACTGATCCGTTACAACAAGAAGCCGCTCTCCGGCACGCAGTCCGGAATTTAGTTCAAGCTGCATCGATGACGACTAAAGATAAGGCGGGTGCCCCACATCTCTATTTTGAGATGTGGGTTCGCTCCGGTCTGGCTTCGCAAGATCGTACGTCCGGTATCCATTCTTGCGCAGCCAGCGCGGGTAGATGTCCGATCCGCCAAGCGGGCGGCTAAGATCTCCCCGCGTGTGCTACCCGCTCGCTGCATCTAACGAATTAGGCAAAACTTCCCGGCCGCGCTCGAACCAGGCCTTCTACTGCCACTTGTGGAGAATCAATGCTCACCGAACGCGCCTCCGGCGTCCTGCTGCATGTGTCTTCTCTTCCCTCCCGCGGCGGTATCGGGGATCTGGGGCCTGCCGCGTATGATTTCGCAAACTTTCTTGCCGCTGCGAAACAGCAGTATTGGCAGGTTCTACCGCTGACTCCCACCGGCTACGGGAACTCTCCATACTCCGCGCTTTCAGCCTTCGCCGGCAATCCGCTTTTCATCAGCATGGAAACTCTGGTCTCGCAGGGATGGCTCGATGCAAGCTGCGTCGAATCTTTACCGGCGAGCGAAGGCCCGGTGGACTTTGAGCAGGCGGCGGACGTCAAGCGGCCATTGCTGCAAAAGGCAGCGCAGAAGTTTGCTGCTCACGCCCCGGCGGAACCGCGCGAGCGTTACGAAAGCTTCTGCCGCGACAATTCATATTGGCTGGAGGATTACGCGGCGTTCAGCGTGCTGCGGCAACTGTTCGCAGGCGCAAGCTGGTCGGCGTGGCCATCCGAGTACGTTCATCGCGCACCGGATGCAATGGAACGGCTAAAAGCAGAGCATGCGGACGAACTGACCGCCGAGAAGATAATTCAGTTCTTTTTTCAGGAGCAATGGCAGGCCCTCCGCTGTTATTGCGCGGAACGCCAGATACGGTTTATCGGCGATATCGCGATTTTTGTAAACTATGACAGCTCCGACGTCTGGATGCATCCTGAAATCTTTGAGCTGGACGGCGATAAGAAAGTCGTCCATGTGGCCGGGGTGCCGCCGGACTATTTCAGTCCGACCGGCCAGCGGTGGGGCAATCCTCTCTACCGGTGGGACGTGCTGGCCAGCCGGAACTTCGATTGGTGGGACGTGCGCATTCGCCGCGCCCTCGCTCTCTGCGATCTGCTGCGGCTCGATCATTTTCGCGGCTTCGAAGCCTATTGGTCTATTCCCGCGGAGGATGAGACCGCGATTCGCGGTAAGTGGATGAAGGCGCTCGGCACCGAGTTTTTTGCTCATCTCCATAGGGAACTGGGTGACCTGCCGCTGATCGCCGAAGACCTCGGCCTGATTACGCCGGAGGTGGAGCAGATGCGCAAGAGTTTCGGCCTGCCCGGAATGCGAGTGATGCAATTCGGCTATAGCGATCGCGGCGCGCACATCCATTTGCCGCATCGCTGCGATGAAAATATGGTGATCTACACCGGCACCCACGATAACAATACGACACTGGGCTGGTGGCACAAGACAACTCCCGCAGAGCGCGAAGCCATCGCTGCCTACCTGCATCCCGGAGACGATGGCATCGTCTGGGCGATGATGCGCGGCGCGGCCACATCAGTGGCGCGCTTATGTCTGTTTCCCATGCAGGACGTGCTTCAATTGGATGGCAACGCGCGAATGAATACTCCCGCGCAGTCCGCTGGAAACTGGGCCTGGCGCTATCAACAGGATGCCTTGCAGCCCTGGATTACAGAGAAGCTGTCGGCTCTGGCTCAAGTGACGGATCGCGACGGCTGGGTCGAGCCGGGTGCCTCAGGTTCGCAAAGCTAATCTGGGTTTTAAATCTGTCATGCCGCCGGAATTGGGGTGCCCCATCCAGGCCGTCGTTTGGTTTGAGTGGGGTCGAAGCCCCGGATACTTTACGAACCACCCCGTCGCGCCGCAAAATGGTAGAAACATCTCAAGGAGAACCGATGCCCCTTACTGGAGAAGCTATTCGTATGATGAACTACGCCGATGAC
Organism: Acidobacteriaceae bacterium; assembly: GCA_965276615.1. GTDB lineage: Bacteria > Acidobacteriota > Terriglobia > Terriglobales > Acidobacteriaceae > JAKAAZ01. The sequence goes on along the minus strand of OZ255618.1, from coordinate 3,585,774 downwards.
ATCGGCACCACGCTGCGCCGTCTGCTGGTAGTCCTGCCTTCGCTGCCGCAGGAAGAGCGCAAGCGGGTTCGCGACTATATGCTCGGCGTCGAGCCGACGATTAACGATGTGCTCGCGGCGCTGGAAGACAAGAAGTAAAGCGCCGGGTGCCGGGTGCCCCATCCTTTCGCGCACTTTGCGAAAGGGTGGGACGCGATTTCGCTCGCATCACAGTAACCCGTGAAAATCCTCCAGGTGTAATGAGCCGTCATTACCCTCCCATAAATTTGTCATCTCGACCGAAGTCGAGGGACTTGCGTTTTCTACGGCTGGTAAGCATGCTGTAAATAGCCGCGAGCAAGTTCGAGAGCGCCCCCGGTGTCGTCTTGTGTTTGCAGCGCCTCGCGGTACTGATTCAGCGCGCGGTCACGCTGCCCGGAAGCGTCGAAAATTCTCCCCAGCGCGAGATCGCTCCATACCTCCGTCCATTTCGGAACATCGTCGCCGTGCAGTGCGTCGCGGAACGCATCCGCCGCCGCCTGGTAGTTGCGCTGCTGGAAGTAGACCTCGCCCAGCCGATAGCTGGCCAGAGAACTGACACTGTTTATGTCGAGCGCCCGGCGATATTCCTGAATGGCCCCGGAAGAATTATTTGTCGCCAACAAATTCTGTCCGCGCAAAATATACACGCGAACCTGCATGTCAGGATCGCTCCTCAGCAGCCAACGATCTGGATCGAGGGAAATGTTTCGCGGCACGCCGATGGAGTTGATCGCATATTGCGACTGCGTGCCGACAACCTCCACGCGCTGGCTCACAGTCTTGCCTTCCATCTCAACGCGCACATCGACGGGCATGCGGAATAAGTCGAGGTCCTGGTTGATCTCCCCCACAGTGCGAAAACCTTTATTGTTCCCCAGCCGGTAGAGCGTCCAGTTGTCCTCGAACGTGGGCGCCCCGGTGCTGTCCAGCCATTGCGTAAAAAACGGCCGCAGATTTTCGCGAGACGCGGCTTCCGCAATCTGTTCAACTTCTGCGGAAGAAATGGATTTACCGGTTCGCCCAAGCATTTCATGCAGCGTCTGTTGGAAGTTCCGATCGCCGATCTGCCATTGCAGCATGCGCAAGATCATCGCGCCCTTGTCGTACGTCATCGCCTGGAACTCCGGCGAGAAGCTGGCGTAGTGCGTGGCCTCTGCCAGTGGAACGGTGTCATAAGCCAGCGCGCTCGCCGAGATGTTCAGAACAGCATCGGAAAATGCAGCCTGCCCGGAAGCATGTTCGAGGTACTCAAGTTCCGAATAGCGGCACATGCCGTTCGTAATCCACGCGTCATTCAGAGTCGCCGGACTGACAGCATTGCCCCACCATTGATGGGCAATCGTATTGGCCAGCAGCCGGGAGAAACCTTCGCCCCGCATCTGCCGGCCCGCAATGGCCGCAATCTCCGGCGCCCAATAAGCGGGTACTGTATCGTCCGGCAGTTCGACCACATTGAACAGGCCGGAGTCTGTAGCACCGAACTGGGCGGCAAAATAGCTGTACTCCTGGTTGGCAGTCGCGGCATAGTTTTGTCCGCTGGTTTCGATGGTCCCGCTTGTCTGTTCGGAGTTGTTGTCGAGGAGATACACGCGTATTTTCGGGCTGGCATTCGACGTATACGGTGCGCGGAATTTTCCGGCGATAATTGTTCCGGGGAATCCTGAAGCCTGGGGAAATCCAGGCCGCGGCCACTCAAAATCGAAAACCATCCAGCCCTGTTTATCCAAATGCGGAGTGCCGATGAAGCCGCTGCCCAGCACGCGCTCCCCGACGGGAACATGAATGTGCATCGTCGCGGTGAAGCGGTCGGTCAGGTAGCCCACCATGGGAAACCAATGCGCCGCATACAACAAATAGCTGGCGGGATCTCCGATGGAAGCAAGCTGAACGGCAGCCGCGTTATTCGCGCGAATGCTTTTAGGCGCGTGCGGGTCAAACACGCCATCGTAAGTGAAGGTCCAGGTAACGGTCTCGCCGCGCCTTAACGGCATCGACGGTGTGACCCGTATCGCACCCTCGTCTTCGGAAGTGCGTGCGGTACTGAGAGACCGTCCCGTGAAGTCTTTAATTCCGCTTACGCGCAAAGCGGGATGCAATTGAAAAGAGACGGCCGCAAGATCCTCGAGCGCTGTAAAGGTCACTGCGGCTTGCGCGGCAATCGAATGTTGCGCAGGATTTAACACCACATCGATGCTGTAATGCTGAACGTCGATGGATTCAGCTTTCTGCGCAACAGCCAGCTGCGCAATCACCAGACAGAGCAATAGCGGGAGCATGCATGAGAAATGCAGGCGATATTCCGAAGCAGCAGAAGGCATCCTCATAGAGAAAGTCGCCCAACTCGCGGCGGTATCGAAGCGGCGTGCGAATCCCGGATCAAGCGCTCCACCCAGCCAGCTGCACGGTCGATAGCCGTAAGTCCTTGACCACACTCACCGGAGACATTGAGCGCGTTCCGTACTCCAGACAAATCATTTATCATCATCGCTCTATGCCCGCCTTCATTAAGTAAAGGTTGAAGTATCCGAACAACGTTTTCGGGCGTGAAATCGGCCTGGATCAACTCCGGGACAACGCCTCTGCCGGCGATCAGGTTCACCATCGCAACATGCGGCAGCCGCACCAACCGACTGGCTATGGCATAGCTGAACGTTGAGAGTCGATAGACCGCGAGGAAAGGATTGCCAATCAGCGCAGCTTCGACCGTGGCGGTGCCGCTCGCGACGATGCTTGCCTTGCTGTGGTAGAGCACTGCGCGTGCATCTTCCACCACGCGAATCGGAACATGTCCCCCATGCGCCGCAGCCGTAGTTTGTGCAACTACCTTCCGCACCCATTCGGGATTTAAAGTTGCGGCTGCCGGCAGCACATATTCATAAGTCGGCCCCAGCTTGTTTGCCGCCGCTGCCATGGTGAGGAGGTTGAGGCGCAATTCCTTCGCGCGGCTGCCTGGCAGCAGGCCGATCCATTCTTTTGACGCATCCAGTCCATATCGATCAGCAAATTCCCGGCGGGTGATTGCCGGCATGGGCAGATCGGCCAAGGGATGGCCTACGAACACCGCATCCACGCCACGTTCGCGATAATAGCTCTCCTCAAATGGAAAGATGACCAGCATCTTCGTCACACGTTCCCGCACCCAGCGGATGCGATGCTTCTTCCAAGCCCAGAGCTGCGGGCTGACGAAGTAAATGACAGGAACGCCCAGCTTTTTCAACTCCCGCGCCAGGCGAAAATTCACATCCGGGAAGTCGATCAGCACGGCGACATCGGGTTTTCTGGCACCAAGACTGCGCACCAGCCGCCGATATTCTCCGTAAATGCGCGGCATATGGCGCAGAACTTCCGTGATCCCCATCACCGCCACGTCTTCCGCGCGCACGATGCGCTCGCACCCTGCGGCTTCCATGGTTGCGCCGCCCAGGCCGAAAAACTTCGCCTCGGGCATGCGCGCCCGCACCGCCTCGATCAACATCGCGCCATAGCGTTCACCGCTTGCTTCGCCTGCGGAAATGAAAATGTGTGGGGTTGGCATCGGCAGCTGAGACTTAGAACGGTTCTCCCGTTGGGATAGAGTGCAGATTTAAGATACGTTGTCGACCAGCCTCCTCCAGGCTTGGGTGCCCCAGGTCTCGATTCTGAGGCCTGGGATTCTCCGCTTCGCACACACGGAATCACGCCTCAGAGACTTAGTCGCCAGTCACGGCGAGCTGGCCGTTGCTATGGACCGCTTCCGGCATCTCCTGGTCTCTATATTGCAGCCGGTAGAGTTTCCAATAGAGCCCGTGCTGCGCCAGCAGTTCCTGATGAGTCCCGATTTCGCGAAGCTGGCCTTTATGCATCACCAGAATATGGTTGGCGTTTTGTATGGTGGAGAGCCGGTGCGCCACCACGACGGACGTCCGGCCCGTGACCAGCCGCGTCAGCGCGGAACGGACGCGCATCTCTGTATCGGTGTCGACGCTTGAAGTCGCCTCATCGAGGATGAGAATGCGTGGATCGTGCGCCAGGGCGCGGGCAAAGTTGATGAGCTGCTTCTGCCCCGTGGAAAGCGTGCTTCCGCGTTCTCGCACCGGCTCCTGAAAACCACTGGCCAGCGAGCGGATATAGTCGCCGACATTTACATTGTCCGCGGCGCGCTCAATCTGTTCGTCCGTAATCCATTCTGTGCCCAGCCGGATATTGCTGGCGATCGTGCCGGTGAACAGCACCGGATCCTGCAACACCACGGCAAAGCGGCGGCGCAATGCATGAATGTCCCAGTCGCGCACGTCCAGCCCTTCGATCACCACGGCGCCGTGTTGGACGTCGTAAAAGCGCGTCATCAAGCTGCTGAGCGTGGTTTTCCCGGCTCCGGTGTGGCCGACGATCGCAGCCGTTTCGCCCGGCTCAATAGTGAAGCTGACATCGCGCAGCACCCACTCGATTCCGTCATGCTCGAAGGGCGGCTGGAGGCAAAGACGTTCGAGCATGTCAGGCTCAAGGGATTGATAGGTGAACCAGGCATGGCGAAATTCAATGCGTCCGGAGCCATCGCCCGTGCGGGCATTCGTCGGGGAGATCACTTCCGGCGGCGTATCGAGCAGTCTGAACACCCGCTCGCTGGCTGCCATGGCGGCTTGCAGAATGTTGTACTTGTCGCTCAAATCTTGAATGGGCCGGAAGAAGCGCTGCGAATATTGGATGAAAGCAACCAGCACGCCCAGCGTCACCGCCCCGCGCAGCACGCCGCGGCCGCCGATCCAAATGATGATCGCGACTGCAATCGAGCTGAGGATTTCGACCACGGGATAATAGAGCGCGTAGGCCAGGATGGCGTCCTTGAAGGCCTTCATGTGCTGGCGGTTCACCTTCTCGAAATCCTGGAAGGCGCGGTCTTCGCGGTTGAACAGCTGCACCACGCTCATGCCGCTGACATGCTCCTGCAGGTGGGAGTTGATGCGGGCAATGGCAGTGCGAATGCGGCGATAGGATTCGCGAACGTATTTGCGGAAAATCTGCGTGCCCAGCAGGATGAAGGGAAGCACGGAAAAGGCCAGCAGCGCCAGCCACCAGTTCATCCGCAGCATGACGAACACGATTCCGGCCAGCACCAGCACATCTTCAAAAATCGAGACCACGCCGGAAGTGAACATCTCGTTTAGCGCGTCCACATCGCTGGTCACGCGCGTCACCAGGCGGCCCGTGGGGTTGCGGTCAAAAAACGCGACGTGCATCCGCTGGATGTGCCGGAATATCTGGCTGCGGAGATCGTACATCACCTTTTGCCCGGTCCACTGCATCAGGTAGGTCTGCACGAACTCCAGAAAATAACTGAACACCAGTGACCCGAGATAGATTCCGGCGATCTCGGTTATGCCCGTAACAGCGTCGCGGCTGAGATGATGCGCCAGCAAGGACTGATGCGCCGCAGCCCGCTGCGTTATCCCCGGCGTCATGTAGAGATCGACCGCAACCTTGGTCAAGTATGGGCCGAGTATGTCCGACCCGGCTTTGAAGAGGATGGCGACCAGCGAAATGGCCACCTGCAAGCGGTAGGGACGCAAATAGGTAAGCAGCCGCCGCATCAGGCGGCCGTCATAGGCCTTTCCGATGACGTCATCTTCGTGGTGTTGAGGGGTCTGCTTTGCGTCTGCCATGCGACACTGCTATTGTACGAACTTTCGTGCACTCCTCCGAATAACCGAACTTTGCGTATGCCAGCCAACGCGTCCAGCACGCTCGGAATTTACGTTTCCATCCCCTTCTGCCGCGCCAAGTGCAGCTACTGCAACTTCGCTTCGGGCGTTTTTGGCAGTGAAAAAATGGCTGCGTACGTGGACCGGCTGACTACAGAGATTCGCAGGACGCGCCAGCGGACTCAAAATTGGTCTGCATCTTTTCCTGTGAGGGTAGACAGTATCTATTTCGGCGGAGGAACTCCTAGCCTCCTATCGATCCAGCAGATATTCGACATACTTCAAGCATTGGAAGAGGTATTTTTTCTCGCGCCGCAGCCGGAAATAACGCTGGAGTGCGCGCCCGGACAACTGAACAATGCGCTGCTGGAAGCATTGCCCAGCCTGGGATGCAACCGCGTAAGTCTTGGCGTGCAGTCGTTTGTGGATCGCGAGTCCGCAGCCGTCGGACGTTTGCACACGCGGGACAGTACCCTCGAAGAAATTGCCCGGTTGCGCGGCGTGGGAATTGAAGACATCAATCTCGACCTGATCGCCGGGCTGCCGCATCAGACGCCGGAGAGCTGGCAAATATCTTTAGAGGAAGCGCTGGCCAGCGGCGTGCCGCACCTCAGCGTCTACATGCTGGATGTGGATGAGGACTCGCGGCTGGGCCGGGAGATGCTGACCGGCGGCAAGCGCTATGGCGTGGATCGCGTGCCGGACGAACAGGCAATTGCGGCCATGTACAACCAGGCCTGCGAACAGTTCGCCGCGGCGGGTGTCCCTCAATATGAGATTTCGAACTTTGCGCGTCCCGGACGCGAATCGCGCCACAATCTCAAATACTGGACGCGCCAGCCGTATATCGGTTTCGGATTGGATGCGCATTCGTTTCTGCCTGCTTGCGATGGCAATGCGGTCCGCGTGGGTACGACGGACGACCTGGCGGCTTATTTGAATCAGAGCGCGCCGGAATCAATTGCGCCGGTGTCGAATGCGGAGGCTATCGAGGAAGCCTGGTTTCTGGGATTGCGTTTGTCGAGCGGCGTCTCGCAGTCGGCCGTAGAGAGGGAATTCGGACTTATGGCTGTGAGCGCGTTCCAGCCAGTGCTGTTGGAATGCCAGCAGGAAGGGCTGATCGAGCGCTCCGGGGAACATGTGCGGTTGACCCGGCACGGACGGCTGTTCGCCAATGAAGTCTTCACGCGGTTTCTCGGCGTACTGTCGCCGGAAGAATCGACGGCCGATCAGCTACAGGCAGTTTCATGAAATCGCCCGGTTTTGTTACACGCCGGGTGGGATCACAAGAATGCGGGTGCCCCAGGTCTCGATTCTGAGACCTGGGTTCTGCGGAACAAAAGTGTTGTAAGGAGTTCTGGCATGAATATCGACACCATAGCCCTGCGCAGCGACTTCCTAGACCTGCGCAGCGATACCGTTACCCAGCCCACGGCCGCCATGCGCGCGGCGATGGCTGTGGCCGAAGTCGGCGATGATGTCTATGGCGAAGACCCCACGGTCGCTCGACTGGAGCAGCGAGCGGCTGAAATCTTCGGCCGCGAGGCGGCGATTTTTGTTCCGACCGGCACCATGGGCAACCAGATCGCCATCCGCCTGCACACCCAGCACGGGCAGGAAATAATCTGCGAGGCGCGTTCTCACATCGTGAACTGGGAGATGGCCATGCTGTCGGCGTTTTCCGGATGCATGCCGCGGACCGTCGCCGGGGAACAAGGCGTGCTGACGTGGAGACAGATTCACGCGGCGATTGCGCCCGGCATTTACTACCGCGCGCAGACCGGGCTTATCTCGCTTGAAAATACGCACAACATGGCGGGCGGCACGGTGACGCCGCTCGACGTGTTGGAAGAAATCTGGTCCGGTGCGAAGAATGCCGGCCTGCCGGTGCACCTCGACGGCGCTCGAATCTTCAACGCGGCGGTCAGCTTGCGTGTCACCGTTGCGGAACTGACGCGCGGCTTCGACACGGTCATGTTCTGCCTGTCGAAGGGACTCTGCGCGCCGGTTGGCTCCATGCTGGTCGGTACACGCCGGCATATTGGGCGGGCGCGCGTCTTTCGCAAGGCCCTCGGCGGTGGAATGCGCCAGGTTGGCGTTTTGGCAGCCGCCGGTTTGGTTGCGCTCGATACCATGACCCAGCGACTCGCCGACGACCATGCAAATGCGCGGCTGCTGGCTGAATCTCTGGCGCAGGTGCCGGGAGTCGGCATCGATCTCGGCAGCGTGCAGACGAACATCGTCATCTTCCGGCTCAAAGGCGACAAAAGCGCGCCGGACGTGGTCGCGGGACTGAAACGCCGCGGAATTCTGGCAGGGAACATCGGCCAGGATGCGATTCGACTGGTTACGCATCATGATGTGGACCGCTCCCAATGCGAGATTGCCGCTGCACGGATCGCGGAAGAGTTATCCAGCAGTTAGAGACGGATTAAGCTCTGTCGATACTGAACAAATATCAGGAATGTCATCCTGAGCCGACGGGTTCCGGGAGGGATGGGTGCCCCATGTCTCGCTTTTGAGACATGGGTTTATGCCGGGGACACGAGGTCCATCATTAAGCCTCTTTCGCCGGGTGCCCCATCCTGGCCGCGTTTTCTGCGGCCAGGGTGGGATAAATGGCCCGCATTTACACAATCGTCATCTGGCATTCATCATTCATTTGCAGGAAATTCTCCTGATTGCGATACTCTGGCTTCGGCAGAGGTACAGTGCGAAGCTCGCTGACCGGCCATATCTGCCGCAAGAGAGGAAGCAGGCTTGAATCAGACGATTTTTGTTCTGGAGGACGATCAGGATATTTCCCGGCTGGTGCAGCACAACCTGGAAGCGGCGGGTTTCGCGGTGCGCACCTTCGTCAGTCCCGCTGCGGTGTTGGCCGACGCCGAACGTAAAACTCCGGATTTATTTCTGCTCGACATTATGGTTCCGGGTGGAGATGGGCTCGACTTATGCCGCCGCATCCGCAAAAATCCAGCGCTGGCGGTCACTCCCGTAATTTTTCTTACCGCCCGGACCAGTGAAAGCGATCGGGTGCTGGGGCTCGAACTGGGTGCGGACGACTACATTACCAAGCCCTTTTCTCCACGGGAATTGATCGCCCGTGTCAAGGCGGTGCTGCGGCGTTTTGAGCGGCCAACCGCCCCCACTGCATTGCATTTCGATCAGGTCGAGATTGACGCCGGCGCCATGCAGTTGAAGGTGCGCGGCGAGTTGACGGCAACCACCGCGACGGAATTTCGCCTGCTCGAATACCTGGCCCGCCATCCGGGCCGCGTTTTTAGCCGCGATCACCTGCTGGATGCGGTCTGGGGCGATGCCCGCTTCGTGACACCGCGCTCCGTGGATGTCTACGTTCGGCGCATCCGCGAAAAGATTGAGACGGACCCGGAGAATCCGCAGTATCTTAAAACCGTGCGCGGGGCCGGCTATCGTTTCGAGATGCCGAAGGAAATCCAGGGAATCCCTGGTTGAGTTTTTTAAAGGGACGGGCTTTAGCCCGTCCGTAACGAAGAACTTATTCAGGATTTTCCCTAAGCCGTTTCCATCCCGCCCAAGAGTTCCCCATGAGGCAAAGAGTATTTTTCAAGCTGCTCGCGGCAATGGTCCTTGTGCTGCTGGTGGCGGCAGGCATGCTGGACATTTCGCAGCAGAATTTCCTCGAAGCTTCTCTTCGGCACCGGCTTGCGCGAAGCCTCCAGGAAAAAGCGCAGTCGCTGGCGCTGCGCGCGGCTCTCACCAAGCCTGCGAACCTACAGTCCCTTGTGACGGAGGAAGCACGCGCGGCCGGGACTGGGGTCGCGATTGTGAGACGCGATGGAACGGTGCTCGCCGACTCGGCGCTGGGTCAAAGTGGCGCGAAATCGGCTGAGGCTTCCGTTCCGCTCAATTCGTCGGAAATCCGGGCGATCACCGTGCAGCATCGCAAATTTGGCCAGCATGTCGCAGAGGGCGTCCTCTACGTCACCGCTCCGGCTGGGATTTATATCGTTCGACTGAGCTCTCCATTGCGCGATATTCAAGCCACCCTGCATGTCGCGCGAACAAGTCTTTTCTGGGCGACGTTGCTCGCGCTTCTATTGGCCACGTTGGTTTCCGCACTGCTGGCTCATGCGGTCGCCCGGCGGTTAGCCCGGATCGTGGAGTTTGCCCATAGCCTTGCTGCGGGAGATTTTTCCGCGCGGATTCACGAGACTGCGCGAGATGAGATTGCGGCAGTCGCGAATGCGCTCGACACCACTGCGGTTCGCGTTGAGGCCGTTTTCCGCGAGCTGGAAGATAGCCGCAAAGAGCTGGAGACGGTGCTCGACAGCATGGAGGAGGCGGTGATCGCCGTCGATGCACAGAGCCGCATTCACTGGACAAATCGGCTGATGGTGCGGCTGATCGGCGCGCCGATCCATTCCGGAAGCGCGCTGGTTCAAACTGTGCGGGACCCGGACCTGCTGGCTTGCGTGGAGCAGGCGCTGAGTCTACGGGTGACTGTGAACGGGCGCGCCCGTTCGGTGGTGCCGGGGCGCATTTTCGAGGTAAGCGCCGCTCCGATGCTGGGCGGCAGCGCCGTGGTCGTACTGCATGATGTAACGGAGATCGATCGTGTTGAAAGGACGCGCCGCGATTTCATTGCGAATGTTTCCCATGAATTGCGCACGCCCCTTACCTCCATCTCCGGCTATGCCGAGACCATGCTTGAAGAAGATCGTGGACTCACCTCCCAGACGCGCGATTTTCTGTCCATCATCAGTCGCAACGCCGCCCGCATGACGCGGCTGACAGAAGACCTGCTGGCGCTGGCGCGCATTGAATCCGGCGAATACAAACTGAACCTGAAGCCCGTCGCTGCCGGCCTACTGATGCAGGAAGCCTCCGCGATCGTGGCTGGTTTGCTGATGGATCGTGACCTCGTGCTGGAAAAAGGCGAGGCCGCACCGGGGAGCGTCATGGCGGATACCGACGCCATTCTGCAGGTGTTGTCGAACCTTCTCGAAAATGCGGTAAAGTACGGCGGCAGCCGGATCGTGATCGGTTCGCGCGTCGTTTCGGACATGGTGGAATTTTATGTCCAGGACTTTGGCGCGGGCATTGCTTCGGAACATCTTGGGCGAATCTTCGAACGCTTTTATCGCGTGGATAAAGGCCGCTCCCAGGAGTCTGGGGGCACCGGGCTGGGGTTGTCGATCGTCAAGCACATCATTCTGGCGCATGGTGGAACAATTCGCGCCGAAAGCGATTTGAATCGGGGGAGCACATTTTTCTTCACTTTGCCGATTGTCCCTATTATCGATGTGGACCTAAAAAGTTGAATGTGGGTGCCCCAGGTCTCGACTTTGAGACCTGGGATTCCGGCGGGTTCACTCCCAAAAGGATCAGATCAATGAACAGGACTAAAATAACAGCATTATGGGAAATACAGTAAAAACTGCGTTTCTGCTCACTCTACTCACGGTACTGTTCATCGCGATAGGTGGTCGCTTCGATGGACGCAACGGATTGATCCTGGGATTTCTGTTTGCCGCGGGAATGAATTTCTTCACCTACTTCTATTCCGACAAACTGGCGCTCAAAATGTACCGGGCACAACCGGTGACTCGAGAGCAATTGCCGCGCGCCTATGAAGTGGTGGAACGGATGACCCGGCGCATGGGAATTCCCATGCCGAAGATGTACGTGATTCCGACGCAGTCGCCAAATGCCTTTGCCACGGGAAGAAATCCGAAGCATGCGTCGGTCGCGATGACGGAAGGCATTCTTACCCTGCTGAATGACGAGGAGCTGGAGGGCGTTCTCGCGCATGAACTGGGCCACGTACAAAACCGCGACATCCTGACCAGCTCCATTGCCGCGACTTTAGCGGGGGCAATCACATTGGTGGCTCGGATGGGATATTGGGCGTCGTTGTTCGGCGGCTACGGCGGCGGCCAGGGAGAACGCGAACGCGGCGGCGGATTGAGTTCACTCCTGATGCTGATCCTTGCGCCGATTGCGGCCATGTTGATCCAGTTGGCCGTCTCCCGCTCGCGCGAGTATGAAGCGGACGCGACCGGCGCGAAAACGACGGGCAATCCATATGCGCTGGCCAGCGCGCTTGAAAAGATCGATGCCTATTCGAAGCGCCTGCCGATGACAGCATCGCCGTCCAGCGCGCACCTGTTCATCGCGCAACCATTGGTCGGCGGCGCCATGTTCACCAACCTTTTCTCCACGCATCCGCCCATGGCAAAACGCATTGAACGCCTCATCGGACGCAAGTCGGTAACTGGGCTGGAATAAACAACTCTTCAGATGCGTTACAACCCTATCTGGTGACTGTTTCAACAGCGGAGAGAGAAAGAACATCCATGAGAACGTCTTTGCGCAGTTTGATTTTATTTGCCCTGGCGATTTGGGTAGGCGGCCTGTTATTTTTCGGAACTGTGGTTGCACCGGTGGCATTCGGTTCGCTGATGCCGATGTTTCCCGATCCGGCCCTGGGCTTGCACGCCGCCGGCACTATGGTGCGAGACTCACTGCTGCATCTTCACGATATCGGTCTGGTCTGCGGGGTGATTCTGTTGGTGCTGTGCATCGTGGAGCGCGCGACCCGCATGACGCGCCGCTCCATCGCTCCGCAACTGGTGCTGCTGGCCGCGATGCTGGGACTGACCGCGTATTCACAATTTTCCGTTATCCCGCGCATGGACTCCCTGCGCATTCAGGCGGGCGCGACGATCGCCAACCCGGCTTCGACAAACCTGGCGCGGGTGGATTTCAATCGGCTGCACAATCTCTCCACGAAGCTGGAAGAAGTCGTGTTGCTGTGCGGGCTGGGGATGCTCATCTTATATGCTCGGCCTGAACTGGCAAGCTGAAATTGAACCGCCGTCATACCAGCTTGAATACCTTCGCTTGCCATGTACGACGAGATCTGCGGCAGCAGCCGTGGTGCTGGCACTGCTCACAAATCCGCCGAATATGCTGATCACTTGCAGTCCCGACGAGCCGAAAATCCGTTGTGCAATCGTGCCCAAAATCTGAATTGCCAGAAATCGAAAGCGCAATGGCAGCCTTTACCGCGATATCGGTCAAAGGAAACGCGGCGTGACCGCCGTGAAAGACATTCAACCAATTCTGCATCGATCATTCGCCTCGTGAGATTGAGCCGGGTGCCCCAGGTCTCGATTTTGAGACCTGGGTTTCGGCGGTCAGGTATAACGACAAGCGGTCGGAGGCATGGTTCAGTTCCGATGTAGATTTCCGCTTCGCTCGACATTGGTCGCCAGCCCTTCTGCCGGTATCATCAATGTCTGGCGCAAGAGTTGAGATATTGCTCGGATGCCGTTCCACAAAAGTTACCTCACAGGACAAGCATGAAGACTGGAATTATAGGCCTGCCGCAGGTGGGCAAAACGTCATTGTTCAAGATTCTCACCAAGGCGAAGCTGGAAGATCGGGGCTACTCCAACCCGAAGGAAGTCCATCTCGGCGTGGCGCGGGTTCCCGATGAACGCCTGGAGAAGCTGGCCGACCTATATCAGCCGAAGAAAACCGTCTTCGCCACCGTTGAATACGCGGATGTCGGCGCCATCGGCCAGGAGGCTTTAAAGGAAGCCGGCCTGCTGGCCAGCCTGCGCAACGTGGACGCACTGATCCATGTGCTGCGCGTATTCGATGATCCCTCGGTGCCGCTGGCTGCGCCGATCGACCCGCTGAAAGAAATTCAGGATGTGGAGTTCGATCTGATGCTCAGCGATCTGACGCAGATTGAAAAGCGTATGGAGCGCCTGGAAAAAGACCTGAAAAAAATGCGCTCGCCGGAGCTGGAAGCGGAACACGCTCTGCTGTCGCGCGCCAAGCCGCAGCTGGAATCGGAGCAGCCTCTGCGGGCCATGGAAATGACGGCCGACGAAAAAAAGCTGATTCGCGGCTATATGTTTCTCAGCCGGAAACCTGTCCTCTACGTATTGAATATTTCTGAGAGCACCACGCTCGGCGCCGATCTTGAAGCGGCCGTCGAAAAATATGGGCTGGCACAAATTGCTTCCCGGCCGGGCACCGGCGCGACCGCCATTTGCGGCAAGGTTGAAGCCGAGCTGGCCGAGATGACCGACGAGGAAGCGGAAGAATTCTTATCCAGCTATGGACTGGTCGAGAGCGGGTTGCGCCGGCTCATCCGCAAGAGTTATGAACTATTGGGATTGATCGCATTTTTCACGGTTGGCGAAGATGAATGCCGCGCCTGGACGATACCCGTGAACTCACGCGCGCAACAGGCGGCCGGGGCCATTCATTCCGACCTGGAAAAACACTTCATTCGCGCCGAGACAATCCATTGGGACACTTTGCTGGCTGCGGGCTCGGAAGCCGCGGCGCGGTCGCAGGGCACGCTGCGCCTCGAAGGCAAGGACTACATCGTGCAGGACGGCGACGTGATGCACATCCGCCACAGCGGCTAGCCGTCTCTGACCTGGTGAAGGAGTTTTAGGTATGGGTGCCCCAGGTCTCGACTTTGAGACCTGGGTTTTCGGCGGTTGCGTGTAATAACAGGCGGTCGGAGATTTAGGCCGGGTGCCCCGTCCTGGTCGCATTTTGCGGCTAGGGCGGGATCCGACAATTCAATCAAAACCATGATGCATTTTTCCACTCCATTCGGCGTCGTACTTCTGCTGGGGCTGATCGCCGGCCTGGCCGATGTTGTGGGTGGCCTGCTGTTGCTGCGCGTACGGGCGGAGCGCTTCCTTCACGGCTTTGTCGCTTTTGGCGCAGGCTTTCTCATCGCTGTGGCGCTGGTTGAAATGGTGCCGGAAAGCCTGCACGCCTCGCCGTTGGCTGCGCCTCTCTGGATCCTTGCCGGCTTCTGCGGGGTGCATTTGCTGGAGCACACGCTGGTCGCGCATTTTCATTTTGGCGAAGAAACCCACGCGGAGGAATTTCTTCATCGCTCGACGGCATACTCCGTCACCTTCGGCTTGGCAGCGCACACTTTTTTTGATGGCATCGCAATCGGCAGCGGATTCGCGTTTTCAAGCTCGCTGGGCTGGTTAATCTTTACTGGGATGCTGCTGCATAAGCTGCCCGAGGGCTTCACCGTGGGAAGCGTGATGCTCGCCAGCGGCCGCAGCGCGCGCATCGCCTTTGCAGCCGCATGCGCGTTAGGCGCGGCGACAGTTGCCGGAGTGGCCGCGATTCATTTTCTTCCCGGGCTGGCCGCCATCGGTCTGCCGCTTTCCGCGGGCGTAGCTTTATATGTGGCGGGAACCGATCTGCTGCCGGAAGTCAATCGTGCGCACGGCGTTCGTTACCGGCTGCTTTTCTTCCTGGGAGTCGGCGCGTTTTTGCTCGCCCGGCTGATTTCCTAAATGGCGTAGCCCATGAAATGAGGCGGGTGCCCCAGGTCTCGCTTTTGAGACCTGGGTTCTCTCAATACCGAAATTGAAAATGGTCTGTGGAGAAAAAACGCCGATGATTCCACCACAAGGATACGCACTCATTACCGGGGCCAGCTCCGGCATAGGGGAAGAATTTGCCCGGCAACTGGCAGCGCGAGGATGGTCCCTTATTCTTGTGGCCCGCTCGCAAGATCGCCTGGAGGCGCTGCGGGTTGAATTGATGACCGCGCATTCTGATATCGATGTCCGTTGTGCGGCACTCGACCTGACTGCAGCGGGCTCGTCTGTGGAACTGTTCGAAAAGACGCAAGCGGCCGGTCTTGAAGTGACATTGCTCATCAACAATGCCGGCTTCGGCGCGTTCGGGGAATTTGCCGCGATGGACCGGCAACGCCTGCGCCGGATGATTGATCTAAACATTGCCGCATTGATCGAGCTGTCGCATCTTTATCTTCAATCCATGTACCGGAAGACTCCTGTGCAGCGGAGCGGCGGCGGAATTATCAACATCGCTTCCGTCGCTGGATTCGTTCCGCTTCCATATTCCGCTGTCTATGCAGCCACGAAAGCATTTGTTCTGAGTTTCTCGCAAGCCTTTCATGAGGAGGCCCGCCGGCACGGTGTGCATGTGATGGTCGTGAACCCCGGCACCACCAGGACAAACTTTTTTGAAGTGGCCGGGAAAAGTCCTCTCAGCAATTCCTCGCGGATGCAGACAGCAGCTCAGGTGGTCGCTGAATCGCTGCGGGCCTTCGATCGCGGGAAGCGCTCGGTCACAACCGGCATTCTAAATTGCCTGATCGTTGGGGTTGCCGGCGTTCTTCCGAGCCATTGGATTGCGGGCGTAACCGGGCATTTCATGCGGAGAACTTGAACCGCGCCGCCCAAGAGCTTGATACTTTCGTAATCTACACGTCCAGGTTCCGAAACCATATTAGGCTTGACTCATGCAACGTATTAGTGAGAAATAACATCTGTCACTTGTAGATCGAGAAGAGAGTTCCAGTGATTCTTGTAGTAGACGATAATCCCGTTCAGGCGCTCACGCGCAAAGCCATACTGGCGCGCGCGGGACTGGAAGTTGTAACCGTTTACTCTGCGGCGGCCGCCTTTGCAGCTCTCGATGGGGATCGCGCTGGCGCAATCACCCTGGTCATTACGGATCACATTATGCCGGGCGAGTCCGGCAGTTGTTTCGTGAAGCGCTTGTGGGAGCGCCGGACTGGCCTGCCCGTGATGGTTTTGAGCGGATTGGCAGAGGCCGAAGAAGACTACGCAGGCCTGGATATCACGTTTCGAGCCAAGCCGATTCTTCCCAGCGAGTTGATTGATCTGGCCAGCCGGTTAAGCACACCCAAACCGCTCGACGCATAAGATTTTCCCTCCAGATTTGCATTTTCCGCTACACATCCAATGAGGTTTCGCGATGCTGGAATTGCGATAGTCCCCCTCGCTCTGCGACAATCAACAGTTACGCGATAATATGGCGGCATTCGGTAGTTTCGCAATTCTTCTCGGTCTGGTGCTGTGCGCCTATACGCTGGTCACTGGAGCCTTCGCGCTGCGGCGAATCGCGGTGCATCCGCAGGCGAGCGCCGTTCCTGAACGGCTCGCCGAATCGGCGAGGCGTGCCGGCATCGGCAGCTTTATCGCTCTGACGGCTGCGGCCTTCGCGCTGGTCTATTGCTCGTTTACCAACAATTTTTCCGTTTCCTACATCCTTCATCATTCGAATCGTGCATTGCCTTGGCCGTATAAGTTTGCCGCATTGTGGTCCGGGCAGGAAGGCTCCCTGCTGCTCTGGGCCTGGCTGCTGGCGACCTACGGTTTCGTGCTGCGTCTCCGTCACAAGGTTGATGTCAAGCTGACCGCTTATGCCTCGACCATCCTGGCAGGCATTCAGGTTTTCTTTACGCTGCTGTTGGTGTTTGCCGCGCCGCCGTTCGCCATGGTGCAGGGCACGATCCCGGCCGACGGTTTCGGACTGAATCCACTGCTGCAATATCCCGAGATGGTCATCCATCCGCCGATGTTGTACCTGGGTTATGTCGGGTTCAGCGTGCCGTTCGCATTTGCTCTGGGCGCGTTGATGATGCGCTACCCGGGTGAAAAGTGGATCCACATCACCCGCCGCTGGACCATGGTGACCTGGCTGTTTCTTACCTGCGGGATTTTTCTCGGCGCGCACTGGGCCTACTCGGTGCTGGGCTGGGGCGGCTACTGGGGCTGGGACCCCGTTGAGAACGCCTCGCTGATGCCATGGTTGACGGGCACTGCATTTCTACATTCCGTCATGATGCAGGAAAAACGCGGCATGATGAAGGCCTGGAATGTGTGGCTGATCTTTACCACTTTCATGCTGTCGATTCTCGGAACATTGCTGACGCGCAGCGGACTGGTCAGCTCGGTCCACGCCTTTGCCGAGTCGTCGATCGGCTCCTGGTTCTGGACCTTTCTCGTAATCGTTTTCAGCGTATGTATCTTTACCTACTTACGCCAGCGAAGCCATCTGAAGTCCGAGCACCACATTGAGTCGCTGGTCTCGCGCGAATCGAGTTTTCTATTCAACAATCTGGTTCTGCTCGCAGCCTGCTTCACCATTCTGTGGGGAACGCTGTTTCCCATCATCTCGGAATATATCGAGGGGTCGAAAGTCACCGTCGGACCGCCGTTTTACAACCGCGTCGCCGTGCCGATCGGCATCTTCCTGTTGTTCCTCACCGGAATCGGGCCGATCCTTGCCTGGCGCAGCACCTCCTTCAAAAGCGTCCGGCGCAACTTCATCTGGCCGATAATTGCAGGCATCGGCATGGCAGTTATTTTGATGGCTGCAGGCATGCGTCCCTGGCAGGACGCGGGAACCTTGTATTCCTTGATGGCCTTCTCGCTGGCGGCGCTGGTCACGACTGCGATTGCCAGTGAATTCTGGCGGGGCGCGCGCGTCATTCAACGGCACACCGGCAAGAACATTCTTGCTTCCATGGCGCGGTTGACCCGGCGTAACACGCGGCGTTACGGCGGCTACATCGTCCACATCGGCGTGGTTATCGTATTTATCGGGCTCGCGGGCTCGGCGTTCAACCAGTCGAAAGAGCAGGAAATGGGCTTCCACGACTCGATGACGCTCGGGCCGTACCGGCTGGTTTGCCAGAGCTACACGCAGGATTCGAATGCGAATTACGACAGCGAATACGAACTGCTGAATGTCTACAAGAACAATAAATTCTTAATCCAGATGGCTCCGGAACGCCGCTTCTACCACGCCAGCCAGCAGACCGAGACCATGGTGGCCGACCACTCGACACTCCAGCGCGATTTGTATGTGGTGTATGAAGGACGAAATCCCGAGACGAACCAGCCCATCATCAAAGTGTTCATCAATCCGCTGGTGGCCTGGATATGGATCGGTGTCATGGTCATGGCATTCGGCACGCTGCTTGCGCTGACGCCGAATATTAGTCCGGAGCAAGCAGCCGCGCGGAGCGTCAAAGCAAATGCAGGGGTGGAAGAAAACATTCCGCAGCCTGCGGGAGTAGGGGACTAACTGCTTGCGGCAACCTTTGTACCGCTGCTTCCGTTGGCTTGACCTCTCCACGCTGCGCGTATGGTTGCAGCTGTCGGCTGTGTGCCTGCTGCTGATTTTCGCCGTGGGAGCAGGAGATAACGCGGCAAGGTACAACGATCTGGGTCATCAGATGATCTGCACCTGCGGTTGCAACCAGGTGCTGCTGGAATGCAATCATGTCGGCTGCACCGTCTCCACGCAAATGGAGGGCGAGTTGCGAACCGCCCTCGACCGCGGAGATGGCAATAACCTGGTCCTGCAAAATTTCGTCCAGAAGTATGGTCCGACCGTGTTGGCGGCGCCTACGGAAAAAGGATTCAACCTGGTGGCGTGGATTGCGCCCGGCGTAGTTTTTCTGCTGGCGACGCTCGGCACCGCGTTGCTGATCCGCAAATGGAAACTGCATACCGTTCCCATGCCGGAAGAGACAGCGGCGAATCCGCGGATGGATGCGATCCGTAAAAAGATTCGCCGGGAGACAGAAATATGACATGGTTCGCCTGCGCAGTCCTGATGATCGGCATCTTTGTGTATGTTTTTTATCCTCAGCGCAAGACGGAGCTCCAGACGCAGAAGACCCGGCTGGAATTTCTGCGGGAGCGGAAGGAAGTTGTTTATGAGAACCTGCGCGATCTGAACTTCGAGTACCGGGCGGGGAAATATCCTGAAGAGGATTATCTGGCGCAACGCGCGGGCCTAGAAAATGAAGCCGCGCAGGTTGTCACCGAGATTGAGTTCCTTGAGAACAATTTCCACGCCGCCTGACTTTTCCGTTGAAAAAACTGCGGGTGCCCCACATCTCGATTTTGAGATGTGGGTCCTCTCCAGACCGGAACCAAAATAAGAAGAAAGAACTTGGGTGCCCCATCCTAGCCGCGTGTCGGGGTCCCCGGCGAGCGATTTGTGCTCGCTGGGGTGACTGGGCGGCTAGGGTGGGATGAACGTAACTATCGAGAAAGATCTTCCATGAAATTTATCCACTCATCCGTATCAAACTCGTCCGTCGTCGCCCGAGCTACGACCCTGGTCCTCCTCCTGTTGCTGTCCGGCGCTACAGCCTTTGCCGCCCCCATCACCGGCGTCGTCACGAATCAAACCACGAAAAAACCGTCCGCCGGAGATACGGTCGCCCTCATCCGCCTACAGCAGGGCATGCAGGTCGCGGCCCAGGCCACCACCGATGTTCGTGGGCATTACGCGCTCGATGTAGCGGACAGCGACCAGATGCATCTGGTTCGCGTGACGCACGAAGGTGCGAACTATTTCCAGCCGCTCCCTCCCGGCAGACAGACCGTCGATGTTAACGTTTATGACGCCGCCGAAAAGGTGGAAGGAGTTTCGACCGAAGCCGACGTGCAGCGGATCGAGACGGGCCGGAACGGGCTCCACGTCACTGAGAATTATTTCGTGAAGAATGTTTCCTCG
This sequence comes from Acidobacteriaceae bacterium, assembly GCA_965276615.1. GTDB lineage: Bacteria > Acidobacteriota > Terriglobia > Terriglobales > Acidobacteriaceae > JAKAAZ01. The sequence goes on along the minus strand of OZ255618.1, from coordinate 3,565,720 downwards.
CCGCCGCGCACGCAGTTTGGACGGCGCGCTTACCAGATTTACCTTCCAAAAGAGGCGCAAATTGTTTCCGCAGCCGCCCTGGGTCCGGGCAGCATGCCGGTGCAATCTTCGCCGGTTCCGTTGGGGCCGCCGGGGGAGTATGCTTTCATTTTTCCGCTGCGACCGGGAGAGACACGCTTTCAGGTGAGCTACCGTTTGCCGTACTCCGGCAGCCTGCAGTTCCAGCCCCGGGTCGCGACGCCGGTCGACAACCTGGCCCTGATTTTGCCGAAGAGCATGCACTTTGCCGGAACTCCCGCGGCGGCCTTCCAGCCGATTGATGAGGATGTGAACGTTCAGACATATCTCTCAAAAAATGTAGCTCCGGGAGCGAAGCTGGCGTTTCGCATTTCCGGCAGCGGGCAGCTTCCGCAGGAAACGGCTGCAACACAAGGTGGCGCGAATGCCGGGTCTGCGAATCCAGGAGCGGAGGGCAACGCGCAATCCGCTCCTGCAAATCCAGAAGCAGCGGCGCAAGCGGCGGCGGTGAACAATACCCGTCCCGGCATTGGCCTCGGCGTTCCCATCGACACGCCCGATCCGCTGCATAAATATAAGTGGTGGATCATTTCGCTGGCCGTGATTCTGTTGGCGATTGGCGCCGGTGTATCGATGAGGCAGGCCAGCCCGTTAGCGACCGCCGCCGGCGGAGGGGGTGCGGTCGATTTCAATTCGCGCGTCAATGGCATTCCGGCCCCGGCAACCGATGTTGCCCCGCACAACCAACCCGTGGAACATGGAGCAAGGTTGTTGCAAGCGCTGAAAGAAGAACTATTCGCGCTCGAATCCGACCGACTCGAAGGCCGCATCGCTCCAGAAGAATATGACCGGCAAAAAGGCGCGCTCGAAATCGTATTGAAGCGTGCGTTGGAGCGGGATCGGGCCGTGGCTACCGCCGCGACGATATAAGAGCTGGTAGATGTTGTAATTCAAAATTGGCGTCTGTCACTCCGCTGCGCTCCGCTTGGAATGACAAGCCGGGTGCCCCAGGTCTCGCTTTTGAGACCTGGGTTCTTTCCACACCGGAAGCCACACGATTGGATTATGGAAGTGTCGCTTTGCCAACCAGAGCAGGCTTGAAGCTGACATTCGCTGCCCGGGGAACGTCTTCGGGTGGCATAATCTGTATCGGTTTTTCGTGCAGAAGCAACTCAGTGGCTCTCACGCGTGGATCGCTGTGGAACCAGCGCTGAAACGGTTTCGCTGCCAGCAGGTTCGTAAGCGCCAGCAGGGACATGCCCTGATGATGGGCCATCCACGAACGCACCAGCACATACCGAGAGCCGTCCTTTGGTTGCCGGTTCTCGGAATAATCCGCCGACTCATAGAAGCCGAATTCACCCAGCCAGCCTAGTTTTTCCATCTTGCGCAGATTCGTCAACGCAGCAACTGGATCGGCTTCCAGGGCAAGCACGCTGGCATACGGTGCGATGACGAGCGCGCCTTCGGGAGGTGGATTCAACGCCAGGGTCGGCGCTCCAAAGGCATGGTATTGATAGTTTCCCTCCGCGTCGCGTGCGCTGTGGCTGGCTTCGGAGATGCCCCATGGTATCCGTTCGCGCGCGACATACTCTCGCTGCGCACGCACGGCCATGGGCAACGACTGTGCTAATAAGGTGTCGGGCGAGGTCTGCATCCAGAGGGTTGGCATCATGTATTCAAACATGGTGCCGGACCAGGACAGCAGGACCGGGTTGCCGTCGATCAGTGTCGTCTTGCGCCCAACCTTGAACCAGCTGTCCTGTAGAACATCTCCCTTGCCGATGGCGAGGAACATCGCGGTGCGCGCCTCGGAGGCCAGCAGGTCGTAGCAGGACTCCAGGCGGCAGTCTTTCTCCGTGTCGTATCCGATGGTGAGCAGGCGCCGATATGGATCGAGCAGCACGCGGGTATCCGTTGCCTGAAACATGCGCTCGCTGATATCGGCAATGGTTTTCAAATCCTCAAGCAGAGCGGCAAGCCGTTGTTCAGCTGAACCTAAGGCCGCGACCAGCTCATTTGCTAGAGGCGTATTTTTCTCCGGATCATGTTGGATAAGGATGGTTAAAGCGGTCCGCGTGTCCCGGCAAACCATCAGTGTGCTTTCCGGGGTAAAAAAATCGAGGGGGCGGAACTCGAGCCCAGCGAGTCCCTCAACCGGCGCAAACTTCGGCTGCAGCCACGGTAAATATTGTTGCACCAGCGTATGGATCGCGCCCACACGAGCCGCTGCCGCACCGACATCATCAGAAGTCGCGGGTGCTTCCAATTCCAATATTGAATTGAGCCATGCACTCGTCGGTTCCTTCTGGTCCAACTGCAACGTCGATTTGATTTTTGCTTCGAACGCAGATGGGGCCTCGATATCGCTCACGATGTCGAGCAGCCCATCTTTCAGCGGGGGCAGCAGGGGAGTTTGCAGGAATTCCAGTGTGCCGATGCGCAGGCTGCATAAAGAGGCGAGAAAATTGCCGCTGTCGACCGTAGAGGCAATATAGGGCGCAATGCGCTCCAGTGTGCTTGTCTGGTACCAGTTCAGCAGGTGACCTTTCCACTTTGGTATCTGGTCGAGCGTGCGGAGGTTTGCAAGCGTTTGTTCGGCATACTCGGGCAGCGTCAGATAACCCATCACCACAGCAGCCTGGCGCGCATTCAATTGCAGACCGGCGTTCGTCGGAGAGAAACGCAAGGCTTCGCTATAACCTTCTCCCTGCGCGTTCTGCTGGACATTGTCTGGAGTCAACCCATGATTGTTGTCGCTCGAAAAATGCGCAAAATAAAGCCACGTACGCCAGGCAATTTTTCTCAGGAAACGAGTTTCGGGAGCGGAAAGCCTGACTTCGAAGTCGTGTGATGAACGATTGAGCCACAGAGTGATCGGCTTGGCCAGCGCCCACAGGATAAGAATAGGGAGAGCCCATGGCAATGCGGCAGGCCGGACCCTCCAGACAACAAGTGCGAGCGCGAAAGACAGCAAGGGAACCAGGCGCATCGTCATTTCAACCGGGGTCTTCTTGCTTCCACCCAGTTCCGCCTCCGCCGCTGTTTCCCATTCCAGCAAACGATCGCCGGTAACGTAACTGCGGACCAGCGATCTCAAGATCGCGTCGAACATCAGCAAAGTCTGATGCGCAAGAAAAACGAAATTGAGAGCGGTTGAGAAAAGCAGTCCCAATGAGTCTCGAACGGCCTGGCGAATATATCCGCGCTGCTCCGCCACGCTGGCGCGCACCAGGGAAAAAAGAAACTGGACCAGCACCGGCACGAACACGATCAGCAATGTCGCGATTGTCCAGTAACGCGGCGTGCCGGGTAGCCACAGCCAGCCGACGACCAGCAATAGAAGCGTCGCGGGCTCAACCAGGCTCCGCCGCAGGTTGTCGAAAATCTTCCAGCGCGAAATTGTGGAAGTAGGATTTTGCACCAACTGCCCGGCATCGTTCGGAACCCGGTCCAGGAGCCAGCGCAGAATCTGCCAGTCGCCGCGCACCCAACGATGTTTCCGCCGGTTTTGCGCGCTGTAGTGCGATGGATAATCGTCCATGACTTCAACATCGGTCAACAGCCCGACCCGGCCGTACGCGCCTTCGATCAAGTCATGGCTCAACAGGGAATTCTGAGGAAACCGGCGATCCAACACTTCGTGCAGAATCTGAATCTCGTAGAGCCCTTTTCCGGTGAAGCTCCCCGATCCATAAAGATCCTGATATACGTCCGAAATCGCTCGCGTATAGATATCGAAACCGGTCTGTCCGGAATAAATGGCCGCGAGTCGTGAGCGCGCCACGGAATGCACCGTGATGCCGACGCGCGGCTGCATCAAGCCATAGCCCTCAGTCACGATCCGCCGGCGTGGGTCGAGGATCGCGCGATTGAGCGGATGAGCGATTGCTCCCACCATGCGGCGCACGGAATCGCGCGGCAGCTTGGTGTCGGAATCCAGGGTCAGGACATATCGCATTCCATTCAAAACCGATGTGTCGCCGACTTTGTAAGGAAAACAATCCATGCCTCCCATCACCAGGCGATTCAGGTCCAGCAATTTGCCGCGCTTGCGTTCCCAGCCCATCCAGACGCCTTGCCGCGGATTGAAGATGCGATGCCGGTGCAGCATCAAAAATCCTCCGCCGGGCGTCCCGGCATAGCGCTGGTTCAGATCTGCGATCAACTGTCCCGCCAGCAGCACCAGCGGGTGCGTGTCCCGGTCCTTCGGTTTCTCCACGGAGTCTGGAAGGTCGGTGAGCAGCGCGTAATAAATATTCGCGTCCTGGTTCGCAAGGCTGCGTACTTCCAGTTCTTCCACCAGGTCGCGTACCTGACGCTCATTCAGCAGAAGCGTGGGCACGACCACCAGCGTTTTACAGTCGGCTGGCACGCCCTTGGAAAAATCCAGCTTCGGCAATCCACGCGGCTTTAGAACCGCGGTAATGGCGTGGTTTATCAGCTCCACTGCGAACTGAGAAACGGGCAGCAACAGGAATATGAACGCAATGGCAAGGGCGCCCAGCGGATTGTAAAGCGGCACCAGCGGAAGGATGATTGCAGCGATCGCCAATAATGCAATGGTCTGGATTCCGCCGATATAAAAGTCATCGGGATAGGCGTGCAGCAGGGAACGCACGCGATCCAGCAATCGGGGACGGAATCCGCAACGTCTCTTAAGGTCTACCTGCCCGGCATCGACCAGGTAATATCCGACATGCGCGCATCGCGCCGTAATGCGTGGATTGACATTCGGCTGCTGGGATGCGTCTCGCGCCATGTTCAAAGCCGTGCGCGCAACTTCTACTTCGGACATTGGCGATCGGGCGGCGATCTTCTCCACGGCTGTCCGGTACATGTCGCGGCTATCGAAATCCATATTGCCGTACGTTCCCGAAGGATCATCGCAAAGGATGGACTCGAACGGAACAAGAGGCTCAAGGATATTCGACCAGATGGGCAGGCCCGCCTGTTGCAGGCATAAAACAGAGGCGTCCAGGGCGGCGTCGCTCGCAGGCAGATTGCCGAATGCTCCGGAGGCCTGGGCGAGGATCTCCTCAAGCAATACTTGTTTGAGGGCAATCGGCAGCGCCCAGAGTTCTCGTACCGTGAGAGGTTCCTCCGCTTGAAATCCCTCGAGAAAGCTCGCGAGCGCGGGAAGGCTCCATCGATATTTTGCTGCGTTAAGCAAGGAATGCGCTACGCCGACAATTCGAGGCATCTCAAGGCCGGTAACGCTTCGCGTAAATGGCAATTTGACGAGCGCCCGCAGCGCATTCTGAATTTCCATCGCCGCTGCCCGCAAAAGCCGCGTGTTTCCTTTCAGCCGGTCGACACCGGGGAGAACCTCCGGCTGCGGAAAATTCTCCGCTTGCTCCTGCATCTGCCGATGCGCTGTCGGATCGTCGGCCTGCTGACGCTGCACGCGTGTCTGCTCCTCCGCATATGCGGCAAGGGCGAAGGCCGAACCGGCAGTCAAATAAACGTGTTCACGGAACTGTTTCAGGTTCGACGGTCGCGCCAGCAGGGCCTGACGGCGCGCGAAGGCTTGCCCCTCGGCATTCAATCCCTGCGCGACTGAGTCCGGTAAATTCATCGATAGCTCGCTGCCTGCATTTCAAACATCTCCGCGTAAAGTCCGCCGCGCCGGATCAATTCGGCGTGCGTCCCTTCCTCCGTCAGTATCCCGTGCGAAAGAACAACGATTCGGTCCGTCATCTTCACCGTTGAAAAGCGGTGAGAGATCAGCAGCGACATCTTGCCTCGAGTCAGCTCCGCGAAGCGCTGGAAAACTTCCTGCTCGCTGCGCGCATCGAGCGCCGAAGTGGGCTCATCCAGAATCAACAATTGCGCGTCCCGCAGGTAGGCGCGCGCCAGCGCCATGCGCTGCCACTCTCCTCCGGAAAGATCGACGCCGCCTTCGAACCTGCGGCCCAGTTGCTGCTCCATTCCGCCGGGCAGGCGCGCAATTACCTCGTCCGCGAGGCTCATCCTTGCGGCATCTTCGATGCGATCCAGCCGATTCCGCTCTTCAATTCGACCGACAGCGATGTTCTCTCTGGCGGTCATTTCATACCGCATAAAATCCTGAAAGATCACGCCGATTTCATGGCAAAGATCCTCCATGTCGTACTCCCGCAGATCGACGCCGTCGATCAGCACCTGTCCTTCTGTCGGGTCGTACAGCCGCGTGATCAGCTTGACGATGGTGGTCTTGCCCTGCCCATTTTCTCCGATCAGCGCGACCCGCTCGCCTGGATGAAGATAGAAATTGAAATCCTTCAACACCAGCCGCGTGGTGCCGGGGTACGCGAACGAGACGTTGCGGAACTCGATGCCCTGTCGGATGGGGCGGGGAATTTTGATGGCGCCCGGCTTTGAACGCACCACCGGCTCCATGGCAAAGAAGCCCAGCAGATCGGTAAGGAACAAAGCCTGGTCCGCAACCCCGGATGCATTGACGAAAATCTGCTGCAGGTTCGCGCTCACCTGCAAAATGGCGTTGATCAAAACAGCTAAATCGGCGATGGTGAATTTTCCCCGATACGTACCCCACAAGGCCAGCGCATAGGCGCTGTAATATCCAGCCGTTGCCAGCATCGAAAGCAGCACCCCGACAATGAGGCGGCGCTTGGAAAGATCGACATTCTGGTCGAAAATCGTGTTCGCCATGCCGCTGAAACTGTCGACCAGAAAGTCTCGCAGCCCAAAAAGCTTCAGTTCCTTCGCCGCCTCTTTGCTGCCGCCGACGTCGCGCAGATAATCCATCTTCCGGCGCAAAGGCGTCTGCATAAAGTTCTTCGCGTATCCCAGGAATGCGAAATGGCTTTCTCCCAGCAGCGCAGGAATCGTTCCGGCAATCAACAGCAGTAATAGAAACGGAGAAAATCTAGCGATATATATCGACAGAGCAAGCGTAGTCAGGACTTGCTGTGTCAGCGTGCCCATCATCTGGATCATCGCAATGCGATCGGTCGCCTGTGCTTTGGCCCGCTCCAGCCGGTCGTAATAATCGGGATTTTCAAACGCCGTGATGTCGAGCTTCGAAGCGTGCTCAATAACGCGCACGCTGATGTGCTGCATGTACAGATCGCCCAGCAGGCTGTCGCAAAATCCGACCCCGCGGCTCAAAATGGCGGCCAGAGAAGCAAGCCCAAATTCCAGGCCGACCATCCACCAGAAATGAGGAGGCAAAGGCGATGCCGGACGATGCTTCAGGCTGACCACGACGGCATTGATCAGCCAGTTGGAAACATCCAGGATCGCAACCGGCGTCAGCGCCAGCGCGACGCGAAGGATCATCGACCAGACGACTGTCTTCGGCCCGCATTCCCACACCATCTTCATGACAGGGGGAATGTTCTTGAGCGCATTCATCCGCGAGCGCCACGTGTCTCCGTACGATTTTTGGGTGGTGGATTCTGTCACTGCTGGCCGACACCGCATCTAAACAAGGGTTGGAAAAAAGTTACGAAATAGAACATTAAATTGCCGGACGAGCGGACAACGCATCGCCGCATCTGGACGTATACCGGTTAGATACTAGTATCGTAGATGAAAGTCTCGGCGCTTTAGTTTGCTCGGGTTGGAGACGAATTCCTTCCTTCTTTCATCAGGAACAATATCATTCAACTATGACACAGCGACCGATAGAATCCTGCGGCGTGATTGGCGATCTGCACACGGTGGCCCTCGTGGCCATGGATGGAACCATAGACTGGTGCTGTCTGCCGCAGTTCGATTCGCCCAGCGTTTTCGCGGCGCTCCTTGATGAAACCAAAGGCGGCTATTTCAAGCTCGCTCCAGAGCAGGCTGGAACGAACCGCCAGATGTACATGCCGGAGACGAATGTTCTGCTGACTCGCTTTTCGCGCGCCGAGGGGGTCGGAGAAATCCTCGACTTCATGCCGGTACAGAATGATCGTGAACAGCGCAGTGAGTCTGTGACGCATGAGATCGTGCGCATTGCTCGTGCTGTCCGCGGGGCTGTTTGCTTTCGCCTGGAGTGCTTTCCAGCCTTCAACTATGCCCGTACTCCGCACCGTGCGGTGCCCGCGGACGGAGGCGTTTTATTCGAAGCGGGTGCGGACCGCATGGTTCTGCTGGGCCCTGGGCCATGGGAAATTAAAGACGGGAAAGCGGTGACACAATTTACGCTGCAACCGGGAGAAACCGCGGAGTTTGCGCTTCGCTACGCGCGCCAAATAGATGACTCGAGTCTCAAAGCGCCGGTAGAAGGGAACCGGTTGTTGAATGAGACGCTGGCCTTCTGGCGCAAATGGTTGTCGTATTGCCAGTACGAAGGCCGCTGGAGAGAGAACGTTCTTCGCTCCGCGCTCACGCTGAAATTGCTGACCCATCATCCTACGGGCGCCATCGTTGCATCGCCTACATGCAGTTTGCCTGAGGAGATCGGCGGGGTACGCAACTGGGACTATCGATATACGTGGGTACGGGATGCGGCCTTCACTGTCTATTCGCTGATACGCCTGGGCTTCACTGAAGAGGCGACGGCCTTTATTGAATGGTTGGCCAACCGGATACATGAAGATGCTGGTACTCAGGGACCGTTGAATACCATGTACAGCATCGACGGCAGCAGCGATCTGACCGAGTACACCCTGGACAATCTCGCGGGATACCGGAATTCTCGGCCGGTGCGAATTGGCAACGCAGCTTCAACTCAACTGCAGCTCGACATTTATGGCGAGATGATGGACGCGATTTATCTTTATGACAAACATGTCTCTCCTATCTCCTACGATTTATGGATGCGCATCCACGGTGTTCTGATATGGGTCGCGGAAAATTGGAATCAGCCCGATGACGGTCTCTGGGAGATACGCAGCGAGCGCCAGCATTTTGTATATTCCAGGCTGCAGTGCTGGGTTGCGCTGGACCGTGGAGTGCGTCTCGCCATGGCAAGGAGTCTGCCGCTGGACCGTGTGCGTCTGGAGACGGAACGAGACCGCATCTTCGCATCGATTATGAAAGATGGCTGGGACCCGGAACAGCAAAGCTTCATTCAGTCATATGAATCGAAGGCTTTGGACGCAAGCAATCTGATGATGCCGGTGGTCATGTTCATCGCGCCGAAAGATCCGCGGATGCTGAGCACGCTGAAGCGAACGATGGAGGTGCTGGTCTCCGACAGCCTTGTCTATCGTTATTCCCTGGACGGCGAACTGGCCACGAAAGATGGGCTGACCGGGCACGAGGGCACGTTCAGCATGTGCACTTTCTGGCTGGTGGACGCGCTGGCGCGCGCGGAGCGCCTGGATGAATCGCGCTTCATTTTCGAGAAGATGCTGACCTATGGGAACCATCTCGGTTTGTATTCCGAGGAGATCAGTTCCACAGGCGGCGCACTCGGCAACTTCCCACAGGCATTCACGCATCTTGGCTTGATAAGCGCAGCTCTGCATCTGGATGAGAAGCTGCGGAGGTGAAAACCATTTCCACTGCAATTAGATCCCCAAAACCCACTTCGTGGACCGGTATCTTCGGTCCACTGGTTGAAGAAGACGGCTGCCTGTTTCGCCTATGGGCGCGGCCGGACGCAAAGGTCGAATTGGTTCTCGAAAATACTGCTCCTCCACGCGTAATTCCCATGTCATATCAGCCGAATGGAATGTATGAAACGCGCGTGGCGGGAGTCGGTCCCGGGACACGATACTGGTTCAAAATCGACGGGGCCGGCCCATTCCCCGATCCTGCCTCCCGCTGGCAACCGCACGGAGTTCATCATCCTTCGCAAGTACTCGGTGCAAGTGAGTTTTCATGGGCGGCTGACGATTTCAAAGCACCCTCCTTGCAAAATCTTGTGATCTACGAGCTGCATGTCGGGACCTTCACTCCCAAAGGAACATTTACTTCAGCCATCGACAAGCTCGACAGTCTGCGAGAACTCGGCATCAATGCAATCGAGCTAATGCCGGTTGCCGATTTCGCGGGCGACCGTAACTGGGGTTATGACGGAGTTTCGCTGTATGCACCCGCGCATAGCTATGGCGCGCCGGATGACCTGCGCCGCCTGGTGCTGGAAGCGCATCGTCGCGGAATCGCCGTGTTCCTGGATGTGGTCTATAACCATCTCGGCCCGGACGGGGCGTATCATTCGACATTCGCACCGCAATTTTATTCAGGGAAGCATAAGACGCCCTGGGGCGATGGATTGAATTTTGACGGCGAGGCAAGAGAAAAGGTCCGCGCATACTTCATTGAGAGCGCACTTTCATGGATCTACAACTACCACGTGGATGGACTGCGCGCCGATGCCACCGATACCATTCTGGACGACAGCAAGCCGCATTTCCTGACAGAGTTGACGGAGCGCGTACATGCCGCCGCCGCCGACCTGGGCAGGCAAGTCTTTCTTATCGCGGAAGACGCGCGCAACGAGCGCAAAGTCGTACTGCCCCGGGAGCAGGGCGGCCACGGTTTCGATGCGGTATGGTCGGATGATTTTCATCACCATATGCGCCACCGCCTGGCCGGTGATAGCGATGGATACTATCGCGATTTTGATGGGACGACGGCGAGCATTGCGAAAACGATTGAGGACGGTTGGTTTTTTACCGGCCAATATGCCAGCCACCATGGACATGCCCGGGGTACCAGCCCCGATGGGTTGAGCCATGAATCCCGGTTGTTCTGCATTCAGAATCACGATCAGATTGGCAACCGCGCATTCGGAGAGCGGTTGTCCACGCAGGTTTCCCGCGCTGCCGTCTACGCGGCCAGCGCGCTTTTATTGCTTGCGCCAGAGATTCCCCTGCTCTTCATGGGCCAGGAATGGGCCGCTCCCGAGCCATTTTTGTTCTTTACAAACCATCATGACGAGCTTGGCCGTCTCGTAACCGAGGGACGCCGCAAAGAGTTTGAGCATTTTGCCGCGTTCAGCGATGAATCACGCCGCGAAAGTATCCCCGATCCACAAGCGGAGGAAACATTTCTACAAAGTAAGCTGGACTGGAGCGTGCGTAAAACTCCGGACCACGCAGCGTGCCAGCGTTGGTATCAGCAACTGTTACATATACGAGGAAGGCTGTTGGATAAGGCGCGATTCCGCGGCAGCCATGCGATGAATGAGAATGTGATTCTTGTGGAATGGGAGTCTGCGGGCGGCAAGCTCTCTGCCGTGGTCGCCCTGGAAGGTCCAGCAAGCGTGCACAGTTTCGCATGGCGAGAAATGAAGTTTGTCCTGAGCAGCGAGGACCAGCTATACATGAACGATCCGCAACCAGTCTCCTGGGACGCGAACGCCGGCGAGCTGGCGTTCAAACGGCCCGGCGCCGTGCTGTTCGCCAGCGGCGAATTGACATTCAACGTGGGAAGCGGAGCCGAATGACCGATCGAAGAAAAGTAAGCGCGACCTATCGCATGCAATTTACAAAGGATTTTCGCTTCGCCGATGCCGAAGCACTGGTGCCGTATCTGCATAAGCTTGGGATCAGTCATGTCTATGCATCACCCGTTTTCGAAGCTCTTCCAGGGAGTCTGAGTGGATACGACACATGCGATTTTTCGCTGATCAATCCGGAGTTGGGAGGAGAAAAGGCTTTTCATTCGATGGTTCGAGCGCTGCACGACCACGGAATGGGTCTGATTATTGATTTTGTTCCCAATCACATGAGCGCTCATCCGGAGTGGAACCGATGGTGGCGCAACGTCCTGGCCAACGGTCCCTCCTCTTCAATGTCCGAGTATTTTGACATTGACTGGTATCCGGTCAATTCCAATCTGCACGGGAAGGTGCTGCTCGCGATTCTGGGCCAGCAATATGGCGACGTGCTTGAGTCCGGTGAATTGCGCGTCGAGTACCGCGATGGGGAATTCTGCCTGTTTTACGGCGATTTGAACCTGCCATTGAATCCGCGACAGATGAAGTTTCTTCTTCGATACCGGTGGGACCGGTCTGCGGATCAGGCAGGCGTTGAGCCGTCGGTCCGGCAGGAGTACGAGAGCATCTTGTTCCATCTCGACCACATCCCCGACTATCGGCAAGCCGGCACGGAAGCGCGCATTGAGCGCGAACGCGAAACCGGCATTGCAATCCGCCGCCTGGTTCAGGTGATCGGGGAAAGCCCTGCACTGCGCCGGCACCTGGATAGTGTGATCGCGGAGTTCAATGGCGAACCTGGCAAGCCGGAGTCTTTTGATCTGCTGCATACGCTGTTGGAGCAACAGCCGTACCGTTTGTCCTTCTGGCGCGCAGCCATGCAGGAGATCAACTATCGGCGCTTCTTCGACATCAACGACTTGATAGGTTTGCGCATGGAGTACGAGCCGCTCTTCGAGGTAGCCCATGCCAAACTGATTGAACTGGCGGAGCATGGCTTGATTGACGGAGTGCGGCTCGACCATATCGACGGATTACTCGATCCGCAACAGTATCTGTTGCAGTTACGCGCGGCCACAGCGCATGTGCGCCAACCGCTCTATATCATCGTAGAAAAAATCCTCGCGCGTCAGGAATGGATAAGCACGGAGTGGCCGGTGGATGGAGCAACCGGCTACGAATTTCTGGCCCTCCTGAACGGACTATGGGTCGAGGAAAATAATCTCTCTGAAATCGACTCGATTTATCGCGCCTTCTGTGGGCGGATGCGGCCGGAGCGGGATGTCGTCTACAACGCGAAGCGATTGATCACTGCCACTTCCATGGCAAGTGAGCTGAATGTGCTTGCCCACGAACTGAACCGCCTTTCAGAGCGCAATCGTCGCAGCCGCGACTTCACGCTCGATAGTTTGCAGGAGGCGCTTCGGGAAGTGGTGGCTTGCTTCCCGGTATATCGCACCTATATTTCGGAACGGGGCTTTAGCCCAAGCGATGAGATGGCAATCAACGAGGCCATCGGCCAGGCAAAACGGCGCAATCCGACGCTTGAATCCTCTATTTTCGAATTTATTCGGTCTCATATCTGTCCCGTGCGGCAACCGGGTGAAGCTGGCGATACCTTTGCGCAACGGCTGCGCTTTGCAATGAAGTTTCAGCAATACACCAGCCCGGTACAGGCGAAGGGCATGGAAGACACCGTGTTTTACCGGTACAGTCCCCTGGCTTCGCTGAATGAAGTGGGCAGCGGCGCCGGGCGCAGAGCGACGACGCCCCAGGAGTATCACGATGCGAACATGCATCGCATGGAGCGCTGGCCGGATGCGATGCTGACGACTTCGACGCATGACACAAAACATGGTGAAGACGCGCGCATGCGGATTCATGTACTGACGGAGATGGCGGAGGAATGGAAGTCAAACCTGTTGCAGTGGTCGGGAATCAATGAAATCGCGAAGACAAATGTGAATGGAAATGCAGCGCCAGATCGGGCCGACGAATATCTGTATTACCAGAACCTGCTCGGAATGTGGCCGCCGCGTCAGACCGTGGTCGATGAGGACATTGTCAGCCGCATGAAAGCGTTCATGAACAAGGCGCTGAAGGAGGCGAAGGTCCACACCAGTTGGATCAATCCTTCAAATGATTACGACGCCGCCGTTGAGAAATTCGTGGAGCAAACATTGCGCGGATCCTCGGCCTCCGCATTTCTCGCGACGTTTGTACCCTTCGCGGAACGAGTGGCGGCATTCGCAGCCTGGGGATCGGTCTCTCAGATTGCGGTAAAGTTGATGAGTCCCGGAGTTGTCGATACGTATCAGGGCGGCGAACTGTGGGACCTGAATCTGGTCGATCCGGACAATCGCCGCCCTGTTGATTATGCGACGCGCCAGGAGCGCTTGCAGAAGCTGATGGAAGACATCTCTGCTCCGAATGCCGCTGGCGAGCAGCGCGCCGCTGCCGTTGCGGCATTGTGCCAAGAGTGGTGGACGGGCGATTTGAAGCTGCTGTATGTCGCGCTGGGCCTCGGGCTGCGCGCGCGAGAGCCGGAACTTCTCGCGCGTGGAAAATATCTTCCACTGCGGGTGAAAGGCCCAGGCGCTGACCATCTAGTGGCGTTCGCGCGCGAACGCGAAGGCAAGCTGCTGGTGACCGTCGCTGTCCGTTGGTTCGTGTCGCTGCTGTCTGCGCCAGATTCTCTCGACAGCTTGAAGCAACGCTTGCAGGAGACGTTCGTCGAAATTCCGTTCGCCGCGGATGAAGCGGTTTCGCAGAGTACAAAATTTTTAAACGTACTGACAGGCGCGTCGCCGCGCATTGAGAATGAAAATGGGACGATGCGGTTACGCGTCGGAGAAGTCTTAGACGGACTGCCTGCCGTGTGGTTGATCAACGGCGAGCAGGATGGGTCGGCACAGGAAGCCGCTCCCAGTTAGAAAACTTCTGAGGCGCCTGTGTCCGGCTCAAATCCAACCATCTGCATGGCGGTCGTAATCTCCGTGTTGCGCATGAAGTAGTTCCATGCGAAGCCCGTCCGCAGATTTTCCGCCATCATAACGGTGATCCCGATATCGATGCCAAGCTGGTCTTCCGCATACCAGTCGGTCTGTGGCTGGAAGGCATCGATGAATCCATACCGCGTCCATGCCTTCTCGCCATATTTTTGCCGAATCGACAACAGCACATGGGCACACTCCGCGGGAAGAAACACGAGCGATCCGCCGGTCGCGCATGGAACGATCGTGCCGTCGATGTTACCGAACTCCGGCGGTCCGCCCCACACGCGATAGCCCGTTGGAGATTGAGAAGCCGTTATGCCCCAAAGATTCTGATCGATCCATGGAAACTGGCGGCCCAGCGTGAGGCAGAAGAGTTGATGCACGCGGGTGGCGGCAATCGAATTGGCGAAATAGTTGGTGCTTTGGTCGCGCATATTGCGAAAATCGCACCATGCGTGCGCGTACTGGTGGATGAAAAGCGGCGCGACGCCGCTGATGTATTCGATGCCGCCAAATTCTACGATCGGCCGATGCACCGCATTCCAGGAACGCGGCGGAATCGCATTGCGCGGCGCGCCGATCGCCATCAACAGCATGGTGAGCATCTCGGCATAAACATCCCAGCGGTATTTGATAAATCCCGACTCCGGCAGCCAGCCCATCGACATGGTGTCGCTGCCGTCCAGCATCCACTGCCAATCGACACGCTCGTACAAGGTGGTCGCCAACGCCTTGATGCGGAGATTCCCATCGAAATATTGGCGGCACAGCAGAATGCCTGAAAGCAAAAGAGACGTGTCGATGGAAGAAAGCTCAGAGCCAAAGAGCCGCTGGCCGCTCTCGATATCTAAAAAGTGGTAGAGGAACCCATGCACATGCGGGCATTGCTCCAGCAGGAAAGCCAGCGTGGTCTCCACCCGCTGTTCGCAGACGGAGGGCGATAGATACTTGCGATGGGCTGCGATGCATAGCGCGCTGAGGCCAAATCCGGTGGCCGCGATGCTTGCGACGCGGCTGTCGGAGCGCCCTACCGTCGGCGCATGATCGCGGACCAGTCCCGTCAGCGGATGGGCCTGCTCATAGAAGTACGCGACTCCTCTGCCCTCCATATCGTCCAGCAGCAGATCCATCACAGTCGAGATCTGCGTAAGCGGACGATTGATAAATTGTCCGGGGGGGTGCGGATATTTTTTGGCAACTTCGCTTTTGGACTTCGGCGTATTCTCTTCGCTGGGAGGGGCCGTCGGCTGCTGCGCGGGTGTCTGGGTTTGGCCCAGCGCCGGCAAGCCCATCGCCAGACCGGCGGCTGCGGATGCTCCAACTCGACGTATCAGGTCCCGGCGTGTGACTCGGTTGTCTTTCAATCGGGAGCGGGTCCTTGCCTGTGGAGTTTACGATGGCGTCTCGCCACCTCTGCGACTTAAACGACGATCACCGCGGGCGATCACTGTTTCTGTTAGACACAAAAGTCCACCGAAAGGAGCAGGTTACTTTCATGCTTTTTTGAGTGTTGCACTCATGAAATATAGGAATTTAATATTGCAGCACGCGGTGCAGCGCATCCACTACTTTGCCGATATTCGGCATATAAAACTGTTCCAGAGCCTCGGCTGCGGGGATTGCCGGAATGTCCGGCGCGGAGACGCGCACGATCGGAGCATCCAGGCAATCGAACGCCTGCTCCGCAACCGTGGCGGAGATCTCGGATCCGATGCCAAGCGTGCGGTGGTCCTCCTGCACGATGCAAAGACGTCCCGTTCTCGAAACGGATTCGAGAATCGTATCGTGATCCAGTGGACTCAATACGCGCAAATCAATGACTTCAACACTGGCGCCGCTCTCCTCCGCCACCTTTTCTGCGGCTTGCAATGCGAGTTGCAGCATGTAGCCGTAGGTGACGATGGTCGCGTCCTTGCCGGGGCGCCGCACCGCGCAATGGAACAGATCGGCGAGAAGATCGTCGCCCTCCGGCAGATCTTCCTTAATGGCGGGCAGCCGATAAAGCTTCTTGTGTTCGAAGTAGATGACTGGATCATCCTGCCGAATGCTGGCTTTCAGCATTCCCTTCGCGTCACTCGCGGTTGCGGGCGCCACCACGATCAGCCCCGGTTCATGCGCGAACCACGTGGTGTTCGTCTGGCTGTGATACATGCCGCCGCCTGTGCCGCCGCCGTAGCAGACGCGCAGAGTCAAAGGACAGGTTTGGGAGCCGCCGGAACGGTACCGCAGTTTGGCCGCCTGCTGGGTGATCGCGTCCATGGCCGGAGTAATAAAGTCGACGAACTGGATCTCCGGAACCGGCCGCAATCCAGCCATCGCCGCGCCAATCGCCGCGCTTACGATGATGCCTTCGGCCAGTGGGGAATCGATGACCCGGTCCGGGCCGAACTCCTCATACATCCCCTTGGTTACACCGAAAGCTCCGCCCATCACGCCGACATCTTCGCCAATGATAAAAACGCTGGGATCGCGACGCATCTCTTCATTCAAAGCGGAATTAATTGCATCCAGGTAGCTGACCGACATATTTTTTTATCGTCTCAGGGTTAGATTTTTAGAGTGACCGGGTGCCCCACTCTAGCCGCGTTCTTTGCGGCTAGGGTGGGACGCGATCTAGTTCGCACTACAGTAACTGTGAAATTGCCCTAGAACTGAGGTGAGTAGGTCTTGCGATTCAGTTCGCGGTCGCGTATGTCGAAGGAGTAGAGATAATCCAGGCATTCGATTGGCTCCGGCGCGGGTGCTTTTTCCGCAACATCGATCGCCGCGTCCAGTTCCTTCGCAAACTCATCGCTAATCTGCTGCTTCCACTCAGCGGAAAACAATTTCTTGCCGGTCAGATAGCGTTCCATCGCAGCAATTGGGTCCTTCGCCTTCCACTCCTCGACCTCTTCCGCCGTGCGATACTTGGCCGGATCGATTTCCGAGTGGCCATACCAGCGATAGGTCTTCGCCTCGATCAATGTTGGGCCGCCGCCCGAACGTGCGCGCGTGATTGCTTCCTGTGCGACGCGGTACATGGCGACGGCGTCATTGCCGTCGACCGTTATGCCGGGAAATCCATAGCCGATCGCCTTCAGGCTGATGTCGTCGACTTTCGTCTGCAGCTTCACCGAAACCGATTCCGCCCACAGGTTGTTCTGGCAAATATAGACGATCGGCAGGTTGCGAACACCGGCAAAATTCAGCGCCTCATGCCAGAAGCCGAGTGAGGTTGAACCTTCCCCGGAAAATGCCACCACAACATTGTCATTCTTCTTCATCTGGTTGGCCATCGCAATTCCAGTCCCAATATTCAGCTGGGCGGCGATGGTGGAGGCAGGAGTGATGATGTTGAGTGGCGCATAGCCGCCGTGCGCAGGCGCGGAACGTCCCTTGTCCGGGCTGGTGCTGCGTCCGTAAAGCTGCGAGAACATGGCCGTCAGCGGAACGCCTTTGATGAAATTCAGGATGAAGTCGCGATGCGAGGGCGCCACCGCATCCTCTGGCCGAAGGTCGATACCCGCGCCGACGGCAGCGGCTTCCTGGCCGACGGCAGCATAGTAATTGCCTTTGAACCGGGCCTGTTTCTTCAGAACGCGTGCCCGCTCTTCCAAAAGGCGGCATTTCAACATGGTGCTGTACAGTTGCTTCAGCTTCTCATTGCTGATCAGCGGGTTATCGCCGTTCGCGCTGGCGTTGTTCGCGCTCGCGTGGTTGCTTGTGTTTGCCGCCACAGCAGCGACAGGTTCCTTCACCTTGGTTGCCATTTTTCCGGTTCGTCCTCGCCTCCATATTGTATCGCAGTGAATCGTTGGATTCCCTCATTGTGGCTGCCGTCACGGGGGAAGACCATCACCCTCACCCGGTTCTTCGACCGATTTCAACATCTATGTGCAATACCCTGTGAATATCGCGCCGCAGACCGGCCTCAACTAGTCTGCTTTCCGTAGTTTGGTACTCTCTGCACCAAATTCGCGGCGGTGCGGATTGCAAGATAGCTCGGGTGGGATCTGACATGGATCTACGTCTACACCTGCCAATCAAGAATCGTCAACCAAAGAGCAATTAGGTCGAATATTCGGCGTTCACCCGCACATATTCCGCCGTCAGATCGCAGCCCAGAAAATGACAGCTTTCAATCCCCATTCCAAGGTCGACCTGAACCTTCACCGTTCTCTGAAGCATCGCCGCGTGGACTTGGTTTTTGTCGAAGTCCGGCGCGACTTGTCCATGATGGCAGACCGGCAGGCCGCCGATGCTCACGGAAACCTTGTACGGGTCAATGCTCACGCCGGAATATCCCGCCGCTGCCAGGATGCGCCCCCAGTTCGGATCGCATCCGGCAAACGCGGTCTTCACCAGCGGAGAATTGGCGACACTGCGCGCGACTCGCCTGGCGTCCTCAGCCGTTGCGGCACCCTCAATGGCCAGCTCGATCACATGCCCGACCCCCTCGCCATCATCGATAATCTGCCGCGCCAGCGATGCGCAGACCCCCTGAAGAGCTTCGAAGAATTTCACTTCATTTGCAGAGCGGGTCAGCGTCACGCCGCTCGCGCCGCTCGCCAGCAGCAGCACCGTGTCATTCGTAGATGTATCGCCATCGATCGAAATGCAGTTGAACGTCGGCTCGACGGCGCGATTCAGAAAACTCTGCAGGTCGCTGGCGGCGATCCTGGCGTCAGTAAAAATGTAAACCAGCATCGTCGCATGCGGAATCAATTGCGGCGCAATCATTCCTGCTCCTTTGGCCGCGCCGAGAACGTTCACCTGCTTGCCGCCAATATCGAAAGTGGAGCTGGCGATCTTCGCGCGCGTATCCGTGGTCATGATCGCCTCGGAAAATTGCTCTATGTGCGCCGGGGTCCCACCCAGATCCGAGGCGATCTTCGGCAACGCAGCCACCAGTTTTTCCGCGGCCAGTGGCACGCCGATGATGCCGGTCGAGGAAGGGAAGACCTCCTGCTCCGTGCAGCCAAACTGCTTCGCCGCCGCAGCACAGACGCTGCGACAGGCCGCGACGCCTTGCTCTCCGGTCGCGCAGTTTGCATTTCCGGCGTTGACCGCTACGAACCGTACCGCGCCGCCGGATTGATGAAGATGCTCGCGGCCTACGATGACCGGCGCAGCCACCAGCCGGTTGCTGGTGAACACGGCCGCTGCTGTTGTTCCCTCCACCGCCAGGGCGCAGGCAAAGTCCGGTTTGCCGCTTGGCTTGATGCCGGCCCGCGTGGCGCCGAAGCGAAAGCCGGCTGGCGTATGGGAGA
This sequence comes from Acidobacteriaceae bacterium, assembly GCA_965276615.1. Lineage (GTDB taxonomy): Bacteria > Acidobacteriota > Terriglobia > Terriglobales > Acidobacteriaceae > JAKAAZ01. The sequence goes on along the minus strand of OZ255618.1, from coordinate 3,546,134 downwards.
AGGAGAAAGAGGGCGGCTGCGGCGGTTCCTGAAAGGTTTCGTGAGACATTGCAATTATCCTTTTGTGAATGGAGATGTCGTAAATGGGGCAGGCATTGGATTCACCCGCGTTTATTGAAATGAGAAACATCTTCGTCGCGCGCGGCGAGGCGATCGTGCTGCATGACATTTCGTTGCGTGTCGGGCCGCAGGAGCACATCGCGATCCTCGGGCCGAACGGCTGCGGAAAATCCACGCTGATTCAAACCCTCACCTGCCAACGCTATCCTGTGGCGCGGGAAGAATCGCATCTCCGCATCTTTGGCCGCGAACGCTGGGATCTGACTGACCTGCGCCGCCATCTCGGTGTGGTCGGCCAAGAGCTTCCCGGTGAACGGACTCCTCGCACTTCCGGCCGAGATGCCGTGATCTCCGGATTCTTTTCGAGCTCCACTCTCTGGCCGAATCTCCACGTAACTCCACAGATGGGAGCGCGCGCGGATGAAGTCCTCCACCTGCTGGAAGTCGAGCACCTGCGCAATAAGTTGGTTGGACAGATGTCCGCCGGAGAAATCAAACGTATTCTGATTGGCCGCGCAATCGTGCATCAGCCGCAAATCCTGCTGCTCGATGAACCCAGCAATGGGCTCGACCTGGCCGCGCAATGGGAGTTGCGGCACACGCTGCGACGGCTGGCGCAGCAGGGAACCGGCATCCTGCTTGTGACCCACCACCTGTCCGACATTCTCCCCGAGATCGACCGAGTGGTAATGATGCATCAAGGCCGCATCGCCGCCGATGGCCGCAAGTCCGAGCTGTTGACCGCCCCGCGGCTGCGCGGACTGTTTGGCGTTGAGGTCGAGCTCGCCGAACGAAATGGTTTTTTCCATGCGTGGTGAATGCGGATGAATAGTGAATTTGGGTGCCCCAGCTCTCGCTTTTGAGACCTGGGATTCAATAATTAAAGAGCGGGTGCCCCATCCTGGACGCGTTCTTTGCGGCTAGGGTGGGATACGAAGATTCAGCGCACCCATGCCGGATCGTTAAATCTGCAATGGAACCAGGCGCTCTGCAACCAGCGCCGGTCCCAAAATCGCAATGTCCGGCAGCACGCCGCGCGCCATGGCAAACTCATCGCAAGCATGGATGCGGGGACAATTGGCGCAGTCTTTATAAATCTTGTCCGGCAGCGCGGTCCGTCCCACCTCGACAAATCCAAACCGCTGGAAGAAGCCGGGAATGCGCGTGAACAGGCAGACGCAGGGAATTTCGTGGCTCTCCGCCTCCGCCAGCAGCCCTTCCACAAGCTGACCGCCCGCGCCCTGCTTCTTCGATTTTTCATTCACCGCGATCGAGCGGATCTCCGCCAGGTGCGGGCCATAAAGGTGGAGCGCCCCGCAACCGAGGAATTCTCCTTCCTCGGTTTCCGCGACCATGAAATCGCGGACATTCTCATAGATTTCCGCGGAGTTGCGCGGAAGCAGCGTGCCGTCATACGAGAGGCTGCGAATCAGGCGATGAATCGCGTCCGCGTCGGGCAAACGCGCCTTACGCACCCGCATGGTCCACCTCCCGCGCTGCATTCGGTTCGCCCGCATCGTCTGCGGGTGCCCCAGGTCTCGATTCTGAGACCTGGGAATCTCGACGTTCCGCAAGCGCCAGGCTCTCCTCCACGCGCCACCGCGCCGTGCCGCCCGGTACATCATGACAATCGAGGGTCGCTGCAAGCGTGATGGCGGCAAAGAAATCCTGCTCGAATGCGGGGCTGAACTGGCGCAGTTCTTCGAGCGTCAGCCCGTCCAGCTCGCAACCTTTCGCCAGGCAATGGCGCACGGCATTGCCGATAATTTCGTGGGCCGTGCGAAAGGCCACTCCTTTGTGAACTAAATAGGTAGCGGCCGCCATCGCGTTCAGAAAACCGCAGGTCGAGGCCGCGCGCATCCGGTCCATGCGAAAGTTCAGCGCGTGCGTGAAGCGCCCCAGCAGAGCCAGCAAAGCATGCGTTTCTTCCGTAGCCGAAAACAATGTCTCCTGCGGTTCCTGCATGTCTTTGTTGTAGGCCAGCGGCAGGCCCTTCAGCTGCAATTCGACAGCATGAGAGGCGGCGAGAATCCGGCCCGACTTGGCGCGGGCCAACTCCGTCAGGTCAGGATTTTTCTTCTGCGGCATGGCGCTCGATCCGGTAGAGAACGCTTCCGGCAGATCAACAAACCCAAATTCCGCCGTCGCGTACAGCGTGATCTCCTCAGAGAAGCGGCTGACGTGCAGCGCAATCTGCCCGAGCGCCTGCAAATACTCCAGCAGAAAATCGCGGTCGCTGGTGGCGTCCATGCTGTTCGCCGTCGGCGCTTCAAATCCAAGCTCCCGCGCGATCAATGCGCGGTCCAAAGGCAATGTCGCCCCGGCCACCGCGCCGGAGCCAAGCGGGCAGAAGTTTGCGCGGCGTCCGCAATCTTCCAGCCGCGTGCTGTCTCGCTCCAGCATCGCGACATAGGCCAGCATCCAGTGCGCGATCAGCACCGGCTCGGCGCGCTGCAGGTGCGTATACGCCGGCATGGTCGCGTCACCCGCGCCGCGTGCCTGGGCGAGAAAAGCCTGCCTCCACGAATGCAGATCGTTCTGTAACGCAGCGATGGCGTCACGCGCGTACAGCCGCAGATCGGTCGCAATCTGCTCATTGCGGCTGCGTCCCGTGTGCAGCTTCAACGCCGTGTTTCCAATCGACGCCTTCAATTCCAGCTCGACAAAGTGGTGGATGTCTTCGGCTTCGGGATGGCTGGCCATGGGATGACTGCAAGGTGCCCCATTCAAGCCTTCTTTTGGCTTGAGTGGGCGATTGGCAGGTGTCGCCGCTGCTTCGAAATTCGCGAGGATGCGATCCAGTCCGCCCCGGATTGACGCCACTTCCTCAGCCGTCAGTACGCCCAAATGCGCCAGCGCGAGCGCGTGCGCTTTGCTGGCAGCGACTTCGTAGGGGAGCAGCCGCCAATCGAACCGCAGCGAACGTTGCCAGCCATCGAAAACAGTATCGAGCGGCTCACGAAATCTGCCGGACCACATCTTCACCGAACGGTCTCCTGCTTGTGCTTCTGCTTCAAATGGACCAGGGTGCGCGCGGGTAAGCCAAGGATGCGAATAAACCCAGCCGCGTCCTTCTGGTCGTAACTTGCGCCCATGGTGAACGACGAGAGTTCTGAAGAATACAGAGCAAAGTCGCTCTGACGGCCCGCAATGCTGACATTCCCTTTGTAGAGCGCCAGCTTCAGCGTTCCGGTGACGTTCTGCTGCGTGTTCTCGACGAAGGCATCGAGCGCCTCGCGCAGCGGCGTGAACCACAGACCGTAATACACCAGCTCCGCATACTTCAACGCGATCTGCTGCTTGTAATGCTTCACTTCACGCTCCAGCGTCATCGCTTCCAGCTCGCGATGAGCAGCCAGAATCAGCGTGCCCGCAGGTGTCTCATAGATGCCACGGCTCTTGATGCCAACAAATCGGTTCTCCACCAGATCGATGCGCCCGACAGCATTGCGCGCGGCGATTTCATTCAGCAGTTCAACCAGCTGTACAGGGTCGAGACTCTGTCCATTTACGGAGACAGGCGTGCCCTTTTCAAAGCCCACCTCCACCATCTCCGTCCGGTCGGGTGCTTCCTGCGGGGAGCGCGTCCACGTCCAGGTGATCTCGAGCGGCGCATTCCCGGCGTCTTCCAGCTCGCCGCCTTCATGGCTGATGTGCCACAGGTTGCGATCCCGCGAATGGATCTTCGTGCGGCTGGCCTCAACAGGAATTCCATGCGCGGCGGCATAATCCAGGCAGTCTTCCCGCGACTTCAAATCCCACTCCCGCCATGGAGCGATGATGGCCAACTCCGGCGCAATGGCCTGATAGGCGTGCTCGAAACGCACCTGGTCGTTTCCTTTTCCGGTGCAGCCGTGGGCAACCGCCTCCGCGCCTTCGGCCAGCGCCACTTCCACCTGATGCTTGGCGATGACGGGCCGCGCCATCGATGTCCCCAGCAGGTACTTGTCCTCATACACCGCGCCCGCGCGAACCGTCGGAAACACATAGTCGCGCAGGAACTCCTCGCGCAGATCCAGCACCACGGCTTTTTTTGCGCCCGTCGCGTACGCCTTCTTCACCACAGCGTCCAGGTCTTCTCCCTGACCCACGTCGGCAATCATCGCGATCACGTCCATGCCGTAATTTTCATTCAGCCACGGAATAATGATCGAAGTATCCAGACCGCCCGAATATGCCAGAACAACTTTTTTCGCCATTAAAAACTCCTTCGATCCTTGATTGCTTGAAACTCGTCGATCACCGAGATGCGGGTGCCCCAGGTCTCGATTTTGAGACCTGGGATTTCTCGACTGCACGCATACAGCAACAAGCGGTCAGAGATCGAATCTAATATGTCGGCAGCCCAGAATCCTTCCGCCCGCCCGCCGGAAAAGATCGCACTCCACGCCGCCGCGATTCCGCCGCCGGCGCAGGCTGTGCCGCGTCGAGCAGCAACAAAAGAATCGCCTTCTGCACATGCATGCGATTTTCCGCCTGATCGAAGACGATCGACTGCGCGCTGTCGATGACTTCATCGGTCACTTCTTCTCCGCGATGTGCGGGCAGGCAATGCATAAAGACAGCATGAGGCGCAGCCAGCGACATCAACTTGCGATTCACCTGATACGGCTGAAACGTTTGCTGGCGAATCTCCGCTTCCTGCTCCTGCCCCATGCTGGTCCAGGTGTCCGTGTAAACGGCATCCGCTTCGGCAACCGCCGCGCCCGGATCGCTGACGCACTTCACCATACCCGGCACAACGATTGAATCAACTATGGATCCTGGGTGCCCCATTCTAGCCGCGTTCTGTGCGGCTAGAGTGGGATACATAGCCGATGAATTCGCCGCGATACGCTCCGCCGCCGCCAGAAATTCCGCCTTCGGCCCATAGCCTTCCGGCGACGCCAGCGTAATATTCGCGCCCATCAGCGCCGCTGCCAGCAGCAAAGAATGCGCCACATTGTTGCCGTCGCCGACATAGGCGAGATTCAATCCGCGCAGATCGCCAAAGTGCTCCTCCAGCGTGAAAATATCGGTCAGCGCCTGGCAGGGATGTTCGATGTCGCTCAGCGCATTCACCACCGGAACGCGGGCGTACTCCGCCATGCCTGTAATGGTTGCGTGCGCGTACGTGCGCAGCACGATCACATTCACCCAGCGCTCCAGATTGTGGGCCACATCGGCCAGAGTTTCACGCGCGCCCAGCCGGGATGCGGTCTGGTCGATAAAGATCGCCGAGCCGCCCAATGTATTGATTCCAGTCTCGAACGTGAGCCGGGTGCGCAGGGAATCTTTTTCAAAAAACATCACCAGCTGCTTGGCGTCGAGCGCATGACGATACAGTTCGGGCTGCGCTTTTACCGCGCGCGCCGTGTCCAGGATGAGCCGGGCATCCGCCGCGCTCAAGTCGCGGATGGAGCACAGATCGCGTCCCGCCAGGGAATTGACCTGTTCGGGTGCGGCGGGAGAAAGGGGAGTATTGCGCCCGACACTGCGCCCGGATTCAGCCGATTGCAAGGCATAAGTTTTTGTTGTCATCCGCGTGCTCCTTGGGTGACTGTCGAGGCGACCGAAGCGGTAGCCGGGTTCGAGAGAATCTCATCCAGCATCTGTACGGTCTGATCAACGTGCTGGCGTTCGATAATATAGGGAGGCAAAAAGCGCAGAACCGTTTCGCTGGTGCGGTTGATTAGAATATGGCGCTCCATCATCTCGGCGGCTACATGTTTCGCCGCCTCGGCGCTTGAAAGTTCAACTCCGAGCATGAGGCCCATTCCACGCACATCGACAATCACCGGATGACGATCTGCCAGCGCCTTCAACTGTTCGACGAAGTATTTTCCCGCTTGCTGAACGTGCGGCAGAAGTTTGTCGCGGCGCATCGTATCGATCACGGCGATCGCGACCGCGCAGGCCAGCGGCCCGCCGCCGAACGTGGTTCCATGCATGCCCGGCGCAAACGCGCGCGCCGCTTCATCGGTGCACAACATGGCGCCAATGGGGATTCCGCCGCCCAGCGGCTTCGCCAGCGTAGTCACATCCGGTTGGATGCCATAGTGCTGATACGCGCACCATTCGCCGGTACGGCCGAGTCCTGACTGGATCTCATCCGCAATCAGCAGCGCCCCTGTCTTTTTGGTCAGACGCCGCGCCGCGGCAAAAAATTCCTCCGAGACCGGACGGATGCCGCCTTCTCCCTGCACCGGTTCGATACAAATGGCGCACGCGTCCTCGCAGAACTTGATCTCCAGATCGTCAATGTCATTGAAGCGGACAAATTCCACGCCCGGCATCAGCGGCCCAAATGGTTCGCGATATTTCAGCTTATGGGTGGTCGCGACTGCGCCCATGGTGCGCCCATGGAAACTATGTTCCATCGCGAGAATTTTTGTTCCCACGCGCTGACCCTCCGACCGGCGCAGCGTTGCGTAGGCGCGCGCCAGCTTCAGCGCTGCCTCCCATGCTTCCGTACCGCTGTTGCAGAAGAATGCGCGATCGAGCCCCGTCATTTCCGTCAACCGCATGGCCAGTTCCGCCTGGCCTTCGTGGAAGAAAAGATTGGAGACGTGCAGCAGCTTTCGACTTTGCGCGTCGATGGCCGCGAGGACAGCCGGGTGGCCGTAACCCAGCGCGCTGACGCCGATGCCGCTCAACATATCGAGGTAGGCCGTCCCGTTCTCATCGAACAGATGCACGCCTTCTCCGCGAACAAAGCAAATCGGATTGCGCTCGTAGGTCTGAACCAGCAACTGCGCCTCCGCGGCGCGAATATCTTTTAATTTCATGCCACCATTACCTCCGTGCCTTCGGGTGTGCGTGCCGAGCAGATATCGGGCAGCTGTGCTGCCGCATCGGCGGGCAGAATGCGTACTCGCTGCACGCCGCCCAGCAACGCTTCGCGGCAGGCGCTCAGTTTCGGCAGCATGCCTCCGCTCACGACAGCGCTGCGGGTCAATTCTGGAATCTGTTTCAAAGTCAGCCAGCGCATCACCTCGCCATCGGCTCCGCGCACGCCGGGAACATCGGTCAAAAAAACAAGAATATCGGCGTGGCAGGTCATTGCGCACGCAGCGGCCATCTCATCGGCGTTGACGTTGTAGTACTGGCCGTCAAAGCCCAGCGCCATGCTGGAGATGACCGGCACCGCCCCCATCTGCCAGACCGCCAGCAGCCAGCGCGGGTCGGAGGCCGCAATCTCTCCCACAAAACCGAGGTCGGGCGCGGTGCGTTTCTTCCGCGCGCGAAACACCAGGCCGTCGCCGCCGGAAAGCCCGACCGCCGCCTGGCCATGTTTGCCGAATGCGGCGACCAGCTCCTTATTCAACCGCCCGGCGAGCACCATCAGCGCCGTGTCGCGCGTTTCCGCATCGGTGATTCGCAGGCCCGCGATAAATTCGCTCTGCTTGCCAAGTTGCGTCAGGGTGCGCGTCAGCGCCGCCCCGCCGCCATGCACCAGCGCGACCTGGTGACCATCGCGGACCAGGTCGACGATCGCCTGCGTAGTGCCGCGCAATGTCACTGGATTCTCCAGCGCCACCCCGCCGAGTTTCACCACAAATTTCACGCGAGTCCCTCCTGCTCCGGCCAGCCAAAAAGAAGATTCATATTCTGTACCGCCTGGCCGGACGCGCCTTTCAGCAGATTGTCCAGGCAGGCAACAATGATGAGCCGTTGCTTATCTGACGCCAGCGCAAAGCCCAGGTCGCAATAGTTGGTCCGGACACTATGTTGAATCTCCGGCAGCCTTGTGCCCGACCAGCGCACCATCGGGGAGTTGGCGTAGAAATCTCGATACCACGCGTCAACCGCTTTCGGCTCGGTTGGCGTTCGCAGATTCAGGTACACGGTAGAAAAAATTCCCCGCGGAATCGGTAAAAGATGCGGAGTGAAAATAATATCGCTTTCCTTCAGCCCAAGCTGCTCCAGCAATTCGCCGGTATGGCGATGGCCAAAGACGGAGTAGGCGGAAAGGTTGTCGGCCGCGTTCATAAAGTGCGTCTTCGCCGTCGGGGCCTTTCCCGCGCCCGAGACGCCGGACTTGGCATCGCACACGATTCCACGCGCCAGATCGACGCGATTTCCGCGCATCAACGGAGCCAGCGCCAGGATGATCGAAGTCGAGTAGCAGCCGGGATTGGCAACCAGCCGCGCGGAAGCGATCTGTTCGCGGTGCAGCTCCGGCAAGCCGTATACGGCGTTCTGCTGGGCAGCGTCGGCGGCCTTCGGATCGGCATCCGTAAGCTTGTAGATGGCTCGATTTTTTTCCTCCTCCAGGCGCCACGCGCCGCTCAGGTCGATCACGCGCGCGCCGTGCTCCAGCAATTGCGGCACCCATTCCCGGGACTGTTGATGCGGCGTCGCCAGAAATACGAGGTCGATCCCGTGCTCGCGGAGCGCCTTCCAATGAAACGGCTCCACCATCAAACTGCCCGCGCCGTTATTGTCCGCAAGCTGCGGATGAAGGTCCGTCAGGCGCACCCGCGGAGCGCTCCCTCCTTCATGGCGATCTTCTTCGGAACGCCCAAAGAAGAGAGGCGCCCGGCCACGCAGCCGCGGATGATGCAGCAGCAGGTGCGCAAGCTCTGCGCCGGCATAGCCGCTGACGCCGATGATCGCGGTTTGGGGGCGGGTGGCTGTCATGGCTCCAGCAAGACCTCCAGCCGTTGCAGCAGGCGGTTGGCGTATTTCCGGTCCCGGCAAATAATCAAAATCGTGTCGTCTCCCGCGATCGTGCCCAGCACCTCGGGCAAATGTTCCTGGTCGAGCGATGCCGCCACGGTGGGCGCCCCGCCGGTAGTCGTCCGCACCACCAATTGGTTCATCGCCTGCCGCACGGTAATCCCGAAATCCGCGAACACGCTCTCCATCGAGGGCAGGTCATCCTCGGCCCCGCCGTTCGGCAGCGCATATCCGCGCGGTCCTTTGTATAGCTGGAGATCATGAATATCGCGCGAAAGCGTAGCCTGCGTCACGGCGAATCCCCGCCGCATCAGCTTGCGGCGCAGCTCGTCCTGGCTCAGGATGGGTCCATCGCTCAGTACGGTTCGAATCGCATTGTGACGCTCGTTCTTCATGGGGGACATTCCGGCGCAAGCCTGGCGCGCAATGCATAAGAATACATCCGAATGAATAAATATACAACACCCGGACCGATTGAATTATGGGTGCCCCAGGTCTCGATTCTGAGACCTGGGTTTGCGGGTGCCCCACCCTGGCCGCGTTTTGTGCGGCTAAGGTGGGGCACAAATCAGAATGACCCGACATGCCGGTCTGATATAAGTGGCTTGACGGATAACGCACGGACGACCCATCCATGACATTCGATCTAAAAACAGTAAACGACGTTTTCTTCCGCGCCGCCGGAGCAGGCGGCGAACGCGTCATGCAATGGCGCGACTCAGCAGGCAAGTGGCAGCCCATCACCGGCCATCAACTCTATGGGCGGGTGCGGGCATTGGCCGCGGCGCTGTCCGGCTGGGGCATTGGCAAAGGTGACCGCGTAGCGATTCTCGCTGAGAACCGCTGGGAGTGGGCGGTCGCGGACTTCGCCGTATTAGCTCTCGGCGCGGTCGATGTGCCGCTCTACTCGACACTCACTGCGCAGCAGGTGGCTGGGATGCTGGCCGACTCCGGCGCGCGGGTTGTCGTGGTGTCGACGGCGCGGCAGTATGAAAAGGTCGCCGCCATTCACAGCCAGACGCAACTCGAAAAAATTGTTGTCATGGACCATGTTCCAGAGATGAGCCAGGCAGTCTGGTTCGGCGGCCTGATGCCGTCCGAAGATGCGTCGGAAAAAACAAACCTGGAGCGCGATGCCGATTTCGACCGGCGCGCTTACGACGTTCAGCCGGACGATCTGGCCACCATCATCTATACCTCCGGCACCACGGGAGAATCGAAAGGCGTCATGCTGACGCATGGCAATCTGGCCGCCAATCTGAACGTTTCGACCATGGCGTTCTCCTGGGACAAACAGGACGCCTGCATTTCTTTCCTGCCGCTTTCGCACATCACCGCGCGGCATGTGGACTACGCCCTGTTTTGCCATGGCGCGACTGTCGCCTATTGCCCGCAGTTCGACCTGCTGCCGCAGGCCATGCGCGAAGTCCGGCCCACCATCTTTATCGGCGTACCTCGCGTTTACGAAAAAGTCCGGCAGGAGGTGTTGCGCCGTGCCCGGGAATCGCGCGCGCGTGGTCCCTTGGTTCAATGGGCCTTAGGGCGCGGTCGCAAGCAGCGCGAAACTCTGCTGGCCGGCCGTAAACCGGGGAGCGCCGCCTGGAAACTTGCCGATCGGCTCGTGCTGCGCAAAATTCAACAAGGCTTCGGCGGGCGCGTCGGCACATTTATTTCCGGCGGAGCGCCGCTCGGCCTCGAAACAGCGGGCTGGTTTCTGGACGCTGGGATTCGCATCCAGGAGGGCTACGGCCTCACCGAAACTTCGCCTGTGATTTCGCTCAATAGTGGCGTGCCGTCTCGCATGGGCAGTGTCGGCCGGCAGGTTGCGAATATCGAATTGAAGCTGGCTCCGGACGGAGAATTGCTGGTGCGCGGGCCTTCTATTTTCAAAGGCTATTGGAACAAGCCGGACGCCACCGCCGAGAGCTTCGATGCGGAGGGCTGGTTTTATACCGGAGATGTGGCACGCATCGATGAAGATGAATTTCTCTTCATCACCGATCGAAAAAAAGATCTGCTGAAAACCTCCGGCGGCAAGCTGATCGCGCCTCAGCCGATTGAAAATCACCTGAAGGCGGACGCGCTGGTGGGCCATGCCGCTGTTGTCGGCGACCGTCACAAATTTGCAGCGGTACTGATCTCTCCGAATTTTCCGGCGCTCGAAAGCTGGGCGCGCGGGAAGGGAATCGCCACGAGCGACAGCAACCAACGGATGGATCGCAAGCAACTGGTGGCGCACCCCCAGGTCCAGGCGGCCTACGCCCAGGTGGTGGATCGCGTCAACGCTTCGCTGGCGAGCTTTGAAACACTGAAGCGGCTGTGCATCGTTCCCGACGAATGGACGCTCGACTCCGGGGAGTTGACGCCCAGCATGAAGCTGAAGCGCCGCGTCGTCGAACAGCGATACGCGGCGGAGATCGCCGGATTCTACGCCGACGAAGCAACCTCGCATGGCTAGATCAGTTTTCCTGTAGGTGTATACCAGCGGAACGAAAGCTTACGCATCCGTTCCTTAAAGAACGGATGCATGTAACGTGTGCCGGCAGTCTATAGCAACAGGAAAACTGATCTAAAACCCGGAGACACCTTATAACTGTCATCCCGACCGGAGCGTAGCGCAGTGGAGAGACGGTGATGTGAGTTTCCATCCCTAACTTTTATGGACGACCTCGAACGGATACCCGTCCGGGTCAAATATATCGGCGGCGTAGTATCCCGGATAGTATTCCACTCGTGCCCGCAGTGAAATATTGTCCCTGGCACCAGCGGATATTGCCGCCCGTCGAATTCATCGACCTTACCATTGTTTCGGCCATGAGCCCCCAGTGAATGGACGCTGGATCAGGCTTGCATTGAATAGACCTTCAGGGTCCTGCAACGCCGCGTGGATGAGTGCGCGCACCTTCGCAAGCATCTTCCCGCGCCAGTCGTCTAGTTCCTTGATCTTGTCGTCGATGCTTGCAGAGGCAGATTCCATTGGGACCGGCCTTTCCATATACAGCTCCAATTCTCGCACCGAATATAGCTGCGCTCAGCGTAACCCGCAACCCTAAATCCTGCGTGCCGGCCTAAGAACGGCGCATCCTGTGGCAACGAGCAGGTGTTGTTTTTTCCACGGCTTCCTGGTCACGTTCATAGGGAATTAACTAAGCTTTCACTCGATCGCAACGCGCGCTTCCTAGCCTGACAATCAGCTGCTCTCTCATCCGTGTCAGGCGCTATCCGTTGCTCTCCTGCCTATCTCAGACGTTCCGCGGCACGGTTTCCGCTCCCAACAAAGTTGGAACTCAAAGGAGTTTATAGTCAATGATGTCTCGAACAACTCTGCCCGCTCGGTTGGTCTCGCTTCTCGTCTTCGCGTTGATATTTGGCGGTTTTTCGGCCTGGAGTAATGCGCAGACGCGCGGAGCCATCGGCGGGTCCGTCACCGATCAGGTTGGAGCGGTGCTGAAAGGCGCGGAGATCTCCGTGCCGTCTCCAGCCCTCACCGCATCCACAAACGAGGAGGGGCGGTTTTACATCAACGACCTCGCCCCCGGAAGCTACAACCTGACGATTAGTTACGTCGGCCTGGCCTCTTTCACAACCTCGGTTACGGTCAACGCGGGGCAAACCGCCAACGTGGATGCTCAATTGCATGTCGCCAATCAAGGACAGAAAGTCGTGGTGTCGTCCGGCCGTGCCTCCGCCGAGGCGGAAGCCCTCAACGAGGAACGCGCCGCGGACAATCTTTTGCAGGTTATGCCAAATCAAGTCATCACCAGTCTGCCCAATGCCAACCTTGCCGACGCGTTAGGGCGCATGCCCAGCGTTACGCTGGAGCGGGACGAGGGCGAAGGCAAATACGTGCAGGTCCGCAGTACGGAGCCTCGCCTGACCAACACCACGGTCGACGGCGTTCAACTTCCTTCCGAAGAGCCCGGCGTCCGCCAGATAAAATTCGACGCCATTCCATCTAGCCTGGTGGAGTCCGTCCAGATCAACAAAACGCTGCTGGCCAACATGGACGGAGACGGCATCGGCGGGTCAGTGAACCTGGTCACCAAGGAAGCCCCTGACGCCCCTATCTTGGAGATCACCGCCCTCGGTGGCTATACGCCCATCATCCACGGACGCGGCAACACCACGGAGACTGCCACAGTCGGCCGCCGTTTCGGAGCCGGCAAGAAATTCGGTCTGATCGGCAGCGGATCGTATGACTGGGAAGGGCGCGGCATCGACGATCTCGAGCCGGTCCCCGACGTAAACAACGGCTCGACGTGGTTCGATGGCGTCAGCCTCCGCCAGTATCAGTACTTCCGCACGCGGTACGGCTTCGCCGGAAGCGCCGATTACCGCATCCACGACGGATCGAACGTCTATGCGCGTTTTTTCTACTCGAGTTTCAGAAATGCCGGCGATCGCTTTGCCTATCAAATCCAGGACAACACGCCGGGTCTTTCGCTGCTTGCTCCGCAAAATCAGGGCGGTCTTCCTTCCTACGATGCGGAGATGCGAAATCCGCTCATTCAGTTAGGCAGCTTGATATTTGGCGGTAATCATGCTTTTAGCAGGACATGGTACACGTGGGAGGCCAACATCGGCCGCTCTTCCTACGGGGATTCGCCGTACTCCGACGCAATCTTCAACTCGACGCTTCCTGCGAGCAACTGCCGGTTCAACCCCTCGGCGACCACGGACAAATACCTTCCGCAATTCAATCAGGCTTGCTTTACGGAGATCCAGAATCCAGCCAACTTCACCCTGACCGACATTACCCGCGACCTGGGCAAAGCCGTTCAGCTGAATCTTGGAGTGGGCGGATCGGGCGCTTTTCAATATCACATCGGCAACCGGTCGGCGGTGGTCGAATACGGCGGCAAATTCCGTAACGAACACAAGTATGCCGACACCTATGTACTCACGCTTCAGCCGAACGGCACGGTGGGGCTGTCCCAATTCCCAAACCGTCTCATCAATCACAACTACTACAACGGGGGCGCCTACCCGCTCGGCTACAACGCTTCGCTGGAAGACGTTCTCGCCTATGCCAATGCGAACCCCGGTTCTTTCAACTCCAGCAGCACGCAAGGGCAGGATCCCTCCCAGTTCTCGATCGTCGAGCAGGTCAGCGCCGGGTATGTGATGAACACCATCGATTTCTCAAACGGGATCCGCTTCATCGCCGGCTTGCGCGCGGAGAATACATTTGACGGCATTCACAACCTGGCCTTCGGCGATACCGGAGCCGTTACACCCAATGCCTTCGATGGGTCCTACTACACGCTTTTGCCAAGCGCCTCACTCCGCTTTAATGCCGGACCGGACAGCTATATGCGCCTGATCTATGCCCGCGGCCTCTCCCGCCCGGATCCCCAGGACCTGGGCCAGCCGCTTAACTACACGGTGAACGGCAACGGCGCCAACCGTTATTCCGTCACCTTCGGCAATGCCAACCTCAAGGCCGAAACCGGCGACGACTTCGATGTCCTGTTCGAACACTACCTCAAGCCCTTCGGTATCGTCTCCGCCGGTTACTTCTATAAGTCGCTGCAGAACCCCATCGTCGTGAAAACCTATCAGCTGATCAACTATCTGCCCCCGGGTGCACCGGAAGTGGATCGCGGGAACTATCTGGCCACGCAGCCGGTCAACGGCGGCAGCGCCTGGTTGAGCGGCTTTGAGGCGTCGTATCTCCAGCACTACTCCGGGCTGCCGGGCTTGCTTGGCGGGCTGGGGATGTCGGCAAACTACAGCTACATCGGTTCCAGCACCAGCGGCATTCCGGGCCGTTCCGACCATCCGCGGCTGCTGCGCAATTCCCCCAACATGTTCAACATCAGCCCGACCTACGACCGCGGCCGTTACTCGTTGCGTATGGGGATCTCCTATAACCAGGCCAGCATCTACAGTTACCAGTACCAGGATGGCACGCCCGGGGGCGTCCATGGGCCGCTCAGCGATATTACCTTCTACTCCCACATCCAGGTGGATGCGCAGGGCAGTATCGGGATGCGGCACAATCTGAGCCTGATCGTGTCCGGCCTCAACCTCAACAACGAAGTGTTCGGGTTCTACCAGGGCAGTCCGCAGTACATGATCCAGCGCGAGTATTACCAGCCGACGTACTCCGCCGGCGTGCGCTGGACGCCAACCGGGAAAGAAAAGTAGCTCGTCCGTGTCAAGCACAAAAGGCCTGTGCACTGACAGGCCTTTTCGTATATGTCAGTTTCGGGAGAGTCACCGGCAATCGGTCACTTACTACTTGGCAACAACTCGGAACGGGCTACTCGCGTACGGAAAGATCAGGAACGATATGTCGGCTTGTGTTGACTCACCGCCAGCGCTATGAAATCTCGACTAGCGATAACAGGCCTTCACTCATTGAGCTAGGTGCCCCATCCTTCGCGCTTTTGCGAAGGGCGGGAGGAGAATTTTTTGGAGCGGAATGAATCCCACCCTTGTTTCACAAGGAAAGGGCACCCGGCCTTCCCCGAGCTTGTCGAACAAGGGTTCAAGTTTAAGACCTGGGCACGCTTCTCACCCGGATCGCCGGTATTATTATGAGAAAGAAGGTCATCCGGCATTCGAAATTGGTTCGGCAGCCGATTCCTGCACGAATATTCAAATTTGTTGTACAAATGACTCAAATTTGGAGTATTTTTGAGCGGCCGACTGCGTATAGATATGCATATTCTGTGTATGAGTATGCAGTTTTGATGGATAATTTGATCGACGAAGGAGAAAGCATAATGCGGGTTGGGATTTTGACGGGTGGCGGGGATTGTCCCGGTTTGAACGCTGTGATTCGCGCGGCGGTACGGAAGGGCATCTTCCATCACGGAGACGAGTTTGTCGGATTCCTGGAAGGCTGGCGCGGGGTCCTTGAGGATAAGAGCATGCCGCTGACGATCGACAGCGTCTCCGGAATTCTGCAGCTGGGCGGAACGATCCTGCGCACCTCGCGCACCAATGTGCGCAAGAAGGAAGGCGGCCTAGAGCAGTGTATCGCGACCATCGCGCGTAATAAGCTGGATGCGCTGATTACCATTGGTGGAGACGACACGCAGGGCGTTGCCAATGCGCTGATCCAAAAAGGCGTGAAGTGTGTCGGTGTTCCCAAGACGATTGACAACGATTTGAATGGCACGGATGCATGCTTCGGGTTCGATACCGCGGTCAGCATCGCGACCGAAGCGGTGGATCGGCTGCACTCCACCGCCGAAGCGCACAGCCGCGTCATCGTGTGCGAAGTGATGGGCCGCGACGCCGGATGGATTGCGGTCTATAGCGGTATCGCCGGCGGGGCGGATGCCATTCTGGTGCCGGAGGTACCCATCGACTTGGATTCCGTCATTGCTCAGATCAACGCCCGGCGCGCTCGCGGGAGGAATTTCAGCATCGTTGTCGTGGCCGAAGGCGCGAAGATGCCGGCTACCGATGCGAAGGCGACCCACGGAAGCTCGGTGGATGAATTTGGCCACGAAAGACTGCTGGGCATCGGTCAGTTCGTTGCCGATGAGATTGAGAAGCGCACCGGCTTCGAGACGCGCGCCGTCAACCTGGGACACACGCAGCGCGGCGGCACTCCCACGGCGTATGACCGGATGCTGGCGACCCGCTATGGTGCTGCTGCGATCGATCTGGTGCACGCGGGAAAGTTTGGCCGTCTCGTGGTCCTTCGCGGGACTGAAATTACGGACATTCCGCTGGCCGATGCCATCGCCAAAAACCGGACAGTGGATGAGAAGTTGCTCGAACTAGCCAAAGGCCTGCAACCCGCGCTGTCGAAGTAAAGAGTCGGGATCGAATCAAGGGAGAATCAGGACGAGCCATGCACTACATGCTGGGGTGCCGAAGAGCGGTGTGCCCACGGAATAGTGGATCTGGCGAGTTTGCCGCAGTGACGTGGCGGAGTACGACGCGCACTCCTCAAAAAACCTGAAAAAGCCGGTTGAAATCCGTAGAAAAGCGGCTTATAACCAGAATCCCAACTGTTTCGAAGAGTCCATTCTTCGGGAAGAGATCGGAAAGTTGGAATCAATTCAAAGCAGAGGCGCTGGAGAAAGTATGGCAGGCTCGACACGCACGAGAATCGCAGACACAGGCTCCGCAATGACGCGGGCAGAGGCAACAAGCGCAGCGCGGCAGGACCTTGGCCCCATGTCCGATCCCATTCCTGACCGTGCTTCAAGCTCACGTATAGTCGACAGCCGCTCCGGTTCCGGGGGAGTGCGCGAGGTCATGGATATTCGCCAAGCGGCGGAATACCTCGGGATCAGCCCCGATAGCCTGTATAAATATGCATCGGAAAATGTGATTCCAGCGTTCAAGCTCGGCAACCGCTGGCGCTTCAAACGGTCGTTGCTGGAAAGCTGGATGGAGCGGCAGAGCTCACTCAACCTTTCCCCGGCGCGCGAGAAAAGCGTGAAACCAAAGCAGAAAAAGCCGGTCAGCCGCGCCCACTGATCTTTGCATGAGCAGCAGTTTTGTGTGCTGGAGCAGAAATCACCTGTAGTGCCGTTCGTCCGATTGAATGCCATTCGCCTATGAAACCCAGGTATTTCACATCCCCGGCCCGGTTCCGTGCATGGCTGGAAAAATATCATCATGCGGCCTCCGAACTATGGGTCGGTTTCTATAAAAAGGATTCCGGCAAGCCAAGCATCACCTGGCCGGAGGCGGTGGACGTTGCACTATGCTTTGGCTGGATTGACGGGATTCGGAAAAGCATCGATGAGACCGGCTATACCATCCGGTTTACGCCGCGTAAACAGAGCAGCACATGGAGCGTCGTAAACATCCGACGCATGAATGAACTGGCCATGCTGGGGGCAACTCATCCTGCGGGTTTGCGGGCCTTCGAGCGTCGCAAAGAAGAAAAGAGCGGCATTTATGCCTATGAAAACAAGGACAGCGCCGCATTCGAGGCTGCGCAGGAGAAGCAATTCCGGGCACGCAGGAGCGCCTGGAAATTCTTCCAAACCCAGGCCCCGTGGTACCGAAGGACGGCAACATGGTGGGTAATCAGCGCGAAAAAAGAAGAGACGCGGCTGAAACGGCTGGAAGCATTGATCCAAAATTCAGAAAATGGCCGAACCCTCCCACACCTTACCCGCCGAATTAAATTGCCAATCTGAATCGCCAATTTGCCCCTGTTATCCACACTTCCACATGCATTTCTCTAGGACTGCACCACTGCTGCGCCTTGCCGACGGTGGATGAAGAAACCTACACTGAGCAGACGGGGGAACCGACCCATTTGCCCAGTCCTCTCAATTTGTCGCTCTGGAGTCTCAAGTTCGCATTCGAGCCATTCGCAAGTCCTGATTCTGCAATGAGTTCCAAAAGTAATACAATAAGTAGTGGTATGTGCTTGACAGACACTACTAACAGCGGTACTTTCCCTCTACGGGCATTGATGAGTACAGGCGTGACGGCAACAAGTATCAAGCGAACATACCTGCCAAGGCCCCGAAATTTTGTTTCGAAGATGACTTTTGATCACTCCGGTGCATGCTTTTGCGGGACTGATCCTAGCCGTCGCAAAGGTCTGACCGCAGCTTGATGAAATTCAATTGCAGAAAGCGAACGAACTTCGCCTGTAGACAGCAACACCGATAAGACATTTCCGTACCACTATCCGTACCAGGAGACATCCAGATGGCCGAAATCAGC
The DNA here is from genome assembly GCA_965276615.1 of Acidobacteriaceae bacterium. Classification (GTDB taxonomy): domain Bacteria; phylum Acidobacteriota; class Terriglobia; order Terriglobales; family Acidobacteriaceae; genus JAKAAZ01. The sequence continues at coordinate 3,527,756 of OZ255618.1, read as the reverse complement.
AAAACACAAACAACGTCCGCGGCAGGAAAAGCGGCTCAGACCGCGTCCTCCTCCGCGAAAAGTGGAACACAGGCCGGAGTGCAATTCGAACGCTTTTTCAGCCGGCCGGATGCTTCTCCCTACGACGAGATTCAATGGGAGCGCCGCACGGCGTCGATTGTCGACTCCAAAGGCAACTCCATCTTCGAGCAGAAGGATGTTGAGGTGCCCGCCGACTGGTCGATGACTGCGACAAACATCGTGGCCAGCAAGTACCTCCATGGTCAGATCGACACGCTGCAGCGCGAGGCGGGCGTCCGCCAATTGATTTCACGCGTGGCTGAGACGATTCGCGACTGGGGCATGGCCGGCGGCTACTTCCGCTCGCCGGAAGACGCGGCCATCTTCCACGATGAGCTGGCGCACATGCTGCTGCACCAGATGGTGGCGTTCAATTCGCCGGTCTGGTTTAACGTGGGCTGCGATCGCCTGGAGCCGGATTCCGATGCGCAGAACTGGCACTGGAACCCGCACAGCTGCGCGGTGGAATTTTCGGTGACGGGCTACCGCAATCCGCAATGTTCGGCGTGCTTCATCAACTCCGTCAAGGACTCGCTCGATTCCATCCTGACGCTGGCCAAGACGGAAGGCATGTTGTTCAAGTGGGGGTCGGGCACCGGGACTAACCTGTCGACTATCCGCGGATCAACGGAAGTCCTCTCCGGCGGCGGCACGGCCTCCGGTCCGCTGAGCTTTATGCGCGGCTTCGATGCCTTCGCGGGTGTTATCAAATCCGGCGGCAAGACCCGGCGTGCGGCCAAGATGGTCATTCTGGACATCAACCATCCCGATATCGTGGACTTTATCGAGTGCAAATCGAAGGAAGAGGCCAAGGCCTGGACACTGATGCGGGCGGGCTACGATGGCTCCGGCCCGGACTCGGAAGCCTTCACCTCGATCTTTTTCCAGAACGCCAATAACTCCGTGCGTGTGAATGATGAATTTATGCGCGCCGTGGAAAACGATTCCGACTTCTCGACGCGCTCCGTCAAGGATGGCTCCCCTTTTGCGATCTATAAAGCGCGCGATCTGATGAACAAGATTGCCGAAAATACCTGGCACTGCGGCGACCCCGGAATGCAGTACGACACCACCATCAACAAGTGGCACACATCGAAGAACACCGGGCGCATCAACGCCTCGAACCCCTGCTCGGAATACATGTTCCTGGACGATTCCGCCTGCAATCTGGCCAGTTTCAACCTGATGAAATTTCTGACTCCGGCAGGTACGTTCGACATTCCTGCATATCGCCATGCTGTCGATGTGCTGATCACGGCGATGGATATCCTGGTGGACAACTCGGGCTATCCTACCGAGTCGATCAGCCGCAATTCGCATGATTATCGTCCGCTGGGCCTGGGCTATGCCAATCTGGGGGCGCTGCTGATGGCTTGCGGTCTGCCCTACGATTCGGACGCCGGACGCGATTTCGCCGGCTGCCTGACAGCGATTATGTGCGGCCAGGCGTATCTGCAGTCCTCTCGTTTGGCGGAGCAGTGCGCTCCGCTGCCCGCTGCCACTCCGCTGGCGCAGTCCAGCGATCGCACGGGCGGCGCATGCCCCGGTTATTACGTGAACCGCGAGCCGTTCCTGGACGTGATTCGGATGCACCGCGCGGAAGTCAACAAGATTGGCAGGTCGCGCAATAGCGATGAGCCGTTCATCGTTCCGCAACTGGACGACCTGATCGATGCCAGCCGCGATAGCTGGGACCAGGCGCTGGCGCATGGCGAGAAGCATGGCTATCGTAATTCGCAGGTCACCGTGCTTGCGCCAACCGGCACCATCGGCTTCATGATGGACTGCGACACCACGGGCGTCGAACCTGATCTGGCGCTGGTCAAGTACAAGAAGCTTGTGGGCGGCGGAATGATCAAGATCGTGAACAACACGGTTCCGGCGGCGCTGTTCAAGCTGGGCTACGACAATGAAGCGGTGGATGCGATTGTGAGCTACATTGACGCGACGGGCACGATCGAGGGCGCGCCGGGGTTGAAGCCGGAGCATCTGCCGGTGTTCGATTGCAGCTTCAAGGCGTCGAAGGGCACGCGCAGCATTCACTACATGGGACATATTCGGATGATGGCGGCGACGCAGCCGTTTTTGTCGGGCGCGATTTCAAAGACGGTGAACCTGCCGAACAATGCATCGGTGGATGATATTGCGGAGGCATATATCGAGTCGTGGCGACAGGGGCTGAAGGCAGTCGCGGTGTATCGCGACGGTTCCAAGGGCACGCAGCCGCTGAATGTAACCGACTCGGATACAAATAGCGGCAATGCGGCGCTAGATGCGGTTGCGGGTCAATTGCTGCAGACGCTCACCCATCCTCGTGTGAATGCGGAGGTCATTGAAGCTCTCGCCTCGCAGCTTGGTGCAAAGCCATCAGAAAGGGTGCAGGTGCAGGCCTCGGCGATGGAAACCCTGGCGCGCGCGACGGTGCAGAATGCGGCGGCAGTCGTGTTGACACAACAAGACCCGAACGCGCCGCCGCGCACGGTGCGCCATCGCCTGCCGGAAGAGCGGCCTTCGCTGACGCATAAATTTTCGATCGCAGGACATGAAGGCTACATTACTGTGGGTCTCTATCCGAACGGCCAGCCTGGAGAAATCTTCATCAAGATGGCCAAGGAAGGCTCGACCGTCAGCGGCTTGATGGATGCGTTCGCCACTGCAATCTCACTCTCGCTGCAGCATGGGGTGCCGCTGAAGGTGTTGTGCGAGAAGTTCTCGCACCTCCGCTTCGAGCCGTCAGGCTGGACCGGGAACGAGCAGATCGGTTTTGCCAAGTCGATCATGGATTACATCTTCCGCTGGCTGCAGTTGCGCTTTCTTTCCGGAACGCAGCTGCCGCTGTTCGCCGGGCTGGCCGCACAGGCAGCAGCGGCGGAATCCGGGCAAAAGGTTTTTGCCCCGGAGCAGCACCAGCCAACACGCGGCATGGGCGCGACATCGGCCCCGCAGGGGGGTATTCTGCCGGAGTTGAACGCGGGCTACGTGTCGGCAGAATCCAGTCTGCGGATGGAAGATCGCAGCCTGATCCACACCGCCGATGCGATGCGCGAATTCGTCGATATGGGCGACGCTCCCAGCTGCCATACCTGTGGCGCGATCATGATTCGTAATGGCAGCTGTTACAAATGCGTGGAGTGCGGTTCGACCAGCGGTTGCAGCTAGAGCATTTCTTAATTTTAAGTAATATATCTTGTGGTTTTACGCATAATGTGAGAATGGAGAATTCAAATCTGGACGCGCTAGTGGTGGGGATGCGCAGCGACGGGCGGGTGGAAAACCGTGCCGTGCCGGCCTGGGTCCAGGAAGGGACGGAACAGGACCAGCCCATCCTCTTCCGGGTTCATGCTTTCGCCTGGGCCTGCGAGCAAAACTCGATCCAGCACTGCCACACCCAACCAAACATCCCTGGACCAATGGTCAGGCGGAACGCATGAACCGGATCCTCAAGGAAAGCTACCGTCAAACGCTACTATTACCAGACCCATCGCCAGCTCAATGCAGGCATTTCTGATGGCCTACAATTTCGCCAAACGCCTCAAAACCCTGCGCGGCCTCACACCTTATCAGTTCATTTGCCAATCATGGCAGAAATCACCGCTCCGATTCACCATCAGCTCCTTCCATCACCCTGTGGGACTAAACACTTAGGGTCTCAGGGTTTGATAGTGCGTACTTTTCTCATCAGGAAAAGGAGGCATTATGGACCAAATATTGCACGGGAGCGCCCCCACGACAGCGGCAGTGCGTCGAGCGATAGAGCATAGTCAAGAGAGCCTGAGGGTATTGGCCAAGCGCTGTGCGGTGTCGCGCCCGAAAAGTGTTGGTCTCATGCCTCATAATGTCTCGTCGTCGGTGGTATCGCCTGTTTCGCGGCGCAGCTCTTGCATCCTCGCCGCCAACTGTTGTCGCAGAGCGGCGTGCGCCGGGTCGTCTTGGAGGTTGTTCAACTCGCCGGGATCGTTCTTCAGGTCGTAAAGCTCGTACTCCTGAGGCTCAAGGTAGTAGTGGATATATTTGTAGCGCTCTGTGCGGATGCCGCGGTTGGGCCGCACTTCCTCGGCGCCGGGCCAGTCGAAGTATTCATAAAGAAAGTCCTTGCGCCATTCCGGCTTCTGGCCCTGCGCCAGCTCCACCAGGCTCTTGCCCTGCATAGCCGAGGGCACGTCCACCCCGGCCAGGTCCAGCAAGGTGGGTGCGAAGTCCAGATTCAGAATCATCTCGTCGACTTTGGTCCCCGCTTTGAACAATTTCGGATAGCGCATCAGGGTGGGCGTGCGCAGCGAGGGCTCGTGCATGAAGCGCTTGTCAAAGCAGCGCCACTCGCCGAGGAAGTAGCCATGGTCGGAGCTGAGCAGCACCGCGGTATCGTCCAGCTGACCGGAGGATTCCAGATACTGCATCACGCGTCCGATGTTGTCGTCCACTCCAGTCAGCCCGGCGTAGTAGTCCTTGGCCAGTTCTTCGAGCGAGCGAACGGTATCGCCGGTCTCGATGATGCCGATCTTGTTGAAGGCCTCGGCAAAGGCGCGGGGCTTGCCGGGGTAGCCCTTGGCGTCGTCATTGAAGGTCGAGGGCACGGGGATGGGCACGCCGTTGTATAAGTTCGCGTGGCGGCGGGAGCGGAAGAAGGGGGCGTGCGGCGACTGCTGCCATAACAGCAGGCAAAAGGGGCGGTCTCCGCGTTCTTCCTTCAGCCAGTCCAGCGCACGATCGGTAAAGAAGTCGTCCGCCCAGACCGGATCCAGCATCGGCTTCTTCGGTATCCGGCCGGCTCCTTCCTTCCCGCGTTGCCCGGCAGGCTCTCCCTTTCGTCCTTCGAAGCGCGCATAGTAGTACGCATTCAGTATCTGGTCGGCTCCTTCCTTCCCGCGATGCCCGACAAACTTTCCCTTGCGTCCTTCGAAGTAGTGGGGGGCAAAGTAGTCCGTAACAGCCCCGTTGAAGGCGCAGTAATAGTCCCAGTAGCGCTCGCGCACCCCATTGGGCGCGTGCGCCTTGCCCACCATGGCCACGTCATAGCCGGCCTGGTGCAGCAGATCGGTGAAGATGGGAATGTCGGAGGGAAATGGGTACTTGGCGTCGCCGTTGCCTAACGCTCCCGTGTTATGGGAGTAGAGCCCGGTCAGAGTCACGGCGCGGGCCGGTGCACACAGCGCGTTGGTGCAGAAGGAGTTGTTAAAGTAGACTCCTTCGCGACCGATACGATCCTGGTTCGGGGTTTTTAGCAGCGGATTGCCAGCCAGGCTAAGGGCATCGGCTCTCTGGCCTTCGTTGTAAAAGAAGACCAGGTTGGGGCGCTTGCCTCCGCCGGGTCTCCGGTTCGCGGATTGAGCCTGGGCGACCGCAAGCGCCGGGCCCGCGAGCGCGGAGCCGGCGATCGCCGCGCTGCCCTGTAGGAAATTGCGACGACTCATGGGTTCACTTCGGTTCGGCTCACTCATCATTGATCCCTTCGCGCTGGCAATAGGCCAATACGTTATACGTTTATAAGTGCGTTTATAAGACTCTGCGCAATGAGCTGGACTCAGAATGTTAGACAGCTCATTCAGAGTTCAGTACTTGTAATTCACCTTCAGCGTCAGAATCTCCCACGGCTTGATATGGATGCTCGCTACATCCCCCGCTAGCGGCACCGTCCCGTCGTTCTCCGTCTCCATCAGTTTGGTCCGCTCCGCGCCTGTCACGCCCGGCGGCTAGAAAATAAGCTTGCCTGCGACCTGAGTGATGCGCGGTGCACCCGAGTTGCTGATTTGGCCGAATATCGGGGAAGTCAACACCCCATTGGGGTTGTCGAGGTTGACGTTGTTGAAGACGTTGAAGAACTCGCCGCGGAGGAGAAATCTAACATTGTTGTGGATCGCAAATGTCTTGAAGAGCGACAGATCGGTGTTGGACAGGCCGGGACCGCTCAACGGATTTCTGTGCGAAGTGCCGTAGGGCTGCCCGGCCGGAGGCGCCGCATAGGCGGAGGTATTGAATTCCTCGGCGATCCTCTGCGTCCGGGAATGGTTTGGCAGATACGGATTGCCGACGACATTGGGCCGGTCATTGTTGGTCCCGTCGAAGTTCGTGTCCTTGTTGGAAGTAATATTGAACGGTTGGCCCGATTGCAACGTGGTGATGCCGTTGATCTGCCAGCCGCTCAGGACCTGCTTTCCGACGATCCCCCAATGCCGTACCGGGGGCAGGGCATAGAGATACGAAGCGACAAAGCGGTTGCGAACGTCCTCGCTTGCCGGTCCGCGGTCCAAAGCCGGATCGTAGTTGTCCACCGGATAAGAGCCGAACCCACTGACGCCGGTATAGTCCTGGTTATTGATCGTCTTTGCCCAGACGTAGGTGGCCAGCAAGGAGAACCGGTGGGAGAAGTTCCGCCTGAGACTGGCCTGCAACGAGTTGTAGGAGGAGTTGTTCCCGGAATCAATCAGATCGATAATATCGAAATCCTTGTAGGGACGGCGCGCGGCGATGCTGGCCGGGCTGGAGCTGGCCCCCGGCTCGTATACCGGAGCGTTCTCGTCCCGATGATACAAAAAGCGACGGCCCGTGTTGCCGACGTAGGAGATCGCCATGCCCCATTGGGCGCCAAGCTGCTGCTCCAGGGTCAGGTTGTATTCCTGCACATACGGAACCGAAGATTCGTTGGGACGAAGAGCCCCGATCGTGGTTCCTAAAGCGAATTGCGGGTTGGTCGGATTGACCTGGTACGGAAAAGGGCTGACACCGTTGTAAGGCTGGACGGCATACGGATTGACCAGACTCGGCGTCTCGGCCAAATGGATATTCAGCTGAAAGGGCTGATTTTCGAGACCTCCGATCAGCGTCTCCTCGTCGAGGGAATAGAAAATGCCGTAGCCTCCGCGCAGCGCTGTGCGGCCGTTTCCGAACAGGTCGTAGGCGAAGCCCACACGCGGAGCGAACTTGTTATAGGTCACGTGCAGGATCCCGTCGGGGACTCCAGGATCGCCAACAAACGCCATGCCAAGGGGAGCGGTGGGGAACCGTTTCGACTGAACGCCGGGAAAGAAGGTGACCTCGTTTCCCTGCCCGGAGAAGGGATAAAAGACCTCCCAGCGCACGCCCAGATTCAGCGTCAGGCGGTGGGTCGCGCGCCAGTCGTCCTGGAAGAAAAGGGCAGGGTCGGGAGCGTGCAGCCGGTGGAAAGAACCGCTGTTTTGCTGAAAACTGAAAGCCCGGCCTTCCAGAAAGTCGGCAATTGCATTGCCGGTGGCGAAGCCGGTGAACATGGAATTGGTCGACCCGTTAAAGGCACTGGTCTCCTGATAGGTACTGAGGAAAAACGACCCGCCGATTTTCAGGGAATGGTTGCCAAGGTCCCAGTTGTAGGTATCGATCAATCCATAGGTGAGCTGGGACTGATTGATGTTCGAGTCCTGCCCAGTCCCCATGCGGAAGTATCCCTTGACGACCAGGATCGGCTGAGTGCTGAGCGGACCTCCCTCGGGAACGGCGCTGCCCAGGTCGGCCAGCCTGCCGCCAGAATTCAGTGGACTGTTCACGACTTTATTCAAGGCGTAGGAAGCGCTAAGGACATTTACGGCGCGAGGCGAGACCACCCAGGTGTCTCCCAGAACATAATTGTGCTGGCTGGCATATTGGTTGTCGCCGCTGAAACCGTAGATCTGATTGCCCTGGTCGCCGGGAGCAAGAATAGTTCCCTGATCGTTGAAGTAGGTGGCCTGCAGCTTATGTTTGGCGTTCAATTGATAGTCCAGCCGCGCAACGCCCTGATTGGTGGTGGTGTTTGCCGAGGCGCTTTGCTCGGCGGGGTGGTTATCGCCGGTCACTGCCGTGGGGATGTATTTGAGAAGGTTCGCCGCGACCGGGTCGATACAGATGTGATACTTGCCGCCGCAATACGGCCCCTTGGGCTTCTGGGCGCTCTGCGAGAAGTCGCCCGTCCGTTCCAGCGCGGAAGGCACGGTAATTGCGGTGGAGGGAACCACGGCGGGCTGCGCGATGCGGACCCCCTGATAGTTCAGGTAGAAGAACGCCTTGTTGCGGATCGCTGGACCGCCCACGCCGCCGCCGAAGATGTTGTAGACGAGGTGCGGAACGCCGCTCTGGAAGTACGGCTTGGCGTTGAGAACATTGTTGCGCAGAAAATCGTAGGCCACTCCGTGGAAATGGTTCGTTCCGGACCGCGTAATCGTGTTGACCACCGCTCCAGGGTTGCGCCCGAATTCAGCATCGAAGTTGCTCGTGAGGATGCGGAACTCGGCCAGGGCGTCCGGATTGGGAACAAGATTGCCTCCGCCACGCCAAAAAGCGGTGTTGTAGGACCCGTCCAGATAAAAGGTATTCATGTTGTCGGGCAAACCGTTCGTGCTGAACTGCGTGGCATTGGCCGTGTTGATCTGCCCGGTTCCGGAATAGTTCGTCACGCCCGGCACCAGGGCTACCAGATCGTAGGCGCTGCGGCCATTCAGGGGCAGGTCCACGATGCGCCTCTGGTCGACCGTCTCGCCTACGGTGGACCCTCGCGTGTCCACCAGCGTCGTGTTGGCCTGAACATTGACATTGGTGCTCACCGCGCCGACCTTCATGGTAAAGCTGGCGTTGATGTTCTGGTTGGCGGAAAGCTGGATCCCCCGCTGCACGACGGTAGAGTATCCCTGCACTTCCGAGGTCACTTTGTAGGTGCCCGGACTCAGCACTGGAAATAGATAATTTCCTGAGCCGTTGGTCGTCGCGGTCAGGCTTTCATTCGTCCCCACGTTTGTGACGGTGATCTTCGCTCCCGGCACAATCGCGCCGGTCGGATCGGAGACCGAACCATAAATCGACCCCGTGACGCTCTGTGCCATTGCCGGACTCCCGCCGGCAAGCAGGCTGAAGATGAGCAGGATTGCTCCGGTGCAAACAAATGTCTTCAGTGAATCCGAACGAAATCGCGTCATGCTTCCTCCTAAGATGAGACTCAGTTTTGGTGCTGAAAAATACTTTGTTTTCATGCTCAGTGACCTTGCACATCCCCATAACGATCTCCTCTCCCTTATTAGAAAAGACCGATTACCCAAGATGTTGACACCCTCCGAAGCTCAGTACCGTTCTCGCGAGCTGTTTTGCAGGGATTTTGGTGATGGCAATGGCGGCCCCTGCAATGACAGCGCCTGTGGTATCGATAGCAACACTGTTCATGTCTTCCATAATGTTCTGAACGATTGCAAGGCGTGCCAGCGCCAGAAGCAACACGACCCAGAGCCACACCCGGCCTGATCCGATCCATGCGCTTCCTGCTCTTGCTGGTCACGCAAACCCGGTGGAATACTCGTTGTTTGCTGTCACCTGATGTCGCAGGCCAGACAGATTTCACAAGAGCGGCCGATCACAGGATCGGGATGATAGTAGTTGTTCGAAATGATAATTGTCAACACGTGTGTGAGCGGTATCAGTGCCATGCAGGCCCCGATTGACAATGCGCCCATGAGCGCCTAGTATGACGCTGCCCACGTGCAGATTACCGCACTTACCTTGACCTGAGGACAGCCAGCCATAATCGCCTACGATGCCGACCCAGCGGGCAGCAATTATTACGAAATGGGTGGCTCAATGGGTCTATCAACTACACGGAGGAAATTTCTATATTCAAGGTCTTCGCGATCAAGGAAGGAATGAACATGCGCATCCACGCGGACGCCTTCCGAAACGAAAGATATGCGATTAGATTCTTCTCCCACCCGCGCTTTGCCGCTGGCCTGCGTAGCTGGGAAAAATCATGAAAGGAAAAACAGTATGATTCCAAAACACATAGGTTTGATGGCCAGGACGGCGGTGGCGATCGGTTTGGCAGTGGCTACCACCATCGCCACCCCGGCTCAAACACTCACGTCAAAGCAGAGCCGGAGCGCCAACGACAACCGGGCCGACGAAATGTCCCAGAATTTGATCTGGGTGCGGATCCTCCCCTTTGAACTGCGCGATCAGGGCTGGCAGCTGACAAATCACAATGGCCAGGATGTTCTCAACATGATTGAGGAACTGAAGCCTGACGTTCTGGATCGCTTCATCACCGGCAAACCGGACCCGAGGATCGAAGTCCCAATGGGCCCCGGCGCCGCGCCGATGAAGCTTGTGCCCTATCTCGACGCCGCGATGAAGGCGGGTGCGCCAGGATGCTTTTTGACGCCTAAAGATCATCTCAACGACATTTGGTCGGACGTCTACCGGATGGAAGCGGCACAGGCGTTATACGACCTGCCGGTGACTCCGCGCCTCAAAGCAATGGATCTGGACGAATTCTTTACCCACGGCACCGCAGAAGAACATCGGCAAACACTGGAAAAGTTCAAGGGCATGGGCTGGAAATACCTGGGCTACAATTTCGCGGGCGGCCCCAAGCCCGCCTACGGGCTGATCAGTTATGCCGAGGCGGGGGTCAACAAAACTACTTGGGAAGTAAACCTGAACGCACTTGCGGCCATGAAGAGAGAAGGGATTACAACCCGTTTGGCGCACATAGACTATCCGGGAGCAATCGTTGAATTCGAAAAGCTTTCACCTGACCGCCAGGCAGACATCATCCAGAAGATAAGGCGGGAGCAGCATCAATATGGTTTTACCTTCATCTATCCAATCTTGTATCAACGTAAAGGTTATGACGCCACCAAGGAAGTCACACGGCGCGACGGCCCCTACCATGGGGCGACGGTGTTTCAGGTCATTAAGGAAGATATTCGATGTGATCGCCAGTATCCCAAGCGATGCATCCCTCAATTTGCCGGACAAGCTGCGGGTGGCGAGCTTTAGAGACAGGACACTAGCCGTCCCCGCACCTGGTTGGAACGGTCTGCGCTGACGGGCTTCGCCGCATCACGGCTTGGGCGAGGTGATCCGGACGAACCAATTCGCGAGGATGCTCATCGCAGAATCAACCTATCGCCGGGTAGCTGAACGGGTCGCCAGTGTGCTGCATCCATGCCTTGATTTGCGCATCGAAGCCGTCCATCAGTTCCTTGTGACGGACATCATCCACCAGATTTTTCATCTGATATGGATCGGCGAGATTGTCATACAGCACCCACCGGCCATTTTCGTTGACAGCATACGTGTACTGATCTGTGCGTGCGCCGCGAAAAATCGGCCCCTGCGGCGCCCTGCCCTTCCCGCCGGCCTTTCTCTCCGCGTTCCCCTCTTCGTCCGGATCGTCCGTCTCACTCGCTGTGTCGTGGATGTCCTTCTCTGCAGGGTGAGTGTTATTCGTCAACGCGTTGGTGTTCTTGTCTCCGCTATAGGGATTGTTCGCCCTGTCGTGGGTATTCATCAGGAAAACAATCTTCGCCGCATCGGCCGCCTCGCCCCGCATGAGCCCGGAGAGATCGCGGCCTTCGCAGTGCTTCGGCACCGGAAGCCCCGCCAGCCCGCAAACGGTGGGATAAATATCGATGGCCGCAAAAAGCGCCTTCGATCTGCCGCCCTTCACCGTCACGCCCGGGTAGCGCACCATGAACGGCACCTGGATCGACTCATCGAACGGCACCCGCTTGCCCATGCGCTCTTGTGAACCCATCATCTCGCCGTGATCGGAGGTGTAGATGACGATCGTGTTGTGAGCCGCGCCGATCTCATCGAGCGTCTTCAGCAGCCGCGCAAACTCAAGGTCCACGCCCGTGATTCCGCCGAAGTAGCCCTGTTCAGCCGCATGAAAGTCCTGCTCCGAATGCAACGGCTTCGGTCCCCGGCCGAGTTTCACATTCGGCCGCCTCTTCAGGGTTCCGGCGTAGCGCGCCTGGTCGGCGGCCGGCGGGTCGAATGGCGGATGCGGCGGATTCCACGAGACCTCCATGAACCACGGCTGCGCATCCGGCCCCTTCGGCTTGGCCTTCAGCAGCGCGATGGCCTGATCAGTCATCGACGTAGCATTCCAGCCGGGCGGTGTCAGCTTCTGCCCAGTCACAGGATCGAAGGTATAGGAACTATAGTGCCTGTCCGTTTTCGACCAGATAAGGTAATCGTCGATGTCGAACCGCAGCGGCCCCGGCGGCACGAAATGCGAATCGCGGCCCAGGTGCCACTTGCCGATGTAGCTGGTGTGGTAGCCGGCCGCCTTGAACGCCTTGGTCAGCGTGAACTCGCCGGGGTTCATCTTGACGCCGCCCGCCAGCAGTCCTGACTGGTGTGGATACTTGCCCGTCATCAGAATGCCGCGATATGGCGTGCACAGCGGATAATTCGACAGGCACATGTCCATCGAAAAATTGGCGCTGCCGAACGCGGCAATGTTCGGGGCTTCGGCTTCGTTGTAAGGCATGCCGGGCAGCGACGCAGCGCGGTGCTGGTCGCTGAACACATACAGCACGTTTGGCTTCTTCTGGGGCTCCTTTGCCTGCGACTTCGCCCGCACCGCAAATCCCAGCCCGGCCGCAACGCCGGCCTTCACAAATTCTCTGCGGTCTATTTTTTTGACTGCGAATCCGCTCATCGGTCTCGTCTCCGAAAAACTATTGGTGCTGCCATGCAACAACAAACACCGGTATCGTACCAGAAGTTGCGGCGCTCAAGATATCGCTATCATTCAATGGAATGCAGCGAGTTTATGGAAACGGTTGCGCCGCGAAAAGGCGGTGGCCGCAAGTGTGCGTTATCATCAGAACGACTCAAGCGAGGTCAGACATTTTGGCGAAACAAGTCATGCGGGTGGGACCCGCTACCATCTCCGACGTTGCGCAGCTCGCGGGCGTAGCGAAAATGACCGTGTCGCGGGTCATCAATAAAAGCGGCTACGTGGGGAAAGAAACGGAACAGCGGGTCCGTCAAGCGATTGCGAAACTAGGATTTCGTCCGAATGAAGTCGCGCGCTCTCTTAAAGGTGGGCGTTCCAAAACCATCGGGATCATTGTTCCCGATCTAAGCGACCCTTTCTTTGCTGCGAGCGCAAACGAGGCGCAGAAGGTCGCGGCTTCGCACGGCTACCTTTCGCTGATCACCAGCACCGAGCGCGATGAGACGCATGAAGCCGACGAGATCGAGCTGATGCTGGAGCGGAACATATCCGGCCTCCTGATTGTTCCCACGCGTCGCGGATGGCCTCCCATGCTCGAGTTCCACGCTCGCGGCCTCCCCATCGTCGCATTCGGTCGTCAGTTTCTCGAATTGCCAGGCGACGATGTGCTTGTGGATAACCTGGAAGGCGCATACCAGGGAACGAGACATCTGCTGGATCACGGTCACACTCGCATCGCTTGCCTCGGTTACGACGAATCTACCAGCGTGATCCAGGACCGCATCACCGGATATCGCAAGGCAATGCGGGACGCAAAGCTTCCGGAGCACGTCTCTACCGCCGTTGATTCACTCGAGCGGACCATTGAGCTGATTCGCACATGGCGCCTGACGCAAGCTGGACCTACAGCGATTTTTACACTGAACAACGTGGCTACGATGAACCTTCACCTCGCATTCAAACAGCTCGGGGTCCACGTCCCTCAGGATTACGCGGTCATCGGCTTCGATGATCTGGAGTACTGGAAGCTGTTCGCCTGCCCTGTCACCGCCGTGCGACAATCCCCGGGCCAGTTGGGCAAACGCGCAGCCGAGCTGCTTTTTGCGCGCCTTGCGAATCCGGAGCCGGCAGGTTCAGGCGACCAGCATATCGTCCTGCCTGTCGATCTGATCATCCGGAACTCCTGCGGCTGCAGTGGGCCGGAGCGCGTGATCCGAGTGAAATCCGAAGCAGAAGGCGATTCTCACGCTCCTGCTGCTGATTCATCTGCTGAAATTCCCCGAGGGTAGTTCCCCCGCTCCGATCCAAATGTTTGCGCCGCCGGCCGACAGGGCCTCGACATCCACGCCCTTCAGGAAGAAAAACGGAGAAGACCTCCAGATATTATGAGATCGATATTACACCATCGAACGTTAGCTCGGTCTCACTGAAACTCTCCCGTTTTTTGCAAAAGATGTCTAGTCTGATCTCGCCATGATGAGCGGAACCCTCTTGGCAGACGCGCTTACGATCCATTCCAAATATGCCGCACTCCGGCACGTGCGTGGTGAATGATGATCGCCTTTTCCACTTCTCAATCAATAGTGATATCGATATACTATGCCTCACCCGAGACTTTAGCCCGCTGCCGTAGATGCATCCAGGATGCATCCAGCGTTTTCACTGGGAGGCACCCTGTGCCAGAGTCGTCGCAGTACATCGCATGGTTGCGCCCCCGTACATGCGAATTGGAGGAGTGCGTGCAAAAGAATAGAGGCGGATTTCTTCATCCGAATCTTGCATTGGAACAGTTTCCGGATTCTCACCGAGCGTCGGTTCGTTTCTGCAAACTGGACTGGCTGCCTGAGAAAAAGCAATTTGGTTTCGCCAATGGCGCGCTTCTCCTACCGTGGTTGACACGCTTTTCTTCGCTCGTGCTTTGCGTGCTGGGGCTGTGCGCGTTTTTAGCGGCTGCGGCAGGTATTGGCATTGCACAGAGCGCAGTCGGCACGCCCGCGGCAGCGGTAGATCCCTTCGTCGGCACTGGCACGGGGCCGGGTCCTTATGTCAAGAGCAATGATGAAATCAACCTGTTTCCCGGTGCCTCGATGCCGTTCGGCATGGTTCAGCTCAGCCCGGACACCGAAAATCACGGGTTCGGGTATCACTACAGACAGAATTCGATTCAGGGCTTCAGCATGACGCACATGAGCGGCGGTGGCTGCCCTGCCGAAGGCGAAGTGTTTTTTGCCCCGACCACGGGAGCGGTGGGGACGCAGGTCGGCGATTCTTCCTCTCCTTACTCGCACGATCAGGAGTCGGCGGCTCCCGGCTTCTATCGCGTCCACTTGAGCCGGTGGAATATAGACGTTGCGATGACCGCCACAACTCGAACCGGAGAGGCGGAGTTTACGTTCCCGGCCGGACAGGCCGCCAATCTTCTTCTTCCCATCAGCCATACCCTGAACCACACCATGGCTTCATCCGTGCATATCGTTGGAGACCGCCGGCTCGAAGGCTATGTAGAAAATCAGGTGTTCTGCCGCCGCAAGGACACTTATAAGGTGTACTTTGTCATGACCTTCGATCGTCCGTTCTCAACCTTCGGAACGTGGGACGGCACGCAAGACACGCAACCGGAAAATCGCTCAGCAGTCCAGACCAGCGATAGCCAGCAGATCGGCGCGTATGTGACCTGGCCGGCCACGGCAAAGCCGCAGACAGTGACCGCGCAGATCGCCATCTCGTACGTAGATCCGCAGGGTGCGGCAAGTAACCTCCAAGCGGAGTCTTCAGGAAAGGACTTCGGCCAAATCCGCCGAGAAGCGACGAAGTCGTGGAATGATGCTTTGAATGTAATTGAAGTTTCGGGAGGATCTCCGCTTAACCGAAAAGTGTTTTACACCGCTCTGTATCACTCCATGCTGATGCCGAATATTCTGAGCGACGCCGACGGACGTTATCTTGGCTTCGACGATAAGATACATCGCGCCGACGCTGGACACACGATTTACGGCAACTTTTCGGGATGGGACATCTACCGCAGCCAGATACCGCTGCTGGCGCTGATTGAACCTCTGAAAGTGGAGGACATGGCGCGGTCGATTGTGCTCATGTATCAGCAGGGAGGCTGGATCGGGCGCTGGCCTCAGATGAACGACTATACCAATGTGATGGTAGGCAGCCCGCTTACGATCATGCTGTCAACGGCGTGGCTGGATGGTCTACATGGTTTCGATATGCAAGATGCCTGGAAGGGCATGCTTGCCGATGCAACTCAGGCGCCTCCCCCGGGAAAACCCTATAAGGGCGAAGGAGGGATCGACTGGATCAATCGTATTCACTACGTGCCGAACGACATAATTAAGCGTGGTTCGGTCTCGGAAATTCAAGAGGACAGCATCGCCTATGCCTCACTGTACCGTGTGGCCGTAGACCTTGGAAAGACAGACGACGCGAAGATGCTCCGTGAGCGAGCGCTCTATTACCGGAACGTCTTCGATCCCGCGGATCGCTTTTTTCGCCCGCGCAATTCGGACGGTCAATGGGTTGCGCCGTTCGATCCCTCCCAGAGTAACCACGGCTTCCTTGAGGGGTCCGGCTGGCACTACCAATGGTTTGCGCCGTCGGACGTGGCATGGCTGGTGCAGGCCGTAGGCCGGAACACCTTCAACCGCCGGCTAACTCAGTTTTTCAACTATCCTACGCCAGGATGGTATGGGCAGTATTACAACCCGTACAACGAAACCGACCTGGAGGCTCCGTTCGAGTTCAACTTCTCCGGCCAGCCGTGGAATAGCCAGCGCGCGGTTCGTCGCGCGCTGAAGGAGAATTACACGGATACTCCGGACGGCGTTCCGGGCAATGACGACTGCGGAGAGATGTCGTCCTGGGCGGTCATGGCCATGATGGGGATCTATTCGATCGACCCGGCCAGCCTGGCTTATGAATTAGTAACTCCGGTGTTCCCCAAGGTTGTCGTCCACTTACAAGCTCCGTACCCGGGTAAGACATTTACCGTGGAGGCATCGCCGAATCCCGAAACTGCACCTTACATCCAGAACGTGCAGGTGAACGGGAAGACCTACACGCGCAACTGGATCCCGTTCCAGGACATAAGCTCGGGCGACACTTTGCGCTTTACTCTCAGCGCCCAGCCCAACCCTTCGTGGGGTTCAGCAGCCGCGGACGCGCCGCCCTCCCTCAGTGATCCGCAACCGTGAGCAGTTCAAGGCGGTAATTGAGGGCGGATTTTGCAGATTTACATCACAAACAAAAGCAGCGAGTCCATCTCCAACTTCGGAGACCATCGCGGCATGGCCTCGCCTGCACGATGAGTGGTCTCAGCGTGGTGTGCGGTCAATCCTTCTCAAGCGAACTCCATCTCCGGTCCGGCGGCTCCCAGGACCATGGCCGATCGGTCTGCAATGTGGGATCGTAGGGTCGCGGCGATGCGCCGGGCGGAGTCGAAATGTCTCCCTTGTGGTTCTTCAGGGCCGCGTACGCAGCCGTCACCTGCGGCGGGAAGCTGGGCATCTGCTCCTCCAGATTCTTCGTTAGCTCGGCGACGATATCAGGGTGAAGATGTGCGATGTCGTAGCTCTCCAGCGGGTCCTGCTCCAGGTTGTACAGCTCGGGCCGAGCCAACCAGGAACTGCTCTTCGCTCCCGTGGTGCGGTCGTTGATGTAGATTTCGCCATTGATGGATTGCGCCACGCGCAGCTTCCATTGGTCGCGGCGGATGCAATGCAGGTCCAGGCCGTAATTGCCCAGGGGAGAGAAGTAGAGCAGGGGCTTGCGGTCGATCTTTTCCTGATGGTCGAGAAATACTTTCGAAATATCTACTCCGTCCAGCGGCTTTTGCGGATGAGACAGCCCGCATACCTCGGCGAAGGTAGGCAGCACGTCCAGGTGCGAGCACATGGCATCGACTTTGCGTCCCCGCGCAATTTGCCCAGGCCATTTCGCGAGCATAGGAACACGGAAGCCGCCTTCCCAGGTTGAGGCTTTGCGGCCGCGCAGTGCGCCGGGCGAGCCCTGGTACCAGGGGCCGTGATCGGAGGTGAACAGGATCAGCGTGTCCTCCGCAAGCCCCTGCTTTTCGACGGTCCGTATGACCTCGCCCACGCTCCAGTCGATCTCGACAATCGCGTCACCCTGATATCCGAAGCCGGTCTTATCGAGAAAGCGCGCCGAGGCCCGCGGTGGATCGTGAGGGTAGGAGAATGCCAGGTATAGAAAGAATGGCTGCTTCGGCCTTTGCGGATCTTCCAAGAAGCGAACCGCCTCTTGTGTGTAAAGCGGGGTAAGGGTGTCGCGGTCCGCGTTCTCCTTGACGATCTGCAAATCGTGAATCAAGGGAAGCGGCGCCATGTCGACGCTCCAGGGCACCCCCAGGTAGGAGTCGAACCCGCGGCTGGTGGGCAGGTACGGGGGCGGGAATCCAAGATGCCATTTGCCGATCGCCTTGGTCGTGTAGCCCTTGTCGTGGAAGAGATTGGACATCAGGGTCTCGTCCAACGAGGTCCCGCCTTTGCCGTTTGGACCGAAAGCCCCGTTCGTGTGCATGCGCGTACCGTAGCGTCCGGTAAGCAGCGCGGCCCGCGAGGCCGAGCAGATGGGATGCGCGGAGTTCCAGCGGGTGAACTGCGCGCCCTCGGCGGCCATGGCGTCGAGATTGGGGGTGGGCAGCTTGGACCCGTAACAACCCAGATCGCCATAGCCGAGATCGTCGCAGATCATCAGAATGACGTTGGGCTTACGCTCTCGCCGGAGCGGCCTGGGGGCGTCCGCTCCACGCTCGGGTGTCGACTCCGCGGGAGCAAACTTCGAGTTCAAACCAAGTGCCGCGGCTCCCGAAGATAACCCCGAGATGAATTTGCGCCGATTCATGATTTCTCCTTATTCCCGTTCCGTTCCAGAAGATTCCAAGACATACGAGGAAGCACCAGGCCTGCAGCGGCATACGGTAACTTGCGTCGGCAGCATTCTCAATTGCGCACTTACAATCTATAGACTTAGAAGCCGCGAGATGTCAAGAAATCAGTTTTCGATACCCTGTCGTTCGACTTCTAGAATGTAGCACCGGCAGTAGCCTTTGGAGCAAGCGTAACACATTGATTCTTTTAGAGAATTATAAGATATTTCATCACCTTCGTTCCGACTCGTAGCTAGATATTGAAGAATATGTGCGACCGGTATCTTCTTAATGAATGACACCCGCATCCTGTTCCTCGAAGTGACAGATGAGGTTGGTCTACGGCCGAGGGCTGGGAAGGTTTCCGACTTATAGACGAGTTAGCGGAAGCTACCGGTTGCAAGGTAACACTGGAGTTTGATGCGAATGTCGCAGCTCTGGCTGAGTTGATGTCCGGCGCCGGCAAAGAGTATGGGGTCGATTCGCTGGTGATGTGGACTTTAGGCACGGGAGTTGGCGGAGGTATCGTCTTAGAAAAACGAATATGGAGAGGATCCAATGACATGGCCGGCGACATAGGACATAATTCTGTCGATGCGCAGGGAGCGTCATGTTTCCGAAGCCGGTAAACCATTTATCGAAGTCGCCATTCACGTATTCATGAAGGTCCACTTCCTGCCCTGTTATGTCTTGCAACAGGCCAAAGCCGCTATCGCCGGTGACGATATAAGTCACCTTCTTTGAATTAATAAGTTCATTCCAAAATAGGCGGTATTGATCTCGCGATGCGGCGGCGGCGAAGTGAAAGCGATGCCGCCTGTACATCCAGCCCGCAATCAAACAAACGATAATAAGGACGGCAATAAGGCCTGCTTTGGCCGGGTCGAGGAGCCGACCTGAGAAGGTTGCGGTTCGCGGAGAGAGCGGTGAAACTTCAGGTTTCTGTAAGCCGGTTGAATTTGCTGGAGGTTCAGCGCGGATATTTGGCTCAAAGGTCGGCACATATTGCCCCCGCCGGATTACGATACGCAGTCGCTCGCATTTGCTTGATCGAGAAAGTATTCATCCAACCGCTTACGTAGCAGCCTCGCATAGTTACGAACGATGGTGTCTTCGCCTGAATGGTAGGCGGGGGGGCGGCCAAGCGCCTGAACACCGATATGATGCTCCGTAATCTCGTCTTCGCGGCTGGAGGGCTTGCGGTCACAAATGTACAACAGGAAATTGGTCAGAAAGGGCGATCGCTGAAAGGGCGGCGTGGCGATAATGCGCAGTACAAGCTCCCACTCTTCGCCCTCAAAACTCGTTCCTGAGAAGGGTGACATGGAACTCGGACGGATTTTGTTACCTGCGTGTGCCTTCACACCAATCAGTTTTCTCCTCAAGGCTTCTTTGTCCAAGAATAGCAGCAAGACCGTCCGGCATCCACCCTCAAGAAGCACAGGAACAATGCAGCCTTGATCGCCCTTGCTCCTCGCCGGAGCGTTCCTCTGATCTGAAAACTTGGGAGGACCTAGGCGTGCTGACTTTAGGACAGAAGGATTGGCCGTGGGCGTGTGGGCGTGTTACAGCAGGCTTTGTGCTTGATACCCGTAAAATTCCAGGTGTAGGCAAATATCTGATTTTTTTTCACGGATCCAAGTATCCAGAAGATGACCCACGGGGCGGCTTCGATAACTTTGCCAGTATTGGCTTGGCGTGGAGCAGCAATCTGAGAGAGTGGGATTGGCCGGGAAGGTTACAAAAGTCGAAGCCCAATCATGTCAGCTCAACAGGTTATTCCTGTCCCCCAAGGAGCGGCTGATCGACGAGCAGGACCAAGATGCGTTACCGATTCCATAATTGCTGAATCCTTGGATAACACATCCGTTGCGAAAATCGTTGATCAGATGATTGGTAGTCCATGTATCATCGCCTGCGATATCTATAAATCGCTTCAGTGCTTGATTTCACTACTGTTTGTCATCGAGCATCCTTGCTACTTCAGCAAAAGTAGGCATCGAGGACTGTGCGCCCTGCCGAGTGACAGAAACAGAGGCGGCTGCAACGGCAAACCGCGCACTTTCGCTTGGAGATTTCCCTAGCACAAGTCCAACCGCGAATGCGCCGTTAAGTGCATCGCCAGCGGCGGTGGTATCGATGACATCCACGGCAATCGCACTCAATCGTTGATTGATGCCGTTGGCTGACAGATAGGCACCCCGTGAACCCAGCTTGAGAACTATACCCGTAGGCCCCTGAGCCAGAAGGGAACTCGCAGTCTGGCAGAGAAATCCTTCATCCAAACTGTCTATTTCTCGATGGAGATAAAAAGCGGCTTCCGTCTCATTTGGAGTGAACCAGCTGATACGCCGCAGCAGGCTCGGTGAAAGCGCCTGTGCTGGAGCTGGATCCAGCATGAGGGGAACTCCCTCCTGGAGGCACAGTTCCGCAAGGCGCTCCACCGTCTCAATGGGGATTTCCAATTGTGCCAAAACCAGACTTGCGCTGCAGATCAGGGACGTATACGACTCCATATACTCCGGCGACACCGCAGCATTGACTCCCGGTGTCACGACAATGCGGTTTTCCCCTGTCGGAGCTACTATAACTGCCGCAATGCCGGAAGCGCCCTCCACTGTCTCGACACCCATTAGTCCCACCCCGACACTTTGCAGGTGTGCCCGCAATTGTTGCCCGAAAAGGTCCGACCCAAGCTTCCCGATCATGTGCACCGGATAGCCGAGACGGGACACTGCCACGGCCTGATTTGCGCCTTTCCCACCTGGATGCATCTGAAAACCAGATCCGAGAACCGTTTCTCCCGAGGCGGGCATCTTGACTGCAGTAGAGACAAGATCCATATTGATGCTTCCCACCACAACAATTGGCCGCATTTCTTTCGATATATCCACTTCGATTTTCCAGTTTCGGTTAATGAGTTTCAAAAAAGAGGAGCGGAAGCAACCGCGGATAGCCCCAGGATGAACAGAACGAACATCAGAGTAAGTAATTTTTTGGAACGGGACGGCGCGCCTGCGAACTCGCGCCATACGACGACGCCCCATGCGGCGGAGATCATCGTTGCGCCCTGACCAATGGAATAGGAAACTGCAGGGCCGACAATATGCGCCCGCGAAGCGACAAAGTTGAAGACCGCGCCAGTGCACCAAACTGCTCCACCCACAACTCCCCATGCATGCCAACGAAACGGCGCGTTGAAGTATGCAGCCATCGCTACCGGAGGCTGCTTATCAAGCGGTTTGCGCATCAGTAGGTAGTTGAAGGGAACGGCGCACAGCGCTACTCCCACAACAAAATAGAACGACGTTGCGTACGGTCCAGGTGCGTGCGCAAAGCTCATCGCGTGCGAGACGAAAGGATAAAAGCTGCCCATTAACAGGCCCGCCACAAGGCTTATCATCAGACCGCGCCGACTCCTGGCGCGGTGCTCCCGCTCCCGCATCTGATAAGCCAAGGCGTCGCAAACTATAGCGATCGCTACGAGCAGGATCCCACCGAACAGCATCACAGGATTGCCATTCGGCGATAGAAAATAGCTGCTAACCGCGCCCACAACGAGTGCCAGGCCGATGCCAACGGGGAAGGCTACAGCAAGCCCAGCTATCTCAATCGCAGCAACCAAGAGGAGATTGGCGACGTTGAAAATGATTCCACCCAGGATTGCCCAGCCAATACTGGGTATGCCTGCACCGATCACATCGGGCAAGAACGTCCGCCCGGTTTCTCCAGCAGAGCCCAGGGTCCATCCCCATGCAAATACGGCGACAAACAGGCCGATGGTGTAATCCCAGTGAAACAACTGGAACCTGTAATCAGGGCAAATCTTTACAGTGTTGGCCCATGATCCCCAGCAGAGCATGCTGGGTCAACTTGGATGTGGAGGACGAAGTAGTGGACATGTTCACATGGTGCAGCTTGCTTCAAAACAGACGCCTGTAGAAATAGTTGCGGTTTGCGATATTTGGAGTCAAGCTCGCGAGCGGCGAGCTGCTCAGGTAAAAGAAGTCTTCAAACTGGATCCTCATTCCTATAAATATTCCGAGGACATGCTTGCCCGCAAGGATATTGATGGAGTAATGATTGCCACGGGAGATTTTCAGCATGCGAAACTATGCACGGAAGTAGTGCGAGCGGCAAAGGATTGTTATGTGGAAAAGCCCTTTGCCAATGTACTTTCAGAAGCCAAGTAGGCTCGTGATGCGGTCAGAAATCCAAACAAGTGGTCCAGATGGGGTCTCAACACCGTAGCCAGCCCTATCAGTTGGCAGTTCGAGATATCGTTCGCTCCGGACGCATCGGCAAGATCGTACATATCGAACAGGAATGGAATGTGAACGAGGAGCGCTGGCGATTTGTGCCATGGGATACTGGCTCATCGCGCGAAATGCTGATGGATCGGAACATGCAGTGGAAAGAATGGCTATATGATCGAAAATCACAGCTCCGCGAAGAAGACACAGATTGGAACCGTTGGTTGCTAGGGAAGCCCAATCGTCCTTTCGATCCTCACGTCTATTTGGAGTTTCGGCTTTATCGAGATTACTCTTCAGGTATCTTTGACCAGTGGATGAGCCATGGCAGTGATCTCGTGCATCTCTGGACGGATGAGGCATATCCGGAAAGTGTCGTGGCGAACGGTGGAATCTTTACCTGGAAAGATGGGCGTGAAAATCCGGACACCTGCGTCGCGGCGGTTACATATCCGAAAGGTTTTCTCTATACATACAAACCATTTTTGGAAATAGTTATCGCAGCTTTTCAAGAATTCAAGGACGGGATGGAACCATCGCAAACTATGGCGGCGAGGGTGCGTCGCTGTTTGTGGTCAGTAATGAAGGCGGCAGACGTGAATATGACCCAAATGAGACCGGACCTATCTACTATAACGTTCCCATTGCGGGGCCGATCGGCGATCGCGAGGAGATCGTGCAGGTCGCCGGAGCACCTCCGCCTAATTCGCTAGGTCCGGACGACGATCATGTTCAACATCTAATGAACTGGCTGACAGCGATGCAGGGACGTAAACAACCGAATGCCACAGTGGACAATGGTTTCTCGCATGCCATCGTGATTATCATGGCGGCCCAGTCGTATTGGAGCGGTAAAAAGCTCTATTGGGATCCGAAAAATGAGGAGATTCTGGAGCAGCCAATTGTCTAATGTTCGTTCACAATATGGAGCGGGACGACGAACGGGTTTTGACCCGTCGTCATCGTATCTTTATACGATCCAGATGCAGCGAGGGTTTACAGAAACAGAAGAATCGCTCTGAATCGGTGGCCACTCGAAGAGTATGAGGCGAAAACCAGCGCTTTCGAGATGAGCGTTGACTCGTGACCGATAACGTGAGACTGAATAATCCGCAGTCTAGTGGCTGGGCGGCAACATGGTTTTGCGTCGACTATGCTACACGGCGGTAATGTGGAGCGCGGATCAAGAGTTCTTCCTTGGCGAGCACCGCTTCTACGATAAGCGGCTAAATATTACGAATATCTAGGGTTTGAGAATGTGCCTCCCCACCGAGGTGTTCGCACAAACGGATATAAATACATCGATTACTTACTCGAATGAATACGAGCTTTACGATCTTGAGACCGACCCGAATGAAATGCACAACCTTTATGGGGATCCAGAGTACGCGGAATTGACCAGCCATTTGCGCGCGGGGCTAGAAGAGCTGCGCAAGGAAACGAATGACCGATATGTGTACAAGCCTCCGAAGCTGTTGGGCCGACAAGTCAACCATCCAGAGGATTGTAACTGCTGAACTAAACAGCCCCGGTGAAACCGACAATCGTCAGTGCCTCTTTTTAACTCCGATAGTAGTGCCGAACTGAACTGTTTCTCCGCGCGAAGTCGCATTCAGTGGGTTGGCTGCGATCCGGTAAAAGGAGAGCAGCACGGGGTTGTGATTGGTTTGAACTCCATCAGCTCTACTCTCGTTCCGCTCGGGTCATACAAATTCCACTTCAGTTTGCCGTCACCGAGCCTTGGCAATCCTTTACGTGGAGGAATGTCCATACCGCGCGAACGGAGAAGTGCAACTGCCGCATCCACGCTGGCCACACCCGGGCCAAAGTGGTCCGCACTGCGTAGTTGACTCTGCGTCCCTGCCTGAGGTACGACGAGCATATATTCGATCCAGTCGGTGCCATCCGGTACCTGCATATCGACCCAATCGATGTGTCCCGGTTTGTTCCAGCCTTTCCAGTAAAGATGAAACCCGAGGATATTTTTATAAAAATTATCCATCTTGTCTGCATCGATGATGGCTTGTCCCATGTGAATGATGTGCGTACTCACCGGAGGATGGGGAACTGGCCCAAGTGGTCCGCGAGGGCTGCCGCCTTGTACGAATTCAATTTTGTTTCCTTCCGGGTCAGACGTGATGAAGGAGAACCGCCCATTCCCCTCGGCTGTTACTTTGTCCGGAACGCCGATTCCGTTCTCCTTCAGATATGCGCGCATTCCCTTCGCATCGGGAGTGGCAAACGCGATGTGATTGAGCACGCTTCCTTTGCTGTCGAAGTTACTCGATGGGGGCACAAGCTCGATATATTGCACTGCGCTCACCCGGTAATGGACAACACCATCGGCCCTCTTCTCTCGAATAACTGGCCAGCCAAAATCATCGCTGTAGAACTTGCGAGCTGCCGGATCATTCGCCTCAGTCAGCGAGATATGCGAGAACCCGGTGATGGGCGGACGGTGCACTTTTGTCTGATTCTGGGCATAAATCCCAGCGGCGCAGCACGAAAGATATATTCCCAAAAATACTACAGATTTCTTGCACATTTACGTGCCTCCTTTACGTATTCAGAAGTTTAACGTCCTCCGAGTTACAGATTACGGAGAGTACTTGTGCTAACGAAGCAGAAATAACGCAAATGCTTCAGAATGATCGAAGGCCAAAATGGATTCATTCCTCAAACTTTATATTATGTCTTGACAAGCATCTAAATGAGAGATTTTAATCTTGCCACGACGAATTTGAGAACGGTTTATACATCTGCGAGACTTACGAGGCATGACATATGAGGTTGGTGTATTTTCAAAAAGTAACGCGTTGGCTAGGATGCGCGGTTTTTCTGCTGCTCCTGCCGGGGGTTCTCCATTCACAAAACTTGACCGGTCAGATCAATGGAACGGTTCGGGATTCGTCCGGCGCAGTCATCCCCAGGGCATCGGTGACCATTACAAACACTGATCAGAATGCCGTCCAGCGCACCCTCAAATCAGATGGGCAGGGCCAGTTCACCGCACCGCTGCTGGCTATTGGCAACTACTCGGTCACCGCGGAGGCGCCGGGATTCGAGACTTCAACGGTCAACGGTGTCGCAGTCCACGTGAATCAACCTGTCGCCGTCCCATTGACCCTATCGCCTGGTAAATCGACACAGACAGTACAAGTGACAGCCAGTGCATTGGCTCCACAACTCGACACGGCTGCCGCCGGCACCCTCATCAATGGCACTCAAATGCGTCAGCTCTCCTTAAGCAGCCGCAACTTCCAGCAGTTGCTGTCTCTTCAACCGGGCATCACCGGCGATGTGCCGGGGACCATCGACAGAGGTGTTATTTCTTCCGGCGGGGGGACGAACCAAGCTGATTTCCAGGTAAATGGACAACGCGTCAGTCAAAATGGGTATTTTCTGGATGGCGTCGACATTCTAAACCATGGCGGCAGCCAGCAAGTCGGGATTTTCCCCAGTATCGATGCCGTTCAAGAGATGAGCCTCTTACGGAATAGCTATGGCGCACAATATGGTGGAGAAGGCAGCGCCATCATCACCATGGAAACGAAGGCCGGTACTACAGCTTTCCATGGAGGCGCCTATGAATTCTTTCGCAGCCAGGTGTTGAATGCGAACAACTATTTGAATAACTTAGCCGGAATTACCAGACCGGGAATTCGTTACAACGATTTCGGTTATGAAGTGGGTGGTCCACTATGGATTCCGCATTTAACAAGCCGAAGCAACGCCCGAACTTTCTTTTTTGTTGGTCAGGAGTTGCTGCGCGAAGAGACGCAGAGTTCTGAAACACTGACGAACATACCGACGGCCGCGCAACGTAAGGGCATCTTCGACGCACCTGTATGCGTGCAATATACCAATTCGAAATGTACGAAATCAGCCACCTCGATTTCGCAATTCGATCCTACGGCGCAGGCGTATTTGACCGATATTATAAATAAGACGCCGTTGCCGAACAATTCTCGCGATCCACAAGGGCTAATTGCATCCGAAACAGGCTATAACAATGAAACACAAACGTTTCTCCGGGTTGATCACCAATACAATCAAAAGTTAAGCGTCTTTTTCCGCTATCTTGACGATCCATTTCATCTCGTTGTGCCAAATGGGTTGTATAAAACTACCGGCGTCCCTGGAGTGGGAACGTCCAAAGTAAGGAACGGCGGTACCAGCTATCTGGGGCATGCAACCTTTACAGCGAGTTCCAATACGGTGTTGGAAGGCGGATATTCCTATACAACCTCATGGATTGAAGCGGATCCAATTGGACTGGTAGCGTCCGCCAATTCTCCCGATATCAAACCTACTTTGCCCTATGTGTCTACTCTTGCCCGCGTTCCGGACCTGCATATTAATAATGGGGTATACAATTCGACGGGACCTTATCGGAACTTGGCAGACTCATATCAGGGGTTCGTAAATGCCACCCATACTTTTGGCCGCCATACACTATATTTTGGTGGAATTTTCGAAGATCACGGATCCGGCAACACCAACGGTACAACAAACGCTGGATCGTTCAGCTTTAACGCTGGGAAATTGCCGACTGGCAGCAGCGCCTCGCAGTTCGATCAAGCCTTCGCAAGTTTCCTGCTGGGGCAGGTATCCTCCTATCAGCAGACATCCTTGGATGCTGGAATTCTAGTTCATGGAAATCTTTACGAGGGATACGTTCAGGATGATTTTCACGCGTCGCCCACGCTGACGTTGAACGGAGGTGTTCGTTATTCGTTCATTCAACAGCCTAACGCGGAAAAATTTGAGAACAGTCCCATCATTCCGCTGACCAACTTCGATCCGAGCTTCTATAGTTCCGCTAACGCGCCGACAATCGGTACAAATGGCCTGATCTGCACCAAGGCGCCATGCCCAGGTGGAGGAACACCAAACGCGAAGTACAATCCATTGAATGGCATTATCATCGCCGGGACAACATCGCCTTACGGCTCCGCGATCAGTAGTCAGCCCAAATGGAACTTCGCGCCGCGAATCGGATTTGCGTGGGATATTCACGGCAATGGAAAGACGGCTCTTCGCGGTGGATACGGTATTTACTACGTACAGACTCTAGGGGGCGATTATGAGAAGCTCGCTCAGGGAAATCCCCCTTATATCAGCAATACAACCATCTCGAACACCTCCTTCGATGCTCCCGGAAATGGCATACCGGCGGGTAGTTCAGCGCCGCTCGTTATCAGTGGATTCTCCGCAAACTATTCCACTCCATATGTGCAGGACTGGAGCCTCGATCTACAGCAGCAATTAACGCATAACGCTGTCTTAGATATCGGATATTATGGAAACCATTCCGTCCACCAGATCGGAATGGAGGACCTGAATCAGCCGTTCCCAGGTGAATATGCGCAGAAGGGGATTATCTCTGGAGATGGTATAACGAAAGCAAACAGCACGTTATTGAATCAAATCCGACCGTATGTTGGGTGGGGTCCGATTAATTTCATTGCACCCGTCTTTTCGGGTAATTACAACTCACTGCAAACATCTTTCGCAAAACGATTTTCAGACGGCTCACTTGTGAATCTGGACTATACATGGTCGAAGTCATTGACCAATAACCAATCGGACCGTACCAGCCCGCCGCAAAGCATCTACAACTTGGCGTCGGAATACGGTCCGACGCAATATAATCGCACGAATGTTTTTTCCGCACACTTTGTATATCTGGTGCCATTCTTCCGCGCCCAACGTGGCATTATCGGCCACGCACTCGGAGGGTGGGAGACAACAGGAATCATCTCCTATGCATCCGGTTTACCGGTGACCGCTTTAACTATCAATGTAGATCCTGGCGGACTCGGCTTGCTGGCTGCGGGCGGTATCACCGCAGCACAGAATGCGGCCAGACCCGACGTCATCTCTAATCCCAATTCCGGCGCCCCGCACAAACTGAATGAATGGTTCAACACAGCAGCCTTCACCCAGGTTCCGGCAGGTCAATACCGAGCAGGAAACGCGCCCGTTGGCAACATTATTGGTCCTGGATACGAAACTTGGGACCTGAGCGCATTTAAGAATTTCCATATTATAAATTCGTTGGTGACACAATTCCGCGCCGAGGCGTTCAACAGCTTCAATCACACTAACTTCACCGACATCGGCTCCACTCTTGCGCAAGGTGACTATGGCCAGGTCGATGCAGCTGCGCAGGCACGAGTATTGCAATTGGCGGTGAAGATTAACTTCTAACTTGTGTTTTGAAACTATCCTTTATAAGGAAGTCGAATTTTATGACGCGTAACTTCGTCGCGCAGACTTGGATGGCTATCTCTATGGCCGCCGCTAGCTCAAAGACAACCTGGTTGTGCACGCTGGCAGCCATGATGTTGGCTTTTTCGGTCGGTGCGATAAGCCAGAACCGTGTCTCGGCAAGGAACAGTGCTCCAGCGCCGGAAGGTATTCATAAAATCAAGCACATCGTCATCATCATGAAAGAGAATCGCTCGTTCGACAGCTACT
Organism: Acidobacteriaceae bacterium; assembly: GCA_965276615.1. Lineage (GTDB taxonomy): Bacteria > Acidobacteriota > Terriglobia > Terriglobales > Acidobacteriaceae > JAKAAZ01. Next base: position 3,498,604 of record OZ255618.1, on the reverse strand, counting down.
TCGGTACTTTCCCCGGTGCCGACGGGTTACCAACGAAGGCGGGTGCGTTCGCGGTTTGCAACCCCGATCCGAAATCAGGCAATTGCGTTGGCCCGTATCACGATTCCAACGATGCAAATGGTGGCGGTCCGCATGATGCTGCTGGAAGTCTTCGAGACATTGATAACGGCAGGATGGACGGATTTATTGTCGAGGCGGAAAGTGGAAATAAGGGTTGTGGTGAAACTGTCAATCCCGTATGCACGAACTCCTCGACACAAGATGTGATGGGATATCACGATCAACGTGACATCCCGAATTACTGGATCTATGCGCGGGAGTTCGTCCTCCAGGATCATATGTTCGAGCCAAATGCGTCCTGGAGCTTGCCGGCCCATCTATACGAACTGTCTGCGTGGTCGGCATACTGTACGAAGCACGACGATCCGAAGAGTTGTATTAACGAGCTGAATGCTCCAGGAGAACCCCCGGATTTTCGCGGTCGCCTGGGTCAGAATTTTGGTGGTCAGCGCAACGGACCCATGAGAACTGAGCCCATATACGCGTGGACCGACTTAACATATTTACTCCACGCCCATGATGTGACGTGGGGTTATTACGTGATGACGGGCAACGAACCCGATTGCGAGGATGATGCTGCTATGTCGTGCCCTCCCGTGAAGCAGGGCGCGAAAACCGCCGGTATATGGAACCCTCTTCCTTACTTTGACACCGTCAAGGATGACGGTGAACTTTCTCGCATCCAGTCGCTGAACAAATTTTATGTGCAGGCCCGTGAAGGAAAGTTGCCGTCGGTCTCCTGGATCGTTCCTTCAAAAGAAGTCAGTGAACATGCGCCCGCATTAGTAACAGCCGGTCAAAGCTGGACCACTGGCATTATCAACGCAATTATGCAGAGTCCGAACTGGAAAGATACAGCGATCTTTGTGGCCTGGGACGATTGGGGTGGATTCTACGACCATGAAGCGCCTCCAGTTGTGGACCTAAATGGATATGGCCTTCGCGTGCCTGGATTAGTCATTTCACCTTATGCCAGGCGGCACTATATTGATCATCAAACACTGAGCTTCGATGCCTATCTGAAATTCATTGAAGATGATTTTCTAGGTGGACTACGATTGAACCCAAAGACCGATGGGCGTCCCGATCCCAGGCCCACTGTTCGTGAAAATGTGCCGATTCTTGGCGACTTGATTAACGACTTCGATTTCGATCAGAAGCCTCTTCCCAAGCTTATTCTTCCGGTAAGTCCGAAGACGGATCTGATTGCGCCAACCGTGAAGGAGTAGCGGTGGTTTTTTACTGCTGCGTTCCGCCGGAATGATGTCAGCGCAGCCAAATCCGCTACGGGCGTCCACACATCTTCATTTGCCGGGCGACCTGATGTTGAGCGATTCGCCACCGCGTAAACAGTGTCAGTAGGACGGCAACGTTATGACTGCGGCATAGTCATTCTCATTCCGGGAGGATTGAATATCTTGTTTAAACCGAAGCGTACTGCTCCCTGGAGAAATATCTGATTTGCATTCGCCTTTGTGGGTCGAATTTCGGTAGTTGTGTTCAGTAGCAATAGATGCCGGACTATCTCAGGCTGCAATATGTCCCACACTGCGGTGATCTCCCCACATAAAATAATGACTTCAGGATTCAATATTTGAGAGATGTTTGCGACTCCCAGCGCGATATACTTCGCAGTTTCTTTTAAGGCGGCAATAGCAGCCGAGTCATGATTGCGCACGCTTTGGAGAAATTGATGGAAGCCGGCCGCAGTGTATCGCACCGTCGGTCGATACCGTTTCCATGTTGCGCTGGCGCTCACATAAAGTTGCCAGCAGCCATGCTTTCCGCAAGCACACTTAGGGCCGTCAGGGTCGATCACCATGTGGCCGAATTCACCTGCAAATGTGAGGTCGTGCCCTAGATATAGTTGGTGATGGATAACTAAGCCGGATCCCGCTCCCATGTCGCCGATCAGAAGAAAAATAAAATCCTTCAAAACGACGTGGTCCATCTCTTCAAGCCACATTTCGGTGAGCGCACCCAGGCTGGCGTTATTCATGACTTCCGTTGGGATTCCGATTTTAGCTTCAATGGCTTCTCCCAGGGAAAATCCAGAATACGCAGGGAGTGCAGGTATCCATACCTCTTTATTTGCTCTGGATTTGATGTGTCCAGGCACGCTCACAGTGAGGTTCCTTATAGAATTTTTCATGCTGGGTCTGACTGTCAGCAACAATCGACGTATCTCTCGATCGAGCATTTGAACAAAGACGCTGGGATCGTCCGGTGTTGTAAAAGATGTAACCTTTTCAATGCTTCCGTCCAATCGTCCTAATGCGATCTTGGTTTCTGAGACCCACAAGTTCACGCCAATAACATAAACAGAGTCTTCGGTGACATACAATAAAAATGGCACACGCCCCCTACCCATCGGATCTGCGCGTTCTTCGCGTACAAGGCCATCCGCAATAAGCTCCTCCACAATGACTGATATGTTGCTACGGTGCATGCCTGTTATTCGGGAGAGGCCTGCTCGGGAAAGAGGCTGATGTAGACGAATCAAGTTCAGTACAATCCTACGATTAACATGTCGGATTGTTTGAGGGGTCGCGGTTGTGATTTTCCGTCCATTAGAAGTTTCATCGATTGCATTTTTTGAAATACGTTTTCTTTTGGTGCTCATATCGCCTCTGCATTGTTTGCTCTTGCTTGATCAATGATTTTAATAAAACATCCGAAATGGCGGCTTCTATTCGGCAAAAGAAATCTATAAATCGAAGCTTGCTATGCAACTACAATAACTATCATCGCACGCGTTATGAAGCGCTCGGATATGCCCTTAATGATTAGACGCCAGCATTCACGGGGCCGTTGGACCATGTCATTCTAGAAATCTGCCACCCGGCACACATTTGCCTTCCGTACTAATGTGTAACTATGTGGCTCGTGACACGTGTTTGCCCCGTGTTACGCTTATAGCTTCTAGTTGCGTGCGTAACTGCTTTCGCAACATATCGAATTTCGAATCGTTAGCCAAGTTGTTAAGCTCGCGTGGGTCGCTCTCATAGTCATACAGTTCTTCTCCGGCGTAGCCATCCTGCCAGGCTGTGTACCGGTAGCATTCTGTTCGAAGGGAGTATCCGGAAAGCGCTGGGGTCTCGGTCGGGGGCCGTTCAAGCTGAGAGACAGCCGGTTTGTCCCAATTAGAATTCGGAGCCTTAAGTAGCGGCACAAGACTCGTTCCATGCAGACCCTCCGGTATGTTATTGAGACCGCAAATCTCAGCCAAGGTTGGATAAATATCCAAATGTTCAACAGTTCTATGACACACTGTTCCTCGCGCTTCTACTCCGGCGCCGGCGATGATGAGCGGGACTCGCGCGGCTTTCTCAAACAGAGTTTGTTTCATCCACTGGCCATGTTCTCCAAGTTGATAGCCGTGATCGCTCCAGAATACAATGGTCGTATTGCGCAGCAGGTTATTGTGTTCGAGCGCATCAAGCACCTTGCCCACCTGGGAGTCGAGATAGGAAATGGACGCATAGTAAGCCTGGATGCAGTGTCGGCGCTGATCGATGTTCATGCCAAAGTTTGCCGGGTGCGTAAAGTAAGCTGGCGGTGGCGCTATATGCAATTCGCCGGGATCGAACGGATACGCATGGATTTGTTCCAATGGAAATCTGTCAAAATATTTCTTGGGTGTGATCCAGGGTACGTGCGGGCGGAAGAATCCAGCGCCGATGAAGAACGGCTGGTCGCGGTACTTATCTAATAAGAGCGAGACATGCTCCGCTCCTATCCCGTCAGTAGTCTGGTTGTCGCGAACAGGGGATTCGAAGAATGCCATAGCGGAGCCAAGTCCGCGTTTCGGCGTGTAGTCCGTGACCCTGCTCTCCTCTTGTGTGTGGTCTATCCCGTTCGGATTGTAGATATAGTCCCAGGTGGGAGCGTCGTCGAGACCGCTAGTGCCGATCGAACCAGGATTGCCAGCATGGTAAATCTTTCCAACTCGTGCTGAAAAGTATCCATTCCTCTTGAACGCCTGCCCAATAGTGACAACATTCGGAATGAACTCACGAAAATGGGTTTTCAAGTCGTAAATTCGAGTGGTATCGGGCGCAAGGCCTGTCATCAACGACGTACGTGAAGGGCTACAGAGTGGATATTGGCAATAAGCTGTATCGAAGCGAACGCCCATAGCAGCAATACGATCAATATTCGGTGTACGGACCAGCGGATGTCCGTAGCAACTGAGCGAACAATTTAGATCGTCTGAGGCTATGAATAAGACGTTATTTTTTGTATGTGGCTGGCTCTCGGCGGCCGATGAGAAACAGGAAGCTACAACTGAGGCCGAGGCTGCTTTCAAAAAATCCCGTCGTGACCTCGTGGTTGATTCTGACATAAACAATTACATTTCTCCCTTTGCCTATCCTGCCAGAATATCGCGCTAATAGCAACAAAACAAAAGGGGTGCTTGACATGCCTCGTAAACAATAATCAAACCAGCGTGTATAACTTCTTTTCACAACATTTTATCTTGACAAGAGCTGGACTGAAGCAGTACCTTGCTCCTGCTTGTTTAAGTGCTGTACGCAACTAAATAAAAAAAAGTTATGTGCGTCTATCTCAGCCTTAAAGGAGGTTCCAGTGTTCTCTGACTCCCGCCGTAAAACTTCATCAACGTCTACCTATCTTGCATGGGTCGCCGTCATCATTGTCACCATGCTGTATTCAACGAGCTGCTTCGCACAGAATGCTACCCAACTGCTGTTTGCACAAGACAGCATGATTCCTTCCAACCAATCGCCAGCAGATAATCTGCCTTCGACAATTGCTGTCTGTGTTTGCGACGGAACTGGCAACGTTTGCACGGATGGCAATATTGTCAAAAGCTCGCAGGCCATGGTTTCCCTAACCATTACCGGTCCGACGCTCTCTTCGCCTTTGACGCGCACAGTGCAAGCAATGAATGGGATCGCTACATTTAATAACTTGACTGTGGCCCTGTCGCAGCCGGGCCTTTACACTCTGACTGCGATCAGCAGCCCTCTGACTTCCATAAGTCAGGTTGTCGGCGTTAACGTGCCACTCATCCCGCCGCAACAAACCATTTACACCGGAGCGTTCTACAACCCACTGGGAGAACAGCCAGCTCCTGGATCGACCGAGGATTTGGAGTCGTATGTCGGTCGAACCCTAGCGACCGACATGCACTACTATGACTGGACGTTCACGCCCCACCATGGCGCCCAACTTTTTCCGACTTATGAGTTGAAAGACTTGCAGGCGGGTCGTATTCCCGTCGATTCATGGGAATGCGATCAGGTAGAACCCACCGATCAATACTCAACTGATTGGCATATAAAGAACGGAGATGAAGATAGCAACATTACGAAAATTGCCAAAATGTATAAGACTTACCAAGGTCCAGTCTTTGTGAGGTGGTTTTGGGAAATGAACTTTAATACCGAACCACTTCCCATTCCGCCGCCTCCTCCAGCACCACAAAATAACTATTACTGCACATCAGGTAACAATAACATGCCTGAACAGTCCGGCTCAGAAAGTGCTCCGATGGAAAAGCACTTCAGAGAAGCTTGGGATCATATCCGCGCTGTCTTCGAGGCGCAGGGAGTCACCAACGTAATTTGGCTGTGGAACCCAACTGGCCTGGACAATACCGGTTTTTATCCCGGACCAGCTGAGGTCGATTGGGTTGGCACGGACGTATATGACTATACTAACTATCATGCGAACAGTTTTAATGCAGTCATGAATTATGCGTACACTGGTCTTGCGCTCCTTAATAAGCCGATTCTCATCGGGGAGACGGGATCTCCCAATGAGCAGATAAGCCAGAACGCGCAGGCGAGCTTTTTGAATGGAGCTGTACCGGAGCTTAGCGTCGGCAGCCTGCAAGGCAAGAACCCCAATTCAGGAATGCCCGACTATCTTGGATTGATGTATTTTGATTCACCGGGCGGGAACGGCTACTGGGAACTGACCACACCTCCTGCATTTCCTCCTCCACCTTCTCTTGGTGCGATGGCATACAAGGCAATGGTCAAACAGCCTTACTTGTCTGCAATGTATATTACGAACCCTGCCTTTCCTTATTCAACGTACTCTTATGACGCATATGTTCACTTTGTGCCTGAGACGCTTCAGGGCAGCAAAATTCCTGTCACCGTGACCGTAAATGGTTTGCAGGGATCGACTCCGACAGGAACTGTGACGATATATGACGGGCAAAATTCATTGGCGGTTCTAAATCTCATGCTGGGTTCAGGATCTAGTTCTGCTACCACAACTCTAACTAACCTTGCATCTGGCAGACATACATTGGTGGCTGTCTACTCCGGTGATCCTGGAGGAAGCCCCAATCCACAAGGACAGTCAGATTCATTCGTGGTGAAAGTTCCTTAACTCCGTGGGTCCGGGGCGATATTCAGCGCCTGCTGAATATCGCCTCTGTTCATGTAAATTAAAGATCGGTAAGTTTCAATGTTTCTATCTTTGGCGTAGCTTAGGCGGGCCGGCAGCCAAATAGGGAAGAGAAGGACTTGATAGAACATCCCTCCAGGCGAGACGTTTTGTCGATGTTGGGCGCGAGCGCTGCGACCGCTCTGTTCCCCAGGCTAAGCCGGGCGGTAACTACTAAGAAGCGTCCGCTCAACATCTTGTTTTTGATGTGCGATCAGTACCGGCCGGACGCGCTCTCCAGCTATGGCGACCCCTGTGCGATCACGCCCGCGCTCGATTCGCTGGCTGCCGCGGGGGTGAGCTTCCGGCAGACCTATTGCCAGGCACCCATCTGCATGGCCTCTCGAAACTGTATTTTGACTGGACGCTACGCTCACTCCACGGGTGTAGTTACGAATGGCTATCTCTCCAACCCCGATCAGATCTCCTATGCGCAACTCCTGCGCTCGAAAGGTTATAAGACAGCGTGTTTCGGGAAACTGCATACCCCGGGCCGCATCCAGCAGGATTGGGACATCTATGTCCCTGGCAATTCAAATCCGCCGAAAGAAAAACTCCCACCCGGAGGCGTCCTGCTCCCGATGATGTTTCATACGGACGGGAAACTCCCCCTAGGGGCGCCATATCCATTTCCTGAGACGGAGACTGAAGAATGGCGCGCTGTTCAGAACACGATGAAGTTCCTGAATGAGAACCGCTATCATCCCTGGCTGGTACAGTGTTCACTTCTGAGACCGCATCCTCCCTTACAACCGCCAAGACGTTATTGGGACATGATCGATCGAGCGAAGCTGCAAATTCCCAGCCGGAACTATCCCAAGGATGACCTTGCCGATGCAAATCCGCGCTACTTGGAAAACATGAAGAAGCGTGGACTGGATCATTTGACCGACGATCAGGTTCGCGATGCGATGCAGGGCTACTACGGGAACATCGCATTTGCCGATCACCTTTTGGGAATGGTCTTGAGCCAACTCGATCATTCCGGACAGCGGGAGAACACGCTGATTGTTTTCACAGCGGATCATGGTGAGATGCTGGACGATCACAGGCTTTGGACCAAGATGGTGTTTTTCGATCCGTCTGTTCGCGTGCCGTTGATCCTACATTTGCCGGAGATTATTTCCGGAGGAAAAAGCACCAAAGCACTCGTTGAGCAAATCGACCTGTTTCCTACCATGATGGATTTACTAGAATTGGAAACGCCGGTCTCTGTACAAGGGAAATCGTTTTTGAAGCTTGCGAAGGGCGAGACCATGCATCATCGTGATATTGTCTACAGCGAATTTCCCAACGAACCAATGTACACCAGGCCTGGCGCGTACAACCCTACTAGGATGCAGTTTGACGGCCGGTACAAAGTTGTAGATAACGGCCCGAATATCGATCCTGAACTCTATGACTTACAGGAAGATCCGCGTGAGATAACCAATCTATGTCATCGTCCAATGCAGCAACGCCGATTGAAGAAAATGCTGACTGAAATTCGAATCTGGGGGAAGCAGGAGGATGTGCCAATCCAGCCCCGTATTTCGCGATCTTCAAGTAATGCAGATTAGTGGCAGCTATTGTGAATCGACAGTTAACTATTCGGTGGTATTCAGCACGTTGGATTCACTAGAAGCCGGAAACAGCGTTCTCTATGAGACGCATCTGCAATCCGAGAAGCGCAATCACTGTCGATGAACGCATTCGCAAGCCCAAGTTTCAGCATAACTCTGCTAATCGTCTCCGGAGATAGCGGCGTTCGACCGCATTGGCTGTCAGGCCAAGCGCCTGGCGATAGGCCTCTGCTGCCTCTCGCGAACGACCCAGACGACGCAGGATGTCGGCTCGTGCGGCATGATAGAGATAGTACGAGTCCAGCCCGCCTGCGGATCCTAATTCGTCGATCCGTTGCAGCCCAATCTCGAGTCCTTCACTGAGCGCGACCGCAACCGCATGTAGATCAGCAATAAATATTGCATGGTTTTTCTCCTTGTCGGTAAGATTTGCGCCGTCTGGCGCCAGCTAGCAGATTCTGCTGTTCGCCGGCCAGCCCAGCGCCCTTGGCTTTCTTGCGCCACCAGTACGACGTTCGACGATGGGGAAATCGACAGGTGGAAAAACTTTTTTAAGATGGTCCCTGATCGAGGGTGCCCCAACCACCTCGCATTCCGCTTGCGGTCATTGATCTCCCGGAAACCTGAATTACCTCGAACCAATTGCCCGTTCGCCAGGATGCCGGTTCCCCCCCTTCTCCAATAGCAACCATTACTGCATCGCGCACCCCTCCATCTCGCCAAACCACATTTCAGCAAGCAAACAAGCATTAGCATCGTTCTCCAACTCCACGGGCAATCCTGTGGCGAGTTCCATCGCACCCCTCAAATCAAACCGTTGTCTCTTCAGGTTTGGGGCGAACAGCAGCTTGTGTCTATTCGGATCGAGTCGGCCTGGCATGCTGATACCGATGCCCATAAGTTCATGTCGGCGTATGCGCCTTACATGGGCCGTATGCACACGGTGAGCTGCTCCACTGCTTTAGCCGGCCATGAGAGTAATACCCAAAGATAATGGCCGGATGACAAAAGCGGGAGGATCGAGAATATTATCTGACGAAAACTAAGCCTGATCTTACTTACTGTGTGGATTGAGGCTATCTCGATCTACTATCTCATGCACTGCAGATCCAATTGAAAGTGGAAGTGTGGGCGTCGGGTAATAAGGTGGGAAGTCTCGCTGATCCTTATCGAAAGGAGCGATTCCTGTCGTATTGACGTACCAATGCAAGAGCTGTTGCTGCAGGTCGCATTGAATATCAGCAACATCCCGATCTCCGAAGCGATTGTTGAGCTCGTGGGGATCGTCTTTGTAGATGTAAAGTTCGCTTTGTCCCTGTGGGCGGCTGACTAATTTATAGTCATGCGTGCGAACCATCGCGGCCCGGCTGATAGTTTCTGGGTGTGTATCCTGTAAGTGTGCTTTGGCATAGTACAACGCACCTATAGACTGATTGTCCTCAAAACACTGGGGTTCGTATTGGTTGTAACCACCTTCGGAAAACGCGGCGCGTTCAGGATCACCGGCTCCGCCGTGAATTTGTTGCATCAGGCTGCGGGCGAAATGAGTATGTTGAGCGCGAGTGCCGGCGAGATCGAGACATGTAGCCATCACGTCAAACAATTCGACTATGTTGTCCGAGCTATTTCCCTGCGTCCCACCTGGAACGCGAGCGATAAGAGGAACATGCGTAAGAACGTCTTCGAGACCGCTGGGCCACTTCTCGACAAGGCCATAATCACCCGCATAGTCCCCATGGTCGGATAAAAGAAAGACCGCCGTATCCTGATTGTGATTCGTGCGTTCGATAGCCTCGAGTAATTCACCCAGCAGCCAATCGCTATAGCTTACGCTTCCATAATACTGCGCTCGTACTTTGCGGAATGTATCCTCCGGTACGTTTTCCAGTCCGTAGGCCTTACGAATAGCCGCAATGTAACTTGGCTTCCGAGGAAGATTGCGGGGCAGTAACCCATGAATATCCGCAGGACTATACATTGTATGGAATCCCTCGGGCGAGGCATAGGGTGGATGAGGAGAACTCAGAGGAAGAAATATGCAGAAAGGCCGATCTGTTTCTTTCTGGTCAAGAATCCGAATCGCAGCCTGGATATGACCATAATCTGAAGTCTTAGTGCGTTCTGCTTTTGTACGGCCAATGAAAGTATCTGGGTCAATAATTGTGTTCGTAAAGTGGTGTTGCTGACTGTTTTCCCCTGTAGTCCTGATGGGTTCAGATTGAGGGTAGTTCCACATCGTCACACTCTGATAGAAGGATTCCGCTGCCAATGCATCGTTCTTGCCATACCAGAAGACGTCGTATCCGGCCTGACGAAGATAGCGAAACATGTTCGGCTCATTGGGACGCAGGAAATAGAACAGGCTGCGATGACCGCGCACGCTCGTCGGCCAACCGGTCAACAAGCTACAACGAGAGGCGCCACAGACTGGAAACTGTACGTGGCAGTTTGCGAACCGCGTCCCCTCTTGCGCCAGCTTGTCAAAATTTGGCGTATGCGTCAGCGGATTGCCATAGCAGGCTAGCGCATCCGCCCTCAATTCATCCGGCATGAAAAGAATTAGGTTGGGTTGTGAGCGGATCCGTCCTCTCTGCGATTCCAGAGGCGCCTTCGGCGACACTGTTTCGCCGACGCCAGCCGTGCCGGCAACTTGTGAGGCAACTCCGGCTAGCATGGCGGCTCCGGACGACCCTATAAACCTACGACGCGACACTCTCTGCTCAGTCATATCGAAGTTTTACTCTATGATCCTCGTAGACACTCTTTGCCCGTTTCGGATAAAGAAGACGCCTGGCCAGATGGCCGGAAACATCCTTTTGTTTTTGTAAAAAACAAAGTAAACTCCGGTTTGTCCCGTTTCGTCAAGCTGATTTTCAACCTTAAGATTATTCGCAGCAGAAGAACTGAAAACGCATGAGGGTAATCTTCAATGAGCCAATTTAGCAGGCGCAGTTTTGTTGAATTGATGGGAGCATCTCTGGGAGGACTGGTTCTACCGGCAGATTCTCTGGGTCAACGCCAAAAGTCGGTGAAAAGTAATGGGGATATCTCCGGCCGCCGCCCTAATGTGATCGTCATGATATGTGATGACCTTGGTTCCGCGGATCTTGGCTGTTATGGATCGAAATTGAATACGCCCAATCTGGATCGCATGGCAGTCGAAGGTATGCGCTTCACTCGATTGAATACTGCGCACCCGATCTGTTCGGCTTCGCGCGGTGCTTTGCTTACGGGCAGATACTCAACCCGTACCGGAACTAAGCCGGTGTACTTCCCGTACGATACGGACGGCATGAATTTGGATGAGGTTACGATCGCGAACTTGCTGCACGCACAGCATTACAGGTCCATGTGTATCGGCAAATGGCACCTGGGCAGCACGCCTGAGTATCTGCCCACCAGCCGCGGTTTCGATTCGTATTTAGGCGTGCCTTACAGCGTCGATATGCGGCCTCTGCCATTGATCAAAAATAAAACGGTAATCAAAGAAAATGCGGACCGCGCATTGCTTACTCCTCAATACACTGAGGCAGCAGTCCAATTCATCGAATCCTCTTCTACCGAGCCATTTTTCCTGTACCTGGCTTATTCCTACCCGCATATTCCGATCAATGCCTCTCCCAGGTTCAAAGGAAAATCCAGGCAAGGCATCTATGGGGATGCTGTAGAGGAAATCGACTGGAGCGTGGGTGAAATTCTGCACACTCTTCAGCGCAGAAACCTGGATGAAAATACTTTGGTGATTTTTACCGGCGATCACGGTCCCTGGTATCAGGGTAGTCCCGGGCCGCGTCGCGGACGCAAAGGCACTACGTATGAAGGCGGCTGTCGAGTCCCGTTTCTCGCCAGGTGGAGCGGCGTCATTCCGGCTGGGCACACCTGCGAGGAGTGGGCATCGAACCTGGACGTACTTCCGACTGTCGCTGCAATCTGCGGTGCCGACCTACCTTCAAAACCCCTGGACGGGACTAATATCTCCGAGCTCCTCACGGGCGGGCAGGAGCCTCACCGGCGCGATCCTATCCTCTATTTTTCAGGAATGGAAGGCGGTTTCAACCTACAGTGTGCCCGGCAGGGAAAATGGAAATTAAGAATTGCTCAATACACGAAAGATCCCTATGTCTTGGGAACTGCGGCAGGAGAGAACCTCCTTCTTGCGAAACCGGAATTGTATGACCTCAACGAAGACCCGGGAGAAAACTACGATATCGCGACAAATCATCCGGACATCGTCGCACAAATGGTGCAGCAGATTGATACTATGATTCCGACTTTTCCGGACAAGGTAGTGGAGACCTATAGGGAACTAAAGAAGAATGTCGATAACCCGACTACGCCGGCGGGCGCCCCGCCGCGGCTCCCAAGCTATGTTGCCCCACCTTTTCATTTCAACGAATAACCGTGAAACACAGACGTTTGTCATTGCAGAGTTGGTGAGTGGAGATCCAGCTATCTAGCTGCATGAGGTTGTTTCTGAAACAGATTGTGTGAGCTGGGGGGGGTTACTCAGTGAACCTAGGTTCGAGCCGATTGTATAATGGCTCGCCCGTTGTACATGGGCTAAGTCATAGAAAGAAAGCAGGGAGAAATGAGTTCGTTTTTCAGTGAGTTCGACACTGTTCGCTTCGAGGGAGCCGAGAGCAGAAATCCTCTGGCATACCATTGGTACGATGCCGACAAGCTGGTGTTAAACCATCCGCTCAAAGACCATCTGCGGTTTGCCGTAGCTTACTGGCACAGCCTGACAATGAACGGGAGCGATCCGTTTGGTGCGCCAACTCTCAATAGACCGTGGATGAGCCATGCTGATCCGATGAAGGCTGCGCGCGAAAAAGCCGATGTGGCCTTCGAACTGTTTCGCATACTCGACTTGCCGTTCTATACATTTCATGATCGAGACATCGCTCCAGAGGGATCTGATTTAAAGGAATCTCTGGCGAATTTCCAGGAGATGGTAGAGTATCTCGCGAAAAAGATGGAGACATACAAGGCCCGAGTGCTGTGGGGCACGGCCAATCTGTTTTCGCATCCGAGGTTTATGTCCGGTGCATCGACGAACCCGGATCCTGAGGTGTTTGCTTATAGCGCGACGATTGTGAAGCATTGCATCGACGCAACAAAGGCGCTGGGCGGATCGAACTATGTGTTGTGGGGCGGTCGGGAAGGTTATGAGACGCTGCTCAATACAAATATAGGCCGGGAACTGGAACAGATGGGAAGATTCCTGACGCTGGTTGTTGAGTATAAACACAAGATCGGATTTGAGGGGCAGATACTAATCGAGCCAAAACCAAAGGAGCCAACCGTGCATCAGTATGACTTCGATACAGCGACGGTTTACGGCTTTCTGCAAAAGTTCGCTCTGGAGAACGAGGTGAAGGTCAACCTTGAGGCGAACCATGCGCTGCTGGCTGGTCATACTTTTGAGCATGAGATTGCGACTGCGGCGGCATTTGGCATTCTGGGATCTTTGGATGTCAACCGCGGCGATCCATTGCTGGGTTGGGACACGGACCAGTTCCCAAACGATCTGCAGGCGATGACGCTGGCGATGTATCAGGTTATTTTGGGCGGCGGACTAGGTAAAGGCGGGTTGAACTTCGATGCCAAGATACGGCGTCAGTCTGTCGATGCGGATGATCTCATTCACGCGCATGTGGGCGCGGTGGACGTATGCGCTCGAGCCTTTCTCAACGCGGCAAAACTGGTTGAAGATGGCGAGCTGAACGCGGAAATCGCAAAACGATATGCAGGATGGGACAAGCCTGAGGCTCGCGCCATGCTGGACGGATCGCTTTCGTTGGAGGAAATTTCCAATCGGACCCTGGAACGCAATCCAAATCCGGAGCCGCGATCAGGCCGTCAAGAGCGTTTAGAGAATCTCTTGAACCGCAGCTTCTTCTGAGACAACATGCAGACATTCGTTGTGGTTGCAAGATACTACTCGGCCCTCTCGCGGATGTGGTCCGGAGTTGAACGCGGGCTATGCTAGGCCTTTCGCGCGCGCGTTGTCGCACCGCCTGCTTTTTTCCAGGTCAGCGCGACGGCAAGAGATACGCCAATCCCCAGTGAGACTTCCAGGAAACGCTCAATGGAAATGTGCCAGACGGGTCCTGTGTGGGGGGCGAGGACGATAATGGCGACCGTGACTCCGCCCAGGCGACCTGCGTTCTGAAAGCGCAGCGCGGTGCAAAGCACCATCACTACCAGCACTGCCAGCGCGAACACTGCGATCGAATTATTCCAGACGAGCGCTGTCAGCCAGCCGATGACCGCTCCGATGGCGGTTCCCGCGAGGCGGTCGCGTGAGGCGGAGACGGTCGCGCCGACCTCCGACTGCATGACGACTATGGCGCTGATGGCGGCCCAGTAGCCGCCGGGCATGTGCAGCAGTTCTGTCAGGCCATACGCCAGTCCGGCAGCTATGGCGGTGCGCAGACCCTGGTGGAAACTCAGCCTGTCGAGATTGTCTGCGGATGTATTTGCTGTTTCCGCCATGCAGGCATTTTTACATGCGGCAAAGAAGATGATTTAACTACGGGGCATCGGGTGACATTGCTTGCCCTATTTGCGTTCGGAGCCCAACGCCTTCTGCACCTTGCTGTGCCTTACGCTGTAGGTGAAATAGATTCCCAGCCCGACAACCAGCCACGCGACGACGACTTCTTTCGTTAGCATGGGAAGGGTCCAGATGAGGTAGAGAGCGGTAAGGATGCCAAGAATCGGCACCACCGGGACCCATGGAGTCTTGAAGGGCCGGGCCAGGTTTGGCATGCGGCGGCGCAGAATCCATACTCCCGCGCAGACGATGGCGAAGGCGAGCAAGGTGCCCATGTTGACCAGCTCCGCCAGCCGGTCAATGGGAAGCAATGCCGGCAGGAAGGCGACGATGCATCCGACCACGATGGTCGAGAGATACGGAGTGCGAAACCGAGGGTGAATCTTTCCGGCCCACTTCCATAGCAGGCCATCGCGCGACATGGAAAAGAAGATGCGGCTCTGGGCCAGCAGCATGACCAACATCACCGTGGCTAGCCCGAAGACAGCGCCAATCTTGACTAGAATGCTGCCCCACTCCACGCCTGTGGCGTCAATGCCGACGGCCATGGGATCGGCCACGTTCAGCGTTTTGTAGCTGACCATTCCTGTCAACACCAGCGAAACCAGAATATAGAGGATAGTGCAGATCACCAGCGTCCCCAGGATGCCGATCGGCATGTCGCGCTGCGGGTTCTTCGCCTCCTGCGCAGCTGTTGAGACGGCATCGAATCCGATATACGCAAAGAAGATTGAAGCTGCGCCAGCAGTAATGCCTCCCCATCCGAAGCGTCCCGGCCCCTGCGATGGAGGAATGAATGGATGCCAGTTGGCGTGCGCAATCTGCGGGTGATGCAGCAGGAACATCGCGCCGATTACGAGGAAGATTCCCACGACGATGAGTTTGATGAGCACCATTGCCGTGTTGAGGTTTGCCGACTCCTCAATGCCGATCACAAGAACGACAGTGACGGCGAGAATGGCCAGGAACGCGACCAGGTTGAACACTCCCGTAACATGCGCCAGGCCGGCTGTGGTCACTCCGGAGGGCAACGCGGCGAGTGGGAGCCAATGAGCATTGTAAAAATAGAGCACATCGCCATAGGTAGTCGTGAATTGCGGCGGGATATAGATATGTAAATCCTGCAGAAGGCTGACGAGATATCCGCTCCAGCCGGATGCGACCGTGGCCGCGCCGAATGCATACTCCAGCACCAAATCCCAACCGATCATCCAGGCCACGAATTCGCCGAGAGTCGCGTAGCCATAGGTGTAGGCCGAGCCGGCGATCGGGATCAGTGCCGCGAACTCCGCATAGCAGAGACCGGCGAATGCGCAGGTGATGCCCGCCAGGACAAAGCTGAGCGCAACCGCGGGACCCGCGTGAATAGCGGCTGCCTGGCCGGTAAGGACAAATATGCCGGCGCCTATGACGGCGCCGATGCCCAGAGTGATTAGATTGAGAGGGCCGAGGGCGCGCTTTAATTCGTGTTCGCCTTCGGTACGCGCCTCACTCAACAGCACGGACATCGGCTTGATCGCGCCAAGTTTCGCCATGTACGAAATTCTCCCGCAAGTATTTGCTTCGAGATTAGTTTGAACGCGCAGCTTATCTTGCTGCAAAGTGTGGTCACGTAATTGCGCACGTGGCGTGCCATTCCCGCCTTCGTCTATCCACGGAGTCAACGGATAGCGTATCGCATTGCGCACATCTTTGGGGCGATGTTTTTTTTCATCGACTGGCACATTTTCAGGCGGCGGGGAATGACGAAAGCGAGCAAATTACCCCGGGTTAGCTTCGCGAACCTGGGGCACCCGGCTCATTTGAGCTAGGAATTCTTTGGCAATTTGTTGTGTGCTTTGCAAACCGTTGCTCGCGGGTAGCAGAGCGGAGATCACTGCGGCGGAATCTGCTCCGGCGTCGAACACCGAGCGGCAATTGGTTCGCGTGATGCCGCCGATGGCGATCAGCGGCTTGCGAGTCAGGGTCCGCGCCATCTGCAAACCAGCGAGGCCAACGGTGGGATCTGGATTATTCTTCGTCGCCGTGGCGAAGATCGGGCCATAGGCAATATAGTCGCAGCTGGTCTGGTCGGCTTCAATTACTTGTTGAGGAGAATGCGTGGAGACGCCAACCCAGGTATTGGGTCCGACGATGTGGCGTGCGTCTTCCACGGTTAGATCGTCCTGGCCGACGTGAACGCCATCGAAGCCGGACAGTAAAGTTAGATCGGCGCGGTCGTTCAATATGAGCCGGGTATCTCCGCCGGCTGGAAACATCTCACGTAGCAGGGCGGCATCGTGCAGCATGGCGCGAGGACTGCCTTGTTTATTGCGATACTGCAACAGGTTGATTCCGGCGGCACGCAGTTCCAATGCAAAAGACGCAAGGTCCAGCGAACGAACGGCCAGTACATCCACATCTGCGATGGCATAGAGGCGCGGAAATACCATGCGGCTATTGGGCAGCTTCCCGGCGCATCTTTTCGCGCTCGAAGAAGCGTTCCATGAACTTGGTGTCAAACGCGCCGACGCGGAAGTCTTCATCTGCGAAAATGCGCTGATGGAGCGGGATCGTAGTGTGGATTCCTTCGACCACGAACATGCCAAGCGCGCGCTCCATGCGGGCAATCGCTTCGGATCGATCTTTGCCATGCACGATCAGCTTGGCGATCAGTGAATCGTAATAGGGCGGCACAATACCCTCGGCATACTGCGCCGTGTCCACGCGGACGCCATTGCCGCCCGGCAGGTTATAGGCGGTTATTTTCCCGGCTGAGGGCGTGAATTTTTCCGGGTGCTCGGCATTGACCCGGCATTCAATCGCGTGGCCGCGAATTTCAATGGGGCGGGGAAGGATGTCACTCAACTTTTCCCCGGCTGCGATGCGGAACTGCGCTTTCACCAGGTCCACGCCCGTCACCATCTCCGTCACAGGATGTTCGACCTGGATACGGGTATTCATTTCGATGAAGTAGAGTTTGCCATCTTCATCCATCAGGAACTCGACCGTACCGGCGTTCATGTAGCCGATATTTTCGAGACATTTCTTTAACGTCGCGCCAATTTCTTCGCGCATCTTTGCGGTCACCTGCAACGACGGCGCTTCCTCGATCATCTTTTGATGGCGGCGCTGGATGGAGCATTCGCGCTCGCCGAGCGAGGCGACATTGCCGTGCTCATCGGCGAGTATCTGAAATTCAATATGGCGCGGCCGCTCGATGAATTTTTCCATGTAGAGATCGCCGTTGCCAAAGGCGTTTTGCGCTTCGGTGCGGGCGGCGCGAAAAAAGTTCGGCAGCTCTTCGGCGCTGCGGACGATCCGCATTCCGCGGCCGCCTCCACCGGCGGAAGCCTTCAGGATGACGGGATAGCCGATACGGCGCGCCCAGTCGAGCGCTTCTTCTTCACTTTGAATGACGCCGTCGGAGCCGGGGAGGATCGGCACCTTGGCCTTCTTCATCGACATGCGCGCTTTTTCTTTTTCGCCCATCATGCGCGTGACTTCCGGCGGGGGTCCGATGAATTTGATATTGGACGCGCGGCAGACTTCGGCGAAGTTCGCGTTTTCGCTCAGCAGGCCATAGCCGGGATGGATGGCGTCGACATCTGCGATTTCAGCGGCGCTAATGACGGCGGGAACGTTCAGATAGCTGTCGGCGGAGCGGGGAGGGCCGATGCAGATCGCCTCATCGGCAAAACGCACATGCAGCGAATTGCGGTCGGCCTCGCTGTAGACGGCGACGGTGCGAATGCCCATTTCCTTGCAGGCGCTGATGATGCGCAATGCGATTTCGCCGCGATTGGCGATGAGAACTTTTCGGAACATAAACCTCGGCTCGATCAGCGTGTTCGATCTTAAAAATCAACGTCGTATCCCACTCTAGCCGCTTAGTCACCCCAGCGAGCACAAATCGCTCGCCGGGGACCCCGACACGCGGCTAGAGTGGGGCACCCAGATGCAATGCTTTAAGGCCGCACTAACAAATTAAAAATCCACTTCTTACCTTGACCGAAAATCCCAGGTCTCAAGAGCGAGACCTGGGGCACCCATGTTCAACAATTCAGAGCAGGAAACTAGCGTGGACGAATGGCAAACAGAGCCTGACCGTATTCCACGGGTTGACCGCTGGCCACCATGCGTTTCACCACTTCGCCCGACGCATCACACTCAATTTCATTCATCAATTTCATTGCTTCCACAATGCAGATTACCTGTCCCGCCTCAACCTGATCGCCCGCCTTGACGAACGGCTCGGCGCCGGGCGCAGAGGCTTCATAGAAGGTCCCGACAATCGGAGACTTTACGATATGCAGGCCCGCCTCTTCACCTTCGGCGGAGAGGCCATGAGCAGCCGTGGCGCTTGCCTGGGCCGAATGACTGGATGAACCAGGCGCTTCCGCGTTGGAAGACGCAGCCGGCCTGGACGCCTGCTGTAGAAGGTGGGTCGTCTCGCTGGTCCCGACATGCGCGGAACTGCCCTGTCCGGCGAAGCTGAGGCGAACCTTCAGGTCATCCTGCTCCAGCTCGAACTCGCCTACCTCCTGCTGCTTGAGAAACTCGATAAGATCTTTCAGCGATTGCAATTGTCCTGCGTTCATATCGCGACTTGCTCCTTACAGGCACTCTTAGATCGGTCATTGTAAGTATAGTTGCCCGGGCACGAAGGCAGTTGCATGGAGACTCCGAAGCAGCAATATCGAAGAGTCGAAAGATTGTTTTCGGAACTGGATTTACAGCTCGATCCATGCTTTCGTCGTGGGAGTCAAGACTTCCGACCCACCCCGGGTCACCAGGACCATGTCTTCAATGCGAATCCCAAAACGGCCTGGCAGATACACACCGGGTTCGACGGTGATAACCATTCCAGGTTCGAGCGTTTGCTGCTGCCGCGCTGCAATGCGCGGCCCTTCGTGAATGTCCAGACCTACGCCGTGTCCGGTGGAATGGGTAAAGTGGTCCGCCAATTTGGCGCGGCGCAACGCGCTTCGCGCAGCCTCGTCTATCTCTCCACACGCGACACCCGGCTGGACGGCGGCGACAGCCGCCATTTGCGCTTCAAGCACTGCTTCATAGGCGTCGCGCTCGGCCACCGTCGCGCGGCCCATGTGTACCGTTCGCGTCATATCGGAACAATAACCACTGAGCATAACACCGAAGTCGAGCACCACGAATCCGCGCTTCGGCAGGCGTTCGGTAGTGGCATGGCCGTGGGGCAATGCGGAACGTGCGCCGCCGGCTACGATGGTTTCAAACGACATGGCCTCCGCACCCGCCATGCGAGCAGCAAATTCAAGCTGCGCGGCGATTTCTACTTCCTGCTTTCCAGCTTCAATGCCGGTCAGCAATTGTTCGAACAGAGAGCAGCCGAGCTGTGCGGCTGTGCGCAGGCGGATGATTTCCTCTGCATCTTTGATTTCCCGCAGATTGGCGACAAGCGGCGGGACAGGTAGAAAAAAAGCTCGACGCTGCTTCGCGGGAATCCACCGGCGCATGGCGTCGAGAGTCGCGACGGTGGTGTGCTCGGCATCGAAGGCACACTGTCGCACGCCTTGCTGCTGCATCCATCCGCATGCTTCCCTCAGGACTGGCCCCTGGGCAATGACGACACCGGCATGTTTCGTTTGCAGACGGGCCTGTTCGATATAGCGGCCATCCGTAAATAGCACCGGCTTTTGCGATGCTTTGCGCGTTGAGGAAGATCGTGCGGAAACGGGCCTTGTTGGGACTACCAGGGCCGCGTTCGAGCCGGTAAATCCGGTGAGGTAACGGACATCCTGGGGATGGGACACCAGCATGGCGTCCGCGGTGCCGGTCGGGGATTGGAGCGCGGCGGCAAGCCGCTTCAGGCGAACCATACGTTTTGGTTATAGCATCCAGTTGGCGCAGAACCCCTGCTATGTATCCGGCACTGTTGCGCCGAATTTGTCGTATCCCACCCTGACCGCCAAATGCGCGGCTAGGATGGGGCGCCCATGTTCAATGGTTCTGAGCTGAAGGATTTTGATTGGCCCGGCTGGTCAAGGCGCGGATCAGGTCGGCTTCATGCTGGCGGTACGGTCTGCCATCCGGGTAAAAGACGTCATGAAACCATACCGTCGGCTTCTCCAGAACATACGGCCGCTGCCACGAGTCCCACGGCAGATTGGTTTGTGTCTTACCGTTTACCAGACCCCAATTGATGGCGGCGACATGATATTTCATAGCGATGGGAAGGATTGTGTCGAAGGTGCTTCCGGCGCTACGCGCCATGTACTCCGTGCACAGAATGGGACGGTGGTAGCTCTGTAGCTCGAGTACGTGCTTCTCAAAATTTTCGGGCCAGCCATAGTTGTGGAACGACAGCACGTCTGACTCGCTCAATTGGATTTGTTCTACCGGTTGCAGCGTCGAAACATTGTCCCAGTCCCCGTAGAATAGACCGCTGGTTAAAGGCTGAATGGGGTGTTGCGACCTGGCCCAGGTAAAGACCTGCGGCAGCAACTCCGCCACCAGAGCGTTCTTTCCCGGTTTATTTTCAATTTTCTCGTAGTCCGCGTCACCGTTGTCCGGCTCATTCCAGAGGTCCCATGCCAGGATTCGGGGGTCGTTGGCAAATGCTCCGACGACGCCTTGTACATACGCTTCCAGCCGGGGATACTGCGAGGGATCGTGCAGGGCTGCGCTGCCGGGACCCTGCACCCAGCCGGAATTATGCACGCCCGGAATAGGCGGACGCTGCGGCCCAAGCTTAGGAGCGGGGTCCCAGCAGGAATCGAACAGCACGAAGACAGGCCGGATGTGGTGCCTGGCGGCGATGGTCAGGAAAACATTGATGCGCTGCTGAAATCCCTTCGGGTCCTGCTGCCAGAGCAGATCGTGGAGGAAAACGCGCATGGTGTTCATGCCGATGGCCTGGGCCCAGCCCAGTTCCTGATCGATCTCCTGCGGATTGAAGGTCGCGGCCTGCCACATTTCCAACTGATTAATGGCATCGCGCGGAATGTAATTTGCGCCGACCAGCCAGGGCTGCTGCGCGTACCACGCGTTTGCCTGTGTCTCACTCCAGCGCTGCGGAGCAGTTGAGGTGGGGGACTGCCCCAGGGCGAACGAGGGCAGAAACAGGGCCAGAGCGGCAACGAAAAGGAAGGAAAAAGATCGGCGCATATATATGAGGACTTTACGTTGCCTCTTTCGGAGATGCAAGACAGCTAGCGGATTTGCAAGGCGCGCCCATCGGGCCAGGAATTCGGCCCAGAAATTCGGGCCAGGAATATAGCTGTATTGGGCCCTCAGGGAATGATAGGCTCTATGGGGTACTCGGCCTGAACGGGCTCCAAATCGTCCGACCCGAGTGGCGGAGAACTACAGGATCGCGAGCCGGAAACAAATGGCCGCGCCCGCACAGCAGTTGGATCGTGATGCAGCACTTGTAAGTCTTTGCCCCATCAGCTTGGTTCTCCGTCATCGGGGAAAGCCCGGCCCAATTATCGGGAAATTTCATAAATTACTTCCAGGATGCGGCACAGCCCATGATTGGAGCGGCAGCCTGTCGGTTGCCAGAATGATTTGGAACCTGGTGGAAGGTCTTGTTGAGTGAAACATAGGTCCCAATTTGTGATCGCCAGGGCCACGCCGAACGCTGCTTCGCGGCTCTTCTGCTTCCCTCATGCCGGCGGCGGCCCGGTGGCTTTCTTCGACTGGTCGCAACGCTTCGGCGCGCAGGTGGAATGTGTCTCGCTGCAATATGCGGGAAGAGGGCCAAGACTGAGAGAACAACCGCTCACAAGCGTCGAGGACCTGGTTGGCGAGATAGGTTGTGACCTTGCTGAGCTGACGGACAAGCCTTTCGCGTTTTATGGCCACAGCTTCGGCGGTATTGTCGCTTTTGAGCTTACCCGGCAACTGAGACAGTCTGGGCTGCCCGGACCCGGTCATTTGTTTGTGGGAGCTACGCGGCCTCCGCATCTCGAGCTTCCGTATCCTCCGATCCATGGTCTTTCGGATCGGGAATTTGTCAACAACGTGCAGTCCCGTTATGGAGGCATTCCGGCGGCTATCTATAACGATCCAGAAATCATGGAGATGTTTCTGCCCGCCATGCGCGCCGATTTTATCGCATATGAGACATACCGCTTCAAACCGGGCAGTCCTCTCGATATTCCGATCACTGCATTTGCCGGAGCAGGTGATACAGCTGTGCAACTGGAATCAGTGCATGAATGGGCATTGCACACGGTCGCAGGTTTTGATATCAACGTGTTACCTGGCGGGCATTTCTTTCCCACAACGAGTGGAAGAGAGCTGATCGATGCGTTGCAGATTCGTATAGCAGCTCATCTGAAAGATGAGAATTCCACGTTAGTAAGTTGAAGGCAAAAGCTATGCAATTGGATGGCAAAAGGGAAGTGCGACGCACCAGGGACGGGTCTGCGGTTGACCTGAGCCCTTGCGCTGAGCCGATCGCAATCATTGGGATTGGATGCCGGTACCCGGGCGCGTCCAACCCAATCGAGCTTTGGCAGGCTTTGCTGGCTGGCGAGGAAGGGATCGGTCCTTATCCCGGGGGACGCTTTGCGGAACTGGACAATCTGTACGAGCAGGCGCGCCGCAAGCCAGGTCGGATATTGACAGACCGAGGCGGATTTCTGGCGGAGGTTGACGGCTTCGATGCGCAATTTTTTGAGGTTTCGCCACGCGAGTCCATCTACGTGGATCCGCAACATCGATTGCTTCTCGAAGTCGCATGGGAGGCGCTGGAAGACGCCGGGCAGGTGCGGGAAGCCTACGATGGCTCGGCGACAGGCGTCTACACCGGCCTGTGGACAAATGAATACGAAGCTCGTTTGTATGAGTCTGCAACCGAAGGCGACTTCTATTCGGTGACGGGCTGCGGACGCGCGTCGGCATCGGGACGGCTGTCTTTTACTTTTGGATTTCAAGGTCCGAGCGTGACGGTGGATACCGCCTGCTCGTCCTCGCTGGTGGCCGTGCATATGGCCTGCCAGGCTCTCTGGGCCGGGGAAATCGAAATGGCGCTGGCGGGAGGCACCAACCTTATATTAGGTGCGGAGATTTCCGAGCTTTTCACTAAAGCGAAGATGCTTTCGCCGGACGGACGCTGCAAGTTCGGAGACGCCTCAGCCGACGGTTTTGTGCGAAGCGAAGGCGCGGGAATCGTGGTATTGAAACGGCTCTCGCGGGCAGTCGCTGACAGAGACCCGGTTTATGCGGTAATCCGCGGCGGCGCGGTGAACAATGATGGCCGCAGCAGCGGTTACCTGGTCACGCCCAGCCGCGTGGGCCAGCAGGAGATGTTGCACGCCGCATGGCAATCCGCAGGCGTTCAGCCGAAAGACATCCGCTATATCGAAATGCACGGCACTGGGACCAGCGTTGGCGATCCGGTGGAGATTGAAGCGGTCGGTACTGCGCTGGCTGATGCGGGCGTCACGCAATCCTGCGCGCTGGGATCGATCAAGACGAACATCGGTCATACAGAGTCTGCCGCTGGGGTGGCTGGGCTTATCAAGGCGGCGCTTGCTTTGAAGCATCGCGTGGTCCCGCCGAGTCTCCATTTCAAAACGCCGAATCCGAAGATTACCTGGGACGAAATCCCAGTGCATGTTGCTGCGGAGCCGTTGGATCTGACCGGGGAAGCGGGTTTGATCCTGGCCGGGGTTAATTCCTTCGGCATCACGGGCACGAACGCGCATATCGTACTCCAGGAAGCACAACGCCAGCCGGACAATTTCTTTCAAGGGACCGGGCCTTATCTGTTGCCGATTTCAGCGCGAAGTCCCGAAGCACTGCAAGCCTTGTTGCGCGCGCACCTGGAGGAAATGCACGGCGTCGGCCCGGATTATCCGATTCGCGATGTCTGCTACACGGCCAGCGTGCGGCGAAACCATCATGAATATCGAGCCGCTATCGTTGGAGAGAACTTTAAGGAGCTGGAGAAGAACCTTGCCGCGGCAATTGCAAATGAAGATTGCGATCAGGTTGTTTTCGACCGGGTGAGCGCGGGTGAAAACAAGGTCGTGTTTGTGGCTCCCGGCCAGGGTTCCCAATGGATCGGAATGGCACGGGAACTGTTCGACAGCGATCCGGTATTCCGGCAGGCGTTTGAGCAATGCGACTCGGCGATTGCTGTCGAGACAGGCTGGCGGCTGACCGACCGTGTGCTTGGCCCGGATGCGGAACGCTATCTTTCGCAAATCGATGTGATCCAGCCTGCGCTGTTCGCGATGAGCGTGGCGCTGGCCGCTGTATGGCGAGCGTGGGGAATCGAACCGGACGCGGTCGTGGGCCACAGCATGGGCGAAGTGGCGGCGGCCCATATCGCAGGCATTTTAAGCTTGCAGGATGCCGCGACGGTCATCTGCCGCCGCAGCCGTTTGATGAAAACCCTCAGCAGTGCGGGAAGTATGGCCAGTGTTGAACTTCCACTCCGCGAGGTTGAAGCACTTCTCGGGTCGTCGGAAAAATTATCTGTGGCTGCAAGCAATGGTCCGCATACAACAGTAGTTTCTGGAGATTCGAAAGCTGTCGAAGCGCTGCTGAAGGAGCTGGAAGCGAAAGAAGTTTATTGCCGCCAGATCAAAGTGGACGTCGCCTCGCATAGCGCTCAGGTCAATCCGATTCTTGACGATTTATTCGCGGAGCTTTCCGGTATCCGCCCGCTTCCCGCGAAAATTCCGATGCTTTCAACAGTCACAGGCGAATACGCGAGCGACAGCAGCGGAGCCGGCACCGTGATGGACGCCGGCTACTGGGTTGAGAACCTGCGCCGCAGCGTGCTGTTCGCGCCCGCGATCAAGAAGCTATCGCTCGATCAGCACGATACTTTTATAGAGCTGAGTCCGCATCCGATTCTGCTTCCGTCGATCGAAGCGTCCGCGCGGGAGGCGAATCCGCGTGCGCTGGCGGTCGCATCCCTGCGCCGGGAAAAACCGGAGCGCACAACCATGCTTTCCGGCTTGGCGGCCTTGTATGCAGCGGGTCGAAGGATTGCATGGAGCCGGATGTATCCGGAAGAAGTCCGTTGTGTGCGGCTGCCGCAATATCCATTTCAGCGCGAGCGCTGCTGGCCGGAACCGGGCGACCCGATGCACGCGGGCATTGCGCGGCGTACCGGTGACACCAGCCCATTGCTCGGCCGCAGATTTGAATCGTCGCTACAGCCCGCTACGCTTCTTTGGGAAACGGATTTGGACATTGCCGCAATGCCTTACCTGAACGATCATCGCGTCTTGCGGTCCGCCGTTTTCCCCGCGTCGGGACACGTCGACATGGCTTTGTCCGCCGCGAAGGTTCTTTTTCCGGAAGAAAATTTCGAGGTACGAGACGCTTCGTTTGCAAGTGCCGCCTACATTCCAGATCGAGGGAGCAAGTCGTTTCAGATCGCGCTTACTCCAGATGGAAATGGGGCATTCTCCTTTGCAATCCGAACTCGGGCAGATGAGGGAGAAACACCGTGGCCGCTGCGCTCCAGTGGCATTGTCCAACCGGTTAAGGATTTCGAAACGCCTCCTGCTATCTCCATCGTCGATCTACAACGGCAATATGAAGTTCATCGCGATTCCGAAGACCATTATGCAAGGACGGTGAAGAGCGGCCTGCAGTATGGCCCCGCGTTTCAGCTAGTCGAAGAAGCCTGGGTTGGCGATGGTGAAAGTCTGTGCCGGGTCCAGAATCGCGCGGAGTATGGAGGTCAGTCTGTTATCCATCCGACTATCCTCGACGCGTGTTTTCAAGCCATGGCGCACGTGCGGCCGCAACAGGAAGCATTTCACGCCGAGGCCACCTATTTGCCCGTAACGATTGAGCAAATCCGCATTCACCAACCCATTCCGGGGACAGGCGATCTTTTCGCGCAGGCCACGCTGCGGAGCGCCAACGGGGAGTTGGGGACATTCCGAGCGGACATGCGGCTGCTCGACGAGCAGGGCCATGTCCTGATGCAAGTTTCCGGTATGGAAGTGAAGCGGGTCGCGCAGCAGAGTTTGCCTGGGGCCGTGGAGCCGCTCTACTGCATGGATTGGGTGCTGGAAAAATCTGCGGAGAAAGCGGAAGCGACGGTTGCTCTGCTGCCCAAGGCTTCCTCTGAAAACTGGATCGTGCTTGCGGACGATACCGGAATCGCGGAAGCGATGAAAGTCTCTCTCGAATATGTTGGCGGACGGTGCACGCTGGTTCGAGCCGGCTCCAGCTTCAAGAAGATTGGCAGCTCGGAGTTTGAAATTGATCCCGGTTCGCAGAAGGACCTCGATCGTCTGCTTGAGGAAGTTGCCATGGACGCGGGTGTGCCCACAGCCGTGGTTCATCTGTGGACTCTCGACAATCCTCCCAACGCATACGATGCCGAAGGACTGATTGATTCGCAGGCCCCGGGCAGTCAGCAGGTTCCCGGCATGGTGCAGGCAATCACAGCCGCGAACTGGCAGAATCCGCCGCGACTGTGGCTGGTTACGGCTGGAGCTATGGCGGTCGGCAGCGGCAACGAGCTTCCGAACATTGCAACTGCGCCGATGTGGGGAATCGGCCGCACGGTGGCTCGCGAGCATGCTGAGCTGCGCACCACGCTGGTTGACTTGAGCCATGTCGCCGATCCCAGGGAAGCTCGCGCGCTGGCGCTCCGTATCTGCTCAGAAGAGAAAGAAGACCGCATTGGGCTACGCGGAGACGCAATCTATGTTGCCCGGCTGGCCCATTTCTCTGCGCTAGCATCCGAGGCAACGGCGCAGCAATTGGCAGAGGGAGAGGACTATCGAATCGAGATTTCCGCGACGGGCATCCTGGACAATCTCGAATTGAGAGCCTGTGCCCGTCCTTCTCCTGCGCCTGGAGAGATTGCAATCGACGTCACCGCTGCCGGTCTGAACTTTATCGATGTGACGAAGGTGATGGGGATCTATCCCGGACTCGATCCCACTGAACCCGTCCGGTTGGGAATCGAATGTGCGGGTAGAGTAGCAGCGATCGGCAAGGGGACGACAGGGTTCAAGGTTGGAGACGAGGTAGTCGCAGTTACTCCTTCGATGAGAACAGCTTCATTGTTTTCGTCGCGAGTCTCTGTGCCGGCGGAGATGGTGATGCGAAAGCCGTCCCCATTGAGTTTGGAAGAGGCGGCGACGACGCCCATCGCATTTCTGACCGCCTACTACTCGCTGGTGGAATTGGCGCGTATCCGGCGCGGCGAGTGGGTTTTGATTCATTCCGCAACCGGGGGAGTCGGACTAGCGGCCATTGAAATAGCCAGATGGGCCGGCGCAAACATCATCGCCACGGTCGGTTCTGAGGAAAAAACCGAGTATCTGCAATCGATTGGGATCAGCCATATACTCAACTCTCGATCGACATCTTTCGCCGCGGGCGTCATGGAGATCACGGAGGGGCGAGGCGTCGATATCGTCCTGAACTCTCTGACGGGAGAGCTCCAGTCCAAGGGCCTCGAAGTGCTGGCGTCGTATGGAAGATTTATCGAACTGGGCAAGAAGGACATTTATGACGATCGGCATGTGGGGCTGAAAGTCTTTCGGAAAAATCTCTCCTTTCATGCGGTGGATCTGGCGGCCGCGATTGAAGACATACGTCCGTATGTCGCCGGGATGCTGCGCGAAGTTATGCGCCATATTGAATCCGGAGAATGGCGGCCGCTGCCGGTCGAGACTTTTTCCGCAGCCGAGCCCAGCGTGCCGTTTCGTTTTATGGCGCAGGCGCGCCACATCGGAAAAATTGCCATCCGTATGGACCGGAACGTGCGCGTGCTGCCCGCAACGGACAGGCCGTTATTTTCCGCAACGGCGACGTACGTCATCACCGGCGGGTTGGGCGGCGTGGGTCTCACGGTGGCGGAGTGGATGGCGGAAAACGGAGCCGGACATCTGGTGCTGCTTTCACGCCGCGCGCCATCGAAAGAATCTTTGCATGCGTTCGAAAGAATCGCGAAGCGCGGTGCGGCATGGGGAACGACTGTTGCCGCCGTGAAAGCTGATATCACACGCGAAGAGGATATCGTAGACGTACTGAAGACGATTCATGCCAGCGGGTTCCCTCTCAAAGGAATCATGCATGCGGCAGCGGTCGTGGACGACGCGCTGATCGCGGACCTGTCACCCGAACGGTTCATGCCGGTAATGGCGCCGAAGATGACGGGCACGTGGAACCTGCATTTGGCGACGCTCGACGAAAATCTGGACTTCTTCGTGTTGTTTTCGTCGATCGCAGCCGTCCATCCGCAGCCTGGGATGGGCAGTTACGCGGCGGCGAATGCATTTCTCGATTCCTTTGCGCAGTACCGGCGCGCGCTGGGGAAACCGGCGACCTCAGTAAATTGGGGCGGATGGGACCAGATCGGGCTGGCGAGGGCCGCTGGAACCGGCCGAAGCATTGAAGGCTACGAGCAGCAGGGAATGAGGAATTTTTCCGGGCGGGAAGCGCTCGCAGCCCTCGGACGCGCGCTCGAAACGAACCCGGTTCAGGTCATCGCGGTTCCATTCGACTGGGACAAATTCGCGGAATTTTATGGACCGAACAACGCACCACCGGCCTTCTCCACCCTTATTTCGCAAACGAAAGCAGGGGCTGGCCGGTCGGAACGTTCTGAGATCCTCGATCAACTGGTTGCAGCGGAGCCCGCGCAGCAACGCCACGAAATAATGGAAGCGTATTTGCA
This sequence comes from Acidobacteriaceae bacterium, assembly GCA_965276615.1. Lineage (GTDB taxonomy): Bacteria > Acidobacteriota > Terriglobia > Terriglobales > Acidobacteriaceae > JAKAAZ01. The sequence goes on along the minus strand of OZ255618.1, from coordinate 3,469,362 downwards.
GGAAGTGTTGGGGCGCGTGCTGAAGCTGGCCACCCGCAAGATCGACCGGGAACGTCCGCTGGGAAGCATGGGACTCGATTCTTTGATGGGGCTAGAATTTGTGCGGCGTCTCAGCAACACTCTCCAGGTTGCCGTCCCGGCAACGGTGGTCTTTAACTATCCGACGATCAAGCTGCTGGCGACCCACTTGCTGCGAAGAATGCAACTGGAATCCGCCGAAGAGCCGGCAGCGAGTGCTGAGAAATCCGTAACCCCGCATACGATGAACGGCAAGAATGGTGCATTGGGAAATATGCCCGATGAATTGTCGGAAGAAGATGCATTGCAGGCGCTGATGGGCATCGAGCAGAGGAGTTCCTGATGCCCGCGGCCAAAAATGCGCGCATCTCTCCGGCGAAGCTGGCGCTTGCCGTGAAGCGGCTGCGGGCCGATAAGGAGGACCTCGACCTGATCGCCTCCGATCCGATTGCGATCGTCGGCATGGGATGCAGGTTTCCGGGTGGGGCCGCAACGCCCGATGAGTTCTGGACGGCATTGCAAGAGGGGCGGGATTGTGTTGGGCAGATTCCAGCCGGGCGCTGGAAAGATTCGGCCTCATTGCAAGCCCAGATGCGCCGCGGGGGGTATCTCCCGGAGATTGACGGTTTCGATGCGGCCTATTTTGGAATTTCCCCGCGCGAGGCGCAGCAGATGGATCCTCAACAGCGCCTGCTGCTGGAGGTGACGTGGGAAGCGCTCTGGGATGCCGGAATTGAACCGGACAATCTTGCGGGAACGAACGCCGGAGTGTTCGTGGCCATCTATAACAACGATTATGCTCGGCTTCATTTTCGGGACACATCCACTCTGACCGCGCACGCTGGAATTGGAACGGCCCATAGCGTGGCGGCGGGACGGCTTTCCTTTCTGCTGAATATCAATGGTCCGAGTCTGGCGCTCGACAGCGCTTGTTCTTCGTCTCTGGTTGCGATTCACCTGGCCTGCCAGAGTCTCCGCGCCCGTGAGTGTGGCCTGGCGATTGTGGGAGCCAGCAGTCTCAAGCTGCTTTCCGATGAAGTCCTGGTGTTTTCAAAATGGGGAATGCTGGCGAGCGATGGAAAATGCAAGACGTTCGACGCCAGCGCGGACGGATTTGTGCCGGGCGAAGGCAGCGGCGCGCTCATTTTGAAACGCCTGTCCGATGCGCTACAGGATGGCGACCGCGTGCGTGCGGTAATCCGCGGCACGGCCGTGAACCACGATGGCCGGACGACAGTGCTGACGGCCCCGAATGGTCTGGCGCAAGAGGCCGTTCTCCGAGCCGCGCTTCGGAACGCGATGCTGGAGCCGAGGGAAGTCAGTTACATTGAAACGCATGGCACCGGCACATCTTTGGGTGACCCAATTGAAATTGAAGCAGTCAGTGCTGTCTATGGTCAGGTTGAGACCGACACGCCGCCGTGTGTTCTCGGGGCGGTAAAAACAAACCTCGGACATCTGGAGGCTGCCGCGGGAATCGCGGGCCTGATTAAAACAGTGCTGTGTCTGGAACGTGGCGAGATACCGAGAAATCTTCATTTCCACCGCTTGAATCCAGAAATCTTGCTGACCGGATCACGGTTGAAAATTCCCACGGAAAACATGTCCTGGGCGCGCAGCGATCAACCTCGGGTCGCCGGGATCAGCTCCTTCGGTTTAGGGGGAACGAACGGCCACATACTCGTCGAGGAAGCGCCATTGCTGCCTGCGCGGAGTTCGGCAGAGGTCGCCCGCATGATACCGTTGGCTGCGCGTCCATGGCAGCGGCAGCGGTTCTGGCTTGCTGAACCTGCGATCTCAACGGAAAGCCACACAGAATGCTTCGCGGCGGCCGTTTCCGCAAATCATTCTGTTCATCCACTGCTCGGAAAGCGGGTGGAGTCTCCGTTTGTGAAGGGCACATTGTTTGCGTCGGACACAAACACCGCAACGACTCCGTACCTGGCGGAACATCGGCTGGGCGAGCGGGCGATTGTGCCCTTCGCGGCGTTTCTGGAGATGGCAATGGCGGGCATTCGGAACGCTGGCGGGAACGGACATAGCGCGATTCGCAATTTCACGATGCGTGAACCGCGCTTTATTTCTTCCGACGGATGCAGGCTTCAGGTGCTCGTCGGCAATGGTTCTGTCGAGATTGCGAGTGAAAGCGAAAGGACCTGGACGACGAATGCGAAAGGTTCTTTTGAGCCAGGCGGAGATGAAACCGGCAGCATTGATCTGGCTGGTTTCCGCTTGCGCTGCAATCAGGCGATCTCGCCGGAGGATATTTATCAAAATCTGGAGAGGACAGGCCTTCGCTATGGAGCGGCGTTTCGGACAATTCAGTCCGCGTGGTCCGGGCGCGGCGAATCGCTGGCCCACGTGTGCTTGGCGGAGGAGCTGAGCCGCGATGCGAACCGCTATGGACTGCATCCGACGCTCCTCGACGGCTGCTTGCAGACCGTTATCGCTGCCCGTGGCATAGCGAACGACGATCTCTTCCTGCCGATCAGCGTGGATTCCTTCGATCTACTACAGCCGGGCGTTGCCGACGTCTGGGTTCATACGAAGATGGCCGCTTTGAGCGCGGAAACGTTTTCCGCGGATTTTGTAATTGTAGATGTGGCTGGCCGTGTTGTGGCTCGTTTGACAGGATTCACCGCGAAGCGCACCAGCACGCGGCTGGTGGAGTCGCTCGCCGGCCAGCTACATCCAGCCGAGTCGCCTCTTACATACGAACTGGCCTGGCGCGCCAGTCCGCTGGCTGCTTCAACGCCTTCCGAGATGCGTACCGGCGAGCGCTGGCTGCTGATTGAATACCGGGAAGGAAACTGCAGCGCTCTGGCGGATTTGCTGAGGCAGCACGGCGCCGAGTGCGAGATTGTTCGCGATCAAACGTTCCGCCGCTCGATTGTCGCCGATGCATCCTGGACAGGCGTTCTCTATGACGCACGTGGGATGGAACGATCCGAGCCAGAGAGTGAATGGCAGCATCCCGAAAAGAACGCAGTCGATTTCGTTTTGGAGTTTGTAAAGTCCTTAGCAGCTTCGAAAGGAATTGTACCGAGGCTTTGGGTCGTGTCCTCTTCCGCCATCGCGGTATTGCCGTCGGAAGATGTCTCGGTCGAGCAAGCTCCGCTGTGGGGGCTGGCGCGAACGTTGTCGCTCGAATATCCGGAGACGTCTCCAGTGTTAATCGATGTGGGACCTGGCGATGCACTGTCCAATAGTGATTCGAACGAAGTGGAAGCGATGTTGGCGGAAGAGATCTCCGCCGGCAGGGCTGTATCGAACGATGCAGGCGAGCCCGTCGTAGCTTTCCGCGGCGGAAGGCGGTATGTTGCGCGCTTGATTCGTCCCGTCCAAAGCGCGGACGCAGCGCAGCGGCTTCAGATCGGCGTCTCGGGCCTTCTGGAGGATTTGCGAATTGAACGGCCTGTGCGCGAAAATCTAGAGCCGCATCAGGTCGAGATCCGCGTCCACGCTGCGGGGCTGAATTTCCGCGATGTGCTGACGGCTCTCGGCATGTTCCCGGCACGGACTTCCACGCCGGGCGCGGAGTGCTCCGGAACGATTGTCCGTGTCGGTTCCGGCGTTCGCGGATGGAGGGTTGGCGACAATGTCCTCGCCTTTGCACCCGCCAGCTTTCAAAGTTTTGTCACGGTGCCTGCCGATTTTCTAAGCCGCAAACCTGCGGCCATGACATTCGCAGAAGCTGCTGGAATTCCGGTCGCGTTTTTGACCGCTCAGTATGGTCTAGACCGGCTGGCCAAATTGTCGGCAGGAAAAAGTATCCTGATTCACGCTGCCGCGGGCGGCTTAGGGTTAGCTGCGGTGCAGCTGGCGATGCGGATCGGAGCCACGATATTCGCAACGGCCGGAAGTCCGGAAAAACGGGAGTTTTTGAAGCAGCTTGGAGTCGAACATGTATTCGATTCGCGCTCGCTCGCGTTTCGCGATGAGGTGTTGAAAGTCACCGGCGGAGTGGGCGTCGACGTTGTTTTGAATTCGCTTTCCGGAGATTTTATTCGTGCAAGCTTCGATGTCACCGCCAAAGAAGGCTGTTTCCTGGAGGTGGGGAAGCGCGGCATCTGGAACCCGGACGACGTGACGGCCCTGGGGAAGAACATCCGTTATTTCCCGTTCGATCTGGGCGATGTGGCGATGGAGAATCCCAGCGTAATTGCGGAAATGCTGCGCGAATTGATGGAGAGGTTTTCGACCGGCGAACTGGAACCGTTGCCCACGGCGCTGTACTCCTTTGCAGACGCGACACAGGCCTTCCGCACCATGGCGCAAGCGCGACACATCGGAAAGATAGTGTTGGCACTGAACGTCGAGGAGGGATGCAGCGTCGGTAATCTGGTCTCCGGCGGCACGGTGTTAATCACAGGCGGTTTAGGAGCGCTGGGATTGGAAGTCGCTCGTTGGGTGGCTGCGCAGGGCGCACGCAGCATCGTGCTTGCGGGCCGGAACGCACAGGAGAGTGAAGCGCATCCGACCATCGCGGAGCTGCGAGCCCAAGGGTTGGATGTAGTTAGTGAACGCGCAGACGTCGCCGCCCCCGATCAATTGGAAATGCTTCTGAAAAAAATCCGCTCAACCAGGCCACCGCTGTGCGCAGTGTTTCATGCGGCGGGGGTCGTTCAGGATTCAGTGTTGGAGAAGGAATCGTGGCGCTCTTATCGTGAAACCACCGCGCCAAAAATTGAGGGCGCATGGAACCTGCACCGGCTGACCCGGAACGATCCCATCCGATTGATGGTCTTCTTTTCCTCAGCTGCATCGATACTTGGCTCCCCAGGGCAGGGAAGCTACGCTGCGGGAAACGCATTTTTGGATGCGCTGGCCCAACATCGCGCGAGTCGCGGACTTAAGACTGTCAGCGTGAACTGGGGCGCGTGGGCATCCGCTGGAATGGCCGCGCGCCTGTCGCCCGAACAGGCGGGGCGATGGGCACGTCAAGGGGTCAAGCCCATGGAAGCAGCGGATGCGCTGGCGGCTCTCCATGCGGCCATTGAATCGGGCCGTACTCAGGTTGCGATCCTGGACATGGATTGGCAACAGTATCTCGCTGGACAGCCTGCCGGGAGAGATGCGCTGTTCATTGAATTAAAAGAGAAAGGGGAATTACAGCGGCGAGGCGAACGTGGGAATCGTCCGAAAGAAAATGTGGAAGCTAACGTCCTCGAAAGCATTCGTTCAGCTCCAACGGCAGATCAGAAAATGATTTTGTCCGCGCACGTAAAGGTGTGCGCGCGTAGAGTGCTGGGCCTTGAGGATTCCGCGGCGATTCAGGACAACGTTCCATTGCAGGACATAGGGTTGGACTCGCTGATGGCTCTCGAAATGAGGAACGAACTCGCCCAATCTCTAGACCTGACACTGACAGCTGGGCTGCTGTTCGATTATCCTTCTGTGGACCAATTGACGCAGCACTTGTCAGGGCTCCTTGCGAACTTTACGGCAGATGGCGAAGGCGGTGCCGATCGCTCGGTAGCGGCGTTGAATTCCCTCAGCGATGAAGAGGCGGAGCGGCTGCTGATCGAGGAACTCGATCAGGCGGAGAGAGAGAAAGCGAATGCCTGATCTGTCGAACACTACGGCGGAGTTGTCACCCGTCAAGCGGGCGCTGCTTGAAATTCGTACCCTCCGGGCGCGGGTGGAGGAGCTGGAATCCGAGCAGCGTCAATCTACAGGACGCGAACCCATTGCGATCATCGGCGCTGGGCTGCGTTTTCCTGGCGGCGTGGTTGATGATGCATCGTTCTGGGACCTGCTGGCGCAGGGGGAGGATGCGATCACGGAGATTCCTCGCCAGCGCTGGGATTGGCGCGCGTTTTTCAACGCGGACCCGGATGCTCCTGGATCAATGTATACGCAGCATGGCGGATTCCTGGATGGCGTCGATCTTTTCGACGCAGCGTTTTTTGGGATTTCTCCGCGCGAAGCGATGGCGATGGACCCTCAGCATCGTCTCGCGCTGGAGGTCGGCTGGGAGGCCCTGGAGAATGCGGGTCACTCGCCTGTAACGCTTCAAGGCAGTTCCACTGGAATTTTTCTCGGCATCGCCAACAACGACTACGGCAGGTCAGCGTTAGCCGATCTTGAACGCATCGACGCATACACCGGCTCTGGCAATTCTCCAGCGATGGTGGCCGGACGCCTGTCGTATGTGCTGGGGCTTCATGGGCCGTCGCTTGCCATCGATACTTCGTGTTCCTCGTCGCTGGCGGCGGTGCATCTTGCCTGCGCCAGTCTGCGGGCTGGGGAGTGCAGCCTTGCTCTGGCGGGCGGGGTGAACCTGATTCTTTCGCCGGAGTCGAACGTTGCACTCTCGAAGGCACACATGATGGCGCGCGATGGCCGCTGCAAAACTTTCGATGAAGCGGCGGACGGATATGTGCGCAGCGAGGGGTGCTGCATCATCGTTCTAAAAAAATTGTCCGATTCAATCTCCGATGGCGACCGCATTCTGGCTGTGGTCCGAGGGTCTGCCGTCAACCATGACGGACGCAGCGGGGGATTGACCGCACCCAGCGGCCCGGCGCAGGCTGCCGTCATGCGGAAAGCGCTTGAAGTGGCGGGAGTGAATGCCGGCGACGTTGGATATGTAGAAACACATGGCACCGGCACCGCACTTGGCGATCCGATTGAAGTGGAAACTCTGGCGTCGGTCATGGGGAGCGGACGGTCGACTGAAAATCCGCTTGCGATTGGATCGGTAAAAACAAATATCGGGCATGCGGAGGCCGCCAGCGGAATTGCGGGTCTTATGAAGACAGTCCTGGCGCTGCGGCACCATGAAATTCCGCCGAGCCTTCACCTGAACCGCAGAAGTTCTCATATCGATTGGGACCGCCTGTCCGTCGTGGTTCCGACCCAGGCTTCCGAATGGAAAACTTTGAACGGGCATCGATATGCCGGGGTTAGTTCCTTCGGCTTCAGCGGGACCAATGCACATGTCGTCCTGGAGGAAGCTCCAAAGCGCGAAGCTCGGCAGAATTCTCCTGAGCGTCGGACGCATGTTCTTGCCCTCTCGGCTCGAACTGCGACGGCGCTGGAGTCACTATGCGCGAAGTATGTCGATGCGCTTCGTAGCTGTCCGGCAGATGGTTTAGCGGACTTATGTTTCACCGCCAATTCCGGGCGCGCTCATTTCGCGCATCGCGTGGCCGTGGTGGGAGAAACTGCCGAGCAGATGGCGACTGAACTGGAACGCGCGGGAGAGGCAACTTCCTCCTCGCGCATATTTGCCGGAACCGTTGAAGACGGTGAAGAGGGACGGGTAGGATTTCTGTTCACGGGGCAGGGGAGCCAGTATGGAGGGATGGGGCGGGAGTTGTATGCCAGCTCGCCGGTGTTCCGGGAGGGAATCGAGCGTTGCGCGGCGGCGTGGAAACAGGAGACAGGGGAGTCGCTGACGGAGGTGCTGTATCCGGCGGAAGGAGAAGGAAGCCGGATGGAGCAGGCGGGGTACGCGCAGCCGGCGTTGTTTGCCTTCGAGTATGCGCTGGCGGAGCTGTGGCGTTCCTGGGGAGTTGAGCCGAGCGTGCTGCTGGGCCACAGCCTGGGCGAGTACGTGGCGGCGGTGATTGCCGGAGTGTTCAGCGTGGAAGATGGGCTGCGGCTGGTATGCGCGCGGGCGCGGCTGATGGACACGCTGACAAGGCCGGGAGCGATGCAGTCGATCAGTGCGAGCGCAGAGCGGGTGGGGGCGGAGATTGCGGGCCTGGAGAAGGAAGTCGCGGTAGCGGTGATCAACGGGCCGGAGAGCGTGGTGCTATCCGGGGCAGCGGAGACGGTGGCGCGGATTGCGAAGAAGCTGGAAGCGGCAGGGGTGCGGACGCGGGCCCTGGCGGTGACGCATGCCTTTCATTCGCCGCTGCTGGAGCCGATTCTGGAGGAGTTTGAAGCGTGCGCGGGGCAGGTGAAATATCATGCGCCGCGGATACGGATACTTTCGAACCTGACGGGAGAGACGGCGCGGGCTGACCGGATCGCGACTCCCCGCTACTGGCGGGAACACATGCGGGGGACGGTGCTGTTTCACGCCGGATTGCAGGCCGCGCTTGCGACCGGCTGCGAAACCTTTCTCGAAATCGGACCTCAACCCCATCTGAAAACGTTGGCGGTTCGCGCCGATGAGTCTCTCGAAAATCGCATTGGCATTTCGCTGCGGCGCCAACGTCCGGACTGGGACCAGATGCTGGAAACAGCCGCCAGGCTTTATGTCCAGGGCCACAGGATCGACTGGAATGGCTTCGACAAAGGCTATCGCCGGTTCCGGATCGCGCTGCCGACGTATCCGTTTGAGCGCCAGCGGTTTTGGCTTGCGGGCGGCGACGCCGATTCCGCACAGCGGATCTGGATGCATTCCACAGCCGCTGCGCTGTCGCAATCGAAGCTGGCGCCCATCGGCTTGAAGATCGAATCCTTCGCCGCCAAATGGGAATGTCTTCAACGATTGACGATCGCGGAAATACTTGAGGTCCTGCGAGAGTTCGGCGCCTTCGCGAAGCGCGGAACCAGCCACGATGCGAAATCGCTGACTGTTAGCTGCGGAATTTTATCGGCGCACAGTAAATTGATGGGTCATTGGCTGAACCTGTTGTGTGAAGCGGGCTATCTCGAACGCGACGGGTCCGGATTCCAGAATCGCGAGGCGCTGCCCGCACCGGACACCGGTAGTGCCTGGCGTGAAGCCGAAACAGCCTTGCGCGACGACCCATTTCTACTGGAATATCTCCGCAACTGCTCGAAACATCTCAGAGGCGTGCTTGCCGGAACTACCAGTCCGCTGGAAACTTTATTTCCCAACGAATCGCCGGATCTGGCGCGGAATCTGTACGAGTATTCCGGCGGATCACCGTATGTCAATTTAATTGTGGCATCCGCGGTAAAAGCGGCGTGCATCGCGGCTCCGGCCAATCGCCGTCTCAGGGTCCTCGAGCTGGGCGCTGGCACCGGCGCAACCACGGCTGCCATTCTTCCGCAGTTACCGGCGGAGCGAGTTCGCTATCACTTCACCGATGTTTCCGAGGTCTTCCTGCAACGAGCTGATGCGAGGTTCGCGGCCTATCCTTTTGTCCGATATGGACTGCTGGATATCGAGAATGAAGCGCATCTGTCCCGCCATGCCGGTTCCTACGATCTAGTAATCGCCGCGAACGTCGTTCATGCCACCCGCGATTTGCTGTCTACGCTTTCGGGAATTGCGAGCCTGCTAGCCGCAGGCGGCACTGTGGTGTTGCTGGAAACTACCAAAGACCTGGCCTGGCATGACATCACGATTGGACTCACCCGAGGCTGGCAGAAACACGAAGATCATTTACGAGCGTCCAGCGTCCTGCTTGGAGTGAGCGAATGGGCTTCCGCACTCCACCAGGCTGGATTCGAAGAGGTCATTTCCGCGCCGGAAGCGGGATCGTTGGCGGAAGATATTGGACTCCACGTAATTATGGGAAGAAGACCCGCCGAAGCGGTCACGCCGATGCAGCCCTCGACGTTTACAAATTCAGTTTCAGAGAGTGCATGGGTTCGCGGGGCAGATGCGGACTTCTCAGCCGCGAACATCGCTGCCCCTGCAATCGATGCACTGTTGAGGGAAACGCCGCCTGCCGAGCGCCATGGAATTCTGCTCGATGCAGTTTGCGAGGAGATTGCGCGTGTCCTGCGTTTGACCGTGGATGCGAAGCCAAAAAAACGAGACCGGCTGATGGATCTCGGTATGGACTCCCTGATGGCGGTCGAACTGCGGAACCGGCTGGGCTCCAGGCTCGGGTTGGATAATCTTCCCGCCACGCTGATGTTCGACTACCCGACCCCGGACGCGATCGCCGGATATCTACTGAATCGTTTCGTGGATCAGGATGCGATCGTCGATGAAATTATCTCTTCGGCAACGCCGGTATCACAGAAACAATTATTGTCGGCGCAGCAGGTAGCCGATCTGTCGGAAGAAGATGTTGCAGCTTTGCTGCGGAGCCGATTAGCGCGATGAGGTACCTCCCCCGATGGACGAAGAACGAAAAATAACGGAAGAATCCTCACTGCTGAAGCAGGCATTTCTTGCGATTCAGGAAATGCAGGCCAAGCTGGATGCAGCGGAACGGAGCAGCCGCGAGCCAATCGCAGTGATTGGTATGGGATGTCGTTTGCCCGGTGGCGTCGTCGATGGCGAGACATTCTGGGAATTATTGCGGGAAGGCCGGGATGCAGTTTCCACGGTTCCATCGGCTCGGTGGAATGCAGACGATTATTACGATCCCGATCCGGACAGGCCGGGGAAGATGGTGACTCGCCAAGGCGGGTTCCTCGACCAGGTGGATGAGTTCGACGCCAGGTTCTTTGAGATTGCTCCGCGGGAAGCCGCCAGTATGGACCCGCAACAGCGGCTTGCACTGGAAGTTGCATGGGAGGCGCTGGAAAACGCGGGGTATGCTCCGGCAGGTCTGCGCGGAAGCAAAACCGGCGTCTTTCTGGGAATTGCGAGCAGAGACTATAGCCAGCTCGGTTTACAGCTCGGCGACCCGGAACGGATGGATGGTCACTACGCGCTGGGGGTGTCGCATAGCATCGCCTCTGGGCGTATTTCCTATCTACAGGGCCTGGAAGGGCCGAGCATTTCGCTCGATACGGCTTGTTCTTCGTCGCTGGTGGCTGTACATCTTGCATGCCAGAGTTTACGGACGGGAGACTGCGTCCTTGCTCTTGCCGGCGGCGTGAATTTGATGCTGGCTCCGGAAACGACGGCTCTGCTGTCGCGCCTTCGAATGCTCTCGCCGGGCGGCTGCTGCAAAACTTTCGATGAAAGCGCGGATGGATTTGTGCGCGGCGAGGGCTGCGGTTTCGTGGCACTGAAGACTTTATCGAATGCCCAGGCGGATGGAGATCGCATCCTGGCTGTGATTCGCGGGACTGCCGTGAACCAGGATGGCGCGAGTAGCAGCCTGACCGCGCCGAATGGGCCTTCGCAGGTCAGCCTCATGAGACAAGCTCTCGCGAATGCCGGCGTGCTGCCCGGTCAGGTCTCCTATATAGAAGCTCACGGAACCGGAACACCTTTGGGAGACCCGATCGAGCTGCAAGCCCTGGGCGCAGTCTACGGAGCAGGGCGTCCGCCGGGCAAGCCTCTGGCTGTGGGATCGTTGAAAACCAATATCGGACATTTGGAAACATCTGCCGGTATAGCGGGGTTGATCAAGACAGTTCTCGCTTGCGAACATCACCAGATTCCACCTCACCTCCACCTGAAGCAGCTGACCCCTCACGTTCGTTGGGACGAGCTGCGGCTGACCGTGCCACAAAAGCTGATCGATTGGGCAGCTGGTTCCGGAACGGGTCAGGACACGCGCATCGCCGCCGTAAGCTCCTTTGGCTACAGCGGGACGAACGCCCATGTCGTGATTGAGGAGGCTCCTTCTCCGGATATTGCGCGGAGAGAAACGGGTTGGCCGGTGCAGATCCTTACGGCCTCCGCGAAAACTAAGACAGCTCTGCAAGATGTCGTCAGGCAATACCGTGGATATTTGGAGCAGCATGCGACGGCGTGTATTTCGGACACCCGCATTCCCGATACTGACCTCCGCGATTTTTGTTTTACCGCGAATACCGGCAGGTCCCACTTCTTGCACCGCGCCTGCTTTGTCGCACCTGACGTCGAAACCATGAAACAGCAGCTCGCTACGTTTGAGGCTCCGGTTCGCTCCAGCTCAGGTGAAGAGGGACGGGTAGGATTTCTGTTCACGGGGCAGGGGAGCCAGTATGGAGGGATGGGGCGGGAGTTGTATGCCAGCTCGCCGGTGTTCCGGGAGGGAATCGAGCGTTGCGCGGCGGCGTGGAAACAGGAGACAGGGGAGTCGCTGACGGAGGTGCTGTATCCGGGGGAAGGAGAAGGAAGCCGGATGGAGCAGGCGCGGTACGCGCAGCCGGCGTTGTTTGCCTTCGAGTATGCGCTGGCGGAGCTGTGGCGTTCCTGGGGAGTTGAGCCGAGCGTGCTGCTGGGCCACAGCCTGGGCGAGTACGTGGCGGCGGTGGTTGCCGGGGTGTTCAGCGTGGAAGATGGGCTGCGGCTGGTATGCGCGCGGGCGCGGCTGATGGACACGCTGACAAGGCCGGGAGCGATGCAGTCGATCAGTGCTTCAGCAGAGCGGGTGGGGGCGGAGATTGCGGGCCTGGAGAAGGAAGTCGCGGTAGCGGTGATCAACGGGCCGGAGAGCGTGGTGCTATCCGGGGCAGCGGAGACGGTGGCGCGGATTGCGAAGAAGCTGGAAGCGGCAGGGGTGCGGACGCGGGCCCTGGCGGTGACGCATGCCTTTCATTCGCCGCTGCTGGAGCCGATTCTGGAGGAGTTTGAAGCGTGCGCGGGGCAGGTGAAATATCATGCGCCGCGGATTCGGATACTTTCGAACCTGACGGGAGAGACGGCGCGGGCTGACCGGATCGCGACTCCCCGCTACTGGCGGGAACACATGCGGGAGACGGTGCTGTTTCACGCCGGATTGCAGGCCGCGCTTGCGACCGGCTGCAAAACCTTTCTCGAAATCGGACCTCAACCCCACTTGCTCACGCTCGGCAAATCTGCGAATACCGGCGCGAATTTATCATGGCTGCCTTCGGCCCGCAGAGGTCGGAATGCGTGGCTGGATATTCTCAACGCGGTGCAATCTCTCTATGAACTAGGCGCTGAGATTGACTGGCGAGCGCTCCATGGAAAGTCGGGCCGTCCCATCGCGCTGCCGACGTATCCGTTTGAGCGCCAGCGGTATTGGTTTCCGCAAAAGACGGCGGAGGCTACCCAGCTGCCGGTACGCTCTTCTCAAGGACATCCGCTGCTGGGCTTGCGTTTGGACTCTCCTCTTGCGGAGATTCAGTTCCAATCGCGAATCGGCCCGGATCAACCGGCGTATCTGTCCGACCATGTTGTGGCGGGACGCCGTGTCGTTGCAGGGGCGGCGTATCTGGAGATGGCCCTGAGCGCCTTCCGCGAAGCGAACGGCGAGCCTGCTTCGGTGCGAGCAGTTGTGTTTCTACAGCCATGCATTTTCGATGAGCCGCAAATTCTCCAGTGCGTCCTTCAGGTCAACGAAAACGGCCGGACCTTTGCAATCTACAGTCGTCCAGAAACATCGGAGGAGAAAGCGTGGATTCTGCACGCAACCGGCGAAATCGGTGCGGAATCTAGTAGGGACATCGAGGCCAGTCAGCACGTGGACCTCGATGGGATCCGAAAGCGCTGCACGGATGAACTGGACGCCTCTGCTTTCTATCGCGCGTTTGAGGCAAATAATGTGCATTTCGGACCCAATTTTCGGCCCGTCACTCGCGTCTTTCGCGGTGATAACGAAGCTTTGGTCGAATTGGAGATTCCTTCCGATGTGAAGGCCGATGGGGATCGGTATCAAATTCATCCCGTCGTGCTGGATGGTTGTTTGCAGTCCGTGGTCGCACTGCTTTCCAATACGGATGAGGTCCATCTTCCGGCTGCGCTGGAATCGCTTCACCTTGTCGGTGACCCGCGAAATCTGGTTGCCGCTCATGCGCAAATCCACGGCAGAGATAGCATCGGCAGTGGAGAGCCGCTGGCTGCCAGGCTCCTTGCAGATGTGCGTGGATTCGATCGCTTTGGCGATGTGGTGTTGTACGCAACCGGCCTGATGATGCGGCCCTTGAAGCAGGAGTATCGCGGTCAGCCCGAGGTGGATTCGATCTCGAAATCTTTTTATGAAGTCGAGTGGATGCCGATCGAAGCGGATCTGAAACATGGACTCGATATACCGGGAACCTGCGTTCTATCGGGCGTTGGAGAAATTGTTTCCAATTTGTCCGCAGCACTCCTGAAGAGCGGCATTCCGTGTGCAACGATCCCGCCGGAGGAGGTCCGCGCCGCGAAAGAGGAGCGACATTACGACAGGCTGCTCCAAACGATTCGAGAGCAGGAGTTCTCTCCAATCAGCGATTTTATTTATATCGCGCCGTTTACGTTGGAAGATGTGTTTCGTTTGTCATCCGATCGATTGATGGAAATCGAGGCCGACGTACTGGGCGAATGTTCGGCGATCACGCAGGCGCTGCTCCAGATGAATCTCGACTCGACGCCGAGGCTCTGGATTGTCACCAGGGGCGCTCAAGGCCCGGCATCTTCAAATGTCTCGCATTCTACGTTATGGGGATTTGGACGCTCCGTTGCCGCGGAGCATCCTGAAATGCGCGTTGTCCGCATCGATCTCGATCCTGCCAGAGAAGCAAATGCGGACGAACTGCTGCAGTGTATCCGGGCCGCGGGTGTTGAGGACGAATTGGTGTTACGCGGCAGAGAAACTTATGTGCCGAGACTCCGAACTGTCGCGCCGGATGCGTCCGAAGCCAAACACGTATCTGTTGCTGAAGAAACGAATCTGCGTCTTGAACTGGTGCAGGCGGGCACGCTGGAGGGCATTGAAAGTGTTCCGGCTAGTCGTCCGGATCTCGAGCCGGGAGAGGTCGAGATTCGCGTGGCTGCCGCCGGACTCAACTTTCGCGACGTGCTGAATGTGCTTGGCATGTACAAAGGCAAAAGCGGGCCGCTTGGCGGAGAGTGCGCGGGAACGGTCGTTCGTGTTGGCGCGGGAGTGGAATCCATCCGGCCAGGAGACGAAGTCATCGCGCTTGGGCAGGGGTGCTTTGCCCGTTTTATGACCGCACGCGCCACTATGGTGTGGCCAAAGCCCGCGAACCTCAGCTTCGAAGCCGCTGTCACGATTCCGGTCGCATTTCTCACCGCTTGGTATGGACTCAAGTCGATTGCCGCCATCCAGCCGGGAGAGCGAGTGTTGATTCACGCGGGCGCGGGCGGAGTCGGCCTGGCGGCGATTCAGATTGCCCAGAATGCAGGCGCAACCGTTTTCGCAACCGCCGGAAGCCCGGAGAAGCGGGCGTATCTTGCATCCATTGGCGTTCGTCATGTGATGGATTCCCGGTCATTGGATTTCGTCGGCGGGATCCGCGAGATTACGAATGGACAAGGCGTTGAGATTGTCCTGAATTCGCTTGCTGGGCCATTCATCGACGCTGGAATGGAAATACTGGCTTCATGCGGGCGTTTTGTAGAGCTTGGCGTGGCGGACATCCGCTCGGCGGAGTCAGTTGCCAGTCTTCGGCCCGATATCACCTATCAACCGTTCAACCTTGCACCAGCCCTTGAAGCGGGGGATCGCTTCGTTGGTGAAATTCTGAAAGCCGTTTTTGAGAAATTCCAAACGGGTGATTTCAATCCATTGCCGAGGAAAACTTTCAGCCTGGAGAACGCTCGGGATGCCTTCCGATATATGGCTCAGGCTCGCCACATTGGCAGGGTCGTCATCTGTCCGGCAGAAATGGCGGGCCGAGTTGGTATTCGATCCGACGGCGCTTACCTCGTGACGGGGGGATTGTCCGGTGTCGGATTGACGGTTGCGGAGTGGCTTGCAGAAAGCGGCGCGGCGCAGGTAATCGTCATGGGCCGCAGGTCTGCGGATGATGAGGCGACAAAGGTTTTCAGCAGAATGCGGGAAGCCGGCGCGATTGTCAGCGTGTGCCGGGGAGATGTAACGAAAAAGGCCGACGTCCAGGCAGCGCTTGCTCACGCGGAGAATATTTCGCTGCGCGGTGTCTTCCATTGCGCAGGCGTACTGGATGATGGAGCACTGCTCCACCAGGATTGGAACCGGTTCGAGCGAGTTCTCTCTCCCAAGCTGGTAGGGGCTTGCAACCTGCACCGGCTCACCGCGAACAGCCCACTGGATCATTTCGTTCTGTTTTCTTCTGTCGCTTCCGTATTTGGCTCACCGGGGCAAACCAATTATGCGGCGGCCAACGCTTTTCTCGACAGCATGGCGCAATACAGGCGCGCGCATGGGCTGCCTGCGTTGAGCGTTAATTGGGGAGCGTGGAGCGAAACCGGCGCGGCGGTTCGACATCGCGTTGTTGAACGCGGATCGAAGATCGGAATCGGCGGCATTCCTACCCGCGACGGCTTGCGTGCTCTGGAGATGTTGATGACAGATACACGTCCGCAAGTTGTAGTCGCACCCATGGATTGGAAAGCATACTTTGCGGCTGCCGGGACGGAATCGAATCGGCCCTTTTTGAGCGGGCTACGCATGAGCGAGATGCGGTCGAACGATTTGCGAACGGCCCGCCGGTCACCCCCCCCTGTGGCTCCCTCACAGAAGAATGCATCCTGGCTGCCGCAGTTGCAGGCGGCGGCTCCGGCAAGGAGGCAGGATCTGCTGATGCGGTTGCTGGAAGAACGAGTTCAGGTCACTCTCGGGTTAAGTCAGGCGCAGGAACTCGATCCCGCTCAGCCATTGCAGGAGCTGGGACTCGATTCACTGCTTTCTATCGAGCTTCGCAATTCATTGAGCGCATGCCTGAATCGCAGCCTGCCTGCTACGCTGTTATTCAATTACCCGACGTTGAACGCGCTTGCTAAATTCATTTCACGGGACGTGCTTGCCAATGCCGCAGGTAGTTCACATCTGCTAACGGCGGAGAGGGAAGCGGAGCTGATGCCGGCGAACCTGGTCGATGATATTGAAGCGCTTTCCGATGAGGAAATAGATCGCATGTTGAGCGCGAGAGCGATGGGAGGCGCACAGTGAGCGAATTTCTCGACAGGATCTCCAAGCTCTCCCCACAGCGCCTCGCGCTGCTGGCCGACGAGCTGAATGAGCGGCTACAGGCATCGGAAAGAAGACGCAAAGTACCGCTTGCGATTGTCGGAATAGGTTGCCGCCTGCCCGGCGGAGTGAATGATCCGGAGGGATTCTGGAAGCTTTTAAGCGATGGCGTGGACGCGATCAGCGAAGTGCCTCGTTCGCGATGGGATGTCGAAGAATTCTATGATCGCAATCCCGATACACCAGGCAAGATGGCCACACGCTGGGGCGGCTTCATTGAAGATCCCGATCAATTCGACCCTAAATTTTTCGGAATCGCACCAGCCGAGGCCGCGGGGATGGATCCCCAACAACGCTTGCTGTTGGAGACGACCTGGGAAGCGCTCGAACATGCGGGCATCGCGCCCGCAAGTCTGGCCGGTACTCAGGCAGGAGTGTTTGTCGGCATCTGCAATGCGGATTACAGTCATCTCGCTTTGAGTTCGCCGCGGGAAACAATCACGCCCTACTTTGCGCCGGGACTTTCGCATGCGGTCGCCGCCGGCCGCATCTCCTACGTGCTCGGCTTGCAGGGCCCCAGTTTAGCGGTTGACACATCGTGTTCCGCATCTCTGGTGGCCGTTCATCTTGCATGTCAAAGTCTACGTCTCGGGGAATCCGACACGGCCATCGCGGGTGGCGTGAACCTGATCCTGAACCAGGACATTACGATTGCGTTGTCGCAGAGCAAGATGATGGCGCCCGACGGCAGATGTAAAGCATTTTCCGAATCCGCAAACGGCTTTGTGCGTGGAGAGGGATGCGGGATGGTCGTATTGAAGCGCTTGCCGGATGCTATTCGCGACCAGAACCGCATTCTTGCAGTGATTCGCGGCTCGGCATGCAATCAGGATGGACGCAGCAGCGGACTGACCGCGCCCAATGGGCCCTCGCAGGAGGCAGTGGTTACGACGGCTCTGGCCGACGCGGGTCTCCGGCCGGATGACGTTGACTACATCGAAGCGCACGGGACTGGGACGGCACTCGGCGATCCAATCGAAGCCGGAGCGCTGAATGCAGTTTTCGCAGGCAGAGCGGACAAGTCCGAACCGCTATTTGTCGGATCGGTGAAGACCAATGTCGGTCATTTGGAATCGGCGGCGGGAATCGCGGGGCTGATTAAGCTGGTGCTTTCTATTCAGCACGGGAAAATTCCGGCAAGCCTGCATCTCGAAAACCCGAACAGCCGCATCGAATGGGACCGGCTGCCGATAAAAATCCCGACCGTTTTACAAAAATGGAATCGCCGCGGCGAGAAGCGGGTTGGCGGGGTCAGTTCATTCGGGTTCAGCGGGACAAATGCGCATGTCATTGTTGAAGAATATTTAGATCGCGTGCAATCGCGCTCTGTCGAAGATCGGCGATTCCTCTTTCCACTTTCGGCAAAGACAGAATCTGCGTTAAAAACAGTGGCCGTCCGGCTGCATCAATATTTGAAAGACCATCCGTCAATTTCGCTCGCCGATGTTGCGCGCACGCTGAACACGGGACGATCGCACTTTGAATACCGTGCCGGACTGACCGCCGCGACGCACAAAGAACTGTTGGAACTTTTGAGCGGCTTTCAGAAAGACAATCAATCCATCCTGATCCAGACCGGACGGGCTGTAACCCACTCCCCGCGCATGGCATTTGTCTTCGGTGGCGAACGGCTTTATAAACAAGACCTCGGGCGCGAGCTTTACAACACTGTGCCTGCTTTCCGTGAGTCACTTGCTCGATGCGAGAAGGTTTTAAGTGATGAGCTGGAAAAGCCGCTGAGTTCTATCTTGTATTCGCAAGCGGACAGCGGCTCTGGGGACAGGACACACACTCGACTCGACGAGCTGCCAGCTGCTCACAAGAAAGCCATAAATTTCGCGTTGCAATATTCGCTGGCGGAAGTATGGCGGTCCTGTGGAATTGAACCCTCCGCGGTTTTGGGGTTCGGTGTGGGCGAATGCGTGGCTGCCTGCATCGCCGGAGTATTCAGCCTGGAGGACGGTTTGCATCTGGCGATTGCAGAAGACCACAAGAATTCTGCGAACTTCAATGAACTTGTTGCGCGCCTCTCCTATCGTCAGCCCGTGATTCCTCTGATTCCGAATCAAACCGCAAGTGTCAGCGAGGGAACCCAGGTGAACTCCGCGGAGTATTGGCAGCGCAGCTCGGATTCTAGTGCGCCCTCTACTTCAACGCTTGCGGCGCTGATTGCGGAAGGTTGCGCGGCGAACATTTACATGGGCGACAGCGCGGCACTTCGCGAATTTGCAAAGAGCGGCGGAGATAATTTATCGAAGAAATGGCTGGCGTCACTCGGGGAGGGTGAAGGCGATTGCCAACAATTCCTGAATACAATGGCATCGCTTTATGTTCTTGGCTGCGAACCTGACCTGAGCGGCTTCTATCGGGACGCGGCGGCGAATACAGTTTCTCTGCCAACATATCCATTTGAGAGAGAGCGATATTGGCTCGACTCGGAAAACGATGGCAAGAGTGGACATAGACATAGTGAGCGCGAAACTGAGCTGAAGCAACCGGCCGGCGATGCAGCACCGAATCAGCAGGCTGATGACTCAGCTGGGACAGACGAATGGATTTACGATCTTGTGTGGGAGGCGAAGCCGCTTTCGCGCAAAGCTTCTCTGTTATCCGCCGTAGGGCTCGATGAATTGATCGGTGGAACCTCCGCTATTCCGGCGACTCCAGACCTGATGCGTGTAGAGGAACTCACGGCGGCGGCGATGCCGGTGTATGCGACTTACATCATGCAGGCGCTTCACGAAGCTGGTCTCTCCCCGCTGCCCGAGGCGGCGTTTACGCTGGAGGAGCTAAGTGAGCGGCTGAAGTTCGTGCCCACACGCCGCCGTGTACTCGCCCGGCTACTCGCGATCTTGGTGGAGGACAATCTCCTGGAACACGACGGAAATCGTTTCCGCTTTGTAGATTTCCGGCCGCGACCCGATGCGGACGGCGAACTACAGAGGCTTTCCGCCGAGTACCCGGAGTGTCGAACAGAGCTCACTATCCTCCGCAGGTGCGGAAAAAAACTCGCGGCTGTGCTACAGGGCGCCTACGACCCGATGCAGCTGGTTTTTGCCGATGGGTCGATTGAAGAGGCCGAGCAGATTTATCAGGACTCGCCGGTCTGCCGCTTCTTTAACGGAAAGACTTCCCAAGTTGTCCGGGCGGCAGCCGATCGGGTGACCGGACGTCCAGCGCGCATTCTTGAAATCGGCGGCGGTACCGGAGCGACAACCGTATCGATTTTTTCGGAGCTTGAGAAAACGAATTTTGAATACACCTTCACAGATGTGTCGGCAGCGTTTTTATCCAAGGCGCGCCAGAAGTTTTCTCAGGTTCCGTCGATCAGCTATCGTGTTCTCGATATCGAGAACGATCCTGTCGACCAGCGGTTCATGCCGGGTGAGTATGACGTGGTCATCGCCGCCAATGTCCTGCACGCGACCGCCGATCTGCGCCGCACGATGGCGCATGTCCGTAAATTGCTCGCGCCCGGCGGTATTACGGTGCTGATCGAAGGTGTTAAGCCAGACCGCTGGCTCGATCTTACGTTCGGGCTTACGGATGGCTGGTTTCGGTTTGTCGATTTCGAACTTCGTCCGGAGCATCCGCTGATTTCGGCAGAGAGCTGGGCGCGCGTACTGAGCGAAGCGGGGATGAGTTCCAGCCGAACGATTTCCTATGTCAAAGACAATGGATTGCTGTCGCAGCAAACTGTGATCGTTGCCCAGGCGAATGCGGATGATCCATCCTCCCCGGTTGTGTCAGAAAAGCTGCGTCGAGACTGGATCGTTTTTGCCGACGAGACAGGAGTGGGGGACGCTCTGCATAAAGCGCTGGCTGGCATGGGTGAGCGGTGCGAGATCATTCGACAGCCCCGTTCGGCAAACGCGATTGCTGCTATATTTCGTAAACTGCAGCCCCGCTCAGATAATGCGGCGTTGGAAATTGTGTATCTGTGGGGTATGAACGTCGCCGAGTCGATCGGTTCCACTCATGTGCTCTCAGAATCAGCGGAACTTTGCGGTCTGACTCTGGTTCATTTGATCCAGAGCGTACTGGCGGACAAAAATAACGCAGCGTATCTCTGGATCGCGACGCGTGGGGCACAGGCTACGGAAACCTTTGCGCCGAGTATTGCAGGCGCCGTCCAGTCACTGGCCTGGGGTGTGGGTCGCGTGTTCGGGCTGGAACTTCCGGAACAGTATCGGGCATTGGTCGATCTCGATCCCGCGACGACGCCGGAATATGCGGCTGCGAATCTGCTCGCGGAGTTAGTGGCCGGCGACAGGGAAGACCAGATCGCATATCGGGACGGGCAGCGTCTGGTCGCTCGCATCAAGAACGCTCGCCTGCGGGATTCGAGTCTGAAGGATTCAGTGCCCCGCGCTTCGAAGCTCGCCGGCCTGCGCGAGGACGGGTCGTACCTGCTGGTTGGAGGACTCGGCGGCGTTGGGTTGAACGTAGCTCGATGGGCAGCAGAACAGGGGGCGGGGCATCTGGTTCTGCTTGGAAGAAGCGGGATCGGCACCGGTCCAGGCCCACTTGCGGAAGAGCGTTCGAAGACAATCAAGGAAATTCAAAAATTGGGAGCGAAGCTGACTGTTGTCGAGGGCGATGTTGCCTCCGAAACGGACATGAAGAGTCTTTTCCGTCGATTCGACGGAGAACTTCCTCCACTGCGTGGAGTGTTTCATGCCGCCACTGTTGTCAGTGGGGCGGAACTCCGCGAGCTTACCGATGAGCAGATGGAAGCTATGCTGCGGGCAAAAGTCCAGGGGACATGGTTACTGCATGAACTCACGAAAACGCTGGCACTCGATTTCTTTCTGGTCTTTTCCTCGACGACTTCATTGCTTGGAGCCAAGGGCATGGCCCATTATGCTGCCGCCAACCAGTTCCTGGATTCTTTCGCTCACTACCGCCATACCATCGGATTGCCGATGCTATCGGTAAATTGGGGAGCATGGGACGTGATGCGGCTCGCCTCATATGAGGAACAAGCAAGCATTCGCGATACCGGAATATTGTCGATGCCATCGGAGAAGATTTTCAATTTATTTGGAGACCTGATTACTTCCCGGCGTGCGCAGGTGATGATCGCGGAAATAGATTGGAACGTTCTCAAGCCGCTTTTTGAGGTCCATCGGAGACGGCCGTTGCTGGAGAAGGTTGGTAACCTGCGCGCGAAGCGCAGGAGAGCCGGCGGAATCTCGGTTCCGGCCCCCGCCAGCCTTTTGGCAGCGATTGAGATGGAGCCGCAGGCCAGAAGGAAATTTATTGAAGCATTCGTTCTGGAGCAGGCGGCGCGAGTGCTTGGTTTTCGAAGCGGCGATCTTCCGCCTGTCGATGTGCTGCTGACAGACGTTGGCCTGGACTCGCTGATGGCGGTCGATCTGAAAAACCGTCTGCAAACCGGGCTTGGCCAGGAGTTATCGCCGACCATCGTATTCGACTATCCCACGGTTTCCGGAATGGTCGGAATGCTGGAAACAATGCTGTGGGCCGCCCACGGCCATGCGGAAGACAGTCTCGCATCCTCGCAGAAGGACGAGATTTGTATATGAGATCGATTGTCGAGTTGCTCAGTCACCTTCGCTCCAAGAACGTTGCGCTTTCGCTTGAGGGCGACGCATTGAAGTGCAGCGCTCCGCAAGGCGTGCTGACGAAAGAACTCCGCGAAGAATTGGGTGTTCGCAAACCGGAGATCATTGCATTCCTGCGGGCATCGCGCGCGGGTTTGCCTGGCAGTGAACAAGTTATCGTCAGAATCGACCGGTCTGGACCTCTTCCCCTGTCGCTGGCCCAGCAGCGACTGTGGTTCCTGAATCAGCTGGAACCTGACAGCCCTGTTTACAACATCGGGGCGGCGCTACGGATGTTGGGACCTTTGAATCTGCCGGCACTCGAACGATCGCTTGTGGAGATCGTCCATCGCCACGAAGATCTGCGGACCAGTTTCATCCAGGTCGACGGAGCGCCGCAGACGGTCATTGGAGATGGCCGCGATTGGGCGCTGAAGGTCATCGATGTGCGCCACCTCTCCGATGGCGGACCCGATTCAGAGCTTTGGAAATATGCCGGTCACAGCATTAAGGAACTTTTCGATATCGCGCAGGGTCCGCTTTTCCGTGCTGACCTTCTGATAGCCGGAAAGGACAATCACGTTCTGGTGTTTACTTGGCACCACATGGTTTCCGACGGCTGGTCTCTGGGCGTGATGGTGCATGAGTTCGCCGAACTCTATCAAGCCTACGCGACAGGCCGCGAGCCCTCGCTTGCTCCACTCACGATTCAATACGTCGATTTTGCTGCGTGGCAGCGGAAATGGCTTGAATCGGGAGAACTGGATCGCCAGCTCCCATATTGGAAGAAACAACTGGCAGGAGCGCCGCCCGTGCTTGGTTTTCCGGCGGACCATCGGCGTCCGCCGGCAGAATTGTTTCGCGGCGCCAGATCGAAGCTTGTCGTGCCGGAGCCGCTAGTCCGCGGACTGGAACAACTGGGCCAGCGCCACGGCGTCACTTTATTCATGACCCTGCTGGCGGCATTTAAAGTGCTTCTGGCGCGCTACACAGGGCAGGACGATATCGTGATCGGTTCACCTTCAGCCAATCGCAGCCGGGCCGAACTGAACCAGTTGATTGGCTTTTTTGTAAATAACCTGGTTCTGCGAACAGACCTGAGCGGCAATCCATCTTTTGCGGAGCTGCTTGGACGAGTTCGCGAAGTGACACTCCGCTCCTATGAACATCAGGACGTACCCTTCGACGTCCTTGTCCATGCACTGCGTCCCGAGCGGTCACTGGACCACTCCCCGCTTTTTCAGGTCATGTTTATCCTGCAGAATTTCCCGCTGGAGGAACTACAGCTCGCGGGACTAACAACTACACCCCTGGAGTTGCCGGTAGAGACGGCGCGCTTCGATCTTACGGTGGAAGTATTTCCCCGGCACGGCGAGTTATGGATCTACTTCGATTACAACTCGGACCTTTATGAGCTGGCAACGATTGAACGTATTCAGCAGCACTATCTGGTGATTCTCAGTGGTGTGGTTGCGGATGAGAACCAGAAGATCGGCTCCATTCCGTTGCTATCAGCAGCGGAGCGGAATAAGTTGCTGGTCGAGTGGAACCGGACAGAAGCGCAGATTCCTGACACCGTTTGTTTCCATGAACAATTCGAAACGCATGTACGCGCAACGCCGGATCGAGTGGCAGTGATTGCCGGAGAATGTTCGCTCAGTTATCGAGAATTGGAGGAGCGTGCCAACCGCATTGCGGCGCATTTGAAGTCGCGAGGTGCGGGGCCGGAGAAGCTGATCGCTTTGTGCATTGAACGATCGGCGGACCTGGTTGCCGGGATGCTCGGCATTGCGAAATCGGGTGCTGCGTATATCCCACTCGATCCCGCGTATCCAAAAGGCAGAATCTCGAACATTTTCGAAGATGCGAAACCGCTCGCCGTTCTCACGGCCAGACACTTGCTACCTTTGTTGCCCGACGACCTTCTATCCGGCGCCATAAAAGTGATTTGCCTCGACGACCTCGATTTGTCGAAGGAAGCTTCAAATTCTGCATCAGTGCAGGGTTCTCAGGCTTTTTTCGAACGCGGTTATCAGGAGAAGATCCAGCAGGAAAATCTGGCGTACGTGATCTTTACCTCCGGCTCGACAGGACGGCCCAAAGGTGTGCAGATCACGCATCGATCTCTCATCAATTTTCTGGAGAGCATGTGCAAGGAGCCTGGCTTCTCTCCCGATGACGTGCTGCTGGCGGTGACCACGCCTTCGTTCGACATCGCGGCGTTGGAGTTGTTGTTGCCGCTCTATACCGGCGCGACTGTTTGCATCGCGCTTCAGCCCGGCGATCCGGCGGCGCTGCTCGCGGACATTGAGCGTTACCGGCCTACTGTGATGCAGGCCACTCCGGCAACATGGAAGCTGCTGATCGCTGCCGGGTGGAAGGGAAACCCGCGGCTGAAGATTCTCTGCGGTGGGGAAGCTCTTGATACTGATCTGGCGCGCTCTCTGCTTGTCCGTTCGGAGAGTCTCTGGAACATGTACGGTCCCACCGAGACCACTATCTGGTCCGCGGTGCTGCGCGTTGAAGAAGCCGGAACGTCCGCTATCCCCGTGGGTCGGCCAATCCAAAACACGTCGTTCTACGTTCTCGATGCATTGGGACAGCTAGCGCCGCAGGGAGTGGCCGGTGAACTTTGGATAGGCGGCGAGGGACTGGCCCGCGGATACCTGAACCGACCCGAGCTTACTGCCGAACGATTTATGCCATCGCCATTTCTAGATTCGAACTCCGGCCACACCAGCACGCGCCTTTACCGTACCGGGGACCTTGTCCGCTATCGGACCGATGGCACGCTCGACTTTTTTGGCCGCCTGGATCATCAGGTCAAGTTCCGTGGATTTCGGATTGAGCTTGGTGAAATTGAAAACGCGCTACGCAACTGCCCCGGCGTTCTCGACGCTGTGACTTTATTGCGCGAGGACAATGGGGACAAACGATTGATAGGGTATCTGGTCTGTGCAGAGAGCGAGCCGCCTCTGGTTTCGGTCCTGCGAGATCAACTGCGCGCGACTCTTCCGGAGTACATGATTCCCGGAGGATTTGTCTTCTTAAAAGAATTTCCTCGGTTGCCAAATGGAAAGCTGGATCGCGCGATGTTGCCGGCACCCGAGCGAACCCCGGGCGATAGGAATGCGACCTTCGCCGCACCAGCCACAACGTTACAACAGTCGGTGGCCACTGTGTTCCGCAATGTGCTCAACATTGAACAGGTGGGGATGGATGATAACTTCTTCGACCTTGGCGCCCATTCATTGCAAATCGTAAAAATACACGGGGAGTTGAACCAGGGTATCGATCCAAAGATTCCGCTGATCAGTTTCTTTCAGTACCCGACTGTTCGATCTCTAACCAAATTCATCGAGCAGTGCAGCCAAAATCAGGCATGCAGCGTGGCTGAATAAGATGAACAAAAGTTTTTCAGGTGAAAGCTTAATGAACGAATCTTCACGAGAACGCCGCAAAACTGGGATTGCAATCGTCGGCATTGCCGGACGGTTTCCTGGCGCACCTACGGTGAAAGAGTTCTGGAGAAATCTGTCCCAGGGCGTAGAGTCGATCCACTTTGCTTCCGGCGAGGAATTGTCTCTGGCCGGCGTCGATCCCAAATTGAGTGCCAACCCGGACTACATCCGCGCCAGCAGCGTCGTTCACGAACCGGAGTTCTTCGACGCTTCGTTTTTCGGTTTCAGCGCACGAGAAGCGGAAATCATTGATCCCCAGCAGAGAGTGTTTCTTGAATGCGCATGGGAGGCGCTCGAAGACGCTGCCTATGCACCTGCTTCTTATAGCGGAGCCATAGGAATTTTTGCCGGCGCTGGGATGAACTCGTATGCGTTGATCAATTTATTTTCCAATCCAGAGGTCATCGAATCGGTTGGTCCATACCAGCTTATGTTGGGGAACGATAAAGATTTTCTATGCAGCCGAATTTCTTACAAGCTCAACCTGAGAGGCCCGGCAGTTGGAGTGCAGACGGCGTGTTCGACCTCGCTGGTTGCGGTGCAGATGGCGTTTGAAAGCTTGTTGCGGCACGAGTGCGACATGGCGCTTGCTGGCGGCGTCTCTATTTCACTTCCACAGGCTTCTGGATATATCTATGTTCCCGGAATGATTTTGTCACGAGACGGACATTGCCGTGCTTTCGATGCCGCAGCTTCGGGAACTGTGCCGGGAGCGGGAGCCGGCGTCGCTCTGCTGAAACGACTCGACGATGCGATAGCAGACCGAGACCATATCTATGCGGTAATTCAAGGTGCGGCTATCAACAATGACGGCTCCGCAAAAATTGGCTACTCGGCTCCGAGCGTCGATGGTCAAAGCGCGGTGATTCGAAAATCGATGCAGATGGCTGGCTTTGCGCCAGAGTCCATTGGATTTGTCGAAGCGCATGGAACCGGCACGGAAGTGGGTGATCCCATCGAAGTTGCCGCGCTGGCCAAAGCTTTTGAATCTCCGGCGAAGCGAGCGCGATCATGCGCTTTGGGTTCGGTGAAAACAAATATCGGACATCTGGATACGGCTGCGGGGATAACGGGCCTGATCAAAACCGCTTTGTGCTTGAAACATCGAGCGATTCCCCCCACACTCCATTTCAGTCACGCAAATCCGCTACTGGATTTCGCGAAGACCCCTTTCTATGTGAACGATTCGCTGGTTGCATACGATAAGCCCGAACCGTTCCGTGCCGGCGTCAGCTCATTCGGCATTGGAGGAACGAATGCTCACGTGTCGCTTGAGGAAGCTCCTCCGGTACAGTCGGATCCTCTGGCAGCTTCGCAGTTGATCGTGCTCTCCGCAAAGAGTGCGACTGCGCTGGAGAAGCAGTCCACGCAGCTCCTGGGCTATCTCGATGAAAATCCTTCAGCCAATCTTGCGGATATCGCCTTCACGTTGCAGAAAGGCCGCCACGCATTTCAATATCGCCGCGTGCTGGTCGCGGGTGATATAGCCCAACTACAAGCAAGCCTGCGGTTGCCTCATTCTCAGTCCTCAGGCCAGCAGCAGCTCAGAACCGGCAACGCGCCTGCCGATGCTGCGGGAGTGGTGTTTCTTTTTCCCGGGCAGGGCTCGCAATATGTGAACATGGGCCGCGGTCTTTACCGGACCACGCCAAAGTTTCGCGAGACGATCGATCGTTGTTGTGAGATTTTGCAGCCGCATCTGACTCTCGATCTGCGGACCATTCTTTATCCGTCGCCCGGAGAAGAACAAGAGGCGGAACATCTCTTGAGCCAGACGGCCATCACCCAGCCCGCGGTTTTCGTTATCGAATACGCGATGGCGCAACTTTGGATGGATTGCGGTATTCGTCCATCCGCTATGGTTGGACACAGTATTGGAGAATACGTTGCCGCTTGCATCGCGGGAGTGTTCTCGCTGGAAGATGCCCTGGCGCTTGTTGCCGCACGCGGGAGGATCATTCAATCCGTGCTGCCGGGAGCCATGCTTGCAGTTGGCCTTTCAGAGCAGGACCTGGAAGCATTGCTGACGCCCGACATGTCTGTAGCGGCAGTCAATTCTCCCGGTCAAGTGGTCGCATCCGGCCCGGAAGCAGCCATCGCAGCGCTCGAAACGACGCTGCAGAATAAAAAAATACAGTGCAGGCGGCTGCGGACTTCCCATGCCTTTCATTCGCCGATGATGGACTCCATCGTCGAGGAATATACCCAACGCGTAGCAGAGATTAAATTGCATTCTCCGGCGATGCGCTATATGTCGAACGTCACCGGCACCTGGGTTACGGAACGCCAGGCTACGAATCCCGAATATTGGGGATCGCATGTTCGCAGTACGGTGCGGTTCGCCGATTGCGCTCGGAATTTAATTCACGATTCCAATGATGTTCTGCTGGAGGTTGGGCCCGGCGATACGCTGTTATCGCTGTTGCGCCATCAACTCGAGCCACGCAGCTCCAGACCCTTGATCTCTTCCATGCGTCATCATCTGGCTGCACAAGATGATCGCGACACTTGGCTGACAGCGGTGGGCCGTCTCTGGCTTTTGAATATGCCTCTGAACTGGGATGGGTTATATCGAGGCGAGCGCCGCGTCCGATTGTCGCTGCCGACGTATCCATTTGAACGCCAGCGTTACTGGGTTGAGCCGAAAAAAGCGAAAGCGGTCTCCCAATCAACCATCGAGGCGGCGCTGGAAAAAAGGACGGACATCGCCGATTGGTTCTATGTTCCATCATGGAAGCGGAGCGTGGCCGAGCTTCTGCCGAAATCGAAAATCGATGAAGCTGAAACATGGCTTCTCCTCGTCCAGAATGGGGAACTGGCCGACGCTCTTACCAAGGGGCTGAGCGCGCGAGGAAACATTGTCCGCATACGTGCCGCGGGAGCATTTCGTCGAATCTCGCCCGAGTTATACGAGGTCGATCCGGCGAATCCGGAAGATTATGCCCGCTTGATCGATGACCTTCAGTCGAACGGTCATTGGCCCGGCAAGATCATTCATGCCTGGATGCCGAATTCGAGCGAGGGAGCGAGCCTGGATAGGGTTTTGGATCTCGGCATTTTCAGCGCACTGTTTCTGATCCAGGCGATTGAGCAGCGCAGTTCGATCAAGGCGATGGAATTCAACCTCATTTCCGATCGCGCCTACAGCATTTTCGGGGAACGCGTTTCTTCCCCGGCAGGCTCCGCGTTGAATGCATTCTGCGGCGTGATTGCGCTGGAATGCCCAAACATCAGTTGTAGAGCCGTCGATATCGATCTCGAATCCGATCGACACATTGTGACGAAACAGCTTGTCACGGAACTGACATCGGTTGCGTCGAACGAGAGTGTCGCGTATCGCGGGTCGGCCAGATGGATTCAGCAGTACGAGCCGGTCCGGCTGGAGAGGTTGGTTCAACCGGGGAGCGGATTCGAAAAGAACGACGCACGCATTTCATTGCAAAGTGGCGGAACATATTTGATCACCGGCGGATTGGGTGGCGTCGGACTCGTCCTGGCGCAGCACCTGGCCCGAAGCGCAAACGCGCGCATTGTCCTTACATCCCGCACGCCTTTCCCGGCGGCCTCGGAATGGAAGGCTCTGCTGGAAGCATCGGACACGCCGGAAGCGCTGAAGCGAAAAATTCTCGGCGTCCAGTCCATAGAGAAAGCGGGCGGAAAAGTCCTCGTGCTGAAGGCAGATGTGACAGATCTCAACGCCATGCGGCAGGTGCTTTCGCATATTCGTGCGCAGGGGGGCCCAATTCACGGAATTATTCATGCTGCCGGTGTGGCTGGGGCGGGCATGATGCAGACAAAGTCGCGCGCTGAGGTGCTTGCTGTTCTTGCGCCCAAAATTCATGGAACGGAATGGATTCGCGAATGCCTGGCGGCGCGCGAACTTGATTTCGTGATGCTGTGTTCCTCGATCAGCGCCACGATTCCTTCTTTTGGATTGTCCGACTATGCTGCGGCGAACGCTTATCTCGACGGGTTCGCGGCTGCCTTTGACGATCCGTCGGGTACGCGCGTGCTTTCTGCCAATTGGGACACATGGCGCGAGGTTGGCATGGCTGTCGATACGCCGCTGCCGGCTGCACTGGCCCATCTGCGCGAAGACAGATTGAAGCATGGCATTCTGTCGGTGGAAGCAGCGGAGGCGTTCGATCGCCTTCTCGATTGTCCAATTCCCCAAGTATTGATTTCAACGCGTGATTTCGCCGTCCTGCAGCGGCAAACTGCTGAAGCAATTTTAAATTTGCGATCGGGACTTCAGCTGTCTGCTCCGGGCGCAGCCATGAATGTTCACAGCAGGCCAGACTCGCTCGATAATTTCGCAGCAGCGGAAGATGAGGTTGAGCAGTTTATCGTGACTATCTGGCAGGAATTACTCGGAATCGAACCGATCGGCATTCATGACAACTTTTTCAAATTGGGGGGCCATTCCTTGCTGGGTACACAGGTGTTGGCTCGGATGCGAGAGCGCTTCAAAGTCGATTTGTCGCTGCGTACTATTTTTGAAGCTGCCACTCCTGCCGAGTTGGCTCAGCATGTACGCGTGACTTCCTGGGCACTGAGCTCAACGTCTTCCGCGTCCGCACTTGAGCGCGAGGAAATCGAGATATGAACCGCATTTCAATGCGCTGGATTGTCGATTCAAAGACTGGAAATCTTAGATCCACCTCCGTAAAATGTATATGCGATTTTCGGTTCGTTCCGTTTTTCAAAATGACTCTTTGCGACATAGATAAAAAGGAATTGCTCCCGCTATTCCATTCGTGACAAGATCGTCTGACACTGCTTTCTTTACGGGTCCCCCACACGTATGCAGGAATTAAGTCATTCTGAGTTTCTCGACATCCTGACGCAATGCGGCATCGAGGTTTACGTCAAGGATGGGCGTCTGCAAATCAGTGCTCCTGCCGGGACGATAGACCTGCAGCTTCGCGCTGAACTGGTGCGTCGAAAGCCCGAGCTGCTGGGAGTGCTTCGCGGCGTCGACGGTTTCCCGCGCCCGCTACCGCTGCTGGCAATGCCACGCACCAGCAGAATTCCGCAGACTCATGCCCAGCAGGGATTATGGCTGATCGATCATTTCACTCCGGGCAATGTTGCTTACAACATTCCGGAAGCGTTTCTCATCGAAGGTCCTGTCGAGATCGAAGCACTACAAAAGGCCGTCGACGGTCTGCTTGCACGCCATGAAACGCTGAGAACTTTTTTCTATGAAGAAGAGGGCGAACTGCTTCAGGCTGTTTCTCCGGACGCGCGCGCGACGGTGGGCTTTACTGATGTATCCATGATTACCGAAAGCGAGCGCGACCAGACATTGCGCAAGCTGATTCGCGAGCAGGCTCGGCAACCATTCGACCTGAACGAGCCGCCGCTGGTGCGATTTCATTTATTTCGGTTAACTGACCAGCAGCATGCGGTCTTCTTCAACATTCACCACATCATTGCGGACGGCCGATCGTTAATCATTCTTCAGAGGGAACTAAGCTTGCTGTATCAGGCCGCTGCGCGGAACGAAACCCCACGATTGCCTGAACTGCCGGTGCAGTATGCCGACTATGCCATCTGGGCGGGCAAATATCTCACTGGCGGACCCATGGCAGGCCAGATCCAGTATTGGAAGTCGAAGCTCGCTGGAGCTCCCGCTTTTCTGACATTGCCTTCGAGTCGACCCTATCCGGAGCAACGAACAGCCTGGGGAGCGACGGTGCCTGTCGTCATTTCGTCCTCGCTGCGAGATGCTTTGAGAGAAGTTGGCCGGCAAGAAAATGCCACGATGTTCATGACGCTGCTGGCAGCCTTTGCCGTCCTCCTATATAAACATTCCGGAGAGGAGGATTTTTGTATTGGCTCGCCATTCACGCATCGCAACCAAGTCGAGACAGAACCAATCATCGGCCTGTTTGTGAACATGCTGGTGTTTCGTTGCCAGTTGGCTGGGCAGCCGAGCTTCCGCGAATTTCTCAGGCGCGTGCGGGCTACAGCGTTGGAGGCGTACGAGCACAGCGATCTGCCTTTC
This sequence comes from Acidobacteriaceae bacterium, assembly GCA_965276615.1. GTDB lineage: Bacteria > Acidobacteriota > Terriglobia > Terriglobales > Acidobacteriaceae > JAKAAZ01. Next base: position 3,437,627 of record OZ255618.1, on the reverse strand, counting down.
CAGGAACTGGTTCGTGCATTAAAGCCGGATCCGAGATCGCTGCGATCTCCGCTGTTCCAAGTCATGTTCGGGTTCGATTCCGATACCGGAGCGGGGCACGGCGGATTCATTCAAATCGACACAGATCCCGGCACGGCTCGATTCGATTTAACTTTGCAGCTAAGCGAGAACCCAAAGGGCATCGTGGGTTCATTTGAATACTGCACGGATTTATTCGACGCAGCGAGCATCGAGCAATTGGCGCTGCAATTCCTGGCTCTGGTCGCAGAGATTGCCGAACATCCGGAACAGCCGATTTCGAATATAGAGCTGGTGAATAGCGCCCAACTTGAGTCGATAACATCGCAGGAAACGCTCCAGCTCAATCATTCGAATTCCTGGAGCAGCCGGATTGAGAAGCTGGCCCAGAAATTATTGCATCGGTCTCGAAAAATTTGACCGTCTCGCGTCGGACTTTGATCACTCCATTCTGGGTTTGATGGATATCGGAGACCAAATGACGAAAGAGTGGCCCATCCCATGCGCATTGACGATCCATTGGCCGCTCGCGTGCGCGATAGTTCCACGTAGAACATTTTCGGGCGGCCATTTATTTTCTGGAGCTGGAGCGGTTCTCCTAAATCCATCCACCATCGATGACATAGCTTTGATTAGTGATTGCGGAGCTGTCCTCTGCAGCTAGAAAGAGAACAAGACGAGCCACTTCTTCCGGAACGATCATCCTTTTCAAAGCCTGACTGGCCAGAATCTCTGCCTGATAAATTTTGGTGAACCAAAGCTGCCTCTGCCGTTCTGTCAGGATAGCCCCCGGCATGACACAGTTGACGCGAATATTATGTTTGCCGAGTTCATGAGCAAGCGTTCGAGTCATCCCTACAATCGCGGCCTTCGCCGTCACGTAAACCGGCATGCCGACGGAGGGAATGCACCAGGCAATCGAACTCATATTGATGATCGAACCTCCGCCCGCTTTCTGCATTGCTGGAATCACTGCCTGGGATGCGAAGAACTGATGTTTCAAGTTCCCAGCGATCGATTCGTCCCAGTATTCCGGGGTTACTTCTTCCGTTGTATGGCGAGTATCGTTGCCTGCATTATTTACCAGGACATCAACCGTGAGAAACCTGCCAAGTATCTCTTGAAAAGCCGCTTTCAACGCAGTGATGTTAGTCAGGTCGCAATGATAATAGACCGGCGGCGCGAAACCGGCCGACTCCATTCGGCGAATCAGCAACTCCGCTGCCGCATTCTGAACATCCAGGAACGTTACACGTGCGTGCTGCATCGTACATGCTTCTACGATGGCCTCTCCAATGCCACTTGCTCCGCCTGTCACTACAATGACGCGGTTCCGTAGACTTGGATAAATGGCAAAGTGTCCTGGATTTTCCATGAAGCGAGTGCCTTCGTCATGATTATTTTGAATAGTTTTTAGTGGGATTCACGTGTCACTATGGTCCCACGGCATCCGACCAGGAAGTCCAGATCCGCGCCTTCAGAAGCCTGCGTCACGTGTTGGATATACATCTGTTGATAGCCTCCATTGACGGACGGAAGAAGTGGCGTCCAGGCTGCGCGTCGTCGTGCCAGTTCTTCATCGGAGACGTCGAGGTGCAGGCGTCGCGCCTCGACATCGAGTTCAATCACATCGCCATCCTGAACCAGCGCGAGCGGCCCGCCTGCGGCTGCCTCGGGACAAACGTGCAGCACGACCGTGCCGTACGCGGTACCGCTCATGCGTGCGTCGGAAATCCGCACCATGTCCGTAATTCCCCGAGCAAGCAGCTTCGGCGGCAGACCCATATTTCCCACCTCAGCCATTCCCGGATAACCTTTGGGGCCGCAGTTTTGAAGGACCAGTATAGAATTCTCATCGACATCGAGAGCAGGATCCATGATGCGTTCGTGATATTGTTCGACCGTGCGAAATACGATGGCTCGTCCGCTGTGACGCATCAGGTGAGGGGAGGCTGCGGAGGGCTTGAGCACCGCTCCATCCGGAGCCAGATTCCCTCGCAGCACGGCCACGCCGCCATGTTGAATGAGTGGATTGGCAAGTGGTCGAATCACCTCTTCATTCCAATTTGTCGCATCTTTACAGTTCTCTATAATCGTTTTTCCCGTTACGGTCATCGCGTCCGAATGTAAGAGATGATGCTCAGCCAGCATTTTGATTACGGCCGGGAGTCCGCCGGCATAATAGAAATCCTCCATCAAGAAACGGCCGGAGGGCATCAGATCTACCACTGTTGGCGTGTTGCGTCCAATTCGGTCCCAATCGTCGAGCGTCAGCGATACGCCGATCCGGCCTGCGATTGCAAGTAGATGAATGACCGCATTCGTCGATCCTCCAAGGGCGCCGTTGACGCGAATTGCATTTTCAAACGACTCTCGCTTCAGGATTTTCGAAAGCGTGAGATCCTCTCGAACCATCTCCACAATTCGCCGGCCAGACATGTGTGCCAGAACGGAGCGCCGCGAATCCACTGCGGGAATTGCGGAGTTATGAGGCAACGTGAGGCCCAGCGCTTCAGCCATCGCTCCCATGGTTGAAGCCGTTCCCATGGTCATGCAATGGCCGGCAGAGCGAGACATGCAGGACTCCGCTTCCGTGAACTCCTCCTGCGTCATTGTCCCGGCCTTTACCTCCTCGCTGAACCGCCATACATCTGTGCCGGAGCCGATATCTTTCCCGCGAAATTTGCCGTTCAGCATGGGGCCACCGGAAACGACAATCGCCGGCACGTCGCAACTCGCTGCTCCCATGACCAGAGACGGCGTTGTCTTGTCACATCCGCACATCAGCACGACTCCGTCGACCGGATTGCCACGAATGCTCTCCTCCACGTCCATGCTGACCAGGTTGCGGAAGAGCATCGCTGTGGGGCGGAGATTGGATTCACCGGTGGACATCACGGGAAACTCAAGCGGTAGGCCACCTGCCTCCCATACACCGCGCTTGACACGCTCTGCGAGCGCGCGAAGATGTGCATTGCAGGGGGTCAACTCGGACCAGGTGTTGCAGATTCCGATTACCGGACGCCCGTCGAAGACGTCTCCGGGGAAACCTTGATTCCGCATCCAGCTGCGATGGATGAAGCCGTCTTTGTCGGTGCGGCCGAACCATTCTGCAGAGCGAAACTGTTTTTTCTCATGTGGCATATTTATTCACCGGGTGACACAAACGCGCGGAACCAAATAGCAGAATTGGCCCTTCGAATTCGATGGGTCAAATGAAAGTATAGTCTGGCCCACCGTCCATTGGCCCATTGCGCCACCGCTGTCTCTGTGAATCCAGCTATCTGTGAATCCAGCTAGAGGTTGCCGTCCTTCTTCGCCGAATGCTAACCTGTCTGTATTCGTCCGCACGGCGGCCCAATGTTGGGATTAATCCAACGCCGCCTGGCGCAATTCTTCGCCACGATGTAAGTTTCCGGTTATAAGCCGACGTAGCTCAGTTGGTAGAGCAACTGATTCGTAATCAGTAGGTCACCAGTTCAACTCTGGTCGTCGGCTCCATCAAATTAGTAATTCAATTGAGCGACTTGGTTTTCGACCAACTAAGTCAATCTCGAATGTGAATGTATCGCGTTCCATTGCGATTACAGGCGTTGTTGCTGCTCCCCGCCGGGTTTCGTACCCGGTTTTCCTAGGAAATTCACGAATTGTTCTTGCAGCAGGCGCTAGAACACTGCATAATCGTGGCGAGAGACGGTACCAGCGAGCACCCCATTCGTGACCCGATATAACCGTCAAGACGTCCTGCGAATTCTTCAAGTGTCCGCTCGCCAGTTGCAAGGCTGGGAGCGAGCCGGGCTAGTTGATTCCCTGGAATCCTACACATTTCAGCAGCTTTCTCAACTCCGTAAACTTCGGCTTCTATCCTCGCAGCGGATTCGTAGTTCGCGCATCTACGCATCTGTCGCCGCCATGCAGCGTGTTTCCGGCATGGCGAATCCGCTGCTGGAAGCGGGTATGGTTTACGCCGGTTCGCGCGTCGTCTTTCGGCACGAGGGGGCGATCGTCGATCCTCTCTCGCGGCAGCTGGTATTTGACTTTGACGCTCGGGATGCGTCCAGCCTTTGCACGGTCGTGGGCGCTGCGGCCAGCCGGCGCTATCGCGAATCGCAAGCAGCGGAACTATTTTTTGAAGCGGTTCGGATGGAAGATGAGCAGGGTGCGGCACGGCAGGTGATCGAGCTTTACAGCCGTGCTATCGAACTGCATCCCACGCACGCTGCGGCTCTCATCAACCTGGGAACGATTTACTACAATCAGCGGCAGTATCTACAGGCCGAAGAGGCATACCGCCGGGCCACCGAGGCCGATCCGAATTACGCGCTCGCTTTTTTCGATCTTGGAAATTCTCTGGATGAACTGCAGCGATTGATGGATGCGATCGAGGCCTACAAGGCCGCCATCCGCCTGGTGCCGAAATATGCCGATGCGCACTACAATCTGGCGCTTGCCTATGAACGAATCGGCGAGCAGCGCAAGGCTCTGCCCCATTGGATGATGTATACCAGGCTCGACCCCATGGGCCCATGGTCGAGCCACGCACGTGGGCAGGCCCGGCGGCTAATCGATGCGGAACACCTTCAGATTATTTCGCGCAGATAAGGCAGCCCACTCTGTTGTTACAATTGACTGCTTGAGGTCCTCGTCATGATTTTTCACGTTTCTTTACAAAAAGCGGAAGACGATTGGATCGTGGCGGAGTGTCCCGCGCTACCCGGCTGCATTTCCCAAGGCAGAGACGAAAAGGAAACCTTGGAGAACATCCGGGAAGCAATTCTTGCTTGGCTATGGCCGAGGATCAAAAAGCCGCGCGGGCAATGCCCGCGAATGAAACGCCTTTCGTAGTTGCAGTCTAAATCCGCGCAACTAAAATCCTTTACCACCCGTTTTTCCACTAAATCTACTGATGTGACGCACAGTTCTTTGTGCGATGAATAGATGCATGGGCAAATTAGCCAACATATCCGGGAAGGAAGCGGCCAAAGCTTTTAGGAAGGCCGGTTGGCGCGTTACAGGACAAGTGGGAGCCATATGATGCTGTCCAAATCCGGCGAACGGGCCAAATCTTCCTATTCCACAACATAAAGAACTCTCCGTCGGGACGCTTCGGGCTCTTATTCGCGCGGCTGGAATCTCCGTAGACGAACTCCTGGAGCTTCTTTAGTTGAAAATAGTTTGTGGATGTTGTTTCACGTCGACGTACATTCTCCGCTTGCTAAAATCAAATCTCATGCCAGCCACCACTGAAATTTCTCCTGCGGTTCTCGCTAAATACGAGCCGGTCATCGGTCTTGAAGTCCACGTTCAACTGCTAACCGAAACCAAGTCTTTTTGCGGCTGCTCGACGCGCTTTGGCTCAGCCCCCAACACGCAGGTCTGCCCCGTATGTCTTGGCCTTCCCGGTGCGCTACCGGTGCTGAATCGCCGCGCGGTTGAGTTTGCCATCCTGGCTTCCATGGCGCTGCATTGCGAGGTGAACGAGACCTCCATCTTCGCGCGCAAAAATTACTTCTATCCCGACCTTCCCAAGGGCTACCAGATTTCGCAATTTGATAAGCCCCTTGGCGAGCACGGCTGGATCGATGTGCCGACGCCCCAGGGAGCCAAGCGCATCGGAATCACGCGGCTGCACATGGAGGAGGACGCGGGCAAAAGTATGCACGACGGCTTCGCGGATTCGCGTGAGCGGACCTACATCGACCTGAACCGCTGCGGTACTCCGCTGATTGAGATTGTCAGCGAGCCGGATATTCGTTCCGCGGACGAGGCGTATGAGTATCTGACCCGTTTGAAAGAGATTTTGCTCTACACGGCAGTCAGCGATTGCAACATGGAGGAAGGTTCACTTCGCTGCGACGCCAATGTCAGCGTGCGGCTGAAAGGCGCTGAAAAATTCGGGACGAAAGCCGAAGTGAAAAACGTGAACAGCTTCCGCTTTATTCGCGCGGCACTCGAGTATGAGATCGATCGGCAAATTGAACTCGTCGAGTCCGGCGGCCGCGTGGTGCAGGAAACTCGCCTTTACAACTCCCACGAAGGCCGCACGTATTCGATGCGCTCCAAAGAACAGGCTCACGATTATCGTTATTTTCCGGAGCCGGATTTGCCCCCGCTTGTGGTTTCAGACGCATGGCGCGAAGAGATTCGCGCGCACATGCCGGAGCTGCCCAAGGCGCGTCGTGACCGGATGGTCGCTGATTACGAGATCAGCGAACAGGATGCGCAGGTGCTGACCAGTACCCGTGTCTTTGCCGATCAGTTTGAGGCAGCAGCGAAAGCTGCAAAAAGCCCGAAACGGGTGGCGAATCTGGTGCAGGGAGAACTGCTGGGCCGCTTGAAAGCAGCCGGTTTCGAGCTTATTCAGTCGCCGATTTCAATGCAGGGAATTGCGAAGGCGGCCGATCTGGCAGAGAGCGGCGAGCTGTCGAGCAAGATGCTGAAGCAATTGTTCGATCGCTGCTTTGAGACCGGCGAAGATTTCAACATCGTTTACGAGCGAGAGAAGCCGCAGCAGATCAGCGATTCCGGAGCGCTCGAAAAAATGATCGACGAAGTGATCGCCGCCAATCCGAAACAGGTTGAACAATATCGCGGCGGAAAGAAAACCGTGTCGGCATTCTTTGTCGGACAGGTGATGAAATTATCCAAGGGACAGGCGAATCCCGCGTTGCTGAATGAACTGATGACGAGGAAGCTCGATGGCTAAGACACCGCAAACTACGCAAGTAGTCGAAGTGACCCCGGAGAATACCGCCCGGACTTACGCGGCATTCTGCGCGCTGCGCGAAGGACGCGCGATCATGGCGAGCCGCGAAAGTTTTGTGGCGTGGGTGAACGAGAAACAGCGGCCGCAGGGCTATAGGATAGTTGGAGCATTTCTGCCCGAGGTAGAAGATGCCGTTGCTGCCGCAGGATTTCGCGTAAATTATATGCTAAGTCGAGGCAATATGTTGTATGTGGACGATCTGGTCACACTACCCAATCATCGTTCGGCTGGCCACGCGGGACTGATATTCACATGGCTTTTCGAAGAAGCACGCCGTCTCGGCTGCGAACAGCTGCATTTGGATTCAGGGCATCAGCGTCACGATGCCCATCGTTTTTATCTAAAGCACGGAATGGTGATGAACGCCCATCATTTCAGCATGTTCGTGAATTAATGCATCGCTTCTGAGAACAGAAAATCCTTGGGCCAGTCGGTTTTGAACCCGTTTTCCCGAAGCAGGGTACTCAATTGCGCCCAATGGCGGATTGAATGCAGCATGATGTGCGCAAATAGTTTGCGACGGGAGGCGTGTATCGTCCCGGCGGAGACGGTCTGCAAGGCGATGACTTCCTCCAGAATCGTGTCGTTCGCACCCGATAAAAAGTTTCGAAGATTTTCTGTGGCTCTGGCGTGGACGCCAAATAAATCAGCTACCGATCCGGCGGGGATTGCATCGTAAGCGACCACTTCTTCGTCACAAAGTCGTTGAGAGTGACGCAGCTCCACGGCAAAGATATGCTTCAGCAAGCCGCGTACCGTGCCGCTGTTGTAGATGTCGCAGGGAACTGCGAGCGCGGCTTCATTCGCCTGGAACCATGCCTGCCATTTGCCGGTGCTGGATTCGTTGTCAGTCAGGAGTTCTTGCAGTGTAATTCCCAAAGCACTCATTATTTCTCCTTCGTCTGCAAGGCGCGGTGCGCTATGTCGCGTCGATAGTAAATGCCTTCAAAATTAATTTTGTTGAGAGCCGCATACGCGTGGTCGCAGGCTGCTTGCAGCGTATCGGCGATAGCGGTAACGGCGAGAACGCGTCCGCCGGATGTGACCAGCGTACCGTCGGCCAGCGACGTTCCTGAATGAAAGACGGTGACACCCTTTTCGCGCCCTGCCTCATCCAGCCCGGTCATGGGCAGGCCGGCGGTGAAGCTGCCGGGATAGCCTCGCGAAGCGGCGATCACGGTGACTGATGGTTGATGACTCCACTGAAGTTGAACCTGGTCAAGCTGTCCGTCAACTGCGGCTTCCATCGCTTCGAGCAGACCGCCTTCTGGCAATCCATAGATAAGGCGGGGCAGAATCGCCTGCGTCTCCGGGTCGCCAAATCGCGCGTTGAATTCCAGCACCATCGGCCCCCGTGCCGTCATCATCAGACCGCAATAGAGCACTCCGGTAAAGGGCGTTTCTTCCGCTGCCATGCCATCAATCACCGGCTGCGCGACGTGAGTTACCAGCCAGTCGAGCATCTCCGGTTCAATTAGTTCATCGGTCGAATACGCACCCATACCACCGGTGTTCGGGCCCGTATCGCCCTCGCCGATCCGCTTGTGATCCTGAGCTGCCGCCAAAGGCAAAACGTGTGCTCCATCTGCCAACATAAGTAACGAAATCTCTTCACCTTCCAGAAATTCTTCAAGTATAACTTTATGTATATCTACTCCTAGAAGTTTGCCGTTCAGCATCTGTGTTGCGACACCTTCCGCCTCATCTTTCGATTGGCAGATGATGACGCCTTTTCCCGCTGCCAACCCGTCGGCCTTTACGACGATGGGGGCGTGAAAATGCTCCAGCGCTTCCGGGATTTCCTCGACGGAATGGCAGACCGCATAGTGCGCCGTGGGCAGGTGATGGCGCTGCATAAACTCCTTGGCGAAAGCCTTGCTTGTTTCAAGCATCGCCGCGCGTTTCGTTGGACCGAAGGCGCGAATTCCTCGGCGAGTCAACTCGTCAACTAATCCAAGACTCAGCGGGATCTCCGGACCCACGACGGTCAGATCGGGTCGCTCGGCGACCGCTACGCGGACGAGATCGGCAAGGTCTTTCTGGTCGACCGGAAGGCATCGGGCCAACGCCGCGATGCCACCATTGCCCGGTGCGCAGACGATCTCCTGCACGCGCGGAGATTGACGAATTGCCCAGACCAGCGCGTGCTCGCGGCCGCCGCCGCCGATGACAAGAATCTTCATGCGTGAAATTGCTCCATGTTCTTTCTATACAATTATGCGTTTCAGAACGCGTATGCCCATTGTTTTAGCATGAGCTGAGAATAACGTAACCGCAGCGGCTTTTCGCCTCTAGGCGAAAGCCCATTTCCCAAGGAGAATTACTATGTGCGACCCTCACAATTTACAACGCTTCGTGGAGGCGCAGGACCCCGTGTTTGAGCAAGTGTGCGCGGAACTGCGCCGTGGCAGAAAGACAGGGCATTGGATGTGGTTCATCTTTCCTCAGATCAAAGGTCTCGGTTCCAGCGAAACAGCGCAATACTTTGCCATCTCTTCCTGTCAGGAAGCGAAGGCGTACGTAGAACACCCGATCCTGGGGCCGAGATTGCGAGAGTGCAGCCGGTTGGTAACGCTCATTACAGGCAAGTCGATCGATCAGATTTTAGGTTTCCCGGACGATCTGAAGTTCAAATCCTCTATGACGCTGTTTGCTCGCGTAACGGCTGAGAATGAAGTCTTTCTCAAGGCTTTGAGCATATATTTCAGAGGGGAGTTCGACCAGGCAACACTGGATCGCATCTAGCGGGCCTCCGGTCTAATATTTATCTAGCGGGATATTGAGCAGTCAGCGTCAATGGAAATTGGCGGCTAACGTTTACTTTGGAAGGCGAGGATGCTGTCCTCGTAAATTATCAGGATTACCACTGCACTGCTGTCTCGAAGCTGATGCCATGTTTCCGCCGATTGCCGCGGTCCTTCGGTGCGTCCCAGGTGAATCGCATCTGTATATACGATATTGCACATACGAAGTTGCGATCAATGTGGCGATCCTTGCGTCGCGACAGCAGTTATATTTGAGTAGACCGCGCTACCATAGAAGCAGGCAGTAACACGTGTCAAGACGCTATGCTCTTCGTGCCCAAGATTATCTTCCTGAAGCGGTGGCACCGCGGTAAGCCGGATCGCGGATAGACTGCCGCTCGCGGCATTTCACGAGTACAGCAATCATGATGCGGTCGTTTTCTATCCTCCTGCATCCTCTGGATTCTTCGCTGCGCTCAGAATGACAAACCAGGTTTTGCCACCCTTCAGAGGAGTCAATTTATGAACAGTTTTGGCAGCCGGTCGGAATTAAAATCCGGCAATCGCACGCATGAAATTTTCAAACTTAGCGCGCTGGAAAAACATGGCGTTCCGCAGCATAGCCTTCCTTACTCCCTTCGCATTCTGCTTGAAAATCTTCTTCGGCATGAAGACGGCAAGAGCGTCACGGCGGACGACATTCAATTTCTCGCCAATTGGGACGCAAAGTCCGAACCCTCGCGAGAAATTGCCTATATGCCAGCTCGTGTCCTGATGCAGGACTTTACCGGGGTGCCAGCCGTAGTCGATCTGGCGGCGATGCGGGACGCCATGCGGTCGCTGGGCGGTGACCCGGAAAAAATAAATCCGCTGCAACCGGCGGAACTTGTCATCGACCACTCCGTGCAGGTGGATCAATACGGCACCGGGGATTCATATTCCATCAACTCAGCCATGGAGTACCAACGCAACGTCGAGCGGTACGCATTTTTAAAATGGGGTCAGACGGCCTTCCACAATTTTTCTGCGGTTCCGCCCGGCATGGGGATTTGCCATCAGGTGAATCTGGAATATCTGGCTCGCGTTGTCTTCACCACGCAGCCGAATGCCAGGGGTGTTGTTCAGGCGTATCCGGACACGCTGGTCGGCACGGATTCCCACACAACGATGATCAACGGCCTGGGCGTTTTGGGCTGGGGAGTGGGCGGGATTGAGGCCGAAGCGGCGATGCTTGGCCAGCCAGTCTCTATGCTGGTTCCGCAAGTAGTGGGCTTTAAGCTGGCAGGTAAACTGCGCGAAGGCACGACGGCGACCGATCTTGTGCTGACCGTGACCGAGATGCTGCGCAAGCACGGCGTGGTGGGTAAATTTGTGGAGTTTTACGGTACCGGTATCGGCGAGCTTTCTCTGGCGGACCGAGCAACGATCGGCAACATGGCTCCGGAATATGGCGCGACGTGCGGCATCTTCCCGGTAGATGCCGAGACGTTACGCTATCTGCGTCTGACAGGGCGGAGCGCGGAGCAGATCGCGCTCGTCGAGGCATATTACAAGGAACAGGGCCTGTTCCACACGATCGATGCGCCGGAGGCCAAGTATTCCGCCACCCTGTCGCTCGATCTCGCTACTGTAGAGGCGAGCGTAGCTGGCCCGAAACGCCCGCAGGACCGTGTGAGATTGAGTGACACTCCGGCCAGCTTCAAACATCACTTGCCCGCGCTCAAAGGCTCGCACGCGAGCGCCAACAACGAGCGTCAGGTACAGCGCTGGGATGGGGAGGGCGGACATCCCTCTGCGAACGGAAACGCCAGCGCGATGGGAGCACCCGAGCCGGGCCATGCAGCCTCAATCCACGAACGCTTCGGCCTGGATGTTGACCGTTATCTGGACCACGGCTCGATCGTCATCGCGGCGATTACGAGCTGTACGAATACATCGAATCCCTCGGTGATGCTGGCGGCGGGTCTGCTGGCGAAGAAAGCTGTGGAGAAAGGATTAAAAGTGCCGCCGTGGGTGAAGAGTTCGCTTGCTCCCGGCTCACGTGTAGTCACGGACTACTACAAGAAGGCGGGCCTGATGCCGTATCTCGACAAGCTGCGGTTCAACGTGGTGGGCTACGGCTGCACAACTTGCATTGGCAACTCAGGCCCGCTGCCTCCGGACGTGAGCAAAGCCATTGAGGATCATGGTCTGGTTGCCGTCTCGGTATTGAGTGGCAATCGCAACTTTGAAGGCCGCATCAACTCCGATGTACGAGCGAATTATTTAATGTCGCCGCCGTTGGTTGTTGCGTATGCGCTGGCCGGCCGCATCGATCATGATTTCGATGGCGATCCTCTTGGTAAAGACGCGCAGGGCCATCCTGTATATCTGCGGGATATCTGGCCGTCTCAGCAGGAAGTGCAGACGGCACTGACCAGCTCGATCGATTCCGAGATGTTCCGCAAGCAGTACTCCAAAGTAAGCGAAGGCGACAGCAATTGGCAGAAGCTGAAATTTCCTACCGGTAAGACTTACGGTTGGGAGCCGGATTCCACCTATATCCGCAAAGCGCCGTACTTCGACGGAATGAAGGCAGCGCCCGAAGCTATCGAAGACATTCGCGGCGCTCGCGTGCTGGCTGTGCTGGGTGACAGCGTGACCACGGACCATATTTCTCCGGCGGGATCGATCAAACTGAATGGCCCGGCAGGGAAGTATCTGGTGGAGCACGGCGTCAAGCCAGCCGACTTCAACAGCTATGGCTCGCGCCGCGGCAACCATGAGGTGATGGTGCGCGGGACCTTCGCCAACGTCCGGCTGCGCAACAAGCTGGCGCCGGGCACAGAAGGTGGCGTAACACGCCTGCTGCCCGAAGGCGAGCCGATGAGCATCTTCGATGCGTCTGTGCGCTACGCCGAGCGCGGGACACCGCTGATCGTCCTCGCAGGCAGGGAGTATGGCTCCGGTTCCTCCCGCGACTGGGCGGCCAAAGGTCCGAAGCTTCTTGGGGTGGCTGCTGTGATCGCGGAAAGCTTTGAGCGGATTCATCGCTCGAATCTGGTGGGGATGGGCATTTTGCCGCTACAGTTTGAAAGCGGCCAGAATGCAGAATCGCTGGGTCTCACGGGTGAGGAGGTTTTCGACATCGCCGGCTTGCGCGCCATGCTTGAGAACAAGTTTGCCAGCGGCCGCAAGCTGACAGTGAACGCAACAGCCGCCGATGGCAAGGAAAAGAAGTTTCCCGCGATCGTGCGCATCGACACGCCGCAGGAGATCCTCTATTACCAGCACGGGGGAATCCTGTTGTACGTGCTGCGGCAACTCGCTGAGAAAGCATAACGTTTCTCCTGCTCACAAAAAGGCCCGGCTTAATGAGGCTGTTACGAAACTAATTGATACGAGGTTGCATTGGACACGGAGGCGCTCCTGCGAGGGAGCGTTTCTGTTTTGGGTACGGGGGCTTTCGGTCAGGCGGCCATGAGTTTTTGCGTGAGCGTGGCTGCTCCGAGGAGAACAGCGTGCCTTCGCCCTGGTTGTTGACACCCCGGTTGGCAGGCACATGCGGCACCAGACCGGCAGTTTCGCAGCGGGCTGCCTGTTCGCCGTTGGAGTAGCCCGCATCCGCGACGATGTTCACTCGTGCTGGTGAGTCCAGCGCTTTTTGCGCGGCTTTGGCCATTGGCGCCAGGCAGCGGTTGTCGGCTGCATCGAGCGTGACCTGATGGGCCACGATCAGCGCATGTTCAGCATCCACCGCGGTCTGCACGTTGTAAGCCGGAGCGAACGAACCGGCCATGCGCATCCACCGCGCCTCCGGCTCCGGATGCTGCTTGAGCTTGTCGATTGCAGCTTGTACGGCGGAAGAATCGATGACAGCCTGCCGCTCTTCGTCGGCCTTCTCGCAGCTGTCCAGATACTTCTCCAGCGCCTGACGTTCCCGCACGCTGTCCATGCTGGCCACAGCGCGGAATTTCGAGCCGTCGATGGCGATCCACTCGCCCCGGATCAGGCCGCAGGACCGCGCCAACCGCACCAGTTCCGCCCCTGCATTCCTCACCGGGTCGCGATGCATCCGGCAGAACTCGGCGATGGATTTATGGTCCGGATAAAGCCTGCGCCCGCTCGAAGCCCAACTCCGCCATCGCCAGACGATCGACAAATAAATCGATGACTCGGCACGCATGATCCAGCGGAACCAGATCGTCCAGAACCACCGGAAACAGCGTCCCCTGGCTTCGGCCTTCACCCTGGATGTAGCTCATAAAGAGAAATACCCTCGCTCTCGCGAGGGCATCTTCTCAAATTAACAGCCCAGTTCAAGAGTTTCGTAACAGCCTCGAAACGCGGGGCTGTTTGTTTGCATTTGCGCCGAAGGCGCCGTCCGCCGAGCGCAGTCCCTCAGTACATGCCTTCCATGCCGCCGCCGTGTCCGCCACCCTGGGGAGCTTCTTTCTTCTCCGGGATGTCGGCGACCATGGCTTCGGTCGTCAGCATCAGGCCGGCGATCGAAGCAGCGTTCTGCAGCGCGGTGCGGGTTACCTTGGTCGGATCGATGACGCCGGCTTTCACCAGGTCCTCGTATTGCCCAGTAGCGGCGTTGTAGCCGTAATGGGCGTCCTTGCTGTCGAGTACCTTGCCGATAACCACGGCACCCTCTTCGCCGGCATTGCCGACGATCAGGCGCAGCGGCTCTTCAATGGCGCGGCGAATGATTTGCGCGCCGATCTTCTCGTCGCCTTCCAGGGTCTTGATCAGGTCCTCAACTTCCTTCGCGCTGCGAACCAGGGCCACACCGCCGCCGGGGACAATGCCTTCCTCGACTGCAGCGCGGGTTGCGTGCATTGCATCTTCGACGCGCGCTTTCTTTTCCTTCATCTCGGTCTCGGTAGCTGCACCGACCTTGATGACGGCGACGCCGCCGACCAGCTTGGCCAACCGCTCCTGCAGCTTCTCGCGGTCGTAGTCGCTGGTGGTCTTGTCGATCTGGTTGCGGATTTCCTTCACGCGGCCCTGAATATCCTCGGCCTTGCCCGCGCCGTCGACGATGGTGGTGTTGTCCTTGTCGATGGTCACGCGCTTGGCGCGGCCCAGGTCTTCGAGCTTCACGCTCTCGAGCTTGATGCCGAGCTCTTCGGTAATCGCGCGTCCGCCGGTCAGCTTAGCGATGTCTTCGAGCATCGCCTTGCGGCGATCGCCGAAGCCGGGGGCCTTCACTGCGGCGACATTCAATGTTCCGCGCAGCTTGTTGACGACCAGGGTCGCCAGCGCCTCGCCATCGACATCTTCCGCGATGATGACGAGCGGCTTGGCATTGCGGGCCACCTGCTCCAGCAGCGGCAGCAGGTCCTTCATGGTGCTGATCTTCTTTTCGTGGATCAGGATGTAGGCATCTTCGAGCGCCACTTCCATGCGATCCGGATCGGTGACGAAGTAGGGGCTCAGGTAGCCGCGGTCAAACTGCATACCGTCCACGGTTTCGAGGTGCGTCTGCATCGTCTTCGATTCTTCGACGGTGATGACGCCATCCTTGCCAACCTTCTCCATCGCCTGCGCGATGATCTGGCCGATTTCGTGATCGCCGTTGGCGGAAATCGTTCCCACCTGGGCAATCATGTCGCCGGAGACGGGCTTGGAGAACTTGCCCAGCGCGCCGGTGTGCTCGAAAACGCCTTCCTTGTCGCGCTTGCCGACGATCTTCTCGACGGCCTTGTCGATTCCGCGCTTCAGGGCCATCGGATTGGCGCCGGCAGCAACGGTTTTGACGCCCTCGCGATAGATGGCTTGGGCCAGAACGGTCGCGGTGGTGGTACCGTCGCCGGCAACATCGGAGGTCTTCGAGGCGACTTCCTTCACCATCTGCGCGCCCATGTTTTCGAGCGAGTTGCTTAGCTCGATTTCCTTGGCCACGGTAACGCCATCCTTGGTAATGGTCGGGGAACCGAATTTCTTCTCAATGACAACGTTGCGGCCCTTGGGCCCTAGAGTAACTTTCACGGCATCCGCCAGCGTATTGACGCCGCGCAGGATCGCCTGCCGCGAATCTTCACCATGCAAAATTTGCTTTGCCATAATTCTGTTTCTCCTATATCGGGACTACTCAAAATTTGAATTGATCTTTGAATTGATCTTGGGCGTCGATTTAAAAATCGCGCAGAAAAAATGCAAGACCGGAAAGTCTCGCTTACTTTTTGTGCAGAATGCCGAGAATCTCTTCTTCCCGCATGATGAGGAAATCCTCGCCATCGATCTTGATCTCGGTTCCGGAATATTTCCCAAACAGGACATGATCGCCAGCCTTCACGTCGAGCGGAAATACCTTGCCTTCGTCATTCGACTTTCCCTTGCCAACGGCGATGATCTCGCCTTCCTGCGGCTTTTCTTTGGCGGAATCGGGGATGATGATGCCGCCCCGGACAGTCTCGCCCTCTTCAATGCGGCGGACAACGACACGATCATGCAGCGGCGTCAGCGACGTGGCTGCAGCAGATTTTGCACTTGCCATAATTGCGTTTCTCCTTATTCGTTGCGATTGCGTTTCAGCTTACGGGCCTGTAGATGGAATTGAGTGCCAACCATCCATGCGGAAGAAAGCATTAGCACTCTCCGCATACGACTGCTAGACTATGCAGAAGAGCGATCCTTGTCAAGCGATTCACGTTAATATTAGTGTAAATGACTAAGATTTTCTTCGTCGAAGGCTCACAGTCTATGTCATTGTTTTGCCCGGGGGGGGCCGACAGCGCTGAAATCTCCTCAAGCCATGTGCTGGCAGGTGCCACGCGCATCCGCATTTTGCGCCGTGGAGTTAGAATCGAATTATGCGCAGATTGCCAATTTCTCTGTTCGCGGTGCTGGTTTTGCTGGTTTCCGGCTCGTACGTTCATCCGTCTGCTCAAGCCTCCAACCGGCATATGAGAAAGTACAAACCTCCACCGCCCATGGGGCAGGTCGAGGTCACGGTGGTGAGGGCCGCAGATGGCAGGCCGTTACAGAACGCGGCGGTTGTTTTTCATCCCAAATCGGAAGACGGCAAGGACGATGGCAACATGGAGATGAAGACAAATAAGGACGGCAAAGCCACCCTGAATATCGTTCCCATCGGCTCGAAGATAATGGTGCAGGTGATCGTGGCGGGCTATCGCACGTTTGGAAAGGAATACGACGTGCCGTCCAGCACCAATTCGTTTACCGTGAAATTGCTGCCGCCGGAACCGCCCTATTCTGTGTACAAGCAAAATTCCTCCGGATCCGACACGCAGACCAATACTCCTCAAACTCAAATGGGCCATGCCGAGCCCGCCGACAGTCCATTGCTGACCCCGCCCGAGAAGAAGAAATAATCGCGCACGGCGTCTTGATATATCGCTAAATCTTTAGTCGAGTGAGCTATGCATCCGTTGAACGGTAAGGTCGTGCTGGTCACCGGTGCGGCGCGGAAGATCGGAAAAATTCTGGCTTACACGCTGGCCCGCGCCGGTGCGGATGTTGCCATAACGTCTCGTGAATCCGACACGGCGGCCCAGCAGACTTTGCGGGAATTGGCCGCAACCGGTCAGCGCTCCTTGGCGCTGCGCTGCGATGTCCGCGATCCGAATTCTGTGCGCGCAGCCGTTGCTGGAGTTATTGAGGAGTTCGGCCGGCTCGATGTGCTGGTCAACAATGCCGGCATGTTTGCAACCGTTCCACTGGAGTCGATCACGGTCGATGAGTGGGACGAAATGTTCGAGACCAACACGCGCGGAGCGTTTCTCATGGCGCAGGCTGCCCATCCGCATCTCAAGGCAAGCCGCGGCCGCATTATCAACATCGGCTCACTGGGTGGATCGCATCCCTGGGCCACGCATGCCCACTACAGCACATCAAAGGCTGCGCTGCACATGCTGACCCAGACCATGTCGAAGGCCTTCGCCCCGGAGATCAGCGTCAACTGCGTCGCGCCCGGCATGATCTCAAACGGCGAAGTGCAGCCTGGGTACGAGCATTTCGCCGCCAGGACTCCGATGAAACGAAATGGCAAGGCTGAGGAAGTAGCAGAAGCCGTGCTGTTCTTCGCCACCGGACCCCATTTCATTACCGGCCAGATTCTCGGCGTGGACGGCGGCCTGGGACTGTAAGCCCGTCATTCCTCCAATCCATTACAAGCAGGGAAAATCGAAACCAGCTTCGTTTCTTACACAACTGTCGTCTCGGCTGGAGCGCAGTCCTTCAGCTTCGCTCAGGTAAACTCCGTGGAGCGACCTGCGTCGTCTTCAGCTCGTGATTGGAGTGGCAGGCAAATCGTACGGTTGATCATCACCGCGAATTGGACGAAGTATACGTTTTCGTAAATTCGGCGAAAGTCCTGTTGTAACGTAAGAATGCCGAACCCATACATTATGTCCAAAACCGCTATTCTGCTCATCGATTGTCCGGACCGCAAAGGTCTCGTCGCCGCCATCGCCAATTTTCTAGTTCAGGAATATGACGCGAACATTCTGAACGCCGACCAGCATCAGGATGTGGAGCTTGGGCTTTTCTTCATGCGCGTCGAGTTCACGACCGACAGAGATTGCGATGAAGCGCAATTTCGTGCAGCGTTCACGCCGTTAGCCGACCGACACAGGTTGGATTGGCGTCTGAATTTTGCCAACGCTTCCCAGAATGTCGCCATCTTTTGTTCCCACTATCTGCATTGTTTGGCGGACCTTCTTCACCGGCATCTCACCGGAGAATTTCACTGCAATCTTTCGCTGATCGTCAGCAATCATCAGGATGCCAGGGCTCTGGCCGACTTCCACAACATCCCCTTCCACTGCCTGCCGGTGAGCGCGGGCACCAAGGCCAGGGTTGAGGAGGAGCAACTCGCGTTACTCTCTGCAAACAACATCGATACCGTCGTTCTCGCACGCTACATGCAGGTCTTATCTCCGGAATTCGTCCGCGCTTATCCGCAGAGCATCATCAACGTGCACCATTCTTTTCTACCGGCTTTCAGCGGAGCCAAACCATATCACGCCGCCTTTGCCAGGGGAGTCAAGCTGATCGGAGCGACCAGCCACTATGTCACCGAAGTCCTCGACGAGGGGCCGATCATCGAGCAGGACGTAACGCGCGTATCGCAGAGCGATCAAATCGACGGGCTGATCCAGAAGGGCCGGGACCTCGAGCGCCTGGTCTTGTCACGCGCCGTCCGCTGGCACCTGGGTCACCGCGTCCTGTGCTACGCAAACAAGACCGTGATCTTCGCGTAGTTTGGATTTTAACTGAGGAGTGCGGATGCTGCCGGTGCCTGACGAGTCCCATTTGATTCGCATTACACCTGCCGACAATCGACCTTAGCTCACATGCACGATGGGCCGGTGTTGCACATCCGGAATGGCGCGGCGCAGCACCTCGTGTGTCATGGGGGCCGTATCGCCTTCGCCAAGAAAGATGAACCGGATTACGTTCATGACCGGATTGCCTTCCGTCCATTTGAAATACGCGTGCGGCTGCTTGCCGGTTCTCCGCTCCAGGTCGATCAAAAGCGCGGCGATCGAATTAGCCACTGCTGGACTCCTGACGAACAGGACCTTGTTTTTGCCTAACCGGCGGCCGTCGACAAATACCTTTTCCTCAAAATCCGAAGCATCTCCGCGTTCGACTTCCAGAAAATAAAGGCACTCCTCCGGATCCAGGCCGTAACGCCTGCGGATGACACCATCCACGTAGTCCAGGTCCTGCTCTGTCTCCGGCTGCGGACTGCGCGCGATCACTCGGATGACTTGGTCCTCATCCTCCGCCAGCATTTCAAGCGCAGTGGGTGAAAGTTCGATACCTACAATGCGCAGCTCCGTGGAACGCATCGCGCGCGAGATAAGCGAGACTACGATGATCGTGGCGATAAAGAAGGAAGAGATCTTGATGCCTTCCGGACGCTCCCAGACGTTCATCACAGTGGTGTACACAAAGATGAGAGCAATGAATAAAAATGGCCATCGCCACTTCTGCTTCCAGGCGGCGATCGTCACCGCGAAGGAGGCGGAGGTGATCAGCACCAGAACGCCCGTTGCATACGCGCCCCCTTGCGCATCCACATCGGCGTGGAACAGCCACGTGATTCCAAACGCCACGCCCATGAACACCAGCACCAGCGGACGTGCCGCAAGCGCCCACTCCGGCGCCATGCCGAAACGCGGCAAATATCGCGGGATCAGGTTCAAGAGACCTGCCAGTGCCGAGGCCCCGGCAAACGCCAAGATAAGGATCGTGCTGATGTCATACAGCGAGCCGAATACAGTGCCCAGGTATTGATGGGCCAGGTAGGCCATGGCGCGTCCGTTTGCCGGGCCACCCTCCAGAAAGGCCTTTGGAGGAATCAGCAGCGTCGTGACAATGCTGGTGGCGATCAGAAATACGCTCATGATCGATGCTGCGGTGACGAGCAGCTTGCGCGTATTCCGAATGCGTCCCGCCAGGTCCTCACCCGCGATCAGCGGCATGACGGCGACGCCGGTTTCGAAGCCCGACAGTCCAAGCGCCAGCTTGGGAAACAGGATCAGGGAGATGCCCAGCATGGCGAGCGGGTTCGGATGCTGGATAAACAAAGCATCCCTCCATCGCGCGAACAGCTCTGGATGATGCAGCACCTGCGCCACCGCCACCACTGTCACCACGGCATTCAGCACCAGATACACGCCGACGAAAACGACTGCGATATTGATCGCTTCCTTGAATCCTTTTAGAAAGATGACGCCCAGACAAGCGAGCAGCAGCAGAGTCACCAGCATCTGGCTGTGCAGCCAACTGGGGGCCAATGGATTGTGAATGAAATGGGCCGCAGCATCGGCCGCCGACAGTGTCATGGTGATGATGAAGTCTGTCGAGGCGAACCCCAGCAGGATAAGAACGAAGACTTTACCCTTCCATGCCGGAAACAGCCGCTCCAGCATCGCGATGCTGCCCTGGCCGTTGGGGCTGGCTTCGGCAACGCGCCGATAGACGGGCAGGGCGGCGAACAGAGTCACCAGCACCAGGACCAGGGTCGCCACCGGCGAAAGCACACCCGCGGCCAGAAACGCTATTCCAGGCTGGTAGCCCAATGTCGAAAAGTAATCCACGCCCGTCAGGCACATCACACGCCACCAGGCGTGTGCGGCTTCGGGCTTCCTTTGAATCCCCTTGGGGTAGCGAATGTCCGCCAAAAGCCAATCCGCAAAACTCAACTTGTTCACACCACCGCCTTCGATTCCGAAACTAACATTTGTCTGCCATTTCTGCTCAAACCGCCAATGCTTGGATGCTGGGCAGCAAGTTTCCCTCGACGCATTCCACAATTCCGACGGTTACCGGCAATCGGAAGCGTCGCGGTCCAGCGCTTCCCGGATTGAAATAGAGAACACCGTCACTCCATGCAATCTCCGGCTGGTGGGAGTGGCCGAAGATCACGGCCGCTATGGAAGCAGCTCGGGGTTTCAGATCCAGATCCTCGCGACGGTGCACCAGGTAGAACAGCTTGCCTGCGAGCTCAACGGCTTCAGTAGCGGGGAGTGCGGCGCATGCCCCGGAATGATCGACGTTGCCACGAATCGCTGTCAAAGGGGCGATTTGACGCAGCGCTATTAAAATTCCATCGTCGCCGACATCTCCGGCATGCACAATGTGCTCGCACCCTGTCAGAGCTTCTACGGCCTGTGGACGCAAAACTCCATGCGTGTCTGAAATGATGCCGATGCGCATGTCAGTAACTAGCGGCGGCGCCGACCGCAACGCGTGTGCGTGGATCGAGCTGATCGCGCAGGCCATCCCCGATAAAGTTGAAGGAAAGCACCGCCAGCATGATGGCGATGGCGGGGAAGATGACCATATGCGGCGCATCGAAAAGATGCGCGCGGGCATCGTTCAGCATGACGCCCCAGCTGGGCATCGGTGGAGGGACCCCTAGACCGAGAAAGCTGAGTGTGGCTTCCGCCAGAATCGTGCCCGCCATTCCGATTGCGGCCTGCACCATCACCGGCTGGATAATATTTGGCAGAATATGACGGATAAGAATTCGTATATCGGTCGCGCCCATGGCGCGTGCCGCCTCCACATATTCACGCTCCCGAATGGCAAGCACCTGGGCGCGCACGAGTCGCGCATATCCTACCCATCCCGTGATCGAAAGCGCCAGAATCAGGTTCGTCATTCCAGGGCCTAGAAACGCCACCAGCGCAATGGCAATCAGGATGCCGGGCAGCGCCATGAAAACATTCATCAATAAAACATTTAGAAAGGTATCCAGCCAGCCGCCATAATACCCGGCGAGAGATCCTAGAATAAGTCCCGCAAAAAGTGCGATGCCGACTACAGAGGTGGCGACCAGCAGCGAAATACGCGTGCCAAAAATGACGCGTGACAAGATGTCCCGGCCCAGTTCATCGGTGCCAAACCAATGGGCTGCGGAAGGCGCCGTAAGGCGGGTATGCAGGTGAATTGCCGCAGGATCAAAAGGCGCAATCCAGGGGGCAAATAACGCGAGCACGACAAATAGAGCCAAAAAAATCAGACCGAGAACGGCGAGTGGCTGGGAACGCAGCACATGCATCCAAGTGATTGTAATTGAGTCTGGAGAAACGCTGTAGATTGCTTCGGCGCAGGGAGCGCGCAGCCGTAATCTGACGTTTCTCATCTGAATGGTATGGTAAGGATATTGATTTCAATGAAATCGAATGGAACAGCACAGAACCGGAGAAATCCGGGTTCTGAATGCGACATTTGAAATTTGCCTTGCCGCGAAACGAAACAGCCTTGCCTGAAACGGCAATCTTTTGGCCAG
This sequence comes from Acidobacteriaceae bacterium, assembly GCA_965276615.1. Lineage (GTDB taxonomy): Bacteria > Acidobacteriota > Terriglobia > Terriglobales > Acidobacteriaceae > JAKAAZ01. Next base: position 3,415,342 of record OZ255618.1, on the reverse strand, counting down.
AACCCACAGGACGCGCACGTGATCAATTGGCAGCAACAGATTATTTTTGTCTCCCCTTTCTTCTACCCCGAACTGATCTCCACCGGGAAAGCGAATCAGCATCTCGTGGAGGCTTTTGTAGGAGAGGGTCATGGAGTCACTGTTGTTTGCTCCCATCCGCTCTATCCATCCTGGCTGCCAGCCCGCAGCAGTGCTGAGATCGGCGGAGTAAAGATTCTGCGCGGCGGCCACTGGATCCGCTATCCGAAATCGATGCCGCTGCGGCGGCTGGTGCTGGAAGCCTGGTTTGCCTTTTATGCGTTGCGGCGCGTGTGGCGGTTGCGACACCAAACCGACCTCGTCGTCAGTATTCTCCCACCCAGCTTGTTCGCGCTTTTCCTCGATGCTTTGTTGCCCCGCAAAGTGCGACGTGTCGCGGTGATCCACGATTTGCAGGGTGTCCTTGCAGCGCAGGAGCGAAGCTTCCCGCGTAGGGCGATCATACGGCTGATTCACGCAGTCGAGAGCCGCGTTTTTCGCTCTCAGGATGTATGCATCTTTTTTTCCGGAGACATGGCCCGGGTCGCGCAGGACTCCTACAATCTCGATCCCGCGCACGTTGCGGTACAGTATCCCTTCATCACGTTACCGCGTCATGGATCGCTGAATAGAAATGCTCCAGTTGCACAGCGGCTGATCACCATCTTTCCACCGGAGAAATCCCACGTCGTTTACTCCGGCGCGCTTGGCTATAAGCAAAACTCGGAGCAACTCGTGGCCTTTCTGCAAGCCGCGGCAGAGCGCCACCCGGGAGTCGAATTCCATGTCCTGTCCGGCGGCCCGTTTTTCGACAAATTGAAGGCTCGTTATGAGAAGCAGTTCGGTCCACGGGTGCGGTTTCATCCACTGGTTGCTGAGCAGGACCTGGAGGAACTCTACGCGCGGTCCACGATTCAGGTTATTCCCCAGGCAGAGGGGACCGAGGTAGCGGCGTTGCCATCGAAGCTTCCGAACTTGCTGGCTACAGGTGTCCATCTGCTGGCGATCTGTAGCGAAGACTGCGAAGTGGGGCGATTGATTCAGCAGGCGGGAACCGGTTCCATCGTGGAACAGTGGGATCAGGATTTGTTTCTGAAGCGGATCGACGAAGCCCTTGAGGTGGTCCGCTGGGAGTCGGCGTCGGAAAGGCGAGCGCGTGTCAAGCCGCTGCTCAATCTGTTTTCAGTCACCAATATGGTGGGATTGACGCTGGGAGAGGAGGCTGCCCCGCAAGTTATCCCTAAAGCAACACGCGAAACCGAGAGAGAAGCCGCCGCCCAAAGCGGAGCACGCGGATGAGCTTCGGGACACGGCCATGAAGGCACGTACGTGCGTCATCTTTGGGGGCACCGGCTGCATCGGTACTCATATTGTCAAGCATCTGCTGGAGCACACGCAGATCGAGCGTATCTATCTGGCGGACATTCGTCCTCCTCGAAAAGATTCCTACGTCCAGCCGTTATTGCATTCGATGGAAGCAGTGAACGGAGCGCCTGCCCGCGTGGTGTATGTCGCCTGCGATGTGCGGTTGCCACTCGATGCAGCCGAGCTTCCACAGCAGACGGACTTAATCGTAAACCTCGCCGCCGTGCATCGTGAACCTGGTCACGAGCCTAATGAATATTACGAAACCAACCTGCCTGGCGCGGAGCATGTATGCGCGTACGCAACCCGCGCTGGATGCAGGCAGATTGTTTTTACCAGCAGCATCTCTCCCTATGGCTCCAGCGATTCGGCAAGGGACGAAGACTCGCTGCCGGTCCCGGAGACGGCCTACGGCGGCTCCAAACTTGTAGCGGAAAAAATCCATATGGTCTGGCAGCAGGCACAGGCCGACCGCCGCCTGATTGTGCTTCGGCCCGGAGTTGTTTTCGGTCCCGGTGAACACGCCAACGTGGCGCGGCTGGCCCGCAGTCTGGCGCGAGGCTATTTCGTGTATATGGGCAATCGCGGGACGCGCAAAGCCGGGGTGTATGTAAAGGAGCTGTGCCACGTGATGCAATTTGCGCTCAAATATCAGGAAGCAACCGCCGAGCCGATGTTGCTGTGGAATGTATCCATGGACCCGCCGCCGAAGCTTGAGGAATTTGTCGACGCCATTTGTGCTTGCACCGGCTTCGCGCAACCCAGGTTCTCCGTGCCGCGCAATGTGCTGGTTGCTGCGTCCTATCCAGTGGCGGGTATCGCGCAGTTGTTCGGAGTGAATCAGTCGATCAATCCAGTTCGCATGCGGAAACTTTCTCAGCCCACCCACATTGAACCGCAGCGACTGCGCGAGGCGGGATATAGTTTTCGCTATACGATGGAACAGGCGATGGCGGACTGGAAAAAAGATGCGCCAGAGGATTTCCGGTTATAGCGCGTAGAACTGGTTGCACAAATGAGTTTTTTAAGGGCACGGCTTTAGCCGTGCCGTAGTAACAGCATAAAACCTTGGCTTTAGCCCCTGATGGATGTCTTTAAATCTCTGAACCTTATGGCAGGAGCAGCGTAGCTTGTGAAGACAGCCAGTACTCGCAGCGGATGCGTTCCCGATGCCGCGATGCATCCAGGGAGTCGCGTGTTTATTGCTGGGCATCGCGGCCTGGTGGGTTCGGCCATTCGCCGAAATCTCACAGCAACTGGATACAAGAATCTGCTGCTGCGAACGCGCGAGGAACTGGACTTGAAACAGCGCGCCGCGGTCTCGAAATTTTTCGCCAGCGAACACCCGGAGTATGTAGTTCTAGCTGCGGCCAGGGTAGGCGGAATCCATGCCAATAGCACGTATCCCGTAGACTTCATCAGCGAAAATCTCCTCATCCAGTCGAACGTCATCGACGCCTGTTACGAATTTGGAGTCAAGCGGCTTCTGTTTCTGGGCTCCAGCTGCATCTATCCAAAACTCTGCCCGCAGCCAATTCGCGAAGAGTATCTGCTGACCGGCCCGCTGGAGCCGACGAATCGTCCGTATGCGGTCGCCAAGATTGCAGGAATCGAGCAATGCTGGGCGTACAACCGGCAATACGGGACACGCTTTCTTGCGGCCATGCCGACGAATCTCTACGGGCCGGAAGATAATTTCGATTTGAAAACCTCGCACGTTTTGCCGGCGCTCCTGCGCAAGGTGGCGATCGCCAAGGCAAATAACGCGAAGCAGGTGAATGTGTGGGGAACCGGAACGCCGCGCAGGGAATTTCTTTATAGCGACGATCTGGCCGAAGCCTGCGTATTTCTGCTACAGCTTGCGGAAGATCGCTTCGAGACTCTGCTTCATGAAGATGAGCCGCCGTTGATAAACATCGGCGTTGGAGAAGATGTCACCATTCGTGAACTGACTGAGCTGATTTGCCGCGTACTCGATTACGACGGTGAGTTGACCTTTGATCCCACGCAGCCCGACGGCACCCCACGTAAGCTGTTGGACGTAAGCCGGATGCGAGCGCTGGGTTGGAAGCCTCGCGTCACTCTAGATGAAGGAATTCGTCGAACGTATGCGGTAGTGAAAGAAACGCTCATCTCGTTTTCCAAATGAGGTATGTACATCTTTGTGAAGTGGATGAAACCGCAGGTCCCTACGCTTCGCTGCGCTCCGGTCGGGATGACAAATTATGCTAGGAATTAACGCGATCTGAGCATAGTTGAGCGAGATCGTGGGTGCCCCATAGCCTACCCTGAGCTTGCCGAAGAGTCTCGCTTCTCAGACATGGGTTTCCTGTAACTTGAAAGGCGTCCAATGCATTTTGGCAAAACAAGTGTTTATTTCACGATCCTCTGTCTGGCGTTCAGCCTCTCGGTACATGCGCAGAGCGACCCTCAAAATACGGGTGCTTCCACAATGACGCCCGCAGAACAGAGCGCCGCCGCCGAGCTGTTTCAGGCCGCGAATGAGGATCGCGCCCCAAACAATTTGCAATCGCTGCATAATGATCCCGATCTGACCAAAGCCGCATGGCTACATGCGCAGCGCATGGTTCAATCAGGCACGTTGTCGCATAAACTTCCCGGCGAGCCGGGACTGATCGTCCGCGTCCAGCAAGCCGGGGTGCATTGCAGCACCGTCTCTGAAAATGTTGCGGAAGGTCCCACCGCCGGCAAGATCAACGACGAATGGATGCATTCTGCATCGCATCGCGCAAACCTACTGGACCCGCGGGTGAATGCGGTCGGCATCGCAATCGTTAAGCAGGATGGAAAGCTTTTCGCCGTGCAGGACTTTGCCCGCGAGATGACCGCATTGACGCCGCAGCAGCAGGAACAGCAAGTTTCATCTCTGCTGAGTTCGCATGGCTTGCAGGTGCAGCCCGACGGCACATCGGCGCGCGGTTACTGCAATGGCGCGTCCCGCCAGGCGCGGCCCTTGCCTAAACTCGTAATGAAATACAGCACGACCGACCTAAGCCATTTGCCGCAGCAGGTAGAGCAGGGAATCGCTTCTGGCAGTTATCACCGCGCAGTCGTGGGAGCCTGCGCCGCCGCAAACCAGAACGGCTTCGCAGCGTATCAGATGGTTATTCTGCTCTACTGAGCGACGTGCTGAGCCGCCGGCGCCGTGGCTTCCATGCCGAGCAGATTGTTGAAGCGGTTGAAATAGTTGAACAGGCCAATCGCCGCCATCACTTCGACAATTTCGCCTTCCGAATAGACATCGCGGATTTCCTGCCATTCTTCATCCGTAAGTGACCGCTCATTGCGGGTCATCAACTCGGCCAGTCGCAATGCCACCTTTTCCGCCACGGTGAAATCGTCCCGCTTGGCATATTCCTCCAGGTGGAGGAGCTGATCTTCGCTCCAGCCGAGCTTTTTTGCAATGCGGGAATGCGAAGCAAGGCAATATTCGCAATTGTTCAATTGCGATGTCCGCACAATGACAAGCTCTTTCAGCCTGAGTGGCAGCGTGCCCGTGTTCAGGACCGCCTCAAAGTGCGCAATCATGGTTTGAAAAATCTCCGGACGATGGGCCACTGTGCGGAACATATTCGGCACGTTGCCGCGCTGCCGCATATAGCGGTCGTAGATTTCACCGGTCTCCGCGGTGACCTCATTGCGGGATAAACGCGAAATTCTCGGGCCAGAGTTGCGCATATTTTGCCTCAATTTCATAATACAAGCGGCATCGCCGGGTCTCAGCCGTCCGCGATCGCTTTTTCGAATTCTATTCGAGACACTTGCATGGAGCCGATACGCTGCTCAATCGGTCATATAGTTTGTTGCGAATACATGGCCGGCTGAAAATTCGTACTGATCGCCAATAAGTCTGGACGATGTCCCGGCATTGGATGAGACCCAGCCGAAAGATGCGTCCTCGCTTTGACGACTGAACGCCGATTTGTTACCTTACGACATAGATTCATCCCGCCACAACACTCCTCAGTAGCTCAATGGCAGAGCATTCGGCTGTTAACCGAAGGGTTGTAGGTTCGAGTCCTACCTGAGGAGCCAATAAATCAATAATTTACAGCTACCCCAGCCGGCAACTTGGAACCGTTTGGAACCGTTGTGATCGTATTTCGCAAGAGTTACACCTCGAGCGCGAAGTTCCTGAAGTGTCAGCATGAGCAGGCGTACCTGCTGGCCAAGGGCATCCTCCATTGCCCGGTAGTCCATTGCCGGATGTGCAGCGGCTGATTTATACAGGCAACCCGCTTCATCCCACGCAAAAAGCAGTGATGTCCCTTATACCGTTGGTCCGCGCGTTCACGCTGTCGGGTGAAATGTGCTTGATCCCTTCTGCGGCTCGGCCTCCACCAGCGCGGCGGCGCTCCTAACAGGGCGGAGATATCTTGGAGTGGAAATGGATGATACCTACCATGCAGCCGCGTCAGCTCGCATGGATCGGGTGCATGGGAGGATCGTCGCAAGGCGATCTTCCCGTGGCATTCCCGCGTGCGTTCGATGGTGATGGCCAGGCGGCGGCCCGCGTCAAGACATACTTCCATTCCGCATACGCGTCTTTGTGTCTTGACGCGCCCTGTCGCCCGGCACGTTTCCTGTTCATCGCTGGAATGCCATGCTGTGGATTGCCCCGTTCTCTCACTGTTGCGTTCTCGTCTGCCTTCAAGGCCGTGCATTTTCTCGCCGAATTTCAAAAACCCGATTGAATTTTAGGAAACCGCTCGGAAAAAATTTCCATCGTCTTCCCTCTATTCCGGCCGTAGTTTTTCATTCAGCGCGGAGTTCACCCAACTGGACGCCGCAACGACTTGAAGCGAAGGAAGGGAGAACCTCATTGCCAATCTGTATCCAAAAATTTCTCAATAACCGATTCGCCGGCAAACGATCTATGATCGTTGGCGGCTTGGCCTTGGCTGCGGCGACGCCGCTCTATGCGCAAGCTGCCGGAGGTAGTCCGTGGGAGAACGCGGTCCAGATGCTGGAGCAGGCCTTCACCGGGCCGATCGCCACTGGGTTGAGCCTCGGGGCCATCGTGGTGGGCGGGCTGATGTTCGCCTATGGCGAGGAGCAATCGAAGCGCATGCTAGCCGGGATCGTCTTCGGCATCGGCATGGCCATCGGCGCGGTCAACTTCATGGCCTGGCTGTTTCCGGGTGGATGACGCTTGATTCGCTTGTACCGGCAGTAAACAACACGATGGGCGGAAAGGAGGGAAAGCGAATGGGGGCGGGCGGCAGAGCAAACCGGACATATAAGGCAATGAACCGCCCGCTGACCATTCTGGGCGCGGAACGGCGGCTGTTTTTCGTGGCGCTGGTCGCGGGCGGAGCGGTGTTCACGCTGATCCATTCTCTGCTCGGCGGCATTCTGCTGTTCATCGTCGGCGTGGTGGTAGCACGGATCGCCACGAAACACGATGTCGAAATCCTGCGGATTCTCTTCAACTCGGCTAAGTTCCGCCACCGCTACGACCCCATGCAGTGGGAGCCAACGGAAATCAGGATCGGGAAACGCAATGTTCAAGGGTGAGCAAATCACGCGGGACTGGAAGGAAGCCGGAGCATTTATGGCCCAGATCAATCTGTACGGCTTCTGGGACGAGCACTGCTTCCTGACGAAATCCGGCGACTTGGGTTGCGTGCTCAAGGTCGGCGGCATCAATGCCGAGGGCCTCGACCATGCCGGGCGGGATTATGCATTGAAGCGTCTGAAGGCAGCGCTGCGCATGCTCGACAACAGAACGCGTCTATACCAGATTTTGTTCCGGCACAACCGGCCTATGATTTCGCACGCCGAATACACGAACCCACTGATCCGCGCGACGGTCGAGCAGCGCGCCGCGTTTCTCGCGGCCCAGTCGGACCGCTTCTATTCCATCGAAATTTTCTGGGTCGTCATAGTCGATGGCTATCATGCAAAATCTGGCCTGCTGCATGCGCTCACACAGTTGCCCAAGCAGCCCGGCGCGTCGCTCCGCAATTTGCGCACGCTGTTTTCATCCAGCAAAGAACGGACGTTTTTATACGAACAAATCGAGCGTGAGCGGATGCGGCTCGCGCAAAAAATCCAGAGCTTGAGTGGGCAGATGAGCGACCTGACCGTAGTTGGCCTGCCAGGGGCGGAAGAGACATTCCGCATATTGCGGCGTCTCGTGAACTTCCACCCCTCCAAAATTCCCGACGCAAAGCTGCACGGGATGCAATACCTCGACTGGCAGGTGTGCGATTCGGAACTGGAGGCGCACCGCGCCCATTTGCGGCTCGATAACGAAACCGTGCGCGTGCTGACGTTGAAGGAGCTGCCCTCGGAAACGCGGCTCCTGCTGCTCGGAAGATCCTAAAGATTCCAGCCAATTTCCATGTAGTCACGGAGTGGCATCCGGTCGACAACAGCCAGGCGCGCGAGGAAATCCACAAGCGCCGCCATCACCACAATTCCAAGACCAGCTTTGTCTCCAATCTACAAGACCGGAACAGTACCGGCCCACGGGACGAGTTGGTCGACGATTCCAAGCAAGCCACCGTCGCCGAATTGGGCGAGGCGCTGACCGTACTGGGCATGGAGGGCAAGCACTTCGGCGAATTCACGCTGACGGTCGTGATTTACGATGAGGACTGCGCGAAGGTGGAGCATGCCGTCGCAGCATTCCAGAAACTCTTCACGCAGCATGACGGCCTGTTGTACGAGGAGCCCTACAACCTGCTGAACGCCTTCTTTGCCACCATACCGGGGAACAAGCAGTTCAATCTGCGCAAGCAGTGGGCGCTCAATTCCAACTGCGCCGACCTGTCTTTCCTGTTTACCGCCGAGACCGGCAGCCCGTGGAACCCGCATCTGGAGCGGGAATATCTCGCCGTGCTCGAAACCGCGCAGGCCACGCGGTACTACCTCAATCTGCGTTGCGGCGATGTAGCGCACACGCTGGTGCTCGGAGCAACGGGAAGTGGCAAAAGTTTCCTGCTGAATTTTCTGCTGGAGTCGCTCCAGAAATATGCGCCGCTCACGTACATCTTCGACCTTGGCGACAGCTACGAAACGCTCACCCGCGTCTTCGGCGGCAGCTACCTGAACGTGGGTTTGAAGAACCCCGGCTTTGCCATCAATCCATTTTCCTTAGCGTCGACAGACGAGAACCGGAATTTTCTCTACCTCTTCACCAAAGTTCTCATCTAGGCCCAGGGGAAATACGCGCTCTCGCCGGACGACAAGAAGGCCCTCTATGCCGCCATCGAGCGCGTGTATTAATGCCGCCGGAAATCCGCACGCTGACGAACTTCGCCTCGATTCTTGGGCCGCTGGGCGAACGGCTGCACCGCTAGACGCAGGCAGGGCAGTCTGGCTACTTGTTCGATAACGTTGAGGACACACTCAGCTTCTCGCGCTTCCAGACCTTCAACTTCGACGGCTGGTCCGATGCCCCGGACGTGGTGGAGCCGCTGCTCTTTTATGTCCTGCAACGCGTCTCGACTGAGATTGAGTTAATGGCTGCCGCCGAAGGACTTGAATACCGCAGGCCGCTGAAACCGGCAATTCGCGTAGCAGAAGCGTGGACGCAGGTGCGTAAAATCGTCGCCAGGCTGGAATGCGACCGCACTTTACATCCGGATATCGGGAAGCTGCAAACTGCAATTGTTTGCGGAGACTTCGACGGGTGGATGCAATAGATGACACACGTTCGGACGGCGCAGAATGGACTCTGCGCCGCGGTAGTTCGACAATCCTCAAGCGGGGAACTGGGTGCTACCGACGATGATGACGGTAACGCCGGTGATGGTGGTGGTGATGGTAATGTTCCGCCACCTGAGCTTGCGATGCAACAGGCGCCACACAGCAGAAGAGGATCAGTCCAAGCAGGAATTTTCTCATGTACATACCCATTACACATATTCAGCGGCTATTTGGAATATGATTTTTCTTAAATCTCTACGCGAGGATGCAGTCGACCTCGTTGCTTCTTAACATCTGCTGGAATTGCGGATCGAGGTCTTTGTCGGAGACGATCTGATCGATCTCGCTCAAAGGAGCCACATGGATCATCGAGTCACGGCCAAACTTCGATCGGTCCGCCACGATAACCACTTTACGGGCAGCCCGTATCATGGCGCGAATCGATTCGACGTTGAGGCTGTTGGAATCGCTGATCCCGGAGGCGCTCACGCCGCCAATACCCATGATGAGGATGTCGGCGGAGACGCTGTTCAGCATCCTCTCGCAAATGGGGCCAATCTGCACGCCCAATCTGGGATAGAGATAGCCTCCCGTGAGCGTTACTTCGGCTTGCCTGCTGTCCCAAAAAATTTGCGCCACGGGGATGGAATTCGTGACAATCTGAATAAGCCGGTCGCTGAGGTTGTTGGCTACTTCCGCAACGCTCGATCCTCCGCCCAAAATAACTGTTTGTCCATCCTGGACCAGGGAAGCAGCCACTTTTCCGATCCGGACTTTTTCGTCGTGGGAACTGACAGAGAGACGCTTGAAATCCAGCATCTCATCCCGTGTTTGAAGCGAAATGGCGCCACCGTGAACCCTTCGCAGAACGCCTTTTCGTTCCAGTTCAATTAAATCCCGGCGTATGCTGGATTTAGAGGCGTTGAATCTTTGGCAGAGATCTTCAAAATTCACGAACTCCTCGCTCGTGAAGAGCTCTTGAACCTTGATCTGGCGCTGCGCTTGCCTCATCGCGTCATCGTACTAGGAACCGCAAAAAAGTTCAATCATGATTTTATATGGTTGATTTTGGATTAGAATGAAATTACATTGAGTATGGTTTTCACCACAACCCATGAAAAAGATCGATCCATCCCTTGTTTCAACTATTGTTCGGCACGCCGTTTTAGACTGCCTGGCGGCCATTCGATCCAACCAGACAGCTCCAGAAGAACCGCTCCAGATTTTTACCTCCCTGGAAGCTAACGCGTTCAAGGAAGAGATTGTGCGGGTGGGGAGAAAGCTCTGGGAAAGACAATATGTGGATGGGAATGGCGGCAACATTTCTGTCCGGCTGTCTCCTCATTACGTCCTCTGCACGCCGACGTTATGCAGCAAGGGCGACCTTCGGGTGGAGGATTTGTCGCTGGTCGACCTGGATAACTATCAGATTTGCGGCGATCGCCCACAGACCAGCGAAATTCTGCTTCATCTTGAGATTTATAAGGCTGTGCCCAGCGCCAAAGCTGTCATTCATTGTCATCCTCCGTATGCGACTGCACATGCTGTTGCCGGAGTGGTCCCACCGGGGAACCTGATCCCGGAGCAGGAGGTATTCGTCGGGCCTGTTGCGCTGGCGCCGTATGAAACCCCTGGCACCCGTGCTTTCGCGCAGACGGTCCTCCCATACGTAAAAAATCACAATACAATTCTATTGGCGAACCACGGAGTCGTCTGCTGGGCGGACACGGTGACGCACGCGGAATGGTATGTGGAGGTCGTCGATACCTATTGCAAAACGGTCATGATCGCTTCGCAGCTTCGTCCGAAACTGAACGAAATTCCGCCGGATAAGATTGCGGACCTGCTCGACCTGAAAAAGTCATTGGGTTTGCCTGATCCACGACTGGAAATGGGCGACTCCCTTGAGGCGGTGGAAGCTCTACCGCATCGCACGGCTGAGTTGCAGCCAAAACATTCGGGTGAGACACGTCCCGGCAGGTACGAACTCGATGAGCTTGTCAGCCGTTTAAGTTCAGAAGTTTTAGAATTTCTCAATGGCGCTCAATGACGCACACGGCAAATTTTGTGGCTGCGGACCTGGGTGCATCGAGCGGCCGGATGATGGTTGGTCAATGGAACGGGCGCAACTTTCAGCTCGACGAACTGCATCGGTTTCCGAACAGCGGTGTACAGATAGCGGGCAGCCTGTATTGGGACGTTTTGAAGATATGGGCTGAAATTCAAAATGGCTTGACAAACTATCGCACGCGCTTTGCATCTGCGCCGACGGCCATCGGTGTGGATGCATGGGGAGTGGATTTCGCGTTGATGGACAAGCGTGGACGATTGCTCGGAAATCCTTATCACTATCGCGATTCCCGAACGGACGGCGTTCCCAGTCTCGCGTTCCAGCATGTAGATGACCGTGAAATGTTCTCCCGGACCGGCGTCCAGACGATGCAGATCAACACTCTGTTTCAGTTGTACTCGATGGTGCGCACCGCCGACTCCCAGTTGGACGTTGCCAGAACACTATTAATGATTCCGGACCTCTTCCACTACTTTCTTTGCGGAGTTCGTGTGGTGGAATACACCGAGGCTACAACGACCCAGATGCATGCCTTCTCATACGGCTGGACGCGCGAATTATTAGAGAAGCTGGAGATTCCAATTCGCATCCTGCCGGAAATTGTGCAGCCTGGAACATTATTGGATTCGGTGCGGCCGGAAGTGTTGCGTCACACCGGGATCGACGCCGCTTTTCCTGTCGTCGCTACGGCTTCTCATGACACCGCCAACGCAGTGGCCGCCATCCCCAATATGAACGAGAGCAGCGCTTTCATCAGCAGCGGCACATGGAGTTTGATGGGGGCCGAAGTGAAGAACGCAGTCACTTCCGAAGAGGCATTTGCACTGAAGTTCACAAATGAAGGCGGGGCCGATGGCTCCATTCTGCTGGTGAAAAACCTGACGGGTCTCTGGATTCTGCAGGAATGCCTGCGTCAATGGACGAGCGAAAGTAACCGGTATACATGGGCGAACATTACGGAGTTAGCTTCTTCAGCGCGTGCTTTCGAGTGCGTGCTGGATGTGGAGGCGGCTGACTTCAGGATGCCGGGAAATATGCTCAAAGCGATTGCCGCTTACTGCCGCAGCACAGGACAACCTCAGCCACAGACTGTCGGCGCTATCGCGCGCGGCTGCTTTGAAAGTTTGAGCCTGAAGTATCGTTCCGTGCTGGAGTCGTTGCAGGTTTTGACAGGACGGCGTCTGGAAGCGATACGGGTCGTGGGGGGAGGGTGTCTCAACGCGCTACTTTGCCAGATGACTGCCGATGCATGCGATCGCGTGGTCGTCAGTGGGCCGGTCGAGGCGTCCGCGTTTGGGAATGTGATGCTACAGGCAGTCGCGACCGGATATTTGCCGAGTGTGAGCGCGGGGCGTGTATCGATAGCAGAGTCCATCCAATGCACCTCTTATTTTCCGCATAGAAGTGATGCCTGGGACGAGGCTTCCATACGACTTGGCCAGATGCAATTCACAGCTTGAGAATAAATTGAGAAACAGGAGAACCGATGTCAACGTATTCACTTCCGATCCTGGAAAGCACGAAGCCGGTCGCGGCCAACGAAGTCCTGCTCATTGCCAGCGGAGATTTACGCCAATCGGCAAATAAGGTCTGCTGGCCGGCGCAGGCGCAGATGGAAAAGCAGCTTACGGAAGCGTTCGAGGTTGAAGGAATTCAACTGCGACGCGCTCACCCTTATCGGGATGATCTGGAGCACGGTTTTATCTACAACCAGCGCATGGGAATGGATGTTTTTACGAAAATCGATCCCGATGCGCCGCTGGTCATCGCAGAGGCGGTCTGGCAATACAGTAACAACGTGCTTGCGGGACTTGAGAGTCATCGCGGTCCCATTCTGACGATCGCAAACTGGTCCGGACAGTGGCCTGGTCTGGTGGGAATGCTGAATCTGAATGGCTGCCTGCACAAGGCTGATGTGAAATTCAGCACACTGTGGAGTAAGGACTTCAACGACGATTTCTTCCGCAAAGGCTTGCGGCAATGGCTCACGGAGAAGAAGATCGACCACGACCAGAGCCACATCCACAAATTCGACAGCCCTCGATTGCCGGAACCTGAAAAAGAATTGGGCATCGCGCTTGCGAAGGAGCTCAAATCACGGAAAGCAATCCTGGGAGTTTTCGATGAGGGCTGTATGGGAATGTACAACGCGATCATCGAAGACTATCTCCTGAATCCCATGGGCGTGTACAAGGAGCGGTTGAGCCAGGCGGCGCTTGTCGCTGCCATGCGCGAGGTTTCAGCCGTTGAGGCGCAGGCCATCCGTGCATGGCTCGATCAGCACGGAGTCACCTTTGCCACAGGAACGAATGAAGAGATCGATTTAACCGACAGGCAGATTCTGGAACAGTGCAAGATGTATATCGCTGCGGTCCGAATTGCGAACGAGTTTGGATGCGACGCGATTGGCATCCAGTATCAACAGGGGCTGAAGGACATGGCTCCCGCGTCGGATTTGGTCGAAGGCCTGCTCAACAATGTGGAGCGGCCTCCGGTCTTCGATAAAAAAGGTAACGAACTTTATGCTGGAAAACCGCTGCCGCACTTCAATGAAGTGGACGAATGCGCAGGACTGGATGCGCTTGTAACCAATCGTGTCTGGACGGCAATGCAACTCGATCCGGCCACCACACTGCACGATGTCCGCTGGGGAGAGCACTACACCGGAAAGGGCATCGACGACTTTGTCTGGCTCTTCCAGATTTCGGGTGCGGCTCCAGCTTCGCATTTTACTGGCGGATACTCGGGGGCGATCAGCGAACGCCAACCTCCCATGTACTTCCACCTTGGAGGCGGCACGCTCAAAGGCATCTGCAAACCCGGGCATGTGGTCTGGAGCCGGGTATTTGTGGAAAGTGGAAAACTGCATGTCGATCTAGGCCGCGCGACAGCCATCGAACTGCCTACGGAAGAGACTGAGCGCCGATGGAAGGCAGTGACGGCACAATGGCCCATCATGCATGTCCTGCTGCATGGCATTACACGCGATCAATTCATGGCCAGGCATCGGGCCAATCATTTGAACGTAGCCTACGCTCCAACGTCGCAGATTGCCGATCAGGCGCTTGCCGCCAAAGCCGCGATGATGTCTCAGATGGGAATCGACGTGCATTTTTGCGGCGACTAGAGAACCGCTTAGTTCTTGAAATGGAGGATGTTATGGGCAGTATTCAGACATCAATAGGACAATACGAAATGCTGATCGATGGCGAATTCGTTACCGGCACGCAATTTATTCCGGTCATCAATCCGGCAACAGAGGAGGTCATCTCCGAGATGCCGGAAGCCACTGAGCAGCAGGTCCATGCTGCAGTCCTGGCTGCGGAAAAAGCACAAGCCGCCTGGAGCAAGCTGCCCGCTGTGAAGCGCGCAGCCCATTTGCATGAGATTGCTTCCGCTATTCGTGCGAAGAAGAGCTTCCTGGCCAGAATCATCTCAGCGGAACAAGGAAAGATCCTTCCGCTGGCGGAAATCGAGATCGATTTTTCGGCGGATTATCTGGACTACATGGCGGATTTTGCGCGCCGGTATGAAGGAGAAATAATCCAAAGCGACAGGCCGGGAGAGAACATACTGCTCTTCAAGGCACCCATCGGCGTGGTCGCGGGAATTCTTCCATGGAACTTTCCATTTTTTCTGATTGTGCGCAAGGTTGCACCAGCGTTGATAACTGGAAACACCATCGTTATTAAACCAAGCGAGGAGACGCCGAATAATGCTTGCGAATTTGCGAAGATCGTTGCTGAGTCGTCTCTTCCCAAAGGCGTATTCAACCTGGTCACAGGCTCCGGCGCTGGTGTCGGTTCCATGCTTGCCGGTCATCCCCGCATAGGCATGGTGAGTTTGACCGGAAGCGTTGCGGCGGGCACATCCGTCATGCGCGCCGCTGCCGAAAATATTACAAAAGTGTCGCTAGAGCTCGGCGGGAAAGCTCCGGCAATTGTTATGCAGGATGCCGACCTCGACCTAGCTGTACGAGCAATTCGCGATTCACGGATCATCAATACCGGCCAGGTCTGTAACTGCGCGGAGCGAGTCTACGTTCAGGAGTCGATCGCGAAGAAATTTGTAAATAGGATCACCGCCGCGATGAAACAAACCAGGGTCGGCGATCCCTTTGAGGCGGGCATCGAAATGGGACCGCTCGTCAATCGTGCGCAGTTGGAGCGGGTTGAGACCGCGGTAAGACAAGCTATAAAAGATGGAGCAGAACTTGTGCTAGGCGGAGAGCGGTCCAGGTCTGGATCCGGTTATTACTATCAGCCCACTGTGCTGACCAACTGTCGCCAGAAAACCGACATCATGCGAAAGGAGATTTTTGGTCCGGTGCTGCCGATTGCAACATTTGCCGATCTTGACGAGGCGATCGATATGGCGAATGACTGCGAGTACGGTCTGACGTCATCGATATTTACGACGAATCTTGACACAGCGATGCGAGCTTCCAACGAATTGAAATTCGGGGAGACGTATATCAACCGCGAGCACTTTGAAGCCATGCAGGGATTTCATGCCGGGTGGCGTAAATCTGGAATAGGAGGAGCGGATGGAAAACATGGCTTGGAAGAATTTCTGCAGACGCATGTCGTCTATATGAATTACGACCGTACCTACAAAGCTTCCTCTCGACCCACTACGAGTTAGACAACAACAAGCATTATCCATTTGGGCCAGACAATTCGCTTGAATGCCGATCGATACCGAGAGGACTTTGCCCGAGATGCTGGTGCCTTCTTTAGAACGCCAGAAGACAACGAAGAGCCCGCAACCGCATGGCCAGCTCATTCCCGGCGGAATGGGCGTTCAGTTCTTTTTGGTGACGGGACTGTTTTTTCTGTGGGGTGTTCCAAATAATCTGAACGACGTTTTGATACGCCAGTTCATGACGTCATTTGCGATCACGCGTTTTCAAGCTGGCCTGGTGCAGTCCGCTTTCTACATGGGTTACTTCCTGCTGGCTACGCCGGCTGCGCTCCTGATGCGCAAATTCGGCTACAAACTTGGTTTCATAACGGGCCTGCTTTTATTTGGCACCGGAGCTTTTCTCTTCTGGCCTGCGGCCCTTCTCGGACGCTATTCGTTTTTCCTGTTTGCATTGTTTGTCATTGCCAGCGGTCTGTCGTTTCTGGAGACTGCATCGAATCCCTTCGCCGCGCAATTGGGAGACCCGGAGAGTGCAGCTCGCCGGCTCAATTTCGCGCAGGCGTTCAATCCCCTTGGAGCAATCTGCGGCGTGCTCATCGGAACCGTGTTTATCTTTTCCGGTATTGAATTGAATCCGCAGCAGATTGCCCAGATGCAAGCCGCGCATACGTATCACGCTTATCTTCAGCACGAAACAATGCGTGTCGTTGCGCCGTATCTTGTAATCGGCGCCATCGCGTTTTTCTGGGCCGTCTTGATCGCCCGTACCAGGTTTCCAACGTTCGCGAGTGAGCACGAGAGCTCCAATGAAAACCACGGCAGTTTCAAGGAACTATTGCGCTATCCTCATTTTCTGCTGGCAATCGTCGCCCAGTTTCTATATGTAGGAGCACAAGTTGGAACCTGGAGCTACTTTATTCAATATGTCCAGGATTCGACACATCAACCGGAGAAGATCGCAGGCTACTTGCTAACCGGAACTCTTGTAGCGTTCGCCGCGGGAAGATTTATTTCCGCGGCTCTTATGCGATATATCGAACCCCACCTATTGATGGGTGTTTATGGAATCGTGAATATCGTACTTCTTGCGGTCGGCATTGAATTCCCAGGCTGGGTGGGACTTTGGGCAGTGTTCTCCACCAGCTTTTTCATGTCTGTGATGTATCCGACGATCTTCGCTCTCGGTATTCGGGGGCTGGGCCGCAATACCAAGATCGGTGGATCCTTGATTGTCATGGGGATCGTCGGCGGCGCTGTGCTGACGCCAGCGATGGGATTAATTTCGGAGGCGTCGCGGAGCATCGCTGTTGCTTATTCGGTTCCGCTGTTTGGGTATGTGGGCGTTGCCCTTTACTCGTTCTTCGGTTCTGGCATTCATCGCGGCGAGACCGTTTAGTTGAGGCCGTATGCGAATTGTTGTTGTGGCCCGTAAGCGTCTGGACGATTGAGTTCTTAAAGTGCACAGCGGAAGCCCATATTTGAGGTAGAGCTGTCCGGCGTATTCCGACTGCGAGCCGCGACACGATAGCGATTGCAGTAGGACTTGTGACAGAGGAAGGACCCTCCTTTGGTTACGCGGTCAATACCTGTGGGTGGCCCGACCGGATTGTTGCCGTCTGCCGTTTTGTGGAAGTCCTCACTGAACCAGTCGGCACACCACTCCCAGGTATTGCCGGTCATGGAATAAAGCCCGTAACCGTTTGGGGGGAAGGCATCCACCGGGCAGGTGCCGGCATAGCCATCCTCGCCCGTGTCGCGCTCGGGGAATTCACCCTGCCAGATGTTGCAGCGATGTTCTCCGTTCGGACGCAGTTTGTCGCCCCAGGGATAAAGCTTTTGCTCCAAACCGCCGCGCGCGGCATATTCCCACTCAGCTTCCGTAGGTAAACGCTGCCCTGACCATTGAGTGAATGCGACGGCATCGTTCCAGGAGACATGGACGACAGGATGATTCTCGCGGGTCGCTATGTCCGATCCTGGTCCTTCGGGAGTGTTCCATTTGGCGCCGCGAACTTTGTACCACCACGGCGCTGCCGACACTCTGGCTTCTGCCAGTTCATCGAATCTGGCCGGTGGAATGTGTGACCAGAATACAAAAGACCAGCCATAACGTTCCGCATCGGTGCGATATCCGGTCGTTTTCACAAATTGACGAAAAATCTGGTTCGTTACGGTGCAGCGGTCGATGGAGAAGGGCCGCAGCGTGACCGAACGTACGGGACCTTCACCATCTCCTGGAAACCCATTTGCGAAATCCGTGCCCATCAGAAAAGTCGCGCCTGGAAAATCGACCATCCGTGAACGCGTTTCAGCGGTTATCGGCCCGGGGAGAGCAGATTTCTCCACAGCAAACGATGCATCGGGTCGCCGGTCGGACGACGGCGTACAGCATCCGCCACCTGGCTTCCGATCCATACCATTAGATTCAAGAGAATTCATCGCATTGCCTCAATGTGACAGGTTGAAGGTTCGGGCTGCAAGGAAGCCTCTGCTCTCTACCTGTCTATACCTCAAGATTTAGTTTATCGCCGAGTTCCTGTTGCAGTTGTTTCAGGCGCCGCATCAAATCCACCTTGACCTCAGTCGATGCCGGATCATCGGATAAATCGTGCATCTCCCAAGGATCGCGTCCCACATCGAAGACCTGAGTTTTCTTGATTTCCGGATACACGATCAGCTTGTGTGTTTTCGTCCGCACCATTCGCTGGAATCCCTTGTAGTAGCTGAACATCGCCTCGTAGGGGGGCTGCCCCTGGCCATGAATTAGCGGCGCGAGGCTGGGAAACTCAACAGTCTTGGGAACCGGGATTCCAGCGAGATCACAGGTGGTGGCATACATGCAGTGCTGGTATACCATTTCGTCGATCCGCTTTCCTGCCGCGATCCCCGGACCGGAAATCATCAAGGGCATGCGGACGCTACAGTCATATAAATTTTGCTTGCCCATCAAGCCGTGTTCTCCGACGGCCAGTCCATGATCGGCAGTCAGGAGGACGTAGGTGTTGGAAGCTTTGCCGGATCGCTGCAGCGCATCCAAAATTCTCCCGATCTGTTCATCCATGTACGTGATCAGAGAGTAGTACTCGCGGCGATGCAGTTGCACGTCCGCTGGGGTTCTGGGAAATGGCGCTAACATCTCATCCCGAATGTAATAGTCGCCCTGATCGAATGGATGCTTAGGCAGAAAATTCGGGGGAACCTCGATCTTGTCCTGTAGATAGCGTGCGAGATATCCCTTCGGTGACTGACGAGGATCGTGCGGCGAATTGAAACCCAGATACATGAAGAACGGCGCATTGCGTTTGGCGGCCTTATTCAGCAGATGGTCGATAAAGCAATCGCTGTATACCACTGCCGAGTGCTTGATCCTGTCCGGAGTCTGGTTCACCCACAGATTCGTGTGAATCCAATGCCCTTTGAGAGATTCGTCCCATGGCTGCCAATCGTCTCCCGCGTGTGGACGGTCGTAGGCCGCCCCGCCCAGCGGAGTGGACTCCAGCATGCCCGGCGCTACCGGTCCCATTTCCTTGAAGCTACGCTGTAGAACCGTTGTGTCCAGATGCCACTTGCCGCATATATAAGTGTCATATCCGGCGTTACCCAGCGTTTGCCCCCAGGTAGGCACTTTATCGACTCCCGCCTCGGCGTGAAATGCGGTGAGCCCGCTGTTCAGCATTGTGCGGCTGGGAAGGCACACCGCTCCGCTCCATGATCCCTGGTGGAAGCAATGGGTGAATGCACATCCTGAAGCCGCCAGGCGATCCATGTTGGGCGTGTGGACTTCCGGATTGTTCAGGCTGTGGATGGTGCGAAACATCAGATCGTCGCAGATGATGAAGAGAAAGTTCGGACGGCCGGAAGCCGGTTCAGATTGATCCTGCGCCATCGAAAGCACCGGGCTGAGGTTGCTGGCGGCAATCCCACTCCCTATCAGTCCAAGAAATTTGCGACGATTCATGAATCTTCTCCTCTCGAGTCTCTTTATGCCTCGCGTCGTTTCCCGACCACGCGCAGTGTGTTGGCGTCTTCCGCCGAAATCGACCCGTTCGGCAGCAATCCTGTGTTGAGCAAAAGATTCGCGTTCCCGGCTGCCTTCAGCAGCGCCAGCACTTCATCGGGCCCGCGATGTTTTCCGTCGTCGCTCCGGTTATATCCCCACTCTTTCTGCTGCAGCGTATTGCAGAGTTCCATCGGCTTGGTGCGGTTCCGGTTCCACGCTCTCTCTGCCACCTCGCGCGCGTGCTCCCGGCGCGCCGGGGCAATGCTCGCATAGGAGGCAACCTCGCCCGGGCGACGCTCCGGAGCTGCGAAATCTTCCGTTCCTGTGGCTCCCTGCTTGAATGAAATCAGACAGCCCGGTTGTAGACTTCGGATCATCCCGTAGATATCCTGCATGGGAAAGAGATCCGGCCGCGCATAATATCCCATCAGCGGATCGAACCAGATGCCGGCAATCGGCCCATACTGCGTCAGGAGTTCCTGCAACTGGCGGCGCACATACTCTATATAGATTTGAGTATCCGAATCTTTTCTCCACAAGTACTGGGCGGGCTTTTCCAGGTATGCAGGCCGGTAGAATTTAGAGCCCGCACTGGGATCGGGGAAGTAGGGATGATGCCAGTCCAGCGCTGCCGAGTAATACAGGAACAGGCCCAGTCGCCGCTTACTGCATGCCTCTGCAAGTTCGCTCACCAGATCCCTGCGGCTGGGCGATTCCGTGCTGTTATAGCTCGTCTGCCGCGTCCGGAACAGGCAGAAGCCTTCATGATGTTTTGCGGTCAGGTTGACGTACTTCATCCCCGCATCGACAGCGACACCCGCGATGCGGTTTGCGTCAAACTCATCGGGATGAAAGCTGTCCTTCAGCTTTTCGTATTGCGTGAGCGGAATCTTCTCCCGCAACATCACCCATTCTCCCCGTCCCAACTGGCTATACAGGCCGTAATGCATAAACAATCCGAACCTGGCGTTGTGAAACCATGCCAGCGCCGCGGCATTCGCATCAGTCGGATGCATGCTCCCGAATTTTCCAAGATACGCACGCGTCTCCTTTTGCTGCGCTGCCCTTCCCGCTACAGGGGTCAGCAGACTAGCCGCCCCTGCCAGCAGCCACAGCGCCTCTCGTCTGTTGAGCAAATCCACATCTTTTTTTTTGTTCATCCGATCGGTTCTCCGCCTGAATCTTTTCCGCTCTTCGTGCTCTCTGCCGTGTTCGCCGCGAGCATGTGCAGCAGCCGCTCCCCCCTTGCAGGTTTGGTCGCATACAAATCGGTGTTCTCCCCTGGATCATGCGCCAGATCGAAAACCAGAGGAGCCGCGCCCTGAATCTGCGGTGAGAAGGTGGTCCAGTCCGGACTGTTCCGGTTCAAACTCGGATTGAAACCGGTAATCGCTTTGTACTCGCCGTCGAACGCCATACGCCATGCTCCGAGACCAGAGAACAGTACCTCCCGGTGCGACGTGCTCCGTCCCTCCAGCACTGGTCGCAACGACCGGCTGTCCATCCTCCGGGGGATGGGAATACCGGCGTAATCCAGACAGGTCGCAGCAAGATCGATGTGATTCACAAGCGCTGCGCTAGTCGTGTTCCGCGCAACGCGTGGCCCCGCAATCGTCAGAGGAACGCTTGCCGACGGATGATAGGGAACGATCTTGCCCCATCGTCCGTGATCGCCCAGCATTTCACCGTGATCGCTGCTGAAAAGAATGATGGTGTTGTCGAGTTGGCCCATGCTGGCCACTTTATCCAGATAAGATCCGATCGTGCGATCGATGTTTTCGCACATCGCCGTGTAATTCTGGCGTATTGCATGGTTCACTGCGGCATCGTATTGATTGGTCCCATTGGGTGCCGGCATGCCCAGACCGCGCACCTGCGATTCCATGCGCGCGGTGATGTCTTCCGGGTTATGCGGTCCGGTCCAGTTCACCTGTAGGAACCATGGCTTGTCTTTCGGGGCGGCGTCCAGAAGATCCAGGCCATTGCGAGCGAGCCAGTTGTCGCAATAGGCATCGTCCGGGAGCGGCGTAGGATAGGTCGCTCCATACCCTCCGCGCATCCGACTCCGTAAATCCTGGAGGTGCTCCTGCAACAACCCTTTCTCGTTCAAGAAGGTCAGATAGGGGTCCGCCGGTCGGTTGTTGTTTAGTTCATAGCCGATTACCTGATCGATCTTCCCCGCATTGTTAATTCCATCGGAAAATCCCAGCGGAGAAAGCCTCCACTTACCATCAATGCCCCACCAGTCCGACGCTTTCGCCAAGTCCATCTTTCCGCAGCCCAGCACGTGATAGCCCCCGTCCCGCAGCATCGAATAGAAGGTCTTGATCCGTCCCACTGGATAATCGTGGGCGTTACTCGCCACTCCCGCGTTGCCGTATTCCATTCCGGAAGCGAGGCAGGCCCGCGACGGCGCACATAATGGAGTCGCCACAACCGTATTGGTGAAGCGTGTTCCCGCCTTGGCCAGCCGATCGAGATTCGGTGTCCGGATGGGCAGATGTGGATTGGCGCTGATCCAGTCGAAGCGCCATTGATCGGGAAACAATAATAAAATGTTTGGCCGTTGCTCATGCGGTGTGACTTTCTCAGCTCCCTGGATGCTCGTATTCGGGGTAGCCGCATTCGCGAATAAAGGAGCACCACCCTGGAGGGCGAAAGCTCCTCCCATGCAAGCGCCCAATGAAGTTTTGATAAAGTCTCTTCGTGTATGCGGCATTCAATCTCCTTGGCAAACTCACTGCAGATGACTGATAGCTCCTTCGCAGGGTTCACTTTGTTCGCTCGGGACGGCAACATCTCCTTCAGCGCAGGATGTCAACAAACCTGAACATTTCTAGAGATGCAACCAGCCATTCAAAAATATATCTTCAACGCCAATTGCAATTCACGCGCCGTGTTCGCCGTGCTGAGCACTTTGCCAAACGTTATTGAGTTCAAGCTCGACACTGGTGGCGAGTAAACGACAGTGTTCGTGGCGTTGAATGCCTCCGCGCGGAACTCTGTTTTAACCTGCTTGATAGCAAATGTGCGGAACAGCGACAGATCGACATCCTTATACCAGTTTGATCTGAGAGTATTCCTTGGAACGTTCCCGTATGTATAGGGTGCGGGCGCTTGAAATGCCGCGGTATTAAACCATTCGGCGGGGGTCCGGTGCGAAAAGTTCGGATTTCCAACCAGATCCACGCCCTGATAGTTGTTTCCAGTATTGGCCTTGTCTCCGGAATACGAAACGGTGTATGGATCCCCGGAAGTCAGAGTTGCGATGGCATTCAGTTGCCATCCCCCAATGATCGCGTCGGCCATCCGATGCCCCGTCTGAAACTGCCGGCCCGTACCAAATGGAAGTTGGTACAAAACTGTCCCGGTAAACATGTTCGTTAGATCGAACCCGGCGACACTATAGTCGGCTTTTGGGTCATATGGATTTCTGATAAAGCAGCCCTCGACTCCATACCATCCATCGCAGGCAACGTCCATTGCCTTTGACCATGTGTAGTTGAATGTATATGCAACCCCGCTCGCATATTGACGCGATAACTGTGTCTGCAAGGAGTTGTAGTTGGAGGATCCGGTACTTTGCTCGTAGTGGGTGGGGGTGATATATGGATACGGCGCCCTTGCCTTCGGCGATCCTGGTCCTGGGGTCAACGCGACATTGTAGAAGTCGCAGCAGGGAAGACGTCTGCTGACCGAGCCAACGTAATTCAATGTCCAGACTGTGTTATTGCTGACTTGTTGCTGGAATCCCGCCAACCACTGGTCAGAATATGCGTTCTTCATATTAGGAGCAACAAAGAATGCTACCTGATTGAACGGAGTCGCGGGGGGCAGCGGTGAGACTTGATTTCCCAGGGGATTTTCAGCCGTTGCATCCGGCGTCGGAACTGTTGGGTTCAGATTTGCCGTCCGGGCAATCCCCACAGATGGCCATAATGCGCCTTCGTTCTGGACGGACTGGAGAATGCCCGACCAGGTGTCGTATACGCGTCCGTACGACGCGTGAAGGACTATCTTCGGATTGAGCTGGTATGCCAAGCCGATCCGCGGCTGGATGTTATCGAAGATATTATCGATCAACTTGTCGCTGTTCGCCACGACGACATGGCTGGGCAATGTTCCACCGGGGATACAGGGAGCCGCCCCAAGCGTGGCGCAGGACCCCAACTTACCGGCGGATTTGGTGATAATGTAAGTTCCGTTTCTAAAGTCGAGAGCCCCGGACAGACTGGATTTGGTGCTGTTGGGTCCAAGAAATGGTTGCAATATCAAGTCGTATCGCAGGCCCCAGTTCATGGTCAGCTTCGACGTAACCTTCCACTGGTCTTCCGCGTAGAAGCTGTCTACCCGGCCCCCCACAACATTCTTGAGATTGTTTCGCTTTTGACCCGAGTCGGGAACGCCGAGCAAAAAGGAGGCCGCGGCGTTGCCGGTATTTGCGGAGCTTTCCAGGTTCGATGTTTGAAAGGCGGAAAAACCTATATTTCCGTTTGAATTCTGAGCGCCGGGTTTTTCATTGCTGGAAGAGATGTCGGTACCCAGCCCGATCATATGCCGCCCGATCAGCTTAGTGAAATCAGCCTTATATTCGTAGATGTCCGTTCCGATATTGATCTGATGGTTCTCGCCTCCAGATAGATAACCCGGGATAGCAAGGATCGGAATCTGACAGGGTCTGGGGCCGATGAACCCGCAGCCAAAATCGTTGTCATATCCGCTGTCGGCGATGATCGTCGAGGAGGGGTTCGTTAACGTGGTATCCGTGGCATAGTCCTGCCACACATGACCGGCCCCCACCTGGAGAGTTGCCGAACTCCCAAATGTGTGGACATAATTGACTCCCCAGTTCTGTCCATTGCTTCTGTCGATTGCGGAGAGACCGGCGAAGCCCCCGGAATGAGTCTGGCTGACGTGAAACTGGCTGAGGCGCGCCCACAGCAGATTGGACTGGTTGATTTGTTGATCGAGTCTGAGACTGTAGTTGTTTTGCCAGAGCTGAGTGGGAGTTGTATCTTCGCCGTTGACACCGGAGGTTGTGGCGATGGGTTTAGGGAATAGTTCCTCCGCAAGTTTCACCATGTGAGAATCCAGCAACTTTTGCGGTATCTGATTGTTCGGAAATGGGGTGCGCAAATACTGGCCGGGATGCTTCGGATCGGGAGTGGTGCTGAATGGATCGTAGATTTGCTGGGGAACGGCGCTGAAGTCACCCGTTAGTTCAGCAGGCGTCGGAACATTGTATATTGTGGCGCTGGCCGAATTGATGCTTGTTCCTTCGTAGGCTCCGAAGAAAAATGTGTGATGCTGCCTTCCGTAATGAGGAAAGATTACAGGACCGCCGATGGTAGCCCCGTATACGTTCTGTTTTAAAGGTGTCCTTTTTAGCAGGAATGGATTTCTGGCGTCCATCGCGTCATTCCTGAAAAACTCCCAGACATCTCCGTGATATTGATCGGTGCCCGACTTCGTGACCACATTGACGATCCCACCCAGAACTCCGCCAAACTGGCTTTGGTCGTTATGGGATTGCATTTTGAACTCTTCAATGGCGTCTACGATCGGCGGCACAGCATACTCACTGCCGAAGTATTGCTCATTCAAAATTCCGTCCAGCAAAAATAGATTGCTGCGGCTATTTTGTCCATTGAGTGCTGGAAACGAAAAGGTCCCGGTATAGATTGCGTTGACGCCGTTTGCATTCTGGCCGACATCTCTGGGGC
This sequence comes from Acidobacteriaceae bacterium, assembly GCA_965276615.1. Lineage (GTDB taxonomy): Bacteria > Acidobacteriota > Terriglobia > Terriglobales > Acidobacteriaceae > JAKAAZ01. The sequence goes on along the minus strand of OZ255618.1, from coordinate 3,389,844 downwards.
TGGCGCCTGGGGCAAGCGTCAGGAGCTGGGTGAAATTCCTCCCGTTCAACGGGAGATCCGTCACAGCCCTCTGATTGAAGACCGTCCCCAAGTTCGCCGTTGCTGTTTCCAGTTGGGCCGCAGCCGCGGTTACCGTGACTTGTTGTACTTGAGAGCCTACCGTCAAAGTGAAATCAAACTTGGCCGTTTGATTCACCGACAAAACGACCGCATTCTGTTGCGCCGTTGCAAAGCCCGTCTTGGCAACTTGGAGAGTGTAGGTACCTGGAGTGATGTCGATGAAAGCGTAGTTCCCCGTTGGATTCGTCTCCGTTTGCCGCTCCGTTCCAGTGGATGTGTCGCGCAAAGTGAGCTGCGCTCCGTCAATTACGGCGCCTGACGAATCCCGCACGGTGCCGTTGACCGATGCGGAGGAGAGCTGTGCGTTTGCGCCGGATGAACTCAGAAGGAGAGTCGTTCCCACCAAGGCTAGGAAAACTAGATGGAGAGCCCTGGATACAAGCGAAATATATTTTCTAGACTCTCGGTTCATATGGTATGACCTCAATTTATCGTCAAATAATGATGCGCTTTGTGAACAAATATGGAGTTTAGTGGCATAAAGAATGACCTGTCAAGGACGGAAATGGCGCCGTTGAGCCTCATGACCTTCCTGACTGGCCTTCACGCAGCTTCAATTACCTCTGGCCTTCCGTCTTCACGTGGGTATGTCAACAGCTTCAGGTAAAAGAAACCCTAGCTTTTAAGCATAGAGTTGTATTACCCTTCAAAAATCGACCGTTAAAACTCGTAGTCGTTCATAGTAGAGCAAATAGATATTCGTGAAAGGATCTCATGTACCTGATAGATCGCAGAGGATTTTGTCTTGGGTTGGGCGCATTATCAACTGCGCTGATTTCGCCCTCTAACCTGCCAGCGCAAACCGCGGCGACACCAGACAACGGGCAGCATCCCGTTGAGCCTGTTAAGGACACCATGACTCCCGCACAGCGGGACGCGCGCATGGCGTGGTGGAATGAGGCTCGGTTCGGCATGTTTATTCACTGGGGTTTGTATTCCGAGGCGGCCGGATATTGGAACGGTAAGCCGGTTGAGTTTATGGGCGAGTGGATCATGAACACAGACAAAATCCCAGTGGCCGACTATAAGAAGTTGGCAGCGACGTTCGATCCAACCAAGTTCAACGCAGATGCATGGGTTTCTATGGCTAAAGCAGCGGGTGTGAAGTACATCGTCATCACGTCCAAACACCACGACGGCTTTGCCATGTTCAATTCAGCCGCCAACAAATTCAACATTGTGGATGCGACGCCTTTCAAGCGGGATCCGCTGAAGGAGCTCGCCATTGCCTGTCACAAACAGGGAATGAAGCTGGGCTTCTATTACTCGCAGGATCAGGACTGGACAGCTCCGGGAGGGGCGGCATTGAGGGGCGGCCACTGGGACAAGGCGCAGGATGGAGATTTCGCCGAGTATGTTCATATCAAGGTGATCCCACAACTCAAAGAACTGCTGACCAACTATGAATCCGAAGGCGCGCCGGTTGAAATCTGGTTCGACACTCCGACGAAGGACATGACGCCGGAACTCGCGGGCGAAATTGTCGCACTGCTGAATCGGCATCCAAATTTACTTTGGAACAACCGCTTGGGAGGCGGATACTCGGGCGATTTCGAGACGCCGGAACAGCATATCCCGCCGCAGGGTTTTCCCGGCAAAGCCTGGGAAACCTGCATGACCATCAATGACACATGGGGATTTAAAAAAGACGATACAAACTTCAAATCGACAGAGACGTTACTGCGGAATCTGATCGACATTGCCAGCAAGGGAGGAAATTACCTGCTCAACGTGGGTCCGGATGCGACCGGCGTTATTCCAGAGCCGGAACAGCAACGAATGCTCGCGATGGGCAAATGGTTGAAGGTCAATGGCGAGGCCATTTATGACTCCCACTCCGGTCCCTTTTCCGAGGAGCACGGTGCGTACAGCCCAACCGAGAAGGACAAGAAAGGAAATCCGGTGTGGGTTCCGGTTTGGGACTGGCGAGCGACTGCAAAGCCGGGAAGAGTGTACATCAGCATCTTCCAATGGCCTGATACAAAATTTACGCTTCCAGCGATGGACGCTCGGGTAACCAAAGCCTATATGCTGGCAGACCCTGAGCACAACGCGCTGAAAGTTTCGCAGAATGGAAGTGGTGTAACTGTAAATTTGCCAGCAACGGCTCCCGACCCGATTGCGAGTGTGCTGGTGCTAGAGACCAAACTCTGATTGCCGCACGCTGGTCCTGCAAAGTTGCTGATATTTAATTGGAGACAACTTTCCTCACCCAAGAAGCTGCTTACGGATGCGCGCTTTAGCGGAGTTTCGACTGGGGCTTTGTAGGGCTATCTCATCGGGCGGGAGGTCCGATTGGACCGGTGCGAAAAGGAGATATTACCAGATCGATTCTTCATCGGTCCGAATCATTCACTCGGAGGAATAGAACGTGAAATTCTATCGCACATTGCAGGGTGCTTTCGTTGAAGAGCGCGGCAGCTTCTATCATGTTGCTGCAAAGAATTGGGATGAACTTCTATCGAGCACTCATCTGCATGCACTTGCTCGTGCGGCAATTGATAGGGGCGTTGTCACCAGCTTCGATGTGAACACCGCGCTCGCGCCGATCTCCAGCCAGGAGGTTTGGGCGGCCGGCGTAACCTACTATCGCAGCCGCAGTGCGAGGATTGAAGAGAGCAAGGACGCAGGTGGCGGAGACTTTTACGATCGTGTCTATGCAGCCGAGCGGCCGGAACTGTTCTTCAAAGCGACCGGTCGGCGCGTCGTGGGGCCTGGAGATGCAGTACGAATCAGGTCTGACGCGAAGTGGTCCATTCCTGAGCCGGAGCTTGTTCTTCTTCTCGATCCAGAGGGCTCGATTGTTGGCTATACCATCGGCAACGATATGAGCTCACGCGATATCGAAGGAGAAAACCCTCTCTATCTTCCGCAGGCCAAGATATACGACGGCAGTTGTGCCTTAGGGCCCTGCGTGCTGTTGTCTAGCGATCCGCTCGGCCCAACCACCGGCATCCATCTCGAGATTGTGCGGCAGGGTAGGCCCGCTTTCACTGCAAGCACTACGCTCGCAGAATTCAAGCGCAGTCCGAAGCAATTGGCCAGTTTCCTCTTCCGCGACAACAGCTTTCCTCACGGCGTGTTTCTGTTGACCGGAACCGGCATCGTTCCGCCTGATGACTTCACCCTGGCAGCGGGAGATATCATTCGCATCATGATCGATGGAATCGGTACGCTGGAGAACTACGTCGCCTGACCTGAGGCGGCATCAATCGCGCGTGAGCGTTCCATTCAGAAGCCGCATGATCCCCAGAGGATTGGCACGCTGCAGCTCTGACGGCAACACTGCGTCGGGCAGATCCTGATAGCAGATGGGTCGCGTGAAGCGGAAGATGGCCTGCGTTCCCACAGAGGTGGAACGGCCATCGGAAGTCGCCGGAAACGGACCTCCATGCACCATCGCATGGCTTACCTCCACGCCGGTCGGATATCCATTGAAGAGGATTCGGCCGACCTTCGTCTCCAGCACGCGAATCAGCCCCTGTGATCCGGCGATGTCTTCGTCGGTCCCGTGAATCGTTGCGGTCAGGTGCCCGCGTAGTTGGCGCGCTGCAGTCAGCAGATCGCTCTCGCTGCCATACTGCACGAGCAGCGTTGTCGGTCCGAAGACCTCTTCTCCAAGTGATGGGTGGGCGAGGAAGTCCTGTATCGAAGTGCTGAAGACCATGGGCGAGCCTATAGCGGCGCCCTCGTTGGATACAATCTGCTGGCCAGCGAGCAACTGCGCGTTGCTCTTGGTCAGTCGCTGCTGCACGGTCTGGGTGTACCTGGCGGCAATTGAATGCGTCAACATTCCCTGCGGTCCAAGCGCCGCGACACCATGCTGCATGGTATCGAGGAATTCAGTGCTTCCCTGTTGGGGAACAAAGACAACGCCAGGTTTGGTGCAAAATTGACCGGAGCCCAAGGTGAACGAGGTTTGCAGGCCCTGGGCGAGTTGGGTTGCGCGCTCTCGCATTGCACCGGGCAGGATGAACAGCGGATTCGTGCTACCCATCTCGGCGTAGCAGGGAATGGGCTCGGGGCGTTGTGCCGCGAGCCGCATCAGTGCTTCTCCGCCGCTCGCGGAGCCGGTAAAGGCAATCGCCTTGATTGCCGGATGCTGGGCTAGTGAAATTCCGACGTCGATCCCGGCATCGAAAAGTAGAGCGAAAATTCCCGCAGGCAGCCCGCTCTGCCGCACAACATTTTGTATGACTCTTCCGACCAGCTCACTGGTACCCGGATGCGCAGGGTGAGCCTTGACGATCACCGGATTGCCGGCTGCCAGGGCGGAGACCGTATCGCCCCCGGCGACGGAGAAGGCAAGCGGAAAATTGCTCGCTCCGAAGACCGCAACCGGCCCCAAAGGACGCAGCATAGAGCGAAGATCGGGACGCGGAAGCGGCTTGCGCTCGCGATCGGCTTCGTCGATGCGCGCATTCACCCACGAGCCCTCTTCGACGGCATCAGCGAACAGTCTGAGCTGCCCCGTGGTGCGCCCAAGTTCACCTTGCAGGCGGGGCATGGGCAGACCGGTCTCCAGATGCGCTCGCTCGGTGATTGCCGGACCTTCGGCCGTTAAACCGTCGGCAATGCTGCGCAACAGAAGGGCACGCTCATGGCCGCTCAAGCCCGCGAGAATTGGGCACGCGTCCTGCGCCAACGTTGTCGCGAGGTCGATATCGTAGTGTGTCGCTGAATAAAACGCTGGCTCCAACACTTCTCCATTGGTAGGGTTGACTCCGCAAAAAGTTATACCTTTCGGCTCGACGTTATGCTCCCCAATAAGAGACAATCCCGAAAGTTTTGATCTATGCATTTCCATTTTAGTTTCCCCCTTTGCCCATAGATCACGCCGTAACCTAGGGTACTCGCACCGCTGTTCTATCGCTGATCCCGCGGCATCTCACCGGAAGTGAGTACGGTCGGAAGTGGATGCTGATTGTGGCAAGATCTAAGACGTGCCGTGTCTGCGCAGTTGCTCTCTATGGTGAAATGCGAAGGAGCTAACGATGGCGCAATGGACAAAACATTTGTCGGCGGAACCTGTAATAAACCATAAGCACGGAATAAAGCTTTGCTTATGCTAAGTTGACAGCCAAGGATTCGTTTCATTGAGGATTACTTGGTGAGCGCGCTGGGACTCGAACCCAGGACCCACGCATTAAAAGTGCGTTGCTCTACCACCTGAGCTACGCGCTCTCACCATGATTCAAATTATCACAGAGGCGCATCTGCTCTCGACGGTGGAAGTGCCGGAAAAGTCTGCAGGAATTCAATCCTTGAACGCGTTGAATGGTTTTCGTGCCTAGGTACATCTGTTTCGCGCCACCGATTCTGCGCAGCTCCATGTAGCCTGTTAAACTTGACGGTTTGCTAGGTACAGCGATGAATGCGACAAACCTGAAGGCAAGTCTGAATCTCGATGCTTTTCGGCATACTGCCACTGACACGATGCAATTGGTGGGAAACACTCCCATCGTGCACCTGGGACGCATTTCGCCTGAGGGGGGGGCGGGGATTTATGCGAAGCTCGAATTTCTGAACCCGGGCGGAAGCGTCAAAGACCGCGCCGCTCTTGGAATGATTCTCGACGCCGAGGAGCGGGGCGTGTTGCAACCAGGCGGTACGGTGGTCGAAGCCACGGCAGGGAACACCGGTGTCGGTCTGGCTTTTATTGGAGTGCGACGTGGATATAAGGTGATTCTTTTTGTGCCTGAAGGCTTCGCCGAAGAGAAATGCATTTTGATGCGCGGCTTCGGCGCGACTGTCGAGCGTACTCCAGAGGACGAAGGCATGCAGGGCGCGATTCGTCGCGCTCTCGATCTTGCGCGTTCGACACCTGGCGGATGGATGGCACGCCAGTTCGACAATCCAGCCAATCCGGAATTCCACTTCCAGACGACGGCACAGGAGATTCTCGATCAAATGGAAGGCCGCATCGACGCGTTCGTCGCCGGAATAGGAACAGGGGGAACGTTCACGGGTGTTTCTCGTCGATTGAAGCAGGATCTTGCCCAGGTTCGAACCGTGGCTGTCGAAACCGAGGGTTCAGTATTGCAGGGTGGTCCGCCGGGCAAGCATAAGATCGAGGGCATTGGCGTCAGCTTTATTCCGAAGACGTTCGATGCTTCCGTGTGCGACGCCATAGTGCGCGTTGCGGATCGTGACGCTTTCGGAATGGTCCAGCGGCTTGCATTAGAAGAGGGCGTGCTTGGCGGCTCCAGCGCCGGAGCGAATGTCTTTGCGGCGATGGAGCAGGCGCGCAGCTTGCGGCCGGGGCAGCGGGTGGTCACCATCATTCCGGATTCCGCCGAGCGGTATCTTTCGAAGAAAATTTTCGACTGCGGCAGTTGAAGTTCTTCGCGAATGCCGCAGCTTTAAGCCTGCAATCTCAAGATCACAAACGCACGACCAAGGACGGTTTCATGGCTGAAAAGAAGAAGAACGGTTTTTCGACCCGCGCCATCCATGATGGACAATCACCCGATCCGGTAACAGGTGCGGTTAATGTACCGATCTATGCCAGCTCGACATATGTGCAGGAAGAGATTGGCAAAAATAAAGGTTACGAGTATTCCCGTGTCTCGAATCCGACGCGGACCGCTCTGGAAGAAAACTTCGCCTCGCTCGAGGGCGGCGCCTCAGCGCATGTGTTTGCCAGCGGCATGGCGGCGATCACAGCGCTTTGCACCATGATGAAGACCGGCGATCACATTGTGTGCAGCGACAATATGTATGGAGGCACGACGCGCCTCTTCAACCAGGTGCTGGTGCATTATGGCCTGGAGTTCACCTACGTAGATACTTCGAACGCTGAAAATGTGGATCGCGTGATCCGGCCTGGCACCAAACTGGTGCATATAGAAACGCCGACAAACCCTATGATGGCGCTGACCGACATTCGCGCCGTGGCGGACATTTGTCACAGTCACGGTGTCGAACTGAGCGTCGACAACACTTTTATGTCGCCTTATTTTCAGAGGCCCATCGAGTTTGGCGCGGACCTTGTGATGCACTCCACAACGAAATTTCTGAATGGCCATTCGGACGGGTTGGGCGGAGTATTGATCGGCACAAAGCCGGAGCACGCGGAGACATTTGCGTTCGTGCAGAAGTGCACCGGAGGCATTCTTTCTCCATTTGAGTGCTGGCTATTGTTGCGTGGAGTGAAAACTCTGGCGGTGCGGATGCGCGAGCATGACGCAAACGGTCGCCGGGTTGCCGAGTGGCTCAGCCATCAACCGAAGGTGCAGAAGGTTTTCTATCCCGGCCTGCCGGACCATCCGCAGCACGAACTGGCGAAGCGGCAGATGTCCGGCTTCGGATCGATGATTAGTATCGAGCTTGGATCGCTCGCCGCCGCCAATCGGCTGCTGAAAACAGTTCGCCTGTGCTCACTGGCAGAATCGCTCGGCGGTGTGGAAACGCTGATTTCCCATCCCGCTTCGATGACTCATGCGGCTATCGGCAAAGAAGGCCGGCGCAAGCTCGGTATTACGGACGGGTTGGTCCGCATCTCTGTTGGGATTGAAGATGTTGAAGATATTCTCTCGGACCTGGAGCAAGGGTTGGCGGCCGTGTAGGGAATTTCCCTCGCGCTAGACCGGTTCTCCTGATGCTATAGATTGTGAAGATCGCTTCAGTGCAGCCTTTCTTTGAGGAAAGGCTGCGCGTAAACCCTCTCCCCGATATACACCTTCAGGAGAACCGGTCTAATTGCCGTTCACGACGCAACTGATTTCATAAGCTTCGCGATTGCCTGCGGCCACGGCAATTCCGGCTGCCGTGTTCCCTGGTCCCACATCATCATTGGAAACAGAACGCGCACTCCGTGACGATGAAAATCCTCAACCATTTGACTCTGTTCGCCAATGCGTAATGTCCTTAAGCCAGTCATCATGCATCGCGGTCGTGCACGCACCATGGGCTTGATTCCATTTGAGATCAGTACAATCCGGGGGCGGAACCTGTTGGTCAAGGATAGCGGGTATCTTGCGCTGCGAGAGAAGAAGCGAGGATTCCAGCCAAGAGAATAGCGCCAAAAAGTTTGGGCATTGACGTTCGATCTCGAAAATTACTCGCGCGGCTTCTTGCGAATCTCGATGTTCAGGCGCTTGATTTTCTGATTCAAAGTGGAAAGCGGAATGCGGAAGGCTTCCGCAGCATCCGTCTGGTTCCAGTTACAAGACTCTAATCTATCGCTGATGATGCGAGTTTCGATTTCTTCCATAATTTCAAATAAAGATGCGTTGGGGCTGTGCTCCATCAGACTCGCCGCATAGTTGCGGCCCGTCAGGTGATCGGGCAGAAGATCTTTGTGAATGGCCTGTTCGGTAGACAGCACGACGCAGCGTTCGATCACGTTTTCCAGCTCGCGCACATTTCCAGGCCACGAATAATCCATCAAAAGACGCATTGTGTCTGGAGAGATGGTGCGTAGCGGGAGCTGATTTTCCTCGCAAAATCGCGTGAGGCAATGCACCGTGAGCAGCGGAATGTCTTCTTTGCGATTGCGTAGCGGAGGGAGCTCAATGGTGATGACGTTGAGTCTGTAATAAAGGTCTTCGCGGAATCTACCTTCGCGAATGGCGAGGCGAAGGTCGGCATTCGTAGCTGCGACGATGCGCACATCCACCTGGATTTCTTGCACACCGCCGACCAACATGAATTTGCGGTCCTGCAGCACGCGTAAAAGCTTGGCCTGGGTGTCAAGCGCCATGGTTCCAATTTCGTCCAGAAACAATGTGCCGCCATTGGCGATTTCAAACAAGCCTTTTTTTGACGCGATCGCCGAGGTGAATGCGCCTTTCACATGGCCGAACAGCGTGCTTTCAAGCAGGTCCGAAGGCACTGCGCCGGTGTGTACCGGAACGAAGGGCTTGTCGCGGCGTGGAGAATGCGAATGGATGGCTTTGGCGATCAGCTCCTTGCCGGTCCCGCTTTCTCCCTGTACCAGCACGGTTGAACGGCTGGGAGCGACCTGTCCGACCAGGTCGAGCACAGTCTGCATGGTCTCGCTTTTGCCGATGATGTTTTCAAAGCTGTAGCGCTGCTTCAAGGCGCGCTTCAGGTGTACGTTTTCCGTTTCGGCGCGATGCTGTCCAATAGCCGCGCGAATATCGGCGAGAAGTTTTTCGTTGTCCCACGGCTTTTGGATAAAGTTGTTGGCGCCGTGGTGCATGGCTTCCACCACGTTCTGGACGGTTCCATACGCGGTGATCATGACCACCGGAAGGTTGGCGTGCCGGGCGCGGATTATCTGTAGGATCTCGAAACCACTCTGTCCCGGCAGCGCCAGGTCGAGCAGCACCAGGTCGAAAACCGACTCTTCTAAGACCTGCAAGCCTTTTTCCCCGTCAGGCGCCACTTCGACTGCGAAGCCCTCCAGTTCCAATAGGATTTCGAGCGATTCGCGGATGGCCGCTTCGTCATCGATGATGAGCACACGAGGCCGCAGCGGAGCGCTCTCGGAATTCGGCGGCTTGGCGGCAGTAGCGGCGACGTCAGGCATGGACAGGCTTCCTCAACGTGGGGAATTCCAGATGAAACGTGGTCCCATGACCCACTTTGCTTTCCACCTGAATCTTACCGGCATGCTCCTGGATAATTCCGTAGCTGACGGAGAGTCCCAATCCGGTGCCGCGCCTGCGGCCCTCGACAACAGTGGCTTTTGTGGTGAAGAAAGGATCGTAGATGCGGCGCAGGTTCTCCGCCGCAATTCCCGCACCGGTATCGCCGATGACAACTTCGACATGTCCATTCGCGGCAGTAGTTACGCGAAGCACTCCTCCGCTGGCCATCGCGTCTTTAGCATTTAAAAACAAGTTGAGAAATACCTGCTGGAGTTTGCCGATATTGCCAAGAATGTCGGGCAGGTCCTGCTGCAGGACGAGGTCAACAGCGATGTTGGCGGTGCGGAATTGATGTTCCACGAGTGCCAGCGTTTCTTGTAGAACATGGTTCACGCTTACGGCCTTGAATTCGATGGTGCTGGTACGGGAAAAATTAAGCAGACTGTTGACGATCTCCGATGCGCGGAAGGTCTGCTGCGTGATCTTGTCCAACAGCGGACTGACTCGCTCATCGCCGCGAATCTGTTTGGCCAACATTTGCGTGTAGGAGGAGATGACCGCGAGCGGCGTGTTCACCTCATGGGCAACGCCGGCGGCCAGAAGCCCGATCGACGACAATTTATCGGCCTGCATCAGCTGGCTCTCCAACTGCACACGCTCCGTGATGTCGTCGACCAGGATGACACGTCCGACAGCCGTAAAGTCTTTGTCTACTAGTGGCGCAATGGTGATGTTCGCGGTCCGCATTTCGCCTGCGCGGGTCGCCAGGTGAAACTTATACAAATTGTGGACGCCTGTATCGTTTTTTACACGTTCATATTCCACCATGAAGTCGGGCGGGAAAAGATCGGCCAATCGCGCGCCCAGCGCCTCAGAACGTTGCACGGCATACATGGATTCCATTTGCGCGTTCCAGCTGTCGATGCGATCGGCGAGATCGATCGCCAGGATGCCGATGTTGATGGACTCGACAATGTTTTCGTTGAATTCCTTCAACTGCTCGTACTCGGCGATTTTCTCTTCCAGGCGCGCATACAGGCGCGCGTTCTGAATGGCGATGCCGACGTAACTTGCGAGCGTCTCCAGCAGTTCCACATCCTCGCTGGAAAGAAAATCTCCATTAGTCGTCCGGCCCAGGCCCAGCACGGCAATCGTGCGCTGCTGCACTCGGCACGGCAAGTAATAATTTAGATCCAGCAACTGGACGGCCCGCCGTTGTCCCTCGGGAAGATGCGGCGCATTCTGCGTGCTTTCCAGGAAGATGTGCGAGCTATCGTTCCATCCGTCGAAACCGAGAAATCCCGTATCCAGGCCATCAGCGAAACTTTGCACCGTTGCCGGAATGCCATGGCTGGCAGCCAACCGGTAGCGCCGAAGCTGGCCTGTTTCTTCATCCAGAAAAACTCCCACGCGCGCCACTTGCAGAATGCGAGGGAGCCGTTCCACGAGGGCTCCGAGCAATGCGCGAAGGTCGGTTTGAGTATTCAGGCTGCGGGCGAATTCCACCAGCGTGGCGCGGGAGTCCAGCCGTTTCCTGTCGAACACCCGATCTACGCGGTCCTGAATAGCGCGTTTCATCGGGTCGAATACCAATGCGGCGACGATGATGGCTGCTGCCAGTCCCCAGCCTCCCGCCGCCGGCAGCCGGGCATGTGCGACTTCTCCGACAAAGGCCACAGCGCCGAAATAAATCGCGACCAAAGCCCCGGTGGCCAGAGTGTAGGTGACGCCGCGTTTGAAGATCAGGTCCACGTCCATCAGCCGGTAGCGAACGATCGCATAGCTGAAGGTGAGGGGCAGAAAGACCAGGCAGAGTATGCCAATCTGGCTAAGCAGCGTGTCGGCTGACGGCCCAATTGCCAGATAGGGAATCGCGTAGAGCAGGGTAAACGGAACGACGGCGAGAAGTGTCCCACGCGTCAGCCATTTCAACTGCTGACGCGTCAGCGGATTGTCTGCCCGCCGGTAATTGACGAAAAACACCAGGGCCGCCGCGATGTAGTAAACGGCCATGTAGCCGAGCGCAATTTGGTCCAGCCGGTGTTTCAGCAACTCTGTCGCTGACCACAGATGGATCGCCGCCACAAAGAGGCCAACCAATGCAATTCCGGGAAGATACAGCAGCCATGCGAGACGCCGCCGGCGCATCGTAGGATTGGATTCAGGGAAGGTGAAGGCAAAGTGCAAGAACAGCGCCGGCTGCGCCGCGCCGGCCGCCACATTTCCCCAGAAAATTATCCAATCGAACAGGTTCAGCTTGCCTGTGAAATGAAAGGCATAGAGAACGAACGACGCCAGGCAAAAAATGTAGAAATGTACGGAGCGTGGCGCTGTCCATCGCCGGAACAGGACGTAGAGACCGATGAGCAAGTAGACCAGCGCGATGAGCCGTAGGCCATAATTGATGCCGCGGTCTTTCGGCACCAGGATGAGCGGGATCTCCAGCCGGATGCCGGAACGGGTAATCGTGTAAGTGGCTTTGCTATAAATACCTACACTGAAAATCTGTCGCTGGAGCGATGCGACGTGAAGCGTGCGATGATCATTGACCTCCGTCAGCAGGTCACCGGCTTCGATACCGGCGCGCTCTCCTGGGCTGCCGGGCAATACAACCTGAGCGACCAGTCCGCCGCTGGATTCCGCCCACCATACTCCGTCCGTCGGCAACTGAAACGCATTTTCGTGAGTGTAATTGATGGAAGCAAAGATGACCGCAGCCAGCGTCAGAACTGCCAGCACGATTGCGGCGATTCGGAATGGGATTTTCCGTGGCATTTCAAAAGCACGTCTTTCCGCGTCAGAGTGCCAGAGCCGCTTGTACACGTCCTGATGCAGTAACTACTTCTGCATGCAACTCGTGTGCCATATTTCGATGATGGCGCAGAAGTAGTCTATAAAGCGTTATCGGTGAAAATTTGCCAAAAATCCCGAGCAATAAATCTTTCCACAGGGGACATCGCAGATTCTCCACAATTCTAAATGGAAATCTATGATTTATGGGATTGCGAGAAATTGCAGCGCGCCGAAAACATGCTATCCCAATAGAATTCGCAGATCCCGCAAATTGTTGTTGGATGGTCCGGTTGTGATAGTCGAGTTGTGTGCGGCGAGAAACGGATAGGCATCGAAGTTCTCGAGTGCCAGGAGGGCTGAGCTTCGAACGATGGGATCCCTGACCGTGTTTTCATCCACAACCGCGCCTGCCGCGGGGCTGTTTCCGTCGATTCCATCCGACCCGGCGGAGAGAATTGCAACCCTATCTGTAGACGTCAGCAGCGTGGACGCATAGAGCGTGAATTGCTGATTGCGGCCTCCGGTGCCGAGCGGCGCTCCCATTGCGGGCAGCGCGACAATCACTTCACCGGCGGAAATCAGGCAGACGCGGGGATGCTGGCGGCGTAAGCTTTGCAGCCGGTCCAGCAGATATTTCGCGGCTGCCCGGTATTCCCATTCGTCGCAGGTGTTGTCGACGATTGCGGTCCAGCCCAGCGCGGCTGCCCGGCGGGCTGCGGCCCCCGCGAGATCCTCGGCATCGAGCAGGACACAGGCATGAGCATGCAATTCCGCTGCTTTGGGTGTTTCCGGCAGCTCGGTCGATTCAAAGAAGCGCTTCACGGCGGCAGGGAACTGCGGGAGCAGGCGATAGCGCGTCAGAATTTCACGACACTCGTTGACGGTGGAGGCGTCCGGAATGGTTGGCCCGGACCCAAGTGCGTCCTCGTGTCCGGCGGGAACATCGGAAATCAAAAGCGAACGGCAAAGCGCATTGCCTGCCGCGAGTGCGAGGCGGCCGCCCTTGACTGCGGAAAAATGTTTGCGGACGCAATTGATCTCGGTGATCGATGCACCGCTCGCTACCAGCGCCCGGTGGAACTCAGCAGTATCGGTAAGGGAGATTGCAGGGTCGAGCGGTAACTCCATCATCGCGGAGGCTCCTCCGCTGATCAAAAACAGGCAGAGTGTATGGTTTGCCGCCCCGTCTTCCGCCACGGCACGCATTAGTTCGAGTGCGGCCTGCGCTCCAGCGAAAGAGGCTTCATTGGGCGATGGATGGCCGCCCGCAAAAAACTGAAATCCACCTGGAAGATGCGATGGATGTTCCGGCGCGATCACAACTCCAGCGATGTCGCATCCGGGCTGCGGTGCTAACTGACGCCAGAGCGCGTGGAACATGGCGTTGGTTGCTTTTCCTACGGCGATGATCCGCAGATGCTGGAAGTCGCTGAATGCGAACGCTTCTCCGTCGATGTGCAGAGACTGTTCTCGCAGGGTGATGCGATGCGTCATTGCCTGCTCGACACTGCAGTCGGCCAGCGCCTGCTTGAATATCGTTTGTGCTGTTTCAGCTAAAAGCGTCATATTGTTAAAGTTTTGGCTCAGGGAATTTGCTTATGAAGTTTTGCCTCATCCAATCCACAATGGTGGCCTGTACCTGGTCCAGCTTGCCGACGAAAAAATGGTCGGCGTCTGCAACCCAGACAAGCTGCTTTGGCTCGGGTGCAGTTGACACCACAGCTTCGACGGCAGCCAGCGGCCCATATTGGTCGCGATCTCCGCTGATGAAAAGCTTTGGCTGATTGCATGTTGGAAGATAGCGGTAGGTATAATTTCTGCCTTCCGCAGATACGGGCAGCCCAAGCGCGATTAGGCCCCGCACGCGTGGATCGCCGCAGCAGGCGCGCATACCTACATTTGCGCCAAAGGAAAAGCCGGCAAACAGGATGGGCCGCTGAAATTTCAGATCAAGCCAATCGAGGGCGGCGCGAACATCGTCCTGTTCCCCGTGCCCATCGTCATGCGACCCTTCGCTGCGCCCGGTGCCGCGAAAGTTGAAGCGCAAAACGGGAATGCCGAGGCCGTGCAGCGCTTTCATTGCGTGATACACCACCTTGTTATGCATGGTGCCTCCGCCCATGGGGTGGGGATGGCACACTAGCGCTGAGTATGGCGCGTCTGGTTTGCCGGTGTTCAACAAACTCTCCAGGCGACCGGCTGGCCCGATAAGATCGACGGATTGAATGGATGGAGACGTTAGAGTGGTTTCCATAAGAGTGCAGATGGCCGAATACTGCATTCATTTTACGGGTGCCAGGCGCGGTATGCTGGAAAGGCATGCCTATCGATCCCATCGCACTTACACGCCAGCTGGTTGACATTGAATCGATCACGGAAAATGAGGCCGCCGTCGGCCATTTTCTTTCCACATATCTAACCGGGCTTGGCTTCCAGGTGGAAAAGATGCCGGTGCCACAAGCCGCCGGACGCGAGCGCTTTAACGTATACGCGACAGTTTCAACCGATGCGCCCGACATCGTGCTCTCGACGCATATCGATACAGTCCCCCCGTTCATTCCCAGCCGCGAAGACGATGCATACATCTACGGCCGCGGCTCCTGCGATGCCAAAGGTATCGTGGCCGCACAGGTTGCGGCAGCAGAGCGGCTACACGCCATGGGTGTGCGGGTCGGGTTGTTGTTCCTGGCCGGAGAAGAGCGCGGCAGCCATGGCGCGAAGATTGCGAATACACAGCCCAGGGGAAGCCGGTTTCTTATCAACGGCGAACCTACGGACAATCGCCTGGCGTTAGCGTCAAAGGGATCGCTGAATGCAACAATCCGCACGCATGGAAAAATGGGCCACTCGGCGTATCCGGAGCTGGGAGAGTCCGCGATTCATAAACTGATCCCGGTGATGGACCGCGTGCTGCGGATGAAGTTGCCTTCCGATCCGGAGGCGGGTCCCTCCACTTTGAACATCGGACTGGTGGAAGGCGGACATGCGCCAAACGTGATCGCGGACGAAGCGTCTGCCACGATCTTGATTCGCCTGATCGGGCCGGCGGATAAAATTCGCGCCGCTTTGCAGGAGACAGTTGGAGACGATGCGGAGGTGAATGTGACGCTCGAAATTCCGTTCCAGAAACTGAAACGCATTGAAGGCCTGCCCACGATGGTCGCCGCCTTCACCACGGACATTCCTGCGTTGACCAATTGGGGCGAGCCGCTGCTGATTGGGCCGGGCTCCATTCACGTGGCGCACACGCCCGACGAGCGCCTATCGAAGCAGGAGCAGCGCGATGCCATCGATCTCTACACGCAGATTGCGCATCGGCTGGTCCAGTGATTTACGCGGACCATAAAACTGTCATCCTGAGCCGCAGGCGAAGAACCTCGTGGTTTGCTGGAAAACGCGAGGTCTTTCGCGTTGCTTAGGATGACAAATCCCTTATATTGGGCGGTCATATAGAAAGAAGGGTTTGAAATGGAAGAGCAACACCAGCCCGACAAAACACGACTCAACGGCTTAGCGAATGCATCGTCTTCGTATCTGCGTTCGGCCATGCATCAGCCGGTCGATTGGCAGGAGTGGGGCGAAGCCGCGTTTGCGCGCGCGAAGGATGAGAACAAGCCGGTGCTGCTGGATATTGGTGCGGTCTGGTGCCACTGGTGTCATGTGATGGACCGCGAATCGTATGAAGATACAGAGATCGCCGAGATCATCAACGTACATTTTGTCGCCATCAAAGTTGATCGCGACGAGCGGCTCGATGTGGACACGCGCTATCAGTCCGCCGTCGCCGCAATGAGCGGGCAGGGCGGCTGGCCGTTGACCGTGGTGCTCACTCCCGAAGGCAAGCCTTTTTTCGGTGGCACATATTTTCCGAAGGAAGAACGTTACGGACGTCCCGGCTTTGGACACGTTCTGCTGACCATGGCGCACGCTTATCATGAGCGCAAAGACGAGGTGCTTGAGTCTGCGGACAGCGTCATGTCCGCTATCGAGTACAACGAATCTTTTTCCGGCCACTCGGCGGACTTGAACGCCGGGATCGTCGGGAAGCTGGTGGAATCGGCCCTGCAGCAGTTCGATAAGCAGAACGGTGGGTTCGGAACGCAGCCGAAATTTCCTCATCCGTCGATCCTCGATCTGCTGCTCGATCACGCGGCGCGCACCGGAGACGAAGCAGCGCGCAACGTTGCCCGGCTGACGCTGGCTCGCATGGCCAACGGCGGAATGTACGACCATTTGGCGGGTGGATTTCATCGCTACTCGGTCGATGAACGCTGGATTGTTCCACATTTCGAAAAGATGTCATACGACAATTCCGAACTGCTGAAGAATTACGTTCACAGTTTTCAAAGCTACGTTGAGCCTAAGCATGCCCGGGTCGCGCGGGAAGTCGTCCGATGGATGGATACCGTGCTGAGCGATCGCGAGCGCGGCGGCTTTTATGCCTCGCAGGATGCGGACGTTTCGCTCGACGATGATGGCGACTACTTCACCTGGACGCGCGATGAAGCGGCGGAGGTCCTGACGCCGGAAGAGATGGCGGTCGCGGGTACGTACTACGACATCGGCGAGCTGGGGGACATGCATCACAACCCGCAGAAGAACACGCTGCATATCGACTATTCCATGGCCGAAGTGGCGCGGCGTGCGGCAGTCAGTGTGGAGCAGGCGGAGAAGCTGCTTGCCTCCACAAGACAAAAGCTCTGTGCCGCCCGGCTGAAGCGGCCCACGCCTTACGTGGACAGAACGATTTATGTGAACTGGAATGGGCTGGCGATTTCCGCGTATCTGGAGGCCGCGCGGGTGCTCGGTATTGAAAGCGCCCGCGAATTTGCTTTGCGGTCACTGGATCGAATTCTGCGCGAGGCATGGAATGGAGATGGGGGCGGCAGCCTGCATCGTGTCGTCGCTTACGGGGATGGCCAGCGGCCTCAAAAGCCCGTGCCGGGCATGCTCGACGATTATGCGGCGCTCGGGCTGGCGTGCGTGGACGCGTGGGAGGCAACCGCCGAGATTCGCTACTATCGGCATGCGGAGAGCCTTGCCGATGCAATGACGGCGCGTTTTTACGATGCCGAAGGCGGCGGATTCTTCGACACCGCGCAGAACGAATTTGCTGGCGAGCCTTTGGGCGTTCTTGCGGCACGCCGCAAGCCTCTGCAGGATTCTCCAACCCCGGCAGGGAATTCGCTCGCGGCAGCACTCCTGCTGCGGCTGGCAGAGCTAAGCGGTTCCGCCGACTGGAAAGACAAAGCCGAAAACACGTTGAAGACTTTCGCCGGAGTGGCGGAGAAATTCGGGCTTTACGCAGGCGCATACGGATTGGCGCTACAGCGTTATTTGCTGCCGCCGGTACAGGTCTGCGTCATTGGGGATGACGACGAAGCTCATCGGCTGGCAGTTATCGCGACTGCTCGATATGCCATAAACAAAACTGTGCTGCGCTTACCACGCGCCGTGGTCGAGCAACGCCAATTGCCGTCCGCATTGGCCGAGACATTCCCCCATCTGCCGGAGTTGAAGCAGCCCCGTAGTTTCGCTGTCGTGTGCAGTGGAACCAGTTGTCAGCCGCCTGTTTATGAAGCCGAGGCATTAATTGAACTGCTGAATCGTGTATTGGGATGAAGCGGAGAGAGCAATTTTTATAGATGCTGTAATTCAAATTGATATCTGTCATTCTTCTATGAAAGAAGGCGCGCCTGTCCAGAGGTATCTGCGAATAGTTGCCGACAGACTTCTATTCGTGCTCGTGGCACACAAGGGGGATACGAATCCGGGCCGCTCCATCTGAGGATGTCCTCGAGGGACAGAGAATGAACGAGCTGGCCGGGTTCTCCTTGCAACCGTCGCAAACACCTTGGTACAACCTTGGAATATTCCGCAGCCGCCGTGGCGGGGGGAAGGTGGGAATCGGTAATTTCGATTTCCATCTTTCCCCCGCCAGCATCTCTCAGCCGCGGGCGAACACACTCTCGTCGAAACACACGCCGTTGTGCAGCAGCGCCCAGACGGCGGTCAACAATTTATGGGCCAGCGCAATTTTTGCCACCTGCGCCGGTTTCCGTTTCCGCAAACGCGCATAATACTGTTTCGCCGCCGGCGAATATCGCGCGGCTACCTGCGCCACCTGCAGCATGATCCAGCGCAGGATTCCGGACCCGTTGTGGCCGATGCCGCCGCGCCTGCGCTTGCCTGCCGACTCGCGCACCATCGGCGTCAGTCCGGCATAGCTAGCCAGCGCCCGCTTGTTCTGGAAGCGTTGGATGTCGCCCACCTCGGCCAGAATCGCCATCGCCGAATACGCTCCAATGCTGGGCACCGATTGCAGCCAGCGCGCCCGCGCATCCGCCGCCGCCATCCGCTCCAGCTCGCGCGTCTGTTCCGCGATCCGCCGGTCGAGAAAATCCACCTCGGCCAGCCAGGTGTTCACCACGCTTCGCGCCGCCGCGCTTAACTCGATTCCGGCCAGCCAAGCCCGCCCGCGCTTGCCGAACACATCCGCCACCGGCTTGATGAATCCCTCCTGGTGCAGCACCGCCTGCAACTGGTTCTTGGCCCGCGCCCGCTGCTGGCCCAGCGCAATCCGCAAACGGGTCAGCATCCGCAACTGCTGCGTCTGCTCATCCGCCATCCACGCCTCCGGCAGCAGATCGGCCCGCGACAACTGCGCCAGCGTTTCCGAATCCACCCGGTCGTTCTTCAGCCGCGCCGCCGCGATCGCCTTCACCCGCTGCGGATGCACCATCGCCAGCCGCTCCGCCTCCGGCCTCACCGCGCGCGCGAACGCCGGCCAGAACCCGCTCGCCTCCACCACCACCTGCCGCGGACCGGGTACCTGCCGCAGCCAGGCCCGCAGCGCCGCCCCCTCGTTGGCCACTTGCCCCTGCCGCAACTTCCGCCCACTTGCATTTACCGCCGTCATATAACAAAATCTCTGGTGAAGATCTACTCCTATGTGGCTCTTCATGGTGTACCTTCCTCCTTACTTCATCTTGTGCTTCGAGCACGTATCAGGAAGGTACGCCCCCTTTCATCCCATCTGAGCGCAGCGAAGAATCCAGAAGATGTTTGCCTGGACTGCGCAGCCATTAGCCCCTGGATTCTTCGCTGCGCTCAGAATGACTCACATTTCTTTTTACAAAAACAGCGGCGCCAGCACCAACGTAATCGTCGCCAGCAGCTTGATCAGCACGTGCAGCGATGGTCCAGCGGTGTCTTTGAACGGATCGCCGACCGTATCGCCGACGACCGCTGCCTTATGAGCGTCGGAGCGCTTACCGCCGTACTGGCCGCTCTCAATAAATTTCTTGGCATTGTCCCACGCGCCGCCCCCATTGTTCATCAGCATGGCCATTAGAATCCCGGTGATGGTTCCCACCATCAGTAGAGCGGCAACTGCTTCCGCTCCACTCAGATTGATCGGGATTCTATGGATCGAAGGCACGTTGAGTTCTGACCTCACACTGAAAGAACTGCTGAAGTGCCGGAAAACCTCACCCACCACCAGCGGCAGTAGCACGACAAGCATGCCGGGGAGAACCATTTCCTTTAGCGCCGCTTTGGTCACGATGGAAACGCAGCGGCCATAGTCGGGCTTGCTGGTGCCCAGCATGATGCCGGGATTTTCCTTGAACTGCGCGCGCACATCCTGAATGATGTACTGCGCCGTGCGTCCCACCGCCTGAATTGCCATCGAGGAGAACAGGAAGACCAGCACGGCACCCAGCAGCGCGCCGACAAAAACCGGAACGCTCGCCAGGTTGACATTGTCGAAGCGCCAGCCAGCGGGCATATATCCGCCTGGCACCGAGACGCGGTCGATTACAACGTTGCGAATCTCCTCAAGGTATGCGGAGAAAAGCAGGAAAGCCGCCAGGGCAGCCGAGCCGACGGCATAGCCTTTGGTCAGCGCCTTGGTGGTGTTGCCCGCCGCGTCCAGTTTATCGGTGCGTTCGCGAATATTTTCGGGCTGGTTCGACATCTCGATGATGCCGCCCGCGTTGTCGGTGATCGGGCCGAATGTATCCATCGCAAGGATGTACGCAGCGGAAGATAGCATGCCCATCGTTGCAATGGCGGTGCCGTAGATTCCCTTCGCGTATGTGGCTACGTTGGCATCCTCAAGCCCGCGAACCCCAAAATAGTAGCTGAGCAGCAGGGCTGCGCTGATGACGAGCACCGGCACGGCGGGCGTTTCCATTCCTACGGCCAGTCCGCTGATGATGTTCGTCGCTGGGCCTGTAAGGGAAGCGCGTGCAATCGACTGGACCGGACGGTAGCGAGATTCCGTGTAGTATTCCGTGATTACAACGAACAGGTAGGAAGTCGCCATGCCGAGTATGCCGCAGCCAAACAGCCACCAGCGGCCGCCGAGCATGAAGTACACGGCGACAGCAAACCCTGCGATTGCCAGGATGCTGGTGATGTAATAACCCCGGTTCAGCGCGTGCATCGGTTCTTCGTTTTCTTTACTGTGAACGGCCAGAACCCCGACGGTGCTGGCGATCAGGTTGATGGCATGGACTACCAGAGGAAATAGCACTCCCTTGATTCCGAAGACCGGATAAAGCGCCGCGCCGAGGATCATCGCGCCAACGCTTTCCGCTGCGGTCGACTCAAAGATGTCTGCCCCGCGGCCGGCGCAATCGCCGACATTATCGCCAACCAGGTCGGCGATCACTGCCGGGTTACGCGGGTCATCCTCCGGAATTCCGGCTTCCACTTTGCCCACCAGGTCCGCTCCTACATCAGCGGCCTTGGTGTAGATGCCTCCGCCAAGTTGCGCAAACAGCGCCACCAGCGAAGCGCCGAATCCGAATCCGACCAGCCGGTAGGGAACTTCCTGCGGATGGTTAAATCCACCAAACGCAACGAAGAGAAGTCCCAGGCCAATCAACGCGAGCGCCACAACGATCAACCCTGTGACTGCGCCACCGCGCAATGCGGACTGGATCGCACGGTTCAGGCTGGTGCGGGCCGCGCTGGCCGTGCGGATGTTGGCACGGATTGAAACATACATGCCGGTGTATCCGGCGAATCCGGAACAAATGGCGCCGATGAGAAAGCTGATGACCGTCACAGCCGCATAGGGCGCAGTGCGCGGAGAGATGCTGTAACCGCCATAGAGCAGGATTGCGATGACAATGGCAAGCACGGAGATGGTGCCATACTGCCGCCGCATAAACGCCTCAGCGCCTTCACGGATGGCGTCGGAGATTGCCTGCATCTCGTGAGTCCCGGCGTCGGAAGCGAGCACGGAACGGGCAAACAGCAAAGCGGCAACTAGCCCCAGCACTCCGATGCCGAGAGC
The DNA here is from genome assembly GCA_965276615.1 of Acidobacteriaceae bacterium. Taxonomy (GTDB): domain Bacteria; phylum Acidobacteriota; class Terriglobia; order Terriglobales; family Acidobacteriaceae; genus JAKAAZ01. The sequence continues at coordinate 3,368,067 of OZ255618.1, read as the reverse complement.
AATCCATAAATACAAGCGGTCCGATGGCGAGGTGACTGCGGCTGGGGCGGTTTGCCACAAGAGTGTGGCAGCCAGGGAAAAACCGTACATTCAATTGCCTCCAAAAATTCGTCAGAATTCACGCAGTCGCGGCAGACGCGAAAGCGTGCGGATTCCGCATCCGCGGAACCTACGGCCACGCCTGCGGCAAGCCTGGTGCAGGCGCGCGATGCCCAATAGTGCAGCAGGCGAGATGCGTTGGCGGCTTGCAATCACCTGTGTTGGACTGAAAACCGATCATTACACCATGCCTATCAAATAGGGGTCAACGTCGGTCCGATTCGCATGAACCGCTTGTACATGCTTACCTTGTCCGTAGGAATCTGGCAACTCGGCCAGTCCTGCCCGTGTGTCAATGGGCTGGCAACCTCGGAGCGCCGAACTCTCAAAACGGTCGAAACAGCGAGGAGAGCGGCTGACAGACGGCCATGGAAGCCGCTACAATACTCGGTTCGCCATATCGCTCTGCTGTGGCCGAATCGAACCTATGCTTTCGGTCTCACGAGGATCTCCAATGGCTGTCACCCGCACCATCTCCGCCGAAATGCCGGTCTCCGATTTTCTGGGATTGTCCGCCGCGCAAACGATCCAGATGTACCGGCTGATGTATCTTTCGCGACGGATCGATGACCGGGAGATCATGCTGAAACGGCAGCAGAAGATATATTTTCAGATCTCGGGCGCGGGGCATGAAGCGTTGCTGGTGGCTGCCGGAATGACGCTTCAGCCCGGTTATGACTGGTTCTATCCGTATTATCGCGATCGCGCCTTATGTCTCGCCCTGGGAATGACTCCGGAAGAAATGCTGTTGCAGGCGGTGGGGGCAGCTTCCGATCCCGGCAGCGGCGGACGTCAGATGCCTTCCCATTGGGGCAGCCGCCGCCTGAATATCGTCACCCAATCTTCCCCGACAGGATCGCAGTGCCTGCAGGCAGTGGGCTGCGCGGAGGCGGGACGCTATTTTGCTCGTCATCCCGAGGCCGCCAGAAAGCCGGATTCCGCCGGCAAGCAGGATGTGGATTACCGCAGTTTTAAAGAAGTCACCTTCCACGGAGACGAAGTGGTTTATGTCTCGGTTGGCGACGGCACAACCAGCGAAGGAGAATTCTGGGAGGCGATGAATTCCGCCGCCAACCTGAAGCTGCCTGTGCTCTTCGTGGTTGAAGACAACGGCTACGCCATCTCCGTTCCGGTTGAGGTCAACACTGCCGGTGGCAACATTTCGAAACTCGTGGCCGGGTTCCCCAATTTCTTCTTCGCGGAGATCGATGGCACGGATGCGATGGAGTGTTATTCCACCATGCAGCGAGCGGTCGCCTATTGCCGCTCCGGCCAAGGACCGGCGTTTGTACATGGCCATGTGGTCCGGCCATACTCGCATTCGCTCTCCGACGATGAACGTTTTTATCGATGCGAAACCGAGCGGCAGGCGGACGCCATGCGCGATCCGCTGCCGAAAATGCAAATGCGGCTGTTGCGCGAAGGGCATCTGGACGAAGCGGGCATCACGCGTCTCGAGCAGGAGGTCGATGAAGAGATTCGCATCGCGACCGAGGCCGTTTTGCGCGCCGCGCCGCCCAGGATCGACAGCGTTTTCCGACATGTTTATTCTGAAAATTTCGATGCATCCGCCCTGTCGCTCGAGAAAGAACCGCTGCCGATCGAAGAGTCACAGGGTGCCGGCGCTCCCATTCGCGCGACACAAGAACGCACCATGGCGGACCTGATCAACACTTGTCTGCGGGATGAGATGCACCGCGACGAACGCATTGTAATTTTTGGCGAAGATGTCGCCGACTGTAGCCGCGAAAGCAGTCTGCAGCAGAATTTGGTGAAGGGCAAGGGCGGAGTATTCAAACTCACCGCCGGCTTGCAAAGCGTCTTCGGCTCCGATCGTGTCTTCAACTCTCCGCTGGCGGAGGCCAACATTGTAGGCCGCGCCGTTGGTATGGCCACGCGCGGAATCAAGCCCGTGGTCGAAATTCAATTCTTCGATTACATCTGGCCGGCGATGCATCAATTGCGGAATGAACTGCCGCTGATCCGGTGGCGTTCCAATGGAACGTTCTCGTGCCCGACGGTGATCCGCGTGGCCGTCGGCGGCTATCTGACTGGCGGAGCGATCTATCACTCGCAATCCGGCGAAAGCATCTTCACGCACACGCCCGGCGTGCGCGTCGTATATCCGTCAAATGCCCTCGATGCGAATGGCTTGCTGCGCACAGCCATTCGTTGCGACGATCCGGTGCTGTTCCTGGAACACAAGCGGCTCTACCGCGAGACATTTGGACGCGCGCCATATCCCGGGCCGGACTACACCGTCCCGTTCGGCAAGGCGAAGGTGGTTCGTCCCGGCAAGCACCTTACCGTAATCACCTTCGGAGCGGTGGTGCCGCGCGCCATGCAGGCGGCGCAGCGTGCCGAGCGGGAAAACGGGCTCGACGTCGAGGTGATCGATCTGCGAAGTCTCAGTCCATACGACTGGGACGCAATTGCTACATCCGTCCGCAAGACCAGTCGAGCACTGGTGGCCTATGAGGACATGCGGAGCTGGGGGTACGGCGCTGAAATCGCCGCCCGCATTGGCGACGAGTTGTTTGACGATCTCGACGCGCCAGTTCGGCGGGTGGCTGCGAAGGATTTGTTTGTCGCGTATCAACCGCTGCTTGAAGATGCCATTCTGCCTCAGCCGGAGGACATTCGGAAGGCGATGGTGGAACTGGCTGGGTTTTAACTGATTTTGTCCTACAGTGTGGCGAGCCAGCTGTCTGGTACTCCACCACACTGTGGGTTTAAGCAGCTAAGATCAATTCCCGTTACGGAAGCGAGACTGGGCCAAGCGGCAGCGGAAAAGCTTCAGAGCCAGGGAAAAGATTTTCAGGGGGCACAGGTTTGATGCCGTTCTGAACCTTCCAACCCGGATTCGTTCCTTCACCGGCGTAGGCGCCTCGGAAAACGGCCTGTCCAGAGAATTGGTTTTTCGGAATTCCGTTGAAATCCATGTTGAAATCCACTTCCGTGGATACCTCGTTCAGGGGCAGCGGAGAGCCTTCCACTTTGCCGGGTACCGGATAAAAATTCATTTGCCCGACCACGAATGTCGGAAAGTTCAGATAATTCCCGGCGTTCGCCACAGTGTCAGTCACGTTGTCCGATTGGTAGGTGATCGTCCCGGTGATTGGCGTCGCGGCGAATACCACATTCCCCACCACTGCGCCCGCTACCTGGGCGGGCGTGCCGAAGGTAATTCCCGCCTGCGAAGTGTAGATGGTGTTGTTGTAAATGTAAGCAAGCTTGAGCGGCAGATCCTGATTTTGTAAAGACAGTGCGGTGTATTGACCATCAACGAAGATGTTGTCATGGATCGCAGCCCGGCCCGATGCCTGCAGAAGCGCTTCGCGTGGATTGTGATCGAAAAAATTTCCATAGATTTGATATAAGTCGTTGGAACCCGGCCCGGAGTTGGGGAATCCGCCCACCAGAACGTTGGGCCGATCGCCATCGGGGCTGGGTTCGTCGCCCTTAATAAAAGTATTGTTCCGGATGATGGTGGTGCTGTCCCCGGTAGGCATGCCGGGAACCGATGGCCTGGGAAGCTGAAACTTGATTTCCATGTCGTACCCGATAGGGTCCTGGACAAGATTGTCCTCGATCACGCCCGCTACAAAAGGGTCGGTTCCGTCGGAATTGCCGAGGTACAAGCCTGTCCCCGCGCCCAAAATCTTGTTCCTGCGGATGACCCAGTTCCATGTGGGCGTCTTCGTGGAAATGCCGTCACACTGCTGGTCGGAGGTCTGACCCACCAGCACGTTGTCTTCAATCAGGATGTCGTGAACCAAATTGCTAGCGCCGCCTCCAGCGCTGATCCCGAAGACATCGGGAAGACCCTGGCTGTCGATGCGAAGTCGTTTAACTGCCAGGTAACTGGAATTGCTGATCGATACCGTGTTGCAACACGCATTGCCTGCAATGACTGCCGCTCTCGTGCCATTGGGGGACTCAGCGCCGGTGACCGTGATCCACGCTTTTGGTGTTCCTTGTAGCCGGCTCAGAGACAGCGGACTATAAAAGCCCGGCGCTAGAACCAAGGTATCCCCAGGGCTCAATGTGGTTAACAGAGATTTTATATTTTGCGGATTCGTTTGGATCACCCGCGCTTCCGCTGTCATGCACGTCAGGACCGCCAGAACGATTGCGGCAGGACCGAGAAGGCAGTTGAGAGCCGATTTCCGTTCTGATTCCATACCCATGGGTTATCTCCTTTTAAATTTTCAAGAAAGGACTGCACCGCCATTTCGGCAGGTCAACAATATACGCTCATCGAGCGAATACAGAATTAGCCGGGCGAAAATCCTGGCGGAAAGACGAACGATGCACGATAGGCCGAAGTATTCTTTGCGCATTTTCCTGATCTCTGGGATATTTGATCGTAAAGCAATCGTCCCGCAACATATTTTTCTGAAATGCGTTTATAGCTATCGTGACTAGGATTCGAGCAGAGATTTTGCCGATCCAAAAAACTACTGAGGACGATAGGAGAATAGGGTCATGCGCGTATCTGGCTCCATACGAACGATGTTTCTCGCACTGGTAATTGCGGCAGTACCGGCTTCCTCTTTCGCTGGAGTTTTCGTATCTGTGGCCATTGCTCCCCCACCCCTGCCGGTGTATACCCAGCCGATTTGCCCTGCTCCCGGATATCTATGGACGCCTGGCTATTGGGGCTACGGCGCGGCGGGATATTACTGGATACCCGGTGTGTGGGTGAGACCACCATCTGTCGGAGTGCTCTGGACCCCTGGATATTGGGGCTGGGGCGGCGGCCTTTATGCGTGGCATGCTGGTTACTGGGGGCCACATGTGGGCTTCTATGGCGGCGTGAATTACGGCTTTGGCTATGGTGGCATCGGCTTTGCGGGCGGAGACTGGCGTGGCGGACATTTCTTCTACAACACGGCAGTAGTCCGCGTGAACACTACAGTCATCCACAATACATATAACCGGACTGTCATTAACAATACTGTGGTGAACAATCGCGTCAGCTATAACGGCGGTGCGGGCGGAATCAATGCGCGCGCAACCCAGCAAGAAATGCAAGCCAGCCGCGAGCAGCACTTTCAGGCCACGTCCGAACAGGTCTCCCATCGGGAGAACGCGAGTACAAACCGTGCGCAGTTTTACTCGGAAAACCATGGCCGTCCGGCGGTCGCGGCACGAGACACTGTGAACGGCCGAGCCTACGACCAGCAGGGACGCATTGCCCAAGGAATTCATAGTGGACAGATGACTCCCGGCGAAGCTGGCAGGGCGGAAAACCGGCAGGCGAATATTGATCGCTCCGCTCGGCAGGACCGCATGGCGAACGGCGGCAGACTGACCGGACAGGAGCGGCAAAACATTAACCGGCGGCAGAACAATGCAAGCAGGCAGATTTATCGCGAGAGACACAACGGTCGCGGACGGCCCTAATCTGATCCGACTCACCGCAACCACAACGGCTGGCGGAGTTTTCCGCCAGCCGTTGCTTTTACTCCTCTGCGATGCTCCGCAACTTCCCGGCGTAAACCGCATTTACATTTTTGCAGATCGTTGCACAATGGTGCAGCGCGTGTATTTTCTATTTGCCAAGGAGCTACGATGTCATCTTCGGCTACTTCACTGCATGCAATATTTTTATCAATTTCACTCATGCTGCCCATCGCCGCAAGTGGAGCTTCTTCGCCTGCTGAAAGGCCGCAGCCTCCTATCAAACCGGCTTCTGCTCCGGCCTCCCATGCATCCGCCGCAAGCCAGCAGATCAAAGGAGATGCGCGCATCGTTCATGTTCTGAACCGGTTGACCTTCGGCCCCAGACCCGGCGATATTGCAGCAGTGAAGGCGGTCGGCATCGAAGCCTGGATCGAGCAACAGCTTCAGCCTGAGAAGATCGACGACTCGGCATTGCAGGCAAAACTGAAGATGTATCCTGCCATGCAGATGAGCCTGCAAGAGCTGATCCAGCAGCTTCCGCCTCCACCCGTTATTCGCCAGGTGATCAATGGCAGATTCCCCATTCCCAGCAACGATCCCTTGAAAGCTGTCTATCAGACCCAGGTTGCTCTAATCGAGATGCGCGAACAGACGAGGGCAACCAAACAGGCGGAACAAATTTCGCAGTCCGGCAAGCCGCCGATGGGAGCGACCAAAGGCGCAGCGGCCACGCCGGACGCGATGAATGATTCATTCGCATCCCAGCAGGGCAAGCGGGTTTCGCGCTCTGATCCAAGTCTGCAAGCGAAAGAAAAACAGATCCTCGCCGATCTGCAGGCGACTGCAATTGTGAATCTGCCGCCGCCACAGCGCATGGAAAAAGTGCTTGCTATGCAGCCGCTGGAAAGGATCAGCTTCTATCGCGACCTTTCGCAGGAGGATCGTCTCGCTTTCGTGCAAGGGCTGACGCCGCAGCAAGCGCAGCTTTTCTCTGCCATGTTGAATCCGGTGCGAACGGTGGCCTCTCAGCTGGAAGCCACGAAGATGTTGCGCGTGGTGTACAGCGACCGGCAGCTGCAGGAGGTAATGACAGACTTCTGGCTGAACCACTTCAATGTTGATATTCGCAAGAGTCCGCTGATGGCGTATTACCTGACCGGATATGAAAGCAAGGTTTTGCAACCTGACGCACTGGGGAACTTTGAAGATCTGTTGGTCGCCACCGCACGCAGCCCGGCGATGCTGCTCTATCTAGATAATGCCAGCAGCGTGGGAGCGCACTCGCAGGCTGCGTTGCGATTAGAGCGCGGACAAAATGGTCCAGGCGCCATACAGCCAAAGCGGCCCGCTCCTGGTTTGAATGAAAACTATGGCCGCGAGTTGATGGAGCTGCAGACGCTTGGCGTCAACGGCGGCTACACGCAGCAGGACGTCATCGAAGTCGCCAAGGCATTTACCGGATGGACAATCGAAAAACCTTTACAGGGCGGAGGATTTGTCTTCAATCCCAGATGGCATGAACCGGGAACCAAGCACGTGCTTGGACATGCCATTCAAGAACATGGTGAGGACGAAGGGCTGGAGGTGCTGCACATCCTTGCGACAAGCCCGGCAACAGCACACCACATCTCCGAAGAGCTGGCGGAGCGCTTTGTCAGCGATCATCCGCCGCAGACACTGGTGGACCGCATGGCGCGCACATTTCTGGCGACGCACGGCAACATTCGCCAGGTGCTGCGCACGATGTTCTTCTCGCCAGAGTTCTGGGAGCGCAATACGCTGAACGCCAAGGTGAAAACGCCTCTAGAACTTGTCGCGTCGGCTACGCGCGCCAGCGGCACGCAGGTGGAGCACCCGATCGTGCTGGCACTCGCCGTCGCGCGCCTGGGGATGCCGCTCTACGATTGCCAGCCGCCCACGGGATATTCAATGAACGCCGATGCCTGGGTGAGCTCCGGCTCGCTGGTGGAGCGAATGAATTTTGCTATGGCTTTTGCGAATAATCGTTTGCCCGGTATAACCAATCATTGGGACATGCTGCTGGGCGCGGATGCTTCTAGCATGGAGCCATCGCGAAAAGAGTCCCGGCTGGAAGAACTGTTGCTGCAAGGTAATGTTTCAGCGCACACGCACGATGCCGTCATGAAAGAGCTGGTCGATGCGCCAATCCAGTCGCAGCCGCGGCCATTCCCGGTGGGTGGTGGTTTTGCACAGGGATATATGGTTCCCGTCGCGCAGCCGATTCAACCCGATCCTCTTCAGCAACCTCAGCCCCAGGATCATCAAGCCGCGATGACGGCAGGATTGCTGATTGGCTCACCGGATTTTCAAAGCCGCTAAAGATACCGAAAGCATTCGATCAGCGCCACCGTGGTAAAGATTGTTGACAACAAAAGAGTGGCCCGTCACGTGCGCATTTAGCGTTCCATTGGCCGCTCACGTGCGTGAGTGTTCCACGTGGAACATCGACTTCGGCGACAGGCATAAATCCGAACGCAACTTTCTTCGCCGTGTGTGGTTCGTATAACTGGTCCGGTACGCTGGCGGGCGAATTCGTGAAAGCAGGGGAGCAAGCGATGTCCATCTCTCGACGCGTATTTCTAAGAAACGGAGCGCTGGCGATTGTCGGCACCTCTGCGATTCCATCATTTCTCACACGATCTGTTCTTGCGCAGACAGGGACTGTGAACGGCAGCCGGCGCAAGCTCGTAGTTATTTTCCAGCGCGGCGCCGCCGATGGCCTGAACATAGTTATCCCGCATGCGGAGCCGAGCTACTTCGAGATGCGGCCCACCATCGCCATTCCGCGTGAGCAGGTGCTCGATCTCGATGGCTTCTTCGGACTGCATCCTTCGATGGCTCCGTTGATGCCGCTGTGGAAACAGGGACATCTGGCTATGGTGCATGCCGCCGGTTCGCCCGATACGACGCGCTCCCATTTCGATGCGCAGGACTACATGGAATCCGGCACGCCCGGCGTAAAGAGTACACCGGATGGTTGGCTGAATCGCGCGCTCCAGGCCGAAGATGAACGGCAGCGAACTCGGGATAGCTCTCCCTTCCGCGCCATTGCGGTCAGCACGGACGTGCCGCGGACGCTCGTCGGCCCCGTACCCTCGGTAGCGCTCAAGAATATTGGAGACTTTCGCCAACTCGATAATTTCGACCGCCACTCCGATGATCCCTTTCAGGAGATGTATGACTCCTCCTCGAACAGCGCAATTCGCGGCGCGGGCAAAGAAGCTTTCAACGCCATGCAGATGCTGCGCGTTTCATCTCCCGGAAAATATGTGCCGGCCGCAGGGGCCAATTATCCCGGCTCGCCCTTTGGGCAAAGCCTGCGCCAGATCGCGCAGCTAATGAAGTCCAACTACGGCGTGGAGGCAGCTTTCGCCGACGTTGAGGGATGGGACCACCATCACAACGAAGGCGGCGTGCAGGGACAGTTGGCGAACAGGCTGCGGGATTTTTCTTCTTCTCTCGCGGCCTTCTGGACCGATCTCGGCGATGAAGCGGAGAACACGGTCGTCGTGACTATGTCGGAGTTTGGCCGCACCGCGCGGCAGAACGGTACGGGAGGCACGGACCACGGCCATGCGAATGTGATGTTCGTCATGGGCGGTCCAGTGCGCGGCGGTCATATCTACGGCAAATGGCCCGGGCTAGCGAACGAGCAGCTCTATCAGAATCGCGATCTCGCCGTTACGACGGACTTCCGCCAGGTGCTCGGCGAGGCTGCGTACAAAACCGTGGGAGCGCAGGACTTCGCCCGCGTCTTTCCCGGCTCCGGCCTGGGGCCAAACAAATTTCTCAATGTGATTGCGTAGCAAGAGAATCTAAGAAATCTCGCACAGCCTGCTGCCATGCAGGCTTTGTATACAGGGGAGCGGCGGCATTGGTGTCCACCCGCACCTTCTGCCTGGGCGCGACCGCTTCGTCATAGATAGCTGCCGCACCTTCTGCATACTCAGGCTTCACTGGAGTTACGATCACCAGCTTCGGCATTTTCAGCCTCGGCACTGTGCGTGAAATTTCGAAGCGGTCCGGGAAGATCAGCCACATCGGCAGCAGATGGATATGTTGTTCGCGCTTCACCAGTTTTGCGAAAGATGGCTGCGGGTTTTCGAGGATGACGGCTGCAATCCGCGGAGACTGTTGCGCTACATGCACGGCTACCGCAGCGCCAACTTCCGCGCCATAGAGAACAATGCGTGCGGGATCGATGTGTCTCGTTGCGGTCAAATAGCGCAGCGCAGCCGTTCCGTCCTCATACGATTTCTGCTGCGATGGATGTCCCGGCTGACTTGCGCCAAATCCGCGATAGTCAAAGGCGAACACGGAAATTCCAAGCGCATGAAAGGCTTGAAACGCGACGATATTTCCCGGCAGATCGGAGCGGCCATCGGGACAAAAAAGCACAATCAAAGGAGAGCCTGCTTCTGCCCGCGGTCCGGATAACTTGCGCTCATCGATTGTGGGTTGCGCTGGAATCCACCAGCCATCGAGCCGGGCGACTCCTTCTTCCGTGTAGTCGAATGGCTGGTCGCTGATCGGCAATCCGCTGCTCGCCGCAATCGCAGCTGCGCTTGCGGCTGGACTGTGCGAGACCCGAGTTGGTCTGATCCGTCTCGCCCAGCTGCCCGCAATTGAGCCGCCGCTCGTCGTCTCCCTATGCGAAGGAGAGCCGGGCGGTGAAAACGTGAACTGCCATTGTCCCTGGTAAAAAAGAAGGCAGACGGTCAGGTAGAGTGCAAGTCCAGCTACGGCGAGTGTCGCCAGCATCGCTTTCACCAGCCAGCGGCCACTGACGGTTTCAGCTCTCTCCGGTTCAGAAGTTACATCTTGTGACGTCCGAGGATATTGGCGTTTGCGTAAGCGGGCTTGCTCGATTGGATCGTACTTTGATGATGATTGCCGGGGAGACTCTGGTTTTTTCGCCACAAAATTGACTCTAGCATGTGCCACACACGGCTGCTTTAACTCCCATTCGACTTTCAATTTATGCAACCCAGCGCACAAACATTCCCGTTTAGAGATTGTTTGCACCACGTGGACGGCATCGAAATCTATAATGGAAGGTGGGGGATATTGTTCATATACCCCCTATGAGCTGCCGTCACTATTAGCAAGAAGGGAAGACCTGCTCCATGGCGTCTGAAGATGTCGCAGAGGGTATTCAAGCCGAAAGCTCTCCGGCGCAATCGACTTCCGGCAAGCGCATTGTGAACGACTTTAGTATTCAGGCCGGTACCGTAAACGGCTCTGGCTCCCAGTCTGCCAATAATGTGTTGCTGCGCAGCATTTTCCGTATGGGTATTCCAGTCAGCGGAAAAAATCTTTTTCCTTCGAACATTGCCGGGCTACCCACCTGGTATACGATCCGCGCCAGCAAACACGGATACGTCGCGCGGAAAAAAGAGATCGATATCGTGATCGCGATGAATCCGGAAACGGCGCGCGAAGACATTCTCTCGCTGCCCGCCGGAGCGGCCGCCATCTACGATGAATCGCTGAACCTCCAGCAGTATCGCGACGATGTTACCTGCTATCCCGTGCCGTTCGACAAGCTGACCGCATCCGTGTGTACAGACGGCAAGCTGCGGAAACTTGTCAGGAACATGGTGTATGTGGGTGTTGCCGCGCAACTGCTTCACATGGATATGGAGTGCGTGGAAAAGGCGTTGCGCAAACAGTTTGCGAAAAAGCTGAAAGCCGCCGAGTTGAACTGGGCTGCAGTGCAGGCTGGCTTCGACTACGCCGCGCAATCGCTGACCAAGCGCGATCCCTTTGTGCTGGAGCGGATGCATGCCACCGAGGGAAAGATCATCATCGACGGCAATGCCGCCGCCGCGCTGGGCGCGATGTTTGCCGGAGTGACGGTGGTGACCTGGTATCCGATCACACCCTCTTCTTCCGTAGTCGAACAGTTGATCGACTACATGAGGAAATATCGGATCGGGCCGGATGGAAAAGCCACATTTGCCGTGGTGCAGGCCGAAGATGAACTGTCGGCAATCGGCGGCGTTATGGGCGCCGGCTGGGCTGGCGCACGCGCCATGACCGCCACTTCCGGGCCGGGCATTTCGCTGATGGCGGAGTTTGCCGGCCTCGGCTACTTCGCGGAAATTCCCGGCGTAATCTTTGACATCCAACGTGTCGGTCCTTCGACTGGGATGCCTACCCGCACCATGCAGGGCGATCTGCTGAGCATCGCGTACCTGTCGCATGGGGACACCAAGCATGTAATGCTGCTGCCCGCCAGTGTCCGCGAGTGCTTTGAATTTGCCACCGAAGCCTTCGATTTATCCGAGCGCCTGCAAACCCCGGTCTTTGTGCTGAGCGATCTCGATCTCGGCATGAACAACTGGATGTCCGACCCGTTTCAGTATCCGGAAAAGCCGCTGGACCGTGGCAAGGTGCTGAACGCCGCACAGTTGAAAGAAGCGGGCGGTTTTGCGCGATATAGAGATGTAGACGGCGACGGGATTCCATATCGCACATTGCCGGGCACAGATCATCCGCTAGCAGCCTACTTCACTCGCGGCAGCGGCCACAATGACAAAGCCCAGTACAGCGAGCGTCCGGACGATTACGAAGCATTGATGGAGCGGCTGGCGCGCAAGTTTGAAACTGCTCGCACGCTCGTGCCCGCGCCGGTTGTCGTCCAGACAGGGAAGTCGAAGATTGGCATCATCGCCTTTGGTACGTCGGACTTTGCCGTGGAAGAATCGCGTGATCAGCTGCTGAAAGAGTATGGAGTGGAGACGGATTACCTGCGCCTCCGCGCCTTTCCGTTTACACATTCCGTCCACGAGTTTGTCGCCAGCCACGAGCGGATTTATATCGTCGAACAGAATCGCGATGCGCAGATGCTGAGCCTGCTGAAGCTCGATCTGCCGCCCGAAGAGAGCGTGAAGCTGCGCAGCATCCGCCACTTCAACGGACTACCCATCGACGCGCGTTCCGTCACCGATGCATTCGTCATGCAGGAGGAAATCTAAACCATGGCTACGACATTGAATCCGGTCCCAGTAGCGCCCGTTCCGAAAACAAACCGCATCGGCCTGCAGGTGCTCGATTATCGCGGCGGCAAGACGACACTGTGCGCGGGTTGCGGTCACAATGCAATTTCGGAACGCATCATCGACGCATTCTATGAGATGGGCATTCAGCCGGAGCGCGTGATGAAGCTCTCCGGAATCGGCTGCTCCTCGAAAAGCCCGGCGTATTTTCTGAACCGTTCCCATAGCTTCAACAGCGTGCATGGCCGTATGCCTTCCGTAGCAACCGGCGCGCTGCTGGCGAACCGGACCATGCTGGGCCTGGCTGTCAGTGGCGACGGCGATACGGCCTCAATTGGTTTTGGTCAATTTGGGCATGTGATGCGCCGCAATCTGCCGCTGATCTACGTCATTGAAAACAACGGTGTCTATGGCCTGACCAAAGGCCAGTTTTCGGCGACAGCGGATGTAGGATCGACGCTGAAAACCGGAGTCATCAATGATCTTCCTCCCATCGATTTGTGCATTATGGCCGTCGAATTGGGCGCGACCTTTGTGGGGCGTTCCTTTTCCGGTGACAAGAAACAGTTGCTCGCGATGTTGAAAGCGGCAATCGCACACAAGGGGACCGTGATACTCGACGTGATTTCGCCTTGTGTCACCTTCAACGATCACGAGGGTTCCACAAAAAGCTACAAGTATATGCAGGCGCATGAAGAGGCCATCTCCGAAGCGGGATTCGTTCCCCACTTTGAAGACATCACCGTAGACTACGATCCCGGCACCACGTATGACGTGGAGATGCATGACGGCTCGCATCTGCGTCTGCGCAAGCTGCATGAGAGCTATGATCCTACGGATCGGGTATCTGCCGTGACGGCTCTGATGGAAGCGAATCAGAAGGGTGAAGTTCTGACGGGAATGTTTTATATCGACCCGAAAAAGCCGGATTTCACCGCCATGCTCAACATGGTTCTTGAGCCGCTGGCGACTCTGCCGCAGGAACGCGTTCGCCCAGACAAAAAGGTGCTTGATGAAGTGATGGAGTCGTTGCGGTAGCGCTTACGGCTTCGAAAATCTTGTAAGCCTCTGTGCATTGAACGCAAGAGCCTCCGGAAGAATTCGTTCGTCTGCCACAGGTTCACCAGCCCGGACGCGAATGGGAACAACCCCTGCCCAGATCGGTAATGCATAGTCCTCTTCTTCATCGAGAGGAGGCCCGGTGCGTACTTTTGCGGAAACTTCTTCGAGCGGCAGCGCGAGCACGATCGTAGCCTTCAATTCCTGCTCGTTGGGCTGACGAGCCTCGTCCCAGCGGCCCGGCACAACGTGGTTTGTGAAGTGGCGTAAAGCATCGATTTTTTCGTTTCCGTCTGTCACCAAACGCGCGTTGCCGAGTATGACCACGGACCGGTAGTTCATCGAGTGGTGGAACACCGATCGGGCCAGCACCAATCCATCGACCAATGTCACAGTGACGCAAACGTCGATTCCCTGATCCAGGTTGCGCAGCATCCGGCTCGCTGCCGATCCATGGAGATAGATCCGCTCCTCGATACGCACATATCCTGTCGGGATCACATACGGCTGTTCATCCACTACGAATCCAACGTGGCAAAAATATCCTTCGTCGAGGATCGCGTGAACCTGGCCTTTGTCGTATACGGCCCGTTTGGGGAGCCGCCCGACTTTGGTTCGACTCGTTGGAGTGTAGCTGTCCATCTTCTATCTCGTCTCTCTAGCGATTGCCAGGTCAATCGAAACCGCGCCAGAGCCTTTCACCAAAAGGATGAGGCAAAGGGCAAGCGCGAGTAGATGGTATTCGTATCCCTCGCCTTTCTGTGTTCCATACCAGTTCATGAAGAAGCCTACATGGATATGGACTTTGAAGATGGCCACGAGCATATCGATGGCGATGCCGATTACGGCAATGCGGCTCAGTAAGCCGATGATAAGAGCGATACCGCCGAGGAATTCTGAGAAGATCGCGAGAAAGGCGAATGGTGCGGGAATGTGCATTGCCTGGGTGAAAAATTGCATGCTGCCGGTGTATCCGTAACCGCCAAACCAGCCCAGAACCAGCTGCGCTCCATGCACAAAAAACACGATCCCCAAGATAAGCCGAGCGATCGTAAGAGTGAGATCGTTTCCGGTATTGAAAATGCTTTGCAAGATTTCCCTCCGAAGTTGCGGATGAATGTGGCAAGAGTATCGCCAAACGGGAAGTTTTGGGAAGACAAAAGAAATTCCGACGGTTCCACATGAATGAAGATGGCTTTGTTGATATCCTCCGACTGTCATCCTGAGCCCCTTCGGCCCCGCTCAGGGTAAACTTCGACGAAGATCTCGCGGTTGGCCGGAAACCGCAAGATCCTTCGCTCCACTTTGTTTCGCTCCGGACGACAGCGTTTATTTGCGCAGGATGTCAACAAAGCTAATAAAGCTTTATTTCAGCGTGCCGCCTGCACCAGCAGAAGAACTCCGATACTGGCGAGACCGCAATAAACGTACTTGAGAAAAGCCTCTCCAAGCATGCGGCGATTCAGCGCTCTGCCCAGGAAAATAGCTGGGAACACCGCCGGCAGCGATATTAAATAATAATGCGTGACAGCCGGCACCCAGAGACCGGCCAGCCAATATCCCCCCATGCCGATGATGCTGGCAGGCAGAAAATATCCTTGTAAGGTCGCTCGAAAGTGTTGTGCGGACCAGCGGCGCATCGCCCCGTAGATGACGAGCGGAGGCCCGTTCATTCCATACGCTCCGCCGAGCACGCCGGCACAAAATCCGCAGCCGAGAAGCCACGCACGACTGTCATTTTTTAACTCCGGAGGAGTTCGCCCGAGGAGTGAATAGGCGGAGAAAACAAGAATGATGATCGCCAACACTGCTTTGACGATTCGCTGATCGCCGGTAGTGAGGAGCAGAAGGCCCAAGGGGATACCAAAGATCGTGGACAGTACCAGCCAGCCTGCGCTACGGACGTGGATCTTCTGTCTATCCTGCACCACGATGACACCGGCCACGGTGATGGACACAAGCACGGCTAGCGGTGCAGCTATGGCAAGCGGGATGCGCAGCGCCAGCAATGGGACAGCGACGAGCGCCTCGCCAAATCCGAATGCTGATCGAATGAATGTGGCGATCAACACTACCAATAAGACGTGCAGAGTAGCGATATTCATCGCGTTTTCCGTCGCGCGCGTGCACGAATAAGGAAGTTGATTATTTGTGCTGGCCGCTGTGCTCCGGGGTTGAGCCTTGCTCGGGATAATCGGAATCGTTGCCGTTGATCATCTCATCCCCATTGCGGTGGCCAAGCTGTCCGCTCATGGAGCCGTGAGGCGTGGCACGCTCGCCGGAAAGATGCGGAGAATCGTCTTCGACCGCTCCTTTATGCTCATCGCCGTCTGGGTGGGGAATTGGGCTGTCCGGTTTTGTCATGGCGATTTAAAATCCTCGTGATGCGATTTGTATAGCATGGCAACTCGTCTTTACTGCCGGCTGGCGGAAGGCTTTGCATAGATATGAACGCCCATTCCATTCAGCTTGCTGCGGGCCTGCATCGCTTCCGGCGTTTGCGGATGACGCTGGATCAGGGAACGTAAATCGCGTATGCCGGCTTCACGCTGTCCCAGGGCAAGCTCTGACTGGCCCTTGCGCAACTGTGCCGTGGGTGCTTTGGGACTGCCAGGATATTGTGTCAGGACCTCGTTATAGCCCTGAATTGCGTTCTTGTAATTTCCAGAGCGGTAGTCGATTTCGCCTAGATAGAACTGGGAGTCTCCGGCCTGCGTGCTCTGCGGATAGAACTTGATGACATCGCCGAATTCCTGGCTCGCCAGATTGTATTTTGCCGCGTTGTAATCGCTGGCGGCAGACTGGTAGAGCTGATCCACGGGCGGCGCCTGCGGAGTGGGAGGCTGGGCTGCGGCGGGGGCGCCTTGCGCCTGATCTCCGCCAGAAGGTGTTGCTTGTCCGCCTGGCATCCCCTGGCTCTGCATTGCCGGCTGTCCGGCTGCCAGCGACTGCTGCTGTGATTGGATGGCGCTTAAATTCTTGTCGATTTTATCGAGACGGGCGCGCAGTTCATCGAGTGAATCGTTCATGGACTGCATCTGGCCGGAAAGCTGTTGCAGGGAATTGCCCTGCGATCCTTGCTGATCCTGAGACGCTTTCTGCATGGCATCCACTTCAGCCGTCACCTTCGATACGCTTGCCGAGGTCTGCTGTAGCAGGTCATGCATGGTGGCATAGCGCTCGGATTCCGACTGCTGCATGCTCATCATCATTTCCTGCATCTGCTGTACCTGGGCCTGTAGCGCAATAATGTCTTTGTTTGCGGCGAATGCTTTGGGAACGCCAATAAGTCCGAGAGCACAAATCGAGACCACGGAAATTCGAAAAAAATTACGCATGCGGCACCTGATTGAAGCGCAAATCGCGCGAGATTCTGGTCCTGATAAAAGTGTACGGCAGCACGGCATAGTAGCGCTCATGCACGAGTCCTATCCTAGCCGCAAACGATACGGCTAGGATGGGGCACCCAGATGCAGTGCTTTCGGGCCGGCTGAATACGATTCATTCTTCAACACGCGGTTCTTACTGGCCCTGCTGGTCCAGGCTGAACTGGCCGCGTCTGTTCTGCTGCCAGCAGAATTCATTTTCCTCGGTGCAGAACTGTTTCTCTTTGCCGTAGCTGATGGTGCGAATGCGGCTTGCATCCACGCCCGCTTGGGTCAAAGCCGTCTTCGCGGAATTTGCGCGATTCTGGCCGAGGGCCAGGTTGTACTCCGCCGAACCGCGATCATCGCAATAGCCGGCGATCAGAACCTTCACGTTCGGGTGTGCCTGCAGGAAAGAGGCATCCTGCGTGATCGACTGCTGCGCGTCGGGACGAACGCTGTAGCTGTCGTAGTCAAAGAAGACCGGCTTCACGTTCTGCTCAAACTCAGCTTCTGTCATCTGTCCCGAAGTGTTTGGCGCCTGCTGGGCCTGGGCTATAGTGACGGTTGCCGTAGCATCCGTTGAACCGTTGTCGCCCCGTGCTGTCAGGTGATAGGTCGTCGTTGCGGTCGGGTTCACAGTTTTTGTGCCGCTGGTTGGAACTGCGCCGATACCGTCGATCGAGACATCTGTTGCATCGGTCGTGGTCCAGTTGAGCACGGAGCTCTGGCCCGGATTGATGGTGTCCGGGGTCGCGGTGAGATTTGCGGTGGGGGCGGGGGTGGTCTCGGCTGGTGGTTCCGGCGGAGGCGGTACATTTGCCTGCTTGTGATGGCAGCCAGTCATGACCAGGAAAGCAGCGAGCGCGGCGGCAGCCAGCGCAGAATTTTTCTTATGTTGTTTCATCAAGCTTCTCCTCGAATAATGCTTCGTAGTTAGTGTAAAACGACAAAACTTCCAGCGGATGCAATTTCCTCGAAAAGGTTGCTTACTTCCAGCTCCAGTTCGGCATCCGTCCACTTCCAGTTGTGGTCAAAGCATGTTGTCCGGTCCCGTCGGCCAGCATGGTCCAGATTTGACTGCGTCCATGATGTCCGACTTGAAAGACGATGTGGCGACCATCCGGTGACCATGAGGGAAAATCTGTGCGTCCAATGTCATGGGTCAGCTGAATCCAGCGATGACTTGCGATGTCCATCACGTAAATGTCCTGGCCGCCGGGAGCGCCCGGACCATAGTGACGCGACCATGCAAAGGCAAGGAATTGGCCGTTCGGCGACCAGGACGGGGAAGTAGCGTAGCCGCCGTCTGTAATGCGCTGCACGCTGGTTCCGTCGGAGTCCATAATGTAAACCTGCGGCAATCCAGTGCGGCCGCTGATCCATGCAATCTGGTTTCCAGTTTTAGGGTTCCAGACCGGTGAGACATCCGGGCCTTTGTATGCTGTCACCCGCCGCAAGCCAAATCCGCTGGCGGAAGAAATCCATATCTCCGGGTCGCCGGTGCGGGAGGAAGAAAACGCCAGGCTATTGCCATCGGGCGCCCAGGCTGGAGAGAAATCCGTTCCATCATGGATCGGGAAGCTCACCATGCGGTGCAGTGTCATGGAATAAATTCTGATGGAGGAGCCGCTCGAACTCAACTCGTTAAATGCCAGGCGGCTTCCATCCGGAGAAATACGCGGCGACAATGCGATCTGACCCAAATGGGTGACCTGGTGCTGATTGGCGCCGTCATAATCCATCTGCCAGATTTCTTTACTGCCGCTGCGGTCGGAGGCGTAAAAAATCGTAGTCTCGGCGATGCCATTAATGCCGCCGCCCAGACGCGCAATGATCGCATCGGCGAATTCATGCGCGATGTGACGCGACGTGTCCGGCCCTGCTGCCTCGTTATATTGCTGGCCCAGCACCTGGGGAGATTGTGTATTTTTCACGTCAAACAGCCAGCCAGACACAATGTCCCGTCCATTCTGCACGGAGATCGCGCCGAAGGCGACCATGGCTGCACTTGCCGGCGGAGCACTCCACTGTGACAGATTGATTTCCTGCGGAGAGCCGGGCGCGACTGTCGGCGCCATGCTCTTCGAGACCATGTCGAAGATGCCAGCGTTGGTCAGATCCGAATACAGCACCTGGTTGAAGGTCTGCTGGGCATTGCTGAGGGCGGCTTCATTTCCGACCATTTTAAAGTCGGCCGCGGCCAGCCGAATCTTCTGTGCACCTAAATTGGTGCCGGTGCGGACCCAATCCTGTGCTCCGGCAACGGTAGCGGCCAGAAACATACAGAAGAAAATGAGGGCGGCGGCCTGCTTACTTCCAGAACCTTGGAAAGCTTCCATTGTGCACTCCGTTAAACATGGGTAACGCAATTTTCGCAGCATCAGATCAATGTCTCTAAAGATTTCACAGTACTTCTATCAAATTTACCTGGATCTTTTACAAAGAAACTGTAGTTGAAAAAGGATGTTCGTCAACATCCACCTACACGAACTATCATTTTCGTAATCAATGTCGTGTAGCTTCATCGTAAGTAAAGGTGTACGCAACCGAGACGGAACTGCCCGCGTACCCGGCAGGCAGCGGGCCAAACGCGCTCACACGCTCGACAGCCTGAACCGCGGAGAGGTCGAGTGAGGGAACTCCGCTGGACTGCGCGATGCGCGGGTCGGTCACCGAGCCATCGCGATGCACTACAAACGTGACGACCGCGGAGTGACCCACGGAGGCATTGGGATCGGCGAGTTGGCTATACCAGTTTTGCGAGACTGTTCTCTTAATCACATCAACATACCAACCGAAGCGGGAGCCAAAATCACCGTTTTGCACTACGACGCTTTTATCCGCAGCGCCGGGCGTGGACATTGGAATGCTCGAAGGAGCAGCCTCGCCGTAAGCTGCGCGGTGCTGCTGTTTCGGAGGCTGTACGTATTTCGGCGGCTTCGGCTGGGCCTTTGGCGCGGTTTGCTTCACATGCTCTGGTTTCGCCAGGATCGGAATGGCTTTTTCCACGGGAGCCACTTCAGCCTTGGGGAGTGGCGCCAGCGGAGCGGGGCTGGGAGTCTCCGTGGCCAGCACATTATCGTTCGTCATCTGTGTGTTCGGCAGAGGAAGCGACGGAGCGGAAGAGACCAGCGTGGCGCTGATGGCGGTGCCGGAGCTGATCTGGCCCCAGCGATCTCCGTGAAACGTGTGCAGATAAATCGCCGAGGAAACGATGGCCGCGCCCAGTATCGCGTGCAGCACAAACGAGCCGAACCAGGAGCCTGCAATCGGTTCGTGTTGGTCCCATGTCTCGCGAAGGTATGGCATCTTTTTTACTGGCCGGTATGGCTTTGGATCGGCTGCGTCACGATGCTGATGTTGGTGATGCCCGCCTGTTTCACAGCATCCATGACAGATGCGAAGGCGCCGAAGGGCACGCGCTGATCGGCGCGGACATAAATCACGCGGTTCGTAGTGTTCTTGCTGGTCTGTTGCAGCATCGACGGCAGATCGTTCACGTTCACCGGTTTGTCATCGAGGAACACGCGCTGCTGGCTGTCAATCGTCACCACGGTGCGCTGCTCGGTGATTTGCTTCACCGTCTTGGTCTGCGGCACGGCGACTTCAATGCCGGACTGCAACACCGGCGCGGTGATCATGAATATCACCAGCAGCACCAGCACCACGTCCACCAGGGGCGTGATGTTGATGTCGGACAGCGCCGACTGCGTGCTGCCGTTTCTAGCGGTGAAGGCCACGCGGTATCTCTCTTTCTCCTCTCGGGATTTCGCGCTCCCCCCGCGCGTCTCTCGGACGGGCGTATTCCTCGGGTGGCGCTGGCGCCGGGCCGGAATGGATGTCTTCAATGGAGTTCAGCAGTTCGCGGCCGAAGTCATCCAGGCGCGCCGCCTGTTCCCGCAGGCGCGCATTCAACTGGTTGTAGCCCATGACGGCCGGAACAGCGACAACGATTCCCGCAGCCGTTGTAATCAGTGCTTCGGAGATGCCCGGAGCGACCGCGCGCAGCGTCGCGCCGCCGGTAGTGCCGAGGCCGTGGAACGCATCCACAATTCCCATGATGGTGCCAAACAGACCGACGAAGGTCGCCGAGCTTCCGATGGTCGCCAGCCAGGTCATCCGGCTTTCCATTGAGGTTAGCGCTTCGCTGGCGGCGGTCTGGGCCGTGCGTTCCAACGCCTTCAGACTGCGGATTTCCCCGTTCGCATCTATTTGATGACGATACTCATCGTATGTCTGTTCGAACACCTGCACCAGCGGGCTGGGTTTGAATTGCTCGCTGACAGACGCGATGTCCTGTAGCCGCTCGGCTTTCTGAAAAGCCCGCAAAAAGCGTTTGCTCTGCGTGCCGGCCCGGCGGAGCGAAGACCACTTTCCGAGGATGATAGCCCACGATTGTAAACTGCCAATCAGCAGGATCAGCAGTACGGCAATAGCGACGGGGCCCAGGTTATGCCCTATGTCGACCAGGGCGCTTCCGCTGACCGGCTGCGTGGCCTGCGCCGCATCTTGCGTTTGAAAGAGAAAGAGAATAAGAACGGACAATGCGTTCATAGCTAACTTGAGTGTACCGGCGCTTTCCGAATGCTCCAAGTTGGTCTCTGATAGCCATCTTGATTCGTCGGGTCGCCGTGTCGATTCATGGTATGCTGCGCTCGTCGTCTCCGTATAAAAAAGGCTTGCGCCGGAGTCCCATGCTGCTTGAACTACGCGCGGAAAATTACATCGTTGTGGACCATGCCACGGTTGGCTTTGGCCCAGGTCTGAACCTGCTGACCGGGGAAACCGGCGCTGGCAAATCCATCTTGATCGACGCGCTGGCGCTCCTTTTAGGGGAGAAGGCGTCCGCCGAAATTGTCCGTCATGGCGCCGACCGCGCCGTCGTTGCATGTGTTTTCGAAGCGACGCCCGGCGCACTTGCCATCATCGAAGCCAATGGTCTGGATGCAGCGGGAGAAGAAATTATTCTGCGACGGGAAATTGCCAGCAGCGGCAAGGGCCGCGTCTTCGTCAACAACCAGCCCGCCACCGTCTCGGTGCTGCGCGCGCTGGCGCCGGAATTGGCATTAGTGCACGCGCAGAGCGACACGCTCGGAGCTTTCGACCAGGCACAACAGCGCAGCTTACTCGACCGCAGCGCGGGAATCGCGACTGATAGTGTGGCGGCAGCGCACACGGCGTGGCAGTCGCTTCGGGAGAAGCTCGCGTTGCTCCAAACTGATGAGCAGGACCGGCTCCGGATGGCCGATCTCTGGCGCTTTCAAGCCAGAGAAATTGACCAGGCGGGGCTTGAACCCGGCGAAGAAGAAAATCTGCTCGCGGAAAAACGCGTGCTGGCGAATGCGGAGAAGCTCTATGCCGCCGCCATGGGCGCGCACGATGTGTTGTATGAGTCGGCCGCGTCTGCCGAAGTCGCTCTGCGTGCCGGTTTAAAGCAGATGGAAGAACTGCTGCGGTACGACACGCGCTGGGAAGAGGCAGTGCAGCAGTTGATTGCTGCGCGAGCCATTGTGGGGGAGTTGAGCGAACAAGCGAGAGAGTTCGCTGAGAAGATTCAGTCCTCACCGGAACGGCTCGATGAAATTGAGGATCGCCTGGCGCTGCTCGATCGGCTCAAGCGCAAATATGGCGCGAGCGTGGCCGAAGTGATCGCGTACGGTCAACATGTCCAGGAGAGGCTCGATGAAATCGAAAATCGGGACCAACTGCTGGCCGGACTGACCGCGCAAGTCGTGGAGGCTGCACAGGCATATACCGTTGCAGCGGAGGCATTGACGCACCAACGCACGGCAGCGGCCGCGCGATTGGCGAAACGCGCCGAGACGGAGATCAACCATCTGGCGATGAAAGCGCGATTTGAGATTTCCGTAACCGCTGAACGCGAGGAGCCGGCCTGGACCGCGCACGGTTGGGATACTCTTGACTATCGCATCGCGACCAATCCGGGTGAGCCGCTGAAACCGCTCGACAGGATTGCCTCCGGAGGAGAAATGTCGCGGGTGCTGTTGGCGCTGAAGGTCAGCGTCGAAAGCGCTAACGCTGCCGTGAAAAGTAAAAAGAAAACGCCGCTGCCACGAACGCTTGTCTTCGATGAAATCGATATCGGAATCGGTGGCAGCGCTGCCGAGGCCGTCGGTCAGAAGCTGAAGACTCTGGCGCGCGGCCAGCAGGTGATCTGCATTACCCATCTACCGCAGATTGCCGCCTTTGCTGACCAGCATTATCTGATTGAGAAGCAATCGCATAGCGGCCGCACTCGAACCGGCGTCCGACATCTCACCGACGCCGAAAGGCGCCAGGAAATAGCCCGCATGTTAAGTGGCGCGCAGGTCACCGAAACATCCCTGAAGCACGCGGAACAAATGCTGAGGAGCAGCCAGGTGAACAAGGTCAACCAATAAAATCGATTTAATGTCCTGTGCTGTTATTTGCAGTGCTGATTGATACCTGCAAGCGAATGCACGCAATGGGCAGGATCGGACGAGCGGAAGAAATTGCGAATGCCATTGCATTTCTGGCTGGTGGCATTGGATTCAAGCGATTGGCTCAGAAGACGCATGATAATAACGTCTGGAACGGAGTTTGGAAATTGACCTCTCGATCTGCTGCTGACAGCACAGGATTTGCCTCTATTACTTGGAAGGGCCGGGAAGCCACTCGACTCTCGAATGGTTTGATCGAACTTACTGTTTTGACGGGTGGTGGGCACCTGGCCGACTTACGATTCATGGCCCGCAATGAATCCGAATCACAAAATGTATGCTGGGAAGTTCCCTGGGTCACTGTCGATCCGGATGACGACCGTCACCGGCGATTGGCAATGGAATACGGGTCTATAGAAGTCGGCAGTTTCCTGGCAAGTTACACCGGGCACGCACTTTGCATGGACACCTTCGGCGAGCCATCAGCGGAGCAGGCTGTAGCCGGTATTGGCTTGCATGGCGAGGCAGGCATTAGAAAATGGAGCGTCATTCCGCCTGAGAGCACTACCGATGCTGTTTGCGGCTGGAGCGTCGAATTGCCCATAGCTAAATTGAGGTTTGAGCGGGAAACCCGTTTAGGCAATCGAGAGAGCGTCGTCTATATCAATGAATGCGTCACGAATGAAGAGAGCGTCGATCACGCATGCCATTGGGTGCAGCACGCCACATTCGGTCCGCCATTTTTGAACGACACTGAATGCAGTGTCGTAGCGTCGGCCCAACGCGGAATGACTTCACGCTCGGGCTACGAAGGCGCTGCTTTGCTTGCAAAGGATAGAGAGTTTTTGTGGCCGTATGCTCCGCGCGCGGAGGACAAGGGCTCCGCAGTGGATCTGCGCAAAGCATTCTCCGCGAAGGGCCTCGGTTTTATCGCGGGTATGCAGATGGATCTCAGGCGAAAGGTGCAATACATCCTGGTCGTCAATTGGAGGCTCCGCCTGGGGGTTGGATATTGTTTTCGCCAGGAGGACTTTCCATTTATGGCGATATGGGAAGAAAACTTTGCACGTCAATACAGCCCTTGGAACGGAAACACGCAGGCGCGCGGCATGGAATTTGGCACGACGCCGATGCCGCTCAGTCCAGGCGAAGCATTTCCCGGGAAAAAGCTGTTTGATTCGCCCACCTGGTGTGTGATTCCGGCGAATGGCGCGAAGAAAGCGAGATACCTGATCTTCTTGGTAAAGATTCCCGACGGAATGAACTCCGTGGGAAATGTCGAAGTGGAAGGCGATGCAATCCGGCTCTATGACGCGGAAGGGCACGCTTCGATCACAGTTCCAGCAAATGGATGTGAAGAATTTCTTGCTGGCAAACAATAACCAGGCACAACAGTCAAGCTATGAAACATAGTCAAGGAGAAATATCCGCATGCGATTGATCAGATTTGGTTCAATTGAAAGTGAGAAGCCGGGAGTAATCGACAGCAGCGGAGTTCGCCGCGATTTGTCGGCAAGCTTTAACGATTGGGACAGGAAGTTTTTTCAGGATGGAGGCGTAGAACGTCTCTCGGAAATTCTGTCTCACGATGCTGAAGCGCTGCCTGTGGTGTCTGAATCGGAACGTTGGGCCGCTCCTGTCGCCCGGCCGGGAAAGATAATTTGTATCGGGCTCAACTATTCCGATCACGCGGCGGAGTCTGGCATGCCGATTCCCACGGAGCCGATTATTTTTATGAAAGGTTCAAACACGGTGGTCGGACCCTATGACGACGTTCAAATTCCACCCGGCAGCGAGAAAACCGATTGGGAAGTCGAGCTCGGCGTGGTGATTGGGAAGCAAGCTCGATACCTCGACTCGCCGAATACTGCGGCCTCCCACATCGCAGGCTATTGTCTGACACACGATGTTTCGGAGCGTGCTTTTCAACTGGAGCGCGGCGGCCAATGGACGAAAGGTAAGAGTTGCGATACCTTCAATCCGCTGGGGCCGTGGCTGACAACTCCCGATGAGCTGCCGGACGTGGAGGCGCTCGAAATGAAGCTTTGGGTGAATGGAGATCTGCGTCAGAAGGGCACCACTGCCAAAATGGTTTTCAACGTGCCGCACCTCATCCACTATCTGTCGCAGTTTATGACGCTCGAAGCGGGCGATCTGATCTCAACGGGCACGCCTCCTGGAGTTGGCCTGGGTATGAAGCCGCCAAAATATCTCAAGGTTGGAGATGTTATAGAGTTGGAAATCCAAGGCCTCGGCCGACAAAAACAAGTCTGCATTGCCGCAAGGTAAGCTGAAACCGCTACTATCCAAATTCATCAGCGTGCCGATTTGCCTATCAATCGCAGACTCGATGGAACGATTGTTTCACCGGTAAGAGCAACCCGCTACGCGTAAGGGTTTTTGCAAGCGCATGCCCAAGGACATTCGATGGCAGCCACAAACCAGATTAGCGGAGCAACGGCCGGTGACGGCGGTCAGGCGCTCCACCTGCGCCGCACCTTAAGCCTTTGGAATCTGATCATCATCGGATTGGTGATCGTCCAGCCGACCGCACCGATGGGGATCTACGGCGTCATCAGCAACAAGGCGCATGGCCATGTCGTCACGACCATTCTCGTCGCGATGGTGGCGATGCTGCTTACAGCAATCAGCTATGGCAGGATGGCGCGGGCATATCCGAGCGCAGGGTCGGCATATACGTATGTCGGCCAGGAAATCCATCCGGCGCTGGGGTACATCACCGGCTGGAGCATGGTGATGGACTACATCCTGAATCCGTTGATCTGCACCGCGTTCTGCGCGAAAGCGGCGATGAACATCCTTCCCGGCTTGTCGTACTATGCATGGATACTTATCTTCGCCGCGTTTTTTACCTGGGCGAACCTGCGCGGCATTAAAGCCTCGGCGCGCATTAACGAAGTCCTGTGCGTGGGTATGGTGATTGTCGTCCTCATTTTTTTCGGCGCCGTCATCCAGTATGTCTGGCGTCTTCACCATCACGGTCCCGGCTTCTTTACACAGCCGTTCTACAATCCGCAGACCTTCAGTATCTCGCGCCTGTTTGCGGGCACATCCGTGGCGGTCCTGTCCTACATTGGCTTCGATGGCGTCTCCACATTGTCTGAGGAGGCGGAAAACCCGCGGCGCAATATTCTTCTCGCCACAGTCCTCTTATGCCTGATTGCCGGTTTGCTTTCCGCGCTTGAAGTTTATGCGGCGCAACTGGTCTGGGGAGCAAAACAGTTTCCTCTTAACCAGGTGGAGTCGGCATTTGCCACGATTGCACACCGTGCCGGTGGAGTCGTCCTGTTTCAATTGATCAATTTCACGCTGTTGATCGCAACTTTCGGATCCGCAATGGGAGCACAGTTGGCTGCTGGCCGTTTGCTGTATGGCATGGGACGCGGCAACGCGCTGCCGAAATCATTCTTTGGCGCGCTGGATGCGAAGACCAGGGTTCCCAGAAACAACATCATTGCCGTCGGTGCTTTTGCGCTGGCGGGCGCTGGGATTTTGGAGTATTTCTCCCGGCAGCTTGGCGGAGGCGCCTATGAGATCGGAGCTCAGGCCCTCAACTTTGGCGCATTTATCGCCTTTATGGGAGTCAATGCAGCCTCATTCGTCCGCTATTGGCTGCGTGGCGAGAAAAGAACACTCAGCAATCTGCTGGTTCCTGTATTCGGGTTCCTGATCTGCGGATTCATCTGGCTCAATCTCAGCAAAATTGCGATGCTGCTGGGTGGCCTCTGGATGGCAGCCGGTGTTCTTTACGGCGCGATAAAGACTCGCGGATTCCGGGCAGACCTGGTCCGGTTCGATATGCCGGCGGAGGAATAGATCGCCAATCCTATACAGTGGCGGACGGAAATCGGCGATGTGAAAAGAGAGCAATGTTGTGATTGGTTCGTCCCTCTACTGCAAGGTCCGCCAGAATCTCACCGACGACACTCGAAAACTTAAATCCATGACCGGAAAATCCGGCAGCGATACTTACCTGCGGATAATCCGGGTGGGTTTCGATGACAAAATGTTCGTCCAGTGTCATCGTGTAGATACATGTACGGGCCTCAATCAAACGGCCATTTAGTGTCGGTATCCGGCTCGCAATCACTGACCGTATTGCCAATTCGTCATCTTCACGAATGTCACGATCGATTGAATCTGGACTACACACCTCATTGCCTGCGTGGATTGCTACTTTAACTCCATGATTGCGGCCATCAGATGCAGGAAAACCGTAGAATATCGGCGTTTCTGCCGGCTGCCAAAGATAAATGGGGCAACGCTCGGGAAGAAACGGATTGATGCCGTCTACCGGATCGAACCAAAACATCACTCTGCGGTATGCGGCGATTGGCAGGCCCAACGGAGCAAGGATTTCAGGCGCCCACGATCCTGGGGAAAGGATGAGGTGTTTGGCATGGTAGGTTCCACTTTGCGTTGTCACGGCCACCCCATCGCCGGAACTTTGGGCCACCCACGATTTCATGGGTTCTTCAAAATGTAGTTGAGCGCCAGATTTGGATGCCTGAGCGAGATGCTGTCGAATGCATTCTTCAGGCCGCAAATAGCCGGCTTTGGATTCGTACAGAGCGATCTCATCCGCCGACAATATGAAGGGGGGAAACCGGCGTCGCACTTCGGAGGCATCAAGTATCTCGTGTTCCAGCGCATATTCCTCTGCACTGCGAATACTTCCGCTGACCACACCACTACCGGGCGCTCCGATCATCAGTCCGCCTGTTATGTGCAGCAAATCGGATCCTGTGTCAGCCTGGAGACGCTCCCACAATTCATACGACCGGAAAAGAAGCGGCACGTAAGAAGGGTCTTCGTAATACGCCTGACGGATGATGCGGGATGAGCCGTGCGAGGATCCCTTGTCGTGCGCCGGTGTAAATGCTTCGAGTCCAAGAACTTTTCTGCCACGCCGCGACAACTGATAGACAGCTGCGCTTCCCATTGCACCGAGACCGACCACAACGTCATCGAACATCCGAACAAACTCACTTTTCTAAATTTCAATCGGCAATACAATTGAACCGTTTCAGAGCGCAGGGATTGCTCTTGAAGAAGCCAACGCGGACCATAGACAATTTGGGCATTCTATCGCAGGGCAATTCACTACTTTCCGGATTGTTGCACGCGGGAAAGCAGATCGGTCGTTCTCGTGAAGCGGAAGTGTCTTTCGGCGCCCAGAATGCGATAGGCGCTGATAGTACGCGTATATTCCTGACGAGTCTCGGATAATGGTTCCAAGTTCCCCGACGCTGATTGTGAGTCGGCAATACTGAGATCGCGCGGTGCAATGGCAGCCGCAACATCAGGGAGATCGAAATTTTTCAGCACTCCCGGCACGATGACGTCAAATAGCGCGTTGTCGTACAGTGTTGTACTGGCCATGTCCTGATAAGAGACCAGCGAATCCTCGCAGGTCACTTTCTCAATATGTGGATCCAGTGCCGCCGCGAAAAGCGCCACAATTCCTCCGTTTCCCTTTCCAAAGAGCGTGACTTTTCCCGGGTTGACGTCCGGACGCGAATCCAGATAATTCAACGTGCGCAGCAAATCCACCACTTGCATTCCTACGATGGTCTTGCCGATGATGAAAGCCCGCATCGCAGTTTCATAGCGTCCGGTGTCGGGTCGCCTTCCGCCAAGGCTTGCGCTTTCTCCCCATCCACGCAGGTCCGGCGCCAGTACAACGTTGCCCGCCTTCACCAGCGATTCGATAGCGCCACCAGGAGCGGCATCGGCTGACTTTCCTGCGGCATTTGCATACAAAATTGCCGGCTTTCTTCGTGGGCCTGTGGACGGAACGAACACCAGTGTGGGAACGCTGATCCCCGGCGCGGTTTCGAGGGTTATTTTTTCAATGCTGTACCCGCTGCGTTGTATCTCTCCCAGTTTGGAGACGGTTGGAACCCGCCGGTCCACGGCGTCATTCAGCGAAATTCCTAAACGGGTGGCGATGATCGATCGAAGTTGCGTTGGATTCAGGCGGGGCCGATCTGCAGCCAATTGTTTCGCTTGATCGCGAGTCAGTTCAGGGACTGTTTTGCCGCCGACAGAGGTTGCTATCTGGCCGGTACGCGTTGCGTTGAGGGTCGATGCCGGCTCAACGGTGATCGCCGGTTCCGCGCCGTTGTCAGTGCGGTGCATCAGCCACTTCTCAAGCCAGCTGTAGGTTGCTTCCCGGCGGGGCTGAGACCATCCGTGAGTATCGTTGTACTCAAAAAAAGCGATGTGGTCGGGATGGCCCATCACCTGGTAAATTCTGCGATCTTCTTGAAAGGTGGCGTGAGCGCCTGCGATTGGAAAAAAATCCCGCGTAGCTGTCAGAAAGAGAAACGGGCGAGCAGCAAAGGCCAAAGGGAAGTCCCCATAGTCTAACCCGCTGCTGAGGAAGCCGGTTACGTTTTGTTCAGCGTCCTGCGGAAGAAATTGCTCCCACAGCGCCTGGGAAGATGTCATCCAGCAGGAAGGAGCGGCGACCGCAAGTCTTTGATCCACCAAGGCCATAACTGCCGATTGGTTGCCGCCGCCGGAATTTCCGATCACAGCGATTCGCTTTGGATCGACATCACTACGGGTCAGCAGATAGTCGATACCACGAACACCGTCCCACGCGGTATACATACCCAAATTGATTCCGACCAGGAGACTCTGCATCCCCATCACAGTATGTTCCGCAGAGGCGATTCCAACGTTCGACCGGCCAAGTTGCGGGTCCCAGTATTGAACACGTTCGCCGAGACTTACTTCGTCAAATGCCAGGACCAGAAACCCTCGCCGGGCAAGCGCGATCCAGGCATCCTGATAGAGTGGATAAGCTTTGCCGCCATCGGCATGACCTGCTGTTCCCAGGACAGCGGGATACGGCGAGGTCCCAGAGGTCGGTACGTATACGTCAGCGGTTACATAAAAACTCGGCTGACTTTCAAAAATCAATTTCTCAATGCGATATCCATTCCGCACCAGCGTTCCGGTGATATGCGCGTTCAGGGGTGTCTTGGAAGGGAACCCTCCCAGCAGGTCGATATACTTCTGCCGAACAAATATCTGACGAGCCTCGATTTCAGCCGGTGTGTTTAGGCGGGAAACCTTGAGCGCGCGCGCTTCCCAGTACTGTCTGGCGTCCTGGGTCAGATATTGGTCCACCATCTTGTGCAGACCGGGAGTTACCTGGAGCGGATCCTGGGTTTGTCCTCGAACAGCCGGCGAGCATCCGAGCGACATTACAAACACTATCAGCATTATGGATCGGAGGAGCATATCTTTGGGCCTCAGTGTGACGTTGTCATGCGATGCAGCATTCCCGCCAATGTCGAAGCGAACTCATGAGAATTCTTTACCATTAATAGGCCATGCATTGCAGAAGACATCCCTGACGACGCGCAAGGTAGCTGGATCACACACTTATTTTCTCCTTACTTACATGCGCAGGATTGTATTGCGACTTCGACAGTTTGGATCATTGATCGTTTAAAAAAGAAGCTTTAACGCGACCTGCATCGTGCGTGGACCTTGGTCGCCGGTTACGTAGCCAAATCCTCCCTTGCCGCCGTTATTGATGTTTCCGTTTGGATTGGCGAAAGAAACGTGGTTGAAGACATTGAAAGCTTCCGCGCGAATCTGTAGCTGCGTATCTCCCTTTATCTGCGTATCTTTCAGCAGGGCAACATTGTAATTATCATAGCCAGGACCATGTCCGTAGTACCGGCCGGCTCTCCCGAACCCTCCGATAGGTTCCTGAGCAAAGTACTTAACATTGAAAAATGGTCCACCCTTCCGCGGGTTTCGCTGGTTGATGAACGGAGTCCCGTTATTGGAGAAGGCGGGTGCGTCATTGCCGCAACCGCATAGGGACCGGTCGCCGGAATCGCCGACCGCGAACGCCTGACCGCTGGCATAATTGGTGATCCCGGATACTGCCCAACCGGCGGTAAATCGCCGGGCGATAGGGCCATTGCTCAGGAATAGATAGAAGGGCAGTTGGACGGTATAACTGGCCACAAAATTGTGGGTCACATCGAACGCCGATATTCCATAGCTCAAGCTGGAATCGTAGGGATTGGTGCCGTTGTATGCCGTCGATCCATTATCCATTGATTTGCTGTACGTATAGGAAACCAGGAAATCGGCATACTTTTCCTGATGCTTCACGAACGCCTGTAGAGAGTTGTAGCTGGAGCTTGCGGACATTGAAATATACGGATTGCTGCCAAAGTTATTCCCGAAGGTTGTGCGGGTACCATTCACCTTTTGCCCGCTCGGAAGAGTGAAAACGTCGTTTTCTCTGCGGGGACCGCAGGTGAGCGTGCCGGGTGCGACATTGGCTTTGTTCATCAACTGCAAGCACAGGCCTATATCTCCGGGGTTGGATTCAACAAAGGTTGGGTTGTGACGGCCCACCGTTCCCACGTAGCTGAGACTCGCCACCGTGGTCGGTCCCAGTTGCCGCTGTAAGGACAATTCGAACTGCTCTGTATATGGCTGCTTGTTTTTGGGGTAATAGTATTCCGAACCTGAGATCGGCAGAAACGAAGGCCAGTTGACTGATGTGTCCGGATTTTTGGGAGACGCATTCGGCGGAGGCGGTATGAACGGGAACTTCACACCTTCGTTGAATCCTGTGGAACGATCAATATAGGGTGTCGCAAGCAATGGAGGTGTCGGAGCCTGCCAGTTGTTTCCAAAGGGCGCATCGCCGATTTCAACAAACAGGCCGGCGTCGGCAATGTCTTCATAGAAGATACCGTAGCCCGCTCGAATGCTGGTTGTTCCGGGGCCGCCGATCAGCTTGCCCAGCAGGCCTTCGGTAGCCGAGGGCGTGTAGGCGATTCCAAACCTGGGTGCGAAATCGTTATAGCGTGTGGGCGCGAGGGTCTTTGGCACACCTTTGTCTCCCGGAAACACCAGACCTAACGGTGCGCCGGGGAAGACTTGGGACTGTTCGCCGGGAATGAGAGTCTGAATCTTGTTTTGTGTGTCATACCAAGGGGGACTGATCTCGTAACGCAAGCCGTAGTTCAGAGTCAGATTCGACTTAGCCCGCCAACTGTCCTGCGCATAAACCCCAAAGTAATAATTGCGAGAATCAAGAACTTGTGTGCTGGATTGAATGAACGATGCCGGCGCGCCGATCAAATAATCCGCGAAATCGAGACCAGTTTCGGTGCCGTCGAAGGTGAAGGCCCCATTTTGGTTGAATGTATTTCGCTCGTTAATCTGATCGTAGTGATAATCGGCGCCGGTCTGGAAAGTGTGCGTGCCGATGACCCGGGTGAAGTTGTCGATGACCTGAGCGGTGTTGTTGTACTGCCGCAATGGACCGGCTGCGGCGCCGAAGTTGAAGTTATTAAAACCGAATTGCGGCACACCTTCAAATGTAGGCGCGGTGGAGGCGATTCCACCGGCCGGACCCCACGGGGTAACGAAACCCAGTGAAGCCAGCGAGACGCCTTCCCCACCAACCGGTTTGGTGATGAAGTTTACATCCCGCAGGTATACGAAGCGGAAGCTGTTGACGGACTGCGCGCTGAGTGTAGTCGTCAGCCCAATATTCGCCAACTGCGACAGGCCCTGGTTGTCTGTAGAAAATCCAGGGAAATTGCTGCCGCCATACGGGCTTACCGTCACAAAATGATCGGCAAAGTAGTAGCCGAAAAGAGCGCCGAAATGCGTATTTCCATCGACACGTATTCCGCCTTTATAATCCGACAATGTTGCCGGGTAGGCCGTGGTTTGATAGAAATTACCACCGGAATTGATGACGTTTGGCTTTTCAATATATTTCAGCGTGTTGGCCGCGATCGGATTGATTGCGCTGGCCGGGATGATGGCATTCGGAAAAACGCACTGTGCCGATGTGGTGCATCCGGCGGAATAGTACGGCTCGCCTTCCGTTACGACATATCCTAGTTTGTTGGTGAGGATATTTGCCCAGTACGGCCCCTGCACTCCCGAGCCGCCGTTCGCGGGATCCGAGTTTTCAAGCAGGCTTTCCTGATCCTGTAGATTTCCGCTGCGGTCCACAACCGAAGGCACCAGAACATTTGTCGCAGCGCCTATACTTTGTTTGGTTCCCTGGAAGTCCCCGAACCAGAAAGCTTTGTCCCGCTTGATGGGACCGCCGATCGTTCCACCAAACACGTTCTGCCGGTAAATGCCTTTGGATTTGGAGAAGTAATCCTTTGCGTTGAAGTCTTCATTCTCCAGGAATTCGAATGCGTCTCCATGGTATTGGTTTGTGCCGGATTTGGTGACAAGATTGATTTGGCCGCCGCTGAAGTTGCCATACTCCGCGTCGAAATTATTCGTGATGATGCGGAACTGCGCGATGGAATCTTGATTCGGAATGATGGCCGCGCGGTTGTGAACCCCTTCTTCCGCGTCCGCCCCATTCACCATGTAGGCATTCGAGCCTTCGCGCCCGCCATTTACGGAGATACTTCCTGCCGCAAGATCGCCGGAGACCGCCGTTGCTCCGATCCCACTGGTAAAGGAAGTGCCCGCATAGGCCAGGGGTGTGACGCCTGGCTGTAATGACATCAAGCCGATATAAGAACGCTGGAACAGCGGCAACGTGACAATTGTTTTACCGCCTATGACTTCGCCCATTTGCGTGCTCTGCGTTTCAATTTGCACAGTGTTGCTCTTCACCGTCACGGTGTTCGCTACGGATCCAATGGTGAGGTTGACATCCACGCGGACAGCGGAGTTTGCGTTGATGACGACTGCCTGCTTTACAAACTTTTGAAAGCCCTGTTGACTGATGGTGACATCGTAATGACCGATGGCGAGGGTTGGAAAATTGTAAAAACCCTTGGAGTCCGTGACGGTGGTGCTCTGCACGCCCCTCTCTTCACTGGCGGCGATCACCGTGACACCGGATATGACCGCGCCACTCGGATCGGTGATAATTCCAGAGATTGATCCGGTTATTGCAGCCCACGCAACCATCGCGCTCAACAAAACGATGGCACAAATGCTTAGCATCAAAACTGGCCTGGTAAATCGATACATGCTTTCTCCTCTTCCTCTTATTGCGAAAGTTTGAACGATCTAGGATTGTCGTTTTGTCACTGCTGGTCGCACACGCGCGCAAAAAACTCCTAAAATATTTCGCAACCTAAAGGGTGGCGCACGTTGGATAGTGGGACTCTACGCTGGAAACGAAATGCGTGCAAGTCCTTATATGTTTATGGAAAAAGACATCTGACATCTGAAAAATTTCACGTCTTATCCGTGGTTTGAGTATGGGCCTATCATGGCAGGCGCAGTACCGGCGAGAGCCGAAATGTACGGAGATGCTTGCCGGTGGCACCGGGCCGTTCACCGAAATCCGCTACAGAGAGATTCCGCGCTTCCAGGGTATAAAGTCGTCCTGGTGGAGCACCTCAGCTTTCGTGTGTTTCTCTCCACTCGCGACCTGGACGATGAGATCCAAAATCGCCTCCCCCGACTGCTGAATTGTCTTTTCTCCCGAGACGATTGTGCCGCAGTCGAAATCGATGATGTCCGACATACGATTGGCCAAGGTCGAATTGGAGGACAGTTTAATGACCGGAGAGATGGGGTTTCCGGTTGGCGTTCCCAATCCAGTGGTGAACAAAACTATATTTGCTCCCGCGCCTACCTGTCCGGTCACGGCCTCAACGTCATTGCCTGGGGTGCACAACAGGTTCAGGCCCGGCTTGGTCGCATATTCCGGATAATCGAGAACATCGGTAACGGGCGAAGTGCCGCCTTTTTTCACCGCTCCGGCGGATTTCATCGCGTCCGTGATCAATCCGTCCTTGATATTGCCCGGAGAAGGATTCATGTCGAAGCCGGTACCTACGGCTTCCGCCCGCGCAGCATAGGCTTTCATCATCTGACCAAAGCGCTCGCCCAGAGAGTCATCCACGCAACGATCGATGAGGTTTTGCTCAACTCCGCAAAGCTCAGGGAACTCGGCCAGAATGCTTCTTCCGCCCAGCCCGGCTATTAAGTCTGACACATGACCGATCGCGGGATTCGCCGTGATGCCTGAAAAACCATCCGACCCACCGCATTTCAGCCCAATCGTAAGTTGCGAAAGGGAAGCCGGCGCGCGCTCACGTTTGTTGGCTTCCATAAGGCCAAGAAAAGTTTCGTGAATCGCCTGCGCCAGCATCGCGGACTCTAACTGACTTTGCTGCTGGTCCAGAACGAGCAGCGGCTTATCAAGCGTGTCCGTGCGCTTCGCAATTTCTTCCCGCAGCATGGAGATCTGCGCATTCTGGCAACCCAGGCTCAGGATCGTCGCACCAGCCACATTCGGATGATGAATATAGCCCGCAATCAGTCCGCACAGCAGGCGCGCATCTTCGCGAGTGCCGCCGCATCCTCCCTCATGGGTCAAAAACTTCACCCCATCGATGTTCGAGAATATTTTGCGGCGGTCTGGGGACGTGTCCTCGAGATCCGGCTGATAATCGCGGATCTGATCTGTTTTTCCCTGTGCATAGAGATTTGAAAGTTCGGCAACCTGGCGGCGGTACGCGTCGCTTGGAGCAAACCCCAGGCCCTTTTCAAATGCTTCCTGAAGGATGCGAACGTTGCGGTTTTCACAGAAGACCAGCGGAAAAACCAGCCAGTAATTGCGGGTGCCCACCTGCCCATCGGAACGGTGGTATCCGAGAAATGTTCGATTTTGCCAGTAGGAAACGTCGGGAGCAACCCACTCGTACGTCTTCGTTTTCGCATGAAATGCAGTCGCTTGATGGTGCACATTTTCGGTGCTGATGCGCTCTCCGGCAAGAATAGGCTTTGATGCCTTGCCGACCAATACGCCGTACATGAAGATTGGATCGCCAACGGAAAAATCCTGAAGCGCGAACTTGTGTTTTATCGGAACATCGGAAACAAGCTTGTAAAGCTTGTTCGCTACCGAAACCTCTTCTCCCGCGGACAGATCCACAATTGCGACAGCGAGATTATCGTTCGGGTTGATTTCCAGGGCTTTTTTCCGCAGCAGTTGAAGTTTGCTCATGATTCATCTCATCATCCGCCTCTAATCTAAGAAAAATCAGGAAAGCGCATGTTTTCTCATTTAGTGTGATATTTTTCTACTCTATATATTGATACTTGAATATTATAAATCTGAGCCAATGGCATGGTGCCTGTTCGTTCCAACGTCGCCTCGACTGTGTAGCAATAATTATTTTCCGAGTGGATGCTAGAAAGCGCGCATGAAAACTACGGATCCTCTAAAAGGCAAGATCGGTCTTCGAGAAATTGCGGCCGCCGCTCACGTAAGCGTCGCCACGGTTTCCCGTGTTCTGAATGGTAACAATCGTGTTGATCCAGCCATTCAGAAAACTGTAATGGACGCGGCAGCAAAACTGGATGTAGACCTTTCTCAGCGGAACAAAACAAAGGCACTGGCCTTTTTGCTCAGCAACCGCGCTCCTCTGCATGCATTTCACTCTCGTGTTCTGACAGGCGCGGAGGCGTTCTGCGCAGCGCATGGATGGGACATCATATTTCTGTCCTATAACTACTCGCCAAACGTTTCGTGGAAAGAGCTGCACCTGCCGAAAGTAGTGCAGCGCCGCGATGTTGTGCGCGCCGTGATCCTGGCTGGGACAAACTCAACCAATCTTCTGGAGTTGTTAGATCACAAGGGTATTCCCTCCGTGGTTCTGGGCAACAATGTTCTCGGTCAGCCTTCGGATTTTAAGAATAACGATGTGATCTTTTCCGATGACAGACAAGGAGGCCAGGACGTGGCCCGATATCTGGTCAGTCTGGGCCATCGTGACATCTGGTTCGTTGGGAACACTCGACTACCGTGGTTCGCTCGATGCTTTGACGGTTATAGTCGCGTCATGGAGGCAGCTGGACTGGAGCCGCTCCACATCAGTATCGATTCCGAAGACGACACTGAGGTTGGATATCTTGGCACAAAATCCCTGCTGAACCGCCGCGATGCCGTCACCGCCATCTTCGGCGGCAACGATGCGACAGCGCAGGGTGTTTACAGAGCGCTAAGGGACAGCGGGTTAAGAGTTCCGGATGATATCAGCGTCGCCGGCTGCGACGACACGGTTGGAGCCTTGCTTTATCCGGCACTCACCACGATTCGGGAATTCCCGGAACAGATTGGAAAGAAAATGGTGGAAATGATTCTGAACCGCATCGCCAAGCCGGGACAAGGACCACAGTCCGTCACAATCCCAACCGAATTCGTCAAGAGAGATTCCTGCCGTCCGGTCAATACCTTGAAAGACGTACCGACGGAAGAAGCTCTTCAGGGTTCAACTAGCGAATGATAGCTGCCGATTGATCTGATGTGCTATTCAGACGCAAATATGGCTTCAGAAAGGACAGGCATGGCGACCGAAAAAGCAGCCGAGGGAATTGACCGCCGCATGTTTGTGAAACAGGCGGGAGG
Source organism: Acidobacteriaceae bacterium (assembly GCA_965276615.1). Taxonomy (GTDB): domain Bacteria; phylum Acidobacteriota; class Terriglobia; order Terriglobales; family Acidobacteriaceae; genus JAKAAZ01. The sequence continues at coordinate 3,330,266 of OZ255618.1, read as the reverse complement.
GGCGCTGCTGCTTGCGGGGATGGATGCACGTTCCTATGCGCGCGTTCTTGGAGCGAATGATCGAATCCGGCTGGGGCAACTGGGATGTGGGTCTCGCAGCCACGGCCACGTACATATGGCGCAGCTTGCTGCGAAGCAAACGCCGGTGGAGACCGTCGCAGTCTGTGACATCTGGAGTTTGGCCCGTGAACAGCGTGCTGCCCAGGTAAAAAAGGCGTTCAACCTGGATCCACAATCCTACAAATATTCCGAAAACTTGCTGGCCAGAAAAGACATCGATGGTGTGATGATCGCTACCGGCGATTTTCAGCATGCCAAACTGTGCGCGGATGTGGTGCGTGCCGGCAAGGATTGTTACGTTGAAAAGCCGTTCGCGAATGTACTCTCCGAAGCCAAAGAAGCGCGCGATGCGGTAAAGACGTCGAAGCAGGTTGTGCAGATGGGGACCCAGTTTCGCAGCCAGCCTTATCCCTTGGCGGTAAGGGACATCGTCCGGTCGGGTCGCATTGGTCCTATTGTCAAAATCGAGCAGGAGTGGAACGTCAACGAGGAGCGGTGGCGGTTCGTGGATGGCGATACCGGTAACTCCGACAGGATGGAGCAGGACCGCAACATGGAGTGGAAGAAATGGCTCTATGGCCGCAAGTCCTCGCTTCGCGAGCAAGACACAGACTGGAACCGCTGGCTGCTGGGCAAGCCATACCAGCCCTTCGATCCGCATGTTTATCTGGAATTTCGGCTCTGTAAAAAATATTCCTCCGGCATTTTCGATCAGTGGATGAGCCATGGCAGCGATCTAGTCCACCTTTGGACGGATGAAACACATCCGGTAAGCGCGATGGCCACAGGCGGAGTCTTCGCCTGGAAGGATGGACGGGAAAATCCCGACACGTGCGTCGCAGCGCTGGTCTATCCGAAAGGGTTTCTTTATACCTACAAAACTACATTCGGGAACAGCTATCGAAGCTTTACACGCATACAGGGCCGCGATGGAACCATCACCTGTAACGGCTGCGAAGGCGGATATTTGTACACAGTTACGAAAGAAGGCGGTAGAAAAGAATTCGACGAAGGGTCAGAACCTGACTATAAGAAGATTCCCATTGTCGCTTCGGCCGACGAAGACGAAAAGGTTATCCAGGTTCCTGGCGCGCCCAGCCCCAGCTCCTGGGGCCCGGATGATGACGATGTTCATCACATGATGAATTGGCTAAACGCTATGCGGGCGCGCAAAGAGCCGAACGCCACAGTTGATCATGGTTTCTCCCACTCCCTCGCGTGCATCATGTCGGCGCAGTCCTATTGGAGCGGGAAGAAACTTTATTGGAACGAAAAAACTGAGGAGATTGTGGATCAGCCTGTCTAATCCATCTGGCCAGAAGATCGGCTGATGGGAAAATCTCAGCTTTTGTATAGTTCCGAAGCGGCTCGATCCGCAAAAGGTAGACCATGAAAAAGCTCGTTTTCTCATTCGCATTGTTGTTTGCTATCGCAGGGTGCGGCAAACACCCAACGCCGAAAGTATCTGACACAGCTATGAACGCAAACTCCCCAACTGCGCCGCTCAGTGGCCCTTTCTCTAGTCAGGAACTACAGAGCTTTACTGCCCTCGGTCCTATCGATACCCATACGCATGTTTACCAGAGCACCCCGGCGTTCTATGCCATGTTGAAAAAACTCAACCTGCATATTCTGGACATCATGCTGCCAGACGATACTGACCCTGAGATGAAAGATCTGGCCAAAGAGAGAAAGGACGCCTGGAGGGTAGTCCATGGAAGCGATGGCTATGTTGTGTTGTGCACCAGCTTCGACTCATACAAATTCAGCCATCCCGGCTTTGCTCAGGAATCCATTCGCGAGATCAACCAGGATTTTGCGAATGGAGCGGTCGCGGTGAAATTTTACAAAAATATCGGCATGGAAATAAAAGATGCAAAGGGCAACTATGTCATGCCGGACAACCCTGTGTTCGAGCCGATTTTCAAGGACATCGCCGCGCACCAAAAGACGTTGATCACGCATCTCGCCGATCCTGACTCAGTCTGGCAAGCGCCGAATCCAGACTCGCCAGACTACGAATATCTGACACAGGATCCCCAGCGATATATGTACGGAAAACCCGGCGCACCATCCAAGCCAGAAATTCTTCGCGCGCGTGACTACCTGCTCAAAGAAAATCCGAAGCTGCGCATGGTGGGGGCCCATCTCGGCAGCATGGAATCGAATTTCGACCAGCTAGGTCAGCATCTCGATATGTATCCCAACTTTGCAGTGGATCTTGCCGCGAGGATGCCTTACCTGGAGAGACAACCTCGTGCGAAGATGATCGCGTTTATCACCAAGTATCAGGACCGTCTCATTTATGGGACAGATAACGAGTTCTACTCTGTGAGTCCGGACACGATTGAGGATTGGGAGAATAGGTACGCAAACGACTGGAGATATCTGGCCACGGACCACACCATCCTGTACAAGAAACAGAAAGTACAGGGACTCGCTCTGCCACAATCAATTCTCCGCAAGCTGTATCACGACAACGCAGTTACATGGTTTCCCGGAATCGTAGGGACGTCTCATTGAGCTTTTAGAATTCTATATTTTTATAGCGGATTTACAGATACTGTAGTCGAAAATGGCGTGAGTCATTCTGAGCGCAAAGAATCCAGAGGGTTATGGCTGTGTGTGTGGTCCAGACGAATATTCTCTGGATTCTTCGCTTCACTCAGATGGGATGAAAGAGGGCGTACCTTCCAAGATGTGCTCGAAGCACAGAAGTCCATAGGAGGAAGGTACGCGATGAAGACCCACATAGGAGTAGATCTCCACCAGCGATTTTGCTACTTGACGGCGATGGATGCAAGCGGGAAGCGGTACAGGCAGGGGCAGGTGGCCAACGAGGGCGGGGCGCTGCGGGGTTGGCTGCGGCAGGTGCCTGGGCCACGGCAGGTGGTAGTGGAAGCGAGCGGTTTCTGGCCGGCTTTCGCGCGGGCGGTAGCTCCGGAGGCGGAGCGGGTGATAATGGTGCACCCGCAGCGGGTGAAGGCGATCGCGTCGGCGCGGCTGAAGAACGACCGGGTGGATTCCGAGACGCTGGCGCATCTGAGCCGGACCGATCTGCTGCCGGAGGCGTGGATGGCCGATGAGAGGACGCGGCAGTTGCGGATGCTGACGCGGCTGCGGATCACGCTGGGCCAGCGGCGGGCGGGGGCGAAGAACCAGTTGCAGGCGGTGCTGCACCAGGAAGGTTTTATCAAGCCGGTGGCGGACGTGTTCGGCAAGCGCGGACGGGCCTGGCTGGCCGGGATCGAGTTGAGCGCGGCGGCACGGATGACGGTGGAGACATGGCTTGAGGAGGTGGACCATCTGGACCGGCTGATCGCCGAGCGCACGCGCGAGTTGGAGAAGCTGGCGGCGACGGATGCGCGGGCGCGCTGGCTGCAGACGGTGCCCGGCATCGGAGCGTATTCGGCGATGGTGATTCTGGCTGAGATCGGCGAGATCGGGCGCTTCCCGACCAAGGGTTCCCTGGCCAGCTACGCCGGGCTGACGCCGGCGGTGCGAGAGTCGGCGGGCAAGCGCAAACGCGGCGGCATCGGCCACAACGGGTCGGGCACGCTGCGCTGGATCCTGCTGCAGGCGGCGCAGGTGGCGGCCATGCATTCGCCGGCGGCCAAAGCCTACTATGCCCGGCTGCGGAAACGTAAACCGCCGCAGGTGGCCAAGATCGCCCTGGCGCATAAACTGCTGACCGCCGTCTGGGCGCTGCTGCGCCACGGCGTGTGTTTCGATGAAAGCGTGTTCGCCCGCGGCTGAACGATGCTGGCGGCTGCGAAATATTTGAAGGTTGTACCCCAGGTGTTTGCGACGGTTGCAAGGAAACCCGGCCAGCTCGTTCATTCTCTGTCCCCAGAGGACATCCTCAGATGGAGCGGCCGGGATTCGAATTACCCTTGTGTGCCTAGAGCACGAATAGAAGTCTGTCGGCAACTATTCGCAAATACCTCTGGACAGGTGCGCCTTCTTTCATAGAAGAATGACTAAAATCGTTTTTCAATCACGGTAAGTGTCAATTCGCTCTAGGCCATTTCGAGAACAGCAATTGTATAGATCTCTACCGAGGGGATTGTGAACTGTGCTGTCGTTTCACCTTTCCATTCGAGCGAACGTTCTTCGTGAGCCCGATCGGGCGTCAGCATCCGAACGTGCTTCACTCGCTTGTTGCCGGGAATTCCTACTTCAATCTGGATATCGCCGGCTGTGAAATGTCGCGCATGATCGTAGTTCAGCACATGGAGAACCAGCCTGTTTTCAGCTTCCTGGTGAATCAGTTCGATCGTCACATAAGGAGAAAGAGATGGGTTAGTCTGAACGGTAGGATGATCTCCGATTGCCCATAACACCGCGTCACGAAGGGCATCATGGTTCACGGGCAGACTCCAATATCGGCTAGACATATCTTCGTGGGCCGGCCGCTGAATCGCAGGTACGATCTCCGGAAGATACACCACTCTTCCTTTTCCAAACTTAGTATGGACGGGCCCTCCTGCGAGCGTCGTCTCTGATGCCTCGGGTCCGTTCCATCTTGGCGCGGAAATCCCAAAACACTCCGCAAGGCCAAAATTCTTGCGCCGCTGTCTCCGCTCTGTGTATAAGGATGTTTGCTCAGTAGCTACCAAGCCTCCGCCTCGCATGACAAAGTCCCGCACTAACTCTATTTGACGGTTACTTAAGCACTCCTGGTCTGCCAGGAAAAGGACCGGGTACTTAGAAAGGTTCTCGAGATGCTCGTCGAAAACAATGTCGAACAACAATCTGCTTTGGATCAATGTCTGGCTGGCTAGCATAAAGCTGGTTGCCGGACGTCCATTGTTGAACCCCATGGTAGCGAAGGAATATAACAGCGCCACATCAGCGACAGATTTGGGATTTTTATAGAACTGAAAGTTGTCGTGAAAGAAGCGGACATATTGCCGCTCTTTGGTTGGAAGTTCCGGCGCATCGTGGAAGCCTCCAATCATGCCGAAGCACTGGCGATTGTAGGCCATCGATTCCGCCATCTGAAGCAGTCCTCCCGCATCCTGCTGATATCCCCATGCGCCAGTCGATCCATAGGTGTAGCAGAAGATGCGCTTATCCAGTAGAGAGGCCATTTTTAATGTGCGGATTTTCGATACAAGGACTCCTTCTGGCGTAACGGTTGCGGCGTCTCCTTCCTCTGTCCACACGTTATCGACTCCGCGGAGTAACCGTGGAAAGTCGACGCCCTGGTTCCAGATAGTATTTCTGCCGGACATGCCACCGGAGGGATTATTGTCAATCGCCGAGGATGGGTTCAATGAACGAACAAAAGAAGACATCTCGGCATAGTAACTACTTAGTTGATGACAACGGAAATCTGTCCATTCCTGGAATAGCGGGTCATCGATCGTTTTGAGAGCATGATCTGTTTGCGGAGGAATGACATACTTCACATCGGAGAACCCGAAGCGCTGCTTCAATTCCGCAGAGCTATATTTATGGGCGAGGTAATGGCGAAAGTCCTGGACTGCCAAAGGATGTTGGAAGATGACCGGTTGAGCCTGAGCAGACGTATTGTCGAAATGGATCAAGTCGGCATTCAGGCTTTCGATGCCTAGTCGAACCACTTGCTTCATATACTCCCGATAACCAGGGTGCATGAAATACACACGCTTGCGGAAGGTCTGGCCATCATAGTAGACAGGTTTCCCCATAAAATCCGGCACAAACCATTCCTGGGCCTCAGGCTTTTCCAGCAGAAACGTTTCGTATGCGATGGTGCTGCCCACATACAATCCAACTCGGATGCCGTTTTGCTTCAGGAGTTTCGATAGGCGTCTAGCGTCCGCAATGTGATCGCGCTCGGCATCCAGTCCAAAGCCTTTATAGAAATGGATAATGGCCAGGGTGACGCCAATCTCCTTCAGTTGTTTCACGATTTGTTCCGTACCTTGTTTTTTATAAAGTTCTTCAAACCACTCTGGACCTCCTCCCAATCGACGCTGGAACAGTGGAAAGTCATCCCAGCAGCCAGCCATTACGAGCGGTTCCTCCGTAAGCCACGCTGGCGTTGGGCTGGATCTGTTCTCGTCTTGACCGTAATCCCTATTTTCAGAAAACGGGAACATTTTTTTCGATCCGGCGGAATAGATGCCTGCAGCAAGACCTGTTTCGAGAAACTCCCTGCGGTTCATGGCGTTCATAGATACCTCAATTTCGAGCGATTTTTAAGTGGGTATAGGTGGAGGGCGATGGAGATATCCTGGACCGCCATATTGGGCGAACTCCGGGGAAATATCCGCCCGCTTAGGCTGCCGGTTCAGCTACGATTTCAACCAGTCGATATAGGCCTGGCGGTCATCGGATGGCGCGCTCAGTATTTTTAGCCCTTTGAGAGCGGGTGAGTCGGCAGGCACTCTCCGCGAATAATGTTGGCGCACCGCAGCTTCGGAAAGCGACGTTCCTGGAGCGTCTACGGCATTTAGAAGCGATAGATTGCGCGGATAGAGCGCGGCGGAAAGATCGGGAATGTCGAAATGCCGCAGAATTTCCGGCACAAACCATTCCAGCGGCAGGGAGTAGTCGCTCGATTCGACAACTGACATATAACTCACTAGCGTTCCGGTGAGTAGAAGGGACCGAGCGCGCTGGTCAAGCACCGCTGCCATCAGCGCGGCCAGACCTGCGTCCTCTTGTCCTATGATCCGAATCTGAGATACATCCACGTCCGGCCGCGAAGCAAGATAGTCAAGAGTTCGCAAGATATCCCATACTCGCTGGCCGATCACCGAAGTCCCCAATACCAGATTGGCCCAGGCAAACCTTTCCTTCAGATTCATCTGCCGATAGAAGTTCGGTCCTCCCCTGGGCGGCCGCGGAGCAGAAAGACCGGTGCCGCGCACGGCAATTGCGCATACCGCGTGGCCCTGGCTGATGACTTCATCGAACGGACTCGGTTCGCCGACCGCCTCATTCGCGTAACCATCGCTGATGTAGAGGACACATGGGTGCTTGCTAGCTCCATCTTCTGGCGTGACAAACCAGCCCATGATGCGAACGCCGGGTTCGGATTCATACTGAACTTCTTCGATGTGCTGCTTTTTCCTCAGATTGGATGAAAGCGTTTTCGCTCGAAGCGGGGTACGCTGCGATGGAAGCGCAAGTAGACTGGCAAGTTGAGTCCGGACCTGTTCTCTTGCCGAAGAAGGGTCTGCCAGATTCGTGCGGAAAGGGCTAACGGGTAAAATCTGTCTGGCGCGATCGATGTTTAGCTGCACTACAGACCTGCCGCTGAGCGACGTGGACACCTGACCCGTCGATGTTGCATTGAGCACGCTGTCGGGAGCAGCATCGTATGCCGCTTCCTCTACTCCGGCATCCATCTTGTCGAACCATCGGTTGAACCATCCATAGATCGCTCGGCGCGAAAAGAAATCCATTCCATGGGGCAGATCTCCAGCAAATAACCCTACTCTGTCTCGAGCGCCGGAAATTCCATAGACACGCACCAGCTCGTCATAATTTTCAATGATCGCTTCCGTGTTGACTGGCCCATACGTTTCTCCCTCATCGTTCTTCGTATAGCAAACCAGCAGAGGCTTGGGAGCGAAGGTAGCCAGGAGATCGCCTCGGTCCATACGCAAGGGGAGGCTTCCTACAATGTCGGTCTCCGCGTCGGAAATGGCTCCCGGCGGATCATAGAAAGGTCCCGCCACGTTAGCAAAGGCGCCTTCGATAGCGACCGCGGCGTGGATGCGAGGTTCGAGCGCTCCGAGAAACATCGTCATGGTTCCGCCACCCGATTGCCCGGTGCATCCGATGCGTTGCGCGTCCACTTCTGGTCGGGTCAAAAGATAATCGAGGCCCCGAATTCCGTCCCATGCGAGGTACATTGCGATCCCATCGCCAAATAAAACCATCGGTCTTCCAGCCTGGGTATGCTCCATGGAAGTCGCATGGAAGCGGGTATGGTTGGTTCCCGGTTGAAGATACTGGATTCGTTCTCCCTGTCCGAAGGGGTCCCAGGTAAGCACTACATAACCTTTTCTGGCAAGGTTCTGAAAGGCGTACTGGTAACGCAGCGCAGCTTTGCCATTAGGACTATGTCCCAAGGGCGCGAGAATCGCCGGGAAGGGAGGTCTCCCGGTTGTTGGAATATATAAGTTCGCCGTCACGTAAATCTTCGGCATGCTTTCAAAAATCAGCTTCTCGATCCGGTAGCCATTCCGTTCGATTTTGCCTGTGATGCGGGCGTTGAGCGGTGTTTCCTCCGGGCGGCCACCGAGAAGTTTCCATAGTTGCGATCGGACTGTCTCGGTCCGGTTCGTGACCTGCTCCTTCGATTGGATTTCGGCCAGCAGGGCCTGCCTTGAGGCACGGGCCTGATTCATTGTTTTAGTGACGTGATCCGGCCAATCATTCCAAAACTCTCTATGAGACCTTGGAAGCTGGTCTTCTGGAACCATGCCGCTGGGCGTCGTTTCGCTAAAGGCCGGCAAACGTAGTCCAAGAGCGGACGCTACGGCAGCGGTCATATTCGTCGTTAAGAATGTTCGACGGGTCACCATGCAGAGATCAACCTCCAGTTTTCTCAGCTGCAAATCTTGTTGTTGTATCAGTTTTCAATTTCACAGGCCGCACAGCATCAGCTCCGTTAGCAATGTCCTTGCTTTCGCAGGCATGGCCGAGCGCAAACGGTGCTGTGTGCAATTTCAGACATAGGTTTAAGAAGAAGCTGTTAGCTCCGCCGACGCAGCCTTCAGTCCATGAGCTTCGGCGCGGACTAGAATTTTTCCTTTTTCACCTGTGCTTTGCAGGTTGATGGCTACAATCCCGGAGATGGCGTCTATCTCGGTTGTTCCTCCGAGCAGACGAGCAGGTCCATCGACTGAAAACGATACCCAGGGACGTGCCGTTGGAACCAGTACCCCTTTCGCATCGAGCACCTGGGCCTGAATGAAAGCGACATCCAGGCCATCTGCCGCTAAAGCCGCTTTGTCGGAATTCAGCGAAAGTTGAGCAGGTTCGCCTGCTGTGCTGCGCTCATCCTTCACAGTTATCCCATCTTTCCTGCCGACGGCAGTCAGGGTTCCGGGCTGATAGGGAACAGAGTCCCAGATAAATGGAGCGTGACGCAGGGACGATCCTGGAAGACGGTCGCGGCTGAGCTCACCGATCATGTCTTCGACACCGTGGTACTTCGCAGAGGTTTTGTAAAAGTCATTCCAGACCTGGTCCTGAGATCCTGGTTTGTGCGACCCCAGGCTCCGGCCATTCAGAAAAAGTTCAACGTTATCGCAATTGCTGTAAATCCTCACCTGTCGCGGCTGGCCGGTTTTATTCGGCCAAGTCCAATGACCGGCGATGTGGATCATGGGCTTTTCTGTCCACTGAGATTGGAAAAGATAGAAAGAAGTTTTCGGGATCCGCCACATATCCATGCATCCGTAATAGTCGTTCACGGGCCAGCGCGGTTTGATTTCGTCGCCATCGACGTGCTCCCAAAGGGAGAGTGTCGGCGATCCGCCCGGTTCACCGCAATCGCACATGCACCAGTGCACTGTACCCAGCCACGGTATGGCGTTCCATTGCATCATGAACCCCTCACATAGAATTGCTGCCTCGGTATCCGGCAGAAAGGGAGGATGGCCGCGGCGGATCAATGCGAGTCCTTCTTTGCCTCGCTCGCTGTGGTACGATCCCCACTCGTTCCAGATGTACCTGCCTTCCGGATGCTGCTGATGCACGCCAACCAGATCGTTGTACACGGTTGCATCCACGATATCTAAGACGTGAGGCGCCCGGCCCGCGGTCCAGCGTGTCGGGTCCAGCGCGTGGGCCGCATCGGAGAGTTCGACGAAATCTTCAGCGTATTGATATCGGCTGAGATCGTCCGCCAGGCCCCAGATGATCACGGACGGGTGATTGCGATTTTGCTCGATCATTTCTTTTAACTGGTGTTTGAGATTTCTCATGAATGGACGAGAGAAACGGGTCGTGGAAACGCCGTCGGCCCCATCGAGATTGATTCCCGGTGGATAGACGTAGAGCTTGAGGTTTGGAATTTCTGTCCACACCAGGATGCCAACCTCGTCGAACGCATCCAGCACCGCTGGATCTTGAGGATAATGCGAGGTGCGAACGAAATTTGCACCCATCTGCTTCAACAGATGAACATCTTTCACACCTACGGCTTCTGGAACCGCGTCGCCAAGAAAACCGTAGTCCTGCCGCCGATTCATTCCATGCAAGTTGATCGGTTCACCGTTCAGCAGGAATCCTCGTGCAGCATCGTGATCCATGAAGCGGATTCCAAAGCGAATCGAATGCTGATCGATTACTCCGCCTCCATTCCGGAGGGTGGTTTGGAGCACATAAAGATGAGGCGAATCTGGAGACCAGAGGCTTGGATTGGGAACTAAAGCGGTGACCGGGCTCAGCTGCAGCTTTTCTCCCGCTTTCGGTCTCGCTTCCGATTGGGCCTGCGCTCGAACTGTGCCATCACGATCGAGAATTCGATATTCCACCTTCACATAACTGGACGATGACGAATGGTTGCGCAGGGAACCGTGAATTGTGACAACGGCGTCCGCGTCTTTTTTCTCCCACGTTACCCATACGCCGTTTTCCGGTATGTGAACCGGGTCGAGCACGGTTAGAGAAACGGTGCGGTAGATTCCGCCATAGACGGAGACGTTCGTCTCTATCGCCGGCGCAATATATCTACTTAGAGTGTCGTCGACCTTGACCACGATCAGGTTTTGTTCGCCGAATTTCATTGCGGGCGTAAGATCGAGGGAAAACCCGGTATATCCGCCCACATGCTGGCCAACATGCACTCCATTGAGCCAGACATCGGCAACCTGAAACACCCCCTTGAAATTCATCATTACGGAGCGTCCACGCCAGGAATGGGGGACATCGACGCGCACGCGATACCAGCCGATTCCGCGGAAGTGTCCTCTGGTAGAAAATGGATTGTCCGGACTGACGTCCCAGGAATGGGGCAGCCAGACAGAGGGCCAGGAAGAATCGTCGTATCCGGGTTTCTCCGCGCCAATAAACAGAGCCTCGACAGCACTTCCTGGAGACGCCTGGCGCATAAAGCGCCAATTGCGGTTTACTGGTACAGTCATACGCACATCGCCCTCAATGTTTTTAGCCGGAAGAGTTAATGCTTCCACCGGTACGCTGCGACTCAACTGGGCGGATGTAGCGGCAGCACCTGCGAGTTCAATGAACTGACGGCGCGTTAATTCTAGTTTGGTCATAAGTTACTCGTTCTAAGGTATCGAATGGATAATGTCAAGATTTATTTCGCGCGACTGGAGAAAGCTTTCAGAATCGCCCGCGCTCTCTTCAACCTGGTTCTAATTACGACAGCCGGAACCTTCCAAGAATCCTTCGCACGGCTTCTATTCGGAAAGAGGAGATATGAGGCATGCCCTTGGAAATTGCGCAATCGGTGCCACGCGGAAAAGTTTCACAGTACAAAGAAATTTATATTGACAAGAAGTATGGATCGAGGCAACATTCAATAAAATCGCAGTATTTGGGGTGGGGATGAAAACAGTAACTCGGCTCGGCTTAGCTCTTTGTATTTTCGGGGCATTTCACTCTTGCTGGTCCCAAAGCAGCGGCAGCATTGTTGGCACGGTCAAGGATCCTTCGGGAGCGACAGTGACCGCCTGCCAGGCTCAAGCTGTCAATGAAGGCACGAAAGAGACGCGGCAGGCCATTTGCAATACCCACGGCTATTATGTGTTTCCCGTGTTGAATCCGGCAACATATAGCGTCACAGTCCAAGCGCCGGGCTTCGGGTCTTACACCAACAATTCAGCCACCCTGCAAGCGAACCAGACGCTGACGGTGGACGCCAATTTGACCGTCGCCGCTGTCAATCAAAGTGTAACGGTGCAGTCCGCCCCCACGCAGGTGGACACCACTACCGGGACGATCAGCACTGTCATCGGACAAGCGCAGATTTTGGATTTGCCATTGAATGGCAGGAATGCAGCGCAACTTACGAGTCTGGTCGCTGGAGCCGTTGTGACGCCGAACGCGCGGGCTACGCAGGGCCTGACCATCCCCAACGATGAGACCATCTCCACCAACGGCACCCGCGGCAATCAAATCAGCTATCGGCTTGACGGAGCGAACAACACGGATGAATTGACCAACGTGAACGCCCCTTTTCCGTTCCCGGACGCTCTGAAGGAGTTCAGCGTACAAACGAGCAACTACAGCGCTGAATTCGGAGATAGTGCCGGTGCCGCAGTCAATATCGTCACCAGGTCCGGAACGAATCAGTTTCACGGAAACCTCTTTGAATATCTGAGAAACAGTGCTTTCAATGCGAGGGACTACTTCGCTAAGACGGTTGACAACCTGCACCGGAATCAGTACGGCGGTACGCTAGGCGGTCCGGTGATGTTGCCGTTCTATAGCGGCCGCAACAAAACCTTCTTCTTTTTCGGATATCAGGCGACTCGACTCGCGAATACGGCAAACGGCAAGTTCGCGTCTGTGCCGACAGACGCCATGAGAATGGGTGATTATTCGGCGCTGCTGAACGCAAACAGTCCAGGCAACCCATATCATGCCGTGCGCCTTATTTACGATCCGACTACGGGCCTGCCATTTCCAGGGAATAAGATCGATCCAACTCGGCTTAGCCCAGTCAGCACAAATTTTTACAAATACATTCCAGATGGCGGCATAACCGGCAATGTCACCTATTCGGTGCCGGACAATGAAAATACGGATGAGATTGTTGCCCGGGTCGACCAGACCCTTGGACCAAAAGATCAGTTAGCGCTCCGGTACTTCTATTACGACTACGTCAAGCAGCCCGCGTTTCCTAACAACAATCTGTTCGCGCTGACAACCGGCCGGTCCATCCCGGCGACCAATGCCATTATTGAAGAGACTCATACCTTCTCCCCCAATATTCTCAATGAGGCGCGCTTCGATTATCAGCGGATCGATGGGCGAAACATCACTCCGTCCGGCGTGCCGAGTGCTACCAGTCTCGGTGTACAGCTCAATCAGGATCCACTGCCCAGCACAATCAACGGGGTAAGCACGAATGAGTGGGGCGTGGGTGGCGCGAGTCCTGTAGGTTGGGTGCGCAATGAGGTTGAAGGGAGCGACGACCTGCAATGGGTGCACGGGCGTAACAGTTTTGCATTTGGCGCACGCGTTGAGCATGATCAATACAAAAGCCAGGGCGAATCCGGCATGCGGCCAGATTTCAGTTTTTATGGCGACTTCACGAAAGTGGACTTCGCAGATCTTAGTCTTGGATTGTTGAATGAGTTCGATCAGAACAGCATCTATCTCAATTACTATGTGACGACACATCCAAGCTTTTATGCGCAGGACGATATCCACGTCGCTTCAAATTTCACCTTGAATGTCGGCGTTCGTTACGAGCCATTTTTCCCCTGGGGTGAAACCACAAATCAATTGGAAGCATTCAACGTCTCGAATTTTCAAGCCGGTATCCGATCGACAGTTTTTCCAAACGCGCCGCCGGGAATGATTTTCCCCGGAGACAAGAATTTCTTGAAGGGTGGAGTCGGAGACAACCTCACCAACATTTCTCCACGACTGGGGTTTGCGTGGGATGTACACGGAAATGGCAAAACGAGTATCCGCGGAGGTGCAGGGACATTTTACGATGTCCGTCAACCCATGGTTGGCAGCGCCAATCTAGTCCCTGCCCCCTTTAACTATGCCCTCACGTTTTTGGATCAGGGGACATTCGCCAATCCGTATCTTGGAACGACGGACCCGTTCCCGTACACCAATCTCGGGTTCAAAAACAAAAATTTTGTGTTTCAGAATCCATTATCGACTCCCACCTACGACCAGGGACCCGGAAAATACCAAACACCCGTGACGTATACCTGGAACTTGACCCTGGAACAGCAATTGACACAAAACAATCTTCTCCGCATCTCCTATGTGGGATCGCGGGCCAACCATGAGTTTGAGACCTTCAATATCAACCCAGCCCGCCCGGGAACGGGTTCGCTGAATTCCAGGCGCCTTTACCTAGGCTATTCAGACATTGATGAATACAGGTTCGATGCCAACGGAAGCTATAACGCCTTGCAAGTTAGCCTGATTCGGAGAGCATCGAAGAATTTCACATTCTCCGCAAATTACACTTGGTCGAAGAGCCTTGATGACTTGCCGTTGAATGCCGCTGATAACGGTGCAGTGATCAATCCTGTTCTTCCTATTTACGTCGGGAAAGGTTTTCACTCCATGGATTACGGTCCTTCCGATTGGGACCGCACGAACGTCGCCTCGATATTGTATGTGTGGACATTGCCGCAGCTGACTTCAGGCCAGCCGGTTGTCCGGGCAGTCATCAATGGCTGGGAGACCACCGGGATTATTTCGGCGCAATCCGGAGGTCCCGTGACCGTTACGGCTGCAGGGGATTTCTCGCAAACTGGACAGCGTTCCGATCGCGCCGTTCTGACCGGTCTCCCTTATGGGAAGCAGGCTTGCACCAACCCGGCTGTACGATGTGTAGGCTTCTTAAATCCAGCCAGTTTTGCCACTCCGGCGACGGGAACTTTCGGCAATATTGTTAAAGGCTCTTTCCGGGGCCCGAGTTATTTCGATTGGGATGCGGCCGTGTTCCGGAACTTTCCTATCAAAGGAAACCTGGCATTGCAGTTTCGAGCTGAGTATTACAACGTGCTGAACAAAACGAACTTCAACAATCCAAATTCAAACAAAACAGGCGGAAGTTTTGGAGCGATTACCGGTGACATTGCGCCGCGTATCGGCCAAATGGCATTGAGGCTTTCGTTCTAGATTTTTAAACTCACAAAGGTATACTCAATTAATGCAGCGCTCAGCAATGTTCCTCTGATTTTAAGAAAAATATATATCAAGAACGATTATTGAAGCAGATATACAAATCGCAACATTTTGGGGGCAGGCATTATGAGAATAATCACGCGACTTAGTTTGGCGATTGCCATTCTGGGCACTTCAGCAGCACTTTGGGCGCAAACCACAGGGAGTATTGTCGGAACGGTCAAGGATCCCTCGGGGGGAACAGTGTCTGCCTGCCAGGTTCAGGCTACGGCTATTGACACGAAAGAAACACAGCGCGCAGCTTGCAGTACATCGGGCTACTATGTGTTTCCTGCCTTACGTCCCGCACCCTATTCCATTACCATCGGCGCGCCCGGTTTCGGCGATTACGTAAACAATTCGGCCCTTCTACAGGCAAACCAGTCTTTGACCGTGAACGCTACTCTCAGCGTTGCTACCGTCAACCAAAGCGTAAACGTTCAATCGGCTGCCCCTACACAGGTGGATACCACCACAGGAACTCTCAACACAGTTATCAACGGAGCACAGATTATGGATCTGCCGTTGAATGGCCGGAACGTAGCGCAACTTACGACTCTGGTTGCTGGCGCAGTATCCACGCCTGACGCACGGGCCACGCAGGGCCTCACAATTCCGGGTACGTCTGGTATGGGTGGTGGAGATGTGACAATCTCCACGAACGGCAGCCGTGGAAATCAGGTCAGCTATCGACTGGATGGAGCGAATAACACAGATGAATTGACGAACGTAAACGCGCCGTTCCCCTTTCCGGATGCTCTTCAGGAGTTCAGCGTACAGACCAGCAACTACAGTGCAGCTTATGGAGATAGTTCCGGCGGGGCGGTGAATATCGTCACGAAATCAGGGACTAACCAATTTCATGGAGATCTTTTTGAATACATAAGAAACGGGGCTTTCAACGCGGCAAGCTATTTTGGTCGCACGGTGAATCCTCTAAAACGGAATCAGTTTGGGGGCACAATCGGAGGCCCTGTGATTTTTCCGCATTATAACGGCCACAACAAGACCTTCTTCTTTTTCGGATACCAGGGAACCCGGCAGATAAATCCACAGGCAGGCCAGATTGCGTTCGGTCCGACACCAGCGATGGAAACGGGCGATTATTCGGCGCTTCTGGATCCAAACAGTCCAGCCAATCCCTATGGGAAAGTGGTCGTGATTACCGATCCCACTACAGGACAACCATTTCCAGGAAACATAATTCCAAAATACCGCCTTAGCGCGGCTGCTCTGAAGTCTTACCAATATATCCCGAATCCTGCCGTCAACGGTCAAATCACCTATGTGCAGCCGGACAATGAAAATGCAAATGAGTATGTTGCCCGCGTCGATCAGATGATAGGAACGAAAGATCAAGTGACGGCAAGATACTTCAGGTACGGCTACACCAAACAAGGCGCATTCTCAGGCCATAATCTGTTTGCGCTGACAACAGGCCGTTCCATTCCTTCAACCAACGCTCTGCTTCAGGACACACACACATTCTCACCGAACCTGGTCAATGAAGCACGATTCAACTATCAGCGCATCCAGGGCACCAACGTAACCCCTTCCGGCGTGCCAAGCGCCACCAGGGACTTCGGCGTAAAGGTCAATCAGGACCCGCTGCCCAGCACGATTCAGGGTCTCAGCACGAATAATTTTTCCCTGGGTGCTGCGTGGCCGGTCATTTGGACACGAAATCAATTTGAAGGAAGCGATGACCTGCAGTGGGTACATGGCCGCAACAATTTTGCTTTCGGCGCACGTGTTGAGCGAGACCGGTATGACAATGTAAATACGTTCGGACTACGTCCGGCATTCGATTTTTATGGAGACTTCACCGGGCTGGATTTTGCTGATTGGAGCCTGGGTCTTCTGAATAACTTTTCGCAGTCAGCAGGACAATACATCCATAACCGAACGACGCACCCGAGTTTCTATGCTCAGGACAATATCCACGTTGCCTCAAATCTCACTTTGAATCTAGGCGTACGGTATGAGCCGTTTTTCCCATGGTCTGAAATTAACAACGAAGTGCAGGCATTCAACCTGAAGGATTTTCAGGCCGGTATTCGGTCGACGATCTTGCCGAACGCCCCCCCTGGCTTGATTTTTCCTGGCGACAAGAATTTCCTGAACGATGGCGTCGGAGACAACCTCACCAACATCTCTCCTCGGCTTGGTTTTGCGTGGGACGTCTACGGAAACGGCAAGACGAGTCTCCGTGGGGGCGCAGGCGCCTTCTATGATGCCCGTCAGGTCATGGTGGCGAATCAGGTATTGATTCCCGCTTCCTTTAGCTACTCCCTCACATTTATCGATCAGGGAACCTTCGACAATCCATACATTGGGACGACGGACCCGTTTCCGTATACCAACCTTGGCTATAAGAACAAGAATTTTATGTTTCAAAACCCGCTATCGATTTCTACATACGATCAAGGGCCGGGAAAATTCCAATCGCCAGTTACCTATAACTGGAATCTCACCCTGGAGCAGGAATTGTCAGCGAATAACCTTCTTCGCCTCTCTTACGTAGGATCCCGGTCGAACCACGAGATGGAGACGTATAACATCAACCCGGCTCGCCCTGGCCCGGGTTCTCTGAATTCTCGGCGGCTCTATCAGGGTTATTCCACGATCAGTGAGATTCGTAACGACGCCAACGCGAGCTATAACGCGTTGCAAGTCACTTTTATCCGCAGGGCCACCAAGAACCTTTCCTTCTCGGCGAATTACACTTGGTCGAAAAGCCTCGATGACTTGCCGTACAGCGCCTCTGTGAACAGCGCTTCGATCAACCCTGTTCTTCCGATATACGTCGGAAGGGGTTTCCATGCCATGGATTACGGTCCCTCGGATTGGGACCGCACCAATGTCGCTTCCATCTCGTATGTATGGACATTGCCGCAATTGACCTCTGGCGACGCGCTGGTTCGATATGTAGTGAATGGGTGGGAGACTACCGGTATTGTCTCGGCCCAATCCGGCGATCCTGTTACTGTCACGGCCGGAGGCGACTTCTCGAAGACGGGACAGCGCTCCGACCGCGCCTTTATGAGAGGCCCCGCTTATGGAAATCAGTCGTGCCAAGGGCAGCCGGCTCCATGTGTAGGTTATCTAAATCCTGCCAGTTTTACTGCTCCGGCGTCTGGGACTTTTGGCAATGTTATCAAAGGTTCCTTGCGAGGACCGCGGTATTTCGATTGGGATGCCGGCGTGTTCAGAAACTTTTCTATCAGACGAAATCTGATACTTCAGTTTCGAGCGGAATACTTCAATGTCCTAAATCATACTAACTTCCAGGATCCGAATAATGATGTCACTGGTGGTGGTTTTGGACAGATCACCAGTGCCGATGATCCGCGTATCGGCCAAATGGCACTGACGCTTACATTCTAAGATACCGGAGCAGCTAAGCTTGTTGGTACATCTCATAATTCGCAATGCGGGTTCCCGGTTTGAAGGACAATAACCGTGAATCCGCAGGTTGTTTGTCTCTGCGGAGAAATGGATTGTGCTGTGTTACAGCAAAAATTAAGTTAACGAGGGGAATATGGCGAACAGCAGTGCAGAGGCACAGTACCTTCAGGTAGAAAAGCTCAAGCTGGAGGTTTATCCCAGCGCGCAGGCAGCTGGTACGGCGGCAGCGAATGCAGCGGCAGAAGCACTGAAGGATTTGGGACGAAGGAATGAAAGTTTTGGAGTCATTTTTGCGACCGGGGCTTCGCAGATCGAAACTCTTCGGTCGCTCACGCAAATCTCCGGTATACCGTGGGATCGAGTTGTCGGCTTTCATATGGATGAATACATCGGAATTGCCGAAGACCATCCGGCTTCCTTCCGCCGCTATCTGAGGGAAAAGCTGACAGGACGAGTGCGGATGCGCGAATTTTCTGAGGTGAACGGGACTGCGTCCGATCCTGAACGTGAGTGCAAAGAGTATGCGAGCAAGCTGCGATCCGCGAATCCGCAACTCTGTTTATTGGGTATCGGGGAAAACGGGCATCTCGCGTTCAACGATCCTGGCGTGGCCGATTTCAACGACCCCGTGGACGTGAAAATTGTTCAATTGGACGATGCATGTCGACAGCAGCAAGCGGCGGAAGGCTGGTTTAAAAGCTTTCAGGAGGTTCCAGAGCGGGCTATCACTGTCACCATTCCAGCGCTGTTCCGGGTACCAAAACTGATCCTGTCTGTCCCGGGACCTCGAAAAGCAAAAATCGTACGCCGCACGCTCCAGGAGCCGATTTCAACCGCATGCCCAGCCACCATACTCCGCACTCATCCAGACGCGACAATCTACCTGGACAGGGAAGCCGCAGCGGAGTTGGAGGGGCTGTAGACCGCAACAATATCCAAGTAAAAGAGGCAGTTATGACAGATGAAGTGAACGAGGGAATAGACCGCCGCACCTTTGTAAAACAGGCGGGCATCGCCGCACTTGCGGCTGGAATGGACGCTCGGTCCTATGCCCGCGTATTGGGGGCGAACGACCGAATTCGCCTTGGGCAGCTAGGATGCGGGTCGCGTAGCCATGGCCATGTGCATATGACGCAGCTTGCTTCCAAGAAAATGCCGGTGGAGACCGTCGCGGTCTGCGACATTTGGAGCCACGCGCGGGAGCGGCGCGCTGCGCAGGTAAAAGAAGCGTTCAACCTCGATCCACAAACTTACAAATATTCTGAGGAAATGCTGGCTCGAAAAGACATCGACGGCGTGATGATCGCCACCGGCGACTTTCAGCACGCCAAGCTGTGCATTGAGGTAGTACAGGCGGGGAAGGATTGCTATGTCGAAAAACCTTTCGCCAATGTTCTATCGGAAGCCAAAGCCGCCCGAAAGGCCGTGAAAGCGTCGAAGCAGGTGGTCCAGATGGGATCGCAACACCGCACGCAGCCTTATCAACTCGCAGTGCGCGACATTGTCCGCTCCGGCCGCATCGGCAAAGTGGTGCACATCGAGCAGGAATGGAATACGAACGAGGAGCGCTGGCGCTTTGTGAAACATGACGTCGGCGATACCGAGCAGATGGAGCAAGACCGGAACATGGAATGGAAGAAGTGGCTATATGGGCGGAAATCGGAACTTCGCGAGGAAGACACCGACTGGCATCGCTGGTTGCTCGGTAAGCCTGATCGCCCGTTCGATCCTCACGTTTATCTGGAGTTCCGACTGTACAAGGATTATTCCTCGGGAATTTTCGATCAGTGGATGAGCCACGGCAGCGACTTAGTGCATCTTTGGACGGACGAAAAATACCCTGAAAGTGTCGTAGCAAACGGAGGGGTCTTCGTATGGAAAGATGGCCGCGAAAATCCTGACACCTGCGTTGCCGCAGTCACTTACCCAAAAGGCTTTCTCTATACCTACAAAACTACCTTCGGGAACAGCTACCGCAGTTTCTCGCGCATCCAGGGACGCGACGGCACGATCGCGAACTATGGCGGCGAGGGTGCATCCTTCTTTGTCGTCAGTAAAGAAGGTGGAAGAGACGAAGTCTACGGATCGGTGGATTACACAAAACTTCCTATCATCGCACCGGCCAAGGAGGACGAGCAGATTGTACAGGTGCCCGGAGCTCCACCACCAAGTTCAAAGGGTCCGGACGACGACGATGCCCATCATCTGATGGACTGGTTGACAGCGATGCAGGCGCGCAAAGAGCCGAGCGCCACGGTGGATAACGGCTTCTCGCATGCCATTGTAGTGATCATGGCTGCACAATCTTATAGAACCGGGAAGAAGCTCTACTGGGATCCGAAAACGGAGGAAATCCTGGAGAACCCGGTCTGATCGAAGTAGCACAACAATGTTCCTGCTTTGATTGCACACTTTAAAAGTGGAAATTGAGAGGGCAGGACGAGCGACTTGGTCTGCGTGGAGACGAATATGAAGAGGCTTGTTTTCTCATTACTATTGGTATTTGCGGTTGGAGCATGTGGACGGCAACAAGCCCCGAAAACATCCGCCTCCGCGGTGCCCGCTGCGACCACGCCGGTCAGCGGGCCATTTACGGCAGATGAAGTTCAGAAATTTGCCGCGTTGGCTCCTATCGACACACACACTCATGTCGAGCAGAGCGATCCCGCGTTCTATGCGATGTTGAAAAAACTCAATCTGCACATTGTGGACATTCTCGTTGACGATGATACTGAGCCAGCGCATAGTAATTTCGCCAAGAATGCGCAGGATGCCTGGCGAGTCGTTCATGCGAGCGATGGCTATGCGGTCTTATGCACGACCTTCGACCCATTCAAATTCAACCAGACCAATTTCTCTCAAAACGCAATTAAGGACATTAACAAGGATTTTTCTCGAGGAGCTGTCGCGGTAAAGATCTGGAAAAATGTAGGTATGGAAATCAAGGATGCAAAGGGCAACTACATTATGCCGGACAATCCTCGATTCGAGCCGATCTACAAGGACATCGCTGCGCATAACAAAACACTGATTGCTCATCTAGCAGACCCCGACACAATATGGCAGGCTCCTACTCCCGCCGCACCGGACTATGAGTATTACATGCAGCATCCCAAGTTATACATGTATGGAAAACGAAATGCTCCAACCAAGCAGGAAATACTCCAGGCGCGAGACCATATCCTGGAACAGAACCCAAACCTTCGAGTAGTTGGAGCTCATCTCGGTAGTATGGAAGCAAATTTCAACGAATTAGGCCAGCATCTCGATCAGTATCCAAACTTCGCCGTAGATCTTGCGGCCCGCATGGATTATTTTGAGATGCAGCCTCGCTCAGATATCATCGCCTTCATCACCAAGTATCAGGACCGGTTGATCTATGGAACGGATAACGGATTTCGCCCAGATAGTGATGCGCAGAAGATCGTCAAGAATTGGGAAGATACATACGCGACTGCGTGGCGATTCCTTGCCACAAACGACACGATCTTATATAGAAATAAAAAAGTGCAGGGGCTTGCTCTACCTCAACCAATTCTCCGGAAAATTTATCATGACAATGCAGCGAAGTGGTTTCCGGGGATTCTGGGCGAGTCGCATTAATTGTTGGTTGAACGAAGAAGCGTAGAACGGCCGGACGTCTTATCCGGTGATTTAATGCAGCTTGGTTTTGTCATCTAATCGCTTCAATGAAGTTTTCGACTAAGCGAACGCAAAAAAAGAACGCAAGTTTTCCGTTAAAATGCGCGTTGACTCGCGGCTCAACGAGGTGAAGTTTGAATAGCGCGCAGTCTCGTGTTTCATCGTCCAGCTCATCTGGACGCGTGGGGAGAACTCGCTGGTGGATCGTCTGGACGCTCTTCTTTTCTACAGTCACCAACTACATTAGCCGTCAGAGCTTCTCCGTATTGTCGCCCATGATCACGGCGCAATACCATTTGACGCACACTGACCTGGCGAAAATCCTTGGATCGTTTCAGATTTCCTATGCCATCACATGGCTGGTTGGCGGCATTGTTCTGGATGCGATAGGCAGCCGGGCTGGTCTGGCAATCGCGGCGATCTGGTGGTCGGTAATGAATATTCTTACCGGTTTAGCCAGCTCTGTTTTCGGCTTTGCATTTTTCCGATTCATGCTGGGAATCGGCGAAGGTTTCAATTGGCCGGGAGCCAGCAAAGTAGTTGCCGAGTGGTTTCCACGCGAAGAACGAAGCATGGCCGTGGCCATCTTCGACAGCGGTTCCAGCGTGGGCGGCGCGCTGGCGGCCTTGATTATTCCCCTGATCGCGTTGGCTGCGGGATGGCGATGGGCATTTGCCGCCTCTGGACTGCTGGGGTTTGTTTGGCTGGCTGTGTGGCTGCGTGTCTATCATCCGCTGGATCGTCACCCTCGCGTGACTCGAGAGGAAGTCGCTCTCATCCAGGCTGGCCGCGATGCGGAGCCTCTAACGGGTGACCGTGGTCTGGTGCGGTGGCGCCGTCTGGCGAGGAACCCCAACCTTTGGGGTATTGTCCTAGGACGTGCGCTGACCGATCCTATCTGGTGGTTTTATGTTTTCTGGCTGCCACAGTATCTCAGCGATGCGCGCGGTTTCAGCCTGAAGCGGATCGCGTTGTTCGCCTGGATACCGTTTGTGGCGGCCGATATCGGGAATTTTACCGGCGGATGGATTTCCGGCTACTGCATCCGGCATGGCATGTCCGTAGTCCATGCGCGGAGATGGGTATGCCTCGCAAGCTGTCTCCCGATCCTTGCTGGCATACCGGCAGCCAGCGTGCACAACGTGTATTTTGCGCTCGCCTTGATCTGCGTGGCTCTGTGGGGTTACGCGAGTTGGTCCACAATGGGCCTCACCTTGCCCTCCGATCTCTTCCCACAGGAAGTAGTCGGCTCCGTAACTGGATTGAGCGGGTTGGCGGCTGGCCTGGTAGGCGCGGGGTTCACTTTTCTCGTAGGCGTTCTGGTGGATCGGTTTTCCTATCGACCTGCTTTTATAGTCGCCGGTCTTCTACCTGTGCTGGCGACTGTATTTTTATTTCTGTTGATTCGGCCTCCGGCTGAAATCCAATCTCCGCCAGAGCAGGTTGCTCAGCCGGAATAATTCGACCGGCTGAGTGCTGCAACTGTTTGCCATTGCATATTTGATTCGCGCTCAGGACAGTGATTGTGTGACGGATGCCGATTACATCGTTATGAGTGGGCCGGCTTCCAGTCGATTGGAACGTGAGCTGGACCGAAAAGAAACACAAAATATCGCGCCCATTGTTTGCTGGTATTGCGGACAGCATACACGGTATTTGAGGCGACGTACGCCACCGAGCCTGGGCCTACCTCCGAACGCTTGCCATTGAACTCCACTTCCAGAACGCCTTCGCGCACCAGAAACAGCTCATCGCCGGGATGGCTGTACATGCCGTGGATCACGCCACCTGGAGCAAGCACTGTCTCGTGGAGCTTGATATGCATTCCGGCGTAAGTGTTGCCCTCAAATACTGGAACGTATTTGTGATGTTCGTTGCCTTGTGCTGGCAGGTCCTTCAAATCGTAAATCGCCGATGGCAGAGTTGGATTGTTGCTATCGTGGTTCTCAGCGGCTTTACCTTGGACAGTAGCGGTAGTCATCAATGCAGGTAATAGTATGCAAATTTCTCTTCTTGTAAGTGCCATACATTCATCTCCAATTCAAATTTATGTTCGTATTTATAGATATTATGTGCGGTGAAAATCCTTAAGCTGCGGAATTTTCATCACGTGTCCTTCAATGAAGGCATGTTTCTCAATGGAACAGGCCATCGCCGATTGAAAGCCAACGTTGGCTTTCGCAAACGGCTGCTGTTGGGTGCGCACGCATTCGACAAAAGACTTACGAGCGGTGAGCGTTGGCTCTTCGTTATTTCTCACGGGCATCGGGTCTCCCGGTCCGCGGTACGGCATCGCCGAGTTCAAACCTGGAGATTCATCGAACTGTTACTCCGAGCTCACAACTACTTTCTTGAACGGAACTGAAATTGCATAGATAGCCACAGCACCCAACACGCCGCCGACCGTCAGCGTGATCCATGCCAATTGGTAACTATGATAGGTATCAAAAATCACTCCAGCTATCCACGGCGCGATCCATTGCCCAATGGAATATCCCATAATAATCAAGGCGAGCAGCTTTCCCAACGAATCGATTCCAAAACATTCCGCCGTCACCAGCGGAATCAACATGTAGTCCGCGCCCATGCAGAATCCGAAAATCACTGCGAAAGCCAGGGCAGCCACTAGGTGGTGCGCGATAAGCAATAATGGAATTGCCGCGCCAAGCAACAGATAGAACAGCGCCATTGTGTTCTTCTTCTTGAAGCGGTCCGCGAAGTAGCCCACGAGCACCCGGCCACCCAGACTTGAGGCAAGCAGAACAGACAAAATATGTGCCGCAGTCGTGGTCGAATAGCCTTGATCCTTCAGGACAAGTATAAAGTGCTGAATCACAGCATTGACTGCGCCAAGCACGAGCGTGGCTCCAGCCAGGATGAGCCAGAAGTTGGCAGTACGGACTGCAGCGGAAACTCCGCTGGATGCAGGTTCGTTAGCTTCGCTGATGGCTCGGAGAGTCGGTGATAATCCGTCCGGCAAGAGGCCCATCTCAGCCGGCGCCGATCGTGTGATCCAGAATCCGACTGGAAACAGAACAATCATAACCAGGGAGCCGGTAAGTTCAAGGGCGTGACGCCATCCGAAATTCCGGATGAAAAAATTGGCGAGCGCAGGAGCAACTACCCCGCCCAGTCCAAGCCCAAGGTATGCGTAACCCATTGCGCGGCCACGTCGCACTCTGAACCATTGCGCGACCAGGACCTGATTGGCAAGCGGCCCCGCCAGGGTGTAGCCAAGCGTCTCTATTATGCAAAGTAACTCGTAATGCCAGAACTTGGTCATCGAACCCATCAGAATCAAGGGCACGCCGATGAAACCTACGCCGGACAAAATCACCCAGCGAGTCCCGATCTTGTCGATCAACATTCCAGCTAACAACCCGAAAGGCAGGCCGACTACTAAAGTGCCGACCAAAAATCCCTGCGTAACTTGAGCATGTGTAAACCCTAATGAGGTCACGAACGCAGGATAAAAAACCGGGAAGCCATAGAAGATGATTCCGACAGCGAAAAAAAGATTGAGGAACGCCGCGACCACAATCCACCAGCCATAAAAAATACGTAAGGACGAGTCGGAATGATGAATTTGATCGCTGGTTATCATCTTTTTAAGCCAAACCCAAGTCCTGAAGCCAGTTTCCAACCGGCGAATACTTACGGCAGACCTGTCGATACGGTAGTTCTTCAGCTAAAGGCGTTTCCTGAGTATATAGAAATATCTCTCGCGTTGTGTAAGCTGAGACAACAAAGCAGTTGTCCATTTTGAAAGGACGATAATACGTGAAGCTTTTCAGCCACTGCAAATTCCTGATCGCGGGTGTCTGTCTGTTCGCCCTCACCGTACCGGCACAGGCGCGTGATGCGATGACCGTAAAAACCGACCGCGGCAAGGTAAAAGGAATCACGAGTTCCGATGGACAGGTGCGAGCATTTTTGGGAATCCCTTACGCCGCTCCACCTGTCGGCCCGTTGCGTTGGAAGCCGCCGCAACCGGCGGAGAGATGGCGCGGCGTGCGTTCCGCCGCCAGCTTTGGCGCGCGCTGCATGCAGCCAAAACTTTATGCTGACATGATTTTTCGTGATCCCGGGCAAAGCGAAGACTGCCTCACACTGAATATCTGGACGCCGGCGAAGAAAAAAAACGCCAGGCTCCCGGTAATGGTGTGGATCTATGGCGGCGGCTTTACTACCGGTGGCACCTCAGAGCCGCGGCAGGATGGTGAGCAACTCGCGCACAAAGGTGTCCTGGTCGTCTCGATGAATTACCGATTAGGGATCTTCGGCTTTTTTGCTCTACCCTCGCTGGCTATGGAATCAGCCAGCCATGCGGCAGGGAATTATGGGCTGATGGACCAGACTGCCGCGCTGCAATGGGTTCGGCGTAACATCGCCGCATTCGGCGGCGACCCTGCAAACGTTACTGTTTTTGGCGAATCCGCCGGATCGATGTCCGTCAGCGCGCAGATGGCATCGCCGCTGGCCAGTGGATTATTTGCGCGTGCGATTGGCGAAAGTGGCGGAGCCTTCCGAAGCGAAGGATTTACGTTTCCGTCGTTACAACGTAGCGAGCAGCGAGGAGAAGAATTTGTTCAGTCGGCCTTCGGGACCAGCAGCCTGGCAGCTCTGCGAGCAATTTCCGCCGATGATCTGCTGAAGGGAGCCAGTTCTCATCATTCATTTTCCAGACCAAATATAGATGGCTATTTTCTGCCGGAGAGCGTGGCCGTCATCTATGCCCAAGGAAAGCAAACCCACGTCCCACTCCTGGCTGGCTGGAACAAAGACGAGGGGACATCGGAGGTCGTGGATGAACCTGAACCACCCACCGTCGAAAGCCTTAGAGAAATAGCGAACAAACGGTTTGGTACACAGGCGGAGGAGTTTCTCCATGCATATGCGGCGGCAAACGATGAGGAAGCTGTACGAGTCGCCGACGACTTTGCCGGAGATGTTTTCATTGCATATTCCACCTGGGCATGGCTGGAAGCTCAGGTAAAGACCGGCAGGGCACCTGTCTTCCGGTACCGCTTCGACTTAGGCTCGCCGGGCGATCCGAACCACCCTGCTGCTATCGGCGCATTCCATTCCGATGACATCGAATATGTTTTTGGTAATCTCAATTCCAGAAAAGGGGCGAAATGGCGATCGAAAGACTACAAACTTTCCGAACTCATGCAGAATTATTGGACGAACTTCGCCCGAACCGGAAATCCCAACGGCGCCGGTCTGCCAAATTGGCCTACCTACAACGCCGCGGGACAATGGCAGGTAATGCACCTTTCGCTGAATCCTGAGGCAAGACCGGATCGGCATCGCGACCGCTATTTATTCCTGCAAAAAGCCTGGAATCATTAAAGAATATTGTAATAGTAGGTCATGGAACTCCATATCTCAGCCTTTGTGAAGCGACCTTCAAGATAGTTACGGTTGTATGCCGGGTGAGAATTATTCCACCTATATCCCATTCGCGAAAAAGGGTAGGTCTTCCACCGCTGTTCGGCTGGTCTTCACTTGACCAGAGCGGTTTGCCCAGTTGCTTTGCTGTCTCAGGAGTTGTGACTTTACCGTGAACAGAGGATAGTGGACACCTACCGCGCCGACCGCTACATAGACCCTTGGATCGGCGCGCATCGTATCAACAATGCTCCACTGGCCAAGAATAGACAATCCTTGTGCCGAGTCCGTGCTGCGTCAAGCTCTTTGACGTAAGGTGCATCGAACTGTTTCTCATTCCAGACACCGGTGTAGAAATATTCAAATTATGGTGGGTCTTTGCAGCATCTATGCGGTTCTGGATAGTCCACCAATAGCCGGGAGGAACGCTCCGGCACTGAGAGCACCAATTCCCTCAAATATGCTGTCGGTGTTTCTACCATCCAGAATAATCGGCTTTTCCGCCGCGCCGCTGATAGCTGCAAGGGCATCAAGCAACAGAAACAAAATCACAGAGAGTTGGCAACCAGATTTATGGAGTTGAGGATTGCGGCTGCAGGATCGTCATTTGCGAAGCTACGCTGGGGTGGGTCGCGCTCACGATATGCGGGCTGATTACGATCAGAAGCTTGCCAACTGTTACCTGTGTGCTTGGGCTGGCGGTCCACGAGAATCCGGGAAGTTCGCTAAGCCCGGGAATGCCTGAAAGGGATCTCGATTCCGTGCGGCTGACAGCGCTGGTAACCATGGCGCTGCCGCCATCGGGCACCTGGATCGATGTCGTGAAAGAACGATTGTTGATGATAGGCGAGCCATTGACGGACTGCCCTGCCAGCGCAGCGATCTTGATCTGAAGATTCATCTGCACATCGTTACCCTGTAGAACGTGGGCTGTGGCTTTTACCGTCAATCCAAGGTTTTGATACTCCACCGTGGGCGCCAGGGAAAGAGGATTGACTCCGGAAATATTGCTTTGGCTCGAGCCGGACAGCAGACTCGAAAGGCTGTTAAAACTTGTGGGAGTTTGCGTTCCGGCAGAATAACTTTGAGTGACTATGGGATACCGTGAGCCTATCAAGAAAGCTTGCTCCTGCGCATCTCCAGCACGCAATTGCACATGGTCGAGTTGCCGGGTGTTGGAAATGTTGAGAGAAGCATTCACAGTGCTGCCGCCAAATGACAGCCCGCTTAAGGTAAGGCCATTGCCGAACAGCGCAAAGGGCTGGTTGAAAACTGTGCCGTTGACCAGGCCCAGTCCCACCAGCAATGCAGCAATGCCGGCGAGATCCCCGGGATTCACCAGGCCACTCGCAATCAACTGAGTAACCGTGCTCTGATTGCTGCTGATGATTTCCGTGAGCTGGGAGCTCACATTAAAAACATTCAGTGTTTGCGGAAAAGCAACCCCCAGCTTCTCCTGTCGAGAATCATCTAGCTGATAGACGCGGATATCCAGCATAACCTCCGGCTTATCCAGGTAGAGTCCCGCCAACGTGGCGTTTACGGCCCGGAGTGTCGCCTCCGGTGCGCGAATGCTGAGCGTGCCGTTGTCGGCACGAACGGAAGCCTGTTTGACATTGAACACGGTCTTGATCATGTTCAGCGGCTCAGACATTTTTTTTGCGTCGACACCCGGCAGAAAGACCGTCTCAAACAGCAGTCGTTCAAACTTCGTCCGGTTTTCCTTCGTGTCTGCCGCGACCAGGACGTGTTGCGCGTCCAGCGGAACAATGAAAGTGCCCGTTGACAGCTGAACCGCCGCTGCGGCAGCGGCGAACGGTGCATTCGTCAAATCGACGCGGACCTCTTTAGTTGGAACGGAGTCATCGAGCATTGCCGTAATGCCGTACGCCAAGAGTACCTGCTGAACGACTTGCTGCGCGTTGGCACGCAGGTGAAACGTGGCTCGAATTGAGGCAGGCGCCAGCTCAACCAGGCCGCTTGAAAACTGCGGCATCGGCATCGATTGCACTACCGCAGGCTCTTCTTCCGCAGCCAGCGTTTGGAGATGTTCCTCGACATAGGGGTTGCCGGGATCGAGGCTCATCGCCTTGAGCAATGCCTGCTTTGCGGGAGCAGACTTGCCGAGTTGTCGATCCTCGTTCGCTGCCTGTAATATTCCCCCCACCTGCTGTTGCCGCGCAATTTCATATGCGGCAAGATAGGTTCCATTGGCGGGATCCAGCCGGCGGGCGGCAGCAAACAGTTTCAAGGCGCGTGTGGATTTCTCAGCTCGCAGCGCGTCCGTTCCTTTGCGAAATAACTCTCGAGCCTTGGCGCTCTGATTTGCGTTCGGCACAGGCAGGGAGGGGGTCTGGGCGCTTACCTTCTGTGTTGAAGCGGGACTGGCGTCCGTGCTATTTGGAGCGGAGACTTGCTGACACAGCGCATGCGGAACACATGGAAGAAATCCCAACGAAAGTGCGATGCTTGCAGCTGTCAGTTTTCTCAGCCACGATCTACGCAGGTTCCGTACGCAGGCCGGCTGTGAAGTATCTTGGAGAACAGGTTGCGCCCGGGCACTTCCACAAACGCGGCCTCGTGTGCGGCTTCGAGAAGAAAAGTTATGGGTGGAACGCTTCTTTGCCACTGGGAGCAACACTGCCAATACCTTAAAAAAGGTCGTTACTTCGAGCGTACCAGTTGCACTGGCGGAAGAACAGAGTGCTCGCTGCGCGGCGGACGTTTCAGGCCGAGCTTGATCTGTGCGCGGTCCAGTTCCAGGTCTTCCATGATGCGGCTCAGAGTGTTGCGATGCACGCCCAATTCCCGCGCAGCTTTGCACTGGTTGCCTTTGTTGTGGCCAAGAACTTCCTGGATATAGCGGCGGCGAAACTCGCGGACAGCCTCTTCATACGTGATTCCGCTGGCGTACATCTGCACGACCAGATTGTCCAATTCGCGTTTCACTCTGACCTCGCTTGCGTGGCAATAATGGATGTGGCGGCGTTGAATCTTTGAGGCGTTTGAGTTTGTGCTTTGAAAAGCCGGTGAAAAGACCGTTCAGAATGTTCTAACGTGTCGCAGGGTGCGGATGCAAGTTTAATTGTATCCATGTTGGCCGAGCATGTTCGATGGCCGCCACGCCCTCCTGAATTTTTAGCCGCAACTCCGCCGGTGCGCCGGCGGAACATTGATTGGCTGCGGAAAGAAAATAGGGAGCAAGCCTGGATCCGTTCATCCAGGTTTTCTGCGGCAGAAACGCGGCAATCGCAATGATTGCAACCACGACCAGGACGCAGCCGCGAAAAATTCCGAAAATCGCGCCCAGCAAACTGTCCAGCCCGCCCAGTCCGGCGGTGTGCGCCAGTCGTGAAATCAGCCGCCCGATCAAGCCGATAATAATCATTACGCCCAGGGCGATCAGCAGGAACGCGAGCGCGTCGGCGATATGTTCGGAATGAATCACGCGGGCGAAGAGGATCGCCAGCACGCGATAATTCCAGAGGGCAAGCCATAGACCGAGAATCAAACCAGCAAGAGAAATGACTTCCAGCAGAAAACCCTGAGAAGCCGCCACGATCATCGACAGAATAACAATGGCGATGATGATCCAATCAAAAAATGTCATGCAGACCTGCATATCCCGCTGAAGTATGACTGATGAGCGCCTGCCGCCGAAGCAATGTTTCGAGACGGGCAGGCACTCGCAGATTCATTCTACTAAGCTGGATCAATCGTTAAGAGATGTGCGGCCAGTGATGCGGCGGAAAGCCTCCAGGTATTTCTCCTGCGTTCGCGCAACGACATCCGGAGGCAGCTCCGGCGCCGGAGCCTGTCGGTTCCAGCGGCTCTCTACTAAATAGTCGCGAACGAACTGCTTGTCAAAAGAAATCTGCGGGCCGCCGGGACGATAGTCCATCTGCGACCAGAAGCGCGAGGAATCCGGCGTCAGCACTTCATCGGCGAGCACCAGTCCCTGCGGGGTAATGCCAAACTCAAATTTTGTGTCCGCCAGAATCAAGCCCTGCTGGGCGGCATGCCGCGAGGCGCGATCATAGATCATCAGGCTCAAATCGCGCAGCAATTCCGCGTTCTCCGCACCGACGCGATTGCCCATCTCCACCATCGAGATGTTAAGGTCGTGATCGCCCCGATCGGCTTTTGCCGCTGGCGTAAAAATCGGCTCCGGCAATTTTTCCGACTCCGCCAGACCGGGCAGCAGAGCGATGCCGCACACGCTGCCGGTCCGTTGGTATTCTCGCCACGCAGAACCGGCCAGATAGCCGCGCACTACGCACTCTACCGGAAGCATCTCCGCGCGTTTCACCAGCATGGAGCGGTCCAGCAATCGATCGCGGTAGCTTTGCAATGCGGCGGGATACAGATTGATATCCGCGGTGATCAGATGGTTCGGCACCAGATCGGTCAATAAGTTGAACCAAAACAGGGAAATCTCCGTCAGAATTTTTCCCTTGCCCGGAATGCCAGTCGCAAGCACATGATCAAAGGCCGAAATGCGGTCCGTAGCGACGATCAGGAGATCATCGCCGACTACATAAATGTCTCTGACTTTGCCGCGCGCGTGGAGTTTTAGATTGGGTAAGTCGGTTTGTAGAAGAGCTTCCGGCATGCAGGTCAGCCTTTCGTTACAGCAATAGGATTTGCAAGCGAATCAGAATTTGGGATGCAGCGAATGGGCACGTTGTTGCATAGATGCTGCCGACTTCGTTGACATCTTCCATAGCAAACAGTCTGTCATCCTGAGCGACGTCGAAAGGCTCAGGACGACAACATCTCCTCTGACGCAGGAAGTCAACAAAGCCCCGAGGGTTCTTACGCGAAATGTTGGTCAAATTATCAGGCCGAGGCTTTCTCCAGAGAGTTGCTCCTGCCCAGCCGCACGGACACTATTTTTGAAACTCCCGGCTCCTGCATGGTTACCCCGAAGATTGCATCCGCAGCCTGCATCATCCGCTTGCTGTGGGTGATAACAATAAAGTGAGTGCGGTCGCTCATCTTTGAGAGCATGTTCGCCAGTCGGCCCACGTTCGACTCGTCCAGCGCAGCATCCACTTCGTCCAGCACGCAGAAAGGACTGGGCTGATATTGGAAGATTGCCATCAACAACGACAATGCTGTCAGCGCCTTTTCTCCTCCGGAGAGCAGGAGAACATTCTGCAGCTTCTTTCCCGGAGGAGATGCAATGATGTCGATGCCGCTCTCATCGGAATTTTCCTGATCGGTCAACTTCATAAATGCCTGTCCGCCGCCAAATAAATGGGTAAACGTGGCGGAGAAGTTTTCATTGATCGCTGTAAACGCCTCTTCAAACTTGCTGCGCAGGACCGCTTCGATTTCGCGGATGCTGTTCTGGGTATTGTCGATGGAGTCGATCAGGTCCTTGCGCTGCGTTTCCAGAAATTCATGACGTTCCGCCGCTTCTTTGTACTCGTCGAGTGCCATCATATTTACCGGCCCCATGGCCTCGATCCTCTGCTTGATGCCGCGGCAAGCTTCTTCCTCCAGCGCGAGCGGATCGGCTTCCAGCCGAATCAGGGATTCATCGGCGCGCAATTCTCCGGCGTTCAGCGAAAGTTCCTGAATGCAGGTCTCTTCCAGGTGAGCCAGGTCGGAAGACAGCCGAGCCGCGCGCGCCGCCTCTTCACTGCGCTTGTCGCGGAAAGCTTCCAGATCGACGCGCAGCGCTCGCACCTGCTGCTCGACTTCTGAGGCCCGCTGACGCAGGGCTGCGGTTTGTTGCGCCAATTCTTCGGCTTCTTTCCGCGCGGTCTCGCGGGTTGATTCCAGTTCCTGGCTTCGAACCTGCAGCCGTTCATGCTCCAGCACGCGCTGCGTCTGCTCGGCATCGCCGGAGGCAATCTGCTGTGCCAATTGATGCACGCGTTGCTGAAGGCCCTGAACCATGCGCTCCAGCCGCTCCGTGGAGTTAGCTGCGCCGCGCCGTCGTTCTTCGAGGCCGGCCAACTCGGCGGAAGCCTGCGACAACTGCTGTTGTGTCGTGTCGCGTGCCGCGCGCAGAGTTTCGAGCGAACCCTGCGACTCATTCAGTTGCTGCTCAAATTGAATACGCTGGCTCTCGTAACGCTCGACTTCCTCACGCCGCTGCCCGACCCATACGGATTTTTCCGAGTGTGCCTGCTTGTTGCGGTCCTCTTGCAATGCCCACTCGCTCAGCCGCCGCTCCAGGCGATTTACTTCAGCCTCGAGCTGGCGCAGAGCCGCTCCAGTATTAGCGGATTCCTGTTCGGCCTTGCGGCGTTCCGTGGACTTGATCTCAATCTGCCGGGCAAGCTCCGCTGTCGTACGGGCCAGTTGCGCGGTTTCGAGATCGATCCTGGCCAGAGTCTCTTCTGTGCGGGCAAGCGCCTGCTGCGCGATGCGTAATTCACGCTTTAGAGCCAGCGGCCCTTCGACACTGGGCTTACCGCCGGTAACGGTGACGTTGTGAAAACACTCGCCATTTGGCGCCAGGAAAAATGCTTCTGGATTTTCAAGCGCCAGTGAGCGGGCGACCTCTGAGTCGGGCACAACGTACCCGTGACGCAACTTGGGGAGGATTACTTCGAGCGAGCTGCCGAAACCGTCGAGCACACGAATGCAATCCTTCAGCCGGACGACGCCGTCCTGGCCATCGCGAGAGTCGCTCAGCGGCTGCACGCTGCCCGGCGCAAAAGAAAACTTCGCCTGTGAATCGTCTGGATGCACCAGGAAGGTGGCCCGCCCATCGACATCGGTCTTCAGGACCCGCATGCCTTCCTGCGCATCGTTCCAGCTCTTCACGACGATATAGTTCAGCTCATCGCGAAGAAATTCATCGACCACATTTTCATACTGGCCGGAGACTTCCAGGAAGTCCGCCAGCACGCCAACGGGTGCATGGCCGCCTTCCATAGTGTTTGTCCGCAGCAGCTTGCGCACCGTATCGGTCGAATAGCTATGTTCGCGGATCAGCGCTTCGAGGGAATTATGGCGCCCCTGCAGCGTGGCCTGTTCGGCGCGAAGCTGGTCGGCGTGGCGGCGGGATGCGGCTTCTTCCGTTCGCTGGCTTTCAAGTTCGGTGCGCAGCTGGGTCAGTTCGGCTTCTGTCGATTGCAGAAAGGTGCTGGCGGACTCGAAGGTGAGAGAAACCTGCCCGCGCTCCACGCCAAGTTTTTCGAGCTCATTGTGAAGGCCCGCTCGCTCTGCAGCCAGCCGGCTTGCCTCGCGCTCGAAGGACTCAAGACTGGCTTCGCCCTGTGTGATCTGGTTGCGGACCTGGTTCGCCTGACCCATCCAGTGCAGCATCTGCCGTCGCGCCGTTTCTATGCGGTGGTCGATCGCTGCCAGTTCATCGGTGGCCGTCCGCGCCGCCTCCTGCCGCGCCTGCATGTCGCGGCGCGCTTCATCGACCGCCGCCTGCGCCTGCGCCAAAAAAGCCTGCTGTTGGCTGCGTTCGGTTTCGACTGACGTTAGCTGCTGCTGCGTCTGGGCAAGCTCATCTTGCGCGGCCAGCAAGCGAATTGCAAGGTCGGAAGCGCGGTCCTGATTGGCCTGCAACTGGGCCAGAGTCCGCTCCAGCTCAATAGAAGCGCCATTGGCTCGCGATGCTGCGTCCCGGGCCTGCTGCTCGCGGGTATATCCCTCGGCGACGGCTGCGACGCGTTGCTGATCGACCGAAGCAACAGTTTTTGTAAGCTCATCGATTTGCAAGGTAAGCTGCGCAAGTTCGTTCGCAGTCGCGAACGATGCCGCATCCATCAGCGAAATCCGCGTGGCAATGACGACGAGCAGGCGCTGCCGAACTTCATCGCGCAAGGCACCGTAGCGTTCCGCCTTAGCCGCCTGCCGTTTCAGGGAGTTCATCTGCCGCGTGACTTCATCGAAAATGTCATTGACGCGGGCCAGGTTCTGTTTCGCCTGTTCGAGGCGCAACTCCGCCAAATGTTTTTTCGTTTTGAAGCGGGTGATTCCCGCCGCTTCTTCGATAATCGTCCGGCGATCATGAGGCTTGCTGCTCAACAGCTGCCCGATGCGTTCCTGCTCGATGATCCCGTAGGATTCTGCGCCCAGACCGGTACCGATCAGCACATCGTGGATGTCGCGCAAGCGGCAGAGCTTCCCGTTCAGCAGATATTCACTATCTCCGGTGCGAAATAGGCGACGCGAAATAACCACTTCGCCATCTTGTGCATGATTGCGCTGGAATTTTCGCCTTCGGACCTTCAGCACCACGGCGTTAGCATCCGTCACCACTGTTGCATTCACGGTTTCAGACGTCGTTGCATCTGCATCCGCTTCTTCCTCGATGACTTGTCCCGGCTGCAGTTCGGCAATGGTCTCCTCTGTCTCCAGGGCTGCCTGGGAGCGCACTGCGGCCTCATCCCAGTCATCTTCCACCACCTCTGGCCCACGGTGGCCGCTGGCCGGCTGGTACACCTCTGGATCGACCAGGACGAGAGTCACTTCGGCCATTCCCGTAGGCTTGCGTTCCCGAGTGCCCGAAAAGATAACGTCTTCCATCTTGATGCCGCGCAGGCTTTTTGCGGACTGCTCACCCAGCACCCAGCTGATGGCGTCGGAAATGTTTGATTTGCCGCAACCATTCGGGCCGACGATGGCGGTCACACCGTGGCTGTCAAGAGACACTTCCGTACGATCGCAGAAAGACTTGAAGCCGAGGATGTGAATACGCTTGAGTTCGAGCAAGCTGGGCTCCTTGTTTCGGGCGACTCAGTCAACGGATGAATCAGCCGCCGATGGCTTCACTTTAGCCCGCTTGCAGGACATGGTCAACATAGTTGATACAACCTATTGTGGATAAGCTGTCCGAAACCCAAGGCATAGGTCCTGGTAGTCGGAAGTGTGCTATTCGCGCGATCCCGAATCGCTATTTCTTCAGCGTCGGACGCACCAGCACCTCGCTGATGAACGATTGATCAGCCTGTGTTGCAAGCATTGCAACGATGTTCGCAATGTCCTCTGGCGCGATCGCGCCTAAAGCAGATTTCTGCGACGACAGGGCAGCTCCAAATTCCGTCCGCACAGATCCGGGCTCGATCAGAGAAACCCGCACCTGATGTTGCCTCAATTCTTCCGCCGCGGAAATCATCATGCCATTCAGGCCCCATTTTGAGGCCGCATAGGCGGAGGCGTTCGGGACGGGATTCCTGCTGGCCAGAGAGGAGATATTGATGATGTGGCCGCGTCGCGCCGCAATCATCGCGGGGGCAAATGCCCGTAGCAGGAGGTAGGGAGCCCGCAAGTTGATCGCGAGCAAGGGGTCCCAATCGGAAAGAGGCATGGTGTGCAAAGGGCCGTGAAACCAGGCGACGCCGGCGTTGTTCACCAGGATGTCGCAGCGTTCATGCTCCTTAAGCACAGCGCGGGTGAAGACATCGATCTGCGCCGGCTCAGCCAGATCGCACGGATGGCATTCAGCGTGGCCACCGGCGGAGGTAATCTCATCCGCCACGCTGATGAGCCGTTCCGGACTTCTCGCCGTCAGAACAGTATGAGCACCCATCGAAGCGAGTTTGCGGGCGATAGCAGCCCCGATGCCGCGGCTAGCCCCGGTAATGACCGCGATTTGCCCGGTGAGAGAAGTGTTCGTTTCCATTCTGTAATTCTATCCGGGAGAAGCCGCTGTTGCTGTCAGACGGGTGCCAGCTGCATTCCTGTTGTCTTTTTACCTAGCGAACAATTTTTTCGAGCAGCCACATCGCCACCAGCAGCATCAACACAATTCCAAACACCATTAATGGAACGTTGCCCAGTTTTTCCGACTTGTTCCTCATTTGCCATACTCCCTGTAGGATCGTACACGTGCCGCCACTATTGCATCCTATGGAACCGTGGTGGAATACTCGTTTCTAATTGGAGAATCGGTTTTATAATCCCGTTAACCACGCAAATGCGCCACCGTCTGCGCACTTTAACCCCATCAGCGAGGCGTTCCGATTACGTTGCGGAGCTGACGCCGGGGCTCGATCTACGCGGACATGAGTGTTGGACTATTTACGATTTCCCTAGAGACTCGTTTCCGAGGAGTGACTGATGAAGAAAAAGATTTTGTATGTTACGGTGCTGGCGCTGGCTAGTTCCGCTATGGGAGCCGCTCCAATGCTGTTGGCGCAAGGCTCGAATGCCGGCACGATCACGATCAAGGATCCTGCCGAATATAACGCCTACAACTCCGCCATCGGCCAGCCAACGCCCCAGGCGAAGGAGCAGGCGATTGAAGGATTTCTGCAGCAATACCCCAACAGCGTCGTCAAACAGCAGATGCTGGAAGTTTTGATGGACGCCTATACGCAAACGGGCAATACCGACAAGGCCGTAGACACCGCCCGCAAAGTGCTGCAGACGGACCCCAATGATATGCGCGCTCTGGCGCTCAGCGCCTACGTTCTGCGCACGCAAGCGGGGCAAAAGACCAATCCCGCGGAGGCGCAGCCTTTGCTTGATGAAGCCGCCGCTGACGCCCAAAAAGGCCTGGCCGCACCCGCGCCCTCAGGAGCCGATGCCGCTAACTACGACAAGATGAAGACGGCCGTCACGCCACTGTTTTACGGCGCAATCGCAGCCGACGATCTCGGGAAGAAGGACTATGCCGGGGCAATTCAAAACTTTCAATCTGAACTGAAGGCCATGCCCGAGCAGCAGGCCACTGCCGGTCCTGGAATCGAAGATACCTATCTGCTCGGCACTGCATATGCCCAGCAGAATCCGCAGGATTTAGTTAACGCGGTCTGGTATCTCTCTCGCGCCGCCGCTTATGCTCCGGAGCCTTTTAAGGACCAGATTCAGAAGGCCGCGCAATATTGGTATAAGAAGTATCACGGTGGCATGGATGGTTTCGACCAGATACAGGCACAGGCCAAAGGCTCGCTGGCGCCGCCCGCGGGATTTACGATTGCCGCCGCCCCGCCGCCGCCGTCGCCGCAACAACTCGCCCATACCGCCGTCACCACAACTCCAGACCTGAAGACCATGGCTCTCACGGATAAGGAATTTGTACTGGCCAATGGCACACCGGACGATGCCAGCAAAGTTTGGGACACCATGAAAGGTTTGACTACCAAGGTCCCGGGCAAAGTGGTCGCCGCGACGCCGGATTCCGTACAGCTGGCCGTCTCGGACGATGCCCAGCAGTCGAATAAGGCGGACTTCACCATTAACATGAAGACTCCGATGCGGACACCACCCACTATTGGTTCGACGGTCAATTTCATCGCGACCTTCGACTCTTACACGCAAACCCCGCCGATGATCATCATGAAGGACGGGGAAGCACCGGCAGCCACCAAGCCGCATGCCGTGCACCACACAACAGCACGGCACCATACAGCCGCGCGGTAGTTCTTGCAGGCGGTTGATCATAAGTAAGCAAAGGCGGGCATCTCGGCAGATGCCCGC
Source organism: Acidobacteriaceae bacterium (assembly GCA_965276615.1). Lineage (GTDB taxonomy): Bacteria > Acidobacteriota > Terriglobia > Terriglobales > Acidobacteriaceae > JAKAAZ01. The sequence goes on along the minus strand of OZ255618.1, from coordinate 3,291,524 downwards.
CTTTGCTGTTCTTGTAGAGGAGTCATTCTGAATGAAGCGTAGCGGAGTAAAGAATCCAGAGGGTATTCGCCTAGGCTGCGCGACAATCATCCTCTAGATTTCTGCTGCGGCCGCTTGGCGGGGCCTGCCCTGAGCGAAGACGAAGGGTTCAGAATGATTCTCGCTTTGTCGAGATCCTTCCACAACAAGCAAATTTGTCATCCTTCGCAACGCGAAGGACCTCGTGGTTTGCCGGAAACCGCAAGATCATTCGCTCCACTTCGTTCTGCTCAGGACGACAGCACTTTCTTTGCGGAGGATGTCAACAGAGAATGACTCTTCTTCAAGTTCATTCGCCCAGCATGAAATGCCGGATGGAATGCGCCCGGCCGCTGCCCGCATCGCACTCGATCAACGCGGCGCACATCTTGGGATTTTTCTTGGACGCATCGAACTTCGCCGGCATGCCCTTTAGAAAGCGATCCAGCACCTGTTCGATTTCCACGCCAATCACACTGTCATAAGGCCCACTCATTCCGACATCCGTCTGGAATGCCGTGCCCTTCGACAGAATGCGCGCATCGGCTGTCGGCACATGCGTGTGGGTGCCCAGAACTGCCGTCACGCGGCCATCGAGATACCAGCCAAGCGCCACTTTTTCCGAAGTCGCCTCGGCATGGAAATCCACCAGGATGACCTTGGCCCGCAATTTTTCAAGAATGGCATCGGCGCAACGAAATGGGTCATCGCTTGCCGCCATAAAGACACGTCCCTGAAGATTGATGACAGCGTAAGCTGTGCCATCCGGCAGCGTGCCTTCATACACCCCATGCCCGGGAACTCCCGGAACATAGTTCGCGGGCCGCAGCAGCCGGCGTGGCCGCTCATGGCTGTCCACCGGCACCGACTGCATCCAGTCGATGATCTCGCGCTTATCCCAGATGTGATTCCCGGTCGTAAGGACATGCGCGCCGAGGTTGAAAAATTCATCGGCGATTCCCGGCGTCACACCGAAGCCTCCAGCGGCATTTTCCACGTTGACAACGACCAGATCGACGGCATGGGTCTCCAGTAGGTGATGCAGATGGGAATGGACGATCCTGCGCCCCGCGCCGCCGAAGACATCTCCAACAAAAAGTATTCGCAAAAGGAACAAGCTCCAAACTGAGGCTGTGCGCTGAAACCACGATGGTAGCATTTCAGGGCTCGCCCATCGAACCGCTATGGCCCACATCGTGTTCGGCGAAACTGTGATACTTTTGGCCACATGGCGGCAAATCTGCGATTTTCTACTGGTATTGAAGTGCTCGTGCTGATGGCGACCGAGCCGGAGAAGTTCCACACTTCGCAGGCTCTTGCTGCGGCGCTCGCGACCAATGCGGTTGTCGTGCGGAGACTTCTATCCGCGCTCAGTCACGCAGGGCTTGTCACCAGCTCAAAAGGGCCTTCGGGCGGCTCACGGCTGGCGCGCGGTGCCAAGCAAATCACCTTGCGGGATGTTTATCGGGCGCTTGGTTCGGGCGATCTTCTCCATCGCGGCAAGCATGAATCGGCGGAAACAAAAGATCTGAAAAAAGCCATTCAAGGCATTTTTCGCAAAGCGGAAAAGCGACTCGAAGAGGAACTCGATTCCACTACGTTGAACCAGCTGATTAAAAAATCCGGCAAGAAGGCCGCAAAACAATCCGATCCAGCTGGTGCCGGGAACTCTGCAATCAAGCCGGCGAACGAAGAAATAGTTTTAGCGCGTGCCGACTAATTCCGCGGCGCGCGCTGAACCGTAGCGCGTCTGTACATACTCATCCAAAATATTTGTGAATTCCTGCACGATATGATCGCCGCGAAGAGTCAGGAACAATCTTCCGTCGACGTAAACGGGCGCAACCGGCTCTTCAAACGTGCCGGGCAGGGAGATGCCGATGTTCGCGTGCTTCGATTCTCCAGGCCCATTGACCACGCAACCCATCACCGCCAGCTTCAACTCTTCGACACCTGGATATTTGTCGCGCCACGCCGGCATGGACTCGCGGACATGGCCCTGGATTTGTTGTGCGAGTTCCTGAAAAAAGGTGCTCGTTGTACGTCCGCAGCCGGGGCAGGCTGTTACCTGCGGAGTAAAGCTGCGAATATCCAGCGATTGCAGAATCTGCTGCGCCGTCAGAACTTCTTCCGTGCGGTCGCCGCCGGGTTTCGGCGTCAGGCTCACGCGGATTGTATCTCCGATGCCAGCCAGCAGCAGCGGTGTCAGGCCGGCTGTGGAGGCGACGATGCCTTTCATTCCCATGCCGGCTTCTGTCAATCCGAGATGCAGCGCATAATCGCAGCGTGCGGCGAGCATTTGATAAACATCGATCAGATCATGCACGCCGCTGACCTTGGCGCTCAGGATGATCTGGTTATGCCGCAATCCGTAACGCTCCGCCATGGCGGCGGAGTCGAGCGCGCTGACCAGCATGGCTTCCATGGTCACGTCGCGCGCATTCCGCGGTTTCGCCAGTTTGGCGTTTTCGTCCATCATGCGCGTCAGCAGCGCCTGATCGAGCGATCCCCAATTGACGCCGATGCGGACCGGCTTCTGGTTTTCGACCGCGCATTCGATCATGGTGCGAAAATTTTCGTCGTCCTTGCGTCCAATGGAGCAGTTACCGGGATTGATGCGATACTTCGCCAGCGCACGCGCACAATCTGGATATTTTTTCAGCAGCAGATGCCCGTTGTAATGGAAGTCGCCGACGATCGGCACATGGACATCCTGCCTGGCTAGAGCTTCCACCACATGGGGAACAGCCTTCGCAGCGTCGTCATTGTTCACCGTGACGCGGACAATCTCCGAACCGGCCCGGTGCAGTGCAGCAACCTGCTGCACGGTAGCGCCGATATCGGCGGTATCGGTGTTCGTCATCGACTGCACAACAACAGGGGCATCCGAGCCCACGCGAACGTTGCCGATCAGAACCGTAGGAGTTTTTCTGCGAATGGTCTCTGGCATGGTTGATCCGCTCATATTTTAGCATTGTGGCCCAGCATCTTGAGGACTGCACAGCGAGCGGCGGGGCAAGCTTGTCCCATCGGGAAAGCCGGAGCAAGAAGCATACCGCGGGCGCAAAAGAGATTTTTAATGGAGTACAACACCGTTCAGGCCCGGCAATCGACCCGTCCACACAACTCCGTTGCAGAGGAGGTGGTTTCCTGTTACGTTTACGAGGGTCGGAGTCAATCGGAGCGCCTACGCCCGAAAGAACACATGAAACGAGTGTGTCTGCAATGAAGGAAGCACAAGCAAAAAAGAAAACTACCTCGATGCCGCGCATTCTCGCGGGCAAGCCACCGGTCAGTTTGGATCCGGGAAGAAAACAACGCATCCAGCAGTACGAAGTGGCTGTGCGCCTGATGCGCGAGGGTAAGTATGAGAAAGCGAAGACAGCTCTCGAAGCGCTGCTCTCCTCGGACGCGGGCGATCTGATCGACCGTGCTCGAGTTCATTTGACGGCATGCCAGCGTCAGCTCGAAAGAAATCAGGTAAGCTTCGGCAGCGCGGAGGAGCAGTACGATTACGCGATTTCACTGCTCAACACCGGCTATTATGAGGATGCCCTGGAGCAGTTTCAAGCCATCTTGAAAAAACATCCATCTGCGGATTATGCCCATTACGGCATGGCCGTGATGCATAGCTTGACCAGCCGCTCAGAGGATTGCCTGGAACAATTGAGCCGCGCTATTGAACTCAATCCCAGAAACAGGATTCAGGCTCGCCTCGATTCGGACTTTCAGGAAATGTTCGACGATCCCCGCTTTACGGAACTTCTGTATCCCGAAGTTTCCTGATCGCAGTTTTCTGAAGTCGGAACGCAGGGACGACCTGATTTCTGCCTGGCGTAGTTCTATAAGCCATCCGGTTGGCGCGGGCCGATATAAGTAAAAAGCTATTGTCGACTGGTGGCTGGAGAGTTGGTAACGATTGGCAAAGGTGCATTCGGCCGCCACAGAAGTTCGTGAACCATCATTCCAGGAATCATCATTTCAGGAATCGTCCGCTGCTGCGAAAAGTGCGATTGAAAAACATGTCCAATGCATGCGCGTGGCTGCGATCGGCGGCGGTACCGGCCTTTCCACATTGCTGCGCGGATTGAAACGGCATACTCGGCAGTCCCCGGCAAATTCCGCGAATCCCATTGACATCGCTCTTGAGCTTCCTACCGCCATCTCCGATCTGGCGGCGATTGTCACCGTTAGCGATGACGGGGGCTCGAGCGGACGTCTGCGCAAAGACATGAACATGTTGCCGCCCGGCGATCTACGCAACTGCATGGTCGCGCTTTCTGAAGATGAGCATCTGCTGTCGCGCTTATTCCAATACCGCTTTGAGAGCGGCGAGGGCCTCGAAGGGCATAGCTTTGGCAACCTGTTCCTCGCGGTTCTGACAGCCGTGACCGGGGATTTCGCGCTTGCCGTGAAAACTTCTTCGCAGATCCTGGCCACACGCGGTCATCTTTATCCGGCAACCAATTCGAATGTCAACCTTGCTGCTCTCATGGACGATGGTTCAATGGTCCTCGGTGAGACTAACATTACCGCCAGCAAGCGCCGCATCGTTCGCCTGATGCTTGAACCTGAGCGAGTCCCGGCTCTTCCCGAAGCAATTGAAGCCATTCTGGGAGCTGACGTGATCACGCTCGGACCCGGGTCGCTTTATACCAGCCTCATCACCAATCTGCTGGTGGAAGGAATCGCCGAAGCCTTGCTGGCCACCCACGGTCTGCGCGTCTTCATCTGCAACCTGATGACGCAAGCCAACGAGAGCGTTGGACTAACCGCTTCTCAGCACATTGAACGCATCTATGAGCACGCCGGTGGACCGATATTCGATTACGCTCTGGTGAATATCGCGGCCGTGTCGGAGTCCGCGCGAGAGCGCTACGCCGCTGAGGGGGCAGAGCAGATCGTCGCCGACATCGAACAAGTAGAACGCCTCGGAGTTCGCTGCATTGCCGGAGATTTTCTGCACGCTGAAGGCGTGCTGCGGCACGACTATGAGCGAGTCACGGAAGCGCTGCTGGAATTAGGATTGAAGCATCGGCGAAGGTAAATTACGTTGAGTGAATTCTGGCTGTGCTCAAGAATTTCAGGACAGAGCGGATTGATAGATAGTGTCGCCGTATCGATAGGCATTGATCCGGTGTAGACGGCGAAATTCTACTTCCTTCTATCGAAAGGCAAAAATATCGAACATACTGTGCCGCTGCGACTGGGGTGTTGACGGCTTTTCACCCGGATCGCCCCGCCATGCTTTTGAATGATTCCCGCGCTGAGCCACAATCCCAGGCCGGTGCCGACCGCAGTTCGCGTAGTAAAGAACGGCTCAAACATGCGCTTCATGGTTACAGGGTCCATTCCGTGGCCGGTGTCGGCGACCGTTAGCCGTATTCCTTTTCGCCGGGTTCGCCAGGTTGTCTCCTGCTTTATACGGATCAGCAGCCGTCCTCCACGAGGCATCGCGTCCATTGCATTGTGGATCAGGTTGACGAGCACCTGCCGCAGTTCTTCCCGTCCGCCGAGAAGCAACGGCGCGCAGCAGTACCGGCGCTCGACATGGATGCCGGAGACCTCGATTTGTCTTTGAAAAAGTGTAAGCACGGAATCGATGATTTCCGTAACGTCGCATTGTGTCGGCGCGCCAGGGTCACGATAATAGCGGAGCGCCTGGGTGGAAATTGCGATGACCCTGGCCAATTCCTGCTCAGCTAATTCGACATATCTGCGCTGTTCTTCTATCAGGGGGCCACCTTGCAGTAGATACAGCAGGTTTGTTATGGCCTCAAGCGGGTTGTTGATTTCATGCGCCAGAGAAGCCGCGAGGCGTCCGGTTGCCGCCAGCTTTTCCGTTTCGCGGAGAGATGCATCGGTCTGCCTCAGGCCGGTGATATCGAGCACGATTCCCAGGAGGCGAATCGCCGTTCGGCGGCTATCGACATTTGAAAAAAAGACCCGGCCTGTAGCGGCAATCCAATGCACCTCGCCATCTGGCCGCACTACACGGTAATCGCAGCCATATTTGCCGGAACCATTTGGATTGAGACTCTGCTGTACCGCATAATCCGTCCGCTCACGGTCTTCGGGATGAAGCAGTTCCAGAAAAGTTGCGTAATCCACCTCTGCGTCGCACTCTAGGCCGAACATTTCCTTGCATCGGTTCGACCATCGCAGTTTGCTACTTGCCGGGTCGTAATCCCAGATGCCGATCTCCGCGGCTTCCATCGCAAGCCGCAGCGGCTCGTCGGCTTCCAACGCGGTCTGCTCAGTTTGTCGCTCTGAGACATCTCTGAATGTAATCTCTGTACCATGGCCGCCCTGAAGCGGAATCGTCCACGCTTTCAGCTCCACCACAAGCACGCCGCCGCCCCGTCGAATCCATTTCCCTTCGCGGCAGATCCACTTCTTCCGTACGATTTCAACCTGTTCGGCGCGACCTGCGCGATCTGCAGTTCTCTTCTCCCGAAAGCTTTCGCGCATCTCCGGTCCAATCCAGCTTAGGATGGAGCGATGGAAAATCTGCTCGGCTTCCTCCTTCCCCAGCAGAGCGAGCCCGGCTGGGTTGATGTAAAGAACCTCATCGCGCTGAAGAATCGAAGTTGGAATCGGAGAAAAATCCAGCATCGCGCGCATTTGCTCCAGCGTGACGCAACGTGAAGGTTCGTCTTGTGTGCTTCTGGACATATTTTATTGTGATGCGAATGCCCGGATTATATAACTGAAAACGCGAGGTCTGAGTGGGGTTTTCTTATTTGCGGGGATGGGTCTAGAAATTGAGAAATGTTATGCAAAATCCTGCGCATACTGACGGGCTTTTATCCATAAGGTGCTGTAAAAATGCGCACTTTGGAGTGTGCCCCAACAGAATACCGGGACCATTCCCGGATCCTCTATCATCTGAAAAAAGGAGTTCCATCATGAGGCGATTCATCAGCGGGCGTCGGCGCGCAATCCGAGCATTATGTGCGTGTGTTCTGTTCGCGCTGTCAGTTTGGACTGCCGCGGCACCGGCGCAGCAGCGCGGCATTCTCACACCGCCGCCGCCTTTGAAGCCGCAAATCAATGGACCGACAATTTTCGGCGTGCATCCGGGACACCCATTCCTTTATAGAATTCCGACGACGGGGAATCGTCCCATGACATTCTCCGCGGAACAGCTTCCCGTTGGACTTCACGTCGATGCCGGTACCGGAATTATCCGGGGAGTTGTCGATACGCGCGGCGAGTACGATGTGACACTGCAGGCGCGCAACTCGCTGGGGGGTGCGAAGAAGAAGTTTCGCATTGTCGTCGGCGACAAGATTGCGCTAACTCCGCCAATGGGCTGGAGCACCTGGTACCTGGTACATACCAGGATCAGCGACAAGTTAGTAAGGTCGGAAGCGGATGCCATGATCTCCAGCGGCTTTGTCAATTATGGATATTCAGACATCAACATCGATGACGGCTGGAACATCAAGCCATCTTCCTCTGATCCAATGCTTAACGGCGCGTCCCGCGATGCCAATGGAAATCTCAAGTCCAATCGAAATTTTCCAGACATGAAGGCGCTTGCAGATTCTATGCACAGCAGGGGTCTGAAGATCGGTATCTACACCTCGCCCGGCCCACTCACGTGCGGAGGCTACGCAGGCAGCTATCAACACGAAGGGCAGGATGCTCGTCTGTTCGCGAGCTGGGGTTTCGATTTTCTAAAATACGACTTATGTTCCTATCAGAAATTCCTTAAAAATTTCAACGACGTGGAAGGACTGAAACAGGTCTACGGGTTGATGGGATCGGAACTCCAGAAGCAGAATCGAGATTTCGTTTACAACTTGTGCGAGTACGGAAATGGAAAGGTATGGGAATGGGCTCCTACGGTCCATGGCAACATGTGGCGCACCGCTGGAGATGTGGGTTATCTCGACACCGCGCATAGCCTCTGGGGAAATGTCGCGGCCTACGGCTTCGGCCAGGCGGGCATCGAGAAGTGGGCCGGCCCTGGCGGATGGAACGACCCGGACAACATTCTCATCGGGCAGATCCAATGGAACAACGCGCAAACCGCAACGCCGCTGACGCACAACGAGCAGTATACGTATGTGTCTCTGTGGTCATTGATGGCGTCGCCTCTGATCTTCGGCGGCGACATGAAGAAATTGGATCCCTTCACGTTGAGCCTGCTGACCAATGCAGAGGTCATCGCCGTCGATCAAGACACGTTAGGAAAACAAGCTGCTCCCGTTTACAAGCAGGGCGATCTCGAAGTCTGGGCGAAGGAGATGGAAGATGGCTCGAAAGCCATCGGCCTGTTCAACCGCGGCGAACACGAGACGGAGGTCACTGCCCACTGGTCGGATCTCGGCATTCACGGACGGCACACCGTTCGCGATCTCTGGCGCCAGAAAAACCTCGGGGTGTTCGATCGCGAGTTTCATGCCTCTGTGGGTCCGCACGGCGCGGAGATGTTTCTCATCGGGGCGCAAGGACATCATGCGCTTGGAGCTGAATAATTTCAGGCAGCTATGGATTCTCGAGGGGAAATATCTCGGTTTTTACTGGGCTGAAAGAGATGCTGCCTGACTGAATGATCCGCCGTTGAGATATTGACGCCGATCGACGGATGCTCTGCATCCCCGCGCTCCCCGTTGCCATCCCAATATCCAGGTGACCCATAATGAGCCTGTCAAAAATGTTCCTGAAGAAACTCGACCAACGACTTCCCAACGTCATCAGCCCAAGAGCACATGGGTTCATCGACTATCCGCACTCAGCTTTGTTTCTGGCTGCGGGGCTGATGTTCTGGAAGAAAAATAAACGGGCCGCAATCGCAGCTTTGGCAACGGGCGGATTTGTTCTCGTGCAGTCGCTGCTCACGGATTATCCCCTGGGTGTCGTCCCGGTCCTCAGCTTCAGGACACACGGCAGGATGGATACCGCGCTTGTAGGCGCTTCATTCGGCATTCCGCGGTTCGGTGGTTTTGCCGACACGCCCGAGGCGTGGCTGTTCAAAATTAATGGTGTGGCGGAAGCTTTCGTGGTCGCCATGACAGACTTCAACAGCGCGCGTGCTCACGAGGAGCGAATTGAAGAAACGGCAGGCAAATCCCTGTGGCGCGCAGTAGACTGAGCAGAGCGGTTCATCCATATCGCAAGTCAAAATTGACGTGAGTCATTCTGAGCGCCAGCGAAGAATTCAGAAGATATTCGCCTGGACTGCACCGCAACTACCCTCCGGATAACACAAGCCAATCAGACAATCTACTCGACCGTACGTTTCAACTGCCCGCACGCCGCGTAAATGTCTCGTCCGCGAGGACGGCGCAAAAAAGCGGGCACCCCGTTGGCGATCAGGTGTTGCTGGAATGCGGCCACATCGCTCGGCGCAGGCATCCGGTAGGGAATGTCGGGACCGGGATTCCAGACGATCAGATTTACTTTGGCCTGCAATCCTGAGCCGCGGAGCAATGCTGCCAGCTCTTGCGCATCTTCGCGCCTGTCATTCACGCCCCCAAGCAGCACATATTCGAACGTCATCCGCTCGCGCGGGCGCAGCGGAATCGAATGCAGCGCAACCAGCAACGCTTCGATATTCCATTTCCGCGTGATGGGCATGATGCGTTCGCGGATGGCGTCGTTCGGGGCGTTCAGGCTGAGCGCCAGCTTGGGCCGCAATTTTTCCAAAGCAAAACGTTCAATGCCCGGCAGAATACCAGAGGTAGAAACGGTCATGCGCGACTCGGGAATTCCGATCCCTTCGACCAGCAGATGCACCGCCGCCATAAAATTGTCGTAGTTAAGAAACGGCTCACCCATCCCCATAAAGACCAGATTGATGCGGTCCCGGCCTATGCGAACCTGATGGCGGTTCAACACAGCGGCCACCTGTCCGGCGATCTCGCCTGCCGTTAAATTGCGCTTCACTCCGAGCTTCGCCGTCAGGCAGAACTGGCAATTCACCGCGCAGCCTACCTGGCTCGAAATGCAGATGGTTGCGCGGCGCGAAACCCAGGTCTCAGAGGCGAGACCTGGGGCACCCGGGCTTTCTTCCTCCTGTGCGGCATCCGATCCGTCGCCCATCTCGCCATCATCGCCATTCGGCATCCAGACAGTCTCGACCGTTTCGCCATCCGCATACGCGATCAGATACCGTTCGGTGCCGTCGCTGGATGTGAAGGTCTGGACAATCTCGGGTAAGCCGATCGAATAGCCCGATTCCATCAACCGGTTGCGGAGCGATTTTGGCAGAGTGGCGATTTCCTCAACCGAGGAGACTCGCTGACGATACAGGGCATGCCAGATTTGCCTGGCTCGATAGGAAGGTAATCCAAGAGTTTTAGAAAACTTCTCAACATCATGAAAGTAAAAGCCAAATAGCGGCTTCGTTGAAGATTCGCCCCTACCGCGATCATTTCGGTCAAGTTGTGGAAAACTCATCATGAAATGTGGATAACCGCTTCCCTGACTGCGGTTTGAACCTTCGCCTGCACGTCTCGCCAGTATGTGAAAAACTTATATACAGATGACTACTACGCACAATACGCAGGATACTACGCACTTCAGCACCCATGGTAATGCGCAAAACAGCGCCCAGCAACGCAACATTCGGCGAACAGAATTGTCGAATGGACTGATCGTCCTTACCGAACGTATGGAACATGTCCGTTCCGTATCGATGGGCGTCTGGGTAAAGACCGGATCGCGCGATGAACTGCCGGAGATCAACGGCGTCTCCCATTTTGTAGAGCACATGGTTTTCAAGGGCACGAAATCCCGCTCCGCCAAGAACATTGCGAGGGAGGTGGATGCCATCGGCGGCAACCTCGACGCATTCACCAGCAAAGAGACTATCTGTTTTAACGTGAAGGTTTTGGATGAGCACGTGCCGAAGGCGCTCGACGTGCTGACCGACCTGGTAATGCATCCCGTCTTCGCACCCGATGACATCGATCGTGAGTGCAAGGTGATCCTTGAGGAAATCAAGATGGACGAGGACAATCCCGACCTGCTGGTCCACGAGATCTTCACCCAAAGTTTCTGGAAAGATCATCCATTGGGCAAGCCGATTCTGGGAACGAAGGAGACAGTGCGCCGGTTCGATCAGGGAACGCTCTTCGACTTTTACGGTGGCCGGTTTCAGGGTGGGAACATGATCTTCTCCGCCGCCGGAAATCTGGACCACGATTCCTTCGTTGCGATGGTGGCGGAAAAACTAGCTCATCTGCCGTCCACGCCCACGTCCTCTGACGCCGTTGCCATGGTGAACCGGCCGAAGGTGCATGCGCGCATTGTTTCCAAACAGAAAAAATCCCTCGAGCAATTGCAGCTTTGTCTCGGCGTTCCCGCTCCTGCGGTGGACGATGAACAACGCTATACCGCCGCGCTGCTGAACACCATCCTCGGCGGCGGCATGAGCTCGCGATTGTTTCAGAATGTACGTGAGGACCGCGGGCTGGCCTACTCCATCTTCAGTGAGCTGAGTTCGTTTCGCGATACCGGCTCGTTATGCGTGTATGCGGGAACGTCGGCTCAGAATGCCGAACAGGTAATCCGCCTGACGGTGGAGGAATTTCGCCGGATGAAGGAACAAGCCGTGCCCGAAGAGGAATTGCAGGCCGCCAAGGATCAGCTAAAAGGCAACATTTTGCTGAGCCTCGAAAGCTCTGGCGCTCTCATGTCCAACCTCGCCCGGCAGGAGATGTATTTCCAGCGGTTTCACGGAGTGCCTGAAATTCTTGAGCAGATTGGCAAGGTAACGAGCGCCGATCTGATGCGCATGGCGCAGCAGCTATTCGTGCCGGAGTCCGTAGCGGTTGCCATGCTGGGCAATCTGAACGGGCTGAAGGTGACGCGCGACTATCTCGCCTGCTGATCCATTCAGCTCCATGTTGGCCCTGCTGAGGTTCCAGTCAAAAATGAATCAAAAATGAATCAAAAATGAATATTGTCGTCCTGAACGGAACGAAGTGGAGTGAAGGATGACAAAACTGCTGTGGTAATGGATATCGACGACTATCCGTGGATATTCACCGGCATATTTGCAGCCCGGTACAAAAGGTACATAATAGCTATAAGTTTTCTATCTGTTCCAGCGCAGGTGTCGAGAGTTATGGGTATCGTTTTGAAAAATCGCTGCAAACGGCTTCGTCAGGCTGGCTTCACGTTAATGGAACTGCTGATTGTCATGTCCGTCATTTTGATTTTGATGGCTGTCGCCATTCCGAATTACATGAACATGCGCAGTCAGGCGAACGAAACAGCGGCCATGGAAGAGCTGCGTACTCTGAACAGCGCGGAAATCCAATATCAAACGAACTATCCGGGGAACGGCTTCTCTTGTAGCCTGCCGCAATTGGGCGGAGATCCGAAAACCGGCGCGCCGAGTCCCCAGGGAGCGCAGTTGATCCCAGCCGATCTGGCCAGCGGATATAAGAGCGGCTATTTGTTCACCATTACGAACTGCACCAAGGTGACGGTGAACAACCAGGACGTCTACACCTCCTTTGAAGTAACGGCGGTCCCGCAGGCGGTGGGCAAGACCGGCCATCGTGGGTTTTGCATGGACCAGACCGGCGAGATCAAGGCCGATCCTGCCGGCGCTTCGAATTGCACGCAGCCGATTTCGTAATAGCGGCCAGACATGAGTCATTCTGAGCGCAGCGAAGAATCCAGAGGGTAATCGCAGCACAGCCCAGGCGAGTAGCGTCTGGATTCTTCATCCCGCTGCGCTTCACTCAGAATGACTCTAATTGCCGATCGACTACTTAACTATGAGTTCTCTTCTAAGCGTTTTCATGAGACGTCTATCGTTTTGCCTGCTAGTACGGATTTTAGTAATTGGCTTGATCCTGGTGCTTGGTTCCGCGCCCTCCGCCCGGAGCGCGACAGCATCCGCCGATCCCACATTGCCCGAGTTGGCCGGTCGGGTGGACGCGCACTATAACCGATTGCACAGCCTCAGCGTCCAATTCACAGAAACCTATCAGGGAATGGGAATGCAGCGGTCGGAAAGCGGCACACTGCTGCTGGCCAAACCGGGCCGCATGAAGTGGAGCTATACGCAACCCGCAGGCAAACTTTTCGTCATCGATGGAAAATATGGCTACTCCTACACCCCGGGAGATGCGCAGGCCGAGCGTTACCCGACGAAGCAGCTGGAGGATTTTCGTTCGCCGCTCCGATTTTTGTTGGGACATGCGCAGATACAAAAGGAACTCACCGGGCTCACGCTGACCCCGGATGGCGCCGACTACCAGCTTCGTGGCGTTCCCAAAGGCATGGAGCAGCGAGTCTCCGAAGTGGAGCTGACCGTGACCATCGACGGAACAATCGAGGTGATGCAGTGGAAAGAGACGGATGGCGCGACGACGGAGTTTCGACTGTCGAATGAGCAACAAAATCCGATGCTGTCCGCCGGAGCGTTCTCCTTTCAGCCGCCCGCAGGAGTTGTGGTGGTCCATGGATTGGCGCCGATTTAGAATTGGCGCCAATTTGGGTGCGTTTTAGGATTCAGCTTTTATTGCTGGTTCAGACGATGCGATGGCAAGACTGATATCTTGAAATTAGGTGCGTGTCGCCAATTTCACAGTAAAACCTGGTGTTCTGGCGCATGGGCAAGGATGAGATTTGGCCGAATACGTTGTCAAAATAGCGGATGAGCGTGGGCATGTACAGGAAAATGTCCATCTGGCGAACTCGGCGGAAGAGCTTCGCCAGCGGTTTGCTCAGTCCGGACACTACGTTTATTGGGTAAAACCCAAGGGACTTGCGGCCAAGGGAGGCGTGGCGAAACGCGTCAAGCTGGAGCCGTTTTTAATTTTCAATCAGCAATTTCTTACGCTGATTCGAGCCGGCCTGCCGATTTTATCCTCCGTCGAGTTGCTGGCCAAACGCCAGAAAGCGCCGACTCTCCGGGTGCAGTTGGAAGATGTGGCGATTCGAGTCCGCACCGGCCAATCACTCTCGGCTGCGTTTGAAGCGCAGGGCGGATTTCCGGTCATTTACACAACTTCGCTGCTTGCGGGGGAGCGTTCCGGCAACTTGGAAGAGGTGCTGACCCGCTATCTGGCGTTTCAGCGCATCGCGCTTACGTTTCGTAAAAAGCTGATCGCGTCATTATTTTATCCCGTTCTGTTGATCGTCATGGTGACGGGTCTTTTCATTTTCTTGATCAGCTTCGTAGTGCCACGCTTTGGCGCGCTGTATGACCAGATTGGAACCAAACTGCCCAGCATTACGGTATTTATGTTGGCAATGGGAAAAGATTTTCAGGCATACCTGCCCTATATAGTGGTAGGTTTCGCTGTCTTCATCTACGGAGTATTTCGTTGGAGCAGGACGGAAGGCGGCGCCAACCGCATCGACAGTGCACGCATTGCCACGCCGATTTTTGGAAGTATATGGGTCAAATACCAGGTGGCATTGTTCTCGCGGACGCTATCGACCCTGCTGTCGGGCGGACTGCCGTTGGTGCCCTCGCTTGAAACCGCAGCAAGCTCGATTGGCAGCCGCCAGTTGAGTCGGGCCGTGAGGCTGTCCGTGGGCAGCGTGCGGGAGGGCAAGGGCCTCGCGACCAGCTTGAAAAGCACAAAGATTTTTCCCGAGCTGTCGATTGAGATGATCGAAGTGGGAGAGGCGACGGGTGCGCTGCCAGGGATGCTGAATTCCGTGGCGGAGTTTTTTGAGGAAGACGTGCAGACGGCGCTGACCGCGGCTCTTTCCCTGATCGAGCCCGCGATTCTGATCGTCATGGGCGGGATCGTCGTCACAATTTTAATTGCACTGTATCTGCCCATTTTCAGCCTGGGCGCAGCGGGCGCGATGCAGCACTAGAAGGAATTCACAGTGAATGTATCCGGATAGCAATGGGAGTCATTCTGAACGGAGCGGAGCGAAGAATCCAGAGAATATTTGTATTGCGTGAGATGCCATCACCGTTTGGGTTCTTCGCTGCGCTCAGAATGACGAACATCAATTTTGATCACACAGTATTTAAGAAATCGTACTAGAAGGAGAGCATCATGGCGGACATAGCGATTGTTCCCAACGGAAAATCATCTAGTATGGATGAGACTTCGCACGCGAAGATGATGGCCGCGCGCTACCGCTGCGAGTTCGTCGATTTGAAAAACTTCCATATTCAGCATGAACTGTTCCGCAGCGTGCCAGTGGACATCATGTTCCGCTACAGCTTTGTTCCACTGGAGCAGTTGGATACCCGGCTGGTGATTGCCGTCAGCGATCCGAGCAAGCTGATGGTGATGGATGAAATTTCCGGCCTGCTGGGGCAGAGAATTGCAGTCCGCGTCGCCACCCTGAGCCAGATCAACGACCTTTTAAAGAAAACCGAGCAGTCGCAGCGCGTATTGGACGAAGCGACCGAAGGCCTGACCTTCGATGTGCTCACGTCGGAGGACAATCAGGACGAGACGCTTTCGATCGAGAAGCTGACCTCGGAAGAAGACATCAGTCCGATCATCCGGCTGGTGGACACAATGGTATTTACCGCGCTTGAGCGCAGAGCCAGCGATATCCATCTGGAAACGTTCGACGACAGCCTGCTGGTGAAGTACCGGATTGACGGCGTGCTGCAGCAGGCCATGGCGCCGATTGCCCGCGAGCATCATCAGACGATTCTTTCGCGTATCAAAGTCATGAGTGAGCTCGACATCGCCGAGCGGCGCGTGCCGCAGGATGGACGGTTTCGCGTGCGTTATAAAGGACGGCTGATCGATTTTCGTGTCTCGATTATGCCAACGGTCCATGGCGAAAACGCCGTGCTGCGCGTGCTGGACAAAGAATCGATGAGCGAAAAGTTCACCAGCCTGACGCTTGATGTCGTGGGTTTCGCGGAAGACGACCTTTTCCGCTTTCGCCGCTACATCCGTGAACCCTACGGGATGGTGCTGGTGACGGGGCCGACCGGCTCCGGCAAAACGACCACTCTTTATGCTGCATTAAACGAAATCAAAAGTGATGAAGATAAGATCATCACCATTGAAGACCCGGTGGAGTACCAGATTCGCGGTATTACGCAAATTCCGGTCAATGAGAAAAAAGGTCTGACCTTCGCACGCGGCTTGCGTTCCATTCTGCGACACGATCCGGACAAGATTTTAGTAGGCGAAATACGCGATCAGGAGACGGCGCAGATCGCCATCAACTCGGCGCTAACGGGGCATCTGGTCTTCACCACAGTCCACGCGAACAATGTGGTGGATGTGATTGGCCGCTTTCTCAACATGGGTGTCGAGCCTTACAATTTTGTTTCTGCGCTCAATTGCATTCTGGCGCAGCGCCTGGTCCGGATGATTTGCGACTACTGCAAGCACCCGGTCGAATACGATCATGACGCGTTGCGACTGAGTGGTCTCGATCCGGATGAGTGGTCGGGTTTTCCCTTTCAGGAGGGGACTGGATGTATCGAATGCGGAGGCACCGGATATCGTGGCCGTACCGCAATTCACGAGCTTTTGGAGCTGAATGACAGAATTCGCGAACTGATTTTAGAGAAGAAGCCAGCCTCCGAGGTTCGTCGCGCCGCACGCAACGAGGGGATGTCGTTTCTCCGCGAGTCCGCTTTGCAGCGAATCCGGCTGGGCCTGACTACATTAAAAGAAATCAATAAAGTTACCTTCATTGAAGCTTCACGGTAAGCTGAAACAGCATGCGTCTTTTTCCCACCTCACTGCAATCGGCAGTGCGCCCTCGTTTGGCTTGTGAGATCGCGCCCGACGGCATTTTCGCTGCCGGGTCAGCCAGCATGGAATCTCCGCTGGACGCGACTGCCTACGTGCCTTTGCTCGGATCCCTCTCGGCTGGTTTAAGCTCGCCTGTCTTTAGCGATCGAAGCGCGGTGCTAGCGGCTTTGAAGAGCGCGCTCGATTCGGTTAATCCGAATGGCCGCGACTGGACGCTGATTCTGCCGGATGCCTGCACGCGCGTCCAGTTGTTGGACTTCGACACCCTGCCGGCGAAAGCGCAGGAGATTCTTCCGCTGGTGCGTTTCCGGTTGCGCCGCATGATCCCATTTGATGCGGACACCGCGGCCGTGTCATTCCAACTGCTGCGGCCGTCAAATCCCGCGAGCAAAAATGGTCCTGTTCAGGTGATCGCCGCAGCCATGCCCGCCGAAGTGAGAGATGAAATTGAATCATTGATGCGCGACAGCGAGCGGGAGCCCGGCACGTTGCTGCCTACAACTTTGGCCGCGCTGGCGGCGGTCCCCGATACTGGTTCGCACTTGCTGGTGCACACCGGAGAGGCCTCGATCACAACCGCCATCACGCGGAACGGCGAGCTTCTGCTCTATCGCCGGACGGAACATTCCGAAGCTGAACCAGCGGAGATGGCGCAGGCCGTGCTGGTGGCAGCCGCCTATTACGAAGACACGCTGCACACCGCGCTCGAAGAGGTCTGGGTCGCGGGCTTCGAAAGTCCGGACGTGCTGCGGGCACATCTCGAAGTCGACGGGGAGTGGCAGATTCCGCTCCGCAGCCTGGTTAACTCCGACGCATTTTCCGCCGGCGCGGTGCCGAGCCAGGTTGCGGCCAGCCGTTATACCAGCGTGGTGGGGGCGCTGCGCGGCTGATGCGCATTACACTCAATCTCGCCTCCCGGCCATTCTTTGAACTGCGACCGCTGTTCCTGCGTCTGCGCATATTGGCGGGGGCGCTGGTGGCGATGGCTGTCGTCCTGTTCTTTTTGCTGCAAATTGCCGAGCACAAGGCGGCGCAAGCGGACGCAGCCGTCCACAATTGGACCATGGCCACGCAGAACCTTCAGCGGGAATGGGAACGGGACCAAGCGCTGATGCGCGAACCCGTCAATGCCGCCACGCTTGACCGTTCACAGTTTTTGAACCAACAATTTATTCGGAAGTCCTTTTCCTGGACAACAGCATTGATGGACCTGGAGTTGGTCCTGCCTCAAGGCGTGCAGGTCATCAGCATCGATCCGCAGATGACCAAAGAAGGACATGTCCTGGTGCGCCTGCGCGTCAGTGGGCCCCGCGATAAAGCCGTGCAGTTGGTGGCGAACCTGGAAAAATCGCCGCATTTTCTCGATCCGCGCGTGGTCGGTGAGACGGCTGAGATTGAGGGCCAGAACCGCGCCGGATTCCGGCCTACGATGTCCGCGTCGATCGACGTAAACGTGGATATTCTTGCTGAATTCAACGCCGGCGATCTCGCAACTACCGATAAGAAAGCCGAAGAAAAGAAATCGGGAACCCACGCGGCGCATAAGACGCGACCCGTTGTGAATGGTGGAGCGGCGGGCGGGGAAGCGGTCCGCAGTCCATCCGCTTTGAATTCCCGGATGAGTCCTCAACGCAGCCAACAGAGAGATGTGCAGCACGGCACAACTGCCGGGGGCGTGCGATGAACTTGACCATGCCGAATTGGGGCAAAATTCGCATCACTGCGCGCCACTGGCATTATGCGGCTGTCGCACTTTTGTGTCTCGTGAACCTGGTGCTGGCCGCGCGCCTGGTCTATGCGTGGAGGCGCGCGAGCGCGGGAGATGCGGCGAGTCTTCAGCAGCACCAGGTCGCATATCGGACGATGCAGCTAAAAACGAAGCCGCTGCGCGGTCTTGATAAGAAGATCGATCAGGCGCAACTGGACGAGCAGGCTTTTTACGAGAAGCGATTCCCGGCAACATATTCCGAAGTGCTGGCTGAATTGGGTGCGCTGGCCGTCAAGAACAATGTCCTGCTATCCCGCGAGCAATACGCGCAGGGCAAACTCGACCGGGGCGTGTATGAGCTTCACATGGACGCGAACCTGACTGGGGATTACGCGCCTATCGTGCGCTTCATTAATGGGCTGGAGCGCGACAAAGTTTTCTTTATGATTGACGGAATTGCGTTGAGCGGGCAACAGGGTGGCATCGTGAGCCTGCGCATGCGGCTGACCACATTCCTGCGCGCCTCAGCGGAAAATGGCGCCGGGTCTGCGGATGCAGGTACGCCTGCGGCGAGCACAACCGCGGCGAATCACACTACGCAGGCGGTTATACAGACTGCCCATCATCCCACGGAGCAACGTTAACGCGATGGCGATACGGCTCGGCACCGAGGACAAGAAGAAACGCCTGATCGCTACGATCCTGGTGTCTCTGGCGCTTTCGTTAATCGCTCACACGGTCTGGCAGTTGGCCAGCGGACCGCCGTCAGCACAACCTCCTGCAGCGGAAAGTAGTGCTCCGACTCCAATGGTTGTGACCCGGAGCGGAGGCACGACCAACCATATGGCGCAGCATCTGGAAAGCGCCTCCGCGCTCGATCCAACACTCCATCCGGAGCGCATGGCCCTGGCGGAAAATACGACCTACACCGGCACCAGCCGCAATATTTTTTCGAAAGATTCTCTACCGCCAGCCGCGATGACTGCGATTGAGAAGCCCATCGGTTCGGTGCGCACCGGGCCGGTAGCGCCGACTGGCCCACCGCCGCCACCTCCTATCGATCTGAAGTTCTACGGCTTCGCCACCGAACAGAATGGCCAAAAACATATTTTTCTTCTGCATGGGGAGGACGTATTTATCGCCGGCGCGGGAGATGTCGTGAATGGGCGATACAAGGTGCTGCGGATCGACAGCAACTCTGTAACGGTCGAGGACCTCTCCTACAACGACCAGCAGACGTTGACTTTGCAGACAATCTAGATGAAGCTCGCTCTGAGCTGGTGAAATATATCCTCCGCCCAGGCGCAACCGGCGCCCACCTGAATCTGCTGCAAATCCGGTGCAAAAATACGGCTGTTTCCGCTGGCTGATCCCTCAGAGGCCCGGTATACTGGGATAGTGACTGACATCCCTCAGAGTTCCGCGCTTAATACCCCCGCCGCAGCCCAGAACCCGGAGAATGACCGGCGGATTCTGCTGCTAAAGCCGCGCGGTTTTTGTGCCGGAGTGGTGCGGGCCATCGACGTGGTCAAGATAGCCTTGGAGACGTTCGGCGCACCAATCTATGTGCGTCGCGAGATCGTTCATAATCGGTTTGTCGTCAATGACTTAGCTGAAAAAGGCGCGATCTTCGTACACGACATCGACGAGGTGCCTGAAGGCGCTCGCGTGATCTACAGCGCGCACGGCGTTTCTCCGGCTGTGCGAGAGAAGAGCAAGCTGCGCAAGCTGAAGGTCATCGACGCAACTTGCCCGCTGGTAACCAAGGTGCATGTCGAAGCGGTGAAATTTGCGCGGCAGGGATATTCTCTCGTGCTGATCGGCCATCGCGATCATGATGAGATTGAGGGAACGCTGGGTGAGGCGCCGGAGGAGACCCAGGTGGTGTCTACTGTAGAAGAAGTTGCGGCTCTTGATGTCCCGAATCCGGAGCGCGTAGCCTACCTGACGCAGACGACCCTTAGCCTGGACGAAGCTCGCGACATCATTCACGCCCTAAAGGCGAAATTTCCTAAAATTGTTGGGCCGCACTCGCAGGACATCTGCTATGCAACGGAAAATCGTCAGGTCGCGGTAAAGAACGTGGCTCACCAGGCGGATCTGGTGCTGGTGGTGGGATCGAACAACAGCTCGAATTCCAACCGGCTGGTGGAAGTCTCCCGCAATCTGGATACGATCGCATACCTGATCGACGATTCGGAAAAAATTCGCCCGGAATGGCTGGAGAATGCAAAGACGGTTGCCGTTACAGCGGGCGCTTCGGCTCCGGAGGTCCTGGTGCAGGACGTCATCAATTATCTACAACGAAACGGTTTCGGCTCTGTCGAAGAGGTAGAGGTCATGCCGGAGAACGTACGTTTCGGCCTGCCGCCGGAGATTGTGCGTGCAATTACGGTTGCTCCGGCGCAGGGCGCGACGGCGACTTCCTAAGGGGACTGGTTTGCACGTAGTTCCGAGCCCGTTCGGTCGTCCACTTCTGGGTGGCCGCTTACCCGGATGTATCTGACTTTTATCCGGCATCTTACATACTTAGCGAGATATAGAGTAGTAGTTAAATTCTCGATTGACCGATGAATCCATTTCCGTCAGGCAAACAATCCGCCACACCGACTGCTGCAGTTCGATTTGGCAGGCTGGATGCCAGCCTGGATCATGTCGAGCGCGCTATCGATTCCTCGTGCGATTTTCTGCTCGCTCAGCAGCATCCGGAAGGCTACTGGTGCGGGGAACTTGAAGCAGATACCACGCTCGAGTCCGATTACATCATGCTGCACAAGCTATTAGGCACCGGCGATTCAGCGCGGATGCGGCGGGCTGTTGAGGAAATTCTGCGGCACCAGAAGGAAGATGGCGGCTGGCCGATATATCACGGAGGCCCGTCGAACATCAGCGCAACAGTGAAGGCCTACTTAGCGTTGAAGCTTATGGATTGGACCGCGAACCATCCTGTGCTCGTCAAAGCGCGCGAATGGGCGCTGGCCCACGGCGGTGCCACCGAGGTCAATACGTACACCAAGCTCTACCTGTGTTTCTTCGGGCAATATGACTACAACGCAGTCCCGGCTATTCCGCCGGAGATTGTGTTGTTTCCGAAGTGGTTCTACTTCAATCTGTACGAGATTTCATCCTGGTCGCGAGCGATGCTGGTGCCGCTGTCGATCGCCTATGCGAAAAAGCCGTTCAAGAAAATTCCAACAGAGCAGGGAATCGATGAGTTGTTCGTCGGCGGCCGCGAGAACGCTAACCTGCATTTGCGTTGGGAGAGGAAAGTCTTCAGCTGGCGCAATTTTTTTCTGTTCTTCGACCGAATGACGCATTGGGCGGAACGTATCCACGTGCGGCCGCTGCGTGCGATTGCGTTGAAGCAAGCGGAGAAGTGGATGCTTGCGCGGATGGAAATGTCGGACGGACTGGGCGCTATCTATCCGGGTATTTTGAATTCAATCATTGCGCTGCGCTGCCAGGGCTACTCGCTCGACGATCCCCAGGTGATTCGCGCGCTCGACGAATTTGAAAGGCTGGGTATTGAAGAGCCGGGCATTCCGGAAAAGAGCGAGCCAACGTTCCGTATGCAGCCCTGCATGTCGCCGGTCTGGGACACCGCCTATGCGATGTTTGCGCTGGGTGAGGCGGGCGTTGCAAAGGATGATCCTCGGCTGCTGAAGGCTGCCGATTGGATACTGTCCAAGGAAGTGCGCCACAAGGGCGACTGGTCAATGAAGGTTCTAAACGTCGAGCCGGGTGGCTGGTATTTCGAGTTCAACAATGAGTTTTACCCGGATGTGGATGATTCCGCGCAGGTGCTTCTGGCTCTTAACAAAGTAGAAAATCCGCGTGAGCGTTACCAGTATGAAGTCTCGCAGCGGGCGCTCAAGTGGATCTGGGCGATGCAATGCAAGAACGGCGGCTGGGCGAGCTTCGACAAAGACAACACGAAGATGATCTTCGAGCACATTCCGTTCGCCGACCATAATGCAATGCTCGATCCGCCAACGGTGGATATTACCGGGCGTATTCTGGAGATGCTGGCCAATTACGGTGTCACAAACGACGATCTGCGTGTACAAAAAGCAATCCAATTTATTTATCGCGAGCAGGAGTCGGACGGAAGCTGGTTCGGCCGTTGGGGCGTCAATTATCTTTATGGAACTTTCCTTGTATTGCGGGGATTGGAAGCCATGGGGATATGGAACCATGAGCCGCAAATCCAGCAGGCGGCGGAATGGATTCGCATGGTGCAGAACGCGGACGGCGGCTGGGGAGAGAGCTGCGCCAGTTACGACAATCCCGCCTTGCGCGGCATCGGCCCGAGCACCGCATCCCAGACGGCGTGGGCCATTCTCGGGTTGCTGGCTGCAGGAGACACTCGCAGTGACTCCGTAGCAAAAGGTATACGCTGGTTGCTGCAACAGCAACAATCCGATGGTTGCTGGAGAGAGGATGAATACACTGGAACCGGGTTCCCGAGAGTGTTTTATCTTTCGTACCACATGTATCGCAATTATTTTCCGCTGCTGGCGCTGACTACTTATCGACGTGCCATGCAGCTCGAAGTTGTCGGTAGCCTGAGCTGACGGACGGAATTCAACAGCTACAGAAAGCGCCATTGACCAGTTTTCCTGCAGGCGTGTACCAGCGAAACGAAAGCTTACGCATCCGTTCCTCGAAGAACGGATGCACATGATAGTTGCCAGCAGTCTATAGCAGCAGGAAAATTGGTCTAGAAAGCACTCAACGGAGGAAGATGCATGGCAGTGCCAATCTCACAAATGTGGACGGTCGCAACCTATGTGTTGCGCCAGCGCTGGAGTGGCCGCAAACGTTATCCCCTGGTGCTGATGCTGGAACCCTTGTTTCGCTGCAACCTGGCGTGTGCCGGCTGCGGAAAAATCCAGTATCCCGCCCATATTTTAAAAAAGGAACTGACACCGGAGGAATGCTTCCGCGCTGTCGACGAATGCGGTGCGCCGATGGTTTCGATACCCGGCGGCGAACCTTTAATGCACCCGAAAATTGGCGAAATCGTTGCCGGACTTGTAGAGCGCAAGAAATATATTTACCTGTGCACCAACGCTCTGCTGCTGAAAGAGAAACTGCATTTATTCAAGCCGAGTAAATACCTTTCCTTCTCCGTGCACATGGATGGACAGCGCGAACACCACGACTTCTCCGTTTGCCGCGAAGGTGGGTATGAACTGGCGGCGGCGGGGATTCGCGAAGCGGTCAGCCGCGGTTTTCGCGTGACCACCAACACCACTTTGTTCGATGGCGCCGATCCGAACAGCGTCCGTTCCTTTTTTGATGAAATGATGGAAGTGGGCGTCGAATCCATGATGGTTGCTCCCGGCTATACCTATGAGAAGGCGCCAGATCAGAAGCATTTCCTAGGACGCGCCCGCTCCCGCAGGCTTTTCCGCGCCATTCTTTCCAATCGCAAGAAGAGTTGGCGCTTCAACGCTTCGCCGATGTACATGGAATTCCTGATGGGCAAGCGCGACTTTACCTGCACGCCCTGGGGCATGCCCACCTACAACATTTTCGGCTGGCAGAAGCCCTGTTATCTTCTACAGGATGGATATGCCGATACATTTGCCGAGCTGATGGAAGCGACCGAATGGTCGCACTATGGTACAGAATCCGGCAACCCTAAATGCGCGAACTGCATGGTTCATTCGGGATATGAAGCCTCTGGAGTGAATTACACATTCGGCTCTCTCAAGGGTCTGTGGGCAACGGCAAAGGCGACCATGACGCTTTACCCGGACAGGGGTGCGCGCGATCTTTTGAGTCAACCTGCGAATCCGGTACATGCGCAAAATCCGCTGGTTCAGATTCAAGTGTCACAGGCTGCGACATCCATCAGTTCGATGGAGGAGACGCACGCATGATCGAATCGCACATGAAGCCAACTCCCAACCCGGACGCGATGGAGATTGCACCCGGTGCGGAGCGGGAAATCCTGGAAGGTTGGATTCCAGCTCTGGCAACGGAAGAAGAGACCCGGGAAGCCCTAGAACAGGCCTTCGATTATCGCGGAGATGTCACCGTCACGCTGAAGACTGGTGTGCGGATTGAGGGATATATTTTCGACCGCCGTCCCGCTCCCGCGCTGCATCGTGCAATCGTCCGCATCATGCCGAAGGACACAGCGGAACGCGTTTCCATTCCATACTCTGAAATCGCTGGATTGGCATTTACCGGCCGTGACACCGCGGCTGGAAAAAGCTGGGAGGCATGGGTGCGGAAATACTGGGAAAAGAAAGCCGCCGGCGAGAAGAACATCGGCATTCATGCCGAAGCGCTGGATTAGAGCGCATTTGTGGATACCGTAGTCGAAAATGAGGTGAGTCATTCTGAGCGGAGTGAAGAATCCATAGGGTATGAGCAGCGCAACCCAGGCAGACAGTCTCTGAATTCTTCACTCCGCTCCGCGGAGCCTGCCCTGAGCGAAGCCGAAGGGTTCAGAATGACTCTAATTGCCGATAAACGACCTCCACTATGAATCTGCTTTAGCGTCTATATTCTCTCGCTCCGCTTTAACCACTATGCGCATTTTCCTTACAGGAGCAACCGGTTTTGTGGGCAGCCATGTCGCCCAGGCGCTCCATGCAGCAGGCGCGGAGCTGCGTCTGCTTACCCGGCAAACGAGCCGCACGGAACATCTACGGGAGTTGAATGCGGAACTTGTCAGGGGCGACCTGCGGCAACCGGAAAGCCTTCGCGCAGCGCTTGCCGGCTGCGATGCGCTGGTTCATGTGGCAGCGGATTACCGGTTGTGGGTCCGCGATCCTGACGCCATGTATGCAGCCAATGTTGAAGGGACGCAGTCATTGGTGCGTCTTGCTCGTGAGGCCGGCGTGCGCCGCGTTGTGTATACCTCCAGCGTAGCGACCATGGGCTTCCGATCGGATGGCGCCGTTGTCGATGAGGAAACACCGGTTTCTCTCGACCATATGATCGGCCACTATAAGCGCTCTAAGTTTTTGGCGGAGCAGGCAGCCATTGAAGCCGCGCGAAGTGGGCAGCATGTCATCATTCTGAATCCAACCACGCCGATTGGCGCAAACGATGCCAAGCCGACACCGACAGGCCGCATCCTCGTGGATTTCTTAAATCGAAACTTTCCCGCGTACGTCGACACAGGTTTGAATTTCGTGGATGTCGAAGATGTAGCTGCCATGCACGTCGCGGCGATTGAACGGGGCACACCGGGCGAGCGCTACATATTGGGAGGGGAAAATCTGACGTTGAAACAATTTTTGGATCGCATCGCGGCGATAACGGGCTTACCATCGCCGGGGATGAAGGTGCCGCATTCCATCGCCATGGCGTTTGCATTTTTTGACGAATGGATCACAGGCCGCATGCGTGGGCAGGAGCCGCGGGCAACCGTTGAAGCGGTGATGATGGGGAAGAAGAAAATGTTCGCCAGCTCCGCAAAAGCGGAACGCGAGTTGGGCTACCAGGCGCGACCAATCGATACTGCATTGCAGGCAGCTGTCACATGGTTCCGCGCCAACGGGTATGCTCCCGCCACATGAAAGCACGGATTGCCATCCTGGCCGCGCTACCACGAGAGCTTGCACCTCTCGTTCGCGATTGGCCGGTGCGCAAGTCATCGCGCCGCGGCGGGTACATGATTGCCGAATGCGATCGCGCTGTCGCGGTCTGCGCGGGGATTGGCCGCGAGCGTGTCATGAACGCGCTGACATTGGCTGCCATGCAGGGGCCGCTGCATTCGATTATTTCCGTAGGCTACGCGGGCGCGTTGCGTCCCGGCATTGGGAGAAATACGATTTATTGGCCGGCAACTGTCATTGATGCGCGAATGGGAGAGACTTATGCGTGTGAGTGTGGAATCGGCACGCTGGTGACCGTCGATCACGTCTTAGACCACGAGGAAAAGCCGAAGATAGTAGAACGCTGGAGTGCCGATCTGGTCGATATGGAAGCGGCTGCTGTGGCCCGGCTGGCGAAGACGCGCGAGTTGCCGTTTCGCACGCTGAAGATCGTGAGCGATGAGGCTGCAGATGTGTTGCCCGACTTGAACCGCTTCATCGACGCGCGCGGCGGATTCCGCGAGGTTGCCTTCGCTTCCTACATCGCACGTCATCCATGGTCGATTCCCGCCACAATTCGCCTGGGTCGGCACTCAGCGCAGGCTTCCCAGACGATTGCGCAGGTGTTGCGCGGAACTTTAGAGAACGCAGAATAAAATGGCCACAGTGACTCGTATTGAAAATTCGTTCCCGAATCGCATACCCGCGACCATGCGAGCGGCTGTGTACCGCGACCTGAACGATATTCGGGTGGAAACAGTGCCGGTTCCGGAGATTGGGCCGGGCGAGGTGCTGGTGCGCATTCATGCCTGCGGCGTCTGCGGCACGGACCTTAAAAAAATCCACACCGGTTCGCACGCTGCCCCGCGCATTTTCGGCCATGAGATGGCCGGTGAGATTGCAGCCGTAGGGGCTGGAGTTCAGGATTGGAAGGTCGGCGACCGCGTGATGGCGTTTCATCACATCCCTTGCGGTAATTGCTATTACTGCGCGAAAAAGACTTTCGCCCAATGCGAGGTGTACAAGCGCGTTGGCTGCACCGCTGGTTTCGAGCCTTCCGGTGGGGGCTTTGCGGAATACATTCGCGTGATGGATTGGATCGTCAAACGCGGTCTCGTGCGAGTGCCAGACCATGTTCCATTCGAGCAGGCAGCATGGATTGAACCGGTGAACACCTGCTTCAAGGCGATTCGCAATCTTCACCTGGCGGCGGACGAAACCGTGCTCGTGATCGGTCAGGGGCCAATCGGTATTTTGCTCGCGTCGCTTGCGCAGCAGGCGGGCGCAACCGTGCTGACTTCGGACTTGTATCCTTCGCGCCATGCCGTTGCCGCGCAATTCAGTCTGAATCATCCCATCCATGCTGGCGAAGAGGACGTTATTGCGGTCGCAAAAAAATATACTGAAGATCGCGGTGCCGACGTGGTCGTGGTCGCTGTCGGAGGAAATGCGTTGATCCGGACAGCAATGGATGCGGCGCGTCCTGGAGGCAGGGTGCTGTTATTTGCAGCAACACAGCACGGTGAGGCAACAATCGATCCCGCAGCTGTCTGCATGGATGAAAAATCACTGCTCGGATCGTATAGCTCTGCGGTAGATGCACAGGCGGAAGTAACGCGGCTGGTATTGGATCGTTATCGCGAGGGCTTCGATCTCACGCGGTTGATCTCTCATCGTTTTCCGCTGGAGCAAGCGGCTGAGGCCATCGCATTCGCCTCCGAACCAAAGGCCGACTCGATGAAAATAATGATTCATCCGTAAGTGTACTTTTTCGGGCTGCCAGACCGGCGGAGGAAGCACGATCCAAGCGACCAAGCTTTCAAGTCTCTGCGAAAATATCCTTATGGCTGAAATGAATGCCGCTGTTTTGTACGGCAAAGAAGATGTGCGGATCGAGCGCCTGCCGGTGCCACAAGCCGGAGCAGGAGAGATCGTCGTGCGTATCCACGCCGCGCTTACCTGCGGGACGGATCTGAAGATTTATCGCCGCGGCTATCACGCAAAGATGTTGCAGCCGCCAATTCCGTTCGGGCACGAGATGGCGGGAATTGTCTCCGAAACGGGGAAAGGCGTCACGGATTTTCAGCCAGGTGACCGCGTAGTTGCTGTCAATTCCGCGCCGTGCGGAGAATGTTATTTTTGCCGTCGCGGACAGGAAAACCTTTGCGACGATCTTATCTTCAACAACGGCGCCTACGCGGAATACATCCGCATCCCGGAGCGCATCGTTCGAAAAAACACGCTACACGTTCCGCAGAATGTGTCTTTCGAGTACGCCGCCATGACGGAACCGCTGGCATGCGTGCTGCACGGCATGGATGAAACCGGCGTTCAGTCCGGCGATCAGATGGTTGTGATCGGCGCCGGGCCGATCGGCCTGATGTTCATTCATTTGGCCGCGCTGATGGGTGTTGATGTGATCGCAGTGGTGAAGCGCGAGGAGCAGGCGGAGCTGGCGCGGTCCTTCGGCGCGAAGCAGGTCGTGCAAACTGGAGTGGAGAAAGACGTGGTCGCAGCCGTGCGCGCCCTGACACCGCAGGGTCGCGGAGCGGATGCGGTGATCGAGGCCGTGGCGCTGCCGGAGACCTGGCAGTTGGCTATCGAGATGGTGCGCAAAGGCGGCGTGGTGAATTTCTTTGGCGGTTGCGCCAAGGGAACGAAAGTCGAGCTTGATACCAATCGGCTCCATTACAACAATCTCACCTTGCGCGCGAGCTTTCATCATCGGCCCTCTGTATGTCGTCGTGCGTTTGAGTGGATTGCCGGTGGACGTTTTGCCAACGATAAATTTATAACTGGCCGAGCTCCTCTGGAACAGCTTGTTCCCGTTCTTGAACGGCTGATGCATCGCGGCACAGAAAAGAAAACGGGCGATATAAAGATTGCTATTCTTCCATGCGGAGATGCTGCATGAACGCCAGCGGTTTGCAAGAACCAGGTACGAGTGTTGAAGCGTTGTTGCAAGCAGGATGGAGCAAGCTGCCTGCCAGCTATCGAATGCCCGAACACGAGCCAAGCCTGGAGGAGGCGCAGGCATACTGCCGCAGGCTGGCCAAGTCACACTATGAAAATTTCCATGTGGCGACATGGTTTTTGCCCAAGCGGTTGCGCCCTCATTTCCAAAGCATTTACGCCTACTGCCGCATCTCGGACGATCTGGGAGATGAGGTGGGCGACGCTGCGCAATCGCTGGCACTGCTAGATTTCTGGAATCAAGAACTGGATGCCTGTTATCAGGGGGGAGCCCGTCATCCGGTGTTTGTCGCGCTCGCCGAGACCGTTCGCGTTTGCAGTATTCCAAAAGAGCCGTTCGCCAATCTGCTGGTTGCATTTCGCCAGGACCAGACCGTCGCGCGTTATCGCACTATGGAAGATGTTCTTGGCTATTGCCGTTATTCTGCGAACCCGGTTGGCCACCTGGTGCTGTATGCATGTGGTTTTCGCGAA
Organism: Acidobacteriaceae bacterium; assembly: GCA_965276615.1. Taxonomy (GTDB): domain Bacteria; phylum Acidobacteriota; class Terriglobia; order Terriglobales; family Acidobacteriaceae; genus JAKAAZ01. The sequence goes on along the minus strand of OZ255618.1, from coordinate 3,262,119 downwards.
CCGGAACTGTTTGCGCTCTCAGACTTTACGTGCACCGCATTGCAGCTTGCGAATTTCTGGCAGGATGTGAGGGAAGATGACCGGCGCAACCGCATCTATCTGCCCTTGGATGATATGAAGCGTTTTGAGGTCAGCGAACAGCAAATTCATGAGCGCCGTTTCTCTCAGGAATTCCGCGCCCTGATGCGGCATGAAGTGGCCTATGCACGTGATTTATTCGACAAGGGAATGCCGCTGCTGGGCCGTGTCGATCGGGAACTGGCGGTGGATCTCGCGCTGTTCAGCAACGGAGGCCAGGAGATTTTGCGTGCGATAACGCGGCAGGATTACGACGTTTTGCGCGCGCGGCCTGTAATCTCGAAACCGCGCAAAGCGGCTTTGTTGCTGCGGGCGCTGGCCGGCAAGCTAACGGCGAGGTCGGCTGCGTGAGCCTTTCCCTGGAGGAAGCGTATGCAGCGTGTGAGGCAATCGCGCGCCGTGAGGCCAAAAATTTCTACTATGCGTTTCGGGTGTTGCCGAAGTCGAAACGCGCAGCCATCTGCGCTGTTTATGCTTTTATGCGGCACGCGGACGATCTGGCCGATGACGAGCATTTGCCACGCGAAGAGCGTCTTCAACAAACGCGGCAATGGCTGGAGGAGTGGCATCGCGCATCTGCGGGAGAAGCATCGGACAATCCGGCTTTTGTCGCGCTGCGCGAAACGCAGCAACGCTTTCAAATTTCCTCAGAGCTGCTCGATCAATTGGTGCAGGGAACTCTGATGGATTTGACGGAGCCTCGAGGGACGATGGGTGGCCCGGGACAGCCGAATTCGCAGAATTCCGCGCAGCTTGTCATCTATCAAAGCTTCGACGAACTGTATCGCTATTGTTATTTAGTTGCGTCCGTCGTCGGACTGGTATGCATTCGTATCTTCGGCTATACCGATCCGCGCGCGGAAAAGCTGGCGGAGGAAACGGGAATTGCGTTCCAGTTAACAAACATTCTGCGGGACGTTCGCGAAGATGCCGAGCGGGGCAGAATCTACCTGCCGCTTGAGGATCTGAGGCGCTATAACGTTTCTGTCGAGCAGTTGTCTTCGACCCATGGCGGCCGGAAGCTGAAGCTGGAAGAGCGCGCTCTGATGGAAATGGAAGCGGAGCGAGCGCGCAAATATTATGCTGCGGCAAACAGTCTTCTGCCCTTAATCGCACCGGACAGCAGGGCAGCTTTATGGGTGCTGGTAAGGATTTATCGGCGTTTACTAGAGCGAATTGCAGACGCCCGCTATGAGGTGTTTTCATCTAGGATCAGCGTACCAACGCACGAGAAGCTTGGAATTTTATGGCGTGGATTATGGTTGGCTTTTCGTTTGCGCAACACACGAGAGAACTAGCTGAATGCAACAGATTTCGCGGTTCACCGTCACTATGAACCATGAGTAAAGCTTTGATTACAGAACTCGAATCCGAATCGAGCAACGAGCGCGATCCAGGAATTCACGACGTCGCTGTGGTCGGCGGAGGCCTGGCAGGTCTGTCTGCCGCCTGTGCTTTGGCGAAGTCGGGTTATAGTGTCCAGCTGATTGAGCGAAGACCGTACGTTGGGGGCCGCGCATCCTCTTATGAGCATCCCGGCACCGGGGAAGTTCTGGATAACTGTCAGCACGTTCTTTTAGGATGCTGCACGAACCTGATCGGCTTCTATCGCCAGCTTGGTGTCGAGAATCGGATCCGCTGGTTTGATCGCATAACATTTTTAGAGACAGACGGCAGGAGTAGCGTGTTGCAGCCGGGACATTTGCCCGCGCCGTTTCACAATTCTCTTTCATTCCTCTCGGCATCGGCCCTGTCGTTCGCCGATAAGCTTGCCATTAGCCGCGGAATGATGGCCTTCTTGCGTGGCGTTCCAGAGGACAGTGAAGAGAATTTCGCGCATTGGCTTCGCCGTCACGGTCAAACGCGTCATGCCATCGATCGATTCTGGAATCCTGTGTTGGTGAGTGCTCTCAACGAGGACCTGGATCGTGTCTCCGCGCATTATGCGGGAATGGTTTTTCGCAGTGCTTTCATGCAATCGGCGCAAGGCGGCTTGATGGGCGTGCCCACGATCCCATTGAGCGAATTGTACGGACACGCTTTGGGATTTATCGAATCGCGCGGAGGCAAGGTCACTCTGCGGAAGAGTGTGACTGGCATTACTCACGACGATGGAAGCCAACGCTGGCAGCTCGAACTGGAGGGCGGTAGCATCGAGACCGACGCTGTACTGCTGGCGCTTCCATTTGAGTCCATGCAGAAGTTATTGCCAACGCTGCCGCCGACATTGGATGGATATGCAGCGAAGCTTTCCCGGAAGCTGGAACATTTCGAACATTCGCCGATTACTGGTATTCACCTGTGGTTCGACCGCCGCATCACTGGCCTCGAACATGCTGTCCTGCTGGATACCACTATTCAGTGGATGTACAACAAGTCTCTATTGCAGCCGGAAACGAGAGCGAACGATTCCGAAAGTTATCTGGAACTGGTGGTGAGCGCGTCGAAGTCCCTGGTCGAAAAATCACGACAGGAAATTATCGATCTCGCGTTGCGGGAGCTGGCGGAATTCTTTCCAGCGGTGCGCGAGGCAAAGTTATTGAAGGCTGCAGTCATCAAAGAGGTCCGTGCCACATTCTCCGTCACCCCCGGCCTGGATGCTTATCGTCCGGGTCCAGTGACAGGCTGGCCGCGAATGTTTTTAGCTGGGGATTGGACCGCCACTGGCTGGCCTTCGACGATGGAGGGCGCGGTACGCAGCGGATATATCGCAGCCGAAGCTCTGACGAGGGCAGCAGGGAAGCCGGAAAAATTCCTGTGTGCTGAACTTCCCGCACGGGGTTTGATGCGGCTGTTCCGGTAAGTTCAATTTTTCGTTTCCAGTGTGGGCAGAACCCGCATCTCAAAATCGAGATGTGGGGAACCCGCTTTATTTTTCCTTAGCCTATTTATCGGGCCAGGAAAAACACACCCGCGCAGACGCAAAGGGCAGCGAGCCACCGCCTCCGGTCAACGTTTTCTTTCAATATCCACTTGGCCGCGAATGCATTCGTCACGAACGTCAATGCCGCCGAGGCTGGAGCCACCAGGCTCACATCCGCCCAGCTCAGCGCGAAAAGCAGCGAGAAAAAGCTGAACGCCATACAAACAACTCCGAATAGAAATTGAACATTCCTCAAGACCGCAAAGATAGCGCCGGCGATTCCGGCGCGCTCGCGAATCCGGTCGAAGTCGCCAATCTGACGCATCGCCCCCGCGATTAGAACATCGCCCACGGTCGCCAACACAACGATCGTGCCAATCATCAGCCATACGGTGTAGCCAGTTGCATGGTTCATGCCGAAGGCTCCTTCACGCGTTCCGATGCGCTTTCTAAAGGAGCAGAATTCGCGGCCGGTTCTGGCTCGGATATCTCGCTGGCGTGATCGGTATACGACGGTCCTTGCGTAACGAAACCTACCCCGAGCGTAATGAGCAGGATGCCGGCCCAGCGCGCCGGAGTGATGGTTTCGTGCAGCCAAAACCTCGACAGCAGAGCGATGATGACGTAACCGAAGGATGTTGCCGGCAGCACAAAGGTCAGGTCGGCCCAGGAAAGGGCGGTCAAATAAGAGGCGAAAAACCCTGTCAGTAAAACGATTCCAGCCAGCACCCATGGGACTTTTAGCGCTGCAAGCAGAGTAGATAATTGATGGATGGAAACCGGGCCGATCTGTTTCATCCCCATGCTGAGAAAGGTGTCGCCGAACGACGCGGTCACCATCACCGCAACCAGCACCATATAGCGGCGAAATGTCATCGTGGATTGCATGGGTGTGAATGAAACTCCAGGTGGTCTAGACCGATATTGTTTGTACAGTACGATCCAATGCGGGCGTTCGATTTGTAGAGTGCAACATTTTGCCAGTAAAAACGCGGTCAGCACTGATGCGCTGACCGCGTTTCTCAAATCGCATCGGCGGTATCCGTTAGACGCCGACCTGATGTGCTTCCGCGGCTGCTGTTGCGGCTTTTTGAAGTTTGCTTTCCGCCACGACACGGTTCCGTTGCGCCCGCAACTTCATAAAGGCTTTGGCTTCGACGTACAGGCGGCCCAGATCGCGGTTCATAATGGCCTTGCTGACCACGCGCCACGCTGCCTTGGGACGGAAGTAATATTCGTCGTAAAAGCGGTGCACCATTTCCAGCACATATTCAGTCGGCAGGTTAGGATATTCGACGTGTGCCAGTTGGTGACCCTCTTCATCCACCATGGCTCCATTGTTGATGATGAAGCCGTTGCTCTTGGCGAAGTCGTAAAATTCTGTTCCTGGATAGGCGTGGGCGATCGAAACCTGGATCGTCTCCACGTCGAGCGATTTCGCAAAGTTGATCGTGTTGCGGATCGACTCCTTTGTTTCGCCGGGCAGGCCAAGGATAAAGTCCCCGTGAATGGTGAGGCCAAGATCATGGCAGTCGCGCGTAAAGTCGCGAGCCCGCTCCACCGTCGCGCCCTTCTTGATGTTCTTCAGGATTTGCGGATCGCCCGATTCGAATCCGACAATCAGTAGGCGGCATCCGGCCTCACGCATTGCCTTCAGCGTTTCGCGGTCGGTGGTCACGCGCGAGGTGCAGGACCATGTCAGATTCAACGGCTTCAGCTTTTCGCACAGTTCAACCGTGCGGGCCTTTTGAATATTGAAGGTGTCGTCATCAAAGAAAAATTCCTTGACGTGAGGGAAAAGCTCCTTGGCATGCGCCATCTCCGCGGCAACGTCATCGGTCGAGCGCTTCCGCCAGGCGTGTCCGCTCAAGGTCTGCGGCCACAGGCAGAAGGTGCATTGCGCCGGGCATCCGCGCGTTGAATAGAGCGAAACGTAGGGATGGAGCAGGAACGGAACGTTGTATTTCGTGACGTCCATGTTCTTCGCATATACGTCCGTGACCCACGGCATTGCATCCAGGTTTTCAACCTGGGGCCGATCGGGATTGTGCGCGATCTTGCCGTCTTGGCGATAGCTGATTCCCAGAATCTCATCGAGCGGCTTGCCGTTGGCAAACTCTACGACGGAGAAGTCAAATTCGCGGCGGCAAACAAAGTCGATAACCGGGCACTCGTTCAACGCGCGGTCCGGCGACGTAGTCACCGGCGGCCCGACGAATGCGATGCGAATCGATGGATTCGCCGCCTTAATGGCTTCGGCGAGTTTCTGGTCGCCCTGCCAACCGGGTGTGCTGGTAAACAGCACAAGAAAATCGTACTGTTTACAGATTTCAATCGTCTCAGGCGCCTTTATATGGTGCGGCGGCGCGTCGAGCAGCCGGGAACCTTCCAGCATTCCCGCCGGATAGGCGAGCCAGACCGGATACCAGTACGATTCGATTTCGCGAGTGGCGGGCCAGCGTGAGCTGGCGCCACCGTCGAAGTTCTCAAAGGAGGGCGGATTAAGAAAGATCGTCTTTAGGGGCATCGGATTCAATCTTAAGTTTACCATTTATGGCGTCTCATTCCGGTTTTTAGTGGGTGCTGCAAATGGTTCGCTTCGATGCCTCCAGCTTTAGTGGAGGAGAGAGTGGCTTCCGCTGGGAGCTCTGCCATCCGCAGCCGGTTGGCCGCTTTCTTTCGCCCAATCTTCCAACCCCCCTATGGCATTCAACAGATCGAGTTTGACTTTCGTGACATTGAATCGCGCATCTTCGAGATCGACATAGCTGGTGCGCTCATCAATGCGCTGCTGTTCGGCTTGCTGCGGTGTGACTGGCGCTCCATTTGCCGGCGTCGAACCGTTCATCTGCGTGACTGTGGAGGCGAGCATGTCTTGCGCCAGCTGCTGCTGGAGAACGGCCACCTGCTCCTGGGCCTCCAACTCGCGGAGGCTATGCCACATTGCTAAATTACCTTCGTCGTTTTGGATACGATCAAGTTGCGCCTGCTGCCGTGCGTGGACTGCTTCTGCTTGCGATTCAATGGCTTTGTCTTTGCGGATGGGGTCGAATAGCGGCCAGACTGCCTGGATGCCGATGGCGATATTGTTTTGCTGAAAGTTCAAGTAATAGGAGGAGTAATTGTTGAAGGTTGAAAAACGGCTGTATTGAAAAACTGTGTTGACTGTTGGCCGGTTATTTTGCTTTTTATCGCCCCGGGCCGCATATATTTTGGCATCTGCCGTTGCGGCAGATGCCTGGACTGCTGGTGGGTTGGCGCTGGTCCGCAATAAAGAAGGGAAATCCAGATCGGGCAACTTTGGAATCGATGAAGCCACTGGCTGGATGAGTGATGCATCCAGCCCCGTTAGATTGGATAAATGCTGCCGCAGTTCGTTGGCGTGGTCTTCCACCTGTATAGTGCGGAGTTCGATCTGCGCGCGAGTCAAGCGCGTCCGGGTCATCTGCATACTTGTTTCTAGGCCCGCCCGCAGGCGATCTGTCATTACATCGAGCAGCCGATCCGTGTCCGTCTTTGCTTCATTAAGCGCGTCGATCTGACCAAGAGTTTTACTCAATTCGATATAGTTCAGCGCGGTGTCGAGAATGACCTGTTGCCGGGTGTTCTTTAGAGACAGCGTGGCTGCCTTGACCGCTGCCCGAGATGAACGAATATAGTCGTGCTGCGAAAAACTGAAGAGCAGTGAATTCGAGGTTATGTTAAAGAGCGTAGGGGTGCCGAGAGGGAAGCCGTAGGAATAACCGGGTCCCCCGCCCAATGCGAAGTTTGGAATATAAGCATCGCGCATCTCCATTGAATAGCCTTGCGTGCGCCGCTGCTCCGCCTCCGCGATGCGGACGGCGTGACTGTTGCGGAGCGCGAGATCGACGACGGTATAGAGTGAAAGATCTCCCTCATGCAGTGAGCCACCGGCCGCGGGAGAATCGACGTTTTCGAGTGGCGCCGGGTTGTTCGATAAAGAAGCCTTCAGCGCAGACGAATTCGGTGCAGGCGCGTCCGGGATATGGGGGTTGGACACTTGCGCGCCGGCGGTTGAGATCAGGAACAATCCCACGCTAATGCCGGCAGCGCTTCGCCCCAGAATGCGTGATCCGAAGATCCGTGGAGACGCTATCCGCCAGCGCCGGACTGAGACAAACAATTTCATACCCTATTCGGCGCACGGCGTACGGCAAGTCCGCCACGCAGATTGGAGCCGTCCGGAGCGGAGAGCGCGACGACAGCGTTCTCTGGAACCCCTGAAATAATCTGAACCTCGGTCAGGTTCAGATTGCCAATTTTCACTGCGACCCGCCGCAGCCGTCCATTAACGACTTGCAGCACATAATCGCCTTTATCATCCGCATGTAACGCTTCACGCGGAATGAGCAGCGCATCATGCACATCGAGCAGCGTTACGGTGATCGTGACATTCGTGTTTGGCAGCAGCATTTCGTCCGAATCATCTACCGAAATCAGTGCCTCTCCAACATTCCGCGTGCCGTAGCTGACGATCGTGGTCGGAATGCGAACGACGTGACCGTGCCACACCCGCGTCGGTTGAGCTTCCCATACGATCTTGACCGGCTTGCCGACCGCCAGCTTGCCAATCTCCGGCTCGTCAAAGTAAGCGCGAACTTGAATCTGCTTCAGATCCGCCATTTGCAGCAGCTTGTCTCCGGCCTGCACAAAATCACTCGCGTGAACCAGCACGGAATATACAGTACCGGCGAAAGGAGCGCGCACGTTTTCTCTTCGGAGAACATCCAACTGGGCGTCGTACGCAGCCTGTGCATTCGCCAGGTTTGCCTCCGCGTGCTCCAGGTCGATAGGAGCAAAATTCTGCGTCTGCTGCTGACCCAGAACCCTCAAGCTGGCATTATCCGCCGACAAAGTCCGCCGCGCGGCTTCAACTTCATTTGAGGACGCGGCACCCTGTTTTTGCAGTTGTTCGAGCGTGGCCAGCGTGGTCGCGGCCTGATCGCGGGCCGCTTTCGCTTTTCCGATATCACCCGATAGAATAATCTGCTGGGGACGGGTGCCACCGTGCCGGAGGGCTTCTAACTGCGCTTGGAATCCGCGCACCGCTGCCAGGGCGCCCGACGCGTCGGATCGCGCTTGAGAATCGTCAAGCGAAAGCAGCAGCTGGCCAGCCGCGACCTTCTCACCTTCATGCACATAAACGGCTTTCACTGTGCCCTGCTTTGGGCTGTATGCGGCGAAGTTTTGCGCGGGCTCCACTTTCCCATTCGTGCTCAATGTGCTGACCAGGGGACCGCGTACCACAGTGGCCATGCGCACCTCCACCACGCTGCGGGTGGAATAGCGCAGCAGGAGTGCCCCGACAAGGATGACAAGGGCGAGAATTATCCACACTCTGCGGCTTTTTGTACGGGGTTCTCGGGGAGACGGGTCGGCCATAATCGTTTTTGCAGTATCTGTTGAATAGTCAGTATATAAGACGCCTTGAGGGCGTAAGCGACGCAATTATTTATGGTTATCCGGAGTGTTATGCCGGGACTGCATGGACATCCCGGGAGCAACGACGGGGTTCATGGTTGGATCACACAGACTGATGAGCTCGCGGCCAGAATGCGGAGCGCTGGCTGGAATCTGCCGGTCTCCAGCTTCTTCAACCGGTAAGTTTTCGTACAATCGAGCTGTATGCCATCGAACACAAAAACAGTTACCGCGCGATATACAGAAGACCACGCCCGCTCAGGGCTCGACTTCCGGTTTCCACAGATTGAGACATGGCCCAACCAGTTCCCGGCGTATGAAATCGTTATCGACAGCCCGGAATTTACCTCCGTATGCCCTAAGACCGGCCTGCCGGACTTCGGCGTGATCACCCTGCGGTACATGCCTCGCAAGTATTGTCTGGAGCTGAGATCGTACAAAGAATATCTCTTCAGCTATCGCCAGCTTGGAATTTTTCAAGAGAACATCGTCAACCAGGTGCTGGAGGACGTGGTGAAGTCGTGCAGTCCGATCTGGGCAATTGTGCGCGGAGATTTTCGTCCACGCGGAGGCATTTCCACCGTTGTGGAAGCACGCTGGCCTCGCCCGAAGAGCGAAGGTAAACGGAAATAAACACTCGACAATATCCGGACAATTAGAATTTCCTTTCTTTGACAGCCGGAATGTTGTAGCGTGACGCATGCCTTCCGCTGCTCATGCCGCTGTAAGCTTTGTCGAACTCGGTTGCGCCGTCATTGGCCTCGCACTCCTGGCGCGGATCGCCAACCGCTGGGGCTTCTCCGCGATCCCTCTCTATCTGCTCGCCGGTCTCGCCTTTGGTAATGGCGGCCTCGCTCCATTAAACGTAAGCGAGACCTTCATCCATGGTGGAGCGGAGATTGGCGTTCTGCTGCTGCTGTTCATGCTGGGGCTTGAATACACCGGCGAACAGCTCAAAACAAGTCTGCGCGGCGGATTTGCAGCGGGCCTGCTCGATTTCGCCCTGAACTTTCCGCCGGGCCTGGTCGCCGGCCTTTTGTTAGGGTGGAAGCCGCTTCCTGCCGTGCTGCTAGGCGGAGTGACGTACATCTCCTCCTCCGGGGTGATTGCCAAAGTCCTCGCCGAACTTCAGCGGCTGAATTTCCCAGAGACTTCTCTCGTCCTCTCCGTTTTGGTGATTGAGGATTTGGCGATGGCGGTTTATCTGCCTCTTGTCGCCGTGATCATTGTCGGCGGTGGTCCGACCCGGCTGTTCTTGTCTGTTGCGATTGCAGTGATCGCGGTTGGAGTAGTGCTTTTTGCTGCTATACGGTACGGCGGAGCGTTCAGCCGCTTCGTGGCGAATGAATCGGATGAGGTTGTCCTGCTCACCACTTTGGGCACTGTTCTCCTGGTCGCAGGGATTGCGGAGCGGTTACAGGTGTCGGCTGCAATCGGCGCGTTTCTGGTAGGCATCGCAGTCTCGGGGCATTTGGCGGAACAATCCCATCGGCTTCTCGCTCCGCTTCGCGACCTGTTTGCCGCGTTCTTTTTCTTCTTCTTCGGGCTGGAGATCGATCCTGCATCCCTGAAATCCGCGCTGGCGTTGGCCATTGCATTAGGCGTAGTGACTGCAATTACGAAAGTGCTGACCGGGTACTGGGCCGGTGCGCGAGCGGGACTGGACCGGCGCGAACGTCTCCGGGCCGGCACGGCTTTGGTGGCTCGGGGAGAGTTTTCCATTGTCATTGCTGCTCTAGGCGTGGGACTGGAACCGAGACTCGGTCCGTTATCAGCCGCCTATGTCCTGTTTCTGGCAATCCTCGGCCCGATTTGCGCCCGCGCCACAAAATAACAATCAGCTTCCCATAGTCATCGCTATTCCACGATCGTATAGCGCACGAAGTGTCAGCTTTCAGAGACCGATCTCGAGTCAGTTTGTCGGTTCCTGCAAAGTGGCCTGATATGCTGACGGCTCATGAAAAGATTCAGCCGTCAGCCTCGAACAGGTTTGCCTGCATCCTCAGCGTGGGTAGCACTGGCGCTGCTCACTGCGCTGAATCTGCTGAACTATACAGACCGCTACGTGCTGGCAGGGGTCCAGCCGTTGGTGCAGCGGGCCTTCCACGTGAACGATGAACGCATCGGCGCGCTGACCTTCGCGTTCTTTATCACCTATATGCTGGCCGCTCCGCTCACCGGCTGGCTGGGCGACCGCTTTCCACGTAAGCCGCTGATCATCGCAGGCGCGTTGTTGTGGAGCGTGCTCACGCTTTCGACCGCACTGGTCCACACCTATCGGGAACTTTACTGGCGGCACGCGCTGGTGGGCATCGGCGAGGCGAGCTTCTGCATTTATGCTCCCGCACTGCTGTCGGACTATTGGCCGGCAGAACAGCGCAATCGCATCTTGACATTGTTTTATCTCTCGCTTCCCATCGGCGCAGCACTCGGCTATGTCCTCGGCGGCACGCTGGGACAGGCCTACGGATGGCGCGCGCCGTTCTATATCACCGCTGCGCCGGGATTGCTGGTCGTCTTGCTGGTCTGGATTTTCCTGCGAGAGCCCGCGCGTGGAGCCTCCGAGCCGCTCGCGGTAAAACCCGACCGCTCGACGCTAGCAGGTCTCGCGCGCAACCCGGCCTACGGGACCGCGACTCTCGGTATGGCAATGATGGTCTTTTCATTGGGAGGAATTTCCGTCTGGATGCCGACGTTTCTCTATCGTCACGGACATTATTCGCTGGCGGGCGCCAGCCAGGTTCTGGGTGCAATCACGGTGGTGGATGGCATTGCTGGAACCTGGCTGGGCGGCTGGCTGGCGCAATGCTGGCTGCGGCGGAACAAGGCCGCGCTCTATCTGCTCTCCGCGTGGAGCGTCCTGCTGGCTGCGCCGTTTGCGCTGCTTACGTTTTATGGACCGCGACCAATGATGGTGCCGTGCCTGGCGATTGCAGAATTTATGCTTTTCCTGAACACCGGGCCGTTGAACGCCGCAATTGTCAATGCTGTCGATGCGCCGATTCGCTCGACCGCCATCGCCATCGAGCTATTTGTAATTCACGCGCTGGGGGATGCGCCTTCGCCGCGCATCATCGGCTGGGTCTCCGATCATTCTTCCTTGCGGGCCGGACTCGCGGTCACCCTGATTACGTTAATCGCATCGGCAATTCTGATTTTTTTAGGTGCACGCTTTGCTCCGGAGATCGATGCCGCCGCTATTTGATAGAGACGGTTCCAATGAGAAGGCTGCGGGAAGCGGCATACTAGAAGAACATGTCCTGGCTACAAACGTTTTTTGTTCATGGAAAAGTTGTCTTCGCGGGTTTTGCGTGGTTGATCGCAGCCGTATGGCTTTGGCGCGTGCTGCCAGCACTGCGGATGCTGCCACACGTTCCCGACCTGCTGAACCTGAAGTATGCGGCGTCGAACCAGACTGACAGCTCCACTGCATCGGTGACGGTGATCGTCCCCGCAAAAGATGAAGCCCTTGCCATCGAGCGCTGTCTACGTAGTTTGCTTGAAAGCGATATCCCCAATCTCCAGATCATCGCAGTAGATGATCGCTCGACCGACGCCACCGGCGCTTTGATGGATCGGATCGCCGACGAGCCGGAAGCGCAAAACCGCCTTCGGGTGCTGCATGTAAGGGAATTGCCCGAGGGATGGCTGGGTAAGCCACATGCAATGGCATTGGCAGCCACGGGAGTTATCTCCGACTGGCTGCTGTTTACCGACGCCGATGTGATCTTTGCTTCCGATGCGATGCGTCGTGCAGTTGCGTTTGCGACGAATAGCGGCGCGGATCACTTCGTTTTATATCCGACGCTGATTCTCCACGGTTGGGCGGAGCGGATGCTCATTGCATTTTTCCAAAGCGTGTCGGCTTTGGCTGGCCGTCCGTGGAAGATCCCCGATCCCAAGGCACGGCGGGACTACATCGGTGTAGGCGCATTCAACCTGATTCGCCGGCCTGTTTACGAGGCGCTCGGCGGATACACGGCGCTGCGTCTGGAGGTGCTGGAAGATATGCGCCTCGGCTATCTTGTGAAACAGGCGGGATACGCCCAGCGCGTAGCGTTCGGGAAAGACCTGATACGCATTCGATGGGCAGAAAGCGCACAGGGAATGCTGCGGAATTTAACCAAGAACATGTACTCCGCCTTTCGCTTTCGCACAGGCCTGGTATTGGGCGCATGCGCGGGAATGGCGCTGTTATGCTTGACTCCATTTGCTGCGCTGGCATTCTTCGGACCTGCAAGATGGGCTGGAGCGGCGACAATAATAGCGATGCTGCTCCTGAACCTGCGCTACTGGCGGCAGACCAACATCTCGCCTGTATATCTGGCGTTATTTCCAGTCGCGACGCTGCTGTTCTTATGGACACTGCTGCGTTCGATGATTCTGGTTTTATGGCGCGGCGGAGTCCTGTGGCGCGGTACGCTGTATCCACTGAAAGAACTGCGGCGTCAGGCCGGACCTCTCTGGTGAGAGTAGTTCCTCTGTACCGCTTCATCAATTTGTCATTCTGAGCGCAGCCAAGGATCTTGCGGTTCCTCTGCAAACGCGAGGTCTTGGCTGCGCTCAGGATGACATTTGCTTTATCTATATCGGGGAATATAAAAGTGATTTGCAGCTCTATTTGCCGCGATGGCTGAAGTGCACGCCGTGCTGTCCCATCGTTCCATTAGTTGTGCTGAATCCCCGGCCTCCATTTTCAGCGGAAAAGCTCTTCAGAAGCTGCGGGTTCGGGTGGAATTTCTCTTTGCCGCCGTGGAGCTGCTGTTCGCTGCTCAGCACAATCTCAGCGCGCCCTTGAATTGTGTGTACCGTTCCGCTGATGTGGATTGTCTGATTGACCAGCGCCTGGATGTCGCCAATGGATTTTTCATCCCGGCTCAAACTGAGAATAAAGAAGTGGCAGTCGGAATCTGAAGTCTCCGGGCTGCATACATCGATGAAGTGAATCCCGTCCGAGGCATCCACCACGCGATACACATGCGCGACAACGCAGATATTTTTATTGATATGCTGCAGTGCATGGTCTGCCGGGATGCAGGAATTTTTTGCCCACGCGAAGGAAGGCATCAGCGTGGCGAAGATCGTCAAAGCAATCGGCAGATAATTCCACATGGAGGTGTCCACGATACAGGTGAGATTAGAACCATTTTATAGATCCTGCAATTTAACGTAATTGAAGTCTGTCATTCTGAGCGCAGCGAAGAACCTAGAAGATAATGGCAGTGCAACCGAAGCGCATACCCTCTGGATTCTTCGCTTCGTTTAGAATGACTCCAACGCCATTCGACTACACAATCATAAGTGAAGGCTCGCCGAAGTCGTCCCGGCTTTGGAACGTTCAAGCACCGTGTGGGTTGCAGCTTTTAATTTTTTGGTCAATGCATCGACGTGGCGTTTCTCCGTTAAATAACTGATTACCATCATGCGCAGAACGCTGCGGCCTTGCACTCGTGTCGTTGAGATCCACTGCTGACCGTCCCGGGTAAACTCCTGGACAATGTCATGGTGCAGCCGCGTAATTTCTTGTTCTGACAAATGCAATTCACGCGCAGCTTTCGCACGAAGATTTAAAATCGTGAGCCGGCGTGGAGTTGCCAGCTCGAACAATCCTGTTTCGAGAACGCTGGATTCCAGATACGCAGTCAGTTGAAGTTGTCGTCCGATCAGTTCCTCATACGCCTGGCGACCGTGTACACGCAGCGTCAGCCAGAGTTTCAGCGAGTTCATCCGTCGGGACCACTGCGCCGAAATTCGAAAATTGTCCGGCAGAGGATTGCCGGCTGCGCGTGGCAGATAACTAGTATCCAGCCCGAACGTCGGTTCCAGCAGGCCAGGGCGGCGGGTCAGCATGACACCAGCGGCAAATGGCATCGCCAGCCATTTGTGGGGGTCGATCGTGACAGAATCGGCAAGTTCAATTCCGCTGACCAGGGAACGATGTGTATCGGAGAAGATAACAGCAGCGCCGTACGCGCCATCCACGTGGAACCAGAGATTTTGTTCGTGACAAATCTGCGCAAGTTCTGGCAGGGGATCGATCGCTCCGGAGCTGGTCGTACCTGAGGTTCCCACTACGGCCAGAGGTTCAACGCCCGCCTGCCGGTCGGCTGCAATCGTGTTTTCCAAGGCGTGCAGGTCGATCTCCGCGCGTTCGGTGACGGGGATGCGGCGCAGTGCTTTGCGGCCAAGGCCAAGCAGGGCCAGCGACTTTTCCAGTGAATGATGCGATTCTGCCGAGGCATACACGACTGGCTGTTTGCCTAGATTCACCAACCCGTCATCGGCGATCTGGGGATAGCGCTGTGAAAGTGCAAGCGCGAGTGCGCTTAGGTTGGCCTCCGTTCCTCCGGTGGTAAAGGTGCCGCCGTAAGCGTCGCCGTGCCAGCCAATGCGCTGCGCAATCCACCCCCCGGTCTCATGCTCAATCGTAGAGGCCAATTGCGAGCGCGCAAGAGAAGCCAGCTGAGGATTCAGCGCCGCCACCAGCGCCTCGGCGAGTACAGCCATATAGGTCGGCGTGGGATTTGTGAGTCCAAAATAATTCGCGCTAGGGATATGAAATCCGCTGTCGATCAGCTGCGAGCAAATATCGTCGAGCACGGCAGCCGCATCTTCGGCGACTTCAGGAAGATTGTGGTGAGTGGCGGGAAAACTTCTCTGCTCGACGGGCTGCTGGACGGGACGGTCGCTGAGGCTGGAAAAATATTCGTTAATACGGTCGATGAGGCGATAGCCAAGTTGCTGGCGCTGGCTCGAGTCCAAGTCAAATCCCATAAGGGTACCTGCTTTGCCGATTACATAGCGGTTGCTTCGGCTTGCTGCATCCATGGCCGAATTTCAGCTCACAGTGCTGCCGCCAACCAAATTTTGATTGTACGTCCGAAGCAATCGAATGCGGTATCGTGGCGTCAGCAAACCCACGTCTCAGAAACGAGACGCAGACATCTCGGCTCCGATCAAAACGACTATTTTACTGGCTCGGATCTTGTTTCGGACTCTGCACCCTTGGCCTGCGGTCGCATCAGGGGGAAAAGAATTACATCGCGAATTGAACGCGAGCCGGTCAATACCATCGTCAGTCGATCGATGCCAATGCCTTCTCCACCCGTGGGCGGCAAGCCGAAGCTGAGAGCGCGAACATAATCCTCATCCATTGCATGTGCTTCCGCATCGCCGCGTTCGCGCTGGGCAAGCTGCTGCTCAAACCGCAGGCGCTGCTCGACGGGATCATTCAATTCACTAAAGGCATTGCCGAGTTCGAAGCCGCCAATGTAGAACTCAAACCGCTCGACCCATTCCGGCTCCTCCGGCTTGTTTTTGGAGAGTGGCGAAACGGAAGCGGGGAAGTCATAGATGATCGTCGGCTGGATGAGATAGTCTTCCGCAACAGCTTCAAAGATCGAAGCGATGTTGTTGCCGCTCGGTGCGTTTTGATCGATATCAACATGGACATGCGCATCGCGCAGGCGCTGGCCAATAGCCAGTACATGGGCGATATCGGCAAAGTCTTCCATGCCCGGTTTCGAACCTGCGGCGTCGGGCCAAAAGTGCAAAATCGCTTCTCGCATTGAATAGCGCTGCCACTGGGCTAGATCAACTTCGACATCGTTGAATGTTGTCTTCGTCGTCCCATTCACTTCCATTGCGACATATGCGATCAACTCTTCCGTCAACTTCATCAGATCGTTGTAGTTCGCGTAGGCCTGATAGAACTCCAGCATGGTGAATTCCGGATTGTGCTGCGTCGATACGCCTTCATTGCGAAAATTGCGATTGATCTCATACACGCGGTCGAGACCGCCGACGACAAGGCGCTTCAAATAAAGTTCCGGTGCAATGCGCAGGTAGAGATCAATGTCGAGCGCATTGTGGTGTGTAGTGAAAGG
Source organism: Acidobacteriaceae bacterium (assembly GCA_965276615.1). GTDB lineage: Bacteria > Acidobacteriota > Terriglobia > Terriglobales > Acidobacteriaceae > JAKAAZ01. The sequence goes on along the minus strand of OZ255618.1, from coordinate 3,245,850 downwards.
CTTGGCCGCCGCTCCGCCGGCGATGGGCTGCATCATCGGCGTTTCCACTTCAAGGTAGTCTCGCTCATCGAAGAACTTGCGCATGGCTCGCAGCACGGCGGCACGCTTCACGAAGACTTCGCGCACATCAGCATTCATAAACAGATCGACATAACGCTGCCGATAACGCAGTTCGACATCGGCCAGGCCATGATACTTTTCCGGCAAGGGCAGCATGGCTTTCGAGAGAAACGTAAGTGTGTCGACGTGAATCGTCAGCTCGCCGGTACGCGTCCGGAATAAGTAGCCGGTGACGCCAATGTGGTCGCCCATGTCGAGCAGCTTGTAGAGTTGAAAGCCCTGTTCGCCCACGGCATCCATGCGGACGTAAATCTGCAGGCGCTCGCCGTTTTGTTGCAGGACGGCAAAGCCAGCTTTGCCTTGCGCGCGGATCGCCATGATACGGCCGGCGATGGCCACTTGGACGGGATTCTGCTCCAGTTCTTCGCTGGTGGAGGAGTTATACGCCGCATGAATCGCGGCAAATGTATGGGTAACCGCGAAGCTGTTGGGGTAAACCGCCTGACCCAGAACCTCAATTTGCGTAAGCTTTTCGCGACGAAGCTCGAAAACACTTCGCTCAAATTCTGATTCGTACACGCAGTTGTTCCTCTTCAAAAGTTTTGCGGGATGCACTGTCAGTATAGCTTTCTAAAACAGCCGCATCGGCCAAATTCCCTAAGGAGACGGGGACTTGGCCTTATCCCATGCTTTCCTTCTGTCCAGTTTCGACTAGCCAGTAATTCACCGGATAAGTGGTCAGAAAACCGAAGATCATGGCGATTTGCATCATCAACCAAAAGGCCGGCTGATCCGGCTTCAAGTGGTGCTTCGGCCACAGCACAAAATATACGATAGCCATCCACGCGTACATACCCGCCTGGAAGGAAAGAATAGAAAAAGTATCAGCTTTGATCGATGCGCGAAGCGCTGCTCCGGGAGAAAGCTGCTTCATCGGCTTGATCATGAAGTATTGGAAAGCGATACCGAATAGCCATGCAAGTACAAGCTCTGCGATGTAGCTTGCATAGAGAGACTGCCCCAGAAATGTCAGCGACAGCGCAAAAACCGCATACTCACAAACGATGTCAGCAAGCGCGCATCCTGCGCCGCAATGGCTGGCGGAAATTGCGACGGCGCTCCATCGTGGTTTTTTTGTAGAGCGGGCATTTTCCTGTGCGGCATGCCTCCCACGTCGCATGCGCCGGCCAATGCGAAAGTAAGCCCACACCGCAATCAGGCTGAAATACAGTGCGGTAACAGGCCAAACAAGATTCATGATCCACATTTCCTGTGGATGTTTCATCTCATCGAGCACGATCCATAGAAAACTTGCCGCTGCGATCGCCAGGGATATCCATGCGATAGTTTGAAGCATCAAGTGTTCTCTCTAATACTGGTGAGATGCCTTCGCCTCGTCTTGAAGGCTACTGCATGGAATTGCGAAGGCTGATAAGGCTCTGATCGGTGTGGGTGAGACGGATCAGGCCTTCGCGCGGGTATTCGATCTCCAGCGTTGCAAAGATGGTGAGCGTCACCGCCAGGGCAAACGCGATGATATAGAGCCAGTTTCTGTCGACTGACGACATGCCATAGCCCGCCATGAAGGCGCACCAGCAACTCAACACAAACAGCAGCAGATAAACGATGGCAGGAGGATGCATATTGAAAGCGTTCTGCCTGGTCGAGGTGATATCGATCATTTCGTTCAGAGCGGGAAGCAGCAGCTTGGCAGCATCCGGACTCGCACCGGGGGCTGCGGCGGCGAGAACGGATTGCTGCCATATCTCGTGCTGGAGCTTCGCTGATTCGGGGGAAATCTCCAGCGCGACTGTATCGTAAAGGTGGAGGCGCGACGTTGTGTACTCACGGAACAGCTGACGAAGCGCGGGCTGCGAGGCGGCAGGCAACAGGTCCAGACGGAGATAGGCGGTATCGATGTTGTTCCTCTCCTGAACAGCAAGAAGACGATGTGCATCGTAGCGCGTCATGGCGCCGGAAAAAGTAAAAGCCAGCAGAAGTCCAAAAAGGGCGAAGACTGCGCTTTCGATGGCAGCGCTTTTCGCTTCGACTTTGCGGCGGACTCGGACGCGGCGACCCAGCTCTAGCAGGATGACCATGGCCGGGAACAGGAATAAAGCGCTGATGGGTGGAAAGCTCATAGATTCAAAATGAAGATAGCAAATTATGGGCGATCTCTTGTCTTTTGTTTGTAATGGAATGAAGCTGGCGAATGGCCTATGATCGAGCGATTGCAGGAGGAACAATGAAACGCTCGATGAAAATTACCGTTGCAGCCTTGAGTTTGCTGGTGATCCTGTTCGTGGCGCTGTTCCTTTTGGTGAATGCGAACACGTTCCGGCCACTACTGGAGACGCAACTGACCAGCGCCCTCGGACGGCAGGTAAAGCTGGGGAATTTGCGCTTCTCGCCTTTTTCTGGAAGCCTGGTGGCCGACAACATGAGCATCGCCGACGATCCCGTATATAGTGCGACGCCTTTTCTGACAGCCAAACAATTGCGTATCGGCGTGGAGATGAAACCCTTGATTTTCTCTCACCAACTGGTGGTGCGCAGCTTCGAAGCGGAGCAGCCGCGAATCCATCTGGAGCGAGGAACGAATGGAAGCTGGAACTTTTCCAGTATCGGAAGAACTGCGGCCAGCCGCACCGGAAACGCGCAAAGCGAATCGGCGTTTCCAAATCTGACGGTGGGCCATATCGCCATTCAAGATGGTCGTGCTGTTGTAGAAAGTCTCCCGGCGCAAGGAGCAGCGCGGGTATATGATCACTTGAATCTTTCTGTGCGCCAGTTCTCGTTTGCCAGACAGTTTCCATTTGCTCTCAGTGCCAGCCTGCCTGCGGACGGCGAGATGTCGGTGATCGGAAGCGCCGGGCCGATCAACCAGCAGGACGCTGCTATGACTGCCATTGATGCGCATATCTCCGTAAAGCATCTGGACCCCGTGGCGGCAGGATTCCTCGATCAGAGTGTGGGCGTCTCCATGCTGGCCAATATCGACGCACACGCAACATCAGATGGCGAGATTGTAAATAGTAACGGAACACTCCATCTACAGCGGCTGCAACTTGTCAAGACTGGTTTTCCTTCGCCGAAACCTGTGGACCTGACCTATCGCGTAGCTCAAAATCTGAAGAACAACAGCGGCCAACTGCAAAGTGCGGACCTACACGTCGGCAAGCTTGCGATTCAGTCGAGCGGCACATACCGGTTGATCCCAAAGAATCCATGGCTTGGTCTGAAAGTGACGGGACAAAGTCTGCCGATTGACGAACTCCAAACGCTGATGGCGGCAGCGGGTGTCAAGTTGCCGAACGGATCTGTCTTGAAGGGCGGAACACTGACGATTGCCCTCGCGGTCACCGGGCCGGCAAATGACCTGGTCATTACTGGACCCGTTGCGCTCGACAATACCCACCTGGTAGGTTTCGATCTCGGTTCGAAAATTTCCGGACTCGCGGCTATGGGAGGAATCAAGACCGGGGACACAACCGCAATCCAGAGTCTACGGTTAAATTTGAGTGCCACTAACGCCGGCATAAAAACAGACAATGTGTACGCGCTGATGCCCGCTGTTGGAGAAGCAACGGGAAATGGCACGATCTCGCCCGGGGGCGCATTGGCATACCGGCTCGTCGTGAAAGTGACTACGGCGAGTGGCTTTGGGAAGATCGGAGTGGGGCTGCTGACGAAACTGAACGGAATGGCAGGGTCCACGGCGAAGACCACAATCACCAGCGGAGTGCCAATGCAGGTGACAGGAACAGCCAGCGATCCCATTATCAGGGCGGACATGACAGGACTGATGAAGCGGAACGCTTCGTCGATTTTCGGCGGCGCGAAAAAGCACAATCCGGGCGCCGCGCTTAAAAACTTATTTGGAAAAAAGTATTAACGTTCTCGTTGAATTATATTGTTTTACAGCTCAGGACAATTACGAGTACGCCGGCTAGGAGAATGAAGACCGAATGGAATATAAGGACGGGGCGGTATAAGCTCATCCACTACCATCCGGAGCACGCTGCCTTGCAGCAGGACCTTTTTAACCGCCTTCAAAAGCTTCGACAGCAAATTCCCGGGAGAGACAGTCTCGAACAAAACTGACGCCATGCCGCCGACGAATCCCTCACCCACTCCCGAGTCTGATCGCAAAGTAGTTCTGCGCGGGCTGGTGCGCGCCGAGTCCATGGTTCAAATTGCGCTGGCGCTGCCGCTTTCGACCTTCATCGGCTGGGGGCTCGGAGACTTTCTCGATCACAAGCTGCATCAGTCCTGGATTGCCATCGTGGGCCTGTTTCTCGGCATCGCTGCGGGATTTTTGCAGATCGTTCGCTTGGCGAACCACGCCAATCGCAGCGATGATAATTAATGCCTAGCCAAGACCTGTATCCCCATACGCCATGCCATTGACACAGTTCACAGAGGACGACATCCGCCGCACCCTTCGCCGCTCGCTGATGCTCGCAGGCGCAATTGCTCTCGTAGCCACGCCAATCCTCTGGGCATGGCAAGGCTGGCAGACCTGGCTGATGTTCCTGGTCGGCGCCGTCATTTCCGCTACGGGGATTTTCGAGTGGATGCAGTTGCTCTCCGTCATGATGTCCCGCATGGAAGAGGGCCGCGCGCCCTCCCCAATGGGCCGCGTCCTGGTAATGTTCTTTCTGCGCTTGGCGCTGGCCGGGGTGCTCTTGTATGCTAGCCTCAACAGCTTAAATGGCTCGATTTATGCTTTGCTGGCCGGGCTGGCAGTGTCATTGTCGGCCTTGTCCGTCGAATCTATCCGTTTAGTAGCGCGTGCGTGACTGGCATCGGCAATCGAGTTCAAGTTCCTGAAGAATCAAAATCATAAAGCATTTGGAAGAAAGTACGGGCAATGCCGCTCCAACATTTCCTTGCGCATTTACTGAATCTCCTGCTGGCCAAACCGGTCACGCACCTGCTGAACCTGATCGGCCAGCCGCCGATCAACCCGGCAGCGCCCATCAATGGCAATTTCACCATGGAAGTGGTGGCATTTTTACTGCTGCTGATTTTCTTCATCATTGTTCGGCTGACGTTGCAGATTGAAAAGCCGGGAGTGGCGCAGCAGTTGGCGGAAATGGCCGAAGAGTTTGTCACCAGCCAGACTGAGCCGATCATCGGCCAAAAGTATCAGATATATCTGCCGTTTCTCACTGCACTTGTTCTGTTTGTGGTCGTCAATAATCTTCTGGGGCTGTTGCCGGATGTCGATACTCCGACGGCAAGTCCCGTGGTGCCGCTGGGCCTAGCGCTCGTGACCTTTGTCTACTATCACCTGCAGGGCCTCAGATGGAATAAAGGCGGTTATGTCAATCAATTCTTGGGACCATTATGGTGGATTGCGCCGCTAATGCTGCCGATCGAGTTGATTTCTCATCTCGCCCGCATCCTTTCGCTCACCATCCGTCTATTTGCGAATATGTTTGCCAGCGATCTGTTGATCCTGATCTTCTTTTCGCTGTTCCCGCTGATTCTACCGTTGCCCTTCATCGGACTGCATCTGGCAGTTTCACTGATCCAGGCATACGTCTTCATGCTGCTCGCCTCCATCTACATTGGACAGGCGGTTGCACACGAGCATTAAAGAGAAATTTGACGGAAATCGTCGTTGAGAGTCAACAAGTTTTGCTGGAGTCCGCTTCCGCTCCAGCAGCACCACCCCGGCAGCGTGAGGGCGCCAGTACGGTGAGCGTCAACCACCCACTGACGGGAAACCTTAAGGAAGCTTTGGAGCAACAAACATGCGTACGACAATGCAAAACGTTTTTATGACGCTCTCGGTGCTCTGCATGGCCGTTCCCGCGTTCGCGCAATCCAGTGGAGGTGATTCGTCTCATGCCAGCATGGTCGCGATTGCCGCCGGTATCTCGATGGCCATCGCTTCCGGTCTCTGCGGCCTTGGCCAGGGCCGCGCCGTAGCCTCTTCCTGCGAAGCGCTCGCCCGCAACCCTGGAGCACGGCCCGGAATCTTCCTGTTCCTCGTGCTCGGCCTCGCGTTTATCGAGTCACTGGCCCTGTTCACCTTTGCCATCATCCTGTTCAAAGTGAAGTAACGAAGAGTTGGCTTGCAGTACAAACGGCCTCCCTCGAGAGGCTGTTACGAAACTAATTGATACGAGGTTGCATTGGACACGGAGGCGCTCCTGCGAGGGAGCGTTTCTGTTTTGGGTACGGGGGCTTTCGGTCAGGCGGGCATGAGTTTTTGCGTGAGCGTGGCTGCTCCGAGGAGATTGACCATGCGTTTGAGGTTGTAGGCTATGACCGCGATGCCGATTTCCGTCTTTGCTCCGGAGAGTCCGCGCAGCAGCAGGCGGGGATGGCCGAAGATGCGGTACTTCAGGGTGCCGAAGGGATGTTCCACGGTCGATCGCCGGAGCCGCATCAGGGCCGGAGTTGCGCGCTGGTGCATGCGGTTGAGGGCGTCATCGTCCATATGTCGGCTCAACATGCGCTGCGGAGATTGGGTGCAGCGGTTTCATCGAACAGGCGCCGCAGTCGGCGGCCTGGGCCTGGTAGAGCACCGTGCGGTCGTCGCGATGCATCCGGCGGAACTCGGCGATGGATTTATGGTCCGGATAAAGCCGCCCCAGCAGCCAAATCAGCTCCACGTTGCGCCGGCACTCCGCCTCCAGTCTTCTGGAACTGCGCAACTGATGCAGATATCCATACAGATAAAGCTTCAAGAGATCGCGCGGATCCTAGCCCGGCCGCCCTGTCTCGGCCGCCTGCGCCCGCTCGAAGCCCAACTCCGCCATCGCCAGACGATCGACAAATAAATCGATGACTCGGCACGCATGATCCAGCGGAACCAGATCGTCCAGAACCACCGGAAACAGCGTCCCCTGGCTTCGGCCCTCACCTTGGATATAGCTCATAAAAAGAAAATGCCCTCGCTCCCGCGAGGGCATCTTCAAATTAAACAGCCCAGTTCAAGAGTTTCGTAACAGCCTCTTAATGCGGGGCTTTCTGTTTGCATTTGCGCCGACGAATTCAACAAAAATACTTGAGCTGCTTAGTACTTGATTTCTGGGCAATGACTGACTGGTATCCTAGATGCTATTGAACCGTTATCGATCCGTCATTCTCTTATGATCTTGACATCTTCACCCCGGAAGACCTCGCTGTTTTTCGCGCTTTATGTTGCAGTCGTGCTTCCACTGTGCTTTCTCGGCTATGGCAGCGATAACGATACGTATGGAGTTCTCGAAGCAGGTCGGTCAACCTGGCATGACGGACATTGGATGACCTCCAGAAATCCAGGCTATTGGCTGTATGAGGCGCTGGTTTATGGAGTGAGTCATTTAGGAGGGTCGGTCGCGACGGACATGGCTTCGATGTGTGCGGGAGCGTTTATTCTGTGGCGGTTTATTGTTCTCTGCCGGAAGGTCGGAATCCATCACGAATATTTGCTCGCTTCCTGCGTATTATTCGTCCCGACATTTTTGATAGCCGCCAGTTCCACGATGGATTATCTGTGGTCGATCGCTTTCCTGATTGCGACTGTCGAATTCCTGCTGGGTTCTAGGCTGACGCTGGCTAGCCTGGCAGGAGCGATCGCGATCGGTTTCCGTGCCAGCAATGCTCTGGTGCTGGCTGGAATCTATGTCGGACTATTGATTTATAGTTTTATGGTCGGCTCAGAAACGAAGAAGGTTTTTCGGATCGCTATCGCTGGAGCAGTTTCTGCAATCTTAGGAATGGTGTTTTTTATACCTTCCTGGCTGGTTGCACATCACACCATGAGTTTTCTTACTCCGGGAACTGGTAGCGCTGCAATGTGGACATTGAAAATGCATGTAGGCCGCTTTATTTATAAATCGGCCTATCTATTCGGTCCTATCGCTTCGTTCATTTTGCTGTTTATGCTGATACGGCATCGAATATTATTGAAATTCTCCAGCCTGGACGACAGGGTCAGAAAAGGATTTTCAATGTTCCTGGGTGCCTTTCTCGCAGACTTGATTCTGTTTGGGAAATTTCCGATAGAAGTCAGCTACTTACTTCCTGGACTAGTTTTCTTTTTGTTGCTGGCGGGAGCCAGTTTCCTGAAAGTCTCGCGGGCGGGAATCATCGCGGTTTTGTGTGGCATTATCAGTTTTAACTTCTTGTCTATTTTTTTTGCAAAGCCAAATGTTCCGATGCATGCGACAAACGCTAAGCTGTCGATTGGCTTGCGGCAAGGAGTTCTTCTGGAGGACATCGGAATACGATTGAAGGCCAAGCCATGTCAGTCTGTCTCTTGCTGGCAGAAAAAGGTGAACGAACTTCCTGCGATTTAATAAAACTGTTGCTCGTTAGATGCCGACACCGTATTCGACGCCGCTTCCGTTGTCACCCGCGTGAGAATAGAAATCGTACGGCGTGCGGTGATTCAGAAGGTATCGGGCGCGCAGGTTTCGTCCGACAAAGAATCCTACCGCCACCGCTCCGGTGGCGACGGAAGACCAGCCGAGAATTCGAACCCACGGCGCTGTTGTCGGCGATGATTTTTTCTTTTTCACTGCTTCCCGCTCTGCTTTCTGCTGCGGAGTGCACCGGCTGATCAGTCGTAAACTCAGACTCTTCATACCGAAATCTTACCGCAAATCGTGACCAGTTCGGTGAAGAACCGGCAAATCGCCCGCCCTTTGTGTTCCGGATTAATACTTAGCCGAATCCCGGACCAAATCGGGATACTGCTCCACCTGGCGCAGCAGTTCCAGCTTGCGCTTCGGGGGAAGGAAGCTGGCTTCGATGGAATTCCCGGCCAACTCGCGCAGGTGTTCCGTTGTCAGTTGGAAATGACGGTGCGCCAGCAGGTATTCATCGCAAAGGCTGCTTCCGAAAATCGCCGGGTCGTCGGAATTCAGTATCGTCATCAGGCCGTTATCAAAATATTCCCGCACGGGGTGATCTTCCAGGCGAGCACAACAGCCGGTGCGCAGATTGCTGGTGATGCAGATCTCCAGCGGCACCTGTTTTTGTGACAATATTTCCAGCAATTCTTCATCCTGGCGGGCGCTGAGCGCGTGGCCAATTCGTTCTGCACCAATGTTCAGCGCCGACCAGATGCCTTCCGGCCCGACCGTTTCCCCTGCGTGGACGGTCAAGTGCAGCCCACGATCGCGCGCCTCTGCGTATAACTCGCGAAAGGGTTCGGCCCCTGTGCGCCGTTCATCGCCGCCGATGCCAATGCCAATAATAGAAGCATGCTGCGGCACAAGCTCTGCCGCCTTGTGGAACACACGCGCGGCCTCTTCCACTCCAAAATGCCGCACAGCATCGAAGATCCAGAAGAGAGAAAGGCCAAATTCCTGTTCGCCGCGCAATCGTCCGCGTTCCATGCCGGCGAAGAGCGGCTCGAATTCAATATGCTTCCAGTAATAGACGACGCCGACCGAGACATAGACCTCGGCATGGAGCACGCCCTGCGCGTGCAGTGCTTCCATCATGCGGTAGGTGATCAGTTCGTAGTCTTCGGGCGTGCGCAGGCGCTCTGTAATGGCTTTGAAGGCCATTAGAAAGCCGGTGAAATCCTCATACCGGAAGAGAGCGCGGGCGGAATCTAATGTGAGCGGATGAGCATCGTTGCGCCGGCTCATCTCGACCAGTGTTTCAGGAGTGATTGTGCCTTCCAGATGCAGATGCAGTTCGGCTTTGGGCAGGCCGTAAATCCACGCTGTAAGCGAGGAGTTCGGCATACCGTCGTGCGGCGGCTCGAGATGTCGTTTACGGGGCATCAGGAATTCGATTGCTTGCTCGAAGCAAACTCGCTGCGATGGCGGCTATAGAAGTAGTAGATCAATAACCCAATCGCCAGCCAGACAAAAAAACGAATCCAGGTAAGTACAGGCAGACCGGCCATCAGCAGCACACAGAAGATCACGCTTAGCGCAGGAATTATCGAGCCGCCCGGACAGCGGAAGCCGCGGTGCCTGTGAGGATCTTTGTAGCGGAGGATGATCACGCCGATCGAAACCAGCACAAAGGCAAAGAGCGTGCCGATGTTGGAAAGGTCCGCAAATGTGCCGATGTCCAGAAGGCCTGCGGGAAGCGCTACGACAAGTCCGGCGATCCAGGTGGCCACCGCCGGGGTGCGAAAGCGGGGATGCACCTTGCTGAACATGGTGGGCAGCAGACCGTCGCGTGACATGGCGAACCAGACACGCGCCTGACCGATCTGAAAAACAAGAATCGACGAAATCATGCCCAGCAAAGCGCCCATCAGCACCACGAGATGTGTCCAGTGCAGCAGGGAACTGCCGGTAGCGCGAGTCAACATCCGGAGAGTGTTGACCTCCGGGGCGGCGTCGTCCATCAGAGTCCGCCAGGGTACAAGCCCGGTGAGAACGACTGCGACGCCAATGTACAGAATAGTGGCGACAACCAGCGTGGCGATGATGCCGATAGGAACATCCCGCTGCGGATTTCTGCATTCCTCCGCTGCCGTAGATACCGAATCGAAGCCGATGTAAGTGAAAAAAATAATCGAGCCCCCGGTCAGTACGCCCGACCAGCCATTGGGATTAAACGGGTGCCAGTTCGATGTGTGGATGAAGTGCGATCCCACGGTAACGAAGACTAGAATCGCGCCGATCTTGAGAAGCACCATGACGTTGTTCGTCTCGGCGGATTCACGGATGCCGCGCACGAGAATCATCGTCAGCAACATCACGATAATAAAGGCCGGGAAGTTGAAGCCAAAGTGCCAGCCCGGAGTATAAAGAGTGTGTCCGGCGAGATCTTGCAGTCCGCCGGGAAGATAAGCCGGAGAAATCCAGCGCAACGCGGGATGGACGCCCACCCAGTCCATCAGGTCGACCATATGCGCGGCGAAGCCAACTGATACCGCCATATTGGAGAAGGCATATTCCAGGATCAGGTCCCAGCCGATGATCCACGCGATCAACTCGCCCATGGTTGCGTAAGTATAGGTATAGGCACTGCCCGCAATCGGAATCATGGAGGCCATTTCCGCGTAGCAGAGACCGGTAAATGCGCAGACCATGGCGACCAGCAGCAGTGAGACCGCGAGAGCAGGGCCTGCGCCGGGACGTCCAGCCAGTGCAGTATGGTGCACCAGAAAGTCCAGCACCGGGGTGTTCAGCACCGAGGAAAGACTAGAGGTCTGCCCGGCAATCGCTGTTCCAATAACTGTAAAGATGCCCGATCCGATCACCGCGCCAATGCCTAGCGCGGTAAGCGAAACGGGTCCAAGCGTTTTTGTCAGGCGAGTTTCGGGATTCTCCGAGTCGAGCACCAGCTTGTCGATGGATTTCGTGGCGAAGATCTGGTTCGACAGGGCCTGGCTCCTGAGACCACATTGGCTGTGTAAATAGATCCCGAGCGGACTAAAAAAGTTCTAGCGCTTCGCAGCTCCACGAGCCAGCTTCTTGAGCTTCTGTTTGTTGGAGCCGCGGGGTTCCGTGCGCTTGGGTTTGGGAGTGGCCTTCTTGCGTGCCGCCCTCTTCACTTTTTTCCGTTCCGGTGTATCGGGTATCGTCTTGGTATTTGCCATTTGCTTAGAAACTCTCTCTCTCTGTAGAACGTACTGTTCTTCTAATTGCGGGGACATGCGTGCGAAAAGCGTTACCTTCAAACACGTTCCAGTTGCGCGAATTTTTCCACCAGTTTTTTTACGCCGAACCGAGGAAATTGTACCGTAATTTTTGCGTCTTCCCCTTCTCCTTCGCGCCGAAACACGACACCCTCTCCATATTTCGGGTGACGCACGCGCTGTCCGCTGCGAAAGCCGGTCGCTCCGGCCGGCTCTGTAACCGGCAATTTAGGGCGAGGAGTTTTCTGTCCTCGCGCCCCGAAGAATTGTGCAATGTTGTCAATGGAGCCGCCGCCTGGAATGCGGGAGGTCTGCATTCGTGCGCGGTTTCTGCTCGCTAGGGTTTCCGATGAGCTTGAGTTCTGCGCGCTCTGGTCCTCGTCTTCATAACTCCAAGATTGCTCGTCCGCTGTATCGTTTGTCGTTCTCTGGCTGGCGCTGCGGGTGGACTGTGCCGCGTAACCGCCCCATGTATCGGCTGGGACTGGAGCGCTCAAGTCCTGGATCAAATGGCTGGGAATCTCGCCCAGAAAGCGCGATGGCGTTGAATGTTCCGGGGAGTCATTTCCATAACGGCGCCGGAAACGCGCGCGTGTCACTAGCAAAGCATCCATGGCACGAGTGATTCCCACGTAGCAGAGACGCCGCTCTTCTTCGAGTCCTTCACCATCGTTAATGGTACGCGAGTGAGGGAACAGTCCTTCCTCCATGCCAGCCAGGAAGACTAGCGGGAACTCCAGTCCCTTGGCTGCGTGAAGCGTCATCAGAGTGACACGCGAATCGGAATTATACTTGTCAGTGTCACTGACGAGCGCTGCGTGATCGAGAAATTCCGTGAGCGTTTCGCCGCGTTCATGGGCATCCTGCGCGGCATTGATAAGTTCCCGCAGATTTTCAATGCGCGACTGCGATTCGGGAGTCGCTTCGTCTTCCAGAACTCGGATATACCCGCTGCGGTCGATCAGGAACTTGATCAATTCCGGTAGCGTGGCAGCGTCCCCCGGCTTGCGGAAAGCGTTTTCTTCCGTCAATGACCGCGCATCGGAAGTGGATCGCATTTCGCGCGCGGATACAACCTTGTTTACCGGCGGTCGGTCCGTGCTGCGCGCCGCAAAGGGCGAGAATTCTGCGGGATCGAAAGAGGCTGCAAGGTCTCCGCCGCTCTCCTCTTCGATTTCAACATCCGTCATGCCGAAATCGAAGCTCGTGTCCATGCTGCCGCTGATCGATGAGTCCGGCTCGTCACCGGGAACTATCGCCTCCGTTGCAGCGATGCCACGCTCCAGCTTTTCCGCAAACCCGGGATGCAGCATGGCGCGCGCATCTTCGATCATTCGGCGAAATCCTTCGAGCGCTGCGATAGCCCGCGCGGACACCAGCCGTTGTGCGATCGTTTCCCGCATCGCATCCCAGGTGCTGACGCCGGTTTCAAGCGCCAGCCGCTCCATGGTTTCTACGGTCGTCTTGCCGACGCCGCGCGGAGGAGTGTTGATGGAACGCTGCAGGGCAATCGAATCGCTCGTGTTCAGCACCAGCTTCAGATAGCTGAGGATGTCCTTGATCTCCGCGCGGTCGTAGAAGGAGAAACCTCCGACCATGGTGTACTGGACGCCATATCGGCGCAACGCTTCCTCGACCAAACGTGACTGGGAGTTGGTCCGGTAGAGTACGGCAATGCGCGGCGGGTCGGCATCATTGCCGGTTTGACGAATATATTTTTGGATGTAGTCTGCGATGAACAGCGCCTCGCCTTCGCCGTCCAGCGCTTCGTAGTAGCCAATCTGGCCGCCTCCATCGCGCGAGGTCCACAGCGTTTTCCCTTTGCGCTGGATGTTGTTTGCAACCACCGCGCCCGCCGCTTCAAGAATCACCTGGGTGGAGCGATAGTTCTGTTCCAGCCGAATGATTTTCGTGTTGGGAAAATCCTTTTCAAATTCCAGAATGTTGCGGATGTCGGCGCCGCGCCAGGAATAGATGCTCTGGTCCTCATCGCCAACTACGCAAATATTCTTTTCCTCGCCGGCCAGCATTTTCATTAATTCATACTGCGGGCGGTTCGTGTCCTGGTATTCGTCGATCAGGATGTAGCGGAAGCGCCGGTTGTAATAGTTGCGGACCTCCGGTGCTGCGCGCAGCAGGCGTACGGCTTCCAGCAATAGATCGTCGAAGTCGAGGGCGTTCGCGCGCTCCAGTTCCTTCATATAGATGTCATACAGATGAGCAATGCGCTCGGTTTTCGGGTCTTTGGATTGGAGATAAATCTCCTGCGGATCGAGCATGTGGTTTTTCGCCCAGGAAATTCGGGAGAGCACCATGCGCGGCGTCATCTGTTTGTCATCCAGGCCCTGCCGGCGCATTGCCTGTTTGATCACCGCCTGTTGCTCCGTTTCGTCGTAGATGACAAAGTCTTTGGTGCGCTCGCGGCCCCCCTTTCCCCCGTGTCCAGGGATGCGCAGCGCTTCGATATCGCGGCGCAGCACGCGCACGCAGAAAGAGTGAAAGGTGGCGAGCAGAGGCCGCGCCAGGCTGCGATGGTCCATCAGGCGCTCGACCCGCTCGGCCATCTCGGTGGCTGCCTTATTGGTGAAAGTGACGGCCAGGATCGCGTCCGCAGGCACGCCGCGTTCTTCGATCAGGTAAGCGATCCGATGCGTGATCACGCGAGTCTTGCCGGAGCCCGCCCCAGCCAGGATGAGCAGCGGACCATCGACGTTTTCTATTGCCGCGCGCTGCTGCGGATTCATGTTTTCAAGCAATCGGGACACGAAAGGGAAGACTCCTGCTGTTTCTTCTGCGGTTATGCGCGACTTTCAAGCGTGCGACATCCAACTCAGGCGAACACTCCAGTGTATCGCGCGGCAAAGCGGCATTTCTCTCGCGATATCCTCAACAGTAGATGCCAAAAGAAAAGACGATCTGCGTATATTGCGGTTCCTCGAATGGATTTCGCGAGGAATATCGCGCAGCCGCGTGTGAACTGGGTACTGCTCTAGCGGAGGCCGATTTCCGGCTGGTTTATGGCGGAGCACATGTCGGACTGATGGGTGCACTCGCAGATGCCGCCCTTGCCGCGGATGGCGAGGTGATTGGAGTGATTCCACAACAGCTGGTTGATCGTGAAGTGGCGCATCGCGGTTTGACCGAGTTGCACATCGTCGCAACCATGCACCAGCGCAAGCACATGATGGCGGATTTGGCGGATGCCTTCATCGCGCTACCAGGCGGCTACGGTACGCTCGATGAGCTGTGCGAAGTTCTTGGCTGGGCACAGTTGGGGATACATGATAAGCCGGTCATTTTGCTCGACACGGCGGATTATTGGCAACCGCTGTTCGCGATGCTCGATCGCGCCGTTGAGGAAGGTTTTTTGAAGCTGGAAAATCGCCAGAACGCCATGCGCGCCACCTGTGTTGAGGAAGTCTTCAGGATTTTGCAGCAGGTGTAACGGGGCGGTTCGTGCACGCTTCACACCGGCAGATGGACCGCAGGTAGTGCCAGGAATAAATTCCGCTGGTATGGCCATCGTTCCAATCGAAGCTGATGGCATAACGTCCGACCGCCTGCACTTTGTTTGGACGCAACGCGGGCTTGAACATCGGGAGCGCTGTTTTCGGCTGCGGTTTCGGCTCGCCCGGTTCTCTTCCCGTGGCCTCGCGCTCTTCGACACAGGTCGCGCAGGGACAAGCATCGCGCAGCCACGGGAAGGTCCACTGGCTGGCATGACCGTCTTTCCATGCAATCTCCACGCCGGTGCCTTCAGTCTTATTCACCCGAACGTGCTGGGGATCAATGGCATCACGGGATAATTCCTGCTCCTGCTGGGCCGTGGCTTTGCGGGCAACCTCCTCCGACACGAATCGAATGCCTTCATGGCTCATAGTATTTCTCCGCCTGAATTCATTTTAATTTTTTCCGCTTGCCTGCGCCGCATCTGAAATCCGAATCCCTGCAGGAACAAAGTAATGACGGCACATGCCACCAGGGTGGTAACGAAGGAAATGTGCTGTTTCTCCATTTTCTGGTACGCAGCGGTGTGCAGAATGGCGAAGACGAATAGCACATAATTCCAGCGCTGAAGTTGCTTCCAGCGAGGCGTACTGAAAGCGCGGAGAGAATAATCGTTCGACGTCGCGAACAAGAGCAACAGGACGATTGTCGCGATCAACCCGGTATAGTTCGCGAAACCAAACAGATCGTGGCGCAACGGAACCAGGTGCGGCCCCTCGCTCCTTTGATAAAGGAAATACAACCACGGCCGTCCACGCAGATGCACGTCCAAGCCAACTATTGTGTGAATAATGCCCAGAATGCCGGCCCAGATGCCAATGTCCCGCCGGAGATCGCTTGAAACAGGCATTCTGCGACCTCGCAGCAGATTCCAGGGACCGATCCACAGCGTAATTACCAGCAGCAGCAGCGCTGGATATGCCGTGGCAAAACTCGCCCGGGTGATGACGTCACGATACGGGCGAGTAACGTACAGGGAAAAGACACTGATGGCAACCGCAGCCAGCAAAAAGAGATGATGGCCGATCAGGCGGCTGAGCAGACGTTTCTGATTCAATGTGGGCATGGAATGCGGCTTCTCAAGTATAAGGAGGACGCGCCTGTTCAATCGAAAAGACGCAAACCGGACATCAGCGGATCTTCCAAAAAAAGTATGCAGTGACAAAGAAACCGATCACAATGACCAATGCGCGCAATCCGTGCGGTTGATGTTTGCGCGCCACATGTGCCGTCACATATCCGCCAGTACTGGCGGCAATCATCATCAGAATGGCGTAGTGCCAGATGATGACACCGTAAGCCACGAATGTAACCGCCGCGATGCTTCTCGAAATGCTGACGGTCACGGTTTTCAATGCATTGATTTCATGCACGCTCTCGATACCGGCGATGCTCAGCAGGCCCATAATCAAGAGCCCGGAGCCTGCGCCGAAAAAGCCGACATATAGAGAGACGATGAAGATGCCGATCGGCAGCAGAATGCGGGCCAAGGGCCCCAATCCTGAGGCGTGACCGTGATCGGCCTGAGCGAGGCGGCGTTGCAGCGGCGGCCCCAGGGCAAAGATCAGGGTTGCCGCAAACAGCAGCCACGGGACCATGTGGAGAAAAAGCTCCTGGCCGGTCGCCATCAGGAGTCTTGCTCCTAGAAAACCGCCCGCCAGTGCGGCCAGCAGCAAAGGCAGAAGCAACGAGCGGTAACGCCGCAATTCACGGCGATAGGCTGCGGCGGAGGTTACCTCCGCGGGCAACAATGCGACGGTGTTCGTTGCATTCGCGCTCACAGGCAGAACGCCCACTTGCAAAAGAGCGGGAAAAGACAACAACGATCCGCCGCCGGCAACTGCGTTGATAGCTCCGGCAAGAAAGGAGGCAGTGGCCAGCCATGCCGCATGAAATGTTGAAAAAGACATTGATAGAGATTGTAACTTGATGGAAATGATCGAAATCAAAAGCAACGCGATCGCAGGAGAACGCTCGTATAAAGAAATGCTATCCGTAGAATAAAGGAAATCTATCGCAGTTTACGGCGGAAGCCGCATAACGTAAGGTTGGAACAGCGTTTCATTCTCAGTCGAAAATCCTGTCCGCACATTTGATCTTTCAAACAAGCTGGACGGACCGGCTCATTTAATTCTGAAGGAGATTCATGTCCAACGAACTTCGCGATTTCCTGACGCTCTCATATGAAGAGCTGGAGCAGTTGAACCTGCAGGCCAAAGAGCAACGTAAGAACCGGGTTGCTCCGCATACGATCCAGGAAGAACGGCTGAAATACCTTACAGATGAGAAGCGCATCAAGGCGGTCACGGTTTTGTTCAGCGACCTGGAAGGCCGCCTGCACATGCTGGACTATGACAAGAAATTTCTGATCAAGAGCTGGGATAATTTGACGTTTGACGGCTCCTCGATCCGTGGCTTTACCGCGCAACGGGAAAGCGATTTGCGGCTTGGAATCGACTGGAGCGCATTCTACTGGGCGCCGGCGGACATGTTTGGCGGCGGTAAGGTGCTGGTCTTCGGCGAAGTGATCGACAAGAACGGTTCTCTCTATTCCGCTGACATCCGCAGCGTTCTGAAGCAGTTTGCGCAGGAGCAGTATGACCGGGAAGGCTTCACCCTGAATGCTGCGAATGAGATTGAAGGATTTTTATTCGAAGGCATCGATGCCGAACAGCGCTATCACGACACCGGCGGGTTCGAATATGTCAATACGGGCGGCTATTATCATTCGCTGCCGGGCGATCCGCTACGCACATTCATCGATACCACCGCGGAGGTGCAGCGCTCCATGGGGTTCGAGAACGAAAAGGATCATCCTGAGGTTGCGCCGTCGCAATTTGAAATCAACTACAGTTACAGCGAAGTGGTTGCGGCAGCGGACCAGATTCAACTGTATAAACTAGTTTGCCGCCAGGTGGCGACCAAGATGGGATTGACCGCTTCATTTCTGCCGAAGCCAGTCGTCGGCGTCAATGGCAGCGGAATGCATACAAATATATCCGTCAGCAAAAAAGGCAAAAATCTTTTTTGGGACCCAAAGGGCGAAGAAAAGCTCAGCAAGTTCGCATGGTCGTTTAGCGACCGCATCCTGACGCATGGCAATGACATCTGCCTGCTGCTGAATGCCAGCGTGAATGCCTATCGCCGCCTCGATCCTCACTTCGAAGCGCCCAACCAGATTAAATCTTCCGCCATCGATCGTGGCTCGATGGTTCGAGTGCCGATCGGGAATGAAAAGAGCTCCCGCATAGAGGTTCGATCTGTCAGTCCGGATGCAAACCCCTACCTTGTGCTTTATTCGATCTTCAGGGCAGGTCTGCAGGGTTCGACCGCCAAGATCAAAAACCTGCGCCAGGCGGAACGCTATTTGCCAGACAATATCTACACGGCGCTGGAGAACTTCCGCGCCTCTGAATGGACGACGACATTGCTGGGAGAAGACGTGAAAAACCGCTATGCGGACCTGAAGCAGGGTTCCGCCGACCGTTGTCCGCGGCTGCTGGGCACGTTCGTGAAGGCTCCTGAGGTCCAGTACCACCACGATGTATATAACCAGTTTCTCTGGAACAGGTTCTAGGCACAGACGTTGGTTCAGTCGTAGAGGCATGGCCTGGCCATGCCTCTTTTTCTGGAACTGTAATCGTACCTGTCACGCAAATTGTTTCATGGTCAAGATACCGCTCCCAAATACCTTCAAACGCCAGTGGTCAGCGCCACAGTTGGAGTCAACCGGCAAGTGCCTGGCCGGCGCAGAATCCCGATGCCCAGGCCCATTGGAAATTGAAACCACCCAAGTGCCCGGTCACATCGACGACTTCGCCGATGAAAAATAATCCGCGCACTTTCCGGCTCTCCATGGTCTTCGCGGACAGCTCCGACGTGTCCACACCCCCGCCCGTGACCTCTGCCTTTGAGTAGCCTTCCGTGCCCGCAGGAATAACTGTCCAGCGATGGAGTTGCTGTTCCCATAAAGCGATCGAGCGATTCGTCCAATCCGCGGGTGAATGCAATGCCAGCCAGCGTTCGGCAAGCCGCTGCGGCAGAATGCCGCGGAGAAGATTTTTCGCCGCCGCAGCGTCACGTGGCACACGTGGATCGCGCAGCGGGGCTGTCCACTCCCGTCCAGGCGCGAGGTCGATCTCGATCGGCTCTCCGGGTTTCCAATAAGAGGAAATCTGCAGAATTGCGGGCCCGCTCAGCCCGCGATGAGTGATCAGCATTTTTTCGCGAAAACGCTGTGCAGCAAATTGGACCTCAACGTCTGCGGAAACTCCCGCCAGGTCGGCATAGAGTGAAAGATCGCTGCTGCTGAAGAGCAATGGCACCAGTGCGGGTCGGCAATCGCGAACCGCGATTCCAAACTGTCCGGCCAACTCATATCCCAATGCGGAGGCGCCCATCTTTGGAATGGACAATCCTCCAGTGGCGACGACCAGCGCGGCAGCGGAGTACGTTACCTTGCTCGTGCGCACCTGAAAGCCAAGGTTGTTTTGGATTTCGTCTACAGGAGTGTTCACAAAAATCTCCACGCCAGCGGACAGGCATTCGGCTTCCAGCATGGAAACAATCTCCTGCGCGGAGCGATCACAGAAGAGCTGCCCCAGTGTTTTCTCGTGATAAGAAATGTTGTGCTTGTTGACCAGTGAAAGAAAATCCTGGGGCGTATAGCGGGCGAGTGAGGATTTGCAAAAATGGGGATTGGCAGAGAGGAAGTTTTCAGCGCTGCAGTGCAGATTGGTGAAGTTGCAGCGTCCACCGCCGGAGATCAGAATTTTTTTGCCGATCCGGTCCGCATGGTCCAGCACGGCGACGCGTTTACCATGTCTCCCCGCTTCGATGGCGCACATCAGTCCGGCAGCGCCGGCTCCGAGGACGAGAACGTCAAAGACTTGGGTCGCAGATTGGTTCACAGGGGCAGAAGACAAGCGTGCCTTCATTATGCTCCGCCAGTTGGTGACCGCACGAGGGCTGCCATTCAGGAGTGAAACAGCTAATCTCTTTATAGTATGAAGTCTGAGCCGGGGCATGCTGCATGGAGCAAGGGAAGTCACAAACAATTATCGGGTTTCACCAGGACGAGCAGGAGGATTGGGTCGCCGACCTATCCTGTGGGCACACCCAGCATATGCGGCACCAGCCACCCTGGATGCTACGACCATGGATTGTGCATGAGGAAGGCCGCAAACAGCATCTCGGCCTCACACTGCTATGCAAAAAATGTCTGGACGAAGAATGATTTGGCTCGCTCGCGATCGGATGCTATGCCGCTGTGGGCGATGACGGGGGAAATTGGCGGCCCTTCGGTTTGCGGGTCAGCAAAAACAAAATGCCGAGAACGATGAGGATTGTCGCCACTCCAGCCAGCCCCAGCACCCGCAGAACCGCGACCGTATACTTTCCCGCCGTTGGATTGTAGTTGCAGCAATAGAGCAGAAAAAGATCGCTCATCGTGCCGATCTTGTGGTTCGAAGCCTCGACTACCGCCAGGCGAAGATCGCGCGGGGCATACTCAATCCCTGAGAAATATTTTGAAAGCCGGCCATCCGGCGTGGCGACCATGATGACGCTGGAATGTGCAAACTGGTCCATCTTGCCGTCTGGACCCTGCACGCGAACATAGTGAAATCCGGTCGCATCGGTGAGCGCGTCAATTGAAGGCTGCGCGCCAGTAAGGAAATGCACGCCTGCGGCTACAGAGGGATCACCCAGCCAATCCAGAAAACGTTGCTTCTCCTGCGCGGCCTGTTGCGGAGTGTCCTGGGGATCAAAGCTTGTGACAACGACTTCGTAGTCTTTGCCTGCTTTCAGTCCGGTCTGCTTCAGGGCTTCGGCCGCGCCATGCATCACCTGCGGACATAACATGCTGCAGCTGAAATAGACCTCCGCCAGCACCACGGGGCGATGGCCAAAATACTGGCCGAAGGAAACGGGTTTGCCGGTAGAATCGAGAAATTTCGCGGTCAACGGCAGCGCATGGTTCAGGTTTTGCGCAATGCCCGCGTGCTGTAGATACGTCGGCAGGCCACGCTGTACTGTTCCCATCGAGGGCTGAATTGCAGAGTACTGCGCCAGGCATTGAGGCGTCCACGCGCCGGCAATCAGCACAATCAGCAGCGCACAACGGACCGGCAAGTCCCGAAACGTGGAATGTAGAAAGAATTTGCGGGTCATGCGCATACTCGAATCTTCAGCTCGAATCTTCTTGATCGGCGGCATGCTGTTGCGAACTGGATAGCAACGCGCTGCATCTTTTATGTTATCTGAGCTCAAAGTATCGTGCGGGCTGGCAGTCGCTATATCGCGCAGTTTTGCCGGTGATGGAAATGGAATGTTAGCCTGTTAATGAATAATCTATTCGCATTGGAGAACGTACCTCGATGCAGGCAAGTTACAGCGGTGTCGCGCTTCCCAAAGATGGCGAGCCGATTCAATACTCCAACGGAACGTATCAAGTACCCGATAACCCCATCATTCCCTACATTGAAGGCGACGGCACGGGCCGCGATATCTGGCGCGCTTCCCAACGTGTGTTCGATGCCGCCGTGTCGAAGGCATACGGCGGCAAACGCGCGGTAAAGTGGTTTGAAATTTTCGCGGGCGAAAAGGCCTACGCGCGCTTTCAGAATTGGCTTCCGGACGATACCGTCCAGGCCGCGCGCGATCTGCGTGTCTCCATCAAAGGTCCGCTGACGACGCCCGTGGGCGGCGGCATTCGCTCCCTGAATGTAACGTTGCGCCAGACGCTTGACCTTTACTCTTGCATTCGTCCCGTGCGCTACTACCAGGGCGTGCCCAGCCCGGTAAAGCATCCGGAGAAGCTCGACATCGTGATCTTCCGCGAAAACACGGAAGATGTGTATGCGGGCATTGAGTTTAAGCAGGGAACTGCGGAAGCCAAAAAAGTTCTCGACTTCCTCAACAATGACATGCTTGCCGGTACGAAGAAAAAGATTCGTGAAGACTCGGGCATTGGAATCAAGCCGATCTCGATTACAGGCACCAAGCGGCTGGTGCGCGTTGCGATTGAGTTCGCGCTCAAAAACAAGCGCAAATCCGTCACGCTGATGCATAAAGGCAATATCCAGAAGTTCACAGAAGGCGCGTTTCGTGAATGGGGATATGAAGTCGCAGTCGATGAATTTCGCGATGCGATCGTTACCGAACGAGAGAGCTGGATTCTCGGCAACATTGAGACAAATTCCGGCATATCTGTTGAGCAAAATGCTGCGTTGATCGAGCCAGGGCTGGAGCACGCGCCGCAGAAATTTCGCGATGAAATCTACGCGGAGGTGAAGCATGTGGTTGAGAGCATCGGCGCCACTCACGGAAAAAGCAAGTGGAAGCAGAAGCTGCTCATCAACGACCGCATCGCGGATTCGATTTTTCAGCAGGTAATCGTTCGCCCCGATGAATACAGCGTGCTGGCTACGTCGAACCTGAACGGCGACTACATTTCCGATGCTTGTGCCGCGCAGGTCGGCGGTCTGGGTATTGCACCCGGCGCGAATGTCGGCGACGGTTACGCAGTATTTGAAGCGACACACGGTACGGCGCCGAAGTATGCGGACAAGGACGTCATTAACCCTGGCTCAGTTATGTTGTCCGGCGTCATGCTCTTTAACTTGATCGGTTGGAGTGAGGCCGCCCGGCTGATTGAAAAATCGATGGAGCAGACGATCCAGCAGAAATTTGTCACCTATGATTTTGAGCGGCAGATGCAGGGTGCTACGAAAGTTGGCACGAGTGAATTCGCCACTCGCATGATTGAAAACATGGATGCCCTCTCAACAAACCCAGGTTAGCTTCGCGAACCTGGGGCACCCGGCGCTTGATGCTGTACGAAATTTGTAAAGGAGAATTATGCGCAGAAAAGTATCGATTGTAGGCGCGGGCAATGTGGGAGCCACCACCGCACATTGGATCGCGGCCAAAGAGCTGGCCGACATTGTACTGGTCGATGTGGTGGAGGGTGTACCGCAGGGTAAGGCGCTCGATCTGATGTCGGCCATGCCGATTGAAAAGCTCGACGTGCATGCCATCGGATCCAATGATTATGCGGCTACCGCAAACTCGGATATTGTCGTTATCACGGCTGGGATTCCGCGCAAGCCCGGCATGAGCCGCGATGACCTGCTGCACACCAACTACAAGATCATGTCGGATGTCGTGAGCAAAGTGGTGGCCGCTTCGCCCGACTGCTTTTTGATTATTGTTTCGAATCCGCTCGACGCCATGGCGCAGGCGGCCTACAAGTTATCGAAGTTCAATCGGGAGCGCGTGATTGGCATGGCAGGCGTGCTCGATTCAGCCCGCTTCCGCACCTTCATCGCGGATGAGTTGAAGGTCAGTGTCGAGAACGTCACTGCGTTTGTTCTGGGCGGGCACGGCGATACGATGGTGCCGCTTCCGCGTTATTCCACTGTCGCCGGGATACCGATCACAGAACTGATGGACAAGGCTACCATCGATCGGCTCGTTCAGCGCACGCGCGATGGCGGCGCGGAAATCGTAAAACATCTGAAGACCGGCAGCGCTTTCTATGCGCCTTCCTCTGCTGCGGTCGAGATGGTGGAGGCCATCTTGAAGGATAAGAAAAAGATTCTACCCTGCGCTGCATATCTGGAAGGCGAGTACGGGATTCATGGGCTCTTCGTCGGCGTGCCCTGCAAGCTGGGTGCTCGTGGCCTGGAAGAGATCATCCAGATCAAGCTGACTCCAGAAGAACAGGCGGGACTTCAGAAGAGCGCGGATTCGGTGAAGGAGCTTTGCGCTGTGATCGGCGTATAGAACATTTTTGGTCATGGTGTTAAATTCCAAATGTTCCACGTGGAACACAAAAGCACGTGAGAGGCCAATGGCCCTACAAATGCGCACGTGACGGGCCAATCTTTCGTCGTTTCGCATAAAAGGCCGATGATCTCAGCAGGCTTTTCCGTCTTCAACCGACATTTACCAGGGCAGCGTCTTACCCAAATGGATATACGCGCCGGTCGGCCCATCCTCTGGCAAAGTCGCCAACGCCACAGAAGTCTTCGCCCCCTCCACAACGTCCATGGGAGCGGCATCGGTGCCCAGATCGGTCTTTACCCATCCAGGATGGGCAGAGTTGACCTTAATGCCGGTATCGCGCAGTTCATGGGCAAGATGGATGGTGAAGGAATTCAGCGCAGCCTTCGATGCGTCGTAGGCAAAAGGCTTGTTGTTGTAGATGGGTGATTTCGGACTGCTGTGCAGGGTCAGTGAACCCATGATGCTCGACAGGTTGACGATGCGCGCTGCCTGACTTTTGCGCAGCAGCGGCAGCAATTCCTGCGTCAATGCCACCGGAGCAAACAGGTTCGTCTCAAAAGTCTGCTGTAATACCTCGGGCTTCGTCGAGCTTGTTTCGTTCTCGCCCCACCCCTCGGTCGCGATACCTGCGTTGTTGACCAGAATGTCGAGCTTGCCGAAATTCTCCTCGACAAATTTCACGGCTGCATCGCGATCTTTGTTATTAGTCACGTCCAGCTTCAGCGCGCGGGCGTCGATGCCCTCGCCACGGAGTTTGGCAGCGGCAGCTTCGCCTTTGCCAACATCGCGGGCACCCACAATGACCGTGATGCCCAGTTTGCCAAGCTGCCGTGCAGTTTCGAGGCCGATACCTTTGTTAGCGCCCGTGATGAGCGCTACCCGATTGTCTTGACTCATAAGAACCCCCGTACCTTTTCAGTCTTACTCCGGTATTGGTTGGATTCAGCGCGGCATAGAAAAGATTCCGGTACAGGGGTTCTCTCGATTGAGAATTTAACAAATGAACAATCAGGGCGACGGCTACGCGACCTTTTCGATCTCGACTGTCTCGATCACCACAGGCTTGCGCGGTTTGTCCGTACGGTCACGATCTAATTCGGAAATCTTTTCGACGATGTCCTGCCCTTCAACCACTTCTCCAAAAATTGTGTGGTTGCCGGTGAGCCATGGCGTGGGCGCGACGGAGATAAAAAACTGTGATCCGTTGGTGTTCGGGCCGGAGTTCGCCATGGCCAGTTTGCCGGCTTTATCGAAGCTATGCGGCGAGCCCTTGGTCTCATCCTCAAACTTGTAGCCGGGACCGCCAAATCCCGTCCCGGCCGGGTCGCCGCCCTGGATCATGAACTTTGGAATCACGCGATGGAGAATGGTGCCGTCATAGAGCCTGTCCTTGGATTTCTTGTTGTTCATTGGGTGGGTCCACTCACGCTTACCTTCGGCGAGCTCGACAAAATTGGCAACTGTTTTGGGCGCATCTTTTTCGTGGAGACGGCAAACAATCTTGCCTTCCGATGTATGAAAAACTGCGTAGGTTCCGGGTGCGTGGCTCATAAATTTCAGGACTCCCTCGATAGATATAAAAATTGATGAAGAATTTTGCTGTTCCGTTAAGGATTTGTTGTTCCTGCCGCACCGGCTTGCGGAGCGGCGGGTGGCGGAGCAGGCAGCGGCTGCCCAGGTTGCACGATAGTGACTTTATTGAGGTAGACCGGCTCGATCGGCTTATCGCGGCTGTTCCGCTGCACCTGCGTGATCGATTCCGCGACCAGAACGCTCGCCGGATCGCACTGGCCGAAGATCGAGTAGTGCTGGTCGAGCGAAGGCTGCGGGGTCACTGTGACGAAGAACTGCGAACCGTTGGTGTTCGGTCCGGCATTGGCCATCGCAAGCCGTCCGGCGACATCGAAGTTCAGATTTGGAGCAGTCTCGTCGTTGACGTAATAGCCCGGATCACCGGTGCCAGTACCCAGCGGATCGCCGCCCTGAACCATAAAGCCGGGAATGACACGATGAAATGTCGTTCCGTCATAGAGGGGCTTTCCTTGGACTTTTTTGTGAGTGGCGGGATCCGTCCATTCCTTGCTGCCGGTTGCAAGTCCCACGAAATTTTCCACGGTCAGCGGCGCCTCCTTGGAATAAAGACCACAGGTGATCCTGCCCATTGAAGTGTCCAGCACGGCCGTCGGACCTTCGGGTTCGAGTGGCGCCTCCACGTGCGCCGTAGTTCCCGGATCGTCGGGCAGAGCCTCAGATCGTCCCGGATCAACGGGCGCGGCTTGATCGGGTGGAGTTGCTGACGAGGCCGCCGGCTGTTGCTGGCCCTGCGCAGCGCCTGAACCGGAGGGTCGATTTGTCTGCGAAGGAGCGTCTTGCTGCGCATGTACGGCGAAGCTGAACAGGAGGAGCGAAACAATGAACGCGAGGTGATAGGTAGAGCGGAACATTACTTTGTATTGTAACGGGTCGCATCCGGCATCGAAGCCCGTACGCTCGCGTCCGTCAGTTTCTACGGGAGCATCTGGAGGGAATAGTAATTCACCGCGTAGAGACTGAAGCAAAGCTCAGGAAATCAAGGCCAGATCGACTGAGAGCAGTGGTGAGCCTTCCCGGCTTGCCATGTAAAAACTACCGGATTAAGCATGTTTTGCGGGTCCAGGACCTTTCCAAAACGGAACGAGTATCAGATCAGGTAACAGCAAAGTAATACTCTTTCCCATCAGCATTGGTGCATTGAGAGTAGTTTACGAAACACCCCAATTTCTTTTTCGCAAACGGCAACTGACTCGAAGATTTTGGCATCGCGCGTGCAGTTGTACCGGCACAATCACTTTCGCCTGTAAGTTTTACACAAATTGGAGATTCAATGCGCCCCTCGCTGCCCCCCGCATGCGCGGTATTACTGATGTTTTGTCTTTTTTCTTTCGGATGCAGTGGAGGGGTTCCCTTCAATGCAGGCGCCAAAAACACACCCCTCGCTACCCCGGTAACTGACCCGGCTACGCCTGTTGTCACCCCAGTTACTCCGCCGGTTACCACGCCAGTGACTACGCCAGTGACTACGCCGGTGACTACGCCAGTGACTACGCCGGTGATGGTCAATTCGGGGCCTGCTACGCAAGCGTCGGTCTCCGTCATGATCAGCGACCCTGCTGCCTGTAAAGCGCCTAATGGCCCGCTTGCCCATGTCTACATCACCATCGCAGATGTTAAGGCCAGCCCAAATCCGGATGCGCCCGCAGGGGATCCGAGCTTTGTCGATCTGACACCCGGGCTTGCGTCAGCGCCGCAACAGATCGATCTGTTGGGCCAGGCGAATAGTAAATGCTTTCTCGGCTCCTTGAGCGTTGCTCAGCAGATTGCAGTGGGCAACTACCAGCAGGTCCGCATCTTCCTGGCTCCGGATTCAGCAGCGTCCACAGTGGCGAACAATGCGTGCGGCGCCTCGTATTCGAATTGCCTCGTGCGCACAGATAACAGTCTGCATGATTTGCAGCTTGCAGCGGCAACGGCCAACGGGATCGTCATTCCAGCTACGTCAATTGCAAACGGCAGTATCCCGTTGAATGCAGCCGACCAGCCGTCGATCGACGTTGACTTCGATACATGCTCGTCCATTTTGCTCACTTCCGATGGCGGTTACGAATTTAATCCGATCATCCACGTTGGCTTGATCCCGTCGTCTGGAGGCACGATCAGTGGAGCGGTCGTCAGTTCGGCGACCGGACAGCCCCTGCAGGGAGGACATGTCGTGGTGGCGCTCGAACAAAAAGAAGCAAAGACGGGGATCGACCGCATCCTAATGAGCACCTCTGCCAGTAATGACGGCTCCTTTGTGTTATGCCCTGTTCCTGAGGGAACGTATGACCTGGTGGCCGTCGGTGTCGATGGAGCGAATGTCTCCTACTCGGCGGGCGTAGAGACGGGGATCCAGGATGGCCAGATGGCCGGGAAAGTTTCGCTGGTGCCGGCTTCCGCGGAAGGAACCCTGCAGGGATTGGTGACAACAGAGAACGGCGGGCGTCCGGCCGCAGGTATTCCTGTCGCCGTACAGACCACCGCTCTGCAGCAGCTTGCCAACAACGGCACGACGATTACTGTGCCGCTGTTGCCTTCTTATAACCCTGACAACGCGGCGATGTTGACCGCGAATGGATCCAGTTGCCCACAGGGCGCAGATTGCGCTGCGTTTTCTCTACAACTTCCATCGACAAACCCCAATGTGGTGGCCTGTTCCGAGCAAACGTCCCAGTTCACCCAGCAGAAGGACGCCGCGCCCAACTATACTGCGGAGGCATTCGCGCAGATTCCCGGTTCCGGCGGCATCGCGGATTGCGTGTTGAACAGTGTCAGCGTAACTGCAACCCCGCAGGGAAGATCCATCGTGCTGAATCCAGATGAGAGCACCACGGCCGCAACCCTGGCCTTTACGCAATGTGAATAGGCCAGCATCGCTCGAAATGGAAATGCCCGGCGCTGACCGGGCATTTTCTATTTCTCGACAGCTTGCTGTCGAATTGGAACATCACTAGACAACCGTGCGCACAGCACGGTAGTCTCACTATCCGAGAGGTGAAAGCGAATGACGGACCTTGGCGATCTAAACAAAGGCATTCCGGCGAAACAGAACGATACGGTGAACAGCGAGCATGAGGCGGAGATGGTTCATCGTCGCGTCGAGCGCGATGCAATGAAGGGCGCGAAACGGGCCGGAGAACGGGAGCACGAGGATGAAAAGGGAAACGATGAATTCAAAAACATCGGCCCTGCGTAGAAGTCTTCTGCTGGCATTGGACTCTCAAGCCGCTTTAACGAAGCCGGTTTGAGAGTCCAATGCAGTCCGCAGTCCACCCACGGACTGACGGTTACCGATTTTCCCGGTCTTCGAAACCGGCTAGTCCCCCTGGACCGGCATCTCCAGCTTTCCAATTGAAGTCGTACAAGCCCATTTCGCCGGTTCCTTGACTCACTCCCGCTTGCGAACCAATAATAAGTGTTGACTCCGCCACAGTTCCAACAACCGTACAGCGATTGCGTGCGGTCTGCTTTAGCGTCTGCGGCCTCTTCGATTGAGCGGCGATGCCGCATGTGCGGGTCGACTCAAGGGCGCGGGAGCATCCCTGAACGTGGCCTGCTGGATAAGAGTTTCAAGATATTGACGATTCACCTCGATAAGGCTGGGAAAATCGATGAGCGCAACGATAAGCGCACCTGGGGTTCGCCCGCGTCCGAACAGGACGGTAAGTTTCTGGCAGTCCACGAACGGTAAAAAGGCTGTTATGGCGGTCACAGGCGCCATCATGTTCCTCTTCATCATCGGTCATCTGCTGGGCAATCTCCTGGTCTTTGCCGGCCCCGAAAACATTAACGCCTACGGCAAATTTCTGCGCTTCGACATCGGAGTGCTCTGGATTGTGCGCAGCGTGCTGATTGTGTCGGTGGTGCTGCACATCACAGCGACCGTGCAACTTGCGTTACGCAATAAGAGTGCGCGCCCGATCGGCTACTCGCGGAAAGAGGCCATCAATTCTTCCTACGCTTCCCGCACCATGTACTGGAGCGGCCCCATCGTACTGGCCTTCATCATTTTTCACCTGCTGCAGTTCACCGCTGGATACATTCATCCGGAAGCGACGTTCATCGCGGGCGATGTTTACCACAACCTGGTGACGGGCTTTCAGGTATGGTGGGTTTCGGCCTGGTACATTTTCGCGATTATCCTGCTGGGCCTCCACCTGCGGCATGGACTTTGGAGCATGTTTCAATCGGTCGGTCTCGCCCATCCGGAGCACACGTCGACTCTGAAGAGAGCGGCCCTGGTGGTCGCCACGGTCATTGTTCTGGGATATATTTCCATCCCGATTAGCATTTTGCTGGGGTTCGTAAAATAATGACACTCGACGCGAAAATTCCGTTAGGCCCAATCGAACAGGCGTGGGACAAGGCCCGCTTCGATATGAAGCTGGTCAATCCCGCCAACAAGCGCAAGCATTCCCTTATCGTGATAGGTTCCGGTCTCGCGGGAGCATCTGCGGCGGCGTCGCTGGGCGAACTGGGCTACAAAGTGAAATGCTTCTGCTTTCAGGATTCGCCGCGCCGCGCGCACTCGATCGCCGCACAGGGCGGCATCAACGCGGCCAAGAATTACCCCAATGATGGCGACAGTATTTACCGCCTCTTTTATGACACGGTCAAAGGCGGCGATTTCCGCGCCCGCGAAGGCAATGTGTACCGGCTGGCGCAGATCAGCCTGGACATCATCGATCAGTGCGTGGCGCAGGGCGTACCGTTTGCGCGCGAGTACGGCGGCACGTTGGCCAACCGTTCCTTCGGCGGCGCTCAGGTCTCGCGCACCTTTTACGCTCGCGGGCAGACGGGCCAGCAGCTTCTTCTGGGCGCTTATCAGGCGCTCGAGCGCCAGGTTCACGCCAGAACCGTCACCATGATCCCTCGCACCGAGATGCTCGATCTCATCGTCATCGATGGGCAGGCGCGGGGCATCGTGGCACGCCACCTGGTTACGGGAAAATTGAGCGTGTATATCGCCGACGCGGTGATCCTTGCCAGCGGTGGATATGGGAATGTTTATTATCTGTCAACGAATGCCAAGGGCTCCAACGTCACCGCCAGTTGGCGGGCGCATAAGCGTGGAGCACTCTTCGCCAATCCCTGTTTCACGCAGATTCACCCCACATGCATTCCTGTTTCGGGCGAGTACCAGTCGAAGCTCACGCTGATGAGCGAGTCGCTGCGTAACGACGGGCGCATCTGGGTCCCGAAGGTGAAAGGCGACAAGCGTCCGCCGAATGAAATTCCAGAAGAGGAGCGCGATTATTATCTCGAACGGCGCTATCCGAGCTTCGGTAACCTTGTGCCCAGAGACGTCGCCTCGCGGAATGCCAAGCAGGTCTGCGACGAAGGACGCGGCGTCGGGCCAGGAGGCCTTGGCGTTTACCTGGATTTTTCTCACGCCATCGCCCGTTTAGGCGAGAACACGATTCGAGAGCGCTACGGAAATCTATTCGAAATGTATCAGCGCATCACGGACGAAAACCCTTATCAGGTGCCGATGCGCATCTATCCCGCGATCCACTACACGATGGGTGGCCTGTGGGTGGACTATCAGTTGCAGAGCACTATTCCCGGTCTGTTCGTGCTGGGGGAAGCGAACTTCTCCGACCATGGCGCGAACCGCCTCGGTGCTAGCGCATTGATGCAGGGACTTTCCGATGGCTACTTCGTGATTCCTTACACCGTCGGCAATTATCTGGCACAACACAAATTCGCGAAAATCGATGAATCGCATGACGAAGTGCGGAGCGTCGTTGCTTCTGTACAGCAAACGATCGACAGACTGCTCTCGATCAAAGGTAAGCGTACCGTTGATTCCTTCCATCGCGAATTGGGAAAAATCGTGTGGGACTACTGCGGCATGGCGCGCACGGCTGAGGGGCTCGAGACCGCGATTGGAAAGATTCGCGCTTTGCGCGGCGAATTCTGGGAGAACGTCACTGTTCCCGGAAGCGGAGATGACTTGAATCAGAGCCTCGAAAAAGCTGGACGTGTCGCCGACTTTTTCGAATTGGCTGAGTTGATGTGCATTGACGCTCGAGAGCGGAACGAGTCCTGCGGCGGCCACTTCCGCGAGGAGTACCAGACGGCGGAGGGCGAGGCCCAGCGCGACGATGAGCACTATTCCTATGTCGCTGCCTGGGGATACAGCGGCCCGGGAAATCCTCCGCAACTCACAAAGGAGCCGCTGGAATTCCACTACGTGCATCCCAGCCAGAGGAGCTATAAGTAATGAAATTGACGCTGAAAATCTGGCGCCAGAAGACCGGCAAAGACAAGGGCGCATTCGTCAGCTATGCCGTGGACAATGTGGACCCGGAGATGTCGATTCTCGAATGTCTCGATGTGCTGAACGAGATGCTGCTCGAGCGCGGCGAAGAGCCTGTGGCCTTCGAGCACGACTGTCGTGAAGGCATCTGCGGTTCGTGCGGCTTTATGATCAATGGAGTGGCGCACGGTCCGGAGCGCGCTACCACTGTTTGCCAGTTAACCATGCGGCATTTCAAAGACGGCCAGCAACTGGTCATTGAACCGTGGCGCGCAGCCGCGTTTTCTCCCATCAAAGACCTGATTGTCGATCGTCGCTCCATGGACCGCATCATCGAATCGGGCGGCTATATCTCCGTCTCGACTGGGCAGGCGCCGGATGGCAATGCGATCCTGGTCGGTAAAGAAGCATCGGACCAGGCGATGGATGCGGCCGCCTGCATCGGCTGCGGCGCCTGTATCGCTGCCTGCCCCAATGCGTCCGCGGCGCTGTTTACCGGGGCCAAAATCGCGCATCTCGGCATTCTCCCCCAGGGTAAGCCGGAACGCGACCGGCGTGCCCTGCACATGGTCGCGCAGATGAACGCGGAGAACTTCGGCAATTGCACCAGCATTGGCGAATGCACCGCCGCCTGCCCCAAGGAGATACCGCTGGAAGTGATCGCGACCATGAACCGTGACTACTTGCGGGCCAGCTGGAAACAGCGCGGCGACGTGCGGCAGACCATCCTGCCGGTCACGGAGTGGAGCACGGGTTCAATGCTGAAGGTCGATCCCACGTCAACGGATTGATCCGTAATGCTCCGTGCTAAAAAGACGGGAGCGTCGCCAGCAATGCTCGCAGTGCATTGCCGCGATGGCTGAGTTGAAGCTTTTTCCCGAGATCAATTTCCGCCATCGTTCGGTCTATCGCCGGAAGATAAAAAAACGGGTCGTAGCCGAATCCTCCTTTGCCTCGCGGAAACTCCAGAATCATTCCTTCCACTGTGCCGTGCGCGACAGTTACGCACTCACCGTCGCGCGCAGCCGCTAGAACGCAGCGATAGCGCGCCGTGCGCAAGGCTGACGGAATGCTCTGTAAATTTTCGATCAGGAGAAGATTGTTGCATTCGTCAGCCGGAAGACTGCGGAGCAGATCCGGATAAAATCCGGCATCGAAGGCATAACGCGCGGAGCGCACACCTGGCGCACCGTGCAGCGCGTCCACCTCCAGGCCGGAATCGTCCGCCAGCACGATGCAGCCAGGTGCGTGACCGCTGTATTCGATCGCCTTCAATCGTGCATTCTCTTCAAATGTGGAGGCATCCTCCGCCGGGGGAGGAATTTCGTTCAATCCTGGCAGCGGAAGAAAGTGAATGTCGCCCGTGCAGGTTCGCGCAACTTCATCAAAATCGCGCAGCTTCCCAGCATTCGTGGTGGCGACGTAGAGAGTGAGGGGCATTTATCCAGTCAGGGCTACAGAACAATGCTGCATCGGCTTCATTGCCGGATGAACGATCCAGAATTATTTGACCGCAGCAACCGAGGCAACGTCGACAGTAGTCCCCGATACCGTGCCTGTGACGACTACGTTTTGGCCGGCAAGGTTGTACAACTCCGGGGAATGACCTTTCAACGTGTAGACCTTGTCGCCCACAACCAGCGCGTATGCCGAACCCGTTTTGACGCACTGGCGAGTACATTTGGCCGCGCCGCCCTCCATCATGTGCTTCGCGCCGCACATTTCATCACTTACCGTACCCTTCAGCGTGGATGTTTGGGCGACAGCCAGACCGCCGGCCAGCAGACCGAAAGCGGTAATCGTGCAGAGCACCTTGGGAATTTTCACTGAATATCCTTTCGTGGTTGCAGCCAGCACATACATGCGGATGTCCGAAGTATACCCGTTTTCCTTTTCTGCTCAGGGAAGAAAAGGCTGAAGCGGACAGCCATCGCAGCGTGGCACGGTGCCACAATGCCGCTTGCCGACCTCGACGATCAATGCGTGAAGTTCATTGGCGTGGCGCACTGTTTCCTCGACTGTAGCGCTCGCAACAGTTCTGTCGCCGAGCAACTGAAGTTCCGTGTAGCGAGCATTCGCCGGAAC
This sequence comes from Acidobacteriaceae bacterium, assembly GCA_965276615.1. Lineage (GTDB taxonomy): Bacteria > Acidobacteriota > Terriglobia > Terriglobales > Acidobacteriaceae > JAKAAZ01. Next base: position 3,212,014 of record OZ255618.1, on the reverse strand, counting down.
GAGTTCGTGACGGGTCACAACCCTACGCAGATATTCATCGACCACAAACACAGGATGGTCCAGCGCGTAGAGCAGAATGACGTCGGCGGTTTCCGGGCCGACTCCAGGCAGCGCCAGCAACTGTGGGCGGAGAGTCACGGTTGGCTGCGCGGCCATTTGTTGCAGCGACCCGTCGTAATGTTCATCCAGAAAGCGGACGAATGTTTTGATGGAGGCAGCTTTGCGCAGCACAAATCCAGAAGGCCGGATAATTTCGCGCAACGCTTTTTCCGAAATCGTTCGAATGCCTTCGACAGTTAACAGGCCGGCGGCGCGCAGATTTGCGATGGAGCGCTCAACACTACGCCAGGCCGTGGCCTGCGTCAGATACGCTCCCAGAATCACTTCAAACGGCGTCTCCGCCGGCCACCACTGGCGGGCGCCGTAGGCGGAGAGCAGCGCGGCGTACATGATGCGAAGGCGCTCGTCAGGCTCCGGGGCTTTCCCGAGATTGCGCGAAGTTTTATTGTGGCGATTGGTCATATTGATTTCAATCCGCTGGCAGCACTCGACCCCTGATTCAGTATCCTAATGTCTTATGAAGGTACATACGGAATACCTGCAGATGCAGACGAAACAGCGGCGCGAGATCGTACATATCACACCACAGGTGGAAGAAATTGTCCGGCGTAGCGGCATCCAGGACGGCCTCTGCTTCGTTTCGCCTATGCATATCACCGCCGCCGTTTACGTGAATGACCTGGAAGACGGTCTGATCGAAGACATCATGGAATGGCTGGAGAAGCTTGCGCCTGCGCGGTCAGAGTACAAGCATCACCAGACCGGGGAAGATAACGGGGACGCTCATCTGAAATCACTCCTGCTGCACCATGAAACTACGTTGCCGATTACCGCGGGCAAGCTCGATCTAGGCACATGGCAACGCGTGTTTTACGCGGAGTTCGATGGTCAACGGCGCAAGCGTGTCATCGTCAAGGTGATGGGAGTCAGCTGAAGTTTTGCTACTGCGCTAGATCAGCTTTCCTGCAGGTGTAAACCAGCGGAACGAAAGCTCACGCATCCGTTCCTTAAAGAACGGATGCACGGAACGATTGCCAGCAGTCTATAGCAACAGGAAAACTGATCTAACCTACCACGGCGAGCTCTTCTTCCAGCATCTGCTTCTCGTGTAGCTGAGTATAGTAGCCGTTGCGCGCGACCAGCTCATCGTGCGTGCCGAGCTCGACGATTCTCCCATTGACCAGCACAGCAATCTGGTCCGCATGGCGTACGGTCGAAACGCGGTGCGAAATAAAGATCGTCGTCCGGCCGCGCATCACTTCCGCCAGTTCGTGCAGGATGCGCTCTTCCGTATACGTATCGACACTCGACAATGCGTCGTCCAGGATCAGGATGCGTGGATCGCGCACGATGGCGCGGGCGATGGCAGTGCGCTGTTTCTGACCGCCTGACAATGTAATGCCACGCTCGCCCACCAGCGTGTCGAATCCCTTAGGAAATTCAAGGATTTCATCGCGAATGTGCGCGGCGCGTGCAGCTTCGAGGATCGCCTCCTCGGATGCATTCGGCGCTCCAAAGGCCACGTTCTCGCGTATCGAATCGCTGAAAAGAAATGTCTCCTGCGGCACAAACCCAACCGCATGACGCAACGTTGCCAGAGGATAATTCATAATGGAGGCGCCATCCAGCAGGAGCATTCCGCGTTCCGCTTCAAAGAGGCGCGGGATCAGACTTACCAGCGTGGTCTTGCCTGATCCGGTGGGTCCGACAATCGCGAGACTGCTACCCGCCGGAATTCGCAGGTTGATGTTGTGCAGCACTGGCGCGGCGCTGTGGTCATAGGTGAAGGTCAGGTTATGAAACTCAATCTCGCCGCGGATTTCCTGGACTGCAGGCAGTCCCACAGGCAAAGTGGCATCGGAAATCGATGGCTCGGCAATGAGAATTTCATGGATCCGCTGCACGGAAGCGGTGCCGCGCTGTACCAGATTGACCACCCACCCGAGCGCGATCACCGGCCAGGTCAGCATCATCATGTAGGTTGTGAAGGCGACAAACGCGCCCACGGAAATTCTGTGTGAGATAACCTCATGTCCGCCGACCAGCAACACGACAACGAGCGAGATTCCAAGCATGAACTCAAGCGTCGGCCACAACATCCCCATCAAACGGACCAGGCGCAGCGCACGGCGAATATATTCTGTATTGGCCAGTTCGAAGTGCCGGATTTCCGCCTCTTCCTGGGCGAAAGCGCGCACCAGGCGCGCACCGGAAACATTCTCCTGAACTTGCGCGGAAATCTCCGAATACATGGATTGAATGCGCTCGAAACGGTCATGTATCCTGCGCCCGAAGTATTGCACCAGGATACTGGCCGCGGGTAGCGGTACAAACGCCAGCAGCGTAAGCCATGGGCTGATGCGAACCATGAAAACCAATGCACCAACTGTGAACAGCAGAGTGTTGGCGCTATACATGATCGCCGGCCCCAGCAACATGCGGACTGCATTCAGATCGTTAGTCGCACGGGCCATGATGTCACCGGTACGATGTTCCTGGAAATATGACGGAGATTGTCGTTCAAGGACGCGGAACAGATCGTTGCGCATGTCGTACTCAATGTCACGCGAAATACCGATCAGGACCCACCGCGTAAGAAAAAGAAAAATGCCCTTTGAAAATGCGACCGCTAGCAGCAGCCCGGCATAGAAAAGTATGCCGCTATAGCTCAGGTGCCGGGTCATATCGTCAATCGCGCGCCGTATCACCTCCGGGAACAGGACCCAGATGGCATTGCTGCAAATTGCGAAGAAGCCCCCCGCAATAAATCCGCGGCGATAACGCCGCATGTAAGGAAACAGGGGCCGCAGGTTTTCGAGCATAGTCGAACGAAGCCTCTTAGATACATTTTAACTAAGACAACCCAGAAATTTTGCCACGCCGAAGAATGCTCTATGTTGACGTACGCAACAGCAGGTATCCTCCAACCAGGCCGAAGAGCAGGTCCGGCGACCACGCTGCGAGGGCAGCCGGAAGAGTGTTCACGTTGCCCATCGCCTCAAATAATCCCGCCGCCACCCAGTAGGCGATCGCCACGCCGATCGCGATAGCGACCCCGGTAAGCGAACCTCGACGTCCCATTGAAAGCGCGAATGGAACGGCCAGAATCGCCATGACAAGCGTGACGAGTGGATACGCAACCTTCTTGTTCAACTGCACCCGCAGCGGAATGGTGTCAAAACCGCTCTGGCTCAGGTCATGGACATAGTGGGCCAGTTCTGAAAATGTCATCTCCGAGGATTGCAGATCTTCTTTCTTGAAATACCCAGGAGGTTCGGCGATCTCCGGAAAAATTTGCGTGGTGAACGCCTTGTAGGAGGCGATCGTGCCGCCCTGGAATGTGCGCTCCCAGCCTTTATTGAAGATCCACTCACGCTGCTGCGGGTCCCAGGAAACGTCCGATGCAAAGATGCGCCGGGCTGGGACGAAGCTGTTGGGCTGAAATTCGAGCACGGTCAAATTCGCGAAGCGATTGTTTGCGGAATCGAAAAACTCGTAGTAGAAAATCCGCGCTGGCTCGCCTGGCTTGTTTTCTCCAAACACCCATTCCCGGTCTGGCCGCAGAAAAGTGCGCGGCGGTTTCCCTTTGATTTCACTGCGCAGCGATTCCTGCTTTCGATTGGCCGTCGGAAGATAGAACTGGTCGAAGGAGAACATCAACACCGCCAGCGCACACGCGATCAGAAGGACAGGCAGAATGACGCGATATAGGCTGATGCCTGTGGCTTTCATCGCCGTCAGTTCGCTGGAGCGGTTCAGGACGCTGATGGTCACCAGGACCGCAATCAGCACGCTGAGCGGAGTGATGTTGTAAATCATGCTGGGCGTCAGGTTCAACAGATAGTCTCCAACCAGCGGCAGTGAGGCGTGGTTGTGCACGATGTCGCCCAGCAGTTCGAACAGGGAGAAGATCAGAGACAGCAAAACGAAGCTGGCCTCTATCAATAAGAAGCTGCCAAAAAACGACCGTAATACATAGTCGTCGAGAATCAGCGGAAAGCCTTCCCACAGCTTGCGTCGTGGCAGGGAAGCAAACACCGGTTCCATCGTGGGATCCGCTTCACGGCCAAGCCGCTTGCGCAGTTCTTCCGGGAGCCGCAAAGCAGGGAAGCGCACGGCGCCTCGTGTCATCTGGCGCAGCAGCAGCAGTCCGGCAAAGGCAAACAGCGCGTTCGCGCCCCATACACCCAGGACGACCGGAATCTTCTCCTGCTTGGCCAGCGCAATGCCAGTCGAAGACAAAAAATAGTAGATGAAGACAAGAAAGATTGTGAGCACGAAGCCCATGCTCTTGCCGCCTCGGCGGAAGGACAGGCCCAGAGGTACACCGACCAGCATCAGCACCAGGCAGGCGGTGGGATACGCAAAGCGCTTCTGCATCTCTATCTGGTACCAGCGTCCACCAGGCAACCGGGAGCGTCGGAACAGTTCTCGGTTCGACATAGCGAGAATGGGCACATCGCTATGCCCGATACGCACAGCGTCCTGACCGCTGCTGTTGATCTGGATGGGAAGATCCGTCTGGGAAAATGTAGAAATGTTGTAAGCGCCTGCATCGCCTGGCAGCATCTCATGCTGCTCGCCGTTGCGCAGGCGCATGCGCAGGTCATGGTGCCCAGCGCCGACCACGGTCGCCTGCTCGGCCACTGTAATTTTCGGCGAACGAGGATTGCTTAGGTCCGCCAGAAATACGTGTGACCACTCGGAGGCATGACGTCCATTGCGAACGTCCTGAACATAGAGGACGTAATTGCGAAAGTCCTCGTAGAAGACACGCGGTTGTACCTGGAATGACGCTTGCGAATCACGCAGAGAATTTTCCACCTGCAACATTGCTGTCGTGGCTTTGGGCGCGACATATAGCGAGTTGAAAAGGCCCCACCCCCACGCGGCGACACCTACGATGGCGACGATGCGCACAAATTGAAAGACCCCGAAACCGCAGGCACGCATCGCCGTGACCTCGCTGTCCGCCGCCAGGCGGCTCAACCCCAGCAGGATTCCAACCAGCACCGCCATCGGGATTGTCACTGTGAATGCGTTGGGTAGCGTGAAGGCAATCAGCTTCACCACACTCGACAGCGAAGCTCCATCTTGTACAACCAGTTCCAGAATCTGCACCAGGTTGGGCATGAACAGAACGAAAGTGAACAGAACAATTCCGAGCAGGGTATGAGAGAGAACTTCACCGAGAATGTAGCGTGTGAAGATGCGCACAGGTTTGCCTTATCGTCTCGCCGGATCTTTAGTTTTACTCCGGGCTTTGATACTCAGTGTAGCGCCAGAGGCGCCATGCTACCCTGTTTCGTTGTCCCCGCAGGTGGTTGCGGCAGGCGGCGAAATCCGCAGCCAAACCTTGGAGCGTTCTACATGAGATTTTTTCCCAAGCTTACGAATTTGTCCGTCGTGTGCACGGCTGTATGCATCACGCTCTCAATTACTGCGGTGAACGCGCAGAAAGTGGCGGAGCCGGAGACCCACGGCATCATCCTGGCCAACATGGATCGATCGATCGCTCCGGGAGACAACTTCTACCTTTATGCGAACGGCGGCTGGCTCAAGCGCACAGTGATTCCGCCTGACCGTGCCGCAGTAGATGTATTTACCAGGCTTTCTGATTTGAGCAACGAGCGCACCGCCGCTTTGATTGAGGGTGCTGCCAAGGCCAACGCAGCCGCGGGGTCGAACCAGCGCAAGATCGCCGATCTTTATAACTCCTATATGAATGAGGCGGCTATCGCGGCCCAAGGCCTGACTCCGTTGCGCCCGCACCTGGCAGCCATCGCTACCATTCATGACAAGCACGAGCTTGCCCATGCGCTGGGCGAGAGCCTCCGCGCGGACGTCGATCCGCTGAACAATACCAATTTCCACACGCCCAATTTATTTGGATTGTGGGTCGCGCCCGGTTTTAACGATTCCGAACACTACACCCCATATCTATTGGAGGGTGGCCTGACAATGCCGGATCGCCAGTATTACGTTGGCGATAGTACGCCGATGAAAAAAATTCGCGGCGAATATCAGGCACATGTATCCGCCATGCTGAAGCTCGCCGGATTGACGGATACCGATGCCCGCGCCGAACGCATTGTCGCGCTGGAGCATGACATTGCCGAGAAGCACATCAGCCTTGCTGACAATGAAGACATCCACAAGGCGAACAACATCTGGAAACGGACTGAATTTTCCGCCAAAGCTCCGGGGCTGGACTGGGCGGAATATTTCCGTGCGGCCGGTCTGAGCCGGCAGGCGAGCTTCGATGTGTGGCAGCCGACAGCGTTTGTTGGCGAATCTGCGCTGGTGGCTTCGACGCCGCTCGATACCTGGAAAGATTGGCTGGCCTTCCACTTGATCGAGAGCTATGCAGGCGCTTTGCCAAAACCACTCGCAAATGAGAGTTTTGCTTTCTTTGGCAAGACGCTTTATGGCGTGCCGCAGCAGCGGCCACGTTGGCAGCGTGGCGTGGCGCTGGTCAATGAATATCTGGGCGACGCCGTGGGACAGATTTACGCGCAAAACTACTTCCCGCCACAGGCGAAAGCGGAGGCACAAGCCATGGTGGCGAATATCATCGCTGCTTTCAGGCTGCGGATTCAGGGGATTCCATGGATGGCTCCCGCGACCAAAGCCGAAGCCGAGGCGAAACTTACAACGCTGTACGTCGGAGTTGGTTATCCGGAAAGCTGGAAGGACTACTCCGGCTACGAAGTTAAATCCGACGATGTTTTTGGCAACGTCTGGCGCGGCAGACTGTTTCGCTATCACCAGCAGCTTGCTCGACTGGGCGGAGAGGTTGATCGCAAGGAATGGTGCATGGAGCCGCAGACGGTGAACGCCGTAAATCTGCCGCTACAGAACGCGCTCAATTTTCCGGCAGCGATTCTACAGCCGCCGTTCTTCGATCCAAAAGCGCCTGCCGCGTCAAATTATGGCTCCATGGGGGCGATCATCGGGCATGAAATCAGCCACACGTTCGACACCGAAGGCAGCACCTTCGATTCCAAGGGCCGTCTGCGCAACTGGTGGACGCCTTCCGACCTGGCACATTTTGATGCAGCCACGGCGAAGCTCGCCGCTCAATATGACACCTACAAGCCATTTCCTGACGTGAATGTAAACGGTAAGCAGACTCTGGCGGAAGACATCGCCGATGTAGCTGGAATTGCCGCTGCCCACGATGGATATCATGCTTCTCTTGGAGACAAGACCGCTCCCATCAAAGACGGATTCTCTGGCGATCAACAGTTTTTCATTGCGTTTGGCCAAAGCTGGGGATCTAAAGACCGGCCCGCAGCCTTGCGCCAACAAGTGCTGACCGACCCACACGCACCGGCAGAGTACCGCGCAGACACAGTCCGCAACATCGACGCGTGGTACAAGGCATTTGATGTGAAGTCCGGACAAACGCTCTATCTTGCTCCCGCAGAACGCGTGCGCATCTGGTAGTCGATTCGGGCTGCCATCCTCAAACCGCTGTACAACGATCGACGTTGTCATCTTGAGTGAAGCAAAGGATCTCGCGGTTCGACCGATGATACCGAAATGCTCGGCATAGAATGACGAATTCAGTCGCATTTATAGTTCAGGCTTTCAGGAAAATGCGCACGGATGGGCACCTAGATTACTTATTTGCTTCCGCATCCGGCACGAAGCGGTATCCCACGCCTCGCACCGTCTGTAAATGGACAGGATGCGCCGGGTCGTCTTCGAGATAACGGCGCAGGCGCACGATGAAGTTATCGATCGCTCGGGTGTCGGTGTCCTCATGCAAATGCCAGACCTGCTCCAAAATCTCGCTGCGCGAAACCGCGCGTCCCGGATTGCGGAGGAGATGTCGCAGCAACTCGGCTTCCATAAGCGTCAGCCGAACGTGCTTGTCCGCGGCTCGCAGCTCCAATAGCGAAAAATCGACCGTTTTGCCGGAGAACGTATACACATCCGGCGCCGGCGCCGCCGGTTCAGCCGGCTGCGGACGAAGCCATTCCGTGCGGCGGAGAAGCCCCTTTAGCCGCGCCAGCAAAATGGACAGCTCAAACGGCTTCGCCAGATAGTCGTCAGTCCCAGCGGCAAAACCCTCCAGCACATCTTCCGGACGTCCACGCGCGGTCAGCATCAGAACGGGCGTGTAGTTTTGCGCTGCCCGCAAGGCGCGCGCCACGGCAAAGCCGTCGATTCCAGGCAGCATCACATCGAGGACGACGGCGTCAAATTGCTCGCGTTTTTCAAGCAGCCAATCCAGCGCGGATTCTCCATCTCCGACAACGACGGCCTCATGGCCTTCGGCCTGGAGATTGAATAGCAGTCCCTGGGCCAGATGTGCTTCATCTTCGACAATCAAAATTCGGCTCGCCGGATTTTCGGCAGTATTGTCGCCCGGCTTCATTTTCAAACGCACATTCAACGTGTCATTCATCGCAGGTTTTCCGATTGTTACAGATGCCCAGTCGCTACAAATGCAGGATGCGAGGCAGCTGCAGCGTAATGGTGGCTCCGCGGCCTTCACCTTCGCTGCTGGCAGTGGCGTCTCCGCCATGCTGACGGGCGATGGTGCGCACCAGAAACAGTCCCAGGCCCGTGCCCTTCGAGCGGAGGACCGCCATGCTGGGCGCACGATAGAACCGCTTGAAAATCCGCTTCAGGTGAACGCTGGAAATTCCGATGCCGTTATCCGACACGCGAATGACAACCCATGCGTCGTGTTCCACGCCAATCTGGACATTGATCCGCGGCTCTTTCGGCGAATACTTCACCGCGTTATCGAGGACGTTCATCACCGCCGCGCGGAGGTCCTCCGGATTACCCAACACCATCGTAGACATGTTGCCAGTTTCGTCTGAAACTATCAGCGCTTCGGGCGACAGATGGTTGCGCAGGATCACGGTAGCCGCGCATTCTTCCACCATGGTCTTGACATCGACGCGTATGCTGATGTCGTCCGGACCACGCTGGCCAACTTCGCCTGCCTTCAGCACCTGCTCCACAGTTGCCAGCAGGCGCTCGTTGTCATCGATCATGATGCCATAGAATTCCTGACGCTTCTCCTCGCTCAGTTCCCGGCGTTGTAGCGTTTCCAGATATAAGCGGATGGAGGCGATCGGCGTCTTCAACTCATGCGTGACGGCGTTCAGAAAGCTGTCGTGCCGCTCGTTGCGGCGAATCTCACGCACTAGAAAAATGGTGTTCAGAACCACGCCGGCGATCAAAATTCCAAAAAAAATAACACCCAGAATCAGCGGGACAATCTCATGCCAGTTAAGCATCACCCAGCGGACATTCAGCGCAATCGCTAGCACGACCAGGCAGGCTCCCAGCGTGATGAAGAAAGCGATCGTTCCGCGTCGACGGGTGATTTGCATGGCGTATTGGAAGCTCAGTCGTTTCGAAAAAAATGAAAAGCCTGACGGCAGTATAGCCGTCAGGCTCAGGGCAGGAGAGGGACCTTTGTCAACTCAGGCGGAATGCACGCCGGCGGGACGTGGATCGGCCGGATCGAACTGCGCGACCTTCACCTGACGGGCGAGTCCGAGTTTCTTCAGCAGCCAGATGCCGTAATAATTGAGATCGAATTCATACCAGGTCAGCCCGTGCCGCGCCGAGACCGGGTGTGCATGGTGGTTGTTGTGCCATCCCTCGCCGCCTGTCAGCAACGCGACCCACCAGCTATTGCGAGAATCATCCCGGGTTTTGAAGCGGCGCGAACCCCACTTGTGGGTCGCGGAATTGACGAGCCACGTGGCGTGCAGACCGACGGTGACGCGGAGAAATACGCCCCATAAAACCCATTTCCAGCCTCCAATGGCGAGCAGGAGTAAACCTTCCACGGTCAGAGGAATCCAGTGATATTTGCTCAGCAGAACATAGAAGCGATCTTTCGCAAGGTCAGGAGCGTAACGGGCGAGCATGGCGGTTTCTGTGTGCAGCGCCTTGCCTTTCAGAATCCAGCCAGCGTGCGCCCACCAGGTGCCTTCGGTAGGGGTGTGCGGATCGCCGGTATGGTCGCTGTGCTGGTGATGGACACGGTGCGTGGCCACCCAGAACATAGGGCCACCTTCAAGCGCGGTGGTGGCGCAGATCGCGGTGAAATATTCCAGCCATTTGGGAACTTTGTAGCCGCGATGCGTCAGCAGCCGGTGATAGCACATTCCAATGCCGACATTGATCGCCAGAACATATGTGACGACGAAGACCGCCAGCGCGCTCCAGCTGAAGAAGAACAGCGCAGCGAGGGCGCCGATGTGAAAGATGGCTAAAAATATGGCGGTCGTCCAGGTGATGCCGCGGTCCTGTGTGGCCCGTCCCAGCACTGGAAGCGAAGACTTGGCCGGCGCTTCTGCGTGGGGCATGAACAGGGGAACAGCGACGGGAGTTCCGACAAAAGAGGCCTCGGTGGTCTCCATTATCGAAGTTTCATTCGCTGGAGTTGCGGCGGTGTTCGTCTCGATAGCTTCGTAGGATGTGGGGGTCACAAAATACCTCAGTGGAAGAAATCAGCACTTGACTGCTGATTCAAGGCTAGCAGCGGCGGCGGCCGGCAACTGTAAGACTTTTGTAATTGAAGAAAGCGTTGTTTCTTTGAGGGCCTGACTATAACCGGCGTCGAGGCCGCTACTCCACGAAATCCACGCGAACGGGATGAGGAATGACGCCCCGCTCGTGCCCCATGGCCAGCAGGCGGCGAATCGCTTCCTTACCGTCCTCACCATAGTCGAGCGTGCGTTCATTCACATACATGCCGACAAACCTGTTGGCGTCGGGGGTGTCCAGATCGCGCGCATACTGCATGGCGTGGGCAAGTGCCTCTTCGCGATGTCTGAGCGCATACCCCACGCTGTCGCGGAGTGCCTGGTTCATCATGCGATGGACCGGTGTGCCCAGGTCGCGGCGAATGGCATTGCCGCCCAGCGGCAGCGGCAGACCAGTCTGTTCGCGCCACCAGGTTCCCATGTCGAGCACGCAACTCAGGCCATCGCGCGCATACGTCAACTGGCCTTCATGGATGATGAGTCCTGCGTCATATTTTCCGGCCACTACCTGCGGAATAATCTGATCGAACGGAACGACTTCCGTGGCTACGCCAGGCAGCGCCAGCTGCAGCACCAGATTGGCTGTAGTCAGTTTGCCGGGGATGGCGATCTTCACGCCGCGAACTTCATCGAGCGAGTACGCCCGCCGTGCGACGATCATCGGGCCATAGCCTTCGCCGACGCTGCCGCCGCAGGGCATCAGCGCGTACTTGTCCTGCACATAAGGATAGGCGTGAAATGAGATCGCGGTCACATCGTAAAAGGCCTCATGCATGGCCTTCTGGTTCAGCGTTTCGATGTCCGTCAAAGTGTGGGTAAAGCGATAGCCCGGAACAGTTACTTTTCCGGCAGCCAGCCCATAAAACATGAAAGCATCGTCCGAGTCCGGACTGTGTGCGATGCTGATTTCCCGTGCTGCTGCCTGAATACCTGTCGCCTCGTGAGTCTTCGTTGCCATGATTGCTCCCAAACCTAGAGTAAAGCAGCGGGAGACGAGAATGCGCGCCGGGGTAGGAAATCCGCCGAAGGCGTGTTCTCGAGGCGTGTCTTTCAGCGGCTAATAAAATTTCAAGCTACGCGATCGCGAGAGGATGGACGTGAGCTATACCGCAACGTACTCCGCTGAGTTTTGACCAACACCCATGCTGAGACGCCGATCAGCAGGCACTCCAACGCGTAGTTGTACACACGCCGTGGTGGCTTGCGGCTTCGGGCTGTCTTGTCCATGCGTGGCCGTGCGGAGACATCCTTGATTTCGGATTGTTTTGGCATGGCGACGGCAAGGAGTGGTTCAGCAACAATCGTATTCGCCAGAATAGCTTCGGGCACTGCAATTTCCGCTATGGCAACGCGGTCGATGACAACGTGATTCGATCCGGCATGTTTGAAGTCGAGCCCTGAGACTGACCTCTCTACACGTTCTTCTTCCTGCGATTCTTCTCCAGGTCGCTCCACGTCATAAATGCGGGAAAGGGCGAGATGTCCGCTGGACAAAGGGGAAGAGCGCAAGATCTTACGCGCTGTCGACAGCAGGGCTAGACACAGCACGAAAACGGCAACGATGGCTATTACGTACAAAATCTCCATTGCAGACCCCTGAAACCGGAAAAATGAAAGGCTAAAGTGCAGCCATGATAGCAAAGTTGTTCCATTTTGGAATGAAACATTGTATCAACCCGGCCAAGGGAACCGAGAATGGCAACACGACGCAGGTTGAAGGTTACTTTCCCTCAGCCCGGCTGGCGGCAAGCAGCCAGGCCAGATACGGGTCGCTTCCGTCCGCCACCTGTAAAACGAGGATTTCCGGAACCTGATAGGGATGCATCTCCGCAATCTTCTCCTTCAGTGCGGGGATTGTCTGCGCCGCGGTTTTGATCATCATCAAGACCTCGTCGGCGAACTCCACTGTACCCTGCCAGCGATAAACGGAATGGACGCGCTCGACCATATTCACGCACGCCGCGAGGCGCAATTCGACCAGTTTGCGGCCCAATCGCTTCGCATGCTCCAGATCATTGATGCTCGTAAGAACAATGCACGCATCAGTCATAAGAAGAATTATCCACGATCGTGTGGATCGCGGTTTATTGCAGTTCGATGCATCCAATATTCGGTATCCTGATCTTTCAGGAAATTGAGAGAACAATGCCGACCCAAATCCATTTCGGAACCTCCGGCTGGCGCGCCGTTGTCGCCGACGAATTTACCCTACCCAACATCCGCCGCGCCGTAACCGGCATTGCCCGCTACATCGCAAAGAAACCAGGCGAGCACCGCATCCTGGTGGGCCGCGATCCTCGCTTTATGGGCGAAATCTTTGTTGAAGAAGCGGCGCGTCTCCTGGCCACGCACAATATTCTTCCAGAAGTAATTCCCGATGCAGCGCCCACCCCGGCGATTTCTTATGCAATCCGCCAGCGCAAGACAAGCGGCGCAATCAACTTTACCGCTTCCCATAATCCGCCGGAATATAACGGCATCAAGTTCTCCACCCCGGACGGCGCACCCGCATTGCCCGAAGTGACGAAGCAGATTGAGGCGGAGATCGCAGCGTTAGGGAATGTGATACCGAGCGCAGGCACGGATCAGCAGAAAGATCAGCAGAAATTCAAGAATATCGATGTGAAGCCGGACTATCTGATACGGCTGACCGAGTTGATCGACCTGAAGGCGATTGCGAAGGCCAGGCTGCGGGTTGTCGTCGATCCTTTCTGGGGCGCAGGTCGCGGATACGCGCAGCAGTTGTTGGATGAGCATGGTGTCCCCGCTGTCAACGTCCACGACTATCGCGACGTGCTTTTTGGCGGCCATGCGCCGGAGCCGGATGATGCGTTGCTAGGCGACTGTAGAGTGAAAATGCGGGAAACCAGCGCGGACCTTGGCATTGCATCGGACGGCGATGCGGACCGCTTCGGTATTGTCGATCGCGACGGAACATTCATCCAGCCCAACTACATCATCGCGCTGCTGTTCGACTATCTGGTGGAATCACGCGGCTGGCACAACGGCGTCGCCAAAAGTGTCGCGACAACCAACCTCATCAACGCACTGGCCGAGCACCACCAGGTCCCACTCTATGAAACGCCGGTGGGGTTCAAGTACATTGGCGAGCTGATCAATCAAGACAAGATTGCCATTGGCGGCGAAGAGAGTGCTGGCTTGACTATTCGCGGCCACGTTCCCGAGAAGGACGGCATCCTCGCCGGCCTGCTGGTGGCGGAGATGGTTGCGGTGCGCGGCAAGAGCCTAGGCGAGCAGCTTAGCGATCTTTTTGCCAAAGTGGGTTCCTATTACCCGGTTCGCGAGAATTTCCACTTGACGGCGGAGGCCAAAGACAAATTCACTGAGAAGTTAAAGACAGATCCTACGGAACTGGCTGGCCGCAAGGTTTCGAGCGTCGTTCGGACAGACGGATTGAAGCTGATCTTCGACGATGGTTCGTGGGTCTGCTATCGCCTATCCGGAACCGAGCCAGTGGTGCGCGCCTATACCGAAGGCCGCTCGAAGGAAGATTCCGCCCGCCTGACCAAAGCGGCCGAACACTGGGTTACGAACTGAACGACGAGTCGCGAAGAGTTGTGATGAAATGAAACGAAAGGCCGACTGCGGAGATGCAGAAATGAATCGAGGATCGCAAAAGCAGATGCAGCGCCAGCTGATTCCAGATCGTTCGCACTCCGAAGCATTAGAGGCGCCGACAGGGAACTGGGTCAAGCGTTTGTCTGTGCGCGCCCTGAGTATGCGGCGCAAGGCAGCAACCGTCGTGCTGGTAGCGCTCTCCTTATCCCTTGGTATGTATGCGATCTTCGGTCACGACGGCATCGTCGCCTACCAGCACAAGCAGCGCCAGGCAGCCGAACTCCGCCAGCAGATTTTAAATTTGCAAAAGGAAAATCAACGCCTTGCTCTTCACGACCAGCGCCTCCAAAGCGACCGCGACACCATCGAATATGAAGCGCGGGAACAGATGCATTACACTCGCCCCGGCGAAGTAATCTACACTCTGCCCAGATCTCCCGGAACAGTAAACCACAAATAAAATAATGTTTGTCGTCCTGAGCGGAGCGAAGGATCTCGCGTTTTGTGCGCACCGGAAAGGTCCTTCGTTTCGCTCAGAATGACAAATAGATAGTGCGGCCCTGGCGAGAGCCTCAGAACTCCAGGTGCATCCGCACACCTTCGACATCCACAGGCCCGCGGTCCTGGTTATAGCCGGGGTGTTCGATGAAGCTGTTGCCAATCGCAAAATATAGTCCGCGCCATGCATGCATGTTGTAGTACGCCTCCAGAATGTCCTCTCGCGCATAATTCAAACGCCCGTCTCCCAGCAAAAATCCAAGTCCGCCCAGCCGCAAATAATTCTGGTGATCTTTCTTGATCGCGTTCGTCACGAATGCGATGCCAACCTTGTCCAGCCTGCGACGCCACGAAGCCCCCGCATAGTCTCCGCCGAAAATAAACGTCTGGTCGTCTTCGGTGTATGCGAAAGATTCATGCTGGCCTTCATTCCAGCCAAAGCGTCCGGCGACGCGAAAATTGGCGGTCACGTTTTGCTCCACATTAATATCCACACCGTACTTCAGCGCCCCGAAGCGCTCGACGGAAGTAATCTCCGGCGTCGGCGTCTCGCCTTCAAAATAGTGGATGACAGCTTCGCGATAATTGCCCATGTGCGCATTGTTTCCATAGGCCAGCAGGCGAATGCTTCCATCCCGTCCCGGAAGAAAACCCTTGCGGACTTCAAGCTCCATGTTCTGCCCGCGTGCCCGGCGGAGCGCCCAGTCGAGCGTGATTCCATTGGCCACCGTCGGCATCAGCGCCAGCACGTAGCGGAGCGCCCAGCTTCTGTCCTGGTATTCAATCTCCGTGCCATAGGTATAGCCGCGTGTATCGGCGGCATAGTCCCACGCGCCGTTGTTGTCGATCGTCCAATTCGTGAATTGCTGATGGCTGTCGCTCAGGACAGAATTCAAATCCATGAAATCCGGCAATCCAAATTTTCCGGCACGGAATTCAAGCCTCCGCACCGGAACGCGTGTTGCCAGTGCCAACGGTCCCCGTGCCTGGCCGACCGTTTCATTGGTAAAGCCGATGGTCTGATGGATTTCAACGCGTGCTGTGTAAGGTTTCAGGCCAAGGTTCGGATTCCGCACCACATCCAAATTCGTGAATCCGGCCAGGCCGAATGCCTGGCTCAATCCTCGACCGCCAGCGCTTTCTTCGTTGTAGAGGACTTCTGTTTCGTAGCGCGGATTCGGGTTGATCTGATAGCCCAGCGACAACGTGCCAACCACGGAAGCTTTGTATTGAAATGGGGCAGTAAAGCTGTTCACCCCTTGATAGGGAGAATGAAAATCACCATGCATCTGGTAGATGGTGTTTTCCTGCCCGCTGATCCAGTACCGGGTGTCCTCCGGATGGTGAAAAAAAGTATATGCATTCTGGCTGGGCAGCTGGGTCTTATCGGCCAGCGCCTGTGTCTCCGCAGAACTGCCCGATTGAGGACTGAGCGCTGCAAAATTTGTGGCGACCGCTTTCGAGATATTTTCGATGTTCAAGAGGCCGAGGCTATGAGAACCATTGCTGGCGATCGATACTGCCGGAGCCGGAACAGCTCCCCGCACAGGTCCGATGATCGGCGCAGAGCTCTGCAACAACAGGCAGGCAGCAATGGAGAACAAGCAGGCAGGCATAGACTCTTCCGTAGAGCACAGGTCTTGAAAGACCAAGGCACTCCTAAGATGTTTACCCAACTATAGTTAATGGAACAATCAATACAGATTAATTCAATTGAAATTTATCTGTATGGATCGAGCGGACGCGATACTCTCACGGTTTTTCCGGCGATTCGCCGATGCGCAAACGGTTTCTTCGACGCGTACGGCAAGCTTCAAGTCTATTTGCATTTCAGATGCCACGGGATGCCCAGCGATTGCCATTTCTATTCTGCGGATGAGTCTGCTTTGGACTGGCGTGGAGGGGCGCGCATTAGAAATGACGCACAATGTCCTCCTCTGGAGGAGCTTTTTCGCGCTCGCGTTCCAGAGAGCGGCTGACCAGATCCCGCGAGCCCAGGCCGACGGCAAGCGTCAACGCCAGCACGATGCCGCCGAACAGAATGCCGAAACCGATATCGACAATGCTGCGGGCGATGCCCAGATGGTCCAGGACCATGGCAGCGGTAAATACCAGCACCAGCCATTTGACGCCGAGGCTGAGCAGCCGCGCGTGTTGCAGGTTCATGTTCACGCCGTTGATGAGAACGCTTCTGGAAAGAAAGCGGGCGATGACAATGCCGACCAGCAGGACCACGGCGGCGGCGATGATTTTCGAAAGGTACGCCAAGATGTATGTCGCCAGCCCGAAATCGGAAGCTGCGTCAAAAGCCGCGACACCGACAAAAATTCCGATCACCACCGCCGCCCAGAACACAATCCGGGTCACGAGAAATGTAGGAGTGTTCGAAGAAGACCATTCCGAAACGTTCGCGATTCCCCATTTTTCAACGCGCGCGTCGAATTGGATGGCAACAAGAAAACGGCGCAGCACGGCGACAAGGAGCCATCCTATAGCGATGGCAACGACCAGCGCGAACACCAGTGCAAGAACGCCGGGGAGAAGCGTGGCGAGCTTGAACACGGCCCGGTGGAGTGATTCTCGCAATGCCTGATGCACCTGTTCCCACATAACGTACTCCTGTTCTTGCGTTACGGATGAAAACGATCTGGCCAGCGCCAGCGGGATAAGAGATAAGGCTTCTCAGACTCGTATGTGCGCGCCAGTTCTTCCACGCGTTCCTGCGCCGTGGCAATGCCGCTCCTGTTGACTTCTACCGCGTAAGACGCCACCCAGCCCAGATAAAGCGGAGTCAGTGCACCGAAGAGATGTGCCCGGCGGATATTTCGCAATCTATGCGCCAGCGCAAAATCATAGATAATACGGGCCCAGAGCGCGTCCTCCATATGAAATTCATCGGCTGTCTGCCGGGAGAGTTTCGCCAGCTCCAACAATGTGACTGGAGGCAGAATCAACGCCCAGACCTCCCGCAGATTACGCACGCCCAATTGGAACGCATCCACCATATGCCGCACATCGATCGCGTCCGTGGTCTGTCCGGAAGCTTCAGAGCTGCCAAACGTGGGCACTTCATGCGAGCCGCGGACACGCTGCCAGAAAGCGGCATTGTCTTCCATGTCAAGAAACAGCGGACCTGCCAGTTGCCCCAGAGCATCGCTCAGTTCAATGCCTTCCGCGCTCGAGGGACGTCGAGTCCCGAGTTGGACCTGACAAATTTTTAAATTGCGATTGGCGGCGATTGTAGCCAGCCATGGCAATCGACCCTGTTGTCGCGTGGAATCTCTTGCGGCGTCCGCGGCAAGTGCCGGGAACAATTTCGATGACATCTGAAATTCATTTCCCAGCGGGTTGTGGACACGATGTCCGTAAAGTGTCCGGGATAGCGGGTACAGAATGCTTTTGTTGACGAGGTCGTCGAAAGGTTGCGTGGCGTAAAGCGGCATTACCAGATCGAAACTTCCCTCTATCGCCGGGTCCAGCAGCAGCGTCAGTTTCTCCGCGGTAAGTGATTCGCGATTGAAGCCTAGATCCGTTCCGAGCACTGTGCACGCACGTGCTTCAAGTTTGCCCGCGAGCGCGGATATGGTGCCATACGCCGTCGCATTTGCCAGCCACGGGATCGCGCCAGGGTCGGTAGATGGTTGTGGGTAGTTCACAAAACGCAGTGTATGAATGCCAGGGGCCGCAGAGTCCGCTCCAACCAGCTCTGCGGGTTCTTCCTTTGTCGCTTCACCTGGAAGCGCCAGAACCGCCTGGCACGGGGTGGAAAGCAGCCGGCATGCCTGCGCTAGCTTTGCAATCGTCGACGATAGAGCATCACTGCCCAAAGGAGCGGGGATCGCAATCAAAAGATCGCTCTGGCTGGTCCGCCCAGCATCGGGTTTTGATTCCTGCAGTGTTTCCAGTTCAGCCATGGCGCCTTTTCATTTCGCACGGAAGGAAAAAATCTTGTCCATCAGATCTCTTGTTGTAACAGGGACGCAATGCCCATGAGCGGTATCTTCACCCAATCGGGCCGGCTGTTCAACTCATAGACAAGTTCATAGAATGCCTTCTCCAGCAGATACAGATCGAGCAGCGCCCGAACCGCAGAAGGGGCAGACGGAATCAGC
Source organism: Acidobacteriaceae bacterium (assembly GCA_965276615.1). Lineage (GTDB taxonomy): Bacteria > Acidobacteriota > Terriglobia > Terriglobales > Acidobacteriaceae > JAKAAZ01. The sequence goes on along the minus strand of OZ255618.1, from coordinate 3,193,239 downwards.
CTGCTCCCGGCCATGGTTTCATCGTACGCGTGCAGAAACTCCGCCGAGACGGACTGGTCCCACAGGCGCGCCCAGGGCCCCAGCCGAGCTTGATCTTCCGGCCGGCGCGAAGCGTATTTCATCAGTTCCGCCCATGCAGCGTAATTGAACGACCGTAACATCCCGGCCACATCCTTTAATGGCGAATGTTTGGCCCGGCGCGCTTCCAGCGGACGCGCGGGTTCTCCTTCAAAGTCGAGAATGACGAAGTCCGTTTTCACACGAAGCACCTGGCCGAGATGATAGTCTCCATGGATTCGAATCCGCTGTCCATCGACAGCGCCAAGGTTCGAAACCCATAGACCATCGAGCGTGCGTGTGCGGCGGCTCAGAAGAAACGCCGCCAGTTCCACCGTGTCATCCGCAAGCCCCGACATGGTTTTCTTCAGCAGGTCATAGGCGTGCATCGCCTGCGCGTTGATTGCTGTCTGCAATGTCTCCAGGTAATTCGCTGAGATCGGCTCCGGGGAAAATGCCTCGTTGGTTTTAGAGGACGCCAGCGCCAGGTGCATTTCAGCAGTTCGTTTTCCCAGCACGGCAGCTGCATCGAGAGCTACGCCGATACAATCGAGTGCGAATGCCGAAGCTCGCGTAGTTCCCGGCGATGTGGGGTCTTGGATCGGCTGAATCAATTCGCTGGCCGGGACGGTCTCCTGTGCATTCGCTTCGTAATAGCGCTCCAGCTCTTCCAGCATCCACTTCCAGCCATCGCCCTGGTTGGCGACCAGTCCTTGCAGCATCGCGAGCGTGGTTGGTTCTTCGGTCTCGTTCACGTATTCAATGGAGCCGCCAAAAGGCGGGACATTGGAGAAATGCGCTTCCTCCGTCAGAAATCTGCCAATTTCACAATCCGGATTCAGGCCCGGTTCGGGATGACGGAAGAGCTTCATGATCAGCCGATTGCCAAACAACACCGAAGTATTGCTCTGCTCGGCGGAACTGCGTGCGGGCACAAGCAATTTATCCGCCTGTCCTGAAGTCTGCGCCAGCAAACCGGCCAGCGCGCTGCTCGATCTTCCGTTCACAGTGCCAAACTGCATCGCCGATGCGGTGGAATTCTGGATGATGTTGAGAAATTCCTGGCACGAACGCGGGTCATAGGTGGCGTCGTATAAGACACCTTCTCCACTGGGTGACAATACTGTCGACAGAATGGATGCCGCCGCAGTATCGCGGAGCGCGCGGGCGGCGGCGCCGAAAGCGATTGCGACCGGCAGAAAATACCGGTCTGCATTTCCGATTTCATATTCCACCTGCACCAGGCAGAACATAGCGCCAGTATTATCCAGCTTGCCCCAATCCATCACGATTGTGCTGCGAATCGGGGTGGATTTATTGCCGAACCAGCGTTGCCGCGGGATGTAGCCCGGCAGGATGGAATCCTCGAGCTTGCGGCGGTTTGCTCCATCAAATAAACTTTTCCAGTCCATCGCATCTGCAACCAGCAACGCCGAATCCTCCGACTGCACAGCGGTCGCATCCGGCGCCGGATGCAGCTCCAGCCATAGAAATCCATAGGGGGCCAGCGTCACCGCATACGGCTGGCGGGTGATCGAAGGGAACTCGACATACCCCAGCATCTCGACCGCGGCCATACCTTCGTAGTCGCTTAAATCGAGCTGCGCGGGCTGAGCAAACCGGGAAAGATTGGCGACGCACAGAACGATCTCATCTCCATCTTCGCGGATATACGCCAGCACTTTTCGATTTGATGGATGGAGAAATTTGAGCGCGCCGCGTCCGAAGACGCGAAACAGCTTGCGCAATGCAATCAGGTTTCGCATCCAGTTCAGCAGCGACGAAGAGTCACCCTGCTGTGCTTCGACGTTGATCGCTTCATAGCCCCAGATGGGGTCCATGACAACCGGACTGTAAAGTTTCGCCGGCACTGCGCGCGAGAAGCCGGCATTGCGGTCTCCCGTCCATTGCATTGGCGTGCGAACACCATTGCGGTCACCCAGGTAAATGTTGTCACCCATGCCAATTTCATCGCCGTAATACAAAATGGGCGTTCCGGGAAAGGAAAACAGGATGCTGTTCAGCAGCTCAATGCGTCGGCGGTTGTTGTCGAGCAATGGCGCCAGCCGCCGCCGAATTCCAATGTTGATCCGCATGCGCGGATCGGCGCTGTAGGCCAGATACATATAATCGCGCTCGTCATCGCTCACCATCTCCAGCGTCAACTCATCGTGGTTGCGTAGAAACAAACCCCATTGGCAATTGTCGGGAATGGCCGGCGTCTGGCCCATGATTTCTGTAATTGGCAGCCGGTCTTCCTGGCGCAACGCCATGTACATGCGAGGCATAAGCGGGAAGTGAAATGCCATATGGCATTCATCGCCATCGGCGAAGTAAGGCCGCACATCCGCTGGCCACTGGTTGGCCTCGGCGAGGATCACGCGATTTTCATAATGCGCGTCGATCTCGGCCCGAATTTTCTTCATGACCGCGTGAGTTTCCGGCAGATTTTCGCAGCTGGTCCCATCGCGCTCCACAAGATAGGGAATTGCGTCAATGCGCAGCGCATCGACTCCCATATCCAGCCAGAAGCGCATGACGCTCAGAACTTCTTCCAGCACCAGCGGACTGTCGTAATTCAGGTCCGGCTGATGTGAAAAAAAACGATGCCAGTAATAGGCCTTCGCCACTGGGTCCCATGTCCAGTTGGATTTTTCTGTGTCGGTAAAAATAATGCGGGCATCTTTATACTTTTCGTCTGTGTCGCTCCACACGTAATAATCCCGTTCCGGAGAGCCAGGCGGAGCCAATCGCGCCCGCTGAAACCACGCATGCTGGTCGGAGGTATGGTTGACCACCAGCTCGATCATCACCTGCAAGCCGCGCTCGTGCGCCGCATGAAGCACGGTCTGGAAATCCTCAAGCGTGCCATAGCTGGGATGGACCGTCACATAGTCTGAGATATCGTAGCCATCGTCGCGCAAAGGCGAAGAAAAAAACGGCAGCATCCAGATGCAGGTGACGCCCAGTTCCTGCAGGTAATCCAGCTTCCCCAGCAGCCCCTGAAAGTCCCCGATGCCATCATTGTTGGCATCGGCGAACGCCTTCACGTGAAGCTCATAAATGATGGCGTCCTTATACCAGAGAGGGTCCTGTGCGCTGCCCGCTTGCTTCAAAGCGTAACTCCTGCGATTTTGTGCATGTTCTCCACTCGAGTTCGCTTTCTTTGAGCTTATGCCTGAAGCCGATTGAGAGGCTGGCCGCCTACGGATTGAATGTGGAAAATATGCGCTCTGCCCGCCTCGAGCTGAATATAGTTACGCGCGCCGGTCCAGGTGTACCGCATGTCCGTCAACAGGTCATGAACTTCAAACGGACGCGCGGCATCCAGATTCAAAACAGCCAGATCGAGGTCGACCCAGCCGATCTGCGTCTGTTCATGGTGCAGGTTCACCACCATCAGAACCACGTCGATCTTTTCCTTGTCCGTCTTGCTATAGCAGATTAAAGATGGTTGATCGGTCGGATGGAACCGCAATCCCTCATTGCTGTGGAGCGCCTCGTGTTTCCGTCGAATTTCATTCACCCGCGCAATCAGCGTCTGTAAGTTTGGCGTCTCTTCAATGTCCCAGTGGCGCAACTGATATTTTTCTGAGTCGAGATATTCCTCGCTGCCCGGTTTCGCCGGCCTGTTCTCGCATAGTTCAAACGCCGGCCCATAGACCCCGTAGTTCGACGAGAGCGTCGCGGCCAGCACAAACCGGCTCAGAAATGCGGGGCGACCACCCTTCTGCAATTCTTCATGCAGAATATCTGGAGTGTTCGTCCAGAAATTCGGACGGAAGAATTCCGCCACGTCTGTCTGCGTCAACTCTTCGAGATATTTCGTCAATTCTTCCTTCGTATTTCGCCAGGTAAAATAGGTGTATGACTGTGTAAAACCGAGCTTCGCCAAGCGGTACATTACCTTCGGTCGAGTGAATGCCTCAGCTAAGAAAATTACCTCCGGGTGCGCGGCTTTCGTTTCGGCGATCGCCCACTTCCAGAATGGAAACGATTTAGTGTGCGGGTTGTCGACGCGAAAGATCAGGACGCCCTGCTCGATCCAGTAGTCGATGACGCTTTTCAACTCCGTCCATAATGCGCGCCAATCTTCCGTTTCGAAATCAAGCGGGTAAATGTCCTGATATTTTTTCGGAGGGTTTTCGGCATATTGAATCGTACCGTCCGGACGCTTGCGGAAAAAATTGGGGTGCTCGCGAACCCAGGGATGATCCGGCGAGCATTGATACGCCAGGTCCAGTGCGATTTCCAGCCCCTGCTCTTTCGCTTTGGAGATGAGCGACTGAAAATCTTCGAGCGTGCCCAGTTGGGGATGGATGGCTGTGTGGCCTCCCTCTTCCGAACCGATCGCCCACGGACTACCCACCTCGTCCGGTTCGGCTTTGTCCGCATTGTTCTTGCCCTTGCGGAACGCCTGTCCAATCGGATGAATCGGCGGAAAATACAGCACATCGAAATTCATAGAGGCGATATACGGCAGCCATCCTTCCACATCCTTGAATGTCCCGTGTTCCCCCGGCGTCTGCGAGCAGGAGCGCGGAAAAATCTCATACCAGGCGGAAAATCCCGCCCGCTCGCGGCCAACGCTCACCGATAATTCTTTCGCATAGCGCGTGCAGAAGGCGTGCTCCTGATATTTCTGCATCAACGCTTCAAGCGCGGGATCGAGCGCCGCCGCTGAAGCATCGGAATTGTCGGCGCTGCTTGTGGCCGAGCTAAGCTTCGCTGCAAATTCTTTCAGACGCTTCGCATCGTCTCCCTTGGCGCGTTTCGCCGCGCCGCCGGCGAGAATCCCACCGGACATCAGCTCGACATGCACCTCCTGGCCCGCATCTAAACGCTTCTTCATCGCATCCCGCCAGGTGGTAAACGGATCAACCCAGCCTTCCAGCGTGTACCTGTATTCGCCAATCTCGGAAACGGAAAACTCTCCGCTCCAACGATCCAAGCCCACGGGCTCTGCCGGCGTCATCGGAGCCACCCGCCAGGTGCGCTCGCCAGGCCCGCGATAGAGCAGTTGCGCCACGATCTCGTCATGTCCATCGGCGAAAATGTCTGCCTCTACCGCGACCGTTTCGCCAACCACACGCTGAATCGCATATTGTCCACCGTCGATTTCGGGATGAACGGCCTCAATCACAACACGGCTTCTGCCTTCCAGCTTCGCTGCAATCGTTTCCTTACGGCCTGCTTTGCTCTCAGTTTTGATCAAGAGATATCACCTTCACACAAAAGTTATCTTACGTAAGAGAGATGCAAGTTTCACAAATTCAGTTTTTCTGAGCGAGACGTTTGTCGAAGCGTTCCACGCGGCACGAGCGGGTTCCCAGCTCCGTCGTCCGGGAACGAAGCGAAGGATCTTGCGGTTTTTCCAGCAAACCGCCAGGTCCTTCACGAGCCTCAGGAGGACAGATTTGTTCACTGTGGAAAAAATGTTAACAGAGCCAGTGCAGCCGAAAACCAAGTAACGCCGCTTTGGAGGCATTCTTTTGAATTGCGGGACAATCTTGGATGCTGTTTTGCATCTAAGTGCGAATGAAATGGATTGTCATGCTCACGATAGGTTTGCTTGGACTCAGCGGTTGCACGTCTACCAGTAGAAGTCCCGATGCGATACGCCAAAATACCGCGAATGCGACGGCTGCTGCTACTCGCGATGCAAAGGCCGTGGCGCAGGGTGTCTTCGATGGATTGAAAACCAAGGGGCCGTTGAACATCAATCGGGCGAGTCAGCAGGAACTTGAGACGCTGCCTGGAATCAATAATGCCGCCGCCAGCAGAATTATCTCGGGGCGCCCTTATGAGAGTTCGGCGGAGTTGCTTCGTCGCCATGTGGTCACGAAGGCGGAGTATGACCGCATTGCGACCAGGATCAAGGCGCGATGACACTTTGTGCTGTCGGGCTCCCAGTATCAGGAACAGTTAAGTTCTAGGCATCGTCATAGTCCTCGGTCAGCGATTGTAAAAAGGCCACCAGCGCCGTTAGATCACTCTCACTCAATGACATGTTCACGAATTCCGGCGGCGCATTCCGCATCTCGCCCGCGTGTGCGAGTTGCGACATGGTAATGTAGCGATTCACAATATCGTCAAACGTGGCCGCGCTGCCGTTGTGAAAGTAAGGCGCAGAATCTTCCAGGTCCCGGAGCACTGGCGTCTTGAATTGCGCAATGGTCGATCCCAGGCCCTGGTCCACCGTGCAGTCTTCACCCGCCCCGCACACAAAACCTTTCAGGTTCGCCTGAGGATTCGGAATGTCCGGGTTCAGATATACGTTCCAAAGCCCCAGATCGGCATATTCGGGATGGCCCGACTCCGCCGGGTGCCGGAACGATTCCAATGCATTTGGATGATCGACGGAGGCCGGCATGTACGCGTCGAAATTCGCCAGACGCTGCGCATTGGTGGGAACTGGCAAATTCATAAACGCGCCGCTTCCGTTTACCGCGTCATACTCCTGCTGGGAAACTCCGGTGTTGTGAAACACAAAATCGGAGAAGTCCGGAGCCTGATGACATGCGGCGCAGTTGCCTGCATGGGCATCTGTCGCTCCTGCGGCAGCAGAAGCCAGAAAAATCTTCAGGCCTTGCAATTCAAGCGCGCCGAATTGGTATGGCTGCGAGTGGTACTTGAAGGAACCGTCAGCCGGCGTGATGTAGATCGGATTGTTGAGTGCCACGATCTGTTTATAGAGCTGTTGATTGTAGGCGGCCTTCGTTTGTCCGGCCAGGGGCGCTGCTGGAAGATGATTCACTCTTAGAAAATTGTCGTAAGGCGAGCCGATATACTGGCCGAAAGAATCGCGCTTGAAGAGCAGGTCCTGCATGTAGGCGGCAATGCATATGGCTATTTCGTTGACGACCTGGATGTCTGTTGCCGTTGTCACATCGAGCCGCTGCGAAGCAGGCAACAGAAGCTTACTCGGGATTCTGGAATCCGTACCCTTGAAAATGACTGCATAGCTCAAGCCGTTCAACCTGTCGGCGGCCAACTGGCTGCTGCCGTTATCTTCACGAATGACCGTTGCGATATGTGCGATTGCCTGGTTATATTGCGAGGGCGTCCACCCGAAGTTGCGGCCAGTCATGGTTCCAACGACCAGATCTTCTCCAGAAGCGAATTCGCCGTCGGAGTGCAGAAATAGTGGACCCGACCGGCTGGTGAAAGAATCCACCATCTGCATTGAATTTCGCGGGGTATGGTCGAATCCGTTTGATTGAGCGCGCGGGAGAGGGTTGCGCGCGATGAAGTCGGAGTATGTGCGGTTTCCCGCGCCGCTCACGCCCTGAAACTCTGTGACAAAATGGCACGATCTGCAATTGATGGATTGTCCTGCAAACGGTCCTGCGAGCGACCCGTTCGGCGTCTGCACCTGAGCCATCCCTGGATCTCCACTCGATAAGGGAGTGTTGACCCCGGTCATATTCGCGGCAAAAAACTCAGCAAAACGTGTGTCGAGAAATAGCGCCTCGCCGATAGAGTCCGCTGGAGGAGTTGCGTCTGACTCGGTCTGTGCTGCAGGAGCCTGTCCGGCGCCACAGCCCGTCAGCAGCATCCCGGCGGCCAGCCCCACGGTCAGCAATACAACCAAGCTGCGAAAGACTATGCGCGAGCCGGTCACTACCGCCCCTCCGCAATCGTTGTATTCAGGCTCCGGATATAAGAGATGATCTGCCAACGTTCCTGCTCGGGCAGCCCGCTCCAATTCGGCATGCCCTTGAATGCGTTGCCATTCTTCAGCAGCCACGCGATTTCGCCGTCGGACGCGTTTCTTATCCGCTCGCTCCTCAGACTGGGTCGCGAGCCTTTGCCTTCGGCAATTTCACCGTGGCACTTGGCGCAGTTATTGTGGAAGAGACTCCCTCCGGCTGTCGCTGCATCCGGCTTTCCGGCATAAGGGTTCACACGCGTGCGATCGGCCTGAGGTACTTTCTTCAACCATGAACCGTCTGCCTTCGCAAAGCACAACATGGACGTCGCAAACAGCGCCGCTAAAATAATCAAGATCCGACTCTTCACTTCTTCCTCCGAAACCAATCGCGAAATTGCTGGATCTCGTATGCCGCGCCAAAGCGCCACAAAACACCGACGGAGTTGCCATTCAGCCCAAATTCAGGGGAAAATTTGAACGTCATTCCCCGCGGCGTACTCAGCGCGATAACCGGTCCCGCATACTGTTCCGTCTGTTTCAGGCCGAAGGTGTAACGCGTCCCCAATCCGCCAAATAGCTCGGCGCCTGCGGCAATGTTCTGCCGGCAAAAAGTGCAGGGTCTCTTTCCACCCGACAATGCCAGGGGTCGCGCTACTGCCAGCGCATATCCAAACTCCCATGGCTCGTTTTCATTTACGGTTTTTTCGGAGATCATGTTCTCCGAAATATTCCAACCTTTCACATTGCTCGACAGGATCAGCTTGCCTTCAATTGAGCGCTCCACATGATTCCGCAGCGCCGCATTTGGAACCCGCAGCGTCGCGATACTGTTGTTGCCGGTCACTTCGAGGAAGCTCTTGTCCGCCTTGTTTACGTCTTCATATTCGACGTAGATCACTGGATTGATCCAGTATTCGCGCGGCAGCGGACGGAAACGGTTTTCGAAGCGGAAGCCGGTTAAGACAGCAGAGTCGTTCCGGGTCGCCTGTCCCTGCAGATAAAATTCGCTCGTCCACCAACCGGTCACGCCATATTCCAACTCCACTGTCGGCGCGAAAAAATCATTTGCGTCTTTTGGCGCAGCGGCAATATTCTGGTTTTCAATCTCAAGATTGCCCGGTTCTTCGAGCACCGAAGAGTAGGTCACAAAGTAGGGTGGTTCTTGTTGGCCCTGGGCCCTTTGCGACATTCCAAAAAAGAAACTAATCGAGAGCAAAAGCAGGATAGCGATCCTGCCCGCGCGGTGCTTTCCACACCGCCGAAGATATGCAAACAAAATTTCCAGCCTCCGAATAACTTCAAATCCAAATGCCAAAAATATACGACCAATCTAGTCGGATATAAGTCAGACTAGATTGGTCGGATATCCAGGTCAAGCGATGCGAACAGATTTTGTTCCTGTTCGCATCGCTCTCCAAGTCGCCCTTCTATGCAACAAATAGAATTTGTCTGCATCCTTCGAAATGTCGGCGGCGAATCAGAAAAGAAAGTCCTACTAGCCGTCATCCATGTCATAAAGCTGCGCGCGCTGATAGACTGAAGTGTCTTCTCCTCAACGTAAATCCACTTCTGAAGGATGGCCGACGAACGCATGGCAAATCACGAAACCAGCGAGAAAAGCTCCGCTGGAGTAGCAGAAATTCAGCCCGCTACGGGCAAGCTGGGTATCATGGTTGTCGGCTTGGGCGCGGTGGCGACCACACTCATTGCCGGCGTGGAGGCGGTCCGCAAGGGACTCGCCAAGCCGATAGGATCTGTCACCCAAATGGGAACGGTTCGACTAGGAAAACGCACCGAGGGCCGTTCGCCACTGATGAAGGACTTCGTTCCACTGGCCGACCTGAAAGATGTGGTCTTCACCGGATGGGACATCTTCCCCGGCAATGTGTACGAGGCCGCCAGCACTGCGAAGGTGCTCGACAAAGACCTGCTCCAATCCATTAAGCCGTATCTCGAATCGATCACACCTATGCCGGCTGTGTTCGATCAGTTCTACGTGAAGCGCTTGCAGGGAACCAACGTCAAGAAGGGCAAGAACAAGCGCGATCTAGCGGAGCAGCTGCGCGCCGACATCCGCGAGTTCAAGAAAAAGACCGAACGCCAGGTGATGATCTGGTGCGGCTCGACGGAAATTTTTTTGGAGCCGTCAGCGGTGCATCAATCCATTGAGGCCTTTGAGAAAGGCTTGGAAGCGAACGATGTCGGGATTGCGCCGTCGCAGATTTATGCTTACGCGGCGCTGTCGGAAGGCCTCCCCTTCGCAAATGGCGCGCCGAACTTGACCGTCGATCTGCCGGTGATGCAGGAGCTGTCGAAAAAGAACAATGCGCCCATCTGTGGCAAGGATTTCAAGACTGGTCAGACCCTGATTAAAACTGTCCTCGCGCCAGCTTTCAAGGCTCGCATGCTGGGCGTCAATGGCTGGTACTCGACCAATATTCTCGGCAATCGGGATGGCGAGGTCCTCGACGATCCAGAATCGTTCAAGACCAAAGAAGAGTCGAAGCTGGGTGTGCTTGACTACATCCTGCAACCGGAGTTGTACCCGGACCTTTACAAAGATATCTATCACAAAGTTCGCATTAACTATTATCCTCCTCGTGGTGATAACAAAGAGGGTTGGGATAATATTGACATCTTCGGCTGGCTTGGCTATCCGATGCAGATCAAGGTTGATTTTCTCTGCCGCGATTCCATCCTCGCAGCGCCGATTGCGCTCGATCTGGTGCTCCTGATGGATTTGGCAAAGCGGACTGAAGAGCTGCGCGGAATTGGAATCCAGGAGTGGCTAAGCTTCTTTTTCAAGTCGCCCATGACGCCTGAAAGTCTGTATCCGGAGCACGATCTGTTCATTCAGTCGATGAAGCTGAAGAACACGTTGCGCTACATCGCCGGAGAAGATCTAATCACGCATCTCGGGTTGGAGTATTACGACTGAGCCTTTTTAATATTGAATCCCAATGATTTGTCATCCTGAGCGAAGCGAAGGACCTCGTGGTTGTCTCAGCCGCCGAAGGTTTCTCCGCTTCGCTTCTTTTCTGTTTCTTTGTGCAAGCGTTGCCACGCCATCCGCCGTCGCCCAAAGTCAGAAAGACCAGCAGTGTCAGGCGACTTCCTCTACTTCAAAATCTTGTAACGGCGCAGACGAAACCTTGGCAGGCGTTAAGCCGGGCAGCATCAATGATGTGAATGCCGTGGGACGCAGAGATATTGGGGGCCGCGGGCTGGGGAACTGGTACTCCACGCGCACCGAAATCGGCTGGGGCAACCAGATTGCACAGCAGGTTCTCAAGTCAGCGAAAATCATTCACGATCCGGTGATTGATGAATACGTCAATCGCATCGGTCAGAACATCGTCAAGAACTCCGATGCCAAAATTCCATTTACCATCAAAGTTATCGACACCGACGAGATCAATGCATTTGCATTGCCGGGCGGATACTTTTTCGTCAATTCGGGGCTGATCCTCGCGGCCGGCAATGAGGCCCAGCTGGCGGGAGTGATGGCTCATGAGATTGCCCATGTCGCCGCGCATCATCAGGCGCGTGAGATGACGCGAATGCATTATGCCGATCTGGGCATGGTTCCGCTCGTAATGATGACCGGCTACAGCCTCGCGGGCTATGGAATTTATGAGGCTTCCTCGGTAGCGGTTCCGGTCACGTTCCTACAGTTTCAGCGGAAGTTTGAAGAGCAGGCCGACTGGCTGGGAGTGCAATATCTTTACAAGGCAGGGTACGATCCGCAACAGATGATTGCATTTTTTGAAGAGATTGAGGCTCTGCAGAAGATCAAGCCGCGATTGATCTCAAAGACATTTGAGACGCATCCCCAGACCCCCGCGCGGGTAGAGCGGACACGGCATGAGATTGCAACCATCCTGCCGCCGAGGACGGAGTACGTCGTGGACACGTCCGAATTCCATGCCATTCAGGCGCGATTGACGCGCCTGGAAAATCGGCGGCCTTTGAAGAACGGCGTCAGCCCTGGCGGGCCAACTCTACGCCGGGTCGGCGCAAGTCCTGCCGCGGCAGGTCCGGCTCAAAATGCTCCGCAGGGGGATGACGATCGTCCGAAGCTGCATCCTGCGCACGAGCAGTAGCGATCGCTCTATGAGAATTTCCGCACAATCGCCAATACTCGTCCCTGAACTGCGACCCGCGATGCGGGAACATAGATCGGCTCCATCTCCGTATTCGCCGGCTGCAGACGGACAACTGAGCCCTCCAGGTAATACCGCTTCAGCGTGGTGTCCGAACCGTCGACCAGCGCCACCACGATTTCTCCCTGTCGTGCGGTCTGCGCCTTTTCGACCAGCACATAATCCCCATGCATAATATGGTCATCCCGCATAGACTCTCCCCGTACTTCCAGGGCAAACACCGCTTTGTTGTCGACGATGTCATTCAGCGATAGAGTCTCGCGCGTTTCAATCGCCTCGACCGGATGCCCGGCGGCGATGCGGCCCAGCATGGGAATTTCCTGAATAGTCGATTTTTTTCGCTCGGGCAGCACGTCGATAGAACGGCTGCGATTATGCGCGCGCTGCAGCAGTCCCTTTCGCTCCAGATTCGAGATATGTTTATGCACTGTGGCCAGGGAACTGAGATCGAGACCGCGGGCAATCTCCTCAAAGGAAGGAGAGTAGCCGCAGCGCTCAACGAAATTCCGAATGAAATCGAGAACCTCTTTTTGCCGTCGTGTAATCGCCATTGCGCTTTAGTTTAGCGAATGAAAAGCGAAGTTGCAATCGATTTTCAATGCGTCATCGCAAACTGCTCCGAACTCCGCGCGGACGACGATTTCCTGCTGAATTACGCAACGCCGGTGCCAATTCCAAAATGGGACATTTCGGTTTCCACGTTCCGAAACGACTTGGAGCCCGGTTCCGACCCTCCGTCTTCCGTTGATTCATCTTTCCACTCGCGCGAATGTAAAGCTGCTGGGCAAGAATCAGATGCTTCGGCGGTACTGTCGAGCGACATAAAGAGAAAGAGGCAATCATGGCAACCTCCTCCGTTTCCAGTCTTCCGAATGAAGTTTTTCCTGGCGTTCTGTCGGCCTTCTGCTGGACTCCGCAATCTTCGCTGAAAAAAGCGGAACCGGAATCTGCCTCAGAAACAGTCGCCGCCCTCACCTCTTTCCAGGCGGCGGCAGCCCGGGAAGAGATGCTGCTGCAGCATATGCCGGTGGTCCGCTTCGTGGCACGCAAAATTTATGAGCGGCTGCCCCAGCACCTCGAACTGGACGATCTGATCAGCGCAGGGGTTGTCGGGCTGATGGACGCATTCAGCAAGTTCGATAACAGCAAAAATGTCCAGTTCCGGACCTATGCGCAGTTTCGCATTCGAGGTGCAATCCTCGACAGCCTCAGAAGTCTGGACTGGGGATCGCGTGAGTTGCGCCGCAAGGGCCGGAGCCTCGCTGAGGCTGTGCAAACGGTCACCCATCGTTTGAACCGCCGACCGTTGGAGAGTGAAATTGCCGTCGAACTCGGTATCGCCCTCGATGAGTATCAGCAGTTGCTGGGTGAATTGAAAGGTTTGGAAGTGCGCAGTCTGCATGAGACGCGTACGGAGGATTCCGCTGAAGAAGAACTTGCTTATCTGCCGACGGCTCCTGAGGAAGACCCGTTATATCGGTGCATGAAAAGCGAGATGTCGTCTCATCTGACGGCTGCCATTGCTACATTGCCGGAACGAGAAGCCCGTGTACTCGCTCTCTATTACGTAGAGGAAATGACGCTGAAGGAAATTGGGGCCATATTGGGACTTGTTGAATCGAGAGTTTCGCAGATTCGCGCCTCCGCGTTGACTGCCGTACGCGCTCGCCTGGAAGTGCGAGGAAACCATCCGAAACTTCGGACGATCGCCGGATTGAAGACTAGACCGAAGGCTGCATCGAAAGGCAAGCGGGTAATTCCGGCCGCTGTGATACGGGAAAGCGCTGCGTTGGCGTACCCGGCAGTGCGATCCCGAATGCCGGTTCGCTAGGTCTCTGACGGTTTGTTGTTGTACATATAGCGTGTGCCCAGGGTCTCGATTCTGAGACCTGGGATTCTCCGGCGCTTAAGCATTCCATTTGAAATTATGTGGTCGTAGGGTGAGCTTGCATCGCGGGCTGCTGCTGCGTCATGCAATGAATGGCGCCAAGCCCCCAGATAAAATCTCCGCAGTGGATACCGATGACTGTGTGCCTGGGAAATAAATCCGCCAGCGTATTCAGCGCAACGCGATCCTTCGCGTCATTGAAGGTCGGGACAAGTACCACGCCGTTCGCAATATAAAAATTCGCATAGCTCGCCGGCAAACGTTGGTTTTCGAATACCACCGGGGAGGGAAGCGGCAGCTCCACAATGCGATACGGCTCGCCATCGAGTGTTCGCGCGGTGCGCAAGCGGTTGAGATTCTCTTGAAGCGGCTCGTGGTTTTCGTCCTCGCGATTTGGTTCGCACGCCGCCACAATCGTATGCGGATCGATGAAGCGCGCGATATCATCCACATGCCCGTGCGTGTCGTCGCCGGCAATGCCACGGTTCAACCAGAGGACCTGCTCGATGCCCAGATAGTCGCGGAAGCATTGCTCCAACTGCTCACGGGACACTCCAGGGTTGCGCTGCTGAACTTCGCTGAGCAGGCATTCCTCCGTGGTCAATAAAACGCCCGCTCCATTCACGTCGATGCTGCCGCCTTCAAGCACGACCCGGTGCAACTGGCCATCTACTAGCGGTAGCTCCGGTGTCCACACCGGCAGGGAAAGCAGCTCAGCGACGCGCTGCGGAATCCCGTCGTCGTGGCGCCAGTTGTCATATTTTGCCCAGGCGTTGAATTTCCAGTTCGTGACGGCGAGCGGCGGCGCAGTTCCGTTCGGCGAGACAGGCGTCAGGAATATCGGACCCGAGTCGCGCAGCCATACTCTATCTGTGGGCCACTGGTGAAAATGAATGCGCGCAAGGTCGGCTCCGCAGCGGCGAAGAAGATTGCGCGCGCGCTTCCCGGCAGCCGCGTCGTTCACCAGGATGCGAACATCTTCAACACGCGCCAGTTGACGAACTATGTCGCCATAGACCCATGGAATCTGCTGAAATCTGCCCGGCCAGTCTTCGGAATTATGCGGCCACGCGATCCAGGTGGCGGCATGCGGCTCCCACTCCGCGGGCATGTGCAGGCCCAGTGCGCGAGGCGTTTCTATATAGATATCGAAATGGACATTCATCGAGTGTTTATTCGTCCAGGAAACGCTTCGTGATCGGCTGATAGGCATCGATGCGGCGGTCGCGCAGGAACGGCCAGTTGCGCCGGGTGTCCTCGATTAGCTTCAGATCGATTTCGCCGATCAGAATATCTTCGCGATCATGCGCGGCCTGGATAACAATGCGTCCGAACGGGTCGGCGAGAAAGGATCCGCCCCAGAATTCCAGTCCAGCGCCTTCCACGCGGTTGCCACGCACATCGCCATGCTCATGCCCGACACGGTTCACCGCGGCCACGTAAACTCCATTGGCGATGGCATGACTGCGCTGGATAGTTTGCCAGGCGCTGTACTGCGCCTCGCCGTACTCGGCCTTCTCAGCAGGATGCCAGCCGATGGCCGTGGGATAGAACAGCACATCCGCGCCCTGCAGCGCGGTAATGCGCGCACCCTCCGGATACCACTGGTCCCAGCAAACAAGCACGCCGGCGTTTCCGGCGCGCAGCGGAAAATTGCGGAACCCGAGATCGCCCGGCGTGAAGTAAAACTTTTCGTAGTAGAGCGGATCGTCCGGGATATGCATCTTGCGGTAGAGGCCAGCCAGAGAGCCATCCTCTTCGAGAACAGCGGCGGTGTTGTGATAGATGCCTGCTGTCCGCCGCTCGAACAAGGGAGCTATTACCGCGACATTTTCTTCCCGCGCAATGCGCGCCAGCTTCTCGGTCGAGGGACCTGGAATGGATTCGGCCAGATCGAACAGCGCGTGGTCCTCACGCTGGCAGAAGTATTGCGCGCGAAAAAGCTCCGGGAGGCAGACCATCTGCGCCCCGCTGCGAGCAGCTTCCCGCACGCGGTCCGCGGCTTTGTCGAGGTTCGCATCAGGATCGGCGGAGCAGGACATCTGCACCAGCGCAACGCGAAAATTATTTTTGGTGTCGGGCATCGTCACCCTTGAATGCACTCCAGCCCAATGCTCTTTGCAAAAGAAAGCATCGGCTTGTCGCTCGTAATCAGAGTCAGGCGCTCGACTCGCGCAGAGGCAACAACGATCCGGTCTGCCGGATCTTTGTGCATCGGTTCCGGCAACAGAGCGGCTTCGATGGCCATTTCTGTGGTGAATGGCAGAAGCTGGAGACCCGGTTTATCGAGTGCTTCTTCCACCCACCGCCGTACTGGCCGGTCAAATTGGAGACGCCTTTTGGCTGTCAGCATAGCAATTTCCCATACAGAAATTAAAGAGACATAAACGGATCGGCTGGAAGTCGCGATATCGATGACGTTCAGAGCTGCTTTAGACAACTTCGGCGAACCGGTTTGCAGTTGAATCCAGATATACGTGTCCAGCAGGACTCCTCGATGAGGATCAGTCTTTTGCGGCATTCCACTCATCTTCTATCGGAGAGATAATGTCCCCAATTTCGCGAACCGTGCCTTTCATCGAACCATAGAGGGAAGGCACGGAATCAGTGTCCAGTGGAACCAGCTTGGCGACCGGTTTGCCGTGCTTGGAGATGACGACCGTGGTTCGTTTGCGCTGCACAGTGTCAAGAATAGAAAGGCACTGTGCTTTGAACTGGGTCGCGGGAATCGACGTGGCTTGTTTGGTTTTCATGATAGGTGGTCAGAATCGATGACCACTTTCAGGATAGCACGGCAGGGTGCCTACCGTGCCCGGAATGCCGCTTACTCAAAGATCAAAATCGCCGCTGCGATTGTCGTGGTCCACAAACCGCGTTTGTCGCCCACAGCGGACTGGGTTACGTTCGCCGTCCGCACGATCTTATTCGAGATTCGATAAATTTCCTTCTTCTCATCCCAGCTCGTGTCCGGATCGAAGTCCACATTCAGTGTTGTGGCCAGCATCTCGGCTGCGAGTTCTTCCGCGTAGTCGCCCGCCTGATCTTCGGTTTCTCCAAAACTGTGGTGTTCGCTCAGATATCCATACATGTCGCGGTCCGAAGGAATGGCCACCCCGATGCTCGACGCGATCAGGCGATGCGGTTCACGCGAGGTATTTTCGGCGACCACCGCGAAGACCACTTCTCCCGGCTGCAGGTACTTCAAGCCTTCTTTGCGGGGCACCAATTTTGCTTGTGGAGGAAAAATCGACGAGACGCGCACCAGGTTCTGCGCGGCGATTCCGGCATCGCGAAGTGCCAGCTCGAATGATGTAAGACGTTCTTTATGCTTCCCGACGCCCTTGGTGAAAAACAAGCGTTTCGGGACCATGGTTTTGCCCAATTTGTGTTCCTCCAGTTGGTTGATGGCGCGTTGCCACCCGCTTCAAAATATCACAAAATGAACCGCGGTTCGGTATCCGCGGCTGAAGCTTTCACCTGCTTTTCACAAAACGCGCAAATATGTGTTTGCAATCAACCGGCTCGATTCAAAGTTAGGCGTCAGGAAGCGGCGGGTGTCCCAGGTTCGCGAAGCTAACCCCAGGTTTTATCCGGGTGCTTACAGGCTGGCCTGAGCTTATCGAAGGGTCTTGTCTCTGAGACGTGGGTTATTCCCAATAACAGAGAAGAGTTGATCAGAGAGCTGAAGCAGGCATCTCCGGCGTTGCGGACAGCAGCGCCCGCGTATATTCCGACTGAGGGTGCTCGCAGATTTGTTGCCATCCGCCCTGCTCCACCACGCGGCCAAGATTCATGACCAGAATTTCATCCGCCATGTAGCGCACCAGCGGCATGGAATGCGTGATGAACATGTAAGTCAAGTGAAGTTCGCGTTGCAGATCGCGCAGCAACTGCATAATCTGCGCGGAAACACTCACATCGAGCGCCGACGTTGGCTCATCCAGCACCACCAGTTCCGGCCGCAGGATCAACGCGCGCGCCAGATTGATGCGTTGCCGCTGACCACCGGAAAATTCATGCGGATAGCGAGGAAGCGCCGACTCATCCAGACCCACAGTGCCGATCGCTTCCATGATTTGCAATCGCCGGGTTTTTCGCGCGGAGGAACCATGGGAATGGACCCCTTCGTGGTAAATCATCAGCGGCTCGCCAACAATTTCCTCAACGCGCATGCGCGGATTGAGCGCCGCATAAGGGTCCTGAAAAACGATCTGCATTCGCCGCCGCAGTTGGCGTAATTCGCGCTTGGAGGCTGCCAGCAGATCATTGCCGTCCAGGCGAATGCTGCCGGAGTCCGGTTCAATCAAACGCAGCAGCAGTCGGGCAACCGTGCTCTTACCGGAGCCGGATTCCCCAACAACCCCGAGCGTCTTCCCCCGCTCGATGCGAAAACTGACATCATCCACAACCCGTTTCGGCTGCCCACCGTCGCGCGCAGGATAGCTCTTCACCAGGTTCGCAACTTCCACCAGCGCCATAAAAAGATGCTATAGGGCTTTTGCTCTTTTTCGATAGGAACGTCTGCTGATCACCCGACGTGTGATAGCCTCTGCGGAGACTGAATGGTCGTGCGGTTAAGCGGATACACTAGCCAGACCATTTTTGAGAGTCTCGAATACGGATGATCTTAGTGGACGATCCAGACGGTAGCCGCACTGCGCAAAACCCGGACACGCGGCTTGCCGAGTGGATCGAATCCAGGCACCGCATCCTTTTCATGTTCGCGGCGGCGTTCGCAATTCTCTGGACGATTTTCTATCTCCAATTCACGGTCGATGACGCCCTCATCAGCTTTCGCTATGGCAGAATTCTGGTCACGCATCACGTCTGGAACTGGAATCCCTCTGGGCCGCGTCAGGAGGCTTACACCAGCGCGGTCTATACAGCACTGTCGATCGTTCCAGCCTTTCTGCACCTGCCAACTGCGATGTTTTTCAAGTGCATTGGCCTGCTCTGCGTTGGAGCTATGGTTTTCCGGCTGCGAAAAGCGGCCACCACAAGGTTTGCAGTTGTTCTTGGAATTCTGCTAATCGGGCTCGATCCCTGGGTGTGGATACACGCTTACTCAGGACTGGAAACACCTCTTTATATGCTGCTCATCCTGGAAATGGGCCTTTGCGTGGAACGAGCCTCCATAGTATCTCCCTACTACGTCTACACTTTGTTTCTGCTACTGCCGCTGACCCGGCCTGAAGGTATCGTATTTGCCATCGCGGGTGTAATCGTTTTTTGGTTCAGAAGGCGGCAGGAGCCGAAGCATCTCGCTTATTTTGCCTGCGTAGTTTTTCTCGGAGTCGTCTATTTTCTTGCCAGGTGGCGATATTTTCATCAACTGCTTCCCAATCCTTTTTACGTAAAGGCAGTTCACACTTCGCTCAGCATGATTGTGTTTAACATCGTCGGCAACAAAGGATTTCTGCTCACGCTCGTGCTGATTCTGGCGCTCGCCCGTAAAGTTTCCACTCGCTTTTTAGCGGCATGCAGCCTTCTGTTGATGCTGGGTTTGTTTGTGCCGCACGCCATGCAGATGAATTTCGCGGACCGTTATTATTTTCAGATCACTTTTCCGGTCGTCCTGTTGTTCCTGATAGTGGAAGACATAAACCGGATGTGCCGGCTCGCCTGTGTTGTTGCCGTGGTATCCCTAGTCGCTATTTCTGTGCAGGACCTGCCGTTCCTTCTTCTCTACGCTCCGTATGGCGAGCAATCACACGTGAATTTAGCGAAGGATCTGGCGCCGTTCGCGAAGGATCATACTCTGCTCACCGGAGACGCCGGGGCGATTCCTTATTTTTCAAATTGGGTATCGTATGATTTCATCGGGCTGTGCACCAGCAGCATTGCGAGAAACGGGCTTAGCGTTCCTCTGCTGCGCAAGTTGCACCCGGACCTGATACTGCTTTACGGCCATCGTTCCGGTTCTGAAGTCGTAATTCAGGCGCCCGCGCCCGAACTGGACCCGGACCAAAAAATCATCCTCGATTACATTCATGAGACGGTGGATTATCAATTCGCTGGAACATCAACATGGCGGGACTACGCTCTCATAGAATTTCTGCGAAAAGACACTTCCCAGCGTGCTGAGATACTTCGGGTGTTACAGGAAAACACAGAGAAATCCGCGAAGGCCCGCGTTTCGTTGAAAGACATAGCAATGCAGAAGTATGTTCTATGGACTGAGTAGGATTGTCCACCGTCCCACGCGGGATAACGCTTGACAAAGCTTGTCACTTCTTCCAGCGACATGGAAATAATTAGCAGCTGGTATCAATCAATTTGACATCCGCTCCTCTGCGCGCCAGATATCATGGTCTGCTTGGATTACAAGTTTTTAGGCAAGCATTTTTAGCCCATATTTCTGCACAATAGCCAATAATTTGAGCGCCATGCCGCTGGGCCTCTTAACGCCTGTTTCCCACTCCTCCACCGTCGACTCGCTCGTATTTAGGTAGCGGGCAAAAACCGGTTGGCTAACGTGCTGACTCTCACGAATCTGCTTGATTTGATGAGGCTTTATCGGAACGGGCACAGAGAGACACGACGCATCGAAACTGCGCATGGTGGCCTTGTCAATAGCACCCACTTTGAACAGTGCAGACGCCGAGGAATGAATGGCCTCAAACGCATCGCTTTTGAATTTCTTCTTAGTCGTCATTGCATATCTCCATCCACGAGTCGTTCTGTAGCAGTCGATTTACCTGTTGCACCGTCAACGCCTCGTAGGCCTTGGCAAGCTTCCGAAATCCGCTCAATTGATCGGCTTCCGGGAGTGCAGTAGAGGGATATTTATCAGCACCATTCTACTGGCGGCAAACAGAAGCCCGGCTTAATGAGGCTGTTACGAAACTAATTGATATGAGGTTGCATTGGACACGGAGGCGCTCCTGCGAGGGAGCGTTTCTGTTTTGGGTACGGGGGCTTTCGGTCAGGCGGGCATGAGTTTTTGCGTGAGCGTGGCTGCTCCGAGGAGATTGACCATGCGTTTGAGGTTGTAGGCTATGACCGCGATGCCGATTTCCGTCTTTGCTCCGGAGAGTCCGCGCAGCAGCAGGCGGGGATGGCCGAAGATGCGGTACTTCAGGGTGCCGAAGGGATATTCCACGGTCGATCGCCGGAGCCGCATCAGGGCCGGAGTTGCGCGCTGGTGCATGCGGTTGAGGGCGTCATCGTCCATATGTCGGCTCAACATGCGCTGCGGAGATTGGGTGCAGCGGTTTCATCGAACAGGCGCCGCAGTCGGCGGCCTGGGCCTGGTAGAGCACCGTGCGGTCGTCGCGATGCATCCGGCGGAACTCGGCGATGGATTTATGGTCCGGATAAAGCCGCCCCAGCAGCCAAATCAGCTCCACGTTGCGCCGGCACTCCGCCTCCAGTCTTCTGGAACTGCGCAACTGATGCAGATATCCATACAGATAAAGCTTCAAGAGATCGCGCGGATCCTAGCCCAGCCGCCCTGTCTCGGCCGCCTGCGCCCGCTCGAAGCCCAACTCCGCCATCGCCAGACGATCGACAAATAAATCGATGACTCGGCACACATGATCCAGCGGAACCAGATCGTCCAGAACCACCGGAAACAGCGTCCCCTGGCTTCGGCCCTCACCTTGGATATAGCTCATAAAGAGAAATGCCCTCGCTCCCGCGAGGGCATCTTCCCAAATTAAATAGCCCAGTTCAAGAGTTTCGTAACAGCCTCGAAACGCGGGGCTGTTTGTTTCAGACCCTGCATTCGGGTTCGCGCCGGATCAAGCATGGAAAGGTTCTCGAATTTCCTGAGCCATTGCAAACTTTGCGTGCGGAAAGCCGTGCATCCCAACGACGCCCATCTTCATCCACTCAACCAGCCTTTGGGCTGGAAAGAGGAATATTCAATGTCAGATTCAGATGCAGTTCCGGAAGAACAGGAAATTTCGAAAGCAAAGGGTCCGCACGACCCGAACGAAATTAACCCGAAGCTTGCCTCCGATATCCACTACTGGACCAAAGAGCTTCATGTCACTGGCCAACAATTGCATGAAGCCATTCGTGTGCACGGGACTCATGTGGCTAAGATTCGTGAGGCCTTGAAGCACCACAAAAGCTAGACAGCCTCGCATGAAGAAAATGAAGAGAAGAACCGGGGTACCGGAATCGACCTTAGCGTCGCAATACAGTCACTGGCTGGGATAGAGTAGCATTGCGTTGCGTCGAAAACGTTGCGGCTCCGGCCCGAGCCAGTCGCAGCGTGCGGCCGGGGAAGATGCCCAGCACAAAGACCGCCAATACGAGAATCGCCATCCCGAGTGCGAATGCCGGCTGCGCACGGATTGTTTCGGGCTCCCGCGATGGCTCTTCCGGCGCCATATACATCTGCGCCAGGACGCGTAGATAGTAGAACGCAGCGACACCACTGTTGAGCAGGCCCAGCACCGCCAGCCATGCACGGCCGGAGTTGAGCGCAGCAGTGAAGACATAAAATTTGCCGAAAAATCCACCAGTAAATGGTATGCCGATCAGAGAAATCAGGAAGATCGCGAACGCAGCGCAAGCCATAGGATGACGCCGCGCGACTCCCGAGTAATCCGTGAGATTTGTGCGTGCTTCGTTGAAGCCGGAAAGATAACTGATGACCGCGAACGCGCCTACATTCATCGCCGCGTAAGCCGCTGTATAGAAGCTTGCGGCGGCAATCCCCATGGGTGCAAGCGCGGTGAAGGCCACCAGCAGGTATCCCGCGTGCGCGATCGAGGAATATGCCAGCAATCGCTTTACATTCCGCTGCGTGAGCGCACCGATATTGCCGATGGTCATCGACAGAACAGCCAGAATCCAGACCAGCGGCATCCAGACATGCGTCACGCTGCCGTAGGCTCCGTAGGTGATGCGCAGCAGCACAGCAAACGCGGCGGCCTTGGGCGCGGTAGACATCAAGCCAACGACCGGCGCGGGGGCGCCTTGATACACATCCGGCGTCCAGACATGGAAGGGAGCCAGGGAAACCTTAAAGCCAAGGCCAATCAGCATCATGCCGAAGGCGACCGTCAGCAGCAGCGTCGAAGCTCCACCCGCAACGCCGTTGGCGATGGTGTAGATGTTCGTTGATCCAGTCGCTCCAAAACATAACGCGATGCCATAGAGAAAAAATGCTGTTGCGAAGGAACCCAGCAGAAAGTATTTTATAGAAGCCTCTGGACTGGTTGCGCTCCGCTTGCGATACCCCGCAAGAATATAAGTCGATATGGAAGAAATCTCCAGGCTGATAAACACCATCAGCAGCTCAACGGAGCTGGTCATCAACATCATGCCGACCGATCCGAAAAGGATCAGCGCATAATATTCGCCGACATAGCTGGAGTGGCCTTCAAAGTAGTCGAGCGAAATCAGCAGCGTCACCAGCACAATGCCGCCGATGACAAGATGAAAAAATACGCTGAATGCGTCCGACCGTACAGTGCCAAAAAACGCCGTTCCGGCAGGAAGATATAGCTGATAGACGCTGGCGGCCAGCGCGCCGAGCGTGCCCAGGATGGCCAGCAGGCCCAGCGGCTTGCGAGTTGCTTTTGGGCCGAGCAGCGGCTCGATCAGCATGACGAGCACGCCTGTCACTGTAAGCAGAATCTCAGGCAAGATGCGCAGTGCGGAAGAAACTTCTGTCATCGCTTTGATGCCATCCTTGCATAAGCTGCGGTTTGGCTTCCCGCCATATGGGGAGCCATACCCGGCACACTCAGATCGATTGCGCGCATCCAGAAGACGGAGGCTACCCCCAGAGCAATCATCATTGCGACAGTCGGCCAGATTGCGGCACGCTCGCGCCAGTTCACATCCGCATGCGTCAATGTGGCCAAGCCGGCAGATGGAGTGCCGTAGAACACTCGCTGCACCATCCACAGCATGTAGGCGGCGGAGAGAATTACGCCCACCGTGGCAGCGGAAGCAATACGCGCGTGGGTTTGAAAGCTGCCGCTCAGGATAAGAAATTCGCCGACGAAATTGCCCAGCGATGGCAGCCCAATCAGCGCGAGACTCGTAATGACAAACAGCGTGGCCAGTTGAGGCATTTTCGCAGCTATCCCGCCGAGCCGCGCCATATCGTAGGTTTCGTAGCGCTCATGCAGAATGCCAAGCAGCATGAAGAACGCACTGGCCGAGATGCTTTCATTCAAGATCTGATATGCAGCTCCGTCCATGCTGGCGGTAGTAAACGCATAGATGCCGAGCACACAGAAGCTGACCGCGCTTAATGTCGCGTACGCGGCAAGTCGTTTCAGATCTGTCTGTACAAGTGCCATCAACGCGCCGTATAGAATGCCGATCACCCCCAGCGCAACCATGAGCGGCGCAATGTGCGCGGCCTCAGTAGGGAACAACCCAACGTGCCAGCGCAGCAGGGAATAGAGGCCCAACTTACCGGCCAGAATCATCATGACTGCCGTGGGCGCTTCGCTGAGGCCGTCGCGCAGCCAGCCGTGCAGCGGAAACACCGGAACTTTTACGGCAAAAGCCAGCAGAAAAGCGAGCGAAGTCAGCCACAACCCGGTGGCGTGCGCGCCGGTGCTCCAGCCGTGGAGTTGTTGTTGGAGCACAACCAGATCGAAGGTACCAGTCTGCGCGTAGAGCCACAGCATTCCTACAAGGAGCAGCGCGGAAGGAATAAATGCATAGAGGAAAAATTTGATTGCGGCGCGACGGCCGTTCTTTCGGCCAAACATGCCGATAAGCAGCGCCAATGGAACAATCGAAAGCTCCCAGAACGCGTAATAAAGGATCAGGTCCAGCGCAACGAATACCCCATACATCGCGGTCTGTTGTAGCAGGAACAACGCATAAAATTCGTTTGTCCGGTCTTGAATCGCGCGCCATGAAATCAGCACACCAAGGGGCGCCAGAAACGACACCAGCACGACGAGCCACATGGAAAGCCCATCCACGCCAACGTGGTAGTAAATCGCGGGATTGCTGATCCACGGGATGTTCAGCTCATACTGAAAGCCTTGATGCTGCTGGTAATTGAAATGCGCGGGAAGATGAAGCGCCAGCACAAAAAGTAACAGCGTCAGCAGCAAAGAAAAAATCTGCGGTGCGCGTCCGCGCCTGGGCAGCAACAGCACCACTACTGCTCCAAGCACGGGCAGGAAGGTGAGCCATGTAAGAATGCTTGCGTTCAACTTGAAAATCCTTCCTCTTCAGTACAGGCGTGCGAAGTACAGCACCACGATCAACACTGCCGCCGCTCCCGCAGCCAGCCAACCTGCATAGGACCGGATATTTCCCGATTGCATACGCCGGATCCAGCCGCTGGTGCCACGCGCGATCGCGGTCCAAGCGGTATTCGTCCCATCAATGACGCCGAACTCAATGCCGCGTTCCAGCACATTTCTCGAAAGTACCAGGATGGGCCAGACGATCGCGCCGGCATAAATTTCGTCCACCCAGTATTTGTTCCACAGTAGACGATAAAACGGCTGCGCTCCGCGCTCAGCCTGGTCAGCAAGCTGCAGCCTGCGGCGGTAGATCAAATCCGCCAGGAACCATCCCAGCACCGCAACGAACAAAGACACGCCGGAGAGAATGCGCTCCAATCCGAAGTTAGCTGCGGTTGGTGCTTGCAGCATGCCAGTCCCGCCGCTGGCGAAGACCGGATCAAGGAAATGCGCAATCCAGTCGTTTCCGCCCAGCGCCGCAGGCCAGCCAATCCATCCACCGGCCAGCGAAAAAATTCCAAGAATGACCAGCGGCAGCAGCATGATCCAGGCGCTTTCATGTACGCCATGCGAACCGTGTGCCGAATGATTAGCGCTTGGTTCCTGGAATCGCGCCTCGCCGAAGAAGGTCATATACCAGAGCCGGAACATATAGAACGAGGTCAGCCCGACAGTGACGAGGCCGACCGCCCACAGCAGCTTGCCCCCATGCGGAGCCTGAAATGTAGCGGCTAGAATCGCGTCCTTACTGAAGAAACCCGCGAAAGGGAAGAACCCGCTGATGGCAAAAACCGCCGCCGTCATGGTCCAGAATGTGACCGGCAGTTTCTTCCGCAGACCGCCCATTTCGCGCATGTCCTGCGCGCCGCCAAGCGAGTGAATTACACTGCCCGCCGCCAGGAATAGCAGTGCTTTAAAAAATGCGTGTGTCACCAGGTGGAAAACGCCCATCGAATACGCGGCCACTCCGCAGGCCAGAAACATGTAACCAAGCTGCGAAATCGTGGAGTAGGCCAGCACTCGTTTGATGTCTGTCTGCACGATGGCAATCGTCGCGGCAAAAAATGCTGTTGCGGCGCCCACGACCGCTATGACGATCAGCGCCACAGGTGAGCGGTCGAATAGAACATGCGCACGCGCAATCATATAAACGCCGGCTGTGACCATGGTGGCCGCATGGATCAGCGCGGAGACCGGCGTCGGACCTTCCATCGCGTCCGGCAGCCAGACGTACAGTGGAATCTGCGCGGACTTACCCGTCGCACCGAGAAGCAGCAGCAATGCAATCGTAGTGAATGCGCCGCCCTGCATCTCTGGATGGGATGCAATGCTCGAGAATATGCCTCCAAAGCTCAACGTTCCAAAGTGTGCGATCAGCAGGAACATGGCAAGCAGAAAGCCGAAATCGCCAATACGGTTGACGATGAATGCCTTCTTGCCTGCATTGGCCGCCGAATCCTTGGTGTAATAAAAGCCGATCAACAAATAGGAAACAAGACCGACGCCCTCCCAACCGACAAACATCAGTAGAAAATTCGCCGCCAACACTAGCGTCAGCATGAAAAATAAAAACAAGTTCATGTAGCTGAAGAAACGCCAGTAGCCATCTTCCTCCGCCATGTAGCTGACGGAATACAGATGAATCAGGAAGCCAACGCCGGTGACGACCAGCAGCATTACGAGCGTCAGTTGATCGAGAAGAAAAGAGAAATCTGCGTGAAAACCGGTGACGGCAATCCATGGCGTAGCGAAGCGCTCTATATACGGCAACGTCAGACCCTGAGAGACGCGCGCCACGATCCAGAGCACCTGCGCGAACGCCGCCGCTGGAAATATAAGCGCCACCAGCGACACCATGGATTTGTGCAAACGGCTGCCCAAAAGTCCATTGATTGCAAAACCTGCTAGCGGCAGCAGCGGCAACAGCCATAGATGTAAAGAAAATTTCATAGCTTCATCAAATCAATCTGATCGACGTTCAAGGTATTTCGCGAGCGGAAGACCGAGATGATGATTGCCAGCCCAACTGCGGCCTCGGCTGCAGCAACAACCATCACGAAAAATACAAAAATTTGTCCGCTCACCTGATGCCAATGGTTCGCAAAGGCGACAAAGGCCAGGTTTACGGCGTTGAGCATCAGCTCAATTGACATGAAAATGGAGATGATGTTGCGCTTGATGAGAAATCCGAACACGCCGATTGAAAATAGCGCGGCGCTCAGGATGAGATACCAGGCAATCGGAACGGCCACTCAGTGCTCCTTTCGCGCGAGCACGACTGCGCCCAGGATCGCGACCAGAATCAGGATGGAAGTGACCTCAAAAGGCAGCAGCAGGTTACGGAATAGCACGCGTCCCAGATCCTCCGTCGTGGCCAGAAAGCTGCCAAGCCTCGCCTCGCCGAAACTCGTACGCAAGGTAACGAATGTCGATGCTAAGACGGCGAACAATGCCAGCACGCCTGGAATTCCAGCCAGGTATGCGGCCCGGCTCCCGCGCGTCTTCTGTTCCTCGCCCGCATTCAGCAGCATAATGACGAAAACAAAAAGCACCATGATGGCGCCGGAATAGACAATGATCTGCGCCAGCGCAAGAAATTCCGCTCCCAGCAACAGGTACAACACCGCGAGTGAGGACATGACAACGATCAGCGAAAGCGCGCTGTTGATCGGGTGCCTTTGCAGCAGAAGATTCAGTGCTCCGCCGAGGCACAACAGTCCGAAGATGATAAAGAGTGCTAAATGCATTCTGTCTTTGTAGTCAGGAAAACCCGGGTGCGACGGGGAACGTTTCTGCGCTGGCTTCCATTGGATTGTAAATCACCGCATCGGGGTGCTTCTGCATTCGAAAGCGCGCGGTTAACCATGGAAGGCAAGCACCAGACCCGTCACCATCACGTTGGCGATGGCAAGCGGCAAAAGAAACTTCCAGCCAAATCCCATTAGCTGGTCATAACGGAAGCGCGGCAAGGTTCCGCGCACCCATACATAGAGAAAAAGAAAGCAGAAAATCTTCGCGACGAACCAGAACACCGGAAGCAGCGCCTGGACGACCGGACCTCCAACCGCGGGAATCAGGTTGCCGAAGGGGCTTGACCATCCTCCCAGGAACAGCAGCGTGGCAACTGCGCCAACGTTGATCATGTTCGCGTATTCCGCCATGAAGAACATGGCAAACTTCATCGAGCTGTATTCCGTGTGGTAGCCAGCCGTCAGTTCGCTCTCAGCTTCGGGAAGATCAAACGGCGTGCGGTTGGTCTCTGCAAAAGCAGCAGCCAGGTAAATAAAGAACGCAACAATCTGCACGCCGCCGAAGATGTTCCAGGATAAGATGCCGTGCGTGTTCTGTACGTTGACGATGTCGCGCAGCCGCAGGGAGCCGGTGCGAAGCACAACTCCGATAACAGATAGGCCGAGCGCCAGCTCGTAGCTGACCATCTGTGCCGTAGAGCGCAAAGAGCCCAGCAGTGAATATTTATTGTTGGAAGCCCAACCGGACAGCGCGACTCCGTAGACTCCCACCGATGTGGCTCCAAGAATGATCAGCAATCCGACATGCACATCGGCAATCTGAAACATGTCCACGCCATGCCAGCGGATGTCTTTACCAAACGGGATCACACCAATCGAAATCAACGCACAGGAGAGCGCAATGATTGGGGCCAGAATGTACAGCGGACGAAAAACTGCAGTCGGCATCAAGTCTTCTTTTAAAAAGAGCTTCAAACCGTCAGCCAATGGTTGCAGCAGGCCGAACGGTCCGACACGCGAGGGACCCCAGCGGTTCTGAATACGACCGACGAGCTTGCGTTCCAGCAGCACGGTGTAGGCAACAGCGGTCAAAAAGATCACTGTGACCACGGCCACTTTCAGCACGCTTAGAAGAACAAAAATGAGAATATTCACGTTCGTTTCGTATCCACTCTGTCAGTCATCGATATTCGCGCACATAATCCGCGCAATGCTGCATGGAGTTGCCTGATCGTTGCCGGTAGTTGAAACATTGCGGGCTGCGGCGCAAACTGCTGATGAAAATCAATCGGCTGCAACCATATTCTTTTGGTCTTGAAACACTTCTACTTCGTTGAGCTTTTCGCTGTAATGGCCAAGAGTGCCGGAGGTAAACAGCGTGTCGTCCGAGGGAACGACACCATCCGGACGCTCGGCCAGATATGACAACTGCCGCGGGTCGGCCGATGCTGCTGGCTGCACCTGCTGGCTGATCCCACCCAGCAGATTGATTCGGTCAAAGTCATACCCCGGCACCAGCCGCTGGATTTCGTCGAGCAATGCCTTGGGATCGAAGGGGCTCAGCTTCGGTTCGAGGTTATGCGCCGCGAGCCAGATGCCATGGCGGTCGGCCTCGCCGGATTGCGCTCCGCGCGACTGTCCCATATCGCCGCGCACCCCTTTGCCAAAGGGAACCAGCGTGTGAACATCCTCCCCCATCTGGTCGGCAATCCGCACGATCAACTCCAGGTCACTGCGTACACCGGCACGATCTGCAGCCTTTTTGACTATCTGCAAATCGCCAAACGTATTGGTCACGGTGCCCGATTTTTCGTACAAATTCGCAGTGGGCAATATCACATCGGCAAGTTTCGCCGTAGCGGTCAAAAACATGTCCTGTACGACGAGGAACGTATCCCCAAGGGCTTCCGCACGCATGCCCAGGCGCTCCACCGGATCGTCACCGACTACATAAAGGGCCGCTAACTGCCTGCCGCCGGCAGCCTTCAGCATCTCAGGTAGATCCATTCCAGCTTGCGCCGGCAAGCGGCCGCCGTATTCGGAATGCATCGCGCTGGAACCTGCAACGGGCTGATAGCCGGGGAGCAGGTCGGGATAGAGTCCCATGTCCGCCGCGCCGCGCGAATTTACATAGTCACCCAGGCAGGCAAACTTCGTGTCAGGCAGTGAGAGGCCGAATTTCACGAGTGCGTCGATGGTATTTCCACGCAATTCCGAGCCGAAAATAATCAGCAAATTCGGCTCCTGTCGTAAGGCATCCCGCAGAGCAATGGCGTCGTCGCCGAAAGCCACATTGTCTTCGCCACCAAGAAAGCGAGTAAAGGCCACATACCCATCCGCCGAAATTTGGATCCAACTCTTCGTCTGCCGCCGCAGCTTGATCTCGCGATGATTCACGACGTAAATACGCGCGCCATTGTGTCGAACATTGGTGCGCAGATTCCATGCCAGCAGCGGATGTTGTTCCGTAGGGTCATTGCCCATCAACAAAATGGCCGGGGCCGATGCAGTGTCGGCGATACTGGCGAAGCGATTTTTCTGGCCAGCTAAGGCTCGTACAAAACCGACATAATCCGTGGTCCGGTGATGATCGATATTGTTTGTGCCGAGCGTGCCGCGTGCGAATTTTTGCAGCAGGTAAGCTTCTTCATTCGTGATACGCGTTGAGCCAATGACGCCGATGCTGGCGCCGCCGCGTTCGTCGCGAATTCCTTTGAACTGCGCGGCAACCAAGGCAATTGCATCTTCCCAGGTGACTGGAGCCAGTTGGCCGTCCGGCTGGCGAACCAGCGGTTGCGTTAACCGCGCTGGGCTGTCGGTAAAGTCGAATGCATAACGGCCTTTGACGCAGAGAAATTCTCCGTTCAAGCCACTCTTGTCGCGGTTGTCGCCACGAACGATCTGCATCCCATTTTCGCTGCGGCGTAAACCCAGAGTTGTCTTGCAGCCATCGCCGCAATGGGTGCAGATGGTGCCGACGTGAGTCATTTCCCACGGCCGCGTTTTATAGCGATAGGTGTCGGAGGTGAGCGCGCCGACCGGGCATATGTCGATGCACATGCCGCATTGTTCGCAATCCAGAGAAGTTAAATCGTTGGGCGCGATTACCGACCCGGAATTGCGTTGCTGGATGCCAAGAGCGGCAACGTCCATGCCTTCATTGCAAACGCGAACGCAACGATAGCAGAGAATACAGCGCGGGCGATCGAAGAAGACGACTGGCGACCACTGCTGCTCATCGCGATGATTTTTGATATCGACGAACTTCGAACCCCCCGCCCCATACTTGAAAGTCATGTCCTGAAGTTCGCACTCGCCCCCCGCATCGCACACCGGGCAGTCGAGCGGATGATTCGCCAGCACCAGTTCCAACATGCTTTTTCGCGCTTGTTTGATCTCGTCCGTTTCGGTCGAGACAATCATTCCCTGAGCGATCGGCGTCGTGCAGGCTGTTTGCAGTTTGGGCATCTTCTCGATGCGTACCAGGCACATACGGCACGCCGCCTGCAAGGACAGGCCAGGGTAATAGCAGAACGCGGGGATTTCAATTCCTACCTTGCGACAGGCTTCAATGAGCAGCGTGCCCGCAGGTGCGGTGAGTTGTTTGCCGTCGACAGTGAGTGTTACATCAGCCATTCTTCAATCTCTCGCAATGCAAACGGTGTTAAACGGCAACCAGTTCGGATACCGTCGGTTGTAACCAAGCGTGCTTCGCATACGGACAGGGCTTGCCATCTAAATGATCTTCAAATTCCTGGCGAAACTTCTTGACGAACGCGATTGTCGGCATCGCCGCCGCATCGCCCAGGGGACAGAACGTGCGCCCCATCATATTTTCCGCCAGGTAGCGGATGTTATCGATGTCGCGCGCTTCTCCCCCGCCCGCATGGAACCGCGTCAGAGTCTTCTTCAACCAGTCCGTGCCCTCGCGGCAGGGGATGCACCAGCCGCAGCTTTCATGCTGGTAGAACTTGATGGTGCGCAGCGCAAACTCCACCATGCAGACCGTTTCATCGAGCACCACCACGCCGCCCGAACCCAGCATGCTGCCCGCTTTGCCTACCTGATCGAAGTCGAGTCCAATATCGATTTCGCTGGGCAGCAATACCGGCGTGGACGAGCCACCCGGTACAACGGCCTTCAGTTGACGTCCGCCGCGAATGCCGCCCGCCACTTCATAAATCAGCTTCTTCAGGTTGTAGCCCATTGGCAATTCATACACGCCGTTGCGTTCGGCATGGCCGCTGACGCAGAACAAACGTGTGCCCCCATTACGCTCCGAGCCAACTTTGGCATACGCCTCCGCACCCATGCGGAAGATGTGCGGAACCGTCGCAATCGTCTCAGCGTTGTTGATGACGGTCGGTCCGCCGTACAGCCCAACGACGGCAGGGAAGGGTGGCTTGATGCGTGGAATGCCTCGCTTACCTTCGAGCGATTCCATCAGTGCGGACTCTTCGCCGACCTCATATGCGCCAGCACCGGTCTGCGAAACAATTTCAAAATCAAAACTGGAACCAAAAATTCCTTTTCCGAGAAAACCTTTTGCGTAAGCATCGGCGATGGCTTTTTCCATGATGGTAAGCAAATAGCGATACTCGCCGCGCAGGTAAATGAAGCCAGTCTTCGCGCCAATGGCTAAGCCCGCGATAATCGTGCCTTCAATCACCGCATGGGGATCGTGCAGAAAGATCAAGTGATCTTTGCAGGTACCCGGTTCGCTTTCATCGCCATTGACCAGAACATATTTCGGCTTCTCACTTTGCTTGGGGACAAATGACCACTTCATGCCCGTGGGAAAACCCGCGCCGCCGCGTCCCCGCAGGTTCGATGCCTTCATTTGCGCGATGATCCACTCTGGACCCTGTTCGATGGCCTGGCGCACCGACTGGTATCCGCCCAGTTCAATGTAGCGATCGATCTCCGTCGCGCCCAGCCCAAAGCGGCTGCTGACGATCCTGACTTCTTCGGGATGGGAAACGAGTGTTGGCATTTTTTAGCTTATTGACCCTTGCTACGGTACTGTTCCAGCACTGCGTCCATTGCTTCGGGTGTAAGGTTCTCATGAAAATCGTAATTGACCTGCACGGCGGGCGCCCAGCTGCAGGCACCGATGCACTCGACCTCTTCCAGCGAAAAAATCCCATCGGGCGTCGTCTGCTTATGGCCGATACCCAGGCGCTGCTCGCAATGCTCGAACAGTTCCTGTCCACCGCGCAGCATGCAACTGATGTTGGTGCAGACCTGCACGTTGAATTTGCCAATCGGCTTTGTCCGCAGCATGGAATAGTACGTCAGCACGTTGCGGACATCCAGTACGGTGATGTCCAGGCGCCGTCCGATTTCTGCAATCGCCGCATCCGAAACATAACCAATCTCGTCCTGCGCGTAGAGCAGCATGGGAATCAACGCCGAGCGCCGGATCGGATATAGCGTAACCAATTTGTCAAAACGCGCAGCCAGTTCGGGAGAAAAAATTGTGCCCTCGGTTTTTGGATTCACGGCGATGGTTGTCAGGTTCATGCTTGTACCTTGCGGAGCAGGTGCTCGACCGCCGCTTCGATGTCAATGGCACCATCCAAGTCCTCTAATTGAAGCAAGCCGTCCTCGGTGAAAAAGAATGCAGCGTATTCATCTCCAAGCTCACCCGCTTCCGGTCGAAACTCTGTCGCACCTACGCCAGATGCAGCGGGCGCGAGAATACTCAGCTTTCCGTTCGGACCGAGCACCTCCATTACGGAACCAGGACCGGCAATAATCCGCAACGGCGCATAAGGTCTGGCAATGGAATGCATCGCTACATGCGAGCGAAGCAGGGAAGCGAACGACGTCCACAATTCCGTGGCCAACAGTTGAGATGCATGTGAGATTGGAGGAACCTTGGTCATCGTGCTCACCGATCAATCTCCCCAAGTACAATGTCGATCGAACCAATCGCTGCAACAACGTCCGCAATCAGCCGGCCTACACACATTTTTTCGAGAGCCTGGAGTGTAGCAAACGTTGGGTTCCGCATGTGCACGCGATGCGGTTTGGCTGTGCCATCGCTGACAATGTAATACCCCATTTCGCCGCGGGAAGATTCGATGGCCTGATACACCTCGCCAGCCGGCACAGGGAAACCCTCGGTAACAATTTTAAAGTGATGGATCAACGATTCCATCTGCGTCTTCATCGCTTCCCGATCCGGAAGAACGATCTTCGGAGCGTCGGCGACAATGCGGCCTTCTGGAAGGCCGTCGAGCGCCTGCATGGCAATCTTGACCGACTCGCGCATCTCCTGCATGCGCAGCACATAGCGCGCCCACACATCGCAGTCGTTCGATACCGGCACGTTGAATTGAAACTTTTCGTAGCCGGAGTAGGGCATGTCGCGTCGCAAGTCCCAATCCACGCCGCTGGCGCGCAACGGCGGCCCGGTCACGCCCAGCGCGATCGCATCCTCGGCGCTCAGCAGGCCCACGCCCTTCGTACGATTAATAAAGATTCGATTGCCGGTCAGCAGGTTCTCATACTCGTCGATCTTTTCAGGAAAGCTCTTGAGAAACTTGCGCACGCGTTCATGAAAATCAAGCGGCGGCTCCAGGGCCACTCCGCCAATGCGGAAATAAGAAGTCATCATGCGCTGGCCGGAAAGGTCATCGAAGATGCGCAAAATCTCTTCGCGTTCGCGGAAGCAATACAGAAAAACCGTGAGTGCTCCCAGATCCATGGCGTGGCTGCCCAACCAGACCAAGTGGGAATTCAACCGCGTCAGCTCGCTGAGCAAAACGCGCAGCCACTGCGCACGCTCCGGAACTTCCAGCCCAAGCAGCCTTTCGACCGCCAGGCAATAACAAAGATTATTGTGCATCGGGCTGAGATAATCGATGCGATCCGTGAGCGGCACCACCTGTTGATAAAACTTTGCCTCGCACGTCTTCTCGATGCCGGTGTGAAGATAACCAATGTCGGGCGCAACCCGAACCACGACTTCGCCGTCGATTTCAAGAACAAGACGCAGAACGCCATGCGTGGAAGGGTGCTGCGGGCCCATGTTCAGGATCATGGTGCGGTCCTGATCGGCTTCTACTACGGTGGGACGGGTAAGAAGTACGGGCGTCTCGGCCATTAGCGATAGCCCTCCACCGGAAAATCCTTGCGGAGCGGATTGCCGTGAAATTCATCCGGCATCATGATGCGGCGCAGGTTGGGATGTCCACCGAAGCGAACGCCAAACAGATCGAAAATTTCGCGCTCGTAGAAGTTCGCGGCGGCCCACACGGGAGTGATGCTATCGACTGAAGCGTCGCCTTCGTCCACCATCACGCAGAGACGAATCCGCTGCTTCAAGCCGTGCGACAAAATGTGATAGGTGACCTGAAAGCGCGGCTGATTCGGGTACCAGTCCACGCAGGTGACATCGGCCAGAAAGTTATAACCCGCGGATTGCAGGACAAGGCACGCGGGGATGATTGTTTCCCGCGCCAGCGTGAGAGTCAATTCCTCTTGATCGAACTTCGCGCCCTGAATTGCGTTTGGCAATTGTTCCGTCAGGGCTGCAACGGCCCGGTTGTCCGCATGCCCGGCGAGCGCGGTGTCCTTCTCATCCTGTCCGGTCGTGCCTGTCACAGATGCCTCATCTCTACAAATCCGCTTTGTCTTCGGACCATTCGAGAATGCCCTTTTTTAAGATGTAGAAGTAGCCTACGAGAACGAACCCCAGGTACACGACGATCTCCCAGAAGCCGAAAAAATGGGAACCGGTAATGGCGGGAAGCTTGCGGTAAATCACCGCCCAGGGAAACATGAATACAGCTTCCACATCGAAGAGAATGAACAGCATCGCCACCATATAGAAGCGGACCGAGAACCTGCCGCGTGCATCTCCCTGCGCCTCGATACCGCATTCATAAGGAGACAGTTTGATTTTGCCCGGGCGATGACGGCCGATGAGCCAGGAAGCAACAACAATGAAGGCCGCCAGGCCGACGGCGGCCAGAATCTGAAGCAGCAATGGCAGGTAATTCCAAAAATAGTTGGGAGTTTGCATGAAGGCCGCAGTATGGACGCGCAACTGTTACTCCGTCGCCGCCTATAGCTCGACTTTAAGGTTGAACTGCGGCCATGTCAAGGCAGGTGAGAATTGCGCAGAGAAACAGGTTGCATGGGATCGATGTCGATGTACGGCTGTGTGAAGGAAATTCGGACAGTGGCAAGGAGATAATCGATCAAAATTCGACAATAGCCTAATCGCAAAGCTTGCAATACCACGAGGACTGCACGGGACCGCAGCAAACTATCGTAACTAGAAGAATTCCGTTATGGCACCCAGTTCCAATATGACAATGAAGAGCTTCCCCACTGTCGTTCCTTTCTCCATCCGCCTCTCCACAAACGTCAATATAAACAGGAGAGGTTTCTGTGATGGCTACGCGTGCGAGTTTCGAAACTGACCTGAAAGCTGACTTGAAACGTGTCCCCAGCGGGCAAGCTGCTGGACACTCCGAATCGCAAGTACCTGTGTCCCGGTCCGTTATGAGAGCTCCTCTGCAATGGAATCATATGGATCGCGTGTTACCTGCGGCCCCGGGCGGACTGCAGGCGGCAGAACCCCGTACATATCAAAAATCCCGCCGCAAGCTGCACCGGAAAATGACTCGCGAGCAAGGCTGTGCCCTGGAAATGATTGGCCATGCCGTCGATTACTTGAACGATGGTTATCTGCAGGAGGGTGCAGAGGATGAAATCATCGACTTCAGCGGGCCCTCTATGGAAGCAATCCAGATCCTGATTTTCTCGCAGCGCGAGGTCCTCCGTTCGCTTCCCTTGACGGAACCTCTGTCGCTGCGTCTCTGGAATATGCTGTTGCGCCGCAAATCCCAATTCGAGTCATCTGCCGTGATACCCTTGTCCTCGTCCAGGTGACGACGATCTTTCTCCGAACATAAGGGTGTTTGCACTCGATGAAGTTGTGTATTAATGGACAAGATAGGGAGTTTTCAGAACTTGATGCGGAGCCCCTGCTCGCCCGGCTGGTCGATCTGCTACAGATGAAGCCAGACCGCATTGCTGTCGAGCGCAACGGAGACATCGTCCCCCGATCTACCTGGCAGCAGGTCGTTCTTCAAAATGGCGATAGGTTGGAAGTGGTGCAATTTGTCGGCGGCGGCAGATAACGTTCGATGGCTCTAGCGTGCTGACATCCAGGCGGACGCTTCATTGAGCCAGCAACAGTAAACCAAATAAACATAGCCAAAGCACACCCATCACATGCCAGTACCAGGCCGCCGTGTCGACGACGATCTGGCGGATTTCAATGCGTTTTGAAGACCACAATGCCGCCAACGCCGCTACAGTCGCTGCAACTCCAAACGCAAGATGCAGCGCGTGCGCGCCCGTAATCAGGTAAAAGAAATGGCTGCTGGGATTTGAGCCGAAGTAAACGCCTTCCGCATAGAGCTGCCTCCACGCAACGCATTGACCGGCGATGAACAAACCGCCCAATAAAACCGTTGCGAGAAGCCACGGCAGGGCGCGCTTCGACGTGGGCCTGCCCAGCCCCAGCCATTCTTCCATGACGTCGAGTTCATGAAAAACGCTGCGCCGCGCCATCTCCATTGTCCACGCGCTCAAAAGCAAAATCGCGGTGTTGATCCAGAGGATCGGCGGAATCGTCAGCGGTTTCCAATCGAGAATATATTGGTCATCGACCGAAATATGTCCTACGTGCTGCTGCGCGAAGAAAACTGTTGCCAAAATGACAAAGAAAATTAGATCGCCGGCGAGGGCAAAACCTAAACCCATGCGGTAGCGCGTCAGCAGTTCACGCGGTCCGCGGCGGCCATTCCTGTGTTCCCAATTTTCATCTCCACCGCCCCAGCCGCCTGTTGGCCGGTGATGGACTGGCGGACGTCCACCACTCCCCGTATCTTTCCGTTCAACGTCTACTGGAGCGCGGGTGATTATGGCGGGCATAGTGGCATTTCCCCGGATACGTGAAGCTTACTATTAATCCAGGCGCAATGTCCCACTGAAAAAACTGTTGGTGATTAGACCAATAAAAGTTTGAGATTACAGCGAATTTCTCAACTATTTATCTGGATGTTCTCGTTGTGCCAATCCTGTTGCGAGGTCCACTCCAAGGTGGTCGCATTCCAGGGATTCAAGCCCGAATACCCGTCACTTCCGCCTGGACCGCGTTCGTTGACGCGTACGTGAGGCGAATCGTGGACCACAGACACTCCGCCGTTATCGTCATCCAAAAAATATCGCAAAAATACCGCCGCGGCGTCTTGATCATCCCGCGTCAGGCGAGTTTGCGCTCGACGAAACAGGTCGCGCAGAGGGATTATCTGAAGCTGGGGTCGCTTGACTGTCCATTACCATCTGCAAGAAATAGCGATGTACGCGAGGGTCTCGTGAAAGCTCTGGATGAAACGTCGCGGCCAGAAGATTCTTCTGTCGCATCAAGATCGGAGTGCCATCCCGTGCGGCCAAAACATCCACGCCTCTTCCGACCTCCGCGATGCGGGGCGCGCGGATAAAAACCATCTCCAGCGGTCCGCCGGGAAGGGAAGTTTCCGCAGTCAGGATATCGCTGTCAATCTGGCGCCCATAGGCGTTGCGCTCGACGGTTGCGTCCAGCACGCCAAGACTCTGTTGCTCTGGATTCACAACCTTTTTCG
The DNA here is from genome assembly GCA_965276615.1 of Acidobacteriaceae bacterium. Classification (GTDB taxonomy): domain Bacteria; phylum Acidobacteriota; class Terriglobia; order Terriglobales; family Acidobacteriaceae; genus JAKAAZ01. Next base: position 3,154,880 of record OZ255618.1, on the reverse strand, counting down.
CCAGCAGAATACAGCCTGCGCAGGTGCCGAACGTCGGTCGTGTCTCCACAAATGTCAGCAGCGGCGCGAAGAGGCCCTCACGCTCGAGCAACTTCAGAAATGTTGTAGATTCGCCCCCGGGAATGATGAGGCCACCGATCCCGGCCAACTCTTCGGTTGTGCGCACCATTCGCGGCTGCGCGCCGATATTCTCAAGCGTCCGCGCATGAGAAGCATAGTCGCCCTGCAAGGCCAACACGCCGATGATCGGAGAACGATTATGAGAGGAGTGCGGCATAGAGAATTGCGGAATATTCAACGATGCTGTGATGGAAAACAAAGTTTGTCATTCTAAGCGTAGCGAAGAATCCAGAAGGTGACAGCGGCGCTTATCACGCGGATATATTTTGGCTTCTTCACTTCGCGGTGCCCCGTTCCTAATGGCTACCAGCCGCGGGTCTGCATCATGGACGCGGCGTCCAGTGCAGCGACCGCTAATCCCTTCATCGCGCCGGTACATTCCGCGCTGGTCTCGGCCAATACTTTAGGATCGTCATAGAAGGTGGTGGCGCGGACGATCGCACGGGCACGGCTCTCCGCCTCTTCACTGCTGGCGAAAGTCGATGAGTCATGCATGAATATTCCGGAGCCGACAAAAACGGCCTCCGCACCCAGCTGTCGCACTAGCGCCGCGTCGGCTGGAGTCGCAATGCCGCCTGCGGAAAAATTCGGCACCGGCAGCTTGCCGCTCTTCGCAACCATGCGGATCAATTCATACGGCGCGCGGTGTTCCTTGGCCGCCGCGAACAGTTCTTCCTCGCTCATCACCGTCAACTGGCGCATGTCCTTTACGATCTGGCGCAGGTGCTTCACGGCGTGGACTACATCGCCGGTGCCCGCTTCGCCCTTGGTGCGGATCATCGCCGCGCCTTCCGCAATGCGGCGCAGGGCCTCTCCCAGATCGCGCGCGCCGCAGACGAAAGGAGTCTTGAATGCGTGCTTGTCAACGTGGTGGAGTTCATCAGCCGGAGTCAGCACTTCCGACTCGTCGATGAAGTCGACGCCCAGTTCCTGCAAAACCTGCGCTTCCGCAAAGTGACCAATCCGGCATTTCGCCATTACCGGAATGGAGACGACAGCCATAATGTTTTTGATGATCTTCGGAGAAGCCATGCGGGCCACGCCGCCTTCGGCACGAATCTGCGCTGGCACGCGTTCAAGCGCCATGACAGCAACCGCTCCAGACTTCTCGGCAATCTCCGCCTGCTCCGCGTTGATGACGTCCATAATGACGCCGCCCTTCAACATCTCCGCGAGGCCAATCTTCAGGCGCAGTCCGTTACTGGCGTTGCCATTCTTCGTATGATCTGTCATGGTGTTCTCCCTTGCGACGGCAAATCCCGGCTAAACTCCAAGTTTATCAGTTCTTGCGTGGGTCATTTTTGATGCGCGCGCTGAGACGTTCCCGATGCTTTTGGAACATCTCCGCGGGGTCGATGGCGACAAACATCCCTTCACTGCGAGCGAGCACGGTGCCGTCGAGCGTGCGAATCTCTCCAGCGTGAAAATGCTTACGGCCATCCTGCTTCACCGGCCAGCCGACGGTGCGCAACTTGATTCCCAGCGGGACCGGCTGGAGGTAATCGATGGACATCCGGCGCGTGAGCGCGACGATCCCTTTCTGGCGATTCACTTTGCCCATGGCCTCGTCAAGAATAGTCGCAATAATTCCGCCATGCACATGTCCCGGTGGCCCTTCGAAACGGCGCGGCATACGGAAGAAGCACTCCACACCGCCAGTTTCGGAGGTTTCCTGAAAACGCAGGCGCAACCCCGCGCGATTGCCTGGAGCACAGCCGAAACAATGATTCGTCAGTCCGGCCAAATTCGGATCGCCATTGCGAAGATGGCCAGACGCGTGAGCCGATTTCGCGTCCGGCTTACCGGACGAGCTGTCGATTTTTTTGGCGACCATCGTGTTCCGTGCCAATTAACCCGCCTTACTTTGCGCGATCAACTCCGCAACGCCTTTTTTGGAGACAGTTTCGTTGTAATGCAAGATTTTCATCCCGCCAAATGTTCTCAGCAATTCCTGCGAGCGCAATAGAAATGTCGGGCTGCGCGGTCCCCGTGGATTGCCCAGTCGCTCATTGTCTTCCGTGTACGTGCGATAGAGTAGTAGGCCGCCGGGCTGCAGAAGTTTTGGCAATACGGGCAACGCGGCGCGGTCGAGAAAAAACGAGACGAGAACAAACCCAAAGCGACGGCCCTCATCTTTTAATTTTGCGACTGCATCGAAGGCCGCACTCTGCACGATCTCCATCTGAGCGGCGTCGGGCAATCTCGTGGCGCGTTCGCGGGCAATATCTAGCGCAGCGTCCGACCAGTCGACCAGTGTCATTTGCCAACCATGCTGCGCCAGCCAGACCGCATGGTGCCCCGCGCCTCCGGCCAGATCCAATCCCGTGCTTCCGGCCGCCAGCAACGGCAGCAGATAATCCTGGTGCGTTTCCGTAACAAACGCGTCCGCTTCGCGATACGCAAACTCGCCCGAGAGGTAGCGTTCGTTCCAGCGTTGCTGATCCGTCATGGTCATCTCTCCAAGTCTATCGAAGTGACAACCGGCGACAGGAAATACTCCGCCATCCCTGCGTTATACTTCTGGTTGATGGCGCTTCTCGGCAAGACTTTTTATCTCGAAACCTTCGGCTGCCAGATGAACGTCCATGACTCGGAAAAAGTCATCGGAACGCTGGTGCATGAAGGCTATCGCCAAGTAGAGACCGAGATTGAAGCCGCGTTGATCCTCTACAACACCTGTTCCATTCGCGATAAAGCTGAACAGAAGGTCTTTAACCGGCTGAACGACTATAAAGCCTTGTACAAGCAGGGCAAGCGCTTTGCCGTGTTGGGTTGCGTTGCCCAACAGGAGGGCGAGCGCATCTTTGAGCGCGCTCCCTATGTTTCCCTCGTATCGGGGTCTGCGTCGTATCGCAAACTGCCCGAAATGCTGGCACGGTTGGAGGCGGGAGAAAAACGCATCACAGGTCTTGATGACCGGCAGACGGACGAGACGTTTGAAACGGAGTTCACCGCCCGCAGCAACCGTCATCGTGGCTACATCACCATCATCGAAGGCTGCGACAAATTCTGCTCCTACTGCGTGGTTCCGTACACACGCGGCAAGGAGCGCAGCCGCGCGTCGGATTCCGCGCTCGCCGAAGCCCACCGGATGGCGGATTCCGGATACACGGACATCCAGCTGCTGGGACAAAACGTAAATTCCTATCGCGATCCCTCCGGCAAAATGAGTTTTGCGGAGCTGTTGACCGCAGTCGGCCAGGTGCAGGGGATTCGCCGGGTTCGATTCACGACGTCTCACCCCCGCGATTTCACTCGCGACATTATCGATGCCATCGATGCTGTGCCAACCCTTTGCGACCATGTGCATCTGCCCGTGCAGAGCGGGTCGTCTCAGGTGCTGCATCGTATGCAGCGGGAGTATACGCGGGAATGGTATCTGGAGCGCATTGCCTGGATTCGCGCGGCGCGGCGGCCCATCAGCTTGACGACCGATATCATCGTCGGCTTCCCGGGCGAAACAGATGAAAACTTCGAGCAGACGATAACGTTGCTGGCGCAGGTGCAGTATGACGCGGTGTTCGCCTTCAAATACTCTCCGCGGCCGAATACACCAGCCATGTCCATGGAAGACAGCATTCCCGAAGAAACCAAGACGCGGCGTTTGCAGATCCTGCTGGATCACCAGCGAGAAATTCAAAGAAATAGTTATCAGAGTCACATCGGGGAGATTGTTGAAGTAATGGTTGAGGGCCACAACGTGGCTCGCGGCCAGGTTTCAGGACGCAGTTCGCAGAACAAAGTCGTCAACTTTACCGTGGACACCCCGATCCTGCCCGCTCCCGGCAATTACATGAATGTTCGAATTACGCAGAGTTTTCCGAACAGCCTGTTGGGTGAAGCTGTAATTCCAAGCCGTCAACCAGAGGAAGTTAGTGTTGCATGAATGCACACCTCCAATCCGATGCAGGCGAAGTGCATGCCGACGAAATGGAAGTAAAGATTCGCGGTCTGATGATGGACCCGGTCACGAATATGCCCATCGTCGTGCTGAAGGATGTCCAGAGCGATGCTCTGGTCCCTATATGGGTGGGCATTTTCGAGGCCAACGCCATTGCGCTAGAAATTGAGAAAACCGCAACTCCCCGCCCCATGACTCATGATCTGTTGGCGAATTTAATTCGCACGCTCGATGGTGAAGTGCGACGTGTGGTCATTACAGAACTGCGGGATGACGTGTACTACGCGCTGATCTGGATGGAGCGCAGCGGGGAACTCATCAGCCTGGACGCGCGACCCTCCGATGCGCTGGCATTGGCTCTGCGGACGGACTGCCCCATCTTTCTCTCCGAACAGGTTCTGCGCACAACCCGGATCGCAAATGCCGGCGTGGAGAATTTTTCAACGGAAGAGCTTCGGCGCTGGCTTGAGAATCTGAACGATGAAGATCTCGGCCGCTACAAAATGTAGTCTTGCAGGTTGCGGATTTCTTTTCAATAAAGGTTCCCGATGCCGCAGCCGCCACCGAAGCCATGGAAGAAAGCAGTCTTCGCGGCCCTCGCGCAGATAGAACATACACTTCGCGGCGATAATCGCCACGCTCTATCCGATACACAACAGATTCGAAATTTTCTGATTTTGCAGTATGACGCGGCTCTTGGAAGCGTCATCCACGCAACGCCAATATTTGAGGCGTTGAGACGCACGCTGCCGGATGCGCGCGTCACTATCGCCGCCTCCCGCATGGCAGCCAGCGTGCTTGACCGCAATCCATATATTGATCGTTGCGTAGTCACGCCTGATCCATTCACAAGATTCTGCAAAACCGCATCGGCTGTCCATGAACTCCTGCAATCGATGCCGCCCGGGCCGCGCTGCGTCCTCACCACCATCGGAAATCGTCGTCCCAGCCTTGCAGTCCTTTCGATGCTGGCCGGGAAAGCTCTCCGCGCCGGACATACTGCCGCGCCTGAGATCTACGATGTTCCTTCAACGTTTATCCCAGAGCGCGGACAGATTGAAGGCAATCTCGACATATTGCGCAGCCTCGGGCATGATGTTGCGTTCTGCGAACCGCGTATGTTTTTCACGCGGGAAGACGCCGACTACGCCGCCAGGCTGTTAACACTTCAGAATGAACCTGCCGGTTTTCCGCGCATCGCCTGCGTCACCCAGAACAGCGGCGGCCAGCGCAACCAATGGAGCAGCGAACGCTTTATCCGGGTCATTGCAGAACTTTCGCGAATGCGCGGCGCGATTCCAATATTCGTCGGAACCTCAGCCGACGCGGACGCGATAAGAACATTACAACAGAATCTGCCGCAGCCAGGCATTTCGATGGCAGGGAAGACGACCGTCCCTCAACTCGCCGCGGTTTTGGCCCACTGCGATCTTGCTGTCAGCCTGGACACGGGAACGTTTCACGTTGCGCGGGCGGTCGGATTGCCTGGGGTGGTCCTGGCCCCGGCGTGGCAAAATCCGCGAGAGTGGCTGCCGATCGATCATGCACGGTATCGCGTGGTGCGAGGGCCTTCGATCACGCTGCCTCAGGCCAACTATCGAATGGAAGAAATAAGCGTGGACCAGGTCATCAGCGCCGCCATTGAATTGATGGAGAGCTTTCCAGTTTCCGCTGAAGCGCGCAGAACGCGCGTGGAACGCGCACTCGCTAAAAGCAGACCAGCTTGAGAGCAGCCCAACCGGGGCAAATTTCCTCTGTATTGTTCTGCTGCGCAATGGAGAATGACCTGGCTGTTTTCGGTCAGCGCCAACTCCGAGCCAGCTCTAAATCCATCCGCACAGACGGACCATTTCCTCTGCCCACTCGTCCTGTGTAGGCAAGTGTGGCGGCATGGTATGGAGATGGCTTCCCGCCACGACGGAATGGATCATCTTCGCCATCGCCGGTTTCATATTCTCCCGACCGCCTTCAAATACCAGCGCCCATGGCGTGTCCAGAAGGATATCGCTGACACCGGATTCGCGATGTAACAAGACGGGTATCCCGCGATGAAGTGCTTCCAGTGCGGGGATGCCATAGCCTTGTCGCGCCGGCATCAGGAACAGATGGGCTTGCTCGTACAGATTGGATAGCTGTCGATCGCTGACGAAGCCTTGAAAGCTCACTCGTTTATTGAGGCCCAATTGTCGGCTCATCGCCTGCATCTCAGGAAGCTGCGCGCCCTGGCCAACAATCTCAAAGGTCCAATCTATTTGACTGCTCAGAGGAACCGGACCGCGTTCCATCTCCGCCAGCGCCAGTAGTATCCAATCGATGCGTTTGTTCACCTCGACACGAGAGACGCTCAACATGCACAGTTGCTGCGCAACAGGACGCGGACGAAAGGAGATTCCCTCGATAGAACTGCCGATCCGCGCGATGGTTGCATGCGCTCCATACAGCCGCTCTGCATCGTGCTTCAAAAACTCGCTGGCGACGATTGTCTTTCCTCCGCTCCCAAGCCCCTTGCGTAAAATCCGACGATTAAGCGCCAGGCGCACGCGACGTTTCCACGACCTTTTCTGGTCCCAGTCATCGAACAGGCTTTCCGTATCGTGCATCATGCAATGGAAGCCGCGCAGACCCGCCAATGTCGCATGCAGCGCGGGCTGGTAGCCCGACATCAGCGGCTGAAAAGGTGTCACCACGGTCGAATGCGCGGAAGAAAAATGATCCCGCAGTGCGAGGATTTTGCTGCGCGGATTGTTCGCTGGATGCAGTTCTGTCTTGTTCAGCGGATGAGAGGCAAATCGCTCCAACCCGACGCGGTCCCAGTAGACCAGGAGGCGATACGGCAGCGAGTGCCGATGCATCCAATCGCAAAGCGCCAGAAAGCTGCGCTCCGCTCCGCCCCAGGCCTCCACTTCAGCGATGAACAGGATTCTCTCAGGAATGTTCTGCATGGCATCGTTTCCCAGACTATAGACTAGTAGCTCCAATCTTCCTCGAAATCCTGGACCGGAACGTGGGAAGAATCGGATCGCTCGCGTTCAACTTTCTATGGGCATTCTCACCCGCATTGTAAAAGTGATGGCCGCGCTGCTGACCTCCAACGTGGTGAACCTCATCACCAAGTTGCTGCTGCCGCCCATCTTTTTGTATCGCTACGGCACCACGCTCTACGGAGAATGGCTCGCGCTGTCCGGGGCGGTGGCGTACCTTAGCACGCTGAATTTCGGCATCCAGACCTACGTCACACAAGACCTCACCGTCCGCTACCAGCGCCATGACCTGGAACACTATCATCTGCAACAGTCCACCTCGCTGCGTGTACTGCTGGGGATTCTGGGAACTGCCGCGGTTGCATGCTTGGTTATTTTTGTCTTGCCCATCCGCGATTGGTTGCGGCTAACAATTTCTCAGCGCGTCGCATCGGAGACGCTGTATCTGCTGGCGCTTCAAATTTTGCTGGGCGTGCTGTTCGGCTACTTCACCGGAATGTATATGGTCCTGAGCCGCGCCCATACCGGCGTGATATGGGTGAACGGCTTGCGAATGGCCATGGTAATTGTGGTGTCGGCAGGCGCGTGGATGCGCCTCTCGTTTCCTTTACTGGCTTCGCTCCAACTGGGCATCTATGTGCTGGGCACCGGGCTTGTGCTGCTGCATATCCGTCGAGTCGCGCCCGAAATTTTTCCAAAAGTAAGCCTGTGGGACCGCAGCGCCGTGCGCGCCATTCTTCGCCCCAGCGGATACTTCGGCCTCATCAGCATGAGCACATTTTTGTCTTACGAAGTACCGGTACTGATCTTGCAGCGTGAAGCGGGGCCGTTCGTCGTGGTGGCGTTCACCGTGATGCGCACCATCTTCTCCATGTGCCGCCAGGTTCTGAATGCTCCCACGCAGGCCATGGGTCCGGAGATTACAAGGCTGTTCGGCAGGGAAGAGTGGCCCGAATTGACCGCTGTCTACAGCTATTCCGAACGGCTGATTTTCTCGCTCATTCCAATGGTGAACCTCGGGGTGCTGATCGTCTCCCCGGTTCTGGTGACCATCTGGCTGCATAAACCGGCGCTGTTCGCCGTCCTGCCGTATGTCATTATGGCAGCCATTTCGATGACGTTGAGCGCGAAGGAACACAAATTTCAGTTTCAATTCTCCACTAACACCCATGAGGAACTGGCCCGCATCATGTCTTTCAGTTACGTGGCGCTGGCAGTTCTCGCCGTCCCCATGGTCCAGTGGCTGGGAATGCTGGGGTTTCTCTACACCTGGCTGGCGGTCGAACTGTTCCAGGTCGTTCGAATCGTCCAATTGAATCAACAGCTGTTCGCTCACACCGGCGAGCATCGGCTCACCTATGTTTATCGACTGCTCGGGCTAAGCGTTATTGGACTGGGAGCTGCTGGCTTTATTCTGGGGCACACGCACCACGATGCTTATAGATTGCAAATCGCGGCCGGCTTTGGCATGAGCGTGACATTAGCCCTGATCGCATTTTTTACCTTTGACATGCGAATCATCATCCAGAAATTATCTGCCCGGATCAGCAGCCGATTGTTGTAGATATATAAATTATTTAATGTTTAACATTCATTTTGAACCGAGAAAGCCGAGCATCTCATCTAGGGTTTTCGCGTAAAGGTGATACGCGCCAGCGTCCTCAATCTTACTGAGCGCCTGAAGGGCATTTGTGGCGAGCTGTTCACGCAAATGGGACGAGCCGTGCAGTTTTCTCATGGCGATCTCCAAAGCTTCGGAGTCCCGAGCGGGAACGATCAGCAGGTCCCGATCTGGCATGAATAGTTCCGCGGCTCCGCAATGCGTGGTTGTAATGGCCGGCAGCCCGTGCGCCATCGCTTCCAGCAGCGCCATCCCAAATCCATCATCCAGTGTAGGAAAGACAAACGCATCGCAACGACGGTAGAAGCTGCTCATATTATCGACATGGCCAACCAGTTCGACATTCGGCAGCCGGCGCATCAGATCCCGAAGCGCCGGAGAGCGATCCAAGGGCGCATCCGTACGCAGCAGCAGTCTCGTGTTGGGCAACTGTAGCCGCTCCCAGGCCTGTAGCAGGTAGAGAAAGCCCTTGCGCAGAGGCTGGCCACCCACCGTGCCAAAGGTAAACGGCCGCGTGTTCCACTCGGTGTTCGGTTGGCTGATGTTCTGGGCCGACGGCACCCGTCCAAAGAGCGGCGCGATGAAGATTTTGGACTGCAACTCCGGCGGGAAGGAACGTCGTGAGTATTCCGAAGGCACCAGGATTGCGTCGGCTTCCGCATATTCCGCAAGCTGGCGCGCCCGGAACCAGCGCGGCTCCGGGCGAAACAACACGCCCAGCCGCTCACACTCTGCTTGCACCAGAGCCTGTTGCACATCCACGTGCGGACAGGCGCGGTCGAGGATAAATCTGGCTCCGCGGCGGCGTGCGGCCCGGCCAGCGGCCAAGGCACCGGAGGCCCACCCCCAGAAGATATCGAATTTCTCCATCCGTAAGCTGACGATGTGGTCGTAGATCGCGGTATCGGCGCGCTGAAATGGACGCGGGAGCTGTACGCCTGTCAGAAAATGCACGCTGGGAACGATTTGCGGAACCCATCGCAGCCGGATACCGGGCGCAAGCTGCCGGAAGCGGGAACGATACGCCGCTGTGTAAATGGTCACATCCATCCCGCGCTGCGCCAGCAGATTGGCGGGCAACACAACGTGGGCGGGACGTCCGGTAGAAAAGGCGACCTTCATAGGAAGGGGAAGAGGAAATTCGTAGCTAAGAATAGCCTATGCAGAGGGAAAGCGGCAGCCGGCTTAACTTTACAGAATACATGTTATCGGACATTGAGTATTATCGAATTCCCATTTTGGTCTGCCGCTTAAACTCTCCCGTTTTGAAATCCTACGCAGTTCTTTCGATCTGATCGTAATAGATTTCCAGGTTACCTCCGTGCAAACTACCCATGCTGGTGCTTCAATCCTGCACCGTGTGAGGTCTCATCTTGAAGCGATTCCGTTTGTCATTTCTGCCTATAGCAATCTGTGCGATGTTCATGTTCCTAGCCATTTTCGCTCCAACCCGCGCTTTGGCCGTCCCGGTACCCGTCCTGGTTCTGCTTCAGATGAACCGCATAACGGGATCGCCGACGGGTGTCTCCGGTTCTGCCGGCGACACAGGTCCGGCACTGAGCGGCCTATTGGCTCAACCCGAAAGCGTCAGCATTGACGGAGGGGGAAATCTATACATCGCGGATACGTCCAACAACCGCATTCGCCGCATTGATGCGGCAACCGGAATCATCACGACCGTGGCCGGAAACGGACAGCAAGGTTACGGTGGAGACGGTGGACTAGCCATCAACGCAGCTCTGAACCAGCCGACCGGGATACTGGCCGACCCTCACGGCAATCTATACATCGCCGATACTGGAAACGGAATTGTCCGGCTTCTCAATATTGGAACCGGCATCCTAACCACTGTGATTGGGACTCCGAATGTCAATCCCTTCAACCCAAACAACATCGGAGACGGCGGACCGGCGGCGAGCGCGGAACTGGATAAGCCCGCGGCGCTGGCGCTCGATATAGCCGGGAATCTCTACATTGCCGATTCCGGAGACAACCGCGTTCGAGAAGTCTCCCAGATCACTGGAACCATCTCAACGGCGGCTGGCAACGGCATTGCGGCCTACAGCGGAGACAGCGGCCTCGGCGCACAGGCATCTCTGAATCAGCCCACCGGAATCGGACTCGACGCAGCCAGCAATCTCTACATCGCCGACTCCGGCAACAATGTGATTCGAAAAGTGACCTCCAGCACCGGAGACATTTCCACGATAGCGGGTATCTACGGTTCCCCAGGCTACAACGGCGACGGAATCGCAACGGCTACGGAACTGAGTTTCCCGACCGGCATTGCAGCCGATATGGCAGGACAGGTTTACTTTTCAGACCGCGGCAACAATCGTATTCGCGAGCTGAATGCCGCTGGAAACATCGTAACGCTTGCCGGAAGTGCAACTCCCGGCCTCACCGGGGATGGTGGTCTGGCGTCCAGTGCGGAGGTTAATGCGCCGGGTGGTCTAGCCCTCGATTCTTCGGGCGACCTCTTCGTCGCGGATTCAAGCAGCAACGAAGTGCGCATGGTTTCAAAGGGGTTTGGCTTCCCTGCCGCACCGATCGCCACCGCCGCGCCGGTCATTCACTCGATTTTCCTGGGGATCAGGCAATCAGCCACTTTGACGGCTCCTGGAGTGGCGGCAGCGGAAATACATCCGCAGCAAAGTCAACAAGGGCCGACGCAGCCTCAGGAATTTGCAGTCGGCAGCGTCGGCGGCAATGGTTGCGTCGCAGACGGCGCCACGATGATTGCAGCGGGATCGACGTGCACGGTTCCGGTGACCTTTGTTCCCGGCTACCCGGGCGCGCGCGCCGGTGCAATGGAATTCACGGTCAACGGCGTGATTTCCATGTCGCTGGGACTTTACGGGACTGGACTGGGGCCGCAGACCGTGATTGTTCCCGGAATCATTCAAACGATCTTGTATGACACCGATATCTACAACGGCATTCCGCTGCAGAAACCAGAGCAGATCGCCGTCGATCCAGCCGGTAATGTTTATGTCGCCGATCCGACGGGCAATGTGGTCTGGAGTTTAAAGAATCTGCTCGGAGCCTCCCCCACAATCGTTGCGGGCGGCGGCACGCTTCCACCGGCTCTGGCCAACGGCGGCCCGGCTGTGGACGCAGCGTTGAACCAGCCAAATTCCATTGCACTCGATGCGGCAGGCAATCTGTACATCGCGGAGACGGGCGCCAATCTCGTGCGCAAGGTCAATCTGGCAACAGGAATTATCGCAACTGCAGCGGGCACTGGGACTGCAAATTACACCGGCGACAATGGCGCGGCCACCAGCGCGACGCTGAACCAACCCGCCGGAATTGCAGCGAATGCCACCGGAGATCTATTTATCGCGGACACAAGTAACAATGTGATACGCCGGGTGAATGCTGTTTCTGGAATTATCACAACCGTCGCAGGCACAGGAACTGCCGGATATTCAGGCGACCAGGGTTTTGCAACCAGCGCGAAATTGAATGGCCCCGAGAGCGTAGCGCTCAATTCGGTTGGCCGGCTTTACATCGCAGACACTGTCAACAATGTAGTGCGCACCGTCGATCCGGTGACAGCTTCCATCACCACCATCGCGGGCGATGGGAACGCGGGATTTTCCGGCGACCAGGGAGCGGCCACAAGCGCAGAGTTGAACCAGCCAGCCGCAGTCGCCGTGGATGCGGCTGGAAATATCTACGTGGCCGACACCGTCAATGCGCGGGTTCGCAAAATCTACGCGCAGAGCGGAACCATCGTGACTATCGCAGGTTCGGCGCTGGTGGGAGATGAAGGCGACAGCGGGCCAGCCAATGCGGCCGCACTGACCGCTCCATCGGGAGTCGCATTAGATTCTCTGGGGCAAATTCTGATCTCAGATCAAGGCAACGATACCGTCCGGCGCGTTTCCCCAAATGCGCCAACATTGTATTTCGGCGCGGAAACAGTCGGAGCGGCCACCGCTCCCCAAACCGATTTTCTATCGAACATTGGCAATCAATCTCTTGCCATCAGCCAGTTCTCTGCCCCATTGGACTTCCCCATGGGACAGGATGCGGCGCAATGCGCAGCCGGCAATCTCGCCGCGGGCAGTCTTTGTGATTTGACCTTTGCCTTCCGCCCCTCTGTCTCTGGGCCACTCACCGAAGATGGGTCGATTACCGATAACGCCCTGAATGCAATCGGCACGCAGCAACTTGTCCCGCTCGCGGGCAATGGAGTCGTCAATACCGCGGTTGCGACCACAACGACGGTCATCATAAATCCGACAACGGCAATTTACGGAACGCCGGTCACGCTGACGGCAAATGTCACCGGCGGCAATGGACCGGTCACCGGCAATGTCGTCTTCTCGATCAACGGGCTTGAAACATCAGGAGCGCCGTTGACCGGCTCCGGCACGGCCACTCTCACGCTGCCGGCAGCGCCCACAGGAACAGATGTGGTGACCGCATCTTTTTCTGCGCAGGGTAATTACCTTGGAAGCGGCAGTAACCAGGCCACTCTCATCGTGACACCTGCGAACTCGCAGATCGCGCTGACCGCGTCAGCCACCCAGACACGTCTGGGGCAGAACGTGATCTTCACTGTCAATGTTGCCTCGATGACGACCGGAATACCAACCGGCACCGTCGTGTTCCTGAACGGAAGCGCGCAGATTGGCGAAGCGTTGCTGAACGCAACCGGACAGGCAATTTTGAATACCCAGAAATTGCCTGCCGGAACCGACACGATCACAGCCCAATATCAGGGAGACCCCAACTTCCAGCCTGTGACCTCCATTGCAGTTGGGGTGACGGTAGCGGACGACACTCTGACAATGATTGCCAATCCAACATTGCTGTCCATCGCCGCTGGGAAAACGGGCCAGACAACTGTGACGCTGACGCCGAAGAACGGCTTCGCCGGTAACATCAGCCTCTCCTGTGCGGGCTTGATTCAGGGAGCAACGTGCCAATTCAGTTCTCCCTCGGTCACGTTCGCTGCGCAAACGCAGACGCCTCAGACGGTCACGCTGGTCATCAATCCCAACACCATAGCAACAGCTGGATTTGGTTACCTCTCCGGCCCGCACAGCCTCCTTACGCGAATGCTTCTTCTGTTGTTCAGCCTCGGCGCCGCTTTCCTGCTGTTCCGAGCGAGGAGACGCTCTGCATGGCTGGGACTTGGCCGCGCGCTGCTGGTGGTCTTCTGCGTGGGACTATGCACCCTCTCGGGATGCAAAAATCTCGCACCGACGCAACCCGTATCAGCGGGAGTCACAATACAAGCTTCGATGCCATCGAGCGGCGTGATTGCGTCGGCACAGTTGCAGGTTTACATGGGTCAATAAAGCCAACGCGAACAGTTTGTCATCCTGAGCAGAGCGAAGGATCTTGCGGTTTGCCGGAAAACACAAGATTCTTCGCTCTGCTCAGGATGACAGACCTCTTCTAGCAGAGTCGGAAGTGAACACACGTCAATGAACCGAATGAAAATCCTTCAGCCGAATCGCCTGCAGCATAGAATAATGCGAAAAGTCAGTGCGCTGAAGAGGTCCGATGAAACGTCAAATAAAGGCGCTGCTGCTTTCGCCTGGAACCAAGAAGCTTGTAGATAAAATCGAAGCCGCCGTTCCCCTCATCCGCAAATGGCATCGCTTTGAATATGAAGAACACTTTCTGCGTGTGGCGGAGTGGGAGCGATTGTTCTCCGGTGTCTACCCTTCATTCGCGGCGGCATCGAAGGCTATTCCGGCGACACGCAATAACAGCTACGATAATCCCGACTCAGCCATCTTCCTGGGTCATAAGAGTTCCGTGCGGTGCAGCGATTACCCGGTGCTATTCTGGCTCGCGCGACTGCTGCCGGACAATCCGAACGTGTTTGACTTCGGCGGATATCTCGGCATCTCCTATTATTCGTTTGAGAAGCTTCTGAGCTATCCGCCGAATCTTCAGTGGATCATCTATGATGTTCCAGCGGTCGTCAGCGCGGGTACAAAACTCGCACGGGAGAAAGGCCGCAGCCAATTGTCCTTCACCATATCCTTCGAGCGCGCGCAGGAATCATCGCTGCTGCTTGCATTCGGTTCCTTGCAATTTCCTGAACAAACGCTGGCGGAGTTCCTGCGTCCATTTCCACAACGGCCGCGTCATATTCTCTTGAACAAGCTGCCGCTTACCCGCGAGAAGACTTTCTACACGCTGCATAACATGGGTCCAGCATTGGCTCCATATCGCATAGCGAACCGCGATGAATTTCTGCAATCCATGGCCGATCTCGACTACGAACTGATGGATGGTTGGGAAAATCCAGAGTTCGGCTGCTACATTCCGTTCCATCCGGACCATTCCATCCGGGCGTTCAGCGGAATGTATCTGCGGCAACGATCGGCGTCTTCGCCTATTTGAGATACATTGCAGCGGGAGCCAAAACGTTGTCCCTCGGATGGTCGGTGCATCGATAATGAGTCAACGAGTCACCCGAATTTTCCCGATATGCAGTATTTTATTTTGGGAAGGAATCGATTCGAGAAAGCCTGCGGCGTTCTGGTGACCCCGGGAAGATTCGAACTTCCGACCTGCGGTTTAGGAAACCGTCGCTCTATCCACCTGAGCTACGGGGCCACTTGAGTAAACAAAAACTTACATCAGCGATATTTCGACTTGCGCGCAGAAACCGTTAAGACAGATTTTATCGGGATACCGCCATGATCTACAAACAATCGGAGAGCATAAGTCAAACGCGACATCAATCCCAGCGATAGACGGTGACATGAACAACATCGCCGCCGTGCTGGAAATTCAGGCCACGCTGCGTCTCATCTCCATTCAAGATGCGGAGCGGCGTCCATTTTCCGTCGACATATTCTCCCTGTTCCGCACGCAGGATGTAACTAATGTGATGGTCTGGCGGGACGGGACGAGATGGCGGATGAAATATGACCCTCGCATCGATCCCGGTGACGAGGAACTCATTCGCTCCAAGTTGCGCGATCAATACCCGACCATGGAAGTCTGGCGTGCCAGGCGGCCTCTGCCGATCCGGTTGCGGGTAGCCGAATGAAACCGTTGCCTGCCATTTGCCGAAGTCGACTTCCTGCTGGGCGTGACCGGCTTCTTCCACCGCGGTCTTCAGCTTGCTGTCAAAATTCAGACGGGCTATTTCACCGGCCATGGGTGCGATGAGAGCATAGTTTTCCGCGTGAGCCTTGGGGTCCTGATCGTTTGAAAGTGTCCATCCTGTATGGTCAACGCCGAAAGGACAAAATCCGATCGCGCCATCGCCCAGCGCATAGAAGAAGAATTTAGCGTAACTGTCCGATATGCCGGTTTCAGAAACCCAGAGCGGATTGTCGGGCCGTCCAAACGCGTGGAGCATCTCCCGATAGAGGGCTGTGTTCGGATCGTATAAATCCGCGCCTACAATATCGATTGCAGGCGCAGCTGCCTTCCATACTTTCATCAATCTCTGCACAGCTTCTGTAGTGGGATAGTTGACGGCAGCAATGTTGACATACATCGGAATATTGAATTCCGCCTTGCCCGCCTGTGCAAGAGTGTTGATATAGCGGGCTTCGGACCACAATGCGAAAGTATCGGCACCCTCAGGGCCAAACACTTGACTCCAGGTGCCTGGCTTTTGGTGCAGTGCGGTGACCAGCTCGACGGGGACTGCCTTTGCGAATTGTTTGTTGCCCATTGGTGAATAGTCGCGGTCCGCATAATACGGGCCAGCTTCATTTTCCACCTGCATCATCAGGATGGTGTGTTGTTCCCCGTCGATTTCCCGCAGATGATGCATGAGTGTAGTAAAGGCATGCTTGTCCGCATCCAGATTGGCGCTTGAATTGGAAGCGAGAATATCGAGCCGTTCACCCTTCGAGCCTATCAAACGTGGATATCGCACCGGATCGGTTTTGACCCATTCGGGCGCGTAGTGCATCTGGCCGTTCTTCGAAGCACCAAACCAGAGCAGGAGAAGGTGAACATTATGTTCCCGCGCGCCGAGGATAAGTTCATCGACGTTTTTGAAATCGAAGACGCCGTGCTGTGGTTCTAACTGCTCCCAGTACACAGGAGCACCAAGCGTATTGGCATGCACCTTCGCGATGGCCCGCCAGACGCGCGGCAATGTGCTGGGCCACTCGCTGGAATTATTCATCTGCGCGCCGAGAATCAGGTACGGCTGGCCATTGACGATCAAAGCGGAGCGGCCGTCTTTTTCAACGATCCGCGGGGCTTCCACAGCAAAAATGCTTCCGCTTACAGTAAGAACAAAACAAATGAGTGCAACAAAATGTACAAGCAAGGCACGGATCTTCACAATGACGAACGACTCCTTCAAGCAGCCAGAGAGATAGCAATGGTCGATTCCGCCGCTCTAGACCTGCTCCGGCACCACGAATGGCGCACGATATCCGCGGTCGCCATCGCGTAACAGATGATTGGCTTCTTCGTCGTTCTCCACCAGCTCAGTCTTAGGATTGAAATTCAGCGTTCGTCCCAGCCTGTAGGAAGCGTTCGCGAGGTGCGCCAATCCCGCGGAAATGTGCCCTTCCTCGATAGGCGCGTTGAGGTTTTCCTTTTTTCGGCTGATCACGCACGCAATGAAGTTCGCGAAATTATCATCCTTGGTCTCTGGCGCGGAGGGCCCGGGTTGCTGATCTTCTCCCATCCAGCTTCGATAGCCGCTGGCGTTGTCGATCGCCAAATATCCTTTGGGTCCGTAGAAAACATTGCCCACTGTGTTGTAGCCTCCCTCATGTGGACCGAGCCCACCTTGCGCTTTTTCCGCCGAGGTCTTCGCGGTATTGCGGCTCATTCCGATGCCTGCCTCGTGGTTTGTGTCCCAATGGCGGACCTCGAATTCCAGCAGGGTGCGTTTCCCATCAGGATGGTGGTACTCGAAGGCAGAGTTCAATGTATTAGGAGTTTGCTGGTCGTCATCGAACATGAAATGGCCCCCCATCGCCGAGATTTTGTTGGGGAATCCCAGACCCAATCCCCACCGCGCGATGTCCAGTTGATGAATGCCCTGATTTCCCAGGTCGCCATTGCCGTAGTCCCAGAACCAATGCCAGTTGTAATGAAAATGGTTCTTTGTGAAAGGTAGGAGCGGAGCCGGTCCGGTCCAAAGGTTGTAGTCAACTCCTGCGGGAACCGGCGATACAGGTGTGTGGCCAATGGTGTCTCTCCGTTTAAAGCACAGCCCGCGTGAAAGATAGACGTCTCCGATAAGACCGCCCTGCAACTTCTTGACGGCGTCCATCACATCGGGAGTAGAGCGGCTCTGGGTCCCATGTTGCACGATACGGTTGTATTTCGCCGCCGCACGCACAAGTTGTCCACCCTCCCACAGATTATGGGAACAAGGTTTCTCCACATACACGTCCTTGCCTGCCTGGCATGCCCAGATCGCAATCAGCGAATGCCAGTGGTGGGGCGTGGCGATAGAGATTGCGTCGATGGACTTATCATCGAGCACCTTGCGGACATCGGTATAGGTTTTTGGATGAGCACCGAGCTTCTGTACTTCTGGAAGGCGTTCCCTCATCACGTTGTCATCGACATCGCAGAGCGCCGCGATTTCGACATTCGGCATCGCTCCATAACTCTTGATGTGTTCTTCGCCCCGGCCACGCAGCCCTACGATTGCGACCCGTACCCGATTGTTCGCACCCAGAACATTTGCCTGCGCTCCGAAGGCCCGCAGGGGCTGGACAGCTGCAATTGTTGCTGCGGCTTTCGCGCCCGCCTTCAGAAACTCTCTTCTGCTTTCATCCATTTCTTCTCACCCTCAATCTTTTTAGAAATTCCTACATGCTGCTGCCGTTATTGATGGGCCACATACTGGCTATATTGCTCCGCCACATGCGCCTGCTTGTAGTTGCCATTGTGAATGAATACGCGGTATTGAAAATTGATGGACTTCCCGGCGGGAACCGTATAACTGCCGTCCTTCTTTGGGTCGTGGAGGAAGAATGAAAGGCCAAAGGGATTTGCGGCCAGCAATCCATAACCACGAGCGTGCCAGTAGGTCGGATGACGAAAGCTTTTTGGGCTGTCGAAAACTGCAACGCCGAGTGTCTGGCCATCGATGACGCCATCGACGTTGACCCAGTCGGCACGCTTACCCCAGATCTGAGCTTCGCCTTGGCCACCTTTCGAATCCACCATTGTTCCCGTGGGAGCATCCAGCTTTGGAGCGAGACGAATCGCGAAAGTGCCTTCCTTCGTGTCGCCAAATTTCACCGGGCCATGGTTGGCATCGATGACAATCTGGCAATCGATGCTGCGAGATCCCTTGTCGCCACTGAACGTAAATCTCTGGGTCTCCTGGGCAAAAGGTTTGTGGTCCGGTCCCTCAAGGTCGAACGTCGCCCGAATGGTTCCGGATGAAGGCCCTCCACTCATTTCGTCGATCTTGCGAAACACCATCCGTCCCCAGTTTGAAGCATGGCCGTGGCCGTAATACTTCGCAAAGACTTCTTCGCTCCAGAAGTCATACCCATTGATGTTGCCGTGCCCGAAGTACATCGCCCGCTGATGCGGCTCAATGCTGGGATCATGCTGGTGCGCAACAGGAATGGTGTCGCCAATCGGAAAACCACGTGTGACGACCACGCCGCCCGCGTTGCGGAGAGGCTGCAGGTAAGCCTTGGCAGTGTTGGGGTCAAAATGATAAACGGTAAAAGGCTTGCCGCCGATCGCGACCAGGATGGTATCTCCCTGCCGCGTGAAGCTCACAGGTTCCGCTTCCGCACCGGCTGGCAAAGATAAAATCGCGATTGCGCCGCACACAAAAAGCAGCGTGAGAATCTTACTCCGCATAGGTTCTATCACCTCTCAATGAATTTTCGTGGTTTCGATACAACAGCAAGCTTAGTTTCTGGATCGTTTGTTCAGCTGTTAAGTCTTAAATAGCCGCCATCTATCGGATAATCCGTCCCGGTAATGAATGACGCTTCTTCCGAACACAAAAAAAGTGCCAGGTTAGCTACTTCTATCGGTTCGGCCATTCTGCCGATAGGCTGCGTGCGTGCGAGTTTTTGGAACATTTCTGTTTCATTGCCCGGATAGTACCTGGTCAAATAATTATCGACAAATGTGGTATGGACCCGCGCCGGTGAAATACAGTTACAACGAATCTTATCTCCAATGTAGTCCTTCGCAACTGAATAGGTCATGGAAATTACAGCGCCCTTGCTCATGGAGTAAGCAAAGCGGTCCGAAAGGCCTACGGAAGCAGCGACGGACGCCATATTCAGTATGGTTCCGCCGCCATTGGCCTTCATCTGCGGAATACAGGCTTTAATGCAGTTGTAGACCCCTCTCACGTTCACGTGAAATATTTTCTCGAAGTCTTCCTCGCTGGTGGTTTCGACAGTTCCTATGTGAGAAACGCCGGCATTGTTGACTAAAATGTCGACGGCGCCATTCCGCCCAATTTTCTCGAAAGCTCCGTCGACAGAAGCCTGGCTGGAGACATCGCAACTGTAGTAGTTAGCCTTGCCTCCGCGCTCGACGATTCGATTCACAGTCGCTTCTGACCGGTTTTCATCACGATCGAGGATCTGCACATAGGCCCCACGCTCCGCGAATAATTCAGCGATTGCCTGACCGATTCCACTTCCGCCGCCCGTAACGACCGCCATCCGATTTGTAAGCTTCAGCATTCTTGTGAATTCCTCTCCGTGAAATCTGCGTCGTGAAATCGTCTATTAATAGCGGATGTCGGACATAAGCGACTGCACCTCCTGCTGCTGTTCGGCAGTCAACGGCAGCAGCGGCAGGCGGGGACGGCCGCCATAGTATCCATTCAGATCGCACGCAAATTTCAGGCCCGGTATTCCCATCTGCGAGCCCACTCGGATCGAAGCGTGGCGAATGCGTTCCTGCTTTTCTTCTGCTAATCCTGAATCCCCTTCTCTCCACGCCGTCCATGCTTCGTAACAGCATTGCGGCGCGCACGTTGCAAAGGAGAGGATCGCTCCGCTTGCGCCGGCCGACAGTGCAGCATGCAATGTGCCTGCGCTTCCAGTCAGTACGGCAAAGCCAATCTCTTTCTGGCGCGTCTTTATTCCGGTGGATATAGCAGCAACGGCAACCGCAGTATTGCCATTCCCGAGCGCTTCCGCGGTGACAAACTTTGGACCGGACGTTTTGGTGTGGGCCTGGTGCATCCGCTGCGTGACGGCAGCGAAGGTCGGAGTCACCGTCGCGGCCCGTTTGACAAAACGCGTAGCCTCAACGATCGATGCGACGCGCTCCGGTTTTCCGCTCGAATCTTTCATTCCAATAATGTTTGGGTGCTGCGCCAACTCTGCGATTATATTGGTGGGCAGATCGTACAGGGTGAGCGCAGGAACGCTGTACAGCACAACCGGCAGCGGCGAATGGTCGGCGACGGCTCGATAATACGTCAGCATTTCTGTCTGCGGATCGTCCGTGCGGTGGAACTGATTGCGGTAAAAATGCGGCGTACGCACCAGGACAGCATCGTAATGAAGCGCAGCCGCGCTCTCGGCCATGGCGACGGTCTCCCGCACGCTTTCCTGGCCCACGCCGGCAATCATCACCTTATCCGGAGCGGCCGCAGCAATGGCAATTTCCAATACTTCGCGCTGCTCATCCGGGTTCAGCATGACTACTTCGCCGGTCGATCCAAGCACAACCATCCCTGCCAATTGCGTGCGGGAGTAACGCGCCACGTTATGTTCCAACTTACGCAGGTAGAGGTCGCCGTCAGGATAGAACGGCGTCGTGATGGCGGGGAAAACGCCTTCGAGCAGCATGTTGCTATTTTAGGCGAAGAAGCAGTTTGGGATTTCTTGAGATGCTGAACGATTAGCAGTGATGTCGTCCCGAGCGGCTTGGGCGAAGTCGAAGGAGAGCGAAGGATCTCGCGGTTTCTCCTTTGACCGCCGGATTCTTCGCCGGAGCTGAGGTTCCAACAATGAATCCTCCTTCAGCCATTATTCAGAATTGAAGCCTAGGATCATGATTGTTCAACGTCTGTTGTGAAGGCACATCGTAGGGGAGATGCATGAAAAACTATCGTTTAATTTCCGCCGCTGCTTGTCTGTTGGTTCCATTTATGGCAGCCGCGCAATCATCGGCTCCTCTGAAACCGATGACGAAGTATCGAATGCCGGATTCGATCCATGGCCGGTTCGATCACCTGGGTGGGGATCTTCGCGGAAACCGTCTGTTCCTTGCGGCTGAGGGGGCTCACGAAGTTCCCGTATTCGATCTGAGAACTGGGAAGTATATTCGCGCGATCAAAGATATCGAAATACCGCACGCAATTCTTGTCCGCCAGGACATCAACCGTATTTACGTCACGGATGGCGGCGCGGGCGCGTTGAAGATTTACGACGGGAAAACCTATCGTCTATTAAAGACCATGCCCTTGAAGGTGGATGCGGACTCCATCGCCTACGATCCCGCGAGTCACTACCTCTACGTAGTGAACGGAGGAGGCGACGCTCATGAGACGTTCTCCATGGTTAGTATTGTCGATACGACCCGCGGCCAAAAAATAGCGGATATCAAGATTGACGGCGACACCCTGGAAGCAATGGCCCTGGAGAGTTCAAGCCACAGAATGTATGTGAATGATGCCTCGAAAAACTTAGTCGCGGTCATCGATCGCAAGACGCGCTCCCAAGTGGCGAGTTGGCCGGTCACAATGGGAAAGCACAACGTGGCGATGGCGCTCGACGAGACCAACCATAGACTGTTTGTGGCTTGCCGCAGTGGAGAGATCGTCGTCTTCGACACGAAGACGGGAAAAGAATTGCAGTCTCTCGCCATCGGCAAAGGCGTGGACGACCTGATCTTTGATCCCGCAACGAAAAGGATTTACGCCTCCTGTGGCGCGGCCGGCGGCACGACATTTGTTTACGAGCAGCAGGATCCGGATCACTATAAGCTGCTGGCGCAAGTTCCCACCGGCCCCGGAGGGAAGAACGAACTGCTGGTTCCCCAGCTCAAGCGATATTTTGTCATCGTGCCGCCTCAGGCGGCAGCAGGTGAGGTCTTTGTCTTCAAAGTTGAGTAGAAAAGTCTCCAAATTTGAGTGGAAGAAACCCCAGAATCCGGGCAGCTTCGCCGCTCTAATGCCGGACCACGACTGAGGTCTGGATTCCGCGCGAAAGCTTTCGAAGAAGAAATTCCTGGAACAAAGCGTTGCTTGCGCTTAAGGCAATACTGATGAGCGCATTGTCGACCGTCACCCCAGCCCCATTTCGATCCGATGAGGGATAGTAGGCGTTCGAGATTCCCGCCGCTGCCAGATTGCCAAGCACGTTCGAATAGTTTGGCTGCCAATGCCCGTTATCTCCTTTGCAAATAACAGCGGTTGAAATGGCATAAAGCGCCCTCGATCGAACACTTCCGGTGCCCTTGTAAAAATAGCGCGGGTCCTGATGAAACATCGAGGGGAGAATGGCGCCCCCGATCATGGTGCCAATAAAACTGTTGCCATAGGCTGCGCCAAAACGTTTCGCATAACCCTTGCTTCCCTGGCCATACCCACGGAAATCGTTTTGCCACTGCTGAATTCCCGCGATGATGCCGGCGACCGCAAATGTTGTTGGGTCGATCGACGTGCGCCATGCAAGCCGAAATTTTTGCCTGGAGGTCAGCGGTTCCGCGTTCCATACATAACTGACGTAGAAATTGGGCACGATGCCGAGCACACGCTGCTTCTCCTCCGCATGCATCTGCTCTTCAGCCAGATCGTGACGGGAAAAGGTCACCTGCACGCTCGTGTTCGCCGATGCTATTCGCAGCGCAATCTCTGGCGAGTAGTAGCTTTCCTCCGAGGTCAAGACGATCCTGGGTCCGATCCAGGGAGCAAACCCCTCCGCGGTGACCGAGAGTCGGAACATTCCCGGATCGAGGCCGCTGAAGTTGAAGAATCCAGCGCCGTCCGTAGACAGCACGCGTTGTGCCTTTGCGTCTTCAATTACAAGGGTGACGTGAGCGCCCGCAACAACGGCTCCAGCGGAATCCGTTACGGTTCCCCGGATGCTTCCACCAGCGGGCTGAGCCTGTGCGCCTGGCAAGTTGTCGTGGGGAATCTGTTCGGAAGATGAAGGCGCAGGAACCGATTGGACCGGAAGGGATTGGACCGGAAGAGATTGCGCTCGCATTCCTGGGTCATGCGTTCCCGCGAGAAGGAGCGCAAGGACACAGGCACGAACGCTCCGCCATGTATATTCTCCACCCACGGTCCCATATAAATTCTATCTTGATAGACTGCCGCGAATCCGCGGACGAGAATTACACGCGGGCCGCGAATCCGCGGACGAGAATTACACGCGGGCCGCAATCCGTGCTGCATGTAAATGCTGCAGCGCGTTCACCGAAATTTCCTGCTGTTGCAGCGAGGCGATTCCTTCGGCCGCAGCGCGGGCAGCGGCGATGGTTGTGATGGTAGGAATGCGCTGAGTAACGGCGGCGCGGCGAATCGCCTTCTCATCGAAGAATGTGTCCTGACCGCGTGGCGTGTTTATGATAAGCTGAATTCGCTCTCCCTTGATCAGGTCAACGATGTTCGGGCGGCCTTCTTTCACCTTGTAGACCCGCTCCACCACAAACCCCCCTTTTTCCAGCACGTCGGCAGTGCCGTGCGTAGCGACCAGGTGGAAACCCAGTTCGACAAACTGGAGTGCCAAAGCAACAACTGCGGCCTTGTCATGCTCATTCACACTGAGGAACACCGTTCCCTCGACAGGCAATTTTTGACCTGCCGAAAGCTGTGCCTTGGCAAACGCCTCCCCAAAGTTGGCAGCAACGCCCATTACTTCTCCGGTCGATCTCATCTCTGGGCCGAGCACCGTGTCGACACCGGGGAATTTGTTCCAAGCGAACACCGGAGATTTTACAAAGAAATGCGAGCCTGTTTCGAGTACCGTTTTGCGCTCGATATATTCCGGTAGAAATTCGCGCAGCTTACGGCCAGTCATCAGGCGCGCGGCAATCTTCGCCAGCGGCACCCCGGTTGCTTTTGAAACATAGGGTACGGTGCGCGACGCCCTGGGATTCACTTCGATCACAAAAACATTCTCGCGCTGGACGGCGAACTGGATATTCACGAGACCAATGACATTCAGCGCGTGGGCCAGCTTGAATGTATGCTCGCGGATGGTCGCCAGCACAGTTGCCGAGAGGTCCACGCTCGGCATTACGCAGGATGAGTCACCGGAGTGAATGCCCGCTTCCTCGATGTGCTGCATAATGCCGGCGATGACCACGTCCTCGCCGTCCGACAACGCATCCACGTCCACTTCAATCGCGTCTTCCAGGAAGTGATCGATCAGCACGGGCCGCTGCTGCGAATACTCGACCGCCTCCCGCATGTAGTGTGTGACAGCATCGTCGTCGTATGCAATAACCATGGCGCGGCCGCCGAGCACATACGAGGGACGCACGAGCACCGGATATCCTATTCGCTGCGCGCCCGCCACAGCCTCTTCCACGCTGGTCGCCAAAGCGCCCGGCGGCTGCGGAATCGCAAGGTCTTCGAGCAGCTTGCCGAACCGTTTGCGGTCCTCCGCCAAGTCGATCGATTCCGGAGATGTTCCGATAATAGGAACTCCCGCAGTCTTTAATGGCAGCGCCAGGTTGAGCGGCGTCTGGCCGCCAAACTGGACGATCATTCCGATCCGCGCGCCCGAGGCCGCTTCATGCTCGTAAACTTCCAGGACATCTTCAAAGGTCAGCGGCTCGAAATATAAACGGTCGCTGGTGTCGTAATCCGTCGAGACGGTTTCAGGATTGCAGTTAACCATGATGGTCTCGTAACCATCTTCTTTCAGCGCGAAGGCCGCGTGACAGCAACAATAATCGAACTCAATCCCCTGCCCGATGCGGTTTGGACCGCTCCCTAAAATAATGATCTTTTTCTTTTGGGTAGGGATCGCTTCATCCTCTTCGTCGTAGCAGGAATAAAAATAGGGCGTGTAGCTTTCAAATTCCGCCGCGCAGGTGTCGACGAGTTTGTAGACCGGCTTCAGCTTGTGGCGCAGACGGAGCTTGCGGATCTGGAGCGGAGCGTCCGACTTTTCCATACCCCAAAGATCTGCCAATCGCGCATCAGAAATACCCATTCGCTTGGCCTTGCGGAGCGCCTCATAGGAGATGCCATCATATGTCGTTTCAGCCAACTCCGCAATGGTATCGGTGACCTCTTTCACCTGCTGCAAAAACCATGGATCCATGGAGGTCATGCGGGCCACTTCCCGCACGGAGTAGCCGCGGCGAAATGCATAGCGGATATATGCCAGGCGGTCCGGGTGCGGAGTCACCAGCCGCTGCGTCAATCGGCGCGGTTCGATCACCTCCGAACGGATAGACTTGCCGGTTTCGAGCGACCTGAGCGCCTTCATCAACGACTCTTTGAAGGTGCGCCCAATCGCCATCACTTCGCCGACCGACTTCATTTGCGGCCCCAGGCCTTCGTCCGCGCCGGGAAATTTTTCGAACTGCCACTTGGGAATTTTGGTTACGACGTAATCGATTGTCGGTTCGAAGCAGGAAGGGGTCTTCTGCGTAATGTCGTTGGGAATTTCATCCAGCGTGTAGCCCACTGCAAGTCGCGCTGCGATTTTCGCGATAGGAAATCCAGTCGCCTTCGAAGCCAGCGCGGAGGAACGCGAAACGCGCGGGTTCATTTCAATCACAACCAAACGCCCGGTGGTGGGATGCACCCCAAATTGCACGTTCGATCCCCCGGTCTCCACGCCGATTTCGCGCATCACCAGGATCGTTGCGTCGCGCATCGCCTGGTATTCGCGGTCTGTCAGCGTCTGCGCCGGAGCCACGGTGATCGAGTCACCTGTGTGGACGCCCATCGGGTCCATATTTTCAATGGAGCAGATGATGATGACGTTGTCCGCCAGATCCCGCATCACCTCCAACTCGTACTCTTTCCAACCCAGCACGGACTCTTCAATCAAGCACTCATGTACCGGCGAAAGGTCGAGACCGCGTGAAAGAATTTCGATCAGCTCCTCGCGATTGTAGGCCAGACCGCCGCCGGAGCCTCCAAGCGTAAACGACGGACGAATAATAACTGGAAAACCGATCTTCCCGGCAAACTCCAGCCCATCGCGAATATTATTCACAAGCGCCGAACGCGGAACGTCGAGGCCAATGCGATGCATGGCGTCTTTGAATAACAGCCGGTCTTCGGCTTTTTTGATGGCTTCCAGTTTCGCGCCAATCAGCTCCACGCCATATTTTTCCAGCACGCCGGAATCGGCCAGTTCCACAGCCAGATTCAACGCCGTCTGGCCGCCAACCGTCGGCAGCAAAGCAAACACGCCATCTCTGCCCTCCTCAGTCAGCATCTCCTTCTCAATCCGGATGATCTCTTCCAGATATTCGCGCGTCAGCGGCTCGATGTAAGTGCGGTCAGCCAGGTCAGGGTCAGTCATGATAGTGGCGGGATTGGAATTCACCAGCACCACTTCATAACCCTCAGCCTTTAGCGCCTTGCAGGCCTGCGTACCGGAGTAGTCGAACTCCGCCGACTGCCCAATCACAATCGGTCCCGAGCCGATTACCAGAATCTTCGTGATGTCATTTCTGCGTGGCATCTGTTATCCGTTTCTATCTGTAGATCTCTCTTCGATGTCCAACATCGAGCACCAGTACACGCAGGTACTTTCTCCGAATGTCACAAATCACGCGATAATTTCCGACACGAAAACGCCAGAGCCCGCGAAACTCTCCCTGAAGAGGCTCAGCAATTGCAGTAGGATCGTCACTGTTTACTACCCGTTCACGGAAGAAGCTATTGATTCGTTTCCTGACTTGTGGGTCGAGTTTTTCAATCGTTTGTTCTGCAATATCGGTAAATTCAACCTTCCACGCCATGCCGGCGCTCCATCTCTTCCAGGCTCACCGTGTACTTATGTTTTTCTAGCGCGGCAATTCCTAGCAGATAATCTTCCTGGTCTTCGAGGAAGCGATAGATCGCCTCTTTCGCGTAGAAACTTTTGCTTCGGCCCGTCTTCTTGGCCAACCGCTCCAGCCGCTTTTCAATTTCCGGTTCTAAACGCACTCCAAGCATGTGTCACCTCATCTGTTAAACAAGTTTAACAGATTCTCACTTCTTCCACTCCTCCATCATTTTGCGGAAGTCCTTGAACAAGTAGTGCGAATCGTGCGGGCCGGGGCTGGCCTCCGGGTGGTACTGCACGCTGAACAGCGGCAGGCTGCGGTGCCGCAAGCCTTCGAGTGTATTGTCGTTCAGATCGATGTGCGTCAGATCGACGTCGCTCTGTTTCAGCGAATCAGGATCCACAGCGTAATTATGGTTGTGCGCGGTAATCTCCACCTTGCCGCTTTCCGTATGCTGCACCGGATGATTCCCGCCATGATGACCGAACTTCAGCTTATAGGTTTTCCCGCCCAATGCCAGGCCGATCAGCTGATGCCCCAGGCAGATTCCAAAAACAGGAGTCTTCCCCATCAGCCGGCGAATGCTTTCCTGCGCGTACTTGACCGGCTCCGGGTCGCCTGGGCCGTTTGACAGAAATACGCCGTTCGGGTTCAGCGCCAGCACATCTTCGGCGGAGGTCTGCGCGGGCACCACAGTTACGCGGCAACCCTGCTGCGTCAGCATGCGCAGAATGTTCCGCTTGATGCCATAGTCATACGCAACCACATGCAGGTCCGGCTCCGGCGCCGCCGGCTGCGGGCGGGTCGCCAGCGGGTCTTCATTCGCATTCTGCGGATCGGCCGTGTCCCATTCGTAACGCGCCTTGGTCGTGACCACGCTCGCGAGGTCCGTGCCGTCCATCTTGCGGATGGAGCGCGCCTTCGTGATCAGCACCTCGGGGTTGGACTCCAGCGACGAGATCACGCCGCGCATCACTCCATTGGTCCGCAGATGCCGCACCAGCGCGCGCGTATCGATCTCCGAGATCACCGGAACGTTGAAGCGTTCCAGATACTCATCCGCCACACGTTGCGATCGCCAGTTAGAACTGACCGGTGAAAATTCACGAGTCACCAGCCCTTCTATATAAGGCCGGTTCGCTTCATCGTCTGCATTGTTGGTGCCGTAATTCCCGATTTGCGGGTTGGTAAGGACAACAATCTGTCCCGCATAGGAAGGATCGGTGAAGATTTCCTGATACCCGGAAAGCGAAGTGTTAAAAACGACCTCGCCGTAGCATTCTGCCTTGGCCCCGTAACCGCGGCCCTGAAAGATACGCCCATCTTCGAGCGCAAGTATGGCCTGCATCGCATCCCCGCGGAGTGGATTTTATAGATTTTATCAGATTCCGGCTGATTGCCTTGTGGAAGACTGGGCAACCGTTCATCCAGCACTCCAGGCCACTCTATCTCACCACGCCCATGTCGTCAGCCGGCCAGTAGACAAAGGACGCTTTGCCATAAATCAAAGCTCTCTGAACCGGACCAAAATCGCGGCTATCGCTTGAAATCAGACGATGATCGCCCATGACGAAATACTGGTTTGCCGAAAGCACTGTGTTCGGATAGGAACGCTCATCGCGAAAGCGCGCCGGCACATAGGGTTCAGCCAGCGGCTTGCTATTCACATAGACCTGGCCGTCTTCGATACGGACATCATCTCCGGGAACCCCGATCACCCGCTTGATATAGCTTTTCGCTGGGTCGCGAGGATAGTGAAATACAACCACGTCGCCGCGATGGATTGGCGTAAACCGATATTCAAATTTGTTGATGAAAAGGCGTTCCTGATCCTGTAGCTCCGGCATCATGCTGGTGCCTTCAACCCGCACCGGCTGGTATAGAAATGTGATGATCAGGAATGAAATTCCAATGGCAAACAGTAAATCACGAAGCCACGCAGACAGGGTGAAAGGAGGCGGCTTCGGCTCTGTATCTTGTGGCTTCGTGTCTGAAAGATGTTCGGGAGCAAAGGGCTGCAAAATAAGTTAAAACCTCAGCTTTATTTTATATCTCTCACTGTTCGGACGAATTTTAGAGGCGTCTGGATTGCCATCGATACGGGATTCGTCCTGAAGATCAAAGCCATCGAAGCTAAATACTGATCTCGCCAACGTTCAATTTAGCGTGCTCCTCCATATAGACATTGCTCCGCATGGCCTCTCATGTAACTCTCTACCTATGCCGAATTGTTCCGTCTTTTCGCGATTTTTCCGAATAGCCCGGTGTTTCCTGATTGCCGTTGCTCTCTTGTCAATTGCGGCGATGCAATGCCGGGCCCAGAACACTCCTCCATCTTCGTTGCCACAGGGACTGCCGGATGTGCTGACAACGAGCACTGGTGTCCGGATCACGACTCCGGTCCAGTGGAAGGCCCGCAAAGCTGAACTACAGCGGTTCTTTACCGAGCAGATGTATGGGCAGGCGCCTCCACGGTCTGAATCGATGCGCTTCGTGGTTGTGGACAATACGAAGAACGCGCTCGGCGGCGCGGCAACCCGCAAACAGGTCACAATCCTGCTCAATGGAAAATCGGATGGGCCGCAGCTTCATCTTCTGCTCTACATTCCGAACCGTGTCGTCCGTCCGCCGGTTTTTCTCGGGCTTAATTTCTGGGGCAACGAAACCGTCAACGCCGATCCCGGAATTATTCTTTCCTCCCGCTGGACAGAAATCACGACGAATCATCCAACGGACCCGGATACTGGCGCCTGTTTAAAAAATCATCGCGCTACTGCCGGATGCAGAGGAATTGCGGCGGAGAAGTGGCCTCTGGATGACATGCTGAAACGCGGATACGCGTTGGCTACCGTGTTTCGTGCCGACGTGGATGCCGATCATCCCGGCAGTTATACGGATAGCCTGAAGGCCTTCTATCCTGAACTGCAGGGACGCGGCGACAACTTCTCCACCATCGGCGCATGGGCATGGGCGCTGAGCCGCGTGATGGACTATCTCGAAACCGACCAGGGCGTCGATGCCAGCCGTGTGGCCGTATTCGGCTGGTCGCGTCTCGGTAAAGCGGCCCTCTGGGCAAGCGCCACTGACCCCCGTTTTGCGATGGCCATCAGCGACGATTCCGGCGCAGGCGGGGCGAAACTGTTTCGCCGAGACAAAGGGGAAACCATCCGCGACCTGAATACGCACTTCCCTTATTGGTTCTGCGACAATTTCAAAAAGTACAACGGCAAAGACCGCGACCTGCCCTTCGATCAGCACATGGTGATTGCGATGATTGCCCCGCGCCCGGTCTACATCGCAAGCGCGATCGACGATCATTGGGCTGACCCTGAAGGAGAATTCCTCTCGGCAGTGGCGGTCACTCCTGTTTACAAGCTTCTAGGGACCGATGGACTGCCGACCATGCAATGGCCGGCGGTTAACCATCCCGTGATGGGTCAGATTGGTTATCATGTTCGAACCGGGCGGCACAACATTACTCCGTATGATTGGGCGCAGTACCTGAATTTCGCGGACATGCATCTGAAGCCAAAGCAGCCGCGACACCATTAGGGATTTCCGCTATGTCTCTGTTCCCCGGCGTCCACGCTTTACTGACGAAAGCCATCGGGGAGCATGCATTTCCCGGCGCAGCTTACGGTGTTTTGCTGCGCGGAGAGCTGCTGGATGTCGAGTCGGTCGGCTCCTTCACCTATGAGCCGGACGCGTCTCCAGTTCTGCCGAAGACGATCTTCGATATTGCCAGCGTAAGCAAAGTGCTGGCGACTACGGCCATGGCAATGTTGCTGTGGGAACGCGGCCTGTTGGAACTGGATGCGCCGGTTGCCGAACGGCTGCCTGAGTTTGTTCAGGGTGAGCCATTCGACAGTCCGAAGCGGGCAATCACCGCCCGTATGTTATTGGCCCACTCTTCCGGCCTGCCCGCATATGAGCGGTTGTTTGAGCGCTGCCATACAGCTCAGACTCTGCTCGATGCATGCCTCCGGATGCCGTTAGAAGCCGCGCCCGGCGCGCAGACTGTCTACTCCGATATCGGCTTCATTATTCTCGGTCATCTACTGGAAAGGCTCGCCGGGGAGTTGCTCGATCGCTACTGCCATCGCGAGGTGTTTGCTCCGCTCGGGATGCAGTCTACGATGTATTGCCCGCCGCCGGAGTTGAGGCTGTCGATTCCGCCAACCGGAATCGATAATTCCATTCGCCATCGAATGCTGCAGGGCGAGGTGCACGATGACAACTGCTGGGTACTTGGCGGCGTCAGCGGTCATGCCGGTATGTTCTCAAATGCTGCGGACACACTGCGTTTCGCGGACTGCATCCTGCGCGAAGGCGCGCCGATCTTTCGTCCGGACACTGTCTCGCTATTTACCTCACGGTACTCCGGTGCCGACGATGCGGCCCGCGCCCTTGGTTGGGACGTGCCTTCCACACCCTCTTCTTCTGGGCGATTTTTCAGTCCGCATTCTGTGGGGCATCTTGGCTATACGGGAACCTCTCTATGGATCGACTTCGAGAAGCAGCTGGCAGTCGTTCTACTTACCAATCGCACTTTCCCTGGCCTTGGCCCGGAGAGAGCGTACCGGCAGATTCAAGAAGTCCGGCCACTCTTTCACGATGCAGTGGTCCGCGAGCTTGGCCTGAACATGCCTGAAAACTGACCCACGGAAACACGCGCGAATAACCGATCCCCAGTTGGGCCAAGGCGCTACAATTCCAGATAGAGCATGTTGTGCGCTCCAGGTGGGGTTTTGAGGCTATGACAGCAAGCACGATCGAAAAACGGGCCAAAAATGCCGAACATAACGGCAAAGGTTCGATTACAGATTTAGAGCAACTGACGACGGAAAGTGCGAATGAGGCCTCTCAAGGCTTCGACACAAAATCCGCACTCGATATTGCGCGCATTATCAACCACGAAGACGTTAAGATCGCAGCGGCCATCAAAAAGTCATTGCCTGAAATCGCCACCGTCATTGATAACGTGGCCCGATGTTTGCGCGACGGGGGCCGTTTGATTTACGTAGGCGCAGGTTCCAGCGGACGCATCGCCGCTCTCGATGCATCGGAGATTCCGCCGACCTATTCCACCTCTCCCCAGACGGTTCAGTACATCATGGCGGGCGGTCCGAAGGCGCTGGCCTCCTCCATGGAAACCAATGAGGATTCGCGTGAGCTGGGCCAGCGCGACATTGCACGTCGCCGTCCAACTCGCAAAGATATCATCATCGGAATCTCCGCCAGCGGGCGCACGCCTTATGTTGTCGCGGCCGTGGAGTATGCCCGCGGACGCGGCTCGAAAACCGCCGCTGTTACCTGCAACTATCACTCGGAATTGGCCACTGTCGCCGACGTGACCATCGTCGCTGAAGTCGGGCCGGAAGTTGTCCTGGGCTCGACGCGCATGAAGGCCGGTAGCGCGCAGAAGATGATTCTGAACATGATCACCACCGGGGCGATGACGCGGCTCGGCTATGTGTACGAAAACCTGATGGTGAACGTGCACATGAAAAATCAAAAGCTTGTGGAGCGCGGAATACGCACTCTGACGCAGTCCTGTAACGTGGACCACGAGACGGCGGTCCGCACCATCAAGGCCGCCGGCAAGAGCGTACCCATTGCCGTGGTGATGTTGAAAGCCAAGGTGGACAAGCAGGAAGCAGTTCGTCGGCTGACGAAGTCCGACGGCAATGTTCGACGCGCGATTGAGGACACAACGCTCGATCTCTGATACCCGCGTTTTGCCGGCAAACGGAAAGGCTTCGCTGCGTTTCATTCGGAATCACAAATCTATTTGTGGAATCCGACCAAGGAAATTTACATGGATAAATTCATCATTCGCGGCGGAACGCCGTTGCACGGTACGATCCGCATTAGCGGCGCGAAGAACTCCGCGCTTCCCTGCATGGCAGCCGCCATCCTCACGGAAGAGGAAGTGGTTCTCGAAAATATTCCAGACGTGCGCGATATTGAAACCGAGCGCCGGCTGCTCGCCTCAATGGGCGCGGAGGTTGAGCTCGGCTATGGGCGTGCGCATCACCGTACTCGCATCCGTTGCGCGTTGCTGTCCGACCCTGTCGCCAAATACGAAATCGTCAAGACCATGCGCGCCTCCTCGCTTGTGTTGGGCCCATTGATTGCCCGCACCGGAATGGCCCGCGTGGCAATGCCCGGCGGCTGCGCCATTGGCGGACGCCCCATCGACCTGCACATCAAAGGATTACAGGCCATGGGCGCGGAGATTGCACAGGAACACGGCTACCTGGAAGCGCGGGCGAAACGCCTGCGCGGCGCGCACATCGTTTTCGACAAGATCACCGTAACCGGCACAGAAGACCTATTGATGGCCGCTGTGCTGGCCGAAGGCGAAACGCTGATGGAAAATTGTGCGCGCGAGCCCGAGGTGACGGATCTGGCTGCGTTGCTGACCGCGATGGGCGCTCGCATTGAAGGTATGGGAACGGCAACGCTGCGCATTCAGGGCGTGGAGCGGCTGCATGGCGCTCGGCATCGAATCAATCCCGATCGCATCGAGGCGGGCACTTTCCTGATCGCCGGAGCAATCACCGGTGGCGACCTTACCCTTGCAGGTTGCAACCCAGATCATTTATCAGCCCTGATTCAGAAACTGGAAGAATGCGGTGTCGAATGCGAATCCGGCGCCGACTCGATTCGCGTCCACAGCCAAGGCCCTCTGCGTGCTGCAAACGTTTCGACGGAAGAATATCCCGGCTTCCCCACCGACATGCAGGCGCAGTTCATGGCCTTGGCGACACAGGCCGAAGGCACTTCGCTGGTGACAGAAAACATCTTCGAAAACCGCTTCATGCATGTGCAGGAATTGATCCGCATGGGCGCAAATATCCGTGTGGACGGCCGCGTCGCTACCGTGGCCGGCAAGTCGCCCTTGTCGGCAGCCGCGGTGATGGCGTCCGATCTTCGCGCGTCGGCTTCGCTGGTATTGGCCGCATTGGTAGCCGAGGGCGAAACGATCATCGACCGGGTCTACCACATTGATCGGGGCTACGAGCGAATCGAAGAAAAGCTGCGCGCGGTGGGCGCGAAGATTCGCCGCATCGGGAATGTTTTTCGCGAAAGCGAAGAAGCAGTTGCGCAAGTCACTGCATAGCGGGTGAACTAAAAGCATCCGATTATGACCAAAATTCTGGCGCCGTTTCGCTTCATCTATCACGCAATGCGCGGCCATTGGCTGCGTCCCTGGCGTAGTCCCTATCTGCGGTGGAGAATGGAGACCTATTCCGGCATTCCTGCTGAATCGATCGACGCCCGCATCTTCTGGAAATTTATGTCTGCTGAAAAAGGCCGTCTGCTGCATTTTCTCCGCTGGACTGCCGAAATCGATGCGTACACGCGCGTCCAGACAAAGAGACCTTCCACTTCTAGCCGCTGAATCGGAGTCATTCTGAGCGCAGCGAAGAATCCAGCGAGAGAGAGAGCGACGTTTATAAAGCGAATATTTTTTGGATTCTTCACTCCGCTACATTCAGAATGACGAACATCATTTTGAATTGACGTTTGCGCCGAAACGAATCATTTGAGTTCGAGCGCAATTTCCTGCTCATCAGACTGCTTGGCGCGCATCACGAAAACAACACTCCCAAGCACAACAGCCGCACCCGCGATCATGGTCCAAGGCACCGGCTCCAACATGAAAACTGCGCCTTCCGCTACAGCGATGATGGGAACGATCAGTTGCAGGCTGGTCAGTTGATACGCCTCGATATGCTTCAACAGCCAGTAGTAGAGGGTGAAGCTGAGCGCGCTCGCGAAGATACTGAGGAAAACCAGCGCGACGATGGATTGCGTACTCCACACCGAAGGCCTGCCGCGTTCAAATAGCATGCTGGCCAGCGCGAGCCAGATCCCTCCTAGAAAAAACTGGATCGCGGTGCTGACAAAAGGATGAACGCCCTCGAGTGCTTCTTTCGCGTAGACGGAAGAGCCGGCATATAGCCCCACCGCCGCAACCACCGCCATCGCGCCGAGCGCCTGCCACAGTGAAGTTGAAATGGCCCCGGAAAGAACCAGTCCCATGCCGCCCAGCCCGACGATCATCGCCTGCCAGGCAGTGCGCGGCACGCTACGGCCAGCCATCCAGGGCATTAGAATCGCGGTCATCAGCGGCATCGCGCCGAAGATCAACGCAGTCAGTCCCGAAGAAAGCCGTTGCTCGGACCAGAAAGTCAGCGCCGAGGGAGCGGCAATCATCGTGAGGCTGAGAAGCAGTGTGGCGCGAAGTCCCCGCCCCGTCGGCCAGGGGAGTCGCTTGAAGTGGATGAACGGAAGAAGAATTACCGCCGCCAGCAGGAACCGCAGCGAAGCACTGTGCATCGGCGGGACTGCCGTAACCAGCACGCGAATTGCCATCCAGGTGCTGCCCCAGACAATCGACATCACGACCATGGCAAGAATGATGCGTGGTTTCATGCGGAGTACCGTTGTTCTCCAGTCACTGCGAAGATAAGTACGTCATCGGCGACCTTACTTCCCACAAGAAACCCCACATCTCAAACTCGAGATGTGGGGCACCCAGGTTCATTTTCTATCCAATGATCGAACGCATTTAGCGTCGGCCGCCGCCTGAACCACCGGGACGTCCACCGCCTCCACCAGGACGACGACGACGGCGATTATTATTGCCGCCTCCAGGGCCACGTCCACCCGGTGTTTGCGTCGACGGAGGCGTTTGACTTCCATCGGCTCGGTTAAAGTTTGGAGCATCCGACGAAGCCTCGTCATCGAAGTCGCCGCTTTCGAGCACGATCGTGCTGCCATTCGAGCTTGGCTGGCGATCTCCAGCATGTGCCGATGCAGCGACGTCGCCGACATGACCGCCGCCCGCGTTTGGATCGGGCAAGCCCAGCTTGATGCGCTGTTCCTTCAGGATCGCTTTACGAGACAGCTTGATGCGATTGCCTTCAATTCCAAGCACCCTCACCAGGACCTGGTCGCCTTCGTTCAACTCGTCCTTTACTTCGTGGACGCGATGCTCGGCAATTTCGCTGATGTGCAGCAGGCCATCCGTCCCGGGGAACAGTTCGACAAATGCGCCGAACTCCGCCAGACGGACCACCTTGCCGAGGTACGTTTTGCCAATTTCCGGCACAGCCGTCAGATTGCTGATGGTCTCGATGGCGCGCTTGAGGCCCTCCGCGTCCGCAGAGGCAACGTTTACCTTGCCCGTATCGTCCACGTCGATCTTGACGCCGGTCGCTTCGATGATGCCGCGGATCGTCTTGCCGCCCGGTCCAATCAGGTCGCGGATCTTATCGACCGGGATCTGCAAGGTGTGGATGCGCGGCGCAAATTCCGATTTCTCGGTGCGCGATTCAGCCAGCACGGCATCCATTTTATCGAGCAGAAAAAGGCGTCCTGTGCGGGCCTGCGCCAGTGCTTCGCGCATGATCTGGCCCGTGACTCCGCCGATTTTAATATCCATTTGCAAAGCAGTAATGCCATTGCGCGTGCCGGCGACTTTGAAATCCATATCGCCGTAATGGTCTTCCGCTCCGGCAATGTCGGTCAGAATGGAGTAGCTGTCGCCTTCCTTCACGAGGCCCATCGCAATTCCCGCAACAGAGGTCTTCAACGGAATGCCGGCCTGCATCAGCGCAAGACTCGCTCCGCAGACGGTGGCCATCGAAGAAGAACCGTTCGACTCCAGAATGTCCGAGACGATGCGGACCGTATATGGCGATTCATCCGCAGTCGGTAAAACCGCGCTGATGGCGCGCTCGGCGAGTGCGCCGTGGCCCACTTCGCGACGGCCAACGCCGGTCATACGTCCAACCTCACCAACGGAAAATGGCGGAAAGTTATAGTGAAGCATGAAGCGCTTGCGCTGTTCGCCTTCGAATGTTTCCAGCCGCTGAGAATCGTCCAGCGTGCCGAGGGTGGCCGTGACCAGCGCCTGGGTTTCGCCGCGGGTAAACAGCGCCGAACCGTGAACGCGGGGCAACACTCCTATCTCTATGGATATCGCTCGAATCTCATCAAACCGGCGACGGTCGGGGCGAGTGCGCTCCTTGATGACTTGATCCCGGAAGATGTTTTCGCGGAGGGCTTCGTAATATTTGGAAAGCTTTTTCGGGGCTGCCGGATCGTCGGCGGGTAACGCAGCCTTCAACTCGTCTTTGATTTCCTTGACCAACGCGTAGCTTTCGAACTTCGGATGCTTGTGCGTGTCGAGTGCGTCTTGCAAACGTCCGCCAACCTTTGCGTGTAGCTCGTCGTAATAGGGCTGGTCGAACTCCAACGGCTTCACGGTACGCTTCGGCTTGCCGGCCTTTCCAACTAGCTCGGTGATCGCGGCACAAATTTTCTTGATCTCGGCATGGCCAAATTCGATCGCATCTACAACCGCGTCTTCGCTCACCTGCTTGGCGCCCGACTCAATCATCACAATGCCGTCCGGGGTGCCGACGACCGTGATGCTCATGTCCCCGGCGCGAAGCTCGCTGTAGGAAGGGTTGATGATGAACTGGCCGTCCACCCTGCCGACGCGAACCGCGCCAACCGGACCGCCGAATGGGATGTCGGAAAGCGCAAGCGCGCAGCATGCTGCGTTGATGCCGATAATGTCAGGATCGTTTTCCTTGTCCGCGGACATCACCAGTGCGATGACCTGGGTCTCATTGCGGAAGCCCTCTGGGAACAGCGGACGGATGGGCCGGTCAATCTGGCGGCAGGTAAGAATTTCGCGCTCGCTGGGGCGGCCTTCGCGCTTGATAAACCCGCCGGGGATGCGTCCGCCGGCGTATGTGTATTCGCGGTAATCGACGGTCAGGGGGAAGAAATCAATCCCCTCTTTCGGGTCCGGCGAAGCGACTGCGGTGGCCAGAACAACGGTGTCGCCCAGGGTCGTCAATGCGGCTCCCGAGGCCTGCTTGGCCATGCGGCCAGTTTCAAAGGTAAGACGTTTGCCGCCGGTCAATTCGACGGTAACTTCATGTTTCATAGAATCCTCAAATCTTGCTGTAGGGTGGCGGGGGTGCAGGATGGCAGGAACGTGGGGAAGTTGGCAGGCGGCGGGGTGAGGAGGGTGCCAGAATGCGCGGAAGCCGCTTTACGCGCTCCCGCTTGAATGCCGCAATGCTCAGGTTCAACCACGCTCGCAGGCCAAAACGCTGCGGAACGTCGCTGCCGCTTACTTGCGGATGCCCAGTTTGCCAATAACTTCCCGGTAGCGATCAGTGTCGTGTGTCTTCAAATAGTCCAGCAGACGGCGGCGATTGCTCACCATCATCAACAAGCCACGGCGCGAGGCATGGTCTTTATCGTGGGCCTTGAAATGGTCCGTCAGCTCGGTGATGCGTTCGCTTAAAATCGCGATCTGCACTTCCGGGCTGCCAGTGTCGCTCTCATGGGTGCGAAAGCGTTCGATAACATCGGTTTTTTTTGCAGGTGCCAGCACGGTGGCTACTCCTCTAATGGTTGTCAGT
The DNA here is from genome assembly GCA_965276615.1 of Acidobacteriaceae bacterium. Lineage (GTDB taxonomy): Bacteria > Acidobacteriota > Terriglobia > Terriglobales > Acidobacteriaceae > JAKAAZ01. The sequence goes on along the minus strand of OZ255618.1, from coordinate 3,115,916 downwards.
TACACTCACGTAAGTGTCTATCTGAGAATAACATGGTTTCCCTGTTACCGGCTTGCTTCGTGCTCCGGACAGACTGCCGACAGGTTGCAGGTTGAATGATGCCCACACGGCCCATCGTAACGCTAACGACAGATTTCGGCCTGAGTGACCCATTTGTTGGCGTCATGAAAGGTGTGATCTCTGGAATCTGCCCAGCGGCGAACGTCATCGACATTACCCACGCAGTGGCACCCTTTGACCTTCTGGAGGGTGCACTGGCCATCTGGCAGGCGTGGCGCTACTTCCCTGCCGAGACCATCCATGGAATCGTTGTCGATCCGGGCGTAGGTTCCGAACGCCTGCCGGTGCTGGCGCGCATGGGGAGCCATTGGTTTGTAGCTCCCGACAACGGCGTGCTCACGCTGGTGGAACGAGAGGTCCTGCGCGGCAAGGGCGCTGTATGGCATCGGCAGATTAAGAATCCCAAGTACAGGCTGCCGGTCCAGAGCAATACCTTTCATGGGCGGGACATCTTCGCCCCTGCGGCAGCGCATCTGGCGGTCCAGATCGAAAGCGGCAATGTCGCTGCGGAAACCTTCGGGCCAGTGCTTGAAAGTCTCGTTCAGCTACCGATACCGGAGCCGATCCACAACCCGGACGGCTCGATTGAGAGCGTCATTCTAAAAAGCGACCGCTTCGGCAATCTGCTGACGAACCTCACTGTGAATGATTTACCTGAGCGAGGGGCGGCGGGCTGTGTGATTGAAATAGGTTCCCTGCGAATTAAGCGCATAGTTCGCTTCTACGCAGAAGCAGAACCCGGAGAAATCTTCGCCATCCTCGGCAGCTCGGGGTTGTTGGAGATTGCCATGAATCGCGGCTCGGCACAGGAGGAGACTGAAATTATGCCGGGGGCAAAGTTTCGGCTACGCCGATCCTGACAAAAGCGATCTTAAACCTGGGTGCCTCACGTCTCAAAAGCGGGACGCCACCGGAGGAGCGACAACGACGCGATCTAAATCGGATGCGTATCCGATGGAATTGCCAAAGCGAATCGAGCGTCTCATGGATAGAGTTTGGCTGGCGCGATGGTCGGGGCCGGCTCTCCTGACTCCACAATCATCTGAACCAGTTGCCTCCGCAGTTGAGCGGCTTCGCGCTTATCGGGATCTCGGCCGGCCAGATTCACCAATTGCGCTGGATCGCCGTAATCGTTGTACATCAGATATTCCTGGTACTGGATGCTGGATTCCACCTGGTCGCCGCCCAGGTTTGGATTCGCAACGCAATAGGTCCACTCCTTCGTGCGGATGGCGCGCGCCACCATCGACTGGCTGATCTGGATCAAAGCCGTGTTGTCCCACTGCTTTCTTGCTTGCGGATCGCGCACCAGCGGCATCAGGCTCTTGCCCTTCATCGAAGTTGGAACGGAAACTCCGGCTGCGTCCAACAGTGTTGGCGTCAGATCGATGTTTCCAATGATCTCCGATAGCTGCATCGATTGGTCAAGCCCCGGCCCCTGCATGAGCCACGGCACGCGGATCGAGCTATCATGCGGACTGCGCTTGTACTCCGAATTGCGCGTCTTGAAGTGACATCCGTGATCGCTGGTAAAAAGAAAGATCGTATTGTCCAGGAGCTTCTGCTCTTCCAGCGTTCGCAGGATCACGCCCACTGATTCGTCGATTTTCTCGATGCTTCCGTAGTAATCGGGGAGTTGCTGCTGCCAGTTTCCCGGCAGATGCAGCAGGTCCCGCGGGATATAAGGATTTTCGAAATGCTCGGCATAGCCTTTAGGAGCCACAAAGCGGTGTTCGTCATTCTGCTGGTGTGGCTCTAGCTGGGAAATGAATAATAGGAATGGCTTTTCCTGCGGCTGCTTTAAGAAACGTACTGCGCGGTCCGTCAAAAAATCCACTCGATACTCGTCCTGCCAGGTGATCGGTTTGCCCTGGCTGTCCCAGATCGTGCCGGAATATGGGTGTGAGGTCGCCTCCAGAATATTCGACCCTTCCCACAGATCGAGAAAACCTCCCCGGTCCTGGGAATGAACAAATCCTCGACCTTCCGTGTCAGTCGCCGCGGAAAGGTGCCATTTCCCTATGAAATTTGCCGTGTAGCCATGGCTGCGCAACTCCGTTGCCAGAGTCGGCAAATCATGCCGCAGTTGCCGGTTCAGGGTCCACACATCTGTCTCAGTTGCGTATCGTCCGGTCATCATGCACGCCCGGGATGGCGAGCAGAGCGGCTGGTTCGTGACCGCACTGGTAAACGTCACGCCGCGCTCGAAAACTTTATCGAGATTGGGGGTTCTAGCCGAGGGATTCAACCCATAAGCACGGATAAAATCCCAGCGCGTCTCGTCGGCGACATAAAGAACTACATTCGGTTTACTTTGCGATTGGCGACTCGATGCATCTTGTGTATTAAGGGCAGAGGCAGCTCCTCCACCAACTCCAGCGAGCATCGCGGCCGAAGCCATACCCTTCACAAAATCGCGCCGGCTTGCTGACCGCGACCATTGATCTGGTTTCATGTTGAGAGAAGCCTCCTTTTTAGCGCATCGTGACCATCTCGTTGTTCATATCCAATTCTGCGCAAGGATTTTGCGCATATCTTTTTTATCAACTATTCGTTCCAGAGATGGCCCAATTGGAAATTGCGTCGAAATACATGGTTGGCTTACAGCATCTATCCGCTTCCATCGCATAAGGTACACGTATACATAGTGCATAACGACGCTATCATAACGTGAATTACAAAGGTCAAAATGTTCCGAAATTCCTCTCTCCGCAAACCCTTCCGATAGACCACCACGTTTTTGGAGTTTTGCTGCGACGAAGCCCATCAATCTACATGCCTCTGGTCGCGCATATATATTTTGGGGTTATCCCATGGATGAATGCGCTGGAGATTGTTTTTCGTATGGCTTTTGCTGCCTTCAGTCAACATTCGTATCAAATCGAAAGGCGCTGTATATTACCGATTAGAAAGACAGGTTATGAGTTCCAGAACCACTAAGTAGCGGATAGCTCTGCGTGAAGTAGCGCGGCATATTTTTCACCGTAAAGAAAGAATCAAAATGAAATTTCTACTGGTCCTGCTGACTGCTGCGTTCCTACTGCCTGTGCCGCCCGTCCGTGCTACGACCGCCTCCGATAAGAATGCTGCGCAAGATAAAGTCACAGTGTCAGAGGGCGTGCTGACGATTCCGACATATCAGAGTCCCGGGCGCGACATGAATCCGCCTCTCTTCAGCAATTCGACTTTGGTTGGGTTGTATCCGTTCACGACGTACCAGATGCCCTTCAAACCAGGTGGGCCGGTCCCGGAAAAATATCCTGCCGTCTTCGTTGAAAACGAATATCTCAAGCTCACTTATATCCCGGAATTGGGCGGCCGATTTTTTGCGCTGTACGACAAGCTGCATCACAGGCAGGTCTTCTATCACAATGACGTCATCAAGCCAGCGGCTTATACGAAACGCGATAACTTTCCGCTGACGGGCATCGAGTTGACGGGACCCTACGACGACCACTCTCGCACACTGCATGGGGAGCCATACTGGTCGCACACCGTCATCAAGCACAAAGATGGCAGTGTCTCGCTAATGCTTGGACAGACCGATCCTATCTATCACATGAATGTAACTTTCACTGCGACACTCTATCCCGGCGTTGCGGCGATGCAGACCAGCGTGTTCTGTTACAACCCCAACGACGGCCAGAAACCGCAGATGTTCTGGACCAGCGCCTCCATGCATTCCACCGCGAAGACGCGCTTCATTTATCCGATGACACGCACGGTAGGGCACACCACTGGCGAGATCGCGAACTGGCCTGTCTACAACGGCGTGGACGATAGCTGGGACCGCAATAACAAGCACATGCTGGGAGTCTTCGGCATCGACACCTACGACAATTTCGGAGGTGCGTACAAATTCGACCGAGACTACGGCCTCTTTCGCTATGCTGACCGTCGTGTGGTGCAAGGAATGAAGCTATGGACCTTCGGATATTCAAATCTCGCCACGGCACTAGAACACGCATACACCGACAATGCCGGACCATACATTGAGATACAGAGCGGGCGCATGGTGTGGGACGGCTACTACGAATATGTTGCCCCGCACAAAGTCGAACAGTGGCATGAATGGTGGATTCCTGTGGCCGACATCGGTGGGCTAACTACGCTGGCGCCCGATGTCGCTCTGAACCTGGATGTACAGCCCGACGCTACGGGAAAAAACTCCTCCGTACAGGTAGCGCTTTCTCCGGTACGCACGATCCACAACGCCAGGCTGGTGGTCAAAGCGAAGACTGGCGTGTTGCTGAATACCGCGGTGAATCTAGTTCCAGGCACACCGGTCAAGAAAACGGTGAATGGCATTCACGCGGACAAGGCTGGTTTGGAAGAAATGGAAGTGCGGATCACGGCGCCGGACGGCAAAGCGCTGATGGACTATAACCGTCCGGACATCGATCCAGGCGGCAAAGAATACAGCCCGTTCGCGAAAGGTCTGGGTGATGCTCCCATTCCTCTCGACAAAATGACTGCGGAACAACTGGTAATGGCCGCGCAACTCCAGCAAAAAGAAATGAATGTTCCCGCAGCCACGGAGTTGGCGAATGAGGCATTGAAGCGGGACCCAGGCTATTCGCCCGCTCATCAACTGCTCGGCCTGCTGCAATTCGACCAGGGAAATTTCGAACAGTCTGCCGCTGAGTTCCAGAAAGCAGTGGACCGCAATCCTTATGCTGACGAGTCCTGGTACTACCTTGCGATCTGCCAGATGAATCTAAACCAACAGCAGCAGGCGGAGCGCAATTTCTATTACATCTGGCCGGCGAGCTCTTATTACGGTCCGCGAGAATATCAACTAGGACGATTGGCATTCTTGCGCCACGACGACACCGCGGCTGAGCAGCACTTGCTGGGCGCGATCAACTCGAATGGCGAGGATTTGAAAGCTCATCTGCTGCTTGCTGTCACATACCGCGATCTAGGAAAGAAAGATGCGGCACTCGAGCAGTTGGCGAAAGTGAGCGCGGCTGATCCCGCGGATTGCGTCGCGCAGGCGGAGCAATTTTTCCTGACTGGAGACGCTAAATCCGAGAACGACCTTCGCGATCTGATGGGGGAGCAAGGCGAGGACGCCATCCAGGTTTCTATCTTTTACAGCTCGCTCTCACGCTGGAAAGAGGCGGTTGCCGTGCTCAAGATGGTCGAGCCACCCAACAACAAAGACCCGTGGGGAATCTCGCCGGTCTATTACTACACGCTGGCATACGCCCAGAAACGGGCGGGCGATCTGAATGCGGCGGCGGAAAACCGCAAGAAGGCGCAAGCCGCGGCAGGAATCGTGGAACGCTTCCCTTACCGTCCGGAGTCCGTCGCGCCGCTGGAAGATGCAGTAAAGGAAAACCCTGATGACGCCGTAGCGCGGTTCAACCTCGCTTGCCTGCTTTACTTCCACGATCATAAGGCGGAAGCGATCGAGCAGTGGGATGCCGTTAACCGGATCAATCCATCGGACTTCGGTGCCAGGCGCGCACTCGGGCTGGCCTATGAAGCAGATGGCAATGTGAATCATGCCATCCCTCAATTGCAAAAAGCCCTCGAACTCAGGCCCGGCAATATGGATACACTGGATGACCTGGCGAAGTCGTATGCACGAGTCGGTAGATTCGACGAACAGATCGCGCTGTTACAGAAAGCATTTACGGGTGACACGAACAACGATCACCTGGCGGAAGGCCTGTTGAACGCGTATTTGATCCAGGGCAAGTTTCAGGCAGCGCAAGAGATCATCGATCACCACACCTTTGCACCTCGTCACCGTACGTATGACGTCCGCAGTGAATACCGCAATCTACAGTACGGCATGGGTGCGGAGGCATTTAACAAAGGCGACTATCCGCAAGCGCTGAAATTGTTCCAGGCCGCGCTCAAACCGCCCGTGTCCCTTGGAGTGGACAATTTCGAGCAAGAGCCAACTCCTCGCGCGGACTACTATATTGGCCGCACCTTGGATGCGTTAGGACGCAAGCAGGAAGCTGCGCAGGCATACGAGCAGAGCATCCGCGGCATCGATCAGCTGACCGGCGATCGCGATAGCTGGAGTAGCGACAATTTTTTTATGGTGCTGTCGCTGGAACGGCTGGGGCGCCCCCAGGAGGCGGGGGAGTTCGCGAAGCATTTCGCCGCATTTGCGGAAACAGAATTTGACTCAGATCGGGTTGGACGCAAAGCCGAAGCCCATTACTTACTTGCGCTGATCGATAAATATAAGGGGCAGTCAGTTCAGGCACGCAAACTGATGGCCGAGGCGGTGCGAGTGGAACCAGATTTTCTCCAACCCCGGTATGAATTGCGCGGCGATGCGTTGGACCCAATTGCCGGTAAACAAGCGGACTGAGAACTCTCTATCGTTCCGCGAGTAGCAGCCAAGCTGGCGGTCTCTCTCTCCGCATCAGCTATCGAGGAACGCTACATTCCCCGGGGAGATCAGATCGGTCACTCCACCAGAACAGTGTCCACGCAAATAGCAGCAGTCCGCCGAAATATACATGCGAAATCAAAAAAGTCCACGGATTGTACATCAGCAGCGTGACGGGAGCCCAGTTGTCCGTCATCAGCAGATAAACGCCAAGTGAACCAATAAATATCGGCCAGCGACGAAATGCCATCGGCATCCACAACAAGAAAACAAGAAAAAATATCCCATAATGATGCTCCCACGCAATTGGAGAGGCCATAATTGTGGCCATCGCGAACAGAAGAAAATCTACAGGAGTCGCCGCCACGCGGCGCATCGCCGGAACAACCAATGCAGCGATCAAAAGACATGCAGAGGAGATCAGGGTCGCTAGATAGATATAGCGGTTGTACGGCGGATAGCCATATATCCATGTCACCGGCGATCCAACATGCATCTGGCGATGCAGCATCCCGTTCAGGGACTGGTTGGTGAACAGCGCGTCGCCGTGGCGGCTCAGATAACGCAGCACCGTCAGATATTCCGCTGTATTGTGAAATCCAAATACCGCGAGTGAGAGCGCCAGTCCAATCGCCAGCATCGTTGCCAGCGAAGCCGCGAAGCTCCATTGACGCCGCAGCAGGCCCCATACCAGGAAAAGCGCCATCTGCGGCTTCAACCAGCAAGTAAAGCCGATCAGAGTCCCCGCAGCGGCGCGTCTGCCGCGCAGCCACAGCAAGGCGCTGCCAATCAGCAGAAAATTTAACAGCGTCTGCACTTGGCCCAGGAAAAAAGCATTTATCAATGGCAGAAATGTAAGAATCAAGGCGGCGATCAGGAGTCTGATTGTCCAACGTTCAAGCGCGGAAGATTCCTCTATTACCGCCTTCGGCAGGAGACCGAAGAAAAACTCCGCCGCCGCAACCCACGTGCCCAGCAGAAAAAGCAGCAGCGTGATTTTCAACGCGGCAAAGGGACGAATGTGGAACACGCGCGCTCCCAACCAGACACGATAGAACAACAGCGAAGTTGGCGGATAAATGAAACGGCCCGCGCGCTCGAAAAAAGCGGTTTCATAAATTGTTTCGGGATGTTGCCGCCATGCCTGGTCCCCTTGCGCCATGTAGGCCCAGGAATCTGTGCGGACCCGCAGCAGCAGAGAATCTTTCGCGATCTTCAGGACACTGCCGGAATGCAGTCGGGGCGCTACTGCAATCGAAAGGACCTCAAATAACAAAACACAGCAAAGAAACATCGACATCCGGCGAACAATCTGACTTAGCCCGGCATTTTGCGTTCGTTCCGTCATTTCCTGCATGAGTTTAACAAAGTTAATCGGAGCAAATTCGCGATGTTGACTTCGTCCGCGGCAAAAATTTTGTCATCCTGAACCGCAGACGAAGAACCCAGCGGTCGGCAATAAACCGCAAGATCCTCCTTTTCAGTAATTACCCACGGCCTCCTTCCTCTTGCTACCATGTTCCTAATCGCATCTCAAACCACTGTGCGACATCTACCTATGTTCAAGCGCCTATGGATCGCCCTCTCCGTTCTCCTGCTTACGATAGTGCCATCACTGAAATGTACCGCCAGCGCGTATGACGCACACCCCAAGCTAGTTGTCATTCTGGTGATCGATCAGTTTCGCGAGGACTACCTGGAACGGTACCGCGCGGATTTCAAGGGTCAGGGATTCAATCTATTCCTCGATCACGGCGCATATTTCCCCGATTGCTACTTCGATTACGGCAACCTGGTGACAGCGCCGGGACATTCAACCATTGGGACGGGTGCCTACACGGACGGCCATGGTATCGAGGCCAACGAATGGTGGGACCTGAGCCGCAATGCCCAGCGACCCATTACCTCTGTCGAGGATCCTCGGTACAGCATCGTAGGTCTGCCGCCCAACGCTCCAGAGTCCGAGCGAGAAGGTGCTTCGCCGCGCAATCTGCTGGCCACCACCGTCGGGGATGAGGTCCGGCTGGCGACAAAAGGTGAAGCGAAGCTGTTTGGAGTTTCGCTCAAAGATCGCGCCGCGATTTTGCTCTCCGGAAACACAGCGAACGGCGCATTCTGGATTGATCCCGCAAGCGGCGCGTTTATCACATCCACTTATTACATGCAGGCTCTGCCCGATTGGGCAGCCACATTCAACCAGAGCGATGCGGCTGCACAGGCCCGAACAGAAGCCGGAGTGCCCACCGACGCGCCCTTCTTCTCTAAAGTCGGACCGACAGATGCCGCGATCGAATATGAACTGAACTTTGCCGAAGCGCTGGTCCAGGGAGAAAAATTGGGTGCCGGGAATGTCACCGATGTCCTGACCGTCAGCATTTCTTCCACAGACATTCTCGGCCACCGCGTCGGTCCCGACGCTCCCGAGCAAAGCCAGCTGGTAGATCAACTCGATGGCAATCTCGATCAATTCTTTCGCTGGCTGGACCATAACGTTCCGGGTGGACTTCGCAATGTATGGATTGCGCTCTCCGCCGACCATGGAGTAGCTCCTGTACCCGCGGCCGCGCAGCAGTTGGGGGTTCCGGCGGCCACCATCGATTTCAAACGAGTGGTCGCTGCCCTCAACAAGAACATGAATGATCGATTTTCTCCGGGCCAGCAACTCGCGTATCTGCTTCCACACCAGGAACTGCCGTATATCGCGCTCAACGTTCCTGTGTTCGAACGTGCAGGCATCAATGAACTGGAGGGTGAGCGCGCGATCCAGAACTCCATTCCTGCCGCCATGGCCGCACTGCTTCCATCCTCCGCCACTGGACCGGACTCGGCAGTAAAGCCCAGCGCGACGCGCCTTGTCCCGGAGCCGCGAATCTTCCGCACGTTTACTCGCCTGCAAATGGCGTCCATGGAACCCGGATTGCCACCGACAGCTTTTGGCCGCCTCATCGCACACAGCTACTCGCCAAATGGAGGCTGGTATGTCATGGTGGTTCCGGACGATTACCAGGTGCAAGCGCCGGGAACCGGGTCTACGCATTTTTCCGTATACTCCTATGATCGGCACGTGCCACTCGCTTTCGCCGGATCTGCATTTACTCCTGGCACTTATCGCGGTCGTGTTGAACCCGTCGATCTTGCGGCCACGCTCGCAGCTTTGCTGAACGTCAATCAACCCTCTGCCGGTGTGGGCCACATCCTGAATCAGGCCATTCACCCCGAAGTGGTAACCCCGGTAAAACGAGCAGGAACCCGCGCCAGAAAGCACGCACACTCAGCAGACTTGACCTCAGCCCCTGCTGCGAACCGGCCTTCGTCGAGTCCTTCTGTTCCCGACAGATCTACCGGCCCATCTCCCCAATCGCCGGATGTGCCGCCAACTGGAACCACTACATCCCCGGCCACCGTACCTCCGCAAACAACCGTTCCGAAAACGAGTTCAACTCCCCAGCCATGATTCCCAGCCACAAGCCCGATTTGCGAGTGCGGTTCTGCGGCATCGAACTGCGCAATCCCATAATCGCCGCCAGCGGCACCTTCGGCTATGGCGTGGAGTTTGAGGACATCGTCTCACTGAATAAAATTGGCGCATTTGTCACCAAAGGCCTGTCACGCGAGCCGATGCCCGGCAACGCGCCGCCGCGTCTGATCGAAACAGCAGCGGGTATGCTGAACGCCATCGGCCTCCAGAACATGGGCGTATCCGCATTCGTCGAGCAGAAACTGCCCGATATTCAGCATCTCCCCTGCCCCGCAATTGCGAATGTCTTCGGCGGCTCGATCGAGGATTATCGCGCTGTAATCCAGACGCTGAATGCAGTGGAAGGAATTGCTGCCTACGAACTGAACGCCTCCTGTCCGAACACTCACAGCGGAGGCATGGTATTCGGGACCGACGCCGCCATGCTGCGCGAACTGGTTCTGCAGACGAAGGCCGTGGCGCGCAGGCCCCTGATCGTGAAGCTTTCGCCAAATGTAACCAGCATTGCAGCCATGGCGAAGACTGCCGCCGATGCCGGGGCGGATGCAATCTCCCTGGTGAACACGTTCCTCGGCATCTCGATCGACGCCAAAACCCGACGCCCGAGACTTGCGAACTTTACAGGAGGACTGTCCGGCCCAGCAATCAAGCCTATGGCTCTGCGCATGGTGTATGAAGCTGCGCACGCCGTTTCCATTCCCGTGATCGGCATGGGCGGCGTGACGTCGACTGAGGATGTGATCGAGTTTATGTTGGCAGGAGCGACAGCAGTGCAGGTCGGAACCGCGAGCTATGCGGACCCGCGTGCGGTGGAACGAATTGCAGATGGATTGCGGGACTGGTGCCAGCGTCACCACATAGATAAAATTGCAAGCCTAACCGGAGGGCTGAATGTTACTCCCCGTCCTGCGTGTTAAGTGTAATCGACGCAGATTCATTTGGGTTGTACTGCTATGACCCTCTGGATTCTTCGCTCCGCTCAGAATGACAGCCGTCAATTGGCGTAATCAGGCTTTTCTGCCAGCACCTTCAGCGGCAGCAATCCGCTCTTCAGCTTCGTGGATGGTGAGGTTGGCCTCGGTATAACGTTCGCTGTCTTCTCCCGCTTCCTTCCACATCTGGTTTCCATGTTCCAGTTCCTGGCGCGCGTCCGCAACGTCGATCTCACTCGGACGAACAGCGCTTTCCGCCAGAATGGTCACACGGTCCGGCAACACCTCGGCAAATCCCCAAGCGACGAAAAATTGCTGCTCGCCGATGTCACCGCCATGCAGCGTGACTTCCCCCGCGCCCAGCTCCGTCAGTAGTGGAGCGTGCGCGTACAGCACCTCCAGGTATCCAGAGCGGCCCGGCAGCGAAACAGCATCCGCCGTTCCGTCGATGAAAATCTTCTCCGGCGTCACCAGCCGAACACGAATTGAATTTCCCTCTGCCATAGACTTGTCGCGCCCTTACGCCGTCTGTTTCAGTTTGCCCGCGGCTTCAAGAACCTCATCGATATCGCCCTTCATGTAGAAGGCCTGCTCGGGGACATCATCGTGCTTGCCCTCAATAACTTCCTTGAAGCTGCGCACGGTGTCCGCAACCTTGACGTAACGGCCCTGCATACCGGTAAACTGCTCCGCCACGTGGAACGGCTGCGATAAAAATCTCTGCACTTTGCGTGCCCGCGTCACAGTCAGCTTGTCTTCTTCCGACAACTCGTCGATGCCAAGGATCGCGATGATGTCCTGCAAATCCTTGTAGCGTTGCAGAATGCGTTTCACGCCCTGGGCGACGTCATAATGCTCCTGCCCGATGATGCGCGGCGTAAGAATGCGCGAAGTCGAAGCCAGCGGGTCGACCGCAGGATAAATTCCTAGTTCCGATAAAGGCCGCGACAGCGAGGTCGTTGCGTCAAGATGAGCGAACGTCGTCGCAGGAGCCGGATCAGTAAAATCATCCGCCGGAACATAGACTGCCTGTACCGAGGTAATGGAGCCCTTCTTGGTGGACGTGATGCGTTCCTGCAGTTCGCCCATTTCCGTCGCCAAATTTGGCTGATAGCCGACAGCAGACGGCATACGGCCGAGCAGTGTCGAAACCTCCGAACCTGCCTGCGTGAAGCGAAAAATATTGTCGATGAACAGCAGCGTGTCCGCGCCTTCCTCATCGCGAAAATACTCGGCGACAGTCAGCGCCGTCAGTGCCACCCGCAGGCGCGCACCGGGAGGTTCGGTCATCTGACCATAAATTAACGCTGCCTTCGATTTATCAAGCTGCTTCAGGTCGATGACGCCGGACTCCTGAAACTCCAGCCACAAGTCGTTCCCTTCACGCGTGCGCTCGCCGACTCCGGCGAATACCGAAAATCCACCGTGCTTCGACGCAATATTGTTGATCAGTTCCTGGATGATGACGGTCTTGCCAACGCCCGCGCCGCCGAACAAACCCGTCTTGCCGCCTTTTAAAAACGGCTGAATCAGATCGATGACCTTGATGCCTGTCTCAAACATTTCTTCGCGCGTCGATTGTTCATCAAATGCCGGGGCCTGGCGATGAATCGGTCGATGCTCCTTGGCGTTTACCGGCCCAAGTTCATCCACCGGCTGCCCAATCACGTTCAGCACGCGACCAAGCGTCGCTCGGCCGACAGGAACGGTGATCGGGCCTCCGAGATCGAGCGCCTTCATGCCGCGGACCATCCCTTCGGTGGCTTCCATAGCGATGCAGCGCACCCGCCCCTCGCCCAGATGCTGTTGCACCTCAACGATTACATCAAGCGGCGTCGGCACCTCGAAACCTTCGCTCGTCACCCGCAACGCCTGATAAATCGGCGGCATGTGCGCCTCGTCAAACTGAACGTCGACCGCCGGTCCCGCCACTTTAATTATCTGTCCAATGTTTTCTGCCATGATTCCTTATCCAAACCCTTTGCTGAACTTCAATAACTTCCGTTCACCTACAGCGCCGCAGCCCCGCTGACAATCTCGATGATCTCCTTGGTAATTGCCGCCTGGCGCAACCGGTTCATCGTCAACGTATAAGCGTCGATCATGTCGGATGCGTTGTTGGTAGCCGCATCCATGGCCGTCATGCGGGCGGCGTGTTCGGCAGCAACCGATTCCAGCAGCGCATGATAAATCTGCGTTGACAAATACCTGGGTAGAAGTGCCTGCAGCAGTTCGCGCGGAGGCTGCTCATAGATATAGTCCACTTCTGCGGTACCGAACTTGTTCGCCTCTTCGTCGGCTTCGTGAGTGTCCTCAGCCTTGACACTCACACCTGCGCTGTGCGCTGCCCTGACCATCTCGTCGCGCTCCTCTGCTTCCATTTCGGATGCGCTGGCAAGGTCCTGTTTCCCCACTTCCTTGATCGGCAGAATACGTTCCACAACGACGCGTTGCGCAATGACGGATTGAAATTCGTTGAATACCAGGTAGACGGCATCTGTTTGCTGGGCAATGTAGCGCTTTACCAGGATGTGGGCCAGATGAGCCGCCTTGTCGAAGGTCAGCTTGTCGAGAATCCCTGTTCGTTCCCCTGTAATCTCGATGCGATCCTTGCGGGTGCGCCCTTCGGGGACTCGCTCCAGTTGCTCGTCTTCCGCAATCGATGCCACGGCGTAGCTACGCCGTAAAATGTCGCGGCCTTTCCGTCCGATAACTTCAAGATCGAGATCAACGCTGTCCCGCTCATTGATAAACTTATGCGCGGCCTTCAGCACGTTGGTGTTGAACGCCCCGGCAAATCCCTTGTCTCCCGTGATGACTACCAGGGTGACCCTCTTTTCCGGGCGTGCTTCCAGCAACGGGTTCCGCGCTTCCCCTGTTTCTGGATCGTAAATGTCCACACGCCGCACCAGCGAGTCCAGCACGCTCGCCATCATCCTGGCGTAAGGGCGCGCAGCAAATGCACGCTCCTGCGTCCGGCGTAATTTAGCCGCGGACACCATCTTCATGGCTTTCGTAATCTGCCGCGTGTTTTTCACGCTACGAATGCGCCGTCGTAGATCGAGAACGTTCGCCATCGGTTAGGAGCGCTTCCCCGCTACCGGCTCGGCAGGCTGAGGTTCATTATTCCGGTCTTTGGCTATCACAGTCTTCGCCGCTTCATCCACACTCAACGGCGCTTTGGACTGATTTCCGTTTTGGCTGGCGTCCGGCTTTCTCTCGTCTCGATTTCCGCCGTCGTCCTCTTTCTTGGTTGTTTTCGATTCGACATGAGCCTCAGGGCGTTCCGCGAAAAAGTTCTGCTTGTATTCCTTGATTGCGGCGGTCATGCGATTTTTCAGGTCGTCATCGAGCGCCTTCTTCGTCGCAATATCGTTCAGGACCGCGCTCTGCGCCGCGTCCATATAAGGGTAAAGGCCCTCTTCGAACGCGCGCACGTGCTCCACCTTCACGTCATCCAGCAAGCCACTCGTTCCGGCATAGAGAATCACAACCTGCTTCTCCATGGGCAAAGGTTCAAACTGCCTCTGCTTGAGAAGCTCCGTCAGACGCTGACCACGATTCAGTTGGTTGAGCGTTACCTTGTCCAGGTCGCTGCCGAACTGCGCAAACGCAGCAAGCTCACGATATTGAGCCAAGTCCAACTTCAGCGTAGCGCCCACCTGCTTGGTCGCTTTACTGGCCGCGGAAAAGCCGACTCGGCTGACCGACAGACCGACGTTCACCGCCGGGCGAATTCCGGAGTTGAATAAGTCCGTCTCCAGAAAAATCTGTCCGTCGGTGATCGAAATCACGTTCGTGGGAATATACGCCGACACGTCGCCAGCCTGCGTTTCGATAATAGGCAGCGCAGTCAACGATCCGCCGCCATTCTTCTGGCTCAGTTTGGCGGAGCGTTCCAACAGCCGCGAGTGGAGATAGAAAACGTCGCCGGGATACGCTTCGCGGCCTGGTGGACGACGCAGAAGCAGGGAGATTTCGCGATAAGAAACTGCGTGTTTCGAAAGATCGTCGTAAATCACCAGCGCGTGACGACCCGAGTCACGGAAGAATTCGCCAATCGCCGTCGCGGCGTAGGGAGCGAGGTATTGCATCGGCGCGGGTTCTGAGGCGGACGCCACCACAACAATGGTGTAGGCCATGGCGCCGTGCTCGGTCAGGGTCTGCACCACCTGGGCAACGGAAGAACGCTTCTGCCCGATAGCGCAATACACGCAGATCAGGTTGTTCTTCGCGCTGTTGATAATGGTGTCGAGCACCACGGCAGTCTTGCCCGTCTGACGGTCGCCAATGATCAGCTCACGTTGGCCCCGGCCAATCGGAATCATGGAGTCGATGGCTTTAATGCCGGTCGCCATCGGCTCCTTCACCGGCTGGCGGTCGATGACGCCCGGGGCGAGGCGTTCAACCGGTAGTGTCGTATCGGCAGAGATCGGGCCTTTGTCGTCGATGGGCTGACCGAGGGCGTTTACCACGCGACCAATCAACGCGTCCCCGACGGGCACGCTCATAATCTTGCCCGTACGCTTCACCTGCTCGCCTTCGCCGATCTCGGTGTAGTCGCCCAGGATCACAGCGCCGACCTGGTCTTCATCGAGGTTCATGGCAAGGCCATAGACGCCGTGAGGAAACTCCAGCATCTCGCCCGCCATGACCTTTTCCAGCCCATGGATGCGCGCAATGCCGTCGCCCAGAGAAATGATCGTGCCCACCTGATCCACGCGGACACGCGACTCGAAGTTTTCGATCTGCTCTCGGAGTAACTGCGAAATTTCGTCTGCTTTAATCTCAGCCATTCGACTTCCAATTGGAGTTCTGATTTTGTTCGGTTCTTCTAGTTCGCCAGCAGTTTCTCGCGCAGCTCTTCCAGCCGTCCGCGCACGGAGCCGTCATACACAGTATCGCCGATGCGCAGCACAACGCCGCCCAACAGCGACGGATCCTGCCGGTACACGGCGCGAATGGTCACGCCGGCGAGGTCTGCTGCCTTCGCTTCCATCTGCGATTTTTCCTCCGCCGTCAATTCGCGGACGCTGGTGATTTCCGCGTCGCTGATCTTGAGGCGGAGATTGATCTCTTTCCGGTATTCCGCCGCGACGGAGTCGAAAGAGTGAATGCGATCGTTCTGCAATAGGACGGCCAGAAAGTTCCGTACCTGCTTCATCATTCCGATGCGTGGAACGATCACGTCCAGGACCTTCAGCTTGGTGTCCAAATCGATCGACGGGTTTGCGAACACTTCGCGCAATTCCTTGCTGTCGGAAAATGTGGACTGAAATTCGGCCAACTGTCGATCGACTTCCTTCGTGTCCAGTTTGTCGGCCATTATCACGTCGGCCAGTGCGCGTGCATATTGCAGGGCGAAGACACTCATCAGTTCACTCCCCCGCCTGGATGTTTCTCGCCTACGTCCTGGAGAAATCCGGCGACCAGCGTCTGGTCGGTTTCCGGCGAGATGGCAATCTGCCGCTTCGCATGTTCGATTGCGAGGTCGGCCGCAAGTTTTTTCAACTGGCTCTGCGCATTCTTTGTGGCCGCGCTGATGTCCTGCGCCGCCGAATCGAGGATGCCCTGCTTTTCCTGTTCGAGTGCTGCGCGAAGCCGTTTCTCCTCGACCGCAGTCTCCTGCTCCGCCTGCGCCCGGATCGCGTCAATATCATGGTCGAGCCGCGACAGGCGCTCCTCGACGCTGGCCAGCCGGCGGTTGGCGTCTTCCGTGGCAACGCGGGCCTGCTCGATCTCTTTCTGGATCCGTTCTGTTCGCACACGGAATGTTAGTTGAGGAAAAAGCCGAGGAATGAGCTTCCAAATCGCCCAGACGATCAGGATGACCAGCAGAACGAAATTGATAACCTCGAACAGGCGCGAAGTGGCTTCCACGGAGAGCCCGAAGGTCGTAGCCAGTTTCTTCACCATGTCCGAATGGCGATACACATTCTCGCCGTCTTCCGCTTCCGGGTTGTCGATTTTGCGCTGGCGAATCTCCGCCTTACGTTCTGCCTGCAGCTTCAATTGATGCGAAGACCGCGGCGTGGCTGCCGTGTTCTGCGGAGCCGGGCTTGCCTGGGCTATTAGCCGCGCAGGACTGACCAGCACAGAAAAAACAAGCGCACAGAAAAGGGCCTGTACCAACATGCGCCGGTATGCCTTACGCAGACTGCTCCAGCGGCTATTGCCAGGATTTGCGGCAGAGCTTGTCATCCTGCCTGCTCCTGCGCCGGCGCGGTTCGAGCGGGCAGTACGGCCCGCAGCACATCCGCCGTCAGGCCGCCGAGCATGCCTTCCATCTGCAATCTCGCCGCCGTAGCGCTCTCTTCAATGACGACCATTGCATTGCCGATCCGCTCCTGGGCGTCGGCGCGCGCTTCCGCCAGCGCCAGCTCCGATTCGACATGAATTTTATGGAGCCTCTCATGACGGTCCCGGAAGATTCCAGCTCTTGCCGCGCGCAGTCGTTCCTCATACTCCGCTGTCTTCGCTTCCGCCGCCGCAATGGCCGCAGTTGCCTTCTCAATCGCTCCCTGGGTTCGGGCATAACGATCACGCAGAACTTTCGTCAAAGGAGTATGCACCAGCAACCGATAAGCGGTCAGGGTGAGAAGAAAAAGGAGCACGGTCGGCACCGAGCCGAGCACAAGTCCACCGAGCTGTTGAAATAAAGTACCCATTTGCGTTGTGAATTCGGAGTCGCCAGTAAAGGCGAGGGATGCTGTATCTGATTGATTGCTTGAAACTTAGTTTTTAACAAACTGATTAGTGGAGTGTCAAACTTACGACTTGAAAACCGTCCTCTTTCGATTAACTTATTCAGCTTGAGAGTCTTAGGAAGGCCGCTCAGCAGCGGCTATGCCCGTCGGAAAACACTGCCAATTATCTATTGACTTGGTCTCGCATAAGCCTACACTTAAGAGTAACAGCCTGGGGCCTGGTTCAAGGCCCGGTAGGCCGGATGCCATGAATAGTAGTTCACCGTTCGGGCATTCGGCCTATTATTTTTTCACGCTGTGAAATCCCAGCTACCTTTCGTCAGTCCCGCCAATAAGTTCGATATCTGCCAAGCAGCGAAGCGGGACCCCTCACCCGCAGATGCACTGCTTCATCCTGAAATGTTCTGTCTAGAACGATGGCCCCGGCATCGAGCGCGGCCAGCTTCGCACCTTCTCGCTGGGGAATTTCCATTGCACGTTCTTCCAGTGGGTCGGCCTCAAGCGCGGTATCCAGCGCGATCAGCAATGCGTCCAGACCTGCCCCAGTGCGGGCGGACACCGCAATCGCGTTTCCCTGCGGCGCGATCTGTTCCTCCTGCGGAAGCAGATCTATTTTATTCATCACTTCAATGCGCGGCTTCTTCTCGACTTCCAACTCACGCAGGACCTTTTCCACTTCTTCGCGATGAACATCGAGCGAAGGGCTGGAGGCGTCCATCACATGGATCAGAACCTCGGAAGTTTGCACCTCTTCCAGAGTCGCGCGGAATGCCTGAATCAGCGTGTGGGGAAGCGCTCGAATGAATCCCACCGTGTCGGACAACAGAATGCGGCGGCGCGATGGCAGCGTAACGAGATGCAGCTTTGGATCGAGAGTAGCGAAAAGCCGCGAAGACTCGAGCACTCCCGCTTGCGTCAGCGCATTGAACAGTGTGCTTTTCCCGGCATTCGTATAGCCGACCAGCGCCACAGTCGGCACCGGCACCGACGAACGCCGTTGTCGTTGTTGCCGGCGAATGCCACGAACACCTTCCAGTCGGGTGCGAACAATCTGAATTTTGCGGCCAATTTTGCGGCGGTCTGTTTCGAGCTGCGTCTCCCCGGGTCCGCGCGTTCCGATGCCCCCGCCCAGCTGCGACATGGAACGGCCACGTCCGGCCAAGCGCGGCAACATGTATTCCAGTTGCGCCAACTCCACCTGCAACTGCCCTTCCCGTGTGCGGGCGTGAGAGGCAAAGATATCGAGAATCAATTGCGTGCGATCGATTACGCGACACGGCAGCGACCGCTCCAACTCGCGCAGTTGAGACGGCGATAAATCCTGCTCGAAAATAATCAGGTCGGCTCGTCGTGCGTCGGCCATTGCGGCAATTTCCTCGAGCTTGCCTTTTCCTATCAGCGTCGCCGGGTCGGGATGATCGCGCCTCTGCACAATGACGTCCAGAATATCGGCGCCAGCGCTTTCTGCCAGCTCTTTGCACTCCGCGGCTTCTGGAGAAAGGTCCGCTGCCTGCGGCACATCCATCGCAGCTACAGGAGCGGGAAGATCAAAATCAGCCGCGGACTCTTCGGAATTTGTGGTACTCAACGAAATTTGTTCCTGAATGGCACGCAATGCGCCCTTCGCCAGGCGAGCCGAAGCCGTCAGCGGCTGGCGATATTTTCGCCCGGTAAACTCACAGGCAACAATTAACGTGCGTTCTCCCGAGCCGCTGTTAGGCCCGGGAGTATTTCGATGATTTGACTCAAAATTAAACGATTCGATCATTCAGTCGACGTGCCGTGGTCTTTCTCAGCCCGCGTACGCCAGGAATTCGATGGCGTTCACCTAGAAGGCCGACGGCGTCAGAGCCGCGGAATATCCGGAGCTTCCTCCGGAGTTTGAAGACACAGAAGCGTGGCTGGTTCCGTGGGTTCCGGTACCCTGCGTCCCGGTGGCTGGCATTCCTGTAACCGTCGCTCCGGTAGGAGTATGGCGGTGTTCGCCCATTAAAACCGGCTTGCCGCTGACAACCGTGGAAATTGCGTGCTTAAAGATGAGCTGCTCCTGATTGTTGTTTTCCAGCAGAACGGAATATTTATCGAAAGACCGGATACGCCCGGTCAACTTCACGCCGCTCACCAGATAAATCGTGATCTGGGACTTATCTTTGCGGACCGTGTTCAAAAAGGTGTCCTGAATATTTTGTGCGGTTTTGCTTTCCATCTGTTTTCTCCTTACTTCCCCAACTAAGTTGTTCAAAACGTGCTGCAAAGCGGGAAGGCAGAAACCCGATTGCAAACCCTACAGCCAGACCGATTCTTCTGCCTCGGAAAACGGTGTTACTGCACCGTTGCCAGTATTGTCTACGAAATTGGGCAACGTAGCTAGGCCAGTGCGAATCTTCACACTCCTGCGGCTTGCATTTTTGGATGCAGCTATTGGCGCCAGCGTTTCACGATAAAGAGAAGACTCTTCTGCTTTCCGATGCTATTGAATGAAGGATGGTTAAAAAGTGTATTTGGAAGGAGGGATATCTACACCTTGCCCGCTGGCTGTTTCAAAGGAGTTGCAACTTCCTCAAGTGCTAGCATGAACTGTGCAATTCGACCCCTACACCCCTTCCCGCAGCGGGAAGACACCGCAAACACCGGTTCCGGTTGCAGACTTTTCGCGCCAATATGCCCAGATCCGAGACGAAGTTCTGGCCGCAATTGAGGCCGTCTGCGATTCCCAGCAGTTCATTTTGGGCGAGGAAGTACGCCAATTCGAAGCCGCCGCAGCCGGTGCCTGCGGAGCGGAGCATGCTGTGGGATGCGCTTCGGGGACCGACGCGCTTTGGCTCACGATGGCTGCAGCGGAAATTGGTCCGGGCGATGCCGTTCTAACCACGCCTTTCAGCTTTTTCTCAACGGTTAGCGCCATTCTGCGCACCGGAGCTCAGCCTTTCCTGGCCGATATCGATCCACGAACCTGCAATCTCGATCCATTGCGAACGGTTGCGGCTCTCCAAAATCAAACCGGCGCGAGGATCCGGGCGGTACTTCCCGTTCACCTTTATGGCCAGTGTGCGGATTGGGACGCATTTGCGACGCAAAAGGTTGAATTTGACGTTCTGTTGATAGAAGACGCCGCGCAGGCCTTTGGAGCGGAATGGAAAAACCAGCCCGCGGGCAGCCTGGGTGATCTGGCAGCCTTCAGCTTCTATCCCACAAAAAACTTAAGCGCCTACGGAGATGCCGGCCTGATGACGACCGCGACGGAGCGGTTTGCTGAACGGGCGCGTATGCTCCGCGCACACGGAATGCGCCAGCGCTATCTTCATGATGAAATCGGCTGGAACAGCCGGCTGGATACCCTTCAGGCCGCTGTGCTGCTGGTCAAGCTGCAATATATCGACCGCTGGAACCAACAGCGCCGCGAGCGAGCCGCGAGCTATGACAAGCTTTTTCTCCAGTATGGATTGCCGGACACTGAGCCATATCCCAAACACGGCGTGGTCTTACCATATACAGACCCGCGCGCAACGCACGTATTCCACCAATACGTCATTCGCGTGCCGCACCGGGATGCGTTGAAAGCGTTTCTCGCCGAACGCGGTATCGGTTCGGCGATTTACTATCCCGTGCCCTTGCACCTGCAAGCCTGTTTGAAAGATCTCGGCTATGCAGAAGGCGCATTTCCAGAAAGTGAACGCGCTGCAAAAGAAGTGCTGGCGCTGCCCATGTTTCCTGAGTTAACGGCAGAGGAACAAGAATGGGTGGTCGGTGGGATTGCGGACTTTCTAAGCTAGATCATTCTGAAATCGTGCAGATAGGAAAAAGTGATGCGGATGCCCATCTCGCTTTTGAGATGTGGGATTCTCTCGACACCAGAAGCGAAAAGTCGGCTCCGCAAATGCTGCGTCATCCCGACCGAAGCATAGCGAAGTGGAGGGACCTGCGTTTCATTCGCTGAACGATGGAACCGCTCAGTGTCCGACACGGCGTCCGTGTCTCTTCCTGTGTACGGCTCGATGCCGAACTCCCTCCGGCGGCGGAACAGCCTTCTCCCCCGGCGGCAAAACACGGCGGACGAGGTTCCCCTCCATCCGATAGGTCACCGTCTCCAGCTGCGCGGCATGTGCTTTGCCTGTCTGCGGATCGAGGCTCACGTTATTTCCCGTCGCCACCTGGAATGAAAAGACAGGCACCGGTCCCGCTGCACTACTCTCATCACCGGGCGTGACTTTCACGGGAAAAAATCCCGCGACATCCCGCAGCCGAAATGCGGTCCCGTAGCGATGGCGATGAGTGTCCCAGGTAAAGACGCGGACCTGGTCGAAGTCGTACGGCAAACCTTGTTTATAAGGCGTCAGGACCGTCAGATATTCCGACACCTTTCCATTCGGCTTGCCGGAATCAGGGTCGTCGACAGTGCGCAAAATATATGCGCCAATCATTTTTTCATTTTCCGCGTATTGCGCCACGTCCTGCGGCACATCCACCTCCAGGTCGCGGGACAACATCCATCCAGTGCGGCCAGCGCTATCGCGCACCAGCCACCAATCTTCCATCGGAACGCTGGAAGCAAACTGCGATTCGAAGGCTTGCTTGTGAATTCTGCCAGCATGCACACGCGGACGGCCAGGCTTAGCTGGCTTTGGTGCGATGACCGGCGATTTTACGGCTTCCGGCAGGCCCAGTACGCCGCCTCCGGCGACCCGGGGAACGGAGGCACGCTCCAGCAAAGAGACCTTTACATTGGGCGGCAGAAGATAAAATCGTTGCGTTTTCCGTCCCGGTGTCAGGTGTACATACAGTTCGTTGTAGAGCACGGCCGTCGCAACCGGCGGCTCACTGGCATGTTCTTTCGCGAGGCTTTGAAATTTGTCGAATTCGCTCTGGTCAATAGCAGCATGGTCTTCAATCCAACCAACAGCACCCTGCGGCGTCTTCACCCTTAAAAATCGGCGGCCATGTTCGAGCACCTCCAGGCGCTCGCCGTTGGTCACCTCCACGACACGATTGGCAACGACGGCGATACGATCTCGGAGATAGATGCGCTTGACGGTGACATAGACGTATTCCCGTGGCGCAATGGGATGAAAGTGGGTGCAACCCACAAGTCCACTGAGCACGAACAACAGGAGGAACGACGCGATCCATCGCCCTAAAGATTGGCGCCGCAAAGGTTGGCGCAAGGATACAAGCGACGGACTGTGGGGGGCAGGATCGGGCATGGCACCTTGAATGAACGAAAGTTCAGTCTACGCGCCAGAACGTGAAAAGTGCGCCCAACATTCTGCACGTCACCGTTACGTCACCGCCCGGCTACGGCACCACAGACAGGGAGATCGCACCTGCGGCCGCGGTGCCGGTCGCAGCCGTGGTCACGGAGTCCAGCTTGCCAGCTGTGGTTGCGTCGAAGCTGAAGACCTGTAGGTCGGGACTCCCACCGACGCAAGTTACAAGCAGGTACTTTCCGGTGGAATCAAGCGACATGGAACTGGGACCCGTGCCGGTCTGAAACGGCGAGCTGGACAAGGGGGTCAAAACTCCGGTCGTCGCAAGAGTGTACCCGGTGATGACGCTCGCAGTGCGGTTGGCAACATACACATAGGCGTTCGTGGAGTCGACCACAATCGATGCAGGCCCGAGCTGCGACGCAAATGGCGAGCCGGAGACTTCCGACAACGATCCGCCAGTGCCAATTTTTAGAACGCGAACATTCGAACCTGTCTCTCCAACGAACAAGAAAGACGAGTTTTTATCGGCGGTAATCGCATTATCAGCAGCGCCGCCGGAATTGAGCGGATTCAAATGCAGATGATTCGAAAGCGCTCCGCTAGAGGACGTGAAGCTAAACGTGTCAACACCGCCGGTACCCAACGCAACGTAGACATTCTGGTCATTGGGAGTTACGTACACCTGGGTGGGACTGCCCGTGTTGAGCGCGGTACCCTGACCGACCTGCGTCAGCACCCCGGTCGTCGTGTTGATCTGATACTCCAGCAGCGTCGTCGTACTCGAAGAGATCAAAAAGAGCCAATTGCCGGTGGGATCAACGGTCATCCAGACCGGGGTAAACGTCGAAGTGACAGAATCGCCGCCGTTACCAAGCGTCAGGGTTCCGTTGCTGGCAATCGTATACACCACAACCGGACCTGCCAGCGTTGCCACGTAGAGGAATGTTCCCTGGGGAGTGGCGGCGAGAGCGCTCGGGGTCGAGCCCAGGTTGTACGTTGTGCCGGTCAGGCTGGTAAACGCTGCAGTAGGAAGAGGAAATCCCGCTAACGTTCCCAACGTTGCATTGGCCACGTATGCATAGGAGCTGTTTGTGGTCGAACCGCCACCGCCACCGCCGCTACAGGTGTTGGTTTCCTGACAGGTGGGGAGAAAGAACTTGCCGGAGCCGCAGCCTAGAAGGACAGGAATGCAAACCACGAAGAGAATCGCAGCTCCGCGTAACCCAGTCCTGGATTTAATTCCAATCGAATGCCTTCGGAAAATCAAATTGCGCTCCCGTGTGCTAAACAGGATTTTATCGGAATTTCAGAATTAAAAGTTCGTCCTGACCATCGAGCAACATGAAGGGGAAGAACATCTGTATTATGGAGGAAAGCAATGCATAGATTCTTCGCTCCGCACAGAATGAAGCAGATTTGTTAAGAATGCCATCACTGGTCAATCACGGTCGCCGCCTGCCCGTAATCGTGGACGTGCTCGTCAAATAATCGTGTAGGTGCTCGTCAACACGGGCGAGTTCGTAGATCCAGCCAGCGTGCCGATTGCCTTGATCGTGGTCGTGGTCGAAACGCTAATAGCGCTGCTGTAGGTTTTCCCCTGACTGCATGTGCCCGGAGTCGTCGCTGCCGGTGTCGATCCGTCCGCGGTATAGCAGATCGTGGCGCCGCTCGTCGTATCCGACAGGGAGACGGTCTGGGCCGAACTGTAGGCTCCCGCAGCCGGAGAGGCAGTAGGCGTAGCTGTCAAGCCGGGGCAGGTACTGGTCGCCTGGCAGGGCTTTAGGAAAAACCCCCTGCAGCCCGTCAGCACAGGGATTACCGCAACCAGAAGAAGAACGGCAATTCCCCGGAGCGCATTTCGCATCAGTTGTTGGATGCCCATATATGGATAAGTTTACAGCCCGCGCAGCGGCTGGGAAATCAATCGTTACCAGTCATCCGACTCCTGCAACGCCGCCGCAGTCGTTCGGTAATTCGGTCCTTTGCGAAGCCGAGCACGAACTCCAGCGGACAGATTGCAGTAGATCGACGAATACTCTCCTCATCGCTGGAACTGCCGCCCACTAATTGGGCTTTTGTTTACGGGGATGCCGAAAACGTTCGTCGACCGATTGGCGGCTGCTAAAACCTGACTCCATCGTGTGCCAATGCTGAATTTCCGTTTCACCCATCTTCCAGCACAGCAGAACTATGTCGTCGCCCAGGCGGCAAGGGAAATCGAGCAGCCCGGTGTCCAGATCCTTCACCTGCACGCCGATGGAATCGATCTCCGCCAGGGTATCCTTCACCTGTTGCACGGCTTTGTCGTGCTGCGCCCGCCGTTTTGCCACCTCAGCGATGCGGACCAGGGTTCCACCGTTCATAAAAATGCGCTGGCTAAGCTGCTGCAACTCCTGCGCGATGGTCTCCGCGGTATTCTTAGCCTCAATCGCATTCTTCATCAGCGATTCCAGCACAGGAACCAGCGTTTGCGCTTCTTCCAGCGAAAAAGTCTTCATCGGCTACCCCCGAATCTCCAGCATACGATCCAATGCTACTCGCGCCCAATGCTTGATGTCATCATGGACGCGGATATGGTTGACAACTCGACCCGCCACAAGATTTTCCAGAGCCCACGCCAGATGTTGCGGCGAGATGCGAAACATGGTCGTACATAAACACCCGGAGTCGTCGAGCGTTATTACCTTTTTGCCGAGCGGCGCAAACCGTTTTCCCAGACGGTTCACCAGGTGAATCTCGGTTCCTACCGCGAACATCGACCCAGCAGGCGCTTCCTCAACAATCTTGATCAGCCGTTCCGTCGATCCAACCGCGTCCGCCTTCTGGCAAACTTCCAGACGGCACTCTGGATGCACAATTACCTGGATACCCGGATAGGCCGCCCGCACTTTATCGGCGTGCTCCGGCAGAAAGCGTTGATGCACGGAGCAATGCCCTTTCCATAAAATGATCCGCGCGGAGCGCAGCCGGTCCGGCGTCAAACCGCCGTTGATCTGATACGGGTCCCACACCACTGTCTCATTCAGTGGTATTCCCATGGCAAATGCAGTGTTGCGCCCAAGATGCTGGTCGGGAAGAAACAATACGCGTTTCGCTCGCGTAAACGCCCATTCAAACGCCCTTTTCGCGTTCGAAGAGGTGCAGACCAGCCCGCCGCGCTCACCGCAAAATGCCTTGATGGCTGCAGTCGAATTCATATAGGTCAGCGGAATTAGGCCGCCCGCAGCCGGCGCGCCGAGTCCCGCAGCGATCAGTCTCGACCAGCATTCCTCCACTTGAGAAATGTCGGCCATGTCCGCCATGGAACACCCTGCATTCAAATCCGGAAGAATCACCTGTTGGTTGGGCTGCGCCAGAATGTCAGCGCTCTCCGCCATGAAATGCACGCCGCAGAACAGAATGTAGCGGCTGACCGACTCCGATGCGATCTTCGACAGCTTGTAGGAGTCGCCGGTGAAATCGGCAAAGCGGATCACTTCATCGCGCTGATAATGATGGCCAAGGATGACTGCATCTGCGCCTAGCTTTGCGCGAGCGGCAGCAATGCGGCCGTCCATGGTGTGGTCCGGCATCGCCAGATAATTGTCAAGGGAACAGGTCTCCTGCATTGACTCCGCAGGCATAGCTGGAACAGGTTCGACTAAAGTTTCCACTGTATTCCGCCTTCAGTTCCAGGCGCTTTCGCTGCCGGAACGGGGATGTTGAAAGCATTTCCGTATAACCGATCGTTGCAGTGGATTCACTGAAAATCGGCTCTGATTCTGGCCGTTTCTCCCAACCCACGGGGATGTTGCAACACTTATTGGACGTTTTACCGTGCGAGAAGATTCATCCCGGCAAAACTTCCATTCATCCGATTGTAATATGAGGAACTATGGAGACAATCCCTTTTTGCTCTCGCGCCGTTCCATCAATGATTCCCAAGGCTGGTTTTCCCGTCTGGGGCTTAGAGCTGATGAGACTTACGGCACTCCTTTCGCCGCAGATGTTTGTTCGCCCCAACTCCACTGAGTATGATGGAATTCGATGAGTCTGCCCGACACAGTCTTTATCTTCGTTTTGGCCCTGATTATCTTCGGGCCCAAGAAACTGCCCGAAATCGGACGGCAACTTGGCCGCCTCGTAGGAGAATTCCGCCGCGCCAGCAATGAATTCAAATTTCAGATTGAAGAGGAGCTGCGCCAGGCCGACTTCAATGACAAACGCGGCAGCCAGCAAACCATTGCGGCACCGGTCGATAACACGGCGCAAATTTCGGAGACATCGACAGCCCCGATTTTCCCTGAGGAACCGGATCCGTCCGAGAACATCGCTGTTGGACAGCATCCAAACACCGACACGTTAAACCCGACGGAGCTGAACTCCTCCGAGACGCGCCTGTTCAGTTTTGGCAGCCCCAATCTGGAAACTGCCAACGCGGAGCCTGGCGGAGAGAAGACGGGCGATCCGGTGTCTACCGACTTTCCCCAACCAGACACGGTGCCGGCCATCACCCCGGCGGCCGGTGCGCAGGCACGCACGACCGAACCATATGCTGCTCCGGAGACGGACACGAGTGACGCCGCTCTATCGCCGGAACCGCCGGCACCCGTAAATTCCCATCCTGCTCCAGCCGAGGCGGAAATCACACATGGTTGACCTGCTGGACCGCGCCCGCACCGCTGTGGGCGAGCGAGCCGATCTGCCCGGCATGAGCCTGCTCGAACACCTCCAGGAACTGCGCAAGCGCCTCGTCTACTCGCTGCTCTCGGTCGCTGTCGGTTTTGGAGTCGCCTATGGCTTCCACGACCGGATCGCCGCGCTGATGATCGCCCCGATTACCACGGCCCTGGCCTCACATCATCTCCCCACCAAACTCGTTTATACCAATCCGATGGACGGGTTCAATTTCTATTTGAAAATTGGATTGTTCGGCGGCATTATTCTTGCCGCTCCCTTCATCCTCTATCAAGTGTGGCTGTTCATCGCTCCGGGCCTGTATCAAAACGAAAAGCGCTACGTGGTTCCTTTCATGGCCGCCACCGTTGGACTTTTTCTCGCCGGCGCCTTTTTCGGTTACCACTTCGTATATCCAGGCGCGCTGGAGTTTCTCATCGGCTACAGTAAACAATTCACGCCCATGGTGACCATCGGGGAATACATGGAGCTATTCTCCACCGTCATTCTCGGCCTGGGAATTGTTTTTGAACTGCCTATTCTCGTATTCTTCCTGGCATTGTTCGGCATTGTCAGTCCGAAATGGCTATGGAAAAACATTCGTTATGCCATCTTGGTCATCTTTATCGTCGCCGGCATTATTACTCCAACGCCCGATCCGCTGAGCATGTGCATTTTCGCCTCTCCCATGCTGCTGCTCTACCTGATCAGCATCGGCATCGCCCACATGGTGCACCCCGATCGTAGAAATAGAATCAAAAAAGCAAAGCAGGAGGCTTGATGCGCAGGCATCTGGCGGGGCTTACGATGATCTGCTGTGCTGGAGCTTCATGTCTCGCCTCGACTCCGCCCCAACACAGCACACATTCGATCGCGTTGATGCAATTCAACGGTAATCGCGCCTATCAATACGCGCAGCAGTTCGTTGCCTGCGGGCCGCGCTGGATCGGCAGCACGGGGCATGCCTGCGCGGAGACGTTCCTGAAAAAACAATTCGCCAAAGATGATCTCGTCGAAGACACCTTCACCACCAACACTCCCGCGGGCGTAATGACGATGCATAACTTCATCGTGAAATTCCCCGGCAAAAAAGATGGCGTAATTGTCCTGGCTTCGCACTACGAAACCAACTACCCGCTGCGAAACATCAATTATGTGGGCGCCAACGATGGAGCTTCAACGACAGGCTTTCTCGTTGAAATGGCCAATTCTCTGCGTGGACGCAAGTTGGACGGCCACGGCATCTGGCTGGTCTTCTTTGATGGCGAAGAAGCGATTCAGCAGTGGTCAGACTCCGATTCACTATATGGAAGCCGCCACCTCGCTGCGAAATGGGAACGCGATGGAACGCTGAAACAGATCAAGGCTTTCCTGCTGCTCGATATGATCGGGGATAAAGACCTCGATATCGACCGCGATCAAAACTCCACTGGCTGGCTGCTCGATCTGGTGGATACCGCCGCGAAAAAAGAAGGCGACCAGTCCTACTTCTTCGCCAGGCCAAACGCCATTTCAGACGACCATCTGCCCTTTGTACAGCGCGGCGTACCGAGCGCTGACATCATCGATATAAATTACGGTCCCCATAACATGCTGCATCCAGACGGCTATCACCACACCGATCAGGACACGATGGATAAGGTCAGCGCCCACAGCCTGACCGTCGTCGGCCAGACGGTGCTCGAAACCATTCATTTACTCAACCAGCGCTAGTTCCGTGCCAGAATCCGCAACACAACAACTTGCCGGGTGCCCCACGTCTCGCTTCTGAGACGTGGGTTCGCTTCAGGCTCATCACTCGAACCATGCATACTAACGAGAGTCATGCTTAACCAAACACTCGGCGGAGCACCCTTGTGGCTGTGGCTGATCTTTCATCTGATCGTCTTCACGCTGCTCGGTCTCGACTCTCTGCTGACGCGCAGATCGCTGCCAGTTTCCGCGGTAGCGCGCCGCTCCTATTGGCTTACAGCGTTCTGGCTAACGGCAGCCCTGCTCTTCGCGCTGCTGGTGTATCGCGTTCTGTCTCCGCAATACGGACTCGAATACCTGACCGGATACGGCATTGAGGAAGCCCTCAGCATCGACAATCTTTTTGTCTTTCTGGTCCTGTTCCGCGCCTTCGGATTGAACCCTTCCCAGCAGCGGCGCGTGCTCTTCTTTGGAGTGCTGGGGGCCATCGTCATGCGCGCCCTGATGATCTTCTTAGGCATCCGGCTGCTGAATTCGTTTGCATGGATGAACTACATCTTTGGCGCGATCCTGCTCTACACGGCGTGGCATTTGTTGCGGAAGTCGCTGGGATCGCCGCACTCGGAAGACCCGCCGTCCGTAGTTACATGGCTGTCGCGTCGCCTGCCCATGAGCAGCGGAAATCACGAAGACCGCTTTCTGGTGCGGCAGGATGGACGCCTGCGCTTTACTTCGCTATTCGTCGCGCTCATCGCCATTGAGGCGACCGACGTTGTGTTTGCGACAGACTCCGTCCCAGCAGTGCTCGCCATTTCGCATCACCCATTCGTCGTCTATTCGTCGAATATTTTCGCGGTTTTAGGTCTGCGCTCGCTTTATTTCACGCTTGCGGCGGCGCTGGAGCGGCTGCATAAATTGCGCTATGGACTGGTGGCAATTCTGGCGTTTGTCGGCGTGAAGATGATGCTGGCGCGCGCCTTCACAATACCGATCTGGATTTCGCTCGTCGTGCTGGCTTCCGTGGTGGCTATTACCGCAGTCTGGTCGCTGCTTACCGAACCTTCCCGATCAAACATTACCCAAAATCGATGAAGTCTACATGTCCGCGCACCATGCGCGAATGTCTTGCCCGGCCTGAATCATGCTCAGGAAAATCCGTGCGCGCATGGGCGCCCCGAGACTCCTTCCGCGCCAGTGCGGAAGCAGTAATCAATTCCGCTACCGTATGCAGGTTGCGCAGCTCAGCGCCTTCCCGCGTAGTGGCGGTCGGAAGCTGAGGACGCATTGCGGCCAACTCCGATTGCATCGTCGTAAGGCCAGCCTGATCGCGCAGCAGACCGGCGTGAAGCCACATCAAACTCCGCAAACGCTCTCGCAGCTCCGATGGATTGCTGTTTGATTTCTGCGCCACGGATTTGTTATCGGCGGTTGCGGTTGAGTCTTCGATTCCCGCAACGTTCTCAGCATTCGTCGAAAATCCTTCCTGCAAGATTGCCTCTGCGGCGCGCGCACCAAAGACGAGCCCTTCCAGCAATGAATTGCTGGCCAGCCGATTTGCGCCGTGAACACCCGTACAAGCCACCTCCCCGGCAGCGTATAAGCCCGGAAGCGTAGTTCGCCCAGACAGGTCCGTGCGCACGCCGCCCATCATGTAATGCGCAGCAGGGCGGACGGCGATCAGATTGCGCCCAAGTTCAAGATCATATTTTTTAAGGAAAGAAGAGATCCCAGGGAAGCGCGCATTCAGATCTTTTCCTGTGATGTGACGCATGTCCAGATAGACGGGACTCTCTCCGGATGGGTCACTCAAGCTTTCGTGCGTGATGGCCCGCGCCACCACATCGCGCGGCGCCAACTCTGCCAGCGGATGATACCGTTCCATAAAACGCTCACCACGGCTATTGCGCAGGTAAGCGCCTTCGCCGCGCAGGGCTTCCGACAAAAGAAAGCGCGGTGCGCCGGGAATTCCCAGCGCCGTTGGATGAAACTGATAGAACTCCATGTCGGAAACTTCCGCGCCCGCGCGATAAGCCATGGCAATGCCATCGCCGGTAGCGACCGGCGGATTCGTAGTGTCGCTATACACCTGCCCCGCGCCGCCGCTGGCCAGCAGAACTCCATTGCCAAAAAACTGTACCGGCTTGCCAGCCGCATCAAGGGCCGTAACTCCAACGACTCGACCATTGCGGAGAATCAAATCGCAGGTCGTCACACGCTCATGCAGATAAATTCTCGGTTCGTGGCTCACGCGCTCCAGCAACGCGCGGCCAATTTCTCTACCCGTCGCATCGCCATTGGCATGCAGAATGCGCGGCAAACTGTGCGCACCTTCGCGAGTGCGCATCAGGTCTCCATGATCGCGATCCCCCGCCTCTCGATCTCCTGTCTCGCGGTCAAAGTTCGTGCCCCAGGCCAGCAGCTCAGTGACTCGCGCTAGACCTTCCTCCACCAGCAGACGCGCGGCTGGCTCAAAGACCAGGCCATCTCCCGCGTCGATTGTGTCTTTCTCGTGCAGCTCGACATCTTCCGAGCCGCCCATTGCAACCGCAATACCGCCCTGCGCGTAATGGGTGTTCGATTCGGACGCAACTTCTTTCGTAATCAGCGTCACTTCCGCGGCAGTTGCTAAAGTAAGCGCCGCGCGCAAGCCAGCAATCCCCGCGCCGACAACAATCCAATGAGGCAGTAAAGACTTCTCCACGATTTCGAGGGTAGCACGCTGAACGACCCATTTCACTTGAACGGGATCGAGATCGGCGAGCAAAACCCGTGGCCTGCGGTATGCTGAAAATCAGCATGCGTTCGATTCCAATCAAAACTAAATCGGCGGAGTATTCCGTCTTCGTCCAACCTCGGCTGCTAGAAAAATTGGCCGTCCATCTGACCTCCGCCTGCAGGACGCAGCGCTCCGTCTTCGTCGTCACTTCCCCGGAAATATGGTCTCTTTGGAGCAAGCGCTTCCTCGCTTCATTTTCAGCCAAAAATATTAATGTTGACGTGCTGTTCGTGCCTGCCGGAGAGCAGCACAAGCGGCTGAAAACCGTCGAACGGCTCGCAGAAGAAATGATTGCCGCGGGAGCCAAGCGCGACGCGTTGCTGGTTGCCTTCGGTGGCGGCGTGATCGGCGACATGACCGGCTTTCTGGCCGCGATCTACATGCGCGGAATTCGCTATGTACAGGTACCGACAACGTATCTTTCGCAGATTGATTCCTCTATCGGCGGCAAAACAGGAGTGAATCTTCGCGTCGGGAAAAACTTAGCCGGCAGTTTTCATCATCCCGTCGCAGTCTTTTCCGATCCGGAAATCCTGTCTACTCTGCCGCCAGCGGAACTGCGCGCCGGACTAATCGAAAGCGTGAAAGCGGGTGTGCTCGGCGATGCTCGCTTCTTCGGCTGGCTGGAACGTAACCTCGACAAACTTCTTGCGGGTGAGGAAAAGGCTCTGACGCAAGCGATTGAGACCTCCGTTCGGATTAAAGCGGCCATCGTCAGCGCGGACGAGCGTGAAGGCGGCCAACGTATGCTGCTGAATCTGGGCCACACGGTGGGCCACGCCATCGAAGCCGCGACTTACTATCGCAGCCTGTTGCATGGCGAGGCGGTAGCCTGGGGAATGCTGGCCACCGTTGATTTGGCAGTCGCGCGCAACGCGCTGTCATCCACACAGGCCAAGCGCATCGGAGAATTGCTGTTCCGCCTCGGGCCTTTTCGCCGCTTCCCCACCAGGGCCAAGGCTCTGTTGGAACGCACTTCGGCAGACAAAAAACATCTGCAGACTGCCCATCGGTTCGTGCTGCCGGTGGCAATTGGGAAAGCCGTCGTGGTGGAAGATGTCAGCCAGCAGGAACTGCTGGCGGCAATTCAGTCCATGCTGCGTATCGTGAAAGAGCGTGGCGTATGAAGATCCCCGCCCGCGGCGCAGAGCCGCCCGGCGCCACGGATGAGCAGTCTGCCAGCAGCGCCGTGCAGACAATGTTCAACAGTATTGCCCCGCGTTACGATCTGCTGAATCATGTGTTGTCGGCGAACATCGACCGTCTCTGGTGGCGGCGCACTGCGCGTGCATTCAAGCACATCCTCGAGAAACCCGATGCAACCGTGGTGGATGTCTGCTGCGGTACGGGCGACATGACGCTGGCACTGTTGCGGTTGCGACCCGCAGAGGGCAAGCCTGTGCTGGCAATCGACTTCGCCCACGCCATGCTGGTTCGCGCACGGGAAAAATTTTCGTCTCCGGAATTTTCTTCCCGTCGCGCAACTGCCATCGAAGCTGATGCGCTACATATGCCCATTGCCGACAACTCCGTCGATCTGATCACCACCGCATTTGGATTTCGCAATCTCGCTAACTATGAAGCTGGCCTGCGGGAAATGCATCGCGTGCTGCGCCCTGGCGGCGAGTTAGGAATTCTCGACTTCAGTGAGCCAGAGGGTTTGCTCGGCGATTTATATCAGTTTTATTTTCGCCACATTCTGCCGCGCGTCGGCAAAGCGCTCTCCGGGTCCGCCGCTTCCTATGCCTATTTGCCGCGTTCCGTGCGTCGGTTTCCGCCGCCGAAGGAGATGCTCGCAATGATGCGCATATGCGGATTTCCCCAGGCAAGCTGGACTCCGTACACTTTTGGCATTGCGGGCCTCTATCGCGCTGTGAAAGCATGAGCATCGACTATCCTGGTTCTGCCGATACTCTCTAAAGCCGAGCAATAAAACAATGGCGCGCCCCATCTCCATTTCCGCTCATCAGGCCTCCGGCACATCCGCCAAGAAGCGCACCGTCGCCCTCTCCCTGTTGGCCGCGACGGCCATGGCATTTCTGAAACTGTGGGCCGGTCTTGTAAGCGGCAGCATCGGCATGTTGTCGGAGGCAGCGCATTCCGGCCTTGACCTGGTTGCCTCCATCATCATTCTCGCCTCCGTCACCGTCTCTGACCGGCCCGCCGACGAGGCCCACGCATACGGTCATGGCAAAATGGAAAACCTCGCTGCGTTTACAGAAACGCTGCTGATGATCGTCGCGGTCTTGTGGATTGTGACCGAAGCAATCCAACGGTTCCTTGGCCCCGCCGCACCGCTTCGCCTTTCCGTCTGGCCATTTGCGGTACTGCTGCTTTCAATGGCGGTCGACTTTGTGCGTTCGCGGGCACTGGGCCGCATTGCTCGTCAGACGAAGAGCCAGGCTCTCGAAGCCGACGCGCTGAATTTCAGCATGGACATCTGGTCGAGCCTCGCCGTTATCTGTGGCCTGCTGGCCGGCGCCGCATCCCAGCACTGGCATCTACACTGGTTGCGCCTGGGCGACCCGCTGGCTGCAGTAGTCGTGGCCACCATCATTCTGAAAGTTTGCTGGCGCCTGGCGCGGCAGACTGTGGACATTTTGACGGATGCCGCTCCCGTCGAAACGCGTCGCCGGGTGACGGAATCATTGCGCCACCTGCCAAATATCCTGGGCATTGAACGCGTCCGGCTTCGGTTATCCGGCAATCATTATTTTGCGGACCTCACGGTCGGCATGCCGCGCAATCTAAGCTTCCAGCGAACGGAGCTGATCAAAGAGCAGGTCGCGGAATCGGTGCATCGCATCCTTCCCGATGCGGATGTCGTGGTCAACGTCGTCCCGCGCGCCGGACAGTCGGAGAGCATCTTCGATCGTGTGCGCGCCGTTGCCGCGCGTCACGATCTGTCAGTGCACGATCTCAGCGTGCAACATTACGATGCCAGGCTGCACCTGGAGCAACATCTCGAAGTACCCGAGTCGCTCAGTCTTCGAGAGGCGCACGCATTGGTGACGGTTATTGAAAGTGAGACCCGCGCCGATGTTCCGGAGATCGGCACCATTCTGACCCATATCGAAAGTGAGCGCGGCACCATCGAAATCGAGGCAAGACGCAGCCAGGATGCCGCCCTCGAAGTGGAACTCCGTCACATAGCTGCGGAGTTTCCGGAAATTTTAGACGTGCATGACGTAGTGGTATCAAACGCCCATGACCGGATGCAGATTTCATGCCACTGTACGCTGCCGGATGATCGCAGCATGTCCGATGTCCACGTGCTGATCACTGCGCTGGAGGATCGCGTGAAAGCGGAGATGCCGCAGATTGCGCGCGTCTTCATTCATCCCGAACCCGCGACCGATAACGACCGGTAGAATTGCCGATCGTTACATTCATTTACAAGGAGCAACAAACCTAAATGCAATCCAAAGTTACATGGAACACGGAAATGACATTCGACGGGCTCTCCGAGAGCAATCACACGATTCCGCTCGACGGGGACGCCGCCCACAACAACGGAGCGAGTCCGATGGAACTTGTTCTAATGGGATTGTGCGGCTGCACCGCAATCGATGTGATCTCCATTCTGCGCAAGAAACGCGAACCGTTCACAGGGTTGACCGTGTCCGCAATAGCGGAGCAGGCCGGGGAGCCTCCCAAGGTTTTCACCTCTGTGAAATTGATCTATCGAGTCGGCGGAGCTGTCTCAAAAAAAGCGATGGAAGACGCAGTGCATCTGTCTGAAACGAAATATTGCTCCGTCGCCCACATGATTTCAAAAACCGCGAAGATCGAATACACGATCGAGTACGCACGCGAATAAAATAACTAGGCGCCTTATGCGACAAATTTTCCGCGCACTCTCGGCTGTTCTTGCTCTGCTGGCGATCGCGCTGGTTTCGGCGCTGATTACCATGCGGCTGGCCATCCATGGGGCTGAAGTGCGCGTGCCCGTGCTCTCCGGACTGGCCTTGCCGGAGGCCGCCACACGTCTGCATGGACGCGGCCTCGAAACAACCATCGACGGGCATTTCTACAGCACCACGCAACCGGCAGTGCATGTTCTGACGCAAAGCCCCGCACCCGGCACACTGGTTCGCAAATCCTGGAAAGTGCGAATCACCGTCAGCCTGGGGCCGCAAAAGGTAGCGATTCCGGCGCTCGAAGGCATGGACGAAAGTGTCGCTACCATCACCATCCGTCGAACAGGATTGCAACTCGGCGATGTTGTCGCGCTTCCATATGCATACGCGCCGGAAAACGCCGTTGTGGCGCAGACCCCATCACCGCGCGCGACGGATGTGCAGGGACCGAAGATCGGTCTGCTGGTTGCACAGCAAAGCTCGCCGCAGGAGGACGCCAGCGTCATGGCGGATCTCACCGGAGAGAACTTCACCGCGGCTGCGTTGACGATCATCCATGCTGGATTCAAACTCGCTCCGTTGCAGAATCCAGCCGTAGAGGCAGCAAGTCAACCAGCCGCACCCACATCGCCAGCGGTTCAGGTCACTCCCATTGCACCTGCCCCCAATGTAACTCCGCCAGTTACCCAATCGTCCGCGCCTTCCGGCACGGTGATTGCACAAATTCCCGCAGCTGGCAGCCGCATCACAGCGGGGTCGACGGTTCAGCTTACCGTCCAACCCTGATGGACTTTAATTCGCGTGGTTCTCTTACTGGTGTAGAAGGCAGAATTTATTTTTGGAAGGATTTGATTGCGCCAGAGAACCGCAGGTCGCTCGACTTCGCCTAGAATGACAAGCATAAAATTCGCTTGATATGAAAGTTTATAAAATTTGTCATCCCACCGGAGCGCAGCGGAGTGGAGGGACCTGCGGTTCACTGTCCATACCTGCAAGAGAACTGCTCTATCAAGCAAGCAATGTGCTCTATCCGCGTTCAATCAGCGCGGCAAAGAATCCGTCACAAGCGTGCACGCCGGGCAGAGTTCTCAGATAGCCATCACGAAAACCGCTAACCCGCAGCTGCGCAACGCCCTCGCCTTCGACGATCCCCTGCTGTTCAAGGAGATCAAATTCCGCACGCAGATCGAGCCTGCCAAAAGCGCGCGAGGAACTATCAGCGGCTTCCAGGCAGGCCTCCACGACCGCCTCATTCTCCTCCGGTTCGAGCGAGCAGGTTGCGTACAACAATCGCCCACCCGGGGCGAGCAGGCGTAGCGATGAGGCAAGGATTGCAAGCTGCCGCTCAGCTTGGCGCTCAAGTTCGCGCGGTTGCAGGCGATGACGAATCTCCGGATTACGTGCCAGAGTTCCCGTACCGGTGCATGGAACATCGCAAAGAATCCTGTCGAACAGCCCAATATTGCCGGGCTTCGCAGCATCGGCTACACGATATTCGATGTGGCCGCCGATTCCTGCCGCAGTCAACCGCCGCTTCATCGTCGCCAGCCGAGTGGGATGAACATCGCAAGCCAGCAGTTGCGCTTCTGGATTTTTTTCCAGCACCACCGCCGTTTTGCCGCCCGGAGCCGCACAGCAATCCAGAATGCGCGCGCCTTTGCCTAGCAGCTCCGCAACCAGTTGAGAACCTTCATCCTGGAACTGAGCGGGTATTAAGGCCGGAATTTGAGCCGATATCACGGCACGCGCCTTCGATAAATACGTACCTGGCTCAAGCGTCATCCCCGCGATCAGAAGGGATGCTTCCGCCCCGGGTGTCAGCAGCCGAAGCGCAGTCCGCGGCTCCTGCTGGCCTTCCTCGCAAATTCTTCTGCAAGCGTCCGCACCGTAGAATTTTCGCCAACGAGCAACCATCCACTCGGGATACGCCAACTCCGCAGGAAAGCTACGCGATTTCGGCAGCGCCGCGACTTTGCGCAGCACAGCATTTATCAGGCCAGCCTGCCGCGCAGCTTCTGAATGCTTCGACCATTCCACCGATTCGAAAATTGCGGCGTGCGCAGGAATGCGGTCCAGAAAAAGCAGCTGATACGCTCCGACGCGAAGAGCAAGCAATGCGTCTTCCGGCAACACCAGGTCGGGACGCGTCAGAAAGCGGCGGCATTCCACATCCAGAACACGCTGCCAGCGGAGCGTTCCCAACACAAGAGTGGTGCAGAGATTGCGATCGGGCGGCGACAGTTTATCCACCCGAAGCGAATGCAGAAGGCTGTCACTATTGCCACGTTCGCGGCCAATCTCGCGAAGAATTTCAAATGCCGCCTGACGCGCCGGCGCAATCGCAGCAGCCGTTGAATCGGCCATGGCGGGATCGGGCATGGCGCTCAACCCAGCCGCTCGCCCGGCGCGAACGTGATCCCGTGAAGAAAGGCCTCGGCCGGCAATCGGCGCTTCCCTTCCAGTTGCAACTCCCGCAGATCGAGCCAGGTCTCGTTTCCGCACGCCGCGAATAAGCGATTCCCATTGCGCACCAGTGTTCCCGGCAGCGCGGCTCCAGAGCCTTCTTGATCGGCAATTTGCATCGCATGCAAGCTCAACTTCTTTCCTCTAAAAAAAGTAAAAGCTCCCGGCCACGATTGAAACCCGCGCCATCGGTTGTAAATCTGCGCTGCTGGCCTGGTCCAATCGATCTGGCCATCTTCACGTTTCAGAATGGGAGCAAGAGTCGCGCCGCTGTCGTCCTGCGGTACCGCATGCAGTGTGCCTTCCTTGAGCCTTGCCAGCGTCTCCACCATTAATCCCGCGCCCGCGACGGCAAGGATCGGCGACAACTCAATCGAAGTTTGGTCCGGCAAAATTGGCACGCGTTGTTGCAGCAAAATGTCGCCCGTGTCGAGGCCCTCATCAATTCGCATCGTAGTGGCGCCGGTTTCCGTTTCCCCGTTGGCCACGGCCCATTGGATGGGAGCAGCGCCACGATACTTGGGCAGCAGTGACGCATGCAGGTTCAGGTTGCCGTAGCGCGGCAACGCCAGCATCCAAGGCGGAATCAGGCGGCCGTAGGCGACAACGATAATGGCATCCGGAGCCAGCCTGGTCAGGTGCTCTTCCAGTTCGGCATTCTTTCGGATCTTCTCCGGCTGTGCCAGCGCAAGCCCGCGATGTTGAGCAAATTGTTTTATGGGTGAGAGCTGAACTTCCAGGCCGCGGCCGCTCGCACGATCCGGCTGCGACAACACCAGCTCCACCGTGTGGCCCGCATTCAACAGAGCTTCCAGCGTTGGAACGGCAAATTGCGGTGTCCCGCAAAAAACGAGACGCATCGCCTACCAATCGCCCGCTTTCTGCAATTTGCGAATTTTCCGCAATTGCAGATCGCGTTTCAGCCGGCTGAGACGAAAGATGAAAAGAATTCCGTCGAGGTGGTCGATCTCATGCTGAAGCGCCCGCGAAAGCAGTTCCGTGCCGTCCACTTCTACCATCTTGCCCTCGGCATTCTGTGCCCGCACTTTTACCTGGGCCGCGCGCACCACGCGATCGCGAATCTCCGGCAGGCTCAGGCAGCCTTCTTCCTCCACCTGTTTGCCACTTTTCTCCACGATTTCTGGATTGATTAAAACAATCTTCTGCTTGGGGTCTTTTTGGAAACTGACATCGATCACGGTCAGGCGTTTGGAGATCCCAATCTGCGGAGCAGCCAGCCCAATCCCCTGCGCGTCGTACATGGAGATAAACATGTCATCGACAAGCTTGCGCAGCTCCGCGTCGAACATGGTGACTGGCTCGGCGGGCTGTTGCAGGATCGGATCGGGAAACTTCACAATCGGATAAATCATCGGAGCTGTTTCTATCTTTCAAAACCTTGCGTTAAATCATAGTTAGTGTAGTTGGATAGTAGGTTGGCATCATTCTGAACGAAGCTAGCGGAGTGAAGAATGACTCCCTTCACTCTAGAGCAACCGAGAAGGACAACTGCGCTTCAAAATTTGCGGATCTGATCGCAGTATCCCTTGTAGTTTCGCACCATTTCACGCAGAGAGTCGCCCCCAAACTTTTCGCTGGCAAGTTTCGCCAGTGTCAACGCGACCATAGCCTCTGCCGCTACCCCGGCTGCTGGAACCACACAAACATCGGAGCGCTCATAGGCCGCCTTTACCTCTTCCCGCGTAGAAAAACTGACCGAAGCCAGCGGACGGCGCAGCGTGGAAATAGGCTTCAGATAGCCGCGAACGATCACGTCCTCGCCGTTTGAAATACCGCCTTCAATACCGCCGGCATTGTTCTGTTCGCGCGCAAAACGCGTGTGGTGGGATTGCTCGTCCTCTGGTTCGTAATGGATTGCATCGTGCACGACAGAGCCAAAAGCCGAAGCCGCCGTCACGCCGCGGCCAATCTCCACAGCCTTCACCGCCTGCAAAGACATAACTGCGGCAGCGAGCAGCCCGTCCAGGCGCTCGTCCCAGTTGGCATAGGTTCCCAGCCCTGGCGGTACGCCATGCGCGACCACTTCAAACACTCCTCCGACTGAATCGCCGGTCCGCAAAACCTGATCGACGACAGCCTTCATCCGCTGCTCGGCATCCGGATCGACGCAGTTCAGCAGCACCTCTTCATTTCCGAGCAATGCTTCAATTTCTGTCCAGTTCGCTTCCCTTTCCAACTCGGCGCTGCCCACTCGTATCACATGGCTGGCAACGGCCACATCCAGCGTCTCCAGAAGTTGCTTCGCGATGGAACCCGCCGCCACGCGCGCCGTCGATTCACGCGCCGAGGCGCGTTCCAACACATAGCGGGCGTCGGGAAAATCGTATTTCAGCGCGCCGGCCAAATCCGCATGACCAGGCCGCGGCGAGGCGACAGCTTTATGCTTGGCCGGATCGCCGGTCTCGACGGGCAAGATCTCCGTCCAGTTTTTCCAATCGTTATTCTCAACGCGAATCGCAATCGGCGAACCGATTGTCTTTCCGTGCCGCACGCCGGAGAGAATCTGCGCCGTGTCGCGCTCAATGCGCATCCGGCCTCCGCGGCCGTAACCCTGCTGCCGCCGCCAGAGTTCGCGGTTCATTTTGGCTTCATCAATAGGCACGCCGGCCGGCATGCCCGAAACCATCGCAATTAAACATTCGCCGTGGGACTCGCCAGCGGTCGAAAAACGAAGCATGGATAGGAACCTGAATTCACTTTCCTGAAAGTTTTTCTCTAATCAAAAGATTGTCGTCCTGAGCAACGCGAAGGATCTTGCGGTTTGGTCGGAACCACGAGGTCCTTCGCGTTGCTCGGGATGACATCATTGATATTCGGTCAGTATCTCGAAACGAGCCATCGCTACTCAAATTCATCCGCCCGTAAGCCAATCGTACTGCGCCTCCGTCAGCGGCGCGACCGACAACCTGCCCTGACGCAACAGCGGTGAATCCGCGAATTTCTTCTCGGCCTTGATCTCCGCCAGCGTCTTCGGTGCAATCGACTTGCCGCGGCGAATGCGCACCAACGGCACCTTTGGATCGGTAGCATCGACGCTCACCACGGTTGCGGTTCCAACTACAGTCCGCTCGCTGCCCGTGTGGTAAATGACGAGTCGCTCACCGGGATGCATCTCGCGTAGATGTTTCACTGCCGGCGGGCTCGTCACTCCATCCCAGACAGTTTCGCCGTCGCGTTCAAGGTCGCTGAACGAATAGACATCCGGTTCGGTCTTTAAAAGATATTGCATCCCTCACCCATTCCCAGCCTCTCTCTTCGCCTCAGCCTGCGCTATATATTGGCGCGTGTTCAACAGCGGCCGTTCCAATGCGCGCACTCGATCGATATATACCGGAGCGGGCGAATCCTCCGGCTGGCACGCCTCCCGCATCGCCAGCATCTTCGCCTCTGCATCATCCAGATAGTGCAGCAGCACCGCCTCCGGAATCATCGGCAGCTTGGGCGAGCCAAACTCCAGCGAACCATGGTGACTCAAAATCATATGCTCGACCAGTGTGTGGAGATGCTTGGGAAAGCCCGGTATCGACTTTACCTTTTCATTAAGCAAGCGCGTCGCGATTGAGATGTGGCCGATCATCTGACCCTCCAGCGTGTACTCGAAACCGCGCTCCCAGCTCAACTCATAAATTTTGCCCACGTCGTGCAGAATTGCGCCCGTCAGCAGCAGGTCGCGATAGATCATCGGAAAATGGCTGGCAGCGAGCTCGCAGAACTGCATCAGATCGACAACGTGTTCGAGCAGGCCGCCGATCCACGCATGGTGCATGAACTTCGCTGCTGGCGCGGCCTTGTAGCGGCGCGCAATTTCCGGATCGTCGAGAAATGCAAACACCAGCCGCTTCAATTCCGCGTCCGTAAAGCTATTTACCGATTCGCGGAGCTGGCTCCATAACGCATCGATATCACGGGTGGTCTTTCGTTGAAAATCACCAAGCTCGATCTGGTCCAGTTCCAGCCGGGCGATCTCGAACACTCGGAGCTGCAGCTTGCCGTTGAACTCATCCACGCACGCGCGCACATCGACAAAATCGTTCTGCTCAAATTTTGCCGCCAATATTTCTGCGTTGTCCCAGACGCGGCCATCCAGACGCCCCGTGCGATCGCAGAGAATAAGGGAGAGATACTTCCCATTGCCGTCATTGCGATCTCGCAGCTGCTTTTGAGCCACCAGAAAGTGGGAGCTTACATTGCGGCCACGGTATTTCGCGGCATCTGCCAGGAAGAAATCTTTCATGTGCTCCTCTTCCGGAACCTGATCACAAGGCGATCCGGGACTGCGCTCTGCGCGTCGTACGCCTGCGGCAGATGCACATGGTCAGGCCTTACTGCGGCTGCTGGACTGGCGGGTTCGAGTTATTTGGGGCAGGAGATGAAGTTTCGCCGCCGCTGCCACCAGAAGCGCTACCGCTTGACGGAGCTTCGGTCCCGGAGTTACCAGTCCCAGCCGCGCCTCCCTGACCAGCATCTTTCTTCTCGCTGCTCTTCTTCTGGTTGCTCAGACGGGTCTTCTCGCCATTTGCGACCTTGACCTTCTTTTTCTTCTTTTTACGCGTCGTGTCCCCCGCTAGCCCCAGCGGCTGCGACTGCACACTCCGGTTGGCCGTCTCCGCTGGAGTCAGCAAACTCGGCTTTGCATTGTCGACCTTAACCTTTTTGATTTTCGGATGCTTGCCGCTATTTCCCGCTGCTTTACCGGACTTGTTGCGGGCCCGGTCACTGAGCCGCGTCTTTTGCTGCTTGGGCTCCGTGATGGTCGGATTGTGCTCAAGATCCGGACCGAGTGGCTGCACGTCGGGGGCGGTAGCAACTCCGTTCGCCGTAGCGGGCGCAGCGGGCTGACTGCTGCCGCCAGCCGAACTCGCCACTTGCTCACTCGACACGCTCTGCTCGGGCGCCTGGCCAAAGCGCAGCTTCACTCGTTTGCTCTTATGCGCGGCGCGATTCTTTCCGCGCACATCTTTGACACGCGGAGAAGTAGAAGCCGTCGGCGCTGGAACCTGCGTTGCAGCGGCATCCACAGAGGTCTCAGGTGCTGCTGTAGACGCTGCGGGTGCGGCTGTGGACGCAACAGCGGGCACAGCGCGCCCTCTTCTACGATCTGAGATACGGCCATACCGCGCTACGCGCCGATCGAAGCGGCTTTTCTTCTTCTTCTTTTTCGGCTGCGGAGGCACATAGGCAGTGAACGTGGGCTTGGTCTCGTTCGGACTGGCCGCAGAGTCGGTAAACCCCGGGCGAATGTCGATATAAGCCTCATCGCGCAAGCGGGTAAGATAGCGCCGTACCGCAGGCTCGATCCTATCCATATACAGCGACTGCTCAATTTGCGGTTCCACCTGCTGCATGGAAGGCGTGCCGCCAGGCGTGTGTGCCGTAACTTGCAGGATGATGTATCCCTGCCGGGTGCGAATTGGTCCGGTATAGCCCCCCACCGGCAAATTGAAGGTCTGGTCTTCGAGGACCTTGGCCAGCGCGCCACGCTTGAACTCTCCGAGATCGCCGCCTTGCTGCGCCGTGGGACCTCCGGAGTATTGCTTTGCCAGATCGGCAAAACTACTACCGGCCTTCAACTTCGCCTCGACTTCCTTTGCCTTGGCGTCCGCGCTCGCCAGCTCGCTGCTCGTGGCGTTTTCAGCGGTTGGAATCAGGATTTCATTCAAATGGACCGATTCCTGCCGGGTAAAACTGTCGCGGTGGTCGTTGTAGTATTTTTCGACGTCCGCCGGCGATAGTTGCATTTTGCTGCCAACTTCATCGCGCACGACCTGCTGCGTGACGATGCTGTTGCGGATATTGGCCTTGAAATCCTCATACGATGTGCCCTGTTGCTCTACTGCCTTTTCCAGATCGTCGAGCGAGCTCAGATGGTTCTGCTTGCGAATGTCATCGAGACGCTTGATCAGCTCCGTATCGCCCGTGATCCCGAGCTGCTTTCCCTTCGATAGCAAGAGTTGTTGATCGATCAGGTCGCGAAGCAGATTTTTCTCGCTGTGGTTGTACTGTTCAAGCGTCCAGTTGCCCTGGCGTGACTCTTCTGCCAGCTGCGTCTCGGCCCGCGTCAGGTCGGAATTGGTGATGACGCGGTCATTGACAAGTGCGACAATCTGTTCGACCGGTGTGCCGTAAAGGCTTGCCACATCGTTGGA
Organism: Acidobacteriaceae bacterium; assembly: GCA_965276615.1. Classification (GTDB taxonomy): domain Bacteria; phylum Acidobacteriota; class Terriglobia; order Terriglobales; family Acidobacteriaceae; genus JAKAAZ01. Next base: position 3,071,560 of record OZ255618.1, on the reverse strand, counting down.
GCTGGAATCCAGACTGGTGCTGGAGCCGAGAGTCGAAGCCCCGCTGGCGGAAGAAGGCTCATTGCCGGATTGAGTTGGACCGGCAGCCTGAGTCGGACCGGTGGCCCGAGCCGGGCTCGTGGTTTGATCCGGACTGCCGGCTTCGGTTGGACTACTCGCCGGGCGACTCGTTTGACCGTTGCCGGGGAAGCATGCCGTAGCGGCAAAAGCCAGAGGAAGTACAACGCGCGCGACTGCTCTAAACATCATCTTGATAGCTCAAACCATCCAAGCCTGCTGGCGTTACGGCGAAGTTCCCTTCCGGCAGCCTTTATAGCGCCGATGCCGGTCGAGAAAAACTACAGCACGATGCAGGTCGATTCCGTTCCTTTCATTCTAACCGCATCGTGGTACCGTTTCCCAACCGCAATCCCGCGTCGGTTTTGCAGAATGGCGATTTCCTCGAAAAGATCGACGAAGATCGACACATTTTGAGCGCTGGCCGCATGTCTCTCGATTCCGGATGTCCGTTTGGCTTAGTTGGCCATAGCTTCCGTTACCATGGATAGGAATGAATTTTCCCATCAAAATATGCGCCCTCTGCTCAGAAGAGTTTGAGCTGAAACCGGATAACCCGGCTTTGCCAACCGCTGCCCCGCATGCAGCGCCCCTGAATCTACTGGTCCCACACCGGGGCGTCGCGTGGATGCCGACGAACGCAAGACCGAAAGCGAAGCGAATGAGGCTCGCAGGCAGGCGATGCGGGAGCTCCTTTACCGCAAGGACAGCTAACGGCTTGCCGTCGGCGATTCGAAACTTGCCGTTATCAAAATGGACAGAGTACTCGGCGGCCGAAACCCTGGCGCAGAGATGGCCCATGGATGCGACGGTGCTACACTGAGGCATAGTTTATTCAGTTTTGCTCGCTGCAAAACTGCACCGCGATTCGAATCCGAGTAGCCATTTGCAGCCAAAAGGAACCAACGGTTCATGACCTCCCGCGCTCGCCGCTCGCTGTTCTTTGTCGTCGTATTTCTCATCGTCTGTGGCGCCGCGGGTGCTTTTCTCGACCGTAACGTTGGCGCGCAGTCAGCCGGCAATGAGACCACGTTGCGGGACAGCCTGAAGCAGTTCACTAACGTTTACAGTGTGGTCGAACAGAATTACGCGGAGCCGATGACGAAGGACCGCATCGATACTGCGATCTACGACGGCGCCATTCCAGACATGCTGCATGTCCTCGATCCCCACTCAAATTTCTACGATCCCAAGGCATTCGCCGCCATGCGCGAGGAACAGAGCGGCAAATATTACGGCGTCGGCATGCAGATCATGCAGCAGAACGACAAGATTGTCGTGGTCAATCCTTTTGAAGGGACGCCTTCCTACAAGGCCGGCATCCATCCCGGAGATGTGATTCTGGCGGTGAACGGAAAGCCGGTCAACGGAATCGGCCCCGACGGCAAAGCTACAAAAAAGGCGACCACGCTCGACGTCGCCAACATGCTGAAAGGTCCCAAGGGTACGCCGGTCGATATCACCATCGGGCGGGAAGGAAGACCCCAGCCCATCGTATTTCACTTGATGCGCGCGGAGATTCCACGGGCCAGCGTCGATCTCGCCTATGAGATTCAGCCGGGTGTCGGTTACATTCACATCAAGGACTTTGCCGAGGAAGAAACCGGCAACGAAGTCACAACGGCCCTCCAGCAGATGGGACAGTTGCATGGCCTGGTGATCGACTTGCGCGGCAATCCGGGCGGCCTGCTCAGCGAAGCGGTTTCGGTCTCCGGAGATTTTCTCCAGAAGGGTCAGATCATCGTTTCCCAGCGCGGACGCGCCTTTCCCCCGATTACTTATCGCGACACGCACGGAGATCAGGATCGGAAGTTTCCGATCGTAGTTCTAGTGAATCGCGGGACAGCATCCGCGGCGGAGATCGTCAGCGGCGCTCTTCAAGACCATGACCGCGCACTGATCGCGGGCGAAACCACCTTCGGCAAAGGGCTGGTGCAGACCGTGTATCCACTTTCCGATAATACTGCGCTGGCGCTGACAACGTATCACTACTATACCCCCAGCGGCCGTTTGATCCAGCGGAATTACACCGGCATTTCGATGTACGACTACTTCTACAATCCTTCCGACCGTAATCATCCGGACGCCAACCGCGAGGTGAAACTTACCGACTCGGGGCGTCCTGTCTACGGCGGCGGCGGCATCTCGCCGGACGTAAAGATCGACACTCCGCAGTCGAACCATTTCCAGGACGTGCTGATGGAGCAATTTACATTTTTCAATTTCTCCAGTCACTACCTGGTAGACCACACCGTCACCAAGGATTTCAAGGTCGATGATTCAGTCCTGAAGGATTTTGAAGCGTACCTGACCAGCAAGCAGATTCCCTGGACGGAGCAGGACATCAGCGGTGTCCGCGACTGGATTGACATGAGCATCAAGAGTGAATTGTTCACGTCGGTTTTTGGCCAGCAAGAGGGCCTGAAGGTCCGGGCCGCATGGGACCCCATGATCAGCAAGGCAGTAACTTTGCTTCCGCAGGCCGAAGCACTCGAACAGAATGCACAAAAGGCAATTGCACTGAAGGCCAGCGCCTCAGCCGCCGTCACTCACTAGGATCGTAAATTCGCACAATTTTTGATCTTTCGAATCCTGGCGAAGTGTGTGGAACCGTTATGTCGCTCGTTCACACTCCGCAGTCGGATATGTTTTCCTTTTCATAGACACCTGCCCAGTACTTCCGCTACTCTTGAAAGCAATTTATTGAGGACCTGAATTTCTTTAGAGGACGTCATAACTTGCGCCTTCGTCCCAGGCACCCCCTGCCGCTACCCAATTCACCGACTGGCAGTCTATCCAGTCATCGCACCAGGAGGCAGGTTTGCCAGTTCTAATCGTCGAGGCCCAATCTCCCGTCGAGGAATCTCCTCCCGCATTGCAGACCCTAGCGCCTCCCACACAGTCAACAAAAGGGCAGCGCCTGTGGAGCCTCTGCCAACGCCCCGCTGTCTTCATTTCCGGTTTAACCTTTTCCGCCCTGCTAATCCATGGCTACCATCCCTATGTTGATGACGCGGCCATCTATGTTTCGGGCATCGAAAAGATCATCGATCCTTGGTTATTTCCGGTCCATGCAGAATACGTTTTGCCCCATCTGAAGCATTCCCTTTTTTCCGTCGCGCTTGGTTGGCTGATTCGTGGATTGCATCTCCCTCTGGCCCCTGCACTGTTCACCACGTATCTGGTTTCTGTGTGGCTGATGCTGTTCGCGTGCTGGCGGATTACACGCGTGTTCTTTACTGGCCCGCGGGCGCGCTGGGGCGCGATGCTGATGATCACGGCCGCTCTAACGCTGCCGGTCGCCGGCACGGCCATCTTTTTCATCGATCCATATTTGACCGCGCGCTCGTTTTCAACTCCTGCCACGCTGTTTGCGATTGCCTACACGCTGGAGCGGCGATGGATCGCTGCCGGCTTGTGCCTGCTCGCCGCATTTCTGCTTCATCCATTGATGGCGGCCTACGCGATCGGCTATGTCGTTGCGTTGGTACTGCTGCGCAATCACCGCTGGGGCTGGTTGGCCGGACTCGCTCTGGCGGTTCTGGCAGCGGGCTTCGCAGGCTCCCATGCCGGAAGGCTGCTGGGAGCTTCTCCGGCATATCGAATCGCGGCGATGAGCCGGTTGTATTTTTTCCTCGGCCATTGGGCGTGGTTTGAAATCTTTGGATTGTTCCCTCCCCTGATTGCCGCTTTGCTCTATCTGGCGCGACGCGACTTCAGGCTGAGTTCCAATATCAGCCAGATCTCCGCCGCGTCTCTCTATGTCGGAGCTCTGGCCATCATCTTTGCTGTGCTGTTCACCCGCACCGATGCAAGCTTTCTGCTCGCGCGTCTGCAACCTCTCCGCGCCTTTCAACTGATCTACATTTTATTTTTTCTGCTGCTCGGCAGTACCTTCGGCGAGTACGCATTCCGACGTCGCTGGTGGGTCAGCACCGCATGCTTCGGCCTGGTCGCTGCCATTATGTTCACGACTCAGTTATGCATATACCCTTCGCTGCGGCATATTGAATGGCCTGGAAGAGAAAGCTGGAACCGGACGCAAAATCCATGGGAGCAGGCCTTCCTCTGGATACGGACCAATACCCCCAAGGAAGCTTTTTTTGCGCTCGATCCTCATTACCAGTCGCAACCACAGGAGGACACCGTCGGCTTCCGGGCCATGGCGCAACGCAGCGTTCTGCCGGACTGGAGTAAAGACGGCGGAGTGGCAGCGATCGATCCGGCGCTCGCGCAACAGTGGTGGAACCAGGTCACTGCTACGCAGAATTTTTCCCGATGGACCGATCAGCAGCGAACACAGATCCTGACGCCCTACGGTGTCAATTGGGTCGTGCTGCCGGCCAGTACTCCCACGAGTTTCATCTGTCCTTATCAGAATTCCGCAGTGCGCGTCTGCCGCCTGCCGGCACAGCACTGAATCTGTCATCCCGACCGGACCCTAAGCGCGGCGAAGGAGGATTGGAGGGATCTGCGGTTTCATTATTGACCACGAAACCCGCATGCCATTTACCATAACTGTATGACCCTGCTCCTTTACACCGCAGCCTGGTGCCGCGATTGCCGCGAGGCCAAGCGCTTCCTGCTAAAGCACAATATCCCGCACACTGAAATCGACATCGAAAACACCCCGGGCGCTGCTCAGGAATTGATTGCGCAAGTCGGCAAGCGCTCGATTCCTCAATTCGTGATTGACGGCAAATGGGTGCAACCCTATAGACCAGGAATTGGATTTTTGCACGAGGAAATGGCCGAACTCCTAGGTATCATCGTACCCGGATAATATGGGTGTCCCACGTCTCGCTTTTGAGACGTGGGTTTTATAGATAGCACCGAAGAGGATCCGAATCGTGATTGACCGCTACACGCGTCCCGCCATGGGCCGCATCTGGACGGAAGAGAACAAGTACCACATGTGGCTCCAGGTCGAGTCCGCCGCCTCGGAGACGCTGGCGGAATTTGGCATCGTTCCGCCGCAAGCCGCCAAAGCCATCCGCGAGCGCGGCAGCATCGACATCGCGCGCATTCAACAGATTGAGGCCGAAGTCCGCCACGATGTCATCGCCTTCACCACGGCAGTCGCCGAAAAGATCGGCCCCGAGGCGCGCTGGCTGCACTATGGCCTGACATCCAACGACGTGGTGGACACCGCGCAGGCCCTGCAGTTGAAGGCCGCCTCCGCAATCCTGCACGAAGACATTCTCCGTTTGATCCAGGTGCTCAAACGCAGGGCTATCGAGTTCCAGCACACCCCGACCGTCGGCCGCACTCACGGCGTCCATGCCGAACCAACTACGTTTGGATTGAAACTCCTCAACTGGTATGCCGAGATGCAGCGCAACCTGAAGCGCTTTGAGATGGCAGCGGAGGACATGCGCGTCGGCAAATTATCGGGCGCCGTCGGAACCTTCGGCCACCTGAAACCGGAGCACGAAGCCCGCATCTGCGAACGGCTTGGCCTCGCGGCGGCTCCCGTAGCCACCCAGGTGTTACAACGCGACCGCCATGCTTTTTATGTGGGAACGCTGGCGCTGATTGCGGCAACGCTCGACAAGATTGCTGTTGAAATTCGCCACCTTCAACGAACCGAAGTGCGGGAAGCGGAAGAATATTTTTCGGAGAAGCAAAAGGGCTCCTCCGCAATGCCGCATAAACGCAACCCTATCGCCAGCGAGCAGATCAGCGGCCTGGCGCGGGTGGTGCGCTCGAACCAGCAGGCGGCGCTTGAAAACGTGGCGTTGTGGCATGAGCGCGATATTTCCCATTCCTCGGTCGAGCGCATCATCCTGCCGGACTCAACTATCCTGACCGATTACCTGCTGGAAAAAACGACCGCGTTGATCGACCGGCTGGTCGTCCATCCCCAGCGAATGCTGCGTAATCTGGAGCTGACCGGAGGCCTGATCTTTTCCGGCCAGCTTTTACTGGAGCTTGCCGAAGCCGGGATGTCGCGAGAAGATGCGTACCGGCTGGTGCAATCGCACGCCATGCGCGCCTGGCAGCAGGACCTGAATTTTCGCGAGGAAGTCGGCCACGATCCAGAAATCACAAAGCTGCTGACTCCCGAAAAGCTGGCGCATGCTTTCGATCTAAACCGCCAATTGACAAATGTAGATACGATCTTTGCACGGGTGTTGAACGAGGAAGATTAAAAGATTTTTCAGAAATGATTGTCATTCGGAGCGAAGCGAGGAATCCAGAGGGTGATAACGGCGCGATACATAAAGAATTCTCTGATTCTTGACTTCGCTGCGCGTCGCTCAGAATGATTCCATTTGCGATCCGATCTACACTAGCGACGAGAACTGCTCCAGACAGGAAGCGCAATGCCATCAGGAAAAATTCTGACGGTCGCCATGACCGGTGCGAGCGGGGCTCTACTGACGCGCGAAATACTGCGTCTATTGGAAGCAGACGAGCGCGTCGAGCGGGTCCACTTCATCCCTTCGGAAAGTTCATTGCGCGTACTTGCCGAGGAGCTGGAGATCAGCGGCCGCTCCGGCCTGATTGCAAAGTTGCTGGGGCAGGAAACTGCAAAAATCGTGCAGCATGCGCACAGCGACATCGGCGCTCCGATTGCCAGCGGAAGCTATCCCGGAAATGGAATGATCGTCCTTCCCTGCAGCATGGGAACCCTGGGTGCGATCGCAAACGGATTGGCGGATAACCTGATCGCGCGAGCTGCGGATGTTTCACTGAAGGAACGTCGTCCGCTTCTGCTTTGCGTGCGCGAAACACCGTTCAACAAAATCCACATACGCAACATGCAGTTGGCCGCCGACGCCGGCGCGACTATCTTTCCCGTCATTCCTACCTTTTACAATCATCCCGCCGACGGGCACGATATGGTGCATCAATACGTCTGCCGTGTGCTGGCGCATATCGGCCTGCCGCAAACATCCGCGTATCAATGGAACGGAAAAGCCTAAGTCATTCCCAAAATTTTGGGTGCCCCGCGTACGCGAAGCTTACGTGGGTAAAACGCTCAGTAATGATAAATGCCACCCGAAACCGGCGGATCACTCTGAAGAAAGTCAATTACTCGGGGAACGATGCGTCCGGCGCAGGTGGCGGGACCGATGTGACCGCACCCTTGATAGAATTCCAGCCTGGATTGCGGTATCGCCTGATGCATCCGCAGCGCAACACTGGGCGGAATCAATGTATCCTGCTCACCCCAGGTGATCAGGACAGGCGCATGAATCTGCCCCAGACGTCCGTTGAGCAGGTCCTTGCCAGCCATCATGGATTCCACAGTGCGATGCACCACCGGAAAATTGCCCTGCATCGCGCGAAGCAAAGCACGGTCAAAAAAACGCGGCAACGCGTAAGGATGCGGCACCAGCAGAGCCTCCAACCGCTTCAGTTGTGGAACCGTGTGAGGTTCAAATATCTGTGGCGTGAGGTTGGTCTGAAACGACAGCCCGGCACTATCCATCACGGCCAAACGCCGGACACTGGCCGGATGCGCCAGCGCAAATTCAAACGCCACCCATCCGCCCATGGACCAGCCAATCACATCCGTCTGCTGCACATGGACGGCGTCAAGAAATCCATGGATCAGATCCGCCTGCTGCCGAATCGTGTAGGCAATATCCGGATGGTCGGTCTTTCCACAGCCCAGCAGATCGATGGCGTAAACACGAAACCCGTTGTTCACATAATCCGGCATCTCGGGCGTCCAATCCTCTGCCCGCGATCCGAGTCCATGAATCAGCAGAAGCGGCTTGCCCTTGCCGCCGACAAAATAATGCACCCGGTACGGCCCGACCGTCACATAATGGCTCGTAATCCCGGCCACTCTCAGTCGCGCATGCATGGCCTCATCGATCACCCACAAAGGCCGCTTATAGAACAGAACGGTGAATACCAGATCGACAATCATCACCGCCAGCAGGAACACAATCCCCACACCTTTGAGAACAGAAAAAGGGCGAGAGGATCGGAATGTACGCCGGGGAGCGGTTGTGCCGAGTGTCGCCATACGTGTAACGCGATTGTAACGTTCCAGGACGCAGGACCGATCATGCCTGACGCCGGGATTGGACATATGGATTAAGAATTCAGATGTTACGAAGTAGAAGCCCGCCGCCAACCCTCTTCAACCACTTCGAGTGTCCAGTGGGGCAGAATAATTTCTGTCGATTGGCGCAACATTTCGAGCGATGCCCACTGCGCATCTGAAACATCGGTGGCTGCGCGCAGCGTTTCGGGCATTTGCTGAACCTTACATAGAAAATCTACCAGCACGTAATGGAAGCGGACGCGGTCCGCGGAATCACGCTCGATGCGGTCGAAAGCCTTCAGCACAGCCAATGGGAGGACGGTGATTCCCGTCTCTTCGGCGACTTCTCGAACGATGGCTTGCTCGAGAGTTTCTCCCAGCTCAACAACTCCCCCTGGCAAGGACCACTCTCCCATGAGAGGCGCTTGGTTCCGGCGAACCAATAGCACCCGGTTCGCTTCGATCACCACCGCTCCAACTCCAACGATCGGAGCCAATGGATATTCACGTGAGGCAGCCAATACGCTTTTCTCCTGGACTGTGCTAAATCACGGAACACGGGTGACCCATCCTAGTCGCGTTTTGTGCGGCTAGTGGGATAGACAATTCAGTGCAGAGCGGGTCCGGACCCTAAAATTACAGGCGGATCGGTTTGCCGTACTCTTCGGCAAAGACGGTGCGCGCCATGTCGAAGCGGCCGCCATTATGTTTGTCCGGCCCTTGCAGATGACCAATTCCAAGCAGCGCGACCACGCGATAACTGAGCGGAAGCTTCAGCACGTCTCTGACTTTTTCTTCTTCAAAGCCTTCCATGGGCGCAGTGTCGTAGCCCAGCGTTTCCGCCATCAACATCATGTGTGTAAACGCGATCATGACATGGCGATTGAGCCACATGGCCATATTGGGGTGGTTCGAAAGATAGTTCGGAATACTCTCCTTCGCCTGCTCCGCATAACTTTCCGACATCCCGCCGATGCGGCCAAGGCGCAGCATCTCCTCCACGTCACCGCTGCGCCAGCCATCCGAGTCGCCACAGGCGACGATCATCACGGACGCTTCTTCCACCTTGGCCTGGTTGAAACTGGCCGCGCGCAGACGCTTTTTCTGTTCCGGATTGCGAACGACAACGAAACGCCAGGGTTGCATGTTGTAGCCGCTGGGAGCATGCAGTCCCGCATCAAGGATCTGCTTCAGATCTTCATCGGGAATGGCGGCGCCATCGAAGCTGGGCGTGGCCCGGCGCTCGCGAATCGCTTGAGAAAGTGGTTTTTCGATCGTACTCATTTCGTGTGCTTTCCCTCTCCGTATCTGAGGCGGTTGCCAGACCTGCCGTTCGTGCTTCGCCGGTCGTGCAAACATTGTTAGTCTAGTACATGGATGGCTTTCAAACCCTATCGCAGCTCCGAGGTGCTGAACCTGACGGACGCCGGAAAGACCGCCGTTGCCTCGCCGCCGCCGGATTCCAGTCAGCCTGCCATCTTTTTGCGAGCGGGAACTGTAAGTTGGATGCTGATTTTTTCAGGACTGCTCCTGCTCAGCTTTGCCGCCGGGGCACAGTCGACCCAGGCTGGCACAGCCACTTCGCCTTCAACAAGCGCCTCTTCGGCAACCGCACAAACAAAGCGGCACGTTGTTCGTCACAGTAAGCGACACCGTAAACCCGCGAAAGCGGCCGGGCAAACAGCGGCGGATCAAGCCATCGTCACACCGGCAGCACCGCCACCTCCTGTTCCGCCCGCGGAGCAGGCCGCGCGCGCGGCGAAAGTTACTTTTTCTCAGGGAAATTTGAGCATCGATGCGGAGAATGCAAGTCTCATACAGATTCTCGGCCAGGTTTCCCACCAGACCGGAATGGTCGTCGAGGGTCTGGGACATGATGAACGGATCTATGGACAATATGGTCCCGGCACGGTGGCCAGCACGCTGACGAAGCTGTTGGACGGCGCGGGATACGACTACGTCATCATAGGCGGTGGAGGAGACCGGCCTCCCACCAAGCTTTCGCTGACCCCGGGCAGCGCCGCAGGGGGTGGTGCGGCCAATCCGGCGACCGCCGGCAACAGCACGCCGACAACAAGTCCCGCGGCGAATTCCGAGCCGGCGAATGCGTCCGAACCGACGCGTCCCAAAACTCCGCAGGAAATTTTCGAGGAACTGCGAAGAATGCATCCGCAGTAATTTTTTAGATGACGAGCAGTTCGGTTACAAGCTCACAAGTATGACATAGCGGGTGCCCACGTCTCGCTTTTGAGACGTGGGTCTTGATCGCGATGCTCATTAGGATAGAACCGCAAGAATTGCAAAAATTCAAAGATGCGCGGTTTTGGCCTGCATCGGCAGCCCGGCTGGGCTTTGTGCCCGCACGCGGGTCCGAAATAGCACAAACAGAACGGAGCACAACGCATACGCAATCGTGACTCCCATCGCAAGCGAGGCCAGGATGGCCGAAATCACCAACAACATCATTTGAATCTTCCTCCGGGGCAGTACCCGAAATGCCCTTCGCTATTGAGATCGGCTAACCACCACGATCCATTAGTCTTTTTTGAATGACGCGGCAAAACTAAAGTAGTCGATCCCCATTCAACCGGATTCCCGCGCAGTAAACTAGTACGTTGACCCTCAATTCTGTTGCTTAGAAAGATTCCTCGTACCCATTATGGACATGCGGCGGAAAGGCCGCGCGAAAAACTCTCGCCAGAAACAAATGTCGATATCACGGCTTATCGTGCGCGGCGCGCGCCAGCACAACCTCAAGAACATCACGGTGGAAATGCCGCGGAACTCGCTCACCGTGATTACCGGGCTTTCCGGCTCCGGCAAGTCCTCGCTCGCCTTCGACACGATCTATGCAGAGGGCCAGAGGCGCTACGTGGAGACGCTTTCCGCTTACGCACGCCAGTTTCTCGACCAGATGGAGCGGCCCGATGTCGATTCCATCGAGGGCCTGAGCCCCGCGATTTCCATCGAGCAGAAAACAACCAGCCGCAGCCCTCGTTCCACCGTCGGCACCATCACGGAAATTTACGATTACCTCCGCCTGCTGTATGCCTCGATCGGCGTGCCGCACTGCCCGAACTGCGGACGACCCATTTCGCGCCAGAGCGCCGACCAGATTGTGGAACGCGTAATGAGCCTGGCGCCGGGCGAACGCGTGACCATCTATGCGCCCATTGTTCGCGGTCGCAAGGGCGAGTTTCGCGATGAGCTGGAAAATCTCGACCAGCAGGGATTTCGGGCGCGCATCGACGGCGAAGTCCGCGATCTAACAGAAGATATCGTTCTGGAAAAGCGAAAGAACCATACTATTGAAGCCATCGTCGATCGCATCGCGGCAAAGCCCGGAGTAGAGAAGCGCCTGGAAACCGCAGTCACAAAGGCGCTCCAGATGGCGAACGGTCTGGTGCTTGTGGCCATGCCCAGCGATGCCGGATCGCATCCAGAAGAGCATTTGTATTCGTCCTCCATGGCCTGCCCCGACTGCGGCATCAACGTTCCCAAGCTTGAACCGCGCAGCTTTTCTTTCAACAGTTCGTATGGAGCCTGCCCGCATTGCAACGGCCTCGGAAGTATTTACGACTTTGATCCTGCGAAAATTATTGTGGACTGGTCGAAGCCATTGCTGGAGGGAGGTCTGGGGCCGGGCGGCAGCTCGCAGTACCTGGGCCGTCTCATCAATCTCGCCGCGGATAAATACAAGATCGATCTCCGCCAGCCATTCGAGCAGCTGACAGAAAAACAACAGCGCCTCTTACTGTTTGGTCCCGAACGCGGAGAAGGTCCACGCACCGGATTTCACGGCGTCCTGAAGTGGCTGCGTCAATCGCTGGATGAAATTCGTTCCGACAGCTACCGCGAGTGGCTGATGGGTTACATGTCGGCGACCATCTGCCCGGAGTGCCAGGGCAAGCGCCTGCGCCCGGAGTCGCTCTCGGTGCAGGTGAATGGCCTCTCCATCGCGGACTTCACCGCCATGCCGCTAACGGTTGCACTCGATACCGCGCGTGGATTTCGGTTCAGCGAGCGCGAACAGCTGATTACGGATCGGCTCCAGCGCGAAATTGTCGAGCGTCTGGAATTTCTGAACGCGGTCGGTCTTGGCTATCTTGCGCTCGAACGCAATGCGGCCACGCTCTCCGGCGGCGAAGGCCAGCGTATTCGCCTGGCGACGCAGATTGGCTCCCGCCTGCGCGGCGTGCTGTATGTGCTCGATGAACCTTCCATCGGACTGCATCAGCGGGACAACCAGCGGCTGATTGAGGCGCTGACTTCCCTGCGCGATCTGGGCAATACCGTGCTGGTCGTCGAGCACGATGAAGACACAATTCGCCACGCCGATTATGTCGTCGATCTCGGACCCGGCGCGGGCCGGCTGGGCGGCGCGGTTGTAGCCCAGGGAACGCCGCAGCAGATTATGGCAGCTTCCGGTTCCCTGACCGGCCAATACCTGAGTGGAACCCTGGAAACAATCACGCGGAGCGAACCCCGGCAGTCCGTCAAGCCGTGGCTCACGGTGGAAGGGGCGCGCGGGCATAACCTGAAGAACATCGCGGCTAGCTTTCCTCTTGGCCTGCTAACGGTCGTCACCGGCGTCTCCGGTTCCGGCAAGAGCACGCTGGTCAATGACATTCTCTATCGCGCGCTGGCGCAAAATCTTTACGGCTCGCGCGAGGAACCTGCGAAGCACGACCGCGTCTTGGGCCAGGAGCAGATCGACAAAGTAGTCCAGATCGACCAGTCGCCGATTGGCCGCACGCCACGCTCGAACCCCGCCACCTACACCGGGGTCTTCACCGCTATCCGCGAACTGTTCGCTATGCTGCCGGAAGCGCGCGAGCGTGGGTACAAGGCGGGTCGCTTCTCCTTCAATGTTCCCGGAGGCCGCTGCGAAGCCTGTCAGGGCGATGGCCAACGGCGCATTGAAATGAATTTTCTGCCCGATGTCTACGTCACCTGTGAAGTCTGCAATGGCCGTCGCTATAACCAGGAAACCCTCGCAGTCAAATTCAAGGGCCACTCCATCGCGGACATTCTGGAACTTTCCATCGCCGACGCGCTGAACGTTCTCGAAGATATCCCTGTGGTGCGGCAAAAACTCGTCACGCTGAACGACGTCGGTCTGGGCTATGTGCATCTCGGCCAGTCGGCGACGACGCTTTCCGGCGGCGAAGCGCAGCGCATGAAGCTGGCGCGGGAGCTTTCAAAGCGTCAGACCGGACGCACGCTGTATCTGCTGGATGAGCCGACCACCGGCCTCCACTTCGACGATGTACGCAAGCTGATGGAAGTGTTGCACCGGCTCACCGACCTGGGAAACACCATCATCATCATCGAGCACAACTTGGATGTGGTCCGCAGCGCCGACTGGATTCTCGACCTGGGTCCGGAGGGCGGCGTGGACGGCGGCGAAATCGTAGGCAAAGGCACCCCGGCGCAGATTGCCGCCATTGCCGGGTCGCACACCGGAAAGTTTCTGCGCCGCTACTTTCCTCAAACGCCATCGCCGAATGGAAATGCGAAAGCCTCTTCAGCCGCAAAGAATGGTCGCGCAACCGCCGGCAAAACGATAAAAATGAATACGGCGAAAGAATAAATTGCCGCGAAAAACTTGATAGTGACTTTCCAATTGCTAAGGATAATTTCTAAGTAGATTTGTCATTCCGAGCGGAGCACAGCGAAGTCGAGGAACCTTGCCGGGGGCCCCACGTCTCGCTTTTGAGACGTGGGTTATCTCCACCCCGGAAACAAAAATGATCCAGGACTCCATTAAATGAGTTGGAACACATACCCAGTTCCCGAAATCATGCCGCCGACACCCGGCGATCCCATCGCCGACACACGCCCGCATGCGCACGAAACGCCGACGTTGCTCGAGATGGTCGCCTTCTTCACCCTGGCCGCCATCCTGCTGACTGCAATTCAGGGTATGGGCGCGGCTGTGGTGTTGCATTGGAATGTCCTCGGCAGAATCAGCCTGAAGCAGCTGGCCTACAACCCGCGATTCACCATTCCCATGATGGCCATTTCCTATGGCGTGGTGCTGCTGGCTGCATCTGCGCTGTTCAGCCGCGCATGGCAGCACGGATTTTTTGCCGGCATCCATTGGAACTGGCCTGTGGTGAGGCGGCACTGGATATGGCTACCGGTTCTTGGCGTTGGCCTGGGGTTCGCCGTCCAGCTCGCTTCCAACTACTTCCCGGTGCCGAAAGAATTGCCCGTGGACGCTTTCTTCCGCAATGCGGCGGATGCCTGGATGGTCGCGCTATTCGGCGTGCTCATAGCGCCTATCGCGGAGGAGATCGCCTTCCGCGGCTTTCTCTATCCGTCGCTGCGTCCATGGACGGGCCGCATTCTCGCTGCCATCCTGACCAGCGTTCCCTTCGCGCTGCTGCACGCCCAGCAAGTGGCGCATGCCTGGGGACCGCTGGCGATGGTCTTCCTCGTCAGCATGATCTTGGTCGCGATCCGCGAACGTACAGGATCGGTTGCCGCATCGGCCCTGGTGCACGCCTGCTACAACCTGTCCATTTTCGCAGTGATTTTTTACGCCAGCGGCGGCTTTCAACATCTGGAACGATTGAAGGACTGAAGCTCTCCTGTATGCTGTGTTGTTGATTCGGTCCGAAGCATTGCATTTGGGTGCCCCACCCTAGCCGCGTTGTTTGCGGATAGGGTGGGATTCATTCCAATACGGCTGGATCGATATTTTCCTGTCCCCGAGAGGAATTACCGTTGCTGATCCGTGCTGGAGCCTTTCTGCTGCTCGCTGGTTTCCTCTCAGCGCAGACCCCGTCGCCCGCCAGGCCCGGCGATTCCGCCACCATGATGGGCTTCCGCGACACCGCTGCCCAACTCAAGCTGGATCAGGAATTCCTGCAAGTTCCCGACGCGACGCTCGCCGGGCAGGAGTTGAAGACGTTAACCGCTGCGCCCCACATGGCCGGATCGAAGGAAGACTATGCCACCGCCCAGTATGTCGCGAAAAAATTCCGCGAGGCTGGCCTGCGCACCAGAATTGTTCCCTACCGCGTCATGATGAATCTGCCGAAAAAGATTCAAGTGACAGCGTATGACTCCGATGGAAAACAGATCATGGCCGGACCGACGCCGGAGCACGTCAGCGACGACCCCTATCAGGATGACAAACGCATTGTCACTGCCTTCAACGCCTACTCGCCCTCCGGGGATGTGACCGCCGAAGCCGTCTATGCCAATTACGGACGGCCCGAAGATTTTGACGAGCTTGCAGCCGAGCACATCAGCGTGCGCGGCAAGATTATCATTGTTCGCTACGGCCGAAATTTTCGTGGCGTAAAAGTCTATCTCGCGCAGCAGCATGGCGCCGCCGGGGTCATCATCTACTCCGACCCTGCCGATGACGGTTATTTTCGCGGCGAGAAATATCCCGCCGGCCCATATCGCCCAGCCTCCGGTGTGCAGCGTGGGTCGATTCAGTACCTCTTCGAATACCCAGGGGATCCCACCACACCCGGCTTTACTTCCACACCGAATCTGGCGGCCAGCAAACGCGTGTCGTTGAAAAGCGCCGCAAGCCAACCCGCTATCCCGTCGACGCCGCTTTCCTACCTGGACGCCGCCCCGATCCTGAAGGCGCTCGGCGGCCAGGATTCTCCGCGTTCCTGGCAGGGAGCGTTGCCCTTCACGTATCACACCGGACCGGGACCCGTAAAAGTCCATCTGGCGCTTCAGCAGAAGTATGCCTTGCACACGATCTGGGACGTGATGGGAACGATTCCCGGCACGGAATATTCCGACGATTGGGTCATCGTCGGCAATCATCGCGACGCCTGGGTATTCGGCGCGGTCGATCCGAACAGCGGCACAGCCGCGATGCTCGAAAGCGTGCATGGAATCGGCGCTTTGCTCAAGCAGGGCTGGAAACCGCGGCGCACCATCATCTTCGCAAGTTGGGACGCAGAGGAGCAGGGATTGCTCGGTTCAACCGAATGGGCGGAACAGCATGCAGCCCAGCTGGCGCACGCCGTTGCCTATTTCAATATCGACGTGGGCGTCTCCGGACCGAACTTCGAAGCTGGTGCCGTTCCCTCACTGAAGCCATTTGTAGTCGGCATCACGCAGCTTGTCTCCAGCCCGCAAGGCGACACAGTCTATGACGCGTGGCTACGCGATCAGAAGCGTGCGGCTGCCAAACGTCGAAGCAGTAAGGAAAACACCCGCGATGACCAAAAATCTTCGCTGGTCGACGGAGTTCGGATGGAGGACCTCGGCAGCGGCTCCGATTACACCGCGTTTCTCCAGCATCTCGGTGTGCCCTCGAACTACATCTCGTCCAGCGGTCCCTACGGCGTATATCACTCCACGTTTGACGATTACACCTGGTACACCAAATTTGCCGATCCAACGTTTGTCTACCTGCAGCAACAGGCCAGAGTCCTGGGACTCGAGGCCCTCACCATGGCCGATGCAGATTTAGTGCCTTACGATTACGCCGCCTACGGTGAGGCCATTCTGGACTATCTTCGGTCGGCCCACACCAAAGCCATCCGCGCCGGAATGCAGGGACTCAGCTTCACCCCGGCTCTGGCGGCAGCCCAACGCTTCCGCGACGCCGGAGCCAGGGCGCTGGTCGACGAGCAGAACCCTACAGGCGCCCTCCGCCGGCAAAATAACATCTTACGGCAGGTGGAGCAAGACCTGCTCTCGCCGCAAGGCCTGCCAAACCGTCCCTGGTACAAGCACACGATCTACGCGCCCGGGGAATACACCGGGTATGACGCAGTCGTGATCCCCGGCGTTAATGAGGCCATCGACTCCAAAGATGAGGCGCGCGCAGCCGGCCAGCTTACAGTACTTGCGAATGCGCTGAATCGTGCCGCTGCAACGCTCAACGAAATGCCATAACGAAAGCAACTGGTGCCCCAAATCTCGATTCTGAGACCTGGGGCACCAGTCTTTGCAGACGAAATCACGCGGCCAAGGACTTGGCGATGGAAGAGATTGTCATCCTGAACGAAGCGGAGTGGATTGAAGAACCTTGTGTTTCCTCGGCAAACCACAAGATCCTCGCGTTGCTCACGACGACAATAAATCTCTACTTGTTTAGCTGCTAAGGGATTGCAAAACACGCTGCACAGACTTTTTCAGAGTTTCCCTAAATCGCACTTTATTCCGCACCATTTCCGCAATTGTTGGGCCGATTGCCTTCCGGATGCCATAATGCGGATATGCAGGTTGGCGAGTTTCTGCGCGAGAAGGTCCTGGCTGTACAGGAATATTCCCTATTGTCCTGGGCAGCAATCTCCAATATTTTCCGGCGGCCTTTTTATTGGGAAGACCTGTACACCCAGGCCGATATGATCGGCGTGGGTTCGCTCCCGATTGTGGTTCTGACCGGCTTCTTCACCGGCGGCGTGCTGGCGCTGCAGTCGGCCACCACGTTGGCGCAGTTCGGCGCGAAGTCCGTCACCGGCGAGCTCGTCAGTCTCTCGATGATCAAGGAACTCGGCCCGGTGCTGACCAGTTTGATGGTTTCCGGCCGGAACGCTTCCGGCATGGCTAGCGAACTCGGCTCCATGCAGGTCACGGAGCAGATCGATGCCATGCGAGCGCTCGGCACCGACCCTATCAAAAAACTGGTCACGCCGCGCGTGATCTCTACCGTAATCATGCTGTTTTTCCTGACCATTCTTTCCGATGGCGTGGGAACGCTGGGAGGCGGCCTGATTTCCACGACGATGCTGGGCCTGAATGCTTCTCAATACTTCCACATGGCATACCAGTACTTGAGATATCCGGACATCCTCGAAGGCTTGCTGAAACCGATTGTTTTCGGCTTTATTATTGCGACGATAGGTTGCTACTTTGGCATGTCGACGCGCGGCGGCACGCAAGGAGTGGGCCGCTCCACCACGCAGGCGGTGGTCTACAGTTCCATCCTGATCATCGCCAGCGACTTCGTCATCAGCCGCCTGATGATTGGGCTTTTCGGGCGCTGATATGTCCACCGCAGGCACGACCGCCGCATCCGCCGAACCGTCCACATCCGTGGACACACAGCCGGTCGTTCAGTTTCAGCATGTTTCGATCGGCTTCGACGAGCACTCGGTCCTCAACAACATCAGCTTCTCCGCGCGGTCGGGAGAAATGCTCATTCTGCTGGGGCCTGCGGGAGTGGGAAAAAGCCTTCTGCTGAAGCTCGCGAACGGGCTGATCCGGCCGGATTCGGGCCACATCCTGATCTTCGGTCAGGATGTCGACGAGCTTCCCCAGCGCGAACTGTTCGCCTTCCGCAGCAACATTGGCATGGTCTTCCAGGAAAGCGCTTTGTTCGATTCCCTCTCGGTACGGGACAATGTCGCCTTTCGCTTGCGCGAACAGCACGATGACGAAGCTGACATCGAACGTCGGGTGACGGAATCGCTCCGCTTCGTGGAACTGGAAGACGCGATCGACAAATTCCCCGCGGAACTTTCCGGTGGAATGCGGCGCCGGGTTGCCATCGCGCGTGCCATCATCACCCAGCCGAAGCTGCTGCTCTACGACTCCCCGACGGGTGGTCTGGACCCGATCACCTCGACAACCATCATCCAGTTGATTATGAAACAGCGGGATGTATATGAAAGTACAGCCCTTCTTGTCACACACAGACTGCAGGATGCCTTCACGCTGGCAACCCATCGTTTCAATCGCAAGACAAACCAGATGGAACGCTTTCCAAACGACGGAATCGATCCCAACACAACCATCATGGTGTTAAAGGCAAACGGCATCGCTTTTACCGGCTCGCTGGTCGATCTGCTTCGATGCCAGGACCCTTACATCAAGGAATATCTAGCGTAGGCCGCGAGGCTGAATTTGAAGTACCACAGCTTTGATTCCGAAGACTAGCGAGAGTAAGTCCGTTTCTAGGGCGGGTTAATGCTCGAGTAGACCCCGGAACTTTAGTTTGGGGATGAGGGCTCTGCGCCTTCAGGCGAAGTTGCAAGACGAGTGCCCCATTCAAACCCTCTTTTTGGCTTGAGCGGGATACGACAATTCAGCACAGTAAATATCCTCCGGCCGAGCCGCAGGCTTTGTGGTTGGTGGCCCCTCAAAGGGGCGTGAAAATTCGCCGCCGTGGCTCACGCTGTTCCCAAAAGCCAGAGTCTTCAATCGAAGGACTTTGTTCAGATTCAGACCCGGGCTGCATTCTGCTACGCTGAAGAGTTTACAAGCAGAAAATACATCCATGGCTTTCAAATTCAAAGGCGTAGATTTCATCGGCTTCGACACGCTGCTCAGCGAAGATGAGCGCATGGTGCGCGACACTGCACGCAAATTCATTGAAGAAAATCTGATCCCGGTCATCGAGGAATGTAACCGCGAGGGTCGCTTCCCAAAAGAGCTGATCCAGCCCATGGGCGAATTGGGTTTTTACGGCGCGACGATCGAAGGCTACGGCTGCGCGGGTATGAACAACGTCGAGTATGGCCTGGTCATGCAGGAGACCGAGCGCGGCGACTCCGGAGTGCGCAGCTTCGTCAGCGTGCAGTCGGCGCTGGTCATGTATCCGATCCATACGTTCGGCAGCGATGAACAGAAGAACGAATGGCTGCCGCAAATGGCCAAAGGCGAAAAGCTGGGATGCTTCGGCCTGACGGAGCCGGACTTCGGCTCCAACCCCGCCGGCATGCGCACCCGCGCAAGAAAAGATGGCGGCGATTACATCCTGAACGGCGAAAAGATGTGGATCACCTCCGGCACGCTGGCCGATGTGGCTATCATCTGGGCCAAGGTGGAGGATGAAGACGGACGCGTGCGCGGATTCCTCGTCGACACAAAATTACCCGGTTTCAGCGCTTATGACGTGCATGGGAAATGGTCCCTGCGCGCCTCGGTCACCTCCGGCCTTTCCCTGCAGGATGTGCGCGTGCCCGTCGCTACGCTGCTGCCCGGCAGCAGTGGCTTGAAGTCGCCGCTGATGTGCCTGAACCAGGCGCGCTACGGAATCGGTTGGGGAGCGCTGGGCGCAGCCATGTCCTGCTATGACACGGCATTGCAGTACTCGCTGCTGCGCAAGCAATTCCGCGACCAGCCGATTGCCAGCCATCAACTGGTGCAGGAAAAACTGGCGTGGATGATCAGCGAAATCACGAAAGGCCAATTGCTCTCGCTACAAGTAGGCCGGATGAAAGACGCAGGAACCGTGAGCCACGAGCATATTTCGATGGCCAAACGGAATAATGTCTGGATGGCGCTCGAATGCGCGCGTATTTCAAGAGACATTCTCGGCGCCAATGGCATCACGGACGATTACCCGATTATGCGACACATGTTGAATCTCGAATCTGTAAAGACCTACGAGGGCACGCACGACATGCATACCCTGATCATCGGCCAAAGCGTAACCGGCATCCCCGCCTACTAGAGTGGCCCATCACGTGCGCATTTTTAGGGCCATTGGCCCTTCACGTGCTTTTATGTTCCACGTGGAACATTTTGCCGGGTGCCCCACATCTCGATTTTGAGATGTCGGTTTGCGCCAACCATTGAAACTGGGGTGCCCATCCTAGCCGTGCTTTTGCGGTCTGGGTGGGATGCGACAGATTCAGCACAGCAGTGCCGAATCCGCAATTCAGCTGCGCCGTTTTTGAATCTGCAACTCTTTCAGTTGCGTTTCGCTGACCGGCGACGGAGCGTCCACCATCAGATCGATTGCTTTCGCCGTCTTCGGAAAAGCGATCACCTCGCGCAGACTTTGCGCACCGGCCAGGATCATCACAATGCGGTCCAATCCCAACGCTATGCCGCCATGCGGCGGGGTGCCATACTCCAGCGCTTCCAGAAAGAACCCGAAGCGTTCCTTCGCTTCCTCGTCGCTCATTCCAAGCGACTGGAAGATCTTCGCTTGCACGTCTTTGCGGTAGATACGGATCGATCCCGAGCCAAGCTCCAACCCGTTCATCGCCAGGTCGTAGTACCGCGCGCGAACGGAAGCTGGATCGGATAGAAGCCGGTCCATGTCTTCCTCATGCGGCGATGTAAATGGATGATGCGCCGGCATCCATCGCTTGCTCTCCACGTCGTGCTCGAACATGGGGAAATCCGTCACCCAGATGGGGAAGAATGCTTTCCCGCCTTGTATCGCGGAACTCTCCGAATTTGGCGACACGCCGCCCGATTCGCGAATAACCCGCTCGGTCTCTGAGAATGCCTCATGCCGCTCTGCATATTTTTTTGACAACTCCGTGCGCAGAATACCCGCTGCGGAATAGACTGCAATCTCACGCTCTGTAAGACGTCCGGGAATTTTCGTATCGCTTGCTTCGATGCGCGTGGCCGCATCGCCTGCGACGATCAGCAGCAGATCCTCCGGTGCGGCCTGCGTCTGTTCGCGAACTTTTGCGACCGCTGCCGGAAAGCTTTTTTCCAACCGCTTCAGATCGTCGATCAGCTTCGCGCCCTTGCGCAGATCGAACAGTGGACGATTTTCCTCGCGCTCCTTGCGGGACAGTTCGCCCACTTTCGCCACCCGGACCGCAATCACCGGCAATGCTGGATCGATGGCCAGCGCATCCAGGTCGGCTCTCCCGAACACACCACGCACATCGACCAGCTCCGGCAACCGCATGTCGGGCTTGTCGCTGCCGAAGCGGCGCACCGACTCGTCATAAGTGATTTGCGGAAACGGTGTTGGCAGAGTGATCCCCGTAGCCTCAAAGGCAGCTGCAAGAAAACCCTCAACTACGCGGAAGACCGTCTCCTGCTGCGGAAATGTCATTTCCAGATCGATCTGGGTAAACTCCGGCTGGCGATCGGCGCGCAAGTCTTCATCGCGGAAGCAGCGAGCAATCTGAAAATAACGGTCCATTCCGGAGATCATCAAAATCTGCTTGAAGAGCTGCGGCGACTGCGGCAGCGCGTAAAACTCGCCTGGATGGACGCGGCTCGGCACCAGATAATCGCGCGCGCCCTCTGGCGTTGAACGGGTCAAATACGGTGTCTCGATCTCAAGAAAACCTTGCCCAGACAGATGTTGCCGGATGGCCAGAGCAATCTTATGGCGCAGAACAATGTTGCGCTGCATGACGGGACGGCGCAAATCAACGTAGCGATATTTCAGGCGCAGCTCTTCATTTCCAATGGCATCGTCGGCCGGCGAAAATGGCGGCGTTTTCGCGTCGTTCAGGACACTCAGCTCGTCCACGTCAATTTCGATTTCCCCGGTCGCCATGTTCGGATTGATCGCCGCAACCTCACGGCGGCGCACCTTTCCCTCGATGGCAATTACGTATTCCGGGCGGACCGATTCTGCTTTTGCGTGCGCTGCCGGACACAGCTCCTTGTCGAGGACAACCTGCACGATACCGGTGCAGTCGCGCAGGTCGAGAAAAATCAAATCTCCGTGATCGCGGCGGCGGTTCACCCAACCCATCAGCACAACGGATTGGCCATCGTTGGAAAGCCGCAGCTCGCCACAAAAGTGTGTTCGTTTGAGTTTCCCAAGTAGATCCAGTTCCATCGTTTCCTTATTGCATCAGAAGTAAATTTTGGTTGTGTGCTGCAGATGATTCATTGCTTGCGGAGGAAACCCATTAATTCGTTGCGGGGAACCTTCGTCTGCTCGCCGGTCTGAAAATTCTTTACCGTAACGATTCCGGAACGCGCCTCATCTTCTCCAAACAGAAGAATGGAACGCGCAATTTTATTTCCCATTTCAAAAGATTTTTTTAGGCGAAACGAACCATCACCGAGATCCACGCGCAAACCGGAACGGCGCAGTTCCCGCGCCAACACCAGCGATTCGGCTTGCTGTGCTTCCCCTAGCGGAGCGATGTAGGCATCCGCCAATACAGAGCACGTGCGACCACTCTCGGTAGTTGCTCTCGCTGCCTGCAATGTCAGGATCAGCCGATCCGCGCCGATTGCAAATCCAATTCCAGGCGCTTTCGGGCCGCCAACCGCCTCGCTCAGACCGTCATAGCGACCTCCGCCTAACAACGCATTCTGCGCGCCCAGTCCGCCATGAATAAATTCAAACGTCGTGCGCGTGTAATAGTCGAGTCCCCTTACAAGCCTTGGATTCACCGTGTACGGGACGTTGCAGGCATCGAGCGCGGCGCGAACCATCGCAAAGTGAACGCGGGAAGCATCGTCAAGAAAATCTGCGATCTTCGGCAGCGCGTTGATCTTTTCTTGATCCCCTGGCACTTTACAGTCCAGCACGCGCAATGGATTGGTTATGGCACGGCGCCGGCAGTCTACGCACATTGTCGGGGCAACGTCAGCCAATGCTTCCCGGAGCGCCTGCACATACCGCGGCCGATCCTGTGCGGAGCCGACAGAATTTAACTCCAAAGTCCAGCCGGTAATCTTCAGTTCGTCGAGGAGAGTCGCCAGCATTTCCAGCACTTCCGCATCACGCAGCGGAGACTCGCTGCCAGCGCTGGGTGGCCCGATGACCTCTGCGCCTATCTGGAAAAATTGACGGTAGCGGCCTCTCTGCGGACGCTCCCTGCGAAACTGCGGCCCGATGTAATACAGCTTCTGCAACAAACCAGAATCGCCCAGGTTGTGCTCCATGTAGGCGCGAACAACGCCAGCGGTGTTCTCTGGACGTAGGGTCAACGATTGCGCTTTCTCCGACTGCGCGCGCGGACGATCTTCCCATGTGTACATTTCCTTCGAAACAATGTCGGTCTCTTCTCCGACACTGCGGGCGAAGAGCTGCGTGTCTTCAAAAATCGGCGTGCGAATTTCACCGAACGCATAGCGCGTAAAGACGCTGCGCGCCGTCGCTTCCGCGTGGTTCCATAGCTCTGTTTCCGGCGGCAGCAGGTCGCGCGTGCCGCGTACGGCCTTGATCTGGCTCATAGTCGTTACTATTACGATAAATGGTCTCACGGTTAATTTGCGCGGCAATCCCACCCTAGCCGCAAAGAACGCGGCGAGGATGGGGCACCCAGGTTCGTCGGTTGTGGCCACATCGGCATGTCTTCAGCGGAATTGCTGCTCCAGGCTCTGACAACCTGGACACCAGAAGGTGGTACGCGCCTCGGTTCCCTGCCTACGCATGACCAGCGCTGTTCCGCAGCGGCGGCAGGGCTCGCCCCGCCGCCCATAAACCCACAGACGTGCCGAATGATCCAGTGAGTTTGTCGTACGCCGCGCGCCGGTGTTGATAGTTATCCTGTCCTCGGCATCTTCGGCGACGTTGGCTTTGAGAAATTTATGCGAAACGTCGACGATCTTTTCCAGCTCCGGCTGTGTCAGTGTTTCCACGCGGCGAAACGGATGCACCCCGCACGCGAAGCAGATTTCAGATTTGAACACGTTGCCAATACCGGCCATTACATGCTGATTCAGCAGCACCACGGCGATCTCTTCCGTTGGGTGCTCACGGATTCCGGCCAAAGCCTGGTGCTGATCGAAATCCTCTTTCAGCAGATCAGGCCCCAGAGTCATGACAGCCGTTTTTCGTGTCAACGAGGCAGCCGAATGAAATTCTGCTATCGGGATAGTGAATCCGACGGCAATCCAGTCGTCCGTCTCGATCACGATGCGCATGTCGCGCCTCTGACGGCGCCACCGCTCCCCTGCGCGATAGATGTGCCAACTGCCATTCATCAGCAGATGAGAGAGCAGGATCAAATCGCCGGAGAGAAACATGAGCAGCCATTTACCGCGGGCCTCCACGCGTTCCACGGTGCGCCCGGCGATTCCATGGTTATCATCCGCGCTCGCCAGCCTGGCGTAGCCGGTCTCAAATCGCGTGATCGCTTTTCCGGCCAGCGCTCGATGCAGCGCGCGAGCAGACCGGAAAACTGTGTCGCCCTCGGGCACGCTACTGCACCTCCTGCGAAAGAGTGCTGCCCGTTTCCTTCTGGACTGGCGGCATCAAAACGCGACGCAGGTTGAACCCGGCGGGCGAAGAATGGAAGCCAGCATCCATAAGAAACCGGGCCAGAAAATGTTCGTCTACCGGCACATCGTTGACAGTTGCGATCAACATTCCCGCCGGGCGTCCGAAGCGGTCCGAGCGCAAGTCCTGCTGCCCTAGCTCAGCAAGGAAATATGCGAGGTCGCGCGCGGCATGGCCGCGGGCGGGTTCATCTGCCGGGAGAAACGCGATGAGATTCGGATTGTTGCGGCGCATGTAGCCGACCAGTTCCCCATTGCGCAAAACTACACGGGCCCCCACAGCACGGGCCAGCATCCGAGTGGCTGGTTCCTTGTCAGGCAATTCGCGATTTACATCGCCATCAGTTTGCTCGGCAATAGCTTTTTCAGCAATGCCAGACAGGGCCGGCCAGCGCAGCACAGAGCCATATAGATTTGCGGGATCCGTGGCGGCTAGCGATAACATCTCGGGCTTCTCCGGCTCACGGTCCGCGCGCAGGGAACGTAACAGGTCAATAGCGGAGGGCAACGCAAATTGCGCACCTCCCATGCCTGCGACAAAATATCCACGCCGCACGCGGCCCGACTCTTCAAGTGCCTTCAACACTCCGTACACGGCGCTGAAGCCTCCAACGATGTTCTCCAGTCCCATCGACTCGCGAGTCACGATGCCATGCCGTTTCAGCAATTGCAGCGCGATGGCATGGCTGCGCGCGGTTGCGGAAGGTTCAACCGCGTTTGGCATATCCACCAGCGTCCAACGGCCCTGGGCGCTCGGCGGAAAGGTGCGGCGGGAGCGAAAATTCGATTGCGCGTGCTCGCGATACGTCGAACGTGTACTTGCCTTGCGTCCCATATACGCGCGAAGAGCATGGAAGGTGTCGTTTGTCACCATTCCGCGCCAGACCAGACCCCACAGGGCGTCCAGCGTCTCTCCTGGATATCCGCCACCCAATGCCTCGTGCAGCGCGGCGAAAAACATCGCTCCACGCGCCGTCAGCACATCTAGAATTTGTCGTTGTTTTTCTTCCAGTGGATTTTGTAACTGACTCGGTTGCATTTGTGTGATGGGCGTGTGGAGTTCCGGCAGCTTGTCCGCGAGAAACAGCGCAATGCGCCCATCTGTTTCGCCAATTGGTTCAACGCCGCACCAGATAACCTCTCCGGCGCCTACCAGCGTGTCGAGATCGCCGGACTGATAACCTTGCACTCGCGCAGGCAGAATCTCACGCTCGATCAATGACCCAGGAAGCGGCGCGCCCTGCAAATGATCGACCGCGTCGAGGATTGCATCCAGCCCTTTACGCCGATGCATGCATCCGTGCCAGTGTGCGGCCATTCGGGCCAGCGTGTGCTGCTCGACCGGCTCAACCTGTTTGCGCAGACGAGCCAGGGATTTGCGGCGAATTGTGCGCAGGACTTCGGCGTCACACCATTCGCGACGCATGCCGCCCGGCCGAAAGTCTCCCTCCACGAGCCGCCCTGCATGGACCAGAGCGCGCAACGCGTTTTGAACCGACTGTAAATTCCAGCCAAAGCGCGCCGCAGCGTCATCCAGCGTAAACGGCCCGTGCGTACGAGCATACCGTTTCAACAATTCGAGCTGAGGTTCCGCCGTGACCTCCAAAAACACCTTCGGTATTCCCGGTGGCAATGGAATTCCCAAAGCGTCGCGATATTTTGCAGCATCTTCAATTGCAATCAGGCGCTTTCCGCCGAGCATCTGCAGCTCCAGTATCCGGCGCGTGCGGACTAATCGATCGACAACTGCATCCGCATCGATGCCAACACTGCGGTCGGCAACTTCCTTGCGCGTCAAATCGCCCAATCGCAGCAGCAAATCGTGGACGCCATCAATATTCTTTGCGCGATAATTTTCCGCGAGTGCCTGGAGCTGCTCTTCGACTTCTTCAATGGCCGCCGCATCCAACAGCTCGCGGAGATCGGCGTCCCCCATCAGATCGCGCAGCTGGTCCTGGTCGATGGTAAGAGCCTGCGCACGCCGCTCGGCGAGAGGCGCATCGCCGTCATAGATAAAGTTTGCGGCGTAGCTGAACAGGAGCGACGCCGCGAACGGCGAGGGTGTTCGCGTATCGACGACGTGAACGCGAATGTTGCGCACCGCGATGCCACGCAGCACCTCCAGAAACGCCGGCATGTCGAAGACATCGCGCAGCGTCTCGCGGTAAGCCTCCAGCAGGATCGGGAAGGAAGCGTAGCGCGAAGCCACCGACAGCAGATCATAGGCGCGCTTGCGCTGCTGCCACAGCGGCGCACGGCCTTGTGCACGGCGGCGAGGCAATAGCAGCGCACGCGCCGCGCTCTCGCGAAATTTCGCGGCAAACAGCGCCGTCGAACTTAACTGCCGCAGCACCAGATCGGTCGCCTCCGCGGCATCGAGCATCAGCACATCGGCGTCGGGCGGCTCGACTGTTTCCGGAAAACGCAAAACAAAGCCGTCGTCCGTCCACAACGTTTCGACATCCACATGACCTGCAGCCCGCAGCCGCCCACTGACAGCCATTGCCCAGGGCGCGTGAATGCGGCTGCCGAAAGGAGTCATCACGCAGACACGCCAGTCCCCGAGTTCGTCGCGGCATCGCTCAATCACAATCGTGCGGTCGTCGGGAACCGCGGTGGTGGCGAGTTCCTGATCGGCGAGAAATCGCAGCAGATTGTCCGCAGCTTTCGGATCTAAATCATGCTCGCGGGTCAACCGGCTCAGAGCGGCATTTCGTTCCGTAGCGAGCAGCTCGCGCACCATGGCTCCGATGCGACGGCCAAATTCGATCGGCCTTCCAGGCCCATCGCCGTGCCAGAAAGGCATCTTTCCCGGCTCGCCGGGCGCGGGAGAAACAAACACGCGATCGTGCGTGATCTCGTCGATCCTCCAGGTGGTTGCGCCTAAAACAAATGTGTCGCCGGAGTTGCTTTCAAAGACCATTTCTTCATCCAGCTCGCCGACGCGGACCGGCTTTTCCGACGAGCTGGACAGGAAGACGCCGTAGAGTCCTCGATCAGGAATCGTGCCACCGTTCAGAATGGCGAGACTCTTCGCGCCTGCGCGCGGTGTCAGCGTGTTGCTCACGCGGTCCCATGTAATGCGCGGACGCAGCTCGGCGAATTCATCCGACGGATAGCGACCCGAGAGCATATCGAGCACGCCATCGAACGCGGCGCGGCTGAGGGTGGCGAAGGGAGATGCGCTGGAAATCAGTCGATAGAGCGCGTTGCAGTCGGTGGCGGTTATTTCTTCGGCACTGTCCGGAACCCAGGTCTCAAAATCGAGACCTGGGGCACCCAGATTCTTTGAAACCCCCTTTTTTCCGCCTGGTTTGCTGGCGCGCGGCTTCTGCGGCGGCTCGGCTACGATGGCTACGATCTGCTGTGCTAGCACGTCCAGCGGATTGCGCAGGTAGCGCGTGGACTCCACCAGGCCTTCATGCATGGCCCGTGTAGCCGCTGCGCATGCGATGAGATCGGAGCGAAACTTTGGGAAGATGATGCCGTCACTCACTGCGCCGACATGATGCCCGGCGCGGCCAATGCGCTGCATTCCACTGGCGACTGACGGGGGCGCTTCGATTTGAATTACCAGATCGACCGCGCCCATATCGATGCCCAACTCCAGCGAGGAGGTCGCCACCAGTGCGCGGATGCGCCCGGCCTTCAGCAGTTCTTCAATCTCTGAACGCTGCGGTGCGGCAAGCGAGCCATGATGCGCGCGGGCGATCGGCTCTCCGGCGAGTTCATTCAAAGCGCCGGCCAGCCGCTCCGCTACACGCCGGCTGTTGACGAAGATCAACGTGGATTGTTTCTCGCGGACCAACTCCAGCAGACGCGGATGGATCGCAGTCCATATGGATGTGCGCTTTGGCCCTTGGGAAGCAGGCCCGCTCGATAATTCTTCCTGCTGGCCGAGTCTTGCCATGTCCTCGACCGGGACCTCGATGCGCAAGTCGAGCCGCTTCGGTTCGCTCGCGTTGATGATGCTGACTGGACGAAAATGCGGTGCTCCCGCCAACGAGCCGGATGAGGAATTTGCCAGCCAATCCGGCTCCAGCTCCTCCGCGGCCAGCGCATTTTCCTCGATGAGAGTGTGAGTCGCAAGCGCGGGCAACGTTGTTGCGGGGACATCCACGCCGCCGAGAAACTGCGCCACCTCTTCGAGCGGCCTCTGCGTCGCGGAAAGCCCGATCCGCTGGATAGGGCGACCGACGAGCGCTTGCAGGCGCTCCAGCGACAAAGCCAGGTGCGCGCCGCGCTTGGTCGGCACCAGCGCGTGAATCTCATCGATGATGACGGTTTCAACGTTGCGGAGTGAGGCCGCGGCATCGCTGGTGAGCAGCAGATAGAAAGACTCCGGCGTGGTGATGAGGATTTCCGCGGGATCGCGGCGAAAACGTGCGCGCTCGCGCTGCGGCGTATCACCGGTGCGTACACTGATTCGCGGCTCGCGCACGGCGACCCCGGCGCGCTCCGCCATTTGCTTGATGCCGGCCAATGGAGAACGCAGGTTCCGCTCGATATCGACAGCCAACGCTTTGAGCGGGCTGATGTAAATGACGCGACAGCCTTCGGCGTCCGCAGGCGGAGGTTGCAGCATCAACTTGTCGATGCACCAGAGAAATGCCGCGAGTGTTTTGCCGCTGCCCGTCGGCGCGAGGATCAGGGTCGATTCGCCTCGCGCGATGGCTGGCCATCCCATGCGCTGCGGCGTGGTCGGTTTTTCAAAAACCGCGCGCAGCCACGACGCCGTTACAGGATGGAAAAGCGTAAGCGGATCGACTTGTTCATCTGTATTCACTGGCGGTTGCGTAGCGCGGGTCACGGTGTTGCTGCGGGGAGCTGGCGGCTTCTTTGTTCCTCGTTTTGGATTGGCTGGCTTCAAGATTTCTAAGTAGGTCTCGGATTGCTTGTTGTTAAACCTGCAGCCTCAATCCCAGGTCTCAAAATCGAGACCTGGGACACCCGGATTTTGCCGGATACATATCTCATTTATAAGGATAAATGGGACAGTCGTTGTGACGCCGCGCAGCTTTCAACTGCGATCGTCCGATTCCGATTAACATCATCTAAAGCCTTTTGATGCGGAGGATAGCGACATTACGCTTCTAGGAATCGACATTGGAACCGGCGGGACGCGCGCGCTGCTGATCGACGAAAATGGCGCGGTGCTGGCGTCAGCGGTCCATGAGCATACGCCATTCGCCTCACCGCAAATCGGGTGGGCGGAGCAGGACCCGGCGGATTGGTGGACGGCTTGCCAGGGGGCTGTCAGGACGTTGCTGAAGCAGTCCTCCATACACGCTTCTGAAATTGCCTGCATCGGACTCACCGGGCAGATGCATGGCGCGGTTTTGCTCGATCAAAATAATCTTCCGCTGCGGCCTGCGCTGATCTGGTGCGACCAGCGCACTGCTGAACAATGCCGGTATTTAAATGAGACCATTGGGCCGGAGCGGCTGGTGGAGCTGACATCAAACCCGGCGCTCACAAATTTTACTTTGACCAAGCTGCTGTGGGTGCGCGACAACGAGCCGGAACTCTGGAAGCGCTTCCGCAGTTTTCTTCTGCCGAAAGATTACGTGCGCATGTGTCTGACCGGAGTGCGCGCCATCGATGTTGCCGACGCATCCGGCACTCTTCTGCTCGACGTGCGCCGCCGCTGCTGGTCCCAGGAGATGCTCGACGCGGTTCAACTTGACGCGTCCTGCCTGCCTGCTCTCTACGAATCACAGGAAATTGTTGGCCAAGTGACGGAGGCTGCCGCTTCCCTGCTGGGTTTGCGGGCCGGAACCCCCGTGGTGGCGGGTGCTGGCGATCAGGCTGCCGGAGCGGTCGGCATGGGCATTGTTCGGCCCGGCGATGTCAGCGCCACGATTGGTACCTCCGGAGTAGTCTTCGCTGCATCGGACGCGCCGGTGACCGATCCGCTGGGACGGCTGCATACTTTTTGTCATGCCATTCCGGGGCGCTGGCATGTGATGGGCGTCACCCAGGCCGCGGGCCTTTCGCTGCGCTGGTTCCGCGATACTTTCGGGACGAGCTTTTCTCTCTCATCCGCGGCGGTGGGAGAGGATCTTCGTGATCCTTATGAATTGTTGTGCGAGGAAGCGATCCAGGTTGCGCCCGGGGCTGGAGGTGTTCTGTGGGCACCCTATCTAATGGGAGAGCGGACGCCGCATCTCGATCCAAATGCACGGGCCGCGCTGGTGGGGCTCGCGGCGAATCATGGTCGCGCGTATATTATCCGAGCCATCCTTGAAGGAGTCGCCTTCAGCCTGAAGGACACACTCACGATTTTCCGCGAGCTGGCCATTCCCGTCCGCGAAATCCGGCTTGGCGGAGGAGGAGCACGCTCCCCGTTGTGGCGGCAAATCCAGGCCGATGTCTACGGTCAGACGGTCGAGATCGTCGAGGCCGAAGAAGGCGCTGCGTATGGAGCGGCATTGTTGGCCGGCGTGGGCGTTGGCGTGTGGCCTTCGGTTGAAGCTGCTTGCAGTGCTATCGTGCACGTCGCTATGCGCATTGAGCCACAAGAAGAAGCAGTGCCGGTGATGCGGGACAGCTACCGCGCGTATCGCAAGCTCTACCCTGCGCTGCGGGACATCCGTTGACGCCGACAACCCACGTCTCAAAAGCGAGACCCGTTCGACTCGCCTTCGGCTCGCTCAGGGCTGGCTATGGGGCACCCGCATTGGTCGCGCGCGATACTAGACCAGTTTTCCTGTTGCTGTAGACTGCCAGCACCCGTTACGTGCATCCGTTCTTTAAGGAACGGATGCTTAAGCTTTCGTTCCGCTGGTATACACCTACAGGAAAACTGGTTTAACGTTTTCATCGCGACAGGCGGTTAGGCCGCCTTATCACAATTGATCATCCACGGTATTCCGAATTGATCGACAAGCATGCCGAAGCGTTCGGCCCAGAAGGTTTTTTCGATCTGCATCCGCACCTCCCCTTTTTCCGCCAGCGCGTGGAAGATGCGTTCCGCCTCCGCCGGGTTCTTGATCTGGATCGACACGTAAAAACCGGCGGCCTTTTCGCTTTGCTGCGGCGGGGCATCGGAAGCCATCAACACCTGGTCGCCGACCGTCAGACGCGCATGCATGATCTTGTTGCGCCATTCGGGGGGCATGTGTTCCTCCGCCGGAGTGCCGGCGTAGGTCATCATGTCTTCGATTTTTCCACCCAGCACGCGCTCATAAAACTTGAACGCCGCTTCGCAGTTGCCGTTGAAAAAGAGATATGGATTCAATTGCATAGTATGCTCCTTCGGTTGGACTGAGAATTATTCTTCTACTGCCTTCTGCACCAGCAAAGGCGTGAAATATCCACGCAGCCTCCACGCAAGAATGGTCCAGAGAATTGCCGCCAAAATTCCCGGCGGCAGACCACTTGGCTGCATCGTCAGATGAAATACCAGGATGTTTGCGATGACAGGCGCCAGCAGCGCCAGTGCCAGGGGCACAAACCCGGTTCATCAGCAGGAGGGCGCCTGCGATCACCTGAACTCCCGAGATAAAAAGAACGTAGTGCGAGCTGACGAGGACACCAATGAAGGTGCCAGCCAGTCCTGGAATGGGCGGCGCGGGGATGAAGTGAAGAAAGCCATTCAGGCCGAAGACGAAAAATATCAGTCCTAGAAGGATGCGTGCGATGACTGCAACGATTTTCATGAATTCACTCTCCGTACAAGCTGCCGAGTAGATTCGTTCATGGATAGACGGGATTCAGGAAATCTCCACGCGAAGCGCATCCCCCAAATTGGACCGGCTATTTTCGAACTGGAAGAAGCACGCGCAGCCCGTCCTCCCGCAGAAAAAGAGCGGCCCAGAGCACCACCGCGAAAATAACAGGGAAAATAGTATCGAACACGGGCTTGTCCGCTCGCATCTGAATGGCAACTGCGCCGCCGAGATAGCCGGTCAGGAAAAGTGCGCCCAGCGGGGCGGTCTGCGGAATGGCATACAGCACGGTGCAAATTAGCAGTATGACGCCAATGACTGGCAGAAGATGCACGGGCAAACCCATCTGCGCGCATATCTGCAGCATTTGCGGCGAATGAGTAAACTTTATGCCGGAATCGAACAGCAGAAACAGAACAACCAAGATGCTGAGAATGCGTCCGGTCCAGAGACGGCCTTTCGAGCGAGCTGCAGTTTGCGCGTCCGCTTGCATGAATTTTCCTCCAATGGTCTTTCGATTGAAAATCGTTGCCGACGGCGTGGGGATGCCGAGTGTGAGTGATTTATCCGCCCGCAATGGCTCCAAGGACGATTAATGGCTCCGCGCCCGTCGCAACCGCATCGGGCAATGGAGCGTCCGGCGACTGGTGCGACAGATCTTCCTCGCAGGCGAAGAACCTGAGAAACGTGCGACGCTCCAGTGTCACGTGATCGCGGATTGTTCCGCGCAGCATTGGATATCGGGTTTCCAGCGCGTCGAGAGTTGAGCGCAGCGTAACCGGACCTTCGACATTGAGTGTGACCTCGCCATGGACCTGCGCCAATGTCCGCAGGTGTGCCGGGAGTTCGATTCGGATCATGGTCTGACTCATGGCAGCGTTTGGACCTCGACAGAAAGCACAGCGGGAAGATCGCGGACAATAGAGTTCCAATTGTCTCCGGCATCCGAGGATGCATACACCTGCCCGCCCGTAGTGCCGAAATACACGCCGCACGAGTCGAGCGTGTCGATGGCCATCGCATCGCGCAACACGTTCACATAACAATCCTGTTGCGGCAGGCCTTTCGTCAGCGCCTCCCACTCATTTCCGCCGGCGCGGCTGCGGTACACGCGCAGCTTGCCATCGGGCGGATAGTGTTCCGAGTCGCTCTTAATCGGAATGACATAAATGGTCTCCGGCTCGTGCGCGTGAACGTCGATTGCAAAGCCGAAATCGCTTGGAAGATTTCCGCTGACCTCTTGCCATGAGTCACCGGCGTCGTCGCTGCGCATTACATCCCAGTGTTTCTGCATGAACAGCACGCCGGGACGCGACCGGTGCATCGCGATATGGTGCACGCAATGGCCGACTTCGGCATTTGGATCGGGGATGTATTGCGAATGCAGGCCCTGGTTGATGGGCTTCCATGTTGTGCCACCATCGTCTGTACGGAAGGCGCCTGCCGCGGAGATGGCAATGAAAATCCGGCCAGGATCGCTGGGGTCAAGGATGATCGTGTGCAGGCACATGCCACCGGCGCCAGGCTGCCATCGCGGTCCCGAGCCGTGGCCGCGCAGTCCGGAGAGTTCCTGCCATGTCTGGCCGCCGTCGGCGGAGCGGAACAATGCGGCGTCTTCGATCCCTGCGTAAACCGTGTCCGGTTCGGTTAACGACGGCTCCAGATGCCAGACTCGCTTGAACTCCCACGGATGTGCCGTGCCGTCATACCACTGGTGGGTGCCCGGCACGCCATCGTATGTGAACTTGTTGTCGACCGGCTCCCAGGTTTTGCCGCCGTCGTTGGACCGCTGGATCAATTGGCCGAACCAGCCGCTGGTCTGCGATGCGTATAACCGATTCGGATCGGCGGGCGATCCCTTGACGTGGTAGATTTCCCAGCCGCCAAAGTGGGGGCCGCTTACGTCCCATTTGTCGCGCTTGCCATCCGACGTTAGAACGAATGCGCCCTTGCGCGTGCCGACTAATACCCGTACTTTGCTCATTTTTTTCGCTCCTTTCAAATCAGGTAAATCCACAAATGCCTGTGTCCGGAAGTCGACGCCTATTTGCTGGCCTTCGCCAGCCGCTCGGATTGCGCCCGCAGCCGCGACTCCTGTTCCTTGAGTTCCGGCGTTAACGCCGCGCCGAAATCTTCCATCTCCATCACCTGGCGAAGTTCGATTTCGGTTCCTCCATCGAATGGAGCACGCTTCAGCCACTCGATCGCTTCGTCTTTCGATTTCACCTGCCACATCCAGAAGCCAGCGATCAACTGGTTCGCACCCTGGAAAGGACCTTCCGTCACCGTTCGCTGCCCTCCAGAAAACTTGACGCGCACACCTTTCGAACTTGGCTGGAGTCCTTCCCCGGCGAGCATCACGCCGGCCTTGACCAGCTCTTCGTTGTACTTGCCCATTTCGGCAAACATTTCCTGGCTTGGCAATACACCTGCTTCACTATCCTTGTCGGCTTTCACTAAGACCATGAATCGCATTGTGATTTCCTCTCCATGTTTTGGGTAAATGATTTGAAAATAAAAATTCCAGCTGCCATCCACTTCGTTCCTGATTCAAACGCCATCACTTTACAAACCTCGGCAGCAGCGGAGTGGGATCGCGTTCCTTCCATCGCCGCCGTGTCTCCGCAAGAACTTCTTCACGATTCTTTGCCATCTCTGCAATGACCGCGCAGGGTGCGTCTGTGTTCTCATGCCGCGCTCCCCAGATGAGCAGTTCCAAAAGCACCGGCGCCAGATCAATCCCCTTCTCCGTCAATCGGTAATTCACTTTCCGTCTGTCCGTTTCATCCGGTTCCGCGGTGATAATGTGCGCCGCCTGAAGCCGGTCCAGGCGGTCCGTGAGGATGTTCGTGGCAATTCCTTCTCCCGAACCTTGAAAGTCCTTGAAGTTCCGGTGACCGCGCACCATCAAGTCGCGGATGATCAGCAGCGACCAACGGTCCCCGATCGCATCGAGCGAGATACTCACCGGGCATCCGGAGCGGCGTTTTGTTTTGGGCTTCCCAGGCACACCCAACACGTTATCAATATAGCTTGCAGTTTGCAATCGATTTTAATCTAATTTTTGGAAGGCCTTTTTCGAGTCATTGCCTGTATCGAGAATCGACAGCTTTATCGTCACTGGGGAGGGTCGGCCTATACTGTTTTTCGCCGATTTTCCGCCGGGACAGAATAGGATTGAGTGGTGAATCAGCGGCAATATGAGATCAATTCGGAGAGAGAGAATTCCCCCTATAGGAGAGCTCGCAAGGATCTCGTTGGAATCGCCGTTCTGGTTCTGATCGGGTGTATTGCCGTTCTGCTCGATCCCGATCGAGTTTTTGAGTGGATCGCACAGCACGGGGCAGCGCAGACGGACGAATTTCTGGCTGCGGTTGTCATCATCGGGAGCGGGTTTGCTATTTTCTTTTGGCGCAGATGGACGGATTTGAGCCAACAGATCGCCGAATATAAGCGTCTCCAGGGGGAGTTAAGCGCGATCAATCGAGAAGCTTCCCTGATGAGTGAAACCGATGATTTGCTGCAATCGTGCCTCTCCTCCGACGAGGCATACAAGATCATCATTCGTCATCTGGAGACGCAATTTCCGCAGCTGAGCGGAGCCATCTTCACCATCCCGCAAGCGCGCGATACGGCGGAACTTGCCGCGAGCTGGGGACAACCCGCAGTTGCTAAAAATACTTTCGCCATCAAAGATTGCTGGGCGCTGAGAAGAGGCCGGGGAAACATTTCGCTGGCGAGCGATCCGCGCGTGGCCTGTGCGCATATCGGCCCTCCATCTCCCCAATATGCGATGTGCCTCCCGCTGATGGCACAGGGGGAAACTTTGGGAGTTCTCTACCTGGATACGGGCGTCAACGTGGAAGGCAATGTACGGTCCGCACCCAAGCCACTGACCGAATCACAGGAACGTACGTTGAAGACCCTGGCCGAGCATCTGGCCCTTGCTGCGGCCAATTTAAACATGCGGGAAACCTTGCGGATCCAATCCATCCGCGACCCATTGACCGGGCTTTTCAATCGCCGGTATATGGAGGAATCCTTGGAGCGCGAGTTGCGTCGCAGCATTCGTAAAGAGTCTCCCTTGGCGGTAATGATGGTGGACATCGACCACTTCAAACGGACTAACGATTTATTCGGCCATGAAGCCGGCGATGCTGTCCTGCGTGAGATGGCAAAGCTGTTCCAGATGCAGCTTCGCGGAGAGGACATCGCCAGCCGTTATGGGGGAGAGGAGTTTCTGCTGATTCTTCCTGAAACCGGGACGGAGGCGGCTCTGGAATGCGCCGAGCGATTGCTGCGGGCAACCGCTGGATTACAGTTGCAGCACTATGGCGAAACACTCGATGGTTTCAGCATCTCCATCGGCCTTTCCTGCTATCCACAGAACGGCGTAAGGGTGGACGTGCTGATGCGTGCTGCCGATGCAGCACTCTATCAAGCTAAGGACCAGGGTAGAAATCGCGTGATAACAGCAGAAACGCTATAGCTTATGTATTCCGCGAACTGGAGTTCAGCAATAGCTTGCTGAACTCCAGTTCGGAAGTCGGAAGGCGCCTGCCTGTTCGCGCCGCTCCGAAAGATCGCCCACTGGTTCCATACGCCGCTTAGCGGTGCCCGCCATCGCCGCCGTGTCCCTCACCGTCGTGTCCGCCACCATGTTCCCCGCCGTCATGATCACCGTCTCCGCCATGTCCCTCTCCACCGTCATGTCCATGGCCGCTTGAGATCGTGTACGTTGCGCCGGTTATGCTGCTGTCAGCCATTCCACTTTTATAACCGACGGCTTTGAGCTTCTCCGTAGTAGCCACGGATACGTGGCCAGAATAGATGATTCCGTGAGTTTCGCTGGGCGTGCTGCCGTCCGTTGTATAGCGGATGGTCGCCCCGCCGGTTCTGTCGCTCATTCTGACCGACTGGGCCCTCCTGTAGGTTCCCGCCGCGGGACTGAAGGACGGTGCTGCTACCCGCGTGTTATAGGTAAACGATTCCCCATTGCTGGTGCCGTTCGCTGTCGTCACGGTGACTTTCACCGTCCCGCTTCCCGCCGGCGCCACTGCCGTAACACTGGTGGATGTGCTGGAGCTGGGAGTGACGGACCTGGTGCCGAACGTGACCGCTGTCGCTCCGCTCAAGTTCGTTCCCGTTACCGTGACCGAAGTTCCGCTCGCACCGCTCGATGGACTTAAGCCGGAGATAGTTGGCGTCGTGCCGGCTGAAGCAAAGCCAAGAGCTTCCGCCAGCTGTACCCGCGCGGCCGCATACCGGTAAGGATTGTTCGTCCACTCCCCCACGCAGCCTTGGTAGTTCGGCTGATATCCACTGGAGGCGGATCCGGTCGGGCCGTTGGGTAATCCCCCGGGAAGCCCCCCGATGCCGGGCGTGCTGTCGACGCAGTTGCCGGTATATGCCGAGTTTACCGGCTCTACGCCTGTGACATAGTTCGTCGCATCCACGTTTTGCCAGTTCAACGCGTTCCAGGTCGGCATGTTCGCCCCGCCCATCGAATTGATGATGGCCAGCGGCGCCGAACGGCCGCTCTTCTTTCCCAGCAGGTACATGTATTCGTAATCTTCATAGCCCCGGCGCATCGCCTCCGCGCGCATCGACGCCACCGGACCGCTGATCCCATTGCATACGCTGTAGCCGTTCGACGTACAGCTGGCATTGACAGCCGGGCTCGCCGTCAGAACCGCCTGGCCCACCGGGTTCGCCGTGTAATAGCAGCCGATTTCATTGCCCGGATAAAAGATGACTCCGTCGCCTCCGGTGGCCGCGCTGACAAACGGCGACGGAGCGTTGCTGTTGGCGCAATTGCCGGGCGATGAGGATCCGTTATTGCCACCCCATAAGTCCCCGACGTAGATCCAGACCGCGCCCGGAGCGGGCGCGGCGGGATTGGGATCGCCGGCGCTGGGAACCGTCTCATCCAGCCCGTACTTGTAAGCGATCCAGTAATTCACGCGCTGGCCCACGCCGGTCGCGTTGATGCCGTCGCCAGAGCTAAACGGGTCTCCTCCCTGATAGAACCACCTCTCGATCGGCACGGGCGCAGTTGACAGCGCCGGTACGCCCTGGCTCAGGTCGTAGGTGTACTGATAGCCCGCGCCGGCAACCAGAGTGGTGCCGTAGCCAAAATGCAGGGCCGGACCCGGCTGGCCGGGCATGAATACCGCCGGGTTCGAGGACCAATCGATCACCCAGGATTTGGTGTAGCCCGCGGTCGCGTTCGCGCCGCCTGGATACGACAGGTTGATGTGGTCCGCGCACACCGGATCGGTATAGTTCGTGTTGTCGCCATCCTCCATGCAGGACGGTTCGTCGGTCAGAAAATTATGGATCGGAGAGGTGGACGCCGCCCAGGTCGAGGACAACGCCGAATTCGACGAATTCATGGCCTCGTTAAACAGCGAAATATTTTGATAGATCAGGGGCGTGTGTCCGAGTTGCCCACCGTGTGTGTTGTAGGTCTCATCGTAGGTGTAAGAGATCAACTCCGGCAGCCCCCATCCTTTATTGGCGTGGTTGTAGGCAAAATGCTGGGAGATCTGGGTGGCGTAGTTTCCGTACAGTTGCAACAAACCTGCAGGCGGCAGGGTACCGGGAACGTTGCCATAATAGTTATCGTTATGCCAGGCATAGCCACAACACGTCCAGGCACCCGCGCCCGCGGTGGACAACGGCGAATCGAAGACCCGCATATAGGTGCCGTCCGCGAACAGGCCGCCCGGCGTCAACGCCGGACCCACGTACGCGTCGTACGCCGCCCAGTCGATCGTGCTCGCACTGCCCGGTCCCGATACGGTAAAGCTGGTCCCGGTACCCCCCGCTGCCGGGTAGGTACCGCTATTGCTCGGCCCCAGGCCATCGATCTGCACGTCCATGTCGTAGTTGTGGCCCATGATCTGGTACTTCTGGAGCAACTCCTGCTCCGTGGTGCATCCCGGTCCTCCGCAGGTCATGCCCTCGCCGTTATCAAAGGCCGATCCGTAAAACGGCAGCCAAGACCGCAGCATATCCGCATACGTGGGGTTCACCGACCCGGCATCGAACGTCGGCAGGTTGCCGTTCCAGACTGTCATGTTTACCGGAATCGATACGCTTCCGATTCCATTGCCGGTCACCGTCACTATCCCGGTATAGGTTCCGGCAGCCTGATTCGCGGGGATGGAAACATTGACCCATACGCCTTGCGTCGTTCCAGATTGCACGTTGAACGGAGTCGCCACGGCCGGGTTCCCCGAATCGTAGGGATCGTAAAACGGAATCAGTGGATCGGGCATCTGCCCTGTGGTCTGTAAATTCGCGGGATAAGTTACCCCGGGAGATGTGTAGGGGACGTAGCCCTCGAGATAACGGGTGACGTTGGAGGTCTGCGTATCGTCCGAAGTCAGTGTTCCTGCACCGCTCAGCGGGCTGACTGCGACCGATACATCGCTGAGCGCGGAGTTCGAGCCCACGCCCGCGCTGATGAAGACCTGGAAGGAAATGGTTTCGCGGCCCGACCCGGCGACTGTAATCACCGGGCTGCCTGACGGGCAGGACCAGACGGAATTCAACTCCGTTATCGACGGCGGATGCTGCTCAAATCCCCAAGGATTGAAGTTACCATCGTCCGCGTAAATGGGAATGGTCGGCTGGTTGGTCGTCGTGTCGTTGTTCAGCATCACTTTGTTGCTGCCAGCGGAGGCCCAGACGTTGGGAGTGGCGGTAGCCCAGTTCTGGGCGGCGCACGCCTGCCCTGCGGCCTGAGGAACACCGGCGGTGAGTATGAACATTATGGCCAACATCGCGAACACCGAAGAACCAACCTTTGAGACGAACTGCCGATGCCTGTTTCCGTTCATTGTCTTTCCCTCTCGCCAGCCTATTTCGAGATTTCTCAAATCCATGTTCCTGGAACCGCTTTCGTAACGCAGGAGATTCCGGGGCGTCGGAATTCCCTGTCACCGCATTCAGAAGCCGCCAGCAGCCTCTTCAAATCCATCCTGAACCCTGTGAACGAAAGGCAATTTGCTGTTCAACTGCGACATTTTTTAGAGCGCGATTTTCGCCACGGAATTCAAGATGAACATTTGTAAGCGCTTTCATAAAACAAAAGCAAGAAAAATTTTAGATTTTTTTTAAACTAAAGGGCTCCTCCCTCCGGTTCTCCTGCGTCAGGAAATTTTCCCGGTCTGCGCGATGCGAACCCGCAAGTGAAGTCAGCCGCCGCAAACTGCTTGTTGAGACGGGCATCAGCGGTTTTCACAGCAGCGCGTGCAAGCGTGGTGCTGACATGGACTGTCGCCGTTTGAGGTTCGGAAGCCGCGATCAACTTCGCCTGAATCTATCCCTTCTCCACGCTAACGCTGAATTGTAGCCGCGCTGCAATCGCGACTTTTCAATGAATAACTTTTTGAGAAAGTAACCATCCGTTTACTTTCTAGGTATTACTTTTCTGCATTTTAGTAACGCAAAATAAGTTACTGAAGATTTAAAACCTGGGGTACTATAAGTCACCAAAATAACTTTTCAGGCAGCCTCCATCCATTCTCACCGGAGTTTTTCCGGCGTGCGGATTGTTCTGCGAAAACCTCCAGGAGTGTCTTTATGGGCCGCTTCAAGGTACTTATTGCTCTGCTCTACAAAAGATGCTTGCCTTCAGGCTTCGACCCAACGTGCACTGGTCGGAACCTTGCGCCCTCTCGGTTCCTTCATCCGCAGGAGCAATCCCGCTGGGCTGTGAACGATACAGAGTGCGTTCTTCCTGGATGCGTTTTTTCTGGCTTTATCCCTCAGTTAGTCCGGCATTGGACTAGCAGAAATATGAAGCGACTGATCTGGGCATCCATAGCTCTGGCTGTGCCCATCTCCATTGCCGGATGTGCTGGAGCAGGAATTTCCAATTCTCAGGCCTCCCCTCTTTCCATTGCCGGAACCACTGCAATCTCCGGAACCGGGGGAGGAGCTATAGCTCCAGTTACAGCACCAACACCAACTCCAACTCCAACACCGACTCCAACTCCCGCGCCTACGCCAACTCCAACACCAGCACCTACACCCACACCAACACCGACTCCAGTGCCAACTCCTGCACCCACGCCAACTCCAACTCCAGCACCTACACCGACCCCTGCACCCACACCAACACCAACTCCTGCACCCACACCAACACCAACTCCTGCGCCAACACCTACACCTACTCCAACACCCACGCCCACGCCGAGTCCCGTACCCACGCCGACTCCCGCGCCTACACCAACGCCCACTCCAATACCAACACCCACGCCTATACCTACGCCCTCGCCATCACCGACGCCCACCCCTGCACCCGAAGGAACAGTGATCTCCAACATTCAAACGTCTTCCGGAAATTGGAAAACGTGGGGACAACTTCCGCCGTACGGAACCGACTGTGCCGGGCCGTGCGCTGGAGTCACCTGGTCGATGGGCTACGGCGTAACCTCGCCTTCGTTGAGCAACAACGCGACGCGGTTCAGTCTCGGCGGCACGACGCCGTATGCGGATGCACTGTTTTCCGCTCAACTGATCGGACAAAATGCGCCGCAACTGCGGGACGCCGATCACGCGATCCTTCCGGCCGTGCACAACTTCACCTACGACGCGGATTTCTATGTGACAAACGCCGCGATTACGCAGGTGCTGGAGTTTGACATCAGCATGTACATGAATGGCGTCGGGATGATCTGGGGCCATCAGTGCAACTATCTTGGCGATGGAGACTGGGACCTCTGGGACAACGTGAATTCAAAATGGGTTTCCGCCGGAGTGCCCTGCAAATTCGCGAACGGATGGAACCATGTCACAATTCAAGTGCAGCGGAAATCCGACAACACCCTGCTGTACCAGACGATCACACTGAATGGGACAACCTACACGCTGAATCGCACCTATGCGCCAGCCACTGTGAATGCAGGCTGGTGGGGCGTCACAGCCAACTACCAGATGGATGGGAACTCCACACAAGCAGCGAATACGACATACCTGGACAACTTCAGCGTCACGTACTGGTAATGCATTCACAGCGACACTCGATTCCGCTTAGCAAGTTCGTTCGGTAGTCCGACGAAACAGCAGCGGTGACACACGGCGGATTTTCTTGCTGATAGCAACCAGCATGTTGCGGATGACGGCAGAGAATAGTTAGTTTATGAATCAAGCATGGGAATCGGCGCATTTCAGGTACGGGAGCCATTGCTTGTACCCGCCCTCCTTTGCGAGTCCAGGAAACATTTCTACCTTCCAAAAGTACATTACTTGATCGTGGCCTCGCAGTGTAAATTCATCCAGAGATCGAGCGCATTTTTTTCCAAATCGAGCACAATTTTCAAAGGTCGCGAA
The DNA here is from genome assembly GCA_965276615.1 of Acidobacteriaceae bacterium. Lineage (GTDB taxonomy): Bacteria > Acidobacteriota > Terriglobia > Terriglobales > Acidobacteriaceae > JAKAAZ01. Next base: position 3,028,603 of record OZ255618.1, on the reverse strand, counting down.
AAGGATGCCTGATATCCACGATTTTTTTGGAATTTCTCCAAAAAAAGCTTTTCTGCCCATGAAAACTGTGTAATATCCATCTAGAAATCTCTTGCAATTTTTCTTGCAGTCTGCCTAAAACCCCCGAATTTAAGTCTCTGCTGAAGATGTTGAGCGGACACCGCGGAACTGTGAGAAACCGCACAGTGACTCTCCACGGGCGGCTCGCTTCAGGTTGGACTTTGTTTGGGGGCCAGTAAGTCGCATGCCTTCTCCTCCAAGGCATGCAAATAGAGGTGGTCGAGTTTATGTCAGACGCACGGCGTCTCCCTGCTCAGGCCAGCCCAGTGAAGTAAAGCGAGTTACTCGACCTCTTCCGCTGAACGACGCAGCGGAAGGAGCCTAACGCAAACCTCAACACATGCGCTCGAAAAAACTGCTAAGAGGCAGACTTATGAAGATTTGTACTTATGCCCTCCTGATTCTTTTGATATTCACGGCTCCTGCATTCGCAAATGTTGCGGTCAGCAGCCCAGCGAACGGCCAGACCGTCAGCTCACCCGCACAGTTCGTGGCGACCGCCAATACGACCACCTGTTCGCGCGGCGTGGCGGCGATGGGCGTCTACATAAACAATGTCCTGAAGTATGTCGGGAATGGAAGCAGCCTGAACACCACTCTTCCACTCAGCCCCGGCACCTACAATTCTGTTGTTGAAGAATGGGATTATTGCGGAGGAGCCACCTACACTCCGGTGGCAATCACAGTCGTCAACCAGACGGGCGTTGTCGTGGAATCACCGGCAAACAACAGTACCGTGGGTTCCCCTGTCAACTTTGTAGCAAAAGCCGGAACCAGCAGTTGTTCGAGCGGCGTCGCCTCCATGGGCGTTTACGTGGACAACTCCCTGAAGTATGTCGGCGCCGGAAGTAGCCTGAACACCGCCGTTGCCGTCAGTCCAGGGACCCATAACACCGTTGTCGAAGCATGGGACTATTGCGGCGGGGCCATCTATACCCCGGTCGCGATCAACGCCACCGGCCAGACCGGTGTTTTCGTGACCTCACCAGCAAACAACAGCACTGTAGGTTCCCCTGCGAATTTCGCGGCAACAGCCACGTCGAGCAGTTGTCCGCAAGGCGTAGCTGCCATGGGGGTCTACGTGAATAACAATTTGGTCTACACGACCAACGGAGCGAAGTTGAATACCCCGTTGACCCTGGGCGCGGGGGCACAGCACGCAGTTGTGCAGGAATGGGATTATTGCGGCGGGTCTACCTACACGCCTGTTGACGTTACCGTGCAAGGCGGCGGTGGAAAGGTACTCTCCAACCTACAGGCCGCTGGAGGTTGGAATAGCTGGGGTGAGTTCGCTCCGCTTTACGACATTTGTACCGGGTCGTGTTGGGGGGTGGGATGGTCGATGTCGCAGCACGCCAGCTCACCATCTTTGAGCGGCAATGCCACCCGGTTCGACTTGAGTGGATCGGTACCCTACTCTGACGCCCTCTGGTCAAATCCGGTGATTGGCCAGAACACAACGCAAAACCTCCCGGACAACGACCACACACTGCTTCCGAGCATCCATTATCTTACTTACGATGCCGACGTCTACGTGACGAATGCCAATGTCACGCAGACTTTGGAGTTTGACATCAACATGTACCTGAACGGGGCCGGAATGATATGGGGCACCCAATGCAACCACCTCGCCGATGGAGACTGGGACATCTGGGACAACGTAAATGCGAATTGGGTTTCGAGCGGAGTTGGTTGTTCGCTCACCAACGGTTGGCACCACGTCACGCTTCAAATGCAGCGGGAGCCGAACAACGATCTTCTGTATCAGTCGATAACCTGGGACGGTGCGACCCACAACCTCGACAGAACTTTTGCGCCGTTCCCTGTTTCGTCGAGCTGGTGGGGCATCACAGTCAACTATCAGATGGACGGAAACTACAACCAATCCGCGAACACCACGTATCTGGATAATCTGACTCTTACATACCAGTAGAGGCACGCGCAGCCGTCGGGATGTGGACGGTTGCGCGTACCTTTCAAGCCGGATTTACAGATGCTGTATCAAACCGTTGTCCGGCTATGTTGGCTCTCTTTGCTATGAATGTTTGTCGTCCTTCGTTTCACTCAGGATGACAACCTCTTTTTTGGCGCGGGTTTTAGATACTCATTCTGGCAAAGGCTTTCAAGAATATGACAGCTATCTCAGCTGACGAATTTCTCAACCTGGTCGCCATCGAAAGATAGCAGCGCCAGCGCGTGCTTCAGGACGTTCTGCTTGACATCCTGCACCGGCATGGGAGCGATGATGGTCATCCCACCCAGCAGCTTGCTGAGAGCCAGGTAGGAGGCGCGATTGGTGTGGAGAAACTCAATCGGATACTCCGGCTTGCGTGCGCGGGCCTGCACCGGGTCAGCATCCAGCAAATAGCTGATATGCGGCTTCGGAACGAACTTCATCATCAGCCGGATATAGAGTCGAGCGGCGGGACTGCGCAAATTCAGGTTCGCGAGTTCGTCGTATGCATACCGATCGAAGATTATGAAATCCGCATTCGATCGTAATGCTTTCCCCACAACAAGCCGGAGCGAAACGGCATCGACGAAGTAGAGACAAAGCCTCACTGCCGTCATCATCCGGGATTGGACATTCTTATCGCGGCGGTTGATCGGCGTCTCCGGAGTTCCAACACCTTTTTCGCCCCTGAACAGGGTGTGCCCGCTCGCTTCTCGAATACCGGTCAATCTCGCAACGTCATCCCAGAAGGTGATCAACAGAACGCGCAGCCCAGCCTCTTTCAGACGGGCGCTGAGAGCTTCGATCTGAGTGCTTTTCCCGGCGCCGTCAATGCCGGAGAAACTTACAAACTTGCGATGGCTCTGCTCAACGCGTGCACGCACCATAATGCTCCCACAGTTCCTTCGGAATGCTCTGCCGCTCGTCTAATTTGGCCGGCTGGGACTCGCCTTGGACAGGGCCGCTACAGTTCCAATGGCGACGGCGGCTCCCAGGAGCACACCGACTTTGATCAGGATGGAACGCGCGCGCCTCTGTTTTGCCGGAGCAATAGCCGCTCCGGCAGGCCTGGAGGCGGCGACTCCGGTTGTCTTTTCATACGGAGCGGCAGCTGTGCCGACAGGGTTCGAGGCACCCTTTTCCAGCTGTTCCGGGGTGGACTGCGAGGCACCGGACGGTTGACTGTGATCGCTGGTTTGCGGGTTCACAGTGTGCGGATCGTCAGGGGATGCTTCGGACTGATTTGTGTCCGCAGCCGGATTGCTGATTGAGCCATTGGAGTTTTGGGACTGAGTCCGCACGGAAGAAACGCCTTCGTCCTGTAGGCCGGCAACAGCTTGTTGCGGCTTCCCGACGGCCGCTTCCCCAAGCGGCACAGCTAAGAACATCACAAGGCAGATGGCGATCTGTCGCCGCAGCCAGTAACCCGAAATCCTCATTCATTTCTCCCGAACCTCTGACAATTTGCGCACGTCAAAATGTGATCGACGCGACCGGTGACGCCGCACTCTCGGGCTCCTGCTGGGAGCGCACCGGCACAGGCGTCTGCGAAGTCCTGTCCCCCGGGAGCTGATGGAAGCTGTTCACCGCGTCAGCAGCCGTGTCGTAAATATCAAAAAGACGGTTCACTCCGGTCAGCTCGAGGACTGCTCCTGCTCCGTCAGGCAGAGCTGCAAGTTTGACATCGCCATTGCGCTTCATCGCTTCCTCCAGACAACAGAGCAGCAGATGGACAACAGAACTATCCATCCGGCGCACAGTCGAACAGTCGAGCACCATATAAGGGCTGTGAGTATTCATGAACGTTCGTATCTCGCGAAGAAATATTCTCTCCTGCTTCACGCTCAATGTTTCTGGCAACTGCTTCACCGCCACCGCACACTTTCCAATCGTCATATCTTTACATCTCTCCTTGAGGTTTCGTGCGTCCAGCAATCTCTAACAGCGAATATCACGGAGTCCAGATCTCGAGGTCGCCTGCCCTTCGTATGGTATTCGATCGTAATATTCGCCGGTCCTCCTGTTATCTCTCAGCTATCCCGGACTTTGCAAAACGCGCGCAAGCTCAGCTTTAGGCCGGCGTACAACATGCCTCAAAACGTTTCTCCCATATCGCATAAGTGTCACGAGGTTTGTGTTGTACCAGCAGCACTCCGTCATCCTGGGCGACAGTCCGCACAGAAACTGAAGCCGGTGCACTCTGCTTGGCGATGCCAGCATGGCCGCTACCAGCCGATGATTCCCATCCAGGATCGTCAGAGGTTCACTCTCGCTGATACCGATGAGGACCACGGCACCGAGGACAGTATCCTCCTCGAGAAGCCGATCGCGAATCTCATCAATTTTCGATAGGAACCGGCCGTCGAGCGCGTGTTGACGATTGCGCATGCGTTCAACAACTTCGAGGATGGAGAAATCCCCCCGCGCAATTTTCCGCCACTGGGCCCGCGGAAAGACTCGAATCTGGCCGAGGTCTGCTTCCCTCACCTCCATCTCATACCATTCCGTTCCGGGGGGAAGCTCGTTCCACAGTGCAAGGTGCCGAATGAAAAACAGAGCGCGCCGCTTCGCATTTTCTTCGGCATCGTCCAGATGAGGCCGGGCCACGATTTCACGCAATGATTGGTGGTACTCCCGGAAAGCGGAATTGTTGAAATCGCTCTTCAGGAATTCCGCGATGACCTCGTCTTCCGAGACCTGCCGAATCGCCCGGACCGGTCGAAACACTTCACCCTGCTGCGTCTTATCGGAGTCGGTCAGCAAGTCGATGAGGAAGGGCAGCGCCACAAGAGTGAGCAGCACAATCATCAGCACCAGTTGTACCAGGATGACCTGACGCAAGGACGAGTGGAAGCGGCAGATTCCCGCTATGACAACACCGCTGAACGCAAGCTGAATCCAGCTGGTGTTGGCGATCTTGTAAGACATCTCATACGTGATGATCACGGCGCTGAGCGAATATACGACTGTCGTGATGGCATAGAGCGCAAGCAGGTATGGAAGCCCGTGCTTCCCGGCTATCGCGAACTTGGCCCCGAAGAACGCCGTCCAGATCCCTGCGGGTGCGAAGCGCAGACCGATGGCCAGGGCAGAACCGATGGTCAACACCATCAACAGGGAAGTTGCGATGACTGTGAGATCTTTCCTCTCCTCTTCGCGAGTTCCCGCGACGAGTGGAAACATGCTGTTTACCACCGCGGAGGAGAAAGAAAAAATCACTCGACCCACCATCGCTACTGCAGCATATAGCCCGGCCTCTCTCGCGAGAAAATAGTGCTTTACCAACACGATGTCACAGTTGTTGATAAGAACCTGGCCGGAGAAAAAGACGATCGCCTGCAATGTTTCGCGGAAGGCATACGACAGACGAAGAGGGTTCGGAACTCTGACCGCAACTTCGGGGATGATTGCGAGATAGGCCACCGCGACTGCCGCGGAATTGGCCACGATCACACCCTGGACGCCCATGCCCAGCAGAATCAAAAGGAGCGAACCGCCGAGTCGAACCGCCCCCTCAAGGACGAGATTCGCGGCCAGACGACGAAAGCCGTAAGCACCCTGGAGATAGCCGCGCCGGCACCCCAGCGGGACGTAGAAGGCAATTCCTATTGCGAGAAGGACGACAAGAACAGGACTGGGCAGGTTGAGATAATCGGCAATTTGTCTTTGGAACACCAGCAGCAGCAAACCGGCCAGGACACCGCATATCCATGCGCCGCGATGGAAACCGCGATAGCCCGCATACTTCTCCTCGAGAGACTTCTGTTGCGCCACAACCTTCGCGGAAATGATCTGGAAGGAAAGCGTGACTGCCGAGATCAGAGTGAGCAGCGTATAGACGGCGGTTGCGTCCCCAAAGCCCTTCGGACCCAGAAATCGCGCAACTGCGATGTTGTAGGCGAAGTTGATCGCCGTCGCGAGCCCTGAGCCCGACAGCAAAACGACGCTCCCTGAAAGAATGCGGGCCTGCAGTGTTTTCGGATTCTGGGGCGGACTGTTCGACACGATCTTAAGGCTCCAGCAACCAGGCGAAAATTTTGATAAAGTCTGCGCTGCACAGGTCTATTAGGAGCTGCTGGAAGGCTCAAAGGCGCGGTTCAAGTCCGCAATCGCCTACTTCGATACGCAAACCCAGAACCGGCTGCTCGGAATCACACATACCCGGCTATATACTGCAATCATGACAACCGCTTACAGCGTTCCCTGCTTCTAAAAAGTATACTTATGCTGAGTCGTGCAAGCACTGCTTTAATTTTTCTCCTTCTTCTGCCCCACGGATGCTCTGGTCCTGGATCGCCTCGCGCGGCTACATTGAAATACAAAGCCGTGGGGAAATCCCCGGAGGTCCTGGCGCTTTACGAAGCGTGGTTCGGACATCCCAAGCACATCTCCGTCGGCTATTCATCGCATGATCCCGCTGTGATACGCAGGCAGATTCAAGAAGCGAAAGCTATGGGAATTTCCGCGTTCGTAGTGGATTGGTATGGAGATCGCGAGCCTTTCATCGATGAGAGCTATGCCTTGATGCAAGCCGCCGCCGCGAAGCACAAGTTTCATGTGGCGATGATGTACGACGAGACCGACCAGGAAGATGGATCGACCGATGAAGCCATCGCGGATTTCACGATGTTCCACGAGACGTATCTTTCGTCGAAATCGCCGGGAAACCAGGCGTACCTCACCTACGAAGGTCGTCCGGTTATCTTCATCTTCCCAAAGGGAGGACACACTGACTGGGACAAAGTAAGGGCGGTAGTCAACAAGTGGGACACTCCACCGCTGCTTATCGATGAGAATCTGCCCGGCCAGTATGCGGATGGGTTGGATGGTTTCTATGCGTGGATAAACCCTGGAACGAAGGGCTGGGCGGCGGATGGCAGCAACTGGGGAGAGTCCTATTTGAGCGACTTCTATCAAACGATGCTGTCGAAGTACCCTGACAAGATCATCGTAGGCGGCGCATGGGCCGGCTTCGACGACAGCAAAGCATCGTGGAGTCTCAACCGCCACATGTCCGCGCGTTGCGGCCAGACATTCCTGGATACGTTCAACTTCTGGCGGAAATACTTCCCTGCCGATGATCCCATCCCCTTTGTGATGCTCGAAACCTGGAACGATTACGAGGAGGGTACGGCCATTGAACCCGGCATTCCTACCTGTGGCAACGCACCGCAACAGCATTCTCTAAAGGATAAAGAGGCGAATCCGCCGGCTTCACCGGGAAAGCTGTAAAAGGGTCGCGTGATTGAAAAACAATATCAGTCATTCTGAGCAAAGCGAAGAATCCAGAGGGTGATCGCCGTATGATCTAGGCAAATATTCTCTGGATTCTTCGCTTGCTCAGAATGACTCCAATTTAGAATCCTATTACGCTTGCCTTCAATCCGCTCCAAAACGCCGCTCGACAGACTGTGACCTCCAGCATTGCCGAAGGCTGCGGTCAGCCTTATCCAACTCGCCGTTTGAACGTGATGGCCGCCTCTGTTTCCGCGTAATCGAGCATGGGATCTGCTTCTTTATACTCGATCCTGGTTCGGGCGGAAATTAACCCGGGCGTGTGGTGAACTTCATTGATGATGGACATAGGCCGGTTTCGCACCTCGTCATACACGCGTCCAAGATATTCGCCGATCACCCCAAGGCAAAGGAACAGCATACCTCCGACCAGGAACATTGCGGCGGCGATACCGAGGCTCGCAGTGTGGAGAGGATTTTTAGAAAGTACAGAGCCTATTCCCAGAATGGTGACGAGACATAAAGAAAAGCAGGACAGAGCGAAACAGAGTCGCAGCGGTTTATAGCTGAAGCTTGTAATCGCATCCATCGCGTACTTGATCCGGCTCAAAAAGGACAGCTTGCCGTCACCGGCCAGCCGGTCCTGCCGATCGTAATAAACGATCGCGTTTTTGTATCCGACCCAGGCACGTAGACCGGGCAAGTAGCGATTGCCTTCCGGCAAGCTATTGATTGAGTCGAGGGCCCGACGATCCATCAGACAAAATATGCCGGCATCCAGAGGAATCGGATAGTCGGAGAGTGCGGACAGAACACGATAAAAAAGAGGAAAGAGCTTCGCCAGAACCTTGCGCCGTTCCTGCCGACTTCTTCTTACTGCGACCACAACCTCAGCGCCCTCGCGCCAGGCATCGATCAACTCGGGCAGAACTTCCGGCGGATCCTGGAAGTCTCCATCCATCAGGATGACCGCCTCGCCGCGTGCAGTGCGGAGGCCGGCCGATATTGCCCCCATGTGTCCCCAGTTGCGGGACAAATCTACTACCACCACATGGGGATCGTCGACTTGCAAGTCTCTGAGCAGTTCCAAAGACGAGTCCTTGGAACCATCATTCACGTAAACCACTTCCCAGTCTTCGCCTGCATCGCTCAAGGCGTCAGCAACAGCTTCATGGAATCGGGAAATGAGCTCCTCTTCGTTATAAATGGGTACGACTACCGAGACCATTCTGCCTCCTAACAAGTTCTCTAAGAAATTTCTTGCTCGCCTGGCCGCTTTCAGTGCACCCAATGCGGACTGCGCTTGCCTCCATGTTTCAGAGAGCAAAATCCGCGTTTTAGACAGCGAAAAAGGCCTTCGCCCGCGAACTCTCTACTACTGGAGAACTATTGAGCAGCGGTTCGCAAATCGAGCAAGATCAAATGCTTCAGCCTGTTGTATTGCAAGCACTGGGCCAAACAGGTTTGACCTGAGACGGCGGGGGTCCGTCCTCTATCCGTGCTGCAATCAGTAAGATGCAAACAGTCGCCGCTTCGTTTTATGCGCAATATTTTGCATGCGCTATGGGGCGCGTGGCGCAGAGTTTACCTACAGATGGGAATTTAGATGGGAATGTGGCGCAAACTTTACCCACAGGAAGAATTTGAGCGGGTGCGGTCGTGGGTTTTTTGGGTAGAAGTTATTTCGAATCCGCCTGGAAAATCCGTACCCGCCAGCGCATCTCGGCGGGTGTCAACACTACAACATAACGTGCGTGGACATGCTGAGTCGTCAGGATCTTGTTCTGATCGAAGACCTGCTGATCGTAGTCGACGTTATCTGTCAACTGAATGGACAGTCCTTCCGGCGAGTAAAAAACTATTCGGAGATCATGCGCGCGATCTCGATAACGGGTATGAATCCCCAGCGTAGCCTGTTCGTGAATTGTATTTGTTAGTTTGTCTCGTGCGGTTCCCACGAAAGCCGGATCGAGCAGGTCGGCTCGATTTTGCTCAAGCGCGGCACCCAGGCTTTGCCAGGATTGCAAATAGTCGCGAATCGCCGCTGTCGAGGTCTGCTGCTGAAGCGGCCGGGGCCCTTGCGAGGTCGAAGGCTCCACGCGCACTGCCGCCTGATCCGCGCCGAGAGCGAATGGCACAACGAAAGCCGCGAGGAGAACCAGCAGGGGCTTCATGATAATTATTTTCGCCAATGAATTTCATTCCCCAGGACGACCCCGCTGGCCACGGAAATTCCTGCTCCGTTATGAGCGGGCATTTCAACCTGCGCAATTCCGTGTTTGAGAGGCACGTCTACCGTCGATTGAGCACCGTCGTAATTTTCGGTGAAGGTAACGATCGTTCCGTCCGGCACGGCGTTGCCGCTGCAGTCGCGCACAGGGTCTGTTTTCAATTCAAGCTGCTGGCCCGACTGCTGGGCGCTCATCCTCAACCCGCATGGATCGCCCGGAACCTGTTCCACGATCCGTGTGCTGGAAACACCATCCACTAGAACTCCAAATTTATCGGCGCCTTCTTTTGCGGTGGAGTCCATCACTGCCCAGGCCGCGCCATCGCGGGTGACCACTGTGCGCTCCTGCATGACGCCGGCTGGATTCGACAGTTTGAAGGAGACCGGTGTGGGGGCGGTGATTAGATTGCGATAAGCATCGAAGACATACACTGCGCCGCTGATGCCGTTGTGCAGACCGACCGCGAGACGAGAAGGCTTCGCGAGGAAGCTCAGGTCCGCGGGGTGAGTTTCAGGCACAACATCGAACGAGCCATTGTCTGTAGAAGATCCCGCTACCAGAATGGCCAGGTAGTGGCCCGCGTTGTATAAATATCCGGCAGGAAAAGACGTCGTCTCTCCCATTTGCACATCACGCCTTAGCACCTGCCCGAGCCCGACGATGTACAGGACAGCTTTCCCGCTCCCGGTACTTTGCATTGAGAACGCTTTTCCCGCTTCGACGGTTGCAGGCAAGCGCATGCTCCCGCTTTGCGCGCACGCCGGCCATATCGTGGCGAGGGCGATTCCGGCGACAAGCAGAAATGCGGACCTGAACCTCACTCAAAAACCTCCGACGCTGTAGGTGGCGATGACCGTGCGCTCACTCGTGACTTTCCTTGCGAGATCCTCGGGAATATGAATATTGAACGGAACCGGAGTCTGCGGCAGGAGTGCGCGGTCGGTATACTGGTCGGCCACCCACACCACCTGACCGGACTTGTCATAAAAAGTTGCAAGAACGTGCGCGACATTGACGATCTGGCCGCTTTGATTGACCAGTTGGCCAGTGAACGAGGCGTCGGGCGCTGGATTCAACCGTTGATCTGCGATCTCGATCACAGGGTCTGCCGAGGCCGAGACGAGGCTCGACAAAGGATCCATTCGAATGCTGCCCACATCGGACAATGTTGCATCCGGGAAGTTGATTAGGAATGGCGTAACCTGTTTCGGCAAAAGAATGGGAGAGATCTTGTCGAAGCTGCCTCCGCTGGCGATCGTCGATCCACTCTTTGACTGCAAAGTCGCCCTGACCGACACGTAGGCGGGCACGACATCTTCGTTGAGAAGTTCCCCGAGAATGACTACTCCTTCGGCGCGCTGCACAGGGTGCATGTCCACTATGCGAACGTGAGGCGCTTCGACATCCTGGGCTCCCCAGTCATCCCCCGGGCCGCGGTAGATCACGTCCCAGCGCAGATAATTCACTGGAATGACCTGCGGCGGCACAATGGCTTCCTTGACGAGAGGCCAATCTACCTCCCAGCGGTCCCCATTCTTCACCACTCGGAGGTCGCGCGTGTTCACGAAGGTGCCGACCACGGTCGACCAATGCAACCTCATCCGAATCTCCGCTTCTTTATCGGAGACATGAAGCGGCAGCACATCGAAATTCTCCAGGGTCGCGTAGGTACGCAGGCTCAGGTGGTATCCCGTCAGGTCGTGCTCAAACTCCTGTTCGGTGAATTGGGCCTTGTTGCCGAGACTGGAGTATGCATTTGCCCAGGCTTGCTGGCCAATTTGATCCCCGAGTTTCGAAACTGCTGCTTCCGGCGTGGAAGAGGGCTGCAGCAGACTCTTACCACCGGCATAGGCGACTGCGGCTGGGCCGGGCCAGAGGGTCCCTATCGCAACGAGTACCACGGTCGCGACAACAATAAGCGCAGCGAGTAGACGTCCCTTGCTCACGAGACCACGCTCCCCGGCACAAGATTTTCATGCGTCTCGAAAGAATCGTCCCCGGGGAGATCGCGCCGTCTTCTCTCTGGAATCAGAACAACCAATATCGCCAGAATGCTGCTGCCGAACGGAAGAATCCCCCACAGCATGCCCTGCCAATGAGGCGGCATCTGTGGCGCGTTCACCGCCACAGCCGGGGGCACACCATCTTTGCTCCATATGATGATTGTTTTGTCTTCCAGTTCATCCACTTGACGCCAGCCGCCGAATTTCAGCAGCGGATCATAATATGGATCGCGCACCAAGACCCATTTCAATCCATACCGATCCGCGTGCTGCAGTATCGCGCGCAGCGAGTCAAGGCCCGGTTTGCCGAAGTATTTTGAACTGGTGAGCGCGCCCGCGCCGTAGCGGGTCAACTCCGGCAGCATGCGCCCGGAATTCCATTCTCCATCGACGCTGCTGGCGTCTGTCAGAACTGCCAGTCGCGCGATTTTGTTGCCGAATCCGAGAGTGACGTAGCGATATTGATCGTGCCCGTCGCGATTGAGCCAGGAGGCTACCGAATCCACTTTGAAATTGGAGGCATCCGCGGGCCGATACGTGGACCACGCCACCGCCAACGCGCAGCTGAAAGCCGCCGCCACAATCAAACCGACAACCGCCGGTGTCCGGAACCGGTCGATGAGTTCCTTCGCGAGTAGTCCCACAAAAGGCAGAGCAAGCAGAGTGGCCCAATAGCTGAAGCGCTCCATGGTCAGCACCTCGAACGCCCGCCCCAGAAGCAGGTGGCCAACCGGCGTTGTCCCGCCGAGTCCAATCAGAAATGCCACCCAGAAGCCCAGAAGCAAGGGACGAAGCCGAACGGCGATGGAACCGCGAAGCACGATGAACGGCAGCGCCAGGATCAATGCTCCATAAGGGACGATGAAGTAGTTCAGGCCCCATTGCGGACTCAGAATGTAATTTGCCCGGCTTGGGTGCGGAATGGGAGTTTGCGTGACGGGATAATGGATCAATGCAATCCAGAATGGAAGAAGCACGATGGCAATCGCAGCGCCCACAACCACGGCGATTGCCACGGTGCGAACCACAAAGGTAGAGACCCCGGTCCGCTCGCCGCCCGAATCGCCATCGTCCCGGCGGTCCCCGTTTCTACCATCGCCGTTTGGACGATCCAGAAGCACCAGTGCGAGGACGGGGACCGCAAAGAAGAACGAGCCGAACAGCAATGTGGCATGGTGCGCGGCAGCGGCGGCGGTGAAGAGCACGCTTGCTTTAAGAAAAGACCGCCACTTGCCACGTCGAACCCACTCGTACAAATAAGGCAGCGCGTTCAGATAGATCGGCGCCGCGGATGTGGTGCCCAATTGCCCCGCGGAATAAACCAGGAAGCTTTCCGAGCCGAGAAACACACTGGCCAGCGCCGCAAACGATGCAGCGCGCGGGTCCACCCAAAGTCGTGAAAACCGATAAACGCCTAACACGAGGAGCAGTATGGCAGCCAATTGCACCGCCATATACGCCATGTCCAGGCCCATGATCCGAGAGACTAACGCCACCCACTGTTGCGGCAGCGGGGGATATGTGGTCTGCGAAAACCCCGCATACCACTTGGAGTTCCAGGGATTGAACCAATGGTGAAGATAATGTGAGGCGAAGAAAATATGAAAATTGGTGTCATACGACTTCAGCGGCAACTTCATCAGCAGAAGTGGCAGGTGAACCGCGAAAGCCGCCATCAGGATGAGGCTCATCGGGATGGGCCGCGTCGACGGTGCAACCGATTCGATTCTCTTCAAAGTCCCTCGCAAAAATCGTTGGATTCAAAAGCGACAAAGTCTGTTGCTTTGTTGCGCGCGCACGATATGTCAACATCGACGTTGCAATCAACGTTAAACTATCTTTCAGAATCCAAGCTCTGTAAACCTGGATGGTGCGGTGACATATTGATTGTTACATTTGGGTCCCTGAGAAATGCCTGCGTGTTTCTATCCGTCGTCGCGCTTGCCTGCCCTATCCTAGCGCAGACCTACAAACTCGGGCCTGATTCTTCAGCAAAACCACAAATCCAGAATAACCAGGTGCAAACTCAGGGCCAATCGCTTGGTTTTGGATCCAACATCCAAAACGCACGCCTGGCGAACGCCGCGGAGTTAGCTTTGCGGCGCGGCGATCATGCGCTGGCGGTCGACTATGCGCAACGTGCTGCACAATCTGCCCCGAATAACGCCCAGCTCTGGTTCCTGCTGGGCTACGCGGCGCGGCTCGACGGAAAGTCCCAGCTATCGATCGACGCCTATACGCGAGGTCTTCGCCTGAACCCGTCGGCGCTGGAAGGACTCTCCGGTCTTGCCCAGACCTATAGCTTGATGGGCCGGACCGACGAAGCTGAGCATCTGCTGAAACAGGTGATCCTGACCGATCCGAAGCGTAAAGACGATGCGCTGCTGCTGGGAGATCTCTACATGAGATCCGGAGACTACACCAACGCGCTCGACTGGCTGGGCCGGGCTGAACGGATTCAGCCCGGCGCGCGTTCGGAGCTGCTGCTGGCCCTCTCCTATCAACATTTAAAGCAAATGGACCTGGCAAGCCACTATCTGGATCTGGCCAGGAGACGCGCTCCGGACAATCCCGATGTGCAGCGGTCTTTGGCGGGATATTACCGGGAGATTGGGAACTATGCAGAGGCGATTCGGTCCCTCCAGTCAATCCGCAACCCGAAACCGGACGTAAAGGCTGAACTCGCGTATACCCTACAACTCGACGGCAAACTCCATGAGGCCGCCAGACTCTACGCTCAGGCCGCGCATGCAATGCCGGGAGACCTGGATTTGCAGCTTTCCGCGGCCCAGGCCGAGGTTGCTGCCGGTTCCATAGAAGATGCGAACCCCTTTCTCCAGCGCGCTGCGGAACTCAATGCCGATTCTTACCGGTTGCATGCCATTCGCGGACAGATCGCGCAGCTCCAGGAGCACGATAGCGATGCCGTGCGGGAATACAGCGCCGCCGTCGCTCATCTACCCGCATCCCCGATCGAGGGACCCTTATACGGTATCCAGCTCCACATGGACCTGGTGGAGGCGTATCGCAATCTGCACGATGAAAGTTCCGCCCACCAGCAGCTCGAAACGGCGCAAGCGGAGATCAGCGCGCTCGATGAGCACGGGCCCGGCAGAGCGCAGTTTCTGCGGTTGCGAGCTCTCATCAAAATGAATGCCGGAGAGCTGGACAGCGCGCTGAACGATATGAAGGAAGCGCTCGCGACCAGTCCGCACGATCCCAATAACCTGCAGCTTGATGGCGATCTGCTGATGAAGCTTGGGCGCACCGAGGACGCGATCGCAGTTTACAAGCGGGTACTCGCAATCGATCCACGGAACCGTTTTGCGCTCACTTCCCTCGGGTATGCCTCACGCGCAGCGGGGCGCGACGCGGAAGCGGAAAAGTATTTTGAGCGCCTGGCCCAGGCCTATCCTTCGTTGTACGTGCCGTATCTGGCGCTGGGGGACATGTACACGGCTCACCGCGATTTCAGAAGAGCAGAGGCATCCTACAGGAAGGGTTATGCGCTGGCTCCGCGGAATGCCCTGATTGTGGCTGGCGGGATGAACGCCGCAATCGAAGCGCAGAAATTGGATTTGGCTGCGGTGTGGCTGGATCGGGCCACCAGCGAGATGCGGCAGGAGCCTCAGATGCTCCGAGAGAGGGAGAGATACCTGAGTTTTAGGGGGGAAAATCAACAATCCGCCGATGTGGGACGAGAAGCGATCCAGGTGCTGCCTCGAGACCGGGATGTCGTTGTCTACCTTGGTTACGACCTGCTCCATCTCGAAAAATATAGTGAACTGCTGGATTTGACCTCAAAATACGACAAGATTTTCTCTCAGGAGCCGGACATTCCGCTATTGGCCGGCTACGTGCATAAGCATAATGGACAGCTCCAGCAGGCTCTGCAGGATTTTACAGAGACCCTGGAACGCGACCCTAACGTGGTCACGGCATACGTGAACCGAGGATATGTTTTGAACGATCTCCACCAACCCGAGGCGGCAGCGGCAGACTTCGAAGCGGCCCTGAAGCGAGAGCCGAAAGACGGAGAGGCCCATCTCGGACTGGCATATGCGTACCTCGACCTGCATCGTCCCCAGGCGGCTCTGCGGCAATCGCAACTGGTCGAACAGGAGATTGGCGACTCGAAGCTGATCCACATGATTCGGGCGACGGCCTACGGACGATTGGGCATGCTGACGAAAGCCGCCAATGAATATCGCGCCGCTTTGAAGTTCACTCCCGATGATGGAACGCTCTATCTCGGACTGGCGGAGACCCTGTACGCCCAGCGGCGTTACCACGAAGCAGCGGACCAGCTGCAGATCGCGCAAAAATATTCTCCCAACGATGCTGCTGTCTATGCATTGCTCGCACGCGCCTACGCACACCTGCAGGACCGGGAGCAAACACTGCGATACGTTCAATTGGCAGAGCAGCATGCGGGGCAAACGCAGGCTGGCGCGAAGAATTCAAATTCAGGCGACAGCGAGATATTTATTGCGACAGGAGAAGCTCTGAGCACGCTCGGAGACCAGAGGTCCGCGATGGAGCGTTTTCAGAAGGCGCTTACGACTCCGAACAGCAACCGCGTCGGTGTGCGCCTTGCCATTGCTCAGCTAATGGCGCAGCAGGACCATACAGGGGATGCGGAGCGGCAGATTGGCCTGGCCCTGATGGAAGCGGCGGCGGGAGAAACGGCGCCCCCTACCGGAGACCAGTTCATCGCGGCGGCGGACGTGTTCCGCGAAATGCATGAGTATCAACTGTCACAGACGTACCTTGAACGCGCCAAGGCAGCCGGCGCATCGGACACATCGGTGCGAGTCGGCCTGGCGAACAACTACCTCGCGCTGGGAGACACAGCCAGGGCGGCAGCGGAGCTATCGGCTGTCCGGCATGGAGCTGACAGCGAAGCCGATTACCAGTATCTGCTGGCCGAGGCGAATGTGTATCAGCAGGAACATCAGGGTTCGCAGGCGCTTACGGCCTTCGCGCAGGCTGCCAGCGCGGCTGGCGAAGATCAAGCGGCGGAGCTGAATCTGCTTCAGGCCGGGGCAAATGAAGGGTACAGGGTAAATCCCAAACTGAGCTTGCTGGGCAATTTCCTGGTGCAACCGATTTTCGAAGACACGACAGTGTATGTTCTGGATTCCAAGCTGGATACGCCGACGCCGGTGCCTCCAACCGATATTTCCCTTCTCCCGCCGCCGCGCTCGTCGATCGAGACGCAAGGGACGGTGGCATATCATCTTCATCTAAACCATCTGCCTACCGCCAGCGGCTTTTTTCAACTGAATAACACGCGCGGACAGATTTCCGTGCCCGCGTTCGCAAACCTGCCCGGGTACCATGCCATCGTCAACCGCAACACGACCGATAGCTCGCTCAATTTCGGATTGGACCCGACCTTCCATCTCGGCAGGAACGCGTTGACGTTCAACAGCGGCATTCAGGGGACGATACGCCGCGATTCCAGGTCTCCGGCGGAAATGAACCAGAACCTCTTTCGCGCGTTCACGTATCTGTCGACAAGTTCATTCTTCAATGCGGTTGCGGTCAGTGGGTTCGTAATCTACGAAACGGGTCCCTTTACCGAAAGAAATATTCATTCACAAGCCTTGACCGGCGCAATCGACTTCCGTGTCGGGCAACCGTGGGGAAAAACTGCCCTGGTGACCGGCTGGGGATCAAACGACCAGCAGTTCTCGCCGGTGGGGATCGAGGATTACTACACGTCTTCCTATATCGGCCTAACCCATCGGTTCTCGGACCGGTTGAACATCGAAGGGATCGCCGAAGACCTGCGGGCATGGCGAGTCGTCGGAGCACGCTCGGGAATTGCCCAGGACTTACGCCCGACCGGAACAATCGACTACGCTTTAACGCGCCATTGGGACCTCCAGGCCTCGACTGCTTACTCCAGCACCAGGAGTTTCCATGTTTATGATGCGACGCAGAATGGTTTTTCCATCTCGTATGCCAGGCCTTTCCATCGCCAGTTCAAGGACCAGACCGGAGAAGTTCCCTTGCAGTATCCGGTTCGTTTTGCAGCCGGCTTCGAACAGCAGACTTTCTTCAACTTCACGCATGGGCAGAATCAAACGTTCAGACCTTATGTGAGCATCACAATCTTCTGAAAGCGGGATTTTATGAAAATCTGCCTGGTTGCGACGTTCCCTCCCAGCGGACGGCAATTGAACGAGTATGCGTTTCACATTGCGCGGGAATTACAGCGCAATCCCGAGATCGAATTGACAATCCTCGCGGATGAGCTGAGCGACTATGGATTTGCCACCGACGCGAACGGCGATTCGTTGAACGCCATGGAGCAGTCGGAATTGTCGGGTTTCAACGTGATCCGCTGCTGGAAGTTTGGCAGTCTAACAAATCCGGTGCGTCTGTTGAACACCATTCGGAGGTTGAAACCCGACGTGGTCTGGTTCAATCTCGTGTTCTCCAGTTTTGCGACACCGGAGAATCCGGTTGCCGCCTTCGCCGGACTCTCCGCGCCGGCACTCACGCGAGCCTCCGGCTATTACACGCATGTCACCCTGCACCATGTGATCGAACATGTCGATTTTGCCGCCGCTGGAGTGCGGCGGGAAAAAATATTACGCATGGGCACAGACGTCGTCACTCGGGCCCTGTTGAAGGCGCATTCCGTTTCTGTTCTGCTTTCCGCCTACCGGCGCACTCTGATGACAAAGTATTCCGCTGAGAACGTTCTGCTGGGCACCCATGGGACATTCGCATCCACTCCGAGCCCCCCAGATTTTACGAAACGAGGCAATCCGGAACTTCGCATTCTGGCGATAGGACATTGGGGAACCTACAAACGGCTGGAGACGCTGATGAAGGCCTTCCCGGCTGTCCTGGATAAGGTCCCGAACGCCAGGCTGATCGTGGCCGGGGCCAATCATCATACGAAAACAGGATACTGGGAATCGATCCGCGCGGCGCAGCCCGCGGACTTACCGATCGAGTTTCGTGGATATGTTCCGGAAGAAGATATTCCGGAGCTTTTTCGGACAACATCAATCCTGGTTCTGCCTTACGACTCCGCTACGGGATCGAGCGGCCCGGCCCATCAGGCGTGTGAGTACGGAATTCCTATCGTGTGCGCCGACATTGCCGATCTTCGGGAAATGGCGGTCGATGAAGCCATGGCTGTCAGCTTCTACAAAATCGGCGATGCCGCCGATCTCGCGGAGCAACTCGTTGCCATTCTTCAATCTCCGGAGCTGCAACGCAGCATGGCGGAGCGCAACTTTGCGGCGGGAGTCGAGATGACCATGGAGAGCGTTGTCCGCAACTATCTTCGCTGGTTCGAACTCAATAAACGCAAGCGGGAGATCCGCAACGAAGGGCTTCTTCCGCGAGGTCTGGATGTATGGCTGCGTTCCATATTTTCAAGCTCTGAAGGGACGCTGCATTCAGGTCCTTTTGGCGAGCGTGGAGATGGCATAAGTCGCCAGGACGGAATTGAGCCCGGTGGAAACGATGCCCGGCCCACCGGTTTCGGAAATCCCCTCGTCTGGCATGCATCGGAGACTACGAAGGAACTTCCGGCTGGCGACGGATATCCGGCAAGCCCAACGCTGGAATAGCTTTCTACTCGCGGGAAGAGCTATTCACGTGAGTTTTCAAGGCTGTCCCAATGTTGCGCATGACTCAATCGCAGATTGTCGGACGAAGTCACCGCGTCTAAAGGACATCCTTTGCGGCGCTTTTAGCGCAAGAGTGGATTCTTTGTGCTCACGATTCCAGAGACTTGCAATCGGCCCATAAGAGGGGTTCTCCGATCGCTATCTAGCGACAGAATAAGAAGATTGTCGTCTTGAACCTTTCGGCTTCGTTCAGGGTAAACTCCGCCCAGCGAAGTGCCGGACCTTGTGGTTTCAGCAAACCGCGAGATCCTTCGGCTTAGAGCGACAAGCTCCTGCTTCGAGCTCTACACCAACCGGAGAACCGCTCTACTGGGGCTGTACAACCCCGATTCCCCACACGGGCAAAAGTGTGCGCCACATGCCCAACCACATATGCAAAATATTGCGCATCAAACCAAACGAAGAATGTTGGCACGCAGTCCTTGCAGTGCAGAGCACCGTGGTGCCTGCTTTTTCAAGGTGGAGGCAGTTTGGCCTTGCACTTGCACTGGACTGGTGGAGCGGTTTTCTCATCATTGAGAACCGAACCATGGGACGAGACGAGATGTACCTGTTCAATTTCGGGTTCACTTTTCGGCGCAGTTTATCGAACCCTCGTTGCTTGCGTGAACATAAAAGGACTCTGTGATTAGAATGCGCGTTTTCCCGCCACTTTCCCGCCGTATTTCCCCGTTGGCGCTATTGTCCTGTCTTTCGCTGTCCCTGCTGTTCACGGGATGCGCCAATGTCATCCCCGGTGCAGCTCCGGCGCCAGCGGTCAATATCGTCGCCAGCCCCACGTCGATCACTTCGGGAACTTCTTCCATGTTGACCGTAACAGCCGCCAACTCCACTCAGGTGATTGTGACCGGAACGGATGGCACCACATTTACCACGCCGACCAATGGCGGAACACAATCCGTCAGCCCGACTGCCACCACAACTTATACTGCGACAGCCAGCGGACCTGGAGGAAAGACATCGGCGACTGTGGCCGTAACAGTCGGGTCGGCGCCTGGGATGGCGACGGTCAACATGACAGCCAGCCCCGCTTCGATCAATTCGGGAAGCTCGTCCACTTTGAACGTGGCCGCGTCGAACGCCTCGCAGGTGACGGTGACTGGATCCGACGGCACCACATATCACTTGCAGCCGAACGGCGGAACGCAAACCGTCAGCCCGACCACGACTACGACTTATACAGCGACCGCAACCGGGGCAGGAGGAAATGCTTCTGCAACCGCGACGGTAACGGTTGGGTCGTCGCCCGTGGCGGCGACAGTTAACATGATGGCCAGCCCCGCTTCGATCGTCTCGGGGAGTTCGTCCACTCTGAACATAACCGCAACGAATGCCACGCAGGTGACAGTAACTGGGACTGATGGCACCACTTATCATTTGCAGCCGAACGGCGGAACGCAATCTGTCAGCCCGATCGCGACCACGACTTACACCGCAACAGCAACCGGAGCTGGCGGAAACGCCTCGGCGACTGCGACTGTAACGGTGGGACCGAATCAACTCCCGACAGTCGTCATCATTCCCAACCCAACGTCGATTGCCGCCGGAGGTTCTTCCACGTTGAACGTGACCGCGACGAACGCCACGCAGGTGACGGTGACTGGGACGGACGGCAGCACCTACAACCTGCCGCCGAACGGCGGAACGGAGTCCGTCAGCCCGAGTGCGACGACTACATACACCGCAAGCGCGACCGGAGCTGGAGGTAAGACCTCGGCGGCCTCGACCGTAACGGTGGTGCCAGCTGTTGTGCCCACTGTCAATATCACGGCAACCCCCGCGTCGGTAGCCGCCGGAGGTTCTTCCACGTTGAACGTGACCGCGACCAATGCCACTCAGGTAACGGTGACCGGAACAGATGGAAGCACCTATTCCTTACAGCCAAGCGGCGGTGCGCCATCGGTCAGTCCGACCGCGACAACGACATACACTGCGACCGCGACTGGGCCTGGAGGAAAGACTTCGGCAAATACGACAGTGACAGTGACACCCAATCCGCTGCCGACCATCAGTATTTCCCCGAATCCTGCTTCAGTCGCCGCGGGAAGTTCGTCGATCATAACTGTGAGTGCGACCAACGCCACTCAAGTGACGCTAACCGGGACCGATGGCAGCAGCTACAACCTGCCGCCGAGTGGCGGAACCCAGGCAGTCAGCCCGACCTCATCGACGACTTACACCGCGACCGCAACCGGGGCTGGGGGAAAGACTTCGGCAAACACGATCCTTACGGTGACACCCAATCCAGCGCCGACGGTCACCTTCACGGCAAACCCCACGTCCATCAATACCGGGAGTTCGTCCACGTTGACCGTGAATGCGACCAATGCCACTCAGGTAACCATAGCCGGAAGCGACGGCAGCAGCTACACTCTGCAGTCAACCAGCGGAACGCAATCCGTAAGCCCCACCGCAACGACGACGTACACCGCGACCGCAACCGGAGCCGGCGGAAATACCTCGGCGACTGCGACCGTAACGGTGACGCCGAATCCGCCGCCAACTGCCAGCATCACCGCAAACCCTACTACGATAATCTCGGGAAACTCCTCCACATTGACCGTGACCGCGACCAATGCCACTCAGGTGACGGTAGCCGGGAACGACGGCAGCAACTACACCCTGCCGCCAAGCGGCGGAACGCAACTCGTCAGCCCCACCGCAACGACGACGTACACCGCAACCGCGACCGCGACCGGAGGAAATACCTCGACGAGTTCGGCGACCGTGACGGTGACACCGGCGGGCAGTCTTCAATCCATCGACCATGTCGTCTTCATGCTGCAGGAGAACCATACATTCGACAATTACTTCGGCATGTTGAATCCGTACCGCCAGTCAACTTCAACGAGCGGGCAAGCCTGGAATATAGGCGACGACGGCCAGACGTATAACGTAGATGGCATCGACGACAAGCTGACTACGATCAGCAATCAGGACGATGCGGGCGACGTCTATCCTATGTTCAAGTTCACCAGCACCTGCATCGACG
The DNA here is from genome assembly GCA_965276615.1 of Acidobacteriaceae bacterium. GTDB lineage: Bacteria > Acidobacteriota > Terriglobia > Terriglobales > Acidobacteriaceae > JAKAAZ01. The sequence goes on along the minus strand of OZ255618.1, from coordinate 3,006,470 downwards.
ATGAAACCTCTGCGTGGCTCGGAAGCTATGGAGAGGTCAATCGCTACAACTTTCTCACCACTCGCCCGATCCTGATGGATGGCTTCGTCCACAACGCTGAAGGCTATGCGAATAGTTGTTCCATCCCGGGCGCAGGCGGCAGCTGCTCGGGCAATTTCACCGACCTAACCGGCAAACGCTCCATGGGGTACTACGACCAGGGCTTCCTCAACTACTACTACTACATGGCCTCTCAGTTCGCGTTGTCAGACCGCTGGTTTTCTCCGATTTCGAGCAAGAGCATTGCCAATCGCATTGCGACCTTTACGGGAGGCACGACGCAGGGCCTGGTCAACGACCCGGGCAATGACCATCTCGCTCAGCTCGATATTCCGAATATTTTCGAGGAACTCGATCAGGCGAAGGTGTCGTGGAAGATTTACTACACTGTGACCCAGGGTTTTTGTCTCAGTGAGGATGATTGCACGGGTTCGTCCAATGCCACCTATCCCGCGACCGACTTCTCAAATCTGGCATATTCGTATCAGTATCTGTATCAGAATTCCCCGGGAACCGCCTGTACACTGCCGACCCAGCCATCCAGCGTAGTGGGCGATTCTTCAAACTCCTTCTGCATCGATCCGGCTCACATTGCGCCGCTGAACGATCCGAATTACGGCTACTTCAGCGATCTCACCAACGGCACGCTTCCAAGTTTTTCCTTCATTGAAGCCGGTTATGGCAATAATGACGAGCATCCCGGGTCGGGTCAATCGATTCTGATCGGCCAGGCGCAGGTGGCCAAAATCGTAAATGCATTCATGGCCAGCCCGGAATGGAAGGACTCTGTCTTCTTCCTCAGCTACGACGAGGGAGGCGGACCCTACGATCACGTCCCACCGGTGCCCAATCATTCGAACGACAACACCGATGCCTCGCTGGGAACGATCCCGGACATCTCGGGGATCGCGGTCAATCCTGATAGCTATGGTCCGTGCGTCCCCAGCGGTGGAACGCCGACACTCCATTGCGACCTGGCGTCGAATGACCCTGGAGCCAATTCAACCGATGCGGCGGCCGAGCAGGGCTTTGCTGCACAACTTGGGTTTCGGTTGCCGAACATAGTCATCTCGCCATTTACCCGGAAGCATTATGTCTCGCACATCCCGATGGACCACACGGCGATAATCAAGTTTGTCGAGAACCGTTTCATCGGGCCCTCCGCGCATCTGACGGCACGCGATAACGCGCAGCCCAACCTGCTGGATTTTTTTGACTTCACCAGGGTTCCCTGGTCAACGCCGCCGACACCGCCAACGCCCAACAGTTCCACCACTTCCTGCACTCCGGAGAGCATGGGGCCTTGAGCCGCGGTTCGCACCAATTTGAGAGGCTTATAGCTGTAGTTGAAAAATAGACATTCGTCCTTCTGAAGGAGGCGCAGCGGAATGAGAGTCCAGAGGGTGATTGCAGTGCAATCCAAGCGATCACCCTCTGGATCCTTTGCTCTGCTCAGAATGATTCACGCCATTTTCGAGTGCGGTATCCTCGAATCCGCTCCAAGCATGAACGAGCTCTACTTGATCGCAATCGCGATGGCGACATATTTCGCGCCATCGAAGTTTGCAGTCACCGTCACATGCGCTCCCTGATGGAGATCATGGCTCATTGGAAAGCGGGCGGGATCGAAAAACAGCTTGTAGCTTTTACCGTCACGCGGATCGACCAGCACCAACTGTTCAGAGTGCAAGTCGAGGAAGGTGATATTTCCGCTGAACACAAATGTAGATCCCGGAGCGGCCAGGATCGCAATCTGGCTGGCGACACCTCCGCCTTTGTTGTCCGCTTCGAATTTGACCGATATCAGAGTTCCCTTCACGATATCTGATAAATCCGTATGCGTTGCGGAGGAGGCGGCCTGACCGGTGCGAACGACCGGCGTGCCCGCCGGAACGCGCAGTTTGATGGGTTCACGAGACAGGACGGAGCTTACGGCCAATTCTCCAGTGCCAGGATTGTAGTTCAGAACCTGACCTTGATACTCCCCCTCGGGTGGTCGCGATATCGTGTGAATGCTGAGAGCGAAGACGTCAGTCCCGTCCAGCACGGTTTCGACGGAAGCGTGACGGTCTGGACGCAAATCGCGCAGAGGAGTTTTTATTCCATCACGGTAGACCTGGGTGCGTTCGTCGAAAAGTATTTTCATCGTGCGACCGCCGAAGACTTTCAGCGTCAATTGATCACGCACGGGATCTACGTTGCGAATCGCGCCACCAATCACCGTGCTTTCCCCTCGGGGTATGGGAGGCAGGGTGAGAACGCCGGGCGCAGTGTTTAACGTCGAAGCGGACTGTATGCCTGCGGGCTGACTCGACTTCGTGTTTGCCGGTGACAATTGAGCAGCCGCGACGCTGCCAAGCGCGACCACTACGAAAAAATGAGCCGTCCGGCATACCCTTGTCACTCAACGATTTTCAGTGCCCGTCGACACAGTGTCAAGCGAAACCATGCGGCCTGGAGTATCGTCCGGCGGCAACACAATTTAGTGCTGCGCATCTTGTTAAGAACTGTATGCTGGAATGGGCTATTTATACGGTTCGGACGGAAAGGTTGGATCGCAAATGTTTGGCACACGACTAACACTATTCGCAGCAATTGCGTTCATCGCCGGACCGGGGATCCAGACCACCTGGGCGCGAGATCTCAGGATTACGCTTCCAAGGCGCAGTGAACTGACGCCGGTGCAGCGCCTCAACCGCGAAGGCGTGGACGCCGTACGCAAGCACCAGTACGAAAAAGCGGAAGCAATTTTCTATAAGGCGTATCTGTACGACGCCGCCGACCCTTTCACATTAAATAACCTGGGTTACATCTCCGAGCTGCAGGGGAAACTGGATCGCGCTCAAAAGTTTTATGCGCTGGCATCGGAACAGGGGTGCGATGCGCGGATCGATCTCAGCAATGCGAAGCATCTGGAAGGAAAGCCCATGATGTACGCCCTTAATAGTTTGAAGGACGTGCCCATGCGGATGAATCGCATGAATGTCGAAGCAATAGAACTTTTGTCGCAGGACCGGAATTTCGAAGCGGATGCCCTTCTGCGGCAGGCACTGGCCCTCGATCCGCAAAATGCTTTCACATTGAATAACCTGGGCGTCGCCGAGGAAGCTACGGGAGATTTTGGCAGTGCATTGAAGTATTACGATGCGGCTGCCGATTCGCACTCCTCCGAACCGGTCGTTGTGACCCTAGAGCGCTCCTGGAGAGGAAAACCTGTCAGTGAGATGGCTGCAGACAGTGCCCGGTTATTGAGAAAACGCATGCGGAATGTAGACACTGCGGATGCGCGCGCCACGATGCTCACGTTCCGTGGCGTATCGGCGACGAATCGAAATGATTGGCGCGCCGCCAAGCGAGACTTTCTTGACGCCTACTCGCTCAATCCTGAAAGCGCGTTTTCTCTCAACAACCTGGGTTATGTCGCGGAGAAGGACGGCGACCTGGAGACGGCGCAGTTCTATTACTCGAAAGCTCATAGAGCCGAAAACGCAGACGCCCGCGTCGGACTGGCGACGGAACGATCGGCGGAAGGCAAACATCTAATTGCAGTTGCCGAGGAGAGCCACCTGAAGGTGAACGGCGAACTCAATCGATACAGCGAGGCCGCACGCGGGCAAACGGGTCCGATTCAATTGATACATCGCGGCGATGCCTCGGCGAAACCGACTGCATCCCCCAACAAGACTGCGACTAAGCCTTCGACGCCGGGTTTACCTGATCCAGGTTCGCGGGCGCCCGACTTACACTGAGAAAAATTACTGCCATATGCCTAATCCAATTCCCCTGCCTTCTCCTTCCAAGTCTCTGACCATTCTGTCTCGCCTGCTTTTTCCGCCGTGCCGCGTCGACGCATCCGCGTCGGTCGCTGCGGGGCTGCATTCAGGAATCAGAGAGATCACCCGCAATGAGTTTGACGACTTGCTGAGACTGGCAAACTCGAACCATGTCGTGGTGCGGGGGTTAGAGGTCGCCTTTAAAATCCTGCGTGACGCACAGGACGACACTCGTGCCGAGTGGGCGGCGACCGCTCTGGCGGCAGAGCGAGCGCGTATTGCCAACGCGATCCCGTACCTGCATGCGATCTGCGCCGCATTTGAAGAGGAAGGACATGACGTTACGGTGATCAAATCTCTCGATCACTGGCCTGATATCGGCAGCGACCTGGATATGTATACGAATGAGGACTCCGAGACCGTAGTCGAACTGATGACGAGGCGCTTCCAGGCGCAAATTGCACCCCGCAGCTGGGGAGATCGCCTGGCGTGCAAGTGGAACTTCCTGATACCGGGATTGCCGGAGGCGGTCGAAATCCACATGGGCCGTCTGGGCCAGACGGGTGAACAGATCACGCTCGCCTCGCGCATCGCGGGACGTGCCCGGTCAGTTCGCATTGGAGATTTCATGTTTCGCGTGCCAGCGGCCTCGGACCGGCTGATGATCTCCACTCTGCAACGCATGTACCGCCATTTTTACTTCCGGTTGTGCGACATCGTAGACACCGCCGAGCTGTCGGAAGCCCGCGCCATCGACTACGAGGACCTGCGGTCTTCGGCGAATGCGTCCGGTATCTGGGATGGAGTGGCGACGTATCTGGCGATTGTGTCGGATTACGTGAGACAGTATCGGGGCACAGGCCTCGATCTCCCCGCCTTCGTGACGGAATCCGCGCGGTTTGGCGGCGATCAGGTCTACTTCGCTCGAGAATTTCTGCGTGTGCCGATTTTGCCGCACTCTGCCCACCTGTATGGCACTCAACTTGCAGGTCTTTTCAGGAGACGGGAGTTGCACAGCAGCGCCCGTCTTGGTCTCCTCCCCTGGCTTGCCACTGCGGCGGCCGTGGGGCAAAAGATCACCGGAAGCGATAAGGGTATCTGGTAACCGGCAACTACAATTTCGGCGAAGCCATCAGACAACCTAGTACGAGTGGTGAGAGCGCCACACAATCACTTGTTGCACTTGAAGGAGATTGCCGGATTTCTGCCTCCGGCGAAAATATATATGGGAAACCCGGTATTTACGACTTCCGAACTGGACTCGAGCGATGAGCGATTTGCCAGGAGTTCTCTCAGTATGGGTAAATCATTTCCCACACCACTGGAGTTAATTTCCAAGCCATTGGTCACGGGACAACCTGTACCGGAAGAGCCTCTCCGGAAACGGCTGTGGAACAACCTGCGCGACGCGTTCTTCGCGAAGAAACTGCCGCCGCTGGAACTGACTTCCCAGCCGATCGCTGTCGTCGATCCGCTGGCCGTCAAACGCGATCCTATGTCGAGCGCGATCTCGTTCGTGATGCATGCGGCTGTCTTCGCGCTTGTTCTGTGGTTTGCCTTCCAGGCGCACAAGCAGTTCGTCGCGCCGCCGCAGGTAGCGGTGGTTCCGCTCGAAATGAAGCCTTATATTCCGGTCACCTTGCCCGCTCCTAAAACCATGGGAGGCGGAGGCGGAGGCGGCGCGCACCAGGTGGTCGAAGCGACCAAGGGAAAATTGCCGCCAATCGCCAAAACGCAAATCGCGCCTGTGGAGATCCTCAAAATCGACCATCCGAAGCTGGCAGCGGCGCCGACGGTGGTGATGCCCCAGCGGGTCAACATTCCCACCAATAGCAGTATGCCGAATTTCGGGGATACTCAGTCGCCGCAAGTCGCCGTGGTTTCTCAGGGCAGCGGCAGCGGTTCCGGCTTTGGCCGGGGCCACGGCGGAGGCATCGGATCGGGAAATGGAGCTGGAGTCGGGCCGGGCAGCGGAGGCGGCTATGGTGGCGGCATCATGAGCGTGGGAGGAGGCGTCGCGGCGCCGCGTGTAATCCACGCCGTCGATCCGGAGTTTTCAGACGCTGCCCGCCAGACGAAATATCAGGGCATCGTTTCAATCCAGCTGATCGTCGACCCTCAAGGAAATCCGGAAGACATCCGGGTGGTTCGCCATCTCGGCATGGGGTTGGACGAGAAAGCTATCCAGGCAGTGAGGCAGTACAAGTTCAAGCCGGCGATGTACCAAGGCCATCCTGTACCGGTGCAAATTGTGATCGATGTCGACTTTCACCTGGATTGATCGCGGACTATTTTGACAAGCAGAGCAGTTTGCTGCTCCCTTTCCTCAATTGAGGCCTTCATTGACCGACACGGCAAGACAGCTATCTGTGTGATCCAGGCAAATATCCTCGGAATCCTTCACTCCGTTGCGCTCCGTTCAGAATGACTCCCTTTTGAAAGTAGCTACGCCAAGCTTGAATCCGCTCTAATCACTGCACAGCTTTCGCCGCTTGCATTCTTTGCGTCGGCAGAGCCGGCTTGCGGTAATAGCCCTTGCGCGTTCTCACGATCAACTTGCCATGGTTCGGGGCTTTCGCCTCGACGTGCACAGCGCGGTAACCCCCAAGGTTGGCCGGCTTAGTCGAATGATAGCCGATGGAATACTGGTCGCGAATATCGCGCGCCACCTCTGCTGCAACCTGATCCACATCCTGCAAGGACTGCGGGAAATATGCAATGCCGCCCGTCTCTCGAGACAGCGTCTCCAGAGCTGTTTGCGCCAGCTGCGATTCCTGCTTATCGTTCCCGAAAAGCAGGCCGATGGAATACACCACAGGCCCTCCCAGATTTTGCACCCGGCGGATGGCCTGTTCCAGGCTCAGCCTCGATGCGTTGTCCGCACCATCCGTGATGATCAGCAGCACCTGCTTGGGCTGTTTCGCGTGCCTGGCCAGTTCGTCCGCCGAAGCGGCCACTGCATCGTAGAGGGCGGTGGTGTTTCTGGAGTCGGAGTGCGAGAGCCCCCGCTCCAGTAAGCCGATGTTCGAGGTGAAGTCCTGATCGAGATAGGCCTTGTCGGAAAAATTCACAACAAATGCCGCATCCTTAGGATTCGACACCCTCACCAGGTCCAAGGCGGCCGAATTTACCGCGGTGCGCTTATCGCGCATCGATCCAGAATTGTCGACGAGAATGCCCAGCGATATGGGTAGGTCTTGGTGCTGAAACGAGCCGATGGTCTGCGGAACGTCGTCCTCCCACACGCGAAAATCATTGGACTTGAGATCGGTGACCAATCGTCCTTTCTCGTCCACCACGGTGCAGTTCAGCACAACTTCATTCACGTCTTCGTGCAGCGTGTAGACGCCGCCCTGCCCCTTTTGAATCTCGCCGGGCTGGCCTGTGGCTGCTGGCGAGACAGTGCCGACTGGGACATTGTCTTCAGGGTCAGGCGTGAGAACCGGATCGCGGTCTACATTGAGGCTCGGCTGAATCTCCGGCTGCGTGGGATCGTACAAGGTCGACGTTTTTGCCGTTTGCTTTTGCGAGGGCGGCGCGGGTCGCGTCTGGGCGAGTACCGACAAGCCGCTACTACAAAGCAGGAGCGGGAAAATCAACCGGAAAGCACGCGATCTCAAGCGAAAGGTGGAGAGCATAGATAATTGGCGGGAACTCAGCGACACCTGCATCTTACCCCAATTTTGCTGGAAAATCGCATGCGGAGATAGGCGGGTGCTCGAACCAGATCGCGCGCTACCGCGGAGCGTTCTGCTCTTGCTGTTCGTGCATCTGCTCCAGTCGCTGTGTAGTCCGTTGTAGTCTGTCGGCGCTGTCCTGGGCATCCTGTGCATTAACCGGCGGGGCCGGAGGGGCCGCATTTGGAACCGGTGCATTCCGATTGCCTCGGAGCATTCCAAATCCAGGTTGCTGGGAATCGCCGCGATCATCGGAGGTGGGCGGAGGCGCGTTGACAGGGGTGGGCGACGGCGCAGTGTTGTTTTGAGCGGTCAGTAGTAATTGGCGCGGAGCATCGTTGGCTTCGTTGCCTACCATGATGAAGTCGTAGCCGGAGCCCTCCAGCAGTTGAGTGAGGACGTCGTGCGGATTTCCGGGTCCGAATACGCCAAAAACGCGGGTGCTCTTGTCGAGCCCCTCGATGGTCATACCGCTCATGCTGGCCACATTCTGCAGGATCTGGCTAAGCTCGGAGTTGTTCGCATCTATTGTCAGTTTTCCATCTTTCAGATTCACGGTGGCCGGTTGTGCGGCTGCTTCGGAAGGAGACAGCGGCTTCGCCGTTTTCTTTCGCGGTGCGCGGGTCCGTCTTTTGCGTGCCGGGCGTGCGGCTTTCGTTGCAACGCGCACAGTAGAACCAGGGGAAACAGGGCCGGGAGCCTGCATCGCCTGCGCGCAACAGGCGATGGCGACACAGAATGCCCATACTACACAGCGGCTGAAAACCCTTGCGCCGCCTGTCGACAAGGTCTTCTCACCGATGCCGGGAAACGTCATAAATGGCCTAATGGGTGGGCTGGGAGCAAGCACCCGCCTCTTTCTATATTAGACTAGCGATGCGCCAGCTCCGTTCGCGAAACGACTGCCCGGGAAGATCGCCACAGCCATGCAACCGAGATTTACGAACAGACAACGCGGCCTGCTGTTTTCTCTAACGATCGCCGGAGCGTTGCTGCTGCCCAACGCAAATGCCGCCTCCTGCAAAACCCAATCGCAAATGACTGCAGCGCAGCGTGACGCCATATCGACGACCGCTCGCACCATGGTTGGCGAGGTGCAGAGTGGGCAGGTGAAGACCCTTCAGGCGAGCACGATTCCTGCCGTGGCGGCGGATTTCGGCGGGATTGCCGCTTCGGCCGATAATCTGAAGCCTCTCATTCAGCATGCAGCCATTACCGTCATGGAACTCTATGTACTGGATGCTTCGAGCGAGCCTGCGGGAGCGCCTCGAACAGATTTCTATTGTGGATCGCCGGTCGTGGTGCTCAACTTCACCAATCTGCCGCCGGGCAAGTATGCGTTGGCCATACTTCACGCGACCGGCGTGCCGCAGCCGCAGCATATCTCGCTGATCTTGTCCGAAACTACGGAAGACCGCTGGATGCTTGCAGGGTTTTTCAGCAACGCCATGATCCAGGCAGGGCACGATGGCCTTTGGTACTGGACACGGGCGCGCGAGTACGCGCAAAAGAAGATGAATTGGGACGCGTGGTACTACTATCAAACGGCCGCAGCTCTCCTGAATCCGGTGGGGTTCCTGTCCAGTCCCAATCTTGAGAAGCTGCAACATGAGGCCGAGCAGATACGACCCAACGGGCTTCCCGGAATAAATCCAATGACGCTGGATGTGCACGGCTCTCCGTTTCAGATGACGGCGCTTGCCACGACGGGAGCACTTGGCGGACTGGACCTCGAGGTCCACTACATTCCTGACGCGACGCAACTGGCCCAACTGCACGATCCTGTGGCTGCGCGGAAGCAGGCGATCGACTTAATGACGGCGCTGCTGGTGCTACACCCGGAACTGCGCGCGGCCTTCCGCGGCATCTGGGTGCATGCAGATCAAGGAACCGCTTCCGTTTATGCGCTGGACGTGCCGATGGCGCAGATTGCTGCCGCAACACAGCCGGCGGGGGCAGCGAGTTCCAGTCCTGTGGCACGCTAACTACAGAGTCCACTGAACTGGGACAGGGACAGTCCCTAAACATTTTGGTATCGAAAAATTAATTAATTTTTAAGCAGATTTGGCTCCTCAGGTAGGACTCGAACCTACAACCCTTCGGTTAACAGGTGGTTCTGGAAAGTTATCCAAACCCGTCTCCGTGTCCCATATCTTGCCGGTAAAGTGTAGCGGGCTGGCATCCTGTGGATCCAGGCAGCTTTGCGCATCACCATAGGGGAGGCAGGTGCAGGTCTCGAACGATTCTCCGTTCACGTCGCTGCGCACCCGCTCCGTCCTCATCCAGTCCATATGGTCGAAGTACGTCGTCGAAGTTGGCATATGTGGCCACATGCAAACTGCCCGCATATACCTCTCCGCGTCAATATCCACCATTGGCGGAGACGTAGGTCCCTACCGCATGGCCCGCCAGATCGTAGACGAAGTCGGGCCTTTACTTCGCACTCGAGTCAGGCTGCGGATCGGTGTACGACTCGTACTTGGTAGAAGCATCCATAACGACAAAATCTCTGACGGGAATAGTGAACCTAGATCGCTTCTCAATCCGCTCGATGGCCGATGCGATCCGCTCCTGCATCCAGTCTCCTCCTAATGGAGGAGTTACAAAAGATACACCGTGGATGCCGCGTTTGGACAAAACAAAGTCGGCGTTGTTTTGAATATCGAAGATCTCGGGGTCACCCCGCTGCGTCAACACAATCGCAAAGGCCAATCCGTTCGATCTCGCAGGTGCGGTATAAGGAGAGGAGATCGTATGGAGATGGACAAGGAGTTAATCGACAAGCTGCTGGGAGATTACCAGAAGCCGGAGGATTTGATCGGGGAGAACGGACTGCTGAAGCAGTTGACCAAGGCGCTGGTGGAGCGAGCTTTGCAAGCGGAGCTGACCACGCACCTGGGATATGAGAAGCACTCCCCGGAAGGCCATAACAACGGCAACACGCGCAACGGGGTGAGCGCGAAGCAGCTGAGAGGCGACTTCGGCGAGGTGCAGATCGAAGTGCCGCGGGATCGGCAGGCGAGCTTCGAGCCCAAGCTGGTAGCCAAGGGCCAGACACGGTTTGCCGGGTTCGATGAGAAGATTCTGTTGTTGTATGCGCGGGGCATGACGACGCGCGAGATCCAGGGGCACCTGGAGGAGATGTACCAGGTGGAGGGGTCGCCGGCGCTGATCTCGAACGTCACTGATGCAGTGATCGAAGAGGTCAAAGCCTGGCAGACACGGCCGCTGGACGCGATCTATCCAGTCGTCTATCTGGACGCCTTGGGGGTGAAGATGCGCACCGACGGCCGGGTGGAAAACCGGGTGGTGTATGTAGCCATCGGCATCACGCTGGCTGGGATGAAAGAGGTGCTGGGGCTATGGACCTCGGCCAACGAGGGCGCGAAGTTCTGGCTGCAGGTGCTGACCGAGATGCAGAACCGCGGGTTGAAGGACATCTTCATCGCGTGCGTCGATGGCCTGAAGGGCTTCCCGCAGGCCATTGAGACGGTGTATCCGAAAACGACGGTGCAGTTGGGCATCGTGCACATGGTGCGGGCCAGCCTGAACTACGTGAACTGGAAAGAGCGCAAGCCGGTGGCGCACGATCTGAAATCCATTTATCGCGCGGCCACAGTGGAAGAGGCCGAACGGCGGTTGGCGGAATTCGCCGCCCAATGGGACCGGCGATATCCATCGATCAGCGCCCTGTGGCGGCGCAACTGGCAGGGCGTGATTCCGTTTTTTCAGTTTCCCCCGGAGATACGCAAAATCGTCTATACCACCAACGCCATCGAGAGCCTGAACATGAGTCTGCGCAAGGCCATCAAGACGCGCGGCGCGTTTCCCTCCGAAGAGGCCACCTTGAAAGTGATGTATCTGGCGCTCAGAAACCTGGCCAACGATTCTCCAACGCCACACGCATGGCTGCGCACAAGATTCACTTGGAGTTCGGCCAGTTGTTCGGTGGGAATGCTCACAGCGGACATTTTTCCGAAACCGGTGTTAATGCCGTATACGACCGCGCCCTCGGCCAGCAGACGCTCCACGACGGCGCGCGAAGCCTCCATCCGCTGCCTGGCCGCGCCATGCAGCACGACCGGCAGATCTTCGTACGCAACTGCCGCAAGTTCTTCCAGCATGAGAGACTGGCCGTCTAACGCGAGAAATGCACGGCTCAATTCAACCTCTCTTTCAATGCTTCAAACTGTAGTGGATCTCACTGAGCTCGCGCAGCCGCTCCGCCGCACTTTCCGGCGTGATGTCCCGTTGCGGCATGCCGAGCATTTCAAAGCCCACCATAAACTTGCGTACGGTTGCGGAGCGCAGCAACGGTGGATAGAAGTGAGCGTGGAAATGCCATTCAGAGTGAGGCTGTTCGTCCGTGGGACTTTGATGCAGACCCATCGTGTAGGGAAAGCTGGTCTCGAACAGGTTGTCATAGCGCGTAGTCAACCGCTTCAAAATTTCTGCGAACGCGGCATGTTGCGCCGGAGACATTTCCGTCAGCGCACCCACGTGGCGGCGGCTCAAAACAAGCGTCTCAAACGGCCAGATCGCCCAGAACGGAACTACGGCGAGAAACTCTTCATTTTCGCAAACGATGCGCTGGGCAAGCTGCACTTCCCTCTGCAGATAGTCGCAAAGCAAACAACTGCCGTGCGCGCTGAGATATTCCCGCTGGGCAATCGACTCGGCCTGTGGCTCATCCGGAACATGCTCGGTAGCCCACACCTGGCAATGCGGATGTGGATTGCTGGCGCCCATCATCGCGCCACGGTTCTCAAAAATCTGTACATGGTTGATTTCCGATCGCCCGCCCAGATCCGCATATTGATCTGCCCATGCTTCCACCACGCGCTGGATATCTGCCGGCTGCATCCGGGCCAGCGTCAGATCGTGATCGGGATGAAAACAGATCACGCGGCAAATTCCCCGTTCGCGCTCGACCCGCAGGAGATCGTCATGCGGAGCATCCGCAAAAGCGGGTACATTCGGCAGCAGCGCGGCATAGTCATTATCGAAAACAAACACACCGCTGTAATCCGGATTCTTGTGGCCGCCGGCCCGCATATTGCCGGGGCAGAGATAACAGTTGGGATCGTAGTGGACGGCGGGGGCGGCGTCGATTTTTGCGACCTCGCCCTGCCATGGCCGCTGGGTGCGATGCGGCGATACCAGCACCCACTGGCGGACTAGAGGATTGTAGCGGCGATGCGGAACTTGAAGCCAGATCGGCGGAGCCATCGATGAAGTCATTAGAGTATCCGGTGAAAGGTCAACCCTCATGCTACTCGATGTCAGCCAAGTCGCTATTTATGACTAAATTCCGGTGAATTTTTCATCGGAATGCAAGATCGCATGGTGAATATCGTAGGACTAAAATGTTGATTTTTGCAGGCAACCTGAAATTTTCCTCTGCATCTCACCACACGTTTCATTATCCCCTTTCCATCTATTCTGGACCCCACCGAAAGTAAGGAGGCACCTCCAATGATGCGCAAAATGTCCATCCATAACATCGTTTATTCGGTCATCGCAGCCGCCGTGGCCACAATCCTGTTCTCATCGCCCCGAATCCACGCACAAAACGTAGTGAATAAATATTCACAAACCAATCTGGTCTCCAGCGGATATATTGCCGCCAAGGTCACTGATCCAAACCTGATCAATCCATGGGGAATGGTGGCAAGCGCGACATCTCCGTTGTGGGTATCCAATCAGGGAACGAACACTTCCACCGTTTACGCCATCTCATCGGTGGAGATGGGGACAGGCTCCGCTCTAACCGTCAAAATACCTACCGAAACCAGTCCACCGAATGGCCCGACGGGTATCGTTTTCAACTCCGCCAGCAATGCATTTGAGATTCCGAGCTCCATGGGAATGGTTCCCTCCAGCTTTATTTTCGACAATCTGAACGGCACTATTTCCGGATGGAATCCGGGCAGCACCGGCGGCGCGGCGAGCGCGGTGGTTGCCATCGACAACCACGATTCAGGGGCCTCCTACACGGGTCTGGCGCTGGGAACTGTTGGGTCTCAAACATATTTATATGCGACCAACTTTACGCCGCAAGGCGGAGTGGAAGTGTACGATACCTCCTTTCACCCTGCCACCGGCATGTATTGGGCTTCGTTCGATGCCGACGACTACCTGCCCAGATTGTCCCGCGATAAGATCTGGAGACCCTATAACATCGTCAACATCGCCGGATATATGTTGGTGGCCTATGCGGCCATGCCTGCGACAGGCGGCTTGCCCATTACCCACATGGGTTTGGGTGTGGTTGCTGCCTTCACTCCACAAGGCAAATTCTTTCAAATCGTGGCCGAGGGAAGACGACTCGACGCGCCCTGGGGCATAACCTTGGCGCCCGGTCAGTTTGGCAAATTCAGCAACGACCTGCTGATCGGCAATTTTGGAAACGGCCGCATCCTCGCCTACAGCGTAGCGCTACCACCCGGCGACGGCGATTACGATCGGGATGATCGCGCGACTGTCAGGTTCGCCGGTTTGCTGCGCGACTCAAATCACAAGGTCATCGAGAATGGTTTTCTGTGGACGCTGGCAGTCGGCAACGGGGCGAGGGGCGCTGACCCTAACACGCTCTACATCACCACCGGAGGTCCGGACGAGGCGACGGATGGTCTGCTCGCTGCCATCACTGCTGCGCAGTAGAAACGAATTTAACAAACTGTTCAACACGAGAGCGGCATCTTCACCGGTGAGGCTCTACCGGGAGTGGTGCCCTTTTCTTCATCCGAGGAGAATCCCGGATGTATCGCCCTATGTGTAAACCGCTGCTCTCTTCAAAATGCGAGCCAGGCTGCGATGGCTGAATGCGTATGATGTTCGATATGGTTTCCGATGACCAACTGAATGGAGCACGCATTGTAAATTTGTACGACGAGTGGACCACGCTCTGGCACAACCAACCTCAAGTCTCTGCGACAGACCCGCTGGATGCGGCGATCCAAAATCTGCATCGCGCCAACTTTGAACTCTGGCATGAGGAAGACAAGGCGCGCGATCTTCACGCTGGAGACGCCGCGGTAGCGGCCGCGAAGCACGCCATTGATCGTATCAATCAGCGGCGCAATGACCAGATCGAACGATGCGACGCGCTGCTGCTGGAAAATTTAGCCGCGCTGGATTTGCCCCGTCCACAGGCGGAACTACATTCAGAGACACCCGGACTCATGCTGGACCGGCTTTCAATTTTAAGTTTGAAGCGTTATCACACGCTCGAAGAAATCGAGCGCGTGTCTCCCCCTCCCGGTCATCGGGAGCGCAACCGCCAGCGGCTAGTGATCCTTGAAGCACAACGCGGCGATTTATCGACCTGCCTCGATCGACTGTGGCAACGTGTGCTCAGTGGAGAACTCCGCTTCCAGGTGTATCGCCAGCTAAAAATGTATAACGATCCCGATTTAAATCCCGTTCTCTACCGGCGCTTCGAAGGCTAAAGCGGATTCATGGTTATGGGCAAGTGGAGTCATTCTGAATGAAGCGCGGCGGAGTGAAGAATCCAGAGAATATTGTTGGGATTGCACTGCCACCACCCTCTGAATTCTTCGCTGCGCTCAGAATGACTCCTGTTATTTTCGACCGGTGTATAAGCCGCTGAGAACTCCGCAATACTGGCGTTCCACAAGAGAAAGCCGGAAGCTCACGGCTTCCGGCCTAAGGCTACGTTGCAATAAATATCTACTGTTGTGGTTGTTGACCGGCATCGCTGACTGGCGTTGCTGGCTGTTGTCCCGATCCCCCGGCATTGGAATTCGCCGCACCCTGTGGTTGAGAACCTGCATCCTGCTGGCTGTTCGACAACAGTTGAATCTCTACCCGGCGATTCTTGGCGCGTCCACTTGCATTGTTGTTGCTGGCTACTTCCACATCCTTGCCGATCCCGATGAGATAAAACTTGTGCGGCGGCACATTGTATTTCGTCGCCAGATACTGCGCGACCGCCTCCGCCCTGCGCTCGCTCAGCTGGTAGTTATAAGCCTTGTCGCCGGTCGAGTCAGTGCCACCGGTAATTTCAAGAATGTAAGACTTGGTATTGCCAAGCTGGCCGGCAAAGTTGTCCAGGTCCGCCTTGTCTTGCCGTGTGAGCGCGGCTTTATCAAAAGCAAAATGCACGTTCGCATCCGCCACCTGATGGTACGTGTCCAGGTTGCTCACCACGCTGGCCAGAGAATCGGCATGATTCAACGCCTCTTGCGCGGACTGTTGCGCCTGCGTGGCAGACTGGCCTGCCGTCACGGCTTTCTGGTCGGCGTTATTGGCCGCCGTTTGCGCCTGCTGAATCCCTTGATCGGCGCGGTGGCCAACGTCCTCCAGATTTCTGTGGTTCGCGGCAGTCTGATCGTCCAGCTCATTCGTATGCTGAACCAAAGGTGTCGTTTGATTGCGCACGTAATTTTTCGTTGCGCACCCTGCGGTAACCATCAGTAAACCTGATGCGCCTGCCAGTAAAATTCGTGTGCTCGCACAGTTTTTCATCGTTCTTTTCCCCCGGCGGTGCCAGAAACACACGCGCTCTCAGTTGTAGAAAGCAATTCAGCAGCCAATTCACTAGGATGCTCGTTATCACCCTGCGTTATCAGTTGATTACTTCCGGTAAATTGTTCGACACTCCTCCTCAAATATCCCGCAAGCGGGCAATTTTTACATGATTTTCATGATATTGGATGCTGTCAAAGTCCTTTTTGCGCTGGCGATAAACTGATATCAGGCACTTATTAATGGACCTGCATGAAAAAATTCGGACTTTGCCAGCCGGTCCGGGGGTATACCTCTATCGCAACGCAGAGGGAGACGTCATCTACGTCGGCAAGGCGAAGAATCTACGATCGCGCGTGCGGTCCTATTTTCTTGAGGCGGCACAGGCAAATGCGAAGACCGGTTCGCTGATGCGTGAGGCAGTCGATCTGGATTACATTCTGGTCGACAATGAACACGAGGCGCTGGCGCTTGAAAACAATCTCATCAAGCAGCGCAAGCCGCGCTTCAATGTGCTTCTGCGAGACGACAAAACCTATCCTTACGTCAAACTCACGCTCGGCGATCGCTATCCGAAAGTCATGGTCACGCGACGCGTCCGCAAGGATGGCAGCCTTTACTACGGCCCATTTTTTCCAGGGAATCTCGCCTATCGTATCGTCGATCTAATCCATCGCACATTTCTTATCCCAAGCTGCAAGGTAGACCTGTCGCGCTACCATCCGCGGCCGTGTCTCCAGTTCTATATTCATCGCTGCCTCGGGCCGTGCGTGGAAGCGCTCACCACACCGGACACCTATGCCGAAGCTATTCGCGATGTGCGACTGATGTTGGAAGGCCATGCCGCTGAATTGGAGAAGTCTCTCGAACAGCGGATGCAGGCCGCCGCTGCGACAGAGCAGTTCGAGCTGGCTGGCCGTTATCGCGATCTCGTCATCACTCTTCACCAGTTGCAGGAGAAGCAGCGCATCGCCGGTGCTTCCGACGACGACGCCGACGTATTCGGCTTTCATTACGAGAATGGAATGCTCGCGGCGAATCTCTTCCACGTTCGCGCCGGCCGTATTGTCGATCGCCGCGAATTTTTCTGGGAAGACCTGCCGGAGTTTCCAGAGGCCCGAATTCCCGGAGAGAATTCAACGGACGTCGCAGAGTCCGCACCTCAAGAATCCTGGGTGCCCCAGGTCTCGATTTTGAGACCTGGGGCACCGGACGATGGACGCAGTGAAGACTTTTACCCAGCAGCCTTCTTCTCCGCGTTGTTGAAGCAGCTTTACATCGACCAGCATTATGTGCCGCGCAATATCTATGTGCCGGTTGATTTTTCCGACCGCGCGCCTTTGGCCGACCTACTCTGCGAACGCAGTGGCCACAAGGTGGAAATCGCGGTGCCGCAGCGCGGAGAAAAACGGTCCCTGCTCGATCTAGCCGGCCAGAATGCCAAGCAGTCGTACGATCAACGTTTTCGCGTGTTGCAGCCCGGCATCTTGGCGATCCAGGAATCTCTTCAGGATGCGTTGAACTTACCCGATCTGCCGGAGCGCATCGAATGCTTTGACATTTCGCACATCCAGGGCGCGGAAACGGTTGCCTCCATGGTGGTCTGGGAAAAAGGCGTGATGAATAAGTCGGAGTACCGCAAATTCCAGGTGAAGACCGTCGAAGGCGTTGACGACTTTGCCAGCATGCGAGAAGTTGTTGCGCGCCGCTATCGCCGCTCGCAGGAAGAACACAAGCCCATGCCCAGCCTGATCCTCATCGACGGCGGACTGGGCCAGTTGCATGCTGCTGCATCGGCGCTCGAAGAGCTAAGCTTTACCAGTCAGCCGCTCGCGGCCATCGCCAAGCGCGAGGAAGTGATCTACGTCTATGGTCAGGAAGATGAGCCTGTCGTGCTCGATCGCCGCTCGCCCGTACTGCATCTGGTCCAGCGCATCCGCGACGAGTCCCACCGCTTCGCCGTCACCTATCATCGCAAACGCCGCGAGATGCGCGACCGCGACTCCGACTTGCTGCGAATCCCCGGCGTCGGCGCGCAGACCCGCACTCGTCTCATCACACACTTTGGCAGCCTGCGGGCCGTACAGTCCGCTTCGCTCGAAACACTGATGTCCGTCGTTCCCCGAAAAACGGCAGAGGCGATCTGCGCGCACTTTCATCCCGCAGTCTCTTCGCCGGAAGGAATTGAGCGGGAATGACCGCTGCCTGGGGTCCCACCCTGGCCGCGTTCTTTGCGCTAGGGTAGGATCCGACGATTCGGTCAACAAAGCCGGATCATTGCCAGTCCTTGCGAAGCTCACGGACATACTCATCAGCCTCCTCGGCCTACCGATATTTCGTGCGAAAACCGAGTCCCGTCAAATTTCGATACAGCGCGATCGTCTGATCGGCAATCGCAGACCAGGCGAACTTTTCTTCCACCCGCTTCCGCCCCGCATCGCCGAATCGACGGCATTTCTCAGGGTCGGCCAGCAGTTCAGAAATCTTCGCTGCCAGCTCGCGGGCAAATCGATCCGGGTTCGTGGGAAATCCAGTATCTGCATCGGGCGTAAACGGCACCAGATAACCCGTTTCCCCATTCACCACCACTTCCAGAATTCCACCTGTCGCACTCGCAACCACGGGAGTGTGACACGCCATCGCCTCCAGGTTAATGATGCCGAACGGCTCATAGACCGACGGACAACAGAAGACGCGCGCATGGCTGTAAAGCTGGATGATCTCCGATTTCGCCGCCATCTCTTCAATCCACACAATATTTGGATTGTGCGCGCGGGCCTGCTCCACTTTCTCCCGCATCTCCGTCGCAATCTCCGGGGTATCTGGCGCCCCCGCACACAGCACCACCTGCGTGGCGGGCGGCAGATAGCGAATCGCATTCACCAGATGTGTCACGCCTTTCTGTCGCGTGATGCGCCCCACAAACAGAACATATGGCAGCGCCGGATCGACGCCGTACTTGTGCAGTGCCGCCGTATCATTCGTTCGGTTGTATTCCGCCAGATCGATGCCGTTATAGATGACATGCACTCGTTCGGACCGCACCTCCGGATACGCGCGCAGTATGTCTGCCTTCGTGCCGTTTGAAACTGCGATCACCGCATCGGCGTCGAGGATGGCGGTATGCTCCATCCAGGAACTCATCGCATAGCCGCTGCCCAGCTGCTCTGCCTTCCAGGCGCGCAGCGGTTCCAGGCTATGCGTGGTCATCACGAACGGAATGTTGAAAAGTTTTTTGGCGAGAAAACCGGCCATCGAAACATACCAGGTGTGCGTATGCACAATGTCGATGCTGCCCAGCGAATTCATCTGGGCAAGGTTCAGGCTCATCGCTTCGAGCGCTGTCTTGAACTTTTCATTTCCCCGCGAAAGCTCCTCCCACGGCTCCGCGCCGCGCACATGCAGATTCCCTTCGTCTACCTTCTGGTCTCCCCAGCAATGCACCTCGACTTCGATCTTCTTCGCCATTTCGCGGCTCAGGTATTCAACATGAACTCCGGCCCCGCCATAAACATTAGGCGGATATTCACGTGTCATCAGTCCTACTCGCAATGCAGTTCTCCTCAAGGTTTCTATGTTGAAGTCTCATGTAGCGGACGAAATCAGCCCAGACGCTTGCGGTTGGATGCAACCGGAAGCGTTATTCTAGTCTCAGCCTGATCATGCGGCAAACCAGCATTGCCTTCTCTGCCGAATGTCAAAAACAAAACCTAAGCTCGGCCAGAATTTCCTCACCAGCCCCAGCGCCCGCCAGCGCATTGTCGAAGCTCTTGGCGACATTTCCACCAGCACGGTGCTGGAGATTGGACCCGGACGCGGCGCGCTCACCGACCTGCTGGCAACCCGCGCGAACCGGCTGATCGCCGTTGAGCTGGATCGCGCGCTTGCGCCTCGTCTCACGGCAGCATGGGCGCACGCCCCTCAAGTCCGCATCCTGCAAGCGGACATCCTTGAGTTGGGTCTCACAACCTTGCAACAGGATTCGGCATTGCCGGATCAGCAGCCAGGCGGCGATGACAAGCTGGTCGTAGTCGGCAATCTCCCCTACTACATCACGTCGGATATTCTGCTGCATCTCTTCTCGCAGGCGGCATCGATCCGCTGCGCCGTCGTCATGGTGCAGGACGAAGTGGCGGACCGGTTGGCGGCACACTCCGGCATCAGCGAGTATGGCCTGCTCTCCGCAACCGCCCAGATGCATGCACGCGTAGAGAAGTTGTTCGTTTTGCCGCCGGAAGCATTCTCTCCGCCGCCGAACGTCCACTCCGCCGTGGTTCGGCTAGACATGCGTCCGCGCTTTCAGGAGTTGCAGGTCGAACGCATTGCATTCCTGCGCTTTTTGCAGATTTGCTTCCGGCAAAAGAGAAAGACACTGGTAAATAATTTGAAAGCCGCTGGAATCGAGCCAGCGCAGGTATTGGCAGCCATCGAAGCTGTAGGCCTCAGCCCCACCGTCCGCGCCGAGGCGGTTTCACTCGAAGCGACAGCCAAGCTATTTCGGCTGCTGCTGGATATAAGCTCTTGCGTTATTCCGATTAGAAGCTGTTGATATCTGTAAGTGTTAGCCTCTAATATCTCCTTCGACTAAACGACTCCTTACGAGGACCGAAATGACGGGCAATGAACAACGTATCTATACCGAAAGTTTTGCATGGTCGCTTCTTAGCATTTTGGTTTATTTATTGTTTCATCATTTCCAACCAGTTATCGTAAATGACGGTCAAATCGGGGACGGCGCACAATACTTTGGAATGTTTAACTACTTCAGACATGGGGTATTTTCTAATAGATTAGGTGACGGGCTTCTCTTCCCATACAATCAGCGCCCACTGGGTCCCTATTGCGCCGCTCTCCTCTCTAAACATTTCTTATGGACGGCGAGTCGTTCTTTTAGGGCTCTCCATATGGTTTCGATCGCCGTTACTAGCTGGCTTCTGTACTTTATATTCGTCAGATATTTCTACTTTGATAAACTCATCTCCTCACTGGCCTTGACTTGGTTTTTATTTCACGCGTTTGCTTACACTCGCCTCACAAATTACTTTCCATTCATCGTAGACAGCTTTGCGATGCTATCGCTGGTGTTACTGCTGTATATCGTTATGAGCGGGCGGTACATATTCTTGCCTGCTTTGGCAATTGTTGGGTGCGCAATCAAAGAGCAGTTTCTGGCGTTCCTCATTGCCATGCTCGTCTATGAATCGCTTGTAGCCATAAAGCGCAAGAGAATAGAAAGGACCAAGCTGGCGATAATAGCGATATCGATTCTGCTGGATATCGGAGTGAATTATTGGATTCGGCATTATATCTTCATAGCGCCTGGGTCTTCCCTGCTCACATTACTGTTGTGGGGTTATCAGCGCTTCAAGTATCCGTTGTCATTCGTTCGATATGTAGTAGTGTATTTTGTTGCCTTCGGATCTTTCGGCTTATTGCTGGTGTACTACCTTAAGAACTCCATTAAGGAAATACTTCAGTTTGATTCATATAAGTTGGTGGGACTGTTTTCATTGGAATTTATAGTATTCGGCTTTCTGGCGGGGATGGACATGGACAGAATATTGTGGAACGGTTTTCCATTTCTAATGCCTGTCATGTTGCTGGCTATCAACGGATTTAACAGAAAATATGTATTGGCGCTATTTTTGTGTACCGTGCCATTAATGCACCTGATAACTCCCATACCGCAGCCGCTGCTAGGCCAGCCGAACAATGAATATAATGATTTATCTAATTGGATGATGGAGCTGGCAAACCCAGGTATTGTCGCAATGTGGGGACTCTATATGTTCGTCATATGGATGCTGATAGGCCGCTTACGCTTCTTGAATCGCAATACTTCCACGGACGCAGACGGCACCCGCCGTGAAGTGAATGTTTCATAGACTTATACTCTCTACAGAATGACGCAAAAATATCTGCTGCTGAATCAGAAAAAGCCGGTGAATGATCACCGGCTTTTTTCGTTTTTTAGATGAACAAATCGGGATCAATGCCCGCTGTGACCGCCGCCGCCACCATGACCTCCGCCGCCGCCCATCCCTCCAGCGTGCCCCATTCCGCCGCCACCCCCATGGAATCCGCCACCGCTCATTCCTCCCGCATGTCCCACTCCGCCGCCGCCACGAAATCCGCCACCGGAAACCCCACCAGCACGGCCCATATTCCCCCCACCGCGAAATGCTCCTCCGCCGCCACCACGAAATGCTCCGCCGCCACCAGAAAAGCCCGGGCGAGCAGCGCCAAAGCTACCGTGCGAGCCGAAAGAAGAGGGCCGACCGAATGCTGCTCGATTTACACCCCCGAAGGAATGACCGGCGAATGACTCGCCTCGCGCAACGTTGAACCTGCCAGCCTGGCCCGCACTCATCGGGCCGCGCATGGATCCGGCAGAACCGGCCCGACGGGCCTGGATATTTCCAGCACGCATATTTTCTGGACGGCCCTGAATGTTTCCAGCACGCCCCAACCCGCGCTGCCCGATTCCGTTTCTGGCCAACGCCGGTCCCGCCCCACGGTTCATCGACGCGGAGCGATTCATCACCGCGGTCCGGATATCTCCATGAAATGCATGCGCTGGATAGTTGTTATATAACGCTGCATTCCGCGCCGGGATCTGCACCCCGGTCATCATGGAATGGAGCGGCGCTATCTTTGTTCCGTTGAATGTGACAGGCCGAAGCGTGTTGTTGCCATGTTGAGCGTTCAAACGTGCCGTGTTCAAACGTGCCGTGCTTAAACGGGCTGTCCTGGTGGCCGAACCTGGCGCCAGTCCGGAGCGATTTCCCACCGGCACGATCCTTGGGGGGGTCTGGCCTCTAGCGACCGTCGGGGGAACCGGCGCACGATACCCGGGAGGGCCTCCGTAGACGTTGGTGGCGGGACGATTGTGGCGATCATCGCCATCGCCATCACCGTCATGACCTCTGCGGCCGTACCAGCCATAGCCTCCGCCATAGCCTCCGCCATAACCTCCATAGCCGAACCCACCCCCAAAGGGATAAGCACCTGGCATCCAACCCCAGCCGAACCCACCGATATAAGACCACATGCCATAGTGAAACGGCAGCCAACCCCACGGATATCCGGACACCCATGAGTAACCGAAGCCGCCGCCAACGTCCGCCCACATCCCGTCGCCATATGGATCGAAGTCCGCCCCCACGCCAGATGGCTGCCAGACCATCCCATATCCGGGCATCGGATACCAGCCGCCTGCATTGTCCAGGTCGCTCCACCCAAAAGCGCCGCTATCCATCATGCTGCCGCCGCCCTGTTGCACGCGCGCGGGCGTCTGGTTCTGCGCTTCCTTCGCCGCTTCCTGATCTCGCTGGTCGTTCCATTCATCGAAGCCATTTGGAGTGATACCGTCGGCGATCGTGTATTTCGCATTCCCAGAGGGCTCGAACTGAATCGTCTTCCTCTGGCGGACCTCCGCCTGGTAGCCATCGGATGCGCCCTGCACCTGCACTCCTCCGTCAATCACCGCCAACTCCGGCGGAGTCGCTCCAAGGTTGACGCGAAAGGTGCTATTGACTGCCGGCGATACTGTCCTGTCTCCGAGCATCACTTTGAATGGCGTTTTAGCATCTTTCCGCAACTCGTAATAGATCATTCCGGAAAGCTGTTCCACCGTGGTCGAAAGCGTTCCATCCTCAGCGGATTGCAACTGAGCGATCTCCAGCGAACTGTTGGGCGTGATGCGGGCCACGCTGCCGTCTTCGAACTCAATTTCCGCCCGGCCATCTGCCCCGGTGCGAATCCGCGAGCCCTGGATCAGCGGCATGTTCATGACCGCATGTGAAAATTCCGTCTCGTTCCCACGCAGAATCTGCACCGTGCCTTCGACATCGCTCAAGCGAACGACGCGAGCATTGACTGGCGTCGAAGACGAGGCCTGATCCGCCGACGGGTTCTGAGACTGATTCGGTGCCTGCACCGCCGGAACAGCATCATTTCCCGGTGCATCCGTTTGCGCGTGGCATGTCGGAGCAAATGCAAACAAGCTGAGGGCCAGGGCCGATAAGCCCATTCCCAACAACGATTTCCTCGCCGGTTTCAAAAAAAGCCTTGATAAGCGCTGATCTTCCTGTGCTGTTGTACTCGGCAAATGGCTGCTTCTGTTTCCATATTCCCGCATGGCATACTCCTGGCTAACCTACGATTGAAACACGGTCCGGCACGTTTAGTTACGGGGTATAGACAATCCTTTTTGCGGCAGATGAAAGTCTTTCTACCCGCGCTCCTTGCGCCAGCTCCGTCTGCGCGTGGTGGATATGACAAATCGCCACTGCCAACGCGTCGGAAGCATCTGTGGGCTCGGGCGGCGCGGGCAGATGCAGCAGGCGCGTCACCATGAATTGCACCTGCTGCTTGTCTGCCATGCCGTAGCCACAGGCAGCGGACTTGACGGCCAACGGCGCATACTCCGCTATGGAAAGTTTAGAAGTGGCGGCAGCCAGCAAAGCAACCCCGCGCACCTGTCCCAGCTTCAAGGCGGTATTGGAGTTGGCCGCATGAAAGACTTCTTCAATGGCCACCACATCGGGGCGATGCTCCGCCATCAATTCGTTCAGCCTCGCGAACACCACGGTCAGCCGATGTGGAAGGCTGTCACGCTTGAGAAGATGAATCGCTCCATGCGCAACGTGTCGCAGCTCACCGTTTGCGTCGGTCTCAACGACGCCGAACCCGGTCCATTCCGTGCCGCAGTCGATTCCGAAAACCCGCATCCCTTGTCCTTCTCCGGCCCTATCTTCCGCCACCGCTGAAGGCCGCCTAATTTTTACCGGGAAATTCCCTCCAATGGAGAAGACGCCGTGGCGTAAAGCTTGCGTGGCATGCGGCCGGCACAGTATGCCTGGCGGCCTGCCAGCACAGCATGCTGCATCGCTTCCGCCATCAGAACCGGATTTTCCGCGTTGGCAATGCCGGAGTTCATCAGCACGCCGTCCGCGCCCAGTTCCATGGCCAGGGCGGCATCCGAGGCGGTTCCAACTCCTGCATCCACGATCAGGGGCACCTCTGTAATCATCTCTCGCAAAATGCGCAAGGTGGTCGCGTTCTGGATGCCCAGGCCACTGCCGATGGGCGCTCCCAGCGGCATCACCGCCGCCGCTCCCGCATCGATCAATCGCTTCGCAATCACAATGTCATCAGTGGTATAAGGCAGAACTGTAAAGCCTTCCTTGACCAGGACGCGAGTAGCTTCGACGGTGGCCAGCACATCCGGGTAGAGTGTGCTCTGGTCGCCGATCACCTCGATCTTCACCCAGTCCGACAGTCCAACTTCCCTTCCCAGCCGAGCCGCGCGAATGGCTTCCTCGGCGGTGTAGCATCCGGCAGTATTGGGCAGCAGAAAGTAGCGCTCGGGATCGATAAAGTCGAGCAGGCTCTCCTTGCTGCGATCAAGGTTCACGCGCCGCACCGCAACGGTAACCATTTCGGCTCCGGAGGCCTCAATGGCGCGCCGGGTCTCCGCGCCATCCTTATACTTCCCGGTGCCAACAATCAGCCGCGATTGAATGGCTCTTCCCGCAATAACAAGTGGTTCCATATCTCTATTGTAAGGCGGCGGACACTGGCAGTGCTCCCGAGTGACTGATCAACCCTCCGTCCCCTGCTCCTGTCCATTCCCTCAAAATCTACCGTTCCATAATAATTCTCTTGACAGTGTATTCACGGGTGCATGATGTTATACGCGTTGTAAAGAATTTAGGAGAATCCATGATCACACCCAGAAAATTGTTGTCTTATTCCTTATCCACGATCCTTGCATGCTCACTCCTCAGCGGAGTTACGTTTGCGTCCCAGACCGCCTCGACACAGACGACCACCAACAATCAGGCGCCCGCCACCAGCCGCAGCAGCAAGCGAGCTGCCAAGAAAGCTGCCAAAGAGGAGAAAGCAAAACAAGCTGCCGCGGCAAATTCAACGTCCACGACATCCGCACCCGCGGCTATGCCAGCCGCGAAAAGTGAGCCATCAAAGACGACCCGGAAAACGGCGGCGGCAACGACCACGACGGCCAGCGCCAGCGATATCGCGAACGCAAAATCCAAAGGCATGGTGTGGGTAAATACCGAATCGAAGGTGTACCACTCCAGCGGCAAGTATTACGGCAATACCAAGCATGGGCAATTCATGTCGGAAGCGGACGCCAAGAAAGCCGGTTACAAGGCCGCGAAACGATAATTCCGGCTACGTAAGCGCCCCTGAAAAACCAACGTCCCGCTGTCTTCAATAAGACAGCGGGACGAGTGGCCGGTGAGTGGTTGAATTGACCGGAGGCATCCCCGCAGGTGGGCCTCGACGATGGTTACTGCGACCGTCAGGACTGGCGTAAGACGCCTAAGCCCCAGTCACCTCACGTGATGTGCTACTACAACCTTCAATATTTTTCATTCTTTGGATCGCCCTCCTTTCCCGTGTACCAGTAATATCGCGCGTCACACGGTCCGGAGTCAAGAATCCGAACCGCAAATGTTCGCCGAGATTTTCATGACGTGGTAACCCTTGCGAATCAGTTACTGAAGCGTTCCAGTTCATCGTTCTCGATGGAGTTCAGGTGGCGGCCCCATCTTTTATCAGTCCACATAAAGAATCGTCCCGGCAATCCAACGCGCTGGTTTTTTGCGCTGCTATTCGTAACCGCTTTCATTGCATCCCGTAATAGGATGTTTTCTATGACATTTTTTTGCGGAACGCGGCCTTTGTTGCCCTTGGCCATACTATTTTTCTGTGCGGCAGCCGTTTGTTTTGGATTGAGCGCAGAGTCACGCGCCGGCAACATAAACTCCACGCCACTTCGAGAAGGATGGCAGATTCAGTCGGCCTGCAAAGTTCAGGCCAGCGGTTCCGAGTTATCGTCTCCTCAATTTCATCCCCAGGGTTGGATTGCCACCGCTGTACCGACAACGGTGCTGGCCGCGCAGGTTGCCGCCGGTATCTATCCCGATCCCTATTTCGGAATGAATCTACGCAAGATACCCGGCACCACCTATCCGATCGGAGAGAAATTTTCTCTCCTGCCTATTCCGGCGGATAGTCCCTATCACTGCGGCTGGTGGTATCGCAGGAGACTTGAAGTTCCGGCGAGCTCGCGCGGGAAAAAGGTATGGCTGCGTTTCGCAGGCATCAACTATCGAGCGAATCTCTGGATAAACGGCCGTCTTATCGCCGACTCGAAACAGATCGCCGGCGCTTACAGAACGTACGATTTCGATATCAGCAAAAGCGTGACTCCCGGCCAGCCCGCTGCCATAGCGGTCGAGGTATTTGCACCCGGAGCAACCGACCTCGGTATCAATTGGGTCGACTGGAATCCCACTCCGCCAGATAAAGACATGGGCTTGTGGAGCGCAGTTGATCTGGTGATCACCGGACCGGTCTCGGTCCATTCTCCTTTTGTGATTACCCACTTTGAAGATTCAAGCCTTGGTGTAGCTGACATCACGGTAACGGCCCAACTGCAAAATGCGACGGACCACGCAGTCGAGGGAATCGCTTCGGGTACCTTCGCAGGAGTCAGGTTCCAACAATCTGTTCAACTGCCCGCCGGGAAGACGGCAACCGTCAGTTTTACGCCGGAAAAATATCCTCAATTAAAGCTGAAGCGTCCCCCTGTGTGGTGGCCTGCGGAAATGGGCTCCCACCCACTGGAAAAATTGACAGTTCGATTCGTCAGCAACGGCAGCGTGTCTGACGCTGCATCCGCGCGTGTCGGAATTCGCGAGGCCACTTCCAGGCTGATGGATACCGGCGCACGCCAGTTCCTCATCAATCGCAAGCCGATCTTGATTCGCGGCGGTGGATGGTCGCAGGATTTAATGTTGCGGCAGGATCACGAGCAATTGCCCCAGCAGATTCGCATGGTGAAGGACCTGCACCTGAATACAATCCGCCTGGAAGGAAAACTGGAAGGCGACGAGTTCTTTCGCCTGACGGATGAAAACGGCATTCTGGTCATGGCTGGCTGGTGCTGCTGCGACCAGTGGGAGCTATGGGACAAGTGGACGCCGGAAAATTATCAGGTGGCCGCGGACTCTCTGCGTTCACAGATGTTGCGCCTCCGTCACCATGCTTCCATCTTTCTCTGGCTAAACGGCAGTGACCGGCATCCGCCGGCCAATGTCGAACAGGCCTATCTGGACATCGAAAAGCAAGCGCAGTGGCCGAACGCGATCATCTCCCACGCCTTTTCCCTGCCCGATACGTTGAGCGGGCCAAGTGGCGTCAAAATGACCGGCCCCTATGATTATGTTTCTCCATCCTATTGGATGGTCGATAAGAAGTATGGCGGCGCGCATGGCTTCAACACGGAGACCAGCCCCGGCCCTGCGATTCCGCAACCCGATAGCCTCCACCATTTTCTGCCCGAACAGGACCTCTGGCCAATTAACAATGTGTGGAACTATCACGCCGGAGGTGGTGGTTTCACAAATCTCAACGCATTCAATGATGGAATGCGCGACACATATGGCTGGCCCAACACCATGGAGGATTACTCGCGCATCGCTCAAACCATGGCGTACGACGGCGAGCGGGCGATGTTTGAGGCCTATGCGCGCAATAAATACACCTCAACCGGAGTCATTCAGTGGATGCTGAACAACGCATGGCCCTCCGTCATCTGGCATCTCTACGACTACTATCTTGAAACCGGAGGAGGATACTTCGGAACGAAAAAGGCGTGCGAACCTTTGCACGTCCAGTACTCCTATGACGATCACAGCGTTTATGTGGTCAGCAGTCTTCCGGTTCCATCCGGATCACTGAGCGTTCATGCAGAGGTATTGGACCTCAACCTGCGGCGTGTATTCGACCAGACACGAACTGTGAATATAGCTGCCGACGGGTCGCTCCATGCGCTCGACATTCCGGCCGGCATATTTCAACCGGACAACTCTATTCATTTCGTTCGACTGGAGCTCAAGAACGGATCGGGGATGGTTGTCAGCCGCAACTTTTATTGGATTCCCTCCAGGCTGACGGAATTTGATTGGGCGAAAACGGATTACACGCACACCCCGGCCAAAACCTTCGCCAACATGCAGGCTCTGCGAACGCTGCCGGCAAGTCAGCTCCGCGGCGTGTTGACTGCCGGAGGCCGAGAGTTGCGCGTACACTTGGAGAATTCGTCGCAATCTCTCGCCTTTCAGATTCAGCTGGCCGCCAGAACGGCTGGCGGACTCCCGGTCGTTCCCCTGCTATGGAATGATGACTTCATCGAATTGATGCCCGGGGAACAACGAAATTTAACAGCCGAACTTCCTGAAACTTACCGCGGAGCCACGCCGGGGGTAACGGTCACCAGTTGGAACACAAAGCCGTTGTCGCTGCACCTGAAACCGTAAGGTCACGCAGGCGATGGAGTGATGAAGCTGCAGATGGAGGTCTTTGCAGCCTCCCGGTCCCAACCGAATAATTCAGTGGTTTGCGCTGTACCCAATGCGGATCGCTACAGCAATACGAAGGCGTACATAGCCGCTGGGAGAAAATCGTCCAAAGCCGATATTTCCAGGTTCGGCACGTGCGTTACGGTTTTGGTTGCTTCGAGGACTTCGATGCTATTAAAATCCATAAGTCACCCATTTCCTATTGAATCGCAATACACTGGCCATCCTGGTTCGAGTGAGCCGCGATTTCCGACCGTTATGGCGGGCGCGTTTTGTAGTCGTTCCGACGATAGCTTATGACGAGTTCCGCGAGATTGATGGAAACCTGGGACTTGCCGCGCCTGTTCTCGGGCGAGCAGATGGCGCACGTCATCGACGTTTTTCTCATCGATTTCTACTCCTCGCTGGAATTCAAATCCGCACCGTCGATTCTCAGCATCACGACGGAACAATCCCGGCATCTTCAGGAATCTCAGAAAAGACATTTGGCTTACCTGCTCAACTCCGTCCTCGATGAAGCTGCCTGGCGGCAAGCTGCCCAGCAGTCGGGGAGGGATCTTTTCCGACACCGAATTCCCATGGAGTGGGTATCCGAAAGTTACCGGCTTTTCAACCGGCATGTTGCCGCACAGGCGAATCTTCTAGAGCTTCCCGCGAAAGAATGTGAGGAGTTTTCGCTGGTGTTGGTCGGACGGCTATTTCGCGATCTATCCATTCAGACAGAAGCCTATTCGTCTGCATCTTCGGAAGCCCCCAAAACAGCGATCGGCGAGAATGCTCGTGCCAACGCTCTGCACAATACGCTGATGAGCGCTGCTGAACTGGTCATTCGAGCACAAAGTGAACGCGAACTGCTGGATGAGTTATGCCGTTTGCTGGTGGAGAGCGGACTCTTCGCCCAGGTGTGGATCGCCCGGCCGAATCTTACCGGAGATCTTGAAGTTCAATCGATTTTCAGCACGATCCATTTGAAACAATCGCGATACTTGCCAAATGTGTATACCGGAGATGAGGATCGTATCCTCACCGTGCGTGCATGGCGCAGGTCAAAACTGCAATACACAAATGACAGGTTGACGGATCCGGACTATCCGGAAGTTCAGGACTTCTACCGGGAGCACGGTTTGCGGGCGACCGCTGTCGTTCCGCTCTATCGGGATGGCGATCTTTGGGCGCTGCTGACGCTGCTATCCACTGAGTCCAACCTGTTCAACCCGGAGCTGTTAAAACTGTTGGAACGGATTGGCCGGCTTATCGGCCATGGCCTGGATTCTCTCGATTTGCGCCAGATTCTGGACGAGGAACGCCAACATCAGTCATGGCTGGCGCGGCATGACGCGTTGACGGACATTCTCAATCGGCGCGGGATCGTCGAGAGGCTGGAGGAAGCCACTTCCCGTGCCCGGCGCCATAAGAGATCGCTTGCCATCGCGATAATGGACCTAGATGGCTTCAAGGCTGTCAACGACCTACATGGACATCCGGCGGGCGACCTGCTGCTGCGAACGATCGCCGATCGCCTGCAAGCTACTCTGCGGCAGACCGATGCGGTGGGCCGGCTGAGCGGCGATCAGTTTGTTCTCATTCTGGAGGATCTCGATCATGACGACGCTCTCACTCTGATGCTGTCCCGAGTACAGGCCGCAGTGGAAGGCCCAATTCATCTTTCGAACGGCCACGCCGCTACCGTACACAGCAGTATCGGCGTCACGTTGTTCCCGCAGGACGACTCGGCTCCTGAGCGGCTGCTGCGCCACGCGGACCGCGCTCTTTATGCATTGAAGGAAAGCAACGAAGAGCCTGCTCAGCGGTGGATGGCATTTCAGGCCGAGGTTGACGAGCAAAAATTCGTTCGCCGGAAAACCATACTGTCGCTCTTTCGATCCGGGAATCTCCGGATCCATTATCAGCCCGTCGTCGATTTGCAGACCGGGCAGGTCTCCGGTATCGAGGCTCTGGCGCGGTTGGCCGATAACGATAATCTGCTGCTGTCGCCGGCCGACTTTATTCCCCAACTGAATGCTGCCGATCTGGTCGCGCTCACCGATCAGGTGATCAAGCAGAGTATTCAGGATCTTCACCGTTTGGATAAAGCCGGATTTCGGTTGAACGTGGGAATCAATTTTGAACCCACCACGCTGGCGGATCCAAAGGCAATGCAGGAACTGCGCCGTCATATCGAAACCAGCGGACTTGATCCTCGGCGCTTTGTTCTGGAGCTGCTGGAACGCGCCGATACCCTGTCGCTGATTGCCTCCCAGGAGGCACTCATTCATTTCAAAACTTGCGGCGCGAGAGTTGCGCTCGACGACGTAGGAAGCGCTTACTCTTCCTTATTGCGGGTGAAGGAATTGCCGGTCGACACGATCAAACTCGACCGCAGCTTTCTGATTGGGTTGGAGCAGCACCCCAAGGAACTGCGTTTTCTCATGAATCTGGTGCATCTCGCGCAAGCGCTTGGGCTGGATCTCGTTGCCGAGGGGGTGGAATCCAGCGCATCCGGCGACGCATTGGCGGCCCTGGGAGTACGGCTCGCGCAGGGATATTCGATCGCCCGGCCAATGGCCCTGGAAGACCTGCTGAAGTGGCTCAAGCGGTACAAGCCCGCACCATGGACCCGGCCCACATCTGTACTGGGAGCGGTCGCTCTCCAGCTGCGCGAGCTGGATGCAACCGGAAGAATTCTTGAACAGCGTCCCTCCTTCCTTCAGTATTTGCTGGCACGGGACGCGGATTGGGAACGTGAGATTGGCTCCGGTATTCCAGTCGCCGATTCTAGAACCTCGAAACTAGCCTCGGCCCATCGCGCATGGCATGAGACCATGACCGCTCTATCGACGCATTCCCCTGAAACGGTCGATCTTCAGTCTTTCAGGTTCGCTCGCTCAGCCTATGAGGAGGAAATGTTCCACGCTGCGCTGGATTCCCAGCCGCGCGAGGCGTGACATCCTCCTCCCACCCGCCGAGCCGATTGCATACACTTGTCAGCAGTGGAATTCCAACCAACACAATCGATCGATGAGACCTGGCTGCGCCTCGCCATAACGGAGGCGGAGCTGGCGCAAGCTGCCGGAGAAGTGCCGGTAGGCGCCGTAGTCGTGGATCGTAGCGGCAGAATTCTCGCTCGGGGAAGAAACAGCGTGATTCGCGATCATGATCCTACGGCCCACGCGGAGGTAGTTGCGATGCGCAACGCGGGCCGCGCGCTTGGCAATTATCGTCTGGAGGGTTGCACGCTTTACGTGACGCTCGAACCCTGCGCCATGTGTGCCGGAGCCATGATCCACGCCCGCGTAGCCCGACTCGTGTTTGGCGCGTTCGACCCAAAAGCGGGTGCGGTCGGCAGCGTGCTGGGAGTGCTCAACCACCCCAGGTTGAATCATCAAATAGAGGTGACCAGCGGGCTGCTGGCAGAGGAATGCGGCGGCCTGCTGCGCCGTTTCTTTCAGTCGCGACGGGACCGGGCGACTCTGGAGATCCCTTAGAACCTGTCCAAAAACTGGATTGCGCGAAGGGGACGGGCTTCAGCCCGTCCGTAAGTCCGCACAATGAGTGGGACTTTCGCCCCTGAGGTTGAGAATTTCCGAATCCGCCGGAGTTTTTAGACAATTTCTTAGGAGAACTTCTGTTGGGAAACCGCTATAGAAATTCGCTTCAGTCCTTCACCCGAACCTTGGGAGTGACAGACATGCCGGGCCGAAGCAGGTGATCGTCATTTTCATGCGGGTTGGTAAAGTCCATACGGACTGGAATGCGCTGCACCACTTTCACGTAGTTGCCGGTCGCGTTTTCCGGCGGAAACAAGCTCAACTCGGAACCGGTCGCGCCGCCAATCTGGCTGACCTTCACTTGGTATGCGCGGCCGCCGTAGGCGTCCACTTTCACCGTGGCCGTCTGGCCAACCCGCATGTGGTCCAACTGGGTCTCCTTGAAATTCGCCGTGATCCACACCCCGGTAATCGGAATCAGCGTCATCAGCGTCTGGCCGGGACTGACGTTCTGCCCCACCTGCACGGTCTTCTTATTCACAATGCCTGAATCGGGCGCCACCAGCTTGGTATAGCTCAGGTTGAGCCGATCGGTTTCAAGCGCGGCCTCCGCCTCCTGTACCTGGGCCGCGGCAGCATCGGCTTTCGCCCGCTGCGCGGCCACCTGTTTCGGGCCGGTCCCGGCGGAGTTATAGTTCGCCCGCGCCGCAGCAAGACGGTCGTTTGCGACCCTCACCTGATCGCGTGCGCCGGAGAGATTGGCCTGTGCCCCGGTAAGTTGCGCCTTTTTACTGGAAGCCGTCGCCACCACCGCATCGAACTGCTGCCGTGAGACGACATCCCTTTCCACCAGCGGCGTGTAACGCTGCAGATCGAGTTGCGCCTTGGTGTTGTCCGCTTCCGCCGCCAAAACCTGGGCCTGGGCAGAATCCAATTGCTTCTCCGACTCCTCTATGGTGGCCAGCGCCGCCTGCACATCTGCTCCCGCCGAACTCAAGGTCGCACCGGTGGACATCGTTGTGATCGGCACATTCGCCAACGCGGCCTCATAATTTGCTTTCGCCGTCGCCAGCGTTGCCTCTGACTGGCTGAGCGCGGCTTCTGCGTCCCGGGGATCGATCTCCACCAGGACCTGGCCTTTTTGCACTTGCTGGTTGTCTTCCACGCTTACCTTGATGATATTTCCCTTGATGCGCGTGCTGATCTGCACCAGATCGCCGTCGATCTGGGCATCGTCGGTGCTCTCGTAATATGTGGAGTGCCACCAGTAGAGCGCGGCGCCCAGAATCACCAGAACAACCGCTCCAATAATGAAGAACCTTTTGCGCGAGGGTCGACGCTGGGAACGCAGTTCCGTCTCCTCCGGACTTTGTTCGTCTCCGCCCTTTTTATCTGGCTGCGCCTGTTCCGGCGGCCTTTCCTCGGCCTGGTTCGAATGCTGTTGTGTTTCTTCGGGTCTGGATTCCGCCACGATTACTGTCCTCCGAGATATGACTTGTATTGGGCGCGCGCCACGCCGGTTGCGCGTGCTAAGGAAAGCTTCGCCACGTTGAACTGATAAAGGCTGCTGACATACTGGTCATTCGCCTGGGCAACCGAAGACTGCGCCTGGGACACTGCCAGATTGTCCGAAACGCCGGCTTGAAAGCGGTCCTGCGCTTCCTTCAACGCTTCGTTCGCCAGCTCTACATTACTGTGCGAAACGCTGACCAGCTTCTCCGCAGCCTGAATGTCGAGGATCGCGTCCTTCACGTCGGCCCGGACCTGGCCTTCGAGATCGTTCAACCGGTCGCGGGCCTGCTGGAGCTGGGCGTCGGCGACCCGGGCATCGCCGCGCAGCTTGCCTTCTTCGAAGATCGGCCCGCTGGCGCTGCCCGTTGCGTCGAATGTCGCATAAGAGTTGTTTGGATTTACACCGATCCAGCCATAGTCCACCTCGGTCGTAATCGACGGCAGCCGCTCTGCATGGGCCGCTGAAAGCGAACGCTCCGCCGCCTCCGCCTGCTGCTGCGCAGCTTTCAGGTCGTTGCGGTTTTTGAGCGCCTGCGCCATCGCCTGATCCATGGTGGGAGTGTCCATCTGCATATACGGAGCTTTGTCCGTCAGTTCAAATTTCTGCGCAAGCGGCAGTCCGATCGCCCGCGCCAGCGCAATTCTATCTTTCTGATACTGGTCCTCGGCGGCAATCAAGGACTGTTGCTGCGTCTGGTAATCTACACGGGCGCGCAATTCATCGAGCCGCGGCGACACTCCGTTGCGATGGCTCTCCACCGCTTGATTCAGCGAAACATGAGAAGTCTCAACCTGCGCCTGCACCGAGGAAACGCGTGCGCCGTCGGCCAGACAAAGTAGATACGCGTTGCCAACCGTCAGGACGATCAGGTCCTGCGAGTCGGCGGCTGAAAGCTTGCTGGCGGCGAAGTTATGCCGGGCCGCAAGATAATTCTGTAGAGAAGTCACATCCAGCAGCGATTGATTGAGGGTGGCGCGAAAATCTGTATATCCAAATGGGCCAATCACCGCCGGAAATCCAGGGATCCGCAAACCTTCTGCCTGGAGATTCACCTCCGCCACCGAATCCTGAACCTTGCCCATTACAGTCGGCAACAACGGTTGTAGCTGCTGCAGCTTCTGGCCGCCCGCTGTCTGGACGCTTGTGCCTGCAAGGATCGCACCTAAATTGTTCTTCAATCCCATTCGGACCGCGTCATCGATGGTCAGCGGCAATACGCCCTCAGTGGCCTTCTGCTGTACCACGCTGCCCTGATAGGCGTCAGAGGATGTCTGCGCCCGTGCTATCGGTTTGGCAACATAGATTGCTACAGCCAGCATCATCGAAAATTGCAGGCCATAGCGCACAGGTTTTTTCAGCAACATTTCCTTTTCTTTCACAGATCGATCATGGGACTAAACCGCGCGTTGGCAAACAGTTACTAGAGAGTAGATGATGAAGCGGACCAAAGAGTTGAAAAATGTTTCCCGCGTGCCTGGACTGACTCGAGAAGTTGCTGATTGTCGCTTTCTCTTTCTTGTTCTAATTCTTTTCAGAATACCGGCTCCATTTATGATACCGGATTGCAATTCGGGAATGGCTTTTCACACAACCGTCATTGTGATCTGCTACCTTCGATTTGCTACCTTCGACCGCAAGGATTTGAGACACTTGAAAATGTTTCCTCTGAGTGAGCCGGGGTATTGAGACCCCGGAAAACGAGTTTGTACGCATGGCGCCTAGAACTCCGAAAGCTCCCCCGATCACGAAACGTTACTTCAGCCGGGATGAATCCTGGCTCGACTTCAACTGGCGCGTCTTGGAAGAAGCGCAGGACGACTCCAATCCTCTGCTCGAACGTGTCAAGTTTCTCGCCATCACGGCCAGCAATCTGGATGAGTTCTTCGAAATTCGCGTGGCCGGCATCCTGCAACGAATTGAGGACGGTTACAACGAGCCGGGACCGGATCTGATGACTCCGCAGCAGACTCTGGACTCGCTCGCCGCAAAAACCCATGCCTTTGTGTCGGACCAGTATGCGTGCTGGAATCAGCAGCTTCTGCCCGCTCTCGCACAAGCCGGCATTCGCATGCTGGGCTGGGATGACCTGGAAGACGAACAGCGCGAGTACGCGATTCGCTTTTACCAAAGCGAAGTCGATCCGCTGCTGACGCCGATCATGATCGATCCGGCGCATCCCTTTCCGCGCGTGTTGAACAAAGCGCTGTGCCTCGCGTTGTTGCTGAACCGGAAGCGCAAATCAGCCTCCAGCCCGGTGCTGGGCGTAGTGACAGTCCCGCGCGCGTTGCCCCGGCTGATCGCCCTACCCTCCTCCAATGGGCATCTGGATTACATTTTCCTGCACGATCTGATCGAGTCTCAGGCTGCGGCCATGTACCGGGGGTATGAATTTCTCTCGCGAGCCGCCTTTCGCGTCACTCGAAACAGCAATCTTTACCTGCAGGAAGAAGAAGCGCGCAGCCTGCTTGAAAGCGTGCGTTCGGAACTGCACAACCGCCGCAAAGGCGACGCGGTCCGGCTGGAAATCGAAAGCGATGCCGCTCCGGAAATCATTGAAGAATTGCGGGCGAATTTCGAATTGGACAGCTTCCAGGTTTTCCAGACCGCTGGCCCGGTCAACCTCTCCCGCTTAATGAACCTGTATACAAAAACGGACAGGCCGGAACTGAAATATCCTGCATTTGCCGCGCGGGGGCTACGGCTGCATCGCGAGTCCAATAATCTTTTCGATGAGATTCGGCGGCGGGACATCCTGCTCCACCATCCCTTCGATTCCTACAACAGCGTCGTCGAATATATCCGCGCTGCTGCGGAAGATCCTGCAGTGCTTTCAATCAAGCAGACGCTGTATCGAACCAGCGCCAATTCCCCTATTTTTCAGGCCCTGCGTGAAGCCGCGCAGAGTAAAGAAGTCACGGTCGTCGTCGAGTTGATGGCGCGCTTCGATGAAGCCTCAAACATCCGCTGGGCGCGCGACCTCGAAGATGCCGGCGTGCAGGTTTTCTACGGCATCGTCGGCTTGAAGACACACTGCAAGCTTGCCCTGCTGGTGCGCCGCGATCCGGAAGATGGACAGGTGCGGCAATACGCGCATCTGGGGACGGGCAATTACAACGCGGAAACCGCGCTCTTCTATACCGACATCAGCCTGCTGACGGCGAATCCAACCATCACCTCCGCCGTACACAATGTTTTCAATTATTTGACGGCCCATGCGCAGTCGGATGACTACCTGCCGCTGCTGTTAGCGCCATTGAACCTCGCGGAAGGCTTCGCGCAAAGGATCCACCGCGAAGCGCAACACGCCGCTCAGGGCCGTCCGGCGCGCATCATCGCCAAGATGAATTCCCTGCTGGACCAAAGCGTCATCGACGCCTTGTATACCGCTTCGCAGGCAGGCGTGCCGATCGATCTGATCGTCCGCGGCATCTGCGCCTTGCGTCCCGGTGTAAAGGGTCTCAGTGAGAACATTCGCGTGCGCTCGATTGTCGGCCGGTTCCTGGAACACAGCCGCATCTTCTACTTCGAAAATGGCGGCGAGGAAGAAATCTACTGCGGCAGCGCCGACTGGATGCCGCGAAATCTATTCGAGCGATGCGAAGTTGTCTTTCCCATATTAGATCCGCAGCTACGGCACCGCATTCGTCATGAAATTCTGGCGGCATACCTGGCCGACACAGCCGAATCGCGTTTCCTTCTTCCTTCAGGAGCGTACGTCCACGCCGGCGGCCATGACCGTGCCGGAAAACGGCCCGCCCTTTTCCATGCGCAGAAGTTTTTAATGCAACTGGCGGAAGGGAAAGTCACTGTGGACGATATTCCCACCCCGGTTCCGGAAACACTATCAGCCCCCGCCACTCCGGCGAAAATTTCAACCGTCCATAAAGTTTCGAGCGGCAAAGGATCCTCCAGGAAGACACAGAAGAAAAAACCGAATCGGCCATCAGCAAAGACAACAGAAAACGAATCGCATCCCTCTATAGAGGATGCAGGCATGGGTGCCCCACGTCTCGTTTCCTAGATGCGGGAGTGATCTTCTTCCGCCATCGCTATACACCGGCTGGAGAACCGCTCTAACATTATCTGGTAGCCGAAAGAAAGCCTCAGCGTGCCCACCAGCCTCTCCAGAAGCGTTTCGACCGTTACAGACTCCAGTCCAGACTGTGCCACTCGTCGCAAGGAGATCCGGCCGCTGTGGGTGTGGTGGCATTTTTTTAGTCTGGACGCCCCCACAGTCGCCGTGGTCTGGTGTTGGTTTTTCGGCACTGTTTTTGGGCTGAACTTCTCCTGGGTAACACTGCCCACACTGGCATTGGGGACCTGGTGCGTCTACGTTGCAGACCGTTTGCTGGATGGCTGGCGCTCGACGGAAACGGCCGCGATGCGCGACCGCCACTGGTTTTACCTGCGACATCGCAGGCAGTTCCTGATTGCATGGTTCGTCGCGGCAATTCCACTGGCCTATTTGATCTTCTTTCAGGCGCAACCGCCGGTTCGAACCGACGACATCATGTTGTGCTTGATCGGTCTCGGGTATTTTCTCCTGATTCACGGCCGCTCTTTCAAAAAAGGCGGGGCACGTCTATTTCCCTACTGTTTTCCCAAGGAGCTGGCCGTCGGATTTTTGTTCGCAGTCGCAACGGCTGTACCCGTCTGGGCGCGGGTGACGGCGGAACGCAGTCTCCCGATGGATCG
Source organism: Acidobacteriaceae bacterium (assembly GCA_965276615.1). Taxonomy (GTDB): domain Bacteria; phylum Acidobacteriota; class Terriglobia; order Terriglobales; family Acidobacteriaceae; genus JAKAAZ01. The sequence continues at coordinate 2,967,398 of OZ255618.1, read as the reverse complement.
CAGTCTTCTGATCGCCGCGATTTTCACTTTCGGAGCAGTGTGCTGGCTAAACTGCGTGGCCATCCAGGTCTGGGAAGATGCCGAGGCCAATCGCGAGGTCATCCACGCTATTCTTGCCAGTCATCGGCAATCGGGATCGACAACTGGTCCACGCGGTCTCACAGTTTTTCTCGGTAGACATTTAGCTGTCTTTGCAATTGGCGTTGGCGCAATAAGCCTGACCCTCGCCGCCATCACTGCGAGGAGCCACCTCTCACCCCTATTTGCGTCTGTCGCATTCAGCGCAGCCCTGTTCCTCGGGCTGATTCGATACAGCCATCGGTTCAGCGCGCTCACCCTGCGCATCGCCGCCGACGCCGCGCTGCTGACTCCTCTGCTATTTCTCCTTCGCGTGCGTTAGATGGCAACCTTGAAAATTGCCGATGCCGGCTCGCGGGAAACTGCTTGCCTCGACATTGCCTCGCCGCGTCGAGACACTCCAGATTTCGATTCACTGGCGCGGGTCTATCGCTGGTTGGAATATTTCAGCTTCGGGCCGATGCTGGAACGCTGCCGGTTCCATTTTCTCCCCAGTTGCGCAAACGCGCGTCACGCCCTCGTGCTCGGCGATGGAGATGGCCGGTTCACTGCCCGGCTGCTGGCGGCGAACCGCGATGTCGAAATCGATGCCATCGATTCCAGCGCGGCCATGTTGGCGGAACTTCAGCATCGAGCCCGCCACAGCTCTCCCAATGCAGAAATGCGACTGCGGACATTCCATGCAGATCTTCGCGACTTCACTCCTGACCGCAGCGGATACGATCTGGTGGTCTCGCACTTTTTTCTCGATTGCCTGTCGGACGACGAAGCCGCCGGCGTGGTTGCGCGGATTATCCCGCATCTGACGCCGAATGCAACCTGGCTCATCTCGGAATTCGCCATTCCGGCAAAAGGCCTGCACCGCGCCGCTGCCCGCCTGATTGTCCGCTTCCTATATTTTGCTTTCGATAAGATGACGCATTTACGCGTGCAAAAAATTCCAGACTATGGCCGGATCGTGGCTCTTCATGGCCTTCGCCGCCAGGAACAGGTCCCGCTCCTGGGAGGCCTGCTGGTGACGGAACGATGGCAGCGGCAGGATCGCTAACGAATAACTTGTCCTCCTGGGCCGCGGGCGAAGGACCTCGCGTTTAATCGAAAACGCTGAGTGCCCCATCCTAGCCGAGTCGTTGCGGCTAGACCGGTTCTCCTGAAGGTGTATATCGGGAGAGGGTTTACGCGCAGCCTTTCCTCAAAGAAAGGCTGCACTGAAGCGATCTTCAGAATCTATAGCATCAGGAGAACCGGTCTAGGGTGGGACTCGCGAATTCAAATAGGCCAGATCCATTTGGCCCTTCGCGTGCGCACGTGCATAGCCATTGGCCCTTCACGTGCTTTTATGTTCCACGTGGAACATTCGCGATTGTTGCATTGCCACCTTCCTGATTTATCCTGAGGCTTCCGGCCCAGCTAGTCACGAAATCGTCTCCGGCTGGAATTTCGTAAGCACTCAGGATGGATTATGAATTTGTATCTATTGCGGCATGGGAGTGCCGGTCAGCGGAAATCGAACCCTATTGCTGACCACAAGCGCCCGCTCGATAAAGAAGGTAAGCAACAATGCATTCTGCTTGGAGGGGTGCTCAGTTCCCTCAAGCTGCAATTCGACCGGGTGCTTTCAAGCCCGCTGAAACGTGCGCTGCAAACCGCCACGCTGGTGGGAACGGAAGCCGGCTTTGAAAAGAAGATCCAACTATCTGAGGCACTCGCTCCCGCCGGTACGTGGAGCGATTTTCAGCGCCTGCTCGACGAGGTTGTTGGATGTGAAGAGGTCCTGCTGGTTGGGCACAGCCCCAATCTTCCGGAGTTCCTGAATCGTCTGCTCTACCCCACGGGAACGAACTCGGCGCTACGCTTGCGCAAGGGTGCAATCGCCGCACTCGATCTGGAGCGCGGCCCGGCCACGCTGCAATGGCTGGTCGACCCTCGCGTGCTGCGGGCCGTTCACTCCAACACGACAAAAAAATCTCGCGCAAAGACTTCCCGAAAGTAGCTCGCTTCTTTTCGCAGAGACCACAACACCAGGTCTGCCCGCCGCCTACCCGGCAGCAGTTCGAAGGTCACTCGCTTTGCGGTCACCCGGATGCGAAAATTCAATGACAAGTTGGATTGATCCTGATGCAGAGCGACCGCAATCCTGAGTAAAATTGCGGCGCCGCGCACAAATGCGTGCTGCTCCACCGGTATCAGGCGAAGGATTCGGTCCGTGGTCGATGGCCGCGATTTTCCCAGGTAGCGGGCAATCGCAGAGACAATCAGCCGTTGTTCCGGCGTAAAGCCATACAGTTCCGAGTTGGCGATGATGTACTGCGTGTGGCGATGATGACCCTGGTAATTCATAAACTTGCCAACCGAATGCATCATTGCCGCCGCTTCCAGCCACAACTTATATTCCGGCGGCAGCTGATGTACGTTTTTCAAATCTTCGAACAATTGCCTCACGTGCTCGACCACAGGCTTTTGCCGCTTCGGATCGACTCCATAGTGGCGGCATAACTCCAGCACGCTGGTCCAGCGTTCCTGCTCAAACTGCTGGTGCGCGGAGGTGTGCGTGTCGCCTTCAGCCAGCATCAGCGCCAGAATGCCGTCACGCAGTCCCATTGGAGAATATCGGAAACCTGGTAGGTGAAGCCTCTCCAGCAGAGCGGCGTACACATGGGCGCCGGCGACGATGATCTCCGAGCGCTTCGGCCCGATACCCGGCACTGTGTTCCGCTGCGCCAGGGACATCCGCTTTAATTTTTCCGCCAGTTTTGAAACCGCTTCCGTCGAGCTCCGTCCCCACGCGCGGACTCCCGCCTTGTGGTCCTGCGGAATACCTTTCAACCCGGCCTTCGAACTGGCCTTCCGTTGCGGCAGTGTCGCCACGGCCAGGGCCGCCGCCGTACCGGATGTGGCGAATACCGTCCCGACCCGCTCGCCGCCAAGCTGCTGTTCGGCGCGGCGTAGTTCACGGCGTATCCAGTCCTGCATGCGCATGACTTCTTCCGGTTTCGCCGGATCGTGCCGAAGAAATTCCCGGGTCAATCGCACTGCGCCTAGCGGCAGGCTGACCATCTTCCGAATCGCGGAATGCTCTGAGAGCGTGACCTCACAACTGCCCCCTCCAAGATCGATCAGAATGCAGCGACCCCGCGCCGCAGGTTCGTTCGACACCACCCCCAGGTGGATCAGCCGGCCTTCTTCAAGGCCCGATATAATTTCGACCTTCCATCCTGTTGCCGAATGCACCCAGGCAAGAAACGCCTGCTGGTTCCTCGCATCCCGCAGCGCGCTGGTTGCAACTACACGCAGCCGGTCCACGGCGTGCGCCTGCACCGCGCGATGGAACCGCCGCAGCGCGCGAATCGTATTCGCCATCGACTCCGGCGACACCACTCCGCTCTCAAACACGCTTTCGCCCAGCCGCGTGATCTCGCGATCTTCATGCAGCGTCTTCAGCCGGTGATTGCGCGCCTCGGCAATCTTCAACCGGACGGAATTCGATCCGATATCGACTGCCGCGTACGTCGTCATCTCTTTCGCTCGCACTGTGCCCACGATTGCAAACTAACACGAACTTCGCAGCCAGGCGGATGAAGAATGGGCTGCTATCCTAACTTTGTTTGCCTATGCGCATGAGACCTGTAAATTCTTCCGCCAATCACGCAGTTTCCAGCATCGATGCATCGGGCGTATCCAGAAACATCCCCAGCAGCTTCCCGCTCTCGCGCCGCGCGGAGTGGGTGCTGATTTTCACCGTCTTCATCGCCGTCTACTTCGCTGCCCTGTTCACGCCTTCCCTGATCGATGACGCCGACGCCACCCATGCCCAGGCCGCGCAGCACATGGCGCTTACCGGCCACTGGGTCACGCTGATGGTGAACGGCATCCGTTACCTGGAAAAGCCTCCGCTGCCCTATTGGCTGGCCGCGATCGACTATCGGACATTCGGATTCAATGCATTTGCTACGCATCTTCCGGAAGCGCTGGCAGTATTGGGCTGCGCCATCCTTGGTCTGCTGTGGGGACGCCGCGCCTACACCGAGCGGGCAGCATTCTATGCCGCGCTCGCTTTTCTCACTTCTATCGGTCCTTTTTTATTTACCCGCTGGTTCATCCCCGAATCAATTCTCACCCTGCTGATCGCCCTGGCGCTGTATCTGTTTCTGACAGGTCTCGAGGATCGTCAACCCGCGCGAATTTACGCCACGTACGCTTTGCTCGCTCTAGCCATGCTGACCAAGGGATTGATTGCGCCCGTGTTCTTCCTCGGCGGGGTCATTCCGTATTTATGGGTGACAGGCCAGTGGCGGCGCTGGCGGGAGTTTCATCTGCTGACCGGAACGCTGCTGTTCCTGCTGATCGGCGCGCCGTGGCACATCCTTGCCGGACTTCACAACCCGGACCAGGGCCATCCAGTCGGCAACATCCCATCGCCCGGCAATGTTCACGGATTTTTTTATTTCTACTTCATCAATGAACACGTCCTGCGCTTTCTCGGCAAGCGTTATCCGCACGACTACAACAAACTGCCCGGCTATTTATTTTGGGGCCTGCATCTGGTCTGGCTGTTTCCGTGGAGCATTTACTGGCCGGCTACGCTCTATGCCTCCTGGCGCAAGCGTCGTGTATCCGGCGAGTATCGGGGATGGAAGCGCCGCCAGCATCTGGACTTTGCGCAAAAGAGCACGCTGCTGCTGGCGTTGTACGCGGCCTTCATCCTGCTGTTCTTTTCGCTTTCAACCAACCAGGAATACTACACCTACCCCGCCTATTTCCCACTGCTGCTATTAACCACCATGGCGTTGGCGAAGCTGGAGACGAACGTCGGCACGGAATCCGCGAAGCAACAAAAGATCGATATGCGCTGGCTGGAAGTTGCGCATGGAATCTTCGCCGTCGTCGGCCTGGGTGCCGCCGCGTTGCTGGCTCGTGGACTATGGGCTTCGCGCCATTTGCCCTATGTCGCGGACATCGGCGCGCTACTGGCGCATCGCGACGTGGGCGGCTATTCGCTCTCGATGTCTCACTTCTTCGATCTCACCGGGCCATCGTTCGCCGCATTGCGCCTGCCGGCCATTCTCGCGGCCGCTACATTTCTCATTGGTCCCAGCCTGGCATGGTGGATGCGCGTGCGCAGGCAGCACTTGCGCGCCACATTCACCACCGCCATCACTGCCGCCATGTTTCTGGTTGCCGCGCACATCGCCTATGTCCGCTTCCAGCCGATGATGTCTTCCCGCGCCATGGCGAACACCATCAATCGGATCGCGGCGCCGAACGACATACTCATCCTCTACGGTGACCAGTCCTACGGCTCATCGATCATCTTCTACACGCAACGTCATGCGTACCTGGTCGATGGCCGCACCAGTTCCATGGAGTGGGGATCGTATTATCCAGACGCTCCGCACATTTTTTTAGATGATGCGCAATTGCTGGCCATGTGGAACCATGGTCCGCGCACATTCCTCTTTGTTCCACCGCAGTATCGCGGACATGTCGAAGCGATACTTGGTAAGCGCGCCTACCTGGTGCAGCAGCTTTCTGATAAAGAACTGTTGACCGACCGGCCACTTACTCGGTCGCACTATGACGCTCTGGATAGTCGCTGAAACCATATAAACAAGCTCTTAACCGGGTCAGTTTGCTACGGGTCCGGGACTTCTCACCTCTATCCGGTACTCACAATTCGTGGCCTACAATACGAATTAGAGTGACATGATGATCCGCACTGCCCTTTCCGCCGCGACCCATCCCAGAAGCGCCACCGCCAATCGAGCGGAGACGCGCGTTTCACCGGCTCTGCGAAGGTTTGCCTGGTTTGTGCTTGCCTACAACGTGCTGGTCGTCCTCTGGGGATCGATCGTTCGCGCTACAGGATCCGGCGGCGGTTGCGGTGACCACTGGCCGCTATGTAACGGCATGGTGCTTCCGCAGCTAGCCCGTTTCCACACCTTTGTTGAATTCACGCATCGCATGATGAGCGGAGGATCTTTAGCGCTGATCTTCGTGCTGTTGATCTGGACCTGGCGGGCGACCCTGCGCGGGCAGCTGGCGCGCTGGACGAGCGGAGCTGCCATGGTCCTCGTGTTGAACGAGGCTTTGCTCGGGGCGCTGTTGGTTTTACTGCGTCTGGTCGCGCACAATGAATCCGCGGCGCGCGGTGTTTATCTTTCTTTCCATTTCGCAAACACATTGCTTCTGCTAGCAGCGCTGGCGTTGACAGCCGAGTTCCTTTCGCATCCTCGAAGCCGCGCCGCCACAGGACGGCGACGCGGGATGCTGCTTTTTCCCACGTTAGGAATTTTGGCCACTCTGGCCGTCGGAGTCTCGGGTTCACTGGCAGCACTGGGCGATACGCTGTTCCCCTCGACCACACTCGCCGGAGCTTTCCACCAGGACTTTTCGCCAACGGCTTCCCTGCTGTTGCGCCTGCGTTGGATTCATCCGGCAAGCGCGTTCATCGCGGGAGCTTTCGTCGCGTGGCTTCTAGTGCAATCGTTTCTGCGAACGGCATCCTCACCAACGCGCCCTCTCGCCGTAGCCGTATTGTGCGCTCTGCTCGCACAATATCTGCTGGGCGTTTTGGATGTCCTGCTTCTCGCTCCAACCTGGCTGCAAGTGGCGCATCTGCTGGGAGCGGACGTTTTCTGGATTCTGTTGGTCCTGCTGACCGCCGATTTCTGTCTCATTCCGAAGCAGCCCGCCACGGATAGCGAGATTGCATCCAGAACCACAGCCACGCTGAACGCCTGAAGCGCATGATTCTGTTCGTAGTGGACTATGATTCCCTTCTTAAAGCGAGATTGCAAGTTTCTGTAGTTGAACGGAGTCATTCTGAACAAAGCATAGCGGAGTGAAGAATCCAGACAATACCGGTAAATTAGCTGCTGCCATCACCCTCTGGATTCTTCGCTGTGCTCAGAATGACGGACTTATTTTTAAACTACGGAAGCTGTAAATACGCTTTAGAAGTGGAGCGAGGTATCTCGCGGTTTTCCGGCTAACCGCAAGGTCCTTCGGCCTACGGCTCAGGATGACAAATTGTTCGATGTGCAAGGATGTCAACATAGCCACGCACGTTTGGTGTATTTTTGAGACGGCGAAAACTTTCCACCATGGAGCCTCTTTTGAAGCGTACTGTCGGCCTTTCCCCGCTTGCCTCTTCCCTGCTTTTTGGTATCGCTCTCCTCAGCTCCGGATGTTTGCTGTCGGCACAAACAACGTCGCCAAAATCATATGCGTTTTCGCCCCAGGCAAAAGCGGTCATCGACCGTTTGGATACCTTCGAATCGCTGCCCGCGAACGGCTGGCAATATCACCTGGGCGACATTGCGCATGGTGAGCAGCCCGATCTCGACACTAGTAGCTGGCAGACCGTGCAAATGCCGTTTTCGGCACCGCGCGATGCGATCTGGTTTCGCCGCTGGATCGAGCTGCCCAAAACCTTGAATGGCTACGATCTGAGCGGCGCACAGGTCTGGTTCCAGATTTCCGGGTACGCCAACGGTCCAATTCCCGTAATCCTGTACTACAACGGCAGGCGTGTCGCCATGGGAGACGACCTTGAAAAGCAGTTGCTCTTCAACGATGCCAGGCCCGGTGAAAAAGTTCTGGTCGCGGTGAAGATGCTGGGCACGCAGAAGGAGAAACATATTCGAGGGGTCAGCCTCAATGTGGTCTTCCCCGGCAATCGTCCCAATCCGGAAGATCTGCGCAAAGAACTGGTCTCCGCGGCGGACCTGCTGCCTGCCATCCCGCAAGACGCCGCTACGCTGGCATCGCAGGAGAAACTTCTGGACACCGCCGCCACCTCGGTCAACCTCGCGGCACTCGACAAGGGAGATCAACACGCCTTCGATACATCTCTCGAACAGGCGCAATCGAAGCTCGAACCTCTTCGCCCCACTCTGCAGCGATACACCGTACACATGGCGGGCAATGCCCATATTGATGCGGCATGGTTGTGGCCCTGGACAGAAACCGTCGACGTCGTCAAACGCACTTTCTCGACCGCGCTGCAATTGATGAATGAATATCCCGGCTACACCTACTCTCAGTCCGCCGCGCAGTATTACGAGTGGATGCAGGACAAGTATCCTCCGATGTTTCAGGAGATTCAGCAGCGCGTGAAAGAGGGCCGCTGGGAAATTGTCGGCGGCATGTGGGTTGAACCCGATCTGAACCTGCCCGATGGCGAATCCACAGTGCGGCAGATCCTGGTTGCGAAACGTTATTTTGAGAAAAACTTTGGAGTCGATGTCCGCGTCGGCTGGAATCCGGACTCGTTCGGCTACAACTGGCAGTTGCCGCAAATCTACAAGAAATCCGGCATCGATTATTTCGTTACGCAGAAGATGACGTGGAACGATACCAACAAGCTTCCGCTGAAGCTCTTCTGGTGGCAGTCCCCGGACGGCAGCCGCGTGCTCACATATTTTCCGCACGACTACGTCAATCAAATAGAACCCGTGCGGATGGCGGGCGACCTGGCTTCGGCTATCCAGTTGAACCCCGGCCAGAATGAAATGCTGCATCTCTATGGCATCGGCGACCACGGCGGCGGACCCACGCGCGACATGCTCGACAGCGGACTGCGCTGGATGGAACCGAACAAGGTTTATCCTCATCTGGAATTTGGCGTGTCGCAAACATTCTTTGACGCGATGGCGAAACGGGTCGGCAACGGCGATGGTTCCGTGTGGAATTACGAAACGCTCGCAGATAAAAAGACGCAGTTGGCTCCGCAGCAAACCGGCAAGATCAGCGTGCCGGTCTGGAACGACGAACTCTATCTCGAATTTCATCGCGGCACGTACACCAGCCAGGCGAAGCAGAAGTGGAACCTGCGCCACGGCTCCCAATGGCTGCTGAACGCGGAAAAATATTCCTCGCTGGCATGGCTGGGCGGCTTGAATTATCCGGCCCCACAGTTGACAGCGGCATGGAAGCTGCAGCTGTTCAATGGCTTTCATGACCTGGCCGCGGGCTCCGGCATTGGCGTGATCTATAAAGATGCACAAAAACAATTCGACGTGGTGCACTGGACTGCGAACGATGCCACCCACAATGCGCTGACTGACATCGACAGCCACATCGCAACCAACACGCATCCCGGTGTCCCTGTCATTCTTTGGAATCCGCTTAGTTGGAATCGCAAGGATGTCGTTAAAGTGAACGTGCAGATGCCGCAGGCGGAGCCGAATGGAATTTCTATGCTGGACGCCGAAGGCAAGCCGGTGCCGATGCAAATTCTTTCGCAGGACAGCGCCGCCCACAGCTATCACCTGCTGCTGGAACCGGAAAATGTTCCCTCCATCGGCTACACGGTATTGCATGCTGTATCCGGCTCACGCAAGGCTGCAAGCGACTTGAAGACCGATGGCACCACAATGGAAAACTCTCTGCTGCGCGTCGTGGTCGATCCGAAGAATGGCTGCATTGATAGTCTTTACGACAAACAGACCCTCTTTGAAAGTATTGCCACCGGGCAATGCGGCAATCTACTGCAGGCATTTGTCGATACGCCGAAGGAATACGACGCCTGGAACATCAATCCAAACTTCGCGCAACACGGCACCGATTTGACCATGGCCGACAGCGTGCAACTGGTCGAACATGGACCTGTGCGCAGCGTGGTCCGCATCACCCGCCACTGGGACAAGTCGATATTTGTGCAGAACATCATTCTCTACGCCGGAATGAGCCGCGTCGATGTGGTTAACGACGTGGACTGGCATGAAACGCACATCCTGCTGAAAGCCGCATTTCCATTGGCCGCCAGCGGCCCCAAGGCCACGTTTGAGATTCCCTACGGAACCATCGAGCGGCCTACGACGCGCAACAACTCCGTCGAAGACGCGAAGTTTGAAGTTCCGGCGCAGCGCTGGGCCGACCTCGGCGACGGCCGGCATGGCTTCAGTCTCATCAACGACTCAAAGTATGGCTACGATGTAAAGGGGAATGTCCTGCGGCTTTCGCTGCTGCGTTCCCCAATATACCCTGACCCGAATGCGGATCGCGGACGCCAGCACTTCCGCTACTCGCTCTACCCACACGCAGGCACATGGAAGCAGGCGGACACAGTTCTGCACGGCCTGGCATTTAACGATGAATTACACGCAGTACAAGTGGAAGCACATGTTGGTGAGCTGCCACAGACGCATTCCTTCGTCGCCGTAAAGCCGGAAAATCTGGTGCTGACCGCGATGAAGAAAAGTGAAGACGGCAACAGCATTATTCTTCGCTTTTATGAATGGGCGGGCAGAAAAACCACTGCGGAAATCACCGTTCCGGACGGCGCGTCGGCAGCGACGGCGGCCAATCTGATGGAACACACCCAAGGCCCACAGATGCCCGTCTCCGGTAACAAAGTCACGGTTCCCGTAGGTCCGTATTCCATCGATACAGTTCGTATCGACTACACAAATCGCGGCGCGGATTTCTGGCACGCGCAGAAATAAAAACGGGCTTAATGAATTGTTGTGCTGAATAAAACAAAGGAACCTCGTGGTTTTCCACAGCCGCGAGGTCCTGCTGTCTCTCGCAATTTTCTCTAGAATTACGTTCCCTGGAGCCTTAGCGAAACTCTTCACCGGGCCGACCGGAAACGCGATTTACTCTTCCCGCGCCTTATAGCAGGAGCGCCCTGACAGACAGCGGGCCGGATGGACGTAGGAGTCGTCCGGACCGGCAAAGGACATCGTCTGGATGCACCAGAAGGTAGAAGAAGCCGCAACGCTGGGATGCCAGCTCGCGTAATTCTCTGCGGAGGTACCGTGCAGGTTTTTGGTGCGCAGACATTGGCATGGTTTCATTTCGGTCTCAGTGGCACTCATAATCGAACCTCCCTCAACCTACCGCGCTGGGATCGCGATCCATCTTGCCAGCGACCAGCAGGACAGTACGGTAGATTGCTACAGGAAACAGTTGTAGCTTGTAGTGATTCATAGACAGCGGGGTAGCTCCGGCGACGGCCGCCACGCCGGCGGCGCGAGCCGTCTCTTCGGTAACGGGCTTGCCGACCAGCAGCGATTCGGCTTCCAGAGCCCTGCGTGGGTTTGGCGATGCCGCCCCAAGAACGATCGTGGCGCGTCTACAGATGCTTCCGTCCATCTCCAGCAGAACACCCGCATCGGCAATCGGCCAATCGAAGCTCTCCTTCTCGCCATATTTTTGATAAGCGGAACGGGTGCCGACGGCGGGCTTGGGAATGAAAACCGCGGTCAGCAGCTCATCGCTGGCTACAACGGTCTCCCTGCGGGGATCAGGATCTGGCTTGACATACAGTTCACGGACCGGGACGATTCGTTTGCCTTTCGGTGAACGCAACTCCACGCTCGCGTTGAGCGCATACAAGGCCACCGCCGTGGACGAAGGAGCCACGACCGGACACACTTTGTTGTCGAAGATCGCGTGATACTGGTTCAGCCCATCGATGGCGAAGCACTTGTCGCCACCTTTCTTGAGGCAGTGAAAGTCCGAGGAGCGGAAATACCAGCATCGCGGACGCTGCAGCACATTGCCGCCCAGCGTGGCGACGTTGCGAATCTGCGGTGTTGCCGCATGCCCGGCCGCATCTGCCAAAATGGTGTACTTGGATCGGAGCAAGGGATGCTCACCGATCTCGGCAAGCGTCACCAGAGGACCGAGCGTTACTCCCTCCCCGGTCTCATGAATGCCTCGCAGCGAAGGGACGTTGTGGATGTTGACCAGCTTTGGTGGTTCTTCAATGCCGTTCTTCATGCGATCGAGAAGGTCGATACCTCCCGCCTTCACCACAGCCTGCCCTTTTAACTGCGACAGAGCAGCATCGACGGTCGTGCAATCGACGAAGACGAAGCGATTCATACCGTGACACTCCTTGGCGAAAGCTTGCCCAGTGCCGTCAGTACTTCTACTGGCGTCATGGGTGTTCGCCGAATCCGAAATCCAGTGGCGTTATAGAAAGCATTGGCGACAGCCGCAGCGATCGCGACGATCCCCGCAGCCTCTCCGATCCCCGATGCATCGGTCGAACTCTGCCCAATATAAGACTCAACCAAATGAACCTCGATCTCCGGGATCTCACGCGAACCGGCGATCTTATATTGTTCGAGATTGGCGTTGACCATGTGGCCGGTATTGGAGTCCAGCAACCTGTGCTCGAACAAGGCATAGGAGATTCCTTGAATGGTTCCCCCGTTAATCTGACTGATCACCTGCGCAGGATTGATAGGGCGCCCGCAATCGTGGACCGCATAGACGCGACGAACATGGACGCGTCCAGTTTCGGTATCCACTTCGACCTCGGCGACGTCGACACCGCCATAGGTTTCATATTTCGATTTGTCATAGTCCGGGATTCGTTCGGCACGGGCGGAAATTTCGTCGGTGGACATTTTCATTGCGGCCCGGCGGAGCGGAACGGGACGCATTTTGCCGGACTTGCTGCGAACCTCTCCGCTTACCAGTTCCAGATCGTCCGCGGTGGTTTCATACGCAGGCGCGATGTTCGCCAGGAACTTCTGCTTCGCCTGCCAAGAAGCGTCCCGCGCTGCAGGTGTGAGCGACGCCGTCGTCACGCTGCCCCCGGAATTCGGCCCGACGGGATAGTTGCTGTCGCCAATCTTCACGCCGATTTGTGCAGGCGGAAGCCCGAAATCTTCCGCAACAACCTGGGCCAGCACAGTCTTGATGCCGGTTCCCAGATCCTGGACCGCCGAAAGTATCTCAACGGAGCCGTCACGGTGGACTCGGACCTCGGCGGAGCTTTGCATCGAGATGCCGCGATGCCACACAGATTGAGCAAAACCAACTCCGCGTTTGATCGGACCCCGGTCGGCACCTGGAACCGGATTGCGCGATTTCCAGAGGGCACTTTCACGGGTAATCTGACGTTCAACGCGACGCACAGAATTTTCATCAATGCGATCCCGCAGATCCAAAGGATCTATATTCAACTTCTCCGCCAACTCGTCGATCCCCTGTTCGAGGGCAAAAGCTCCCTGCGGGTATCCGGGGGCACGGAAGGCCGAAGCGGGACCTGCATTGATGAAAACATCGTTTTCCTCGGCATGCAGTGCGTCGTACTTGTACATTGTCGATGCAGGCCCGGAACAACCGGCACCTGTACCACAGCCGGCCGTTCCATAGCTGATAAGTTGAACAGCCGTGAGTGTGCCATCCTTCTTTGCACCGATGCGCAGCGTCTGATCGGAATCCGGCCGGTTGCCTACCGACAGATGTTCTTCCTTGCGGTCGAGCATCAGACGAACCGGCGCTCCTGCTTTCTGGGAGAGCCGTGCTGCCATAACTCCTGGGTTCCCGGCGCCGAACTTGGCTCCAAAGCCGCCTCCCATAAACTCGGTAATGACTCGAACCTGAGACTTGGGCAGATGAAAGAATGAAGCCAGTTCCTCGCGTACACTTGCTACCCCCTGCGTGGAAGCCCAGACGGTCAGCATGCCCGGTTTCCAGTCGGCCACAACTCCATGCGTTTCCAACGCGGAATGTGTCTGGACCTGGGTGATGTAGCGGCCTTCGACGATCACATCGGCGTCTTTGAAGCCCTGCTCCAAATCTCCCTTCTTGTGTATGGAAGGTCCATGGATGTTGCCGGTTTGCGGAACATTGTGCGCGCCTCCTCCTCCTCCCGCGGATCCTGCTTGATCTGCGGGACCGGGAAAGACCTTCGGCGCGTCTGGCTTTCGAGCCACCTCTGCATCGACTACAAATGGCATGGTGTCGTACTGCACCTTGATCCGCTTCACCGCCTCCTCGGCGATGTTCGGCGTAGTGGCAGAGACCGCTGCGAGCGGCTGCCCGGCGTAACGCACTGTTGGATACTTCGACTGTGATTCCAGCGCCGGGTTACGCAGCACTGCATTGCTCAACTCACGCTCGATGACGTGGATGGATCTCACACCGGGATAACTCTCCGCAGCTGAAATATCGATGGAGACGATCCGGGCATGGGGAACGGCTGCATTCAAAAATCTGGCGTATAGCATTCCGGGAAGCTGAGTATCCGCCGTATACCGGGCCTGCCCCGTTACCTTCTGATGGCCGTCCCATCGCTGGATCGGTTTGCCAATGTAGTGGAGATCACTGTTGACTGGAAGCACCGGAGGCTCGGTACGAGGCACTTCGCGGGCTTCCTGATGCAACGTATAGTCGGGCACTCCCACCGGCATCATCATGCTGTGTTTGCCGGTATCTGGAGCATTGTCCATTGCAGCGCGAGATGCTGCGTCGTTTGCGCTTTCGGGAATAGGAATATAGGTCATTGCTTGGCTCCCTATGAGATGTGGACGGGCGGCTTTGAACCAGAAATTACCCCCGCGGTTTCTAACGTCGCTTCAAAGACCTTGGGATAAGTACCGCAGCGGCATAAGTTGCCCGAGACCGCTTGCCGTACATCCTGAAGCGAGGGTTTTGTCTTGCGCTCTAATAGCGCCGCGCAGCTCATGACCATACCCGGCGTACAGAAACCGCATTGCATCGCGTCATGCTTTATGAAAGCTGTCTGAAGCGGATGAAGAATGTCGTTTTGAGCGAGACCTTCGATGGTAGTGATTTCTTGCCCCCTGGCGTCAACGGCCAGAGTCATACAGCTGTTTACGGGTCTTTTATCCAGTAGCACCGTGCATGCGGAGCAGGCGCCCCGATCACAGACCACCTTCGTGCCTGTCAGGCCGAGATGATCGCGCAACGCATCGGCCAGCGTAGTGTTCGGCTCGAGCTGTACAGTGTGCTGGCGGCCATTAATACTGAGCGAAATGGGTGTCGCTCCTGGCCCCAGCTCATGCACATTCTTTGCGGTGGCGGCGACTGCATTCTGATTGAAGACCTGTATTCCGTCGATGAGTGCTGTGCCGGCTGCGGTGATACCGGCACCCTTTAGGAATCCGCGGCGGCTAAGCCCGGTCTTCGCGACCTCCGTCACCGACGGCTGTTCGGTGGATTCGGTGTCTGGCTCACGCTTCGACATGCGACCTCCTGGGTTTGTACTTGGATTTAGCTAAATCTGTAGGGACTTGCACGGAGCGAGACCCCTTCTCTGAAGAACGCATAGGTGATCTGTCCCAAACACATGGATGAGAACGGTACGAATTTCGACCTTGCAATAAGGATAAGCCTCGATTTGCCGGCTGTAAATCCTCAGCCCGCAGCTACAACGGCTGGTTCAGAATAGGAAAAACGTAGGTGAATTGTGTTCGTCTCGGCCCGCGATCATTCGGCTCCTCGGACCTGATCTCCCACTAGAACGTCACACACTCAAACCAGCGGCCCTGCGCCGCTGGAGGCGCGGCTTAGATAAATCTCGGCGCGAATTCCGGTGGCCTGTTCATAACCGGCGCGGACGTTCTTCACGAAATGCTCCGCGTGCTCCGCAGCGACAAGATTCACCGTACAGCCGCCGAAACCCGCTCCTGTGATGCGCGCCCCAAAGCAGCCAGCCTGCTTCGCCGCTAACTCCACCAGCGTGTCTGTCTCCACGCAACTCGCTTCGTAATTGTCTCTCATGCTGATGTGGGCTTCTCTCATTAAGCGGCCCAGGCTTGGGAAATCATGCCTACGTAATGCTTCCGCAAATTCGAGGACCCGGCGATTCTCCGTTACAACATGCAGACAGCGGCGGAACACATTCTCCGGCATCTCAATCGTGCGGGAGCGCAGTTCTGCTTCACTGACATCTCGCAGCGTGCGGAGTTCCGGATGATGCTTCTTTAAAATCCGCATGCCCTCCTGTACTTCGGCGCGCCTTTGATTATAGGAGCCGCCATCCGACAGCGAATGCTTCACCATGGAGTTGCAGATCACCACCAGCACCTGCTCCGGCAACGGCAGTGTTTCATACTCGAGCGAACGGCAGTCGAGCAGAAGCGCATGATCCTCCACTCCACAGCAGGAGGCAAACGGATCCATGATGCCGCTCTGCGCACCGATGAAATTGTTTTCCGCGAACTGACATATCTTGGCGATCTCCGGTTTTGGCAAAACCGTTTCCGTCTGGGCTAGAACAGCGACCGCCACGGCAACTTCAATCGATGCAGACGAACTAAGCCCGGAGCCGATGGGCACGTTGCCGGAGATTGTCATATCGAAGCCATTCAACGGTATGCCCCGCTGACGCAGACTCCATAAAACGCCAGTCGGATAATCGCTCCAATGCCCGCGGGCAGTTGAAGACATCTGTTCTAAATTGATGCTGACCTGTTCATCAAAATTAGCCGAGTAGATGTTTGCGATCGAATCGCGGCGCGGACTCAAAATAGAAATCGTCCGCAAATCGAGCGCAGCGGGCATAACGTACCCTTCACTCGTGTCCGTGTGTTCGCCGATCAGGTTGACGCGGCCCGGAGCCTGAAAGGCGATACCCTTCACCCTGAAACGTTTTTCATGGACTTCAGTCGGGACTAGGAGTTCGGTCATAAGTGGAAGGGCTGTAATCGGTTTCTAGTTTAATTTTCGTTGGGCATTTTTGATGTGTCAAGATGACTCGTTCCTTTCAGGAACGAGTCAGCCGAGGTTTCCTGGTGCTCTACCTGGCTAGTGGGTCTATTGCGGCTGGAGTTGGGGCTATGCTCGGAATGGTCGGAGGAACCGGCGAAGGAGCCTGGGGAACCGCTGTGCTGCCACGGATTCTTCAAAACACGTTGAGATTTTTCGCGGAGGCAATCAGCCGAAGCGGCCCGTAATGTAGTCCTGGGTCTGCTGCTTTTCCGGGTTCTGGAAAATCTGCTTGGCTCGATTCAGCTCTATCAGTTCGCCCGAAAGGAAGAATCCAACATAGTCTGCCACGCGCGCGGCTTGCAGCATGTTGTGCGTCACGATGACGATCGTGCAGGAATTTTTGATCTCAAATAAAAGATCTTCGATCTTCGCCGTGGAGATAGGATCGAGCGCGGAGCACGGCTCGTCCAGCAACAGCACTTCAGGGTCGACGGCCAGGGCCCGCGCGATGCAGAGACGCTGCTGCTGGCCGCCGGAGATTCCGTTGGCCGACTGATACAGCTTGTCTTTCACCTCATCCCACAACGCGGCACGCCGCAGACTCTGCTCCACCTTATCGGCAATTTCGCTTCGGCTCAGCGTATGTTCCAGACGCACACCGTAGGCGACATTGTCGAAGATGGACTTGGGAAATGGCGACGGTTTCTGAAACACCATCCCCACTACACGGCGCAGCGTCGTCGCCGGAAAGCTGAACAGGTCTTTGTCTCCCATCCGAATGCTGCCTTCGACGCGCGTACCTGGAATCGACTCATTCATCCGGTTGAAAGTGCGCAGCAGCGTTGTCTTGCCGCATCCGGAGGGCCCGATAAACGCAGTAACGCGCTTATTTGGAACGATCAGGTTGATGTCTTTGAGAGCCTGGTGATGACCGTAAAAGAAGTTGAGATCGGCGACCGTGAACTGCGGCCACGGCAATTGCTCTTCCGCAGTTTCAACGCCCGCAAATCGAACTTCGTGGGCTTTTGACAACTGGCTTAGGTCGAATGGCTTCATCGATGTCTTTATCACTGAATTCCCCGCTTACCCATGGGATAACTTCTTTCCGCGGGCCAAAATCACGCGAGCAATAATGCTGACCACCAACAATCCTGAGAGTAGCACGAAGCCCGCTGCCCATGCCTGCTGGTGCCACTCGTCGTAGGGCGAAATCGCGTAATTGTAGATCACAACCGGAAGCGATGCCGTGGGCTGCAGCCACCCGGAACTGCCGAACTGATTGCCGAAAGCGGTAAACAATAACGGCGCCGTTTCTCCCGCGACCCGCGCCACATCCAGCATGACACCTGTAATGATGCCGTAAATCGCCGCCGGAATCACAATGGTGAAGATGGTTTCAGACTTGCTGGCTCCAAGCGCCAGGCCGCCTTCGCGAAGGCTTCGCGGCACCGCGTGCAGAAAATCTTCAGTGCTGCGCAAAGCAATTGGAATCATCATGATGCCCAGGGCAATGCCACCGGCGAGCGTGGAAAAATGGTGCATGGGTAAAACCACCAGGGTATATACGAAAATTCCCATGACCACCGAAGGCACTCCGTTCAGCAAATCCGTCGTGTAGCGCACGGTGAAGGCAGACCAGCCGCTGGCGAACTCCGATAAATAAATCCCGCCAATCAGCCCGATCGGAACACCGATTGCGCTCGCCAGCGCCAGCAGTTTCAGCGTGCCGACGATGGCGTTTCTGACGCCGCCGCCGGGCTGCCCGACTGGAGCCGGCAGCTTGATAAAGAAGTTCAGGTTCAGCGCATGCGCGCCGTTCCACAAGAGATACACAAGAATCGTCAGCAAAACCGAGATAGCCAGTAGAGTGCACAATCCGGTCAAACTCAGCATGACGAAATTTGTGATTTTCCGCGATAGCGGCGGATACGATGCCCTCATGCGTTCGCCTCATGGCCTTTCATCGTCAGCATCAGCAGCCGCGCCAGCGCATTGATAATCATGGTGACGGCGAACAACACCAGGCCAAGCTCGATCAGCGCATGCAGATAAAGATCGCCCGTCGCCTCCGTAAATTCATTGGCGATTACCGCGGCGATGGTATATCCAGGGGCCAGCAGCGAGGTGGAGACCTGCGCCACATTTCCGATCACCATTGTGACTGCCATGGTTTCGCCCAGCGCGCGCGCCAGCGCCAGAAAGATTGATCCCATAATGCCCTGCCGCGCATACGGCACCACGGCCTTCCAGGTCACTTCCCACTTGGTCGCGCCCAGGGCCATCATCGCTTCGCGCTGGGAGATCGGCACGGCCAGCAATACTTCGCGCGAAATGGAGACGATGAACGGCACCACCATGATTGCGAGCACGACCGCGGCGGAAAAGTAGCTGACGCCATAAAATGTCCCGCTAAAGATCGGCAGCCAGCCGAATACCTTTTGGAAGTACGGCATCGCGGTGGTCAGTATGGGTATCAGGAGAAATATGCCGACCAACCCGTAGACGACGCTCGGAACAGCCGCCAGCAATTCGATAAGAAATGTGAGCGCATTGGAAAGTTTGCGCGGCGCCAGCTCTGCCAGAAATATGGCCGAACCCAGTCCGATAGGAATGGAAATTAACAGGGCCAGCAGAGAGGTCACAATGGTGCCGTAGACAAACGGCCATGCGCCGAACAGACCGTTGACCGGGTCCCATGTGCTGGTAAATAAAAAGTGCCAGCCGAAGGCATGCCGCGCAATGCGCGAGTACACCCAGAGATGCTGCACCAGAAGCGCGGTGATGACGATAATGGACCATCCACCGGCAAGTGTGATGAGATGAACGATCTCATCCCCCTTGCGCAGCCGTTGCAGCCATGTCTGTGGCTTGTCCAGTCCCCGGGACTGAAATGGAAGACCCGGGGTTGAAAGTGCGGCATTGCCCATCTCTGCTCCTGCAAACGGTTCGATTGTCTAAGGCTGTTCTTGCATCGGTATAGAGGACGAGCTTTGCATTTCTCCTCCTGAGCAACGCGAAGGATCCTGCGTTCCGACCTGACCGCAAGATCCTTCGTGGCTCACCCTATACAGCAATTCGAGAGTTGCTCTAGTACTGCAACTTCTTCATCTGTTGTAGTTCTTTTTGGACGATAACTCCAGGCAGCGGAGCGTAAGCCAGTGGTGTGGTGTACTTCTGGCCATCCGTCAGGCCCCAGCGCAGGAAAGTTTTCAGCGCTTTCGCTTTGGCTTGATCGTTCATCTTCTCCGGAATCAGCAGCCAGGTGTAGGTTGAGATGGGATAGGCCTGCGCACCTGGAGGGTTCGTGATCGAGACACGAAAGTCCGCCGGCATAGTCGTGATCGCTCCCGCGGCAGCCGCGGTTACGGTGTTCAGGTCGGCCTTGATGAAATTTCCCGAGCTGTTTCGAACATCGCCGTATTGAATGTGGTTTTGGATGGAATAGATCAATTCAATGTAGCCGATAGAATTTGGCAGGCGGCGAATCAGGCCGCTGACGCCTTCATTCCCTTTTCCGCCCAGCCCGACGGGCCAGTTCACTGACGTTCCAACTCCAATTTTCTGCTTCCATTCCGGGCTCACCTTCGACAGATAGTCCACCCAGCAATAGGTGGTGCCGGAACCGTCCGACCGGTGAACCACAATGATGTTGGCGCCCGGCAGCTTGACGCCAGGATTGGTTTTTTGAATTTCCGGGTCATTCCATTTCGTAATGTGGCCCAGGTAAATACCAGCCAGTGCAGCCGGTGTAAATTTCAACTCTGCGCTCACACCGGGAATGTTATAGGAGGGTACATCCGCGCCCAATGCCGTCGGAAAATGCAGGATTGCTGTCCCGCGCTTCTGCTGCGCTTCAGCCAGCTCTTTATCGGTCATTGGCCCATCGGTCGCACCGAAATCTACCGTGCCTGCGATCAGCTGGCGAATCCCGCCGCCGGAACCGATCGATTGATAATTGACTTCCACGTTGGAATGCAGTTTTTGATACTGGCTCGCCCAGCTGGAATAAAGGGGATAGGCAAACGTCGATCCCGCTCCGGTGAGCGAAATCTGTTGCGCAAAAGCACTTGCGGTCGTGATGAGAGCCAACGCAAGAAGTCGACGAATCATGGAGTAATCCTCTTCCGTAAAGATCGAGTGTCAAGGGCAGTCCGCGCGCTGGCCGCTCCCTGATTGTGACGGTCACCTCTCCCTTTTAAGATATCTACGTGAAAAGAAGATGAATATGTGGGGAATAAGGTTTTCGTGGGGGATTGAATGGAAATAATCGGTCGCTATGAATTAGCTGACACGTCGCGCTAATTCGAAGCGATTTAGTGGCCTGGCAGCTTGACACTATAGTAGGTCACAGCCAAATCGAGGATTTTATTTAGGAAAACGAGGCCTACTGCTCCCATGATGCTGCAAACAATCCCGAATGCCCAAACGATTTTTTTGGCTCCATGCACATCTTTGACGAGGTCATCGAGCTTTGATTCGTGAATTTGGCTGCGTTCACTGAGATATTTTATGGAACTTTCAATACCGCCGACAGACTTTTGGATCTCATAGATTGACTGCAAATAGAAGTCAAAACCTGCTGCGGTTCCCTTATAAGCAGGAGGAGTGCTTGCGGCGAGCTCGGGAGGCAGCGTTTCTTTTGCTGCATCTTTAGCCTGCTTGGCTGGCATTCTGCGTTGCTCCTGTTTTAGCGGCGATCCATTCCCATGCCGCAACGCTACCGCGGCCATAATAACTAGATACACTCAAAATAATTGCGCTGCTGGACGATCCATCGGTGATCCCAAGTCGCTTGGACAGTTCAATGGTTGTCGTCGTGCTTGGAGCCGCGATCAGCCATTCTCCAGGGGCTACATTAAAAGCTGAATCAGGAAATTTCTCGCTGATTACGGCCTCCAACGCATCAGGTTTGGCAACCGCGAATATGGCGAATAAGGTATTGGTCACTGACATTGAATTTCCACTATCTACGATACGCCCTCTTTCTGCAAGGGTTGCCCAATAAAACATTTTATAAAGTTTACTCTGAAGATTCACATTGCAGTGATGGCCCTCCTAAATCTGCGATTGGCGTGGCCGCTGGAAAGCGATAGACTGCAACCCAATGCCGACTACAACCACTTTCCCCGGATCATCCAGGACCGCTGGCCTCGCTCTCAGCGAACTCTCCGCAAATGTCATGCAGTCAGAGATTCGCGCCATGTCCGTTGAATGCGACCGGGTCCACGGCATTAATCTGGCCCAGGGTGTGTGCGATACAGAGGTTCCTGCGCTGGTTGTCGAGGCCGCCATCGCCGCCATTCGTGACGGCCACAACACCTATACCCGCGCCGAGGGAATCGACAATCTGCGTGCCTCAATCGCCCGGAAGATGGCCCATTACAACCATTTGGCCTGCGATCCGGAAACGGGCGTCCTGGTCACTTCCGGAGCCACGGGAGCATTCCACGCCGCGTGCATGGCGCTCTTCAATCCAGGCGATGAGGTGCTGCTGTTCGAGCCATTCTATGGTTATCACCGAAATACTCTGCAGTCGATACGAGCGAACCCGATAGCCGTCGCGCTCGATGCGCCTGGATGGAGTCTCGATCTTGACCGGCTGAAGAAATCCATCACCACCAGGACACGTGCCATCGTCATCAACACGCCCTGCAACCCTTCGGGCAAAGTATTTACACGCAAGGAGCTGGAAGGCGTTGCGGCGCTGGCCCAGCAGCATGACCTTTTTGTCATTACAGACGAAATCTACGAATATTTTCTGTGCGGGAATGCGGAACACATCAGCATTGCCTCTCTACCTGGAATGGCGGAGCGGACGATCACCCTGTCCGGCCTTTCAAAAACTTTTAGCGTCACAGGCTGGCGGCTCGGCTACCTGGCCGCCGACCCCCGCTGGATTCCCTCCATCAACTATTTTCATGACCTGACGTATGTGTGTGCTCCTTCGCCATTGCAGTACGGAGCGGCTGCCGGTCTGGTGGAACTGGGCGATGATTTCTATTGTGGACTGGCCGTGGAATACGAGCAAAAACGCGATGAGATGGTGGACGCCTTGACAGCAGCGGGGCTGACGCCTTCCATTCCGGACGGCGCTTACTACATCCTTGCCGATGCCTCCCGCATTCCAGGCGAGACTTCCAGGGAGAAAGCGCGCGCCCTGCTCGCCCGCTGTGGTGTGGCAGCTGTGGCCGGAAGCGCGTTCTTCAGCGAGGGACGGGACAGCGATGGCAGCGGCGAAAACCTGCTGCGCTTCTGCTATGCGAAAAAGTCCGCAGCATTGACGGAGGCCTGCGAACGGCTGCGCTCTCTCACCTGGTAATGTCATTGAGTTCAGCATTGTGGACTGGCGTATCCAGGGAAATTGGGCGAAAGCATCATCCCTTCGGGTCGCGGCACTAACTTTCCATTGCGCACCCATTTATCTCCGCGTTCTTTCAAATGCTGTACCAATAATTCTCTCCAATGTCTTAACTGACTTGTGTGGTCTGATACGCCAGACAAGTCATCCAGCTCATAGGGATCCGTTTCCAGATGGAATAACTGTTCCTCCCCCTCCATGGCGTGGTACAGATATTTCCAACGGCCGTCTGTCAA
Organism: Acidobacteriaceae bacterium; assembly: GCA_965276615.1. Lineage (GTDB taxonomy): Bacteria > Acidobacteriota > Terriglobia > Terriglobales > Acidobacteriaceae > JAKAAZ01. The sequence goes on along the minus strand of OZ255618.1, from coordinate 2,944,304 downwards.
ACCGTTCCAGTGGTTCGCTGGACTGTAACAAATGTCATGCTCCAGATCGATATAATCGCGCCATCCCTGACCATTTGTTTTTATCAGCCGCAGCAGACTTTGCCCTTCTATGCTTTCCGGAACAGACACTCCCGCTGCGTCGAGAAAAGTCGGTAATACATCGCGAATCTCGACCGGGTTCGTTATCACCTGTCCAAGGGATCCAATGCCCATGCAGGAAGGCACACGCATCAGCATGGGAATATGCGTGGATTGTTCATATCCGTATGACTTGCGCCAAAGGTTCTGATCGCCAAGCATGTCTCCATGATCGGAAATAAACAGGATCAGTGTCTCGTCAAGCAATTTTCGTTGCTCAAGGACTTCGAGAATGCGGCCTATCTGCTCATCCACGAAACTGACATTTCCGTAGTAGCACTGACGGGAACGCCGAATCACCTCTGAGGATAATTTTCCATGCCAGATATCGTTCGAAGCATCGCTCAGCGGCTCATAACGCTTCGCCCAACTGCCGGTCCTGGCCTCCGGCAGAGATGCGTCTTGATACATCCTGGAAAAACGTTCTGGCGGATCGTACGGACTGTGAGGGCGGATAAAAGAAACCTTTAAGAAAAAGGGCTGGGGACGGTCGTAGGTTCGCAGGAAACGAACCGCAGTCTCACCGGTCCAGTGCGTTGCGTGGAGCTCTTCTGGATACCCGAATGTCCTGCCGCGATGATCGTTCCAGCCCAACCCCGTCGCGTGAGGGTCCTTGTCCGGAAGCTGCGACCAGAACCATGCCTCATAGTCACATCTTTCTTCAGGAGATGCCGGGGATTGGAATTTTTCTTTGTGGAACCAGTAGCTGCAATGTTCATCGGAGATCAAATGGTGATATCCGTGAGGGTTCCGCATGGGATTGTAGTGATTCTTCCCAATTGATGTCGTGTAGTAGCCGGCCTCGGCGAGGGCCTTTGCTTTTTCGACAGGATAGGGACGGCTTGCCATCTTCGTCATGCCCAGCATGCCATGCCTCCAGGGCCCCATTCCGGTGAGCAAGGCGCTTCTCGCGGGAATGCAGGTGGGTGTCGTCGAGTAGGCATTCCGGAAGCAAACACCTTGCTCTCCAAGGCGATCCAGGTTCGGCGTTTTTATGTGCGGATTTCCATAGATCCCGGTGCAGTCCATCCGCCACTGGTCCGCCATCAGCAGCAGAATATTCGGTCGTTCCCGCTTGATTGCGGGAGGAAAATCTGTCGGCCTTACATTTTCATTGGAGGAGGTATTTCCTCCGTGGAGAGCTTTGACTCCACTGCCCGCGAAAGCCGCTCCGCTCAGGGCGATAAAGCTGCGTCGATTCATATTCAATACTCCCGATGACCCAGAAACCCACTGCAAGGATAACTGGAATCGTGAGCTCCACGTCAACATAGGTGATAATGCGGTGCTGAATAAAAGAACATTTTCTGGTACTCGGGCCCGAGTCTCGCAACGCACAGACGCTTATGAAACACTCTTTACTTGAACGCGGGAGGCAATGTGAGCAGAAAGAAAATCCCGGTCGCACACCGTCCTATTGCGCGCTGGACCAGCCCGTTTCTTCGTTTTGCCGAAATTGAAAGCGCGGGCGGCATTGTCCTGCTGGCGTCGAGCGTCATTGCCATTGTCTGGGCAAATTCCTCGGGAGCGAATTTTTACGCATCTCTGCTGCATGTTCCCATAACGATTGGCTTCAGCCATCTTCAGTTGTCGGAGGATTTGCACTACTGGATTAACGATGGGCTGATGGCCGTCTTTTTTCTGTTTGCCGGGCTTGAAATCAAACATGAAATGCTGGCGGGCGAGCTGTCGTCTTTCAAACTGGCCGCTTTACCTGTGTTTGCCGCAATTGGCGGAGTCCTCTTTCCCGCCTGTATTTACGCGGCGCTCAATCACAATCGTCCGACCGCCGGAGGATGGGGAATCCCCATGGCGACCGATATTGCATTCGCACTGGGCATTCTGGCATTGTCTGGCAGCCGCGCGCCGGTCGGACTGAAAGTGTTTCTCACCGCGCTGGCTATTGTGGATGACATCGCCGCGGTGCTGGTGATTGCATTCTTTTATTCAAGCAGGATTCATTGGGGGATGCTGCTGGCGGCATTCGTGTTTCTTGCCGTTGGCGCTGTTGCCAACCGCGTGGGCGTCACCTATGTCAGTGTCTATCTCGCGCTGGGGATTGCAGTCTGGTATTGCATGCTGCGTTCCGGCGTGCACGCTACGCTGGCCGGAATTCTGCTTGCGTTCATCATCCCCGCCAGCCGCTATCTGGACACACCGGAATTTCTGCGCCGCGCCCGCGGTGATTTACACACACTGGAACATTCCGGTCCGGCCAGCGCCACGCCTTCTCCTCATTCAGCGCGGGCCGCATTCATTCATCTGCAAGCACAATCGCACCTGGTCGAAGCTCCGTTGATGCGGCTGGAGCGTGCACTGGAGCCTTGGGTGAACTTTTTCATCATCCCGCTGTTTGCATTGACGAATGCCGGCGTACGCATAGGGGGAATCGAACGCCACGATATGGCCGACCCAGCCCTGCTCGGCATTTTTTTTGGACTTCTGCTGGGGAAACCCATCGGCATCATGCTGTTCTCCTGGCTGGTGGTGCACTTTGGAGTTGCCAATCTACCCGAAGGTGTCACTTGGAAACATATGCATGCCGTAAGCTGGCTGGGCGGCATCGGGTTCACGATGTCCTTATTCATTGCGGCGTTGGCATTCGGCGCCGGACATGAGGACCTGATGGCGAAAGTAGGTATCCTGTCTGCCTCGATATTGGCGGCCATCATCGGGTCCTTGCTGCTACGCTTTTGCTCGAAGCAGCCGGTCGACACCATATCGCAATAATAGCCCCGCCCCATCCTCGCCGTGTACTTTGCGGCTAGCAGGGACCAACTAGCGGGACTACGCCACTCGCTGCGTTTCCTCGAACGCTCCCCGGTGCGCATCGTAGACAGCGAGCACCTTGCCCGCCCGCTCCGGGTCCGTCGACCAGCTTTGTGAGACGGCGAGCACGTATTGCTCTCCTGTGGCAGCTTCGAGAGCCGCTCGATAGTGCGGAAACGTACAACTAAGCCGTTTTAACAGAGACATTCGGGCCGCGAAACATTCACTCCAGCCGGAAAATTTCGTCCAGTTCGCCAGCACCGTCATCCAGTGGTCATGGAGATATTCTCGCGTCGGCATGGTGACAGTTTCTGTACCAGGAAGGGCTGGATGGCTCTGCTTCTGGCCAAATAAATTATTAGCCTCGACCGCCAGTTTCGACCGGCCCCAGCCCGACTCGAGCGCGGCTTCGCACGCTGCATATTCAGGAAAAACGTGATGCGCCGCCTGCGCGGCCCGATAGGCTCGCGCCAGGAATAAAGATTGAATGGACATGGATTCTCCTTAGGGAAGGCCCTAAGACAAGTATCCTCGCGTCGAGGGAATGAATACGCCAACCATCGTTGAAACAAGGATTCGCGCAGTTTCACTCCGCGCATGCCAGTTACACCACAAAATATTTCGCCTGCGGATGATGGACGATAATCGCATCCGTACTCTGCTCCGGTTCCAGGTGATAGCTCTCCGTAAGCCGTACACCAATGTTTTCCTCCGGATGCAGCAGAGAAAATATCTTCGTTTGATCTTCCAGGTTTGGGCACGCTGGATATCCAAAGGAATAGCGCGAGCCGCGATATTTCTGATGAAACAAGTCGCGCACCTCGGTCGAATCTTCCTCCCCAATGCCCAGCTCTGCGCGCATTTCCTTATGCATGAATTCCGCCAGCGCCTCGGCGGTCTCAACACTTAGGCCATGCGTATAGAGATATTTCGTAAAGTCTCCGCGCTCAAATAACTCTTTTGTAAGGTCGCTGGCGCGCTGCCCCACCGTTACAACAGAAAATCCAATTACGTCGAGCTTCCCTGACTCCTTGGATTGAAAAAAGTCGGCAATCGATAGCTGCCTTCCTTCACGTTGTCTCGGAAACCCAATTCGTAACAGTTCTTGTTTCGTATTCCCGGGTTCGGCTGCCTCTGGAGAATAGACGACAACATCGTTGCCGTCGCTGTTGCACGGGAAATAGCCGTACACCACCTTCGGCTCCAGCCACCCGCTTTCCTTTGCCTCCATCAACATTTCACGCAGAATTGGCCGGTATTTCTCATCCACAAGCCGGACGTAATCCGTCGCCGAAGCTGTTTTCAATTGCCACTGATTTTTAAACAGCGCCGTTTCGTTGATGTAGTCGAATAGTGTGTCCAGAGAAAAATCTTTGCGGACGCGAACACCGTAGAACGGCGGAACAGGAATGTTCGAAGCGTCCTGGACTACATGCGAACGCGTGGTCGAAACCGGCCCCAGGGGCGCAGCCTGCTCTTCGGGCAAAAGATTCTTCCGCTCGAAGCTCTTCACAGTGCGTCCATCTTCGATGCGCCCACCGCGCACAGCGCCATCCTCCGCCGTCAGATCTCCGATGACATGCAGGCCCGCGAAGGCATCTTCCGCGTAATAAACTGGCCCGCGATATTCCCGGCGCAGATCGTCCTCGACGTACTTGCGAGTCAGCGCAGCCCCGCCGCAGATGACGGGGATCTGGCTCTCCAGGTGCTGCAAGTCCTGGATCACGTACTTCATTTCGAGCGTGCTTTTCACCAGCAGACCGCTCAATCCAATGGCATCGGCTTTATGCTGATGCGCAGCCTGGATGATGACGTCGGAAGCCTGTTTGATGCCGAGGTTCACCACCTTGTAGCCGTTGTTCGACAGAATAATATCCACAAGATTTTTGCCGATATCGTGCACATCTCCTTTGACCGTGGCCAACACGATGGTGCCGCGCTGCGAGCCTTCGACACGTTCCATCTTCGGCTCCAGATATCCGACCGCCGCCTTCATCACGGATGCCGAATCGAGCACCGACGGCAGCTGCATCTTGCGCGCGCCAAACAGTTCGCCAACCGTCTTCATGCCGTCGAGCAGCACCGTGTTGATGAGGTTCAACGGCGTGTAGGTTTCAAGCGCCGACTCCAACAAATCGTCGAGCGACTTCTTTTCCGCGCCCGTTCCCACGCTGCGTTCGCCGCGGATAATCAGCTGCTTCAGCTTGTCTTCAATAGTGAGCGCTTCCACGGCTTCCGTTTCCGGCTCGGCATTTGGATCTTTCTGCAAGTTGGCAAAGTAAGCCATGAAGACCTGCAGCGGATCGCCTTCCGAGGTATCACGGAAGATGAGTTTGCGCGCCAGATCCACTTCCCTTTCGGGAATTTTGTAGAGCGGATAGATCTTCGAATAATTCACGATCGCCATGTCAAGTCCGCGATCAACTGCCTCTTTCAGAAACACGCTGTTCAGTACGCGGCGCGAATACGTCGACAAGCCGAAGGAAATATTGCTGACGCCCAGAATCGTCTTGCACTCCGGCAATTCCTGCTTCAGCAGGCGCACAGCTTCAAGCGTCTCGATGCCGGCCGTTCGATAATCTTCCTGGCCAGTCGAGATGGGCAACGTGAGTGGATCGAAGATCAGATCCTGCGCGCGCAATCCATATTTGTTTGTCGCCAATTCATAAATGCGCCGGGCGACTGCCAGCTTTTTTTCAGAGGTCAGCGCCATGCCATCTTCATCGATCGTCAGCGCGATCACAGCCGCCCCATACCGGCGGGCCATGGGCAACACTTTTGACGTACGCTTTTCGCCGTCTTCTAAATTAATCGAGTTGATGAGCGGTTTGCCGGGAATGCGTTTCAACGCCTCCTCGATTACGTCGGACTCGGTCGAATCAACCAGCACCGGCGCGGGAACGCGTGTGGCGATCTTTTCGAGAACGCCATTCATGTACGCTTTTTCATCTTCGCCCACCACCGCACAGCAAAGATCGAGCATCTGCGAACCTTCCGCCGCAAGGCGTTTCGAAAGAGCCAGAATCCCGTCGTAATCACCGGAACGAACCATCTCTCGAAAGACCAGGCTGCGCGTCGTCGTGTTCATCTCTTCAGCGACGATCACCGGCTGGCCGTCAATCTCCAGCGGAATCGCCGAGAAGGCGCTGGCGGCAACGCTCTGTGGAACGGCGTGAGTTACTGCCGGCGTTGCATGCTCTACCGCCTCGACTACGGCGCGCAGATGCTCCGGCGTAGTGCCGCAGCATCCGCCCACGATACGTACGCCATACTCCTCGACAAACTGTTTGTGGTAGCGGGCCAGTTCCTCCGGGGTCAATGCATAGAAAGCGTGGCCGCCAACATTTTGCGGCAGGCCGGCATTCGGCAGCACGCTGACGGGCCGGGTCGCATTCTGGCAGAGAAAGCGGACAGCATCGTTCATCTCGCGCGGACCTGTGGCGCAGTTCAGCCCGATGACATCCGGCTGGAAGCATTCGAGTACCGCCAGCGCCGCGCCGATTTCACTGCCCAGCAGCATGGTTCCGGTCGCTTCGAGCGTCACCTGCATCTGCACCGGCAGTCGCTTTCCGGTTGCGCGCATCGCATCTTCACATGCAGCCAGGGCAATCTTGCCCTGCAGCAAGTCCTGGCAGGTTTCGATCAACAGAATGTCCACACCGCCTTCGATGAGGGCCTCAATCTGCTCGCGATACGTGACCGCCATTTCATCGTAGGAGATGTGTCCCAGGGACGGCAGCTTTGTCGTCGGACCAATCGAGCCGGCGACAAAGCGCGGCTTCTGCGGCGTTGAATACTGCGCGGCAACTTCCTTTGCCAGTTGCGCTGCAACGATATTCAGTTCGCGTGTTTTTTCTTCCAGCTGATATTCCGCGAGGACGATACGAGATGAACCAAAGGTATCTGTCTCGATAACATCGCAGCCAACTTCAAGAAAGCTGGCGTGAATGCTGCGGATCACATCCGGACGGCTGAGCACCAGCAGCTCATTGCAGCCTTCCTTGTTCCAGAAATCATCGACAGTCAGGTCATGCTTCTGGATGCTGGTGCCCATCGCTCCGTCGTAAACAATGACTCGTTCTTTCAGTACCTCTAAAAAGTTTTTCACGTTAGCCTCTTCCGTCGATTATTGTTTTTCGGAAGGCTCGATGAGCGCCGCTCCGGTCTCTGCATCCAGTTTCTTATGCATCGTATTCGGATAGTCCGTAACGATGACCTCCATAGTTGGCCAGACATGGGCTTTCAGCAAATGTCCTCCATGTGCGCTTCCATCTGGAAAACCAACGACCATGTGAAGATGAACCACAGGTTTGCCCTGGAACAGCGCAATATCGCCCAGCAGGGAAAGCACTTCCGATTGTTGGTTGATCTGAATCGGCAGGTGCATGTTTCTTTGCCGATCGAAGGAGCCCACGGTGGCGTCTTCGATTCCGCCAATCCCGGTGATCCGGCTGGCGCCAAGATGATTTTTCTGCGCGAACTCGGTTAATCCGGCCATGACTTCGTCTCCTTTACCGAAGATGACGGCGTAGGTAATTTCCTCGCTGTTTCGGCTGAGCACCTGGACCTTCATGCGGGGCGCCGGGCTCTTTTCCGGTTTGGTGGATATTGGGGCGGCCGCAGTGATTGCGCCGTCACTCACCGCAGGCGCCTGGGGATGGGCCGAACCGGCAGATGCGCAAACAATTACCAAAGCAAACCGTAAAACACGGGATCGAATCATTGTGCAAACACTCCATGGGCAGACAAGAAAAGCGGTATCGCGCTGTTGCTGTGAAGCAGAAACAGGTGAGCGTTAGGCCGTGTAGTTCTATCTTAACGATTGGAATTTTTATTTAGCGAGTATTAGGAGCTGTCATGGCCGGGGAGCCCGGCATCGGGGCCAGCATATCTTCTTTACGCATCACCAGGCTGGTGGCGTTCAGGGATGAAGACTCAAATCCATGACCATGGGTAATGGCGTCCGTCGGACACGCCTCGACACAATATCCACAGAAAATGCAGCGGTTGTAGTCGATGTTGTAAACCTTGGCATAACGCTCGGAGCTCGAAATACGCTGCTCCGCGGTATTTTCAGCCGCTTCAATGTGGATGCAATTGGAAGGGCATGCCGCTGCACAAAGGAAACAGGCCACGCACTTCTCCAGGCCATTTTCGTCCCGCTGCAGTACATGGCGACCACGATACCGGTCTTCAAATTTTGCGCCGCGCATGGGGCCGGGACCGTCTGGATAGTTCTCAACCGTGGTCGGCTGAAAAATTTCTCCGAACGTCACACTCATCCCCTTGGCAACAGCTGCGATATCGCGGACGATCGACATACCCCAATTATACGACTGCACCGGCGCGGTTCCGAAACACTTCCCAGAATTGCCTTCTTGAAAGAATTTGCTTCCTCCCGCAAACATCGCACGATAGCATCTGATACTTCTATATCGCCATGGAAAATGCAGTTGAGCGCGTACTGATCTACCGGCTGGGCAGCCTTGGCGACACTGTCGTCGCGCTGCCGTGCTTTCATCAGATCGCCCGTGCCTTTCCTGACGCCGAACGCTGCCTGTTGACCAATATTCCCGTGCACAGCAAGGCCCCGGCGGCTTTCGCGGTACTCGAAGGCTCGGGCCTGGTCCACGGCTTCATGCGCTATCCGATTGCGACACGCAACCTTGCCGAGTTGGTCGCGCTCCAACGCGAGATACGCACATTCCGCGCGCAGGTGCTCGTCTACCTGACACCCCGCCGCGCTGCCGGAGACGTGATGCGGGACGCCGCTTTTTTCCGGCTGTGCAGCATTCCGCGAATCATCGGCCTGCCGCTGGCGCGGGATGCCCGCACGAACCGGCTCGATCCCGTTACCGGCAACTATGAGCCGGAGGCCGCTCGACTCGCTCGGCTGATGAGGGACCTGGGAAAAATCGATTTAGATGATCGCGCGAATTGGGATCTCCGCCTCACGCTCGACGAACATAAGCGCGCGGCGGAAGCGCTGGCACCCGTGCAGGGGCGGCCGTTGCTCGCCTGCTGTGTCGGCACCAAGATGCAGGCGAAGGATTGGGGCAGCGAGAATTGGCGCAGCGTGCTTAACGCACTGGCTGTGGAGCTGCCGCAGTATGTCCTGGCACTCATCGGAGCGAGCGAAGAGTGGGCGGTCAGTGGATTCGCAGCGGCGGCCTGGGCGAATCGCTCGATCAATTTGTGCGGGCAACTCACGCCGCGAGAATCGGCTGCCGTGCTGGCGCGCGCGCGGCTGTTTCTGGGTCAGGACAGCGGCCCCATGCATCTGGCTTCCGCCGTCGGCACCCCATGCGTCGCCGTATTCCCGGCACGCAACCGGCCCCGAATCTGGTTCCCGTGGGGCGAGAAGAATGAGATTGTCTACCATCGCACCGACTGCTGGGGCTGTGATCTGGAGGTCTGCATCGAACAGAAGAAGAAATGCCTGACGTCAATTGCGCCCGAAGAAGTGTTGGGAGTCGTCCATCGAGTCCTGGCGCGAATTTCCGCATTCCATAGCTCGCGATGACGCCGGGTGCCCTTCTTTCAAATTTATCGAAAAATGGATGGCCCATTCAAGCCTTCTTTATACGCTGGTGAACTCCTGGACCAGTGCGATCCTGCGACGGCTATTACGGAAACGGATCGCAACTGGATCGATCTTTTTCCTGTTTGGGCGCGAATTGTGAAGCGCGGAGACATCTATCTAGTGTCATTGGACCCAATACAGGGTCGAGAACAGCAAGGAACGCGACCCTTTTCAGCTGATTTCTGTGTTCTAAGCCAGCGCCTGCGGGATCGCTTCTTCCCATCTCTTCTGCGCCTTCAGGATGAGTTCGACCACTTCTCGCGCAGCTCCTGCTCCGCCGCGAGCGTCTGTGACATAGTGGCTAATAGCCTTCAACTCCGGCGCGGCGTTCGCTACGGCTACCGCGAGGCCCGCACGACGGGCGAGCGGCATATCCGGCAGATCATCGCCCATGTAGGCGACTTCCTGCTCCGTCACTCCTGCTTTCTGTAAACAGTCGTCAAAGGCAGCCATCTTTTTCCCCTGGCCGAGATGGACATAATCCACCAGATTTTCCTTGGCGCGCTGCAGGACGGCGGGAGATTTTCGCCCGGTGATAAAGCCCGTTTTGATCCCCATAATGTGAGCGAGCTTCAATCCCAGGCCATCGAGTGAGCTGAAGATTTTCAACTCCGCCACGCCAGCGTCATGTGGAAGAGACATCAGGCATACCCCGCCGTCGGTGAGGGTGCCATCGACATCCATCAGGAAAAGCCGGATCTTTCTGGCGCGGTCGAACAGCGAGGGCGTAGCGGATAATTTCTCTTGCATAAAAAGATTCTACCTTTGCATCTACGGCAGAGTCAGCAGCATGAACCCATGTCTCAGAGGCGAGACATGGGGCACCCACACTCTTGATGACGCTAAATTGTATTCGAGATTTCGATCAGGTTCCGATCGGGATCGCGCAGATAAATCGACTTCAGCTTGCCGATGGCTCCGGTGCGCTCGACTGGTCCCTGTTCGACATGAATTCTCTGGCCGGTCAAGTATTCAATCACTTCATCCAAAGGCGCTGGAGTGATAAAGCATAGATCGGCTGAGCCGGGCGTCGGGTGCGCGGCTTTGGGTTCGAACTCGTGGCCCCGCTGGTGAAGATTGATTCTCTGGATGCCGAATGCCAGCGCCTTGCGTCCCTCGAAAGTTACCAGATCCATCCCCAGAACTTCCGTATAAAAATCAATCGTCGCATCGAGGTTCGCGACGGTAAGGACGAGATGGTCGAGGTGCTCCAGAACGAAGGCCATATGGTCTTCCATGCTAGTCCAAAAACCCCAACGACTCCCGAAATACAAAACTGACTTGCCACTCCTTGGCCTTTTCATGGAAAGTATCTGACATAGAGTGACGCTGGATTCGACCCGCATGCCGGGCACGAAATGTGTAGCATGCTGATGCTAACGAACCAATTCCTTCTGCCCGGGGATTATTAGAATGCGTGTAAATAACCTGGTGTTGTTTGGGCTGATGCTGGCATCTCTCACCCATCCCGCACGTAGCCAGGATTTGAAAAGCCGACCTTCGGATAAAACTTCACGGCACTCTAAATCGGCTGATTTCAACAGAAACATCTTTTACAGAAATAAGCTGGAATTTTCCTATGAATTGGGATGGCTTCCCATCAATATTCCCCTAATATACGACATTTTCCTGGGCAGTCCCTATACGAAATGGCCGCTTCATTACACGCTGGTTCCCAACATTGCTTCTCTCCGCTGGCAGGTGGACGGCATCCATGGTCCGGGGATTCTGCGGGGCAGTACGGACTTTACTTTCAGCGGCTCCTTCACCGCGATTCCGCGGGGAGCCGAGACACGCTATGCGGCTTTCGACTTCGGCATCCGGCGTAACTTTATCCCGCGTAACTGGAGGGTTGTGCCCTACTTTGAAATGCGGGGCGGCATTGGGAACATCGACGCCAGAGGACCTGACGGGGTGGAGTATGCGCAGGGACAGGACCTGACATTCACTCACATGGTGGGCAGCGGCGTGCGGTATGACTTCAATCCTCGGTACAGCATGGCGGCCGGAGCAACGTATATGCACGTCTCAAATGCCTTCTTATCGCAACCGAGGTATGAGGATTTCGGGATCAATATCTGGGGTCCGATATTTGGGTTCAACGTCCGCCTAGGCAAGCCAAAACGACGTTTCTGCACAATAGAAAGCGGTGGGATTCACAGGGAGCGGTAAGCGGCGACCTGCTCATGCTGTTTGCCGAAATAATCTGCAGTAAAATCCTCGGGATTCATCGTGAATGACTCGTCCCAGAGCTTCGTAAGAAAGCCGGCGCTCGATAAGATATCGCTGAGTTGCGGGTCGGCGTAAACTAGGTAGAGTTCGCGGGGCTGCTCTTGAAGAGAGCTTCGCAAATGCTCGACAAACCTCACCATTACGGGTTTCGCAAAAGGATGAAATAGAAAAAGGACGATAGGTTCGAGTGGCAACGGAAAACGAACCGCATCTCCCTCTACCACTTCAACAGAGCTGCGAAGAGACCATTCGGCGGAGAAATGCTTGAGGTTTGTTTTCGATATGCGGGCGAGATCGGCAGAAAATTCTATTCCAATGAGACGACGGAAAGGGTAACGCAGGGCGAGCATCAGTGCTCGACCCTTCCCGGAACCGACATCGATAAAGCCGAACCTCGTCCAGTCAAGGTCAAGCCGATCCAGCGCTTGCCAGAAGACGGAAGGCGAGATCCCGGAGTAACCCGTGGCCCAATAGCGATTCGGATGAGCCGAGGCGAGACGCTCACCCCAAATTAAGCCATTGGTGTCTACATTGTACTGCTTATCGAATGGATGAACTGCAAGTTTGGGCCGCGCTGCTCGACGACGAAGAACAGCGCCAGTCAGAATCCGCTGAAATATTAGCAGAAATCGTCGAAGGGCTTCGGCGCTTGCTCCGCCAAGTCCGCGATTGGCGATCTTGTGCCTGATTCTTCTGATAATATGTCCGCGCATACTGGTGCAACTCAAAGTAGGGCTTGTACACTCACATGTATTGGATGCAATAGAAAAGCATAGGTCCGCACGGCACACGTAACCAAATCTTTTGAGATATGACGGCGCTTTTGATGGCACGTGCAAGATGCATTTCCCCCAGAGGACAGATTTCAAATGAATCAAGAAAACATGCCCCTGGTCACGGCGATCATTCCTGTCTATAACCACGAGAAGTACGTCGCTGAGAGTATACGAAGCATCATCCAACAGACTTACCGCAATATAGAGTTGATAGTTATCAATGACGGTTCGTCCGATAAGTCGCACGAAAGGGTTTTAGCCCTTGTGGAGGAATGCAAGCAGAGGTTTGTCCGCTTCGAATATATCAACCGAGAAAATATCGGTGTGTCCGCCACGTTGAACCAGGCTCTGAGCATGGCCAGAGGGGAATATTTGACAGTACATGACTCTGACGATATCGCCCTCCCTGAAAGGACCGCGTTGCTGGTGGATGCGCTGGAAGCAAAAGACCACTCTTATGCAGCCGCCTTTGGAAATGCTTTGTTTATCGATGAAAAGAGCAGAAGAGTACGTTTGAATAAGCACGGTGGTATCTTCGAGGACACAAGCGGGCGTGCTTACGATAATTTTGTAGATTTTTATATGAAACACCGGCATTTCAACTACAAGGGAGAAAATTTTGGGTCTTACAAGACGCTGGTCGTTGGAAATTACCTGCCTTCAATGTCCAGCATAGTCAGAACAGCCGCAATCTCCGAGGTCGGAGGCTGGACAGCACGGAATGTAATTGAAGATTGGGAGATGTGGCTGAAACTTTCTAAGAAATTTAAGCTTCTGTACGTTGACCAGCCAATGGCGCTCTATCGATGGCATGACTCGAACACAGCGAAAACCATGGTGGGCGGTTTGACGGGTGCATCGCTGCTTTTAATTGATAAAGAGAAGGATTTTTGCGCAGCAAATAATTTGATCTCAGTTTGGCGCAGGTCACATAATTCTCTCGTCTGCGATCTATTACTAAGTAGACGTTCGCCATTGAACAAGAAATTGTCCATATTAAATAGTTCGGATAAGATCTCGCTGCTGCTATTCGCGGTAAGACGCTTAGCCGGTAGATGTCGGCGTTATGGTGCGGCGACTGACAGCGCGCATGGGCGCATTCTGAGATTGACGGGCTTGACAGCGCTTCTTATGGCGGTGCGAGATGTTTTTTACGGTCGAGGATAGTTTCTCGACGAATCAATAAAACATACCTCTTGTTATGGCGGCGGGTGGCCCATTCCAGGCTTCTTTTGGCTTGAGTGGGGAAGTTCCTATAATCCCAACTTGCTCCACATCGCATCAACTTTAGCCTTTGTAGCGGCGTCCATGCGTAACATCTCTGGCCATGTTCTTGTGAAACCCTCGGCGGACCATTTTCGCGTGGCATCAATGCCCATCTTGCTGCCGTAGTTTGGCAGGCGGGATGCGTGGTCGAGTGAGTCGATGGGCCCCATGGTGAATTGAATGTCGCGTTCGGGGTCGATGTTATTCGTCACGCGCAGCGTTACTTCGCGCAGGTCGTGGACATCGCAGTCTTCGTCCACCACGATGACGCATTTCGTAAACATGGCTTGGCCGAGCGACCAGACGGCATGCATCACCTTGCGCGCCTGCCCGGGATAACTTTTGCGGATGGAGACGATCATCAAGTGATGAAAGGTCGCTTCTACCGGCAGATTGATATCGACGATCTCCGGAATCGTGAGTTTCATCAGCGGTAAAAAAATGCGTTCTACGGCTTTGCCCATCCAGGCATCTTCCATGGGCGGCTTCCCGACTATAGTTGTGGCGTAGATCGGGTCGCGGCGGTGGGTGATGCAGGTGATGTGGAAGACCGGGTAATCGTCCGGCATGGTGTAGAAGCCGGTGTGGTCGCCGAAGGGACCTTCGGAGCGCAATTCGTCAATGCGGACGTAGCCTTCGAGGACGATTTCGGATGCGGCAGGGACTTCGAGATCGACCGTCTCGCATTTGACCAGCTCCAGCGGTTGCTGGCGCAGAAATCCGGCGATGATATATTCCTCCACCTCCGGCGGAGCGGGCACAATTGCGGAGAACGTGGTCGCGGGGTCCGTTCCGATGGCGACGGCGACTTCGAGTCGGTCTCCGGCGACGTTGGTTCTCACCGTGGTGCTTGGGTCTTGCGAGCTGAACGGCAGAGTCGCACCGCCCGCGGTCTCGGCCATTCTTGCCACGCGCGCGGACGCTGCGTTCTCCGAGTTCACCTCTGCGGCCTGGCGCAATCGCTCACGATAATGTTCCGCAGCCACTTTCTGCCGCTGCCAGTGCATGCCTGTGGTCTGGCCGTCATAGACCTGCATGCGATACATGCCGACATTCCGCTTGCCTTTTCCGCCAGACTGGCGTGGATCGCGGGTGATCACGCATGGCAGGGTGATGAACCGGCCGCCATCTCCGGGCCAGCATTGCAGAATGGGAAAGTCGAGCACGCTGAATCCTTCGCGCAAAATCACTTCCTTGCAGGGAGCATCCTTTGCCGCGACGAGCTTTGGGAAAAACTTGCCCATCTCCGCCAGCATGGGAAGCATGCGGATTTTGTCGAGAAAGCCTTCCGGGGAGCGGAGATTTATCAGCTCCTGAATGCGTGCGTTAACTTCATCGAGCGATTCGACACCGAGAGCCAGGCACATCCGGCGTTCACTGCCGAACTGATTCATGAAAACTCTGGCGCCGGGGTAGCCTTTCACATGCTCGAACATGAGCGCCGGGCCACCGGGTGCATATCCCTTCAATCCCCCAGGCAAGCCCGCCTTGGCGGCGCGGTCCGCGATCTCGGAAATCTCAAGTATCGGATCAAGTTCGGTATTGATATATTTGATTTCTTTTGACTTATCGAGCGCACGTATCCATTCCCGCAGATCACTGTATGCCACGCTGTACTCCTCCCGTCGACCTGAACCCGCGTCTCAAAATCGAGACATGGGCCACACGCGATATCGGTTCTCATCGTAATACTTTGCTTGGATTGTTTAAGAATTAAAGATTCAAGCGGCAATTGTGAATCCGAGATTCGCGATTCCCGATTCATAAATTAAACGCGAGGTTCCTCGACTTCTCTACGCTCGGAATGACAATCTATTTATGAGATCGCTTCTAGGAAGTGACGGGTCCGCCGGGACAGTTTTCGACGCCTGCGTGAAGTTCCGCCATCCAGCGGTCCAGGAAGGTATGGGCGCATCCGGCGCCGCAGAGGTGCTTACTGGCGGCGCTATGTCCCATCAGATTGTCCCAAGGCATCAGCTTTAACACCGGCTGCGCAGCGCCCTGGCCGCTGGCCGACGCACACTCGTTGACGGCCACCCACCAGCTCTCCGACTCACCCATCAGTTTGCCGCAAACATCGCAGGTAAAACGCTCGACCCATGCCATGGAAACCTGCCTGATTCAAATAGAAATTTGCAACGCGCCTGATCCGGCGAGTCGCTAACGACGTTACCACAAGAAGCTGATGAAGTTTGCAATAAACCCACGTCTCAGAAGCGAGACGCCGTTCGGCTCGCTGAGGCAGACTGTGGGGATCCCGCTCCTCTCAGAACTGGCGCAGCGCATCCATCACGTAAAAGGCCACGAGACCCAAGGTCACTATGCCCTCCGCGCCGCCAAAGATTCGAATGACGGGCCGGATGCGTTTCAGTTTCGCCAGCATCTCACCCTGCCGACTGTGCTGGGTTTCGTCTGCGTTCTCCTCCAGAAAAAGCCGGTCCTCTTCGTACTGAGTAATGTTGATCCGATACAGCATGAGGCCCAGCAGGATCAAGCCCAGCGCTGACCAGACAATCCACATCACCACCACATAGCTCACAGGCAACCTCACAATTCGTGTTCGAGTTTGGAGTCATAGCGGCACTCAAAATTCGCCACACCACTTTCGGCAGTATCCTACTCCTTTTTGCATCGATTTCCAGTGGAGCGGCGTCTAATAAAAATTAGGCGTTGCGCTGGCGGCGCGAAAATCTTGTTTTACCGGTGTTATCGCCGTATCATAAAAGCAACACGCACTATACGAGGGCTATCCATATGGCAACGATTACGACGACTCCAGCAACCGAAACTCCGGCAACCGATGCTGTGAAGGCTGTGCCGGTCAAGCTGACACCCCAGGCAGTTGCCAAGGTACGTGAAATTATGGCTGGGCAGGACCCGGTGCCCGCCGGTTTGCGTCTCGGCGTGGTGGGCGGGGGCTGCTCCGGATTCCAATATTCAATGTCCTTTGAAAACCAGGCCGGGATGATGGACAAGGTCCTGAACTTCGATGGTCTGAAGGTTTTTGTGGATTCGACATCACTGATGTACTTGAATGGCTGCGTGGTGGACTATCTTGAGACACTCGATGCCTCCGGCTTCAAATTTGAGAATCCCAACACAAAGAGCACCTGCGGCTGCGGTTCTTCCTTTAGCGCATAATTCACATTTTCGGTTGAACAGGAAAACAAAAAGCCTTCGCAAATGGTGCGAGGGCTTTTGCTTTCGAACTTGCAATCTCGATTGCGGATTGCAAAATTCTGTAATACTTGAGCAGCGATAATCCTATCCTTTGCGCCAAAAGCGTCGCAAAGGATAGGGCATCAAGGGACAACAACACCGTTGTTCATGGACCCATGGGGCCGGACTGCGTAGAGCTCGATCCGAAGCCGCTGCCGAAGCCTCCAGAGCCTCCGGAACTTGATCCAAAACCCGAAGAGGAACTGCCGAATCCGCTACCCCCGGTAGAGCCAAACCCACTTCCGCTGGATCCGCTTCCAAAGCCGCCTTGACCCGGGGTGCTGCCCGGTGAAGCGGAGCCTGCTGGCGTTCCAATGCCGCCCCCCGCCGCTCCTGGAGCGCCCGCTTGTGCAGCGGCAGCCTGGGCAGCTTCCTCTTGGGGGTTGTAGACAAAGAGCCACTGGTTATAGGAAGTCTTCATCCGATAGGAGAGGATCGATTTCTTTTTGAGCGGAACAGTGACGCCGATGATCGGCGCGCCGGTTGCCGAGCCGCCAAACATTCCGCCGCCGCCAGCCCCTCCGGACATACCGGGCATGCCAGGCGTACCATTGGCCCCGCCAAATACTCCGCCCACGCCCTGGCTTCCCATGCCGCCGGAAGCCATGCCAGAACCGTTCATACCGCCTATCGAACTTCCCATCTGACCACCGAGCGAGTTGCCACCGAAGGAATTGCCTGATGATGCCCCGAACGACGATCCGCCGGTGTCGGAACCGTCCTCCGTATCGCTTTGTTCATCCGATGTACTGGCAATATTTCCTGCGCCAGACTTGGCGGTGTTGGCAGATGCCGCACCCTTTGAATCAGGACTGCTGGACCCGGTGTTGGTACTGGACGAGTCGTTGAAGAAGCTGTCGCTGCTGGAGGTATCGCTCGATCCAAAACTGGAGCCGGAATTGGAGCTGGAACCAAAGCCGGAACCGGAGCTCGATCCGAAGCCGGAGCCGCCGCCAAAGCTGCTGTTGCCTCCCATCCCGGAGTTCGTACCCACCCCGCCGCCCATGTTGCTCGTCATGCCGTTCAGGCCGGACACTGCGCCGCCCTGCGTCCCCGCACCCGGCATTCCCGCCATCGGCGTGCCGCCCGCCCCGGTCATAGGCTTACCGAAAAAACCCATTGCGACCATCGGAACCTGACCCATGTGGATCAGTTTCCAATCCTTCTTTCCGGTCATTGGATCGACATAATCCTGTCGGAGGAAGCGGATTTTATTCGTCTCTTTGAGCTGCTTGACGGACATGGGGTAGGAGCCGAATTTCCGGTAATAGAGCTGAATCGCGCGTTTGTACTGCTCGGCGCGATGGATGGTTTCGGCCTCTTTATCTCGCTGGATCTCCTTACCGATCATGGGAGCGGCAATGGCCAGCCCGATGAAGACCAGCGCGACAAGGAATAGCAGGCCCAGTAGCAGATATCCCTGCTCTCCGGTGTGGGTCGAGGCGGCGCTACCGAATTGATTTCGGTGAGTGTTCAAACGAGGATCCCTATGGCTTAAGGGTACGCTGCCTGCTGTAAAAAGTCCTGTTCCTCCGGTAAAGTTTCGATGACTGAAAGTACGAGCGATTGTTTCCAGAAGGACATCTGAGGAATTGTAAGGTTTCCTCAACCGCAATATCCGTTAAGAAATGGTCAGAGATCTAGGCCTTAATATCTTCCACAATCAGAGAAAAATTTCACCGCTATTTGGAAATATCATTGACATCGAATGCATCGCGGCGTATCAAAAGATTACTTCGACCCAACACACTTAATTCCGGTCCAGAGCTAGTGAATTTTCCAGGATTACGCTTTTACGAGGGCTAATATGCAGCGGATTTTCTATGTTTGTGTGGCGATTCTAGTTTTCATGATGATCTCCCCAGCTTTATTGGCTCAAGGCCAAGGTGCGATATCCGGCACAGTGAATGACACTTCCGGTGCTGTGATTCCTTCCGCCAATGTGATGGCGATCCAATCGGACACAAGTATAACCACTACCGTCAAAACGAATCAGAGTGGTTTCTATGTCTTCCCAAACCTGCCGCCGGCAAGATACTCGATCTCCGTTATCGCGCCTGGCTTCAAAAAATTCGATGAAAAAGATGTGGTTCTTCAGGCGAATCAGTCGGCGAGCATCAATGCTGTTCTCCAGCTTGGAGAAACTTCACAATCTGTAACGGTCGCTGCCAATGCGTTACAGGTGAATACAACGACCGGTACTTTGTCGCAGGTTATCGATCAAAAACAGGCGAATCAACTGCCGCTCAATGGAAGAAACGCGGCGCAGCTGACAGAGCTGGTTGCCGGTGTAGTGTTAGGTCCCGTCGACAATGCCGACCAAGGAGTGACCAAAACATTTCCCGCTGCTGTTACGGTTTCTGTGAATGGCGCGCGAACTGCAGATACAAACTATATGTTCGACGGCGGCAACAATATCGACGAATATACCCAGGTTAACCAGCCATTTCCGTTCCCCGACGCACTCCAGGAGTTCAGCGTACAAACTAGCAATTACAACGCCGAATATGGTCAGAACGCCGGCGGGGTGGTGAACATCGTCTCCAAATCCGGCGCCGGCACCTACCATGGCGATCTATTTGAGTACATTCGCAATGGCATTTTCAATGCACGCAATTACTTTGCCTCTACGGTGGATCCGCTGAAACGCAACCAGTTTGGCGGTACCGTCGGTGGTCCGGTCAAGCTGCCGCACCTGATCAGCGGAAATCATACATTTTTCTTTGTCGGTTACCAGAGAACCATCGATCACGATCAAAAGGGCGGTGTGAATTCCTTTATTCCTACACAGGCCAACCTGAACGGTGACTTTTCTGCACTGGAGAACGCTTCAAACCCGGCTAATCCACTCGGCAAATCCATCCAAATTGTCAATCCACGTACCGGTGTCCCATACCCCAACAATTACATTAATCCGAATACCTTCGATCCGGCAGCTGTTGCTTTCGTGAAGCACCTACCGAGCGTAGGCGGCAATGGATCGGTGTTCTATCAGGATCCTATTGCCCAGACATATAACGAAATTCTTATCCGTGGAGACGAGGACCTATCGGCAGATCGCATTTTCGCGCACTATTATCAAAACAACTTTTCGAATGCGGGCGTGCTTAACACGTCGAACCTGCTTACCTACGCAGACCAATCTAACATTCGAGTTCAGAGTGCGTTGGTTTCAGAGGTCCACACCTTTACCTCCAATTTGTTAAATAGCATCGTCGTCAATTACTCCCGGGAAGCTTCCGTCCGTGGACCGCTCGCGAACGCTCCGAGCGTGGCGGATTTTGGGGTCAACATCTACCAGCCGTCATATAAGGCGCTTGTAGGGATCGGTACAACTGGATTCTTTTTTATTGGCGATAATGCACACGCGGCATTCCAGCGCAATAACTACACGCTGGTAGATGATCTGCACTGGGTAAAAGGTAGCCACAACTTCGCTTTCGGTGTGCATGTCGAGCTAAGCAAAGTCGACATTGACAGCGAGTTCAATCAACCCGGTTCCTTTACGTTCAACTCA
This sequence comes from Acidobacteriaceae bacterium, assembly GCA_965276615.1. Classification (GTDB taxonomy): domain Bacteria; phylum Acidobacteriota; class Terriglobia; order Terriglobales; family Acidobacteriaceae; genus JAKAAZ01. The sequence continues at coordinate 2,923,804 of OZ255618.1, read as the reverse complement.
GATCGAACTAATTATGGTCTCGCAAGCTTCCTTCTCGGCTATCTCTACACCTTTCAACAAGGATCAGGCCAATACTTTAGTGACCGAAACCAGTTCTACGGATTCTATGGCCAGGACAGCTGGCGGGTTTCGCCGCGACTATCGCTAAATTATGGTCTGCGGTACGAGCCTTACCAGCCATGGCATGAGATCAAGCAGCGTCTCATGCAATTTAATCCAGCCGCATTTGCCGCGGGCCGGATATCGACGGTATTCACGAATGCCCCTCCCGGACTACTCTTCCCCGGAGATCAAGGTGTACCGACTCGTGGTGTCCGCCCAGTCTATGGCAATGTCATGCCGCGCGTCGGCTTTGCTTACGATGTTTTTGGTACTGGCAAGACGAGCGTTCGTGGTGGCGGCGGCATCTTCTATGACACGCGGCAGCCAGCCATTCAGAACAGCATACCGTCTGAAATTACTCCTTTTTCGCTGTCGGTCTCTCTGACCGATCCGCAGGGATCGTTCAGCCATCCCTATGCCGGCATCACAAATCCATTTCCCGCAGTAAGTCCACCGCCCAAGAATGTTGTGTTCCCCTCTCCTGTCCAGGTCAATGCCTATGACCCATCGGGAACTTACCAGGTTCCGGTGGAATACGAATGGAACCTGACAGTGGGCCAGCAAATCGCAAAGAACACAACAACAGAAATTGCGTATGTCGGTATGCATGCCAGTCACTTGTTTGTTGGCAATGACCTGAATCCAGCTACTTATATTCCCGGCAGCACATTGGGCACAAATCAACGACGTCACTTCCCTGGCTATTCCGACATTGGAGTGACGAGTATGAGCGGGAACGAGAACTACAATTCTCTGCAAGCCACGATACAGCACAGAGAAGCCAGACTTAGTGTGATGGCAAACTATACCTGGTCGAAAGCCATCGACACTTTACCGTATTTGACCGGAGATTCAACTCCTTCCGCCGGCCCTGGTGCGCCGTACGCTTATCCTGTTTATCGGCCCAACTACAAAGCGCTGGATATTGGTCCTTCGGACTTTGACAGGCGTAACGTTTTTTCGGCTTCTTACATCTGGACATTTCCGACGCTTACCGGCGGCTCTGCTGTGGTGCGGGCGGTTGTCAATGGCTGGCAGACGACAGGTATTGTTCAACTTCAGAGTGGGCCGCCACTCACCATCACCGCTGGTTCCGATATCTCCAAGACCGGCTTATTAGCGGACCGGGCTCAATGGAATGGAGCAAATCCGTATGGCTCCGGTGCATGCCATACGAGTTCTCCCTGCAAGAACTACCTGAATCCAGCCGCATTCTCCCTGCCCTCGCCTGGCAACTTCGGCAACGTGGTGAAGGGGTCCTTTCGCGGTCCAGGTTATGCTGACTGGGATGCGGGCCTGATTCGTACGTTCGCCGTGAAGGGGCGAGCAGGAGTGGAGTTCAGGGCCGAATATTTCAATCTGCTGAATCACACGAACCTAAACAGCGTCACTCCTCCTAACAGCCTTATCACCGCTGTGAGTTCCGGTGGTTTTGGGTCCGTCAGAAGTGCGGGCGATCCCCGCATCGCGCAGTTAGCAGCGAAGTTCCTATTTTGAAAACATCGTGCTGCAGCGGAAATTGCGGGTTGGTCCACACACCGCGCCCGCTTCAGCGCGAAAAGAAAGTTGTTATAGCAAACCCGCATCAGGTAAGGCGTAAAATTTTAAGCGAGATCAGATGGAAAATTGGTGGCAGTGAGGGATTTATTCCACGCAGGAATTGAATTTTTCAATTCCCTTTATGGTCCTTATCACTACGTAAATTCATGATAATGGAGACGCTATCTTTCTCGGTCGGATAGTTTGCCGGTAAGGGCATGCGCATTCACGGCATTCTGGGCGGCCTTTCCTTCCAGCACGCGAGCGACGTCCTCACAAATGGCCCTGGTTACGCGTTCCTGCGCTTCATGGGTAAACGCTGCAATATGAGGAGTAAGAATCACATTTGGCATTTGTTCCAGCTCTCCGGTTTGAGGAGGCTCCTTGGCGCGGACATCCAGCGCCGCGCCTGCAATTCTCTTACTCTTTAGCGCGTCAAGCAGATCTGCCTCGCAAACTACTTCCCCTCTTGCCGTATTGATGAAGTAGGCCGTGGGTTTCATCTTTTGGAAGCGAGTTGCATCCAGCAAGCCAATGGTTTGTGGCGTTGCAGGAAGATGACAAGAGACAATATCCGCTCGTGCAAGCAACTCATCCAGGTCTATAAGTTCAGCATTCAACTCGCTCAGCAGAATATTGTCTTGACTTAGAAACGGATCGTAGGCGACGATTTTCATGCCCAGGGCCTGGGCCCGCTTTGCGGTAAGATACCCAATTTTCCCGGCACCGACGATTCCCAGCGTTTTTCCGTAGAGTTCGATTCCAAAAAATTGCTGGCGACTCCAATGACCACTTTTTGTGTCATGGTTTGCGGTAGGAATGGACCGTGCCAGCGACAACATCAGCCCAATTGCAATTTCCGCAACGCTGATTGCGTTCTGGTCTGGAGTGCATGTTACCAGGATGCCGGCGTTAGTCGCAAAATCGACATCTATGTTATCCAAACCGACACCAGCGCGTCCGACTACTTTAAGATTGGGGGCCTTGGCCAGCAGAGCCGCGGTAAGAGGGGTCTGATTCCGCACAATAATGGCGCGAAATTTTTCGATATGCGTTATAAGTGCAGCCGGGTCTTTCCATAAGTCCGGCCGACGAACAACGTCGAACTTTGCACTGAGAGCATCGACGGACGCTCCGCCGATGCTCTCCGTAATCAGGATGTCTGGCATATCTTAACGGATGGCCTCATTGCAATCGAAAGAGATATTCAAGCGGGTGCACCATTGCTGGAGCTCCTCAAAAGTTTCCTTAGAGAGAGAAATTCCTTGCGTGCTATTACTACGCGCATTTCGTGCGGAGCGTTCTCCGGGAACTAGAATTTCTTCCACTCCGGGACGCTTTTTACAAGCTTTTATGTTGTCAATTGTCTGGTCCATACGTTTTGTAAATTCCTTGAAATCGATAAAGGCTGAGATGTTGAACAAACAAAAAAAATGGCCTACATTCTGCTTGCGATCCAAGTCCTTATACATAGAACCAATTTCGGGGCCAATCGCCGCACCTGATAAGACGCTGCTGAAGATTTCCACCATCAAAGCGAGGGCATAACCCTTATGTCCCGCCATGGTAAGGACTGTGCCGAGCAGCGCCTCCTGAGCGTCAGTCGTTGGCTTACCCTCACGATCCAGTGCCCATCCCAGAGGGATAGGTGCATTCTTTTTTTGTGCGGCAATTATATTTCCACGGGCAATCGTTGAGGTCGATAGGTCGATCTTGACGGTGAATCCTTTTCCAGTGGGGAAGGATGCGGCAATTGGGTTGGTGCCGAAAAATGCCTGACACCCTCCCTCCGGCGACATCGCCGGTTCGCAGTTCGTCATGGCCAAAAGCACGAATCCCCGTTCCGCGGCCAGGTTGCAGTAATACGATAAGGCTCCGAAGTGCTGCGAATTCCGCAGGGTAGCGGCTGCTACTCCGTTCTTCTCGGCTAGAGGAAACAGCAGGTCCAGTGTTTTTTTCGCTTGGACTTGCCCCAGGCCGTTGCCTGCATCCACTGTCAAAATACTTCCAAGCTGACGATCTATTTTTAGTTTTGCATCGGGTACGATCAATTCCTTCTGAATCCGCTGCAAATAAATACTCAGTCGAGACATGCCATGAGTGGAGATTCCCTGCATCTCCGCATCTACAAGCGCTTCAGCAAAAATCCCGGCATCCTTTGCGGGTACGCCAACGGCATTCGCCAGTTTCGCAGCCAGGGTTTGTAGATGCTCTTTGGAATATCGATTCATGAACAAGCTTTTCAGGTGGAGTCAGGTAGTTTCATCAAAGGTGTAGTTACGCACTGCGATATAGTTTCGTCAGCGAAAATTCACGATGTCCTAGAGCTTCGGCTGCTGTCAGGCGACCATTGGCGGTTCGGACGACGATCTCGATCAAAGCGTCTCCCGCCTGATCGATGGTCATCTCGCCTTGCAGGATTTTCGAGACATCTAAATCGATGTGTTCTTTCATGGTGGCAACGGTCTTGGGATTGCCCGATAGTTTGATGACTGGCTCAATCGGATTGCCAATCACATTTCCTTGTCCGGTTGGGAACAGATGAACAACTGCCCCGGAAGCGGCCCAAAGAGTTACCGCCTCCGCCGCGGCGCTGGAAGTATCCATAAACCAAAGACCGGGAGTCGTGGGAGCGGCGGCAGGCTTCAAGCAACCGACGAACCTGGTCCGCTTGCCGAGCTTTTCCACGTTGCCGAGCGCTTTTTCTTCAATGGTTGTCAGGCCGCCTGCAATATTGCCTTTCGTCGGTTGAGACTCCGATAGATCATCTTTTTTCTGGCTGAAGACCAGATTCGTGTAGTCTTCAAACGCGGCGAGAAACTCTTTTCGCACCGCCTCATTCGCGGCTTTCTCGGACACAATATGTTCCGCGCCGGTCAGTTCGCTGGTCTCCCCAAAAGAGGCCATCCCGCCAGCTTCACAATGCTTGTCAACTACATTGCCCACTGCCGGACAACTGGCAAGTCCCGTAGTAGTGTCGGACTCTCCACATTTAACGCTGATGTATAACTCGCTCAGATCGCATTCGCTACGCTGAAGCTCCGATGCCCATTGCACGTAATCCTTCGTTTGATAAGAGGCATCCGCGATAGTGCGAATATCTCCTTTGCCTTCGATGGAGAAACCCGTGACCGGCTTTCCAGTCTTGGAGATACCGTCCACAATCCGCTGGGTCCAGCCCGGCTCAATTCCGATCACCACGACCGCTGCAACGTTGGGATTACTTCCAATTCCAATCATGGTGCGAAAGAACAAATCCAAGTCCTCGCCGAACTGCAAGCGGCCATATGCGTGAGGTAATGCCAGTGTTCCTTTGATATTGTTTGCTACTGCTTCACATGCGGCATTGGAAATGTCGTCAACGGGCAGAATAACTACATGGTTGCGAACGCCCACACGGCCATTTTCACGGCGATATGCAGAAATCTTATGGCTGGCCATTGTTATGCCCACCTTTTTGTCTTGAGATTATGGACGTGAACCAACTGGCCCGCCTTGATCGGTTGAACAACCTTGCCGATCACGCAACCGTACTTCGTGACAGAATCGCCGATCGCAAAGTCTTTCAGGGCAAGCTTGTGGCCAAGCGGAATGTTCTCCGTCGCATTTGCGTGGAGCGACTGGTTGTTTGTTAAGTTGCGCCCGGAGCAATCCGAGCCTGCGTCGATATCTACGACCGCCACGCCAACATTGTCCGATGCATCATGTACTAAAAAATGGATCATACCCTTGCGGCCTTCTTTCCTTTTTATTCCCATTGTTTCAACCTTCAGATGCCGCCGATGGAAACATGCTTGGTTTCCAGAAATGCTTCCAGGCCTTCCGTCCCCAGTTCCCGTCCCCAGCCGCTCTGTTTGACGCCGCCGAAGGGGCTTTGACTGGTGGAAGGCGCGCCGTCGTTGATCCCCAGCGTCCCGGCTTCGATCTCCTCCGCCAGCCGAAACATGCGGCCTAGATCGCGTGTCATGGCATAGGCGCTTAAGCCATACGGCGAGCAATTGGCGCGCGAGATAGCTTCCTCTTCCGTGTCGAAGCTGGTTACAGGCGCAATCGGGGCGAAGGTCTCCTCTGTCATGCACACGGCACAATCTTTCATTCCTTCGATGACCGTTGGTTCCAGGAAGTATCCACTTGTTCCAGCCAGACGCTTGCCACCCGCCAAAATCTTTCCTCCGTGCTGCACCGCGTTTTCAATCTGCGATAGAGCGCCATCCAGGGCGTGCTGACTAATCAAGGGACCTACATCCATGCCTTCTTCAAGGCCAGAACCTATCTTCAACTTTTTTACCGCACCAACAAATTTATCGAGGAATTTCCCATAAATCGTCTTTTGCACATAGATACGATTGGCTGCAATGCATGACTGGCCTGTATTTCGGAATTTGGCGACGATCGTTTCCTGTACCGCTCGATCCAGATCGCAGTCATCGAAGATCAGCAGCGGCGCGTGGCCGCCTAACTCCAGCGAGAGAGGTTTCACCTGCTGGGCAGCGCCTCGTATCAACTCCTGGCCTACTTTTGTAGAACCTGTAAAGCTGATTTTTCTGCAAATCGGGCTAGTTAAAAAAGTGTTAGCGATCATAGGTGCATTGCCGATGACTAACTGGAACACACCACCCGGGACGCCAGCAGACTCCATACACTCCGCAAGCGCAATTGCGCACAACGGTGTCTGCGATGCGGGCTTTAAAATGACCGGACATCCAGCAGCCATCGCGGGCGCTATCTTGCGGACAGAAAGTACCAGGGGAAAGTTCCAGGGAGCAATGGCGCCGACAACGCCTACGGGAGTTTTGACTACGAGGTGCCGTTTGCCCTGCACCTGCTGAGGGATGGTTCGTCCATAGGAATGGCGTGTTTCTTCCGCGAACCAGCGTAGGTGGTCTTCCGACATATCCACCTCGCCCTTGCTCTGGGCCAGAGGTTTGCCATTTTCCAGTGTTATAGTGCGGGCAATCTCATCCCGACGTTCTTTCAATTCGTCGGCCACGCGATGCAGCAACATTCCACGCTCTTTCGCGGTCCGTCCCCGCCAGGCCGGAAATGCGGCTTCGGCTGCGTCCAAGGCCATCAGGACATGCGCCCTGTCGATAGCTGAGACTCGAGCAAACACCTGCTCCGTAGCGGGATTCACAACCTTTATCTCGTGGTCCGTTGTGATCCATCGACCATTGAGATAGGGTTTGTACTGCTTTTCCTGATCTGTGCCCATTTGCGATCTAAACCTTCATCAACTTATGAGATAGGAGCGTCCTAATAACTTATCTTCGATCAGCCCACCCACTTAGGAATGAACAACCCTTGCGTGGCCTGGTTTTCAATCATTTGCCGGGCACCGGCCACATGTTTTCGAGCGATCCGTTCCGCCTCGTCCGCGGAGTTATGTTCGATGGATTCAATAATGCTCAGATGCTCTTCATGGATAATTTGCGGTTCACGGGAAGCTCGAACCGTCATACCTAAAACCCGATAGGTCTCGGCCAAGCGCACCAATATGCCATTTCGCGATAGCTCAGTGATGTGAAAATGAAGTTTGCGGTCGAGCGATCCCATTTCCTCCGCTTTGCTTTCATGGGCCAGGTTGAAGATGTTATCCGCCATCAGCCGCAACTCGGCGATGTCAGCTCGACCGGCATGGTTGCAGGCCAGTCTTGCCGCCAGACCTTCCAGGAACTCGCGAATCTGATAGGCTTCGCAGATTCGAGAGACGTCGAGATCGCCGACGAATACACCTAGATGATCCACGGACTCAACCAGACCCAGCCACTGCAGCTCGAGCAGAGATTCTCTGACGGCCCCTTGTGCGACGCCAAGCTCTTTGGCGAGACTTTGCTGGCTTAGCCTCTCGCCGGGCTTGCTTTCACCGGACAAAATGCGGCGCTGGATTTCTTCCCGGACATGATGTCGTGCGACGCGAACCTTCATCGGCTTGCCTCACCAGCAGAAAGTTTTATAGATCTAAACATTTCATGCACCATCGAGCAGAATAATTGCTACTTCGAATCGTTTTGACTATCGTATTCGATTACAACCCTGGAAACTGCGTCGCTACGGTCCATGGATTCTATTCGTGCCAGCGAATGTGAAGAAGCCTGGCGAGCCGACAAAACATTTCTGCCCGGTTTCCGAAATGGAGCAACACATGGTGCGGCATGCCGGCATGGAGGAGCCTGTCGAAACGCGTCGGAACATCCGGCTTCGCAACCTCAACCAGCATGCTGTTGCCTGTGAGCTTGCGCCGTGGCGGAATGGAGCGACCTTCGAACGCAGTCATATGATACTCACCGTCGCAGCGCCAGAGGCGTGAAACCGTAACGGCCTGATCGGATTGAAGCCGGCCATCGATCACCATCGGCTTCACGATATTAAAATGCTCGCCAAGAGTAGGACCCTCTTCACATCCGATGGAAAGGCACATATCCAGCGACGCCATTCCCGGATGCCAGAACAGAATTGTGGATGCGTCGTGCTCCAGCCAGTCGGTCAAAAATCCCGGTCCGATGCCTAGGGAGGAACCCATCAGGCTGCCGATCGATCCATCGACATCGCCTTCAATCGCCACGGCATATCCGTCGGAACTCAGCCGGGAGACGGCCAGGTAAGGCCATTGGCCCAGCATGTTCGGGATTTCCGGCCAGCATTGTAAGGCGAGCGCCTGTAAACTTTCTTCCTGCATGAGATCGACCATGGCGAGATAGCAGCGGGAATTGATGTCGAAAGCATCTTCAGCGATATTCACCGGTCGCAGTCCCAACGCACGGACCCGCTGCACATCCCGCGCGACGGCTTCTTCGGAAATGGCGCGAACGCGATCGATATATTGTGGAAGACTGAGTGGATGAAGCTGAATGCCAATCGTCCGGCGCAATAGAAAAGGGTCGGCTGCGAGATCGATAAACCCCGGCGCATGGGTACCCACCACGCCGACCTTTGCGCGCCGCAAATAATGAAACGTGCGGCAGAGGGCGATCGCTTGTGTCAGTTCCGCGCGAACTTCAGCATTCTCCGCGTCACCATATACGAATTCAAAGGGATGTCCGGCCTGGCGCAAGACCGACGCCCATAGATGCTGGCCAACCAGAGAACAGGAACTGACCTTTCCATCTCTGGGCCGTTCCGGGGTGGCCCAGAGCACGACCGGATTGGGCCAGTGCTGGGAAATGGTCAGAGCCAGTTGACCATTTCCGATGGAAGGTTGCAGTACAAGAAGAACTTCGCACTTGGCCAAATGAATTTGCTGCAAGGTGGCGTGCAGGGTATGATCGTCCACCACCGGACTGTCAGCGCCAACCGATGTAAAGCCGAGACTTTGTAATGTCTCAAGACTGCGGCGGCACATAATCTGATTCCATTCCTGGTCAAAACCGAGGCGCTTACGTCCGAGAATCAACACTCCAATCTGGCTGGAGGAATGAATCTGGGGAGACTTCGGCATACTAGGAAACTCCAAATGTTGCTGGGCTCGTATTCGGGTTTAACCTGAACGGCGTGTGGTACTGCATCAAATTTCCAATCAGAGGACGAACATAATTGAGAAAGCCTTCATTGACGGAGGTTACAGTTTCTGAAAGCCACATTGCGGGAATCGGCCGATCCTTTCCTGCAACGTCACCGAGCAAAACTAAATCATACCCGGTGTTCCCATGGGTGTTTAAGGGATGAAGAGAGATCATCCTATTCGTGTGTCCTGCAAGAAGGGCGCAAATGCCCGCTTGACCCACCAAATCCGCGTCCTGAAGATCTTGCGAGGAGGTATGAAGCATGGAAGATCTTCCGATCAGGCCCGGTTTTTCACTACGACAGCGAATCTTCAACCGCCGGGCAACGATCTCAGCTAAAAACTGGCCCACTCCGCCAGTTAGCGGACGCTGCAACGCATCCGCCTGAGATGGATCGTCCGTCTCAAAGACAAGACGTCCAGTCTCATCGCGAAGACCTTCCGAGACAACCACGATTGCCCAGCCCAGCCTGGAGACTACTCGATCCAGATCGGAGAGAAACATCTCTGTGTCGAATGGCCGCTCGGGCAGATAGACAAGATGGGGTGCATCATCTTCATCCAACTTGGCAGCCACCGATGCCCCGGCCAGCCAGCCAACAGCACGGCCCATAGTTTCAAAGATCGAGACCGGCTGGGGTAAGGAACAAACATCCATTCCAAGATCGCGGGTGGATTGTGCGACATATCGCGCTGCACTGGCATAGCCCGGGCAACGATCTGTTGCAGCAATGTCGTTGTCTACCGTCTTTGGAATCCCGATCACCTGCAGCTGGTAGTTGGCATCGCTGCAGAATTGGCTGATCACTTCAGCGCCCCGCATGGTACCGTTTCCGCCGATAAACAATACTTGCCGCACTGCAAGACGCCGCAAACTCTGAACGATTCGATCCAGATCGGCTGGCGAAGGTTTGGCGCGGGAGGTGCCCAGCGCAGCGCCTGGACTCATTCGAAGCCGATCCAACTCTTCACGGGGCAGCTCACTCAGATCGACCACGTCGCCTTGCGCCAGGCCTGCAACACCAGACCTCGCCCCGAAAATTCGTCCGATTTTATTGCTTCGACGAGCTTCGTCCAGAATGCTGGAGAGAGTGGCATTCAGGACTGGAGTTGGGCCGCCGCCCTGCACCACAAGTAGATTTTCTGCATTCATCCGTCCGTCCCACTCTGAAGTCATCCATGAACTGAACTGTTCGGCGCGGTACTCAAGAATTCTTTGTCTCTGCTTAGAACGTAATCTATAATCTATTGTTATCGATTGTCAAGCAATCAATTTTGAAAAAACCATCTCATGCTTCACTGCTCCTATTGTCTGCTTACGTCCAACGTATAATCATTTACAATCGATTGACATTAATCTTAGCAGGTCCATATATTCATCCTTGTAGTTTTTGCCTGTGGCAACCGCAAAGATTGCCTGAAGATGTTTCTGGAAAGAGTAGGAAAATAACCTATGTCGAGCAAGCTGACTTCCGGGAAAACCGCCGGATTGAAAGCCGTGTCGGACGAGCGCGGCGTCATCGCAGCCGCAGCCATGGACCAACGCGGACTGCTAAAAACTATGCTGGCGAAGGAAATGGGAGTGGAGGAACCCCAGGAGTCCATGGTGGTGCAGTTCAAGGAATTGGTTACAGAGGCCCTTACCCGGCATGCCTCCTCCATTCTGCTCGACGTGCAATATGGGCTGCCGGCAACAAAGCGTCGAAATGGCAAAGGGTTGCTGCTAGCTTATGAAAAGGCCGGCTACAGCGTAGATCACCCTGAACGGCTGCCCACCGCGACAGAAGGATGGTCGGTTCTTCGCCTCAAGGAGGCCGGCGCAGATGCGGTTAAGATTCTCCTCTATTACACACCGTTTGAGAAGACCTGGGTCAATAAGCAGAAACACGCATGGGTAGAAAGAGTCGGCGCGGAGTGCCGTGCGCACGACATTCCATTGTTTCTGGAGTTGGTCGGATACGACGTCCACGGCGAAGACGAGAAAGGACCGGCGTATGCCAGGCGCAAGCCTGAAATCGTAATCCGCTCGATGAAAGAATTCAGCCAGGAAAGATATGGGGCCGACATTTTCAAAGTAGAAGCTCCCGTGCAAATGCAGTTTGTGGAAGGCACCCAGGCATATAAGGGAGAGAAGGCATACACGCGTTCCGAGGCGATGGAACATTTCCGGGAGGCTGCCTCTTCCACACGCTTGCCGTTCGTGTATTTGTCTGCCGGAGTGAGCAGTCCGGTCTTTATTGAAACTCTGGAGTTGGCGGTAGAGTGCGGAGTGCGTTTTAACGGCGTGCTCTGTGGACGCGCGACCTGGCAGGATGGAGTACCGATTTACGTGAAACAGGGGGCTGCGGCCTTTGAGAATTGGCTGAACACAAAGGGAGCTGAAAATATTCAGCAAGTAAACCGCGTGCTCAAATTCGCAAGCCCATGGTATGAAAAGCTTGGAGTAGGAGCACCAGCGTTGGCCTAATCCCCGGATGTAGGCTCATCGAGGCTATACGGTCAGCAGTGTTCGATAGATAGCCATGCTCTTGGAGGCTTAATTGCCGGGTAGTAAACCTACAACCCAGGAGGACACTGCTCCTTCGTTCCCGGACCAGACTTCCCGGCGCCGCTGGGCCATTCTCGCGCTGATCTTTGCCGTCACCGTCATCAACTTTATCGATCGTCAGACCTTGTCCGTGCTCGCTCCCGTGCTGCGGGGCGCCTACCATCTCTCCAATGAAGCTTACGGGAGGATTGTCGCGGCCTTGCAGTTCGGCATGATGTCTGGCGAATTCCCGATGGGATGGCTGATGGACCGCATCGGCGCCCGGCTCGGTCTGGCGGCGGCCGTACTATGGTGGTCTGCGGCGACAGGATCACAGGTTTTCACCCGGACCGGAATACAACTGGGGGCCACTCGTTTATGGATGGGAACGGGAGAGTGTGGCAACTACTCCGGGGGAATGAAGGCTGTCTCCCGCTTCTTCTCTCAGGAGCAGCGTACGCTCGCCATCGGCATATTCAACAGTGGCAGCATGATTGGAGCTACGGTAGCGCCGCCGCTGGTCGTATTTTTGATGCAGCAATATGGATTTCGGGCGGCATTTCTAGTTCCCGCGTTTCTCGGGGTCATCTGGGTGCCGCTATGGTGGTTCATCTATCCTCGCCACGAAGCTTCTCTCTCGTCAAACCTCTCTTCCCAGACACCCCTAAACACTCTGTTGAAGCAGTCCTCCGCCTGGGCCATCATGATGTGCCGATTTTTCATCGGCCCAGTTATGCAATTCTATTGGTATTGGATACCGAGTTATCTTTATAGCGTCCGCCACATGTCGCTCACGCAGATTGGATTTCTTGGCTGGATCCCATTTTTCCTGGGAGATACAGGTGGAGTTCTCGGCGGCTGGGCTGCCGGATGGCTGCAAAGGCGAAACGTCAAAATCTACAATGTCCGGCAGATTACCATGTATGGCAGCAGCCTGCTATGCATCACCAGCCTTATGGTGCCGTATCTCAACAGTGCGATCACCGCCTTATTCGTGATAGGCATTGCAATCATGGCGGACAATTTCCTTTCCGCAAACATGTACGGCGCAATCACCGATTTATTTCCGGACCACGCGGTCGGACGTGCGACCGGTCTCACGGGTGTCTCGGGCGGTCTGAGTGGCCTGCTATTTCCGTTGCTCACCGGCGCCGCGGTAGACCATATATCGTACAAGCCGGTATTTTTTATGATTGCGTTCATGCCCCTGTTAGGCACACTGGCATTGTTTATTTTAGGAAAGCAATATCGTTCTTCACAACAACTCGATCCTGTAAGAAATTAGCGGATAGGCGGTAATGAACCATGTCAAGCAAGCTGCTATCAAATTTTCGAAGCTTCGGTAGCCTCGTGAGCGTTTTATCGGTCGCCATATTCGCGACATCATTCATGTATTCACAAAGCGCACGGACCGCTCAGGCTGTATCGCCCAATCCGCCGCCACTTCTTCTCGGCGCGGCATGGTATCCCGAGCAGTGGCCGGAGTCCCGTTGGGAAGCAGACCTTGAACTGATGCAAAGGGCGCATGTCCATATGGTGCGCATCGGGGAATATACGTGGAGCCGCGATGAGCCGGAGGAGGGCCATTATGATCTGGATTGGCTGGAGCGTGCTATCGATCTTGCCGGCAAGCATGGCATCTTCGTTGTCATCGGAACACCCAGTCAGGCGCCGCCGCCATGGCTAACCCAAAAATATCCAGAAGTGCTGCGAGTTAATGAAAACGGTCAGCGGGCCGACCGTGGAGGCCGGGCAAATTTCAATTGGGCAAATCCCAAATATCGGGAACTTGTACGCGGAATCGATGAGCAGTTGGCGAAGCGTTTCGGTCACAATCCCTACGTAATCGCCTGGCAGATTGACAATGAATACGGCAACGTCTCGTATGACGCGAATACCCAGATGCAGTTTCAGGATTGGCTTAAAGCACGTTATGGCACTCTCGATCGAATCAACATGAGTCTGGACATGGCTTATTGGAGTCAGACCTATACAAACTGGGACCAGATCCCAATTCCAACAACACAAGGAAACCCCGGACTGCTGCTGGACTGGAAGCGCTTTGTAACCGATACCTGGCGCAGTTACCAGAAGAACCAGATGGACGTCATACGAAAGTATGCCGCTCCCAGCCAACGCATCACCACCAATATGATGGGCTGGTATGACGGCCTCAACTATTATGCTGTTGCCCGAGATCTGGACTTTGCCGCGTGGGACGATCCCCTCGGCCATTGGGCGAACCCTTATGACCCGGTAAGCAATGGGGCTGCGAACGATCTGACAAGGGGGTTTAAGAATGACAATTTCTGGGTGATGGAGACAACCGCTGGCTCCAATATGGCCAAAGGAGAAATGCGTGCCGGGATGTGGTTGGACATTGGACATGGCGCAGTTACGACGAGCTATTGGCAATGGCGCGATGCGCTGAATGGCCAGGAGCAGAACCACAAAGGAGTTCTTGTCGGGGTCGATGGCACGCCCACTCCAGAGTATGCGGAAATTGCCCAGGTGGGCCGCGAATATGAGAAGGCTGGACCTTTCATTGCCGGAACTACGATCAAATCGGAAGTAGCCATTATTCAATCCTATGAAAGCCGCTGGACGATTAACTGGCAAAGACAAAACCCAAACTATAACCCCATCGCGGAGCTGCTGAGTTACTACAGGCCACTGCATGCGCTGGGCCAGTCGATCGACATCGTATCTCCGACGGACGAACTCTCCAGATACAAGCTGGTTATAGCTCCCGGCCTGAACGTAATGCCCAAAGATGTGGCGGATAACTTGATGCATTATGTCGAGCAGGGCGGCAACCTGGTTCTAGGCCAGCGTTCGGGAATGAAGGATGGGAACAATTCGCGCTGGCAGCAGCGGCAGCCGGGACCGCTTACCGGAATGCTCGGCGGCCGCGTGGAACAATACTTTGCCCTTCGTCACAATGTTCCAGTTACCGGAGACTGGGGAGAGAATGAAGACCAGCTTTATGCCGAGCGGCTTCAGGTCGAAGCTCCCGATGTAAAGGTTCTCATGCGATATGGAAAGAGCAACGGATGGCTCGATGAAAATCCTGCGGTCATCACCCGTAAAATGGGACGCGGCACGATCACCTACATTGGTATCTGGATGAATGATGCGGGCATGAAAAAAGCAGCGCAATGGATGCTTGACAGCAGTGGGATCAAACCGGATCTGCCGGTGGTGCCATCCGGGGTGGAAGTGGAGCGGCGGGTTGGCCCCGGCAAGCAGGTTTTCATGATCGAAAACTTTTCAGAGAACCGGCAGACTATTGCTCTCCCTTATGCAATGACGAATGTGCTCGCCGGAGACGATGTACATTCCGTTACATTGCCGGTTTATGGTGTAGCTGTCCTAGTTCAATCAGGGAATCACTCCAGGTGAATATGACACAGCGGGTATTTCGTGTCCTGCTTCTGAGACATGGGTTCGATCAATTTCGACAATTGCACCAATGATTGTCGAAAATCCACCATTCTGCGGCAAAGACGTCCGGAACAACTCTACCGGTCCGCGTATGCTCTTGTTGCCCCAAAGCTCACTCCCGAGTTCAACTGCTCTTCCTCTATTTTCCGGTTTTCCTCGCATTTCCTGAAATGCGCTCTCTCTCACAATTCCCGGTATTCGCTTGTTTTCAAACGGTTTATTAGATGTACGTGGTCAATCTATCGTTATCGATTGACAATTCTTATAGCCTGATTGTAATTTGGCTCCAAAGTTCGCAAGGACGTTTTAGGGGAGCCGAATGATAGGGATCAATAGAAAAATACGTACAAATATGCAGCGATTTCTGCAATTGGTTTACACAGGCTGCATTCTGCTGCTGTTGCTCGGTGGCGGCATAACCTTTGGTCAGTTTCTCGACCAGGGTGGAATCACCGGAATAGTTCAGGACCAGTCCGGCGCCGTAATTCCTGGAGCGCAGGTCACGCTCGCCAGTCCGGAGACAGGCTTCACCCTGCACGCCACTACCAATGGTAGCGGCGTCTACGTCTTCTCTCCTATCAAGATTGGCAATTACACTGTCAGCGTTTCCGCGCCCGGATTTCAAAACGCGACCCAGACAAACTTGACCCTGCAAATTGGGGCAACGCTCAACATACCCTTCAAACTCCAGGCAGGAAATGTCAATCAAACGGTGACCGTGACCACCGCTCCCCCTTTGCTACAGACCCAGGAAGGCTCCGTCGGGCAGGTCATCACCACCCAGCAAATTAACGACACTCCGCTGAACGGACGCAACTGGGTTTTCATGGTCCAGTTGTCTCCGGGAGCAGTTCCTTCCAATTCTTCCCGTGCAAAAGGCACGGGGGATTTCAACGCCAATGGATTGCGTGCCGAGCAAAATAATTTCGTGCTCGACGGCATGGATAACACGATCGTATCAATCGACTATTTAGGGGGCGCCAGCTTCCTGGTAAATCCACCGCCCGACGCGCTAGCAGAATTCAAGGTCTCCACTGCGGATTACAGCGCCGAGTTCGGACACTCCGCCGGCGCAGTCGTAGATGCCAGCATCAAGGCGGGAACAAATCAGATCCATGGAGACATCTGGGAATACTGGCGCAACACAGTGCTCGATGCCCGCGATTTCAATGCCTTAACCATCCCTGAATTCCGGGAAAACCAGTTCGGCGCCACACTGGGACTACCCATCATCAAAAACCACCTGTTTTTCTTTGGCGATGTGCAGGCAAATCGCATTGCCGCAGGTCAGCCGTATACGCAGGCCGTACCCACTCTCCTGGAACGTCAAGGCAATTTCTCAGAATTGTTGAGTCCTACCTTGACCGGGGGGTCTAAGCCGATCACGCTTTATGAGCCGAACTCCGGTGGCAACCAACTCCTGAAGTGCAACGGGGTGCAGAATGTGTTTTGCCCCAATCAGATCGATCCCGTAGCGCAGAATTTTCTGAAGCTTTATCCCTTGCCGAATGCCAACGGCGGGAAGACCTATGCCAACAATGTACAAAATATACGTCAACCGCAGAATACATTTCAGTGGGACACACGGGTGGATTTTGACATTACCGCAAAAGATCAAGCCTTCGCGCGCTTCAGCTATAACAACGTGATGGGCAACTATGCCGGTCCGCTCGGCCCAATACTCGACGGCAGCGGCGGCAACGGTTCAATCGACGTCAGTGGCCTTCAGGTGAATTACGGAAATAGTTTCGTTTTCAGTGAAACTCATATCTTCACGCCGACACTGGTGAATGAGTTCCGCTTTGGCTATGATTATGGCCATTCCGATATCTTTCAACTCAACCCACACACAGATATTGCATCCACACTGGGGCTTGGAGGTATGCCATTTGCAGGCGTAAAGGACAACGGCGGCCTGCCGTCGCTCACTATTAGCGGCAATAGCGGCATTGCGGCAGCCGGTACGCATGTCTATCGCCCGGAAGAACAATTTGAGAATGAATATCAGATCCTGGACAATGTTTCGAAAACCTTGGGCAGGCACTCGCTCAAACTGGGGATAAGTTTGCAAAGCATCCGCTCTTACTTCTTCGAGCCCCCAAACTCACATGGCTCCTATACCTTCGACGGGTTTTTTACCGGCGCGAATGGAGCAGCAAATACAGGAAATGGTGCCGCCGACTTGCTGGCGGACCAAATGCACAGCGGCTCGATCAGTCCGTCGGCAGTGTGGAACAATGCCCAATGGTACATTTCCGGCTATGGCCAGGACGACTGGCGAGCTACGCAACGACTTACATTGAATCTGGGTCTGCGTTATGACTACTTTGAGCCATATAAGGAAATGGCGAACCGACAAGCCAGTTTCTATCCTTCCAGCGCACCGGGTATTTCAACGGGATCGGGAACTCTCACCTACCCCATCCAGGACCAGGGAAAGTTGCCTTTATCCCCGGCTTTTCTGCAAAACCTGGCAACCGATCATATTACGCTGCAATATTCCCGCAATCAGAGGCTGACCAATGAACGGGTGCTGAACTTCGGGCCACGTATTGGCTTTGCTTACCAGATCAATCCCACTACCGTGTTGCACGGTGGATTCGGCATCTTCTACCAGGGCCAGCAAAATGCCGGAGGCGCGGACAATATCGGAACCAACTATCCGTTTATTTTCAGCGACTCCTTTGTCTCACCCACTTGCAACCCCAAAGCTCCTCCCTGCTTAGCCGATGGATATAACCTGGAGACAGGATTTCAGTCAGCGGTCGATCAGGGATTGAGTTACTTTGTTTCCAATCCAAGCCTGAACGGCCAAAGTCCAAATCTAAAAACAACCTATGCCATGGACTATAATTTAACCGCTCAAAAGGCGATCACGAACGATCTCGTCGCTACCCTGGGCTATGTGGGAACAACATCC
The DNA here is from genome assembly GCA_965276615.1 of Acidobacteriaceae bacterium. GTDB lineage: Bacteria > Acidobacteriota > Terriglobia > Terriglobales > Acidobacteriaceae > JAKAAZ01. Next base: position 2,905,774 of record OZ255618.1, on the reverse strand, counting down.
AGACATCTGCCGATAGGACTAAACACAAATCAGACTGTAGTCTTGGTCGCTCCTGGCGTTAACACTCAACATCTGTTTCCCTTCCCTCAGTTTGGCACATTCTCAGACCTTGATTATGTTGGCATGTCCTCCTATAACTCACTGCAGGCCAAGCTGGAAAAGCGCATGTCCAACGGACTCAACTTTCTTGCCACTTATGTATGGAGCCATGCGATGGACGATGCGGGCAACCCGCTGGGTGGTGGCGCAGGTTATCGAAATACAAATATCATTCCCATCTCCGACGAGTACACGAATTCAAGCTGGGACACTCGTCAGCGGTTTACATTGAACGGCTTCTATCAACTCCCATTCGGAACCGGGACTGCGCATCCCATTCATTCCCGGCCGATAAATGCCATTCTCGGAGGGTGGGCCACGAATTTAACCTTTCAAGTACAAACAGGACAGCCTTTTACTGTTAGCGTGTCGAATACTTCAACCGCAGGCGGTGGAACCGCGAATGCAATCCTTGTAAGAGATCCATTCTCTCCTGGAGGAAGCCCCGATCCTACCAATTCAAGCATTACATGCCCTACAAAAGTACGCACACTGCAACACTGGTATAACCCTTGTGCATTCAGGAACCCCCTGCCCGCGCAACTTATAGGTCCTGGCGGCGTTACAGGAGTGACGAATGCGGAATCGTTTCTGGGCGGCAAATCGAATACAATCTATGGTCCTGGCTACAGTCGGCTGGATATGTCTTTTTTCAAAAATTTCCCAACCATCCGCCAGCAGTATCTTCAATTTCGCGTCGACGCATTCAACCTTCTCAATATCCCGGAATACGACCAACCAAGTACTAAAAATGATAGTCAGACCGGCGGCCTGATTACCGGATCTAGAACGGGTCAGGTCTATACTCCGGACGCCCGTTACTTCCAGCTTTCAGGCAAATATGTATTTTGAATCCTGACAAGCTTAAAACAGTTTGACAGATAGTTTGATTGAAAAATAATGTCAGTCATTTCTGAGCGCAGCGAAAAATCCAGAGGGTGATGACGGTTCAGTGAGAGGATTAGCTCTCACTCGATCGAGAGAGATTCGTCGAATGCGATCTATTGAATGCTGGACTTTCTTCATCTACAGTGGTCGATGGGCCATGCAGCGACTGTAGAAGCACATCTCTAGCACGTGTGGTCATAAAGCGCAGGAACTTGCCATCGAGACCGGTTGGAACGGGCCCCACCGGATATGCAACGGATAGCATCCGGATGATGCGGACGCCGCTTAACGTAGCTGTTGTAAGGGTGCGCAGCCTTAGTTGATTCCGCACCGCCCAGCGGGAGACAAATGCGATTCCCAGGCCAGCCTCGACTCCGCTGACCACCCCCTCGGTCGAATCGAACGCCATCGCAATATTCAACTGCCTTATGTGGATTCCTGATTTTTCGAACGCCTGTTCCACTACTCTTCGTGAGCCGGATCCTCTCTCACGCATCAGCATGGGTTGCAGTTTAAGGTCCTCCGGTCCGATTTCTTTCCCTGCGCACGGGTGATCGGGGGATGTGACAAGGAGTAATTCGTCTTCCAGGAATGGCTGCGTTCTCACGTCTCTCCGCAAGGCCGGTCCCTCAATGAGCGCCATGCCTATCTGCCGTTGCACAAGTGCTTCCAGCACGTCTTCTGTGTTGTGGCTTACCAGCCGGATGCGAAGTTTGGGATGTTCTCGATGGAATGCACCCAGCACGCGAGGAAGAATGTATTGAGCATTCGTCTGCGAAGCTCCGACGGCAAGCTCGCCCGCGGCTGTGCCATTGGTCGCGGCGATGGCTTCAAGAGCTTCGTCTGAAAGTGCCGCCAGCCGCTCAGCATAAACTCGCAAAAGTTCCCCGGAGGCTGTCAGCTTTACCCGACCACCGGTTCGATCAAAAAGCGCAGTACCAACCTCTTCTTCGAGCGCGTGGATCTGTTGCGTGACTGCCGGCTGCGTTAGCAGGAGTTCCTCTGCTGCACGGCGGAAGTTAAGATGTGTTGCGACTGCGCGAAATACCTTCAGCCTGAAGTTTTCCATAGGTCACGACGCGAAATGACAAGTGAACGGTCTATTCCTGTGAATGTAATCGAAAAAGAGAGTGATGTTCAGGATTTCCAGTAGGCATCGGCATTGAAGCGCACCTGAATCATCGGTTTCCGTGCCCGTGGTCTCAATTCTCTAGCAAAACTGTCCAGACGGAACCGTCACCGCGAAGCCCGCTTTCCGGTAACTAGGATTACAGCCGCGGATACACTGATCCAAGCCAGACGAGATACTACCCGTCAAACAACGCGCCGAGAGAATACCTGCCGAGATGAAGATGCTGCGGCGGCCCGTTACCATTCCGCGACCGATCCGTCTTCGTGAAAAATCATCTGTTGCAGTGTTTCCTGTGCAAACGGATGCTTCACAGCTTCGCGCTCGTTGACTTCAATGCCTAAGCCGGGCGTTTCCAGCGGAATCCAATATCCACCGCGGCGTTCGAGTTCCGTTTCCACCACGTCGAAGCGCCAAGGTACGTCGCCCAGCATATCCTCCTGAATTAGAAAATTCGGTGTGCTCAGAGCGAAGTGAAGCGCCGCGGCGTTCGCCACCGGTCCATTAGGATTGTGCGGTGCGATGCCCATAAGGTAGGTTTCTCCAAGGTCTGCGATCCTTCTCGCCTCCATCAATCCGCCGCAGTGGCTCAAATCTGGCTGTAAAACGTGGCAGGCCTGCAACTCACAAATGCGGCGAAATTCCCAGCGAGTTACGAGTCTTTCCCCTGTCGCAATTGGAACGTTGACGCTCCTGCGGACTTCCAACATGGCATCGGGCTGTTCGGGCGGAACTGGCTCCTCACAGAACAGCGGGTGAAACTCCTCAATGGCGTTGATGTATTGGATTGCCTGACCGGTTGTCGTTCGACCATGGAAGTCGATCATGATATCGATGTCATCACCGACCGCGCTTCGCAGATCGCCCACCAGTTTCGCAAAGTGCTTCACCGCAGGCAAGCCTTCCAGCGGGCGCGAATAGGGCACGAAGACCACCTTCATGGCTGTGTACCCTTGCTCGCGCACTGCGAGCGCGCGTTCAATCACCTGGCTGCTCTCAAAACTTTCATACACCGCTTTGGTCTCACCCCCGCCAAGATGCGTATACATGCGCACCTTGTCCCGGACCTTTCCACCTAGCAGTTTGTAGACCGGTACTTCCAACGATTTTCCGAAGATGTCCCAACAAGCCTGCTCGATGCCGGAGATCGCTGTCATACCGATGGCGCCGAGACGGAAATAAGAATGACGATAGAGGATTTGCCAAAGGAAATCGATGCGGGTCGGATCGCGGCCGAGGAGCATGGGTTTGAGATCTTCGACGCAGCCAACAACGGCGCGCGTCTTCCATTCCATCGTGGCCTCACCCCAGCCGTGCAGGCCGGGAACGTCCGTTTGCACCTTCACAAAAATCCAATTGCGCATATGCGCATTGACCACCACCGTACTGATGTCGATAATCTTCATTTGTCAGGAACACCTATCTCTATATGCGAACGTATTCCAGCACGCGCGGTTCTACAGACCGGACACGAGCAATGATAAGTTGAAGCTCAAGCAGTTGGCGCAAATGTCCATTTAGAGCGTAGACAAGTTCCAGGTCCGCTGTTCGCGGCCATTCTCCTAGAATTGGACCCAACGCAGTACAGAGTTGACGGAGTGTGTGCGGTGTCGACAATTGTTTCAACAGCACCCGTTCCGCAGTATCGACAAAATCGCGAGACTCTCGGCAAAATTCTGCGACTTCAGCATTTGTTTGACCGGCCAGTGACACCCTACATACGTGGTAATGGGTAGATTCGCGATCAATCGGATCGTCCCGAGATAGTCGTCAACATTCTCATAGGTGGGACCGAGTTTCATGACGCCGTCCAGTCCCCGGTAGCCGCGACCTTGAATCGCATCCCCACCGTACAGCGCCTGATGTGACGGATCGTAAATTGCGAGATGTCCTTTGGCATGGCCCGGTACCGCGAGCAGTTCCACCTCCCAGCCTGGTCCTAAACGGATATGCTCACCGCCCCGAAACGTTACATCGATCGGTTCCGGCTCTCCGCCCTCTGCGTGGAGCCACGCCAACGCTTCGCCCTCATAGAAGATCGGTGATCCGCTCTGTAGACGTCGTAGCGATAATGCATCAGAGATTCAAAACCTAGACAGGCAAGCCGATCCGGCTCTCCACAGGCCAGGATAGCCTGTGAAGCCAGTTGTTTCATTTCGTGATTGCCCCCGATATGATCCAGATCAGGATGAGTATTGAGGATCCAGGTCAGGTCCCCCGCCGAGCCTCCTGCATCGCCGATCTGAGGCGCGATGAATTTCGAAGGGTCGTGACTGCAGCCAGTGTCCAACAGCAGTGTCGCACTATCGCCTTTTAGGTACACCAACTGAAGCGGTCTTCCTCCGACTTCGCCTTCGAGCAGATAAACGCGATCGAAGAGCTGCTTCATTCTTCGCCTCCATTACATTACGCTTAGATGGCTGCACATCCATCTCTACAATAAGATGAAGCCTTTTTCATTATATAGTTTTCACGAAATCGGAACCTGACGCGCGATGAACTATTCGCTATCTAAATCGGGAACATCGACGCTCAATTTCGCACGAGCCGTCGATGCGTTTTCCGGTGCTCTATAAGTCGCGCAGCGAATCGTAACAGAAAATTTTTCTCCAGGTAGAAGCTGCTGCTGGCGATGCTGCCGTGCAGCCTCCGCCAAATTCACTGGGTAACCTGTCCAGGGCTCGATGATCGCGTGATGGTATCCTCGCCATCCCCCATAAACCAGCCAAAGCCATAAGTACGGACACTTTTCCAATAGAAAGTCGAAGACTATTCCGCTGCCGGCAGACTCCACCGCAAACCAACCAGCCTCCAGGTCGGCGACATAATGTCCGCAATTGACGCCTGCTTCGATTCCCTGTACGCGGCTCATATCCAGGCCGCCCAACCATGGCCAGGAATAATGTTCCCCTGGGCTTCCCAAAGATGGATGCGATGCAATCGACACGATGCCTGTGTTCGCCGGAATCAGCAGATGAGACTCCTTAGTGACGGAAAATGCCGGATGTGTGCCCCACAAATAATCGAGAGGGAGGGGTCCGAGACACTCCAATTCGAAATGTACGGCCACCTGGTTGCCTTGCAAAACCACAGTCTTGGTTGCTTTGGCTGCGCTGATAGGTGCGAACGCACTCAGTCGCACCCAGACACAATCCTGATCTCCACCCTGATCTTCAACCTGCCACTGAAGTGAACGCAGTTCGCCAAGGTTCGGAAATGCTTCTCCTTTGTGCTCGCAGGCGTCGGCGGTGGGGAACGCATCGTCCCATCCTCCACACCAGTAATTGTCGAAGTTGGAGTCGATTGGAAATCTCTGCGGCCGGATGCGAGGATTTTCCCAGAGCAGGTTTCGTCCGCTGGTCTTGTCAATTAAAGTCAGTATCTTGGCTCCGACTTCCGGGAGAATGGCGAGCGATAGCTGTACGCTCTCAAGACGCAGCACATCGAGCGAATAAATTACGGATTTTGTCAGCGTATGCATAGCTGGACGGATTTCATACTACGGTATATATCGAAGGTCATCACAACGGATTGCTTATGCTCGGTCAATACTTATACTCTCGCGAGCCTTCTTTGACGATGTTCATCGTATACCGTTACTAATAACGTACTCGCAAGAACTAATAGTCCCCCGAGAATCATGTATCCAGTCAACTTCTCTCCAAGGACGATAGCAGCGACGACTATCCCAAAAAAAGGAATCATATAATTCGACAGGCTGGCTTGTGTAGCATCCAGGCGCGTCAGAACAGTTAGAAACAATACCATGGAGGCAAAGTATTGCAGAAAAGCAAGCCCGGCGACACCGGCCCATACAGTGGGGGTGAGATGCGCCAACGCTCTAAATCCTGCAGGCTCTAACCGCACTGTAATTGGTAGCAGAACGGCAATTACTGCATAGTAGCTATAGAGAAGAACCTCAAGCGGTGTATAGCGCGTCAATAACTTTTTACTGTAGACATTGTAGAATGCGCTTCCGCCCACACTGCACAGAATGAGCAGGTTGCCAAGAAGGTAGTCGGCGCTAGTGAAGTTTAAAGCATGCCAGTTAATACCGGAACACTCCAGGACTCCGGCAATGGCCAGTGCAAAACTGGCCCAGCGCACCACGGACATGGTTTCGCCGAGGAAGAAATATGCCATCACTGCCGTTATTACCGGCAATGTCAACATGAGAAGTGCGGCATTGGATGCCAACGAGTATCGTACTCCCCAAGTAACAAACAACTGCGCAATTACTTGCCCTAGCACTCCAAGCAAGATAAATTGCCATATGTCTTTGACGGAGAGGTGGGATTTCTCCGAATTCCTCCGCCTATGCCACACAACAACAGGCAGAAGGCAGATGGTTGCTATGACGATGGGAAAAAATGTCGCAGAGACTGGCCCTAGTTGTACCTGAACAATCTTGAGCATCACGAACTGGGTTGCCCATATCATGTTGCAGATGAGAAGGAAACCCCAGTCACGTAATCGCGCGGTCTTCACTCGTTAGACTCCGTATCGCCCGCGGCCGATCGTAAAGATGATCCGCAACTCGGTATAAACTCGCCGAAAAAATTTGGAAAGGATGATTCAGTATCGAGAGTGCTTTCAGCCTATTGAAAATAACAACAGGAAAATGATATCGTTCGCTCACTTCGGAGTCAAGATCCTGCCGTTCCAAAACTCCGATCGATTGAATGGGTCAAGAATAACCCCGTCAGTTGACGAACAACGCGATCGGCGAGCAGGAAGCAGTTTATTTTCAGGCGAAATCCTTGGCCGCTCAGAGGCCTACTCATCTGCAGAGTGTTAGGAGCTGTGTATACCAGAGCACGCATAGTTAAACCTATCCTTTCAAACTACGCGGGGACTTAGCATGTCCATTCAGGCCATAGGATTTAAATCATTTCTTGTTGGCAATCATTGGAAAACAGCATATTATGGAAGGATTTTTACTTAGCACGTTGTAGGTCTGAACTTCATCTAAGGTTCAGTTCTTTATGTAACAAAGGGCTTCGCGGCGGATTGTACGAGAGACACTGGAGAATTATTTAACGAATAGGAAAATTCCTCTTACTGAATTGCATGCCGCGACGCTGATGAAAAGGTGATAGCTCTCACTGGGATCCTGCTCCTAGACGTGCCGACATTAAACCTGCAAACCTCTTTACCACTGCACCCAACGCGGGAACCTTGTCTTCAGCGATTTGATGAGTCGTCCCGGTGACACTCACGGCCGCCGGAACCGTTCCCTCCAGCCCCCGAATCGGTGCAGCTACACACGCCACGCCTCCTTCACCCTCGCTGATCTCCCAGACATATCCGTACCGGCGGAACTGCTGAAATTGTTTCTCAAGATGCGACCTCAACGTGATGGTATGGGGTGTCATCTTTGTAAGCGGAAGGTACTGCAAAATTCGCGCCAGTTCTTCATTGGGAAGAAACGCAAGAAGCGCTTTTCCGACTCCAGATGCATGCAATGCCCACCTCATACCAATGTAGGAAGAAAATTGAATCAGTCCTGAACCTGGAACCCTATCAATATACATCGACTCGCCATCACGCATGACTGCCATATGACTTGTGAGACCTGTCTCTGCAGCCAATTGTTCCAGAAGGCTATGACATCTACCAACCAGGTCGAGTTGATCCACGAGGCGCCGGGAGAACGATAATAACTTGAGACCCAGGCTGTATCGAGAGGACTGCGGATCTTTCTCAATGTATCCAAGCGCTTGAAGTGTATAAAGAATCGCTGCAGCAGAGCTAAGCGGCAGATGCAGAGCACGATGAATCTCGGAAACGGTCATCGCCGCGTCCCTCTGCGCGAGCAGGTCAATTACATCGAAGGATCGCTTGATCGCTGGTACCAAATATTGCTTGGGTAGAGGCTCTGGCATTTTGCTTCGACTATTCATGGCGACTACTTCAGATGTTATTCCTTTGAAACGGCTCCTCACCATTCTGCAAGTGTACCAGTGCTGTCCAAAAAGGCGCAGCGTAGGCTCCCCTAATAAAAACAACTCCGGGCGAATAGTGGGTGCAAAAATAGGCAAACGCTGGCAACGCGCATTCAAAGCGCACTGCAAAGTAACCTCCACTGACGAGAGCTTCTACTCGCCACGAAAGCAATTAAAGCTTCAACTTGCAAGCGCAATCGCGGTAGCATAACAGGGACTTCACATTTGACGCTTTAACCCGTTATCTGAACGTCGCCTGACCCCGTGTGCCGCAAATGTATGACATAATCGCCTCCTGGCAGTAACGTGATCGTGTAACCCTGTATCTTCAGATCGGGCTGGGCGCTGATCGATGTGCCTCCAACTTTGACCTCGGAAGGTTTATAGGTGAGCCGCAAGACTTCAGTGGCTATTGGACCGAATGTCCGATAGTGAATGCTTCGTTTCCCATACTGAACCATCTGCACAATTGTGCTGGAGCGCAGAAGGTGATCTTCATGTTTCGGAGCAAATTCAGGGATTGCGCCCAAGGCCCACATGAAATTGCGAATATAGTCACCGTATCCATCGTCAAACCAGTACGTCGACTGGTTACTTGCGGATCCAAAGTAGTCTAACCCACAGCAGGCAATCCTTCCATCGTCTCCAGCGAAGTACGTGGCATAGCTCAGGGAGCGAAACGCATCCATATGGGCTTGCCCGTCGTTTGCTTTCTCGTAATAAAGAGCGTTTATTGCCGCCCATCGCGACGTATCGCTGGCCAGACCCGCACGCGAACAGCAACCTGAATAGTCGGGGGGCGGACCTTGCTCGTCAATCGCCCAAGCCCCGAAGTACGGACCGCGTCCATAATGCATCCTTACCCAATCGATGATATGTCCCACATCGGCCATCCAATCAGGATCCACCGAAGCGGGATCGTCTTGCGTCAAGATGTAATAGGCGGTCATAGTCGGATTGGCCTGATTGTAATTATCGGTGGATTTTGGAACATCTTCAAAATATCCGCTCCATCTGTTATTGTGCATCGGATACTTCCTAATCCAATCCCAAGCTAACTTCCGGCTTACTTGATAGCGCTTGATGTCTCCTTGCCTAAGTCGAATCAATTCAGAAAATAACCGCACAGGGGCTACAATCATTCCCCCATATTCTTCGCCATTGAGGACCACTCCGGTCTTGGCGTTCACCCGAAAAGCCCAGGGAGTATGCATTTCGTCGCCCGGCCGAATGTGCTTTGCAAGCGCATCTGCGCACTGAATCCCTGCAGCAAGATACTTCTTTTCACCCGTCATTTCGAAAAACAATACGTAGCCGATGCCGAGCTCCCCTACCTTATCGGTTTCGATACCACCGTAGAAATCGCGTGGCATTCCTTTTAGGCACTTACCATACTCCGGATCGTTGCCGCAGCTGGTCGCAAAAGGCACCTTCGCCCAATCCCAGTTTGCAGGGCTGGTACCGTGCGCAAGTTGATAATCTAGCATCGTGCGCACAACCGTTACTGCGTCCTTATCTCCTGAATAGGGATACCAGGTGACTACAGAATCGACGAATTGGCCAAAAGTACTGGCAGGATTGGTTTGCCAGTATGCTCCTAGACCCGTGTTCGCGTCAAATACGGAGTTAGTGAGATAAATTTTTTGTCCCGTTTTTGGATCGGTCTTTACCTGGTGTTCCATATAATCCCAAGCCAGCCGCATGACTTTGTCAAAGCCGAGATTCTTTTCCGGTTCATACCAAGGGATTAGTTTGTCATGTGAGTCAATGCTAGCCGCATGCCAAGGCAACTGTGAATTAACGTAGTTATTGTGAACATCAACATGTTCCTGTGCATGCAATATGCAACCTAACGCAAGAAACATAGCCGCAGCCCAAAAAATCCTAACGTTCATTTTTGTACTCTCCATCGACCACATTCCGACTAAAACTTCACTTCTAGTCCCAATTGAATTTCTCGACTATATCCCGTGGCTCCGAGAGGGACGGTGTTTGAGATGATGCCTGCAGTACCGCTGCCTATCGTTGCATTAGGAAGCGCGAAATTGGGATGGTTCAATAGATTGAATACTTCAGCCTGGAATTCTGTATTTACCTTGCCGGCAATTGCAAAGCGTTTGATCAGAGAGGCGTCGACATCGACCAGTCCAGGACCGGTTAGGATATTACGGCCGGAATTCCCAAATCGAGGGGTACCATTGGCTAACGCCTGTTGAAGAGCGGTTGTGGAGAAACAACTTAAATTGAACCAGTCATTCAAGGAATTTGGCCCTTTACCACTGCACGTCCGATCTGGCCTGGCAGAGAGCGAGCCGGTATTGGAAAAATCGGAGGCGGAGGTTACCGTAAATGGATATCCGGTCTGAGCCGCGATGATCGATGAAACTACCCATCCTCCTGCTAGCTCGTCGACCAACGTGCTGCTGCTACTCAGAAATGGCCGACCACGACCGAAGGGAAGTTGGTATATCCCGCTAACTACAAGCCTCTGACGAAGACTAGTGTCTGCTACGCTATAATTCGCGTTTTGATCATTGTCGTTCTGGGGGCTGAATCCCGTTGACGCATTGTCCGACGTGCCGCCATTGATATCCAGGGCCTTTGAATAAGTATATCCAACCAGTCCCGAAAGTCCGCTAGAGAACCTCTTGGTGATTTTGACAAGCAAAGCGTTGTAATTCGAGTATGCGTCATAGGTATCAAAGCGGAGCTGATTAAAGTCGGGCCACGGCCTACGTGATTGCAGGGGGCCGATTCCCGGCTTTGCCTGATTGCCATTCAGGTGAAGATTGTCTTCATGGTCGCCGCGATTGCCCAAGTAGGCGATTTCAACGGCTAAGTTGGTAGCAACCTGCGATTGCACGCTGAGGCTCCACTCATAGACTGTAGGAGTGTGATAGAACGGGCTGGGCATAAGCTCCGAGGTGACTTGTGCCACGGTTGGAGTGTTCGCATTTACAAACATCTGCTGCGTGGTCGTAGGAATACCATTAGTGAGCGGCGGCGGTGCGCCGAAGGAGGTATTATATGTGGGAGATTGGGTGGAAATAGGATTGTTGTTCACCGACGCACCCAACTGGTTCGTGAGCGGAAGATCGAGGAAGACACCTGCTCCGGCATGCACAACTAACTTATCGGAACCCGTTGGACGCGCGGAGATAGCCAAGCGAGGAGAGAAATTTCCATGCTTTGGCCCATAGCTGACTTCCCTCACCTGATTCGCATTGAACCCCAGTTGTCTTCGTTCCGCAGAGGTGGCAACCAGGCACTGGCCGCTCGCTGAAAGTAGATACGCTTGGGAGCAGAGTGCGTCGTTTGCTGCATCAGGAAGAGCGCTGAGAAGAAGACCGTCACCTGGCTGATAGTTTTTGGAGAGTGGGTAGAAAGCGGCAAGCTTGTTATTACGGTCTACCGGCTGCTTGCGATAGTCCCACCGAATTCCAGCTTCGACGGTTAAATTGGAGCTAACTCGAAAATTGTCCTGAGCGAAGACACCTATCCAATTCCCTCCTACGAGCCTACTCACAAATGCGTTTCTGGTATAGAAACCCCCGCTGGGATACCCCAACTCGAGATCCGCGGCATCCGCGGCCCCCGTGGCTGCGGTAGACTCCCCTCCCAGATCAGAGTATTGGCCATTAAAGTTAAGTATCCCATTCACCTGTTCCGGATCTTCAACGCCATCGGTTGCCCAGAAATTCAAATCAGCGCCAAATGTCAGGTTATGCCGCCCCAAAATCTTGGTGACCGTGTCCTCATACTTATATAGCGAGTCCGGCAGAACGTCCGGATAGTAACCGGGGAAACCATCTCCCCAAGACGCAAAATTACTGAACGTAACGTTCGGGTATTCTTCGAATTGCGGATTGGAAGCTCCGAGTCCAGCAATACCGAAGCTCGCTAGAGTTCCCGCTGTCCGAGGGCAATTCTGGCACGTGTACTTCAGATAGTCTGTCTGATAGCCGATTCGCAGATCGTTAATTATGGTCGGTCCAAAAGTGTGGGTCCAACCCACCACTGCGTTATGCCCGCGGAAGTGTTGGGTGCCGTTGAATGGAAGGAACGGTCCCGGGAAGACTTGATCCGAAGTTCCAAGAAGGTATCGCGCAAACAGCAGGTCCTTTTGCGAGATGTTCCAGTCAATGCGTCCGTCGTATTGGTTGCGCACGTCTCGCCTTGGCTGTTCGTTTAGGTAGAATTGCCCGTTATTCGGATCCGGAAAGAGCGCAAGCACTTTCTGAGCCACTGGATCGAGATTCGCCGCCCCTCCACGATACGTAGCGATGTTGTTGTTCGGGATAGGAGTACCAATCAGGATAGTATTTCCGTTTGGACAAGTGAAGTTCGTTTCTGTTTTGGGATCAAAAATTTGTCCTGTATCGTATGTGAGATTGGACGGCCCGCCTCCCCCACACAAGTTCTGCGTGGTTCCGGTAAGCAGTCCACTGAAATCTCCCTGCTTCTCCGCGATGGACGGAACGGGGCTGGAACTGTTATTCGCTTGAGCCAGCCGCAGACCTTCATAGGCGCCAAACAGGAAAAGTTTGTTTTTCAGAATTGGAAAGCCGAGATCACCCCCAAACTGATTGCGTGTATATTCCGGGCGGCTTGCACTTACCGCAGGAGTATCAAAGTAGTTCCGAGCATCGAAGTCGCGGTTGCGCAAATATTCCCATACTCCTCCGTGTATGCTATTTGTTCCCGATTCAGTAATCAGGTTCATCACAGTTCCTGACGTCAATCCGAAAGCTGCATCATAGACGTTGTTCTGGATTTTGAACTCTTTCACCATTTCGGGCGGCGGATTTAGAGCGAAGCTTCCGTTATTGAGCGACCGCGAAATCATACCATCAATCAGGAGAAGATTGCCGCCAGAATACCCACCGGCACCGCTGTAACTGTTGTCGTTGAATCCAGATCCATTGCCAGTCGAACTGGTAAGTGCCCGTCCACTGGTGTCGATAGTGCCTGGAACCGTCAAGGCGAGCGCGCCCACCTGTCGCAGGTTCAACGGCAGGTCCTGAATTGCTCGCTCGTTGACCACCGTTCCCATGCTGGCGGTGCTCGGATCTACCAAGGGCGTGCTCGACTGTACCGTAACGGTTTGTTTAGCGCTGCCCACTTGCATGACGACATCGATCACTGCCTTTTGATAGACCTGTAAAACAATTCCGGAGAGAGTCGTCGGGTTGAAGCCAGGTTGTTCTGCGGAGATAGTGTAGCTACCGGGAGCAAGACTAGGAAAGGTATACACGCCGATCGTATTTGAAACAGTTTTGACTACCGCGCCAGTGCTGACATTAGCTGCAGTTACACTTGCCCCTTGGATGGCCGCACCTGTCGGGTCTTTTATCACGCCGGATAGGCTTCCCGTGGTCTGCTGGGCGAGGCTATGATGGGGACACGCAAAAGAAACCAGCAAAGCGAAAAATAATAAAGTCCGAACTTTGTGCAGGTAAACGGATATGGTGAACTGCATTTGGACTTCCCCCAAGTTTCCAAACATTCTTAATCATTTCCAAACACCAGGTGTCGATCCAGCCTTATAAATCCGCAATTTCCTTACAGCATTACGCTGTAGATTGTTTCATTAGGCTGGTGCAAAAGTTTTAATCTCAAAGATTACTGTTTGTCAACAAATATATTTTGCAGAGAGTTTTCATATTCCTTGCAGCAGGTATCCGAAGCTGTGGCACCCGAGTCCGATCGCAAATGAAGCCATTCAACGTGGCGTCGATCTCCTGGATATTTTGAGGAACATACGCGTTTCAGCTCTGGCCGAGGTTACCAAGCAGATTGGAAAATTTCTTGAGAACGGGTTCAGCTTCTACCCACGATTGGGGGACAAACTGCAGCTCTGCAGCGTTTTTCGGGCGCAGAAAGTCGAAGTTGCATCCCTGATCTGACTGGAAACCATGATGACAAGCGAGACTATGAGGCGGCGGAACGGTATTTGGTCGCCTGATTATATCCAGCACAGCACACATATCGTGCCGGGTCGCGAGGGTCTGTTCAACCTTATTAAAGGAATTCCGCCCACATTGAAATATCAGGCGGTACGATTGTTGCGGATGGAGACTTCGTCATCGTGCATGGCCGGTTTTCTGGGTTTGGCGCACCGGTCAACTGGATTGCTGCCGACATTCTTCGCGTTGAAGACAACATTCTTGTGGAATATTGGGATGTCATCCAAGACGAAGCAACTGAGGCCCAATCCAAAAGTAAGACTCCGATGTTCGGCAGCACCTTTCCAACGTAAAACCGGCCTTGATTATGGAGACAGTAAGGAAAAGCAACGATTACCGGTAATAACGGGGATGTGTCACGCTCGGCGCATTAGCAATGATCGGACCGATTATCGACGCTGTATAAATTCGGACCCACTCAACCTGCTAGTTCCACAACAACTTCAGCACGTTCTCAGTTGTTTCCGTCTCGCTGATTCTGGGAAACATCTTCTCGATCAAAAAGCGGTGTGTGTCGGCATCACGATCCGTGACCGCATCCACCACAATCACAACGTTGTAGCCATAGTCGTAGGCGCTGCGTGCGGTGGACTCCACGCCGCCGCTGGTCGCAACGCCAGTCACAAAGACCTGATCGACGCCGCGCTGGCGCAGATACTCATTGAGGGATGTACCGATGAATGCTCCTACTCGTTGCTTGCTGACGATGTAATCGTCAGGTTGCTGCTCCAGCTCTGGTACCAGTTGGGTCCAATCGTCCGCCAACGAAAACTTTCGAGCTCCGGCATCGGTACGGCCTGGGGCCGTTTCCGTCACGTTGACGAGAACGACCGGCAGCCCTCGCTTACGGAAAGCACGCGCGAGCTCGGCACAACGAGCTATGATCTCGCCCGCAGGATGAACGGTCGGCAAAGCGGTGATGCCTTTTTGCAGGTCAATCACGATCAAAGCGGCCGTGGTATCAAGAATAGTCAGAGGCATAGTTCCCTTTCGACAGCGTAATGGCGTTACATCTGGTTGTTGTTCCGCGGTCCCTTAGCTGGTATGCTTCTTTTGAAAGCTCACGCTTTCCATAATGCTGATTGCGGCGATGCCTACAAAGAAGATTACGAATGCGAATTGACCTCCGCTCGCAACCTTTCCGCAGCGAAATAGAATGTAACCAACCACCAGATTAGCGAGAGCCCAAACGACATTGACCGTTGGAGATAACAACCCTTTCCCTGACGGCTTGGCGAAGGGTGTCGGAAATTTTTCACCTGAGATGCCATACACGAAGTGAGGCACGGAATTCGTAAGAAAAATTCCGGCAAAGAAACAAGCGATGTAGTTGTACCAGTTCATTTGGGTTCTCTTCGGTTCCGCTACAACTGTTTGACCGGCTCCAGCACGTTGGAACTCAGGTTGATGTCGGGCACAGGCAGTAGTCCCAGCCCTTGATAGATTGGACGCATGATCACTCTGATCTTCGGCAGCTCGATCGTGAACCAGAACGAGCCGAGGAGGCAGAAGAAACCTGTGAATACAAGAGTGTGAGGCGCGCCAAAGCGATTGGCCAGCATCCCAGCCAGCAGGCTGCCGAACGGCGCCGCGCCAAAAAAAGCCATGGTGTAATAGCTCATCGCGCGGGCGCGCTTGTCTTCTGGCACCAGCGTCTGGATGATCGTATTGCTGACCGACGCAGCCTGGATCATGCCGAAGCCGATAATGACCATCAATATAAGCGATAGCCATAACGTATGAGAGAAGCCGAAAAGAATCAGCGCGCCTCCTAACATTGCAACCGCGATCTGAAGCATACTTGTTAGTCCCACAACTGATTTGCGGACTGCGAGGGAGAGTGCCGATCCGAGTGCACCGACTCCTGATGCTCCTGTAAGCCAGCCGAAGGTAGTGGCGCCGCCATGTAACACCTGACCGGCGAAGATCGGCAGGAGCACGGTCCAGGAATAGCCCATCAGGCTGACCAGCGAAAATAGAAGAAGAATTGTGCGAATGGGTCGAACAGTACGAACGTAGTCCCAGCCCTCACGCATCTGTTCGAACATGCTGGCCTGATGGAGGCGAACATTCAGCGGCTTAATTCGCATCAATAGCAAGGATGCGATCACTGCAAAGTAGCTAATGCCATCGATCAGGAAACACCAACCTTCGCCGGCGCCTGCGATCACGAGACCGGCGATTGCCGGGCCGATCAGTCGTGCGCCGTTCGCCATCGAAGAATTAATAGCGATGGCATTCCCGAGATCGTTCCGATCGTCGATCATCTGTGCGAGGAACGCTTGACGCGCAGGCATGTCGAAAGCATTGATCAAGCCCTGTAACGTGGTGAGAGCGATGATCTCCCACAGGGTAATAACATGTGCGAGGGTGAGCGCCGCCATGGCAAGCGATTGCACCGCAGCGGCTGCTTGTGTCCACATAAGCAGCTTACGGCGATCGAGGCGCTCTACCCAGACGCCCGCAAATGGTCCTAGAGCAAACGAAACAATCTGTCCCGCAAAGCCAACAACCCCAAGCAGAAGCGCTGAATGGGTCAGTTGAAAAACCAGCCAGCTGGTCGCTAGCCGCGTCATCCAGGTGCCAAGCACTGAGATGCTTTGACCGAAGAAGAAGAGCTTGAAATTGCGATGTCGCATCGCTCGCCACGCGTGCGAGATCGAGTTCAAGAAAGAAATTTTTCGTGTGTCCGAATTTTCTTTGTGCTTGCTCACATTTCCGCCAGATGTTTGATCAGTCCGATGACGGCGGGCAGGTTCCTCTGTTCCGTTGCGTCAAGTTTTGCGATGGCCATCGCCAGCCATGTCCGCCTCGCATCCCTGCCGATCTTCCACATGGCGTCGCCCCTGGCGGTCAGCTGGATGTATATTTGGCGACCATCGGTCGGATGCGGCTTGCGCTCGACGATTCCCAACTTCTCAAGCGACACAATAGTGGTACCCATTGACTGCGCTTTCATGCCTTCTGCGCGCGCCAAGTCGGCGGTTGTCGCGGATCCCCCACTATCGAGGCGTTTGATGACGGCTATCTGTGCGAGAGAGAGTTCATGCGCCTCTGAAGGTGCCGAACGAATCCTTTGAATCAGTAGTTTCAGTGCCAGCGCGAGTTCAGTGGCATCATTCTGGTGCTTCTTCTTCTGCATCGTGATTAAAGAATATATGATTAAAAGTCTTCCTTGCAAGTTAGCCTACCAAGTTAGACTGTTAAGATTTACAGCGCTTCCCTTATGCCGTCTTCAACACCGATGTTCAAGACAGCGGCAACTCGTCCACACCGCCGATGTTTACAGTTGAGATCACAGCGAGCAGTTGCTTGGCGGATTCATCGCTGAATCGGGAGATCTTCGGCAAAGCCAAAGTGGAAGGACGGCCCACAGGTCGGAGTTGAGGAGCATTCGCAGACTATGAAGATCATCCGAAGACACTACAGAATTCGCCCGCAAAGGAATAGTGCGAGGTGTTCACATCAGCAAGCTCTGGCGCTTCCGTGCCTCCGAAATTAAGCACTGGATCAACCGGGACATCGGCTGGCAATCTGCTCTACTTCGGGACCGTCCGCCACGAGGAACAGACGCTTTCGTACACGCTGCACTCCTAAGGAATGTCTCTCCCAGCTGAAGCTTCCAGGTAAGCACGAGCCATCACGGTCAGTTCTTTCTCCATGGTTGTCATGATGCCACGCGTCACTCCTATCTCCAGGGTCGTTCGGCTAACCCCGGCACAAAGACCAAGATCAGGAACCTGATGTCTGCTTTGTTCAGTCACGCAATCCGGTACGAGTGGTCATCGCGCAACCCGATTTCCTCGGTTCGCTCGTCGGCCAAGCGGTTACGCACGCCGGACATTCTGACCAGGGAGGAATTCCAAGCTCTCATCCCGGAACTTTGCCAGCGAGCCAGAGTGATCGTCTTGCGTGCCGGCAGCACGGGCTTGCGGCGTTGCTCCGTCACGCCAATCCGAACATCACGATGCGGATTTATCAACAGGCTGTGGGCAAGCAGAAACGGGCAGCATAGATACTGGCGTTTGGGGCCATATTTTCTGACGGGTTGCAATCGAACCCACTAGCACCCAACTCGGGGGCATGAAAGATATGGACATCGCCATAAACCCTTGATTCTATCTGGCTTATGGCGGGGACGACGGGGCTCGAACCCGCGACCTCTGCCGTGACAGTTATGCTAAGTGGTTGTAAACAAAAGATTTCATGGGCGTTGATGGCTAACTACAGCACCCTTGAGCATTCAAAAACACTGGGAAAAACGTGAATCTCGATTTTCAGCACCCTCGCCAGCACCCTCGAAAATGGACCAAATTTGAGGCCGCGAGGCATTTGGACCTCTGCCGTGCATAGGCAACCGAGCACTCCGGCACCGAACAGCGCGCCGAAAAGTCCTGGGATAGCGTCCTGAAATCGCCCGCTCATCATGCGGATTCCCGCGAAAATGAGCCCACCAAGGCAGATGACGGCCCCAGCGTACATGGCGAAAGTTTTGAAAGTTGACATCAGCGTTTGCGCCCCAGAGAAATCCATCGTTCCCTGGGCATGGGCAACGCCGCTTCCAATGCCTGCAAAGAGCAGGGCTGTCAGAGTCGGCCCCATGACATGAATTGCGCTGCGAAGTTTTTGTTTGGAGAAGTGTTCTGCCCACCATTGGGCAGGGAAATTGGACGACCGATTGAGAGGCTTTTCCAATCGGAATGCACGGCGGATTCTGAGCATCTTTGCACCTCCGCTGACCTGGTGTTGTCAGCTAGGCGCAACGCTAAGGGCACTCTCTGGATACGTCCAATGACTTTTTGAGCGAGCGTCATTCCATTTTGGAATGACGACCCCTGATTGATGCGGACTTATAGCTCGTAATTGTGGAGGGTCTCGGGCGTTCCGACGCCCGGCCGAAATTGTGCAACAAGCCGTTGCACAATTTTTCTTTGCTAGTTGTGCTGTGAGTACCTTTAAGCGCGTGCTAATCTCCATTTGAGGCTTCTGGGAGCATCCCTGCCGCAAGGCATATTCCCAGGGCAAAGAACAAGAAGGGGCCAGAGATGGCCCCTTCTTGATGTCTATCGTGTCGTCTCATTCCTCTTCGAGCAAGACCGATTCATAGTCCTGGCCGCCATAGAAAACTCCGATGATATTGACCCGGTCCTCATCCACATGGAATGCGATGGCGACGCGCTTTCGATAGCTGGTAACGCGGAGGCCAGGGCGAATGTCATCGCGCCTGTTTCCACGGGCAGGGAAGGTACTCAGGCTCTCACAGTACGTCACTATGCCATCGGTGAAACGCGCAGCGATCTCAGGGGACGCCTCCGCTGCAATGTAGACGTACAGCTCAACAAGCTGCGCTTCGGCCTCGGGTGTGAAGACAACGGTGTAGGACATTATCTCTTCTTCGCAAGCACCTTCTTATGGGCGTTCGACAGGGCCGAGCGCACATGCCCCGCAGATACGGTACGAGAAGGATCGGCTTGGAGCGCATCGTATGCGGGCGCGACCGTCTCCCGCAACCAGTCTTCGACGGCACGGTCGCGGGCAAGAAGGGTCCGCAGACCATCACGAATGACTTCGCTTTCCGTCGCGTATTCGCCTGTGGCGACCTTCGCACGAATAAGATCGGCCATCTCATTGGGCAGCGTAATGCTCAGTTGTTGGGTCGAGCGCATGGAAACCTCCGGCCTGCAATAGGACTGAATCCTATTCCATCCTACTCCTTTTGAGAGCATCGGGTCCACGGCTTTGAAAGGAGCTGACATTCAGTAGACCTCGCTCAGGCAGAAACGGCGACTGTATCTCACTGAAAAGATAGTGTCATTTTCCACTGAGGGTGCTTGAGCACCCTTCCGCACCCTTGAAATGTGCAGAGCATTGCTTTGAGCTAGACCTCTGCCTTAGTCCAGAATGCTGGGGAGCCGGTTGGATACGCAGTGACCTCGCACAGCGCCCAGGGACTCACCGCCGGACGTGTTCTCGCCCACTTCGATACCGATAGTTCGCACAGCCTCATCAACACGCGGCTGGCTTACGTTGCCATTTCCCGCGCCTCCGACGACGCGCGGGTTTACACCAATAACGCCGAAACACTTGGTCAACGGCTCGCCACCGATATTTCTAAAACCGCCGCTGTGGATTTACGCCTCGCGTCCAATGAAAATTTGAGCGAGCGTCATTCCTTTTTGGAATGACTACACTTCATGCGGCAGCCAATAAACGCGACGCGGGGTTACAATTACCTGCATTGAGCGGGTGATTCCATCCGTATTGAAGTGTTTGCTGTCCTTCCAGAATCCGCGCCCTGGAGGATAGACATGGTCTTACCAGAGAGCCGATGCTCCGCACTGGCGTACTCGTGGATGCGGCCCTGTTCCTGCAATTTCGCCCTGCCGGTTGCGGGATCGTTAGCACGAAAGGCGGCGACGGCCTGTTGCACCTCGTTCGTGGAACTTACCGACCGGAAAGCCAAACATGATGACTCTGAGTTGCAACGCTAAACACGCGACCGGGATGGGAGCTGTGATTCAACCCCAAACCGGCGTGAGGGAAGCAAAGTTGCAGCTTCGGAGTCGAACCTATGGAACATCATCTTCTGGATGCTCAAGAGGCCGCTCAGATTCTTCGGATGGACAAGCGGACGCTGGTTCGTTGGGCGCGTATCGGCTACGTTCCCGCGCACCCGCTAGGCGAGGGAAAACGGAAGGCGCCCTCTAATGCAGGGTTAGCAGCAAGGAGCGCTCGGCAATACTTGGCGCTTTGCGTAAGCGGAGGAGGTAAAGGATGCTGTCCCAACCTGACAAACCAGACAATTTCGCTGCCATTCCGAGACGCCCACCTGCTTCTGTGCCTTTGCCCCGGAGCCGCTACTCGATAGCGACCAGGCAGCGGCAATAATGCAGATCCATCCCAAGACACTACAAAAGCTGGCACGAAGGGGTGAAATTCGTGGCGTGCAGATCGGCAAAGTCTGGCGCTTTCGCGCCTCTGTTATTGAGAGCTGGATTCAGCGAAAACTCGCGGGTTGAAAAACCTTCTCGACCACTGTCCTGCGCGGCGGTACTCTGGATGCAGTCGTCCGTTGCCGCCTGAACCAGGAGGATTCATGTTTAGGCGAACACGGTATCAACAAGGAAGCGTGCAGCGCGAAAAGCGACGGAGTGGGCCAGATGTTTGGGTCTATCGCTGGTACGAGGTTGGTTCCGATGGAGCGAGCAAGTATCGCAAAGTCGTGGTTGGAACTGTTTTAACCTTACCCACCGCAGCAGTTGCCATCAAGGCGGCACACGCGTTGCGCATTGACGCCAACCAACAAACCCCGCAGGTAGAGAGTGGGCCGAATACGATTGCTGAACTGGTTGCACACTACCGGCTGAAAGAACTGACCGGAGACAGCCAGGGACGTAAGGCATTCTCCACACGCGATGCGTTACGAGTGGGTTGATACCAACCCGATCAAACTCGTGCGCCAGAGCGCGAAACGGGAACGGACTCCTGATGTTCTGGAACTCGAAGAACTGCAACTCTTACTCACCAAGTTAGCACCGCGGGAACGCACGTTGGTCCTGCTCGACGCTGCAACCGGCTTGCGAGTCAGCGAACTGTTGGCTCTTCGCTGGGAGGATGTAGATTTTGAAAATCTACAACTCCGTGTGATTCGATCGATCTGGCATCAGGTGGTCGGAGACTGAAAGACAGAGGCATCGGCGAAGCCAGTTCCTTTGGACAGCTATATGGCGGACGATCTTTTCCGCTGGCGGCGCGTCAGTCCCTATGCCATGCCGACCGATTGGGTCTTCGCAAGTCCGACCATGCGAGGCAAGCAACCGTATTGGCCGGACAACCTGATGAAACGCTACACTCGGCCTGTTGCCCACAAGGCCGGAATCCATAAACGCATCGGTTGGCATACCTTCCGTCACACCTTCGGGACTCTGCTGAAGGCGAACTGAGAGGACATCAAGACCGTCCAGGAACTCTTAAGGCACGCAAATAGCAGGATCACGCTTGAGGTTTATACGCAAGCCGTGACCTCAAACAAGCGCGCCGCACAGAGCAAGGTTGTAAAGATGATGGTGGCAAAGCCGACTGCAACACAGGTGGAAACACCTGTTCAGGCAGTCCAATGAAGGAAGTCCGTGCCTATGACTTCAGGTTCCATTTCGGTCGATTTTCCGATCTGGGCAGAGGTCGTGGGTGAAAGAGTGCGTTGTGTCTACCTCGATTTGGGGCTGTTTTCAGCTTATTGCACCCTTATCGAACCCGCGACTTCTGCTTTTTTGGGGTCACTCACCATCCTAAGTCCTTTAGAATGATGGCGGGGACGACGGGGCTCGAACCCGCGACCTCTGCCGTGACAGCTAATCCGTAACGCGTAACTTGTTGATACCAGGCGTAGCGGATGGCTACCTGAGCGCCTTATTGGACCCTCGGCAACGGTTATTGGACCCTTATCGGACCCGCGACCTTTGCCCTCTAAACCTTTGCCCTGTCCCTCAGTTTTCGGGAATTTCGGCCATTTTTAGGTCCGATTTCGACCGCGACTTCTGTCGCTGGAAGGCAGAGGTCGTGGGTCCAGAATAATCTCTGAAGTGGTACACTTGTGTACGCAGTGGTACGCAAGGAGTTGCTATGGAAGCCGTGAAGGTTGGAATGAGAGAGTTTCGGGACAAGCTCGCCACGTACCTCCTGGAATCGGAATCCCCTGTGGCGATCACCCGTCACGGCGATACGGTGGGCTACTTCATCCCTGCTCGCCGTAAACGCAGCGATGCGGATAAGGAAGCGCTGCGCGAGGCCGCGACCCGTTGGCAGGAAGTCTTGGATGCTGAGGGGATCTCCGAGGACGAAGCAGTCGCCGGTTTCAAACAGTGGCGGAGCAGGCAGAAGCGATGACAGACCAGAAGCGTCTTGTGCTCGACGCGAACATCCTCCTCCGGGCAGTCTTCGGTGTGCGAGTGCGTAGCCTCCTCGAATCCTACGAAGACTCCGTATCGTTCTACGCCCCGGACATCTGTTTTACCGATGCACGCAAGTACATCCCTTCCATCTCCGAAAAACGCAGCATCGACCCCGGCCCCGGAATTCAGGTGCTCGACCATCTGTCGCGTTTGGTTGAGGTGGTGGACAGAAGTCTCTACGAAGAATATGAAATCTCCGCACGCGAGCGAATGATCTCCCGTGACGAAGAGGATTGGCCGATTGTTGCCACTGCGCTGCTCTTGAGGAGTCCGGTCTGGACCGAAGATCGGGACTTCTTCGGTAGTGGAGTTTCCACTTGGACGAGCGAAACCATCGAACTGTATTTACGGGATTCGTAAAGCAACTACAACTCTATCCCCATCAGGACGAACCTTCGTCCGAAATACTTTGCTCCGGTCTCCGAAGGTCGAGCAATCCGCACACAAGTTCGCGCACATCGTCATTTAGCTCGTACTCGATATGAAGGATCAAATCACTCATGTCAGCTCGGATCAAGATCCCATCCGCTTCGAATCTTGGCTCAACAACAACGCATAAACAAGGCCCTTAGCGGCGACAATCCAGCGTTTATCACGAATCGGCATCCTAAAAACGGGAGGGCGTTATCAAAATGGCGGTCATTGGAACAGAAGTGTTATTCATTGCGGGCTTCGGTCCGATTGATCGCGATGTTGCTCGAAGTCGCGCGTTGTATCGGGACAGCCTGGGCATTCTCTTAACGGAAGATGCTGGTGGTTATCTCCATACAGGCGCCCTTCAGGGCGCGAAGCATTTTGCTCTATGGCCTCTTTCGCAGGCGGCACAATCGTGTTTCGGCAACGACTTCTGGCCCGACAACATTCCCGTTCCGCAGGCATGGCTGGAATTTGAGGTGGACAATGTGGAGAAAACCACAGCCGATCTCGAATCGCGGGGACATCGAATGCTCATCAAGAACAAGACGGAACCGTGGGGCCAAACCGTAAGCCGGTTTCTCTCCCCCGAGGGTCTCCTCATCGGGATAACGCTCACTCCGGCGTTGCGCGAAAAAAGCTAATTTCAAAGAGTCGATCCGACGCCATGCAAAACGCGCTTGTCGTCACTACCCAAAGGCACTGCAGCTGCCCGAAATGGTTCCTAAAGTAAGCCGCTCGAATCCAGCTTCATCTCGGCAGTTCCCCAATGTAAGAGTTGATCCAGAAGCGCGCATACAGCGTTTCGTCCGGTCGTCCAAGTCACAACGGATGACTCTTTCAACCGCCGGCAACGCTTATCGTGTCCTTATTGTCTCCACGGCCTTGAAACCTGACCTCTGTCCAACCTTCTGTCCGCGACTGCGAGAGGTAAACGAGTTGCTGAGAGAGCTACCCTTTTCTCCGCCGACCTTGCCGATATAAGACTCGCCCCATCGTGCCAAGTGATCCAAGAGAGCGAAAACCTCTTCCCTCGCTCTGTCGTCCAGTTCATATTCGATATGGAGCACAAGATCGCTTAAATCTTTCCGAACAATGATCCCATCAGCTTCGAGCTTTCGGAGATTCTGGGTCAGCATCTTCTTCGACGCACCAGGAACAAGCCGGGCTAGCTGTCCTAGACGGACCGGGCCTGACCGCATCGCACACAGAATCTGCACTCTCCACTTCCCTTGGAACAGGATGTCGAAGGCAAGATTTGCACGCCGTACATAGCCTGCTTCGAGATGATGCATTCAAGTCCTCCCAGGTCGCCCGCCATCAAGGCTCGATCGAAGTGGCTCGCGTTGGTATGGCCTTTTCGCGCATCAAAACGGATCTCGGACTGCAAGACGCCAGCAGGCAATCACAGCGATAGCCAAACCTCCGTGTATCGATACTTTGAATAACAGCCATCGCAAATGCCAAAGGCTTAAGAGTCGATCAGCCAACTCATTGGCTTCTACGCGCGATCCATTGTCCATCAGCTCGGCCCTCGACTTTCATTCGCCCTGTCGCAGAATCTCCATCAATCCATCCGGCAAGTGTAGTTGTTGCAGGCAGTTGCTTCTCGGGCCATATGCCTGTGAACGTCAGCTCAATATAGCCATTGCGCCACGTGCCACTAATCGGAAGAGCCTGTCCAAACGCACCCGACCATATTCCGGTAACCGTGTCACCGTTCCGATGGAGATTCATCGATCCCTCATATTTGCCATAATCGCTGGCGAAGTTTACGTCCCATGTCCCGGAGACCTCGCCGTCGTTCGTTACAGCTTCAGCTTTGGCAGGAATGACCTTTACTTCCGAAAAATATGCTTCCTCTCCGGAATAACCCCATAAGGCGACACTGCCCAGCAGGTCCTCGCCTTTCAATCCGTTCACGATTAAGCTCGGATTCTCTGATCCGTTGACATACAACTTCGCAACCCGTCTGCGAACCTCGATCTTTACTTTTGTCCATACTTGAGGCTGCAAGTCCGCATAGGATTCATAAACCCATGGCCATTCTCTGCGCAGCTTGTACCAATCGAATTCTGGTGCGGCGATGTACTGCACTGAATGATTCCGCATTGCCTGATCTTCGGAATGGGAATTCCCAGGCCGAAGGTAAAACAACTCGTAATGTGAAGCATCCGTCCTCGCTCGGAAAGCGATGCCGACGAAGCCAGGCATATGTACACCTGCAGGTGTGGTGATTTTTAGTGCGATATCGGCTTCTATTGTTCCATCCTGAATTTGAATTCCTTTGAGAAAGGCGAAGACCTCCTCACTTGACTGGGTAGTCAGGCGAATCGCTTTGCGTCCTTGGTATTCGACTGTCTCGGCCTTGCCGCCGGTCACGGTCATATCGTTTAGCGTGAAGGTCCGCGCGGTTTGTGTAGGAGACGCCGGAGTAGGAGGGATCTGTGCATTCGCGGAAAGGAATGCAGAGAGGGCAATCAATAGAAACCCCAATCCATACATTAGATCGAATATCCTGAGTTCACGAGTGGAGTGCACGAAGGTCTTCATCTCACAATGCCTCATTTTCTTTCTGAGTTATCGGCAGTGTTTTGCCGTTTCTCAAATTCCAAATCATTCGTATCGCAGGGCTACTATGGGATCAACCTTTGTTGCCCGTAGGCCGCGTTGTCCGTGAGCTAATGTGCTCTTGATCTAACTTGTTCGACTACATCTTGTATAGCGTTTGCGATCGCCTCCGGCTTTTGGCGATGCATCATATGCCCTGAATCCTCTACAAATCTGTACGTTCCATATTTGGACCGCGAGGCAAGATCAACTTGGAAGTTATGCCATTCACTATTAAGGGCGTCCACCTGCTGCTGAGTCAGATTGGGAAAAGCCGAGCGCGGAATTTTTTCCGAACGTTCTAGATCAACCAGGGGTATATCTACGTGCCAGGTAAGCTTCTGATGATTCGGAAGGAAACCGTTATCTCGCAAGAATGCTGGATTATTCCAATTTGGATCGAACTGCGGAGAGATAGCTGCATCTCTCCATTCCATCTCCTCGTGCGATGAGTCTACAAAAACAAGGCCACCTACCTCATGCGGGTACTCCTGCTGATACCGCCGTACCAGAATGCCCCCAGCCGAAGCCCCAACGAGAACATAAGGTTGTTTCAGCCGTGCAGCCTGGAAAAGGCCATGCATGTCAGAGATAACCTGGTCGATGGGACGAGACGGGGGGTTCTCCTGCACCCGGTCGCTACGCCCCGCCCCAATGGCATCGTAGCTGCATGTTCGAATTGATGGAGGTACTTTCTGTCGTACGAGCGCCCATGAGTCGGCTGTACCCAAGCCTCTGCCAGTTGCCAGAATCACCGTAAGTTCAGCATTCGGTTCTCCTGAGCATTCGAGAAACATCTTATGTCCATCAGGAATTTGAACCAGGCCACCGGCTGTTTCGGTTGGCGGAGAGCTTTGTAAGTTAGCTCCTCCTTGGGAGCACGCATGAACGACAGGAGAAGGTCCAATCGTGCAGAAGCTCAGGGCGGCACCAACGGTAAGTGCGCTAGCCAGCACACTAGCGGCAACCAAAAGGCGGAGTCGGGCTGCATAACGCGGAGTCGTCAGAGCGATCGTTTCAGCGAGGATGCCAGACCAAACCCTCGTAATGGCGCTTGGGCCTTCATGCCAGGCATCTCGGAGTTCATCTCTAAATACCCCGCGTATCTCGTCTCCGTATCGAGCTAACAGCTCATCGCTTTGAAATGTGAGAAGGAAGTCGAACAAACAGCAGTGTGTTCGGTATATGCGATTCATTTCTGTTCTCCGATCCTAAACAGCCTCTTCCTTCGTGCAAGGTCAAGTAGTTGTTGTTGACGATGAAACTCCGCACCGAGGAGACGCCTTCCGGCTGGCGTCAAGGCATATGTTCTGCGTCTATCCTCAGTTGAATTGGAGGTTTCACTGATCAAACTTTGATCGGAGAGTTTCTTGATCGTCGTGTACAGGGTTGCGGGACCCACCGAAAAAGTTCCCCCAGAAAGTTCACGCATGTCCTGCATGATCCGATAGCCGTGCTTCTCTCCTTCCGCCAGTGCGAAAAGCACAAAGAAAGACGGGGTCGGTAATGGGAGATTTTCCAGCAAATCATCGTCGAATTGATGCTCTCGTTCCATTAGTCCACCTTTTATATCGGTTTATGATATATCCAAACATGATATTGTCAAGCCCTTCGAAATTCCTCTCAAGCTCCGGGGTTGGGCATAAGCGAGCCTGAACAGTCATCTTGCTCATGTCTTCGTGCAAACAGGGAAAGGTGCAGGAGGAGGAACTTGACTCCTGCCGCGCAGTCGGCGAGCGAAGGCCGGAACCCAGGCGGGCAGAGGGTGCAGGGAGAAACCAGCACGGGTTCTCCCTGCCGTTTTTCGCGGCGAAATATGAGGGGCGGCGAACGCCGCCCCTCGATGAATGGAGAGCTATGCCGCTTTCTTTGTGGCTTTCGTTGCGGGCTGTGTCGCCTTCTTCGCTTTTTCCTTGGCGGCGAACTCCTGCCGTACCTTGGCAGTGATGGCGTCAGTGTCCACTTTGTAAGCGGTAGCAGCATCCTTGAGCACGGCGGAAGGATTGCCACGCGAGGCTGCAAGCAGGATGCTCGACTCGACCAGCAGCCGGGAGAGCGTTCCCTCGTCGGCTCGGCGGAGGAAGGCGGCGAACGTCTTTGCCATGCCTCCGTCGTCGCGCTTCTGACGGATACCGTGCTGCCGCGCCAGCATCTCCACGCGGTTCTCGTCCATGATGCCTACCAGCTTCTCAAGGATGAAAAGCAAGTCACGTTTCATGAGGCGAACCGGCACGGCGGCGCCGATGGCGGCGAGGACGCGAAGGCCGGTCGTGTTGGCGATGGCCTGTTCCTTCCGCTGCTTCTCCTGCTCGGCCTTCCACTTCTCATCGTTGCGGCTGGCTTGCTGCTTCGGATGATGTACCGGGCAGGACGGGTTAGCGCACACCTTATGGACAGTGCCAACGCCGCTGCCTTCTGTGATGATGGCCTCGGTGGTGAACTTGCACACCTTGTACTCAGGCCGCTTCGCATCGTCCTTCGACTTCGGCTTGTCGTCCCGAATGGCGGTGTACGTGTTGCGCGGCAATACAGGGCTGCCTTCTTTCTGTCCGCCGTAGGCGGTGCTGATTTGTACCAGCTCCGGTTTCGCGGCGATGGTCTTGGCGACGTGCGCCGATACCTTAGCGCCGTAGCATCCGGGGTCGGTGCAGCGGTCGCCCTGCCTGCCGAGGTCATCGCCAAACAGTAGTTTGTTGTGGCCTGTCCGTTTCGGGCAATCGGCACAACTGCCAGCGGCGGGAACAAGCTCGGCGTCCCGCTTGTTGAACGGCGCGTCCTTCAAGACGAGAAGGATGTTGCTGTCAATCCAGAATTGCAGGTTGCGGACGGGCAGCAGGATACGCGCTGGCTTCGATGCTCCATTGTTGTATACCTCCTTGAAACAAGCTTTGAGCGCGGTTTCCTGCTGGTCAGCGGGCAATTTCGAGAGTAAAACCGCGTGTCCTACGCCGATCTCATCGGCATAGAACGCATCGACCGCTGCCGGTACGAGGTCAGTCAATTTCAACCTCGAAGCCACGAAGACGGCACTCTTGCCCACCTTCGCCGCAATCTGCTCGATGCTGTACTTCGGCTCGTCCAAGTCCAGCAAGGCGCGGAATCCCTGAGCCTCTTCCATCGGGTGAATTTCGGAGCGAATCAGGTTCTCCACTAATTGAGCCTCTAACGCTGCCGCGTCAGAGAAGTTGACGATGCGAACAGGTACGGTCGGGACTTCCGCCATCTGCGCGGCGCGGTAACGCCGTGCTCCGGCGACAATCTCGAAACCGTTCTCAGTGAGAGGCCGCACAAGCAAGGGCGAGAGAACGCCCTGAGACTTGATGCTTTCGGCCAGTTCCTTCAAGGCAACTTCATCGAAAGTGCGGCGCGGGTTGGTCCTCGACTCATTCAGCAGAGAGAGCGAGACGTTGCGGTATTCGGTGGCGTTGATGACTTGGGTTTCCATGATGGTGTGCTCCTTTCGAGCGGTTGAGGGTGAAGGTCACGGAGCGGTACACGTTGGGCGTGGTTCCGCTCCGAAAAGAGGACTAGCCACGAATCGACTTGTCCGTGAAAGCGTCTGTGTACCCCTGCAATCGCAGGTTGTTGTCCCACGTCTTGCGAAACGCTGGTGCTGTTCATGCAAAGCGATCAGGTGGACATAGTTGCCGCGCACGATATTCCGGCTCCATTGCTCGACGCCGAGATAATCGTTGCGGTAGTAGAACGCGGACAGGTGCGCTCCACCGGCGAGGCCAAGCTCGAAGCACATCTCCGGGTCGCGCATGAGGTCGCCGTTCTGTTCGCCGTAGTGAGCGACAGAGAGCGCGGGGAGTCCCATCGGGCCGGACTCGTCCATCGCCTCGATGACAAGCTCCATGTAGGGCGGGTTGTCGATCTTGAGGTACAGGCCGGGGTGCCATCCTCCGGCCTTCTGGATGATTTGAAGGATGGTCTGCATCACGCCACCTTCGCCAGTTCTGCATCGGCCATCGTCTCGGTTGCGGACGATTCCAAGGCGGCAAGGATGACAGCGGAGGTCTGTTGAATCACTTCCAGACTTTCTGCCAACAGTGAAGCGTTGCCGTGGTAAAGCTGGATGTAGTCGGCGGATGCGGTTCCGGTGTCGAGTCCTACGGCTTTGCCAATCACAAAGGCGATAGCCTCGGCCTCCGTCTCGCGGACAACTTTCGTTGTTGCCGTGCGCCGCTCGGCCTTGTGCAACATCTCGTGAGCCAGCTCGTGAACTAAGGTGCTGAACTCTTCGGCCTTCGACTGACCGGGCAGGATGGCGATACGTCCACCGTAGCTCATGCCAAGTGCGGGCGCGATGCGCTCGGTAAAGACAAGCTCGATGCCCTGAAGCTCGATAAAGGCAATCAGTTTATCTCTGTTCTCTCCCACGTCGCCGCTGATCTCGCGCAGTTCGGGAAGCTTCGCGCCTTCGGTCTGCGACACATCGAAGATATAGGCCGAACGAAACCCAACCAATACGGGCTTATTAATGGCGGCTGGGTCTTTGCTGGCCTGTGCTTCCTCTTCTTTCTTGCGGCGAACGCCGATGATGGGAGCAAGGATGCGGATGCCCTTCTCGCCCTTCTTCACGCTGCGGCCAAGCTCCTTCCACTTCCAGAACCCGGCAACTCTGATCGCATCGGGCTTCTGTCGCGCTATCTCCAGAATGTTGCCGAGGCTGTAGTTATGAAAGCGGCTCATTGCGTTGAGGTATGCGGTGAGGGCGTCGGATTGTCCTGCCTCTAACTGCTCGATGAGGCTCTGAACGTTGGCGGCGATTACTTCTTTCGCCGTCTTAGGCTGGTCATTGCTGCTGACGGTGGCTGTGTTGTTGCTGCTGCGGTTGGAATACGGCATGGTGTGCTCTCCTGTGCTGCCCGCGTGGGGCGAGATTTTGAAGGAGGGCATTTCGCCTTTGGCTCTCAACTAAATTTCTTTTGTTGAGTGCCCCCGCTTCATGTCTTGTGCGGCGGGCAGGGACGAGGCGGGTTCGGTCAAGGGCGGGCGTACTGTGCCCGTTTATGGAGCGTCAGCGAACACCCTTGACGGGTTCCGACCGGCTCTGCCATAAAGCCGCATGAAGCGGGGGCACGTAATAAAAGAAGAAATTTCGCTCTACTTCCGCATTGCTTGAGGGTCGCGTCGCGGCAGGAACAGGCCGCGGAGGTGGGAAGCGGAGAACGCGCCAGCGGTCGCAGCGCGGGCAGGAGACCTCCTCCCGCAATCCGGCCCTTCCCTACTGGTATGACCTGTAAAGAGTGCGCGAAAACCTTGAACCCATTCCGCAGATTGCCATTCTCAGGCGTATCGCCGATGATGGAGTCGGGCGGGTACGCACCGCCCTGGGTGTCGAAACCCAAGCAGAAACGCCGTGCGCTGGTGACAGCCACGGGACGAATTCCCAACGCCTTTTGCGTCGGGGAGCCATAGACGTATGTCCAGGCTTCGCGGCTAAAGGTTTATGGAACCGACTGTTTCTGCCGGTTTTCGAACTCCCCGACGGGGTTTATAAGGGCTGTTTGCGGGGGCGCACCGCAGACGTTTTCTCCCTTCCTCCCCATGCGAGGAGTTAGCTATGATCGCTCGTGCGATAAGCGACGTATTGGGACGTTTGCTGGACCGGCGAATTCATTCCAGGCCCCTGCCCCACCATTCTGCGCTCCGCTCTCAGCCGTTCTTGCCCAGCGGTCTACCTTCCTGCCTACGTTCTTTTCAGCAAGTAAGAGGAACTTGAGCATGAGCGAACCTATTCAACTACGGTTCCACGGCGACAAGGAAGGAAAGCTCCCGCTTCCGAAACAATGCAGCGTCGCCATCCCAAGCTGTGAGACCCCAGAGCTATGTCAGATCGTCGCGGCGTCCATGGAGCAAATCCTGTACGCGCTTGCCCTGTCAGGTCTGGACCTCCGCGCTCTGGACGGAATCACACTCTCCCGCGATTGCCGGAGGGATGGAGCCGCATTGCAGAGCATCCCGGAGGGACAGGCTCCTTTGGAGATCACCGACCGCCCCGACACGATGGAGATGGGACGAACGGTTGCGGTTTGGCGGGAAAACGAGTTGCGGTTTCATATCGTTCTCCGGGCGGGCGTTGGCCTGATGACGCTTTCCCCGGACAAAGAGCAACAATCCCTGGCCTATGCGTGTCTCGCGCACGAAGCAGCGCATGTCGATCACGAAGGCCACCTCTATCGAACATTTCCCGGCATCTATGGTCGTCCACTCGAATGCGGCGACCGTTCCCGGCAGACGTTCTTCAAAGCGATGGACGTGTGGAGCGAATACGCTGCCTGCCGATCCTCGGCCTCGTTCCGGCCAGAGGCGGTCGAAGAGTTTGAAGGTCTATTCTGCCGCGCCCTCGATGAAAGTCTCAGTGCCTGTAAAAACCGTATCGCCGCCTACCGGCAAGACCGCAAGACGTTGCAGGTATTCGCGGACATCCAGCAGCTCTTTGGGGATGTCTTTATCCATGCCGGATACTTCCTGGGTCATCTGGACGGATTAGAACTCACTCTGGAGAACGATGCGCCTCACGCTTCCACATTGCTCCGGCAACATCTGCAGATTGAAACCTTGGTGATCCGTCTGCGCCGCGTGCTGCATGAACTCTGGCTCGGGGAATATGGCTGGACGTCCATTGAAGTCTTCACGCCTATTTATGATCTGATCTGCGAGATGATGGCACTGCATGGGCTGGCATTCGCGAGGCATAACGACGAATGGCGTACTGTCCTCTGTGAAGACGATAATGCGACGGATGGTAGTTCGCGCACGATGGAATGAGACCGATGAGATCAAAGCGGATGTTAGGAACAAGGCGTCGAGCAGATGGGCTGCTACTGAGCAGCCCGCTCCCGAATTCGATCCATGCGGCGTGAGGCTTGTTCGAAGTACTTGGAATCAAGCTCAAAACCGAGATATTGACGACCGCAGAGCGTGGCAGCGGCGCAAGTGCTGCCGCTACCCGCAAAGGGATCGAGAACCAGTTCCCCCGGAAGGGTAAAGCTGCGAACCAGCGGAGCGAGTGCCTGCACGGATTTTTGCGTGGGATGCAGCTTGTTGCCGGTATACGGCATGTCGATGACATCCGCGATGGGCTGGGCGGGCAGCGGCGGCCTGCCTTTGGCGAGCAGGTATGCCTGTTCGTGCCGATAGCTGAGGAACCCTGTCTTTGAAGCGTAGGTCTTGCGGAAGACGATGTGGCCGACCGGACGGAACCCTGCACTTTTCCACGCTGCAAAGAAGGTATCCACCTTGGTCCAGCTATAAAACATGATGGCGACGCGATCCTGCTTGAGCACACGATAGGCTTCGCGCATCGCGGGCCGGAGCCAGTTATCGTTGGCATCGTTCGGAACAGAGCGCCCTGAGCGATCGCGGTAGTTCACGAGATACGGTGGATCGGTGAGGATGAAGTCCATGCTGTTGGCTGGCAGCTCGCGCATCTTCTCGATGCAGTTGCCATGCAGGATGGTGTTGACGGGAATCTGCTGTGTGGTGGTTTGGGTGTTCATGATGGTCACTCCGTTTGTGTGGTCTCCCGATGGGCTGGGGCACACTGCGCGGAGCGACGCGAGAGGGTGAGGCTTCCAAGGTCAAGGAACGCTTTTGGGGAGGGACCCGAAGAAAGTTTTCGTGCTCTTTAGGAAAAGTTTGTTCGGTGAGGAACCGGAAAAGCAGAGTGCCGCCGCGCCGCAGGACGACGGTAAAACCCCGAGCGCGTGCCCAGCTCAGAGGAGACCGCATCTGGAATGCTGAGAACACGACTCCAACAGAAGACTTACCGACATTTCCATCCGCGTTCTTTGGGAAGGCAACGCCACCGTTGGATCAAGACGGGACGAATGAGCGACCCTCTGGAGGTCCGGCGTCAGTGGCTGTCGAAGAGACTTACTTGCCGATTGGTGATGGGCGACTTCTCGATAAGCGTGGCGCGCATCGCGTCGGAGTTAAGAACGCGGAGGAGATGCACAGGCGGACGCTCCGTGGGTTCCAGATACTCGGCATGGTCGCGTGGTTCGAGAAACGTGGTCATACGGTCATGAATGGGAGTTATGTGGAATGCAGACAATTAGCAAGTGAATGCTGGATTTATGCCCCCCAAGGATAGCTGCCGGTTCTTCGCTGTGCTCTGAACCGGCAGCCGAATGAAGATCCTAGTATGCCCTGCCATGTCCCGATTGCCGGTGGTGCCTCCGAACGACATACCTTCCTATCAACCAGCCCGCAGCACTCCCGATCAATACATCGGTTGGGAAATGCTGCTGAACCATGACTCGCGTCAGGCTGACTCCGGTCGCCATCGAATAGACCCCGAGCTGTGCCCAGGCAGAAGGATATTCGCTAGCAATGACTGCTGCGGACGACCAGGCGATGATGCTGTGATTGGAGGGAAACGAGGAGTCAGTTCCGGCTGAACCCTGGAAGAACAAGTCTCTGCCATTATCCTGCATGGGCCGTTCCAGCCAGGTCATCAGCTTCAGCCCCTCTTGCACAATATAAGCGTCAATCACTGCCTCGCCACTCAGGATGCCTGTCTCTCGTTCATGCGAGTTGTTGTGGAGCAATCCCAAACCATAGAGTCCTGCTGGAATGGCGATAAGCCCTCCCGTCAGGGCGTTCGCCGCATTCACATTGGCATTATTGAAGTCCCGGTCATGACTGACCACCGAACTCATCGTGTGATGATCCGTGGCGATGCTGACGCCGATAGCAACAGCCAAGGGCGCAAGCCAAACGAAGTCGCCGGGGCGAATCCGTGCCGGGCTTGTCCAGATTCCGGCTTGGTCGTGAAGGATGTCTTTGGGCATACCCAGAAGAATCTCTTTCTGGCTCGGCTGCGGAGCGTCGGGCAGAGATGATTGGGCTGCAACTTGATGGTCGGGCTCTTGAGAGAAACCTGAAGAGGTGGAAACAACAATGGCGAGTGCGAATATCAGCAAACGCGAAAATGCAAAGTGCATCTGAAATCCTCCATGTAAAAGCAAAATCGGTTATTGGTTAGAACTCGTAATCGAGCGAGAATTGAATCCGTCGCGCAGTAGATGCCGCAATCGGTTGAGCGAATCCACTCCCCGGAGTCAGCTGTGAACCGAATGCCGTGTTCAGCAGAGAAACATTTCGATGGTTCAGAAGATTGAAGGACTCGGCTACGACATCGAGATGTCCGCTGGCGATGGGGATCATCTTCAACACCCTAAAATCGAGGTCGATATTGGTGGGCGTTTGAAGTGAATTCCGGCTATACCCCACAGGCCGCGTTGCAAATGGGAAGATATGCTCCCGATTGCTGTCGAGGCCCGTGACTGGATTCGCGCTGAAGCCGCTGGCAATGCTGACAATCGGCGCAAACTCCAGACCCGTAAGCGCCTTCATCAATGAGCCGGGATTCGCATTTTTCGCAGCATCGGCAGGGTCGCCCAGGTCGGGGCCGATGAGCCACAGACCGCTTAAGGTAAACGATGGCGCTGGTCCATGAGTGATAGAGCGCGTTCGTCCTCAATGGCGTAAGGGTTCCTCGGCTGTTCGGAGTCGTAGCTGGCATCATCGATGGTCTTGGAATAGGTGTAGCCCGCCATGATCTGCAAATCATCCTGAAACTGACGGTTCAGCGTGACCGTGGCCCCGTTGTAAGACGAGTTGGCCGACGTTGCGAACTGGTTTACAGCGTCGTAGCTTGAGTCGAGCCGGGTCTTCGTGAACACGAGGCTTCCAAGCTGCTGCGGTGTTGGCGAGGAGATTCCTACCATAGGCGCGTTCGCCGCTGTGAGGACAACCGGTGCGGCCAGATTGATGTTGCTGGTTCTACCGAGATGGACGCCATGCACAAATTGGTACTCGCCCGTGAGCGTCGTCTGCCATGGCAGCGATCTCTCAACACTCAGAGAGGCAACTTCGCTGTACGGATTGCGAAGACCGGGCTGTGCGTTCCAGATGCTCGGCGCGACTCCGGCGAGAGGAGCAGATGGGATACTGCCACTCTGATAAAGGTTCGCTGCGTCGATATCCTCCACAATTTGCGCGGCGGCGTGTGTTCCATCGAACTCGGAGATTCGGTTGATGGTCGCAAGCTCAAAACGGTCCTAGAAGATGCCGAATCCACTGCGTATGATCGTGTCTTTAAGCGGGGTCCAGGCGACGCCGAAACGAGGACTGAAATTGAGAGCATCCTGAGGAAATGACCAGGGCAGCCGGTTGTATTCGTAGCGGAGGCCATAGTCGAGTGTGACTGAAGGCGAGGCTGTCCAATGATCTTGAGCAAACCCGATCTGGAAACCAAGACGGCCGACGGTCCGGTTCATTGATAAAGTCCCATTGTCATGCGCGGTAAACTTATCTTTTCCAGTCAAGTTGAAGGTGAATTGAGACGATCATGGCTGATCGCCGTCAGGTTCTAAGTGGTCATTCATGCGGCACACATCCGATGTAGCGCCTTCTGAAACTGCTTCGCCCATTTGCTCCAGCGACTAGGAAATACTGGGCGCTCACGAAATCCTTCCGGCACCTCAAATAAGTAAGAATCAAGCAGGCATTCGTTGAGACTGACGATTTCAACTGTGTGCTTTAAACTGTGTTCCCGCTTGCCGTCGGACGTAAAGTATGTCTGTCGCCCGGTCGTAACGACCTTGGCCGGAAGTCCTGGAAAGTTAGGCTCTCCACTGCGATGGATCACAGGCCGTTCATTTCCCATGCTGACCACCGCCGTTCTGTAGAGTCGTGATGGTTTTGGCATGGCAGGATGGCACAAATCGAGATACCAGCCATCGGAAATACTCTCTCGCTCCTTGTGCATACCCTCTGGATAGACATCTTTACTGTACGTGACATAACGCCGGGCCGGAAAGCCGAAGAACTGCGCAGTCTCAGTCAGCTTTTCGGTCTGAATAAAAACGTCATAAGTGATCCGCTCCGGGTCATGGAACACATGCTTGCTGGGTGAGCCCGCGCCTCGCTTGCTCCATTGCTGCTGTTCCTCAGGGGTCATCAGGTCAACGATTGGCCGCACAGTGAAAGTGAGGGATGATTTATCGAGCCACACCTCCCGGCGAAGGTCCGGCTGCACGATTACGACGATTGGACTTTGAATAGACTCTCGCCGCTCGCGGCCGTTTAGAAACATGCGGGTATCGCGAGTGCATCGATTACGTGATGAGGGTTCCGCCGTGTGTTCAGTGCTATGTTCAGTGACAATGACAAGTCCGAGAGGGCCCATGAAGCTCCTCCAGTGATCTTCAGAATAGCGCATCCTAGGCGGCTGGCGGTAGCCGTTCTCGATCTCTGAAAGCCAGCGATCTGAAGCGAAAGGGTAATTGTAATGCAGAGGGCCACACTGATAACAAAGAGGATGTTCTGCTTCTCTTCTGCATCACCACCACCCTAGATCGCCCTATTGGCCACAAGGTCGAGTAGAGTTATGGAAAAGGCTTCCGTGATGCGCGCTCTCTGTATTCATTCACAAAATGCAGCAAATAGAGTTAGGATTTTTGATTTGCAGGACTGGATTCGGTACTTTTTATACTCTTCACTAGCACAGCATTAAAACCAGGTGCGATCTTTATATTCCAAGTAGGTCTCGCCAAAGGCTTTGGTTAGTACCTTCTCCTCGCGCCGTGCTCGTAGAATTTGCACTGGAACGACGACCAAAAAGGTCATAAGATACCAAGGTTTATCAAGTAAAAGTATGATTCCTGTCAGCGATAGTCCCCCAAAGAGATAAATCGGGTTCCGGATCCATGAATACAGCCCCTTCGTCACCAGCTTTCTGGCCTCGGGTCGGACTGAAAACGACGATCCGAGTTGAAGACGAGCTACGACGAGCAAAATCTCTGATGGCACAAGTAGACCCAACCCCGCCAGTCGCACTGTTGTCCATGGTTGATTCCAACTGGCCAAAAGACTGAGGGCAGTACCGAGAATCAAGAGCGCCAACGATTTTAGATTAGATTTCAAGAATATGTTCCCTGGGCGCGGGCCTATGTAGTGGAATACCACAGGTCAAGAAGGTATCGAACCTAACCTTTAGGTTTGATTAAGGTGTAACGATCCATGAACCGAAAACCTTTCGATGACGAGCACGATACACATAATGTCCGATCAGCCATCCGGCCGCGCTCCCCACCAGTACGTCGGTCGGAAAATGCTGTTGTCCGAGCACCCTTGTCAAACTGACACCAGTTGCCAGCGAATAGATTCCCAGCTGGCGCCAACGCGACGGGTATTCTTCGGCAATGACGGCTGCGGCAGACCAGGCCAGTACACTGTGCGAAGAAGGAAAGGAAGAGTCAACGCCCGCACGGCCCTGAAAGAACAATCCCCGCGAGTTGTCTTGAGCAGGTCTCTCCCGCCAGAAGATAAGTTTCATGCCCTGTTCAACGACGACTCCGTCCAGAAGGGCCTCCCCACTCAGGATTCCCGTTTCACGAGCATGTGCATCGTTTCTGAAGTGTCCAAAGCCATATAGGGCCACCGGCGCAGCGACGAAGCCCCCGATCAGTACATTCGAAGCATTTACATTAGCTTGATTGAAGTTCGCATTGTGCGAGACAACAGAGTTCATCACGTGATGGTCCGTAGCAACACTAGCGCCCGTCGCCGCTGCCAGAGGCAGGAACCATTTCAGATCATGCGCCCGCAATCGAATGGGGCTTGTCCAAATGGCTCTCTGATCGCTCAAAAAATGAACGGGCGTGTTGCGGAGTGTGACGCCCTCTTTGTCCCGCACTTGCGGCACAGGCGCATTGGGTAGCGAGGGGGAACTGCTGCCTTCGGCAGAATGGGAAGTTCCAACTTGAACTTGTGCAGGAGCGCTCAGAGCAACCGCAACAGTACAAATAAACCAGAACAACCGAACGGACTGCGCCTGCCGGGAACAACATTTAAGAATCCTGAACATTTAGAGCCTCGTAGAGTGGGTGCCAATATCTCGCCAGACGCTAGAAGAAGAAATAAAAGACACTGATTGCGATCACGACGATGGCGACGAGTGCCCCGATAACGTACAACAAGTAGCTAAGCGGATAGTCCTCGTCAGTGCTCAAAACGTCACCTCGTGGTTTCAATGGGACACATCCGGGGATATCTGACCGGTCAAAACAAGGTCGATCGAAACTTCTTTGGCGACGCGGAGCACGAACGTACTTGGGTCTTTCATACCCCATTGCACATACGGGATGATGAAGTGTGTCTTTGCGGTACATCGGCTTCCGTCAATATGAAGTTGCATTGGCACGCTCAACATATGAGGAGAACCATGCAGAGTGATGATCCCTGAGACCTCGATGGTCGAGTCGCCCTTTGGCGCGATGCTGCCAACCATCCGTTGGGGCCTGAAGGAAGCGACTGCGAACTGGGAAGCATCGAGGATGGAGGTGCTCATCCGCCGATCTCGTGTAGCATTCCCGCTGGCTCCGCTCCCTGCCGCAACCTGGATGTCTCCCGAAATGTCGGAGCTCTCTGAATTGAAAATCACATCTCCACTGGAAACGTGGAAAGTGCCATGCACTGTATGCAGGACATCGCCCAGAGTAAAAGCGACCTCACTCTGGTCGGGTGCGACTATAAATGTTTTGCGCTGTGCGGCGAGAGGAACGCAAAGTAGTGCC
Organism: Acidobacteriaceae bacterium; assembly: GCA_965276615.1. Lineage (GTDB taxonomy): Bacteria > Acidobacteriota > Terriglobia > Terriglobales > Acidobacteriaceae > JAKAAZ01. Next base: position 2,866,177 of record OZ255618.1, on the reverse strand, counting down.
AGAGATAGTATTTGAACGTGTATTCGCAGGATCAAGCAAACCTCCTAATGGCTGAGAAGCTGAAGTCCAAGGTTGAGCAAACCTGACCGGCCCCACATGGTCAGCGGAATCGCGCCGACATGGATGGAAAGCATTCGTTCAAACAACCAGGGGCTTCGATGCAAGGTGGAGAAAGACTTTCTGCGTACTATTCCAAAACGCCCCATCAGGAGCATGGACTGCGACATAAAAGTGGGAACCCGGCGAATCTGACGGTGTGCCTCTTCGTACAGGTTCAGATCTCCGCGCTTCAGCGCGTGCCCCAGCGCCACTGCTTGCAGGAATGAGAGAGCCAGGCCTTCTCCTGCGATGGCATCGACGGAACCCGAAGCATCGCCCACCAGCGCCACTTGCCCGTTCGTAACCCGTTCGTAAACGTGGCCCGCTGTCAGTGCTCCTCTCTCCGAACTGCCTTGTTCAACTCCGCGGAGGCGGTCAGCTAATTCGGGGAACAGATCAAGCGCGGCATCAACAGAACTCATGCGACTCTTCGTCACAATCACGACGCAGATTTCGTCCCTGCCGACAGGTGTGACATAGGCCTGCCCTCCCGATGACCAGTGGATCTCCATGAGGTCATTCCATGAACGAATCTTGTAGTGTTGTCTCATCCCGATGCGACGGCTCAAGCGTCTCCCCGCCTCCAGGCCAGACCACTTGCGGATACGGGATTGGATTCCGTCAGCGCCAACGATCCAACGAGAACGAATCTGTTCAGATCCTGTTCGCACTAAACCATTCTTGACGTTGAGAACCTGTGTCGCCCAACGAAATTGAACTCCTAATGCGACGGCTCGACGATACAAAAGATCATGCAGCAGAATGCGTCGCATTCCGTGACCAACGCCTTGTGGAAAAGGTGCTTCGACCGACTTGCAATTTTCAATAAAGCGGATGCCTCGAAAGACTCCGGTTTCGACGCCTTCGAGATTGATTCCCAGTTTCGCCAGAGCGGCAAGACTGTCCGGCATCATTCCCTCTCCGCACGCCTTGTCAATTGGCGGCTTGAAACAATCCGCAACTATTACCTCGAAACCCTGTTGCCGAGCGGCAATCCCGGCCGCCAAACCGGCCGGGCCTCCTCCGCAAATAAAAACATCCGTATCGTACATGGGCACCTGTGAATCGCGTGAATGGATCTCTGACGAGAGCCGAAGATTCGATCAGCTTTGCTGCGTCTGCTTCGCGCTATGCAGAAACAGCGCGTCGACCGAGCTTGATTGCATCTGACCAGAACGTTCCGGAGGAGTGCATCATCGCCATGACATCGGATATCGATTCAACGAAGTAGTCGATCTGCCGTTCCGAGACAATGAGGGGAGGAGCGACCTTAAGCACCATAAAGTTATTCCCGCAGATCTGGGTAAGAATGTTCTTGTCATTGAACATTCGCATGACGATCATCTGCCCGAACATTGCGGGATTAATTGCTTTAAACGCTTCGAATGACAGTCGCATTGCCAGCGTTCGGGGAGCTTGAAACTCGATTCCGCAAAGCAGCCCTTCTCCGCGAATCTCTTTCACCATCTCGAAAGAAGCCAGCGCACGCCTTAGATAATCGCGCAGCTCCGCGCCAACGCTCTGGGCGCGTTCAGCAAGGCGCTCGCGATCTAATACGTCCAGAGTTGCAAGTGCGGCCCGCATCGCGAGGGTATTCTCACTGAATGTAGAAGTGTGGATGAAAGCTCTACGCAGAGAGTGATAGACGGACTTATAGATTCCATCCGTCATCAGCACCGCTCCGCATGGCACCAAGCCGCCGCTCAAAGCTTTTGCCATGACGATCATGTCCGGCTCTACACCGTAATGATGTGCCGCAAGGAACTTGCCGGTCCGTCCCATCCCCGTCTGGACTTCGTCCAGCACAAATAGCGTGCCATAGTACTGACAGAGCCTCTCAACTCCCTTCAGATAGTCCGCAGGGGGGACAACGATACCCGCTTCCCCCTGGATGGGCTCAAGTACAACTGCCGCGACTTTCCGCGTCCCAAGCGCCATTTCTAACGCTTCGAGATCCCCAAATTGCACTTTTCTAGTACCGCTCAGCATGGGGCCAAAACCTTCACGCCAGAATTCATCTCCCATCAGCGAGAGCGCACCGCAGGTCAGGCCATGAAAGGCCCCGGTTGCGTAAACAATCTCGGTCCGTCCCGTAAAGGCCCGCGAAAACTTGATGACCGCCTCGATACCTTCGCTTCCTGAGCTACAGAAAAAAGCCTTTGAAACCTGCCCACCGGCCCGCTTGCAGAGAGCTTCAGCCAACGTCCCCGCACTCTCGACAATATTGCTCTGCAACATCCCAGGCCCATTGCTCTGCAGTTCCTCTACCAATTGCTGAACGATGTAGGGATGATTGTGGCCGATGTTATGAACACAATATCCCGAAAGAAAGTCGAGGATAGTCCGTCCCTCCGCCGTCTCAAGTTCTGCACCTCTGCACCGGGTGTAGTGAAGGTTCATCTGGAGCAGATTGACAAGCTTTGCCCATTCCGGATTGACATGACGGGCATACGATTCCTGTCCGTGATCCGCGTCCGCGCCGATCGGCCGGTTTGAAATTGCGGGAGAGATCGAATTCATAATTCCGCCTTGTGACCGACATGGGGTAGCAAAGTCATCAACAAGTCTTAATACATTAAGACTTGTTTCGTCAAGTCCTCTTAAGAAATTAAGAATTTGAGGCAGAAAGGTGTTAGTCTGCCCATCAGTAAGGCCAGACTGCCCAAATTCTTCAAGAGGCTCAGTGGATTTCTTCTGAGCCCTTATTTGCTACCCTAGTCGGAACGAGGAGCCGCGTGACACTGCCAGAGTCCAAAAAGCCCCTGCTCCCCACACCAGCGGAGATGCGCTTGCTACACGCTTTGTGGGCTCTGCGGGAAGCGACTGTCGAGCAGATCGTCAACTCTTTCCCTTTGTCGGAGCGTCCAAACTATAAGACGACGCACACATTGCTACGGATCATGGAAACCAAGGGCTTCATCCAGCATACGGTCAAGGGCAAAGTGTTCTTCTTTGCTCCTACCGCGAGTGAACAAGAGATTGCAAAAATGTCTGTGCACAAGCTCCTCAAGCAGAGTTTCAGTGGATCCGCGAGGGGCTTGCTCGTAAACCTCCTGGAATCGGACGCGCTGAAGAGCAGTGACCTGCGTGAGGTGGAGAGCCTCATTCGCAAGTACCGTAGGAGCAAAGAGGCAGAGGAGCCACCCCAATGAATCTGCTTACATCGACACCCGGCGTTGCTGCCGTATTCCTCTCTACCCTTTGCGGGTTCCTTCTCAAAGTCAGCGCCGCATACTTCTTGTGTTGGTTGCTCGCGCGAATCGCCACCTCAGCGGCCACGCGTTTCGTCGTATGGCTCTCATATCTTATGGTGACCGGCGCTTACTGGATTTACTGTGTCGGGCATGTCTATTCTTGCAGTCTGGCTCCCGTCGTAGTCGCAACCGAGCCAATGACGTCTCCATCTGGACTCACATGGACGCTTTCGACGTCCGTTGCCAAAATTATTGGCAGTCTTCTCGGCCCGATATTCCTCTTCTACGCAGCTGCGCTTCTCGTGATGGTGTGCCTCGGCGTCTGGAAGCGCATACAGCTCGCCCGTGCTCTTAGTTACCGCACCGCCCCCATGGAGAAACTTACACAGGCATTCGAGACTATCGAATCAGAGATGCACGTATCCGATTGCGGCCTGTGGCTCCTTCCAGGACTGACATCGCCGGCAGCCTTAGGTTGGCTGAAGCCTGCGGTGTACCTTCCCCTCGAATGTGGCGAAGAAGAACAAGCCGGGTTGCACAATGTCCTGCGGCACGAACTCTCTCATGTGAGGCGCAAAGATAGTCTTTGGGAATCTGCGTCGCGGTTCTCCCGCTTTCTCGTTTTTTTTCATCCCCTGGTTCATAAAGCATTTGCAAGGCTTCGCTTTGAGCGGGAGTTGGCGTGCGATATGGTGGTCATTCGAACCCACCCGGAAAAACGTCACCTATACGCGGACACGTTGGTTCGTTTTGGCTGGAAAACGGCAGTCGCCGAACAACGGGATTACATCGGCATCGGCTTTATTTCACAATCTGCCGTCCTGAGCGCGCGGGTGAAATCAATCCTGAATGGGGAGCGCGTCTACTCCAGGTGGTCCCGCAGAGGACGTGCGTTGCTCAGTACGGGCGTTCTCTGGCTCTTCGTCGCAGTCGCGCCTGCCCTTTGGATTGGCTTCAGTCTGACTTCGGTTCCCCGATCGGTCATCGCGTCATCCGATGCCAATCTGCATCCTATCGTCCAAATTCATCGGCACTTCCGGTCCAATCCGGGTTCAAAAGCCACACCGAGGTTGGTGAACACTGCAAATCTCGATACGGCCTCTCTGCCAGAACCATCGCCTTCCACCTCACATGCTGTTCACTACCATGTTCAGAACGAAGACGAGCCAATGTCGAATCCGGTTCCAGAAGAGAAGGGATCTGGCGTCGAAGCTGCTGACGAACCTGGCCCGAGTGTCACGCCAAGTCGGCCAGGTCTTCCTTCTGCGACCTCTGTTTTGACAGACACCGCTGCGCAGTTAGGCCAGATGGGGATGGGACACGATCACGACCATGGCCATGACTAAGCTCGGTGATGCAGTCCATACATTCCAGCGCGCTGATTGTACAAAGAGTCAAGTATTGGACAGTTGTGAACACAAGCTGATTTACACATGCAGCAACTAGGGCTGTCATGGGATCGCTTGCACGCTGTGGTTATTGGGTATAGATTCAGCTAGTATGAGGCTTAAAGCCACATGGTCGCTGATGTTGCTTCTGCTGGTGAGCGTTCAAGCGTTTGCCGCGACTTGCGACGTGCGTTGCGGGACGATAGCAATGATGGAATCTGCCAGCCACATATCCGGCATGGTCAATTGTCGCGGCATGGCATCTCAGCATGTTTCTGATCAAAAGGCTGGGATAACCCTCACATCATCCCAGCCTTGTGTCAGTCATATCTGCAAAGACGATTGGACATTTCTTCAGAATCCAGTTGAGCATGAATTGGGCATATCGTCTCAGCCATTGGCCATGCCGGTAAATACAGCAATATCCCTTGAGATAGCACATCCTTTGCAGCTCAAGGTAAATCGAAGTCCCCATTCCATCCCATCCTTCGATCCACTCGTCTCCAGTCTTCGTATCTAGTTGCGCCTCTCTGTCCCCTTTTCTGGCCGGATTGGCGCGACCTGTCGCGATTAAAAGCGATCTCACGCCTCCATTCTCATAGCAAAATACCCAAGCAGTCCGCGTCGGCCAGTCCTGACTCAATCGCAGGGTTAGTCAGTGCGGACGTAGATCCTGTTCACGTTTGAGCAAAAAGTAATCGGGAGAAGTTATGTACAAAGACACAGAGGCGGAAGGCCGTTGCCTTTATCCTGTCACCCGTCGTCGTTTCGTTCAGGGATTGGCCGCCGGTGGAGCGATTGCGGCTCTCGACTGGAAGGGCTTGCCAGCCTTCGGCGAAAGCGGCCCGCACTCACCTTCAACACTTTCGGGAAAGCACTTTGAGTTGACCATCGACTCGCTATCGGTGAACTACACCGGTCGGCGCTCCGTAGCCACAGCGGTCAATGGCTCCGTGCCGGGACCGGTTTTGAGATGGAAGGAAGGCGACACGGTTACGATAGCCGTGACCAACCGCCTGAAAGAGCCAACCTCGATCCATTGGCACTCAATACGCCTGCCGTCGGACATGGACGGAGTTCCAGGATTGAGCTTTGCCGGCATAGCCCCTGGTGAGACCTTCACCTACGAGTTTCCGGTCGTACAGAATGGCACCGCCTGGTATCACAGCCACAGCCGGTTTCAAGAACAGACGGGATTGATCGGCGCGCTCATCATTGAACCGCGCGATAAAGATTCCATTGAATTTGACAGAGAGTATGTCGTCTTTCTTTCCGATTGGACCGACACCAATCCGGAAACACTCTTCAGCAACCTGAAACAACAGAGCAATTACTACAACTATCGCCGTCTTACATTGTCCGACTTCATCTCAGAGACCAAAAAGAAGGGCCTGGGACCGACCCTCTCCGACCGCCTCGCTTGGGCAAAGATGAATATGAGTCCAAGCGACATTCTTGACGTAACGGGTGCGACATATACCTATCTACTGAATGGAAATGCCCCGAATGCGAACTGGACCGGCTTGTTTCAGTCCGGAGAACGAATTCGCCTTCGCTTTATCAATGGATCGTCCATGACGGCCTTCGATGTGCGCATACCCGGCCTGCCGATGACCGTGGTGCAGGCCGATGGCAATGATGTCGAGCCGGTCAAGGTGGATGAATTCCGCATCGCTGTTGCCGAGACCTACGACGTGATCGTGCAGCCGCACGATGATGCCGCTTACACCGTTTTCGCGCAATCCGAGGATCGCAGCGGATATGCGCGCGGCACTCTCAGCCCAAAGATGGGAATGACAGCCGCAGTCCCAGCGATGGATCCGGCTCCCATGCGCACCATGATGGATATGGGCATGGGCAACATGAAGGGCATGAAGATGGGAGATATGTCTGGCATGGATATGTCCGGTATGGATGGAATGACGAAAAAAGATATGCCCACGTCCAGCAACGATACGGCGCACAAGCCGGATATGGCAGGCATGAAGATGGATCATCAGGGCATGGAAGGTATGGCGATGAATCACCATACAACCACGCACAACATGAAAAGCATGCCTGGCATGGAGATGGGCAGCGCCACCGGCACAATACCCTTTCCACAGCCGGGTCCGAACACTATGCCCGTCATGTCAATGTCACCAATGGAAATGAAGAACGCTGAGGCGAGCCTCAAACCATCCCATCCAGTGCATCTGCACGTTGGGCCGCAAGTCGATAACGTTCCGATGCAGGTCAGTGAGCGACTGAACGACCCCGGAATTGGTCTGACAGACAATGGCCGTCGTGTGCTGACCTACGCTGACTTGCGCGCCCGTTACCGGGGCGTCGATGGTAGACCGCCGACCCGTGAGATAGAACTGCATCTTTCGGGAAACATGGAACGCTTCATCTGGGGATTCAACGGCCAGAAATTCTCAAGCGCCGAGCCAATCCAATTGAAGCTCGGTGAACGGGTACGCATCGTGCTCATCAACGACACCATGATGGAGCATCCGATCCACCTGCATGGTTTATGGAGTGAATTGGAGAATGGGCATGAAGCGTTCAATCCTTACAAGCACACCATCAACGTTAAGCCCGCGGAGCGCGTGAGCTATCTCGTCAGCGCGGATACGCCGGGTCATTGGGCCTTTCACTGTCATCTGCTCTATCACATGGAAGCTGGAATGTTCAGAACGGTGGTGGTCTCGTGAGCGCTAACTTTCACTCTCAATATTGCGCAGTCAAGGCTAAACACGCCTTGCTTATTGGCGGAGTCATTACTATCGGATTCCTATCGCTCTGCGTTCAGACAGCAGGAGCTCAAGCATCGGCTCCACAACCGTCCGGCAAGGCCACAGCCATCATGCCAGGTATGGAGTCATCCGAGATGGGCAACCATATTTTTGCTCACGCACTGCTGGAACAGTTTGAAGCCCGCACGAACGGACCGGACAGCAAGCTGCGGTGGGATGGCGAAGCGTGGATAGGCAACGACATGAACAAGCTGTGGCTCAAATCGGAAGGTTTCAGCAACAACAGTTCAGTCAGTGATGGCGACCATGAAGCCTTGTATGATCGCCCGATTCCGCGTATGCGTTACTTCGATGCACAGGTTGGGGTGCGGGCTGATCTGGATTCAGGCCCACGCCGTACCTGGGCAGCAATAGGCATCGAAGGACTGGCGCCTTACTACTTCGAGTTTGCGCCAACTCTCTATATCCGGGATGGCGGTCATGTGGCAGGCCGTCTCACTGGCTCCTACGATCTATTGCTTACACAGCGGTGGATCGTGCAACCGGAGGCGGAGTTGAACTTCTACAGCAAGGATGATCCGTCGCGCCAAATTGGTTCAGGGCTGTCGGACCTGGATACGGGTGTGCGATTGCGCTATGAGATTAGTCGCAAGTTCGCGCCCTACATAGGCTTTGCCTATAACGGCAAGTATGGCGGTACAGCCAGCTATTCGCGTCTGGCAGGTGAAACCACCAGTGATCCTCGCTTCATATTCGGTCTTCGGCTCTGGTACTGAAACTCGGCTGTGCCAATCCATCATCATTGGCACGCACGGTTCTAACAAGTTCAGGGGCAGTTCTTCGGTCCCACGTCAATCGAAAGAGACCCGTTATGAGTAAGTTTATTCTCGGATTTGTAGCAGGCTTCGTTGTTCTTTTGGTGGTTATGTTCTGCTATGTGCGCTTTGGGTTTGTAGACACACGTGCGGACAAAGAGGTCAGCTTGCTTGAAAGCAAGATCGCGATGCCTGCTCTCGACGCAGCCGTTGATCGGCGTGCGTCAGAAGCGCAGAATCCACTTCAACCCACGGATGCCAACCTGGCTGCCGGGATGAAGGTTTATCAAACGAATTGCGCGAGTTGTCACGGGGACATCCACCGCCCGCGCGGTCCGCTTGCCGATTCGCTTTATCCTCGTGCGCCCCAGTTTCTTGAAGACGCGCCCGACATGCCGGAGAACCAGAATTTTTACATCATTCAGCATGGTGTCCGCATGAGCGGAATGCCCGCATGGAAGCAAGTCCTTAACGAACAGGAGATATGGCAAGTGACTACCTTCTTGAGCCATATGGACAAACTACCGCAACAAATCTCCGATTCGTGGAAAACAGCAGCCGGTGCTTCCCCGGATGTAAATTCATCGCCTGATGCACCCAAGATGCAAATGAAAGACAAGAAGGGCATGAAGATGCCCATGTAATGCGCGCCGAAGCATCTAACAAACGCATGATCCGAAAGATGAGATCAAAGCCGACCATGAATATGTTGTCCAGCTCCAGGAGTTGCTGATGCGGAAGGGGCTTACTTACCCAGCGATGTTTATGGAAGGCGGCCTAGCGAATTACTTCGGTCCTGGGCAGCGATACGACGTGATTTGGCTGCGAGGAAACCTGGCAAGTGGCTCATCCATTGCCATATTCCTCACCATACTACGAACAACGACGTCGAGGAAAAAGGCGGCGGTGGATTGATGCTGATTATCGACGTGGAGTGACACACTATGTCAGAACACACAAACAACACGGCGGACGTATCGGTAGATCGAATGGAGCGCATTGTTGCTCTTCGGACCCAATTCCTGAACTTTCTTTCACGCCGCCTGGGTGACAGGGCGACCGCCGAGGACGTTCTCCAATCCGCATACATCAAGGCACTCGAACATGGCGGGGAGATTCGGAAAGAGCAAAGCACCGTCGCCTGGTTTTATCGCATCCTCAGGAACGCTGTCGTGGATCACTATCGCAGAGCCGCCGCAAAAGACAGAGCGGATGCCGACTTTGCAGCCGAAAGTCCCGTAGCGTATGAGAACGAATTAGAGCAGACGGTCTGCGCCTGTATCGGAGATGTCATCCGGGACCTGAAGAGCGCTTACCGTGAGGCTATCGAGCGCGTCGATCTGGGAGGCCAGACTGTAGAAGATTTCGCACGGACGCAGCAAATAACCCCAAACAATGCCTCGGTTCGTCTGCACCGCGCAAGAAAGATCGTCGCAAGGGAGCTGACCATGCTCTGCGGGACTTGTGCAGAGCATAAGTGCCTGGATTGCACCTGTCGGCGAAGTCAACTGTAAGATTGCGCTCCCTGATGCGTCAGCAGCAATAGAAAACAAGGGGGAAACAATGTGCTGCTGTGACAAGCCCAACATCGATGTGAAAGACCCGGTTTGCGGAATGACGGTAGACCCGGCGAAGGCTGTGGGGTCAAGCGAATATCGCGGGACAACTTATTTATTCTGCTCTGCAAGCTGCAAACGGAAGTTCGAAGCCGCACCTGATCAGTACGTTCAGCCGTCCGGTTGTTGCGCTGGTGCCGCACCTGAAGCCGAAGCGAAAACCGTCATCGACCCGGTCTGCGGAATGAAAGTTGATCCCGCGAAAGCAGCGGAGAGAGTGGAGCACAACGGATCGACGTTCCATTTTTGCAGCCGGGGATGTGCGGCAAGGTTTCGTGCCGATCCGGAGAAGTATCTCCATCCGCAGACTGCGGCCATGCCTAAACCCAAGCCTACGGATAAAGAAAAGCAGATGGAATATGTATGTCCTATGGACCCGGAGGTCAGCAAAATCGGGCCGGGCAGTTGTCCGAAGTGCGGAATGGCACTGGAGCCTGCCGCGATTAGCGCGCCAGCGACTCGCATTGAGTACACCTGTCCGATGCATCCGCAAGTCGTGCGTTCCGAGCCAGGCAATTGCCCGATATGCGGGATGGCGCTCGAACCCCGCGAGATTACGGTTGAAGAAACCAATCCAGAACTTGCCGATATGACAAGACGCTTTTGGATCAGCGTCGCTTTAGCTATTCCCATGCTCGCGCTGATGGCTTCCGAATTCCTGCCATCCAAACCTCTTCAACATCTGCTTTCGGCTCGATCCTGGGCGTGGATTGAGTTCGCCCTTGCCTCCCCGGTTGTCTTGTGGTGCGGCTGGCCGTTCTTCGTCCGGGGCTGGCAGTCGGTTATCAATCGCAGCCTCAATATGTTTACTTTGATCGCTCTGGGGACAGGTGCTGCCTATCTCTACAGTATTGCGGCGACCGTCGTGCCACAGATCTTTCCCGCTTCCTTTCGCATGGAGGGTGGTCAGATCGGTTTGTACTTCGAGCCAGCCGCAGTCATCATCGCTCTCGTTCTACTGGGGCAGGTCATGGAACTGCGTGCTCGGAGTCAGACCAGCAGTGCCATTCGTGCGCTGCTTGGCCTTGCTCCAAAGATGGCGCGACGGATCAATGAGCAAGGAATCGAAGCAGACGTGCCGCTCGACCAGGTTCAGGTCGGAGATCGGTTGCGCGTCCGGCCCGGTGAAAAAGTACCTGTCGATGGTGTCTTGCTAGAGGGCCACAGCTCAGTCGATGAATCGATGGTGAGCGGCGAACCCATACCAGTTGAGAAAGAAGCGGGTGCAAAGGTTATAGGAGGGACGGTAAACAGCACCGGCGGCTTCGTTATGCGTGCAGATCACGTCGGCGCGGATACGCTTCTCTCTCAGATCGTGAAAATGGTAAGCGAAGCTCAGCGCACTCGCGCGCCAATCCAGCGTCTTGCTGACCGGGTTTCTTCCTGGTTCGTGCCGGCTGTCATCCTGGCGGCCATCCTGACTTTTATTGTTTGGTATTTGGTCGGTCCTCAACCCCGCTTCGCGCACGCTCTGGTCAACGCCGTCGCAGTACTCATTGTCGCCTGTCCATGTGCCCTCGGCCTCGCTACGCCGATGGCGATTATGGTCGGCACCGGGCGCGGAGCTGGCGCAGGCATTCTCATTCGTAACGCCGAGGCTCTGGAACTGTTCGGCAAAGTAAACACGCTCCTGGTCGATAAGACTGGCACTTTGACTGAGGGAAAGCCCACACTGAACAAAGTGCTTCCGCAACCGGGCTTTAAAGAGGACGAACTACTGCAACTTGTTGCCACACTTGAGCGTTCGAGTGAGCACCCGCTCGCCGCAGCGATCGTGCGAGGAGCGGAGTCAAAAAAACTATCGCTGACCGATGTTCAGGGGTTCGACTCCACAACCGGGAAGGGCGTACAGGGGAAGGTAAATGGCAGGCAGGTGGCGGTGGGAAACGCAGAGATGTTTCGCGACCTGTCCGTCGATCCGGAACCGCTGACCGCTCAAGCCGAGTCGATGCGAAACGACGGCCAGACCGTGATGATGGTAGCTGTCGATGGCAAAGCGGCGGGACTGGTCAGCGTCCTCGATCCCATCAAAGAATCGACGCCGGAGGCCATTCGGGAACTGAAAGCAGCTGGTTTGACGATCATCATGGTCACGGGGGACAACGCCAAGACAGCAAAGGCCGTCGCAGGTCGCCTCGGCATCGAGTTTGAAGCCGATGTGCTGCCTCAGAAGAAAGCTGATGTCGTCAAAGCGCACCAGCAAGACGGATCGATCATCGCGATGGCCGGCGATGGCGTGAACGATGCACCGGCGCTCGCTCAGGCTGACATTGGAATTGCGATGGGAACCGGTACGGATGTAGCGATGGAGGCTGGCGGAATCACGTTATTGAAGGGAGACCTACGGGGCATTCTCCACGCCCGTCGTCTAAGCCAGGCCACCATGAGGAATATCCGTCAGAACCTCTTTTTCGCATTCATCTATAACGTGGTTGGCGTACCCGTTGCGGCGGGAGTTCTATATCCGGTATTTGGCCTTTTGCTCAGCCCGATGATTGCGGCTGCGGCGATGAGCTTTAGCTCTGTTTCGGTGATTGCCAATTCGCTAAGGCTGCGTACCACGAAGATCTAGGCGGCTAGCGGTAGCCGCCCTCCGCCTTACAAATCCAGCAACCTGCAATCCGATTGTGAGTCCGATACAGACCGAAAGAGTCACCACAAATGGAAGGCTTTGCTTTTCAGAAGTCTGGTAAGCCACAGCGTGAGCTGCCGCCAGCGCGAAGACCGCATAATTCCATTGCTGAAGCCGTTTCCAGCGTGGTGTGCCGAGAACCCGAAGAGAGTAATCGTTTGAGGTTGCGAACAGTGCGATTAGGACAAAAACACTTGCAGCGCCGGTGTAATTTGCGAAGCCAAAGAGATCATGCCGGATAGGAATCGCGTGATGGGCTTTGCGCTCATAAACATAATAAAGCCAGGGCCGTCCGCGTAAATGGACATTCTGGCCAACCACCGTATGGAGAATGCCTAGAATGGCAGCCCAGATTCCAATGTCTCTCCTTAAGTCACTCGAAATTGGATTACGTTGTTTGCGAAGAGTGTTCCATGGACCAATGAGCAGTGTGGCGGCTAGAAGCGCGACTGCCGGATAGGCAGTCGCGAAACTAGCTCGGCTAATCGCATCTCTGTATGTTCGCGTGTAGTAAAGAGCAGCAATGCTTATGGCCGATGCTGCAAATAAGGGGAGATGATGCGCAGAGAGGCGCCGCAAGGTGCGTTCTCGTCTAAACCTCGGCTTATTGTTCTGATCTGTCGAGCCTGCGCCAACCACAGCCTTGTCTGCCAAATCCATGTTTTTAGTCTACTAACGACAAATCTTTAGAGGGGCGTGGCTACCCGGGTACAGCTAAGGCAAATGCTTAATACGACCAGTCCCGTTGTGGATAAGGTACGATACGGGTTGTGCGATCTTGCATTTCCATACTGATGAACTTCGTGCTGGCGCTTACGTTCCTCCAAGCGCCCTTTCAGCACGTTCATGAGCATGAAAGCACGCAACATCATCCGCACGGCTTCCTTCACACGCATTTTCCGCATTATCAGTTCTCTGCTTCAAAGTCAGCGGAGCTTCGCGATTTTGATCCCGACGATGATGCCCATTTTCAAGACTGGTTTGCGACCGCCGCCGGCGATCATTTCATTCCGCTGTATCTACAGGCTTTCACCTACAGCTTTGCGCCAATCAAGTCTTCCGAGCCGTTCATCGCACCCCTCATCTTAAGTGGGCACGATCCACCTGGCTTTTTGTCTCCCGACTCTCGTGGTCCTCCCGTCTAATCCTGCTCGCTGCTGCGCCTTCTGCACACGTCGCAATCGACTGTGCCTGTTCATAAGAACGACTTGAGTATTCGGTCATCTGGGTGGACAAGTAGGCGTCATTTCCCATTGCTGCCACCTCTTCGGCGGCTTCAGCGAATGCTATGCAGGTTCATCTTGAACAAACAATTGTTGGTATTTGCAATAGCCGGGCTGCTTCCATTGGCAAGCCCCTGTCATGCGCAGACGATGCTCTCATCGAATGAAGCGGTGAGCTATGCCTTGTCTCATCGCCCAGAACTGCGCGCCGCGAACGCTCGCGTGAATGGTTCCGAACGATTGAGAGAGCAGGCAGGTCTGATTCCCAATCCGCACTTCGTCTTTCGCAAAGAAGATCTTCGCCCAGAGACATCGGCATTTGGTGAGAATTCCCAGACATATTGGGAAGGCGAACAGTTACTGGAGATCTCCGGAAAGCGAGGCGGTCGGATTGCGGTCGCCAGTCAAAGCACCGAGCAGAAGCGACTTGAGGTCGACCTCGACCGGCGTCAAATTGCCTTGAGCGTCCGTGAGAACTATTGGAAGGCAAAGGCGATGCAGGCTTTTGCCGACCTCTACGAGCAGGACGCGAAGTATTTCCAGCAGGTCATCGACTATCACGAGGCCCGATTCAAGGAAGGCAAGATCGCGGAGGTCGATCTGCTTCGTGTCCGTCTTCAGGGCCAACAGATTCAGGCTGCGTCTGCAAATGCCAAGTTAGATTCCGAGAAGGCGCTCCTCATTTTGGCCCAGGAGATGAACGCCGCACCCAACCCAGCATGGGTGCTTTCGGACGATCTGGAGACTTTGGAACAGCCACGAGCGATTCCGGTTGGCTCTGACGCGCCCGCACTTCGGACTGAGGCTCAGATTGCACAGCAGTCCATCGCGCAGGCCAAGGCTCGGACACAATTGGAAAGAGCAAACGGCAGACCCGACCTCCTGTTTACCGGCGGGTACAAACGGGATGTGCAACTTGATGCAGCGTTGGCCGGAGTGCAGTTCGATCTTCCTCTCTTCAATCGGAATCAAGGTGCGGTTGCGGCCTCGCGAGCGGAGGAGGAGGCTGCGAAAGAAACTTACCAAGCCACTCGGAACCGTCTTGTTGCGGAACTGGGCCTGGCCCAGCGTGAGTACGAGATGCGCCGTGAGCAGTATCTTCAGGTTTTCAAGCCACTGCGAGACCAGGCAGTCGAGATCTCGGATATCAGTCGTTCGGCCTATCAGGCTGGGGGACTCGACCTGTTACGCCTGCTCGACGCCGAACGGGCACGAGTAGACGCACAGCTTAGCTATGTTCGCGCACTTGAAGGATTTCATCTCAGTGTCGCTGCGCTCAACTATGCGGAGGGAATGGACCAGTGAGAACTATAGGAAATACCGCATGGATATGCATTATAGCTTTCTGGCTTCTGAACGGTTGCCATGTCGGGAAGCAGAGCGCGAAACCGGAGAGAAGCGCTCAATCGGAGAGCAAAGCAGCTTCGGACGAGGTCGCGCTGACCACACAGGCGCAGGCCGAACTGAAAATCGAGGTTGCACCGGTTGAATCTGGAGTCGCGGTTGTGGCACAACGGGCGAAAGGGCGTATTACCCTGCCGGACAACGCCACATGGCGCGTCGGCGTTCTCGCCGACGGCAGGGTAGAAAAGGTCTACTTCAATCTCGGCGACTCCGTAAGGAAGGGGCAGGTACTTGCCCGGATGCAGAGTCACGACGTGCATGAGGTTGGGGCATCCTACGCCAATGCGGTCGCGGAGCGTGGGCGGCTCCAGGCTGCCGAAGCGCTTGCGCAGAAAAACTATGACCGCAGCCGAAGGCTTTACGCACTGAAGGCCGAATCTGTCTCACAAACGGAGATGGCAAAGCAGGAACTTGTGAATGCTCAGAGCGCGACCCATGAGGCAGACAACAACGTCCACCGGGAAGAGGCACACCTTGAGGATATCCTCGGGGTACAGGCAGATGCTCCAGCAGGCGATGGGGCGAAAGACGCCGACCTGATCCCGATCAAGGCTCCTGCGACCGGCCGGATATTGCAAAAGAATGTCACGCCGGGAGCGACCATCTCGACCTCGACCGACGCCTTTGTAATCGGCGATCTAAGCCGTCTTTGGATGTTGGCTTCAGTCGATGCGGCAACACTGGCAAAGCTTCATCGCGGACAGGCGGCAACAGTCACGGTTCCCGACGTGCCGGATGCTACCTACTCAGGCGAGATTACGAACCTGGGCCAGGAATTCGATCCGATAACCCGTCTCATTCAGGTTCGGATTGAAATCGCACGTCCCGATTCTCGCCTTCGGCCCGAGATGCTTGCCAATGCCGAGTTCACCACCGGCGCGGGAACAGCAACGCTCCTGGTTCCGCAGGAAGCCATTCAGCAGATAAACGGTCAGGACGTCGTCTTCGTGCGGCTGGCTCCTGATCGTTTCAGAGTGCAGACGGTTCAAACGGGAGAAAACATCCAGAACAAGGTTCGGATACTGCAGGGGCTAAATCCCGGCGAGCAAGTCATCACCCATGGAAGCTTCATCGCCAAGGAACAGCTTTTGAAATCCTCGATTGGAGACTAGGCATGTTGAACCGCATTATCGACGTTGCACTCTCCGCACGCTGGATCGTTCTGATGCTTGTCGTGGCCCTGATCGCCGGTGGCTCTTATGCGATCTACACCATGCCGGTCGAGGCGTTCCCTGATCTGACAAACAACCAGGTGACGGTCGTCACCGAAGCTCCGTCCATGCCTCCAACAGAGGTGGAGCAGCTTGTCACATATCCCATCGAGCAAGCGATGATGGGTATGCCTAAGCAGCAACAGGTACGCTCGCTCTCTAAGCTGGGACTTTCGATCATCACTGTCATTTTCGACGATTCGGTGTCGATGTACTTCGCACGGCAGATGGTCAATGAACGCCTGCAACAAGTGACCGCCCAGCTACCGAAGGGGATTCAGCCGCAACTCGGCCTGCCCGCAACGGCATTTGGAGAGCTTTACCAATACACTTTGAGCGGTCCTTTAACAGCGATGCAACTCAAGGATGTGCAGGAGTGGCAGATCAAGCGGCAGCTTCGCACGGTTCCCGGCGTGAGCGAGATCAATAATTGGGGCGGCGAGGTCAAGCAGTACCAGATCGTTGTTGATCCCGCCGTGCTGAGTCAATATGGTCTGACGCTGCATGACGTCGCCCAGCGCGTTTCAGAGAACAATGCAAACTTCGGGGGCGGCTATATCGAACACAACGATGAGCAGTACACCTTGCGAGGTGAAGGGCGCGCATCCGGCATTGAAGACCTTGGCAACATCGTACTTCTGTCGAGTCACGGCGTTCCGGTACTCCTTAGCGATGTTGCGAAAGTTGGCATCGGTCCCGCTCCGAAGCGTGGAGCTGTACTCCGCAATGGGGAAACGATCTCGGGCATGGTAATTATGCTCAAGGGAGAAAATGGAAAGCGTGTCATCGCTCAGGTTAAAGAAAAAATCAAGAGTATGCGCCTGCCCGCGGGCGTAAAAATCGTTCCGTTCTACGATCAATCTACCGTGATCGACGGCACAATCCACACCGTAAAGAAGAACCTCTTCGAGGGCTTCATCCTCGTCACGGTGGTTCTGTTCTTATTTCTGGGCAATGTCCGCGCTGCGCTCATCACCGCCTCCATCATTCCGCTTGCAATGCTCATTAGTTTCATCAATATGCGGCTCTTTGGCTTCAGCGCGAATCTGATGAGCCTGGGCGCAATCGACTTTGGAATGATTGTCGATGGCGCTGTAGTCATGATGGAAAATTCGATCCATCGTCTTGAGGAGCGCAGAGAAGGCGAGTCGGGGCTTGCTGCTGTTCGAATGGCAGCTCATGATGTCGCGCGACCGATGGTCTTTGGCGTCATCATCATCATCGCCGTTTACCTTCCGATCTTCTTTCTCCAGGGTCTTGAAGGCCGCATGTTCCGTCCCATGGCCTTTACGGTCTGCTCTGCACTTTTCGGAGCGCTGCTTCTGGCGCTTGTTGCTATTCCGGTCTTCACGTCCTTTGCCTTTGGCAAAGGTCTTCCTGCCAAGGACGGACCAGCAAAGACTGGTTGGATGGAGCGGCTTGGAAATCATTACCAAACCTGGCTTGCTACTGTCATCCGCTATCGGAAGATCACGGTGGCAACCGCATTGCTCATCCTCGTAGTGGCGATCTGGTCCTTGACTGTCATCGGCACAGAGTTCATGCCGCAACTCGACGAAGGCTCGATCCTGGTGGAGACACGCAAGCTCCCGGGCATCTCGCTTACGGATTCAATTGAAATCAGCAAAGTAATTGAACAGAAACTGCGCGCTTTTCCAGAGATCGCAGACGTTGTGATCAAAATCGGGCGTCCGGACTTTGCAACCGAGGCTATGGGTATCAACGAAGGAGACACATATCTTCTCCTGCGTCCGATGAAGGAGTGGCATCGCTTCCACACAAAAGAAAAGCTGATTGAGGCTATCGATAAAGAGCTGGCGCAAATTCCGGGGTTGGCTTACGACTTCACCCAGCCAATGGCGATGCGCGTTGATGAAACAGTCTCCGGAGTTAAGGCCGATCTGGCTATCAAGATCTTCGGCGACGACTTCGACCAGCTTAACTCCCTATCCGAGCAGGTTTTACATGCTGCCTCCAGCGTGCGCGGGGCTGCGGACACGCAGATTCAACTCATCTCCGGCGTTCCCGATCTCACCATTCGCATTGATCGCGGCGCATTGGCCCGCTATGGTCTGAATGTCTCGGATGTGCAGGAAGCAGTTGAAGCCGGAGCTTCCGGCTCGGTCATCTCTCAGCTCATCGAAGGGCAAAAGCGGTATGACATCGCCATGCGGCTGCCAGAATCGTATCGTGCGAATCCTCAGAGCATGGAGGACATCGTCCTTCGATCGCCCGGCGGAGCACAGGTAAAGCTGGACCAGGTGGCACAGGTTCGTGTAGTGCGTTCTGCTGTCGAGATCGACCGTGAAGAGGGTCAGCGGCGCATGGTTGTGATGTCAAATGTGAGAGGACGCGATTTGGGTAGCTTTGTCAAAGAAGTGCAGGCGAACATTGCCCGCGAAGTGAAGCTGCCCACTGGATATTCGATTGAATTTGGCGGTCAGTTTGAGAATCAGCAACGCGCGACCAAGCGCCTGATGATCATCATCCCTGTCGTCATCTTTCTCATCTACATCCTGCTTTACCTCACTTTCAAATCGTTCAAGCAGGCTCTCCTCGTCGTGGGTAATATCCCGTTTGCGCTTGTCGGCGGTATCGCCGCGCTGTGGCTCAGGGGAATGAATCTGAACCTCTCGGCCTCGGTGGGTTTCATCGCGCTCTTCGGCGTCGCCATGCTGAACGGCGTCGTTCTGGTGAGTTCCATCAACCAGTCGAGAGAAATCGGCATGCCGACCTACGACGCCGTACTTGCGGGAGCTCGTCGCAGACTGCGGCCAGTTCTAATGACGGCATGTGTCGCCAGCTTCGGCTTTATTCCGATGGCCTTCTCATCTTCTACCGGCTCAGAAGTGCAGCGTCCTCTTGCGACCGTTGTGATCGGAGGCCTGTTCACTTCAACTCTATTGACGCTTTTACTTCTGCCGGTTCTGTACGAATGGGTCTTTGAGAACGAGCGCATCACAGAAAGTGAACAGGACGATGCTGAGGTCCAGGAACATGCGGCGAGGCCCTAAGAGTGGCGCAACCATCGCAATTTCGCAAGAGTCTCGCTGAACCGGGTATCCTGGCCGCTCTGGGTGCGGCCCTGCTCTTCGGAGCTGGCACACCGCTTGCAAAGCTGCTCCTGAGAGACATCAGTCCGTGGTTGATGGCTGCTCTCCTCTATCTCGGCTCCGGGATCGGGCTTGGCGTCTATCGCATTCTGAGGCGCTCTCCATCGGTTCGTCTCGCATCTGGCGATTGGCCATGGCTTGCTGGAGCGATCTTCTTGGGCGGAGTCGTCGGTCCCGGTCTCCAGATGCTGGGCCTTACGCATATGCCCGCATCAGGTGCATCTCTGCTCCTCAACGCTGAAAGCGTCTTTACGACGCTTCTAGCTTGGTTCGTCTTCAAGGAGAACTTTGACAAACGTATTGCCCTCGGAATGGGAGCAATCCTAGCCGGCCTTATAATCCTGAGTTGGCCGGGACGTGCGACGTTTGCTGAGGTCGTCCCTGCCCTTTGTGTTCTCGGCGCGTGTCTCTGCTGGGCTATCGACAATAACCTCACCCGCAAGGTCTCGCTGAGCGATGCAACTTGGATCGCTTGTCTCAAAGGGCTTGTCGCCGGTTCTGTGAACCTGATACTCGCCTTTGCCCTCGGCGCAAAGTGGCCCTCGCTGCCGCACATTGCGAGTTCCATGATGGTGGGGCTTTTCGCCTATGGCATTAGTCTGGTCCTATTCGTCGTAGGACTGCGCCACCTCGGAACCGCACGAACGGGCGCCTACTATTCTGTAGCACCCTTCTTCGGCGCGGTGCTCGCGATCTTTTTGCTGCATGAGCAACTAAGTCTAAAGCTTGCCGCCGCCGGGGCACTCATGGCGCTTGGGCTATGGCTCCATTTGACTGAAAAGCATGTGCATTCCCACACCCATGCGCCGCTCGATCACGAGCACGAACATACTCACGATGAACATCATTTACACGATCACCCTTATCCGGTTGCTCCGGGCACGACTCATACCCATCTCCATCATCATGAGCCGCTGACGCATACGCACGAGCACTATCCAGACGCTCACCATCAGCACGACCACCGGGAAGAATGAAATATCGATAGGCTCCAATGCGGGGCTTCGCCTGCAGGGAATTACTGAAAGTTGGAAGCTGCAAGCTCTGGCCTACGCGGGTTCAATGACCATAGATGAACGGTTGGCGGTGGACTTCTTCATCACAGGTTTTACCATTGGGCCGCATCCGATGGCCTACCACCGGACGCAGATGAACAAAAGTGGTGTCCTGAGTGCCGATGATCTGAAAGCCGTTCCTGATGGAGCCTTTGTTCGGCTGGCCGGGGCAGTTATTGCGAAGCAACGTCCCGGCACGGCAAGCGGCTTTATCTTCCTGAGCAATGAAGATGAACCTGGCATCTCGAAGCCATCATTCACCCCAACCTCTATGAGCAAAGCAGAGCGAAGGTCACACGAGGCAAGTTCCTCCTGGTGGTGGAAGGCGTCCTCCAGAATCAGGATGCAGTGAAGGCGTCAGCCATTCGAATACTGCAACTCAGTGATGTCGATATGCGGTCGCATGACTTCCATTAGCAGGCTCAAGTTATAGGGCGCTATGGGAACGTTCAACGAACGGCTAGGGCTAATCCTTGCTGCGCAGAATTGCTCTGCGCCTTGCCGAAGCTGACAGCGGATGCCTTGCTCACATCGTGGCTAAGACTCGCGGTAAGCGAAGCGGCATTATTGGTGTAAATCTGAGCGTCATGCGAGGCCCGCGACACGGAAACGTAGGCGAATCTGTTGCTCATCAGCTCCGGGTGAACTTCCGTGTCCATGTTCACCAGCACGCGCTCCGACGTGAGACCTTGCGAGCTGTGCGAGGTCACGGCATAGCCATGATCGAAGTGCCGCATCTGGTCGGCATCGAAGCGCACGATTCGGTCTTTTGCGCCATCCATGCGAACGCTGATTCTGCCGTCATCTCCGATGTGCTGGATGGTGCCGAGGTCACGATTGGCTACCTGCAAGTCCCTTTGTGGAGCTGTAAATTGAATCTTGTCTCCAGTAGCAAACTCCCGCTCAATCTCACGGTACGCGGCGATACCGCGCAACCGCGATGGGTCATAGGTGACTTGCTGGCCGTCCTGCTTCTGTACGGTGACGAGATTCTCCTTCGGGTTTGTGCTGACGACGCGAACGTAGCTCCGGCTCTCGATGCCATGCTCTTTGCTGCCACGGGTGTAATGCAGGACATCTCCCGGTTCATAACGACTCGCCCACTCTCTATCTGCGCCGGTCATATCGTTGCGCGGCGCGAGCACGCACATGGAATGGTCTTTCGAGTCCACGACGCCAAGCGCCTGCAACTCCTGCCGCACGGCCTGATTGATGGCACGGCGCGAAGCGTTATCCGGCGAAACAATGAGCGTGTTTTCGGGACGTTCGGCATAGCTCTTGGCGATAGCCACGATGCGCTCCTGCGGGTCAACAATCTCCGTAATCCGTCCCTGCTGTGAAAGCATCTCGACGCCGATAGCAGTCTCGTTGTTGGACAGATGTTCGACGGCTTTCAGCAATTCTGGATCTTTCTGACGCATGATCTGGTCAAGCTGCGCCGTCCGCATACCGGCTTCCTGCAATTGCTCGAAGGGCTTTCCGGCATCGACGCCCTGATGCTGGCGGGTATCGCCAATCAACAAAACCTTATCCTGCGGAGCAATCTTGTGAAGGAAGTCGCGCATCTGCTGCGTCGATGCCAGCGAGCTTTCATCGACCATATAGAGATGCTTTCTCGCAGGATCGCCGGCGGCCTGCAGGCCACCGCCTGCGAGGAAGCGTTGCAACGTGTCCGCCTTGATTCCAGCATCGCGGAGTTGCTTCGCGGCGCGCGAAGTCGGCGCAAAACCTTCCACGGCGTAGCCGTTCCGTTCGGCTCCCTCGCGTATCGTCGCCAGGACCGAAGTTTTGCCACTGCCTGCCCGCCCTTGCAATCCCTGTATCCGATCGTGTGAGGTAAGAACTTCCTCGACAACCCTCTTTTGGGCGGCATTGAAGTGAGAGCGTGAATCCGCAAGCGGAACTGCGGTTTCAATCGGCATCATCTGCGGTGTGCGACTCTGCCCATCCTGCACCTTCTGCACGATTTCACTCTCGGCCTTGATGGTCGCCGCCGTCGTGAATCTGCGTCCGGCTTTCGCGCCATCCTCGGCAATCTCTTTGAATTCGCCGGAGGCGACACGCGCCTCGAAGCTGGCGCGCACCTCCGGGTAGGTCATCTCTCCCATGCCCCGGCGCAACGCATCCACGTAGAGCGTCCGTTCGTCCACCACGGCCTCCCGCTCGAAACCCTTATCGCGGGCAAAGGTGACGGCCTCCCGCACCTGCTGGCGGCGCTCCCGTTCCGATCGTTCTTGCGCCCGTTCCTTCCTGCGCTCCCGCGCCTCGGCCACAACTCGGTCAGCCTGATTGCCGAACTCATCGGCAATCTGCTTGTGCGCGGCAAGGATCTGATCGGGAGACAGAACGACTTTCTTATCGCGGGTATTGTGCGCCGCAATCTGCGCGGCCTCCGGTCCGGTAAAGCCGCTGCGGGACAAAGCCTCTTCGATCTGCTGGCGGCGCGGGCTGGAAGCGTCAAGGTACTCCTGCGTGTAGCCCTTGATCTCCGGCGCTCCGCTCTTGCCAGGTTCGATCTCATAGCCGAGAGAGCGCAATTTGTATGTCAGATGGGATTGGTAGACAGCGGTAGCAAACTGCTGGCTCTCGAATAATGAGTGTGGCTGCAAAGCTCGCATCTTGCCGTTCTCACGCTCGGTCATATTAAAGACAACGACGTGCGTGTGGAGCTGCGGCGCGGCGTAGCCGTCCACAGGACGGGCGGTGTCATGCTCAAACTTTGCTGCGACAAAGTTTCCGGTGGTCTCGGCGGGATTGTTACCGCCGATGCGGGCTTGCGTATACTTCTCCAGTTCGTTCAAAGCGACGTTGACGGCGTCTCGGTGTGCCTCCCGCACCCGCTCATCGCCGCCGACAAGCGCGGTGAGCGAGATGGACTTTGGTGCAGAGAACGTCGCGTCCCAACCGGCGCGGTGCTCGACCGGCGAGATCATTTTTCCATCCGCGTTTTTGTATTCATGGACGACGCGATGCAAGACTAATTGCTTGCCGCCCTCAGGATGTTGCCCCTCAGACAGACGGGCAAACTCCTCCGCGCCCACGGCTCCTGACAAACCAAATTCAGCGGCGAGCTTGCCATGCCATTCCCCCTGTATGGTGTCGCCCTGCTTCCAATAGTTCTGCTCGGCGGCAGTGAACTCTTTGGCATGGTAGGTCCGTGCCTGGCTTGCTGAGAGCGGTTTCGAGATATTCAGCATTAGAGACTCCAACCGTCGTGTACGGCGGCGTGTTCTTCATGGACATCAGGAGTCACGACTGTTTCCGGCTGAATGGACTGCGCCGCCACAGGCTCATTCGGCTCGGGTGCGGGCGCTGAGGGTTCCGGCTCCTGCTTCAGTTCCACCCCCGGTCGGCTTCCGCGCACTGCCTTTGGATCGTAAGGCAGCTTGTCGTCCGTGCGCTCGCGCAACTCGAAGGGCTTGGCAACCTCCGGCATATCGAAGTATGGGAACGAAAAATAGGTCACGTAATTTTGATATTTCATGAAGGCGTGCAGGTCGGGCAGGCCGGAGATTTCCGACTCCAGCACCAGCGGCTCAACCTGCCTCTCGATGGTGAAGTTGTGTCCCGCTCGTGTGCCGTCGAAGTGCGTTTCGCGCAGCCGCTCGATCTCTACTTTGCCGATGAACTTGGATACCCATTCGCCAGCGTTTGGCTCCTTCGTCGTGAGCCAAACGCTCGTCGCGGGCTGCGACAGCATCACCTCGGCGAGATGCCCGTACAGGTATTCGAGCTGTGCCTTTCCCTGAAAGCCAAGCACTACGGGATTCCGTCCCTTCCTTCCCTCGGTGATCGCCGTGTGAAGCTGCGGCAACTTCTGCAAACTCGCCAGCTCATCAATCACAAACCACACGCGCTTTTGCTCTTTCGTCGGCTCATTCAAGAGCCGCAAAACCAGCCAGTCAATCCATAGGCTCTGCAATGGACGTAACGCCTCGCGCTCGGCGGGAAGAGAGGTAATGAAGATCCATCCTTGGCGTTTCTCGGCCCACTCAGTTGCTGTCCATCTGACGTTACCGTGGCCCTTCTTCGGCAATAGCCGCAAGCTGTCCGCAACCAATCCGAGGGAGCCGAGAACACCGGCCCGCTGCTGGTGCGCTCGTGGATCGATGAGATGCGCGTGCTCGGTGCCTTTCAGTCTGCGGTCAATCTCATCAGGGTTCGACATCCACTGCACCAGTTCGTCCGGCGTCGGGCCATACGCCATCAGGAAGGCAAAGATTTTTTGCGGCGACTCGATGAAAAACTCACCCTTCCGGTCCTGCGGCGGCTGGAAGAGAGACGCCGCCAGTGCTTTCGCCTCCGACCGGCTGCGCAGCTCCTCGGCTGGCCCCCAATAGGGGCATCGCTTGTCCAAAGGATTGAGGATTACGTCACCCCTTGATGGGTCGTAGAATCGCTTCACAAACTCGCGTGCCGGGTCGTAGACAATGGCAGAATCTTCCCGGCCCCGCACCTGCCGGAGCACCTGAAAAAGCATCGCGGACTTACCTGCGCCAGTATCCCCGATGATCTGCATGTGCTGCGCTTCGGCCTTCGCCGGGATGCGCAGCATGTCTTTCATGCCATCGGTTTTGAAGCCGATGCCGTTACCCTTGACCGTGCGATTGAACGCCTGGGGCGTGAGACGTTCCGGGCCTTTCAAACGCCGTCCGTACTTCAACGCTTTTTGGCGTTTCACGTCGAGAGTGACCGCGAACGGCAGCAGTACCAGAAACACTCCGGCTCCGCAGAGCAAAGGCGGCTTCAGGATGGCGAACACGTCGCGTCCGTCATAGACGGCGGCTTTCAGGTACTCACGGAGCCGGGCATCCACATAACTGCGTACCGGCCCGCGAAAGAGCAGGTCGTTCCCTCGCTGAAGTGCCGTGACGGAGAGCGCCAGAGGGATGACGCGGCCACCGGGTTCCGGCGTCTTTCCATGCAGGACATCCCCATTCATCACCGGCCCCGGCTTCAGTCCGTGGCCGGTAAGAAAGAGCATCCGGTAGTCGCTTCTGTGCGTCCGGCTGAATGTGCCGAAGACAGAAGTGCGGACATAGACCGGAGCGTAGAACCACTGCAATGGCTTCGTGAGAAAGCGAAGCCATCCATACACAAACACCACCGTGAGAATCATTGCGGAGAAGATCGCGGCATAGGTATAGATAGGCCGGTTGTGCGGCCAGATGATCGTCTCTTTGCGGCCCCATGTAGTCTTTGCCATCGCCTCACCTCCTCCGTGCCGAAACCATCTTTTGAACAATCTCCTGCTTCCGTGTGCCGACGTGTTCGAGCAATTTATCGAACGCCTCGGCTGCCATTTGCTGGCCGCCCGAGAGCGGGCGAAGGACATTGATAAGCAAAAGGCGGATGCCGACAACCTCCTCCAACAGAGGATCGTTGGTAGAGGTTTGCAGCTCGCGGAGAATGACATCGCGCATCCATTCGCTGCGGGCCTGACCCAATTCCTCGGCGTGTTCGGTGACGGCGCGGTGCTCCTCCTGCGTGAGTTTCACCGTTACGGGACATACCCTGTTGGCTGCGCGGTCGGCCTCTGAAATCGCGGTGGTTTCGGGATCAAGAATTGCCATGCAACACCTCAAAATCTCAGGTGCACCCAGGTGCACCCGATTTTGCTATGTGGTTGGTTCTAAACAAGTGCACCTAAGTGCACCCTGCACGAACCTATTAGGGGTGGAGTGTCGAAATACACCCGGTGCGAAGCACCGCTCTGGTACTGCCACGGATGTAGGCGGAGAATCATGCCCTCGATCCCGCCACAACTGCCGGGGTTTGGGATGCCGATGATGCAGCGGAAACTGGCTTCTTTGCCGATGCTTCCGCGCCATCATTGGCATTGCCGCGACGCACGCGCAACGTCGGCGTAATCCGCCGCGCTTCAGGAGTGCGAAGGTACTCCTGAAACTCGCGGTCTTTGGAGAAGACATAAGCGAGCGCCTGTTCCACAACATCATTTGCAGAAGCATGGATGAACGCGGCGTATTGATCGACCTGAGTAGCGGTCGTATCGGTGAGCCGAATAGAGGCGCTGAGGTGGCGGGTTTGGACGACTTCAAGTAGCGGCATTGCATTCTCCTTTGGGTGTGAAATCAGGCGGACTTTCTGTGGGCAATCATGCGTTGCGCCGTGGCCGCAATCTCCCGCGCACGAGCGGAGCAAAGTGCGGCGGGAAGCTCGAAGCGACGGCGGGATTCAAGCATGGTGATTACGTCATCGAAGCGGATGCCTTCGATAAACCACAGGCGAGCCGAAGCGACATCAACGGTGCGCTGCGCGTAATAGAGAGGATTGGGCTTGTCGGAGCGGCGCGAAGCAAGCTCCCGCGTCAGTTTGACGGCATCTTTACCGTGGGCAAGCTCATGGGAGACCCATGCCCAATCGCTCTCCGAATTACTGTGCTTCGACGGCGATTTGCGCGGCGTGGAAGTAGCCGCGAAGAGCATGGCATCGACTGCGCCTGCGTCAAGCTGGAAGTCATCGGGAGTCCAGACAGAATCGTCGGGATATTCGACAGTGACTTTGTAGGGCGGATCGTACTTGCGATTCAGGAAACCGGGGACGCGAAGGACACGGTTGCAGTCGGTACAAGCGATGTCCGCACCGAACCCGATGGCGAGCAACTTGAGCGTCTGTTCCTGCCGTACAAAGTCAAACTCTTCGACACGCCAAAGCACCTGATATTTGCCGGGAGAGGTGGACAAGATAGAAGTCGGCGGCGGCACCATATCCGATGCCCGCAGCGCAGCGAGACGGCCATCTCCATCCGTGTCGATGTCTATATATAGATGGCGAACGGATGCGATGCTATCTTTCGTTCGTTGGCGGCTGCCGGGGCGAAGCGGATTGGCTGCGACATAGATATTGTTGCGACCGTGTTGATTCTCATAGGAGAGCCACGCGATATACGGCGTCTCCAGAACTTGATCCAATCGCACGACCCGTTGTCTGGGAGCTGCGGCATCCTGTCCGCGAAGCAGGATCGCAATGGTCTCTTCCGAGGCGAAACAACGTCTGAGAAAGCTGGCGGCAATTTGACTCATAGAGGTACCTCTTGCGGGTGCGATCATGCGGGCCATTAAGGCAGAAGAGAAGCCCGGCTTTCACCGGGCTTCCATGGTGAGGAGCTGGCCTATGCGGCCACGTCCTCGTCGAAGGTCTCATCGAACTCTTCTTCGGCGGCAACCCGCTCTGCGCGGTCGAGCTTGAGGATGGAAGTCACCCGGATCGTGTCGGTCTTTACACCCTTGTATTCGGAGTGCTGAATCTTGCCCTCGATCTGGATGTGAGCGCCCTTCTTGAGCTTGCCTGCGAACTCGGCCAGCTTGCCGAAGACGATGAGGTTGTGCCATTCGGTACGCTCGTTGTACTTGCCGGTCTCTTTGTTCTTATAGGACTCCTTGGTTGCAAGGGAGAGCGTGGTGAACGGCTTGTTGTTTTTGCCGGTGCGAACAACTGCATCGCCGCCGAGGAAGCCCATGAGGATTGCTTTGTTCAGGTACATGATTGTGTCTCCGTTTTGAAATTCCCGATCTGCTCGGGTCACACCTGGCGAAGCCTAGCGAGTGGGTCCGACTCCCAAGGCCGAAGTTCTGCATTTACGGAGGGTCCGTCGATAATCTTTTCGGCGTTCTTTCCGAACAAGATTTCGATGGAAACCGTAACCGAAGGCGGCGTAAGCCGAAGCAGAAGAACGAGCCTGCCGCCGGGCGTCGGTTTGACCCCGAAGCAGTGACCGTGCAGAAAGCGGGATACATATGGGAGACACCCGCCTGAACAATCCTCTTCATCCGCTTCCTGACGATGCCATGCACCGGCGAACTGGGTTCACTCGTCCCCACCGAGGACTCCACAAAGAGCCGCAAGTCCGCTCCGAAACCGAATGTCTTCAGGCGGCCTGCGCCATGCTCAGGCGCGCACCTTCCGGTCGAAAGATTCTGCTTCGTGTTGTGGGTGAAGAGCGCCATAACGATTCCGCTTCCATCCGCGTCTCATGCCGCCGCTGTCGCAGAGTTAGCGTGATAGATTTCCTCTGTCTCGAAGGACTGGTCTGCATGGCTGTAGCCCTTTACGGCAATAAGCTCGCGTACTCTGCGTCGGCCCGCATGATCGCGCTCGCAATACAGAACAAAGTCGATGGCTTCCGCCGTCTCCGAACGGACGAAAGAGTGGTTGAGATTGGGCCTGGCACTCAAGGCGAGATCCGATAGCCGATTGAGGGCGTCCCACGCACTCTTTGCGTGAATGGTCGAGAGCGTTCCACCGTGGCCGGTATTCATCGCTTGCAACAGGTCGTACCCGCATTCATCGCGTATCTCGCCCATGATGATGCGGTCTGGACGATGGCGCAGCGCAGCGGCCACAAGTTGGCTCGGCGTCACGGCAACCTGGCCGGGTATGGCCTCGACGGCCTCCCACCGAACGGCATTGGGATGGGTTATCTTTAGCTCGGCGGGCTGCTCGATCACGATGAGCCGTTCCTGGAGCGGCACATGATCCAGCAAGGCTTTCATTAGAGTTGTCTTCCCACTGCCGGTTCCGCCGCTGATGATGCCGTTCTTCCGCTCTGCAATGAAGCTCACAACCGCATCCCGAATCTGCTCCGGCAGACTGCCCGATGCAATCAGTTCCGCAGACGTGAACCAGCGATTGAATTTCCGCACGGTGAACGTCGGTCCATTGATTGAGGATGGCGAGCCGACGACGGCGACGCGGGAGCCGTCCGGCAGGCGGGTATTCAGGATGGGATTCTGGCTGGTAAGGTCTTGTCCAAGCAGGCGGGCGACCCGTTCAATCGCGGCCTGCAAGCGGTCGTTGCTGTACGGCGTGGAGAGCGCAATATGCTCGACCACGCCGCCACGGTCAGCGTAGACGCCGCTGGTGCCGTTAATCATCAAATCGGAGATGGAGGGGTCAAGTAGTAGCGCCCGCAACTCTTCGGGAAAGAACGGCAATATCAGCTCGAAGCTCACCGTATTCCTCCTGCCGATGGCACCGTACTTCCGTTTGCAGTCGGAGCCGGAGCGCCGGGCGCGATGGGATCGACGGACACGCGGTTTTCATGGAACTCGGTGATAGTCAAACCGAGTGGGTTGATGAACTCGTATTGGGGGTAAATCTTGGCCTGATCGCTGACCTGTTTGGGATTGAGATAGTAGGTAATACTGAGCATCCAATGCTCAGTCCTCGGCTCCCGCGACTGGCTTGGGGAGTAGAGCTTGTCCAGTGCAAGGAGCGCCGTGCCACGGGCCATGACTGCGCCCTGTACCGTCTCCTGAGACATGGCGGTGATGGTGACATCCTTCACCTCCACGTCGCTTTGCTCAATCTGGCCGCCGATGACCTGCGAGACAAGGTGATTCTGGTTGTCTTCCGTCATCAACTGCGAAGCCAGATTGCTGGACAGGAAGTAGTAGTTGAGGGGGTATTTCTTGGCGATGGTGTCGCGGCTGATTGTGTAGCGGCAGTTTGCCCAATCGGTGAGGTATGTCCGTATCTCCCCCTCACGCGGGCTGTAGTTCAAGTCGCTGTACTGAATGGCCTGGGCGTGGCCCATTTCGTCAATGCGAATGTAGCGGTTTACGAGTGGGCGGTGAGCCAGCGAGAGATTGAGCCACATGGAGCCGCAAAGCAGGACTGTTCCACAGGCGAGGATGAGGCGGTAGGCTTTTCGTTCGGCATAGTGAGAGGCATAAACTTCGTTGCCAATCTGGTCTGTGAGCAATGTTTGCTCTGGCGTTATGTGTTGCTCATGGACTACTGGGTGTATGGACATGGGGAGGGCGACTCCTTTCGTTGACCGCATGAAAGACTGCGAAAGCGTAGATCAATCCGGCGATGATCGACCCGAGTAGGAGAAGCAACAACAATGGCCGAACGATTCTTGATGCTCCGGTAGCTCGCGCGAATAGAAACCCTAATAAGAAATTCCACATGCTCATCCTCCCGATTTGATCGCCAGGGCAACCGCACCGCCAGCGAGTTGCGCGGGCGCTCCAGTAAGCCCGGCAGCCCCGCCGAAGATCGCCTGTGTCATGCTCGGAATAAAGAGCATGTTCACAATGAATGCGACGAATACCATGATGCACGGAATCAGGTTCGCAAGCCACATTTCCATCGAGTAATTTCCGTTGAAGGTTTGCTGAATAAAGGCATTCATAAAGCCGCCCCAAACGAAGATGAATGCTGCGGCCACGGCACGAATCATGGCGAAGCTGATAAGAACGTCAAGGAAGTGAAAGAACTTTGCGCGAAAGGTCTTCGTCATCAGCAGCGGAATGAAGATGGGGCCGAATAATGCGGTTACACCATAGAGAATGAAGGCGCTGCAATTAATCACGAAGAGGATCGCGGATGAGATGCCAAGAAGCGCCTGCACAACGAAGTAGCAAAGGATCTGAACGGGAGCCATGAGCGACGGCATCGCGGTGCTGTCGCCAGCGGTCTTGAGAAGCTGAAGCAAGTTATCGAGCGAGTTTTGGTCGAAGACCGCGACCATCGCCTGTGCGATGTAGGAAAAAAAATGATTGATACCGAAGCTCGCGCCGGGGAATGGATTCACCCAATAGTTTTCAAGCAGGCAGCAGATGATGAGCCGCAATAGAAAATTGACCAAATCGCCCGCGTGGACGGGCTGGGCATGAAAGCGAAAAGTCATGCTGGTGGTATTCCAGTTGATGACCAGGCTGATAAGGGTAAAGAGGGAGATGCAGGCCAGCTCCGTCAGTCCAAGTTGCGTGAGCGCACCACCGTTCTGCGTCGTCAGATTGGTAAGGTTATTGGTGAACTGATACAGCCAATCGACACCGGAACTTGTGCTTGGAAGCGCCTGCGCTAATAGAGCTACGGAAACCATATCGCTACTCTCCCTCGGTTGCGTTTAGGGGATGTACTTCTGCCAGGTCTTGCCTTCATGGGCGGCGGCGGAGTTGTGCTTTTTCTTGTCCGCTTCCACGCGCTGCCGGAAAGCCTCATCCTCGGCTTTCCGTTCTTCGGCTTCCTTCTGCTGTTGCTGAAGGATGGCCGCTGATTTGGTGGCTGCAGCGGCGGCTTTCGCCGCCTCATGCCGCTGGTAGGTCAACGCGCCACCAATCGCGGTGAGAGCCGCGAGGATGGCGAGCAGGATTTTGGTATTGATCGCTTTCAACATTGCGGTCTCCGATTAGGGAAGATAGCTGTCCCAGGTGCTGCCTTCGTTGGCGGCGCTGGTGTCGTTGGCCGAATGCTGCTGCTGGACAAAGACAGCGGTGTTGAGGTCTTCGACGTGGGCATTGCGGCGCTCCATGTTGGCAAGTGTCATCTGCGACGCAAGGCACGCTTGCAAAGTCCCTTGCGACTGCATCTCCGCCGTCTTCTGCGCCTCTGCTGCGTTGAGAAGATTAAGCTGCTGAACTTCGCTATTGGTGGAGTCGGAGACATCGAACTGCGAAGAGAGAAGCGAGCTGTTCGCCGTCGCGTTGGTGCTCCGATCGCTCCGGTACTGGCCCACAGCCCTAAGGCAATCGGGCGATACAGCATCGGACGTTTCGATCAAGGCAAGCTGCGACGTGCGGGAGCTGCCGAGAGACTGGCTGGCAAGGTAGGTCGGGGCACTGCCGTTCATGGTGACGGTGGCGGCCTTCCATGCAGTGGAAGACGCAGACGGCGAGTTGGTATTAAGGGCAATACTCATGCCCGCCGTCTCACCGAACATATTGGCGACGTTCGCGTTCTCCAGGGCATGAAGGGTAGTTTGCCACTGCTGTTTCGCCGAGAAATGCGTGATGTTGTTCTTCAGCATGTTGTATTGCGTCTGAAGTGTGGTGAGCTGCGATACAAGACTGGCGTAGCTGGTCGGGTCGAAGACAATATCTCCGATGCCGAACAGAGCAAAGCTCGGTGTTGCGGTGAGCAACAAGGCCGCGCCTGCCCCGATGAGCAACTTGCGCCGGTTAGTCAGTGTGACTTTCATAAAGCCTCCTGCGGTTGGGTTGAACTACATGCACTGCGGGCAGGTTGGGTCCAACCTGTCCAGGGAAAACGTGTGGATATGTGTTGCGTTTGTCATGGTCTCGGTGGACTGGAGGTAAATCCACGCAAGAGTGCTTCTGCCGGTCGCTGTCCCAACGAACAGGAGAGCGAGCAGAATGGCGGCGATGATTCCTGAGACTTGATAGAAGCGATGGAGCGGAATTGTCTGCATGGCTGTCATTCCTCCTCTGCAAGCTGGCGGGCAACCTGCGGAATCACCGCTACCCACTCCGCGCCGCTGCGGTCGATAGCCTCGGGAATTGTGTAGTCAATCTCGGCCAGCCAATCGGCACGATTGAGGACAAGCGCCACGGCAACTTTCTCGCCGGTGGATTGCATGGTCCATGCGTCATGCCCTCCACGCTTGGCGTCACGCGACTTGCGGAGCAGATGTTTGTAACGGTCATTCATCGCAAATGCTCCTTTTCCTACAAGGTGGGATCGACGCGATGCTCCGCATAGGCCGGAATCAAAAGGTCGGTGCCGACGTACACGCGTGCGCGGGAACCTTCCTTGAGCGTGATGATGGGCAGCCGGTTGAGGAAGTGATTCAACACCTGCTCACCCTCGACTGCGGACTGTTCGGAGATCCCGTTGCGAATCTGCACGGAAGGATCAAGAACACTGCCGCCATTTCCTATCTGGGCGAGACCGCCAAGGCCGCCGATAGCGGCTGCGGCGGCAAACGCCTGTAAATATCCGTGGTTTACCTTGGTAGCAAGGCCGGTCGTGCCTATTTGGTCAAGGCCGATGTACTTCGCAAACTCCAGCGAAAATCCGTCCGGGCAGATGGCGCGATGGAACGTAACGAACATCTTGCGCTGTTGTGCATTGCCGACGCTCTGCACGTCACCTAACAGCCGCGTGCCCTGGGGCAAGAGAAGCTGCTGATGGTCGTGGGAGTATAGATCGGTCGTCAGCGAAACCATGATCGGGCCGCTAAATCCGCCGTCGATATGGTTGGTCACGACACCTTCCAGTACCGTTCCCTCGAAGACGCGATAGAGACGGCCATCGTAGGTATCGAAGTCGTATCCGGCCAGAGGGTTCTTTTGAGCATCAGCCTTTGCCGCCGTAGTGACCGGTTTGGATGAAGCCGCGCCGCCGGCTGCGGTAGCAGCCGTCCCCTGCGCGGCCACTGGCATGACTGCCGGACTGGTGCGCTCAAAATCAATCGCTACGGTGTCGCTGTCGATAGCGTCCTGCTGCTGTTTTTCTTTCGCAAGTTGCTTCTGCTTGGCCTCGGCCTGGGCTTGCGACATCTCGGAGGTATGCGCGGGTGCGTTCGGATTGTCGCCGTAGATCGCTGAACGCTGCGCGGCGGTCATGGGCGGTGCGCCTGCGGCCTCCGGGCCGGGCGCACCTTCGGTCTGCTGAAGCTGCTGGAGTGCGGCGGCAAGCTCCTGCTGATGCTGCCGCGCGTCGGCGTCACGCTGCGCCTGCAACTGCTGCTGCGACTCGAAGCTGTTTACCTGCTGGGCGTTCGGCGCTGCCGGGCGCATGGGCATGGCACTGTTGGGAGCATTCCTTTTATTGCCGCTCAACAGGCTGGAGAGATTGGCGATGCCGATAAGCCCGATGATGACGACCAGGGCAATCACCACCGGCATACTCTTTTTGAGAGGCGGCTTGGCCTCTGGCTGTTCCGGCACGGTCGCAGGTGTTTTCTCGTTTGGCTCCGGCATGACTACCTCGCTTCCTCGGTACGGTGAAACTCCACCTTCTGCTTGCCGATGGCGAGATAACCGTTGTCCAGTTGCTTCGGCACGGTATAGAGGCCATTGCTGAAATCGAAGTTGATGAGGGATGGCTTTTTATCCTTCACCTCATATAAAGCGGGCGTCTCTTGGAATTGCCCGCGCAAGTAGGTGAACTTGTCATCGCGCCATATCGCCTGCAAACCAAGCTCTTTGCCTTTCGATTTGTCCCAGGTGTAATCAAAATGCAGGGAGCCGGGGTACTTGCTGCGATATGCCTCTTCCTGCGACTTCTCGGCCTTCAGCGTCGCGGCCTGGGCTTCCCGCGCCGCCGCCGCTTCCTGCTTCACCTTGTCCAGCTCGGCGGCGGCCACGAAGACGGGCAGCTCGGCCAGCCGATCTTTCGCGGCCTTGTCGCCGGGGGCAATGAAGATTTTGGAATCGAAGTGGGGATCATCGTCACCGGAGACTTCACGCAACTGCAAGGTATACTCGTTGCCGTGATCGGAAACGATATGTACATCTGTCGTGCTGTTCGCTAATTTGGGCTTGATGCTGATAAAGCGGCTGGCGACATGCCCGCCATCAAACACCCAATCCACGGTGTCACCCGCGAAGACGTTTGCAACCTTCTCCTGATCGGGAAGCAGAATCAGGGTCGATTGCAAAAGCCCGGCGCGGACCACAGGCGGCGTTGCCGTCTCGGACACGGTGATGGTGCGCGGGGCGTTTGGTTGGAGGTGCTTCTGATCGGGCGTTGTGGGGCCGGACGCAGAGGCAGTGGAGGCGGTCAAGGCAAGCCCACAGGCGACGAAGATGAGGATAGGTAGTTTCATGTCTGATCCTTTCGGCTACACGGACTCACCCTGGGCGAACCGTGTGATGCCCTCGGTGAGTCCATACTTGGCAATCAGCTTCGACCGGCGCACCCGGTCTTTGGGTTTGGTGGAGAACGTCGCATAGCTGCGTGCGTCGAGATTCAGGCGAACAACTTTGGTGAGTCCATCGCGGCGCATGTACAGCGCCTCGCGGTCCTGCAAGCTCTCGAAGAGAGCGAGCTGCTGTTCCGTCATCTTGAACAACTCCTCGTACCGCTTCCGGTTGAACGTGGCATCTTTCAGGAACAGGAATGACGTGCAGGAGTTCACGATGCTGTCGGCGTTCTCACCTAGATCCTCTGCCGACTGTCCAATCATCGTGACGCCGCCGAGATTCTTGCGAACGGTTTTGATGGACGCGAGAGCGCCTTCGAGCAACTGGCGATTCTTCATCGAAGAGAAAATCTCTTCGATCAAAATATGCTTGGGCACCCCAAGGTTGGCGGGATCATAGAGCACGTCATTGATGCGATGGAGCAGCCACACCATCAGCGGCTCTATCAGGTCGGCGTATTGCTGGTTGTTGACGCCCTGAAAATCGAAGCACTGCACGCGAGACAGCGAGAGGCTGTCTTCTACGTTGTCGAAGATGGCGCTGTAGACGCCTCGCCCAACCCATTTCGAGAGATAGCGGTCGAGCTTCTTGGGCAGGAAGAGATTGGAGAGACGGCGATTTTCCGGGTCGAGCAGGTAGATGTCCTGCACCGCCTTGTGGATCACGTCATCGTCTTCCGGCTCCAGATGCGCGCCGCCGTTGGTGAGCAGGAGTTTGATGAAGCTGTACAGGAACTTGGTATTGTTTTCGGTCGGTTCAAGAGCGAACAACGCAACACGCGGGCCATCTTTGCCGATGCGGTCAACGCGACCGCCGTACAACTCCACCACGCTCTCATAGCTGCCGCCGATGTCGAAGATGTAGGTAAAACCGCCATACTTCTGCTCCAGCGCGACGGTAGCATTGCCGATTACGCTTTTGCCTGATCCTGTAGGCCCGATGATGAGTGCAACCCGCACACCCTCCACGTACACGTCCTGAAAGAATGGCGTCCGGGTGCGTGTCTCGAAGACATTCAGGTATTCGGAGTCCAGATCTTCGGAATGAGGATGGCCGATGTGCGGTGCGAACACGGAAGACAACCGCGCATGGTGTTCTTCACCCAGCCACATCGGAAAGACATTGAACTTTCCATTGCCGGGAAACATGGCATAGAACGCACAGAGATTGCCAAGCGTCTCCTCAATCACCTGCGCCCGCGCATCGACGAAGATCCGATGCACGGCGGGCGCGGCGTCGCGTAGCTGCTCCGCGCTGTTGGCGGCGAGCAGCAAGCGTAGCGAGTATTCGCCCTGGGCCTTCTTGTCCAGTTCGCGGATGACAAGACTCAAGTCATCTACGCTGCTGTTAGCAGCTTTCGCACCTGCGCCTGTTTCGAGCGAGGCGGTATCGCGTCCGCTCATCACACGGGTCAACACGCCAACCTTGAAAAAGGAGATGAACTTCTCCTGCGCGTCGATCTCGCTGCGGGCCGCGTTGGTGGACCTGGGCCGCCACGTCGAGCACAGCACGCTATCGCAATCGAGCGTCAGCAGGCCGGAGAAGAGGCACGGCCTCGACGCCTCCGGTGTCGTCTTCAACGAGTACATCTGCACGTACCGTTTGCCGATACGCAGATGGTCGCTATGCCACGCAACGGGATTGCTGACGATCTGCCGGTCCACCCCAGCATCATCACGGAGTTGCGCCTGCGAAGCCCACTCATCAAGGTTGAAGAGATAGGAGAAGAATTGGAATGTGCTTTGCTTATCGAGCGAGCGCAGCCCCAACATACTGCCGAGATGACCTTCCAGAATCGTTGCCGCCTTCTGGAGTTCTGCCAGCATCCGCGATGTGTCGGCGGAGTTCTCCTGCGGCTTTTTCTCGAATGCTTTCAGCTTGGTCGGCTCTAGTGTGAGGCACCAGTGAAGATCAATGCGCCGAAAGGCGGCGGTCTTGGCAAGAAAGCCGAGACGGTCATCCACGAAGACCTGAGTAACGGCGTTGCTGTACTTCTTCTGACGGGGCAGCTCATAGCCGGACATGACGCGGGTGTACTGATACAGACACGAACCTTCGGGAAGCCCGCGCAATGCGCCTTCAATCGAGCGTATCCGCGACTCAAGCTCCTGGTCGGTCAATCCCTCTTCGTCGATGCCTGACAGATGAAACAGGCATCCATATCCGCCGCCTTTGAGGGCAAAGACATTTGGTCCGATGAAGCGTGCAATCGGAACGATGCTGCACGCGGCTCCTGCCTTGGCGAACCACGGAACGAATTTGGCTTGCTCAGTATTTGCGCGGGTCATAGTAGGACTTCTGACTGAGGCTCAGCCCCCAGAGTTGGAACATCTTCGGGTGTTTACGGACGATGAGCCACGCGACGACAGCGAGCGTGGGGAAGGCCATCATCGCCAACAGACGAAACCCAACGAGGAAAACCGTTACGCAGACGAAAACAATCGCCATCCATGCTGTGAGGTCGAGGCCCAGTTTGGCTCTCGGACGATTCAGCGCTTGATTGATCGGTAACGGCTCTCCCCGCTTGGCCATGTCGATGCACCTCCTACATCGACTGCCCGGTCAGCGAGCCGATCCAACCGGCTCCCCAACCGAGCACTCCGGCACCGAATAGCGCACCGAAAAGTCCTGGGATAGCGTCCTGGAAACGCCCACTCATCATGCGGATTCCCGCGAAAATGAGCCCGCCAAGGCAGATGACGGCCCCAGCGTACATGGCAAAAGTTTTGAAAGTTGACATCAGCGTTTGTGCGCCTGAGAAGTCCATCGTTCCTTGTGCGTGCGCCACTCCAGCAAAAGCAATGTAGAAGAGCGCAGGTAGAAGCGTGCGTCCAGCGTGGAGAAACCAGCGAACAAGTCGGTTACGGCAATGCGAATTCAGTAACATGGGCAATCTCCTGATGGCATGTTTTGCTTCGCCATGTCACGGAAGGTACGGTCAGGAGATCGCGGAGTCCAAGACGTAATTTCTATAGCGCTCAAAGTTCGATTTATAGATCGCACGTCAACTGATGAGTTTCAATTGATGGGGGTGACGGAGCGTCGCCGGTTGTGGCTGCTTGCAGATACTCACGAGGCCATGTTCATCGAGGTATTTCTCAACAAACATGAGCGCCATGTGGCTGCGGCTCCTTGTCGTGACGAAGGCAGTGTCCACCGTCCAGTTAAGACCGGACAGCGACCTCGTAATCAAACCTGCATCGAGCTGCCAGAGTTGGTCGATCAACGCAAGCCCGTAGCCCTGTTTCACCATGAGTTGTATGTCCGCTGGGGTGGCAGCACAGCTTGCGAGATGCAGGGGCACTCCGACTTCGGTGAACATCTCCGAAAGGCGTGCGTGCGCTGCCGGATGCAGTTCTGGATCGCGGAACACTTTGAGTCGCGGAGCGGCTTCGTGGATATTCACTTTGGCTTGATTGCTGAGTGGATCATCTGAGCGCATACAGATGACGAGCGGCGAATGCGCAACCTGGCGCACTTTCCAGACGTCATTATCGATGGGCATAGGAAGGATCGCACAGTCGAGAG
Organism: Acidobacteriaceae bacterium; assembly: GCA_965276615.1. Classification (GTDB taxonomy): domain Bacteria; phylum Acidobacteriota; class Terriglobia; order Terriglobales; family Acidobacteriaceae; genus JAKAAZ01. The sequence continues at coordinate 2,827,522 of OZ255618.1, read as the reverse complement.
TGCCGTTCTCCAGGCGCTCCAGAACGTGCTTAGTATCCCCGCCAAATAGATGAATCTCACAATCGGGAAACATCGCCTGATACGCGATACGAAAGTTGTCGAGAAGGAATCCGTTCACAAAGGATGAAAAGCCAAGATGAAGCGGTGGAACCGTTCCATCATGAATAGCCTTGGCCATACGGAATGTTTCTTTCTTTTCGGCTAGAACTATTCTGGCCCACAAAAGCACAAACTCTCCGGCAGGTGTTGGGTACACTCCATCTCGCCCATTACGGACTAGTAGGGGATATCCAATATCATCCTCAAGAGCTTTGATCTGATGGCTGACGGCAGGTTGTGACCGCAGGACATGCTCGGCTGCTTTGCTGAAATTCTTTCGCTCTGCAATCGCAACCAGGTATTCCAGATGGCGAAACTCCACGATGTCTGACATGGCCCTGATACTCCGCTGGCAGTGGCGTCAAGACTCCACATCTCCCTCGGGGGGACGAGAGTCGATGTTGCACCTTAAATCCTTCAGCTAGGAACCGCATACGTCAATTAGTTTCGTTCCGGTTACTGGGAACTCATTCAGGTAACTAGGAACCATTAGGTTCCTACCTTTATGCGCCAGCTATGCATGGAACTTTGAGTGGTATTGATGAGAAGTATTGGACGCTGGTCGGAGCCATAGGCACTCTGGGAATTGGGAATATCCCAATTGAGAGGTATACATGCCTTCAGACCTATATAGCGTCAACGACCAGAACTCGCCTGGAAAGAAACCGCCCGCATCTTCTGGCAGCTTCGTGCCTGAACGGCTGCTCGATAGCGATGAAGCGGCAAAGATCATGAATGTCCACCCGAAGACTCTTCAGAAACTTGCACGCAAAGGCATTGTGCGCGGTGTGCATGTGGGAAAGTTATGGCGTTTCCGCGCCTCCACGATTGAAGACTGGATTCAACGCCAGCTTGCCTCCTAGTTTTTGAACGAATGTCTCGACCTTTGCTCGGTGCGGCGTTAGGCTATTTAACAGCCATCCGTTGCGCCGAAGACAGGAGAATGTAATGTCTAGGCGGACACGGTATCAGAATGGAAGCGTGCAGCGCGAAAAGCGCCAGAGTGGGCCTGATGTATGGGTCTTTCGCTGGTGGGAGCCTGGCTCTGATGGTGAAAGCAAGCGGAGGAAAGCAATCGTGGGGAATGTTCTCACGTTGCCAACCGAAGCAATCGCCCTCAAAGCAGCTCGCGCGTTGCGCATCGACGCTAACGCACAAACCCCGCAGGCAGAGAGCGGGCCGGAAACAATCGCTGAACTGGTTGCTCACTATCGGCTCAAAGAGTTGAAAGAAGACAGCCACAGTCGGAAGTCGTTTCCTACACGCGCTGCCTATCGAAGTTATCTGGACAATTGGGTGCTCCCGCGATGGGGCGAACTCAAGCTGGATCAGATCAAGCCTGTCACAGTCGAACAATGGCTGGACGGGATCAAGCGGGCGAAAGCAACACGAGCCAAGATTCGGAACCTGATGAGTGCTCTCTTCAGTCACGCGATGCGCTACGAGTGGACGGATAAGAATCCGATCAAACTCGTGCGTCAAAGCGCGAAGCGGGAACGCATTCCTGATGTTCTGGAACTCGCAGAACTTCAGCTTCTTCTCACCAAACTCGATACACGGGAACGCACACTGGTTCTGCTGGCCGCTGGGACAGGGCTGCGTGTGAGCGAACTGTTAGGGATTCGGTGGGCAGATGTGGACTTCGACAGTCTTGAGCTGAGTGTGACTCGATCCATCTGGCATCAGAAGATCGGGGAATGCAAAACGGAAGCCTCCGCCAAGCCGGTCCCACTCGACGGCTACATGGCGGAAGACCTTCTTCAGTGGCGAAAGAAGAGTCCCTATCCGACGCAGGAGGATTGGGTCTTCGCCAGCCCGACTATGAAGGGCACGCAGCCCTACTGGCCGGACAATCTGATGAAGCGGTATATCAAGCCGGTCGCCAGGGCGAACGGCATCTACAAAAACATCGGCTGGCACACCTTCCGCCACACCTTCGGCACTCTGCTGAAGGCCAACGGGGAAGATGTGAAGACGGTACAGGAGCTTTTACGGCACGCCAACAGCAGGATCACACTGGATGTCTACACGCAGGCAGTGGGTTCCAATAAGCGCGCCGCACAGAGCAAGGTTGTAAGGATGATGATTCCCGGCATGGGTCAAAACGTGGGTGAGATGGACCTGCAGAAAGCTCAGGTTGGAGCTTAATGGACCCTTATCGGACCCGGATTTGCTTGTCACTTTGGGTTACCATAGCTTCTAAGTCTTTTAGAATCTATGGCGGGGACGACGGGGCTCGAACCCGCGACCTCTGCCGTGACAGGGCAGCGCTCTGACCAACTGAGCTACGTCCCCAGATTGTTTTCAACAGCTTGGATGTATGTCACATAGAATCAGAGAGTTCTCAGCTTTTGCTATTTTCGCTCTGTTATACCATTTCGCTACTTTGGACTCAGTTTGACTCTTTTTGGACACCAAATGGACACCAAAGTGGACACCAAAACTGCCGATGCAACGATATGAATGAGTCTATCAGACTGAGAGCAACTTTTGGTGTCCGCCTCCTCGGTCACCGAGCAGATATAGGATTGCCTGGGATGCCACCGCTCTGACGGCTGAAGTGACAATCTAATCGGATTTGCATTCGCCGCCAGCGACCCGTTCGACGTCGAAGCCGATGTTGGATGTTGAAGCCGTGGTGCATTTGTTTTGACGCAGCATGAATGCAGTACTCCGCCTTCCTCCGCCCGCAATCTCCGCCACGTGGCTCGCCCGCAACTGCCAACAAAAACAGGTCGCCCCCAAAACTTGAATTCACTTGCGGCCGTCTCGCTCATTGCAGACTCGTCGGTGCGGATAGGGTTCGATTCGCCTGTGCATGACTATCGCCAGGGCTTTTGCAAGGGGAGTTCAAGCTAGAGAGCTTTTCGACCTGACGTAAGAAGGTTGAGGGCTTCATACCAAGCGTGATGCAGATGTCGAAGATGCTCCGTAGACACGGGTTAGTCTTTCCCAACTCGATGAGGCTGATAAAGGCTCGCTCATAGCCGGATTTTGCGGCGAGTGCCTCCTGGCTCATCTTCTGCCGTAACCGATGCTTCCGCAGCAATTGCCCGAACGCTGCAGACGGATCAAGTTTCGTTTTGGAATGATCGGGAGGTGCCACATCTCACTGTGGCATCGCAAAGTATACTATGCGCCGCTTATAATACTTGCGGAGCCTTCAATGCTGAGAATCGCCATTTATCGCGATTCCGCGCAACCTTTCTCATGCGGAGATTTGTCGGTCAACGCAATGAACGTGACATGACGGAACACGATTAGCTATTCTGATGTAGTTGGAGCCCGCACCATTCGCCGCAAGATGAACGTCGAGGCTTGCGAAGAACCCGCAAAGTTAGATTTAGCATTGGCGGTTGCGAAGAAATCGGCGAAAGGGCGTCGCAGATTGGAGGATTTTTTTGATGCAGACAAAGATAATCGTCTTCCCACGAGAAGATGGTTTAGCGTGCTGATTTGGGGAAAATGGGCAGAAGGATCGATGCGCGTCCGGCGCTTTGACAATCGGGCGAGCATGATTGCGGTGCTGGAGAACTTGAGCCTCATTACTCCACAAGAGGCTAAAGAACTGGCACACTTCGGCTTTATCGATTCTTGTCCGCTTTACTCCTCTGAAATAGATGAGGCAGCCCTTGCAGCACACCAACTTTTGTCGTGTATGAGTCTTCGATTCGTTCCGCATTCTTCTCGCTATTGTTCAGGGAGCTGAGGGTTTACCGGTACTCCCGACGCTGGTACACCTAATCTGTACAGAAATAACCGGCATTCCGCCACAAAGGTTCCTCCGGGCTGCGTAACTTCGATCCGCTTTTGATTTCGCCGAAAGATGTGAAATCCTAACTGACTCTCTAATTCGGAAATCTGCCTGCGCAACACCGATTGAGTCATATTGAGTCATATTTAACCTCTTCGCTTTAACCTCTTCGCGGCAAGATCATAGTTCATTTCTTCTGCGAGCGTAATCGCAGCCAATTGAAGCTTAATTCCTAGAAGCTCAGACATAGCCAATTCCTCGATGCCGAGCACTGATATCAAAGTATCAACGCCGGTACGTCCTGCTAGATAGACACTCTGCATTACCAAATTGCTGTTCCGTACTGCTGCGGCCGATTTTGCACTCATTGCTTAGTGAAAATAGTAGTTGCTTTGAGACGACGCCTATATTCCCCAATCATTTGCTCTTGCTCGCAAGCCCTCCTGCTCGGCCTGTTCGCATTCTGGATCTGACATGCCATTCAGAGTCACGAGTGCAAAGCTTAAGAGATTATTGGAAACGGCTTCCTACTCTCGTCCGCGACTCCTCCTAAAAACGCCGGGCGTCGCGTTGGGCTGTCTTGAACTAATTCCCAACTAGGAGATTGCAACTCTGGCATCGGCTTAGCCTGGAATAGCTTGCGGCACTGTCTCGCGATGAGTCGCGCTGCCGTCTTCGCTTTCTTCCGACGCGCACTGTCGGTCGAGATGCCGATACCGGCATACATCTGCCGATAGAGCTTGGACAAAAAGATAAATGCCACTCGCGCGCGCAGCGTTGGTGTGCATGCCGAACGCCTCCAAATCGCGCGCATATTGTAAAAGCGATCCCAAACTCCTTGTGTTCGCTCGCGTATTTCTTCTGAACTCATCAGCGGATGTGGCGTAAACATCTTCGGTCGAATTCTGGACGGGATCAGCCAGTAGCGTGTAATCGGAGTTCCCTCGACAAGTATGGGATTCTTAGCTTGCTCCTTCTCCCAGCGCCCAAAATCGACCGTTCCTGGGAATGGAGTCATCATCACGAACTGGGCAAAGGTCACCCCCGCCTTCAGTGCCAGTTCAGCCGTTGCCGAAAACGTGCTGGGCTTGTCGGTTGGCAAACCAAAAATGAACGACCCCAGAACATGCACTCCGTGCTCCTGAAATGTTTGAAGCTGACGAACCAACCGGTCCCCTGAGTAATTGAAGTCCTTGTAGACAGCCTTCAGCCCTTCGGGAGTGACCGCTTCCACGCCGACCAGGGCACCCTTGATGTTGGCTTTGCGCATCGCATCCAGGTACTCGGTATCTTCCGCTGCTTCCATCGTGATTTGCGTGAAAAAGACCATGTCCCTGGGTAGTTTGGCAAGTTCAGCCATGAGCGAGAACCGTTCGCCGCGTATCTGCACCAACTCCGCAACCTTCGATGCATCCTTCTGTTCCCTCGCGAGACGGAGGTCGGTCAGTGTTACGGGATAGAAGTTGTCATCTGCGAGTGCGATAAAACGAAAGCCTTTCCGCCGCAGATCGATGATCTCGTCGATGACATTCTGAAAATTTTGCTGTCTAGGGCGCTGGCCGTCCGTACGCCACACCGAACAAAACGAGCAATGTTTAGGACATCCACGAATCGTTTGCACGGAGGCCCACATGTACTTGTCGGCTGGCATCAGGTCCCACCGGGCGGCCTTGAATTGCTCTCCTTCGATTTTTCCGCCCTCATAAATTCTGGCAGGATTACCTGCGAGGCAATCTTCCAGAACCTTAGCCCAGATCAGATCGCCGTCCCCTTTTACAACGCAATTTGCACTTCCGCGTTCGAAGGCTTCTTCCGGGTACAAAGTCGCATGAATTCCCCCATATATGACCCAAGCCCCAAGTTCATGAGCCATTTTCCCTACTTCATAGCCGCGGAGTGCATTTCCCGTATGAACGCTGATACCGATGATGTCGCCGGGATGAATCGTGGCCGGATCAATTTGCTCCAGCGTCTCATCCACGAGGATTGGATCTCCTAAGGATCGTGGTGTAGCCGCTGCCAACACAAACAACCACCGAGGTGTGATGACTGCAGTTCCGAATGAATTATCGCTTGGGTTCACTAAATGGACGTTCATTGATGCCATCCTTTTCTTTGCGGCGATTATGACGATGCATGTTCGCTCATTGTTTGCGGTTCTTAGGCAGGTGTCCTAAACGGAGGCAGCGCGCCCGTGTACCATTCGACTCGCAGCATGACGACCGACAGGATTTCTCGCGCATACGCGGAGAAATACATGTGAGTGCATGGACTCACAAACTCTGCTTAGGAGACGACAAGAAAGGAGGTATCAGATACGAAGAGGAGGCGCTGCTAGAGGAGAAAGCATAATTGGCAAACGATCAACTGCTGCGGCCTCAATGTCTGCCAAGGGTGCCAATTGATGTGCAAGGCTTAGCAACAACAAGAGAGGCGGCGCACTGATCCCATATCCAATGATTAGCGTTAAAAACGGAGACCTTGCAACTCGACATGCGATGAGTATGGCCAAGCCACAGAACACAAGCATGTTTAAAAGAGAAAATTCAAGATCATGGCAGCCACGCAAAAAGTGGTCCCAAGTCCACAAATGCTCTGTGAGCGGCATAAAAATAATCAGCAAAGCCGACAGCAGAAGAATCACCCTGCTAGCAAGCAATCTTCGGTCACAAGATCGAGAAAATCCTGTTATCCACCCGCCATACGAATTGAAGCAGGATTTCAAAACGACACTCCGCCTCTCGCTATGGAGCCGGTTTAGCTCCACTGTTCAAGCATTCCACACTTTTCGATCAATGTCGATCTGAGCTACCCAGTGAACTGCCCTTGTTAGACCTCAAAATCTCGAATGGGCTAGACCTTATGTCCTGCCGATCATTGCGAAATGTCAGGGCTTGTCGAACCTTCTTCCATTCTTTTCCGATCCGGTCGGATGTCATAAAAATCTGGCTGGCCGTCAGGCTGCCCACTACCTGATAATGCCCTACGGCAACCAGCCCCATCGAGGCGAGGCATCCGCACTGCTCGCAATCTGGGTCGCCACCAAACTGACAGGGTGTGATCTTAGTTTTTAGATCAGCGGAAATCGTTTGTGTCGTCCGCGCGAAGATGCACTCCTCCGGGTTCTTTGGAGGAACTGCGAGTTCGCGAATCACAGACTCGTTCATATCCGAACGTGGACAAACCTCGCGGAGCCACAGTAACTCCTCCAAAACAGAGGTCCGCTGGGACACAGTGAGAATCTCCGGGTCTGTGGCCCCGCGTTGAGGATTGAAGAGGCTGAACCAGATTTTTACAGTTTCCGGGCGAGCGCTCCAGAACCGTAAAAACTCCTCAAGATAGCCCGGCCGGGATGCTATGTTACTCGTAATCGTGCAGTGTATTGTCACTCGCGCGGAGGCAATGTTCTTGAGGATGCGGTCGTATGTCGCGGGCTTACGGCGCTCATCATGCTCCTGCGGCAACCCGTCGATGGAGACCACCACATTCAGCCGGCTGAATCTCGACCACTCGGCAGGAATGACCCGAAATGCGCTCGTGACGATCTGAGTGTGAATCCCACGGGTATCAAGTTGAGGAAGCAAACACTCCAACTCACGATACCGGACGAGCGGGTCGCCTCCAACCAATGAAACATGAAGGGGTTTATGCTCATCGATCAACGCGAGAATATTTTTGACGAGCTCGTCGCCACGGAAGTCGGAGAGCTGACGCAACTGAGTCCCTCCTCCCAGATGCGCAGCATCAAAGGCGTAGCATCCAGGGCAACGCAGGGGGCATTCTTTTGTGATCTCAATTGAAAGAGACGGCGGCCGTCCCGCAAGGATACTGGTCCAGGCACGTAACACTTCTAATTTCTTCATTTTTCCTCTTCGCGCAAGAAATGCGCGTGCAATGCTGATCCTGAGTGACCCAAGACACATGAACGCAAAGCGCTGCATGGGTCTGAAAGGATTACGGAATCAGATACGAAGAGGGGCTGGGCACAGAGGCAGGGAGAGGTCAGGAGATCGATCTTTAACAAAAAGACCGATAATCATTCGAGGAATCTTCCCGATTGCGAGCTTGAACCGCCGGTAACCAGTTGGAGTTGCGAGATACCGCACGATGATCCATCGGAATAGTGGTGACACGATTACCCGATGGGCAATGAGCGCTACGAGAGCGCAGAGCGTCCGTACAAAAAGAAGATTCAGCTCGAAATCGTGTCCGCCGCGGAGGAAGTGATCCCAGCTCCAAAAATATTCAGTTACAGGCATCACGACTACCAATAACGCAGTTAGCAGAAGAATTATCCTGCTCACCGTGAAAAGTCTCTGCCAACGGCGGGATGTGTTATCTTTCGGCATTCAACAAATACTGGCCCATGAGATCTTTCTGTTCATTGACAGATACTCATTTCGGTCTCCTTTTAAGATGCAGGGCATTACCTACATGATTCACTGAACCTCCCAAGCGCGTGAATCGTACTGCGGTAGCTCCTCTGAACGGCATCGCAAATTCCGCCGAAGCGCTGGAACCATTCTTGCGACTGACCATGAATCTGGGGGCAAACTGGAACAAAAGAGATTGTTCGACTTCATCAATCCATTGGCATCACTGTCCACATGACGGCAACATCGAATGATACTTCTGTACACGAAACAGGTACGGATATGCGGCAGAGAAAAAGAGAATAACGATGACGAATGAAGAGAAAAGCGCATAAGCATTCAAAATGCAGTCGGCTGAATCATCTCGATATAGCCGAATGAAGCAACTCTTCCTCAGGTTCAACATGGACGAGGACTTCAGCGACACGTGAATCCGTCTGTACGATGCGTTCCTCCACTTCGTGAGCGAGCCTGTGCCCTTCGCGCACAGTCAGCTCTCCATTTACGATTACATGCAAATCGACATAGAACCGGAAGCCGACTTTCCGGACGTTACACTTTTCTAATCCAAGCACTCCGGGTATTTTGGCGGCTACCGAACGAACCTGTTGTTCGATCTGAGGTGCGGGTGCGGTGTCGAGCAGTTCGCCGAAAGGAACCCGCAGTTGGCGGTAAGCGTTGAAGATGATAACAGGCGAAGCACAGAGTGCCGCCCAGTCATCTGCGGTAGCGTTTCTGCTCCAAAGGCGATTCCTATACCAACAAACGCGAAACCGGAGGTGATCGCATCGCTCAAGTGATGCCACGCATCACTCCGCACGGCCGTGCTGTCGATGTTCTTGCCTACGGATGAGACATACCGCGACAGCAGCACCTTGATCCCTACAACAGTCAAAAGTACCCAGAGCGTATAAGATTCCGGCAGACGATGCGGAGTGCGTATTCTCTGGATGCTCTCGGCGCCAATCACGATCGCGGCTAAGATCAATGCCAAACTAACGATAATGGCAGCTATCGGCTCGGCCTTGCTGTGTCCGTAAGGATGTTCTTTGTCGGGAGGTTTGATCGCGAATTTTAAGCCGAAATAGACGACGCTGGAACTCACAACATCGGACGTCGACTCGATGCCATCTGCAACTAGAGCGAACGAATGGCCGAGAAAACCAGCTACACATTTACACAAAGCGAGAACCAGGTTCATCGCTATGCCAATTAGAGAGGACTTCAGCCCCTGCCTGATCATCTGCTCCGCCGTCTGTGTTCTCTTTAGAGCCATGATGTCCCGGCAAATAACGATATCGTACTTTGATTCAGTCTAGCGGTGTGTGGCAGCGAATCGACTCAATACCCGTCTGCGCCCCAGGCCATTTGCAAGGGCGCACTCCAGTCAGACATGCTCCCAGTTAGCGTCGCGCCTTCTCTGGCGGCTTTGACCCCCTTGATGGAGTGCTTCGTTCTGAATTAGCCATCAGCATCAATATCGCCCTCCGCTTCTCGACAGGAACTACTGTTTACATTTGGCCCGCTCAAGTTCGCCGTCATGTCTTCTCCAGTCGATTTGGCTGGCTCTCTGGCATCGTCCTGCTGCCGCAAACCATGCTTTTCCATGCGGTAGATGAGAGTGCGGCGGCTGATGTCCAGATAACGGGCAGCCTGGGTCTGATTCCCATTGAATTTCTCAAGTGAGCGCAGCAGAAGTTCGCGCTCTATGCTCTCCAGACTTATGCCATTCTCCGGAAGCTCCAGCCAAAATGAATCGGAACGCGATGGCGGGGTTCGGCGAAGCTCGTCCGGCAGATCGGCTTCCGAGAGAATATCTCCGGTAGAAAGGACGAGCATCCGCTCCACGACGTTCTCCAACTCGCGAATGTTCCCCGGCCAGCGATAACCGGAGAAATGCGAACTAAGCGAAGGTGAAAAGCGGATCGATGGAAGGCCATGCTGCTCCTTCGTCTTACGGAGAAGATGCTGCACGAGTTCAGGAATGTCTTCCTTGCGCTCCCGGAGCGGCGGCAATTGAAGCGGAACGACGGCCAGGCGGTAGTAGAGATCCTGACGGAAGTTGCCATCTTCGATCATGGCTAAAAGGTTTCGGTGCGTTGCAGCGAGCACACGGACATTGATGCTTCGCGTCGAAGTTGAGCCGATCTTCTCAAGTTCCCCTTGCTGCAAAAGACGAAGAAGCTTTACCTGCGCCTCAAGCGGCAATTCGCCAACTTCGTCCAGAAACAGAGTCCCACCGTCGGCAAGCTCTACCTTGCCCGGCTTGGAGGCATGAGCGCCGGTAAACGCTCCGCGATCGAAACCGAACAACTCAGACTCGACCAGATCGCGGGGAATGGCGCCACAGTTAATGGTGACGAAAGGTTTCGTCTTGCGGAGGCTGTTATGGTGAATGGCGCGCGCGAGCAACTCCTTGCCAGTCCCCGTCTCCCCATGAATCAGCACAGTGGTGTCATGAGGAGCCACGCGGGCAGCCATCTCCAGAACTCGAAGAAAGTTTTTGGAGCGGCCGACGATACTTTCAAATCCATACCGCTGGTCAAGTGCGGAACGAAGGTTGCGGACCTCCTCCAGCAGGTCCTGCCGCTCCATGGCACGATGCACAGCGAGTGTAAGCGCCTCATAATCGATCGGCTTTGTCACGTAGTCATAGGCGCCCATTCTCATGGCCTCAACGGCACTCTCTATGCTGCCAAAGGCCGTAATCACGATAACCGTGGTTTGCAGATCTTGTTCAGAGATGAGCCGCAGCAGATCCAATCCGCTGATGCCCGCCATGCGAAGATCGGTGATTACAAGATTCGGGCGCTTTTCACTGATGATCTGTACAGCCTGTTGGCCATCGGCAGCTATCTCTACCCTGTAACCGGCTTCCTCCAGCTGCATCTTCATGACGCGTCTCAGGCTGGCGTCATCATCAACCACGACAATCAGATTCTGGTTCATGTTCGCTGTTCCTGTGGAAGAGGCATCTCAAGGCGGAAAGTCATGCCATGGTTGGCGTTGTTGCTGCCGGTCAGCAAACCGCCGTGCTGCTGAATCAGCATGGCTGCGACTGCCAGGCCGAGACCTGTTCCAGTCTCTTTCGTGGTAAAGAACGGATCGAAAATCTTATCCTGCTGCTCTGAATCGATACCGCATCCGTCATCGCAAACCTCCACACAGAGATGGCCGGAAGCGACATAGCTGCGCATCCATACAACTCCCTGGCCGGAGGTAGCCTGCACGGCGTTGATTAGAAGATTAAGTAATACCTGCTTCAGTTGCTCCGGATCACACTCGATTTCCGAAACTCCCTCCGCCACGATCTGCCGCAGTTCGACTCGCTCAAGGATGGCGGCATGGCGGGCAAGCGAGATGACCGAGTCGATGAGCGCCGCTACATCGGTGCGCTGCAAACGCGGGAGACGCGGCCGGGCGAAATCGAGGAACCCACTCAGCAGCTTGTTAAGCCTCTGCGACTCTTTCACAATAATGTCGAGGCATTCCAGCATGTTGTCGCTGGAAACCTGGCCGCGCTTCAGGATGCCGGCTGCGCCCGAGATGCTGGCGAGCGGATTACGTATTTCATGGGCAAGACTCGCAGCCAGCCGGCCCGCCGTCGAAAGCCGCTCGGCTTTACGCACTCGGTCCACGTTCTGACGCAGTTCTTTATGCACCGCTTCCAGTTTGCATGTTGTGAACTCAAGCTTGTGGCGGTGGGAACGTTCGCGGTCGGAAAGAAATCCTGCAATCAGTCCCGCAGCGCAAAAAATTGACATTTCGATTATCTGGTCGCTCGCGTCGATCGGCCAGTACGCCCATTCCGAGATGATGTTGGGAGCTTGGGCAGCCCCGGCAAAAAGCGTGGCGATAATTGCACCGCGCCATCCGAAAACCATGCCCGCCATCATAAGCGGAAGAAAATTCAGGTGGTGCAATATGTTGTGAATATGGATGTGCGCGGGAGAGATGTACCAGGGCAGAATTGCAAGCACAACAATGCTTGCCGCGATCATTGTAATCTGCCAGGAACCGGACCGCAGACCCGGCCCCACAGCACGGCTCATCCGAGTCTTAGTTCGCAGTAAAGGCATACACCATGATCGCAGAGCCATGTGGCATCTGACTGCAATTTTGATTCCAGTGAAGAGCCTGAATGTTGTCAGCGTGAACAGCTTATCTGTTGGACCATTTGGGACAGTTACTGTTCGCGGAGTGGACGATTTCGGACACACTGCAAGCATAATCTCGAAGAAATGGGTCTTTTAGAGATTGGAAGGTGAGTTGCATATTCGCTTCACGTGCGCAGTTATTACCTTGTTGTTCCGATTGCATTCCTGTTTTCGCTGACTGCCCAGGTTCTGGCCCAGCAGACCCATGCCGTCACAGATGAGCGGACAATTCAGAGCGGGAAGCCCCAGCAGTTGCAGCAGTCCGGAGAGCCAGTAACCCAAAAACTTCCGGCGATTCCGGCTGACGCCGATGGGCAAACAGCAGATTCGGCAATTGTGCCGCAGCCGCTAACACTCGACCAGGCACTCGCTCTGGCAGCGCAGGATAGTCCGTCGCTCCATGTGGCTGCGGCTGAGGCGAGCCGGGCCGCGGGCGGCATTCGCGTAGCGCGGGAGTATACCAACCCATCGATCGATTATCTGGTCGGTCCGCAGTATGCACGACCCATCGAGACTCCGGGCATTCCAGGCCTGCTGCAGCACATCGGTGTCTCGCAGACTGTTGAAATCCCGTCTGAGCGCCACGCAAGAATCGAGGCTGCCCGGCTCGGCAGCATTAGCAGTATGTTTGGTGAGGCCGCTATCCAACTATCCGTAATGGCCAATGTCAAGCATGCTTTCTATGACGTGCTGCGCAAGAAAGAAGAGATCAGTCATACAAAAGAAAATCTCGCGCTGGTACAGGAACTGCGCCGCCGGATCGCTGTCGAGGTCCACGTCGGCGAAAAGGGCCGGCTTGAACTTACGCGTGCCGAGGCCGAGCTGGCGACCGCCCAGAGTGCGGTACGCAGCGCACAGATTGAACTGGTCAAGGCCGCCGCCGCGTTGCGGGCAGCCATCGGCCTGCCACTCGGCATGGAAATCGATCCGCAGGGTTCGCTGGACGAGACTGTAAAGCTTCCTCCGCTTGCAGAAATGCGGGCAAAGGTGCTAACGACACACCCGGCAATGCACCAAGCCAGGGAAGATGTCAAACGCGCCGATGCGGAGCTGAGCGAACAAAAAGCTCTCCGCATTCCGCAACCGACTTTCACCGGGGAATACGAGCGACAGCCCGATCTTACTTTTTACAGGGTGGGCGTACACCTTCCTTTGCCGTTGTGGAACCGCCGCAAGGGTGAAATCGACGAAGCGAAGGCTGAACAGGTACGGACAGTGGCGTTGGAAGATCAGCGGCGCATCCAGATGCTGGCAGCCTTGGAGAGCGCTTATGAGCAGTATCGGCTTGCGGACCAGCAGGTAGCGGCTCTCCAGTCTGGAGCGCTTCTCCAAGCCGAAACGGCTGTAGAGGGCGCTCGGTCAGCTTACAAATTCGGCGAGCGCGGCATTCTTGATGTTCTGGATGCCCAGCGCGTGTTGCAGAGCGTCCGCGACGACCTTTTGAACGCGAAGTTTGCGCGTGAATCTGCCCTTATCGACCTCCAGGAACTTGGCGCCGTGAACTCGAAAGGAAAATCAAAATGATCCGCACCCGATTTCGGCTATGCGCCGGCATGGCAGCGGCTGTTCTGTTGCTGGCCGCTGGCTGCAAATCGTCTTCCCATTTAAATGCCGCGCGAAAACCTGCCACGGATAGCAACCCGCTGGAAATTCAGGTCTCCCCGGCATTGCGCGAACAGCTCACCGTCGGCGAGCCAAGTTGGAAAGAGGTCGCCGCCTCTCTTCAGGTCGCGGCGCGTGTCGAAACGGACGCAACGCGGATGGCGCGCATCGACTCACCCGTCAATGGGCGCATCGTGAAGTTGCTGGTGCTCGAAGGAGAGCGGGTGCGCCGCGGACAGGTGTTAGCCACGCTGCATAGCACTGCCCTGTCCGATACGCAATTCTCGTTTATCAAGGCTTACTCCCAGCAGGACCTTGATGAGAAATCGCTCGAGCGTGCCCGGCAGTTACTCGCCGCCAACGTAATCGGCTCCGCGGAAGTCCAGCGTCGGCAGGCGGAGGTATTGCAGGCTACGGCTGAAGTAGCGGCTTATCGCCAGCAACTTCGCGCGCTGGGAGTAGCGGACGCCACAATCGATCGGCTGGAGACTACACGCAAGCTGAACTCGGAATACCAGATAGATGCCAGCATCTCCGGCACGGTGCTTGCACGCAAGATCACGATTGGCCAGATCGTGCAACCGGCGGAAGTTACCTTCGTCGTCGCGGACCTTTCGCAGGTGTGGCTCGTTGCAGACGTGCCTGAACAAGATGCCGCAGAGCTTCGCGTTGGCAAACGGGTAGAAGCGCAAATCCCCGCTTTACCGGACGTGAAAATCGCAGGGAAACTTTCTTACGTCAGCCCGATAGTCGATCCACAGACACGAACGATTGCCACGCGGATGGAACTCCCCAATCCCAAAGGCCTCTTCAAACCTGCCATGCTCGCAAGCATGACCTACGAGGATGCTGAACAGAAAAAAGAGGTGGTGCCGTCTACCGCCGTGGTGCGCGAGGACAATCAGGACCACGTCTTCGTTGAAACGGGACCGCGCCGGTTCATTTTGCGCGAGGTCACTCTCGGCCCGGAGTATGGCGACGTGCGCGTGCTCGAAGACGGTGTTCATCCCGGCGAAAAGATTGTGCTTACCGGGGCCTTTAACCTGAACAACCAGCGTAAACACAACGCTATTGAAGGAGGCATGTAGACATGCTTCAGGCGATTGTGCGGGCGGCGCTGAAGCAGCGCCTCGTTATCCTCGTTGTCGCAGTGGCGCTGCTGGTGTTTGGTGCGATCGCCGCAAAGCACCTGTCGATCGATGCGTTTCCGGACGTGACCAATGCGCAGGTGCAAATCGCCACTGTGGTTCCTGGCCGCTCACCGGAAGAGGTCGAGCGATTTGTAACGGTTCCGGTGGAAATTGCGATGACTGGCCTTCCTGGCCTTACGGACATGCGCTCGCTCAACAAGCCGGGACTCTCACTGATTACGCTGGTCTTTGCCGATGGCCGTGACGTCTACTTCGAAAGGCAACTGGTAAGCGAACGTCTCAACGACGTTCGCGAGAAAATGCCTCCGGGCATCACGCCGACCCTCGGCCCGGTGGCCAATGCTCTCGGCGAAGTCTACCAGTACACGCTGAAGCGGGCCGATGACGGGCATCGCGCCCTGACGAAGGAAGAGCTCGTCAAACGCCGCACGATAGAAGACTGGGTCGTGCGCCCACTGCTGCGTTCCATCCCCGGAGTGGCGGAGATCAATTCCACCGGCGGATATGTGAAGCAGTACCAGACGCTGGTAAATCCGGATAAATTACGCTACTACGACCTGACCATTCAGGATGTTTACAATGCCCTGGCCCGCAACAACTCCAACGCGGGCGGTGGCATTCTGCCGCAGAATGACGAACAATATTTGATTCGCAGTGTCGGGCTGATCCACACCCTTGACGACATCCGGAATATCGTCCTGAAAGAAAAAGCGGGAACTCCGGTCTACATTCGGGATGTCGCAACCGTGCGGCTGGGCGAAGCAGTCCGTTACGGCGCCATGGTCAAGGGCGGCTACACAGAGTCGGTGGGGGGCATCGTGCTGATGACCTCCGGCGGCAACGCGAAAGAGATTGTGAGCCGCATCAAGCAGCGCGTGGCTGAGATCAATGCCGAGAACATGATTCCGGGCGGCTTGAAAATCAAACCGTACTACGACCGCTCGGTGTTAGTCGATGCCGCTGTCCATACCGTCACAGAGGTGCTGGAAGAAGGCATCGTGCTGGTGATTATTGTCCTCTTCTGTTTTCTTGGAGACCTGCGCTCAAGTTTTATCGTCAGCATGACCCTGGTGCTGACCCCGCTGTTGACATTTCTGGTGATGAATCACATTGGCATGTCGGCAAATTTAATGTCGCTGGGTGGCCTCGCCATCGCCATTGGCCTTATGGTGGATGGCTCTGTCGTGGTGGTGGAAAGCATATTTACAAAAATGTCCCACAATCCAAACCGTGGCCGGTTCAGCATCATTCTTGAGGCCGTGAGTGAAGTAGCGGCGCCGGTCATCTTCGGGGTATTGATTATCATTCTCGTCTTCCTGCCGCTAATGACGCTCCAGGGCATGGAAGGCAAATTGTTTTCACCGCTGGCCTATACCATCGCCATCGCGCTGGGCATTTCGCTTGTCATCTCCCTGACACTATCTCCAGTCCTGTCTTCCTATCTGCTCAAGGGAGGTTCAGAAAAAGATACCTGGCTAGTAAGGTTTCTACGCCGTCCCTATGAACGCATTCTCGACTGGGCCTTGCGCCACAGAAAGATAAGTATCGGCGGCGTGCTGATATTGTTTGCTCTCGCGGTAAGTCTATTTCCATTTCTCGGAACGGCTTTCATTCCAGAGATGCAGGAGGGTACCCTCTCGCCGAATGCGGACCGCGTGCCAAACATTTCTCTCGCTGAGTCGATCAGAATGGAATTGCAGATGCAGCGCATTATGCTGAAAGTTCCCGGCGTGCAAAAGGTTGTCTCCCGTATTGGACGTGGCGAGTCTCCTGCCGATTCCGCCGGTCCGAACGAAGCCGACGTTATGGCGACGCTGGCGCCTGTCGATGAACGTCCCAGGTCGCTGACGCAGCACAAGATCGAGGAGGAAATGCGTAAGCGGCTCCTGGTCATTCCTGGCATTAACCTCGTGATGTCCCAACCGATTGCCGATCGAGTCGACGAGATGGTTTCCGGCGTGCGCGCCGATGTGGCCATAGAGCTTTATGGAGACGACCTCGACGTGCTCATCAAAAAAGCCAACCGCATCGCGCGCGTCGCGACCTCCATCCAAGGCACCCAGGATACACACGTGGATCGCGTGGGCGGACAGCAATACCTGAACATCAGCATCGACCGTTCCGCCATTGCTCGCTATGGATTGAATGCTTCCGATGTGAACGATCTGATTGAGACAGCGATTGCAGGCAAGCCGGCAACGGAAATCTATGAAGGCGAACGCCGCTTTGAAGCAGTGGTGCGGCTACCGGCTCCGCTTCGAGACAGCGTGGAGGATATCAAGCGGCTTCTGGTATCAACGCCGGACGGCCCCAAGGTGCCGCTTGACGCTCTTGCACATATCCAGGTTCTGGAAGGACCTGCCTTGATCCAACGCGATATGGGAAAGCGGCGCATTGTGGTCGGAGTCAATGTGCAGGGACGCGATCTGGGAGGTTTTGTTGCGGAACTGCAGGACAAGGTGAAGCGCGAAGTGCCCTTACCCTCCGGGTACTTTATCGAGTGGGGAGGACAGTTCCACAACATGCAGCGCGCGCTGCACCACCTGATGATCATCGTGCCAGTTACGATTGCTGGGATATTTTTTCTCTTATTTCTGCTCTTCAACTCAGTCCGGTTCGCAGCCCTCATCATCACCGTTTTGCCGTTTGCCTCGATCGGTGGCGTTATCGGCTTGTTCCTGACCGGGGAATACCTATCGGTGCCAGCGTCGGTCGGCTTCATCGCTCTCTGGGGCATCGCCGTGCTGAACGGCGTAGTGCTGGTCTCCTATATTCGCAAGCTGCGCGAAGACGGCATGGATCGAGCGCAGGCAATTCTCGAGGGAACGAGGCTGCGGTTCAGGCCCGTCATGATGACAGCGACAGTTGCAGCCTTGGGATTGGTGCCGTTCCTGTTCGCTCGCGGCCCAGGATCGGAAATTCAGCGGCCGCTCGCAATCGTCGTTATCAGCGGGCTGCTCACGTCCACTTTGCTGACACTTGTGATTGTCCCAGTTCTTTATGGACTATTTGAAGGCAAACAACAGTATGCGCCCGCAGATGATTCGGTGTGAGCCTGTCAATTTTCTTCCTCCAGTAAGGCTATGCCTTGGCAGACTTCACACCTGCATTAGCTCGTCGGGTGGGTAAAGGCGGGCCTGGCGCGGAGCGGCAGCACATTTCCGGGCGGGAAGACGCGCTGGCATAAGAGAGCGGAGCGACTGGATCAGCACTTCCCGATGCTGTTGATCTCCCGCTAAAGAACACTGTGTAACAAAGAATAATATTTATAATCGCGATGAGAAACTAAGACTGGGCCATCCGGCAACACCTCTATACATTTCACCTAGTATACGAGGCGTTTCAGGCATCAAAAAACGATCGAGAGTCCAGATCTCTAGCCCAGAGCTGCCAACGAGGTCATCTATATTGCGATTCATATGGCAACCTGCTCCGGTGGTCTTTACGACAGGGCTCAATAGTTTCTGCCGTCGCGCTATCTGAGGATCATTGCTGCATCCATGCTCGAGAAATAAATAATTTCCATCGTATCTCAGCACTCGAAGAATTTCGGCCAAAGCTGGAATGACATCGGGGATGGAGCAGAGCGTCCAAGTCGTAACCACCGTATCGAAGCTATTGTCTGCAAAGGGCAATCCAAGACTGGCATCTCGATACATCGTGGCGATTGGAACCGGCGCACTGGCAATCCGGAGTTTCACTTGTTGGGGGCGCATGACCTCACAATCAACCGCCGTCACATGGGTCACGCGCACAGGATAGTGCGAGAAGTTGCGCCCTGTACCAAAGCCGATTTCCAGAACTTCCCCTCGGGCTGGAGCCAGTGCCAACCTCCGCTGTTCGTCGACATGATGTTCGGCGGAGAACCGCTCCATTATGTACGGAAAAACAAACCGGGAATAGACGCTCATTTCGTTTGCCTCTCTGACCTACTATTCCGCTCGGTTTTCACTCTATCTTGGGCTTCGGGGTCTTGCACTTTCGATGGAAGCGACTGAAATAGTGTTCGCCTTCACCTCTCCCTTGACGCTCACACTTTGACCGGCGAATTTGTCGAATTGCGATTTGTCACCCTTCAATATGTAAACTTTATGTAAACTTTGCCGCCACTGGCGAGCGCATAATCCGAACCCTGTTTAACGCAGGTACGGGTGCATTGTGCCGGTGTCACGTTTTTTATCATGTGATGCGCACCGCACATTGCGTCGGTAACTGTGCCGGTGATGGTTTGCGTTGCCTGCGCAAACAGGCTAGCTGTGCCGAGCGTGAATACGGCGATGGATATAACAAGCTTCGTTCGCATAGTGGTGCTCCTTAGGTTAGACGACAGGGTCGCTGCGAGTTGTGGTTTGGTTTTCCTCATGATGAAGATGCCCGCGCTTTAACGCGCGCTCTTTAATCATGACAAAGAAGATAGGGACAAGAATGAGCACGTGAATCGTTGATGTGATCATGCCCCCAACGATGGGAGCGGCAATCGGCTTCATCACGTCGGAGCCGATACCTGTTTCCCAAAGAATGGGCGCGAGGCTGGCGATGACGGCTATGACCGTCATGAGTTTGGGGCGAAGCCGGAGTACCGCCCCTTCCATAGCGGCGGCTTCTATATCTGCATTCGTGAGTGGCTCTCCCGTTTGCAGACGTTGCTCCAACGCTTCGTGGAGATAGACGACCATCACCACACCGGTCTCAACGGCTACGCCAAACAGAGCGATGTAGCCCACGGCAACCGCAACGCTGAAGTTGTAGTGCAGTATCCACTGCAGCAGAAGTCCTCCGGTCATCGCGTAGATCGTGGGAAATATAAGCACCAATGCTTCCGTCACAGAATGAAAGACCATGTACAGAAGCATGAAGATCACGAAAAAGACAATCGGCAGGATGAGCTTCAATCGCTGCTTTGCCTCTAGTTCGAACTGATACTCGCCCGACCATTGAAAGGTGTAGTTCGCAGGCAGTTTGAGCTTGTCGTGAATCTGTTTGTCGGCCTGCGCAACAAATCCACCGTAATCTGTGGTTTTCAGATCGATGTAGGATATAGCCGGTCAGCGCGCCGTCTTCATCGCGAATCATTGCTGGACCTTTAGAGAATGAAATCTTCGCTACCTGTCCAAGAGGGATCTGCGCGCCCGACGGCGTTCCGATGAGGACACCGCGCATGTGCTCAATGTTGTCCCGGAAGCCTTGTTGATAGCGAACATTGATCGGGTAGCGTTCCCTCCCCTGAATATTCTCGGCGATGTTCTCGCCGCCGATTCCCGAGGACACAGCAGTCTGGACATCCGCGATGGTCAGACCGTAGCGCGCAGCTTCCTCTCGATTGACCGCTACGTTGACATAAAAGCCCTCCGCCACCTTTTCGGCGAAAATAGAGCCGACTTGCGGCATGCTCGAAAGGACGGTCTGAATCTGCGACGCAAGTTGCTGGATAACGTCTACTGTGGTTCCCTGCACCTTGATGCCGAGTGGTGTTTTAATGCCAGTCAATTCCATATCCAACCAGTTTTCCACCGGCATTGTCCAAGTGTTCGAGAGGCCGGGAAACTGGAGCTTGGCATCCATCGCCTGGATGAGTTTTTGATAGGTCATGCCTGCTGGCCATTGATTCCGTGGTTTCAGCATCAGCGTCGTATCGTACATGTCGAGCGGAGCATTGTCGGTTGCGCTGTCGGAGCGTCCTACGGTGCCAAAGACGCTCTCCACCTCTGGAAAGGTTCGCAGAATTTTGTCTTGCTCTTGTAGCAACACCTTGGCTTGGCCAATAGAGAGTCCCGGCAGCGCAGTGGGCATATATAAAGCCGAACCTTCAAACAGGGACGGCATGAACTGGCTACCCAATCGGAGCGCGAGTGGAATCGTGAGCAGAAGAAAAAGTAGATTCACCGTAATCGTGAGCTTGCGATACCGCAGGCAGAAGCGGAGAATTGGCCGGTAAATGGCCTGCGTAACACGGGAGATCGGATTGGCCCTTTCCGGACGTAACCGCCCACGGATCAGCATCATCATCAGTACCGGAACCAGCGTGATGGCAAGGATGGACGAGCAGGCTTCGGAGAGCGTCTTGGTCCATGCCAACGGGCGGAACATGCGTCCCGACTGCGCCTGGAGCATAAAGACCGGCAGGAAGGACACGATGATAATCAACAGCGAGAAGAACAGGGCCGGGCCAACTTGTTTTGCAGCATTAATCAATACGGTGTGGCGTTCCGGTTCCGTGAGCGGAGTTTCGCTGGCCTCCTGCCGCTCCGACAAATGGCGATAGCCATTCTCCACCATCACAATCGACGCATCGACAAGAACTCCGATGGCCAACGCCAGACCTCCGAGCGACATAATGTTCGAAGTG
The DNA here is from genome assembly GCA_965276615.1 of Acidobacteriaceae bacterium. Lineage (GTDB taxonomy): Bacteria > Acidobacteriota > Terriglobia > Terriglobales > Acidobacteriaceae > JAKAAZ01. The sequence continues at coordinate 2,806,040 of OZ255618.1, read as the reverse complement.
ACGCCGAGAAAGTAAATGGGCAGGAACGATACCAGTACGGCAATGGGCAATGCGATGATGGCGATGAGCGCGGAGCGAAAGTGAAACAGAAAAATAATAATGACCAAGCTGACAATGATGACTTCTTCCAACAGGTCGCGCTGGAGCGTTTTGATCGACGCTTCGATTAGGCCGGAGCGGTCATAGCCGGACATGATTTCGACGCCCGGAGGCAGCGATGGCGCTATCTCGCGCAGTTTTTTCTTTACGCCTTCAATTACCTTCAATGCGTTTTCGCCCTGACGCATGACGATAATGCCGCCGACCGTCTCGCCTTTTCCATTCCATTCGGCGACACCTTCGCGGATGTCCGGGCCGAAAGAAACCGTGCCGAGATCGCGCAGCAACACGAGGGTTCCATTCTTGCTGCCGACGGCGACCATTTCGAGATCGTGCAATGAATTCAGGTAGTCGAGGCCGCGGATCATATATTGCGCGCCACTCAAGTCAAGCACGCGCCCGCCGACTTCATTTGTGCTCTGTTTGACTTTGTCGATCACAGTGGACAAAGAGATTCCATAAGCCAGCAACTTGTTCGGATCGAGTTGAACCTGATACTGGCGCACGTAGCCGCCGATGGTGGCAACCTCGGCGACCCCGGGCACCGTCTCCAATGCGTAGCGCAAATGCCAGTCCTGCAAGGTGCGCAAGTCCGCCAGACTTTGATTGTGACTCTTATCGACAATCGCGTATTCATAGACCCAGCCTGCGCCGGTCGCATCGGGCCCAATCACCGGATGGACGTTCGCCGGAAGCTGGCCGCTGATCTGTTCGAGGTACTCGATCACGCGCGAACGCGCCCAGTAGAGGTCAGTGCCATCCTGGAAAACCACATAGACATAGGAATCGCCGAACATGGTCTGGGCGCGAACGGCTTTCACATGCGGTGCAGCTAGAAAGCTCGTCACGATAGGATAGGTGACCTGATCTTCGATGACATCCGGTGGTTCATCCGCCCAGCTCGTATGAACGATCACCTCGACATCCGAGATGTCCGGCAATGCATCGACAGGAACATGTTTTAGAGACCAGATACCAGTTAGTGTCAGGAACAGCACCGCAGTGAAGACGAGGAAGCGGTTGCGGGCACAGACTTCAATGATTTTGGAGAGTATGGTTACATGCCTCCTTCTGCGTTCACATGGAGCAGCTTGGTTGCTAACATTTTTCCGTTTTGCTGTGCGGTAATGGTGACCTGCCAACTGCCGCCGGAACCAAGGTTGCCTTGACCTTCATACAAACCGTTGCCTTTGTCGCTGAGCGTGACGGTCGTCTTCATGGCGGACATACCCATTGCGGCCATGGCGGGCATATAGAACGTGACAGCCACTTGTGCTCCGGCGATCGGCCCTCCCGACGCATTGGCGAGTTTGACGCGGAAGGTGTTTGCGCCTTTATGGGGCGGGTTGGGATCTGTCGTGAAATCGATTTTGGCTTGCGCAGCCGGTGTGAAGTTGTTACTTCCCGCACCGGGCGGCGGAGGAGCAAAGGAACCCGCAGCGGCCTGAAGCTGGCTTTCCGAATCGATGAGGAAGTTTGCCGAGGTGACAATCTTCTGGTGGACTTTGAGTCCCTTCAGCACCACGAATTCATCTCCTGCGCGTGGACCCAGGACCACTTCCTTCGGATCGAGGTTGCCATCGCCTTGATCGAGGAAGACTACCGAACGAGTCCCTGTTTGGAAGACCGCGGATGCGGGAACCGTGAGCTGCCGCCCCAGCGGCGTTTTCAGATCGACATTCACAAACATGCCGGGCTTCAGCTTCAGACCACGATTGGCAATCACTAACCGGACGCGCACGGTCCCCGTTGCCAGATCGACCTGGGGCAGGATGTCATCGATGCGTCCGTAGAAAGTTTGCCCCGGATACGAATCGACTGTGATGGAGGCGGCGTCTCCCGGCTTCAGCCGCCCTATGTCATCCTGAAATACTTGTGCGTACACCCAGACGCGTGATAGGTCGGCTACGGTATAGAGCCGAGTCGAAGGTTCTACATACATATTCGGTAGCGCGTTGTATTCCGTGATGTAACCGTAGACAGGCGAGTTGATAGTCAGATCAACAATGGGCTTGCCCGTTTCTTTGAGCATTGCCAGTTCACTCTGTGAAACCTCCCACTGCTGCAAGCGCTGTTCAGCCGCCGCTGAAAGCGCAGCCGCCCCAGCAGCGACTCCATCCACCGTGCTCGTACTCAATGCCTTCTGGTTCTGCCGTGCCAGCAGATATTCCTGCTGGGTCGCCACCAGATCGGGACTATAGATGGTGAAAAGCGGCTCGCCTTTGCGCACGCACAAATACGTCGCATTGGCATAGACCTTGCGTATGTAACCAGGAAAGCGCACTTGCACATACGCGACCAGGCGTTCGTCGATATCCACATTCCCGGTGGCCCTAACATCGTTATCGAGCTGCTTATACTCAACCGTGCCGACTTGGACCCCGATGCTCTGCATCCGTTGCGGCGTGATTTGCACTGGCATCAACGGCGCCTGCATCGACGCTGGCGCGGCGGCCTCAGTCGCCGATCCACCCATGGCAGGCATGTTTGCTGACTGTGACGCAGGGGCCTGCGCCGGGCCTTCCGCAACCGGCTGCTCCTCTGTAGACATTGAGGAGCTCGTCTTTGCAGGCGTGGCAGCTTTGTGAGATCGGTAGAAGAGCAATCCGGCAATGGCGATCACAAGAATGCCAATCCATACGAGAGAAGTCCGAACAACATACTTGTTCATCGCAGTGTCGCTCCAGTCAGGGTTTCAAGATGGGCCAGTGCAGTCTCGTGGTCGGCGAGTACCTGGGCATATTCGAGCTTGAGGTTCAGAACATTCACGAAATAGAGCAATACGTGTGTAAACTGATCTCGATTCGAGGCATAGGCGTTGAGCGTCGAACGATACGCTGCATCAGACTGCGGGATGAGCCCTTCGCGGTACTCCTTCAGCAGTTCGCTGTCGCTGGAAGCCGTGACATATTGCTGCTTCACCTCTGCAAGCTGCTGTTGCAGGTCCGCATCCAATGTTTCCTTCGACTGCGCGAGCATCTCCACGGTCTCGGCCACCTCGGCATGCACCCGCCTCCGCCGCGGTAAGCGCACGTTGAGAGAAAACATGTAGTAATCCGGGTACTTCCGGTCGTTTTGCTCGTAGAGATATGCCAGATCGAAATCCGGTTTCCCTTCGCGCTTGGCGGAAGCCAGTGCCGCATCTTGCTTGTTGATGGAACTGGCATCGACCTGGACTTGAGGATTGTGGTTACGCACCAATTGCAGCAGTTCAGCAGACGTTGGCGGCAGAGGGCTTTCAACCAAATCTTCCGTCACAATATCCGGGGAGTCTTGGTCTCGATGCAGCAGTCCTTTGAGATTGGCTTCGATCTGTCCCATTTGCTCGTGGTGCATCGTAATTTCACGAACGATTTTTGTTCGTTCCACTTGGGCCTGCAAAACGTCTTCCTGCAAGCCCTGGCCTACTCGATAGTGAGCGGTTGAATCCTGGATCAGTTGATCCATAACACGCTGGTTTTCAACTAGAATTCCCAACGTCTTCCGCATGTAGGCAAGCTGGAGATAGTCTGCTTTTACCGCATCGGCAACCGTGGTCCGGGCTGCATCCAACTCAGTCCCTTTCACATCTGCATCACGTTTGGCGACCTCGCCGCGCAAATGCAACTTGCCGGGATACGGTAGTTCCTGCGATGCCCCAATGCCGACGTAGGCGAAATTGCTCGTCGTATAGCCGGCAAAAGGTTTGGGGCTGCCTACGCTGAACCCCTGATACGTGAATGTCGGATCGGGCAGCGTGGTGACTTGGTGCGGAACCTGCTTCGCCGCTTGCCAGCCATAATCGGCAGCCGCTATTTGGGAGTTGTTATGGCTGGCCTCCGTCAGAAGCTCCGACAGAGGCGTAGGCGGATTCAGCGAACTCTCTTGTCCAGATGCGGCAAGTGAAGCCGCAACGACAAGCATGGCGGTTAGGAACCGGACCATGTGCATATAAAATCTCCAATCTCGAAAACGGTTCGAAATTTTGGTATGAGCAGACGCGCGGTTGCGCTGCCGCTCAAGCCAACGAAGCGTGAGAAAGGAGACTGCTAGATTCGGAGAACAGAGATTGCGGAAGGCGGGGACTGCGGGAGTGTGCTCCCAGGCGATTGCGCGTAATCAAACACGGCCACCGGAAGTGGCACAAGAATGGCAGAAGGCAGTTCAGCAATTGAGGATAAATCTATCTGGACGTTTGCGGACTTAATCTGCATCGCCGCATTCCAGTGGGTCACTGTCGGCACTTCTTTGTGGCAACAGCCGTGAGAGGCTGGCATGCCCATGCTTCCACATTAACCTTTCATTTGCTGGCAGCAGGCACGTTCAGCCGAACTCAGATGAGCGCTAGGGAGGGCGCAAACCATAGTTGGGGCGAGCAGCGGCAGCAGCACTGCCGGCATCAACGCGAATTGGCGCACCATCCTCATGCCATCCTCAACTTTACATGGGGATTCCCGAGAGTACAAACCACCCTGGGGCCAGCAACCCAAAAGGCAGATCGCATGGATGTCATAAGAAGCACAGTTGCTCAACTTAAGTTGTACATTTGTGCAGCAGAGTCCAGAAGAGTAAATTGAGCATCATGAGGCTCAAGGCCACATGGTCGCTGCTATTGCTTTTGCTGGTGAGCGTTCAGGCGTTTGCTGCAGCCTGCGATGTCCGCTGCGGAACGATGGCAGCCACGAACTCTGCCAGCCAAATGTCCGGCATGGCTCATTGCCAGGGCATGGCTCCCCAATCTGTTTCTGCTCACCAGGCGGTTCTCACCATAGCGCCATCCCAGCCTTGTGCCAGTCACGTATGCAAGAACGAATGGGTATTTCTGCAGCATCGTGTTGTACATGAATTGGGCGTTTCTTCTCTGCCCATAACTCTATTGAGTCATGTTGCGGTGCCCGTTCAAATTGCAGGCTCTTTACACTTCAAGACAGATCGAAGTATCCATTCCATCCTCGCCTTCGACCCACTCATTTCCAGCCTACGCATCTAGCTCTGCCCCTCTGCTATCTCTTGCAGCCAGTATTCGTGTAAATTTTCGCTGATTGAAAGCGATACCCTGCATCTCGGCTCTAGATAGCAGATCTTTCCTTGCTCAATCCACGTCATGTTTTGGCTCAATCAAGGAGCTACCGACGGGGCATGAATCTCATCCATTTCGAGCAAAACAGGATTCAGGAGAAGCTGTGCGCAAAGACAAAACAACGGAAGGTCGGAGCATTCTACCCGTCAGCCGTCGCCGATTCGTTCAGGGATTAGCTGCAGGCGGCGCGCTCGCAGCTCTCGATTGGCGTGGATGGCCCGCCTTCGGTGAAACAGGCCCGCACACCCACGCAACACTTGCCGGAAAACACTTCGATCTGACCATCGACTCATTGCCCGTGAACTTTACCGGGCGCCGTTCCGTAGCCACTGCGGTGAATGGCTCTGTGCCGGGACCGATCCTGCGATGGCGGGAAGGTGACACGGTCACAATAGCCGTGACCAATCGCCTGAAAGTGCCGGCCTCGATTCACTGGCATTCAGTTCGTCTTCCGTCGAACATGGATGGCGTTCCCGGTTTGAGCTTCCCTGGCATTGCGCCCGGCGAAACCTTCCATTATCGGTTTCCCGTAGTGCAGAACGGCACCGCCTGGTATCACAGCCACAGTCGGTTTCAGGAACAGACTGGCCTGAGTGGTCCGCTCATCATCGACCTGCGCGGTGAGGACCCGATTCAGTCAGACCGGGAGCATGTGATCTTTCTTTCCGACTGGACCGACACCAATCCGGAAACACTCTTCAGCAACTTGAAAGAACAGAGCGATTATTACAATCACCATCGGCTCACATTACCCAACTTCATTTCGGCAGCGAAGAAGAAGGGTCTCGGCTCCACTACTTCCAAGCGTCTCATGTGGGCGAAGATGAACATGAGCCCGACCGACATTCTCGACGTGTCGGGCGCAACCTACACGTATCTAATGAATGGCAACTCCCCGAATGCCAATTGGACCGGGCTGTTTCGACGCGGAGAACGAATCCGCCTCCGTTTCATCAATGGCTCCTCGATGAGTATTTTCGACGTCCGCATCCCCGGTTTGAAAATGACCGTGGTGCAAGCAGACGGCAACGAGGTGGAGCCGGTCGAGGTCGATGAATTTCGCATCGCCACCGCCGAGACTTACGACGTGATCGTGCAACCCGAGGACAATGCCGCCTACACCATCTTCGTGCAAGCGGAGGACCGCAGCGGCTATGCGCGCGGCACGCTCGCCCCAAGGATGGGGATGACGGCCCCAGTACCTCCGATGGAACCGGTTCCGATGCGCACGATAATGGATATGGGCATGGGCAACATGAAGGGCATGAAGATGGGGGGCATGGCGGGTATCAACGGGATGACGAAAAAAGACATGCCCGTATCTGGCAAAGATGCCGCAGACAAGCAAGAGATGGCCGGAATGAAGATGGACCGTCAGGCCATGACAGGCATGGCGGCAGGCTCCAACACAGCCATGCACCACATGGAAAACATGCCCGGAATGGAGAGGGGCAACAACACCGGCACAATACCCTTTCCGCAGCCGGGGCCGAACACCATGCCGATTGTCACGATGTCCGCAATGACGATGAAAAATGCCAAGGAGCAACTCAAGCCTTCCAACCTGGTGCATCTGTACCCCGGCCCGCAGGTTGATAACGTCGCCATGCAGGTCAGCGAGCGTCTGAACGATCCGGGAGCTGGACTGAAAAACAATGGGCGGCGAGTGCTGACCTATGCCGACCTGCGCGCCCGTTATCGCGGCGTCGATGGCAGGCCGCCGACTCGTGAAATCGAACTGCATCTGACCGGCAGTATGGAGCGTTTTATCTGGGGCTTCGACGGCCAGAAATTCTCCAGCGCCGAACCCATTGCTCTGAAACTTGGCGAGCGGGTCCGAATTGTCCTCATCAACGACACCATGATGGACCACCCAATCCATCTACATGGTTTATGGAGTGAATTGGAAAATGGTCACGGAGCATTCAATCCTTACAAACAGACCATTAACGTGAAGCCCTCCGAGCGCGTCAGCTACCTTGTAAGCGCGGACACGCCCGGCCACTGGGCCTATCACTGTCATCTGGTCTATCACATGGAGGCTGGCATGTTCCGCACCGTGGTGGTCTCATGAGCGGCCAGATGAAATTCCATGGCTGCGTAATCTCTACGAAGCGCGCTCTCAGTCTTGCCGCCGTGGTCGCTGCCAGGCTGCTGCTGACTTTCTATGCACCAGTAGCGAAAGCGCAGGCATCCGTCCCCCCAACGTCCAGCAAGATGACTGCCACAATCCCATCGATGGAGCCGCCGGTCATGGACAATCAGGTCTTCTATCATGTGCTGCTCGATCAGCTTGAGGGCCGCACGAATGGCCCCGATAACGAGCTGCGATGGGACGGAGAAGGATGGATTGGCACCGACATGAACCGGCTCTGGCTCAAGTCGGAAGGATTCAGCGATAACAGTACAGTCAGCGACGGCGACCAGGAAGCGCTCTATGACCGACCGATTCCTCATCTGCGATATTTTGACGGCCAAGTGGGTATACGCGCGGACTTGGATTCAAGTACACGCCGTGCCTGGGCGGCCATAGGCATCGAGGGCCTTGCGCCGTATTATTTCCAATTCGCTCCAACTCTTTACATCAGCGATGGCGGACACATTGCCGGTCGCGTGACCGGATCTTACGATTTACTCATTACGCAGCGATGGATCGTGCAGCCGGAAGCGGAGTTGAACTTCTACAGTAAGGATGATCCCGGACGCCGGATCGGATCAGGTTTCTCCCATACTGATACAGGTGTGCGTTTGCGCTATGAGATCAGCCGCAAATTCGCGCCTTACATCGGATTTGCCTACAACGGAAAGTATGGCAATACAGCCAGCTACTCGCGGCGGACGGGTGAAACTACCAGCGATCCTCGTTTTGTATTTGGACTCAGGCTCTGGTACTAAACCATCCGGCAGTGCCTCGTCCATCACGCTTAGGCGCGACAAGTGTCACGGACTGATTGTTTTTGTTCGCACTTACTTGAAGGAGAATCATCATGCGCAAATTAGGGCTTGGATTCGTTATCGGCATCATCGTCGTTTTATTGATGGGCTTCTGCTATGTACGCTTTGGATTTGTCAATCCACGCGCGGACATACCCATCAATTCGCTCGAAAATACGGTCGCCATGCCTTCGCTCGATGCCTCCGTAGGCCGACGCGCTCCAAAGGTACAGAATCCCATTTCACCCACGGATGCCAGTCTCACCGCCGGGATGAAACTTTATCAGGAAAATTGTTCGAGTTGTCATGGCGACATTGATCGCCCACACGGGATGTTTGCGGATGCGCTTTATCCTCGTGCGCCCCAATTCATTGAGGACGCACCGGACATGCCGGAGAACCAGAACTACTACATTATTCAGCATGGCATACGCCTTAGCGGAATGCCGGCATGGAAACAGTTCCTCAGCATCCAACAAATATGGCAGGTAACAACTTTCCTAAGTCACATGGATAAGCTGCCGCCTTCGATCTCTGAACAGTGGAAGGTAGAAGCAGGCACTTCCACCAACACCGATTCCACTCATAATCCGGCATCTACTGAAGGCAAACCATGAAGTCTTTATGCTGACGGCAATCGGACATGCACTGCTAATGTCCTTCACCATGGGCTGGGAAATTCTGTGGGCACTCATCTTGGGCTTTTGGTTTTCGGCTGTTATCCAGGCCGTCGTCTCCAAAGAAGAAATGAGCCGCCTGCTACCCGACGATTCTCCGAAGACGATTGCACTCGCGTGCGGCCTCGGGGCGGCTTCCTCGTCCTGTTCGTATGCCGCTGTCGCCCTGGCAAGGTCGATGTTCCGCAAAGGAGCAAACTTTACGGCGGCGATGGCCTTTCAATTTGCGTCTACGAATCTGGTCCTCGAACTAGGTATTCTGCTGGCTGTCTTGATGGGATGGCAGTTCACACTGGCAGAGTTCACTGGTGGCCCGTTGATGATCGTCATTCTTGTGTTGCTTTTCAACGTGTTTCTGACTTCGAAGATCGTAGATGCCGCGCGCCAACAGGCCGACAAGGGATTGCAGGGCCGAATGGAAGGCCACGCTGGGATGGATATGTCGATCCATGAAGGAACGGCAACTACATACTACAAACACCATAAGTCCTTGAAAGTAAAGGATGTAACCTATTGATAATAAGTATGTTATAGTAGTCTTGCGTTGTTTTATTTCTCGGAGAACCGCAGTAGGATGGTAGCGAGCCGATGGGCCATATTTCTATCGCAGGCATTACGAGGAATGGAGCAAGCATAACAATTGATGCAGATGCCTCAATTGATGCAATTTCTGATAGACTCACTCAAGAAGGGCGAGTTGCTCCGAAAGAAGGCCCCGATCACAGCGTTAACTGCGACCGGGGCGGTTGTGTTTTAGGTTTTCGTCCGAACACCGAGTCTGGTTCCCTTTTTACTGATAGGCACTGAGGGGACCTGCTCTTTTTGAAGTTATGGCCTGAATGCCCGTCGTCGGACTATCTATGGGTCAGGCTATGCCCCTTCTCACGCAAATCCTTGAAAAGACATGCGTGGAGTATAGCAGATCGGCCCGATTTCTTCGCAGGCTGGGACTTATTCTTTAGAGAAAAATTCTGAATGAAAACTTTACCTGACAATCCCGAATTCACCCGCTTCACGAACGCCATGCGGGACATCGTGAAAGTTTCCAAGGTGGAGGTGCAAAGACGTATCGAAGAGGAAAAGCGAAAACCTAAAGGCTCTGGTTCCCGCTCCGTTTTCCGCGTCCCTGCCTCTTCTTCCAAGGCACGTTAGAGGGCGTCCTGTCTTTCTACTTTCCCTGTTAGTTCCGCGTATGTAAGTCTCTTACCTGCGATCTGCGACACTGCCAGCATGAATCGGTCTGAATCGTCCAACGGGTTATCTTTGGTTGCGCGGTTGTTATAGCGAAACACCTGCTCATCGAGATAGCGGTCAAGGTGAAATGGTTCGACGGCAACGTAGGTGCCTTTCAATCCCCGCTTGAGCAGACTCCAGAAATTCTCGATTCCCTGAGTATGAACCTGGCCCCTCACATATTCTTGGAGGTGGGTAACGGTTTCGTGGATATATTCCAATTTTTTCAGTTGATCGTAGCCTACCCATCCATCGGTATAGACGGTTGATCCTTTTTCGATAGCGTTGAGGATTTCCGATTGCAGGACTTCGCGCTTGACATTGGGAACGAGGGTAGCGCGAACCTTGCGGGTGTCACGATCTAGCATTCCCATGACAGGAATTTTCTTGCTGCCCTTAATTCCCATGCCGAGCCGTTTGCTCCTGTGCATCTTCATCGGGTCGCCGCCGATGAAGCACTCATCCACTTCCACCGGGCCGCCGTCTTGCCCTCCCATCTTGCTCCAGTTGCCATCCCTAAGCGCAAGGCGAATGCGATGCAGCATGAACCACGCGGATTTTTGGGTGATGCCAAGGTGTCGCATAATCTCGTAGCTGCTAATGCCGTTCTTGCAGTTGACGACCAGCCAGACGGCAGTGAGCCACTTATCCAGCGGGATTGCCGAATCTTCAAAGACGCTGCCAGTCTTCACGCTGAATTGCTTATGGCATTCTTTCGCCATGCACTTCCAGATACGGCGTGAAGTGAGGTAAGAGACTTTCTTGCCGTCGCAGTGCGGACAAGTCACACCTTGCGGCCAACGCATCGCCGCAACAAACTCCACACACACGTCTGGATCGGCGAAGTATCGAGTCGCTTGCAGGAGATGTTTCGGGAATGCTTTACTCTGTTTCATGACTTCCCCATGCTAATGAAGAATGCATGGTGTGTCAAGTATATTTGTGCCCTTGAGTTATGTCACATAGATCAGAGAGTTCGAAGCTTTCGCTGTTTCGCTCTGTTCTACCATTTCGCCGCTTTGAACCGAATTTCGTCCCTCTTTGGACACCAGGTGGACACCATAGTTCCTAAGCAACGACAGAAACAAGTCTATCAGACGGATGAAGAATTTAAGCGCCTGATATCGGCAGCTAAGACAAAATTTCACCTTCGGATGCTCGTCTCATACCAAAAGTCGTGCTGGCTACTCCATCACCAGGAATGATAGAGCGGCTTACCGCCGAGACACTGAACTCAAGAGAACGCCGCTTAAAGATTGCAGCAGCATTGCACGAGGCGGCGTCCACGGTATTGCGACACTCAACAAAGTGTGAGGCGGGAAAAGTTCTTTGGGCTATATTCGTGGCTGCAAAGAAGTTGACCACGAACAACGCCTGAGTACGTGTTTCACTTCGGTGTAATCGAAGGAGCCGTGCTATCCAAATCTAAGTTGAGTTCGAGAACATTTACACGCGGCTCACCCAAAAAACCAAATTGCCGCGATTGCGTGTGTTTTGCCACTAATTCCTTGACCTTTTCCTCTGAAAGACCGCGTGCCTTTGCTACTCGCGGAACCTGGAAGACCGCCGCTGCCGGTGTAATGTCGGGATCGAGGCCGGAGCCGGATGTTGTTACCAGATCGATGGGTACGTTCACACCCGGCTTTCCGGTTTGCAGCGCCGCGACATCGCCTGCAACCCGATCAACATACTTCTTATTTGTCGGGCCGTAATTTGATCCGCTAGAGGCGGTGGGATCGTATCCATACGTGCCGGCGGCCGAGGGGCGGCTATGAAAATAATCCGCGCCGGTAAACGCCTGGCCGATGCTCCGCGAACCTATGACCACGCCATTCTTTGTGATCAATAGTCCATTCGCTTGTTTGTGGAAGAAGGCTTGCGCGAGACCGGTCATCAGCAGCGGGTAAAGAATCCCCAGCAGAAGTCCGGTGAAAATTGTGTAGAGAAAGGAAGTGATGAGATTCTTGCGCATGGCATTGACTCCTAAACCAGGTGGATTGCAGTGATAATCACGTCGATGATCTTGATACCGATAAAGGGCACAATGATGCCGCCTACACCATAAATCCATAAATTCCGCTGTAGCAGAGCTGTCGCTCCAACGGCTCGATAGTTCACTCCGCGCAATGCCAAAGGTACCAAAGCGATAATCATTAAGGCATTGAAAATCACCGCCGATAAAATGGCTGACTGCGGCGTTTCGAGATGCATGATGTTCAAAGCGTTCAGTACTGGAAAGGCTCCCGCGAACATGGCTGGAATGATTGCGAAATATTTGGCTACATCGTTCGCGATCGAGAAGGTGGTCAAAGCGCCTCTGGTTATCAGCAACTGTTTGCCAATCTCCACGATCTCAATCAGTTTTGTAGGATTGGAATCGAGGTCGACCATATTGCCGGCTTCTTTCGCAGCCTGCGTCCCTGTATTCATGGCTACCCCGACATCGGCTTGCGCAAGGGCGGGAGCATCGTTCGTGCCATCTCCCGTCATGGCAACAAGCTTTCCTTGTGCCTGTTCGCGTTTGATCAGGTCCATCTTGTCTTTCGGCTTGGCTTCCGCGAGGAAATCATCAACGCCTGCTTCTCGTGCAATGGCTGCGGCGGTAAGAGGGTTGTCGCCGGTGATCATGATGGTGCGAATACCCATCGCCCGCAGCTGCGCAAACCGCTCTCGCATGCCTCCCTTCACAATGTCTTTCAAGTAAATAACGCCCAGAGCCCGATTATTCTGGGCAACAACGAGTGGAGTTCCACCCAGGCGTGCAATCGTATCGACTGAATCACGGACTTCTTTCGGAAGGCTGCCGCCGCGCTCCTCAACAAAATGTGCAATGGCATCCGCTGCGCCTTTGCGGATCATGCTTCCTCCGAGGTTCACGCCCGACATGCGCGTGATCGCACTGAAGGGAACGAATTCGGCATTCAGTTCTTCCAGTTCCCTGCCGCGCAGTCCATAGCGCTCCTTGGCCAGCACAACAATCGACCGGCCCTCGGGCGTTTCATCCGGAAGCGAAGAGAGTTGAGCCGCATCGGCCAGTTGATCATTGCTGATACCCGGAGCAGCAACAAACTCTGTGGCCTGGCGATTGCCAAGGGTGATCGTTCCAGTTTTGTCCAAGAGAAGAGTATCCACATCTCCGGCGGCTTCTACCGCGCGTCCGCTCATGGCAAGCACGTTGTGTTGCACCAGGCGATCCATACCGGCAATGCCAATTGCGGAAAGCAGGCCGCCAATGGTGGTTGGGATCAGACACACTAGCAACGAAACCAGCACGAATACAGTTTGCGGTGCAGTGGAGTAGATCGCGAAAGGTTGCAGGGTGACAACGGCCAGCAGAAATATGATTGTCAGTCCAGCCAGCAGAATATTGAGCGCGATTTCATTCGGCGTCTTCTGCCGCTCTGCGCCTTCTACGAGCGCAATCATTCTGTCCAGAAATGTCTCACCGGGATTGGAGGTGATCTTGATCTTCAGATGGTCCGACAAAACTTTTGTCCCTCCGGTAACAGCGGACCGGTCTCCTCCCGATTCGCGGATCACCGGCGCCGATTCCCCGGTGATTGCCGACTCATCGACCGAAGCTACGCCATCGATGACGTCGCCGTCCCCTGGGATCAGTTCTCCCGCGATGACCACCACAATATCGCCGGTATGCAATTGAGAACTTGGCACATCTTCGCTCTTTCCGCTATCGAGGAGGCGATGCGCCGTCGTCTCAGACTTGGCTTTGCGTAAAGTGTCGGCCTGTGCCTTGCCTCGACCTTCAGCCATGGCCTCGGCGAAGTTCGCAAAAAGGACCGTGAACCAGAGCCATAAGGTGATTTGCAGATCAAAGTTAAAGGAGCTGCTATGCGCGCTAATATCGCGAAAGAGCAGGAGCGTCGTGATCACACTCCCGACCTCAACCACGAACATGACAGGATTGCGCATCATTGTGCGCGGATTGAGCTTTCTGAATGCATCCAGAATCGCCTGGCGCACGATTCTGGTATCCCAGAGAGGTCGCTTCTTACCGGGACGGCCACTTGCGGTCTGAAGAATCTTCGTATCTTGGACGATTGGTGAAGTAGCCATAAGAATTCCTTAAAACACCTTTCCAGCGTGAAGTAAGAAGTGCTCGAGAATGGGGCCGAGGCTAAGAACAGGAAAGAAGGTCAACGCGCCGACGATGAGAATCACACCGATAAGCAAAATCGTGAAGAGTGGTGTCGTCACCGGGAATGTTCCCAAGGAAGGCGGCACGAACTTCTTGGTGACCAGATTGCCAGCCAGAGCGAGCATGGGCACAATCATGAAGAAGCGGCCTACCAACATGGCCACCCCAATCGTCAGGTTGTAAAAATGTGTGTTGGCATTGAGTCCAGCGAATGCGGAACCATTGTTTGCCGTGCCGGAGGAGTAGGCGTAAATCATCTCTGTAAGCCCATGCGGGCCTGCATTGTTCAAACTGCTCAACGCAGAAGGCAATAGAGCAGCAATGCCGGCAAAGACGAGAATCGATAATGGAAATATCAATACATACAGCATTGCCATCTTGACGTCATACGACTCAATCTTCTTGCCCAGGTATTCCGGCGTTCGTCCGACCATCAAGCCGGCGATGAATACCGTCAGCACGATCATGATCAGCATTCCGTACATTCCCGCGCCGACTCCGCCAAACGCAACTTCGCTCAGCATAAGGTTGGTAAGCGGCACCATTCCGCCAAGAGGCATAAACGAATCGTGCATGGAATTCACGGCGCCGCAGCTAGTGTCCGTGGTCACGGTGGCAAATAGGGCGGAGTTCGGAATGCCGAAGCGGACTTCTTTCCCCTCCATATTGCCGCCTGTTTGCGTGGCGGTAGCGTGCTGGTTCACTCCATGCAGCAAAGGATTCGGCTGCGACTCAGCCCAGTAAGCGACTGTGACACCCGCAAAGAACAGGATCGACATGGCGGCGAAAACTGCCCAGCCGTGTTTCGGAGACTTGGTCATGCGGCCAAGCGTTGCCGTAAACCCAGCTGGTATAGCAAAGATTAAAAGTATCTCGATAAGGTTCGATAAAGGCGTCGGATTCTCAAAGGGATGGGCGCTATTCGCATTGAAGAAGCCGCCGCCGTTTGTGCCGAACTCTTTGATCGCTTCCTGCGAAGCCACCGGACCCTGAGCAATGGATTGATCTGTAATTGTCTGGGTAGTTTGTTTGCCGTTGCTGGCAGTCATCGTAACTTTCTGCGGCTCAAGCACCTTTGCGGTGGTATACGGTTTGAAGTTTTGAATGACCCCTTGAGAAACGAGAACTAACCCGAACACAATGCAAGCTGGAAACAGTATCCGTGTGATTCCCCGTGTCATATCGACCCAGAAATTTCCAAGCGTGTTGCTCTCTTTTCTTACAATGCCGCGAATCAGTGCTATCGCCAACGCCATCCCCACAGCCGCTGACCAGAAATTGTGCGTTGCCAGACCAGCCATTTGGGTGAGGTAACTCATCGTGGATTCCGGGGTATAGGACTGCCAGTTCGTGTTTGTCGTAAACGAAGCGGCAGTATTGAAGGCGAGATCCGGCGCTACGGCGCTCAGATGCTGTGGGTTCCACGGAAAATAGAATTGGAGGCGCTCCAGGCCATAGGTCAGCAGCATGGTCACGCCACTGAATAGCAGCGCCGCAATCGAATACTCGGTCCATCGCATTTCATGGGATTCGTTTACGCCGGTGAGACGGTATAGCAAGTGTTCAATCGGGTCGATGATTCGGTCTGCGAAAGTCCGTTCCTTCTCAAATACCCGCGCCATGTAAACCCCGAGAGGTTTCGTGATCACCAGGATGATGCCGAAGAAAACCAAAATCTGTAACCATCCATTCAATGTCATCAGAATTTCTCCGGGCGCAAAAGCGCAAATATCAGATACACAAGCAAAAATACGGAGACAGCAAGCATCAGGGTTGTTTCGATCGTCATAGCCTTACCTCAGCCGTTCGCACGCATACGTGTAAACAATCGCAATTACGAAGAACACGACTGTTGCCAGAATTAAACCGATATCCCACATTGTTTTCTCCTCCGCTGTTTGTCAGAACATAAAGCCGGTTTCGATTCCGCCTCGCGCCTGCGTGGAGTTTCTGCCGTTTGCGCCAAAAGCATCTCCCGATGTGGAATTGATAGCTTGAATGAAAGAGAACTCACCCCGCGCAAAAAATGCCTTGTTTTGATATGTGGGTGTCAGTGTAAGAGACCATGCATCGCTTCCCGGGCCATACAACAGGTTAACCACGCCATTCCTAATGTTGCCGCTGCTGGCGAGGTATTCGGCTCTTCCAGTCAATGAGACGAGAGAAGTCAAAGTGTAATTTCCTAGCACCGACGCGCCGAATGTAGAGGTTGCGTGGCCGACGGCAACGCGTGCGCTCTGGGGCACATAGGTATATTGGAGATATGGTTCGATCATCCACCGCTTAGCTGTGTGGGTATAGATCAGATCGTAGATGCTGCCGTTGTTTTGATATAGAGGCGTGGCGGCGTTTGAATAACCCGTTTGTCCGAGGTTTCCACCAGCGACGAATTCCACGTTATTAGCTGAGTTCGCCGTGTATGTCAACGCGCCAGTAAGCCAGTTGTAACGATTGGAATAATAGCCGTCGTTCCAGGATAATGAACCGGCGAATTTGCCCCTGTTATAGTTCACTTGCATTCCACGATTGACAGAATTCTCCTGGTTCCATAGGAGCCCTCTCTCAATGTTCAGGTTTTCAAAAGTAAACGTGTTCTCTGCACCGATTAGTGTCGGCAATTTGCAGATGAGAAACGAGAAACTGCTTTTCGGGGCGAGCTTTAAGTAGGCCTGGGGAAGCGGACCGAAGAAGTCGCTGATCGTATTGCGGGTCGAGATGGATGGCGTGCCTAGCGCTGGAATGTTGTAGGCGCCCGCCTGAAAATAATACTGCACGAAACCGCTGGTCCTCTGAATGAATACCTGTGCGTTGCTGATGTCCGCTCGCGCCGCTCTACCGCCCTGGCTGGAATGGTCCTCTAGAGTACCGAAACCGGTGAGGGTCCCGGTGACGTCCAGTTTTCCGAGCAGTCCTGCATCGAACGTTCTGGGGGAGGCCGCGATGAGAGGTCCCACCATTGCCGGCGCGGCAAGCGGTGCGGGTGTCGCCGTGTTGCTCACCGGGCTGGTTTGTGCCGCCAGGGTTGTCGGCATCGCTAGGCTAAGGCCGGCAACAAGGGCCTTTGTTATTCTGGTCCTGTCATAAAACCATTTTGGATCGCCGTTGTCTCGATCGGAATCTAGAAGCTGAGTGACGGGTGAATGATATTTCGAGAGAAGCGAGGAGGCACGTCTGCGTTTGCCAGACGCTCGACTGAACCCGAGGAAGCAATAGACCAGGAACAGAATCGCGAGAAACGTACTAGCGCTAAGGACACTAAGTGCGAACATAAGAAGGTCGCCACAGTTCGACCTTCTCTAGTTCACTCAGATTGGTATAAAAAGTCCGTATAAAAGTAGTAAAAAGTTCATATGAAAGTAGTAAGAAGTTCATAAGAGCGGGCTCAGGAGCGGACCTGGCTGGAAGCGGTAACCCACCCACGGTTCATTGATGATATATTTCGGCTCCGATTCAGGTTCGATTTTCTTACGGAGCTGCGCCACCAGTACACGTAAGGATTCTGGCTGCTCTACAG
Source organism: Acidobacteriaceae bacterium (assembly GCA_965276615.1). Classification (GTDB taxonomy): domain Bacteria; phylum Acidobacteriota; class Terriglobia; order Terriglobales; family Acidobacteriaceae; genus JAKAAZ01. The sequence continues at coordinate 2,788,368 of OZ255618.1, read as the reverse complement.
CGTGAGGTCCCCACATCGCGGTGAGAAGCATCCGATGCGTGAGCACGCGTTCAGGGCGCTGGGCCAGATAGACAAGGAGGTCGAATTCTTTGGGGGACAATTTAATCTCCTGTCCGCTAACTTCCACTCTGTGCTTCTCGCTATCGATATAGAAATCTCCAGCTTTAATGGGGGCACTATCCGGCTCAATGGAAATTGAGCGCTGCCTTCGCATGTGGGCCCGGACGCGCGCGAGGAGTTCCTGGATACTGAACGGCTTGGTTACATAATCGTCAGCTCCGGCGTCCAGTGCCTCCACTTTCGGTCCTTCCTGGTCTCGCACTGAAAGCACGAGGATCGGTATATCGGAATGTGCTCGTACTTCGGCACACAAGGCTATGCCATCCATGCCGGGCATGGCTAAATCTGTAATCACCATGTCCGGGGGCCACGCTGCCATTTTCTCCAGTGCCGAGATGCCGTCATGGGCAATCTGTACTTCATATCCGCGGGACGCAAGGGCCGAACGCAGCACGCGCGTGATCTGCGGTTCATCGTCGACAACCAATATCTTGTAATGTGCATTCTCCTGCATCCGGATTCCTCATTCTTGCGTAATGATGTGAACGTCGACGAAGGGAGCTTTTTGGAGAAAGCGTTGGATTTGCCAATAGTATAGATACTTGCGTATGCCTCGGACGGCCGATCGGCCAAAGATCACCTGGGTTGCCCGCTTTTCTCGGACGAATTCAGCCACCGCCGTGGGCACACTTTTCCCTTTCAGCTCCACAACTTCCGCATTCAGGTTCTCGGCGAAGCGCTTGTTGTTTGCCAAACTGCGCTCTTCCTGTTCAGGCCGATTCCGGCCCGTATCAATATGTACGACGTAAAAATCGCCTCCGATGCGCTCGACCATCCGTGCTCCGCGAGCGATGAGTTGCTGAGACAGGGGGTTTGAGCTGATGCAAACAACCAGACGTTCGTGCACCGTCCAGTGATCACTGAGCTTTTTTCTACGGACATAATCGTCCAGGGTGCGGTCGACTGCGCGAGTGACATGTTGTAGCGCCATCTCTCTCAGCGCAATTAAATTCCCCCGTCGAAAAAAATTGACGAGTGCTCGTTCCGCTCGATCTGACGGATAAATGTCGCCCCTGCGCATCCGCTCGTGGAGCGCTTCCGGCGTCAGATCGGCCATTACGATTTCATCGGCCCTCTGCAAAATCCAGTCCGGCACGGTTTCTCGCACCGTGATTGCAGTGAGACTCTGCACAGTAGGCGTAACGCTCTCAATATGCTGGATATTGATGGTGGACAATACATCGATGTTCGCTTCGAGGATGTCGAGCACATCTTCATAACGTTTTCGATGTTTGCTGCCCTCAATATTCGTGTGCGCCAACTCGTCGACTAAAACGACTTGGGGCCTGCGGGCGATAATCGCCTCAACGTCCATCTCTTCAAACAAGGTGCCCCGGAATTCTGCGCGACATCGTGGTATTGTCTCCAGCTTTGCTGCCAACTCTGCCGTCCGAATGCGACCGTGGGTCTCGACGATTCCGATGACAACGTCTTCACCGCGTTCGTGACGGCGGATGGCCTCGCTCAGCATGTTGTAGGTCTTGCCGACGCCGGGAGCGTATCCCAGAAATACCTTGAATAGTCCTTTCCGTTTGGTTGGCTCTACCTTCTCAAGCCACTCCTCTGGTGTCTTTTGGGGAGAAGACGAATTGTTCGCTTTGGGAGGCATATGCTCTACAATAGCGGCGTGAACCGGCGCTGGTTGTTGCAACTCTTTCGATATGCATTCGTCACAGGTCTGACTGGGTGCATTGTTTTCGTCTACTTCAAGCTGTTACATGTTAACCCAACCACTGTCGCTCTCACATTCCTGCTAGGAATTCTTTTTGTCGCCAACCGCCTCGGACTCCGCTACTCCGTATTCATGTCGATTCTGGCGGCGCTGGCTTTCAATTTTTTCTTCCTTCCTCCCGTTGAGCAATTGACGATTGCAGATACGCAGAACTGGGTGGCGCTGCTGGCATTTCTGATCGCTGGTTTCCTGGCGAGTCATCTCACGGAACGCGTGCGGCGCGAGGCCCAGGAAGCAGACCGGCGAAGACGCGAGGTCGAACGACTTTATGATTTTAGTCAGCAGATTCTCACCTCGGATCGGCTGTCCGACCTCTTGAACAGCCTCCCTGGCCATATTTGCTCTACATTTCACAATGAGGCAGTGGCCATCTACCTCAGCGATAGCGATCGGGCCTATCGATCGCCATCCGATGTAAAAAGCATCACAAAGGAAGATTTGCGTGAAATAGCAGATCGAGCGGAAGTACGCTGTGATCCGACAAAGGACACTTGTATCGCTCCCCTGCTGCTGGGGCTTCGCTCTATAGGGGCAATCGGAATTGCAGGCAATCCTCCTTCACGAGAGACGATCGACGCGGTGGGCAGTCTGATTGCAATCGCGGTCGAGCGAAGCATGACGGCAGAGCGTCTGACTCGTACAGAAGCTGCGCGAGAAAGTGAGCGGCTAAGGTCCGCGCTTCTTGATTCTGTCACTCATGAATTGCGTACTCCGTTGACCGCCATCACCGCATCAATAACAAGCCTGAGATCGGGAATGATCCAGGACCCGGCGTCGCGGGAAGAAATGTTGGCCGTGATTGAAGAAGAGAGCGCGCGATTAAACCACTTAATTGGCCAGGCGGTGGAAATGGCCCAACTGGATGCGCAGCAAGTACAGTTGCATCTTGAACCTGAGCAAATCAAAAATGCCATCGAAGAGGCCATCGCTGAATGTAATTCTTTGCTTGAAGGTCATCCGGTGGAAGTACGCCTCCCGCCTGCGATGCCTTCGGTGCGCATGGATGTCAACTGGATCCGTAAGGTCCTTCACCATTTGCTGGAGAATGCAGCCAAGTATTCGGAAGAAGGAAAGCCAATATTCGTCAGTGCCGAAGTGCAGGGTCCTTTCCTGGTGACCAGCGTTGCCGATCGGGGAACTGGTATCGACGACCTGGAAAAATCCATGATATTTGACAAATTTTATCGCGGACAGAGTCAACGCTATCGCGTACAAGGAACTGGCATGGGACTCGCTATTGTAAGAGCTATCGTAGAGGCCCAAGGCGGGAAGGTCGACGTAACGAGCCAGCTTGGCACGGGATCTGTTTTTTCCTTTACGTTGCCACTCGCGTAAACCGTCGATGCATGAATCGGATTACCGTGCCGCGTTGCGCGGTCCGTGACCGGTTTATCGTGCCGGTGCTGAGACAAACGAGGGCGATACAGAGACCTCCACGAAATCCGCTTCAGCTGAGCGCAAGAATCGAGCTGCGCTGTTCTCGTCGGAATCAAATTAACTCTTCTAGCTGTTGAGGGTTCTATTGAAGATATTTTTATTCCCCAACTGGGCGCGTGCCGGACTTTCGCGGATGAAACTTAATCAAATATCCTATGCCGACCATCGCCAGCAAAGCGCCCCACCAAATCGGGGCATGCAGGTTGCTCAACACCGGCGGACGGAGAAGCGGATAACTCAACTCATACATACCGGTCGCAAAAATAACGATGCCGTAGCACAGCAGCAGCAAGCCCGCGAACCACCAGATGGAAATTGTCTCCCGCATCGCTTCCCTCCTCTACCAGAAAATCACGTTCAAGATTATAAAAACCACTGTGACCGCTCCGGCCCACACGATGGGTTTTTGATACCAATGTTCATCGTGTTCTTCCGGAATTTGCGAGACACCGTACACGAGGCCTTCAAGTTCTGCGACTGGCTTGGGCTTGGTCATATAACTCACAATGATCGTGACCACGATGCAAACCAGCCAGGACCACATGGCGCGGTATATGTCCTGTGCCATGGCCTTGGCGTCCGGAGACATTGCGACGTAGCGCAACGCGGAAGGATCGTGCTCGACCCATTCCCATAGGCTGACAGAGGTGCATGTGCCGGCAAGCAATCCCCAGAATCCGCCGGCTGCCGTGGCGCGCTTCCACAACATGCCAAGAATTACTGTCCCGAATAATGGCGCGATGAAGAAGCTGAACAGCGCCTGCACATAATCCATGATGCTGGCGGCATGTTGCACCAGGTAAGCCGTGCCGACAGAGATTAGTACGCCGATCAGCGTGCTCCACCGGCCCATCGATACATAATGTTTATCGCTTGCGTTCTTGTTCAGGAATGCGCCGTAGAGATCATAGGTCCAGACCGTGGAAAAAGCGCTGACGTTGCCAGCCATTCCGGACATGAAACCCGCGATCAGCGCCGTAACACCCAGCCCGAGCAGACCTGGACCGCAGTAGCGCACCAGCATCAGCGGAAGCACTTCGTTATAACTGTGTTGTCCGGTAGCGATTGCGACGTCCTGGCCTACTAAATGAAAGGGGAGAACCGAAAGCGCCAGCAGTCCGGGAAGAATGACGATGAACGGCACGGCCATCTTAAAAGCTGCGCCAATGACCGGAGCCATGCGAGCTGAGCGAAGGCTATTCGCCGAAAGGACCCGCTGCACCACAAGAAAATCCGTGGTCCAGTAGCCGAAAGCAACTACGAAGCCCAGCCCAAAGACAATGCCGAACCAATTCACGCCCATGGGATTCGTGCTGTAGTGGCCGAGCGTGCTCCAGAGGTGGACGTAACCCGTTCCACCTAGATTGTGAGTGATCTGCCGTTGCAGGTTGCTCCATCCCCCGACTTCAACCAGGCCGAGAATTGGAACCAGCAACGCTCCTGCCCAGATGAGAAGAAACTGCAGCACTTCATTGTAAATAGCGGACTTCAGACCGCCGAGCGCTACATACACCGCGACTGTAAGAGAAGAGACCCATATGCTGAAGTTCAAATTCCAGCCGAGGACGACCTTCATCACCAGCGCCATGGCATACATATTGATGCCGCTCATCAGGATGGTCATCATCGCGAAACTAATGCCGGAGAGCGCGCGTGTGGCCGGTCCGTAACGAAGGTTTAAATATCCCGGGACAGAATTCGTTTTCGAAATGTAATAGAACGGCATCATCACAATGCCAAGAAAAAGCATCGCCGGAATGGCGCCAATCCAGTACCAATGCGTCGCCAGGATGCCGTACTGGTAGGCTGAACCAGCCCATCCCATCAACTCCAGCGATCCGAGATTGGCAGAGACAAAACTTAATCCCGCGATCCATGCCGTCATCTCCCGGCCAGCCATGAAGAATTCTTCGCTGGTATTCGAAGAGCCTTTCAAATACACGCCGATGAAGACTACGATCGCAAAATAAATCGCGATCACAAGAACATCTACGGCATCCAGCCGCGCCAGCTGATGGGTCGGGAGTGTCACAAAAGCGACGGCCATCGAGCTGCCACTCAGGTTCGGTAAGAGCATTACCGGATTGTACATAAACTATGATTGATTCCGTCCTAGGATCGCGCGATGTGAGTGGCTTGCGCTCATCCACATTTGTAGACAAATAGAAGCACATCGCGGCATGACGATATAGTGAATTCATCGACATGCTAAGAGTTTCCTATATTGAAGTCTTTGAGAGACTAGACCACATGCTGCGCGGGTTGGGCTTTGAACCGGAGCATGCAGAGCTATGCGCCCGCCTGTTCGCGGAAACCACACGGGATGGCGTGTACTCGCACGGGTTGAACCGTTTGCCGCGTTTCCTGGAAACCATCCGCAATGGACGAGTTCGGGTCGGCATGCGGGCCGAGGCAATTGCCACAGCCGGTGCGCTCGAACGCTGGTCCGGCCGGCAAGGCCCTGGCAATCTCAATGCATATCAATGCATGGATCGGGCCATCGCATTGGCGAAGATTTACGGAATAGGCGTCGTAGCACTGGCCAATACCAATCACTGGATGCGCGGCGGCAGCTACGGATGGCAGGCGGCGGAAGCGGGTGTGATCGGTGTGTGCTGGACAAACACGATGCCGAACCTGCCGCCATGGGGCGGGCTCGATCCAACAGTTGGCAACAATCCGCTGGTGATTGCGGTTCCCCGACGCGCCGGACACGTAGTGTTGGATATCGCGATGTCGCAGTTCTCCTATGGCGCGCTAGAAAGTTATCGCCGATGCAACGGCCAGCTACCGGTGAACGGAGGCTTCGACGTCGACGGAAACCTGACGCGGGATCCGGCAGCCATCGAGACGTCCCAGCGAGCGCTGCCCATCGGCTGTTGGAAAGGGTCGGGTCTATCTTTGATGTTGGATATGGTCGCCGCCATGCTCTCGGGCGGCTCTGCGACCTACCAAATTTCAAAAGATCCCGTGCTCGAGACCGGCCTGTCTCAAGTGTTCTGCGCATTCCAGGTATCGGCGTTTGGTGCGGCGGAGCAGATCGAGCGGAAAGCTGATGAGATCATCGGCTTTTTGCAATCATCTCGCTCCGCCACGCCCGAGGACACCGTCCGTTATCCTGGCGAGCAAACGCTTCGCATTCGCGCGGAGAACCTTGCTCTTGGCCTGCCTGTCGAGCCGGCAATCTGGAATCTTCTGACGGAAAATAGTGCTGGAGTCTGATCCACAATTCTTTGGGATTTTTTCATCCAGCTATCATTGAATAGTCTGCATAAGTTTTTCATGCGCGCAAGAAAGGAAGTTTCCATTGGCTGAAGCCCCACCGGTCCCGCTCACAATTGAAGGTTCAAGCGTATTGCATCAGATGTTCCGTTTCGATTGGAAGGCATGGCGCAAAGTTCCGACTGCCGAGCGCGCAGCGATCGTCCAGAAGACGATACGCGTGCTTCAAGGGATGGAGCACAACGCAAGCGAAGGCTTACCTTGCCAGTCTGCGCTCTATTCACAGGTCGGGCACAAAGGCGATCTGATGATGATTCATCTTCGCGAGTCTGTGGAGGCGCTGAATCGGGTGGAACTCCAACTAGCGCAGACGGAATTATCTGATTTTCTGGAATCGAAGTACTCCTATCTATCGGTTGTGGAGCTAGGGTTGTACGAATCGTCGGCGAAGACTTATGCAACGCTTTCTTCGAGTGGGCTTGAACCTCACAGTCCGGATTGGAACACGGCTGTCGAAGACGTATTAAAGCGCCAGGCTGAGGCGATGGCGACGCGCTTATATCCTTCGATTCCGAGCGCAAAATATCTATGTTTCTATCCGATGGATCGCAGGCGTGGCGAGCAGGTGAACTGGTATACAGTGCCGATGGAAGAACGCCAACGGATGATGCACGAGCATGGCATGATCGGACGACGATACGCCGGGCAGGTTCGGCAGATCATCACCGGATCGATCGGATGGGACGATTGGGAATGGGGAGTCGATCTGTTTGCCGACGATCCGCTGGTATTTAAAAAATTGATTTATGAAATGCGGTTCGATGAGGTAAGCGCGCTTTACGCATTGTTCGGGTCATTTTATTTAGGCGTGCGGCTGCCGATAAAGAATCTGGGGGATTGGCTGATGAGTGGCGCTTGAAATTCACATTGAGGATCAGATATTCGGCAGCAGGTCGAAGTATTCATCATCTTCATTGGATCCGCCCTCGCCTTTACCCAGAAGCTTCTCCGATTCGATGAATTCAATCCGCTCAATCCATTTCACCATTTTGTATCCCAGTTGGTTCTCCACCCTCAGCCGCAGCGGTGCGCCGTACTCCACTGTGAGCGGCGCGCCATTCATTCCCGACGCAAGCAGGCACTCCGGCTTCAACACATTCTCCAGGCTCTGCGTGTCGTAATACACGCCGCCGTACAGTGCTTCGCCAAAGGAAAAGAAGGCAACCGTCTTCACCGAGAGCTTTGGTTTGACCAGATCGATTAACGCGTTCATCGGCACACCGTTCCACTGTGCAATTCCGGACCAGCCCTGGATGCAATGATGCATGGTGATGTGCTCGTCTTTCCCCAGCGCCTGGATTTCCGATAGCGACAACTCCACCGGGTTCTCCACCAGACCACCAACTTTCAGTTTGAAATCGCGGAAATTGTTTGCGGCCAGTTGTTTCCAGTCGTCACGTTCGGGCATTTTTCCGTTTGGCCAGAAATGTGGAGAGATTTGATCTTTTGTATATCGGTTCCTGGGATGGAGCCGATTGATCGTGGCCAGGCGCACTGGTAAAGAAATGGCTTTCTGTAGGTGTTGTAGCAGGCGCGGCGATTTCCAGGAGATGTAGTGAGCCGCGATCCACGAACCAATCACCACCGCCAGACCAACGAAACCAACGATCATTCCCAGTGGCCGCTGATTGTCCGTTCCGAGAACGATGTGATTCATATTCCGCTCAAACCCAGTCAAGGCCACCAGGGCGACATGTACGATCAGGAACCCCACCCAGCAGAGCATCATCAAGAAGTGGATCGAGCGCGCACCTTGTCTACCGCCAAATATCCGGGGAAACCATGGAAAATGGTTCACCATCGCCGGCGACATGGCAGCGCCTGCGACAATCGTTATCGGCGCGAACACATAGACAACAAGGAAATACGCCAGCTGCTGAAGCGCGTTATAGGCATAAAATCCGTTGGGCTCGGGCGGAAAATGGAAATTCGCATAATGCACGAAGGTCGCCCAGGCCTGCGGCAGGATTGCCCAGGAGGTTGGCACAAGACGGATCCACTGGTCTGAAACAAAAAGCAGCGGAATAAAAATCAGGCCAGTAAGTATGAAGCCATACACATCGATGAAGTGCCACGAGCGCGCAACCCCAACTGTATGCCGATAACCTGGCAAACCAAATGCCGGAGAGATGTAACGCGCATCGTCTTTTGCCGTCCACATGCGGTCTGTGGGTACATGCAGGGGTGTGAAGCGAATCCATTCTGAGCCCGGCGTGCAATCGTTATTGAAATAGAGCCGGGGATGATCCATGAGAATGGACAGGCCACTGCGGACCAGCATCATTAGAAAAACGAAGTTGAAGAAGTGTGCCCAGCGGAGCCACCACGGAAATCCATGCACGCCGGTAAAAGTAGCCGCACTGAATACCGGAACGGGAGCGAGATACGGCAATCCAAAAATCGCGGCCTGACCCCATGCCAGCGCCAGCGGAATAAGCGCGAGACAAATGACGGCAACAATAAACGACGACTTGATCCAGATTCGGAACCGCCGGTCTGGCGGATAGTGAACGGCCTTATGCGCTGCATCGAACACGATCATGAATCCCTCGATTCGGCATGGAATAATCCTACAGTCGGGTTCAGCACGCGTGATAGCAGTCGTGCCTGTAAATCAGCCTGGAGATTGGGATTTTTCAACACTTCAGATGGTAACGCGCGCGGGCGAGCGCGTCGGTCAGGCCTGATAACCTTCGACTTGATCCAGCCGGCAGTAGGTTGGCAACTGCCAGAACACAGCTAATCCAGTCCCAATTGCAGCCGGGTGGCTTCCGACATCAGGCTCGGGCTCCATGCCGGATCGAAAACAATCTTTACGTTGATCTCTTTGACTTCTGGCAAGCCGGTCAGCTTACGTTCAATATCGGCTTTGAGTACATCGCCCATCCCACAGCCGGGAGCCGTCATCGACATTGTGATGTCAATCTTCTGGCCTTCTTCCAGAGGAGTCACGACGCAGGTATATACAAGGCCGAGGTCGACGATGTTCACTGGAATCTCGGGATCGAAAACTGTTCTTAGCTGCTCCCAAACTAATTTTTCGCTGAATTCTTTTGCAGGTTCGGCGATCTCCGGTTTTTCCATTCCCAGTGCGTCCGCATCCCTGGCGTCGATGCGCATGAGTTGACCGTATCCGGTCGAAACTGTGTAGCTGCCTCCCAAGCTTTGCGTGATATACACCGGTGTGCCCGCAGACAACAGATGAAGAGTCCCGCCGGGGATTTCTGTTGCCGGGCAGTCGCGAGTGAGCGGAATAATCTGGTTCGCCATATTCCCCTCCTAACCGGGGCAAGCTGTTTCACTGCGGAATCTATTCCGTGGAAGCTACTTGCTTCCCTTCAAGCGCGGCATGTAGTGTATGCCAGGCGAGCGTGGCGCATTTGATGCGCGTAGGGAAACTGGCAACACCGGCGAAGACAGCCAGCTTGCCCAGGCCCTCCGCATCGCCAGTTTGGGCGCCGGTCACGACTCCATGAAACTTGCCAAAGAGTTCTTCCGCCTGCGCCGTGGTTTTACTTTTCAACGCCTGGCTCATCATGGATGCGGAGGCTTTGGAAATCGCGCAGCCAGAACCTTGGAAAGAGATGTCTTGAATTGCGTCGCCCGTTACGTTCAGAAAGACTGTGTAATGGTCGCCGCAAAGTGGATTGTAGCCTTCAGCCGTGCGATTTGCTGTTTCCATTACACGGAAATTTCGCGGGTGCTTGCTGTGCTCCAGAATAACTTCCTGGTAGAGATCTTCCAGTTCAGACATCAGGCGAAGACCTCCTTCAGTTTGTGGATGCCAGCCACCAGCGCGTCGAGTTCGCCCGTGGTGTTGTACATAGCCAGAGAAGCGCGGGCCGTGGCTGGGATGCCGAAACGCTGCATTAGTGGCTGGGCGCAATGGTGGCCGGTACGTATTGCAATTCCCTGCCGGTCAAGCACTGTGCCGATATCGTGCGGATGGATCTCGTCCATTACAAACGACAGCACTCCGGCCTTCTCTTTCGCGGTGCCAATTAGGCGAAGTCCAGCCACGGAGTTCAACGCCGCAGTGCCGTAGACCAGTAACTCATTTTCGTAAGCAGCAATGGCGTCAAGGCCGACTTCCGAAACATAATCGAGGGCAGCCGCCAATCCAATGACACCAGCCATGTTAGGCGTTCCCGCCTCAAACTTGTACGGCAGCTGGTTGTAGAGCGTCTTTTCGAATGTGACCGAGCGGATCATATCGCCGCCGCCTTGATACGGAGGCATGGTTTCAAGGAATTTCCGTTTGCCGTACAGCACGCCGACACCGGTAGGACCGTAAACCTTGTGGCCGGAGAACGCGTAAAAATCGCAGTCGAGTCCGCGCACATCCACGCTTGCGTGGGGAACGGCCTGTGCACCATCGACCAGCACCGGGATACCCCGACGGTGGGCCATCGCCACCAACTGCGCAACAGGATTGATCGTTCCGAGCGCGTTCGAAATGTGGGCAATGGCAACAAACTTCGTCTTTGAATTCAGCAGACCTTCGAATTGGTCGAGCAGCAGTTCACCGTCATCTTTGATCGGCGCGATACGGAGGCGTGCGCCTTTTTCTTCGCACAGCATCTGCCAGGGAACAATGTTCGAGTGATGCTCCATCGCGGTGATGACAACTTCGTCTCCAGCACCGACATGTTCACGGCCATAGGTCTGGGCGACAAGATTAATCGCTTCGGTGGCACCGCGGACAAATATGATTTCGCTCGAATCCTCCGCGTTTAAAAAATGTTGTACAGTCTCGCGGGCGGCTTCGTACGCATCGGTTGCGGACTGCGAAAGCAGATGCACTCCGCGGTGGATATTCGCGTTGTTAAAGGCATAGTAATGCGAGATTGCATCGATGACCGCCTGGGGTTTTTGCGTGGTAGCGGCATTGTCCAGGTAGACAAGCGGCAGATCATGCACCTGACGGCTCAGGATAGGAAAGTCCGCGCGAATCTTTTGAACATCCAGCGGGCGTACACCGAGAGATGCCGACGCGGTGCGGTCACTGCAAAGTTCGTTCGCGACGATGCTCATCCGATTTCCTCCCAACGTTTTCCTGCCTGCGACTCCACGCCGGCCTGCGATTCCATGCCGAATGATGACCTCACTTTCGGCATGGCCTGATGAACGATCCGTTCTACATGCGTTCGCACCGAGCCCGGCTTTATGCGCACCAGGCACTCCCCTGCGAATGCGAGCAGCAGCATCTCGCGCGCAGATACCTCATCGAGGCCGCGGGAGCGCAGATAAAACAAGGCAGTCTCGTCGATCTGGCCAATGGTGGCGCCGTGGGTACACTTCACGTCGTCGGCATAAATTTCCAACTGCGGCTTGGTATCTATACGCGCGTCATCGGAAAGCAGCAGGTTGCGATTCGTCTGCTTAGCGTCCGTTTTTTGTGCATCTTTATGGACAAGAATGCGTCCGTGAAAAACACCGTGGGCATGCCCGCTGAGAATTCCGTTATAAAACTGATGGCTGGCGCATCGCGGGCTGGCGTGCTCGACCATCATGTAGTTGTCCATATGCTGCTGGCCATCGCCGAGGAAGAGTCCATTGATCAGGCACTCCCCTCCCTCTCCGGCCAATACAGGATGAACGTTGTTACGCACCAGCGCGCCGCCGATCAACACAGAATGCGAGCTTACGTTCGCGTCTCTCTCCTGCTGGATGCGCAGCGTGGAAACATGAAACGCTTTCCGGTTCTCTCGCTCGATCATGTGATAAGCGACCACGGAATTTTCCGCTGCGACGAGTTCCGTAACAGCATTCGCGAACAGAACTCCGTCGGTCAACGAAACATGTTCTTCCACAATACTGGCCTGTGCGTTGCGCTCTGCAATCAGCAGGTTTCGCGGACTGACCATTTGCGGCTCATTTGATCCTGTGGAGATAAACAACAAATGGATCGGTGCTTCGACGATTATGCCCCGCGCAATGCGAACATATCCGCCGTCCTCCAAAAACGCAGTATTGAGGCTGCAAAAAGCATCGTGCTGAATATCCACGTAGTGACCCAGGTGTGGTTCAAGGGCTTTCGGAGTTTTTACGATTACATCGGCCAGGTTGCCAGCTTCGACGCCGGCGGGAAGCTGTTCCCTATCGGAAAATTCCGGTGCATGGCGCCCATCTACAAACACGAGGCGGCAGACCGCACCCGGAAGGATGAACGGTTCCAGATCCTTCGCGCTTAGTTGCGCGTGACCATCCTCCGGCAGGTTAAATGACATCTGCGAGATGGGGGCTACGTTTGTAAAACGCCAGTCTTCATCTTTGGTGGTCGGAAACCCTGCATCACAAAAGCTGCCAAAGGCATCTTCGCGAAGCGTACGAAGCCATTCCGGCTGCCGTGAGGTACGTTGCTGCAATCTCGTAAATGCTTCGAGATAACTGCCGAGGCCCGCGATTTGTATGGTTGCGCTCACGCGTCCTCCTTACCGCACGCCGGCCACGGCTGGTTCGATCCAACCGTAACCTTCGCGTTCCAGTTCAAGCGCCAGCTCCGGTCCGCCGGACTTAACAATTCTGCCGCCCGCCAGCACATGCACGAAGTCTGGAATGATGTAGTCGAGCAGCCGCTGATAGTGGGTGACCAGCACGATGGCGCGCTCTGGGCTGCGCATCGCGTTGACGCCCTTCGACACAATCTTGAGCGCGTCGATGTCGAGCCCGGAGTCGGTTTCGTCGAGGATCGCCAACTTCGGCTCCAACACGGCCATCTGAACAATTTCGTTCCGCTTTTTTTCACCGCCAGAAAAACCTTCATTGACGGAGCGGGCCTGAAAACGCTCATCCATCTCTAAGAGCTGCATCTTCTCTTTGAGTAACGGCAGAAAATCGATAGCGTCCAGTGGATCCTCACCTCGATATTTGCGCTGGGCATTGAGCGCCGCCCGCAGAAAATATGGATTGCTGATTCCCGGCACTTCGATGGGATATTGAAACGCCATGAAGAGACCTTCGCAGGCCGCTTCTTCGGCCTTCATCGCCAGCAGGTCTTTGCCATTGAATAGAATCTCGCCCTTGGTCACCTCATACGTTTCACGGCGCGCAAGCACCTGCGCCAGGGTGCTCTTCCCGGAACCGTTTGGGCCCATCAGGGAGTGCACTTCCCCTGCATTAACTGTCAGGTTAATGCCTTTAAGAATTTCTTGATTGTTTACATTCGCGTGCAGATCGCGGACTTCGAGCAGACTCATTATCCAACGCTCCCCTCAAGGCTGACACTCAGCAACTTTTGCGCTTCGACAGCGAACTCCATCGGCAGCTCGCGAAAAACCTGTTTACAAAATCCATTAATGATCATAGATACGGCCTCCTCTGCCGAAAGACCGCGTTGCCGAAAATAGAAGATCTGATCTTCACCGATTTTGGAGGTAGACGCCTCGTGCTCCATGCGCGCGCTGGCATTTCTTACCTCTATATAAGGGAAGGTGTGCGCACCGCACAGGTCTCCGATTAACAATGAGTCGCATTGCGTGTAATTCCGCGCGCCGGTCGCACCCTTCATGATTTTTACCTGACCGCGATAGGTGTTTTGGCCAAACCCGGCGGAAATACCTTTCGAGATGATCGTGCTCTTGGTGTTCTTGCCCATGTGGATCATCTTCGTTCCCGTATCCGCCTGTTGATAATTGTTTGTCAACGCGACGGAATAGAACTCACCCACGGAGTTGTCGCCCATCAGAATGCAGCTCGGATATTTCCAGGTGATTGCGGAACCTGTCTCCACCTGCGTCCATGAAATTCTCGAATTGTTTCCCAGGCACTTGCCACGCTTGGTGACGAAGTTATAAATGCCGCCGTTGCCTTCCTTATCTCCGGGATACCAGTTTTGTACAGTCGAGTACTTGATCTGTGCGTTGTCGAGAGCAACCAGCTCAACGACGGCGGCATGCAGCTGGTTCTCATCGCGTGCAGGCGCGGTGCAGCCTTCGAGATAACTTACGTACGCCTCTTCGTCGGCCACAATCAGTGTGCGTTCAAACTGGCCCGTGTCCGCCGCATTGATGCGGAAGTAAGTCGAAAGTTCCATGGGGCAGCGAACGCCCTTGGGGACGTACACGAAGGAACCATCGCTGAATACGGCAGCATTGAGCGCTGCGAAGAAGTTGTCAGTGTAAGGAACAACCGACCCGAGATATTTCTGGATCAGCGCGGGGTGCTTCTGCACCGCCTCAGAGAACGAGCAGAAAATCACGCCCTTCTCCGCAAGCTTCTCCTTGAAAGTGGTCGCCACCGAAACGCTGTCAAATACCGCATCGACAGCCACGCCGGAAAGACGCTTCTGCTCATTCAGAGAAATCCCCAGCTTGCTATAGGCTTCAAGAATTTCCGGATCAACTTCATCCAGACTTTGCCGGTTTGGTCTTTTCTTTGGCGCCGAGTAATAAGTGATGCCCTGGTAATCGATCGCCGGATATTTTATGTTCGCCCATTTCGGTTCAGCCTGCGCGCGTTCGAGCGATGCCCAATGGCGGTATGCCTTGAGGCGCCATTCCAGCATGAACTCCGGCTCATTTTTCTTAGCCGATATCAGGCGGATCGTGTCCTCGCTCAATCCTTTGGGAATCCGATCCTCATCGACGGTAGTGACGAATCCCCACTTGTATTCGCGATTGGCAAGGTCCTGAATTGTATTTGCGGTTGTCATTGCACTCCTAGTGACGGAACTCCACCTATAGAGACTTCTGTTGAGGCCTGGGTGATGGATGTAACGATGTTTTCGCGCTTGGGCGGCGTGGCGCCGGGACCGAGCGTGGCTGTGAGATCGGAAAGAGTGATGTCTCCCAATGCTTTTTGCAACGCGCGTCCGATGATGACGGAGTTGTCCTGGACCTTACATCGGCCCTCCAACTCGCAGCGTCCCGGAGCGGTGGCGCACTCGGTGAAGCCGATCGAACCTTCGAGCGCTTCGATAATCTCGGCCACTGATATCTGCGACGGCAGCCGTGCCGGAGCATAGCCGCCTTTGACCCCGCGATGGGAGACCAATAATCTATGATCCAGCAGTTCTTTCAGGATCTTGACCACCGTAGGAACCGGCAGTTCCGTGGCCGCTGCCAAGCCCCGTGCCGTATGCAACGGCTCTTCAGGGTGACTCGCCA
This sequence comes from Acidobacteriaceae bacterium, assembly GCA_965276615.1. Taxonomy (GTDB): domain Bacteria; phylum Acidobacteriota; class Terriglobia; order Terriglobales; family Acidobacteriaceae; genus JAKAAZ01. Next base: position 2,772,690 of record OZ255618.1, on the reverse strand, counting down.
CATACTGCATCACAACCAGGGCATAGTCGGTCAATTTGTTAAGCCTGAACATAGGGAACCTTGAACCTGATAGGAAGTAGCACTAAATTCGTCCACTTTCAAATGTACCACGCTTATCTGGTCGAATCAACCGGCAGAAGTCGTTGATCCGGTGATGTATCAGACGACAGCAGCTACGTCACCGCCATCGAGCTGTTTGGTCGGCTGCGATTTCATTCAAGTGCAAGGATTCGCATCAACTTCCGGTTTTTTGCGCATGCCAATTGCTACAGTTCAGCATCTGATAAACGAGGTAATCCCATGGCCAACATCCTGACCTCTGGAACAACAGCACCGGAATTCAGTCTTCATGTCACCCCCGATCAGAAGCTCTCACTGAGCGAGCTTCGTGGAAACCCGGTTGTCCTGGCGTTTTATCCAGCCGATTGGAGTCCGGTATGCGGCGATCAGATGGCTCTTTACAATGAGATTCTTCCTGAATTTCAGAAGTATGGAGCGGAGATCATTGGAGTATCTGTCGATGGTGTGTGGTGTCACGCTGCTTTCGCAAAAGAGCGGCACTTGCATTTCCCACTGGCGGCAGATTTCGAACCGAAGGGCGAAGTAGCTCAATCCTATCGAGCATATCGAACCGAAGAGGGTGTCTGTGAGCGAGCGCTTTTCGTCATCGATCGGAACGGTGTAATCGCGTGGAGCTACTGTTCGCCGATTGCTGTGAATCCTGGCGCGGACGGCATACTGAAAGCCCTTGAGGATCTGCCGAAATAGGAGACTTATATGAGCACACTTTCGATTCCCGTCAGCGCGGAAGACTACGTAAGCGGGGATCTCTCCGCAGCATGCAATTTAGTTGAATACGGCGATTACCAGTGCCCATCCTGCGGACAGGCTTACCCGATCGTCAAACGACTGCAACAGTATTTCGGTAAGCGTCTCTCGTTTGTCTTCCGAAATTTTCCGCTGAGCCAGATTCATCGTTGGGCCGAACCGGCTGCAGAGGCCGCCGAGTTTGCCGGAGACCACGGCAAGTTCTGGAAGATGCACGATCTACTCTACGAAAATCAGGAGAGCCTGGGCAATGCCCTCTTCTTGAAATTGGCCGATACGCTCGACCTGTCTTCTGCGCAGTTGCAAACTGCTGTCGCAGAGCGTACCTATCAGGCCCGTCTGCGGACAGACTTTGCGGGCGGCGTCCGGAGCGGCGTCAATGGAACACCCACATTCTTCATCAATGGACAACGCCATGATGGATCGTATGATTTCGATTCTCTAAGCGACGCCATAGAGCAGGCAGTGAAGACTGCACACTGAAGCAGTCACTCCGGGGACTCGACCCGTCCTCGGCAGCAGAGTTGGCGTTCTTCCGCAACCATCAAAAGAAGATCCAGCGGCGAGGAATAGAGCGGATGACGGTTACGGTGAAGCCACCGTGCGACGAAGCCTCGATTCTCGCCGCATCGTCATCGGGAAACCGCACCACACACGGGTTTTGGGTTTTGGTCGCCACGATTCTGGGCTCCAGCATGGCCTTCATCGACGGCACCGTAGTCAATATCGTTCTTCCTGCCTTGCAAACCGCACTGCACGCGACGGTCAGCGATGTCCAATGGGTAGTGGAGGCATACGCGCTGCTGCTCGCTTCCCTGCTGCTTGTCGGCGGCTCTCTCGGCGATCTCTATGGACGCAGGAAGATTTTTGTCTACGGTGTCGTACTGTTCACCTTCGGTTCGGCGTGGTGCGGATTCGCCGCCTCCATCTTGCCGCTGATCGTCGCGCGCGGCGTCCAAGGCATGGGTGCCGCGTTGCTGGTGCCCGGCAGCCTGGCTCTCATCAGCGCTTCTTTTCCCCCTGGGGAGCGGGGCCGCGCGATCGGAACCTGGTCAGGATTCACTGCGATCACAGCGGCTGTCGGGCCTGTGCTCGGCGGATGGCTTGTGGACCATGGTTCCTGGCGCTGGGTCTTCTTCATCAATCTTCCGTTAGCTGTTGTGGTCGTATTTCTGACGCTCTGGCGCGTCCCGGAGAGCCGCAACGATGAGGTGAGAAGCGAACTGGACTGGCGGGGCGCTCTGATGGCCACCGTTGGATTAGGAGCAATCACCTTCGCATTGATCGAAGCTCAACGTGGAGGAGTTGTTGTGATCCTCGCGGCTTCGATCGGTATCGCCGCGCTTGTCGCCTTAATGTTTGTCGAGTTTCGATCCTCCGCGCCCATGGTTTCATTTGGACTTTTCCGCTCGCGAACCTTCAGCGGCGCCAATCTGCTTACCTTCTTCTTGTACGCAGCTTTCGGCGGCATATTGTTTTTCTTTCCGCTCAATCTGATTCAGGTGCAACACTACTCCGCGACGAAAGCCGGAGCCGCGCTACTGCCGTTGATTCTGTTGATCTTCGTGCTCTCTCGCTGGTCCGGCAGCTTGATTGCGCGATATGGACCGAAAATGCCGCTCACTATAGGTCCGTTGATTGCCGCAATCGGTTTCGTTCTCTTTCTCAGGCCGAGCATTGGAGGATCCTACTGGACTACTTTTTTTCCGGCCGTCGTCGTTCTCGGCCTGGGCATGGCAATCAGTGTTGCCCCGCTGACCACGGCGGTTATGAACTCTGTGCCTGAAAGTCAGGTAGGTGTTGCGTCGGGAATTAACAATGCCCTGTCGCGGGTCGCGGGCCTGCTCGCCGTTGCCGTTTTCGGGTTGGTTTTATATTCGAGCTTCAACCGCAGTCTGGACCGTCGTCTGAACAATTTCGCGCTGTCACCTTCGGAACGTAAGACAGTGGATTTACAACGACCAAAGCTGGCTGCAGCAGAAAGCATTGACCCGCGCGTGACACAGGCGATAGGCGAGTCGTTCGTTTCGGGATATCGCGTCATCCTCTGTATTGCGATAGGCCTGGCGCTTGCAAGCGCGCTAAGCGCCTTCGCTCTGCTGGATACAGAGTAGACCGAATGAACAATTTCTCCGGGAGTTGTCGTCTCTCCTGCGCCAGTCGCTCCCGATAAAGCATTTAAGAGCCACTTAGAAAAGAGTCAGCTGCGAGAGCTATGATGTAGGCGACTTCCTGCCCTCCAGTTTGGTTGCTCATTGATCTCATTTGCCCTTCCGAGAGCCCCTTCGCTCGGGCAATTTTCGACACGGTCACAAAAGATCACGGAACGGTTAAGATGACTGACTTAAAGGTTCGCAGTTGACCTATGATTACAATCAGCAACAAAGACGAATGAAATAATTTAAGTTATGCAATCGGTTGCAGAGCCAGCGCCTGGAGCTTTTCTCCAGTTGGGGTAGAGTGCGAAGCTGGAACTTGACAACCCTAGCCGAATGCGAAGGATTTCGTGGTTTACAGGAATTACCAAGTGCCTAACTTCACTACGATTCGTTCAGGAAGACAACTTCCTTGGTTTGTCGCTGTACGTCAAATTGGAGAACCGCTATAACGTCCAGAGAGACGTTCGCATCAAGAGTTGCGGTCTCCAAATACCACGGCATCGGCTACTCTTTTCTTAACCCTATTTAATTGTTTTGCTTGCCGATTTGTCAGCATTGTTCTTATGATTTACCAGTTTTGCTTTTTGATAAACGGGGCGCCGTCGTTGCTCGCACAACCAAATTTGTATCCAGCGTGCACCGGATTTCCGATCTTTTGTCTGTCCGCAGCACGCTAATGAGCAGATCAACCGCCATTCTTCCTGCCTCGACACACCGTGTCGAGACGCTTGTGAGCGCGGGGTGAGTTGAGGTGCCGAGAACGTCATCACAACCAATGACGCTGAAGTCTCGCGGCACTGTTACTCCCTGTTCGGCCAACCCGGCAAGCAGTCCATGGGCTACGGAATCGTCGAACGTAACCGCTGCGGTAGCGTCCAGCTTCATAACCGCTACGGCCACTTTCTTCCCTGCGTCAAATGTCGCCTGATGCGCTGAAATCCATTCAATTTTCATTTTATGCCGGGCCGAAGCAAGTCGCATAGCCCGCCGGCGCTGCTGGTCCGACCAGGCTGCAGCCGGGCCGCCTACATATACAACGCACCGGTGATGCTGTTCTGCGAGATGCGCGACAGCAGCATCAATGCCGGCCGTAGTATCAATCAAGACGCGTGGAAGTCCAGGAGTATCGCGATTGACCAGAACCACGGGTTGACGAAGTGCCAGTTCCTGGATCTTCTTGTCCGGCATTCTCGAAGAAGCTAGCACAAAGCCTTCCACCTGCATTACCAATCGATCAACCAACACCTGTTCTCTGGCAGCATCCTCATCCGAATTTCCCAGGAATACGCTATACCCTGCGGCATCCGCACTGGTTTGCGCTGCCCGAATAAAAGGTGGAAAAAACGGATTGGCAATATCCGGCACTACGATTGCAATGTTGCCTTGCCTGCCCGTGCTTAATGCCCTGGCGATAAGGTTTGGCACGTATCCGAGACGAGTTGCCGCGGCTCGAACACGCTTCACAGTTTCATCGCTCAGCATCTGTGGACGACTAAAAGCGCGGGAAACCGTGGCGCGGGAGACGCCGACAGCTTTCGCAACATCGCTGATGGTCGGAGCTGAGGTGAGATTGCGGGGAAGCATATTTGAAGAGTGTATGCGAGCAGAGTTGAATCGGAAATCGTTTTCAAATAGTAAAACTTTTGTACTTGATCTGCAGAGAGTTGAAAGGCTCGTAAGCATCTTATGGCTGTCATCGCCGTGAGGTTACTTTACATGCAACCGATTGCATGCTACCGTATCCCACATCGCGCTCGCAAGGCAAAAAAACGCTGTACCGAATACAAATGCTTTGCCCGGGATAAAACGGAGTGGAGGCCATTGCATGCGTATACGCAAGCAATTTTTACTGTTGTGCACGATTTTAATGCCGCTGATATTCAACCCTCAGCTATTTGGACAAGCGGTAACGGCTACGGTCGTGGGCAATGTCACAGACAACGCTGGAGAAGCGGTCAAGAATGCCAAGGTCACGATCTCTGAGCAGCGCACAGGAATATCTCACGCCAGGCTGACAAACCAGAGCGGAGATTACGAGTTTACATTCCTGCCCGAGGGTATTTATACAGTCTCGGTGGCGAGCCAGGGATTTCAGGCCCGCGTGACCAAGGATGTTCGAGTTCCAGTGAACACAACCGTACGCGTGGATGTGACGCTGCATCCAGGGTCCGTATCGCAGTCGGTGACGGTAACCGACAGCGCGCCGCTGCTCCAAACCGACCGAGCGGATGTGAGCGCACAGATCGAATCCAAGCAAGTAGAGGATTTGCCAATCGGGTCTACCCGTAACTTCCAATCGCTTGAATCGCTTGTGCCTGGAGTCGGAGTGGCAATTTACAACCAATCGTTATTCTCTAATGCGCAAAACTCACAATCATTTCAAACGAACGGCCAGACGGTGTTCGCGAATACTCTCCAGATTGAAGGCATTATGGACAATGTGTTCAATGGAGCGCTTTCGGCAATCTACATCCCACCTGCTGCCGCGATTCAGACGGTGGATGTCGAAACCAGCAACTATGCGCCGGAGTTTGGCCGCGCCACGGGCGCCGTGACCAATGTGATGTTGAAGTCAGGCACGAATGCTTTTCATGGCTCGGCCTATGAGTACAACCAGATAAGCGCGCTGTCAGCGCGCAATTACTTCAACAACACGGGACCCCTCCCGCGGTATACGTTCAATTACACCGGCGGAGCAATTGGCGGCCCGATCTTTAGAAATCACTCCTTCTTCTTCGGTGATTTTCTCCGCTCCTCCAACATCAGAGGGTTATTTGGGTTATTTACCATCCCCACGTCTGATTTTCGGACGGGCAACCTGACCGCCAGTCCCACCCCGATCTACGATCCAAATACCGGCAACCCGGACGGCACTAGACGGCAACAATTTGTGACCAACGGCGTGCCCAATGTTATCCCTGCCAATCGACTGAACCCCATTGCCCAAAAAATTCTCGCGCTGGTGCCCGAACCGAATGTGCCTGGCGCAGGCTTCACGAATAACTATCAGAAAACTGTTGGCTTTCGGCAGATTTCCGATCAACTGGATGCCAAATTCGATCAGAATATCCGCGCGAATGACCGTTTTGCATATCGCTATAGTTGGCAGAAACTAGCTTCGGAACAGGATCCTACGTTCGGGCTTGCGGGTGGCCCGGGAACGGGGTATGCGGGAACCAGCGCCGAGAACATTTACAGCACGGCGGGTGAGTATACCCATGTTTTTTCACCCACTTTCATCACGGAAGCGCGTCTCGGCGTCAGCCATTTATCGCAGAACACTCAACCTTCCGATTATGGTTCCGATGCCTCGACGCAGTTGGGAATTCCCGGCGTCAACATCAGCCAATTTACCAGCGGCATAACGACGATCGCTCTCGCCGACTACTCGTATCCCCTGGTGGGATACAGCGACTACATACCCTGGGTGCGCTCCGAAACGGACATCGATGCAGTGAACAACTGGACGGCAATTATCGCAAATCACTCGATTAAGTTTGGCGGTGAGGTACAGATGGACCGTCAGGATTTCGTCCAGATTGTGAGCTACGGCGCTCGCGGAGACTGGAACTATTCTGAAGGGCAAACCGGTTTGAATGCTCCCGGTTCGACGACAAGTTTGGGCAACGATTTTGCGAGCTTTCTGCTGGATGTCCCCAGCCAGGTTGGCCGGGAGGAAAATGTGGGGGATCATTCCTGGCGGCAACAACTCTACTTTGCTTTTGCACAGGACACATGGCAAGCATCTCCGAAGCTGACGCTGACCTATGGCGCGCGCATGGCAATTTTCGCGCCGGCGTATCCCAAGACAAAGGGCGGATGGTCCCAGTACGATCCCACGACGAACAGCCTGGAAGTTTCCGGTTACGGCAACATTCCGAATAACCTTGGGGTCAGCGTTCACAAAGACTTCGAGCCACGTGTAGGTTTTGCGTATCGAGCGACTCCGGCAATGGTAGTTCGCGGCGGCTTCGGCATCAGCCATTCGCCGTTCCCAGGAGGCGTTTCGTGGGCATTCAACTATCCCGTGGGGACAAGCATCGCATTCAATTCCGTCAATTCTTATACACCTGCACTGAATAACTCGAATCTACCGGAGACCTTGTCTCAAGGATTTCCGCCGACAATACCGGTAGTTATTCCGTCCAACGGTATTATTCCGAATGCATCCATCAACTCTTCCTGGACCGTAGTGAATACGAAATTTAAAGATCCCTCGGTTATGTCCTACAACTTAACCGTTGAGCAGAGTCTTGGAAGGCAATGGGTCGGCAAGCTTGCCTATGTCGGCAATCAGGGCCGCCAGATCCCGGCACTCTATAACCTGAATGCCGGGTTTGTCGCCGGCGCCGGCGCAAAAGGTCAGCCGGAATATGTTGCGTTCGGACGTACCGCCTCTACAAATGAGATCGCATATGGCACACCTTCGAACTACAATTCCTTGCAAGCTACTTTGACACGACGCTATTCAAATGGGTTCGAGTGGACCTCAAGCTATGCGTGGCAGAAAGCCATGGGCTATATTTCAAGCAATGCTGGACCTAGTGCAGTCGCTTTTTATCTGGATTATCACCGTAATTACTCACCTGAAAATTTCACCAGCAAACAAACGTACGCACAAAGCTTCGTCTATGAGTTGCCGTTCGGGAAGAATAAGTCTATGTTCAACGACGGTTGGATGAGCCGGGTTGCCGGGGGTTGGGAGTTATCGGGCATCCTGCACATACAGACAGGCACACCTTTAACATTTACAGCAAGCGCAAACCAGTTGAATGCTCCCGGAAACACTCAGGTCGCAAATGAGGTTAAACCGTTCAGGAAACTCTACGGTATCGGCACTTCGAAAAACTGGTTCGATACAACAGCTTTCACACAGCCAGTCGGACCGGTATTCGGAAATACAGGACAGAACATCTACAGCGGACCCGGCTTATTTACCCTGGATGCTTCAGCATTTCGCAGCTTCCCAATTCGGGGCTCAGTGGTATTGCAGTTCCGTATGGATGCATTCGATGTATTGAACCATCCGGTCTTCAGTAATCCGAATACCAGTTTGACCAGCCCAAGCTTTGGCAAGATCACTTCAACCCTGGGTACATACACTGTGAATGGAACTCCAGGCCAGCCGCGAGCGCTACAGTTTGCGGGGATCCTTAGTTTCTAGTGTTAGAAAGATATGCGGAGTCAAATTAATTTTGCCCTGTTCGATCAATATGCAATGACATCACGCTAACCGGAGGAGAACATAATGCTGTTCAATGGCTTTTTCCGACGTGCAATCACTCCATTCGTCCTGATGATTTTCATCCCTTTGTTTGTCGCCTCTGCTTCGGCACAATCAACTACTCCATTTTGTGCAAATTCGAATTGTGTTCCAACCCGGCAGACGTTAAAAAATATGTGCGATTTCATAGTGAAGGAGAAAAGCACCTTCCCGCATATCTATGTCGGCGGCTATTACATGCGAACGTTGGTTGCCGGGTATGAGATTTTCGGCGATCGCCGTTACCTCGATACCGCAATCGCCTATGGCGATTATCTGCTGGGGAAACAGATGCCGAACGGCTTTTGGGCAACAGGATACGGTACGGTTTATCTGGCCGATACGGGAAGCGCGTTGGGACTTTTCATCGTCCTTTACAAACATGTCGACCACGCCCGTCAAGAGAAGTATTTCGATGCTGTTCAGCGCTATGTGAACTCGGTCCAAAGTGATGGCATGATTCATCCGAACGGCGCGTTCGGCACAGGTTGGCGGAAGGCCGCAAATAATACGATGAGCGGCCCAATTTATGACCAATATACTTTATCGTCTGTACTTACAGGCGCTGAGGTTTTCACCTGGATGTACCACAAAACAAAAAAGGACAAATATAGGGAAGTCGCCTACCACGCACTACGGTGGGTCTTCTCTACCATGCGGAGTGATGGAAATATTTCTTACATCCTGGCGGAGGAAGGATCCGACTGGACGAAGCGCGGCGATCCAAAGACCGACTACAATCTGTGGACGAAGATGACGTATGGAACTTCGGCGTACGTCGGGGAAGGTGTTATTTCCTTCGATCTCTACTGTGACAATCCCGCGTGGAAATCATGGATCGAGAAGGCGGTCCGGCCTAATATTGAATTTCTGCTTCGGACCCAGCTTCCAGACGGCACCTGGTCGAAACTCGACCAGAAGAGCTGGGACCGAACGCGCAGTCCTGGAATTGTCGACTATCTAATTTGGTATTACGAGCACGTCAAGAGCGACCCGCGTGTTGCCAACGCGGTCCAGCGGTTCGACGCTTTTGTTGTCGTTTCTGAGAACGGCAAATCTTACGGCCTTCTAGATGATGGAGCAGACTACGGTCCTATAGATAAGGCCTCAGCGTTCAATACGGCCACCAGTCTTACTGGCCGTGCGCTTGCAGATATTCTGTCGCCGGGGGTCGATGCAAAATGGTGATGGAGAATCAAAACAATTTAAACGTATTCTTCTAAACAGCGGCTCGGAAATCACAAGTACACATAAATAATGGCTTCATGATCTTGGTGCCCGGAGGGGGACTTGAACCCCCACGACCGGTTAAGGTCTGCGGATTTTAAGTCTGTTTTTGAGGGTTTTGCAGCGCGTCGCAGACCATTGCAGATGGCAGCATAAGTTGTTTGCTTTGAGTTGGATACGACCACCCTTCAGGTTGCAGTGATTCGCAGCAAAATGCACAAAAGTTGGTAACGAACAGCCATCAAAACAGCCACTGAAATCTGCATGGAAAGTGGTGCAAAACAGCCACAAAACACATCGGTGTGAAACTCCGAATTCGATCCTTGATGGCTGTTCTAAGACACCATTCTTTAAGCCACCATCCACATCGGATTTTACCCCAAATGCTCGTTAATGGGCCTGATGGCTGTTTGATGGCTGTTTAGCCCGGAAGTGATTACAGTCTCAGAAGTTAATAGTCCAAACCAACTCGCACCTCAAAATGTACCCTAATTGTGAGCACAAGAGGCGCTTGAAATGAGTACGTTGACCATCCCGCGCAAACTCCGCACCGAAAACATCAATCTTCGCGTTACCCATAACCAGAAGGCGCTGATCGACCGGGCAGCGAATGCTCTTGGTCGCAGTCGCTCAGATTTCATGCTTGATGCAGTTTGCCAGAAGGCAGAGTCCGTCCTGCTTGATCGCCGATATTTTGTTCTCTCTAAAGCTGCGTTCAATCGCTTCACAGACCTGCTGGATAAATCACCGGCGTCCAATCCACATCTGGAGCGCCTGTTGAGGACCAAGGCCCCGTGGGACAAGTAGACCTACTGAGAATGGGCGCTTCCGAGGAGAAATAGCAATCAGTCAAATTCGCCGAATCCAGCAAACGCGTCCTGGACGATTGCTTCAATCTCTCCCACCTCTTGGTCGGTGAGGGGCGCAAACTCTCCCTCTCGACGCTTGCGCCCAAGTTTTCCTTCATTCAGGCGAATGAATCGGATGAGGTTCTCGACCATCTGATCGGGCATCTCAATGGTGTCCATGATGCGCCTCTTCGCCTCATCGTTCCGGCGCAAGAAGTCAATCTCCCCTGGCAAATCCTTATCCACTGCACGCTCGACACAGGCATAAAGAAATTCTGCCGCCTCAGTGGCGTCGAAGTACCGATACAGGTCGGCTGTGTCGTTCAGGACTTCGACATTGCGTTCAGGCGTCGGACGCCACTCGATAAAGTTCATCAACGGCCCGGAATGGCCACGCAAGGTCTCCCTATATAGGTCGATGCGATCCAGCATTACCGTTGAGACGGGAAAGACCATGCCCGGTGGAGTAAACTTCCTCTCCGCAAGAACATGATGAATGAGGCATCGATGCAAACGACCATTTCCGTCTTGAAATGGATGCACATAGACAAAAGCAAATGCCGTGACGGAAGCCTGCAGAACGGAATCCAGTTCTGTATTTCCCATTCGTTCGTTTGCGGCGACGAGGCCCCGCATCAGCGGCTGCAAATCTTGCGGGCGCGCACCGATGAACTCGGGCAAAGGATCTCCGTCGTGGTCACGGTCACCCAGGAAAACACCGTCCGGGCGAAAACCCTGTCGGACAAACCGCGTGTCCTGGATGAGGATCGTATGAAGACGGAGAATCTCTTCAATCGTGAGGGGATTCTTTCCAGCCTGCAACACGGCGCGTCCCCATCGTTCCAATCGACTGCGTGGCGGCTTTTCTCCTTCAATTTCAAAACTGGCGCGACTATCAGCAAGCAGCAAAAAACTCGCCGCGCGCGCAACGAGGCTGGCTCCTGTGCGCCCAATGATCTCGTTCGCTCGATCTTTCAGCGCCCGCTCAATAAATTCTTTCAGCGTTTCGGTCTTTCGAATAATAGGACAGAACTCTCGCGTGCCCAGCAGGTTGTCTCGTACTCTATGGCGTCGAGACAGCCGAGACGTCGCTGTGAAGTAGAGGCGCTCGTCAAGAACATCCGCAAAATTAACGTCGGTCGCATCGGCCAGATCGAGCATCTTCTCTGTCAAGAATTCATACAGAAACCATGCTCGGCGCGTATGAACACTTGTTGGGGCACTCTGGACATACTCCGCCATCGTGCTTGGCGGGACCGCATCGAAGATGCGCTTGAGAACCAGCAAATCTAGGTTTTCGTGGCGCAGAGCGAACCCAAGTTGATCTCCGAATGAATCGCCGGGCCAGAAGCGTTTGTCGAAAATGTTCCATTCGGCCTCTACTCTTCGGGTTCCTTTGACATGCTGGGAAGAGACGACGCTAGGATTACGAACAGGAGCTTCGATTCGATACGTTTGAACCAGGTGCGCCCATCCGCATAACTTCGCCTCTGCCGGAACAGTGTGCTCTTGGAACGTGTGCGAGATGGTATTGCGCTCAGGCATTTTGTTGGGCTCGCTGGTCGAAAACTCTGCTTGTTCGGTCGAAAATCATGCGCTTCTACGCTTTTCGGTCGAAATTTATTATACAGAGTCCCTGTTTACGGGCTAAATGGCTGTTCTAACCTCGAGTACGATTGATCTCAGTTTGAGAACGCTTGGCATTCAAGCCACGATGTTCTCAGGATGATCGCCACGCGCATACTTCCGCAGCTCAGCCACAGGAACCAGAACTCTGCCTCCTATCCTCCTGGTCGGCAGTTTTCGATTCGCTATCAGGTAATCCAGCCCGCGCTGGCTGATAGAGAGTAGCTGGGCCGCTTCTCCGCGACTGACGAGCAGCTTCCCCTCGGCTGGAATCGTGACTCTTGCTGGTGGTTTCTTATATGCGGTATTGATTGCCTGCATCGTCTGCTCCTTTGATGAAGAACTTGTTCTACTTACAAACCCAATCCGTGTCCCATGCTCCGCTCCAGCACATGCTCCGATGCGGGGCCGATCTTTGGCGTCACCGCAGAGATCGCCTGTTCAGGCTGGAATGCGCTCTTGTGTGAAACATCGTGACTCAATGCCTGCGATAGCTTCTCTCTGTCATTCGTGAAAATCTGCGCATCCCACTGCCCGCGCGAAACCGACACATACGCCATGCGGTGGTTCAGCAGGTCCTTTGCGCCAAGCTCGGTGTCGGCATGAATCAACACGCGCTCCGCAGTCTGTCCCTGGCTTGAATGACTGGTAACAGCGTAGCCGTGGTCCAGGTGCGGAAAACGCTGTGAATCAAAATCCACGCTGCGGCCACTATCCAGCTTCAACCGCATCGCGCCATCCGAAGCGATGCTCTCCACCGTTCCCAACTCACGATTCGCGATCTTCAACCCCTGATTGGGCGCGGTGAACTGTATGCGGTCGCCAACAGAGAACGCCTTCTCCTGCGCACGGTAGACAGAGACACCCATCTGTCGGCGTGGGTCATAGGTTGTCTGCTCGCCATTCCCGCGCAGCACAGTGAGCATATTTTCCTGCGCGTGGACGGCAACCACGCGAGCATATTCCCTTTTGCCAATGCCGGTTTCCTTCGATGCCCGTGAATAGCGGAGAATATCGTCGATCTGATACCGCTGTGCCCAACTGCGATCTGCACCGGTCATCTCCTGGCGGGGCACAAGCATCCGCATAGAATGTTCCTGCTTGTCTACGATGCCACGCGCTTGCAACTCTCTATGGATTTGCGAGTTGATCTCGACACGGGAGCGGTTGTCTGGTGAAACCACCAAAGTATTCTCTGGCGAAGTCGCATATTCACGGGCAATCGCCGCAATGCGATCCCCACGTTCCTTCATCTCATGCACACGGCCTTGTTGGTCAAGGCTTTCGACTGCGGCGGCTACATGCCCGTGCGCCAATAGCTCCACCGCCTGCTTCAGCTCGGGATCACGCTGACGAAGGATTTCATCCAGCTCCACTGTACGCATCCCTGCCTCCTGAAGCTGTGCGAAGGGACGACCAGCTTCCACGCCTTCATGCTGACGTACATCGCCGACAAGCAAGACACGATCCTGCCGATGAAGGCGCGACATGAACTCATGCATCTGGCGCGTGGAGGCGAGCGACGATTCATCGAGCACAAACAGCCGCTTCTCTCCTGTATCCGGCTGCTCGCCCCGAACCAGATGGCGCTGAAGGGTTGAAGTGTTCATGCCTGCTTCAGCCAACTTCTGCGCCGCACGAGATGTCGGCGCAAATCCTTCCACTCTGTATCCCTGTGCCTCGGCTCCCTCACGAATCACCGCCAGGGTCGTTGTCTTTCCTGCACCGGCAACGCCATCCAGCCCGACAATCTTTTCTCTACTCAGGAAAATCTCATCGACCGCACCAAGCTGAGCCTTGCTCAACTCCGGGCGTTGGTCTTCAATCCGAATTCGCCAATATGGTTCAACTAGCATGTGGTTCTCATAACGGTTCTCATTGCTCCTCTGCACAACAGCAACAATTTCCCGCTCCATACGAACCATCTCGGCTGTCGTGTATTGAGGGGCTGCTCTACCATCAGCCCGTTCGACCTGGCGAAATTCTCCCCGCGTGACCCTCTGCTCAAATTCCTGCCTCACCTGACCGTAGGTGGCTTCTCCCATGCTGTGGTTCATCGCCGCGTGCAAGATGCTTCGCTCATCTTGCACGGCTGACCGCTCAAAGACATGGTTGCGTGAGTAGGTCATCGACTGCTGTGCCGTCTTCTCTGGCTGGTGTTCGGCTTTGTGAACATGCTCCTGCGCTTGTGCAACTACGCGAGCTGGCTGATTGCCAAACTTCGCAGCGAGATCACGATGCCGTTCCAGAACCTCTTCCCGCGAAAGAAGGTCTTTGTTGTCTCTGGTGCGATGCGCGGCAACCTGCGCCGCTCCTGCACCCTCTCGGCCAATCTCATGCAGATGCTCTTTGATCTGTGCGCGTCGAGGACTTGATGCTTCCAGGTATTCCTGCGTGTAGCCTTTGATCTCCGGTTGTCCATGCTGCCCGCGCTCAACCGCATAGCCTAGTTGCTGCAACCGCATGGCAAGCTCTGAGCGGTACACACTCGTTGCGTACTGCTGCGACTGAAAGAGGCTGCGCTCCTGCAAGGCGCGAGTCTGACCGTTCTCACGTTCGGTCACATTGAAGATGACAGCGTGCGTATGAAGCTGCGGTGCAGCGTAACCGTCAACAGGCCGGGCCGTATCGTGCTCGAAGGTAGCAGCAACAAACTTTCCAGTCGTCTCAGGTGCATGGATATTGCCGATACGCGCTTGCGTGTAGCGCTCCAATTCGTGCAACGCCACGCGAACACTTTCACGATGCGCTTCGCGCACGCGATCATCACCACCCACAAGCGCGGTGAGAGAAACCGACTTCGGTGCCGAGAATGTTGCATCCCATCCGGCACGATGCTCCGCACTGGTGATCTGCTTGCCGTATTCGTTTTCGTAGGTTCTCGCTGGTTGATGCTTGACAAGCTGTGCCGCGCTCTCAGGATGTTGCCCTTCACTCAATCGTGCGAAGTGTTCATCCAGCACCGCGCCCTGCAAGCCCCATTCATGCGCAAGCTGCCCCTGCCACTCGCTATGCCCTTGCTGGTCGCGGCTCCAGTAGTTTTGCTTCTCTGAAGTGAACTCACGCGCATGATACGTGCGGGCCTGAGTTGCAGACAGCGCTTTCGAGATAGTCAGCATATGCAGCAACCTCGCTACAGAACAGCAGAATCTTGCAACTGCCTGCTGCATAGCGTAACTCTGATTGTGGATAAATGGGACATAATTTCAAAAAATATTTTAAACTTATAGTTGCGAAAACCCCTATGGACACTGGACGAAACGCAATGGGCGCATGGATTAGCATGTCGATTGAGTTAGTGATTGACCACTTATTAGAAGACACATTGAAGTGCTTCAACCTCACCGAATGCGAGATGAATTAGGCGGCATTTATCTGCGGAATAAAGGTCTCGTTCCTTGGTGGAATAGGCGGCGTTCGAGAGGGTGAATGCGTTAGTCAATCCACTGCGATTTGTCCCACGGTTTCGGCTGCTTGTTGGTTGCGCGAACGGATGCAGTTCCGGGGAAGATAGAGCGCCGTTGCGGCTGCTTCTTAGTGAGGTTTGAAGGAGTCTTCTTCCCGACCTTCATCGCGCTCGATTGTGCCTGCTGAAGTGTGTCGGAAACACGTATAGAAGGCGTGCTCGTCGGCGAGTCCAAACGGCCTCGCTGAAGCGGTCTCATCCTCGCCTCAATTACCCGGTGAATCCATGACCGAATGTAGAGGGCAAACTGGTTCCGATTCCGCTTCCAGTGGAAAGCAAACTCCGAGTCCGAAACCTCATCACAAAGCCTGCTCCATTCAAGCCCCAAATCCTTCCTCAACATGAGTGCGATATAGAGGACAAGAAGGGGAGCAATCGGGGCATACAACAGCGGTTCAGCCAGGAGTTGGCGAACGCTCCGATGGTCATAGAAGTAGTCCTGGAAGAAGGGTTGTAACTCGGCGGAAGCGACCTCTTCCGGGCGGCTCTTCCCGAGTTCCGTCCAGCCCTGCTCGCGGGCGGCAGGAGAGAGGTCCAAGGACAGCTTCCACGGCCCTCCAGAGATTACATCCGAATCAATAACGGGTTTGTCTTTCCGTCCCGGAGCGGTCTTATATAGCCACTCTACTGGGGTCGCGCTTCTGGGCTGCTTTAGCTCCTCCGAACACTCCCAATACGTCAGCAGATAGTACCTTTGGAGCGGCTGCAACTCCCACCTTAGCCACCCCAGAAACATAACCAATGCGAGTGCCGGAACCGCCGACAATAGCAGTGCAGTTCGCCACGGAAATGCTCTGCGAAAAGACCGCCATTGCATGGTCGATTCTCCGTCTATTTCGTACCGTTTTGCCGCCGTCTTTGGGCCAGGAATTCCCGTGCCTTTTGCTCCTTAATGGAGTCTGCATACAGGGACATTTTGCGTAGGTCTTCGCTACTGATCGGACCCTCGGAAGCCTTGGCAAACAGGTTCACCATGAGCGAACGCATCCCCATCATCTCAGCCAGCAAAACCGGATCGGTAGGTTCTTCCGAAGCGGCATGAACATGCCCAAAAGCCACTTCGCGTAGCCATTCGGAGACCTTCTTGCCGGCCTTGGCAGCAGCCACTTCCACCTCGGCAAACTCCGCTTCTGTAAGCCGTGTTGCGATGGATTTTGTCCGGTACATCTCCTGCGGCGTAGCAGCAGATGGCTCTGGGGAAATCAATGGCTCCGGGTTCGTTTTGGAAGAAAAAGCCATAAAAGCCCTCCCCCTTAACATCTTTGGGCTGACACGCTTGGATGCGTGAAATATGGCATCCGTTTCCATAATGGCTTCAAAAAGAACGAGTTCACGCAGGTAAACGTCATCGCCGACTCTACAGACGATCGCGATTCCAGATGGAAACGCCGCGTCGCAACACATTGAAATAGAACACGTTAACAACGGTACACGCGAGGTAGCTCTACAGCTCCCTGTTGGGGATGACGTGTCAGCCTTACACCCGCTGCGCAGCAGCGTTCCTCTTCGGGCAGATGCTCTAAAAGAGCCATTGAACACTTCTAAAACGAGAACGCCTCGTCTCCGAGGCGTTCAAAGGGCGCTCAATGAGCGGAGCCTTACGACGAAAGCTTACTAAGAATAGCCGGGCAATCGCCGCTCAAGTACACTGTTATCCTTCTACACTGCTCTACATTTTGCGTCAAGGTGGTACTGGATGTCCCCTGCCCTGGAAGCATCGCAGAAGTATGTACTAGGTCTTGATCTCGGTTCAGCTTCACTCGGCTGGGCAATGATCGCACTAAACAAAGCCGACGAGCCCACCTCATTGATTCGCGCTGGTGTGCGCATCTTCGAGCCCGGCGTAGATGGGACTGCCCTCGACATTGAGCAAGGCAAAGACCAGTCAAAAGCCGTAGAGCGACGCACGGCAAGGCTCCACCGGCGTCAGCTTCGCCGCCGCGCCGCTCGCCAACGGGAACTCTTTCAGGAACTACAGAAGGCAGGGCTGCTTCCTACGAACGCCGCTGGAACTGGGGCAAGTTCAGAACAGCGCCATGAACTATTGAATGAATTAGATCGTTCATTGACTTTGAAATTTCTCAGGCCGAACGATGACTCGTTTGCTCAGAAGCCTCTCTATCTACTCCGCAAACTTGCGCTGGATCAGGCGCTGGAACGCTTCGAGCTAGGGCGGGTGCTCTTCCATCTGAGCCAACGGCGCGGCTTCAAGTCCAACCGAAAAGAAACCAAGAAAACTGCAAAGGAAAATGAAGATCTTGGCCAGGTCAAGGAGGATATTCACGCTCTGGAGTTAGCTATAAAAGAGGCTGGCGCACGAACAATCGGTGAATACTTCGCGGGTCTCGACCCACACACTGAAAAGGTGAGGCGACGTTGGACTGCGCGCAAGATGTTTGAACAGGAGTTTGCGCTGATTTGGGCAGCACAGGTAGTCCACCACGGGTCGCTCTTGACACAGGAGTTGCACGACAGAGTTCACGAGTTGCTGTTCTTTCAGAGACCGATCTCTGCCCAGAAGCACTTAGTCGGAACCTGCGAATTGGAGCGCGGTGACGACAAACATCCTCCTAAGCGACGTGCTCCGTGGGCAACTATGGCTGCGCAACGGTTTCGGATGCTGCAGAAGGTCAATGACCTTGTTGTTATCGATACAAAGAACCAGACATCCAGAAAGTTGACCGAAGAGGAGCGCGGCAAACTATATCAACTGCTCGACCGTGAAGGCGCTCAGTCCTTTACCTCGATCCGTAAGCATCTTGACCTGAAAGGAACCACTTTCAATTTGGAAGCGGGTGGCGATAAAGACCTTCCCGGCAACCGGACGCAGAAGTCGATGCGAAAGATCTTCGGTATCTTTTGGGACGAGTTTACCGAGGGGAAACAGAACCAGATCATCGAGAACTGGCGCAATAGTGAGTCCGACGAATTGCTCATGCAAGAGGCGATGGAGCATCTTGGACTCGATGCAGAGGCGGCAGCGGTACTAGCCAAGGAAACTCCACAGGCCGATTACTGCTCGCTTTCATTAACGGCAATTGCCAAGCTAATGCCTTTGATGATGTCTGGCCGCTCATTCAAAGATGCGGAAACGGAGATTTACGGCAGTCGCTTCTCAGGATTGGCGGTGCATGACACGCTCCCGCCTGTACGCGAAGCACTACCTACACTCCGCAATCCTGCCGTGGAACGAGCGATGACGGAGTTGCGCAAAGTCGTCAATGCCATTGTTCGCGAGTACGGCAAGCCCTATGAGATTCGTATCGAGCTTGCCCGAGAACTCAAAAAGCCGCGCCAGGAGCGCGTAAAGGCAACAACGGCAAACCGCAAGCGCGAGGCTGAGAATAAAGGTATCGCAGCAAAGGTTCTGAACGAATGCGGAATCGCTAACCCCTCGCGGGGCGATCTCGAAAAGGCTAAGCTTTTCGTGGAATGCGGCGGCATCTGTCCCTATACTGGTCGCTCAATTCCATTCTCCCAACTCTTTCAGGACTCCGAGTTCGATGTAGAGCACATCATTCCACGCAGCCGCTATCCTGACGACTCTTTCCAAAACAAGACTCTCTGCTACCTGCCAGAGAATCGCGAGCATAAACGAAATCAGACACCCTTCGAAGCCTACAGCAATAACCCGGATGTCTGGGCTCAGATTCTCTCGCGTGTGATGAAATGGTCGAACCCCGGAAAATTGAGCCGCTTCAAGCTACAGAGCGAACGCGAGCTTGCCGACTTCAGCGCGCGACAGATGAACGACACGCGCTACACGAGCGT
The DNA here is from genome assembly GCA_965276615.1 of Acidobacteriaceae bacterium. Classification (GTDB taxonomy): domain Bacteria; phylum Acidobacteriota; class Terriglobia; order Terriglobales; family Acidobacteriaceae; genus JAKAAZ01. The sequence continues at coordinate 2,753,502 of OZ255618.1, read as the reverse complement.
GTTGGCCGGTCGCCTGCTGGCTATGCTTTATGGCGGACGGGACGTTGAGACAGACAATGGAAATAGGCAAGTAATCTTCGCATCGAGCGGCGCGGTGACAGCTACCCTCCGGCGCTCCTGGGGGTTTGAACGCATCCTACAGGCAATCGTATCTCCTGAGCCTGGAGAAACCCGTGGCAAGCCTCGCACGGATCACCGGCACCACGCAGTTGATGCCATCACCATTGCTTTGACGCGACAATCCGTGATCCAGGCCATGGCGAACGCATCGGCGTTTGAGCCTTGGCAGCACGGCACCCGGACTTGGAGGCGCGTGCCGGAGCCTTGGACAACGCCTGACTTCATCGGCAACCTAACCGAGCAGATCGCAACGATGGTTGTCTCTCATCGTCCTGAACACAAGATTAGTGGTGAGCTTCACAAGGGCTCGAACTTTTCAAGGCCTTATATCTATAAGGGAAAATCCACGGTTCACACTCGTTGCGCATTAAGCGAACTCAAAGCTGCGGACATCGCAGAAGAAGACACTATCGTGGACAAAGCTATCCTCGAACTCATTAGAGCGAAGCTAAACGAAGTCGGTGGTAATCCAAAGGCATTTGAAGACCCGAACAACTTACCGTGCTTCACAACGGCCAATGGACGCAGGATTCCCATACGCAAAGTCAGAATTCGCCAGGTCAAGGAGCCAAAGATCGCCGCTCAAGGTGAGCGCGAGCGTTTCGTAGATTCAGGGGGTATCCATCATGTGGCTCTTTTTGTGGCAAGGAATGAGACTCGCCAAGAGCAATGGATGAGCGAAGTCGCTCAGGTCACGGATGTTTACCGGCGCTGTCCACGCCGGGATAAGAGAAGCGGACGGCCAAAAGCAATTCCAAACGAGCCCGCCGTATCGCGGAAGCTGAAGGAAAATCCAGAAGCCGAATTTCTTTTTTCTCTTATGAAGGATGACACTATCGAACTCGATTACAACGGAGCGAGAGAGGTCTTTCGGGTAAAGAAGTTTTACGCCGCAGGGCCGATTTGGTTTACCGGTGTAAACAATGCGCAGATGGACGCAGATCAAAAGAAGAATAAGACAACCTGGTCGAAAAATCCGAACGGACTAAGGACACTAAATCCTCGCAAAGTCGTCGTCGATCTTCTCGGAAGGGTGCATTCAGCCAATGATTGACCGCATCGTCGAAATCGCCAACCCAGCCCGTCTTAGTATCCGAGATGCTCAGCTCGTGATCGAGCGCCTAAAGGAAGAGCAGCTCACGCTACCCTTCACTACGCCCCTCAGCGAGATCGCCGTGCTGCTGCTCGCCCATCCGCAGATCAGCCTGTCTCAGGCCGTCCTCTCGCGTATTGCTGAGGCAGGCGGCTCCGTCGTCACAATAGACGGGAATTTCTTGCCCGCCTCTATGCTGCTCCCTGTTCAGAGTCATTTCGTCCAGACAGAGCGATTCGCAAAACAGATGGAGATGACACTACCGACCCGCAAACGACTCTGGCAGCAGATCGTCCGCACAAAAATCAAGGCCCAGGGAGAGTTGCTAAGGGAACTGCACGGCAATGACCACGGGCTTATTGCAATGTCAGCGCGAGTTCGCACCGGAGATCAGGGCAACCTTGAAGCGCAGGCGGCCCGTAAGTATTGGGGTCTTGTCTTTGGTAATAATAAGTTTCGTCGCGGTTCCGGCAAGCCCGACCAAAACCGCCATCTGGACTATGGCTACACAGTGCTACGTGCAGCGGTTGCCAGAGCACTGTGCGCCGCTGGCTTGCATCCTTCTATTGGACTTCAGCATAAGAACCGTTATGACGCCTTCTGCCTCGCCGCAGATGTCATGGAGCCGTTCCGTCCCCTCGTTGATAGACGTGTCAGTCAATGGATCGCCAAAGAGGATGGAGAAGGGCCATTCGACTCAAAGACGAAGAGTTGGATGATTGGCACAACAACTTCGCGCTACATTCTCGATAGAGAAGAACGCTCTCTGTTCGATATCGTCTTACGCACGGCGAACTCGCTGGCGAAGTGCATTACAGGAGAGGCTCGCGATCCTGAGATACCAAATCTACTGATTCCGTGTGTGGAAGAAGTCACCATGAGGCGAGGAGTTCGCCGAGTGGAGGCTGACGAAGAGAGGGCTGCTGTTTCTGCCAGCTAGGAATTACTTTACGGATGTGGTCGTGGATTGCCATGAAAGGACAGCTTCTTTCTGCGTATCGATCATTGTGGCTCATCGCCATGTTCGACCTGCCGGTAGAGACACCGGAGAACAAGCGCAACTACACGCGTTTTCGTAAAGGCCTGCTCAAAGATGGATTTATGATGTTGCAGTATTCGATCTACGCGCGGTATCTACCGAGCGAAGAAGCAGCGGACACCCACCGCAACACAATTCGAGCAATCATCCCGCCGCTAGGGCAGGTTCGCTTGATGACCGTAACCGATCATCAGTTTGGCAAGATGGAGGTGTTCTATGGAAGAAAGCCGCGAGAACCCGAGGAAATTCCCGACCAAATCTTGCTTTTCTGAAAAGAGAAGCCGCGCCAACTCGCTGCTTTTCAGCGAGTTCGGCGCGGCCTAGTGTACTTGAGCGGTGAATCCCGGCCATCCCTAGCGATGGAGTTCAAGCCGTTCTGCAGCTTAGTAGTGTACTTGAGCGGTGAATCCCGGCCATCCCTAGCCAATCCGTTAGATAGGTGCGGACTTCGCCCTAGTGTACTTGAGCGGTGAATCCCGGCCATCCCTAGCCTTGACGTATCGTTTGCCGTCAAACTTGTAAGTGTACTTGAGCGGTGAATCCCGGCCATCCCTAGCCCAGTGCAACTTCACTGATTCGCCAATGAAAGTGTACTTGAGCGGTGAATCCCGGCCATCCCTAGCCTGCGAAGCAGGCGGAAAAATTTAGCTCTAGTGTACTTGAGCGGTGAATCCCGGCCATCCCTAGCGATGGACTGAAGGCGCGCGGCGCGAACCTGAGTGTACTTGAGCGGTGAATCCCGGCCATCCCTAGCTATCGATGTGCTGTACGGGTACAAGACACTAGTGTACTTGAGCGGTGAATCCCGGCCATCCCTAGCGGAGACCCCGCACTTCCCCGAACTGCAAAGCAGTGTACTTGAGCGGTGAATCCCGGCCATCCCTAGCACCATCTCCGCTTGCTGTTCCATGTTGAAGAGTGTACTTGAGCGGTGAATCCCGGCCATCCCTAGCCCGTACCCAATACGAAGGCCCCACCGCTACAGTGTACTTGAGCGGTGAATCCCGGCCATCCCTAGCTGCTGCGACCTTCTTGGTCGTCTTCTTCATAGTGTACTTGAGCGGTGAATCCCGGCCATCCCTAGCCCAACCTATCTCCGATGGGATATCCCGCCACAGTGTACTTGAGCGGTGAATCCCGGCCATCCCTAGCGTGCATCTTTTGGCGTGCTGTCATAAATTAGTGTACTTGAGCGGTGAATCCCGGCCATCCCTAGCTTGCTGCTTCTGCGCCTGCTCGAACGCCACAGTGTACTTGAGCGGTGAATCCCGGCCATCCCTAGCTCGCGGTACGCACGCAGGGCGCGGATCGCGAAGTGTACTTGAGCGGTGAATCCCGGCCATCCCTAGCCGACACCGGAAGCGCGTGGACGAACGTTACAGTGTACTTGAGCGGTGAATCCCGGCCATCCCTAGCGTGCTGGCGTTGACCTTGACCACTGGCGCAAGTGTACTTGAGCGGTGAATCCCGGCCATCCCTAGCTGTAGGCCACGCCAGACGCGATAGACCACAAGTGTACTTGAGCGGTGAATCCCGGCCATCCCTAGCGACAATGTCGCGTACAGCGAAGCGTCGCAGAGTGTACTTGAGCGGTGAATCCCGGCCATCCCTAGCTGCGACCATTTGCCGTATCTTCGTGGCTAGAGTGTACTTGAGCGGTGAATCCCGGCCATCCCTAGCGGTAAAAAGCCCTACAGGCTATTCGATTAAGCTTCATCAACAATTTTGCGCTACAAAGCTCTAAGCCTCGGCGGATTACCTGCAAATAGCCTGTAGGGCTTTTTACCGCTAAGAATCACATCTAATTAAGCAGTGGCCCCCATTTTCCGAGAGATCTTCCGTTTGTTCCAGCACGGTCTGCGTCGCTTTGTCCTGCTTATCCGGCGGATAGCCATACTTCTTCAAGATGCGCTTGACGACAACCCGCAGCTTTGCAGCCTTACTCTCTTGCTACCACGGTGTCGTAGAGCCCGTAGTGTGCGAGGCCCTCGTGGCTCTCGATGCCTGTGTACCGCAGCGATGCATCCTCGTAGCGACGGAACGCGAACACTGCCTGATTCATCTGCTCAGTATTGAATACCTTTAGGCGCACGAGCAGATGAAAGTCCTTCACCGTCAAACCCGTGACAGCGACAAATAAGTCCGGCTCTAGCTTGGTGATTACATCCTGCAGCGTGTTCTCGCGAAAATCGGTCAGGTACATGAATGCAGGGATGCGCGTCGCAAACTTTATCAGCTTTTCTTGCACGAGCTTACGCTTGGACTTATATTCCTTCTCTTCCTCAGTGAGCTGCTTCTGTTGCTTCGGGGTCAGGTTCTTGTCCTTGGCCTTATTCTTGAGGTCCTTCACCTTTTCGCTCTTGTTGATGATGGTCTCGATGATGTTGTCGCCAAGCGCCCGCCAGCCCTCGATACGTTCTACAGCGGCCATCGCCTCGGCGTTATCCAGGATTCGGCGAAGAGTATTGTTGTCCACATTCACCAGCAGTGCGCTCTCCCATTTTCGCGCCAACAGCGTGGCGGAGGTGCCTGCCATAGCGATGTCCAGAATCCCACCAGCATCGATCTGAGTCATGTTCGCGCCGTCGTAGGCTAGCACCGGCAGGAACGACACGAGGTCCCTGACAGCGCTCTCTGGATTCGATTCGTTAGGCGAGAGACCGATACCATATTCGGAGAGTTGCCGAAGAGCGCGCGTCGGAGCAAAGTCGAACACGAAGCACACAGGTTTGAGGATCTCTTCCTCGTTTGGATTGTCACCATTCGGGTTCTTGATAGACCACGGAGACTGCACGCGAAAGGCTGCCTGGAAGTAGGTTTCAGGGCTCTTCAGATTGCGCAACATAAGGATCGAAGACCATTGCGGCACAGTCACACCGGTGGTGAGCTTGCCGCATGACAGTGTGATGGTTTTGGTCATGAACCCACTTCCGATGGCCTTACGCACCGGAGGGAGTGCCTCAAGACCGATACCCGCCGACGCCCCAGCCGCAACGACAACCTCGTACTCGCGCCAGAAGATGTTGTACTTCTCGGCTAACAGGTTCGCCATCGCCCGACATGCCGCCACGTTTGGCAGAAACCAGAAGGAGTGCTGCAGGTACGGGAGCAGCCGCGCATCTGAATAAGGGAACGGTGGCGGCGAGCCCGTCTTGAGGCCATCCACAATCTTTGGTGCGTACTGGCCTCGGATAATGTCTAGCCACTTTTGTACGTCGCTTTTGTGCTTGAACTGCGCGCCATTTCCCGTGCCCGTAGCCGCAAAAAACTCGTTGAGGTCGAACTCATCGAACTCCCCGGCGCTCGCGACCGTCAGCAGTTCGTCCGGCATCTGGTAGGTGAGCAGACGCATCTGCGGCAGAGCACCATAAGGGTTCCATTTACCGGGGTCCTTAACGGCGAAATCTTGCTTTGCGCGCTGTTCGTCGGTGTAGGTCCAGTTGAAGATTTGTTCTTCGATGAACTCGCCTGTTGCCAACGCTTTGAACGGTGTTCCAGAGAGATAGAGATAGGCTTTGGTCGTGATTGGTAGGAACTCGGTTTCCTTCTCCGAAAGAACACTGAGATCTTCGTTCACATCTTCCAGCGCGGCGATGTATTTAAGCTCTTTCTTCGCAACGACTTCTTCCTCGCCCTCGAACAGTTCCTTCGCAGTCTCCCTCCAAGCGCCGAAGTGGTATTCGTCAAACACCACGAGGTCCCAATTCACCGCGTGCAGCCACTCATTCCTCGGCTTGATATTTCCGGTCGCGTCGCGGCCCAGCAAGTCCTGAAATGAGCCGAAATAAACCACCGGTTTATTGCCGTCGATTTTGGTGGGGTCGCTATTGGAACTGCGGGAGAGATATTGCCAGCCGTCAAAATCGAAATGAGATTCTAGATCGGTCTGCCATGCGTCTTCCACCGCAGGTTTGAAGGTGAGTACCAGTACACGCTTGGCGCCAAGTTTCTTCGCGAGCTGGTAGGCGGTGAACGTCTTGCCGAAACGCATCTTCGCGTTCCAGAGGTATCGAGGGACCGCATGCATATCCTCCTTCCAGATCGAATGGAAGTAGGCATGCGTCCTATTGACCGCCTCGGACTGTTCCTCCCGCATCTTGAACCTTTCGTGATGCGTGCCGGTAAATCGTTGCCCCGTGCGCAGTTCAGCGAGCACGGTCTTCAGCTCCCGGACCGAGCAGTGCATCCATTCCAGTTCAGTATTCTCGAATTTCTTCTTTGCGAGCGCTGCACGCACATCGTGATCGCTGAAAATGCTCCCATCGTCACGCTCGGCGGATTCGTCCAATTCGATCTTGTAATTCTTGATGGCGGCGGTCTTGAGTTGCTCAGCAACGCGCTGTCCGACATTACGCGTTGTCTGCCCAACCTTGAGAAGCCCTTTGTGCGCCTGGTCGTCGATCGAGTAGGCGTAGATGCGTGGCCGAGCCACCGGCTTCGGTATGAGGATCTCGTCGATGGTGGGCTTACTCATTGTCAGCGTCGTCGAGGTTCATAGGGCGGATAATGGACTCAACGAGCGTAATCTCGTCGGTGCTCAAGTCGTATCTTGCGTATAGGTCCTTGTCAGTCCACCGTCGAGAGACTTTCAGTATCGGCACGAGCGAATATGCAACCCTGGGTAGGTCCTGCGCGGAAGTTCTCGTCGCAACAAGAAAACGAAAGAACTTCGTTGTGACATAGGAAAGGCAATTTCGCGCTTCAACCTCGGAATCGTAAGCGCCCAGGATCACATAGGTCTCGGTAACGACCGAGCCCGGGGGCAAAACGCCGGTGAGTGAAAGAACCCTCCTCATACCATTCTTGTCTGCCTGGCCCGCATGCTCAGATGACGATTTGGAGGTGAATACCTTCCACTTGTCGATCAAGTCGACACCTTCAGTGATTTCCTTACGCTGGACCCACGCCCGCCCGCCGTTCTGCAGGACGATAACGTCGTCGGGACGCTTCTTTTCCTTTGCTCCCCTGAAAAAGGTTCGGAGACCAAATGGCTTCTGGCCACTCACCTGCTGCTCAAACCTCCTGTCAAGAGACAAGCCAATTCCGACTCCCTTTCCAGCAGTCTCTTTGAGCACGATTTTTCTTAAGATTGAAATGCTCTCATTGTTCCGAATGAATATTTCTGAGCCAGGTTCTAGCAGAGAACGCACGCTGCTGGACTGATTCCCCCGGAGATCGTTGGTAACTACCTCACAATCGCCTTCATTGTCACGGTCCCACAGAAAGTAACAGACGCCGCCGGCAACATCGACACTCTCAAAAGCCTGACGACTATCGGGATAATCGACAAGTTTCCGAATTCGTTTGTCCTCAAGCATCGACTTCCGAAATGAGTCGAGCCCCCTTCCACCGAATAACCATCTCGCAGGGATGACCATCACGAGAAGTTTTGGATCGAGAGCCTTCGCCTGGTCGACAAACTTGTTGTAGATCGGCATCGCGCTCGCGCCTTGGCCCCCATCGGAGAGTTGATAGGGTGGGTTGCCGATGATTACGTCGAATTGCATATTGTCTCCAAACAACTCGGCTACCCGAGTTTTGATGTCGCCGGTGTGAATGAACGCATAGGCATGCGTATCGAGCGCCTCACCTCGATCAAGCGCCTTCTGACTCGCCCCACAGAACCTACACCTGCTCTCGACCCATGTGTGCTCCATCCGCTCATACCAGATGTTGCCCGCATCGCTGGCGAAGTCTTTGCCAACGGAGTGCGGACCATTAGCGTGCTTCGAGCAATACAAACTACGCCGAGCCAGGAGGCTAGTGAGATAGGTGATGCCAATGCCGAATATCTGCTTGGTGAGAATGTGATCGACGCGATCTTGGAGATCAGGCATCTCGGCGGACAGGCCCCTCGTGAGGCGGCTGGCGATCTCACGAAGGAACACACCTGACTTCGTGAACGGGTCGAGAAACCTAACCGTACTATCCGCCCAAAGGTCCGCTCCGCTATTGTTTGCCGCCCAGGTTACAGCAAGCGTATCGAGCATCTGGTTGGCGAAGTCAGGTGGTGTGAACACCTCGTCGTTGGAAAGATTAGCTATGCAGGTTAGAACGTCCGGGTTGCGTCCGCGAAGCGTAAAGCTCGCCTGATCGTTCATTCGGCCTCCCCCGACCCATTGTCCAACGGCGAGCACGCAAGCTCTCGCGCGGTCATCGGCGGATATGCCTTAAGTGGTGTGAAGACCTCATGCTTGCCGAGGTGGGCGAAGAGTGCGCCTTCCTGGCTGAAAGAAGACATTTGCGTGAGGGCATCAAAGCGGAAGTCTCGCCGCTGGAATTTGCCCTTGCCGAGATAGCCCCACTCGGCAAAGGTAAGCGGCTGTCCGTCATGCATGCGCATCGTCAGTGCGTCCCCGTGCACTATATTTTGGGACATAACATAGAAAGCGGCCAAATAGACCTCATCCGTCTCATTCAGATTCAGATAGTCAGCGAGCGCTTCAAGCATATTTGCGCGGCACTCAGCGATATTATCTGCCAGAAGCTCGATTCCGTAAGTACACATTACCGCCAACAGGGCGTAATGCCGCTTCTCAAAGTCGGACTTGCCGAACTTAACCTCTACGGCGGCCAGCTTGCGATGCAAAACGGGAACAAGAAAATTCCCGCTGCCGCACGCAGTCTCCAGGAAACGAGAATCAATGCTCTCCGTCTCACCCTTCACAAGGTCAAGCATGTTTTCGACCAGCCATTGAGGCGTGAACACCTCCCCGTGGTCTGCAACGCGCCTTTTAGACTTGATCAAATTCATAGGTGACGAATTGCTCTCTTGATCCGCAATTACAGTCCGAGTGGCTGTTTCTTCGGATATCTTGCTATTCTATATCCGCTGAGGTAGTAAGCGGGAGAATCTTCGATGCGTGGCGTATACGAAAACCCGTTAGATAGCGGCATCTGGTGGATTCACTATTACGCGGCTGGAAAGCGGCACCGCGAGAAAGTCGGGCGGAAGTCGGACGCCATCAAGCTATACCAGACGCGCAAGGCGGATGCGGTGGCAGGGCGTAAGCTCCCTCAACTTCGGAACTCCAAAGTTGTGACAGTTAGCGAGTTGATCGACGATGCGCTCGAATTCGTTGCGCAACACAAAGACAATCGGAACTACAAGAGCAAGGGCGAGATTGTGCGTGAAGCGTTGGGCTCTCGACATGCTGCAGAATTGACGCCTCAAGAGCTAGAGCGCTGGCTTCGTGAGCGCTGCAAGACTGCGGCTACAGCCAACCGATATAAAGCGTTCATTTCGCTCTGCTACCGCGAAGGCGTGCGTAACGGCAAGGTGTCCGTGAATCCGGCGCGTCTAGTGCGGCATCGCAAGGAAGGTACAGGCCGCCTGCGCTTCCTCAGCCGGGAAGAGTATGCCGCGCTGCACAAGGTTATCTCCAAGCGCTTCCCGGAGCACTTGGGAGAGTTTGTGGTGAGCGTCCATACCGGAATGCGACTCAGCGAGCAGTACACCTGCATGTGGTCGCAGGTTCATCTCGACCGCAAGACAATTGAACTCACCAAAACAAAGAACGGAACGGCTCGAACCGTCCATCTCAACTCGGACGCGGTAGAGGCTATCAAGTCTCTTCGGCGTCCGAAGCAACACGCATCCGATCCCGTCTTCCCCCGTGAAGGCAGCAAGAGCAGCTTCGACACTCGCTCTTGGTTCCATCCCAGCATGGAGGGCGCAGGCATCAGCGGCTACGTGTGGCACTGCAACAGGCACACGTTCTGCTCCTGGCTGGCGATGGCTGGTGCAAGTATCAAGGAGATTCAGGAAGCGGCGGGCCACAAGTCGATCACCATGTCGGCGCGGTATAGCCACCTCTCTCCCGAGCACAAGCTGTCGGTGGTGGAGCGCATCGCATCCGGCTCAAAGTAGCTGCACTTCTCTTGATGACATTCCCCGGATATTAGGGATTGTGGGCCGAGGCACAGAGGCCGGTGTCAAGGCTCTGCGACCGCGAAGCGGCGCGCGTATGCGCGGCCTTGACTCCGGTCCGGCCTCGGCTACGCTCCGGTGATCCGGGGAATGTCACTCTCTTGCACCGCACAGCAGTGCAATGAAGCGCAAAACAGCCACGCAGTGGCACGGTAGAAACCAACAGCCATCAGAACAGCCACCAAACGATTTTGGCCTCTCATTTTTGAGAGGCCAATTCACTTATAACTCTTTTATTATCTGGTGCCCGGAGGGGGACTTGAACCCCCACGACCGTTTATGGTCTGCGGATTTTAAGTCCGCTGCGTCTGCCGATTTCGCCATCCGGGCATCGTTAATGAAGTCGGTGCTACTCGATTTTAACGGACAACGCGAGGGACGAAGCGGTGCGAAACTTGGCCGGGGATTCGGTGAAAAGATTCATCTCATTTCGCGGTTTATCTCGTCCGAGCTAACCTGCTTTATTCTATTGTTTCGTTCCGTAAAGCTGATGGTAGATGTCGCGGTTCCGCAGGATTGCCTCCACGTATTCCCGGGTCTGCGTGAATGGAATGGATTCAACGAATTCCGGCAGACTGGCGTAGGGACCGTTCGCGAGCCATGCCGTTACGCGATTATCACCGGCGTTGTAGGCAGCCAGCGCATACTCCGGCTGTTCGTGAAACTCATCCATCAACTGGCGAAAGTAGGTGGTGCCCAGTTGAAGATTTACCTCCGGGTTCAGCAGATAGGCGGTTCGAAATGGGCGGACATGCTGCTTGCGCGCTAGCTCATTGCCGACACTGGGTAACAGTTGCATCAGTCCCCACGCGTTGGCGTAGGAAACCACGGCGGGATTGAATTCCGATTCCTGCCGAATTAACGAAGCGACCAGAAAAGGATCGAGGCCCTGCTTCTCAGATTCGCGCTGCAGCACGGGCCAGTAGGGCTGCGGGAATAAAAGATTCCAGTAGCTGCGTGGAATGGACTCGATGGGCACGGCGAAATACGACCGCACTTTCTGCTTCAGGATGTGCAGCGCGCGCCAGCTTTCACCATAGGAGCTGTAAAGCTGGGCCTCCGCGTAAGCTCCCCAGCTGGCGCTGTCGGGGCTGGCGGCGATTTCTGGAACAATGTATTGATTCAAGCCGGCGTTGGCCAGCAGCCGCGCCCGCTCTACGTGAATGTCATCGTCTGGAATCTGGTCTGTCAGTTCGATCACGGCTGGATCGGTTATAGGCGCGAGTTGCGGCAGGGTTGCGGGAACTATGTCGCTAAGTGTCAACAGCCGCTGCTGCGCCAGGCCGGCGTAATAATAATGACGAAACGCGTCGACCAGTTTTTTGTAGTACGCGGCCGCTGCCGTGGGATTCTTCTCATACTCCTGATAAACAACGCCGCGCCAATAAAGAGCTGCAGAAATATGCGCATCGTCGGGATAGAGCGCGATCTGCTCGTCGAACAATTGCGTTGCAACTTTTTTATCTCCCAACCGGTAGTTCAGCCACGCTGCATGCCAATGGCTTGCCGGGGCCATCGAGCTATCCGGAAAGCGCTTCGCAAGATCGCCGTAGTACTGAATTGCGGAAGGCATGTCGTTCACGACCAACGCCATGTTGCCTGCCGAAAAAAATGCTTCCGCCGTCCACCTGCTCGTAGGAAAACGCTGTTCAAGCTGATCGATCAGCGCCTTCACCTGGGGCGCATCGTTGCGATCCCGTGCCGCTTCCATAGTCAGGTAGAGCCGGGTCGCTCCGGCTTCGTCGTTGGTGTCGGAGAGCCGAGCCAGCTGCGATACATCCACATGATGGGTCTGCTTGAAATTGGCGACGGCGGCCCGGGCGAGCATGTCGTTCACCTGCGCGGTTCCGGCGATCGCGGGATCTGCAGCAAGCGCCTGATACTCCGCCGCCGATGCGGAATAGCGTCCTGCCAGATAGAGCCCATCCGCGTGACGAATCCTTTGCGCAATGGTAAATGGAGTGGTCACTCCCATCAGGTGAAGTTGATTCCCTGCTTCCCCCGCCTCGTTGCTGATTGGATAATCCAAATAGATGCGGGTATAAATCCGCTGCGCCTCGCTCCGCTTCCCTGCCAGTTGGTTCGCCTGCCCCAAAGCGAACAAGTATGCAGAGGATTTCGCCAGTGTGGTGCCCTGTAGCTTTGTGAGCTGTTGCAGCGCAGATTGGGGATCGCCCTGAGCAAGCTTTATGTTGGCGAGCAGGATCGTAGCGCGGTCGATCAGGATGCTGTCGGAATGGCGCTCCGCAAAATTCTGTAGAAGTTGCTGCGCCGCCACATATTGCTGTTGCGAGAATTCGGATTTTGCGCCTAGGTAGTCCGCATAATCATCGAGAGCTTCTCCGGCACGGTTTGCCTGCTGAAAAGCTGTGGCCGCTTCGCGAAATTTACGGTCCTCAAAATAGGCCTGCCCCAGGGCGGTGTAGGCGGCTGCAGATGCCTCCCCGGTGTTTGTGCGCGCGTAGTGAAGAACGCCTGCATAGGCCTGAGGAGTGCGCGTTGCGATAAGCTGCTGCGCCATCGGCCGCAGCTGCGACGAGGCGACAAACGCGTGCCGGAGTTGGTGCACGCGCGCCAGGGTGCGTACGCTGACGTGACGGTGGGCATGTTTCCGAGAGCGGCTGGTAGCACTTGCTCTGGAACTATTTCGGACCGAGCGGTTCGAAGAGGCAGCGTGCCTGGTTTTCGGCTTTCGGTGGGAGGCGTTTGGGCGGCGTGTTTTCGATCTCGAATGTGAGTGTCTACTTGTATGGACATTACGGTCCGTGGTGCGGTCGCTCTGTTGCGCGAAACCCAAGACGCTGCAAGGCACGATGAGAAGTGTTGCACCCAATACGGCCACGGTGGATTGGACACGCCGGTTCCGAAAGGCATTGATAACCAAAGCAAAAATGGAGGACAGCATATATGTATGAATTTAGCGGGATACCCCAGGAAAACAAAGTGGCGAATTCAGTATCTTGCTGTTCGGAGCAGACGATAGAAAATTTGTCCGCAACCATGCGCCGGGTCTACCATCTAATTACTGCAAGCATTGTGACACCGGTCGTTCACCGTGGCACCAAGGCGAGCAGCAAGATTGAAAGGCTGCCCTGACCATGGCAACGACGACTGCAACTCCGGACGAAAACGCGATTCATCCCGACCTTGCACTGATTGAGAAGGTGAAGGCGGGAGATCTTGCCGCCTTTGAACAATTGATGCGCCAGTACGATAGGCAAATCTTTCGAATTGCTTTTCACATCACGCAGAACCGCGAGGACGCGGAAGACATTGTTCAGGACACATTTTTCAAAGCGTTCCAGAAACTTGACCAGTTTCAGGGCAACTCCAAGTTTTATACCTGGCTTGTGCGCATTGCTGTGAACGAGTCATTGATGCGCCTGCGCAAACGCCGCTCGCAGAAAACGGTTTCGATGGATGAAGAGATTCAGACTGAAGAAGGCTCAATCCCACGGGATTTTGCCGACTGGATGCCGAATCCGGAGCAAAACTTCAACCAGGCAGAGTTGGCGGACATTCTGCGCCGCACTATTCAAGGCCTGCCACCGGGCTTTCGCACCGTGTTTGCGCTGCGCGATATCGATGGCTTGTCTACGGAAGAAACTGCTCAGGCTTTGGGCCTGAGCGTACCCGCGGTCAAAAGCCGCTTGCTGCGTGCTCGCCTGCAGTTACGCGAACGGCTTAGCCGATATTTTCGGGTCCCGACAGGAGAACAGGCGTGAACTGCACAGAATTTCTTGCAAATTTAACCGACTATTTCGATGCCAAAACCGCAGCCACGCTGCGCTCGGAGCTCGAACAGCACATGGCGGATTGCAGCCACTGCTACGTCACGCTGAACACGACGCGCCAGACCATTGAAATTTACCGCAACGACGAGCTGTTTGAACTGCCGGAGACGATTCGGATGAAGCTCCAGCAGGCGGTATTGACAAAATGCGCGAACGCAAAATCGAAGCAGAAAAAACATCCATAGGCTAAGGAAAAGCCGTTTTTAGGTTGGGTGATGCCGCTGCTGCCCGACATCTCCAGCTATCTCCGTTGCTCTCCCCAGATTTGAAATCTGATTTGTTTGTTCTGTAGTTGTCCCTGTCGCGTGGGACTGCAGTCTTGCCTTTCCAAATCAAAGGTGAGGAAGTCCAGTTATGAACACAGCTCCAGCACAAGTTAGCCCGGAGCGTCTGATGCAGTTGGCGTGGGATACGTCAGTGAAAAATCGAAATCTATTGGCACGAAATTCACGATGAGTCTCGTCCAAGAATATTTGCAGTCATTCTGAACGGAGCGCAGCGGAGTGAAGAATCCAGAGGGTATTCGATCGGTTTTCCTGAAGGTGTATATCGGGAGAAGGTTTACGCGCAGCCTTTCCTCAAAAGAAAGGCTGCACTGAAGCGATCGTCACAATATATAGCTATCAGGAGAACCCGTCTAACCGGGAGGAAGTGCCATTACTCTCTGGATTCTTCGCTGTGCTCAGAATGACAGCTTAATATGCTAAGTAGCCCGACTTCCAAAAACTTTCAATGTCAAGCGGAAAGTTTTGGCAGGCGGTCGCGAAGCTCTTCCGGAATTCGCCCCTGCAACGCGCGGGCTTGTTGACTCAGGTACGTCGGCGCGGGAGTGATGATCGCGACAACAACCCAGGCCAGCAAAGAAACCAGCAGTCCCAGGATCGCCACACGCTCAAGGCTGACAAGCAGTGACATCCGGTGGAGTTGCAGATCGATGATGATCCAGTCCCGTAATGGTTCAATATGATGTAGCACCAGCAGAGCGGAAACAAAAGCCGCGATGGCCAATGTCGAGGCCCCGATCAGCAGCACATCGACGGCGCGATGAATATGCTGGTGAGAACGGCAGTGACTGCATCGCCGGAGATGATCTTCATAGTCGGTGCGCATTTCGGAATGCAATCCGGAGATGTCGTACCGCCATCCGGAAAGGATGTCCCCTACCGTGGGATCGATACAACGGATTTTCGACATATCTTTATGATTCCTCAAAACTTACCGCAACTTACAATTATTGACTAGATTGTAACGCGAAGGGAAGCGGAATTGAAAATTTTTCCAGGCATCGAACCTTACTCTACAAATGAATAGATTCAAGCGGGGTGCTCTGCGATGCCAGCAGAACTTTATTTCCGAGCAGGCCCATTCTTCCATCGAGCGCTCGCTCGGCTGAAATGCGCGCCAACTCCGGTAGGTTGTTGCTTTCCGAAATATGCGCCAGGATGACGAAGCGCGCGCCGCCATCGTACTCGCCGGCCAAATAATCACTGACGGTGTCATTGGAGAGATGACCCACGCGCGACAACACCCGCTGCTTCACGGCCCAGGGATAAGGTCCGTCCCGCAGCATTTCGACATCGTGGTTGGACTCCAGCATCAGCAGATCGCAACGCCGCAGGTGCATACGAACGTTCGGCGGCATGTACCCAAGATCGGTTGCAACGGCGATGCGCATTCCTTCGGTCTGCAGCACAAAGCCCACCGGATCGGCTGCATCATGGGGAATTGTGAAGGGCGTTACAGTGATGTCCCCAATCGCAAACGAAATGCCGGCACGAAAATGTTCCACACACGGCAGGTATGCCGGATCTTCGCTTCCAGGAATTCCAGGAAACAATTCTTCCTCACACGGCATTGCCATCTCGCGCTTTAACGCGTCGTGCATGGGCTGTGCCTCTGCCTGCGGATCACCTGCCAAACCCGATTCGACCCCGGCAGCATCCGTCTGTGGAGGTTCTTCTTCCGCCGCCGCCAGTCCGAAAATCTCTCCCTGGACACTGGCTGAATCCGTACCCTGCACACCTGCCCCTGACACTGCATTCGTCTGCTGACGACGCAATTCAAGCCACGCGTTGAAGCTCATGGTATTGCGCGGCGTGATCCAGCGCTTCCATGCCGCGTAGGTTCCTGCCGTGGCATAAACAGGCACATTCCAGCGTCGCGCCAGCACGGAAAGCCCTTGAATATGATCCTGGTGTTCATGCGTGATCAGGATGGCGTCCAGTTTTTCCGGCTCTTGCCCGCTCAACCGCATTCGCTTGATAATTTCCCTGCAGCTCAGGCCCGCATCCAGCACAATTCGGGTACGGTTGGTGGTGACAACAGTGCAGTTGCCCTTGGAACCCGAAGCCAGCACAGTGACGCGAACCATATGCCAAGATTACAGCGTTTCTTTGTGAATACGATAGAGGTCGAAGCAGAAAATCCCTCACATCGTGCATCAAATGGGGGCAGACAGATTTGTTCGCTCTGGCAGGATGTTAATAGAACCATAAATCTGTTCAGGATGAAGGAGGAAGCAACGATGCGACCGCACAAGACCTTTGCGCGCTCTTTCCAGTTGGCGCTTACTTTCAGCTTTATCTTTGGCACTTTCACTGTTCTGCAAGCGCCGTCTGCACAGGCACAGACACGCGTTAATGACAGAGACATGGAAGCTCAAATGAGAAATCTGCGTGACGACGCAAAATCCTTTCGACCGCGATTTGACGAGGCCATTCACAAAAGCACGGTTCGTAAAACCAGCCAGGAACGAGACGCTAAAAATGTGGTCGCCGCGTTTGAGCGGCAGACCAAAATATTGCTCAATCGTTTTAAGAAAGATCGTAACGGGCAAGCCGAGTTCAGCAATGTGATGAGCAGCGCGGAAAGGATTGATGCCACGGTGAATTCCCTGGTGCTTGGGCCACAGGTTACATCGCAGTGGGAGAAGATACGGACCGAACTCCACCAGATCGCCAACGCCTATGGAATTCCAGAGCGCTTCCATCCCGGGGACAGGGCTGCGATGGGAACTGATTCGGAGTCCTGCCTTCAGTCGGACGGCCCCGTCAGGGCAAATCAACTGGTCAATCGATGCCTGCAGGTTTCTCCTGCAACCCATCCGCCATGCAACGCACAAAACAGTTGCGCGTTGATCGTCAGTGAAATCAGACGCAGCTGTGCCCTGATCGGGCAAGACGCACCTGGATTCTGCGGCGAATATCGCTAGCAGTCGTATTTGGGCGTAGCAAGAATCCAGAGAGTGTCGGCGGTGCACTGTTAGGGATCGCTTGAGTTCCCTTCCCAGTGAATTTACTCCAGCCTAATACTTATAGAACCCCCGGCCCGATTTGCGTCCCATCCAACCGGCATCCACCATGCGAACCAGCAGCGGACACGGCCGGTATTTCGGGTCGCCGAAGCCTTCCTGCAACACCCGCATAATATCCAGGCATACATCGAGCCCGATAAAATCCGCAAGTGTGAGCGGCCCCATCGGATGGGCCATCCCAAGCTTGAAGACTTCATCCACGGCTTCCGGTGTAGCGACGCCCTCCATTACGGCGTACATGGCCTCGTTCAGTAGCGGCATCAGCACGCGATTTGAAACAAAGCCGGGCGCATCGTTCACCTCAACCGGAGTTTTTTCGAGCTTCAGCGCCAAGTCGCGAACTTCGTCGAACGTCTCCTGAGAGGTGGCCATGCCGCGAATCACCTCGACCAATTTCATGACCGGCACTGGATTGAAGAAGTGCATTCCCACGACGCGGTCTGGACGGCGGGTCACATTGGCCAGCCTGGTAACGGAAATAGATGAGGTGTTTGAGGCCAGGATAACGTCCGCACGCGTGATTCGATCGAGATCGGCGAAGATCGCTTTTTTCGTCTCGAACCTCTCCGTTGCCGCCTCGATCATAAAGTCGCAATTTGCCAGCCGATCGCGCTCCAGCACGCCGGTGATGCGTTCGAGTGCTGCCTGCATGTTCTCGGCGGTAATCTTCCCCTTGGCGGATTCGCGCTCCAGATTCTTGCGGATGGTCTCCAGTCCGCGATCGAGAAAGCTCTGCTCCACCTCGCACAGCAGCACGCTGTACCCACTTCGAGCAAACAGATGTGCAATGCCGTTGCCCATGGTGCCCGCGCCAATCACGCCGATCGTACGAATGTCACTCATGCTTTTGTCAACCCCCGTGAAAACCTTCGCGACAGCTTTGCGCAATCGCGCCTGCTTGCTGCCTTCATCACTACTGGACACTACAGCCAAAACAAAGGAGTGTAGCAGATTTTCAACTTTGTCCGACACTTCTTCGGCTGGTTACATAATCGCCAAACCGCACAGGATTTGCACGATCGCTCCGACGGACGCGCCTATGGTCATTCGCCGCTCCTTCTTTCCCACCGCAATCATGACATCAGCGATCTGAATCACCGCAGCAGTAAAGAGCAGCCACGCGACAGCTTCTCCCCCAAACCAGAGCGGTATAATCCCGGCTGCTAGGCCGAACGGAATGGAGCGCGCGGCATACATCCGCACATAGAAAATCTCGCCCCGTGAGATGTGACGCGAACCTGAAAGATATGCCGGTCGAATAAGAGCAACCACGGCCCATGTTGCCGAAACGAAAGATGCGACAAAATTCAGAACCAGAAGCGCAGTTCTCATAGTTTGGCCTTTAAGTCTGCGAGGTCCAATATATGGCATCGCGTGGAGTTGTAGGACTTTTCCAGCCGGTCACTCGTCGCCACCAGGTCGGGTGGATTGGCGTTGTCTCGGGTCTCTCATCTGTCACGGGCAAGCCGGAGTTAAACTACTCGACCGGATTACTTCCCAATTGCCGACGATGTGGAAGTTGAGCAACTATAGGGTGTTCCGGATTCTGACTCGTCAAAGAGTTATTGTTGATCTGTCCGTGTTCAATGTGCGAAGTGAGCGATAATCGCTTCTATATGAACGCATCCAAAGAACCCTCCCGCGTCCCTACCGGAGTACCCGGTCTTGACGACATCCTTCTAGGGGGATTACCGAAAGGTCACACGTATCTGGTAGAAGGCCAGCCCGGCACCGGCAAGACAACTCTGGGCATGCAATTTGTGATGGAGGGCCGACGCGCAGGCGAAAGTTGTCTCTATGTCACATTATCGGAATCGAAGGCCGAGCTGGAGGAGGCGGCGCAGTCCCGTGGCTGGTCGCTTGAAGGCATACCCATTGCGGAATTTGTGCCGGAAGAAGCCAGCCTTAAAGATGAGGAACGCTACACCGTATTCCACCCGAGTGAGGTGGAGCTTGCCACCACGATAAAAAAACTTTTGGCGGAAATCGAGCGCGTCGGACCGGAGCGACTGGTGATCGATTCGCTTTCTGAGTTCCGGCTGTTGGCCCAGGATCCAACCCGGTATAGAAGGCAGCTCCTGGCGCTGAAGCAATACTTTGCGGGCCGCAATGCGACCGTGCTGCTGATGGACGATCATTCCTCTATCGGCGAAGATACGCAGGTCCTGAGCATTGTGCATGGAGTCGTTCGTTTCAGGGAGGTTCCGCGCTCCTATGGGGTTCCACGCCGCCACCTTGAAATAGTGAAGATCCGGTCGACGAACTATCGTGGTGGATATCATCATTACACTCTGAATCGTGATGGCGTGATAGCATATCCGCGCCTCATCGCCGCCGAGCACGGGAAGGATTTCCCGGATGACCATCTCTCCAGCGGGCTGCCGGCATTTGACGCCATGTTTGCCGGAGGCATCGAGCGCGGCTCTAGCTCGCTGGTTCTCGGGCCAGCCGGGGTCGGCAAATCTTCGATCGCGATGCAGTATGCCTATACTGCCGCTAACCGGGGAGAACGGGCGTTGGTGTATTCCTTCGATGAGACGTTGCGCACGGCCAGGATGAGGGCGCGTTCACTCGGAATGCAAATCGATATCGAGATCGAAAAACAACATTTATATCTGGAACAGGTGGACGCCGCCGAACTTTCGCCTGGCGAATTTGTCTGGAATATTAGACGTGAAGTGGAGGCAAACAACGCGCGCGTAGTCGTCATCGACAGTCTCAACGGTTTCCTGCGTTCCATGCCCGGGGAAAACGATCTCGCGCTGCATCTGCACGAACTGCTCTCCTACTTGAATCAGAAGGGTGTCAATACTTTCCTCATCCTCACGCAGCAGGATGTTCTCGGGGAAGGATCGAAGGCGATCGACATTAGTTATCTGGCGGACACTCTGCTGATCCTGCGTTACTTTGAAGCGGCGGCCTCAGTACGCCGGGCGATCTCCGTACTCAAAAAACGCAGTGGAGACCACGAACACACCATCCGCGAATTCCAATTCAGCTCGGACGGCATCCAAGTTGGAGAGCCACTTGCCGGATTCAAGGGGATTTTGTCCGGCATTCCCGATTCCATACAGGTATCGGAGCAGCAGGCTACGGAGCCTTAGGATGATGACAGCCAGTGAGGACTTGCAGGTTCTGCTGGTTACGCCTACCGGACGCGATGCGGAGTTGATCGAGAACGCGCTGCAGGTGTCGAATGTGCAAAGCGAAGCGTTGCAGAACGTCGCTGGCGCAGTCGAGGTATTCCGCTCCAAAGACGTTGGCGCCCTTTTGGTTGCCGAAGAGGCCCTGGGACACGAAGACATTGACCTTCTCGCCTCTGCCCTCAAGAAGCAGCCTCCGTGGTCTGCTCTCCCGGTTCTGATTTTGACGGCAAGCGGAACAGACACATTTCAAAGCAAAGTCCAGGAGCAGCAACGGTCATCGCTCGGCGATACCACTCTGCTCGAAAGACCGATCCGTGTTGCCACGCTGGTGAGCAGCATCAAAGCCGCACTCAACGCCCGCAGCAATCAGTATGAGCGCAGGCTCTCGATCCAGGCTTTGCGTCAGACCGAAAAACTCGCCGTCGTCGGCCGTCTGGCGTCCAGCATCGCCCACGAAATCAACAATCCGTTAGAGGCTGTAACCAATCTCTTATACCTTCTGGATGACACGTCCCTGAGCCCGGAACAGCGTGGATACCTCGATACAGCTCGGCGTGAGCTGGCGCGTGTCGCCGAGATCGCCGCACAAACGCTCACCTTCAACCGTCAACGCGACGTTCGCGGGCGGGCATCCATCTCTGCACTGCTGGATTCGGTCCTCGTCCTCTATCAAGGCCGGCTTGCCGGTTCGAAAATCGTGATCGAGCGCCGCTATCAAATTACCGCGCCTTTCACTTGCTATCCCGGCGAGCTGCGACAGGTGTTCGCCAACCTGATCGGCAATGCTTTCGACGCGACTCGTCAAGGAGGCCGCATCATCTTGCGCGAGCGGATGGCGATCCACCCAAAAACCGGCCAACACGGCGTACGGATTACATTGGCGGACAATGGCCACGGTATCAGTGCGGAAGTGAAGACCCACCTGTTTGAAGCGTTCAAGTCTACAAAGGGAAATAATGGAAGCGGCCTGGGGTTGTGGATAAGCAAAGGAATCATCGAAAAGCATCGCGGCTCGATTCAAGTTCGCTCTTCGACCAGAACAGGCAGCAGTGGAACAGCGTTTTCAATTTTCATTCCGATTGGGTGACGAGCTGGCGAAATCCCATCGGCACCCGTGGGGATGAGAAATGGGCTTCATAGATACCGTCCACGCAAAGAGCAGACTTGATTCAGTCTGCTCTTTGCGTGAACGTAAGAATGTCTTCGCTTGCGGAGTTCTATAGTGTCCTACTTGGTATTCGCCGCTGACGCACTCCCTGAGCCAGTCTGTGGCGCTTCATAGGTAATGATCTGCTTCAGCGTGTTGTAAGGAACGCCGGCCACTGGGATCGGTCTTCCGTTGATAAACAGCAATGGAGTTTGATCTACTCCGACTTCCTGACCAAGTTTTACCGAACTTGCGACGGCGGCTTTCGCCGGAGCGCCTGCGGCGCAGGTGCTGACCGTGCCTGCATTCGCTCCAGCTTTTGTTGCGGCGTTGTTCAGAGTCTCATCCGCATTGGTCACGAGCGCAGCTTGGGTGTCATACACCGCCTGCACATATTGAAAAAAGGCAGCATTTCCCTTCTGCTGCGCCACGCAGACTCCATACGCTGCAGCCTTCTCGGCGGCTGGATGGACATTTGTGAGCGGAAAATTTTGAAAAACGATATGCGCGTTTGGGAAGTCCGTTGCCAGATGATCGACGGTGGCGGCGGCCTCTTTGCAGTGTGGGCATTCAAGGTCGGCAAATTCCACCAGCATCAGGTCTTTGGAACTTGATCCTCGATATGGACCTGTCGCCCGCTGCTCCAGCTTTTCACGGTTGCTGGCGAAAGGATGAGCTCCGAAGGCGATGACGTCCGAACCGGCAATTGCGTGCTCGCCATCGGGGGTCACAAAGAAAACCGTGGTCGCGGGAGTATGCGAAACCCCCTGCTCCGCCACCAGAATGGTCACCCGGCTGACGTTCGGAGCTTTTGTGGATTGAATGCCGTCCACTTGCCAGACGCGATTTGGATCGTATCCCCAAAGTTGTTTCAGGAACGCGTTCACGTCCTGAGTCGTCGGAGACTGAGCCGTAAAGTTCTTCGGGTCTGCGGCGGGAAATTGTATCTTCTGCGGAGGAGCGATGCCGTTGAGCTGTAACGGCGCGGGTGGCGGTGCATTCGGCGATCTAGGTTGAGGCGCCTGGCCTGTCTGGGCCGCGGCTAATCCGCTGGAAGCGACGATCAACATTGCAAATACGAACAACTTGCTTTTAATCATTCAGATATCCTTATATTTGAAGGCATTGGTTTAGATTTGAATTTTGGCAGCGATGGGAAAACGACGGCCAAAACCAAAAGATTTTTGCGTGACTTTTAGTACTGGCGCCGCTTGCTGACGCTTATATTCACTACGCTCGACCATCCGCAATATGCTCCGAACTGTTTCCAGATCGAACCTATCCTGGCTATTCTCGGCAATTGTTTCCGCCGTCTCGTATCGTTCTATGTAGCCTTCGAGAATTGGATCGAGCACTTCATAGGGCGGCAAAGAATCCGTATCCTGCTGGCCGGGACGCAATTCGGCGGAGGGCGATTTGAGCAGCGTGTTCTTCGGGATGATTTCCTGCTCCCGGTTGACATACTGCGCCAGGCGATAGACGCAGGTTTTGTAAACGTCTCCAATCACAGCCAGGGCTCCTACCATGTCTCCGTACAGCGTACAGTATCCGGTCGACATTTCCGACTTGTTCCCGGTAGCGAGGACCAGGGCGGATAATTTATTGGACAACGCCATCAGCAGCGCTCCCCGGATTCGCGACTGGAGATTTTCTTCCGTTATATCCGGCGGATGATTTTTCAAGAGCGGCCGCAGCGCTTCCAAATAAGATTCGAACAGATTTCGGATCGGAATCGTCTCCCACTGAATTCCAAGATTCTGGGCTAACTGGTGCGCATCCTCGATCGATCCATGCGAGGAATACTCACTCGGCATGCCCACGCCACAAACATTGTCAGATCCCAGGGCTTCCGTTGCAATGGCGGCGACCAGCGCGGAGTCGATGCCACCGCTCAGCCCGACAATCGCCTTTGAAAAGCCGCACTTGCGGACGTAATCTCTTGTACCGAGAACAAGGGCCCGATAGATGCCGGCGTCTTCGATTTCCAACGCAGCGTCAGCGACAGGTGCCCGGCACGAGGCTGCCAGATTTGCGAGATCAACGAAAACTAAATCTTCCTGGAAGGATTTGGCCTGTGCGATGCAGTGTCCCTGCGCGCCGATGACAAGACTGCTGCCGTCGAAGACCAGGCTATCGTTGCCGCCCACCTGATTGACCAGAATCACCGGCACCTGATGACGCTGAGCAATCGCTGCCAGCATCTTCCGGCGCGTCTCGCGCTTGCCGCGCGAGTATGGTGAAGCGGAGATGTTGATGATGAGGCTGGCGCCCTGGCGCATCAGGTTTTCGACGGGATCGATTGGATACAGCCGCTGCCGCCAGAAATTCTTGTCGTTCCATGCATCTTCACAGATAGTGATGGCGATGCGTTCTCCGGCAAACTCATATACGCTCTGCGCCTCGGCGGGCGTGAAGTATCGTTGCTCATCGAACACGTCGTAATAGGGCAGCAACATTTTGGACTGGATAAATTCCACACCTCCTTTGCGCAACAACACAGCAGAATTCATCACCCGCTTGCCGGAGTTTACAGGCGTGGGTGTGGGGCAGCCACAAAGAACGACAAGATCGTTATTCGCTGTGGCTCTATCGGCTATCTCCGCCAACGCGTCCTGGGCGGCGGAGACAAAGGAAGGCTTTTCGAGCAGATCGGCCGGTGGATAGCCGCAGACTGACAACTCAGGAAAAATGACGAGTTGCGCACCCTGCCGATGGGCGGCCAAGCTGCGATCCACGATTTTGCGGATATTTCCGAGAAAATCTCCAATGGTCGGATTTATCTGCGCCAGAGCGAGCTTCACTGAGTTAGTGTAACCAGCGCGATGGATGGTGACAAACTCCTGCTAAAGGGCTCGGCGCCCAGATACAGAATGATGATGGCGATTTAAAGTTGGTGTAGTTAACCCATCGTACCCGCCAACGACGCTAGGATGGGGTACACAGCAAACCCACGTCTCAGAAGCGAGA
This sequence comes from Acidobacteriaceae bacterium, assembly GCA_965276615.1. Classification (GTDB taxonomy): domain Bacteria; phylum Acidobacteriota; class Terriglobia; order Terriglobales; family Acidobacteriaceae; genus JAKAAZ01. The sequence goes on along the minus strand of OZ255618.1, from coordinate 2,728,953 downwards.
CGTCGTGGGGCACCCAAATCTTTAGCGTTGCCAGGCAAGCCGTTACGCGCCGGTGCCGCTCACCAGGACGCCTAGGGTGCGCGTCATGATCTTGATGTCGAGCCAGAGACTCCAATTGTCGATATATGCGGTATCGAGCGAAATGTATTGATCGAAGGAAGGATCCTGCCGCGCCTGCACCTGCCATAAACCGGTGATGCCGGGCAGCACCTCGAGGCGGCGCAGGTGGGGCAATTCATATTGGCGAACTTCTCCTGCCAATGGAGGACGCGGGCCGACGACGCTCATATGGCCGGCGAGTACGTTAAAGAACTGCGGCAATTCATCCAGCGAATACTTGCGCAGCAGACGCCCCACGCGCGTGACACGGGGGTCTTCCGCCATCTTGAACAACACTCCGTCGCGTTCATTCTTGTGATCGAACTGTTCCCGCAGGCTGTCTGCATTCGCGACCATGGTCCGAAATTTCCAGCAGCAAAAAGTGCGGCCCTTTCTACCGATGCGTTCCGCCCCATAGAAGATTGGACCCTTTGAGTCGAGCCGGATCGCGAGTGCAATCAACAGCATAAAAGGGCTGAGCACGATAAGGGCGATGGATGAGATCAGCACATCGAGACCGCGTTTCAGCATGAGTCCCACGACCGGGATATGGTGCCGGTGCAGCGGCATCGTGGGAAACTGGCCGACATACTCAATGGGTGCGGTCCAGGCCAGCCCGTCATAAAGATCCGGCACAACGCGGACATCGATGCCCCAGCTGCTGGCCTGCGCAATTAATCGCTTTACAACGCCGCGTTCACATGGCCCCGTGACAAATATCTCGTCGATGAAATGGCGACGGACCAGATCGCCAAGTTCAGGCAAATTCCCGAGCACCTCCGCCGGCCTGAGCTGCGCGAAATCATCGCTTCCAAAGATTGCCTCGGAGATATCATCCCGATCATTGGCCCTGATGAATCCTTTGAACGTGAACCCCAGATGGCGAATCCGCTGTAGATGGCTTCGGATCGCAAGTCCTGATGAACCTGTGCCGACGATCAACACGTTCCGCGTATCTACACCTCGCTCATACCGCTTATACAAAGTAAAGCGCCACACGGCACGGCGGAAGCAAAGCAGGAATGTAGTCATGACCAGCGTCGCGATGACAACGGCCCGGGAAATGGTGTCGGCGCGTCCAAAATAAAGCGCTCCCGCCAGAATGAGGCTGGCGGTGAAACATGTCTGGACGGTCAGGCGTTGTTCTCTGAGGCCGCTGAATGATTGGAGAGGACCGTAGAGCCCGTGCGCCCGGCCCACGAAGATCAGGATCAGCGAGAAGCCGGCCAGGTAAAGCAGGAAGATTGAAGGATTACTCGCGAGCGGAGCGCGATGATCAAAATACGACAGCGCATTGACCTTGCGAAAATGCGTGGCCAGTCCCGCCGCGATGCTGACTGTCAGAATGTCGATCCCCATCCACAGCAGGGTGACGGCGCGCGAACGGCTGCGCTCGGCAGGGTTGACACCTCCTGCGCGTGGACCGAATTCTGCAAAGGTATCCGAACTACGGACCGGAAACCAATGACTTAGATCTGGAGAAGCCATTCAGTTTTTCTCTGCTTACGTTTTTCGGAGTCGTGTGCAACCGGGCAGATAGAATGCTTCACAAGGCCACAACCAAGAAACCGGACAGCAGAGACATTGAAATGTCCACCCCTGCTTCGCCTGAAACTAAACACCCAAAAAACCGACCCGTCTTCATGCGACCGCGACGAAATCAATCACTGCTGAAATCGGGTTGAGGGCTCCCGTTTTCTTCACGCCGCGCAATCCTGCCGCTTTGGACTTGGATGCCTGAAATCCAACAACAGTCACCTGAGGATTTCCTTCGATGGCCTAACAAGATCGTAGCCGCCCGCAGGCACATTTGCAACGAAAATAGTGCGCGGCGGGCGCAGGAATCATGTTACAAACCAATGAAAAAAATAGCTTTAGGCGGCCAGCTTGGAACTTCACCGCCAAAGAGCAGCGGCGGGGAGAGTTCGCTCATCGAGTTGCAGGAATTCCTGTAGCACAGGATCGGCGGTCCGCCGAAGTTCCTCAACCGATCCAAAGAAATGCGCCTTGCCTTCATGCAGGAACAGCACACGGTCCGCCAGTTTCTCCGCAAAATGCATATCGTGGGTCACTACGATGCTGGTAAGGTGCAGCTGAACCTTTACTTTCTGGATCAGGTTCCCTATCAAATGGGCCATCAGTGGGTCGACCATTGTAGTTGGCTCATCATAGAGGATCGCTTCCGGCTGTGCCGCCAGCGCGCGGCCAATCGCCACAGCCCGCCGCATCCCGGTTGAAAGGTCCGACGGCAGGCTGGTCGCCATCTCGCTGACGCCTACCATCCCCAGCAGTCCACTTACGATCTGATCGATCTGGTCTTCCCTCAGCTCGCGGCGCTCCCGCAAAGGGAACGCGACGTTCTCGAAGACGGAGAGCGAATCGAACAAGGCTCCACTCTGAAAAACCATCGTCACTTTGCGCCGGATGTGTTCCATCTGCTCTTCGGTGTAATTGGTGATGTCTACGTCGGTCACCAAAATGCGCCCTGAATCAGGCTTGAGAAATCCCATAATCTGTTCCAGCGAAACAGATTTTCCGACACCGCTTCTTCCAATAATGCAGAGCGTCTCACCGGGCAGCACAAAGAAACTTACGTCGTTGAGCACGACATTGTCTCCAAAGGCTTTGGAGACGTGCTCGAAGGCGATGAACGGCTGGACCGGTTTAGAGGAACTGTCTCCCATTCTTTTGAAGATAGCCGAAGTTGACTGGAAACGTTCCGGATTCTTCTCGATGGGCGCGGAACTCAACTCCCGGAACTCAATTCCTGGAATTCAATTTTTGGAATTCAATTTTTGGGCCCGCTGCCAGTCCTGTGAGGTATTGATATTCAGAAACCATTCGCTGGCTTGCGGACCTGGCATATTAGCGACTTCCGCGGCGAAACTCTGTACGTCGAACAACTCCACGCGAAAGGGGGGGGTTGCTAGCGGGTCTCCCATTCCAAGCACCGCGTCCCGCAGCGCGAGCATGATCTTGTACTTCCCTTCATCGAGAGCACGGCGCAGACCCCGTGCGAGTGAGTGATGATAGAGTCCACAAAGTGGCTGCGGCAGGCCTTCAACTTGAGGAACAATGCATAGTGTGCCGGCACTTGCGACCTGGCTGCTTTCCGCACGAGCGGCCAAAACCTTCAGCAGTTCAACTGGAACCAGCGGCAGATCGACGGCAAGGAAAAAACTCCACTCCGTCTGTGATTTTTCTAAAGCCGCTACAATCCCAGCCAGCGGGCCAGCGTTTGGAAGAGCGTCGCGAATCGGGGAGCAGGATGGGGAATGATGCTGCTGTAGATCGTTCCGATCGGCACATACGCGGACAGTTCCGCAGACCTGCTGCAGACGATCGACGGCGTGACTGAGCAATGTTTGCCCGTTCCACGGGAGCAGGACTTTGTCCTGCCCCAGCCGCGAGCTGCGTCCGCCGGCCAGTACAAAACCCGAAATTTTATCGCGTGTGGAATCCACTTCAGCATTCTCCTGCTGGAATAACAGGCATGTGGCTCTCTCAGCAGGAACAAATTGTCGTCCTGGTGTGTTCGTCATCCACTAATCTCGCTCGATGTTTCCAGCGCCGAGCCTCTCAAAAAATCGAATCAGCGATTCGATGCCGCGATGAAAGTTTGCGATGTGGAATTTCTCATTGGGCGCGTGGAGATTGTCATCGGGCAGGCCGAAGCCCATCATCACCGACGGAATTTTCAGACTGCGTTCAAAGTCGCCCACAATGGGGATGGTCCCGCCGGAGCGGACGAAGACCGTTTCCTTTCCGAAGACCTCATGCATGGCCGCCGTGGCCGCTTTAATATAAGGGTTATCCACGCCAATCACAATAGGATCGCCGGAGTGAATAAGGCGAACATTTAACGAGATACCCGCGGGGCAAAGGGATTCGACGTAGCTCTTGTAAAAAGAGAAAATCTTTCCCGGCTCCATGTCCGGCACCAGCCGCATGGAAACCTTGGCACATGCTTTCGCGGGAATCACCGTCTTTGCGCCGTCTCCGGTGAAGCCGCCGGGCATGCCGTGGATTTCCAACGTGGGTCGCGCCCAGAGGCGCTCCAACACGGAATATTCCGGTTCCCCGGTGAGCGCGGAAGAGCCAACCTCCTTGCGCTGAAACTCCTCTTCGTTAAAGGGCAGAGATTTCCATGTCAACAATTCTTCTGCGGACGGCAAAACCACGTCATCGTAGAAACCGGGAATCAGGACGCGCCCGTTCTCATTTTTGAGCGCCGCGAGAACCTGGCACAGCGCGAAAAATGGATTGGGCGCTGCGCCGCCATACATACCGGAGTGCAGGTCGGTGGCTGCTCCACGCGCTTCAATTTCGGTGTAGATCATGCCGCGCAGCCCTACGCAGAGGGTGGGCAGATCGGGCGCGAACATTTCGGTGTCGGAGATCAGCGCAAAGTCTGCCCGGAGACGCTCCGGATGTTCGCGGACAAACTGGGCGATTCCCTCTCCGCCGACTTCCTCTTCGCCTTCCAGAATCACACGCACATTGAGCGGGAGCTTGCCGGCATGAGCGTGCAGCAGGCTTTCGAGCGCCTTGATATGCATGTACATCTGGCCTTTATCGTCGACGGCTCCGCGCGCATAGAGGTTGCCGTCGCGCTCAGTTGGTTCGAACGGCGGGCTGAGCCATTCATCCAATGGATCTGGAGGCTGGACATCATAATGGCCGTAGCACAGGCAGGTGGGCTTTCTTGCCGCGTGCAGCCAGTCGGCGTACACCAGCGGATGTCCGCCGGTTTCGATCAGCTCAACATTCTCGAGGCCGATGCGCTTCAACTCCTGCGCTAACACTTCAGCGGCGTGCCGCACATCGCCGCGATTGCCCGGCAGCGTGGAGATCGACGGAATGCGCAACAGGTCTTTCAGTTCAGAAAGAAAACGCGATTGGTTCTCACGCGCGAATTGGAGAGCTGAAGCGGGCATCAGGGTACTCCTTCGAATGCAATGCAAAGACCTGAATCAATAGCGTGGAATGAACGGATCGACTGCTTGCGACCAGGCATCGATGCCGCCCGCCAACGATTGCGACCGCGGGAAACCCTGCTCACGAAGCCACATCACCACGCCCAGCGAGCGCTGCCCGTGATGGCAATACACGACAATGTGGGCATCCGGGTTGAGTTCCTGCTGGGCCCGCGCAGGAATTTCATTCATTGGAATGAGACGGGAACCTGCGATCGCCGCCGTCTCAGCCGCCCCGGGTTGGCGCACGTCCCGCGGATACAGTGGCGCTGACGAATCAGCAGATTGACGGTCCCACAGTTTCCGGAAATCCTGAATAGAAATTTCATGTTCCATACGCGATTCAGCATACATTGTGGCGCCAATAGATGGTTGGCTACAATCTGGCGTCCGACTTCATGACGCATATGTCCAGCAACGCCCTTTTTACCGGGTCAGTAAATGCAAGCGGCAAATAGGAAGCCATGGTACAAACAGGACAGCATTGGCGTAACAATCCTTTATTTTGCGCAGGATGACAAACATTGTTGAACCTGCGCTCTACACTGTACATGGCTTCATAAATAGATTTGTAGTCCCGAGCGGAACGAAGTCGAGGAACTTTCTAGTTTGCCGGAAAAACGCGAGGTCCTTCGCTTGGCTCAGGATGACATGAGTGATTATGAGACTTCCTGTGGTAAGAGAACTACTCTAAAAGAACCACTATCATGGCCCAAAAAGTTTTGATTGTCGAAGATGAACCGAACGCCCGGATGGGATTGGCAGAGCTGATCTCGGGCTGGGGTTACATTACGGAAGTTGCCCAGGATGGCCTGGAAGCGCTGGAACGCGTGCAGGACTGGCATCCAACGATCCTCGTTTCCGATCTGAAGATGCCGCGCATGGACGGCCTGACGCTGTTGAGTCGATTGGGGAAAATGGATGAAAAGCTCGCCGTAATCATGCTGACCGCGCAGGGCAGCATTGAAAGCGCAGTCGAGTCCATGAAACTGGGCGCTTTCGACTACATTCAAAAGCCGGTCGATCCCATCCGGCTCAAAAGACTGCTGGTCAGCGCCAGCGCGCAGCAGCAGGCGGAACGAGACATTGAGGTTGTTCGCCGTAAGGTGCGGGAAACCGGGGCGCTTGGCTCCCTTGTTGGAAAATCGCCCCCTATGCAGGCAATCTTTACCTTGATTGAACGCATCGCGTTAAATAATGTGTCTGTTCTAATTACTGGGGAAAGCGGGACCGGGAAGGAAGTTGTGGCGCGAACGCTGCATGAGCTCAGCGGGCGCAGCAATAAACCTTTTATCGCCGTCAACTGCGCGGCCATTCCAGAAACACTGATTGAAAGCGAAATTTTCGGTCACGAACGCGGTGCATTTACCGGCGCTGTGGAACGGCGGCCCGGCTGTTTTGAACTGGCTGAAGAAGGGACCCTGCTGCTGGATGAGATTGGCGAAATGCCGATCGCCACCCAGGCCAAGCTGCTGCGAGTCCTGGAAGACCGGACACTTCGGCGGCTGGGCAGCAAGCTCGAAACCCAGATCAACGTGCGGGTGCTGGCGGCGACGAACAAAGACCCTGCGACCGCGATCGCGGACGGGCATCTGCGCAGCGATCTTTACTACAGGCTTAACGTGTTCAACATTGAAATGCCTCCATTGCGCGAGCATTTAGAAGATGTCTCACTTATCACCGACGCGATGATCCGCACCATGAATGAGCGCCATGGATGCAGCGTCACCGGCGTTGACTCCGCGCTGTTACAGGAATTCGAGTCCTACGACTGGCCAGGCAATGTCCGCGAGCTTCGCAATGTGCTCGAGCGTGCTGTCGTTTTATGCGGCGCTGGAGTGCTGGGCCGGCAACATCTGCCGCCGGGCTTTGGCAGTGTCCGTATTGCCACGGTCAGCGATTCGGACCAGGTGCAAATGCCTGTCGGCACGACGGTGGATGAGGCGGAGAAGCGGTTGATCCTCCGCACTTTGGAGTCCACCGGCAATAACAAGACTCGCGCTGCAGAAATTCTCGGGATCAGCTTGAAAACCTTGCACAATAAGTTGAAGGAATATGGCAGTTCGGGTACAACCAGCGACTGAGCGGCTTCGGCGGGTTGATCATGCTGGCCAAAATGAATGCGGTCGTCCTGAGTGGAACGAAAGACCTCGCGGTTTTCGTCCAGCCGCGTGGTCCTTCGCCTGCGGCCCAGGATGACAAATCTTTCGTGGCAGAGGATCTCAACGGAGATATCTGGTTTCTGTTCCCAATACGTCCATGAGAATCCACGTAAAACTCGTGCTGGCAATCACCGGAATGATATCCGTGATCGTGGTTTCGTTGTCTCTCCTGTATCTGTCGCAACTGCTCTCAGAGCGAATTCAACAAAGCTATCTGCACAACGACATTGCCGCCCATCAAGTGTTGCTCGCTGTCCGGGCCGCCATTGAGCATGGCCTGACCAATGTTCCGTTGCCGCCCAATGACCCAAACGCCCTCGACAATGCGATCGCAGATACGCTGCACAAGGATGTTGCTCTCCAGCTGACATTGAATTCCTTCATCCGCTATGAGCCGACGATTTATGACATCAACGTCGCCAACAGCAAGGGAACAATACTGCTGAGCACCGATCCCCTCTATCAGGGGCATGCTCTATCGCCGGAGCCGAGCTTCATCTCGCTACAGAAAATGACTGCGTGGCGAAAGTTCCGCATCGTGTTCGGCCCCCCGGCCGTTTATGCGGTAGATGCGCGGCTGGTTCGTAATGGCGCTCCATTCCTTACGGTCCGTGTCGGGGTGCGGACCACATTTCTTCGGAGTCAGCTTGCTCCGTGGCTGCATGCGGAACTCGTCATCCTTGTGTTGTCCATATTGATTACAATCCTGCTGGCGGCGCTGCTTTCAAACATGGCGCTGCATCCACTGCAGGTGATCAGCGACCGTCTAGACCAATTCATGTTGGCCGAGCCCCAGGCTATGTTTGCCCAGCCGCAGGCGCTGCCTGAACCGGACCTGCTGCTCGCTCCAACAGACGAATTTTCGCGCGTGTCCAGCAAAATCGAACGCATCGGCAAACGGATGCGCAGCGTGGAAGAGGTATTCACGGCGCTTAAGGAAAATCTCGACCAGGTGCTGGAGAATCTGCAGGACGGCGTCATGCTGTTCACTCAGGACGGGCGCGCGGTCATGGTCAGCGACTCGGTGGAGCATTTCCTAGGGCTCACTCGGGAACAGATGTTGGGCATGGAACTGCATGACATCTTCGACCGCCAGTCCACGCTGGGCCAGGTTGTTAGACGCGCCTTCAATGCGCGGCTGATGTTGATGCAGGAGGAAGTAATCACCGAAACGGGTCGCCGCATCCAGGTATCGCTCGATTTCATTCATCACGAAGATGCAACGAAGCCGTCCGACAGCCTGGGCGCGCTGTTGACTCTGCACGACAGCGAGTCCATGCGGCAGATCGAGAATGAGCTGGAGGTATCGCGCCGGTTGGCGGACCTGGGACGGCTAACCTCCGGGGTGGGCCACGAAGTCAAAAACCCGATCAATGCCATCGTGGTGCACCTGGAACTGCTGCGCGAAAAGCTGGCGCGGAGTGACCGCAGCGCCGAGCGTCACGTAGATGTGATTCAAAATGAGATTCGCCGTCTCGACCGGGTCGTCCAGACGTTGATCGACTTTTCGCGCCCGGTCGAGCTGGATATTGCAACGCACGATCTCCGTTCCATAGTTACTTCCGTACTCACGCTCGCGGAGCCCGATCTTGAGCAACGATCGGTCCATGTTGTCAGCACCATGCCGCCTCTCCCGGTGTATGTCCGGGCGGACGCCGATATGATCCAGCAGGCGCTGCTGAATGTGCTGCTGAATGGCGCGCAAGCTATGGCCGATGGCGGAGAACTGCACGTAGACCTACGGCAGAACACGCACGAAGCCAGCCTGCGAATCCGCGACGATGGATGTGGCATTCCGCGCGAGATTCTGGGCCGCATTTTCAACCTCTATTTCACAACGAAACGCGACGGGACCGGGATCGGGCTGGCCATGACGTATCGCATCCTGCAACTCCATAATGGCTCGGTTCAAGTAGAATCTAAGGTGGACATTGGAACCCAGTTCACATTGAGGCTTCCAGTTGCAGCGGCTGTCGAGTCAAAAACAAGTTCAAAAATGAGTGCCGAATAGTTCATAATTGTTTCGGTTGCTGGTTGACGCGAAACGAAGATTTACGCGTATAAAGAAAGTTGCAAGAGGCCGAATGCGGTATTTGCGCCTATTTTCTGTTTTACTTCTGTCGACGTTTACGATCACCGGCTGCCATCGCAGGCCTGAGCGGGTGCTGCCTCCGCCGCAGGCTCAGGCTCCCATCGTCACTACTCTACCCCCTATACCGCCCCTTACGTTTCCTGATGTCCAGATTGCCAAATCCAAACCTGCGCCCCCAACGGTCCAGGCCGCTGTTCCACCCGCTCCTCCCAAAACACACACCGAACGGGTTCGTCATCGTCATCCTGCGCATAAAACGGAGACAGACACTGCTGACGCTACACCGCCAGCTTCAAACTCGACGCCGGTGCGCTCGGATTCCGCCACTTCGACGCGCGCAGACTCCATCAGTTCGACAGCCGCGACGAACAATGGAGCCGCAGTGCTGGGGCAGTTGTCCGCCGACGACGCGGCTGCAAATCCGCACGAGAATCTACAGACGCAGGGTCTCATCCAGTACACGGAAGATCGCTTGAAGAAGATTTCGAGCGTCCAGCAGGCGGAGCACAAAGATGCCATCGCCCAGGTAACCTCATTTCTGGCGCAGGCGAAGCAGGCCCTGGGGATGAATGATGTTGTCGGGGCGCAAACTCTGGCGAACAAGGCGAAGATTCTGCTGGATGAGTTGTTGAAATAAGAGCAGTAAACCCACGTCTCAGAAGCGAGACATGGGGCACCCGCGGTTGGCAGGAACCACGAGATCCTTCACTTGGCTGCGCTTCGTTCAGGAAGACAGTTTTCTTGGTCCGGTATACAGCCGCTGTAGAACCGTCTACGCTCGGAGCCACTGTGGCCTATCGTTCGCCCCACTTCAGCTTGGCGCGCAGCACATCGAAAAAACTGTTGTCATTCATCCGCACCAGGCGAATCGTATAGCGGGAACGGCAGCAGTGGAGTTCATCTCCGAGACGCAATTCGATCGCTTCCTGTCCATCGACGGTCAGATAAATCTGTTCGGGGACGCCCTGAATAATTAATGCAATCTCCGCATCGCCCCGTACAACCAGCGGGCGAACCGTCAATTGGTGAGGACATACGGCGGTGATAATCATTCCATCAATATCGGGTGCAAGGATGGGACCGTTGGCGGCGAGGTTGTAAGCCGTCGAACCGGTGGGTGTCGATACGATTACGCCGTCCGCGCGGAACTCCGCCACGGTATTGCCGCCCATTCGCACGAGAATCTGCACCATGCGCGCAATGGTTCCCTTGGTGATGACGACATCGTTGAGAGCTTCAAACTCGCGATGGACCAGCCCTTCGCGACGGACTTCGGCATGCAGCATGGCGCGTTCATCCATGCTGCAGCCGTTTTCGCGCCAGGCTTCGAGCGTGGGGTAAAGATGGGCCAGCGGGACCTCCGCCAGGAACCCGAGCGAGCCAAGATTCACGCTGAGGATCGGAGTTTGCGACCGCGCGAATGCCCGCGCTGCGGCCAGCAATGTGCCGTCGCCACCCAGGACGATGACCAGCTCCGGCTGGCGCTCATGCATCCGATGCCGCGGCACAGCTTCCTCAGAACCCATGTAGCTCGCGCTGATAGGATCGAGGATTGGTTCATAGCCGCGCCGTTTCAGCCACGCCGTGAGCTCCGGCAGAATCGTCGCCAGCTCCGGCTTTTGCGGCTTGGACATGATTGCAATCAGTGGCATGCGTTCTCCTCAAAAGCGAGCGTACAACAAAAACTCCCGATTCCCTTCACCGCCTGCTATCGGTGAGTCCATCATTTCCGCTTGCAGGGCACCGTGGAGACAAACAGTCTCCCTCACACGGTCGATGGCGCGCTGGTGGGCAACTTGGCTTCTCACAATGCCGTGCTTGCCGACGAATTCCCGACCCGCCTCATATTGCGGCTTCACCAGAATGACGGCTTCGCGTTTCGCCGCATCCTGAGTTTCCGTGCGGACCGGGAAAGCCGAGGCGATTACGGCGGGTAACACCAGCGAAGCGGCAATGAAAGAAACGTCCATGGCAAAAAAGCTGATCCCGCCGGGCAACATGGATGCAGTCAGGTGGCGGGCGTTGGTACGCTCCAAGACCTGCAAGCGGGGATTTGCGTGGAGCGATGCAGCCAGCTGGCTGTGGCCGCTGTCGATGCCGACCACGGTGGCCGCGCCGCGTTGCAGCATGCAATCGCTGAAGCCTCCCGTGCAGATGCCAACATCCAGGCAGACACGTCCAGACAGATCGATTTTCCAGGCATCGAGTGCTGCCGCTAGTTTGAGACCTCCCCGGCTTACATAAGGAAGGTCCTCGCCATGGATTTCGATTGCCTGATGGTCCTCGACCAGCAACCCGGATTTGGTGACGATGATGCCATCAACGCCAACTTGCCCGGCGGAGATACGCTCTTGCGCGCGGGTGCGCGTGGCCGCAAGTTTGCGTTCTACCAGTAGCTTGTCAAGGCGAAGCTTCACACTGGCACCTTTAATAGCCCTGCCGCACTTCCCAGCCGTATTCCACCCTAGCTGCAAAGAACGCGGCGAGGATGGGGCACCCATATTTTCGAGGGTCAGGGAGCGGTTACGCGGACCTGGATGCCATTCCCTGTCAGAGCCAAATTTTCATAAATCGTATCGTTGTCGGTACGGATGATCGTCATGATATTCGTGTCCGGGGAGACGACATAGACCTTGCCTAGAGGAGTGCCGGTGGTGGCCGCGATGGAAAGCGGATGTACCGTGCAGAGCACGCTTGGCTGCCCGGCCTGGCATGGCTGCTGTGGGAGTGAAATGGTTTTCAGCACAGTGTTGGTAATCAAGCTGACTACGCTGACAGTTCCATCCCCCCGATTGGCAACGTAGGCCCGTGTGCCGTCCTGCAAAATCGATACGGAAGATGGATTGCTGCCCACCGGGACGGTCGCGAGGATCTGCCCGAAACTGGGGCTGTCGTGCCCGAACGAGTCCGTACTGGTATTGATGAGGCTGAGAGTGTTGGACTGTGAGTTGACCACGGCCAGAATCGAGCCGTTGTTGTAGATGTCTGCCCAAACCGGTCCCTGTCCAACCACTATGGTCCCATTCGTCAGATTGGGGTTTGTGTCGGTCTGATTCTGCTGACTGTCGATCACGGTAACCGTGCCGCTACCCTGATTCAGAATGAAGGTGCGCCGATCATCGGAACTCATCACCCCATAGATGGGGCAGATTCCCAGAGGCAAAGCCGACGATGGGGTGTTGGTGGTCGTTTCAATTCCCGTTGCCATGCCGTTGGAACCCGAGGTGGGGCAACTGCCTGCATTGGCGCCCTGGCTGATTGCATAAATTCGCTGCGTGGTAGGATTCCCCACCAGGTCGACAGGATTTTGCGGCACGGATGGAGCTGTTGGATCTGTAACGGGAATTTCTAGAAACGCGCTTGGCGTTCCACCGCTGATTGACTTCAGAACTGCGATGGAATTCCGGCCGGGCTGGGTGACATACAGATAGTTGGCGGTCGAGAGCAGCGTATTTGGCGGCGGCAAATTCGGAGTAGGGTTCGGCAGCAAGGTGCTGGTCTGGACACTGTTTGATTCCAGTGGGTGTGCAAGACTAGTCTCCGCGGTAAAAGAGCTGACGGTGCCGTCCGCATTGGTGAGGTACGCAGTCGTACCGGTCGAATCCAATCCCAACCAGCGAGGACCATTCCCCACATTAACCTTCGCCAGGAGCGAATCTCCGGCGAAGTCCACCAGTGAGGCCAGCCCGGGAACTGTACTCTTCGCGCACACATCATAGATCGTCTGCGCGGTGGTGGTGTTTGTGTTGTTGCCGCAAGAGATGACAAGCGCATATTTACTCGGCTGGGAAGACGGCTGCACGGGAGGAATGCTCGTCACGACCGGACGATAGATATTACCGCAACCCAACATGGATGCAAATACAAGAACCGATCCGACCGGAATCCATGGGCCTTTACGCCCAAAAACTGACAACACTCGTGAATACCCCATAATTCCCAGCAGTCATCTGAAGCTATCGCTGATTGTAAATCAGGGCCGTGGCTTTCGCGCTGGCAGGTCCCGCTTTGGTGTCTGGAATCGGCAATCGAAGTCATTCTGAATGAAGCGCAGCGGAGAAGAATCCAGAGGGTGATCGCAGCGAGACCCTGGCGGATCCTCTGGATTCTTCGCTCCGCTCAGAATGACTCAGATCATTTTCGACTACAGCATGCACAAACCTGCACGCTTTGATAGCTCACCCCACTGTTAAAGCATAACTACTATTCCTTTAACAATGATCTTCGTTATTCAAGGACTGTGTGTCAGAGAAGATGGAGACGCCACAAGGTGTAGCTGACCATCTCATGAGCGTAGCGTTCCGCCATCTCGATTTTGCCCACCGATTTGCCGGTTTCACGCGGAGAGAGCAGGACATGCAGGCCTTGTGCCTGGCAAAGCTGCTGAATGCGAAACAGGTGCGTTCCATCGCTAACGGCCAAAATGGTTTGCAGATGATTTTCCCGGGCGATCGCCGCCAGGCGGGCAACGGATTCTTTGGTGTCGCTGCTGGTCGTTTCAGCGATGATATGGTCGTCGGGAACGCCGTGAGAAAGCAGAAAATCCCGCCCCACACCACCCTCGCTCTGCTGGGGATCAATACCGCCGCCAAGCGTGATGATCACGGGCGCCAATCCACGCTGGTAAAGGTCTAGCGCATGTTCAAGACGCGAGTTCAACACCGGCGAGGGACGTCCATTATATTCCGCCGCGCCAAACACCGCGATGGCATCAGCCGGACCTGCCTGGTCAATGGACGCCGCATGACGTATTTGCACGAAGAGCCAGCAGAACCAGGCGCAGGCCGCGATCAGCACTATAAAAATCAGACCTCGTGCTAGCGTCCGCGCAGTGCTGCGAATCTCGCTTTGACGTCCTTCTGTCCCGTCCCGGTCGCCGAGTTCCATCTTGCCCATTCGCAATCTCCGCTACTGAAGCGTGAGCGCGATCTCATGGGTCGGAATCGCACCTTCGCGCAAAACCTGCCACATTCCCGGCCCGGCGGAAAGATCGACGATCGTCGTCGGAAGACTTCGAGCCGTGGGACCGCCATCGACGATCAGGGGGATGCGATCGCCAAGTTGGTCCCGAACTCCCACGGCATGCGTGCACTCTGGCGCGCCCATCACATTGGCGGAGGTGGCCGTTACGGGCAGCCCCAGCAGACGCACCACGGCCCGGGGGATCTCAGCATCCGGCACACGGAGGGCTACGTTGCCGGTATTCGCCGTAACACGCAATGGAAGCCTGGTTCCGGCGCGGACGATGACCGTCAGAGGACCGGGCCAGAAACGCTCCGTCAACCGGTCGAACATCGAATCCAGGTTGCGCGCAATCTCATACGCCTGGGCAACGTCGGCCAGCAGCAGAGAAAGAGGCTTGTGCCGCATCCGCATTTTAATGACATAAATCTGATCGACCGCGTGCAGGTTGACGGGATCGACTGCCAGGCCGTAGAAGGTGTCCGTAGGCAGGCCGACAACACTGCCGCCCTGCAGGCAACGCACGATATATTCGATTTTTTCCGGCTCCGGCTCGTCCGGGTCCACGCGCAGTAGTTCCGCTGACAAACTGATCTCTCCGACGGCAGCAGCAAGGGCCTGACTTGAAAGTTTGGACGAAAGCGGAAGCGCCTTCGTTCTGGAACCATGATAACCGTTCGCCCGAAAATACAGGACGCAAACGCAAGCACCCCGACTTATTTCGCGGTCGCCGCTTCGAGATCGGCGCACCGGTTTCGATTTTGATCGGGCGTGCGGACATGCTCCGGTCGAAATCCCAGCCCCACGATGCGCGCCGGAAAACGGCGCAGCCAGCGGAATCGCTGCAGAAGCCTGAATGGCAAAGGAAGGCGGCGAATCTGGATTCGATTGTCGAGAGTCGGACCTAGAAAATGCCGGTGCAGGAACACCTGCATTCTCTGCGTCATACGTGTGGGAAATCTGCGACGGCGTTGCACTTGTCGCAGCAAGGCATCATTGACCGGGCCACGCAACATGGACGACGCCAGAATATTCGCTGCAGCCGCGGCATCTTGAATGGCAAGATTGATGCCGACACCTCCGATCGGCGACATCGCGTGTGCCGAGTCGCCAATGCACAATAGTCCCATTCGCGACCATTGCCGCAGATGATCGACGGCCACAGTGAGCAGCTTGACATCGCTCCAGTCCGCTATTTCATTTGTGCGCGAAGCCAGAAATGGCGCGATGCCGGCGATGTTCTGCCGAAAAGCGGGCAGTCCTTTTGCCTGGATTGCATCGAACCCTCCCTTGGGAATGACATAGGCGCACTGCCAATAGTCGCCGCGGTTCAGCGTCACTAAAGTCTTTCCCGTCTGGAATCGTCCGAGAGTTTGATTCGGATCGATAGGCTGCCGTGTCATCCGCATCCAAAGCACGTCTATGGGAGCGCCGAGGTCAATCACTTCCAGCCCGGCTTTTTCGCGAACCGTGGAACGCCGACCGTCTGCGCCTACTGTCAAGTCCGCGCGCACTTCTATGTTTCCCTGCGGCGTTCTCGCGACCACGCCGACCATGCGTCCGTTTTCCTCGAGCAGATCAATTACCTCCGACTCCATATGCAAATGGAATTGCGAATACAGCTTCGCTTTTTCGGCGATGAAATTCAGGAAATCCCATTGCGGCATAAACGCGATGAACTTCGAGTGAGTTGGAAGATGGGAAAAATCGGCAATTGTTACCGAAAAGCCTTCAATTTCTGCGCCGACCTCAGATAATTCCTGATGGGGGCTGCGCAGAAACTCTTCCAAAAGCCCGAGTTCATACATCAGTTCAAGCGTCGAAGGATGGATCGTGTCTCCTCGAAAATCACGCAGAAAATCCGCATGCTTTTCGAGCACCACCACATCCACTCCCGCGCGCGCCAGCAAAAAACCGAGCATCATTCCCGCGGGCCCGCCGCCCACAATACAGCAGCGAGTTTCCAACGCTTTTGAAACCGGGTTGTCCTGCTCCATCATGAATTCCTCTCCGTGCAGTTCCATTACAAAGATCATCGCGGAAGTCTTTCGCTGAGTACAGCGTAAAATCGCGAGGTATGATGCGCCCTTTCGCCGCCTCTTCCGCTGAAACGATCCGCAGCCGCCAGAACACCTGGCTGAAAGATCTGCGTCAGCGCATGCTGCGACCCGGCTATTCGAGCGATGGCTTGATTGCGATTGAAGGCGAACATCTGCTTCAGGAGGCAGTGCGTAGTGGCCTGAGGGTCGAGACATTATTCTTACGTGAAGATCGCGTTGCGGAAAGAGATCGGGCGGCATTCGGCGGTCCGCTGACGTTCACGGTAGCCGCCGATGCTTTCGATCACGCGTGCGCAACCGAATCCCCGCAAGGTGTCGCGGCACTCGTTGAAATGCCGCACTGGTCTTTCGACTCATTGCTGCAGGTGGAGACTCCCAGGCTGGTGGTTCTCGCCGAACTCCAGGATCCCGGCAATGTCGGTACTGTGATTCGCACGGTGGAGGCCTTTGCGGCAACCGGAGTTCTGCTGACGCCGGGGAGCGTCCATCCGTGGAACCAGAAAGTTATCCGCGCATCCGCTGGTTCATGCTTTCGGCTTCCCGTGGTTCCCCTGGAGAACATCGCCCTGCTTGGACGTCTGCGCAAACTACGCATTCCACTCTACGCCTGCGCAGCGCAAGCTGGACATTCTCTTGCTGAGGCGGACCTTCGAGGGCCAATGGCATTCGTTATCGGCAATGAAGGAACAGGTATTCCAAAGGAGATATCGCCCTTCTGTTCGAGCGCTATTCACATTCCATGTCCGGGGCCGGTCGAATCGCTGAATGCCGCCGTCGCAGCAGCAATTCTGCTCTATGAAGCATCGCGGCAATGGAGCCACGCATCCATCCGAGGCAAAGCTGGATCAATCAAGCCATGAGTCTCTTTGACGCGGTACCCGGTGATCCGAATTACACAAAATCCGCAAATGCGGAGACCCTGGCAGACCTGCGCCAGCAGCCTTTGGCGGAGCGCATGCGTCCGCGCACCTTGGACGAATTCGTCGGCCAGGAGCAGCTGCTGGCTCCCGGCAAAGCGCTGCGCGTGCAACTGGAAAGCGACGACACCAATTCGATGATCCTGTGGGGTCCGCCGGGCGTGGGCAAAACAACGCTGGCAAAGATTATTGCCCACACCACCAAGGCGACATTCATTGAATTTTCAGCCGTTGTGAGCGGCATCAAGGAAATCAAACAGGTGATGAGCGAGGCTGACCGCGCCGCTTCCTCCGGCATGCGAACCATCCTGTTCATCGACGAAATTCATCGCTTCAATCGCAGCCAGCAGGACGCCTTTCTGCCTTACGTGGAACGCGGGTCGATTCGATTGATCGGAGCCACGACCGAGAATCCTTCGTTCGAGCTGAATGCCGCGCTGCTTTCCCGCTGCCGCGTGTATGTGCTGGAAGCGTTGAGCGATGAGCAGATCGTCCAGCTCCTGCGAAACGCCCTTTCCGATAATGAACGCGGCCTGGGCGGATTCGGCATCACCGCGGAAGAAGAGGCACTGAATGTGATTGCCGGTTATGCCAACGGAGATGTGCGACGCGCCTATAACGTGCTCGAAGCCGCAACAAGGCTGGCAGCCAGCCTTGGTCAGGCGCAGCTTGACGGCAAGCTGGTTGCGGACGCGGCTCAGCAAAAAACGCTGCTCTATGACAAGAGCGGCGAGGAACACTACAACCTGATCTCGGCGCTGCATAAGTCGATCCGCAACAGCGATCCGGACGCGGCGCTTTACTGGCTGGCGCGTATGTTGCGGTCTGGAGAAGACCCCATGTATCTGGGGCGCCGGTTGGTACGGATGGCGTCAGAGGACATCGGCCTAGCCGCGCCGGAGGCGCTGAATCTCACGCTGTCCGCGCGTGACTCGATGGATTTTCTTGGGAGCCCGGAAGGCGAGCTGGCACTGGCCCAGGCCGCCGTGTATCTCGCGCTTGCGCCGAAATCGAACGCGCTTTATACCGCGTTTAACGCAGTCCAGCGCGACGTGGAACAGACTCGCGCCGAGCCGGTACCGCTCCATTTACGCAATGCGCCGACGCGGCTGATGGAGACGCTCGATTATGGCAAAGGCTATCGCTATGCCCACGACGAACACGGCGCAGTTTCCGACATGGAGTGCCTGCCGCCGGGGCTGGTCGGCCAGCATTACTACCAGCCAACCAATCGCGGTCGCGAAAAACTGTTGCAACAGCGTATGGAAGAGATTGCAGAACTACGCAAGCAAAATAGAAAACAGTCATAGCTCAGAGTCATTCTGAACGAAGGGAAGAATCCAGAGGATAACCGCGACATCGACTCAACCCTGATTCTCTGGATTCCTCGCTGCGCCGGAATGACAAGCCTTTTTGTGGATTGTTCTATTTAGCTTGCACTTGTTTCAGCGCGTCGAACACAATGCCAGAAGTCAGCACCTCGGGCAGCAGCGTGGGCGCAGTATTAGCTCCGCCGGAATAGAGCACATAGGTTGGCACTCCGCTGCGTCCCAACTGTCTGAGAGCTTCGGTAATTGTGTCGTCATGGTTGGTCCAGTCGGCACGCATCGTCACCACGTTATTCTTGCGAAAAGCTGCTTCCACGTCCGGGCGGTCAAGCACGACCCGCTCATTCACCTGGCAGCTCAGGCACCATGCAGCGGAAAAATCCACGAAGACAGCTTTCCCTTGCGCGCGAGCTTTGGCGAGTTGTTCTGGGCTGAACGGTTGCCATGCAACACCCTTGCCGGAAGCTTCATTCTTCAGGCTGGTAGACGGCCGGAATTGCATCGCCGCAAAGCTGGGTAACGCAATCGCCACAACCAGCAGCAGGATTGCGACGATTGTCGAAGCCCACTTCGCGGGCCAATGCCCCAGCACCCATCCGGCGATGGCGGTTACCAACATTCCCGCGAGCAACGCGGCCACGCCATTGCCGCCGACTACCTGCGCGAATACCCAGACCATCCAGATGACCGCGACAAAAATAGGAATCGACACCGCCTGCTTTAGATACTCCATCCATGCACCGGGCCTGGGCAGCAGGCGTATCCATGCCGGTTGCAGCGTCAGCAGCACGTAAGGTGCGGCAAGCCCGAGCGCCAGCAACGTGAATACGGCAAACGTTACCGCTGCGCTTTGTGAAAGCGCGAAGCCGATGGCTGCCCCCATAAACGGCGCGGTGCATGGCGTCGCGACCACTGTGGCCAGCACGCCGGTAAAAAAGCTGCCGCTGTAACCGCCGCGTTGCGCCAGTTCCCCGCCGACGCTGGTGGCGGAAAGGCCAATCTCAAACTGCCCCGCCAGGCTGAGGCCGAGAAAGAAGAACAGCAGCGCCATAACGGCGACAAAATATGGCGATTGGAATTGAAATCCCCAGCCGAGATGGCTGCCTCCGGCACGCAGCAGCAGCAGCACTGCGACGATGATCCAGAAGGAAACGAGAATTCCCAGCGTATACATCGCACCGTGGGCGCGCAGCCGCTTGCGCTCTTCGCCCGAGGACTGCACCAGCGACAGTCCCTTGATGAACAGCACCGGGAAGACGCAAGGCATCAGGTTCAGGATCAGTCCCCCAAGAAAGGCCAGCCCCAGCACGCGCACGAGTGAGCCGCTGTTCGTGCGCTGTGCAACTGGCGCGGCGGTTATGGCGGAGGTGAACTGGTAGGCAGTGCCGTCGGCCAGCTTGATCAGTCCATGCAATTGCGCGGGACCCTGCTGCAAGCCCTGCGCCTTTGAAATCGTTATGCGAATGCCGTCTGCAAGCGGCTCGACTGTTTGCGGCGTTGCATTCGCAATGATGTTTTGGTCGAATGGATAAAATTCCGCCGATGCAATACGCTGACCGGTTTGAAGCGTCACTACGAATGCCGTCTTCGTCTGCGTCACCGATACGGAAGTACCGGTGGGCAACGTGCGCGGCAGATGATGCAGAGCGGCGAGAAACAATGGCTCGATTTTCGGGTCAGGCGCGCCGTCTTGTGCAGCAACTGAGACAGTATGTTCCAGTTCCGCCTGACCGGGAATGCAGACACTGCTACAGACCAAAAAATGCAGATGGCCACGCAGGATTTTTTGCGTTCCAGGCTTGATGCTGCCATCGGCATGCATCGGAACCGGCAGCAGCACCTCATTCTCATAGCCAAAATCCATCAAGGGCCCGAGCGGCAACCGCTGTGGGGCGGGAAATTGCAGGGAGCCTGCTGTCATTCCGACAGGAAGCTGCCAATCCACGCGCGGCGGCTGGCCGGCGTCTCCGGCATTGGACCAATAAATGTGCCAGCCTTTATCCAGAATGAAATGCAAGCCGGCAAGGAAATCACGGTTGGGAGCAATGGCGTTGGATTCCGTCACCAGTTCGACAGTTAAATGCTGGGTGCGGACAGACTGGGCGAAGGAGTGTGTGGAGAGAAAACACAAATAGACCAGTAGCGCAAAGATCGATAACGGAAATCTGCGTGATTTGCATTCGAGGTGCATGATGCTTCCCTGCTTTCCAGCAAGCGTGCAACAGAACATCAATGAGCTGAGTTAGCAGCCTGCCAGCGCACATGCTCTTTGAAGAGGCATACATCCGCGGCCACTTTGATCCCGTTTGCCTCGGCGCGCGCAATCGCTTCGGGATCGACTATGCCTTCCTGCAGCCACAGGTACTTGGCGCCAATGGCGATGGTATCTTCCACAATCGCCGGGACAAACTCCGAGGAGCGAAACACATCCACCAGATCCACCGGAAATGGGATGTCTCGCAGTGACGGGTAACAAGTCTCGCCAAGAACCTCCTTCAGCACCGGATTGACAGGAACTATACGATAGCCTCGCCGCTGCATATGCGCCGCTACTGCGTAGCTGGGGCGGTCTGGCTTACTGGAAATGCCGACCACCGCGATAGTTTTCGTCTTTTCCAAAATTTCTTTAATAGTTTCCGGCTCATTCATTTTGGGACTCCAGGTTCATGATTGATAGTTCTAATCCAAATCTTCAACAGGACCAGCAGGGTAATTCCCTTCCCGTCGCAAACGCAGAAACCCGCGGATAAAGATATCAAGGTCGCCGTTCAGCACTCGATCTACATCTCCTGTTTCCACGCGGGTTCGCAGATCTTTCACCATGCGGTAGGGCTGCATGACGTAGGACCGAATCTGCGAACCAAAATTGATTTCAAGCTTCGCGTCTTCAATTTTCCGGGAGACTGCTCGCTGCTTCTCCAGTTCGTATTCATAGAGGCGGGAGCGCAACATCTTCATCGCCTTCTCACGATTTTTATGCTGCGAACGTTCATTCTGGCACGACACAACAATTCCTGTTGAAAGATGCGTCATGCGCACGGCGGAGTCCGTTGTGTTCACATGCTGACCGCCCTTGCCTCCGGAACGATACGTATCGATGCGCAGGTCTTCCGGCTTGATGTCGATCTCGATCGAGTCATCAATCTCGGGTGAAACGAAGACGCTGGCGAACGAGGTGTGACGGCGCTTGGCAGAGTCGAAGGGAGAAATCCGCACCAGCCGATGCACGCCGGTCTCACCTGAAAGTAGTCCATAGGCGTACTCGCCGGAGATGGTGAAGGTTGCGGATTTGACGCCCGCTTCTTCCCCTGCCTGGTAGTCATTCATTTCTGTTTTGAAGTGCTGGCGCTCGGCCCACCGCAGATACATGCGCATCAGCATTTCAGCCCAATCCTGCGACTCGGTACCCCCAGCGCCGGGATGAACTGTAACGATTGCATTCAGCGGGTCGGTTTCCTCCGAAAGCATGGTGCGGGATTCCAGTGTCTCGGAGAATGTTCTGAGACCTTCAATCTCGCGGAGCAGATCGGGCTCGACCAGCTCGCCTTCGCGTGCCAACTCAAAATATGCAGCGATGTCTTCTCTGCGGCGGCGAAGTTCTGCATCGTCCGCCAACAGGGACTCCAGCCGCTTCCGTTCCCGCATCAACGGTTGTGAGGCGGCCGGGTTCGCCCAGATGGTAGGATCTGCTACTTTTTGTTCAATGGAAGCAAGTTCTTTGCGCAGGCGTTCCGCGTCAAAGATACTCCTGCAGGTCGCGAACTTTTTGCTCTATCGGATTATAGGCAAACTCTAAGTCTGTGAGCATTGGCGGACCAGTCTTAAAATGGATTTTCACGCTCGTCGATAGTGGTTCTGAAATGCTCCATCGAAGGCGAGAACTATTGCGATTATGGCACAGAGCCATGCAAATAGATCGCCGCGGCGGGTGTAAAACGTTTCCCGTGAGATGTAGTTGAACCGCACCAGCAAAGATGTCTCGACATGGCGCGCCGCGCTTTCGACTACCCTGCCGTAGGGATCGATCACAGTTGTAATGCCGTTGTTTGTGTCCCGCAACAGCCAACGGTCGTTCTCGACTGCCCGCATGCGCGCGATATTCAAGTGCTGCCACGGCGCACTGGTGTCGCCATACCAGCCATCATCGGAGATGTTCACTAGAACAGTCGCGCCCTGCTTGACGAACTGGCGCACCTCATCCGCAAAAATCGACTCATAGCAGATGAAGACGCCGTAGCGATGTCCATCCGCCGCAAACACGACGCGACGTTTGCCGTGGGTCATCTGACCCACTTCGGTTGTAAGCGATCCGGCAAAGGAAAGCAGTCCCTGGAACGGAACATATTCGCCGAATGGAACCAGATGCATTTTGTCGTAGCGGCCGATGAAGCTACCGTCCGGAGCGACAAAAGCAGCGGAGTTATAGACGGAATTTCGTGCCTGTCCAGCCTCCTGCACCACTGCAATGTCGCCTACGATCATCGGCGCATGGACATCCTCCGCGAGTGCCGAAACCCAATGGCGGAAGCGAGGATCGCTGTCCTCAAACGGCGCGGGCGATTCCGGCCAAAGCATCAAGTCTATAAGCGGTTTTTTCGCCTGCCGTGGCTTACAATCCGGCTGAATCTGCCGCGTACCTCGCATGGGAAGACCGGCGAAATATGGATTGCAGATCTTTTCACTTAGCGCGGCAAAGTGTTGCATGTGGAGATCGAAAACATCCCCGGTCCAATTGTTTCCGCCACCTACATCCAGATCGGGCTGCAGCAGTACGGCGTTCGCTTCGGTCGGTTTCTCTGGAAGATGAAGGGACATTCCCCTTTGCAGCGTAGCCGCGAATATCAGCGCGACGATAGACGGAAAAAGTCGGGCGCGCCAGCTTCGAAAAAGGAAGAAGCCCGCGACAGCACAATTCACCGCAACGATTACAAACGAAATTCCGTAATTCCCTGTCCACGGAGCCAGCCGCGTTAGCAGCAAATCATCAATTTGCGAGTATCCGAGTTGATTCCACGGAAAACTCGTGATCCGCGCGCAGGCCAACTCCATTGCGACCCACAGAAACGGAGTCAACAGCAGCGTCCATGCGGTGCTGCCCGTGGCCCGCTGGGTAAGACTTACTAAAAGTGCAAACAGGGCGAGGTAAAGGCCCAGAAAAAAGCAGAAGAGAATAAGAATCAATACCGCCGCGACAGCAGAAAGATTTCCATACAGCCGCATCGTCGATTCTATCCAGTAACAGGTACCGGCGTACCAAAGGATTCCGCAGAAATATCCAAGGAGAGTATTGCGTCCGACGCGCAGCCAGCCGAAGCCTTGTTTCTGAACAAGCAACGCAATCAGCAGCGGGACCAGCGCAATCCACGCGATGGCTGCCCGCCAATGCGGAAGCGGACCTGCGACAGGAAACGGCAGTATAAGCAAGACCCCGCTTTCAGCGGCCAGCAACCAGCTCAGCTTCATTCCTGCTCGCATCGGGTGAAGTCTAACATTTATCTGACGAATACAAGTTTTTTATAGCTGCGAATTGTATGCACTCGGCGCAGTCCGCAGTACACTCTTGAAATGCATCTGCTTCTTAGAATTCTCGATCGCGTGCTGGTGGCGATGTTTTTGATCGGGGGAGTCGGCTCCGCTTTTGTGATCGTCATCAGCTTTGCGGAAGACATGCACGAACTGTTCACAAAGAACGAGTGAGCGCGCACGCTGAGGCCTTGATAGCCATCGTATTCAGGTTCTGGAATTGATGAACACCACGCGCACTGAAACTCCTGGCTGGAACAGTTGCTTGCGATTGAATTCAGCCAGATTTTACGCAAGCTGAAGTATGCTTTGAAGTAGCCCCGCCACCATGCCCGAGCAAACCGCCTCCGCCCCACCCCCCAATCGTGTCCGCATCGTAGTCGCATCGACGGTGATGCTGACGTTTATCTCTTTCTGGAGCGCCGCGGCAGTCGTATTGAATGACCTGGCATCTTCCGCGTTTTACGCCGTAGGAATCGCAGAACAGGATTTTGGGAAATCCGCGCCGTGGATCGTACTGGCTGTAATGCTGTTTTCCTTTGCCGTCCGCGCGATTTATGTCGAGAGCTGTTCGATGTTTACTCGCGGCGGTGTCTATCGCATCGTGAAAGAAGGATTGGGCAGCACCTTCGCCAAGGTCAGCGTTTCCGCTCTAATGTTCGACTATGTACTGACCGGGCCAGTGTCCGGGGTGTCTGCCGGTCAATACATCGTAGGACTCCTGAATGAACTTCTGCGGATCTGCGAGCGACACCAATTGTTGGCAAACTGGCTTTTGAACGGCCGTGGTCACGCAGTGCAACTGCCGGTCAATGCCACATCGGCGGCTTTCGCTATCGTAGTCACCGTGTATTACTGGTGGCTGAACGTGAAGGGGATCGAAGCGTCCAGCAAGCGAGCTCTGGACGTGATGAAAATCACCACTCTCATGGTGGTGATCATGATGGCGTGGGGCTTCTTCTCGGTGATTTATAAAGGAGCACACCTGCCGCCGCTGCCGATACCGGCCAATCTGACCTTTGAAACCAGTTCCTTCGGCTTTTTGCGGCACACCAGCTTGATGCGAACCTTTGGTCTTTTTGGCGTCCTGATGGCGTTCGGACATACGGTACTTGCCATGAGCGGCGAGGAAACGCTGGCGCAAGTGAATCGGGAAATTCAACATCCGAAGTTGAAA
Organism: Acidobacteriaceae bacterium; assembly: GCA_965276615.1. GTDB lineage: Bacteria > Acidobacteriota > Terriglobia > Terriglobales > Acidobacteriaceae > JAKAAZ01. Next base: position 2,703,657 of record OZ255618.1, on the reverse strand, counting down.
AACCTGAAACGCGCCGCGATTGTGATTGCAATCTACAGCCTGATCTTTACCGGTGGAGCTTCCCTGCTGGCAGTAATGCTGATCCCCGATAACGTTCGCGTTTCCGTTTATGGCAATAATGCGATTGCCGGTATCGCGATGTATATGGTCGGGCCGCTTGCCCTGCGCGTTGGATTTCGCATCTTCGTTGTGATCGTCGGCTTCTTGATCCTTGCGGGCGCAATCAATACGTCCATCATTGGATCCACAGGCGTGCTGATGCGGGTGGCCGAAGACGGCGTGCTGCACGATTGGTTTCGCAAGCCTCAGAAGAGGTTCGGCACTCCCACGCGCATCATCAACCTGGTCACTTGCCTGCAGCTCGCCACCATAATTTTGAGCCGGGGCGACATCATCGTGATCGGCGAAGCGTATGCGTTCGGCGTTATTTGGAGCTTCACATTCAATGGGCTAGCCATGCTGGTACTACGCTACCGCTACCATGGCGAACGCGGTTGGAAAGTGCCGATTAACCTTCGCATAGGCAAGACTGAAATTCCCATTGGCCTGCTTTCGGTTTTTCTCGTCCTGTTCAGCACGGCTATCGTGAACCTACTTACCAAAGAAATTGCGACTATCAGCGGGATTATTTTTGCCGCAATTTTTTACATCATGTTCACTCTTTCCGAAAAAGACAACGTCCGACGGCATGCAGCCACAGCCCGGCAGATGAAAGAGCACTTCCAGCTTGAAAATGACGACACTGTAAGTCGCGAAAGTCTGCAGATTCGCCGTGGATGCATCGTTGTCACGATGCGGGATCCCCGCTCGACCGCCGCTCTGCGTTGGGCCCTGTCGCGCAGTTCGGAGGAGAGCCAGGACGTGGTAGTGTTGACAGCGCGCCTGATGGGAGCGGGTGGACCGGAATATATCGATGCTTCCCAGCTGGCCTTTACCGAGCACGAACAGATGGTGTTCACGCAAGCAGTTTCTGTCGCCGAAAGTTTTGGCCGCCATGTTTCTCTGCTAGTAGTTCCAGCCGGCGATACATTTGCCGCGTTAGTCCAAACTGCAAATTCATTGGAAGCATCCACAGTCGTGGCGGGCCTTTCCACCAGGATGACTGCCGAAGACCAGGCTTTCCATTCCGGCGAGGCATGGGAAGCATTGCCTGAACCGAAGCGTCAGTTCACTTTCTATGTAGTCATGCCGGACGGCGTGGCGAAATCCTTTTATATCGGACCGCACGCGCCCACGCTGCAACCGCAGGATGTGGCGCTGGTGCATCAATTGTGGCTGAAGTTTCGCTGTCATCCTTCCATGCAGGAATTGCACCACAGGGACATCGTCACTTATGCGCTCGACAGGCTGGCGACACAGTACAAAGTAAGTCAGCAGGACATTGTGCAGGGCCTGCAGAATTCCGTGAAAGATGGAAGACAAGTGTTAGGACGGAAGCCCGGCCTCGAACGGGACAGCCATGAGCTCAGTTCCGGTACTACGCACCAGAACGGTCCTGATGCCACGAATAGCACGCAAGCTGCGGAATCACATTGTCCTGAGGACAAAACTAACTGAAATCTGAGTAGAAAGGGATATGTAAGTTCTTTCTATCTCCTAATATTAAATATTTGCAGAATAGTCGATAATTTCTGTATTGTTATAGAGTCAGTTGTTTCCGCGATATGAACTAGTTGATTCGTGGAAGATATATATCAAGAGCTGGAACGAATATTGGAGGAATAGTGGATTTCAATCGACTCGTACATGAAATTGATTCAGAGATCTCACGGCTGCAACAAGCTCGTGCATTATTGACTGGCGAATCGGCGAAGCGTGGTCCTGGCCGGCCGAAGGTAGCAGCCGCAACCCGCAAAGCTGCCTCTCCCGCACCTGCACCTAAGACCGGAAAGCGTAAGCGCCGCTTATCGCCCGAAGGCCGGAAACGCATTGCAGATGCGATGCGTAAGCGCTGGGCCGAACGCAAAAAGCAGCAAGGAAGCAAATAAGTCTGTAGCTTGTCTTGAAATAAATGAGGGCGGATTTCGAATCCGCCCTCATTTATTTACACAATCTTTACATTACCCCGTAAATCCTGAGACATCCGGGCTATCACCGCAGACTCTCTCCCGGCTTCAGCTCAATTACTTCAATTTGCTTCCCATTCAGGCTCTCCCGTAGTTCAGCGGGTCTTCCCGTTAACTGCGGAAATGTTCCGTAGTGCATCGGAATTATCTTCCTGCATCCCACATATTCCGCAGCCAGCGCGGCCGCTCCGGGACCCATCGTAAAGTGATCGCCAATCGGCAAACAGGCAATCTCTGGGGAGTAGAGTTCTCGAATCAGCTTCATATCGCCAAACAAGGCGGTGTCTCCTGAATGATAGATCGCAGGCTCCCCTTCGACCTTCAATACAAAGCCGGCGGGTTCTCCTGCATACACGAAAGTACCGCCGTCTTCGATTCCGGAAGAATGTTTCGCCTCTACCATTGAGAGACGCGCATCCTGAAAACAATACGTTCCGCCAAGGTTCATCCCCACTGTTTTCTTCACGCCTTTTGAAGTAAGCCAGCCGGTCAATTCATAAATGCCTACAAAGGTAGGGTGATATTTTTTGTCAATGGCCAGCGCGTCCCCGATGTGGTCGCTATGCCCATGGGTACAGAGTACGAGATCGATCTTCGCCGGCGGGTTCCAATCTTTGGGGCACGCCGGATTCGACTCAATCCATGGATCGATCAGGATTGAGGTCCCTTGAGCCGTTTGAATATGGAAGGTCGCATGACCCAACCACTGGAGTGTCATACCCCGAAAATGCAACATGACTACTTTCTCCTGTGAATTTGTTTTTACACACTTAACTCTTATAGGATGCGGCGCTTACTCAGAAAAATGTCCACAAAACAGTATCAACAAGCTTCGGTCACGACTTCCCCTCGAAGATGGTGGTATTCGCCTTGACGCCTCAGTCCGAGATGCTGGAATTTCTCCTCCTAATGATTGTGAAAGCCATTGACGTTTTAAGCCGAACGCGGTACCGTGTCAAAAGGCGAACATATGGCGAAACATGGCGAGACACTTCCCTTATTCCCGATTCTCAATCCCTCATCAGAACAGCCGGAGTTGAAGGGCATCGCTCGGCTGGCGGCCCAGACGGTGGTGGTCGATGAGGGCCATAACGTCGAGTTTCGCGCTCTCCAGGTTCGATCCATTTTGAACCATACGAAGTCCCGCCGAGGATTTGAGTTTGCACGCAGCATTAATCCGTATCGTGGATGCGAATTCGGCTGCCATTACTGCTACGCCCGTTACACACACGAGTACATGGAACTGCGTGAGCCCCATGCATTCGAACAGCAGGTCTATATGAAGGAGAACGCAGCATGGCTACTGCGGCAGGAATTGCGCGGGTTGCGGGCCGGTGAGACCATTGCGATTGGAACCGCCACAGATCCCTACCAGCCGATCGAACGGGATGCGCAAATCACGCGTAGCTTGCTGGAAGTTTTCGCTACTCAGCAAGGTCTGCGCATAGGCCTGGTAACGAAGTCCACACTGGTAGTTCGAGACATCGATCTTCTACAGCGTATCGCCGAACACAACAGCATCACGCTTAATCTGACTATCACCACTCTCGATACGCGATTGGCGCGGATACTGGAGCCGCGAGCGCCACGGCCCGATCTTCGGTTGAATGCTCTCGATCAGTTGCGACGAGCAGGATTGCGGGCAGGCGTTCTATGTTGTCCACTCCTGCCGGGCATTACGGACACATACGCCGCGATCGATAGTGTGGCCACAGGCGCGAAGCAGGCAGGCGCGTGTTTTTTCTATGCCAATCCGCTCTTCCTGAAGCCATGTTCAAAAACCGTGTTCGAGGAATTTATCGCCAGCAATTTCCCCGAACTGTTGGTTGCGTATCGCGAGCGCTTCAAGGATGACGCATTCGTCGGCCCTGTCTATCGCAAGCGCATGGCACAGCTCGTCGAGGCAGTGAAGAAGAAGCACGGCTGGAGCCGCAATTCCAACGAGAGGACAACGCATCCGCCACGGTCGCTGCAGAGCGCACAATTTGAAATGCTATACCCCGCGGCGCTGGGGCCAAAACCCGCCCAACAAATGGATCCCAAAGCGCCGAACATCGGATCCGGCGCGTAGTTCCTTCGACCTCAGCGACTGACGATCACTTCGCGTGTATTGTCTTTAGCGAGAAGAAAGCGGCAGGAGCCAAGATTCTGGAGAAGAACTTCAATCTGGCGATTTTGATAATTGCGGAGTACCGGGTGATGAACGCCCTCTTGGGTCTGAATGGTATCGCCATCCAGAACATGGTAGCGGCAAAAGACTGTCTCCGGTCCAGCCATGCGGGAGTGAAAGAAGGCAAGCGTCTGCCCTTGCTCCGCCAGAACAACCGTCAACTTGCGGAGAATCGCCTCAGCCAACGGGGCGGGAATATAGTCCAGAGCATCCCACAGAAGTACGATGTCAAAATTGCGGTCGCCAAAATCCATATGCCGAACGAGAAATCCGTCCGCGTCATAGCGTTGAGGTTCTTCCTCAATCGTAGGAAGTATCCATTCTGGCTTGACTGCTTCTTCGACCAGATCAGCCATGTAGACACTGTGGCCAAGGCTGGTCAAAAAATTGATATTGTTAGGAGATGTTGGCCCGATGTCCAGAACGCGTAAACCGGTTTCGGCTTTTAGACGCCCCAAAATTTTCATCCAACCGCTTGAATGGCGCGGAACCCGGGCCGTAGACGATGCGCGCTTGTTCTGCTTCTGCGGGTCGATGCGTTGAAACAGAGGGCTCATCGAATTCTCATCTCCGACTTTGTCTTAGGAAGTACCCGGTGCACCAACGCCAGCCTGCATGGGCCGCCGATCCTGAATCACTATGTTTCCAATGTATATCGTAAACTGTCGCTCCACGGGAACTGTCCATCCATGCGCCGTTCAGTTCCCTCCGCACAAATCCCAACAGAGTGCCCGCATCTGATGAGTATGGATTCGAATACCCAGTTTGACGTGCCCGCAAAGAGCGTTGCGTGAGGTACGTTGTCTCGTTATTGATCGGCTTAAGCCTGACGGTGCCTGGTTCCTCCTCACGTGGCAGCACGCGTTCGGCAGGCGCAAGCGGCGGCGACTTAGCGTGGGAACTGGCGCAAGCAAATCCTTCAGAGCTGATGCGGCAGGCGTCGCAAAACGAAATTTTAAATTCCTACGGCGAACGTACACCCTTGCGTTACCGGCTGAGAAAAGTAACTGCTAAGTCCGACACAGTGAAAGAAATTGTTGAGACATCGGATGGCGGGGTGGCCCGGCTGATTACAATAGGAGGCCATCCGCTTTCCTCTTCAGAGGAGCAACAGGAGATTGGACGTCTGCGAGCACTCGAGGCCGACCCGGCAATAGAGGCTCATCGACACCGCAATGAAGTACGCGACGCAGAGCGCATGAGGAAATTTATGCGCCTTCTACCCAATGCATTTCTATATCAGTTCATGGGGCGGGTTGAAGACGCAAATAGTTCAATGATCCGGTTGAGTTTTGCGCCCGATCCGAAGTTCTCCCCGCCTGATTTTGAGTCCCGCATTTTGACCGGAATTCGCGGCGAGGTATGGATCGATCCCGGAGAAATGCGTGTCGTACGCATGGAGGGCCGAATCTTCAAAACAGTCGACTTCGGCTGGGGAATTATCGGCAGCCTTTACCCGGGTGCAACCATGCTGATTGAGCAGTCAAAGACCAGCACATGTGGTTGGCAGTTGGCCCGTCTGAGCCTGCACCTGGAAGGCAAGGAGCTTCTCTTTAAGTCCCTGCATGTGGTGCTGGAGGAGACCGCGACCAATTATCAGCCGGTCCCGCGAGAATGGAAATATAGAGACGCAATCCGGTGGCTTTTGCAGATGCCAACCACAACAGCCGGGGAAATCCAGGGAAAATAAACACCCGACTTAGGCGTGCACCTTTACCATTCCCCTGTCAGGCTTGTTGCCTGAATCCCATTTTCGAAGCTTCCAATGTTGCCGTCGAATTTCTTCATCCGACGATGCCCTTCTGCTCGCGGGCTTTCGCTCGATTCCACAGCTCTTCCAAATCACTGGATGAAAACTCCGCGAGCGGCCTGTCGGGACTCGTTAACGATTCCATCTCTAGAAATCGCCGCCGGAATTTTGCATTCGATGAACGCAGCGCAAATTCGGCCTGCAATCCTAGCTTGCGCGCCAGGTTCACAACCGTAAACAGTACGTCTCCCAACTCTTCCTGTTGCTCGGCATCGCTATCGCGGGCTATTGCATTTCGCAGCTCATCCAGCTCTTCTTCCAGCTTCTCGAAAACTGGAGGGACATCATCCCAATCGAATCCGACGGATGCCGCTTTGCTCCCCAGCTTGCTCGCTTCCATCAGCGCGGGTAAATTGCGCGGCACGGCAGCGAGCAAGGTTTGCCTTTCCGGCTCACCTCGTTCCACACGCTCCGTTTTTTTGATCTCCTCCCAATTCGCCAGCACATGTTCGGCACTCTCGACACCGGTTCGATTGCCAAATACATGGGGATGTCTGCGGACTAGTTTGGCGTTCAGGTTTTCAATGACATCCTGAAGTTCAAAATATTCAGCTTCCCGTGCCATCTCCGCATAGAAGAGTACCTGCAACAGGAGATCGCCAAGTTCATCCTTTAAGCCGGGCCAGTCTTCGCGTTCAATCGCATCGAGAACTTCGTAGGTCTCTTCGAGCGTGTACCTGCGAATGGAATCGAACGTCTGTTCTCGGTCCCAGGGGCAGCCGCCGGGAGCACGCAGCCGCGCCATAATCTCGACAGCACGGGAAAATGTCTGTTCCAGCGAAGCTGGTTTCGGCGCGATATTTGCGGGCGGTTCAGTTTGTTTCGGAACCTGATTCGGTGTCGAGTCCATGCTCAACATCTTAGCGGCAATACTTCCCTACTGCGTATACTGCGGCTGATGTATCTAAGTTTCCCAATCTTGGTTTGTGTAGCGGTAGCGGGCGCGGTAATTATGGGATTGGTGTTTGGCAGCTTTCTCAATGTCTGCATTGCTCGCCTGCCTGCGCATCAATCGATTGTCACCCCACGCTCCCGCTGCCGCGCCTGCGGTGTACAGATTCGTTCGCTGGACAACATTCCGGTCGCAAGTTGGATCTGGCTGCGGGGCCATTGCCGTGTTTGCAACGCTCGCATTTCAGTCCACTATCCTCTCGTCGAATTGGGCACAGCGCTGCTGTTCGTGGGCTGTGTGCTACAGACCGGCATGGCGTGGCCGACGTTGGTCAACGCGGTAGCCTGCTTTTTGCTGCTTGGTCTCGCAGTGATGGATGCACAGACCATGCTGCTGCCGGACAGCTTTACGGTGACTGGGCTGGGGCTGGCATTTGCGCTGAAGGTTGGTGCGCCGGGAGTTCAAGGGCGCGGTCTAATCGCGTGGGAGACGCTTGAAGACGCGGCGCTCGCGGCTGCGATGCTGCTGCTGATTTCAGCCGTTTACTGGGTTGTTCGCCGACGCCAGGGGGTAGGAATGGGCGACGTGAAGCTGCTCGCGATGATGGCGGCATTCATCGGATTGTCGCTCACCTTGTTCGCTTATTTCCTGAGCGTCCTGGCTGCCGCAATATTTGCCATCGTGCTGATGGCGCGGCGCAGGGTTCATGGCTTCGATCGTCTCCCCTTTGGAAGCTTTCTTGCAGGAGCAGGGATTCTCGCCATCTTTATTGGAAAACCGGTGATCGCCTGGTATCTGGCGCTCCTTCACTGACTTACCAGTTGTGCATGCACTTGTTGGGGTGAGCCAGCATTTTCTCCGCTTTGATCGCATACTTTCCCTGCGGATGGTCCTTCGTATAACTCTTAAAGCGAGCCATGGCTTCGGCGGTTTGATTCTGTCTGCACATGGCGTCGGCCATTCCGAAGAGAGCCGTGTCATTTTGCGGATCGTACTGCAGTGTGTCTTGATAACGCATAAGCGCGCCCCGATAATTTCCATTCTTCATGTAGAGATCGGCTACTTTTAGATCGTCCTCGATTCGGCCGTCCTGTGTCTGATCGCGGGTGAAGGAATCCAGCTTTGAATGCGTGCCTGGCTTTTCCTGCCCTAGATCGGCAGGCGGCAGATTGGCATCGCTCGAACTATACCCGACGCCGGAAGAGGACGAATCCTTTTGCGTGTTGCCTGACTCCGCGGTATCACCTGATCCTTGCGTATTGCGGGCACCATTGTCCGTCCTGGCCGCGGCCTTGGATTGCGCTTCAGGAAATGGGTTGTCCTGGGAAGCCGACGACTTGTCCTTGCTGGAACCGGTCTTGTGGGGAGAGGTCGTTTGCGGAGCTGATTGCTGATTCTGTTGGTCTGTTTGGTTGGAAGCAGCCTTCGCCGCAGCCTCCGACTGCGACATTGGAAACGCATTGCTGTCGGAGCCACCATCTTTCGCAGATGAAGAGGTTTTGCCGGAATGCTGATTCTGGTCGGGCTGGTTCTGTTCAGATTGACTCTGTGGATTTGTAGGAGGCGCACCGCCGGCATTCTGACACAAAGCTCCTACGGAACAAATCATGAACAGCGAAGCGACAAGACATGGTGTCAGACGAGCCAGCGTTTTCCAAAGAACCATACCTCTATTTTGGACGCAACTTTGTTGGATTGGGTAGATATTTGCGCGGCATCATCCAGCATTTTTGGAGCGTTCGTGGCTGCTATACTCCAGAAGTTCTGCTTTAACGGATTTATGGGTCTCATCATTCGCTCCTCCACAATCCATGCAGCCGGCTGCTATACGACGGCGCCCATCGCGAAGGGTACGCGCGTGGTGGAGTATACAGGTCCCCTCATCGACAAAGACCAAGCCGACCTCCGCTATGAAGGCAGGCCGATCACCTATCTGTTCGGCATTGGCGATGGTACGCGTGTGATAGATGGACATGGCACCGCGATGTTCATCAACCATTCCTGCGATGCCAATTGCGAGACCGAGGAAATCGAAGAGCGCGTATGGATCATGGCTGTGCGTGACATCGCGGCGGGTGAGGAACTCTGCTATGACTATTGCCTCTACGACGGCGACGAAGAGGAGGCTACCTGCAACTGCGGAGCGCAAACCTGCCGCGGGTCAATGTTTTCTCCGGAAGAGTTGCAACGCCGCAAGAGGCTTGCCCGAAAGACAGCTGCCAAATCCACAGATGTAAAGGCTGAAAAAAGGCGCACGCCTCGGAAGAAGCAAGCAAAGGAAGCTTCGACCCAACAGAAACGTCAGGCGAAGTCGAACAAGTCGGCGGTCGAAACAAAGAAGAAAGCACCGGCTGGGGGGAACTCCCGGAAGAAGACCCGACGTTAATCGCCAGTCAAATATGCTTTTTACAAGAGCTACAATCAAGAGACTGGCTGCATTCCGCCACGCACTATTCAACACGGTCCCATTCACTTAAAACGACTCTATGGCCTATCAGGTTTTGGCGCGGAAATACCGCCCTCAGCAATTTTCAGACGTTATTGGACAAGAGCATGTCACGCAGACCCTGCTGAATGCGCTTGCGCAAGACCGGATCGCTCATGGTTACATCTTTAGCGGTCATCGCGGCATTGGGAAAACTACGATCGCGCGCATTCTTGCCATGGCGCTTCAATGCCGCACTCCACAGGGAACGCCGGAGCGCCCGACGCCGGAGCCTTGTGGTATTTGCGACGCATGTGTCGAAATCCGCGCTGGAAATGCGATGGATGTCATCGAAATTGACGCCGCAACCAATCGAGGCATCGATGAAATTCGTGAACTGCGCGAAGGCGCTCGCTATAGCCCCGCCCGCGATGAATATAAGATTTACATCCTCGATGAGGCCCATCAGATCACGGATGCAGCCTTCAACGCGCTGTTGAAGACACTCGAAGAACCACCGGCCCACGTCATTTTTATGATGGCAACCACGCAGCCGGAGGACATTCCGCAGACCATCCGTTCGCGCTGTCAGCATTTCAGCTTTCACGCGGTACGGTTCCAGGAGATCGTCGCGCAACTGCGAAGCATCGCGGAAAAAGAATCCGTTGGCGTCGATGAAGCTGCATTGTCTCTGCTGGCCGAGGCCGGCGATGGTTCCATGCGCGATGCGCTTTCCATCATGGACCAGGCGATTGCCAGCGCTCCTTTACTGGAGGATAAGCACACGCTGGACGCCTCGCAGATTCGCTCTTTGATGGGCACCGTTTCCAACCAGGTTTTCGAACACATGTTGAAAGCCGTGGAGGAGCACAATGCCGCTTCCATGCTGGAGCAGGCTGCGCAACTGCTCGATGCCGGCAATAGTCCGCAGCAGATCGCGCGGCAGATGGTGCGATTTTTGCGCAACTGCCTGATGGCCCGGCTTGCGGGAGAGAAGTCGGAACTGCTGCAGGTTTCCGACGAAGAAAGCGCGCGTGCTGGACGGATTGCTGTCATATTTTCTGAAGAAGATCTGACGCGCTTCCTGAACTCCATACTGCGCACCTTTGACGACCTCGGTTACAGGCAGGAGCAGCGTTTCCACCTTGAACTCGGATTGCTGAAGCTGGTCCACATGCAACGGCTGCTGCCGTTTGAAGAGCTGTTTCGCCAGCTTTCCGGCGGAGCGGGAACCACCGGCGCTGTTGGAACGTCAGGATCGCGGCTGGCGAGCGGCAGTACTCCGCCAGCGAAGTTGACTGCGTCAGCTTCGTCTTTGCAGACGCCGTCTGCCCTTGTCGCTCGGGCAGAGAAAGCGGAGTCATCTGCTCCGACGTCTCACCCCCTGGACGGTATGTTTGCGCGTACAACCAATGCGGTACCGGCGCAGCCATCTGCAACCTTGCGCTCGACGCCTGTATCGGCGCAGAGCTCTCCCCTTAAGGCGACTGTACATATTTCCACACCCGAAAAAGAAGTATGCAGTCCTGATCCCGCGCCTCAGCCACAATCGGAATCAGCATCTATGCCGCAAACTTCTGTAGTTGCCTCTGAGCCGCATCTCGATGGATTGTCGACCAACACCGACCTGCCACAGAAATCCGAGGCACGCGGACAAGCTACAGAATCGATGGATTCCGACTCGCTCCGCACAGCAATATGTCAGGCCCTGATTGAGGGCGGTCACGAGACGGCTGGTTCTCTGTTCGAAGCAGGAACATGGGAATGGGATGGAGGTGAACTGCGGGTCCGCGTGAGCGCATCCAAGACATTGTTGGACCTGATTTACACCACGCAGGCGCAGCAGATTGTGCGGGACACGTTTCGCAAGCTGACGGATTTGGTGAGACTCGTAAGGGTTGAACCGGGAGAATCAATCGCTGCGAATTCCGGGAAGGTGCAAGCGAAACAACCGCGTGATCCAAGCGGATCGGACGGCCGCCCTCAGGACCATCCGTTGATACGCCATGCGCAGGAACTTTTCCGTGCGGAGGTTCGCAGCGTTGTCTCTTTACGCGATCCGCACTAATACTCTTTAGCAGAAAGGTTTTCCAATGGACTTTGACAAGTTGAAAGAAATGATGGGACAGGCCCAGCAGATGCAGCAGCAGATGGAGCAGACGATGGCACAGACCCAGGTCGAGGGATCAGCTGGCGGCGGCGCAATCACCGTGCAGATGAATGGCCAGAAGCATGTGTTGCAGGTGCATGTCGATCCATCTGCCGCTGCCGTGGGAAGTGGAGATAATACAAATGATTTGGAAATGCTGCAGGACCTAATCGCCGCAGCCGTCAACGATGCCTCCCGCCGAGTGGATGAAGCGCTTCAGGGAAAATTGTCGGGAATGTTCGGCGGCACGGAATGGATGCGCATGTTAGGACGCTGAATCGTGCCGCGTCCTATTGACAACGATTCGCCATATAGAACTTTAGAGGAAATTATTTGTCGCGCTTCGCACAACCGCTTAATCACCTGATAGATGAGCTATCAAAACTTCCTGGCATTGGCAGAAAGTCCGCCCAGCGCCTTTCGTTTTATATCTTGCGCACCAGCGAGCAAGACGCTTTCGCGTTGGCCGATGCCATCCGCGATCTTAAGGCCCAGCTTCATCTCTGCTCGATCTGCCACAACATTACGGACGTGGATCCATGCCAGTTCTGCTCCAACCCGGCGCGAAATAGAGCGATCGTCTGCGTCGTGGAGGAGCCGTCGAATATTGCCTCCATTGAAAAGACCAAACAGTTCAATGGCACCTACCACGTTCTGCATGGAACGCTGTCACCGTTAAATGGAATCGGTCCGGAGCAGCTACGCATCGACAGCTTGTTGGAGCGCGTGCGCCGGGACGGCTTGCTGGAAGTGATTCTGGCGACGAACCCCACCGTAGAGGGCGAAGCCACCGCCGACTACCTCGCGCAACAGCTACGCGGAAACTCCGTGCTCATCACCAGAATTGCCACTGGCATACCGGCTGGAGCGGACATCGAGTATGCGGATGAAGTAACAATGACGAGGGCAATGGAGGGCCGACGGGAGATGTGACCCAGATCACATCGTGTATCTGCGAATGAGTGGATGTTCGCTGGGGAGGTCCCGAACGAGCAGCAGATATGCGCCTAAAATCTTCGTCTACACGCGCAGGCGCGCCAGCAGATCCTGGGGATGAACCGGTTTGGCAAGAATTTCAAATTCATGTCCATGAGTTCGGGCCTTTTCCAGCAGGTCCGCAGTGGCTGCCTGACCGGAGAACAACAGGATTTTACACTTGGGCAGCAACGCGCGAATCTGGATTGCTGCGTCGATGCCATTCATGTCGTTCATGATCACATCGCTAATGATCATTTCCGGCTGCATGGACTGGGCTAGTTCAACAGCAGCTTCCCCGCTGTACGCTGCAGTCGCTTCAAAACCATTTCTATTGAGGATAATGACAAGCGTGTCCGCGATAACGCGTTCGTCGTCGACCACCAGTATCTTTGGCTTCACGAAATCTCTCTTTTACAAATCTAGGATATTGGGTCTGATTCGGGGAAAACTAAATAAGTTCCACAGCAAAATGTAACTGAGAGCTTAACAAACCACCGTTTCACGGCTTCCTGCTAATTGGACGCTCCGTTGCATCTTAAGTTTCATTCTATCGTCGAACGTCTTTGCAAATTTCTTCAACGGTTCCTTCAACGGTGTGCGGTATTCCCGTTGATGTAGAGGAACTATAACATGTTTTGTAACCATCGTCGTAAGCACGCAGATTCACACGAAACAGGTCGAATGCCGACACTGGAATCGCTTGTTAATGCGCTGGGGAAGGACTCACGGGAAATTCGGCGATTCCGACCCGCACCACAGTGTGCGCCTTGCGGGTGTCTCCGGCTGAATCACTGGCCTTCGCGGGCGACCCTTTTCCAGCGGCCGCAGTTTCTTCTGTCCATGCACCATAGATGCGGCTGTCGTACGATGCAATTCCGCTATAGTCCCCCATGAAATCTCCCGTCGCAACAAATGGCTTCATGCTCCACGCATAGTTCGCAAAACTTTTTCCGCCGTCCGTAGACCGTGCCAGCGTAACGGTAGTTTTGCGATTTTCAGGGTCTCCGCGCCTGTCATAAAAAATGATTGAAACTGCGCCAGTCTTCGGGTCGACAGTCAACCACTGGAAAAACTGGTCGGCGCCATCATGTACGGGGTCATCGTTCACGCGAACGGGCGCGCTCCATTTCTTTCCGCCATTCTGTGAAGTGGAGCAAAATACGTCGATGTCCCCGTTCCGATAATCGCTCCATGTCACATACAGGTGTGCATGGCGAGAATCGCCAGCACGGGCATCTACGGCAATCTGCGGAAATCCGTTGGCGCGTTCAAAGTCCTGCACTGCAAACATCATGGGCGCGGTGTGCACGATGTTTTTCACGCGGCTGAAAGACCTGCCCCCATCCCGTGAAGTTGTGAACTGAATATTGTCGCCGTAGGACCACACCGTATAGAGCGTGCTGTCAGCACCGACTGCTCCATCAAATCCTTCGAGCGAATCGTTATCATCGCGCGGCAGGCCGGGATGCTGATCGATCTCCATGGGTGTTGACCAGCTTTTTCCGTCGTCGGTAGAGCGCGACAGAACTATCCGGGAATCCACGAGACTCCAGCGCGTCCAAGCAATGTATAGATTGCCCGCATAGGGGCCGCGACTGGTATCGGCCGCTATATAAGGCTTGTCTTCCATAGGGATTCCGGGCTTCTTGCGTTGTTCCATCACAACAATGGGTCGCGGCGCCCAGGTTTTTCCTCCATCCAGGGAACGGCGTACGAAGATGCCGTTGGTATTACTTGCGTGGCCCCAATAGTTGAATGTCCCCAGTTTATTAAAAGCGATGTAACAAAGAATTGCATGGCCCTGGTTGTCGAATGTTACAGACACATCACCTGAAACTTTGAAATTCTTCGGGCCGACGTCATCCGCATGCCGCCAATTTGCCCCAGCATCGGTGGAATAGGCAATGTTCGCAGGGACCTGGTAGGCGACGACGACCTGCTTTGGGTTCGCAGGATTTACCGCAACGGACGGCTCACTGGAATAGCCCGGAACCGTAAGGGTAGTCACCTTCGCCTGGGGTGCGACCGGCATCGATTGCAGAGCCTGCGCCACAGCAGAGCCGGAAAGCAGCAGGGCTGTTGTCGCGATGACGACAGGAAATGCGGGGATCGGAAAATTTTTCATCGAGTGATGTCAGAGCCAAGTCTAAAGATCAACATACCCAATAGATGGCAAAGTCTGCCCCTATTGTGCTGTCTCATTAAATCCTTAACAGAAGGCTTATTTAGATCCGCCAGCAGCCTTTAACCATTGTATAAACGCGCGCATCGGCTTTCCCACGAAGTGACGTCTCGATCGGACATATCCCACGCGACGCACGTTCCCGGGGCTCACCGGTATAATCACACATTTCATTGCACAGCCCGCCGCCATGGCCGGGATTAGTGTGATGCCAAAACCGGACGCAACTAACGGAAAAATACTTCCTAACTGATCAGTCTCAAACACAGAAGCCACCTGAGCGTTGGCGCGCGTGCAGGCAGTCATCACATTTTCGCGAAAACAATGTCCTTCCCGCAAAAGCAGCATACGTTCGAGAGCGAGATCTCTCAGATTTACAATTTTATTTTTGGCGAGCGGATGGGTCTCTCCAACGGCGAGAAACAAAGCTTCACGAAAAAGTTCGCTGCAGACGAGATCGGGATTTGCGATCGGAAGGCTTAACACCGCGAGATCGAGTTGGCCGGCCTGGACATCTTCTACCAGACGGGCTGTAACCCTTTCCGAAAGCTGAATCTCCAAATCTGGAAACCTGCGGCAGAAATCCCGGATACGGGGCGCTATCAAGTAAGGCATGATGGTTGGAATCACTCCAACCCGCAGAACTCCACGCGTTCCATCCTGAAGATTCGATAATGACGATTCGGTTTCGGAGATTTCCTCAAGAATTGTTAAGGCACGAGGCAATAGAGCCTCACCATATGGAGTCAGCCTGACCGTGCGGCCCAGACGCACAAACAATGGCGCGCCTATCTTTTTCTCGAGGCGTGCAATCTGCTGCGAAAGCGATGGTTGAGAAATGCCAAGCCGTTCGGCGGCACGAGTAAAATTCGCCGCCTTGGCCACCGCGCAGAAATACCGCAACTGCTGGAATTCCATCGCCTCTCCGGTATCGAGTGTCTCTCTTCAACACACAGCAATAGCTTTCTCCTATTGTAAACATTGGTCGTTCCCTATGGACACTCCTGTCTTCGCAGCCTAAACTTGAAATTCAGAGCAAGACTTCCGCAGTATGTCAGGTGAGTTCGTCACCGCACTGCCATAATGTTTCTTTTCACCCAGGAGAATACGTTGATGTCGGACTCAAAAAACGATGCTCAGATCCCAAACGCCGGAAGCACTTCGAATGGCCATGCAGAAACGGCGGAGAAGCGCGCAACTCTTACTACGACAGCCGGCAGACCGGTCGCCGATAATCAGAACTCCGTGACCGCTGGTCCTCGGGGCCCTGTTCTAATTCAGGATTTCCAGCTATTTGAAAAGATGGCGCATTTTAACCGCGAGCGCATCCCGGAACGCGTAGTCCATGCCAAGGGATCAGGCGCATTCGGCCATTTCGTCGTCACGCAGGACATTACGCGATACACGACCGCGAAGTTGTTCTCAACCATCGGCAAGACAACGGATGTGATGATTCGCTTTTCCACAGTGGGAGGCGAAAAAGGTTCCGCGGATACCGAGCGCGATCCCCGTGGTTTCGCCGTGAAGTTCTACACGGAAGAGGGCAACTGGGACATGGTGGGAAACAACACTCCCGTGTTCTTCATTCGCGATGCTACTAAGTTCGGCGACTTTATCCATACCCAGAAGCGCGACCCGCAGACCAATTTAAAATCTCCCACCATGATGTGGGATTTCTGGTCGCTTTCCCCAGAGTCACTGCATCAGGTCACGATTCTATTTTCCGATCGCGGCATACCCGACGGCTACCGCTACATGGATGGATTCAGTTCGCACACATTTTCTCTGATCAACGCGAATCATGAACGTTTCTATGTCAAGTGGCACTTCAAAACCAAGCAAGGGATCAAGAACCTGCTCGCATCCGACGCAACCCGCCTCAAAGGAGAAGATCCGGATTATGCGCAACGCGATCTCTTTACTGCGATCAAGGACGGGAATTTTCCGAAGTGGAAAGTTTCCATTCAAGTGATGCCGGAAGCCGAAGCCGCCAGCTATAAAGTCAACCCGTTCGATCTGACCAAGGTATGGTCGCACAAGGATTATCCGCTGATCGAAGTTGGCGAAATGACGCTCGATCGGAATCCGGAGAACTATTTCGCCGAAGTGGAACAGGCGGCGCATTCGCCGGTGAACGTAGTTCCGGGAATGGGTTATTCGCCGGACAAGATGCTGCAGGCGAGGCTTGTTTCTTATCCGGACGCGCACCGGTACCGTGTCGGCACCAACTATGAATCGCTGCCTGTCAATCAACCCAGGGGCTGCCCGGTACATACTTATCATCGGGATGGCGCGATGCGTCATGATTCAAATGGCGGCAGTTCACCGAATTACGAGCCGAACAGTTTCGGCGGCCCGGTCGAGGATGCCCGCTACCGTGAAGTTCCGTTACCTTTAGATGGGCTGCCTGCGGACAGATACAACCATCGTGAAGGAAATGACGACTACAGGCAGCCGGGCGACTTGTTCCGGCTGATTGGAAAAGATGCACAGCAACGCTTGATCGACAACATCGTCAGCAGCCTCAGCCAGGTTCCGAAACGCATCCAGGAATTACAGGTCAGCCATTTCTACAAAGCCGATCGGAACTATGGAGAAGGCGTGGCAAAGGGACTGGGTCTGCCGGTCGGAGAACTTGTTACACGTTAGGCGATAGCTTATCGCGTGGCAAAACTTGGCGAATGAAGCCGTAGGCCGATACTGGCCATGCGGGGAGTGCCAAGCGTCAGGGTAGGCGTGCGTCCGACTTCTATGGAGCGATTGAACATATTGTTCATCGCTCCATAGATTTCAAATCGCGAGCCGAACTCGTGGGACACATATCCATCCAGCTGAAAATATCCTTGCAGCAGGAAGGCATTCGCGTCGTCGTCGAACTGCCGCCCGCCCACCATTCCCAGTAGTCCGGCCACACCGATCCGAGGCTTTGCGGCGCGAATCTGCATAGTCGCCGTGTTTCGGGGGACCTGCGGAATCCACTTTCCAATCAGGGCGGGTTGTTGAGCGAACTTCGTCACGGTCGCATTCGCATATTGATAGCCGCCGATGAAGGAAAGCCAGGAAAGTGGCTCGGTTTCATAATTGAGCGCAATACCCTGGCTCCGAATCTGACCTAGGTTTTCCCGCTGGTTCACTATCTTGGATGGAGTTGAGCTCAACGTCAACGCACTCACAGGCCGATTCACTTCCGTCCAGAAATAGCTGGCACGAATTATCGTCTCGCGCGAGGGCAGCGTAAACTCCGTCCCGGCGTCCCAGCCTGTAGCGCGCTCCGACCGCAGATCTGGATTCGCGAGCGTGATTTCCTGTCCCACCTGGAACTGGCGATATAGCTCATTTAATGTCGGGGAGCGAAAAGCCCGATAGGTTGAAGCCGTGAATTTGAAATTTTGATTGATGCTGCGGACTAAGCCGAGTTTCGGGCTCAGCACTGTTTCGCTGCGATCCGGAATCTGAACCGTCGTGATGGGTCCATTTCCAGTCTGCAGAGTTTGCATTGCGTTCAGGTTGAGAAAATCGTCACCACGTAAAGAGCCTGTAAACATCCAGCGATGGTATGAGAGCAGACCTTCCGCGTATTCTCCAAAGTCACGCTGGCGAGCGCTCGTATCGCTCAACCCGTTGAAATTTCCGCGCAGAACAGGTATCTCATAGTCGGTGGCCCTCACATCGTTGACGTCAGCTCCTGCAACCAGCGTGAGATTACGAAATAGCAGCTTGCTCCATTGCGCCGAGGCGCCCAATTGCTGGGCCGACACATATTGCAAGCGTGTGAGCGATTCGCTGCCCCGATCGACGGGAATTGAAGAAAAGCTTTGCCTGTAATGTTCCTGGCTTCCGAAGCCTTTGATCGCAAAGACTCCTGCACTCGGCGTAGTCCAGTCAACCCCGCTGGCATATCGCCAATCGCGTGTCGCATTGCTCTGCAATGGAGTTCCGTTGCCGCGCGCCTCATTCAAAATGTTTCCTCGAACGTAAGCGATCGCACGGTCGCCGAAGATGCGCCGCACATAGACTTCTCCGTTTTGATAGTGAACATTCGCCGGTATATCCACAGTGCCCCGGACATCCGGCGCAATCTCGATGTATCCGTCGGTTCGCAGGAAATCCCCTGCCATCAGCCCGCTCCACGGACCGAGCGCCGCAGTACCCAGCACGGACGCGTGCGGAGTGTTTTCCTGCGCGTAACCTGTATCGATGGCGTAAGCGGTGGCCGAGGGCTCCCGCTCAATGACATTGATGACACCGCCGATGGCGCTGCTTCCGTACAAATTTGAGACGCCGCCGCTGACGACCTCCACATTGTCGACCGCCAGGGAAGGTACCTGCTCAAAGTAAACCCAGCCGCCAAATGGATCGGAGATGGGAATCCCGTTGGCCAGAATCAACGTGCGGCTGGCTGCGGTGGAACCGAGTCCGCGCAACGAAACGCCCTCGGAAGTCGGATTCGCAACCAGTGAACTGGATCGCCGGAAAAAATTCAGTCCAGTCACCTGCCGCAGTTGATCGCCCAGCGTGAGGGACGCGCCCCTCTGGAGCGCCCGGCTGGAGACGACCTGCACGGCATTGGCGGACTGGCCCATCGACAGTGGTGTTCTGCTGGCTGTTACTACGACTCGTTGAATATCGGTGGCAAGCGCCAGGTATAGTTGAGCCGGCTGTGAA
Source organism: Acidobacteriaceae bacterium (assembly GCA_965276615.1). Lineage (GTDB taxonomy): Bacteria > Acidobacteriota > Terriglobia > Terriglobales > Acidobacteriaceae > JAKAAZ01. Next base: position 2,684,320 of record OZ255618.1, on the reverse strand, counting down.
GGAGAGATCGTCGCTTCAAACGGAGCAAAGCCTGCTGCCCGAATTCGAATGACGGCGTGGCCACGAGCGGACGCGGAAATGCTAAAGCCGCCATCCGCGGTAGTGACAGCTTGCAGGCTGTGATTTCCAATCTCCAGTTGGAGACCTGCGCCAGCCACAGGCTCACCGTTGGGTCCAAGAATGCGGCCTGAATAGACGTCGATCGGAGAATGAGAACGCCCGCTCTGACCGATACAAGAAACCGATAGTACGACACAGAATATGAACGTAAATTGAAGCAGCACTGCGAATAGAAACCTGGTTGAACGCACGAAATCCCTCAGTAGATGTCATTTTACTTTTTCTTATGTACTGAAAGCTGTTTGCAGGCAACGACGTTGCCGCTCAGTGATATCGATCATCGCTTCGGTTAAACGACATGCGTTAGGAAATCCTCGACGATCGTTAAGCGAGTTCTCGCACAAGACTGATTTTCTATCTCTATCTATGTCCGGGTCCGGTAGGAAATTGTTTGGAGAGGTCCTGGATGATGTACTCCGAAGGCATTCCGCCTTTGCAGGCCGGATGTCCGAATCCGCTGGCGCTCTTTCCATTCTGGAAACCCAGAATCATATTGTCGTTATGCGCCGGGCTTGGCCCCATCGGAACGGCGTCCAGGTGGAGTTGATGACGAACTTTCCAGGCAATCACATGATCGGTGCAGGAGGTGTCGCCGCTGAGCCCAATACCGCCCACGATCTTTCCCTGCGAACTATAAAGGGGTAATCCGCCGGCAAAAACAATAATGCCGCCTACGGCCTTGCCGACCATTGGATCATTCTCCGTGCCGAAGGAAACTGGATCGCCGAAAGCGGCCTTCGCGTTGGGAGGCGCGCTGGTCGCAAGGCTATAGAGGCTTTGGCCGGGTTGAGATGCCGCGAAGATATTCGCTGTAGAAATTGCGTAATCGTTATTGCTGAGTCCGTTTGCCGTGTTGGCCTTGGACGCGGCGATGACGCGGCTTCCGGGCCACTCCTGGCTGCGATTGGTTCCGCTGAACACGACCGCGCACCCGACGCCATCACGATTCACCACAACCGCCCATTCCTGATTGCCCATGCCGCCGTTTTTGCTTGGCCCCTCCTTCACCACGGATTGCAACGCGCTCTTCAGCCTGCCCGCGTTTGGAACCGCCGAACAGTCCGGCTTCGACTGGCTGATAGCTGGAACACTCAGCGCAAACACGAGAGCGGCAAGCCCAAGACAGGATACGATGTTGCCTCTGCGGGGAATAGAGTCGAACATAGTGTGCTCCTTCACTTGCAAATTTGTAGTGTCATTGCAACTGGCGAAGATAGGCGACGAGATCGCGTAGTTGCTGCCCGTTGAACTGCGTAAGGTTCGGCATCTGGGCTTCTGGCTTCAGGGATTGCGCATGCGTCACCCATGCCTCCAGGTAAGCGTTGTTGTTCGGGAAAGAATTTGCAGCGATAAAATGCCGGCTTCCAATGTGCGTAAGATCGGGCGCAACTCTGCCCCCTGCCGCGGTGCCCCGCACGCTGTGGCACATGGCGCAAGGCCCGGAGAGAAAGACCTGCTGGCCGTGGATCGCTTCCTGGGTCGTCGGCTCAGCTCCAGGCTTGCGTTGTTGATTGAGCCAAGCCTGATATTCATCCGGCTGCTGGGCGATAACCAGCAATCTCATGCGCGCATGTTCAGCGCCGCAATACTCCGCGCATTGGCCGGAGAACGCTCCGGCATGGCTTGCTTCAATGCGTACAAAATTCGGGTGCCCTGGAACCAAATCTACCTTCCCATGTAGGGCGGGAACCCAGAAGGAGTGGATGACGTCCTGCGATTCAAGTTCAATGGTCACGGGCTGGTTTGCAGGGATATGAATTTCATTAGCCGTCGTCGCCTGCATGTCCGGGTGGTCGTTCAGGTAGTGGACCTCCCACCACCATTGATGGCCGATGACTAGAATGTCCGGCTTCATATTGGCGTGATGCGGATCGTGAATGGGAAAGCTGGCCAGCAGTTTCAGGCCAAGCACAAAAAGGATGAACAGAATTACGAATGGAACAACCATTCCTCCGATGGCAATCCAGCCCTGTCCACCACCTTCATCGATGGGAGCATGTTCGGCCAGCGTGCCCCGGCGAGTGACGGCGGCCCACGCAATCAGCAGCCACATCACCAGCGTGACGACCAAAAAAAGAATGACCATCAGCCACGACATGGCCGCAATTCTGTGGGCCGCGGGACCTCCCGAATAGAGTGAAGATTGGGCCCGCTGGCATCCGAGCATCAGCAGAAATAGCGGACAAATGAGTAGTAGGCGACGCATACTTTTCCTCGTTAGTGTTGATGCGGACCTACACCCAACGGCGTATTGTCGGATGGATTCGGAACCTGCTCGTTCGCCGGCATCACCGGAGGATCAGGCTCCGCAGGCGTGCGCATGGACTTGATATAGGCGACTAATTGCCATATCTGGTCCCGCGGAATCTTCGATCCCCATGCCGGCATCCCGTTCGACCGTCCTTCTGCGATGGAATTGAATATCTGATCGTCTCGGTCTCCATAAATCCAGGTCTTATCTCGCAGGCTGGGCCCCATCCCTCCTCCCGCGTGCCCTCCATGGCAGCCGGAGCAGTTATACCAATCGAACAGTCGGCGGCCATCCTGTAGCGCGACTGGGTCACTCGCGAACGGATTTTTCTGTCCCGCTGGAGTTCCCTGTCCTCCCGGCACCGGGCCCACATTGGTCGTTGCTGGAGCGGACGATTCGGCGGCAGGTGCAGAGGATTTGCAACCGTCCAACGCGAGCACAGCTGTAAGGAACAATGCATTCACCACGAACAGCAGGCAAGCTTGCTTATAGGTTCGCATCGATCAGTACCCCACTTGGGCCGTTGGCGGCGCGTTTAGCAATGGAACATCGTAAGATTCCAGGAGCTGGCGGATCTCCGGTTCGCGCCGCTGAATTTCGGCATTGAGCTGCTCTTGCAGCTTTCGGTTTCCTCGCCTCACGCCCATGGAGATCGCAAATGTAAACGGAATCGCTGGATCGGGCGACACCACATCGACAGGCGTAACGTCAAGCGGCACCGAGGTATGCCTGGCAAAATATCCGGCCATCGGTCCCCAGGCAATCGCGATATCGACATCTTTATGAGCAACGGCCTCGATCAGATCGGAGGGAGGATTTCTCTCCGCAAGGTTACCGTAGAGGCTGTAGCCCACCAGGTTGCGTACGATTCCCCTGCTTGTCAACGCGTTGACCGGAGGCAGATTGCTGTCTTCATCGCCAGTGATGTGCACACCGATTTTCAAATGATGGAGGCGCGGATCGTCCATGGACTTGATATCGAGATGCCTGTCGTGCCGCGAAACGAAAACGTAGCTCGAACGATAGTACGGAACTGTAGTGCTTGCGACCGCGATTCCCGAAGGCACTTCCATCACCACATCGCAGCGGCCGGCGTTCAGAGTTTTTTGAAAAACGCCTGCCGCTGCGGAAACCAGAAGTAGGACACCTGCATTCCGAAATCTTTTGCGACCATCTCGGCGATTCGGTTCTCGAAACCCTGCTGCGCCCGGTTGGAAAATGGCAGGTTGTTCGGGTCCGCGCACACGCGCAGTGTCGGACTGTCGGCCAGCGCCGCCGTCGCGAAGCAAAGAACCAGAAGCGCCCGAAATTTAAAAACTGAATACATAGAGTGCAGCTCCTGGCTGGGTCTTTGATTTGATTGTCTTCATCGCGCCCACTACGCCGAGCGCGGCGTAGGGATCGTCTGTGGAAACCGACGGTAGCGCAGTCGCCCCCATCCATCCTCCAATGCCGGAGTAGATTGCAACGTACTGCTTGCCGTCAGGTCCGAGAAATGTGATTGGATCGCCGATAATTCCCGAACCGGTTTTTATCTGCCAAAGAATTTTTCCCGTGTGAGCATCGACTGCCCGGAACCATCCCTCCATGGTGCCGTAGAAGACCAGATCGCCTCCCGTTGCGAGCACGCCGGCATACACCGGCAGGTCGGCATCTTTAACACCCCAGACCTGTTTTGCTTTGGCGACATCCCATGCAATCAACTCTCCCTGATACCCGCCGGGGCCGGGATACATGCGAACGCTGGCTCCCAGATAAGGAGTGCCTGCGATATAGTTCACTGCAGTCCCTTCATAATCCATGCAGGTGTTGTGGGCAGGGATATAGAGGTATCCAGTTTGCGGCGAAAAGGCTGAGGGAATAAAATCCTTGCCGCCGGTAGATGATGGGCAGATATCCATTGCATATTTCCCGAAGTGGGTGCGCTTGTCCAGGTTGATGTCCGGAAGGCCAGTCTTCAGGTTGTAACTATTTGCCCAGGTAACAGGCACAAATTTTTCAGCCGAAAGTACCTCTCCGGTTTCGCGGTCCATCACGAACATGAATCCGGTCCGCCCGGGATGCAGCAGGAGCTTGCGCTCCTTGCCCTGCCAGGGCATATCGACCAGAATATTTTCCATGATCTCGTCATAATCCCACGCATCGTGGGGGACGACCTGATAGGCCCACTTCGCCATTCCGGTCTCAGGATTTCGTGCCCACACGGTTACCGACCAATGATTGCTTCCCGGGCGCATATCGGCATTCCAAACACCTGGATTCCCGGTGCCGTAGTAGATCAGATTCAACTCGGGGTCGTAGGAAATCCAGCCCCAAATGGGACCGCCGCCCAGCTTCCACTGGCCAGGTGTCCACGTGGTCAGACCGAGGTCCTTCCCCTGATCTTTTTTATAAAAGGGTTTGAAGTCGGACCCGATCCGGGCGTCAGTATCCGAACCGCTGCTCCAGGCGCGCCAAAGTATCTTCCCGGACTTCAAATCGATGCCGGTCAGCCTTCCGCGTACTCCTAATTCCCCGCCGCTGATGCCCGTCAACACAACATTCTTTACCACGATTGGCGCCATGGTGATGGTCTCGCCAAGCTTTATGTCTCCCACCTGCGTTTTCCAGACCAGCTTGCCGGTGTTCGCATCGACCGCAACCGTATGCGCATCGAGAGTGTTGTAGATGATCTTGCCGTCGGCGTACGACGCACCGCGATTCACAACGTCGCAGCAGGCAATACCAACCGATCGCACATCCGGATGAGGTTCAAAAATCCATTTCTGAGGGAAGCCCGGCTGGGTCAGATCAAGCGCGATCAAATTGTTTGGATACGGTGTGACCATGTAAAGCGTGCTGCCCACAACTAGCGGCTGGCCTTCAAATCCATGTGGAATTCCAACGGACATGGAGCTGACCATCTTCAGGTTCTGGACATTCTTCGCGTTAATCTGCGCCAAAGGACTGTATCGTGTGTTCGCGTAGTCACCGGCGGGCTGCGTCCACTGGCCGTTCGCAACGGGGGTGATGAGGTGAATGCCCGGTAGCGCGCCAGGGATATCGTTCGTCATTCCGTTGCCGGGTACGCTCGTATTCGCGTTGCCGGTACCTTTGCCATTGTTTTTCTGTGCGAAGGCCGTAGCACCGGCGATCGCGGCAATCAGGATAAGCGCTGCAAAGCCACCGGCATGTGGGCCCCAATCCCAGCGCGGCAGGATAGGTATAGATTCGGCGCGGCATCCCGGCCAGACCGGATAAGTGCATGGGGAAGAAACCTACATTGAAGCCGATGAACATGATCCAGAAGCTCCATTTCCCCAACCGCTCGTCCATCATTCGTCCAGTCATTTTCGGAAGCCAGTAATAGAATCCCGCGAAGACTGGGAAAACATTCGCTCCAATCAGCACGTAATGGATATGTGCGACCACGAAATATGTGTCATGCACCTGCCAATCCACCGGGATAACGGCGGTGTAGACTCCGCTTAAACCGCCGATGACAAGGCATGCGATGGAACCCAGCGCAAAGTACATGGCCGTAGTCATCACCAGCCGGCCTTTCCAGATGGTTGCAATCCATGCGAACACCTGCACGATGGTAAAGATCGAAATCAGCATGCTACCCGCGCTGAAAAAGCTCATGGCCATATCCGACATTCCAACCGAGAACATGTGATGCAGCCAGACACTAAATCCGACAACGCCCGTTAGCACCGTCGAGATCGCCACATACGGATACCCGACGATCGGACGCCGTGAAAATACAGGAATCATCATCGACAGCATCCCCATGGCAGGAATGAAAATTACGTAGACCCAGGGATGGCCGAAAAACCAGAACAACTGCTGCCACATCAGCACATTTCCCCCACCGCTCACCTGGAAGAAGTGCGTGCCCCAATGCCGGTCTAGCTCCAGGAAGACGCAATCCATGGTCAGGGCAGGCAGAGCGAATATGATGGCGCAAGAAAATTGTGCCGGTGCTGTAACACAACAGCGGCATTTTGCTGATCGACATGCCCGGTGCGCGCAACCGCAGAATTGTAGCAATGAAATTCACCGCGCCCACAGTCGTCGAGATGCTGAGAAAGATCAGCGAAAGCGCATAGAAATCCATTCCATGACCAGGTGAATATTGGAGATCGGTGAACGGCACGTAGGCAAACCAGCCCGCATGCGGAGCTTGTCCCATGCACGGTCCGATATAGAGAAGCACCGCGGAAAACAGGAATGACCAGTAGCTGAAGGCGTTCAGGCGTGGATAAGCCATATCGCGCGAACCGATCATCAGCGGGATCAGATAATTGGAAAATCCGGAGAGAATCGGCGAGGCATACCAGAACACCATGGTCACGCCATGCATGGTGAAGAGCTGGTCATACATCTCAGGCGGAAGGATGGCGAGATTCGGCTGTGCCAATTAAATCCGCATGATCAACGCTTCGATGCCGCCTATCGCGAGCAGGATGAAAGCGGTGACGAGATAGCGTTTTCCAATTTCCTTATGATCAACACTGGCGAACCATCCCCGGACTCCCTTTGGGGTCTCCCATATCTTAGTCAGGCGATGCTCTACAGTCGCGGTGCTCATGCACACACTTCTCCGGAACTGGAATCGACAACAAAAATGGCTATGCTGGAGGACACGCTTGTGTTCCCTCAGGAATCAAGCGGAATGTTTGGGTAGATGAACTTCCTTGTAAGTAAGGATGTCCAGAGCTGGACTTGAGCTTTTAGTCGCAGCTAAAACTTCAGCGTCAAACGCAGCGCATAACTCCGAGGCGGCGCAATAGCGTTGCCAGAGAACAGTCCCGCGAAGTTGATCAGATTGATTCGATCCGTGAGATTTTCACCGTCCGCCTCAATACTTAGCGCCGTAAGATTTTTTTGGAGAATATGGATGCCTGCCGAGACATCGATGGCCATGGAAGGCTTCACGCGGCCGCGTGAAAAGTTGACGCGACTCACGAGAGCCTGACCATATTGCGCAATCGCCTGCTGCTTCGTTCCGGTAAACTCCACCGGCAGGCCGGAACCGTACTGCGCACCGGCGCCGCCCCAGAAGCCATGCGGCAAGTTGTAAATCCAGCGGGTTCGAATCGTATTGCGCTGGTCCTGCGTCACCCAGAACCGTCCATTGCTCTGCTGCAGCGCCTGTGTCGCATCATCGCCCAGGAAGAGACCGCCAGTTATGGGAAGATATGCCGAGCCCACCATGTAGGAGTAGCTGAGAAAGCCGGAAGCGTGCTTCCAATCCGGCACGTCCAACTTGCCTTCAGCGCCATAGATCGTTGCTTTACGAAAAGAAATCGGAAAGCTGATGGCCGTGTCGAGCAATGGATTATCGTCGGCGAAATTATTCACTTCGCGAAGAAAGGTATTCGCATTCAGCCGGAGCTCTCCGAGAATTCCCTTCGTGATGCCTGCCTCATAATAATTCCCTTGCGAGGGCTTCACCGGCAGGCGCAGCACCGCTGGATTTAGCGAAACTACTTTAGGAGAACTGGAAAGCAGAATATTTTCAAATGCGGGTGTCTGAAACACTCGATCGTAGGAAATATGCGCCACCACGTTGCCGCGCGGGAAATAGCGGGACAGCGCCAGGCGAGGGCTGAATGCATTTTGATCGACAAGCAACTCATAATTGTCCCACCGAATACCTGCAGCCAGATTCCAGTTGTGGAAGCGCGCATTGTCTTCGACAAAAATGGCTTGCTCCCGGTCTCTTCCTCGCTCAAAAAAATCAAACCTCGTTGGCGTCTCCGGATCGAACTGGTTGGGGTCCGTGATTGTGTAATCGAATCCTTCATGAAGATTGATGAAATCGCTTTCGAAGCCGGCCTTCCATTCCTGTATGCCTCGGTCTACAGTGACACTGCCCTTCAGGTACCCCTCGCGGTATCCACGATCCTGGCCGGCGATAATCGGAGTGGAGAATGCGTTCGAAGACAGATGCGTGGTGTCGTCGCGCACCATGCCGTTCAGATCGGTCAACATTTGTGAGGAAATAATGTGCTGCCATCCGGCGGTCCCCATCGTCTCCAGCACGTCGCGATGTTGCACCTGACCTGCGGCCTCCTGAAGCTGTTCATTGGGAACCAGAAAACGCACAGATTCGTGTCGCGCAACCAGGGTCAACCGATCTCTTTTGGAAAACTCGCGCTCATATTGGCCGGAAAAATCCCCTGTCGTTGCGTTATTCGTATAGTTCTGCAGCACGGGAGGATTCTCGTACCAATCCGTATAGGCGCCGTCGATGTCAATACCTGCGCTGTTCTCCCCCCATCCATATTGTGTGGATAGGTATCCATCTGTGGTCGAGAAACTTCCACCCGAAAGAACAGCGGTTCCGTGCAGCCTTTGCTCAACATCGCGGATCGTATTCACTTCAATGATGCCGCCCATCTTTCGCCCATATTCCGCAGGAATGCCGGCCGTGTAAATGGTCATCGATTGCACGTCGTTCGCTTCGATCTGCGCGCCAAATCCAGGTGAGCGGTTCTCCGTAAGCGGGATTCCATTCACGACGAATTGTGTCTGATACTCCGAGCCGCGCGGGTGCAGCACGGCATTACCTTCATACAGCCATCCGGGCTGCGAATTGACCAGATCAATCAGGCCGCGACCCGGAAGAGATGGCAGTCGATTCTCAATCTGCTGCTTGCCGATTTGATTCACCGTGCCGGCACGGTCGCGGTCGATAAGAGTCTGCGCGCCGCTTACCAGCACAGACGTTTCGGCCAGCGCTGGATGCAGGACAACGCTGTATTGCACCGGCAAAGCGGTCCGGATCTCCACGGTCTTTGCGACCGCAGCAAAGCCCTGGTGCTGAATCGTGACCACATAGGAACCAAATGGAAGACGCCTTACGTCCAGGTTTCCCGAAGGGTCCGATTGCAATGTTTTATTTACCTGGCCGGCCTCATTCAAAAGCGTGACGGTGTAAGGAAGTCCCAGGTTTTTGGAGTCCTTGACCTGTAGGCGCAACTCACCCATTCCGGTCTGCGGGCAAGCCGGAGGAATCGCGACAATCCAAAGCAGAAAGATGAAAAGCGGACAAATACAATTTGCCGCAATTTTTTTCATGAGGATACCGGAAGGAAATGAGAGCGTAACTTCAATTCACCAAATTTGATAGTTGTAAACCAATACTCCAGTCCGGAATGCAGTTGCCAAATCAACAGGAGCGATCTTCTCTTCTCCATCCAGAGAATCCTCCGCTGCTAGCGGGCGCACACAATTTGTCATGACACGGCTTCCAGCACTTCCCGCTTGACCCGGACGGAAATGGCGGGATGCCAAACCGCTCGCGTGCTTCCAGATGCAGTCGGTTCACGGGATAGACCGTGGATGTTCGACGGAATGCTGAATATGGCCAGTGAGTATCTCTTACTCCCCCCATCAAATCGAGCAAGGTGGATCGTCTGCTGCGAGCAAAATCTGTAAACCTGCGTCGGGCTGATATCTGATAAGAGGGATTGGTGTTCGCACGCCCGAGCAGTTAATCTCACGGCGGAACAACGTAATCTTGGCGGAGAGGGAGGGATTCGAACCCCCGATAGCCTTGCGACTATGTCTGATTTCGAGTCAGGTGCATTCAACCGGGCTCTGCCACCTCTCCGTTTATTTCAATAACTTTATTGCATTATTCTTGGTGCATTCTCCAATTGCGACTTTTTGTGAGTTTTTCTGCATTCTCTACGTTCCGGGCATTGATTGCATCCGCCATGCCAGACTTTCGTTACGAAGATGTTGCCCGTTGCCGTCATTATATCTGTTGCGTAATTGGCGCGAACCCATCCGCCCCGTTCGAACTTCCACTCAGCCACCTGGGGCATTGGCCTCGAGCCTGCAGGTCTGTCAAAGAGTCTTTCAGACAGCGGAGAGGCGGGCTCCAACCGGGATGCTTTGCCAGTAGCGATAAGTCTCGGCCTGCTGCTGTCGGGGGTCTGTGACCTTGCGGATTGCCTTATCCATCTATCGCCGCTCGACCAGCATCTGCTCACTCACGAGATTAGTTAGATCGCGCTTTTCCAGTCCATGTTCGCGTTTGTTGAACTCATCCACCTTGCTCGACCAGTTCATGGAGCAGAACTTCGGACCGCACATGGAGCAGAACGCAGCTTCCTTGTAATATTCGTCCGGCAGAGTCTCGTCATGCATGGAGCGGGCCGTCTCGGGATCGAGTGAGAGCGCGAACTGCTTGTCCCAGTCGAACGTATAGCGAGCATGACTGATGGCGTCGTCACGGTCGCGCGCGCCCGGACGGTGCCGCGCAACATCGGCAGCATGAGCAGCAATCTTATAAGCGATGATGCCGTCCTTCACGTCTTTTTCATTCGGCAGTCCGAGATGTTCTTTCGGCGTGACGTAGCACAGCATCGCCGCGCCGTACCAGCCGATCATCGCCGCGCCAATGGCGCTGGTGATATGGTCATACCCCGGCGCAATGTCCGTGACCAGCGGGCCGAGTGTGTAGAACGGAGCCGCGTGGCAATATTCGACTTCCTTCTCCACCTGCTCTTTGATCTTGTCGAGCTGGACATGGCCCGGCCCTTCGATCATGGTCTGCACATCGCTTTTCCAGGCGATAGTCGTCAGTTCGCCCAACGTTTTCAGCTCAGCAAACTGCGCTTCATCGCTCGCGTCTGCGAGGCAGCCGGGACGCAGACCGTCCCCGAGCGAAAAGCTGACGTCGTGTTTCGCCATCACCTTCACGATGCGATCAAAATGCTCATAAAGAAAATTCTGCTTGTGGTGGTGCGTCATCCACTGCGCCAGAATCGCGCCGCCGCGGCTGACGATGCCGGTAATGCGCCGCGCAACCAGCGGAACGTATTGCACCAGCAGTCCCGCGTGGACGGTAAAGTAATCGACGCCCTGCTCTGCCTGCTCTTCGATCACCTCCAGATACACGTCGATGTTCAAATCTTCGAGTTTCTTCACGCGGTTCAGCGCCTCATACAGCGGGACCGTTCCAATCGGAACCGGAGAATTCCGCAGGATCGCCTCGCGAATCGTCGGAATGTCGCCGCCTGTCGAAAGATCCATCACCGTGTCCGCGCCGAAATGGACCGAGGTATGCAGCTTGCGAAGCTCCTCGTCGATGTTCGACGTAATCGCGGAGTTGCCGATATTGGCGTTGATCTTGCATTTCGAGGCCACGCCAATCGCCATCGGTTCCAGCTCCGGATGATTCACGTTGGCGGGAATAATCATGCGTCCGGCGGCCACTTCATCGCGAATCAGCTCCGGCCGCAGTTTTTCGATGTGGGCAATGTAGGCCATCTCTTCAGTCGTCTTGCCTAGCCGTGCGAAATGCATCTGCGACATGTTCCAGTCGCCGGTGCGCGCCGCTTCCTCGCGCCGCTTTACGATCCATTCCGCGCGCGGCCTGGGGAAGGCGCTGCCGTTCGATGCCGCTCCGTTCTGGAGATGTGTGCCCTTGCTGTGATCGCTCATAGTGTCCTCTGCCGGCTATCGGTTCTGCCGCGTTGTAAAAGCTGAGAGTTGTCTCGAAAGACCGTATCTAGTGCGATTATACGCGGGGTATCTTAGCTGCGATCCTCGCGGGCTCGCACACGATTTGAAACAACAACCACACTCCAACAGAGTTGGATGCCGGCCATCGCCGCGTTGAAAAGCTCACGTATCCAAGCAAAAAAGAAGGACCTGTTCCAGAGAACAGGCCCTCCCGTACACGCGAATCCGAACGATGCTTACTGGGTCACGAACAACATTCCATGCGCCGAACCGAGGCCGCTAACCACTGCGGTGAAAACGCCCGTCGTTGTATTCAGTTTCAGGACATTTCCTTCGCCCGCGCTGTATGCATCTCCAGCATTAAAGTTTGCATCGACGCGATAGATTGTGTTGGTGGGAGTGTCGGTAACCAGCAGGTAGGGAGCATTGCCCTTGGGCACGAAGCGTGTGTCGTCCACCTGCCATGGCTGAGAGTTCAGCGTGAGAGGCAGAACCTTGGCTGTCTGATTTCCGGCACCCGGATTCGAAATGAAGACCAGCTCCGAGTCACCCTGGCTGTCGAGCACCAGATTACCGCTGGGGTCAGTAGCCTCCGAATCGGGGTCGGTAAGGTTGAGAGTAACGTTGCCGCCACCGGCAATATTGGTAGCCTGCGCGTTGCCGTTCAGGACAGGTTTCCAGTCGAACGTCTTTCCATTGGCATTGAGCGCAATCGAAATGGCCGCCGGCGCGCCGGTTACGATGCCGTTCGGGAACTGGTTCGTGGGGGCCGAAGTGTCTGGATTGGAGGCGGAGACATACACCGCGCCGCCGATCAACTGCATGTCATCCAGGCCTCCGCCGTGCAGCAATGGAGTAGTCGGGGTGTACTGGGTCTGTGTGCCGGCGCTCAGATCGATCACAGTCAGCGTCGGATTGGCATCTTCATTAGACATCGACCAGATGGTGTGGCTGTCGTACGCCAGCAAACCGTCGTTGTGCCCGGTCACTTCGAAAGTCTTTACCGCCTTACCCGTCAAACTATATTCGATAATCTCGGTCTGCCCTGCCACGGGAGGATTGCTGCCCGGAGCTGTCCCGTCGGGATTGGTCGAATCTCCGTATCCAACGAAAATATTCGACCCGACTTGAATGATCGAGTCCGGGTTGGTGGACTTCCCCGCCGAGGACGAAGTGGCAAAGGTGGTAACGATATAGCCGGGGGTAGCGGACACCGCGGCAGGAGGCGCGCCGCCGGTGTTCGTCTGATATTTGGAAGAAGATGCGCCGCAGCCGCAGACTGCGGCTAGTAGTGCGACGGATGCAGCGGACGCTAAGTAATTGTTGCGGATCAAGGGTAGCTCCTTAGAATGAAATGCGTGCCAAATCCCGTGCGCTGTTTTCCTGCACGGCAGAGGATGATCAGCTTCCGAGCGTACGCAGTGAATATGAAAACCACGTGACGGGACAGTTACATTTTGTACACGCGACCTCTCGGTATCGGCTGCCGCGAGGACCATGTTCGATGTCCCGTGAATTTCAAGCGGTTGACATGCGAATGTGCAATCTTGCCCCGCCCGCTTGACCGCAGGGCGCGGGGTTCATAGTCTGGAGAGTTGAGGATCAGCAATGCACAGCAAACAGACAACCCTCCGGATCATTGTCGCGACGGTAATCATCCTGGGGACCATCGGATATCTGGCATTCACAGGTGTCGAGGCGAACAAGAGCTACTACGTCACAATTCATGAGTTGCAGACCATGGGCAATCACGCGTACACGCGACATCTGCGCGTGGCGGGCGACGTCCAGCCGGGTTCAATTCAACGCGACGGTGCTCATCTACAGTTCGTTCTGGTGGAACAGGGGCGCAAGCTGCATGTGAATTATGCCGGTGGCGATCCTCCGCCGGACACTTTCAAAGACAACGCGCAGGCTTTGGCGGTCGGCATGTACGGCCGCGACGGGGTCTTTCACGCCACGCAGATCCAGGCAAAATGCGCCTCAAAATATGCTCCGGCCAAGACAGGCCGGCAGCCGAAACAAACCGCCTCGCTGAATTCGCAGAACTGACTTCGTATCTACAAAAGATGTCTTGCCATCCTGAAGGATTTAGCAAACCGCGAGATCCTTCGTTTGCTCAGGATGACAGACTTCTATGAATTCCAAATCAAATTTCCCATATACTCCACACGTGTCCAATGCCTGCGCAGTTGAACTCCGTGAAGTCTCCAAGCTCTACGGCAGCTTCGCCGCGTTGCGAAAAGTCACCGCGGAATTTTCTCCCGGTCTGTGCTATGTCATTCTCGGACTGAACGGCGCAGGGAAATCCACACTGTTGCGCGTCATCGCAGGGCTGATCCGTCCCACATATGGAACGCTGTCGGTGCTAGGGTCTGCCGCGGTCAGCACCGTGCGGAGCCGAACTGGATATCTCGGCCACGACTCCATGCTGTACGACGAGCTGACGGCCCTTGAAAATCTTCGCTACACTGCCCTGCTCTATGCCGATAGGCATTCCGCCACTCCGCAATGGAAGCCGGAACAGGCGCTTGAAATGGTCGGCCTCGATGCGCGGCTTGACCGGCCCGTGGGCAAGTTTTCCCAAGGCATGCGGCAGCGCGCGGCCCTGGCCCGCGTGCTGATGGCAAACCCCGACCTGCTGCTGCTGGATGAACCGTTTTCGAATGTCGATACCGCCAGCAGCGCGCAAATGCTACAGGTGCTCGCGCAACTGCGCGCCAACGGAAAGACCATCCTGCTGACCACGCACCAGCCCGAGTTGGCCCGTCCCATGGCCGACTGCTTCTGCACGATGAACGACGGACAGATCGCGAGTGTGGAGAGATTCACGCCACCCAGTTCCATCGATTCGCAGGAAGGAATCCGCGCGTGAAAACAAATGCCTGCCGGATGCTCGATGGCCTGGGAATCCCATATGAGACGCGGGAGTATACGGTCGATCCGGAGGATCTCTCCGGCCAGACGGTCGCGAAAAAGCTTGGCCTGCCACCCGAGCAGGTGTTCAAAACGTTGCTGTGCCGCGTCGATCCGGAGCCGATCGTCTTCGCCGTGCTCTCTGTCGCGGATGAAATTGATTTTAAAAAGCTGGCGGCGGCCGCCGGCGGACGCCGCGCGGAACTGGTCTCGATCAAAGAAGTCCAGCCGCTGACCGGCTACATTCGCGGCGGCGTGACCGTGTTTGGCAGCAAGAAGGTCTTTCCTGTTTTTGCCGACGAATCCATCGAATTGTTCGACGTCATTTCCGTTTCGGCGGGCATGCGTGGATTGCAGATTCTGCTCGCGCCGACAGACTACATCCGTGCAGCGGAAGCGCAGCTCGCCGATCTGGCGCGCATACATACGGTCGCGCGCGATGAGGCCGCCGAATGAACTACGCGCGCATCGTATGGGCGCATCTGGCGAAAGATTTGCGGCTGGAATGGCGGTCCAAAGACGCCATCAACGGGATGCTGTTTTTCTCGCTGCTGGTCGTGGTCCTGTTCAGCTTCGCCTTCGATCCTACGATGGCCGTATCGCGCAGCATCGCAGGCGGTATTCTGTGGGTCGCGCTGTTGTTCGCATCCGTCACCGCGCTGAACCAGACCTGGACGCGCGAACTGCGCCATCAGGTACTCGATGCGCAACGGATGGCGCCCAGCCCGTCCAGCGCGTTGTTCCTCGCCAAGGTGCTGGCGAATTTCTTTTTCGTCACGGTGATTGAGGTCGTGATCGGACCGTTGTTTATCGTCTTCTACAATCTGCACGCATTCGGCCAGGGCTGGTGGATGGCGCTGGTGCTGCCGCTGGGAACGTTGGCCCTTGTCGTGAACGGGACATTTTTCGCCGCGCTGTCTCTGCGCACGCGCAACCGGGAAATGCTGCTGCCGCTGATCCTGTTTCCGATTACAGTTCCCGCACTGCTGGCCATGGTGCAGTCCACCACCGGCATTCTCACCGGGGAGTTCGATCCGGGCCTGTGGATTCGTCTGCTGGCCGGCTACGACCTTATTTTTTTGACGCTCTGCCTGCTGTTGTTTGAAACCATTCTGAACGCGGAATAAACATGGGCCCGTCATTCCGAGCGCAGCTAGAAATCCAGAGAGTCAGAGTTGAGTCGATGTAGCGGTTATCCTCTGGATTCTTCGACAAGCTCGGGGTCAGAATGACTCCCGATCTATTCCACGGAAAGCAGTGGCGGGGATGGCGACAGCTCCGCTTTTTTCTTTTCCTGGACGACACGCTGCTTCCGCATCTCATTCGCTGCGACCAGAATCAGCGATACGAAGGTGACGACCAATAATCCGATAGCAATTGGGCCATGGAGTTGCTCGACCTCGCCATAGAGCAGCGCCAGCCCGATGAAGACGAAGAACACATGCGCGCAGAAGACATGCAACGATGCCTTGCCAAGTGTAAGGAATGGTTCTCTGGACACGAACAACTTGACGTACTTGCGAAGCCAGTAGGCAACGACGGTTAAGGCGATCAGGTTCAGAACACGCAATGGACCCAGCTGCCACTTGTCCAGTTGAAGCCCGAACATCTGTTGTGCCATGCTCGGTCCCAGCCAGCCATATCGTACGCATACAAAAAATAGGCATACCGCTGCGGAAACCGCGACCGTCCATCCAGGAATTCTCTTGAGCGGAATATCGCCCATGGCGGATTTCGCGCCAATCCAAAGCCCCGCAATCCAGACTGCCTGCCATGCAAACAGGTTGAACGCACCCGTCTCCTGTAAAGGCACCGGGAGATGGGTGATGTGGACAATGAAGTTGTGGACAATGTCGCGCAGACCGAATTGCGCCAGCAGCCAAACCAGGCCGCTGATCGCAAGCAGCTTTCTCCATCCCAGGCGCGCCGCTCCCGAGAGCAGCAGGGGCGTGAAGAAAAGAAAGATGATGTACATCGGCAGAATGTCAAAAA
This sequence comes from Acidobacteriaceae bacterium, assembly GCA_965276615.1. Lineage (GTDB taxonomy): Bacteria > Acidobacteriota > Terriglobia > Terriglobales > Acidobacteriaceae > JAKAAZ01. Next base: position 2,667,576 of record OZ255618.1, on the reverse strand, counting down.
GCGGAGGGCAGTAGAGCAGCAACACCGAGCCGATGACGGCAACGAACGGATGCGCGATGTAAAAATTCAGCAGATTGTAAATGGCTGCATGATGCGTTTTGATTGCAAATTCCGCCGCCACGGTAAAGGCCAGCGTCAGCATCAGTAGATGATAGCCATAGATTTTTAAAGAGCGTTTCCACAGATGCGCCCGGACACCGGTCTTGTCCTGCACAAGCCGCTGCATATAGATGCGCCCGACGAGAAGCGCGGAAAGAAAGACGAATCCTTCCGCGGAAGATACGTAGCCGAAAGTGTCGTTGACGAAATCGCTAAAGTGCGTGGGTAAATGCGTCAGTGTCATCCAGACCAGGAAAAGCCCGCGCAATGCATCGAGTTCCGGCTGCCGTTCCAATTTTGGCATATGTATCGACACTGGAGAGACACCTGTACCTCTTAGACGCCACGGCGGCGCAGGAGTTGCGTGCAAAGAGAGCGTGCGCGGATGCGATGAAATTGGTTCCCGCGAAGGATGATGGCTTTATGTACCAGCCGCCATTGGCGTAAACTACGCATTCATACATTTTTAACCGCCATGAAACGAACTCTCTGGATCGGATTACCGATTGCGCTGGCCATCCTGGCCATCGGCTTCTACCAGGCCATGTACGTGGCCCCGATGGAAGCGACCATGGGCAACATCCAGCGCATTTTTTACTATCACGTCCCTTCGAACATCATGGGGCTGCTGTTTCCGTATGTAAACTTCGCGGCGTCAATCGTTTATTTGATGACGCGTCGCTCCAATCCCCTGCGCGCCCTGGCAGCGGATGCCCTCGCTCTGGCTTCCGCGGAAATGGCGCTCGTTTTCCTGACCATCGGACTGGCAACGGGAATGCTTTGGGCAAAACCGGTGTGGGGCATCTGGTGGACCTGGGATGCGCGACTCACCAGCTGCCTGATTCTTTGGCTGATCTACGCCAGTTATCTTCTGCTTCGCCGCTTTACTGTGGGTGGAGAGACGCAGACGCTCGCCGCCGTGCTCTCAGTTTTTGCGGCTGTGGACGTCCCGATCGTCTATATGTCCATCCGATGGTGGCGTACCCAGCACCCTTCGCCCGTCTTCTTCGGCGGCCCGGATTCCGGAATCGATCCACGGATGATGCCCGCATTCCTACTGAACCTGACGGGATGGTTTGCCTGGGGAGTTCTTCTGGTGACGCTACGATACCAGCTGGAACGCAAGCGCCAGCGCGCGGAGCAGGAAGCCGCGTTGCAGGCGCTCGAAGCCAGCCTGGAAACGACGCAATAATGGAGATTGGCCCGTCACGTGCGCACGTTAATGGCCATTGGCCCTTCGCGTGCTTTTATGTTCCACGTGGAACATATTGTTCCACGGGCGGGTGCCTCCCAATTTGAGATGTGGATCTCTCCCTGGGAAGCAAATTTGATCGAGGAATTGAAATGAATTTTGGTCATCTGGTTATCGCCTACTGCCTTACCTGGTTCCTGCAACTCGGATATCTCGGCATCGTTCTGATGGGTTGGCGTCGCCTGCGCAAATAGAGTTTTCATCCTCTTGTAATTCCAAAGAATTCCTGTTGACTGCCTGGACCGCGAAGCGCAATATTGCCGCACGGCGATCACACCCTTCCCTGCCGCAACGATAATTTTCGATGATCACGATCGTCCAACGTTGAACGCATTTCGAAGATCGACGATAGTGCCGGTGCATCAAGGGCCAAGGAGTTGCGCTCAATGGTCGCATTTAAAGAGTGGCTTAAGCGAATAGGATTATTCAGCATACTGGTAACGTCTTTCACTATGCTCTCGCTTCCAGCTGAGTCGCAGTTCCCCGGAGTTCAAATCCCGCAAATTCCCGGCGGAAATCCCTTCGGTTCGATGATCGAACTGAAAGGCAAGGAGCCGATCACTACCAGTTTTGCGGATGTCAGGAATGAAATCGTCCTGCCAGACTCCTTCTCTCCCAAAACATTCAAGCCGCTGCTGGGTTCGCCGACAGCGTCCGGAGGAGGTCTCCTGCTCTCACCTGGAGCCTACGAGGCCGACCTCCAGAGTTTTTGTCTGCACGCAGGGACGCACGGACCGAGTCAAGGGGATGGATATCTGTACGCTCCGCTGAAAGGATCGAAAGCCGCAATCATTCTCAGTCTGTTGCAGCGGACAGCGCAGCATCCCGAGATTCCGCAAACGCAGGTGCAGCTGTTGATTTGGGCAATCGAATCGCGGTCGAAATTCAGCGATCTATCGCCAACCCTGCAACGAACTGCTCTGACCCTGCTGACCAAAAAGGAGATTTACGATTTAAATGGCGGCGCACTGGGTCTGGTTCCACAATCGATATTGGACCGGGCGATGAACTCCCTGCCGCCGGACGAGCGCAGAATTTTTGCGATCCAGGCAGAGCTTCGCAGCAAGCTGGCAAGTGACACTGCCCCGTTCGCCGAAATTGAGAGCATCGCGGTGCTGCCGGGACCAGCGGAACGCGACGGGCCGATCATTCCGCGGGGCCGTTGGTCCTCGCATCCAGGCGGGTTCTTTGTCCGTTACTTGCCGGATGGATATCAACATACAAAGGTCCAGGTTTATGTGCCGGACTTGGAACCATCCACGCTGGCCTCTTCCAGCCTGCCTCTCCGCGCGCCAAGGTTGCTTCTGGTAGATGGCGAGGTGACTGGCGGTTCGCGCACCGTGCAATACGACCCAACCCTGGACGTTGCGGTCCCGGCGAATACGGGTGCGCAACGGCTCGGAATTTCGAGCGTACAGGTTCCCAGCGACACCACACCGAGTGACACTCGCCCACCCGGGCCAGGTGCGACCCATCACAAAGTCAGCGTGCCGTGTCCCGGCAGCCATTCCAATGCGATTACGATTGCGGGGCCGGCACAGTCCGCTCTTGGATTGCAGAATCTGGTTAACACGGGCAGTTGTTCACTTTCGATTCAAGCGTTGGACGCAACCGGGAAGCCGTTAGCGCCGAGCCCGAATACCAGCAGTTCAACGTTGGAACTTAAGCCGGGACAAAGCATTGGCAAATGGGTGCCTCCACCTGGAACGGTTAAAGTTGTAGTCGCATGTTTCACAACCTGCCCAGGAACGACCTCAACCTCGCTTGAATATGACGATACCGTAGGCGTCAGCTAGCCGCTGAGATCTGAACAGACTTGTTCAGAATTTCCCTGCCACAACCGGTAAAATAAAACAGTAGAAAGGCTTCCCATGCTGATTGTGATGAAGAAGCAGGCCAGCGCCGAGGAAATCCGCGCCGTCTGTGAACATATTGAAGGGCTCGGTTTTCGCGCTCATCCACTGCCCGGAGCGCAGCGCACCGCCATCGGCATCACCGGAAACCAGGGCACGGTCGATCAAGGCACGCTTGAGGAACTCTCCGGCGTGGCTGAGGTGATTCGCGTTTCGAAGCCCTACAAGCTGGTGAGCCGGGATGTGAAGGAAGAAGACACCGTCATTCGCTTTCCGGGCACGAATGCTTCGATCGGCGGAAAAGATCTCGCGATCATGGCCGGCCCCTGCTCGATTGAAACTCATGAGCAGGCATTCGCGATTGCGGAGCAAGTGGCCGCAGCGGGCGCGCAGTTTTTTCGCGGCGGAGCGTACAAACCGCGCACTTCTCCCTACGCTTTTCAGGGACTCGGTGAAGAGGCGCTGAAAATCATGGCGGAGATTCGCGATGCCTTCGGGCTGCGGATCGTTTCCGAGGCACTCGATCGCGAATCGCTTGAACTGGTCGAACGGCATGCCGACGTAATCCAGATCGGCGCGCGCAACATGCAGAACTATTCCCTGCTGCGCGAGGTGGGCCGCACGCGCAAACCTGTGCTGCTGAAGCGCGGCATGGCGGCGACACTTGAAGAGCTGCTGATGGCTGCCGAATATGTAATGAGTGAAGGTAATTATCAAGTGATTCTCTGTGAGCGCGGCGTCCGCACGTTTGTCGATCACACACGCAATACTCTCGATCTGAGCATTGTTCCCGCAGTGCAGCGCCTTAGTCATTTGCCAATTATTGTCGATCCGAGCCACGGCACGGGCAAGCGCAACAAGGTAGTTCCCCTGGCGCGCGCGGCTGTCGCTGTCGGGGCGGACGGCCTGATTGTCGAAGTGCATCATCAACCGGATAAGGCCTTGTCAGACGGAGCGCAGTCCATCTATCCGGCGCAGTTTGCCGACATGATCGGTGAGGTTCGCCAGATTGCCCGCATCCTCCATCGCGACGTCCCGGACGGCATTCGCATGGAGCAGGCAGACGCATCGCTGGCGAAATCCTAAAGGCATTTCATAAATAGGTTTGTCATTCCGAGCGAAGCGCAGCGAAGTCGAGGAACCTGCTGTTTGCCGGCCAAACGCAAGGTCCTTCGTTTCACTCAGGATGACACGATTGCTTAATGAGACACCCTCAACTGGCACCCGGATGAAACTGCACTCGCAGGTTGCACGAACAGATCGCTTTCGTCGCAGGCGCACAACATTCAAACGTTATGCGCCTGCCTTATTTATTTCTACGACCGTACTGTTGCTCGCAGGCTGCCGCTCGCATGAGTTTCCAGATTACCCCGCGAATTATCGCGAATATGCCTATGTGACCAACGGCGGCAGCAACACCGTCACCGTGCTCGATGTAGTGAACCTTCGCCAGGACAGGGTGATTCCCGTGGGCGCCGATCCGACCGGCGTAGCTGCAAATCCCAGGCGGAATGAAGTGTACGTTGTGAACACCGGAAGTAACTCCGTCAGCGTCATCGATGCGGAGAAGAAGGCGGTCATAGCTACAATCCCGGTGCGGCAGCGGCCTTATTTCATCTCCGTCAGTCCCGATGGAACACGCGCATATGTAGCCAATTCCGGCTCGAACAATGTGTCGGTGCTCGACCTGAACAAGCGTCAAGAACTCTCTGTTATCGGAGTGGGCGAAGCACCTGGCATGGCGGTCATCAGTCCGGATGGAAACACACTGGTTGTCTCCAACCGGGTTGCAGGAAGTGCGAGCGTCATCAATGCGAAGGCGGGCGACGCGAAAGCCGACCCGAAATTGCAGCGAGTGCGCAGCGTGTGGAGCGGTTGCCCAGGCGCCACCGATATCGCCATCCTCCCTGATTCCAGCAAGGCGTTTGTCGCCTGCTCCGGCGGGCACCAGGTGATGGCGATTCAACTGGCCACGCCGCCACCATCGTTCTCCCGGAGAAAAAAATTGTCTAGCGAGATTCCAGCGCGCAAGGATGCATTGCTCGCGCTGCTGGACACAGGACCGTCTCCGGTGAGCCTGGCGCTGAAGCCCGATGGCGGCGAAATTTTTGCCGTGAATTACGGCGGCGGCTCGATCTCAGAAATTGACACCAGCACGAATGAAGTGGGCGGAGCTTATTTTGTGGGGACACATCCGGTTCGAGGGCTGATCGCCGCGGACGATTCGACACTCTACGTCAGCGACTTCGACGCGGACTCGCTCGGCGTTTTCAGCATCGACGATGGACAACTTCTCCCCGTTCAGCCGCGTACCGGAGACGGTCCGGATGCTACGGCCTTCTCGAAGGCTGGCGACATATTCTTCGCCGTCGATGCCCGCTCCGGCGATGTGGCCGTCATTCGTACCTCCACGCATAGCCTGGTAACGATGCTTCCCACAGGCATTCGGCCGAATGAAATTGCCATCAAAGCGTTCCTTATAAAACCACACCATTCTCTTTAGGCAGCAGGAGTCAGTTTCGCCCCGGTTGTGCCATGGGTAAACTCCGCGAAGAGTTCAGAGGAAGATGGCGGCAATTACATCGCTCACAGTCTCTGGATTCTTCGCTCCATTCAGAATGACTCCATCTGCTGTCTGAATGCTGGCTTGAAACATTCTAATGTTGCGTGGCAAAACATCAGGATTATGTCGTCCGGTTGCTCGGCGGCGGCGATCCAGTCTGCGATCGCCTGCATGACTCAATCAGATGACGAATTTATGAGATGAACGTGAGGGACACCGGGCTATGCGGTCGTCAATTCTTTCGGCGGTGGATTTGTTGTTGGCTCCGCATTCTTTAACCTCGCTGCGTCTTTGCGCAAGCAGCGGCTGGCGGAAAAATGCGCTCCGGCCAACAGGATCAATCCAGAGAGAAAGGCCCACAACATCAGCCCGACCGAAATGGAAAAAGGCCCGTAGACAGATTTTAGATCGAGCCATGGTAGCACCGCTATGTAGGCGAGCTTGGCCGCTTCCCATAACAGGCCGGTGATGATCGCGGCAGGCAGGACAGACATTACCCGTACACGACGGTTGGGAAGTATCCAGTAGATAAGGAAGAAAATTAAAATGCTGGCAACGACTCCGAGCACCTTGAGAATGCTTTTCTCCACAAAATGAAACGCCGGAGTTCCGGTATGGCCGAAAAACAACATTCTCAGCAGTGTCTCGTGCGAGGCCGAGACGGCGATGGAAAGTAACGCGAGAATCCCCACCATGAAGGCCAGTCCGAGGGAAATCAGCTGGTTCCGCCAGTACGAGCGGTTCTCTTCCACTCCCCACACCTGGTTCAGGGCCACCTCCAGCGGAAGAAAAACGCCGGTGGAAGAGACCAGCAGCATCAGGACAGAGACGAGGGCCACACGCTTCTGGGAGTAGACAAGAAAAACCATGTTGCGGACGACGAAGTCCTGCCCTGTCGGAAGAAGCGCGTGCAGCATGGTTCGAATGACATCCACCATTTGCGGCGAGTGCAAAAATCTGTGGGCGATGGTCAGCATCAACACGATGAACGGAAACAAGGAGAGGATGGCATTCGCCGCTACGCTGAAAGCGTAGGTGTGGACCGCGGTTCGCGACAAGTAGCGAACGAGCGCCAGCATTTGCGGCTCCTGCGCTTCAGATTCCTGGCGAGTGACCGCGATCGTGTCCGAAGGATCGTCGTGTGGCGTAATCGTCAGCATGGGGGAAGATCAGACTGCAGCGCGCCGGTCTGCCTGCGTTCAGACGGCTCTGGTTCGACTATAACTTGCTTGCGGAGCAGGTAAGATCCTTCTCGATCAGAACTCTGAAAGATTCTTCTTGCGTTCGCCGGAAATTCGTGCCATAACAGTGCCAGATTTTATGCTTCGGCGAACGTTCTGCGGGCATCTGTTGCATTTATGCGAGGCAGAGAAAATGAGGAAAGTATTTTGAGCGAACGTGGTGTGGTGAAGTGGTTTAACGGGGCCAAGGGGTATGGATTTATTCAGCGCTCCACAGGCGAAGATGTCTTTGTTCATTTCTCCGCGATTCAGGAGGAAGGATTCAAGATTCTGAACGAGGGCGATGCGGTGGATTTCGAGTGTCAGCAGGGACCAAAAGGATTGAACGCACTCAACGTGACTAGAAATCAGTAAGCGGCCTGTGGGCCAATCGAAGTTATTTTAGAGAACATTAGCCTGGATTGCGCTGCCCGGCACCCGCTGGATTCTTCGCTGCGCCCCGAATGACGGACGTCTGTTCGGGATTGCATTTGGATTGCGGTTTGATCAAAGCTCTAACTGCTTTCGAGGTGATTCTTCTGCGCGTTGGCGATATTGCGCTCAAATCCGGCATATTTCGCGCGTTCGAGCGGTGACTGATGAAACATCCGGCGATAGTCTTCCTCTCCTAATCCGGCTAGCCAGTCCAGCGCCGGATTTACCAGCTCGGGTCTCGGCTGTAGTTCGGGCCAGTCCGAGATTGGCGGTCGGGCGTTGCCGCGATTATTCCACGGACATACTTCCTGGCATATGTCGCAGCCGAAGACATTTCGTCCGACCTTGGCCGCCAGTTCTTCAGGAATCGGCCCTCGTTTTTCGATCGTCAAATACGAGATGCAGCGGGAGGCGTCTATACGATACGGTTCGAGCGCTTCCGTGGGGCACGCATCGATGCAGCGGGTGCAACTGCCACAGCGGTCGGGCATGGGCTGCGCCCACTGCTCGCGCGGCAGATCGAGCGAGGTGAGAATCACTCCGAGAAAGAACCATGATCCGATGGATTCATTGATCAGGCACGTGTTTTTCGCCTGCCATCCCAGGCCTGCATATTTGGCGTATATGCGCTCGACCAGCGGCCCGGTATCAACAAAGCAACGCGCCTGAAAGTCGCCTAATTGCCGCTGCAGGTCGGCGCGCAGCTGCTCCAACCGTTCACGGATGACGATGTGGTAATCGGTTGGCACGAGCGGCGGAGGCGAAGCGGACTCCTTCGCTGATTCTGGTGGGAGAAACTTCCCTTCAGGACCCGTGCTGGGAAAGTCTGATCTGGAGATTGAATCCGGTTGACGGCCGGACCATGCGTAGCGGGCAATCCAGGCTGGATTCTCTTGAGACTTTGCCGCAGCGTCGTCGATTGAGTAAGGCTGATCGCTGTTGTAATTCACCGCGCAGACAATCACCGATCGAACCCAGGGAAACGGCACTCGGACAGACGACCGCAGAAGGCGATTGCCTGCGTCGCGGCGCTTCAGGTACTCCATTTCCCCCGCGCGGCCTTCGGCTACCCATTGCGCGAAGTAGGAAAGCTCTGGAAATGTTTGTCGATTGTCGCCGTAAGCGCCGCTGTTTTCCACCATGCCGCCGCCCGAATCTTCCGGGGCGGCAGGCGCAATTCCGGCAAGATGGAACCCGCAATTCCGTCCGGACTGCAAGACGATTTGCTGGAGAGAATTGTCAGGCATGGGGAACCGCTGTTCGTTTATTCAGGTCTCTGCCGCCGGAACCCAGGTCTCAAAAGTCGTGATCTGGGGCAGCCGCATATCTCTTCGTTCTGTCAGAAGCTAACGAAGCCACTCGTCCAGGTGTTCGCGAACAAAATTGTCGTCGTTCAAACGTGGATAGCATCGATAGATGCGGTCGATCTCTTCGCTCTGGCCGGGCGACAGGCATTCCTCCGGATCGAGGCACCAAATTCCCTCGAGCAGACCTTGCCGACGCAGAACTTCATGAATGCCGGCGATGCAGCCGGCGAAATTGTGCGCGGGATCGAAGAAGGCGGCGTTCGCATCGGTGATCTGCTGGGCAAGCGTCAGTAGATTCTTCGCAGCCGTGCCCCGCGATTCTTTTGCCGTGTTGAGATGCGCCACCGCGGTCCGTGTCCACACCGCCCAATGTCCGAGCAGACCACCGACAATATGGGCACGCTTGCTGCCAAAATCGAACTCTGTCAACAGGTCAACCAGAATGTTGTCGTCATTGCCGGTGTAGAGGGCGATTTCCTTTTCCCGGCCAGCATCGAGAACCGCGCGCACGACGTCGAGTGTCTGATAGCGATTGAACGGCGCCATTTTGATGGCGGCGAGATTCTCTATCTCCGCAAATTCCCGCCAAAAGCTGTATGGGAAAATGCGGCCGCCCACTGAGGGTTGCAGGTAGAAACCGATGACCGGGACAATCGACGCAACGGCCCGGGCGCGGTCCAGATGATCTTTAAAGGAGAGAGATTGCAATCCTCCCATGCTGAGAAGCACTGCATCGTAACCCAATGAGACGGCCAGTTCCGCCTCCGCAATCGCACCTGGCTGCGGACCGCAAACGCCGGCGATCTTTAACATCGGGGAGTCTCGCAGCTCTTCCGCCGCCAGTTGCAGTACCGGGCGCAGGAGTCCCACCTGGCGGATCGCGAACTGCGTGGTGTGCACGCCAACCGCGACACCGCCTGCTCCGGCAGCGCGATAGTAACGGGTGAGGGCGCGCTGACGGCGCTCATCCAGTTTTCTGCTGCTGCTTAACGCGAGGGGATGGGCTGGAATCACCAGGCCGCTTTTTAATTTTTCGCTTAAGGTCATTAGAATTTTCCGTCCCGCGTCTGAAAGTGAGTCGGCTTGCCGAGCATTGGATTTTCGCTCTCGATCCAATGAGCGACCCACTCGATCATTTCATCGGGAGTGACTGTGGGATACCCGAAGAGACGATGGGATTTCGCCGCGTTACTCAAGAGAGCGGAGGAGGATTCTTCGCCGCTGAAAGTTGGTTCGCAGCCAAAATGCCGTCCAAACTCTTCGGCGATCCAGCGGGTGCTGAAGGTCTCGGGTCCGGTAAGGTTCAGCACGAAGGGCGGCGACTGGCAGAAAGGAAAAGAGCGGATACAGACGGAGTTCGCATCTCCCTGCCAGATGATGTTCACCAGCGGCATGCGGACGTCTACGGGCTGCCGCCGATATACTGCGCTTGCGATGTCGGCCAGTACGCCATAGCGAAGATCGATTGCATAATTGAGCCGCAGAAGCGCCAGCGGAGTTCCCCACCGGTGAGAGCCATGTTCAAAGACGCGCTCGCGGCCCAGGACGGACTGGGCATATTCCCCTTGCGGGGCGGCGGGCGTTGTTTCCGTTGCGCCGCCGAACTGAATCGGCCGAAACGGATAAATATTGCCGCTTGAAAAGCAGACGATGCGCGACTCCCGGTAACGGTCCGCCACCAATGCCGGCAGTTGCGTGTTGATGGCCCAGCTTAGATATTCCGATCCCGTGGTGCCAAACTTTCGTGCGGCCATAAAGATGACATTGGCGGCATCGGGCAGACTGGCCAGCGCTCCATCCTCCAGCAAATCGCAGGCGATTGTTTCAATTCCGTCCGCTTCCAGGGCAGCGGGTAGCGCCTTGTCGGAGAAACGCGCGACAGCGATGATTCTTTTTTTCACGCCGGCCTCGGTTACGGCCCGCTGCATGAGGCGGACAAGGCTGGGACCCATTTTGCCGCCAACCCCAAGAACAACTACATCGCCGTCCAAGTCGCGCATGGCTGCGATATCGGCGGGCGTTGGCCGCGCCAGCCTCTCTTCCAATTGGGCTTCATTATCAATCGTCATGTTTGTTCGCCTTAAGGTTGGTCGCCGCACAGGCAGCGTTCATCCGTTGCAGAATTTTTGCTTCGCTCAAAAAAATCAGGGTCGCGTCATTATTATTGCAGGCAGTTCTTCCGATACCACTGCGCAAAAAAAGATTCGGAGATCTTTTGGCAAAATCTGAGCAAATGCGCAGTTCGCAAGGAGGAGTGTAACAGATGAAAATTTTCTGTCGTCCTGTTCGCTTCTGCTCCTTATTCTATTGACACGATTCAAAATAATCGATGAAAGTGGATGAGATGAAGCCCGCAAATTCCATCGATATTCTAATTATCGCCTGCTGCGTCGTGTCGATGTTTGTCACCGGATTTGAGGTACGCCGCCGTGTTGCCTGATGCGCTCAATGAGACGCTCCATCCGATACCGTTGGACGCAACCTGGATCCCGCGCGCTCTGCTCATTTCGAAAGAAGCTGGCTGGAACCAGGTTGCGGCAGACTGGGCGGTATTTTTCACGCATGGCACGGTGCTCGGGTTTGTTGTTGACGATCGGCTGGTGGCAACTACCGCTGCGTTACCTTACGGACGTGCCTTCGGCTGGATCTCGATGGTGCTGGTGACCTCCAAATGGCGCCGACACGGGCTGGCTACGCGGCTTGTTGCCGCTTGCACCTCGGTCTTGCGCGACTCCGGACGGGCTGCGCTGCTGGATGCGGCACCGGCTGCGACAGACATCTATTCGGCGCTCGGATTTGTGCCGCTCTCGACGATGGAGCGCTGGGAAGGTCAAGGCGGAGGGATTGCAGCCGCGAGCAATTCCGCAGACCTCACGCTCGATCAGTCCGCGTTCGGCGCAGACCGGCGCTTTCTGTTGGAAGATTTTCTGTCGCGTCCCGGCAGCGTTGCTTTTCAATCCACACATGGATTTACGATTCTTCGAAAAGGATCGAACGGGTGGCATTTAGGCCCGATTGTCGCCGAACCGGCGGAAGCGCCCGCATTGGCTGCGGAGGGGATTCGTGCTGCTTCCGGCTCGGGCTTCGTCGATGTACTTGGGCCCGAGAATGTGCTTGTGCCCGTACTGACGGAGCATGGCTTTCGCCCGCAGCGCCGCTTCACGCGCATGGCACTGGGCCTTTCAACGTTACCGGGCAATCCTGCACAATTGCTGGCTGCCGCCGGCCCGGAATTCGGCTGATCGCGGCCTACCCTAATGTGCTCGACCATCCAAGCACGGCTATGGCCGCAAGCGTGACCAAGAGGCCCAACACCATCCACTGACGATCTCGCAGGCGGGTGAGCTTCCATTCACCGGCGAGAAATCCGCACGTGTTCACTGTCAGCAATCCCGCCATGAGGGTAAGCGGCCATCCGATTGCGGGACCCAGTTTACCCAGTTTTGGCGAAGCTAATCCGTAGAGGTAGGTGTGTCCGCCCCACATCAAGCCCATGCCGATGACCAGGATGTATAAACGCATCGAGCCGGGTGCCGCATACTGCTTCCATGTGCCATTTTTCTTGAAGAGATATCCGCAAAAAACCAGGCTGGGCACCGATCCACAGGTGAGCATCAGGAGCCAGATCACATTCGTTCCCGCGAAGGTGCTGTGCCCCATACGAACGGCGGTCTGCATTACCGGCTGCGCCAGGCTGTATCCGATATTGAAGACGGCGGAGAGCAGACCCGATCCGGTACACAACAGAAGGCCAATGGCGAAAGGCCGAGCGTGGCCCACCATGTCGCCGCGCGTTTTCTCCTCGTTCCCTCTCTGGCTGCGTTCCCTGCGAAAACCCGCATAGCCAAAACATGCAATGCCAAGAATACCGACGAGCGTGCCCAGAACGATTGCCTTGCCTTGAGGCAGATGCAACCGTGCGGGAGCCAACACCAGAATCGGAAGCACCGATCCGAAGGATGCGCTGATGGCGAGCGCCAGCGTGTTGCCCATGGAGATTCCGATGGCCGAGACGCCCTGGCCGAACATGATGGCTCCGAAGCCCCATGCGAATCCGCAGAGGCAGGCCGACACGATCGCGTAGGTCGGCGCAGTTCCAAGCACATGGATGAATCCTGGAACTGCGATCAAGACCACAGCAAACGGCAGGATGACGCAGGGCACCAGCATAACCAGCGCCCACACATTTTCCCATGGCCATTGTCCGAGATATTTCATGGGCAAAGTGAAAATCCCATTCATGATGCCAGAGATGATGGCGCAGGCAATTCCGAAAACCAGAACAGACGCCGTAAAGTGCATGGGTTCCTATCTCGGACTGGATGCGTGGAGTCTCCAGCGAATGATGTCTAGTAGAGCGATTTATGAACACTGCAATTATGATTGACCGGAATCATTCTGAGTGCAGCGAAGAGTCCAAAAGATAATGGCAGCACGCGCCAGGCGAATATTCTCTGGATTCCTCGCTGCACTCGGAATGACTCCTATTTATTTCGTGACGTAAATCCGCTGTAGCGAAGGAGACTACAGCCATCTTCAGCATTCCACAGCAATTGATCAGCGAATCACAGCATTGTCGTTTCTTCGAATACATTTAGGTTGAACTACGTCCGGCGAGTACGCCCGCGCCCGCGAAACGTGGAATCTCATCCGGGCCTGTCTCGATGCGCACGCCTTCATTCCATTTGGCCATGCGTTCCGAACGTGCGAAGGAGCCTACTTTCAACTGTCCCATGTTCAGGCCGGTCGCCAGATGCACAATTGTTGTGTCTTCACTATCGCCGGAGCGAGCTGAAACGATTGTGGAGAATCCGGCAGCCTGAGCACTTTCGATCGCAGCGCGTGTCTCCGTGATAGTTCCAACCTGGTTTGGCTTGATCAGCACGGAATTGCAGGCGCCCTGGGCGGCAGCGGCTTGGATTCGTGCTGCATTGGTTACCAGATAATCGTCTCCGACTATTTGTACTTGCGAACCCGCTGCCCGTGTAAAGTCGATCCACCCGGGTTCGTCATCCTCTGCCAACGGGTCTTCGATCGATACGATGGGATATCGCTCGATCCAGCGCAACAGGCGCTCGCACATTCCGTCCGTGTCCAGTTCAACCCCATCCAGCGCCAGACGATATCGACCCTTCGAACCGAACTCCGACGCGGCGATATCGAGTGCAATCGATACATCGGTTCCCGGCACATACCCGGCGGCCTCTATCGCCTGCACCAAGGTATCCAGCGCTTGCTCGTTATTGTCAAACGCAGGCCACCAGCCGCCTTCATCCGCGACACCGGCCAGCAGGCCTCGATTTCGCATCAGCTCCCCGCCGGACCGGTAAACTTCAGCGGTCATGACCAGACACTCCTGAAACGAGCGGGCACCGATGGCGATGACCATCAAGTCCTGAATATCGATACGGCGACCGGCGTGCGCGCCGCCCCCGAATATCTGGATTTGAGGCAATGGCAAAGTTGCAGGATTTCCGGCAGCAAGGTAGCGCCAGAGTGGCAGTCCGGCGGCAGCTGCGGCGGCATTCAGGACAGCCATGGAAGTCGCTACCAGGGCATTTCCGCCAAGCCGGGACTTGTTGGGCGTGCCATCGAGATCAATCAGAAGCTGATCGATGACCGATTGCTCGCGAGCGTCGTGCCCAATCAGCACGGGGCGAATCTCTTGCACAATTCCCGCCAATGCTTTTTGTACATCGAGGCCGGCCAGCACGGACGTGCCATCCCGCAGCTCAAACGCCTCGTGCAGACCGCGTGAAGCACCCGCCGGCGCTATGCCACGTCCACCCGCGCCGCAGGCCAATGTCACTTCAACCTCCAATGTGGGCCGACCGCGTGAATCCCAAATGCGCCGTGCCTGCAAGGTTGTGATGTTGCTCAAAAGTCGAATCCTTTCTTCCACGCAGATTTCAGGTCTTCCAACCGCATCGGCGGTTGCGCGACCAGTGGCGCTGCAACGTTCATTACGAGCTGGCGCGCAGCCGGGTCGAGATATTCGACAGGAGACTTGCCGCTGATACGGGCCAGCGCCAATGCGGGCACTAAACTTGCGATTCTGAACTCGATGTCTTGTTCCGGCTCCCAGTTGACACCCGAGAGATACGCACCGGCGAGCGCATCGAATGCCTGCAGCAGTGATGCTGAATTGCTTCGATCCGCCGCGCTTTTGAGCAGAAGATGATTCAAACAGAACGCCACGTCGAATGCAGGATCGCCATACCAGGCACACTCGGCATCGAGAAATACCGGACCGGAAGGTCCGATGAGAATGTTCTTGGGACTGATGTCGCCATGCACAAGCGCAAGCTTTTGCGTCTGCGTGCGAGCGACCAGGCTGCGCAAACGTGTTGCCAGATCGGGATGCCGCCTGGCTGTCTCCAACAGATAGGGATCGAGGCGCAGCGTCAGGAAGTTGTCGTCATTCGCGAAGTTGCGCCTGACCTCTTCCTGGTGGGCGGTTGCGCTATGAATGCGAGCGAGGGTAGTCCCGACTGCCGCCGCAAAGGATGAGTCGATTCGTCCGGCCAACAACTCAGACTTCCAATTTGGGAAGTTGTCGGGAGACAGAAATGACATCACAAAACTATTTGTCAGCCTGTCGATGCCCAACACCTGGGGAACACAGCCAGGCACAATACGCTGTGCGAGTTGCAACCAGGCGATTTCCGCATACACTCGATCGACCGGCGCTTTCCACAGTTGAGCGACCTTGAGCGCGGGAAGAGCCTGCTTGAGACAATATGTTTCGCCGGGCCCTTCGATTCTGAGGATGGTGGAAGACACTCCACCGGTCAGCTCTACGACCCTGATTGGCTCGTCCGGTTTCATCAGGCCCAGCCGAACCATCACATTCTGTATCGTGTCCCGATCGACTATCGTGTTGAGACTGCCTGACCGGCATGGCTTGATCTGTTCGGCCTCTACAGACATTCCTCGCCCTTCACCAGCACACTCTGAATTTCCAATTTTGTGGAAGCGGAATCCCAGTGGAAGCGAACGAGGTCGGCGTCGGCTCCGACGCGCAGCCTTCCGCGACCGCCGACAAATTGGCCTGGATTCCGGGTCGCCATCCGGATCGCGTCTTTGAACGAGAATCCATCCATTCCCGCGACGCGCGCGACGCCATCCATCAAAGGACGGTAGGCTCCCGCAAGGAACCGTCCACCAGAGGCGCTCCTCACGCATCCGTCGGAGGTTACCTCTACAGCGCCGCCGACCTCGGCATCATAGATGCCTGCAGGCATTCCTCCCAACGCGACTACATCGGAGACCAGGACACAGTGGCCGATTCCTTTGGCGCGCAACATTACCTGGAGCGTGTCAGCGGGAAGATGATGCCCGTCGGCAATAAAGCACGCGGTGAGACGATCCTCCGCAAGCTGCGCCCACAGCAGGTTCGGATGCCGGGGCAGCGGACTGCCGAGTCCATTGCCGAGATGCGTGGACAGCGTTGCGCCCGCGTCTGTCGCGGCACGGATCTGAGCCGGCGTGGCGTCGCTGTGGCCGATCGCCACTACCACTCCTTTTTTGGCGAGCACGGAGATGTACTCCAGCGCGTCGTCGCGGTGTGGAGAGATGGTTACCATGCCGACGAGATTATTGGACGCTGCCTGCCAGCGGTCGAATTCTGCAAGACTGGCGGGACGAACATGTTCCCGCGGGTGTGCTCCGCGGGGCCCATCTTCCAGCGAAATATAGGGGCCCTCCACATGAACGTACGGGACCGCGTGAGCGACGAGTGGACTGATGCGGCGCGCTTCCGCGATTGCGCGAAGGGCCGCGAGGATGCGCTCTTCGGAAGCTGTGATGATTGTGGGGAGATAGGTGGTGACACCGGTTGAGATCATCTTCCGGGTCAGCGAGATCACAACGTCTGGATCGACTATGCCTGAATTTAGATCGCTGCCAAGATAGCCATTCACCTGTAGATCGATAAAGCCCGGCGACAACCAGGCACTCTCGTCCGCAGGGCCCGGGGTGATCGATTGAATCTGCCCGTTATCAATGGAGATTTTGATTGGCTCCCCGTTCGATGGATCGCGGCCTGTGATCGACTTGAATGCCATCATGCTCTCCCGCAAACAGAAACTTTCTTCATACTCCAAAGTTTGCCTGAATGCGCGGTTGCCATCAAATCAGTCAATGTGGACAGTCCATAGAAAGCTGGACCGAACATGGTTGTCGTTTTCCGCGAGATAAATTCGATGGTCATCATCTACATCGATATCGTGGATGCGCGCGGGACGTTCGTCAATCTCCGGATCGACCAGGTTTGAGAAGCTCTCGATCCGATCGCTCTGGAGGTCCCAACGGATAAGTTGTGTGTGGCCGTGCATGCCGCCGCCGCCGAAAAGAATTCCATCGCGGATAGTCAGAGCGGGCAACCTGCTTGCGGCCATCACATTCGCCACCTTCTCCACTTTGCCGGTCTGCGTATCGATCCGGCTCAGTACGCCCGCTACGGTGCCAGCGTAAATGTAACGGTCGCCGTCATAGGTCATCGAATCGCAAAAGCCGAAGTCCTCTTTATGCCTGGTTTCGCCGAGAGTGCCGGTCACGCCCGGTGGCACAAGCGGGTCGGTGAGTAGTTGCTTTTGATCGGCACGCAATGACAGCCCGTGATCGAACCAAACAAATCTGTCACCCTCCGGGTGATATTTGAATAGCCGTATCGGAGTTTTGCCTGTCGTCTCATCCCACGCGCGCGTCTCGGCGTAGGTTCCCCACAGCCAGCCATCGCGATCCACGACGGCGTTGTGCGGCTGAGCGAACATGATCGCGTTTCCAATGTAAGCGAGGATTTCCGATGACTTGCTCCGAAGGTCGATTTTGAAAATTGCTTCGGCAGGATACGTAAAGCCATAAAGGATTCTGCGCTGCCAGTCCGCGGCGATGGACTGGATATAGAGATGAGGGACGGGAACGCTCAGGAGATCGTACTTCCGCGTCCCCGGATCGAAGCGAACAAGCTTGCCGCCCTTTGCTTCCCGCTGCTGGTCAACATCATGCAGCAAAGAGGTTGCGAAATACAGACAGCCATCGTCGGGATTCAAAAGGAGAGTCCGATGGATTTTGACGTCGAACTCGTCTGCCCACTCCTTCGTATTCAGACACTCAAATTCTCCGCTGCGAGGATCAAACGCGTACAGCAAATCTCCGTCGATAGAATTCAAGCCGCAATAAAGTTTCCGGTCGCTGCTGTTCCAGCGAACAGTATCAAAACTGATCCAACCCTTAGACCAGGCTGGGTCGGCGGCCAGGTCTCGATAACTCCAGCGGCCAGCGATGCTGTCTTTCCAGCCCGTCAACTTGTAATTGCGTAGAATATTCGCCTTCACCGACCGCAAACTTGTCATCTATTCTTTCGACCTCTGCGCATCCTGTGAGCTTTCCATCAACTGCATGATTAAAATAGCCGCGCGCGGCAGATGGAACGGATCTTTTACCGGGAGAGCGATGACCTCTGTGGTCGGCTTCCCTTCCCGGGTGAGACGCTGATACCACTCTCCAAATTCCGGCGCGGGAAAATGCGACCATGCCCAATCCGACACGCGTTCGTGCCATTCGAGGCACCACGATTCTCCGGTGAGCCGATAAGCGAGCAGCGTCGCATAGATCGCTTCGACGTGAGGCCACCATAGCTTCTTCTCTGAATGCGGTAGATATGGCTCGTGCCCTTCGATATCTTGCGACAAGAAGATGCCGCCGTATTCCTCGTCCCAGCCCATTTCAAGATGCCAACGGATCACTTCAGCGGCACGGCGGATTAGATCATTGTCTCCGCGCCGGCGCGCTACATGCATCACAAACCACATCGATTCGATGGCATGGCCGGGCATCACGAATGTTCCTGCGGGCGGCGGCACTTCTTTGTAGTCTGCTGTAAGGAACTCGAGAAGAACCTTCCGCTCCGGACGGACGAAATGGTCCATGATCCGCGCAACATAATTGTCAATCAGCGGCTCAAGGCTGGCGTCTCCTGTGGTCTGTGCCAGTTCGCTGGTCACTTCCGCCATGAGCATCGGAATGCCGTGGTTCTTCCAGCCTGACGGTAATGGGTATGGCGCTGTTTCGTGAAAATCCGGTTCTTCGATGCGTCGCCGCACACGCTCAAACGTTTCCTGCGCGATCGAAAGAACACGTTCATCGCGAACCGCGCGATAGTATTCGCTGAAGCCGTAGACAACGAAGCAGTCGGTATAGATGCTGGTTGCGCCTTCGATCACGCGGCCTTGCTGGTCCGCATGATAAATCCACTTGCCGTCCTTGTCTCGTCCGTGGTCCACGAGAAAGCGGATTGAGTTTTCCGCTGCGGCGAGAAATTCCGGCCGCTTCTCGACGCGATTATAAAGCGCGGAAAAGGTCCACACGGAGCGGGCTTGCGACCATATAAATTTGTCGCCGCTGGCAATCGATCCGTCATCCCGCATGCAGGACAATACACCGCCGTGCTTCCAATCGATTCCGTGTTTCAGCCAAAAAGGAACCACGTTGTCGAGCAGCAGGTTGCGGTATTGGGTATATAGTTTCTTCTGATCCAACGTGCGTGATTCCATCTTGACATTCATATCATTGTTGATCGCGTCCGCATGGGGGCCGGATGTAAATAGATCAATTGGGAACTCGAAATTCAGCCTGCTAATTTAAAGCGGCTCCTGATCGATATCGATATTGTGGCCCTGCCTGCAGGACGCATAGATGGCGGTCACCACCTGCAGCGCCCGGTAACCATCCGCGCCGGAGACTAGAGGAGCCCGGCCGCTTTTGCAGGCTTCACCGAAATCGACAAATTGCCGTTCCATGGACTGCGTTGAAATCGCCATCGGATCGGAAGCCCCTGAAGCCACTGTGTCCGCGACTGGCGCGGAGCTACTGCTCTCGTCTTTGACGTCCCATGTGGTCAGCCGGTCACCCGTGATGATCGCAGTCCCCTTTGTGCCGTGGATTTCCAGCCGCTCCGGATATCCCGGCCAGATTGCTGTTGAGGCCTGAACCACTCCCGTCGCACCGGAGGAATAGGACAATAACGCGCTAACCACGTCTTCCGATTCTATGTTGTGCAATGCGCCTAATTGCCAATATCCAGATACCTGCTTTATAGGGCCAGCTAACGATAGCAGCACGTCTATCTGATGTATTCCTTGGTTTATCAGTGCGCCGCCGCCTTCACCGGCCCAGCTTCCTTTGACAGGCCGGCTGTAATATTCCGCGGACCGATACCACTTTACGTAAGCATCCGCCTGGAGGATTTTACCTAGACGCCCAGCGGAAATTGCTTGACTGAGGAATTGAGTGGAATCGTCGAAGCGATGCTGACTCACTACACCGAGCTGAATGCCGGCTTTGCGCGCGATTTCAATCATTGCCCGCGCTGTTTCGAGGTTTGTCGCGATCGGCTTTTGCACCAGAACATGCTTCTTTGTTCTTGCGCATAGTTCCACGACAGGCAACCGGAAGTCGGGCATTGTGCAGACGTCTACGTAGTCCACTTTTGGATGACGGCAAACCTCTTCGTAGCTTCCTACAAATTCCGCTCCCGTTGCGTCGGCGAACTTTTTTCCCTTTGATGCAGTGGTGTTTGTGCAAACAGTGAGTTCAAATCCTATATTTTGATAGGCTTGCGCATGCTTCTGAGCGATGGCGCCGGTACCTATGATTCCTACTCGCATGTGTCATCTTTCCTAAACATTAATTTCCATTTCGCGTGCGAGACAGCAGCGAAGCCAACCGCGAGCTTCACACTCGCGCTAAAGCGCAGTCCAGAAGGATCGGCTTTTCTGGCTTTTCAAGTGCATCGACGGCGACTTTCGGATGGCATATTTTGAATTCGCAGTTCGAAGCGACTATCTACTCCGGGCAGGTGAGTCGTCTTTAACTCGGTCTGACATCATTTGATAACGCCCTTTGCAATAAATGCAAGAACCTCGGAACGGTTATAGCCATCTAATTACGCGTGGCACACCTCAACTCTTGCTGCTTCCTCCGAGATGCGGGGCGGCGCAGGATGCATGGCGAAGCATGACAAACAGCGCGAGACCTGATCTCCAAGGACGATACATTTTCCGCTCGGCGCATCTAATAGCGAAGGAGCACTCTCTATGCAACCGGCCAACGAGGCACATACAGTAAATCTGCACGTGAACGGCATGGAGCACACGCTTGAAATTGAAGCCCGTGTCTCCCTGCTGGACGCTCTGCGCGAGCACCTTCACCTTTTCGGAACCAAGAAGGGCTGCAATCAAGGCGCATGCGGAGCCTGCACGGTCCTGGTCGACGGTGAGCGCATCAACTCGTGCTTCGCGCTCGCGATTCAATACGAGGGACGCAAAATCGTCACGATCGAGGGACTTGCGACCGCTGAGGGTCTTCATCCTCTTCAAACAGCATTCATCCAGCACGACGGTTTTCAGTGCGGCTACTGCACCCCAGGGCAGATATGCTCCGCAATCGGCATGATGGCGGAGTTTGAGAGCGACCTGCCCAGCGCTGTTACGGCGAGTATGACAGGCTCGCAGATGGAGTTCTCCGAAGCCGAAGTGAAGGAGCGCATGAGCGGCAACCTATGCCGATGCGGCGCGTATGTCGGCATTACCGACGCGATTCAGCAGGTCTACAGCGAGCGGAAGCCGGCAACCGAATCGAATGCAGTGGAGGTCAGCCGATGAACAATTTTGCCTATGGGCGCGCCGAAAGCGAGCAGGGAGCACTGGACCTGCTCGCACAGAGTTCGCTTCCCAAGATCCTCGGCGGCGGCACCAATCTGATCGATCTGATGCGGGAGGGCATTGAGAATCCCGCCACGCTGATCGACATCACCCGTCTTCCGCTCAATAACGTCGACGAGCTTGCTGATGGCGGCCTTCGCATCGGCGCTCTCGTTCGCAACAGCCATCTCGCTGGACACCCCACGGTGCGAGAGCGGTACCCGGTGCTCTCGCAGGCCATTCTGATGGGCGCATCCGCTCAGCTTCGCAATATGGCGACGACAGGCGGCAATCTGCTCCAGCGGACGCGCTGCTATTACTTTTACGACAGCGCTGCTCGCTGCAATAAGCGCGCGCCCGGTTCCGGATGTGACGCGATCGATGGTTTCAATCGTATCCACGCCATTCTGGGAGCGTCGGCGCAGTGTATCGCGACTCATCCATCCGACATGTGCGTTGCAATGGCCGCTCTGGACGCCATCGTTCGTATCCGGAGCCCTCGCGGCGAACGCACAATTCCGTTGATCGATTTTCATCGCCTGCCCGGCGACACGCCGGAGCGAGACACCAATCTCGAGAGCGACGAACTGATCACGCATGTTGATCTGCCCGCGCTTCCGTTTGCGAAGCGCTCCCTCTATTGCAAAGTTCGCGATCGTGCCAGCTACGCATTCGCCCTCGTCTCGGTCGCAGCCGCGGTCGAGATCGAAGATGGCCTAATCCGGCAGGTCCGCCTCGCACTTGGAGGTGTAGCCCACAAGCCCTGGCGTGCGTCTCTCGCAGAGGAGTTCCTGGTCGGCAAACGGTGCGATGATCAGACCCTCAGTGAGGCGGCTTCGCTTGAACTCGAAGGCGCCCGAACGTTTCAGCACAATGCATTTAAGGTGGAACTTGCCCGGCGGACGATTGTGAGCGTCTTCACCGAACTTGCAAATGAGGAGACAGCCCGATGAGCATCACGTCCAAGGTCATGCAAGCAGTCGTCCATGTCATTCCCGACCGCGATCGCGACGAGCTCAGCGATGCGCACCGCGTGCTCGGTAAACCCATCGATCGTCTCGACGGACGCGACAAGGTCACTGGAGCAGCGCCCTTCGCCGCTGAGTATCCTCTCCCAGGTCTCGTCCACGCGGCGCTGGCGTATGGCACCGTAGCGAAAGGCTCAATCAAATCCATCAACATCAGCGACGCCGAGAAGGCGATGGGCGTCCTTGCCGTGATCACCAACGACAATGCGCCCCGTATGAAGCCCCCACCGCTCTTCGATCCCGCCGGCGGCTCGGACGCGGGTGCCAGCAACGTCAACGTACTAAATACCGACGAAATCCTCTATGACGGCCAACCCATCGCGCTGGTTGTCGCCGACACACTGGAACGTGCGGAGAGTGCTGCCGGCCTGATCACCGCCAAATTTAACGTCGAGGCTGCGGAGCTCTCCTTCGACGCCGCGAAACCCGGCGCGGAGACGCCGAAGAACATTATGGGCGAGGACACCGAGGTCAAACATGGCGATCCCGAAGCCGCGCTAAGCGCTGCCCCGTTCAAAGTCGATCACCGCTACACCACGCCACGCTACAACCACAACGCCATCGAACTCCACGCTACTACTGCTGCGTGGGACGGCGATGACAAGCTCACCGTCTACGAAGCAAGCCAATTCATTCGCGGCGTTGCGGACACGCTGGCCAAGATCTTCTCGCTCAAAAAAGAGAACGTCCACGTGATCTCGCAGTTCGTCGGCGGAGGTTTTGGCGGCAAAGGATCGGTTTGGCCGCACGTGCAGCTCTGCGTTCTCGCGGCCAAAGTCGTCGGTCGGCCTGTGCGCCTCGTCCTCAGCCGCGAAGGTGTATTTCGCACCGTCGGCGGCCGCACACCATCGGATCAGCGCGTCGCCCTCGCCGCCAACAAGGAAGGCAAGCTCACCGCGCTGATCCATATCGGTGTCACCGCCACAACCTTCAGCAACGAGTTCGCGGAGCAGTTCACTTTTCCGGCGCGTCATCTCTATGCGTCAAAAACTTTCCTCGTCAATCAACGCGTTGTTCATCTCAACACCACCGCCAACACCTTCATGCGCGCACCCGGCGAGTCCATCGGCACCTTCGCCCTGGAGTCCGCCATGGATGAGCTTTCTTATGAACTCGGTGTCGATCCAGTCGAGCTCCGCATGCTCAATGACGCCGAAACCGACCCCGCTAAGGGCATCCCTTTCTCCGCGCGGCATTTCAAAGAGGCATACCGCCTCGGCTCCGAAAAATTTCATTGGCAGGATCGGCCCGCAAAGGTGCGCTCCCAGCGTGAGGGCGATTGGCTGCTTGGCCAGGGTGTGGCGACTGCCTTCTATCCCGCGTACCGGTTCCCCGCATCTGCGCGTGTGCGCATTAGCGCCGATGGCACGGCAACGGTTCAGTGCGCCGGCCAGGAAATGGGAATGGGAACGGCCACCGTGCAAACGCAGCATGCTGCCGAGCGTCTCGGTTTGCCCATGGAGAAGGTTCGATTTGAATACGGCGACAGCGATCTCCCGCAGGCACCGGTTGCGGGCGGCTCCAACCAGACGGTCAGCATTGCGCTCGCCGTGCATGAGGCCTGTGAGAAGCTCCACAAAGAGATCCTCGATCTTGTCCGGCATGACGACCGCTCACCTCTCAAAGGAGCCGATTTCGCGGAAGTGGAGGCTCGGGCGGGCGGCCTTTTCCGCCGCAAGGACCGCAGCAAAGGTGAGACCTACGCTGCTATCCTTGCCCGCGCACAGAAGAGTTCGCTGGAAGCGGAAGCCATGTCGGGCAAGCCAGTCGAACTGATGAAGTACTCGATGGGCTCCTATGGAGCGCAGTTCTGCGAAGTGCGCGTGAACGAAATCACCGGTGAGGTCCGCGTTTCGCGATGGGTCGGCGCGTTCGATACAGGTCGCATCCTCAACCCTAAGACCGCCCGCTCACAATTTATGGGAGGCATCATTATGGGAATAGGCATGGCGCTCACCGAGGGGGCTTTATTCGACGAGCGTTCCGGCCGCATCATGAATCCAAGCCTCGCTGAGTACCACGTCCCGGTAAATCTTGACGTTCCCAAAATCGAGGCTTACTTCCTCGACATACCCGACCCGCACACCCCTCTCGGCGCCCACGGCATCGGTGAGATCGGCATCACCGGAGCGGCGGCCGCGGTTGCGAACGCTGTCTATCATGCAACCGGCAAGCGCATCCGCAGCTTGCCTATAACCTTGGACAAGCTCATGTAGGCTCGGTCAATCCCTGAGTGGGAGAGTTGTAGCAGCACTGACAGTCAATATCGAAGCGATCAGTTATATAACCGAAAAACATCTGATGGGGAAGCGGCACAATCATTCTGACCGGTTCTATCTTTACCGATTCGGAGGAAAGCCAGGCAGCTGGGCGCGCAGTTGGCTGCGAGATGTGCGACATCTCAAGTCTCTTGACATTCATGGAGCGCAGTCCTAAAGTATACTTCACTATACTGGATCGTCTTTCTACCTATCGAAACATCTGCTACCATGCGGCCGGATGAGGATGAAGGAAACAGTTGCCAAATCTGGATTGATAGACAGGAGTCCTCTTGCCCATTACCGGTTCACTCCCAGTCATCCCCACCCCGTTTTTCGAGAACCAGATCGATTTCTCCAGTTTGGAGCGGTTGTTCGATCATATTTTCCCCGCTCTCGATGGATACACACTGTGTGGCAGCACAGGCGAAGCGGTGTCTCTTTCCTTAAGGGAACGGATTGAGTTGGTCCAGTTTGCCGTCCGGCACACGCCTCCGGACAAACAGATCGTTGTAGGTGTGGCGAACACAAACCTTGCTGAAATGATCACATTTTTGAAAGTTCTGAGCGATCTTGGAGTCGCCGGCGCATTGGTTCCGGCACCCTATTACTTTCCCAACACTTTCCAGATGGTGCTGGAGTTCTTCCGCGAACTGGATCGCTCTTCCGCTGTGCCGCTCATCTTTTATGACAATCCTATATACACCAAGACCTGGCTTCGCGCCGAAGAGTTGATAGCGCTGGTCGAGGCCTGCCCCGATTTCCAAGGCGTGAAACTAACCGACCATGACTTGAGCAAAATCGCCGTCTTGCAGAAGAACGGAATAGCGGTCTTTTCCGGCGATGATGTCGTGGCCTTCCGCAGCCTGCTCCTTGGCGTTGCGGGCAGCATGATCATTGCGCCGTCGGTCTTCCCCGTAACCTATCAGGAAGTTGTCAGACTTGTAGCAGCCAATGACAATTCGCGCGCTCTTCGTCTATTTGCCGAGCGAATTCTGCCCTTCATCCATCTCTTTGGGCCGGGTGATGAGGTCTCTGTCACGAAAGCTGTATTCAAACAACTTGGCGTCTTTCGTTCTGACGACGTCCGCCTTCCGCTGCTTCCGTGTTCCGAACAGCGGCTCAAAGAAGTCATGATGGCCTACGAACTCGGCGCCTACGCAACGTCCCATGCAACAAGCTCACCGTGAAATATCAATGAGAAGGCAATCCTACGCTGAGACCGCCATCTACGATGAGAGCAGAACCTGTCATAAAGGAAGAGTCCCTGCTGGCGAGAAATACCGCAGCCTTCGCAACTTCCTCGGCTCGACCGATGCGCCCAACGGCATGGAGCGCCCCCGCTTCCGCTCGGGCGCGCAATGGGTCAGTCTGTGACTCAAAGTAGCTCTGCGCCAGGCCGGCATCAATATAGCCCGGACAGATTGCATGCACCCGGATTCCTTCGCGTCCATGGTCGATCGCCATGGCTTTCGTTAAGCCTAAGATTGCGGCCTTGGTTGCGCAATAGCCTGCGCACGCCGGCTCGGCAAAGAATGCGTTCACCGATGACAAGTTGATGATGACTCCGTGCGACTGCCTCAAATCCGGCAGGAATGCGCGGGAACAGAGAAAAACTCCGCCGACATTAATTGCCATTTGCCGATTCCACTCATCCGGGGTAGTTGCTTCAACAGTTTTGTTGATTTGGATGGCGGCGTTATTGACTAGAATCTCTAGAATGCCAAAACGCTCTGCTACAAATCGCGCAAGCGATTCGATCGATGCTGGGCTTGAGACATCTCCGGCGAAAGCCCAGGCCTCGCCACCGTGTTGGCGGATCCCTGCGGCCGCAGCTTCGGCTTTGGTACCGTCGATATCTACTAGTGTCAAGCGAGCACCCTCCAGGGCGAAGATCTCTGCAATAGCCCTACCGATTCCCGATCCTGCTCCAGTTACAACCGCGATCTGATTTTTTAGTTTCATATATAACTTGTAATTTACAATTCCGCGTATCTGGTTCTTGGCTAAGTGAATACGCCGATCTATATTTATCTCTATTTATGATCCATTTCATTAGCTCCGGAAATTGTAGATGATGTACCCATTCTTCTGCCCCGGACAGCGACTTTCAGTTCTATCGGAGAATGACGTCTTCGGTCGTCGCTCCCTCAGCGTGAAAGCGTCTCCTGGCCGGTAATGATCAGGCTCACGGAAACGCCTGTCCCGAGTGAATCCAGCCAGCGCCCGCAGAGGAGCGCTGCTTGATTGCGGATACTCCAAATATAACTTCATCTGCGAGACCTTTTCGGCTAGCGTCATGTGGGAAACAAGATCGTTCACGCGTTGCTGCACAGGGAGTGAAGAATCCAGATAGGGTGCTTTCGTGGGAACAGCCTGCGCAAAAATAGCGGGCGCACCCAATACACTCAGCAACAGACCGAGGGGGACCAGCGCGTGCGCTCGTATGCCGCCAAGCTTAGAACGATCGGATGGAAACATGAATTCTCCTTTCCGGTATAAAACCAAATGAAGACAATATGGAGCCAATCTCCTGCAACGCCTGACCGCGAGCTTGCAAAGTGCAAAACGGGCGGAAATGGTTGCGGAACAAGAAGTCCGGGGCTGCCACGTCAGCCGAAACCCCCGACGGATACCGGCCGCAAGATGAAGCTGTGTCTATCGAATTGAAGTTAGCACTCTAGAATGCGTACTTCACGGAAAGCTGGAAGAACCTGGCATCCGGTGTATTTTGCTGGAGGGATTTTGTTCCGCAAACAAGACCGCCGTTGGAATTAATGCTTGAGTTGCATATGGAAAGGCTTGGGTGATTGAAAACATTAAAAATGTCTGCACGGAATTCCAAGTACTGCGAGTGCCAGGTCGGGAAGTCCTTGAAGAGGGACATATTAATGCGCTCATATCCAGGGCCATAGATGAAGTTTGACTTGCCGCCGAGATAGGCGGCATAGCCCTGCGGGGACAGGCCCGTCACCTGGGAACCGGGTCCTGTACGAGGGATGTTATTGCCTGGCAGCGGCGGGTTGGCGAAGGCGCAAGGGTTATAAAAATTAAGGTGTGTGTGCGTATGGACGGCACAGGTAACGTTAGGATTCGTCGGATCCGGGCTGCCTCCCGGTGAAAAGGGATCACGGGTCGGGATGGCCCTCGCGTTGCCGCCTGCCGCGGTTTTGATATTCGGAGAGACAGTGAAAGGCGAACCCGATTGCGCAACGAAGGTCAGGCTCGTCGCCCAACCTCCCGCGACAAAGTTGGTCCAGCCCCCGTGGTTCATGTGCGCTCGCCCCCTCCCGAACGGCAACTCATAGAAACCGTTGAAGGTGAAGCGATTGCGTATATCGAAAGCGGAGTTCGTGTATTCATCGATCAGAGGAATCAGGTTAGTGTTACGACTGCCGACTCCTCCGCCCAAGGGCGATCCAGAATCATCCAGCGCATGCGACCAAGTATAGGTAGCCAGGAAGTTCAAACCATTTGCATAACGCTTTTGCAATTTTGTCTGTAGCGAGTTGTACATACTCTGGCCTTCGTAGCTATCTTGGGTACCTGCGCTTAAATCCGGGAAAGGCCGAACAAACTGCGTCTGGTTTGCTGGATTCAACAGAGCATCCGAATCATTGGGATCGACCGTTTGCACCAGGTGCCGGGCAACATTCCCGACATATCCTATGTTTGCTACCAGGTTGTTCGATAACGCGTGCTCGAACGCCAGATTATAGTCAGTGGTGTAGGGCGTTTTGATGTGCGGATCGGAACCGGCGAAGCCTGGAAGCGCGATGAAGTTCTGCAATCCTACTGCAAGCGCCTGACTGAACCCATTCTCTAATGTCAGCCCGGCAGATGGGCAGTTGTTGGGAGCGCAGTTCGGGCGGACAAAGCCGGCCTCAGTTGCAAAGGGATAATTTCCTCCTAGATTTGGGCCGTTCCCCACGTTTTCAAGGCCACCGTAGAAGATCCCGAATCCGCCGTGGATTACCGTTCGCGCATCCAGCTGATAGGCGAACCCGAGACGCGGTGCAAAGTTTAATTTCTGAGCGGTCACCAGATAGGGATTGTTGACATACTGAATCGTAACGTTATCCATCGCCAGCAGGCTCGTAAAGGCCGCCGGGAGAGTTATGTTCCGGCTTTGGGTGGGTATCTGGTAGATCGCGGTTCCTGTCCCGACACCCCCGTAAGGAGGAGTTACGATGAAGTTGCTCTGACGCCCTGCCTGTTCCTTATATGGCTGATAGTAGTCATACCGTACACCGAAGTTCAGGGTCAGCTTCGAGGTGGCCCTCCAGTCGTCCTGGGCATACGCAGAGCGATACCACCGCGTATCGTTGATCGTCGGCTCGTTACCGATCCCCGCGCTGGCCACCTGATCGGTTAGAAAGTCGGCCATCCCAGACCCGCTCGGATACTTGCTCTGCGGGTAGCTGGTCAGGAAACCGGAGAAACTGTAATTGCCCCGAGAATTATACGGCTGCAGGAACGCAACGCGAATACTCTGCAAGTCCAGACCAAACTTTAACGAATGGTTCCCGATGATGGTCGTCACGTTATCCAGGATTTGGTAGATGTTTTGGTGCTCGACCGAAGGATCGAAATAATGCGAGCCGAAGCTGGCGATGCCACCGACGCCAACTTGCGGAAGTCCGCCATTATCCTGGAAACCAGGGCCAAAGGGAATCCCCCCTAACCCGAGCTTGGCAGACACGTTCACATTGTAATTTTCCTGGAGATTCGCAAAAGCACCCCAGTTGAAGCTGAAGCGGAACTCGTTGGTGACGTTTGGATTAAAAATGTGGGTTTCGCTACCCATTCCATTCTCGGAGAGATAGTTTTGATCCTTGCCGGCGTAACTACCGGTCCCATCAAGAATAGGCCCGAGTGGAGCAGTATTGGTGTTTTGTACATGCTTGTAGCTGTAACGGACGTAAGTCTGGTCTTTTGGGCTGATGTTCCAGTCCACGCGCTGGTCCCATTGCCAGGTGTCACTGGTGTCATTGAGATTTTCTACGTAGTTTTGGTAAGTCTTCCCGCCATTGGCATTCGGCAAAGGGTAGAGATTCAAAATGTTTTGTGCCACTGGATCAATCTGGCTGGCGCAGAGAACATTACTCTGGCCATTGCAGGATAGTTTTGCCGTACCGTTTGTGCCTCCACCAGAATTTGGTTGATAGAGCTGAATCGGTTGAGCTGAACCGGTCAGGCCGGTATTTAACAACTCCGAGAAGTTCCCCTGGCGCATCAAGGATGTGGGCACCGTAATAACATGAGTATCACCGAAGGAGATACGGTTGGCCTCCGCGTCCCCGAAGTAGAAAAGTTTATTCCGCAAGATGGGAAAGCCGAGCGTGGCGCCGAACTGGTTATTACTGTATGGAGGAATCGTCAGCGCATTCCAGTCCTTCGCATCCAGGACAGTGTTGCGGGCATACTCCCACACATCGCCATGAATCTGGTTGGTGCCGGACTTGATGCTGGCGTTGAGCACGGCGCCGGCGGAGTGGCCGAACTCGGCGCTGTAGTCGGCGGTCTGCACCTTGAATTCAGCCAGTGCATCCGGCGGAGGCCGCACATTATAACTGGTGCCGTTCATGAAGTCTATGATGTTCACGTTGTTGTCGACGCCATCCAGGATAAAGTTGTTCTGCTCCGCGCGTTGGCCGTTGGCGAAGAAGTCGCCGGTGCCAGAACCACGACTGCCACCAAGGGTCGGAGTAACGCCAGACGTCAACTGCGCGATGTCGACCCAGTTGCGCCCGACCAGCGCGGTGTTATTGATGGTGCGCGTGCTAACCACCTGGCCCACGGAACCGGACTGCGTCTGGAGCAGCGGAGGCGCTGTGGATACGGTCACGGTCTGCGATACGGCGCCGGGCTTCAATACCAGAACAACATTCAAACGTTCCTGCACGTCCAGATGCAGATGCTCCTGCGACGTAGTCTGGAACCCCGGGGCGGTCGCGCTCACGCTGTAATTTCCGATCTTAACAGGAGAAAAAACATAGATGCCGCTGCCGTTTGCCTTGCGTTGCAGCGCCAGGCCCGTGTCGGTATTGGTCAGCGCGACCTCGGCGCCCGGTATGACTGCGCCAGAGCTGTCCTGCACCACCCCGGTAATAGTTCCCTGGTCAAGCTGGCACCATGCCCGAGGTCCGGAGAATAGTATTCCGCAAAAGCCAAGTGCCACCCAGAAAATCCAAGTAGCGCGCCATTTCGCCTGCCTCAATTGAATGTTGGCCATTCTCTTCAAGCTCCTCGAGCTATCGAGTTCGTTGTGAAACCTCAGTTGATGTGTCTCTTCTGCCCACCGGAAATTCGGAGCGACACCGCGTCGGTTTTCGGACCCGTAGCAGCATGGGTATATTGTGCGACATTTGGCTGTAACCAATTTCATTAGGCTGTACAAACGTTTTGTAATCCCCAGGGTCACACATTGTCAATCGACATATTTTGCTGGCGTCGTTTAGCAGATGGCATGTCCAGATGAAATAGCAGGTGAGGTGTCCGCTTGGCGGGGCGATAAATGTACAGGAAGTGATCCTGCCGACGACAGCGAGGAAGATCACCGGTTGGCGGACGATGGAAGGCATCGGCATCAGTTTTAGGAAAACGCGTCGATGGGGGACGTATGAGCAGCACGATTACGACGGGCTGTTCGAACAGAGGCGCGCCGCGCTTCGTGAAGGATATTTCGATCTGAACCTGCGGCATTTCCAAGAGCGGCATTTCCACGAGGAGTTGCGGGAGGAACACGGCTTATGATACAAACTAGCCGAATTGGGCTTTGCAATCGACCTTTTGCGAAGCTGTAACCGTGTACAGCCTGAATTAAGGCGGTTTCTCGAAAGACAGGAATTTTGTCCATTCAACCAAGACGAAGGTGTCCATGCCATGAAGATAATCTCGCGCCCTTTGCTTAACCGCGCTCTCACGTCTCTCGCTCTCCTCGCACTCACCGCCTTGCTTCCGGTCATCGCTCATGGGCAGACCGCAGACGAGAATTGGCGGAACCCCGAGAAGACCGTCGCACAAAAAGCTCAGAATCTTAACATCGGTTTCAACGGCCCAGACGAACAGTTCCCGTACATGGACATTTTCTATTCGGCGACCGAAGCCTATTACCAGACGCTTGGACTCCATATGCCCGGCAACCGCCACTGTCATGCCTATCTGTCGTGGGACATTGCGGAGCAGGCCGTTGCATCGGGCCCTATCGGCACGGAGGGTTCCCGCTCCTGGTTTGAGGACTGGTTGAGTCACGCTCAAGGCCACTGTGATGAGGCGCTCATCACCTTCAAATATGTCAGTGGCGTCAGCAGCGGCACAGGATTTCCAACTGCCTCAGATTTCGAAACTGCGTTCAAGGCATTCCACAAGACATCGTGGTCGTATACGGGCTGGACGGGCAGGTTTGCGTATACCCCGTGGAACGAGCCGAACAACGGAAGCCCAACCGGAGACGGACTGCACGCAGTGTTAGATGCCCACATCGCGGCCGACTATTATCTCGCCATCCGCAAGCACTGCCGGCCGGACCACAACTGCTCCGTGGCGGCTGGCGACTTTGGATCGAACGGCAACCTGGGGCAGGGCTTTGTCCAGAATTGCAAAAACGACGCTAAGACCCTGTGCAGCAATGCGACCTACATGGATACGTACAAGCATTATCTCGTGGCCGACGCCCCATCGTACGGCTTGGCAGAAAAACTTTCGTTCCGCCCCGAGATATTCGCATATCACGGCTGGGATAACATCAACGACTACATCAACCAAAATCCAAACTGTAACAGCATTTCCGACAAGAGCTGCACGACGTACGTGCTATTGAACAGCTTGTCGACCCATGGATGGACCAAAGTGAAAATCTGGGACACGGAGGTTGGTGCGGGACAGTATCCACAGACCAATCCGAATCCTGTGCTCCAGGCGTGCGCTGCATCGTTCCTGCTTCGCCTGACAGCGACCGCCAGCCGTCGGATCGAGCGTATCTACTACACCAAAGCCGATGAGTCTGACGGCCAGCATTGGTCGCTCTTCGACAGCACAGGAGTGGAGAAGCCGGCCTTTGGCGTGCTCGCCGATCGCAATCCGTCGTACACGCCGCCGCCCGGCGACACGTGCCCGTAAGGGTCTGCCCAAGGTTTTGCACCATCAAGAAAAGTGAAGGCGTTAGCCACGGCGGCCGTGAGTCGTCGATAGATAAACTCCGTTTTTTATAGATGCACCGGTTACAGCGCAATCCATCCGGCACGTATGGCCCAGAGTGTTCCCAAGGCCATAACCACCCACAGCCCCACGCCTTGCAGCATCGGGCGAATGCCCACTTCGCGCAATGTTGCGCGGCTGAGGCCGGTGCCGATCAGGAAAAGCGTCACGTCGAGTCCGTCTTTTCCCAGTTTCGAGAGCGCGGGATACAAATGCCGAAGGGGATGCACGTAGGTGTTCATCACCGCAGCCAAAGCGAAGTACAAAATAAACCACGGCCACTGAATTTTGACTTCGCTCTTTTTCACCGCCGCCGTGACGATCACCAGAGGCACAATCCATAGAGCTCGGGCCAGCTTGACCGTCGTAGCGATCACTAATGCCGAAGACCCATACTTTGCCGCCGCGCCCACCACGGAGCTGGTATCGTGGATTGCCAATGCGGCCCACAAGCCGAACTGCGTCTGGGTCAGATGCAGTCTTGCGCCAATGAAGGGAAACAGAAGCAGCGCCACCGAATTGAGCACGAAGACGGTGCCAAGGGAGACCGCCATCTCTTCGTCGTTCGCGTTCACCACGGGGCCGACAGCGGCAATTGCGCTTCCGCCGCAAATCGCCGTTCCGGCGGAGATGAGGAACCCCTGGGTGCGTTCCACGCCGAACACTCGTCCCAACAGCATTCCAAGGACAAGCGCAACGCTGATGGTGATGGCCGTATAGATGAAGCCGGAGCGGCCGGCATGCACCACCTCCTGCAAGTTCATTCCAAAGCCCAGAAAAACCACGGAAGCCTGCAGCAGAAATCGTGTGAGATGCCTGCTCTCATCCTGAAACGGATGCTCCACTGTTAGCCCGTAAGTCAGCCCGATAACTAACGCAAAGGCCGGGGAAATCAGTCCACTGGCGGAAATGACAATGCCAATGAAAAACAGGTTTTTCATCATTTGCTGAGTGTCTCGAAACGTCCGTATACCGTCCAAACCTATTTTCTTATTGGAGATAGGCGTGGCTTATTGCTGAGGCCGTCGACTGGCCGATGCATCGTGCCGGTCTTTTTGCATATTGAGCGCTTCCTTACCGGACGAGGAGCAAAAAGAGGTGAAGACACCATCGGCCCGATACTTATTCAGGAAATCAATAACTCAAGAGACTGGTTCTGCTGCCTCTCGACAAAGTCGCCCACGATTCCGTTTACGTTACCGAATATAAAAGCAAATGTCGCTGAAATTCGCCCTAGCAGAGACATTACGATTCCAGAAGCATCGAACTGGCAACAAACGAACTTAGAACAATTACTGCCCGCATTTTCCACGTTCCGTCTGACAACTTGACAACTCTTCCATTTAGCTCTTATCGTGCTATTCGGCAACGTACACGTCCCATTGAAGAACTCTACTGATTGAAATGTAGTTTGCTCCGGTATTCCACTGCGGCATGAGTTTGCGGGGAGTGCGGAGCGGCAGCACGATGGGTGTCTGCTGTGATTGAACTTTGGGAGGCTAGAGCATGTCAGGTTTTGTACCTCGCACTTTCCACGCATCTGCCAAGGGGTTCTGCTGGATCGCCCTCCTTCTGCTTTTTTCGGCGCCCGCAGTCTTCGCGCAGCTTGACCAGGGAACCATTACCGGAGTTGTGCAGGACACGTCCAATGCAGCCGTGCCGGCTGCGCAGGTTACGCTGACCGACACGGACACCGGCCTGGTTCTCCAGAGCAAGGCGAATGGCAGCGGTATCTACGTTTTTTCTCCCGTCAAGATCGGCAACTACAAGGTAAGCGCAACCGCGCCCGGATTCCAGACCACAACCCAGCAGAACCTGCATCTGGACATGCAGCAACGTTTGAATGTTGTCCTTGTCCTGAAACTCGGCGCTGTGTCAGAGACGGTAACGGTCACCGGCGCGCCTCCCTTGCTGCAGACGCAGGAAGGGTCTGTTGGGCAGGTCATCAGCGCGAGAGCGATCAATGACACGCCGCTCAACGGACGCAACTGGGTCTATATCGCGCAGTTGACGGCTGGAGTCGCTCCGCCCTTCGGACATACCCGCGGTAGCGGCACGGGCGACTTTATTGCCAACGGCACCAACCCGGAACAGAATAACTTCATTCTGGACGGCGTCGATAACAACACTAACCTGGTGGATTTTCTGAATGGCGCCAGCTATGTGATCCGGCCTCCCCCGGACGCGTTGGCGGAATTCAAGATTGACACGGGAGACTACAGCGCCGAGTTTGGCCACTCCGCCGGTGCTGTGGTGAGCGCCAGCATCAAGTCCGGCACCAACCAGATTCATGGTGCCCTGTGGGAGTACTTTCGCAACACGGTCCTGGATGCAACCAACTGGAATGCACTGACGGTTCCTCCGTACCATGAAAACCAGTTTGGGGCCACGCTTGGGTTCCCCATCATAAAAAACAAGCTCTTCTATTTTGGAGACG
Organism: Acidobacteriaceae bacterium; assembly: GCA_965276615.1. Taxonomy (GTDB): domain Bacteria; phylum Acidobacteriota; class Terriglobia; order Terriglobales; family Acidobacteriaceae; genus JAKAAZ01. The sequence goes on along the minus strand of OZ255618.1, from coordinate 2,632,221 downwards.
CGGAAGCGAATCGGATTTCGATTGCCAATACGGGCACGTACGCTACGCCCACGCCTCTCATGCGACAGGGGAATTTTTCCGAATTACTGAATACAAACCTGACAGGGAGAATCTTGCCGATTTACTTGTTTGCGCCGAATTCTGGCGGTAACCGGGATACTACCGGTCAAAACGATCCATCGAATCGGCAGGCATGTAATGGACAACTCAACGTGCTATGCCCGAACCAGATCGACGCAGTCGCGCTAAAAATCCTGAACCTGTACCCGCAGCCAAACGCGAACGGCGGCAAGACGTACAACAACCTGGTGGAGAATATCAGCCAGCATAACAACACCTGGCAATGGGACCAGCGACTGGACTGGAACATCAGCCAGAAGGACCAGGCATATTCGCGCTATAGCTATAACCATCAGCAGGCTCTCAGTGCTCTTCCTCTAGGTCCGATTCTTGACGGCAGCGGCTACGGCGGCTACCAGAACAACTTTCTGGCGGAGACCGGCATGCTCAGCGAAACCCATATATTCACTCCCAACCTGACGAACGAGTTCCGCTTTGGCTACAACTGGGGCAGTTTCACCTTTCTCCAGCCAAACGCAAATACAAATATCGCAGCGCAGCTAGGCTTGGGCGGTGTGCCCTTTGGCCCCGATAACGGCGGCCTTCCGACGGTCAGCGTGGGCGGGATTACCCGCTTCGGTGAAAGCGGGTTTATGCCTGCAGTCGAGTCACAGAATGTCTATCAGATTCTCGACAATGTGACCAAGGTCCTGGGAAATCATTCGGTGAAGTTCGGTATCGCTCTCGAAAATCTCCGCTTCGCCTACGACGCGGGCGCAAACACGCGCGGCTCCTACACCTACTCCGGTACCTATACCAGCAGCCCGGCATCGAAAAACCCGACCGGTTCCGGAGTGGCGGATTTTCTGGTCAACCAGATGAACGGCGTGAGCATATCGAACGCGCCGAAAATCAACGATCAGCGGTGGTATAACTCGGCCTACGTCGAGGACAACTGGAGAGTTACGCCTCTGCTGACCCTCAACCTCGGCGTACGGTATGACTATTACCAGCCCTACAAAGAAATGTCGGGGAGCCAGGCCAACTTTGTCGTCACCGGTCCGCTGGGAATCGGTACTGGATCGGCGGTATATCAGATCGATGCGAAGGCCCAGAACGTGCCTCTCGGCGCAAAGTTCACACAACTGATGGCGGCGAATAATGTAAGCATCCAGTATGTAAAGAACGAACGGCTGGTGAGCGCCCAGAAGACAAACTTCGCGCCCCGCATCGGCTTCGCGTATCAAGTGAGTTCGAAATCGGCGATCCACGGCGGGTACGGATTTTTCTACGGCGGTATTCAAAACGAGGGAAATGGAAACCTGGGATCCAACTTTCCTTTTTCGCTGACCGCCTCGATCCCCGCTCCATCCTGCAGCTTTGGCAACTGTCCTTCGACCGAAATTACGCTGGAAAATGGTCTTTCCTCGCAGCTTGCCGGAGGTCTGCAGAGCTTTGTCTCGCAGCCTGGGTTCCATGCGATCGATAAGTTGGTCAAAACGCCGTATGTGCAGGACTACAACCTGTCGGCGCAATACGCATTGACCAACAGCATGGTTGCGTCTTTGAGTTATGTGGGCGATATTTCCCGTCACTTACCCTACTATTACGCTCCGAATACTGCTCCCCTGCTGTTGACTCCAGGGCAAAGTACGACAAAATATCAGCCCTTTCCTGGGCTGGGTGGAGTCGGCACGATCAGCTATGGAGGCGTGAGCACGTACAACTCGCTGCAGGCCAAAATGGAGAAACGATATTCGGATGGATTGAGCTTCCTCGCTACCTATACCTGGGCCCACGCTATGGATGACAGCAGCGATGCGGGCGGACTCGAGACTGCCATTGGCGTCCGGAATGAAGCGCTGATTCCGGTCATCGACGAATTCACCAATTCGGCCTACGACGTGCGAAACCGCTTCACCTTCAACGGCAACTATGAGCTGCCCTTCGGCAAGGGGAGAGCGTATATGAACCAAAGTTCTCGAGTGGCCGATCTGGCAGCGGGAGGCTGGGCCGTCAGCCTGACCTTTGTCGCTCAAACGGGAACTCCTTTTACGGTTTCGCCGAATATCGGCACGGCGGCCGGCGGCAGTGCAAGGGCGATCCTGGTTCGCGATCCTTTTACCCCCGGCGGATCTCCCGATCCGACAAATCCCACTGCCACCTGTGCCCCCCGCACGCGAAACAAGGTCAATTGGTATAACCCTTGTGCATTCGCCAATCCGAAACCGGGCAACAGTATTCCGCTTTCCGGCCCGGGCTCGCAGATCACCAGCTTTTCCCAGGCACTCCAATATCTGGGCGGCCGGTCCAATCAGATTTACGGACCTGGCTATAACCGCGTGAATATGTCTCTGTTCAAGAACTTCAACACCTGGCATGAGCAGTTTCTACAGTTCCGAGCCGATGCGTTCAATCTATTGAACCATCCAACCTTCGCCAACCCATCGAACACAAGCATCAACTCCATCGGCGGACAAATCACCGGGCCTCAGTCCTTCCAGCAAAATACCCCGGATGCCCGCTTCTTTCAGCTTTCATTGAAATACCAGTTCTAAGGAACATCTGATTAGCCTCTGTTTTGAAGGGGACGGCCTTCAGCCGTCCGTAAATGTCAGCAAAATAACTGCGGCTTCAGCCGCTGAGGAGAGCATGTTATCTCCAGCGAACTTAATCAGAGATTCCCTAAACAATGACCAACGGAGGCGAATGATGGTGCGAGGCAAGCCGTATGTCTTGTGTGCGGTATCGGTTCTGGCGCTGCTTGGGGTTTCGCTGGCTCGAGCGCAATCCGGCCCGATCGAAGTCAGCTCTCCCGATCACCGGATCATCCTGCGCTTTGCCGTCGTACCCGGCAAGGGGCAAGCCTCCGGCGAGGGGCAGTTAATGTACTCGGTTGTCTTCCGCGGCAAGCCAGTTTTTGAAAATTCCGCGCTGCGCCTGGAGCTGGCCAACCAGCCGCCTCTGGGTGCCGCAGTGCACATCACCGGCAGCACGCCAGGTTCGGGCGTGGACGATTACACGCAGCTGGCAGGCAAGACCTCTGCCGTGCATGACGCCTACAACGATGTGACGGTGCAGGTGGCCGAGGGCGCCAGCCCCGGCCGCAAGTTCGCGATGGAAGCGCGCGTCTACAACAACGCTGTGGCTTTCCGCTATCAAGTGCCGCAGCAGGCCGCGCTGAACCGCTATCAACTTACGCGGGAAGACACGGAGTTTCGTCCGAGCACCGATGCCATAGCGTGGGCTCTGCGCCTGCCGAATTATCAGAACGGGTATGAGGCCGAGTATCTGCCGCTGGCGCTGAGCGGGTTGAGCAACCAGGGCGGCGTCTCCAGCTACATCCTCTGCGGAGCACCGATGCTGCTGCACGTGCCCGGTGTGGCGTGGGCCGCTATCAGCGAAGCAGACCTCGAAGGCAACAGCGCGATGTACCTCGAAAATCCCTCCGGCAATTGGACGGGCCATTACCTGGTGACCAAGGTTTCGCCGTCCATCGATGATAGCCAGGGGAGCCATGGACCCGCCGTCGACGCCAGCCTGCCGCACGAGAGCGCCTGGCGCGTGGTGCTGCTCGGTGATACAGCGGGTGACCTTATCGAATCGAACGTGATGACCAATCTGAATCCGCCGAACCGCGTGGCCGACACAAGCTGGATCCATTCCGGCAAAGCTTCGTGGAACTGGTGGAGCGGCGGTATCGGCGCGGACGGAAAACCCGCATATACCACCCAGAATATGGAGTATTACGTCGACTTCGCTGCCCAGTCCGGCTTTCCGTACATGATGCTCGACGCCGGCTGGTCGGGGCGCGACATTACCAAAATGCGCGGCAACGTGGATGTGCCGGAGTTGGTACGCTATGCCGCGAAGAAGAATGTAAAGGTGTGGATCTGGCTGTACTCGAAATCGGTGGCCGCACAGATGCAGACTGCCTTTCCTCTGTACGAGAAGTGGGGCGTAGCCGGCATCAAGATCGACTTCGTCCTGCGCAACGACCAGAAAGGCATCCAGTTTTACTACGACGTGGCGAAGCTCGCGGCCGCCCATCACCTCGAGGTCGACTTCCATGGAACGACAACGCCCTGGGGCATTGAGCGCACCTATCCGAATGTGTTGAACTACGAGGCCGTGCTCGGCATGGAAAACAGTAAAGCCGGCCGTCGCGATAGTCCAGTCGACCGCACGGTCTTTCCCTTCACGCGCATGTTGAACGGTCCTCTCGACTACACGCCGGGCGGCTTTGACAATGTGACGGAGGACGATTTCGTCGCGCGTTCCCAGCATCCGATGGTGATGGGCACGCGAGCGCAGCAACTGGCGCTGTATGTCGTGTATCAGGCCCCCTTTGAGATGGTCTCCGACACCCCTTCCGCTTACGCCGATCAGCCGAGCTTCCAATTCCTGCGGGACGTGCCCACAGCCTGGGATGCTACGCGCGTGCTGGGCGGCGAACCGGGTGAATTCGTCACCATCGCGCGGCGGCACGGTCGCGACTGGTACCTTGGCAGCATCACAAACTGGACTCCCCGCGAGCTGCGCGTTTCGCTCAGTTTTCTCGGCAGTGGAACCTATACTGCGGAGATTTACGAGGACGCTTCCGATGCCGCGGAACATCCAAAGCATGTGTCGATCCGCAGGCAAACAGTGCGCAGCAGCGATACGCTGACGCTGCCCCTAGCTAAAGGCGGTGGCTGCGCCATCCGCTTTGTGCCGGCCAGCTAAACCAGTTTTCCCGTAGGTGTATACCAGCGGAACAAAAGCTTACGCATCCGTTCCTGAAAGAACGGATGCACGGTACGAGCGCCTGCAGTCTATAGCAACAGAAAAACTGATGGCTCTGTTGACATCCTGCGCAAAATGATTGCTGTCGTCCTGGGACGTGTTAACACTCGGGTTGACCCCGGACTTTAGTCCGGGGATAAGAGGCCGCCGGAATGCGCCTTCAGGCGCTGAGGCTCGAAGCTTCTCGGAGTTGTTCCGGCAGGCGGTCTAACGCGCTCGCTGCGACTTACCGGAGTTTGCGTTGAGAGGTGATGAAAAAGTTCCTTAAGCCATGTGAACCCTCCTACCGATTGGGGCGTCGGCAGTGTACCTCAGCGCCTGAACGCGCGCCCTGGGTTCAAACTCGGTCCCCGGACTGAAGTCCGGGGTCTACCCGCAATCAGCTCAATCCGGCACTTGAATCTCATGCTCTGAACCTGGCGAATAGTGTGAACAGGCCCTGGCGTAACAAAGTGGAGCGAAGCCGAAGGGGCTCAGGACAACAATCGGAGGATATCAACAGAGCCAAAACTGGTCGAGAACTCCAAGCTATACTGCTCGGTCGACGGGCGCGTCTTCCAAACGGCCGACAAATAGCGAGAGGTTGCTGCGAAGAACGATGTGCGGAGCAAGTCGATGTATTTTGACTGGCTTGTTCTTTTCCAGCAAATAGTCAATCAGCATCTCAAACGCGATCTTACCTTGCGCATAGGGCCGCTGGTAGAGCGTGGCCAGCACCTTGCCCGAATCCAGCAGCGGTATCAGCTCGTGGAACAGGTCGGTTGCGATTATGTGCATGCGGCCGAGCAGCTTCTGTTCTTCCAGCGCCTTCAGCACCGGCAAGCTGTTCGCTGTGCTGATGTAAATTCCGTCGGGCCGCGCTTTGCTCTTAAACAGCGCGGCGGTCTGCCGATAGGCGTCTTGCGGGATTTCGTGCGATTCTACGACCGGAAGCAGTGTGAGATGCGGCGCCAGCATTGCCAGCGTTGCGGCAAAGCCGCGCAACTTCTCCGCGTGGTCAAAAATAGCTAACTCGCCAGTGATGGTGGCCACGCGCGAGGGCGCCTGCAGCTTGTGTGAGAGCAGTTCGGCGGCCAAGGCGCCGCTGGTGTAGGCATCCACAGCGACTGAGGCGATGCGCTCACTGCCCGGTGCGTCACTTGCCACGCACAACATTGCAGTGCCCTGTCGCACTACCTGCCGAATCAGCGGGGCCAGTTCGCGGGGATGTCCTGGGGTAAAAAGGATTCCGTCATATTCTTTCGCTGCGACGCTTTTCAATAATCCGAGATCGCCCGAGCCGAGACGAGGATACTCATAGAAGTCAAGCGTAACCTGCAAGCCTCTAGTCTCCTCGGCTGCAGCGCGAATGCCTGAGCGGAGCGGGTTGAAAAAACAGGCGATCTCGCCCGGCAGCACAGCGGCGATGCGGAGCTTGCGATTGAGCTTGAGCGAACGGGCCGCAATGTTGGGTTTGTAGCCGAGTTGCTCGGCCATGCGCAGCACCCGGGCTTTGGTCCTGGCGCTCACGCCGCCACGGTCATGAAGCGCGCGATCCACGGTGCCGATGGAGGTTCCGAGTGCATCCGCGATTTCGCGGATGCCTGCTGCTTTCCCGCTCAGGTCCATTTTTCCCTATACTGCGCAAACGTACTCTTGCGGAGAGCAGCAGTCTTTAAAAGGATTGTGTCTCCCCTCGCACGACGCGCAAACACATGCAGATACATTTTGACAGTGAAACTCAAGCCTGTGTAGTGTTGTTTCCGTTAACGTAAACATAGCTGCCGAGCCCTGCCCAGACTTTTGGAGGAACTCTATGAGCGATCCCTGTCCTACAACTGATCTATGTCCTATTTTTTGCGCCCGCATCCGCGCATATCGATGCCACTTTTCACTGTTTTCTCGAGTCACACTGCTCTTTCGCGCAGCTTTCTGCGTGTCCCTGTTCTCGATCGCGCTGCCATCTCCGGCTCAGACATCCGCCGCCCCACCTGCGAAAATCCGCTATGACGCCGCGGCGCACACGTTCCGCATTGATGCCGCAGATATCTCCTACGTGCTCGGCGTAAATGAGAAAGGCGAGTTGCAGGCCCTTTACTGGGGCAAGCGTCTCCAGCCCGGCGACCCATTTCCCGCGCCGCGCTCAGATAGAGGCAGCTCCGCCTTCGAGTTGCCGGCAAACGCCACGCCGCAGGAGTTTGTGGGCTGGGGCGGCGGCCTGTACGTCGTCCCCGACCTGAAAATCACTTTTCCGGATGGCAATCGCGACCTGGTGCTCCACTACCTTTCGCACACCATTCGAGGAAACACATTGACGATCACGCTCAAGGATATCGAACGCAACGTGATCGTGGATCTTCTCTACCAGGTAAATGCGGCAACCGGTATCCTGGCGCGCTCGGCCCGCATCGAGAACCGCACCAAGGAGCCTTTCACCATCGAGCAGGCATTTGCCGCTACCTGGAACTTGCCGCGCAGCAGCGACTACCGGTTGCGCTATCTGACCGGCCACTGGGCCGGCGAATGGAACCTGCAGGAGCAGGCGCTGCACCCAGGCAAGATTGTGCTGGAAAGCCGGCGCGGTTCTACCGGCGATGAAGCTAATCCGTGGTTCGCCATCGAGCGCGGCAGCCAACCGGATCAGGATGTGGGCAGCGTGTGGTTTGGCGCGCTGGGCTGGAGCGGCTCCTGGCAGATCGACATCGAGCAGAGCTGGGCTCACCGGGTTCGCGTAACCGGTGGCTTCACGCCGTTCGATTTCGCCTACCAACTCAAGCCGGGTCAATCGCTGGAAACGCCGAAATTCTATGGCGGCTATTCCGACACGGGCATTGGCGGGGCATCGCGTCTGCTCCACCGTTTCGAACTGGATTCCATTGTTCCCGAGGCGCCGCATCGCCGGCTGCGGCCCGTTCTTTACAACTCCTGGGAAGCGACCGGCTTCAACGTGAACGAAGCGGGCCAGGAAGCACTGGCGGAGAAGGCCGCCAGCATCGGCGTAGAGCGCTTTGTGATGGACGACGGCTGGTTCGGCCAGCGGAAGAATGACCGTGCCGGCCTGGGCGACTGGTATGTGAACCCGCAGAAGTTCCCGCACGGCCTGAAGCCGCTCATCGACAAGGTGCACGCACTGGGGATGGACTTCGGCCTGTGGGTCGAGCCGGAGATGGTGAACCCGGACAGTACCCTCTATCGCGCTCATCCTGATTGGGTGCTCAACTTTCCCGGGCGTCCCCGCACCGAAGGCAGGAACCAATTGGTGCTGAACCTGGCGCGCCCGGACGTGCGCGCCTACGTGTACAACTTTCTGGATAAACTGCTGACCGACAACGACATCGCATTCCTCAAGTGGGACTACAACCGTAATTGGTCGGAGCCGGGCTGGCCAGCCGCGCCGCTCGCCGAGCAGAAGGAGGTGTACGTGAAATACGTGCGCAACCTGTACGGCATTCTCGCCGAACTGCGCGCGAAGCATCCGAAGGTGGAGATCGAGTCCTGCTCCGGCGGCGGCGCGCGGGTGGACCTCGGCATCCTGCGCTACACCGATGAGGTATGGCCTTCGGACAACACCGACCCTTTCGACCGACTCCGCATCCAGAACGGTTTCAGCTACGCCTATTCGCCGGGACTGATGATGGCCTGGGTAACGGACTCGCCCAACTGGATGAACCATCGCTCCACGTCGCTCGAGTACCGCTTCCTTTCCTCCATGCAGGGAAGCCTTGGCATTGGCGCCGACCTGAACAAGTGGACTCCAGAAGATTTGGCGACCGCGAAGACCATGGTGGCGCAGTACAAACAACTGCGCGCTACCGTGCAGGACGGCTCGTTATATCGCCTTGTCTCGCCGCTCGGCGGCAGCGAGTACTCAGTCACCGAATCAATATCGCGCGACCGCCGAGAGACGGCCGTTTTCGCCTTCCTGCACTCCAGTCAGGAGGGCGAGAGCTATCCCCGCCTTTACCTTCGGGGGCTTGAGCCAGACCACGAATACAGCATTCATGCGCTCGATGGGAAGCTGGACCCGCGCACTCCGCAGCGCGCGAGCGGCGACTATTGGATGCATCGTGGCGTTGACGTTCTGTTGCGGGGAGATTTTCAGGCGGCGCTGTTTGTTTTGGAGAGGGATTGATGTGACGGGTGTGAGTCAAAAGCGCGAGGTTCTTCGCTTTTGACCCCGGCGACGAAGACTTGTCGAAAGACTTTCGTTACCAGAGCTGAAAAACCGGGGTGCCCCACGTCTCGATTCTGAGACGTGGGTTCGTTAATTCGCTAGGTTTCTTTCCGCTAACGTTTTCTCTGCGACAGGCCACCAGTCCGTCGTTAGGGCAGACAAGAATTGGTGTTCTGCGCCGGCGAATATTTGCAGCTGAGGCCTTTTGAACAGGTATTGCCGGAACAACAGGGTTGACCATAGCCGCCACAAGCAATGCAAGTTGATCCGTAGGCGCAGACCAGGCCGGTGTTGCACACGCCACCGGTTTTGCACGCACAGCCCGCAGCCCCCGCGGATGGGCATGGACCCCCACCGCCTCCTCCTCCCCCACCGCCTCCTCCTCCCCCACCACCTCCGCCTCCGGACTGGGGTGGAAGTTGCGGACAACTGTAGTTCTGTCCGGGGGCCCATGGCGGAATCGGCAAGGTCACCGAAAATGCTGAGAGCTGATTCGGCGAGGAAATGGTAGGAAGACAATTGACAAAGATACCGCCGTTGACCTCAGCCACTTCAAACCAGCCAGTGTTGTTCTGTTGGGCTGTGACATGAACATCGACATTCCAATTGCTTCGGTCGGAGGTAAACGAACCACCGGACGTTGAAAATGTAAACGAGCCGTTCGAATCCGTGGTCGCTGTACCGAAGGTGAACAAACCGCTTTTGCCCGGTACTATGCCGCTTTTGATTGTGACTTGTGCGTTGGGGCCGTAATGTTGGCCATGCACGGTCAAATACCAGTTGTTGCCGCTAGACCAAGCGTTCGCCGAATCCTGCTTTTCATAATAGGTGACATGGGTTTGAGCACTGACCGCGATACCGGCGGGTGGCGGGCCGCTGTTATTGCAGCCGCTGTTGTTGCAGCTTGTTATAGCGAACGTAGACAGAAATAGAAGGGAAATGAGGCGCGCCATGTTCGCCTCCTCGGAGCAGCATTATATACCAAAGAGAGCTAAGTGGAGAAATTTTTCTGTCCCACTCTTCGCACAATACACGGAGAATGGGCCTCGTTTGTGATTGTGCCGGCAAACTCTCACGTTCGCAGGATTTTTGCTTCGATTTCTTCTAAAGTGCGGCCCTTGGTTTCCGGCACCCAGAGAAAAACGAAGACCGCTCCGGCAAAGCAGATTGCGGAGTAGGTAAAGAAGCTCCCAGAGCTTCCAAACGCGCGATTGATAAAGGGAAATGAATACGTGAGCGCAAACGAGGCAATCCACAGCGCGGACACCGCCGCGGAGACGCCGAGCGAGCGCAGACGGTTGGGGAAGATCTCGGCAATCAGCACCCAGGTGAGCGGGGCCAGCGTCATGGCATAGCATCCAATGGCGCACAGCGTGAGCACCAGCACAGGCGTGCCATGCAGGCCGGTGCGGTAGGCTAGCCCCGCCAGCAGGTGCGACACGCCGATGCCCAGACAGCCAAATAGCATCAGGGGACGACGACCCAGCCGGTCCACGATGGCCATGGCGAACAAGGTGAACAGCAGATTGATGGCGCCCGTGATAACGATGTCTAAAAATATCTGGTTAGCGCCCAGGCCGGCCGCGCGATAGACCTCCTCCGCATAATTGAAAAGGATGTTGATCCCGCTCCACTGCTGCAGCACCGCCAGTGCAATGGCGATCAGCAGCACCCCGCGCACGCCAGGCTGCCACAGGCCGCGCCAGCTCGTGGTCCGATCCTCTTCGTCGTGCAGCGCACGCAGAATGGCGGTTGTTTCCGCGTTGGCGTACGCCAGGCTGCCGCCTACCCTGCGGAGCACGTCCCTGGCCTGCTGCTCTCGACCCCTGGCGAGCAGCCAGCGCGGGCTTTCGGGTATGCCTAACGAGGCGAACAGAAAAACCGCCGCGGGTACGGCCACGGCGGTGAACATCCAGCGCCAGCCGCGCTGCACATTCCACGAAGCCAGCAGCGCCGCCGCTGAAATATGCGGCGGAATGGCGGCGGCGATCCGCCAGTTGACCACCTGCGCCAGCAGGATGCCGATCACAATCGCAAATTGATTGAGGCTCACCAGCCGTCCGCGGTGCGCTGCCGGACTGACCTCGGCAATGTACATCGGAGAAATGCTGGAGCTGAGTCCGATGGCCACGCCGCCGGCAATGCGCCATACGATAAAGGTCGCGAATGAGAATGCCCAGCCTGTAAGGATAGAGGAGAAGGCAAACAACACGGCGGAAACAAGCAGCACCGGTTTGCGGCCATAACGGTTGCCGAATGCTCCGGCCACCAGCGATCCGGCAAAGCAGCCAACCAGCGCGCAGCTGTTGGCCCAGCCGACCGAGGCCGCTGTGGTCAGGTGGAAGTAGACCTCGAAGAACTCGCGCCCGCCGCCGATGACTACCCAGTCATAACCGAAGAGCAGGCCGCCCAGGGCAGCCGCCAGCGCGATGCCCCACACGTATGCGGTAGCTGGCGCCGGATGTGCCGTCCGGGATGTGCCGGGCAGTACGGGAGGGCCTTGCATAGTTATCCGACCGCCTCCCGTGCAAGCAGGTCTCTAGCTCCCGCGTGGGCGCGATCGAACGCGCGCACCTGATCGAGCGCCGCCTCAGCCTCTGCTATGCGGCCCAGTCCCAGCAGGGCCTGGGCCCGGAGAAACATGGCGGTAATATGCTGCCGCTTGCCCAGGTCTTCTTCAAAGAGCAGCATCAACGGCAGCGAGGTAGCGAAATAGTCGATCTTTGGCGTCTCCTCATCCAGCGCCGCCGCATACTCCAGGATCTGCTGAAATACTGTCGTCGCCTCCTCTTCCCGGCCGAGCCGATGCAGCGCCATCGCGCTCCAATAGGTCATTTCCGAAACGGAGCGCAGCTGCATCTGCTGGAAGTCGCCGCGTTGCCTTGCCGCGCGCTCCCAGTGCTGCCGGGCCTCTGCCGGGTCACCCGCGGCTGCCCACGCTTCGCCCAGCCAGAATTCGACATGGCTCCGGTTCATGAGCAGGTGCCAGGTCTCGCTCAGGCTTTCGGGCGGATGGAGTGTGGCCTCGAAGTGAGCAATGGCGGCGCGTGCCTGCCCGGTCGCCAGCGCGGCGCGGCCCAGCAGCAGATGGGCCCGCACAAATTCTCCCAACACCAGTCCCTCGCCGCCCTCCCAGGGCTGGAAGCTGCGCGACAATAGCAGCGCGAGCGCGTCGGCAGGGCGGCCCACCTGGTTGTACAGGGCAGCCAGTTCGAGCGAAAAATTGTCGCGCATGACGACCAGATCGCGATTGGCTTCGAGTGCCGCCAGCCGTTCTGCCGGATCGTCGCCCATGCGCTTGCGGAGCTGGTCCTGTTCATAGAGGATGCGCGCATCGACGGGCGCGGCAGCGCGGGCGCGGCGATAGGCTTCGCGGGCGCGCTGCTCATCGCGTTCCACGTTGTAATAGACAATGCCAAGATTGCGCCACACGGTCGGGAAGTCCGGATCGAGCGCAGCGGCGCGCTCCCACTGCGCGATGGCCTCTAAATGACGGCGGCGATCATAGAGCAGGTTGCCCAGGTAATAGGGCGCGCGAGCATCCGCAGGGTTTGCGGCGATGGCCGCTTCCAGCACGCATTGCTCCTCCAGCCTGCTGGGGAAAACGTAGGTGGGATCAGCGGCGGCAGCCCGTTGTGCAGCCTCACGATTTTGTGCAATCTCGCCACGCAAGGCGTGGATGTAGGCCAGTGTATACAACTCCATGGCGCCGGTTGCGGAACCAACCGCGCTCTCTGCGTCGGTGAGCAAGCCGGCTCGCATGCAGTCATAGGCCAGGTCCAGCCGCTGTCCCGCATCCGCGGGTGGAACCCCGTTTGTTAGAAAGCGGCTCCAGATATCCAGGGGGTCCAACGCGCGCGCCGTCGCCAGAGCGGACTCGGCTTGATCGAAAAGACCAAGCCGACGCAGCACGACCACGCGCAGATTCATCGCATTCAGATTGTCAGCATCCGCGCGCAGGGAGCGATCCAGGTGTTCCAAAGCTTCCTTCAGACGGCCATGCTGCAGGTTCAGCTCCGCTAAACGGTGAAAGCCCGGGCCGCGCCATGCCGCTGACCAGATGGCCTTATAGAAGGCATCGTAGGCTTCTCCAGTACGGTCCTGAAACAGGAGCGCCAGTCCCAGGTTGTAGTACGCCTCGCTGTCGTATGGGTTGGGGTTTCGCAAGGTAAGTCGCGCGATCGCGGTGCGTAGATAACTCTCGGCCAGCGCGAATTCGCCCCGGCGCAGATGCATCCGGCCCAGCGCGTTGTTGGCCCGACTGTCGCCGGAATCGCGGCGTAAAATTTCGCGCCAATAGGGTTCCGGGGAACGCGTGGCATGACGGTACTGCTCCAGATGAAGACCGGTCAGATATAGCTCGTCAACGGACGCCATGTGCTCGGGTGCTGCCGGTTCGGTGGCTGCCTCGGGTGCCGGTGCCGGCGTCATTTCGGCAGGCGCATGGCGCAGGAGCACCTCGCCCGCTGCCTCCAGTTCCATCATCCAGGTCTGTTCGCCTGCGGGCAGAGGCAGGCCGGTATGCAGCGGTTCTTCCGGACGCAGGGCACCGCGCCAGAGGGCGATGTGTCCTGCTCCAGCGGTCAGTCGTATGGTTGCGTCTTCCAGCGCGTGGGTCACCAGCAGGTGGAGTTGCGCTATATCCCCCTCGCGGACCACGCGCAGCGCGGCGTGCAGGTTCGCAATTTCGGGCACTCCGATCTCGCGAATGGGGTACCAGTACTGGCTGAAGCTCTTGGTCTCGCCCGGCGCCAGAAAGGAAAAGTCCGGCTGATTGTCCGTGTACACGCCGGCCATCAACTCCACATAGGGCCCGTCCGTATCGGTCAGGCTGCGGTCCCAGGCATACCCAAACTCCTGGTTGCCCCAGGTCCACTGCTTCTTGCCGGGCGCGATGTGGTGGTCGGCCACGTGTACCATGCCGGCCTGGGCAGCATGATCGTAGCCGCCAAGAAAATCCTGATGGGAATTGGCGATCATGTAGCTGGTCGGCACCGGGATATTGGCATACCAGCTGAGATCGTTCGCAGGGTAGGAGCCATCGGGCACAAAGCAGCGAGGCATCTCTTCCGGCGGCACACCGGCGCGCGCGCGTTCACCGTAGGGAATACCGTAATAGGTGCCCAGGCTTTGCGGAAACTCGGTGATCGCCCGCTTGGCATGATCGGCGACAAAGCGCACGTCCTTGGGGAAAAAAGACTGGTACTGCTCGTGCACGCGGGTGGCAACGTTGGCCCACCAGAGAAAGGTCTGCGTGTCACAGGTGCGGTTGTACAGGCGGACTTTCAGTTCTAGATAGGCGCAGCCTGGACGCAGGCACACCCCATGCATGCCCTTCATGCGCGCCATGGGGTCATGGTCGCTGCACCAGACAGTCACCGCTCCGTCCTCCTCACGCTCGATGGCGATTTCGACCGGCATAAAGGTCGCCGGGCGGTGATGCTGGGGCCAGTTGAACTCGACGCCTCCAGAGATCCACGGACCCGCCAGGCCCACCAGTGCAGGCTTGATCACGTTCTGGCGGTAGAAGAAGTCGTAGCCGTTGACTTTGTCGCAGGCGACATGGATGCGGCCGCCGATCTCCGGCAGGATCATGACGCGCAGGTATTCGTTCTCTATGTGCACGGCCTGCCATGCGTGCTGGCACGGCGTCGTGGCCACGCGGTCAATGACGGGAAGCGGATACACCTTGCCGCTGCTGCCCTGGTAGACACGCTTTTCCAGGAACAATGGATTAGGGTCGGGCTCGGCTGGCAGGTACGTCTTCAGGACAACCGGCTCCTGCCAGGCCTTTACGGAGCCAACTTCGCTGACGGGCGCCGGCGGTAAACGCAGTCCGTGCCAATTGGCGCCGGCCGGTTCAAGGGTTCGAGATTCTGCTGTTTCGGGCTGCATAACGGACCTTGAAGAGGACATCTTGGCGTTTACGTTACCGTGCCCGAGACAGATTTGGCAATACCTTTCCCCTCCTTCTCTTGTTCCTTGACAACTGGAAAGAAGCAATTATAAGATTCGCTCTGCCTGGAGCATGTCTTACTCTTGGTTCGTGAACGTTCCCGCTTACAACCCCCGTTCACGAACCGGATGACGGATACAGCTCTCCCAATACGGAGGCCCGTGCCATGACCATCCCTGCATTCCATCACAGCGTTATAAGACCGCGCGCAGACAAGTCCCTATCCTCCCTGCGCCAGCGCTTATCCGGCAGACCTGCTTTCCAGTTCCTGCTCCTTTTCTCCCTGGCCGCAGGCAGCTGGCTTGTTTTGCCGTCATGGGCAAACGCGCAGGTGAATGGAGTTGGCCAAAAACCCTACCTCGGCTGGAGCACCTTCAGCGAGCAAACCATTAACTCCAAGTTCCTGACCCAGGCCAATGTCTCCGCGCAATCCGATGCACTGGCCTCCTCCGGGCTCGAGGCGCACGGATTCAACTACATCAATATCGACTCAGGCTGGCAGGGCAGCTTCGACGCGAACGGTCGGCCCATCCCAAACTCGACGACCTTTCCTGATATTGCAGCCCTGGTCGATCACATTCATCAGAACGGCCAAAAGGCCGGCATCTACTGGATTCCCGGTGTCGAGCAACCGGCTGTGGTCGCGAACTCACCGATTCTGGGGACGCCGTACCATATTCAGGACATCCTCGTCGTGCCCTACACCGCAGGCAACGCCTTCGGCCGCCGGGGCACCACCTCGCCCTACCATTACAAGATCGACTTCACCAAGCCCGGCGCGCAGGAGTACATGAACTCCGTCGTCGCCCTGTTCGCCTCGTGGGGCTTCGATTTCATCAAGCTCGACGGCGTGACGCCCGGCTCCGATCTCGACAATCTCGTAGTCGACAACCGGCCCGACGTGGCAGCATGGTCGAAAGCGATCGCGCAGAGCGGCCGCCCCATGTGGCTTACGATTTCCTGGGCGCTTGACGAGGACTACCTGAGTGTCTGGCAGCAGTACGCCAATGCCCGGCGCATCGATGAGGACATCGAATGTGAAGGCCGCTGCGCCACGCTGACCAACTGGCCTCGAATCTACGCGCGATTTCGCGACCTGCCCGGCTGGGAGAACGCCGCCAGCCCCGCCCTGGGATGGAACGATCTGGACACGCTCGATATCGGCGATGGCACTCTCGATGGCCTTTCTGATGAGGAAAAGCAATCCGCCGTCACTCTCTGGGCCATGGGCAATGCGCCCATGTATCTCGGCGGCGACCTGACCAAAATCGACGATACCGGCAAGCAGCTCGCCACCAATGACGAAGTCCTCGCCGTCAACCAGTCCGGAATACCGGCGAAGCAGGTCCTGGGCGGCGATTTACCCGTATGGGTCACCGACCTGGGAAATGGAACCTACTACGTCGCGCTCTTCAACATGAACGCAACCGCGTCCGCCGTCACGCTACCCTGGAATATCCTTGGCTTCAGCGATGCGCCCCAGGTCCGCGACCTATGGAATCACATCGATCTCGGCCCGTTTCCGCATGGGTTTTCGACCGTGCTTATGGGCCACGGATCGCGCCTGCTGAAGGTAACCGCGCGCGGCCACGCCCGTCCGTCTCCCTCCGCCAGCTATGAGGCGGAATCAGCCACGCTCAACGGGACTGCCGTGATCGCCAGTTGCGTCCACTGCTCCGGCGGAGCCAAGGTGGGCGGCCTGAGCCTCGGCGCCAACAATACCGTAACCTTCAACAACGTCCAGGTACCAAAAGACGGCGTCTACCTGATGCAAGTCGACTCCATGACGGAGGGGCTGCGGTCCTTTCTTTACAGCGTCAATGGAGGTCCCTTCCAGACGCTCAACTCCGGTGGAGGAAGCTTTTTTCTGCCCTCCAGCACAACAGTTCCCGTGCGGCTGCAAGCGGGCGTCAACTCCATCCAGTTCGGCAATCCCACCAGCTATGCGCCGGATCTCGACCGCATCGTGATCAGCGGCAACGGAAATGCCCCTCTGCCATCCGCGTCTACGTACGAGGCGGAGGTAGCCACGCTCAGCGGCACGGTGAAGCCGGTCTACAACAATTATTTTTCAGGCCTCGCGGAGGCGGGCTACATCGGCGGAGCCGCCAATGACAACGTCACCTTCTCCAACGTCAACGTTCCCACGGCTGGGACCTACCAGCTTGAGATCGACTACGCCACCAGCGGCCCGCGCTCTTACTTTGTCACCATCAATGGTGGCACTCCCATTGAGCTCGACCTGAACGGCAGCAGCTTTAACGATCCTGTTCCCATCGTCCTCCCGGTCCAGCTCAACGCGGGCACGAACACGATCCAAATTGGCAATCCGACCGGATACGCGCCCGGTCTCGATCGCATCGTGATCGCTCCGCCAGTAGCTTCCCCCGACCTGACCGGAGAGATCACACGCAAGCGCGGCAGAGAGGGTGAACGTATCTGGAAACTGACCCTGACCAACACCGGAGCCGGCGCGGCGCGGCGAGTGCGCGTCAATAGCTTCGCTCTTAGCCAGACCGCGGGCGATTACGCATGCACGCCTCGCATCGAGCGGCCTTTGCCGATCGACATAGGCCACATCGCACCATCCTCGAACGCATCGGTATGGGTTCCCATCGACTTCTCCCGCTGCTTCGATGATGCCCGCTTCGCCGTCAACATTGTAATCTCCGCAAATAATGGCGCCGCGGTAAGCACCATTACCGCAAGCGATCAGGTCCAATAGCAATACTCCGTCACAACCGCGCACTCCAGACAGCAGAGGGCCGTGCGTAGCCACGGCCCTCACCGCCTCAATCAACTTCTCTCATGGAGCGATCTGGCTTGGCCTGATATATGCTTGACATTCCCTCTGCTATATAGCATGTTATATAGCAGAGGGAATGTGATGGCACAACTTGAAAAAGCCAAAGTCTTTATGAGCGGAAGGAGTCAGGCCGTTCGTATCCCGGCGGAGTTCCGCTTCTCCAGCAACGAAGTTTACATACGGCGCGATCCGAAAAACGGCGACCTGATTCTTTCACAAGGTCCGGGCAGTTTGGCGGATATCTTTGCCGCGCTCGATAAATTGGGCGTTCCAGACGACTTTCTCACCCCATCTGACAGGGCGCAAGGTCCACCCCAGGACCGCTCTGAGATATGACTTTCCTCTACATGCTTGACACCAACATGGTCAGCTATATTGTCCGAAGCCGGTCCTCTGCCGCCCGAACCCGGTTGCTTGGATTGAAAGACG
This sequence comes from Acidobacteriaceae bacterium, assembly GCA_965276615.1. Lineage (GTDB taxonomy): Bacteria > Acidobacteriota > Terriglobia > Terriglobales > Acidobacteriaceae > JAKAAZ01. The sequence continues at coordinate 2,614,032 of OZ255618.1, read as the reverse complement.
ACGAGATCGGCTGTATCTCCGCGATCACCGAGGCTGAAATCCGGTACGGCCTCGCCAAGAGGCCCGAAGCCACCGCCCTGAAAGTGTTGATGGACGGCTTTCTCGCCGGCATCCGCATCTTGCCTTGGGGCCGAGACGAGGCCCAGGCATACGGTATCTTGCGTGCGAAGCTGGAGGCCTCCGGAATGTCACTCGGAAACATGGATATGATGATCGCCGCCCATGCAGTGACAACCGGTGCCGTTCTTGTAACGAACGACAAAGCGTTCGAGCAGGTGGATGATCTTCACGCCTCAGTGAATTGGGCGTCGGATATTTAAGAGCCGATGTGCAGGAAAAGACCGTTACGATCAAGGTGACAATGACAGGCGATCAAGCGCTCGCCCTCGTATCTTCCCTTTAATGCGTAGCTATGAATCCGCTCAAGTATTAGGTCCAACGTTGTCGTGTTCGGGTCCGTGCCATCTCGTAAGCACAGGCGCATCTCGCTTCACACCGGAAATTCGAGCGTGCCGGCCCTGGCAAAAGGACCTATCAGGTTAGAACACGATTCTGGCGCTGACGTCCAATTCACGTTGAGAATCCCCCCGGATTGAGCCAATGACTCCGAAATTCGGGGTTCCGAATACGGTGCCTGGAGTACCGAGGTTGGTGTGGTTCAGGGCATTGAAGCCGTCCGCGCGCAGTTGAAGGTTCAACCGTTCTTTGATCTGTATGGTGCGAAGGAGCGAGAAATCCAGGTCGACATAACCGGGTGTTCGAAGACTGCCTCTGCCTGCATTGCCGAAGGTAAATGTCGCGGGTTGCGAGAATAGATTGGTTGCGAACCAGCGGGAGATCGATCGCTGTCCTCTGGACAGATTCGCGTTGCCAGCCACATTCGGACGCTGCGGTCCGGAAGAGAAAGCGTTGGTATTGTTCGTGTTCGTAGTAGGGGTCAGCGCTCCGCCGGATTGCACGGTCGTGATATTTCCAACAGACCAACCGCCAATAACCGCTCCCAGCACGCCTTTGTTCAGCCATTCCCGCCCCCGACCGAATGGCAACTCGTAAACCGCGTTGAAGGTGAACCGCTTCTCGATATCGTTCTCGACTGGACCGTAATCCGCCCGCCGATTGTAGTAGTTGGAGTAGGGAGCAGGATCAGACCAGAAGTCGTTGGTGTCACTCAGCCATTTGGATTGTGTGTACGTGCTCACCAGATTGAGCCCTCGGGAAAACCGCCGTTCGAAACGCGCCACCACAGCCTCGTACGCGCTGGTGCCGTTGGTCGGAGAGATGATGGTGACCTGGCTGAACTGCGGAAATGGCCGGTCTGCCTGGGACTGATGCAGAGGACCGAGGATGGATGGGGAAATCTGGTTGATGTTCTCGGGGAGACCGGAAAGCTTGCGACCCAGGTTCCCGATTCCACTCAATTGAACGACCGTCGAAGAACCGAATTGATGTTCGACCGTCAGGTTGAACTGGTAGCTGTATTCATTTTTCCTGTTCCGGTCGAAATAGCTGACGGCGGTGTTTGGATTCTTTCCAACCGGAACGGCCCCGAAGGAATCGTTCAACACCGGCGGGATGGGTGAGACCGGCACCCCATTTCTCAGATAAAAGGGCGCTGTGATTCCATTATCCGGACTGTTGAGGGCGGCCTGCAGGGTAAATCCGAGGGCGGCCGAGCTCTGCGTGGTATTGTCCAGCGGCGGCCCGAAGTAGACGCCAAAGCCGCCACGGACCACGGTGGATTCCGAATTGAAAGGTTTCAGCGCAAAACCCACTCGCGGAGCAAAATTATTCAGGTCGTTCACCCACGCATGCACCGGATAGCCATTGACCCCGGCGAATTTCACGACGCCGGGCGTTCCGGAGACCGGATTGATCTGCGTGGAATCAAAGCCATTCAGCCGATTGTTCGCATCATACATCGGCGTGTCCACCTCATATCGCAATCCCAGGTTCAAGATGAGCTGCGGCATTGCGGCCCAGTCGTCCTGAATATATCCGGCGAAATAGGTGCTTCTGCGGTCAACAAGTTCTTGCGCCGTTAAGAGAAACGCCGTTGGAAAGCCCACCTGCAGGGAAGCGAGCCCGTTACCGGTGGTTGTATAACCCGGCAGCCCGGTCGGCTGGGTAGGAAAGGTAAAGGCGCCGGATGCATTCGGTTGGCTCAAATTGACGAATCGCGCCGACCGAACTTCGCCACCGAATTTGATATCGTGCCGCCCCAGACTCCAGGAGAAGTCGTCCAGATATTGCAACTGCCGGAGCGGACCTGCCAGGGACACCTGGCCGAACGTGCTCGCCCCCTGCGAGCCCGATCCCAGATTGCTGAAACCCGCGACTACAAACTGAGGAAAGGCGGTTTGCGGGACGCCCGTCAGCCCGATCTTCTGCGGATAATTTTTGTTGAAAGTTGGAGTGAATTGATTGGCGACGCGTTGATAATAGGCGAACCCAAAGTTGTTGACCTTGTTCGAGCTGATCACGCGCGTCCACGATGCATACCAAAGGTTGGTGTGAGGGTAGAGAAAGTTGATGGGGTCCCCTCCGCCCGATAGCGGATAGACCGTTGAATCCGTGGTATTGGCGCGGTAAAACATGTAACGGCCGGTGAGATGGTCCTTGGAGGTCAGGACGTGGTCGATCTTCGCAAGGACAAAGTCGCCGGTCAGAAAGCTGACGGCGTTTCCACTAAAATTGTTGGCGCCGGCGGCGTTGCCGGCCTGGTTCGGAAGAGGAAAGTAGGGGATCACTTTGGCCCCTACGGCGTCCATGCTCGCGGAAGATATCTTATTGCCGGGGAAAGCCGTGCGGCAGGTCGTTTTCCCCACGACGCGCGTTGTGGATGGATCGAAGATTTGACCGGCGTAGATCTTCGACCCATCGCAAGGATTCACGCCCAGGGCAGTGGTTCCGAGCAACGCGGAGAAGTCCCCGCTCCGCTCCGCTACCGTGGGAACGGTAAGAGTCGTGGTGGAGCCGGAGTTCCTGCGCTGCCCTTCATAGCCGACAAAGAAAAACGTCTTGTCGTGCTTGATCGCGCCGCCCAGCGTTCCTCCGAAGACGGAGTATCTGAGTTCCGGCTTCAGTTTTTTTCCGTTGGGAAGAAGAGGCGCGAAGTATCCAGGAGCGTCCGCGGCGTCATTCCTTAGAAATTCATAAAGACTGCCATGAAGAAGATTTGTGCCGGATTTCGTGGTTTCAATGACAACCCCACCCGCGTTCGCCCCGTACTGCGCAGGATAATTCGTGGACATGACCTCAATCTCCTGAATCGTGTCCACGGGGGGATCGATACTTTGCTGCCCCGCGCCTAAACGGAGGTTCTGGCTCAGGGCGCCATCGAGGAATGTCATCTGACTCTGGAGCCGACCTCCCGCCAGGGAATAGACCGGCTGGCTATTGGGTGCATCGGAGACAAAGACGGCCGCGCCGAGGGTCTGGACGATGTTCATGGTCCGGCGGTTTCCGAGAGGAAGATCGGAGACACTCTTGGATTCGATCAGCTGGTTGACACCGGAGGTGCGCGCCTGTACCAGCGGCGACCCGGAAGTAACTTCGACGGATTGCGAAACCGCGCCGACCGTCAGCGGGATGTTCAGTTCCAGGGACTGGCTTGTCGTGAGCGTGACCGCATTTCGCACATATCGCACAAAGCCCGGAGCCTCGACCTCTACCGAGTAGCTCCCGATGGGAAGATTGGTCAAGGAGTAATAACCGTCGCTGTTCGTCTTTCCCGGAAACTTCACTCCGGTGGCGTTCTCGGTTGCCGTAACGGCGACACCGGCCACCGCCGCTCCCTGGGCATCCGTCACTTCCCCAGCGACAGAGGCGGTATTCGTCTGTGCGCGGCTGGAATGGACAAATACAAAGAAGGCCATGCAAAGTAAAGCGATTGATCTCTTCACGAAGACTCTCCTTCGAATTGGGGTTCTTAGCCCTTCTACCGCTTCGCAATCAATATCCGAATCTCGCGCTGGGATGAAGCTGCCTACCGGCGAAACGGTCTGTGTATCCCGATTGGAGGATGGAGCGCAGCATCATCCTTTCGCTTTCTCTTTGCTTAATGATTCATGTTGACATTCCACATTGGGAGCCATAATCATCCTCCAAAATTGACAGGAAAACCCTCCAGTTTTGTCGAAGGATAATCACTCAGTTTAACGCTCCATCACCACAACGGCGGACCCTACAGGCACCTGTACGATTCCCGTGGAAGCGTGCGACTTCGGAGCCTCGGGACTTACCCAGACCAGACGACCGCTTCCGTGTGGAAGAACGATGTGCGCGGCGAGCGGCGCCTTCGTCGTATTCACAACAACGACCGCGCGCTTGCCGTTCGCCCGCCGGAAAACGGAGTATTCGGCATAGCTCTTGCCGGCCACCGTCACGGCCGCATCCTGATTGTCGCGGAACTCCGCATCCCACAGGTATTCGTGATACTGCTTGCGCAGCGCATCCATCTTTTTTCCATAGGCCAGTGTCAGCGGAAAATCGTCAAGATTCCCTTTGAAGTTGAAGGGCTCGTAGCTCAGGATGTAGCGATAGCGCAACGCCTCGTTGATCATCCCACGGTCATTGAACCCAGTAACGGCGATCATGATGGGCAGCGAAGGATCTCCATAGCGTTCCAGCGGAATATGTCCCGGCGAAATGCGAAAGTAGATCAGCGAGTAATTGAGCGTCTCCAGATCGTAGGCCGCTTCGCCCGACATCAGGAAGTTATTTTCTCCTACACTGTCACGGACAATCCCGCGAAACATGCTGCCCAGCTTTGCGTCTCCCGACCACAATGTCGTAGGCACGCGATGTCCATGATTCGGTGAAAAACAATAGTTCGCGCCGCCGTGGTGCTGGACCTCGTCATACAGAATTCCACTGGCGCCTAGGTCGATGCTCTTCTTGAATTCCGTTGCTGAGAGATCGAGCCAGTACTTGTCATTCAGGCAGGCGACGGCCAGCCGGCGCGTATTGATGTCGGCAAGCTGCTCCGGTGTTTGATACTCGTAGCCGTGATAGATGTACGTTACGCCGTTAGGGTCCACCGCCATGTGCTTATGCAACTCCGACTTGTACTGGGGAGTGCTGGTGTCGGCCCAGGTGTACTTATTGAAAAGAATGACATGCACGCCCATCTTCTCAATTTTGGCGATTGCATCTTTCAGGTCCTGATAACTTCCCAAGCGAGGGTCGGTGTCGTGCGAAGGATTGCCGCGGTCCTGGCCGCCATGGTTCCATCCCACAAGTTGAATCGCGCTGATTCCATTTTTCGCCGCCTCTTCCGCGCGCCGCGGCAGGTCGCTGTACTGCGTGCGCAGATCGTCTTCGGCGGAGTTGATCTGGATTTGCTGCCATGAATGCACACCTTGCGCCCAGGCTGGAGTGATCGGACGACGGAACCAGGTATCATGCCACTTGCGATAGACATCGACGCCGTGATGCCAATCCCCCTGAAACGGGCTGAGGACGATGGTAGACAATCGAAAGCTTTCACTGGGCGCAGCGAATGGATAGTGTTCCACCCCGGCGGAAATCCGCACAGGATGTCCACTGATCCTCGTCTCCAGCGGTATATGGCCATCGAAGGAGTCGCCGTAACCCGGCTTCAACTCGTAGAGATAGCGCGTGATCTCTTTGGAAGTTGTATCGTGCGTGCCTATATAAAGTCCCTGAGACTTCGCCAGGACAATGGAATAGCGGCCCTCCGCCAGTTGCATGGGATAGTTGGTGCCATAGTAGCCATGGTCGTTGTTGAAACGCGGGGAAAGATCCGTCTCATTTCCAGTTCCATAGCCAAAACCGAGCCGTTTCAGGGAATCGGAGGCCGACGGCGTGGAGAGATCTCCAATGACCGGCCATTCGACCGTCGCGACTGTGTATTTGGAGTGGTTGACGACCTCCATGTTGAACGAGGCCTTGTCACCCTGGAGCGTAACCTTGCCCGTCAGCTCAATGTCCAACCTGCCGGTGTATTCACTCTCAAGATTACGCCAAACGATGGTCAGGCTGCGGCCATCCGACGATTTCGTTACTGAGGCCGCCATGTTGCGCGCGCCGAGAACGGGATTGTAAGAACGGTCCGCTGTTGGCGCGAAAAGACAAAAGGACTCCGCCAGCTCGGGTTTCGCCTGGAGCTTCCAGCCGGTTTTTTTCGAGAGAAACTCGATCAACGCTCCGGAGGCTCGATCGAACGACAGACGAACATCCTCGTCTTCGATCGAGACACTCTTGCCGCTCAACGGAATCAGGCGGTCCGAATCGTGCACCGGAGAGCCCTGGCCGGATTTCCACTGCTGCGCCTTTGCTTTGCCGGGAACCATTGCAAAGCAAAGGACCGCAAGGACGCAAACCAGACTGCCGGCGGCAGGTCTTACTCGCTTCCGTCGGGTTGCTAAAAAGATCGAGGGAACAATACTTCCCGGCGAGATCGGTTCGAGTTCACTTCTTTTGCTCATGTGTCCTCACATTATGGGCATGCAGATGCAATGGGGCTTCGTGAGAAAACAATCCTGGGAGACCGATCTCTCGACATGGTCGAAAATGTACCCGCCGCCCTCGGCAGGTGTCAAGAATAAAATGCGCGGCAATAAAAAAATATGGGGTTTTCAGGATTTGCTCTTGAAACGCATGGTCTTGAACAGAAACTCTGGGCAAAAATCTTCCCTGTATCACGAACCTGCCATCGAATGATAAACCATATTGACAGAAGAACTTCATCCCTGTACCGTGATGATTCATACAAGATACCGATCTCTTGACTTTGCCAGACGCGCGGAATCAAGCCCAAACAGTTCAAGAATTTTCATCGGATAACGGAGATGCACATGAGTGTTGGAACGTCCGTCAACCAGGTGGTTCACCAGGCCCTCGAGGCGGGAGAAGGGATCCTACGTCTCGCTCCAACCTGGGTTCCCAGGTCGTATCTTGTCCCTGGAAGAAGGCTCAAGCTCGATTCCCGGGACCTGTACGCCTATGGCGCCGACCGTGGAGGCATCGATGAGCGATGGATCGCTTCCACCACAATGGCAATGAACGAGAATCGCACGCCGGACGAGGGTCTAAGCTTTGTAGAATCGGAAGGCGGCCGGTTCACTCTGAAAGAGGCGGTTGAATCCGAGGGCGCGCGCCTGGTTGGAAAAAACTTGTGGGAGAAGTACCATCGCTGGCCGGTGTACAGCAAGTTCTTCGACAATCTTGGCCCCATTCCGCATCACCTTCACCAGAGCGAAGAGCAGGCCAAGCTGGTGGGCCGCGAAGGCAAACCCGAGGGCTACTACTTCCCGCCGCAACTCAACGCTACTTTTGGAAACTTTCCTCACACCTACTTCGGACTCGAGCCCGGCACCAAGAAAGCGGACATCCGCGATTGTCTGGCGCGCTGGAACAACGGCGACAACAACATTCTGAACTTCGCCAAGGCCTATCGTCTGCAACCCGGTACCGGATGGATGGTCCCGACCCGCGTGCTGCATGCGCCCGGTTCCCTGCTGACCTATGAGCCGCAGTGGGGCAGCGATGTTCTTTCCATGTTTCAGTCGATGGTCGATGGCCGCCAGGTGAAACACGAACTGCTGTTGCAGGATGTCCCGGAAGACAAACACGACGATCTGGACTTCATCGTGGATCTTCTGGACTGGGAGCGCAACAACGACACCAACTTCAAGAACAAGCACTACATTGAACCCATCGCCGCCGCCGAAGGCGAGGGGTACGTCGACAGGTGGGTCGTCTATGGAACCTTCGCCGGCGAGCAGAAGTTCAGCGCCAGAGAATTGACCGTGCAACCTGGAGCGCGCTGCATCCTCCATGATAAAGGCGCCTCCGGTCTGATCGTCACGCAAGGCCATGGAAAAATCGGAGCGTTGAAGATCGATTGTCCCAGCTTGATCCGCTTCGGCCAGATGACGCAGGATGAGGTCTTTATCTCCGCGGAAGCGGCGAAGGGTGGCGTTACCATCGAGAACTACTCCGAGACCGATCCTCTGGTGACGCTCCGCTACTTTGGCCCGGACATCCACGACGATATGCCGGAAGTAGGCGATCATATGCGTGGTTAATCGATTCGCGACTGCGATGCATGGTCCGGCTTCGGAGTCGTGTCTTGAATCCGGCATTCATTCAACTTTATCCGGGCAGCACCATATGACTCGTTCGATTGAAAGGAGCACGGCCATGCGTCACCAACACTTCGAAGCCAAAAACGAAAAAATCAGAGAGCAGTTTCAAGAGCTGAAGAAGAAGTCCCCTGCAAAGCTCAAGAATCGCATGAATCTTTCCTGGAGCAACTGGGGCTTCGGCAGAGAGAGCCTGGCCGATTCCGCCAAACGGCTGGAACAATCAAAGATGTCGTTCATCGAGCTACACGGAAATCATTACGGCCCGGACCTAGGATACAAAGTAGACGAGACGCTGAAAATTCTTGGCGATCACGGCATTCGTGTCTCCGGTGTCTGCGGCATGTTTTCGGCCGACAACGATCTCGCCAGCAACCGCGCCGTTTGTCGGCAGGCGGCCATCGACTACATCCGAAGGGAGCTTCCTTTTACGCAACAGGTCGGCGGCCATTACATGCTGGTGGTTCCCGGCGCTGTCGGTCGTCCCAAGGCCTATGACGATGTGGAAGAGGACCGTTCCGCCGAGACCCTGAGCCAGTGCGCGGATTGGTTCACGCAGCATGGCGTCAAAGGGGCGATCGAACCCATCCGCGCCGCCGAGGTAAGTCTCGTTCACACCATTGCCGATGCGAAACGTTACATTCGCGAGGTGAATAACCCCGGCATCACCTCCATCAATGGCGATATTTATCACATGCAATCCGAAGAGAGCCACATTGGCGAGGCGCTGCTCGACGCCGGCGAGATGCTGGTCAACCTGCACTTCGCGGATAGCAACCGCTCCGCGCTGGGCGAAGGCGCAATGGACGTGGCTACCATCATCCGCGCGCTCTATGTGATCGGGCACAACCGCGAAGGGCGCTTCGTCACATTCGAACCGCTCGGCCCGGGCGGCGATCCCTATCCGGCCATGTACGGCCGGCCGAACAAAACAAAACTGGACGCTCTGGTATCGAACAGCATTCGCTACTTCCGCGATTGCGAAGAAATGGTTCTATCGGAGTAGCTTTGTCGCATTCGACAACCAAACCGGATGCAGCTTTTTAGCGGAAGGGTGTTGAAAGAGTATTTATGAAGACCTACTGTCTGGCCCTCGATCTCCACGACGATCCCGAACTGATCGCAGAATACAAGCGCTATCACGAGCCGGAGATCATCTGGCCGGAGGTTGTAGCCAGCATCAAGGAACAGGGCATTCTCAGCGAGGAAATATATCTTCTAGGCACTCGCATGGTGATGGTCCTGCGCACAGAGGACGATTTTTCTTTCGAGGCCAAGGCCGCGAGTGACCGGGCGAATCCTAAGATCGAGGCATGGGAGAAGTTGATGTGGAAGTTCCAGAAGCCCACGCCGCAGGCCAAGCCTGGGGAGAAATGGGTCCTCATGGAAAAAATATTCGAAATTTGAAGTAGAGATATATGTGTGTACGTTCTTTACAGGGAGTTTTATGCCCGCTCGCCAATGCGATCGGATTCCGCTTATAGCTCAAAATCAAATATGTCCAAATAAGGAGGCGTGGGAACGTGGCGATCGTAGCGGGTGTCGATTTCGGAACGCTCAACGTCAGGGTGACACTTCTGGACAGCCGTCGTGGCCGGCTGAGTACCGCGTCAAAGGATTATCCTCTGCACCGCCGCCGTGACGATCCTGAATATGCGACGCAATCACATACGGACCAGATGAGCGCACTCGCCGCCGCCATGAGATCGGCCATTCAGGAAGCAGGCATCGATGGCAATGACGTTGTTTCGCTTGCTATCGATACAACCGGCTCGAGCGTCATTCCTGTCGACAAGAATCTCGAGCCTTTGGACGAGTACTATCTCTGGTGCGATCACCGCGCCAGCGAGGAAGCCCGGCAAATCACTGAACTCGCGCACCGGGAAAACCTGGAGGCGATCGAATGGTGCGGCGGCGTCTACTCTCACGAATGGGGATTCGCCAAGCTGCTTCACTGGCTGCGGCACAACCCCGAGAAGCGCGAACGCTTCGCCACCGCTCTCGAGAATTGCGACATGGTCAGCGCCACCCTCTGCGGTGTCGCTGATCCAAAATCAGTGAAGCGCAGCGTATGCGCCATGGGTCACAAATGGCTCTGGAACCCGAAGTGGGACGGCTTTCCTCCGCAGAGTTTTCTCTCGAAACTCGATCCGCTCTTCGATGGAATTCGCGCCAAGCTGGACAGTGAATGCTTAACCTCGGACAAACTCGCTGGACATCTTGCGCCCCTTTGGGCGGAAAAGCTTGGCCTCCACGCCGGAATTCCCATTCCCGTCGGTGCCTTCGACGCCCACTGGGACGCACTCGGCGCCGGTTGCCGTGAAGGCGATGTCGTCAACGTCGTCGGCACCTCCACGTGCATTATCGCCATGCAGAAACAGACCTCACTCGTACCCGGCGTCTGCGGAGTTGTTCCAGGCAGCGTTCATCCGGATTACACCGGGGTTGAAGCCGGCCTCTCCGCAACTGGCGATATCTTTGAAGCCATTGCGCGCCGCGCAAACAGCACCGTAACGCAACTCTCGAATGGGCTGGAGAACTATCGAGCCGCGCAAACCGGTCTCCTGCGCATGAGCTGGGACAACGGCGACCGCACCGTGCTGGTGAATTCCGAACTTGGCGGCGTTACGTTCGGATGGAATCTGCTCCATACCGCGCAGGATGAACTGCATGCCGCGATCGAAGGCACGGCGATGCACACACGAGTCATTCTGGAGCGGATGGCACAGCATGGCGTTCCGATTGAACGTGTCATCAATGCAGGCGGCATTCCGCAGCGCAATAACGTTCTGAACCAGATCTACGCCGATGTGCTGAACAAGCCCATTCTCGTGCCCGACGGCATTCCAACCAGCCTTGGGTCCGGCATTATGGCGCTGCTGGCGGCAGGCAGCTTTTCCACAGTGGAGGAGGCGCAGAAGGCGATGTGTCTTCCCTACCGCGTTTTCAAGCCCAACCCCGACGCTGTCGCCATTTATGAACGCCTGTACTCGCTCTACTGCAAACTGTACTTCGCTCTGGGCAGCAGGAATGCAGATCCGGCCTTTATCGGCGACGTTCTTCCGGAACTTCGTCGCATCGCCGAACGATAACAGGAATAAGCGGAACTTTAGTTCGAAGGATGCAGCCCATGGGTTTCACCTACTCCACATTGGCGGTGTTGCTGGTCGGCAGAGACAGGCTGATCTCGCTTTCCGCACCGGACATCGCAATCATCGTGATCTATTTCATCATGGTGCTTGGCATCGGCCTTTACTTGAAAAAATTCGCCGGCACCAGCGAAGACTTCTTCATGGCGGGCCGCGATATGTCGGCCTGGGTCGCCGGCCTGAGCTTTCTTTCCGCCAATCTTGGCGCGCTGGAACTTATGGGATGGGCAGCGGCGGCCTACCAATACGGGATTCTTGCAACACATTTTTACTGGATCGCAGCCTTCCCCGCCATGGTCTTCCTCGGCCTGGTGATGATGCCCTTCTACTATATTTCGAACACCCACTCGGTTCCAGGCTATCTGCAACTTCGATACAACGAGGCAACGCGCGCGCTCAGCGGCATTTCCTTCGCCTTTATGACGGTTCTGATGTCGGGCATCAATATGTATGCCATGGCCCTGGTGATGAAGGTCGTTCTCGGCTGGAACATCCACTTCAGCATCTGGGTTTCCTCGCTGACTGTAGCCATATATGTCACCCTGGGCGGCTTATACTCGGCAATCTTCAATGAGGTCCTGCAATTCTTCCTCATCTGGCTCGGAGCGCTCGCCATCCCTGTGCTCGGCATGATCGAAGCCGGTGGATGGTCTGGCCTGGTTGCCAAAATCCACGAGCGCGTGCAGGGAGACTATGTCCATCTGTGGAGCACGACCGGGAGTTTTGCCGGCAACCCCATGGGTGTTCACTGGACCGGCATCGTATTCGGCCTGGGCGGCGTGATCGCTTTCGGTTACTGGACGACCGACTTTCTGGTCGTGCAACGCGCCATGGCGGCCAGGGATCTTCGCTCGGCCAAACTGGCCCCGATCATCGCCTCCTACTTCAAGATGATTGTGCCCGCAATCGTGATTCTTCCCGGTCTGCTGGCGCTGGCGGTGCTGCCCTTCAAACTTGTTCCGGAGAGCGCTGCCGGTCCAGGTCTGCACAGCTACAACGAAGTTCTCCCGCTCATGCTGGCGCGCTATTGCGGACCCGGTCTGCTCGGCCTGGGGGTGACCGCGCTGATCGCCGGCTTTATGTCCGGCATGGCGGGAAATGTCAGCGCCTTCGCCACCGTTTGGACCTACGACATCTATCGGCCCTACATCCACAAACAAGGCTCCGACAAACATTACCTGCTGGTGGGCCGCTGGTGCACGATCCTCGGAGTGATCGTAAGCATCGGCACAGCGTATCTGGTTACGCACTTCAAGAGCATCATGGATTACATGCAAGCGCTGGTCAGCTTTTTTATTGCGCCGTTGTTCGGCACGGTAATTCTCGGGATGCTATGGAAGCGCGCCACGCCCAAGGCGGGTTTCTGGGGTCTGCTGGCGGGAACGGTCTCTTCCATTGCCATGTATACCGCGGTCGTCCTGAATCCTTCTTATTTGCGCTATGTCGCCCTTTCACCGGACGCCAAGCCGATGGCGGAAAATCTTTACCGCGCTCTCTGGTCCTGGATCATCTGCGTTGTAGTCACAGTAGTCGTGAGCTACTTTACCGCGCAGAAGCCGGCAGCTGAACTCATCAACCTTGTCTATGGCTATGCCGAAATTCCTGGAGACGGCGACGTGCCCTATTACCAGCGTCCCGTCTTCTGGGCAGTCGGGGTTGCCATCGTCTTCGCCGCTCTGCAATATATCTTCTGGTAGTTTTTTAGTTCCAGCCATCAACAGGAGGTAAGTTCCGATGAAGCACGAACACCATGAAATGCTGCCGGTATGGTTCTTTATCGGTGTCCTCCTGCTGATCTACGGCATCATCATCCTGACTATCGGGATCAAGGAGTTTTCCCACCCGGCTCCCGTTGTGCTGGCAAAGTATCACGCCAGCCTCTGGGGCGGCATCCTTCTCACTGTACTTGGCAGTTTCTATACCATCCGGTTCTGGCCGCGACACAGGCACGAGTAAAATGATCTGGTTTTCCCCCTATCGCTGCACATCTTCTTAGTCTTATCGATGCGTGGAAATCATTTTTTCCGCATCGAACGATATCCAATATACTTATGGAGATTTCCGCTCCTGGAAATACAAAAGAAGCGCTCCAAGTCAACAAATCAATATAGGCGGCCTCTCCTCGCTCAATCGACACGGGCGGTCGCATAAACCATTTACGTCAGCTGTCGCTTGCGTGTATGCAGTTCCATGCGATGGCTTTCGCGAGGGATACCATTGAACATCCGAGAAATAGCTCACCGGGCGCGCGTATCTCATTCCACAGTGTCCCGGGTGATCAACAACGTTACAACGGTTGACCCGAAACTGGCGCGCCGCGTTCAGGCTGTTATCGAAGAAGTAGGGTATCGGCCCAACTATCAGGCGCAGGCTTTGGCCCGCGGCCGCAGTCATACCGTCGGGCTGATCGTCTCCGAACTTAGCGGCGGCAATCCCTTCTTCGCTGAAATCATTCTTTACTTTGAACGCGCCGCCGTCGCACACGGCTTTGAAGTGCTGATCAGCTTTGCCGATACCGAGACAGATCCTCACCATGTTTCCGTCTGCGCCAATCGCATGAAGGAACGCCAGGTCGAAGGCATTGCCGTACTCACTTTTGGCATGGAGCAATATCTCAATACGAAGCCGGGCTCGTTATCGGTTCCCATGGTTTATGCCGGGGCGGACCATTCCCTGGAAGGCGTACGCAATATTCGCATTAATTATCTGACCGGCATGCGCGATGCGGTAAAGCATTTGGCCGACTTTGGGCACACCCGTATCGGATATCTCAGCGGCCAGTTGAGTTGGAGCAGTATGCGCACCCGGTATGAGGCTTTTCGCAAGGCAATGAAGTTTGCCGGTGTTCCCTTCGACAAGGAAATTGTCGCGGAGTGCGATCACACTCTGGAAGGCGGCGTGCAGGGCATGGCCACCCTCCTGAGCCTGCCGAAGCCGCCAACAGCGGTTCTCTGTTGCAATGACATGGCGGCCATCGGCGCCCTCAAGACCCTCAGTATTCGAGGAATGCAGGCCGGCAAGAATATCTCTCTTATCGGCTTCGACGATCTTCCTCTCTGCAATTTTATGCAGCCACCGCTCAGCACGATCCGTTTCTCGCCAAAAGAACTGGCCGACCTTGCGTTCCGCGCTCTCATGGAAGAGCTTCAGAAAACCAAGCATAAGGTGGAATACGAATACAAAACCCACTTCATTCTTCGCGAATCGACCGGCGCGCCGAAACAATAAAGAACCGAAAGCCTGGAGAGAACGTTCCCATAGCAACCAGTATTACGCTACTTCAATCAATCCGAGAGCGCGGGGCTGCATCTCTAGATTGACGACGGCTGGCAACATCATCTTCTTCTCCTCCCGCTCGCCATCGAGATATACCGTAACCTTCCTGCTTCCCTTCCCCTCTACCGTGACTTGAGGATATCCCGGCATGTCCGCGCAATTCGCCACGACTGTGCCCACTCTCCCATCCGGCGCCTGCCACGTCGCGGATTGGACCATCGGCTCTTGTCCCCAGCCAAAATCGCGTTTTACGACATTATCGACCTTCCACGGCCGCAACATCTTTCCAAAAATCAGATAGTCCCGGGCAATTCCCGAGCGAAATCGATTCACTCGCTTCCCCCAGTCCAGATTCGCGGTTTGATCCGGAACGGCGCGTGTCCAGCGGTCGTTCCAGTCGAATCCAATTCGTCCTTTATCCCGCAGCGTAAAGTTCACCATGTATCCTGTCACGAGCGACCTGCCAACGGAGAGACGCAGAGCTTCATCGTTCACGCGATTGGTACGAAAGCCTTCAAAGCCGTGCGCATACTCGTGATAAAGAAATGAGTACAGCGGGCAGGTGGAATGGCGGGAATCCCAGATTTGAAAATTTTTCAAGAATATCTCCGCTGGAGCACCTTCACAGGACATCGCGACCATTGGATTCACCGTTCGCGCTGCCTCCTGATCCAGCTTTAGTAATTCCTGAAAGGCAGTTGTCATCCACGGGCCAGGGACCGGCGGATGGCCATGATCCGTGGCATAGCACACACGCGGACCCGGACTTTGATCAAACTGCTGCACAACATCGGGCCCAAACGCCGCCATCTTTCGCGTCATCTCCAGCACCATCTCCCGGCCCCGCTTCGTGCCGACACAGACGACATAATGTTTTCTCCAGTCCCACACATCTCCCAGTAACCCCCCATCCCATCTGCGAGCAATGGCAGCCTCTCCATCGTGGGCGCGGAAATAAGGCATCCCGTCATACTGGGTGTTTTTCTGCCAGATTACCCAGAAGAGACCATCTCCATAAATTGCCGGATGCCAGCCTTTTTCCTTTGCCTTACTCATGAACTCGCGCATGGCCGCTTCGCCGCCAAGTGGGGGAAAAGCGTCCGGCTGGACCCATGGTCCAGCATGCTCCCAGTTGAAGACGATCGGCATCAGAGGAGTTTCCAGTTCAGTAGCCAGCTTTTCAAGATACGGCAAAGCGTTTGTGGCTGGCGTATATTCGGGATTCACGGCCGCTGGCGCATCCCAATCCCCCTGGCCCCGCATTGGAAATGCAATTCCCACTGCAGACTCTTTTATCCACTCTGGATATTTTTTGCTCTCCGCCAGCTTTGGCGGACAAAATGGCTGCCTGGATGCCCATTCTCTGTATATCTCCGCCGCCGCATACCAATCGCCATGGAATGTGCCCAGAACCACGTTATAAGGCAGCTTTGTTTTGCTCGGACCCTGCGTGCCCGGATAGTGTCCCAGCGCCATGGTCACGCCATCGTCTTCGAGCATAGGATCAATGAATTTTGGCAGCCCGGTGGCGTCATCGCAGGCTACATATAATCCGCCCGCATCGTTGTAGTACGCCATCAACTGCGTTGACGTCCACTCCCCTGGATAATTATTGCGCCGCCAGATTTCGACCCTGTCGCGTTCTTTTCCGCCCCACGGTCCAACCGACATCGTAGGCACCACCGGACCTGTCAACGACCCGTCTGCAAACGACCAGAGGATGTGGCTTGAATCGCCGGCCAGTGGGTTATCGAAAGGTATTTCCACTACCGGGAACTGGATGTGGCCGATCCAGAATTGCGTGCCGTTATTCAGCTCCAGATTCCAGTACGTCAGCGTCTCCTCCGCGGGACATCGGATCGTCACGCGGGCATCGACCGGCAGACCGCCCATTTCCGTGTAATCGATGGTTACAATCTCTTCCTTTTCATCGCCGCTCTTCCGCAACTTGACTTGCTTTGCTTGCGAAGAATCGATTGCTTTGAATTCATGGCGATCGGGCACATAAAATTCGATTTTAAAGAGAGGGAGATCAACATGGTGCTGGATGAGCAGTTCGCGGTCGATGCCAAACGTGGATTGAAACGAAACCAGTCCTCCCTTTACCGTATCGATCGACAGACGATAGCCGGGATTGATCACAATCATCGGCGGCGGACCGACTGCCTGTTCTTTGACCAGAGCAGCTGCCGGTTGCAGATTACTGGCTACAATCGCAGCCACCGGCAGACATGAAGTGGCGGCGGTCGAAGCAGCCGCGGAGAGAAATTGCCTGCGCGACAATTTTTTGGAACTATCGAGCAATTGAATTCGCCTTTCATAGAAATGATTCTGTTCGCACCGGTTCAATGACCTTCTTGGATCAAGATGGCTTGTGCCAGGCGAAAAGTTTCGACTTCAGTTCCTCCGCGTGCCGCGCATACTGCGGCTGGATTGCAAGGTTATTCATCTCCTGTGGATCCTCGCGGAGGTTGAACATCTGGTTCGGCGAATCGTTGATGTAAGCCATATATTTGTAATCGCCGCTTCGAACCATGGCCTCGGGTCTCCTGCTGTGAAGACCGTATTCGGAATAGACTGTTGTGTCGCGTGTTCTATCGGGTTCTCTCAGGTCCGAGACGATCGATTCTCCGTCCAGGCCGGTGGGCTCCGGAATGCCGCAGAGATCGAGCAATGTGGGCAGCACGCTCACCAGGCTGACGGAAGTCTGGGATCGCGTGTTCGGCTGCGTCAATCCGGGAACACGCATGATCAGCGGCACGCCTACCGCAGGCTCATAAAATACCGTCTTCTGCCATAATCCATGCGAGCCGAGCATTTCACCGTGGTCGGTGGTATAGATCACAATCGTGTCTTCCTCAAGGCCCATCTGGCGCAACGCGCGCAGCATCTGACCCACATTGTCATCCAGCTGCGCCAGAGAAGCGTAATACAGAGCAATGCGTTTTTTGACATTCTCCTGATTGTTCGCCAGCTCCCGCGTAATCGGTGGCATAAGAATTCGCTCGCGTATTTGAGCGGGCACGGTAGATAGATCGACTTTATGCCACGTATCCGGGATCTTCATGTCCTCGGGATGAAACATATCGTAGAAGCGCTTGGCGGGCGTAAAAGGGCCGTGCGGCTTCAGATACGAACTGATAAGGAAGAACGGTTGGCGGCTTGTATAGTTTTTTAAGAAATGGATCGATTCACGTGTAACAAAACTCTCAAATTGATCGCGCTCCTCCATGTTGGAAACGCCACCCAGCGGAGTTACATCGGGTCCGTTGTAGGTGACGTGACCTTTCCAGGGATCGCCGGACCCGGACTTCCACAGGTCCTCAATCTGCGGAAGTCCGGATCCGGATCCGGTACGGCTTCCGACCTGATCGGCAAATAGCTGCGTCTTCGGGCCCAAGTATTGAAACCAATCGTTGAAATCCAGGTGGTAATCAAAGCCGTGGGTTTGGGCATCGACGAAGTGCATTTTGCCGATAAGCCCGGTGAAATAGCCGGCGCGGTCGAAATAATTCCCCATCGTCTTTTGTTGGGGCGACCATGGTGAATCGTTCGTTGCCGCGCCAGTGCTGTGCGGCCAAAGGCCTGTAAGCAAGGAAGCACGCGAAGTTACGCAGATCGGACTTGCACAATATGCATGATCGAAGCGGGTGCCGGAGCGCGCGAGCGCATCGAGATTCGGAGTGCGCGCAGGAGTGTTGCCATTGATGCTTAGAGCGCTTGGCCGATGCTGGTCCGTCATTAGAAACAGAACGTTCTTGGGCTTGCCGCGCCCAGCCGATCGAGCAAACGAACTCCGCGCCAGGAGCGAACTGGCAAGGAGGGCCGAAAACTTTCTGCGATCGATTACTGCGGGCCCATTGCCCTGCATCCGCGTATCACATGCGGAAATGTTGTTGTCGTCCATAGTGAATTCCTCCTACGCTTGGGCGAGCGCTACAGCCGATTGCGGAATGGAGCCATATCGGAAACGATCCTCAAAAGGCGATTCTTGCTCCGATTTCCAGTTCGCGCTGGGAATCTCCCCGAATGGATGAAATCGATCCAAATCCCGGAGCGCCATAGGTCAAGTTGGGAAGACCGAGATTGGTGTGATTCAGGGCATTGAAGGCATCCGCCCGCAACTGGAGGTTCGATCCCTTCGGCAACTGGATCGTCCGCAGCAGCGAAAAATCCAGATCGATGTATCCAGGCGCGTTCAGGATTCCCACTCCTTCATTGCCAAAGGTGAACGCCGCCGGCTGGGAGAAACGGCTGATATCGAACCACTGCGCCAGCGTACGCTTGCTTCGCGGCAGATTGGGATTGCCGGAGAGGTTCGGGCGCTGCGCTCCAGAAGAGAATGCATTGGTGTTGTTGGTGGCGGTCACCACGGTCATGGCCGCCCCGGACTGCACCGTGGTCAGGTTGGAGATTCCCCACCCGCCGAATACGACATCGAAAATACTGTTGCCGTTCATCCAGCGCCGTCCCCTTCCGAAGGGCAGTTCATAGACAGTATTGAAAGTGAACCGGCGCTCAATGTCGTTCTCGGTGCGGCCGTAATCGGCGGCCCGGTTGTAGTAATTGGAGTAGGGACCGTTGTTGTTGCCCAGGTTCCCAGAGCTCGCATTGGCGTTGTCGTTGGTGTCGCCCAGGAGCTTCGCCTGGGTATAGGTGCTGACAAAATTCAGGCCATTTGAAAACCGCTTCTCGATCGTGCCTACAATCGCGAAATAATTTGTTCTGCCGATTGAAGGCGCGATGAGCGTCACCTGGCTGAACTGCGGGTAGGGCCGGTAGGCCTGGGTGTCCGTCGTCGGGCCCAGCACAGAGGGCGCAATCTGGTTGATGTTCTGGTTGGCCGAACTCAATCGGCGTCCGAGATTTCCCAGTCCGCTGGCCGTCACCACCAGGTTGGGCGAAAGCTGGTGCTCCACGGTCAGATTGAACTGTTCGTTGTACTCCGTAGGACGGTGCCGTGGAAAGTAACTCACTGCGGTGTTGGCATTCTTGTACGGGGGAGGGACGGCACCGTACGAATCGTTGCGTACGGGTTGAGCCAGAGCGACTGGAGGCACGCCGTTGCGGAGATAAAACGGCGCGGTGATTCCGTTGTCCGGACTGTTGAGCGATGCCTGCTGGGTATATCCAAGGTTGGCGCCTCCCCAGGTGGTGTTATCGATGGGCGGACCGTAGTAAATTCCGTATCCGCCGCGAATGACCGTGAAGTCGTTATCGAAGGGCTTGTAAGCGAAACCGATCCGCGGAGAGAAGTTCTTCCAGTTGCCGTTCCACGCTGTATTGGGGTAATTGATCCCGGCGAACTTGACCACGCCGGGCGTGCCGGAGACGGGGTTGATCTGGTTGGGATCGAAACCGTTCAGGCGGTTTCTGGCGTCGGATTCCGGCGTGTCCGTCTCCCAGCGCAGGCCTAGATTGAGGGTCAGCCGCTCGGAGATGCTCCAGTCATCCTGCAGATAGGCGGCAATGTACTGGGTCCGGCGGTCGACCGGAAGATTATTCGAGATGCTGAACGTGAACGGGTCGCCCACCAACAGCGAACCCAGGCTGTTGCCGGTCGTGGCCGCCAGGCTGGTGAGCCCCTCCGCCGTGCTCTGAGTGGTGAACGAAAAGTTTCCGGAGGAGATTGCCGGTTGCTCGAGCCCTTTGCCCCGGCTGCCGCGGAACTCCCCTCCCAGTTTAAGCGCGTGCCGGCCCAGCACCCAGGTGAAATCGTCCAGGTATTGTTCCTGCGTCAGTACAGATCCGGAAGTCTGCGACCCCAAACCTAGCGACTGATACCCGGAGGGAGAAATCGCGGGGAAAGAGACCTGAGGCACGCCGGTCAATCCCAGTTTCTCGGGAAAGTTCTTGTTGTAGGCGAACCCGAATTGCGTTCCCGTGCGGCGGTAATAAGAGAAACCAAAATTGTTGACCTTGTTGGAACTGAACGTGTGCGTCGATGACCCATAGACCATGGTCGTGCTGCCATCCGGAAAACTGGTCGGATCGGCGCCGGGATCAGGAAAAACGCTGGTGGCGGTGACGTTGTTCTGGTAATACATATACCTTCCAGTTATGTGATCTTTCTGGGTGAGAACATCGTCGATCTTTATGAGGAAATAGTCGGTGTGGGTCTGGCGGACCGAGTTGGCGTTGAAATTGTTGACCAGGGCGGAATTCGTCGGAGAAGGATAATACGTCAAAATTTTGGCTCCCACCGCATCCTGGCTTCCGGCAGGAATGATATTTCCTCGGAAAGCGTTCCTGCAGGTCACCCCGCCGACCGTTCGCGTGGTCGTAGGATCGTAGATTTGCCCTTTGTAGATGGTCGATCCATCGCAGGGATCGGTTCCCAGAGCAGTAGTGCCCAGCAATTGAGAGAAGTTTCCGGCACGTTCCTGAGCCGTTGGCACGGTGAGGGTGCTGCTGGAACCTTGATTTAGACGGACGCCTTCAAACGAAAAGAAGAAGAAGGCCTTGTCGCGCTTGATGGGGCCGCCCACCGTGGCGCCGAAAATGTTGTATCGCAGCTCCGGCTTGGACTTGTGCCCATTGATCACAGGCGCGAAGTATCCGGCAGCGTCCGCGGCGTCGTTCCGCAGATTCTCATAGGCGCTTCCGTGCAGGCGATTGGTGCCGGACTTCGACGTCTCTACAACGACACCTCCACCACTGGCTCCGTACTGGGCCGGATAGGTGCTGGAAAGCACTTCGATTTCCTGGACCGCGTCGATCGGCGGATCGATGCTCTGCTGGCCGGCTCCGAGACGGAAGTTCTGTGTCAATCCTCCATCCAGATAGGTCATCTGGCTCTGTACCCGCCCCCCGGCAAGGGAGTAGGTAGGCTGACTACCGCCAACATTGTCATTCAGAAATACGGCCGCGCCCAGCGTCTGTACAACATTCATGGTTTTGCGGTTGCCGAGTGGAACACCCTCGATGGTCTTCGACTCGATGAATTGCGTCACATCCGAAGTGCGCGTCTCCACCAGCGGCGCTCCTCCGGTTACCTGGACCGACTGCGTGATCGAGCCAACCTTCATCTTGACGTCCAGTCCAAGCACCTGGGCAGTCGTCAATGTAATTCCCTTGCGCACATATTGCTCGAACCCCGCCGTTTGCACGTCGACGGTGTAGTCGCCGACAGGAAGGTTCGTCAGCGAGTAATACCCGTCACTGTTGGTCTTTGCGGAGGTCTTGACTCCGGTTGCATTGTTTGTCGCCGTCACCTGCGCCTGGCTGATCGCCGCACCCTGAACGTCCGCAATCTGTCCGCTGACGGAGGCGTTGCCCAACTGCGCAGGGCAATATCCTGCCGCCACAAACAAAACTACGCTGAGTACAATAAAAACCTTCTTCACTGGACTTCTCCTCAAATTACGTTTCGAACATATGTTCTGCGGTCCTGCTCATCTCGATCAGCCGACAATTCCCTCCATCCTTAGTTCTTGCCATCTGAACCTATCTTCTGCGCCAATAAAACGGCGCAGAACTCTGCGGGATGAGATTTCAAAGCCCGATCAAAACCGCGAGAGACCGATCTCTCAAA
This sequence comes from Acidobacteriaceae bacterium, assembly GCA_965276615.1. Classification (GTDB taxonomy): domain Bacteria; phylum Acidobacteriota; class Terriglobia; order Terriglobales; family Acidobacteriaceae; genus JAKAAZ01. The sequence continues at coordinate 2,591,965 of OZ255618.1, read as the reverse complement.
TCGAGGGCTAATGTACTTTGCGCTGCGGAACAATGTCAAGTGGAAAATTATGTCTCTTCCATCGGTGGGCTGGCAGACCATCCGAAAACGCGTTTACTCTTTCAAAACACAATGGAAATATTTAGCTCTTAGAGCTCATGCAAATGCCTGAAAATGTCCTAGGCTAAAGGTATTTGAGTGACTGAAGCGCACGGCTGGAACATCGCGCTTCACTCGTCCATCTCGTGGCTGGCAGCTCGCAGTAAAGTCCTTGACCATTTCTAAAGAGACCGTTATCTTAGCCAGCAAGGCTTTGGGGTATGGGATTGCGTTCTAGACCAGACCTGAAGAAACGGCGCAAATGGCGGCACAAGGAATCAGGAAACCTCTGCATGAAAATAACTTTACGTTCGTTGTGCAAATGGTCTGTATTTCTCCATTTTCGAATTCGTTCGCCAAGGAGTTTCACAAAGCCATGAAAATCTTTTTCGGTCGAGATCGAATTCTCATGCTCGTCGCAGCGACCATCATCGCCTGCGCCTCGCTTTCCGCTCAGGTGCGCATTATCGAAACGCCCGATGCCACTCTGCGACTTGATAAGCGGTCCTGCGATCTCATCGGCGTGCACTGGAAATCACCTGCGCTGGATGTGATCAGTGAACCAAAACTCGGTGAAAACTTCCGGCTCCTGCTGCCAAAGCCCGGCTATGAAGCCGATTACTTCAACAGCCGCGACCAGAAAGTCACCCGTGTCGAACCTGTGACCGGCGGCGTCACCTGCTACTACCATTCGCTAAAAAATGATCGGGAAGTCGTTCCGCTGGAAGTCTGGTACAAAATTCGTTCCGTCGGCGATCAGATTCAGTTTTCTATCGAAGTCGAAAATCCGACCACCCGCAAACTCGCCGAAGTCTACTACGGCATCTTAGGCGGCCTTGAAGGAATTGGAGATCGTCTTGGCACTCAGGCGATGGTCCCCGGTGGGACAGAAAATCTTCTGCCCATGCCATTCACCGCATTTAAAGCAGGCGGTTACGGCGGAGGCAATCTCGGCATCCGCTACGACGCCACCGGCTTCACGTATCCGGGCGTGATGCCCATGGGCTGGATGGATGTTTACAACCTGAAATCCGGCCTTGGCTATTACTACGGGAATCAGGATCCGGAGACGCGCCTGATGTCGCTCTACTTCGAGATGCGCCCCTTTACCAGCAGCGCCTCGGGCTCCGACAACTGGCCTTCGCCAAAAGATCTTCCGCCCGGTGAACCGATCGGTCTTACCATGGGCTGGGTCAACTTCCCTTACATAGCGAACGGCCGTTTTACCGGCGGCCCCATCGCGCTGCAGGTCCACACGGGTGACTGGCACACAGCCAGTTCCATCTATCGCGCCTGGTTCGATCGGCATTTCACCATCAAGCGTCCGCTCAGTTGGCTGCGGCAACAGATGGCCTGGCAGTCCATCATCATCTTCAATCCGGAAGATGTCATCGTCCATCGCTTCGATGAACTGCCCAAACTCGCGGCCGATGCAAAGAAGTACGGCATCACCACCTTTGAAATTCTGGGATGGGACATTGGCGGAATCGATCGCGGTTTCCCACAATACCGACCCGACCCGCGCCTCGGCACGCCGGCGGAGTTTCGCGATGCGCTGGCAAAGATTCACGCCATTGACGTTCATCCATTACTCTTCGCGAACGTGCAGGTCGCGGACACCGCCACTCCTTTGTTTCGCAACGATCTTTCGCGCTATGCCGTGGAAGGCCGCTGGGCTCCCGATCTGCATATCATGGGCTGGGGCGAGGGCACCATCGGCGCGCGTCTTGGTCTTGCCCGCTCCAACATGACCCTGGTAAGCCCGGCGCATCCCGAATTCCGCAAATATTTAATGGATCAATATATGCAGATGGTGCATGACGGCGCCGACGGTTTTCAGTTGGATAAGACGGTCGGCAGCGCCGCGCTGGATTTCAATCCGACTCTTCGGGTCTCGCCCGACAAATCGCTCGTTCCTGGCATCCTTGATACTTTTCAGGAGTTGCTGCAGAAAGCCCGCGCCATCAATCCGGACTTCGCTCTCGCCTCCGAAATATGGGTCGACCGTGCTCTTCCCTACGTCGATGTCTCATATATGCGCATGGGCGACATCGACATGAACTCCACCGCTTTGCGCTACACATTTCCGGAATGGACTTCCACCATCTTCGGAGAAAGTCCCGGCGATTTCAATCCGATGAACAACGGCATGCGCTATGGCCTCGTCTGGGATCTTGCGCCTCGTCATTACAACGACTCCGTCGATGAAACCCTCACCCGCCCTCTCGCACGCTATGTAAGCGAATTGATTCGCATTCGCAAGCAGTACCAGGACCTTCTCTTTTACGGACGTTTCAACGACACGCTCGGCGCCAGCGTCACCTCCGGTCCCGACGTTCGCTACTCCGTCTTCAATTCGCTCGACACTGCGAAGAAAGACCGCGCCTCCGTGCTGGTCAACTTTGCCGACAAGCCGGAAACGGCGATCCTGAACTTTCCCGGCCGCGACGGCCAGATCGTCCAGGTCAGCACTCCCTTCGAGTTGGATCGCAAGGCCACGCTTCCCTTGCATTTAACGATTCCACCAAGGCGCTGCATCGTCGTTGTTTCCAGAGAAGGACGCGATTGAGCATGAACAGCTCCGTGCATCCATCTCTCGGACTGGCGATCGTCCTCTTCAGCGGAATATTGACCGCCAGCTTTGCTGCGCCGATGAAGCTTTCGCGCTGCTGGCAGTGGGAGAACACATGGCTGGTTTATGCCACGCTCGCTCTGGTCCTTATTCCGCTCGCGCTCGTTGCCTGGACCATCCCTCATCCCGTCGCTTTTTATGCCTCGCTCCCTCTGTCCATGCTGCTGCCTTCCCTTCTCTTCGGATTCTGCTGGGGCATTGCTCAAACCACCTTCGGTCTGTCGATCGCGCGCGTCGGCATGGCCATGGCCTTCGCCATTGTCATTGGTTTGAGTTCCCTGCTCGGCAGCATTGTCCCTTTCGCCGTCTTTCATCCGGGAGATCTTGCAGGACGCGCCGGAATAGCATTGCTTTTCGGCGGCGTGCTGCTAATCGTCGGGCTTGTCCTGTACGCTCACGCCGGTCGAGAGCGCGATTCGATCCCATCGGCTGCCGCCGCCTCCAACCGCGCCTTCCGCACCGGTATCCTTCTCTGTGTCTTTACAGGATGCTTCGGCTCCATGATCAACATGGGCTTCGTCTTCGGCAGCGGCATCGCGCAGCAAGCGATGGTTCGGGGAATCGCGCCGGCCAGCGCCACTCTTGCCGTCTGGCTTGTCGTCCTCTCGGCCGGATATCTTCCCAATCTCGCGTACACCCTTTTTCTACTCCGTAAAAACCACACCGCCGCTCTCTTTCTTAACTCATGGACGCGGGAATCCCTGCTGGCCTTCGCTGCTGCTCTCCTCTGGCTCTTCGGCATGCTGGGTTACGGCATCGGCGCCGGCTTCATGGGCAGGTACGGCAACTCGCTCGGCTTCGCCGTCTGCATGGCTGCGTTACTTCTCTGGTCCAGTTCTCTCGGCCTCATGGCGGGCGAGTGGAAAGGCACACCGCCAGCGGCCCGCACACGCATGCAAATTGGGCTGGCCTTCATCATCGCCTCCGTCACGGTCTCAGCATCTGCGGCATACTTCACGAATTAATAGTGGAAGACAACAAGATTATTGGAAGGAAAAACATGCGCATTAAAAAAATACATGCAGAGCTCTACCAGGTTCCGGTGCATCGCGAGATGCACGACGCCATTCGCCACTTCAGCAAAATGGATGTCATCTTCGCCCATGTTGAAACCGACGAGGGTTCCATTGGCCATGGCTTCACCTACAGCATTATTCCCCACGGCGCGCGCGAGATTTGTTCCGTCATCAACCGCAGCTTCGATGAACTGCTGCGCGGTCTGGATCCGCGAGACCATGAGCGCATCTGGTCGACGATGTGGCGTCGCGTCGACTGGGTGGGCCGCGGCGGCATTGCCATGCTCGCCGTCGCCGCCGTGGACATCGCTATCTGGGACCTGAAAGCAAAGCTCGCCGGCATGCCTCTCCACCGCATGCTGGGCGGCTCGCGCGATCGCGTTCCCGTCTATAACACCGACGGCGGCTGGCTCAATCACACCATCGACCAGCTCGTCGACGAAACCAAGAAGATCGTCAAGGCGGGCTTCCGTGGAACGAAGATCAAAGTCGGCAAAGACGATCCCGCGGAAGACGCCGAACGCATTGCCGCCGTGCGCGAGGTGCTCGGACCGCACCGCAATCTGATGGTCGACGCCAACGAGCGCTTCACCGCCGCCGAAGCCATTAAGCGTGCCCGCATGTGGGAGCCCTACAATCTCTTCTGGTTTGAAGAACCTCTGCCGGCCGAAGATATACTTGGCCACGCCAGTGTCCGCGCCCACACCTCGATTCCCATCGCGCTCGGCGAATCCCTCTTCACCCGCTTCCAGTTTCGCGACTACATCGCCACCGGAGGCGCGTCCATCCTTCAGGCCGATGCCTGCCGCTGTGGAGGCATTACCGAATGGCTTAAGATTGCGCACATGGCCGACTGCCACAACATGCAGGTCAGTCCCCACTTTGTCATGGAGTTGCATCTTCCGCTAGTCGCCGCAATATCCAACGGACTTTTTGTTGAATATATTCCCTCGCTCGACCCCATCCTCACCGAGCCGCTCCGCTTGGTCGACGGCTGCTTTCAGGTGAAAGAAGATCCGGGTCTCGGCATCTCCATCGACTGGCAACGTCTCCAACGATTCAAGGTGCCTCATGAGAATTGATGGGCATCAACATTTCTGGCGCGCCGACCGGGTCGATTATCACTGGATGGATGCGAGTGTTTCAATCCTCTGCCGCGACTATCTACCCGCCGATCTACGCCTTCATCTTGCAAAGCATGCCATCGACCGCACCATTCTCGTGCAGGCTGCGCAGACGGTTGCCGAGACGGACTTCCTGCTGGAACTAGCCGAGGAAAACGACTTCATTGCCGGCGTCGTCGGCTGGCTCGATATGGATAGCGCGGACTTCCCCAGCCAGTTTGCGCGCTACCGCCAGAACCCGAAGTTCATTGGCTTGCGCCCCATGCTGCAGGACATTCCCGACGACGCATGGATTCTGCGTCCGCAGGTTTTGAAATCTTTCCAACTGGTTACCGAGTCCGATTTTCCCTTTGAATTTCTCACTTACACGCGCCATCTTCCTTTCGTGCTCCAGGCCCTTGAGGCCGCTGGTCCTGTGCGCGCCGTCATCGATCACATCTCCAAACCCGATATTCGATCGCATAAGCTTGAGCCGTGGAAAGTGTACATTGCTCAACTGGCTCAGCACCAGAATCTCTACTGCAAGCTCTCCGGCATGATCACGGAAGCCGACCACAGGAACTGGTCGGCCGAGACGCTTCGGCCTTATATTGATCACGTCGCCGATTGTTTCGGTTGGGACCGTGTTATCTTCGGCAGCGACTGGCCGGTGTGTCTACTCGCTGGCAGTTACGATGATGTGATCCAGGTGCTTAAAGACGTGCTCGGCCCCCGCATGGATGAAACGGCGGAGCGCAACCTCTTCGGCGGCAACGCGGCCCGCTTTTACAAATTGAATCCTCGAGGCGAATGATGCCACACCAGGTCGGAATAGCCTTTGCCGGAGCCGGAATTGTTGCCGAGATGCATGGCCGGGGCATCTCCGCGAATCGAAGCGCAACGCTCGTCGGCGTCTACGATCCGGACATCGCCAAGACAGCGGCCATTGTGGCAAAATTCGGCGGCCGCGTTTTTTCTACGCTCGAAGATCTTCTTGCCGACCCCTCCGTCGACGCCGTCAACGTCCTCACACCCACGCAGCATCACGTTCCCATTGCTATCGCCTGCCTCAGTGCCGGCAAACATGTCCTTGTTGAAAAGCCCGTTGCCTCCAGTCAGCAGGAGCTTGCCACACTACAGGAGGCAGCAAAACGCTGTGGACGCGTCTGTATGCCCGGACACAACTATATCTATGTTCCTTCGCTACAGCGTGCCAAGCGCCTGGTCGAAAGCGGTAAGCTTGGCAAGATCGCCAGCCTCTGGATCCTCTATAACATTTTTCATCCGGAAGAAGTCGCCGCCATCTATGGCGGTGTATTGCGCGCCGTCTGCATGCATCATGCCTATTCTCTGCTCTATCTCCTCGGCCGTCCTCTGCGCCTGTCGAGCATCACCTCGCGCGTTCACTATGAAAAGCTCCAGTGTGAAGACCAGGTGATGATCAGCTGTGAGATGGACGAGGGCGCGATAGCGAACCTATGGTGCAGCTTCGCCGCAAGCGACCCGACCAACGATCCCTGGACCGTCGTCTATAAAATCCTCGGCACGAAAGGCGCCGTCAACTATTCCTGGAACGAAGCGCAGTTTGAAGACAACGGCGGTCCCGCCTGGGGAATGTCCTGTTACGAAGAAGGCTTTATCGAAGAGATTGAATACTTCGTCACACGCTGCATTCTCGAGGGCAAGCCTCCGCTCTCAACACTCGACGATGCCGCCGACGCACTCTCGATTCTCGAAGCCGCCGAGCGCTCCGCCTGCGGCGCTTCAACGTTTGAAACTGTTATATACAAATAACCGATCGACTCTTTGAGGCCGAATATGCGACTCGTTCAATTGAAACAAGCAGAGCAACGCCGCGTTGCTCTTATCGAAGAACCCCGCCTGCGTCTGCTCTCCGGCGCCGATTCCATTTATGCGCTTGCGAATGCAGCCCTCCACAACGGCCACGCTTTCTCCACTCTCGTCGATCGAAGTCTTACGACAGAGACGCTCGAATACGACGCCGTCTACGCCGGCGCATCGCCTTGGCATCTTCTGCCGCCGATCGATCATCCAGTGGAGGCCGCCTGCTGCCTCGTTTCCGGCACCGGCCTTACCCATTTAGGCAGCGCCCGCGATCGCAATGCGATGCATGACCTCAATGAAGATGAACTCACCGACAGCATGCGCATCTTTCAATGGGGAATTGAATCCGGAAAGCCCGCTCCCGGCGCGATTGGCGTCGCTCCCGAGTGGTTCTATAAGGGCAACGGTTCCATCCTTCGCGCTCACGGCGAAACGCTGCTCGTTCCCCCTTACGCCGAAGATGGCGGCGAGGAGGCCGAAGTGGCCGCCTGCTACTTCATTGCGCCCGACGGAGAGCCGTATCGTCTGGGCATGACTGTCGGCAATGAATTTTCCGATCACGTCTTTGAGAAGAAAAACTATCTCAATCTCGCCGGCTCCAAGCTCCGCACGTGCTCGCTTGGCCCGGAGCTTGTCATCGATCCTGTTTTTGATTCCATTCCCGGAACTATCAGTCTGAAACGCAACGGAGAAGCCCTCTGGTCGAAGACCATCCATACGGGCGAAGCTGAGATGTGCCACAGCCTCGCAAACATCGAGCACCACCACTTCAAGTTTGAGCTCAACCGCCGTCCGGGAGACGTGCACGTGCATTATCTCGGAGCCGGCCTGCTCAGTTTCGGCGAAGGAATTCGTCTTCGCGACGGAGATATCATGGAGATTCAGTTCAACGGCTTTGGACGACCCCTCTGCAACACCGTGCAGTCCACATCGCCAGCCGAATATCGCGCCGTCACGGTCCATCCTCTCGCTTGAACGGAATTTGTCCGCTACACAAAAAGCTGTGGGCCGGAAAAATCTCCGGCCCACGTTCTTCTTCCATGCATTGTCTGTTTTATGTATTCGTTCCGTCGATAATTTGTTGCCAATGGTCGTTGGGGAAGGCTCTAGTCGCATCGAAAGGCGGCAAATCCCGCTGGTCCTTGTCGAACGGTGCGATGCCCGTAGTATTCACATACCAGTAGAGCAATCTGCGTTCCAGTTGATCTTGTACCGAGGCAACTCGGCTCTCTCCAAAAAGGTTGTTCTCCTGCAGCGGGTCCTTCTCCTGGTCATACAGTTCGCATTGGCCCTGTGGCCGCACGATCAGTTTATGGTCCCGCGTCCGCACCATTGCGCTGCGCGATATCGTCTGTGGCCGTTCGGTCTGCAATTTCCCTTTCCCCGCATATGGCCCTCCGCCGGAATTTTCCGGCGATAGAAATGCTTCCGTCCATGGTTTGCTGCCCGCGGGCGGCGCGCCTTGAGCCTCGAAGCACTGTGGCTCATAGACGTTATATCCGCCTTCAGCAAAGGCGGCGCGGTGTTTGTCTCCCGCCGCTCCCTGAGCTTGCGGGCACAAGCTGCGCGAAAAGTGCGTGTGCTCCGCCTGGATTCCGCCAAGGTCCAGGCATGTCTGCATCACGTCGAATAACTCCACCATCTCTTCGGAATTGTTGCCCTTCGCTCCGCCCGGAATCTTTGCAATCAGCGGCACATGGGTCAGGCAGTCCTCCAGCCCGCTGGTCCATTTCTCCACCAGGCCGTAATCTCCCGCATAATCTCCATGGTCGGAGAGTACAAATACCGCGGTATCTTTCTCATGATGGGTGCGCTCTACCGCCTCCATCAGCTCGCCCAGCAGCCAGTCCGTATAGCTCACCTTGCCGTAGTACACCGCGCGGATTTTACGGAATGTCTCTTCCGGCAGCTTGTCCAATCCGTAATATTCCCGCATGCCGGCGATATACGATGGCTTCTTCGGAAGATCCCGTCGCGCCAGTCGCGGCACATCCTTCGGGTTGTACAGGTTGTAAAAATCCGCCGGCGCCGTATACGGCGGATGCGGCTGGATCATGGGAAGAAAAATACAGAAAGGCTTGTCCGTTTCCTTGCGGTCGAGGATGTCGATCGCAGACTGCACCAGCGCGTAGTCGTACGTCGTCCGGCGGTCTCCTATTGGAGGTTGTAAAAACGAGAGGGAGCCGGGAGTCAGTCCATATCTTGACCCTGAATTGTATCCATTGAAATGGACGCTTCCCTTGCCCATCTCCGACCAGGCCGTCACGCTATCGTAAAAGGTCTGCGCGGCCAGCGCATCGTTCTTGCCGTACCAGAAGACGTCATACCCGCTGCGCTTCAAGTAGCGAAACAGGTTCGGCTCCTCCGGACGAAGAAAGTATTGCAGGCTGCGATGCCCGCGTACACTCGCCGGCCATCCCGTGAGCAGGCTGCAACGTGAAGCGCCACAGACCGGAAACTGTACGTGGCAGTTGGCAAACCGCGTTCCTTCAGCCGCCAGCCGGTCGAAGTTCGGCGTCTTCGTCAGCGGATTTCCATAACAGGCAAGACTGTCCGCCCGCAATTCATCCGGCATAAAAAGGATTATGTTCGGACGTTTCGCCAGGTCTCCCATTGCGGGGGCGGAAGCAGCTTCATTCACCTGCAACAAATCCTCCGCGCTCGCCGGCAGCGCGCCTGCCAGCATTGCGGCGCTCGACAAGCCAAGAAAATCCCTGCGGTTGATGCCATTCTTCATCGTCATCCTCTCGTTTTCATCCATCTTCCGTTCAGGATGAAATTTCACAATCGTGCTTAACAGGTGAAAATAATTTTTTTATAAGAGACCGGTACCCTTGCTCCGGTGAGAATATACGCGCGCAATAGGAAGAGTGTCAATGAAGGGCATGTCTCTTACTGTCTGCGAATTGCTTTCCAACTTTTATTACATTGACCAATTTGGCAATTTTTCGAGAGACCGGTATATTATTTCTGCGACAGAAGGTAGTCCGCGACGGCCCTGACACAATCCCGAAGAATAATGAGACGAATGTAGAACATCTTTCAGGGCGCATGTTTTTTCGAACCTCTGTGGCTGACACGGCTGTTTCCGTTGTTCCGTCGATCGGCTGTAGAAGGAAGAAGGGCTGGCCCCCGCGGAAGTGGCCCGCTGGAAGATGACGCGCGGTTCATCGACAGGAGCCATTTCTCCCGACGAGGCCAAATCGGTTATGGACAATGGAAATGGGATCAGCGTGGTTTGCTTCAGCTAGAAATGTAGTACTCGGCTACCAGGAGGAAAAGGAATGGATCGCCGAACATTTATGAAACATGCCACGGGTGCGTTGGCCAGTTTGGGATTACAGCGTAGCGGAATTCAGGCTGAGACAATCGCAAAGCGGCCGCCGAACGTGTTGTTCATCCTCCCGGACGAGTGGAGAGCGCAGGCGCTGGGCTGCATGGGAAATCGTGATGTTCAGACACCACATCTGGATAAGCTCGCGGCGGAAGGCACGCTTTTCCGTAATACACTGGCAAACACGCCTCTCTGCTGTCCGGCCCGAGCCAACATGCTGACCGGCACCTACACCAACCGCAACGGAATGGTCGCGAATGATCTTCGGCTGAAGGAAGATATCACTACAATTGGCGATCTCTATAGTAAGGCCGGATATCGCACCGGATATGTTGGAAAATGGCATCTCGATGGTGGGCCGCGCCTGCCCGGCTTTATTCCTCCGGGACCACGTCGGCATGGTTTTCAATATTGGGCGGCGAATGAATGTAACCACAACTATTTTCATGGTTGGTATTTCCGCGATGAAAATGTGCCTATCGTCTCCGATCGCTACGAGCCCGATTATTGGACTGACAAGGCGATTGAATTTCTTTATGAATCACAGGAAAAACCGTTTTTTCTGATGCTCGCCTTGGGAGCGCCGCATGATCCATACGTTGCCCCCGAGAAGTACATGGACCTTTATGATCCGGAAAAGCTGACCATGGAACCGAACTGGGTGGAGGGAACACGCGACGGAGGCCGGAAGGAAATCGCCGGTTACTACGCTTCAATCACTGCGATCGACGACCAGATAGGCAGACTGCTGCAGACATTGCGGCAATTGAACCTTGAAGAGGATACGATTGTTTTCTTTTCCTCCGACCACGGAAACATGCTCGGATCCCAAAGCAGGACTTTGAAAATGCTGCCATGGGAGGAGTCGATCCGAGTGCCCGGTATTATTCGATATCCAGGAACCGTTCCCTCGGGCCGCACATCGAATGCCATGTTTTCCCATGTTGATTTTGCTCCGACAATCCTTTCTCTTTGTGGCATGTCGGTTCCTCCGCACATGCAAGGCTCCGACTTGTCCCATTTGATTGTTGGAAAAACGGAGCAGGGACCTTCTTCCGCATATTTTCAAAATTTTGGCCCATACTATCCTTCCGACGTGAAGCATGGCTGGCGCGCGATAAGAACGAAACGATATTTGTATGCTCGGCACGAATCGGAGCCGTGGCTGTTATACGATCTCGAAAAAGATCCGTATGAACTCAATAATCTGATTGAAGATCGTTCCGCCAGCCAGCTTGCGCAGGATTTGGACACCAGATTATTAAAATGGATGCACAAGGTAGGCGATTCGTGGAAGTTCGATTGGAGCGGTCCAATGATGGACGGGCGTCTCTGTAACTACCGGACGTTTTACACGATCCAGGAGTACTTGGACTGGGCAAACAAGCATCCTCACCTTGCACCTGGAATCCATCAAAATAATCATTGACGAGCAACTACGGCTCAGGATGGCTCAGAGAGGGCAGCCCAGATCAAGGCGTCCGTTTACGTACGAACTCTCTACCTGATGATCTTGCGTTTGCTTCAGTCCAGACTAGCCCCGCGAATATGTCTACTTCGGATGATTTAGCAGTTTGACCTTGTACCCTGCTTGGATCAAAATTTTCATCCTATCTCCGGCGATATGTAGACATCGCAATCGATCGTTAGCGAATCTCGTCCCTGCGACTGCGAATGAAGGAATCGGGCGGCACAATACCCGTTCCTGAAGAAGGAAACAACCATACCGAAAACTGTCCGCCGCGGCCGCTTTTTGTCACAACAACAATTGTGCGTGAAAGAACCCATATGCGTCCGCTCGCCGGCGGTAAGTCCATTGATGATCTGGTGAATAGGGCAAGTCCGCTATGAATTCGTGTTAACGATCTAACTTACGCAGACGAAAATAATTATGCTTCATGAAATTTTCGCTTGAAACATTGATTCCATCAAAGGGGCCAGCCTCAGCGCGGGTACTTGTTATTAGTGACTCTTTGCGGCTTGTATAAGCAGCGAAACCTAACAAGGATTTCGCTATGCGAAATCCTTCTGATGAGTCTTGTTTTTGAGTTGCATGTCACTGAGCTGGTGATTATTGTCAGGGTCGTTCCTAAACACTATATCAATTGAACTAAGAATTGGAGTATTGCAATGGAGAGCCAAAAGAATGTTTGCCAACCCTTAGCGTTTGTGCAGGTCGAGGAAAAACGATTGCACAATCCGCGCTATGAGAAACTCGGCTGTTCGAGGCGGCAGAAGATATGGGCCGTTCTCTTGCATGCGGCCATTGTATTTCTCTTGGTAGGCTCAACCCACATGAGCTACGCTCAAAGCGGCGCAACCAGCACGCTCGTCGGCAATGTTGCCGATACTTCCGGTGCGGCAGTGTCTGGCGCAAATGTCACCATAGAGAACGTGGGCACGAACCTTTCTCAAGCCACCGTGACTTCCGGCAGTGGCACCTATAATGTGCCGTCGTTGAAGCCGGGAAACTATCGAGTCATTGTTACAGCTCCTGGCTTTGACACTCAGGTAGTGAATGCTGTGGTACTGGCAGTCGGCCAGGAATCTCGTGTGAATGTCTCACTGCATCCGGGAAAAGTAAGTCAGACATTGAATGTCAACGCCCAAGCTGTGAATCTTGACACGGAAAACGCAGCGATTGGGCAAATCATCACCCAAAAACAAGTTGTCGATCTGCCGCTCAACGGCAGGAATTTCACACAACTGCTGCTTTTGAATTCCGGCGCAGTCCAGAATACGGGTGAGCAGGGAGTATATCGTGCGAATGAGGGAAATGCGCTTTCGATACAGGGCGCACGGCCGAGCTCCAATCAGTATTTTCTAGACGGAATCAATATCAATGAGTCCTACTACCAGGTTCCGGCCATAATTCCGTCTATCGATGCTCTTCAGGAATTTCAAGAGCAAACCAAGGGCTACTCCGCTGCTTATGGAGGGGGAGCGAACCAGATCAACCTGAGCACCAAATCTGGAACCAACGCTATTCATGGTACGGCTTTCGATTTTCTCCGGAACAACGCTCTCGATGCCAGAAACTATTTCAACACCGGACTTGTTGCGCCGCTCAAGCAAAACCAATTCGGTTACACGCTCGGGGGTCCAATTGTCATTCCCAAACTCTACAACGGCAAGGATAAGAGTTTTTTCTTCGCAAATTACGAAGGCCAGCGCACAAGCACCTCTGTCAGTTCGTTTGCAACGGTGCCAACAGTAGCTGAAAAAAGCGGTCTATTCCCGCGTACAATTGTCGACCCAATCACCAAGATCCCCTACCTGGGTAATCAAATACCGGCAGGTAAGTTTTCCGCCTTCGGCACGGCTGCGTTGAGTCACTTTCCAGACCCTAATACTTCGCGGCCACAAGGCAACTATCAGTATCTTATTGCGCTGCCCACCAATGCAGATCAGCAAACATACCGGATAGACCAGAAGATCAGCTCCAAAGACACAGCCTTTGCGCGCTACACGCAAACGGAATATACGCCTACGACGCGGTCGGGTGGAGGCAGCTTTGATGAGGGGAAAAGCCATCTTGATGAGGTAAGTCACCAGATTGTAGGAAACTGGACCAGAGTTTTTACGCCTAATGTAGTCAACCAGGCGGTTTTTGGGCGAATGACCGAAACCGTTAACCTTAGTGGAATCCCCACCTCGCAGGCGGATTTTTCGGCTACCGGTCTTCAAAACCTATATCCGTTTAATAGCCAAACAGTATTTCCCAACATTCAATTCAGGAATGGTCAATACAGCGGCGCAGGCGGAGCCAGCTATTCACCGCAGCATTTTGATCAAACCGCCTATGAAGCCACTGACACGCTAACTTTCAACAAGGGGACGCACAGTCTTAGCATGGGAGCGGACGTACGTTGGTGGGTATGGTCCAATTATAACTTCAATTCACCCATTTTCATCTTCGACGGATCCTATACCGGCGCTCCTAAGGCGGGTGGAGGCACAGTCGCTGGGACGGGCGATCCTCTAGCGGACATGATTGTAGGGTATGCCGCGCAGGCACAGGCGCAACAGCCAACAGGACTGGCTCCGACAATTCCGGATCTGGCAGTTCGGCTGCATAACCGATACGTGGCGCCCTGGATCCAGGATGACTGGAAGGCCACCTCCCGGCTCACGATCAATGCCGGGCTGCGTTACGATTTTTCGATCCGACCTTTTGAGGAAAATAATAAGAGAAGCTGGCTTGATCCGAACATACCCGGGGGCGGTGTCTATACAGCGAACCAGCAAATCCTCGCTCAAGGTCTGGGTGGTAACCTCTATCAGTATGGAGGCGATCGTGCCCCGGGCAATACCCAGTGGCTTGTATTTGCCCCACGGGTTGGATTTGCATACCGGCTTACTGCCGATGGAAAGACTGTTTTGCGCGGTGGCTATGGCGTGTTCTTTGACAGCACCGAATCCAAAGAGGCGTCCTCGGCTGGCGGCTACCCATTTGGGCAAAACACAATCTTACAGTTTGTCAATATCACCGGTCTGTTTCCTCCGGCGCCCGGATTAAAGCCCGCTACCAAGGCAAACCTTACAAGCTTTTTCTTTTCTCCATCCGTTGTTAAAACACCCTACATGCAGGACTGGCAGCTCTCGGTAGAGCGGGAAGTTCTTCCTGGCTTCAAAGCTGAGGTAGATTACCTTGGATCAAAAGGCACGCATCTCCTAGGCCGCATCTTGCCCAATCAACCTACACAGTATGATCCTGCGCATCCAAGTCCCGCCTCCGCGCGCCTTCCTTATCCGAATTTTGGAACAATTTACGGTCATTCTTTTGATTTTTATTCAAACTACAACGCCCTGACTGCGAAACTCGAGCACGCAGGACGCAACCTCACTTTCCTCGCCAGTTACACCTACTCGCACAGTTTGGACGACAAGTCTGGAACGACAGGAATCAATGCAGACTCCGACTACAATGGTCCGATGAATGAGTACAATTTCAATGAAGATTACGGGAATTCTAGCTTTGATCTCAGGCATCACTTCGTCGCCAATGCGATGACAGAATTGCCATTTGGCAGAGGGCAGCACTTCCTTGGCAATGCGAATACAGTAGAGAACTTGCTTGTCGGAGGCTGGCAGCTAAACGGTATTCTAAGCTGGCAGACGGGATTTCCGTTCACCGTATCGGCTGTAGATATCGGCTATTTGAACCAAAACGGTGCACAGCGGGCCGACGTTGTTGGAAAACCCTATCCAGCGGGATTTCATAAATCGATCAACCAATGGTTCAATACCGCGGCTTTCGGTCAGCCGACGATCGGGGCCTTTGGAAACTCGGCGAGAAATCTTTTAAGAGGGCCGGGATACGTAAACCTCGATGCATCCATTTTCAAGAACATCCCTATTGCGGGACGCGTTACCTGGCAAACACGGCTCGAGGCTTTCAATTCGTTGAATCACCCCAACTTCGGCCTGCCGACTGCCTCGATTACGTCGCCGACTAACGGAGTCATTAGCTCTGCACAGCCAGGTAGGATTTTGCAAGTGGCGATGAAGCTGATATGGTAAGTCGCCATACTTCAGAGAGTAGGAGTGCTAGATATATATCAACTAGATTCTTACTTTATGGGAGTTAACGGCTAGGGACTGCTCATCGCATAACTAAAACGGAAGGACCTCTATGTACCTGGAGGGTGCATAATCTTCAATCTATTGTACGGCTTGCACCGAACGGGATGTGGTAAGCCCAGAGTAGCAGCTCCCAGTGGGAGCTGCTACTCTTCATAACTTGCCATAATTTACACTAGAATTCATAAGTAACTACGTCGCATAAAAAGGGACTGGAAGGATGACAAAAACACGACGCGAACTCCTTGGCGGAATCGGTGCCGTGGCAGTCGCTGGACTCTATTCAGCACCCCACTCTCTCTTCGGTCAAGCTACGATCCTGCCACATAACTCAAACCACAACGAGAAAACCTTTGCAGCCTCCAGATCAGTAGTGAGCGCACCGCGTAGTCCAGTATTGAGAGGGATCGAGTGGTTAAGCGCGGTAACTCCTTATCCAGAGACTGACAAGCGCGGAGATACATTCCCGGTAACATGGGGTGCAGACGACCACATCTACACTTCCGCAGGAGATCCGGTATGGCCGGATAAAGACAGCGGTCTCGATGTAGAACGCTTGATTGGGTCCGCTCCGAACTTTCAAGTGGAAAGAGTCAATGCTATGAGGAATTATCACGGTTGGGGCGGCTGTGGCCCCAAGCCGACTGGATTCCTGTCGGCGGCCGGCGTGCTATATCTAGCTTTTCAAAATATGACCGGCAGATCGAATCTGCCGCCGAATGAAGCGGATATCATGGCGACCTATGGTCATGGATACGACGCTCAGATTGTACAATCCAACGATTACGGCAAAACCTGGCAGCCTGATCTGAAAACAATCCAGACACCGATGTTTCCCGGACGCACCTTTGCTGCTCCTGCATTCCTCAATTTTGGCAAAGACAATGCCGGTGCGCGAGATGAATTTATCTACGCTATCTCTGGCGAAGGTTGGGACAACGGAACGCACCTTCGACTGGGTAGAGTGCCCGCAATGGAGATCATGAAGCAGGAATCGTGGAAATGGATTTCAGGGATGGGACCGGACGGACAGCCACTCTGGTCCCCAGAGCTTGCTCACGCTGTTCCGGTTTTAATACACCCTGGGTACCTCGGCTACGTAGAGATGGTTTATCTTCGCGGTATCTCACGGTATCTTCTGCTTTCGTGGCACCACAAAGTTAAATGCAATCCAGATACCGGCAGTGAATTGATACTTTACGATTCGCCGGAGCCTTGGGGGCCGTTTACCCTCGTGCATCATGAAGATCCTTGGGAGACACCTGAACTTAACCCGTATAATCCGCGTCTTCCACTGAAATGGTTCGATCACGAAAGGCTCGAGGGATGGATGTTGTTTTCCGGTTCGTGGAGATCCGGCGGTAAGACTCCCAATTACCGGATACATGTTAAACGTTTTCGACTGCTAAGATCATAGGTGGCTTCTGCAGGCTAAAGTTGATCAAATTTTATCGGCTCAACTTCCGACTTCCGCGCTTTTGCTCTCACGTTTATAGAACTGTTTAAGGTTTTTCGGGGTGAGCAGTTGATGCTTTATGAACACCGCCTGGGGAACAACATTCCGTCTCGTCAAAATGTCTATGGCCAGCGCGATTAACTGCTCTCCATATTTTTCAGGGAAATAGCCGACCGATCCAATAAGTCTTGAGCCCGCTTTGCGCATTTCTACTCGTGCTTCCACTGAGCCATTCTGCCCTACAATGGCGCACTCATGAAGCCGATCTGATTTTTTGAATGCTTCTATGGCTCCAAGTGCGCTCGGATCATTGATCGCGCTCACAAGGAATCGTTGCGCCGTGCTCTTTTGTAAGTATCGCCCAACGGCTTGGAGGCTTGCCTCATACTGGCCATTTCCGCTCACAACAGTAATTTTGGATTCCATTAGGCTCGGTAAAATCTCCCGGATACCAAGCAAGCTCCCGGTCAACCGCGCTTCAGGCAGCGATCCCGCTTGCGGTAGACCCAGCAAGAGCACTTCATCTACCTTTCCCTTCCAATGCTGTTGAGCCCAGCGGCCTAAATATCGACCAGCTATCAGACCCGCCTGGCAATTGTTGACGCCAAAATATGTGGCGTTTGGATGCGGAATTTCTATCGCTATAAATGGCACCTTTCGAGCGGTTACTCGGGCCGAAATCAGGGGAGCAACCTGGGCATCTGTCTGAAATTCCATTATGAGATCAATTTTTTCTCGGAGAAGCCGATCGGCATTCGTCAATGCGACAGCCGGGCTGTACTGATTGTCGAGAACCAGGAGATCTACGCTCGCCTTAGCTGCGCTTTCGATAATCCCGCGCGTCACGGCGCGTGAAAACGCAAACTCACTACTTTGTGCGGCATATCCGATCCGGTACTTACTACTGCGGTTTGGTTTTTCCACAAAGTGGTATGTTGAATTACGATCCTTGAGCAAAATTCCGTGCGACTGAAGGGTTGCTAATAGGCGGAATGCTGTAGGCCTACTTAGCTCAGCACGATCTGCAATCTCATGCAATCGCAGGCTTCCTTCGTCCTGCAAAATGCGAATGAGACGACACGCACGTCCAACGGACTCAACTTCATAGGGATTACTCTGCTTACGCGACTCTTGATCCTTCGGCATATTCAATTTGCACCGTGAAATCATCTCCAATATTTCATTATGAGAAATACATTGTCAAATAATTTTATTATAAAATTCGCAAATTACACTATTATCTGTAAGACTAGCGATTAATCTGATCTACGATTTCATAAGATGAAATGTCTAGTTTGATGTGATTTCCTGCTTTCTATGGAGAGCTACCATCTAATATGGTCAGTATTGTGACCTTCAGTGGACATATCTTGCGCCAAAAGTTGCTCGAAAACAGCTCTCCGAAGTCCTTATAGTGAAAAAGTATTCAAACAAAAAATTAATGTGGGCCGGCTCTGGTCGACCAAGGGTGCATACCAGCATATGGGAATAAAATCCGGCAACATACTCGAAAGAATACCTCTTACTCCGGCAATGAAGGGGAACAGCCTGCGTGTGGGCCTATTTGGTATTGGATTAGCAGCATATTGGGCTCAGTTTCCAGGTCTTAAAGATCGACTGCAGGAGCATGTGACTCAGGTGGGAACTCGACTCGGCAGACCCGGAGTTGAGATAGTGAATCTCGGATTGATTGACACACTCGATTCGGCGGTAGAGGCAGGACACATATTCCGCAGAGCGGACGTGGACATAATTTTTCTCTACATCACGACGTATGCTCTATCGTCTATTGTGCTGCCCGTTGTTCGTCGTGCCCGGGTACCTATAATTATTTTGAATCTTCAACCAGAAAGTAATATCAATTATTCTTCTTTCAAACAGCTTGGCGACCGAAGGCGAATGACTGGGGAATGGCTCGCCTACTGCTCAGCTTGTCCGGCTCCGGAATTGTCGAATGTTTTTCGTCGCACGGGTATCGATTTTCATCAAGTGACGGGATTTCTGAACAATGATCCGATCGGTTGGAAGGAGATCGACGCATGGATTGACGCTGCAAAAGTTGTATCTGGTTTGGAAAACAATACACTCGGACTTTTCGGACACTATTACTCAGGCATGCTCGATATCTACTCAGATCTGACGCTATTGAGCGGGGTCTTCGGAATTAAAGTAAAGGTTCTGGAAGTTGACGAGCTCTCCGCGATAGGCGATGAGATTGATGAACAGGAAATTAATGATCGCCTATCGATCTTTAACAACCTTTTCGATATACAACCGGATTGCAGTACAAGTGATCTCACCGAAGCGGCGCGAACCTCTATAGCCCTTGACCGTCTGGTCACGCGCCACGGACTTGGGTCCATAGCTTACTACTACGAAGGAACGGGGAGCGCCGCAAACGAGCGGACTATGCGGTCGATTATTTTGGGCACCTCACTGCTCACAGCGAAGGGAATTCCGGTCGCAGGCGAATATGAAATTAAGAATGTTTTAGCAATGAAGATTCTTGCAGATTTGGGTGTTGGCGGATCATTTACCGAGTTCTACGCAACCGATTTTGAAAACGATGTGGTCTTGATGGGCCATGATGGACCTGGCCATATGGGGATCTCACAGGGGAAGACAAAAGTTCGTCCTCTCGACGTATACCACGGCAAGGTAGGTCGCGGTGTCTCAGTAGAAATGTCGGTGCAACACGGCCCGGTCACACTCTTATCGGTAACTGAGGATCGAGAAAGCGGATTTCGGCTGGTCGTCGCAGAAGGTGAGTCCGTCCCTGGCCCTGTCTTAGAGATAGGGAATACAAATAGCCAGTATCGATTTCCCATCGGAGCTCGACGCTTCATCACAGAATGGACGGCAGCAGGACCAGCCCATCACTGTGCAATCGGATTAGGACACGTTGCTGGCAAGCTTGAAAAACTCGCCGCTATCCTCAAAATACCTATTTCCAAAGTTTGCTGAAATGAACCTAAATCCGATAATGAGCAGCATCCATCGACTCGTCTAATCTCAGTGCTCGGGCCGATGGGTTAGACCAAGAGACTGGCATCAGGGGCAGAGATAGTGGGAGCTGAAATGAAGAAAGCAGTACGCGGGACAACGTCCGCTAGCATCCAAATTCAACGACGAACTATGCTTACAATGACGGCTGGGTGGCTTGGTTATGAAATGCTGGCCCACGCCCTTCCGAATTCTCACGCCACCATAGATCGACCGAATATCATCTTTCTTCTCGCAGATGACCTCGGCTGGAGCGATACATCAATATATGGAGGAGATTTGGTCGATACACCCAATCTCGCTCGATTAGCGAAAAGCGGTGTGCGCTTCACAAATGCGTATGCGGCCTCTCCTGTCTGTTCTCCCACACGAGCGTCATTATTGACTGGAAAGTATCCCGCTCGCCTGCACATGACAACCTGGTATGAAGCCGCACAGCACCCCACGATGGACAAGAAGATGATTCCTCCTGTAACCGTTGGAGGTCTGCCATTGTCCGAGACTACCGCAGCAGATGTTCTGCACGCGAAAGGCTATCTCACCGCACACGTCGGAAAATGGCATCTTGGGTCGGCTGGTTACTATCCGGAAAATCATGGTTTCGATATCAACGTCGGAGGGACCTTTTGGGGTGCTCCCGCAACGCATTTTTATCCATATAAAGGTCTCGGGTACTCTGGGGAAACGCAATATGTGCCGCATTTGGAATGGGGCAAGCCCGGTGAGTATCTCGCGGATCGACTTACCTCCGAAGCCTTGAACATTATGTCCAAAGCAAAGGACCGCCCTTTTTTTCTGAACCTATGGTTTCACGGTGTGCATGTCCCGATAGAAGCTCCGGCAAATCTTGTCACCGAATATCAAAGGAAAATTGTTCCAGGATTGCATCATTCCAATGCAACGTATGCCGCTATGGTCAAGAATCTGGACGACAATATCGGGCGTGTGCTGGATCAAATCGATAAGCTGGGAATCGCCGATAAAACGATAGTAGTCTTCGGTTCTGATAATGGCGGCTATATAGGGCAATGGAAGAGAGCCGGAGTCACAGACAATTATCCTTTACGGTCTGGCAAGGGGTCTTGCTATGAAGGCGGCATCCGTGTTCCATTTATCGTGCGATGGCCCGCTCATGCCGATCAAAACGCCACGTGCAATGAACCAGTCATTTCGAACGACTTTTACCCGACGGTCCTCGAAATGGCGGGACTTTTGAAAGAAAGTGCATACGAACGGGCCGACGGCCGCAGCCTAGTTCCTCTGCTAAGGAATCCTCACTCTAGCTTGGACCGTGAGCGTCTTTTCTTTCACTTTCCACACTACTATCCAACAAGCACTCCCGTCAGTGCTGTCCGCGAGGGCAGGTGGAAGTTACTCGAGTATCTGGAAGATGGTCATTGCGAGCTATACGACTTGGAAAAAGATCTTTCTGAAAAGCATGATATCTCATCCTTGCAGCCGCAAAAAATGAAGGAACTTAGGGATCAGCTACACCTTTGGAGAAAGTCGGTAAATGCACAGATGCCCACGTTCAATCCCAAGGTAGCCGTGACGGAGCCAAAAAATCGCTGGGATTCGACCGATCGGGAGCTTGCGCTTGTGGACTGACTGTGACAAACAACTACTACACAGAAATCCCGTTTAGATAGCTATATCTTTATATTTTCTGAGTAAGATTCCGGCAATCTTACTGAGCATACAACTATTAAAGAATGTAATTAGGGAGAAATGAATTATGAGTGACTCCAAAAAAATTTCGAGGCGAAAGTTTCTCTCGACTGCGGCATCTACTGCGGCAGCTTCATGTTTGCCTGTCGCCGGAACGGCGATCCTGGCAGCTGATCCACCGGTAGCCCTTGCTCAATACAGCCACGTTAGCGCCTCCCAAGTAGCACAGCTGCCTGCACCGGTGACGATTGTCAATCGTGGATACCGCCTGTTGATCGATTCCGAAAAGGGATCGATTGCGTCCTTTCAGTCTACCTTCGGAATCGATCGCGACCTGCTGATTCCAAATCATCTGAGTTTGCCACTTTTCAAGATTGAGTTAATGAACGATCATTCAGCGTTTCAAATGGTTACTTCTTCTGAAGCGAAACAGATAACCATACATCAGGACATGGATGGGCAAGACCGCCTGATCACGATCGAGTACCAGCACATCGCCGACTTACCCATCGATGCTCGCGTCACAGTCAGGTGCCCGGTGAACGAGAATCTTACTTATTGGAATCTTGAATTAAGCAACGGAACAGAGCTTTGGATCGGGCACATTCAATTCCCAGTCATCCAGGTACCTTTCGATAATCCGCTAGATACAAGCCCAAGCTCCCTTCTCTGGTCCTTTGCGGACGGCTCCTTAGCGAGTCCGGTTGAGCCTTTGATGGCGACTGGCCCGTGGGGAATGAGGGTGCGCAATACTCCTGAGGTTTGGCGTAGCAACAATTACCCCGGTCAATGGACCTCTACGCAACTGATGGCCTATTACAACGATGCAGGGGGCTTGTATGTTGCCTGCGATGATGCTAAAGGATTGCCAAAGTTTATCGATCCACTGATAGAGGATGATGGAATAACGATGGGGCTGGGTCATTATCCTGGTACGCGTGGTCCAGGTAAGTCCAAGCTGCCATACAACGTAGTACTTGGCACCTTCCATGGCGATTGGTATGTCGCCGCAGAGATTTACCGGAACTGGGCATCGAAGCAGCAGTTCTGTGCGAGCAAGCTAGCGGAAAGGAAGGATTACCCTACGTGGATTACCCAGTCGTCGGCGGTCGGCATCACGTTTCCGATGCGTGGCCAGTCAGATTGGGACGGACCAGCAACAGTCAACCCTGAATACACTCCCGCGACGAATGCACTGCCATTTCTAAATAAGCTGGCCGGGGAGCTTGAAAGCCCACTTATGCCGATCGTCTTCAATTGGGAACATGGTGGTCCGTGGGTTCAACCGGATGCTTTTCCTCCCGTTGGCGGAGAAGCTGCCATGCGCGAATTTATGGCCGAGGCAAAGCAGAAGGGCTGGCATCCAGTCATCTATGGTGATGGTCTTTGCTGGGTAACCTGGCAGAAGAATACCAACTATGATGGAATGCCTTACTTCCGCTCGCATGGAGGCGAGGCTGCGGTGGTCCGCAAGTGGGATGGGGCTTTGTTAGAAGATGTATGGGCTTGGCGAAAGAATTATGTGGCGTGTGTTGGTACAGAAGGGGGCCGGAAGATGGTTCTGGAGATGACACGCAAGATGGCCGCTTTCGGGCCTGATGTCGTACAGCAGTTCGATCAGGGACCTGGCCCCCGCGCCTGCTACGCCACCAATCATGGTCATCCACCTGTTCCTGGACCTTGGATGACAGACGCCTTCAACCGCCTTATTCAATCCGATCAGGAAATAGCACGATCCGTAAACCCTACCGTCGCCATGTCCTGTGAGGGCGCTCCGCCGGAGACCTATTTGCAGGACTTCCAGATTTGGGATGCCCGTGCTCGGACCTGTCCTCTGTATTCTTTCCTGTACCACGAGTATGCCAATGGTCACGAAGGCTTTTATATGAACAGGGTGAATGATGAGGCGTTGCGTCTATCCGTAGGAAGAGCAATTGTCACCGGCTACATGGTGAACTTTACGCTTCGAGATAAGGGTCAGATTGAGTACGATTGGGACCAGCCGTGGAGCCGTGCAGTCCCTGATCAAAGCGCTATTCTCGATTGGACTAAAAGAGCCAATCAACTTCGGGCAGGCATAGCTCGGGATTATCTTGTCTATGGGCGCATGTTGCGGCCTTGGCAGGTTAGCAATGTAACTACACGGGATTTCGGGTGGGGCAAGGAACCGATAGTACAGACTGCCACCTGGCAAGCGCCGGATGGTCGAATCGGTGTTGTGTTAGCCAATTGTGCCGATTTGGGCGAATCTCCGCGCGTGGAGTTGAAGGGCCACGGAGACAAAAAATTGAAATTATATATCGATGGACAACATAGCGAGCGGCAGATGCAATTCCCTGCCACTATAGATATCGATATGCTACCTCGTTCTCTCTGTCTGATCGAGGTGAAATGAATGTCAGGCCCGCTGGCCAGCACCTCGATCCACTCTACATCGCGGTCCGGTCCGACTCATACAGGCATCTTGTCTATAGTGTGCGATGTGAGGCTGGCTTCAGGAGATGAAGGAGAAAACTCAAATGGAGATGACGGTCGTCGTCGGAAAGGACAAACTGTTCGGAGAAGTTTGCAAGAATGCAGATGCCGTCAAATCCTGCCTCAACCATGAAATCGATACAGCGCCACTGGCTTTCAAGATCAGGGCTGCCGTGCTCTTCGAAGATCGTCGATACAACTGGAAATACGCCACGAAAGGACGGTTGTTTTCCTCATGTTCTCTTCAAAAACATAGTACGAGCTAAGGGTGTTCCGTCGGCATCGACAATGGCTCGATCGGACCGACGATCAAGAGATAGCTGATGGCACCCACGACGCAGAGTGCGCCGGACACGCAGAGCGGAACGACGAAAGAGCCCTTGGTGATGGTTACCATCAGCCCGGTGAAGGTTGATATGACAATGCCAGACAAGTTGGCTGCAAAATTCTGGATGCCGCCAAGCGTCGCGACATGACCAGGTGTGGGCGCGATGTCGCCGGGGAGCGACCAGATATTCGCACCCGTAAACGCGATGCTCGCATAGGCTAACGTGAAACAGAGCAGAGTCCCGGTCGTGGAAGACACAAAAGCGGAGAGCGTAATGATCGACGAGCAAAGCATGCCGCCGACAAGACAGGTTTTGCGGGCTCTCGTCAGGCTCCAGCCGCGACGGAAGAGATGATCCGACGCAAACCCGCCGAGCCACGCCGCGGGAATGGCGGCCACGCCGGGCAGCATTCCAAGCAAACCGAGTTGTTTAAGCGAGAAACCGCGCGCTTCCACGAGGTAAGACGGAAACCATGTGATGTAGAAATAGAAAACGAAGTTCAGGCAAAAGAATCCAATCATCATCCCCCAGACTGTGCGGTATTGGAACAGCGACAGCCAGGATATTTTCGCCGTCTCGAATGCGTGTACATGTGGTTGAGCAGCTTGCAGGGTGTGCAATTGTTGCGGGGTCAAGGCGCCGGACGCGGCCGGATCACGATACAGAAGCAGCCACGCGGCAACCCAGACAAATCCGAATGCGCCAGTGACGAAAAACGCTGCGCGCCATCCGCGGAAGGCGACGATGGCCGCGATGACCGGAAGAGAGAGAGCGGAGCCGGCGCGCGAGCCGCTATCGAAAATGCCCGCAGCCAAGCCGCGCTCCCCCACTGGAAACCATAACGCGGCAACGCTAGC
Source organism: Acidobacteriaceae bacterium (assembly GCA_965276615.1). GTDB lineage: Bacteria > Acidobacteriota > Terriglobia > Terriglobales > Acidobacteriaceae > JAKAAZ01. The sequence continues at coordinate 2,566,586 of OZ255618.1, read as the reverse complement.
ATTTGCGGGGTAGCACGCCGCCTCACCCGCGCCCAGCGCCAGCCGAAACCCGAACATCGCCGCCGTGGTCTTGGCTATTCCGGTCATCATGGTGAAAGCGGACCACCATAAGACGGCCAGAGCATAGATGAAGCGCGGTCCGAAACGGTCGACGAACCGACCGAATGGCAACTGCATGATTGCGTAGGTCCAAAAGAAGCCGCTCAGGACCACGCCCATCGTGGCCGCGCTGATGCCGAGATCCTGCCTGATATAAGGCGTCGCAACCGCAATCACTGCGCGATCAAGATAGTTGATCGTGGTTGCGATAAAGCAAAGGCTGATCATCAGCCAGCGAGCTCTTGGCATCGGTCGCTTTCAAAATTTCGCAGTGTCGCCGGCTACATAATAGCGCCGACCTGCCAGGGTACGAATTCGTTGTCGCCATAATCATATTGCTCACTGAACGTTCGTTCCCCGGATGCTACAGTGAGCATTTTGTCAAAGATTTGCTGACCGATCTGCTCGATAGTCGAGTCACCGGTAATGATGCTGCCGCAGTTGAGGTCCATATCTTCGGACATCCGCTCATACATCGGTGTGTTGGTGGCAAGCTTGATGCCCGGCACTGGCTTATATCCGGTGGTCGAACCGCGTCCGGTGGTGAAACAGAGAATGTTGCAACCGCCAGCAATCTGGCCGGTCACGGCTACCGGATCGTAGCCTGGCGTATCCATAAACACAAAACCATGTTTGGTAACAGGTTCTGCATATTCATATACGGCCTCCAAACGAGCCGATCCGCTTTTGGCAACCGCGCCCAAGGATTTTTCAAGGATTGTCGTCAATCCGCCAGCCTTATTCCCATGCGAGGGATTGTTGTTGAATTCAGCGTTGTTACGATGGGCGTAATCGCGCCACCATTCGATGCGCTCCAGCAGCTTTTTGGCAATTTCCGGTGTTGCGGCGCGCCGAGTTAGCAGATGTTCCGCACCGTATATCTCCGGGGTTTCGGCAAGTACAGCTGTGCCGCCATGTTTGATCAGGAGGTCGGATGCGTAACCAAGCGCGGGATTAGCAGAAATTCCAGAATACCCATCCGACCCGCCGCATTCCAGTGCCAGCATCAGTTCTGACACCGGCTGCACGCTGCGTTGATGTGCGTTCAACGCCGGCAGCATAGCTCGCACGCTATCGATTCCAGCCTCAATGGTCTTGCGCGTGCCGCCGGTCGCCTGTATCGTAGTGGTCCGCAGCGCCGAACCTTCTTTGAGCTTGTGAGCTTCAATAATTGCCGGAATTTGATTGGTTTCACAACCCAACCCGATCATCAAAACGGCGCCGACATTTGGGTTCCGGGCGTAACCAGCCAGGGTCCGCGACAGATACAAATAACCTTCGCCTTTTGTGTTGATCGCACATCCACCACCATGCGTGAACGCCACAACACCATCGACGTTCGGGAAATCGTCGAGCTCGCCTGTTTTGCTGAAATGCTTGGCAATAGCGTGACACACGGTAGCCGAGCAATTTACGGAAGATATGATCGCGAGATAATTTCGCGTTCCGACAGAGCCAGCCGCTCGCTTGTACCCCATGAATGTAAAGCGCTCTGATTCAGGAATCAGCATCGGGGCTACGGCGTCAACACAGAACTCGTGCTGCAGATGCAGATCGCTCATTCCCAGATTAGCGGTATGTACATGGTCGCCGGCGGCGATGGTACGCGTCGCATGGCCAATAACCTGGCCATATTTCACCACCGGCTCGCCTTCGGCGATCGCCTTTACGGCGATCTTGTGTCCCTTGGGAACGGTTTCCGCGACTATCCCTCTCAATTCCGAAAAATTGGATCCGGGTTCTACCTGAACGCGCGTAACAGCGACATTATCGCGAGAGTTCAAGATGATCAGTGGTGATTGAGCAGTATTCATGGAGTTTCCAAAAGCGCTTGCAACTGCTGAAACCAAGCTAGTGAACTGTCGCTGCATGCAACGCGATAGCAATTGCCGATAAGTGCTCTCGTGTCCAGGCTAGCGACCAGGTCCATTTTCGCCGGCTCTGCGCGACATTGAGTTCCTTACCTTCGATCCTGCATGCTTCCCATTACAATACTCCACTCTAGACGTGAAGTTTCAATAGGGTGTCCACCCTGGCAAAAAAATCAATAAATTCCAGCAGTCGCTGGTCTGCAATTGTATTGGCCAGTACCGGAGGTCGGTATAGTTCATCATCCCTGGCGTGGACTCAATATGTTTGAGTTACATGGGCCGGGTATAGCCCTGCTTCTGATAAGTCGCCAGGAGCTTCGTAAGTCGATCGACAATCTCCGGCCTCTCCTGATAAAGGTTGTGCATTTCATGCGGATCGCGTGCAAGATCGTAGAGCTGTCCGGCAGGACCGCCCGGTGCGACGTTAACATGCACAGGAGATGAGAATCCTCCTGACCCCAGCCCTTCTTCGAGTTTCCAGTTGCCCTGCCTAATAGTGAGCATTCCCTCATAGGACTGGTCGACGATAGTGTCTCGTATAGGCGCATGCTTCTCTGCCAATAGAGCTGGTAGCAGGTTAAAGCTATCCTCCGCAGCAGTGGGAGGAAGCGTAATGCCGGTAATTGCCGCCACGGTGGCCATAAAATCTGTCAGACTTCCCAGTTCGTTGCTGATAGTACCTGGAGGTATATGCCCAGGCCAACGGGCGATAAATGGAATGCGGTGACCGGCCTCCCAAATATCAGCCTTCTCGCCACGCCAATCGGCATTCGCCCGGTGCTCATACTGGTTGATATCCTCTAGCCCCCAATAAGCGCCGTTGTCGCTGGTGAAAATTAACAAGGTGTTATTGTCCATGCCGGTCTCATGCAGCGCTTGCATCACTCTCCCCAACATGTCGTCCACCTCTACTACATAGTCGCCATATCTTCCAGCTCTCGATTTATCCTTGTATTTCGGCAATGGCACCCACGGGGTATGTGGTGAGGGTAGGGCAAGATAGAGAAAAAAAGGCTGGCTTGGGCTGGCCGCGCGAGCATGAATGATATTGATTGCCTTTTCAGTAATAGTTGGCAGCACCTGGTCGATAACAAAGTGCGGAGCAATTGCGCCTTGCCTCCAAAATACGCCTCGGGGATCCTTGTTGCCTGGCGTAGATAACGTCGGCTGTTCTACCGCATGGTCATTTTCAATATAGAGATATGGCGCCATGTCGAGCGACGCCGGAATTCCAAAGAAGTAATCGAATCCGTGATCGATCGGGCTGGGATGCAGCGGTTTAGTGTAATCGGTTTTCGGTTTGTCTCCCAGCCCTAAGTGCCATTTGCCCAAAGCAGCCGTGTAATAGCCATCCGTCTTCAATATCGAGGCGATTGTCATCCGGCCTGGGCCGATCAGGTCGGGAGACTCGCCGTCGAGTACACCCTTTTTCAACCTGGTGCGCCAACAATAACGCCCGGTGAGTATGCTATATCGACTAGGAGTGCATACCGCGGAAGAAGCATGCATGTCGGTAAAGCGCATGCCTTCACGCGCCAACAGGTTCGCATTTGTGGTCGGAATAGCCGAAAAGGAGTTGTAAGAACCCAAATCTCCCCAGCCTAAGTCATCGGCCAAAACGAAGACGATATTCGGTCGCTGAGGCCGAATATTCTTGGCCAAAACATAGTGATTTAGCGTGGAGCAGAAAGCTCCGAGTCCTAGACAAAACTGTCTGCGATCGACGGCATCCATTGTCAATTTTCACCTATCCGAAAGAACGGAAGAGTTGCTTACCGCCATTTTTCTGAATCTAAAGATCTGCCAAAACTACTTGAGCTGAGTTGCCCAGCCATGAAGCCTAGCGACGACGAGACGCCGTATACATAAAGTTTATGCAGATATTAAAACCAAAATTTCAACGCAAACTGTATTCGGCTGGATGATGCATTGTGCGGAAAGATACGAACCGCGATCGGCCTCATGACCCGAAAACTTTCCGAATAGCGTCTAAATAGGCGGTACCGTGTGCTGAGTCGGGTTCCAAATAGCTTCCTTCAGTCCATTCGTTCCATGCATTGATTGTTAAGATCTTCGGCTGATCGGGGAGGGCGTCGAGATGGACCTTGGCTGATTGCAGTGCCTCTTGAAACAACTCCGGGCTGTTGCCTTTGAGAATCGGCGTGAATGGATAGTCGCCTTTCTGGAATTTGTCCGATTGGCACGTGCGAGGGCTCGGATCCCATCCCATGCTGACATCTATCTGATATGGAACTCCGAACATATCGCGAGCTTGGCGCCAGTAGCCGGGAGCACGCTCAAGCGCGTGGCGATACTCCGTCGCCGGGAAAACAGGGGCCTCGTAATGATGAAACCACGTGTAAGAAGTGACGCTTCGTACGCCAAGAGAAGGGAGAAATCCCTTTACTTCGGGGAGTCCGTCTACACCCCTTGCAACTGCATTTAGATGCAGGTCGGTAAAGCCCGCCGCCTGCGTCTTCTTCCTGAATCTATACAAAGCTTTTCGGGCGATCTCTGTGCCACCCATTCTGTCAACAAGATTTCTAAGTTCGTAGATCGAGAAATATGGTGCGCCATCTATCTGATAGTAAGAGGGATCATGGAAATAATGAGATATTACATAATCGACTACTTTGTCGAATGCATCCGAGTTATAGGTCCCTTTATATATCAGGGGCCTGCTCTGTTCATGCAGTCGAGCAGGCATTAGATTGACCCAATCATGATTCGCCCACATCAAGCAGAACTTTACGTCATTTTTGTTTTTGGCCTGCTGGTATCCTGCTTCCAATGCACTCTGCAGGAACGGGCGATCTTCATACCAGTACCAGTCAAAGATAAAGTGGTTCAGTCCTGCAGAGTGAGCGGCGGAGATCTTCTTCTCGAACACGCTTGGAAGTGACTCATCCTCCATTCCCCAAAGTGGTCGTTTCGGCTGCTGGTGACCAACAAACTTAGGTTCGCCACGTTTCACAATTTCCCACTCAGTCCAATTCTTGCCATGAATCAACTCATTCTTAGGATCAACGTGAAAATTCGGGAAGTAATAGGCGCCGATCTGATATGCATTTGGCTGTGATGGCTTTGGTACTGCTGTAATCAGCATCGAAGCGGCGCTCCCTTTGACGAAATCTCTTCGAGTAATGTTTGATTTCATGGAATCCTATTCTTCAGAGCTGACGTTGTGTTTTCACTTGCAATAGTGCTTGATAGCGAAACTTGATTATCTTGCGAGGCGCTCTTTAGAAAGTTTTAAAGAGGAATTGAATTGTTTCACTCAAGCCGGCTTATGCCAGGCGAAAAGTCTCGACTTTAACTCTTTGGCGCGGCTTGCAGACTGTGGCTGGATAGCGAGATTGTTCATCTCCTGCGGATCGTCGCGCAGATTGTACATCTGATCCGGCAAGTCATGACTGTAAGCAATGTATTTATAGTCTCCAGTGCGGATCATGGCCTTCGCGGTGGGACCGTGGAGAGCAAACTCGGAATAGACCGTGGTGTCACGGGTTCGGCGCGGCTCCTGAAGGTCCGCCGTGAAGGGTTCGCCGTCCAGGCCGGATGACACTTGAATTCCGCAAAGGTCTAGCAATGTAGGTACAACGCTCACCAAGCTAACAGGGGTCTGGGATTTTTCCCCTGGCTGCGTCATTCCGGGAACTCGAACGATAAGCGGCACTCCCACCGAGGGCTCATAAAATACCATCTTCTGCCATAATCCATGCTCGCCCAGCATCTCGCCATGATCAGAGGTATAGAGCACAATCGTGTCCTCTTCGAGTCCCATCTCGCGCAGCGCACTCAATATCTGTCCCACATTGTCGTCCATTTGTGCGAGGCAGGAATAGTAGAGAGCCGTATGCTTCTTTACATTTTCCGGATTATTGATCAGCTCCGGAGTGTGAAAGTCATTCTGAATCGTTTCGCGAATCTCGCTCGGAACCATGGATAAATTCACCTTGTTCCAAGTGTCAGGAATTTTCATCTTATCGGCAGAAAACATGTTGTAGAACCGATAAGCCGGGAAAAACGGCTCATGCGGTTTTAAAAACGAAGCGACAAGGAAAAATGGGCGGTGCGACGCATAATTCTTCAGAAACCAAATAGATTCGCGAGACACATAGCTTTCGAAGTGATCGCGTTCTTCAAGTTGCGAAAGGCCGCCAACGGGAGTCCAACCCATGCGGCCATCGTCGACAACATTTCCTGTCCAGGGATCTCCGGAATCTCTCCACACGTTTTCAATTTGGGGAATTCCGGAGGCTCCGTTGGGAAAGTTCCCGATTTCGTCGGCGAAGAGCTTTTCTTTGGGACCTAAGTACTGGAGCCAGTCATCGAAATCGAGGCGATAATCAAAACCGTGGGTCTGAGCATCAACAAAATGCATCTTCCCGATCGCTCCGGTGATGTAACCCGCGCTGCCAAAGTAATGAGCCAAGGTCTTGTGTTCGTATGGCCACGGCAACTCATTATTGTAGGCGCCGTGGTTGTGAGCCCATAGGCCGGTAAATAAAGACGCTCGCGATGGTACACAAGCCGGACTGGTGCAATAGGCATGGTCGAATCGAGTACCGGAGCGAGCCAGCGCATCGAGATTGGGAGTGCGGGCTGGGGTATTGCCGTTTATACCTAGCGCTTCTGGCCGATGCTGGTCCGACATTATCAGAAGAACGTTTTTGGGACGAGTACCACTCTTGGGAACGCTGGCACCCTGGGCGATATCGGGCCGCGCCAGCAACGAACTGGCGAGCAATGCCGTGAATTCCCTACGATTCAACTCGGAGGCCCGATTGCTAGGCGATTTTTGCCTGCGAGAGAAGCCTGTATCACAACTCTCGATGCCTTGTGTTCTCTCATGCCTGTCCATGTCTCCCCTCTCCTCTGAGCAAATCTAAATGCGCGGGTTACTCTCACATAATTCCAATTCTCAATTGAGAATTGGTATCGCCTTTAGGAAACGACCATGACACTAAATCACCCGTTTGATCACATGCAAGCGTGAAACCGCGCTTATTAGAGGATTTTGCATAGCGAAATTATTGTTTGTATGTCGTCAATCAGCGGCGGTAATTAGGCCGATATTCTCCTGAGTAGAAAATTAGGTCAATCGCGCACGGATGCTGAGGTCGGAGCGCGAGATGTGCATCGCCTACTGTTTTCAGGCGAACTTCCTTTGTCAGATCCTCTGGGTTTTGTAAGAAATAATCGGAGAAGAAGCCTTACAAAAGAGAAACGATGGAGGATATGGACTGCTTAGAAAGTTCAATAAGCCAGATATTTACAGTGATTTATCTCATTTTCAATGAGATCGGAAAAAACTTGGTGGGCAGTGAGGGATTCGAACCCCCGACATCCTGCGTGTAAAGCAGGCGCTCTAACCAGCTGAGCTAACCGCCCATATTTTGCGGGTTTCCTCAGTCTAAGGAACGCGGCCTCAGGGGTCAAGGGAACGGACAGGGTCCACAAACTCGCAGGCACGAATCGGCTCCTTGGTAGACTCATCCAGTGCGCCGCCTGATTGTGAATGCAGATGACTTCGGACTGACGGACGGAATCAACCGCGCGGTAGCGACTTTACATGGCTCGGGCGCACTCAGTTCCGCAACCTTGATGGCTGACGCTCCGCGCTTCGCTGAAGCCGTTGCGCTGGCGAAGCAACATTCCTCGCTCGGAGTGGGTTGCCATATTGTGCTGGTCGATGGATCGCCAGTTGCCGATCCATCTTCCATTTCAAGCCTGCTTGATTCTGCAAGCAACCCCGCCGGTGCTGCCGGTTTTCATCCGACGTTGGGAGGGTTCGTCCGCGATCTCTATATGGGCCGCATCTCGCGCGCGGACATGGAGCACGAAGCCACTGCGCAAATCGTTCGCCTACAGCGAGCCGGAGTGAACATCACACATATAGACACCCACAAGCACACGCATATGTTCCCGGCCGTGCTGGACGCTGTAACGCGCGCTGCGGTGGCTTGTGGCGTCCGCGCAATTCGTAATCCCTTTGAACCTACCTGGAGCGTGGCCGCGACGCCTGGCGCTGCGCCTGTTCGCAAGCTGCAGGTCCGGCTGCTGGACAGGTTTCGCGGACATTTCTCGCGGGTGGTGCGGGAGCGTGAATTCGCTACCACCGACGGCTGCATGGGCGTGCTTGCCACGGGAACACTCGATGAAACTACATTGCGTTCCCTTTTGAATCGCATGCCGGAAGGCACATGGGAACTGGTCTGCCACCCTGCATACTTTGACGATGAACTTCGGACGACGCGCACCCGGCTGCAACAATCGCGCCAAGTAGAGTTGTCCGCTTTGCAATCGGTGCCCGGTATATTAACGGAGGTGGAGGGACGCGTTACGCAAATACACTTCGGCCAATTGTGAAATGCGCTTCTGCAACTTCCTGGCCGGCGGGCGCATCGGCTAATCAGCAGGCAATCGAGGAGAAAGCGATCCGCACATGAAAATCGGCATCACCTGTTATCCAACTTACGGCGGCAGTGGCGTGGTTGCCACGGAGCTTGGAATCGAATTGGCCAATCGCGGTCATGAGATTCATTTCATCTCTTACGCGCAGCCATTTCGCCTCAGCGGGCGCGAGGACCGGATTTCATTCCACGAGGTCTCGGTATCGAATTATCCGCTGTTCGAGTTTCCACCGTATTCCCTGGCGCTCGCGACCCGCATGTCGGAAGTTGCTGAATATTACGACCTCGATTTGCTGCACGTACATTATGCGATTCCACATTCGGTAAGTGCGCTGCTGGCGCGGCAGATGCTGGCGCGCAGCGGACGCAAGCTTCCCTTTGTGACCACGCTGCATGGGACAGATATCACGCTTGTGGGCGCCGATCGCGCTTATCTGCCGATCACAAGCTATGCCATCGACGAGAGTGACGGCGTCACTTCCATCTCCGACTATCTGCGCCGCAAGACAGTGGAAACCTTCTCCACGACGCGGCACATTGAAGTGATTACAAATTTCGTCAACTGCGACATTTACGTGCGCGACCCGGTAGCGAGCCGCGACATCCGCGCGCAATATGCAAAGCCGGATGAAGCAGTGCTGGTGCATCTGTCGAACTTCCGTCCGGTAAAACGAATCCAGGATGTGATCCAGATTTTTGCCCGCGTATCGCGAGAGATTCCTGCCCGGCTGCTGATGGTAGGCGATGGACCAGAGCGTTCCTCGGCGGAGTGGCTGGCGAAGAGTCTGAAGATCAGCGACCGTGTCCACTTTCTCGGCAAGCATGACCAGGTGAATGAGTTATTGCCCGCCGCCGACCTGATGCTGATGCCAAGCGAGATGGAATCCTTCGGACTAGCCGCGCTGGAGGCGATGGCCTGCGAAGTCCCCACCATCGGCACAAATGTTGGCGGGGTGCCGGAGCTAGTCCAGAACGGCGTGACAGGCCTGCTGTTTTCTGTTGGGAATGTGGATGCGATGGCGCTGGGCGCAACCGCATTGCTGAAAGACAGAGACCGTCTAAAAGTAATGTCGAAAGCCGGACGGGAGGAAGCGCAACGGACCTATTGCGCCAGTCGGGTCATTCCGAAGTACGAAGAGTTTTATGCATCGATACTGCGCGGTTCCGGCGACTGATACATCGGGCTCTGTGCGAAGTTCAATGGAATAGTCAGGACAACGCGTGTCCCCCGGCCGGGCCGGCTCAGGATTTCAAAGCCCGCATCCGCTCCGCACAGCACCTGCATTCTCTCCCGCACGTTGCGCATTCCCACACCCGTTCCCGCCTGTAACAGATGGCTGCGGCGCGAAAACTGTCCAGAATCCGATTGCTGGCCGTTTTCCGACGGCATTCCAACGCCGTCGTCCTCGACAGTAATAACCAGCTTGTCCGCCTGCAAACGGCTGCGCAGCGTGATGATGCCTCCGTCGATGCGCGGTTCCAGCCCGTGTTTAATGCTATTTTCGATGAGCGGCTGCAGCAGCATCGTGGGCACCAGAACCTCAAGAGTGTCGGGCGCTATGTCTTTTATGACGCGAAGCTTCTCGGTTCCGAAACGCGCCACTTCAATGTCCAGGTAATCGTCTGCGAACTGCAATTCATCGCGCAACTGCATTCGGTCATCGCGGTCCTGTAACAACACGCGCAGGATGCTTGCCAGCTTGACGATCAGTTCCCTCGCCTGCTCCGGACGAAACCGCACCAGCGATGCAATGGAATTGAGCGTGTTGAAGAGGAAATGCGGATTGATCTGGCGCTGAAGCGCGTCGAGTCTCGCTTCGAGAAGCAATCTCTCCTGTTCCTCCAGTTTGCGTTCGATACGGATCGCGTTCCAGATTTTAAGAGGAATCCCAACCACCATAGGCGGGCAGAGATAAATGGCCAGCAGCACGGGCCAGCTATGGGAGGTGAGGGTAAATAAACGGCGCGGATACGCGGCCGCGACCCAGTTGCGCACTACCTGCATGGCGAAGATCAACAGCAGCAACAATGCTTGCCGGTCGACGCGCGGGCGGGACAGATTCCGGCGGATCCAGCGATACACGCTTAAATCCACAAACGGCGAAAACGACCAGATGTCTTCTTCCGAAACGAACGCGCGGTAGGTGCCGAAGATCAGCGCGACGGCAAGATTGAAAGGCAGCGTGAGATATTCCCGATGCAGCACGGCGGGAATGGAAAGAAACGCTCCGGCAATTATCGCCGGGGTGGTGCCCAGCAACAGAGCGGCGAGAATGACTGCCTCGAAGGCAATGTCCGCAGCCAGAAAATTTGGCACGACTACGCGCACCCAGACCCCCAGCGTGAGCGGAACGCAGATAAAAGCGAGCAGACCAAGCGTCTGCGCGGCGTTTCGATGAGTGCTGAGCAGCAGATTTTTGAAAACAGTGGATCGCACGAGCGCGCTTGAAACTGCAGCGGCCACGCCCAGCTTGATCAGCAGGGTAATCAGAATCAGAGTGGAATCGATCACGAATCCACTTTACTCCGCTCCCGTGTCTCACAGCGGTCGAAGCCCGAAGTTTCCCTATAATCGAAATATGCAGTTTGAAAGCGTACGGAAAGTTGCAGAGGCCGACTTCCCCACCCGTTGGGGCCATTTCCGCATCCTCGGCTTTGTTGGCCAGCTTGACGAAGAGTCTTCGAAGCTGGCGTGCGGCCCTGCTCCTCCGCAACGAACAGAGGAAATTGTTGCGCTGGTGATGGGAGATGTATCGAGCGCACCGCCGACTGTCCGCATCCACTCGCAATGTTTGACCGGAGACGTGTTCGGCTCTCTGCGTTGCGATTGCCGGCTGCAACTGGAACTGGCGCTGCGCACCATCGCCGAGGCGAGCGCCGGTATTCTTCTTTACGAACAGCAGGAGGGACGCGGAATCGGGCTGATGCCGAAGCTCCAGGCCTACGGGTTACAGGATGAAGGATTCGACACAGTTGAGGCCAACGAGCAGCTCGGCTTCAAAGCGGACTGCCGCGAATTTGAATTGCCTGCGGAAGTTCTCAAGCTGATGGGGATCGCCCAGGTTCGACTGATGACGAACAACCCAGATAAAGTGGCGGCTCTCGAAGCAGCCGGTATTCGCGTCGTCGAACGGATCTCGGCGGTGGTCGAATCGCAGGAAACCTTCGAGAAGTATCTGCAGGTCAAGCGCGACAAAATGGGGCATTTGTCGGATTCAGTCGAAGTCGAACCTGCCAATTCTTAGGTTAAGGGCGTTCTCGCATTGCGAGCAGCACCTTGGCGGTTGTAATTGCCTGCCCGACGTGGCGTTGCGTGTGATCTGCGCAGTGAATCAACAGACCGGCCACAGTGGTTGGTAATTGCTTGCGACCGACTCTGCGAGACTCAGGCCACTGAGCCATGTCGATTGCACGAATCCGAGCTTCGGCCGCAATCAGACCGCGCTCGAACGCCTCCAGAAGCTCGTCTCGATCCGTGCGACTCTCCATCTCCGCAGCCATCCATCGCTTTTGTTCGTCGCTGAGTACCTTGGCTTCCGCATAGGTCAATAATCGGTCGAGACTGCCGAGGATGTGGCGCAAATGGAAGGCCACCGGAGGAAGATCGTGCGGCTTGGCGGCCAACTCTTCTTCAGTCAACGATCCGCACCAGCGCTCGACATCTTCTCGCGCGAGTTGTAGCGCGTGAAGCACCGCCCGCTGCTCCGCAGCCAGCTCGGTGAGAGTACCGCGCAGCCACGGTTCCATTTGAGATTGGGCCTGAGATTTGGTTTCTTTCGGAATGGAAGAAGCTTGGTTCATGCTACAACAATCGCTCTCTCGAATCGTGTCGGAAGAAATGGTTCAATTCGGAAAATGGAACCGAGCCGTCGGATCCTGCCATGCTGCCTTCGTCTGCAATCTTTTTTGCTGCCTGGATAAAGCCGGTCCATGCAGCACGAGCGAGCGAGGAACCCACGCTCACTCGACGCACACCCATGGCAGAGAGATCTGAAACTTTCAATCCCGTGTTTGAGCTCATTAAGACGTTCACCGGCTTTGGGCTTATTGCGCGGAGGTGTCTGGATCATGATGTTCCTCTACGATTCAGCTTCGAAAACGCGAGGGTCGCGTTGCTCAGAATGGCCACTTTGTTTCGGCTGCGGCCAAGCCCACGTCTCAGACTCAAGACGCGGGCCGCCCGCAGTTTTTTAGAGACACATCTTTACGTCTCTGAATTGAAATCTTCAGGTGAAATTGCCGGGCTGTTTTTCACGCGAACCACGGTGATTTTGTGGAAGCCTTCCTTGAACGAAGGCGGACGAAGACGCTCCTGCATCTTGGCCATCGATTCCTCGTTCAACATGCGATCGCGCCGCATGTTCCGCTCCATGCAAATTTCAAACGGCACATCGAAAAAGACCGCGTGGACTTCGTATCCGAAGCTCCGCGCCATCTTGATCCACTGCCGCCGTTCGTGCGGAGAAAGATTGGTAGCATCCACATAGTTCCATGGCATTTTCGCGATCAAACGAGCGCGCAATAGCGAACGAAGTGTTGAAAATACCAATCCCTGGTACCGCTGTTCGGTAATGTCATCGAATAGAATGCTTCGCAGCATGTCGCTCGACAGCGGCGTGACGCCGCGGCGCTTGAACCATGTCGTTTTGCCCGAACCGGGCAGACCGATGGCGAGCACCACATAACCCTTTGGCGATTTGGCAGCCTCTAATTCTGCTGGCGGCTGCGCCAGAGACTCCGGTTGTGTTTCCTGTACCAGCGTCTGTTCCCCGGCACCCGGAGCGGGCGAAGGCGCGGCTTTGACCCTGCCTTCAAACCGATTCTGGTTCCGGTTTCCAGAGCGATTTCCGGACGAATTGCCGCCCCGGCTGTTTTGCCGGCTGTGTCGCTCGCCCGAAGGCCCGTTTGCTGAATCGCCTGCGGACCTGTTCACCACCTGATCGTCAGATTGCGTGGAGGCGTTGGCCGTTTCGCTGCGAAGATCTTGGCTCGAAACCTCCCGGGGCTGGCTTGCTCGAGCAGAAGTATTCGCCGTGTCCTCATGCTCGAGCGGGTGAGGATAGGACGGTTGCAATGGCGTTGGCTGGTCCTGCGGAATCTCGTGACCAATCTTTCCGGTTGACTCGGAATCGTTTGTCACCGGCTTCTTACGACGTCTCATTAGTTTTTCGCGCACCCAATCGCGCATGATGCGCTTGTAACACATTGGCAGCATTGGCTGCAAACCGAACTTCTGTGCTGGACCCAGTGTCCGGTATATCCAGTCCTCGTAAAACCTCGGCCCGGCATCTTAATCCCTAAGCAGTTTTTTGGTGACTTCAAACATGCCGACCGCGCTTTCCGTCCAATTCGCATATCTGTTTCTCCTGGCCATCCCGATCGCCTGCGCCTCGTGGACCGTTACCCACGAGAAAGTATTTCGCGAACCTCGAGAGTGGTTCAAGCAACGAAGCGAATCCGGGCGCCGGCCGGCCACTCGCAAATTTTTCTATCTGTTCACCTGCGAGTACTGTTTCAGCCACTATATCGCGGCCTTCTTCCTGATCATCACGCAGTTTCAAATACTCTACCCAGGCTGGCGAGGTTACCTGATCGCTTGGCTGTCGTTGATATGGGTTGCGAACATCTATATGAGTTTTTTCAATCGCCTGCGCCTCGAAATCAAGCATGAGAACGTCGAAATCGCCGTGGATCAGACCAAGGCAGGCGTCGAGCGCTGACGATTCCGCTCAAAACCCAGGTTAGCTTCGCGAACCTGAGGCACCCGTGTCTTTTTCTCCGCTATGTCATTTGTGCTCGATGCCCCGGGGGAGAACGTACAATGGACATATAACCCTAATCCCAAAATTCCTTACAGGAGAGAAATCAAGATGGCAGTAAAGGTTGGCATCAACGGCTTTGGCCGTATCGGGCGGAATGTCCTGCGCGCATCGCTCGGCAATCCAGAGCTGGAGTTCGTGGCAGTGAATGACCTGACCGATCCGAAGACCCTGGCGCACCTGCTGAAGTACGACTCGATCTTGGGCAATCTGCACCACGATGTGCAGGCAGGCCCGGACTACATCACCATCGATGGAAAGCACATCAAAGTTTTTGCGGAACGCGATCCCGCCAAGCTGGACTGGAGTTCGGTCGGCGCCCAGGTCGTGGTTGAGTCGACCGGCCACTTTACCGATGCCGCCAAAGCGAAGGCGCACCTGCAGGGCACGGTAAAGAAGGTTATTATTTCGGCCCCGGCGTCGAACGAAGACATCACCATTGTTCTCGGAGTGAATGAGAATAAGTATGACGCTGCCAAACATAATGTCATCTCGAACGCCTCCTGCACGACGAATTGCCTGGCCCCGCTGGCTAAAGTTCTGCTGGAAAACTTCGGTATCATTTCCGGCCTGATGAACACCATCCACAGCTTTACCAACGATCAGGTTACGCTCGACTTTCCGCATAAGGACCTGCGCCGCGCCCGTGCCGCATCGTTGAACATTATTCCGACCTCGACCGGTGCAGCCAAGGCGCTTCATCTGGTAATTCCGGAGCTGAAGGGCAAGCTGGACGGCTTCTCACTGCGCGTCCCCACGCCGGTTGTCTCCGTTGTCGATCTAACGGTAGTCACCGAAAAGCCCATCACGGTTGAGTCTGTCAATGCCGCGTTAAAGGCAGCTGCGGAGGGTCCGCTCAAAGGAATACTGGGCTACGAAACGCACGAACTGGTTTCGTCGGACTTCAAGGGTAACCCACTTTCGTCGATCGTTGACGCTCCTTCTACCAAGGTTGTCGGTAATAACCTGGTGAAGGTAATCAGCTGGTATGACAATGAATGGGGCTACTCGAATCGCGTCAAGGACCTGATTCTCTTCCTGGTTAAAAAGGGCTTTTAGCGTCGAACCAGACGACAATTAGAGCCATTCTGAACCCTTCGGCTTCGCTCAGGGTAAACTCCGCGTAACGGAGTGAAGAATCCAGACAAGATTAGCGATGGTATTGCTGCTATTACTCTCTGGATTCTTCGCTGCGCTCAGAATGACAGCCCCCAATTTTGAATCGCAATCCTTCACAATCAACGGAGCTTCCATCATGCGTCAGAATATCTCCGGCTCGTCCCCTTATGAACCTATCATCGGCTTCTCACGGGCGGTTCGGACCGGCAATGCAGTCCATGTTTCAGGAACGGGTCCGGCCGGCACGGACGAGGCGGATGTTGCCAAACAGACCCGCCATGTACTCAAGGTAATCCAAGGCGTGCTGGAGCAGGCCGGAGCCACCCTTGAAGATGTGGTGCGCACGCGCATGTACCTGACCCGCGTCCAGGACTGGGAGGCAGTGGGCCGCGTGCATGGTGAGTTCTTCGGATCCATCCGGCCGGCGGCCACAATGGTTGTGGTTGCGCAGCTACTGAATCCATCCTGGAAGATCGAAATTGAAGCAGACGCCGTTCTTCCCGGCTAAAGAAAAATCATCCGGTGAGCTATAACAAAGACGCGAGCACCCCTTTCGGGAACTCGCGCCTTTGTTTGAAAGCCCTGCGATGATCGGTTGTTTACACAGTGTTGATATTGCCGTTGACTCCGCTGGGAAAGAATCCGCCCATCTTCGTGCCCGGCGCGTTGTTGTGGTAAACGATGGCAAGCACCTGGCTGGGGGTGCGAACCACCGCCAAGGCATTCTGGTCAATGTCAAAATACTGCTTTCCAGTCGGTGGAGGCGGATAATCCAAACTGTCCAATGGGAACGTTTGAACGTTATATCCCGCGATGAACAACCGGACGTTTCCGGCGTGGTACGCTTCCGTTAATCCGATGCGCACCGCCGCGGACAGATAATCATTGTTGGAGATCAATGGAGCGGCGCCACCGTAGGCGGAAACGCCTGTATCTTCAAATGACCTTGCCAATACAAGAGCCTGTTGGAAAGAGGCGTATCCAATTCCCAGAGCATTCAGGTTGATGGCAGGTTTCGCAACGGCTGCACTTCCCAGCCCGGCGCGAAGAATTTTCACGTGTTGCAGTTCATCGTCCGCAATATCCATCATTGCTGGAGCAAGTTGTCCGGTGGTTTCCCCGGTTACGAAGTCTACCTTGCTGCCACCCGTCGTGGCGCCAAGATTTCCTACTCCAGGAAACGTATATCCTCTCTGTTCGAGGTTCATTCCGGTGGTGACGACCGAATAGAACTCCGCTTCAAGATATTCCAGATTTAAAGCAAAATTGGCAATATCCAGGTCGGTGACGCCTGCTGCATGGACGGAAGACGTTTTAAATCCAAATGTGCCTGCGCCGGGCACATTGTCTACCATGCCTAGCTTGCCGGCGATCATTGCGGCGCCCGCTAGTCCCATTCCGGTGTAGCCGGCACCTTTTACAAAGGCGCGGCGGTTGATAGTTGACTCTGTCAAGTTGGTTACATTGTCTTGCTCGCTAGTTTTCATGAAATTCCCTCTTCGATACGTGGTTGGGAAGAAGATGCGGTGGCCGCCCGCTCGAAATGTTCGGCAGTGAGGCCGCAAGGTAGCTCGGTGAATTCGAAAGTCTAAAGAGGGGGATGACATTGACTCAAGTGGAGCAGTTACAGGACAGGATCGAGTCCTGATCCTCCAAAACCAGTACGACAGTGACTTGATTTCGGATTGGTTGCCTCTCTCGAAAAGCGGGCGTACGAAAGTTTAGGATGCTGCTGGTATGAAATAGAGTGGCTTGGGGTTACCACAATCAATCCACAATTTCGTGAAAAGCATTGCGGTAGGCCGCCAATCCAATCGGAATGCGCAAACGTACGGCACTTTTGCACAATCCGTACCATTTTGGAAGCTGACGATCCAGCGAATGGCTCCGTTCCCCGCAGGTTCCCGTTTCCCAAAGGAAACGTATTAGTATTTGATGTAGGTTGGTGTGACTCCAACCTGCTTCGCCATTGGATTCCCTCATATCTTCCATGCCAAAACTATCGATTCGCGACCTTTCTCTCGAACATAAGCACGTTTTGATCCGCGTGGATTTTAACGTTCCCCTTTCCGAAGACGGCACCGAAATAATGGAAGACACGCGTATTCGGGAGACGCTTCCGACGCTCGAATATGCGCTGCGCAACCGTGCGAAAGTGATTCTGGCATCGCATCTGGGGCGCCCAAAGGGCAAGCCAAATCCGAAGATGAGCCTGCGTCCCGTGGTCGATCGCCTGCGGCAGCTTCTCGACAAACATCTCGGTGAGTCGATCAATGTCGGCTTCTCCCCGGAATGTGTCGGCCAGACTGCGGAAGAAACGGCACGCCAGCTTGAATCCGGCCAGGTGCTGATGCTGGAAAACCTGCGCTTCCACGCTGGAGAAGAAAAGAACGACCCGGCGTTTTCCAAACAACTGGCAAAACTGTGTGATCTTTATGTGAATGACGCATTTGGCAGCGCGCACCGCGCCCATGCTTCCACGGAAGGGATCACGCACTTCCTTTCGCAGTCCGCTGCCGGTCTGCTGATGGAGAAGGAGCTGACCTACCTGGGCAAAGCGCTCCGCGAGCCGGACAAGCCTTTCGTCGCGATCCTCGGGGGCGCCAAGGTTTCCGACAAAATTGAGGTTATTCAGAACCTGCTCGGCAAGGTCGATGCCCTGCTGATCGGCGGCGGCATGGCCTATACCTTTTTAAAAGCCAAGGGTCAGGATGTCGGCAAGTCGCTGCTCGAAGCCGATAAACTGGACGTTGCACGTCAGGCGATGGAAACAGCCGCTCAACGCGGCGTCCGCTTTCTTTTGCCGGCCGATCACATTCTTGCCGATAAATTTTCGGCTGACGCAAAAACTCAGACGTTTGCCGGAGATGCAGATTTCCCCGCCGACTGGATGGCGCTCGATATCGGCCCCAACACCGTCGACCTGTTCGTCGATGAAATTTCCCGCGCGCGTACCATCGTGTGGAACGGGCCCATGGGGGTCTTCGAAATGCCCGCATTTGCACACGGAACCATACAGATCGCGCAGGCCGTTGCCGACAACTTACTTGCTACATCGATCGTCGGTGGCGGAGATTCTGTGGCAGCAATCCAGGCGGCTGGGGTTGCCGATAAGATCACCCACATTTCGACTGGCGGCGGCGCATCGCTTGAATTCCTCGAAGGAAAAAAATTACCGGGCGTTGAAGCCCTCACGGAGAAGACCGCTTGAGCACTCGCACACCCTTGATTGCCGCTAACTGGAAAATGTACAAAACGCCCGCCCAGGCAAAAGAATTTGTGGCCGCCTTTCTGCCCCTGGTCCACAGCCACACTCGCGATGAGATCGTCCTCTGCCCGCCGTTTGTCGATATCGGCAGCGTGGTTGCAGCAACGCAGGATAGCCAGATCCACGTCGGCGGACAGAACATGCACTGGGAGGAGGAGGGCGCCTTCACGGGTGAAATCTCCGCAGCCATGCTGGCTGCTACCGGCTGCTCGCATGTGATCCTGGGCCATTCCGAACGCCGCCAGTTCTTTGGCGAGACCGACGAAACAGTCAATAAGAAATTGCACGCCGCGCTGAAATATAAACTGACGCCCATTGTCTGCGTCGGCGAACTGCTGGCGGAGCGCGAAGGGGGCAAGACAGAAGAAGTCCTGCTGCGGCAAACGGCGCGTGGGCTGGTCAATGTTGCACCGGAACTGGCCCGTCACATCGTCATTGCGTACGAGCCGGTGTGGGCCATTGGAACCGGCAAGACGGCCACGCCGGAGATGGCTGCCGACGCTCATCTGATAATCCGTAGTCAAATTGCCCGGTCACTTGGCCGCGAGATTGCGGATAATATGCGAATTCTTTACGGCGGAAGCGTGAAGCCGGAGAATGCGATGAGCCTCTTGAACCAGCCTGAGATCGATGGCGCTCTGGTTGGGGGCGCCAGCCTCGATCCACAATCGTTCGCCAAAATTGTGACATATGCTTCTTTTTAAGCACGCATGTCTACTTCGCTGATGAGCATGATTGCAGATAGCTATCTAAATAGCTATACTGGACAAATGACTTACACAGTGGCAGAAGCCAAGAACAAGCTGCCTGAGCTGATCAAGCAGGCCGAGGCAGGCACGCGTGTGACGATCACAAAACGCGGCATCCCTGTAGTCGAGATTGTACGTAAGGGTGAAGATTCGCCGCGCAAACGACTCTTTGGCGTTCTCGGCGATAAGAAGATCGTAATCGATCCCGACTGGGCGCGACCGCAGAACGACGTGGATGCGTGGCTTGCTGGCGACGTCTGATGGCAGGAAGGTTCTTGCTCGACACACACGTCGTAATCGATATCGGCACTGAGGGCGGCTTTGAAACACTGCCCGTGACAGTGCGGCGCATTCTCGAAAACTCCGACACGGAGCTTCTATTTAGTGTGGCATCGGGAATGGAAGTGGCGATTAAAAGCCAAATTGGCAAGCTCCAGTTAAATAAAGACGAGTTGGCGGTCATCTGCACCAGCGCCTCAATTGTCTCCTATCCGCTTCGTCAGCATCATGTCGATCGGCTATTTGAACTGCCCTTGCATCACAACGATCCGTTCGACCGCATGATCATCTCGGTCGCTCTCAGCGACAATCTTCCTGTGATTTCGCGCGATAGGCAATTTCGGAAATACAAAGGGTTGCGGGTCATTTGGTAAGGCATTTCTCACGACATTGGCCGTCGAGTTCCCTGTCCTTCGCCCGGTTGCAGAGGGTAGTCTAGTACGAAAGGCCACGAACAATATTCCATGCCACTGCGAGCAGTCATCTTCGATTACGGACTTGTGCTTTCCGGACCTGCTATCCCGGCAGCGCGCGCGTTGCTCCTCGAGCTTACGGGGCTTGCGCCGGAAATCTTCGACGCGCACTATTGGAAGTACCGCCTAGATTACGACCGCGGCACGTTGAATGGCCGCACGTATTGGCAGACCATCGCGCACGATACTGGCCTGTCGCTCAGCCCGGAACAAATCGACGCGCTTGTCGAACAGGATGTTTTGCTGTGGGCGAGCGTGAATCCCGTCATGCTGGACTGGGTAGTCCGGGTGCGTGCGGCGGGGTTGAAGACGGCCATCCTGTCGAACATGGGCGAAGACCTGCTGGCGCATATGCGGGAAAATTTCCGCTGGCTGGATGGCTTTCATCACCTCACCTGGTCCTGTGAGCTGGACATGATCAAGCCCGAAGCCGCGATCTACGAGCACACCCTGGAGAAGCTCGGCGTACGGCCAGAGGAAGCTCTATTTCTGGATGACAAAGTTGAAAACATTGAAGGAGCCCGGCAGGTCGGCGTTCATGCGCTGCTGTTCCGCGACCCAGAGACACTGCAAACCGATCTCCAACGTGAAGGCTGGGAGACCGAACTGCCGTCCGTCCTCGGCTAACCTAGCTAAGCCGCAGAGTGATTCACTTCTGCACAGCTAACAAATTCATATCGACAGCATCGATTAAGCTTTACTGGACACGCGCATTGTTTCCAGTGGAATGGGAACCTGCTCGACAATCTCCACGTTGAAGCCTTGTAGTGCAGGCACATGGGTCGGCGTATTCGTCAGCAGGCGAATTTTATGAATCTTCAGGTCCGATAAAATCTGACCGCCTAAACCTACCTGACGCAGAGTGCGCTGCTGGCGGTCTTCGCTGCGTTCATGGACGCGCAGGTCACGGTGAAACACGAGCCGAGGCAGCGGGCTCTGGCCGCTCGTATCGCGTGGAGTGTTGGGGTCGATGCCAAATCCTTTGGTATTGTTGTGCAGATACACGAGTGCTCCCTGCCCGGCTTCCGCAATCATCTGTAGAGAGCGGCGCACGACCTGGTGGCAATCGCACAAAGGCGTGCCAAACACATCCCCGGCGAGGCAATGGGTATGAACACGAACCAGCACCGGCTCACTGGCTTCTGCAACATCTCCCCGCACCAGCGCGATATGGCTCTCGCCGCCGTCAACTTCACTCTCATACGCGATCATGCGGAATTCGCCGAAGGGGGTAGGCAGCATGGATTCCGCCACGCGATGGATGTAGCGCTCATTCTGCAGGCGGTAGCGGATCAATTCGGCGACCGTTAGGATCTTGAGCCCATGTGTGCCGCAGAATTCGATCAGGTCCGGCACGCGCGCCATGCTGCCGTCATCCTTCATGATTTCGCAGATAACTCCAGCCGGGATCAGGCCAGCCATACGCGCGAGGTCAACGGAGGCCTCGGTCTGGCCGGCGCGCACCAAAACCCCGCCGCGGCGGGCGCGCAGCGGGAAAATATGTCCGGGTCGCGCCAGGTCCGCAGCCACAGATTTCGGATCGATAGCTACCCGCACCGTGTGGGCGCGGTCGTGCGCGGAGATGCCGGTGGTGACGCCTTCCCGCGCTTCGATGCTCTCGGTGAAGGCGGTGCCGAACCGAGAGGTATTTTCCTCGGTCATTGGCCGCAACCGCAGATGGTCGGCGCGGTCCTCGGTGAGTGTCAGGCAGATCAGTCCCCGGCCGAAGCGCGCCATAAAATTGATCGCTTCCGGCGTGACATACTCGGCTGCCAGTGTCAGATCGCCCTCATTCTCGCGGTCTTCATCATCGACGACCACGATCAGGCGTCCGGCACGAATTTCATCCAGCGCCGCCGGAACATTGACAAACGCATTGTGGGTTGCGCTCACGCTCCTCATTGTATCGAGGATTGCGTCTGGAATACGAAATGGCGGTTCCTTCTGAACAACGCAAAGACCTCGTGGTTGGCCGGAAAACCGCAAGCTCCTTCGCTTCACTTTCGACTTCGCTCAAGGTCCCGCTCAGCACGACAACATCTCTTTTGGCGCAGCATGTCAACAGAGCCGCGCAATCCTAAAGAGAATGCCACCCCAATGTTGAGGTGGCATTCTCTCGAAAGAAAACTCCGTTAAAGTGACGATTCGATCTCGAAACCCCATGCCTCGAGCAGCGCTTCCGGAATATATTTCGAGTTCTTATTCCTGCGCGCCCACTCCCGTAAGCGAGTCGAGCGGATGTATTGGTCCGGGGTCAGTTTGTATTCCTTCACGACCTGTTCAAAAGAGGTAACAGTAGGCACCACCGGACCGATCGGCTCCGGCTTACCCCAATTTGGATTGCCACGACGTTTTGCCATTGATTCGCTATTCCTTTTGCATGCAAGATTGGCGTGCAGAGACAGCCGAGAAGTAGTTTCCGGACTTGGCTGCGGGGGATTAGCCAAGACATAGTTCATTTGTTATTTTACGAATTATTTCTACATTAATCAATAGGAAGGCCTGAAGGCGGTGTCAAATTATCACGAGATCACACTCGCACTTGCTGAATGTTTTACATTGTATTTCCCGTGTAACTTGCTGATTAGTTAGCGAGGAAAAGCCTGGTGTAAAAGCGTCTCCGCTCCACGCCAGAAGATCTGGACACCGATTGCCAGCAGAATAAAAGCAACGATTCGTAGAAATCCATGGATGGTTTGCTGCGAGATCTTGCGTGAAATAGCCGGGGCGTAAGCATAGGCGAAATACACCATCACACACAGGACGACAATCGCGAGAAACATGCCGAGCTGGTTGGATATGCTGTCTAGTGAGATTGATCTCTCGGCGTGGGCGGCGAGCGTGAGAGTCACCACCACGGTAGCAGGACCCGCTGTCAGCGGGAAGGTAAAGGGATAAAAGGTCTTGGAATCCAGCACTTGCAGGGACTTGGATGGCTGTGCTTTCACTGCTTGCATCTCGACATCCGGCTCATTCAGCAACTGCCAGCCCATGGAGGCGAGCACCAGTCCTCCAGCGACCTCGATCACGGGAAGAGAAATTCCGAAGAAAGTGAGTACCACCGCGCCTATCAGATCAACCGCTACCAGAAACAGCACGGTGCGGACAGCAATCCGACGCGCCAGCCGTTTATAAACCATGCTGTCCGCCGGACCCACAATACCCAGGAAAATAATGGCGGACCCGAGTGGATTGATCAGCGGAAATAACGCGCTGAATGCAATGGGAAAGAATTCAAAGAGGCGAACCACGGAATGATGGATTTGCGAATGCATCGGACCATTCCAATGTAGCAAATCCCTGAAACCTATCAGACAAGGAAAAACAGGAAGACCACGCGGCCTCCATATAACTTCAGAACCACGTGGTCAAACACTGTTTAGCGCACTTTTAGCGATATTGCCAACTACCTGTTGTCGTTCTTGTGGGACTGTGAGCCCGCCCGTGCATGTTCCTCGGAACTCTGAGATTTTCCGCCCTTCGATCCTGCCTCTGAGCGGCTCACCTTGGACCGTTCGTTCGCTACGCCCGAACTCTGGTGTGCGTTGGTGGAGTGCTCATGCGCTCGATTTGACTGCTCATATCCTTGTTCGTGCTCACCCTTGCCATGGCTTTCAGCGGCGTTTCTGTGAGATTTCGCTGCATTCTCATGGTGCTCGGCGGCCTTATTATGCGATTCAGTTGGCATATTTTTAACTCCATCCGGGATATATCCCTTATTGAATCGGATGGCCCTATTGAGGACGTCGTTGCCTTGAATTCGTTTGGCCATGTTGATGCGGCCAATCGAGAGTTTATAAATAAATTTAGCAAACCCATGTTCCGAAGCGAGATCTGGGACATCCCGCTCACGTCGCCTGCATCAGGTTTTGGGACGTAGTAGTTCAGCGACCCGCTTATCCAGTTGTTTGGCATCTCGTGGCGCGCGCACTTTCACATCGTTGTCGAAGTAAACATAAACATCGCGCTTCTTTCGTTGAGGCGCTCTTCGCTCGCTGGCAAAATCGCCGGCTTTCGACTCTCCGCCTCGGGCCCAACCCACTACGCGTTCAGCCCATTCTTCGATTGCCTTTGGCCCATAGCCGCTGGCATATAGCTCTTCCGACCCATGCAAACGGCAGTAGAGAAAATCCGAGGTCACGTCCATGAGGCGCGGCCATTCCACAGTGTCCGCGCACACCAGCGCAACCTTGTACTTGCGAAGCAGGACTATGAACTCTGGACTGACAAAGCTGGCATTACGAATTTCCATTGCATGACGGATTTTCCGGTTGCGATCAACCTCTAGAAATGATCTTCCTTCGGCCAACTGATCGTGCTTCCTGCCCAGGGTTGCGGCTGCCTCGGTGTCCGTGGGGAGCAACGCTAGAAAGTTCTCCACCAGATCGTGAGAGTAGCGGAAGCTTGGAGGAAATTGCCACAGGATCGGACCAAGTTTTGAGCCTAATTTGAGAATGCCTGAAGCAAAAAAATTCGCCAGGGGAGTTTCGATTTCTCGAAGCCGGCGAAGATGAGTAATGTAGCGGGAACCCTTGACAGAGAAAACAAAGTCATCCGGCGTGCGTTCCGCCCAGGCCTGGTAGCTCGACGGCCGCTGGAGGGAATAGAACGTCCCGTTAATTTCAATGGTGCGAAAGGTGTTCGCGGCAAATTCCAGTTCGCGCTTTTGCGGTAGCTTAGCGGGAAAGAAAATGCCGCGCCATGGCTTGTAGGTCCAGCCGGAAATCCCAACCCGCACCACTCCAGTGTCGGCCATGACTTTCGGTTCCCCACAGAATGGAAGATTGATCTGATAGCTCAGCTGGCTTTACTGTCCCGCAGGCTGCGAATTCGATTGTGCGATTGAAGAATATGCCCCTGCTGCTGGCGGAGCATGTCGGCAATGTTGCCGGGCAGGGTTTCCTTCAGCGCATCGGCATATTTTTCCTTAGCCTCGTCCTCGCCCTGTTCCGCAGTTTCCAATAGAGTGTGGTCTCCGCCGCCCAGCTTAGCCTTCAGGTCACCCCAGACGCGATGCACCGTCCCGGCTGCGGTACCGCCCTCATGCACATCATGTACACCCAACCGGTGGAGCTCGTTCTCCAACTCCGCCGCAAAGGCGGCGCGCATCTGCGTTTCTTCCAGAAAGTATTGCTTTGCCGCCGCATCCTTCAATTCGCTGCCGATTGCGGCCAGACCTTTTTGTCCATCGTGCAGCACCTGGATCACAGACCGCACTACTCTGATTGCATTGTCATTGTTTGACACTTGTATCACCTCAGAGGAGTTGAGATGAGGAGAAGCGGTTGCACGTTGTACTTACCAGTAAAGCCACCGAGTTTTGCAGCATTGCTCGCAGGAACAGCTACACTGAAATAGAAGCAGCCAGGGCACTGTGGCGCCTGCGAATCGACGAAGTCCGATGATATAGTAGGCTTCAGAGCAGCCATGCGGAAGTAGCGAAAAGCCACTTGCCAGAATGTGGGCGCCTAGATTTCAGGTGCGTACCTGTACCATATTCCAGGATGTTTGCTAACCGAGTCCCAGCGGGTGTTGTTGTACATACCATGCTCAATGTAGTTGCTCATGCTTTCCGATTGTGTGATGCCCACCGGACCTTCGTTGCCCCACCAACTTACAAAATGGGACATTCGTGCAATTTTGCGTACACGGAGCAGGCACCTGATTCTCCCGTACAGGAAAGATCAGATGCTGGCCAGTTTGTTCAACATTCAACTTGACGCGAAGTCCGATTAACGCGTTTCTCGGCTGATAGACAAAGCCTATCCGGGACATGATGTTAGCATAGGCGGGCTTATACAGAGGTTTGCTGATGATAAACAAGGCGGCTACTTTCTTCGCGTTTTGTTTCGCGATCGCCGTGCCTCTTTCGTTTGCTCAGCAGTCCTCGGCATGGCTTCTGCCTAACTTCTCGGACCGGCTCGAATTGCAGGTCTCCAACCCGACCGGACAGGTTGTGGATACCTTGGCCGTCATTCCAGTGGCTGAGGCGGCGCGAACCGCGCTCCGTTTCCCGGGAACGCTGGCCATCACCGTCATACCAGGTTCGCCGATGACCATCCTGCCTTCACAAGCCGACGATCTGAACGGGGACGGCGCGCCGGATGAATTCGTCTTTCCGGTAAAGCTGCAGGCACACTCAAAGATCAATGTGGATGTCTATTATTCGGCGACCCTGCGCGACCAAATCCCGTGGCCCCGGCATGTGGATGCAAGCCATTCATATGGATATAACCACGCCACTGTCGCGCTTGAATCAGAAGCCATCGGGTACCGGACTTATGGAGGGTTTTTCCTGGATGTACAAGGCCGCGACCAAGGCAGGCCAGGACTGAACAACAGCCTGGTGGGGTTCTTCAGCGCGAGTTCGCCTTCACCCGCGGGTAGAGATATTTTTCATGCCGGCGATACGCTTGGCCTGGGTGGGCTGTTCCTGCGATCGGGGAACGCGGTCTTCCGTCCACCGCTCAATACGCCGGACTATGCGCATATGCCAGCTCCGCTGGAAGCACCGTCCTATCGGGTCATCTCCACTGGTCCGGTGCGCGCAGTGGTGGAGGCGCGCATGGACCGCTGGACCATCGGAAAGGATGCTGTGAGCATCGATGCGATTTATTCTATCGCCGCCAACAGTGAAGATGTGGAGTGCCGTTTCCGCATCCAGCCGCTTTCGCTCTCCCGCACTTATGAGGTAGGCGCGGGCATCCGCCATTTGCCGAAGATGCGCGCGAACTCGGCTCCGGGCCGGTTGGTGCTCGAAGGCGAGCAGGATCCGCGGATCGGTCCGCTGGGCCTCGCTTTGTATTTTGACCCGAGCACAGTCTCCAGCGTTGGAACGCTAAATACAAAAGACGCTAGCAATGACATCGCCGTGTTTCGCACGCGCCTGGAACCGGGGCACGCGGTTACAGGTCATTATTGGATGGCTGCTGCCTGGAGCGGCAGTGGCATCCACGACCTGCTGGGACATCTCGACGACACCGGGCGAAAGGCGCGCGCCAAAGTTGTCATTGGCAATTTCAACCACGCCAGCACGCCTGCACCGGGCCGTTTGGAAGGAGAAGCATATTGACGGTTGACGGACATGTACACATTGGGAAATCCACGCGCCTGCAAATCGACGCCGATGGAGAAATGCTGGTGCGCATTGCCGACACACTGGACGTTGACAAGATATGCTGCACGGACCTGACCGCGCTGTTTTACGACATGCACGAGGGCAACCGCCTGCTCTACGAAGAGATGCGGAAGTTTCCGGACCGCATCCTCGGGTATGCCAGCCTGCATTCGACACGCTTCGGCCAGGAAGCGATTGACGAGATCAAACGTTGTCGCCATGACTACGGGATGCACGGTCTGAAGATTTATTCGACTCCGGAGATCAGCATCGCGGAGTCGGCGATGATTCCTATTCTAGAAATCTGCGCTGAGCTAAAGATGCCAATCCTGGCCCACACAACGCCGCAGGAGTGCGAATTTCTGCTCAGCTACGTGCCCGAAGTTCAATTCATCATGGCTCATGCCGGCGCACAGCCGTATGCGCATGGCGACTGGAATCGCGCCATCATGGTAGCGCAGCGTTTTCCGAATCTTTATCTCGATACCGCCAGTTCGGCGATCGATACCGGGTTCGTCGAGGCGTGCGTTTCTGCTCTCGGAGCCAGCAGAATTATTTTTGGGACCGATATTCCGTTGCTCGATCCATGGCCACAGCTTGCGAAGATTCGCGAGACCAGACTCTCCGACGCAGATAGAAAGCTCATTATGGGCGGCAATATCCTGCGATTGATGGGGATATCTGAATGATCTTTGACGCAAATGCCTTTATCGGCAAATGGCCGTACTGGCCGATACGCTCGTCCACTGCGTCCGAGATTGTTGGCGAGCTTGATGGCTGGCACATTGATCGCGCCGCGATCTGTTCGACGCGTTCGGTTTTCGTACATTGGGAGGACGGGAATGTCGAGACGGAAGCAGCCGTTCGCGAGCAGCCATCCCATTTCACTCCGTTCGCCTGCCTGGGAACGCTTGAACTCAGCCATGCGCTGCTGCAGCGCCCTTATGACTTCGCGGATTATATGGCTCGCGGCTTTCGTGGAGTCCGGCTGTATCCGCAACACCACAGTTACCATCCGCTTTACGAGTCATTCGTAGACGCTATCCTCGAAGACGCCGCATCCCGGCGCTGGCCGGTACTTCTGCCTCTGCGAATCATCATGAACTGGGGTCTCCCATCTCTGGATCTCAGCGTGATGGAGGCGCTGGTGATAAGGCATCCACGAGTGAACTGGATTCTCTCCGGCATCAATTATCTTCATGAACTGCAACTTGCCGCATCGTTGATGTGCCGCTTCTCGAGTGTGCATCTGGAAACGTCGTGCGTGATGGGCTACGCCGCCATCGCGAAGACGGTGCAGCAATGCGGCGCGCGTCAGCTTCTGTTCGGCAGCGGCGCACCAGTCGAACACGGCGGTGCGGCGCTCAGCAAAATCCTTCATGCAGAGATTTCGGATTCCGATCGGGAGGCCATTTTGGGCGGCAATCTGCGGCATCTTCTAGGAGAAATTTAACCGTGCGACTGCTACGTTTTTTTGCTGCCGATGGTTCTGTTCATCTGGGCTTGAGACAAGGTGAGATGGTTCGTGACCTTGGCACGCGCGAACCGCTGGAACCGATTCCCGCGGAGATCATCGCTACCGCTCCTCTGCTGCCCGCGACAGGGCTGCGCCTGGATGCACCCATTCGTTCCGTACCGAAACTCCTGGCCTTAGCGGGCAATTATCGCAAACATGTCGCGGAATCCGGCTTCTCCGCTCCGACCGATGGCGTATGGACGCCGCAGATTTTCTGGAAGCCAAGCACGTCGATTTTGGAGCCGGGCGGCAAGGTGGCCTTGCGTTCCAACAACGTCTTCTTTGACTGGGAAGCGGAGCTTGCCGTCGTCATCGGCCGGCGCGCGAAGGACGTGCCGGTATCGGAAGCCATGTCCTGCATATTCGGCTACACCATTGTCAATGACCTGAGCGAACGCAAATTCAACGCACAGATTGAACATCGTGACAAGCGCGAATTCGATCCGTTCTTCGATTGGCTGATGGGCAAGTGGTTCGATGGATCGGCTCCGCTCGGACCAGAGATTGTCACCGCCGACGAAGTCGGCGACCCGCACACACTCTCCATTCGTTTGTGGCTAAACGACGAGTTGATGCAGGATTCCAACACCAGCTCCATGATCTTCCGGATTCCTGAGACGATCGCCGCCATCTCTTCGGTATTGACGCTCGAGCCCGGGGACGTGATTGCGATGGGTACTCCGGAGGGCGTGGGATTTGCGCGCGGGCGCGCTCTTCGCACGGGTGATCATCTGCGGGCGGAGATTGAAGGCCTTGGCGAGCTGGACACATTCATAGTGGAGGCATCATCGAAATGAACATCGTACGCGTCGGCATTCTCGGCTCGGGCTTCATGGGCAGGACAAATGCCGAAACCGTCACCCGCTATTTGCGAGGAGCGAAGCTGGTCGCCATTGCCGGCGGCAGCCGCGCCCCTGCGCTCGCGGCCGAGTATGGCGTTGAAAGCGAACCTTCGGTGGACGCGCTGCTCCAACGAAAAGACATCGACGCCGTTCTGATCAGCACGCCGCAAGCGGCGCATGCCGGCGAAGCGGTCGCCGCGGCAAAAGCGGGAAAGCACCTCCTGATCGACAAGCCAATGGCAACGTCTGTGGAAGAATGCGATCGTATTCTGGAAGCTGCCCGAGCATCGGGCGCCAAAGTGATGATCATGTTCGGCCAGCGCTTCCGCATCTGTAATATAGAGGCGCGCCGTCTCGTCCGAGAAGGCATGATCGGCAAAGTTCGCATGATCCAGGAACAGATCCTCGCCAGTGGTGGATTGGCCTCGCTTCCGCCATGGCAGTCCCTACCGGAAAACTATGGCGTCTTTCTTGGCCACGCGGTTCATAACATCGACCGCATTCGCTGGATCACCGGCGCCGAGATCGCGTCGGTCAGCGCCCATGTGCAGCGCGATCCAAAAACCGGGAACGAAGTTTCGACGATGGCTCTATTCTCGCTAACCAATGGCGCGATGGCGACGTTATGGTCCTCCTGGAACATCCCCGCGCCGGGTTTCCCTCATGGCACATCGGGCGCTCTTATTTCCGGCGAGACTGGAAATCTCGACCTGGATGCTTACGGTGAACTGCGTTTAGGAAAAGACAATCGATGGGAAGTGGTTGCCGAACAGGAACGCATTGATTGGGCCGGACAAGGCGCGCTTTCGCCGGTCAGAATGAAGGCATATCAAATGCAGGATCAGGAATTTATCGACAGTATTCTCGAAGACCGCACCCCTTCCGTCACCGGCGAAGATGGACGCGCCGCCGTGGAAGTAGCCACTGCGGCATACCGCTCTGCAGCGGAGGGCAGTACGATCCATCTTCGCACTGCCGAGGTGACACAATGAGTGATCAATTAGCGATTGAAGGCGGACCCAAGGCAGTTCCCTGTAGTCTGCCCAACTTTCTTTCCACTGCGGGCCGCACGTTCGGCCCCGAAGAGGAATCGCTCGTCATCGAAGCGCTCCGCTCCGGCTGCCTGAGCCGTAACGGCGGCACTACGGTCAAGGGGCTTGAGCGGGACTTCTCTGAAGCTCTCGGCGTCGCCCACTGCGTGGCTTGCTCGAGTGGGACGGCTTCCGTTCATCTCGCTATTGCCGCGCTTGACCTGGAGCCCGGCGATGAAGTGATTGTTCCGCCCATCACGGATATCGGCTCGATTCTCCCTATCCTTTGGCAGAACGCCATTCCTGTATTTGCGGATGTAAACCCACTCACCATGGTGCTTGATCCGGCAGATGTTGAAAAGCAAATCACGCCACGGACGCGGGCTGTGGTCGCAGTGCATCTCGCCGGCATGCCATGCCCAATGGATGAGTTACAGGAAATTTGCCGCAGGCATGGTATCGCGCTGATTGAGGATTGTTCGCAAGCTTACTGGGCCAGCTACCGAGGCAAACTGGTCGGCTCCATCGGAGATATTGGCTGCTTCAGCCTGCAACAAAGCAAACACATGACCTGCGGAGAAGGCGGCCTGGTGGTCACTTCCAACGACGCCTATGCGCAGCGGATGCTGTTGTTTTCCGACAAAGCATGGCCGCGAGACTCAGGTTCGCTCGGCTCCTGCCGCTTTCTGTTTCTGTCACAGAATTACCGGCTGAGTGAATTGTCCGGAGCCGTGGCGCGGGCACAGTTAAAAAAAGTAGAAGCGACGGTAGAACGCCGCCGCGCAAGGGCCGCACAACTGACCCAGATGATTGGCGACATCGATGGCGTTTCGGCGCCGCATACACCCCCGGGCGTCAAGCCAGCGTATTGGCTCTACATGCTGCGCGTCGAGCCGTCAGCGGGTGTAGGCACGCAGGTGTTCGGCGATGCGCTTTTGGCCGAAGGCGTGCCAGCGTGGGTGCGCTACATTGTTGATCCGCTCTATCTATCGCCGATTTTCACCGGCCCAAAGACCTACGGCATAAGCGGATATCCATTTTCCCAGTACAACCACCAGGCCTACCAGCGCGGCTTGTGTCCGAAAGCAGAAGCGGCACTCTCCCAGATCATCGCGATTCACTGGAATGAGAACTATACGTCCGAGCATGTGGATCAAATCGGCATGGCAGTTCGCAAAGTCGCCCACCACTTCGCTTCCGTGGGAACGTTGCGCTAGCGAACTGGCGGGCATATGTATCTCTTCTAAATCGGAGGTCTATGAGTAGCTGTCGCAGCTCGGAAGAATTGGGCCAAGCCGGCCCCATTACGATTCGCAAGGCCGAGGCATGGCGCGTCTCCATCCCCATGCTTGAACCCTTCCGGATCAGCTCGGGCGAAGTCGCCCGCAAAGACGCGATCATCCTTCGCCTCAGTGATGGACACAACTTTGGCTGGGGCGAGTCCTCGGCCATGCCGGGAGCATTCTATTCCACCGAGACACCGGATACATGCGAGCGGGAGCTTGTCGATCGAATATTGCCGGAGTTGGTTGGCCGCTCTTACCCCACGATGTTGACGCTCGAAGCTGCGCTCTCCGATTGGACCTCCAGCCGTTTCGTCCGGGTGGCGGTCGAAACTGCGGCGTGGGAATTGCTGGCGCGCCATGCTGGCAAGTCGCTGCGAGAATTGTTTGGAATCGTCGACCGTCCTGTCCCTTCCGGTCTGGCCGTGGGTCTCTACGATACGAACGAAGAACTGCATTCAGCCCTTGAACGCTACCATGCTCCCGATTATCGCCGGCTGAAGATCAAGATTAAACGCGGCCATGATGTGCAGCTGGTTCGTGCAGTCCGAGAATGGTACGGAAACATTCCGCTCTTCGTCGACGCCAACGCCGACTATTCCATCAGCGATCTCGACGTGTTCCGCGAATTGGACAACTACGGCCTGATGATGTTCGAACAGCCTTTCGCCCAGTCTGATCTTGACGGATCGGCCGCGCTGCAACGCGCCGTGCGCACGCCTGTATGTTTCGACGAGAGTATCGAAACCGCGGATGACGCCCGGATGGCCGCGGAACTAGGTGCCTGCCGGATCGTGAACATCAAGTTACAACGGGTTGGCGGGTATCTGGAAGCGTTTCGTATTATGGAGTGCTGCATGCAGAACGATATCGCCCTGTGGCTCGGCACCATGCCGGAGCTTGGCATCGGCAGTGCCCAGGCACTGATGCTCGCCGCCCATCCCGGATGCACTTACCCCACCGACGTCGAACCGAGTGCGCGATGGTATCACGATGACATTCTTCAGCCGGACCTTGTGCTCAAGGCAGGCCAGTTGATCCCACCGTCGAAGCCCGGATTGGGCTTCTCGATCAACATGGATAAATTGGAGCGCTATGCCCTGCGCCAGTGGAGTTTCTGACACATGACGCATCTTCGCCTGACTGCTTCCGATTACCTTGTAGTCATCGGGTATTTTGTGCTGGTTCTCTGGATTGGCATCTGGTTTCGAAATCGTTTGGCCACCATGAAGGACTACTTCGCCGGGGGGAATCAGATTCCCTGGTGGATGGCTGGTATTTCGCACTACATGTCAAGCTTCAGCGCATTCTCTTTCATCGCTTATGCGCAGATCGGTTACATGTATGGCTGGGTAGCAGTGACGCTATTTTGGGTCGCAGTCCCGGGCTGCCTCGCCGGAGGGTTATTCTTCGCAAAGCGCTGGCGGCGCGCGCGGGTGATTACACCGGTGCAGTTTCTCGAAACG
This sequence comes from Acidobacteriaceae bacterium, assembly GCA_965276615.1. Lineage (GTDB taxonomy): Bacteria > Acidobacteriota > Terriglobia > Terriglobales > Acidobacteriaceae > JAKAAZ01. The sequence goes on along the minus strand of OZ255618.1, from coordinate 2,533,238 downwards.
CGCTTTAACGGTTTCGTGCAGCAACTGTTTGCCTGGGCCGGCATACCCATGAAGATCTTCGACGACGCGTTGAAGATCTTTGCCACTGGGCTTTTCGTCTCCATTGCCTCCGGATTGAGCCTGCCATGGTCGATCATCGTCTGCGGCATTGTCATGGTGGCCTACACGTTCTTCGGCGGAGTGTGGGCGCTGGTGGTCACCGATTATGTACAGTTCCTGATGAAAGCGCTCGCCATTCTCCTCATGCTGCCTCTGGCAATCGTGGCGGCGGGCGGAATTCGGCCCGCGTTCACTGGTCTGCCGACCGGCTTTTTGGCTCCGGTGAACGGTCCGTATGGATGGGTATATGTCGCGGGATTCGCGACGGTAATGATTGTGAGTTATAACGCCAGCTGGTCCCTGGCACAAAAGTATTATTCGGTGCGAGATGAACGCGAAGCGTCTAAAGCGGCTTACTTCTCGGCAGCTCTCAACGTTATGGGTGCACCGCTCATGATTTTGCCGGCGGTTATCGGCCGCCACATTCTTCCTAACCTCGTCGCTCAGCATCGCACTGCAGATACCTATGTTCTGCTCGTCATGCGTCTGCTGCCGGCTGGCATGGTCGGCATCATCTTAGCAGCGATGTTCTCGGCAACCATGGCGGCGGTCAGCGGCGACTTCAACGCGATCGCAAGCGTGCTGACACAGGACGTATATCGCCGCCTGATCCGTCCGTCCGCACCGGAACGCCGCCTGGTCTCCATAGGGCGCTGGGTCACCTTTGGCCTGGGCGCCCTGACGACTGCCCTCAGCTTGTGGATTGCTTTTCGGCATCAGCAGTCGCTGTTCAATTTAATGGTGACCGCTTTGGGCCTGTTCATGGCGCCAACCTTGCTACCGTTATTGGCTGGGCTCACCGTGCGAAAGCTGAATTGGCAGGGTGCGTTCGCCGGCTTTCTTTGTGGGCTGGCAACCGGGGCCATTATGCTCGCCGTGAAAACATGGTGGCACGTTGCCGGCACCGTCTTCGGATCGACCTATAATTTTGAGGGGGTATCGTTACTCGCCAACACTGCCGCGACTTTGCTCGGCATGGTTTTGGGAACTCGCTTTTTCCCGCGCACATCCGCGGAATCCGAACGGGTGGACAAGTTCTTTGTGGCGCTGGATACACCGGTCCACGCCAGTGAGATTGCTGTGAAGGCCGGGAATCCCGCAGGCCCGGTGCTGGCGATGTCCACCGCTGGAGTTGGGCTGCTGATTACTGTGGCTGGATTGATTTCCCGATCGACGGCGGCCCGAATCATTGATCCACTAGTTGGGCTTGTTCTTATCGGGATCGGAGTGATTTTTCACCTTACCTCCCGGAAAGCGTCCGCTTCCGATATCTTGCTGTCTGCCGCTGACAAGTAGACAAAGCTTTACCCACACGGCTTCAAATAATTGAGCTTTAGATCTTTATGAATATTCTCTTCCGATAGAGAACAGCAATCGGGAGCCAGCACACTAGGACAAACATAATGGCATACAGCAGCGATCCCATCTTTGGCGGATGGATTGGAGCAAAAAGGTGGAAATAAATAGCCTGTTCTAACGTCTGCCCTCCACCTATCTTGATCGCTCGCAGTGCAGAGGCGAGCAATTCAGAGAACACATAGGCCGTAATGGCGTTCATTCCGAAAACTAGCCAGAAATATGTCCGCCAGCGCTTCCAGTCTTTGACCTCAATTGCCCAGTAACAGAATGCGAAAAGTACCAATGAAAAGCCTGCAGCAAGTAAGACATAGGAACTGGTCCACATGTTCTTGTTAATGGGGAACCAGATGTTCCATATTTCGCCCAGTATTGTGCTGAGTACGCCGGCGACGAACATGCCTGTTGCCTTCTTACGCAAGCTTCGCGTGGAACGCAGCCACAAGGCAGTCAACGTGCCAAGTAGCGTCGTTGCTACAGCAGGCAACGTGCTCAACAAGCCTTCGGGGTCCCGAGTGCCCACATAAAGGCGGCTCGGGAAAATAAGCCGGTCGATATATGCGGTCAAGTTTGCCTGCTTATCCATAAACGGTATATCCCGTCCAGGCATTCCATATCCTGGTACAGGCACCCAACGAATCAAAATCCAATATCCAACCAGTGCAGCCACTACGAGAGTGATCTTGGTGGTCACTCTTCGGTCCCATAGGTACAAAATGCTGGCGATGAGAAAACAGATGGCGATCCGCTGCAACACACCGTAAATACGCAAGGTGGCAAGATGAAAGAAGGGAAATCCATTTACGACTAGTCCCAACAGAAATAAGATCGCAAATCGCCGCAATGTGTGCAAAAAGATAGAGACCTTGGCAGCACCGCGCGCCAAGCGCGATTCTGTCGAGAAGACAATGGACACCCCCATCAAAAAGAGAAAAGTTGGAAAAACCAGATCGGTCGGTGTCCATCCGTTCCACTCTGAGTGCAGAAGAGGCCGAAAGACGTGCGGCCCGGTACCATTGTTGACAAGAATCATAAACGCGATGGTGATTCCACGCAGCACATCCAGTGATACCAAACGATTCGAATTGGCAGATGATAATCGTGGTACTGGATTAAAAGACATGCTGCTCCCAATTCGTGAGTCGCGATGCGATAAGGTCGCAGGCGTGACTGACACCTGCGGAATTCTTTAAGTCTGGTACTTAATAGATGGTCCTTATAGTAAAGAAGAATACATCCTGCATTAGGCTCATACTTGCCAGGCCAGTCATACGCCGACTCCTACTGACCAAATGCTGCAGGCGGACTGGGGGATTTCGGACGATAAATCCACATATCGGTATTGCTCCCGAAATAGACCGTGCCATCTGCACCGATGGCTAACCCGCTGGTGGCATGACCCGCAGTCTCAGGGAAAAACTCCATCTTTCCAGTTGAAGGATCAAAGCGTGCTAACTCGTCTCCCAAGATGCCAAAAAGCGTGCCATCTTGGGCAGCCTTCAGGCTTTCTGAGGGAACAGGACGCGGTCGATCAAAATGGTAGTCCGGCTTCAGAGTGCGAGTGGCGGAATCATAATCCATGAGCTGATCGCCTCGCACAAAATAAGCATGCCCGCGAACCGCGGCAATAGCGCCAATGCCGCCACTATCCGAGAAAGTGTGGTCAAAAACGATCTTCCGAAGCTGCGGGTCCCATACAAAGAAGTGTGCTTTACGCGCAACCGGCTCACTGCCCTCCCCTCCCTCGGAATCCGCACCACAGTAAACATATCGAGGGTCCGCGCCAACGGCGGCAATTTGTTCGTTGGGAATGATGTTGCGATGTACCTCCAGCTTTTCCGTTGCTGGATCAAAGACCGAGAGTGCTCCTCCTACCAAGCCATAGTCAGGCTGAGTGCCGATGTACATCTTCCCACCCGGACCAAGGTGAATACCACCCTCAGGCCGGTACTGATCTTTTGGAATATATAAAATGATCCGCGGGTTAGAAGAAACTTTCTCGCCTGGATCCCAAGGCTTTGAAGGATCGAACATCTCCAGACCAGCTTCGGCATAAGAGATAGCGTAGATTTTTCGGTGGTATGGGATGCCGTAGTAAATTTCCCCAGTGCGGTCGACGACTTGATCGTAGGAGGTGAGCATATTCCGTCGCGGCTCAAAGGAGAAGAGGGTCTGCCCCAGGCCGGGACCTCCGTAGATCAAGCCATTCGGTGCGGAACTGAGCCATCGAAGACCCTGGCCTGGACGCGGGAGGGGAATCTCGCGATGTGCAACCATGCCCGTGCGGCGGTCCAAGTACACATACGATTGGACAAGTAGACCGAGAATATTGCCTGACTTATCGAAGTACCATCGATTATTCGCTGCTGTTCCGGGCGAGGTAAACAGAACAGTGCGTTCCCCGTTCGTCAGGTTGAGTTCCATCAATTTCAATTCGTCATTTTGGTAAAGAACATGGTTTGCATCGACGAGCGTAAAAGCTGATTGGTTCCCCGATCCGTTGTTCTTCTTCGGAACGCTGAATACATGCAAAACCTTGAAAGTTGCGGAGTCATAAACCAGCACCCTGCCGCCGGGTCGGTGCTGGCATTCGATAACATAATGGCCGGTTGCCAGCGGCTTGGAGAAGACTCCCAGCGTCTGATAGCGCTTGGGAGTTATAGTCTTAAAAGCTTGTGTACGAGGATTATAAGTAACTACTCGGCCATGTCGCGGCCCCATGCCGCAGAGAATTATGCCTTGATGCGTCACCGCCAGCCAGCGAACGTATTTCTCATCGCCAGCTTTGCCGAGATCGGTTATCGTTCCCGCGTGGGGATCGTAGCGAACCAGATGAGCGCCGGGATAAGTTCCATAATAAATATCTCCGTCGGGTGCCTCAACCAGATCCGTGATGATGAATTCCTGCGTTCGGAAGGCGTCGGAGATCTGTGGAAGTGGAATCCACTTTTCCGTACGTGGATTGAAGCAAAGTAGCTTCCCCTCGTTATAAGTCCCCATGTATAGGTTGCCATCCTGGCCCTTGATGATTCCCCAGGCTCCGATTCCTGCCGGCATCGTCCAAGCCTTGGCCCGGTTGTGAAGATAGTCGAGCCGGATGAGTTGACCCGTCCGCCCAGAGTTTTCCATTACAAAGGAAGTGATATAGAAGACCTGCGTCTTCAGCGCCGGATCATACATATTCAGCGCGTTAAACGTCCATAGGTTGGTCGCCACAGGTCCAACACTAAGGAATCCCGGTGCTACAGACTTCGGCTTCAATGTCTCGGTGCGCACAAAGGAATCGTCCTGTGACGAGGACGAAGGTAATGGTTTCGGAGTGACTGCGGGTGAGGAGCAAGACACCAAAAACAGAGAAACCAACGAAAGCTCGAGGAAGCTAAAGTTCAGGCATAGCAAAGATTTCGCGGTCATGGTTCGATCCTGATATTTTTAATTGCTGACATTCGCAAAATGCAACATAAGAGTACCGCATAAACAATGGTGCCGACACCCAATAGGCATCGGCAGCATTGTTCACCATCAACTCTAATTCTGTTCAATCCACTCCATACAATCTAAAACAACAGTTTTAATGCGATTTGCATGATGCGAGGGCTTTGTGCTGAAGTCACTCTGCCAAACGCGTTTGTATTGTTAATGTTTCCAACCGGGTTGTTGAATTGTGCGTGGTTAAAGACGTTGAACGCTTCTGCCCGAAACTGCAGCTCAGTCGTCCCGGTGATCTGCGTATTTTTCAGTAACGCCACATTCGAGTTATCTATCCCCGGACCATGGAAGAATCGACGCATCACATTTCCGAACTGACCGATGTTTTCTTTTGTGAAGTAGGCTGGATTGAAATATTTTTGCTGGGAACGCGGATTGCGATTGAGGAATAGAGGACTGCCATTGTTGGCATAGTTCGGTTCATCGACACTATACGAGTTGCTGCCGATCAGAGAGTGATCGTCGTTTTCCGAAATCTTCACCGGTTGACCGCTGGCGAATGTCGATACACCCGACAGCGCCCACCCAGCAGTGAACCGTCTCGCGACACTCCCGTTCCCCAGGAAATTGTTAAAAGGCAACTGGACCGTATAGCTGGCTACCAGGTTTTGTGGAACATCATAACTGGATAGCGCGCGGCTCAACGCTGGATTGAAGGGGTTGGTTGCGTCGAAGGTGTCCGAGCCGTTGTCGATCGACTTCGAGTATGTGTAGCCGATCAGGAAATTTAAATACTTCTCCGTGTGCTGCAGGCTGGCCTGCAGTGAGTTGTAGCTGGAGCTGGCGCTCGTCTTCATAAATAAATCGCTGCCAAAAGCAGGCCCGAATGCGGTCCGCGTACTGTTGACCACCTGCCCATTCGCCATGGTGAACACGCTCTGTTCCTGGTTTGGGCCGCATTTGTGCGAATTAGGCGCCAAGTTAGCGGGATTGCTCAATGCAAGACAAAGTGCAGGATCGCCTGGATTCGCCTCTACAAAGGTGAACAAGTGTCTGCCGACTGTTCCGACATAGCTGGCGCTCAGGACGGTAGCCGACCCCAACTGGCGTTGCAGCGACAACTCGAATTCTTCCGTATATGGCAATACGTTCTTTGGTGAGAAATAGTCGGAACCGGAGATCGGCAATTGTTGTGCCCAATCGAAGGTCGTGTCCGGATTTTTCGGGGAAACATTGGTGGGTGGAAACAAGAAGGGAAATTTAATTCCTTCGTTATGTCCAGTCGCACGATCGATGTAAGGGGAATCAAGCAGTGGAGGCGCTGGACTGCCATAGAAATTGCCGTAGGGGGCGTCCCCAACTTCAATAAAACCGGTGGCGTCCTCGATCGAGGAGTAGAAGATGCCAAACCCGGTGCGAATACTTGTTTTTCCCGGTCCGCCGAGGATTTTTGCAAGCAGCCCCTCCTCGACATCCGGGGAATACGCGAGTCCAATTCTCGGGGCAAAATTTGTGTATTTAATCGGCGAGAGCGTGCGTGGCACTCCTGGATCAAGGGGAACCAGCAGGCCTTTCGGCGCTCCGGGGAAGGACAGCGATTGCTCTCCCTGAATCAGTGTTTCCAGCTTGTTCTGGGTGTCATACCAGGGCGTGCTGACGTCCCAGCGCAAACCATAATTGACCGTCAGGGTTGGCAGCGCGCGCCAGCTATCCTGCGCATAAACTCCGTAGTATATGCTGCGCGAATCGAGGACTTGCTTGCTTGCCTGAGTTAAAGAATTCGGGGCTCCAAGCAGGAAATCCGCAAAGTCAAATCCGGTCTCATTCCCATTGAAGCTAAATGCCCCGTTTGGTGCGTAGCTGTTGCGCTCGTTGACCTGATCGTAATGGGTGTCAACACCGAACTGGATGCTGTGAGTACCTACAATTTTTGTGACATTATCGATGATCTGGACTGTGTTGTTGTACTGCTTCAGCGTGGAAGCCGGGAGGCCAAAACTATAGTTGTTGAAAGTGAAGCGCGGTACCCCTACCAAGGAAGGGTCCACGTTGCCGATTCCACCGGTGCTGTTCCAGGGACTATTAAAACCCAAGGAAGACAGCGACGGACCAACAAAGCCACCCACTGGAAATCCCAGAAAACTCACGGCCCGCAGATAGACGAGACGGACATCATTGAGTAAGGAAGTATTGATGGTTGTGGTAAGGCCCAGGTTGAACATCTTGGTATTCACAGTACTGTCTGTCGCCGAAGCAGAGGTATTTGGCACGTTATAGGGATAAGGAACGGCACTCACCTGGTGGTCCTGATAGTAGTAGCCGAACAGGCCACCGTAACGCGTGTTCACATCCAGACGGAGCCCGCCTTTGTAGTCGGTCAGAGTGTTATTGAAGGCGGAGGTCTGATAGACAGGTTGGCCCCCAAGAGTCCCATTCGGCATGGGGATATATTTCAGCGTGTTCACCGCGACCGGGTCGGTTGCGCTTGAGGGAATAACGGCATTGGGAAATACGCATGTCGATGTGCTGACGCAGCCTGCTTTGTAGTAGGGTTCTCCATCCGTTACCAAGTATCCCAGTCTCTGCGAGAGGAGGCCCGCCCAATACGCGCCGGTCACGCCCGCCGAACCTTCGAGATCCTTCACTGCAGTCGTGTCGCCCAAGAAGTTTCCAGAGCGGTCCGCAACTGAAGGCACAAGATCGGTATACGATTCGCCTATGATTTGTTTTGTTCCCTGGAAATCGCCAAACCAAAAAATCTTGTCCTTTCGGATGGGGCCACCCAGGGTTCCACCAAACTGGTTTTGCTTGAACTGACCGCGGTTTGTGGAAAAATAATTTTTCGCGTCCAAGTCGGTGTTTCGCAGAAATTCAAAAGCGTCTCCGTGATATCCGTTAGTTCCCGATTTCGTGACAACATTAATTTGGCCGCCGCTGTAGTTTCCATATTCCGCGTTGAAGTTGTTGGTGATGATGCGGAATTGCGCGATCGAGTCCAGATTCGGAACGATCTCGGCCCCGTTATGAACAGGATCTTCCGAATCTGCCCCGTTGATCATGAACCCATTGGAACCCAGCCGGCCGCCGTTAATGGACTGAAGTCCGGGCGTCGCTGCGCCTAAGCCTCCAGTTGTGGAGTCGCCTTGATACGGCGAAACACCTGGCTGTAGAGCCAGCAGATCGATAAAGGAACGTCCATTCAGCGGAACAGATGTAATTTTTGCACCCTGAATGACGTCGCCCATTTGCGTGCTCTGCGTCTCCACTTGCAGTTGGGCGCTCTTCACCGTAACCGTATTCGTTACTTGCCCAAGCTCCAGCTTGATATCGATCCGGACCGCCGAATTGGCATTGATCGGAACGCCGCTTTCCTGGAAGTTCCGGTAGCCGGTTTGGCTGACAGCGACGTTGTAGTGGTCAACATTAAGAGCGGGGAAACTGTAAAAGCCGGCTGCATCGGTAACCGTGGTTTTCTGCACGTTGGTGGATATGCTGGTTGCCACCACGGTGACGCCTGCAACCACGGCGCCGCTCGGGTCGGTAACAATTCCGGAGATCGAACCGGTAATGGCTGCCCAAGCTACGATTGCTGCCAACAGGATACTGACGCAGAAACTAAACTTCAACACTGGACTCACGAAGCGATTCATATATCCCTATTCTCTTTGCCAAACATGCGATGGATTGACAATATTGTCAGGCGGCTACAACCAACTTATGCATAAACGCCTTTGTCCCGCGGAAAGTGCCTATTTCCCAGGTGGATATAGCTATAATGCCAAATAAGAATTACGTCAATAGACATATATTTGTCTCTCATATGAAACAAAAAATGAGCTGCGCCGTCCAGCTAGGATTTTCGGGCGAAACGAATCGCGCTACATCTTATAGCGGTAAACCGCGGGGCCAGAGAGAAAATAGATTGCTCCGTCACGCAGACCGAAACCGCCGGTGATCTTTTCGGGGGAGCGGGCAATCAATGCAGCGATATTTGTTTTCGTGTCGATCGTGAAGATGCCGTCCGCGGACAGGCCCCAGATCTTGCCGTCTTTACCGACAGCTACGCTGTTGTATATCACCGTGGAGAATGGTAACTTCTGGCGGGACTTTATCTCGCGTGTCTTCGGATCGAAAACAAATAGTGTGTGGTTAGCGACACCATAAACCATGCCGTTGGGCGCAGAGATAAGATCCGTCATGCAGCCCGCTCCCGGTACCGGCACGATATCGAACTCACGTTTGTGGGTTCTTGGGTTCCATATAAAAAGTCGCGCCTCTTTTTGTGTGGAATGACTGCCCCCTCCGCCCTCGGTCGTGCTTCCGCCGATGATGAGTCCATGCCATTGGGTGAGCGAAATGATGCTCTGATCATGGACGATGTCGCCGTAGAGTTGCACCGAGCCGCTCTTCACGTTCCAACCAATGAGAGGTTCCTCAAGTTGGCCGTAGCCCGCCACGGCACCGATGTAGACATTCCCGCCGGGACCTTCGATCATGGCTTGCGGACGCCATTCAGGGTCGGACTTCTCGAAGTTAACCTGAGTCGGATTGCCGGACTTGGTCCCAGGATGCATCGGCACCGCAGGATCATACGACATCAGGGGAGCTTGTCCGGCATAGAGTCCCATCAGCAAACGGTTGCCGTGGCTGAGGAATGAGTACACCTCGCCTCCACCGAGATTGCCGAGTTCGTCCACATGGTGTCTGGCTAAGTCGACCCTGACAAAGTGAATCGGCAGAATGCCGCTGCCGTAAAGGCCGCCCTCCGGTCCGAAACCGATTCTAAACAATGCTAAGTCACGTCCCTCGTAAGCCACCTTCCGCACGACCTTGGAGCGTGTTTTCGGATTGGTGACTACGATCGTTCTCCCTTCGAATTCCACCGTCCTTCCGTCGCGTAGGACATTCGGCTGCGCGGGTGTGGCTGTTTGGCCCGGCTTCAGTTCTTTGGCGGTCCATCCGTCCAACAGGAATACCCGCTTGTCAATGGAGCCATAGAGCCTGCCATCCTGCCCGCGATAGACCTTCGCCGTTCCAACCACCTGCGCATCGGGCGGCAGGATCTCACGATGCTCTCCTGTACGGATGTTGTATGCCGCGATATTCGCTTTACTCGTGCCAACTCCTACATACAGGAACCCGTCCTTGCTGCCGACGATTGTCTGGCCATATTCTTCGGTGGGATCCATCCGGCCGAGGTCCGCAAGGCGTCCCGTGGCGGGATCGTAACGAACGAGTTTGCAGCCGGGATACGTCGATCCATAGAGCCGCTTGTCCGAGCCGAACGCAACATCAAGAATGTATTGTTCTGTCGGACTAGGCCGACCCAGATCAAGCAACTTCCCTTGCTTTACGTCGAGCTTAAGAAAGTGAGCGTGGGTCAATGTTCCCAAGTAGATATTTCCATCCGGACCCGCCGTGATGTTTCGCGCGCCAAACTCGCCCTTGGCGGGATTCTTAAACACCACGACAGACCCTGTCTCCGGATCGATCGCGATGACTTCAAGGGTACTGTCGAAATAGAGATAGCTGACGTAGATACGTTGACTGCCAGGTGTCGGCCCCGGACCCACGGTAGAGGCAACCCGTCCACCCCAGCCGCGATATCTTGCCATCAGCTCGAAACTTCCGACCGACTGCCCATACGCAACCACGGTGGTAAGAAGAGAGATCGCGAAGTATTTCATGAATTTCATGTTTCTCATATCTCGATGCTCCTATCGCGTTCCCCGCGTCTTCAGTTCAAATGGATTTCCGACAGGGTCTTGGCGGTCTCGTCCAACTGCCCATCGGCATACTGGTCCTCAAATTTGCGAACGTTGAGAGCCAGGTTCCAAAAGCGCAGACTGTCTCCGAGCGAGTATCCGGCTGCAGCGGAACCAGGCGTCAGACTTCTCTGCTTCGCTGGATCAACTGTGCCGTTCGGATAGGGCAGTCGAGCCTGGTAGGCAAGAATCGTATCGCGAACCTTCAAAAAAAGAAGCTCGCGTGCGATATCCAGACAATACCGCTGCCGTTCCCGCATCTCCGCTTTCGCCGCTTTCGCTTCATACTGAAGAGCGAGCGGATCGGAAGCGAACATCTTCAGTTCCTGGATGAAGCGCTGGTCGCTTGCGATCGCCTCCGGCAGGATCTTCTCGTTGTACCTCTTCGTCAGGTCTTCCACAGAAAGCGCCACTGGATGGGCGCGTGGATTGAAGTGGCTCACACGCACAGGTAGAAGCGATCCCGGACGATAGACCTCAACCGTGTCCAGATAGCCGTCGCCATCGTCATCGAACCAGCGAAACTCCAGGTCTTTGCGGTCATTGACAAGATGGCCCGCTTCGAGCCAGCCTTGCTCTGCGCCAGAAAGGTGATATCGACGATCCGCGGCTGAATAATAAAGGCGGCGTTCATTGGTCAGCTTGGAGGAATACTCCCGTCGCATATTCCACCGGTGTGTCGGGCTGCCCGTGTTAGAAAGATAGATTCGTTCGTAGATCCAAAACTGGCCTTCCCATCGCCATACAGACCGCGCCTCATCCCAGGTAAAGCCGGTCGCACTAGCCGGATAATGCACGCCCGGCGCCCAGCGCTGTTTCCAGTTAATGCGTATGGTTGTCTGCGGCGGGCGGCGTCGAACGTTGGTATCTCTCATCCCGGGGTATTCATATGGCTCAGCGCCCATGCTGGTAAAACCGAAATTGTAGTGTGGTTTGTCGAACGGGTCTCGCCGCGGCCGGGGATCGATGTTGAAACTCAATCGCATGTTCACCACAGCGGTTTTGTTCAGCGGAGTTGTCTCTCTCGCCCACATATGGTCATAGTTATTCGCGTAGTCAGTGTCCGCGCCCCTCACGCTGGCGCGGGGAGCAGCGCTGGTCCTCAGCACGACATCGCTGCGCCCGTCCTTGTCGATGTCCCAAAAAGAAAAGGGGCATTCGGACAACGGCACCCATGACTTCGTTACGGGATCATATTTGTTGAGATAGATTTGCGTGTTGCCCCGAAACCTGCCGGCAAAGCCGTCGCCTGAGTATTGCCAGTTCTTCAACGCGAAAATCTTTGAACCGTCGCTGCCGTCAAAGCTCTCGCCGATCCAGGTGTAACGAAGATATCCCTCCCGGTAATACCGGAGATCGACCTCGTCGGCGCGACCATCGCCACTGTTGTCGATATAGGACACCATGCGGTCTACCAGACCGGTGCCTTTATAACTGACAACATACGTTGTGCTGGCATGGTTCCAGATTTTCGCGGCATGTCCGCTATCGTCGATGGCTTCGATAATGTTGCCGTCTCTGCGGAGAATCATGGTATCGGGACGGCCATCGTGATTCAGGTCTAAGGTAAAGCTCTGCCCTTCCTTTAAACTCTTCGCCTGCTGCCACCACGGCTTCTGGAGCATGGTGAGCCGTCCATCGTTCGTCATTGCCGTCTCGCGCATGTTCCAGGGAAGCGGCGCTGCATGTGCCACCGTCGCGAGGACGGTGGTAAGCACAAGAGCAGAGCAATATTTTCGAAGCATGGTTATCATGATTTGTTATCGGCGAACTGAATATGCGAATGACAAGTGCAGGCGTCGATCATTCCCGATAATGCATCGGTATGTATAGCTATAGTGCCCAGTTAAGCTTGAGTCAAGGAGGAGATTATTATCTCTGATATGAAACACTGGCCAAAGGGCAGTATGGCACTTTCGTGGACTCCACAGGTGATTTGAAAAGCCTTGGGTTGAAGGAGCAGCCATCTTCCAAAATCTGAAACAAAAGCAGCTCGCGAACAGCCGGAAGCCTGCCGACGATCCATCCACTGAGACGTCTGGGTTGGACGCATCTCAGCCGAGCAATCTGAACTCCCAGAAGCGGTCCGCTATCCGAAAACGGATCGTCAGGCTGGGCGTACTGATCGCCTTCATTACTTTTCTGGATCGCACCTGCATCAGCGAGGCCGCGCCATTCATTATGAAAGACCTGCATCTCAGCAAGCTGCAGATGGGATATGTCTTTGCTGCGTTCGGAATAACTTACACAATCCTCGAGGTGCCCAGCGGCTGGCTGATCGATCGGCGGGGTGTCCGCAGCATTCTTACCCGCATTACTCTTACCTGGTCTCTGCTGACCGCTGCTACCGGACTGGCGTGGAGTTATCTATCGCTGCTTGTCATTAGACTTCTTTTTGGCGCGGGAGAAGCAGGTTGCTATCCCGCGCTTGCAAAAGCGTTCAGCGATTGGCTGCCGGAAGAAGAGCGGGCAAGGGCAGAGGGATGGAAAACTCTGAGCAGCCGCTGGGGCGCAGCCATCGCGCCGCCCCTTTTTGTCGCTCTGTATGCATTCATGGGGTGGCGCCAGGTTTTCTATGCCTTCGGTGCGATAGGCGCAGCTACAGCGACGATCTTTTTTTTGCAGTATCGGGATGTGTCGAGGCCTGCGATCGCGGCCGCTGTCCCAGAACTGCCTTTGAACCTACAGCATCACTCGCCGGCTGGCAGAAGCCTGCACAAGAAAATACCCTGGCGCGCGTTTGCCGGCTCCCGCAGCCTGTGGGTGCTCTCTTTTCAATGGTTTTGCCATTATTACGGCTTTTATTTCTACATCACATGGTTGCCGATCTATTTGCAACAGACCAGCGGCTTGAACCTGAAGCACTCTGCCATTCTTGCGGGTCTGCCGATGTTCTTCGCCGGGGCGGGAACACTCACGTCCGGATACCTGTTGCCGCCGTTAACGCGAAGAATCGGCGCCGCATCCGCTCGTCGATTCATGGCTTACCTGTCATTCGGCGGCGCCGCTCTTCTTTTGCTCGTGCTGACGCGGACCGCCAGCCCATCGATGGCAATTGCGGTGATGAGCTTATCTGCATTTTTCGCCGAAGGGTGCGCGCCTGTAACCTGGGTCACGGCGATGGACCTTGGCGGGGATGCCGTCGGTACTCTCACCGGCGTGATGAATGGACTCGGCCAGCTAGGCGCAATGGTCGCGCCCGCCGCCATAGGCCTGATCCTCACGGTCTCCCGCGACAATTGGGGACTTACCTTTTATGTCTCCGCGGCCTTCTACGGTTTAGGAGCTTTGTGCTGGACGATTCTCGACCCAGTCACCGTGATCGAACGCAGCGATTAAGATCGACGACTTAAGGATGCGGGAGATGCTGGAACAATACAAATAGCTGGCGCAAGGCCGAATTCATCAGCATCTCACCCGCGCCTGGAAGCACTCGAGTCGTGACCACTTCATAAGCTCCCTGCGGATATGCCTGGCGGTTGGGAATATAGCCCACGTCGCCGTTCGCCAATTCGGCGGGGATAGTGATAGGAAACGGCGAGTCCTCTTTTAGAGTCAGCCCGAATTCAGCGAACATCTCCCCAGGGAAACCCACGAAGGCGATCTGATCACCGAGCGCAATCACCTGCACTTCAGCATCGAATGGCTTGCTGTGCCGTGCTTCCACATCGAGAATTTTCGCGGCCCGAACCAGATCAAGAAACGGCGCCGCATTTGGTGTTCCGAATGTCTTCTGAGTTCGCTGCGCCCAGGCTGTTTCTTCCGGCGTGAACTGCGGCAAGTCGAGCTTCACGATCTGAGTACTGACCCGTATCTCTGGAACCGGCACAATCGGCGCGCGCTGAATTGTTTTCAGAACATCGCCGGCCAGGACCGCTCCAATGCGAGCCGCCTCCTGATAACTCTGCTGGTGCTCGTTCCGCGTCACATCGTAGTTGTTTATATTTCCCGCGCACCCAATGGTGAACATACTGATAAGATTCGGACCCTTGGCCATGGCAAGTATTCTGCCGAGCGTATAAGAATAATCGCCTGAAAACTGCAAACCTCCGGTCGTGTCCTGATGGACTGCGAAGTTCACGTAGGATGCAATTCCCTTTCCATCCGGCGTTTCTACGTACACCATGGGCACGGAGGGATCGGTGGGTCCAGCCGCTCTCCAGATGTTCGGATCCAGTTTGTCCGGGTTCCAGCCAACGGTGCCGTCTTTCATGAAATATCGGCGGTTAAACCCAAGGGAGTCCTCCCGGCCAATGGCGGAACGCACTTGCGCCGGCTGGAGTTGGGCGTTGGCCAAAATCACGGCATCGGCGATCTTACCCGGCAGCGCAGCCGTGTAATCTTCCGCGATGCGCTTCATCCTGCCTTGCAGGTTGTAGCGGGAGTGCTGCATCAGGATGACTGGACCGGTGTGGTCATGTGTCGCGCTGAT
Organism: Acidobacteriaceae bacterium; assembly: GCA_965276615.1. GTDB lineage: Bacteria > Acidobacteriota > Terriglobia > Terriglobales > Acidobacteriaceae > JAKAAZ01. The sequence goes on along the minus strand of OZ255618.1, from coordinate 2,518,157 downwards.
CATGACGTGGTCCGGCTGCATCCCTGTTTTCTGCTGGATGATTCGATGCGCTTCGTCCGTCAATGCTTTGGGCAACGACACAACATCACAGGCGATCAGAGCGACTTTGACGCCGCCCTTCTCAAACACGATCGCCTTTGCGTACAAATCGTCGTGCGTGCCTGTAGCAGCCCGCGGAAGGTAATAACCGGCCATGGCTGCGCCCTTGGGCGGTGTAATCACCACCTGTGCAGCGCCGGCACGCAGTCCTTCGGACGCGAGACTCTTTTGCGCCAGCGCGCCCGCGGCAGTGAAAACCAGTGCAGCAAAGACGATCGATCGGCGGCGCATTGGAAGATGCCAGTTGATTTTGCTCATGATAGAGTCTGCAATTCGGTCCTGTCGTTCATAGCAGTAGACTGCGATCTCGAATGCGATAATTCTAACGTCGAATGGAAAATTGTATCAATAGAAGTATATTAGTCTCTCTTATGATACAGATGGAAAGCCGGGTGCTCCATTCTAGCCACGTTCTGTACGGTTAGAGTGAGACGCGACCTCGCTCGCACAACAGTTACCATGAAAAATGCTCCAGGGAAGCTCTCATAAGTTCAGGATTTTGAGAGGGACGGCTTTAGCCCGTATGCAAATATCGCAAAATTAATGGGGTTTTAGCCGCTGAGGGAATACTCAAAACTTGCATCAAAGCCGTCCTAGAGTTTGGATGTGCGCTTCACAATGTCTAACGCCGCTTATGGAGGCGAAAGAATTATGAAACTTGGCTATATATGGGTTGCGGCAGCACTCTGTTGCACGGGAACGCTCCGAGCACAGCAACGCGCTCGAATCCTGCCTGAGCCTCAAGCGATCCACTATGGCTCTGGCAGCCTCGCCATTCGCGGCCTGGGCATCCGGTTCACCTCCGCGCCGTCTCCGGAGGACCGTTTCGCAGCCCAGGAACTTGCACGCGTCCTAGCCGAAAAAACCGGAATCCAAGTATCTGTGCTGGCGGCTCGCACGGAAGGCTCTGCCATTGTTCTCAACCGCACCGGTCCAGTAGCTCCGCTACCGATGCCAGGAGAAAAGCCTGGGCCGAACTCCCGGGAGGCCTATCGCCTGGCCGTCAATCCGCAAGGAATAGAGATCACCGGCAGTTCCTCCGCAGCTATTTATTACGGAATTCAAACATTGCTCCAACTCGCCCAAGGCAGCGGCAATTCAGCTACCTTCCCTGAAGTTGAAATCCATGACTGGCCCGGTCTGGCCTATCGTGGAACTCTCGTTGATGTTGGCAGCGAGGGTCCCATGTGTACCCTTGTACAGATCGAGCAGCAACTTGATTTCCTGGCGCGATGGAAAGCCAACCAGTACTTTCTGTACTCCGAAGCCAACATCGAGCTAGATGGCTATCCGCTCCTGAACCCGCAAGCACGCTTTACCAAAGATCAGGTACGGCAGATCATTGCCTATGCGCGCGAACGGCATATCGATGTTGTTCCAGCAGTTGAGTTCTACGGCCATCTTCACGACCTTTTTCGCATCGAAAAATATTCCGGCCTCGCCGATTTTCCCCACGGTGGAGAGCTCAATCCATCGAACCCAAAGGTGCAGGCGCTTGTGAAGGATTGGGTATCGCAGCTGGCCGAGCTATTCCCCAGTCCATTTGTGGATATCGGTTTCGACGAGACCTGGAGTATTCAGAAGGCTGCGGAGCACGCAGGTTCCGAGGCCACGCCGGTTCAGCTATTTGTAAAACAATTGGCAGACGTCACCACCCTCTTCCAAGATCGCGGCAAGCACGTCATGGCTTATGCGGACATCATGGTGAAGTTTCCCGACATCGTTTCTAAACTGCCGCCAGGCATCATCGCCCTTCCCTGGTATTACGATCCCAGCCCCGATCCGGAGTACAAGCACTGGCTGTCTCCTCTGGCGGAGAATCATGTTCCCATGATCGTCCTGCCCGGCGTCAGCAGTTGGGATACCGTGGCGCCGAACTTCGATAGGACCTTTGCAAATATCGACACTCTGCTGGCCGCGGGTCGAAAGGACCATACACTCGGCCTTATGAATACGCTATGGACGGACGATGGTCAGATGCTCATGCAAATGTCCTGGCCGGGAATGGCTTACGGCGCAATTGCACCCTGGCAATCGACACCGATGCGACGATCCGAATTTTTTGCGGATTACAGCCGGCTGATGTATCCAAAGACTGCCGCTGCGGAAATCGCCCAGGCCCTTACAGAATTGTCCGCGGGCGAAACTAGCCTGGAGACAGTGTTTGGCGAAGACACGATGGGCGGCCTTTGGCAGGATCCCTTCGCGCCTCAAACGTTGAAGCTGCTGCAATCGCACCGTGACGATCTGCGGCAATGCAGATTGCATGCCGAAAGCGCCGAGGAGCATCTATACCGTGCGCAGTCGCTTGGTGAACAGCCCGCAAAGATATCCGTGTTTATGTTGGGAGCAAAAATGCTCGACTACGTCGGCATGAAGGATATCTATGCGCTTGAAATCGCCGATTCGTGGGCCTCGCTTCCACCGCGACCGACGAAGGCGCAGCTCGACGATGTGCTGGGACGGGGTATCTTCAATGACACCCATAGCCGCACCGCGGACCTGATGGATACAATCTCCCAGTTGAGGCAATCCTATCGGCGTGAATGGCTGGCGCAATATACTGACTATCGCCTGTATACAGCGCTAGGCCGATGGGACGCGGAGTACCAATATTGGCGACGCGCACAAAGCAGATTCAAGGATGTTTACAATGACTTCCATGATGGCGATACACTGCCCTCGCTCGAACAAATGGCAGGGGATTCTCCAACCCTCAAGTGACACGAGCTTCCTTATCCCTTCACTTCCGCATCATCGGCAGCGGCGGAAGCCAGGTCTGAATACTTCACCGTCAGTTTACGAATGTCGTAATTGAACCGGGTGAACAATTCTTCCCAGCGCTTCGCTTCCTGCTCGTTATAGGTATAAAAACCTTTCCCGTTCGACACGCCGCGGGCGCCCGACTCTACAACTTTTCGCATCAACGGCGGAATGTCGGGACTTATGCTAAGGTCCGGAAGCAGGTCCTTCATCACGCGAAAATAACCTTCGACACCCATCAGGTCCATATAGCGAAATGGTCCGACAAACGGAATCCACCAGCCAACATCGTTCCGCAGTGAGCGGTCTACATCCTCTACGGTACAGACTCCAGAATCGACCAAATGGCAAGCCTCACGGAACATTGCATAGGAAATGCGATTGGTAATAAAGCCTCGAATCTCGCGTTTCAGCAGAGACGGCTCCTTGCCCCACGCCGGCGCCAGATGGACAATGCGCTCGATGGTTTCCGCACCCGTCTCCTTACCCGGAACAATCTCCATGAATCGGGTGATATGCGCCGGCTCATCCCAATGGATGCCGACGATTCTCTCCGGATGCATTGCGCCCTGCTGCAGAGTTGTAACCGGAATGGCCGACGTGTTGGTCGCAATGATTGTCGAATTGGGCACGATCGCCTCAACCTGGCGGAAGATCTCTCTCTTGAGTTCTACGTCCTCGGTGACGGCCTCAAAGACGATGCCGCATTTTGACAGATCGGAGATTTGCGCGGACATCTGAAATTGCGCCATGAGCGCGGAAGCAGAGTGAGTTACAAGCCCCTGGCGTCTCATCTCCGCCAACAACGCGCGTATGCGACGTGGCGTTTTTTGGCTGGCAATCATATCGTTGGTCAGTCCAATTACCCGGTGGCCTGCCGCTAGAAGGCAAGCTGAGATACTCCGTCCCATGAGCCCCAGCCCAATGACAGCAACCTCTATCTGGCTATTGTTCGGACCAACTTTTTTTTCTTGCTCAGCTTGCATCGATGTCTCCCTTTCCTGCATTTTTCACCACACACTCAGTACAAAGCCCTGTCAATCAGAATTTGATCCTTCAACGAACTCCAGCAGGATCGGGCCGCGCGTGAAGCCCCGAGTCCGAATCGCTTGGTAGAGAATTCCCGCAAGCAGCCAGCCGCCTCCAATCCATTTGGCGAGCGCCGGAAGGCTGCCCCAGATCGTCAGGCAGAACAAAAATCCTATCGTCGGAGTAATGACATCGATCAACAGATTACGTTGTCCAGCCCTCCGGTTGAAAAAGAACGTTCGAATCACGGCGGCATTCACTCCCATGAACGCAAGAAAAGCGCCAAAGTTCAGCACTTCAGCGGCGTGCTCATAGCTGAGCGTGAGCGAACCCACGATTGTAATCACTCCGATGAAACAGGTGTTGAACAAGGGTGAATTCGTGCGTTTGTCGAGAGCGCCAAAATAACGCTTCGGCAACACACTATCGCGTCCCATTCCGAAGAGCAGCCGCGCCGATCCGACTTGACCTGTCAATGCGCTGCCCAGGCACGCCACAAACAGTGTGAGCGCCATCGCCTGAAAAAGCCACTCCCCACCCGCGCGGCGGCACACATCCAGAAAGGCCGTCTCGATATTAGGAAAGGTAGAATATGTGGGCCACACCAGACTCGCGAGATAGATCTGAATCGTGCTGAAAATCCCTGTAATAGCGCACACCAATGTGGTGGCCAGCAGCACATTTCGCCGGGGGTTCTTTACATCCTCTGCCAGAGTCGTTACTCCATCGAAGCCTATATAGGTAAGCGCCGCGAAGGAAGTTGCCGTCAAGACCGGACCCACATGGAAAGTGGTCCGGTCGTAGAAAGGCTTGAAGGAGATCAACGCCGCTGCCCCATCGTTGATCCAGATGTATTTGACTGCCAGAACCAGGAATGCCGCAATCACTACACACATGATGAAAAGAAGAACAATATTCGATTTCGCGGTTGTCCGAATGCCGCGGATATTCAGCAGAGTGGTGATCAGGCAAAGCAGCACGACCCAGGCAGAATACGGCACACGAGGAACGATCCGAGTCAGAGTGAGTGCCGCATAAATCGTACTAACGATGGGAATAATCAGATAATCGAGGATCATTGCCCAGCCCGCGAGAAATCCCAGGTGGGCATTGAGTCCGCGCGATACATAGGTATAAGCCGAACCTGCGGATGGATAGATGGATGCCATGCGGCCATAACTGACTGCGGTTATCATCATGGCCAGCATCGCAATCAGGATGGTATCGACCATATGTCCGCCGGACATCTGCATTGCGATACCGAAAAGGCCGACGGCTGCGATCGGCTGAATGAGGACGATTCCGTAAAAAACCAGGTCCCAAAGTCCCAGGACTCGCTTCAGTGTGGGCGGCGATGTTTGTTGCTCTTCGTAGGCAGCCATCTTAATATCTTTGTATTGAATCACTGGATGGAGACGTCGTCCATGCCGGAACCCTGAACGGAAACCCCATCACTCTCTCCGCAGCGAAGGCAATCCTTAAAGCTCTATCGCGGAATCCGGCAGACACTTACGCGGATACGTATCGCCGAGGTCACGCACTGCATGCGGGACTGACGAAGATCCTCTTAGCTCGCGGCTATCCCGTAATTAATTCGGGCGAGGGTCCGGTTTTTTGCCTTTTATTCCTCGACAAACAACCACGGAACTATCGTGACCTTCTCCGCACCGATAAACAACTGTACAGCGATTTTGTTCTGGCCTTGTTGGATGAAGGCGTCCTAGCTTGCCCGGTGGGCGATGATACATTTCCATCGCCCACACTGATGCAGACATTGAAGCCACTCTTGCGGCAGCAGAGCACGCTGCAGGCTCGAACCTTCCGCTGAGTGCATGCCGTGAACCTCGCAACTAAGATCGAGCCGCGGGATGATAGGCGATGCAGTCAATCTCTACTTTCATTCCGGGTTCCACCAGCGTCGATTGCACAGTGGTTCGGGCCGGAGAAGAGCCCGCAAAAAATGAGGCATAGACCTCGTTCATCGCCGCAAAATCCGATGCCTCGGCGAGAAAGACCGAACACTTCACGATATCGGCCATCGATGCGCCGCAACCCTCAAGCACCTTTTTGATATTTCCCAAAACCAACTTTGTCTCGTGGCGAATATCTCCGAACGAGAACTCATTGCTGGCCGGGTCGATGGGTCCCTGTCCGGAAACAAAGAGAAAATCCCCGGCCTGGACTGCCTGCGAATATGCACCCTTGGGCGAGGGAGCATTCGCGATTTCATGGCGCTTCTTGTCTGCGGTCATACGGTATCCTTATTCAAAACTGTTAAATGAGAAACAGCGGACTATCAACCTACGTACAAATCATCGTGCTGTGTCAACGCGGCCCCAGTCGCGGAAGTGTCGACCACCATACATTCTCCACTAAACCAGTAGCAAAACCGATGGCGCAGGCTCTATAAATTCCGACACCCGGCGATCAGCTTGTTCGCATCCGGCAGCCAACCGTGGAGCGGCGTCCAAGACCTTGTTAGCTGCCCCAGAGAGCCGATGGGATCATTATAACTTTTGGATCAGTTTCATGTGAGAGATAAATATATTTCTATTGACTCCAATTCGCTTCTGGCGTTACCTGTAAGTAGAACAGCAATGTCCTGGATCGTGGACATTGGGATTTCGCGGCAACAAATTCTAAGTTCGCTGCAAGTGATTTATGCGCGAGGATGGCCCCGGGGGATACGTATGACACTCGCAATTAGAATGACGTTGTTGGCCGGTCTGGTCTCTATTTTTATCGTTTCTTTTCTATCCGTGCAGATCCACGCGCAGAATCTGACAGGTGAGATTGACGGCGTGGTCCGCGATTCCTCGGGCGCTGTCGTTCCCAACGCGAGTGTGACGGTTAAAAACACGGCGCAGAATCTCGTCGAGCGCAGAGTCACTTGCGATGGGCAAGGACAGTTCACCGCACCGCTACTCCCGATCGGCAGTTACTCTGTTACGGTGGAGGCTCCGGGATTCCAAACCTCAACCGTCAGCGGCATTGAAGTCCACCTGAATCAGCCAGCCTCCACGGCGGTAGTCTTATTCCCCGGCAAGACTGCCCAGACGGTGACCGTCACCGCGAATCCAGTTGCCCCGCAACTCGAAACCGCGGCCGCTGGCACCCTGATCAATGGGACACAGTTGCGGCAGCTCTCCTTGAGCAGCCGCAATTACCAACAGTTGCTATCTCTTCAGCCCGGCATCACCGGCGTAGTTCCGGGCACGATTGACAGAGGCATCATCACTGCTGGAGGAGCTTCGAACGCGGCAAACTTTTCGGTGAATGGCCAGCGAGTGAGCCAAAACGGATATTTTCTCGACGGCGTCGACATGGTGGGTCACGGCGCCAGCCAACAGTCCCAATTTTTTCCCAGCATCGACTCCATTCAGGAGATGAGCCTGTTGAGAAACACCTTCGGCGCGCAATACGGCGGAGAAGGGAGCGCCATCATCACCATGACGACACGATCGGGTACAAACACTTTTCATGGAGGCGCCTACGAATTCTTTCGCAGCCAGGTCTTGAATGCGAACAACTACTTTAACAATCTTGCTCATGTCGCCCGGCCGGGAATTCGCTATAACGACTTCGGCTATCAAGTGGGCGGTCCGCTGTGGATTCCCCATCTTACAAATCGGCAATCAAGCCGGACTTTCTTTTTCCTGGGCCAGGAGTTTCTCCGAGAAGAGACACAAAGCTCAGAGACACTTACCAACATACCGACAGCGGCACAGCGACGTGGTATTTTCAACGCCGCCGTCTGCACGCAATACAACGCAAACGGAACATGCGCCGCGTCCGCCACTTCAATTTCGCAAGTGGACCCCACAGCTCAGGCTTATTTGAAGGACATCATCAACAAGACACCGCTGCCAAATAGCCCAACTGATCCGCAAGGACTCATCGCATCGGAGACCGGATTCAATAACGAGACGCAGAGCTTCGTTCGTGTCGATCACAAGTTCAGCGACAGACTGACCGCTTTCTTTCGCTACATCCATGAGCCATTTCATCTGGTCGTGCCGAACGGACTTTACTCCGGCACCGGCATCCCGGGAGTCGGCACCTCCGCGCTAAGCAACGGTTCGACAAACTATCTCGGTCACGTGACTTTTGTGGCCAGTCCGAAAACCGTAATCGAAGGCGCTTATTCCCAGGCCTTTCCCTATAACAGGGCAATTCCCACCGGCTTGATCTCATCTGCCGCCTCTCCGGATATCAAGCCCAACCTGCCCTTCGTTTCGACGCTCGCCCAGGTTCCGAATTTAAATATCAACGGAAGCACCTATACAGCAACGGGGCCATACTTCAACCCAGGCACTTATCTCTTGATGTTCGTAAACGTCACGCATACTCTTGGCCGTCATACGCTGAGGATGGGCTTTAATTTTGAGGACCTGCACCTGGGAGGTAATGCAGGCGGAAACAATACGGGAAACTTTACTTTCAGCGCCGGAGCATTGCCGGCCGGAAGTACTGCGACACAGTTCGATCAGTCGTTCGCGGATTTTCTTGAGGGGAATGTAGCGGCTTTCACGCAGTTATCGAAGGATGCCGTAGCCTGGGTCCATGGCAATCTGTATGAAGCATATATCCAGGACGATTTTCATGCCTCGCCCCGCCTGACGTTGAACGCTGGCGTTCGATATACATTCGTCGGCCAGCCGAGCAATGAGAGGTATAAGAATTACCCTCGTTTCTTAATGTCAAACTTCGATCCAGCTTTGTTCAATCCGGCAAATGCCCCCACAATTGGCACGAATGGCTTGATCTGCACAGCAGCTCCATGCCCCGGTGGGGCCGCTCCGAATCCAAACTACAACCCATTGAACGGCGTCATCTCGGGAGGAGTCAACTCGCCTTACGGCAATGCGGTCAATAGCCAACCGAACCTGACCTTTGCGCCGCGCGTTGGGTTCGCGTGGGATGTCCGCGGCAATGGTAGAACCGCTCTTCGGGGTGGATACGGCATTTACTATGCGCAGACGCTTTATGGCAATTACCAGAACATGGTGTTTCAGAACGTGCCGAATGTCCAGAATACGACCATCAACAACACATCTTTTGGCAATCCAGGAAACGGCATACCTGTAGCCAGCGCAGCGCCGCTGGTTCTCTACGGAACAACTCCAGACACTTCCATTCCGTATGTCCAGGACTTTAGTCTCGATCTTCAGCAAGAGCTAGCCTCGAACACAGTTCTTGATATCGGTTACTATGGAAACCATTCCCTGCACCAGTTGGGAGAGTTAGACCTGAACCAACCACTCGCCGGCGAGTACGTGCAAAAGGGAATCATTCCCAGCGCTCCCGGAAAACCCCCTGTCGTAACAACAGCCAATACTTCGTTGTTGAATCAAATTCGTCCATACCCCGGCTGGGGACCTATCAATGTTCTTGCGCCAATTTTTATCGGTAATTACAACTCCCTGCAGGCATCCCTGACGCAAAGGTTTTCAGGAGGGTCCCTGCTGAATCTTGACTACACCTGGTCAAGGGCAATGACCAATAGCCAGGCGGACCGTAGCGTGCCTCCAGCGAACATCCACAATATTCGCGCGGAGTATGGCCCGGCGCTCTACAATCGCACGAATGTATTCAGCGCCAACTTTGTATATATGTTGCCATTCTTCCACGCTCAGCAAGGCATCGTAGGACATGTGCTTGGAGGATGGGAGGCAACCGGGATCATCTCCTATGGTTCCGGTTTGCCTGTAACGCCTGCAACTATCAACGTGGACCCCGGCGGTCTCGGACTGCTGGCTGCGGGATTGGCCGGTTCAGCGAAAAGGCCGGATCAAGTGGAGGACCCCAATAGCAGCGCTCCACATACTCCAAAGAAATGGTTCAACACAGCTGCCTTTACTCAGGTGCCAATAGGCCAATACCGGCCGGGGAACGCTTCTGTGGGCAGCATCATTGGCCCAGGATATGAGACCTGGGATCTAAGCGCATTCAAGAACGTCAAGATTAAGGATTCGCTGAGCACGCAGTTTCGCTTTGAGTCCTTCAACGCCTTCAATCACACCAATTTCATCGGGGTTGCTTCCACGCTAGGACAATCCAATTATGGACAGATCACTAGCGCCGGTAGCGCGCGAGTGTTGCAATTGGGTGCAAAGATTACGTTTTGATCTCAATGCGCTCAGGTATCAAACGCACTGGTATCGATGATTTCGAAGAGAGGCCGTTCCATAAGAACTACCGTTCTTCGCAGCGCACTGTGCGCAGCACGCAACCGATACCCGATAATTCCATCGCCTCTCATGCAAGAACATCTAAGTGAGATTTCAATCTACGGTTTGATCGTCCAACCGTAGTGAGTCAGTGTGCATTCAAAGAATGTTTGCCACAGCCGCCGGATGATGCGTGCGATGGCAACTTAGATGTCTAGATATATAGATGGCGCATTTTCAACCACGGCTCCAGGTGGCACAAAGCCTTTCAAGTTTTGGAGAAGTGGGAATCGTTTTTGGCGGAACATGTTGCGTAGTAGCTGCGTTCCTTGCAGTACGGAGCCAGTCACGATAATATCAAAGTAACTATGCGATACGTGTTTCCGCCAGGCCGACGCTGTTCAAGACTTTTCGCCCGGTTGACCGCAATTGATCATAACGAGATTCCGATCGCGGAAATGCAAAGTGCGCAAGTCGGTGCAAAATCCGGTGCAGCGGCAATATTCCCTCAAGAACTTTCGGATAAGTAATTAAAAATAAGCAGTTGTTAGTATGCGGAAGTGGTGAAATGGCAGACACACCATCTTGAGGGGGTGGCGCCGAAAGGCATGGGGGTTCAAGTCCCCCCTTCCGCACCAAAGCCAAGGTTCTACCTGTTTTAAGCGCATATAGTTCTGAAATCGAAAGTGACAGCAATGATCTACCTTTTAACCGTGATTCACGTCGTAGTCTGTTTCGTTCTGATCGGCATTATTCTTCTACAGCCTGGCACCGGCGCGGATCTTGCCGGCGCGTTTGGCGGGCAGGGTTCGCAGACCGCCTTCGGTCCGCGCGGCACAGTTAACATTCTCACCAAGGTCACGACCTGGCTGGCGGTCATCTTCGCCATCACCTCGATCGGACTAACTGTTCTGGTTTCGCGCGAAGGCGCTGGACACTCCGTGCTCAACGGCATGCAGTCGGCTCCGGCTCAAACGACTTCAGCTCCGGCCAAGCACGGCAAGTAACGGCATCCCTGAAAATGCCGGAAGGGTTCCAGCCGAAGTAATTCCATGATTCATGAAATCTTTCCTGTCGGACCGCTGGCCTGCAATTGCAGCATTCTCGCCGATGAAAACACGTGTCAGGCCACCGTCATCGATCCCGGTGAGGATGTCGAGAAGATTCTCGCGGTTCTCCAAAAGCACCATCTCAGCGTAGAGCAGATCATCATTACCCATGCCCACATCGACCACGTAGGAGGTGCGGTGCGGCTGAAACAGCTTACTGGCGCACCCATTTACATGAACCTGTATGATCTGCCTCTGCTGAAAATGATGGATGTGCAGGCCGGGTGGCTCGGCGTCGCTGCGCCGGAAGTGGCTGCCCCGGATGTGGACGCGAGCGATCTGCTGTCATTGCGCATTGCTGGGGAACCGGCCCAGGTGCTGCACACGCCCGGTCACACGGAAGGCAGTGTCTGTCTGCATCTGCCCACATCGCAGCTGCTGCTGGCGGGCGACACGCTGTTCGCCGGATCAATCGGTCGCACCGATCTGCCTGGCGGCGATCTCAAGAAGATTCTCCGTTCGTTGAAGGAGCGGCTGCTGCCATTGCCGGATGCGACGCGAGTGATTCCCGGCCACGGCACGTCAACAACAATTGGACAGGAACGCGAGACGAATCCGTTCTTGAGGTAGAGCAGTCAAACCATGTCTCGTCAGTCCATTGATTGAACCGCAGATCCCTCCACTCCGCTGCGCTCCGGTCGGGATGACAAATTTATGTAATTTGACGACACGCCAACACTAGGCGAATGGGCGAATAGCGCGATCGATTCCTTCAGCGAATTCGTCTGTAGGCGGCAGCAAACTTATAACAATCCAGCCGTCGCCGTCGAAACCGTAAAAGTAGCCGGAATGCACCATCACACGCTGCTGTTCGAGCAAACGAATCGCCAGCGCTTCCCCGCTCATCAGAGCAGGCACACGCAAAACCACGTACCACCCACCCTGAACTTCCAGCCGTGAAACCGCGGGCGTATCGCGTAGCCTGCTATCGAGTACCGCCAGGTTTTCGCGGACACGCGAAAGAATCTGCCTCTGCATGTCCTGCCGATTTGCGAGCAGAAATGGGAGCGCATGTTGCACCGGCGCGTTCATCGACAAAAAAGTGTCTGCGATGACTTCGAGGCGACCTGTTGCTTCTTCTAACGAAGGAGCAGGCTCAAAAGCCGCGATCCACGCGGCCTTCATCTGCGGCAGCCCCGCGACTTTACTCAGCCCGCTGAGAACATACGTCAGCACCGGATGCTCGCCGGAGGCAAAACTGGATTGCGCCGCCGCGTCTGTTCCCAGCGCATAGTCGAGAAAAACTTCATCGATAATCAGCACGAGGCCATGCTCGAGACAAATCCGTTCCAGCACTTCCCTTTCTTGCGCGGAAGTAAAGTGGCCTGTGGGATTGTTGGGATGAACGACAACCACGGCGCGCGTTTGCCGAGTGATGCGGGACGCCAGCGCAGCCAAATCAAGATGCCAGCCATAATCGTAAAACAACGGATACGGCACCAGGCGCACGTCACTTAGATCGGCCAGAAATTCAAACAGCGGATAACTGGGTTGCGCGATCAGGACTTCCGCACCGGGATCGCAATGCAGACGGAAGAGATAGCTGTAGGCTTCGCTGGTGCTGGTGGTCAGAAAAATTTGGTCGATGGCGACCTGCGCCGACGCGGCCTCCGCATAATATTGCGCGATCGCACGACGCGCCACGGGAAGCCCACGCGGATCGGGATCGTACTGCAGGCATTCCGGGCGGCTAAGTTCTTGAAGAATCTCAGCGCGATCGTAATCGAAGCCGCAGGTGGTAGGGTTCGAGGCGGTCAGATCGAAAAACGGGGCATCGCCGGCGCGCAAAACTTCTAGGGCGGCGGCGTACCGGGTGGCCCGCAGGTTCCAGTTCGTTCGCGCGGAAAATTGCAAGGCATGCTCACGGATGGTGCAAGCAGAATGGCTGCCCCTCAGGGATTCGAACCCCAATATGCTGATTCAGAGTCAGCTGTCCTACCATTGAACGAAGGGGCAGTGCGAAGACGCTTGAGGCGAAACTGCGTCCTTCCTGAATATATTGGGCGGAGGAATTTTGGTCAATCATTCCGGAAGCATAGTCTCACTGAACACTTCCGGATTCTGACTGTATTATCTCAATGCTATGATTCGACCCGAGCAAACAATGTCTTCTGGCGAAGTGCTGTAGCATTTGCGGGGGGTTGCCGTTTGAAATATCGCGGTTGCGGTCTGATTGCTATCCTCGCACTGACTAGCGCCCTGATTCTGTCTGCGCAAACTCCTGCGCCCTCGGAATTGGCGGTTCAGCATGAAGGAAACTTCGACGCTGAACGCAAGCAGGCAAATGATCTGTTTGTTGCCGGCAAGAGATTGGAGTCCCTACCGCTGTACGAAGACCTTTGCCGCCAGGATCAGACAATTTCCGTGTTTGCCGAGCGGCATGGCGTCGGTCTCATTTCCAAATCAGCCACAATGTCCGACGGGCCCGGGAAGAAGGCGGTTTTCGAGCAGGGGATGTCGGAGATCCGTCGGGCGCAATCTCTGGGAGATAACAGTTCCTTAGTACAAACACTACTCAGCACTGGCAGGTCGACGGTTGGCTCGATCATTAGTGGCGTCCCGTTGACCGGGGGATATACCCACAAGCCCGCGCCTGCAGCCCAGACGAAGATGAACGAAGCCGAAGTCGCGTTTCAGCACCGGGATTTTCAGACTGCGGCGAAACTCTACCGGCAGGCCGCCGCGCTCGATCCTGCATGGTATGACCCACCGGACTGCGCAGGCGATGCGTACTTCCGCATGAAGGATGAAACCAACGCGGCCATCTGGTTCCAAAAAGCCATCGATATAGATCCTGACCGCGATACAGCATATCGCTACTGGGGCGATGCAGACTACCGCAACGGTGATGTGACTGGAGCGAAGTTGAAGTTCGAACAGGCGGTTGTGGCTGAGCCGTATTCCAAATCATCCTGGATTGCACTGCATCAATGGGCAACTGTGACAGGGACCGCAATTGTCCGGCCACAGATCACTCCCCCCGACTTCACCACCCCAGGTGGCAAATTGCAAGTCGATCCCTCGCTTACTATAGAGACCGGAGACGGTCACGCTTCGTGGCTGGTCTATCAGAATGCTCGCGTGACACACGGCGCAAGGACGCTGACGCAGTTGATTGTGGCCGGCTCCACAGATAGAAACGGCAACCTCCATCCGAGTGGATATCGTCATACACTGGCAGAGGAACTCGAGTGTATCAACGCGATGCTTGTCGATGTTCAACGAAAGCTTGATGCCGAAACTGTGACGCGGGAGAAGTTGGAGCCATCGCTCAAAAACTTACTCGCACTTCAGAAGGAAGGTATGCTCGAATGCTGGATTCTGCTCGACGCTGCCGACGGCGGGATTCGCCACGACTATCCGGCCTACCGTGAGCAACATCGCGACATATTGGCCGCATATGTTGACCGCTACCGCCTGACGACGATCCCATCCGGCATTCGTTAAGCGACGTTCCATGCTTCCAGATAACGAGTGGACCACATCTCATCCATTTTTCCAAGTCTGCAAATCGCCGGCCTTGAATTTGTCAATCATTCTTCCCGCAGCACTTCGAGCGGCTTCTGTTTCAAAATTCTGAGGGAAGCGAGCCATCCAATGATGCTGGAAAGAATCGCCGTGGCAAACATGGCGGTAAGGGAGATCAGCCAAGCTGGATGGAAAGTGCCATCCAGCTTGTGCAGGAGAATGCCCGACAACGCGAGCGCAAAGAGGACCCCTGCGGCTCCGGCGATGCCGCCCAGCATTAGAAATTCAATACTCAACATTGAAATAATCTGGCTTCGCAGCGCGCCGAGCGATTTCAGGATTGCGACTTCGCGCACTCTTTGAAAACGCGTTGCGGTCACGCTGGAGGCCAGGATAATGCCGCCCGCCAGCATGGCGAAGCCTGCCAGAAATCGAATGATAGTCGCGATCTGATCGACGACCTTGTGGACGACTTCCATTACATCCGCCACATTGATCACGCTAACTGTAGGATATGCCGCAAACAGAGCTCGCTCAACGTCACCCACTCGCGCCGGATCGGCGTGGAATGCTCCATGCCAGATCACAGGCTGGCCCGCGAGCACGCGGCTGGGCAGGATGAATTGACTGCGCGCGTACAGATGCTCACCATCCGAGCGATAGAACGCGTCCACCATCACGGCAATCTTCTGATCGCCTGCCTGGAAGCTCATCCGCGAGCCAATCTTCAGATGCAGGAGATTGGCGGTATGCTCACTGACGGCCAACTGTGGGGCTGACGATCCCTTCGGCCACCAATGTCCCTCCACCACCTTCTCGCCTGCGGGTAAGCCGTCCGCCCATGTCAGCGCAGTTGATTGGATCATTCGTCTGGGATAATGCTGAATTCGCAATTGCTCGGTGGGAACTCCGTCGATCGACAGTATGCGCGCCGAAACAATTGGAATCGTTTCCAGGCCGCCCCCGTCTTTGCCATGTTGAACCGCCGGTTGCGCCGCAATCAACCTGGTAATGCCCGGCAATTCCTCCGGACTGATGTCGACAAGAAAAATATTAGGCGTTTTGGAAGAGCCTGTATCGTTCAGGTCGCGCACAATCGCGCGCTGCACGGAATACACGGTCATGATCAACATGACGCCCGCGCCCAGGGCAGTCAACACTGCCGCCGACTGATTCCCTGGCCGGTATAGGTTTGCCAATCCCTGACGCACTGTCGGCGAGAAGTGCGTGCGCCCGCGTTGCAGCAGCCATCGCACCGCGGTTAACATGCCGGAGGCGGCGAGCAGCAAAAATAACAGGACGCCCAGAAGTCCGCCGGCAAACCATCCACCCACCATTGCGGACTGCGTCAATGTGCTGGCAATCGCAGCCAGTCCCAGCATAATGATCGCAATCGCGGCAAGTTGCACGCGATCTCGCGGGAAGATGCGCGACCGATGCTCTTCTTCCACATTGCGGCGCAGAATGCGCAGCGGACGCAGATTCCGAATTTCCAGGAGCGGCGGCAACGTGAAGAGCAGTGTCGTCAAAATTCCTGTCAATAAGCCGATGAGAACTGGCCCCAGAGTTAGATGTCCCTCGACCGGAAGAGAAATGAGCCGCTCCAACAGAACGGGAAATGCACGTGCCACTGCAGAGCCCGCCACAATGCCGAACAGTGCGCCGACGACGCCCAGAAACAGTGTCTGCAGCAGATAAATGCGCATCACCTGTCCGGAACGCGCGCCCAGCGCCTTCATAATGGCAATCGTTTCCAGCCGCTGCTGCAGGTGGGCGTGCATCGCCATGGCCACGCCAATTGCGCTCAGCACCATCGTAACCAGACTGACGAGTGTCAACATCGCCGTGGCACGATGAAGTCCTTCCACCAGCGATGGATTGGCTTCGCGAAAATCCGTCACCTGCGCCTCGGGCAGAATGCTTTCCACCTGCTTGCGCAATTCGTCAATATTCATGCCATGCTTCTGGTTGTCGGGGGGCGGCAAACGAAACAGCATTCGCTCGCTTGCACGACTGCCAAGGCGAACCAGTCCGGTTGCCGGCAGCGCTGCCTGTGTAATCATTACGCGCGGGCCGATGTTGAATGAAGAGGAGATCCGATCAGGCTCCGAGCGGACGACGTCCACAATGCGAAATTGCCGGTTGCCAAGATGCAGCGTGTCTCCCACATGGGCGCGCATACGCAGCAGAAATTCTTCGCTTACCACAGCCGTGTCGTTCGTCAACACGTTTCGCAGCGGACGACCGGATGCCAACAACACTTTGCCGTAGTAGGGATATTGTGCCGGATCGACCACCTTGAGGGAGACCAGCAGCGGTTCTGGATTCGCCGCGGTTGACGCCATCGAGACCGTCTCCGTCACCAGAGTGCGTTGAATGCCGCTCGTGGCAAGCTTATGGAGCCGCGCCAGCTCCGCACCCGTAAACGGATGAAAATCCTGCGCCGACAGATCGGCCGCCATAATGGTGCGTGCTTGATCAAGCAGTGTCCGCTGAAAAACCGCGCTGAAACTGCGTATGCCTGTCAGCGAACCGACACCGAGCGCGACGGCGACGATGATGAAAGCGAACTTCGCCCAGGATGCGTGCAGATCGCGCCAGGCAATCTTCCATGCCGTGCTCCAGGCCAGCGCTCCCGAAGATTGCTTCACGCATTTACCTCGGGCTCAAGCACAGAATCGTTGCGGAGGCACAACTCATCGGATTCGATGCGACCGTCGCGCAAAAGAATTTTCCGCTCGGCTTGATCGGCAAGGTTCGCGTCGTGCGTCACCAGCACCAGTGTGGTGCCTTCCACGCGGTTCAATTCCAGCAGCAGTTCCATGACACGCGCACCGGTCGCGGAATCGAGATTGCCAGTCGGCTCGTCGGCGAGGATTACAGGAGGACGCAGCATAAACGCGCGCGCCAGCGCCACCCGCTGCTGCTCTCCACCGGAAAGCTGGACGGGATAATGATGTAGACGCTGCGCAAGGCCAACAGCTGACAGCAATGCTTCAGCGCGCGGGCGACCGTCATCTTTCGCGTGCAGCTCATGCGGCAACAGGACGTTCTCCAAGGCCGTCAGCGTGGGAATCAGCTGATACGACTGGAAGACGAAACCCAGCTTGGTGGCGCGGATGCGCGCCAGCGAGTCTTCGCTATATAGGCTGATCTCTTCCCCGTCGATCGACACGGTTCCACTGGTCGGCGTATCCAGCCCAGCCAGCAGGCCGAGCAGCGTACTCTTTCCACTGCCGGAAGCTCCCATAATGACCGCAAACTGTCGTTGCGGGATGATGATGTCAATCCCCTTTAGGATTTCGAGCGAGGTCGAGCCGCTGCGCAGCGTCTTTGTCAGTCCGCGAACTTCAATGATGGCGTTATGATTTTTCGGCATTTGCTAGAGTCTAGAGTGATGATCTCAAAGTCTGTTTCGATGCTTCTTTCGTGTTCTGTGTTGATCGTTGCATTGCTCACAGGCTGCCATCGTCCCAAACCTCAGTCGACTGCCGGTTCCAAAAGACTGTCGTCCGCCGTGAAACGGACAGACAATTCGCCTGGCGCAGGAGTGAACAATGCCTCCACGCCTTCACACTCTGCCGCACCCACAAAGGACCCGCGACCCTTGATCGTGGCTTTCGGCGACAGCCTGACCGCGGGATACGGGACGAACTCCGGCGAGAGCTACCCTGATTATCTCCAAAGCGACCTGAACGCGCGCGGATATCACTATCGTGTCGTCAACGCAGGAATTAGCGGCAACACGTCGAAGGACGGCGTGCTCCGCGTGCAACAAATCATGGCGCAACATCCTGCAATCGTCATTGTCGCCTTTGGCGGCAACGATGGTTTGCGCGGCATTCCGATCCTGGACACGGAAATGAACCTGGCGACGATCATCTCGACAATTCAGGAATCCAAAGCCAAGGTAATCCTGGGCGGAATTACGTTGCCACCTAACTATGGCAGCGAATATATCGCCCGGTTCAATGCAATGTATGAAAAGCAGGCGCAGACTTACCATGTGCCCTTACTGCCGTTCATGTTGGAGGGGGTATATGGTTTTCCTGGTGACATGCAGAATGACGGCATCCATGCCACTGCCAAAGGCAATCAACAGGTGGCAAAAAATTTTTTACCACTGCTTTTGCCGTTGCTGCATAAGACACAATCGCATCGCCCGCTGGAGGCGAGTGGGTCCGCCCATTAACCCTAACCCAGCACCACCATGGGCTGCATCAGCGTTCCGGCGAGGCGGCGGCCGATGGCGAACAGATCGCATTGGCTGGTAAATATTCTGACCAGCGGCGCGGCAGAATATTCCGGCAGATTACATGCCATTCCATTGCGCAAATGCACGGCAGTTCCCATGTCTACTGTCACAGATGGCATTTGTGTCAACAATAGACGCGGATGCGGCATGTGGTCTGTTAACGAACCGTCCCGTGCCCATTCGGCAATTACCTCCAGTGTAGTCGCATGCTCCATCGCAAATTCTCCAGCCTGCACGCGGCACAGACTGGCAAGATGTGCGCCACATCCCGCGCGTCGGCCCAGGTCATGCGCGATGGAGCGGATGTAGCCGCCGGAAGAAACTTCCACCTCAAACACCGCGTCGGGAGAGTCGTAGGCAACTATATCAAAGCGGTGAACCTCAATGCGCACGGGGCGCAATTCGACTGGCTTGCCTACACGAGCGAGTTTGTAGGCGGGAACACCGTGCAGCTTCTTTGCAGAAAATGGCGGCGGCATCTGTTCGATGATTCCGCGAAAATTTGCGGCCATATTGCGAATTTCCGCAACGCTTAAATTGGGGCTGGTGCGGTCTCCCACAGATTGCCCTTCCGCATCGTAAGTGTCGGTCACGGACCCGAACCGTATCGTGCCGGTGTAGCGCTTGCCGTCCTGTTTGAAAAACTGCGCCAGTCGTGTAAAGCGCCCCAGCAGCAGCGGCAACACTCCAGTCGCCATGGGGTCGAGCGTGCCCAGATGACCGATCGATGACTCACCGGTTAATTTGCGCACCCGCGCAACGACATCGTGCGAAGTGATGCCTGCGGGCTTGTTCACGATCAGGAGACCATTCATTGGATTTGTCTTCAGAGTATGGCACGCATTAAACCCATGTCTCAGAAACGAGACCCTCTGACAGGCTCAGACAGGCTATGGGCACCCAGATAGTTGGTTCCCAGATTTTTATTTAGATTCCGTTGTCTCCGCGGCCATGCACCAGCGAAAGAAATTCGTGGCGTGTTTGATGCTCGGTGCGAAATGCGCCGAGCATGGCGGAGGTCACCGTGGAGGAATGCTGCTTCTCCACTCCA
This sequence comes from Acidobacteriaceae bacterium, assembly GCA_965276615.1. Lineage (GTDB taxonomy): Bacteria > Acidobacteriota > Terriglobia > Terriglobales > Acidobacteriaceae > JAKAAZ01. The sequence goes on along the minus strand of OZ255618.1, from coordinate 2,498,213 downwards.
CGCATCATCATGCAGAGATGCCGCGCCTCGATGACAACACCTACGCCCTGTGGTTCGATGGCCTCCTGAATTGCATCCGCGATCTGCCGCGTCAGACGTTCCTGCACCTGGAGGCGCCGTCCGAATACATCTACCAGCCGCGCAATCTTACTCAGCCCAACCACCTTTCCCTTGGGAAGATAGGCTACGTGGACTCTGCCGAAAAATGGCAGCATGTGGTGCTCGCAAAGCGAGAAGACTTCGACATCCTTGACGATCACCATCTCGTCGTAGTCCACCTCAAACAACGCTCCCTGCAGGATCTCGCGGGGGTCTTCCCGATAACCTTTGGTCAAAAACTCCATGGATTTCTGCACGCGTTCGGGAGTGCGCAGCAGGCCATCGCGTGAAATGTCTTCGCCGAAGCGGCCCAGCAATTCGCGATAGATGTCCTCCGTGGAAACCTTCGACAATAAAACCTGTTCCGGTTCTTTCACCAAAGCCGTTTGCGCCATCTGAAATCCTTTCGTTATCCCGCATACTCAAAGAAATTGTTGCTGGTCTCTTCCACGCGAACTTTTTCAAGTTTCGCATCAGAAAAACCGGATTGCACAACGTTATAAATCTCCACGCACAGGTTTTCCGTAGTGGGGACAAGCGTTTCAAAGCTGGCATCCAGGTTCAGGTTCGTTTCATGGAAGCGATCCACAACTTCGCGGCGCATAAAACTATCTAGATCGCCCAAATTGCAAACCATTCCTGTAATCGGATCGACCGGGCCGCTCACCATCACCTCAACAATATAGTTGTGCCCATGTCCGTGCGGGTGATTGCACTTCCCATAGACAGTCCGGTTCTGCTCCAGCGAATAGCTGTCGCTGTGCAGCCGATGTGAAGCACTGAGACGATACCGCCGAGATAGATAGGCTTTCATCACTCTCCACAATAATCTGCGAACAAGTCGGGCATTTCGTAGACTCGTACACGCTGCAAGCGGGCGCCTCTAATCTTCGGCTCCAGACGCTTCCAGATCGCGATGGCGATATTCTCGGCCGTCGGAACATTAGAGCGGAACTCCGGCACTTCGAGATTCAGGTGTCGATGATCGTAAACCTGAATGACCTCTCGTTCGATGATGTCTTTCAGCGCCTTCAAGTCAACGACAAATCCCGATACCGGATCGATTTCGCCCGCTACCGTCACCTCCAGCGTGTAGTTATGGCCGTGGCCGTTGCGGTTGGCGCATTTTCCGAAAACCTTCTCGTTCTCCTGCGGCGACCAGGCCTCGTTGTAATAGTAGTGAGCCGAGGAAAATTCCGCTTTGCGTGTCAGAAGCACCATAAATCCAGCATATTAGATTCATCCGCACAGCGTTTGGCCACACTTGTTTCCTGGCGTCATATCCGGCCCTGGCCGCAAAGAATGCTGCCAGGATGGGGCCGCCCATGTTCGATGATTTGGGCGTATCGATAAATTCGACGAACCGGAAGAAAATTCAGGCGGAATAACCGCGTCCTTTCCACGTCACCTGGCGATGCGTGTTTTTTCGCATCCAGCTATCGATCAGCAGCCAACTGAAGAGTGGCAACGCCAAGGGCGACAGCAAGGTATCTGACGGAGAAAAATTTGCCTTCGAGACGCGCGAGTAATGCATGCCGACGCGCCATGCCCACCATAGCCCCACCGCCCAGATGAGTTCCACTCGGGCCACGGTCAAGTACAGCCAGATGGCAAATACGGGAAGCCCGAAGATCAGCACCGTCTGGAACATTTTCCAGAATCCGCGTGTCAAAGCATCTGGAAATAGCAACGCCAGGTTCTTCTTCCAGCCTTCGCACATCCCGCCGAAGGAACGATACATCCGCGTGCTGACCGCGTCCGGGGCGTAGCGGAAGCGCAGCCCTACCTGCGACTGTTTCGCTCGCCGCGCCAGTTCCATGTCCTCTACAAGCGTGTCGTGCACGGCCGCATGACCGCCGATGCGTCGATATGCCTGAGCGTCGATCAGAAGAAATTGGCCGTTCGCGGCTGCAACTGGGGAGTTCGGCAGGTTCACCAGGCGTGGCGGATATTTCTGCGCCAGGTCGGCGAAAATCAGCGGCATTAACGCACGCTGCCACAGGCCATGCACCGCCTGACGCGGTGAATAGGAAAGCGTTCCTACACGATGCCGCTCCGCCTCATGCATAGCGCGACGCAGATCGCCGGCTTCGTGCACGGTATCTGCATCGGTAAACAACAGCCATTTGCCTCGCGCCTGCTGGGCGGCAAACCAGACCGCGTTCGTCTTGCCGGTCCATCCCTCCGGAAGCGGCGGCGCTTCGAGGATGGCAATGCCGGGAAACTCCAGGGCTATTTGTCGTGTGGCATCAGTGGACGAGTCATCGACGACGAAAAGCTCCCACTCTTTCCCCAGCGAAAAGTCTTCCTCATTTTGCTGCACCAGCGAAGCGAGACACGCCCGAATGGACTCGGCCTCATTTCGCGCAGGCACAATAACAGAAAGCAGCCGGTCCGACGCGGCAGGCTCCATGTAAGACTCGTGATTGAGTTCGTACCCCATGACACAAATTCGTATCATAGAAAGTAAGGAAGAAGTGAGAGACGTGACCCACAGGCGTTTTGCTGCCATCGCAACAATTTTTCTCTTCTGCCTTCTGGGCGCGGGATGCGACCGTGGACAGCATCCGCGGGAGCTGGGGAAATCGGCCCCGGCGTTCACTATTCACAATGATGCGCAAACGGTAAGCCTGACACAGTACCGCGGTCAGGTGATACTGCTGAATTTCTGGGCGAGCTGGTGTGCACCTTGTCAGGACGAGCTGCCCTCCCTGCTGGCCCTGCACCGGCGGCTGCCTCAACTTGTGATCCTCGGCGTCAGCATTGACGCCGATCCGCAGGCCTATCGTAATTTTCTGGCCGCGAACGGAATTAGTTTCCCGACCGTCCGCGATCCTTCGGAAGATACGATGCACCGCTACGGAACGGTCCAAATTCCGGAGAGCTATGTTATCGATCGCTCGGGACACATCCTCCGTAAATACATTAGTGCGCAGGATTGGACGAACCCTGAGATTGTCGGCACGTTGTCCTCGATCTTGAAGGCTAAAAGCTAAGCGGCTTATTTATATTGTCCAGAGCCAATAGCCCAGCAATCGCCGGGTCTATCCTGAGCAGCGGGCCACTTATACACAACGATTTTTATATAGCGATTTATCTCCGCCCACGTTCGTTGTAAACTGCGGAGATATGGAGCTTTCTGGATGCGGTACCGCGCTCGTAACGCCGTTTCTTAACGATGGCAATCTGGACGAGCAGGCCCTTCGGAGCCTTGTCCGTTGGCAGATTGAAAACGGCATTCGTTTTCTTGTGCCCACAGGCTCGACCGGCGAAGCTTGCGCTCTTACAGAAGAGGAATGGCTGCGGGTCGTGCGGATCGTCATTGAAGCCGCCGACGGACGTGCGCCTGTATTTGTGGGTTGCAGCCACAACACAACCCGGCAGGCAGTGGAGCGAGTCCAGAAACTACAGACGATTCCCGGTGTGGGCGGCGTACTGACCGCGAATCCCTATTACACCAAACCCACTCAGGAAGGCCAGTACCGGCACTTTCGCGCCATTGCAGAAGGAACGCATCTGCCGGTCTTGCTGTACAACATCCCCAGCCGCACCGGGATCAATCTGTTGCCGGAAACGGTCGCGCGCCTGGCGGAGATTCCCAACATCATCGGCATTAAAGAGTCCTGCGGGAACCTGCAGCAGATCACAGAATTAGTCAACGCCGTGCCGCACCGATTCAGCGTCTTCGCCGGTGACGACAATCTGGCATTGCCCATTCTTTCCGTCGGCGGCGCTGGCCTGGTTTCGGTCGCGGCCAACGCAATTCCATCCGAAATGGCGCGGATGGTCAACGCGGCTCTTGACAATGACTGGGTGCGTGCGCGGCAACTCTATCGCGAGTATTACGAGCTGATTCTGGCGAACTTCTCTGAACCGAACCCGCAACCGATCAAGTGCGTGTTGGCGATGATGGGCCGCATCCAGGAAATCTACCGCTTGCCGCTGATGCCCGTCGAACCTGCAACCCATGCGCGCCTGGAACATCTGGCCGAGGAGCTTGGCTTGCTGGCACGCACGCCCGCAATCGCAAATCTCCGCGCGGTTTAGTTCCCCGGTTGAAGAACTTGGAATAATTCCCCCGGTAAATGTAAATTGCGGAGCGGCAAGGGTCATTCTGAACGAAGCGTAGCGGAGTGAAGAATCCAGACAATCTTCATTCAAAACGGTATTGATTGCGCGGAGATCGTCTGGATCCTTCGCTGCGCTCAGGATGACAAGCTTTCTTTTTCTGAAGCGCAGATCCCGGCATACAAATAAGGACAGAATCCAAGTGCCTGATTCCTCTCTTGCATCTCGCATTGAATCTGCGTTTCAATCCGGCCCGCTGGCCGTCGATTCTCAGGAAGCTTCGGCGGCATTTTTGGAACTGCGCGAGGCCCTGGAGCGCGGGACAGTTCGCGCGGCGGAGCCTGATTTCAGCCAGCCTTCTGGATGGCGCGTCAATGCGTGGGTCAAGCGCGGCATCCTGCTCGGGTTTCGTATCGGGCGTTTAGAAGAAAGCGGCACAGATTTATCTTTTGCCGCCCTTTCCTTTGTAGATAAACACACTTATCCGGCGCAACATTTCACGACCAGCCAAAAGGTCAGGGTCGTACCGGGCGGCTCCTCCGTGCGCAGCGGCGCATACCTGGCGCCAGGCGTGGTCTGCATGCCGCCAATGTATGTCAATGTTGGCGCTTATGTGGACGAAGGCACGATGATCGACTCCCACGCGCTGGTCGGCTCCTGCGCGCAGATCGGGCGCAATGTTCACCTCAGCGCGGCGGCCCAGATCGGCGGTGTGCTGGAGCCGGTGAATGCCAGCCCGGTCATTCTGGAAGATGACGTCCTGGTCGGCGGCAATTGCGGAGTTTATGAGGGCACGCTTGTCCGCAGGCGCGCTGTGCTGGGCGCTGGAGTGATCCTGACGCGGGCGACGCCAGTCTACGACATTGTGCGCGGGGAAATTCTTCGGGCAACAGAAAACGCGCCGCTGGTTATTCCGGAGGATGCGGTCGTTGTTGCAGGCGCGCGGGCCATCTCACGTGGGAAAGCCGCGGAGTGGGGACTCAGCGTCTACACGCCAGTCATCGTAAAATATCGCGATGATAAAACAGAACTGTCTCTCGAATTAGAAGATCTGCTGCGGTAGACCGGTTTCACGTAGACGGATGTTAAAGGGAGTCATTCTGAATGAAGCGGAGCGGAATGAAGAATCCAGACGATATCCGCTTCGTGAGCAAAGCCATCGCCTTCTGGATTCTTCGCTGCGCTCAGAATAACGACACAAATAAATCACCGCGCAGCCGGCGGTTGATAGCTGCCGAGCGTCATGCGAAATGCAATGGCGATACGATTCCACGCATTGATCGTTGTAATCGCCAGGGTGAGATTGACTCTTTCCGTCTCACTGAAGTGCCTGACCAGTTCCTGATAAACCGCCTCCGGTGCATGCCCCTGCTGGATGTTAGTAATGGCCTCTGTCCACGCCAGTCCGGCGCGTTCCTTATCGGTAAAAAACGGCGTCTCCCGCCATGCATCGAGCGCGTATATTCTCTGCTCTGTTTCGCCAATGAGGCGGGCATCTTTCGTATGCATATCGATGCAGTAGGCGCATCCATTCAATTGCGATGCACGGATTTTCACCAGCTCCAGAAGCTTCGCATCCAGGCCGCTCTGGCGCACAAATGATTCCAGTTGCAACATTGCCTTGACCGCTTCCGGCGATACGTTCGTGTAATCGATACGAGGTTCCATCGTGCCATTCTCCTTCCTCTTCTAAAGATTACGCGGCGATTTCGCTGGATACATTTTTGTATTTCACCTATGTTTGGGACTGTCAGACTACCGATCTGAAATGTGCCTCCAAACCGTGCTAGCATCATCTTTCCTATGATTGACGGCAAGTTACAGATTATTCCACTCGGCGGCCTGGGCGAATTCGGCAAAAATTGTCTGGCGATTCGTTGGCTAGACGACATTTTCGTTATCGACGCCGGCCTGATGTTCCCTGACGAAGAGCTGCTTGGCGTCGATGTGGTGGTGCCTGACATCACCTATCTGGTCGAGAACCGCAAACTTGTACGCGGCATCGTGTTGACGCACGGGCATGAAGACCATATCGGCGGACTTCCGTGGATTTTGTCCGAGCTCCGCGTACCGGTTTATGGCACCGAGTTCACCCTGGCATATGTCGAAGGCAAGCTCGAAGAGCATGGCCTGCTCGACGATGTGGACATGATCGAGATGATTCCAGGCGAGAGTTTTTCGCTCGGCATCTTCAACATTACGCCGATCCGCGTCACGCATAGCCTGGTAGACTGTGTAGCTCTCGCGATTGAAACTCCGGTTGGAGTCGTCATCCATTCGGGCGATTTCAAAATCGACTTGACGCCTCCCGATGGCCGACCTTTCGATTTGCATAAATTTGCCGAGTACGGCAAAAAAGGTGTTCTGGCGCTGCTGCAGGACTCTACTAACGTCGATCGCCGCGGCCATACTCCAAGCGAACGGGCAGTGCGGCCCGCACTCGATGAGGTCTTCGCGCGAACCAAACAGCGTCTTTTCTTCAGCTGTTTTTCTTCCTCCATTCACCGGCTCCGAATCGCCAGCGACCTTGCCGCCGCGCATGGCCGCAAGATCGCCATCGTGGGTCGCTCGATGCAGAATTCCTTCGAGATCGCGCAGGATTTTAATTATCTTGATGTTCCGGACAATCTGCTGATTGCATCGGGACAGGTCAAAGACTATCCACCCGAGAAAGTTTGCGTATTTATCAGCGGCACACAGGGCGAGCCAATGTCGGCGCTGACCCGAGCGGCGGTCGATAACCATCGCCAGATCAAGATCGAGCCTGGCGATACCGTTGTACTTAGCTCCCGCGTAATTCCAGGGAACGAAAAAAGTATTTTCCGCATGATCGACCATCTGTATCGCCGTGACGCGCACGTGATCTACGACGATGGCACAGCCGGGCTGATCCACGTCAGCGGACACGCCAGCCAGGATGAATTGCGCCTGATCCTGCATCTGTTGAAGCCGAAGTTCTTTGTCCCGCTCCATGGCGACTATCGGCATCTCAAGCTCCACGCGGAACTGGCGGCAGAACTGGGAGTGGTGGAGAAAATCCTCCTGCTCGAAAATGGAGATGTGCTGGAGCTGACCGGCGACTCCGCCCGCAAGAACGGTAAAGTGGCGGCCGGACGTGTCTGCATTGACGCCGGTTCAACTGCGGGAATTGTGGAAGATGTCGTGATGCGCGATCGCCGACATTTAAGCGAAGGCGGAATTGTGCTGCCGATTCTTGCCATCAACCAGACCACGGGACGCGTCGAAAGCATGCCGGAGATCGTGACCCGTGGGTTTGCCGCGGGAGAAGAAGCGCTGATCGAGCAGGCCCGGCTGGTGGTAGGAGCTACGCTTGAGGCATCGAGCGCCGAAGAAAAAGCCGATTACGGTGTAATCAAGGAAAAGATCCGCCAGGACCTGAAGCGCTATATCCAGAAAAACACCAGTAGGCGTCCGCTGATTATGCCGGTGATCCTGGAGATATAAACCGGTTTCGAAGTCAGTTAAGAAGGATGTCAAAAGGAGTCATTCTGAACGTAGCATAGCGGAGTGAAGAATCAAGAGTGTATGCGCATGGGAGGCGCTGCGATCACCCTCTGGATTCTTCACTGTACTCAGAATGACGAGCATCATTTTTGACTTACAGTAACGTTGGGCTCATTTATAACTTTTGATAAAATTGAAAGAGTGAATGCCTCATCGCGCTCCGAACGTAAGCCACGCAATATTCAAAATTATCTTCCATGGCTCCTGGCGGCTTTATTTTTGGCATTACTTTTACTGGTCCTCTTCTGGCCCAAAGCCAAGTCGTATCTGCAATCCGCTGCTGTTCTGACGGAATTGAATGGTCATCCTGTTCCGCGATGGCTACAGCCCTTCGCTGCGATGCCGCTCACCTCGCAGACCCTCACCATACCTTCTTCATCCGGCCTGATTTCGGCTCGACTGTATACGCCTGCAAATCGACCCGATGCGCGCGGATTGGTGTTAGTGCCAGGAATCCACTATTTGGGCGTGAATGAACCGCGATTGATTGCGTTTGCCCGGTCCCTAGCAGCGTGCGGGCTGCGCGTGCTGACCCCGGAGCTTCCCGATAGCCGCGACTATCGCATAAAACCTGAGGACGTTCAGGCGATCGGTGACTCTGTGCAGTGGTTACAGCACGTCACTGGCCGACCGGTCGGCCTGATCGGGTTGAGCTTTTCGGGCGGCCTCGCGCTGATGACCGCGGCCCGGCAGCCCTACTCCAATGAGGTATCATTTGTTTTGGCCGTCGGCGCGCATGATGACCTTTACCGTGTAGCAACTTTCTATGTTACGAGCGCCGATCCGCTGCCGGATGGAAACGTCGAACGTGAAACTCCGAACAATTATGGTCCGTGGATTCTCGAATACGAGCATCTGGAAGATTTCACTCTTCCTGCCGATACCGCCGCGATTCGAAATGTTTTTCGTGCCCGGCTGTATAACAACCCTGCACTCGAGAAACAGCTGGCCGCAAAATTGACCGCCGCGCAAGACGCTGAGTATGCGCGGATTGTCGATGTCCTTCACCAGGAGTGGCCGCTTTCAATATCGAACAAAAAACACGCCGCTGAAATGGACGCGGTGTCACCGCATCTGCATTTGGCCGGTTTGCACGCGCCGGTGTACCTGCTGCATGGCCGGGGCGACAATCTGATTCCATTTGCGGAAACCGAATGGCTGGCGCAGGATTTACCGCCTGGAACTCTCGAGCAAAAGTTGGTAAGCCCGCTGATCCTGCATGTGGGCACCACACGCAGCAAGCCCACGGTGCTGGACCAGTGGCGGCTGCTTCATTTGCTGGCGCAGGTGATGGAACGCGCGGCGGGCACATAACTTTGTCATGAGGTGATCTCGCATCCCACCGTGTTTCGCTAAATGAATTTCTTGTGTTTCTTTCCTCCATATGAAGCTTTTTCATCCTCTAATGCGTCTCTAATCCTGTAGAGTTTCTGAATTTCTTCCCCACAAGGAAAAACTGTCTGTGTCCTATCGACTGTTCCGGTTTTCTGTGCTGTGTGTTCTCTCTTTGTTCTTTGTCAGCAGCCTTCTGGCGCAAAAACCTACTGCCAGCCTTCGCGGGCAGGTAATCGACCCGACCGGCGCAATCATTCCCGGCGCTTCCATCGTTCTCTCCGGCAATGGAAAGACTCTCAACACCACCAGCGGGGATACCGGAAGTTTCCACTTTAATGGACTTTCAGCCGGACATTACAGCGTAAGCACCACGATTGAGGGCTTTACACCCTACAGCTTGCCTGATTTATCGATCAGTGCCGGCAAGCCCCTTACATTCAACATCGTATTGAAGCTCGCCGTTCAACAGCAGCAAGTTACGGTCACGGCAGAGAACAATACCATCGATACCAGCCCTGACACCAATGCCAATGCGGTCGTAATCAAAGGAAAGGATCTCGATGCGCTTTCCGACGATCCGGATGAACTTTCCAGCGAATTGCAGGCATTAGCCGGTCCGTCAGCCGGCCCGAATGGTGGACAGATTTATATCGATGGCTTCACCGGGGGACAAATTCCACCGAAGTCCTCCATTCGGGAAATTCGCGTCAACCAAAATCCCTTCGCCGCCCAGTTTGATCGACTGGGTTATGGGCGCATCGAGATCCTGACCAAGCCGGGAACCGGTCAGATCCATGGCCATATCTTTTCCCGGGGCAATTATTCGGGATTTAATGCTCAGAACCCAATCCTGAACTCAAACCGGGCTCCAGGCCAGCCCCCGATCAAAGAGCCTAGCTACTATTCCTACTTCATTTATGGCAACATCGGCGGCCCAATCAACGAACACTCGTCGTATTTCTTCAACTTATTCAATCGTAACAATCAGAACGTGAACGTCGTTCAGGCCATCGATCCGAAGAGCATCACGCCCGCCACTCCGGTGGGATTGCCCCTCAATGAGACAGTCAACAGTCCCAGTTCCCGATTGGACTTCAACCCTCGTTTCGATTTCCAGTTCGGGCAATCGAACTTCGTCACCGTGCGTTATTCCTTTTATCGTTCCGTACACACAAATAGCGGCATTGGCGAGCTCTCGTTGCCCGAACAGGGCTACAACAATCACAATGAGGAGAACGAACTGCAGGTGAGCGACGATATCGTGCTGAGCAAGAATTTCGTCGACAGCGTTCGATTCCAGTTCCGCCGTGCTCGCACCGTAGAGTCTCCTCAGTACACGTCGCCCAGTGTGAACGTCCAAGGTTCCTTCATCGACGGCGGCAACAGTTCTGGCACGTTACAGGACCATCAGAACGGTTACGAATTCCAGGACTACTTCACTGGAGCCAAGGGGAAACATGCCCTGAACTTTGGAACCCGCTTGCGCGCGTATAACGACGCGAACTACACCAATGCCGGCACCAACGGCGCGTATACGTTTCAGTCCGCCGCGCAGTATCTGAACCGCACTCCGCAGAAATACCAGGTGACTGTCGTCAACAACAATCAATACACGGCGCGCGCCACTCCGTTCGACGCTGCCCTGTTTTATCAGGACGACTGGAAAGTGAACCAGCGCTTCACCTTAAGCTACGGCCTGCGTTGGGAGACGCAAAACGAGATCAGCGATAAGAGCGACTGGGGTCCACGATTTTATCTGGCCTATGCGTTGGGGCGTAAAGGCAGCAAGCCCAAAAACGTGGTTCGTGCGGGCTACGGATGGTTTTACGAAAGATTTACCGTCCCGAACGGTTCCTCTGGAACTCCTTACATCATTAACACCATTCACCACAATTTGCCTGCGAATCCGTCTACGCCTTCAAACCAGCAGATTTATATCGTCACCAACCCTGCGTATGCCGAGACGAGTCCGGGCAATGCCATCAAGCCTCCGGATCCCACCCTGGGATCGGCGACTCCTGCCGCGACGTATTACACGATCGCTCCAAAATTCCATGGGGCTTTGGACATGCAGGGAGCGATTGGACTCGATCATCAAGTGTCAAAAAATATCACCAGCAATGTCACCTATTTGTTCAGCCGCGGTGTTCATCAATATCTCTCGAATAACATCACGGCGCCTTATTTTGATGGATCGACAAACACCTATCCGACCACGCCTCTGCTGGCCCCCGGCAGGAATATCTATGAATACGAATCGGGCGCGGTTTATCGTGAGAACCAGATCATCGCCACCGTCAACGCCCGGCTGAAGAACCTCAGCATTTTCAGCTTCTACACTTACAGCAATGCCAAGGGAGATGCGAACAGCCCCAATAGCTTCCCCTCCAACGCGCACGATCCGGGCCAGGATTATGGACGTACAGGTTTCGATATCCATAACCGATTTTTGATTTTGGGAGATTTCTCGGCACCTTACGGAATTTCTATTGCGCCCTTCTTTGTATATAACTCAGGAACTCCGTACAACATCACCACCGGCAGCGATTTGACCGGCAATAACCAGTTCAACGCGCGGCCTACGTTTGCAAATCCCGTTAACGGCTGCGTCGCGCCGCTGGTTCCATTCGGGCATGCCTGTTTGAACCCGAATCCTGTTGGCACAAATGAAAAAATCATTCCGTTCGACTATGGCACCGGACCCTCCAATTACAGCCTGAACCTTCACGTCAGCAAAGTGATCGGCTTTGGAGCTCGACTGAAGAGCGGCCATGGAGGAGGAGGAGGGGACCACGGTCACGGCCACGGTCTTGGCGGCCGAGGATTGAGTGGCAACACGGGTGGCCCTGGAAATCTCGACGCGAGCACACCTCACAAATACAGCCTCACGCTGTCGGCATACGCAGACAATCTATTCAACACGGAAAATCTCGCGGCTCCCAATGGCACATTGACTTCCCCCTTTTTCGGAAGATCACAGTCGCTGGCGGGCGGATTCTTCTCGCCTTCGACGGCCGGCAACCGCAGCATCTTCCTCCAGACCTCATTTAATTTTTAAGGAGTGAAAGCGGCGTTGCGAACTTATACCTTAGTCTGGGGAGTTCGGCATGCCTGAAGAGGCAGCCGGACAATGAACTCGGTTTTCCCGGGCTGCGACTCGAAACGAATGTCGCCGTCGAAGTACGCCGTGATGATCTTATAAGCGATGCTCAGGCCCAAGCCTGTGCCCACGCCCACGGCCTTGCTGGTGAAGAAGGGCTCGAAAATATGAGTCTGATGTTGCTCCGGGATTCCAGGGCCGTCGTCTCGAATGCCAACAAAAACATTATCGCCGTCAGCCCAGGTCCGGATGGTAATGTGTCCTTGCTGCGGCGCCGCATCAATGGCATTGTCCACCAAGTTCGTCCAGACCTGGCTGAGCCCGCCGGCCTTCAATTGCAATGTCGGCAGATTCGGGCTGAAATCCCTGGAAACATGGATTTCCTTTTCCCGTATTTTATGTCCCAGAATGATCAGGGCGCTTTGAAGACTCTCGTGCAAATCGATCGCCTGCTGACATCCCTTTTCCGCATAGGAATAGCGCTTAACAGCAGAGACCAACTCCGTGACACGAGTGATACTCTCTTCGATCGTTCCCAACTGTTGAACGCTCGACACGAGTGCCTCCACCCATTCGAGAGCGCTTGAAAACGCCTCAGGACGAAGGCTCGCACGGGCGCACACCAATTTGTCGGCAGTCAGACCGATGCCAACCAGTGGAGGAGCAAGTTTCCACGGATCGTTGATTCCAGCCTCTTCCAACCATTGCGCCAGAGCATCCTCGGCATCCGCCTGATCGAGAGAACTGGTGGCGGCCAGCTTGCGTGGTTGCAGAACATATTCTTGAACGTCGGCGATGCAGTTCAATTCTTCCGTGTCGAATCCCATGCGACAGTTGCGCAGATTCAGCTCCTGCAGACGCGTGAAATCCTCCCGCAGCTGGGCAGCGGCACGGCGCGCTGCTGCGCCGGGGTTGTTCAGTTCATGCATCAGGCCAGCCGCCATGGTCCCCAGAGACGCCAGCTTTTCGCGCTGCATGACCAGAGACTGCAGCCCCTCGAGACGCAACGCCATATTCGCCAGAATTCCCTTGCGCACATTTGGGCACGTGGTCATCAGTAGCCAGAATGAATCCTCATCCAGGCGCAGCAGACGGCTAGGCTGGCTGATGACACAGTCGGCTCGATTTGGTGAGCCAGCCAGCAGAGGCACTTCACCGAATGTCTCGCTACCCCGATGGATGGCGATCGTTCGCCGAGCGCCATCCGGGCCGAAGGACTCGACGCGCAACCCACCTTCAATCAGAATCCAGAACGAGTGCGCCAGCTCGCCTTGCTCCAGAACGCGGTCGCCAGCGTCCGCCTCGATGACCTCGGCTCGCTGCAGGCACTCTACGGTGTCCTCCCGCAGGTCCTCGAACACTGGAATGCGGCGCACGAACGCAAGCAGAGACTGTTGCTCTGCTTGCGGCAAATCGGCGAATTTTCCGTTATTCTTCATCGTGCGTTGCTAAAACTGCGCAAGGTACTCATGCACAAATTGAACTGCAATCGAACCCTGCCCCACGGCGGAGGCTACCCGCTTGACGCTTCCGAAGCGTACATCGCCTGCGACAAAAACCCCTGGAACACTGGTTTCCAATAGATACGGAGAACGGTCCAATGTCCATTGAAATGATTTTCCGGCCAGCCGCAAATCTAAACCGGAAAGCACAAACCCTTTTGGATCCCGCAAAATTGTGGGTGGAAGCCACTCCGTCTTCGGCTCGCCTCCGACAAAGATGAAAAGCGCCGAAGCTGCCTCATCGACCTCACCCACCGGCGTACGCAGCCGGACAGACTCCAAGTGACCATCCCCGCTGCCATCGATGACCTCCGTTTGCGTCCGCACTTCGATATTGGAAGCAGCCTGAATTTGATCGATCAAATAGCGCGACATACTCTTTTCCAGCGACTGTGCGCGCACCAGCATAGTCACTTTCCCCGAATAGCGCGCGAAATGGACCGCCGCCTGTCCCGCCGAATTCGCTCCCCCAACGATAACTACGTTTTCGTCTTTGCACGAAATTGCCTCGGTCAATGCAGCTCCGTAGTAAACTCCGGCTCCTGTGAGCCGCTCCAGACTGGGAGATTCCAGCTTTCGGTAATCGACGCCGGTCGCAATCAGCGCGGTATGACAGGCGACTTCATTTCCGCCAGCCAATTGGATGAAGTGATACTGCCCTTCGGTGCGGATTCCTGTAGCGCGTTGCGATAAAAATTCCGCTCCAAAGCGGGCCGCCTGGACAGAAGCGCGACGGGCTAGGTCCGCTCCGCTCAGTCCGGCGGGAAACCCCAGGTAGTTTTCAATACGCGAACTGCTGCCTGCCTGCCCACCGGGGGCCGACGGCTCGATCAACAGCGTCTTTAGCCCTTCGGACGCGCCGTAAACCGCAGCGGCAAGCCCGGCCGGCCCCGCTCCGGCAATCACCAGATCGTAGAAGTCGCGCTCCGCCTGAACCCGCAGCCCAACTCTCTCGGCCAGCAGCGAAATGCGCGGTTGGACCAAAGCTTCTCCATTGGGAAGCAGAACCACAGGCAACTTCGAGGGGTCCAGATGGTTCTGCGCCAACAAGCCGGCACTTTCTCCATCTGTTTCCGTGCTCGGATCGGAGCCGGTACGAGCCTCTGGATGGGAATCCAGGCTTGGATCAAGCCAACGATACGGGATGTGATTGCGTGATAAAAAGTCCCGGATCTGATGGCCAGCCGGTAACCAGCGCGAACCTATGACGCGCAGGCCTTCAAACGGCGGGCGATAATTCAGGCTCCATGACTCCAGCAGGTCGTCGAGTACGGCGTAAAGCCGCTCTTCCGGCGGGTCCCATGGCTTGGTGAGATAGTAATGAATTTTCGCCGCATTGATGGCGCGAATGGCCGCGTCAGTGTCTGCGTAGGCGGTCAGCAAAACGCGTTTGGCTTCGGGGAAAACAGAAATGGTTTTTTCAAGAAATTCGACACCGGACATGCCTGGCATCCGTTGATCGGAGAGCACTAGTGCGATCGCTTCGCCCCGCCGCTTCAGTTCGACAGAAACGTCGAGACCCGACTGTCCCGAGGTGGCGCGGATGATGCGGTAGCGACTCCCATAATGCCGACGCAGGTCCTGCACCAGCGCTTCAAGCACACTTCTGTCGTCGTCAACCGTCAATAAGACAGGCTTTGGCATAGATATTCGAATTATGCACTTCGATAAGTTTCCAAATAAAACCAAAGTTGCAAATACGTTCCAAATTGGGCATGACTCTATCGATTTGCGCAGAACGGTGTAAAAACTTTTATAAAAGGCGCTACTCTGTGAATGCAACTCTTGCAAACTTGCTTCATTCGCAACGCCTTGGTTCGACGCTTCCTGTTCCCTCCCCAAAGGGTAGCAGGAGTGGCGATTCAAAGTAATCGGCAGTCGAAGTTCTGGCACTTGTTGCCGATATAAGAACAGAACGACCTGAAAATACTTTCTTCTTGTTCAAGCCTGATCTTTTTCGCCGGCTGGATCGTACACAGAAGGAATGGACGCTTGTGTGTGTCAGAAATCTTGATATGAAAAAAATTATTCTTGCCGACAATCAATCGATCTTTAGAGCTGGGGTAGCGAAAACGCTCGCGCTACAGGACGACATCCGCATTATTGCCCAGTGCATGGATAACGAGCGTTTATCGCAGGCCACGCGCACCTTCCGTTCTTCGATCATTCTTTTTGCGTCTTCTCTGCAACCGGACATGCCGGCTTTGATCCATTCAGCCCAAAGCGCCGCCAGTAAACTGATTGTCATTGCCGAAAACTCGGAGTCCTTGCACACGTACGCGACCCATGGATTCGACGGAGTCGTCTTCCGCGACGTTACGGGCAATGAGCTGATCGAGTGCGTGAATGGCGTCGCAGGCGGCCGCACATACCTCCAGCAAAAACTTGGGCGCTCGCTGACAGAGGAGTCTGACGCTGTCGGCGCGCGAGTTCGTGACCGACTGACCCTGAAGGAAATTAAAATCGTGGCGCTGATCGTACAGGGATATAAGAACAAGGAGATCGCCAGCCAGCTTGGCACGACGGAACAGGTGATTAAAAATTATCTGCGAAACGTCTACGACAAGACCGGAGTTTCGGACCGGCTGGAACTGGCTCTCTTTACCATTCACCACCGCACGCTTGCAGAAGCAGCGGCTTTGGCTGGCGGTCAGATGGAACGTCGCACAGCGCGTGCCTAACGTTGAAAAAAGCCGGGGCAAGCAGAATTCTGTAGCTCCGGCTGGACTACTAACCTATCTATAAGGTCTATTACTAAGCACGCTAACACTAAACCCACTAAGCCGTTTGCTGACTGAGATCTTCGCGGCCATGCGGGGTTGACCGCAACAACGCTCTTAAAATAGCTACCAATTCCGTCGCATCCACCGGTTTTTCCAGGTAAATGTCCGCCTGGGGCTCAACTGCGCGGAAGGCTTCCGCACAATATCCAGAGACTACGATAACGGGAACTTGCACACCTGTTTTCGCCGCCAGTAGAATTTGCCGTCCGCTTTCATCGCCGAGCTTCCAATCCGTCACCACTGCATCGAACGATTCTTTCTCTAGAAGCGCGATCGCATCATTGGCGGTGGAACAGGTCGTCACCGAATGGCCTGCACGCTCAAGTATCGTTTGCTTCAGTGCGACTGCGGCGGGTTCGTCATCGACACATAGAATTTTAGCCATAACCAATTCTCTTTCTTCCCGAGCCAGGAGGAGACGTTGGCAAAAAATTGGCATCGAACATTTCCAGCTGCCGCCAATACGTACAGGCCACTAGGTCAGTTTTTCCGTTACAGACTTGGCCTGAGTAAATAAATAAAGATAGTCCGCGCCACCGGCCTTGGAGTCTGTTCCCGACATATTAAATCCGCCGAACGGATGCGCTCCGACCATGGCCCCTGTGCATTTGCGGTTGAAATACAAATTGCCTACGTGGAAATCCTGGCGCGCCTTCGCCAGCTTATCTCGCGCAAAGGTATAGATCGAGCCGGTCAGTCCATATTCCGTGTTGTTTGCGATTTCCAGCGCATGCTCAAACCCTCGAGAGCGAATGACTGCCAGCACCGGCCCGAAAATCTCCTCCTGCGCCAGCCGCGCCTTGGGCGCAATGTCGGAGAAGATAGTGGGTGCAATAAAATAACCCTTTTCCGGGGTCTCGACTGCGCTTCCACCGGCAACCAGGCGGCCTTCCCGCTTGCCGACTTCGATATAACGCAGCATCGATTCGTATGCCGATTTGTTCACGACCGGCCCAATGTACGCATTTGAGGTAGGATCGCCAACCTGTAGCTGCTGGGCGCGCTCCCGCAGTCTGTCAACGAAGATGTCGTAGATCTGATCGTCAACAATCGCGCGTGAGCATGCCGAACATTTCTGTCCGCTAAATCCGAATGCCGACTGGAGAACGCCCGTTACTGCCTCATCCAGATCGCAATCCGACTCGACAATGATGGAGTCTTTGCCGCCCATTTCGAGAATGGTCCGCTTGATCCATATCTGTCCAGGTTGCGGCTGCGCTGCGCGAGCATGGATATCCAGGCCAACTTCCTTCGAGCCGGTGAAGGCGATGAAACGCGTCCTGGGATGTTCGACGATCGCGTTTCCAAAGGTCGCGCCCGATCCGGGACAAAAATTGACGACTCCCGGTGGAAGGCCAGCCTCTTCCAGTAAATTGAAAAAACGCGCGGCGATAGTCGGCGTATCGCTCGAAGGCTTCAACACGACGGTATTGCCAGTGACCACAGCGGCGACCGTCATGCCAGCCATAATGGCCAGAGGAAAATTCCATGGAGGAATCACAGCGCCTACGCCCAGAGGAATATAGTGCAGTTCATTTCGTTCGCCTGGATATTGGATCGGCGTCGTCGCGTTGGCCAGGCGCAGGGCCTCTCGCGCGTAAAATTCGAGAAAATCGATGGCTTCCGCTACCTCGACATCCGCCTCGCCCCAGTTCTTGCCGACTTCGTAGGCCATCCAGGCGCAAAAGTCGAGTTTGCGCTTGCGAAGCAGTGCCGCCGTGTTCAAAAGCAAGGACGCGCGCTCCTCTACCGGAGCGACCCGCCAACCTTCGTAAGCATCCAGCGCGGCTTGAATCGCAAGTTCAGCGTGTTCGGCACCGGCCTTTTGATGAACTCCCACAACTTGTCCAGGACTGGCCGGGTTGATCGAGCGAATCTTCTCTTCCGTGCGAAAGCGCCTGCCGCCGATAATCAGGTCGTATTCCTGGCCAAGCTGGTCGACCACACGAGTCAAGGCATCCCGCATCGCACGCGCAGTTTCCACATGGGAAAAGTCCAAAAAAGGTTCGTTGCGGAACTCACCCGCAGGCGTTCGGGGAGCGATTGCTGTGGATAATTCCATGGTAGCCATACTGCCCTAGTGTAGAACAGGCGCAAAATCCCTGCCGGGTGGGTCGCCGCGCCTAGTGCGGATTGACAGATTACCGGGAGACGGTCGTGTAAAAGGTATTGTTGCCGGAACGCAGATCTTTGCCGTAGCCGAGCACGAATTCAAAACTGCCGAGCAATCGTATTTTGGCTTGCATCCCGGTATCCGAAAGCCATTTCGGTGATCCGAAGAATCCTGAGGGATCGTAAATATCGCCGTTGTCGAGGAACGGTCCCAGCTTCACGGTGAAAAAGGCGTCCCTGTAAACGATCTTGTCGATGTCAGAATTGGAGAGGACGAAGTTTCGTCCCAACGGAGAGTTCCCTTTCTTGCCGTTGAGCAGGCCGTTGTGGCCACGCATCCATAGATCGTTATCCCGGTCAAAACCCAGTGTCAACAAATCATCGAATGGGACCTGGCCAAAAGTACGGCCAGCCCTCAGTATCGTGCGCGTTTCATAATCCTCGCCGCGTGCATCCGGAAACCAATGCGCATCCAGCGAGCCTTCGATGCGGCCGTACTTTCCGAGAGGATTTGCGTAGAATCTTCCGAATTCTCCAGTTGCGCCTGAATCGAGCGTGAACCTCCTCTCGGGAAAGCGAACCAGCGCATGCTGTACGCCCGACCGGAGTGCAATCCCGGAGGTATTCGTAAAAAATGGCGCAGCTTGTCCGGGAATGCCAACAAGTGTCCGAAATTTTCGGTATGAGTATTCGGCTCCGAGGTTCCACTGCCAGCGCCAGTTTACGATCGACTGAATCTCCGCCCCGGACACAACCCGCTCCACGTTCATTCCTGCGGGCGATGGCGCGGTTGGAATGAGCGTCCGCGTAATGTTCCAGTTCTCATTCCGCCCATCGAAATAAATTCGGAAGCGTTTCTGAGGGCCTTGGGGGAGCGGTGTGGCGATTTCGCTGGAAATGCGGCGCTTCTCATCGTCCCAGCGCACGAACGACAGCCAGTTCAGCCCCTTGTGGTTTAGATCGTAAAATTCCGGATAGACAGACTGGTAAGGCAAACCTCGCAACATGGATGCGAGACTTTCCAGGTTCAAACCGCTCCAGCCACTTCTCTCGTTGGCATGGAATCTAAGATCGAATGATTCGTCCTGCTGGGCTTCGAGATCGAAGCGTAGCTGAGGAAAAAGATTGAGGCTTTCGAGCGTCGCTTGGGTCGTGAGAAATTGGTCGCGACGCCACTCACTCCCCCGCGAAAATTCGAAAGCTCTGTCGATGACGAGTGGATCGAGGCCCGGCGGCAGATCATAGGTAAGGTCGTTAAGTTTCGGTTTGCCTACGCGGTTCCAATATTTCAGCGCAGCTTCAAGGTTGCCCTCAAGAAAATAGATTGAGCCCAGAAAGTTGGCCGCATAGCTATCCTGCGGGTTGATGGCAAGGGCCCGGCGCAATTCAGCTTTCGCCCTGGGAAATTGTTTCTCGCGATAAGCGATTCCTGCCATTTCCGCCAGGAATCGCGTGTCCCGCGGATTGCGCGCAAGCCCCGCCTGAAATGCGTCTTCGGCTTCAGGAAAACGCCGCAGTTGTGCCAGCGCCAATCCGCGATAAAGCTCCAGATCTGCTGGTTCGCCAACCGTGTTGGGCACCGCGTGAATAACTTCGTTCCAGCGGCCTGCATCGTAGAGCTGTTTAACTTTTAGGGATTTGTCCGCGCTGGAATGGTCTATCTGACAACGCGCGGTACCCAGCAGAGAGAACAGTACCAGAAGAAAAATCAATCGCCCGTTCGCGGAACCGCCAACAGAGTCCAGTTGTGCATGGAACTCCATTCCGATTCGAATCCTTCCCGCGAGATTCGAAGCATTTTCTGCCGGGCCGGATCGTTGACGAACACGTAACCTCGTTCAGAATCAATTCCAACCACGACGACATAATGCAGCGGGCCGAGCGGCCCACTCGCTTTCAGGCTGACGATGAGCGGACGCCCCAACTCCAGATGGTGCCGCAGATCGCTCCACTGAGCCGAAAATGGGAATACTCTATAGCCGGTATTTTCAAAATACTGCTCCATCTTGCTGGCGTAAATCCCGCCAGCAGCACGCGAGAATAGCGCAGCCTGAATTATGACCGGATCAGCATTCGATGTGACAGTGCGCCCCTCTTTTTTTTCCCAGTATTGCATCACCATGGAGATGGAAGCCGAACCACACCCATCCGTCGTTTGTGCGACGAAGGGAACATCGATCCAAATAGCACGCGTTGCCGGTGCTGATTGCGATAACCCTGCACCCGCAGAGGCCATCAGTAAAACACCGGCAACTATGCATACCTTCATTGTCAGCGAACGGCGACGATGATCAAAATCAGAACAGCGACTGCCACGATGATGAGTAACAGATCGCGGTCGCCGATAAGTCCTGCCGCGAAATCCTTCTGAGCTTTTGCAGATCTGGAAGCCAACATGGCCAGATCGCTGTCGCTCAATTGGCTGACGGCATTTGTCACCTTCTGGGAGTCGATGTGCGCCGATTTCATCGCACGCTGTGCTTCATCAGAAGATAAGAAGCGGCTTACCTGCTCCTGATTTTGCTGGCGGGCGGCTGAAGCGGTTGCGAGATCTTTCTGCATCTCGGATGGGGAAACCACATGATTCTGCGCAAACATGTCTCGCGGAGTGGCTAGAATCAAAGCCAACACCAGCACAAGAGCACATTCAATCGGATATACGAGCAATTTCTTCATTTTGCCTCCAAAAACTGAGATGCTGGACTATTACAAAAAAGCAGTCTACCGACTCACTCCTGCCCGGTCAAGAAATCCAGCGAATGAGAGCAGCCTATCCTTTCCCGACCGTCGCCCGTTCGGTGCTGGCGGACAATTTCGCTGTGCGTTCCTGCCTTTCCCAGGCGAACGGGCGTCCATCGATGGCACGCTTGAGCGTCTTCAACAGCACGAGAGAAAAGACCTGCCGATACGTGAATCGCTGAATCCATATATGGAACAGCAGCCAGCCGTCGCCCTTATTGCTGGGATGGCGCGGTTCCAGCAAAAAGGCCAGTGATGACGCGAGGAAGTCTACGACCAGGAAGGCCAGGAAATAAATGACCAATTTTTCAAAGCTCGCTGTACTGGCCGCTTCGGGATGAAAATGCCGATCCACGATGTAATGAAGAGTGCCGGCGAGAAACATCAGGTCAATAAAAGGAGAAAACAGCGGCAGAAGAATCTGGAACACGATCATGTTTGGCAGCGCAAACAGGCTCATCGCGCGATGCCGCAGGAACGCTCCGCGATGTTTGACGACCGCCTGCAGAATTCCAAACGACCAGCGGAAACGCTGACGCATAAGACCGCGCATATTATCCGGCGCCTCGGTGAACGCGAACGCACGATCCTCATACACCACCTTGCATCCTTGCTGAAGCAGGTTCATCGTCAGGTCGGCGTCTTCCGCCACTGTGTTCACGTGGTAACCTTCGGCCGCTTTTACCGCTGCCGTACGCCACGCTCCGATGGCACCCGGAACAACAGTCACGACGTCAAACAGATCGAGCGCCCGCCGATCAAAATTCTGGCTGGTGATATATTCAAGTGCCTGCCACCGCGTCCACAGGTTGATGCGATTACCCACCTTGGCGTTACCCGCGACTGCGCCGACTTGCGGGTCAGCCATGCGCGGCACCAGCTTCGAGATGGCATCCGGGGCGATCACTGTATCGGCATCTATACCAACGTAGATCTCCTCGTCCACAAATTGCAGACCGTAATTCAACGCTTCCGCCTTGCCTCCGTTTCGCTTGGTTAAAACGACCAGCCGCCCGGATGTCAGCGCCTGCGGCATTGCTGCCTGAGCCGCCTCCAGCGTGGTGTCGGTCGAGCCGTCGTCAATGACGATTACACGCAGGTGCGGATAATCAGAGCCCAGAACGGACCGGACCGTCCGCGCAATCACCTTGGCTTCATTGAACGCTGGAATTAAAACAGCAACATGCGGGCGATAATTCTCGGCACCCGGATAGGGTTTGCGTTTGTGCAGGCGATCGATGACGGCAAACAGTCCGACAATGAGCAACCGGCCAGTCATCAAAATGTCGCCGACAAAAAAGATCAGGATTACGGTATGTTGAAAAAAAGAAATCAACCAGAAAGCTGTGGCGTCGATGCGCGCCTGCCATCGCTGTTGAGGCGGAATCGGCGGCATCACCTGTTCTCGCGTTTTGCCGATCAAGGCAGATACGGGAACAATCTTGTAGCCTTTGGCTCGCAGTGTATCGATCAGCAGCGGAAGTGCCGCTACCGTCACCGAGCGGTCCCCGCCTCCATCGTGCATCAGAATGATGCTGCCGCGGAACTGCGGCTTGGTCTTCATCGCCTCCAGTTGATTGAGGACTGTCTGGGTAATCTCTTGCGGCGTTTTGCGCGGATGCTCATTCCAATCATCTGTATCGATTTTGTCACCGACGATGATGTAGCCCATCTGTTCCACGTGATCGACCGGGGCTGCCTGTTCGTTGGTATCCGGCTCCTGATCGATCGAATATGGCGGCCGGAAATACAACGGCTGCACGCCAAGCTCGGCGGCGAAAAGACGCTCCGTCCCATTCAGTTCCAGGTTGAGCTGGTGAGTCGAAATCTGGCTGATGTCCGGGTGGCTGAAGGTGTGATTGCCTATTTCATGGCCTTCGCGATAGTAGCGTTTCAACAGTCCGACATTGTCCAGCGCCTCCGCGCCAATCACCATAAAAGTGGCTTGGACATGCTCGCGTTTCAGAACATCCAGAATCTTCGGCGTCCACTTCGGATCGGGACCGTCATCGAACGTCAAAGCCAGTTCATTGGGATGATACCCATACTGCTGCAATGTGTACGACTGAGGAAACGTGTGGATCTGCTGGCTGACCGCCAGGTTCGAGTCCGAATCGATCTCCACCGTCCGCTTGCCATTCTGCGGCCTGCCGATAACCTTCAGCACGTCGCCATCGCCCTCTGTGTTGACATCCGAACCGGGAGGAATTGTCGCGAGCAGTTGCGCGGCGTCCGGGTCCTGCGGTTTGTCCCATATCTTCCATAGGGTGGGGTCTTCGCTGCCCAGCCTCCACAGCGCAAACGTCTGGATGCCCAGTTCGCGTGCGGCCCGCATCTCGTTCATTGCCGTTACCGCATCGAGATACCACACTTCATGGCGCGTATGTGCGTCCTCATCGTCGTATGCGAAGTGCATGTTCAAAGAATCTGTGTCCAGCACCGGTGCCGCTTCGGAGTCTGACGCTGCCTGCCATGCATCCTGCACCGCAAGATCTTCGGCGTCCAGAACTTTGCCTGGGATGAATTTATGGTTCTTGCGAACCGGCAATGACAGCGTCCAGTCATAGCCGTAATCGCCAATGCTACAGATCAATTTACTTCTGGGGACAAGCTTTAGAGCCTCTCGTAAATTGCGGATGAACCACTCCTGCCCTGCGACTGGCCCTGGCTTGCTGGCCGGCTCATGCTGGTCGTAGTTCATCAGGATGACGCCATCTGTGTGCGCGGCGTAAAACTTGAAATCCCAATCGTCATCATCGACCGGCACATTGATATAGAGACGCAGTTGCCTGGAATGCAGCTTTGCGTAAAGCTCCGACACCAGCTTGTGGTAGCTGGGCTGCGCGTCGCTGGGAATCGCCTCAAAATCGAGCGAAATACCGTGATACTTGGGATTGCCGGCGAGCAGCGCCAGCACCTGTTGTTCAAACGTGGCCCGGGCCGCCGGACTGAGCAAAAACTTCTCTACAACATCTGACCGAAAATCTCCGGTGAGCTGATCGAAATTGTTGACCATCGGGAAAATTTCCGTGTCCACATGCGCATCCATAATGGCGCGCATCACCTTGCCTTCCTGATCGATGTTGTGCACTCCGCTTGTATCGACAACCGGGTAAGGATGGTTCGCGAGGGTGAAGGCGGTGAGTCTTCCGTCCGGCGTGATGACGTGCAGCCAGTCCGTGAACAACAGATCGATTTCGTGAAGATTGTGCTGCAGCGAGGAGTAACTTGCCGCGTCGTAGTCCACATAGTAGGCGGCGCGCAGTCCTTCGCCCGAGTTAAATGGGATATCTGATGGGCGCCGATGGCGTCTGCGGCGCAACGCGAGCTGGCTCAGCTTGGATTTGCGCGCGTAGGAGGAATCCCGCAGCGGTTTATAGTTGCGCTTTTGGACCGGCAATAGTAGTTCCGGAAGCTGTTCGCGACGTAACACATTAATGCCGAAAGCGATCAGCACGATGGTCGACAATACCGCGAGGACATCGAAGATGCGCCGTAAGCGCTTCCATCTCTTGCGTCCGGGATCGTAAAAAATTGGTTTCATCATTCGTAAGGATTTCTGTGGCTATCGTAGCTGCCGGTGCTGCTCCAGGTGCAAACTATCTCAAAAGACTTCGGCCAGCTTGTATGATCCATAATCGATGCTTGTTCTGCTGCGCCACGCCACTAAGAATGCTGTAGTCGCCTTAATGGCGGGTCTGCTCCTGCGGTTATGGTTCATTCATTATTATCCAGTAGTGGACGGCGACTCGCTGGTTTACGGCGAAATCGCGCGCAACTGGTTCTGGCACGGCATCTATGGATTCACCCGCGCAAACGGCATTCATCCCACGCTGATCCGCCTTCCCGGCTATCCACTGTTTCTAGGCATTTGCTTCTCTTTCTTCGGCGTCGACCAATATACAAAAGTCTTGCTGCTACAGGCGGTGATTGATCTATGCAGCTGCCTATTAGTCGCCGGCTTCGCCGCACGGATGGTATCGCGGAAGGCGGGGATTGCAACGCTCTATCTCGCAGCATTGTGTCCGTTTACGGCCAATTATGTCGCCTCCCCGCTCACGGAAACACCGACACTGTTCTGCATCGCGCTCGGGCTGTACGCACTGGCGCGTTATGTGGAGCGTCCCCACTTCCGCGGACGGTTCGGTGGATGGTTCTGGGCACTCGTATTCAGCATCAGCTATGCGGCTCTGTTACGGCCAGATGGCGCGCTGCTCGGCGTCGTTCTAGTGCCCGCGATGTTCTGGTATGGGCGCATGCACGTCCCAGCCGGGCGGAGCGCAAAACTTGCCATCCTGTGCGCATTGCTTGCTCTCATTCCTTTCGTTCCGTGGACAGTCCGCAACGCGCGTACGATGCATGTGTTCCAGCCGCTTGCGCCGCGTTATGCCAATAATCCGGGCGAGTACGTTCCCCATGGCTGGATCCGTTGGGTGCAATCCTGGGTGGCAGATTATGCCTCAACGGCAGAAATCTATTGGAATGTGAATGGCTCGGCTATCGATATCGACTTGCTGCCGTCTCGCGCCTTCGACACGCCTGCCGAAAAAGTGGAAACCGCGAAGCTGTTCGCCAGCTATAACGAAAAGAAAATCATGATCCCTGCGGTGAGTGAGGGCTTCGGCCAGTTAGCGCAACTGCGGGTTACTCGCGATCCATTTCGCTACTATGTGAAGCTGCCGTTGATGCGCTTGGCCGACATGTGGCTGCGGCCACGCACCGAACAGCTATGGATCGAACTGCGCTGGTGGCAATATGGGCTCCACCCGGCAGAGACTATTTTTTCCTGGGCTTACGGAGCACTGAATCTTATTTATCTTCTGTTGGCAGCCTGGGGCCTGAAGAAGCGTGTTCCCTTCACTGGCGTGATATTCGCCTACATTGCGATTCGCTGCCTCCTGCTGCTGACGCTCGAAACACCGGAGTCCCGCTATACGCTCGAATTTTTTCCGATGATCTTCATCCTGGCCGGGGCCGCACTCTTGGCGCCCTCCGCAGGCACGCCAGCTACTTCTGAATCACCTGCGTCTTCGAGTCCGTCTTGATCTTGAACACGGAAGGAGGAATCTTCTTATTGTATTCAATGTTCCGAAAGTAGGAGGTCTTTGAATCACCGGAAGGCTCGAACATAACCTGCTTCAAGGAGATTGCGCGAGCGGGGTCAACCCAGATCGTGATGTGAGAAACGGTGTTTCGATCGCCGGCGAGCTTGCTTATTAGATCGAGCTTCGCCGTCTGTATGCCGTCGATAGTCTCCATGCCCTGATAGGTAATGTTCCAACTCTTTTTCAAATCGGCACCGCTGCCGCCGAATCCAAGGGCCAGGTAGCTCTCGAACTGGTCCTGCTTGTTTCCAGCATGGATGACAGTTATCTGATCGATCTGCGGTTGATAGAACTGCAGTACGCCGTCACTGAAAACAACTGTCTTTTTTGCCTGCTGGCCATCGTAGGTCTGAATATCAGCTGCCATGCGCGTGCTCGCGCCAGAACGCAGAAAGTAGATGACTCCTGTTTGTGTGTCCGTGCTGCTGACAACGCGCTCAAACTGGTCCCACTGAAAATTTGCCTGCGCGGAATGGAATTTGGCCGATGCGGTGTCCATCTGCCCCAGAACCTTGTCCAGCTCCGCGTTCGATGGAGACTGCGCCCTTGACATTCCAGCGCATGCGATCAGGCTGATTCCCAATGCAAGCGTCCATCGCGTCTTGCTTCCCGGAGTAAAAAACATATTCCACATTTTTTTCATGGCTTGCCTCATTTATCTGTGCGCCCACACGCGGTAGGCGATGATCTTTTTGCCGTCAGGAGCCATCACCGGCTGATAACGATCGATGGTGACATATCCGGAAATGGGAACGATCACCGTCCGCAACTCCAATTTCAAATCCTCTCCGTCGTGCAACGATGCCAGAGTTGCTTCGTCGATCTGATACATCAGCCCGTTATGTCCATCGTTTTTAACCAAAACCTGGCTCGGCGGCAACGTCCGCTCCACCGGTCGGTCATGGAAATTGATGACGCGCGGCGACAGAAAAATAAACAGCAGGATTAGCGTCACCATCACGTCGTAGTGCACGCTGCCACGCTGATATGTCCAGAACACATAATTGCGAAGGACTCGCTTCATCGTCTATTCCCCAACGCTATTGACTGAAATTCCATGCTTACCGCGGCGTCGGCCGTATGACCGTTTCCCCACCCATATATGGCAGCATCACCTGTGGAATTTGGATGCTGCCATCCGCCTGCTGGTAATTTTCCACCACTGCAAGCCACGTGCGGCCAACAGCCAGCCCGCTGCCATTCAGGGTATGGACGAACTCTGCCTTCTTTTGACCTTGCGGTCGATAGCGAATGTTTGCCCGGCGCGCCTGAAATGCCTCGAAATTCGAGCAGGAAGAAATCTCGCGATATACATTCTGCCCCGGTAACCAGACTTCCAGATCGTAGGTCTTTGACGCGGAAAATCCAAGATCGCCGGCACACAGGTTCATCACGCGATACGGCAACTCCAGTGCTTGCAAAACTGCCTCTGCGTGACCGGTAAGCATCTCATGCTCCGCGTACGACTGTTCTGGCGCAACAAACTTTACCAGTTCCACCTTCTGAAATTGATGCTGCCGGATCAGCCCGCGCACATCCTTGCCGTGCGAACCAGCCTCGGCGCGAAAGCAAGGCGTGTAGGCGGTGACAGAAATCGGCAGCTGCTTTTCATCGAGAATTTCATCGCGAAAAAGGTTTGTCAGCGGCACTTCCGCCGTGGGGATCAGCCAGTGGTCGCTACCCTCGCAGTGAAATAGGTCTTCCTTGAACTTGGGTAGCTGGCCGGTTCCAAACAGCGATGCCTCATTGACCATGAACGGTGGCAGTACTTCCCGATAGCCATGCTGGCGCGTATGCATATCGAGCATGAAATTGGCCAACGCCCGCTCCATCCGCGCGCCTGCGTCCCAATAGACGGCGAATCGCGCGCCGGAAATCTTCGCAGCCCGCTCAAAATCGAGAATGCCAAGTTGTTCGCCGAGTTCCCAATGGGGCTTGGCGGCAAAGTCGAACGCGCGCGGCGTACCCCAACGGCGGACTTCGACATTGCCTTCTGACGATGTTCCTGCGGGCACGCTATCAGAGGGCAGGTTGGGAGTTTGCTGCAGCACGGCCTGCATCTGTTGCTCAGCCTCAGCGGCCTCGGATGCGCAACGCTCGATGCCTTCCTTCATGGAGCGCGTCCGCTCCATCAACTCCTCGGCATCTTCGCCCTCTCGCTTCCGTTCAGCAACTTCGGCAGAGATCTGATTGCGCTCCGCCTTTAACGTCTCCGATTGCGTGATAGCTGCGCGGCGTTTCCGATCTAACTCCTCAAATCCCGCCAGCAGCGTGGCTGCCTCTGGCTCTCGCCGCGCGAGCCTCTCCTTCACCAGTGCAAGATTCGCACGCACAAATCCCAGATCGAGCATAAGCAATCATTTTACAGGGATGCAAACCGGGTGCCCCGTCCTTGCGCAGCGAAGAATCCAGAGGGTGATCGCAGCGCCACCTGAGCGAATATCCTCTGGATTCTTCGCTGCGCTCAGAATGACTCGAATCACCGATCAACTAGAGGATCAGATACCTTGCCGATCTTATTGCCCCAGCGATTTGAAATCGACGTTGCGATTTTCGATTGTTTCGTCGGCAGACTTATCCCGGCCGCTCTGCGGATGATGTTCCTGCAGTAGTCCGTGGAGGACGTAATAGCCCTCCTCGTCACGGGTCTTGGCATCGCCGCGAAGAATGGTTCCATGGAACGAGTACCAGACGCCATGCACCACCCGTGTCTGAAACTGAATCAAGTTTCCATCGACCGAAGCTCGATCAAAGAAAAATGTCAGAGGAGTGTTGCTGTCGGTCTCGGCGTCTCCCAACCGCGATATGTATCCTGTCAGTTTTTTCTGACCGACATCGATCTCGATCGATTCATTCCGATGATCGAATTCGTATGTCCCGGATACATCTGGGGGCAACGTGATCGGCGACTGGATTATGGAGTCTGGTCGCGGTTGATCCTGAGAGGCGGCATTCTCATCGGAACGGCGATGCAGGTCCGGCGTTGAGGCCTGCTGTGCGCCAATCGTCTGCGGGGCTGCGAACGACAACAGAATAAGCGCAAGCAGAATCCTGCCCGATGGTTTCACACGCATGGCCTCTCCCTACACTGCAGGAGCACGCACCTGTCTAGACGAATTCGCTTTCCGCTCCAGGCAGAGCTTTCCCCTGACGCACCTGCCTTGGCTTGGCAAGCACATCCAAGCGCATGAGAATCTTTCTTGCGAGTCCAGTCAAGGGAATTTTCCCGAGTTTTCGGTCGATGATCCAGTTTTCGTCCTCGGCGCGGTCTGACTCGGTTTCAGAAAAAAGTGGTTTTTC
The DNA here is from genome assembly GCA_965276615.1 of Acidobacteriaceae bacterium. Classification (GTDB taxonomy): domain Bacteria; phylum Acidobacteriota; class Terriglobia; order Terriglobales; family Acidobacteriaceae; genus JAKAAZ01. Next base: position 2,468,545 of record OZ255618.1, on the reverse strand, counting down.
TCCCATGGCAAACACCGCCACATAATAATTTGTATTGGTGATGGAATGGCGAATGCGCAAGACAGGTTCGCTTCCTAGTTCGCCACCGTCATGAATCACGGGCAACTCCCACATACCAGGCATCTGCGAGGCGTCTGCGGGGCGTTTCACCAGCCAGACCGCAATGCGATTTCCGGGGGCATCAATATGTTTCTTGATGAGTCCATAGCTGATTTTACGGCTGACCATTTGCTGCCGGGGCCGCGCGGTGTGCTCGCCGCGGATTCGGCAAACGGTCTGCACTGGGCAGCTGCCGCATAACGGCACACGCGGAAGACAAACCGTCGCACCCAACTCCATCATCGCCTGATTGAACATCCCAGGCGCCCGCGAATCGAGCAGGCGGCTGGCAGCTTCCTTCAGCCGTGTTGCCGATAGCCGTCCGTTGGCAGCTTCCATGCCTAGAACACGTATCAGAACCCGTTCCACATTTCCGTCCACCACCGCTACGGGCTCCCTATGAGCAATGCTCGCGATAGCGGCGGCTGTGTAGTCTCCCACGCCTGGCAGACGACGCAGTTCGACCGAAGACTTCGGCAGTGAGCCGCCATGTTCATTCACCAGCAACTGCGCCGCGCCGTGGAGCATACGTGCACGTTTGTAGTAGCCGAGTCCGCTCCACAAAGTCAAAACATCTTCTTCCCTTGCCAACGCAAGCGATACGAGTGATGGAAATCGACGCATGAATAGCGTGTATCGGTCGATGACAGTGGCAACCCGAGTCTGCTGCAGCATAACTTCAGATACCCAGATGCTGTAGGGATCATGCGTGCGGCGCCATGGCAAATCGCGCGCGTTCCGGCGAAACCAGGTGAGCAGTTGCGACCGAAAAGATTCTGCCTCCCGGTCCGTCAACAGTCCCCTCTCCATACTTTTGATTCTAACGATGAAAACGAGAGTTGATATGGGGAAGAAAAGCCGGCGGTAATCTTGACAAGATGGTGAGGCGATCGAGTACATCTGCGAAAGACCTGCAGGCAGTCGAGCGCAATAAAAAAAAGCCGCCCCGGAGAGCGGCTTTCCTTTCGCCATAATCGGCGGGGATTAGTCTCCCATTACAGGCTCTTCTGCCTTATCGGCCTTCGCTGTTTCTGTGCTTTTCGGCGCCGAGCCAATCAACGAATCGAGAGCGACGAAGTTGTCCTTCGGCTTTTCACCCAGAACATGCTCTCGATAAAGACGGGCCATCTGCGCGGTTTCTGCGTCCTGCTTCAATTTGCTGTCTCGCGCACGAATTTTTTCCTCGCGCGAATTCTTGGCGATGCCGAGTTTATCAAGCGTGTCGTTGGCTGCCGCCTGCACATGCTCATCATTCAGCACCAGTGTGTTCTGCGCATCGCCCATCCCGACCTTGCGGCCACCTGCGAAGATCTCATGCCGGCCATGCTCTTCGTACCACTTAGTCAGGGTGGCCGTCATGTGCATCTTCTCAATAATGTTCCGCCAGCCCACGCCGGTGTTGTAGGCGCAGAAGCTGATTTCGCCCTCCTGCGTGGCGTAAGGAATAATGCACTGCTCGGTGCGGCGGAAATCGTAGTTGAACAGATCCTGAAACCACATTCCAGCGATGAAAAGAAAGTTCCAGCGGTCCGCCCGACGCTTCTTGATGTCTTCCATGGTGCGGTCGCCGGTGACCTTGCCATAATCGTGGCCAGTAGCGCCGAAGCACTTATCAAACTTCTGTAGAAGATCCAGCATGCGGAAATGTGTCGGCGCTTTCGCTGGATTGTAGTTGCGCAGCAGAGCGAGGGAGACACCCACAATCGAAAGAAATTTTCCGCGCGCGGCGTCGTTGACTTTAGCAACATCTTTTGCCAAGCGGTCGGCGTTCAGAAACGCCGTGACCGGAACTGCCTCTTTGGTTTCCTTGTCGATCATTAACGCCATGCCGATGCCGCAGTTCGGATGGCACCCGCAGGAGAGCTGTCCCCAATCGTTATTGGGTCCGTGGACGAGATCCGCCCAATCCGAGAAAGTGCTCATAAAGCTGATCGGGAACCAGTCCCGCGTCGGCTCACCCAGCCCGGTCTGCTTCTTGATGTCGTGCGCCATATGACTCAGCGTGTAACGCTGCGCGGTCCGGCGCTCGTCGGTGATGGCTTCATCGCGACCCGTGAAGGACACCGGTTGAAAACTGAGGAAGTTGATGGTCTTGGGATTGTTAAGCGCGAACTCGATAATATGTCCGACCTGCTCGTTATTGATTCCGTTGATGATTGTCGTGACCGGAACGATATCCACGCCGGCTTCGTGCAGGTTGTGGATGGCCTGAAGTTTCACGTCGAACAGGTTGCCCACCTTGCGATGCGAGTTGGCCGCATTGCCAATGCCATCAAACTGGAGGTATGCATACCGCAGTCCAGCTTCGGCTGCAGCACGGCAGAATTCCTTGCTCTTCGCGAATTCGATGCCATTCGTCGCCGCCTGCACGGAGTTGTAACCGACCTTGCGGGCATAAGCGACAGCATCCAGAAAATAAGGGGACAGGGTTGGTTCGCCGCCGGAGAACTGCACCGACATTTGACGCCGAGGCTTGATCGAGATCGCGTTGTCCAACATGGTCTTGATCTCGTCCCATGTCAACTCATGCACGAAGCCAACCTGGTTGGCGTCCATGAAACAGGGATCGCACATCATATTGCAGCGGTTGGTCAGATCGATTGTCAGTACCGAACCGCGGCCATGGGTGATGGTCGAAGTGCCATGATCGTGCAATTTTTCATCATTGTGGGCACGGATATCGCGACCCGGAAAAACCTCTTCCAGGTGCTTGAAAAACTCCGTATCGATTGCCATCACGTCTTCAAAATGGCCGTGCTTCGGACAATCTTTTACCATCAAGATCTTGCCGTCGCGCTCGACGATCTGCGCTTTGATTTCGCCGATCTTTTCATTCAAAAGAACTTCGTGCGGCAGCTTGCCATCCAAAATCTGCTGACGAATCTCAGGCACGCACTTCGGGCATAGAGAATCGGTGCTGCGCGGCCAGCCGAGAGGCGGCTTTTCTTTCTGATAGGACTTCAGCAACGGCTTATCGGACCATTTAGGAATGAACGACGCGCTGGGATGGATGCTGTTTAATTTCTCAAAAACAACCCATGCGCTTTGTGCTGCCATCGTAACGGACTTCTCGAGGAATTTGATCGCTTTTGGCATTGACGTCGTTCTCCTGAATTTCGTAATTGGCATCAGTGTCCTGTCTGCACTTCACTCCCCAAGACCTGCGCCGTCGATCTTTAGCCACTCTCTAATCAACAGCTTACAAAAGCCCTACATCTTATATAGGATGCACTGTCGTCGAGTCGAGGCTCCCTCCCACGGCAGAGCATGACCCGTTTACTACATAGTCAGCTTACGCGGACGCGCAGGTGGAAGGAACCAGCTTGCATTGAATGGCGTGATTTGGCATTCAATGGAGATTAGGCTCGGTGAACGGAGCGCCAAAGAAAGTTATGGCACGCCACTCACCTCGATCGAAACCGTGTTCAGAATGCGTTGAAAGATCACCACTCGCAGGTTGATGCGACTCGCAATGTCGGGCACGAATTCTTCAATCAGGTTTCCGGTAGGGCTGATCGCGAAAGCCAGGGCCAACCGCTTCGAAGTATTCGCAAACCCCTGACGCCCTGGGCCAGGCACAAACGTGTTGCTGACAACTGCGGTTGCGATGCCGCCAACGATATTTGCATAGTTGAACATTGGCTGGCCCGTATAGCTCTGTGTCCAGACCACCTGGGTAATGGCATGCAGGACTCTTCGTTGCACTGAGACGAATGGCTCCCGATGATAGTGGGGGTTTTGATGCACCAGGGACGGAATCAGGAACGTGCCGAAAAATTCTCCCGTTATGTCTTCCGTAAAGCTGACCCCAGCGTATTTTCCAAATCCGCGCATGCCCGGACCATAGACGGAATGGGAGTCCGACGCGACGCCGATGGCGGCATCTGCCCCGATGGTCAGCAGATTGAAGGGATCAATGATGTTCTTCACAGCGGAGTGCAAATTATCCCGCGCTGTCAGTGGAACCACATCAGGATTTTTAAGGTAGCGCGCAAACGGCGACGGCGCTCTTCCGCAGCACATAACGGTTTGCGCCGGTGAGCAGGAATCGTTTGGACAGACATTGCGCAAAGAAGGCGCAACCCCGGGAATTGGACGCGCTTCTGCGCTGCTGGAAGAATAACCTGGCGCTGAGTTCTCATTCGGCGGCGTGTAGAGGGATTGCTGACCGACCCTCGCTGGAGCCGTGTCGAATGCGAGTTGTCGAGGTCTCCAGGCGGAAGCAGCCGCGGAGCCGAAGGCAACGCGTTTCCACATTGCATTGGGATCAAATGTTGGGCGCCATCCTGCGCGTTCCGGATCTTTGCCAATAGCCGCGATATCGCGCCCAGCACTTTCCTCACTGCCGAGCAGGATGGACGCGCCCGCCTGCTGACGCGCCTTTACAGTCGACGGTGCATCCGGCAGCTGGGCTGCCATGAGCGGCGGCATCAAAAAAGCCAGCACTGCAAAACTTACTGTGAGTCTATTGGCCAGTGCTGTCCGTAACATTCCCAGTCCGTAAATAAATTCAAGCGGCAGAGTTATGGGAAAACGGCACGCCAGCCCCGCCTGTTTTCGGCACCAGAAGCAACTCATCTATTTAGAAAATATATCGTGCCTTCATTGTGATAGACCGTATCTCACAGAAAAAGTTGCTTTATGCAAAAACCACCTGGGTGCCCACCTTCACCCCGTTCTTCGCGGCTAGTGGAATGCGAGGACTGTCTGCAGCAGGTAGCTTTAAGGTTACTAACTTTGCACTCCTCTTCAGAAGCAAAATCTATACGCACCGGATTCAATTTCAAATGAATGTATGTGCGGGACAGTGTGAAAGGAATTGCTGAAACATGAAGAATAGAAAAAACGCCGTGGTCCGCACTCATCTCCACGCCGATATTCAACTGTCCGGACTTCTTGTGCTGTGCCTGCTTGTGGCCGGCTGTAGTCATCATCGAGTCCGAGTCTCCGCGCCGCCGCCGCCGGAAATGGAGCAGCCTGCGGAGCCGCTGCCCCCATCTGCCGGGCACGCTGAAAACCGTCACGAAAAAGTCTTTTCGAGCGAAGTTGGAATCGCGAGCTGGTACGGCGCTCCCTATCACAACGCGCGCGGAGCCAATGGGCAGATTTACAATCAGAACGCCATGACAGCCGCGCATCGGACCCTTCCACTGGGTACCGTCGTGCGAGTCACTAATCTTGCGACGCGCCAGTCCGCCGTGGTGACCGTGACGGACCGCGGGCCGTTCGTTCGCGGCCGGGTGTTGGATTTGTCGCGCGCCGCCGCCATTAAAACCGGTGTATGGCGAACGGGCACCGCGCGGGTCAGGATCGACGTGCTGCGCGACCCGCCGTCCGCCAGCCGGGATGGCCGCTGGTGCGTGCAGATCGGCGCGTTCCATCACGCCGGTTCCGCGAAAAAGCTTCGCGATCACCTGCAAAGTCAGTATCCCAGAGCGAACGTGATCGATTTCAAGGGAGCCACCGGATACTGGGTGCGCATCCGTCCTGAAGGACAATCCCACCGCGCCGCCCAGCAGGTCGCCAGTGTAGTGCGGCTATCGGAAGGCGCTGCGTATATCGTCCGCCTGGATTGATTGTGACCTCAGCGCGCTTCATCGATAAACCTAGAATCGTATTACCGCTCCAGACCCCACTGATTGACAAAGTGAAATCCACGGTCGAGCAACGGATAGTGGCTCGGTATTGGAGTTCGGGTCAGAGTGAGAACGTCGGGAGTGAAGGCTGGCGCGGACTTCCCGTCGGCCTTGGCTTTGGGATTGGACTTTGGCTTTTTTGGCGGCAGAGAGGTTAGGATCAGGTGGTCTGGGTCGGGCATCCGCCAGGTGTAGGTAACAGCTCTGCCCATCGGGTTCGGATGGACCGTGAGGGTGTGGTCAGCGGGCTTGATTTGCAGGTAAGTGCGCCAAAGTGCTCCGTCCGTGGAACGGGTGAAAGCGCGGTGTACAGTGTCAACGTAAAAATCAGTCGCGGGAAGACCCGCGCTGGTGATGAATGATCCAGTAGCTGGATGGATGGAATCGAGATGCCACGCACCGACCAAAGGCGATTGGGTCTTCGAATCAATACGTTGGCGATTCCAACCGATGCCAGTAAGAACGGGGAAGACGACGAGTAACAAAGCCACGAAGATGATTTCAACCGTGCGAGTAGCAATCCGAAAACCACGCCGCGTCGCAAGTGGGATCCAGACGCCAACCAGAGCGGCAGGCTGGTGTCTCCAGAAGAAGTTGAATAGCGGCTTTATGTCTGGTAGCACAATGAAAAGTTCGGCGAGCAGGAGGTTCAATGCGAAGAGCTTCACCGGAACGTCGAAAAAGAAGTTGAAGAGCACGACATTGCTCATCACAAAAGCCGAGAACAGCGCACCCATCAGAGCGGTTCGCCGGAACAGAATGAGCGTTCCCCCGATCACCTCCGCCACGCCACAGATCGATTCATAAATCGGATTCAGAGCGATCAATGACCAGAGAAGAGTCATGGGCGAGGTTTGTCCAACCGGCTCGTTGAGTATGGCAATGGAAATGGGAGCCATCTGCATAGGAAAGACTTTAGACAGTCCATAGCCGACCATGAACAAGCCGACGGTGAGGCGAAGCAAAAAACGTAGCCACGCGTGAAGGGTTTGATACTCGGTACGGCAGCTGCCTCGCAACGTGGCGATCGCTGTCCAGAGCAGGCCACCAACGAGCGCGAAGAAAACAAACAATCCGTTAAGAATCCAATTGAGCGTGGTGTCGCCGGAACCTGTCGGGTGCCAGGTAGCGGCAACGCCGGTAAGGTGAAAAACGTGATGTCCCGTCCACACAGCGACGTGGTTCATCGGCCAGGTGAGGAGATTGTTAATCCAACCGCCGACGACAGGAATGATTTCAAAGATGCTGCCGTTTCCGTATAGAAAGAGGAAGCAGAAGAAATAGATGAATGCTATGCGGAAAGCTAGTCGGCTGAGGGGAGTCCAAGAGAGCGGGCTGGGCTTCGCTTCGGACGCGGAGATTGTATGATCAGCGACTTCGACGGTTTGCGCGGATGCGGTCCCTGGATTATCCAAGTATCTCGCTCGATTTGGAATGCCGGACTCTAGGCCCAATTCTGCATGACGGTTCAAAGAAGGGTCAAGAACTTTCCCGATACATCTTTCTTAATGGAGGAGAACCGCTTTAAGATCGACTTTATGGACTGTTTATTTTGCAAAATCGTCAACGGTGAGATTCCGGCGCAGAAGCTGTATGAGGATGAATCGTGCATCGCTTTTTCCGATGTTCATCCACAGGCGCCTGTGCATCTGCTGGTGATTCCGCGCCAGCACATCGCTTCGCTCGCGCAGGTGAGCGCGAAAGACAAGGAACTGCTCGGCCATCTCCTGTTGAGCGCCACAAATGCGGCGGCGAAGCAGAACCTCGCGAAGGGATTTCGCATCGTGATCAACACTGGGGAAGAAGGCGGGCAGACGGTGGATCATCTGCATTTGCATGTGCTCGGCGGGAGGCCAATGCATTGGCCTCCTGGATAGGACTGCTTGAAATCAAGCAGAAGCGCTGAAGAACGCTGCGCCCACATTCGAAGCCGGAATATTTTGTAAGCGGAAAATTTACGGGTGGAAGCGCACTACTACCGTAGTGCCCGCAGGAACATGGGTACCGGCAACGGGAGCCTGTGCCGCTGCAATTCCATTTCCATAAACACGAAGATTCAATCCAAGGTTTGCGGCCGTTACAACGACGTTGCGCATCGGCTGTCCGACAAAACCTGGCATAGTCACCGGTGCACCCGAGCCGACAATTATCTCGGCAGCGCGCGGCTGGCCCGTGTCTTTGGTTTTTATTGGCGAAGGCTGTGTGTCGTTCGGTGGCATGATCGCCGCCGAAGCCGCGCCTTCTTTGCTTCTTGTGTCGGAGGTCTGCGGCTCCTTCATTGCTCCATCGGATACGGTTTGCTGATAGGCCCGCGCCTCATCGGCGTCCGCACTCGCCTGCAACTCCTTCGGAGGAGTACGGAGCGGGTCGTCCTGCGGCAGGTGGTTGACCTCTGCAAACATCGCACTCAGATCGCCAACTTGTTGCTGATCACCTTCGGCATCCTCCCGCGAAGGTTTCTGTTTCTCTTGCGCAATGAGCTTTGCTGGTTTGATCGGCATATCGTGCGGCACGCCGAGATATTCGAGCACCTCCTGCGCCAGTTCCTGGAACACCGGGGCGCTGACTGCTCGTCCAAAGTGCGAACCGACTGGAGAATCTACGATGACGGCAATGGTGATGGCTGGATTGTTGACCGGAGCGAAGCCTACAAATGACGCAATATATTTTGTCTTCGAATAGGTGTGCGTTCGCACGTCAATCTTTTGTGCCGTACCTGTCTTGCCGGCGGCACTGTAGCCGTTCAATTGTGCAGTCGTGCCAGTCCCGAAGAGCACGACGCCTTCCATCATCTTGCGCATTTCTGCTGCGGTCATCGTCGAGATGACGCGATGCGCGCCGGGAGGCAGTGTTTCCGGAATATTGTCCTCCGGATGAAACGCTGCCGGCACCAGCCGCGGATTCCCTTTAAGGTCCGGCGTTTTTTCGAGCACGATGTGCGGCTGCAGATACATGCCGCCATTCGCAATCGTCGACGCCATGGTGACGAGCTGGATTGGTGTTACGCCGACCTCCTGTCCCATAGGGATCGAGCCGATCGTGGTCGGCTGCCAGCGGCCGGGCGGCTTTAGCAAACCGCGTGTCTCGCCGGGAAGTTCAATGCCGGACTTCTGTCCAAATCCGAAGGCACGAATGTACTGATAGAAACGGTCCTTACCCATTCGTTCCGCCAGCTCGATTGCCGCCACGTCACTCGATTCCTGCAGCGCCTGCGTTGCCGAAATCACATTGTTGTAATGGCTCTCGTAAATAATGGCATCGCGGTCATCGTGCACAATCCGCCCCGCAACATTGATCTGGCCTCCCAGGGTGTGGATCATCGAGTCCGGAGTGATGACTTTTTCTTGCAAGGCCGCCGAATAGGCAATTAGCTTGAAAGTCGAACCCGGCTCATATACATCGCTCACCGCATGGTTCAGCAGCAGACTGGGCGTGGCATGGCGGAAATCATTGAGGTTGAATGTCGGACGGATTGCGAGCGCGAGAATCTGTCCCGTATGCGGGTCCTGCACTACCACCGTGCCATTCAGCGCCTTCGTACGCTCCATCGCATGATCGAGAGCCTGCTCCGCGAGAAACTGGACATGATCGTCGAGCGTCAATACCAGATTTTCTCCAGGTGTCGGCTCCCGCTCCACGCTGCCGTAGCTCTGCCGCCGTGCATCGACCGCCGTCAGCATTCGTCCGGAGGCTCCATGCAACACATCGTCAAATCGGTGTTCAACGCCGCCGAGTCCGTTGTCATCCAGGCTGACGTAGCCTAATACCTGTGCCGCCAGTTCATCGTCTGGATAGAAGCGCTTAAATTCCTTCTGAAAATAGACGCCCTTCAAGTTCAACGCTCGAACTTGTTTCGCCACGTCCGCATCGACCTTCCGCGCCACCCAGGCAAAATTGCGAGAGCGGTCAAGGCGCGCAAGGATGTCCCTGGCTCCGGTGTAGCGATCAGTTGTATCTTGATGAACGATCCGCGCCAGTTGCTTCGCAGTATTGTCTTTATCGGCGATTTCCCCGGGAACCGCATAGATGGAGTCGACCAGCACCGTCATGGCCAGGGGCTGTAAATTGCGATCGTAGAGGACACCACGGCGCGGAGCAATCTGGAAGGTGCGCTGCTGCTGGCGCAGTTCGCGGTCCGCATACTCCGAGTGTCGAAACACCTGCAGCCATACCAGACGCGCCGCAATGACCGCCACCCAAAAAATAAGAATGGCAATCAAGGCCACGAATCGCAACCTGGGGATTAGAGCAGAGAGCGGCTGCTGGGATTTTCTGCTCATTCCGTGTTTAAGCCCTGCTGAATCCTGCGTTTCACATGCGCCTTGCAGGAGACCGATGAACGGAGCGCTCTTTAGAGTTTACCGGTTCGGTAGTATGGCCGGTAATGTCACCGATGCGAGAATGGGTGTATTCGGATCAATGTCCATAATGCCCGGAGACACGATCTGCCCCGGCTGTGGAGATTGCATCCCGATCTTATGGGCGAGACGGTCGATGCGCTCGGACCGGCTTAACTGTGCTTCCGTCAGGCCGAGTTGATGGTTTTCATCCTGAAGCTGTTGCAATTGCGCCTTCTGCGCTTCAATGTGATATCCGTACTCGATGGAACTGAAATGTTGCCAGCTATAAACCATCAGCAGCGCGAAAAAGAAGACTGCCGCAACCGCAAAGCTGCGCATTTCCTGCTTGCGCACGGGATCGTCCGCCTTCACCAGGCGAGAGTTATCCAGCCGCTTTTCAAAAAACACTTCGGGAGTGGGCCCGCGACGGGCGCGTTGTTGTGCTGCAAAAAGCCAGCGATTGTGGTCCGCGACCGCTTCTGCAGTCCACTGGCCCTTCTCCCGAAATGTATCGATTACGACGCGTGCCGCTGCCATAAAAATTTCCTTTGCTGATGGGGTGAAAACCCCTGTTGAGCCCTGGAAGCAAGCTCCTTGACCTGTTTGTTGGCCTGCCAGGCGTTCACCCTAGCCGGTGTTACAGCGCTCCGTTGAGTGCTGCCGCCATAGCGACACACGCCGCGATGGCCAACACGCCAAATACAACCGCACCCCAGACTTCACCGTGATTGTCAAAGAAGTTGTAAATGTGCGACATGGTATTCCTCCTGAAAAATGGTTGGGGGAGAATGTTGAACGTCGGGACCTATTCACTTGCATCCCTCTGCCGCTTCGGACTAGCCGCGTGCCGTTGCACTGGCCTCAATCTTTTTCCTGCAAACTGCTTCTCGTCTCGCTCGCTCAGGCATCCCTCGTTTCTCGGGCCAGGCTCGTTGAGCTTGGGAGGGATATGGGACGTACACTGCATGCTGTTCTTTCGCCTGAAAGAGGGTGGGACGAACCCGGCCCGAACTTATTCGACCTAACTGGGTTACAAATTGCTACCAGCTACGCCGCAAAAATTGATCCTGCTTCACGCCGGACTTGCCCTTCGCCGGCTTGTCCATTCGCTCTGCCGCGCGTAACTTCGCGCTGCGTGAGCGAGGGTTAATGCGAATTTCGTCCTCCGTTGCGGTCACCGGCTTTGGCGTCAACACCTGCCAGATTCCCGCCGTTCTTCCCTCGCGGAACGCATCTTTCACGATGCGGTCCTCAAGTGAGTGAAAACTGATCGCTACCATTCTTCCTGCTGGCCGCAATAACTTCGGCGCTATTTCCAGCAGTGAAGCGATTTGCTCCAGTTCCCCATTCACGTAAATTCGGAGAGCCTGAAAGACTCGTGTCGCCGGATGAATCCGATCGCTTTTTATTGTCGGGGCGCTGGCTGCGACGACCTTGGCCAGTTGTGCCGTTGTCGTCACCGGCCGCGCCCTGACAATTGCTCTGGCGATTCTCCGCGACCTCCTTTCCTCTCCGAATTCGTAAATCAGGTTCGCGAGATCTTCTTCGTTTAGCTGATTTACCACTTGTTCGGCAGTCGCTCCGCTGCGCGGGTCCATCCGCATGTCGAGCGGCGCGTCTGCCTGAAAACTGAATCCTCTCTCTGCTGTGTCCAGCTGTAGCGAGCTGACCCCAAAGTCGGCCACAATTCCGTCGATACTTTGTGGTTCCACCCATCTCGCCGCCTCCGCAAAAGCCGCTGCGTGGATCGTGATGCGGGGCATCTGGTCGTTCAGTTCCGCCCGCAATTCATCAAACCGCGCTGTCGCACTTTCAACGGCCTCCGGATCGCGATCGAATGCGATCAGGTGGCCCTTCGGACCGAGCAGGCGGCCAATTGCTGTGCTGTGCCCGCCCAGGCCGAGCGTCGCATCCATGTAGGTGCCGCCCGGCAGGATTCGTAAATACTGGATTGCTTCTTTTAAAAGAACCGGCACATGCCGTCTTGCCCTGTGCGCCCCCTGGGGGGCATCGTCTTTCATCGCCTACAGCCCGAAGGCTGCCAGCGCTTCCGCATCCGCATCCGTCAGCGGATTCGCTTCCATGTTCTGGCGGAAGGCATCGAGGTTGGTGACTTCGAGATATGTCAATTTCCCGAACACCACCACATCCCCAATCACTTTCGCCGTTTCCCGCAATATCTGCGGCACCAGGACGCGGCCCTGCGTGTCGATCTCCGTCATCTGGCCGAAATAGTTGACTCTGTCCAGGAACTTTTTCTTAGCCGGGCTGGAGTTGGGCATCAGAGCCAGTTTTTGCTCGATCTTTTCCCATTCTTCGATTGGGTAGACTTCCGCCGTCCCTCCATCCCTACTGGTGATGTAAAACCGGTTCCCGTACTTCTCTTCAATGTGGCGCTTGAATTCCGCAGGCAGTTTCAGCCGTCCCTTCTCATCGACCCGGGTTGGATGGTTGCCGCGAAACATGTTCTTTTCCTCTACCTGGTGCGTGGAATTGGTTCGAATCTGACTCGGACCGGAGAAATCAGCTTGAGTCGTGTTGCTTTCTACCCCAAGTCACCACTTTAGACCACTTTCGTCCACAACTGTATCGCAAAGAAAGCAGTTGTCCAACAAAAAATTGCATGAATTGAAAAATTATTTGCGAAAGGATGAGGGGAAACTCGGGGAATTGTGCCGAATGGCTTCGGTTTACCCCGCCAGTGGTGTTGTCATGGGTGATTCTCGCGTGTGATTCGGGCTGAATAAACCTATGAAAGAACTCAGTTTTCAGTGCGGCGGTGAAGCCGGCGTTGCGGGAGCACAAGCCACGCCAGGTAGATGACGATGACCACGTTGGCCAACAGGATGAACAGGGTCCAGTGATTAGGATGATGAATCAGTTTGATTGCTTCGAGCGGCAGCAGCGCTACCGTGAGGATCAAGGTGAAGTACTCAGCCCAGCGCTTTTCGAGAATCAGGCCTATGCCCTCGAGAAAATCCAGGCTTGCATATAAAAAGACCAGAGCGCTCAGTTGCTTCAAGCGATGGTCTGTGACCAGGCTCACTTTCTCCAGCAGTTTCGCAATCAGGAGCCGGTCAGGATCAAGGTGCAGCGCTTCGACCACCTGTAGCGCGAACAAGTAGACATCATGGTGGAGCATCCGCAGCAGGCCGAAACCGAGCGCTACGAAGAACGCTCCCTTCAGCAGCTTGAGCGCGCCGATCAGCTGAAGCCAGCGATGGCGTTCGACCTCCCCAGCGGTATGTCCAGCTGACATGGCTTTCACGCGGACCATCTCTCGTGGATCGCGGAATATGGCCGAAATTCCCTGCACGACGCTAGAACTTGAACACCAGGCCCGCCTGCGGCTCCGCAATGTTGATCAGATTGCTGGTCGCGAGAAACGGAAGCCGGTAGTCCGGCGCGTGGCCCACCAGTCCCCGGTACTGGACCCTTAAGGCCATGAACGGAGGGAGCAGTCCAGGATGAAAATCCGCGCCCACTCCATACTCGAAGACCGGAATTTTTTCCGGTTTCACAGGCAGGGCGGTCACGCCGGAGCGTGGAACGGCGATATTGCTCGATATGTTGTAAGAGATGAACCCAGCTCCCGCCAGCACGAATGGATGGATGCTCCGGAATGAAAGGGGGGGGCTGACAACATAATCGATGGTGAAAGGTTTGGCATGGGAGTAGACGTCTCCCGTTTGAATTGTGTTGCCGACGAAATGCTGCGTGGCGCGGCTATAGCCGAAATTCACTTCCAGGCCAAAGATGGGGCTGAAGATATGCCGAGCGCCAATGCGAAAGCCCAGCGACGAGTCCGCACTCTGTTTTAACGGAGGATTTCCCGGGTTTTGCGGTGACGCAGTGGCGGTCGTCGGAAATGTGCCGTAAAGGTTGACGTTGACGTCGGTCTTCTGGCCGAACGAAGGAGACACTACGAAGAAAAATCCTGCTGCCAATAGCAGCGCGCTCCAGGGAACGCGCTGCAGCAAATGTTTAGAAACCATAGCAACATTGTCATGCATGGCGAGTGGATTCGCCAAATGCGATGATGCCATAACAATGTGGGTGCCCAGAGCCTGCCCTGAGCTTTGTCGAAGGGTCTCGCTTCTGAGACCTGGGTTCAGGCAGAGTCACACCAGCTTCATCGCATCCGGGTCCCAGTGGATGACAGCGCCGCGTTCCATGCTCAAATTGCTGAGCAGCGCCGCTCCGGCTGCGCGGAAGCCGAACACCGGATCTTCCACAACGGGTCTGCGCGTTCGGACGGCATCGAAGAAATTCTTGCAGTGGTCGTAGGTGTCGTTGTATCCGGAAGGCGCCACATATTTTTCGTATTGCAGCGGCGGCGGTCCTGATGGATGCACCAGCGGATATTTCTGGCGATACTCTTCAAGAATGCGTTTTTGCATGGAGTCGGTGAAGCTGCCGATCATATAGCCCGGCTCCTTCGCAATCGGCGTGCGGCTTACGCTGACCGTGTTTCCGGCGATCTCCATCGTGCCTTCCGAACCGGTGAAAGTCAGACCTTCGCTTTCCTCGCCTCCGTCCACGAAGTTCACCCGGAGGCTCAGGTTGAATCCCTCGCGATAATCGAAGAGGCCAAGCATCACGTCCGGCACGTCCCGGCCATCCTTCCAATAGCGCAGCCCTCCAGTGGCCATTGCACGCGTGGGTCCGTGCGATCCGGTAATGAAGTGGGTCCCGCTGAATAGATGGACAAAGAGATCGCCGGCCACGCCGCTTCCGTAGGCCTTCCACTTGCGCCATTGAAAGAAACGTTCGGCGTTAAAGGGAAGCTTCGGCGCGGTACCCTCAAATCGCGGCCAGTCACAAGTCTCCGTCGAAGCATCGAGAGGAACCGTGTAGTTCCAGGCGCCCATCGAAGAATTGCGGTCCCAATGCGCGGTCACCATATTGAGCTTGCCGATGGTCCCGGCGGCGAGCAGTTCCTTCGCCTTCACGTAGACCATCGAACTCACGCGCTGGCTTCCGACCTGCATGATCCGATTGGTTGCGCGCGCAGTCTCGATGATCTCCGGCCCGTCGGAATACAGATGAATCATCGGCTTCTCGCAATAAACATCCTTGCCGGCTTTCATTGCATCGATGGAAGCCCGCTTGTGCCAATGATCGGGCGTGCCGATGATGACCGCGTCGATATCCTTGCGCGCCAGAATCTCACCGTATTCGCGGGTCGTGAAAATATCTGCGCCCCAAAGCTCCTTGCT
The DNA here is from genome assembly GCA_965276615.1 of Acidobacteriaceae bacterium. Taxonomy (GTDB): domain Bacteria; phylum Acidobacteriota; class Terriglobia; order Terriglobales; family Acidobacteriaceae; genus JAKAAZ01. The sequence continues at coordinate 2,453,251 of OZ255618.1, read as the reverse complement.
GTGCTCGAGCCGGCCGTTGTAGCAGTCCGCCACGGCAACCAGCTTCACCCCCGGAACCTGTACCGCAGCCGCCGTATCTTGCTGGCCGCGGCCACCCGCGCCAATCAACGCGATCTGTATCTGATCGTTGGCTGAGACCGGCCTGGCTGGCTCGATTTGTTCCGCCGCCAGCATGTGCATCTTCGAACCAAGCAACATTTCCGCCGTCGCTGTCCCTGCTACTTTGACAAAACTCCTGCGATTCAATTCGTACACAGTCACTCCTCATACTGGCTGGTTTATCCGCCGGCTAACCGGCACGACTGGACAGACATACCTCAGTCCACCTGTCATCGATATACTAAGGCACTAGACGCTACTTTACCCACAAATGAACTCCAGTTGTCGCATACGCTCCAAGGATTCTCCAAAGAGACTGCAAACAAGTGGTGAATTGAGATACGGTTTTCGTTGAGCACAACTGAACGTAATGAAGTGCAGGTCGCGTGCCTGCTTACACAGTTTCAGTCCCGATGGCATTGCCTTGGAGTATAGCGAAAAGACCCAGGTTAGCTTCGCGAACCTGGGGCACCCGCATTCTGCCGGTTTAAAAGCTCAGCCGGTGACAGCGAATAGCTTGCGTCGGAGAGCTTTCAAAAATGGGCGGGATTGCTCCCGTGCCGCTTCCACTGAAAGGCCATATTTGGCGCGGAGCTGCTCTACTTTGCCGTGCTCGATAAATGCATCTGGCCAGCCGATCCGCACTACCGGGACTTTTAAATTGTGCGTGTTCAGATATTCAAGCGCCGCGCTGCCGAAGCCACCCATCAGTGCGTGGTCTTCAAAAGTGACGATCAGTCCGACGTGATGCGCATATTTTTCAAGCAGCTCACCGTCGAGCGGCTTGGCGAAACGAGCGTTGATGAGCGCGACGGAATATCCTTCGCGTTCCAGTTGCTCCGCGAAGGCAGCCGCCATGGGAACCATCGCGCCGAGGCCCCAGACGGCAATGTCGCTTCCCTGCCGCAATACTTCGGCTTTGCCGATGGGCAGCGCTACAGGCGTCTCTTTCAATTGCGTACCGGGCCCCGCGCCGCGTGGATAGCGAATCGCGGAAGGTCCATCGTGCTCCATGGAGGTCTGTAACATGTCGGCCAGTTCATCTTCATCCTTCGGCGCCATGATTACGATATTGGGCACGCCGCGCAGATAGCTGATGTCAAACAGCCCGTGATGCGTTGGCCCATCGTCGCCGGAGAGTCCCGCGCGGTCCATGCAGAAAACAACCGGTAGATTCTGCAGGCACACGTCGTGGATGATGGGATCGTAAGCGCGCTGTAGAAACGTGGAGTAAATCGCGCAGAAGGGTCGCAGCCCCTTGGTCGCCATTCCTGCCGCGAAGATCACGGCATGTTCCTCCGCGATGCCCACATCGAAATAGCGCTTTGGATGATGCGGCCGGAAAAGATCGAGCGCCGTGCCGTTTGGCATGGCAGCGGTGATGGCGACAACTTTTTCATTGTTGTCTGCCAGCTTCACCATGGTTTCCGCAAAGACTTCCGAGTATGTCTTCAGGCCTGTTGGCTTGGTTTCTCCGGTCTCGGGATGGTACGGCCCCAGGCCATGAAACTTTTTCTGCTTGTCGAGTGCAGGTTGAAAGCCGCGGCCCTTCTGAGTCAATGCATGCAGAATCACGGGACGGTTCTGCGTCTTGAGAAAACGAAAAGTTTCAATCAGCAGGCCAAGATTGTGGCCGTCGATCGGGCCGTAATAGGTAAGGCCAAACTCCTCAAAGATGAGCGAAGGCAGCAGCAGACCCTTGGCGGCTTCCTCCGCGCGCCGCACCGCATGACCAACGGTTTTGCCGCCGAACTTTTCAATCAGACGAGTCGCGCGATCGTGCAGATGGGCGTACCGTTCATTGGTGACGATGCGGTGGAGATAGGAAGAGATTGCGCCGACGTTGCGGTCGATCGACCACTCATTGTCATTCAACACAATGATCAGACGCTTAGTTTGCCCGGCAACATTGTTCAACGCCTCGTAGGAAATTCCGTTGGTAAAGGCCGCATCGCCCGCCAGCGCGATCACATGCTCATTGCCACCGTTCAAGTCACGGGCTACAGCCATACCCAGGGCAGCCGACAATGCAGTGCCCGCATGTCCCGCGCCGTAGACATCGTGTTCGCTTTCCGTGCGCAGCATAAAGCCATTCAGGCCCTGCGGCTGGCGCATGGTCTCAAATCGCTCACGACGTCCGGTCAGCAGTTTATGGATATAGGCCTGGTGACTTACATCGAAAACAAAATGGTCTTTCGGAGTGTCGAAGACAACATGCAGGGCCAGCGTCAACTCCACGACGCCCAGATTCGGTCCAAGATGGCCGCCGGTTTTCGCGAGCACGGTGATCATGCGCTCACGGATCTCCTGCGCCAGCTGTTCCAATTGCGGAAGCTTGAGATGTTTTACGTCGCTGGGGGAATGGATGGTGTCGAGGATGTTACTCATCATCATCTTTTACGCCGGGGTGGTGGACGCATATTCAACACATGCGTTAGCAACAACGGAACGGATCAACGCCATTCCCGCGATATTTGCTGTCGGCGACCGAGATACTCACGATTCCACCGATAGTTAAGTATAGCTCAGTCACACCCGCTGGAATGTCGTCGATTGCGTAGCCGCTATCATGGATATCCAGCAGTAGTAGATACTTTGGACGGTGCGAAATGAAAATGGATTCAGAACCTTTCTACTCCGCTGCCGCCTTCGACAGCGGCCGCCTCAGATTTATTTTGAGCGGTGTGCTCGCATGCTTTTTTTTAATGGGCATTCCTTGCCGCGCACAGCAGTCGCCATTGGGACCGCTATCCGAGCCTGCCCAGTCCGATCCGCTGCTTACCACTACGGTCCAGCCGGGGACCGCATTCCTGTTCGATCTGGAACACAAATTCGCCGCTGCCGTCGCTGAAGGAGGAGGTGCGACGTTTGCTTCATACTTCGATAAAGATGGCGTCACACTGGCGAACCGGCAAGCTCCGCAAATTGGGCAGGCTGCAATCGCAGCCCACGCCACGTGGTCGCCCAGCACCTATCAGTTAACGTGGAAACCGGATGGAGGCGAGCTCTCCGCTGCAGGCGATATGGGTTACACCTGGGGACAGTACGAAGGGCGCTCTCTCGGGGCGGCAGCCAACGGAGCCGTGGAACGCGGGCGCTATATGACGATATGGAAAAAAGAGCCGGATGGCGCCTGGAAGATTATTCTGGACAGCAGCAATGAGGACCCGCCGCAAGCGGAGTGCAAGTGCTCCGTCGATGGAACACCGTGAATTTGTGGGAGAGTTATTCCGCGCCAACAGGCTGTGCGGCTGGGAGCGTGCGGCCTGTCCGACGGTAGCCAAAATATCTCTTCAACCTCAGAAAATGTACTTCATACAGGTTGTAACTGAGATAGGCCGCGAAAATTACAACAGCAGCATTGACGCAAAACTCGATTAGCACCGCCAGAGGACGCGAGTGCAAATACGGCGTAAGAAAAATGCGCAGGCTCGTGCCCAGCGCGCGGTAGAACATGGTCCAAACAAGGTGCGCCACGAAAATGTGCAGCACGTAAATGCCGTAACTGTACTTTCCCAGGCTGCGCAAAAACCGCCAACTGAACACATGATGAGCAAGAGACGCTGTATCGAGAGACGCCACCAACACCGCAACGCATCCCACAGCGATCACCATGTAGCCGAAGGTCGCACCAAAGAAGCCCGCGCGCATGTCACTGCCCATGTGTCCCAGCGTATACGCCACGATAACCGCAGCCGCTACGAGTGCGATGGGAATCATCCACCGGCGCGGAAGCCAGTTACTGTTGCCGCGGATCACCAGCGCGGTGCATCCGCCCAGCAGCAGCGTATCCATGCGGCAGGGAGTCAGCATAAAAATAAAAAGTGGTGAAGCGCCGTGCAGATACATCGCGATCCGCAGAAAAAGCGCTACGCCGGAAAGCGCAAGCGAGAGAGTGATGAGGCGGTTGCGTCCGCGCACCAGAAACACCAGCAGCGGCCAGAAGAGATAGAACTGTTCCTCCACCGCCAACGACCAGAAATGGTCCAGGTCCGCCCACGCGCCAGGATGAAAATCCGTCACGGGAAACCATAGCCCGGTGTTCTGCATGTAGGTCAGCAATACATACTGCCGCCCTCCCCAGGAGAAATGCAACCAGTGGCTCCAATGGCTAAGGATCAGCAGGAAAAGCAGAAATCCGTAATACAGCGGAAAAATGCGCAGGAAGCGCCGCATATAAAAGCTGCGGAAATAATGCGGATCATGCAGTGTATCGTACAAAATACCGGTGATCAGAAAGCCGGAGAGCACAAAAAACAAATCGACGCCGACCCAGCCCAATCCCCGCAGCAGTGAAAGCGAATCGCCGAGACGGCTGCCTGTCTTGTCGTTAAACAGCATCAGGTGCGAGACCAGAACCAGCAGAATGGCCAGCCCGCGAACGCCGTCGAGTGCAGGCAAATGCTTATGGGAAGGTCCTGCGACCTCTACCGATGGCTGGGGCGTCACTGTGGTTTTACTCCGGTGATCGAAGTATAACGGCCAGAGGAAAAAAGATTATCGGAAGTGAATCGATGAATGATCTCCAATCTCGGAATACACTGGTCGGGACACAAATATGCACGATCAAGGCCATTTAGATCAGTTTTCCTGTTGCTGTAGACTCCGGCACACGTTACGTGCATCCGTCCTCTAAAGAACGGATGCTAAGCTTTCGTTCCGCTGGTATACGCCTACAGGAAAACTGATCTATTCTCCAGGCCTTGGCTGTTTCCAGTTCCGGAGATCATCAATTTATGAACCGTTTTCTCTCTGCTATCCTCGTCGCGCTTTGCGCTATTGGCTCCTTGCATGCACAGGCGACGAGCGGCATCGTTGACCCGCTGCTGCGGCAACATCTTCAGTCTCCTTCCGTCGTGTCCGATGAATTGAGTCACTTCATGCTGAAGCGCGTGCCGCCTCTGGTATTGCCGGCCGATGCGAAGCAATGGAATACGGAAGAGGCGAAAATTCGGAAGCATGAACTGTCCGTGATCTACCACGGATGGCCGCAGGCATGGATCGATGAAGCACCGAAATTCGAGCAGGCAGGAACGATCGAGGGACGAGGCTATCGCATCATCAAGCTGCGCTATGAAATTGTTCCCGGCTTCCAGGCCGTCGCTCTGCTCTATGAACCTGAGCACAAAACTGGAAAGATGCCCGCGATTTTAAATGTGAGTGGGCATGGACCCGGCGGCAAAGCAGCGGAGCATAAACAGAAACGCTGCATCAACCAGGCGCGCCGCGGAATCATCGCCCTCAGCACGGAATTTGTAGGCCAGGGAGAACTCAACGTGCCGGGAAGCTCTCACGACAACCTCGGCCTGATCGAACTCGCGGGCAAAAATGGCGCCGGACTTTTTTATCTTGCGATGCGGCGCGGCCTCGATTATCTCTACAACGATCCCGATGTGGACCGCTCCCGCATTGGAATGACCGGGCTGTCGGGCGGCGGATGGCAGACGATTCTACTCAGCTCGCTCGACACACGGGTCGGACCCGCGACTGCCGTGGCCGGGTTCAGCACGCTGACCACCTCGATTGAGCACCCTGAATACCACGACCTTGAGCAGAACGCGGCCGATCTCCGCCAAACAGCGGACTACGCGCAACTGGACGCTGCGCGAGCGCCTCGGCCCACTTTGCTGATCTATAACTCGATGGACAACTGCTGCTTCCGCGCAGGCATCGTCCAGCAGGGTGTCTATTTCGACATAAAGCCTTTCTACAACCTGTATGGCAAGCCGGACAATCTTCAGTGGAGTTTGAATTTGGATCCAGGCACCCACAATTTTGGAATCGATAGCCGGGAGGTCTCCTACAAATTTTTCGATTCCGCTTTTCACATTGACGCGTCTCCAAAAGAAGATCCCGACACCGATGCTGAAGTAAAAAGTTACGCCGACCTTACTGTAGGCGGCCTTCCTAAGGACAATTTCACTCTCCTCTCACTTGCACAATCTTTTGCAAGATCGATTCATCACGAAATTCCGGCGGAGCATGGAGCGCAGTGGGCGCAATCGCAGCGAAAGCTTCTGCATGACGTCGTTCGCTACGATCCGGTCACCGTTACCCACGCGTGGCCCATCAACGCGACCCATCAGAAAGGGGTGGAGAGCAGCGGCTATCGGTTCGAATTCAGCAATGGATTGAGCGCCACCGGCGTGCTGTTTCGCTCCATCACCGCACCGGAGAACGCGCCGACCACAATCTTGATTTCAGACGAGGGCATGCCGTCTACGATGGTCGACGTTGCCAATGAAGTGGACCGCGGACAGCGAGTGCTGGTACTCGATCCCTTATTTTTCGGAGATAACAGCCCTGCGCCGCACTCCCGAGTCGTACAGTTCACCCAACTCCTGAGCACCATCGGCGAGCGTCCGTTGGGTCTGGAAGCAGCTCAGATCATCGGAATGGTCCGCTGGTTGGCCAAAGATTTGGATCACGGTAGCCCGACTCCCGGGACTCTTGCGGCAAACGAAAAAATGTCAGTGCCATCCGTTCGGATCATTACAACGGGTCCGCGTTCGGAAACAATCGCCATGGTTGCCGCTGCCCTGGAGCCTGAGCTGTTTTCCCAACTGGACGCACGCAAGTCCATTCCAAGCCTGATGTATGCGTTCGATCATCCCCTGAAGTATGACGAAGCTCCAGAACTGATGTGCCTCGATCTGTACAGCGATTTCGACTTCAACATTCTGTCCGCGATCGCGTCCCCCGTCAAAGTCAACCTGTCGGCAACCGCACCGGAACGCATCTTCTGGGGTTGAGGACAAGGAATGGGATGGCAGTTCTCGATTCGTACAAAATGAATCGTTATAGCGAATCTCCTAATTGGTGCTCTGGACAGACCGACAGAATTGTCATCCTGAACCCTTCGGCTCCGCTCAGGGTAAACTCCGCGCAAGCGGCGTGAAGGACCTTGTGGTTCCTCGGCAAAGCGCAAGGTCCTCCGCATCACTTCGTTGCGCTCAGGAGGACAAATTCTCCTCTGGCGTTGGATGTCAACGAAGCTAAACCATCTCTCGAGAAACGCATCTATTTCTCTCGGACTACTCTTCTTCCTCTCGCAGACGGGCGATCACGCCCAGGTCTTCCAGCGTGGTCGTATCCCCCTTCACTTCCCCGGTTTCAGCCAGTTCACGCAGCAGGCGACGCATGATTTTTCCCGATCGCGTCTTAGGCAGGCTGTCGGTAAATCGCAGATCGTCCGGACGAGCCAGCGCTCCAATCTCAGTCGCGACCCAGGCGCGCAGTTCTTCCTTTAGCGCAGCGGAAGGTTTGTGTTGCGACTCCAGCGTCACGAACGCGGCGATGGCCTGCCCCTTCAGCGCATCTGGCCTGCCAACCACAGCGGCCTCCGCTACCTTCGGATGCGCCACCAGCGCGGACTCAATCTCCATGGTGCCAAGGCGATGGCCGGAGACGTTGATCACATCGTCGACGCGGCCCATCAGCCAGTAATAGCCATCCGCATCGCGGCGTGCGCCATCCCCGGTAAAGTATGTGCCGGGAACGGTCGACCAATACTGCTTCACGTAACGTTCCGGATCGTTGTAAATCGTCCGCGCCATGCCCGGCCAGGGCTTGCGGATGATCAGCAGGCCGCCATTGCCCTCTGAAACCGGCTCGCCATCTTGTCTCACAATATCGGGCACGATGCCGAAGAATGGCTTGCTGGCGGAACCCGGCTTGCTGGCGACCGCACCGGGGATGTTCGCAATCATGATGCCGCCGGTTTCGGTCTGCCACCATGTATCCACAATCGGACAGCGATTCTTGCCGATCACCACCGAATACCACATCCAGGTCTGCGGATTGATCGGCTCTCCCACGCTGCCCAGCAGTCGCAGGCTGTCGAGCTTGTGGCGATTGGGAAATTCATCGCCCCATTTGATAAACGCGCGGATCGCAGTGGGCGCGGTGTAGAAGACGGTCACGCGATGGTCGTCGATGATTTTCCAGAAACGGTCGTTCTCCGGAAAATTCGGAGCGCCCTCGTACATCACCGTGGTCACGCCGTTTTGCAGAATTCCGTACACCACATAGGAGTGGCCAGTGACCCAGCCAATATCAGCGGTACACCAATAGACATCGTCGTCCTTCAAATCAAAGACAAGCTTGCTGGTCAGATAGGTATGCACGGCGTAACCGCCAGTTGTGTGAACGATGCCCTTGGGCTTCCCAGTCGTGCCGGAGGTGTACAGAATGTACAGCGGATGCTCGGCATCGAGCGGCTCTGCGGGGCACACCGTGTCGGCCCGCTCCATTTCTTCATGCCACCACTGGTCGCGGCCCGGCTGCATCTGGATTTCTGCGCCCGTTCTGTGCAATACGACCGTCTTACGCACCGATGGACATTTCGTCAGCGCTTCATCGACGGTCGTCTTTAAAGGAACCTGATTGCCGCGACGCCACGCTGCATCCTGCGTAATCACAGCGACAGATTGCGCATCGTTAATACGATCCACCAGCGCATTCGCGGCGAAGCCCCCGAAGATGACCGAATGCACAGCCCCAATGCGCGCGCAGGCCAGCAATGCAATGGCCAGCTCCGGCACCATGCCCATGTAAATGGCGACGCAATCGCCTTTCTGCACACCCATGCCGCGTAGAACGTTGGCGAAGCGCTGCACCTGATCCAGCAATTCCTGGAACGTAAACCGGCGCACCTCACCCGATTCGCTTTCCCACAGGATCGCTGTCTTGCCGCCGCGTCCGCGCTCTACCTGAAGATCGAGGCAGTTGTAGGCGAGGTTCATCTTTCCGCCGACGAACCACTTCGCCCACGGCTCGTTCCATTCCAGCACCTTCTGCCAGGGTTCGAACCAATGCAGCTCGTTAGCTGCCGCGGCCCAGAACTCTTCCGGATTTTCTATCGAACGCTTGTAGAGTGCGTCATAGTCTTCCGGACTACGGACGTGGGCCTTCGAGGCAAACTCCTCCGGCGGAGGTATAACGCGAAGTTCATGCAAAAGAGAATGAAAACTGGTATCGAGCTGGTCCGTCATCGGGAAAACTTCACTCCACAGATTTTAGAGATTTGATTTTGGATACTATAGGCCTGCCCAACACACTAGCTGGTTCGCCGATGGTTCGCAAATATCGGCGCCGTTCGCTGGAACAAAGCACCTGACTGCCGACATTCTCATCCGGCTGCCAGCTGTTTTCGTATCTGCTGCAAATCGCATTGGATTTGTTCCAGTCGAGTCACGAGCTCTGAATGGTTTTCTTCGCTCTCGCTTGGCTTGCGCCCTTCGATGTAAAAGGAGCCATTCGGCTCCAGCACGCATTTTTTGACTCCCTCAATTCCATCAAAGCCTTGCTTGTGGATTGCGGAGAGCAGCTCTTCTTCGGTCAGCAACTCCTTGCGAAGAGCGTCATGGTCCACGACGCCATTCAGCACCAGCACGCGTTCCGTTCCTCCGACGAGTCGATCGACTTTGGGAGAGCTATAGAGAAACCGCACTACCAGCCAGTTAATCGTCAATAGAGACATGGCACCGACGATGCCGCCCGTGACGGAATTGTCGTTACCGATCAGCGCATTTTGCACGACATTCGACAAAGACAGCAGAACCACCAGGTCGAAGGGATTCAGCTGCGCCAGCTCCCGCTTGCCAAAGATGCGGAGCAGGAAAATCAGGAAAAAATAAACAATGATGGGCCGGACAATTTTCTCCAGCAACGGGGCTTGGGGGTGGAACATACTTTCGATCATGTGTATCTCTCCTGGAGTGCCGGATGTCTTTCTCTTCATACACGTTTAAGGGGCGGTACGGGAAGGATGAATCGAGGCCTGCGGGAATTGGAGCTGACCTAATAGAAATTTGTCATTCCGAACAAGTAAATTTGTCATTCCGAGGGTGCCCCATCCTAGCCGCGTTCTTTACGGCTAGGATGGGATTTGACAATTTAGTGCAGCCAACAATAGCGGAAGTCCGCAATTCCGAAGCTGAACTCGCCGAAGGTTCGCATTTGAATACTGCCTTGCGCCGAGCACACATTTTCGTGCCATCAGTCACCGATTCTGGGATAATCGGAATTGCTCTGGTGTCTCTGGCACGTAGCGGACGGCGACGAACCGGTCGGCTTCTGCATTTCGTGTTCAAGCGCCCCCTATGAATGTTGTTCAACGAGTCTTTTCACCGACGAAGAACCGTCGGCTGAATGAGCTGGTCGGCCTGCTTCTGCTGGCGTTCAGCCTCCTCCTGCTCCTTTCTCTGGTCTCCTATACTCCGCTCGACCCCTCGCTGGACACGGCGGGCGGCTATCTGTCTGGAGCTCCCGCACATAACTGGATTGGTCTGTTCGGCGCCGGTCTCAGTGACCTGCTGCTGCAATGCGAAGGCGTTGCCGCGTTTCTGGTGCCGCTGCTGGTGGGCGCGCTGGGCTGGACATGGCTTCGCTCGCGACGGGCCGGATCACCGATTTCTAAATTAACGGGCGGAGTGTTATGCCTGCTGTTCGCGCCTGCACTGGTTGGCCTGCTGCCGGGCCGGCTCCGCTGGGCGCACAGCGTGCCCATTGAAGGGATGACCGGGCGCATCATCGCCGACTTGCTGGTGCGCTATTTGAATTATGCCGGCGCATGCGTTCTATCGATTGCCGTCATGGCGGCGGCGCTGTATCTGACGACCACGTTCAGCGTGAGCACTACGCGTCAATGGGCGGCTGTTCATTTCGCCTTCATCGCTGCGTGGAGAGATCGCTGGCGAAACTGGCGCGCATCGCGGTTGGAACGTAAAGAATCTCGGCGAGTCGCCCGGGAGCTCGCCAAGGAAGCAGCCGCGCTGGCAAACGCCCCGGACAACGACCCGCACATTTTTGAGGACACTCGAAAAGATGCGCTGCCCACCCGCGTTCGCAAGCGGCCGGATTTCTGGGAGGAGCCCGTCCCCGCTCCGCCCGCACAGGAATTCTTGAGCGAAGCCGCCCGACAATCCAACCCGGAGCGTCTTACGACAGCCAATCCCCTCGATGAAGACCTAGAAAGCGCAGACGCAGAGGAATTCGCCACACCGGCAGCATCCTTCAAAAATTTCCACCCTGCGCCGTCTCTTCCTTCGGCACGCGCCACAGCGCCTGCGGAATTGCGCGTTCAGATCGGCACACGCGCCGATGCCGCCATCAAACCTGTAACCTTGACGGCCAAATCCGTCGAAGGCTTTCGTTTGCCGCCGAGCACCTTGCTGCATCGCAGCGAGGAAAAGCAGGTCATCCGCGAAGATGTGCTGCGCGAGGAAGCCCGCGTTCTGGTTGAGAAATACGCGGAGTTCGATGTGCACGGGCAGGTAGTGCAGATCAATCCTGGCCCGGTCGTCACCACGTTTGAATTTCGGCCCGATGCTGGCGTAAAGTACAGTCGCGTCGTTGGTCTACAGGATGATTTATGCCTCGCAATGCGTGCGGAGAGCATTCTGATTGAGCGCATGGCCGGAAAGAGCACCGTTGGCTTGCAGGTCCCCAATGCCGAGCGCGAAACCATCTGGCTGCGCGACATGATCGAGGATGAGAGCTTCATCCGCAGCAAATCCAAGCTGACGCTGGCCATGGGCAAAGACATCAACGGTCGCATCGTACATGCCGACCTGGCCACCATGCCGCATGTGCTGATCGCCGGATCGACGGGCAGCGGAAAATCTGTCGCCATCAACGCGATGATCATGTCCGTGCTGTTCAAGGCGACACCGGAGCAGGTCCGGCTGATCCTCGTCGATCCCAAGCGGGTTGAGCTTGGGATGTACGAAGGCGTACCGCATCTTTTCACGCCGATTATCACTGAGCCAAAGCTTGCGGCGAACGCGCTGCGCAACGCTGTTCGCGAAATGGAACGACGGTTGAAGCTGCTGGCCTCCCGCGGCGTCCGCAACCTGGAGCAATATAACAAGCTGTTTGAAAATACGCCCAACCTGTTTGACGAGACCGGCGGCCTAGAAGAGGAAAAGCCTCTGCCGCAGATCGTCATTATCATTGATGAGCTGGCCGATCTGATGATGCTTGACCGCGCAAATGTGGAAGAGTCGATCACGCGTCTGGCGCAGATGGCACGCGCCGTTGGAATCCATCTGGTGCTGGCCACGCAGCGGCCCTCCGTGGATGTCATCACCGGCTTGATTAAAGCCAATGTGCCGACGCGTATTTCCTTTCGCCTCGCGACCAAGGTGGATTCGCGAACCATTCTCGATTCCAACGGAGCGGAATCCCTGCTGGGGCGCGGCGACATGCTTTTTCTACCTCCGGGCACCGCGCGGGTGCAGCGCGTCCACGCTCCGTTTGTGACGGAAAAAGAAATCTCCGCGGTCGTTGATTTCTGGAAAGCGCAAGGTGCAGCCGAATACGTTCAAGGATTCCTCGAAGCCCCGCGTGACGACAAGACCCCAGAAGGCGCGGACGGCTCCGATGAAGGTGAGGCCAACGATGAATTGTTTGAAGACGCGATCCGTCTGGTGCTCGAATTCGGCAAGGCCTCGACTTCCCTGCTACAGCGCCGCATGCGCATCGGTTATGGACGCGCCGCACACTTGATCGACCTGATGGAGCGCGATGGCATCGTCGGACCGGCGGATGGCTCACGCCCAAGAGAGATTCTCAAGCCCGCAAGCTGGCTCCAGGAAGTCGAGCAGTCAATGCGGTAAGCAGTTCGCTGCGAGCTGAACTGGCTTTGAAGTAGATGAAGAGAGTCGTCTTGGAATGATGAAAAGAGTCATTCTGAACGTAGCGAAGCGGAGTGAAAATTCAGACGGTGATGTAGCCGCCAACAACACCAATCAGCCTCCGGATACTTCACGGAGTTTAACCTGAGCGAAGCCGAAAGCCAGGAATAACAAAGCCCTCCTCTCCGCCGCATCTTGAATCCGTTCCGGAACAAAGGAGGCGGGCTCCCCCCGGGCCCGCCTCCTTTGCTGCTTCTACTTGATCGTGCTTTTACTGAGAGCTGCGGAAGTATTTCGCCACTGTCCTTACAAAGGGACGGGCTGCTGGTGGGGTTGGTTTGTTGCCTCCCAAGATGGTCGCAAAAGGAACGTCCGAGCCGTAGAACGTACGGGTGTCTTCCGTGTTCTGGTTGACAATGGTTCCGTTCAAGTCGATCCCGGCAAAAAGTCCCTGGCTGCGCGAGTACGTCAGCAACTCGGACTTCAAGGTCAGATTGGTCGCCGCGGCTGCGTTGCGTCCGACCGGACCCGCAGCTGCTGCTGCGTCTCCACCGATTTTGAACTTGCTCTTTAACAGGTCCTGCATCCCGCGCTGGTTGACCGCGATCAACACCAGATCCGTCGACTGGCCGCCAATCTGGAAACCGAAGCTGCCCCCCTTCAACTGGATGAAAGCTGGAGCGCTCCAACCATGAGAAGTTTTGCAGGTCACTACACCCTGACCATAGCTGCCACCGACCACAAATGCGGCTTTCTTGTAGGCAGGCACAACGGCTACACAAGTTGCGTTGGAAAGAATGCTCGTCGGGATTGACTTATCGGGTGTCGCTTCAATTTCGTTGATGACCCGGGATGCAGCCCCCAAGCGATCCACCAGCTTCGCGTGATCCGTCGCGGCGAAGCCTTGTGAAACCACCAAAGTTACGGCACAAGCCGCCAAAATAAACTTCTTCATAAGTATGTCAAACCTCTCTAAGTTGCCTAATAGGAATGAGCGCCGAAATAAGCACAAGCTACTTGCCTTCTCCCGGACGCAATCGACTCAACTCATTATGATGCGAAAATCGTCCATTGGGTTGAATAAAAAGCATATTCAACCAAAAAGTGGGTTGCAACCGGCGATTTCCGCCAATTGCAACCCTGATCTCCCAAATCCATGATCGATAGATCCATTACAACGTAGATATTAAGTTTGCAAAAGAGTACTGAGGTCCAGTGTCTTAGGTAATCAAAGGGGCTGGCGCAGTAAGAAATCGAGCAGTTCTCTCAGTGAGCCGCCCGGGAATCGAATTCCGCTAAGGTTCCTTCGCCGACAAAGCAAGCATGGAAAGGGCGGTGCGATTTTTCACGCTCATCTTGCGCAGCAGCCGGGTCACGTAGGACTTCACAGTCCGCTCTTCAATCTTTAGACTCTGCGCGATCTCCCGGTTCGACCGACCATCGAGCAGCAGGTCCAGCACCTGCTGCTCCCGTCCAGTGAAGCTTATGTTGGCTATTGAGACCTGTGGTTCGCGCGACGACAACAGCCGGTTGATCAGTTCAGCCTGAAGCCGGCGCGGCGCCCAGATGGACCCGGACGTAACCGCGCGGACCGCTTCTTCAAACTCCGCAGCCGTGCTCGCCTCGTGGAGGAACCCCTTGGCCCCCAAGTTCAGCACGGTTAGAACAGCCTCATCTCCGGCTGCTGGAGACATCAGCAGGATGTTGAGCTCCGGACGGGCCGATCGAATGGAAGAAATCAGCTTTATCGTTCCCGTACCCAGCTGCGTTCCAACTACAACGACTTTTATGCTGGGATCAAGCCAGCCGCTGCCCACCTGGTCGGCGACAGACTCTACGATGATTTCAATTCCCGAATTTTCCTCGAACATAGCCTGTAATCCGGCAGCGCGTAGAGGATCAAATCGGAGCACATAAACACGGATAGGCGCGACTGGCATTTGGGACACTGCTTTACCTTTTTGGTTTCCAGCCCAACGCGAGCGAGAGTTTCGCGTGACAACCTGGATCACAGGGGGATCAGACTGCGACACTTTCCACCGTCTTTCACTCCATCACACGGCAGTCGTACACCGGCTGGAATCACAACTTGGGCAGCACGATCCCCTGTTGATTCTGATACTTCCCTTTGCGGTCCGCATAACTCACTTCGCATATCTCATCCGACTCGAAGAACAGAATCTGACATAGCCCTTCGTTGGCATAGATGCGCGCCGGCAGCGGCGTGGTGTTGGAAATTTCCAAAGTCACGAATCCCTCCCATTCCGGCTCGAACGGGGTAACGTTCACAATGATGCCGCACCGGGCATAGGTGGATTTCCCTACGCAAATAGTAAGCACATTGCGGGGAATCTTAAAATACTCCACCGAACGTGCCAGCGCAAAGGAGTTCGGAGGGATAACCACTGAGTCCGCATGGGTCGTAACAAAGGAGCGTTCATCGAAATTTTTAGGGTCGATTACCGTGCTGTTGACGTTGGTGAAAATCTTGAATTCGTCGGAAACCCGCAGGTCATATCCATAAGAAGAAAGTCCGTACGAAATCACTCCCTCGCGGACCTGCTTCTCGCTGAAAGGTTGAATCATCTTGTGCTGGAGCGCGTTATCGCGAATCCAGCGGTCACTTTTAATCGACATCCGTCTCCCCATCAGGTTAGGCGGCGTCTTCGCCACAAGCCGCATCCAACCCTTGCAATTGTTTGCTTTAGGGCGAGTGTACGAGAGTGGCGTTGCGTTGACAATCTCGAAAAGACAGCCCTAGCATGAGGAGAAGCGCACCCTATAACCCCTTGACGGAGAGATTCACTTGATCAAACAGGATGTGGTACATAAAGTTGCGGATCGCACAGGTTTACCTCGCGTCAAGGCTGAAGCAGCCGTGGACACGGTTTTTGAGAGCATGAAAAATGCGCTGGCGGCCGGCGATCGGATTGAACTGCGCGGCTTCGGCGTTTTCAGCGTCAGGCCGCGAAAAACCGGCATTGGCCGCAATCCGCGCACCGGCGCCGAAGTTCCCATTGCTCCAGGACGTGCGGTCCGCTTCAAGCCGGGAAAAGAACTGCATCTGCTGGATTGAATTTCGCGCCACGCTAAACCTCAAATAGGTTTGTCATTTCGAGCGGAGCGGAGCGGAATCGAGAAACCTTGCATTTTGCCCCTCGCCATTGTGTACCCCAGAGCCTTCTCTGAGTTTTTCAAAAGGGCTCGCTTTTGAAGACTCGCGCTGGATACACCAGGATTCCCGATTCCCACTACAATGACGACGTGGCCCCCATAGCAGTTGAAATCGCAGCTGAACCGGCAGCGATGCCGGGCGCAGTGCCGGCGGAGAACCAGCTCCTCGCAATCCGCGGAGTCCGCGCATGAAGCTACTGCTGCGCTTGCTGGCCTATGTCCGGCCATATACGTTGCAGGCGCTTGCTTCGGTTGTGCTGATGGCGCTCGTTGGTTTCATGGACGCTTTTCGCGTCTTGCTCATCAAGCCCATTTTTGATCAGGTCCTCAAGCCGTCTGACACAGCCAACCACCTGCAGCTGGTGAATTTCACCGTTCGCAGTTTCCATATCCAATTGAATCTTGAACAACTGGTCCCAAAGCATTTCCATAATGCGTGGACGATGGTCGCCTTCGCGCTGGTGGCTTCGACTGTCATTAAGAGCCTTTGCGATTACCTGGGCACGTACCTTTCGAATTACACCGGCTATGGAATGATCACCGACCTGCGCAACGATCTGTATGAAAGTATTCTGCGCCGCTCTGTTTCGTTCTTCCAAAAACATTCGACGGGCACGATCCTCTCCACCTTGATCAACGATGTCGAGCGCGTGCAGTTCGCCATGTCCTCGGTCATGTCGGATTTTCTCCAGCAATTCTTCACCTTTCTGTTCCTCATCGCTGTCGTCATTAATTTCGGCGGTAAGTTGGCCTGGGTGCTGCTGCTGTTCGTTCCCGTGGTCATCTCCTCGGCGCGACGCATCGGACGGAGTGTGCGCACCACCACCCGTACCGGGCAGGACCAATTGGCGGAGATCCAGAACATCCTGCACGAAACGGTGACTGGCAACCGTATCGTCAAAGCCTTCAATATGGAGCGGTGGGAGATGGTCCGCTTCCGCGACGCGGCGCGACGGCTGTTTCGTGCCAATCTACGGTCCGTCAGCGCGCAGGCCATCAGCTCCCCTTTGATGGACGCGATCGGCGCGGTTGCCATCGCACTGCTGCTGCTGCTGGGCCGGACGCGGATCCAGCATCACGCGATGACGGAGGGCGCCTTCATCGCTTTCATCATCGCGGTCTTCAAGCTCTATGATCCTGTCCGTAAGTTCGCGCTTTTCTATAACGGATTCCAGCAGGCATTCGGCGCTTCATCGTCCATTTTCGAATTTATGGATGCGGTGGACGACGTTCGCGAAAAACCGCATCCAGTACAGTTGAAAAATTTCCGGGATACCTTCTGCTTCAACCACGTCAGCTTTTCCTACCACGATGAGGAAGGGCAGAAACAGGCGCTTGAGGATATCAACCTGACCGTGCGCCGAGGCGAGGTCATGGCGTTCGTGGGCCCCAGCGGCGCCGGCAAAACGACGCTCGTCAACCTGATCCCCCGTTTTTTCGATGTGACCGGCGGTCAGATCATCATCGATGGCCACGACCTTCGCGACTTGAGTCTTCATTCCCTGCGCACGCAGATTGCAAAGGTGACGCAGGAGACAATTCTGTTCAACGATACCGTGCGAAACAACATTGCCTACGGCCAGCCGGATGTGCCCCGTCACCGGATCGTCAGCGCTGCCAAAGCCGCCCTCGCGCACGAGTTTATCGAGCAGATGCCGGAAGGATACGACACCATCATCGGAGAAAAAGGATTTCGGATGTCGGGTGGCGAGCGTCAACGCTTGGCGATCGCCCGAGCCCTACTGAAAGACGCGCCGATCCTGATTCTCGATGAAGCAACCTCGGCACTCGATGCTGGGAGCGAATCCCTGGTGCAGGCTGCACTGACCAACCTGATGCAGCACCGCACCGTGTTCGTCATCGCACACCGGCTATCCACTGTACGCCGGGCAACGCGGATTGCCGTCCTCGAAGAGGGCCGCATCACAGCCATCGGCAGCTATGAGGAGCTGCTACAGCATTCCCCAACATTCCAGCGGCTGCACCAGCTACAGTTCTTCGACATCTCCGAGGCCGCAGTTGCGGCGCGCAACCATATATGAAACCAGTCACAACTCGCGACCCCAGTGCTCCGATTGTCCCGCCGGCTACGCAGGCTTCCCCCGCGGCTGCATCCATCCAAATGCAGATTCACTCTCCGATTCGATCCATGACAGGTTTTGCAAGGGTTGCCGGTGTAACCCCCTCCGAAATTCCCTTTGTTCTAAGCCTGAAAAGCGTGAACCACCGTTTCCTTGATTTGCAGTTCCATCTCCCCAATGGCATGGACGCGCTGGAGATGCAGTGCCGGAAAATTCTGAAGGAGCACCTGGTACGCGGTCACGTAGAGGTGCGCCTGTCGATTTATCGAGCCAGCGCGGATTCCCCGGCCCGGTACAATCCAACCGCCATCCGCGCGTATCTGGACGCATTCCGGGCGGCGGCGGCCGAACATGGCCTTCCCGGAGAACCCGACCTCAACGTCGCGTTCCGCCTGCCCGGTGCATGGTCGACGGAAAATAATGGGACCGAGAACGACCAGGCGGAGATCGCGATCGCTGCCGCCTCCTGTGTGCTGCCTGCTATTGAGGACTTGAATGCGATGCGCGAACAGGAAGGCAATTCGTTGGCTGAAGAGTTACGCCATACTCTCCTGCGGCTACAAGGCCATGTGGACGAGCTTTCATTCTTGCGCGCGGGCATGCAGCAATCTCACACCGAGCGGCTCGACCAGAAGATGCGGGAGATGCTGGGCGATTCGTTTGCGCTCGATCGCGACCGAATTTTGCAGGAGGCGGCGCTGCTGGCCGAACGCAGCGATGTGGAAGAAGAGATGGCCAGAATGCGCGCGCACATCGAACATTTCCGGGACCTTCTCCATCAGGGAGGAGAGCTAGGCAAGAAGCTCGATTTCTTATTGCAGGAAATGACTCGCGAGGCCAACACCACGCTTTCGAAAACCGGCGGCATTGCCAACCGAAGCCTTCGAATCACCGAATTGGGCCTGGGCATGAAGTCCGAAATCGAAAAAGCCCGCGAACAAGTACAGAACCTCGAGTAAGCTACTTACAAAACACATTTCCAGAAATTGTTCACAAATACATTGTCATTCCGAGCGAAGCGCAGCGAAGTCGAGGAACCTGCGGTCTCCAGCCAACCGCGAGGTCCTTCCCCTTCACTACGTCCAGGGTCGGGATGACAAATCAATCGTTCCACCATTTATAACCGGCACCCCAGGAGATTCCTGCAAGTGGCAGGACTGTTATTTATTCTTTCCGCGCCCTCCGGCTCAGGAAAATCTACGCTGGTCACCCAGCTGCGTTCCATGGTGCGCGACCTCGATTTTTCCGTTTCCTGGACAACGCGTTCTCCACGCGGCTCGGAACAGGATGGCCGTGAATATCACTTCACGTCACGGCAAAATTTCGAGGACATGCTGCTCGCGGGTGAATTCCTGGAACATGCCGATGTATTTGGAAACTATTACGGCACCGCCCGCAAAAGCCTTTCAGAGGCCGCTGCACATGGACGCGATCTTCTGCTCGATATCGACGTACAAGGCGCAGCGCAGGTGCGGCGCAACATGGCTGACGCCATCAGTATTTTTATTCTTCCCCCCCATCCGGATGTCCTGGCCCTGCGGCTCATCAACCGCAGCCGCGCAGAGGGTAGCGTGTCGCAATCTGTAGTCGAAAAACGACTGGCGATGGCTCGCCACGAAATCGAAAATTACCGTGAGTACCGCTACGTCCTGATCAATGACGTTCTGGAACGGGCGGTCGAGGAATTGACGGCAATCGTCGTGGCTGAACGGAATACGCTGGCCGCCAATCTCACGTCCAATGAATCCGCTGCGAATCCCGAACTTCCGCGTTCGAAGGCATTGGCCCGGCGATGCCTGCTCGAAAATTCCGCCGAACGCCTGCAGCCCGTTCTGGCGTCGTTTGGAATATCCATGTAAGCTTGGGTCACTCCATCGCAACATCTTTGTGGGCACCAGATTTATCCCCAGCAGTCCACCCGTACCAGGAGGCCGCACCATGGAAGAACTTGCCGTAAGAGAAAGCAAATACCGCGCCGTCCACGTAGCCGCGCGCCGCGCTCGCCAGTTGCAATCCGGATCGAGCCCCATCGTTCCCACCCGCTCCACAAAAGCCGTTCGCATCGCACAGGATGAACTGCTGGCCGGGCTCATCGATTACATCGTGCCGGAAGGGCCGTCTCGCAAAGAACTGGGGCTGCCAACCGGCTACACGCCGATTCTGCACACGTAAACGCTGCTCCGTAATGCTTGCTTTCGATGCGGACAAGCCGCATCGGCGCGGGCGTACAATCAGACCCATGAAGGTCACGGTTGGCGTCTCCGGAGGAATTGCCGCCTACAAAGCGGCTGAGTTGGTCCGCGCCTTACAACAGCAGGCGTTGGACGTTCATGTCGTGATGACGGCGGGCGCGCAGCAGTTCATTACTCCGCTGACGTTCGCCGGCCTCACCGGTCATCGCGTCGTCACTGGGCTGTGGGACAGCGACGGTCAGGTTCCCAACGAGAACTCCGCTATCGAGCACATCTCCGAAGCGCAGTCCACGGAGGCCCTGGTAATTGCACCGGCTACTGCAGACATACTGGCAAAGCTGGCGCATGGTCTGGCCGACGATTTTCTGACAACGATGGCGCTCGCCACTCCCGCGCCGCTGATTCTGGCTCCCGCCATGAACGTTCAGATGTGGGAGCATCCCGCTACCCAGGCAAACGTTGCCATTCTGGCGCAGCGCGGCGCGCGCATGATCGCGCCGGAAAGCGGCCACCTCGCCTGCGGCATGGTGGGAGATGGCCGTCTGGCAAAAACGGATACCATGGTTGCCGCCGTTCTGGATGTACTGCATCGCCGCCACGACCTCGCCAGTGAAACGGTCCTGGTTACAGCAGGGGGCACGCGCGAACCGCTGGATCCCGTGCGCTACCTGGGCAATCGCTCCAGCGGAAAAATGGGTTATGCAATTGCGGACGCCGCGCTGGCGAGAGGTGCCCGCGTGATTCTGGTCAGTGCCCCAACGAGGCTCAACCCACCGGCGGGTTGTGAGTTTGTAGCGATCAACTCGGCGGAGGAAATGCGCGTCGCAGTTCTCGATCGGCTGCCCGAAGCCAGCCTCGTCATCAAGGCTGCTGCTGTCGCGGATTACCGTCCGCGCGTCCTTGCGGAGCAAAAAATCAAGCGCACCGGCCCGATTGCCATTGAGCTAGAGCCGACGGCGGACATCCTTGCCGAAGTGGTTCACGCCCGCAAGCCGGGAACCCTGGTCATTGGGTTTGCCGCCGAGACCGAACGGCCAATGGAACACGCTCGCGGCAAACTGGAACGCAAGGGCGCGGACGCAATCGTGCTCAACAATGTAGGCCGCCCGGGAATCGGGTTCGATTCCGATCGCAACGCAGTCATCTTTCTGACTCCCACGGCGTCTCATGAATTGCCAGAGATGTCCAAGCGCGCGCTCGCCGACTGTATTCTGGATGAAGCACTCAGGCTGCGCCGGCCGCCAAGGGTCGTCGCTGAGATGAACTCCGTCTCCGCGCACGCTACCCGCTAAACCGGGTTACATAAATGAGTTTCTGAAAGGGCGTACCTTTCTTTCAATCTCTAAGCAGTATTGATGCAGCCAGTTCTAGACCGACCACCTTATTGATGACAAAGTCTCTCCATCCGGAACAACGCCAGCAACTCGCCACCCTGCTCGCCTACTGCCGGGAGATGGGCGGCGTGGACTTCTATCGCAGCGCGGAGAACATGGCCGAAACATCTGTTTTGCCAGCAGTGCCAAATCCAGCAGTGAGTGCACCGTCACTCTTCAGCGCCGTTCCTCTTTACCCTGAGCCATTTTCCAATATGATACGTAAGCCGAATGTTCTTACTCAGCCCCCTGCCATTGATTTTTCCTCGCCGGCCATTGCGCCCCAGGATCGCGCCGCGGCCTTGCACGCTATCCAGGCGGAGATCGGCGACTGCACCCGCTGCCCGCTCGCATTTGAAGGACGAAATAAAATCGTGTTTGGCAATGGCGACCCCAACGCCGAGCTGCTCTTTGTGGGAGAAGGCCCCGGCGCGGACGAAGACGTGCAGGGCCTGCCATTCGTCGGACGCGGCGGCCAACTGCTGAACAACATGATCACGGCGATGGGCCTCAGCCGGGAACGAGTTTACGTGGCGAACATCGTAAAGTGCCGGCCGCCGAAGAATCGCGTTCCGGAACCGGTTGAAGCCGCCACCTGCACGCCTTTTCTTTTTCAGCAGATCGGCGTGGTGCGCCCAAAGTTGATCGTCGCGTTGGGGGCGACCGCCGCCACATACCTGCTCGGCTCGAAGGCTTCTCTTTCAGTTCTGCGGGGACAAGTACATGACTGTATGGGAACCAAGTTGATCGTCACCTATCATCCCGCCTATCTGCTGCGAGACCCACGCCAGAAGGCGGAGGCATGGAAAGACCTGCAACTGGCCATGAAGTTTCTTCATCTTCCTCCGCCGGCACGCGCTGAAAACTGATCTTCTGGAAATGCTCTGACCGCTGCATATCTCGGGCGGTATATCAAAATTCGATACTCATACTCGTAAAGGACAAAATGCCACAGCACACCCAATTGCAGGCCGCCGACGGCCACAAATTCGATGCATATGTCACACAGCCAAAAGGCGAGCCGAAAGCCGGCATTGTCGTTTTACAAGAGATTTTTGGCGTCAGCGCACATATCCGATCGGTTGCCGATGGCTTCGCGCAAGCCGGATACCTCACAATCGCTCCCGCTCTCTTCGATCGCGCGGAGCGAAATGTCGAGCTGACAGATGACCCGGAGAGCACGAAAAAAGCGATGCAGATCGCGCATCAGATCCAGCCCGATCAATCTCTTGCGGACATTGAAGCGTCCATCCAATATCTGCGCGAACACGGCGCGCGCAAGGTCGGCGTGGTCGGTTACTGCTGGGGAGGGACGCTGGCGTGGCTCAGCAACACACGGCTTCATCCCGATGCGACAGTTTCCTACTATGGCGGCGGAATTCAGAATTCCATGGCCGAGAAACCGACAGCTCCGGCGATGTTCCATTTCGGCCTGCTCGACACCCACATTCCGCAAACCGTGGTGGAGCAACTGCGCCAGGCGCATCCGGAATTACCCGTATACACCTACGAGGCCGGTCACGCCTTCAACAACGACACGCGAAAAAGCTACAACGAGAAAGCCGCCAAGCTCGCACGGCAGCGCACGCTCGCGCATTTCGATCAATACCTGGTGAACAAATCGCACTAAAGTCGGTCTCATAGCTCAGGATGGCAATGCGATACAGAGCGGATTTAAGATGCCGTGATCGAAAGAATGATGTCCGTCATTCCGAGCAGAGCGAGGAATCCAGAGGGTGATCGCGGCGTCTGAGGAACTTCTGATTAAGTTCGACACTGAAGGGGGCGGGCTTCAGCCCGTCCGTAAATCCCGCACTACAAACGCGGCTTTAGCCGCTAAGGGATGAAATCAACTTCCCGCCATGCCGCTCTACTGTGATGTCGCGCTACCCGTGCCGGTTGACCGCACCTTTACCTACTCCATCGAAGGCACGCCTCCAGTTGTAGGAGGGCGCGTCTTGGTGCCGTTTCGCCGCGAGCAACTCCAGGGCATCGTTATAGCGCTACACGACAATCCGCCGGAGACAGAGATCCGGGGCATTCTGCGCGTACTCGATCAAGAGCCGGTGCTCTCGGAGGAGCTATTAAATCTCGGTACGTGGATCTCCGGCTACTATCTTGCGCCGCTGGGCGAAGTATTGCGCACGATGCTCCCGCTGGGCGCGGAGGTCCGCCGCCAGACTGTATATCGCATCACAGATCGCGGTCGATCAAAGCTCTCAGAGCCAACGCAAATAGCTCTGGACGAATCTGCAGCCGACAATCTCGATCAAAAGGTGCTCATGTTTTTGGCAGAAAATGACCATGCGAGCGGCGCGACGCTGCGAACAAAAACTTCTGCCTCGGCTTCCATCCTGAAGGAACTCGTCGCAAAACGCTGGGTCGAACGTGAATCCACAGCAGTACCGCATGAAGTGCGCCGCACGGTTCGGGTCGCGGTGCTTGTCCCTGAAGCGCGCCTGCCCCGGTTAAACGACAATCAACAACGCCTGCTTGCGGAACTGGCCAGCGCCGGGGGCCGCATGACGGTCAGCGAAGTGCGAACGCTCCCCGTTCCCGGCTCCACGCTAGGCACGTTAGTGCGCCGCGAACTGGTACGCATTGAGGAAGTCCCAACAGACGGCCTCTTCGATGCCTTCGATATTTCGAGAGACTTGCCCGGCTCCTCCGTGCCCGTAGAAGCGATGCTGAACGACGCTCAGCGGGAAACGCTTTTGCAGATTGCGGCCAGCGTCCACGCTGGAAAATTTCAATCGTTTCTGCTGCATGGCGTCACCGGCTCCGGCAAAACCGCGGTCTACATAGCCGCCATGCGGCGCGCGCTCGATGCCGGGTTGTCCAGCCTACTTCTGGTCCCGGAGATCGGCCTGACCCCCGCTATGGTGGCACAGCTGCGGTCAAGCTTCGGCGAGCAGGTGGCATTGCTGCATTCCGCGCTCACCGCCACCGAGCGGACAGCCCAGTGGCACAGGATTCGCCGGGGCGAGGCGCGTGTTATCGTCGGCACCCGCTCTGCGGTCTTCGCTCCCATCGTCAATCTGGCATTGATCGTCGTCGATGAAGAACACGACACCTCCTACAAGCAGGCCGACCTGCCGCGCTATCACGCGCGCGACGTAGCCGTGATGCGCGCGAAGTCCACGGGCGCCACCATCGTCCTTGGCTCCGCGACACCTTCGCTCGAATCCTGGGCCAACACGCAGCGCGGCAAATATACTCTGCTGACACTGAAAGAACGTGTTGGAAATCGGCTATTGCCGGAGGTTGCTCTGATCGACATGCGGCGCGAATTTTCCGAGACTGGCCAGGACCATCTCGTCTCACGCGCATTGATTGAAGAAATTGAAGCCACGCTCGGCCGGGGCGAACAGGCCATGCTGCTGCTGAATCGACGCGGCTATTCGTTCGTGGTGATGTGCCGCGCCTGCGGCGAAAAGGTTGAATGCGAAAACTGCGCCATCGCCCTGACACACCATAAGCCTGCGCCGCGGAATGATTTAGATAACCCGATGCACCAAAGGCTGGAGTGTCACTACTGCGGTTTTCGCCGCACCGTGCCGAAACATTGCCCCAGGTGCGAGAGCGAACATCTCTACTTCTTCGGAGTCGGTTCGCAGCAGGGAGAAGAACGGCTCCAGGAAATGTTTCCCCACGCGCGCATTGCCCGCATGGACCGCGACACCATGCGCAATCACCGCGACTATGAACGCATCCTGGCCCGCCTGCACAGCGGAGAAATCAATCTACTGGTGGGTACGCAGATGATTGCCAAAGGACACGACATTCACGGCGTCACGCTAGTTGGAGTCATCGGCATCGATCACGCGCTCAGCCTGCCGGACTTTCGCTCCGCCGAGCGCGTCTTTCAACTGCTGACACAAGTGGCGGGCCGTGCTGGACGCGGCGAGCTACGGGGCCGCGTATTGGTGCAGACACATCACCTGGATCACTATGCCATCCGCTTTGCAGCCGAACATAATTACGCCGGATTTGTTGAGCAGGAATTGCGGTATCGCCGCCTGCTGCACTATCCCCCCGCTGCCGTTCTCACCAATGTTTTAATCGAGCACAGCGATCTCGCGACGGCCTCTCGTTGGACCAGCCAGATTGGACAATGGTTCCAGAATCAGACGCTGCCAGGCGTACGCGTCCTCGGGCCGGCTGCTTCGCCGATCGCCCGAATCAAGCGCATCCATCGTTTTCATTTAATATTGAAGGCTTCGGACCGCAAGCAATTGGCGGCAGCCGTGCGGCAGATGCTTGCCTTCGCGGACTCCATAGAGGTCCCGCGCAGACACATCACTGTAGATGTGGACGCAGTGCAGCTTATGTAGCCAACGGCGCAGCCGCATGCCGCGGCATATCGCGATGGATGGTCTTCACCTTGTATCCATCTTTTTGCAGCTGCCGCTGCACATGTTCGGCAATCATTACCGACCGGTGCTGGCCTCCGGTGCAGCCAAAAGCGACGCTGAGATAGCTTTTGCCTTCCTGCACGTAATGCGGCAACAGAAACAGAAGCAGATCGTGGATCTTCTGAAGAAATTCTTTCGTTTCGGGAAACTTGTTGATGTAGCGGACCACCTTCTGGTCCTGGCCGGTAAGCGGACGGAATTCTGGAATGAAGTGGGGGTTGGGCAGGAAGCGCACATCGAAAACAAGGTCCGCTTCCTGGGGAACACCATTTTTATAACCGAAGCTGATAGCGGAAATCAGCAGGTTCTTATCTCCACTCTCTTCCTGAAAAAGTCCGTTGATGTGCGCGCGCAGTTCGTGAACGTTGAAATTTGTCGTGTCGATACAAACGTCCGCGATGTTCCGCAAGGGCTCCAGCAAATTCCGTTCCGACAAAATGGAACGCCGGATGGTGTCGATACGGCTGAGCGGATGGGGACGGCGAGTCTCTGAAAAGCGGCGCAGCAGCGCATCGTCGGAGGCCTCTAAAAACAACAGCCGGGTAGATGTCGTCTGTCGAACCTTTCCCAGGATCTTTGGAAAGCGGTCGAGCTGCGCGCCTTCCCGAACGTCGACGACCAGCGCCGCGCGATTGATTTCCGGCGACTGGCGGATGAGATCGGCAAAGCGAGGGATCAGATCGATCGGCAGATTGTCAACGGAATAGTATCCAAGATCTTCGAACGCCTTGAGCGCGGACAATTTTCCGGAACCGGACATCCCCGTAAGGATCACGAGTTCATTGTCGGCAAGAGGCCGCTGGGCCTCGGTCTTCGACTTGTTTTTCGCGGGGAATGCAGTCTCTGCGGCAGCTCGCGGAAGAACCAGCGACGAGCTGGATTTAGCGGCGCCACTTTTGGCAGAATCATTTTTGACCGAATCACCCCTCTTGCGCGCGGGCTTCGGCCCCTTCAAATCTACAGTGCGTTTCATGGGTCCTCTTCAGTTCCGCAGTAAAGTTTCGGAATATCCAAAATTCGAAATATCCAAGGATACCTGGCGGTCTTTGTATCGGGCGTACACCCATGCTAGCCGGATTCGTTCGTAAAAGTTTTCTCGCCGTTTATGAAACTTCAATCAATCGAACAATTCCGTCCCCGGCGCAATGCAGCACTTTAATCTCACCTCTCAAATCGCGAAAAACAAACACCTGCTGGTCCCGAGACTCTGCCTCTTTTACAGCTTCTTCAATCGTCATCGGCCGCCGCGCCATGGCGTCAGGTGCAGGCACTATATGCAAACCGGAAACTGCTCCATTGGCAGATACAGGTTTTTTCGCGCGAGCCGGCGGCGGCAACTCTTCTCCGGGGGTAAGGCTTGGGAGCACCGCGCTGATGGGTTTCGCCTGTCGCTTTTTCTCAAGCAGGCTTTTCTTTCGGCGGATCGCCTGTTTTTCCACCTTCTCTATGGCGATCCGTAGCGCAGTCATTAGGTCGGGAGCCTCCGCCAGACCGACGACCGTGTGATGACGCGCATTGACAGTCACTTCCGCAATCTCGGCATGTTTCTGGGAACTGAAGATGACATGGGCACTGGCGCCCCTGCCGACGATCTTCTCGATCCGAGCCAATCCGCCATCTGCCATTTTGCGCAGATCCGGAGTAACTTTAACTTTTCTTCCGGTCAGTTCAGTGTCCATCCACTTTGCTCCTGAGTTTTTATATTTGCGCTACTTCCTTCAGATGCGTATGCGGCGCTGATGCGTGCTGGGAATACCCATGTCTTCTCTATACTTCGCAACCGTGCGGCGATTGACCGCGATACCTTGCGACTGCAACAGATTTGCAAGCGCATCATCCGTCAGAGGCTTGTGCGAATCCTCTTCTTCAATCATCTTTTTCACTTTGCGCTTCAGCAGCAGCAGCGGCGTTTCGGCGCCTTCCGGTCCATTCACACCCTCAGTAAAAAAGAAGCGAAGTTCAAAAACGCCCTGGGGAGTATGCGCATATTTATTGGCGACCGCCCGGCTCACTGTGGAGGCGTGCACTCCAATTTCTTCCGCTACTTCCTTGATCATCATCGGCTTCAGCGCGTCCACGCCTTCTTCCATGAACTCCCGCTGGCGGCGGATTATCACTTCGCAAGTCCGCAGAATGGTATTTTTGCGCTGCTCGATATTTCGCATTAACTGGATCGCGGAGCGATACCTTTCCTTTACATATTCGCGCACCTCGCGCTCGGTGCCTTCCTGAGTCAACATGCGGCGATAGCCCTGGTTCAATCGCAGTGTAGGTATCTCCTCGTCGTTGATCAGAATGACGTATGCGTCATCGCGTTTGGCGAATGCGACATCGGGTTCAATCAGCCGCGCCTGCTCGCGGCTATATCGCTGCCCGGGCTTTGGGTCGAGCCCTCGAATGGCCTCAATCGCACATTGCACGCGTGGCTGCCCACTGCCTGTCAATTTCGCCAGCTCACGTAGATCGCGCTTTAATAAATGCGGTAAATACTCGTCGATAATCCGCCGCGCCAGCGCCATTACCGCGCCGGCTTCTGCTGCCAGTTCATCGTCCACAACCGGCACATCGGATGTGGAGGCTTCCCCGTCGAAATCCTCCACGCCAGCGGCGATCTGAATCGTCGCTGCCAGAAGATCGGCTTCCTGCAGACGAACGTCCAACTGGGTCAGCAGGCACTCCCGAAGATCGCGCGCCCCAATTCCAATCGGATCAAGCCGACGCACGATCTGAAGTGCCTCCGCCAACTCACGCTTTATGGACGGCGGATATTCGGCTGACTCCTGTCGCCGCACATGAGCGTCCAAATTCCGAGATCCATTCGCGCCGTTTAAAACACCCGCAATCGATTTATCGAACCCGCTGGAACCGCTCGTACTTTCACCATTGGCGCCGTTCCCGTTCAAGCCGGCGGCTCCATCGTGGCCATCCGTTCGGGCTTGTGGCATGGGATCGCGAGCGACTGCCGGGCGCAGTCCACGCTCTTTCGCGAGTGCGGCCAATAGCTCCTCGTCGCTGGCAGAGAGATATCCATCTTCATCGAGGTTCCCGATCACCAACTCCGCGGCTTCACGCACGCCGGGCGTGAGATGCAGCGAGCCAAGCTGCCACATCATGTGGTCGGTGAGAGTCGTGGGCTTGGAGAGGAAATTCTCAAACGAAGGCTTTTCGTTGATTTCGCTGCTCTGCGGCGTGCGATAACCCGGATCGAGATAGTCCTGGAAGTAGGACCCAAAGTCGATCTCGTCGAAGGGATCTTTTTCGTCCTTTTTTTCTTCGCCCGCTGGAGCTGCTTCCTCCGGAGTGCGAACGTCGTCGATGAGGGGGACTGTTTCCTCCAGCTCCTCCAACACGGGATTCTCCAGAATCTCCGCATCGATCATCTCTTTCAATTCCTGCTTGTTCAGGGCCAGCAGGCCAACCATCTGCACGAGACCCGGCGTCAGCACCTGTTTCTGTGCGACCTTCATATTGAGCCTGGGTTGAAGTAGAGCCATGGCAGGAATTCCAGTAGTGGGGACTTTGTTTCAGTTTACATGGGTGGACCATTCGCGGCCCAACACGTTGAATATAGGTGCCGGGTGCCCATGCGCGGCGGCGCACTTTGCCGTCTAGTGTGAGACTGAGTTATTACCCCAGCGTGAAACCCTCGCCGAGGTAGACGCGCCGCACCTCCGGATCGCCTCCCAGTTCCGCTGGCGTACCGGTTCGAAATATTTTGCCCTCATTGATGATGTACGCCCGATCGGTAACGGTGAGTGTCTCTCTGACATTGTGGTCCGTAATCAGCACGCCGTAGCCGCTGGCCTTCAGGTCGAAAATAATATCCTGCAAGTCGTGCACGGCGATGGGGTCGATTCCGGAAAACGGCTCGTCCAGAAGAATGAAATGCGGCTCGATGCAAAGGCAGCGGGCAATCTCAACGCGCCGCCGTTCCCCTCCAGACAATGCGTAGCCGCGCGTCTTCCTCACGTGTCCCAGGCTGAGTTGCTCGATCAGACGCTCCATGCGCGTACGTCGTTTTTCCCACCCGCCGGGTTGCGATTCCAGCACGCCGAGAATGTTTTCCTCAACAGTCAGCTTGCGGAAAACCGAGGGCTCCTGCGGCAGATAACTGATCCCGAAATTCCGCGCCCGCAGATACATCGGCAGCCGCGTTATGTCCTGGTCACCCACCATGACCCGCCCGGAGTCCGGCTGCACGAGGCCTACGATCATGTAAAAGGTGGTTGTCTTCCCCGCCCCATTCGGCCCCAGCAGGCCGACAACCTCGCCTTTGTGGATCTCAAGGCTGACGCCGCGGACCACTTGTCTTCCGCGATAATTTTTGGCTAGCTGGTCGGTCTTGAGCTGCTGCATTACCGTTTCTGCACCCGTGTCTTTGTGGTGGTAGTGTGACCCAACGCTCCACTTACCATTATCGCCTGATCCCGCGACGCAAATGTCAAAACCTCTCCGGTCACCGTACCGCGGTCCAGATCAATTACCTCGGGCGGCATCTTTTCATCTCCGGTCAGGACGAACTGTCCGTTCGAAGCGGTGTAAACCAGCCGGTCGCCGGTTGCACTTCTTCCCGGTTGCAGTAGATGTACTTGCCCCGTCGCAACAATTCTTTCGATGGAAGACTGCGCCCCATTGTTGCGGCTGAGAGTGAAATTTCCCGGCTTTTCTGCGCCTTTGGCAGCAACGCGCTTATCAGCGGGCCTGGCGACAGAGGATGTAAGGAAAATATCCGCGTGGTCCGCCAAAAGTTGTCCACTGGAACTGATCACCTGAACATGATTGATAAAGCTGGCTTTTCGCTCCGCGTCGGAATAGATGAGCCTTTCGCTCAGGATGCGAAATACGGACGGCGGTAAGGAGGCAGTCGGCGCTCCTAAAAAGTTGCTGATGACGCATTGCTTGCATGACCCGTTGCTATAGGCCGTCAAAGCCTGCATCTTCTGCGATAGTTCGATCACCGGAGCCTCAACAGAATCGCTCCCTTGCCACAGCCTGGCTCGTCCTGAAAAGACGGCCTTCCCTCTGTCATGCATCAGAATTGCCCGCTCGGCAATCATGTGAACGGGTTGCCTGCTATCCAGCAGACCACCTGCGCTCTTGCGCGGCTGAGTGTTCGCATGCAGATTGCCTGAACCCGAATCGCTCGACCGCAGCGTCGCTTGTACTGCGCCCGTAGAAATCATTTTTCCGGCTGCGCGCTCGATCTCCATCCGGTCGGCTGTCATTTCGAGTTGCGCATCGCGGAACATCGGTTTGCCAGTCAGTGTAAGGGTGTCGTTCACCGCAACATAGCTGGCGCGCGCTGCGGTCGCCGTTGAAATTTGCGGGCCTGCCCCCTCACCGCTTTTTTCGTGCGCCGTTTGCCGCAATATGACATGGCCTGTCTGCAAAGCAGTGCGGATCGACTGTGCGGCCAATGGCGTGTTGCCCTTCGTATCCGAACTGATCGGGGAAGTTCCACGGGGCTTCCCGGTCTTAGCCGGTTGACTAGGTACAAACTCGATCTGCAGCGTATCGCCGGTGCTGGAGTTAATGTCGCCATTTGCTGCGACCGTTTGCAGGCGAGTCTGTCCTGCTCCGTTTATCTGCTGGAGTTGGTTCTCCGCCGCGAAGTTCGTCTTGAGCATCTGCGCAGCCAGCATCGTCTCCTGCGGCGTACGGCCCGGGGCAGTCGATCGTGACGTGAACACCGCATTCCCGCTCGCATCCGCCGACTGCAATTGCGCCTGAGCAGTCTTCGATGGAATTAAATGCAGCACCAGATGATCCGAAACCAGACTGCGTTGCAGGCGACTCTCGCCCGCATCCGCCTGCTGATGAAGCTGTACGTCGCGATCCAAAACGGCACTGCGCGCGCGGCCCTGTGCATCAAAGTCGACTTGCGCCTCATGGGCATTGCCGGAGGTCTTCTGTTCCGGTTGGTCCGCGCTGAACTGCACGCCGCCGAAGAGATGCGCCTGTTGCGGTCGATCGTTTTCATTCAGCAGAACATGCATGGCTGCCGCTCGCACAGCCATACCATCCGCAGATGTCAACCGCACTCCATCGTTTGCGTCCAGCGACTCCGCCGTTCCATTGCCGCGCAAAAGAACAGTCGCGGCTCCCGCCGTTCCGCTCATCCTGCCGCTGTCTGTCTCGGAGAGATATCGAGGCTGCCACAGATGTACCTGGCCATCATTCCGTTTATATATTGCCCGAGATGCGTTCAACACCGACGGACGATTCTGCATCTCCGTTGTCAGGACCAGTTTGGATTGGAGCAGCAACTGTCCCTGCTTCGAGTCATACTCCGCGCCGACAGCTTGGCCGCTGGTGTTCCCCATCTGAAAATCCACTTCACCGCTGCACGTTGCGACTCCCGTTTTCTGGTTGAAGGTCAACCCATGGGTGGTAACGCGTACCAGTTGCCCCGGCTCTTTATTCGCATCGCCCGTACGCGCGTTGGTTTCGGGAGCGTGAAGGACAATATGCGCTTGCCCCTTGGACTCCACGATCTGGCTGCGTGGATCGAATTCAAAATCATTGCCGGCAATCGTGTCGGCCTTGCCATCCTGCCGGTTGTAGAGATCGATTTCGACATCGTGCAGCGAAACATGTCCGCCAGATTTAAATTCCACCGCGCGCGCCGCGTGGAGCGTAAATAAAGGGCGGCCCTGTTCCGTCTTCGACAGAACGAAACCTTGCGTAGATTGCTGAATCTGAAGTCCGAGGCGTGCCGGAAGGTCCTGAGCAATGCGCCGCAGACGCCAGCGGCCGTAAAAGAAAGAGCCCACAATGGCCAGCAACAGCAGCACGGCCAGGGCCACAATCGCCAGGCGCAGCCTCTCAATCGTCCAGGGCATGCTTCATCTTCTCATTTCACGCGGATGCTGGGTGCCCCACCCAGTCGCGTTCTTCGCGGCTAGGGTGGGATACGAAGATTCCGTGCGACAGGTCCGTCACACTACAATGGAGCTATGGCAGACCCTTTGTATTACAGCCTGTGGTTCCCGCATTTTCGATTCGCCACGCTGCCGGAAAAGCTGATCCAGGTGATGCATCAGCTGCCCGAAGCACGAGTCACCGCAGCCTCTGTCTATCCACTGGATTGGCAGCAGACACCCAGCTTCCAACGCATCTTCAGCAGGAATCCCGCAGAGGCCGAGAGCCCGGAGATTGCCGTCGAGGAAGCCACAGAATTGCTGCATGAAGACTGCGCCTACGAGTTTGAGCTGCCCTGGTCCCTCTGGTCCCCGGAAAGCCAGGGCCCTCTGGACCCCATCTGGCGGGAGGAACCGCATGTCATGCGGATTGCCGGATTCGGACCGGAATTCGATCGAGGCGCTTACGCGCAGGACGGCCACATTCGCGTAGATCTTGGCCTGGACACACCCTTCTTGTGGGAGGACGTTCCGCTCGATGACGAAGGCCAGCTCCACGTACAGCAGAATGTCGAACGACTCGTAGAATTCACCACAGCGATCGAGAAAAATTGCGGCGTAGAAACACGCCTGCTATGGACCGAGAGCGAAGATAATCTGGCGCAGAAACTGATCGCAAGATTGCAGAAGCTGAATTAACTCTAGAGATCATCATCCTGAGCGAAGCGAGGGACCTCGCGTTTTCCAAACACTCACAGTTCCTTCCGGGGTGCCCCAGGTCTCGCTTTGAGACCTAGTTTTGTAAGTCTTCCTAAAAAGAAGCCAGCTCAGAAAAGTCCGCCGCCCATCGAACCGCAGATTCCGTCCGCGACAGCAAAGCAAGCCGATTATCCCGCAGTTGCGCATCGTCCACCATTACCATGATGGAATCAAAGAAGGCGTTCAGCGGCAGCTGCAACTCGGCGATTGTAGCGATCACTTCTTTGTAATTTCCATCGCGATAATTCTTCTGAATTTTCTCGTTCGCCTCGGTGATCTTGCGCGACAATTCAATCTCCGCAGGTTCTTTCAGGAGTTGATTCAACTCCGACGTAGGATGCGTCATCTTCTTTTCTCTAGCCTGCCGCAAAATATTGGAGGTCCGCTTCAGCAGTTCCGCAACTGCGACAACATTTGGGGAACCGACCTGCTCTTCAAGCGCTTTTGCAAAAGCCGCCACATTCCCATAGCCAATTCGCATCTCTTTCCGGCCATCATCCATCTCTGCAACATGGGAGTTGCGAACTGCCCTCGCCACCTGCAGTCGCACTCCGCGAGTCTCCTGCAAATAGAATTCCAGGCGGTCGAGCATAAAATCCTGTAGCAGGCGATAAAGCTCCTCCCCGTGCAAATCCGGATTATTAAGAGCAGCCTTCAACACCGTCATCAAATGCAGTTCGTTCCGCACCGCTCCATTCTCGGCGAGAATTCGCACCACCCCGGAACCAGCTCGCCGCAGCGCAAACTGATCTTTCGAGCCAGTGGGGATTAGCCCCTTGCTGAACATCGCGGCGATCGTCGTCATCTTGTCTGCAAGCGCGACGATTGCACCCAGCTTTGTTTCTGGGATTTCATCGCTTGCGCCCTCGGGCCGGTAGTGTTCAGCGATTGCATCGGAGATTACTTCCGGATACCCTTCTGCGCGCGCATACAGACCACCCACGATTCCCTGTAGCTCGGTAAATTCCTTCACCATTTCGGTAGTCAGGTCGGCCTTGGCAAGCCGCACTGCGATATCGACAGCAATGGCATCAGGCGCGTCGAACAGTTCCTGCCGAATGACGTTGGCTGTGTCCAGATTCAGCTTCATCTTTTCCCAGTAGCTGCCGATTTCCTTCTGGAACGTGACATTGCGGAGCTTCTCAACGCGATCAATCAACGGAATTTTCTGATCCACATCCCAGAAAAATCTCGCGTCGTTAAACCGCGCCCGCAGCACGCGTTCATTCCCATGTCGAATAATCGCCGCACCGGCGTCATCCACTGCAATATTCAACACGGCCAGAAAATTCGGCAGCAGCTTGCCATTTACCCCTTCAAGCGCGAAATACTTCTGATGATCGCGCATCACTGTGACCAGGACTTCTTCCGGCAAATCAAGATAACTCGCGTCAAAGCTACCAAGGATGACGCTGGGCCACTCGGTCAGGTGCGTAACGGCTTCGACCAGCGCTTCATCCTCGCGCCAGCGCGCGTCCGGAAGTTGCCGCGTAACGGCATCGAGCGCCTTGCGAATCCGCTGCCGCCTTGCCTCCGGATCAACCTGCACGTACGCTGCGGCAAGCTTCTCAGCATATTCCAGCGGCTTGCGAACGATAACCGGCTTGTCGCCATAGAGCACACGATGGCCATACGTCACGCCATCGGCAGTGACACCGGCAAATTCCAACGGCAGCACTTCATCGTCGAGCAGCGCCAGCAGCCAGCGCACCGGACGCACAAATCGTTCCGGCCTCCCCGCGCGCCAGTGCATATTCTTCGGCCAGTAGATGGCCGCGATCTCCGCCGGAAGCATATCGATCAACACTTCAGCAGCGCTGCGCCCCTGCCGACGCACCGTCGCGGAGACGTATTCGCCCTTGGCATTTTGGATCGTCTTCAATTCAGCAACTTCGACTCCAGACTTTTTCGCAAACGCAATCGCCGCAGGAGTGGGCACGCCATTCTTGTAAGCCACAGCGACCGACGGTCCGACAATCTGTTCTTCCATATCGGCTTGTTTCGGCAAAAGGCCATCCACCCAAACTGCAAGACGGCGCGGCGTGGAGTAGCTCTTGACTTCCAGGCCGCCCGTCGTCAGCCGCTCGCGCGTCAGCAGTTCGCGAAAGCGCTTCGCAAGCTCCGCCTGCGCGGCGGGAATCATGCTGGCGGGGATTTCTTCCAATCCAACTTCAAGCAAAAATGCGGGCATTCGTATCGTTTCCTAGAGCAGATTCGAAGATGCTGTTATCAAAAAAAGAGTTCGTCATTCTGAGCGCAGCGAAGAATCCAGAGGGTGATGGCCACGCTTGCCAAGCGAATACTTTCTGGATTCTTCGCGGAGTTCACCCTGAACGAAGCCGAAGGGCTCAGAATGACCGTTCCTCACGGTACAAGCTGCGCCTGTTGCGCGGCATAGGCCTTTGCTACTCCCACAGCCAGCGCACGAATCCGCGCGATGACACCGACGCGCTCGGTAACGGAAATAGCGCCGCGAGCATCCAGCAAATTAAAGAGATGAGAGCATTTCAGACACAGGTCAAATGCGGCGAGGAGAGGCACCCGGCTGCGTGTCTCCGCATCGGCATCCTCCGGCAACGCTCGCGCCTCCGCTAAAAGAGACTGGCATTCTTCCTCATACAGTTTGAAATGCTGCCAGAGTTTTTCCACGTCCGCCTTCTCGAAGTTATAGACGGAAAACTGTAGCTCGTCGGCAAGGCGCACCTCACCGTACGTAGTTTCTCTGCCCGTATCCGGTTCGCGCGCCCATACGATGTCGTAGATCGAATTGACATCCTGCAAAAATGCGGCGATCCGCTCCAATCCGTACGTAATTTCGCCCGCAATGGGATCGAGATCGATGCCGCCGCACTGCTGAAAATATGTAAATTGCGAAATCTCGAGACCATCGAGCATCACCTGCCAGCCGATGCCCCACGCGCCCAGCGTCGGCGACTCCCAATTGTCTTCCTCGAACTTCACATCATGCTGGCGCAGGTCGATACCAATAGCTTTTAACGATTCCAGATAGAGCGCCTGAATATCGTCCGGTGGCGGCTTCAGAATCACCTGTAACTGTGTGTGCTTGAAAAGCCGGTTTGGATTCTGCCCATAGCGCCCATCCGCGGGCCGTCGCGAGGGTTGCGCGTAAGCCACGCGAAATGGCTTCGGCCCCAACACACGCAGAAACGTCTCGGGCGACATGGTGCCCGCGCCCACTTCCACGTCATACGCCTGTTGCAGGATGCAGCCGCGGCTGGCCCAGAATTGCTGCAACTGGAACAGCAATTCCTGGAACGTTAGCGGAACTTTGGCCGAAGCCGGCGCGACATCGGAAAAATGTACTGCCACGAGAAATGAACTCCCTGATAAAAATCCGGATGCGTTGATGCTGATTGTATCGAATGCGGCAGGATTCACTTCATAGCCATCAGCCGCCCAGGCGAGCGATGGCAGCGGCGGAGTTCAACCGTCGCTCGATATGGCGCTCCAGGATGCGGACCAGGAAACGCCGCAAATCCTGTCCATACTGCCGCGTCCAGGGCTCACTTTCCATCGCCTTCCCGATTGCACGGATCGGTTCCCGCAGCATTCGCTGGGCCAGGATAAGCGCATCCCGACTAAGCACGCTGCTATTCGGCTGCTTGTGTCGCACGCAGCTCAGGCCGTCGGTCAGGGGATGAAAATAGGCGACCCCGTCTCCAAATGGCTCGCCGCATTCCGTGCAGCGATCCGTCTCCGGCAACCAGCCGATTAGCCGGGTGATCCACAAGGAAAAATACGTCAGGGGCATCCAGCAGGAATCCACGCGGGTGTGCTCGAGCACCGCCAGCGTCAAGCGAAAGATGGTGTCCTGCGGATCGTGATCGGGCAGCACGTTCTCCAGCACCTCGGCATAGAAAGCCAGCGTGGCGGCGCGGAGATAGTCCACGGGTTCTGCAAGCGGAGACGCAATCGCTTCGAAGTGTTCGAGGCGGACCAGTTCCTGGCGCGGCCTTTCCGCATACGCCGCGCGCACATACGTCATCGGCTCCAGCGTTCCGCCAAACCGTTTTCGCGATTTCAGCGCCGCCTTGGCCACGCCGCGGACTTTGCCCAGATCGCGCGTCAGTAACGAAACGAGCAGGTCCGATTCCTGAAACGGCCAGGTGCGCAGCACGATCGCCTCGGACTTGTGCGGAATCATAAGTACGAATTTACCGAAATGTGGGTGCCCCAGGTCTCGCTTTTGAGACCTGGGGTTGAGAATCCCGGAACGACCGCCAACGAAAAAAGCGCGCAGCCGAATCGCTGCGCGCTTATTTTAAGATCGAACGAAACTCAGCGGCCGAAATGCTGGGCATTGGTCTGTTCGTAATTCTTCCATTTTTCCGGAAGATCGTCCGCAGCGAAGATGGCTGAAACCGGGCAGACCGGTACGCACGCGCCGCAGTCAATACATTCAACCGGATCGATAAATATCTGGTCCAGTTCCGCGAACTGCGGTTCATCCTTTTTGGGATGAATACAATCGACCGGGCAAGCATCGACGCAGGCGGCGTCCTTGGTGCCGATGCAGGGTTCTGCAATTACATAAGCCATAAGACGTTCCGTTTCTCCTTGCGGGACTCAGCAGACAACTACGATTGTAGCAAACTGCGGAGCGTCCGCCCTCATCCGTTTCGCAGTCTCCTCGCAGTTGAAACAGACGGCGCCCCGTATTCCCTATGTCTCCACCCGCCGCACAAACACACCTGCAAATGCCCGGCGCACTCGGACAAACACAACCAGCCAAAGCGCCACAATCATCAGCGCCAAACCCAACTCCGACGGCTCCAGCAATAGATGAAACAGCAGAATGTTCACGACCACCGGGCCGAGCAGCGTCAGCGCCAGTGGGACGAAGCGATTTGCCAGCAAGAGCGCCCCGCCGATCATCTCCAGGACAGCCACCGCTACAAGATAATGCGAAACAAACAAAGCACCCAGGTACTGCCCCGCCAGCCCCGGCGGCAGAGGCGTCGGAATGAAATGCAGAAGTTTATTCAGCCCGAAGATAAGAAACAGCAGGCCGAGCAGAGTACGCGCGATCGACACAGCGATTTTCATAAATCCCTCCTCCTCCAGGCCGGCTTAGGCCGCTACCGTGCGGACCTGTTTGAGCGTTGGCCCCAGAAAGGTCTCGCGGTCCACGGCGCCTGTCATCACCTGGGCTGCTCCACCCGCAGTCACAAACTTCACATCGGCCACACCGACAAAACCGAGAATGGTCTTCAGATAAGGATCGATAAAGTTCAGCGCGCTCGCGGGAGTGCCCGGCTCATAGATTCCGCCGCTGGCGGCGAGGATCGTAGCTTTCTTGCCGTGAAGCGCTCCCCGCGGTCCGTTTTCGCCATAGACAAACGTGCGTCCCCTGCGAACGACCTGGTCGATCCACAGTTTGAGCACAGAGGGAATGGAGAAGTTATGCATTGCAACTCCGATAACGTATACGTCCGCGCGCTCCAACTCGGCAATGAGTTCCTCCGAAGGAGCCAGCGCTGCCTTCTGTTCCGGCGTGCGTAAGGCTTCCGGCGTAAAGGAGGAGTAGATCCATGCGGTGTCCACCGGCTTTGGGGGATTGGCCGCAAGGTCACGGTAGATCACCGCGCTGTCAGGGTGAGCGTTCTTCCAGGTCTTGACGAATTCGCGCGTCAATTCGCGGCTGATCGAGCTTTCCAGTGGGCTTGAATCCAGATGAAGTAAAGTGGACATGATCGCAATCTCCTTGGGCGACACGTGCCGTTAAAACAGCATGTGTCGCTTATAATAGACGACGGGTGTTGTTTAGGAGATTCTATTTTTCGCTTGGTATCCTGAATGGACCCAAATTGATTTATGCCGATTTCCGACTGTGAAGTACGCGATCCACGCATCCGGCGCACCCGGCATCTCTTACAAAGCGCCCTGCGAACTCTTATGCAGACGAAGAGCTTGGACGAAGTCTCCGTACAGGACATCACCGACACCGCCACAGTGAACCGCGCTACTTTTTACGATCATTACACCGACAAATACGCGCTTCTCAACGCCATGGTCGCAGGCGGCTTCCATAAGTTGCTCCAGGAGCGCAATGTCTGCTTTGATGGCACCTGCCCCTCCGCTGCCAACGCCATCATTCTCGCCGCCTGCGACTATCTCACCCAAACCCATGCCGGTGGCGAATGCAATCGCCATGGCGCCTTTGAGCCGCTCATGGAAGCTGCAATTATTGCCGCGATTCGCCGCGTGCTGATGGAAGGATTATCAAAGAGGATCGCCCGTTCGGCCCTCCCTCCCGAGATGATCGCCACCACCGCAAGCTGGGCCATCTATGGCGCCGTCAAGCAGTGGTTCTACACTCCCGGCCACCCTCCGGCGGAGAAGATCGTTCCGCCCGTCCTGCAGCTAATCCTGCCCATTCTTCAGGCCTGAGCAGTTTGCCAGATCGTGTAAGCAAGCTATGGATGCCTAGGCACCCCACCCTTTGCAACTTCAACGCAAAGGGTGGAATTCATATTTGGCGGATCCAAACGAAATCAAACACGTCAAAAACCATTTCAAGCCCGCGATGACGCCTCTCGATTTTCGCGCATGGCCGCGAACTCCTGCGGCGTCGGAATAGGTTCGAGATTCCGCCCCGCCATCATATCTTCAAACAAATGGATAAGCGGCGCGTGAATCTTTCCGTTGCTGGCAAGGACTTCCGCGCTGATCAGATGGAACTGGCTTCCGTCGATATACGTAACCATCCCACCCGCTTCCCGCACCAGCAGCACGCCCGCTGCCGTGTCCCAGGAATTCAGCTTAAATTCCCAATACCCATCGAGGCGTCCGCAGGCTGTATAGGCCAGGTCGAGTGCCGCCGAGCCCGCGCGGCGCACTCCATGCGAGCGCAGCGTGACCTCATGATAAAAATGCACATTCGGATTGCCATGGCGCTTGCGGCTGGGAAACCCTGTCGCAATCAATGACTCCGCGAGTGTCGCGGTGGTCGAAACGTGGATGCGGCGGCCATTCAAATACGCGCCCTTGTTTTTCTCCGCAAAGAACATTTCGTCTCGCAAGGGATCGTAGATCACTGCCGCAATCAGTTCGCCGTCAGCATCTGGAGCCGTCCCGGCCGGGCGATGCTCGAGGCCCATGGAAACGCAGAAAGCCGGGAAGCCATGCGCGAAGTTCGTGGTGCCGTCGAGCGGGTCGATGTACCAGCGGTACTCGCAGTCCATCTGCGCACGGGTTCCCTCTTCGCCGAGTACGCCGTAATCCGGCCATTGCGCATGCAGATGTTCCACCAGCAGCTTCTCGCTTTCGCGGTCCGCAACCGTGACCAGGTCCACTTCGCCTTTGTATTCGGTGACCACTCCCTGCTCGTAATGGGCGCGGAGCAGGGCGCCGGCGGCTCGAGCCATTTTGGACGCCGGGCCCGCATGCCCTAAGGAATTGAGATCGATCCCACTCATGCCTGCGCATCCTCAGCAGCATCCTTGTCCTTACGCTGAGCGGGGCGGCGGGTCTTTTCCGTAATGGTCAATATCTGCCGTTTATAAATAAACAGATTGGGCTTGCCTTCGCGCGTCAGTCGGATCATGCGATCGTCGAAATACTCGATCCACCCCTGTAGAGACTCGCCATCGCGGAGTTGAATGGTTACGGGAGTCTGCCGCTCGCTCAACATGCGCAGATAAATTGCTTCCTGTCCCGTTTCAGTTTGCGGATGATTGGTTTTCTGCTTGCGGCGGCCGTTGCCAGGGGGATTCACAGCGCCAGTATATCGCCTCAATTGTTGCTATCGCTCTCGGCGGTAGTTTGTATTGCAATTACCGCTGGAAATGGCTCGCCGTCCGACCAGACCGCGCCGTCTTCAAAATATTCCTTCTTCCAGATGGGAACAGTCTTTTTAAGCGTGTCGATGATCCATCGGCAGGCTTCAAAGGCCTGTGCGCGATGAGCGGAGGCAACCGCGATCCAGACGCTGGTCTCTCCAATCTGCAAACGGCCCAGCCGATGGACTAAAGCAATCTCACGTGCTCCGAAGCGATGTTTTGCGTCGCGGGCGAGTGTCTGCATCTGTGCGATCGCCATCTCTTCGTAAGCCTCATAGTCAAGATAGAGCGTGCGGCGTCCGCGCGTGTGGTTGCGAACGATGCCGTCGAAAACCACGACAGCGCCATCTTCTCCGTGTTTCAGTTGGGCGAGCAGAGTGTCCGCATCAATCGGTTCGCGCTGAAGCCGAACAAAAAAATCCGGCTCCGCGCATCCGCCGCTGACCGGAGGCAGCAGAGCGACCTCATCCCCGTCGCGCAGCACCTGCGCCGGAGCGGCATATTCCCGATTCACAGCGATAGCCAGCGAGCCCGCAAATTTTTGCGCCTGCGGAGCATCGGCGATACAGCGATGCAGCAACTCCCCCACTGTGGCCTGCTCCGGGAGTTCAAAGGCTTCACTCTCCCACCCCAGCAGGTCCTTCAACGCGCCGAACAGCAGTACACGCACTTGCATGGCTCTAGTGTAGTGCGTGGATCCCACCCCTAACCGCAAGGAACGCGGCTAGGATGGGGCACCCCCAGGTCCTTCCACTCAGCCATGCTTAGGTCGGGATGATAATTTTGTGGTGGACAGACGGCGCTTCACACCAGAATGTTCCACGTGGAACATAAAAGCACGTGGAGGGCCAATCGCGTCAGACGCGCACGTCAAGGGCCAATCTCATCACTCCGCAATAGCAACTCCGGCTGGGATGGGTTGTCGGGGTACCAGAGCCGCGTGCCTTCGACGCATGCGAAAGAAGTCAGCGCGTGTGGCTTGCGATGCGTTTTGCCTGCGGGGGTGACAAAAATATCTTCCACCGGATGTTTGTGGACCAGCAGCGCATCCCCGATCAGGGATCGATGACATCGCCAGGGGACCGCTTCGGAGCACATGATCGCCGCCGTCTTCCGCTGATCGAGCGCCATCAGTTCCACCAGCGCCTCCGCGAAGGCGTCGGTCTGCATGTAGTCTGCATAACCGCGAAAGCTGGTGTTGCGCCAGCCCATGTTGACGGAATTCTTTTGCGAGTGGCGCAGACCGCCTAGATTTTGCATCCAGCGGTACTCGATTCCGCTTGACTGCAGAGAAGCAGACAATTCTTCGGAGCCAAACTGCGGATTGTGACGCGAGCGAGGAATGGTCCGCACATCGATCAGCAGCTCGACGCCATTCTCGTGAAGTGCGTGGAGAAAAATATCGATCGGCAGTGTGGAATGTCCTATGGTGAACATGGCGAGGTTCCCCTGCTGCATTGAATCGTCGGAACCCACCCTAGCCGCGAAGAGCGCGGCTCGGATAGGGCACCCATGAACTCCTGCACAATGTTCGACGTCAATGGTTTAGGTCAGATGATTCCCAGGTCGCAAAAGCGAGACCTGGAGCACCCCAGTTCAGTGGTTACGGCCAGAGAAATTTAAGCCTGTGCACCCGCCAGTACTGCCGTCGGAGTTGGCTCCTGTTGCAGGACCTCTTCCAGGACGCGCGGCTTCAGGGCCTCTGGCAGTGCGATTGCCAGAACGTCTTCAATTCGCCGCGCGTAGTGGATCGTCACTCCCGCGAGTTGCTCGGGCAGCAGATCCTCTTCGACATTCAACCGGTTTTCTTCCGGCAGGATAATGTCTGTCACTCCGGCCCGGCGTGCCGCCAGGAACTTCTCCTTGATGCCGCCGACCGGGAGCACATTGCCGCTCAGCGTAATCTCTCCGGTCATCGCGGTCAGCGGACGCACCTGAGTGTCCGTCATCAGCGAGACAAGAGTCGTTGCCAATGTAACTCCTGCGGAGGGCCCATCTTTCGGGATTGCGCCTGCGGGAATGTGGACATGCAGGTCCACTTCCGTGTTGAAGTCCTCTTTCAGGCTCAACAGCGCGGCGTTGGAACGCACCCAGGTCAGCGCGGCCTGCATCGATTCCTGCATGACTTCACCGATCTGTCCGGTCATGGTGAAACCGCCTTTGCCCTTCATGCGGTTGGCTTCAATAAACAGAATTTCGCCGCCCGCCGGAGTCCACGCCAGGCCTACGGCTACGCCTGGACGCTTGGTGCGCTCGGCAATTTCCGTCTCCACACGCACTTTGACGCCGCCCAGAAATTCCTGCACGACGGCAGCCGTTACGACGAGTTTTTCCGTCACGCCTTCCGCCTTGCGACGCGC
Source organism: Acidobacteriaceae bacterium (assembly GCA_965276615.1). Lineage (GTDB taxonomy): Bacteria > Acidobacteriota > Terriglobia > Terriglobales > Acidobacteriaceae > JAKAAZ01. Next base: position 2,409,498 of record OZ255618.1, on the reverse strand, counting down.
CTGCTTGCGGCAGACGGTCCCAATCCACTGCTCCAGCTTTCGCACGCCCGCTTCGCGTGTGTAATGGCGCACGATACTGCGCACGCTCTCCTCTGGAAATTCAATGTCCCCTGCTTCGATCCCGTTCTCCTTGATCTGGCGCGGAATGAGATAGCGGAACGCAATGTGCACCTTCTCGTCTTCGGTGTAGCCGGTCAGCTCGATGATCTCCATGCGGTCGCGCAACGGCTCCGGAATCGGGTCGAGCATGTTCGCGGTGCAGATAAACAGCACCTTCGACAAATCGAACGGCACATCCAAATAATTGTCCCGGAAGGTGAAATTCTGCTCCGGGTCCAAAGTTTCGAGCAGCGCCGAGGAGGGATCTCCACGGAAATCGCGGCCCAGTTTGTCGACCTCGTCCAGCATGAAGACAGGATCGTTGGTTTCAGCGCGGCGCAGCGACTGCATGATCTGACCGGGCATGGCACCGATATACGTGCGGCGATGTCCGCGGATTTCCGCTTCATCATGCATGCCGCCGAGCGAAATCCGCTGGAACTTGCGGCCCAGAGCGCGCGCTATGCTGCGCCCCAGAGAAGTTTTGCCGACGCCCGGAGGACCGACAAAGCAGAGGATCGGCCCCTTCATGTCCGGCTTGAGGCGACGCACAGCCAGGTAATCGAGGATGCGCTCCTTCACTTTCTTCAGGTCGTAGTGATCCTCGTCGAGGATCTCCTTGGCTTTCGAAATGTCCACCTCACTACCTGAGGACTTCGCCCACGGCAGCACCGCCAGCCATTCGATGTAGTTGCGCGTGATGGAATAATCCGCCGCCATCGGCGACATACGCGAGAGCCGATTCAATTCCTTGAGCGCTTCTTTTTTCACCGCTTCTGGCATACCGGCGGCTTCCAATTTTTCGCGCAGCTCTTCAATGTCCTTCTGGCCTTCATCCATTTCGCCAAGTTCTTTTTGAATGGCCTTCAACTGCTCGCGCAGGTAATAGTCCCGCTGCGATTGCTGAACCTGGTCCTGCACCTCGGTCTGAATCTTATTGCGCAGTTGCTGAACTTCAAGTTCCTTGGCAAGATGCCGATTGATGCGCGTCATACGCGCCTGCACGTCCGGAGTTTCCAGCAGCTCCTGCTTGTCGATGGTGGTCAAGATCGGAAGCGAGGAAGCGATGAAATCCACCAGTCGTCCGGGCTCATCGATATTGATCGCGATGGTCTGCAATTCGTCGGACAATGTTGGGGAGGCGGTGACGATCTGTTGAAATTGGGAAAGGATGTTGCGCTGCAATGCCTCGACCTCAGCGCTCTTCGCCGGTTCGGCATCTTCGATGACTTCCACTTCAGCCGTCATGTAGGGCGCGGACTGGTCGAACTCCGCAAGCTTCACGCGCTCGGTCCCTTCCGTGAAGACGAAAAGGCTCTGGTTCGGCATTTTCACTACTTTATGCACGGTGGCCAGGGTGCCCACCGCGTACAGGTCCGAGGGCTGGGGAGCATCCATGCGCGCATCGCGTTGCGCGACTACGATGATGGTCTTTTCCTCTCCCAATGATTGAACCAACTGAATGGAGCTTTCCCGGCCCACTGTGAGCGGAAGCACCGCATGGGGGAACAGCACAGTATCCCGCACCGGCAACACAGGATAGGCTTGCCGGGAACTGCTGGGCTCGCGGCCTTTCCGTTCGCCGGGATGAATGACACTCAGAAAATCGCTGGAGCTAGACATGAGTCACCTTCTATCAAACTTTATGCTCTATAGACGCTAAATACACGCGCTGGTTGCAAAATCTTCTCAGGAATGCATGATTTTGGTCTATCTTACTGAAACTACGAGGTGCCGGTGAAGTCTAATGTAAACCCCACCTAGCCGCTTAGAACGCGTCCAGGACGGGCACCCGGCCTTCTCTTCTCTAATTCGATGCATGATTCGAGGCGGAGTAGCGCCCTAGTTCCTTTACGACGGGACAGATTTCTCTCAGGTCCTCAAGAACCGCGTTCGCCTCCGCGTCTCCGGCAAGGGTGACGTCGGCGTAGAACATGTATTCCCAGGGGCGTCCGGACATCGGCCGCGACTCAATCTTGGTCAGGTTCAGTTGACGGGCAGCAAACGCGCCCAGCGCCTGCAGCAGCGCGCCGGGACGATTTTCCAGCGAGAAGACCAGGGACAGTTTTGAGGGCGATGGTTCGGGAGGAACGCAACCGCGCCTGCGAATCAGCCAGAAGCGCGTGTAACTCTCGGCGTGATCCTCGATGCCTGCCCGCAGGATTTCCGCCCCATATTGCACGGCGGCCTGTTTGCTGGCGATGGCCGCAAGCTCCGGATTCCTTTCCTTCATAACGTGCTGGACGCTGCCTGCGGTGTCATAAAAGCTGGTTGCCTTCAGATGGGGATGTGCGGCAAAAAATTCCTTGCATTGCGCCAGCGCCACGGGGTGAGACAGCACCCGGCGCAGGGTGTCCAGCGTGGTTCCCGGCGCGGCGATCAGATTGTGGCGGATTCGCATTTGCAGTTCGCGTTCAATCGCGAATTCATGCTCAAAGAACAGGTCGTAGAAGTCGATGACGGAGCCCGCCAGACTGTTTTCGACCGGAATCACGGCGGCCTCCACCTGGGAGCTGTCGAGCGCCCGGAGAACGTCCGCTGCGGCCATGCAAGGCACCATGAATGCCTCCTGAACAAGCGATAGGGCAGCTTCGTGACTGAAAGAACCGAGTTCTCCCTGGATTGCGACTTTCATGCGACCTCGCCCAAAGTGGCAAATATGGAAAAAATGTCTATCGGCGGCAACCTTCTCCTGCCTTACGCGCAACTTATCACAGGTACAAGGCTTCGACTGCTAAGGAGACCAAACAATGTTGTGGACCATTTTCGTAATTCTTCTGATCTTGTGGCTGCTTGGATTCATCGGCTTCCATGTGTTAGGCGCGTACATTCACATTCTCCTGGTCATCGCTGTTGTGGTCCTTATCTTCGCCATCATCGGCGGCCGGCGAACAGTACTTTAAACTGGCCGGTCTCAGGTGGGGTTTCTGACGAATCTTGTGAGATACCCCACTCAACCACTCATTTGTCGATTCCAATCCACACGGGAATCGACACCAAAGCTGGAAGGGAGTAACCCCCATGAATAAAGATCAGGTTTCCGGAAAAGTCGATCAGGTAACAGGCAAGGTAAAACAGGGCGTTGGCGAAGCAGTGGGCAATCAGGACATGGCGAACCGCGGCGTAGCTGATCAGGTAAAGGGCGCGGCCAAGGAAACGTGGGGCAATGTGAAGGACGCCGCCAACAAGAACTCGGAAGATCAGGCCCACAACACACGCGAGGACATCTCGCATAAGACACAGAACGTAAAGGACCGCGTAAACGATAAAATCGATGCGATCAAGGATCAGCATCGCATGAACGACGCATCCGATCGAACAGCCTAGTTGAAGACCGGCCTCGACAAACGTCAGCGGCTGGATGAAACATGTTGGTGGAAGATGCCTCAGAGAAGCTGGCTTTCTCTGGGGCATTTCTGCGTTGGATGATCTAGCCTCGCTGGTGCAGCAGGTCAGCCGCCACCGCCAGAAAGAAAACGAAGGAAATTATCCCGTTCATCGTGAAGAAGGCCGCGTTCAGCCGCGTCAGATTGCGGGGAGAAACCAGGGTGTGCTCATAGACCAACATGGCGGCAACCACGAGGACTCCAAACATGGTGATCCAGCCCAGATGAAACAATACGATCAGGGCCACCAGCAACCCGATCATCGCCAGATGCATGATACGCGCCATCCAAAATGCCGCGTCCAGTCCAAAGGACTGTGGAATGCTATGCAATCCCGCCTGCAGATCATGCTCATAATCCTGACAGGCATAGAGGACGTCGAACCCGGCCACCCAGAAAAGCACTGCGCCCGTCAAAACCAGAATGCGCGGATCGAGCGAGCCGCGCACCGCGATCCATGCTGCTGAAGGCGCGATTCCCAGCGCAAGACCCAGCACCAGGTGCGACCAGCGGGTGAAACGCTTCGCGTAAGAATAAAAAAATACAATCGCCAGCGCCAGCGGCGAAAGAATCAGCGTAAGCCGATTGAGACGGCTCGCCCCCAGCACAAAAATTGCCGCCGACACGATCGTAAATCCCGCCGTAAATTGCCGGCTCAATAATCCGGCAGGGATCGCCCGGCCCGCAGTGCGGGGATTCGCGCGGTCGATTTCAGCATCTGCCCAGCGATTGAAGGCCATTGCCGCGGAGCGCGCTGCAATCATGCAGACAACGATCCAGAACAGGACGCGCCACGGCGGCAGGCCGTGCGCCGCCAGCATCGCGCCCGTCAGCGCAAATGGCAGCGCAAAGATCGAGTGCTCCCACTTGATCATTTCAAGGGTGGTTCGCAGCCTGCCGGTCATCTTTTCGATCGTCCTGAAGGATGCACGTTTAACTTTTTCTGGAGGATTGAAGGTTAGTGGAATAATTTCTACTCTCTCAAATAAGAGGGTACTTGAAAATTTACACGCAGACTGACGCGGTCGAAATGAGCGCCCGCTATATTCCAGGGAAACCGTGCGAAATGCGTTCCCGGTTTAGCCGCGGATTTCGTTGGTCCGATCCGATGCGCTGTAGCATCTAAGGCGAGTGTGGTTTGTTCTCGAATCGCCAATACACTAATTTTGTGACGCGCGGCAATGAGTTATCACACTCTGTATGTTGTCGTCCTGAGCGCAACGAAGTGAAGCGAAGGATCCTTCGTTTTGCCGGCCAGACCGCGAGGTCCTTCGCGTTGCTCAGAACGGCAGATTTCTTCGTTGTTGCAGGATGTCGACAAAACTAGAAGCACGCAAGGGAAATTGAATTCGATGGCCGCGCAAGCGCAGACTTTTACTGCCAGCAATCCGCACCACGTAAATCCATGGATGGTCGCGCTGGCAGTCATCCTGCCGACGTTCATGGAGGTGCTCGACACCTCGATCGCGTCGGTGGCGCTGCCCTATATTGCCGGCAGCCTTGGAGCGAGCAACAACGAAGCGACCTGGGTGCTGACCAGCTACCTTGTGTGCAATGCCATCGTGCTGCCGATCAGCGGATGGTGTGCACAGCGCTTCGGACGCAAGAAGTTCCTGCTCACCTGCATCGTCATCTTCACCGTCAGTTCATTCATGTGCGGCGCCGCCACTAGCCTGGGCATGATCCTGATCGCCCGCGCGATTCAGGGCGCGGGCGGCGGGGCGCTGCAGCCCATGTCGCAGTCGATTTTGCTGGAAACTTTCCCCGAGGAAAAACGCGGGCAGGCCATGGCATTGTTCGGCCTCGGGGTCGTCGTGGCCCCAATCCTCGGCCCTACGCTTGGCGGCTACCTCACGGACGCGTACTCCTGGCGCTGGGCGTTTTACATCAACATCCCGGTCGGCATCCTGGCATTCATTATGATTTCGCGCTTTGTCTTCGACCCGGATTACATCCGCAACGCGCGACCGGGAAAGCTGGACGGCATCGGATTGGGCCTGCTGGCCACCTGGCTCGGCTGCCTGCAGATCATCCTCGACAAGGGTCAGGAAGACGACTGGTTCGGGGCCACCTGGATTCGCTGGGCCACGGCGATTCTCATCATCAGCCTGGTTGCCTTCATTGCCCGCATGTTCATGCAGAAGCGACCGCTGGTCGATCTGCGTATCTTTCGACATCGAAACTTCACGCTAGGATGCATTCTGATTGCCCTGTTCGGCGGCTGTATTTACGGCCTGGTCACCCTGCTGCCGCTCTTCTATCAGGAGCTGCTCGGCTACACTGCCTACAACGCCGGGATAGCTGTCAGTCCGCGCGGTCTAGGGGCCGTCATTGCCATGCCTATCATCGGCATCCTTACGGCCAAGGTGGACAACCGCTGGCTCATTGGCGGAGGATTCCTGGTCTTCGGTTTCTGCGGACTTTGGTTCGGGGAGGTCACGCTGGCGATTTCTCCATGGACATTCATCTGGCCCATTATCCTCAGCGGGTTCGGTTCGGGAATGGTTTTCGTTCCACTTTCCACGACAACGATGGCCTTTTTGACAAATGAGGAAATCGGCAATGCTTCCGGCCTCTACAACCTGCTGCGCAACGTGGGCGCCAGCCTGGGCATTTCCATCACAAACACACTGCTCACCCGTCATCAGCAGGTACACCAGGCAAACCTGGTACAGAACCTGACTCCGGGCGGCAGGATGTATCAGCAGCAACTGGGCCAGAGTGTCAACGCGCTCGGCACGCAAATTGGCCCGGCAATGGCCGGCGCCGGGGCGCTGGGCAAGATCTACCAATCGCTCAGCCAACAGGCAAGCTTGCTGTCCTACATGGATGACTTCCGATACCTGGCGCTGGCATCCTTCGCCTGCCTTCCAGTGGCGTTCGCGCTGCGGAAAACAGTCGGGCGCAAAGGGGCCGTTACTGCGGCGCATTAGTTGGGGCGGCGAGCCGGAAGCTTGTATAGTCGAACGCCCAGAATCCCATGTTCAGTAGACTGGCGTCTCAAAAAACGAGACGTGGCGCACCCGCCGATGGGCCGAAAAGACATTACATTTTAGGCCATCCTGAACAACTTATAGCGAAGTGAGGGATCTTGTGGTTCCAACTAACCACAAGATCCTTCGCCTACGGCTCAGGACGACAAGCGTGAGTTTCGCACTCTATTACCAACTACCAACGCACAAATAGCCTAAGCGTTGGCTACTTGGATTTATTTGGCTCGTTCGCCTGATTGCCGACGACCAGATCGTTGGTCACCTGGAAGACATTCGGGACCTGCATCGCGCGCGTGTATGCCAGCTGCTTGTCCATTTCATTGTCAACGATGCCATACAGAGTCACCCTGCCGTTTTGAACGGAGATGCGAATCGGGCGGGAGGGAACAATGGCGTAACGCCGCAGCGCCGGAAATCCATAGATCGCGCGGTACACGCGAACGCGGATGCCATCATCCATGGGCGAGACCGGATCGACACTGATCTGATTGATCACATCCTTCACGCCGGGCGTATACCCCGTCAGCGAGACAGCGGACTGTTGTGCGACCGGCCCCACGGCGTGACCGCCCAATGTCACCACACCATTCCGCACCCCGACCGAGATAGCATCGAATACCTGCCCGAAGCCGACGCGATCGACCTCGATCCGGCTCAACAGCTTTCTTTGCAGAACGTCATCCGGAATCGTAGGTCCGGCGACTGCGATGTTGTCTCGAACATCTTTGACACCGCGAGTTTTCTTCGCCCTTTTGATTGCGTCCGCTTTGAACGCATAAAGATCGACTTGCCCGGAAAGCGTGGCTGTGGCGCTGTCGACCCGCACGGTGATGTCTTTGAAATTTTTGTTGTCCAGCCGCTTTTGAACCGCAGCCGTAAGTTGGGCATCCGAGCTGCCGTTATCGGCGGCAAACATACAGGCGGAGGAACCCACCAGGACGGGTGCTCCCACCAGTCCTGCTCCAAGAAACAGCGCAATCAGCAATCTGGGTACAACATTCTTCGTTCGCATAACCCTCATCTCCTCGTGCAACCAACTGCTCCATCCGTTAAAACCAGCTTCCCATTTCGCGGAAAAGCGTACAAAGATCCGCTTCGACGACTTCCAAGTAAAGGCGCACGCCTCGCCGGAATCATACGATAGATAAACGGCGTTGCAAAGAGACTAGATGCAGGTCGGACAAAATAACCTCGATAAGCCGGTAAACGGCTGCCTGGTTCACTGCTGCAAATAGTATTGAATGGTGGTCACAACCCGAACTGTCTGCAGAATACTTGAATTGGATTGGCCGCCCCCGGAGAAGTTTCCCTCTCCCGTTGAAGCCGCATCGGCGGACGAGATGGAAAACAGCCCTTGCGAAGCCTGGCGGATGGTTCCGACTTTGCTGCCGGAGTCAGCCGCAAACCGTTCCGCTGCCGTTCGTGCGCTGCGTGTGGCCTCGGTAATCATCTCCGGCTTGATGAAGTTGAGCCCCGTATATACATAGCTGACGCTGTTTTGCGAGCCATATTGCGGTCCGCCTCCCAATACGACGCCGCCGGCAATCAGCGCGCTGGTCTTTTGCACTGCCGCAGCCACCTTGTTGACATCCTGCGAACGCACCGTGACCGACTGCTGCACAATGTAGCGGTTGGGAGCGCGGGCACCTCCGTAATCGTTGGCCTGGGTGTCGGTCACGCTTGGCTGGCCGAGAGTGATGTCGGTTTTCGCAACGCCCTGCGCTGCCAAAAATTGGAGAACCGCCTCGCTGTCCTGCTCACTCTTCGCGTAGGTGTCCTTTAGATCGTTGCCCGCCTCGCGAAAAGACAGGGGCCAGATCGCTAGGTCCGCCTTCACCGTCCGCTCGGCCAGGCCACGCACGGAAACATAGCGGTCGGCCAGCCGGACATCCTTGATCTGGCTACCGAGGAGCCATCCGCCAAGGATGAGTCCCAGGGCCACAAGAGCGCTGGCGACAATCGTGCTCCGGTTTGCTTCAGTCATTCTTTTTTCCACCTGCCAAGCACTATCAAACAGCCGCGGGATACGGTCAAGGAAAAAGCATGAATTGTGCTTGCTGGGTTAATACCATCGGGGCATACAGTTGTCATCCTGAGCTTAGCGAAGGACCTCGTGGCTGGCCGGAAACCGCAAGATCCTGTATAGCAAAAATGATGTCCATCATTCTGAACGCAGAGAAGAATCCAGAGAGTAATGGCAGCACAGTCCAGGCGAATATTCTCTGGATTCTTCACTCCACTGCGCTGTGTTCAGAATGACTCCGCTTACTATCCGACCGCGCCAACATGAATTTTCTCTATTTATGCTTGGCTCGAATCTGCAGATACATGCTGAACACGTTGGCTTCGTCGCGAACGGCAATAACCGACACGTTGCGGCTCAAGTCATATTGAGCCTGGATCAATTGCTGCGCGGTGGTGTTGACGTTGGTGGCGAAGGTCAATGTCAGGCTGCGGCCTACCTGTTCCTCAACTGTCACGCGAGCGGTCGACTCGCCCAGGGTCCCGACAAAATTGGGATCGACCCGCACGCTGCCTACGCCGAACAGCTTTTGCACGCGGCTACTAACAGCCGCGTTGAGCGCGCCGCCGAGCAATGCTTCTGAAGTCAGGTTTGCGCCTGCCTGCTGCTGTTCTCCATACATAGTCGCCTGTTCGTTCGTGCGCCCCAGGGCCAGCAGCGCCAGCACATCGGCTTGCGTCAGCGGCGGCTCCGAACGGTAGGAAATATCCAGCTTGCTGGGCGGTCCATGCAGACTGATGATGATGTCGTAATTCTGTACCCTGGCTGAGGCCTCAAGGTCGATCTGCGGCGAGATTGTCACCGGGTTGGAAAAAACAACATCGCCCTGCTGCAAGCGGTACGTGGTCCCGGCAAACGACGCGGAGCCTTGCGAAATATCGATGCGCCCGAGCACTGAAGGATTTTCGAGAGTCCCGCGGACGCGCAGGTTGATGTCTCCGGCAAGCGACGCAAAGGAGTTCTGAAATCCAAGCTCCGGAGCGGAGGTGACGTGAACGTCCAGCCGGATGCGATTAAGCGGCGAGGATGGATCGACAGGAGCAGAAACGCCCGATCCGCTGCCGGCCAGAGAAGCAAGATCGACGCTGCTTCCAATTCCAAAACGCGTCATCTTCACGTTGCCGCTCAGCAACAGACTGTCGGAGGTTCCGAGAAGCCGCAACTTGGCGTCCGCTGAGCTGGACACTCCTTTGGGATAGCGGATGCGGACGTCTTTCGTGGTCGCCGTCAGATCGACAAAAATGCCGTTTCGATAGCCGACAAAGCCGTTCATCTGCAGTTCGCCGCCGCCGGACGATCCCTTCAACTGCTGCACGACGAGACGGTCCTGATCGAAGAGCATTTCGCCGTTCATGTCTGTCAGGCCATTCGTCACGTTGAGCATGTGGACGTTCACATGACTCACCTGGGCGCGCCCGCGCAGATCCGGCTGCTGCGCCGTGCCGCGAGCATTCACTACAAATTGAATCTGGCCGGTGGATTGAAGGTTTGGATTGATGGCTGCAGCGAGGCCGGTATTGATAGAACCTTCAGAGTGTAAGCGCAGGCGATCATGGTCCAGAAGATCGACCATTCCATCAGCAAGCAGGTCTATGTCCTTGCCTTGAATTTGTACCTGCTTGAGCTGCACTTTTCCATCTCGCAGAGATACTTCAACCGGTCCCCTGGAATGAATCTGTCGGTGATTGATGGTTGCGGTGAAGGCCTTCAGGTTCGCATCCGCACGAATCGCGGAGAGCTGTTTCAGCGGGCCCGACATCGTGATCCCGCCTTCCAGCGAAGTTGTCGCGTTAACGCCGGAAGACGTCATCATGCGGAGCAGTGGATCGACATTGAGGCCAGCGAACGTAAGGCGCGCTTGCGATGGAAAGTTTCCACTGAGCTGAACCTGTCCTGCCGCATCGAGATGTGTGTCGAGAAGATCGGCGCGCGAGGTGAGCGAAAGAATTCCGTGCTGGAGAGTCGCCTCCGCATGAAGGCGGCCCATGGTTTGATGGTCCAGCGTCAGGTTTTCAATTTGCATCGCGCCGGTCGCAATCGGGGACGCTGTTGTGCCAGCCGCCTGCACGTGGAAACCGAGCGCGCCGCCGACCGGCAGGCGCTGCGTTTTCAGCGCAGCCACTTGCTCCAACGCAAAGTGTCGCCCTGTCAGTTCACCTTGTAGAGCGCCGGTTTCGTAGTCATACGTGAGCTGTCCCGCAGCCGTACCGCTGGCCGCGGCAAGCTGCATGTGGGTTGCGTCGAACACATGTCCGTGCGCCAACATTTGCACGGACGCGTTTGAAATTCCTTGACCATCGATGACTCCATGCGTCAGCGCGATATGTCCGGCACCCTCCAGATTGTCGACGACACCAGTAACTTGCGCGTTAGCCGTCAGCTCTCCCGATGCCGGGTAGGAACTCCCCAGGACTGACTGCAAGTCGGCAATCGAGGCATTGGTCGTCTGCATCGACCCGATGATATGGGTTCGCTTGTCGTAGGTGTAGGTGTCGGGAGTCTTTCGATCCGGCAACAAATCGAAAGAGGTGTGAATCGCAGTATCGCCGCGCACCAGTTCGGCGTTGCGGACAATCAGCTGGGAGGGAGTGTAGGACAGCTCTGTATGAAACTGGTCCCACGTCAGCACATGGACTGGCGGCGCGGCGTCGTTCGGCTTGCCTGGCGGGACGGCCCGCGCAACGATCATTTCGAAGCGTTGTGAATCCAGATGTCCCATTGCCTCCAGCGCGAAAAAGGAGCCATGGATGTCCCCGTGAAAGTCCGCGCTCCCCAGGAGTTTCAACGGCAGCGCGTGAGGCTGTCCTTTGGACGTCGCCCGCAGATCGAGCATCGTCAGCAGCTGATCGAATTCTCCAAGGTCGCGGCCCACGACATCCAGCTTCAGCGCGCTGTTCAGGTCTTTCGTGTAGAGGGTAAGCAACCCGGCGGCATGCACCTTGGTTCCGGGCGTCGTCTCGTCCGCCTGTTCGATGACGAGGTGGTGATGGTCTCCAAGATAGTCGGCATGGGCGTTTCCTGTCACAGGCACCAGGCCCATCAGCCGACGCGGCGCGCGCATGGTCAGGTTTCCGTGAACATCCAGGCCGTTTCCATCGCCGGTCCAGCGCGCTGTCACTTCGCCCGAAGTAGCGGTGGTGAACCCGATATTCCAGTCTTGCCTGGGAGCAACCGCAGCGAGGATCAATGGCAGCGTGACGCCGGAAACCTGCGCTTGCATGTCCGCTTCGAGCGGCTGGTAGACCCTTCCTGGCGCTGCTTGCGTCTTGTCGCGTGAGATGTGTTTTCTGTGGAGACGTTCCAGCAGCTCGCGCACTCGAATTCTCCCACGGCTTGATGCCTGAGAATTCGAGAGGGTACGCCTTGCGCTCGAGGCTACGGGCGAAACAACCGGCGCGGAAGGGCCGACACAGTGCTTCATCACCAGACTTCCGCCGATCCTCCCCCCATCATCGAGAACGGAAGAAAATCCCGTCAGCGAGCATTGATCGTTGTCGACAATAAGGTTGGTGTGCAGTTCCACATTGCGAAGGCGCAGCCAGGAAGACTCCCACTCGGCAGAACGCAGGTCGACGTGGCCGGTAACCTGAAAAATTGCGCTCCCGTCATTTCCCTGGCCAGGTTCGCCGTGCGCATGGATGTCCAGCTGCGCTGCGCCATCGCGCAATTCGTCTTCGCCTGTGATTGCGCCCACCTCGCGGGCATCAATCGAACCGTGGATGAACATCTGCCAGCGGGGATGAGAGAAATTCTGAAACTGTCCCGTCGCCAGCAGTCGTGAGCCGCCGGTTTTCAAATCAAGGCTTTCGAGAGCGACTGCATCCCGGGTCAGGTTGACGCGTGCTTTCAATTGCGAATGGGCCTCGGTCGCATTCTTCAACCTGAACGTGATGTTTTTTGTCTCCAGCTCCACCTGATATTCAGAGCGGCCGCTGACATACTGCATCGTCAACTGGAGTGGACCGGAGGCCATCTCCCACGGGACGGCGCGGTTATTCAACAGGATCAGCCCATTCTGGACGCGGGTATGGTCGATCGCGAGATGCAGCAAAGTTTGCGGTAGCGGCTCCTTGCTGGCCACACGGGGCTGGGGCTGGTTGGTCGTCCCATCCGGGTACAGGATCAGATGATATGTGGGCTTCTCGGCATCCAGGCTGGCGAGAGATATCTTCGGAGTAAAAAAAGAAATAATTTTGGCGCGCAGCCTGAGATGGTCAACATGAAAATAGGGAGCCTGATCGGGCGGCTCTTTGCCGTGAATGGTGAGGTCATCGACTTCGATGGCCAAATGTCGAACGCTCCACTCGAAGGAGCGGATCTCCACCCTTCCGCCTGTAGCCTGCTCAAGCGTAGCCACCAGCATCCGATGGACGCGCGCGGAAAACTGCGGCGTCGATGCATACCAGGCGAGCCCTGCGCATACAGCAATCGTCAATGCCAATAGCACTGCGGCCGCATACGCGGCATGCCGCCACCGCAGGCTGTGCGATTGCTGGAAAGCGCCTGTGGCAGTCATTGGCCGCTTTCTCCATCGCCGTAGGCAGAATCGAGAATGCGCGTGTGCTCCTCACCGCGCAGGCTTTGGAGCCATTGGTCAACCATGGTGCTGACCTGCTGCTGGCGGAGGATTTCCCGGATGCGCGGAGCGACTGCCGTGAAAGCCGGCACAGCCGCTTTGCCGCGTTCCAGCTTTGGCTTCAGCACCTGATCGTAATATTTCTGCACCTCGACATTCGGAATGCGAGCTGCGACGCCGAAACGTAAATCGATAAACTTGACGATTGCCAGCCGTTCGCGAATGCGATCTTCGACCTGGGACTGTGTAAAACCATGCGCCGTCATGAATGCATTCCATCCGGCATCTGTGTTGCAGTGATACTCGGCGCAGGCGGGGATCAACCTCCGCAGGTCCGTCAATGACTGCTCGACTTCTTTCCGCGAAATGTCGGCGATGCCGGGTTGGAGCGCGCGCTGCTGATCGATCAACATGCGCTCGATCACGCGGTCGAGCGCGCGTTGCGGCGTGTTATCCGCGGCCGGCTCCGCCGCCGGCTGGAAGGCGGCAAAGCGCAGTTCCTGATCTACGTCGCTGGCCAGAATGGCCTGGTCGCCGACAACGGCCACGACACGGTCGAGAATAACCGAGCGCTGCGCATCGGCGGCCGCCTTCTGGCTGGCTCCCCCGGCTGTAGCTGGCGAATTCTGCCAGTTCGATGCCGCGTATGCGCGCGAGGCCCACGGGATAGCCGCAATAAAAATCAGCAACGCAAACGTAATTTTTCGCCCGAGTTTATAAAGCGCGTTCGGTCGACTGTTTCGCGATTTGTCGCTGGCGGTCATCAAAACGATTGCCCGATGCTGAAGAAGAAGTTGAAGTGGCCAGAATTGCCGACGTATGGCGGCTGGCCGTTGTAGTTAAGGATGGCATGCATATATGCCGGATCGCTGACCACGGGATAGACAGTCGGATTCAGGTTATAACTGAAATCCACGCGAATCGGCCCGACGGGAGTTTTATACCGCAGGCCCAGGCCGGCAGCCTGCGAGTCGTAATTGAAGTTGCAGGTCCCTTCCGGCCCGACGAGGTTGTAGCACGTCTTCACGTTGGGCTGATGAAAACGGAGCAGCGCGGGAAACATGTCCGACGCATTCTGATAGACATTTCCGAAATCTTCAAAGAGCGCGAACCCCAGGTTGTTCCCGATCAGCGGCAGCGGAACGGGAGGAAATCGCAGCTCCGTACTGTTCACAAACGCCCCGGAACCGCCTACCGGGAAACCCGTCTGCAAGTCGCGTGGCCCGGCAGCATTGACAGAGAATCCCCGATGCGAAGTCGCGCCGCCCGCATACAGGCGCTCCGGCAATGGAATCAGATTGTAAGACGGATTGCCGTAGGTATTTTCCAGGCCGATGCGGGTGCTGCGGGCCAGAATCCAGTTGTGTTTGTTGAGCCTGTAATAATTCGATTCCTGCGCATCCATGCGGTTAAAGTTGGCCTGCGAAGCCAGCCCGGACCACGCAAAAAACTCCTGCGCGGACAGATACCATCCGCTGGTCGCGTCCAGCGGATTGTCGCGTGTGTCATGCACCCAGGTCATGCCCGGTCCGCTGACGCGCGTCGGCTGCGCGAGCAGCGGAATCAGCTCCGCGCTGACCTGCAGGCTGTTTGGATTTACATAGACATACCGGTAAGCCATGGAATAAATAAGCGTGTTCGCCTTATTCGGACGCTGAGTGAACAGCGCGGAGGCGCTGATGCTTGAAGCCTGGTACGTCGTAATGTCCTGGTTGCTAACAAAACCGCCGGAGATGGAAAAATCGATAGTCTTGTGCCCGTAAAATTTGGGGTCGTTGAAGGTCATGATCGCCAGCTGCTCCAGCGTGCCATACGCCGTTTGCAAGGTGATGGTCTGGTTTCTGCCGCGCAGATTGATGCGGCTCACATCGAAGGAAACGCGCGGGCTGGCGCCGAATTTTCCATTTGGATTGCACACAAAGCTTGCCGGAATGCCGAGCTCAATCCTCGACGCCGCCGAGGGACAGTTTTTCTGCGGCGTACCCGTCTGAACCTCGAACCCGAAGCCGTAGTCGTAGGTCCAGCGCTGCGCTTCAGTCAGGTTCAGCAGCACATCCTTCTTCGACTGAGCACCGCGCGAATTTACGATGCCGGTGTCCACCTCATTGAACAAAGCGAGATTATAGAGACGCCTTTGCGTGTCCGAAATGGCGTTGCGGTCCAGTGGATCGCCGGGATGAATCTCCAGCAGCTTATTGACGACTTGAGGCTTGGTATAGTGCAGTCCGCTGATCAGGACCCGGTTGACGTAGAACGGGTTCCCTTCGTGGATTCGCACTATGATGTCGATCAAATTTGAATTGTCTTTTTCCGGATGCTGTTCGAAGGTTAAATCCACCTGCGAGAAGCCATGCCGGTAATAGTCGTCGAATAGTTGCAGACGGTCACCCGCCAAGGTCGCCAGCGAGTACGGCTCGCCGGGACGCGTATTCATTTGCGCCAGAAGCTTGGTGTCTGGAATCTGCGCCGCTCCAATCAACTGCACTTTGCCGATTCGCTGTTGCACCCCTTCATGAATCTCATAGGTCACTCGCACCACGGCGAGCTTTCCTTTGGAACCGCCCGGGACTACATCCGAGTCGATCACAGCTGGAGTGACTCGAACGTCCGCAAAGCCGTTGCTTTTATAGAGCGCCTGGATCGCATCGACATCGCTCTCAAGCAGCGATTGACTGAATATTCCATGCCGGTTCAGCGTGTCAGCCTTGGAGACGCTCAACCGCTCTGTGATTATGTCTTTGTCGAAATAGCGATTGCCCGTGATGTTGACTGCTGCAACTTTATGCTGGAGTCCACGGGCGACATGGTAGGTGATGAGTTCTTCATCCGGCTGAGGTTTCTGAACCGCATGCGTCACATGCGCATCGAAATAACCTTGCTTTTGGAAGTGGTCCCGCAGGCTGTCGTCGCCTTCATCCAGCAGGTCCGGATCGACCGCTCCTTCTTCATAAACGGGCACCAGGTTCTTCACGTCCCGGCTAGAAATCTTCGCACCGCTTACCACGACTCGCACCGCCGGGCCACGAGTCACATCGAAACCATAGTCCACCTGCGTATAGGCAGGCTGAAAGGTCTCGCCGTCGGCACGGACCGTGGCCTCCAGCCTGTCCTGCTTCTGATAATTTTTCCTGAGCCTACTTAACGCTCTGGGCACGGTGTTGGAAGTGACCTTGGAGCGTTCCTTGAGCTTGGCGACCTTGCGAAATTCAGGCACGGTAATGCCCGGGGTGCCGGTGACTGTTAGGGTACCGACAGTGGCCTGTTTCCCGGCGTCTACGGTATAGATCACATCAACCAGGTGCTGCGGTCCCGCAGAAACCGTCTTCACCTCGACGTGCGGCTGATAATACCCATTGCGCTCCAATGCTTCTTTCAGGTTTGCGGTGGCCCGGTCGAGCTCTTCCGTCGTAAACGGCTCTCCTAAGTCCAGACGCGTGGCACGCTGGATGTGCGCCGCCAGAAGGTCCTGCTTCATGCCCCGCACAAAAAGTCTGCGCAGAAATAGCTGAGGCACACCGCGAAAAACCACGGTGACTTCCCCATCCGCCTCCAGGCCCTGCGCCAGAATGTCGCGATAGAGACCGGTGGCATAGAGCTGGTGCAGGCTTTCCTTGATGTTTTGCGCGCTGAGTTTATCTCCAGGGCGCAGAGCGAGCTTACTTTGCAGGTCGGCCAGGTCATCCGGGAGAACGCCCTCAAAACGGATATTGCGGGCGCGCAATCCATACCAGCTTCGCAGGTCGCGATATCGCAGCACAGTTGGAGAAGGCGCTTTTGTGTCTGTCGACGCGAGAGGCTTCTGAGCTGCAACTGTCGGGCTCACCGGGCGTCGAGCAGACTGCGAGGGTGCGGAAAGCGCCAGCATCGGAATGGGATTTCCCAGCGCGAACAGCGTGATGCATGCTGCCCGTCGCCAACTACCAAGCGCTTTTTGGATGTGTATTTTCCGCAAAAAATATGCTCATCAACGGTGCACAGATTTAAACCCGGCCTCGCTGCTGGAGTTCCGAAGCTGTTTCTATTGAAGGTCGGGACAATTCCCCGATGGACTCGATTGTTATGCTGGTGCCTCTGGTTAGAATACTCAAGCTGGCCGGCGCCCGTCTTGGCTCTTCGATGCGAGCGAAGTGATTTACAAAAATCGCCGGGTCCAGGGTGGCCCATTTTTCGTGCTTTGCGACGGGCGGGATACCCGGCTTCCGGCAACCATAATATCCTTCCCCCTGCGGCTCAGGATGACAAACCGGTCGCTGCGGAGGATGTCAACGAGCCATGTTTCATATACTGGAGTTGCATGACCTCAACTGCCAATGCGCCGCTCTCGCTCGCCGAGGAACGCTATTCGCGGCAGATTTTATTTCCCGGCATCGGCGAGGAGGGTCAGCGCAAGCTGCTTGCAGCCCACATCGCCATCGTAGGTTGCGGAGCTACTGGCGCGGCGGTGGCAGGCCTGCTGGCACGCGCCGGAGTCGGTACATTGACTCTGATCGATCGCGATTACGTGGAGTGGAGCAATCTCCAGCGTCAGGTACTGTTTGAGGAAGAAGACGCGGCTGAAGCGCTCCCCAAGGCAGAGGCAGCGCGGCGCAGGATTGCCCGCTTCAATAGCCAGACGCTGATTCACTCGCACGTCGCGGACCTTATTCCGGACAACATCCATGCGCTGCTTGCCGATGCGCAGCTTGTGCTTGACGCCACCGATAACTTTGAAACGCGCTACCTGCTCAACGATTATGCGATCGAACAGAACAAGCCCTGGATTTATGCTGGAGCAGTAGGATCGTACGCGGTCACTATGAACATCCTGCCGGGCAAAACCGCATGCCTGGCCTGTATTTTTCCGGAGCCACCGATGGGCACCGTAGAAACCTGCGATACCGGCGGCATTCTGAACCCGGCGGTGAACCTGGCCGCCTCCCTCGAAACCGCGGAGGCGATGAAGTGGATCGTTGACGCCGAGGACAGGATGCGGCGAACGTTACTATCCTACGATGTTTGGAGCAACGAGCATTCTGAAATCGAAACTTCCCGCCCGCGCGAGGGGTGCAGCGTTTGCGGTCTGCGGCAATTTTCGCATCTCACCGGACTGACGCGCCCGCAGATTACTCTTTGCGGACGAAACTCCGTGCAGATCCACGAACATCATCGACCCATCGATTTCGTAGAGCTGGAGCGCAAACTGCTGCCCCATGGCACAGTGCGGCGTAACGACATGCTGCTGCGGTTCGAACGCGGCGACCACCGCATTACAATTTTCGGAGATGGCCGCGCCATCGTGCACGGCACAACCGACATTGGACTGGCGCGGAGCTTGTATTCCAGGTTTATCGGCAGTTGAGTGGCCTCCGGGCAACTCACACCGACTCCTGGCCCTCTAACGGACGGAGTACCCTACCTGAAGTCTATGGAACAATTAAAGAAACTCCCCAAAAAGGGCGTAACGCGCATTGATTCAAAAATGAAGAATACATTGCGAACCACCGACGCCGGGGCGACGACGGTCCCGGTCCAGCCTCTTACAACGGAAGCAAGGCCGATGCAGCAGCAGCAACGGCGAAATCCTCCTATAGCGGGGGAGTTGACCGCGATTGCCCAAGCCCAGCAGGGCGACGGCTCCGCCTTCGAGATCCTTTACAACATGCACAAGCGGCGGGTGTATTCACTCTGCCTGCGCATGCTGGGCAATGTTGCCGAGGCCGAAGACCTGACTCAGGAAGCGTTCTTGCAGCTGCATCGCAAGATCAGCACGTTCCGCGGGGACTCGGCATTTTCAACCTGGCTGCACCGCATGGCAGTCAACGTGGTACTGATGCATCTGCGGAAAAAAGGCCTTCCGCTGGTCTCGCTTGAGGAGACTCTCGAACCCAGCCAGGAAGACGGGCCACGCAAGGATTTCGGCACGCGCGACCTGACGCTTTCCGGCTCCATCGACCGCGTCACGCTGGAGCGGGCTGTCGAGGAACTGCCTCCGGGCTACCGCATGGTGTTTGTGCTGCACGACGTGGAAGGTTATGAGCATAACGAAATTGCCGGAATGCTGCAGTGTTCCATCGGCAACAGCAAGTCTCAACTGCACAAAGCGCGCATGCGCCTGCGCAGTTTGTTGCGTGAAAACGCGGACGGGAGGGTAGAGGCATGACGTCCCATCGTAGCCATACGCCCAAGGAATGCAATGAATTCCAACAGCAGTTGCCGGAATTCTTCGAGTCAGGCGCGGACCACATTGAACATCCACACCTGAAGACTTGCGCGACATGTTCCTCGTTGGTACAAGACCTGGAATACATCGCCTCGCAGGCCAAACTCCTGCTTCCCATCCACGATCCCAGTCCTGCAGTTTGGGAGAACATCCATAACGCCCTGTCCCGGGAATCAAACAATGACGACAAAAATTCCTGACGGAGCCGTTCAGGAAAACTTCTCCATTTCAAAAGCGTATCTCGGTTAAAATCCAGCAAAGCTTGCTGGAGGTTTGCCGTTATAATTCCGACCCCAACGGGTAGTCGCATTTCTTCTCCTAAACGAATCGTTTTGACCGGATTTATGGGAGCAGGCAAGAGTACGGTTGGGGTGCGTTTGGCGCGAGAACTGGGCTGGACGTTTGTCGATCTCGATGAAGAAATCGTCCGCGCGGAGCAGAAAACCATCGCGGCCATTTTCGAAACGCTGGGTGAATCCAGCTTTCGCGACCTGGAGCATCATGCGCTGGCCGACGCGTTGAAGCGCAGCGGCGTGGTGCTGGCCCTGGGAGGCGGCGCTATCGAAACCGTAGTCAACCGGCAGCTACTCGCCGACGATCCTGAGACTTTGCTGCTCTACCTCGAAGCTCCGCTGGATGTATTGATCGACCGATGCGAGCAGCAACTGCGATTGCAGTCCGCCACAGCGCGGAGACCGGTACTCGAACAGCGGACAGAACTTACCGGACGTTTTCTGCGAAGAAAACCGCTGTATGAGTCGGCGCATTGGACAATCGAAACGACGGAATTTAATCCGGACGAAATTGTGCGGGTAATCCTGACTCGATGGAAAGAAAGCACCCAAGGCGAGCTATGATGAACCAGCTATGATGGGCCACTTAACTCCGCCCGTGTATCCCGCGCCCCGGCGCAGCGTGCGCGGCGACATACTGTTCACTTTCGGCATCGCCATCTGCCTGTATCTGGCTTGGCTGTTGCGCGACGTGCTGGTGCTGCTCTACGTGAGCGCCCTGTTCGCCGTCGTGCTGATGCCGGTAGTGCGCGGCGTTCAACGGATTCAAATCCGTAAATGGCATCCCGGTCATGGAGTCGCGATCCTGATCATCATGATCCTGCTGATCGGGGCCATTGCGGGCTTTCTAATCCTGACTCTGCCGCCAGTCGTACAAGAAGTAAAGTCCTTCGTTCAGACGCTGCCTGGCCGCAGTCCGGCGTTCCTGCAAAAATTGGAGAAAATACCGATTCTGCGGGACATGAATTTCAGTGCCGTGGAAGCGAAGCTAAAACAGAATACTGCCCAGCACGTTGGTGTCTTTGTCTCATCTGTCAGCAATTGGGCAGCAAAATTCTTTGAAATCATCACCGGAATCATTCTGACGGTCTATTTCCTGGCCGAAGGCGAAAATGTCTACCACTGGTTTCTTTCGCTGGTGCCGGTCGTTCGCCGCGAGCGGCTGGACGAAACACTCCAACGCGCTGGGGCTCGCATGGGACGCTGGCTGCTGGGCCAGTTGTCGCTCATGCTGATCCTAGGAATACTGAGCGGCATCGTGTTCGGCGCAATGCATCTGCGCTATGCTTTTGCCCTGGCTGTTTTGATGGGCTGCTTCAACATCGTCCCTGTGGTAGGTGCGCTTGTCTCCACTTCCATCGCTATGCTGGTGGCGGCGAGCGACTCCTGGGGCAAAGTTCTGGGAGTCATGATTTTCGAGCTGGTTTATGTCCAGGTTGAAAATGCTTATCTCACTCCGCGCATCATGAAGACGAGTGTCGATCTGGCCGGCACAGCAGTATTTATCGCATTGCTGCTGGGAGGCGGCCTTGCCGGCGTCGCCGGCGTCTTAGTAGCTGTTCCTTCCGCCGTACTCGTGGCCGTGCTGATTGAGGAATACGTGATCCGGCCGGCTGAAGCTTCCGGTGAGTCCGATGTCGTCCCAGTGGCGAGTCCACAACTGCGCTAGTCAACAGCCGGGTGCCCCAGGTCTCCATTTGGAGACCTGGGTTTCAGCAAATGATCTTGCGTGCAATCAATGCTGGAAGTTTGGCTCCGCTCTACTTTTCCGACACTACGATGATTGTGGGCCAGCATCATCCCAGGTCTCAAAGTCGAGTCCCGTTCGACTTGCCTGCGGCTCGCTCAGGGCAGGCTCTTGGGCACCCATTCATTGAGGGCCCGTTTTGCTATCCTGAGGTGTGGCGAGATTTTGTTCCTTCCGCAGGTCGTTACTTCACCGCAGACCGTTGCTCCGCATCTCTATGTATTTGGCATCAATTCCGACCTTCGCGTCTTGCGCCAAATGGAATGAGGTGGACCTGTGAGTTCTGCGGCGCAAGCATCGTCAGACATAAAACATAGCGGACCGCATCCAGTTCCGCTGGATGAGTCCCGGTTTGTTGCCGGCGGCGTATCTGCCGCGGCGCAGGTATCGGGAGAATCTCTGCTGAAGCGCAGCAACCTTGAAATCTATAGATGTTTTCTGCTGGATACGATTGCAATTTTCAAGCTACGCGTGACCGCTCTGGTTGTCATGACAGCGTGGGCCGGTTACTACCTGGGCGCCATGCAGTCGCGGATCGATACCTTCAATCCGACGCTGTGGAATACGCTGCTGGGTGTGGCTCTTGTCTCCTGCGGCGCGAGTGTGCTCAACCAGGTTTTCGAGCGGCGCACCGATGCGCGCATGCTGCGGACGGCGCAACGTCCGCTGGCCGCTGGGCGGCTTGGACTCGGCTATGGCGTGCTGATCGGCATGGCGACCATTGTGTCCGGTTCACTGTGGTTGATGGTGACCACCAATCCAATTACGGGCACGCTCACCTTGCTGACGGCGGTTATGTACGTAGGCATCTACACGCCGCTCAAGCGTTACACCACGCTGGCGACATTTATCGGCGCGTTTCCGGGAGCCATGCCTCCATTGATTGGCTGGACGGCAGCCCGCGGCAGTATCGAGTGGCCAGCCGTCGCTTTGTTCGCCATTATTTTTGTCTGGCAATTTCCGCATTTCATGGCGATTGCGTGGCTTTATCGCGAGGATTATGGCCGGGCCGGTATCCGTATGCTGCCCGTTGTCCAGCCCGATGGCTGGTCGACCGCAACCGAAGCTCTGGTTTATGCGGTTCTGATGATTCCGGTCAGTCTCCTTCCCTATTACCTGCACATCGCCGGACGTTTCTATTGGGTCGCCGCTGTCTTGCTGGGCATCGTGTATCTGGTCTACACCATTCGATTTACTCGTATCACCCGATGCTCCGTCAGCGACTCGCGCCTATATGCCCGCGCCTTGCTGAAGGTGAGCGTAATCTATTTGCCACTGCTGCTCGCAGTGCTGATGCTGAATGCAAGAAGGAGTTAACGAAGTGGCAACAATAGAACAGATCGCCAGCTCCGCCGCGGTATCGAGAAAACCCGATGGAGTTTCCGAGCATGCACCCATCGAACTGGAAGGGCTCACGCACGATTACGGCTCTCGGCTCGCACTGAACGATCTCACCTTCAGCGTCGGACGCGCAGAGATTTTTGGCCTACTCGGCCCGAATGGCAGCGGCAAGACGACGCTTTTTCGTATTCTTTCGACGTTGATGGTTCCGACCGCTGGCCATGCGCGCATTGCCGGTTTCGACGTGAGGACCGAGCCGAACCGGGTACGGCAGCAGACCGGGATTGTGTTTCAGGCTAGCAGCCTGGATGTGAAGCTGACGGTCGCCGAAAATCTGATGCACCAGGGACATCTATATGGCCTGCGCGGGTCGCAGCTGCAAGCGCGCTCGAAAGAAGTGCTCGCCCGCGTGGGCCTCACGGATCGCGCAAAAGACATGGCCGAAACCTTGTCCGGCGGACAGAAACGCCGCATTGAACTGGCCAAGGGGCTGATCCATTCGCCTTCCGTGCTGCTGCTGGACGAGCCTTCTACCGGGCTCGACCCCGGCGCGCGGCTCGATCTCTGGCACTATCTGCGCATCCTGCGCGATGAGCAGGGCGTGACCGTGCTGGTGACCACGCACCTGATGGAAGAGGCGGAACACTGCGACCGGCTGGCCTTTCTGAGCGCGGGGAAATTGGTCGCACTCGGCAGCCCGGCGGAATTGAAAGCGGAAATCGGCGGCGACATTGTGCAGTTTGAAACGCCCAATCCAGAAGCCGCGGCTGCACTGGGCGCGCGCATCACCGAGCGCTTCGCGGTTGCACCCACCATCGTCGGCAATGCAGTCCGCGTGGAGCGCGAGCAGGGACACCGATTCCTGACGGAAGTCGTCGAGGCCTTCCCCGGCGCGATCGAGTCCGTCTCTGTCGCCAAGCCGAGCCTCGAAGATGTCTTCATCCAACGCACCGGGCATCGATTCTGGCTCGACAAGAATGAGGAGCAATCGTAATGGCCACTACCGTTTCCATACCCGCACAAATTCCGGCCCACAAAAATTCCGCTACAGCCAATTTGTGGACGCCTGCTTACTCTCTCTGGCGGCGCGAACTGGTCCGTTTCTATCGCCAGAAGGCACGCGTGGTAGGAGTTATTGCATCGCCTCTGCTGTTCTGGCTGGTGCTTGGCTCCGGCTTTTCGAAGACATTTCAAAGCAATGGTTCGGGCGGCGCTACATCCTCCCATTATTTGAGCTACTTCTTCCCCGGCGCCATCGTCATGATCGTGCTGTTCACGGCCATCTTCAGCATGATGTCCTTGATCCAGGACCGGAATGAGGGATTTCTGCTGTCGGTGCTCGCTGCGCCTATCAGCCGTTCAGCCATTGTTCTTGGCAAGGTGCTCGGCGGTGCGACGCTGGCGGCAATTCAAGGCTGGGTCTTTCTGGTGTTTGCACCTTTGGCAGGGGTGCACGTTGGACCACTCGGCATTCTCTACAGCTTGTTAATTATCGCGCTGACCTCATTCGCGCTGACAGCTCTTGGGTTCGTCATCGCGTGGCCGATGGATTCGACGCAGGCCTTTCATGCTGTCATCAATCTGATCCTGATTCCGCTGTGGCTGCTCTCCGGTGCGCTGTTCCCGGCGAGCGGCGCTTCGGGCTGGCTGCGAATCGTGATGCTTCTGAATCCGCTGACCTATGGCGTGGACGCACTGCGCAATGGGCTTTTCCCCGCAGAGATCACGACGTTTTCCCCCGAGATAAACCTGATCGTCACGCTGGGATTCTGCGCGGTGGTTTTTGTAGGGTCGTGGGCCATTGTCAACCGCCGCACAAACAAACCGGCGGCCTAAAAGCGGGCTCTAAAATAGAGTTGTCACTCCGAGCGAAGCGAAGTCGAGGAACCTGCTGTTTGCCGGCCAAACGCGAGGTCCTTCGCTCCGCTCAGGATGACACAGTTCGACATTAGGACTCAACAGACACGCAGGGGAATTGAACCGTATGCAGATAGCAACTTCGAGCCGGCCCACTGGAACGCGCGCTCCCATCGCTGGAATCGTGCTGGTAAGCGCGGCCGCCGTGCTGTTTCTTTTCTGGCTGATCTATGTCCATCCCGCGCCGCAGCAGTTCGCCGGGCGCTTGCTCTTTTTGCCCGCATTAAATGCGCTGCTGAACGGTTTGAGCGCGATTGCGCTGGTAACTGGCTTCGTCTTCATCCGTCGACGAGAGATTTCCCGCCACCGGGCATCGATGATTACGGCGTTTATATTTTCGTCGCTGTTCCTGGTCAGCTACATCACCAATCACGCGCTCCACGGCGATATGATTTTTCCTGGACATGGCACAGCGCGAACGGTTTATCTGACAATTTTGACCAGCCACATTTTGCTTTCGGTGGTTGTGCTGCCGATGATCCTGATTACTTTCTTTTTTTCGCTGAGTGGGCGTTTCCCTCAACATAAGCGGATCGCGCGCTTCACCTTCCCAATCTGGCTCTACGTCTCAGTCACAGGAGTGGTGGTCTACGCAATGCTGGCAAGCTGGCACTGAGTCCTTCCAAAAAAGAGATGCCTGTAAGCGATAAAATTCCGACGGCAGACCCGGCAGAGCGCTCAGCCGAAAGATTTGCCGTGCCATTGCCAGGTCCGTCTGATGCGAAGAATGCACCTCGTGTTGACGATGGCACGCACGCGCTGCTACAGGCAGGCTTCTGGATCATGCTGGCCGCAATACTGTCGCTGATTGCCACGGAGACGATCTTCGGTGGACTTGGGATTGATGGTCCCCACACCAATGCCGGCTGGCTGTCTTTTATGTTCGCGCTGATGGGAGTTCCCTTCGGCCTGATGCTTCTGGTGCTCGGCGTGGCCAAATGGCTACGCAACCGTCGTCGAACTTGACAGTACGCTGAATCTTGTGGCTTGGCTCTGAACGCAACGGTAATTTGAGGCTTCTATGCAGACCGTAAACAAGCGAACCGCTCTCTCTTTTTTCCTGCTGACCGCAATATTCGTGGCTGTATTGGCCATTCCCTTCGGAGCGCGGCCGGCGGTGCACTCAATCCGATTTGCCGATAATTTCTCTTCGGGCACGCTCGGCCAGTGGCAGTTTCCTTATCCACAGGATTGGACGATCGGCACGGAAGGGCAGGTGCACTTTCTGCACATGCTGCGGATGCGCGAGCCTCTGGTGCCGCGCCGTCCCGTGCAGTTTGCGTTGCTGAAAGGGACCAACGTTGGGAGTTTCACTTTCCAGACTCGGGTGCGGCGCCAACAACATTCTGTAATGGTTGTTTTCAATTACGTCGACTCGCTGCATTTCTATTACGCCCACCTGTCCGTCGACCCGGGCGCGAAGCAACCGGTTCACAACGGCATATTCATTGTCGATGGCGGCCCGCGCCGCCGCATTGCCGGCATAGAGGCAGCACCAGTGCTGCCGGATAAGAACTGGCACACGATTCGAGTGGAACGCGATGTCGATTCCGGGTCGATTAAAGTATTTGTCGACGCGGAGCACACGCCGCGCTTTTCAGTCATTGACAGAACTTTCACTTGCGGGCAAGTGGGACTCGGGTCTTTCGACGAGACTGGCGACTTTACGGATGTCCGCCTTACTTCCGAAGATGCCGGTTGCAAGCGCAGCGGCGGCAACGGAGTTCATCCGGCAGGCACAACAAGATGAAGCAGTGGGACAAAGCTTTGCTCGAACTATAATGAGTGCGCTTAGGAAACCGGCTCAGGCCGAAGGAGTATGCAAATGAAAATGCGCGCAAAGGTATTGGCGATCATGACCGTAGCGACGATTTTGGCCACGGCGGCATTCGTTCCCACTGTCTCCGCACAGATGCAGAATCATCAAGGAAAGCCAATGCCGAGCCCTCCGGCGAAGGCAATGGTCCAGCTTGGCGGCAAGCAAATCAGCATCAGCTATAACACACCGTCCATGCGTGGACGCAAGATTTTCGGCGGCCTGGTTCCTTACGAAAAGGTCTGGAGGACGGGCGCTAACCCTGCCACAACGCTGAAGACCGATGTGAACTTGAAGATTGGAACTGCGAATGTTCCGGCTGGCACTTACACGCTTTATACGCTGCCGTCGGAAGGCACGTGGAAGCTGATTATCAATAAGCAGACCGGGCAGTGGGGTACGAAATACGACGAGTCCCAGGACCTGGCGCGCGTCGATATGATGAAAGCGGCGCTGCCGGATCCGCAGGAGAAGATGAGCATCAGCTTTGAGGAGACGCACGGCGACATGACTACGCTCCACATACGCTGGGACACTACGGATGTGTCGGTGCCTGTCGCTGCCCAATAGTTCGTCCTGAGCCACGGCCCAAGATGCGGTTCTTGCGCTGGTCTGGTATCGTTGTGCGAAAACATATCTAACAGGAGAGTTGGTTTCACATGGCAAAGAGTGTAAACAAGGTGATTCTTCTCGGCAACGTGGGCAAAGATCCCGAGATCAAGGCCACCGCCAGCGGCGTGGTCGTCGCCACATTTTCCATTGCGACCAGCGAGCGGTTTAAAGACAAAACCGGCAACTGGCAGGACCGCACCGAATGGCACAACCTGGTGGCCTACCAGCGCACGGCGGAGATCGTCCGCGACTACGTGAAAAAGGGCAACAAGCTTTACGTGGAAGGCCGCCTGCAGACATCCTCCTGGGATGACAAGACGACTGGGCAGAAGAAATATAAAACGGAGATCATCGTAGGCGATCTGTCGCTGCTTTCCGGACGCGGCGAAGGCGGCGAGAGCGGCGGCAGCGGATATAGCAAGTCGAATACTGCATCGTTCGACCAACGCGGCGCGGAGGATTATTCGCAGTCCACCGAAATTACCGACGACGATATTCCCTTCTAGAACCGGGTTTGAAACAAGTGTCCAGTTTGCATTGGAAGTAAATCAATCAGGCAATGGCCCAAGAATGTCGATCTGATATTTTGCACAAAGCTGGGTCAGTTTCTCGATGTCTGGCCGGGTCGCCGGAGGCAAGACTCGCTCTGCTGCCGGTTTAGCCATCTCTTGCATCATCCCCACGAATCCAGTTCCGGGCATCGCCAATATCAGAAGGGTGGATGGAGCAGAGCCGCTGGCCCGGATCCCATGTGGAATCCCACGAGGCAAAAATATGTATCCCCCGGGGCCAACGATAGTTTTCTGTCCATTGCAGACAAAGGTGAACTCACCGTCGAGCACATAGAATGCCTCGTCCTCGACGTGATGGAGATGGTACGGCGTAGCATGTCCCGGTGGCGCCATCTGATACACCATCGAAAAAGCTCCACCCGTTGATTCTGTTGTGGCCTTGACGATACAAAGGTTATTGAGAAACCAAAATGCTGGTCCTTCCGCTTCAGCTACGCTTTGTGGCAAAAGTTCAGTAGGCAAGATTCGGGTCCTCCGTCTAATAGCCGGTTATTCGACAACTCGGAATATTATCAGCTTAACTGCGTCCCCAGAATTTCCAATCCAGACTGTAGTTTCCCGCGCCGGTAAACACGAGCGCCAGAACTCCGCCGAGGTATAGGAGGATGAGTTCCCCGCGGCCGTTCATGAGTGGATAGTGGTGGACCAGGCAAAAGGCAACGCCGAGGTTTACCGCGATAATGAACGCAGCCACTCGCGTCCCAAGACCGAGCACGAGGAGCAAGGAGCAGATAGCGTCTGAGATGAGGGAGTAGATCAGGCTCCAATGTGAGCCGATATGGATTGGATTGGGAAAATGTGAGGCCATCTGCGAGTAGTGCGTGATTTTTTCCAGGCCATGTCGCAGGAAGAGGTTGATGCCGAGAAATAATCGCAATACGAGCAGCCCCAAGGCGCTCCGATTAGAACCTGAGGCGGAAGACTGTTTCATGAAATTATTGTTCGGCGAGATGGCTGTCAACGTCAATGAGATTGCGTGAAGATGTTCCCTGAAATGCAACTTCCGAATTAGTTTTTGCTGTCGTAACTTTCATGCTGCGCAAAGTTGTTAGCTCCGTCTGAACGCGCTTCCAGTTTTTCGCGTTTTTCTTTGTCGTGATCGGCGCATTTGGATCGGAGTAATAATCCAGTATGTTCTGGCGCAGCTCGGCAGAGATTACGAGGCTGGACTGCGCTGTCAGCATCTGCAGCAGCTGCGCATAGGTTCGATCGGTGAGCCGATAAGCGCCTGGCTGAATGCGGTTGCCGGTATCTAGATCGCGGTCGGGGAGGTCCAGAGGCTTCCTGGGATTTTTCGTAAGCTGTTGCAGGAACCCTTCATAGCGATCGGTGGAGCGATTCAGGCTTTCGATATACCAACGATTTGTTTCCGCATTTGGCCCGCGAATGGCGAGGCAGGAGATAGGACCGACCTTCGGCAGAATGCGGATGACAAATGCGAGGAAGTGCAGCTTGAATCCTGACTTGCGGCGAAAGCGCTTCCATTGGTTATCCAAACCGGCCTGCTGCTGGTGTGTTGAAAACTGATGATAGGCCGGAGTGTCCAGTTCGCGCGGAAAATCGTTGCGATGAATCAAGACCTCTGCGCGCGCGACAGCAGGCAAAATACCTTTCACCGACGAGCGATAGCTTTCGATCGCCGGAGAAGGACGGCCCAGCACGCGGCGGAGAGGCAGGCCATACGTGTCGAGAAACGCCCGATCCAACAAGCTGCGCGGAACATCGAAGCCGACCGTATGCAAGTAGCCTGCTGGAGCGAAGTTGTGCTGGCTCAACTGCTCGACATCATAGGCAAACTCCGTGCGGACATGCGGGCGGGGCGCCTGATCATATGTCACGACCGGGCCATACTTCTTTCCCAACCGTGGGAACTCTATCGGGGTCGAAAGATTGGTGGCGTAACGGTGGCCGGTATTGTCGCCGACATAATGCGAAAGCGCGCCGATCGCAAAGGCATATTCATCGACTGTTTGCGCATCGCGGAACAGATTGTTTACAAACTCGCCGGACCGTACATAATGCGTGAGATTGCTGAAGAGCTGATGGCCGAATGGGTAATAGCCCATGTCCTGAATGGTCGCGCCGCCGTAGACGTAGGCCAGGGCCTCGCGCAATTGCGAATCGGTCGCGGTCGGAAAGCGCGCCAGCAGCAAGGGGCGGATCGAGCCCTTCCAAGCGACGTCGATCATGTCCTCGTGGGTGAGGAAGGAGTACGCCTCGGACGATTGCGGAAAGCTGGAGAACAGGAGAAGGAGGATCAAGAAGTAAGCCAGTACATTGGAGGGAAGCACCCGCGGGCGGATGGTGAGTTGCCGAGCTTGTACCTCTTCCGCTGCCCTTGTGCTCGATTCTTCTTTAATCATTGGCCTTATTGTACGTAACTTGGCTCCAGAATCGTGCATAACAGAACACCTCAGCGGTGAGAAGTTCTATCCGATTGAGTCGCCAAAATTCCACGAACTACATGTTTTGCCGGTTCATCCTGCGAGTCTTACCTGATTGAACGCATCCAATTCTCTGTAGAAGAAAAGATGCGGGAGATCTTATGCCAGATCAGGACCATACGATTCGTAAAGCCTTATTGGAATTCCTTAGCGGCGGCGAAGCCCATGCCGGCATTGACGACACGGTGAAGGACTTTCCTCCAACGCTGTATGCGAAGAAACCGGCAGGCGCGCCGCACACTGCATGGCAATTGCTGGAACATATCCGGATCGCTCTTCACGATTTGCTGGAGTTTTGCAGAAATCCCGATTATGAAGCACCAAAATGGCCTGACGGATATTGGCCCGAAAAGGATGCGCCTGCTTCAGCGGAAGACTGGGACAAGTCCGTGAAGGCTTTGAAAAAAGACCAGCATGGATTGGAAAAACTACTGCAAGCTTCAGACGTGGATATCTACGCAAAAATTCCATGGGGAAAAGGTCAGACGATTCTGCGGGAAGTGCTGCTGGCGGGCGATCACACCAGCTACCATGTTGGCCAGTTGGTGATGTTGCGTAAGCAGCTTGGAGCTTGGAAAGACTAACTCCTACGTTCCTCCTACAGCGGCTTTCACTGTTCGCACTATTGCCTACCTTGACTTCAATACCCTATCCTGAAGAGTTTCTTCCCTCCTTGCAGCAGGTAGAGGTCATAGTATGGCGCGAACCACCACCGAAGATGTTCCCAAAGGTGTGAAGCCACCCGCAGACAAGGTGCGGCGCGCGTCCGCTGCCGAGCAGCGATGGACGGAAGATATGCTGAGTCCCACGCTGGCGAAATTTCCGGAGCGGCCTATCGGCGCTAACACCGGGACGAATCTTAATGAGGATGGCACGGCGCGATTCACCACGATTTCCGGAGTTCCCGTGGAGCGGCTCTACACGCCCGCGGACCTGCCCGCCGACTGGGACCAACATACGGAACGCTACCTCGGCCATCCCGGGCAGCCGCCCTATACGCGCGGCATTCACTCCACGGGCTATCGCGGCAAGCTTTGGACGATGCGGCAGTTTTCCGGGTTTGCCACACCCGAAGAGACGAATCAACGCTACAAATATCTGTTGGCGAACGGCGGCAGCGGCCTTTCTGTTGCCTTCGATTTGCCGACCCTGATGGGATACGACTCCGACCATGCGAACAGCGAGGGAGAGGTCGGCAAATGCGGCGTGGCCATCGATTCGCTGGAGGATATGGAGATTCTTTTTTCCGGCATCGATCTGGAAAAAACGACGGTATCGATGACCATCAACTCCCCGGCGAGCGTGCTGTGGGCGATGTACCTGGTGGTGGCTGAACAGCAGGGAGCGGACTGGAAAAAAATTTCCGGCACGCTGCAAAATGACATTCTGAAGGAATACATTGCGCAGAAGGAATACATCTATCCGCCCGCGCCTTCCATGCGGCTGGTGATCGATACGTTCGAGTTTGGGGCGCTGCACACGCCGCGATTCAATCCAATTTCCATTTCCGGTTATCACATTCGCGAGGCGGGGGCAACGGCGCTGCAGGAGTTGGCCTTCACCATCTACGACGGCGTGGAATACGTCGAATGGGCGTTGCGTCGCGGCCTGGATGTGGATGATTTTGCGCCGCGTCTTAGTTTCTTCTTCAATTCGCATAATGATTTTTTTGAGGAGATCGCCAAGTTTCGTGCTTCGCGAAAAATCTGGTATCGCCTGATGACGGAGCGGTTTCATGCGAAACAGGCGCGTTCGCAATTGATGCGCTTCCACACGCAGACTGCGGGCGTCTCGCTGACTGCGCAGCAGCCGATGAACAACATCGCTCGGGTGGCGATTCAGGCGCTGGCGGCGGTGCTGGGCGGAACGCAATCGCTGCACACGGATTCCTATGACGAAGCGCTGGCGCTGCCGACCGAAGAAGCTGCCCGCATCGCACTGCGGACACAGCAGATCCTGGCGTATGAGTCCGGTGTGGCACAGACTATCGACCCCCTGGGCGGATCATATTTCGTCGAGAACCTGACGATGAAAATGGAACGAGGCGCGTTCGATTATTTCGAGAAGCTGGATGCGATGGGCGGCATGGTGCGCGCCATTGAGCAGGGATTTCCACAGAAGGAACTGGCTGAATCCAGCTACCAA
Organism: Acidobacteriaceae bacterium; assembly: GCA_965276615.1. GTDB lineage: Bacteria > Acidobacteriota > Terriglobia > Terriglobales > Acidobacteriaceae > JAKAAZ01. The sequence goes on along the minus strand of OZ255618.1, from coordinate 2,377,335 downwards.
TATCAGCGCGCGGTCGAGGCGGGAGAGAAGATCATCGTCGGCGTGAACGACTTTGCGGTGGAAGAAACGGCGCAGCCGATCTTGTACATCGGAGAGAGCGTTCGCGAATCGCAGACTGCCAAGCTCCAGCGGCTGCGCGAACGGCGCTCGAATGAGGAGGTCACGCGTCGTCTGGCGGCGCTACGCCACGCAGCGGCGCAGGAGCCGTCTGCCACGCCGGGAAAAATCTCCGACGCCAACACTATGCCGTATATTGTGGATTGCGTGCGTGCATATGCGACGGTCGGTGAAATCTGCGAAGCCTTGCGCGACGTGTACGGAACCTATGAAGAAGCCAGCTGGACGTAATGCCAGCCGATCGCGAGGAACTCCAGTGACGACCGAGCCCCAAGAAAAAGAGCAACACGAATTTCCGATCCGTGTTCTGGTTGCGAAGCCTGGCTTGGACGGCCATGACCGCGGCGCTAAAGTAATTGCGCGCGCGCTGCGCGATGCAGGCATGGAAGTCATCTATACCGGGTTGCGTCAGACTCCGGAGATGATCGTGAATGCTTCCATTCAGGAAGACGTGCAGTGCATTGGACTGAGTATTCTTTCCGGCGCTCACAATGCCATTGTGCCGCGATTAATGGCGTTACTAAAGGAGCGGGGAGCCGATGACATTCTCGTTGTGCTTGGCGGGACCATTCCAACACAAGATATCGATTTTCTGAAAAAGCAAGGGGTGGCGGCCATCTTCGGTCCGGGAACGGCGCTTGAGACTACCGTGGAATTTATTCGGGCGAACGTGAAGCCTCGCGGTGTCGCCGCATGACGGCCTTTGGGGGCCTTCGAATTAAGAGTCTATATCCGTTCGAAGTGTGTTGAGCCCTTCGATATACTTTCCTGGAAGCGGCCGTCGTTGCATCTTGCTGTCGGTTACCACGTGCGTGGTCTCTCCCTCTGCCAGTAGATATTTGTCCACAGCGCGCAGAATGCGGTAGCGAAATTTCAGGATCGAGCCGCGGATCGATGCCACGCCGGTTTCGATGATCAACGTGTCGTCGTAACGGGCCGGTGACTTATAGCGGCAATTTGCTTCCACCACTGGAATCCAGCAATCATCTTCGGATTCCATACGTTTGTAATCGAAGCCCAGCTGACGCAATAATTCCACCCGGCCAATTTCAAACCAGATCAGGTAATTTGCGTAATAGACCACGCCCATCTGGTCTGTTTCCGCATAACGCACGCGGACAATGGTTTCGCCAATCGGCTGGTTCATGGCGCTTTGCAGGCATGGAGCTTCTGTGGGGAGTTGCGGGAAATCCTGTGAGCCCATTTCCTTGTGACTTCCTTCTCCACGGCCGCGTTTCGCGGTTTGGTTATGCTTTTCCATGTGTGTGTGCGTGCCAGCCCGGCGCTCTTTTCTCGAGGAATGAAGAAATGCCTTCCAGGAAATCCGCGGTGCTGCGCGCGGTTGCGTTCGATTCAATTGCCGCCTGAAGCTGATAGTCGAGCTGCGCTTTTGTGTGCTCGGAAAGCAGTTTCTTTGTTGCCCGCAGCGACTCTGGACTATTTTGTAACAGCTGATGTGCCAATTGTCTCGCTCGTACGAGCAGACCTGAGTCATTTATCACTTCATTCACCAAGCCCATTTGTTTTGCCTCTTCCGCCGGCATTAATCGAGCCGTCAGCAACAAGTCCCGTGCTTTTTTCTCACCCACCTGGAGAGCGAGAAATGCGGAGACCATCGCGGGAACGAATCCTAAACGTGCCTCGGTGTATCCAAATTTTGCTTCCGGAACTGAAAGCGTGAAATCACAGATTGTCGCCAGTCCCATTCCGCCGGCAATCGCATGACCATTGACGGCGGCAATCGTTGGAAGCGGCAGATCGTACAAACTGCGAAACAGGCGCGCAACACGCTCTGAGTCCGCACGATGTTCCGCCGGTGTTTTATTGGCGAGAGACTTGAGATGTTCCAAGTCCAGGCCCGCACAAAACGCAGATCCCCTGCCGGTCAAAATCATGACTCCGGAGCTGCGTCGAGCCAGAGCGTCAATGACGGCGATGAGCTCGTCGATCAGTTGTGGATTGAGCGCATTGCGGCGCTCAGGGCGATTGAGCGTGACGGTGACGATTTTCTCCGTCTCCGTGACATACAGTGTTTGATAAGGCATCTGAACTCCCCGAAGCAACAAAGCTTACAAAAGCACCATGTTAGCTGTAGGCGCGGTTCCACGCCATCTATTTTGCAATAAACCCACGGTCTCAGAAGCGAGACGTGGGGTGCCTGTAGATGATCAAGACGTTGTACCGATCTCGGATCGGCTGATAGGCGGCTTGTAGGAGAGGCTACCATGGGGCCTTTGGAGGTTGTAGTAGTCGGTCCATGGTTTGAGGTGAGCGTCTCTTTGCTCGGATTCGGTCCAGTGTTTTGCATAGGCCCATTCTCGTAGAGCGGTCTGGATGAAGCGCTCAGCCTTGCCGTTGGTTCGGGGCGTGTAGGGTCGTGTTCGGCGGTGTTTGAGTTGCATCTGCTGGCAGGCTGCGCGGAACTGGCTGGAGCGGTAGCTGGAGCCGTTGTCGGTGAGCAGGGCGCGTACGCCGATGCCATGGCGGGCGAAGAACTCGACAGCCGAGCGCAGGAAGCCGGGATGTTTCTTCTTGCCGCGCAAGCGCCCATCGCCACGCAGGCTGACCTCGGAGAAGCGCGTCATTCCTTTGATATCGAGATGGACGAGGTCGCCAGGCGCCGGGTGCTCGTAGCGCTGGATGGGCGGCGGCGGGTTGAGGTCGCGCCACCGGCTCAGCCGCGCGCAGCGCAGGATGCGGCTGACCGAGGATGGACTCACCCTGGCACGGCGCGCGATCTCGTAACCGGGCATGTGCGTCCGGCGCAGTTCGACGACGTGGCTCGAAAGGCTCTCGGATAAACGACGCGGACTGCGGTGCGGACGCGAGCTGCGGTCCAGCAGGCCGGCGGCACCGCTGTCCCGGAAACGGGAAACCCACTTGGCGGCTGTCTTGGCACCCACGCGGAAGGCGGCTGCAGCCGCCTTCCGCGTGGCTCCCTGCTCAACAACCATTCTGGCTAACGCCTCTCGACTGCGAAGCGTAAGTCGGGCATTCTTATGAATGTCCATTCGTTCCCTCCGAAGGTTCTAGTTGCTCGTCACAACCAGCTTCTCCGGTTCAGTTCGAATGGACAACCTCTTGAAAGATCACAGGTGCCCAGCTGAAATCGCCTAACCTGTCCGGCAGATGACGCTATCCAGCGGCGGGGTTCAGAGGATCCGTCTGGTGTGTTGGTGGAAGGGATCGGGCACTCCGCAACTTCAAGGCAGAGAGGATATCTGTTTTCGTCAAAACGCCTTCGAGTTTTCCATCTATGGAAGTCACAAAAAGCATGTGCTGCTCGCGTTCGCTGAGGAGCAGCCGCAATGCTTCCATCACGTCGGAACTGGAGAGGACTTTTTTGACACGCCTGTCGGTCACGTCTGCGACTTTCCTGGTCTTCCACTCTTCAGGATGTACCCGGCCGAGTGCCGAGACCGCGATTACTCCGAGAATTTCTCCTCCCTCATCTGCGAGGACCGGAAATGCGCTGTGCCGATGATGCACACATACATTATCGGCAAATTCCCGCAGAGTGGACGAGCCGATCACAGAAATCACCTGCGATTGCATGACTTCGGCAACCGAAATGTTTCTCAACTCCTCCACCCGGACGCCCTCATGCTGGCGCTGGTCTCCGGAAGCGGATGCTTCGCCGGAGATTGCATAGGCTACGGCAGCGCCAATCAATGCGGGCACGATGAAGGCGTGGCCTCCGGTTGCTTCCGCCACAAAAACCACGGCGGCCAAGGGTGTTTTGTAGCCAGCAGCGATGAAGGACGCCATTCCGACTGCGGCATAAAGTTCTACCGAGTGGGCGTGGATCAATTGGGCGAAAGCTGTGCCGAAGCTGCCCCCGGTCAGGAACAATGGAACAAACATTGCACTGACGCCGCCGCTGGCAAGCGTGAACAATGTTGCGGCAAGCTTGAAGATGCCAAAAACAATGAGTTCCAACGTGCTGTGATGATGACTGAGAATTTCTCCGACGGCTTCGTAGTTTGGCCCCAGCGGGACAAGCGATCCATGGAAGAGCGCCAGAAAGACCAGGCCGCAGAGTCCGGTCAGAAATCCTCCGAGTGTAAGTTTCAGCCAGTGAGGGAGGGCCCATTTCACCATGAAAACTCGCGCGCGGCGGAAGGTGATGGTAAACGCCATGGCGGCCATGCCGATGAGAACACCGAGAAAAGCGCACCATAACAAGTCGCGGCCGGTGAACGAAGTGGCGCTCGCGAAATTGAACAGCGGAGTTGCCCCTAAAAAGAACGCCAGCGTCACGTAGGAGACAACCGATGCAATCAGCGATGGCAAGAGCGCTTCATGAGCCAGATCGTCTTTATAAGGCATTTCGAGCGCAAAGACCAGACCCGTCATCGGCGCCCGGAACACGGCCGCCATGCCGGCGGCCGCGCCGCTGATCAGCATGATTCGCCGATCGCGAGGTTCCAGCCCGAAGCGCCGCAGTTTGGCCCAGAGCCACGAGCCGATGGCGCCGCCGCCGTAGATGCTTGGCCCCTCAAGAGCTGCACTACCGCCGAACCCGACGGTGGTGATGGCCGCAAGTATTTTCGGAAAAAAAGAGCGGATGTCGATGTCTCCCTGGTGCTCGTGATAGGAGCGGATGATCTCTTCCGTGGAATGCTCATCTGGATCTGGAGTCAAAAACTGCATGATGAGTCCGGTAACGGCAAACGCAGCCGTCACCACCGGGACTATCGCCCACACGTGGTGCAAAAAATAATTCAACAGCGGTGGCCATAACTTTTTCAAGATAATGATGGCAATAGCTGTAACCGCCAGGCCGGTAGTCAGGCCGATGATGGGCGCGATCAAAAGCCACTTATATAGATCGCGCGCGTAGGTCGCGGTGAGATCCTCGTGGATGAGGGGAAAATACTTGCTGAGGAATGGATGTTCCAGCAGCCGCGCCGCTATTTTTGTTCTCGGTTTGAATACTGTCGTCTCGGCCATCGAAAAACTTTCACATGCTTTCTTGCGGCTATAGAGTGTGTGCCGTTTTTATCTTGTTTTGCAAAACCTTTTGCAGTGCTTCGATCAAGTGCGGCGCCAGCAAATTGAGTTCCTGCAAATGAACATGCGATAGCCGGTCAAGAACCTTCTGGCCTCGCGAAGTGACACACAAACAAACGCGCCGGCCATCTTCTGGATCGGGTGTGCGTTGCAGCAGCCCTTCTTTTTCGCAGCGATCGACCAACTCCACCACGCTGTTGTGTTTTAGTCCCAGCAGTTCCGCCGCGTATGCGATGGAAGGACACACCTCCGGAGATACAGCAGCCACAGCCAGCAACAACTGATGCTGCTGTGGATGCAGCCCGGCCTGATGCGCGGCATTCTCACTGGCAAGCAGAAATGTGCGCAGGTGGTGACGAAACTCCGCGAGAGCACGATGCAGAGGCTTGTTGGGATCCTGGGCTGAGGAGCCGGGGCTCATTGAAATTATTATATCGTAGTACGACATAACTGAGGCAGTCTCCTTTTTAAAGCAATTTGCAACGACGACGGTTACTGAACCGTCGGACCGAACTCATTGTCAATCTGACGGGTGAGGGAGAGCAGGTCGGTTAACGGGGCCAATGGCGGGAGTTGCGCTTGCGCGTTGCCGAGGGAATTGAGCGCCTGCTCGGTGGCGATATTTCCGACCAGCGCATCCTGTGCGAAGGGGCAGCCTCCGAGGCCGCCGAACGCCATATCGAATCTACGGCAGCCAGATTGATACGCGGCCATGACTTTAGCTTCGACCTCATCCGGACGCGCGTGGAGATGCACTCCAAATTCTGCGCGCAGGTCTGTGGCGAGTACCGCCGATATCAACGCGCTTACCTCGTCCGGGCTGGCCAGGCCCACGGTATCTGCCAGCGAAATCTGCGTGACGCCCATGTCCGTGAGCAGCCCGCAGGCTTCGACCACTTCGTCGAGAGTCCACGGGTCGCCATACGGATTGCCGAAGGCCATCGAAATGTACACGACCAGGTCAAGTCCGGCGCGATATGCCAGTTCAGCGATGTCGTCGAGAGCGTCGAGTGATTCTTCCGGCGTTTGATGTTGATTGCGTTCGAGGAAGCCCGGCGAAATTGAATATGGGAAACCAAGCGTTCGTACGAACTCCGTGGCGATGGCGCGCTCCGCACCCTTTTCATTGACGACAATACCGATGATTTCAACTTCCTCCGGAGGTTGCAGAAGGAGCAGCACCTGCTCGGCATCCGCCATCTGCGGCACCGCTTTGGGCGACACAAACGAAACTGCATCGATGTGCTGAAATCCGGCTGCGATCAGCTCGCGAAGGTACGTAGCCTTCACGTCAGCTGGAATCAATTTCGGCATACCCTGCCAGGCATCGCGCGGACACTCGATAATTTTTATTTCATTGTTTGTCATGATTTTTGCACCTACGCATGGAGCGCGGCTTCCAATCCTCGAGACCAATTGCGAATCGATGGCGCGACCTGACGATAATCCCACAATGCGACGCCGTTTATCCTGCCGGCATGCAGATCGGCACAGCGATGATCGATGGCTTCTATTGTTTGCCGACAGAATTCGAGCGGCTGCTTTGCTTGCGGCTGAAACAAGGGTGCAAAGAAATGTAGGGGCCTGACAACGCCGGTTTGCTTTTGCATTACCATGAGAGGCCCGGCCAATGAATCGCGATAGTATCCCGCGATATCGCCACCTTCGATGAGACCGCCTTCATAGAACTGCACATTCAACCAGTCGATATTGTTCCCATGCGTCGTTCGAGTAGCAGCGAGCAAACCGCCATTCACGCCGCGAAGGGGCTTTGGTTTTGCATACAGCTCGGCGGCGAGGCTGGAGAGCGGAGCGTGAGTGACCAGATGGGTCGGATGCACGCGCTTGTACTCATTCGTCAACTCAACAAGTGTTTTGCCATATGCATCATGGACCGCCATCCACTTATCCAGGCCACCGGTCTGCGGTTCCAGATCCAGATCGACGCCGTCGAGTCCCAGTGGCTGGATGACCTCCTTCATCAACTGCCGCACAAACGCGGGAACGCCGAAACTGCGGATGGCTTCAAACGTCGGCTGTTGTTGCCATCCACCGATCGACAGCATGACCTGCTTCCGCGCACCGAAGCCGGAGCGCAGCCGCGCGAGCAACGCTGGAACTTCCGGTCGCAGCGAAGAGAATTCATTCCCGTTATAGAGAAGTGTCAGCTTTCCGCCGGCCAGGCTGGCCTGCAAAAACGAAAGGATCAGCACGTTGAAACTGCTGCCGCCGATCGTCTCCACGACATTTCGCATGGCCTCTGGTGTTGCTTGAGAAAATTGTGCCAGAACATACAGAATGCGCCGTGTCGAGTTTGCAACCCATGTCTCAGAAGCGAGACATGAGGCACCCGCAATGGCTGTAACTGCCAAAGCGCCCAATGAAGATCGCAAAAACTCTCGACGCTGCATGTCCGATCAACTCCTAGGTTTGCAGAATCCCTGGATTGAAGCGCGGGACCTCGGGATTCAGCGAAGCTACTTCGAGCGCCATCCATAGCACGTCGCGAGTCTTCATCGGATCGATGATCGCGTCCACCCACAGCCGCGCGGCTGCGTAGCGCGGGTCGGTCTGTTCGTCATATGTCGCTTTGGTAGAGTCGAATAGCTCCTTCTTTTCGCTGTCGCTGAGCTGGTGGCCGCCACGTTCCAACTGCTTAATTCGAACTTCCACTAAAGTGTTGGCCGCGGAAGCTCCGCTCATTACTGCGTACTTCGCAGTCGGCCATGCGAAGATGAACCGCGGATCGTAGGCCTTGCCGCACATCGCGTAGTTCCCTGCACCGAACGAGCCGCCGATGATAACGGAAATCTTCGGCACCACGCTATTTGAAACCGCGGAGACCATCTTCGCGCCGGAACGGATGATGCCGCTCCATTCCGCATCGCGACCCACCATAAATCCATTCACATCATGCAGAAAAATCAGCGGAATCAGATTCTGGTTGCAGTCCATGATGAAACGGGCCGCTTTGTCTGCTGATTCCGGATAAATGACTCCGCCAAACTCCATGTGCTTCTCGCCGGTCTGGCTGGTCTGCATTCGATGCACTTTCTGGTTGGCGACAATCCCGACTGCGAAACCGCCGATGCGCGCATATCCACACAGCAGCGTCTGGCCGTAGTCCGGCTTGTACTCATCGAAGCGCGAGCCATCCACAACGCGCGCGATAACCGCGTGCATGTCGTAGCTGTGCGTGGCTGTTTTTGCTGGATCGAGGTTTAGAAGTCCGAGCAGGTCTTCTGCTGGATATCTGGGCGAGTCTTCCTCCGCGTCATATGCGATGCGATTGAACGGTGCTGCTGGCCGATAACCCAGCCGCGAAACCAGCGAGCGCAATCGTGCAATGCAGAGATGATCGTTCGGCTCTTTGAAATCCACGGTGCCCGAGATCTCCGCATGCATGGCGGCGCCGCCCAGATGCTCGGCTGAAACCTGCTGGCCGATCGCGGCCTGCACCAGCGCAGGGCCGGCGAGAAACAATCCGCTGCCCTCCGTCATCAGAACGTGGTCCGTCATCACCGGAAGATACGCGCCTCCGGCAACGCACATTCCCATGATGGCCGTCATCTGCGGAATACCCCGCGCCGACATCACGGCGTTGTTGCGAAAGACGCGGCCAAAATCATCCTGATCGGGAAAAACATCTTCCTGCAAGGGCAGAAAGACTCCTGACGAGTCCACCAGATAAAGCGTGGGAATGTGGTTTTCCATCGCGATGTGTTGCGCTCGCAACACCTTCTTGGCGGTCATGGGGAAAAACGCTCCGGCCTTTACCGTGGCGTCATTCGCAATGATCATCACCAACCGACCAGCCACACGACCCACTCCGGTTACGGTACCGGCGGCAGGCGCGCCGCCATAGTCCCCATACATACCGTGGGCGGCGTAGATGCTGAGTTCATGAAACTCCGCACCGGGATCGACCAGTAGTTCAAGACGTTCGCGGGCGGTTAGACGCTTCTTTTTGTGCTGCGACTCGATGGCTTTCGCGCCACCGCCCTGGCGAATGACCGCCTGCTCGGTTTCGAACGATGCCAGCAACGCGCGCATGGCTGTGGCGTTGGACTGAAAACGCTCCCCGGCGGTGTCGATGGCCGAGGGGAGAACGTTTGGAAGCTGATCGTTTGGTGGTTGGGCGCTGTTCGCAGTCATAGGCAAGGGTCAAGAAATGGAAGACTGCTCAGCATAGAACACTGGGGCCACTAGAGCAAATTGAATACATTCCGCTCTTGTTAGCAGGGAAAAAAGCTCCATTTCTCGAGCGAATTGCTTATAACTTAGTTAGCAATTGGGTGACTCACCCGCATTGCGTAGAGGCGTTCCACATCATTCACAATTTTTATTCAACGCTGAAGTTTGTTTTCGCTTCTGTCCTCGCAATCTGCGTCGGCATTTTCGTTTATGCGACGTGGCATTGGCCGCTTGTCGGTGATGAGGGTTTGATTCGCTATGTGAATTTTCTGATGTCTCACGGGATGGCGCCTTATCGGGACATCGTGGACATCAACATGCCAGGTGCGTATGCCGTCGATTGGCTTGCTCAGCATATTTTCGGAAGCAGTTCATTGGCCTGGAGAATGTTCGATTTCACTCTGCTGGGTCTAGGAACAATTGCAGCGATAACGATCGCATGGCCGTACGATTGGCTGGCAGGAATCTATGGCAGCGCTCTTTTTATTCTGATTCATGGCCGCGACGGAATCGACCAGATTGGGCAGCGGGATCTGACCATCAGCGTGCTTCTATTGGCGGCTGCCGCGTCGCTGCTTTACGCAAGCAGAAAAAACTGCTGGCCGGCTACGGCACTGTTCGGCGTCTTCGCCGGGCTCGCTTCTACAATCAAGCCGACCTTTCTCCCACTTGGATTTGTTCTCCTTTTTATGCTGGCGATTCATCGACGGAGAGCGCGGCTTCCTATTTTGATCCATCTGGTTAGCGGAATAATTTGTTTATTGATGCCGCTGCTGCTGGTCGTTCTTTTCCTGGTGCGGGAGCACGCCGTTTATGCATTCCTCTATACACTCGGCGAGTTGATACCGTATCACGCCAGCATCGGTCGACTGCCATTGTCATATTTTGCGTTTCATAGTTTCGCCTCTGCAATTTTGTCGATCGCGTTGATATGGCTTGCAGTTGCAGTAATTCGAAACAATTGGTTCTCCTGGGAGCGAACAGTTCTCCTGGTATGCCTTGGATTCGGTCTGTTATCCCTGATCGCGCAAGGAAAAGACTACCCCTACCACCGATATCCATCGGAAGCTTTCCTGCTGCTGCTTGCAGGCATCGACTTTACGGCCGTCCTGTACGCCAGCAGGATGTTGAAGATTTTGGGACTGGCCGGGTTGGGATTTGGGGTGTTCGTTCTGGCGCCGGTCTCAACAATGAAAGCCGCCAGCTATCAATGGCGGGACTATGAATTCAGCACAATGCTCGAAGCCGACCTGAACAATCTGGGTGGGAAAAGTCTTTCGGGTCATGTCCAGTGTATTGATACCATCGGCGGCTGTATCAATACTCTCGATCAAATGCATCTGGTAGAAGCGACCGGGTTCCTGTACGACTGTTATTTATTCGCCCCTAATTCCGGTGCGGTTCAGAGAGAATACCGTGACCGATTTTGGAGTGATCTCGAAAAGAACCCTCCGAAAATTTTTATAGTCACCAATCGGAAGTGTATGAATGAACCCAGCACATTTCGAAAACTGCAGCTATGGCCGCGATTGGACGATTATCTACACGCAAATTATCGGTTGGACATTGAGCGCACGCCATCGCATGAAATCCATTGGTGGAGTCATCCTATGCGTCCGGTGAGTTACAGAATTTATGTGAGAGATCGGGACACGGTAAAGAGAAACTCCAGCAGTGAAAATCTCCAGTGACGCTGTGACAGGCCAGCGGGCGAGCAGGAAAATGCGGAGAACTGAATGCTTCGTTTTCCGACATACTGATAACTCGGATCCAGCCTAGTCCAACACTGTGACCGCGCCGCTGCCGATGTCGTAATAACCGGCGACGACTTTTATCTGGCCTTCCTTGAGCGCGCCGGCGACCACGGTGGATGCCTGACTCAGCAGATTGGCCTGGATTTTTGCATTGGCCTTGGTGACCGCCTTCGGGTCAGGGCCTGCCTCGTCGACCGCAGGCTGCAGATGCGGATATAAGGCGCTGATGCCCCCGGGAACCGGCTTCCCCGCAATTGCCGCCTTCACGGCTCCGCAGTCGCTATGGCCGAGGACCATGATGACTTTTGTACCGAGCACGGCCACGCCATATTCGAGGCTGGCGATGATCTCCGGCGTCACCATATTGCCCGCCAGCCGCGTCACAAAGATGTGGCCAAACGTCTGATCGAAGATAATCTCAACCGGCACGCGCGAGTCTGCACAGGAGAGCACGGCTGCAAACGGCTCCTGCTTTGAGACCAGGTGATGTTTCAGAATTTGCAGATCGCGTTCGTGGGATGTCATGTCGCCGGAGATGAAACGGCGGTTGCCGTCCATCAATTCCTTGAGTGCGGCTTCGGGAGTGAGTGAACTTTGTGCCAGCATAGGTTTGGGGTCGATAAAGCCAAGTCCGGCACCGGCGGCAACGCTACCGGCGACTCCAGCCACACCGGCACGCAAAAAATCTCTGCGAGAACGCGGAGTCTGGGAAGTCACGGACTCGTCGCTGCGAGGTGGGTTCGAATCGCTCATCGGGCTTGCTCCTTAGCAGGACTGATTGACAAACAGCCTACAACGGACGCATTGCGAACGCCACCAAATTTTCGGGTGAAACCACTACAGTTCCGCGAGAGCCACGATTACTTAAAAGCTGGAGGATACTATTAATTCGTTGAGAAAGCCGATAGCCGGTCCGCGAAAGCAGGACTGCTTATGCTTTGACGATTTTACCCGACTTGATGCATCCCGTGCATACGCGGATACGCTTGCTCGCTGTGTTTATCTTGGCTTTCACAGTCTGGAGATTGACGTTCCAGCGACGGCGGGTAACGTTGTGCGCGTGCGAGATATTGTTGCCAAATTGCGGCTTCTTGCCGCAGATTTCACATACTTGTGCCATGATTCGTATCCTGACGATTGCAAATTTGTGCGAATGTGGATGAGACCGAAACGCTGCGCGTCCTGACCGGCAGACATTAGCAAATCTCCGTTCGATCCAAACTATAAGTGTACCCAAATCCTGACAGCCCGGCAATCGCCAATTGCCAATGCAAACGCGGCGCAGGCGGAGAGTAAAATCCAGAGTACGTTCATCCCCTGAAGGACTGCCATTACCCTCTGGATTCTCGCTGGGTTTACCCTGAGCGGAGCCGAAGAATCCAGAATGACGCACATCATTTCCGAATGACAGTTTTAAGTTACAGCATTCTTACCGGCTGCGGTTGCAAACTGTGAAGCGAACTTATTTCTCACAACTCGCAAGTTCCGCGGTGGGCAAGCGACCGTTTCTGGCGAGTTGGATTGTCTTCTGGGCTGCCTTCCTGGTGCGTGTTTTGTACATGACGCTGGCCCACACGTACCGCTTTCGGCTGACAGGAGATCATTTCCAGTTTGGCTGGGAGATGGGGCGCATTGCCCGCGCGCTGGCGATAGGCTACGGCTACGCAGATCCTTTTTCCGGCCACACTGGACCCACCACCTGGGTCGCGCCACTCTATCCCCTGATACTCGCAGGGGTATTTAAGGCATTCGGTGTGTACTCGCTCCGTTCGGCGTGGGTGATTCTCACGATCAACAGCTTTTTCTCCGCATTGACCTCGCTTACTACCTATGAAATTGCCGCCCGGTGCTACAACCGGCGCGTTGCAATATGGTCGGCCTGGGTATGGGCGCTTTATCCGGCGGCCATGCAATATTCGGTGCGCTGGGTCTGGGAGATGACCCTGAGCACATGGCTCTTTAGCTGCATCCTGGTGCTCGCGCTGCGGATGCGAAGGGTGGGAGAGACTTCTGCCGACTTGTACGAGGACCCGCGTACTCTGCATCGATGGCTGCTTTTTGGTTTTATCTGGGGGCTGCTCGCCCTCTCAAATCCTTCCCTGCTGCTATTCCTCCCCGCTGTTGGACTCTGGGTGATTGGGGGGGTGCTTGGTGGCTCACGCAGCTTTCGAAAGCAACTTGTGTTTGCCTCGGCCTCCGCGGCCGTTTTTCTGCTGTGCATCTCACCGTGGGTGGTGCGGAATGCGATTGTCTTCCACCGTTTTATTCCAATGCGGGCGAATTTTGGCGCCGAGTTTTACATGGGCAATGGACCTGGAGCGCGCGGCTTTCTAATGGAATACGATCATCCTTTTGAGGCACCGAAGCAGCTTCGGCTGTACAAACAGATGGGCGAGGTGGCGTATGCACAGATGCGAGGCCGGGAGACATGGAACTTTGTGGCCGGCGATCCCGCGCTGTTCGTTCGAAATTGCATCAAGCGCGTGTATTTCTTCTGGATCGGCGTGCCTTCGGACCAAACCTGGTATCTCGAAGCCATCCGCATAGCTAATTTTGCGTTTGCCAGTATTGCGGGATTGCTGGGTCTCGGGCTCGCGCTGAAACGCCATGCGCCCGCTGCATGGCTGTTCGCGTGGGCATTTCTGCTGGTTCCGTCGATTTACTATTTCGTCACCGTGCATGCCCGTTTTCGGCACCCTCTGGAACCTTTGATTGCAATTCTGGCAGTCCATCTGTTCCAGTCCGCGGAGAAGACGCTCTTTTCCGCCAATTTTGGGACTTAGAACGGTTGACGCGCCTGGGGGAACGCCAGTATTCTTAAAAGGTTAGGCGATTCGCAAATGTGCGTCTTATTCGAGATGCATGAATCGAATATCCAATTGCTGTCCTGTGCCGCCTGAGTGTATTTGGCGTGGGGTTCAAGCATGAGTTTCGAAATAACCGCCTGAGAAATGTTGACAGATTTTTCGTACACCGGGGTATTCCTATCGGTGCTGGAGGATGTATGTACGCAGTAATTCGCACTGGCGGGAAGCAATACCGAGTGGCGCCTGGAGACGTCTTGAAGGTGGAAAAGCTCGGACAGGAAGACGGCAACATCGAGTTCACCGACGTGCTCGCAGCTTCCTCACTCGGCGGCAATAATGAGGAAGGCAATAGGCTGGCGAAGCCCGGCTCGGCGAAAGTGCTGGCAACAATCCTCAATGAGGGACGCGCCAAGAAGGTGCTGGTTTTCCATTTCAAGCGCAAGAAGCAATATAAAAAGCTGCAGGGTCACCGCCAGCCTTACACGGAAATTCGAATTCACGAGATCCAGGTGGACGGCCAGAGCTTTACCGCAGCCAGTTAGATTTTGGCATGACGAGCTGGGCGGGGATTCCTCTGCGGCAGCATCCAACGAAAAGGATTGAGATATGGCACATAAAAAAGGACTAGGCAGCTCCCGGAACGGTCGGGATTCGAATTCGCAGCGGCTGGGTGTAAAGGCTTTTGGAGGACAGGTTGTCACCGGAGGCTCGATCATTGTACGGCAGCGCGGCACTAAGCTGAAGCCCGGCATCAATGTAGGCTTAGGTAGCGATGACACGCTTTTCGCCAAAATTGACGGACGTGTACGTTTCGTTGATCGGGGACGCGCGGGGCGCTTTGTCGCCGTCGATCCCGTTCTGTCGGAAGCATAAACTAACCACATCGGTTCATTGCATGTACATCGTTCAGTTTTCGAGTTCAGCGGTATCTGAGTGACCCGGAGCAGAACGACCAAAGAAAATCGGCTGGCCCTTAAGGGTCAGCCGATTTTCTTTGCTACGAAGCGGATTTAACTGGCCATTGGTCCCGGGGGACTGGCAGCGACTGCTTCGCGTGGCCAACCTGCCGGTTCCATTACAGTGTTCACCAAATCGAAGACATCGGTCATAAAGGAAGGTGGATAGCTGATCGCAACCTGGCCTGCGGGATTGCCCAGGGTTTGGGCGACGTCGTTCCACCGTATGAGCGGGGAGGTGGAAGGCATTGTAACCAGACGGCGTGCAGGTTCCGGTTGCAGGAAGTAGCCAGCCCAGAGGGCGATGGCTGCCAGATAGACGATCTCATGGACCAATTCGATTGTGCTGGCCAGACTTGTTACGTGTTGCGCAAAAGCGGATAAGACTAAGTCATTGAGAGCCATAGCCGCAAACCCAAAAGTGACCCCAAAAATACGGCTGCGGAACGATACTCCTAAGGTATGCGAGGCAAAAGCAAGAAAAGTCAACAGACAGAGTGCGAGAACGCTTTGGGACCGCAAAAGTACCTGTACGGAAACCAAAAGAATCTCCATCCCATTTCCACGAGTGTTCACGCTAGATGCCGTGGCAAGAATCACGGAAACCGCAACGGCCCAGAAAAATACGGGACGACCCAACTTTTGCATCCCAGGCATGGAGCGCAGAGCATGCCTGAACATTTCATGAAGAACGCGGATGATTAAAATAGCCTGGATTCCGAACGAAATCCAGTAGGTGTAAGAATACACATAGGAGGCGTGAACATGACTGATAAGGCCTAGCCCATTGCCCATCGCATCCGCTACCATGATTGAGTCGGATACGACGAGAAAAATCAGAAGTTGCCAGAACGCTGGATAAATTCTGTTCTTCTGGGCTCTATGCACACAATAGATCGCAGCCGAGAGAAATGAAATCTCAATTAGTCCAATGATTACGACATGTAGCCAAACAGCCATAGGCAGTCTCCATGTGAGATTGAAGAATATCCCACATGGAGACTGCCTGCAACATGAAAATCGTCATCTGGCAAAACTTATTTACCAATTTCCAAAGTAGAACTTGATGGTTAAAAGCAATTTGATTTGCAGAACGGAACCGGCATTGCGCTGGCATGGGCTATCATGGTCGTCGTGGCGCTTACTGGGGAGGTCTTGTTAGCCAGCATGTGGTCGGCGGCGAAACCGGTGATCAGCATTCCGAGGACGAGGGCGCGAACGGCGATTTTCATGGTATTGATCCTTTAGTAACGTTGAGTTTTAGATTAAACGCTTGGAGCGTTTGACAATTTTGAGTATACTGATGAAATCGGCTAAGTCCAGTGTTCTCAATAATATACCGGCATATTTATCACTTTTATTACCGAAGTAACCGCTTATCAATTAATAACATGCACGGTTGTGCATATTATGCGCAACTACCTCAATCAACAGGCGCAGCCGCCAACCGTTGTGTATCTGAGATAATTCCACATCTAAATTCAGTCTAGATTGGAAGAAAATCCTCCGCCGTCGCAAAAATCCGTTTTCCGCTATCACACGTTATTACCAAACATTCTTGATGGCTACCGTGTTGAAAGCGGCCCGCTATTCTGATTCTGCCGATAATCTCCAGCTTTGAGCAGCCCGGTTCAAAGCTCTAGATAATTGGCCGGAGACTCTGGCGGATTTCGGAATGTCCGACCTCAAGGCTCGATTCTGCGAATGCGGCCACATTCGAGGGCAATCTCGTGCATGTTCCCTCAAATGCATCCAAATTCTGGACAAATTCCAAATCTTCCGATCGAAGAACCCAGTTTACGGTCTGATTGACGAACACCTCGCGTGTCCACGTTGGAAACAGGCTGCGTAGATGTCTCCTAGAACCGCCGATCTGCCCAACTCCCGTGGTAAAATAATAGAGTGTTCCTCTACGGATAAGTCCTTTCTAAATCAATCTCTTGCCCGTTCTAGCGGCAAGCTCTTTTAGAAGGGGGATCTGCAAATGTGAGCCGCTTCATCTAATGTTTCTCCGGAGCCCCATGGCAGAAAAAGCAGTTGCTAACGCAGACCTGAACGTAACCCTTCCCGCTGGTGATATTGCAACCGCCGCACACCTGGCGACCGAGGCAGAACATCTGGAGGCTCAGTCCTCTGCCAGCCGGCAGCGCGCCAGCGACAACTACACTGGCGAGAACATTAAGGTGCTGGAGGGCCTGGAAGCAGTGCGTCTTCGGCCCGCCATGTACATCGGTTCGACCGGTGAGATGGGACTGCACCATCTTGTGTATGAGGTGGTGGACAACTCCGTAGATGAAGCGATGGATGGGCATGCTACCCGGGTTGACGTCACGATCCATGTTGACAATTCAATTACTGTGGTTGACGACGGCCGCGGCATCCCTGTCGACGAGATGACGCTGCCCAACGGGGACAAGTTCCCTGCTGTCCAGGTGGTACTGACCAAGTTGCATGCCGGGGGCAAGTTCGACGCTTCCACCTATAAGGTTTCGGGCGGACTGCACGGCGTCGGTGTTTCCTGCGTCAACGGATTGAGCGAGGAATTTGAAGTCGAAATCTGGCGCGATGGGCACACGTACGAGCAGGAATATGCGCGCGGCATCCCGATCAGCAAGCTGCAGACGACGGGAACCAGCAAAAAACGCGGCACCAAGATTCACTTCCTCCCCGATAAGACGATTTTCACCGTCACCGAATTTAACTATGACACCTTGGCGCAGCGGTTGCGCGAGTTGGCCTTTCTGAACAAGGGCTTGGAAATCTCGTTGACCGACGAACGCACCACCGATCCCAAGACCGGCGACGCAAAACGCACAGACTTTAAATACACGGGCGGCATTGCGGAATTCATTAAGCATCTGAACCGCGGTAAGCAGACGCTGCACGACAAGCCGATCTACATGGAAGCCGAGCGCGACAACGTGGTGATGGAAATCGCGCTGCAATATAACGATGGCTACTCGGAGACGGTCTTCACCTTCGCCAACAACATCAATACTGTGGATGGCGGAACACACCTGTCCGGCTTCCGCACCGCTTTGACACGCACCATCAACGCCGCCGGACAACAGATGGGTCTTTTCAAAGACATGAAGGAGAACCTTTCTGGAGACGACGTGCGCGAAGGCCTGGTGGCGGTGATCAGCGTGAAGCTGCCGCAGCCGCAGTTTGAAGGCCAGACCAAGGGCAAGCTGAATTCAGACATCAGCGGTACGGTGCAGCAATTTTTGAACGAGCGGCTTGGAATGTTCCTCGAACAAAATCCGCCGATCACGCGTCGCATCATTAATAAAGCGATCGAGGCCTCCCGCGCGCGGGAAGCGGCGCGGAAGGCGCGCGATCTTACCCGCCGTAAAGGCGCGCTCGACGGCGGCGGACTGCCCGGCAAGCTGGCCGACTGCAGCGAGCGCCGGCCGGAACGCTGCGAACTGTATCTTGTCGAGGGCGAATCAGCAGGCGGGACCGCCAAGCAGGGGCGTGATCGCCGCTACCAGGCAATTCTGCCGTTGAAGGGCAAAATTCTCAACGTGGAAAAGGCCCGCTACGACAAGATGCTGGGCCATGAGGAAATTCGCGCCATGATTACGGCGCTGGGCTGCGGAATTGGCAAGGACGATTTCGACGCCAGCAAGCTGCGTTACGGCAAGCTGATCTTGATGACGGATGCCGACGTCGACGGGTCGCATATCCGCACACTGCTGCTCACCTTCTTTTTCCGTCACATGCAGGAGCTGATCAAGCGCGGGCATGTATACATTGCGCAGCCCCCGCTCTATCGCATTAAAAAGGGCAAGTTTGAGCAATACATCAAGGATGATCGCGAGTTCGTCAACGTGATGGTGAAACGCGCCTCCGACGGAATGATGGTGCGATACGGCGATGGCGGCGCCCACCTGGAAGGAGCGCCGCTCACGCGCTTCATGGGCCATCTGAACGAATATCTCGGCTTCTTCGACAAAGTGGACAAGCGGCTGCGCAATGAAGAGGTAACGGCGCTGCTGGCAAAGCTGGAGTTGCTGAAACGGACGGATTTCGAAGGCGCGCCCGATGCTCCTCCGCAGAAAATTTTGAGGTTGCATGCGGCACTGAACGGACTGGCGAAAAAGTATCAGTTCAAAGCCGTCGGCGAACCGGTTTATGACGAAGAGCACCAGAATTTCTCGCTGCGCTTCACTGACGCGCAGGGGGCCGAACGCCGCATCGACTGGACGATGGCGACTTCGCCGGAATATCGGCAGATGATGTCGAAGTACACGCAGATCAAAGACCAGCTCGAAGGGCCGTTTCTCATCGAGTACGCCAAGAAAACAGCGCAAGCACAAGCTGAAGAGGCGGAGGCAGAAGACGCGGAAACAATTGGCGAAGCAGCTGACGAAGCGATCGCAGCTCCAACAACTGGCAAGCAGCCGGCAACGAAGCGTTCTGCGAAAGCGCCTCAAGACCCTGTCGAAAAGCAATCCCCTCGTGAGCTATTCGCGTATGTAATTGACCAGGGTCGCAAGGATTACCAGGTCCAACGCTACAAGGGTCTAGGTGAAATGAGCGATTCGCAGCTATGGGAAACTACCATGGACCCAGAGCGTCGTACGCTGTTGCAGGTAAAGCTGGAAGACCTGGCCGAGTCGGAGCAGATTTTTTCGACGTTGATGGGCGAAGATGTGGAAGCGCGCCGAAAGTTCATTGAAGATAATGCGCTGGATGTGAAGAACCTGGATATCTGATTTGCAGGTGTTGGTTCGATGCAATCGCCCCACGTCTCAGAAGCGAGACGCGGGCGACTCGCATTGATTCAAATTTCACCTGCTTTGGGGCTCTATTAAACTAAGCTGGCGCCAGCACCAACCGATCAATGCACCCGAACAACTAGCGAAACGAAAAAAATCAGCAGCCTACAACCTGTTTTCAGCTGCTTGCTAGAATAGATCCCAAGCGTTGGCTACTCGTCGCTGCCGAGATTCAACCCGGAATACCATAAACCCGGTACAGGGTGCTCCGGCGCCTTTTCAGTACCGACCGTGATTATGCGGACCAATGCTTCAGCATATTGGCATCCATATTCTCTGCCGCGAAACTTTGCGCACATCTCGTAATCGGCCCACAAGCTCTTCCCCTCCAGACTGTTGGCCAGGATCGCTTCCCGACTCAAATCGAGAATCGATTCGATATCCACCCAGCGATTGGGCGCGAACTGCTGCGATGACTCCTCGCCGCCTGGGAAAGTTTCGCAGAAAAAGAAATCAAATTTCATTCCACTCTGCAGCCACGCGTTGAACGCAAGATTGCCTGCAGCACGGTGATCGGGATGATACTGCAGCGGCCACATGCCGAAGACGACGTCCGGGTTCTCGGCGGCCAAGGTCTTGTCAAACTCGATGTAGGTCTCTGGATCGACTACCATCTTCTGGTTGTGCTGATCCAAGACTTTCAACCGAGCCCCGAAGATTTTAGTGCCTTTCATTCCGTCTTCCGTCCGTAAGGCAGCGAGTTTATCGAGAGGCATATGATATGCATTGGCTATGCCTTGAGAATCCCCGGGCGTGAAAGAGAAACATAGGACATCATGCCCCGCACGCGCATAGCGCGCTAGGGTTCCGACGCAGAAAACCCAATCATCGACATGGGCGCCCACGAACACAACTTTCAGCTTGCGATTCTTTTCCGCGCCCGGCAGAGTGTCGAGCGGTTTGTGGGCCTCCGTTAACGACTGCTGCCCGCGTATGCGCAGAGTGTGGGCAAACACGCAGCCCGCCACGCAGTTGAAAAATGTCCTTCTAGTGATCATCCATCCCCCATGCGGAACCTCGGAACGTAACTACTGTCCCAAGTCATAACATTGTTCATCAATGGCAGTTCAGGTGCCGTCGGCTGTTCGGTTAAACTCTTAACATTATCAATATTGCAAAGTGGCTCTTACCTCAGAAAAGAGCCACTTTGCATGATATCCGCGCGTCGGCGGGTAAACCGAAAACACTAGATTAGAACTCCGACATCTATGAGCAGTTGCTCAAATAGAGCGCGAACCTGTTCCTCGGGTTAGCCGATTACTGCTGGATTAGACAGCTTGGACTTGCGGGGCCCCGAAGTTTGCAATTGCAGTCTCGATGGTTGGCTTTTATCCGTTCAATGTGTCAGCCATGGTGAAAGCGGCCACTGGCGACCGCTGAAATCAATACTGAACCTGCTTCTGTAGATGGCTGGAGAGCCGCCGTGCGGTGTAGTCGGAGCCGTAGGCGAAGCGCATCATGGGTCCGAAATTGTTGGCGGCCGCTATCCCCACGAAGTAAAGCCTCGGAACCGACGATTGGAAGTCCGCAGACAGTACCGGCGCATTTTGTACGGTGTGGACCTGGTTCTGAATTGTTTCCGACAGGAAGGTCAAGCGGCGTACATCCGGCCTGTATCCGGTCGCCGCGATTACATGCCCTGTCTCGTGCTCCTCAATCTTTCCATCTTTGGAGGAAAGAGACAGGCGTACTCCTCCATTCGCGGCCTGGGCCTGTAGGATGTCGCGCCCGAGGAGCATTGGAACCTTGCCTTGCACACGCTCCTTCATTGGCCATCCCGGCGCAGGACCCAAATGTTTTTGCACGATGTTGAGTCTGAGATTTTCAGGGAAGTACCGAAACATCCACGGTGCGTCCGTGTAGAAGCGAGACTTCCATCCAGGGCCAAGTCCAGAGGATGGGTTCCGCGCCCGCTGCAACAGAGTCCGTTTTCCTGGACGGGGCGGGTTATGAAATTCAATGGACGCCCTCCTCGCCACAATCGATACGTCCACGCCATTTTCGTGCATCAGGGCGGCCAGATCGATTGCGGAAGCGCCTCCGCCAATGACAGTCACCTTCCTGCCGGAAAAACTTGAGCAATCATTGTGAGCTGAACTATGGGACAGCAACTCCGCGGGGAGGCCGGTAAGGCTTGGCGGTATGTATGCGAAATGACTGATCCCCACCGCGAGCACGACGCGACGTGCGGTCACAGTTTCTCCATCCGCCAACTGAATCACGTAGTGTTCCGTCGTGCGATCAATCCGCACGACTTGCCTTGTATCCAACTGCGGAACCAATTTTTCCTGAAAGGCAAGCGCGTAATCGATGAAGGTCTGAACCGCCACCGGCGACGCGGTATTGGCGTAGGGAATTCCGCGCGTTTCGCAAAAACGTTTCAGCGTAAAGCTGGATGCAGGATCGGAAAGGTTGGAGGCAAAGCCGTCCGATTTGAGAAGCATGCCTTTGGGCATGTGCTCGCGCCACACCTCCATCGGTGGACCGAAAACGCGGGAGGGAACACCACGCGCATGGAGGTGTGCGGCAATGGACAGGCCATACGGGCCGGATCCGACGATTACGACTTCTAAGGCAGTGCTCATCCAATCACCATCATTTGTGTGAATGCAAGGAAACAATATCGCCAGGTGTCAGCCCCAGCCCATTCAGGACTAGGGGCTGACATTCAGAAACCTTGGAAAGCAGTTGTGCTCAAATGATACATGGTCGCAACACAGCGCCCAACTACTGAGGCATGACGGCACCCGATGGCACGAAAGGTTTTGATAGTAACATCTTGCCGCTGGTTCTCTGCCGCTCGTCTAGCGATTGCCTTTGGCAACGCCGGATGTGCGGTAGAGGTGGTGTGCCCATCCGGGCATCCCGCAACATCGACCCGCGTGGTCCAAGCAAGCTACCCATATAGCGGCCTGGCTCCCCTGGGTTCGCTGCGCGCAGCAATTGTGACGTCGAAGCCAGACCTTATCGTTCCATGTGATGACCTTGCGATGAGGCACCTTCATCGCTTGTATGAGAGCGCAGTCAAATCCGACAAGGATGCTTCGAAGGCACTTTGCGAGCTGATCCGATTCTCGCTGGGCGATCCGGCGGGTTATGCGATCACTGAATCCAGAGAACAATTTATGGCTCTGGTTCGTGAAGAGGGTATTCGGACTCCCGAGGCGAGGACTGTCAATTCGATCGACGAGGTGGAGGATTGGGTCGCGCGGCACGGACTACCGGCGGTGTTGAAAGCGGACGGCACTTCTGGCGGAGAAGGGGTCAGAATCGTCCACACTTTGCAGAACGCGATACGGGCGTATCGAATGCTGCGTGCTCCATTGTCAACGGCTATCGTCGCCAAACGTACTTGCCTGGACCGCGATTGGAATTGCGTGCTGCCCTGGCTATGGCAACACGAGCGCAGTGTGAGCATCCAATCGTTCGTAACGGGGCGAGATGCCAACGTTGCGGTTGCATGCTGGCAGGGAGAGATATTATCCAGTCTCAGCGTCGAAGTCCTTCAAACCTGGAGACCTAAAGGGCCAGCTACTATCATCCGCCTGATTAAAAATGACGAGATGCTTAATTCGGCAGAGAAGATTTTGGGGAGGCTGAAGTTCTCCGGTCTTTGCGGTTTTGACTTCATGATTGATATCGCCACAGATGATCCATTTCTGATCGAGATGAATGCGCGGGCAACACAGACATGCCCCCTGCCACTGGGCGGAGGCCGGGATTTGGTAGCTTCCCTGTGCTCGATGGTAACCGGACACTTACAATATAGTGCGTCAATTGAGCTACGTGGAGATACGATTGCGCTATTCCCCCTGGCATGGCAGGGAGATACTTCGAGCGAAATATTCCAGTCTGCATATCATGACATTCCATGGGAAGAACCTGAACTGGTTCGCCGAGGAATGAAACAAGTGAAAGATTTTCCGCGTGAAAAGTGGATGCGAGCCTTAGCAAGGTTTGGACTGTACGACGATGGAATCGAACTCCCCGGAAAGATGAATAGCGATGAGTTATGACGTGTTGCATTTAATCGGAAGCAATCTGGTTGGCGGACCTGAAAAGCAGATCCTTCACCATGCTGAGACTATGCACGGATCGGAGTACAAAATTGCGATTGGGTCTTTTCACGATCTAAGTGGAACGCCGGAAATTCTAGTTGCAGCCGAGCAGAGAAACATTCCCACATTCTGTCTTCCGGGTGGAGTTCGCATCGATCTGGTGCATCGCTTGTCGCAGGAACTAAGGGAGAGGAAGGGAGCGCTTCTCTGCACGCATGGATTTAAGGCGAATGTAGTTGGCTATCTGGCCACACAAAGAACCGGCACTCCCCACGTTGCGTTTGTTCGCGGATTTACGGCGGAGAACAAGCGCATCATCTTCTACGAAATCCTGGAAAGGCAAGCGCTCAAGCGAGCACAACGCGTTGTCTGCGTGTCGCAAAAGCAAGCGGACCAGATTGCCCGCTTACGCCAGAACCGGCGCAAGCCGATGGTCGTCAAAAATGCGATGTTACCTCCTTACGCGCGCCAACATGACGGCGAGCCGGTATCAAGGAGGAGTATAGGCATTCTGGAGGATGCTTTCGTTTTCGGATCCGTTGGAAGGCTGAGCATAGAAAAAGGCCATCGATTTATGGTCTCCGCATTCCGTACGCTGTGCGATGCGGCAGGAGCCGACGCCAAATTATTTTTTGTTGTAGTCGGCGATGGCCATGAACAAGCGTCGCTGGAACTACAAGCATCTCAGCTCGGCATCCGCGAGAAGGTTTACTTCGCGGGATATCAAGGCCACTGCGCAGAGTGGATGCAGCTCCTCGATTGCATGGTCCAGCCTTCTCTGACTGAAGGAACCCCGAATTCCGTGCTGGAAGCTCTTTGCCTGCGGATCCCGGTAATTGCGACCGCTGTTGGGGGAGTTCCCGATCTTATCGCGGATGGCAAGAACGGGCTTCTCGTACCGCCGGAAGCTGTACAGGAGCTTGCGCAAGCTATGAATACGATGCGGAACTCTTCCGAGCTGCGGAACCGGTTGATTGCCGGCGCGGAGGAGATAACTCGGGAGTATTCACCTGCCTATCAGAGAGAGAAAATGATCGAAGTGTACGAAGAAGTGTTTCAGGACCAGAAGCGGTCCATTACTGCTTCGTAGCATTCAATAATCGGCTGAGCTGCTGCATGGCTTTGCCGAAATCTTCCCAGTTCCCTTGCTGCATGGCTTTTTGCGCTGCAGCCAGTTGGCCTCGCGCTTCTCCTAATTGCGGCTGCGGCTGTTGTTGTGACGTGGATGCGACCAGGCCTTGCACCTTTTTGGGCTGCTGCGCACCAAAAAGATCTGCCAATGCTTCATCGAGTGTAGGTTCCATTGCAACCTTGTCCGCTGTGATTGCTATGATTCTCTTTAGTTGAGGAAAATTCGTGCCTTGCGCCTTCAGATACACCGGTACGACATAGAGAAACGAATTTTCAATCGGAATTACGACCAGCTTTCCGCGAATGACTTGTGAACCTTTCTGGTCCCATAGTGTCAGTTGCTGAGAAATCGTAGTGTTCTGATCGATCATCGCTTCAATCTGGTTTGGCCCGTAGATCAGCTTTTCCTTTGGAAGCTCGTAAAAGATCATCTTCCCGTATTCTGGAAAATCGCACCGCGCAGCCACCCAGGCGATCATGTTGTCCCTGTTCTGCGGAGTAAAAGGGGTCATCAGCAGATACTCAAGCTTGCTGCTGCCGGGAAGCTTCATCAGCATGTAGTAGGGCTCCATGGAAACTACATTTCCGTCGTACTCTTCTCTCGGAGAATCCCACAAATCTTCGCGGTTATAAAAAACCTGGGGATCGATCATATGAAACGTCTGGTACTCATGAGTCTGGATGGAGAAGAGATCTTCCGGATATCTCAGATGATTCTTCAAATCAGGTGATAGCTGGCTGAGATCTTTGAATACACCGGGAAACGCTCGCCGATATACAGCGATAATGGGATCGCTGGGATCCATAACATAAAATGAAACTGTCCCGTTATACATGTCGACGACGATCTTTACAGAGTTGCGGATATAGTTCAGCTCTGCCGTTGAGTCTGTGGAGTAAGGATTGGAATAGGGAAACTTATCTGAAGTGGTATAAGCATCCTGGACCCAATAGAGCTTGCCATCGCTCAACACAGCATAGGGATCCTTGTCGAGGCTTAGAAATGGAGCGATTTTCGACACGCGCTCCTGAACGCTTCTCCATATCTGAATCCGGCTTTCCTGCCGCAGATACGAGGTAAACAAGATGTTGACATCCTCCTGCGTCCAGGCAAACAACATTCTTTTCCAGACACTGTCGAGCGGAATGCCTCCCGTTCCGGCATAGCTGGTGTAGACATTCTGGTTGCCCTTGGGATAGTCGAATTCCTTGATTCGAGTTGCGACAATCCGATATCCGGGCATGGCTTCCCCAAAATAGATGTCCGGCTGGGTTACATTCACTCCATAACTGGATTCAGGGGGAATGTTCTCAAGCAGGTATTTCGGGAAACCGCCTCCAATGGTTTGCGTTGCAAAACTCATCACGAGACCATTCCCATGCGTAAACTGCAGGTATTGATTGACCCAGGTCTGCGCCTGCTCCGGCAGTTTCGGAGAGAGTTCGCGCGCGGAAAGCATGACCTGGTGGTATCCATCCGCCAAGTGGTAGCGGTCGACATCGACGTTGTAGAACTGATAATAAAGTCGGATCGCCTGGGTTTGCTGATAGGTCTGTAGCAGCGGTCTGGGATCCCAGAGACGAATATTCTGGATCGTGTCCTGGTTTCTTGTGATCACGTCATAGGTCAGGTCGGGGAGTGCCGGGTAGGACGTTTCCTGGATCGCATCCAACCCGTAAGCTTTGCGAGTGAACTGAATGTAATCTTTTAAATATGGGGTTTCCATGCTTAATTCGCTTGGCTGCACCACGAACTTTTGAAACAACTGCGGCAGCGCAATGATTCCTATGAAATAGAGCGCTACGTAAATGCCAAAGCCTACTACTACAGCTTTCAATCGCGGACGGAAGAAGTTGAGTACAAGCAGTAAACATGCCAGCGCTGACACTGCCAACATCCCCCAAAGCACTGTGCGAGTGACGTGGGCTGCGGTATAACCGGCTCCGTGAACGACTCCCAACGTTGAGTAGACCAGATCGTATCGGCCCAGATAGAAGCCCCACCCCCAGATCGCCACCAGGATGAAAAGCAGCACGGTAAGATGCTGCGCGATATTTCCGCGAACGGTAACCTTTCCGGCGGAACTGAGTCCCAGCAGTCCGAAGGAGACATAGGAAATTATCACGACCGCAAGGGCGATGATCGTCAGGTATGCCAGACTACCCTGTAGGAGCTCATAGAATGGCAGCTGAAACAGGTAGAACCCAGCGTCTCTTTTGAACAGCGGGTCGAGCAATCCAAACTGTCCTCCATAGCGGTAGCGGAGATAGGTGTCCCATTGTGACGAAACTCCCAGAGCAAACAGCAGAGAAACGAAAGCAGTCGCCGCGCCGATTACCAGAGCTAAGATCCTGGAATTGATGTCTATGTCCAGCTTTCTCGGGTTCGACGGAGCGTCGACAAAGGCGACCCGGTCGATTGGGTTGCGCCGAGATAATGCGCGGATAGCGTGGCCGGCAAAGCGAAAGTTGATCCATAGGTATACATAGGCGAGGACAAAGGCCACGCCAAACATGCCCCACTGAAGACCTAAAAGGGTCCAGAAGACATGTATATAGTGCAGCTGCCGCATCCAGAGCCACTTCTGGATCATGCCCGTAAGGACTGTTAGAACTACTATTACCGCGATGATCGCGAACCAAATTCGTCCCAGCAGGCGACTGCGGCGGCGAGGCGGCGGCGGTTCGGTGCCGCGCGATTCCATGGCTGCGCGTCTTAGTTTTTCGATGAATTTCGCATTTAGATTCTCATTCATATTTTCATTCATATTCTAAGCTCGACGGATTGTCTCCACCTTTGTGACGTTCGGGTAGAACTAATCCACAATCCAGTGGCCATATCCCGGATTAGTTTGCACTTCAATTCCTGCGATTTATACTATGACCGAAATCCATGCAATCCGGGTAAGATATGGAAGAGATATCTCATGACCTATTTGCTGTTCCAGATTAGACCTTTCATAGCCCATGGATTGGGGCTTACGTCTATTGTGCTTGCTATCTGCGCCCTGATAGGTACCATTTATGCGCTTGCATTTGCATTAATAGGTATTTTCGCCTCTCCTCGAAAAGATGCCGATGAGCATATTTCCATATCTGCCGATTCTTTTCCACCCACGACTAACTTTCTGGTAGTAATCCCCGCACATAATGAAAGCTCCGGGTTGACGGCCACCGTTGAAAGCGTGTTGAAGCAGAATTATCCTTATATCCGCTGCGTAGTGGTGGCGGACAACTGTACAGATGATACTGCGGAAATGGCTGCGGCAGCGGGAGCACATGAGGTACTTATCCGCACCAATACAGACAAGCGCGGGAAAGGATATGCCCTGACCTGGGCATTTGATCTAATGCAGAGTACGGTTTGGGACGCCGTATGTGTTCTCGATGCCGATAGTGTTGTGGCGCCTGAATTTTTTACGGCACTGGATGTTTCTTTTCGACAGGGGCATTTAGCCGTACAGGGTCGCTATGACTTTTCTGCCCCTTCCGACAATGAGAATTGGCTGCAGCAGTTCAGTGCGGTCACTAAGGCGGGAGAGAACAGTTTTATTTATCGTTCCCGTGAGAGATTAGGGCTATCTCACTTATTGATGGGGAACGGGTTTTTCCTGGCGCGGACCGCAGTCGACCGAGTGCCATGGCTGGCCCATTCCATAGTGGAAGATGCTGAACATACGCTTGCCTTGGGGAAACAAGGCATCGCCGTGCACTATCAGGAAAGAGCCAGATTATGGTCGCGACAGGCTTCAACTGTTCGGGACGTCCACCCCCAACGGGTTCGCTGGGCTTCGGGCATCTGGCAACTTTTTCGTCAGGCTATTCCAGGATTTTTAGCCACAGCCTGGCGGGATCGCAATTGGCGTGCATTGGAAGAGGCCTTCATGCTTCTAATGACCAGCCGCATGGTATTGATTTATCTGCTGGTCCTATCTTTCCTGTTCGGTTTAGCTGCACCTTCCTTTTTTGTCCTCACCGGAAGTTTACTTATTGTGATTGCTGCCCTGCAGTTCATTTATTTGACACTTATGTTTCGCTTTGCCTGTGATCGTCCTATCCCCCTTAAGGGATTGTTGTTTCTGCCTTACTATGTGTCCGTGATCCTGTTCGCACAGGTCAGGGCTTTGAGCGGATTCAATCGCCACCTATGGCGACGGACAACTAGATAGCGGATTATCTGTGAACATCCGAAACCGGATTATTTCTTCCGGTGCAGGGATTCTTTGACCGTAACTGCTTGTTTCGCCATAAAAACCGGGAGTCTCATGCCATGTGCCTTGATCCGGTCCCGCACCAGTGAGCGCCCTGGCGGCAGAGGAATAAGACCCATCTTGCGCGCGTAATAGTTGGCTCGATAGACGTTTGCCAGCTTTTCATTCTTGTACTCAAAATTTTGATTGATCGAGACGGAGATATCGTCGCCGTTTTCGAGCCAGTGGGGCGCATTGATCGGAATATGGACGGCTTTACCAGGCTCCAACAGAAACGATGTCGCGCGGCCCTGCAAATCCGGTTTATATGTGGCGGCATTGTTGTCAACTGTCCAGAAGCGCTCCAGTTCCTCTTCCGTCAGCACTTCCCTGTCCTTCTGATCGAAGACATGGATCGTCTTTTTCCCGTGGATCTGTAGCAGAAGGCTGCATTCCTTATCGATGTGATACTCGGTGATGCGATGCGGTGAAGTGATAAAGATGATGCTTTGCGAACTCTTAGCTTCACGATCCAGTGGAATGCCGGTCATCCCTTGGATTTCGGCGAGCCCCTGTTCCAGTAGCGCGTGTATTTCAGGATCGCGGTCCGCGCCGAAAATAATGATCCATGCGTCGGTTTCGCGAATGCGGCGAAACGCCTCTTCAATCGAAAAATCGCGACCCGGACGATCTTTCCAGCGTTGACCGATGGCCTTTTTCCCCGCATTCCAATAGACCTTATTGGGAATCGGCAGGGAGCGCTCCAGCAGGTCGTGCAGACGGTCCATGGTGAATGCCGGATGGCTGGCGAGAGAATGCTCCAGCATGAATGGACGCTTATTAAAATCCTCGGCGAACTTCTTCCGATCCACGGTAAAGATGTGCTCCGGAAGATAAGGAGCCTTAGCTGGCGTGGACTGTGCAACCGTAATTGTCGACATATTGTTATCCCTCGCTACCGATGCGATCAGTAGTCTTCCTGAAATTTGTAACTTGGACTAGCCTTGGTCTAGCCTTCATCCGGCGGGAAATCTGCCAGGAGCGAGGCATCGACCTTCGACACGAATGACTGCACAAACTTTTCTTTGGCCACGCGTCTCCGAGGTTCCGCAGCTTGCGCTGGAACACATCCACGTTTATGCGTGGGACCTGGATCTTTCGCCGTTGCCGAAGGATTGGGAAGTCCTGAGCGAAGAAGAAACGGGTCGCGCCCGGCGTTTCGTATTTCCGCGAGACAGAGATCGCTATGTACGCGCCCACTCTACGATGCGTCGCTTGCTGGCCTTTCATTCCGGGGTGCTCCCCGCGGAGATTTCTTTTTCGAACAACACGTACGGCAAGCCTCAAATCCAACCGGCGCACAGTGCGGAACGGCTTGAATTCAATCTGAGTCATAGCGGCGGGATCGCGTTGCTTGCGGTTGCCCGTGGATACCAGCTGGGAATCGATCTTGAGATAGTGCGGCCCATTGATCGGGATGTCGCGGAGCATCATTTCTCCGCTCGCGAACTGCTCGCCCTGCGAAGTCTGTCCGCGGAACAATGGCTCCTGGGCTTCTATCGCTGCTGGACCAGCAAGGAGGCCCTGCTGAAAGGGGAAGGTCTCGGGCTGAATCCGCCGCTCGACGGGTTCGATGTCGAGGTTCACCCGCAGCGTGCCCCGGCGCTTCTGGCTTCGCGTTTGTCCGTCAAAATCGCTGCCGGGTGGCTGCTGGTTGAGCTGAAACCTGCTCGACACGCCATCGGAACTCTCGCCGTCCTGAATCAGACTAGGAAGTTTGCGGCTGACGCGATCCGTTGCTTCTCCCTCAATAGGTAAGTGCATTTTGCGCAAACCAGTTTTCAAATTGCACCTCCTTGTAAGGGCTGTGGGTATCTGCGAGCAGCGACGCCGGCTTCTTCAACAAGTAATAAGAGAAAAATTGCAACGTGTAATCTTCGACGATTTGATGCGCGCGTTGCGGCGAAATCGTGCCTGCCTCCGTCAACCGGCGCAGCGGCGAATAGAGCGTGCGGTCGCGAAAATTATCGTGCTTCGCGCCGCGGATTGTAAACATATATCCGCCGAATTGATGCAGTGTCTTGTGAAGATTTTCTTCGTCGCGAACGTTCAGTCGGGACTCACGGCGAGTTTGCACATCCTTGGATTCAAGCAGGGCGCGGGTAATTTCGGGGCCGTCGTCGCTCATGACCAGGTAGGGCTTGTCCAACCCGTGAGTGGAAACATCGCCAAACATCCAACCATCCTCATTGATCGCAGCTTTTACCCGCGGATCCTGGTAACAAGTCTGGGCGGCGACGGCTCCCCCAAAGGAATGACCGAAGGCGCCTGCATTGTTCGCATCCACACGATGGAACCAGGGCGTGCGCGGATCCTGATCCGCCGCAGTCAGGTAATTGAGCGCAAGAATATCGTCTGCCGCTTCAATGCGGACTTCCCGGTCGCCAATAGCAATCTGCTGTTCCAGGGTGGTGTCGTGGAAGTCAGCGATGTCATGCAGGTCGACAGTGCGAATGACGCGACCATCAGGAAACGCGGTGGGACCGGAGTTGTAGGTATGATCGACGCCGACGACAATAAAGCCGTGGCTGGCCAGATCTTCCGTCTGGTAGGTGTTCTGCGTGCGTTGTCCCTTCCACGCCGGATTAAAAAGCAAAACCGGGAAAGGGCCTCCGCTTCGCGCGACCGGGGAATTCAGGTAAGAATGCGTCCACAGCACATCCATGTAACTGGACAACCAGGTAGTTTCCCGGCGTGTGCGATAGCTGGCAAGGTGCTGGCCATCGGGACTGGCCGGATACCATATCTGCACCATGATTTCTCGCGGACGCTCAGGGCCGGATATGTGTGTCTCCATCCTCGCAGGGTCCACGAGATGGACGATACGCGTCCCTACCGCATAGGTTCCGCTGGGCTGCGGCAGTCGAAACAGCGGAAGGACATAAGTGAATGCGGCAGTCAAGATGAGCAGACATACCACGACGGCCACAACCATGGCGCGAGCCCATCGCGGGTGTTGCATCAGTAACAGCAAAGCCGCTAACCCAAACGCCGCACCGAGATAAAGCGGAATCAATTGCCAGTAAGCGCCGAGCCACACGGCTGCAAATGCCAGAAAGACGCAAGACAATCCTCCGGCCCCGATCCCGAGAGAAGTCGGAACGAGTGCCAGCAACGCGAGCACTGGCAGGATCGCACAAAGAAATCCGGCGATTTCGAGCTGACGCATCAAGCCTCCGCCCACGGAATGCTGTGCACGGTTGCCTGTTGCTGCGCGCCTTTCCCTGAGGCATCCGAGACCCTGTAAGAAGACGAAGCAGCAGTCAATATTTCGCGGCCACGTACAGCCATTATCCGTGCTCCAGGAAGATCGAAGATCTGATGATGGTCCCCGGGAAGCACCTCCACCTGCACATCCCGGCCCACCACTTGTGCCCAGCCCATGTCTGGAGCCAACAGCGGGCCGGTCGGCTCCTCCTCACTACGGAACAACAACACGCCTCCGCGCAGTGGGCCAGCCAACGCTGCGCGGTTCGCCGTACGTTGCAACTGCTCCGTGCGGCGCAACTCCTCCGCCTCACGCGGCTCCGCTGGAAGCTTCCTTTGACGGAAGCGCGTAAACACCTGGTTGGCCGCAGTGATTACCCCATCCAACTTCCGGCGAATGTATGTTCCCGATAGCGGCGTGCTGGTTCGGCTCAGCTGGCGTCCAACCCAGCGGGAACGCTGCACTTTATAGATCGCCAGCATCAGTCTGCGGAGCATGCGCGGCTGGCTGCTCCAGTATGCTGGAGCCCAGGAATCGATCACCATCAACATTTCAATCTCTCCGCGTTGTTCTTCTAACCGGCGCGCCACACCATACGCGATCCATCCCGAAACACACCAGCCAGCCAGCCGGTAAGGCCCGTCTGGCTGCACTTCACGAATCAATCGGACATAGAAATCGATCAGCTCCTCGTAGCTGGCCGACTCCATTTTTTCCGCGTCTTCATCCAACATCTGCACGGCAAATACCGGCTGGTCGGTTCCAAGCTCCGCCGCCAGAGTCCTGAAAATCATGCTTTGCGAGATAACAAAGATGGGCCTGCCAGCGCCCAGCGGCTGGATCGGGACAATGCGGGGATTCTGGATGTCGTGTGAGCTTGCCTGTGTACCGACAGCCGATCTCGCCGCAAGTTGTTTCCGCTCAAGCCATGCCGCCAGTGTGGCGATCGTTGGCTGGCGAAAAACGTCCGCTGCCGTGAGTTGAACGTTGAACTCCTTCTTGATGGCGATCTGCAACCTTGCCAGCAATAGCGAGTGGCCGCCAAGATCGAAGAAGTTCGACTCCGCATCCAAATCTTCAATCTTAAAAAGCTTCCGCCAGATCCGAAGAATATCGAATTCCGCTTGCGACACAGGAGGGCTCGCGACGGCCGCAACCTTCTCTTCAATCTGTGCTGCTGCGCCGGCGGCGACTGTAATCGGTACGGTTACATTCTCGCGCGGAAGAAGGCGCTGGATGACAGGCAGCGTGAACTCGTCCCCCGCAGCACCCGCCAATTCCTGCGCGGTTAATATTTGAATTTTCGACAACGCCTTCTCTGGCTCTGCAATGGCGCGGGTAAGCAGGCATCCAAAGTGATGTCCCACGGTTTGGATCGTCTCCCTGGAATACAACGTTGCGTCGTACAGAAATTCCAGGAAAACAACTCCGGCGCGCTCCACAATGCCCAATTGCCACTCACTGCCGGTTACAGACGGCGCGTCCGGCAAGGATTGTACTCGAAGGCCCTTCCATTCCATATCGTGAACGAAGGCTCGCTGGTAGAAAAAGATAATCTGGCTCAATGGATGATAGCCGCCCGCCATTCGCATATCCACCATGGAAGTAACTAGATTGAGTGGCAACGCGTTTTCCATCGCGTCCATCGATTGCTGGCCGAATCGAGTCACCAGTTCGCGGAACGTCGTCTCGGGACCAATGTGACCCGTCAGGCAAATCGGATCAGCCAACGGACCCATGATCGTCTCCGCGTTTCCGGCGCGGTTCGCATGCGGAGTCAGGAAGAGCACGTCTTTTTGTCCGCTATACCGCAACAGCAGCGCCTGAAACAAGGCACCGAATACCGCGAACTGCGTTGTCTGGCACTCGCGCGCAAAGCGCCGCACAGACAGTGCGACGTCTGGAGCAAGAGATGTAACTTCCAGTCCAGCGCGAACATCACCTTCGCTTACATCGGTACCCTCAATATCTCGCGGCAGAGATAACGGTGCCCAGACGCCCTGGAGATATTCTCTCCACCATGCTGTGCGGCGATTTCTTTCTGGGCTTGCCAGCAGAGTTTGTTCAGTTTCCGTGTAGTCCGAAAATTGCAGGATGGAGGTTTCGTCTATTTCGTCGTGTGTTCCCGCAACGCACTGCTCATACGCTTGCTGAAGCTGTTCCAAGAAGAGCCCGGTCGACCAACCATCTACAATTCCGTGAGAGAGCGTGATAGCCAGCCAATGGCGCTCACTTTCCAACTTCAGGATGCGAACCCGGAACAAGGGTCCGGCAGTCAGAGAAAACTCGGTGCGTCCCTCGCGATCCAGAATGGCCTGATCTGCCGTTCGTTGCGCGGGAGCGCGCAAAGCATCTGGAACCTGGGAATCGGACACCAGGAACCGGAAATCGATGGGAAGCTCTGGATGAATCACCTGCCAGATTTCGCCGTCTTTCTCTTCCAGCGTCGTGCGCAGAATTTCATGCCGTTGCGTCAGTTTTCCGAGCGCGCTCAAAAACGCATCGACATTC
Organism: Acidobacteriaceae bacterium; assembly: GCA_965276615.1. Lineage (GTDB taxonomy): Bacteria > Acidobacteriota > Terriglobia > Terriglobales > Acidobacteriaceae > JAKAAZ01. The sequence continues at coordinate 2,342,552 of OZ255618.1, read as the reverse complement.
AACTTTCCGTTCAACTCTAACCGAATTCGAATGTGGAACGCGGCTCCTCCAGGATTCAACGTATCTAACTGCCAAAAACGGCGCTGAAATTCGGTCGCGTGAATTCTGACAGGACCGCGCTCCTTATCCATCTCCCGTGCCGCTCTGCTCTCTGGCCCGAGTTGGCCATTTGCGGCATTCGAAAGTGAAGAAAAATGCGTGAATGCTGCCCGTGCGGCAAGCAGCGTGATGGATTCCTCCGAATGCGCGGCGATAGCGGCCATCAACCGCTGGAAATCTTCAAGCAAAGCCGATCCTGCCGCAGCCGACACAACGCGATTGTCCACTTCGCAGGAAAGGCGCCATCCATCCGGCCTTTCCACCATGAAAACCGTTAAAGGGCGAAGTGCACCCGGACTGACGGAGGGAACCGCGGTGAGAGCGACTCCAGCAGATGTGATCGGGCGGACGAAGTCCTGCTGGCAAATGAAAACCGCTGAGAACAGCTTGTCCTCGATAGCCGGCACGCCAGCCTCTTCGAGGTCCGCCAGCATATCTTCAAATTTGAACTGTGAATGTTCCAGAGAGTCGGCAACCAGATCGCGCACGGAATGCAAAAGCTGAACATATTGCTTCTCGCTTTCCACACGAAACTGCAATGGAACATAGTTGATGAACGTCCCGACGATGTCTTCAAGCTCTGGTTGATCGCGTCCGCTCAACGGCGTTCCCACCGCGACCAGCGCCGATTCTTGCTGCAGACGCATCAGAACCGCGAACGCCGCCAATGCTGCGTGAAAAAAAGTCGCGCCGTGCCGTTGCGCGATTGCGCCAAGGCGATCGGTCAATTTCCTCGGCAGCAATGTGGAGTGGATTGCCGAAGCAGCTAAAGCTGGTTCCTGATTGCGCCAGGATATGGGCAGAGCTGGAACCTTTGTGCCACGCAGCCTGCGTTTCCAGTAGCTACGATGCGCCTCATATTCCGGCGTGCGTCGCTGGGTGTCTAGCCATACCGCATAATCCCCATAGTCGAGTGAATTTTTCGACGCGGGTTCTCTGCCCGACAGGAGCTCTCCGTAGTAGTCCATCAGGTCGCGCGTCAGTAGTCCGACAGACCATCCATCGCAGATTGCGTGGTGCGCACTCCATAACATCAGGTGCTCGTCGTCGCTCAGGCGGAGCACCCGGACCCGCAACAAAGGCGCGTTCTTGACCGACAGCGGCTGCCGCGCATGTTCGAGCGAAAGATGCATCACCTCGACGGCTTGTGCTTCGGCCGGCAAAGCGCGCAGATCGCACCACTCCACAGGCAGCGTCACTCGCGCCACAATGGCTTGAATTACAGCATCTTGATGCAGCGACAACGCAGTCCGCAGGACCTCATGCCGAGTGGTCAACAGCTGTAGCGAGCGCTCGAATCTCTCACGATCCAGTGGCCCGAACAAGCGAAAGCGAACCGCGACATTCCACGCTGCGTCCAGCCCTGCCGTCTGTTCAAGATTCAACAGGCGCGCTTGCGGCGTAGTCGCCGGCATGGCGTACACCGCACCGGCAGTCGTTTCTTCATTCATCGAATTTGAAAAAGCAACCAAGGTCGACACGTTCGTACCACCCATTGTCTTTCAACTTTTTAGTCATGCAAGGACTCCCGTGATACCAATCCCACGCGGACCTTTGCACGCTACAAACTATAAACCGACGCGATAGCTTTCACGCGCCACCCTCTGCACGGGAATCGATGGTATCAGGGAACCTCTCACGCTCTCCGCCGCAGAATCCAGATCCGCAGCCACTGCTTCAATGGTATGTAGCTGCATCAATTGCCTCGCCGATACCGGGAAACCACGACGACGGGCTCGCGACGAAATCTGAAACATCCGCAAGGAGTCGGCACCCTGATCCAGAAGGCTGGTTCGAGTGCTGATCCGAGCGCACCCCAGGACCTCGCAAAATATTTCCGTCAGAACTGCTTCCGTCGGTGTTGCAGGCTCGACAAACTCCTCCTGCTTCTGTCCCGTGCCGGTGCGCGCGTCAGGTAAAGCGCGGCGATCTACTTTTCCATTCGGAGTCAGCGGCAGTGTTTCAATCTGCTTCAGAATCGTCGGAATCATATACGCAGGCAGTTGGCCGCGCAAAGCCTCTCTTAGTTCAGCCGGAGCGCGGTCTTCAGCCCCGGTATAGTAGCCGACCAAAATCGCTTCCCCATTCGCGTCGGGCCGAAGAACCGCTACAGCATCGCGAACCTCCGGCAACGCCCGGATCGCCGTCTCAATGTCGCCCAATTCAATCCGGAACCCACGCAATTTGACCTGCTGGTCGAGACGCCCAAGGAACTCGATCCGCCCGTCGGGAAGCTGGCGAACCTCATCCCCGGTGCGGTACATCCGTTCCGCAGGCACAAATGGATCGGTCAGAAATTTCTCCAATGTCAGTTCGGGCCGGTCGAAATATCCACGAGCAACGCCGACTCCGGCAATGAATAACTCGCCGGGCACTCCGGGAGGAACAAGCTGCAATTGTGCATCGAGTACATAAAACCTGGTATTCGCGATAGGAGGCCCAATCGTCATACGCGCCGCACCCCGTTCCACTTCCGTCACAGACGACCAGACTGTTGTTTCTGTGGGTCCGTACATATTCCATAAGCGTCCCGCTTCAGGTCCATTGCTGCCGAGCAACTGATCCGCAATCGTGGGCGTCCAGGCTTCGCCGCCACACAGCATCTTGAATCCCGGCTGGCATTTGAATTCTTGTTCGAGCAGCATCCTCCATGTCACCGGAGTGGCCTGTAACACGGTAGCCCGCGTGGCCTGTAGCAGTTCAATCAATCGGGCGCCGTCCGATACGTCATCGCGATGCGCAATCACGACCGTCCCGCCGGAAACCAGCGGCAGCAACATCTCAAGCACGGCGATATCGAACGAAAGCGTGGTGACGGCGAGCAAGCGATCCGCCGGATTCATTTCGAGACGCCGCGACTGATCCACAAGCAGGTTCACTACAGAGCCATGGGTGACTTCGACGCCCTTGGGACGTCCAGTAGAGCCAGAAGTGAAAATTACGTAGGCACGCGCATCCGCGGGGATTTGCGGAAATTCCACCAATGGTTGTCCGGCCAGCGCTTGCGCCTCGACATCGAGCGCAATCACTTTCGCGTTCGATTTCGGCAGCGACTCCAAATGCTGCGAAAGCGTGATCATCACAGGCGCTCGGGTCTCTTCGATAATCTGCTCGATGCGACTGGGCGGAAACATCGGATCGAGTGGCACGTACGCGGCCCCGGCCTTCATAACGGCTAACATCGCCACCAGCATTTCTATTGACCGATCCATGTAGATGCCCACCAGAGAACCTGGCCCGGCGCCATGTCGGATCAACCACGAGGCAAGCCGATCACTCCGCGCGGAAAGTTCAGTGCGGCTCAACTCCATCCCATAGAAATCGGCAGCCGGCTGGGATGGCATCGTAGCGAAAGCTCTAGCAATCAGTGCCGGAACATTCTCAACCGGAAGCGGCCCGGTCGCGGTGTCATTGCACGCCTCCAATTGCTTGCGCAGTAACGGCTCTAAAATTGGCAGCGTTGCAACGCTCTGCGCGGGATCTGTGGCCATTCCCTCCAACAGCGTGCGATAACTGCCGAGCCAGCGGGTAATGGTGGATTCATCATAAAGCCCAGTGCTGTAGTCGCACTCCAGCCGCAACCCATCGCCGGTGTCGACAATGTTCAGAAAAATATCGAAGTTGACTGCCCGCTTTCCGTTGGCGCGAACTTCGGCCCGCAGTCCAGCAAAGGAAGCGCTACGCCCCACCTTCTCGAGATTGAATTGAATTTCGCTCAATGGCAGCCGCCCTTGTTCGCGTGCTGGAGCCAGTTCGCGAACGATGCTGCCATAGGTTGCGGTTTGATGTTCATAGGCATCGAGAACCACCGGCTTTATAACGCGCATGTAGTCCACCACGGCCATATCCGGATCGATCGAGGCATGAATGGGCAGCAAGTGGACACAATGACCCACGAGCACCTTGTCTTCAATCTGCGATTGGGCCGCAGCAGGAATCATGGTAACGGGATCGGCATTCCCGCTTAGTCTCCAAAGCAAAATCTGCCAACCGGCGAGCAACGTAGTAAACAGAGTGCATCCCGCACCGGCACCGGCCTTACGAAGAGCCGTCGAAAACTCCTTGGGAAATTCTGCAACGAAGGTTGAACCGGCAAAACTGCGAACTGGCGGGCGGCTCCGTTCCTCCGGAAGCGTCAACAACTCCGGAAGAGGGGTAAACCGGCGCTTCCAGTACGCGAGATCGTGCGCCTCCTGCTTCCGCCAGGCTGGCGTCTGCACTTGCATCGCATATTCCGAAAACGGCAGAACCGGAGGAAGCTCGACTGCCACTCCCTGTAACGCTGCGCAATACAGCTTGCCTAACTCCTCAACTATTACGTTCACGGCCCAACCATCGCAGATCAGATGGTGAGCCGTGATCAAGAGTACATTCCGTTCGGGGGTCAGACTTATCAATTGGGCGCGAAGCAAAGGGCTATGGACGAGATCGAAGGGTTGCGTACCTTCGGCCGCAATCAACATTTGAAGCATCTCATTTTGAACTTCGGGAACATGTCCGGTGAGGTTGATCTTTTCTAAAGAAACCATCCGCTGCCGATCGATTCGCATTCTGTCGCCGGTGTGCGCCAGAGACATGCGCAGCGCATGGTGGCGATCCAGTAGGCTCTGCCATGCAGATAACAGCGCATCGATATCGAGTTGCCCTTCGAGCGTGATACGAAACGATTCATTGAAGGCGCAGTTCGCTTCGTCGGAAACCTGGGCAGCGAGCAAAATCTCCATCTGCGGCTCGGTTAGTGGAATATCTGTAACTATATCTGTTTCAGTTAGCGGAGCGTCCTCCTTTGTGGAGGCCGCAACGCCAAAATGAGACTCGCACGGCAGCAACCCACACGCCTGTAGCTCGGCGATGCTGTCCCGGAAAGCATGCAACACACGGTTCAAATCCGCATCGCTGTGCTCTGTGGTCAGGTAAAGTGGGAAACCTTCCAGAATGAAGACCCCCTTCTCCCGCAAAAGATAGTAGAGCAGCCCACCAAACTTCACATCAGAGGGAATCCCCAGATACATCACGCTGCCGCACTGTTCCAGATGGAGCGCTGTACCGCAACTGGAAATCACTTCATTCAGTTGGGCTGCAAATCGGGACGCGCGTTGATTAAGCGTGTCATAGAGAGCCCGACCTGCATCGCGAATGTGTTCCAGAGTCGCGCAGAGTGCGGCCATCACCAGCGGATGGCGGACGAACGTTCCTGCAAAAAATGTCACCCCGGCTTCAGGAACGGAATGGTCGCCAAATTTCCAATAACCGCCGTCGAGCGCATCCATAAACGCCGCTTTTCCAGCGAGAATTCCGATGGGCATTCCGCCGCCCACTACTTTTCCGTATGTCACCAGATCGGCATCGATCCCGTAATATCCCTGGGCACCTCGTGGATGGATGCGGAAACCCGTGACCACTTCGTCGAATATGAAAGCAGTCCCGGATTGACGTGTGATCTCCCGAACGCGTGTCAAAAACTCTTTCGGCTGCAGCTGCGGATGGCGACTCTGAACGGGCTCAATCAGTACGGCGGCCAGCTCGTTCGCATGTTGCTCAATGTAATGCAGCGCCTCGTCGGTACCGTAGTCCAGCACAGTGATGCTGCCCAGATTCACGCGGGGGATTCCGGGGGCTGCGGGCTGTACGCTGAATTCGCCCTTGCGCCTCAATTGCTTTACCAGCACCTCATCGAACTGGCCGTGATAATCTCCGGCAAAAAATACAACACGGTCCCTTCCGGTCACGGTACGAGCAATGCGCATTGCCGCCATTACAGCTTCAGACCCTGTATTACAGAAGGTGACCCGCTCGTTGCCGGTCAACTCCGTCAGCAGATCGGCTGCGTGACCCGCCAGCGGAGTTTGAGGACCAATGGCGAAGCCTGCATTTAGCTGATCTTTAACGGCTTTGATTACAAACTCCGGCGAATGCCCGAACATCGTCGGCCCAAATCCATTGAGCAGATCGACATATTCATTGCCGTCAATATCCCAGAGCTTCGATCCCCTGCTGCGAGAGGAGACAATGCTATAAACCATTTCCTTCCACTCCGGCCGAAAACCGCTAACGACACGCGGATCCGCCAGGGTGCGGCGATGCTTTTGAGTGAAGAATTTTGATTGTGCGGTTTTTTTGCAGTAGCGCTCAATCAGTTCGGCGAGAAATTTCTTTTGCTCCTCCGTCATGACCGCGTGACTGCTTTGGATCGGCTTGGCATGCAGAGCATTTGTTTCGCTCAGCGCGATTCGGCTTACAGAGGCGTTCGCCACAAGAGGAACCGGGGCTGAAGGTGAAGTGATCCTTGGCATCGCTGTAACGGTTGAGCTTGAATCCGGCGAGAAGTCAGAAGACGCCGCTCCACTCACGCCGAGCATCTGTAACTGATTTTGTATTAATCGTGCCAACGCTTGAAGCTGTTGCTGCATTAGGGAAACAGTCTGTCCATCGCCCCCAGCGACGGGTGCCAAAGTTGGAAGTAGAAACGACGTCGGCGGAGCTTGGACTGGCGAATGAATATCACTGGCTGCTGGAGGCAATTGCTGGCGGCTCTTTTGCGGAAGTTGCTGATCAAGGTGCTCGGCAACCAGACGGATCGAACCGAGATTATCCAACAATTGCCGGAATGCAATCTTCACGCCGTAATTCGCCTGCAACTTCTGTGCCGTCTGAGTCAGGAAAAGCGAATCGAAACCTAGCTCCAGAAAACTTGTGTCATACTGGTCGGTGGCAAGTTCCAAACCGGAGAGGTCTTCGAGCAGCGCAGCAACTTCCTGCTGGATGCGTACAGCACGGTCCTGCGTTGGGCACGAGGCTAGGCTCGCCATCTGTGAACCTGTGGTGGTCTTCATGTCATTCTCCAAGGCATTCAAAGTGTTACGAACGATGCTCCCGCTCTGCGTCGGGATATCGGTGATTTTCAATACTGATGTGTTCGCACTGAAAGATCTTTCCTGAGGCTCGTCGATCGGCGTGTCGCTGCTGTCGATCCAATAGCGCTTCCGCTCAAAAGGATACGTTGGCAAAGCCACTCGCTGACGGCGTTCACTGGAGTAATACGCGCTCCAGTCGATTGAAATGCTCCGAGCCCATAAAGCACCGACGGATGGGGCCAACACATCCCAGGCTGACTTGGACTGGCACTCATCCGCCGATGGAAGAGAGGTGAAAATTCCACCTTGTGTTCCGCGAGGCATTTGCTGCCGAAGCAACGTAGTGAGGGTATCACCGGCACCGACTTCCAGATTGACCTCATACCCTTCACGAATAAGCACGCTTGCAGCAGCGCTGAAGTTGACCGGCACTCGGCAATGCCGCGCCCAGTATTCCGTGGACGTCGCCTGAGTAGCAGTCAATGCTTCACCCGTTACGGTTGAAATTATTTTTATCCGGGCTTCACGCAGTGTCATGCGATCCAGTATTTGGCGAAGAGGTTCAATGACCGGGTCGACCATGGAAGAATGGAAGGCGTGCGACGTTTGCAGCCGCCGTGAAACTACTTTATCCCGCTCCAATCGAGCGGCCAGGATTTCGATCTCGGCAACCGGACCGGACACCACTGCCAGCGAAGGCGAATTGACTGCTGCAATCGAAAGAGCAGGCGGTAAAATATTATGTAATTGTTCCGGTTGCATACGAACTGCGAGCATGTGGCCACGGGGCATCTCCTGCATCAACTCTCCCCGGCGGGCCACAAACAAAAGCGCATCTTCCAATGAAAATACACCGGCCACGCAGGCGGCGACGAGTTCTCCCACGCTGTGCCCTACCAGGCAAGCTGGCGCAACCCCCCAGTGCATCCACAGGCGGGCCAACGCATAGCTTGTGACGAATAAAGCAGGTTGGGCATAATGGGTCTGCTCCAGCGTGCGCGCCGCACTCTCATGGGCCTGGACATCACTCGCGTCTGCTTCCGGATACAGGACGCTCAGCAATTCAATTCCAGCCAGAGCTTTCAACCGTTCGCAACAATCGTTCACAATCTGCCGGTAGAACGGTTCAGTACGGTAGAGGTTTTCACCCATGCCTGGGTATTGCGAGCCTTGACCGGGAAACAGCATGGCAACGCGAGGCGCATGATCCGGGACAATACTGCGGCTGCGAATTTCACCCGGTTTACGCAATTGAGCGATGGCTTCCTCGCGGCTATTGCCTGTCACAACCAGGCGATGATTGAAGGCCCGGCGTCCCAGCGCAAGCGTGTAAGCTACATCCGGCAATGAAAATATCGAGGGCTCGGCTGCTTCCAGATGCTCCGCAAGCCGCAGACATTGAACATCGAGAGCCGCCGAAGTCCGCGCAGAAAGGCAGAATATCTGCCTGGTCCGCGCGCTTGGGCCTATTGCGACTAGCGGCGCTTCTTCCAACACGAGATGAACATTCGTGCCGCCGACGCCGAAAGCGCTGACGCCTGCTCGCCGCGCGCTGCTGCTGTATCCATCTCCGCGCGGCCATTCTGTCGACTGGCTAACGATAGCAAACGGTATCTGCTCCAAGCCAAGCTGTGGATTTGGTTCGCTATAGTGAAGCGTTCCGGGGATCTTTTCCCGGTCGAGAGAAAACGCAGCCTTAATCAGCCCAGCCATTCCAGCTGCGACATCCAGATGGCCTACGTTTCCTTTGACAGAACTGAGGAGACAAGGGGTTGTGCGCGGCTGACCGGCCGCAAAGGCTTGCGCTAACGCGGACACCTCGATCGGATCGCCCAGCGGAGTTCCCGTGCCGTGGCACTCGACATAACTGATCGATGAGGCATCTACACCGGCAACCGCATGAGCGGTCGCGATTGCATCCGCTTGCCCCTTGCTGCTGGGGGCGGCATAACCAATCTTGTCGGAGCCGTCATTATTGACGCCCGCGCCCAAGATGAGCGCGTAAATGTGATCGCCGTCTGCAACAGCTTCTTCGGCGCGTTTCAGCAGAACCATTCCAGCACCCGCGCCGAAAACCGTTCCGTCGGCGGACTTGTCGAATGGACGGCAATGTCCGTCGGGAGAAACCATGCCGCCTTCCTGATAAAAATATCCGCGCTGCTGCGGAAAAGAAATCGATGCCGCACCCGCCAAAGCCAGGTCCGACTGATAGTTCACCAGACTCTGCCAGGCCTGTGCTACTGCCAGCAAAGATGTGGAGCACGCAGACTGCACAGTCATCGCCGGCCCGCGAAGATTCAGCTTATAGCTGATGCGCGTCGCCAGAAAATCCTGTCCATTGCCCACAAGTGCTGGAAATGAACCGACCTGGTAGGAGCGCGTGAATTCCTCGCGGAACTTCTGATCCGATGCCAGATGCAACAGCAGATAAGTGTTGATGCTGGAACCGGCGAAGACCCCGACATTGCCGGTGATCTGGGCGGGATCATAGCCGGCATTTTCAAACGCCTCCCAGGCGCATTCAATCAGCGCGCGCTGCTGGGGATCGGTCAATTCCGCTTCGCGGGGCAAGAAGTGAAAAAACTCCGCGTCGAAGAAATCGACGTTTTTAAGTAGTGCGCGCGCGGCTACGTACCGGCCCTGACTGCGTTCCGCGGCAGTCAGCCTGTCTTCCAGTTCGTGCTCTGGAATACTGGTGATCGATTCGCGGCCAGCACAAAGATTCAGCCAGAACTGCTCTACGTTCTCAGCTCCGGGAAAATGCCCGGCAACTCCGATGATGGCCACCGCATTCTGCAAATGATCGCTCATCGGGCGCCATCCTTTCCGGCTAACGCCGGACTGTTGCGTCGCGCCAGCATCGCTGCACGTTGTCTCTGACCGCGCTGTTCGGCCCCTTGAGATGGGCACGAGCTCGTTCGACCTGCATAGAGTCGCTCCGCCAGCGAACGCGGTGTCGGGAACGCAAACATATCGACCAGCGAAGGCGTGGCTGCAAATTGCGTCTTCAATCTGGCGTGCATTTCGATCAATAGAAGCGACGTGCCACCCAGATCGAAAAAACTTTCATCCGAACCGACCGAAGGCCGCCCCAGAGAAGCTGCCCACATCTGCTGGAGATGACTCATAATCCCCGCTGCATTGAGTGCTTGGGGCACTTCCCGGTCAGCCGCATTCAGCTCTGCCAGAACGGGAGCTACTACGTGGCTGGATGGAGAAACCGGCGTTAGAAGCAGCGCCTCGCAGGATGCCCGCAACGCAGCGCGATCCAGCTTGCCGTTGGAGTTGATCGGGAGATGCTCCAGGAACAGCCAGTGCTGTGGAACCGATGCGCGAGAAAGCCGCTCACCCAACCAATAGCGCAATTGGGCTTCTGCATCCTCTGTGGCGCGCAGCAATGAAACGCATGCTACCAGCTGCTTTTCACCCGATAACGGAGCGACTGCGACAACGGCCGCATCGACCACGAGCGGTGAACTGGAAATTGAGCTTTCAATTGCACCGAGCTCCACTCGATGCCCGGCAATCTTGACTTGACTATCCATGCGACCCAGGAATTCGATCACCCCATCCTGCCGCTGGCGGACACGATCCCCTGTCAAATACAGCCGGGCACCGGGTCTTTCGGAGGATGTATCCGGAACGAAACGTTCGGCCGTGGCTTCCGGCTGCGCCAGATATGCCAGGGCAACGCCTGCTCCGCCGGTCGCCAGCTCACCCTCATGCCCGAAAGGGACCTGTTGACCGTTCGGGTCGAGGATATGGATCGATGTGTGGGCAACCGGCGTTCCGATCGGCAGAGTGCCGTCAGCACGATAATCCGAAGGCACCACGTAGCAACAGGTAAAGGTAGTGTTTTCCGTCGGGCCGTACCCATTGACCATGTGGAGATCTGGATACAGGATTCGAATGCGCTCTACATAGCGAGGAGCAATGACATCGCCCCCAAACAGAAGCTGGTTCAGCGGAGCGAACATTTGCGGCGTATGTTCGGCGGCAAGGTGAAACATTGCCGCAGTCAGCCAGAGCGTGGTCACACGCTGTTGATCGAGGAGTTCTGCATAGTCGTCCAAACCCAATCGACGAGCTGGCGCCAAAACTAATCGCGAGCCATGCAGCAGGCTTCCCCATAGCTCCAACGTGGAAGCGTCAAAGGAGAGCGGCGAATGTAGCAAAAAGGTTTGTTCCGGTCCGAACCGCAGGAAATTCTGTCCAGTCACCAGCCGAACCACCGCGCGATGCGGAATCACTACTCCCTTGGGCAGACCAGTCGAGCCGGAGGTGAACATAACGTATAGCGGACTGTTCGCATCGATTGCGGGATCTGGAATGCCAGCCAGATCGCCGTCGATGAAACAAGAGACATCTTCGAGCGCCAAAACCGGGCATCCCGTCCAAACGACGGAACTTGCCGATTGGCGAGCGTTTGCATCTGCTATCCAGTGACGCAGACCGCTACGTTCCGCCAATCGCGCTAGAACTGAGGCGGAAAACTCTTCAAGATCGACCGGCAGATAACATCCACCAGCCATCACCACGCCGAGAATTGCTGCAACTGTCGCAATCGATCGACTGGCGGCAATGCCAACCATGTCTCCGGGTCTAATTCCCTGCGCCACCAGGCGGGCACGGAAAGCAGCGGCAAAATTCCACAGTTCGACGTAGGTCAGCGATACCTGCGTATCCGAAATCGCAGGGGCGTGTGGAGAACGGTAGACGATAGTTCGAAAAAGGTCAAGAACTGTTGTATTCCATGGATCGGGCTCAGGATCAGGCGCAGACATGGCGGTGTAGCCAACTTCTCGCAGGCTGAGCGTCCGAGACTCTTCACAATGGACTTTCGCCAATACGTTGGTACCCACAATTCCCGCCTGTCCGACTTGCCTGTCCGGAACTTGAAATTTCGACTGACTCCACATGAGAGTGCACGTGGTATGCCAACCTGTGAAATCTGCTCGATCGATTTGAAAGCCTCAAGGAGCCTAAAAATCGCGTACTTCAATTTAAGGATTTCGCCCACCAGCCCAGCTGGCGGAAAAAAGAGTTCCTATCTGAATACCTTGTGTGAAAAGTTTTTCCTACTTCCGGCGTCTCTTTGAACTTTACATTCTGTGCGCCTTGAAATTGCTTGTTAGTTTAGACCAAAGTAACTAGTCTCCCCAACCCGCTAAATCAGGCGAATTGGGGAGACTCGTTTTATTGCAAGCTCCATCTGCGCAGGTTCACCCCAAAACAGACGGCAAAGTAGCCGTTGCTAACAACGAATAATCTTTGCCTGCAAGGCCGGATCGGTAACACGACGAGTTGCATTGCGCGTGTCCACCAGCAGTTGTGCTTCGCGGGCAATTTGCTCGTAGTCGTAGTCCGAGTGATCGGTGGCAATCAATACGCAGTCATATTCCCCGACCGTGTCCAAAGGCACCGAGGTCATGTTGAGGTCATAATGACGGCCATGACCGACGGTCGGAAAAAACGGATCGTTATATTCGACCAATGCTCCGCGACGGCGTAGTTGTTCGATCAAAGTCAACGATGGCGACTCGCGCAGATCGTCAATGTCCTTCTTGTACGACAGACCCAGAACGAGAATCCGGCTGCCCTTTAGCGGTTTCGTGCGGTCGTTCAGCGCAGTGGTCACCGATTCGACAACGTGGTAAGGCATCGAGGTGTTAACTTCCCCGGCAAGCTCAATAAAACGCGTGCTGAAGTCAAGTTCTTTAGCCTTCCAGGAAAGGTAAAAAGGATCGATCGGAATGCAGTGGCCGCCCAATCCCGGGCCCGGATAGAACGGCTGGAAGCCAAAGGGCTTGGTGGCTGCCGCATCGATAATCTCCCAGATATCCAACCCCATCCGCAGGCAGAGCAATTTCAGCTCGTTCACCAGAGCGATGTTCACGCAGCGGTAGATGTTTTCGAGCAACTTCGTCATCTCCGCCGCTGCTGGGCTTGAAACGCGAATAATTCGATTGAAAATGCTGCTGTAAAATGCCGCCGCCAGATCTGCCGATTCCCTGGTCGAGGCGCCGACAACCTTGGGAATGTCACTCCGTTCGACCGTGACATTGCCTGGGTCTTCACGCTCAGGGGAATATGCCACATAAAAGCACTTCGCCGGATCGAGACCCTCCCGGAAACAACGCAATCCCTGCGAATTGTTCGTTTCGAGCAGCGGAATCAGGACCTCTTCGGTGGTACCCGGATATGTGGTGCTCTCTAGGATCACCAGTTGGCCAGCTCGAAGATGCGGAGACAAGGAGCGCGCAGTGTCCTCAATGTAACGAAGGTCTGGCCCCTGGTGCTCGTCAAGAGGTGTCGGCACGCAGATAATGATGGCCTGCATGTCGGTAATGTCGGCATATTCGGCGCTGGCACTGAATCCGGTCTCCCGCAACTGAGCAATTTCCTCCGGCAGAATCCGCTGGATATAGGAAGATCCAGCATTCAGCTTGTTCACCTTACTGCGATCGACATCGAAGCCCGTGACTGGAAACCCGGCCCGCGCAAAAAGCATGGCCAGCGGGAGCCCCACGTATCCAAGGCCGACTACGCCGACCTTTCCGGTGCGGTTGGCAATGGTCTGCATCAGCGGATCGCTGAAAGAGCCGGTATTATCTCCAATTTTCAGATCTCTGTTCACCTCAGCGAGGGCTGCGCCCGCGGCGCCGCTCTGCTTGGATGCGGTTGAATTTCCCTTATGGTTTGAATGATCCATTTCTGTTATTCCCCTTCAATTCTTTCGTCGTAAATTTCGATTTGTACTCAGAAGCTCGCCATAGAGCTCTTCCATGCACCGCTCGGCGCGCGCCAGGCTAAACCTTTCCACCCGTTGCCGCGCAGTGTGGCCGAGTTGCCGCCGCAATACGGGATCACGGAGTCGAAGAATGGCTTCCGCCAACGCGGTCGGATCGTCAGGCGGAACCAGAATCCCGGTTTCCTCCAGTGCCTCGCGATTGCCACCTACATCCGTGGCGACAGCTGGCAGCCCGCAGGCCATATATTCCAGCAGCGAATTGGAAAAACCCTCTGCCAGAGAGCTAAGCACGCCAATGTCCATTGCCGCGAGATAGGGCAAAACATCCATTTGCGCGCCGGCAAGTTGAATACGGTCCTCAATGCCATGATGTCGAATTCGTTCTGCGATCGCGGTCCGCTCCGAGCCGTCCCCGACAATTACGAACCTCATGCTGGAATCTTTTGTCAGCGCCATGCTGGCAGCGTCCACAAATTGAAGCAGACCCTTGACCGGTCGCATACATGAGATATTGCCGATAAGAATCTCGTTGTCGGCGATTCCGAGCGTCTGCCGGGCCCGAGACCGTTGTTGGTCGAGCGCGGAAAACTTCTTCAGGTCGATGCCGTTATACGCAACACGCATTTTATGCGGTGGCACTCGTTCCGTGCTGACCATTGCGTCCGCAGCTATTTGGCTGTTGGCCACGATGCAATCTGTGGATAGGTTCGCCATCCGTTGAATCATGCGAGTCCACGGACCCATCCAATCGTTTAAATTTCTTCGAGAACCAATTACCACAGGCACGCCGGCCCAACGCGCCAGCCAAGGTCCAACAATATTGCATTCAATAAAGAAAGTCTGAACCAGATCAATCTGCTCGCGACGCATCCATCGCACTAAACCCAGGCAGTTCCCCCATCCCGAAGGACGAAGAAGACTATGTGCACCAGCTAGATACACCGGACAACCGGCTTTGTCTTCAGTCAGCCATTCTGTGCCACGCAATGCAGCCAGACGAGGCGCATAGCCAAGCCGTGTTGCCACATGCACCAATTGGAGTACTTGTCGTTCCGTTCCACCATCGGCAATACTGCCAATCTCATCAATCAAGAAAAGAATGCGCGGCATCTGGGCCTTCGACTCTTTCTCTCCGGCAGCACTCGAATCGGGAATTGGTATGACAGCGGTCGCCACAGTTCTCTCTCCCTAAAGCCCAGCAGCCGTGAACTCATGCCGAGTATCGCTGAAATTGTCATACATTTGAGCATCAACAGAAAGATTTTGTATTACGCGCGCCGGAACACCCACTGCGACGCTATTGGCTGGAATTGGGCGAGTTACCACAGCGCCGGCACCGATGACACAATTTTCACCGATATCCGCCATCACGATCGCCCGCGTTCCAATCCAGCATTTGCGTCCGATAATAACTCTTTCCGGGGCGAGAGTGTGGGAATGTACGACCTGAGAAGATTCAGCCGTCAAATGCTGATGGGCTCCGCTGAGTAGTTGAACGTCATCTGAAATAATCGTGTCGTCTCCAATGTCTACCCAACCCACTTTGCTATGCAAACCCAGATAAACATTCTGCCCAATACGGACCTGTGAATAGGCAAACAGGCATCCAAATTGTAGGCACACATGGAGAGGACAGGACTCCAATGTGGCCTTATAGTATGAATTCCGTAACAGTCGGCCCAATTTGCCCGGTAATAGACTCAGTATCTGACTCTGGGTCACGAACCATACATCCCGGCCGGCAACGCGACGCGACGCTCTTTCAAGCAGCCACAATGGCGCCGTTACCATCCAACCTATTCCATAGATCAGTAATTTCATAGCCTGGCGAAACATTAAAGCTCCTGAGCTGAGCATGTTCCCCGGGTAAGGGGGTACAAATCTGTGCGTGTTCTGGCTGCTACAAATCAGCCATTTTCTTTTAAGAAAGAGGTCCGGGGTGGGCTCAACCCTCCCGCCCCGGGTGTGATCGCATTTCGTTCGAATGGACCGCGGCGACAGGTTTGTCGATCCACGGTGTTCGTTCTACCATTCGCGACGGACGCGTTGTACAGCCAGACAGGCAAGTAGAACACCGACCGATGCAGCGGATGGAATCATCATTATTGAGAGTAGTGTCATTTTTTTGTGTCCCTTCTATAAGCAAACGAACTTCTGCATAGCTCAGAACCGCGAATTTGTGGAGATTGCCGGTGGTTCCGCAGCCCAGGCGCCAATTCTCGCGGGCGGACCGCGGACCGGTGACTCGAGCAACTTTCCACTCTGGCGCATCCACGAACCCTCTGACGCCAACTCGTCTTGCACGAGTAGGATTGCAATCCAATGGCCGTTTCGTTTTCAGCTAGATCTGGCGCATGGAATCGTGGGCAGAATGCTCCGAACGGGCTTCTCTCTCGCTGCACGTGGCGATTGTCTGTTGATTGAGCCATGCGCAGGGTATTGCACATAACGTTTCAAGTGTGCCTTCTTTTTTCCTGCACTTGCCGGATGGATCGCTTCCGCTGGCGTAAAGCGGGGTGATTCCGTGATTGGACCGCTTTGGCACTCAGCGTGCATTGGTTTTATCGAGGTGGCCCGTCTCCCGGACACTCCGCACCATGCGAACGCGAAAAGAGAACATGCAAGCAAAAACCAAGGTTGTTTTCAGCGAATTTTTAGATCGAATTGGTGTAGTAAGCCTTCTGCGACGCGCTACGGCAGCTCGCGGAGGATTAGTGCTGGCCCTCCACCGGGTGCTACCCGTCGAAGAGCGGATGTCCTGTTACGACCCACATCTCGTTTTGAGTGAGCCTGCCTTTGTTTCTCTGTTGCGTCTGCTGCAGCAGGACTATTGTGTCGTTCCTCTTGAAGATTTACTGGCTGATTCCCGCGGAATCGGGGGACGTCCTAAAGTCGCCCTCACCTTCGACGACGGCTGGGAAGATAACTATCGCGTTGCATTCCCGCATCTTCTTGCCTATCAGACACCTGCAACCATCTTCCCCTGCACGGACCTTCTGGATACGCGCGCGGTACTGCCGGAGGAACGTTTTGCCCGTTTGTGGGCCGAATGCTTCTCCCGCTCCAGGCTTAGAGAACTTCTTACCGATCTGCGCCATTGGGGAATGGGCCGACGCAAAACCAATCATCTGCAACCGCAACGGCGATATTGGTCCCAGGAATTGAAGCGCATGCCTCTGACAGCACGCCTGCTGCTACTCGACCACTTTGAAAATCGCTATCAGGTTCCTCCGGTGACCGCCCGCCGTTTTATGGGATGGGGAGATGTGCGCATCATGATGAACACCGGTTTGATCCGCATGGGTTCGCACACCAGCCGTCATGCGACGCTTACATCGGAAACGGACCGGGACATACGGCGGGAACTGGAGGACTCTCGTGCAACTCTGCTGGAGCGCACAGGTACGGTCCCGGAGATCCTCGCCTATCCCAACGGCATGTACAACAGGCGCGTAACAGAGCTGGTACGCTCAGCAGGATTCAACACGGCCGTCTCAACCGATCCTGGCACGGTCAACAGAAGCTCCGATCTCCTGGGGATTCCACGAATTGCCGTCGACGACACGACTGTCACCAACACGAACAAGCAGCTCTCCACGAGTCGAACGTCAGTGTATTTCTTTAGCGCAGGGCTTCGCATTGCGCCATCACTCTGAGAGCGTATTACTTCACCAGCAAACAGTTATTTGCAGGAATTCCACTGTGCTTTTGATCGGAAAGACAGACATACAATCCTTTGCACCATATCCCTGTTGCCGCTGAAGGGCCGCCCTGAACTTTATCACAGGTGGTCTATCAAGTTCACCAACCCAGCGGTTTTTCGCGCTGTAGAAGTTCGCGGACTCGCTTTTCATAGGTTGCCGGTAGACTCTGAAGCGCACGCCGTGCCGCGTCTTTCGCGAGATCCTTGAGATCGTAGCGATGAAGCAGAGTACGATCCTTCCGGTAACGATCAATTGGCATCATCTCGCCGCCAAACTCCCGAAGAAACCGATGGTTGCCGCCCATTGAGAAATGCGTGAATCCTTGAGCGCATGCCCATTCAACTGCCCGCCATACCAGCAGATCATTCGGCTTCAAGCGCAAAAATTCGGGTAGAGAGCTATTCCGCGAATACTCGACAAGGCCACCGGGAAAGAAGCGAAACACGCTTCCTGCAATAATTTGACCCTCGTATCGGGCAATAAAGAGGCGGCGATTACTTTGAGTGGTCTGAAACGCCTCCCATTCAACATCCTTCGGGTACTGAAAGATTTGTTTTGCGGTGCACCATTGTTCATAAATCTGGTAGAAGCTTTCAAACTCTTCTCTCGTGGTAGCTTGGGTGATTTCCACTGCGCTCTTCATCGCAAATCGAATGCTGTTCCGGCGTTTAGAATTGCATTGCTTGAGTAATGTTTCAGCCCCTCGCGACAGATCGAGTACGGGATTACCCGGAAATTCGCGTCGGCGATAAGCGGCTCTAATAAAAGGAGCCAGCGGCAAGTTACGCCAACTGTAGACTTGAGCCAGCTTGGCTCCACGAGATTCCTGTTCCACTCCTCGCATCAGACTGAGCGAGGTTTTGCTTGGATCGCAACGTTCATCGACCGCGATATGGACTCGGGTTTCGAGGCCAGATACAACAGTGCCGTTTTGGTGCACGCCAGTCAGAATCCCAACTACTTCTCCAGAGGCAATGGCAAGCACCGCGAACGGCTTTTTGTCGACGAAATATGGCTCCAGGAAGAATGCCGGAGAAGCATAATGCGCCGGAGCGACGGCATGCGCGAGGCATTCTAGCCACTTTATCTCTAACATTGGGGAAGGATACTCATGGACAACAACAAAGTCTTCCGAAGACAATGGTTGTCCGGAATTCTGATTCAAGGACATTGGCCACGAACCCGTCGCCGTGAACTTCTCCTGCTGCTGATCGACTACGATGTTCTTCGACATGTTCATTCATTCCTAAGAGCAGTAAAAATATTCAACCAATTTGACCTACAACCTGGTCTACGCAGGTTCAGTGTGGGTGAATCTGACGGATTTACCTGCGGGACGAAGCATCTCCGCCCACATGCCGGCGCCAAGGCCGGCGTATACCGCATAGTACGCAATCGGCCCCAGCAGGGCGTGCTTCCATCCGTGTCTGCGCCCCAAATCCAGCGACGCTGCGAGGATAATCAGCAGGAACATAATCGCGGGAGCAGCGAAAATCGCAGCGATCCAGTCGCTTGTAAAAGCAGCAAAGATCAGCGACAGCGTCCCAGCCGCCAGAAGAGCCAGTAAAATCGCTGGCGCCCATTGGGATAGCGATGCCGCCTGTGGATGCTTGCGCGCCAGGCGCACACGGCCAATGCCGTAACGCGTCATTTGGCGGAAAAGTCCGGAGAAACTTCGCCGAGGTTCGTAATACACCGCGACTCTGGGATCTGTATAAGCCTTGTATCCTGCCGCGGCAACACGGGTGTTGAATTCCACATCTTCACAGGCATCGAAACTTTCGTCGTATTCGCCCAGTTGCTCGAAAATGACGCGGCGATAGGTTGCTCCCGAACTAGCGGGGTGAACAAAACCTGTATGAGCCATGTCATAAATCAGCGAATCGCGGCCGTGGCCTAACGTCGAGGCACGCGCGTCTGCAATGATCCTGCTCACCCCACGCGGTGAGAAGGCGGTCAGAGGCTGCGGACGACAGAGGCAATCCGCGCCTGTTTCCTCCATCAGAAGAACCGTGTCTTCGAGAAGGCGGCGAGACGGAATCTCACAATGTCCATCAATGAAAAGGATGATATCTCCCGCCGCCTGCGCCACGCCCGCGTTGCGGCCAGCTCCCGAACGCAAACCGGGATTATCTACGATGCGTATGGACACCTCAGCATCGCTGGCTTTCGCCCGCACCACCTCGCGGGTTCCGTCGGTCGAGCGGCCATCCGCAACCAGAATCTCGTAGCAGCTGGGTGGATATGTCTGTAGAAGCAACTGATCCAGCAGCGGGCCGATGCAGCGAGCTTCGTTCCTGACCGGAAGGATGATCGAAATCTTAGGCGACGACATTCACTTGTTCCTCAATCTCCATAGAGAACGTGTCGGGCAAGAGGGTGTTGTAAAGCATTTCGAGCAGGGATCTTTGACGTTTGGGCGAGAAATTCTCCTGAACGTGGCGTTTGGCTTCGTAAGCTAACTGTCTGCCCAGAGATGCGGAGCGCACCATTTTTTTCATCGCTTCCGCCATGGCCACCGCAGAGCCAGGTTCGATCAGCAGACCGGTGTGCCCATTGTCTATGACTTCCGGCACCCCGCCAACCGCAGTTGCAATCACGGGAACTCCCAGCAACATCGCTTCCAGGACGGCGCTTGGCGTTCCGTCCGTAAGTGACGGATGCACCATACAGTCCATGACTTTCATCCATGCAGCGGGTTTTTGTTGAAAGCCCGCGAAGCAGACACGAGGCTCGATTCCCAGCCGCTTTGCCTGCGCTCGCAGGGAGATTTCTTCTCGCCCTTCACCCAACAGTAGCAATTCCACCGGCTGGCCGGGCAGCATCTTGCGCAACAGCGCAAACGCCTCCAGCAAAAGACGATGTCCCTTCTCCCGGCTGAGGCGTCCCGCTGCTCCGAACACAAAAGCGCGGCCGGTGAATCCCAGCTCGTCGCGGCTGGGGCTCCGCGCCTGCAATCTGTCCGTCTCTCGCGGCGCCAGCACCGCGTTTTGAATGACGAGCGGCGCATGCCTTCCCCGGCGCATGCGACCCAGTTCACGGGCCTGCGCGGTTGAGGTGCAGACCACCCACGGACTGCGCACCAGCAGACTACGTTCCAGACGTTCATACAAGGTAACCTGCCAGGTCTCCGCAGTGAACCCATGGACGAAAGGTACACACGCGATCCCGGCGTGCTTCGCGGCAAAGTGACCCACCACGTTCGCTTTGTAGCCGTGCGTACAGAGCAGGTCAATGCAATGCCCGCGGAGATACTGCGCCAGGTCGTCAACAAGTCCAGGACGAACGCCTCCAGGAATCGAGACAGTTTCGATTCCGTATCTACGCGCGAACGTCAGGATCTCCGGCATATCGGCGTCATCCTGAAAGCTGCCGAGAATTATTTCGTACGCGGCATCCCGCGTATCACGCGCATGGTGGAGAAGTTGCTTCTCTGGACCAGACACAGAATCGCTCGCGATCAAATGCAATATACGGGGCAAAATATTCTCCTTCGGCTTTCAATTTCCATTTGCTGCCTAAATTTCAGTAGGTCGCCAGCTGCGATTCCTCAGAACGTTCCCTCACCGGGCTCCCCGTCCACACAATGCAATCTTGACGGTCTTGAAAAGGATCAGCAGATCGAACAACGGGGAGGCGTTCTTTACATAAAATAGGTCATATTCCAGCTTGGTCCGCGATTCCTCGACATTCGATCCATAATCGGCGCATACCTGTGCCCAGCCCGTAATGCCGGGCCTGATACAGTGGCGCAGATCGTAGTAGGTAATCTGCTCTTCCAGCATGCGAACGAAGTGCGGCCTCTCCGGACGAGGACCGACCAGGCACATTTCTCCGCGAAGGACGTTGATTACCTGAGGAAGTTCATCGAACCGGAGCTTCCTGAGCAAGCTGCCGACGCGGGTCACCCGAGAGTCTTTTGCCGTGGCCCAGACCGGTCCGGAGGTACTCTCCGCATCCTGGCGCATGGAGCGAAATTTAATTACGCGGAACGTGCGCCCGCCCAGACCAACGCGCTCCTGTGTATAGAAGACCGGACCATTGGATTCGAGCTTGACAATGGCCGCGATCAGCAAGCCCAGAGGGGTCAGCAGCACAATCAGAAACAGCGCAGATAGAAAGCTGGTGGCGCGATGTATGGATTGGGTAAAGGGGCTGGGAATCAGCGCTGCTCCAAAAGCCAAAGCATTCGCACGGACAGATTCCACGGGAACTCGGCCGGTGACCGACTCATACAGCTCTCCGGCATCCTGCACCCGGATCCCCACCCGCCGCAAAGCCAGCAGTTCGCCCGCGGGCACGGTAGAGACGCCAATCTCGGAGCTAATGACAATGCGATCCGGACGAAAGGACCGCACCAGATCGTGCAGCCGATCGACGGTTCCAACCACGGCAAAGCGCAAATCCCGGGGAAGCGGACGTGCGCGGTCAAGCACAACGCCGGCCAGCTTGAAGGGCAGACCGCATTTCCCGCTCAACTCCTCGGCGAGCAGTTGTACCGTTGCGCCTGAGCCGATCAGCAGGACGCGCTGACCCTTGCTCATTCTCCGGAGCCACCAGTTAGTAGCCCAACGCTGCAAGTACAGCAAGAATAGAATCAAGGCTAAAAATGGCTCGATGAAATGATAATGAGTGCGGTTGCGGAGCACCAGCCAGGCCAGAGGACTTAGCAAAATCGCGCTTATGCCGAGTCCGCGAAGTCCGGCCACCATCACCATCTGCTTGCTGCGCAGAATTGAATTCTCATAAAGGTCAGAAAAATAGAACGACCAGATCCCCACTGCGGCGGCAAACAGAACCAGCGCATAGAACTGCACACAGGCCAGCGTGTCGACGGGAAGCTGAGGCCCGAGCAAGAGAAAAAATCCAACCGCAAGCAACAGGGCATCCCCGATCACCAGCAGCAGCTTGCTCGATGGAACATATAAGTTGAACACGCGAATCATGTCAGTTCTCCGTGCGCTTCGATCCGTAGCCGTATCCATAGCCTGAATTTAGGTAGTAGCCTTCGCTCTTCAGGTTGTTCACGCGGTTCACCACGCAACCGGCCACCTTATCGCGCAGCATCGCTAAAGCTTCTCGCGCGGCGCTGATTGGAGTGTTGTCCGCATTTAGAACAAAAAGTCCACAGTCCACTAGCGGGACCAGCGATTGGGTATCGGCAACAGCCAACAGCGGCGCGGAATCCAGAATCACTACGTCGTATTGCGCTTTCGCCTCTTCCACCAGCTTCTCCAGCCGGCTGCTTTGCAGCAGATGATCCGGTTCTTCAAGCTGGCGAAACCCAAACAGCACATCCAATCTCCGGTTCACCTGATAAACAGCCTCTTGCCAGGGCTTTTCGCCGGTCAATGGTGAGGGCGAGCGCATGTCGGCCTCTACGCCGAAGATGGTATGCAGGCTGGGATGCCGCAGATCGAAATCCATCAACAGAACCCGCAACCCTTCAACCCGGCTGAGCGATCCCGCGAGGTTAGCGGCTATTGTCGTCTTGCCCTCGCCTGGCAACGCGCTCGTGATGAGCATGGTGCGCAGCTGAAAATCCTTGCTGAGTGCCTTCACTCGGGTCCGCAGCAAGCGGAATTGCTCCGCCATTACCTGCTGCTTGGGATCGAGTTCAGCCCCGGCGGGCGCCAGAGTCACAAGAGACTGGCTGACCTTCGAGACGGCGACCTGCCGTACTGGCCTGCCCTTTTCGCCATTCAATGACGTATAAAGAGCGGGTTTTTCTTCGTTAATCCGGATCGCGGTTTCTACTTGTTTCATTGCGGCACCTTCTAATTTGATATTCATCACGTTCATGTCTCGTTCTCCATCGCCATCGTAGTGGCGGTCCCTGGTTTCGGCAGCGCTTTTCGACCAACTACTCAACTCTTGGCAGTACTGACTTTCCAAGTCTCGTCGGAAAAGGGCGGGCATTTCGGCAGCGCAACGATCACCGGCAGCTTGAGATAATCCGCCACTTCCTCGGTTGTGTGCATGGTGTCGTCCCGTAATTCCACGATCAATGCACAGAGAAATCCTACGAACAGCCCCATCAACACGGAACCCATATACAGCAGAACCGGGTTGGGCCTGAACGGTACAGCCGGTAGATTGGCGAGTTGAACGACGAAGAACTGCTCGCTATCGTCATTCCGATCCAGCGCAGCGGCCATTCCCGCCTCCTGCTGCTTTTCCAGGAGCACGTTATAGTTCTTCTGCATCTCCTGGTACTGGCTGTCGATGCTGGCATATTCCGTCTGCACCGCAGGCACAGTCGCGATCGATCCCTGCAATTGACTCAGTCTCTGCTCGACTTCTCTTTGATGAGCGGTGCGCGCTTTGATTTCGGTGATCAGCGAAGCGAGCTGGCCTCTGAGGAGATCGGTCTGGGAAGGCCCCGTCGCCAACGACATTCCCGCGTATGGGGTTGTCGCCGTCTGCTTGGGAGCTTGACGCACCTGGACCTTCAAAGCTGCGATATCACGCTGCAGCCGAATGACGTCTGGATGCTCAGGCGTGTATTTCAGCAGATCGGCATGAAGTTCCGCCTGCTTTTCGGCCAGTTCCATCTGCAACGGGGTCGTCGCGGCTGGAGCAGCTCCTCCCGGAGCGCTGTTCGGATTTACGTTAAGCACAGATTGCAGATAAACGCGTTGCTGATTGGCCTGATCGATCGCAGCGCTGTTGGCCTGAAGGTCCGCCTGATATTGCGAGATCATCTGTAGGTTGACTTGGGCCTGCTCCGGCAGGCTGCCGAGATGAGCATTCTTGAATGCCTGAATTTTTGCCTGCTGCGCCGCCAACTGCTGTCCCGCCAGGGCAACCTGGGTGCCAAGAAACGTCGCCGTTCCTTGAGCCTGCTGGTGACCCTCTTTCAGGTTTTCCTGGATGAACAGATTCGCGACTTCCGCCGTTACGCGCTGGGCTTCCTGCGGGGTACGTCCGATATAAGAGATGGTGAAGGCGTTGACGCCGCCCCGTCCATCGGAGGAATCGGGCGCGGCCTCGATGGTGAGGTCCTTATCCATGGCCGCAACTACCTGAACCATCTTCGCTCTCTTGCGCAAGGCAGGATAAAGATCCAGGTCCTGAATGACCCGGACCAGCTCCGGTCCGTTCAGTACTTCCAGCTGGATTCTGTGAATGCGGTTTACCATCTCACTGGTGGAGATGGGGCGCACGTATTCCGTCGGCACCTTCTGCGGTTCCACCATGATGGTGGTGGTCGACTGATACGAGCGCGGCACCAGAGGAGTCAGCAATATACCCAGAACAATCACGACCAATGAAGGGATGATGATCCAGTACTTGCGACGCTGTATAACGGCGAGAAAGTCGCCAAGAGAGGATGGGGTTTTCCGTTCCATTACTGCACACCTCCACGGGTGATGGAATTGCCAAGGTTGAACCGAATGCCGCCACCAAATTGATTGCGGGTAAAGCCATAAGGCTGGACTGACAGTTCCTGGTTGAGATTTTCTGAAATGAAAGAATATTGAGAGAACAACTGCATTCTGGATCCGACCCGATACGCAAGTTGTGCCGATCCCCCGTAGATACTCTCCGTGCCATATTGCCGGGTGCCGGCCTGACGGGTATACGTTGCAGCGCCGACGAGAATCCACTGCTTCTTCATTGGAAAATAGGTGTTGAAGCCGAACGAATTGGACACAATTGGCGGCGACAGTAAATCCACAACAAACGCCCGGCTATAGGTCAACTGAAACTGCGACTGCCGTATCTGGCGACTTAAACCGGCATTGATCGCATAGCTGGTGTCCTGAATGCTGCCATATAGTGGACTCGAAGCTTGAATGAAAAGCGGGCCGGCTCCCACGCTGGCATTCAGCGTTGCTGTCAGCTGGCGCTGATAGGTGGCCTGAATCGTCTCGGCCAGCTCGTGACCGGATGGCGATATTCCGTAGATGTATACCGGCGTAATAGCACCTCCCACCGTGTTGCGGGGCGTCAATTGATAATCGAGCCGAAAATCGGCGCCACTGGTAACGAACCGCTCTGCATATGACCCGTTGGGCCCGGACACACTGGAGGGGACCAGCAAAAAGTAACTGGTCGCCAATGTACCGGTAAATGTCATGCGTGTGCTCATCAGATAGCGAAACTTAAGACTGGTTGCTGCGTTGGTCGCCTCGAAACTGTTTTCCTGCAATTGGGTACCGACCGTCGGGACCACGATTCCGATTCCACCAATGCCAAGAGTCTGCGGCAGAAATTGATTGAGGCTCAAGAAACGGGCTGCCGTCACATCCCATGTAATTCCGGCGCGCTCGGTTAAGGAGTGAGCCAATGTCTGGTAGAACTGCTGGGCATAGTTATTCACCTGTGAATACTGCGGATAAACTGTGTACTGCGGCTGATAGAGCGCGAAATAACTCGTCCGATTGTTCCGCAGCCGTAGCCCGACCTCTCCTGAAAATTGGGCATAGGCGGCGGTCACCTGGTTCGTCCGGGTGCCAAGAAAATTGGTTTCCGCGCCTCCGGAGGCTTCGATCCCAAACCCAAAGCGATCGAACGATTCATTTTCCGCGCTGATCGCGTTAACCCCCTGGTTCAGCGTCAGGTCGGTCCCCAGCTGCTGGCCAGGAAGAGGCTGGTCGGCGGGGTTTGTGTCTCCGGTAGGCCATGTGCCCGCTGGAGCAGCCTGCCCCACGGCCTGATGAGCTGCCAGCAGCAGACAGACTGCGAAGCAAAGCATCTTAATGAACGGAAGCAGCCGTCGTGAGCCTTGCAAAATGGATTTGCCATTGATCACGGGACCACCACCGTGTCGCGGGTCTGCAATAGGATGTCCTTGCTGCCGTGCTTGCCTTGCAGCACGTTCTTGTATTCGAACTTCATGCGTTCCCGCTGCCCGTTCGGCAATGTACGTAGTATGTAGATCTTGCCCGCCTTGGCAAATTCCTTTAGCCCACCGGCGGTCGCGACCGCATCGATCACGCTCATCGGTGGAATCAGCGGATATGTCCCGGGACGCATGACCTCTCCCAGGACGTTGATGCGCTGACTGCGGATTTCAGCAACAATTACGCTGACGTCCGGAGCGGTCAAATACTTTGAGAAGCGTGCCTCCAGTTCATTCTGCAGCTCTGTCGGCGTGAGGCCGGCGGCCCGCACATCTCCCACCAGTGGAAGCGAAATTTCTCCATCGGGCCGGACGGGCACGTTACGCGACACTTCCGGCTCATGCCAGACGTTGATCGTGAGCACATCGTCAGTGCCGATCCTGTAGTTGGACGCCACCACCGGCGCAACCCTCGTATCAGGGCGGATGAGCGAATTGCCATCGGCGGCGCTGAACGTAGTACCCTCCGGTGCGGCAGGCATGCTGGAGGGTGTATCGAAGGTTCGCTGAGCTTTTACATGTGACTGCGCCTGCAACGACGGACAGGCCAAACCTGTTACCACGACAACAAATCCGAATCGCCGCAACCGGCGGAACATCTCATTTTTACTCAACATTTAATTCTCCTCGGCTGAATATGGAACAGAGTTTGCCTGACGCAGCCGGGGCAATCCGGCGTCTTTGATTTTGTATAGCAGCGCGCGATAGCTGATATCGAGGGACTGGGCCGTCTTTCGGCGGTTCCAGCGATGTTCATTAAGAGCGCGAAGAATGATCTGGCGTTCCAATACTCTTACAGCACGCTGGGTCTGAAGCCGAAGCGGCAGATGAGCGTCCGGGATGAACGGTGAGTGTTCCGCCGCGGATTCGCTCTCACTCAGCGCCTCGACGATGGACTGCTCGGTTCCAAGCACCACGTAGCGCTTGACCAGGTTTTCCAATTCCCGCACGTTCCCCGGCCAGTGATACGCCTCAAGAAGGCTCAGGACAGATTTCGAGAGTGGCTCAATGGAGCGGCAGAACTTCAGCTCGTAATGACGCAAAAAATGATTCAGCAGCATGGGTACGTCGGAACGATGGTCCCGCAGTGCCGGCAACTCGATCGAGACGACGTTGATACGGTAATAGAGGTCGGACCGGAAGCGGCCTGCTTCCATGTCGGCATGCAGGTTGCGGTGCGTGGCACAAATCAACCAGATATCCACAATTCGCTCTTCCGATCCACCCAGACGAGTGAAACGGAAATCCTGCAGCACCTGGAGCAGCTTGGATTGCACCGTCACATCCAGATCGCCGATCTCATCGAGAAAAAGCGTTCCGTTCTGCGCCTGGTCCACTTTGCCGTTGCGGGTCTGGTTAGCCCCGGTGAACGCACCCTGTTCATACCCAAACAACTCGCTTTCGATCAAGGTATGTGGAAGCGAAGGACAATTCACCTGGACGAAAGACCGGTCGCGCCGCGAAGACAGCAGATGCAGGTTTTGTGCGACTACATTCTTTCCCGTGCCGCTTTCCCCAGTAATAAGAACCGGCATGCCGGCCGATGCCGCTTGTTCGACCTGACGGCGTACAGCCGCCATGGCTGGAGAATTTCCCAGTAGCACCGGCATAGAAGATGAAGATAAGGATGGCGATATCACTTGCATAATTTTCCTGACTCGCCTATCACTATGCATGTACGCAGCCAAATGCCTGGATGTTGCATCGAAGCGTCTGATTTTATTTCAAGAGGCTGTGGAGAGGCTGATCTATATAGGGTCGGGGTTCAATTAGGCATTTGGGAGATTCCAGAACTCCTCCCTGACGCTCCCCTAAATCGCAAGAATGCCTCTTGAAAGCCGCTCGGGGTAAATAAAGGAAGGGTACCGATAGGAAGTTGCCTTCCTGTGGGTAAAACTTTTCACACCCGTAGGGCACCCAGTATGGGGACATCAGCCGTACCTGGAATTACCCATCGGTTATCTCCACTGGTACTCTCCTTTAGGTTACTAAAAGTCTATTGTCAACAGCATTTTGAACAGGCAGAATCAATCTTAATAACTCGCCGCGTCGACACGACCAGCGGTTTGAGAAAGAACTGGAATTGATCGCAGTTTTGCTGTTGTAATTGGCTGAGGAAGTATTTAATCGTTTGACAAGGGCAACAATTTACCGTGGATTCCATCTAATATGTAGCTACAGACACGATCGGAATTTGACATAAGTAAAGGTATCGCTTCATCCCTAAAAAATATTGATACGCGGACACAGTTTTAATTCTTTTTTCTCCTTTTTTTGCATCACTTGCTGTCTGGGCTCTCATTTCTGACTGTCATCATGAATGGCACCCGTGTCGGTGCCGTCAACAGCGCCCAGCTAGACGTTATGTGGTCTTTTTCGACTACATGAAATATCAGATTCATGGGGGCGGTGTTTGTGGACCATCAACTTCGCATAGTTCTGCTCGAAGACGAGATTCAGGTGCGCGGCTACATTCAAAACCTGCTGGAGTCTCTCGGCTGTGCCGTAAATTCGCTGGAGACCTTCGATATCGCGCAAACATGCAGCGCTGCCGCTAGGGCGAATCTGCTGCTAATGGACACTACGCTGCCGGGGTTTGACGTGGGCAGTCTGCTTACAAAGCTGCGCCAGACGCAACCGGACTTGAGCATTGTCCTGCTGCTCCCCGCGAACAACCAGTCGGGATTTCTCACAGCGGCGAGAGAGGGCGTATACGACGTATTGCCGAAACCCTTTCTAAAGCATCAGCTGGATGCAATTCTTCGCCGCGTCCGCGACCGCGTTTTGAGCACCCAGGCGCAGACATCAAGCAGCGCCATTATTCGAGAAGATCTCGGCAACGGAACTTTTTTTCTGGCAGCAACTCCGGCGATGAAAAAGATTTACGACCAGGCGGCCGCTATTGCGCATGCGGATATCCCTGTTTTGATCACCGGCGAAAGCGGAGTCGGCAAAGAGGTTGTGGCCCGCCTGATCCATCGCCTGTCGCGCCGTTCCAACGAAGAATGGCTCAAAATCAACTGCGCGGCGCTTCCACTCGATCTGCTGGAGAGTGAGTTGTTTGGCTACGAGGCCGGCGCTTTCACCGGAGCGACCAAATCCAAACCCGGCAAATTCGAGATGTGCGACAAAGGCACGCTGCTGCTGGATGAAATCGGTGAAATGAGCCCCCAATTGCAGGCCAAGCTGCTCCATGTGCTACAGGACGGAACCTTTTCTCGGCTGGGCGGCCGGGGCGAGAAGCGGACGAACGCGCGCATTCTCGCGGCCACCAACATCGATATCCAAAAGGCCCTGGTCGAGAAAACATTTCGCGAGGACCTCTACTACCGTTTGAGCACCTTTGTGCTGCATCTTCCTCCGCTCCGAGAGCGGCGAGAGGAGATTCCTTACGTTCTGACTCAGATGTCGCAGCAATTGGCGATAACTCATAATCTGGAGCCGGTCAGCTTCTCTCCGCAGATGATCGCAGCTTGTGTTGCATATCACTGGCCGGGAAACCTCCGCGAGCTGGGCAACTTCGTCAAGCGCTATCTCGTCATACGGGACGAGCCTGCCGCCCTTGCGGACCTGGAATCGAAAATTCCGGGCTACTTCCTGCCTGTCCCGGCTCGTATCAGCGCGGTGACGGCGACCACCAGCCCCGACCTAAAATCGATGGTTCGAGGCCTGAAGGATCAAGCCGAAATGCAGGCTATTCGGGAGACACTTGCGGAAACCAAGTGGAATCGCCGGATCGCCGCAACGCGTCTCAACATTAGCTATAAAGCGTTGCTTTACAAGATTCGTCAATACAATTTGTCAGCGCCAGCGCAATCAGCATAAAACTTGCAGGCAAATTCTTGCATCTAGAAAAGGATAATGATGCTCCATACGGTTGTCGTACATCTGAAGAATTCATCCGTCGTCCACGGCTATTATCGAACCCATGAGTCCGCTATTACTCCTAATGCGACGCCGGGAGATCTGCCGGGCAGCATGACCATCGAACCCGAGGATGGCGGCCCTGCGCTCACCGTCAATCTGGACGACGCCAAAGCAGTGTTCTTTGTGAGGAGTTTCGCCGGCAGCCCCACACAGCAGGATGTTAGGTTTTTCGATTCCCTTTCCATTCATCCGCATCTATGGGTGCGCATGACTTTCCAGGATGGGGAAATCATGGAAGGGCGCGTTTCCAACAGCATCGACCTCTTGACGGAGAACGCATTCCGTCTCTTCCCGGTCGATGAATTGACCAATAACCACTGCCTGTTTGTACCCAAGGGATCTCTGCGCAGTTTTCAAATCATCGGCCTGCTGGAAGAACAAGCTCACCAACTCGAAGTCGCATAATTCCTACTACCCCGCCCTGCAACAGCCCATGCGTGATCCTTCTGCGCATGGGGGAACTCTCCTCCGAACAGTTCCCCCTCCCCGCTTCCGTCTTTCATTATTGCTAATTATTTGACCCGCGACCAGGCTGTCTGCTGTGGGTAAACTGTGCGCCAAGGTTGATCGTACAGGTGCAAAGTACTGCGCATAAAAGGAAGCAGTCAGCTCCTGTATTTCTGTAGCTGCAGCAAGGACAAGCCCTGACGCATATATTTTCTTCCCAAAAAGTTTGGCCGCGCACTTGCAGTAACAGGGTCAGAGCACATCATCTTGCTCGAAGTCCGCGAGGCGGTTATGGTTCACGATTCATCATCTCCGATAGGAAAATCAACTGTCATTCTGGTCGTAGTGGCAGTCGCAGCGGCAACACTCAATCTGGTTTTTGGGCACACGCTGCATATTGAACCGCTTGGTCTACTCAGCTTTGGATTGTTTTGCATCGGCTACGGTACGATCCTCACTTCCCTGTCCCGCCATCGCGAGCTGAAAGAAGCTGCCGTTCTCGCCGGCAGCCAACCCGCGCCGGGACAGGGCCGTCCGATCATCGTTCGAAATGACGAGTTGCAGCGATTTGAGCTCCCCGAACCTGAAGTGCGCGCCTGTCATGCGCTGACCATCGACCTCGAAGACTACTTCCATACCGAAGTCGCTTCCCAGGGAGTTTCCTTCGCCAACTGGGAACAGCAGCCGTCGAGGATCGAGGCCAGCACCCAAAGGCTACTGGAGTTACTGGAAGACAATCAGACCCGAGGAACATTTTTCGTTCTGGGATGGGTAGCGAAACGGTATCCCCGGCTGATCCACGAAATCCATCTGCGCGGCCACGAAATCGGATGCCACAGCCTCGATCACCGTCTGGTATGCCGCATGAAACCCGCGGAATTTTATGAAAGCACCCAGGAAGCGAAACATCTAATCGAGTCGATCATTCAGGAACCGGTCCTCGGTTACCGCGCCCCGTGTTTTTCAATCACGCCGGGATGTGAGTGGGCGTTTGATGCGCTCGCCAAGCTTGGTTTTGCTTATGACTCCAGCGTGCATCCGGTACATCATCCGGTTTATGGAAATCCAACGGCCCCACGAGCAGCCTACGCAGTGGCCCAGGGCAGGCTGATGGAGTTTCCCATCGCCACCTGGAAGGTGGCGGGACGTAATCTATCCGTCGGCGGTGGCGCGTATCTGCGCCTTCTGCCCTACCAATATATTCATCGCGGGCTGGCTGCCTGGGAGAAAGAAATGCAGACGCCGGCGATGCTGTACCTGCATCCGTGGGAGATCGATCCATACCAACCGTACATTCCACTATCTTTCCAATCGAAGATCAGACAGACCTGGGGAACGACCACCATGGAAGAAAAATTGCAACGTTTACTCAATCAATTCAGTTTCGCTCCGGTTCGAGAAGTACATAAGAACGTTCTCGAAGGCAAAGGACACCAGCCCGTTCAATCGGCATTTCAACGTGTGGAAGCCGTGGAGCAGGTGGCAGGATGACGGAAATTACCAAAGCATCTGCACCTGGTTTCGCGTCCGACGCAGCGGCGGGATTTATTCGGACGGTTGTCTATCCTTTGTGGGCAAAACGCACCCATCCGGGGTATGCCCGCTACTTGCGCGAGTTCGAACGCAACCAGTACCTGCATCCCGACGAATTACGGACGTTACAGTTACAGCGATTGCGACAGCAGCTGATACAAGCCTATCGATATGTTCCGTTTTATCGACACCGCATGACAGAGTTAGGGCTGACGCCGCTGGATATTCAGAGCTATGAGGACCTGCGCCTGTTGCCTGTCCTGACCAAGCGTGCAATTCAGGACCATCAGGATTTTCTGGTCTCGAGCGATGTTCCGGCCAAGGATCGGATCAGCAATCAGACCGGGGGATCGACTGGCAGTCCATTGCAGTTCTATGTGGACCGGGACCGTTTCGATTCCCGCATGGCAAGCACCGATCGACACAATGCCTGGGCCGGTTTTCGTCCAGGTGACTGGCATGCCGAGCTGTGGGGTTCGAAGTTTGATTTGGGTGACAAGCCAGATTCCAATCCAAAGTGGCGCCAAACGTTCCTGTATCGAAATCTCACTCTCCATACTGCGGCTGTGAGCGAAGACTCTATGATGCGATATGTCGAAGTGCTGCGCAGGTATCGCCCACGCATTATGCACGCATATGCGCAATCCGCGGTATTGTTCGCTGAGTTCTGCCGGGCAAATAATATTCGCGATATCGCATTTGAATCGATGATTGTTAGCGCGGAGATGCTGTTGCCCGGCAAGCGCCAGATTCTGGAGGAGACATTCCGGGGGAAAGTATTCAACCGCTATGGCTGCCGCGAAGTCAGCGTGATCGCCAGCGAGTGTGAATATCACAGCGGACTCCATGTCAACGCGGACGCGCTGCTGGTCGAAGTGGACCCCGCCCCGAATCTGCCATCGGGAATGGGACGGGTACTGGTGACGGATCTATTGAACCGTTCCATGCCGTTGATTCGATATGAAATTGGCGACCTGGCCAGCCTTGATTCGAACATGCACTGCCCATGTGGGCGTTCCTTGCCGCTGATTGGGAACATCCAGGGCCGCACCTCAGATTTCCTCTGTCTGCCAAACGGGCGCATGATCGCCGGTCCATCGCTCGCACTGTTGGCCGCCGACATGCGGGACGTGCGCCAGGTCCAGTTTATTCAGCCCGATCCTCACCACGTGACGTTGAAAGTCGTTGCCGGCCATGGATACAGCGCGCTCACCGAACTGGAACTACGACGGCGCATGCAGCCATATCTGGAGGACGTGAGCAACCTGACGATCGTCACCGCGGACTCTATACCGTCAGAACTTTCGGGCAAATACAGGTTTGTGAAAAAGAGCGACGATACAGTCCCCGCAAGTATTGCGAACTAAGGAACTCACGATGAATTGGGTCCATACACATCTTGTCATGCCATTTGCCGACCCGGACCGCTGTGCCGGTCTGCCTGGAAGATTGCGCGCCATTCGGCGCTTTGAACACATGCCGGAAAAGTCCCAGCGTTCGGAACAGCAGCGCCGTCTACAGCGATTGCTCCAGCACGCTTACGACTCCGTGCCGTATTACCGCCAGCAATTCGACCAGGCAGGTTTTCGCGCATCAGACGCCCGAGTGGACCGTCCGTTGCCGTTGCCGGTATTGACACGAGATCATCTCCGCGCCGCGTCGAATTCCCTTCGGTCGACGGCGTACAGGCCGGGGAAGCTGCGAATGGCAGCCTGTATCGGGAATACCAGCGCCCCTATACGGTTCCATCGCGACGCCGACGGTGTGCGCGATAAAGTTGCGCTCAAATTGAAATTGGACGCTTTGTCGGGATTGAAAGCGGGCGACTCTATCATGTTGCTGTGGGCCCCGAATTGCAGCCTTGCGAGGGAATCCAACTGGCGGTGGCGAATGTACGAAGGAGTGTTCATGCGCCAGACGTCAATCCCCGGCGGTAATATCGATGACGAAACTTTGGAGCGGCTGCGCTGGCGGTACGAGAAACAACGTCCCAAGGCGCTTTATGGACGCGCCAGTGTTCTTGCCGCGTTGGCTTCATACCTACAGGAACATGGCCGACGCCATCGCCCGCAAATTGTGATTGCAACGGCGGAGGTGTTGACCCGCCGGGACCGCAGACTGATGGAATCCGTCTTCGGTACCGTACCGTTTAATTACTATGGCAGTCGGGACGTGGGGATGATCGGCGCGGAGTGCGCGGAGCACGAAGGTCTGCACTTCCACCCCTGGGGATCGTATGTTGAATTCGATCCGATCGGAGACACTCCGAATGGCCCGGCGTATCGCCTCCTGGTAACTGACCTGCTGAATTATGGGCAGCCTTTCATCCGCTATGACACCGGGGATTGTGTCACGTTAGCACAGCAGAGTTGTAGCTGCGGAAGATGGTTCCCGCTTGTAGATGAAGTTCTGGGGAATACCGCCGATACTCTTACTCGTCTGCAACCAGACGCGGGGCTGAGCGCAAACGGCGCATATCCGGCGGTTCGCGCGGAACAGCCCTTCCGCGCATCCGTTCCAGCGCCAGTTGCGCGGAAACGGCCTGGAAGTCTTCAGTTGGACAATGACTTGAAAGTCCGCGACCTGTCCGCATGAACATCCTTGCAATTGTAAGAAGAATTGACTGTAGGAAATATTGTGGCGGCGCTGCAAAGATGGCGCCCGCCCGGAGAATTCGATGAGCGTGTTCCACACCCATCTTGTGTTGCCCTTAGCCGAACCGCACCGCTATGCCGGACTTCCCGCACGGCTACGCGCCGTGGAGCATTTCGAACGTATGACGGAAAAAACGCAGCGGGAGGAACAGCAAAAGCGCCTGACGCGCATACTTCAACACGCGTATGACACCGTTCCCTTTTATCGCAAACAATTCGATATAGCCGGCTTTCACCCGCAGGATGCACGCACGGACGGTCCATTGTCTTTACCGGTGCTGAAGCGCGATGACTTGCGCGATACGGGCGATGCGCTGCTCTCAACCGCATATGGCGTCGACGATCTCCGCCGGGCTGCCAGCAGTGGCACTACCAGTACTCCGATCCAGTTTTACCGGGATATTGAAGGTTTACGCAATAAAAACGCCCTTCAATTGCAATTGAATTCCTGGGCAGGATATCAGGCCGGCGATTCCGTGCTGATGTTGTGGGGAGCTCATCGCGACATGGCGATGCAACCCAGTTGGCGCTGGCGGCTGTATGAAGAAGTTTTGATGCGGAACATTCCGGCTCCCAGCGGAATTATCAGCGACGATATTCTCGAACGATTTCGCGAGCGCTACGAAGCTCGACGCCCCAAGGTGCTCTATGCCTATTCAACCGTGCTGGCGGCATTTGCCGCCCATCTGCAAAAACATGGATTAAAGCACCGGCCCACAACTGTGATCGCGACTGCGGAAGTAATGAATAACGAGAACCGGCGAGTGATAGAATCCGTCTTTGGCGTGCCGGTTACGATGCACTACGGAAGCCGTGAAGTGGGCATGATTGCCTCTGAATGTTCTGAGCACAATGGGTTGCACTTCCATCCCTGGTCTTCCTATGTCGAGTTCGATCCGATCGGAGATACTCCAGACGGACCAGCTTACCGGCTTCTGGTTACTGATTTGCTGAATTATGGACAGCCGTTTATCCATTACGACACCGGCGACTGCGTAACCCTCAACGAGCGGCGCTGTAGCTGTGGCCGCTGGTTTCCACTCGTCAACAAAATCCTGGGACGGGTGTGCGAAGGCATCGTAATGGCCGACGGCGGCATTATCCCCGGGATCACGCTGGGAACTCAAATGGCACAAATGGGACACACATTTCGCGCCATCGCCCAGGTGCAGTTTGTACAGAAGAGCCTGAGGCATCTACATCTGCGATATGTCGTCAAGGACGATACCGAATCCAGGCAATCTGAGCTTCAATCGATTTGCACTGCGATCAATTTGTTAATGAATCAGCCGATGAAGTGGTCACTCGAGCAAGTCGCCGATATCCCACGCGAGCGATCAGGCAAGATTCGGCTTTGTGTATCAGAGATCTCGACTCCAGATTCCGACTTTGCCCGCTCACTGCTGACGCGGGAACAGCCGGAACTCGCCACAGTTCGAAACTGAGTGAGCGGTGTATAGAGCAGCACATCAATCGAGAACACCACTTAATCTGCCATGCGCATATCTGTCGTTATTCCAACCTATAATCGCGCCGAACTATTGCAAGAATCGTTAGAGAGCGTCTTTGCGCAGACGTATAAACCTTCCCAAGTCATCGTGGTCGATGATGGCAGCACCGATCACACGGACAAGGTTCTCGCTGAATTTGGCGACCAGGTGCAAACAATCCGGCTTGGTCAAAGTGGAGTTAGCGCTGCCCGCAACGCCGGAATCGACGTCGCTACGGGGGATTACATCGCATTTCTCGACAGCGATGATCTTTGGCATCCGGAAAAGATCGAGAAGCATCTTGCATTTGCGACAACCCACCCGGAGATGAAGCTGACCTATACGGATGCGCTTCAATTCAGCAGAAACGGTATCGAAGAAAAATCATTTGCTGAGATTTTTCCGGCGCTGAAGAATCCGTCTCATCTCTTCACTCCAATGATTTCAGAATTCGCAATACCCCTTACCTCCACAGTTATGATCCAAACATCTCTTCTCAAAAAGACTGAATTGCGATTTCCAGTCAAAATCAAGATCGGAGAAGACCTTGGGCTATTTCTGAAAATCCTTCTAGCGGGCGAGGAATTCGGATATTTACCAGAGAAATTGACCATGAGACGAATGCATGAGTCCAATATCTCTGGCAACCATTGTCGACGATTCGAACAGCGGAAGCTTCTCTACACCGATCTGTTGCGGCAATCTCCCCATGGATGTACGCCGAAACAGACATCCGCGCTCAAGTTCGGCTTACGTGACGCCCGTTATCGCGTTGGGGAGTGTTTGTGGAAAGAATTTAATTTATCGAAGGCCAGGAGCGAGTTCTTCCACGCAATCTCCCTTGACGCAAATGGGATGCGATCCATTGCTTATGGATTGCTTACCCTACTTCCAGTTAAGAGCATTCAAATTCTGCGTACTATGAAAGAATCCAAATAGCTAGAATTGATCAGATGAGACATTGTGCTCGACCGGCCGAAGATCTCAGACCGGACAATCAGAGTAATGCATCGCCCTCAATCTGCCATCCGTTGTGGCGTTGACAAACTCTTTCTCCGAAACTTCTTTTCACTTATTGTGCGCATCAGCGAGTAAATGGCTCGAGTGGGAAATTGTCGCAATTTACAGGCGCGGTTCAGTTTCGCGATCGCCCGATCATATTCGCCCGCAGATCGATCATCCCATGCGCGCGCTAAACAAATTCGGTACTCCGCCTCCCGAAGAAGATAAGGTTTCTTCTGGAACTGTGGCAAAGCTGACAACTTTTGAATACACCGCATCAGCGATTCAAATTGTTCTTCGGGCTGGTGCAGGGTCAACCGTCCGGAATGAAAACGGTACGATACCAATGGTTCGGGCAGAAAATAAACCGGAAACCGTGATGCAACCCGCATCCATAGCAGCCAGTCTTCTCCGAACTGGCCGATGTCCTCATCGAACCAGCCCACTTCATCTAGACATTTTCGACGCAGCATTACCGTAGAGGTTTGAATCCAATTTCCAAAAAGTAAATGTTCGGCGACAAAACCATTGCGTATCTCATACGTGGCGGACTTGTTTCGTCCCATCGCTCTCTTGCTGACATCGAAACCCTGTATCTCGGTTGCGAGCAACGCATACTCGGGATGAGCATCGGCGAAGTGAATTTGAGTTGCTAGCTTGTCGGGTTCCCAAAGATCGTCTGAGTCGAGGAAACAGACGAATTCGCCAAGCGCATGCCGAATACCAGTATTTCGTGCAGCTGCCACACCTTCATTTTTTTTCTTTTTGTAGGTAAGGCGATCCAAATAGGGTTGAATCCGGGCGACAGTATCATCTGTAGAGCCGTCGTCTACGACAATGATTTCAAAACTCGTGAAGGTCTGCGCCAGGACGCTTTGAATCGCTTCCACAACCAAATCTTGCCGATTGTAAGTCGGTATTATGACGGAGATGCGTGGTTTTGACACTTTTTCATCTCCTGCCTTGCGCTAACTTCGCCAAGAAACTCACGGGTTAGGAACATTCTCAAAAATCTGTAGATTGCAGTTTCCTTCCTTTCTCGGAAACTTTGAGACATGGATGGCTCGCCCCTCGCATCTATCCGACTACTGAGCTGCCTTGCATTGCGTCACTTGACCCGCGATCCTGACGTTTGCTTCGCTGCTTGCGCCGCAACTAACGGTATTCGGTAATGTATCGCTGAATTGAAAGTTGGCCGGGCATACAGCGCCTGCTTCCATTACTGAAGGATCGCAGCCTCCATCCGTAGCCACGAAAGTATACTTTGGCGTTCCCAACCATGTATTGTGTCCAATCATGGTATTGCTGAATCCGTCCCACTCTCCATCGGCATAGGCATACTTGGACTGGATGGTGTTTCCCGTGATGGTGACGCCAGAGTTGTTACTGCCGTCCGTACTAAACCCGAAGTCTTGTCCAACCCCTCCATTGTTGGTGGTCGTGACAGTATTTCCGGATATGGTCACGTTCGCTGCCGATGTTAAATCAGTCACACGCAGCCCCGCTGCGTTGCAATCTCCTGCCGTCGCGGTGATGGTGTTCCCCGTCACCTGAACGCCCGCAGGAGGGCCGTTTGGCAGAATGCTGGTATCCCACTCAATCTGCACTCCATATGTTCCGCCTCCCTCGCAGCCACCATATTCAGGGTCCTGTTTCAACTCGATAACTCGAATTGCATTCCCTGTAACCTGATCATGGTTCGCGTTGGCGTGGAACCCACGTCCACTCAGTGGATGACAATTGTTATTGCTGACGGTCGTGTAGTCTGCGGGAATGTCGGCACAAAAATCATTGGCATAGCTCGCATTCATACTAATATCGTTGCCGCTGATCACGCTGTGCTGATTGACCGTCCTAACGCCGCCCTGCGGAGAACCCACAATCGTGTTGTTTTCGATTTGATCGCCGCTGCCCGGATTGTTACTGTTCTGGCCAATGTAAATGGCTTGACCTTGAAATGCGGATCGTGCTGAGAGTGGTACTTGGCCCGGCTTTTGTATGTTCGTCACATTGTCGTAAATGACGTTGTTTTCGATTCGGGCACCTGCAGGAACGTAATTCGAGTTGTAGAACTGAGCGCCTGTGCTCTGAAAGGTTGCGGTAACGTTGTGGATATACGGGGCGGAACTGAACGTTCCCTCACCAAAGCTAAACACAGGACTAAACGGCGCAGAGTTCGGCGACTGGATAATCGCTCCACCATAAACTTCCAATCCGCCATGGGTACTGCCACAAGGACCGTTGATGGCTGGGTTAGTCGTTGACCAACAATCATGTCCTTCAATCGCTGGTGTCGAAACATCACCTCCGCCAGTGCCGTATGTGATGGTGTGGCCGTTCAGGTTCAGTGTGATCCCGTCCGCGTCGATGCCAAAACATGTTCCTCCACTCGAAACGTCGTTCGCCAAGTAGTAGCTTCCGCCCTTGGTAATGTCGCCGCAGGACGTCAGGGCTGTTCCCTTTGCGGGGCCGGTCGGCGGCTGTGTTGGCGGCGGCTGTGTTGGCGGCGGCTGCGTTGGCGGCGGCTGTGTTGGCGGCGGCTGCGTCGGCGGCGGCTGTGTTGGCGGCGGCTGCGTTGGCGGCGGCTGCGTTGGCGGCGGCTGCGTCGGTGGCGGCTGTGTCGGTGGCGGCTGTGTCGGCGGCGGCTGCGTTGGTGGTGGCTGTGTTGGTGGCGGCTGCGTCGGCGGCGGCTGCGTTGGCGGCGGCTGCGTTGGCGGCGGCTGCGTCGGTGGTGGCTGCGTCGGCGGCGGCTGCGTTGGCGGCGGCTGCGTCGGTGGTGGCTGCGTCGGCGGCGGCTGCGTTGGCGGCGGCTGCGTTGGCGGCGGCACGGTGTTATTCGCAGCAACGGTTAGGGTCAGCGCGCCAGTTACGTTGCTCTTCAGCGAATCGGACAAAACCACATTAAATGTGTAAGTTCCGGCGGCCGATGGAGTGCCTGTCAAGTCACCGCTGGAACTGATGGAGAAACCCTGTGGCAGGGAAGATTGGCCAAAACTCCAGGTATACGGGGGCTGACCACCATTGGCGGCAAGCGAAACACTATAACTGGCGCCCGCAGTTGCCGGAGGCACGCTGGTCGTCGCGAGGCTGAGCGCCGGATAGCAGCTGGTGGGTGTTCCATCAGGGGCAGGACTCGCTGCCATTTCTAATGCCGCAACCATGTATGGGCGAAAACTCCGCCCTTCTGGCTGGCTGGCAACGAACAATTCTCTCGTCGACGCCATCGCGCCGTGCAGGCCGGAGACCTGTCCAATTGCCGTATCTGCTAGAGCATCCGGTGAGGACGCACGGGAATATCCCGTCAGCTGCCGGGAATTCGCACATTGGGTAACAATTCGCGAGGAGGAAGAATGAGTCGTGGCTGGCGTGTTTGCTGCTGCTGCACTGGCCACAAAGGCCGTGATCACTAGGGGGAGAAATAGCTTATGTGACATTCGCGCTCCTGCTAATTGTCGTCAGCTGTAGTGTTTCGCTCACGACAAAGGAAAAATAAATAGTTTGGCGAATCGACCTGAGGACCGACAGCGCCAGCTAAGGACTGCAAAAATGCAGGCAGGAAACAGAACTACAGTAAACGACTCGCCAGCTCATCTCATCCACGCCGAGCAAACGACGCAGCGGACACAGAGCAATAAGCGAGAAGTGGCGCCGGACGGGAAATCTCCCGATTTTCCGGTTGACCACGGAACTGAATGTTTGATCTGGGGTGATAATACCGCCAATTGCTGGAATTTCCAAATCTCCGGTGTTTTTTAAGCAGGCCGATCTTCAACGGGAACCTTGTTACGCAACGCCGGCAGCAGGGCTGGAGACCATTTCCCTTCGAGCGTGGCGCGGTCCGCGATATCGAGTTGGGCCGGATCTTCCGCCGTCACCGGCTGCCGCAGTAAGGGCAACAGGCTGATGGATGCGGCCATTCCACCGACAACAAACCACATGCTCCGATACAAATCATGGGCGGCATATCCGGAAAACAGGAGTTGGCAAAGCATGATGGAAAGCAAGCCTGGAAGCTCTTGCAGAAATCTGGATGCGTTGTGATTTATCAGTTGCGTCCGCAATCGGAAATTCAGCCGGAAAACGCAGATCAAATAGCCGCCAAACGTAATGATGCCAACCAGGCCCAGTTCACCTAGCAGTTCAAAATACAGCGAATGCGCATTCAACCAAACCTTGGCACCCGATCCTGGCCAGAATTTTTCACCATTCGCTATGGCGTAATTGCCGGGACCAATTCCGGTAACGGGATTGCTCCTAAACATGGCGACGCCACCCTGCCAGCTCAAAATACGATTCTGATAAGAGTCGTCATTTTTCAAGTGATTAACGGTTTCGTAGCGGGCTTTGTACTGTTGTGGGATTACCATCCAAACCAATGGACTGAGCGCAATCAGAACCGGCAGGTAAATCAGATTTTTTCGTTTGCGGAATAGTAGAAGGAGGATCAGAAAAATTATCCCCAGGGCAGCGGAACGGGACCCGGTATCGACGATCGTCACGAGAGCCATCGCGATCGATGCAAGGGCGACTAGACGCATCCACGTCGGGTTGGTACGACTCATCAGTGCGATTGAGAGAGGTATGGAGATCAGCAAGGTGGTCGCCATCGTATTCGGGTCGCCAGCGGAGCTGGTGATTCCGATGGCGCGTTCGATGTTCATACGAACCTGCCAAATTCCATGGCTATAATTCCACAGTGCGCTTCCGCCGAGCCAGTCAACCAGCAATACGTCTGTCAGAATGAACCAGCGAATCCGTGATTCTGTAGTAAGAAGAGCAGTCGCGAACAAAACGTATACTACGATCTCGAAGAACGAAATGCAGGAGGCAGCTGAGTTGGCCCGCCAGAATGCCAGCGGAATGGACAAAATCATCGCCCCATAAAAGGCCAGGAACCATTTCGTCGGCGCCGGAAATCGCCATTTCGCTCCGTGGAGGAAGAAACCGACGAAAAGCATGACCGCTATAACGCGTTCCAGATGCAGGGGAGCCAAATAGGGATACAACTCTCCTGGCTGCAACTCCATCACGATCAGGAGCGCCAGCATTCCTATGTATGGCCGGGCCAACCCAATCATCGCCAGAATGAACAAAACTGCAACTACGACCAATCCCATTCGTAACCCGCCTCATGGATCTCAAAGATGTACATGGAACTCTATGCACGCACTATGCCATCCATGAAATGACGGACGAATAGGCCCAACTTGGCTCGATCAGGCCTATGGAACGCTCTCGCATTGTGTTCCGGAGACTCGAACTCGAGGAGCAAGCCTCGCCACGCAGAAATGCCGAGCGTTTTCCTTCGGCAAGTGAAAACATTTTCACACTCTCTGGGCACTTCCATTCATCCTGTAGCCGAGGAACGGAAATCAGGCCGTTTGTCGCATGATCTCATCAGTTCTTGCTTTGGCCGGTTAAATGCAGTGCAATTCATGAACATCTGCACCTTCTGCGCCGAGATAGGAGCTTCACTGCTGTGGCAACGACCGTTTCAAACCATGAGCATCGCAAAATGTACTCGCTGAAAAAGCTGGCTCGGGGGTCCGGGAGCGGCGTCTTGCGCATGATTTTGCTCGCAATCATCGGCTTCTTCCTAATGCCGTTTACGATTCACAAGCTCGGATCGGAACAGTACGGAATCTGGGCCATCGCGATGAGCTTTATCGGCTATTACAGCTTCTTGGATCTTGGTCTTTCCGGCGCGGTCTTTACCCACATGGCGTATGCTTTCGGGCGAGACGATCATGAAGAAGCGCGCAATATCTATGGCTCCAGCATTCGAATCTTCGGCGGTGTCGGCCTCATCCTGATGGCTGCCACAGTTGTGCTGGCCGCCGGCGTATATTTTTTGCATTACACGCATGGCGCATTGCTGGCGAAAGTTCTCCTGATCGTTGGGCTCAGCACCGCGAGCAGTTTTGGCATGCGCGTTCCGTTTGGTGTACTGAACGCCGGCCAGCACTTCGACATCACCGCCTGGGTGCTGATTCTCTCAGCGATTCTGCGGGCCATAGGAACGGTCATTGTTCTCAACGCGCACTATGGGGTGCTCGCGCTCGCGTGGCTCAGTATATTTACCGCGATCCCGGCAAATGCAATTGTTATCTGGAGCGTGCATCGCAAGTTTCCATTTCTTAAAATTTTTTCCTGGCCGCGATGGAACCGAGCGACAGCTCGCACATTGTTCGGTTTTGGCGGACCGGTGTTGGTTGGACAGATCGCAGACCGCATCCGCTTTCAGACTGACACTCTTACCGTTTCGTTTTTTGTAGGGCTGGTTGCCGTAACCCATTACAGCATTGGAAGTACCTTGGTGCTGTATTACGTCGATGCCATCGCAGCTGTCGTCGGCGTTTTGATTCCCGTGCTCAGCATGCAGCAGAGCGTCAACGATGATGCCGGATTCAAGCACAGCTTTTTCTCCGGAACCAGGATCGCGCTCGCCGCCTCGGCGTTCATCGCGTTCGGCATGATCGCCTGGTCGCGAGATTTTGTCATCCTCTGGGTAGGCCGCTCATTCGCAGACGTTTATCCAGTTATCGTCATACTTTCCGTGGCGGTGTTTCTTGAGACCTCGCAGGCCACTTCGGTCAATGCTTTGTACGCGAGCCTCCATCAAAAGGCCTATGCCGCCCTGAATATCAGCGAGGCGATTGCCAACCTGATCCTGAGCATTCTATTGGCCCGGCCCTACGGCATGATCGGCGTTGCAGTCGGCACTCTAATTCCCAGCATCATCTTCAGGGGAATCATTCAACCAATTGTGGTCCAACGCATTCTGCACATCAGCATGCGTGAAACTGCCCTGCTGTACCTGCAAACGGGCGCACGTTGTGCCGCTTTCCTGATCGTGCCCTGGATCATCACCCGGCACTATCTTGCCCCTGATTATCCTCATCTACTCTTCGTCGCGACACTCTCCTCGATCGCCTATGTACTGCCGGTGTGGTGGCTGGAATTCGACGCGATTGGGTCCGACCGGCTGATGGCTCCAATCCGTCTCGTTCAACGGCGTCTTTCAGCGCGCTGAGGCGAATAACGACAACCCGCGTCATCACCTTGTACCAGGAAGTACGCAGCTTTTACTCAAAAAAGCGGCCGCGGATCAATCGCTTTCCCCTAAGAGGAACAGCAATACCTTTAGCTAAGCGACACTTGAATCGACGCCGATGCGGTGCTTGAGCCAGACGTTCCGGTGACGATAATCGTGCTGGTCTTTGCGCCTGGAGCCGTTGTGCCCGGCGCTGTCCCCCCTTGAGCCGTTCCTCCGCCCGGACTTCCCGACCCGCACGCGGTCATCCCTGTCGT
The DNA here is from genome assembly GCA_965276615.1 of Acidobacteriaceae bacterium. GTDB lineage: Bacteria > Acidobacteriota > Terriglobia > Terriglobales > Acidobacteriaceae > JAKAAZ01. Next base: position 2,297,932 of record OZ255618.1, on the reverse strand, counting down.
GGCCATCAGTCCGACCACCAGCAAGAGGAGAGCCATCCAACGTGATGGAAGCCGTCGCTTCCGTCCAACCCCCAACATGAATACGCCAAACAAACCTGCAAGGGTTGCCTGCATCGGCCAGCTGTGATTGAACAGCGGCGGCGTCAAAAAATGGGCTGCTGTAGTCGCGGAAACAGTAAGGGTCACATTTTGCGTCGCGCCTGGAGTGAGGCTTATTGATGAACTCGGCGCAAAGCTACAGCTAACTCCAGCGGGCAGACTGGAGCACGCGAGACTCACAGTGCCTGTGAAACCTGGCGCGCTGTTAGAGCCTGCTCCGCTCGCGCTCAAAACCAGGGTCGCGGATGTGGAACTCCCTGGGCTGACGGAGACAGTTCCGGACTTTGACAGCAGGCTGAAACCCGCATTCTCCGCCGTAATCACAGGCCAGACAGCTCCCATTGCCGCTACATCCACCGAACCGAGTCCAGTCGCGAGGTCATACCCGGAGCCGGCGGCACAGCATGACATGATGTAATTATTTGAAGCATTCGGATCGGGAACACAGTTTGGGCTGCCTTGCTGGCAGACAACGGCATTGCTCCCCGTAGTCACATCGTGAAAGGCGGCCGGAGTATCTTGGGCCGTTAAATACAGAATTGGATTGATGTTCCCCGCACCGCTCGTGTTCCCCGCTTCCTGGTTCCACAGCGTGATCATTGCCGCAATCTGCGGAGCCGCGATGGAAGTGCCTCCATAAAGATAGCCATTTTCCGTCGCGTCAAAGTACGGCACTTCGTTGGACCCCACAGGATAGGCACAGCTTGACGCGCCAGTCAGTGCTGTACCCGCGCTGTTTGTCTCCTCTGTGCAAAGCACGTAGCCGTCGTGGTTGGGATCGGACGCAAGCGAAATATCCGGCACATCACGCCTGCCATCGTTCGACATGCTGGAACCCACCTGCCAGGAAGGCTTCGAGAACAATGTGCTGGAGCCGCCGCCGCTCGCACTCAATGAGCCGGCGTTGGCCAGGCCCGCCAAATTCGAAGTGTTGTTCCAGGTAGTTTCGGGAATATAACTGAGGGCCGAGCCATTGCTCGCACTGTTAGTCTGGCTCCAATATTTCCCCTGGTCGGCGAGATCTCCCGCGAACGAACTACCCCCGGCTGCGGTGACATATTGACTGCTGGCTGGATAATCAACGGCAAGCCCCTGACTGGCCGCAGATGCCTGCCCCTGTGAATTTTTTCCCAGGTCGCAGTCCGCGGAGCCGCTATCGCCCGAAGATGCAACCACGGTTTGTCCTTGGGCGTTGGCTTGCTCAAAGACACTCTCCAGCTGCTGAATGTACCCGCCCCCGGCAAAAGCCTGCTCGCAGTCGCCATAACTGATGCTGATAACCGGGACGAATTGCGTGTTGTTGATCAGCGGATTTTGAATTGCGTATTGAAGAGCATCGAACACATTTTTGTTCTGGTTGCTGCCAACCGTCACGTAGAGAATGGTCGCGTCTTTTGCCACGGCGCCGGACCACTCCACATCGATGTCCGCTTCTTCCAGATCACCTGGATAGACCTGTGCCCCTCCTGTATTCGGCACCAGAATTTGCGTGGGAATGTTCGTCGCATCCAGCCCGCTGAGGCTACGAAAGTTCGCAATATCGCTATGGTATTGCGTGATGTCGGTCTGCCCGGCGATTGCGATGGCTTTGCCCTTGCCGGTAATGCCCTTGTTGTACATGCCGCTAACGTCGTAAATCGTGGCAACATCCGACGGAGCGACGTAATTTACCTCGCTTCGGCTTCCTTGCAATGTGTAATGCGGACCGAAGTTTCCTGCAGTAGAGCGTTGCGTCACATGAACCTGGTTTTTGACGGAACGAGGCATGGGTCGAAACGTATTCAGGTGCTCGATACTTAACGTCATTCCAGCGATCGCCTGTGGAAGGCTCAGTTCAGTCGCATTCGCCCAGTGCGATTGCCCGTGCAGGAAATAACTATGCAGTTGGGTTTGGAATGCTGCGTTTACCTGCGCTGCTGTCCCGCTGAACTCGATACGGTCCGCGCTGGCCGGGATAGCATCTATTTTGAATCCCTGAGACTGGAGCCACTTAGCCACCTTCGCCAGATCCGATTGGCTGACCCCAAAACGGGCTGAAAACTGCCCCGGACCCAGCCAGCGGTGATACGTTGGCGAGCCTTTGGTCTGTTGCTCTTTCAAAAGACTCTTGAGATCGGACTCCTGAGCAGCCGAGCGCCGGAACACCAGAGACATGCCGCGTACCGCTGTCGAGCCGCTCAGTTGACCCTCATCACGAGCCTGGGCAACCAGCGGATGAAGGGTACCATGAATGGCTTGCATTTGATCCGAACGAATTGACGCCGCGATCCTGCTTGGCACTAGCGTCTGCGCGTACCCTGAAGGCGCGCCTACGGCGGAGATGGCCAGAATTCCTGCGACGATCGCATGCGCGGCGGCTGAACCAAGTCCTCTCCAACTGCGGCAACCGACTCGATAATGACTGTTTTCGTCTACCACGTCCGCCATCTCACCTCGTTAAATGGTTCCCTTTTTCCGCTTCTTCCATTACATCAAGTATCTCGCGGATATCGCATCGCAGGCATGCTGTTTCTAGACACGCCAGGGAAACTTTTGTCGCTGTGGATTGCTGGATAGCAGGATCATTCCCAGAGCGCGGAAGCCTCACCGGCAGGATTCCAGAAAAATCGGGTTTACGTTGAAAAAATCTTTAAATGATACAGTTTGGCAATGAGTGAATTGATGTTTTCCCTGGTCGTTTTAGGGGGATCCCTGCTGGCGGGACTGCTAGGCTCACTCACCGGCCTGGGTGGGGGGGTGGTCCTGGTCCCAATGCTGGCCATTTTGTTCAAGGTCGATCTGCACTATGCGATCGGCGCGTCTCTTATCTCAGTGATCGCTACCTCGTCGGGTTCTGCCGCGGCGTATGTGCGCGAAGGCTTCTCAAACATTCGCATCGGCATGTTTCTGGAGATTGCGACGACGGTCGGCGCAATTGCAGGCGCATGGCTGGCCACGCGGACTTCGGCTCGGGCGATCGCCATAGTATTCGGACTGGTGCTTCTCTATTCCGTATATCTTTCGTTTCGAAAGCATGACTTCGACGTCGTCCAAAAAAATAAATGGTCGACTCAGCTCAAAATGAACGGAACTTTCCCCGGAGCTGATGGCGAAGAAAAACAATACGCGGTAACAAATATCTCCGGCGGTTTCGCCACCATGTTCGGAGCCGGCGCACTATCTGGACTGCTCGGAATTGGTTCGGGCGCCGTGAAAGTACTGGCGATGGACCACATCATGCGGATTCCATTCAAGGTTTCGACAACTACAAGTAACTTTATGATCGGCGTGACTGCAGCGGCCAGCGCCGGGATTTATCTACGTCGCGGCTACATTGAACCAATGCTCGCAGCACCTGTGATGATCGGCGTATTGATAGGTTCCCTGATTGGAGCAAAGCTTCTGGTGAGATTCGAGGTCAAATCACTTCGCCTGATCTTCTCAGTTGTCATCTTTGTCCTGGCAGTAGAGATGATCTACAACGGATTTATGGGCAAGGTCTAAGATGCGAAAGCCGGACGACGAACAGATCGAATCACTGATAGGCCACGTACTTCGGGTAGGCACTCTACTCTCCTGTTCCGTCGCGCTGCTCGGACTAGTGCTTTATCTTCTGCATCATTCCTTTGCAATCGTAGACTATGGCGTATTCCACGCCGCCAATGGGAAGCTGATTGATATCAATCTATTGCTTCCAGCCGCATTCCACGGCAATCCTGAGGCGATTCTTCAACTTGGTATCTTGCTATTGATTGCTACGCCTGTCGCCCGTGTTCTGTTTCTCGTATTCGCATTCGCATTGGAGCGTGACAGATTATATGTCGCGGTGAGCGGACTGGTGCTCGCAATTCTTCTCTATTCGTTGATTTTCCTGAACTAGCCACACTCCTTGAACTTGAAAACCATCTGCTTAACGGGTTTTAAATTCCTGATGTCGCGTTAAACGCAAAGAACGCGCTGCGTCACAACATCATGACGTAGCGCGTTCGGTTTAGAAGCCAGGTACTTAGTCATCACGACTACTGAGGAGTTGTGGTGCCTCCGCTGGAAGTTCCACCGCTCCCGGTACCGTTATTCATTGTCCCATTACCCATGCCTTTGGAATGACGGTGATGCTTCTTTTTGGATTTGCCCATTGCAGAGCCAGACTGTCCTTGACTATTGTCAGTGGAACCAGACTGCATGGCTCCATTTTGATCTTGCCCACCGGAACCCCCGTTCATGGTGCCGCTACCCTGAGTTCCGCTGCCTGCGCTACCGTTCCCTTGCATGGAGCCGGACCCAGCCGTACCGCTGCCCTGCGTTGCACCGCCGCCAGCGGAACCGCCTGCAGCTCCCCCAGCTTGGCCCATCGCCATAACACCCGGCATTGCAAGAACCGCTGCGAACGCCATTACTAACCGTTGTTTGCTCAAGTTATTTCCTCCTTACAGCAATTAAGCAATTGCCATATCAACATAGATGCAATCAGACACCTCTGCGCCGATCCTCTGCCACTTTTTAGTTATGGATCATAGTTACTTCATCAATTAGAGCGATAGATCGGTTTTGATTGGGGCAATTTAGTTTAAACGCATTCAGGCAACCAATAAGCTACTTTGTTGTGCAGATTGCCCGGTTCCAGCATCCTCGCGGTGTCAGCCAGATTCGCCACCATCAAGCTTGACTTTTAACTCCTATGCGAATAATCCTCTATGAAAGGTGATGGAGTTCACCTTCAACCGCTGTCCTCCACCGTGGCCGGACAGATGATGACTCCTGGTAGCGAATGCTGCTGCGGAGTCATGTCTACGGCAGCCCTCGTAATCCAAATAGCTAAGAAATGACTTCTCCGAACTTCGGAATGTGTGAGGCCGGTTTCTCGAGCCCTGACAGTTCCCCTCGTCCGGGGATGAACGATTGGAATCTGCAACTGATTCCAGCATCGAGGAGTGAGGAGACTTGCAAAAATATCTTTTGGCCGGCATTGGCGGCTTCCTTGGAACAGTTATGCGGCTCTGGATTGGCACCATTGTCGATGCCAAGTTGGGAACGAAGTTCCCGTACGGGACTCTTGCCGTCAACCTGAGTGGATGCTTCTTAATCGGCGTGATATTGACGATTTTGAATGAGAGGCTAAACATAAATCCGGCATGGCGATACCTGCTACCCATTGGATTTATCGGTGCCTACACAACGTTTTCAACTTTTGAATATGAAACCCTTTTGGGTTTCCAAAATGGCGAATGGCCGATTCCCCTTCTATATGTCACGCTCAGCGTGTTTTTGGGATTTGCATGCGTCTGGATCGGCACCGCTGTGGGAAGATTGATGGCATAGACAGTCCTACGTGATAGTAGATATCCGCCTCGACGATGCGCATAGCCTAGCACGCGCACTACGCAGCGGGCCTATCATCATTTAGAATCGAACGAAGAAGCCGGGATGGCGGAACTGGCAGACGCAGCGGACTCAAAATCGTCCAAGACACACTCTGATAGCGATTCAAGTAATTGATAATACAGATAGTTGACTGATCCAAAAGACAAGCGGTATCCTTACACAACTCTTCCACACTTTCGCAGTTTTGGAGGAGTTCAGGAAGTGCTTACGCATGTCCGAACATCACACCATCCTCGGTGGCAAGGTTCACGTCTACAAGCGTCCGAATAGTTCTAGCTGGCAATGCGCGACCTATCTAGCCGGAACGAACCGGCGCACCACGACCAAAGAAGACAGCCTCTCGAAAGCGAAGGAGTTCGCTGAAGACTGGTACTTGCAGTTGCGCGGCAAACTCCGCGACGGCGAGTTGAAGACTGGCAAGCTGTTCCGTGATGCCGCGAAGTTATATCTGCGCGAGTTCGACATCATGACACAGGGGCAGCGCAGCTCGAAATACGCATCTGGACAACACGCGCGTGCCAATGTTTATCTCGTCCCATTCTTCGGCAGCATGGTTCTTCCCGAAATTACAGCGGGCAAGATCAATGAATATCGCATCCATCGACTAGAAGAAGCCAAAGCAACGCGCGGCAAGCCTCCAGCTCATAGCACGATGCACCAGGAGATTGTGACGCTGCGCCAGATTTTCAAAACGGCTCTGCGGCACGGGTGGATCGACCATCTGCCGGATATGTCCGCGCCATATCGGGCGTCGGCCAAGATTTCCCATAGAGCATGGTTCTCGCCGGAAGAGTACAAGCAGCTTTATGAGGCGACGCGAAAGCGCGCGCATGATCCCAAGCAGCCTCGTTTTCGTTGGGAGGCCGAACAACTTCATGACTATGTTTTGTTCTCCGCCAATACCGGACTCCGCCCTGACGAGGCGATGCGTCTTCAGTTCCGCGATGTCACGGTGATCGAAGACGAGGGCAGCGGCCAAACGATTCTTGAGATAGAAGTACGGGGAAAGCGAGGTGTTGGCTATTGCAAGAGTACAGCGGGTGCCGTGCATCCGTTCGAGCGGGTGAAGACGCGCTTGCGTCCAGACGGAGGGCCGGGAAGAGCAGGCTGTCGTACTACGTCAATGGATAATGGCGAGTGGCACGAGCCGAAGCCTACCGATCTTCTGTTTCCGAAGTGGCCGCGCGATTTATTCAACGCAATCCTTGAGGAAGAGAAGCTGCGTACCGACCGCGACGGGAGGCCGCGAACAGCGTATAGCTTGCGCCACACTTATATTTGTCTGCGTCTGCTTGAAGGTGCAGACATCTATCAGATTGCCAAGAACTGCCGAACAAGCGTCGAGATGATTGAGAAGTATTATGCGGCGCATTTGAAGACGCAGCTTGATGCCGCCGCTATCAACATCATGCGGCCACGTCCGAAGAAAAAGACGCTTTCCAAGAAAGGCCCCGGCAGAGTGGCGGCGGTTGTCCGCGTAGCTGAGGAAGCATAGACCGACGTTGCTTACTTTCCAACAACCATAAACACACTGCTATCCAGCGAGCCATGATGGCACCATCATGGCATGTTGTGGGGCCGGAACCGGCCCCATTCCAGCCCGGAACCGGGCCAAACAACTGTGATGCTTATCTTGTTTTCAGATATTCCGAGGGAGTGACAATGCGCGTTGCCTTGTACGTGCCAAGAGTCAGCAAATCCTTGTCCCCTGCAACCAGAAAATCCGCTTTCGCAAGGGCGGCGCACTCCAGAAACATATCGTCGTTAGGATCACGGCATACCTTTACCATGCCTCGAATCTTCACACGGACGCCGCGCGCCAGAATCGTTTGCAGCGCCGACGTTGCCCGGCGTTGCTCCCAAGAGAACTTTTCTGTCAGGACGCGCACGATTTCTGCATCAATCTCATCGCAGGTGGCAATCACGTCTTCGCTCATCGCTTTTTCGAGCGCCAGCGTCGGCGTGCCGCGACGTTTCGCAAACTGAAGCGCGGAAATCCAGACGTTTGTGTCGATGACGACGATCACCCGTTAGACCGTACCCTGCGACGGCGCGGCTTTTCAGCACGCACCTGTTGGATGAGTCGGGGCACATCGGCCTCGGTGTAGCCCTTCGGATTGTGGCCTGCCGCATACTCGCCCAACTCATCCAGCGTCGTTCGCGCCTGCTGTGCGGAGTACGTGCGGAAGGCTTCACGGAATAGCTCGCTCATTGTGCGGCTGTCCCTCTGAGCCAGCGCCTCGGCTTTTTGCGCCAGTTCCGGCGGCAGGCTAATCGTGTACACCCTCGATTTCCTTGCGGTAGCAGTAGCCATACTAGAATATTACACTGTAATGGATTCCATTACAACCGATGGGGCGCTGCATGCATCCAATCATTCACGCACAGGATTCTGACCTTTGATTTCATAAACTAAGGTCTTGATTGCGCCGCACCTCCTGGGTATGATGACCCGCGTGTCGGCGCTGTCCGCAGAATATCCATGAGTGGCCTACTTGTCGGCAGAATATCGTTACTTCACCGATTTATGGGCAAATCGACCGTGATTGGCGAGTGGTCGGAGATCCGCTCTTTGGGCGACGTGTTCAGATCGATCAGAGTGCGTGGATACCACGGCGAAAACATCCCGGTTCGCCGCCCGTCATCATAGGTGGGTTTCACAAAAATCCAGTCGAGTCGGTAACGTCCTATCATTCCCTTGAAATCGCGGGGCAGCGAAAAGGTATAGACAAAACCTTTGCGGGCGCGCTGGTTGCTGTCGGACAGACGCCCGCCTCTGCCATCGATGGTGCGCGAGGCTTCTCCCCGGAAATCGAAGCGACCGCCGTCGGCGAATTGAAACTTCTGAAGATTGTTGAACAGGGCGGCCTCTTTATTATTGCCGAGGACCGGAATATCCAGTGCTGTCGGATCGTTGTAATTCTTAAAGTAGTTCAGCGCCAGTGTCGATGGCATTGGAGTGCCCCACATCACAGCCTGCTGGGCCCAGAAGCGATAGTCCTTGACCTTGGCCCTGGAGATATAGGCGACTGAAAGGTGCGAAGCATCGCTGCCGGTCGTATTTAGATCGCCGGCCATTACGATTGGGTTCTTAATCTGCTGGATTTTTTCAAGCAGGGCCCCCATCTGCTTGCGGCGGCAGCTTGGCCCACATTTATTTTCGAGATGTGCATTCACTACGGTCAGAGTGCCTCCAGGAATGCCACTGATCTTGAGGTCGGCGATGATGGCGATGCGGCCCCCTCGTCGAATTTCGCGCTCAATCTTTTCCATAAATATCTTGTCAGAGCCCAGGCGCTTTCCACTTTCGATCTTGGCAACGCTCTCCATTTCATCGTTGAACCAGTCATGACAAACCGGCAACCGGAGGATGGCGACATTCGATATAGGGTAGCGGCTTAGGATCGCTGACCCGTGCAGGCCCATATATCGCGCTGGATCGGATTTCAGCTCAGACTCCAATTTCTCTTTGAGTTCATTGTCGTCGGCAACGTCGTTATCCGTCAGATGCTCGGTTCCCAGTTTCAACGGATCGACTTCGACAAACTCGACCCCGTACACGAAATTCATCTTCAGCGCCCGTGCCAGGTCAAGCGCCACATTCCGGTAACCGCTGCGACCCATGCCCCAGTCAACTTCGTTCAGGATCAGCACGTCCGATCGGCTCAGATCTCTTGCCTCTGCCGTTGCTTTGTCGAGGACCCCCGGCGAGATCTTTGCATTATCTTTCAAAAGACGCGCATGAAACGAAGTTGCGTCTTTGAGCGCCGCGACGACCCAGTCGAAATTTTCGCCGCGCTCAATGTTCCATTCCGCGACGCGAATGGCTGGCCCGGCCCCTTTCAGTGGGATAAAGGTGGGCGACGTTTTAGCAAACGAATTGTCCAGGACGGCGGAGTTTAACACCGTGGTGAGTTTCGCGTCGAGTGCGGGGGACAACTGCGCGTTTTTCGAGAGCGTAACGAGCTCGGGAAACGTAAATGTCGGGAATTTATCCGGGTTAAATGTACGTGTCTTCGGGGTACGCGGCTGTTGAGAAAACCCGCTGCAGACAATCGCCAGCAGCACGGCTGAAACGAGGTGGATTCTTGATGCGGAGTTCATCGGAATCACTCCCAATCACGATTGCAAAGTCAATGAGCGTCTCAGCATGGGCAGAAGCGCGAGCGCACCACGGTTACATTCTTGCCTACGGAAACACAACGCATGGTATCATTTGGGGCAATTTGAGTCCTCTCGGAATGCCGCACTGGAGGTAGTCATGCGTCGCGTCCACCCGCTTTTTCCTGCTTTGTTCGCCATCTTCTTTCTGTCGCTGGTTTCGGCGTATGCCTGTACGCGCGTGGTGTATCACGGCGCGAATGGCGAAGTGATTACAGCGCGGTCGATGGACTGGAAGGTCGATGTCGGAACCAATCTCTGGATTTTACCGCGCGGCATCAAACGCAACGGAGAGGCTGGCCCCACTTCTCTTCAATGGACATCGAAGTATGGCAGCGTGATTGCCAGCGGATACGACATTTCAACCACGGATGGCATGAATGAAAAGGGACTGGTGGTGAACCTGTTGTGGCTGGCGGAGTCTGAATATCCTAAATTCGACGGCCGCAAGCCGGGACTGGCGATTTCGCTCTGGGCACAATACATTCTCGATAACTACTCGACGGTGGCGGAGGCCGTCGATGCGCTGGAGAAAGAGCCTTTGGCCGTGGCCACAGCTCAGGTTCCGGGTGAACAGAGGCTGGCGAACCTGCACATGTCGATCTCGGACCCAAGCGGCGACAGCGCGGTCGTGGAATATGTGAACGGGAAACAGGTGATTCATCATGGGCGGCAATATCAGGTCATGACCAACTCGCCGACCTACGACCAACAGTTGGCGCTGGTCTCCTATTGGAAGGAGATTGGCGGCACGGTTATGCTGCCGGGAACGAACAGAGCTGCCGACCGCTTTGCGCGCGCCTCCTTCTATATCAATGCGATCTCCAAAGACGAGGACCCGGACGTGGCGGTAGCCAGCGTCTTCAGCGTGATCCGCAATGCGTCAGTACCGTTTGGCATCACAACTCCAGACCAGCCGAATATCTCGTCAACGCGTTGGCGGACGGTGGCCGACCAGAAGCGGCTGATTTATTTTTTCGAGTCGGCACTGACGCCGAATGTCTTCTGGGTCAATCTGAAGGATATTGACTTCTCGCCTGAGACAGGAAAGGTGATGAAGCTGGATCTCGGCAAAGACCAGAGAAATACCTATTCAGGCAATGCCACCAGAGACTTCAAGGAAGCAAAACCTTTCCAGTTTATGGGCCTGCCGGACAGATAAGTACCCCATTTTGGAGCTTCTTGTTAGGAAACAAATCTTCGGATCGATTTACAAAAATCTTCTGCAATAGCACCGGCAGCTAGCGAAAGCGAATGGTGGTCCCCAGGATGAGTCCCTGCTGTGTGGCTTCCAAGCCAAAATTCGTCCCGTCCTGCCGGTTGAAATAAAGGCGACGGTAACCGATCTGCGCCGTTGCATTTTTCAGAACTTTGTAGCCCGCGCCATAGACAATTTCCCAGGTCGGACTGGAACCGCCTCCTCCGGCGTCACCGATCAGGAATGCTCCGATCTTCGGCGTCACCTTTGCAAGCAGGCGAGCGCCCCCCGTAACGTCGGCCCAGTTATTCGATCCCGAATAGGAGTACCGGCCAAGTGGTCCAGCGTTGAAATTTGAATTCGCACCGAGATGGTAGTAACGGAATCCGCCAAGCACGTCCGCAGCAAAGTGCTTCTGTGAATAAACTCGGTAAGCAAACTCCGGCGTCAGGGTAAACGTAGTTGTCGTGAGCTTCACCTGTACAGGGAATGGAAGCTGGGGGACCGGAACAGCGCCTTGATCGCCGACCCGGACAAAAAGAAGGTCGGTAAGCACACCCACGCGCCCGCGGCGAACCTCTGCCAATCCCATAAACCCGACCTTCAAGTTGCTAAGGATATCGCCAAACGATTGGTGTACCGCAGCATCATGTCCCGCCAGATTCAAATTTCCGTCTAGCCCTGCAAGCCAGAGATAGGGAGAAGCACTGACGTGCCAAGCATCTCTGGCGAAAGGCGCTTCTTGCTGGGGAGACTCCACTTCTACCTGTGCGTTTGCTGTCAACGAAAGCACAAATAGAACCATCCAAAACAGGAACACAGTCCGGCTGCCGGCTATTAAGGAATTGTCGCTCTTCAGTCTCATCTCGGCTGAATTTATACCACAAAGAGCGCGCCAAATTTGTAGGAGCGCTGATTCGCCTCCCCACAGCTCCATAAATCGCGTGGGCTGAGGATTCGCCCGACTGGTATCCCGGGCTTTACAACAACCTTCAGGCAAAGATCGACAGAGACCATTCCAATTGGTTTGAAGAGGGGATCATGGAAGAGTAGGCTGCGGACGCCAGGAGCTTTCATAGCCTTTGCCCAGGTGTCCGAAATTCTCTAACGGCACTTCCGTTCGGTCGAATGAAGACGGCATCCTCCGGTGCCTTACCCGGAGGTACTCTCGATCCGGGTGACCGTGCGTGGGAGCATCCCGAAATATAGCGCCTCTCAGATGACGCTGTGCTACGGTCCAACGAGTTTTAAGAGCGGCGCTGCCTACGGCATCGGGTAGATGGTGACACGTCACCCCCAAATGGGATGCTGTTGGTAAACGTGGCCGACGCCCGCGTTTACTAGCGTCAACACACATTGAATCAGTAACTTGACCACTACCCATCCGAGCACCGTTCTTACGTGTTTACATAAGTAAACCAACGACAAGGTACATAGCGTGGGGCGTGTAAACACATTGATAGGCAAAGGCTTGCAGCATCCGGCGCTTGACGGCCAAAATCGAAGGGTGCAAGCTGTTTTCGAGGCGAGTTTTCCCATGAGCACTCCCCGCATCCCGGCTCCGTTGCAGTCTCCGGCCTCACCGAGTGGCGAAGCGCGTCCGGTTCTCCGTGCCAAAACCATTGCGACCAAGGTTACGCCGGAAGAGCTGGCCGAGGTAGAAACCGCCGCCGAAGGCGCGGGGAAAACCCTGGCCGAATGGCTGCGTGAACTGGCCTTGAAAGCCGCGCGGGAGCGTCCGGCAGACCCTACAGAGCTGGTGCTGGCCGAGGTCTCGGCACTGCGATACATGCTCCTGAATCTCTTCCACGCGACGGCCCAGGCGAGCGCCGAGGGCAAGCATCTGTTACCCGATTCCGTGGTCAAAATCCGTGACCAGGCCAATGCCCGGAAGCTAGCCGACGCCCGCAAACTGCTCGCGGAGTTTCTGTCCCAGGAGGGACCGGACGGGGGCAAACAGTGAGCCGCTCCATGCGTTTTCCCAAGCGGGGCGGGTGGCTCTTGTGGTTGATTTTGCTCTTCGTTCTGGGGCCGTTTCTGACGCTCCTTCCCGCCACGCTGTGGCTCGGCTGGACCATGAACCCGGTGCAGAACTTCTACCTCGGAACCTATGCCGCTTGCTCCACGCTGAGCAGCTACCCCGGAGCGGTGACTATGGTTCGCTATGCCGAGAAGACGGCTCTGGGGCGGAAGCCGGAGACGCTGCTGCCCGAGGATGTGGTGAAGGGTTCAAGTGTTAGTCAGCCTCTCGCCCTCAGCCCCAAGGCCATCGCCGAAGGCTGGCGGGGTGTCAGCATCACAGTGCCGCAGAAAGTCCGCGCGAAGGAGTTGCAGGCGTACCTTCGGGACACGATCTACGACGGTGACAGCGCATGGCTAATCTTCCTCCGGCCTATACTCTATCTGCTGGCGTTGGTGCTTTTCCTATATGCGCTATGGATCACGTTCGGCCATCGGCTTCGCGTCAGTCGGAAGCAGGAGCAACGCCACGGACGCAGAACCAAAGGCCCCGAGCTGGCATCGGCCTTGCGGTGGCGCGGCACAAAGACGGACGGCATACGTTTCCGTCTTCGCTTCGAGAATACGTTTTTACGGTGGCTGCCTTTTGGCCCAAGCTATTGCATCCCGAAGCGCCTTGAAGCCAGCCATATTCTGATGATGGGCGATACCGGGGCAGGCAAGTCGAACGCCATCCGGCAGCTTCTCCATCAGGTACGGGAACGTGAAGAGAGCGCAATTGTCTACGACCCGGCAATAAACTTTGTGAGCGAGTTCTACTCGCCCGCACGCGGCGATTTGATTCTCAATCCACTGGATCAGCGTTGCCCGTATTGGGGACTAGGTGATGAGATCGACCGCGACGAAACAGCGGCGACCATCGCCGCCGCGTTCCTGCCGGAGAAAGAGTACGAGAAGGAGTTTTTTACCGACGGGCCGCGCCGCATACTGGCCCATCTGCTCAAGCGGAGGCCGCAGCCGAGGGACATTCTGAGGATGATGGCCGACCCGTCGCGGATCGAGGCAGCGGTGAAAGGAACGCCGCTGGCCGCCCTGCTCGACCCGGCAGCGCCAGCACAGCGGGCGGGTGTGCTTGCCAGCCTGAACATGGTGGCCGACAGCTTGGAGCTGCTGCCTGAGTGGGAACATACCAGGCCGACGTTTGCTACGGCAGAGTGGTACGCGAGCCGGAAGCGTTGGGTGTTTCTGACTTCCACTCCTGCCTACCGCGCGAAGATTTTGCCGTTACATTCCGTGTGGCTCGATTTATTCATCCTTCGCATGATGGGTTATTGCGAAGACCAGGCGGCAAAGCCGGTATGGTTTGTGCTGGACGAACTGGCCTCGTTGAACAAACTGCCGCAGCTCCACACCGCCGTCACGGAAAATCGCAAGTATGGCAACCCCGTTGTGCTGGGCTTTCAAGGGCGCAGCCAGCTTGAAAAACGCTACGGACAGGATGCCGAGGCCATGCTTTCGCAGCCTGCGACCAAGTTGTTTTTCAAAACCACCGAGCCGCGAGCCGCGAAGTGGATTTCCGATGCTATCGGAGAGATCGAGGTCGAACGATTGAAGGAATCGCGCAGCATGAAGCTGTTAGGGAGCAGGAAATCGTATGCAATGGAGATTGCGACCAAGCCGCTCGTCATGGCTTCGGAAATCTCCGGCCTCGAACCGTTGCACGGCTTCATCAAGCAGGAGAACCGCGTTGTGCTGGTTCACTTTCAGTTCGCAAAGAAGCGTGGCAGACAACCGGAATTCATCGAGCGCAAGTTGCCGGAGATTGCGCCCAGGCCGTCACTCCAAACGCCGGTAGCCCGCGCAGAGCAACCCAAATCATCAGCAGCCGTCCAGACCACGCTTCCACTTTTCGATGCCCCTGCCGACCAGCCCACCGACAAACCCAAAGAGGCGTTTGTTTGGGATGAGTCCAAGGGGATTGAATGACGGCGAAAGGGGAATATCATATGGCTTCTATGCCAGCGTTGCTGAACACTTCCGATTCTCAATCAGTTGGCCGATACGGAAACATCATTTTTCTGAACGGAACCTCAAGCTCTGGAAAAACAACCTTAGCCAAGGCTTTGAGAACAAAGCTTGACTCAGATTTTCACTATTACGCCTCTGATCAGCTTGCTAGTGAAGAGTTTCGACCACTAGATATGCAGGTGAGTGGAGTGTGGCGGCAAGCGTTCTTTGATGGATTCCATCGTTCAATCGCAGCTTTTGCCAGCGCTGGTTTGAACCTTCTGGTCGAACACATTGTTGAGGAGCAAAGCTGGGCGGAAGATTTGAAGCGCTATCTCGCGCCCTTTGATGTCTTCTGGGTAGCCGTCCACGCGCCTCTTAGGGAAATCGAACGTCGGGAACGATTGCGAGGAGATCGGCAGATAGGAGAAGGGTGTTATCACACCAAAACTCACACTTTTTGCAAATACAACATAGAGGTAGACACAACCTCCTCGATTGAACAAAACGTAGAGACGATTACCCAGTCTTGGAGGGCACGAAGAAACATGAATTCACTGATCACAACATCCGAGTAGAGAGAGCACAGCCTTAACGCTTTCTTCCAAAGACATATGGGTTGTGTCGAGGATGTCGCATTCAGTGGCCACCGCTTCCTGATGCAGATAGTGGCTCCAGCCCAACATGGAATCGCTGGCAAGTTCTGGCTGAAGTCTGTCGCGAGTCAGTCGGCAGATACGAGTCGCATCATCACATTCGACGCAAAGAATTCTTGCGTCCGTGATTCCCTGGAGGGCGAGAGCTTCTTGAATAAAGGCGATACGCATTTGCCCTTCGAATAACACATTGTGACCTGTTTTGAGCAGCGGAGCGATGTTCTCTGTCCATTGGAGCGTCATGGCGCGTTGCCAAGCTCCCCCCGGCTGGTAGCCATCGCCATATGTAGCCATAACCTCAGGTGAAGGAACTCCGATTGTATCGAAGCGAAACACGGTAACGGAAGGATGGTTCTTCTCAATAGCTTTTGCGATCGCTGTCTTTCCTGATCCTGAAGCACCGGTCATGATGAGCAATGCCATGTAGGAGATTTTAGACGGGATGAAGAATCTGTAGCTTGTTCCAATCGAATAAAATATCCCTATGCTGACCATCTCCAAGCCGCTGTCAGCTTCACAGGTGCGAACGTACCATGAGCGGGAGTTTGCTTCGGAGCGGCAGAACTATTGGAGCCGCGACCAGCAGGGACATAGCGAGTGGCAAGGCAAGCTGGCCGAGCAGTGGGGTTTAAAGGGTCCAGTTGGCAATGAGCACTTCGCCAGGCTGACCGAAGGGCAGCACCCACACACGGAAGCGCAGCTCGTTCGCCATCAGGTTTCAAAAACCTATGAGGGCAAATTCGGCAAAGAAGTGACGAGCGTAGAACATCGCGCCGGTTGGGATGCTACGTTCTCCGCGCCGAAATCTGTTTCGCTCACCGCACTTGTCGGCAGCGATGAGCGCGTGCGAGAGGCGCATCGGGAAAGCGTCCGCGTGGCGCTCACCGAGTTGGAGAAGTACACGCAGGCCCGTATCGGCAACGTCCACGCGCCGGAGCCAACAGGCAAATTCGTTGCGGCTACCTTTGAGCACGACACAGCCCGTCCGGTAGACGGCTACGCCGCGCCGCAGCTCCACACCCATGCTGTGATCTTCAACGTCACCGAGCGCGACAACGGCCAAACCCGCGCCTTATAGCCGCAGGAGCTATTCGCATCGCAACGCTATGCCACCAGCCTGTACCGTTCCGAGCTGGCGATGCGGTTGCAGGGCTTGGGCTATGAGCTGGAGCGTGGGAAGCATGGACAGCCGGAGATCAAGGGCTACACGAAAGAGTATCTGGAGGTCAGCAGCCCACGCCGCGAGCAGATCAAAAAACATCTGCGTGAGATGGGAATTGACGGGGCTGGGGCCGCGCAGGTTGCCGCCCACAGAACACGGGACAGCAAGGATCTGCTATCGCCGGGAGAGGTATTGGAGCGACACCGCGAGCTGGCCGCGCAGTATGGACATCAGGCCGACAAAGTTGTGGCCGAGGCGCGGGCGCATGAACAGCGCCACGTCTACGAACCAGACCGAATCGCGCGGCAGGCCGTCACCTATGCCCGCGATCATCTCTTCGAGCGTTCCGCCGTGCTGGACCGGCGCGACCTTCTGGAAGCGGCGCTCAATCGCGGCATGGGTGAGACGACGTATGCCCATATCCGTCAGGAGTTCTCGCAGAGGGCCGCGCGAGGCGAGTTCCGCACGGTCGATCATGCCGGAGCGGGACAGCAGTACACTACCGCTGCGATGCTTCGCATGGAACGCGAGGTCGTCGCACGGATGCAGGAAGGCAATCAGCGCGGGATGAGTGACCCGATGCTCGTTTCTCCGCAGATTCGGATTGCGACCGAGGACCGCCACCCGGAGCTAAATGCCTCTCAGCGCCATGCCGTTGACCAAGCGTTTCTCTCCCGCGAAAAGATGGTGGGATTGGATGGAGTTGCCGGGGCTGGCAAGACAACGACGCTGACCGTCATCCGTGAAGGTGCGGAGGCGCAAGGGTACACGGTCGAAGGCTTCGCGCCTACGTCCCGCGCGGCGCAAAAGCTGGCCGATGCGGGCATGGAAACATCCACGCTGCAAAGACATCTTGCACGCGGGCAACAGCCGGACACCGGAGAGCGCCGCCTGTATGTGCTCGATGAATCCTCGCTTGCATCCACCAAACAAATGCACGAGTTTGTGAATCGCCTTCATCCCAACGACCGTGTGTTGCTGGTTGGCGACCGGAGGCAGCATGAGGCAATCGAAGCCGGGCGTCCCTTCGCGCAGCTTCAGGATGCGGGCATGAAAATGGTCAAACTTGAAGAGATCGTCCGTCAGAAAAACCCTGAATTGAAACAGGTGGTCGAACAGCTTGCGCGGGGCGAGGTGCGCAAGGCCGTGCAAGGCTTGGAGCGGCAGGGTCGCGTCCATGAGATTTCAGACCACGAGGAACGTATCGCCGCGATTGCGAAGGAATACGCGAAGTCGCCAGAAGGCACGCTGGTTGTCTCTCCCGACAATCGTTCCCGCGTGGAGATCAATGAGCGCATCCGTGCCGAGATGCAGGAGCGCGGCTCAGTCAGTAAAGACGAACATCGTATCGAGGCGTTTGTACCCCGCCAAGACCTCACCGGGCCGGAGCGCACATGGGCTGCGCGGTACGAGTTCAACGATGTAGTGCGCTACGCGCGTGCGTCGAAAGAAACCGGCATGGAGCGCGGCGAATATGCGCGAGTCAAGAGCGTTGATGCTGAGAAAAACCTGTTGACGGTCGTTAGGGCTGACGGCACAGAGCTGACCTATGATCCTCGACGGCAGCAGGGCGTTTCTGTTTACCGCGAGGAGCCGCGCAGCTTCGCCGTGGGCGACCGCATTCAGTTCACCGCACCGGCGAATGACTTGAAGATTGCCAACCGCGAATTAGGGACGGTCGAAGCTATCGGGCAGGACGGGCAGATGCGTTTGAAGCTGGACGGAGGACGTGACTTGCAACTCGATTCGCGCGAGCATCCACATCTCGATCACGGCTATGCGGTGACGAGTCATTCCAGCCAGGGACAGACCGCCGAGCGCGTATTGATTCACGTCGATACCGAGCTGGCCGCGAAAGACCTCCTCAACAGCCGCATGGCTTACGTCGCCGTCTCGCGTGGAGCGGAAGACGCGCAGATATACACCAACGACCGCGCGAAGTTGCCGGAGGCATTAGGGCATGATGTGTCCCACGAGAGCGCCCACATGCCAGCGATGAAGCCGGAGCAATCCATCACGCCGCAGCAGCCGGAGATAGCGCCCGTCATCGAACACGGCTTAGGCATGGGGCACAGCCTCTAACTCTACCTGCCCCGGATAGTGAGAGCGTAGCCCAACCTAGCCGCGTGTCAAGGCCGCAGCCGCTACGCGGTGCCTTCGGCAGCCTTGACACACGGACCTAACGGTTGGGCAAAATCAGCCAGTTATTCCGGGGCAGGTTGGAGAAACAAACATAAACACTCTTTGTGGTCTAATAGGAGGTATTGGCGGGTTGGCGGAACTGGCAGACGCAGGGGTCTCAAAAACCCCCGAGAGCAATCTCATATCGGTTCGATTCCGATACCCGCCACCATCTAGTGTCTTCCCCGAAAATCACTTCACAAATTTCGCCAAGATGATCTCTCCGGCTGAGGCGGAGCCTCGTCGAAAAATGGGCTAAATTTACACATTTTCTTACACACTCTTCCGTTTACTTCTGATAACTATATGAAAGAAAATTACTTACTGGCAGACGCAGCGGACTCAAAATCCGCCGAGGGCAACCTCGTGGGGGTTCGACCCCCCTCCCGGCACCAATAAAAATTCGATGAAACTTCCGCCCGCATCGACAGAGCCAAAACCTCTCGCAGCGAGTTTGCGGCGCATGAGCAACAATGATGTCTGATTATTACGTTGATCGCTTTTTGGCTTTTTGTGCTTCCTTGATCAACCGCATCGCCGCCGCCGGCCCCTTGCATGCGAGCAGTTTGTACCGTTTGCCTTCCAGTTCATGATAGTTGACGAAGAAAGTTTCTAGCTCGGTCAAAACCTGCTTGGGAAGGTCGTTCACTTTACGGATGTCCACGTACATATGGTTCGCCTCGGCGATAGCAACCAGCCGGTCGTTCCGCACGTTTTTTCCGCCGTCCGTTTGCTCTCCTTCAATAACGCCGATCAATCGGGCTCGCAGCAGACAGCCGGGAAACGCGGGTTCATCCATCAGAACAAGAACGTCGATCGGATCGCCATCCCCGGCTATGGTGCGTGGCAGGAATCCGAAATCGTAGGGGAAGACCATCCCGGCAGGTAAAACTTTCCTTAATGCGAATATCTCCTGCTCCGGATCGAAGGCATACTTGTTTCGGCTACCCTTCGGAGTCTCAATGATGACCTGTAGAATTCCATCCTTCTCATCGATCGGTTTGAGCCGAGTGGGATCGACGAGCGCTTTTCCTGATTTGTTTTTCTTGTCAGCCAACGGTTGTCTCCCCGCATTTCTGCTATCTAAACCGGTCAATGAGACGCACTGAAACTTCCGGAAGTTGTTTTCTGAATGAATATTTCTGCGGAGACCCTATTGGCGCAAACTCATTTTTCGCGAATGTATACGAACTGCAGGCTTGTCTTCGAAATACATTAAAGAGCGGTATATTATGGCTTTGACTTTGGCTGCCACTTCTTGCGTGCCGGAGAAGCAGAGATTCCGGAATCGGCATCAGCCTCCGAAGCTTGCGGTTGCAAAATTTCTTTCGCCCCAGCCGATGGAATCGCGCTTGCAGGTTCGGCCGCGACAGCTATATGTGTGGCGGCCATCGTCTCTGCCGCTGGAAGTAGCGAAGGAGCTGTCGCGTTCGGGGGGCCCGCGATGACAGGTGCATCCGGAACCATGCCCATCTTCTTCTGCACGCTTTCAAGCAGCAGTTCCGCGACGTCTTTGATGACGATTCCATCGTCTTTCCTTCTGCCGGGCGTGCTGCCTAACATGCTTTTGCAGAAAGGGCAGCCGACAGCGAGCGTCTTCTCATGCGTGGCGGAGCTCAGCCGCTGTTTCACTTCGTTGAAACGATTTTCAGAAACCCGCTCGTTGCCACGCTCTTCTTCCTTCCAAAACTGCGCCCCGCCTGCGCCGCAGCAGAAGGCATTCTCGCGCGTGCGATCCAGTTCCAGCAGTTCATTACTCAGATCACGAAGAATTTTTCTGGGCGCTTCGTAAACTCCATTGTGTCGACCCAAATAGCAGGGATCGTGATACGTGACGGTCGTATCAAGCGTTCCTGGATTGAGCTTTCCGTCCGCCACCAGCAATTCGAGATACTGCGTGTGGTGCATCACTGGATACGATCCGCCGATTTGCTTATATTCATTTCCGATCGCATTCATGCAATGGGGACAGCTCGCGACGATGAGCTTCGGCCTCACGTTATTCAATGTCAACACATTCTGGTCTGCCAACTCGCGATACAGAACTTCATTGCCGGCACGGCGCGCACTATCGCCGGTACAGCACTCCCGCTTGCCGAGGACGGCAAAATTCACTCCCGCATATATCAGCAGTTGGACGAACGCGCGCGCGGTTTTCTGTGCCTGCGGATCGTAACTGGCCGCGCATCCTACCCAATACAAAACGGACGGCTCCGGGTTCTCCTCTGTGGTCATCACGTTCAGACCCTCGGCCCAGTCCATTCGCTTATCCTGGCTGATGCCCCATGGATTCTTCGCCCGCTCCATTCCGCGGAACGCCGACTGGAGCTGCCTGGGAAATTCGCCTTCCATCATCACTTGATTACGGCGTACATCGATGATGTCAAGCATCTGATCGTCCTGCACCGGACACACCTGCATGCAGGCCCCGCAGGTGGTACAGGCCCACACCGCCTCCGCCGAAATGGCGAACTGCAGCAGGGGATGTGGGCTGCTCTTCCCTGCGGTAAATCCACAATCGGCGGCGGCGAGTTCATTCAGTTCCATGCGCTTATTAATTTCGAGCGCAGCCGGGCTCAGGGATTTCCCAGTCGCGGTGGCGGGACAAACATCCTGACAGCGGTTGCACTGGATGCAGGCGTAGGCATCGAGCAGCCGAGGCCATGTCAAATCCTCAACCCGCTTGGCGCCAATTTGCTGGTCCTCCGCTTCAAGATTGATTTCAACCAGTGGCAGAACACCCGAGCCTTCCCGACGTGTAAAGAAGTATTTCACCGGAGCCATAAAGATGTGGACGTGCTTGGTGTATGGGAAATACGACAGGAAAATCAATACGCTGCCGAGAGCGCCCCAGTAGCCGAAGATGCGCCATGCATAGACATTCTGCGGAGTGAAGAAATGGGAGACCAGCATCGCAAAGGGCTGATACCTGTCCGGCCCATTCGCTGCCAGCCGCGCACCTGCTCCGACGGCGCGACTGGCCACATGAAACAGAATGAACGCGGAGACCAGGAGGGAGTCCAGGCTGATATAGCCGCGCCGCACATCTTTATGCAGAAGCGTGTTGGGATTGAAACGAAAATCGCGGCGGGAGGGCAGCACAAATCTGCGAATCACCAGCGCTACAACTCCCACCAGAACTAGAAAGCTGAGTATGTCCGCGAAGAGGTTATAGATCGCACCTGGAACGCTGTTTGAGGAGATGGCAAAGGCGGTATAGCCCTCCACTGCGTCTACAAGATTGACCAGAACGTAAACGACGAAACCATAAAAAATAAATGCGTGGAACGTGCTGACGAGCGTCCGCTTTCGAAACGTGCGCGACTGCGTGAGCGTTGTTCTCAGCGCATACCAGAGGCGCTGTGGAATGCGACCCGTGCGTTCATCCGGGTCCGGTCGCCCGCGCCGGATGCGCAAATACAGACGATAAAAACCGCGCACTCCCCACGCCACCGTGAGCAGCGCAAAAACGAGAAACGCGTACTTCTGCGAAAGTGGAAGCATCGAACTCTGTCTCGCGAAGTGGCTGCTTACGTTGCGTTACATGCGCAGCGCAGCGATCATGGCGGGAACAATCTGACTCACGTCGCCGACGATACCATAATCGGCCACTTTAAAGATTGGGGCATCCGCATCCTTGTTAATCGCCACGATGCATTTGCTTTTGTTCATCCCTGAAAGGTGCTGTACCGCGCCGGAGATACCGATTGCGATGTAGACCGCAGGCTGCACAGTCTTTCCGGTCTGACCCACCTGCTCGGAATACGGCCGCCATCCCGCATCCACAATCGCGCGCGTAGCGCCGACGGCTGCGCCAAGCTGGTCGGCCAGGCCTTCAACAAGAATGGCAAAACCTTCCGCACTCCCAACCCCGCGTCCCCCGGCAACAACAATGTCAGCTTCCGTTAGCGCGATGCGGGCACTTTGTTCGGCGGATTTTCCCGTAACCTGCAATCGGCGTGGCGGCAATATCAGATCTACATCGAATTGCTCCGCTGCATGCGATCCCGCTGCCATGGCGGCGAAAGCGCCTTGCTTCACAGTGGCGACAATCACCGGCGCGTGCGTTTCAACCTTCTCGGTGACGCGAGCCAGAAACGTGTATCGCTCCGCCGACACTGTACCGTCCGCAGCAGTGAGACTGATCACATCTTCCAGCAGGGGCGCATCGAGCTTTACGGCGATGCGGGGACTATATTCCCGACCGCTTCTGCCGCCGCCGATCAGCACAGTGTGCGCCTCGCCTTCACTCGCAATTTGCGCTATTGCAGCGGACCAAAGTTCAGGATCGTATTGCGCCAGATCCGTAGTATCGGCAACGAGCACCTGGTCAACCAATAACGCAACCTTGCTGGCGATTGAGGCGACACCAGAGCCTAGAACCAGCGCCGTCACGGGCCCTTCCCTGCCCAGTTGACGAGCGCAAGTCACCATCTCATAGGTGCTCTTGTTCACTTTTCCATTCGCATGTTCCACAACAAAAAGAATCATGCGAGTACCCGCGCCTCATTGCGCAGCAATTGCACAAGCTCGGCGGCCGCGGCCGAGGCATCTCTGCCGTCCAATATTTTTCGCAATCGCGATTTCGTCTGCACTTCATTACCGACAATTTTCAGCTTGGGCATAACGTTGAACTGCTCCAGGTCTTCGACGCGAAGCTCTTTCTTTTTTGCTTTCATAATGTTCGGCACGGTTGGATAACGCGGTTCGTTCAACCCTTGCTGGGTTGTGATAACCGCAGGCAACAGCAACCTGAACATCTCGCTGCCGTCCTCCGTATCGTGTTTGCCGGTAAGCGTCTGAGCTTGAATCTCCAGCGCATTCGTCCAGGTTGCCTGCGGCCAATTCAGCCGCTCAGCCGTTGCGGCGCCAAGCGCGTGACTGTCCCAGTCTGCCTGCTGTCCGCCACAAAAGATCAAATCGATGTTTTCCCGCCGCGCAATTTCCGCGACAACTTTGCTCAACGAAATGGGATCGAGTGCAAGCTCCGTTATGACATGGATAGCTCGATCGGCGCCCATTGCCAGAACGGTGCGCAAAGCATCCTGGTTCCGCTCCGATCCAACCGCCAGCGCAATCACTTCTGCGTCCATGCCGCTCTCACGGAGTCGAAGCGCCTGCTCGACGCCGTATTCATCCATGGTGTCCACAACCAGCTTGCTGCCAGTTAAATCGACTTCACCGGTGCGGATGCGAACGGTTTCCTCCGCATCCAGCACCTGACGAATCAACGTCAATATCCGCATGGGTTGATTCCTTCCATTTCACGTGCTACAGAACATGGCTTTCCATTACAGAGTGTAGCGGCCAGCGTCTGTCATGGCGATGGCAATTTCCCGGCATAGCGCAACGGTGTTCTCAGGTTCATGCTTCGTCAGGCGGCGAAAGATCGTCATCTGCGTTCGCAGCAGATCGCCCTCAGCCACAGCACCGAGGACGCGCTCCGCAGCCGTATCAATGATGTCGAACGAACGGGCAGCATAATATTTTGTCATTTTGATTGCTATTGGACTGCGGCCCTGCATCTTCTCTGTACGCAGAACGGCGGACTCGAGCACCAGCACCTCCATCATCATGTCGGCCAAGGCACCCATGATCTCCTGTTGCTCGGCCAGCTCGTTTCCAAATTTCTGCGAAGCTGCGCCCGCGCAGAAGAGACTTAACTTTTTCGCATTGGCCAGCAGAAAATATTGATTTGCGAGTTCACCCGAGCGCTCCTCGCGGGCAGTTGGGCCGGACAGCACCTCATCCATTACTCGCTCGATCGCGGGTAGCAGAGCGAGACGGCCCTGCATCGCGCGTTTCATCATCCAGCCGGTAATAATCAGGCGATTGATTTCATTTGTGCCTTCAAAAATTCGATTGATGCGCGCGTCGCGGTAGGCGCGCTCGGCGGGGTACTCTTCCACGTATCCATAACCGCCATGCAGTTGCAGCATCTGGTCAACCACACTGTCTAACATTTCCGAGCACCACACCTTGATGATCGAACACTCGACGGCATACTCTTCGATGCGCTGCTGTATCTCCTGAGTCGGATTGGGCGCAGCTTTATGCAATTCTGCGAGTGCCCGGTCAATCGCTCCCACAACCCGGTAGACCAGCGACTCGCCTGCAAAGATTGCCGCTCCGCTGTCTGCGATCATCTGCTGCACTAGGCCGAAGGAGGTGATGGACTTCGAAAACGCTATGCGCTCGCGGGCATAACGAATGCCGTTACGGAAGGCATATTTTGCGCCGCCAATTGCTGCCGCGCCTAACTTGTATCGCCCAACATTCAAAACGTTGAACGCGATGTGGTGGCCCTTTCCGGCTTCTCCCAGCAGGTTTTCGACCGGAACCTGGCAGTCGGTCAGAATCAACGGGCAGGTGGAAGAGCCGCGGATTCCCAGCTTGTGCTCTTCCGGCCCGACGGTCAGCCCGGACGTGCCCGCTTCAATTAGAAATGCGGAAAACTTCTCGCCATCGATCTTCGCGAACACGGTAAATAGATTCGCAATGCCTGCGTTTGAAATCCACATCTTCTCGCCGTTCAGCACATAGTGTTTGCCATCTGGAGAGAGCTGTGCCTGCGTGCGAATGTTCATCGCGTCGGAGCCGGAGGTAGACTCCGAAAGCGCATAGGCGGCGACCCATTCCCCAGACGCAAGCTTGGCGAGATATTTCTCTTTCTGCTGTGCGCTGCCATACCAGACCAGCGGGAGCGTTCCAATGCCGACATGCGCGCTGAACGCAACGGAAAAGCTACCGCAAATCGCGATCTTGTCCGAAATCAACGCGGAGGTGACCTTGTCCATCTCGAGGCCGCCATACTCTTCCGGCACGTCGATGCCCATCAAACCAAGCTCACCCGCTTTTTGGAGAAGACTTCGAGTGACATCGAAGTTCTTCGCTTCGATCACTGCGATCTGCGGCTGCACCTGCTTCTCGGCGAAGTCCACCGTGGTGCGTTCAATCTGTCTTTGCACGTCGGAAAGATCTTCCAGCGTAAAAATATCCTGCGGGCCAATGTCCTCAATCAAGAAGCTGCCGCCGAATACGCGTCGTGTTGCGGTTGCGACTGGTGTGCTCATGAATTCTCCGACGTGCATTCGTCAACTTAGTTTTGAAGATTTTCAAAGATTCCCGCAGCGCCCATTCCTCCGCCGACGCACATTGTTACCAATCCATATTTGCTCTTGCGCCGTTTCAATTCACGTAGGATCGTCGCGGTCAGCTTCGCACCTGTGCAGCCCAGTGGATGACCGAGCGCGATCGCGCCTCCGTTTACGTTTACCTTCGCGGGATCAAGCCCCAGCATTTTGATAACAGCCAACGACTGCGCGGCGAAGGCTTCATTCAGCTCAATGACATCGATCTGGTCGAGCGTAAGTCCGGCCAACTTCAACGCCTTCGGCACTGCGTATACCGGGCCAATCCCCATCTCCTCCGGCAAACAGCCGGAGTACGCGAAGGACACGAAACGGGCCAGAGGCTTGAGCCCGAGAGCCGTTACACATTCCTCCGACACGATCACAGCGGCAGCGGCGCCGTCCGATGTCTGCGAAGAATTTCCCGCAGTCACCACGCCGCTGGAGTGAAAAACGGGACGCAGCTTCGCCAATGCATCGTAGGATGTGTCAGCGCGCGGGCCTTCATCTACGCGGAACTCCGTCTCGTTCTTGTGAAATTTGCCTGCGTCTTTCGGCACGGAAGTGACTACCGGGACAGCTACAATTTCGTCGTCGAATTTGCCGGCCCGAATCGCTGCCAGCGCTTTCTCATGGCTCTGCAACGCAAACCGGTCCGACTCTTCCCGCGAAATTTCATAATGCTTTGCCACGCGTTCTGCGGTCAGCCCCATGGACATGTACGAGTTTGGGTAGTTATCGACCAACCATGGATTCACCGCAATTTTATTGCCTCCAAAGGGAATGAAGGACATCGACTCGGCCCCACCGGCGACAATCGCATCGGCAGACCCGCCGCGGATTCGTTCCGCAGCCAGCGCAATCGATTGCAGCCCGGACGCGCAATATCGGTTGATCGTCATCGCGGCCGTTTCGACCGACAGCCCCGCGCGTAATGAAATGATGCGGGCCACATTCATGCCCTGCTCCGCCTCCGGCATTGCACAGCCGATGATGACATCCTCAATCCGTTTTACGTCGAGCTCGGGGACACGGGCCAGCGCACCCCGCACAGCGATGGCCCCCAGATCGTCGGGCCGCGTGGATCGAAGCGTTCCCTTGGGTGCTTTTCCAACGGCTGTTCGCATGGCGCTGACTACGAGTGCTTCCTTCATCATGACCCCTGTCAGTTTCGAAGCGGCTTGCCGGTCTTCAAAGTAAATGCGATGCGTTCGGCTGTCTTTCGTTCTCCGCAGAGTGACAGAAACGCCTCGCGCTCCATATCGAGCAGATATTGCTCACTGACCCGCGTACCCGGCGTGACCGCGCCGCCGCACAAAACAGTGGCAACGTGGCGAGCAATTTTGACATCGTGATCGCTGATGAATTCCGCCTCGCGCATCATGTGGACACCCAGCTTCAACGTCGCCAGCACCGCTTCGCCCGGAACGGGGATATCTGTCCGCCGGATGGGTGGAGTAAAGCCGGCATCTGCAAGCCGGCGCGCCTCCGACTTTGCGTCTGTGACTAGCCGATCGCGGTTCATCGTTATGCCGTCTGCGTCACGAATGAGACTCAGTTTGCGCGCCTCTATGGCGGAGGTAGAAACTTTCGCCATCGCGATGGTTTCAAAAACATTCTTGATAGTCTCGTTCACTTCCACAGACTCGCCGCGTGGGTCCGGCCGCACGGCATTTGCAACCTCAATTGCGCGAAGCGTCATCTCCTTGCATCCGCCGCCGGCCGGCAATAAGCCAACGCCGGTTTCAACGAGGCCCATATAGAGTTCGATGTGCGACTGACGCGCGGCGGCATGAAGCGCCACTTCCGCCCCGCCACCCAGGCACAAACCGAACGGCGCTACGACCACGGGGTGCGAGCAGAACTTTATCGCCTGAGTCATTCCCTGAAATTCGCGGACATATCGCGCGATCTCGTCCCACTCTTCATCCTGAATGGCAAGCAGCACCTGCATCAGGTTGGCGCCCACGGAAAAATTGAGTGCATCACCGGTCACAACAAATCCATCGAAGTTCCGCACCGCATCACTGCCGGGTCGCAGCGTGTGCTCGACGAACTTCACAATGTCTTCGCCAATTGCGTTCATCTTAGAGTGAAACTCGATGCACGCAATTCCATCGCCCAGATCGATCAGCGATGCGCCAGCATTTTTTTCGACGACTCCGTTCGTCCGCTTCATTCTTGCCAGCGTAACCATACCAGGAGCTTCGGCAACCGACAGATAGGTGCCGGAGATCGGATCGAAAAACTCGCTTCCCTGCTTGCGATACCAGGAGGTGCCGCCGGAGTCCAGCAACTTTTCCACTGCCTGCGGTACAGCTTGTCCGTATATACGCATCTTCTCTACAGTGTCGGCGACGCCCGCAGCATCCCACATTTCAAATGGCCCCCGTTCCCAATTGAAACCGGCCTTCATAGCGCGATCAATGTCTACAATATTGTCGGCGACTTCCCCGATGCGATTGGCGGCGTAGCACCACAACTCCGGCAATATCTGCCAATAAAAATGAGCTGCTTTATCCAGCTCTGGATTCCCGGCCAGTAGTGTCCGAACACGCTCGACTACAGAGTCGTTACTCTTTGCCATTTCCAATTCGGCTAGCTTGGAACGCTCCGTCGGTTTGTATTCCAGGGTGCCGAGATCAAGCACCAGACGCAGCTCTTTGCCATCCGCGCCGCGCTGCTTTTTGTAAAAACCCTGGCCGCTTTTGTCTCCCATCCACTTGCGCTCCACCATCTGTTCGAGCGCCGCGGGAAGTTTCACATCGGAGCGCTCATCCGAAACGTTCGCGCAAAAATTGCGTGCCACGCTATTCAATACATCGATCCCAACCATGTCGGCGAGTCGGAACGTTCCGGTCTTCGGCCAGCCAATCGCTGCGCCGGTCAGCGCGTCCACCTCTTCGATATTTAGACCCATTTGTTGCATGGTGCGAAATGTGTTCAGCATGGCAAACATGCCGATGCGATTTGCAATGAAATTTCGCGTGTCGTGCGCGGGAACAACCACTTTTCCCAGATGGAGTTCCGCGAAATTTGCAACCGCCGTAACAGTCTCAGTATCGGATTCCGGTGTAGCAATGATTTCCAACAGACGCATGTAGCGCGGGGGGTTGAAAAAATGTGTTCCAAACCACCGGCGGCGGAAGGCTTCCGGAAGTTCTTTCGCGATGAGCTCGACCGGCAAGCCACTGGTGTTGGTCGTCACGGCTGCATTGGGTGAAACGTGCTGCGCAATCTTGCCGAGCAAGCCGCGCTTGATCTCCATGTCTTCCGCAATCGCTTCAATGATCCAGTCGCAGCCGATTAGTTTTTCAAGGTCATCTTCAAAGTTCCCGATGCTGACGCGGGACGCGACCGCTGGATCGACAAACGCTGCGGGTTTTGATTTCTTTAACGATTCCAGAGCCTGGGCCGCGAGATGATTCCGATCCGCATGACCCTGCGGCACCCTATCGAGCAGCAGGACGGGAAAACCGGCATTGGCAATATGGGCGGCAATGCGCCCGCCCATGGTTCCCGCTCCCAACACTGCAACACGACGGATCGGATATTTTGCGGCTGCGGACGGCATATCACCTTTGTACAGGAAGCTCACGGAAATGTTCCACGTGGAACACTCACGCACGTGATCGGCCAATGGAACGTCAAATGCGCACGTCACGGGCCACTCTCTTTTCGTTTCTTCTCCTGGTATTGCGTCCGTTCTCGTGGCGTGGATTGCGATACCCATTCTTTGTGCCAAAAAGCCGCAAAAACGGGGCACCTGAGGCATCGTTACACTATTTCGGACGTTCCATCTCAAACCGATCTCTTGTGCGGGTATAGGTGCTGCCTGCCATGCGGCCAATGGCATGGAGCTGATCGGGATCGATGCGAAACTCGTCCAGCAGCAACTCGCGCACATGAAAGCGCAGCACTTCACCGAGGACCAGGCTGCCGCCCAGCGGTTCTGTACTGACGTGGATGATCTGCTCCAGGCGGCACTCCATCTGCACATGCGACTCGGCCACGCGCGGCGGGCGGACAAGTTCACTCGCAAGCGGCGTCAAGCCCGAGACATCAAACTCATCCACATCGGGCGGCAATTCCGCAGAGCAGGCATTCATCTGCGAGGCGAATTCTTCGGAGACGATGTTCAACACAAATTCGCGTGTAGCGATGATGTTTCGCAATGTATCTTTCGTGGGCTGCAAATTGTTTTTATTTGCGCCACGCACCATGGGGCAAAAACACACGATTGGCGGATTCGCACTCGCAACGGTAAAGAAGCTGAACGGAGCCAGGTTGCGGACACCTTGTTCATCGATCGACGACACAAACGCAATCGGCCTGGGCACAACTGCGCCAATCAGCAACTTGTAGATGTCCTGCGGAGTTTGTTCCGATGGATTCAAGGTCCGCATGGCAGCCGTTGCAATGGCTTCACTCATCGAACCGGCTCCAGATTTGCGTGATCTTTCGCGCCCCAGCTCGCCCAATAGTCTGCCCACTCCACTTGCTCCCCGGCCGGCAGCACATGGATGGGATTCAGACCATCGAGCATGACTGCCGATTCATCGGTAAACGTCTTCGCCTTCTGGTTCGCCAAAGCCTTTGGATGCGGGCCGTGATGAATGCCGCGCGGGTGAAGCGTTGCGTAGCCCGGCTTCACATTATCGCGGCTGAAGAAATCGCCATCATGATAGAAGATGAATTCGTCATAGTCCGTGTTGCGATGGAAGAACGGCACGCGCAGCGCATCCGGCTCTTGCTCCAGTGGCCGCGGCAGAAAACTGCAGACAACCGCGCCTTGCGTCACAAAAGTGGTATGCGCGCTCGGCGGCAAAGCCGCGCGATGGCTGGTGACTGGGCGAATGTCCCGCAGGTTGATCTTCCACGCCGTCAGATCGCCCTTCCATCCCACGACATCAATCGGATTAAAAGGATAGAAGACCTTGGAATATTCATTCTCATTCTTGATACGTACCTCCCATTCGCGGGTATCGTCAAGGTAAGGAGAAGGATCGGGAATGGTAATCGCCGCTGGATCGTACAGCGCGTGTTGGCCCAGCAGGCCCTTGTCCGGTTGCTCAAATTCCGATTTCGATTGAAAAATCAGAAAGAAATTGTCCTCTGTGTCCGGCACCACCCGATACGTCACCGCGCGCGGAAGATTGATGTAATCCCCCTTCTCATATTGCAGCGGGCCGAAATCGGTCTCAATTACGCCGCTGCCGCGATGTACGAAATACATCTCGTCCCCATCGGCGTTGCGGAAGTAGAACGGCATCGCCTTCGAGCGGCGTGAAACGTACAAAGTAATTTCATCGTTGCCGAGAAACGCAATCGGGCCGCCTTGCGCGTCACGCTGATCGCCAGGTTCCAGTTTGTTCAAATCGAATAGATGGGGCCGCAGCTTGCCCTCAAAACGCGTCCAACCCGTGGGCGCGTGCGCATGATAAAGGTGGCTGGCTTTTCCATAAAAACCTTTGCGGCCATGTTCTTCCTCAAACGTGCCCTCCGGCAATCCAACGTGGGCCTGCGTAGTGGTCCTTCCTTTTTTGATCGGGTACATAAGCCATACTCCTTATCTAAGGAAACTCTGAATAAGTTCTCACGCAATCCCTCAGTGGCTGAAGCCACATTGCAAGTGCGTTATTTACGGACGGCCTGAAGGCCGTCCCCTTCAAAACCGGACACTTAATCATGATCAGAGATTCCCTAATGTCTTCTATTTTGTTGGACGCTTCACATAGTTGCGCAGTACGCCAATCTTTTCGATTTCAAGTTCGATACCATCGCCGGGCTGCACCCATCGGTCCAGTTCCAGCCCGCACCCGGTTCCCACAGTTCCCGAGCCGAGAATATCTCCTGGATAGATGGTGTCGTCCTGTGAAAGAAATTCGATCATCTGCTCGAACTTCCAATGCATGTCGCTGGAGTTGCCGCGCGACCACTCCTCGCCGTTCACCCGTGCAACCATGGTCAGGGAATATGGATCGCCGATCTCATCGGCGGTCACCATCCATGGACCTACGCCGCTCGACCAGTGTTTCCCTTTCGCCGGACCCAGGCGGACTTTCATTTCCCGGCGCTGGACATCGCGCGCACTGAAATCGTTCAGAATGGTGTAACCGGCAATGTAGTGCCGCGCATCTGCAGCCGAGATATTCCGCCCCCTTTTTCCAATGATTGCAGCGAGTTCCAGTTCATAGTCAAACCTGTCCGTGAAGGAGGGCCAAAGTACGTCCTGGTCTGTACCCACCAGATTATGATGGCCGCTCTGATAGTAGACCGGCATTTCGTACCACTCCTGTGGCATCGGTTCGCCGCGCTTCTCGAACCCGAGCTTCACATGCTTTTCGAATGCGAAAAAATCGCGCAGCGACCGGGCGTCAGGCAGCGGTGTCAATAGTCGAATCTCATCCGGGCGATAGCGAATCGTCTCATCTCGCTTGCCAGTTCGCATTTGAGAGGGCAGGTTTTCCAGCGCCGTTCGGGCGGCTTCCATGGAGACGGAGTCCCCTTCCAGCAATCCCCGCAACGAAGGCGGCACCAGCGCCTCCGCCAGCCGATAACTATCCAGGTAATGGGCTGCGGCAAAGTGCAGGTCAATGATGGTATCGCCGCTGTTCTCTCGAACGACTGCACCCAGCCGACGCTGTCGTCCCAAATGCGTGGATACTTCAAATGTGCAGAGTTTCATGCTCCTCTTTACAGATTTCCGCGCAGGCCCTGCTCGCGCTCAATCGCCTCAAACAACGCTTTGAAATTCCCCTTGCCGAAGCTGCGGCCACCTTTACGCTGGATGATTTCGAAAAACACGGTCGGGCGGTCTTCTACCGGCCTGGTGAAGATTTGAAGCAAATAGCCCTCCTCATCCCGGTCAACCAGCAGATTGAGCCGCTTCAGATCTTCAATCGACTCATCAATCTTGCCGACGCGAGCCTCGAGGTCTGCGTAATACGTCTCCGGTACCCGCAGAAATTCAATGCCCTGCTCACGCAACTTGCTCACAGTGGTTAGGATGTCATCGGTCGCCAGCGCCAGGTGCTGCGCGCCGGGCCCGTTGTGGAATTCCAGATACTCCTCAATCTGTGACTTTCTGCGGCCTTGCGCCGGTTCGTTAATCGGGAACTTCACCCTGCCGTTGCCATTCGCCATCACCTTCGACATCAGCGCGGAATACTCGGTGGAGATGTCCTTATCGTCGAAACTTTGATACATCTCAAAGCCCATTACATCCCGATAGAAATCGACGAAAGAGTTCATTTCGTTCCAGCCGACGTTCCCCACGATATGGTCGATGTATTTCAGGCCTACAGGACGCGCGATATGGTCGTGCGTGACGTGCTGGAAGCCCGGGAGAAAAGCTCCCTGGTAGTCCTTGCGCTCAACAAAAGTGTGGACGGTGTCGCCATAGGCAGCGATGGAGGCCATCCGCACTGTGCCGTGGTCATCCCTCAACACCCAGGGTTCGCGCACGCTGCGCGCCCCTCGCCGCGTAGTTTCGCGCCATGCGGAAACGGCATCGTCCACCCACAGGGCGATATCTTTTACGCCATCGCCATGTTTCGCGATGTGGTCGGCCACCGCATTGCCGGGACGCAGCGGAGTGGTCAGGAGCAGGCGAATTTTATCCTGCTGAACAACGTAAGAGGCACGATCGCGCAATCCAGTTTCCGGCCCGGCATAAGCGACCAGCTTCATGCCAAAGGCTGCGCGATAGAAATATGCTGCCTGACGGGCGTTGCCTACGTAGAACTCGACGTAGTCGGTTCCGTTCAGCGGTAGGAAGTCTTTGCTCCTATGTGCGGCAGGTTGTTGCGAAGGTTGTTTTGTTGCTGTAGCCATGGCGTTTCCTCCAGGACTTCTGGATCGTGTCGTCAGCTAAACCTTCTCGGCGACCTATTACCATATACCCGGCGAAGGAGACTTGCCTAGGGGCGGAAGAACACATATTGGTTAAGGAACTGTTGACAGTCCTATCTCGTCGGACGCATTCTTGAGGGTTTAGCTGGAGCCTGAATCCTGTCGACTTGACGGCTATGCAGGAGGTACCCGCGATGGCTGCTAACACTGTGCCCCTGGAAGCCGCGCGTCCGTTTCTTATCCAGCAGGACTGGGCGGCATACACGCCTGAGCAGCACGCCACCTGGTCGGAGCTGGTGCGCCGATGCATGCCGCAGTTGCGCCAGCATGCCTGCCAGGAATATCTCGATGGATTCCAGCAGATCGGCCTCCGCGAAGACAGCATTCCAGATCTGGCCGCTGTATCGGCCAGGCTGGAGCCGCGCACAGGCTGGAACTCTACTGCCGTCTCCGGCTTTTTGCCGGCGGACGCCTTCTTTGAAATGCTGGCGGCCCGGCGCTTTCCGACAACGACGCGGCTGCGCGATAAAAAACTGCTCGAATACACCCCAGAGCCGGACATTTTTCACGATGTGTTTGGCCATGTCCCCATGCACGCCCACCCTGTGTTCGCGGAGTTTCTCCACAAATATGGAAGTGTCTGCTGCCGCATGGCGGGCCGCAAAGACGATCTGGCGCGCATGGGCCGGCTCTTCTGGTTTACCGTCGAATTCGGGGTTATCCGCCAACAGGATGGCATCAAGGTGTATGGCAGCGGACTGATCTCCTCCCATGGAGAATGTTCTTATGTGGTGGAAGGCGGCCCGGAGATTCGCGACTTCGATCTGGACGAGGTACTGGAACATGAATTTTCCATCTCCCAAATGCAGCCGGTACTTTATGCAGTCGAGTCGTTCCAGCAAATCTACGAAGCTGCGAAGGAAGCCGACCGGCGGCTCGGTTAGGCCAAGCGAACTTTCACCGGATTGCAACCTTTGTGCGAGACAATAATTTAGCATTTGTAATCCGGAGGAATTGGCGTGCCACGCATTCACTACCAGCAGCAACTGGCTGAACTCAAAGACAACTTGCTCGCCATGGCTGCGCTGGCCCAGCAGACGATGGATTGCGCCATGGACGGCTATCTCAAGGCCGACACTGTGCTGCTGCAACATGTGCTGGAAAACGAAACGGCCATCAATGCCGCCGAGCGCTCCCTGGACGAGATGGCCTATGAACTAATGGCCATGGAGCAGCCAATGGCCATCGATCTGCGCTTTCTGCTGGCGGTAATAAAGATCAACGGTGATCTGGAACGAATCGGCGACCAGTCGGTCAATATTGCCGAGCGCGCGAGCGACTTATTGCGGCTACCCCCGGCCGAGCTACCTGTCAACATGCATCAGATGGGAGAGTTGACGGAGCGCATGATTCGGTTTGCGCTGCAATCCCTGCTCGATGGGGATGCCGCCATGGCAAAGTCCGTCCTCACGATGGATGACGAAGTGGATCGGATGAATCGCGAAGTGCATCAGGCAATGGTTACGGTGATTCAACAACATCCGGAATGGACGGAGCAGGCGCTGAACACTATCATTATTTCGCGCAATCTGGAACGCATCGCCGACCATGCCACCAATATTGCGGAGGATGTGATCTTCTGGGTCCGCGGCGCTGATGTGCGGCATCAGTTAGGCGTTGCTCCGGATTGAGCCGCGCACATGCAACCATGACCGATGATTCTCCGAACCGAACCACCGGACGCCTGCAAAAGGAAGTACGGCAAACCAGGCCCTTCACCAATTTGCAGGCTGAGGCATTCCTGAATCTGGTGCGAACAACGGGCCAATTGCAACATAAGCTGCGCCTGCGCCTGAAGCCATATGGGATCACAGAAACGCAATACAACTCTCTGCGCATTTTGCGCGGAGCTGGAAATGCCGGTTTGACGTGTGCCGAGATTGCCGAGCGGTTGATCAGCCGCGATCCCGATATCACTCGGCTAATTGGACGCCTGGAGCGTATGGGTCTGGTCCGACGAGCGCGCGACACGAAGGACCGTCGAATTGTCGTCACCCGGATTTCACAGGAGGGGCTGAACCGATTGAAAGAACTGGACCAGGTGGTCGCAAACAGTGTGACCGGAGCGCTGGCGCATCTTACCGAGGACGAACTGCGGAAGCTCATCCGCCTGCTGGAGCGGACCCGGGAACCTGACGTATAGGGGCGTCAGCGCCGACGGCAGCTCCCGCTGCTAGGATACAGACCAGTAACCACGCAGCTGTTTGAGATTGGCTGCGCGTCCAAATACCATGCGCATTCTAATCGCGGAAGACGAGCCAGCGATGGCCGGCCTGCTCGAGCAAGGGCTGACGGAGGAGAATCACACCGTCTGTCTCGCGCCGGATGGCTTGACTGCGATCGAGTTCGCCCGCATGTACGAATTCGACGCCATCGTGCTTGATGTGATGCTGCCCGAGGCCGATGGCTTCGAAGTGGCTCGGCGTTTGCGCGCGGCACATTGCGAAGTGCCAATTCTCATGTTGACAGCCCGCGACGCCATCCCCGACATCACCCGCGGACTCGATGCAGGTGCGGACGATTATCTGACGAAACCCTTCGCGTTCGAAATTCTGCTCGCTCGCCTGCGCGCGATCACGCGCCGCGCTCCATCCACTATGCCGGCATTGTTAAGCATTGCCGATCTCGAGCTTAACCCAGCCACCCAACGTGTCACCCGAGACGGACGGGACATCCCGCTGACTGCGACCGAGTACCGCCTGCTTGAGTACATGCTTCGCCGCGTTGGCCGTGTGCTGACGCGCGCTGCAATTTTGGAAGCGGTGTGGGGATTCGACGATCCCGTGGAAGAAAATACTCTCGACGCGTTTATCTCGCTACTGCGCAATAAAGTGGACAGGGATTTTTGGCCCAGGCTCATCCACACCGCGCGTGGAGTGGGTTACGTGATGGACAAACGCGTCGTCGAAGACCAACCGGCAGAAAGCCGCAACAAGCCATGAGGCCTCTCCCGATCCGGCTGCGGTTGACGCTCTGGTATTTTTTTATTCTGGCTGCCGGCTTGCTGGCCTTCGCCCTATTTACTTTGGCTGCGCTCAATCATGCCGTGCATCGCACCGTGGACGGCCAGTTGAACGCGCATATGGCGGCAGTACGGCAAATCATCAAAGAAGATGCGAATCGAACGCTGCCGACCTTAAGTCATGACCTGGATGAAGATGTGGAGCTGGCCCCGGGCCTGACACTGTTGGAGATCTGGGACCGAGACGGCAAAGTTGTATATCGGTCGGCAGCAATGAACCAGATGCGGGTCCCCGACCACGCGCCTGCGGTACTTGACCGTCCGGTCACGCGAGCTTACCCGCATGTTCCACTGCGGGTGCTGGTCAAAGATGTTCGGACGCCTGAATCCAGCTATATCGTAATGGTTGCCATACCCATTCACGACTTCGCCGAGGCCACCCGCGAGGTGGAGAGCACGCTCTGGATTGCGATTCCATTGCTGCTTTTGATGTCTGTTGCAGGCGGTTACTGGATTGCAGGCCGCGCGCTTTCGCCGATTCGCTTGATGATCGCAGCCGCAGACAACATTCATTTGGGGGACCTTTCCACGCGGCTTGCAATCCCTCCAGCAGACGACGAACTGCAGCGTCTCGCGCTCACGCTGAACCGGATGCTCGGACGTCTCCAGGCGGGGTTCGAGCGGATGACGCGGTTTACGGCGGATGCTTCCCACGAGCTGCGAACTCCGATTGCGCTGCTGCGCACGCGGACAGAAATCCTGCTACGACGCACGCGTACTCCGGAGGAATACCGCAGCGCTCTCGAGGCCAATCTGGATGAACTGGAAAGAATATCCGCGCTACTTGAAGAGTTGATGTTGCTGGCCCGGGCCGATGCGGGAGCCGAGACCCTGCATTTTGCGGATGTAGACCTGACGGAGTTAGTGCGCGCGACAGCCGCTGCTATGCGACCGCTTGCGGAAGTGAAACGTCTCGCATGGTCCGTCGCGCTGCCTCATGATGCCGTCCACATCAACGGAGATGAATCCGCGCTCCGCCGCTTGCTGCTGGTCCTCATCGACAACGCGGTGAAATACACTTCTGCAGAGGGCAGCGTACGCATTGCCGTCTGCTCAAGGGACAAGACGGCTACGGTGGAAGTCAGAGACACAGGCATCGGTATCGCGCAAGACGTTCTACCGAACATCTTCGATCGCTTTTATCGCGCCGAGCAGGCCCGCACGACCGATGGCGCGGGATTGGGATTATCCATCGGACAATGGATTGCCGAGCGGCATGGCGGCAGTATTTGCGTGAAGAGCATTCCCACGGAAGGGTCTGTCTTTGCAGTCACGCTGCCCTTGAAATGATCCGTCCTCCCTTTCCCGAATGTGCCAAAGTGTAGAAAGAATAAGCATCTTTGACGGCTGCATCAGCTCCTTCAGACAATCTTCAGGCTTTTGGATCAAAGTAGAATTTATCGGGCACGTTATACGGTCCGGGAAGGAGTTCTATCCATGTATCAAAAACTTATTTCTTCATTCGCGATGACTGGATTTTTGCTGCTCGGGACGGCTGGTTTTAGCGTCGCACAAAACTCGACGTCCATGCACAAGGTCCGTAAAAGTGTGTCAATCACCGGCTGCCTGACAAAAGGTGACGAGGCGGGCGAATACTCCATGAAAACATCCGACGGCAAGCTGTACGGACTCACCAGCCGGAACGTACCGCTAAAGGATCATGTTGGACACCAGGTGAAGCTGCATGGCTACATCACGCCCGAATCCGCGGAGAAGCCCGAAGCGAATGAGCAAAGCACTGGCGCTGCGGAGGCCGGAGGAGACATCGATATGACAGTGACCAGCTTGAAGATGCTAAGCTCCACCTGCAATCAGTAAGGTTCATCAAGCTTGACAGGAACTGTATGCGGTTTCGCATACAGTTCCTGTCGAAGGTCCATAGGAAGGCGGCCGGTGATCTTAGTCTGAGTTAGTCGCTTCCTGCCGCCGATAGCTTCCGCATCCCAGGATTGCTGGACAAGCTAAGTAGATTCGCGAAAATGCGAAAAGCCCCAGGCACGCCTTCTGGCAATTGGCGATAGAAGGCATAGCCATCATAGACATAAAAACCCTTCCCATAGGATGCCACCAGCAAGCCGCCTTTTTGCGGCGCCTGGCCGGGATCATGCGTTTCTGTAAGCGCCGTGTAGCGAGGGTCCCACTCGTGCATGAAGTCATGACCGCGCTCTTCTACCCAGCCATCAAAATCGTGCGCAGTAATTTTATTTGGCCAGGTGAGTGCCGGATAGTTCGGCTCGAGAAAGGTCACTCTCGATTTCTCATCGATGACCTTCTCCGGATTGCCGCTGAGTTTATAAGGATAGGGTCCATAGTTATGATCGAACTCCGGAGTATTGTATTGAACGATGAGCGTGCCGCCATTTTTTACATAATCCAATAGCCTTGCGTTGAAGGTCTTCAACTCCGGACGAACAGCATAGGCGCGGACGCCGAGAATAATAGCATTGAAACTTTTCAGATCCGTAATTGCTATATCCTGCGCGGAAAGGAAAACAGGCTCGATGCCTATATCCGCGAGAGAACCTGGAACGCTGTCTCCGGTTCCCGTCACATATCCTATCTTCATTCCGGAAGGCAGATGAAGATCGACACCGGTTGCCCGATAGGTAGCGTCCTGATAATACGGATATGGACGAAGTCCAGGATACCCAACCGTAATTGAGCCGGATATATAGCTACCGCCCTCATAGATAGCCGCTGCAGTAACTTGATAAGGCTTCGGCTCGACAGATCCAGGTATAATTTCGAATTCAATATTTTGTTCATCGCCATCCTGCCTGGTCGCGAAGTTTGCCTGCCGTGGCATGGAAGTCCATCCCACCGGCAGTTTTAAAGACACGGTGCCGATAGCAGGTCCCTTTACATTGCTGTGGATTAGGGTCGTGATCCTTAGCGACTTGCTGGTAAGCGGAACAATGCCGGCAGCCGGTGAAACCCACACAGAAATTGCAGGCGATACGATCAAGGGATTCTCAACCGGTCCCAAACCGCTGATGCGATGAGTCGTTTGCACAACCTGATCGAGAACCACGTCCACTCCTCGATAGGTAAATGTCGCTCTTGCTGACAAGGGGTAAGGCATCGACGAAAAGTTGAGATAGGCTGGTTCGGAGATATCGTAGTAGGGCTGCTCTAAATTCGGACGCGTGAAGTACGGCTTGGTGATTGTGGCGTCGCTCGAAGTTGTAACGGCGAAATGAACGTCGTCCGCTTCGCCCGCAGCCAGCATGCCGCGTGCTGGCGCTTCAGCCGACAGCGTCCAATCTTTATCTGGAGTAGTCACCAGTCGTACATCTTTCACAGTCACTGGATCGCTTCCCTGGTTCACCAGATGGACAGCGACATGAAAGCTTTGCCCTGGAATGGCCGCCTGAAATGTCTCCGCGGAGCCGCGATAGTAGCTAATGTTTTCCTGCTGCGTGTCACTCGCGACATCAGCTTTAAGACTGAGCGCCAGCGCCTGCACCAGCGCTGTATTGAACTGTAGTCGCTTGATACTTAGCTCGTGCAGCATGTTATAGCGGGCATCTTCCGGCAACGGCTTCTGCTGAATTTCATGAATCAACGCTTCTGTCTGCAAAAATGCTTTGGCCAGAGTGGGAGCGATCTTTTCCGGCGCATCCATAGAGAAGTTCTGCGTCGCTTGTTCTACCAAAGAATCGATGGATGCCAACCGATCGCGAATCCAGCCAGACTGGCTTGCTGGAGCGTAATCCGCTATTCCCTCCAGAGACACATCAATTCCATCGAAGAAGCTTTTTTCTGTCGCAGCAGCAGGAACGTGTGACGCATAGAGATGGTATGCAGAAAAATCCGGACCGGGTGCAGGCATGCCAATGCCGCCGTTCTGGGATTTTTGCTGGCCCAGTCCGCTCCGCGCAATTTGTATAAAGGAAAGGCCGAGAGCCGGACTATATTGGCCGTCCGGTATTTCCAGGGTGGGGGACGGCTTCCCTTCTATCCATGTGTTCGTGATGTAGTTACGAAACCGGGCCGGTGCCCAGTTCCCAGTGGCGTAGTCATACACGCCTTTGTCTGTGATCCTCGCAAAGGGAGAGCGGACATAGACTTTCAACGGTGCCCAGGGGCGAAGCCCGGCACGAATTTGATCGGGAAACATATTCGGATCGGCGGCAGCTTTATATACTTCCTGCGCCATCTGTCCCGCCACCTGATGCTGGCCATGTCCGTCGGAAACATTGGCGGAGAATACTGACGTCACCACCAGCGGGCGCGTCATCCGCACCACGCGTACCGAGTCATACAGCACGCGATCATATCCCCATTTTTTCAGTGCCTCATCTTTTGTCTTTGTGAAGCCGAAGTCCGCCACGCGCGACCAGTACTGATGCACTCCGTAATACCGATCCGCCGCCAGCAACTCTTCCGTACGTACCAATCCAAGCTGGTCCCAGAAATCGGACGACATCACGTTCTGTCCACCCTCCCCGCGATTCAACGTGAACAACGTGGTGTCCGCGCCGGCGTAGCGGCTCTCATAGGTAAGCACGCCGCCATCCTCATCGTCGGGATGGGCGGTGAACATGATCAGACTCGCTCTGGTATGCAGTTCGCGCAGGCTCTGCCACAGCGCGGCTGCGCCACGATTCATGGCGATTCTCTGGGCGTTCGGGTCCGCTTTCACTTTTCCGGAAAATTGTCCGAAAGCTGGTATCGTGATCCATGCGACAAACGAAATCAGAGCACTCGCAATGGATTTTTTCACTTTGTGTCGATTCATCCGATGACCTTTGTGTAGAGCGAAATTGCAGCAGTCTTGACAGCTGAACTCCAGAACTCAAATGAGAGTGTCACTTGTGGGATTCTCTGTAACTTAGATCATCTCAGACTTGCCAACCCAGCTTAAATCGAATTTAAAAATGGACGCGCAATCCAATCCGGAATCTATAGCAGAGCCCGGGACAGCACCACCGTCGCTTGTTCGGGGCATCGGTCTCACGACTGCGATCAATCTCAACGTGCTGAATATGATCGGAGTAGGGCCATTCATCACACTTCCACTGATGGTTATGGCCCTGGGAAACCGCGCAATCCTCGGATGGATTTTCGGCGCAATTCTTGCACTTTGCGATGGCATGGTATG
Source organism: Acidobacteriaceae bacterium (assembly GCA_965276615.1). Lineage (GTDB taxonomy): Bacteria > Acidobacteriota > Terriglobia > Terriglobales > Acidobacteriaceae > JAKAAZ01. The sequence goes on along the minus strand of OZ255618.1, from coordinate 2,255,978 downwards.
GGCGGAGCTGGGCACCCGCTTCCCTGATTCCGGCGGCAGCTATTTATATCTCAATCGCCTTTACGGAGCCGAGAAATGGGGACGGCTGCTTTCATTCCTCTTCATCTGGCAGCTCACCTTTAGTGCGCCACTTTCGACCGCTTCAGGAGCTGTAGGGCTATCGGATTATGCCGCATACCTGTGGCCCGGTTTGAATACCTCATGGTTCGCATACGGTCATCATTCGGTCACACAGGCAGCCCTGGTAGCCATGGCCGCCTGTGGACTGGCCACCTTTCTGATCTACAGCGGCATTCAGACCATCGGCCGCATTTCGCGTGTTCTTTCCGTCGGAGTGCTGCTGGCAATTGTGTGGGTCATTGTCGCCGGGTTGACGCACATGCATCCCCCGGCAATGCACCTTCACGCGTTCGCTCCTCAACACGGTCTTAGTGGCTTCAGCGCCGGGCTGCTGATTGCGATCTACAACTACGGCGGCTACTACAATATTTGTTTTTTGGGTGGAGAAGTCAAAGATCCGCGCAGCGTTATCCCTCGCGCGATCTTCTGGTCCATTCTTCTCGTCGCCGTGCTCTACGTGTTCATGAACATGAGTGTGTTGAAAGTAATCCCGGTGCAGGAATTCATGCAGCCGGGAGCGATAGCAACGCGGACTTCGGTCATTGCCGTACTGATGCAGCGTCTGTATGGATCCTGGGCGGGCAAGGCCATGGCGCTGCTGATTGTCTGGACAGCATTCGCATCCGTTTTCGCCGTACTGCTCGGCTACTCTCGTGTGCCGTATGCGGCAGCCCTGGATAAGAATTATTTTGCGAGCTTCGCCACGCTGCATAAAACGAAACGCTTTCCAACCGTGTCTCTGCTGGTTCTGGGCGCGATTTCCATTTTCTTCTGTCTGTTTCGGCTGGCTGATCTTATTGCCGCGCTCATCGTCACGCGCATCGTATTCCAGTTCTTATTGCAGGCGATCGGCCTGATCGCGTTTCGCAAACGGCTAGGCGGCGAGCCGAATCCATTCCGAATGCCGTTCTATCCAATTCCCGCGCTGTTCGCGATCGCGGGATTTCTGTTCGTCTTATTTCACGGCGCGAATCTGACGAAAGAAATCGAGTTTGCGGCGGTACTCCTGTTATCCGGTTTATTCATCTACCTATTGACGGCTGCGCTTCGGAGAACATGGCCGTTCCATCGGCACTGAAAGGCTGACCGTTAGCAATTTACTTATCGAGTGAAATGCCGAGATCCTAAAGACTACCGGAGATTGGAAATTTGCATCCAATTGTCCAGTCAAAAGCCCATTACGGACGAGGACATTCAATGCAGGACAATCCAGAAATTCCAGACAACACTTCGGGTCCTGGTGCTGAGTTGCGGCACGAAAGCCGGGGCCCGACCATGGAGCTTCGACCTGGAGCACCTTGCGATTGGCCCGTTTCACGGCGCGACTTTGTGAAGGGCGCGAGCGCTGTGATTGGCGCGTCGACGCTGAACCCGTCGCTGGGCAAAGCAGCCACCGCGCCGCCGCCCGTCGCCAGGCAAATCCCTCTGAGCGTGAAGATCAACGGAGCGCAGAAGCAGATGGCGATCGACCCGCGCACCTCCCTGCTCGATCTGCTCCGGGAAGACCTTAAGCTGACAGGCACCAAAAAAGGTTGCGACCACGGCCAGTGTGGAGCATGCACGGTGCTCGCTAACGGGCGTCGCATCAATAGCTGCCTGGCGCTTGCCGTTTCCTATGACGGTCAGGAGATCACTACGATCGAAGGATTGGCCAACGGTGAAGTGCTTGACCCCGTGCAGCAGGCTTTCCTCGACCACGATGGTTTTCAGTGCGGCTATTGCACACCCGGGCAGGTTATCTCTGCGGTGGCGTTGATCGATGAAGCCAGGAAGGGCGCGCCGAGCTTCGTGACGGCCAACCTTAACAGGAAAGGGCCGGTCGAACTCACCGCAGATGAAATTCGGGAACGCATGAGCGGCAATATCTGCCGCTGTGGCGCCTATCCGGGCATTGTGGCAGCGGTGCGCCAGGCTTATAGCAGTAGGTCACGACAAGCGCCTTCACCGAGCGCAGTACAGAGTGGAGAGTCCAGTGCAACCGTTTGATTATCAGCGTGCCAATGACCCTCAGGCGGCGGTAAGTGCGATCGGTTCAGTGCCCAACGCCAAGTTTCTTGCCGGGGGAACCAATCTGGTCGACCTGATGAAGCAGCAGGTCGAACTGCCGAGCCACCTGATCGACATCAATCGTCTCGATCTGGCAAAGATCGAAGAACTTTCCGATGGAGGTCTGCGTCTCGGGGCGTTGGCCCGGAACTCTGACACTGCGGACCATCCCTTAGTACGGGAGCGCTATCCAATGCTTGCGCAGGCGATCCTTGCCGGCGCATCTCCCCAGCTGCGCAATCTGGCCACGAATGGTGGCAACCTTCTCCAGCGCACACGCTGTTACTACTTTTACGATCCGGCATATGAGCAGTGCAATAAGCGGAATCCGGGTTCAGGTTGCGGAGCCATCAAGGGCTACAACCGTATCCATGCCATCCTGGGCGCAAGCCCGGAGTGCATCGCCACCCATCCGTCCGACATGTGCGTAGCGCTGGCAGCACTCGGTGCCGTCGTGAAGGTGCGCGGCAAACGCGGTGACCGGACCATCCAGTTTGCAGACTTCCACCGGCTGCCCGGAAACCATCCGGAGGTAGACACCAATCTCCGCCCGGACGAGTTGATTCTTTCGATTGACCTGCCCAAAGGACCTTATGCGGCCCGCTCGGCCTATATCAAGGTGCGCGACCGTGCGAGCTATGCCTTCGCACTGGTTTCGGCGGCGGCGGCGCTGGAGTTGGACGGCGGAACCATCCGCAGCGCCCGGCTTGCGCTGGGCGGCGTGGCCCACAAGCCCTGGCGCTCAGAGAAGGCCGAAGCCACACTGACAGGCAAGCATGCCAACGAAGAGACCTACCGCGCAGCCGCTGAGGAAGCCCTCGCCGGAGCGAAAACTTACGAGCACAATACCTTCAAAGTGAAGATGGCAGAAGAGACGATTGTGTGCGCATTTCAAACTGCCGCGCGCAGTGGAGAAACCGCATGACGACTATCGGCGAGCCAATCACACGCGTCGACGGCAGAGCCAAGGTGACCGGCACGGCGAAGTATGCCGCTGAATTTGAAATTCCGAATCTGGCCTACGCCGTCATAGTCACCAGCACAATCGCGAACGGACGCATTCGGCGCATGGACACCGCCGCAGCCCAGCGCACGCCGGGCGTGCTCACCATAATGACTCCGGCCAACGCCCCCAAGCTTCCACAAGGTGGTAAAGCAGCCGTGCATCCCCCCGCAGGGCGCGTTCTGTCGCTGCTGCAGGACGACCAGGTGCATTACAACAACCAACCGATAGCAGTTGTCGTCGCGGAAACACTCAACGATGCGCTGTACGCCGCGTCGCTCATCCGTGTGCGCTATCAGTCGGAGCCTGCGAAGCTTGATTTTGAAGGCGGGTTTGCCACAGCGCATCCAGGCGGCCACGGGAAGGATCCATCGGACGTTTCCGCAGGCCAACTTGCTGCTGGGATGGCCGCGGGCGAAGTCAAGGTGGATGAGGTCTACATGACCCCGATGGAAAACCACAACCCGATGGAACCGCACGCTACCATCGCGCAGTGGGACGGTGAAAAGCTCACGCTGCATGACTCGACCCAGTACATCTCCGGAGTGAAGCAGACGGTAGCGAAGGCAATTGGAATCCCCGATGACACCGTGCGCGTATTCTGCCCGTTCACAGGCGGCGGATTTGGCTGCAAGGGTTCCACCTGGTCGCATGTGGTGCTTGCGGCGATGGCGGCCAAGGTCGTCAATCGGCCAGTCAAAATTGTGTTGGAGCGACCGCAGATGTTCGGTCCTGTGGGTGGCCGTCCACAGACGCACCAGCATATCGTGCTCGCGGCCAAGCGCGACGGCACCCTCACCGCCATGCAGCATGACGTCTACTCCCACACGTCGGTCATCGAAGATTTTACTGAGCCCTCCTCCGCGCCTACCCGCATGCTCTACGCCAGCCCAACCATTGAGACCTCGCAGCGACTTGTGCCATTGACCGTGGGCACGCCGACTTTCCAGCGTGCACCGGGTGAATCTACCGGAACCTTTGCGCTCGAGATCGCGATGGATGAGCTGGCCTATAAGCTCAACATGGATCCGATCCAGCTGCGCCTGAAGAACTACGCGGAAAAGGATCCGGCCAGCAGCAAGCCTTTTTCGAGCAAGCATCTTCGCGAGTGCTATACGCAGGGCGCCCAACGCTTCGGGTGGGCCAAACGCAACCCGCAGCCGCGCTCGACAAGGCAGGGCCACGATCTGATCGGCTGGGGTATGGCGACAGCCACGTACCCGGCGAACCGCTCGGCCGCATCGGCAAAGGTGCAATTTGAACCAAACGGCCGCGTCACCGTAATCTCCGGCTCGCAGGATCTCGGCACCGGCACCTACACGATCATGGCGCAGACCGCGGCGGCCACACTTCACCTTTCGGTTGAGTTGGTCGATGCGAAGCTAGGCGACTCAGCCATGCCAAAAAGTCCGGTTTCCGGAGGCTCGCAGACAGCGGCCAGCCTCGCGCCCGCCGTGCAGGACGCGGCCAAGCAGGCGCAGCTTAAATTGTTGACTGCGGCGGCAGGGGACACACAGTCGCCGCTGCATGGCGCTCAACCTGACGAACTTGATTTTCAGAACGGCAGGATCATTCACAAAGGGCAGCCGAACAGCGGCGAAACTTTCATGGCATTCCTGGCACGCAACGGCAACCAGCCGGTGGGTGCGACGGCTTCATCCCAGCCCGATCAGGACGCCGAACAGTATTCGAAGCATTCCTGGGGCGCAGTTTTCGCGGAGGTTGCCGTGGACGAAACCCTCGGCATGCCGCGAGTGCGCCGTGTCACCGCAGTGTATGACGTGGGCACGCTGCTCAATGGGAAGACAGGCAAGAGCCAGCTTATCGGAGGCATTGTTTGGGGCGTCAGCCTCGCACTGCACGAGGCCACCCATCTGGACGGCCTTACCGGGCGCGCCGTCAACAACAATCTGGCCGAATACCATGTGCCCGTCAACGCGGATATCGGGGAGATCAATGTCTTCGCTCTCGGCATTCCAGACACCAAATTCGATCCGCTAGGAGCACGCGGCATTGGAGAGATCGGAATCACCGGAGCTGGCGCCGCAGTCGCCAATGCCATCTATCACGCCACCGGCAAGCGGATGCGTATCGCTCCCATTCAACCCGATATGTTGATGGCCTAGTCCCTATGTTGATAGTCTAGTCCCGAGGCAACGTAGAGCTCTGGCATCATAGAGCAGGTTCGTTCCTGTTCACTTGGCTTCCGCCCACGGCAGCAAATCATCGGCGCAGTCGATGTCCCGCTCTCCATTGGCGAATGCAACACTGTTGATCCGCAAAGCCTTCTGCAAAATTGCTCGTGCGCCCTGATCGCCCTTCAACGTGAGCATGGTCGAAAACATCTCCCGAGGTATGACGGCAGGAACACCATAGCGGCCTGCATATTCCGAAGCGATGGCATCCTCGGGTGTAGCCTCATGCGCCATCAGCAGGTGACGCAGATGCTCTGCTGACAGCGCCGGTTGATCGCAGACCATCAACAACGCGGCGGAGACCGCCGGTTGCTGCTCCTCAACCGCGCGAATTCCAGCGCGTAGTGAACTGGCCATTCCTTCCCGCCATTTTGGATTGAAGATTACCGTGCAGTGCGGAAGTTGCGCTGTGCGCTGGATCTCTTCAGCGTATGCGCCGAGTACAACGAAAATCGGCGCAGCGCCTGCTTCGCGCGCCAGTCGCACTGCGCGGTCAAGCAGCACCTCTTCTCCGAACGGCGCAAGGCGCAGAAGTTGTTTCGGCTGACCCAGTCGGGTCGAGGCCCCTGCGGCAAAAATGACCGCCGGAATGCGAGGCGCATCAACCGGCAGTTTGTTGGACATGACTCGCCTGAATCGATTCGGAAGGTTGCGGGTTCCTCTCTTTTAGTCCATTGCCCTCTAACCCGCCGTCCATCGGGCATTGCGCCGGGACGTAAGGCCTCTCTGGAACTATGCGCAATGCGCTCTCCGGCATGCTGCGGGAGAACGCGACCTTCTGATGCAGGACCGATTGGATTTCCGCAACAATGGTCAAAGCAACGGCCTCTGGACTGTCTCCACCGAGGTCGAGACCGATTGGTGCGTGAACCCGTCGCAGGCATTCTTCCGGCGTCCATCCAAGTTGCTGCGCCGCTTCTGTAAGCAGCAGTTGACTGCGATGCCGCGCACCCAACAGACCGAGATAGCGCAAGTTGAGTGGCAGCAGATTGCGAAGAAGACTTTGATCCTGTTCGAAGCTATGCGTCAGCACAGCCGCTGCATCCTGGCTGGTCAATCGCAGATCCGAGAGATTCTGGTATGCGAAATTGTCTCGATCTTGTCGGAGTGCGAGCACCAACTCCGCGGCAGGAAAACGCGCGGATCGCGCCAGCCACTCCCGCCCATCTGCCACCGCAATGCGCCAGCCCAGCAAATGCGCCAGGTTCGCCAGCGGCAACGCATCGTCGCCCGCTCCAAAAATTACCAGCCGCTGCGGCGGAAGAATCGGTTCGATATAGACACTTCTCTGCTCGCCGTCGAGCGGGATGAAAAGCGTATCGGGCTCGGTCGCGCTCATTGCCAGTGCCAGGAGAGTATCCCGCGTGGTCGCTTCAAGATCCTCGCTCGAAAAAAACAGCGTCGAGTTCGCGTGTACGAATTCCAGGGCGCCTTTACGCGCGATAACCCGTGCGAATTGTTTGCCGCCAAACTGCGAAGGCAGCAGAGTGGCGGAACATAATATCGCCCCTTGCTGTGCTGCTTCCAGAGCCATCAACATGGCCTGGGTTTCGCGCAATACGGCTGGCTCCAGCAGAAGATCGATAATGCCGCCGCAGCCAAGTCCATAAGGAATATCTCTGCCGTCTTCCGTCAAATTCTCGTCGAAAACCGTGGAATATCTTTCGACAACTGCCCCATTTCGAGTTAGCCAGGATGCTTTGCGTACCACTTCTCCTTCCAGACACCCGCCGCTGATGGAACCGGCGTGGCCGGTAGGATGGATGTACATGCGCGCACCTGGTCTGCGATAGGAAGATCCATCCACGCGGATCAAAGTAGCCAGCACCGAAGAGGTGTCCTGCCGCTTGCGCCACATTGCTACGATCGCTCTGCGTTCCGCCATGCCGTGGCCCCTCACTGACGCAGAATGCGCGTGCCAGGTTTGATGATAGATCGCTCCCCGCGTGCTGCGGGCTTCTCCGTGCCAAACTTTGAAAATAATAGTGGAATACAGATACTGAGTTGAAATGGCATCAGTCATTCTGAAGCGCAGCGAAGAATCCAGAGAATCTTCGCCTGGGCCGAACTGCGGTCACCCTCTGGATTCTTCGCTGCGCTTCAGAATGACTCCAATTTAGATCAACTACATGAGCTGTGAGTTTCCTCTAGTTCTCAAAATAGTGAAATTCCAGCCCTGTCGATCCTTCGTGCCGATCTCCCGATTTACAGGTCATTTTCCCGCCAGCCCATCTGCCGGGGTAGGCATCTGCTGTAGCAGATGCATGAGCGCAAATTCCTCCTGCCGCAGTGCACGGGACGTGTCTGCGACTTTTTGTTCAACACACTTTTCCAAAGTTTTGCTCATTGCGCCGCTCAGGTAGCAATCCAGCACCGCGGGATGCACGTAGCATTTCCGGCAAACGGAAGGCGTGTTTCCCAGACGCTCGGCGACAGTCTTGATCGCCTGCACAACATTCTTTTTTGCCTGGGTGTCAGAGTCGAATGCTTCAAATTCCTGCAGCATCATGCAAGCCAATACCGTGCCCGCCCATGTGCGAAAGTCCTTCGCCGTGAAATCCTGGCTGCTGATTTCGCGTAGGTAATCGTTCACGTCCGCCGAATCAACCGTGTGGTGCTCCCCGTCACCGTCCACATATTGGAACAACTCATAGCCCGGAATGTCCTGGCAGCGCTGAACAATCTTCGCCAGCCTGCGATCGTTTACGTCAATCGTATGACGCACACCGCTCTTCCCCTGGAACTTGAATGTGACGGTCGATCCATCGACATGTACATGACGGCCTCGCATCGTAGTCAATCCATAGGAGTGATTATCGCGCGCATATTCCACATTGCCGACACGAATCAATGTTGTTTCCATCAGGCGCACGATAGTGGCGAGCACCTTCTGACGCGGCAGTCCCTGCAAAGCTAAATCGTGCTCCACCCGTTCCCGGATGGTTGGAAGAGCGGTTCCGAAGGTCGTCAAGCGTTCGTATTTCGTTTCGTCGCGCACCTCGCGCCAGCGTGGATGGTACCTGCTCTGTTTTCTGCCCTTCGCGTCGCGTCCCGTTGCCTGCAAGTGTCCCTTTGGACTGGGGCAAATCCATACATCAGTCCACGCGGGCGGAATAACCAGTGATTTGATGCGCCCGAGAACTTCGGGATCGCGCGTCGGCGCTCCGTCGACGCCGATGTAGCGAAATCCCTTGCCGCGACGTTTTCGCAGGATGCCTGGCTTGTTATCGGAGACATAACGCAGGCCTGCTTCCTTCGCCGCCTGAACCGGATCCGTAATGACCTCTTGTGGCTGCATTGGCTTTAAAAACCGCTCCTTCTAAGAGGTACTGCTTGACTATATTGGATGCAACTGTCAGCTTCTGCTGAAAGTCCTTTATGACGACAGTGCAACCGCACTCCAGCATCGCACCGGCGCCTTATCGAGAAGGTCGAGTGATTCCCTGTCGGGCAGTTGAAATGCCAGTATCTTTTAAGATGAAGTTTTCCGGCAGGCCGATGATGTCTGTCGACGATTGTCTCTACGCATCGATGTGAGATTGAAGATTGTATCGGTCAGCCGAGAGCAGCCAACAGGCAGAAACGGTAAACATGGAGAGGACTTTGATCGAACAGGGCTGCGAAACTTCCTTTTGCAGTATGCTCGCGGACAGTTATCGCCGGCTCGTAGGGCAACGGCTCACGCCGGAAGGGATGTCTGCCGGTCAAGCCGCAAGATGGCTGTATGAAGATGCGCCGTTCGCGCTTCTCGCACACAACACGGCGCCCGATCCGATTTTCATCTACGGTAACAAGGCCGCCCAGCAGTGTTTTGAGTACGAGTGGGAAGAACTGATGGTGTTGCCGTCTCGCCTGTCCGCCGAGGCGTCGGAACAGGGCGAGCGTCAGAAGTTTTTGGAACAGGTAGAGCGCGATGGGTTCGTTACGGGTTATTGCGGCATCCGCATTGCAAAGTCGGGCAAACGCTTTTGGATCGAGAACGCGACCGTCTGGCAATTGACGGACGCAGCTGGAACCTATTACGGACAGGCTGCTATCTATGCTCGATCCAGAAGTTCAGTGTGATAATTCGGGGCGATGGCCTCTGCCTTCTCCAGAAACTCGGCCATCTGTTTCTCGTCGAGCTTAGGTGGCGGCGTAGTACGCGTCGCTACAGGAACTCCGACTTCGAGGAAGAACCTGTCATTGCCCGCTGGAGAGCAGATACAGATCATCCGGACTGGGCGTGAGGATGAGTTGTGAAACTGGTGAGGAGCATTGGACGGAACGTTGACGGTGTCACCGGCCCGAACGATGGACGTCTCACCGCGGAAGGTCATCTCCAACTCGCCGTCAAGAAGAATGAAGGTCTCTTCGAAGTCGTGACGATGCGGCCCCGGACCGCCACCGGGCGGCACATGCATGTCAATCACGCAGAAGCGATCGTCGGTGTCTTTGCCGGCAACGGTGATCGTGTATGTGTTTCCGACCAGACCGATATGTCGGGCTGTTGGACTATCCGCCTGCGTAAGTGCCAAGGCGCGGCTGAGATCGTCAGCAGGAAGAGCAGCGATCTTGAATGTTGTTTCCGGCATGTGATTTTCTCCTGATGGTTTCGGTTCGGTCCTGCAGGCAAATCTTGCCTGCAAAAGCGTTCGCTAACGAATTCCCACGATTAGAAACGCGAAAGCTATCGTGAGTAGCACAACACGCCAGCGGTGATGCATATCCCATCTACGCCGGTACGTCTTCCAATCGGAAGGCGGAGTGGACTTCTCCCACGATTTGATGCGGTTGTTGACCGGCACCAGAGCGATGAGGGTATAGGCAATCGCCAGCATCCACAAAACGGTCGATACAGCGATCCAGATGGGTAAGCGGCCCGATTGGTACCATCGGATTGCAACCTCGGCTAACGTAAGAAAAAACGTAAGTTGTACCAAAACGGCATGACTGTCCCCAGCACACGAGCGATGGCGCTTGCGGCTGGCAGATGAGCATCATCCGAAAGTTTATCGAGCGTTGGATGAATAAACGCGGCGACGGCCAGTTCACATCCAACCATCAATCCAACGACGATAATTGCAACGACATTCAGGACTTCCATCTTGACTTCCTCCAAGAACAACACATGCGGTTGAGTGACCTCAAATAAGAGGAGAGCTAGTTGAAGGGATGAGGATCGTCGATTGAACGCCAACGATCTGTGTGACATCAAAGTTCGGACGTCCTCAGCGAACGCTGTGCTCTGCATATACCGCCGAGCAACCTCGCGTGGTTCTTCGCCCGCCGCGTAGGAGGCCAGTACGAAGAGCCGTGGCTCCGCATCCTCCTTGGCGGTCCAGAGGCCGTGGGCCTCAATACCGAACACCGGAAAACTGCTGAGATGACGGGGATAAATCTGCTCCACGTAGAAATCGAGCGCCTCTTGGGTGCGCAGTGTGTACACGCGAAGTTCAAACGTTCGCATGATCGCCTCCTCTTGCATGGACCTGGGTTCACAATGTACTGGTTGAGGTATCTCTCAAAGGACACGGATCAACCAAAGGCCGACGATCAGCATCGCCGCGCAGGTTACGCCATGAACGGAGAACGCTGTGGCCTTTCGCCCGCCAGACACTAAAACGTTAAACATGTCGCCGAAAGGGATGATGGCGAAAACTAGAAGGATTATGCCTACTGTCCGGTTGTCCGCAGTCAGCATCAGGGTCAACACGGCCAATCCGGATGCAACGTCCCGAATTCCTTTGAGACGCAGCCAGGCGCGAGTGTCAGCATCGGATGCAGGCGGCTTGAGACCGAATCCGCCTAAGATTCGTTCAGGAGATGCAAGGTAGAAACAACCGATCACGATGATCGCCACGGCTATGAGAGCCGCCAGGATGAGCGGAATAGCGTTGTACATAAATTTCTCTTTCGGTAGAAAATCTAGCAACGCTATATATGATCGAGATGTTTCATGGCGAGATGCAAAATATTCGTGAAAAGTTTTACTCTCTCGTTGAGCGCTTGGCCGAGCGGCGCTATAATTTCTATCAATGGTACAAACTCTGGCAGGTAACCGGATTGCGGAACGAAAACTGCGTGACAGGCAGGCCCGCCGGGCACAGATTATCAGTGCCGCACGACGAATCGCGGAGCTTGAAGGGTGGTCCAACGTAACCGTTCGGCGGTTATCCGACGAAATTTCATACAGCCAACCCGTCTTGTACGCTCATTTTAGAAGCCGCGAAGGAATTCTCGGCGCGGTTGCCATCGAGGGTTTTCAGGAGTTGGGCCTGGCTTTGGAGAGGGCACGGAAACGGGCTAAGAGTGGAAATGCGGTCGAAGCGGTCGCGGCCGCATATCTGGAGTTCGCCGCGTCTTCACCAGCAGTGTATGAAGTGATGTTTTCGCTCAGCCTGAGCCTACCCTTCAGTGACGCGGCCACTCCGCCGGAGTTGCGATTCGCGTTTGCCCAACTTATGGAGTTGTTTCCGGGGCAGATATCGAAGCCAGAGGCTCTATCGGAACTGTTTTGGGCGAGCCTCCATGGTATCGCCGAGCTGACGAGAACCAAGCGATTTCCGCGCAGCCGTCAGAAAGAGCGCGTGAGGACGCTCGTCGAGCTTTTCACTTTGGCAAGATAAAACGACAGAGGTAGTGAAATCGCGATGACTGTAATAGGCGCGCTCTCGTGTTTTCGCAAACTAAGAAGGAGTCTGTCGGGGGCAGGCGTTACCGCAAGGTGCAATGTTCAGGGAGCGGGTAGAGGAGACTGGAGAAAGCGAACGCCGCTCTGTAACGGCGAGGATATTCAGAATCATCCCAAGAGCGCATCGTAAGAATCGCAGAACTGGAAATTTATCCTGACCAAGTTGCGGCGTACAAGGCAGCGCTAAAGGAAGAGATCGAGACTTCGATTCGAGTGGAGCCTGGAGTTCTGACCCTAGACGCCGTATCGGTGAAGGACCATCCGAATCAGGTCCGGCTGTTTGAAAGCTACAGCAATCAGGCAGCGTACCAATCACACCTGCAGACAACCCATGTCAGAAAATACAAAGCCCAAACACAGAATATGGTGAAATCTCTCACACTTATCGAGACCGACCCCATACTGCTTGGCTCGAAATCAAAATAATCGGAGATTATTCCGGCTCTGCTACGGGCACCCAAAGCCTCCTAGCACTCGTCTTCCCCAGTGGCTACTACGGGGAACGTGCATGTCGTGAGCAATTTTGTTTTCTCAAGCAACGAGAAATCGCCAAGTCACTCAGCGAGGGTGGAATTTGTAACGCCAAGAATGAGCGGGGCCCGCGCTGGTCCGGAGCGGGCATGTCGAAAAGGCCATCGGCGCGCTCGGTGTAGTGGAATATTGCAGATCGCAGGCTCCGCGCGCATTTCTAAGATTTTTGCCATTAAGAGTCACCTCTGAGAGGCGCTGTCGCCTCATTTCTTGTTGGAGTTTGCTTTTGGCTCACGAACAAAGATCGCGTGTTTTTTATTGGCGGCGTCTCTAAAGTGATCGGAAAGTGATCGATTCCGTAACGCTGATGATCACTTCCTTATGGCCCGTCATCAAAGATTCGTTGTCGATCACCGTGGCCGCTGCCCGTCTGCACATCGTGCACGGGATGAATCTCTGGGTCGACCTCAGAAATTGGAAAAGAAATGCGACTGTTGCGCATCCCTTCGACCCTCTTATGCGCGCTGCTCGTCAGGCCGCTATATCGGAGAGCAGCATGTTCGGGAAGACCTGGGCCGCATTCCGTCCTTTCAGGACTGGGCCATGGAGATGCGGCTTCAACCCTGGATGTATGGGCAGCGTCTCACAGCCAGGCAGGAACTCTAGCCTGACAAATACGGTGACGGAGACGGTCTTGACGACTCCTTCAGGAGCGTTCCGCGCTAGACGCTTCCTTGCAACGCCCCGCTCATACCGGATATATTACAGGGTATAGATAAAAAAGGGGTCGACCGTGAGCAATACAGCCCAAAAGCGAGCCATCAAGAATTACCGGAGCCGACTCCTCACGCGAGGAGTCGCCCGATTCGAAGTTCTGGGCCTCGACGCCGATCGCGACCTAATCCGTTCGCTGGCGAAGCGACTCGCTCAGAATGATCCAGTAGAAAGCAGTTTCGGCGTCTAGCTTAGCTAAAGATCTATTCCCCGAACTCCTTACGATTGAGAGATTCCTGACTATTGCGACACGGGATCTCGCTTGTAGCATTCCTGACCATGACAGTATGGACCCAATCGGGCTTCGCGCACTGGTCGGAGCTGAAAACTCAACCGGCGCGAAGAGCAGTTGCGCGTGAAGGCGGAAGGGTTTTCGTATCACCGCGCGTATTGTGAAATAGCGACAAGGCTGTTATCCAAGCAGAGAGGGATACTACAAGGTGTATGGACATTGCTAAAAGTACGACAGAGCGTGATAGACGTGCGGGCATCTTGTTCTCCTTGACTTGAGAGGCCCTTTCAAAGGGCTGTGGGCATTAAAACCAAGTCTTCTATGGGCGTAACGAGCCCAACTCCCCCCCCGCGACGACGCGTTTGAGTAGAAGATACAAACCTCGCCAGGCAGCTCGAACCTCAAAATCCCGTGCGATCGGAATTTCCCGGGACTTCTACAAAGAAAACTTGACCGAGGTTTGAACCTGTTCCTTGCTTGAGGACAAGGAATTACCGACAATATTGGAGAACCCTCGGCACTTCGTCTGTGCGGGTTCGCTTTATGAAGGCAGTGCAAAAAGACCAGAGAACCAAAATCCGCTTCGCGCCGGTGATGGGGCAAAGGAATTTGGAGAGTGTGATCCGCTATCTAAAACCGGCGAGACATCAAGCGGTGAGGGAGAAGGTTAACGCGACGTTCGCCGCATAACACAGGGAGATGTTCTATCGGCTGCGACTGCAGCCTGAGGAATCCACGTCATCACCGTTCGCAGATCTACCCCGCTTGCAAATGCATGGTCGCGAATGTCGCCCGGAACTTGTGCAACCAAAAATCTCGATTCAATCCGGCCTTCTTTGCGTTCTGCTTCAGCGCTCGAATCATGTGAGTGTCGGGCTTGCCACTAGCCGTACTGAAAATATGAGTGCTTCAGCTTTGGCTCTCTTCGCTGGGAATGTCTTTCTGTAGACGCCCAGCACCTCCAGCAGCCTATCCGGTACCGGTACCTCACGCTCTTTGTATGCCTTTGGCGTCCAATTGAATTGTGGCTTCCGTATTCGTGCTTTTCGGGCTTACTGTTTACAAGCACCCAATTTGGCTTCACGCGCCCGTTTGCAGCGATGATAGCTGGACAGTATCGTCTTCTTCGGGCGTGTCGATTCGTTTGGTCAAATTCACTTCCATAGCTGCAAAGTGTAGCAAAGCGGTATCCATGGCGGTATCCGTCGCTTCAGATACTGTGCAAGTTATAGATGAATTGTGGTTTAGAATGGTCGGGGCGGAGGGATTTTAACCTCCGACCCTCTGCTCCCAAAGAATGGCTATGGCATTTGTGCCAGTTTGTTGCCGCATAGATTCCCTAATAAATTAAGTGCATTAACAATTCGACAATCAGCCGATATAAGCCTATCTAGGCCAGCACCCGCTACAGCACCCGCTACAGTCGCTTGCGCACGTTTTTATGGTTCCGGATTCGTCGTTTCTCGTAGGCGCGTATCGCCGCAAAGAATGCTTTGCAGATCATCCGTGAACGCTTTCAGGTCAATGAATGTCAACCAGCCGAGTGGCGAGCACGAATCCCCCAGCGAGCCGTTAAGCCACCAGCAGGCGGGATTGTGCGCGGGAGCGTGGACGCGGCTTGATGTTAATTTCAACGTCGCGTCCCAACAGCAGTAAAAACCGCAGCAGCCTTTCGATGGAGAATCCGGAGAGCCGCCCGCGCATCAGCGCTGAGATTTTGGGCTGATCCACTCCAAGCATCGCGGCGGCGTCCGTCTGGGTAAGCCGCCGTTCGTGCAGGATGGCAACGATCTTTTGCGCCAGTTCCGCTTTGGCGAGGGCTTCGTCCGGCTTCGGCAAGTCAAGATCGGCAAAGACGTTTCCTGTGCTCTCTATGTAATCCCGTTTCGGCATGTTCACTTCTCCTGTGCGGCGTTCAGTTCCAGAGCGCGTTTCAGCCGCCGTTTCACCTGTTCCACCTCTGGTTTGGGTGTCGCAATCCTCGTCTTCGATTTCTTTTGAAAGGCGTGGAGAACATATATCCGGCCAGCGAGCCTCACCGTGTAGACGGCGCGAAATGTGTCGCCACGATGGTCGGAGACAACCTCCAGAATGCCAGCGCCGAACCCGTGCAGCGGCTTCGCGTTAACGTGCTTTCCGCCCGTCTGCGCCTGATAGAGCGCAAAGCCTATCTCGCTTCTCACCGGCTGGGGAAAGTCTGAAAGCACGTCTAAAGAATCGCCCATCCACACCAACGGCTTGGGAACGGGCTTCGGTTCAATATTCATCCGGGTTTAAGAATATGCCAATTGTGGCATAAGAGCAATCCTGAATCTGCTTGTTGCTTTGACGGGCACGCGCATCGAGATTTCTCCGCCCGGCGCTCCAGGATCGGCTAAATTAGGCCTACTCAATCAACCTGAAAGTGAAATCGTAGAAAAGATGCATCTTATTTTGCCATTGGATTAGCTTGATGTTTGTGGCCGACAACGGCGCAAATCAGTCGAAGCGGATTGCGTGTCAGAATTCCAGGAGGTGGATTTGTGTTCTCAGTCCGCAGTGTCGCCAAAAAATTCTCTGTTGCTCTGCTGGCTAGATCGAGACCGTCACGGCAAGTGTTAGGAGTGTTGCCGGATTGAATTGAAAGCCGAAGCAGGCGAAGCGGCCACACAACACAAGTTGGATATGTGTTACTACCTTGGTGAAGGCGTCGCGCAGGACTACGCGAAGGCATATTTTTGGCTAGACCTTGCCGCAGCAGCCAAGATCGAAGGTGTCGAGCAGGAAAACATTAAAGCATTTCAGGATGTCATCGATAAGTTTAAGACGCCGCTGCCTCACACCTGAATTCAGCGGATTTGGCACGTGTGCAGGAGCAGGCGCTGGAATGGTTTCAGGCGCACCCGAAAAGATTATCAATGAGGCTGAATGACGATATAACTGGACTCGCTGCGCTAAGCCCTGGTCTTCGGACCCTTCTGAAGAGCGTGGGAATTATCGTAGCTATTTGGCTCGTTGGCGTCAATTGGCATCGCGACATACACGTTCCTCGATCGAGTTGGCTGGATCACTCACAATCACGACACTCCGGTCTGGATTGCTGGCGATTGGATGGTCGGCGAGTACCGCAATTGCCAATTGCTGACCACAACGCCAATTTCCGGGACGGTGTTTTTACAAGAAGCGCGGGCCGAATTGCCTCGCCTGTTATGCGGTAGGAAAGAACTGAATAGCGTTTCGGACAGCCTTGCTGATTTTCGCACCGTCATGTCCGACTACGCCGCCGCTACAGATGCACTCTGGGGCAGAGGCAGCTGGAGTGCATTCGACAGCTATTTCCACGTTTTGCCTGTGCGCTATAACGGGCGTATTAACAGACCGGACAGATTGTCTGATTTCTGGCGCTGCCAGCGTGAAGGAAGCTCTTTCCTGTCTTCCGCTAGCATTACCTGTTGGGCGCTCAATTGATCCATCGTTCCACATGACGAGGTAACAATGATCGTCTTTACCGTTTTCACTTTGACAGGAATTTTTCTCTTCATCGGCAAGCATCCCGGCTGGGGTGCGTTGTGCTTCTTTATTGCCGTGGTCTCCTTGCTGGCAATGATACTGTGAACGTGTTGGACCATGCTTCGAGATGGCTACCGCGCGGGCGCTTACCGCAATCGCTTGCGTGCGCGTAACGCTGCAGGAATGCTCCGCTTCATCGCCATTCGCCGGATCACAGTTCCCGTACCTGGGGCATCCGCTTTCGATCATCCCAGCGATGCACCAGCTTCCGGCAGTTCAACCGAACGGGAAACAGCTTCATGGTTTCCATCTCGGCGGGCGCGGGCCAGCGGTTCGTTTTGCATTGCACCAGGACCGTGTCGATGGTTCCAATCGCCACGATGTCCCACTCCCCCAGCAAACCGGCGGAGCGGGTACAGCGATACGCTATGGCTGTCGTCGGTTGCATGCGCTGCTGAGCGGTCGCGGTCATGAGGTGAACGTGAAGCGTGTCTACCGGCTGTACGTTGAGGAAAGGCTGATGGTGCGGCGCAAGAAGCGCAAGCGTCTGCTGCGCGAACAAACGCTGGAACCACAACTGACGGGAGTCAACCAGGAGTAGGCGATGGACTTCATCGTCGACGGTCTGGCGACGGGGCGTATCGTGCACATCCTCGGGGAGAGACTTGACCGCCAAGATCTCTAGTTTCGTTTGATCCCGAAATCCGGGGCACTGCAACAACTGAGAATATCCAGTTATGAGTGGTTGAGAAAGAGGAGCAGGTCAGAACTCAAAGGGACCGGCATGAGAGAGCCGGATCGATAGAGTCGAAAACTGGAAACTCTATTGTTGTTGAATCGAGTAGTTACTCTAGCTGACTCAAAGTTCTGGCATACCTTGCTCGAATGGAAGGAGAATCTGAGGTTTTTGCGAGCTGTTCCAACTCAGCTTTGGAGGGCTTGAACGTCAAAGGCATTTTCTTCCAGTAATACTTCAAATCGTCTGAACGCCAACGGGCGTAGGTCTTTTCCCAGGACTTTCCAGAATCCCCGGCAAAAGTCAGATTGGCTGGATTCAGAGCCCGCCCATAATCTTGAAATCGGCAATCCAGCGAAACACGAAGTCGATTTGAGACGTTTGGGGAGGCTGCATGCACTGTCAGACTGTGAAAGATAAGCACATCGCCTGCGTTAATTTGGCCGCCGACCCAATCGCCTCCCAGCGCTGCTCCCTCTGGAATTTCTGGAACGTGAAGGTTCTCGGTATTGTGACTCTGAGCGCCGAAGCTATGGGAGCCTTCCAGAACTTGTAGTGGGCCCTGAACTGTTGGGCAATCGTGAAGAGGAATCCAGACGGTAAAGCACTCAACATCTCCATCCATGAATCGGTAGTCTTGATGCGCATGATTCACGAGACGTTCGCAATCAGGGAAAATTAGCCGGCCGATCGGTTTTGGGTGTATCAGGAGCCGCTCGCCCACGAGCATGCTCATGACCCGCTTTAGAACGGGATGATGCGGCAGGGCGTGAAACGATTCCAGGTTGAAGATTTCCTGGTAGGTCCGCTTGAACGATAGATCGGGATCGCCGCACGCCGCGCCGACATCGGCGATGCGTTCGAGCGGGTCATGGCCACGCAGCAGCCAGCCCGCAGCGGAAAGCACTTGCGTTATCTCGCCGAGCAACGGGTTGAGGGTGTCATGGGGCAATAACCGACGAATCAGCAGATAGCCGCTTGAGCTGATCTCATCCTGCAGGAAGCGCGACGTGAGGTCACATGCCTGCATTTCGCGAAAAGGTTCCATCTGCACATCCTCCATCACACTGTGATCGCACTTGACATAACAGCCACTATAACGATCCCATTGCCTGGAGGTGTCGCCGGATTGTCTGCGGTTTGTCAATTGATTGTTGCGTGTGATTGTTGCGTACGAACTCGACAAAACAATGACAATTTCTTTACCCCGATATGACAATCCTTCGTTGCAGGCTAGGTAGGCTCAGCAGAGATCGTTTCTCTTCCCGCCGGCACATTGAACAAGCCGGAGAGAGTGAATGCGCGCCCCTCGATGCCCATTCTGAATTCCAACATCGCGTCGCATCCTTTGAGCAAGGAACAGTCAATGCGTGAGGCTGTACTGCTGACCTTTTGCGACCCTTTACCTCAGCAATGCTGGCGGCTAGAGAATCTCTCGGGGAAGGAGTGGCGGAAATTATTAATCTGGCTGGATATCAGCGGCCTGGCACTGTACTTCCTCGACCGAATGAGGGAATTGCAACTGTGCAATACGTTGCCACCCGGTGTCCTCACGTGTCTCGATCAGAATCTGAGCGACAATGTTGAGCGAACGCGCGGCATGATTGCTGAATCGGTCGCAATCCAACAGGAGTTTCAGAAAGCTTGCCTCTCCTACGCTACGCTGAAAGGATTTTCACTCTGCCCATCTTCTACGCCAAGACTGGAGCTGCGACACCAGTTCGATCTGGATTTTCTCATCGCGGAGAAAAACGCTTCCGAGGCGCGGCGGATTCTTGAACATAGAGGTTACCGGCTGTACGCGATCAGCGGACAAAGTTGGGAGTTCAAGATAAACGAAACGCCGGTCAGTTCTCTGATGGATCTGTATAAGGATTTGCCAGGCCGGTCCGTGGAATTGCATGTTGAGGCCAACACTCCGGGCCGCCCATCATTGCTGGAACGCATTGAGAGGCGCGAGTTTCACGGCATAGAGATGCCGGTGCTTTCACCCGTCGATTTGTTTTTAGGCCAGGGGCTGCATGTATACAAACACGTATGCAGCGAGTTCTCACGCACAGCGCACCTTCTTGAATTTCGCCGTCACGTGCTCGTTCGCCGCGACGACGACATCTTCTGGAATGAGCTCCAATCGACCGCCGAAGAAAATCCACGGGCTTCCCTCGGGCTGGGCGTGGTCACGCTGCTGATTACGCGCGTAATGGGTGATTTCGCCCCGGATGCGTTTACGAACTGGACTGTCGATCGACTTCCCCGGTCCGCGAGGCTCTGGGTAAAACTGTATGGACGCCGAACTGTCTTCGAGAGCTTTCCAGGCAGCAAGATGTACCTGCTGTTACAGAAGGAACTTGAGTCCGCGGGTGTTCCAGCGAAGCGTTCGCGGCGGCGGGCATTGTTGCCTTCGCGTCTGCCACCGGCTGTTATCCAGGCATCCGCGAATGAGCCGTTACCCGTGCGGATTCGCCGTTATCGCATGCAGCTCCACTTTATCTTTTCCCGTCTGCGCTTTCACATCGTGGAAGGACTTCGCTATACATGGGAGTCTTATCATTGGCGGCGACACATGAATCGGTTACTACAATGACGCCCCCTCAACGTCCCGCCGCCCTTGCCTTCGACGCGATCGCGCCGGTTTTCGACTCGCGCTTCGGCGACTGGCGCAGCGTGGCGGCACAGCGCCGTGCTGTGCGCACCGCTCTGCTGCGGGCATTTCCGCCAAGCGGTCATATCCTTGAACTGGGCGGCGGCACCGGCGAAGACGCGGCTTTTCTGGCAGAGCTTGGATTCGACATGCTGCTGACCGATCCCTCGCCCGCTATGGTGGCGCAGGCGAAGGCCAAGCTTGCGCCGCTGGGCGCACGGGCCGAAATCGCCGCTGGGGAAGAGATGGAGGACTTCGCCGCCAGTTATCTTTCAACAGGTGGAGCAATGTTCGACGGCGCTTTCTCCAACTTCGCCCCGCTGAATTGCGTCGCTGACCTGGGGCCGGTAGCACGCGGCCTGGCCCGGCTGCTCAAACCCGGCGCACCGGCGATGCTGGTGCTGTTTGGCACTTTCTGTCCCGGCGAGATGGTGACAGAAGTGCTGCGTGGTCGACCGCAACAGGCGCTGCGGCGCTCGAAGCGCGGTGAGGCGCCGGCGCGGCTGGCCAAGCATGAATTCAACATCATCTACCATCGCTGGGTCGCGATGCGGCGCGCCTTCGCTCCCTGGTTTGTACTGGAGAAGCGCCTGGGCATTGGCGTTACGGTACCGCCCAGCGCCGCCGAACCATGGATTTCGCGGCAGCCGCGCCTGCTGGCCGCAATGGAGACGCTCGACCGCGTCCTCGCCCGTCCGCTGGCGAGCCTCGGCGATCATCTCCTGTATCAATTCCGCCGCACTACTGCGCCAATTCGCATCGCGCCTTCCACAATGCAATGACCATATCGAGACATTCCGGTGACACCTATGCGAAAGCGGCACGATACTCTTCACACGGAACATGCAGGTTTTCGAGAGATCATCCCGAGTTGATGAAATTAGAACAAATCGCCGATGTAAGTTTCCCGACCCATTGGGCGGACTTCCGCCTGCTCGCCTTCCGAGGCATGCATTTCGATAATGAGACGAAAGAAGAACGCCTGGAAACCGCGCTGGCATTGGTTCTTGGCGAGGTCCGCAGTTCCCCTCCAGTCGTTCGCATTCATTCTCAATGCACGACGGGAGATGTTTTCCACTCCCTGCGATGTGACTGTCACGACCAGCTTCACCTGGCCCTGCGTGTCATCTCAAATGAAGGCGCGGGGATGCTGCTCTATGAGCATCAGGAGGGCCGAGGCATCGGCCTGATGGAAAAGCTGCGCGCCTATAAACTTCAAGATCAAGGGCTCGACACAATCGAAGCAAACCTTCACCTGGGGCACTCTGTCGATTTGCGCGATTATGCGCTTGCTGTCGACATTCTTCGGTTCCTCAAAATTCGTTCACTCCGACTGATGACGAATAACCCCGAAAAGATTGCCGCCGTGCTGTCATCGGGAATTGAAATTGTCGAGCGCCTGAGCGCCGATGTTCCAGACAGTCCTCATTCCGCTCACTATCTTGCGACCAAACGCGAGAAGCTCGGTCATCTTTCCAACCCGCCATCCGCATGGTCCAGCGACACTGAAATCGCTGCGATCCCACAGAGCAAAGGGATGACATTGAGTTGACAATTTTGAGACAACCGCCTGTCAGGATAGGGCTACGCTACATTTCATAAACGGAATCCGCCAGTCGCAGCATCCACGGCGGCGGCCGCGTGCTGAATCTTCCGGCGCGCAGATATCCGAGGTGAACCTTGGCACATGTCCTGCTCACACATTCATATCACCTTCCATACGACCCGAAACAACTGCGCAAGATGCAGCCATACACCCCCATCGGCACGCTCTATGCGGCTACGGCGCTACGGGAAAAGGGCATCTCAGTTGCAGTGTTCGATTCAATGCTGGAGGAGCCGTCTGCAAACTTCATTGCCATGCTGGAGCAGCATCGGCCGAAGATCGTGGCCGTCTATGAGGATGACTTCAATTTTCTTTCGAAAATGTGCCTCACGCGCATGAGAGAGGTGGCGTGGGAAATGGCGAAAGCCGCCCGGGCAATGGGTGCTATCGCCATCGCACACGGTTCCGATTCGACAGATAACTCTGTTCTGTTCTTGGAGAACGGCTTCGACTATGTGCTTTGCGGAGAGGCGGAGGAGACTCTGGTGCAGCTATGCACTTCCATACTGCACGCCGAGGGAATACCGGAAATAGATGGCCTGGTGAGACTCGATGAGCATGGCCGTCCGATCCAAAGTCCGCGGCGGCTTTCAAAGAATCCCGCGTGGGCGGAGCTTTCCCTTCCCTCGCGCGATCTGATCGATCTGGAGCCATATCGCGCGGCATGGATAAAGGCGCATGGATATTTTTCCACGAACATGGTATCCAGCCGCGGATGCCCTTACCGCTGCAACTGGTGCGCAAAGCCAATCTCCGGCAATAAATTTCATCTGCGTCCCGCCGCGGCCGTCGCCGAAGAAATGAATCTGCTGAAGGTGCGCGACGGAGTCCAGCACATCTGGTTTGGCGATGACGTCTTCGCATTGAACCAGCACTGGGTACATGAGTTTGCCGAGGAAGTCACGATAAGAGATGCAGCCGTCCCCTTCAAAATACAGTCCCGTGCCGACCTGATGAGTGAGCAGACTGTCCAGCACTTGAAGGCCGCGGGATGCGCCGAAGTATGGATGGGAGTCGAGTCCGGGTCGCAGGCCGTGCTGAAGGCGATGGACAAAGGACTGAGTCTCCCTTCCGTCATTGCCGCCCGCCGCCGACTGAAAGAAGCCGGCATTCGCGCCTGTTATTTTCTGCAATTCGGATATCCCGGAGAAACCTGGGTCGAATTGCAGGAAACCATCGCCTTTGTTCGTGAGGCGCGCCCGGACGACATTGGAATCTCATTCTCCTATCCGCTGCCGGGCACCGTATTTTATGAGCGTGTGCGGACGCAGCTTGGAGAAAAACGCAACTGGACCGACAGCGACGATCTCTGCATCATGTTCGAGGCGGCCTACAGCACCGATTTTTATCGCGCTGTACGCGACGCACTTCATGCGGAGGTCGATACCTGGCGAGGGTCGGAGGCGTTATGCAAAGCAAACGCTCAGGTCGACGAACTCTGGCGTAGAGTGAACGAGTTGGAGCCGGTGAGCCGACATGCGGACGCCCTAGTTATGAACGCCGCCCACGCTGAGAGAGTGCCGGACGATCCTATGTTGCTGCATCAGGAAAATGTGTCGCAATGAGCACAGTTCAAAATAGCATTGTCGATGATGGTGTCCTCAATTTAGATATCGCGATGCAATGCCCTCGCTGCCGAGCCGACATAAGCGGATTGGACTGTACGTTATGCGGATTCCAGATGGAGGTCCGCCATGGAATCGTGCATGCCCTGCCGCCGGAGCGGGCCGCGCACTATGCACGATTTATGGAAGATTATGAGCGGATAAGAGCGGCGGAAGGCCGAAGCAGCGAAAGCGAAACTTTTTATCTGGGCCTTCCTTATAAAGACGTTTCTGGAAGGAACAGCAAGCAGTGGCACATCCGGGCGCGCAGCTATGACTATCTGATTCAGCATGTGCTGAAGAAAAATCCGCACGAAGTTGGTGGGCGGATTCTGGACCTTGGCGCGGGAAACTGCTGGATGAGTTTTCGTCTGGCGCTCGCCGGATACCGTCCCTTTGCGGTGGACTTGCTCGCCAGCGACCGCGACGGTCTTGGCGCCGCCGCGCATTATCAAAAATGCTTGCCAGAGTTTTTTTCGCGATTCCAGGCGGAAGCCGCACGCCTGCCGTTTCAGGAGGAGCAGTTCGATGTCGTCACATTCAATGCCTCCTTCCACTACTCCGAAGACTATGCGGTGACTCTGCGCGAGGCGTTTCGTTGCGTCAGAAAAGGTGGAATGGTGATAGTCAGCGACACTCCGTGGTATTCCCGTGAGGAAAGCGGCAGGCAAATGGTGTCCGAACGCCACGCCGCTTTTTCCCAGTGTTATGGAACCGCTTCGGACTCCATCAAGAGTCTTGAGTATCTTACAAACGGGCGGCTGCGCATTCTGGAAGAGCATCTATCGATTCAGTGGACCATACATTCTCCGCGATACGGCTTCAAGTGGGCGATGCGTCCTCTCCTGGCGAAGCTGCGTCGGAAGCGCGAGCCTTCTCGGTTTCGCATTTATGTGGCCCGGAAAGACAGCAGGACCCGATGCTAGAACTTGTTTCATAAATACGTTGTCATTCCGAGCGGAGCGCAGCGAAGTCTAGGAACCTCGCGGTTTGCCGGCACAAGGCGAGGTCCTTCCCCTTCACTACGTTCAGGGTCAGGATGACAAATTGATAGGTCCGAACATTTATGAAACAAGCTCTAGTTCACGGAGTTCGTTGCGCCTTCGGGCCGCGGGAAAGTACGTACGCTGCAATCGAGATTACCGACGGCCGCATAACTCGCATCCTGAGTGACTCGACTTTATTGCCGACTGTTAGATCGGTCTGCACTGATATTGACCTCAGTGGCTTTCTGATACTGCCGGGCCTGATCAACGCTCACGACCATTTGGACTTTGCTCTTTTTCCCAGGCTGGCGAATCCGCCCTATCTAAATTACATCGATTGGGGAACAGACATACACAACAAATTTCCCGATGTCATTGCAAAGCACCGGGCCGTTCCCAAAGATTTACGTCTATGGTGGGGCGGCATACGGAACCTTCTCTGCGGAGCCACAACGGTAAGTCACCACAATCCCCTTTGGCCTGAGTTACAAAGAGAAGATTTTCCGGTAAGAGTGGTCCAGGAATACGGCTGGGGGCATTCTTTAGCTCTTGGCGGCGATCTTCGCGCGGCACGTTCAGCCACCCCCGAGGGACGCGCTTTCATTGTGCATGCATGTGAAGGAGTCGATGAAGAAGCGCGGGAGGAGCTTTGGGGGCTCGATCGGCTGGAGCTTCTGGATGACAGCACTGTACTGGTGCATGGGCTGGCAATTGATCATGAGGGCGTTGCGCTAATGCGGAAGCGCCGGGCTTCGCTCATAGTCTGCCCATCTTCCAATAATTTTCTTTTTGGAAAGCTCCCGGACATGTCTCTCCTCGGCGGTATTGACAACCTAGCCCTGGGAAGTGACTCTCCATTGACTGCGGAAGGCGATCTGCTGGACGAAATCCGGTTTGCAATACGCTTTTGTAGCATCCCGACTCAGGTTACCTATCACATGGTAACAGAGGCTGCGGCTGCGATTCTCCGGTTAGAAGGTAGAGAGGGCTCCATAAAAATATCTGGTAGAGGAGACCTGATTGCTGTCCAAGATAAAGGTAACGATGCCGCGGACAGGTTGCCGGCACTCTCAATGATCGATGTGGAGTTTGTGATGATTGGGGGCTGCGTACAGCTTGCCTCGGAGGCGATTCTCGAGCGACTTCCATCCCCAGCAAAACAGGAACTGGAACCTTTGTCGATCGACGGAACAGTCCGATGGCTGCGCGCGCCGGTGAGAGAGCTATTGCGAAAAACCGAAGAAGTACTGGGTAAAGGCGAAGTGCGACTGGGAAGCAAGACAGTTCGCATTCCGGAAAGGAACGAATGTCACACTATGGCGTACTGTCCTATAAAGGCACTGGACACCTGAACCCGTTGATCGCGCTGTCTCGACAGTTAACGGCTCGCGGGCACAGAGTTACATTCTTTCAGAAACCAGAATTAGAAGCTCGAGTGCGTCAGTCCGGCCTGGAGTTCTCCCCAATTGGCGGGACCAGGTCTTCCGGTGAGCACGGACGGACACAGCGTAGCACCTTGTCAGGTCTTGCCGTTCTGCGCTACAGCATAAAACGCATCGTTGCCGACATGGAAGTGTCTCTCCGGGAAACTCCCGAGGCGCTTACCCAGGCAGGAATAGATGCACTCATCATCGATGAGATAGCCCTGTCTGGTCCCACTCTGGCGCAGATGCTGCACTTACCTTATTTTGTGGTGTCAACCTCCGTGCCTCACAACTTTGGATGGACCGTGCCTTATTGGTTGTCCGGGTGTAACTACCCAATCTCTTATTTTTCTCGACTGCAGAACGCGCTGCTACAAGTATCGGTGCTTCGCATGCGCGGACCGGTACGCTGGAAGCTGGATGACTACAGGCGGCAACTAGGCTTGGAGCCAATTGGAGAAATTCAGAAAGCATTTCCTGAGTTAGCACACATCGCGCAGTTGCCACAGTGCATGGATTTCCCGCACTCTAAATTACCCGACAATTTTTATTACACTGGACCCTTTGTCGATGAAACCGCAAGACCAACTGTGGAGTTTCCCTGGAATCGACTCGATGGACGTCCCTTAAGTTATGCATCTTTAGGAACTAGAAAGAATAGTCAGCCAGCTATTTTCTCTTTGATTGCTGAGGCCTGCAATGAACTCAACCTGCAGTTGGTAATTTCTCTAGGAGGCCGTCGAGATCCGGAAATGTTTGATGATTTGCCAGGACATCCTTTGGTAGTGAGAGAGGCTCCTCAGTTCGAACTCATAAAGAGGGCAGAGATAATAATTACCCACGGCGGACTGAACACGGCGCTGGAAACACTGCTGGAAGGAAAACCCATGATTGTTATTCCGATGGCTCACGATCAACCCGCGGTAGCAGCTCGGCTAGCCTGGTTGAAAGTTGCCGAGGTGCTTCCAGTAAAGGGCCTTTCTGCGAAACAGCTTCGTTTGGCATTGTCGAAGCTACTCAATAACTCGAGCTACCGCGATGCCGCCAGAGAGCTACAAGCCAAAATTCGACCTGCCCGTGGATTGGAACATGCTGTGGAAGTGATAGAAACGGCTCTTGAGAAATATGCCTCCGAGTATGCTCCAGCCTGTCATGGCGACACTCGAATGACCGTAGAGTGACAAGTTAGTGACAACCGCTCTCTGTATCCCAAGTACGCTGAGGCGTGATTATTTCGCAGGATCATCGCGTCATCCGCTGGGCCGAGCGCGGCGTTCTCTTCCTGCTTGTTCTTTATCTGTGCATCCACACTATGCCTCGCGCATGGCGCACGCTGAATACCGATTTTCCCAATTACTACATGTCGGCACGGCTGGCGCATGAGGGCTTTGACACCTCCCGGATGTATGAGTGGACCTGGCTGCAGCGCGAGAAGGACCATCGCGCTGTCGATATTCGTGTTATCGGGTTACCGCCCATCACACCGTTTTCGACGCTGGCCATGTGGCCGCTCACGGGTCTTGCACCGCTTGCCGCGAAACGTGTCTGGATACTGCTGAATCTGGCTTTTTTAATCCCGGTCGGCTGGATGCTGCGGTCGATGACCGGGTTAAGCTATCAGCGAATCGCGCTGGTATTTGCGCTTAGTTTTCCGTTGCACCGCAATCTTCTGTACGGACAATTCTATGTGTTTCTTTTGTCGCTGATCGTTACGGCGTGCTGGGCTTATCTGCGTGGATTTCGCGCGCTGGCCGGCGTGCTGGTCGCGGTTGCCGCAGCTTGCAAGATCTTTCCGGTTCTGTTCTTCATCTTCTTTCTGCAGCGCAGGGACTGGCGCGCGCTGGCGTGGGGCGCCGTCACCGGGCTTTCTGCCGCCGCCGTATCGGTCGCTGTCTTTGGCTGGAACGTGCATCGCACTTATCTGCTCGAGATTCTGCCCTGGACTCTACACGGCGAAGCGATGCTGCCGTATGTGACGAGCGCGTCGATCTCGGGCGTGCTACATCGTCTGTTTCTCTCTGAGCCGCAGTGGAACCCCCATCCGTGGCACTATTCTCCGCTGTGCTACGCGCTGCTGCTGCCTGCACTGCAAATGCTGGCGCTGGCGCCCGCAATCCTGCTGATCCGCAGGCAAGATGACAGCCGGGGCCGCATACTGCTGGAGTGGTCCGCGCTGCTGACCGCGGCGCTGACCATCTCTACCATCCCCGCGTTGTATAACTTCGTGCTGATGGCTTTCCCTGTATGCGTGCTGGCGGCAGTATTGCTCCAACGCAAACGATATGGATGGCTTGCGGCTTTGCTGGTTGTTTATTTCGGCATCGGTTTCCCCATCCCAAGTCCGCACAGGATGATAGGGCCTGCGATTCTGCTGCCTCTGCTGCGGCTTCCGTTGATGTTTGCTCTGCTTCTTGGAGTCTATGCGCTGCTGTGGCGTGACCGTCCGGCCAAGGGCACTTCGCGGGACTGGACTCGCTATGCATGGGCCGCCGCCCTGGCTGTAGCCGTAGTCTTCAGCGCGCTTTCCACTTTTCGTCGGGAACGCGCCGTTCGGCGGGAGTACGCATACCGGTTGCCGCTGCAGGCTCAGGGCTTTCTCAACTCAGGCCCAGAGCAAGCAGGCACGGGAGTCCGTTACGTCGCATTTACGCTGGGCGGATATCACCTGGTGACGGAGGACCAGAGTGAGAAATCGGCTGACCCTTCCGCGGATCCTCAGAACGATGATCTTTCATTCACCAGCAGCTTCGGGAATATCCAGCACAAAAAAATCCTGGTGGAGCGGGCGTTCGGTCCACGCTCGTGGATAGTCGATGTGCAAGCACCCACGCGCGTTCTCGTTGAGGACGCACGCGAACCGATGCTCTCTACCGACGGCCAGAGTCTTGCCTTTGTGCGCGACGATCATGGCCGGGGACGGTTGATGATGCGAGAGCCCTTTGAGTCCGACGCAGCGCGCGAGTCCGCGCTGACACCGTCTCCGCTGAATGTCTACGAAGCATCGTTTCTCTCTGCAAGAGAGTACGCTTTTTCCGCTGTCGAGCACGGGCGTCCACCGCAGATATATCTGAACGATGCAACGCACGCGAACGCTCCGCTTGCGCTTGGAGAGTCGCGCTATCCAGCGCTCTCGCCCGACAGGCGATGGATGGCCTACAGCCGACTCGATTATGGCATGTGGAACCTGTGGCTCCACGACCAGAGAACCGGGTTGACGAGGCGCATTGCCGATGTGCCATGCAATCAGATTCAGCCTGCGTGGGAGGACAATTCAAAAACGCTACTCTACAGCACGGACTGCGGCCGAAGCCTGTGGTTCACGGCCGTTTCACGCCGAACGGTGATCCGCTGAAGAGACAAATAATAAGCACGGAGCGCATGTACGAGCGGTGATACCAATGACGAGCACGACCAGTACGGTAAAGATCACAACTGGGCAAACTGCCAACAAGGCAAAGAACCGCAATCACTTTGAAAAGGTTCTGCGGAAGTGCGTGCATTCCATGGGAATCGATCTCATGAGCGATGTTCTGGTTGTGGGTGGTAGCGCCGAGGACGGAAGAACGCTGCGCAGGATAGGCTTTACCCGGGTTACGCTGTCCAATCTGCTGCACCCCAGGCCTTCCGAGCAAGCTGACCTGGATGCCGCAGGGATGCGCACCGTAAGGGTGGATGCAGAAGCGATAGAGTTGGCCGACAACTCGTACGATCTGGTGGTGGCACACGAGATGCTACATCACTGTCGATCTCCGCATAAAGCTCTTCTCGAAATGCTTCGAGTCAGCCGCGGGCACGTCATTCTGCTCGAGCCGAACAACTCGATTGCCATGCGGGTACTCCTGAGGTTGCGGTTCTCCTTTCCCTACGAACTGCCGGCGGTGATTGCAAGCGGCTTTCAAACTGGTGGCGTGCGCGATACCAGCATTCCAAACTACATTTATAGGTGGAACGCGGTGGACGTGTATCAGACGACCGCCTCTTACCTTGCTGAATCTGAATTCGACCTATACACGCAGGGGTACTGGGACTTCAATGTTGACGAAGCCGAACTTCGACGGCGCAGTGAAACAAGAATCGGAAGTGTGACGAAGGTACTGAGTCCTCGGGTTTTTCTGGCGGGCCTGCACGGTTTTCAGACCGTCGTTAACCAGATACCGTGGCTAGCGAGGCAAGGCAACAAGTTCTTCGGCTGCATCCGGAAAAGAAGTGAACTAAAGCCATGGCTGATTCGGAAAGACGGTGAGATACAGTTCGATGGCGACTACATCATTGGGCAGAAAGGAAGATGAATTTCTGGTAATGGCTCAGTTTGAAGGGTACGGGCTTTAGTGTCTGCGTGAGAGCGTGATTTTTGGGTTGATTGGCCACGATATCTTATACTCTTTCGACTTCAAATGCCCAAAATGTGGGCACCAAAACTAGTTCTCACGCAGACACTTTAGCCCGTACATAAACCTCGCAAAATCATCGGGGCTTTAGCCCTGAGGGACGCATTCTTTCAAACTGACCCACCACCTAATTTCTTAGAGCGGCCCCGGGCCCAGTTCATAGGTCTCGCGCCAGAAGATCAAGCTGATCGATGCCCTGGTCCAAGTCACAATACTGAAGCTCATAGGTAGGAACGTCGGAGAGTATCTCCAATATTTTTTCGTGTTTTGCGCGAATCTCTCCGGCGGAATAAAGCTCTTTCCGCATGCGCCGTGTCGCCGTGCCTTCCGGCAACGGAACGAGCCTGTCAGTCGCTGACGGATATCGATTTATGTAGACAATAGAATGCACTCTTGCCTCCCTCGCGGTGATGAGGCCAGGGAATTCCGAGGTTGGAATTTCAATGGAAGGTTTTCCCTCCAGGCGCGGCGTCAGCACACGATCTTCCAACTCCGGAAAGAGAGCCTTTGCGGTCGGACGGAAACGCATTCTATGCGAGTGTCCAATGACGCGCGGGACACTGGAGTTATTGATCAAATAACTCGTGTCATCCGAGGTATAGGTCCATCCAGCGCGCGCACAGGCATAGGAGAGCGTCGACTTCCCCGCGCCAGAGTCGCCGCAGAGAAGAATTCCCTTCCCATTTTTGCTGATACAGGCGGCATGGAGGTCAGTCACGACTGATGAGCCGAGCAACAAGTACACTGTTTTTTCAAGAAAGTTGTAGCGAAAATAGAGCCTGTTCTCTACCGCTACTTTCTTCAGCCAGACAAAACCGATACAACTTTTTAGATCGAGCAGCGCCTGGTTATCGGCGTCCGCCACCAGGGAATACAGATGGTTATACTGCCGCCGAGTTGGTTCGGGCGAACACTCAGAGTCGCCTCCGTCACTGACGCCAATGCGAATCGGCAGTGTGACGCTTGTCCGCGAGAAACGCGCATGGCCGAAGCTCTCGTCCGCGGCCTCCAGAACAGCCGGCTCGTTGGTGATGATCTCAACAGCATAGCCAAGTGGATAGAAGGTGCCGCGAAGGGGCAACTCCATATTGCTAAGGAGCGCTTCTTGCGGCGTCGTCTCTAAGACTGCCTGCTGAATTAGCTCGCCGATCATAACTTTGTCCGTCGTCGTACATCAAAACGCCAATGAATACGAGAGCCGCTCCTGCTTCGACTCCTCAGCGGTCCCTTTCGCCATTTCCTTCTCGATCCAGCGATAGGTCTGTTCGAGACCATCGCGGAGCCGAATGGAAGGTTCCCAGCCGAGACGATCCAGAATCATCGAGTTATCACTATTGCGTCCAGCCACGCCTTTCGGAGCACTGAGATCGTAGGTGCGCTTGAGCCGGATGCCTGCAATCTCTTCGACGATATCGACCAGGCGGTTAATGGTGACAAGTTCATGGGAGCCGAGATTGATTGGTTCTTCGATGTCGCTGTTCATGATCATCTGCGTACCGCGTATGCAATCGTCGATAAACATAAAACTGCGAGTCTGCTCTCCGTCTCCCCAGATATTGATTTCATGGATGCCGGACTTTTTGGCTTCAATCACTTTGCGGCAGATCGCGGCGGGCGCCTTTTCCCGTCCACCTGTCCAGGTACCGTACGGGCCATAAACATTGTGATAGCGGGCCACGCGGCAGATCAGTTCGGATTCTTCTTCAAAATGGCGGCACATTCGCTCGCTGAATAACTTCTCCCAGCCATAGCCATCTTCCGGCATCGCTGGATAGGCATCGGATTCTTTCAGGGCAATCCCATCCGGCCTGATCTGCTTTTGTGCGTTATAGACACAGGCCGAAGATGCATAAAAGAACCTTTTGACTCCCATTTCCCTGGCTGCCACCAGCATGTTCGTGCTCGTCAGCACGTTGAGCATGCAAAGCATTCTATTGTTCTCGATGAATCCCATGCCGCCCATGTCCGCGGCGAGTTGATACACATGGTCCGCGCCTCTGGAAGCGATCAGGCAATTCTGCTTCTCCTTTAGATCGAGGGAAAGATTATCGAGACCCTCCGTTATCTGGTGCCAATCTTCCAGGGGTTTTATGTCGATTGCCCGGATGACTTGGATCCCACGATCCAAAAGACCTTTGACGAGATGACCGCCAATAAAACCGCCCGCTCCGCACACTACCGCCTGTGGTTGGATATTCATATCGACTCCGAACGGTTGCACGAATACCTGATCCAGTACCAATGAACAACCGCTACCAGCAATGTAAGGTTCCGCCGATTTTTGGTTGTCAGTGTACTGTCACTGCATTGTCACGGAATCGTGAAAGTGGATGGGCGGGCGTCAGGGAACCGCTGATTAAGTTCGTTTTGTATCAGAGCACGGCTTCAGCCGCGCCGCAAATGCTGCAAAATGAGTGTGGCTTCAGCCACTGAGGAATGGTTTTTCTCCTTGAATGGAGTTTTTCCGCAACCTGTTTAACCGCCGAGGGACGGTTTGTTCCATTATAGAAACTTAATCAGAGCTTCCTTAGGGATATCCCGCTCTCCACAAAAGCACGAAGGATGGGAACCCGCGGGCCAGTCTAATAAGTCGATTTGGAATCTGTATCATAGGCGCGTCCGAATTTGTTGGCATGCGTCAGTGGCCTGTTCCGGGGTATCGGAGCTTTCAACTCGCCGAGGTCAACCGTGCGAGAAGCAAGATGCACCGGGCGGTCTAAGCCATCGAGGATCGACTGCGGCACCCCTTCGATCCAGACGTGCAGCTTGTAATTGCCTGGCGGAATATCGCGCAGCACGAACGACTCGTTCGCGTCGGCAATCGCGTACAGCGGCGTCGAGAGGGACAGCACGACGGCGCTCATCTCCGGATGGATGTTGCAAAAAATATAGGAAACGCCTTCTCGCGGAAAAGTCACCGACTTGCTCGACCCGGCTTCATAAAGTCCCAGATCGAAGCGTTTGCCCTCAAAAAGCGAAAAGACGTTGTGGAAGAAGGGATCGGCATTGGGAAACTGAACGACGCTGCCGACGGGGATTACCTGCAAGTGCGGAATGAATGTGCGGTTTTTTTGCAGCAGGGTGTAACGACCATGAGGCAGGAAAGGAAGAGCGGGCGTGCCGGCCAGTGGTTCCAGCCAAATGACTGCCGGAACAGCGCGATGCTTTCCCGGCTGGGATGAGACGATCTGGAGTCGCAGCTCGGCTGTGCTCTTGGAAGGGCGGTCCTGGGCACACATCACTCCTGACATTGCAACGACAACGCAAAGTAGCCATTTGCCGAATCCACTTTTTCTCATTAGAACTTGTATCCCGCACCCAGGCCGATGATGTTGCTTCCGGCCGGAAGACCGATAACTGGAAAGCTCTCCAGATGCCGGTACTCGAAAGAAAACAGCAAATATGCGCGGGGGCTATAAATCACGTTGCCGGTATAGGTGCGATTTCTGGCAAGGTTTTGAACCATCGCGCCGCCGGGGACAGCATAAGGCCGCAATTCATCGGCAAATACGTCATCCAATCCGAAGGTGGCGTTCAATTCAATTTGTTCGTTGAGCTTTTCCTTAAGCTGTGCCCATCCGCCTACATCGTCAAGCGCGCGGAAATAAAAACCGCCGGAATCCAGATCGGCACGATACGCGAAATCCTTGTAGGCTCCGCCTCCAAGGCCACCCAGAGCCAGCCCACGATAGAAGCTCCCGGTTAGTTGCAAATGGGCCGGCAACAGCAGGCGCCCATCGAGGGTGCCTGCCCAGGCATCGAAGTTGTGACCAAGTGATGTGTGATGGGGAGCGAAATATCCGCCTACTCCGATGCGATTGCCATCATCCTTCAGCTCCGATCCGAGGAGGGCGACACGCGCCTCGACACCCGGCCAACGGCTTTGCTCCGCCGTGCTGGCGGGCATCCCCGTGATTCCCGAGATCACCGGCGACAAAGGCGCATCGCCGACATCGATCAACGCAGCCTGCAGCCGCACATCGCGCGAACCGGCGAACCCGAAATCCTGCGTCACACCCACTTGAGGATTCCAGGTCCACAGGTTGCCGGACCAGGCGAGCGGCGGCACAGCTACAGCAGTCAGCGAAGTTGGCGTATCGGGGCTGAAGATCGGGCGATCCAGCGAGAAATAAGCTTCCGTATGCTCCCATTGCAGGGCAGCGTGAGCGGTGCGGAGCCGCAACAGGGTGGTGTTGGAGTTATAGTAGCCGGAGTAGTTCGTAGCCGTACCGTTGGACTGAGAACTGCCGTCGAAATCCACGCGTAAATCGGCATAGCTGCGAGCGCCGAACAGATGCGGACCGCGCGCATCCAGGCCGAGTACCGTCTGCCGCACCGAAGCTCCCGTACTGCCTGCGCCCGGAAGCGCCAGCGTTGGCGTCGCCGCCATATCGACCGCACTTGTATTGACAAAACCGTTCAGCAGCAACAAGCCGGTTATCTTGACCGGATATTTCGATTCGCTTTCAACCTTGGTTTGCTCGTGAGTTGCAATTTGAGATTTCTGCATCGCCTGGCGCTCACGAAGATCGTCGATCGCCGCCGCCATTGCAGCAGATGGGGATGGAGTCGCGGATGGAGAAGTTGCTGCTGCGGGTGTAGACCCACTCTGCGCCAATTGCCGCTGCAATGCGGTCAGTTCCCTGCGCATCTCGTCCAATTGCCGCTGAGACTGTTCGACTTGAGCTTGTGTGCGCGCCATGGACTCGGTCAATTTCTGGATCTGCTGTGACAGGCTTTCCTGACTCGTGGCCTGCGCACCGAGGATAGACGCCGAGAGTCCGAAAAATACCATAAAGAGCGGAGCCGCTTGCCACGCGCCGCGAAGGCCGGCACGAGAACCCCGTTCTCTTTTATAGCCGTATATTCTCATCCGCGAGCACCCGATCGTGACGTTTGTGCTCCGACGCAGCCATTGTGTCCTGCACTCGAAGCTCGCGCGCCACCTTCATCTGGAAGATTGTTTCACCCGGACTGCTGCTAAGAAGGACGACTTCTCCTCCGTGCTCGACTGCAATGCAGTGAGCGAGTGTCAGGCCAAGACCGGTCCCCTTGTGCTTTCCTTCGCTCACGAAAGGCTCGAAGAGACTGCCGCGAATATTTTCCGGAACGCCCGCGCCATTGTCGATCACGCTCACGACCATATGTCGATCCTGAGTCTCCAGGGTTATCAGGACATTGGCATCTCTTCCGGCGGCGCGGATGGATTGGCAGGCATTGAGAAGCAGATTGTAAATCGCTCGTTCGATCTGCTTTCCATCGACAACCGCCTCGGTTTCCGCAAGATCGCCGTAACGCGTCACCACGGTCACGCCCTCGGCATCGGGATGGGCACGGATCAGCGCTGCCACGCGTTCGAGCATTGGCGCCATCAATTCCGGCGATTTCCTGACGTTGGCGCCGGTACGGCTGAAGATCAGCAACGATTCAATCAGGTCGGTCGTGCCATGGACAGCCGCGCGGATGTCGGCGAAGATCTCCGCGCGTTCCTTTGCGGAAAGCCGATCGGAGGCGAGAAACTCCGCGTTGGCATAGACCGCGGCCAGGTAATGCCGGAGATCGTGCGATATTGAACTCGCCATTCTGCCGATGGTTGCCAGCCGCTCGGATTCGAGCAACGCCCGATTGGCCTGCTGAATTTCATTTCGCATGTCGGCGAATGCCGTAGTTAGCTGCCGCACCTCCCGGGTGCCATACCGTGGGATATGGTATTCGTCATCGCCTACGCCAAACGCTCGCACACTCCTGGAAAGTTCTTCGAGTGGACGAGTCACGAGGCGAGAAAGACCGATCATCAGAGCTGTGCCTAAAAGAAGCGTCAGCAGGCCTGCAACCAGGATCAGCCGGTCGATGCGGCTAATCCTAAGCTCCGCCGGCTCGAAGGATTTCAGAACGACCAACCGCAGTGGAGATGTGGCGGCAGCGGAGAGATCTTCCGTAGCGGCAAGAAATCGCTCCTTTCCGAGCTTCACGGTCGCAGGCGCTCGATGTGTTCCGGAAAGCAACCGAGGTTGTGTCGCCAAATTCCCCTGCATCGCGGGCTCAAGCGTGCTGGCGACGATCTTGCCATTGCTGAGAAAGGTCGCTTCGACACCGGTGGGTTGACTGATCTGCCGCACCGTGGGATCGATCGAAACGCCGCTGACGACGTATCCGAGCAAAGTACCGTCTTCATCGCTGCCGAAGTACAACGGACGCACTGAGCAGTCGTAGAGCGATCCGCCGTCGATTAAATAGTGTTTGCTCGAAATCGCCAGCAAAGTCTTCAGTCCCTGGCGAAGATTGTTGCCGGCGGATGTACCCTTCGTATAGGCCGCCACTACCCGGCCGCTCGGGTCCGCAAGCGCAAACAGATCGTCGCCGCTGATCTGCCAGAACTCGACGGCGCCGTCCTGAATGGTGAGGTCGTCACCGCTGGTCATCAGCGCTTTGAGAGTCGGAAGTTCGGCAAGAAGAGCATTCTCGCGCTCTAAAGCTTCCAGCCGCTCGGCTTGCAGATTCTGGAAGGTGATAACGGAATGATCGAGATCCTGCGATAGATCGTCTGTCACTTGCGCCAGCAAACGATGACGGATGAGCAGCACACAAAGGCTGGTCACGGTTGCGATCACCAGTGCCATGGTAACAACGAGCAGCACATGCGTCCGGATGCCTTGCTTCTCGCGCACCCCGTCTACTCCCAGCGGAGGTTCGTTTTTCGGCCGATAGGCGGCATTAGAATCATGGGACAAATTTATACCCTGCAGCGTAAATCGTAAGCAGATGCGTGGGATTCGCCGGATCACGCTCCAACTTTTGACGCAGCTTCAGTATCTGGTTATCCACGGTTCGCGTGGTGGGGAAACAGTTATACCCCCACACTTCGTTCAGCAAGACCTCGCGTGTGAGTACGCGCTCAACATTCTCCGTAAAGTACTTCAGCAGCTTGAACTCGTGTGCAGTAAGAACCACAGGATTCCCACCGCGTCGAGCGGTCATCTTCTTGAAGTCGATCTCACAGTCGGCGAAGCGATAAACGGTCTGTGCCATTGGCTTGCGATGTCGGCGGATGGCCGCTTGAACCCGGGCCGTAAGTTCCCGTGGGCTAAAGGGTTTCGTCACATAATCGTCAGCACCCAACTCGAGGAGAAGCACCTTATCTGCCACGTCAGTGATGGCACTCAGCACCACGATTGGAACATCGCTCGCCAGGTTCTTGAATGTCTGGCAAAGTTCCCGCCCGGAGATCTGCGGCAGAATCAGATCGAGCACGACGGCGAGCGGCCGTTCGCTACGAAATAAATCCAATCCGGCTTGACCGTCCCCAGCGACAGCGGCGCCGTAGTGTTCCTCGACGAAAATTCTGCGAAGCACCTTCTGCATGCGCGGATCGTCTTCCACAATAAGGATAGTGCCGAGGTTCGCCGCCGGTAGAGGATTGTTTGCGATTTCCACTGCCACTTCCACGCTGTTCACCATGATTGAGAAACCTCACCCTTCCATTCTGGCCGATTTGAGTCTATTCCCGTTTGCAAGCAAAGCGGAAATTACAAGCAAATGACAATAGTTACAATTGAGTGACAATTTCAACGCCGTCTTTGTCAGACGACAGTAAGTCGCGATGGCACAGTTCGTAAAGAAAGCTCCGCTGATATCGGTAAAACTGCCTGGCGCGCAGCCGGATGACCACTGGCAGATCTTCTGCCAATGCTCTCCGCGAACCATGGAATTGAAAGCTGCAATCCTTGAGAAAGCGTAATCCTGGGTTCCCAATCAAGTAGTGCCCTTGCCCTGGTTATATCTGGACAACGCTGCTTCGGATCATCCTGCGACAACGGATGGAATACCAGCCGGCTCTCAGAACCCGTAGCTGCCAGAACTTCATTCGCGCATTCGAGGATGGTAAATTCCTCCGGATTTCCGATATTCACCGGATAGTGTTCCTCCGATACATGAGACGCAGCAGGCCCTCAATCTGATCGGAGACATAACAGAAACTGCGCGTCTGACTGCCATTCCCGTAGATAGTAAGATCTTCCTCGCACAATGCCTGCCGAAGAAAATTCGATATAACCCGGCCATCGTTCAACTGCAACCGAAGCCCATAGGTGTTGAATATTCGCGCAAGCCGCGTATCCACACCGTAGTACCGGTGATAGGCCATAATCAAGGCTTCGGAAAACCGCTTCGACTCGTCGTAAACTGAGCGCGGCCCGATCGGGTTGACAAGTCCCCAATACGTCTCCGGCTGCGGATGGATGAGTGGATCGCCATAGCATTCCGAGGTTGAACAGTGCAGGAACCTGGCTTTGTACCGCCTTGCAATATCAAGTGCATTGCGAGTGCCCGAGGAACCTACAAGTAAGGTTTCCACTCCATGGATCGTATAGTCTATCGGGCTGGCCGGACTCGCCATATTAAAGACCATGTCCACAGCGCCGGGATCGAGCGGCGCCGAGATATCGTGTCTCAAGAATTCAAAGTGCGGATCTCCTCTGAGATGCTGTATGTTCCTCACTCGGCCCGTCAGGAAGTTATCGACTCCAAGCACGGAATAGCCCTCGGCCAGAAGCGCATCGACCATGTGCGACCCGAGGAATCCCGCTGCGCCGGTTACAAGCGCCCTCTTCCTTCTCTTCCCGGCTGAGAACACCTTTTGGGCAGGAGGAATCCCATCCATCGGGCGGCCAACACAGATATAGGTCAACCCCATTTCTTTCATTGCACCGCTATCAAACATGTTGCGTCCGTCAAGAACGACTGGACGGCCAAGCCTCTGCTCGATCTCAAACATATCCAACTGAGAAAATTCCGCCCAGTCCGTAAGCACCACCAGAGCATCCGCGCCATCCATGGCCTGATATGCATTCTCGGCAAAGGCAACAGCGCCCTCCGGCAATACTGCTTGCGCATTTCTCATCGCCGCCGGATCATATGCGGTGATAATGCATCCATCGGCGATCAATGCGCGCACCACATGAATGGCGGGCGATTCCCGCACGTCGTCCGTCCCCCCCTTGAACGACAATCCAAGAACACCCAGCCTCTTGCCCCGCAGTTGCCCTAATGTAAATCGAATCTTATGCAGAAAGTTTGCTTGCTGGAGTTCGTTGATGCGCTCGACCTCATCCAGAAGCTTGAAGTCCACCCCGGCCCTGTTGCTGATTGCGCGAAGGGATTTAATATCTTTCGGAAAACATGAACCCCCGTAACCTACGCCCGCCGCGAGGAAGCGAGGACCGATCCGTTGATCCATACCCATGCCTTGCGCAACCTCCGATATGTCGGCCTGCACATTGTCGCAAATATTCGCAATCGAATTGATAAAACTGATTTTCGTCGCAAGAAATGCATTCGACGCATGCTTGATCAACTCAGCGCTTTTTGCACTTGTTCTAAGCAACGGCGCGGGACAGGAGGCGGACCTTCCGCCTTCGACACTGAAAAGCGACTTGTAGTATTGGCCGGAAGTCAGCGGACGGTAGATTCGTTCCAGAAGTTTATAGGCAACTTCGCTTGCGGTTCCGACGATGATCCGGTCGGGATGCAGGAAATCTGTAACTCCCGCCCCTTCGCGCAGAAATTCTGGATTCGATACGACTTCGAACCTATCTTGCGGGACGCCATTCCGCAGCAATACTGCAGTAATGGAATCGCTGGTAGAAACCGGGACTGTGCTTTTCTCAACAATGACCTTATATCCGTTTACAAAATTGGCTATTTCGGCGGCAGCCTCCTCAACGGAAGAGATGTCGGCTTCTCCATTTTCAAGCGCTGGCGTCCCGACGGCGATGAAGATCGCTTCGGATTGACGAACGGCATCGCTCAAAGATGTTGTAAATGAGAGACGGGAAGGGCAATGCCGCTGCAATAACTCAGGCAGCAAGTGCTCATGAATGGGAACTTTTCCCAATCTCAGCTCAGCGATCTTCGCCGCATCTTTATCAACGGAAACTACCGTATGCCCGATCTCCGCAAAGCACGCGGCGACCACAAGTCCGACATACCCCGCGCCGATAACGGCAATTCTCACCGGTTGGCTTTCCACAACACTCTCCAACGAAGTTCCGTTTCCCCACATAACAGATCCCAACTTATAAACATGAATTAAGGCGTGTAACACTCGGGTAGACCCGGACTCTTGGGTAGACCCCAGACTCTTGGGTAGACCCCAGACTCTTGGGCAGACCTCAGACTTTTGGGTAGACCCGAGACACTTGGGTGGACCCGAGACACTTGGGTAGACCCCAGATTCTTGGGTAGACCCCGGACTTTAGTCCGGGGACCAGATGCCGCTAGACCACGCCTTCAGGCGCTGAGGAATCAAGCTTCGGCGGTGCAGTTCGGCAGGTGTACAAAGCGGCGATCGCATCGTTGTCCATGGCGCTTGCACGTTCTACAAGCAAACTGATCAGGACAATTGACCACAACGGCAGCAAGAGATCGAAGGGTTCAGCCTCAGCCAGACCCCGTATGACCACGAAGAGCAAGAGGCTGAGGAAGACCAGCTTGAGAGGGCTTCGCGGAAGTCTGCGGATCTGCCGATAGAGACTGCCATATAAGCCGACCAGCATGCAGATGCCCGCCACTCCGTAGGCATAGAACTGCTGCAGCAGCTCGTTTTCCGCGTGCCTCGCCTCGAACTGATCGGAACCGAAGGGAGGAATGACCTTCCACATGGCATCAAATCCGTGCCCGATCCACGGCCGTTCAAGCGCTGCATTTAGTACGTAGGCCCAGATTGCGGTGCGTCCCGTCAGGGTTTCCGCCTGGTTTCCTGCAGTGGTATAGATGTCGTAATACGCTTCGAACAAACCCCAGAAGACGAGGATGATCAGGACCACCGCGGTAGTAAGGAGTATTTTGGTCTTCCGGCTTATCGATCTGTCCTGAATTAGGAGAAAGCTCTCGCTCAACAGGAAGGCAACAAGCGTCGTCTTACTGAGACTGCGGAGAAGCGTCAGCGCCAGGAAAAGGATAGCGAGTCCCCACTTCCCTTCTTTGCGGCGCATGAGATATTGGGCCAGGAAGATGGCAAATGCGCAAAGATTGCCGATTTGATTCGTATTGAAAAACTCTTCATCTCCAAGACGCAGATCGGATTGAGCGGGCATGATCCATGCAATCAGTGCAATGCAGCAAGCGCTCACGATAAAACCCTTCATCAGAGAATGAGAGACGCATGTCACCGATCCGGCGCGAAGCAGCAGGACCACGATTGCAACATCGGCGGCCATCCCGCACCAGTAAGCGATGGACGTCGCCAGCGACACGGTGCCGCTCCATACCAGGCTGCAACAGGAAAAGATAAGGAAGACAAGCACCCACCGCATACTCGACAGCCGCAGCATGAAACCGAACGTGCGGTTGGCATATCCGAGCGAATGAAAGCAGACGACAAGAAGCAGCAGCAAATCCAGGGCGAGAGTTATCTCAGCGCCTGTGCGTGGATCGGTACCGAGGACACGCACCGAGAAAAGCTCAACGGCAATACGGAAGGAAAAATAAAAACCGACAACAAACGCCAGACCCGTCGCCTCCGGCGGTCTGAAATTCTCCGCTCCTTCTATACCGGTGTTTGAACTCATAGCTCCTCACGGACTGGCAACCTTCCGTACCTCCAACCCGCTCAGTGGGTATACATATCTGGAATGCCCTGGCTGCCGGCCGGAGGCAGATGGCGCAGAAACACCACGATCGACCAGAGCTCATCGTCGCTCAGTGTTCCCTTGGAGCCAGGCATTCCGGAGGGCTGAATTCCATAATCGAGGATCCATTTCAGTTGGCCGTCCGTAAATCGCTGCGCGTCCGGGGACGCCAGCGACGGGATCGGCGGCGAAATGTGATCGATGAAAGGAACTCCAGTGCCCCGCCCATCCATGCCGTGGCAGGCAACACAGTAATGCGAGAACGCCTCCTTGCCGTCAGCCCATGTCTGCGGCGTATCAGGCAAGGGGTTCTTCTGCTTCTTGTTGCCAATCAAGAAATGATGTTCAGCGGACGTTATGATTTTTGTCTCCAGCTTTCCCGGAGGACTGGCCTTACAGCCGGCCAGTTCCACAATGAAGATTGCGGCAGTCGCGACGATAAGGGATCGCATCTCTAATCCACCACGTGAAATTTCAATATCAACCTGCCATGACCCGAACCGCAGAAGACGGAGCAGTGACCGACGAAATCCCCTGTCTTTCCCGGCGTAAATTGCACCTGGGCCGTACCGCCCGCCTTTACTTTGATGTTGACGTTCAGCTCACGAATGCGCAGCCCGTGTGCAACGTCCGCGCTTTTTAACACCAGCACCACCGGCTCTCCGTTTTTCAAGGTGATCTCACCTGGGTCGTATGAAAACCGCTTGATGGTAATTTCGATTGTCCGGGGCGCGGCCTGAGCCCAGACCATCGAGGTGGAAGACAGCGTCACAGTCAGAACCGCAACCAGCAGAATCATCGGCATAAACTTCTTCTTCAAAGACTTCATAGACTCTCTCCTTCTGTCCCAATCTAGCGATCGCGCGCAGACGACTTGTCATGCATCGGTTAATCAATTGTCATGATCTTGTCGTAACCAGCGGAGACCGTCCGATTACAATTCGCTTACATTTTGGCGACCTATCCCTGACAACTCCGGAGTCCGCACATTGATAGCTTCAGTTCATGTCGATCCGATCGCCTATGTGTCCCGCCGATGTAGCGGACCTGAGACAGCCCTTTAGTTTTGTCGGGGGTCTTCGTTCAGCGGTTCGGCTGCTTGGAATTGGACAGCGCCTTTCGTTCGCATGGCTGATTGTGGAGAGGACTGCTGTAGGCATCTGCGATCTGATGCTTGCCGGCGCGATGTATCTTTTGTTTTTGCTGTTGCAAGGCGGATCGCCCTCCCATCACTTCTGGTGGATACCAGGGACAACTCTCTCGGCGGCGTTGGTCACGTTGGGTCTGGTTGTTCTTCGAGGCTCGTTGGACCTGTTTTCGACGCACTCCGTCGTCGGCCATATTCAAAATCTCTATAGGGATTTTCTTCTTCGGCTCACACATGGCTATAGCGAAATGCGTTGGAGCCGGTTCGTCGAGCGCAATCGCAGTGAACTATTGAACCATGCAATTTCCACGGCGCGCGAAGCCGCCAA
Organism: Acidobacteriaceae bacterium; assembly: GCA_965276615.1. Taxonomy (GTDB): domain Bacteria; phylum Acidobacteriota; class Terriglobia; order Terriglobales; family Acidobacteriaceae; genus JAKAAZ01. The sequence goes on along the minus strand of OZ255618.1, from coordinate 2,212,488 downwards.
TTTTTATCATCACTGCATTGAAATGATCGCGGCCGTGGCTGTCGTCATAGCGATGACATTCGCTCTTGTGTATAAAAGCCCAGCGGTGGCGTGCGGACTGGGATCTACTGTCCTCGTGTTCTATGGAGTCCATCGATTCCTGATTCGCAAACAGCTTCAATTGGCCGCCTCGAAGCGCGAGCAGTTTCTGCGCATGCTCCAGAGAAGTTTGGCGGACATGTTCACCTCCGGGAAAGAGATTCGCACCTACGGGAATCAGGATTTCTTTCATGCTCGGATTGGTGAGCAGTCTGGATTTCTGGCCGCAAGCAATCGGCGTGTCGCTTTTCTTCCGCAGGTTGCGCGAATCCTGTCCGATCAGGGCGTGGTGCTGCTTTTTCTCTGCATTGTTGTCGCCGTTCAACTGCGGCATGGAGACGTACGTCAGTTGCTATCGCTTCTCGTGTTCTACTTCGTGATCTCTCGGCGCCTGCTTCCTCTCATCAGCCAAATATCGTTCATCGCCGGTCAGATGGAGAGTTCTTACGAGAACGTTCGGATTGTCGATCTCGAACTGCGAGAGTGTCTTCTGCACCGCGCGCCTGTACGGGCGATGCAACTACCTGCCGCGGGTTTCGTCCTCGAACTCGAACAAGTGAGCTTTTCGTTCGATGAAGGCTTGCCAATCCTGCAGAACGTGAATCTTCGTTTGCGCAACGGGGAGAGCATCGTGCTTCGCGGCGTCTCCGGCAGCGGCAAAAGCTCACTCCTGAACCTGATTGCCGGAGTCTCCCAATCCGCAACCGGCGTTGTGCGTGTGGATCGCGCAAGCATCGCATACGTACCGCAGGAGATTGCCCTTCTCGACGATTCGATACGGAATAACCTGCTCTTCGAACTCCCGGAGAAGAGCGACGCGGAGTTGATGAACGCGTTGGCCGCCGCCAAGCTGGACGAATTTGTAGCCGCGCAGCCACTTGGCCTCGAGACCGGCGTCGGCGATAACGGAATTCTGTTTTCCGGAGGACAACGGCAGAGGCTGGGCCTGGCTCGAGCGATTCTTCGCGGCGCCACGCTGCTTCTGTTGGACGAAGCGACTTCAGCATTGGATGAAGAGAATGAAGGACAGATTCTCAGGAACTTGGGAAACGCCGGGATTGCTGTTGTGCTTGCAACTCATCGCGTTCACAAGCAGTTTTGTGATCAGCGTGTATTTTGGCTTCAGGAAGGTCATTTAATCGAAGAACCGGAAGCTTCCTGGATCTCCACTCATGTTCTATTGAGGCCTCGCATGTGGCCGCCGGCATGAAACTCTGACGGCCGCGTACGAAATCATCCTGAGTCGTTAATTCGCGGCATAATTCTGTCATCCCGAGCGAAGCGCAGCGAAGTTGAGGGACCTGCGTTTCCCTCGGCTTGCAGCGGGACAAATGCTGACGTTTGCGTAAACGAACTTCTGACTCACCCCACTAGCAGCCGGATTCATTTATGGGTTGAAGAACCGGAGCAGCTCTTCTTGATCGTGCTGGCTGAGCGATGCGCGCACGCGCATGTGATGCACGATCGTGCCGGAGATGCGTGGCGAGAAACCTTGCGGAGCCGTGTGGCAGCGTGAGCAGTTCTGCTCGAAGACGCGTTGCCCTTCATCCGAAGATTGAGATCTGTGCGTAGCGGCTGTCTGCTTTTTGGCAGTCTTCGCAACTTTCGGCGCAGCCTGTGACGTAGCCAACAGAGGCGCGAAAAACGCACCTAGGACGATGGTAGAGGCAAGAAGATTTTTTGGGCTCACTGTGATTTTCCTTTCCAGGCTGGGAAGAGAAATCGATAGACGATTCCCGTCTCCCAGATATTTTCATTGCCGGAGGAAGAGAACTGCCGCGAGTAGCTAGTAAGGATTCTCGTGTTGTGCGGCAGGTTGTAGTCGAATCCGAAGTCGGCGCGCTGGGTGTTTGCAAGTGGAAGACCGTCGCTGGCGATGGTGTCGCGGCGGAAGGTCTGCTGCATGCGGAATACAGGCTCGAAGCGCCCGATCCAGCTATCCAGGCCGCCAAACGCCTGACTGCGGTAGTCGGCCTCAATCCAGTAGCCCTGCGCGTGATGACCGCGCGCAAACTCGGAGCGCAGGCGAAAGGCCGTATCCTTAGGCTCCCACCAGACGTGCATGCCATAGAAGTTCTCTCCTCGCGTTCCCTGCGGTCCCTGCAGCAATCTATCGTACGAAAGACCTATTTCCAGGCGGCTGGGGGGCAGGTACAGACTGGTCCGAATGCCGGAGGAGCGCTTCGAGTTGAACTGCTCATTTGCGCTGCGGGCGGAGAACCACGTCGCGTAATCGATGGAGTATTTGGGCGTTGAGATGGCGGACCCGCGCAGCATTCCGCCGAGTCCGGTGCCGGTAGACATTGTTCCCAGGCTGGAAATCAGCGGACCATCCTGGAAATTCCCGATCCAGATGGGCGTCAGCCGCTCATTGTATGCGCCGAAGGGAAGCAGAAAACTGCCGCCGACAACGGTGACATGCGGCGATGCGAAGTAATCCCCTTCAAGATACGCAAGGCCGATGAAACGATTGTGATCGTAGCCAGGCTGGCCGTTGCCTTTGGGGAAAAAGTTCTCAAGCAGGATGGCCCGCGATTCGATGAGAAAGCGATTGCCGATCGGCGCTGCCAGCAGCGGTTGAATGGTCGGCATGTAACTCGTGTTGCCCCCATTGGTGCTGGTAAAAAATCCGACGCCTCCGGAGAGCAGCGGCGCATTTTGTGCGTTCCCATACCGGACCGCGCAGAGCAGGGCTAGAGCGAAGGCGGCAAACTTCGCGGACCGTGCCATTTTTGAGAAAGTAAAGCTCAATATCGGACGCGACATAAGAGCCACAGTAGCGAAATACTCTGCCCGATGTGTCTCTGGATCGTCTGCTCTTTGTCACTTGATTGTCACTTACAGCAAATATTTTGATCCGGACAGGTTGCGGGTAGACCTGGACTGTTGCAGGTAGACCCGGACTTCAGTCCGGGGAACCGAGTCCGAATCCGGGGCGCGCCTTCAGGCGCTGAGGTACACTGCCGACGCCCGATCCATAGGAGGATCGCATGGCTCAGGGAACTTTCTTCATCACCTCGCGCGCAAACGACTCCGCTACCTGGAAGACTGAAGTCCGGGGTCTACCCGAATGTGAACATGCCCTAACAAAGCAATGACAATCGCTTTACTTTGACATGACAATCCGCAATGGAAGGCCGGGTAGAGTCGGGACAACGAGGTCCGTCCATGTTGTTATTCCCTTCCGTTGCCGCAACACTCCAGCCCACACTTCAGTCTGCGGAATTTCCTTTCGAAGAGAGACTTCATCGAGCCCTGGATGACATGCGCCTGGGGCGTCCTGTCATCCTTGTGGACGATTTCGACCGCGAAAACGAAGCCGACCTGGTCGTTGCCGCTGAGACGATTTCCACCCCAACCATGGCTCTTCTCATTCGTGAATGCAGTGGGATCGTGTGTCTGTGCTTAACCGAAGACACGCTCGCTCGGCTGGAACTGCCACAGATGGTTTCGAACAATGAGAGCTGTTTCCAGACCGGCTTCACGGTCACGATCGACGCACGCGAGGGAGTCACAACCGGAGTTTCGGCGCAAGACAGGGTAACGACGATCCGCGCCGCGATAGCGGCCGATGCTCAACCTCGCGACCTGGTCCGCCCCGGCCACGTCTTTCCGCTGCGAGCGGCCCCTGGCGGCGTATTGGCTCGACAAGGGCATACGGAAGGATCCGTGGATTTGGCGAGGATAGCGGGAATGAAGCCCGCCGCCGTTCTTTGCGAGATTACAAATCCGGACGGAACCATGGCGAAAGGGGATGACGTAGACCAGTTTGCGAGAAGGCATGACTTAGTTATGTTGAGCATTGCTGAGCTTGTCGACCGCCGCCGTTGCCCTACAGAAACAGCTCGGACACCGATTAGCTTTGTGGACATCCTCGCAACGAATAGTTTGTCATCCTGAGCCGTAGGCGAAGGACCTCGCGGTTTGCCAAAAACGGCAAGATCCTTCGCTCCACTTTGTGGAGTTTACCCTGAGCGCAGCCGAACGGGCTCAGGACGACAACAATCATTTTTAGCGGCCTCTTCAACACACAACAAAGGAATGACAATTCACTGACGAACGCATGACACGTCCGCCGTTCAGGTTCTTTACGTTCAAGGTATAAAGCGAACGCCCATGACACAGCCTTCCACTTTCGCCGGTGCAATCAATATGACTCGCTGTCAACGTTCGCACGTGAGAGTCTATTGCATTCGCATGTCACAAGTGGCCTTATTCGCAGCGGCATCGATGCTGATGTTCTCCTTCATCACGGAAGCCTCCGCGAACGGGCAAGCGCCGTTTGCGTCCACGTCAACGCAGAATACAGCCCAGCCCTCCAGAAACGAAGGCAGCAACGCAGCAATAACGACGGATGATACCGAAAATTCCAGAGACGACGGTGGCAGCCTGACAAACACCAGCGGCTTGGCAACTTCGAGATCCCTCTCCTCCGACCAAATTATTTCCCTTCTGCAACAGAATCCCGATCTGATGGTGGAGTTGAAGTCTCAGGTTGCCGATCGCATGCAGGAACAAGGCAAGCAGATCGATGCGAACGACATCTCCGATGAGATGCTCTATGACCAGATCGCCACCAACGCCGACCTTCGCGCAAACATCACAACTTTTCTCCGCGCGCGCGGATATATATCCGACAACGACCTCCAAACCGCGGCGTCCAGCGTCAGTAATGGAAGTGAGGACACTGGTTTGTCGTCCACGCAAGGCGCTCTCATGCAGCCGGGTGGCACAAACGCAGGCAGACTTGTTACGGAATCCGAAGGAAATGCGGCAGGATCGCGCACAGATAGCGGCATGCCGGAAACTTCGACTCGATCTTCAACTCGATCGATGAGTTCTACCGGCAACCGCCAAAATTTTAGGGAAAGCAGACGCCATGAAGAGGGCAACGCATCGACCGATTTACCGAAGGTCCTTCGGAAGCCAGCGCCCTACAACCTGCGATCGATGCGCGATCTGTACACGCAAATTCCCGACCGGACGCCGCGGCTAAAGCGTTTCGGCTCCGAAGTTTTCGTGAACCGCGATGTTTATGTAGCCCGCGGAATATCGGGCCGCGACACTCCGCTCGACGTGCCGCTGGGACCGGATTACATTGTCGGTTCGGGGGACACACTCACGATCAACATGTGGGGTGGCGTCACAGAGAGCATCCTCCGGGTTGTCGGCCGCGACGGCCGCATCCTTTTGCCCGAAGCGGGATCACTTCAGGTTGCGGGACTTCCCCTGGAGCAAGCGCAAAGTCTGATCGCAGCGGCGCTCAAACAGCAATACCGCAATGCGCAGGTCGCAGTCACGGTCTCGAAACTGCGCTCGGTGCGTGTGTACGTAGTCGGCGACGTGCAGCGTCCGGGCGGTTACGACATCAGCTCGCTGGCAACTCCTCTGAGCGCACTGTACGCCGCCGGCGGTCCCACATCGGTTGGCTCGCTCCGCACAGCGCGCCACTATCGCGGACAACAACATGTCGAGGATGTCGATCTCTACGACTTTTTGCTTCATGGAGTTCGTAACGGCAGTGCTCGCTTTGAAAGCGGAGACACTCTGCTGGTGCCTCCCGCGGGTCCACAGGTTGCTGTCTCCGGCGCAGTCAAACGTCCGGCGATCTATGAACTGAAAGCCGGCGAAACGACACTCGCTACAGTCATCGACGATGCCGGTGGCTTTACCGCTGCGGCTTCGCTTGACCACATAACGATTGAACGCATCGATGCCAACCGTCAGCGCGAGACACTTACACTGCCTGTCGCGGACAAACAAAATCCGCACGCAGACCGAGACGCTATCGCTGCTTTTCAGGTGCGGGATGGAGATCGCATTCGTGTTGAGCCGATCCTGCCGTACAGCGAACGCGCCCTTTATCTCGAAGGCCATGTCGTTCGTCCAGGCCGATTGCCTTATAGAGACGGCATGCGCCTCAGCGATGTGCTGCACAGCTATCGGGACTTGCTGCCCGAGCCCGCCGCCCACGGAGAAATTGTCCGTCTCGTTCCCCCGGATCTCCATGCGGAAACCATCGGCTTCGATGTGCCCGACGTGCTCATCGGAAACGCCAACCTCGATCTCCAGCCATTCGACACCATCCGCATCTTCGGACGTTATGAAATGGATGCGCCGAAAGTCACAATTCTCGGCGAGGTGCAGCGTCCGGGCAATTATCCGCTGTCGAAAGGCATGACCACCGCGCAACTGGTACACATGGCGGGAGGTTTCAAACGCGACGCTCTGCTCGAACGGGCCGACCTGACCAGCTATGACGTGACAAATGGCAATCGGATTGTCGAAAGTCTCGCGACGGTGAATATTGGAACCGTTGTCGCTGGAACGGACTCCAACGCGGACGTTCTTCTCAAACCGGGCGACATCCTGACCATCCATCAGATCACCGGATGGAACGACATCGGCGAATCGATCACGATTGAAGGTCAGGTCGAATTCCCAGGGAGCTACGGCTTCCACGACGGCGAACGCCTCAGCTCCGTTTTGCGCCGGGCCGGAGGCTTTCTTCCCGCCGCCTATCCCAGGGGCGCGGTGCTGGTTCGGCAACAAGTTCGCGATCTCGAACAGAAAAGCCGCGAGCAGTTGATTCGTCAGATCGAGGCAAACTCGGCATCCGCGCGCCTCTCGCCCAATCTGGGAGGAGATACCGGCGCGACGTTGCAGCTTATCAAAGCCCAGGAGGATGAGGTGCTTTCAGACTTGAAGAGCCATCCTCCGACCGGCCGCATGGTCATCCACATCAGCGCCGACATCGATAGCTGGGCCAACACGCCCGCGGACATCGAGCTGCGCCGCGGCGATGTGCTGACCATTCCGAAGCGGCCCGGTTTTGTGCTCGTGACCGGTCAGGTCTACAACGCAACGGCGCTCACATTTGCACCGGGAAAAACCGCGGGCTGGTATCTGAGTCACGCGGGAGGAACGAACTCAACCGCGAATCGCAAGGAAGTCTTCATCATTCGCGCCAATGGCTCCGTCGTTGGCCGCCATTCGGGGGGATGGTTCGATCCCAACGTGCTTTCGACCAAACTCGATCCGGGTGACGTTGTCGTAGTGCCACAGAAAATCATCGGGTCTTCCCTGCTGTGGCGAAATCTGCTGACGACCGCGCAGCTTGCTTCGTCCATTGCCATCACCGCCGCGGTGGCGCACATCTAGAGCCATGTTGATTTCCTACAAGCCGCTCGCGAGGGAGAAACCGAGGACGAAACAATGATCCATCCATCCGTCCTCGCAACACTCGATGAGAATGAGCAAACGTCAGCAGCTCAACAGGCGCACTGGGCTGTGCGCGCGGCACTGCTTTGGAGTCATCGCCGCAGGCTTGCGCGAGTGACGGCAATCGCCTTCATCGTGAGTCTCTGCATCGCGTTCGTCATTCCGAAACGCTATAAGTCCGTCGCCAGCATTATGCCGCCCGATCAACAGAGTTCCGGGGCGATGATGCTCGCCGCTCTGGCTTCGCACAGCGGAAGCCTCGGAGGGTTAGGTAGCCTCGCAGGCAGTCTACTGGGCGGACACACCACCACCGCGCTCTTCGTCAACCTGCTGCACAGCAGCACCGTAAGCGGCCATCTCATCGACCGCTTCAATCTGCAACATGTGTATCGCAAGCGCTATCGCATCGATACGGCCAAGCACCTCGCGCACCGTACAAGCATCACGGAGGACAAGAAAAGCGGCGTCATCACGATTGCGGTGGAGGATGAAGGTCCCCTGCGGGCGCGCGATCTGGCCCAGGGATATCTTGACGAGCTGAACAAGTTGGTTACGCAGACTAACACCTCGGCCGCTCATCGAGAACGCATTTTCATCGAGCGCCGCCTTCATTCCGTCCAGGCGGACCTCGAACACGCGCAGCTTCAATTGAGCGAGTTTTCGAGCAGAAACAGCACCGTCGATATCAAAGAGCAGACTCGCGCGATGGTGGATGCGGGCGCACGCGTGCAGGGAGAGCTGCTGGTCGCACAGTCTGGACTTCAATCGCTCCGCCAAATTTACGGCGATGGAAATGTGCGCGTCCGCGAAACAGAAGCACGCATCGCGAGTCTGCAACGCGATCTCGAAAAAATGACCGGTTCGTCCGCCCCCTTGGCCCCGGAAGCCGCCGGTGAAGACAATGCGGCATCGGACGCGAATGACAAGGGCGAACTCTATCCTCCATTGCGGCAGCTTCCACGGCTCGCGGTCCCGTATGCCGATCTTTACCGCCAGGTGCGAGTCCAGGAGACGGTCTATGAGCTTCTCACGCAGCAATACGAGCTGGCCCGCATCGAGGAGGCGAAAGACGTTCCCGTTGTCAGCGTGATCGACCCTCCAGGAATACCCGAGAAGAAGTCGTTCCCTCATCGTCTGCTGCTCACCCTGGCGCTGACGTTTCTCTCATTCGCTGTAGCGGCGGCCCTGATCCTGGTGCGAGATCACTGGTCGAAGTTCGATCCGCGCGATCCACGAAAAATGCTTGCGGCTGAAGTTCTCCCGGTATTGCGCAGGCGGAGTCACGCGATTTTTTCATCCTGGCGAGGTGCGCCATGACAACGCCGTTCCTTTTGCCCACGGTGATTTCTTGCGAACTTCAGAAGGGATCGAAACCGTGAGAACTCGTTTCATAAACACATTGTCATTCGAAGCGGAACGCAGCAATACATTGTCATTCCGAGCGGAGCGTAGCGAAGTCGAGGAACCTAGCGGTTTGCCGGCACAACGCGAGCTCCTTCCCCATCAACACGTTCAGGGTCAGGATGACAACTCGATAGGTCCGAACATTTATGGAACAAGCATGAAAATTCTGATCGCTGCCGCTTCTTTCTCGTCCCATATCTCCGGGTTGCAGCGCCACGCCTTCAATGTTGTGCGATGCCTTTTGCGGCAGCCGGAAATTTCCGTTGTGCATCTCGTCGTCGCGCCATGGCAGCGCGAACTCGTACAGGCTGCAGGTCTCAATCCAGACGCTCGACTTGTCATTCACATCGCCGAGATGAAACAGAGCTCACTCAGCCGAAATCTCTGGTACTACCGGCAGCTTCCCGCGCTGGCTGCTTCTCTCCACGCCGATGTTGTCCATCTGTCCTACCCCATGCCCGTAAACGCCGCGCCGTTTACTTGTCCAACAGTCGTGACACTGCATGATCTATACCCCTATGAAATTCCATTGAATTTTGGCTTCCAAAAGTTCATCTTCAATCGCCTGGTTCTGCGGCAATGCCTTCGCAATATCAACGCGATTGCCTGCGTCTCCGAAGCCACGAGTGCTCGGCTAAGGCAGTATGCGCCGGCTGCTACGTGCCGAAAGGCCGTCCGAATCTACAACTGCGTCGAAGCCGAGCCGCTCTGTGCCGAAGAGTCTCCAATTCCTGGCTGGCAGGGTGAGCCTTTCCTGCTCTGTGTTGCGCAGCATCGCCGTAACAAGAACATCCCGCTGCTGATCCGGACCTTCGATCGCTTGTTGCGCTTCGGACAGGTCAATCCGCGTATGAAGCTGGTCGTCATTGGCATCGCTGGACCTGAAACCCGCAGGATCCATCGGCTGGTGTCCAGCCGCAGCCTTGAACGGAACATTCATTTTCTCGAAGGACTGTCGGAACCCGAGTTGCAGTGGTGTTACGCGCGGTGCGAGGCGCTTGTTGCTCCCTCCATGACGGAGGGCTTCGGCTTGCCCGTTGCCGAAGCCCTGCTCACCGGCTGCCGCGTCATCTGTTCGGATATACCGGCTCATCGCGAAGTAGGGGATGGGCAATGTCGGTTCGTAGCGTTGCGGAAGAACGCGGAGCAGACGCTTGCGGAAGCCATTGCCACAACGCTCCAGGAGCCGGCGAAAGCGCCCATCGTACTCCCACAGTTTTCTTCTTCGCTGCTCGCGAAGCAGTACATCGGCCTCTATCGCAGGCTCGTAGCGTCCGCCGGGCTACTTCAGAACGCCGAATTTTCCGCTCCGCTCCACGCAGCAGCGTCAGAAAGGCAGTCTCTATGAGCGCAACCGAAATCCGCGCTGCATTCCAGCGCAGAGGGGATGAATATGGCCGCACCTGAATCCTTCGCGTCGAGCCTCTATAGCGAGACTCTCGCACCCTCCCGCAAGGGGCGGCAGGCGCTCTCCAGAGAACGGTTCCGGAGCGCGATAACCCTCTGTGAGGTATCGGCGGATTTTCTCACCTGTGCCGCCGGCATATTTGCGACTTACTTTCTTTACCTGTCACTGCATATCGGCAGGCAGATTCAATATCCGGTGCGGGAGGTGGCAGCCGTAAGCATCGTGTTCGGTCTATTTGTAGTGCTCCTGCTGCAAAGGGATGGCGCGTATCGCGGCGGCGGCAGCTTGCTCCAGATTCGGGAGACGGAACGCGCAATTCGGATTCCCGCTCAGTCGCTGCTCCTCCTGCTGCCATTCAGCTTCCTTTTGAAGCTGAACTTTTCCCGTGCGATATTTCCGATTGCTCTCGTTCTGATTCCGCTTCTGCTGATCTTCCAGAAACAGATATTTTCCTCAATCATCCGGATTCTGCATGTCCGGGAGTACGGCATCGACCGCGTAGTTGTTTATGGCGCGGGTGACACAGCAAAGCGCATTGTGTCGACCCTTCTTTATTCATCCCGGCTTGGGCTCCGTCCGGTGGCGGTGATCGACGAGTATCCAGCGCTTGCCGGAGACTACATGTTCGAGATGGGATACCGGCGCGAACGTTCGGTTCCGGTGCAACGTGGACCGGTTACACCAGCACTGTTGAAGGCCTGCCAGTGCAACATGCTGTTGGTGGCAATCCCAAATCTCTCCACGGAAAAGCTGATTGCGGCCGCGGATGCCGCGAAGCAGGCCGGACTGCGGATCGCGTTTCTTCTCGGTTCCCCCCTGCAGGAGCCGCAGTGGACGGAACCGACTGACATCGATGGCCTGCTGCTGAGTTCCGCAATTGAGCCGGTCGCACCCTGGCACTATGCGGTCGCCAAGCGCATGGCGGACCTGATCGTGTCCTCTCTTCTGCTGGCACTGTTTTCTCCTCTGCTGTTTCTGATTGCACTTCTGATATGGCTGGACTCGCCCGGACCCGCGCTTTTCGTTCAGAAAAGAGTGGGCCGGAATGGAGAGATCTTCGATATGTACAAGTTCCGTTCGATGTATACGAACGCACCGAAGTATGACGTCTCTCCGACTCAATCGTATGATCCGCGAATCACCAGGATAGGAAGGGTTCTCAGACGAATCAGCCTGGACGAACTACCCCAACTGATGAACGTCTTCCTGGGAAATATGTCGCTGGTGGGACCGCGGCCGGAGATGCCTTTCATCGTGCAGCACTATAACTCCCGGCATCGGCAGAGACTTCAGGTGATTCCCGGGATTACAGGCCTGTGGCAACTGAGCGCCGACAGATCTCTCCCGATCCACGAGAACATCGAGTACGACCTTTACTACATTCGCAACCGCACCTTCTTTATGGATATGGCCGTTCTGATCCACACCCTGATCTTCGCGATGAGCGGAGGAGTATGAGCGATTTTCAAAATGCGTACGCCGATGTGCTGAGTGTAAAGGTCTCCGCCATCAATATGAAGCGCGCAGTCGAGCTGGCCGACCAATGGGTTGCGGCTGGGAGCCCCGGTTACATCTGTCTCACCGGCGTGCATGGAGTGATGGAAGCACAGGCGGATTCCGAGCTTCGCCAAATCCTGAATCACGCATTGATCAATGCTCCGGACGGAATGCCGATGTCGTGGATCGGCCATTTTCAGGGCTTCCGGGAGATGGATCGGGTCTTTGGACCGGACTTCATGACGGCCATGTGCCGGCTTTCGGTCGAGCGCGGCTACCGCAACTTTCTATACGGCGGCAAGCCCGGCGTGGCGGAACTACTGAGCGAAATATTACAGCGAAAATTCCCGGGCCTGCTGGTGGTCGGGACATATACGCCCCCTTTCAGAAACCTGACTCCGGAAGAGGAAGACGAGATTTTGGCCCAGGTGCGGGAATCGAGGCCGCACATCCTCTGGGTGGGATTAAGCACGCCGAAACAAGAGCAATTCATGGCGCAATACGTCAATCGCCTTCAGACGCCATTGTTGGTGGGCGTAGGAGCAGCCTTCGATTATCACACTGGGCACATTCGCGATTGCTCCAAGTGGATCAAGCGCGCCGGGCTGCAATGGCTGCATCGGCTTATGCAGGACCCGCGACATCTGTGGCGGCGCTACCTCCGTAACAATCCTGCGTTTCTCTGGCATATCGCGTGGCAGATTTCAGGACTGCGGCAACATCCCGTAGCTGGAAAAGGTAGTCGCGTATAGACTAGTCTACCTGGTAGCTGTAACTTCGATTCGTCCAGAAGGACTGGCCTTCAAATGGCTGGACCTGGATACTGTGACCAGGAAGTTATGAGTGGTGCGTACCGTCAAGATCCACACGCCGAAGTACCGCCGCGCCAATCTGACCTAATGGGATGGACCCGTCCTTTGATAAGCGAGTTGGTAATCTCGCCGGAGGAGGAGGTGCATCGGCATGAAGGCAGCGACGATAGGGTTGGACATTGCGAAGCAGGTTTTCCAGGTTCACGGGGCGGACAAAGCGGGGAAGGTTGTGTTCCGGCGCAAGCTGAGGCGGAGCGAAGTGGCAGGGTTCTTCGCAGAGTTGGAGCCGTGTCTGATAGGGATCGAAGCCAGCGGTAGCGCTCATTATTGGGCGCGGACGCTGATCGCGTGCGGCCACACGGTGCGGCTGATGGCCCCTCAGTTTGTGAAGCCCTACGTGAAGTCGAACAAGAACGCCGCCAACGACGCGGAAGCGATCTGCGAAGCGGTATCCAGGCCCAACATGCGCTTTGTCCCGCTGAAGTCGGTCGCACAGCAGGATCTGCAGTGCCTGCATCGCGTGCGCCTGGTCGCCTGCCGTACCCAGCTTGTGAACCAGATTCGGGGCCTATTAGCCGAGTATGGGATCGTGCTGCCGCAGCATGTGGGGCAACTGCGCAGCGGGTTGCCAGCGGTGTTGGAAGACGCCGAGAACCAGCTCACCGGCTTTGGCCGTCAACTTTTTCGTGGGCTTTATGAAGAGCCGGCGCAACTGGAGGAGAAGGTCGAGGCCGCCGACCGGCAGATCCAACTCGCCTTTCAATATCATGAAGACTGCCGGCGTATCGGGGCCGTAGAGGGCATAGGGCCAGTGACGGCGACCGCGATCGTCGCGGCTGTCAGCAACGGACGGTCATTTGAAAACGGACGGCAGTTTGCCGCCTGGCTGGGCCTGGTGCCCAGGCAAAACTCCAGCGGTGGAAAGATCAAGCTTCTGGGCATCAGCAAGCGAGGCGATCCATACCTGAGAACGCTGCTGATCCACGGAGCACGATCGGTGGTCTACCGGGCGAAGAACAAAACCGACAAGCGCAGCCTCTGGATCGTGGACAAGCAACAGCGTCTGGGAACAAGCAAGGCCTGTGTCGCCGTCGCCAACAAGAACGCACGCATCGTCTGGTCGCTGATCGCGCGAGACCAGGTATATCGTCCGGCAGCGTAGCTGTCGGCAAGATTTGCAGTCTAAGCTTTTCCAACGAGATGCTTGAGCCGCCAACGATGGCGCAATCGGTGAGACCGGCTTCTTCAGAACCTGACGGGGGCAGGGCCATTCCAGGCCGATGACCTGATGAGGAGAAGAAGCGCAGATTCCATTATGGCCAGAGCGGAACACCCTTCCGCTCGATGACAGGCCGGATATATGTGCGCGTCTCTTTCCAACTGCGGAATCGCGGAAAGCTCTTGCATACCGGACGGGTCCATATATGCTCCCCGAAATCCGCACACTCCCGAGCCCACGATATTGTGCCCAAAAATTGCTCTCGACAGTTTCCGCAAAGTGACATTCTTTTGACATCGTGATGACAACCACGACGAGGAACACTCCTACTGTGTCACACAAGGGTCAGCTCTTTGCGGGCTCAATTATTTGGGCAAAAGGAGAAGTGTGATGGCACAATCGAAAACTTTGATCGAAAAATCCGCGAATCGTCGCGCATTTTTAAAAACTGGAATCGCGGCAGGTGCGATGACCATGGGAGCTGGCCTGTTGGGCGGCGGACTATGCGCCTTTGGCCAGGATGGAGACGGAGATGGCGACAATCTCACAAAAGGCGACATCGCAATTCTGAGATTCCTGAATGCCGTCGAGCAGATCGAGGCCGATCTGTGGACGCAATACTCCGAACTCGGAGGAACCCAGGACAAAGAGGTACCCGGCGCCAACGGGGGCAATCCGCTCTACACCGGCGCTCTCGAAATTCTCGATGGAGACATGGCCCAATACATCCACGATAATACCGACGACGAAAACAGCCACGTGGCCTTCTTAAAAGCATACTTGGAATCGAAGAGTGCGGAGGCGGTCGATCTCAGCCGTTTTGCGCTCATCCCCGACAGCACGGCGACGGGATCTACCCGGAAGATGCGGCTCACCAATCTCATGGAGCTCACGGTGGACACCAGTTTCTGGTCTCGTTACCGCAGCATCACCAACCCCGATTTCGATCCTGGCGCACCGTTCGTTCAGGCGGTTCCCAGTCTGAATGTTGGCCGGCACACGGCGATTCCACGCACCGACGCCGACACTGCCGGCAGCTCGCTCAGCCCCAATCCCGCCGACAATCCGAAGAGCATTACCGCCCATCTCCAGGCAATTGCTTTTACGGCAGGATTCCACTTTGCGTTTATTGAGCAGGGCGGCACCAGCCTCTATCTCACGCTTGCCCAACATGTGACCAATCGGGAAGTTCTGCGGGTCCTGCTGAGCATCGGCCCCAGCGAGACTATGCACTTTCAAACCTGGCAGGATAAGGCGGGTAATGCGCTCCCGCTGACCGACATTGACAATGGACCTGGTGGAACGGGAGCGACCGTCACGTTCACCACGCTCTCCGCCGCCGAGGGAGAAACCGATCCGGAATCTCTGAAAGGCGACACATTGCAGGCAAACTTGATCATGCCAGAACCCACCCATTTTCTCAGCAAGAAATTCCCACCGGTTGCGATCATTCGCCCAACCTCAACCAAAAATTCTGGAGCGAGGGCCGCTCTCCAAGCTTTGACGGATGATGGGCTATTTATCGGTCAACCGGACCGGGAGTTCTTCCGAGTGATGGCCCAGCTTGCGGAGGAAGCGGATGAGGCCCGACACCAATCCTGAGCTAGATAATTGCTCGCTCTCAACGGGAAAGCGCCCTCTACCGGGGCGCTATTCTCTTACAGCAATTTGGATATCCCACGAACAAATGACGAATCGGTGACAACCCCCCTGACAACAATCCGCGCACATCTCTACTTTCCGAACATGACTGGATGGCTCAACCATGCAGTTGCACGTTTGAGGAGAGTTCCCATAAATCGAAGCCATATACGACTTGCCGCCGTGTTGACCGCCGCAGTGCTTGCTAGTTTCGGGTTGCATGATGTCACCATCTTTGCCGCCCATGTGCCACAGGTTGAGCAGGCATCGTCGCAGGAAAACCATGAAACATCGGGCCAGCTGCTTGGGAGCTGGGTTGTGACTGTCTCGGAAACCCCAACCGGTGTCCAGTTTCCGTCGCTGCAAGCGCTGGTGACGTACGCCCCGGTGCGAACAGTGATCGAGGCGCGATGATAGAAACCGAAGACGATTCCTTGGCGCCTACAACCGATTCATTTGGACCGGGCCACGATGTTTGGCAGCGGACAAGCTCGGGCCACTTCAAGTATGCGTTTCTGATCCATCAATACGATGGGAACGGCAACCTGGTCGCGATCGAACGAGACGACGCAACGATAACGCTGGACAGCGATGGCCGGTTTGAAGGCACAGCCCATTTCACTATCGTAGATAGTGGCGGAAACGAATTGCTCACGGGAGATGCGCTCTTGTCGGCAAAGTCCTTTGAGCTGAACTCCTCGAACTAGTTCGCGGCGGACTTTGGTGTGCCGAGATTGTTCGCGATTACGTGAAGAAAGGCTCCAAACTCTACGTCGAAGGGCGAATCATAACGCGCTCCTGGGACGACAAAGACACCGGCAAGAAGGTTTATCGCACCGAGATCGTCATCAATGACATCAGCTTGTTGTCGCCGGTGGAAGGTTCGAAAGGCCATGAGGCATGCAACGGACGTGATTCTCAGAGTCGGACGAAGCGGCAAAGTGACGCTGCGGAGGACTACGGCGAACTGGGTATCACGGACTCAGATGTGCCCTTTTGAACCTTCTTAACTATGTCGCGCATACATTTGGCCGGCGCGCGTAACCCCGAACCCCCTATGATGGCGCACAACTAAAACTAAATAACGGCGCAGCTCTTCGGAGCCGCTGTGTGTCGCCATTTCCTTCAAAATCCCCAAAAAGCAGGTGAATCATGGAAGCAAATACGCAAGAAGTTGCGACCACGTTGTCGCGTCTCGAAGAGCCATTCTCTCCGAACGACGTAAAGTGGCGCGTCTGCGCAACCAGCCGCGACGGACGGAAAGGCCGGGTCCAGCCGTATGCCGACCCGCGGGCCTATACGGACCGCCTCAACAATGTGCTCACCGCGAGTGGGATGGACGCGGCTGTATACCGTCCATACCATTTCGCCCATAACGAGGTTCAAGAAAGACAAGCCCATCCAAACGGGCAAGGTGCTCGTGACCTGCACCGTGACCACCGCCGGAATCGGAAGCCACAGCGGTAGCGGCGAGGAGTGGGCCGATGATGAAAACGCAATGACCAGCGCAGAGGCGCAGGCTTTCAAGCGTGCCTGCTCGTGCTTCGGACTTGGCCGGTATTTCTACAGCTTTGCCGAGATGTGGGTTGACGTGGATGAGTACAAGCAACCGAAGAACACACCAAACCTGCCAGCCTGGGCGCTCCCGAAGAGCACGGCGGCGGCGAAGCGGCCGGACGTGACTGGCAAGTCCGAGCAGGCGAACACCTCGTCTGCCGCAAAGGGTCCTCTGGATGCCAGCGTCACCGCGAGAATTAAAGGGCATCGTCAGGAACTTGGCCACACCCTATATCAGAGCATCCTGGCGACAGTTGCACAGGTGCGTTCCGCTCGGGACATTCCCAACCAGCAGGCGCAACTCAACGTGCTGAAGTGGATGGAAAGCGCAAGCCGGGGCATGAATCACGTACGGAAGATTGCCGCCGAAATCCCGGAGACAATGTTCTACTCGATTCTCGATCGCCACGGTGTCCAGTCTCTTGCCAAGGTGCCAAACTTTGGCGTCCTCAAGAAGTTGGTAGACGACATGACGCAAGCCATTCCGCACGAGACGGCGGCCTGACAAACGGCGCTAACGGAGGCGAAGGGATGCGAATCAATCGCATCCCTTTTTGCTTTCTGGTGCCAAGCGTGGAATTCATTCCGCAAAGAAAAGAGGTGACTCTCAATGGCGAAAATCTTAGAGATGAGGGCGGAGCCTGCGATCTGTAGTATTCCACTGCACCAGGCGGTCTACTGCGAAAACTGCAACACGATCTCCAACTCCCGACCGAATCGTTGTGGCGTTTGCGGCAGTGAAGCGGTCCTGAGGGTAGAGCCGATCCTCAATCGCAATCCCGAACCTCCGGCTCGAGCCATGCTCCCCATCCAATTCTCTCTCGTCCGCGCAGTCGGAGCTTAAGTCGGCCAGCGTTCCACAGACAACCTACTCAACCTGCGAGGGTACATCTATGCCTTCTTCCGCCCGTTTCCGCTCCGGTACCACGCCGTCTTTCTGGCGCGGTTATCACAATGCTCAGTTCAAAGTAGCTTCGTCGTGCATGAGGTCAACTGCTTCCGGCATCGTGCGGGAAGCCAGCATTCAGGAATTGATTGCTGATTTCGATAAAAAGAAGGCATCACCGGCTGCTCGCTTTGTTAGCGTTGCCAGCCGCTAACAGCGTTCACGCGCGTATGTGCGTTGAGATCAGGAGGTATGCCGTCCTGATCTCAACCTCTAAAGAGAGGACTGTTTCTTGACGCCCTGTCAACGCGAACTGTACAGTTCATACAGGGGAAATGGACAGTTTATGGCTACTACATCGGCAAGACGGAATAATTTGATCATTGTTTCGGCCTTGAGCGCACGCTCGAACTTTGGGAAACTGCTGCGACGCGTTGATGTTGAGCGTAGGTCCCTTGTTATTGAAAAGCGAGGCACTCCCACTGCGGTTCTGATGAACCTGCAGGATTACGTGAAATTAGCGGCCCCGGAACCTGAAATCCTCAAGATTATTGGGCAGGAAGCCAAACGAAACCGCACGAGCCAAATGAGTTCGCGTCAAATCGATCGGGTCATCAAGGCATCCAGGGCAGAACGAAGGAAGAGTTGATGCTTCCCCTTCGTCTGGTTATCGATACAAATGTACTGATTTCCGCCGCCCTTAAACCGGAGAGCCTTCAGCGTACCGTCTTTCTGCTGGCAATCACCAGGCCCGCACGTCTTTATATCTCAAATCCTATCCTTGATGAGTACGCAGATGTGCTGGGGCGATCCGAGCTTGGGATTCGCAAAGGAGCTCGTCAACAGCTGATTCAGCTGATTAAGAATCATAGTCATACCGTCTCTCCATCGCGACAACTGAGTGTCGCGGGCGACCCCGACGACAATATCTTTATTGAGTGCGCGGATGCTGCCCGTGCGGATTACTTGATCACAGGAAATCAGAAGCATTTCCCCGCCTACTGGAAATGCACGAAGATCGTCACTTCTCGCGAATTCGTCAATATCGCAGCGCCCCATCTGATTCGATAAATCTCAATCGCGATGACTGTCCAGCCAGGAATATTGGCTCCCGGCCAGAGGCCAACCTGGGTGTGTTTCGAACCATAAGACGGCACTCAAGCCACTTTATGCTGCCCGTCCCTCTACCTAACAGGGTTCTTCGTCTATTGGAGGTGAATGTGCGCAACGTCGCTCGTATTAAGCTCGGTTATTACCCTCTGCCGCAGGAGGAAAGCAAGCGCCTGCGGAAACTATTGGACTTCCCGTCCGGAACCGCCAGCGTTGTGGATCCCTGTGTCGGCACGGGCGCCGCACTCCATCAGCTGACCGAAAGCGCAGAGACAGAAAAGCATGGCGTTGAACTCGACGCTAACCGTGCTGCTGCCGCGGCCGCCAGCGACATCAAGACAATTCATGGCAATCTCTTCAACACCATCGCCAAGGTCGAGAGCTTTTCCTTTCTTTACCTCAATCCTCCCTCCGACTCGGAGATCGGGTCGATGGACAACAGGCGGATGGAATTCCTCTTCCTCGATCACACCTACCGATGGCTGATGGAGGGTGGAGTGCTGCTCATGGGAGTGCCTCAGCCGCGTCTCGATTCCTCCATTCCACTTTTGGCCGAACACTTCATCGACTTTCGAGTGTTCCGGTTGACGGACCCCGAATCGGAACGCTTCGACCAGCTGGCGGTTTTCGGTGTCCGCAAAAGAGTGCGTGGCCAGGACTACAACCGGGATCGTACGGCATTGCAGGAGATGGTGTGGAGGCGCGATATGCCGACGCTACAGGGCAACGAAAAGCCCTACCGCGTACCAACATCGTTTCCTGCGGGGCTTGTCTATCGCGGCCTGCCGCTCGATCAGATTGAGGACCTCGTCGTCCACTCGTCTGCGTGGAAGCAGGTTGAGGCTCTACTGCTCCCCAAGGAGGAGATGGCAGGAGGCAGGCCGATTACTCCGTCGCACGCGGGTCATGTCGGTCTTCTCTGCACGGCCGGCCTGCTCAACGGGGTCTTCGGGCAGGGTGAGGATCGGCACATTGGGCGCTGGCGCTCGGTGAAACCAGTGACGGTCTTTGAAGTCCAGGAAAAGGGTTATACCGAAGTCCACAAACGCGAGCAGTTCACAAACGAGCTGGCCTTGGTCTACGAGGATGGGCGAACGCTCGTACTTGGAGACAAGAAGAGAGAGGACGACGATGCGGAATGCACATTTGCGGCTGGGGCGGCTTGAGTATCGCCGCAGCACGGAAAAAACCGATACCAGGATTTTCGTACACGTGGATCGTTATGTGGGCGAGGACAAGGACGCGCATCTGCTAAGCGTGTTCGGAGGCGACGCCGAGGTGGGTGCAATCACGGCGGCGATTTATGAAAAGCACACCTTTACGGTGACGTTCCCGGATGATCGCCAGAAGGTAGTGGGTTTCGGTCCAGATGCGGTCTGCTATCGCGGTTCGATCCATCTGTCAGGGCGCAAACACGCTCTTCGACAACTGATCTCGGTCTCGACCTCGCTGCATGCCAACGGAACTGCTGGACGAACATTCATCCTCCACCTCGCGCCCGATACCAGAGAACTCGCATGGGCAACGCTGGTGAGCTTTCTCGGCCTGCCGGCGGACCCGCGCTGGAGCGGTCCGATCCTGAAGGCAATGTGGGCGGAGAAGAAAATTCATCTGCTCGATGGCATCGGCTGCACGCCAGCGGTGATCCACGGTACGCGTGACGAACTACTGAACAGAATTGGCCGGGCACGGTCTCTTGGATTGCTGCCGTTTCCAGAGAAGAATGGCCCTGTCCTCTGGCCCAGATACACGATAGGGCAGGCGCTGAAGGCGTCTTTTACTAAGAACTGATGCTTGTTATGCTGCGGACGATGCTGCTCACTGGTCTCATCTTGACGATCATGTTTGCTTGCAGCAGGGCCTACTGCGGATGGGTCAACTCCTGGATGGAAGGACAAGAGTTTACCTCCGCATCGAGGCGTATGGGTTATGCCCACCAGAAGGCCTTCGGTCCCAGCAGCCGCGTGACGACCTGGCCCCAGGGTTCCTTTCGCGTCGCAACCAGCAATTTGTAGCCCTGCGACTTCAGTTCCGCAATGGCCTTTTCAATACTCCTTACGTCAAATTCAATCCACGCTTGTGGCACGGGAATATTGCCAGGCCATTGATCCGTGCCAAAACAGGACTCAGCTGCCTGCGCCAACGGCCATAGAGCAAAATGTTTCACGCCATCCAGCCCGCCTGTATGCAGATAGCCGTCGGTGTCCTCTTTGAACGGAAGCCCCAATGCCTCGGAATAGAACTTGCGGCTTGCGGCGGGGTCGCAGACGATCGGGCCAAAGCCGGCGACGAATAGCACGTCGATGTTCTTCGGCGTTTTCATAGGCAGTTTTTCTTTATTTTATCTTAAGGAACATTGACGCATCGGGCCTCTCTGCACGCGCAACACCCCTTAGCAACTCCGTATAACTTCATTGCTTCCTTTCGAATGTCCGGTCCTCCCGGCCTTTTTGCGTGTTCACTTCCATCCTCTGGAGCCTCGTCGTGGATAACTATTACGAATATTTAAGATCGTTTTCTCAGGAGCTCGGGGCGCGTATCGTCGAAATGTACCCGCCGCTGCAAGGCCCGAGCGATCCGCTTCCTTCCGCGCTGGAGACACTCTTGCGGCAGCCACTTCCGGCTCAGGCCTGACCATCTCTGGAGTTTCCAAACATTTAAAGTCAGCGCGATCGGCGATTATCGTCGGGGAATCCGGAACCGGTAAGACGCTGATGTCGGCTGCCGTCGCCCATACTCATTCTGAAGGTCGGTCCTACACGGCGCTCAGCATGTGCCCGCCACATCTCGTGTTCAAGTGGGCGCGTGAAGTTCTGGATACAATTCCCGGCGCCCGGACCTTTACCATCTACGATCTCCGCAACGGCGGTGATGCGCGTTTCCCGAGACCAGACTTTGCTTGCTCCCTCATGCAGGCTTCACTCCACCTGCGTAAGGAAGAGGCGCTCATATTGGGTAAAGCACCCGGTTTCGCGGACGAGTGCCGCTGCCATTTGGCATTCAGGCTCGGATGCGACTGCCTCGCGATAACGCCGGTAGCTTTCTTCGTCCGGAAAAGTGAACATCGGCACTGCAACGTCCGCCGGGCCGGCATAGCCAAGCTTCGGAAAGCTCATCGTTGCTCCTTCAGGAGCCACCCGCGGTATGAAGTAACCATGATGAATACCGCCGTGGCGTTCAATCAGCGCAACCCAGGTGCGTGCGTAGATGCAAAAGGCTTCCAGCTTGTTCAGGTCGAGCGTGTATCGAATCTGGCAGGTCACTGGCTTCTGGCTTGGCATGGGCGAATTCCTTCACGTCACTTTCGGCGCTGCCCGTTGGAACGGACCTTGAAATATGCGCCAGCGGTGCTGGCGCTGGTTTGCAGCTCGTGAAAATTCAGGATGCAGAGAGGTAAGGCAAGAGCCGTTCCGGCATACCGACAACCACGCGCTCGGGCGGGTGATCCTCGCGCAGCAACTGATAAAGTTCAGCGGCTCTGCGCAGTGCGCGGGAGATCGATTCAGCGTCGTGCAGGGCGGTAACTGTTTGCAACTCTGCGGTGGCAGGAGCGTCTCCTTCGATTCGACGGAGGCCCCGCTGCGGCCGACGACTCCGTCGATGAAGCATCGGCCCAAGGACTTGCTCGCGAAAGAAGGCGAGCATTCCCATTGCTTCAAACAATTCTCCGCGCTGAAGTTTTGTTCCTGCATAGTGCAGCCATATCCATGCGCGGTCCTCAAACCACTCCGGCGATCGATCCGGCCACTCTACCTTGAGCGCCTCAATCGCGCGGGCAATCATTCCCGGGGCTCTTGCCCACTGTACAAGGGGCCGCTCGACCGCGTGGACGAAATCGCTCAAACGCACGAATTTCAGGTCGACGTGAAGTGCCGGCTCATACAAACAGATGAGGAGGCGAGGTTCTCCCACATGCTCCCCGGTGAAGCATGCCAGCAATTGCCCCCAACTCGATGCAAGGGGAAGACGCGAGGAAAGAACGGCAGAATAGTCCTCGTCTCTAACCAGCAGTATCAGGTCGAGATCGGAGTACTCGTCAAAGCCGCCATGGACAATGGATCCGCCCGCAAGCAAGGCTTCAAATCGTGGATCCCTCTGTATATTGTGAATCAGCTGCTTGAGGAAGTTGTCGTGCGTGGAAAGTAGCATGCTGGTTCTCTGGCTCCAACCCAGCATGCCAGTATACCCTTGGCCCCTTATCTTCTTCAATCGGCTCGTTCAGCGTCGGCGAATCTTGCTTGGTGCATGCTTACTGGTTGCCAGCAGTGCATCGCTTCTAGAAGCCCCTCATAAGCAGGCCGAGGCTCTTCCGTTCTCCGCTCAACAAGTTGAGGTTCCAGGTACCGATAAGTCTAAGTACCTATTCCTTGTTTGCTTTGACGAATACCATGCAACGCATTGGTGTTTCTCCTTTTGGGTTCGGTTGGAGCTGGGTGTTCGATCCATGCTCTCTACATTGACGTCGAACGGGGATTGGCCTGATCGACATGGTTTTGAGATTTTTTCGTTTTTCTTCAAAAGCACCCGAATAGCGGAGACGCTCCGCCTTTTCATTTAATCGAGATGGCAACGATGAGCGCGATCAAACTGATTGCAGCAAATATGGCTCTTAAAACGTGCGAGAATTCCCACCTATTGCGAAGTCGCGTCCAGTTGTCAGCCCCATTGCCTGTTGCCGAAGCCGACTGCTTTGTCGGGTCGAATGAGAAAAAGTGACTGCTCATACCTTCCATTTTTTGATCTTTCAGCCAGAACAAATTCACCGGATGAGTCACGATCCAGTAAATGGCATGCGTGATGGCAAGAGCGATGAAGCCGGCGATCGCCCACCAGTGTGCTTTGCTATCGGATGGCGTCAGCAACGAGAGCGTTAGAGTCGCAACCAGGCCTAAGCCTTCGCCGATACCACCGCCGATTGTGAAACCGGGGTAGTAGATCGGCTGCACTATCAAATATTCCTCCCTCGTCAACCGAATCTTGCCCGGCAATTCCAGAGCGTGCGCGAGAGAGAGGGACATGACTAAAGCAACCAAGAAGACCGATACGATTTGTAACGCAAACATCATATACGATGTATATATACAACGTACGCAAGAAGGCAAGATGAAAACCCCGGCCCTGATTCACTTCATATCGGTTTTATTTGAAGCGGCAATGGAGCCGAACACTGCGCGAAGGAGAACAGAATCGGTACAGGTATGAGTCCACGATCTATTCAAAGGTCAAAACGTAAAAGAACGGCCGAACCTGTTGCAGATCGAGGTCTACTAACCCGCGAGTACGTCGTGGCGGAGGCGATTCGTTTGCTTGATCTCCAAGGCGTAGAAGCGCTCACCATGCGCAGCCTCGCGCAACATCTTGACGTGAGTCCAATGGCGCTTTACAACCATGTGAGCAGTAAGCGGGATCTGGTGCACGGAATTACCGACGCGATCGTTTCCGAATTATCCTTTCCTGCGGATCAAATCGACATGCGCGAGCGCATTCGTGCTTGTTTCCGATCTCTGAGAGCCCAATGCCGGGCACATCCAAACGTCATTCGCCTAATAAAGAGTGCTGACGTATTACCATCTGTCATCTTTCTCCCGATGGAGATTACTTTAGCTGCCCTTGAAGAGATGGGGATTGGGCCGCCTGGGGCGCTGAGAGCCTATTTCCTCCTGGTGAACTTCACAATGGGCCAAGTGTCCTACGAGATAGAAAAACCAAGCCGAGGCTTAGACCCGTCAGAGGCAGTACGTAGCCGTCGGATCTCGGAGAAGAATTTTCCGCGTATCAGCCACCAGACTCCTCATGGCATCGACTGGGATTTTGATGCTGCTTTCGAGTTTGGGCTAACCGTAATTCTCGCGGGTTTGAAATCCAGAACCGCATTAATTGCGAAAGGAGATGTAGAAGAAATTCGCTCTATCTAGAAAGGTGCTGATTGAAGAAGATTACAGCTGAGGCATTCGAGAAACTGTACACGCGAAAAACTTCAGGCCGCGTTCGATTCAGAGAAATGGGAAGTGGGCGAAATCACTCAAGGGGAGGATTTTCGGAGATTCTTTTTAGTTGCCATCATCCGGCGACTAGAACCTGTTATTAACTTGGGTTGAGAAGCGTGAAAAGTTGAGTGAGCATAAGGCAGGCGAAGGCAAAGTAGTGAAGGCCGGCCAAGGTCTGCGAGAGCCGTTCATAGTCTCTGGCGAGTCGGAGAAAGCGTGCCGCCCAGGCGAAGCTTCTCTCGACCACCCATCTGCGGGGCAGTAGAACGAAACCGCGCTTGGCCTGGGTATGTTTGACCACCTGCAACTGGATGCCATGCGCCGCCGCCGCGTCCCGAGCGGCTTCTCCCGTATATTCCTGATCGACATAGCCCAACTCCATATGGTTCCCGGTGATCTGTTGCACCTGCTCGGCCAACTGTTCGACCTGCTCGCGGTCCTGCTCACTGGCCGCAGTGACGTGCAGCGCCAGCAGATTCCCCAACGTATCGACTGCCGCATGCACCTTCGATCCCTTGCGCCGTTTGGCCCCATCGTTCCGGCACGCGCGTCTGATTCCGGCGTGGACTGGATGGTGCAGCTGTCGATAATCATCGCGGTAGGCTGCGGCTTGCGTCCGGCGAACTCGCGCAGCAGCGACCGCAAGTCTTCCGCCATAATTTCAAAACATCCGGCCCGAATCCAGCGCTGCGTCTGCTGGTAGACGATCGGCCACGGCGGCAGATCGCCCGGCATGAAGCGTCACTGGTTGCCGGTGCGCACGATGTAACGCAGTCCGTTGAACACCGCCCGCAAGCTGTGCCCCCGCTGCTTCGCGTCCTCCCGGCACAACGCCATATACCCCGCCACAAACGCCCATTCCTCATCGCTCACATCGCTCGGATATCGCTTCTTCTTCATCCCTCCGTGCTGTGCGAATACCAACCCTCCTACGCATGAATATCAACCCCAGGTATTAAGTTCATAACACGCTCTAGACTCACGCAAGAACGGATTTTGCAAAGGCCTGCAGATCGTGTGCGTACAGGTCGGGAGCTTCCCAGGCAGGGAAATGGCCGCCACGTTTCTGTACTGTGTAACGCTGCACGTTATAAAAGCGCGCTGCCCACTCGCGCGGCGGTTGGGCCAGGTCCTTTGGCCATACAATCACGGCCGTCGGAACCTCGACGCGATCGCCCGGCGCAAGCGGCCGGCGGAAGTGCCGGGCTTCGTAGTAATAGCGGACGGACGATCCAATGGTATTAGTCACCCAATAAACCATAAGATTGTCGATCAGCATGTCCATGGGAAATACGTTCAGCAAATCACCGTGGCAATCGCTCCAGAAATAGAACTTCTCGATTATCCAGCTCGCCAGACCCGTGGGGGAGTCCGCCAGCCCAAAAGCTAGAGTCTGCGGCCGCGTGGATTGGACCGCCTGATACGCACCTTCTTCGTCGCCCCACTTCTGAGCTCGCATTTGATAGGCCAACTCCGCTGGCGTAAGCGGAGGCGAACCGGCCGTCGTTGGCGGATCCACCACTGCGGCAATGTGGATGGCCTTGACTGCTTCCGGATACCGAAGAGCGAGCAGCGTTGCCCCGCCGGCGCCAATATCGGTGCCGGAAACCATGAATCGGGAGTACCCGAGGGCCTCCGTCATCAGCCTGAAAAACAGATCCACGGTGTCTACCTGATGAGGCCGGATCGGCTTATCCGAAAAGCCATATCCCGGCAACGCGGGAATTACCACATCAAAAGCATCCGCTGGATCGCCTCCGAATTTACCGGGATCGGCCAGCATCGGTGCGAGTTTCTGGTACTCGACAAAACTGGACGGCCACCCATTGATCAGCAAAAGCGGCTGAGGCGATGGCCCTCGTCCTTTAAAGTGCAGGAAGTGGATGCCGAAGCCCTCGATCGCGGCTCGCCGGTGCGGCAACCGGTTCAGCATGGATTGCCGGCTGCGCCAATCGTAGTCCGCTCTCCAATGATCAACCAGCGCTTCGAGAAAACTCCGGTCCGTGCCGTACGCCCAACCTTCCTGCACGGAGTCGTTCCAGCGCGTGTGTTGAACCCGCTCGCGAAGATCGGCTATAACCGAATCGGGTACGGCGATCTGAAATGGCAGGGCGCACATGATGGCTCCTCTTCCGGCCGTGCCCCCCCGCGGTCTTTGCCGGCAACGATGTTGCGGCAATCCCCGCGGCCACGCCCAGGACTAATTTTCGGCGGCTGATCTCGCCGTTTCCGGAGTTGATAAAGTCGGAGTTCATTACCGTCAAAAAGTTTTGCAGGTAACGCGGTTTTCGTCAAGAAGCTTGTGAAGGGGGTAAAAAATGCCGGAGCATAGGGAAGGAACCCCCACCGCTTACATTGCGCTTGAATCCTTTCTTTGGCGCAACTTCTCTTCGGCGCGAGAGTGGGCGGCATGGACTAAGCACAGAGGACTTCTGCAAAGCGGGCAGGTAGGAGAGTCTGCATTCGGTCAGGCAATGGCGCTGCAATCCGCTTTGCGGTCTCTGGAAGCTGAAAACAACGGGGCACCCGCCGATCCGACGGCACTCGTTATATTGAACCGCTTTATGAAATCGTTCGGCATTCAGCCCAAAATAACCTCCACAGGAACAATCGAGCTCACCTCTAAAGTGATTTCCAAGAACCTGTCGCCAACCTGTAAATTGTTTATCTTGTCGATAGAAGCGATGATGTCGGGCCGCTGGCATCGGTTCAAGCTATGCCAGGAGCCAACTTGCCGAGGGTCGTATTACGACGCCTCAAAAAGCGGTACGAAGACGTGGTGCTCCATGGCAGGTTGCGGAAGTAGAAACAAAATGCGTCGTATGCGTGCCCGTCAAAGTCTTCCTATCAACAGTTAAATGCCTTCTGCGTTCATGTTCTTACTTTCTACTGGATACCGGCAAATGCGCCCTACGGATAGATGGCGGCCTCACAAACAATCGTGCGAGCGGCCGGCTAACCATTCTCCTGTTCCTCTTGACCTATAACTAGTCTATTTGTCATTGTTTGTCACAGCTTTGTTATTCTGTTGTTGCGGCTCTCGCCAGGTTAAGAAAAGCCTTCGACATAATTGCTGTCGTTGTCCTCGGGTAACGCGATCTATCGTCCGCGAGCCTATCTGCTATTTTCAGCCGAGTACCGCACCATCAGCAGTTGGCAAATATATGGAACACCCAACACAGCCCAACGTGTTCAGCGTTGCCTGTGGCTATATTCTAAGTCTCGAATCCTATGCATTGGATACGTTCCATTTCGGTTGCGTGGTGCTTCTTGCTACAACCCGGCGCGCTTCCGCGTACTGTCGATGTAACCGGCCATCTGCAGATACAGACCGGGGACCATAAAAAACTGCACATGAGACAGCCGATTCTCTGAATGCCGTTGTATGGTTGGAACACTTGCGTCTGAACCCGGTCGGCACACTGCCCGCCGCTTCCGCAAAGACGTATGCGACGGGTCCAGGAAGGGACTTTCGCTTTCAACTGTGCTATGCAGGAATTGCCTGCAAAAGAGTGCGTGGGCTTGCGTTCATCAGGATGTCGCGGCGCTCGTGCGCTGGAACTTTCGTTTTCCGTATTTCACAGGAACCAAAAATGGACTGGATGACTTCAGCAGGGCCATCCAGTCCGTTTCTCGGGGGGCGCCTGAGCCAAAACTGGATTAGCTGTTTTTCTCCTGCAGATGCTTGATAGCATTCAGCACCTCTGTGCTGTGGTGGGTTGGATCGACGCCAATCCACTCTTTTACAATTTTGCCTTTTGGGTCGATCAGAAAGGTATTTCGTTTTGCCATTTTGACACCCATATATTCGCCAAGCGAACCGTATTCCTCCACTGCTTTCTTGTCGGTATCGGCCAATAGTTTAAAGTGCAGGCCGTCTTTTGCACAGAACGCCTGATGACTTTGGATCGAATCCACGCTGACACCGAGGACGACCGCGTTGAGCGC
Source organism: Acidobacteriaceae bacterium (assembly GCA_965276615.1). Taxonomy (GTDB): domain Bacteria; phylum Acidobacteriota; class Terriglobia; order Terriglobales; family Acidobacteriaceae; genus JAKAAZ01. The sequence goes on along the minus strand of OZ255618.1, from coordinate 2,183,720 downwards.
TTCAAATTTGAAGATGTCATGCTGAAAATTGCGCGCTTCTATCGTGCAGCCGGCAGTCTGATCCCTCGGGTAGAAATACAGCACCACCCACTTACCGCGGTATTGGTGCAGGCTGACGTTGGTCGCCTCCTGCGAAGGCAGCATGAATCCAGGAGCCATCTGACCCACCTGTGGCATTGCGTCAGAGGCGGCGAAGGTGCGAACGACATGGAGTCCAAAGAAAGCAAAGGCTACTGTGGTCAGCACAACGATAAAACGAATACGGCTCAAGTTCATGAGATATCTCCAAAAAAATGGTGACCGTGACGTAGTTTGAACCGTCCGGTTATCCTCGAAGGATAACGATACGCCGGCAGATGATTTGTCAGGGAATTGTCACCGCCTTGTCATTTATTTCAATTTGAGTAAGGACTCATTTCAAGCGGCTGCCAAGAAATCTGCCGCGCAACCGCTACGGTAAAGGCAACTGCGCAACACAGGGCCCAATCAACTGCCCACTGTCCGAAGTACCCCGCGCATAACTGACCAGGTTGTGCCACTCTGTCCTCTCCTGCCACTCACCGCCTTTGTCCTTGTAACGTTCGCCGGGTGCCAGGGACAGGTTGGCGACGAGCGTGCCCCCCGTCGTCGATTTGATTTCAGGGTCCTTCCCGACATTCCCGAGCAGGATCACCTTATTCACACTCTTTGCCATGATTGCATTCTCCTTTTTTCGCACCTTCGTCTTACTTGGTGCAAAATCCTATGAAATTATTCGAGAGCCAGCAACAATTCAAAGTAGGGCTGCTCGCCGACTCGTTTTTGTTGCTTCGCTCAATCCTCTCCGCCTCGGCCAGCTCAATCCAGAACATGCTTGATCGCGTCTTCCAGACCGATGGGCCTATACCCGCAACCCGAGTAACGAAAACACGTCCCATCGGGAGCAATGTTGAGATACCGTCTCCGTCTTCGTATATTTCCACATCCTGATCGACGAACCGAGGGCGGTCCTTCTTTCCCACAAGTTTTGAAACACCTTGCGCCTCCAGGAACGTCAGCACGCACGCGAACTTGTTATGGATCGTTCGTGGCGCAAGCTTCTTCTTGTCTCGCAGGAATGCAGAGAAACGCAGCAGGTCAATGCGCTGGATTTCTTCAAGGTGCGTCTTGTCGCAGGACTCCTGGAAGTATTGGAGCGCGATCTTGTACCCGCGCCATGTCTTGTCTTGTTTCGTGAGCTTCACTTCTTCTAGAAATTCATGCACAGCTATTTTGACGTGATTTTTGTTTGCTTCCTCTTCAACGTCTTCAACGAGGAGCCCCTGGGAGAGTGCTCGCAGCTCGGCCAGTTTTCGGAGCTGGCGCTGATGGGCTGTGTCTGAATCTGTGCCCACAGAGAAACGCCTGCGTCTTCCATTCTCGCGCCACTCCAGATAGTAGATCCCGGCTTCGTGTTTTTCGGGCTTGCCGTCTACTACCACCCAACTAGGCTTTACCCGTCCGTTAGCGGCAACAAGGGGCCGGGCAGTATCGTCTTCCTTCGGGGGTGTCGATTCGCTTGGTGAGATGTACTTCCATAGCTCGAAAGTGTTGCAAAACGGTATCCGTGGCGGTATCCATCACCGGAAACGCTATGTAAGCTATAGAAAATATTGGTTTTAGATTGGTCGGGCGGAGGGATTCGAACCCCCGACCCTCTGCTCCCAAAGCGTAACAGGCAACTTTTACGCCAGTCTACCTTGTGTTACTTTCATCCACTGTTTATAGGGGTTTGGGCCACTTTTTGCGGTTTGGCTCATTACCCCGGTTTACCCCTGTTTTCCACTCAGGGTATCTACACTTTTTACTACAGTGTTTCCCGTTGGGGCTGGCATCATCCGCCGATCCGTGTGGCCCACATTGCCCTGTAGCGAGTCGGCACATCCCCGATGATGGAATCCCCTGACCCAAACCTCAGCCGCGCGTCAGAGCCGATCCTGAGCCGGACGAAAAAGCAAACGTGTACCTCTCGCTAAGGAACAGGGTGCTTTTTCTGAATCACTGTACGGACTTATCCTTGTCCGGTTAATGCCAAAAGCGCAGAGAGCACTTTGCGGCTTTGACGGACGCATCAATAGAGTGCGAAACCAATCTTAACATTGATTTGTACGGCTACTGGAGAGGTATTATTTTTAAGCGATGGTGAGAACTTCCATTTGCTCACCGTTTCTAATGCGCTTTCATCCAAACTTTTTCCAGCGCTTTTAACCACTGCAACTTTTTGTGGTAATCCGTTTTTATCAACTTCCATTCGCAAGAGAACGGTTCCCTCTGTACCGGAATTTTGGGCATCAGGCGGGTAAACAGGATCGGGGGGATTCCCCAATAGCTGCGGAACCGATATCCAACCTCCTCTATTTCCTCCACCTCCAAGGAATGCGCTTCCAAGAGATTTAGTAAAACCCACGCCTGATGATTGCGGAACCTCAATAGGGCCAGACCTCTTCACGGTTACGTGTGGACTTACAGAAGGCCCCAAATTGAATGCAATATCAACCTGTACTGTAACTGGCTTATTGTTTTTCATCGCAGGAGCGAAATTCCATTTCTGTAGAGCTTCCACTGCTGCCTCATTCACAACGCTATCGAGCGTTCCCTGCTTTATCTTGATGTCACGAGGTTCCCCATTCTCACCTATGATGACTGAAAGAATTAGCTTTTTTCCTCGAACTTTTCGGAGTTCCTCTGGAGGAACACTAATTTGATGCGACTCTAAAATTCTTGCCGGTAATATATCGTTGCCTATTGGCTGTATGGGCGAATTGGTTTGGGCTGCTGGTGGTTGGAATGGAGGTGGGAACGGAGCCTTCCCTAAACTGCAAAAGGAAACGTCAACAATCATGCCATCTTGATATCTAACCTTCGTCACATTGACTGTTACGGCATTCGCCCCGCCCAGAATATCCACCAAATTTGGAAAATGCAGACTGTACTCTTCACCGGCTCTAATTTGAACAGGTACGTCGTCCCATTCAGTCGGAACCATGTCAGGATGGAGTCTGTCAGGGTAATTCAATTGGAATGAAACAGCGGCAATGTCTTTTCCACTGACATTTTTAACAGTTAAATCAAGAGCCATTTTGTTAAGTGGTCGCCAACCTTCTTCTCCTGGAGTGGAGACACGGAAGGCATATAGGCGGGGCATTATCTTAACAGCTTCAATTGGCGACGGGCAGCCATCGTTGTGTGTTGGTGGGAAAAAGCCGAGCTTTCCGTCTAAAGTGGGAGTTGTTGCTACGACGGACTTATCTGAGATGACCGTGCAATGTTGGAGATGCCAGAGGTTTTCAAATTGACCAGATAGAATAATCGCGTCGCTGTTCTTAACTTTATAGATTTCTTTGAGATGAGAAGCATCAAAACCGCAAAACCAGGAATTGCTTGTTACCGCCGTTCCAGACTTTCCACCAGCAGGCTGGAATTCTATCAGAGCTACTTGGCTCTTATAACGATTATCCCTGGACATATTTATGCTCAGGATCGTTCCCCCGACGACAATTGATTTCCCCCTATACAGCATCTCGGCCCGTGCTGGATTGCTATTAAAATCGCTCGCTATTTGCTCAAGAGGGATTTTCTTCCCTTGTTCCTGACCAAGGGCTACGCTGCACAGCAACAAAACCGTAAAAATCGCCTTCACGTTTTCTCCAGTTCGTGTATGCCTGAATCCTAGGCATGAGATTAGCCGGATGCTGTAGAAATGGCAACGGAAATCTGTGTGCGATTGGGGGCAAAAATTCGACAGCTACGAATTCAGCGCCAATGGCGACAGATTGATTTGGCGGCACACGCTGGATTGAGCAAAACCCACATCTGCGACCTGGAGACAGGAAAGAGAGAAGTGGGGTTAATCGCGCTTGAGCGGCTGGCAGAAGCGTTTGATATAAAGCCTTCAGAACTGCTGAAGGCGATTGATAGATAAGCGGCATATACGCCGCTAATTTTTCATGCCGCTGGATTTTAGATTCTTCTTTGGCCCAAACGAACGAACGCCAAAAATCACTTTCCCATAATCAGAAGGAAGCTCCGGCTCGCCGCATTTGATCTAAAAGAAATTGAACTCGTGCTCTTCGCATCTCCACTCGGAGAAGGTTGTTGAATTCTTCATCGCTCAATTCTTCATATGCGATGTCGGGCGCATTCTCATATTTCGATATCAATTCGCGTGGAACCAATATCGCAACGATTTTTAGATATGTTGCAGGATCATCTTCGCGGAGCCGTGCCAGTGTTTGAGCACCATGTTTTGAAAAATCTTTAGCAACAATTTCAAGAAAAGTTTCAGTGAGCTTATTCCGCGCTCCCTTACGCCTACCGCCGCCGTTATTCCCCGATAAAAAACGGCCCTTATCATCCCGCGTAATCGTGGAAGTCCACCCCTCCATTGGGGAGACGGGCGCGACTCCAGTTTTCGATTCGTGATTGCTTAAATCGCTGGGCATGTTCCTATCCTCTCCGCTTCAGGGTTGGCTTGGAATGGGATATGCTGGCTACTTTGTGAATATCATCCAACAGTTGCAATTTCAAATCGTGCTCCAAGTCAATCAACTTAAAAAGCTCTTCGATTCGTTTTGCCTTAGTCGGAGATATCGTGTGTTCGTTAAATTTGCTACGCATATGTGAACTCTCTTTGGTTAGGTTAACCGTGATCCAATTTTCACAACGTTCCGGCTTTTCACTTCTCTTGTTGAATTGTGAAGTTGCTAAACACACCCGGTAAGCGCCTTCGATATGTTGAAACCAAGAGAATCGAAGATGCCTAAGGCGCTTATAAAAGTTGTTCAGCACCTTCAAACCTTTAACAGCCCTACTCAATACCGTTTGTTGTTACCGTAACGGTAATCGACATACCCACTTTCCATTTGTGATTGGTTGTTTGTAAGGAACGATCCCAAGCCCCTTCAGTGCTCTGCGATAGGTTCCTTCTGTGACCTGATGTTGAATCGCCTTTATCTTTAGCTCTGCCGATGGCACTTCAATACCGTTTTGCAGCCACGATTGAATTAGCGCCATTGCAGCGTCAACTTTGCTGTCCTGTGGCGTGCCCTCAACGCCGGGATGGTGAGCAACGCTTGCGAGAATTTCACGCGCACTGCCCTCCAGAGGTTCATCCCATTCAACGTACTGCGCTTCGATTTCTTCAGTGATTGACTTGCGCTCCAGGCGATATTCAAAACCGCCGCCAGTTGGCCCCGCATTCGATTTGGCGCGTGTGAATACGCATCTTGCTGATGTCTCATCTTTGGCGCATACGAGAACCATTCGTGCGTATGCGCTAAAGGCCTGTGAGCCGATTACACGATCTGTGGGATTGCGACCTTCGCTGTTTTTCGCAAAATGGCTGATTCCGATAACCGCGCAATTGAGTTCGCGGGCCAAATTGACGACTGGCGTTAGGTCGCGGCGCACGTCATTTGCACGATGAGCGTCACCCGTAATCGCGTTCACAATTGGATCAATGATGATTGCCGCAACATTACCCAATGCAATGGCGGTACGTTTCAGCCCTTCCATGTCACGCGCCGGATCAAAGGGAACACGACCAAATGAAGTTTTCACGGTTGAAATAATCCTGATATTGTCAGGATTTGCATTCATCGCAACGAGACGCGGAATGATTACAGTTTCCGCATCATCTTCACTGCTTCAAATCAAGACATTTCCAGCATTTGGGCATTTTGTGCCATCCGGCCATTCCCCGCCGTTTGAAATAGTGGCCGCAATCTTGAACGCTTTGGTTGATTTGCCGCATCCACCTTCGCCCGTCAACAGCAAAAACATCGCAAGAGCAATGAAATGCTTCCACAGCCACGTAATCGGCTTCATTTGAATATCGGACATTTTTATTGCCTCAACTTCGCTATCGCGCTCGACTTTGGGAAAGGGAACATCCTCCGGCATGAATTTGAATGTGTTTGGATCGAATGCAAGAGGGAGTTCACCGAGCGGCGCACGCGGCTTTAGTAAGCCAGCTTTCCAGCCTGATTTCATTGTGTTTCTGGCCGCTGTGTCACCCTCGTCCGCTCGATAGCTTGCCGATGCTACCCAAAGCGCATCCCATGCTGTCTGAGAGTCGAGCCAACCGGCTGCAACCATCGTGGCTATGGAGTGCGCGGCGGTATTCAGCCCTGAATTGCGTGTTCCAACTGGTAATGCTGGCAGCTTCGCGCATTCGTCCCTGAGAGCCTTTGCAGCATAGCCGCGTTCGTGCTCTGTGGCTTTAGGACGCGCTTGCGAAGACATGGGGGGAGTGTCTGCCTGTTTATCACCAAGCGGCTTCAGGAACGGCTCAAGCGCGGCGGGCAACGGTGTAATGGTTTCCCATGAACCAGAGATGATTCGATAAACTCTGCCATCTGGATAGATCGAACCGGGAGCGATGATGTACCCGTTCGCGCGAACGTCGATTCCGGCTGGGAGCGAGGCTGTTGAATTGCTGTATGGCTTCGCGCTGGAAAAGATGATGTGCAAGCCGCCACTAGGGGTTTCCACTATCAGAGCGCCGCTAAGATCAATCCCATTCGTTCTGCAAAATTCGAGAAAGTTTGCGACTCCATCCACAAAAGGGCGGTCGCTACCAGGCTTAACAGGCTTGCGGTCGCAGTCGATGACCACTAGGTTGTTTTGATTGCAGAGCAACCCCACCAGCGCGTCTGGATTCTTTTCCCAAAAAGCCTGCACGATTGCAGGATCGTTCGATGCGGCATCTTTCCATGAGAGGTACGATCCTTTTTCGTTGGGGCTATTGTGACGGCACGGAATGACCCGGCAACCGCTTCGCGTATATTGAACGGCTAAAACCTGATTCGGAGTCACCACGATTAGGTGCTCTCGCGGTCATTGACCGGGCGTGCAGGCGTTGTGCCAGCTTCAATGAAGGCGTCAAGGTCAGACGTTCTAAGCCGCACAGCGCGACCTAGACGAATGGAAGGCACGCGGCGCTCGTATATCCATGCCCAGAGCGTGCGTTGGCTTATGTCGAGATACTCAGCCGCCGATGGTATAGAATGCAGGGATTTAGCTGCTCGTTGCACTGTGTTCCTTTCTTTCATGGTGCTTTATATGGAGTCATGCTATCCTATATAAAGAAAGGGTGAAAAAGATAAACATGGCGTTAAACACTAAATATCTACTACCAATCGTGCCGGTACTAGAAACTCGCACGGAATGGCGCGTAGCCATGAGCGAAAACGAAGACGCTGTTTTCTCGTTTGAGCTTGTGCCGGAAGACGGCAGACGCGGATACAGGACGCTTCCAGGCGATCCGTTGCGCCCGGCTGTCGCAGAACTCTCGGAAGTGAGAAAGCGATTTTTTGCGATTCGGACGCCGCAAGAGGCGCTGGAATTTCTTACCGCGTATGGCCCGTTCGTTGTGCGACCGCTCCAGAAAAACGGCTCCAAGCGCGGCGCTGTTGCTGCCTACACAATTAAGTGGAGTCAGTTGCAAGATGCCCGCGTTTTCTTTGAAGAGGCGTTGCTTGCGTCGCACTTCACAGTTGAAAAAATGAACATGCCCAACATGCAGTATTTGCTACAAGAGCTTGAATTGCATTTGGATTTTTTCAAACCGGAGCAATTGATTTCATGGTGCTATGACGTATCGGATGCAATCCGTGCTTCCGTTTTCCTCGATAAAGTTGAAGCGTCTCCGTGGCGTAGATGTGCGCGTGCGGACTGTCGCAATCTGTTCAAGATCACAACGAAGCATCCAAAAAAATACTGCGAACCAAAATGTGCAACACTCTGCCGTGTGAGAGAACGCCACGAAAAAGTACGTGCATTGAACGATGGAAAATTGCCAAGAGCAAAGTCCAAAAAATCCCGTAAAAAGAAAGGAGCAATATGAGCGTTTTTCAACGGGGCAATGTTTGGTGGTACACCTTCAAAATTCGCGGGCAGCGGGTACAGGAAACAGAGAGCACCACATCAAAAACGCTGGCGATTAAAGCGGAGCGTGTAAGGCGACGTGAGCTTGAGGAAAGCGTGAATAACGTAAAGCGCAATGCACAGCCAAAACTCTTTTCCTCATGCGCGACCAAATTTCTAAAGAACGAAGACGGCAAACACGAATGGAAAAGCGAACGAACGATAGCCATTCAGCAACGCGCTATCGACTACCTGTTGCCGCATTTCGGCAAGATGCTATTGCAGGACATTTCACCGAAAAACATCAAGCGGTATCAGGTTCTACGGCAGCAACAGGAGGCTTCAGGGCGGACAATCAACATTGAGATTGGCGCACTTCGCATGATCTTGCGTGACCACAAAATGTGGGAGCGCATTTCAGATGACGTGAATATGCTTGATGAAAACGAGGATGTTGGCCGTTCATTGTCCGATGATGAGGTTTCGCGGCTGCTGGCAGCGTGTCGCGCAAGCTCCAGTCTGAGCCTCCATCTCGCCGTGCTACTGAGCCTGCATACGGCACTGCGGAGCTTGGAACTGCGTTCCTTGCGCTGGCGCGACGTGGATTTAATCAAGGGAACAGTCCGGGTCAGCCGATCCAAAGGCCGCGCCGGATTGGGTCGCATCGTGCCATTGACGGCAACGGCTCTGGAATGTCTCCGTGCATGGCGTAGCCAGTTCCCCGGCGCGAAGGATGAGCACTTCATTTTTTGCAGCGAGTCCTACTGGCACGCTGGCCGTAAGGGAGTTTACGGCGGTGTGGCGAAGCGGCATTCCTTTGACCCGGAAAAAATGACCGGCCCGTGGAAGGCGAGTTGGGTCACGGCGAAAAAAGCGGCTGGCATCGAATGCCGCTGGCATGACCTTCGCCACTCCAGCATTTCGCGCATCGCAGAGAGTGCCGTTTCAGATTCCACGATTCAGGCCGTGGCGGGTTGGACGAGTCCCAAAATGCTGACCCGGTACAGCCACGTAGGAAACCAGGCGAAGCGGGATGCGGTATCGGCTTTGGAGCATATCGGCAGAGTGGAAGAGGAAAAGCCCGTCGTCATCCAATAGACCCCGTTTTGATTTGGGGTATCTACAATTCGTACTACAGTCGAGCAATTTTCGTGGGTCTTGCTTGGCAGGATAGGCTGTAAACAATTGATTCTATTGGTCGGGGCGGAGGGATTCGAACCCCCGACCCTCTGCTCCCAAAGCAGATGCGCTACCAGACTGCGCTACGCCCCGACTCTTGTAGATTGTATCGCACGGTAGCTGCGCTTCGGCGGCTCGCGGCCGGACTATAGGCTATCCGGAATGATGCCGCACCCATGTCATCAGCACCCATGCCAGCGCGATCAGCGGCAGTGCAAATACCGTGAGAATTGCGGCGAAGATCGTCACCAGAAATCCCCAATCTTTCCAGGTATGGCGGCGCGGCTGCTCCACATGGCGGACGAGAAGCTTGTAATTGCGTCGGTTCGCCTTCCACGCGACGTCGAACGCGTCACCGAGCAGAGGAATCGAACCCACCAGCACTTCTATCCCAACGTTCACCGACATCCGTATCAGGGTGACGTAAGGCACACCGCGCAGCCATGCGGCAACCAGCAAAATACAAGAAGCCAGGCCGCCGAGCACATCGCCAATCGCCGGCACAAGACCGACAATTGCATCCAGACCGAAGCGGATGGATGTGCCGGGAATTCGCAACCAGTCATCCAGAACGTGCGCCAGTAGATCGAGGTTTTCATCGCTGAAAACATGGCTTCCCTTTCCACTGCGCGGCGGCAGAATTTCAGGTTGACTAGTCGGATGATTGCGCAACGGCAATGGGTCAGCTCCCTTCGGCGCACGCATGGAACGCGTGCTGCGAATGCTACAATTCTATTGATTCATGGCGGCTATAGTTCAGTGGCAGAACGCCGGTCTGTGGCACCGGATGTCGTGGGTTCGACCCCCACTAGCCGCCCCAGAGGAACATCGTACGCTCCAAACGACTCCTCGCAATTTAAAGCATCCGCTTCCCCTGCAACTCCCGCTTCGCAGTTCACGTGGAGCTTTCCCGTTCGTTACACTTTGAATAGATGCCCTCCGATGACGCGCTATTTCTGAACCACGCGGCAAATCCAGGAGGCGAACCCCTGGTGACCGCCGGATGGCTGAAAGATTTTGTTCCGCGCCGCCGGATGCGAAACGCCGACGTACAAACATTATTGGCGAACTTTCTTCCTCGCAACGTGCAACTGCGGCCCGAGGAAGCCGTTATCGTCGAGGTCGATGCTAGGACGGGCAGCCGCGTTCTCTGTCATTGCAACTGGCAGCCGGAGAGCGTTCGCAGCCGCCGCATGACCATGCTGCTGGTGCATGGTCTGGAAGGCTCATCGCAATCGCAATATATGCTGGGCAACGCGGACAAGGCCTGGCGCGCGGGATGGAACGTCATCCGCATGAACATGCGCAATTGCGGGGGAACGGAGATGCTTTCGCCGACGCTGTATCATTCCGGACTCTCCGGGGACGTGCAGGCCGTGGCTGAATTTTTTGCCGCTCAACATCACCTGACCCAGATGGCGTGGGTAGGGTATTCCATGGGGGGGAACCTGGTGTTGAAGGCCGCCGGCGAAGATGGCGACCATGCGCCTGCCTGGTTGCGCGCCGCGGTCGGCGTTTCGCCTGTCATCGATATGAGGCCATCCGCCGACGCCTTGCACGATGTCCGCAATCGAGTTTACGAATGGAATTTTCTCCGGAACATGCTAGGCCGTTACCATCGCAAAGCAAAATTATTCCCGGGGCAGTTCCCTATTGCCAACTGCAATCTGGTTCGTAGCATTCGCAGCTATGACGAACACATTGTCGCGCCCAACTGCGGCTTCACCGGGGCGGACGATTACTATCACCGCTCCGCATCGGCCCGTGTGGTCGACCGGATCGCGGTGCCGACGCTCATTCTCCATTCCGTCGACGATCCATTCATCCGCCTGCTGCCGGAGACGCGAGCCAGGATTCTCGCCAATCCGAATATCACATTCGTTGAAACGAAGAATGGCGGCCACTGCGGTTTTCTTGCGCAGGCCGGGAAACTCCATAGCGAAAGATTTGACGACGGCTACTGGGCGGAGACCACGCTGATGGGCTTCATTCAATCCATTCCGCCTTCCAGTAAGGCGTCGCACCTGGAAGGCAGTTAGCGTGGAGACCGATTGGAGCGTAGAGTGCGCCGCGGAGGATCCAGCGGTTGTAGTTCCCTGGGCGAGTGAGGACAAATCGATCTGCTATATCGATCTCCATGACGCACCCGCACGGGTAAATGAAATTCCGGAAGCTGCACAGTACCCGTGCCTGGCTGCCGCTCTGCGCCGATGGAACCAACGGGATGCGCCGCTGTTTACCGCTAAATGCGATGTCTGGAACTATGCCTCGAACCTGTTCGATGCCGAGGATCTTGGCGGCTTCGACTATGCACAGGGCAGCTACATCGATCTCCTGGCCAAAGACCCGGTAATCTTCTCCAGCTTCGCCGTCTGTGAACAGCTATTGAAAGCCTGGAATGATGCTGCGCGATCCATCTCGCTTCCAACCGGCCGCTGCGAGTGGGTCTTGCGCCCGGCGCGCATTCTGCCCGTTGGAAACGAGATGGATTGCAAGGGATTTGCGACCACCGTATATGTCTGGGGATACGGCCTCTCCCCCCAAGCGGCGACGGACGCCTGGGCCACTGCGCTGGAGGCTTTAATCGAACCTGTCGTCCTTCTCGAACGTCTACGTTTTACGAAATTATGAACAATTTGGATTTCCTTCTTGCCTATCTTTCCCGGCGATCAGTAGAGTTGTAGCGCAGGACCAAATCAGGAGAACGATCATGAATTTCGACCTCGAAGGAATACTGGAATCCGCGAAAGAAAAAGCTGTCGAAGTCGCCACAGAAAAATTCGGATCACGGGCTACCCCAATCGCAGAACAGGTTGCGGAAAAGATGGAAGAGGCCGTTGCTGAGAAAATGGGCGTGCCGCTCCACCATACCAACGACACGACAGACGACAAGAATCAGTAGCTCCATTTCTCGATCCGAGCTCGACGAAATGAAACGCTACAATAGGAGCGAAGCCCTGCGTGTGGGCGAGTAGCTCAATCGGATAGAGCACCGGCCTTCTAAGCCGGGGGTTGTGGGTTCGATTCCCGCCTCGCCCACCATATTGTTGACTATCCATTTTGCCTCACGTACTATCCAGTCTTCGTCCAGAATCCCAGTCATAAATTATCGGAGGCGTCCGCTGGCCTTTCAGATTTCTAACTTTGATTTCAACGCGATTTGGAGAAACCAAGTAAGTCCTCACGTTTTCTCGCTGATTCAAACCCTCCAAACGAAACATCTCAAGAAATCGCTTCTGGTTTTCGCCTGCCTGATGGGCAGTACTGTCGGTGTGCTGGGTCAGACATCCGCATCCGACCTCACTTCTCCAGCGCTTTGGAAGCCGGAACACGTTCCTTTCTCCTTCGAATACGGCGGCAAGAAATCCGCGCAGCTCCTGACTACCTGGCAGACCTCACAGGAAAACGTGTCGGACGCAAGGGGCCGGACTCATCGCTACACCTATACGGACCCCGCCACACATCTGAAAGTTATTGCCGACGTCCGCCTCTACCCCGATTTTCCCGGAGTTATCGATTGGGTTGTCAGGTTTCGCAATGACGGTACCTCCGACACTCCTATCATCGAAAACATCCTGCCCTTGGATTGGTCCATCGCCGCTTCCCCCGGCGACTGTTTTATCCGTCATGCACAGGGCAGTTCCGCTGGTGCGGACGATTTCAAGCCGCTCAAAGAGAATTTCGGACCGGGCGGCAACGACCATCTCGAATCCTCGGGGGGAAGATCCTCCAGCGGGCAGACGCTGCCCTTCTTTAACCTGCAAACCGGCGGCCGCGGACTCATCGAAGCCATCGGCTGGACGGGCAACTGGAAGGCCGATTTTAGCTATGCTCAGGATGGGAAAACCATCCTTATGGCGAGCGGAATGAAGCAGACACATCTGCTGCTCCATCCCGGTGAGGAGATTCGTACACCGCGCATCGTGCTCATGAGCTGGACCGGCGGCAACTGGCAGGAGTCGCAAAATATCTGGCGGCGTCTTCTTTTCGCTCACTACACTCCCCAGGACCATGGCAAGCCAATGAGAGGACCGACTCTCTTCGGCAGTTGGGGATCGGAGCCGATCGCCGACAAACTAGCCTACATCCAATGGGTTCACGACAATAAAATTCCGGTGGAGGTGTATGCCGTCGATGCCGGCTGGTACGGCGATTCGGTCGGGCTAGAAAACGATCCGACCAATCCAGAGTGGAATCCATGGTGGAAGAATCGCGGCGACTGGTTTCCCAGCTCTCGTTATTATCCAAATGGCATTCGGCCTCTCGGCGCTGCTCTCAAGACCGACGGAATTGGCTTCTCACTTTGGATTGAGCCGGAAACCACCATGGCCGGCAGAAAGATCATCAGAGATCATCCCGACTGGTTTATTCACAGAGATCCGCCGGCAAAACATGATTCCTGGATAGCCAATCTTGGCAACCCAGCAGCCCGCAAGGGGCTCACCGACATGGTCTCGAACTTCATCACGGAATTCGAAATGACGTGGTACCGCCAGGATTCCAATGAGACCCCGGAACCTTATTGGAAGTTGGCGGACACTCCGGATCGTATCGGCATGACCGAAATCGGACACATCGAGGGTCTCTATAAAATGTGGGACGATCTGCTGGCCCGCCATCCCGGTTTGCGTATCGACAATTGCGCCAGCGGCGGCCGCCGCCTGGATATTGAGATGATGTCGCGCAGCTTCGCCGTGTGGCGTACCGATTACGGGTTCAAGGACACCCTAGCGGAGCAGGCACAGACGCAGGCTCTGGCCCCTTGGGTGCCGGAAAATATGGGATTTGAAACTTATACCGCGGGATTCGAAGATGATGCCGCGCCCTGGAAGAAGCCTGGGCCATATAGCACGCCAGAGAGCCTATATCTCATGCGTCTCGGCTACGACGCCGGGTATGGAGTGACTCCGGGAGCCGCGGGGGTCAACAACGACGCATGGGTCGCGTGGATCAAGCAGGCCCTCGGCGAGTACCGCGAAGTTCAGCCTTATTTCTATGGCGCCTTCTACGCTCTGCTGCCCTACAGTCTGGGTGAGGAAACCTGGACCGCCTGGCAATGGGATCGGCCCGAAAATAACGATGGTCTGGTAATTGTTCTCCGACGGCCCAAAAGTCCATTTACATCCATGGAATTAGGTCTTCAACACCTGGATGCAAATGCTTCTTATGATGTCGAAATGCGGACCACCTACGACAAGGCGCCCATCAAAAAAATGAAAGGCAGCGACTTGGCCCGTCTTCAGATTCAATTACCCGATGCGCCCGGTTCCACGCTTATCTTCTACCATCGGAGATAAGTACCGTAGTTCATAAGATAAGAACAGTTCCATATTGATTTTGGTCTTCAGCTACTTACCAACTCGTACTCTGGTGTATCGAGAAAACATATTTCGATATGAAAGAATTGCCTGCTTGCTCTATGTTGAACGAAGCGAAATCTCCTGCAAGTACCCGTCGTGAATTTCTCGTGCGTGCAACTGCTGCCGCAGTCGGCGCAGCGATCACGCCGGAAGTTTCGGCCTTCGGCCAGGACCAGCGAAATCCGATAAGCGCAGACGCTTCCACAGCGACTCGCATACAAATTGGAAATAAAATTCAACACACCATGGCTGGCGGAATGGGAGCTTCCTGGCACGCGATCGGCCCCACCGCATATTTTTATGGACAAAACTCCCGCAACCTCAAGGGAAGCGCCTGGGGAGGAACTCCGCCCGCAGAGTATGAGCAGCAATGGGGAGAAACTCCGTCGCCCGGCTATCAACAGCAGTGGGACGATCTGCGAAAACACTTCCGATGGCTGGGGCTCGACTTTGTAAGAGTAGAGCTGGAAATGCACATGTACGAGCCCGAAAAGGGGAGATTCGATTGGCAGAATAGCGAAATGAAAATGCTGTATCGAATCCTTGACACCTGCCAGGAAAACCATGCCGATGTCTTCCTGACCCAGATGTGGCAGGACGTGGAATGGAATGCGATCGACGGAGTCGCTTGCGTGAGCAGCGCGCCGAAATCCGTGCCGGACTTTGCCACCGGGTTAGGCACTCTGATGGAACACCTGGTTCATAACAAGGGTTACACGTGTATCCACTGGCTATGTATTGTGAACGAACCCGCCGACGACTGGGGATGGTGGCTGGGCCCGAACCGCCAGGCGCAGAACCTGATGCCGGCGATCCGCGCCGTACGTGCCGAACTGGATCGTCGTAAGATTCCGGTTGCTATTTCCGGTCCGGATTTCATTTATGAAGATGACCTCAATTCGCAAATTTTTGACTGGAACGATCCTGCCGTCGGCGCATTCGATCTCCATTACTACAGCGAGAACAATAAGATATCCATGGACTGGATCAAGCCTTCGCTGGCGAAAGCTCGCGCACGTAATATACCGATCTTCCTTTCGGAGTTCGGCTCTTATGTGGGCGCCAGCTTAGACGGTTCCGAACCGACCATGACCGCATGCGCCGACTACCCGAACCAGATTTTCAATGCAGAGAAAGTATTGTTGGGCCTCAATCTCGGCATGGATGGTTTCAACCGCTGGAGTCTTACCAATCGCGGCGACTTGGACGGTCAATGGCAACTGGTAAGGACCTGGGACCCGGTTCGCTGGAACTATCTTCCACGAGTGACCCCTGAGCCGGTTCCTTACTATACATACGGCATCTTGACCCGATTTATCGCGAAGCATTCGAGAATTCTTGTAATCGAGATAGGAAGCAGTCGGATACTCGCGTCCTCTTTACTAAGTCCAGCGGGCAACATGACGGTCATCGTTCTAAATAAATCGGCTCGTGAGGAAGAGTTGACGCTGGGCATTCCAGAGAATGCAGGCAAACCGGACTTTTACAAGTATCAAGTCACTGAAGCTTCGGTTAAAGATCCTAAGTATCAGATGTCTCCTCTGCAATCCTTCCAAATACATCAAGCGCAATCGTCCATAAATGACAAGTTGCCGCCGGAAAGTATCACGGTTTATTCCAACTACCATTTATCCAGCGATGATCCCGGCGTAATCAACGAGTAGTCTTGCGTCTCAGTTCCAGCCCGGCGGGGCGATGAATGCATGCCCGGCCTGCTCGATGAGCGCTGCGACCTCTATCGTGGTCCGGTCTCCATACAGCGGTCCGACAATCTGCACACCGATGGGCAGACCTTCGCTCGATCTGCCGATCGGCGCAACTGACGACGGCAGATGATAAGCCCCGGTGATTCCGGACCAAAACAGCATGTCGTTGTAGGCGATGTTGCCGCCATCGACGGAATAACTGCGCTCCCATGTCGCGCCTTCCTGCATATGCGGCAGCGCGGGCACGGCAAACGCAGGGCACAGCAACACGTCCCACTCCTCGAAGAAAGCCGCCCATGCGCGACGAATCTTATGACGCTGCTCATTCGAGCGCAGCCATTCGTGGTGTGTCATATCGGTGGCGCGCAGCGACATTGCGTTGGTGCTCATGTCATCTGCCGTGAGCTGCGCCTTGGCGGCACGCTTCCGCGCCAGTTCTTCCTCGGAATCCCGCGCGCTCAGTGCGGCTTCCACAAGCGTGACATAAATGCGATACGCCTCCACCGGATTGAAGTCTGGACGAGCGACACGGCTCACCTCGGCTCCCTCGCGCTCAAGCTGCGCAGCAAGCTCCTCGATTGCTGTCATAGTCTGGTAGCTTGTGGCCTGCCCCGACTCCTGCGGCCACACCGCGATCCGGAAGTCCCGCAACTTACGCGCGCGCGGTTCCGGCAAATTCAGCGTCATGCGGGTGTCGAGCGGGTCAGGTCCGGCCAGCGCATCGAGCGCCAGCCGCAGATCGCGCGCGGAACGCGCCAGCGGACCGAGCACTGAAATATCGACAGGCGCCGCCGCGTTCACCATGGAATACCCGCGCATGGGACACAGTCCCCACGTCGGTTTATGGCCAAAAATGCCGCAAAAATGTGCTGGGACGCGGATCGAGCCGCCAATGTCCGTGCCGATCTCCAGTCCGCTGAATCCCGCTGCCACTGCAGCCGCCCCGCCACCGGAACTACCGCCAGGCGTGCGCGCCGGGTCCCAGGGATTCGCCGTCGTTCCATACACGGGATTGTAGGTCTGCCAATCCCCCAGCGCGACCGGCACATTCGTCTTGCCGAACACCACCGCTCCGGCGGTCTCGATCCGGTGTACCGCAAGCGCGTCACACTCGGCGCGATGCTCCTGGCGCTCCGCAAAGCCCCATGTAGTGGGATGGCCTTTCAGATCAAAACATTCCTTGACCGTCATCGGCACGCCAAACAGCGGAGCAGATTTCGCTGCGCCATTTTGATCGAGCCAACGGGCCCGAGCACGGGCCCGCTCAAAGTCGCGCACTACCACTGCATTGATGCGATTGTCGAGACGTTCGACCCGCGCAATACAGTGATCCAGCAGCTCCAGACAACCTATCTTGCCGGCGCGCGTCAGCTCTGCAAGGCGCCAGGCAGGAAAAAATGCTACATCCATCATGTCCTCATTGCAATCGGCGAAGTAGAAAGCGCTCTGTCGAGCAGCTTATATCCTACGATGCAGCCGAAGGTGAGACACAACAGGGCGCAATTTTCCTGCCTGCCAACCTGGTTTGTCTTAGCGCACTCCGCTAGAGCGTTCCGCCTGCTCGCTTCCGAGCGCACGCTCCGCCTTGCGGGTAGTGATGAGTTCATCCGGGCTGCGAAGCACGGCGTAGACCCCCGCGGCAATAGCGGCCCCAATCAACGGCGCGACGATAAACAGCCAGAGCTGTTGAACGGCCCATCCGCCAACGAAGATCGCCGGCCCGATGCTGCGCGCCGGGTTCACCGAGGTATTGGTGACAGGAATGCCAACCAGATGGATCAGCGTGAGGACCAGCCCGATCGCCAGACCCGCGAAGCCGACTGGCGCCTTTATGTCTGTCGCGCCAAGAACGGTGATCACCAGAAACATTGTCAGGATGATTTCGGCCAGGAAGCACGCCGCCAGCGAGTACATTCCCGGAGAATGCATTCCATAGCCGTTCGAGGCCAGTCCGCTTACAGAAGCGTAGTAACCGCCGGGAATGCCGCGTGCGATGTAGAGAACGCAGCCCGCAGCGATTATGGCGCCGATAATCTGGGCAATCACATACATCACTGCATCTTTACCGCCGATCTTCCGCGACAGCAGCACACCGAATGTGACAGCGGGATTGATGTGGCAGCCCGAGATAGGACCAATGGCGTACACCATGGCGAGCAGAGACAAGCCGAAAGCGAAAGCGATCCCCACATAATTGATGTGGCTTCCGGCAAGCACAGCGGCCCCGACACCACCAAAGACGAGCACAAAGGTTCCAACCAGTTCCGCGAAATATTTTTTCATACACTCCTCCTGCATACTGAAATCACCAGAATATACACCCGGTCAGGAGAAAAGGACTACCGAAAAACCTAAAAAACTCAGCTATTTGCAATAAAGCTCCAATTTGAGCATTACCTATTCAGACATCGGAATTGCCGATTCAGTTACTCTTCGGCTGACCGGATAATCCCAACCCATCGGCATGTTGCTGCATGGTAGCCAGACAGAACGCAATGTGGTGGTCGAGCTCGACCCCGAGCTCCGCTGCGCCGGTAATGATGTCATCGCGATTCACGCCACGCGCGAACGCCTCGTCTTAGCGGGTTTGGTAGTCTTATCTCCGGCAGTTGCAGGAAGTTGCTTATTTTTATCTTGACAAACCGGCGATTTACCAGCAACGTATCGAAAGAAGCATGCTTCAAGCGTGCGACGGAAGTCGGCTCTGGCCTCCGTAAAACATCTATGGCAACTATGATGGCTCCCGTTGCATCCAGGGAGGTTCTACGTTGCGACCACTGTAGTCTGGTGCAATTCAGCACCAGTAATCTGCTGTGCAGGCGCTGCCACAAACCCCTGGAAGTTGAAGAACCGGAACCGATTGTGTCATCTGCGGTCGAGATGATGGGCACCCGAGCGTCCGGAAACCGCAGTGCTAGAGTCGCGGTGCGGCTGCGCGAAATCCGCAATGCGCGTCACCTGAGCCAGCGCCAGCTTGCGGCCAGGCTGGACGTCCCACGAACCTATATTTCGAAGATCGAAAACGGCCGCGCCATGCCTACCCTCTCCTCTCTACAGCGGCTTGCCAGTGCGCTCGAGGTTCCCATGTGCGAAATGGTGCATGACCTTCGCTATGAACGGGAGCGCGAGATCGCAACCATGATGGGGGATCCTTTCCTCGCGGAAATCGGCCTGTGGGCGTCGGGGCTGGACCCGCTGCATCGGGCGATGGTTTTGAGCCATCTCCGGGAGATGGCAGGCGGAGGACGCCGGACTGCTTAATCCTATCAACCCCGACCGGACATTCCTCTTCAAGGGTTGAACCTGGGTGCCCCCGTCCTTACCCCGTGTCGGAGTCCCCGGCGAGCGATTTGTGCTCGCTGGGGTGACTGGGCGGCAGAGTGGGACAGGACGAGTCAGTGCAACAGGGCCGATCATTAACCAGCTTGTTTGCGACTGCTCTCGGCACTATGCTACGGTCGAAACAAGTAGAGGTATCTTCCATTGGTCCCTGTCGCCGCACCCGGCCGTCTCAAGGAACTCTCGACGGAGGAACTGTCGCTATATCGGCAGCTCGACCCCGGCAGGCTGCCCAAGCACATTGCCATCATCATGGATGGCAACGGCCGATGGGCAGGACAGCGGCGTTTGCAGCGGTTTTTCGGTCATCAGCAGGGCGCGGAATCGGTGCAGTATGTCGTCGAAACCGCTTCGCGCATCGAACTTCCATGGCTGACACTCTACGCATTTTCGCTTGAAAACAACTTGCGCCGGCCGGAGACGGAAGTCAGCTTCCTGATGCGTTTATTGCGCACCTATCTTGTATCCAATGTGAAGCGGATGAACGACAACAATGTCCGCATCGCTTACGTCGGGCGCATTGCGGAGCTTCCGCAGCAAGTGCAGGAAACTATGCATTGGGCCGCCGAACAGACCGCGCGCAATACCGGTACCACTTTGACACTCGCATTGAACTACGGAGCGCGTGGCGAGATTGTCGACGCAGTTCGCGGCGCACTTGCCCGTATTGCAGCCGAACATAACGGCGAACTTCCTCTCGACGCTCTGCTGGCACGGTTGACAGAGGCCCATGTATCCAATGCGCTCTACACAGCGCACATGCCCGACCCCGACCTGGTGATCCGTACCAGCGGGGAGATGCGCATCAGCAATTTTCTGCTCTGGCAAATCGCCTACTCCGAAATCTACGTAACCGAACGCCTCTGGCCGGATTTTCGCGGCAAGCACCTGCTGGAGGCGATTCGAGACTATCAAGGACGCGAACGGCGTTTTGGCGGCCTCGCCAAGGCTACCGACACCAAGGTAACTGAGCCCGAGCAAGCGCTGGTCCGGTAGAATGTCCCGTCATCTTGGGTTATTTAACTTGAGAATTCTAATTGTCTGCCTGTTTACGCTATGTAGCCTCGCCGCATTCGGCCAGGCCCAAGTCACTCCAGCAACCAAGCCCGATCCAGTCGGGCTTCTAAATGAAGTCGCACAAAACTACGCCCGCGCGAAAACCTACCATATTGAAGCGATCGAAGAGACTGTACGCATCAACCCACAGTATTACAATTGGCAGAAAACTTATCTGACGGCAATCCAGGGAACAGAAAATCGCTTTCGCTTTCAAATAAAAACGGGAATCGGCCTGAGGTCCTGGCTACAGGTTTCCGATGGCAAAGCACAATGGCTGTATGGCGAACACTCCAATCGATATATGGAACAGCCCGCATCTCAAGGTGAACCCACCATAATGTCGCGGGTTTTTGGATTTGGCGGCGAATTGGAACAAGCTGTGTGGATGATCCATAATTTGGAGAGTCTGGCTGCGGAACACAATTCCACTGCATTTCTACAGGATGAAACGCTTACCATGGGTGGCCATGACTACTCCTGTTACGTCGTGCATGATAGCCAACCAAAGGAAGACACTCTCTCTGAACGTCTGCATAACTACGAAAGAACGTTCTGGATCGACAAACAAAGCAAGGTCATCCGAAAGATTGTAAGCACCGGAGATGAATACGTGTTTGGGGATGACATTCATAGTCATCCTGCTTACACGTTAGCAACCACCACAATCTACCCGGTGGTCGAGCTGAAGGCGAGCGATTCTGACACTATATTTTCATTTACTCCGCCCGCGGACGCGAAAAAGGTCACGACCTTCAACCCACCTGGCCTCAGGCCGCCTCTTAAACCAGCGAATACCACTACGCTGATGGATCAACCGGCACCCGATGTTCAGTTTGTCGCCAAAAACGGTAAAACGATTTCGCTTGCAAGCTATCGAGACAAACCCGTGTTGCTCGATTTCTGGGCCACATGGTGCGCTCCTTGTGTTGAGTCCATGCCGAAACTTGCTCAACTGGAACGGCAGCTTCGAGGGAAGAATGTTGCGATCATCTCCGTCGACGAAGACAACGACGCAGAAACGGCCAGACAATACTTCATACGACATCAGTATGTCTGGACGGATTACCACGACAACAATGGCACGATTCAAAAAGCGTTTCATGCAAAGGCGATCCCGCTCATTGTTCTAATCGGACCACACGGCAAAATTCTCTTCTACGAAAACACCTGGAATGGACCCGCTTTGCGTTCCGCAATTGCCAAACTTGGCCCCGAATACGCTTCATTCAAACCTCAATAGCGTCCGCTTGAGTTAAATTTGAACAGACTATGAAACGCATCCTGACGGCAGCAGTCCTTATCCCGCTGGTGCTGGTTCTGATTCTTTGGGGGCCACTCTGGTTGCAGATGCTGGCCGCGTGGGTCATTGCGGAAATGGCCCTCTATGAATATCTGGGGCTCGCGGACGCCTACGGCATGCGCAGCCCGCGATGGCTGGTGCTTATCTGTTGTGCAGTCCTGTTTGCCTTCGCCTTCTGGATGCCAACCTTTCTACTGCCCGCACTGGGGATCTTCGCGTTGACATTGCTGGGGATTTGCTCGCTGCGCTCTCCACTGGACCATGTGCTGGGCGATGCCGCGTCTGGATTCTTCGGACTGGTGTATGTCGCGTTTCCGCTTGCGCTCGCACCACTGCTGACCACACAGGAAAACGGCACGGCGCAGCTTCTGTTTCTGCTGATCGTAGTCTGGGCCGGAGATATCGCGGCACTGTATATTGGGCGCTCCATTGGACGCCACCGAATGGCTCCCATCCTTAGCCCGAAGAAGACCTGGGAGGGTGCGGCTGGATCGATGCTTGGCAGTATTCTCGCCGGAATGGCGTTAGTCGATTTTGGCAGTCACCTTTATCGACACGGTTTCTCGCTGCTGCTCTATACGCAGCCTTTGTGGTATTGGGTAGGTATGGCGATCTTGTTAAATGTTGCGGCACAGATTGGCGACCTGCTGGAGTCGGCGATCAAGCGCGGCGCAGGCCACAAAGACTCTGGATCGATCCTGCCCGGCCATGGGGGAGTTTTGGATCGAATCGATGCCCTGCTGCTGGCGCTCCCGGCGCTATGGTACGCCCTGCTTTTCCGTCAGGCATATTGAGGGCTGCGCGCCCGGCGGACTGCGCCTGGCGACGCAAAAAACCGCTTTGTGGAATTGAGCGGCTTTCGACAAGGGTGGTTTCATAAACAAATTGCCATTCCGAGTCCTGCAATTTGCCCGCGGAACACATAAAATCAGGAGACCATTGAAACATCTCGCCATTCTCGGTTCCACCGGTTCCATCGGCCAGAGCACGCTCCGCATCGTAGAGAGCTACCCGGAACGCTTCGCCGTGCACAGCCTGGCGGCGGGACGCAACCTCGACACCGCCTTCGAGCAATGCCAGCGTTGGCGTCCTCGCGTAATCTCGCTGGCGGATGAAGCTCTCGCCAATGACTTGCGCCAGCGGCTGAAGGTTGTCGGGATTACCGGGACTGATGTCGTCCACGGCCCGGCCGGCACAGTCCATGTCGCGACGCTGCCGGAAGTGGACTTTGTTGTCAGCGCAATCGTCGGCGTGGCAGGCCTGGAAGCGACCTATGCCGCCATCGCGGCCGGCAAGACCGTGGGCATAGCCAACAAGGAATGCATGGTCGCGGCGGGTGAGATTTTGATGGAGGAAGCGCACCGCCGTAACGTGACATTGCTGCCCATTGACAGCGAACATAACGCCATTCACCAATGCATGCGTGGCGGCGCGAAGCAGGAGGTCCGCTCCATCTGGCTGACAGCTTCCGGCGGCCCGTTCCGTACCACGCCGCTGGAGCAGTTTCAAAACATCACGGTCGCACAGGCGCTCAAACATCCCACCTGGGTAATGGGCCAGCGGATTACGATCGACTCCGCCACCATGCTGAACAAAGGCCTGGAGATCATCGAAGCCTGCCGATTATTTCATCTGCCTCCCAGCGCGGTTCGGGTGACGATTCATCCCCAATCCACGATCCACTCGCTGGTGGAATTCATCGATGGCAGCATTCTCGCGCAGCTTTCCGTGACAGATATGCGCCTGCCGATCCTTTACGCCCTGACCTACCCGGAACGTATTGCCTCAGACTTGATGTTCGACATGACCAGCCTCGCGCAACTGGATTTTTCTCCACCAGATTTTGCTCGCTTCCCTTGCCTGCGACTGGCGTACCAGGCAGCGGAGCTGGGCGGCGAACACTGCATCGCGCTGAACGCGGCGGATGAAATCGCAGTCGAGGCCTTCCTCGCAGAACGCATTCCTTTCCTGTTAATCCCGCGTACAATTGAAAAGGTGCTGGAGCGGACCCCAGACCGGCATCCCGCAACCATTGCCGAGGTGCTGGAGGCGGATGCTCGCGCCCGGGCCACAGCCCGCGAACTTCTGGCTTGAGGCCGGAAGCTGTAACACCTGAGAGAATGGACACCTCCATACCCGCATGACGTTCGTCTTAGTAAGCATCGTTTCCATGCTCATCATGCTCGGCATTCTCGTGCTGGTGCATGAGTTTGGACATTTCGCCGTCGCCAAGCTCTGCGGTGTTCGTGTCGAGACCTTCTCGATCGGTATGGGTACGCGGCTGTTCGGCTTTCGTCGCGGAGATACAGATTATCGCGTGAGCCTGCTGCCCTTGGGCGGCTACGTCAAAATGGCCGGAGAACTCCCCACAGAACAAGCCACCGGCGATCCAGGCGAATACGCGAGTCATCCGCGCTGGCAACGATTATTGATCCTCTGTGCCGGTCCGGCTGCAAATTTCCTGTTGGCTCTGCTCCTGATGACCGTCGTCTACATGGGTCACAATGAGGTTCCCAATTATCTCAACGCCCCTGCTGTCATCGATTACGTGCAGTCAGGTTCCGCTGCGGCTGCAGCTGGCCTCGAGCGTGGTGACCGCTTCGTCCAATTCGATGGCGTTCAGAACCCGAGCTGGCAAGAGATTACCATTCACTCCGCGATGAATTTGAGCCACTCCGTTCCAGCAGTGGTGGAGCAGAACGGTCAGCAAAAAGACATTTCCCTTCAACTACCGGCTGTCGCGAATCCCGATAACTTCACGTTGCAAATGGTCGGCTTTACCCTGGCCGAACAAAATGCCCCCCTGAAGGTGGCAATGCTCGAGCCCGATATGCCTGGAGTGAATGCTGGACTGAAAGTAGGCGACGTCCTTCAGTCGGTCGATGGCATGGCTCTGCATTCACTGACCTCCATGATTTTGTATCTGCAACGGAACGGCGGCAAGCCGGTAATTCTTTCCATCCTGCGTGACGGCAAGCTGTTAACTGTAGTCGTCCATCCCAAATTCGCGACCGGTCCCGGGGGGAAACCTTCGTACAAGATCGGCTTTGCTGTCGAGCCGCCTCCCTTCCACGTGGAGAGGCTTTCTTTGCCAAAGGCCTTTTCTCAATCTGTCCACGACAACATCAAGGGAACGACGCTGGTCGCAGATGTGCTGCGACGCCTTTTTACCGCGCGCCTGTCCGTCCGCACATTGAGTGGACCTGTTGGGATAGCACGGATGACGGGAGAAGTTGCGACGCTGCCCGGTTGGACTCCGCTAACGATGTGGACAGCGGACATCAGCTTGCAACTCGGTCTTCTGAATTTGCTGCCCATTCCGATCCTCGATGGCGGCGGCATTCTTTTCCTGCTGATTGAATCGGTCATGCGGCGTAATTTAAATGAGCAATTCAAAGAACGCGTGTTTCAGATGGCATTCGTGTTTTTCATCCTCATGACGGTTTTCATACTTTTCAGCGATCTCTCAAAGATCCCGGCCATCTCCCACCTGAAGCTGTAGGAAATCTGGGTGACCACATCTCGATTTTGAGATGTAGGTTTCCGCTTTAAAGGGCGCCCTCTTCGACCAGCAACTCGTCTTCGGATTCGGAAGCCTTGGCGATGTTGCTCAACGAAACCTGCTCCACCCGCGCGAAAATCAGCCCGGCGGGAATCACGCTCAGAAATGTAACGGCGAAAAGGGTCAGGCCGCATGCCGTGGCCGCTTCCGGGCTTACCCCAAGAATGCTGATGAGCACCTGGATGGTGACCATCTGCGAGCCGCCGCCAACGACCGGCAATTGCAGAACCGATCCGGCCATGCTGGCCGCCATCAGGACAACCGTCCGCGCCGCAGGCATAAACGCCAACGCCGGGAGGCGGAAAGAATGCACCACCTCCACATAGGCGAGCACAATCAGACCCCAATTCAGGAAGGAATAAAAAAGCACCAGCAGCAGCTCCGTCCAGCCTCCGACTGCGTCCAGGCCAACACTAAATGCGAGCACTTTTTCCTGCGCGGCATTTCCTGCTCGCGTAGAGATAACGCCAAATGCGCGAGCCGCAAGTGCGGCGATTTTCGGCCCGGCGACGCGAATGGCCACGGCCACCCCTGCCAGCACCAGAGCAGCCGCGATGCCCAGATAGCCGATTCGGCGAATCTCTTCGTGATATGGCAGTTTGCGAACCGACGTGCTGACGGAAAGCGTGATCGCGATGATGCTCGCCGACGCCAGCAGATCGAACACGCGCTCCACTGCGTATGCGCCCAGTTGCGAAGTAAAGGTGAGCTTTTGCCGCCGCGCGACCAGATAGGGCCGGACGAATTCTCCCAGACGGCCGAGCACGGCGACGGCGGTAAAGCCGATGAATTGCGCGGGAATCATCTGCGCTGGAGTGCCCGGACGGCTGTTGCGCAAAAACACACTCCAGCGAAATGCGCGGGTGACGTAGGCACCATAGATCAGGGCTATGCCAAGTACAAGATGCAGCCAGTTGATGGAGTCAAACGCCTGCGCCAGCACCGGCCACTGAAAGCTTCTCAGCGTCCGGAACTGGATATAAACCAAAATTAAAAGGAGGGCAAACACCACTCCCATTGCTAGCCATCGATTTTGTTTCATGCGGTCTTTCCAGCTTACATCGGTCGGGTTCGTTTGCTGCTTCTTACGGGCGGGTGACAATCGCGGCCATCGAAGACCCCTGTCGGGCGATCACGGAGTTGGGCGTTGCGTGATTGAATTGCCGACGCGCCTCCCGCAGTTTCCGTTGGTTGTAGTCGTGGATTACATGGGCCACATAGCGACGTGTCTCTGCATAAGGTGGGATGCGTCCGTAACGGTTCACCGCTGCCGGTCCGGCGTTATAAGCAGCCAGCGCAAGCGCAAGATTCTCGTGGTAATACATCAGCAGCGCGTCCAGGTAAGCGGTACCCCCGGCAACATTCTGCTCCGGCGCAAAACTGTCGCTTACACCCAGGTCCGCTGCCGTCCCCGGCATCAACTGCATCAATCCCTGTGCGCCGGTTCGGGAAACTATGCGGGCATGACCGCCGCTTTCCGCGCGGACCACACTGGCCAGCAGGTCGGGGTCAAGATGATGCTCTGCCCCAGCCTTGTGCAGCAGCGCCGGCAAATCCACGGACACCGGCGCGGTCAAATTCGCAGGAAGCCCCGGTGCCGTCTGCCCCAATCCGGCATTCGCATTCGTCGGCTCAATATGCACGGCTTCTTGACCTACAATATCGTCCGCGGCAACATCCAGGTAACTGTCGTCGGAAGATGTCAGATAGAGACGAATTTTTCCATCGAGGTTTTCCTGGTGATCGCAGACCAGGTCGGAGCCACTGCGCAGATGCACAAGCTTGGCGGCTCGGGCAGGCACAAAATACCCGGCCATGAAAAACATGACAGCGTTTGCCAGCGCAAGCCTTTGAAATCTCTTCACCGAATCCACCTGTGAATCAGTCCATCAATACGGAAGTCCAACCGGACTCGCCGCTCGGGGTGCCATCTCCAGCATACGCAGAATCGCCTGCGCAGCGCCATCCTCTTCATTGCTCCCGGTCACTGTCCAGCCATTCCCGGCTGCCATGGCCAGTAGTTCCGCGGGCGCATTCTTCATCACGACCGCTTGCCCGGCAAAAGCCAGCATATCGGCGTCATTCATATTGTCGCCGATGCAGGCGATCTCCGCTGCGTGGATTCCCCTCTCGGCAGCGAACCTGGCGATTGCGTTTCCTTTGGAGCAACCGTCCTGCATCAAGTCCACGATGGAAAGATCGCGGGCGGCATATTCCGTCCGATGAATCGAGATGCGCTGACGCAAACCAGCGGCCTCCGGCGCTGCGTCGTCGAGCACAGACATCGCCTCTTCCATCTCCTTCAAGGTTCCGCAAATCATCCCCTGCACCGGCTCATCGCCCGAATCGAAAGCGCGCTCCAGCGGAACGAAGCACTCGATTTCGTGAACATTTGAATCCACCCAGCGCGGAATTCTGTGATGCAGGGCATCGACATCTTCGACTGCCAGCGCACCCGGTCCGGTTCGCTCAAAGGTAAAGATCAGTGAGCTTCGGAAGCTGGCCAGGCGCTGGCATAGCAGCAGCGCCGTCGGAACCGGCATACAGGTCCGCTGCATCCGTTGACCGCCCAGCGTGCAGGTGATGGCGCCGTTGGAGCTGATGAGAACCGTTGCCTCAAGGAGCCCAGCGGGTTCGAGAACTTTCCATGCGAAATTGTGCCGCCGGCCCGTGGCGAAAGCCACTTCAACTCCCGCGTCCACGGCCTGCCGCAGCGCCGCAATGGTGGGCTCGGTCATGACTCCGTGGCTGTTGAGCAGAGTTCCGTCCAGATCGCAAACGAGCATTCGCGGACATTCAGGCAGACGCTCTGGGACAAGCGATGGCATATTCCCAGTCTAATCGGCGAAAATGAATACACCGTGGATTCTGTTGCACCTGGAAATTCCGCGCGCGCGTGAATCAGGAGTATTGACATGACGAACCATCCGCCGAATCTTTGTCCGCATTGCGGCAGGCCGATCCAGGACAACCGCGAATTGGCCCATGACGTGCGCTTGGCCCATCACGTGCCTTCTTGTTCCACGTGGAACAATACATCTCAAACAACGCCGGAGTATGAAGACCGCGAATACGATCATCGCGGCGTTGCGATGCCTCGACGCACCCGTATGGGAGGCATTATTACTCCTCAGTAAGCGATAGCATGGACCAAGAGCGACAACGAAAAAATGACGGAACGCCTGTATTACGAAGATTCATTTCTGATGAATTTCGATGCGGTGGTGACCGAAATTCAGGAGCTTTCCCGCGCGAACGGCCAGTCCCTGTGGCGCGTGGCGCTCGACCGTTCCGCTTTTTACCCCACCAGCGGCGGTCAACCGCACGACATGGGACGGCTGATCGCAACCGCGCGCAGCGGTGCGGAACTGACCGCGGAAATTATTGGGGTGGAAGAAGACGAGCACGATGAGGTCTGGCACCACACTACAAAACCGCTGCTGCCAGGTACGGCAGTCCGCGGAGTCATCGATACCGCGCGGCGGATCGATCACATGCAGCAGCACTCCGGGCAACATCTTCTGTCGGCCGCATTCTTCCAGGTCTGCGCTGCGCCGACGGTTTCCTTCCATTTGGGAGAGATGGTTTCGACCATCGATCTCGCGACCGACAGCATGACCAATGCAACATTGCAGCAAGTCGAAGAGCTCGCGAACCAGATCATCGCCGAAGATCGATCCGTTACGGCCAGCACCGTTTCACGTGCGCAGGCGGAGGCATGGCTGGCATCCGGCGAGTTGCGCAAGCTGCCGCCCCGCGAGGGCAAAATGCGCATCGTTCAAATCGTAGGCGCAACCGAAACTGCAGTCTTTGACCGCAACGCCTGCGGCGGCACGCATGTATGCTCCACTGGCCAGATTGGCGGGTTACATGTACGCGGCATGGAAAAAGTACGCGAGGGCTGGCGTGTCCAATTTGTTTGTGGATTACGCGCCATGCGAACCGCACACAGCGATTTTCAAACGCTGATGGAAGCCGGACGTCAACTCTCAGTTGGCTTCGCGGAAGTACCGGAAGCAATCCAGCGATTGCAGGCTGAGGGGAAGCAGGCAGCCAAACAAATCCAGGCGCAAATATCAAGGCTGGCCGCTTATCACGCCGCGGAGTTGATCCGCATGACCCCAGTCGAGCAGGGCCTGCGTCGGGTGCGTTTGCAACTCACGTCGACGGACTCCGAAAGCGCCGCGTACGCGAAACTGCTGGCCGGCAAACTCACATCGCAAGCAGAAAACACCGTGGCCATTTTCGCGTGGAGTCCAGCGGAAAAAACAGAACCCGCAACAATAATTTTCGCGCGCAGCAAGGATGTCGATCTCGATTGCGGCGCAGCATTACGACAAACACTGAACATTCACAACGGGCGGGGCGGGGGTTCAAAGGAGATGGCCCAGGGATCAGTTCCGCGGGAAAATTTATCGTCCAGCATGGACGCGCTGGCAACGGCGGCGAAAACAAGTCAAACGCTGGACAAACTTTGAGGGTGTTGCGATTAGAGAGTGTGCGTTGACGAAATTCAGCCGAAAAGGCTAGAGTCCTTCCGCAACGCAGAGCGCTGCGACATCTCCGATTCGCTCGCCTAGTTCCGCCGGCAATATCTGACACGCGGCAGCAGCCTGGGCGAGACTCTCGCGTTTTACGACTTTACGCGCGGGACCAAGCAGGCTATCCCCAAGTCGCATTGCGAGGCCGCCAACTACGATGCGTTCCGGATTTAATATATCGACCAGGATGGCCAGAACCTCTCCGAGCCTCTTTCCTGTCATTTGGATGATCCGCCGGGCAACAGCATCCCCCTGCTTCGCGGCCTCGGCGATATCGCGTGCGGTTAGCTCTCGCGCGTTGTCGCCAGTCCCGGCCAGAGAGGAAATCTCGCCACGCTTTTGCGATGCGGCCAGCACACGGGCTGCGACCTGAACCATGCCCCCACCACTCGCCCATCCTTCCGCAGAGCCGGCCTTGTTATATCCAACCGGGCCAGAGCGCGTTAGGCGGAGATGACCGATTTCTCCACCCATCTCCGAAGCCCCGCGGTATAAATTTCCATTGACGATGATTCCGGAACCAAGGCCGGTTCCCATCGTCAGAAAGATCATATTTTTGGTTCCTCTTCCAGCGCCGTAACGATGCTCGGCGACGGCTCCGGCATTCGCATCATTTTCGAGGCCGCAGGGTACGCCGAATTCCTGCTCGAGAATTTTCTTGATAGGCACATCGTTCCAGGTAGAAAGATTGGGCGGCGTCTGGATTACTCCCGAGACGCGATCCAGCGGGCCGCCGCAACTGACTCCAATTGCGGTAAGTGATTCCGGCTCCACTCCGCAAGAGGCCATTGATTCATGGATCGTTTTTTGAATCAGATCAATCGCATACTCCGGCCCTTTGGCTGGAAGCGTGGGAAACTCCACGCGCGACAGCAATGCCGGAGGCGCGGAAGAAATCACCACAGCAGTTTTTGTGCCGCCAATATCGACGCCAGCCCAAACGCGATTGTTCACCGGAATCGTTCTCCTCCTGCCTGCCAATAGAACTCGATCGTTCCTGCAATCGACAATCATTAAATTAAATCCAGAAATCGCACTATGGAGACTCTGAATACGTCCTCAAGCGGTCCCTAGTGGCTGAAGCCACATTGCAAATGCGGCATTTACGGACAGCCTGACGGCCGCCCCCTTCAAAGCCGGACACTGAATCGAAGCTTCCCTATCCCTATTAGGGCAAGGTGCATCTATTTCATAAGTGATTGTGAAAGCACAAGTGGAGGAATCGATCATGGCAGTGAAACCAATTTCCGAGGGCTACCACAGCGTCCAGCCTTTACCTGATGATAGACGGCGCCGCGGAAGCGATTGAATTCTATAAGAAGGCGTTTGGAGCGACGGAAAATCCCCAGGTCTCAAAAGCGAGACCTGGGCACCCGCGTGGCCTGGGGCACCCGCTTTGGCCGCGATGCTGACATATTCACCGCGCTCAGCGGGCGAAGCTTAATTTTCGAGCGGAATTGCACGATAAATCGAGTAGCTCTCATTCTGGATGATGGCCGTCAGGCAGTCGGCGTTGTCAAATACGGCCCGCTCCTCCGGAAAATCCTTGAGCCGATCGGTAGGAGAATAATAGAGGACGTAGGTCTCCCGCGGGCAGGCGTGGAGAGACCGCCGCAGGTTCTCCATAACTTTTCTCAGGACTGTGACTTCAAATGGATTGTAAAGATAAATGATTGCCGGTTCCGGCGGAAAGTCGTAAACTGCCGCATCCGCGCAGACCGACCTGACGGCACAATTCTTCGCGCCAAGATATTTCTGGATGTTCTGGCCGGCGATCCGATTGAGTTCGACTGAAAACTCAACCCCGATTACCTCTTTGAACGGATAAGAAGCAGCCATAAGGATTGCTCTTCCCTTTCCCGACCCAAGATCGATGAAGAGGAAATTCCGGTGCTCGATTTTCAATTCGCCCAGCGCATTCTGGAACCTGATGGAACTGATCGGATCATAGTGAGTGCCATAAATCCAATTTCCGCTGGAAATAGACAAACTGGAAAGAGGCACCAGTTGCGCTGTCTCTACCCCAAACATCCGGTCCCACTCGATCGAACTCTTCGCCGGCGGGTCAAGACGCGAAAAGCCGCCCAGAAGCGGGACCGCAGTTTTCGCGGTCTTCCAGATACCGGTGCGCCGTAGCTTCCCTGTTAGATTGACGAATGCAGGTCGAAGCAGCTTCATATAAGGAACCATAATATACCGGCGCACTTATCGCTGTATCTTCCGCCCCCGGCCTTCAAAGTGCTGTTCGATTTCCTCCAGGGTCTTTCCTTTAGTTTCCGGAAGGAAGAACGTGACGATCAGCAAATAGATCACGGTAAATCCTGCGAAAAGAAAAAATATCGTGGAGTATCCGTATTTGCTGACAACAGGCAGAAATATCCCTGCTAGAACGGTCGATACCGCTTGGTTGAGCACAAGCGCGATACTCATGCCATTCGACCGGATGCGCGTCGGCATCAATTCCGACAATGCAAGCCAAACGCATACGCCGGGACCGAGCGAAAAGAACGCCATAAAAATATACAAGCCAAGCGCCACCAGCCAGCCATGCCCGGCGTTGGGCACTTCGCCGATATAAGCCCGTTGGATTTCGAGTGGCGCAGTACGTGCGGCATCGAGATTGGCGAACGGATTCTTCAAGAATGCTTCGAATTTACTGGTCGGGACACAGCTTTCCCGCGTGATGTGAATGGGGGCCGTTCCTTTTTCATCGGAGCGCACAAAGTTTGTCGCCGCCGTAAAACCACCATAGGAGTAAATGACGGCTAACGATGCACGGTCGGCACTGATTTTATCGCCCGCGTAATTCTTTGCAGCCATAATGTTCCTGGCTTTCGCACCGTCGAATTGCATAGTGAATGTCTGGTCGGGTTTAACCATGGCCTGAATCACATTGCGGCATTCCAGGTTCGCGCCCTCAGTCCGCAGAAACAGCCATCCCACAAACGAAAGGGAAAGGACAATTCCCGCAGTGCCGACGATGAAAAGGAATTTGCGCCCTTTTCGATCCACCAGCGCCACGCCGACCAACGTCAACAGGAAGTTGACCAGGGTGAAAATCACATAGCCCCAGTGCGCGCTCACATCGGATAGGCCGCTTTGCAGCAAAATGCCGGTGTTGTAGGCGACGATCGAATTGACTCCTGTTGCCTGATTGAGTAGCAGAATGGCGCAGGCGAGCAGAAATGGGATTACATATTTACGGCGCAGGAGTGAGTCTTTGATCCGTCTCCCCGCAACAGGCGTGGATTGCGTCACAGCAGCGAGAGCAGTCTGCTCCATCTCCTTGAACTCAATGTGAGCTTGTTCCGGAGCGCGGGAGCGAAGCAAAGCGTTCAAGGCATGCTGCTTGTTGCCGCGGAGGAACAACCACCGCGGAGATTCAGCCAGAAACAAACTGCCGATTACAAACAGGACGCCAGGCGGCAGTGAAACCCAGAAAATACGCCGCCAAGCCTGGTCTTTGAACATGAAAACTGTCGCCGCATCTGCGGTGCTCGTCACCGCCGCGACGCGATAACTGTAATAGATCCCGATAAAAGCCGCCATCACAATACCGAGCGTCAGCAACCATTGAAAAATTCCAGTTCCCTTTCCGCGGTTGGACGCCGGCAGACACTCGGCAAGGTAAAGCGGAACCACGACTCCGATGAGACCGCCGCTGACTCCCTGCAAAAGCCGGCCAAAGAACAGCGGCTCATAGCCGTGCGAAAGCGCAATGATCGGAATACTAATGACAAATGTGATCCCGCTGAGAGTCATCAACGGCTTGCGTCCCATCCAGTCGGCAAGCAGCCCGGCGACAAGAGTTGAAATCACGCTGCCCAGCAGAACAGCAGCCACAATGATGGAAAGCTGCCCTGCGCTCAGATGCGAAGTGGCCTCCAGGTACGGCAGCGCGCCGCCGATGATGCCAACATCGACCCCATAAAGCAGGCCGCCAAGCCCGGCAACGAGTAGAAGAAAATGGTTATAGCTGAATTTTTTATCGGCGAAACCAGAGGTGGACGTTGGCGAAGGGTCAGTATGCGTCATAGGGGTATTGAGGGGTATAGAGTGAACGCTGGACATTCAACAGGTTCTAAAATTCGGATTTCTGTGAATCATATATGAATTGACCATTGAGCGGCACTTCATGCCTGCGCCGCCTGTCCAAATGACACTGCTGAACCGAATATAAAGGGATGGGCACAAGAGGACTGCAGAAGCGGGTCGATTGGAAAACATCAGTGATGCTGACCTTGCCGCAAATCCTGTCTTGCAAGACGCAGCTAATTTTTGGCTATAGCTGGCACAATGCTCATGGTAGCTTCACGCGAGACGATAACTTTGTCAGTCAATATAAGGTCGATGAAATCGGAGCGCTCCATTGACTTAATGCTTGACCAGCAACCCGCCCAGAGCATTCTTCAGTGGATCACTCGCATTGCTTTTCGCAGGGCTTCCGTTGGATTTCCCTTTCAGCAGATTTTGAGCAGCACTTGCTCCTATCCCCGTGGCGAGGCCACGCACATTCGGCATGAATGTCGGATTGCTCGTCGTCCCTCCGATCGTCACCGGTATACCACTCTTGAACACTCCGCCAGCTAGTCCGCCGACCGATCCCATGCTGGACGCCGCGCCCCCGGGAATAAGCCCCGCCAGTCCGCCTGCGAGACCAGCTACACCTGCGCCGCCGGCCGCCGGAGCGGCGCGGTTGTTTGACGGCCCAGACATGAGCCCGGTCAGCTTGAGCAGCATATTGTAGTTGAGGGCTCCGCCCGGACTGACGCTTCCTGCACCGGTTGCCGTCCCTATCCCGGCCACATCAAGCGCGATTTTGTCGGTCCGTATCGCGCCTGCCGCGTCATAAACATTCATGCTCAAAGAACGGACCGTCGTCCCCGAACCGGTCGCACCGCCGATCCTGCCGCCCGTCAATTGCGACAGGCTTTGCAGCTTCGACCCAAGGTTGAAGCCAGCCAGCTGAGTATTATCAAGCCGAACGGGTCCGCTGATGATGGGGTTTGCAGTCGATCCAGACACGGTGAGCGCGGTCGTCATCGTTCCTCCCTGCAGGCGCGAGCCCTGCGGGAGACGCACGCCCAATGCCGGCAGAAATGCC
Source organism: Acidobacteriaceae bacterium (assembly GCA_965276615.1). Lineage (GTDB taxonomy): Bacteria > Acidobacteriota > Terriglobia > Terriglobales > Acidobacteriaceae > JAKAAZ01. The sequence continues at coordinate 2,148,686 of OZ255618.1, read as the reverse complement.
TCAATTTCGTCGATGGGAACAGCGTTGCCGTTCACCTTCAGATCGAGAGCCGTCGTGGGTCCGCTCGACTGGTATGTGCCGGCTAGGTTGATTACCGCGCGTCCTACGGTGATGGTCGCATGCTGAATCTGACCGGTCATCGCCTGCTCATTCTGCGATATTGCGAATTGGACTTGCATTGGCTTCGCGGATGGCTGGCCGTTCTTCGCCAGTTTGATGCCGGCCACGCTACCTGTTCCATCGGCGTGGAGTGTCTGTCCGTCAGACTGCACCTGAGCCTGCAGGTCAGCAATGCCGCCGATCCCTGAGTCGGGAGGCATGATGCCCGCTGTTTCCAGCGATATATGCTTCAGCACAACCTGTGCATTGACCGGAGTAGCGGCATTGTTGGCCTGGTTGAATGGCCCCGCTTTGCCATTGGCGCTGACATTGCCCCCGGCAGGAAGCTCCGCGCTCACGCTGAATGGTGACGAACTGTTTGGCGTAAGGTTGGTGATCTGGGCATTCACCTGTTGGTACACGGCTGGACTTGCCGTCTGTCCCACGGTAGTCAGCGTAACCGTACCGTTCTTGATCTGCGCGTCATCCACAGAGAGATTCTGCAGCATCGTTGAGCCTCCGGAATTTGCCGCCGGTTTCGGCGCTTTGGGCACGTTGCTGCGCATTACCGTCAAATGGGGCTTGTCCACGATGAGTTTGGTGACGTGCATCTGCTGCCCATTCCAGGACGCATCGAGCACAATGCTTTGGATGAGACCTGAGATGCCATCCGCGGCATTGACAAACCCTGCCGCCAGCGGGTCCAGGTGCCGGATTTCAAGATGACCGGAGAAGGGGGTCGCGGATGCGTCCTGCTGATTGATTGGCCCGGCTGTCCCTTTGATGTTGACTGTTCCTTCGCCAGGCAGGCGGGCCGATGCAGTGAACGGGAAAGAACTGGCAAAGCCAAAATTCCTTACATCCAGATCGACCTGCTGATAAACCCGGTTAGCCGCGCCTGCCACATCGTTGACCGGCGCAATACCCACCGTGATGCGCCCATCTTTTATGTTCACATGCCCAGCCGTCAAGTCCGGGAAGGCCTGCTTAGTCTGCGCGTTCGGAACCGCACGCTGCCCCCCTGCGGAGCCGATGGTCGAATAATTCCAGGTTCCGTTGGCATCCCGCAGCAGTTGGATCTTCGGCGACTGAAGGACGAATCCGCGAACCCGCACCTCTCGATGGAACAGCAGGGGTAACAGTTCCACGCCAATCTTCACGGTATCGGCTTGTACAAAAGGCGCTGTACTAAATCTTGGGTCATCGGCTATGGTTGCGTTTTCGGCAACCAGGCCGCCGGACCAGACTGACAGTTGAAGATTGCCGATCGTGACCTTGCGGCCAAGCGATTTGGAGAGAGTAGCCTCAATGCGGGCGCGAAAGTCATTTGCATTCAGAAAGAGCGGCAGACAGGCTGCCACGAGGATCACCAGAACTACGACAGCGGCAATAGCGATGAGGCCGAATCGGGTCGATCGTGCCATCATAAAAAGTGACCTCGTGAATTCGCGTCTAGTTGGATGCTGGCCGAGAATCGCCTGTTGCCTCTGGCTTCTCTACTCGAACTGCGGTGATCTTGACAGTCTTTCCTGTTTGCGATATCTTCAATCCGAGCTATGAATCTCTCTCTCCAGAACATGTGTATGTCGATGCGAATGTCAATGTGCGTTTGCGGGCAGCTGTTTTTGGAGAAGCGAATGATCCAGTAATACCTTTCCACTCCCAAGACTCAGCGACCCGCGGCATATAGCCAGCGGGTTTTGTTTTTGCCCATCAAAATTTATCGACGTTCGTATTGGAGAAAAAAATGTCAGACGCCACACCGACCTACCGCCCAGCCACACTTTCCGTCCACGCCGGTCAGGATGCCGACCCTACCACGGGATCGCGCGCTGTACCGATTTATCAAACGACCTCCTACGTTTTTGAGAACGCCGATCACGCGGCGGCACTCTTCGGCCTGCAGCAATTCGGCAATATCTATACCCGCCTGATGAACCCGACCACCGACGTGCTGGAAAAGCGGGTCGCCGCCCTGGAAGGCGGAGTGGCCGCTCTGGCAACGGCTTCCGGCCAAGCCGCGGAAACACTCACGATCCTGACGCTTGCCAGCGCGGGCGACGAAATTGTCTCGACGACTTCCCTCTATGGTGGAACCTACAACCTGTTCCACTACACGCTGCCCAAGCTCGGCATCACCGTTCGATTTGTCGACGCGGATGATTTTGAAGGTCTCGCAAAGGCCATCAACAAGAAAACCAAAGCCGTCTACACAGAGTCGCTGGGAAATCCCAAGCTCGATGTCGTCGATCTCGAAAAGCTTGCATCGATTGCGCATGAACATGGCGTACCGCTCATTGTGGACAACACCGTTCCCTCCCCCATCCTCTGCAATCCCATCCAGTGGGGCGCGGACATCGTCGTGCATTCGGCGACCAAGTATCTGGGTGGCCACGGCAACAGCATTGCCGGCGTCATTGTCGACAGCGGAAAGTTCGACTGGGCGAAATCCGGACGCTTCCCTGATTTCGTCGAACCTGATCCCTCCTACCATGGCCTTTCCTATACGGCAGCATTCGGCAACCTCGCCTTCATCCTGAAAGCCCGCGTTCAGGGCCTGCGCGACACCGGCGCATGTCTTTCCCCGTTCAACGCATTCTTGATTCTGCAAGGTATTGAAACCCTCCATCTGCGCGTGCCTCGTCATGCGGAGAACGCGCTGGCAGTTGCGAAGTTTCTGGAAAAGAACCCGGCCGTCGAGTGGGTTAACTATCCCGGTCTCGCCAGCAGTAAATACAACGAGCGCGCGAAAAAATATCTGCCCAACGGAGCCAGCTCCATCGTCACCTTCGGCATTCGCGGCGGCTACGAAGCAGGCAAGGAATTCCAGAACTCACTTAAACTCTTCAGCCTGCTGGCGAACATCGGCGATGCAAAATCGCTGGTGATTCATCCAGCCTCGACCACCCATCAGCAACTCAGCGAGGAAGAGCAGCTCTCGACCGGAGTGACGCCCAATCTGATCCGGCTGTCGATTGGAATTGAAGACATAGCCGACATCACTGCCGATCTCGAAAACGCTTTGGCAACGACAAAGACATCTAAAAAAGAACTGGTGTCCGCATAAGGCGGTTGAAATGACACAGCAAGGACTGCAACCCGATTTCGAAGGGGATTTTCTCCTCGACCGGGGCGCGCCGTTTGCGCTCGAGTCAGGAGCCGGCTTACCGAACGCCTCGTTGCACTATGCCCTCTACGGCAAACTCAACGAGACGCGCGATAACGCCATTCTCGTCTGTCATGCGCTCACCGGTTCGGCGCGCGTGGCGGACTGGTGGCCAGACTTGTTTCGCGACGGCCATCCTCTCGATGTCGGCAAGCATTGCGTAATCGGAATCAACGTGCTCGGTTCCTGCTACGGTTCAACAGGACCGAAGTCAATTAACCCTTCCACAGACGAGCCGTATGGAGCGGGCTTTCCTGTCGTCAGCATTCGCGACATTGTCCGTGCCCAGGCCCAGTTAATTGCGCATCTTGCTATTCCGCAGTTGCGCGCCGTCCTCGGCGGTTCCATCGGCGGCATGCAGGCGCTGCAATGGTCGGTCGACTATCCGGAGCGCGTGGCCGGCTGCTTCGCCGTTGGCGCGGCGCCGCTTTCCGCGATGGGTCTGGCTCTCAATCATCTACAGCGGGAGATCATCCGGCTCGATCCGGCTTGGAATGGGGGCAATTATGATGCTGCCCAGGCGCCCACGCGAGGTCTTGCCTTGGCGCGAGGTCTCGCCACCTGCACCTACAAATCTCCCGCGCTATTCACGGAGCGCTTTGGCCGCAATCCAGACCGCGCCGGGGGAAACCCGCTCCAGTCGCACGCTGCCGCTTACGATGTCGCTGGGTATCTTGAATACCAGGGAAGAATCTTCAACGAGCGATTCGACGCCAACAGCTATCTGGTGATCTCCCGCGCAATGGATTCATTCGACCTGTCACGCGGATATCTGAATGAGGCTGCGGCGCTCGAGCACATTCATGCGCGAGTTCTCGTGGTGGGGATCTCTTCCGACTGGCTCTTCCCTGCCGCGGAAGTGCGGGAACTTGCCGAACGCATCCAGTGCGCGAATGCAGTCTGCAACTACATTGAACTTCATTCCAACCATGGACACGATGCATTCCTCGCCGAGGCCGCAAACGTACGCCCGCTGATTGAATACATCGTGCAGAGCGGCGCGCCGAAGATGCACGAAAAAGATTGCGTCCCCTGTACGGCATAGAGGTAGCGGATTTACGGCTGTGTTTTCGGACGGCAAATGGGAGTCATTCTGAACCCTAGCGAAGAATCCAGAGGATATTCGCCCAGATTGGCCGCCATTACCCTCTGGATTCTTCGCTGCGCTTAGAAATGACAGATGCCAATTGTGAATCACGCATCTATAAACCGCGCCGAATATAGTCGAGAAATTGCGGAGAAAAACAGAAGGCGGCACGGAGTAATTCCGTGCCGCCTTCTATCTAACGGAATGAAAGTTCCTACTTGGCTGGATCGCTGGGTGGGCCTTGTTCGTCCTGCTCCGCCATGGCCTTGTCAATGGTCTCGCGGCGCTTGGCGCGGGCTTCGGCGCGTTTCTCGCGTTTCTCTTCGAGAATTTTCTCGACGCCCAGCATCTCGACGAACGCCTTCTCGGCACCGTCGCCTTTTTGAAATCCGCTGCGGACGATGCGGAGATATCCGCCTTCGCGATCTCCATAGCGAGGAGCAACGGTCTCAAACAGCCGGGAAACAGCCTCGCGCGTCATAAGATACGCAAGTGCCTGACGCCTGGCAGCCAGATCGCCTCGCTTGCCCAGCGTGATCAGTTTTTCAACGTGTGGGCGCGCCGCCTTGGCCTTGGTAATGGTGGTCTCGACGCGGTCCTCAAGAATGATGGAAGTCACCAGGTTGCGCAACATGGCGCGACGATGGCTGGTGTTCCTTCCAAGTTTGTATCCTGCTTTGCGATGACGCATGGCGAATCTCTCTTTATCTGAAAAAACCCGGCGGTGCGAAGCTCCTCAATGGAACAGCCCGGCACCGCCGACTTGCGTTAGAAGTTTTCCGGCTCTTCCTGCGGCGCCAGAAGATCGGTGTCGAAGTCCTCGTCATCCTCATCTTCATCGTCGTCGTCGCGATGACCGATGCTCGAGAGCACAGCGGCAGGTAGAATGCTGGTCGGTCCCGGTACCGGGTTGCCGCTTTCGTCGATGCGCATGCCCAGGGACAGACCCATCTGCGCCAGCATTTCCTTGATCTCATTCAAAGACTTGCGGCCAAAGTTCTTGGTCTTCAGCATTTCTGCTTCGGTCTTTTGGACGAGCTCTCCAATGGTCTGGATCCCGGCGTTCTTGAGACAATTGTAACTGCGGACGGACAGCTCAAGCTCTTCCACTGAGCGGTTCAGATTTTCGTTGCGGATCAAAGGCTCATGCGATCCGGCAGCGGCATCCGCTTCCAGCTCTTCTTCAAAATTGATGAAGATGCTCATATGGTCTTTCAACAGCTTGGCTGCAAGGCCAACCGCATCGACCGGAAGCACCGAACCGTTGGTCCAGACTTCAATGGTCAGCTTGTCGTAATCGGTGATCTGGCCCAGACGAGCCGCCTCGATCGCATAGTTCACCTTGCGAACGGGCGAGTGGACGGAGTCAACTGGAATGAAACCAATGCCCAGGTCCGCATCGAAATTCTTATCGGCGGAAATATAGCTGCGGCCGCGCTTGAGACGCATTTCCATATCCAGCTTGCCGCCCTCGCTGACAGTGGCGATGTAGACGCCTTTGTCGAGAATGTCCACGTCGCTGTCGGCTTCGATCATGCCGGAGGTGACAATCCCCGGCTTGTCCGCGCGTAAATAAATGGCCTTCGGACCTTCGCCGTTCAGCTTGAAAGGGACCTGCTTCAGGTTCAGGATAATGTCGGTCGCATCTTCAACGACACCCGGAATCGATTGAAACTCATGCAGCACGCCTTCAATGTGGACGGCGGTTACAGCTGCGCCTTCGATCGAAGACAGCAGCACGCGCCGCAAGGCGTTGCCGATGGTCGTGCCGAAGCCACGTTCAAAGGGCTGCGCGCTGAACTTGCCGTATTTTTCGGTTAACGTCTCCAGATCTACGGAAAGACGTTTCGGTTTTTGAAATCCACGCCATAACATAATTTGATCGCCTGACTTTCCCCGCGCGGCAAACGTCGCGAAGCATTCTGCAACGGCCGCGCTTGTTCTCCTGGTTTGGAATAGTTACGTTTTATTTGCCGCTCATCACGGCGCATCTGCCGCAGTTGAAGCTTTTGGCAACCACTGCGGCCTGAGACTTGATCCGTATTTCCTGGTCTTACTTGCTGTACAACTCAACGATCAGCTGCTCGTTGACCGGCAGATGAATGTCTTCACGCTTCGGCAGCGAAAGCACCTTGCCGCTCATATTATTGCGGTCAATCGTCAACCATTGCGGTTGAGCCCCCTGTCCGCTGTAATCGCGGGCAGCCTCGAAGCCCGGCAGCGCTTTGCTGGCTTCACGAACACGAATCTCGTCGCCGACACTCACCTGGTAGGAAGGGATGTTCACCTTGCGTCCGTTCACTTCCACATGGCCGTGGCGGACGATCTGGCGCGCCTGACGGCGGGAAATGGCAAATCCTAAACGAAAGGCCACGCTGTCGAGACGACGCTCCAGTTGCTGGAGCAGCAGCTCGCCCGTGACGCCCGGTGCGGCGTTCGCTTTTTCGTAATACGCGCGGAATTGGCTTTCAAGCGTAAAGTACATACGCTTTGCCTTCTGCTTTTCGCGCAGTTGCAGACCATAGCCGACAATTTTCGCCTTGCGATCGCGGCCATGCTGGCCGGGAGCGAAGTTGCGCTTTTCAATCGCGCACTTGTCGGAAAAACATCTTGGGCCCTTCAGAAAAAGCTTGATGCCTTCGCGACGGCAAAGGCGGCAGACAGGTCCGGTATAACGTGCCACAGAAATCTCCCGGTTCAGAGGCCGACCGGTTTACAGGCATCAAGCCCTTCGTCCCGGTCCGCAAAACGTTAGGTGGCGAGCGAGGAAATCCGCAGAAACCACAGTCTTATAGTGTACACGCAAATTGCGCATTCATTCCGTCGAGTGCGCGATACACAGCCCTTACACGCGGCGGCGTTTCGGCGGGCGGCATCCGTTGTGCGGCACCGGCGTCACGTCGCGAATGGTGCGGACATCGATACCCGCGGAAGCCAATGCACGAATCGCGGATTCACGTCCCGAACCTGGACCGCTGACCCGCACATCGACCGAGCGCATTCCATGCTCACGTGCCTGACTTGCTGCGTTTGACGCCGCCTGCTGCGCGGCGAAAGGAGTTCCCTTACGTGACCCGCGGAAGCCTAGCGAGCCCGAACTTTTCCACGACACCGTATTGCCCTGCCCGTCCGTGATGGTCACGATGGTGTTGTTGAACGAGGCCTGAATATAGACCACGCCGTAAGGAACACTCTTCCGTTCCCGCTTCTTGAATTTCTTGTTTTTTGCCGTCTTGCCGGCAGCGCCCGCTTGTGCTTTTGCCATTAGGTTTTCGCCGTCGCTTTCTTCTTGCTAGTGACTGTGCCCTTGCGCGGGCCCTTGCGGGTGCGGGCATTGGTATGGGTGCGCTGACCGCGGACCGGCAGATTGCGGCGGTGCCGCAGTCCGCGGTAGCTTTGAATTTCTATCAACCGCTTGATGTGCATGGAGACGTCTTTGCGCAGATCGCCTTCAATCTGGCCTTCATTCTCAATCACCTGGCGGATGCGATTGACTTCGTCTTCACTCAATTCCTGAAGTTTTCTGAACGGATCAACGTCCGCGGCCTTCAGGATTCTCAGTGCGCGAGAGTCCCCGATTCCAAAAATATATGTGAGCGCGATCCGCGTCTGCTTGTTGCGCGGCAGATCGACGCCTGCAATACGTGCCATAATTCCTCACTCTAAACTTGCTCCGGACGGAGAAACCATCGGGAGCGGGTTATGCCATCCCGCAAAAACTGCTGGGCGGCTGTTAACGGAGTTCGCCCGGGTTCCTCGCAAGCCCTTCTACGGCTAACTAGCCCGGACGAAAACCGGCACATACAACGCGGCAGGACCTAGCCTTGGCGTTGCTTGTGCTTGGTGTTTTCGCAAATCACGCGCACCACGCCACGGCGGTGGATGACCTTGCACTTGTCACAAATCTTTTTAACCGACGCACGAACCTTCATTTACTTCCTTCTCTCTACAAATCCCTGCGTTTACTTGTAGCGGTAGACGATACGCCCACGGTTCAAATCGTAGGGGCTGAGTTCGACCGCCACTTTGTCGCCGGGCAGGATGCGAATGAAATTCTTCCGCATCTTTCCCGAGACATGGGCCAATACCTGATGTTTATTTTCCAGTTCCACGCGGAACATGGCATTTGGCAACGTCTCTACGACCGTCGCCATTACTTCAATCGCATCTTCTTTCGACAATCGCTGCTCCAGCTCCGGCCCCCTGAACTACAGGACCTTCGCATTGCAAAAACATTTCGTTGCGACGGCAAACGGCCTACGCAGTTAAAACCTCTGCTCCCTCGGCCCGGACTGCCACGGTGTGCTCAAAGTGCGCACTCAGGCTGCCGTCCACCGTTACCGCGGTCCAGCCATCCTCAAGCACGCGGACCGTATGCTGGCCTTCGTTCACCATCGGTTCAATCGCGAGCACCATTCCCTCGCGCAATTTGATACCTTGTCCGCGCCGGCCATAGTTCGGGATCTGCGGCTCTTCATGCATCTGGGTGCCGATGCCATGTCCGACAAACTCACGCACAACGCTGAAACCTGCCGATTCGGCCACTTCCTGGACCGCCGCTCCTACATCTCCCAGCGTTGCACCCACTTTCACCTCGCCGATGGCAGCGTGCAAAGAGCGTTCCGTGGCTTCGAGCAACGATGCTGCGGTTTCAGAAACCTTTCCAACCGGCAATGTGATCGCAGAATCCGCGTAGTAGCCGTCGATGATCAGTCCGCAATCGATCGAGACTACATCGCCTTCCTTCAGGATCCGTTTCGCCGAGGGAATCCCATGCACCACTTCACTGTTTACCGAAGTGCACAGCACGCACGGATAATCGTGGTATCCCTTGAACGCCGCTATCGCCCCAGCTTCCGCGATTTTGGACTCGGCAAGCTTCTCGAGATCCATCGTCGTCATTCCAGGAACAATATTGTCCCGCAGCGTATCCAGCACCCCCCGCAGTGCCACTCCGCTGCGCCGCATCTTGGCAATTTCCTTCGGAGTGCGAATTACAATCGCCATACGCGAACTTACTCTCCCAATGCCATTTGGATCCCCCGAGTGCTACCGACTCCGAAGACCCACGATGGCGTCCATTACCGACCGAGTCACATCCTCAACCGGCCGTGCTCCATCTACTTCCGCAAACCTTCCCAACGCGCGGTAATGAGTCACAACAGCAGCAGTTAACGCTTCATACATCTTGAGGCGTTCAGAAGCAATCTCTTCCGTGTCATCGGCGCGCTGCGCCAATACGGTCCCATCCACATCGCAGATTGCGTCCTGTTGGGGCGGGTGGGAATAGATGTTGTATATACGGCCACAGGCAGGACAAGTACGGCGGCCGGTGAGACGGTGCAAAAGATCAGTATAGCTAACCTGGATGCTCACAGCAACGACAGGCAAGGTTTCCTTGTTGCGGCTTAGCTGATCATCCAGCCAAGAGGCCTGCGGCAGAGTGCGTGGAAACCCGTCGAGCACATAGCCGACTTTCGTATCCGGCTGCTTCAGCCGCTCCAGCACCATCGCCTGGACCAGCTCATCTGGAACCAGCTGACCGGCATCCATTACCTGGCGAATCTGAATTCCTAGCGGGGATGCACTCTTCACGGGATCTTTCCGCATTTCGCGCAACAAATCGCCGGTGGAAATCTGCGGAATCGACCAGTCCGCCATCAGAATTTTGGATTGTGTTCCCTTGCCGGCGCCGGGCGCTCCCAGCAGAAGGATCGGGCCCGGAGCGACCAGCTTCGGCGTTGTCACTATAGAATCCGCTCGCATCTCCACCACCGGCACTACCACGACCGCCTTCCGCGAACGCGTCCGCTCTTGCTCGAAAAGCCATCGTAGTGCCGCATGATCAGATGCGCTTCGACTTTATTGATGGTGTCCATCGCCACGCCTACAACGATCAGCAGGGACGTGCCGCCGAAGTAAAAGTTGACACCCAGGCCATTCGTTACCCAGGTGGGAAGGCGGTCAAAGAATCCACCGACCAGCCATAAATGATTCAGATGAATGCCGCTGATCATGAATTGCGGGATCAACGAAACAATAATCAGATACAAGCCGCCGACGAGGGTGATGCGCGTCAGAATGTCGTTGACGAAATCGGCCGTCCGCTTGCCGGGCCGGATGCCGGGGATAAAGCCGCCGTACTTGCGCATGTTATCGGCGATGTCGTCGGGACGGAAGATGATCGAAATATAGAAGTAGGCGAAGAACAGAATGGCGATGCAGTACAGCAGCTCATACCATGGCTCGCCGACATTCAGCGATGCGAAAATCGGCGCCCAGAATCGGCTGTTTTTAAAGTAGGCCATGTTCTGGACCAACAGCGGAGCGGAGAGAATCGAGGCCGCGAAGATGACCGGCATCACACCGCCCGCGTTTACACGCAGCGGCAGGTGTGTCGACTGCCCGCCCATGAGGCGACGCCCGACTATGCGCTTGGCATACTGCACTGGGATGCGCCTCTCACTCCGTTCCACAAACACGATGAAGGCGACCACCACCAGCATGACAGCCAGCAGGATCAACAATGCCGGAATAGTAAATGCTCCCCAGGCCTGCGTGCTGGCCTTTTGATACAGGTCCTCAATGCCGGCCGGGATCCCGACTACGATGCCCGCAAAGATCAATAGACTCATGCCTTCGCCGATGCCGCGTTCCGTGATTTGCTCTCCCAGCCACATCACAAAAGTTGCGCCTGCGGTCAGCGTGAGCACTGTCATCAGCACGAAACCAGGTCCGGGATTGGTGACATACGGCACGCTGCCGGAACCATGCACCAGCGTCAATGCAATGGCGAACGACTGCACCACGCCCAGCGCGACAGTCATGTAACGCGTCCACTGCGTGATCTTTTTGCGGCCCATATCGCCTTCTTTTTGCAGGCGGGCCAGCGGTTCATAGACGACAGTCAGCAGCTCGAAAATAATGGCGGCCGTGATGTAGGGCATGATGCCCAAGGCGAAAACGGTCAGACGGCGGAGATTGCCGCCACTGAACATATCGATTAAACCGAGGGAACTGCCGCTGTTCTGCTGAAAAAACTGCTCCAGCAGCTTGGTGTTCACTCCGGGCGTGGGGATGTGCGAACCCAGCCGGTAAATGGCCAGGATAAACAGCGTAAACAGCACCCGCTTACGCAGGTCCGGAATACGAAAGATGTTCGCGAACTTTTCCAGCATGAAGCTCCTGCTTTACTCTCGCTGGGCCACACTCCCCAGCTTTGCCGCCCAACTTACCTGAACCCGCTTATTTTGACGATATTATTCGCCGATCAGAACTGCCTTGCCGCCGGCCTTTTCGATCTTTTCCTGCGCCGTCTTCGAGAACTTGTGAGCGTGCACCGTCACTGCGACCGTCAGTTCGCCCACGCCGAGCACCTTCACCAGCGCGTTCCGCTTTCGGACCAGTTTCAACGCCACCATCTTTTCATAGGTGAGCTCCTCCTGGCCGAGATCCTGGCCCATCTCGGCGATGCGGTCCAGATTCAATACGGTGTATTCGGTTCGAAAAATGTTCGTGAAGCCGCGCTTCGGCAGGCGGCGATGCAGCGGCATCTGGCCGCCTTCAAACCCGCGCATCAGGCTGGAACCGGAACGCGATCCCTGCCCCTTATGTCCGCGGGTAGAGGTCTTGCCCATTCCCGAACCCATGCCGCGCCCAACTCTTTTCTTGTTGGAGTTGGCGCTCTTGGGTGCTCTTAAATTCGAGAGATTGATCATTGCTTGTCCTTTGTTCGCCGTGCGGTCTTCTTTCCGCAATGGCCCTGCTTCAATCTTAAATTGCTGTCCTATTCGAGGATGCGAACCAGATGCGGAATCGCCTTGACCATGCCGCGCACCGAGGGCGAATCCTCGCGCTCAACGACCTGGCGCAGGCGCGTGAAGCCAAGACCCTTCACCACTCGTTTGTGCTTCTCCGGGGTGCAGATGGCAGACTTGTAATATTCAATCCGAATTTTTGCGTTTTTTTCCGCCATGATTACAACTCCTCTACCGGCTTGCCGCGCAAGGCAGCCACTTCCCGCTTGTCGCGCAATTGCGCCAGAGCATCGAAGGTCGCCCGCACAACATTATGCGGATTGGCCGATCCCAGGCTCTTGGTCAGCACATTCTGAATTCCCACCGACGTCATGATGGCCCGCACCGCCCCGCCGGCAATGACGCCCGTGCCTTCCGGCGCCGGCTTCAACAACACGTTGCCGGAACCGAAGCGGCCCAGCACCTGGTGGGGAATCGTCGTGTCCGTCATGTTCACGCGCACCAGATGCTTCTTCGCGGCCTCAATTCCCTTGCGAATCGCCTGCGGAACTTCTTTGGCCTTGCCGGAACCAAAGCCCACCACTCCGGCAGAGGCATCGCCCACCACCACGAGGGCCGCGAACGACATGTTCTTGCCGCCCTTGACGACCTTGGTCACGCGATTGATCGAGACCACCTGGTCCTTCAGGTTGAATTGTCCGGCTTCGAGCTTCTTCTTGATGATTGCCATTCGTCCGTTTTCCTTTCAGACCTTCACGAGGCCTGTTCATCCCGTCTGATCCAAGCTTAGAAGTCGAGTCCCGACTCGCGCGCGGCTTCCGCCAGCGCCTTGATGCGGCCGTGATACAAATACCCGCCGCGATCGAAGACCACTTTCCTGATGCCCTTTTCCTTGGCCTTCTCGGCGATCAACTTGCCCACTTCCCTGGCAGCCGCGACATTGCCGCCCGTCTTGATCTTGCCGGAAACGCTTGAGGCTGAGGCCAGCGTGGTGCCCGTCTGATCGTCGACGAGCTGCGTATAAATCTGGTTCAGCGAACGATAAACGTTCAGGCGGGGACGCTCTGCGGTTCCCTGCATCTTGCGGCGGATCCGTGCATGGACTCGCTGACGATTATTGTTCCGTAAAATCTGCGGAATCATAAGAATCTTCTTCCTTCCTAAAAGCGGAGACGCCCCGCGTCCCCGTTCGGTTGTAGCCTTGTAGACGGCTAAGTTCGATTACTTCGCGCCCGTCTTGCCGGCCTTCTTCTTCAACTTCTCATCGGAGTAGCGAACGCCCTTGTTCTTGTACGGATCGGGCTTGCGCAGCGAGCGCATATCCGCCGCCACTTGGCCCACCTTCTGGCGATCGATTCCACTGATGCTCAACCGGGTCTGCTTTGGGTCGATCGTGACCGCAATCCCGGTAGGCAACGGAAATTCAATCGGATGAGAGTAGCCCAGCGTGAAAACTACGGTGTTCTTGCCCTTCAGCTCCGCGCGATATCCAATGCCGACAATGTCGAGATCCCGCGTCCAACCCTCAGTGACGCCGCGAACCGCATTCGACACCAGAGCTCGTGCCAGGCCATGAATGGCCGCCTGGGAATCGTCCTGGCGTACGACGTGGAGCTGTCCATCTTTCTCTTCGAAGGTCAACCCGCCCGGAATGAACTGCTCGACCTTCCCCTTGGGACCTTCGACCAGAACCGTGTTTCCCTGCACGCTGTACTTCACGCCTTTTGCCAGCGGAATCGGCTGTTTTCCAATACGTGACATCTTTATGATTCTCTTTCTACCGGCTTGCGAGTCCCGCGCTCTCCGAGCGAGTTCCACTGCAGCCATTCCATCTCTATTTCAACTCTTACCAGACTTCGCACAACAGCTCGCCGCCCACGCCTTCACGGCGCGCCTGACGGCCTGTCATCACACCCTTGGGTGTCGTGATGATGCTGATTCCCAGCCCGCCCTGCACCCGGCGGATCTCATCGCGATGCACATAGACGCGGCATCCAGGATGGGACACGCGCGCCAGCCCGCGAATGGCCGCCTGGTTGTTGGTGTCGTATTTCAAGTACACCCGCAGAAACCGCTTGCTGTTCTCTTCGGTAGCCTTGTAGTTACTGATGTAGCCCTCTTCTTTAAGAATTCGGGCTATCTCCAGCTTTAACTTGGAGGCGGGAACATCCAGCTTGGCGTGCCGCGAATGAATCGCGTTGCGAAGCCGCGCCAACAGATCGGATACAGGATCACTTACACTCATCGTATCTCCTTCATCCCCCGTTCGCTCCCATCAGGAGAACCAGCAGGAATGTTTCTGCGCCTTTGCTGAAAACCAAAGCGCCATAAAATTTTCTTCATCATGGCCGAAGCCATACAGCTTACCAGGAAGACTTCACAACTCCCGGAATTTCTCCCTTTAGGGCGAGACTACGGAAGCACAGGCGACAGATTCCAAACTTTCGTAAAAAGGCCCGCGGCCGTCCGCACAGATTGCAACGGTTGTGCTGCCGCGATGAAAACTTCGGCTTGCGCTTGTCTTTTACTCTTTTTGCAGTAGTTGCCATCGGTTCTTCTCTTGTCCTCTCGCCTTGCTTTAGGCGGTCTGCCGAAACGGCATCCCAAAATGCTGGAGCAGCGCCTTGGCCTGCTGATCGTCCCGGGCCGTTGTCACGATAGTGACATTCATGCCCTTTAACTTATCGACGCGCGAATAATCGATCTCCGGAAAGATCAGCTGGTCGCGCACTCCCAACGTATAGTTCCCGCGTCCATCGAAGCTCTTGGTCGAGACACCTTTAAAATCGCGTACGCGCGGCAGGGCGGTCGAAATCAACCGGTCGAGAAACTCGTACATCTTCTCGCCGCGCAATGTCACCATCGCTCCAATCGGCATGCCTTCGCGAACCTTGAAGGCGGCAATCGATTTCTTGGCGCGGGTCACCACCGGCTTCTGTCCAGTGATCAAGCCCAGATCGGCCATCAACGGATCCATCACCTTTACGTTCTGCGTGGCCTCTCCCAACCCCATGTTGAGCACAATCTTCTCGAGGCGCGGCACGGCCATGGTGTTTTTCAAGCCCAACTCCTTCAGGAGAGCCGGCTTGATTTCCTTCGTGTACTTTTCTTTCAGTCTCGCTGCCATAATTCGTTCATCCTTACTTCGAAGTGCGTCGTCCTGAGCGCAGTCATTGCGGAGCAAGGACGCAGTCGAAGGATCTGCCTTTCTTTCCCTCTACTACCCGTTGCGTAACGACGGCTGCTGTCGCTTACTTCTTGCCCTCGAGCGTCTGGCCGCACTTGCGGCAAACGCGCACCTTGGTATCGCCTTCCAATTTGAAGCCCACGCGAACCGGACCGCAGCTGCCGCAGACCAGCATCACGTTCGACGCCTGGATGGGATTTTCCTGCTCCGCGATTCCACCCTTGATGTTCCGCTGAGGATTCGGTTTCACAGTTTTCTTGACCATCATGACGTGCTCTACCAGTAGACGATGTTCGTCCCGCATGACGCGCAATACTCTACCGCGCTTGCCCTTGTCCTTGCCCGCGATCACTTGAACAGTATCGTTGCGGCGAATTTTCAATCCCGACATAAACTTTGTCTCGCTTCCTGTTCTTTTTCCAAGCCGCATCGGAGCCATCCGGCTCCGCGTGCGTTCTGATTTCTGCTACAGCACTTCCGGCGCTAACGAAACGATCTTCAAAAATTTCTTCTCCCGCAATTCACGGGCGACCGGGCCAAATACGCGCGTGCCGACCGGCTCTCCAGTATCGTTGATCAACACTGCGGCGTTTTGATCGAAGCGGATGTAGGTCCCATCCCGGCGACGATATTCTTTCCGCGTCCGCACGATGACAGCCTTCACCACCTTGCCCTTCTTCACCTGGCCATCGGGGGAAGCTTCCTTGACGGCAGCCGTAACGACATCGCCCAGACCAGCCTTGCGTCCCGTCGAGCCGCCCAGCGGCAGGATGACCTGTAGCTTGCGTGCGCCGGAGTTGTCGGCCACTGCCAACATCGTTCTCATCTGTACGGCCATGTTCGTCTCCTAAATGATGCCTGGGTGCCCCGCGTCTCGCTTCTGAGACCTGGGATGCAGCAATATTCCGCTCGCCGTAATCCGAAAAATCTTCTAGACCGCCTGCGGGACACTTTCTTCTACCTGCGCCAGGTTCGAGCGGCGCACAATCTCTTCCAGCTGCCAGCGCTTCAATTTGCTCAGCGGACGCGTTTCGCGAATCCGTACCACGTCTCCAACATGCGCCGTCTTATGTTCATCATGGGCATAGAACTTTTTAGTCGTGCGCATCGTTCGCAAATATTTCGGGTGTGCCTTCCGCATTTCGACTTCGACCACAATGGTCTTCTGCATCTTGGTCGAAACCACCTCGCCCACCTTCTCGTTGCGCCGCGAAGTTGCCGGAGTGCCCGGAGTTGCTGATCCTGTAGTTTCTTTCGTCGTGTTCGTAGGTTCTGTCATCGCTTAACTGCCGCCCTTCTTCGCATTCGCCTTGCCGCGCTTGGCGGATTTCATGCTGGTTTTGCCAGCTGCCTTTGTCTTGCCGGCGGACTTGGACGTCTTCTTCGAGCTGTTCTTCGATTTGACGCTCTTGCCCTTTGCCGCCTTTTTGGCTGATTTCGACTTGGATTTCGCCGCCTTTTTGGCCGTCCGCTTTGGCTTCGGTTCCGCGGGGTGCGACGGAGCCGCAATGCCGAGCTCCCGCTGCCGCTCGACCGTTTGAATCCGGGCAACGTCCTTCTTCAGCTCGCGGAGCTTCTTTACTCCCTCGTTCTGGCCCATGCTCAGCTGGAAGCGCAAACGAAAAATCTGCTCCGCTGCCTGGTGCGCCTGCTGCGCAAGTTCTTCCTTGTCCAGGTTCAAGATCTTATCCATTTCCATGATTCAATCCTTCGTCCCCGAGGACTTGCCCCGGAGCAATCGACCCCGGTCCATCCTCAATCGTTCATATCTAATCGTCTATCGAACTCAATGCGATCAAACTCATCCGATAGACAAAGCCGATTCTTCTGCCTACTTCTGAACTACCGCAGTCACGGCGTCGTGCCGCGCGACGAACAACGTTTTTACCGGCAGCTTGTGCGAAGCCAGCCGCATTGCTTCCTGCGCTACCTCACGGCTCACGCCTTCCATCTCGAACAATATTTTGCCAGGACGGACGACGGCGACCCAGTGATCCAGCGGCCCCTTGCCGGAACCCATACGAACTTCGGCCGGCTTTTTGGTAATCGGCTTGTCTGGAAACAACCGCAGCCAGATCTTGCCGCCGCGCTTGATGAAACGCGTCATCGCGACCCGGCTCGCCTCAATCTGCCGATCCGTAATGTGCGCATGCTCCAGGGTCTTCAACCCGAAGTCTCCGAACGCCAGGTCGGAGCCACGCCAGGCTTTGCCGCGGTTTCGGCCCTTTTGCTGCTTGCGAAACTTCACCTTCTTCGGCATCAACATAACAAAATCCTCTTCACTGCTCGCTCGTACTCCGGCCAGGCCGTTCGAAGCTCAAAATATTGCTAGAAAATACTCGATCCCACCTGGGGCTCGCGCTTTTTCTGCTGGTAAATATCCCCGCGGTATACCCAGGCCTTGACTCCGATAATCCCGTAGGTCGTATGCGCCTCGGCGAAGCCGTAATCGATGTCCGCGCGCAGCGTATGCAGCGGCAAGCGGCCTTGGAGGTACCATTCCGAACGCGCAATCTCCGCGCCGTTCAAGCGTCCGCCCACGCGCACCTTGATGCCGCGGCAGCCAAAACGCAGAGCCGAATCCACCGACTTCCGCATGGCGCGCCGGAAGCTCACGCGCTTTTCCAATTGCAGGGCGATGTTCTCCGCCACCAACTGTGCATCCAGCTCCGGCTTGTTCACTTCAAGAATGTCGACGAAGACTTCGCGGTTCGAGCGCTTCTGCAAATCAGTCTTGAGCTTCTCGATCTCCGCGCCTTTGCGCCCGATGATGATCCCCGGACGCGCCGTGCGAATGATGATCCGCAGCTTATTGCCGGGACGCTCAATTTCAATTGAGCTGACTCCGGCGGACTTCAGCTTGTCTTTGAGCTCGCGCCGCAACAGCACATCTTCGACCAGCAGGCTAGCGTATCCCCGCTCGACAAACCAGCGCGACTTCCAAGGCTTGTTGATTCCCAGCCGAAACCCGTAAGGGTGGACTTTCTGACCCATAATGAATCCTTCCCGTTCGCTTACTTCGCCGTCTTTTTGACAGCTGATTTCTTTTTGGCCGCCGCCGGTTTCGCTGTCCTTGTTTTGGACGGCGACTTCTTCGCTGCCGTCTTACCGGCAGGCTTCTGCTTGCTCTTCGCCGTAGCTCCGGATTCGGCTTCTATAGTCTTAGCCAGCTCCGGCCGCTTCTTTTCGGCGACGGTGATCAGGATCATCGAAATTCGGCGTTGGTATCGGAACGCCCGCCCCATCGGCGCTGGACGAATCCGCTTCAGCCGGGGACCTTCATTCGCCACTGCCGTCTTCACGTATAAGTTGTCGACGTCGAGATCCAGGCCACGCTCTTCGCTCAGATAGTTGGCATTCTCCAACGCCGAACGAAGCACCTTCTCGACCAGCGGCGCAACCCGCTTCTTGGCAAACGCCACCGTCTGCAGGGCATCTTCCACGCGCCGGCCCTTGATCAGGTCCAGCACCAGCTTCGCCTTCTGCGGAGAAACGCGCTGAAACTTTGCTTCCGCTCTAAATTCCTGTGTCTCGTATTGCATCTTGCGCTATGCCTTTCCCGCTCTTACCTGGGCTTCGTAGTGGCCTCTGATTTGGCGGAGTGACCTTTAAATGTGCGCGTCGCCGCAAATTCACCCAGCTTGTGTCCCACCATGTTTTCAGTCACATAAACAGGAATGAACTTCCTGCCATTGTGCACTGCGATCGTGTGCCCGACCATCTCAGGAAAAATTGTGGACCGGCGCGACCAGGTGCGAACCACCTTCTTGTCATTCGCCTTGTTCATCGTCTCGATCTTCACGATCAAGTGGGTATCGACGAACGGTCCTTTCTTTGTCGAACGTGCCATCGTTTCTCCTCGGACTGCTTGAGCCCTCGCTGATTCCGTTGCTGCTTATTTCTTGCCCGTTTCTTTGTTACTTCTTCTTAGTTACTTCTTCTTCGGCCGGCTGACGATCATTGAATCCGTCCGCTTGTTGTTCCGCGTCTTGTAACCACGGGTTGGCTGACCCCATGGCGTCACCGGATGACGGCCTCCGGAAGTCTTGCCTTCACCACCGCCGTGCGGGTGGTCCACAGGATTCATTGAGACGCCGCGATTCGACGGACGAATCCCCAGCCAACGATTCCGGCCGGCCTTACCCACCGAAATATTCTCGTGGTCGGTATTGCCCACCTGGCCGATCGTCGCCATGCAGTCGACCAGCACTTTGCGCGTTTCACCGGAAGGCAGTTTCAACAGCGCGTAATCCCCCTCTTTTGCAATCAACTGCGCGGCGGATCCTGCCGAGCGGACCATCTGCGCTCCCTTGCCGGGACGCAATTCCACGTTATGCACGGTGGTGCCCGCCGGGATATTGCGCAGCGGCAGCGCATTGCCCACCAGGATATCCGCTTCTTCCCCACTCATAATCGCCTGGCCGACCTGCAAACCGATCGGCTGCAAAATGTAGCGTTTTTCCCCGTCCGCATAGTGGATCAGCGCGATCCGGGCGGAGCGGTTCGGATCGTATTCAATGGTAGCGACGCGGCCCGGAACTCCGGACTTGTCGCGCTTGAAATCGATTAAGCGCAGCTGCCGCTTGTGGCCGCCACCGTGATGGCGCATCGTCAGATCACCCGAATTGCGGCGTCCACCGGTGCGCTGCCGGGTTACCAGCAACGGCTTGTGAGGACGGTCGGTCGTCAGGTCGTCGTTGACCACCGTGGAGGTGAAGCGGAGCGACGGAGTGATCGGTCGGTATGTCTTGATCGGCATCGGTTCTTCTCTTTTTCACACCGCAATCTCGTGAAGAGCGCGGTATCGCGTTCAAATCATTCTGTCTTAACAAAACACTGCGCTTTATCAACATCGTGCAGCACTTCCTGCAGCCGGTTGCCTACAGGTTGTTGATGTATTCCGGCATCTTCTGCCCGGTCTGGAGACGCACATACGCCTTTTTCCAGTCGGAGCGGTAGCCGCTGAAACGTCCGCGCTTGCGTTCTTTCCCGGCAAAGTTGGAGGTGCGGACCGCCTGCACTTTCACCTTGAACAAAGCTTCGACAGCTTGCTTCACTTGCGTTTTGGTAGCCGTCGTGGCGACCTCGAAAACCAGCGTTGCTTCCGTTTCCTTTGCGCCCAGCGCCTTCTCGGTAATCAGCGGGCGACGAATTACGTGATATAGATCCGCCATCAAGCCACCTCTGCTGCGGCCGCCAGCTTGCGCCGGGAGACCGTCTTCTTCAATGTTTCCTGTAACTGCTCAATCGCCGCGCGGGAGAAGATCGCCCGTTCATACCGCAGCAAATCGTAAGGATGCACTTCGTTTCCGAGCACCAGCTCCACATTGCCAAGGTTGCGCGCGCCCAGAATCAGGCTGCGGCTCAAGCTGGCGCCACTCTCTACCAGCAATGCTGTCTTCTTTGCTTCCAGTTTGTCGAGCGCTGCTCGATAGAGCTTCGTCTTCGGCTCGTTCAGTTCCAGCGTTTCGACCACCGTCAAATGTCCGTCCGCCAGCTTCGAGGCGATTGCCGCGCGCAGGGCGCCCAGCGCCTTCTTCTTCGGGAATGCATAATCGTAGGAACGTGGCTGCGGTCCATGCACAGTGCCGCCATGCCGCCAAAGAGGCGAACGAATCGACGCCACGCGAGCGCGGCCTGTACCCTTCTGCTTCCACAGTTTCTTGCCGGAACCGGCAACCAGCTTGCGATTTTTCGTGGCATGCGTGCCCTGCCGAAGCGCAGCGCGGTAATGCTTGACCGCCTCCCACAGCAACGCCTCGTTCACCTGAGCTGGACCGAATACCTCATCGGCCAGCTCGAGCGTTCCCACCTTGTTTCCGCTTAAATCTACGACGTCAATGTTTGCCATTGCTCGACTCTCTTTTAGCCGCTAGCTTTCAGCTGCTAGCTCTTAGCTGATCCGCGCTTCTCGCGGGTCTATTTGTACTGAACCTGTACTGAACCTGTACTGAAAAACTTTTGGCGTATTTCTCGCCGCCGCATCCAGCCAGCAGCTGAAATAGCGGCCTACAGCTACTTTTTCTTGCCTGCTGAAGCCTTCTTCGAGGCCTTCAACGGATCGACCGTCGTTCCGCCGCTGAATCCACGACGTTCGCGAGGCGGCTGCTTCGCCTTGGTGATTACTAAATATCCTTCTTTGTGTCCGGGAACCGCGCCTTCAAGCATCAGCAGATTATCTTCCGTATCGATACCGCGAATGCGCAGATTCCGTACGGTCACATTATCGACGCCCATGTGGCCCGGCATTCTCATTCCCTTGAATACGCGGGATGGAAACGACGAAGAACCAATGGATCCCTGCACTTGAAACATGTGTCCGTGCGACTTGGGACCGCCGCCAAAACCATGACGCCGCACTACGCCCGCAAATCCGCGACCTTTACTGGTTCCGCGAACATCGACGAATTTTTCCTCCGCGAAAATATCAACGAGGACCTTATCTCCGGCTTTCATGGCCTTCGACTCTTCGCCATCCGCTGCCGCCGGTCCGACTTCAACCGGGACTTCGCGCAACACGCGAACGGGAGGCACATCGTTTTTACCGAAATGACCGGCCATCGGCTTATTGATCTTCGAGCTCTTCACAAATTCGATAAGGCCGATCTGCGCCGCGTCATAACCGTCTTTGGCCTGCGTCTTTAATTGCGTGATCACGCACGGTCCAACCTGGACGACAGTGATCGGATGAATCTCGCCTCTATCGTCGAAGACCTGCGTCATGCCGATCTTTTTTCCCAAAATCCCTGAAACTGCCATGTTCTCTCCCCTCATCATGCATTCGTTCAGCGACGCACTGTAGGTCTTTAGGTCCTTCCCGCCCGGGCGGCGTTGCTTGGACAGCCAGTCCACTATTTCTCGAAGGCCTTGATCTCGACATCGACGCCCGCCGGAAGATCGAGACGCATCAGCGCATCCACCGTCTGCTGGGTCGGCTCCAAAATATCGATCAGCCGCTTGTGCGTGCGAATTTCAAACGCCTCGCGGGACTTTTTGTCCACATGGGGCGAACGCAATACGCAGTACTTATTCTTCACCGTCGGCAGCGGAATCGGTCCCGCGACCTGTGCGCCGGTGCGCTTGGCCGTGTCCACGATTTCGCCGGTCGAAGTGTCCAGCACGCGGTAGTCATACGCCTTCAGGCGAATGCGAATTCTTTGTCCAACCATGATTCGTCTCTTTCATTTCTCTGCGATGTGGCGGAAGCACATTCCACTCGCATACACTCAGTGACCGATTTGGGTGCCCCACGTCTCGCTTCTGAGACGTGGGTCTCTTCCCACAACCTACTTCAAAATCTCGGCAATGGCCCCGGCACCGACGGTCCTGCCGCCTTCGCGGATGGCGAACCGCAAGCCCTTCTCCATGGCCACCGGCGTGATCAGCTCGATCTCGAGCGCCACATTGTCCCCCGGCATCACCATCTCCGTGCCTTCCGGCAGCTTGGCCACTCCGGTCACGTCCGTCGTCCGGAAGTAGAACTGCGGCCGATAGCCGTTGAAGAACGGCGTGTGCCGCCCGCCCTCTTCCTTGCTCAACACGTAGATCTCCGCCTTGAACTTGGTATGCGGCGTGATCGAACCGGTCTTGGCCAGCACCATCCCGCGCTCCACGTCTTCCTTGGGAATGCCGCGCAGCAGCAGCCCCGCGTTGTCGCCCGCCATGCCTTCGTCCAACTGCTTCTTGAACATCTCGACGCCGGTCACCACCGTCTTGCGCGTCTCGCGGAAGCCGACAATCTCCGTCTCCTCGCCTACCTTCACCTTGCCGCGCTCGATCCTGCCCGTCACCACCGTACCGCGTCCGGAGATCGAGAAAATGTCCTCGATCGGCATCAGGAACGGCTGGTCGATGGCCCGCGCCGGCAGAGGAATATACTTGTCGACCGCCTCCATCAGCTCGTCGATCTTGGCTTCCCACTGCGCCTCGCCATTCAACGCTCCCAGCGCCGAGCCGCGGATCACCGGCACATCGTCGCCCGGGAACTGGTACTTCGACAGCAGCTCGCGCACTTCCATCTCCACCAGGTCAACCAGCTCCGGATCGTCCACCGCATCGCACTTGTTGAGAAACACCGCGATGTACGGCACCCCTACCTGGCGCGCCAAGAGCACGTGCTCCTTGGTCTGCGGCATCGGTCCATCGGTCGCCGCCACCACCAGGATCCCGCCATCCATCTGCGCCGCCCCGGTGATCATGTTCTTGATGTAGTCCGCGTGCCCCGGGCAGTCGACGTGCGCGTAATGCCGGTTCTTGGTCTCATACTCCACGTGCGAGGTCGCGATCGTGATCCCGCGCTCCCGCTCTTCCGGCGCGTTGTCGATCGTGTCGAAGGAACGGAACTTGTTGTTCGGATTGTGCTTCGACAACACCTTCGTGATCGCCGCCGTCAACGTCGTCTTGCCATGGTCAATGTGTCCGATGGTTCCCACATTCACGTGCGGCTTCGACCGGTCAAATTTTTCCTTCGCCATTTTTGCCCTTTCCTTGCGGTTCGTATTCTTAAATTGGTTCTGACGGATAGCAAATTTTCACTACCGCAAAAAATCAAGCCTTGCTCTGACTGCGGCCGATGATCTCATCGCTGACCATACGCGGCGCTTCTTCATATCGCGCGAAATGCATTGTGTAGGTGGCGCGACCCTGCGTGGAGGACCGCATATGCGTCGCATAGTTAAACATCTCTTTCAGCGGAACATTTGCCTTGATGACCTGGGAACCACCCGAGTGCTCCACGTCCTCAATCCGTCCGCGCCGTGAGTTCAGATCGCCGATGATGGTGCCCATAAACTCCTCGGGGACCACGACGGCCACCGCCATCACCGGCTCCAACAGTACCGGGCTGGCTTTCCGCGCCGCTTCCTTGATGGCCAGCGAACCGGCGATTTTGAACGCCATTTCGTTCGAGTCGACGTCGTGATACGTGCCATCGTAGAGCGAGACTTTGATATCGACCATGGGGAATCCGGCCAGGATGCCGCCTTCGAGCGCTTCGCGAATCCCCATATCGATAGGCTTGATGTATTCCTTCGGGATGGAGCCGCCTTTAATGTCGTTCGAAAATTCGTAACCGAGCCCTGGATTCGGCTCAATCCTGATCTTGCAATGGCCGTAGTTGCCCGAGCCGCCGGTCTGGCGGATGTACTTGCCTTCGGCATCAGAGGACTTCCGAATCGTCTCGCGGTACGCCACCTGCGGAGTGCCTACGTTCGCCTCGACCTTGTACTCGCGCTTCATGCGGTCGACAAGAATTTCAAGATGCAGCTCGCCCATACCGGACATGATGGTCTGGCCAGACTCCGGGTCAGTCCGCACTTTGAAGGTGGGATCTTCCTGCGCCAGCTTGCTCAGCGCCATGCCCATTTTTTCCTGGTCGGTCTTGGTCTTCGGCTCGACAGCGACGGAGATGACCGGATCCGGGAAGGTAATCGACTCCAGCACAATCGGGTGACGTTCCGTGCAGATCGTATCGCCCGTAACTAACGTCTTCAGGCCTACGCAGGCACAAATATCGCCGGCGTAGATTTCGCTGATCTCTTCACGCTTGTTGGCGTGCATCTTCAAAAGACGCCCAATGCGCTCGGTCCTTCCGGTGCGCGGATTCAGAACCGTGTCGCCCGTCTTCAGTACACCCGAGTAGAGGCGGATGAAGATCAACTGCCCGACGAACGGGTCCGTCATAATCTTGAAGCCCAGCGCCGCGAACGGCTCGTTGTCATCGGGCTTGCAGAGGATCTTTTCTTCCATATTGTCAGGATTCGAACCCTGCATGGGAGGGATATCGAGCGGGCTCGGCAGGTAATCGACCACAGCGTCCAGCAGCGTCTGAACGCCTTTGTTCTTAAAGGAGCTTCCACAAAGAACCGGGAACAACTGCATGCCGATCACGGCGCGGCGCAGCGCAGCGCGGAGTTCCTCGGGAGTCGGCGTCTCGCCTTCTAGAAATTTGTGCAGCATGCCGTCATCGGTTTCAGCAACCGACTCGATCAACTGCATACGGAAGGCTTCAGCCTTCTTCAACAAATCGGCGGGAATGTCTTCGACATCGTACTTCGCGCCCATCGTTTCGTCGTGCCACAAAATGGCGCGCATTTCGAGCAGATCGATGACGCCCTTGAATTTCGCTTCCTGGCCAATGGGGATCTGGATCGCGACTGGACGGGCATTCAAGCGCTTGCGGATGGTCTCCATGGCGTGTTCAAAATCAGCGCCCGCCTTGTCCATCTTATTGATGAAACAAACCCGCGGAACGCTGTACTTGTCCGCCTGCCGCCACACCGTCTCCGATTGCGGCTCGACGCCGTGCACGGCATCGAACACCGCAACTGCGCCGTCCAGCACGCGGAGGCTGCGCTCCACTTCCGCGGTGAAATCCACGTGTCCCGGCGTGTCGATGATGTTGATGCGGATATCGCGCCACGAGCAGGTTGTCGCCGCAGACGTGATCGTGATGCCGCGCTCCTGCTCCTGCTCCATCCAGTCCATCGTTGCCGTGCCTTCATGCACTTCGCCGATGCGATGGGTGATGCCGGTATAAAAAAGGATGCGCTCCGTCGTCGTCGTCTTGCCGGCGTCGATGTGCGCCATGATCCCGATGTTGCGGCAACGGTTTAACGGTATTTGACGTGGCACGGTGGTATCTCATTTCGCGGGAATACTCCCGCAGTTGCTCTTGCGATTTCAAAGGACGCGCTACCAGCGGTAATGCGCGAAGGCCTTGTTGGCCTCAGCCATGCGGTGAACATCTTCCTTCTTCTTCATGGCTGCGCCGCGGCCATTGGCGGCATCCAGCAATTCATTCGTCAACTTATCGACCATGCCCTTTTCGCCACGAGCCCGGCCAAAGGTCACCAGCCAGCGAATCGCCAAAGACGTGCGGCGCTCTGGATTCACTTCAATCGGCACCTGGTAGTTCGCGCCGCCGACGCGGCGGCTCTTCACTTCGAGCAGCGGCTTGCAGTTCTCGACGGCCTTCTTGAACAGCTTCAGAGCTTCATCGCCCCCACGCTGCTCCAGGTTCGTCATGGAGGTATAAAAAATCTTCTGCGCAGTCGACTTCTTGCCATCCCACATCATGGAATTGACAAACTTCGTGACCAGCGTGGAGTTGTAAACCGGGTCCGGCGCTACTTCCCGCTTCGCAATGTGACCTTTTCTCGGCATAATCCTTGAATTCCTTTTAGATTCCCTTTGCGTAACTTGTCAGCTCAACTGGAGCCGGTCTTACTTGGCGGCGGCTTTCGCGCGCTTGGCTCCATATTTTGAGCGGCTCTGTTTGCGGTTGGCGACACCCGAGGAGTCCAGGGTCCCGCGAACCACGTGATACCGAACACCCGGCAGGTCCTTCACACGGCCGCCGCGGATCAGCACAATCGAGTGCTCCTGCAGGTTGTGGCCGATGCCGGGGATGTACGTCGTAACTTCAATACCGTTCGTCAGGCGGACACGCGCCACCTTGCGCAGTGCGGAGTTCGGCTTCTTCGGGGTCTGTGTATACACGCGAGTGCAGACTCCGCGCCGCTGTGGGCAACCCTGCAAAGCCGGGCTTGCAGTCTTATATCGCGGCGCCGTCCGGCCTTTCCTGACAAGCTGACTAAATGTAGGCAAGAACAATCTCCTTTGCTGCGGTACTGCTTTACTGCTGACATCCAAAAACTCTGTCATCCCGAGCGAAATCCTTGCGAAGCTAAGGATGCAGTCGAGGGACCTGCGTTCCCAATCGCCGGATCGTGAAACGAACCGGCACTCCACCGGCGCGCAATTTCACGCGAGTGGTGGAGTTGAACCCAATTCTGTAGTCTGACTGGAACAACGACGGTGACCGGCTGAACCTGCTTGCCCGCTCCGTTTCGCTGTTCTGCCCCGCATAGCCCGCCAGGGTGGCCGGTGTCGCAGGCGCAAAGGACGAGTATCGAATCCCTTATGAATATAAATGAAGCGCTGGAATCAATGCAATCCGCTGTCGACTGCCAGCGGACGGTGACGGTGCACACAGGGCGCACGACCGTCGCTCGCCAAACTTCACAAGAATATCAAGGGATCGAGTGGAGAGTCAACTAAATGAACGCTATTCCATCATCTTGTTCAAACTTTTCGGAGTTTACTCCCGGGCGAAAGGGCGGCGGACACATCAAGAAACGCTAAGAGATCATAGCCCAAGAGATGCCAGTGATCCATCCCTTGACTTCTTCACGCTGGAACGGTTTCAAAGTCGATTCCTTTGCAACAAGAGAAATAGCGTATTTGGTTGCCGAGTCTAAGGGCGGCATCGCAAAGGTCGCCAAAGCTGCTGGAATTGAACGCGAGAGCCTGTATCGCGCTTTGTCGGCTAAAGGGAACGCCCGTCTGTCCACTCTGTTTGCCGTCACAAAGGCTGTCGGCTTGAAACTAACGGTCGAAGCTACTTGATTTTTGGCGTGCTCTGATCAATTTCATAACGGCTTAACCAGCCACAGCGACAAATCGTCATCCACCAAAACTGTTCCACCGGCTGGCACGGGCAAGCCGCCGGAGGTGATGCCATTCCCGTCCGGCACATATCCAAGACGGACATAGAGCCGCTGCGCCGGCCCATAGTCACGATATAGACCGACACCGATTCCGATTTTTGTGCAGTTCGCTGCGTGCGCCCGTTCCTCCAGCGCACGAATGAGGCGTGTCGCTATGCCTTGGTTCCGGTGGTCTTCGGCCACCACCAAATCATTGATCTCCGGGATGCCTGCCTCGCGAAACGGAGAACATCCAGAGGCCCAAAGCAGCGAACCGTATCCGAAGACATTCGACGCGTCCACGGCAAGCAGGACGAGCCGCTGGCCTTTGGCTTGATCAGCGAGACGCTGGTTCCATTTTTCGACTCCACCATGCCACGCCGCTCCTCCATCCGTCGCCACTATGCGAGGCACGTCGGCTGCCTGAAGTTCACGCACTTCGAATATCATCAATCCACCGTGAATGAGACATTGCAGTGTGGAATCAAACTATTCTTCGGAAGCAACGGTACTTGTCACAAAAAGGAAAATGAAAATCTCGAACTGGCAGTCGCTTCCACTTTTTTGCGTTCTCGGTTTTTGCCTGCTTGCAGGCTGTCAGCAGCCTGGCATCCCCGCGGCGAAAACCGCCAATGCCAATGGCGTAACAAATTCAGCAGCGATTCCCGCTTCGACAGGCCACTTCGATTATTACCTGTTCACGCTGTCCTGGTCGCCGGAATACTGCCACGGCCACCGCAACAGCCCGCAGTGCGGCGGCGATCATCCCGGCTTCGTAGTCCATGGATTGTGGCCGCAGTTCCAGAACGGTCAATGGCCGTCGCAATGTTCCAATGCTCCGGGGCTTTCCGACCCATCCAGCATGCTCGACATCATGCCCGACCGGCGGCTGATTGCGCATGAATGGGCCACGCACGGCACCTGCTCCGGCCTGACGGCAAATCAATACTTCGGCCTGATCCGCAGAGCGTACGCCTCGATCAAAATTCCGCCCTCACTGGTCAGCCCCACGCATACCGCGACACGAAGCGCAGCCGGAATCAAGCAACTCTTCACCGATGCAAACCCCGGAATGTCCGAGGACGACATTGCCATCAGTTGCCACAATCGTTATTTCTCTGGCGTCGAATTCTGCCTGAGTAAAGACTTGCAGCCAATCGCCTGCCAGGCCGTCCGCGAATGCAACCAAACATCCATCAGAATCCCATCCGCACGATAATCAAACTAATTAATCCGGCCTTGCTGCATTGAAATCGTCGTATCCCCCCATAACCGCCCAAAACGCCGCTAGGATGGGGCACCCGATGCAATGCTTTTGGGGCCGGATCGATCGCTGCGCAAGGATAGTAACCCCGATTCTTGAAGGTGCAACGCAAGCTGCCGCCGTGATAGCATCGCGCACGATGACGCACCCGTTCCGATTCCTTCTTTCTCTTTCCTTGCGAATCTCCGCCGCCGCTGGAGCGTGCGTTGCACTGCCGCTGCTCGTTGCTCTTTCGACGACCCCTCTCTCGGCGCAAACAGCAGCTTCCAACGATGCCAATACCGGACAGAAGCAGGTCATCGCCAATCTGCTAGCAGGACTGGGCCGCACCCGCACGCCGAGCCAGGCGGAAATGTCTCCCGATGGCCGTACCGTGGCCTGGGTTGCCCCGGTTGGAAGCTCCGGCAATCGCATCCATCTGAGACAACTCAACGGCCCGGCAGCTTCGACGCAGGTCATTTCGCTTCTGAATTCCAATGCGGAAGCCGCGCACAAATGCAGTGAGGGCGATGTGGCATGGTCACCCGACAGCAGGCAGATCGCGTTTGCTTCCGACTGCGCAACACCAGGCCAGCAGCAGGTGTTTCTCTCCGACGTAACTTCCACTCAATCCAGCGACCCCAACGCTCCCTCTACGCCGCGTCCGCTGACCGCATTGAAGGGCAACATACATAACGTCACGTGGTCGCCCGACAGCAAGCACCTCAGTTTTCTATTTGTAGAAAACGCCACCCGTCAACCTGGTGCGTTGAGCGCGATCAAGCCGCTCGTCGGCGAGATCAGCGCCCACGCCATCGCGGAGGTCCAGCGCGTGGCGGTGATTGACGTCTTGACGGCAAGCACGGGAATGCCCCCACTCACTCAGGTCACTCCGGCGAACCTGCACGTTTATGAATTTGACTGGTCGCCGAATTCGCAGGAACTCGCCTACATCGCCGCCCCTCCTCCGGGCGAAGACAATTGGTGGGTTGCGCAGCTTTACATCCAGGCTCTCGCGAATGGGACGCCGCATTCGATCCTGCGGCCGAAGCTGCAGATTGCCGTTCCACGTTGGTCTCCGGACGGGAAACGGATCGCTTTTATAGAGGGCTTGATGAGCGACGAAGGCTTCACCGGCGGAGATGCCTATGTGATTCCCTCCACAGGCGGCGCGGTCCGGAACCTGACTCAGGGCCGCAAGGCCACTCCCGCGTGGCCTCACTGGATGGACAATCGCCATCTCGGATTCACTGAAGTCGTCGATGGCGAGTCCCGCTTCAGCGTCGTAGACACGGCGAATGGATTGGAAGACAAATCCGCTCGCGTGACCTTTCCGGCAACAATCGGGGATGGAGTCCGGCAGTTAAGCTTGTCATTCTCTAAAAGAGCCAGCACAGGAGTGGTTGCCGCACTTATCCAGTCCAGCTTCAACCAGCCGCCGGAGATATGGGCCGGCCCGCTGAAGGACCTCACGCAGATCACGCATCTGAACGATTCACTGAAGCCCGGCTGGGGCAAGAGCGAAAGTCTCACCTGGAACAACGAGGGCTTCCGCGTGCAAGGCTGGTTGATGTATCCGAAGAATTACGACCCACAGAAAAAGTATCCGCTAATCCTGTGGGTGCACGGCGGCCCGTCAAACCAGACGATGCCGCGCTGGCCGTCAGCAAACTACACGCCGCTCGCATTTTCGACGCTCGATTATTTTGTGCTGATGCCAAATCCGCGCGGAAGTTATGGCGAAGGAGAAGCCTTCACCGAAGCCAATCGCAAGGACTTCGGTTATGGCGATTTGCGCGACCTGCTCGCGGGAGTCGACACGGTCACCAGGAAATTTCCGATCGACACCGATCGTGTCGGCATCACCGGCTGGAGCTATGGCGGATTCATGACCATGTTTGCCATTACCCAGACCCACCGCTTCCGCGCGGCAGTGGCTGGAGCCGGTATTTCCGACTGGAAAAGTTATTACGGCGAAAACTCCATCGACCGGTGGATGATCCCTTTCTTTGGCGCCAGTGTTTACGATGATCCTGCGGTGTATGCCAAAAGTTCGGCAATCAACTACATCAGACATGCCAGAACGCCGACTCTCATCGTCGTTGGAGATCGCGACGGAGAGTGCCCATCGCCGCAATCGTTTGAAATGTGGCACGCCCTGCGCACCATGCATGTACCCGTAAAACTTGTGGTTTACCCCAACGAGGGCCACGGCTTTTCCAATCCCAACGACTATCGGGATGTGCTGGAGCGCGCCGTCGAGTGGTTCGAAAAATATATGCCGTCTGCCCAAACGAAGACGCGAACCGGCGAACAACCATAACGGAAAAGCGCAGCCGGACCAAGCCGGGCCATCTTGGAGCTCGTTCTCTTCCTCCATACCCGCTGCGCCTCTGTTGCCGAAGCTGCGGCGTGGCCCTAAAATGAATTATCTGATTCGTGTCAAAGAAAAGTAGATGTTTTCAGTGACCGCCAGTCCGCTCCAAGCGGCGGCGGGGAGGTTCAATGCGGCGGTTCGTATTCTTTTTGGTTTTGTGTACCCTATCCCTACCCGTCGGTCTGTCAGTCACCGGCTGTTCTCACGATTATGGCCAGAACTTCTGTAGCGGCTTCCAGAGCGGCTCGCTCGTCAGCGCCACCGCAACCATCGATCTGGAACCTCGGACCTACGGTATTTCCCTCAACTATGGACAGATTTTACCCGTCTCAAACCCCACCGCACTCAACTGCAAGGGCCAGTCGTCCGGGCTCACTTCATTTACTTATGGCACCACTAAGCCGGTATCGGGCAATCTTTACCTGGCGGACATATCTCCTTCCGGCCAGGTCTGCGGCGGAACATGGAACCGTAATTCCGGCAACAACGTTCCCGACTTCACGACCTGCATCCCACCCCTTCCGGGCAGCCAAATTTACGCGGCGGGCGGCGGTGTTGCCTACATCACGGCCAGCGGCGGCGGAGCGACGAGTAACCCGGTGCCTGTTTTCGTGCATCCACCAGTGACCAACGTGGTGCTGGGCGGTAGCGGTACGGCGCCCCCCACCTGCGTGTCTCAGAACCAAACCGCCCAGTTGGCTGCCAACGTATTCAGCGGAACGCAGAACATCACCTCCACCGCTGGCCATTTGAGTTATGTCCCGGAGGACGCCACCGTTGTCTCCATCGACCAGAACGGAGTCGCGACTGCGCATCAGCCTGGGGCAACGGTCATCTCCGCGACCGTTGCACAGGCGACCAGCACCGCCGGTTACTTTTTCACCTGTCCGCCGGCAAGCATCACGTTGAGGGTCGGTAATACCGACCAGACCAGCGTCACGGTCAATACCAATAATATTCAGCCGCTGACGACCACCGTCACCGATACCCTGGGCAAGCCCATCACCGGACTCTCTCTCACCTACACGTCCAACGATCCGCTCAATATCCCGGTCAGTAGTTCCGGTGCTGTCGCTCCCATATTTCCGAGCGATGCCGCAATCGTGGCCCAGTGTTTGCCGGGCGTCTGCAATCCGTCACCGCAGAACCAGATTGCCAATTTGAGTACCGGCCTGCCAATTACCAGCAATCCGGTGCAGATACACACTCCTGGACCGAGTTCGAACATCGTGTACATGTCCAGCCCGCAGTCCTACAATTTTGTGCCTGTGGATTTTCAGCGTGGAACCGTAGGTACTCCCACACGTTTGCCATATCAGCCCAATTCCATGGTTATGGACGAGAGCGGCAACTACCTGTTTTTCGGCAGCGCGCATGAGACCATGATCGCGACTATTTCCGCGAACGCAGGCGCAGCGTTGACCACGGAGGTCCCCGGCGTTCCAGGCACTGTGCTGGCCGTATCTCCAGACGACACCCTGGTCGCAGTTCACGATCCGTGCCGGCAGCTTTTCTATCTCTACACGCCGGCGCTCGGCAAGGTTCCCGCCAGCGAGCAGTCATTTGGCGCGCCAGGACCTACGATCGCCTGCGATGTGAACAACCAGCCGATCGACCCGTCGGTCGAGGTCAATTCGCCGTATGCTGCAGCCTTCACCCAGGACAGCCAGACCCTCTACATTGTCAACGGCAATACTCTTTATACGTATTCAAGGTTCACCGGCTGGCATACCTGCACGGAGAACGGCCAGACCGGCAATTGCCCCATCGGCTCCTCCAGTGTTGCCGTCACCATTCCCGGAGTGGGGGCGTTCGCCGGAGGCAGTTCCACAACTGCTTTCGGCTATTGCGCGCTAGGGCTGAATAATACGAACCAAACCGCCGGACCGCCACCTACAGGCGTAGACCCAAATCAAGCACTGAATCCCACTGAATACTATCCGTCAGCGGTACCACCGGGCACTCTGCCTGCAACGGATCAGCTCGCCGCAACGACAGATGGAAACCACATCATCGGCGCCACGGCTGCCGGCGAACTCACTGACATTGAAGTGAAAATTCCAGCACAAGCTTGCCCGCTGAAGACTGCCCTGCAGTTCCCCAGCACCCCAATGCAGTTCAGCCTGGCCACACCGAACGTCAAATCGATCGATCAGGTGCTCATTTCGCCGAACTCGCAACTGGCGTTTGTGACCTTCCTTCCGACAAACCCGACGGGCAGCAATAGCACCCTGCCTGCCTATCAAATTCCATGTACAGCGCAACAGACATGTCCTGCGGGTCAGGCAACCGCAGGAAAAGTTGTCAATGTCCTGCTTACCGGACAGGCCGGCGCTCCGATTGGCGGCGTCTTCAGCCCCGATACCAATACGTTTTACGTATCAACGAACGGCGACGACCTGGTGCACTTCATCAACACAACGAACATCAATGCGTTGACGGACACCCAGCAGATCAATCCAGGTTTGACATGCGGAACGACCACGACTGCGCCGGCGAATCCATTTCTGGCGTGCACCCTGGGAAATCCGGTGCCGGCACTGTTCCTCGCCTCCAGACCTCGTCCAACCCAGGGAACGACTTCGGCGGCGAAGACAAATTGATTGGCATAGTTGAAGGGTATTCGCCTCGGTTGCACCGCGATACCCTCTGAATGGAGAGGGTATCGCAACTACTTTTCTTCGCTGGGCACAGTACGCGGGGCCAGCTGCTTGGCGGTACGAGGGATGGCGCGTGCCACAGCGTCCAATATTCCGTTCAAAAAATGAACGGACTCCGGCGCGGAATAGAGCCGCGCAATTTCAAGCGCCTCGTTGATGATGACCGGCAACGGCGTGGCCGGATAGCCCAGCATCTCAGCGATTGCGGCGCGCAACAGGTTACGGTCCACCGCGGCCATGCGTTCCAGCCGCCAGTGCTGGCTTGCCTTCTCAATATACCCGTCGATCTCATCCTGCCGCGCAATGGCAACTCGAAACAGATCTTCTGCAAATCCTTGAGTTCCCGAATCGATTTTTTCTCGTGCCTGCCAGAAAGTACGCTGCACTTCTTCTGCGTTCTGACGCCCAAGATCCGACTGAAACAACATCTGCATCGCGATCTCACGGGATTTGCGGCGCTTGCCCATAATCTATCTGCCTGCCGCAGTATCTGTAACAGTGAGAGTTTCGATTTCGCATTTAACCGCTACCATTTCGATTGCAGCCAGCGCTGCTTCAAATCCTTTATTGCCCATCTTCAGGCCGGCGCGGTCGAGTGCCTGCTCCAGCGTTTCACATGTCAACACTCCAAACGAATGCGGTACTCCGGTCTCCTGCTGCGACTGGCCAATACCCCGTGATACCTCGTTATAGATCGCCTCATAGTGCGCAGTCTCGCCGCGCAACAAAACGCCGAGCGTGACAATTGCGTCCACGTGGTTGCTCTCCGCCAGCAAGCGCGCGGCCGCCGGAATTTCCCAGGCGCCCGGAACCCGAACGATCTTGATCGCATCCCGTGCCGCTCCGCTGCGCAGCAATGCATCGAGCGCTCCCTGTAGCAACCGGTCGGTGATTACCGCATTCCAGCGTGCCGCCACGATGCCAAACCTCATGCCCGCGGCACTCAGGTTTCCTTCAATCGCCACCGGCCTGCCATGGTGCGGATTTTCAGATTCCCAGAAACCTACAATCATCCCCGGTACCGGTTCAGCGGTAAATACACGCGAGTTCCAATGGGTCTCGACAATCGGCGAGATGCTTTGACCGCTATTCGTTTTTGCGGCCCAGCCCTCCGCTACGGCGTGGACTGCATCCAGGCCGGTCACCTCGATCAGAATTTCCGGCGTGGCCGGCATTTTGCCGAGAACGAATTCCAGGCTGCCCAGCGAGGCAATGAAAGGAGCACCCCGGCTCTGGTCGTCTGCCCAGCCGTTCCCCGGCTCGAAGCCAAGCGCCGCGAAGAAACTCGACAAGAGGTCGAAGTCGGCGGTTGTGCGGGCGGAACGAACCAGCGTGAGTCCTTTAATCATGTTTCGATGGTACAACGCGCCAGACGCCGCATCATTCGTCGGACGGGCAAATAGCATCGTCTTTGCCCCTGCGGCGATGGAACTGATAGACTCACCAGTTTTCTATGAATCGATATCCTGAGTCTGCATTGAGGTCCACCATCCATGACATTTCAAAAGCCGTTTGAAAATATTCAGCTTGAAATCCGCGACGGTATCGCATTTCTGACACTGAACCGGCCCAAGGTGTTGAACGCCCTCAACGCTGCGACATTCCAGGAGTTGCACGCAGCCATCCAAACCATCGGCGATGACGCTTCGATCCGTGCCGCCGTCCTCACAGGCGCAGGCGAAAAGGCATTCGCCGCTGGCGCGGATATCCAGGAACTGGCGCAAGCGAATGGAATCGATGGCCGCGATCTCGCGTTGCGCGGACAATCGGTCTTCCGTTCCATCGAAACCTGCGGCAAACCGGTTATCGCCTGCATCAACGGATTCGCGCTCGGCGGCGGATGCGAACTGGTCCTGGCCTGCACCCTCCGCATCGCCAGCGAGAATGCAAAGCTCGGCCAGCCGGAGGTAAAGCTCGGCCTGATCCCCGGCTATGGCGGAACGCAGCGGCTTGCACGGTTGGTCGGCAAGGGAGTTGCCCTGCAGATGATTCTGACGGGCGAGATGCTCTCCGCCGCCGACGCGTTGCGCGTCGGGTTGGTAAATGAAGTGGTCGCGCCCGACCAACTATTGGTGCGAGGAGAGGCCCTGGCCCGCACCATCGCCGGAATGGCCCCGCTCGCCGTCCGCTATAGCCTCGAAGCGGTCGATCGCGGCTATGACCTGCCATCAGAGGAAGCCATGTTCCTCGAAGCCGCCCTCTTCAGCCTCTGCTGCGGCACCGCGGATAAAGCCGAGGGCACAGCGGCCTTCCTCGCGAAACGAGCACCGGTGTGGAAAGGGTGCTAAGAGATTCCAGTAATCTCGACAACTACCCTTCACATCAACAATTTGTCATCCCGAATAAAGTGAAGGATCTTGCGTTTCGGGCAAGTCGGATTTCTCAGCGGTGCTTGCAAGGTCACACTGATATCCTGAAAACGATGCCTGCTTCCTCTCTCCGATTCGGATTTTTAGCTACGTTCGCATTCGGTACGTTGCTTTTTGTCAGCGGATGCAGACACAGCGATCCATTCAACACATCCGGATACGCCTCTTCCTGGAACAGCTCGAAAAGTGCCGCCCGCGAGGAACTCACACAGATTCCTGTGCCATCCAAACACGCGTATCTTGCCGTCGATCAGGAATCTCAATGGCAGAATCCATTCCTCACCATCGAAACGAACATGATCCAGATACGCATTTACCTGGCCGATGAAAATTCCAGCCAGGTCGATCGCGGCGGGATGACAAGGCTGAAAGCGGCGCGGAAACATGTGTTGAACGTACGGCTCAAGGACCTGCCCAGAGCGCTCTCTGCCCTGCCCGACGGAGCATGGCCGTACGGGCGAATCGTGGCAGTTGGCGAAGAGTTGCAGACGCCGCAGAACCGGACACGGCTACGCGGCAATCTGGCAGTGACCGTCGGCGCGTTGAAAGACATGGACGTCATCGTGGATGACTGGACAAGCGGTCCGCCGATGCGTTGACCGGTCGTCGTGCGCCGGTACCACACTCGGCGCTACGGCATCCGAATAAATATGAGGAATGACATGAGTGAGCCGCAGTTCCCCATTCTTGCCGAACAAAAATTTCATCCGCACGAGGCTTTCTCCGCGCCAAATGAACTCGAAGCCGAGCTGCGTAGAACCGTACGCGGAGAAATTCGCTTCGATTCCGGTGGCCGCGCGCTGTATGCCACCGATGCGTCGCACTATCGTCAGGTTCCCATCGGCGTCGTGCTTCCCCGCGACACTGCCGATGTGGAAGCCGCCGTTGCTGCCTGCTGCAAATATGGCGCTCCTGTTCTGTCGCGCGGCGGCGGCACCAGCCTGGCCGGCCAAGGCTGCAACGCGGCCGTGGTGCTGGATTTTTCCAAGTATGTCGATAAAATCCTCCATCTCGACTTCGACAGCAAACAGGCTCGCGTGCAGCCAGGGATCGTTCTCGATCGCGTACGCGAGGCTGCCGAGAAACACCACCTGACCTTTGCACCCGACCCCGCCACGCACAACCGATGCACCCTCGGCGGCATGATCGGCAACAACTCCTGCGGTGTCCACGGGCTGATGGGCGGCATGACCGCCGACAATATCGATTCCATGCGCGTGCTGCTCTATGACGGCACAATCCTCGACGTGGGAGCGACCAGCGAAACGGCGTTGGCAGAAATTGTTCGTGCCGGCGGTCGGCGCGGAGAAATCTATGCGACACTCAACGGTATTCGCGAGCGGTATGCCCCGTTGATTCGCGAGCGCTTCCCGAAAATTCCGCGCCGCGTCTCTGGCTACAACCTGAATGAGCTGCTGCCGGAAAATAATTTCCACGTCGCGCGCGCGCTGGTCGGCACGGAAGGCACCTGCGTCACGGTTCTCGAAGCCACGCTGCGACTGATGCACAGCCCGCCTTGCCGCGCTCTGGTGGGCCTCGGCTTCTCTGACGCTTTCGTCGCCGCAGACCATGTGCCTGGACTTCTGGAGCACAAGCCCATTGGTCTCGAAGGGTTCGACGCACTCATCGTCGATTTCATGAGGCAGAAAAATCTCGCCGTCAATGACCTCCCTCTTCTGCCTAATGGCCGTGGGCATCTGCTGGTGGAGTTTGGCGGTGAAAGCCAAGAAGAAGCTGTTGCGCAGGCCCACGCAATGATGGAAGCCTGCAAAAAACTTTCTTCGCCGCCGCACGCGCGCCTGTACTCCCCGGAAGAGGCCGCGCGGGTCTGGTTTGTGCGCGAATCGGCGCTGGGCGCTACCGTATTCGTTCCCGGCCAGCCGCTGCGCTGGGAAGGCTGGGAGGATTCCGCCGTTCCGGTCGATCAACTTGGGTCCTATCTGCGCGACCTGTTCGCGGCGATGAAGCCGTATGGCTATAGCACTCCGATTTACGGACACTTCGGTCAGGGCTGCATTCATCTTCGCTATAATTTCGATCTCGAAAGTGAGGCGGGCATCCACAAATACCGTCAGTTCGTTGATGAAGCGGCGGACATTGTGCTGGCGCACGGAGGCTCGCTTTCCGGCGAGCACGGAGACGGCCAGTCCCGTGCAGCGCTGCTGCCGAAAATGTTTGGCCCGGAACTCATCCAGGCGTTTAACGAATTCAAAGCGGTCTGGGACCCGACGAATAAGATGAACCCGGGCAAGCTTGCCGACCCCATCGCCGTGTATCAGCCGCAGGAAAATTTGCGCCTGGGAGCCGGATATCAAACGCACGATGTAAAAACACATTTTCAGTTTCCGGAAGACGGCGGTTCGTTTTCGAACGCCACTCTGCGATGCGTGGGCGTCGGCGCCTGCCGCAAGGAGGAGGCCGGGACCATGTGTCCCAGCTATATGGCGACGCGGGAGGAGCAGCACTCCACCCGCGGACGCGCGCATCTGCTATGGGAAATGCTACAGGGCGAGCTGCGGCCGGAAGGCTGGCAGAGCGAGGCGGCGAAGGATGCCCTGGAGCTCTGCCTCTCCTGCAAAGCCTGCAAACACGAGTGCCCCGTCAACGTGGACATCGCGACGTACAAGGCGGAATTTTTGTCACATTACTATGAACACCGCCGCCGTCCGCTCCACGCCTACGCATTTGGCATGATGGATCGATGGGCGCATCTCGCCTCCACCATGCCGCGCATGGCAAACCTGCCGGGCCAGCTTCCTGTGGTTCGAGATTTAGTCAAAGCTGTCATCGGCATTGCGCCGCAACGTACAATTCCGGCGTTTGCGCGCCAAAGCTTCCAGAGCAGCCTGCGCGCACGGAACTCGCCGGATGTCTCGAGGCAGAACTCCTCCCGCCCGACGGTCCTGCTCTGGCCCGACACGTGGAATAATTACTTTCATCCCCAGACCGCGCAAGCTGCCCGACAGGTTCTCCATGATGCGGGATTCCATGTAGAAGTGCCGAGAGGCCATCTATGTTGCGGAAGACCCCTTTATGACTTCGGCATGCTGGACCGCGCCCGG
The DNA here is from genome assembly GCA_965276615.1 of Acidobacteriaceae bacterium. GTDB lineage: Bacteria > Acidobacteriota > Terriglobia > Terriglobales > Acidobacteriaceae > JAKAAZ01. The sequence continues at coordinate 2,109,191 of OZ255618.1, read as the reverse complement.
CGTTATCTGCTGCATGTGCTGGATGCGCTGGGGCGGCAGCTTCAGGCTGAAACGCCCATCGTAGTTCTCGAACCCAGCTGCGCGAGTATCTTTCGGGACGAAGCGCGCAATCTGCTTGCAGATGATCCGCGCACTGAAAAACTCGCGCGCCAAACCTACCTGCTCAGCGAATTTCTGGCAAGAAAAGCGAAACACTACACCCCGGACAATCTCGCCGGGAAGCATATTTTGCTGCACGGACATTGTCATCAAAAACCATTCATGACAGAGGAGGTACAGCTATTAAGGACTGCCGGCGCCGATGTCGAGCTGCTGGATTCAGGCTGCTGCGGCATGGCAGGCCCCTTCGGTTTCGAGAAGGATAAATACGAGATCTCGACGACGCTGGCGAATCGCGTTTTGCTGCCCGCAGTGGAGCGTTCCACCAAGGAAACAGTGATTGTTACAAATGGTTTCAGTTGCCGCGAACAAATCTCTCAGATGTCTGATCGGCGCGCAATTCATCTCGCGCAGGTGCTTGCCCGGAAGCTTTAAAATGCAGAACGGCAAATTTGAACAGAGTGTCAGATAAACGCTGCTAATACCCGCCATCGTTAACTTGATTGCGCAGCGGCTCTCTCGCAAGATAGCGACGCACCTGCTGGGCGGCAAACTTGTATCCACGAACAGCAAAGCCCTCTACCGATCCCGCAACATGGGGAGTGATAAAGCAGTTGGGCGCAGACCAAAGAGGGTGTCCTTTGGGCAGCGGCTCCGGGTCCATAACATCCAGCACCGCATGAATGCGCCCGGAATGCAGCTCGGCCAGGAGCGCCTCCGTATCCACCACAGGCCCACGCGCCGCGTTTACCAATAAAGCTCCAGCCTTCATCCGCGCCAGCATACTGGCGTTCATCATGCCGCGTGTCTGCGCCGTTAACGGCACCAACAGAACGACCACGTCTGCTTCTGGCAACATGTTGCCCAGATCCCCAAACGCGGAAATTCCCTCCCTGGCCGTGCGCGCCACACGCAACACCTCTACATCGAAGGCCTGTATCAGGCGCTCGACCTCCGCTCCAATGCCGCCATATCCGACGATCAACACTTTCTTTTTTGCCAGTTCATCCCCCAGAATGCGATATGGCAGCGGCTGATGGTTCCGGTCACGATTCCCGCTTTGTGGATTCTCTGTACCCTCCGCCGAAGATGCTCCGGGTAGCGTCTGCCCATCCCATAACTGCTCGCGCTGGCGATCACGAAACTCCGGAAAATGCTTCAGGCTGCCCAGAATGGCGCCCACAACCCACTCGGCGACCGGAATATTGTGGACACCCTGGCCATCGCAGAGCACGATGTCCTTCGATACCAGGGGCACAATCCAGTCCAGGCCGGCCAGCAGGCACTGCACCACCTTTACTTCCCGAAGGTGTGGGATCATCGGTATAGCCGACCACCCAAACAGGGGCGGAATCCAGAATTCCACTTCAACGTCATGATCAAGCTGATCTGATAGACGGATAATCTGAATATCTTCGTGTGGGAAATCATGCAACAAGTCCTGAGGAATATTGTCCGGAAGCCCGACGCGCACCATGGGGCGATGATAACCAGCACAGCGCCGAGGAGCAAACCGGCATCCCATGATTGATCGGTTCAATTTCTGGTTTACGGAGGAGACAGAATCACATTCAACAACAATCCAACTCGTTGCGCGATCTTCATCCGGAATGAGATTATGCTTTTAATTTGCGATCCTCATCGTCGCGCAACCAACGGTGGATGATACTAGAGAAACTGATCCTTATTTCCGGCGCCGGATGAGTTCCGACATTTCCAGCGTTGTCATGCTTCGATTGAGGAGCTGCTATAGCTATGATAAAAACGAGATGTACACGAGCAATTGCCCTTCTAATCCTCGGCCTGGCATTTTCTATTCAGGCGCTGCCTCAGAATCAACAATTGGTGCATCCGCGGGAGCTCGACGCGGGTTTTCATGACATGTACAACCTGCAGTTTCCCGAGGCGCACGCAATCTTCGCGAAGTTCATGGCGGAGCATCCCGGCGATCCAATGGGGCCTGTTTCCGATGCGGCTGCCTATCTGTTTTCAGAATTTCACCGCACCGGCGTGCTGGATGTCGGTCTCTTTACAAACGACACCAGCTATTTACATCACGCGAAAGATACTCCCGATCCGGCAGTGAAAAAAGCCCTCGATTCGGCTCTGGATAAAACAAATCAACTCGCCGATGTCATCCTGAGCAAGCATCCTGACGATGCCAACGCCTTGTTCGCCAAAACACTCGCCTATGGGCTTCACGCGGATTACGCCTCGTTGATTGAGCGAAAGGACATCACTGGATTTCAGTTCACGAAATCCGGCAGCCTGTATGCCCATAAGCTTCTGCAAGTGGACCCGCATGCCTACGATGCCTATCTAGCAGTTGGAATGGAAAATTACATTCTCGGGTTGAAACCTGCGCCCGTCCGTTGGCTTCTTCAGATGGCTGGCGGTGAAACAAATCGAACGCTGGGAGAACAGGACCTGGAGTTGACCGCGGCCCAGGGACACTATCTCGCTCCTCTGGCCAAATTGCTTTTAGCTGTAGCGGCAATCCGGGATAAGAACCAAACCAAGGCAAGGGAGCTGCTTTCATCTCTTGCCAAAGAGTTTCCAAACAACCCCCTGTATGCCCGCCAACTGGCCAAGCTCAGCTAGAATCTCCTAACTGGGGAATGGAAGGACGACGTAGCTCAGTCGCCCTTCCATCGGGTTTGAGGCTGGTCCCAATCTCAAGTTCTGTCCCGCCAGTGCTTATGGTATAGCTCCGCCTCGATGCGCACCAACCCTGTAATGACGTCCATTCGAAGATCTTTTCGATCAGCCAGATGTGACAGTCTCATGGCAAGCTGCTGATGGTATATGTGGCCGAACTCACCCTGCTGGGCATCGGATAGCCGGTAGCTGTTGCGATGGCTTTCAACTCCTCACTGGAGGCAACAGTGATTGGGCCGGTATAAACCGTCGAGTCAATCGTCGGCGTACTTCCATCGGTCGTGTAGTAAATCGTCGCCGACGGAGAAGTTGACGTGTCGATGGTCACCGTCTGCGGCGAGCTATACGTACCGCCCGGCAGGGTAAAGATCGGATCAGCCACCTTTGAACCAGGCACCGTAACTGTGATCGGCCTGCTTACCGTCCGGCCATACGCGTTCGTAGAGTACAACGTATAGGTCTGGGTCGCCTCGGGATAAATCGTCACACTCCCGCCGTGGGCCCTGATCGGGCCGATCCTGTCATCCCCGTGCCTGTCATCCCCATGACCCTCTTCCTCCTCATGCCGTCGCCTGTCGTGAGCCCTAATCGGACCAATCATGTCAATGTAATCATAGGAGTCGCCGCTTGCGCTGTAAGTGAAGGTAACGGGCTCCTCGGATCTCACGCGTGACGCCGATGCTCTGTAGCTGTTGATCGTCGGCGGGGGTCCGGTAGGCGCTGTCGCGGAATCGTAACCGGGGAGTTCAGGAGTCGCTTGCACAACCTCAAAGTTCGACGAATCGATTGTTTTCAAAGCGCCCAAATCATCGTCGCTAAAGCGCGGATCGGACGCACCCTGGAAAAAGAAGCTGCTGCCGTTGTCCGCGACGATCATCCCATACTGCTGCATCGCTTTTAAAATGACTCGATTGACCGGAGAGAAGCCGGAGATGTCAAAGCTCGACTTCAAGCGAAAACGCATCCCCATGACGATGCTCGTTGACGTGCTATTGCCCGCAGCGTGAGTAGCTGGATCCACGAAATACCCGCCATTACTTCCTTTCAACGAATATCGCATGGTCATGCGGATCGCATGATGGATCGCCCCGGCAGCTACCTCGTCGTAACGCACCAACCCGGGGAAGATCGGCAATCCGGCGGCATCGGCCGAAGTCCAGGTATAAGGGCGATGCTCATAGTTTTTCATGTCCCAAATGGTCTCGCTCGAAGCATCCCACTGGCCATTGCAGCGATTCGTGTTGAACGTCTCATAGAGTTCACATTTCGCGCGGTCAAGCACGAGTACATGAGCATCGCCGTTGTAAGTGTCCGGCCAACCCGAGCAGTCGGCTGGATTGCCTTCGATGGGAGCGGTTATAGGATACGGCGCTACAACCACATCGCTCTCACTTGGATAATCAATCACATTGATCGGCACTGGGCGGGTCTTGGTAGAGTCCAGTGTCTTGTTAGAGTCAGAGTCGGGGTTCTTGGTAGAGTCTACGACCACGTAGGGAATGCCATATTGGCTTTCGGCCCCAAAGTCGGGATGCAGGTGAATTCCGGCAACGTCGGACTCGGCCATGATCGCCGCCGAATGTGGGTCAACAGGAGCCGATGCAATGTTGGTGTTCCAGGCATTGGTAGATGGAAACGGAACAAATCCATTCAGGCTTGCACCGTTACCAAGTGACATGCCGGAGCAGGTTTGGGCGTAAACGGAGCCGCCGAAGAGAAGGAAAAAGCTGAACAAGCACAACGCTTTCAGAAATAAGCGAGGCTCTCTGGTAGTGGAGCGGAACCGACTGGCCATCATAGTAGTTCTCCTTCAGATCCCAGCGGATACAGGCTTCCGGTGGGACACGCAAATTCGTTAAGGAGCAACGGTATTCTATGTACTTACCTTTGACAAGTATCTTTGGGGTTTATTCCGTTAGCAGCTGACATGTCCGGAACATATCAGCTGCCAACGGAAATTCTGCTTCACCGGCAAGCACTCTTGGAGGCGATACCGGTCTGACAGGAATCCACGGACTTCGACCCCTGGTCCAAACAGAAGAGGCGTGGAGTAATCTCCACGCCTCTTCCATTTAAATCATGCTGTTTGTTTACGGCAGGTAGTAACGGAGAGAGGTCCAGAACGCGTTGTCGACTCCCTGCGCGCCGCCACCGATGCCGGACCAGACGTCCCGCTCGAACCGGCTGTACTGGATGCCCTGGCGGAGTTTTCCCTTCGATCCGGCGTAGAAGTTAAACCAATACCCCACGCTGAGTTCCTGAACGTCTTTGTTATTGCCCGAGCAATTGGCGGGCGTGCTGGGACTGAAGGACCCACCGGGTTTAGGTTCAACACTGCATCCTGTCATATTGGTGAGCGGTGAACCATAACCTTCACTGCCGTAGTAGCGGCGTCCGATATAGTCGCCGCCATAGTTAGACCAGAGGTTCAGCCGGCTCGTGAGATTGTATTCCAATGTCGCAAGAGCGGAAAAGCCGTGCAGCGGAGCGATCTGGCCATCGGGATGAAGTGTGATATCCGCGATTTGAGAGTCGCCGTAACGCCCAACTCCTTCGCCATACAGCCCCTTCAGACCAACCGTCACCTTTTTGTCGAGCACCGGTACGCGGAAACCGCCGCCAATACCACCGCCAACCGTGGAGTCGTTGTAAGGAGCACCGGTCGTTGGATAAACACGGTCGCGGAAGAAGCGCGCAATGCCGAAGACCTCATAATGGCCCCAGCCTGGCTCGAAGACCGCCTTGGCAACAAAGTCTGGAGCCAGGTTGAAGGAGTAATTTGCCGTCGGATTATAAAGACCGCCGCCGGTTCCAGCCGACCCGATCAACAGGTTAGTCGGCAGTCCGTTGCCGCCCGGGTTCAACGTCTCGGCATTTTCCGCCGAAGCGCCCAAAGTAAATTTATGGTTGAAATCCTTAGTTATGCGGAAGCCGTACTGCCGTTCCCATACGAAGCCGGCGGTGTACTGCGGGTCGATGGTGCCCGGCAGGATCTCCGTACCGGCGTTCTCACCCTGCGCAGTTTCGGTTGCAAGAGACCACATCTGGCCTCCGGTAAAACTCAAGCCATTATTGAGCGCGGCCCGCGCCCAGAGCTGGCGTTGGCGCACTACGTAACTATTGCTCTGGTTGTTATTGGAGGTAATGCCGGTACCCAGCCAGTCCATCTCGTAGTAGCCGGTCAGCGTCATGTTGTCCAGTTTGCCGGTTGCTTTTAAAGCGATACGCGACTGACGGGCCGATCCGTAGAACTCGCTCAGCTGGGCCGCATTGGCATGATCGAGCGGAACGCCAGTCAACGGAGTATTGATGCCTCCGCCGGTGGCCGCGCTGCGGTACACGGTCGCCGCTTCAATGAAGCTGCCAGTCGGCGAAATAGTGATGTCCTTGTAGTTGATCTCGTCTGGATGCAGTACGGCTTTCTTAAGTTTCTTCTGGTCCTGCTCCACCATCGAAACCGTCTGCTTGGACCGGTCCGAGTCCGCTTGGATACCCTGCACCGCCTGCTGCAGGTTGGTGTAAGCAGCATTGCTCTGCGTGTTGTTCTGCGAAGCTGTCTGGGCCTGAGACTGTGCCTGCGCGGCAGTCTGTTGAGCTTGCTGGGCTGCATCCTGCGCCTGCTGCAATTGTTGATCGCGGCTTTGCAACTGCTGTTTCAGCTGGTCAATCTCATCCTGCTGCTGCTGGTACTGCTGGCGCATCTCGCGTATCTGCGACTCTATCGTCGAGGTCTTCGCCTTCCTGCGCACCTGTTTTTTACGGGCTGTTGTGGTGGTCGTGCCTGCACCCGATTGTGCGAAGACATACGTTCCCGCCATGGGCATTGCTGCCATGCAGGACGCAAGGATCAGGGCTTTCAGCTTATGCGATCGATGTTTCATCCGGCCTCTCACTTGTGGTTTTGAAAGCTTCACGCCGTACCATCTCCGCGTTACGCGATACCTGCTTTGCAAGACCTGCATCGGCCGTTTATCGCGATTGGACATTTCAGACGGAGAGATTGGGCAGCACTACGAATAGTCTCACAGCGGGAGATGAACATACTGAAAACACAAGATGAACGGGAGATGAATTCGGAGACTCGTGCGCTTTTTACCGGCAAACATGATGCGAGCGCAGCTGCTAGCTGGAGAGAACGCAGGTGTCTCGGCTGCGCTCCGGTCCGCTCGGAATGACAAATCTATTGAACAATGCAGCCGGGTTACGGCAAATTCCCAAGCTGATAGTTCAACGCCGAAAGTGAAAGTTCATATTCGAATCGCGCATTGACGTTTTCAATCGAGGCCTGAGTCTGCGCCAGCTGGGCCTGGCTCAATTCCACAATGGAACTAAGGCCGAGCTTATAACGCGCCTGAGCCAGGTTTAGTCCGAGATTGGCCGCATTGAGAAACTTCTCCGTGACCGCAATCTTCTGATACGAAGTATTCGTCTGCATCCAGGAATCGCGAACATCGCGGACCACGCGATCGCGCAGATCGCGCATATTTTCCTGCGCCGCGCGGGCGCGGTCCTCCGCCTCGTCGGCTTCCGAACTGAAGAGAAATCCGTTGAAAATCGGAACCATGACGTTGGCGCCGACTGAGCCAAACCAGTTGCTGTCGAAATACTGATCGTCGCGGATGGGAGTGCCGCCAACGACACCCATCGCGCTGAAGGTGGGCAGCTTCTGCTCCCACTGCGCGCGGCTGTACTTCTTGTCCGCCTGCTGCTCATAATCGAGCGCCATCAGATCCGGACGCTGTTTCAACGCCATCTGAACCAGGACGTCCTGATCCGGCGGTGGCAGCGTTAGATCTTTTTCGGTAGTGACGGGTTGAAACTGCATTGCATGATCAAAACCAAGCACGGAAGTCAGCGCGTTGATCGCGGAGTTGTACTGGGTCTGCGCATCCAGAAGAAGCAGGCTGGCCTGGGCCACATTCTGCTCGGAGAAAGAACGATCGATGTCCGAGCGCAGCTTGTTTTTCGTCAACTCCGTAATCTGCTGATTCGTGGTGGTTCGCGTGTCGACAGTCTGTTGCGCGAGCTTGACCAGCGCCTCGGCCTCGAGCGTATTGTAAAAGGCCTGATCGGTGATCAAGGTCACGTCCAGCTGACTGGCCAGCGCATTCGCGTTCTGCGCCTTTTCACGCAGCTTTGAAGATGCGATCAGATTCGAAGTGCGGCCGAAGTCCGTGAGAAGCTGGCGAAAGTCGAGTCCTCCACCGACGTGCGTCAGCAGCCGCCCGGCCCGCAATCCATCGAAAGTGAAGCGGCTGCCGGTGTCGGCGTCGGCAGCGACGGCGCCCCCTTCCAGTTGGGGCAAATAAGCAGACCGCGTCTCGCGATACACCTGGTGCTGCGCCCGCGCCAGCAGCTGGCCGACACGCACGCGTGGATTGTTGCGGATCGCGATCTGCTCCGCTTCATGCAGCGTCAACTGATTGGGAATCGTGCCAACCAGGCCGGCTTCGCTCGATTTCTTCAGCTCCTTCTCGGATGGAATTTCCATCGGTCGCGCGGCAGGGGTCTGCGGCACGACCGCGGAAGCATCCGCATTCTGCGCCTGGATGTTCGTTGCCAGCATCACCGTGGAGGGCGCGTCCACCAACTTCTGCGCCAGCAAATCTCGATGACCGCACACCAGCCACAGGCCCGCAAGCCCCACGAGAAATAAACTTGTCTTATGCCGTTGAATCATGCCCGCACCTCCCTATCCGGCTGGCCATGCGTCTCTTCTTCCTGGTGGCGGTGAATCAGGTAATACACCGTCGGAACCAGGAAGATGCTGATCACAGCCGAGACCAGCACGCCGCCCAGAAGCGCGCGGGCCAGCGGAGCGTACTGTTCACTACCCGCCTCCAGGCCCAGCGACATTGGGATGATTCCCAGCACCGTTGCCAGCGTCGTCATCAGGATGGGACGCAGACGGAACCGGCATGCTTCGGCCAATGCCCGTCTGAGGGGCTTGCCTTCCTCCCGCTGCTTGCCGACAAATTCGACGATAAGGATGCTGTTCGAAACCGCCATGCCAGTCATCATCAACAGGCCCATCAGCGACATGATGTTCAACGACGACCCCGTCGCCAGCAGGGTGAGCACCACCCCCGCAATGCCCGGCGGCACCGCCAGCAGAATGACAAAAGGATCGGAGAACGAAGCGAACTGCGCCATCAGGATGAGATAAATCAAGACCACGGCCAGGGCCAATCCAATCGCAAAACTGCGGAACGAATCGTGCATATCGACGATCGAACCGCCGATCGCGGTCAGCGTCCCGCGCGGTGGGTGGACTCCATTGACGATTTGCTGAATCTGCTTGCCGACTCTTCCCAGGTCTTCAGTCTTCGGCATGATGTAGACATCGAACACCCGCCGCAATTGGTAGTGATCGATTACCGTCGGAGTGTTGACGTATTTAACGTCCGCAACGGCTTCGAGCGGAACGATATTGCTGCGCGACGAACCTCCGACATCGCCGTCCGTCGCACTTTCTACTGGATGTTCCGCACGCAATGGAATCTGCTTGAAGTCTTTCAGGCTCTGGATCTGACTCTCGTAATACTGCACGGTGAGCATGTAGTTGTTGCCGGACTTTGGATCGACCCAGAACGAAGGCGCGATCATCCCGTTCGAGGTAAGTGCTGTGATCACGCCATCAACGACGTCCTTCTCAGTCAAGCCAAGTATCGCTGCCTGCTGGCGATTCACGTTCAACTGAAGACCGGGATAGTTGATGTCCTGCGGGACCAGCACGTCACTGACAAGGTTCAATCCCCGGGCTTTCGAGGCAATTTGCTGCGCGATGGCGTAGCCCGTCTTCAAATCCATCGTGCTCACCCGGATATCGAAGGGTGCTGGCTTTCCTTGATTCACCACAGAATCGACCAGTCCGCCAGTCTGGAAATACGCCTGCACTTCGGGAACTTCCTGGCGCAGCTTGCTGCGCACTCTGTCCATATAGGCGTAACTGCCAACTTTGTGTTCTGTCTTGAGACTCACTTGGATGAATGCGTTGTCCATCGCCGTATTTGTTGTGTAAATCGCAGACAAATCCGGGTAAACGCCTATATTCGAAACGATCATGTTCAGGTCCGATGGCGGCACCACCTGCCGAACCACGTTTTCAATCCGCGCGCAGTATTGGTCCGTCAACTCCAGCCGTGTCCCCGGCGGTGCCTTGATGTTGATAACAAATTGGCCGGGGTCCGTGCGAGGGAAAAACGCCAAATTCAACAATGGATAAAGCGCTAGGCTCAGAAGCACAAATATTGAAACAATTACAGTTACGAATACAGGCCGATTTAAACAATAGGCAACACCCCGGTCGTACCGGTTCTCCAGGACATGATAGTGACGATTGAACCAAACGACGATTGCCTGGAACCAAGATTGTTTTTTGTGCTGGTGCTGACGCCTGTCCTCGCTGTTCTCGATCAATAGTTCCGATGGTTCGTGTTGTTCATTCAGACGCTCCGGTTCCTCTGCCGAATGCCCCTCCAGCGTGATGAATTTGGCGCAGAACAACGGGATGACTGTCATGGCCACGATATAGGAGGCGAACATCGCCAGCACGACTCCCAACGCCAAAGCCGTGAACAGATATTTGCTGACCCCGGTCAGCAGGACCACAGGGAAGAAAACGATGGAGGTAGACACTGTCGCCGCCAGCACGGCCAGGTCTACTTCTTTCCCCCCCTGTTCCGCCGCAACTGCCGCCGGTTCTCCCATCTCCATATGACGGAAGATGTTTTCGAGTACGATGACTGAGTTGTCGATAAGACGTGACAATGCCAGGGCCAGACCGCCCAGCACCATGGTATTGACCGTACCGCCCATGCCGTTCAACAGCAGGAAACCCGCCAGCACAGAGAGCGGAATCGACAGCAGCACCGCGACGGTTGCCCTGAGATTGCCGAGGAACAGCAAAATCATCAGCGCCGTCAGCAACAAACCCATGCCGCCTTCGCGGATAACGTTGTTGACCGCCATTTTGACGAACACCGACTGATCGAACACGACGCTGGCCTTCAACTGCTGCGGCACATCCAACAGATGCTTGACCCGCTGACGGATGCCGTTCACGATCGTAATCGTGTTGCTGCCGCCGCCCTGCTTGAAGATCGGCAGATATACGGAGTGTTCGCCGTTCACGCGGACCATGTTGTATTGCGTTTGTCCGCCATCTTCCGCGTGGCCCACGTCCCCCACTAGCACCGAAGAGTTTCCATTGGTTTTCAGCGGGATGGAGTTTGCGTCCGACGGCTTCAACACCTGGCTGTTCGCGTAAATGTTGAAGTCTTTCGGTCCAATGCGGACATCGCCGGCAGGAAGAATCAGGTTTGAATTGTTGACCGCCTTGTACACGTCGCCGATGCTGAGGCCGTTGGCTTCCAGCTTCATCGGATCGACGTATACCATCACCTGACGATAGGTTCCGCCATAGGGCTGTGGAACGGAAGCGCCCTTGACGCTAGCCACCTGGTTGCGAATGTCAAACTGCGCGTAATCCTTCAACTGCGTCTGGTTCAGCCCTTTGCCTTCCACCGTAATCAGGCAGACCGGCAAATTGGAAGCATCGAACGACAACACGACAGGCGGCAACGTTCCCGGCGGCAGACGGCGCAGATCGGCCATCGCCAGGTTGGAGATGTTGCTGACGTCGGCTCCCGGATCCGTCCCGGCCTGGAAGTAGACCTTGATCAGGCTGACGCCGGTCATCGAACGGGATTCAATGTGATCGATGCCGCTTCCCAGCGTGAAGAAACGCTCGAACGTATCGGTAATGTCCGCTTCCACCTGCTGTGGCGGCATCCCGGAATAAAACGTCGCAACCACAACGACAGGAATCTTGACCGCGGGGAACAAATCCACCGGCATGCTCAGCAGGTTGAGCGTTCCGATGACCACGATAGCCAGGCAGGTCATCAAAATAAAAAATGGATATTTAATGGCAAAAGACGACATCTACTTTTGCCCTCCCTGGCCGGACGTTTGCGGCTGACTTGGTAAGCTCGGCGGCTGCCGCGAAGTCTGCTTGAAACTCGTCAGGTTCTCATCCACAGGGCTCGCCGCTACTTTTTCACCCGGCTGGTAGTCCGCCTGGTTTCCCACGATGACACGGTCCCCCAGCTTGACGCCGCTGACCACCTGATAAAAATTCGCGCCTTGGATCCCCAGCACCACCGGCTGTTTCACCACGCGATTCCGATCGTTCACCAGCAGCACATACGGCTGATCACCCTCGACGATGCCATCGATCGGAACTATCAGTGCATTGCTGTTCCGCGTCAATGGGAAGGTGGTGTTGGCGTACATGCCGGGGTCGAGATGAAGGTCCTTATTCGGAATGTCCACCTCGGTCAGCATGGTTCGGGTATTTTGATCGAGAGATCGCGTGAAGCGCACAATTTTGGTGTGGATTGTTTCCCCCGTGGACTGCACCTGCACCACGGCTGGCCCGCCAATCCGCATATAATTCGCGTCGGACTCCGGTACCGGCATTCGCAACCGCAACACTTCGCTCTGTGCCAGGCGAACGATGGGCATGGCGCTCTTGGTCTCATCCGTGCCGGCGGCAATCAATGCGCCTGTGTCCGCGTAGCGGAAAGTTACGATACCGTTGAACGGCGCGCGCACATAGGAATATGCCTGCATCGCCTGGTACCGGCCAAGATCCGCCCGATCCTCGCTGAGCCTTCCCTCGGCCGCCGCATAGGCGGACTTTGCCGCATCGATGTTTGCTTCCGACGAAAGGTCTTTCGCCTGTGCATCGTCGAGCTCCTGCTGCGCGATCAGTCCAGTCTGGGCCGCCGAGGCATCTCTCAGGCGCGCATATTGCGAATGCAGCGCCGAGTGCACCGCCATGGCGCGGGATTCGTCGTTCTTTGTCCGCTGCAACTCAGACCGATCGCGGGCCAGCCCAGCCGCGGCAGACTCGACCTGGGCATTCAGTTCCGGCACCTCAAGAATTGCCAGCACCTCTCCGGTATGCACTCGATCGCCGATATCAACGTAGATTTTCTTTACGTAGCCGGAGACTTTGGCATGAATCAGAATGTCCTGGTACGCCTGGAAAACACCGGGAACGGTGATAAAGGTCTCCGCGGGCGCGCGTTGAACCAGTGCCACAGCCGCTCCAGCTGCCTGGTTCTGAGAAGGGCCGTCCGCCGACTGTGCGTCGCCTCCGCCCCGCGTGTGGATGGCCCACGCTACGACAATTACGACGATCACGACAACTGCGATAACTACAGCTCGCTTGGAAATCTTCATGGAAACATTCCTGGCCTGTACTAAAGAGGCGTGGGCTCGGACGACCGGGGGGTTCATGCCATGCGGGAACATCGAATTAATCGAGGAGGGGCGATACACGCCCGCAATGGCAAGTACGCTACAGCGCGGTAAGGGAGGCGGGCGGAGGCAGAAAAAAGAAATAGGCCACGCAATATCTTATTCGCGTGCGGCACAGGCGCGGTGGCTGATCGCGGCGAACCGACGATTCCCGGACCTCATCCAGCCGGAACAGCGCGCCGGCAAATGCGATCACGACAAAAAATATCGTGGAGTCGTCCATTGTATGGATTGCGGGAACAGAAATCTGGGGGCGTTCCGTCAGACATACTTTGATCGCGGTCATGTGGTGACCGCCCGCCTGCGCGCCTGATTGATACTGCGTCAATCGGCGATGAATCATCCAGGTGAACAGCGACAGAAGCACGATGACGAGACAAACGCTGAATCCGCTCCAATACCGGCGCTGTCCCTGTTGACCAGGGCTCCGCTGAATGCGATTCAATGTGAGCGTGCCGTTCATCTGTTCTCTATTGATATTAACGCGATCGCGCGAGTGTCGTACAAAATCGACCGCGTATGCATCCAAATCGGATGGCGTTGTCATAATAGACGGCCACCGTCTCAAAATGTTAGATGCCGGAGAAGCGGCTTCAGCCACGAGTCCCTCGATCTCGAACGATGTTAAAGATATAACTAGAGCTAGCCGATGAATTCTACGCTGACCGCCCGGAACGCAAATAGCAGACAGCCTCTCACCCCGGTGGAGCGGAACCAACGTCGCAAACTGATGTTTCAGGACACATTTGCGCTGCTCGGACTGACGGCAATATCGATCTGCATCGCTGTCCTGACTTATTTTTTCTTCCACTCATTTCGTGAACATCGCAGCGTCCTCGAAAAGCGCTGGTTCGCGCGCGGAGAGCAGGCCCTTGCATCAGGCAATCCAACATTTGCGGTCGAGGACTTTCGCTCGGCCTTGTCGCTCTCCGCGGCAAATCCCACCTATGAACTAGCGCTGGCCGAGGCGCTGGCCGAGGCCAACCGCAACGATGAAGCATTTGCCTATTTTTCCAGCCTGCATGACGCTCAGCCCGGCGATGGATTTCTCAATCTGCAATTGGCCAGGCTGGCCGTCAAGCGCAAAGACCCGGTACAGGCCATCGACTTTTACAGAAACGCGCTCACCGGCCTGTGGCATGGGCGCGGAGCGGAACAGAGATTTCAAATCAGATTGGAACTCGCAAAATACCTAATGTCAGTCGGCAGAAATGACGAGGCACAGGGAGACCTCCTCACTGCCGAAGGCAATTCCCTCGACCACCCGTCGGAGTTATTTGAAGTCGCCACTCTTCTGCGTCAGGCAGGCGACCCTTCGGATGCGTGGACCACCTATCGCAGGGTGGAGCTTCATGGTGCAGCGAATCCATCGCAAGTTCTCCATTCCTTGCAGGGAGAGGCCGATGTCGCCATGTCGATGGGTCAATACAAGCGGGCCGCTCTGGCTCTCGACCGCTATAGCGCCAAAGCGCGGCAGCATCCGGCCGCGAGCTCACCAGAAGAAAAACGAGCTGTTCAACAGCAATCGGCCCGGTTGCAAAATTTGATGCAGTTAATTCCCTTCTACGCCCTACCCCCCCAACAGCATGCCGAGCGAATACTGCTGGGAGCGAACATTGCTCACAGACGTTACGCAGATTGCGCGGCCCAGTCGCAGACCCAGACCGGCGCCAATCAAAGCATCTCCACCACAGACGCCGCCGCGCTTTCGCAGCTTGGAACCCAATGGTCGCAAGCCGGGCCCCTGAACCCGAGGGACCTCGCGGGCAACGCGTCTCTACAACAATTCCTGCTTGGGTGGACGAACCAGGCCGAGATCCTGACCGCGAAATTATGCGGCGCGCCCACCGGCAATGACGCGCTACTCCTGCAACTGGCGCAAACCCCGGACAAAAGCGAGTGAGCGAAGCCAGCGCAAGCACCGCCCAGAACATCCCGGCGAACGTCATGCCGGTTGCGGTCCCCGTAATGGTTGGCGACTCTGTCGAGTTTACCGACAGCGAGATCAATCGCATCGCCCCCACGCGAGGCGACCGGCTTTTTCTTGTCCTCTCCATCTTCATCGGCTGCCTGTCCGGGCTGCTGGTGGTTTGCTTCCGAATTTCGATCGAATGGTTGCAGGTTCTGTTGCTGGGCTCGGTTCCGCATCCCGGCCAATACCGGCTACTGCTGGCTCCAATGCTCGTCGGCCTGATCGTCGGGCTTCTGGTGAAGTACTTTTTCCCTCAGGCGAGGGGCAGCGGCATCAATCAGACCAAGGCCGCCCTCTACGTCTACAACGGATATATTTCCTTCCGCACCATGATCGGGAAGTTCATCACCTCGGCCCTGGCCATCGGCTCCGGCCACTCCCTGGGGCCGGAAGACCCATCGCTGCAGATTGGCGCGGGAATTGCCTCGCTCGTCGGCCGTCGTTTGCATTTATCACGAGAGCGGCTTCGCCTGTTTGCTCCGGTCGGAGCCGCTGCCGGTTTGGCTGCCGCATTCAACGCGCCCATCTCCGCGATTCTCTTTGTGATTGAAGAAGTCATCGGGGCATGGAGCGCGGCCGTTCTAGGATCGGTCGTCCTGGCCGCGGTCTCAAGCGTCGTTGTCGCCCGCGCTTTCTGGGGTCCGCAGCCAATGTTTCACATCCCGCCGATTACACTCCGCGGCAATCGTGAGTTGCTGGCCTACGCCGCATTGGGTGTTGTGGGCGGGTTCGCTGCGGTCCTCTTTTCCAGGTTGCTCGGCATTCTGCGTCCATGGCTGCGCTCCTCCTCCAGGTGGACGCAGGCGCTGCAACCGGCGGCGGCCGGGCTGCTAGTGGGATGCGTCGGGTTTTTTGGATTTCCCCAGGTAATGGGCGCAGGCTACGACACTATCGATCATGCCATGCACGGAGAATATGTCTGGCATGTGTTGCTGGCGCTGGCCATTCTGAAGATCCTTGCCACAACTGTCTCGTTCTCCAGCGGCACGCCGGGCGGCATGTTCGCGCCAACACTTTTTATCGGGGCCATGCTCGGTGCGTCCGTCGGCAGTTTCGAGAAGCATTTCTTTCCGCATCTGACTGGATCTGTAGGATCGTATGCGTTGGTCGGCATGGGGGTCTTGTTCGCCGCCTTTTTGCGAGTTCCCCTAACCAGTGTCTTCATGGTATTTGAGGTCAGCGGGAATTATTCGATTGTCCTGCCTGTCATTCTGGCCAACACAATCGCGTACCTGATTGCCCGCAGCCTGCAGCCCGTCCCCATCTTTGAAGAGTTGACTCTACAGGATGGACTCGTCCTCCCTTCCATGGAAGAAACCCGGGAAGAAACTACCTTGCGCATTGAAGACGCTCTGCATCCGCTGGACGGACAGGTCTTCGCCGGCTCCGACCCTCCCGCTGCCATTGCTACCAAGCTACAAGAGGAAAAGGAAGACGTTGCCCTGATACGCTGCGCCGGAAATCGCTGGTACGTCCTGCCTGCCGCCGATCTGGCGAAAATCATGCAGGCGACTACCGGGATCAACCAGCCCATTGAAGAGTTGTTGCCCGAAGACCGCGTACCTTTTCTCTATCCCGATTTACCTCTGAATGAGACGCTGGCGCACTTTTACCGCTGGCCCTTGCTGCCCATCGTCAACCGGGCCGTTTCAGGACTGCTTGAAGGCGTGGTCACGCAAACAGACGTGCTTCATTGTTACGAACAACACACCCAGGGCTACAAATAGGCACTTGTCTGCTTTCACCGCATTACGCGTAGAATCCGCGCTGGCGTATCGCTCCCGCTACCCGGTCGATGGCCAGCATGTAAGCGGCGATCCGGTTGTTTACACCATGCGTTTGCGAATAGTGAACGACGTGTTCGAAGCTCACTTTTAGAATCTCTTCCAGACGCTCGTTCACCACGTCTTCTTTCCAGAAGTATCCTTGACGATCCTGCACCCATTCAAAATAAGAAGCCGTCACGCCGCCGGCATTGGCAAGAATATCGGGCACGATAAAGATTCCCTTGTCGGCAAGGACATCGTCGGCCACCGCAGTTGTCGGACCGTTTGCGCCCTCGCAGACGATATTCGCCTGGATCTTGGCTGCATTGCGGCTGTTGATCACGTTCTCCGTCGCGGCGGGAATCAGGATGTCGCAGGGCGTCGTCAACAAACTGTCGGACTCAACCGCCTCCGCCCCGCGAAAACCTACGATGGAGCTGTTGCGCTGGCGATATTCGGTAAGCGCAAAAATGTCGATGCCATTTGGATTGAAAAGTCCGCCATCGTATTCCGCGATTCCGGTAATCCTGCAGCCGGCTTCCATCAGAAGATGGGCCGCATTGGAACCGACATTGCCGAATCCCTGAATAATAATCCGGCATCCTTCTATCGGCATATTCAGCTGGCGCAGCGCCTCCAGGCAAACCACGCGGATTCCCCGGCCTGTTGCTTCGCGGCGTCCGGCGGAGCCACCGAGCGCGATCGGCTTGCCTGTCACCACGCTCGTCACCGTCTGCCGCATGTGCATCGAGTAGGTGTCCATGATCCAGGCCATGGTCTGCTCATTCGTATTGACGTCCGGAGCGGGAACATCTTTTTCCGGTCCGAGAAATTCAATCAGTTCCGAGGTATAACGCCGCGTAATCCGCTCAAGCTCGCCTATGGACAGTTTTTTCGGATCGCAGATGACGCCGCCCTTGGCGCCTCCAAATGGAATGTCGACGACGGCGCATTTCCAGGTCATCCAGCTGGCCAACGCCCTTACCTCGTCGAGCGACACCTCCGGCGAATAACGGACGCCGCCCTTCCCCGGCCCCCGAGCCATGGAATGATGGACGCGAAAGCCGGTAAACAGCTCGATGCGCCCGTCATCCATGGCAACCGGAAAATGCACAATGATTTCCCGGCTGGGGAAACTAAGCACCTTCCACAGACCCTCGTCCAGGTTGAGCTTCCGTGCGGCAAATTCAAATCGGGCAGCCTGCGCTTCCCAAGGGTTCATTTCCTGCTTGAGCGTCACACTCTTCATTCAACTCTCCGTAAAAGCGCCGAAATCGCGTCAGAAATCATCGCATTCCGGCCAAACCCATGGAGTATAGGCCGAGCAGAGGAACTCCGGCAACAGCTTCACCATCAATGCATTTAGATGTCTTCCGTTGCAGATTGGGGTCGAATCGCGCCTCAATCGCAAAATTCTGGCGATTATAGATGGCGCTTGAAACGAGTTTCTTGGTATCAATAATCGAATGCCTGGCAAAAATCAGATCGTCCCTAACCCCCGCGAGTTCCAGCGCTTGGCCCGCAGCCATGACCTCGTGCCTGTCTGTAAACCCTTGACTGCGGACCTGGAAACCCCGGTCTCTGCCTTTCTGCGCATCGCTTTCGGCGAGCCGGAAGCGTTCCTTCTGGAGTCCGTCGAAGGTGGCGAAAATGTTGGGCGATATACGTTTATGGGAATTCACCCCTATAAGAAAATCATCGCCCACGGCCAGCAGATCACCACCCACATGGGCGACCATATCGAATCGAGCGAAGGCGACATCTTCGAACTGCTGCGCGACTCTCTGGCTGGCCACACTCCCGCCCGGCTGCCCGGCCTGCCACCCTTCACCGCCGGAGCAGTCGGTTTTTTTTCCTACGACGCTGTCCGCCTGATCGAAAAGCTCCCGGAGACGGCGAAAGATGAGCTGGGCATGCCAGAGGCCTGCCTGATGTTTTTCGACACTGTGCTGGCGTTCGATCACGTAAAGCAGGAAATCCTGCTGATAGCCACCGCCGATCTCCAACGGCACAAGCCGCAAACCGCCTATGCCAACGCCGTGCGCAGGCTGCATGACATGGAGCGCCGCCTGGCCAAGCCGCTGCCCAAGTCCACCCGCATTACCGCGCACGGCAAACTGCATCTCAAAGCGCGCACCCGCAAACAGGACTATCTCGCGAGCGTGCAGCGCATCAAGGACTACATCTCTGCCGGAGATATCTTCCAGGCTGTACTTTCGCAGCGCTTCGATGTCGAACCCGGCGTCGATCCGTTCTCCATCTACCGGGCGCTGCGCATCGTAAACCCTTCGCCCTATATGTATTTCCTGCGCATGGGGCTGCGCCGGCCTGGAGATACGCATCTCGCCGGATCGTCACCGGAATTGCTCGTACGCGTGCACGGACGCAAAGTGGAATATCGCCCCATCGCGGGCACCCGGCCCCGCGGCGAGGAAGAAGAAGAAGACCGCCGCATCGAAGCCGAACTGCGTGCCGACGAAAAAGAAGTAGCCGAGCACATCATGCTGGTCGACCTCGGCCGCAACGATGTGGGCCGCGTCAGCGAATATGGGTCTGTACAGGTGAAGGAGCTGATGTACGTCGAGCGCTACTCCCACGTCATGCATCTGGTCAGCGCGCTCGAAGGAAAACTGCGTCCGGAGTTTTCCGCCGTCGACGCATTTCGCGCCTGCTTCCCCGCCGGAACCCTGTCGGGAGCACCCAAGGTACGCGCCATGGAGATCATCGAAGAACTGGAACCCGCGCGACGCGGAGCCTACGGAGGAAGCGTCTTCTACGCCGACTTCTCCGGCAACTTCGACTCCTGCATCGCCATCCGCAGCCTGCTGATGCGCGGGAAACAAGGGCATATTCAAGCAGGCGGCGGCATCGTCGCCGACTCAGTTCCGGAGAAGGAATTCGAGGAGAGCGTCAACAAGGCCAAGGCGGTGGTGCGTGCCATTGAACGGGCGCGGAATTAATTCTGTAGTTCAAGCTGAATCGGAAGTGAGGATTTGCATGGCCCGCCAAAATAACATACGCGACACCTCCCCTATTTTGTCGGCTGCAAATTGCTGGATAAGAGATTGCTTGATTCAGGATGGTTCACTTTTCGCTTCTGATAAGTCGTTGTGGACTCTCCCATTGATTGATGAAATCTACCACGCTTTTGTGGAGCATCCTGATTTCAGCGGCGATGATTTTATGACCAAGCTGAAGAGGCAGATCAGCGATATTTCCGCTCCTGCCCAGCAACTAACTGCGGAAATGCTTTGGGCACTCCTCCTCTTCCCCTCAAATATGAAGGCGAGGACCAAGCGTCACCAAATCATGGAATTGTGGAATGCATCCGGCCAGCAACTTCCCCCGAATCATCCGCTGCTCCGTGACGATGTACTTGTTGGCATCGGTTCAGGTGGACCGGGATTCAATAATTACCGCCCGAATGAGTTCGAATTCCTCCTGGAGTTGACTCGCGACCTTAAACACAGAAACAACGAAGAACGATCTATTTTTGTTGACTATGACTCTTTTTTAGCTTGGATAGATTCAATTCCCCGGTTAGGGAACCGGCAGTTTAGGCACATGCTGAGATATTTTGCGTTTCCGGACAAAGTAGAAAGGATATCTTCGAATAACGACCGTATCAATATTTTGGCAGCATTCGGCGTGACATCAGCCCATGAGATGGCCAGTTGGACAGATCGGCAACTTGATGCTGCTTTGCTTACACTGCGCACCACGCTTCAGCAGGACGCGCCCGCTTTAATTCTGGATTTCTACGAACCGCCGTGGAAGGAAAAATGGGCAAAGGACCGCAAAATCAAGACTCCGGCAGGCGAAGTCACCGTAACTGTTCCGGGATCTGAAGAGGAAGTCGAAGGGCCACAGGGCCAGCCATCGGAGAACGCGTCCGGCGACGTGCGCCAATCCTTTCAGATCCAGGCGAAATTGGCCCGTATGGGCGCCATTATGGGATTCAAAATCTGGCTTCCACGTGCTGATCGCAGCCGCGTAAGCGAACTGCTGGCCGTAACAGATCGAGCGGCGCTCCTTGAAGACCTTCCCTTGAACTATGACGGGACTACGCTCGACACCATTGAGCTGATCGACGTGCTTTGGCTGAAGGGCCGGTCAATGTCTCGCGCATTTGAGGTCGAGCACACGACCACTGTTTACTCTGGACTTCTGCGGATGGCTGACCTTCTCGCATTGCAGCCGAATATGAACATCCGCCTTCATATCGTGGCCCCTGAAGAGCGCCGTGACAAAGTGTTTCGTGAGATGCATCGCCCGGTGTTCTCACTACTGGAGCGTGGTCCGCTCTCGAAGAGCTGTACTTTCATTTCTTATGAAAGCGTGAAGTCGATCAGCGCGATGCCACACCTGGCGCATATGCAAGACAGCATAATCCAGGCGTATGAAGAAGGCTCTGAATCCATCTAGTCTTCTTCGCATTGAATAAAATGCTTATAGTATGCTTTATCCATGTCGAGGCCCCAATGATCGATCTCCGTGAAGTCCGCTCCGTTACCGAATTCCAGAGAAATGCCAAAGAGTATGTCGGCAGACTCAAGGATTCTAAAACTCCGCTTGTGCTGACGGTCAATGGTCGCGCAGAACTTGTCGTTCAGGACGCTGCCAGTTATCAGGAATTGCTCGATCGTCTTGCAGAGCTGGAAACAGTCGCCGCAATTCGTGTGGGCTTGCAGGATGCAAAAGAAGGCCGTGTACAGCCGGCACGAAAAGCTCTCAAGAGCCTCGGGGTCATCATGGAGCAAGAAAACCCCTGAAGATCATTGAATGAGATTTCGGCTATTCATTCCGAATTCTAAGGTGCGGTTCGCAAGCCCCCGAAAATGGATCGGCCAAAAATGTCCCGGCCAATCCAGAGACAATGATGGTTCCATCCGCATTGAAATGGGCAGTATGGAATTCTCCCTCGGGAAGATCATTGAGCCGTTTCCATGTTCCCCCGCTATCCTGGCTTGTGTACACGCCCGTGATCGCTGTCAGAATTTCTCGATTGGGTCTCGCCGGCTCGACCTCGATTCCATAGGCTCGAATGTTGGGGCCTGCCTCATCTTTCCGCGGGTGCAGGAGAAAGGTCGCATTCGTCACTCTCGTGACAGCATCCGCACTGACAGGGTTGTACACTCCCCAGCACGCCGCTAGATGAAGGCCTCCCACGGTACTCATCGAATGGATCGCTGAATCCGGTCCCACTCCTTCGATGCGAGTCCATTGCATTGTGTGGAAGTCGAGACGGTAGGCTTGATCGCCGGTTCCCACATAAAGAGAGTCCGGATGAATTTTCCGCGGGTCATCAAATTGCATGGAGAAAATATCCAGGTCGGTCGGAAGGGGAGGGAGGGTCCCATCCTCGATCCAAGCGCCGTGGCGATCTCGATGGTAGGTAAACAGCTGCGGATTTAGGTCGAAATATCCGAAACCGACGATCATATGTTTCCCGTCGGCTGTGATTTTGACAACACCGGCCCGTACGGGATCGCCTTCCCTTTTTGCAATTACCACCGGTGGACGCCGATGAGGAACCCGGGGGCCCACAATCGATTTCACGACAGCATCGGAGCCTCCTGTCCGAGGAAACACCTGAAAGGCCCCTTCCTGCGTCGTGATCACAAAGTCAGTCCCGCCGGGAGACACAGCCAGCCCGTTGCGCAGGCCCTCACCGATTTTCGCGTCGAAATATCGATGGCCTAGTCGCGCCACCACGGTCCATGTCTTGCCGCCATCGGCTGATTTCGATATGTAGATCGCCCGGTTCCGGGAGGGGACCTTGCTGCTCAGGTCCGCAGTGAGACCCCATACAATGTTGGAATCTCTGGCGCTGACATCGGGATCGCTGGCCATTGTTTCAATAAAATTTGCTGCGAACTGATCGCTTCCCGGAAGACTTGTTACTTGATGGATGTGGCAGCTGTCTAAGCCTCCCGTTGCATTGCTGTCATTGAAGTCCACAGAGAAAGCTTTCTGTGGCGAAATCGACGATTGGACAGCGGGACTTGCAAGTGCCGGAGTTTGAGGCGGTGGAAGCTGTCCCCACGCCATCATGGGCGCGGCCACCAATAGGAAGAGGAGGTTTCGTTTCAGTTTCCAGAGGACGTTCATCTCCGTGAGCCCTCATGTCCAATCTACCGCAAGGCGCAAAATCTTGATCCTCCGCACCCCGCAGGAAGCGTCCATCAGAACTTGCTATCCTGAATACAGCGCTCACCATGATTTTCGTTCTCGACAACTACGACTCCTTCACCTACAACCTGGTCCAGGTGCTGGGCGAACTCGGCGCGGAGGTAGAAGTCCGCCGCAACGATCAACTTACCGTCGAAGACGTGGAGGCGTTGAAGCCGGAGCGCATCGTGATCTCTCCCGGGCCATGCATGCCGCAGGATGCGGGCATCAGCGTTGCGCTGGTCCGCCACTTCGCCGGAAAAGTTCCCATCCTCGGCGTGTGTCTCGGTCATCAAGCCATTGGCGCGGCCTTCGGCGGAAGAGTCGTCCGCGCGCCGCGGCTGATGCACGGCAAAACCAGCGCCGTCGAGCACGACAGCCGCACAATTTTTCGCGGCATTCCCAGCCCCATGGTTTGCACCCGCTATCACTCGTTGATCGTGTCCGAAGACGGCCTGCCGGAAGATCTGCAGATTTCCGCCCGCTCCGAGGGCCTCATCATGGGTCTGCGCCATCGCAACTTCCCCATCGAAGGGGTGCAGTTTCATCCGGAAAGCGTGCTGACGGATGACGGCAAGCGTCTGATCGCCAACTTCCTGAAGCTGGAATAGCGGATGTCTTTCCGTCGCCAACCTTTTAAATTCGCTGGCTGCCTGTTTTTCACTGCGACGTTCATCGTCGGAACAGCAGCGGCCCAGCCGCCTTTGCCGCAAACGGCATCTCCACAAGCGCAGCCGCAACAAACCATCGGCCACATCGATATATCGTCGACCGCAGAAAAAATTCAAGTTGCCGGAGCGGTCACGCTCAGCGGGTCGAACACGCTGCTCGGCAACGGCAGCACGATCACGGCGGGTAAAATCACACTGCCCATCCACCTGGCGCGCGGCGGCGAGCTGAACCTGTGCGCCACCACGGAACTGCATCTATCGCAGGAAAACAGTGCTTCCGATCCGAATAGCGCGCTGATGCTGGCGCTCGATCACGGAGCCGTCGAGGCCCATTACAAAGTCGGCAAAAATTCCGACGTCATCCTGACCCCCGACCTGCGCATCCTCCTCTCCGGACCGGGCAACGCGGACGTGCGTCTCCGGGTAAACGCGCAGGGCGATACCTGCGTGGACAATCGCGGCGCCAACGCACCCTACGTCACAGTCAGCGAACAAATCGGCGCAGGCGTCTACCGGGTGCAGCCGAACCAGCGCGTGATGTTTGAGCACGGCAGCGTCCGCGACGTCGTGGATCACGAGACACAACCTTGCGGCTGTCCGGTTATGCCGGCCATCTCCGTTGCCGGCACAGGAACATCCAGTACGCAGCCGGCAAAGCCCGGAGCCGCCGTCGCAGCCGCTCCATCAGCGGTCGGAGGCCCCAGTTCCACGCCTGCCGATACCGCGTTTCCACTGGCGGAAAGTGAAGGTCTCGCCCCTCCGCCAGCGTTGCCGACCAAGCCGGTCGTGCAACCGGGAGAAATTCATTCCGAAGTAACGACAACCCTGAGCTACGTCGCCCCGAAGCAAACCGTTCCCACAGGAACTCCCTCCGGAATGGCCACGCCACAAAGCGCCGCCACCACGGCCACGGCTCCTGCACCCGGCTTTGGCCCGACGGTATCGACCGGTACCAACACCGCACCGGCTCCTCGGGCAAACGCCGCACCGAAACCCAACCACAGTCCCGGCTTCTTCCATAAGATCGGCCACTTCTTCGCACGAATTTTCGGCTAGAACCGAGCGGAGATAGATTCCAGGCGATCAGAACGGTTCGTCCACAACTTTCCTTCAAGGTCAACGTCAATATATTTGAAGCAGTGAACACCGTCGCAATCGAAGCCAGTGAGGTTTCATCATGCGTCTACTGATGGCTGTTCTGGTTCTCTTCTCCGCTGCTGCCGCCACCGCACAGGATGCTACGCAGCAGATCATGCTGGATCAGCAGATCGCTGTTCAGCAGGCCCAGCAAATGCAGCAGCAAGCGTCCCAGCAGGCCGCTCAACAATTCAATGACCAGGTCGCGCAAGCGGCCGCGTCCACCCCCGGCGAAGACATTGGCGCCGCCAAGCCTCGCTTTTCCGTCAAGCCTGGGAGCTATCCGTCCAGCATCACGGTGCGCATGAAAGACCGGACCCGCGGCACCGCCATTTACTACACCACCGATGGGTGGACCCCGACCACACTCTCCATCCGCTACATCGGCCCCATCACCATCGCGTCGACGACCATGCTTCAGGCAGTCGCGGTCGGGCCGAACAACGGATACAGCGAGATCACGTCCGCCCTCTATACTCTCCCAGCACCGACGCCTTCGAACGCGACCGCTGCAACCGCTTACTCCAACATTCCAGATGTCGAAACGTTGTCTCGTCAACATCACACACAGGTCCCACTCGTCTTCACCACGCCCGTCACCACGAAAAACCTGGAGATCGGCGATAAACTTCCCATCGTCCTGGCGCAGGATCTTATTGTTGGCGGAGTTCTTATCGCTCCCAAGGCAACTCCTGTGCTCGCGACAGTCACCCAGGTGGATCATCCGGGATTGGGAGGCGCTCCAGGTGTCCTATCTTTTGCCGTCCGCTCGATGACAGTCGATGGCCAGACCATCCTCCTCTCCGGGTCTGAGACCAAGGAGGGCCAGCCACGCGTGAAAGCGGTTCATACTCTATTCCTCGCCATCCCCTTTGTGGGTGTTTCCGGCGTTCTCATCCATGGCGAAGACGCCGAAATACCGCAAGGCGCCACCCTCACCGCCAGCGTCACGGGTAACCTCCCCTTTCAACGCGCCAAGTAGTTTCCAACACCTACCCTCTGCTCGCAACCGACGACCCCGACTTCGCCCCGGCTACGCTACACTGAAGTGTCGATAGGCGTTCGGCCGCGAATCCAGCTCCGGACGGAAATTTCCCACAGCAACAAAGGAGCAAGTTCTCTATGGCGATTCCCGCCACGCAAATGCGTCCCGGCATGATCATCAAGCACAACGGCGAGCTGCACTCCGTTTTCAAGGTGGAGCATCGCACCCCCGGCAACCTGCGCGCCTTCATCCAGGCCAAGCTGCGCAACCTGCGCACCGGCGCGATGTATGAGCACCGCTTCCGCTCCCCCGATCCCATCGAACGGGTGATCGTGGACGAAGTTGCGATGGAGTTTCTCTACGCGGACGGCGATGAATACGTCTTTATGAACACGGAAAATTACGAGCAGACCCATTTGAACGGCAGCACGCTCGGCGATGCCGTCGAATATCTGATCTCCAACTTACCGATCAAGGTCTCGTTTTTCGATGGCGTGGCCGTTGGCGTCGATCTCCCGCAGGCCGTCGAGTTGACCGTAGTCGAAACCGAGCCAGGGCTGAAGTCCGCAACTGCTTCCTCCGTTACGAAACCCGCCAAAATGGAAACCGGCCTCGTCGTCCAGGTACCGGCATTCATCAATCAGGGCGACAAGATTCGCGTCGACACCGCCGAAGGCGCTTACCTGTCTCGCGCTTAACTCAATTTTTATGGTGCGCCACTATATTGTGAAGGGCCGCGTGCAGGGTGTCGGCTTTCGCTGGTTTGTGCAGCGGGAGGCGGCGGCGCTCGGATTGCGCGGCCGGGTGCGGAACACACTTGAAGGTCACGTCGAAGTCCTGGCGGCGGGAAGCGAAGAACATCTCAAGCAACTGCACGCCCGCTTGCAATCCGGCTCGCGCGGCTCACGGGTGGATCACATTGAACAGCTTGACCGGTCCGAAGCAGAGGCCGAAAGCCTGCAGGCGTTTGAGATTGAAGGAGCGTGGTAACCGAATGTCGCTGATGAATATCAATTGTGAACCTCTCAAGAAACTGGTCCGCACTGTCCCGGACTTCCCCAAACCCGGCATTCTTTTCTACGACATCACCACGCTGCTCAAAGACAAAGGCGGCTTCGCCATGCTCATCGACGCGCTGGCGGCCCACTACTTCGAGAAGGAAATCGATCTTGTGCTCGGCATCGAGGCGCGCGGATTCATCTTCGGCCCGGCACTGGCCTATCGATTGAACGCGGGTTTCGTCCCAGTACGCAAGCCGAAAAAGCTGCCCGGGAAAACTGCCCGCGTTACTTACGATCTTGAATACGGCACCGATGCGCTCGAAATTCATCTCGACGCCATTGAGTCCGGCCAGCGCGTGGTCATCGTCGATGACCTGCTGGCTACCGGCGGCACCATGGAAGCCACCGTAAAGCTCGTCCGCCAACTGGGCGGCGACATCGCCGGCCTCGCCTTCGCCGTGGAGCTGGATTTTCTAAAAGGCCGCGAGCGCTTCGAAGGTCTTGACGTCTTCAGCCTGCTCCACTACAACGAATAGAACGCATCGGCAAGGAACTTGCACCTCCCCTTTTGCAGCCGTGTTACTGAATGACAAATGATGTGCTCGGACATGTTGCCAGGGAGAGAGCATGCTGCTATTTCTGCCTTTGGTGAGCTTCTACGCGTGGCTTAGAGTCTACCGGTTTGCAGTTCCGGGATTGCGTGAGCGGATCTTGGTCGCCGCGGCATGGTGGACATTGTGCCTGGTGGCCATCACGGAACAACTCAGCGCGTTACAGGTTATCCGTCGGCAAACTATTGCAGTGGCCTGGATCATCACGACTGCGCTGACCTTCATGGCCGACTTTCTGCTTACCCGGCAGCGCCATAGGCCCTGCGCCGCTGCAACTGGCTCAGCAAATTGGGAGGCCCTCCAGAAGAAGGACTGGTTTCTGCTCGCTGCCTCTATCGCAATCCTTGCCCTGACCGGCATGACAGCCCTGATAGCGCCGCCGAATGGCTGGGACGTCACTCTACAGCACATGCCGCGGGTAATGGAGTGGGCGGCGCAGGGATCGGTCGGCCTGTTTCCCACCAACTATTACGTGCAGGACTTCGCTCCTCCATTAGCCGAATGGACCATGCTGCACCTGTACTTGCTCCACGGTTCGGATCGTTTCGTCAACCTCGTCCAGTGGTTCGGTTGTGCGGGAAGTGCGCTGGCCATAAGTCTGATCGCAAAAGAGTTTGGCTGTGCCATTCGCTGTCAACTGATTGCCGTACTGTTCTGCCTCACGATTCCGCAGGGAATCCTGAGCGCTTCAGGAGCCAAGAACGATTGGACAGTGGCATTGTGGTTGTCCATTTCAGTGCTGTTGATACTGCGATGGCAGCGCGATCCCCGATGGTTCTACATTGTGACCCTCGGTATCGCGCTCGGCGCGCTCATCCTCACCAAGGGAACAGCCTACGCATTCGGACCGCCTGTTGCGGTGGCGCTTCTCTTCGTCACGCCTCGACCAGCCTGGCGAAAACTTCCGGCTGCGTGTCTCATCGCGGCAGCCATCATGCTGATGATGAATGCGCCCCACTGGTCGCGCAACTATGCTATGGACCGCTCCGTGTTAGGCATGCCGGCACCGGACGTGGAAGGAAGATTGAAATACGCGGCAGACCGTATTACGCCGGCGACTGCGGCCTCCAATGTATTGCGGGAAGCCTCCATTCATTTTGGAACTCCCGTCGATTCCATCAACCGCCGTACTACTTCCGCGGTCAGAAAAATTATCCATATCTTGGGAGTTAACCCGGACGACCCAGCACTCATCCGTCCGGGACCGTTATTCGCCATTCCGACTTATAGTCTCGATGAATATCTAGCGGGAAATCCAGTTCATCTGCTCCTGACCGCAACTGCATTCGTGATAGTCCTGTTTGCAATGCGCAAAATGCCTCATGAAGCCGCGCTGGCGATTGGAATCATCGTCGCATTCATACTCTATTGCATGGTTTTCAAGTGGGAGATCTGGGCTGCTCGGCTGCATCTGCCGCTCTTCGTGCTCGCATGTCCTGTCGTTGCCGCCGTTTTCGATCGAGGCTATCCGCGGGCAACATTCTTTTTGGCGTTGGCTCTCTTTGTGATGGCTCTCCCTCCTTTGCTCTTTAATTCCATTCGCCCCTTGGTCTCTTCCAATGGCATTCGAACTCTTCTTCATCGCCCGCCGGATTCCCGTGCCTACAGCATCTTCTTTCGCAGTCGGGACGAGATGTATTTTGCGGAAAGCGCCGACCTGGAACCTTCCTACCTGCCGGCTGGCGAGGCGGCACGGAAAATTTCCTGCGCCCACATTGGCCTGGACACTACGAATCAGCCATTTGCCTACGGATATATTTTGACGGGTATGATTAACGATCGTGGACCATTGCGCGATTTCCGTTATGTGAGTGTGACCAATTTGACTTACAGGTTCACAAGCAGGATCGACCGGCAACCGCCGTGCATGGTCCTCTGCATTCGCTGCCTGCATGACCCTGAGAAGCTTGCGGAATACTCAGCGACGCTTCCAAAAATGCAATCCTTTGGAACTTTGCTGCTTTTCAGCCGACCTGTCCAGCAGTGATATCTGCGTAAGGTAGATACTAGGGTTCATGCCTCTCCGCTCCGGTTTCGTTTCCATTCTTGGCCGCCCCAACGCCGGCAAATCCACGCTGGTCAACGCGCTGGTCGGCGAAAAAGTCGCCATCGTTACCCGCAAGCCGCAGACCACGCGCAACCGCATTCACGGCGTTCTGGAAGTGGACGCCGTCAAGGGCAAGCACCCCGCCGCGCAGATCGTCTTCGTCGATACTCCGGGAGTGCATAAGCCCGCCAACCTGCTCGACAAGCGCATGCTGCAGGAGGTATACGACGCGCTCGAATCGCGCGATGTGGTGCTGCATGTCGTTGATGTCACGCGGCGTCTGCGATTCCCTTCCCCGAAGGTTACGGACATTTACCTCAGTGAATTGGCCGGATCGGCGCCTGACGAAACATCGCCGGAATCGGTAAGCAAGCAGGCTGCTTCACTGGCACAACGCAATCCCGCCGAACACTCGCTCGAAAATGAAGACACCTTCATTCTGGAGTTGGTGAAGAAGCTCGACTGTCCTGTATTTCTCGTTCTGAACAAGATCGATGCTATCGATGAAAAAGAAACATTACTTCCGCTCATCGCGCAATTCAGCGCGCTGCACAAATACGCCGAGGTGATCCCCGTTTCCGCGCGCGGAGGCGACGGCCTGGAACGGCTGATCACCAAGCTGGTTGAGTACATGCCGGAAGGCCGCAGGCATTTTAGAAAAGGCCAATTCACCGATCAACCGGAACGATTTCTGGCCGCCGAAATCATTCGAGAAAAAATACTGAACCTCACCGGCGAGGAAGTCCCCTACGCCAGCGCCGTAGTCATCGAGCGCTTCGAGGTGCGAAAGACAGCGGCCTCACAACCCGGCAAGCCGAAACAAAAGCCTTTGACCCGCATTGCAGCGGCAATTTTCTGTGAGCGCTCCGGACAAAAAGCAATCCTGATCGGCAAGGGTGGATCGATGCTGAAACAAATTGGCATCGCCGCACGCAAGGAACTGGAATCGTTCCTCGGCACGCAGGTGCATCTTGATTTGTTTGTAAAAGTCGCGGATGACTGGCGCGGCTCCGACGCATTTCTCAATTCGCTCGACTGGCGAAACCAACTGGAAAGCCTTGGCAGGCAACAAAACAAAACAGAAGACGAGCGTTAACGCGGTTCTCCGATTGCTGCATAGCAACACGATCAAGAGTTTGTAGTCCTGAACGAAGCGGAGCGGAGTGAAGGATCTTGTGGTTCGTATGCAAACCGCTAGATCCTTCGCCTGCGGCTCAGGACGACATGTTCAGCCGAGTGCTCTATACCAACCGTGAGGACACCCTGAATCCATTGCAAAAAATGCAGTCAGCGGAACATGCTCATCTCCCCCTAACTGCGCGCGAAGGTGAGGCACCTTGATGATGACGCTCACGCCTCTTTCGCGTTGATCCCCAGCGCCTTCATCTTTCGATAAAGGTGGCTTCGTTCCAGACCCAGAATCTCCGCCGCGCGGCTTACGTTTCCGTGGCAGTCTTCCAGCTTGCGCAGAATGTAGTCGCGCTCATACGCTTCCCGCGCCTGCTGCAAAGAGGAAAAGTCTTCGCCGCGCCGGCCGGCACTGCGCGCAACCAGTACCGGTAAATGTTTACGCTCGATGCGCGTGATCTGCGGATTGAGAATCATCACCCTCTCCAGCACATTTCTCAGTTCCCGCACGTTTCCCGGCCAGTGATATTGCTGTAACGAGGCCAATGCCTCATCTGCAATCTCCATCCTCGCCCTGCCATATTGCCGGCCGAATTCCCGCAGCAGCTCTCGCGCCAACAGTGGAATATCCTCTTTCCGCTCGCGCAGCGGCGGCACATAAAAAGGGATTACATTCAGCCGATAGAAAAGATCTTCGCGAAAATTACCCTTGGCAATTTCTTCTTCAAGGTTTTTATTTGTCGCTGCGATCAACCGGACATCCACGCGGACCGGACTAGCGGCTCCCACCGGCGTGAACTGTTGATCGTCGAGTGAGCGAAGCACCTTGGCCTGCGTCTTCAAACTCATATCGCCCACTTCATCCAGAAACAGCGTGCCCCCATCCGCTCTCTCGAAGGTGCCGCGCTTTTCCGGCGGTCCGCCCGGTAAGGCGCTATGGCGATATCCAAAAAGTTCGGTTTCGATGTAATCTTCCGGAATGGCCGCGCAGTTCAGTTCTACAAACACGCGATCGCTTCGCGGACTTTCCGCATGCATGGCCCGCGCGATCAATTCCTTGCCGGTGCCGGACTCGCCATAGATCAACACGCGGCCATTCGTCGGAGCCATCAGCCGGATCTGCTGCCGCAGCGCCTTTACCGGCACGCTTTCGCCGGTCACCCGCGCGCGCGCAGTCAACTGCTGTTGGAATTCGCGATTTTCCACGCGAAGCCGCCGCGCCTCAATCGCATTCTTAACGATGATGAGTGTTCGCTCCAGCGATAACGGCTTCTCGAGAAAGTCATACGCGCCCAGCTTGGTAGCGCGCACCGCAGTCTCGATCGTGCCATGGCCGGAGATGATGATGACCTCCGGACCCGTGCCGCCGTCCATCCGGCGAATGTCCGCAAGCACGTCGAGACCATCGCGGTCCGGCAGCCAGATGTCCAGCAGCACGGCATCGAAAATCGCATCGCGGACCAGGTCCACTGCCTCGGTGGCAGTTCCCGCCGTGGTGACGGCGTAGCCTTCCTCCGCCAGGATCGCCTCCAGGGTACGGCGGATATCCGGTTCGTCATCGGCCACAAGGATGTGATTCATTTAGCCGCCACGCTTGCATCCGGCAGCGGCATGTCCTGCGGTGCTCCTTGAATGTCCGGGGTGTCGGCCAGTGGAATTTCCACGATGAAGCGAGCGCCGACCGGAGCATTCTGCTCAACGCGAATGCTGCCCTGGTGTTCCTGTACGATCTTCGCCGCAATCGAAAGCCCCAGCCCGGTACCGCGACGGCGCGTGGAAAAAAATGGCAGGAAAAGCCGCTCGCGTGTTTCCTCCGTGATGCCATGGCCCGTATCCGCGATGATAATCTCCGCCATCGTCTGCGTTGTATTCCATCCCGTCCGCACTGTCAGCACGCGCAGCAGGCTCTGCTGCATGGCCTCGGCGGCATTGTCGATCAAATTGCTCAACGCCCGCTTCATTGCATCCGCATCAGCCAGTACCGGCGGAATATGCGGCATAAGATGAAGCCGCAGTTCAATCCCCTGCATGCGTCCTTCAAACAGCGCCAATGTGTTTTCTACGATTGCATTCAAGTCCGTCGGCTTGGGTCGCGCGGCGGGGAAATCGGCAAGCGCCGCAAACTGGTCCACCAGTTGGCGCAGGGATTGCACGGAAGAGCGGATCACCTCTGTCGCGCTGCGCAGCGCCACGGCGGAGTCATCCTTCAAGCCACGGTCCAGGTGGCGTTCGATCCGCTCCGCGGAAAGCGCAATCGGCGTAAGCGGATTTTTGATTTCGTGGGCAACGCGCTGCGCCACCTCCTTCCACGCCATCTGTTTCTGCGCGCGCAGCACATCCGTCACATTATCCATCACCACCAGGTGCCCCTGCCCAGAATCGCCGGGTGTAGCACCGCGCAGTTCCGTCACCGTGATAATCAAATGCAGCGGACCGCGCGAGCTCTCCGCTTCCACCTCGGTTGAGGCCGCCGGCAAACGACGGCTACGGCGCAGCACCCGCGCAATTTCCGCGGCGGACTCCGGCGCAAACAGCGCCTGAATCGGCTGCCCTTCAATCGACAACTCCCCCAGCGGATCGAGCATTTCCAGAAACGCGCGATTGGCCTGCAGAATTCGCATATCGTTGTCGAGCGTGGCAACGCCGCTCGGAATCGTCTCCAACACTGTTTCCAGCTCGCGTCTGCGTTCATTGATCGCAGCGTTTGCAAGTGAAAGCTGTTGCGTGGATGCTTCCAGCTGGCTGCGGCTGGTTTCAAGATCGGTCGCCATGTGGTTGAAGGAGCGCACCAGTTCGCCCAGTTCTCCCCCGGCGGCAATGTCGACGCGAGATCCATAATCCCCGGAAGCCATGGCATCCATGGCATCGGCCAGCGCTTCCACTGGACGCGTGACCTGTTTCGACAGAAACAGGGCCAGCCAGCTGCTGACGAATAAAGTAAGTCCGGTCAGTAGCAGTAAAACCAGAAAGTACGTTTGACGCACACGCCGCCGGGCGCGAAGCAACGCCCAGTAGTGCTGGCTTCCACTTTCGATGTCTCGCATCGCTGTCGCGGCATCCGGCGGCAGCGGCAGGCCCACCACCACGACAAGTCCCGTCCTGGAAGAAGCGGCGCCTACCGCGTATTCCGCCGAGCCGGCCCGCAAAACAGGATTGTCCGTGCTCCGGGCAGCGCGTAGGATCACATCGGTCAACGGCCTTTGGCCGACAGGTGCAGCAGCGTCCGACGGATCGCCGCCGGGCCCCACGCTCGTGGAATCTTCCCCGTCCGGAAACTGATATTCATCGATTGCCTTGCCATCCCGATACACAACGACAAAACCGCCTTGAAGCGTTACTTTGTGTTGATGGAAAAGATCCAGCATTTCCTGAGGTCCGGACGGCGTATTCTCAGCCACGATCTCCGACGCGTGCGCCAGAGATTCCGCCTCCGCTCTCGCATTGGCGGCGGCATAGCGAGACATTTCCATCGCCACTTGCATGGACTCATTCCGCAGCAGCACAACGGGCTGGGAAAACCAGCGATCGATCGACCTGTTCATCAACAAATAGTTAAAGATCAACATGAAGAATGCTGGGGCAACCGAAAGCAATAAAGCTCCTAGCAGCATCCGCGTGCGCAGCCGCGAGCCCAGCACACGGCTTTGCTCACTGGCATACAGTTTCAAGATGTTTCGCAGGAGAAGCACAACCAGCATCAAAAACAGCAGAAAACTGAGTCCGGAGAGAGCGGTGAAAAACAGAATCGAACTGGTGTTGTTCGGCGCAAGAAACTTCAGGTTGAACGCGTTCTCCGCCAGTAAGACAAGCAGCACCAGCAAGGCGAGCGAACCCAGCACCACCACCGCCGTCCGTCGATTGCCGCCAGTCTCCATCTTCGCTACCGTCGCCGCCCAGGGAATATCTGCAAGCAATTATAGAGTTGACCGTTGATTGTGCTGGAAACCGGCTGCATAATGCTTGTCAGCACCACCAGATTCGATAAATCTTTATCCGAGGGCACTATGAAACGAACCGCGCGATTTTCTCTTCCAGTCCTGCCGCTCGCGTTGGCGGCGGCGGCGTTGATCTGTTCCGGATGCAGCAGCAAGCCATCCGATGGCCAGCTCGCAGCCAACGTACAAAGCAAGATTGGCGCGGATGCAGCACTCCAGGGGCAGCCCATTTCAGTCGCTGCGAAAAATGGAACGGTGACTCTTTCCGGTTCCGTAAACGGGCAGGGATCGCGAGAACTGGCGTCCAACGACGCCGCCCAGGTCCATGGTGTGCGAACCGTTGTCAACGACCTCGCCATAGGAAATCCCGGTGCCGCTGGAGCAGCGGCGGCGGACAACGGAAATGAGGCGCCGGTCGGTCAGGCCAAAAACAACCAGCAGACTGAGAACATCGCACCTCCGCCTCCGCCGCCACCGTCGAGTGGCGCCGCACCGCGGCCTCCAGCACAATCGCAGACCATGGTCATTCCGGCTGGAACCCGAATTCGCATTCGTCTCGCCCAGACTCTCTCTACGAAAACCACTCAGACCGGCGATCCCTTTTCCGGCACTCTCGTCGACCCGATACGCGTGAATGGTCAAACCATCGTTCGGGCAGGCGCACAAGCCAGAGGGGTCGTCAGTGAGGCAAAAAGTCAGGGCCGCTTCAAAGGACAGGCTATTCTCGCCGTGCGCCTCGAAAGTGTGCGCGCAGACGGGCGCACGTATCCTGTCCGAACCAGCCGCGTCGAGCGTGTTGAGAAAGGCAAAGGCAAGCGTTCCGCCATCATGACTGGCGGCGGTGCGGGCGCGGGCGCTTTGATCGGCGGATTGGCCGGTGGCGGCAAAGGCGCTCTGCTCGGCGGTCTGCTCGGTGGCGGCGGCGGCGCGGCCGGCAGCGCATTCACGGGAAATCACGAGCTGGTATTGCCGGCCGAGACCGTGCTCACCTTCGACCTGGAAAGAAGCGTAACGGTCAACAGATAACATGCAGCACTGATGCCGCAACATTGATGCGGGCGCAAACCCATGTCTCGTTTCTGAGACATGGGTGCCCCACCCTTCGCGTTTCTGCGTAGAGTGGGAATCAAACCCCTACTTCACCAGATCGCCGACCGGTTTCCACGGCTTTCCCTGAGACTCCGCCACCGGCTTGCACGTCAGCACGCCATCGTAGGTATTCACGCCATCGCGCAGTCCGCTATCGGCCTGGATCGCGCCTTTCGCGCCCATCTGCGCCAGCCGCAGAACATACGGGAAAGTCGCATTCGTCAGCGCCAGCGTGGAGGTGTTGGGCACCGCCGCCGGCATATTCGTCACGCAGTAATGCACCACGCCATCGACTACATACGACGGATCGCTGTGGGTTGTAGGCCGTGCCGTCTCGATGCATCCACCCTGATCGATCGCCACATCGACAATCACCGCGCCCTTTTTCATCTTTGAGACCATGGCCCTGGTAACAATCTTCGGAGCCGCCGCGCCCGGAATCAGCACGCCTCCAATCACCAGGTCCGCCTCGCGAACCGCGTGCGTCACGTTGTAGGAGTTCGACGCCAGCGTGTAGACGCGGCCGTTGAAGATGTCGTCCAGCTCGCGCAGACGATTCAGGTTCAAATCGACAATCGTCACCTTCGCGCCCATGCCCATCGCAACCTTGGCCGCGTTGGTGCCGACAATGCCGCCGCCGATGACGCACACATTTCCCGGCGGCACGCCCGGCACGCCGCCCAGCAGGACTCCCCGTCCGCCTCTCTCTTTCTCGAGATACGCCGCTCCCACCTGCACCGACATGCGTCCCGCAACTTCCGACATCGGTGTCAGCAGCGGCAGAGTGCCGGCCTTGTCGCGGATGGTTTCATAGGCGATCCCAATAACTTTTTTCTCCAGCAGCTTGCCGGTCAACGCCGGGATAGGCGCGAGATGCAGATAGGTAAACAACACCAGTCCCTCGCGGAAATGGCCGTATTCTTTTTCGACCGGCTCCTTGACCTTCACTACCATGTCCGCCAGCCGCCACACATCGTACGCGGAGCCAACGATCTCCGCCCCGGCGGACTGATAATCGTCGTCCGGAAATGCAGAAAGGTCCCCCGCCCCAGTTTCGACGAGAATCTTGTGGCCCGCTTCCACCAGCGCCTTGACCCCTGCGGGTGTAACGCCGACGCGGCTCTCGTGGTCCTTCACTTCCTTCGGAACGCCAATAATCATGCTGCTCTCCTGCAATCTTTACAAATCAAAAAAGTTGTCATCCCCGGCCGTAGCGCAGCGAAGTGGAGGGACCCGCGGTTTTCAATTTGTTCAAATGCCGCTTACAACCGCAGGACGACTCCTATTCGCCCGTATCAATCTGCGCCCGCTGCAATGTGTCCGAATAATCCACGTAAACCGTTTTCCACGTGGTGTAAAAATCCAGCGCCGCATTGCCGCCTTCGCGATGGCCATTCCCTGTTTTCTTGATGCCCCCAAAGGGCAGATGCACCTCGGCTCCGATGGTGGGAGCGTTCACGTAAGTGATGCCCGCCTCCAGATCGCGCATGGCGCGGTAGGCGCGGTTCACGTCGCGGGTATAAATCGCCGTCGATAGACCGTAGGAAATGTCATTGGCGATCTCAATCGCTTCTTCGAAGGAGTTGAATTGCAGCAGCGCAACAACAGGACCGAAGACCTCTTCCTGCGCGATGCGCATCGAAGGCTTGACGCCTGCAAAAATTGTCGGCAAGAAGAAGTATCCCGAGGCGTGCGCTTTGCCTGTAAGACGTTTGCCGCCGGTCAGCAGGTTCGCGCCTTCCGCCAGCGCAATTGCAACGTAACGCTCGCTGGTCTCAATCTGCTGGCGGTTGATCTGCGGCCCCACCTGCACGTCTTTCTTCAGACCGTTGCCGATGCGCAATTTCTCCGTCTGCTGGACAAACCGCTCGGTAAACTGCTTGGCAATTTTCTTATGCAGCAGAATGCGGCTGGTCGCCGTGCAACGCTGGCCCGTCGTGCCGAAGGCTCCCCACAGCGCGCCTTCCACCGCAAGGTCCAGGTTTGCATCCTCCATCACGATCATGGCATTCTTGCCGCCCATTTCTAACGAGCACGGCTTGAAGTGCGCAGCCGCCGCCTGCCCCACCATGCGACCCACTTCGCTCGAGCCGGTAAAGCTGATGGCGTCCACGCCGGGATGCTCCACCAGCGGCGCTCCCGCCTCCGGACCAAAGCCGAAGACAATGTTGACGACGCCCTTCGGCAAGCCTGCATCCATCATTGTCTGCACTAAATTGAGTGTCGAGAGCGGAGTATCTTCCGCCGGTTTGATCACGCAGGTATTGCCGCAAACCAGCGCGGGAAACAGCTTCCACGAAGGGATAGCCATGGGGAAATTCCATGGCGCGATCATGCCGCACACGCCCACCGGCATCCGCATGCTCATGGCGAACTTGCTCTGCAGCTCCGACGGCGTGGTCTGGCCGAACATCCGCCGCCCCTCCCCGGCCATGTAGAAGGCAGTGTCGATGGCCTCCTGCACGTCGCCGCGCGTCTCTTCAAGCACCTTGCCCATTTCGCGCGTCATCTCTTGCGCGTACTGCTCTTTACGCTCCGCCAGCAATTCGCCGGTCCGGTAGAGAATCTCCGCGCGCTTGGGAGCGGGCACAAGACGCCAGCTCTGAAATGCCTCCCTTGCCGCAAGAACAGCATCGTCAACGTCCCGAGCGCCGGACGATGGAAACACGCCGACAAGATCGCCGGTATCGGCGGGATTGCGGTTCTCAAAGGTCTGGCGTGTATGGGCAGGAACCCATTTTCCGCCGATCAGATTCTTACGTTGCCTGTTTCCGTACTTCGTGGCTGCCATTGCATTCACTTCTATTCTCTCGATTCAACAACACTCAAACGATTGAGAATACAGCAAACGCCAGCTTACGGATATCGAGTCGAAGTTCGGCTGAGCCAGCGGCCGATCGCGACTGCCACCAGGCCCATTCCGAAGAACCCCAGTAGAACCAGCGCCCCATTCCCCAGCGCTCTTGGGAATCCAAGCATATTGACATCGATGAACGGGTAAGGCCACCATCCGGAGGCGACGCCATGCGCCAGGGTGTAGATCATGTAAACGACGGGGTAGACGAGCCACCGAAGCGCATCGCTCCAGCGCAGAGTGGCCTTCGGCGCAAAGATCAGCCAGTAAATCACATATGCAATCGGAATCACGTCGTGCAGCAGGACATCGGCAACCTTCTGCGCGCCGACCGGGCTCCACAAGTGGCGTAGCAGCAAGGAGTACGTAAGACCAACCACCGCGATATAGACCCCTGTACCAGCCTGCACTGTGGCGCTAAAAAAAAACCGCCCCCAGGAAGATTCCGGCATCCCCACCGAAAATGTAAGCACCACCGCAACCAGCAGGTTGGTAAGGATGGTGAAAAAACTGAAGTAATTAACGACCACCCCGACAGTCGCCCAGCCGCTCGCGGACGAATTGGCAA
This sequence comes from Acidobacteriaceae bacterium, assembly GCA_965276615.1. Taxonomy (GTDB): domain Bacteria; phylum Acidobacteriota; class Terriglobia; order Terriglobales; family Acidobacteriaceae; genus JAKAAZ01. The sequence goes on along the minus strand of OZ255618.1, from coordinate 2,070,170 downwards.
TCATCAAATAAAGTTGGAGCACCAGCGCAAACCACGCGATCACCGCAATCGCCGCCATCGTGATCCGCATCGTCGTACTCGATGAAATATCGGACACTCGCCCTCCTTTCGCACTGGCCTGGATGCGGGTACCCCAGAGCCTGCCCTGAGCTCGTCGAAGGGTTCGCGCAGCTAACTTGGGTCCTTTTCGCCGGGCCGAGCACCCGGAGAACCGGCCCCACCGGCGTCTGGCTACCGGGGATTGCTTGATACATACCTTCCCCGATTCCCTCCTACGATACCTGAGCGGCTCGGCGCACATGGCCTTACAATGGTTTCAAGCATAATTCCAAAGGCACGTCACAGGTTGAATGTCCTCTAACGGCTATCACTCCCGGTCTTCACGCAGCCATAATCTGCGTTCGCTGTTCAGTCTTTTTTCCAGTGACCTGGCCATTGACCTGGGCACCGCCAACACGCTCGTTTTCGCGGCTGGTAAGGGCATTGTCGTCAACGAGCCTTCCATCGTTGCCCTGAATAAAGTCACTGGAGAAGTCGAGGCCGTGGGCAAGGAGGCGAAAGAGATGCTGGGCCGTACGCCCGGCAACATCGTCGCCATTCGCCCTATGAAGGACGGCGTCATCGCCGACTTCAAAGTCACCGAAAAAATGCTCAACTACTTCATCCAGAAGGCGCATGGCCGCAAGATGCTGGTGCATCCGCGCATCGTGATCGGCGTACCCTCGGAAATTACTCAGGTAGAAAAGCGCGCCGTTGAAGATTCCGCCTATCGCGCCAAAGCCAGCGAAGTGTATCTCGTGGAACAGGCCATGGTCGCCGCCATCGGCGCCGGTCTGCCCATCACCGAGCCCGGCGGCAACATGGTGGTCGACATTGGCGGCGGAACTACGGACATAGCAGTGATCTCACTTTCCGGCATCGTCTATTCGCGCTCCGTCCGCATGGCCGGCAATCAGATGGATGAAGCCATCATGAATTACCTGAAGCGCAAATACAACCTGCTGATCGGCGAGCGCACCGGGGAACACATCAAGATGGAACTCGGCTCCGCCTATCCGCTGGACAAGCCGCTGACCATGGAAATTAAGGGCCGCAACCTGATTGAAGGCGTGCCGAAAACCATCACCATCGACGACAGCGAAATCCGCGAGTCGCTTGCCGAGTGCATCAGCACCATCATGAACGCCATCCGCGTAGCCCTGGAACGCACCCCGCCGGAGCTTTCCGCCGACATCAGCGACCGCGGCATCGTGCTGACCGGCGGCGGCGCGCTCATCAAAAATCTCGACAAGCGCATCCGCGAGGAAACCGGGCTGCCTGTTTCAGTCGCCGACGATCCCCTGGCCTCGGTAGTGCTCGGCACCGGCAAGATGCTGTCGGACTTTCGCCTGCTGCGCAAAATCAAGATCGATTAGTTTTTTCGCATTCCGGGCAGATGAAAAAACGAGGCGGGTGCCCCACATCTCGATTTTGAGATGTGGGTTTCTCTCCATCGGGAGCGAACGTAAGTGAATCGCTTACGTTCCTCAATCTCTGTCCGCCGAACTACGCGGTGTCGTACTCGCAGTTCGTCCCAGGTATCATGGAATCCTTTCTCAGCCGATACCGCAATCCACTGGTGCTGCTTGCCGTCGTACTGGCGCAGATGCTCGGCCTTGCCGTGCAGGTCCGCCGTCCGGCCAGCGGCAAAGACGGCCCTCAGACCCGGCTGGTCCGGTATTGGGTCGTAAGTCTGATCTCTCCGTTTGAAAGAGTGTTTCTATTCGCTGGCCATGGAGTGAGCCACGCGTGGAACGGCTATCTCGACCTTCGTCATGTGCGGACGCAAAACCGGCAGCTCCAGGCGGAATTGAACCGGATGCGTCTCGAAGAAGCCTCGCTGGCGGAGGACGCCCGCCAGGATCTGCGTCTACAGAAACTGCTCGCCTTTCAACAGCAGTATGTTTCGAAAACCGTTGCGGTCCATGTCATCGGAACCAGCGGAACGGAGCTGTCGCGGGTGCTCATCGTCGACAAGGGATATCAAGACGGCATCCGCACGGACATGCCCGTCATCACGCCGGACGGAGTAGTCGGCAAAGTTCGCGATGTGTTTCCGCACACGGCGCAGGTGCTTGAGATCAACGACCAGACCAGCGGCCTTGGCGTCATCCTGACCCAGACCCGGCTGCGCGGCATCCTGCGCGGCAACACAGCCGGGCAAACGGAGATCATCGACATTCTGCCGGATGAACGCATCCAGTCCGGCGAGCAGGTCGTGACCAGCGGGGGAGATCAGATTTACCCGCGCGGCCTGCCCGTCGGCACCGTGGAGCGAGTCGTTAACGATCCGGAGCGCAATCCTTACGTCGCCATATTGATCCGGCCAGCGGTCAACTTGTCTCGACTCGATGAAGTGCTGGTGATCACGCAAATAACCGATCTTATGCCTGCAGCCATGCAGCAGGACGTGACCACCAGCGAACAGAAAGCCGCCGATATTTTGTCGCAGAGACTGCCTGCGGCAGCGCCTCCGCCCATGGGGCCGGATGGAAAACCGTTAGATTCGAACGCGCCGCCGCCCACCGTGCGCCCGCCGGCTTCCTTCCATCCCGACCGCTTCACCCCCGGGGCTACCCCGGATGCGGACAAGCTGACGCCCGACGCTCCCTATCCGAAACAGGTGTTCCCGCCGCTGCCCGCCTCGCCCGCGGCAGCACGCGCGCCAGGCGGAGCGCACGTTTCTCCGCTTGGCGCGCAGCATCCGGGTGCCGGCAAGGAGCCGCAAAACTAGCCATGGACCTGTTGCCTCGCAACTCGCGCAGAGAGATGGAAGAGCACCGCTTCCATCCGCTGGTTTTTATTCTGGTGCCGCTGCTGGCTATCTTTTTCCAGGTCTACCTTCCTCTGCGCTTTCCCAGCATCGCCGTGCTGGACCTGCCTGTGCTGGTGGTCATTTACTTTGCCGTTTCCCGCCGCAGCCCTATCGCGGGAACATTGATCGGCCTCATCATCGGCATGATTCAGGACGCGATGACGCACCTGCCGCTTGGCATCAACGGCATCATCGATTGCATTTTGGGTTATCTCGCGGCATCGATCGGCGTGCGGATCGATGTAGACAATCCCGGAACGCGGCTGATGATGAACTTTATCTTTATCCTGTTCGCCGGTGTTCTCCATGTGCTTATTCTGCGCCGCCTGCTGGGCATGCATGAAACATGGTTCTGGTTGCAGGAACTGGTCCGCGCCATAGTGAACGCATTGATTGGAGTGATCCTCTTCGCATTGCTCGACCGTCTGCGCAGAAGGGAATAGTGGAAATGTTAGTAGATAGAAAAAGTGTCATCCCGACCGGCCTCTAGCGCAGCCGGGTGCCCCATTCTAGCCGCGTGTTTGCGGCTAGGGTGGGATCGAAAATGGCCGGCAACCGCCCGCAAACCCGGAGTATCCTGAACTCAACCTACCCCCATGGCTGGCACATACAACAAAGACGAGAAGATCCCGGCGATCAAGCTGACCGTAATGCAGTACGTCATTGCGCTGGTCCTCGTCATTCTTGTTTCCGGACTCTGGCGATTGCAGGTGCTGGGCGCGCAAAATTACAAGGCGCTTGCGGCAGCCAACCGCATCCGGAAAGTGCCCATCCTCGCGCCGCGCGGAAAAATCTTCGACCGCGAAGGCCGCCTCCTGGTCGACAACTATCCTTCCGTCACCTGTTTCCTGGTGCCGGAGCAGGCCCACGATCTCGAAAGCGACATTCCGCTCATCGCCGAAGGCCTGCACATGGCCCCCGATCAGCTGCGCGCCATACTGCTCCGCTACCGGCATCAACCGAAGTATCAACCCATTCCGCTCCAGCAGGACATCACTCCGGATGAGCAGGCCTTCATCGCGGCACATAGCAATGAATTGCCGGAACTCGAAACCATCGAAGAACAGCGGCGCCTCTATCCCACCAACGGCTTCGCCGCGCACCTGATCGGCTACGTTGGCGAAGTATCGGAAGAGATGCTCGACGATCCCCGCTATGCCTTCTACCAGCCGGGCGATGTTGTGGGTCGCTCCGGTGTCGAGGAATCATACGATCCCATTCTGCGCGGACAGGACGGCTCCCGCGACGTGATCGTCGACAGCCGCGGCCGCGAACTGGGCGCGCTCGGAATCGAGCCTGCAGTTCCCGGGAAATCGCTGAAGCTCACCATCGATCTCGACATCCAGAAAGCCGCCGAAGAAGCGATGGGCCAGCGACAGGGCGCGATGGTCGCCATCGACCCGCGAACCGGCGAAGTGCTCGCCATGGTCAGCCGTCCGACCTTCGACCCGAACCAGTTCGCCATCCGCATCCATCGCAAGGAGTGGGACGCGCTCGTTACAAATCCGGATCATCCGCTGATGAATAAAGCCATCCAGGCGCAACTGGCTCCAGGATCGACATTCAAATTGCTGGAAGCCATCGCGGGCCTGCAGGAAGGGATTGCCGAGACACTGAAAGTGGACTGCCACGGCGGAGCAACCTTCTACGGCAGGTATTTCAAGTGCTGGATCGCGGCCCGCCATCAGGGCCACGGCATCACCGAGATCAGCAAGGGAATCTATCAGTCCTGCGATGTATTTTTCTACACGCTGGCGGAGAAGCTCGGCATCGACAAAATCGCCGAGTGGGGACACATGTTCGGACTGGGGCAGAAGACAGGCATCGATCTGCCCAATGAAGCGGCAGGCGTCATGCCTTCGCCGGAATGGAAGATGCGAAATTACCACCAGAAGTGGTTCGCGGGAGAAACGATCTCCGTCGGAATCGGACAAGGCGCAATCGCCGTGACGCCCATCCAGCTCATACGCGCGGTTGCGGGCCTCGCCTCCGGCGGCGTGATGAAGCGTCCGCACGTCGTCTTCCCCGATGAAATTCCCGCGAACGTGAAGGACTATTATCAGGACCAGTTTCCCGGCTCCGGCAATCGGACGATCCCCATCGATCCGGCAAACTGGCAGATTGTCACCGACGCAATGGCACAGGTGACGACCTTCGCCGGCACCGCAGGCATGGCGCACCTCGAAGGCATCGACTTCGCAGGCAAAACCGGCTCGGCACAAACGATCAGCAACGAATACAAAAAGAGCCTCGGCGCAGCGGGCTCAAAGATCCACGACACCGCATGGTTTGTTGGCGTCACTCCCCGCAGAAATCCAGAGATCGCCGTGGTTATGCTCTGGCAGAACGGGTCAGAGGGATATTTCAGCGCGCGCCTGGCCGCGCGGGTCATCGAAGCCTACGTGGATAAGCAAAGGCGAGCGGCGAACAATCTGCCGCTCGTTGCGACAGAAAATAAGCCGGCGACCGCTGCCCCATTGCCCCAACAGCCGAAATCCCCACCGGGAAAAAAGAAAACCATCGCGCAAGTACGTTCCTCCGCCGTGCCGGTCGAGATGGCCGCCCTGTGGACTGCGCCGAAAAACGCCACTGAACCGCCTGCGAGATCGACGCCAATCGCCGCGCGGATCGCGGCCCAATTTCCAGTAGCCGCCGGAGACACCCTCCGCGCCGGAAGTTTCCAAATTTCCTCACCGCTTGGAGCCGGCACGCGATGACAAACATCCTGGGTGCCCCATGTCTCGCTTCTGAGACATGGGTTTGTTGTTTCTACTTGTCATCCCGAGCGGAGCGCAGCGTAGTCGAGGGACCTGCTTTTCTTCTCTTTTCCGGAGAACAACGCTAGCCATGCGCCGCTTTCTCTCATTTCACGATTTCGACTGGACCCTGCTCGCCTTTGTCATCGCGCTCTCGGTCATCAGTGTGCTCGAAATCTACAGCGCCACCCTGCACACACAGTTCTCGCACTTCCATGAAAAGCAGCTGCTCTGGCTGGCGGGCGGCTTCGTCTGCATGTTCGTGCTTTCGCTTATCGATTACCACATCCTGCTCGACATCGCGGTCTGGGCCTACGGCATCTGTCTGGTTTCCCTGGTCGCCGTTTTGGCAGTCGGTACAAAGGTGCTTGGAGCGCGGCGCTGGATTCACCTGCCCGGCGGCATTCACTTTCAGCCGTCGGAGTGGGTAAAGCTGGTGCTGATCGTCGTACTGGCGCGCTTCTTCACCAATCTAAGCGGCCGCGATCTGACCTGGAAAGACATCCTGAAAGCGATGGCCATCGTCGGCGTCCCGATGCTGCTGGTGTTGAAACAGCCCGATCTGGGCACGGCGCTCACCTATGCGCCAATCCTGATCGCAGGCCTTTTTCTCGGAGGCATCCGCTTTCGCCAGGCTGCAATTCTCTGCCTGGCTGCCGGGTTGGCTATCGTCCCCACCTGGTACAAAGTGTTGAAGCCTTATCAGAAGCAGCGCCTCACCAGCTTCATGCAGCCCGATGCCGATCCGCGCGGCAGCGGCTATCAGATCCGCCAGTCCCTGATTGCGGTCGGTTCCGGCGGCATCTGGGGCCAGGGCGCGGAGCGGGGCAGCCAGACCCAGGGCGACTTTTTGCCAATCCCATATACGGACTTTATCTTCGCCGCTTTCTGCGAGGAGCATGGGTTGGTCGGTGCCATCTTCGTGCTGCTGTTATACTTCTTACTGTTGATGCGTTTAGTGCAAAACGCGCAAACTGCCGCCGACCTTCCCGGCACGTTAATTATCATGGGGGTCGTGGCCGTCCTGATTTTTCAGATCGCGGTCAATGTGGGCATGGTCATCGGCTTTATGCCGGTCACCGGTATTCCTTTGCCCTTAATGAGTTATGGCGGTTCATCGGTGCTGTTTACGTTTCTGGCGCTCGGCATCGTAATGAATATCCGTATGAGCCGTTTTGTGAATTAGCTATACCGGTTAATGTAGAGCGCGGTTTTAGAGTTGTCGTCCTGACCCTGAGCGAAACCGAAGGGGAAGGATCTCGCGGTTTGCCGTTCAGGATGACAATTCTATCGAACGCTACAGGAAATTTCCCTGGGTCCGGCAGGTTCTTGAGCTGCGGCCAGGTGAGAGTTTGATCGAATGAACGCATTGAGAAACGCAGTTGAACTGGAAACGGCCCCACCCCTTATTGGGGAAGCAGTGGCCACAAAGTTTTTGCGTCCCGTTCTTCCACGTCGCAGCCAGGATTCTTCGCCTCCATCGCCATCCCGCACCAACGGGAGTTTCGCGTCCCACGGGCCTGAGGCAGGATTCCAATCCGCAGCGTTTTCGGAACATTCACTCGATTTTCTCGCCTTGCTCCTACGCGCTATTTAAGAGCGCACAAGAACCCGCCGCCCATTTGCCCCGCAGCCTTACCGGCGCGGGCTGAATTGAGGCAGCATGACAAAAGAAATTTACATTTCCAGCACTCCGCATGAAACCCGGCTGGCAGTCGTCGAAGACGACCAGCTCGCGGAAATCTACTACGAGCGCGAGAACGAATACACCCTTGCCGGCTCCGTTTACAAAGGCAAAGTTACCCGAGTCCTTCCCGGCATGCAGTCGGCCTTCGTCGATATCGGCCTGGAACGCGACGCCTTCCTCTACGTCACTGATTTTGCAGAAGAGCAGGAAGATGGCGAAGAATATGTTCCCCTTTCCCATGCCCGTGCGTCACAGTCCCGCACTTCACAGGACCGCGCCCAGGGGAACGGCCAACAACCCGCATCCGGCAACGGACACGCCGAACCATCCCCGCAGGCGCACGCTCCGCAACAGCGGCCAACCGCCCTCCCGAGCAGCGATGAAGCTGGAGAGGACGGAGGTTCCCGCCGCTGGCGTGGACGCCGAGGCCGCCGCCGTGGACGCGGCAACGCTCCGCAGGGACGTCCCTCCGCCCCGGTTCCCGGCGAGCACGCCGCTGCGAGCGAACCGAAGCCGATCGAGTTTGGGACCGAAGCCATTCCGCAGGAAGTGGAAGCCACGTTTGAGTCCACCTATCCGGAACCTGTGCAGCCATCGGCAGAGTTCCCCAGGCATCATTCGGAGGCCCATCGACAGCCGCCCGCGCCGAGCCAGCCCATGCTGCTTCCCGGCGAATCGTTGTCGAAATACCGCCGCGGCCAGGGACCTGGCCAGGGATCGGCCGAGGGGTCGGCCCCGGCATCGAGCGAAGCCGCATCCCCTGCGCCTACCTTCCAGCCTTCCACCATGGTTGTCGCGCCGCTAGCATGGGATGGCGGCGAACTTCTGCCGGGCGAATCGATCTCGCGTTATAAGAACAAGCCGGCTCATTCCACATCGGATGCAGCCACAACAGCGGTGCCCCCGGCCGGCACGCAAGCTGAATCGCACGACGCATCTTTCGCGGCTTCGTCACCCGCGGCGGAAGTCGGCGCCTCGGCTCAGGAACACGCATCCGCACCCGAACCGGAATTTGCGCCCACCAGCGAATCCCAACCCGGTGAATTTCAGGAGAGCCACTCCGCCCAGCCGGATCAGCGCCCGCTGCTCCATGAGCATCGACTCCAGGAACATCCAATCGTCCAGCATCCCATTGGCTCGCATGAAGAGACGCGCGACTCCGCTGCTCTGAACACAGAAAATGCGGAAAAGTTCGAACCGGAGGAAGCATCGGCCTCCTATCGTTTCGACCCTTCCGCCCCTAGCGCTTACCGGCAAAGTAGTGTAGCGGAACCTGCAACCGAAGAACCCGTCGCGGAAATAACATCGTCGGCGCAAACCTTCCCTCCACCGGAGCCGGAAATCACATCCGAAACCGAAGGCCGTCGCGAAGACGCAATCGAAGATCCAACTCCGCAGCCTGAGCCATTTTTTGGGGAGTCTGTTTCCATCGCGCACCCTGCCCACACCCCCGAAGCCATCCCGCAGCCAGAGACATCTTCGCTCGCCGCGGAAGTCGCTCCACACAATTTCACTGCTGAATCGGACGAAGAGGGATCCGGGGAATCTACCACCGCTCACGACGCGCACGCCTTCGATCCAGGCCACGGCGACCTTGAAGAGGAGATGATCGACGAGGAGGAGCCGGAGGTCTACACTGCCCAGGCGCTCGATGACGAAGAGGGATACGACGATCTCATCGAAGAAACACTCGACGTGCAGATGGATAGCGGCCTGCTCAGCGAACTGGTGCGCGACCAGCACATCGATAAGCGCACTCGTTTCGCCGAACCGGTCGACGGGTCGGAAGAGGACGCATTCGATGGCGAATCAACCGATGCGGCTTACGATGAGGAATCATCGGCCTATGACGAAGAATCCGCAGGCATCGAGCTGGAAGAAGTAAGCGATTCGGAAGATGTCGAAGACACCGAAGCATCGAACGTGGACGCGGCCCGTACGCGCTCAAACGCGACCCGCAACAATCGCCGCGGAGTTCGCGGACAGCGCCCGGGCCAGGGTGGAAATCGCGGCGGCCGCATGCGCCGTTCCACCGCGCAGACCACCAACCTGCCTGCCATCACCGAACTGTTAAAACCAAATCAGGAAATTCTCGTACAAATCGCGAAGGAACCGATCGCGCGCAAAGGCGCTCGGATCACCAGCCACATTGCGCTGCCCGGACGCTTTCTTGTCTTCATGCCGACGGTCAACCACGTCGGCGTCTCCCGCAAAATCTCTTCCGACGAAGAGCGCCAGCGGCTCAAGCATATTCTGCTCAGCGAAAAGGGTACGGCCTCCGGCGGATTCATCGTCCGCACCGCCGCCGCCGCCGCCAGCGAAGAGGACCTTCGCGCCGACATCCGCTTTCTGCTCACCTTATGGGCGGAGATCAAACAGCGCGCCGACAGCGCCAAGCCTCCCGCGCTGATCTATCACGATCTCAGCCTCGTGGAACGCGTGCTGCGCGACCAGGTGACCGACAACTTCTCCGCCATCTGGGTTGACAGCGAGCAGGACTACGAACGGGTGCTGCGCTTCCTGAATCGTTTCGAACCCGCGCTGGTGCGGCGCGTCAAGCTCTACACCAAGGAGACGCCGCTATTCGAGCAGTTCGGCATTCAGGAAGAGATCAACAAGGCACTGCGCTCCAAGGTATGGCTCAAGTCCGGCGGCTCCATCGTCATCAACCAGACCGAAGCGCTGGTGGCCATCGACATCAACACCGGCAAGTATGTCGGCAAAACCGCGCGGCTTGAAGACACCATCCTCAAGACGAACCTCGATGCCATTCCGGAGATTGTCCGTCAGATTCGCCTGCGCGATCTCGGCGGCATCATCGTCATCGACTTCATCGATATGGACGAGCGCAAGAACCGCAACAAGGTCATGGTGGCGCTGGAAGATGCGTTGAAGTCCGATCGCGCCCCGTCGAAGGTCCTCCAGTTTAACGACTTCGGCCTGGTCGCCATCACCCGCAAACGCGTCAAGCAATCTCTGGAGCGCACGCTCTCCGTTCCCTGCTCCATCTGCACGGGTACCGGAATGGTGAAGGGTCCGTTGACTGTCTGTAACGAGATCTACATTGAGCTCAGAAAGATGCACCGCCAGATCGATCGCGGCGATGTGATGCTGCGCGTTAATCCCGAGGTCGTCAAGCAATTGAAGGCCACCAACGGCCGCTGGCTATCGGAGATGGAAGAAATGTCCGGCAAAACCATCATCGTGAAAAGCGACGCTACTCTGCATCCCGAGCAGTTCGATATTCACTAGGATTGCGGCTTGTTAATACACATTGCGTGTCATCCCGAGCGAAGTAGTCTCAGCGCAAGCTGAGACTACGCAGTCGAGGGACCTGCCTTTCGCAGGATATGAATGCCCGTACGCGGTCTCTGAATAGAGCCGGCAAATTTCAGACTTAGAACCCTACATTTGCATCCTCTCAAGCAGCAGCACAACATAATGACAGAGAAATGCGTCCATACTGTGCAGGGTTGTTTTGGAGGCTCCAATGTCAATGGCGCGGGATGTTCGGCGGTGGAGCGGAAATCCCTGCTGCCTATGGCTTTCTTTTCTTGTCCTCCTGGTCGGCTGCGCGGGTGGAGCGCCTTCCAGCCTCACCTCGACCACTCCAACGCCGCCTAATCCTCCCACCCCAACGCAGCCGCCTCCCATGCCGCAACAGTCCGGCTCGGTCACGATCAGTCCGCAGAATGCAGCAGCAGCTCCCGGCCAGACGGTCCACTTTACTGCGGCTGCTACAGGAGGCGGCGCGATCACGTTCTCCGTCAACGGAGTGGCAGGCGGCAATGCCAGCGTGGGGACGGTCGATGCCAACGGCACTTACACCGCGCCATCCACAGTCAGCCAGAGTGAAAACATCGTGGTGCAGGCAGCGCTGGCCAGCGCGCCGCAGGCGAACAATGCCACCGCGACAGTTGCGGTGATCCAATCCGGAGTGGTCACCAACACGGCCAATCCGCTGGTTGCGGAATATGCCATCTATCTGCCGCAACCGGGCAGCATGACCGTGCAATTCGGGCCGGATACAGGATATGCACTCGACACATGGTCGCAGCCGACACCCTCCGCGCCAACCAATTACGGCGGCGAGATCAACATGGAAGTCGCTGGCATGAAAGGCTCCTCGACCTATCATCTGCGGGCGTCGATCACGCTGGCCAACGGGGCCACATTTCAGGACAGCGACCACACCTTCACCACCGGCGCGGCTCCTCCAACCGTGCCAGTCCAGATCAGCACTCCCAGTGGTCAAACGCCACAGCCCGGAATAGAATTGTTCGATACTGTCGCATTTGGCAGCAAGCCGATTGCGAACCTGAACCAGGCTTTCGCCACAGACCTGAACGGAAATGTCATCTGGACCTACTACTACAAGGGCTCGGCTGCCAACCTCATTTTCCCCATCAAGCCTTTGCCCAACGGCCACTTCCTCATGGTCATCGGCTATGTCGCCACGCCCGCCGCGACGCAAAAAATTCCCTCCGGTACGATCAGCGTGGTTCGCGAGGTGGACTTGGCAGGCAATACCATTCGCGAGCTTTCTATCGACCAGCTGAACAAGTCTCTGGCCGGTAACGCATCCGTGGCTGGCGACAGCGTTTCAGGGTTGAGCCTGCTCACTTTCTGTACGGATGCGCTGCAGTTGCCGAATGGACACCTGCTTCTGCTGGCGTGGCTGACCAAGCCATACACGAACCTGCCGGGCCATCCGGGTACGTTTAACGTGCTGGGGAACGTGATTGTCGATGTAGACCAGAACTTCAATCCCACCTGGGTCTGGAATTCCTTCGATCATCTTGACATCAATCGCGATCCTTACCTGTTCCCGGACTTCACTCACGCCAACGCGCTGCTCTATTCCCCGGATGACCACGATCTGTTGCTATCCGTGCGCCAGCAGAACTGGATCGTCAAAATCGATTATCAGGATGGGAAGGGCACGGGCAACGTGATCTGGCGGCTCGGCGAAGGCGGCGATTTCAAATTGGTTGGCGGCGCCGATCCTACGGACTGGTTCTACGCGCAGCATGGCATGAACTTCTTCAGCGCGAATACGTCCGGCGTCTTCAAACTGGGAATCATGGACAACGGGGATGACCGCCAGTTTCCCTCCAACGTGACCTGCGGCTCGAGCGGCGCGCCGCCCTGCCTGTACTCCGCGGCCCCGGTGCTGCAGGTGGATGAGACAGCCAAAACGGCCACGTTGTTATCTCACTACACGCCGTCTCCCTACATCTACAGCTATTTTGGCGGTCAGACGGACCAGCTCCAGAACAATGATCTGGAAGCGGATTTCTGCGCGTCCACGGGCGGCGCAACCGTCCTTGAACTCGATCCAACACGGACACCGGCGCAAACAGTATGGCAGGCGCGTACGCCGGGCTACGATCAGTATCGCGTGACACGAATCCCCAGCCTTTACCCCGGCGTTCAGTGGTAAAAGTGGCGAGATGCGGGTGCGCGATGCGGGTGCGCGATGCGGGTGCGCGATGCGGGTGCCCCAGGTCTCGATTTTGAGACCTGGGTTTTCGCAGTCAGCTACAACAACAAATCTGAGACCAAGTGCATGCCGTCGTCGCGTGTCCCCGCATGATGCTGAACATACTTTGGAGATGGCTGACGGAAGAGCGGCGCGGCGAGCCTGTTCCAGTCGATGCGATCAAAAGAAAATCCGAAACTATTCGCGCAAACGTTCGTCTAAGTTAGCGGTTATGGTGTGCTGATTGTGGATTCAATGCGCTCACGCGGGCGGAGCATCTTGCCACTGTCCGCAGGCATCCGATTCTAGTTAGCGCTCATAGCTTGGGTACGAATGGAACAACGGCTTGGTGCTGTGGAACCACGAGAGGACAATAGAAGGCTATGAATATATCGAATACAACTTTGCGAACTGCCCTGAGGAAGGTTGGCTATCTAACGCTTGCATGCGGATTGCCCTTAACGCTCGCCCTTCGCGCTCAGAACTCATCCTCCAGCTACAATTATCAGTCCAATAACTATCAATCCAATGACCGGAGAACTCCCCGCTACACCGGGCACAGCTGGACCGATCATCTGGTGCTGGAAGGTGGAGCTGGAGTGTCTGTTCCCGCCGGCAATACGCAAAACTATGCGAATACCGGCTACAACGTGCTGCTGGGCGGGGGCCTGAAGTTCAATGACCGTCTCAGTGTTCTGGCGGAATGGAACTTCAATCGTCTCGGGGTCCCTCGTACCCTGGCCGGGGTAATTGCCGGAACGCCGGGCGGCAATGAACATCTCTGGACAGTGGATGTAAATCCGAAATTCAACTTTATTCACAGTCAAAGAGCGGACGGCTACGTGATCGGTGGCGGCGGATTTTCCCGCGCCCTCGTAAACTACACAGTCCCCGTCGAGGTGGGCTGCGGCTACTACTATTACTACTATTACGGCGGAGGCTGTGTCGGAAACGTCACCGTTGCCCATACCTCCAGCAACCAGGGAAACCTCGACATCGGACTGGGAGGCGAATGGCGCCCTTCACCATATGAACGAGAAATGCTGTTTCTGGAAGCGCGCTACGAAAAACTCTTCACCCCAAAAGGTCTCCCTCCGGGACCGAACGCGACTTACATTCCGGTAACGATCGGCGTCCGCTGGTAAGTTTTTTCAGAAGCGGTTTTAGGGGTTGGATGTCACAGGGACTCATTCTGAACGGAGCGTAGCGGTGTGAAGAATCCAGAGGATATTGGTGTAGATTACGTTGCCATCACACTCTGGATTCTTCGCTACGTTCAGATTTAAGCGCATTAAAATGTTGCGCGAACATCCAACTCACGTAGCGTCTTTTTTTTTAGATGAGGCAGGAAGCCGAATTGGAGCTACTTCAACTGCTGCAGCTTCTGAGTAGCGATTTGTCCCGCCGCCGTCTTCGAGTCTTTGTCCTTCAGTTGCGCGTAAATCTGCTTCGCCTGTTCCGGATTTGTTTTCTCGTAGATCCCGGCCAGCTCCAGCTTCGCTTCGCCTGCGGGAACGGTAGTCGTCGGATGATCGGCAAGATGATTCAGCAGTTGAATCGCGTCCGACGTACGTCCACTCTGCTGATAGAGGCTGACAAGCGCCAGGTTGGCCAGCGCGGACAGGTTCTTATCGCCGTCTCGCACTGCTTTCTTCAAGGTAGTTTCCGCTTCGGCTGTCTTCCCCATCTCCATGTACGTCAGTCCGGAGAAGTAGAGTGCCTGTTTCCCGGCATCGGTTGAACCGAAGCTGCCCGCGACCTTGACGAATTCTTCGTTGGCCGCCTGGTCCCGCGCAGTAGCGGAGGGATATGTCCGCACACCCGGTTGCGGCGGGGTGCCCGGCTGTGCAACCGGCGCGCTGTAGATGTCCATCGCAGCCCCAAATCCGACCGATGCCTCGTCCTGCCGATGTTGATAGAAAAGGATGCTGCCCACCCCAATCGCGATGACCGCGATCAGGACCCCAGAGAACAGAATCGCTTCTGATTTATGGTCCTCAAACCAGCCGAGGAAGCTCTGTGCCGAGTCCACCAGGGCATCGTGTTTCATTGCATGACGAGTTTGTGTGTCCACAGAGTTAGAATTTGTCCTTTGCGGGTAAAAGTCCTACAGGCAGAAAGAGAGGATTACGCTGCCTTACAAGTGTAGCAGCCGCAAAAACAGGGGGCAAATTGTCTCAACTTGTGAGGCTCGGAGTACCGCAAGCCACGCATGGGCTTATGCGACGGAGGCGGACGGTTCGACATCGCCGCGTTCAATCCGCTCCTGGCAATCGATGCAGTAGGGCGTCCAGGGCAGCGCCTCGATGCGCTTGGCTCCTATCTCCTGGGAACAGCGGACACAATCCCCATAGCTGCCGTCCGCTATCCGGTTCAAGGCCTGGCGCACTAGACGCAATTGCGCGTTTCTCACCGTGCCCTGGGAGAAAAGCATTTCCTTCTGATAGCCGGCGACCGCCTGATCGGCGACGTCCTGCGCATCGTCCACATTGCTGGCGAGTGCCTGCGCGACCGTGCTAGCCAGCGCCCGCTCCAACTCCGCCTGACGCTCGCGAAGGCGCTGCTCATAGTGCTGCCGCTTATCTACTATTTGTGCCGAATTGGTATGTGCCATCTGATGACTCCGTGAGATATTCGTACCTTATATTCAGTGTTGGACGCGCCACAGCGAAGAATGGTTGAGATTATTTTTTTTCTTTTGGAACGATGCAAAATGTGATGCCAGAATGGTTTTCCGACAGACATAAAAATCCTTGTGGATGCATCGAATAATTGGCGGTCGGGGTGCAACTTGATTCAGGCTCCCCGGCCAAGTAGGCTGATATCCATGTATGAAGATTTCCAGGCCGTCGACCATTGGACAGGGGAAGAGCTGCACTGCGTGTGGAAAGGCAACATTGTCGCCATCGCAACCCGTCATGCCGACGCGGTCGATGTCCGCTTTCACGTCAACGGGCGTTCTCTTGCGATTGCGCTGCCTCTACCCGCCTGGGTTGAATTCCGCAAACGCACCGAAAATATAATCACCGATTATCTCGCGGCGCAGATCGCCGGACATTATCTGAAGCAGTCCATCGAAAACGGCTACGACAATGGCCGTGAAATCTACACCATGACCACTGAAGAGGTATTGGCGCATCTCGATACCATCATGCACGAAGCAAAAAACACGGGCAACCTGCCAGTGCTGCCGGTGATGGCTCTATAGGGCTCGCCGCGCGATCCAGTGCTATATGCGATGCAATGAGAGGCAAATCTTCCCTCGAGAGATTCGACGACAAGCAGACGGCCTTCCCTTGGAAGAACGGACCGGCAATTGCGGAGAATCCCGATTGAGATTGTCTGGAATACAGTCAAGGACAAGTTGCCGCATCTACGCGCCGCGATCTTGAAAGCTCTGGAGCCGCAAGCCAGCACTGATTCTGAACCACTAACCCAATGATCGGTTATATCTATCCGCAAGATCGATAATCTCGGCGGCGTTCGTTATCCCTTTGTCAGGCGTGGGTCATCAATGGCACAATGATTGGTTTGCTGCGATCGGTTTGCCGCAATTCAGGAGTGACTCGTTTTTATGTCATCGGCCAGGGAAAGTACTCGCGGCGCCGCGTTGTTGAGCCGGCTCACTACCGCCAGAATTCATCGCAATCTCTCTGTGCCCCAATTGGTCGCTGTTTCGCTGGCGCGCGGGGAATCGAAGCTGGCCGCCAACGGCGCGCTGGTTGCCTATACAGGCGCGCGCACTGGACGTTCCCCAAAAGACAAATTTATCATTCAGGATGACCGCACGCGCGAGCGCGTGAACTGGGGCCGGGTCAACCAGCCCTTCGATTCGGCAAAGTTCGATGCGCTGCTCGGGCGCGTGCTGGAGCATCTTGCGGGCCGCGATCTTTACGCGCAGGATTTATTCGCCGGAGCCGGTCCGCAATATCGAATGCCGGTCCAGATCGTTTCGGAATATGCCTGGCACGCGTTGTTTGTGCATCAGCTTTTTCTACGCCCCACTCCGCAGGAATTCGTGACGCATGTGCCGGAGTTCACCGTGATCGCGGCCCCGGAATTTGAGGCTGTGCCGGAGCGCGACGGCACCCGCTCCTCCACATTTATCCTGGTGGATTTCACCCGTGGCATTGTGCTGATCGGCGGGACAAAATATGCCGGCGAAATGAAAAAATGTATCTTTGGCGTATTGAATTTTCTGCTGCCGGAGCGCGACGTGCTCCCCATGCACTGCTCCGCTAATGTTGGTGAGGATGGCGTCTCCGCGCTGTTCTTCGGACTTTCCGGTACAGGTAAAACTACGCTGTCCGCCGATCCGCATCGCCGCCTGATTGGCGATGACGAGCATGGCTGGAGTTCCGAAGGAGTCTTCAATTTTGAAGGCGGCTGCTATGCCAAGTGCGTCGATCTGTCGGAAGAAAAAGAGCCGCAGATTTATCACGCCATCCGCTTCGGAGCCGTGCTTGAAAATGTCATGCTGGACCCGGCAACCTGCGAGCCGGACTACCATGACGTGCGCTTCACGGAAAATACCCGCGCCGCGTATCCCATCGACTTTATTGAGAACGCTCTGCTGCCCAGCATCGGCGGCCACCCGAAAAGTGTTTTGTTTTTGGCGGCGGACGCCTTCGGAGTGCTTCCTCCAATCTCAAAGTTGACGCCGGAGCAGGCCATGTATCACTTCCTTTCCGGCTACACGGCAAAACTCGCAGGCACGGAGGCTGGACTCGGCAGCGAGCCGGTGCCGGATTTCTCCACCTGTTTCGGCGCGCCCTTTATGCCGCTACCACCGAAAATTTATGCGGGAATGCTCGGCGAGCGCCTGCGGAAACACGGCGCGCAATGCTGGCTTGTAAATACCGGCTGGACCGGCGGAGCATTCGGCACCGGCCGTCGCATGAGCCTGACCCATACCCGCGCCATAGTTCATGCCGTCCTCCACGGACAACTGGACAAAGTGCAGTTTGTGACAGAGCCATCCTTCGGATTCAGCATTCCCATCTCTTGTCCAGACGTTCCGCCGGAAGTTTTGAACCCTCGCGGCGTCTGGAAAGATCCGGCAGCGTACGATCAGCAGGCGGCAATGCTGGCGAATAAATTCCACGAAAATTTCGCCCGCTTCGACGTGCCGGATGAAATCCGCAACGCCGGACCGAAGGCGCAAAAGTAACCGATGTTTGTCCGCAAACTACAAATCGAGCGGGTGGACGAAGCGGGACAGCGGCACGCCTGCCCCATCCACTGGATCGACAACTTCGCAATGCGGAACTTCACCAACGATGCCATCTTCGACGACACCTTGCCGGTAAGCGAAGGCCTGCTCGAAGCAGGCTTTCGCGTCCCAATGAAACAACTTCACAATGCAATGGAAGACTGGTTTCGCCGCAAAGGCTATCTCAAAGCGGACGAGTCTTTGAGCATCACAGAGTTTCCTGCAAAATAGATGGGTACTGTGGCGCTTCGAAATGGAGTCATTCCGAACCAAACATGGCGGGGTGAAGAATCGGGAAATATAATAGTTTTTGTCTGAAACAACTGGACTGATGTGATACGCTCGGGCCACTGAAAGGCTTTGCACTCGTGTCCCGTCTGCCAGAAAACATCGCAAGAAAATCCATCAGGCTGTGCAGGATCAATACCTTCCGCGCAGCGTTCTGGTGCTGCTTTGCAGCACTTCTGCTCATTGGATTTCCGGCATCGGCTGAGACAGTTCCCTCCGGCGCCATATTGGAGGTCCGGCTTCAGCAACCCATCAGTTCTTATTCGACGCGCACAGGCACCAAAATCTCCGCAATCCTGGTTGCGCCGATCAGCGTGGCCGGAAGAGTGGTCCTTCCACTTGGAACCTTGATCGAAGGTTCGGTAGTTTCGGTTCGCAAAGTGGGATTGGGCGTCGTGCACGAGACCGCCGAGATCGATCTTGAATTCGATCGCCTCGTCCTCCCGAATGGCAGTACCATTCCGCTGAAATGCCGTATGACGCAGGTAGAAAATGCGCGAGAGAGCATCAATAAGCGCGGCCACATTCAAGGCATCCGTTCGACTTCCACCATGAGCCACCGCGCTTCTGGCGTAGTGGGCACGCTGGCTTTCGGCGATCCAATCGCTGCAATCTTTACGACGGCCGGCTCTTCGTCGGTCCTGCGATTCTCCGAGCCGGAAATCTCTTTCCCGGTAGGCACCGAAATGATTGCCGAGCTGACTGCTCCGCTTGTACTTCCGACGGAGGCGATCAACACGGTTCCGCCGATTGCGACCTCGCAGGATGGAAAAAAAGAATTGCGCCAACTGGTACGCAAGTTGCCGTTCCGCACCTACACCAACGGTTCGAACGTTCCCTCCGATTTAACCAACTTGATATTTATCGGCAGCCAGGGTGCGATGGAACGTGCCTTTGCCGCAAGCGGATGGGAGCCTGTCGACGATCTGACGGCGCAAACAACGTATAGAACCGTACGTTCGATTGCGGAGAACCAGGGATACCGGCGCGCGCCAATGTCCACGTTGCTGCTGGAAAGCGCCAAGCCGGAATATGCCTACGCGAAAACGCTGAACACATTTTCCAAGCGCCACCATCTCCGCATCTGGAGCCGATCTGAAACCTGGCAGGGCGAGCCGGTCTGGACATCTTCTTCGACGCACGACATCGGCATCGGCTTTTCCAAAAAGAACAAGACATTTATTCACCTCATCGACACTCATATCGATAACGAGCGCGCGAAAGTGGTGAACGATATGGTGCTGACCGGATGTGTCAGCGGGGTACAGCTCGTCAAGCGGCCATGGGTTCCAAAAGACGCGAAAAATGGAACCAACGAAGCTCTCATCACAGATGGCACGATCGCCGTGCTTCAGTTCAACAAATGCGATGCGCCGGCTGAGGAACCCCCTGACGAAGCGGTTGCGGCCCTGCGGGTTCATGGCAACGCGCTCGATCGGTCGACGCGGCAAACAGTGCTGACCTTGAAGAACAACATCCTGCGGGACAACGTGGGCGTCATGGCGTACTCCGGCATCCGCTACGCAGTCGCCGCAAGGAAAAAGGGTGAAGGTCCGCCGTCGATGCGAGAGATTGCGGCAGGAGGAAATGAATACAGCATTGAGCACGGCTTCCAGGCGGACGACTCCTATGAGGCTCCGTCGAATTCCAATGAGGCTTCGAATGCCAGCGGCGCGGTTCGCAAAAAAGAGCGGCGAGCGCGTTCCTGGGCGCCGCCCTCGGTCGAGCTTGGCATTCACGCGGGATGGCTCGGCTATGCGGGAGGAAACGGCGGAGCGATCGGTTATATTATCCAGCCGACGAACCCGCCCGGCGGCTCACTTCTGCTGGGGCTGGGGAATTCATTTGATGGCGGATGGAACATCGGCGGCACGATCACGCTCGATTCACAGAAGTATTTTTCGCACGAATTCAGCTACGACCATAGCTTCACTACTTTCAATCTCGGCCTGGCTGTTGTTGACAATGAATTGACCAGTTCAGCTTTTGATTCACAGTTTGCATTCGCGGACACAGGGCTGCAGACGTCGCAGTTTGCGTACAATCTGCTGATCGATGGCCGTCCTAAAACATCGCGCTGGCGGCCTTACCTGGCCATCGGCCCGTCGCTGCAGCTGATGCATCTGTCGGACGCTCCCATCAAGAAAGCGCCGAACTATTTCAAGCTGGGCCTAAGCAATATTGGACTGATCAGCGCCGCCTACAGTTTCGGTGGCACCCCACCCCTAGAAGGTGGAGGCATCTTTCAGTTCGGTCTGAACTACGGCGGCGGCATCCGATACCGGGTAACTCCGCGATGGATGGTGCGGGTAGACTATCGCGAGACCCTGACATCGCAGCCCGACTTCTGGTCGAAATCCAAAAAAGATATTCTTGCAGGAATCGACGTCGGAGATTATTCGGTCACGGAGATCGGACCGGTACTGGATGGCCTGATGCGTCAGCAACATGCGACTGCAGGAATCTCTTTCACTTTTTAACTTCTTCTCTATAGATCTATAGATCTGTTTGACAAGCCGCTTCTGCGTGTCGGCGCTCACCGCATACGTTGCCTCGATGCCGCCCCGGCTGTCGATAGGGTCAAACACCAGGAAGCCTTTCGGCGCGGGCGTTCGGACAAATCCATAGGACATCGAGGCATCACAATTTCAGGGCGTTTCTTCAGCGCATGGACGTGGGGTGCGCCGCCCTTCGCGGTCTTCAACGCGCGACCGCCGCGATTGACAATAATCCCGGCCCGGCAATTGTTGTGCTCACTGCTTTCTATGCAGGCGGCGTTGTCGCGCTCTCGTCCATGAAGCTGATGTGGCTGGATGAGTTCATCACCTTGCACATCGCCCAGCTTGGCAGTGTCTCCGCAATCTGGCATGCTCTCGCCCGTGGAGCGGACCCCAATCCCCCGCTGACTCATCTTCTTGTTTTGGCGTGCCTGCGCATTTTTGGCGTACATGAACTGGCTCTTCGTCTCCCCGCAATGGTCGGTTATTGGATCGGCATGCTGGCTCTGTATCTGTTTCTACAGCGCCGCCTCTCCGCGACATGGGCGCTTGCCGGAGTGGTGATGTCGATGTCGATGGCCGCGTTCGAGTACAGCTATGAGAGCCGCTCGTACGGTATCTTCTATGGGCTCGCCATGCTCTCCTTCTATTGCTGGAGCCGCACGATCGATCCGATCATCTCATCGATTCGCCGCCGCGCCGCGCTGGTCGGCATGACCCTTGCACTGGCCGCGGGAATCTCCACCAGCTACATTGCCGTGCTGGCTTTTTTCCGATTGCCGGCGGAGAGCTTGTACGCACGATCGATGCAATCCGCGGCGGTCAGTGGCGCAAATCTTCGCTTCGGGACGCAATCCAGTTCCGCATCTGGATTGCGCTGGCTATCGCTGCCACGCCGCTGCTCGCTTATCGACCGCTGATTCACCGCGCCATTGCGGAGTTCGCGCCGTATGCCTGGAACAAGGTCTCGCTCGATCAGGTTGCCGACTCCTATTCGCAGATGGTGGAGATGAGCCTGTATCCGATACTCCTGCTTTTCGTGTTTGCGGGCGTCGTTTTTGCGCTCTCCAATTTCTGCTCGCATTGCCGGAGGCTAGTCGGGGCTCTTGTCGGAGACGAATTCTTCGTTCATCCATTCTTCAAATGCTTTTAAACTTTGCGGACGGCTGAGGAAGTTTTGCACGAGTTTTTCGCCGGGCTGCGAGCCGCCGGGTTCGAGGATTTCTTTGCGGTAACGCAGAGCTGTTCCGCCTTCGACGAGATTGTTCTCGTCAAACTGGCGATAGAAGTCGAGCGCGATCACCTTGTCGAAGAGATAGGTGTAGTAGTTCGACGAGTAGCCCATCAGGTGGGTGAAGCTGGCGTAGAAACGGTTGCCCTCCGTCCAGGTGTATGGCAGCGCCGCGGTGTAACCAGCCTTCATCAGCGTATCGAGATCGATGGTTGCCGGTTCGCGGTCGTGCAGGTCGAGCGCGAATCGCGTATAGAACAGCTGGCCACGGACCCAGTTGCCGCGCCCGAACGCGCTGGCCCGATTCATCCGCTCTACCAGTTCCGTCGGGATCGGCTCGCCGGTCTGATAATGGCGCGCGAAGGACTGCAGCAGCAATGGATTGCGGAAGAATTCCTCCAGCATCTGCGATGGCACTTCGATGAAGTCCCCTTCGGTCGCAATTCCGCTGATGCCGGCCCACTGCTGCTGGCCGCCGAGGATCGCATGCATCAGATGGCCGAACTCGTGGAAGAACGTGACTACATCGGAGTATTGCATCAGACCCGGATCGGCTGGAGCTGAGACGGTTCCCTGCGAATCGGCAGTCTCCCCGCCGGGGAAATTGCAGATCAGGGCAGCTTCCGGAATCTGCTGGCCGCGAACCCCCGGCACCAGCGGGAAGGCCGAGAACCATTTATCTTTCCCTTCGCGCGGATGCATATCGAGATAGAAGCGGCCTATCTTTTCGGTGGGCGAGACTTTTTGCCGGCTGGCTGGAGGCCGGTCATACACATCCCATGCGGTGACGGACGAGTCCCAGGTCGCAGCATCCGTAGCGGGGCGGAACTCCACGTGAAACAGTCTGGCTGCCGTGTCGAGCACGCCCTGCTGCACGCGCTCATAGGGAAAGTAGGGGCGGACGGACTGCGAATCGAAGTCGAACGCGGTGCGGCGATACTGCTCATACCAATAGGTCGCGCTTGCGGCATCGATGGCGGGCAAAGCCGGCTGGTGCTGGCGGGCGAAATCGAGCACCATGGAATACTCCCGCGCTGCTCCTGCCTTCGAAGCGGCGTCAAGCTCGGCGAGGAATTCCCGCACGTTTGCCGCCGATCCGATCATCTGGTCCGCCGTGGCCAGGTCCGCCCAGGTCTTGAAACCGAGTGTCGTGGCCAGCTCCTGCCGGGTGGAAAGCACATCCAGCAGGACCTGCCGGTTCGCCGGATAGGCCCGCGTGTTGTAGGCGAGAAACATCTGCCGCCGCAGGGCATCGCTGGCGGCGAAGGTCATGACGGGCTGGTAGTCCGGGTAATCGGTGGTGAGAGTAATGCGACCGGCGCTGTCTGGCACATGCCGGGCGAGAAAATCCGGCGGCAGGCCATCCAATTCCGCCGCATTTTCGACGGGAACTGTGTTGACCTGCTCCTGTACATTGCGTCCAAAGGTGAGGCTGAGCTGGGTAATGCGCTCCTGCAATTGCTGGACATGCTGGCGGGTCGCGTCATCCTTGTCTACGCCGGCGATGCGGTACTGGAGCAGCGTGCGCTCCAGATAATGCCGGGTCGCGCTGTCGGCGGCAGAAAGATCGATTGAGGCGAGCGCGTGATATACCTGCTGGTTGAGCGAAAGCTGGACGGCGGCTTCCGACACTTTTTGGACCATTGCCTCGGCGCGGTCGCGGACATTCTTTTCCGTAGAGACGGAGTGCAGCAGTCCCGCCTCGGAGCCTGCCACGCCCAACTCCGCAATGGCGCGGTCGAACGGAGAGAGGGTGTTCTGGACGGTGCGGCGATCGCTAACGGCGAGAAGCTGCTCAATTGCCGATTTGCCTGCTTCGAGGTGGCGATCGACCCAGGCAGTCACGTGATCTGGATCGACGGGACCAGCCCATACATTCGGCTCGGAGGATTGGTTCAGCATAGGTATGGGATTCCGTTCGGAAAATTTGAAAATTGAGGGTTCATTCTGGTTCCATCTTAAACTTGGTCCATCTAAAAGAAGATTTGCATCGATGACGACACTATCGATCTTGTAAATGGCCACGCTTACGAACTCTTATTCCGATTTCTTACTAATTTGGTACTGAAGATGCTGTATTTCGCTCTATATTGTTACAGTTGGCCGCAAGCCTGATAGTATGCCGCAATTGCACCTACAAAAGGGTGCGGGAAAACATGATGATAGATTCCGCTCAAAATGTAAGTTTGCAGTACCTTCGTTCACGCCTCGGCCGCATCTGCGTGGCCATTACCGGCAGCACGCCCCAGGAAATGCTGGAACGTGCCGAGGAAGCTGTGCGCGAAAACACCTTCCTGGAATTTCGCCTGGATTATTTGCCGAAACCCTTGGCCGCGATGCCAAGGTTGAAGGACTTCCTCGATTTCCATCGCGAGATGACCGCCATCGCAACCTGCCGCCGCAAGGTCAATGGAGGAAAGTTCGCGGGCTCCGCCGCGTCGGAGTTGGAGGTCCTGACCAAGGCTGGCGGAGTCGGTTTTCATCTGGTGGATGTGGAACTGCAAACCGCTGAAAACCTGAAACCGGCAGACTGGAAGAAGCTGCGTGGCACGGGCGCGGCGGTCCTGATCTCCTATCACGACTTCAAGACGACCAAGGATCTCGAAAAGATCTATGCGCGGATCCAGCCATTGCATCCGGATTTCATCAAAATAGTGTCAACTGCGCGCTCGCTGGCCGACAACGTGACCATGATGCGTTTCCTGGAATCGAAACGCGAGGAAGGCAACGTAGTCGGCATCTGCATGGGCGACCATGGCATGATCAGCCGCTTACTGGGCCTGCGGGCGGGTAGCAGGTTTACTTTTGCCTCTGCCACTGTAGGAGAGGAAACTGCGCCCGGACAGATTGCCGCGCGAACCTTGACCGAGGCATATCGAATCGACCAGGTTGAGGCCGGAACCCGCGTCTACGGCGTTGCGGGCGACCCGGTGCGGCATTCCCTTTCTCCCATTATGATGAACACGGCCTTTCATCGCGAGACGGTGAATGCCGTCTATCTGGCTTTGCAGACGGAGAAGATCGCCGATCTGCTGCTGTTGATTCGCGAGGTTCCCGTGCATGGAGTCAGCGTCACCATGCCGTTGAAGCAAGAGATAATGAAGCATCTTGACCGAACTGACGCGCTGTCGCAGAAAATTGGGGCATGCAATACGCTGGTTCGCTCCCAGGACGGGAAACTGGTCGGCTATAACACCGACGTTACCGGGGTAGTCCGGCCTCTGGAACAGCGGCTGGATTTACGCAAGGCAAAGATCTTATTGCTGGGCGCCGGGGGCGCGGCACGGGCTGCGGCCTTTGGACTGAGACAAAAAGGTGCGGACGTTTTCATTTTGAACCGCACTCCGCAAACGGCGCAAAAACTGGCGCGCGAGGCCGAGGCAAAGACGATCCGGCGAGACCAGGTGGCCAAGACCGCCTTCGACGTGATCGTAAATGCCACCTCGGTCGGAATGGCCGGCAATAAACAGCAGACGATCCTCGAGGAAAAAGAACTGAACGCCAGGCTGGTGTTCGACATGGTTTACAACCCGATGGAAACTCCGCTGCTGCGGATGGCGCGGGCCAGGGGATCGGCTGTCATTACAGGAGCAGAGATGTTCGTCCAGCAGGGTGCGGAACAATTTCAGTTATGGACCGGCAAGCCCGCTCCCCGGGAAGATATGTGGCGCGTTGTGACGCACGCTTTGCGTTCGCGCGCGGAAGGTTGATGAAATGTTGAAGGACATATTGGAAATGAAGCCCGAGACAGAAGACACCGGACTGCGCAAGCAACCCCGAGAGGGCCGCTGGATAGTGCTGGAGAACCCGGTGCTGCGTCGACTGGTTCGACTGGGTGCCGGACTCATGCCTTATCTGGCGTGGCTTGTTCCACTGATTGACCGTATGGGTCCAAAGCGCGATGCGCTGACCCCAGGGCTGCGGGCCTTCAGCAATGAACTGCGGAACGATTTAAGAAGCGACCTGAGAGACCATCTGGTAGCGTTGCAGGCGGCTCAAATCGACGTAAGTCCCGCGATCGAGGAACAGCAGCGGCGCCTGGAAAAGCTGGAAGAACATGCCGCGGAACTGAACCACTCGCTCACAAACCTTTCTGAAGACCAGCTCGACCTGGCCGACCAGGTTCGTACCATGGCCGGATGGGTGCGCAACTCCGCCATCGCGGGTCTTTCTCTGCTGGCCCTGTTGTTTATTTTGAAACTGATCCAGGCCATCCATGGGATGGGGCACTAACAAGGATCAATAGCAATTGATTCTTCTCCATGGCCCGTGTGGCTCTGTTAACTTCCTTCAACAGGAAACAAGTCTGTCATCCTGAGCCCTTCGACAAGCTCAGGGCAATGGGCCACCCGCTTCGCTCCAGTTTGAAACCTGCCTCCCTGCCCGCATTTGCCTGTTTTCCACATCTGGGACTACGATGGAGCCACGTTCGGCGCAGCCTGCTTTCCGGCGTGCCAGTACGCTGCTTATTTATAGAGACCAGTTTTCAGGCAGTCCCAAAAAATCAACTTTCAGCCTGGCGGTTCATGATCGGGCGTGCCAGCGTGATGGGGTGACTCTGTATGGCGTGGTATGCGTATTGCATCGCAGAAAAAGAAGCGTTTCCGGAACTCTCTCACCATCGCAAGCCAATTCCTTTGGAAGCACATGTCGGAGTTCTTGGAAATCAGATTTTCCTCTATCCAGCCAGTGATTTCGCGGTCATCGTCAGCGAACACAATCCCGAAGACAATTTAGACCAGAAATCCGCCGTCGATCACGCCCGTGTGATTTCCGACTGTTTCAAGCATTCAACGGTACTGCCGTTTCGTTTTGGAACGGTGTTTTCCGACGACGACGCTTTGCGGCGATCCGTCCGCAGCAACCAGCGCCAGTTCAACGCCAACGTCGAACGGCTGCGAGGCAAGGCGGAGATGCATCTCAAGGTGGTGCTGGAGAACGGCGGCCCGAATTCGCCGAAGTATCTTTCCTCTCCCTGCGTAGGTAAGGAGTATCTCTCACGGCTGCGCGAAACCGCGGTGCTGCAGCGCGAGCGACAGACCAAGGCGAAGGCTGTCTTCGTGCAGGTCCATCGAATGTTTTCTCCTATCGAAGAAGATATTTCCTGCCGCCACACCGACAAAGGCAAGATTCTGCTCGATATTGCCCACCTGATCGACCATGGAAATGTCGCGCGCTATCAAAGTAAATATTCAAGCGCCAGCCACACCATGCGCGATTGCCAGATGATGCTGTCCGGGCCATGGCCGCCTTACCACTTTGTGCATCAGAACCAGCGCATTCAGACGCCGGCTGGCGGGCACGCATAGCATCGCCTGTTTCCCCTCCCGGAGATAACAAAACCCACGGCGTCCCACACGGACACCGAGGGTTTTGTATGGGCGCTGCAAGGAGTGAGACAAGAACTGCGACTGCTGCCCATATCTATATGGACGCGGCGGATGGGGAAAAGGAATCCACGGATTGAAAATTTGATTGCGCCCAAAAACCGCAGGCCCCCGCCTTCGGTCGGATGACGAACTATATAGCAGATTGAAAGTTGGGTAGTCGAGTCCCACGTTAGCCGCAAAGAACGCGGCTAACGTCGCTGACGATCCGCACCGACAGAGGAACCGTTCTAAGAAATTCGATCGACGGTGGAAACGTCTTTTTTTCTGCTCAGCACAAATTTTCCCTGGCGGCGGGATGAGGATGCGTGCTCGATCTTGCGCCAGAAGGCGGCGAAATAGTCCGAGGCGGAAATTATCGAGACGAGCACCATGAAGTAGACCGCGGCAATCGCAACCACATGGACGGGCATGATAAACCAGCCGAATCGCCACACATTCCATCGATGATCGAGAATGGCGGCGACCACCGCTACGATCTGCGTTACCATTTTGAGTTTGCCCAGGTCGCTCGCCTGAATGGTGAAACCTTCCGACGCCGCGATCGACCTAAGTCCGCTGACCAGAAATTCGCGGCCGATGACGAGCACTGCGATCCAGGCGGGAACGATGCGCGGGTTCAACTCCACCAGCGCGATGAAGGCCGCGGTGACCATCAGCTTGTCGGCCAACGGGTCGAGCAGCATACCCATGGTGGTGATCTGCCCGCGTTTTCGCGCCAGGTAGCCGTCCACGCCATCGGTAATGGAGGCCAGGATGAACAGCGTCGAGGCGAGAATCTCCTGTTCTCCATAAAAGGCATGCAGCGGGCAGCTCCGCGACAGCAGCCAGATGAGAAGCGGCACGCAGCAGATGCGGCTCATCGTGATGGAATTGGGGAGATTCACAAGATATCCTGTTGGACGCCTCCGGTGCATGCGGCGTCCATGCAACGGGCCTTGAAAGCATTATGCACTACCTTTGACGATCCCACCCCTAGCCGCCAACGACGCGGTGAGGATGAGGCACCCGCATTTCCCAGCCCTGCCTTCCCGTGCGAAGTGAATGAAACCGCAGATCCCTCCACTTCGCCGCGCGGAGACTGCCCTGAGCGAAGTCGAAGGGGTCGGGATGACAAATTTTTGTGTAATAAATTAAAGACTCACCACACTACGCTTCATCCTGAGCTTCGAACTTCTGATTGCCATGCTCCGTCCATGCCCGGCTGGAGTGACCCTCGCAGGGGAAGAACAGCATAAAGACGGTGCCGGAGCCATGCTTCGCCGTCGGCAAGTCAAGGGTCGCTGGTTCCAGCGGTGGGTCTACAGGACAACTGCGGACGCGGACGGTTCCCTGGTGTTTGGCAATAATCTCCGAGCTGATCCACAATCCCAGTCCGGTCCCGGTGGTCTCTTTCGTAGTGAAAAATGCATCGAAAATGCGCCGGCGCACTGCAGGATTCATACCCACGCCCGTATCCGCGACTACGATCCGCACTCCAGGAACCTTTGGCTGATCTTCAGGCCGGTTCCACGCGCGAGATGGGCGAACGGACAGTACCAGCTTGCCTCCCCGGGGCATCGCATCCAAGGCGTTTCCAACAAGGTTTGCGAAAAGCTGACGCATTTCTCCGCTGAAAGCGAGCAGCTCCGTGTCCTGTCTGTAGCGGCGATCCACCTGGATCTTCGCGGAATATATACGCCCCTGGTGAAGGCTTATGACGGAGTCAAGCAGCTCGGCAGGGCTGATAAGTGCAGGCTTGGACGCCTGCCGGTAAAAGCGCAGGGTCTGCTGCGTGATCTGTGAAACTCGGGCAATCTCCTGCTGGGCCATGTCCGTATATTGCAGAGACTCCGGATCGAGCGGCTGCTGGCGCAGCAGAAATAACAGGTTGGTGACCGCTTCGAGCGGGTTGTTGATCTCATGCGCAATGGAAGCAGCCAGACGACCGGTGGCCGCCAGCTTTTCCGTTCTCCGCAGCATTTCCTCGGAGACTTTTCGATCCGTAGTGTCCACGACCACCGCGCCTACCCAGCGGACCTGGCTCGCAGGCACTCCACCCCGGGATTCGTCCTTGCCCGGCTGCTCATTCCCCTGCCGGTCGATCACAGCTCCGTCCCCTTCTATGCGGACAGGATAGAGGCTGGTCAGCCAGGTTCGCGGATTGTCGGGCATCGCAGCCAGTTCGACCTTCAACTCCAGATCGCGC
This sequence comes from Acidobacteriaceae bacterium, assembly GCA_965276615.1. Taxonomy (GTDB): domain Bacteria; phylum Acidobacteriota; class Terriglobia; order Terriglobales; family Acidobacteriaceae; genus JAKAAZ01. The sequence continues at coordinate 2,040,587 of OZ255618.1, read as the reverse complement.
ACCGGTGCGCCGGTCGAGAATACCCTGTCGATGGCCGCGGCCAATTCCAGCGCCATCGAACCGGGGAAAATTTCATCCACTGTACGGCCAAGGTGTCGGCCGATCGGCAGAGTGTCCATCTCCGCCAAAAACTGATTTACCCTCACATAGCGCATTTTGCGGTCGAAGAAAGCAAATCCAATGGGAGCATTGGCAAGCATCGAGTCAAGCAGCGCCAGGGTGTCATTCAACCCCGACCGCTGCTCATTGACGGCCGCTACCATGGTGTTAAAAGCGCGGGTCAGCTCGCCGGCCTCGTTCACCGACCGCGTCATGATCGGAAACATTCCGACCCGCTCAGGATCGCGGATCAGCAGCTTCGTTCCCCGCAAAAGTCCTCGCAGCGGACGGGTCACCGAGCGCGCCAGCAACAGAGAAAACAGGGCGTTGGCCGCAATCGCCATCAGGGCGAAAAACAAGGCGGAACGCAGCAGGCTGGATAGATCGACCTCATCCTCGGAGATGTCTGGATAGACCCATGCCAGGGCGACGGGAGCACCATCGACGCTGACGGTCGCAACCGCCACCGCGCCCTTGTTTCCATTGTCGAAAATCCTGACTCCATAGAAAGGGTGCAGATGCTGGTGCTCGGCAGCGGAGACTGGAGGATAATTCGCCGTGCCGGCACGGCTGCTGTAGGCAAGCGTGTTTCCGGACATATCGGTGAGGCGGGCAGCTTCGATGGTCGGCGCATCCAGCATGTCATCCAGAATCGACTGCATGCCGCTAAGATGCTGGCTCCTCAACTCCAGGGCTGCGGTACTGGTCAGCAGGCGCACTTGATACGTCAACCGCTCCGCTGTGCGGTTGCGCAGAGTGGTACTTTGCTGGTGATACACATACCAGAACACGGCAGCAACCAGCAGACATTGCAGGAGTGCCGTGCCCAGGATAAGCTGCCCTCGAATGGTGCGTGGAATAAGCCGAGGCATGGGGAGGTAATCCTGATTGTATTGGACGGTCTTCCGGCTGGCGAATGGGAAAGCTGGCGAGGAGGGGATCGGTTCCCGCATTGGCGAACCTCTACTACAGGAACGCTGAATCCGCGGATTTAGATTGGGACTGCCTTCAGCGCTGGCCGGGAGAGTGCCTGCCGCAACCCGGCGGCGATTTGCGCGCCGTGGAAGCGTCCATTCTCAATGAAGATTTCGTTGGTGCGCGCCCCCGCCACAATCACTCCCGCGAGATAGATACCAGGAACATTGCTTTCAAGTGTTCGCGGATCGAAAGCCGGCATACGGTCTGCGCCTTCGAGACGGACGCCGAGCGCTTCCAGAAAAGTGAAATCCGGATGATAGCCCGTCATCGCGAATACGAAGTGATTTTTCAGCATCCGCTCACCCTCGGGCGTATGCAGCCGCACGGCGTCGAGAGTAATCTCCTCGACTGTCGTATTGAAATGCCCGTGGATCTCATCGTGGCGAATGCGATTTTCTATGTCCGGCAGAATCCAGTATTTGACGTGCCGATGCATGTTCGCGCCGCGATGCACCAGGGTCACGCGCGCTCCGTGCCGCCACAGGTCGAGCGCCGCGATGGCCGCGGAATTTTTGCCGCCGATGACCAGCACATCCCGGTCGAAATAGGGATGCGGATCTTTGTAATAATGAAAAACCTTCGACAGGTCCTCGCCGGGAATGCCCAGGTAATTGGGCCGGTCATAGTACCCGGTGGCGACGATCAGTGCCCGCGCCTGATACGTATGCCTGCGGCTTGCGGAGTCCATGCAGTGAACGACAAAGTTGCCCGCTTGCTCCACGGTCTGATTCTCGACGCGCTCCACATATTCATACTGGCGAATATCCAACCGGAAATGCTGCGCCACCTTGCGGTAATACTCAAGCGCTTCCGCGCGGTTCGGCTTCTGGTTCGGGCTGCTGAAAGGGATATTGCCGATTTCGAGCAGTTCCGGCGTGGTGAAAAACGTCATGTTCGAGGGGTAGTGAAACAGCGAATTGCACAGACACCCTTTATCGACCAGCACTGCGCGGAAACCGGCATTCTGCGCGTCGATAGCGCACGCCAGGCCGGTGGGTCCGGCTCCGATTACGAGAACGTCGACGGCGTTGGTTGCGGAATGGGTCATGCTCTTATTTAAGCAGAGTGGGGGATGAGGCGTTCATCCTCCCTTGCAACGCGGAAGTGGACCATATAGGCCTGCATTATATTGTTGTTCAATATCACGGAGGTCTCATCGATCGTAATTCAGGACAACCACGGCACAATAAATGTCGGCGACAGACAATTGGTGCTGGATGCCCGCGGAGCTCAGATTTATATGAATGAGGCTATTCGTGCGGACCTGGATGAAGTCGCTCGTTCGGTCGCTAGGAAAGCATTGACGAATTGGAAGTATCGAAAGACGGAAATATCCTCGATGCGATTGCGCATTCTTCGCGGCTTTATCGCGACTTAGGGGATCACGCTCCCAGTTCCATCGTCAATTCGACACGCTTATAGACAACTTTTGGGGCGAGTCTTCCGTTGCTGAGTTCCGTTACCTGTACGAGTCCGTAACGCTGCATGGTTTTGATGGTGCGCGACAGGTTCGGCTTCTTCCGTCCCGTTGCTTCGGCAAGTTCTGTCAACGATTGCGGCGATGTCCTGCGGATAACTTCCAGCAGGTCTTGATTTCTTGAGGAGAGAATGCGCGCCATGCTCTCCGTCGACGGGAACCAGACTTTGGGATCGCGCGGGCCGGGTTTCAATTCGCCGCGAGCGATGGCCCGGGTGCGTTCTTTCATTTTTCCGTAAGAAGCGATTCCTACTCGAAGGGTGTTCATGAGTGTGTCCTTTCTTTTAGAACCTGGTCAACAGCTTCCCAGAAATCATCAATCAGCTTCAAGGCATTGTCGTAGGTGTAGGGCCGGATCGTTTCCAATCGGTGCCGATGATCGTAGGCCGGCTTGATTTTTCCGCCTGGGCCGCCTGTTTTCCTGACTGCGTGTGCATTATCAAACCCCACAATCCGCTCATTTCCCGGCCCATGTAGCGTGAGCGAATATTGAATGCCATGCGGCCATTCTGGAGCTGGCTTTACGCGTTTGACATTGAACTTCACCCAAAACCCATCTTCGTGGATTATGTATGTGTCGCCATCAAGAGCGAGAAGGTTTTCAAGACCGTGATCTTTTTCCCTATTTCTTCAGCTCACCCGAACAGGTTATCAGAAGATGATAACTCAAAGCAGCATTTTTTGGTCACCTGGTGAGCTCGAAAATTCCACCCGATCTTCGGCTAAGCGCGTTTTCAATCTTCCACCCGTGCTGCGCAAGAATGGGGCACCCTGCGAACCGAGGACCATCCCAGGTTAGCTACGCGAACTTGGGGCGCCCACGAGCTCCGGCCGATATACTTAATTTTTGTCCAACTGGAGAAACGCAGATCCCTCCACTTTGCTGCGCTTCGGTCGGGATGACAACAATTTTTAGCGTTAAGGAGTCATCGCAATGACTAAGATTCGCAAGGAAAAAGATTCGCTTGGACACGTTGAAGTTCCAGCAAATGCGTACTATGGTGCGCAGACGGCGCGGGCTGTCGATAATTATCCAATTTCTGGAATGCGCGCGCATCCGCTGCTGATTCGCGCGCTGGGCATGGTGAAGGCGGCCGCGACTCAGGCCAATAAAGAGCTTGGCCTGGTGGAGGCCCACCGTGCCGACGCGATTGCTCAAGCGGCGCAGGAGGTGATCGACGGCAAGTGGGATGAAGAATTTGTTGTCGATGTTTTTCAAGCGGGCGCGGGCGTCAGCCTCCACATGAACACGAACGAGACCCTCGCTAACCGAGCGAATGAAATCCTGGGCGGCAGCCTGGGGGAATACAAGCATGTCCATCCCAACGACCATGTGAATTATGGCCAGTCGACGAACGACGTGTTTCCCACCGCCATGCGGCTGGGCACGCTATTGGCGCTTGAAACGCTATATCCGGTGCTTGCATCGCTGGCCGCAACTTTCGAAAAGAAGGCCAAAGAATTCGATGGCGTGATGAAGTCCGGACGCACCCACATGCAGGACGCGGTGCCCATCCGGCTGGGGCAGGAGTTTGCCGCGTATGCCGTTGCCGTGCGGAAGGCGGAGAAGAATATTCGTCATGCAAGCGACTCGCTGCGCGAATTGGGATTGGGCGGCTCGGCGGTGGGCACCGGAATCAACACGCATCCTGATTACCGCGTGAAGGCGATCGCGAATTTAGCAAAGCTGTCCGGGCAGAAACTTACGCCGGCGGAGGACATGCGCTGGGCCATGCAGTCGAACGCCGGGATGGCGGATGTGAGCGCGGCGCTGCGCGGGCTGGCGCTGGAGATCATCCGAATCTCAAACGATCTGCGGCTGCTGTCTTCCGGGCCGAACACGGGATTCGCGGAGATTTTTCTACCCAGCCTGCAGCCCGGTTCTTCGATCATGCCGGGCAAGATCAATCCGGTGATGCCGGAGCTGGCGGCGATGGTCAGCTTCCAGGTGATTGGCAACGATACTGCCGTGGCCTTCGCCGTGCAGGCCGGTCAATTGGAATTGAATGTCATGATGCCGACCATGGCGTATAACGTCATGCAGTCGATCACGATTCTGGCAAACATGCTGCGCCAGTTTGACAAATACTGCATTGCCGGGATCACCGCAAACGAGGCACGCTGCCGGCAATATGCGCAGAGCACCGTATCGCTGGCGACGGCGCTGAACCCTTACATCGGCTACGCCAAGGCGGCGGAGATTGTGAAGGAATCGGTGGCGACGGGCAGGTCGATTATCGAGCTGGCGCGCGAGAAAAAACTTCTCAGCGAGAAAGAGATTGCGGAGATTCTCGATCCTGTTCGCATGACGGAGCCGCAATATCCGCTGGATGCCGCGAAACATCGCGATGAAGTGAAAGCGAAGTAGCATGTTCTCCCATGTCTCAAGAGCGAGACATGGGGTACCCCGATTTTTTTGTGACGCGAACTATTCCCACATGAGCTTCGCGCATGTGGGGCACCCGATCTCTTCCAACCCTGGATTCGTTATTGCCGCCCGAAACGGTAGACCAGGCCTACCAACAGGCCCTGATTGTGGTCGATTCCGTTGAAATCATCAAACAGAATATGCGGAGCGACCCTCACCGCCAGAGCTGGACTCAGGTTGTAATCCAGATCGATGCTCGCGATTCCGCCGGCAACAATGCCCGCCGGATAGAAACCGACTAACTGGGGGGGAATGCCGTTGGTATGGGCGTCAAAGTACCCATAGACCGCTCCGCCCTGAACGACTCCGCTGACGGAGAATTTGGAACTGCCGTAAAAGCGGTATTGCGGCCCGATGGTGAAGGGGAAAACGCTGAATTTGGCGTTATAGACGTTGTATCCGCCTCCGTTGACCGGGCCAAGAGAATTCGATCCGTAGTCGCCCCGCGCGTCCGCTGTGATAGCAAAGCGCGGCGTGAAGTAGCGGGTGAATCCCAGCACCCATCCTCCCATGCCTGAATTATGGATATGCGGGCCGGGACGAAAGCGCATATACTCGCCACCGGTATAAACTTCCCAGCGATGGGTATAGGTGTCTGTAATCAGCTGCGCCTCGCGGCGTTGTTTGGTCTGCTGGCGCCGGTTTTCAAAACTGCGCCGCGACTCGAGCGTCTGCGGAGAGGCCTGAGACGACGACGAGGACTGCGACTCATCCTGTTGAGTTTGATTCTGCTGCTGGGTTTGATTCTGTCCCTGCGCGCGCAACGGAACGCCGACGCATAGAACCAGCAGGACCGCAAAAGATACTGCACCGAAAAAACCGAAAAATGTGCGCGGAGCACGACGATAGAACACGGACGTTGGGAAGCAATGGGCTCCCCGGGTGAACTGAGACAGCACAGGTTTCTCCTAAGTCTCCATTAAATCATTTACTAGGGCTGCGTGGTCTAGGTAGTCTATCTGTTACGTGGAGTGAAGAGGCGAAATCAGCCTTTTCTTCAGGTGAAAGCCCAGCGGCAGTGGAGTGGACACATGAGAAAGTTTTGGATTGGGCTGATAATCGGCCTGGCGATCATACCGGTTGGCGCACTTTGCTATCTTCGCTTTGGGAACCCTCCCGTTGCCGTCGCGGATCAGCCCTTTACGTTTGAGAAGCAGATTGTGCAGGTACCGCTGCATGACCGAATAACGAGAGACATGCCCAAGTCGGTGCCCGTTCAGCCGACAGCGGACAACCTGGTTGCGGGAGCGCAGATTTACCGGCAGAATTGTGCGTTCTGTCACGGCTTGAATAATCAGAATTCCACAGTGGCTCCGCACATGTATCCGCATGCGCCGCAGTTGTGGCAGGCGCACGGACCCCGCAGTGTTGTCGGTGTCAGCGATGATCCGCCGGGAGCAACGTACTGGATAGTCTCCAATGGAATTCGTCTGTCGGCAATGCCCTCCTTCGATCAGGTTCTTTCCTCCACGCAAATGTGGCAGGTAAGCCTGCTGCTGGCGAATGCAGGCAAACCGTTGCCGCAGCCGGCAATGGATATCCTGGCGAAGCCGCTGACGTTTTAGTGGAAATCTTTGCGCGTTAAAAGACCCCGGAATTCCAAGTGCATAGGAGCCCAAAACACCGTCTCACATGTGCTTACTGAATTGTGTAGGTAAGACCCGTATTGAACTGCACGGAATTTCCCTTGAAGCCCGCTGGAGGATTGTTCAAATAGCTGTCGACGACCCCCACGGAAAAGCCGAAGCTTTTCAAAACCGCAAAGGTCGCGCCTACCGCGGCGTTCGCGGAATAGTCCGACGGATTGTTCCATGCCGGGTTGAACGTGGCTACCTCGGTGAACACGATCTTCTTGGAAAATTTGCGCACATAATTATCGCCGAAGCTGGAGCCGATGATGTTCGTGCTGGTCGCAGGCGCAATGGAAGCTGCGAATTCCTGCCGGGTGTAGTCCACAGTGGCCGTTAAATCGAGTTGCTGCTGCGGGCTTTTAAGGGCTGTGTAGCCAACGCCGATTCCATAGAGCTGTTGCAGATCCAGGCCCTGCGAAAAATTATGGTCGAACATCGCCTGCTGCAGCAGATAAAAACGCGGGCTGAAGTATTCGTCCTCTTCCAGTCCGCCATGCAGGATGTTGGTCTTTACTGTGGGAGTGTTTGGTTCGGTAATGCGTCCAAAGTTGCTGCTGAAATTCAATAGCGTTCGTTCTCTCGCCGGCATCCAGGTGACCGGGGGCACGGCTCGCGTCAGCACGATCGCCGTGTTTACGCTCTCACTATTCTGGGTGGAGTTCACCGTGCTCACACCGGCCACGACCGACCCGGTGATACCTTGCAACAGCCGTTGCCCGTGCAACACATTCTTGTCAAATGTCGCTTCATCGACAAGGTACGCAATATTCTTGACGGGAATCTGCTGTGCGCCTTGCCCGGTGGTCACGGTCATGGTGCTGCCATCGAGGGCGAGAGTGCCGATGGGAATGTCGCGATTCGGCTTCTTGCGACCCACCCGAACCCCATTATCAATGACGGCAAACGGCGCCTCGGTTCGGAGTTCTTTGAGCTTATCCCATGGGACCTGGACCATCCCCGCGTTATCGCTCTTGAAAAACACGGTGCCATCGGCTTCATGGTCCAGTTTGCCCGTCAGCTTGTCGCCGTTTGAAAACACCAGCACATCCGGCTGGGGCTTCGCTGCGGCATCCGCTGCGTGGGCTCGGGTCGCCGGGCTGATGGACAGCAGGCCGGCGGCGATGAGAAACGACGAGAAAATCGCGGAGTGCTTGAACGGAAAAAATTTCATAAGTTTATATACTTCCCTGCGTTAGATGGCGGAACTTGAGGAGGCATTTCGCACCTGCGTTAAAATTAGAAAACCACAGGCTCCCGCGATGATCAACCTATTCGGCCGTCTTATTTCAATCTTCGGCGTTTCCAGCCCGGAAGATATCCAGCGGGCGCGATTGCGAACTTCGCCGAAAGACCTGTCCACGCCGGAATCCGGAAAAGACGTTTCGATGCCACTCGAGGGTCAAGCTTCCAAGCCAACGCCTTCATAAGTCTGGCAACGATCCATTTTCCGGACGGCTTCGGCGTAAAATAGCGCCATGGGAATCACGCGGCAACAGGCTCTCGACGCGTTCCACTCGGACGACCTGATCGGGCTTGGCATGGAAGCCAATGCGGTGCGCCGCAAGCTGCATCCCGAAGGCGTCGTCACCTACATCATCGACCGCAACATCAATTACACGAACTTCTGCACGGAGTATTGCACCTTCTGCGCATTTTATCGCCCGCTGAAAGGCAAGCTCGCGGCGGAAGGATACATTCTCGATTTCGACACCATTTATGAAAAGGTCCGCGAAACAGTCGAGATGGGTGGAACCGGCGTGCTGATGCAGGGTGGCCTGCATCCCGACTTGAAGATCGACTGGTTTGAGCGTTTACTGCGTGGCATCAAGCAGCGCTTCCCTTCCATCTGGCTGCATTGTTTTTCGGCTTCGGAAATTCTGGCGATCGCGGAATACAGCGAACTTTCCGTGCGGGATACGATCATGCGCCTGCGCGATGCCGGACTGGACTCCATTCCAGGGGGCGGCGCGGAGATTCTCGATGACGAAGTGCGGCATCGCATCGCCCGGCTGAAATGCGGCACGGAAGATTGGGTGCTGGTGCATCGCACCGCGCACGAACTGGGAATGCGCACTACAGCGACGATGATGTTCGGCGTGGGCGAGAGCTTCGAGCAGCGCGTGAATCATTTCGAAACGATTCGCAGGCTGCAGGAGGAGACGGGCGGTTTCACAGCGTTCATCCCGTGGAGCTTCCAGCCGAACAACACGGCGCTCGGCGGGCGCGGATGGGATGAGGCAACTTCCGTCGAATATCTGAAAGTGCTGGCCATCTCGCGGCTGTATCTGGACAACATTGAAAACGTGCAGTCCAGCTGGGTGACGCAGGGTCTGAAGGTTTTGCAGATGGGCCTGCGTTTCGGCGGCAATGACGTTGGCTCGGTAATGCTCGAAGAGAATGTGGTGAAAGCGGCAGGCACATCCAACCACACCACGGAGGAAGAATTGCGCCACATCATTCGCGATGCGGGCTTCAAGCCTGTGCAGCGCGACACCCTCTATCGGACGATGTTCTTGAATTAGCGGCAAGTCAGGATTGAGGCATCCTGGGATTTGAGCGTCTTATGAATCCGAACGTCTTTCTTCTTCTCAATCTTGCGCTCGCTTTTTATAACGTCGGCGCCATCTGGGCACATGAGGTAGACATCTTCCGATCCTGGGAGCTGCTCGATCCGGAGAGCTTCCGTGAGGTGCAGCGCGTCCATTGGCGCAAGCTGCGGTACTGGGTGCTTACGCCCGTTGGAGTTGCATTTTTTGGCGGCGTGGCGCTCATCTGGTATCACCCCGCAGGGTCGCCACTCTGGGGAATCTGGGGCGCACTCCTGTGCCAGGTGCTATCCATCGTTCTAACAGCAATTTTCTGGGGACGCTGGCAGGCGCGGCTTGCGAATGACCCGCTTGGTTCAGGGAGTCCGTACCTTGTAAAAATACTGAGAACGCATTGGATTCGAACCCTCCTTATCAATGCATATGCGGCGATCTTGCTTGCGTGGACAATCATTCTTCTCACCTGATCCGCCGAGGTTGAAGCCATTTTATTCTGCATCTTTGCATCGCCGACGCCTGACATTCGAGTTTTCCTGGATGCGAATGTGCTTTTTTCAGCCGCTTACCGCGAGCAGGCTGGTCTCGCCGTCCTATGGGAATTGCGGCGGGTTCGACTGCTGACGTCCTTCTATGCAGCTAGGAATCCAGCTTAGCCGGGAACTCAAGCAGTTCGCATTCTTCTCCATGATCGCCGCAGTGTTCTTACCGTCCATCGTGTCATCAGCACAGCCAATACAGTGAGCGCTAGGGCGATTCCCGCAGCGGTCCAGGGATGCCGCGTCACCAGCCATGTCAGGCCGATTGCAACTGCATCTTCACTACTGCTCAACGCAATATTGGAAACCGGCTCCGGACTTGGCGTGACCACCGCACGCACGGCAGTTTTTGATCCATGCGCCGCCATGGCAATCAGCGCTCCAGCCAGCGTGCCCAGCAATTGCATCTGGGGCGAAAGATGCGCGGTGGCTCGATACGCGAGCAGCCCGGCGACCGGCACACGGATAAATGTATGCAGCGCGTTCCAAACCATGTCCACGCCGGGGATTTTGTCCGCAACGAATTCGAGGGCGAACATTACGCCGCTGGCAGCAATGACCCACCAGTTGCCGAGAACTTCAAGGCCTGACGGCAAAACTACCCAATGCCCATGCGCCAGCAGGCCGAGCGTCATTACCGTGGCATACACGTTGAGACCGGCGGCAAAACTTGCCGCGATGACGAGGGCTGCGATCGTACTGGGCGTAAATGCGATCATGCGCGTCATTCTACAGAATGCGTTTCGACTCGGGCGCATATTCACCCAGGTCTCAGAAAAAGATCCCCATTCGACTCGCCCTCGGCTCGCTCAGGGCATGCTTTCGACAAGCTCAGGGCACCCTGCTGAGTTTTCGCCGCAGCCCACAACGTACAATGATATTTTCACAGCACGACTGCCCGGAGGCACATTTACTGCTATGCCATTTGCCCCCGCCGAATCTCTTCTGGCGGTCTCCTGCTCCACCGCGAATCTTGGCCTGACGCTGCTTGCGCCCCAAAATGCCCTGCTGCATTTTTTCCATGAGCAGTGGGTCGCTCATCAGATATTCGCCCCGCTCTACAGCTTCAACTGGTTCGATGCCTCGCTGCTGACGCCTTACTTTGTGCTGATGCTGGTCCTGGCCTTCTATGGCCTGCATCGATATCAGTTGGTGTGGCTGTACTATCGCCACAGAAAAAATGCGACCCATCAGCCGCCGATGCAATTCGCCGATCTGCCTTTCATCACCATTCAGCTGCCCATTTATAACGAGCAGTATGTGGTGGACCGGCTGATCGAAGCCGTCTGCAACCTCGATTATCCCCGCGACCGGCTGGAAATCCAGGTGCTCGACGACTCCACCGACGAGACTCGGCAAGTGGCGTCGTCTATCGTCGAGCGCTATCGCGCGGGATATGACGGTGAGCCGCAGCCGATCGTCTACATCCACCGTACTAACCGCTATGGCTACAAGGCGGGCGCGCTCGACCACGGGTTGAAGACAGCGAAAGGCGAGCTGGTCGCCATCTTCGATGCTGACTTTATTCCGCCGCGCGATTGGATCATGCGCGTCGTCCATCACCTTGCAGATCCGGGCGTGGGCATGGTGCAGACGCGCTGGACGCATCTCAATCGCGACTACAGTTTCCTGACTCAGGTATCGGCGATTCTTCTGGATGGACACTTCGTGCTGGAGCATGGCGGCCGCTCCCGTGCAAACGTGTTTTTCAACTTCAACGGGACTGCGGGAATGTGGCGCCGGATTGCAATCGATCAAGCCGGCGGCTGGCAGCACGACACGCTTACGGAAGACACCGACCTCAGCTACAGGGCGCAGCTGAAGGGCTGGCATTTCAAGTATCTTCAGGACGTGGTTTGTCCGGCAGAGCTGCCGATCGAGATGACGGCGTTCAAAATACAGCAGGCGCGCTGGGCCAAGGGGCTGATCCAGACATCGAAGAAAATTCTGCCGCGGATTTTTCGCGCCGACCTTCCGTTTCACATCAAGCTGGAGGCCTTCTATCATCTGACAGCCAACATCAGTTACCCGCTGATGGTGCTGCTTTCGATCGTGCTGATGCCGGTGATGATCATCCGCTTTTATCAGGGATGGTTTCAGATGCTGCTGATCGATCTCCCGCTGTTTCTGGCATCGACCTGCTCGGTCTCCTCCTTTTACCTGGTGTCGCAGAAAGAATTGTTTCCAGGCAAATGGTATCGCGCGCTCCTCTATCTACCTTTTGTCATGGCGCTGGGCGGCATTGGGCTCACATTGACCAACTCCAAAGCTGTAATGGAAGCGCTTTTCGGAATCAAGAGCAGCTTTAAACGGACGCCGAAATACCGCGTTGAGAAACGCGGCGAAAGGTCGCAAGCAATAAAGTATCGCAAGCGGCTGGGCTTTCTTCCCTGGATTGAGTTGCTGATCAGCGCCTATTTCGCGTTGACGATCTGGTATGCCGTGGCGAACGGAAACTACATTACGATTCCATTCTTGTTCCTGTTTGTATTCGGCTACGGATACACCGCCTTGTTGAGCCTGCTGCAGGGCGCGTTTGAGCGCTTTCGCGTGGGTGTCGCCAATCCCGAAGAGTCGTCTCCCAAGCCGTTCCCTGTGGGCGTGTAATCGCCGAAAGGCACTGCGTTACACTGGATATTCCCCGTAGCAATCGACTAAATTCCTTGTGTCGCAGCGGATCACTGCTTTGTGGGAATGGTGATTGCGCGGTTCGGCATGTAACAAATCATTTCGTTCGGGAGAGACGATGAAAGAACAACGAATTGGCATCATCATGAATGGCGTCACGGGGCGCATGGGTCTCAACCAGCATCTGGTGCGGTCCATTCTCGCGATTCGTGCGCAGGGCGGAGTCGAACTCGCCGATGGATCTCGGCTGATGCCTGACCCAATCCTTGTGGGACGCAACGCTGGGAAATTAGAGTTGATCGCAAAGGAACATGGCGTTACACGTTGGACGACAGATTTGAATAAAGCGCTGGCCGATCCGAACGACGCAATTTACTTTGACGCGCAGTTGACTGCGCTGCGCGCGCCCAGTGTTGAAGCGGCGATCAAAGCGGGCAAACATATCTATTGCGAAAAGCCGCTAGCGGTCGATTCGACAGTCGCGCTGTCGCTGGCGGCTAAGGCAAAGGCCGCGGGCATCAAGGCCGGGGTGGTGCAGGACAAACTATTTCTGCCCGGGATCCGCAAGCTGAAACGGCTGATCGACAGCGGCTTTTTCGGAAAGATTTTATCGGTCCGCGGCGAGTTCGGCTATTGGGTATTTGAAGGAGACTGGCAACCGGCGCAACGCCCTTCCTGGAACTACCGCAAGGAAGACGATGGCGGGATCATCGTCGACATGTTCTGCCATTGGCGCTATGTGCTGGACCACACTTTCGGGGCTGTGCGAGCGGTGCAATGCCTCGGCGGAACCGCTATTGACCGGCGGGTCGACGAGCAGGGCAAGCCTTATACCTGCACGGCCGACGATACAGCATACGGCACATTTCAACTTGAAGGCGGAATCGTCGCTCAGATCAATTCATCGTGGGCATTCCGCGTGTATCGCGATGAGCTTTTCAGCATGCAGGTGGATGGCACTCTTGGAAGCGCCGTCGCCGGCCTGCGGGAATGCAAGACGCAGCATCGCGTGAACACTCCGCGTCCGGTCTGGAACCCTGACGTTCCCAATCCGATTGATTTCCGTGAAAGCTGGCAGGACGTCCCGGACAACATGACCTTCGACAATGGATTTAAAGTGCAATGGGAACTCTTCCTTCGCCACGTTGTCGAGGATGCGCCTTTTCCCCACGACTTTCTTGAGGGTGCGCGCGGAGTACAGCTCGCGGAGTTGGGCATTCAGTCGTGGCGGGAACGCCGCTGGCTGGATGTTCCGGTCTTGGAGGCATAGAAGTGGCGCAAACTGTAAGGCTCGTGCGTGCCGATGGCTCCCTTTACGACCACACCTTGAGCGGAAGCTCTCTAAATATTCCCGCGCAGATGTATTTTGAAAAGCGCGTCGCGTTTGCTGCGGCGCATGTCGTTGTCGACCCGTTGCGGACCCGTCAACCAATGACCCATCCCGCGATCGATTGGGATGCAACGCTCGCATATCGCGAATATCTGTGGTCGCTCGGCTTCGGAGTTGCAGAGGCAATGGACACAGCGCAGCGCGGCATGGGGTTGGATTGGCCGCAGGCGCTGGAACTGATTCAGCGGAGTGTCCGCGCGGCGAAAAGCAGGAATGCGAAGATCGCCGGCGGAGCCGGTACGGACCAATTGTCTGAAACGGAGAATGTAACGTTACAAGCGGTTACAAATGCGTATCTGGAGCAATGCGCAGCTATCGAAGCGGCAGGCAGCCGGATTATTCTGATGGCAAGCCGAGCGCTGGCGCGCGTGGCGCGCAATCCGGAAGACTACGCGCATGTATATTCGGAGATTCTCCGCCAGGCGCGAGAACCTGTCATCCTGCATTGGCTGGGGCCTATGTTCGATCCGGCGCTGGATGGTTATTGGGGAGGAAAAACAATCTCCGAGGCAATGGACAATTGCCTCAATATCATTCGCAGCCATCCATCGAAAATAGATGGCATCAAAATATCATTGCTGGATGCGGAACTTGAAATCAAAATGCGCAACAAGCTGCCCGCTGGGGTCTGCATGTACACCGGCGACGATTTCAACTACGACCGTTTGATTGCCGGCGATAAAGAAGGACACAGTCATGCGCTGCTGGGTATTTTCGATCCCATCGCACCGGCTGCCGCGTCTGCCCTTGCCGCATTGGATCGCGGAGAGATGGAGCAGTACCACAGGCTTCTGCAACCTACGATTCCGTTGTCGCGCCACATATTCGCAGCTCCGATCTACTACTACAAAACCGGAGTCGTTTTCCTGGCTTTTCTGAATGGCTTTCAGAAACACTTCCGCATGATCGGGGGCCTCGAAGCAGCGAGATCGATTGCCCATTTATGTGAGCTGTTCGTTCTCGCCGATAAAGCCGCGTTGCTGCGCGATCCCGACTTGGCGTTGGAGCGGATGCGCAACGTACTCTCTCTCTCGGGGGCCGCATGAGCTTGCTGGAGCGGTTGAGCCTGAATCAGATCACGACAGACCCATGGTCGATGGAGCAAACCGTTGCTGCCTGTGAACGTCATGGGATTTCCTACATTGGCGCGTGGCGGCACAAATTGGACGGCGATGCAGTCAAGTCCGCTTCCCTGATTCGCAATGCGGGCCTGCGTGTTTCAAGTCTGTGCAGAGGCGGCCGGTTTTCTGCACCGACCGCCGAGGAACGCCGTGAGCGGATTGCCGATAATCTTCGAGCCATTGAGGAGGCGGCGGCTCTGGCAGCGCCGGTGCTGGTCATCGTCGCCGGACCGGCCGAAGGGCAGACACTGGACGATGCTCGCCGGACATTTCTGGATGGAATTGCGGAGATGATCCCGGCGGCGGAGAAAGCTGGCGTCGTAATCGGGATCGAGCCGCTACATCCCATGTACGCGGCGGAGCGCTCCGTGATTGTCACGATGAAACAGGCAAACGATCTCGCCGAGCATTTCCATCACCCGTCAGTGGGCGTGATTGTTGATGTCTTTCATCTATGGTGGGATCCCGAGATATGGCGCGAGATCGACCGAGCAAAAGGCCGCATCGCCGGGTTCCACGTTTCGGACTGGCCGGTGCCGCTGCCGGGAATTCTAATGGGCCGGGCAATGATGGGTACAGGCGTGATCGAATTGCGCCGCTTGCGGCAGGCAGTCGAAGCAGCCGGATATAGCGGACCCATCGAAGTCGAAATATTCAACGACGAGGTTTGGAAGAATGTTGGCGATGGAATGATCGAAGAGGTCCGACTGAGCTTCGAAAAATACGTATAGAGGTGGCTCCATCAACCGGGATTAAGATTAATCTTTACGGATGAAAGCCGATTAGCTCAATCCCGCTTTTTCCATCTTCGACAACGTAAGACAGCGTGTACACGGTTCCATCCAAACCAACTACAAGGCTTTGCGGAGAACCTATGGGATGGCCATTATCCAGCACAATTAAGCCATGGTCCACATACTTCCGATCTGAAATATCGTACGTGATAAGGTGGGTCCCCTCCTTATGATAGTGCATTTTCTTACCGCCCTTGTTGTTATCACTTAGGGGAGCCCCGGTCAGGTAATACAGCGTGTGTCCGTCCGCTCCGAGAGCAAGGCCAAGATATCCATATTCGGATTTATCGAACATTCCGGTTTTCTTCAACGGTTCAGACGCTAGCCGTTCCACAATCTCAACAGAGTGACTACTGGGATCAAAGCGGAACAAATATCCCGATCGGCCATTCACACCATAAATAGAGTGTTCCGATGGAACCCAGACCGCTGCCCGCCAGTTGTAGGCCATGCCATGCTCCGAAGGATTCATCGAGCCGAAATAGTCTTTTCTGAGATTGACGCCGGCGACGGCATCCACTTTGTCTGCGTTGTAGTCGTAACGATGGATGGTTCCATCTCCTGTAGTGAAATAAGCCGAGCCGTCCAGTGGATCAACGACTATCCGTCGGCAAATTGCTCGATAGGTGCTCCCTAAAGTGCCGAGCTCTCCGCCATGAAAAGCTGTTCCAAAATCTTTCAATTTCCTCGTCTTCAAGTCGTAGCTCAAGAAGTCACCGGCTGGCCACGTTATGCCATACAAACGACCACGCCGCACATCCATGTTCATGGCGATAATTCCTTGGCCGCCGGGTGCAGTCGCGAGATTCGTGAACTTTCTCGTCTTGATGTCGTAAGAGAGAAAATGTCCGCCAGGATAGGGGAGATAGCCGGCGGGAACGGATGCTGTCCTTTCCACCCCGCTTGCCTTGTTGTAGTAGCCGAGATGGGTGGAGAAGTAGAGCTTGCCGTTCGATTCGACGAAGTTTACGTGGCTCTTCCCCTGGGCGACCGCTTTGATATTGCCTTGACCGACGGCGCTGTTTAGATCCGCAATATGGGTGACTGCCTTGGTCTTCGGATCGAAGGAGTACATCTGGCCGGGAATGTTGTACTCGGCGGATGAAAGCACGTAGTAGATGGTGCCGTCGCTGGACACGCCCATGCCGTTGAATGCTTCCCCGGGCTTCGCAGCTGCGGGAAAGTGGGAATTATATGCAGTTGCTCGGAGCACATGGGAGCTGGAGTCTTGACCATGTAGGACCGGCGTTGCAGCACTAAGAATGAGTGCGGCTATTGCAAATTGGCGAATGACGGCAAGAATTTTCAATTTAAAACTCCTCGAACCCGAAGCGAGCGGCTACCGCCCCCAGACAACGGATAGCGAAACCGCATTCACAGTCTTCAGGATAACAATATGGCCAGAATCTTCAGAACCGCCAGATCCGGTCGGAACGACGGGCGATGAATTGGGGAAATAAACATTTCGCCGATCAAGCATTTATCACGAGCCGGAAGACGAGGCGGACGAGCATGAGGACGATCGCGCCAAGAAATGCCGCAAAAAAACCTCGGATATGGAAGCCGGGAACGAAGGCGCTGGCGAGCAGTAGAATGATCGCGTTGATGACAAGGAAGAAAAGGCCGAGCGTCAGGATGCTGATCGGGAATGTGAGGAGTTTGAGCAGGAATCCGATGGTGGCGTTCAGGAATCCGACGACGATCGAGGCGATCAGCGCGCTTCCGATCCCAGCGAGCTCAAACCCTGGGACGACGTAGGCGACGATCAGCAATGCAAGAGCGCTGAGAAACCAGATGAGAAGTAAGTGGATCATATCCGGTGAGATTAACCAGGAATGCTGCGTGTGTCCAGTGGGAAACTACGGCTTCCCTGCTTTCGGCCCTTGCGGATTCGGCAAAATTCGATTGTGAGATGCTCCGGCAAGCTATCGCGTTTGATGTTCGGGCATTGAGGAGAACGGGGCCCCGTTCGGCTTGCTCCTGTGTATGAATCCATGTCTCAGAGGCGAGACATGGGGCACCCCGGTGTTCCGGAAACGACCCAAGTGAGCTTCGCGCACATGGTGCACCCGCTTCAATTCCCACGGCTCGCAAACAGAAAAGCCACCGCGAAGGGTGGCTTTTCTTTGAAGAATAATGCCGGCAATCACCTAATCTCCCACACTCAAAAATGCAGTACCATCGGCCCAGCGAGACTTTACTTCCGTGTTCGGGATGGGAACGGGTGTTGCCCTCGCAGTATATTCACCGGCAAATTGTCAAAACATCAAGCATCGATGATGTTTCACAACAGGATAGATTGGGGTAATTCGAACTACATGGCTTACCGTTGAGTATCTTCAGCAAGAATTCAAATGCGAATTCTGTGCGAAGTTAATCTTATGGTCAAGCCGAACGGGCGATTAGTACTGGTAAGCTGCACGCATTACGGCGCTTCCACCTCCAGCCTATCAACCAGGTGGTCTTCCTGGGCCCTTCATTTCCCTTTTGGGTTGGGAGATCTCATCTTAGAGCGTGCTTCCCGCTTATATGCATTCAGCGGTTATCACAACCGAACTTCGCTACCCAGCCGTGCCCTTGGCAGGACAACTGGAACACAAGAGGTTCGTCCATCCCGGTCCTCTCGTACTAAGGACAGCCCTCTTCAAATCTCCTACGCCCACAGCAGATAGGGACCGAACTGTCTCGCGACGTTCTGAACCCAGCTCACGTACCGCTTTAATAGGCGAACAGCCTAACCCTTGGAACCTTCTACAGCTCCAGGATGCGATGAGCCGACATCGAGGTGCCAAACCATTGCGTCGATATGAACTCTTGGCAATGATCAGCCTGTTATCCCCGGCGTACCTTTTATCCGTTGAGCGATGGCCCTTCCATACAGAACCACCGGATCACTAAGGCCTGCTTTCGCATCTGCTCGACTTGTAGGTCTCACAGTTAACCACACTTATGCCTTTGCACTCGACGACTGATTTCCAAACAGTCTGAGTGTAGCTTCGCGCGCCTCCGTTACAATTTAGGAGGCGACCGCCCCAGTCAAACTACCCGCCTTACTATGTCCCTCTTCCGGATTACGGAAGCAGGTTAGAATCACAGCACTCGCAGGGTGGTATCTCACAGTTGGCTCCTCCGAACCCAAGAGTCCGGGATCAAAGCCTCCCACCTATTCTGCGCAGCAAGAACCATAATTCATAGTAAAGGTATAGTAAAGGTGCACGGGGTCTTTCCGTCTAGCTGCGGGTAACCGGCATCTTCACCGGTACTACAAGTTCGCCGAGCAACTCCTTAAGACAGTCGTACGATCGTTACTCCATTCGTGCAGGTCGGAACTTACCCGACAAGGAATTTCGCTACCTTAGGACCGTTATAGTTACGGCCGCCGTTCACCGGGGCTTCAATTCAGAGCTTCGCCTTGCGGCTAACCCCTCCTTTTAACCTTCCGGCACCGGGCAGGAGTCAGCCCCTATACGTCGTTTTCGACTTTGCAGAGACCTGTGTTTTTGTTAAACAGTCGCCGTACGCAATTCACTGCGACCCCTTCGCGCTTTCACGCTAGTGGGGCAACCCTTCTCCCGAAGTTACGGGTTTAATTTGCCGAGTTCCTTAAGAAGCCTTCACTCGAGCGCCTTTGGATATTCTCCTCGTCTACCTGTGTCGGTTTGTGGTACGGTTCCCCTGATCTCTCCTTAGAGGATTTTCTTGGCAGCGTGGAATCGGCAGCTTTCGGCCATTCGGCCTACTGCTTTGCGCCTCAGTGTTATGCTCGCCCGGATTTGCCTGGTCGAACCACCTTCCGCGCATCGAACCCTATAGCCATAGAGGGTCCTGCGTATCCTTCTGCGTCACCCCTTCGTATAACGAAATCATGGGAGGTCCGGAATATTAACCGGATGTCCATCGACTACGCCTTTCGGCCTCGTCTTAGGGACCGCCTAACCCTGAGCGGATTAACCTTCCTCAGGAAACCTTAGACTTTCGGCGCGGAGGGTTCTCACCTCCGTTATCGCTACTTATGCCGGCAGGGTCTCTTCTCACACATCCACCAGTCCTTTCGGTCTGACTTCACGCGCTTGAGAATGCTCTCCTACCACGCACACCATAGGTGTGCATCCGCTGCTTCGGTATACAGTTTTAGCCCCGTTATATTGTCGGCACCGGACCGCTTGACCAGTGAGCTATTACGCTTTCTTTAAAGGATGGCTGCTTCTAAGCCAACCTCCTGGCTGTCTGGGCGTTCCGACTTCCTTTCCCACTTAACTGTAATTTGGGGACCTTAGCAGGCGGTCTGGGCTGTTTCCCTCTCGACAATGAAGCTTAGCCCCCACTGTCTGACTCCCGGACTGGTTGTCAACGGCATTCGCAGTTTGGTTGGATTCGGTAAGCCGGAAAGCCCCCTAGTCCATCCATCTCTCTACCACCGTCGCAAATCATCCGAGGCTAGCCCTAAAGCTATTTCGGAGAGAACGAGCTATCACGGAATTTGATTAGCCTTTCACCCCTACCCTCAGCTCATCCGAGCTTTTTTCAACAAACACCGGTTCGGTCCTCCAGTGGGTGTTACCCCACCTTCAACCTGGCCAAGGGTAGATCATCCCGCTTCACGTCTATTCCTGCCAACTGAACGCCCTATTCAGACTCGCTTTCGCTGCGGCTCGCTCACGCTTAACCTTGCTGACAAGAATAACTAGCCGGCTCATTATGCAATAGGCACGCGGTCAGGCATTCTCCTTACGGAGCATAGCCCTCCCACTGCTTGTAGGCACACGGTTTCAGGTACTTTTCACTCCCCTCGCAGGGGTACTTTTCACCTTTCCCTCACGGTACTGGTTCACTATCGGTCAGAAACAAGTATTTAGCCTTACGGGATGGTCCCCGTGGATTCAAGCAGGGTTTCACGTGCCCCGCCTTACTCAGGTATCCGCTTCGAGTCCAGTCCATTTTCGCCTACGCGCCTGTCACGCTCTATGGATCCCCTTTCCAGAGGATTCGGCTAATGGCTGGATTGGTAACTCTACTGTTGCGGACCCTACAACCCCCGCCGCACCGAAATGCAACGGGTTTGGGCTGTTCCGATTTCGCTCGCCACTACTTTCGGAATCGAGATTTCTTTCTTTTCCTCCAGGTACTGAGATGGTTCACTTCCCTGGGTTCGCTCGTACCCGCCTATGAATTCAGCGGGCCGTACGGCGGTTTTGCCGCCGTGGGTTTCCCCATTCGGAGATCTCCGGATATAACGCCTGTTTGCGGCTCCCCGGAGCTTATCGCAGCTGACCACGTCCTTCATCGCCTGTTTCTGCCAAGGCATCCACCGTGCGCCCTTAGTAGCTTGACCATAAAACTAACTTCACACAGCGAATTCGCTGCGATCGCGCTAGTTTCTGTTATTCGCCTGGTGACGGCACCGCCTGCATTTCGCAACCGTGCGTCACACCCTGATATCTAAAGACACTCAACTCAGCTGTACTTTGACGTTCGAAACTCGAAATGCGATTTCGACGCCAAAATGCTGCTCAGCCTTGTAGTTACAACTACCCAATCTATCCTGTTGTCAAATATCTTCGACGCTTTTGTGGAGCGCTGCGTCCTGAGACGCATCCGGTTCATCCATTGACGGACTAGCCCGAAGCTGGATACTTGCTTAGCTCATTGGAGAGCTATAAGCATCCAGCTTCTGGCCGAATCCGCTTGATAAAAACTTGGTGGAGCTGAGCGGGATCGAACCGCTGACCCCCTGCTTGCAAAGCAGGTGCTCTCCCAGCTGAGCTACAGCCCCATGAAACGTGGTGGGCCTGGGTAGATTCGAACTACCGACCTCACCCTTATCAGGGGTGCGCTCTAACCAACTGAGCTACAGGCCCACATTGAATCGTGCGATTTCCGCAGAAACTCAGATGCGGATTCCCGTACTCGAAACTCGTTCTGGAGTGAATCCTTCGAGGACTTGGCTGAATATGCGAAGCAGCTACGCCGCTTCTGACCATCGTTGTTGATTTCGTGAAGAATAGAGGGCTTAGTTCAAGCTCCCTTCACTCCTGTCAGGAACATTCGTGAAGGGGTACATGACAACATCGCGCTCACGCTGCCCTTAAATAATTTAAGAGGCAGTCCGCAATCGCGGAAGTGAGAGCGTGCCATGACGTTCTCTATTAGAAAGGAGGTGATCCAGCCGCAGGTTCTCCTACGGCTACCTTGTTACGACTTAACCCCAATCATGAATCACACCTTGGACGGCTGCTCCCTTGCGGTTAGCGCACCGGCTTCTAGTGCAACCCACTTTCGTGATTTGACGGGCGGTGTGTACAAGGCCCGGGAACGTATTCACCGCAGCATTCTGATCTGCGATTACTAGCGATTCCAGCTTCACGCAGTCGAGTTGCAGACTGCGATCCGAACTGAGGCCGGCTTTTTCCGATTAGCTCCCCCTCGCGGGTTTGCAGCGGTTTATACCGGCCATTGTAGCACGTGTGTAGCCCTGGACATAAAGGCCATGAGGACTTGACGTCATCCCCACCTTCCTCCCCGTTATCCGAGGCGGTTTCGCCAGAGTGCCCAACTGAATGATGGCAACTGGAGATAAGGGTTGCGCTCGTTGCGGGACTTAACCCAACATCTCACGACACGAGCTGACGACAGCCATGCAGCACCTATATAGCGGCCTATTGCTAGGAAGGGATATTTCTACCCCGGTCCACTACATTTCGAGCCCAGGTAAGGTTCTTCGCGTTGCGTCGAATTAAACCACATGCTCCACCGCTTGTGCGGGCCCCCGTCAATTCCTTTGAGTTTCAGCCTTGCGACCGTACTCCCCAGGCGGATCGCTTAACGCGTTAGCTTCGGCACGGCAGGGTTGGATACCCGCCACACCAAGCGATCATCGTTTAGGGCTAGGACTACCAGGGTATCTAATCCTGTTTGCTCCCCTAGCTTTCGTGCCTCAGTGTCAGTAATGGTCCAGTGAGCCGCTTTCGCCACAGGTGTTCCTTCCGATATCTACGCATTTCACCGCTACACCGGAAATTCCACTCACCTCTCCCATACTCAAGCCCGGCAGTTTCTTGTGCAGACTTCAAGTTGAGCCTGAAGATTTCACACAAGACTTGCCGAACCACCTACGCACCCTTTACGCCCAATAATTCCGAACAACGCTTGCCCCCCTCGTATTACCGCGGCTGCTGGCACGAAGTTAGCCGGGGCTTCTTCTTCCGGTACCGTCATTATCGTCCCGATCGAAAGGAGTTTACGTCCCAAGGGACTTCATCCTCCACGCGGCGTTGCTGCGTCAGGGTTTCCCCCATTGCGCAAAATTCCCCACTGCTGCCTCCCGTAGGAGTCTGGACCGTGTTTCAGTTCCAGTGTGTCCGTGCGCCCTCTCAGGCCGGATATCGATCACTGTCTTGGTAGGCCATTACCCTGCCAACTAACTAATCGACCGCGACCCCCTCTATCCGCGCATTGCTGCTTTGACCCGTAGGTATTATGCGGTATTAGCCCAGGTTTCCCTAGGTTATCCCCCACGAAAAGGTAGGTTAGTCACGTGTTACTCACCCGTGCGCCACTTTACTCAGGGATTGCTCCCCTTTCTCGTTCGACTTGCATGTGTTAGGCACGCCGCCAGCGTTGATTCTGAGCCAGGATCAAACTCTCGTTTGTAACCTGACGCATCTTGATTCGACGGAGGTCGAAGAGCAAGATGCTCACCCCGCGGCGCTCGAAAGGCCGCGAAGTTTATAACTAGTGAGAATGACTAAACCACGACTTCATCGTCATCTCACGACTGGCATATTCAACCAATTGTCAAAGATCCTTAAGAAGCTTCGCCTGAGCGATTTCTTTTGGGATCGAGCTGCCGGAGTTTCCGGCAGGTCCTCGAACTTTGCGCGCTTCCTGCAAGCGAAAACTTTGCGTTTCAGCATTGCTTTCTGTTTTTTGCGCGACCAAACCAGAGTATCAAATATTAGCTACTTATGTCAACCCTTAGCTACTTATGTCAACCTGGAACAATTCATTTCAATCTCTTGCCCGCTCATTGGCGCCCTGCAATCGATTCAAACGCTTCTGTTCCCGCTCCCGCTTGCCTTCCGCGAACTTACTTCGCAACGGCATTTTTCATCGCGCTTCCTGCCGCTTT
Organism: Acidobacteriaceae bacterium; assembly: GCA_965276615.1. Classification (GTDB taxonomy): domain Bacteria; phylum Acidobacteriota; class Terriglobia; order Terriglobales; family Acidobacteriaceae; genus JAKAAZ01. The sequence goes on along the minus strand of OZ255618.1, from coordinate 2,016,831 downwards.
AACAAAAGCGGATCAAAGGAAGTAGCAGATCAGAAGTAGCAGATCATCTGTGCAATCTCAATGGATAGCAGTACGAACAAAAGGCCGTGTCTCAGGCTGGTCTGCTCTAGATGGGGCTTGCGGAATCACTTCGCCCAAAACTGAGAGTACACGCGTTCGGGCCGGCCTGCAAGCTGCTAACTGTTGAAATCTCGTCCGCTTCGGTTGAAAACTATCTACCCGCGATTCTTTCCAGGGTCCGTTCACCTGCAACTCGCGCAGCTATCATTCCCGCCCGCCGCCACCGGGGAAGGTTCTCATGCTGTTTGCGCCAGCGGTAGACCTCGATCCTGCAGCCAGCTAGAAAATCTCGTCGTCCGTCGAGTAGGGCGGAACGGCCAGTTTGGATTGCGCCTGAATCTGCGCGCGCATGGTCTCAATCATGCGACGGTTCCATAAAGCCAGGGCAGTTGCGCCCATCAGGGCCGAGCCTACGATGAGAAAGGCAGTAGACCAGCGTCCTCGTCCCATCTCACGCGGGCTCGGCTCAAGTTCCGGCGATTCGTCCTCTGGTTTCCAGGCTTCTTCGGCAACTTCAGGCTTCCTGCTCCTTCGAAATTTCATATTGGCACTCCTCTCGTACACGTTGGAAATACGCTGGAACTTAGAACACGTCCCGGGATCCGCCGCTCAAAGCGTCAAATTACGAAGTCTTTTAACTACAACATTTAATTGCTGAACTTTCTCTCCGTAAGACTTTCCATTGCGCATTCCGGCAGGTCCATTTCTATGACATTTGGTATGGCAACTACGAAAAATATATGAAAAATAATGATTATTCCTCGCATCTCCAGCATATTTGTGTCATCATATGAATGTGAAGGGATGATGTTTGCACCGCAGCTTCTCAACCGGCGCTCCATCCCTGCAAGTTGCGTCACTGGCCTCCCGGCACGAGCAAAATACCGTTCGTGCCGTCTTTTTTGCCCTTAACGCATGCTCCGTTTCAAATCCTACCTGAGCTGATCAATATCTCGACAACAGAACTCCGCAATTTCATCGGGGCCGCCGTTTTTTCTCATACATGGCAGCGTCCGCCTTTTCACAAAGCGCCTGCGCAGTTTGCCCGTCTTCTGGATAGATTGCGACACCGATGCTGGCGCAGGCGCGTAAACTTGCATCTCCCAGGACGATTGGCTCATTCAGGTCCGCCATCAGTTTCGTCGCTAAAACCTCCGCCCCATGGGGTTGGAGCAAGTCCGAGACGACCACCAGAAACTCGTCCCCGCCGGCCCGTGCAATGGTATCGGCCTTACGCACGCGCATCTGAAGCCGCGTGGCCACCACCCGCAGCACTTCGTCCCCAATCGCGTGCCCATGGGTGTCATTGATCTGCTTAAAGCTGTCCAGATCTATCAACAGGACGGCCACCCTGGCTTCGTTCCGCTCCGCCCTCTCCACGGCCTTCGTCAACCGATCCTCCATCAGGCGGCGATTGGGCAGACCTGTCAAAGGGTCGTGGAGCGCGAGATGCTGGGTGCGGCTGATTTCCTCTTCCAGCAAAGTCAACAGAATCCCGATCGCGACAATGTATTTCGGAATGTTCCAAACCGACCCTTGGATATGAATATCGGGCCTTAAAAGTGCCAGCGTGATTGCCACCGGGAACACGAACGCCCATGCCACGAACCCCCCGACAGCCGTTAGAGCGCCGGTCGTTCGGTCTGGAAAATTTTTCCAATATTGAATGCCCGCCAGCAGATAAACCACGAAAAACATGCAGTACGGTCCATAGTCCTGTTGACCTCGCCACGCCAGCCCTGCCAGCGCCACGGCCAATAGCATCCCCCATATCAGATAAGTGTTTCGCTCGCTGGCAGGGCGTTCCGGATCGGGAGCTAAAACGGCGAGAGCGGATGCAGCCAGCAGGGCTGAAGCTGCATAGTAATAGCCGACCCAGGAAACATTTATCGAATCAAGGACGATGTAGAGCACCGTCGCCACAAGTCCCGTACTCGCGATCCATCGTAGCCGCCGGGTGCATCTGCCGCCGCCTGCGGCATAGATGAACGAGGCGCCGGCAAGCTCCAGCGTGATGGCGGACAAGCAATAAACGATCGATTGCAGCGCGCCGGGTCTGCCTCCAAACAGCCGCACCGCGAAATGCAGCAGGACAAAGACCCACCCCAGCAACCACGCGGGGTGCCGGCCCCCCACACTGCGCCGCAGGATCGACCCGAAGACGAGGACGAGAATGGTCAACGCCACTAAATCTGGAAGAGAACGATAATCCAGCATAAGAAATATCGACAGGCTCGATCTTAATGAGTTTACTTCAGCCAGCGGCGAAGTTGCGCGCTGGAATGGCGGCTCGGCATCGAGCTTACCCTAGTCGAGTTTGAATCTTTGCCTCTCTCTGGAAACGTTCCCGAGCCGCCGATACAGGAGGAGTAAGGCATCCGATTACTGTCGTCATACGTCTCATGAAATTCCAAGCTTCTCCCTGAACCCTTGGATGAGGAATGATCCCCTGCCAACGATGAGGATTTCACATTTTTCTCTACAGTCCGGCTCCCTGCTATCCGGCCTGTCGGGTCGTACAATTTAAGTGTTCCTCAATTTGGGAGATCGTATGCGAACTCGTTTCTGGATGACCTTCGCCATAGCCATCGTCTGCATGGCGGCAAACGCGCAATGGACAGATCCCGCAGTCGATCTGCCTGCATTCCATGCGGCTGCTCCCGCCAAGACCACGGTCGAGCCGCCCATACTGCATGGAGCGCAGCTCACCGGGCCCAACTTCAAGCTGCCCTGGCAGGTAAAGGTGTACCAGGACGCCGCGCGTATCCCCAAGGTGCTGTATCAGCTTCCCTGCTATTGCCGCTGCGATCGGGCGCTGGGCCACACCAGCCTTCGTAGCTGCTTTGAAGGCCTGCACGGGGCCGAATGCGACGTCTGCGCAAAAGAAGGCTTCTATGCATACCGGATGACCCGAAAGGGATGGACGCCGAAACAGATTCGCGCGGGCATTGAACGCGGCGACTGGAAACAGATCGACCTCGAAGCCGTGGGCGACACCCGCCGTCACTCCTGAACAGGTCATTCGCGTCAGCCTGCTGCGGTCTCAATTTCTCCGCGCGACGCGTGAACCGCTCGATGCACTGTCCAATTCGACGGCCAGATGTTCGACATATGCCGCTTCGTTCTCGATCGCATGGCCCACCAGCGCAATCTGGGCATTGGCCTCCGGATAGCGGCGTTGCTCGATGGCCTCCCGGACTCCCGGCAGCGTCTTCGCGTCGTAGCCCGTGTACCAGCCCGGAGCGTAGATCAGGTTCCGCATCCAGGGACGGCGCGGAAGACCCTGTTCAGCCGTCAACTTTCTCGCCGCCTGTGTGAGTTCCTCATTCAGGGATTTCAGGCGCTCCGCCGACAGCGTACTTCCGAGAGCCTGCGCGCGCGCCTGGTTGTAATGGGCGGCGGATTTATCGAGCGCGGCCAGAGCATTGTCGAGCGGTGCGAAGTTGAGAGGTGGCGGCATCTCCACGGTTGCCGGAGCCACCGACGGATGCCTGGGATCGCTGGTCAGCACATAAGCATTCAGGCCGAGCGCGGTCTTGCCCTGCCTTGCCTCCGTTTGCCGGGCTTTGAGCAGCGCCTTCACCTCGCGGGTGTACACATGCAGCGTGTCGGCGAGGGCGGCAAAATCATACGGCAGCAGATCGGCGTCGGCCATGCGCAGGACCAGTTTCCCATCCGTCTGGGCCATCGCGCGGCCGTAGACAAATGTGGAATCTGAAAAATGCGTGTACCAGTAGAAATCGTCATAGATGGAATGGTAGACGCCATTTCCGTTGTCTTCGCCCCGATAGCTGACGTCCAGCGAAGCAATACCGAGATGGTCCAGAAATGTCGTGAAATCGGAGCCGGTGCCAAGCGCTCCGATGCGCAGATCGCTGCGGCTGGCTGCTTCTTTGCGCTCATCCGGCGTTCCATTCAGCAATTCCCACGCTTGCAGTCGCCGCCACGCGGACACCTTCGTCTCCGGATCTTCGACCGACCGCGCGACCTCGTTGACCAGCGGCTCCAGCGAATGCGAACCCTGGGCAAACATGTAGCCGCGCTCATTGCTGTCGCTGTTGACATAGATCGCGGCGTGTTTGCGAAGCTCGGCGGCATGCTGCTCCGCCCACTCCGTTGAACCCAGCAGCATCGGCTCCTCGCCATCCCACGACAGATAGATAATCGTCCTCTTCGGCTTCCATCCTGCGGCGGCAAGCTGGCCGAGAGCACGAGCTTCCTCCAGCAGCGGCACCTGTCCAGAGAGAGGATCGTCCGCCCCGTTCACCCACGCATCGTGGTGGTTGCCGCGCAGCACCCAGACATCGGGCTCCTCGGCCCCGCGCATGGTAGCGACCACGTCGTAAACGGGCTTCAGGTCCCAGTTGAAGGCAAGCTTCAGGTGGACCTTGGAACGGGAGGGTCCCATGCGATAGGTCAGCGGAAGGCCGCCGCGCCAGCTCTCCGGAACCGTCGGGCCGACAAGCGCGGCCAGCAGCGGTTGAGCATCCGCGTAGGAAATCGGCAGCACCGGAATCTTCGCCAGCGAGGGCGCATCTTTCAGCTTGAGCCGCTTGGCGTCCGCGGTCGCGCCGACTCCCGGAGTCAATGGATCGCCGGGATACAACGGCGCGTCGAGCACGCTTCCGCGCTGTACTCCTTCTGCCGGCCGCATCGGCCCCTCGGGGAAGGCCGCATTCTCGGCATAACCGTCATCCGCGGGATCGGAGTAAATGATGCAGCCGATCGCCCCATGTTCCGCCGCCAGCTTCGGCTTGATGCCTCGCCAAACCTTTCCATACCGCGCAATGACAATTGCACCCTTTACCGAGACGCCATAACGCGCAAGCGCCTCATAGTCTTCCACCCTGCCGTAGTTCACATAAACGAGCGGCGCGGTGACATCGCCATCCGGCGAGTAGGCGTTGTACGTCGGCAGTTGCTCGTCTTTCTGGTCGCTTGTCGGATCGCCCGCGACCGGCGGCTCTTCAAGCCTGGCGCGAAAGCTGCCCATTTCCAGCAGCCTGCTTTTTGGAGTAGGGAAGAGTACCTGGAAGGTCTCGATGTGGGCGTCCCAACCCCACTGCTTATACTGCGCAAGAATCCACTCGGCATTCTGCTTGTCATAGGGTGAACCGACATGATGGGGCCGCGCGCTGAGCAGCCGCATATTGGCACGCATGCGCTCGGGATCGGGAATCTCCGCGAAGCGCTTCTCCAGATCGAGTTCCGTCTTTGTGGTTGAGGAAGAGAATCCCAACAAGGTTGAAGCGTCACGTTGCTGCGCGAAAACGCCGGAAACAGCGGGCAACAGGCAAAGGGCGGATAGAAAGATAGCGGCGTGACGCAATGTTCCTCCTCGATCACTCGAAGTGAATCATCTGAGATTCACTCAGGAATTTTAGGTCCTTCTCGTGTGCGGTAATAGTACGCTGCTTCGCGAATCCCGATCTCGCCGATATAATTAGAGGTTCGCTTCAATCAAGGAGAACCCCTCACCATGCCTCTCGAGCCGACCAAGCATATCTGGCATAACGGCAAACTGATTCCCTGGGACCAGGCGCGCATCCATGTAATGTCCCATGTCATCCATTACGGATCGTCGGTTTTTGAGGGTATCCGCTGCTACAAGACGGAGCAGGGCGCGGCGATCTTCCGCCTGCAGGACCATATGCAGCGCATGTTGGATTCGGCAAAGATCTATCGCATGGATTTGGATTACACACTCGACCAGTTGAATAAAGCCGTCATTGAGACCGTGGAGGCGAACGGCGTCACTCCCTGCTATATCCGCCCCATCGCTTTCCGCGGCTATGGCGAGCTGGGCGTGCACCCCGCGAAAAATCCGATGGAAGTTTATATCGGCAATTTTCCATGGGGAAAATATGTCTCCGGAGATCACGGCGCGGATGTCTGCATCTCCTCCTGGAACCGCATGGCGGCCAACACGCTGCCGGCACTGGCGAAGGCGGGCGCGAACTATATGAACTCGCAGCTTATCCGCATGGAAGCCGCCACCAACGGCTACGACGAAGGTATTGGTCTCGATGTGAATGGCTATGTCTCCGAAGGTTCGGGAGAAAATCTTTTTGTCGTCCACAAAGGCCAGCTCCTTACAGCATCGATGGGCAGCTCCGTTCTCGCCGGGATCACGCGCGCGTCCGTGCTTACGCTGGCGCGCGATTTGGGAATTCCTGTCACCGAGCAGGCGATCCCGCGCGAACTTCTTTACATTGCGGATGAGGTGTTTTTTACCGGCACCGCGGCGGAAGTCACGCCCATCCGATCCATCGACCGCATCGTAGTCAAGGACGGAAAAGCCGGTCCCATCACGAAACAGCTCGCCGCAGAGTTTTTCGGCATCGCAAGCGGAAAACGCCCGGACCGCTTCAACTGGCTCACCCCGGTAAAGGTCGCCGTTGGCGAGGCAGTGCCTGCGTAATGGTCGAAGATATTCGACCAAAGGCGGCCGACAGGCCGCCTTTCTGCTGATGCTCAACGTGCATTCCAGAAGCTCAATTATTCTTTGGGAAAAGGAGCTTTCTACATGGCCACCACCGATGATCTTTTGAAAATTTCATTTCAGGAAGAAACGCTGGTGCTGCCGTGCTTCGACCCTGATGTGGCGTGGCGGATCGGCACCCGCCTGCGGGAGATGGCGGTTGCGCGCAACTTTGGGCTGGTCATCGATGTCCGCCGCTTCGGACAGCAACTGTTCTACAGCGCTTTGGCCGGAACCACTCCGAACAATCCGGATTGGGCGCGCCGTAAGGGGAACGTTGTGGCTCACTTTCATCGCAGTTCCTACGCCATGGGGCTGGAGTTGGACCTGAAGAAAACAAGCCTCATCGAGAGATACGGTTTACCGTTTTCAGAATACGCAGCGCACGGCGGGAGCTTTCCGGTTCGCGTGGCAAACGCGGGTGTGATTGGCTCGGTGACTGTCTCCGGGCTCCCGCAGCGGGCAGACCACGAACTGGTCGTCGAAGCCTTGTGCCTCGAAACCGGACAGAGCTACCAGGCTCTGCGGCTGACTTCAGAGGATTAGAGAAGCTCTGATGAGACCTGGCTTTGAAGGGAACAGCCTTCATGCCGTCCGTAAATGCCGCAGTTGCAATTGGCTTCAGCCACTGTGGGATTGCCTAAAGACTTATTCCAGGTCTCCTTCAGAAGGGATTCAAAAGCGCAACTGAACGATCGATCACTTACTGACTGGAATTTGGTTCTCCACTGCGCCCGGAGAATTGGGGTCGAGACGTTGACTGTTTATGGATGACTCCCCCGTCAACACTCCCCAGCCGGGTAGTTTCTGGCTACCAGTAATCAGCCGCGGACCGGCGGAAAAACCGAAATACATCCACATCCATTGCAGCAGCACCAGGATGCGATTGCGGAAACCGATCAGGAAATAAATATGTACGGTAAGCCATGCGGCCCACGCGGAGAACCCGCTCATGTGGGCATGGAAAGGCCACACCACGTTGGCCACTGCCGAATGACGCCCGATGGTCGCCATGTCGCCCTTGTCGAAGTAGTGGAATTTCGTCCGCGGTTTACCGGCCAGGTCCGCTAGAATTTCATCGGCGGCGTGCGTACCCATCTGCATCGCGGGCTGCGCTACCCCGGGTATCTGCCTGCCGTTTTCGACGACGTGGGCCAGATCGCCGCAAATGAACACATCCTTGCGTTCTGGAGGATTCAGGTAGTCATCCACGAAAATCGACCCCCGCTTGTCGGTCGGGACGCCCAGCATTTTACCGAGCGGCGAGGCCTGCACTCCCGCCGCCCACAGCGTCACCACCGACTCGATCTTTTCTCCGTTGGCGATAACGTAGCCCGGCTGAATGTCCGTAACCTGAACGCTGTTGCGCACCTCGACCCCAAGCCGCGCCAGCTCTTCCGTGGCTTTGCGGGACAAATCTTCCGGATAAGCCATTAGAACGCGCGGAGCCCCCTCGATAACAATGACGTGCGCGCTGGCTGGATCGATGTGGCGAAAATTTTGTCGCATGTACAGCCGCGAAATATCTGAGATCGCTCCCGCCAGTTCGACGCCGGTCGGTCCGCCGCCAACAATGACGAAGTTGAGCGGCGGATGGGAGCCGTGCTCCAGCTTTTGGCGTTCCGCCAACTCAAAGGCGAGCAGCACCCGGCGGCGAATCTCCGTCGCATCTTCCACTGTCTTCAAACCCGGCGCGAGATGGGCCCATTCGTCATGTCCAAAATAAGAATGCGTCGATCCCGTTGCCAGAATGAGGGAGTCATAGCCGATATCGGCGCCGCTGTGAAGATGGATTGTCCTGGCCGAGGAATCGATCGCGACCACCTCATCCATCAACACATCGACATTGCCCTGGTTGCGAAATATAGCCCGAATCGGTTGGGCGATGTCCCCGGGGGAGAGCGCGGCCAGCGCCACCTGATACAAAAGCGGCTGAAAAGTATGGTGATTCCGCCGGTCCACCAGCGTCACCTGGACTGGTTTTCCAGCCAGTCGCATAGCGGCGTTAATCCCGGCAAAACCGCCTCCTACGACGACGACACGCGGACGCGCGGTGCTGTTCCCGTCATTGCTTGCCATGCCTTGAATTCCTCCGAGCGTTGCGAAAAAGAGATTCTCTTTAGAACACTGCAGTAGCCCCTATGGAGCCTAACGTATTTGGATGCGCCACCTTCGGGAATGCGTCAAGAGATTGCATTGAGCTGTTCGAGCCCTGCAGCTTTCCGTCACCCCATCCCAGAAACTCCCGATACACTATTGACAGAAATCATGACAGACGAAACTCGCGACACTATCATCGTCGGAACTGGATGTGCCGGCCTCACCGCGGCCATCTACGCAGCCCGTTCCAATCTGAAACCACTCGTCCTTGAAGGGCATGAACCGGGCGGCCAGCTTTCCATCACCACGCTCGTTGAGAATTTTCCCGGCTGGCCGGAAGGCATCCAGGGCCCGCAGCTGATTGAGAACATGCGCGTGCAGGCCTCCCGCTTCGGAGCAGGTTTCCGCGTCGGCCATCTGACCAGCGTCGATTTATCGAAGCGGCCTTTCGTACTCCATGTTGGCAAAGACGTTTTGCACACGCGCACGCTTATCATCGCCAGCGGAGCCTCCGCGCGCTGGCTGGGCCTGCCCAGCGAACAGGCGTTGATCGGTCATGGCGTCAGCAGTTGCGCCACCTGCGACGGTTTCTTTTTCGGCGGAAAGGAAATCGCAGTGATCGGCGGCGGCGATTCTGCGATGGAAGAAGCGCTCTTCCTGACCCGCTTCGCCAGCAAAGTAACGCTGATTCATCGGCGCGAACATTTTCGAGCTTCGAAGATCATGCTCGAACGCGCCATCGCGCACGACAAAATCAAATTCCTCACCAACACCGCTGTTGAAGAGGTCTTGGGCGTCGAGGAAAAGGACGTCAAGGGTCTCAAGCTGCGGAATCTTGCCACTCAGGAGAGTTTCGTTCTGCCGGTAAGCGCCATGTTTCTCGGCATCGGCCACGTGCCCAACGCGAAAATGTTCACCGGGCAGATTGATCTTGACGATGATGGCTACATCCGCACGCATGAATATGTGTTCACCCGTGTTCCCGGCGTGTTCGCCTGCGGCGACGTCCAGGACCGCCGCTACCGCCAGGCAATTACCGCCGCCGGAAGCGGCTGCATGGCGGCTCTGGAAGTAGAGAAGTTCCTGGAAGAACACGGAAGGTAACATGCGATCCGGAGAACCCGGGTGCCGGGTGCCCCATCCTAGCCGCGTACTTCGGCTAGGGTGGGATTGAGACCATGTCAATCGCCGAAAACATCTCGAAAGTCGAAGAACAAATAGCCGCCGCCGGGTGCCCCATCCTAGCCGCGTACTTCGGCTAGGGTGGGATTGAGACCATGTCGATAGCCGAAAACATCTCGAAAGTCGAAGAACAAATAGCCGCCGCCTGCCGCAACGCAAACCGTCCCCGCGACAGCGTGCGATTGATGGCCGTCTCGAAGAAACACTCGCCGGAATCGATTCTCGAAGCGTATGCCTGCGGTCTCCGCCTGTTCGGGGAAAATCGCGTGCAGGAATTTTCCGATAAACGCAGCACGCTGTCGACCGCCGGCATTTGGACGACGAAACCACCGGCCAGCTTCCATTGCATTGGTCCATTGCAATCGAACAAGGCCGCCCGGGCTGCGCAGCTTTTCGACGCCATCGATACTGTCGATTCCCTTCGCGTCGCTGAAAGGCTCGATCAAGCCGCGGACAATACCGGCAAAATGCTGCCTATCTGCATCGAGATCAAGCTTAGCCCCGAGGCCTCCAAACACGGCCTTGAACCCGATTCATCCGGACTGAATGAACTCTTCGAGCGGCTGCCGGACTTTCATCACCTCGAAGCACGCGGGCTGATGACCGTCCCGCCCTATGCCGAAGATCCCGAACAGGCACGCCCCTGTTTTCAGCGGCTGCGAATTCTCAGGGACCTGCTTGCGCAGCGCTATCCACGCGTGGCGCTCGATGAGCTTTCAATGGGAATGTCACACGATTTTCCTGTAGCCATTCAAGAAGGTGCGACCGTGGTCCGCGTCGGCACCGCCATCTTCGGCGCGAGACCTTCCGCATAACGTATGCCTGCGGAAGAAAGTGTCGGCGGCGCTCGCCTTCTATACACTGAACGGTTCTCTCACTTCTCCCGCACGGGTCGCGTAAATGCCATTGCTGCATGCCGGACTCTATGCCTACGTCCTCGGCGTGGTTGTCCTGGTTCTACTCGCCGTTTCGCTGTCGCAGCTGCGCGGCGTCAAAACCAAGGCGGACTATCTCGTCGCAGGCCGCTCGCTGCCTGCCTTCGTGCTGGTCTTTACGCTGTTGTCCTCATGGATTGGCGCAGGCTCTCTGTTTGCCGGGGCGGAAAATGCTTATCGCAACGGCTTCGCCGCCCTGTGGCAGCCTGCGGGCGGCTGGGCTGGTCTTCTGCTGATTTATTTCATCGCGCCGCGCGCCAGGAAATTCGCCCAGTTCACCATCCCCGATCTGCTGGAAGCCCGCTATAACCAGACGGCACGCGTGCTCGGAGTAATCGCCATTCTGTTTGCGTATACGGCCATCGCCAGCTATCAATTGCGCGGCGGCGGAGACATCCTGCACCTCATCTTCCCCGACACCATCAGCAGCACCCTGGGGATGTACATGATCGCGGCGTTCGTCATTGTCTTCACGGCGCTGGCGGGCATGGCCTCGGTCGCATACATGGATGTCGCCATTGGCCTGCTGGTCACCGTGGCTTTGGTTCTGTCGATTCCAATTCTGCTGCGCCATGCCGGCGGAGTTGCAGGTCTGCACGCCGCGCTTCCGGCAACGCACTTTCAATTGCTAGGCTCGATTTCCTTTGCCCGCGCTATGGAATTTTTTCTGCCAACGATGCTGCTGATGCTGGGCAATCAGGCAATGTATCAGAAGTTCTTCTCCGCCAAGTCGGAAAAAGACGCTCGTGTCGCGGTCGTAGGCTGGATCATTGGGACCGTAATTCTCGAAACAATTATTGTCGCCATCGCCGTTATTGGGTCCGCGCTGTATTCCACCGGAGAAGTCAGCCGGCGTCCGCGCGAGATCATCGCCTACACGGCGCGCGATGGACTGCCTGCGATGCTGGGAGCTTTGTTGTTGGGCGCAGTCTTCGCCAAAGTTATCTCGACTGCGAACAACTATCTTTTTTCGCCCGCCACCAATCTGGTCAATGATGTGTTTCTTCGCTACATTCAGCCCGGAGCCAGCAACAAAAAAATCCTGCTGGTCTCGCGCCTTGTTGTTGTGTTGCTGGGCATCTGGGCCCTGATGCAGGGAGCATACACGCAATCGATCCTGGAAAAGGCTTTGTACGCTTACACCATCTATTCGGCTGCCCTGACGCCCGTGATTCTGGCGGCATTTTATTCGCGCCGCATCAACTCTCAGGGCGCGGTCTCCTGCATCGCCGCGGGCACGTTCGTCACCGTTTTCTGGGACACGGATTTCATCCGCCATCATCTGCCGACAGCGATCGCGCAACGCGATGCGATCTTTCCGGCGCTGCTGGTTTCGCTGATTTGCCTGTTTGTGGTGAGCTGGGTTACGCCGCCTCCGCAGCGGGAGAAGGTTGCGCAGTTTTTGGAATGAGGCAACTATTTCAGCTTGGAACCCAGCCGCCACAGCACACGGAATACCAGAAAGACGCCGGCGGCGGCGATCCCGAGGAAAACAAGGTGCACTGGCTGTAGCAGGTCGAACATAGCGCTTCTCGCAGTTGCCTCATAATATAGCCCGTTTGCTCTCCCGCCGTACAATAAATCTAGGAGAGTTTTGTAACCATGCGCCGTGTCTACATGGACGCCAACGCGACTACGCCAGTGCTGCCTGAAGTCTTCGAGGCGATGCGCCCGTATTTTATGGAGCGCTTCGGCAACGCCAGCTCCGTCCATTCCTTCGGCCAGCGCGCGCGGGGAGCGGTCGAGGAGGCGCGCATGAGCGTCGCGGCGTTGCTGCACTGCCGTCCAGCAGAGATTGTTTTCACCAGCGGCGGCACGGAGAGCGACAATCTGGCACTATTCGGCGCGACCAAACCCGGCGATCATCTCATCACCACGGCCATTGAACACCATGCCGTACTCCATGCCGCTGAACGACTCGCCCATTGCGGCCGCGAAGTTACATTTCTGCCCGTCGATGGGGAGGGCGTGCTCGACCCGGACGATCTGCGGCGTGCCTTGCGGCCGAACACGCGCCTGATCAGCGTGATGATGGCGAACAATGAAACCGGCGTCATCCAGCCGGTTGAAGAGATTGGCGCGATCGCCGCCGAAGCCGGTGTGCAGTTCCACACCGACGCGGTGCAGACGGCGGGCAAGCTGGCGCTGGATGTCGAAAAGATCGGCTGCAACCTGCTTTCCATCTCCGGGCACAAGATGCACGCGCCGCAAGGCACCGGCATCTTGTATGTTCGCAAAGATACGAAGATTGAGCCGCTCTTTTATGGCGGTACCCATGAGCGTCAGCGTCGCGCTGGAACGGAAAATCTGGCAGGCGTTGCTGCGCTCGGCAAAGCGGCGGAGATTGCCCGCAAGGGTATTGAAGAGGCCGGGCCCGCGAAAATGGCTGCCTTGCGCGACCGCCTGGAACGCGAAATCATCACCCATGTCGGCGAGGCTGGCGCGCATTCCAGCCGTGCGCCGCGCGTGCCCAATACGACGAACCTCTGGTTCGATCATTTGGAAGGCGAAGCGCTGGTCATCGCGCTCGACCTGAAAGGCCTGGCCGTCTCGGGCGGCTCCGCCTGCGCCTCGGGAGCGAGTGAGCCCTCGCATGTGTTGACCGCCATGCATGTGCCGCCGGAACGTGCCCGCGCCAGTCTGCGCTTCAGCCTGTCGAAGTTGACGACAGCAGAGGATGTGGACTTCGCCATCGAGATTGTTCCGCAGGCCGTCGCGAAACTGCGGGAGTTGTCTCCCTATTATCGGAAGCTCGACGAATCGCGGACACATACAGCCGCTGTTGCTGCAGCACGGGTTTAGCGAGTTTCATCGTGAGTCTAGAAGCGGTCAAGGGGAGTCATTCTTCTATGAAAGAAGGCGCGCCTGTCCAGAGGTATCTGCGAATAGTTGCCGACAGACTTCTATTCGTGCTCGTGGCACACAAGGGGGATACGAATCCGGGCCGCTCCATCTGAGGATGTCCTCGAGGGACAGAGAATGAACGAGCTGGCCGGGTTCTCCTTGCAACCGTCGCAAACACCTTGGTACAACCTTGGAATATTCCGCAGCCGCCGTGGCGGGGGGAAGGTGGGAATCGGTAATTTCGATTTCCATCTTTCCCCCGCCAGCATCTCTCAGCCGCGGGCGAACACACTCTCGTCGAAACACACGCCGTTGTGCAGCAGCGCCCAGACGGCGGTCAACAATTTATGGGCCAGCGCAATTTTTGCCACCTGCGCCGGTTTCCGTTTCCGCAAACGCGCATAATACTGTTTCGCCGCCGGCGAATATCGCGCGGCTACCTGCGCCACCTGCAGCATGATCCAGCGCAGGATTCCGGACCCGTTGTGGCCGATGCCGCCGCGCCTGCGCTTGCCTGCCGACTCGCGCACCATCGGCGTCAGTCCGGCATAGCTAGCCAGCGCCCGCTTGTTCTGGAAGCGTTGGATGTCGCCCACCTCGGCCAGAATCGCCATCGCCGAATACGCTCCAATGCTGGGCACCGATTGCAGCCAGCGCGCCCGCGCATCCGCCGCCGCCATCCGCTCCAGCTCGCGCGTCTGTTCCGCGATCCGCCGGTCGAGAAAATCCACCTCGGCCAGCCAGGTGTTCACCACGCTTCGCGCCGCCGCGCTTAACTCGATTCCGGCCAGCCAAGCCCGCCCGCGCTTGCCGAACACATCCGCCACCGGCTTGATGAATCCCTCCTGGTGCAGCACCGCCTGCAACTGGTTCTTGGCCCGCGCCCGCTGCTGGCCCAGCGCAATCCGCAAACGGGTCAGCATCCGCAACTGCTGCGTCTGCTCATCCGCCATCCACGCCTCCGGCAGCAGATCGGCCCGCGACAACTGCGCCAGCGTTTCCGAATCCACCCGGTCGTTCTTCAGCCGCGCCGCCGCGATCGCCTTCACCCGCTGCGGATGCACCATCGCCAGCCGCTCCGCCTCCGGCCTCACCGCGCGCGCGAACGCCGGCCAGAACCCGCTCGCCTCCACCACCACCTGCCGCGGACCGGGTACCTGCCGCAGCCACGCCCGCAGCGCCGCCCCCTCGTTGGCCACTTGCCCCTGCCGCAACTTCCGCCCACTTGCATTTACCGCCGTCATATAACAAAATCTCTGGTGAAGATCTACTCCTATGTGGCTCTTCATGGTGTACCTTCCTCCTTACTTCATCTTGTGCTTCGAGCACGTATCAGGAAGGTACGCCCCCTTTCATCCCATCTGAGCGAAGCGAAGAATGACGAATATCTTTTTGAATTAAGAAAGTTCTCAAGCTGATGTCCACACCAGAAACCATTGCCGTCGCTATGTCCGGGGGAGTCGACTCCTCGACCGTGGCCGCCATGCTGAAGTCCGAAGGCTACAATCTCGTCGGCCTCACGCTACAGCTGTGGAACCAGCGCCGCCTTGCTGGCAAGCCGGGAATGCCGGAGACGACGGAAGGCCGCTGCTGCTCGCTCGACGACGTTTATGATGCGCGCCGCGTGGCGGAGCATCTTGGCATTCCGTATTACGTCATCAACCAGCAGGACCGCTTTGAGCAGGATGTCGTGCAGCCGTTTGTGCGAGAGTATCTCAGCGGGCGCACTCCTGTGCCTTGCACGCTTTGCAATAACCATCTGAAATTTGCCCAGCTGCTGGACACTGCGCGCCAGATTGGCGCGGAACGGATCGCCACCGGCCATTACGCGCGCAATGAATATGACCCTGAGCGCAACCGATGGATTTTAAAGCGCCCCGCCGACACCGGCAAGGACCAGACCTATTTCCTATTCGGTTTGACCCAGGAACAGTTGAGCCGCAGTCTTTTCCCGCTGGGGAATTACAAAAAGCCCGACGTTCGCGCCCTGGCGCGCGAGCAGGGATTGGCGCTTGCGGAAAAGCCCGACTCGCAGGAGATTTGCTTCATTCCCGGCGGCGACTATAAGCAGTTCCTCGATGCCTATCTCGCCGATCAGGGTGAAGCCATGCCCGATACTAGCGGCGAGTTGGTCACAACCACTGGCGAGGTCGTCGGCCACCACCCGGGCATTCACAACTTCACCATAGGCCAGCGCAAGGGCCTGGGATTGGGCAGTGCCGGGGGAATCGCGACCGGCTCACCTCTCTACGTGATCGGTATCAACGGAGCAGACAAGAAAGTAGTGGTAGGCGGCAGCGAAGAGTTGTCATCGAAAACTCTGCGCGCCAACCGGCTGAACTGGATCTCCATTCCGCAGCTCGAAGGCCGACTCCGCGTGCAGGTAAAAATCCGTCATCGCCATGAACCCGCTTGGGCAACGCTCGAAATGTCCGGCGAGAATGAAACGACCGCCGCCTTCGACCAGCCGCAGCGCGCCGTCACCCCCGGCCAGGCCGCCGTGTTTTACAACAACGAGGAAGTCGTCGGCGGGGGCTGGATTCTGTAGGATTTTTGGTCGGGTTGGGGAAGAACCCACATCTCAAAATCGAGATGCGGGGCACCCAGACACTCACAGATTATGCACTGAATCCCGGAATGCCCCTTCAAGCCGTTCTTTGGCTTGAAGGGGGGTACGACGCGAACGCAACCTATCGCCGAGCCCACAAACTCGGATCAACATGCGCGAACACGCTGTCCTGGGTTTCGATTTCCGTCAGCCGCTTCTCCTCCGCCTCTCCCAGAGTTTCGCCCGCACAGTGCGATCGCCACATTTTTTCAATCGCCTGAAACGATGCCAGGTGCTCCTGAAAACGATCTTCCGCATAATCGCGGGCGGCTTCCGTCGTGATCAAAAACTGCCAGTCGGAGGACTCGAGCAGCAATAACTCGCGGCACCACTGCTTCAGGATGCGCTCTCCCTGCGGGTTCCCCTTCCAATGCTCTGAGCTGGCCGCATCGCGGATGGCGACCTCCGCGGGATACAGATATTCCCACGTCCAGCGCGTGTCCGGACTCAGCCAGACTTCGTGCGTGCCGTTCTTTCCCCATGAACCCTCAGGCAGCGCGAGAAAGCTCTCCGGCGGATAGCGGTCCAGATATTCCGCGCAACTGGTCAGCGCCACCGGTATGTCGGCCCGCGCCATGGTGCGCGCTACGTGCTCCAGCCACAGCGGGCCTTCGAACCACCAATGCCCGAAAAGCTCCGCATCAAATGGAGAGGTCAGGATCGGCGGAACTGGATCTTTGAATCCGGACTTCAGCGAATCCACCACCAGGCTGACATAATGTTCGGCGTGCGTTTTGGTCAATGCCGCCGCTTTCTCCGGGTAATACGGCGTCTTGAATGCCATATCGATCTTCGATCCCGTCACCTGCCAGTAGCGGTGGCCGCCCGGAAAACGCTTTTTGTGGAAGTCGAGATAGTTGCCGTCGCCTGGATATCCCGCATCTCCGCTCCACACCTGCAGGCCGGTGCGAGGATCGCGGGGGAAAATTGTTACAGGCCTGCGCCGGGCACGCGGACCATCCACGTAATACGGCTTATAAAGAGAGTGCAGCGGTTCCTTGGTTTCAACCGCCAGCGATGCGGCCACGCCTACCGGCCCGCCAGCGCGCAGTTCATAGGGAGTGAACATGACGGATTCTTCGACAAGGTGCGTATCCACAAAAAAGAAATCGATCTTCGCGTCTTCCAGCGGCTCTTCCACGCCTTTACGGTTAAACGGATGCCACGGCTTGTCGCTGCCGTGCGGGGTTACCGGATAGCTCCACATACCGGCGGGGCGATAGGCGCATTCCGGCAGCCAGATGCCGCGCGGATGCTGGCCGATATGCCGCTGATGCGTGGCCACGCCCGTCTGCACCTGGGCGCGGATCGATTCGTCGGTTCCCAGCAGCGGGAAATATCCATGGGTCGCGCCGCAGGTAATAATGTCGATCAATTTTCGTTCGGCCGCTTCGCGAAATCCCCGGATAATGTCTCCATCGAGTGATTGGAAATGATCGAGCGCCTGCTGAAAAAAGTTCTGCCAATAGCGAGCCGTCTCCGCCAGATGAGGCTCGCCATTCTGCTGGAAATAGGCTTCATCCTCTCGGGCCGCCGCAATTTTACGATCGAGATATTTCGGGAATTCGGCTTTAAAAACCGGGTGCGCCAGCTGTTCCAGCAGGATCGGGGAAATATTCAGATTTGCTCTGAAGGCTATTCCGTCGCGCTCCAGGTTATCGAGCACCCGCAGCAGCGGCAAATATGTTTCGGCGGCAGCTTCGTGCAACCATTCCAGGCCATGCGGCCAGGTTCCATGATTCACCACGTAAGGCAGATGGGCATGCAGGGTAAACGTCAAATAGGCAGAAGGATGTTTTTGAGGCGTATCGAGCATGTATCTCCCCTTAACGTTGTTTAGATGCTGTTTGGAACTGGATGAGCGGATCGAAGCCGATTCCGGACAATGCGGCGATCCGCAGGTTGCCGCGACACAGGCGTACTCTATCTCTCACTATATCTCTTGCAGATGAATATATGAGGAAGCGGTTGCGGCAACTCTCATCGCAACCGCTCGATCGAACTTGAGAACATCGCCATTGCCCGCCGTCGTCCGAATTACGGGAGTATGAATGAATTTCTGCTAATTTGGTTGCCGCAGTTGCGGGCTGCCGCCATTGTCCGGCTGGTTGGATTGCTCCGCTGGCATCGTGGTCACCATTACGTTCACGGGCTGGCTGAGCGTGAAATGAAGAACGGTCTCCGGAGGAATCTGCACCTGGTCGCCACGCGTCACGGCATTTGAGCCGGCTCCAACTCCTGCGCCCGCCACCGCGCCCACCGCCGCGCCGCGGCCGCCGCCGGCGAGTGCGCCGATCAGTGTTCCCAGCAACGCGCCTCCTCCTGTCTTTACGGCGGTGTTTTTACCGCGGGCAGCTCCTTGACGCACCAATGGGTCGGTTGAAACCGCCAGCACCTGGTTGTGGGCCCTTATTTGCTGCAACCCTAACGAAAGCTCCGACCGGCCTTTGAAGTGGGTCGCGTCCTTCGCGTCGAGGACGATGCCAGTCACGTTGGCGCCGCGCCGAATGGCCAACAGGCCGTTGACGACCATGTTGTTTGCCAGAACTCCGTGGAAGCTGTCGTTCGGCTGTGTCTGGCCGGTCGCCAGATTTTCCGTGATGCGCACCGCAACATCGCTGCCCGCTGGAATCGTCACCCTTTGAGAAGTAGGTTGCGGCGGAGGTGGCGGCGGCGCCTGCTGCATCTGAGTCTGCGGAGTGTCCGCCGGAGCCGTCTGCGTATTATTGGGCGCTGGAACCGGGGCCAGATTATTGTTCGCCTCCTGCTGCGATTGCGCTGCCTGCTTTTCGCTAAGCCTGCGCGCCTGCTCTCGCTGCTGCCTGCGAGCGCGGGCCTCCTGAGCGCGGGCCTCGTCCGCCTTTTTCCTTGCGAGCTTCGCAGCCTCTGCGCTGGGAACCGCGGCAGTCTGCGCTGTTTGGACCGTCAAATTATTCACAACCGTTCGGACGCCATTCACCTGGGCCGCATCGTTTGCGGCCAGTTCCCGCGCCGCCTCGCCGTTCACTGTGCCGGACAATGTGACCACTCCGCGGACCGCCTGGGTCTGAATTGGCATATTCGCGAGCCCAGAGTCCGCCTGGAGACGGTTCTGAACTTCGGAAATGATCTGATCGTCACTGGGCTGTGGCTGCGAAGTTGGTTGAGACGCAGCCTGCTCGACCGTCTGCGGCGACGGCGCGGGAGATTTATTGCAGCCGACGCCGAAACATACTGCAACTGCCAAGATACCAATGGAAGCGGGAGCGGAAAAATGTCGGTGGCTCATCTTTTGGAATCCTCTTAAAGAATTGGAAAAGCGTGACGATGACTCTCCTTCAGTTTAGGCGATTTCTGGCGATCGCATCCGGCTGACCGGGTGTGAAGCGCCGCGAGGCGGGAACCCATACCTCGCCGCGAGACGTAGTTCATTTTTACTCTTGACTTTTCAAATTTCAACCGTCGAGATGCTTTCCGCCTCAGCCATTTTTTCCGATTGGACGCCACGGCTGGGCAAAAGCATCTCTTACCTGTCATTGGCATCTGAGTAGACAGACGATCGGTTGGCGCGTTGCCGGTCGGATTTCCTTTTGTTACCATCCAGACAATTCGCGTATTCGCTAACCATGCATAGGAGATAACCAAATGGAACAACAAGATACGACCGGAATTGGCTGGTTTATTGCTGGCCTTGGACTAGGAGCATTGCTGGGCGTTTTGTTTGCCCCGAAAGCAGGCCGGGAAATGCGGGAAGGCCTGATGAGCGGAGCGCGGGACAGCAAAGAATATGTCGCCACGCGTGGCAAACAGGCGCGCGAACAGATCAATTCCGTGGTCGATCGGGGACGCGACCAGATCAACGAGTATGCCGAACGCGGCAAAGACGTTGTGGATAGATATGCCGAACGTGGCAAGGACGCGGTGGATAAAGGCCGTGATCGTCTGAGCGGAATCGTCGACCGGGTTGCAGGCAGCCAGTCGGACGCGGAACGCACGCATGGGATCCGGAGCGATGAGGCGGAGAGTTTCCGCGGTGGCTCGGGGGAATCTCGCTTCTAGTCAGCCACTGTCCTATCGGCTCAACTTCTGACCTGTTGCGTATACCCTGTGAAAGCGGGTGCGATGGCTGGATTTAAGATGTACAGTCTCGATAGGCGGGCGAAAGCTTCTCATCGCCCGCATGTCAGGTTTTTGAAATAAATATATTTCCAAGAGGCGAACGATAATGCCAACCGGGTCCACGGCTTTTCTTGTTTTCACTGGAGTTGTCACGTTTGCAGTGGTATTGCAGACGGCGATTTTGCTTGCGGTTCTGGTTGCGGCCAAGGCAGCTCAACGCAAAGCCATGGAACAATTTGAACGGTTGCGCGCCGACATGCGCCCGCTTCTCGATTCGGCGGGCAACATCATGGCGAGTGTTGAGGAGATAACGCCGCGCCTTCGCGCCACAGCGGCGAATGTGCATGCCGCAAGCGAACGCCTGCGCGATCAGGTCGGGCATATCGATACCGTTGTAGTGGATGTAACCGGCAAGGCCCGCCACCAGGTCAACCGCATCGACAATATGGTGACGGACACGCTGAATGCTGTTGCGCACGGAACCAGGGTCGTTCAGGAGAACTTGATGGCCCCGCTGCGGCAGATCGGCGGATGGATGTCGGCGATCGGCGCCGGGATGGATATGCTGCGTGGAGGGGACCGTCGCAGTCGCCGGTCGGCGGGCAGATCAAGCGTCCGATCCGACGAAGATTTCATCTAGGTCGCGAGTCCGATTTACTTCAACAAATTCTTCGCGATAAACAGCACGTTGGCTGGACGCTCCGCCAGCCGGCGCATGAAGTACGGAAACCATTCCGTCCCGAACGGGATGTAGACGCGCATGTTGTATCCCTCCCTGACCAGCAAATGCTGTAGATCGCGCCGGACTCCATATAGCATTTGAAATTCAAAGCCGCGCCTGTCGATGCCCTGCTCCGCTACAAATTTCCTGGCGGCGCGGATGATGGCCTCATCGTGCGTGGCCAGACCGTGATAGATACCGCTGGTCAGCAGAACCTTCATCAGCTTCACGTAATTGGCGTCCACATCATTTTTCTCCGCGAACGCCAGCGTTGGCGGCTCCTGATACGCGCCTTTGCAAAGGCGAATACGGATGCCATCAGCCAACAGCGTGCGGATGTCGTTCTCGCAGCGGAACAGATACGCCTGCATCACCGTGCCAACGCGCCCGGCATGCTCTGGCACGGCGTGAATCGCGCGCGTCATATCGATTGTGGCCTGCGTGTAGTGCGTGCCTTCCATGTCCACGCGGACGAACGTATCGGCGGCCACGGCATGGTCCACCAGTTCGCTGGTGATTTCGCGGGCAATGCTGGAATCGAGATCGAGGCCCATCTGCGTCAGTTTCAGGCTCACGTTGGCTTGCAGATGGCGTTGCCGAATGGCATCCAGCAGCTGATGGTAGATCCCGGCAGCGCGGCGAGCCTCCTGCTCGGTGTAGACGTTCTCGCCCAGGCTGTCGAGCGAGACCGGAATTCCTTCCCGATTCAGCTCTTCCGCCGCCCTCAACGCGTCGTCCACATGCAGCCCGGCAATAAAGCGGCCGGACATTTTTTGCCCGATGCGGGAGTGCTCTGCAAACTGGCGCAGAGGTTTGTTCTGCGAAAGCGCAATCAAGGTGGAGCGTAGGGGGTTCGAGCTCATCGAGGAAGGGCCTCAGCAAAACTCTCTATTGTGGCACAAGGCGAGAGGAGTGGTCTGCTTTGGACGAAGTTCAGATTCGGAGAGCCGGTCCTTCTCAGCGGCTCTCGATGGGCACATACTTCGCAGGGTAAACCGGCCCGTTGTATTCCGCGCGCGGTCGGATCAGCCGGTTGTCATCAAGCTGCTCGATCACATGCGCGGCCCAGCCCGCGATGCGGCTGATGGCAAAAATAGGCGTGAACAGATCGACATCGATTCCCAGCGTGGTGTAGGTCGAAGCGGAATAAAAGTCTACATTGGCGTTCAGATTTTTTTCTTTCTTCACAAACAGTTCGATCTTCCGCGACATCTCAAACCATTTGGGATTGCCGCTCGCCCGTCCCAGGTCCTCCGACATGCGCCGCAAGTGCGTCGCCCGCGGATCTTCGGTGTGATACACACGATGTCCGAAGCCCGACACCTTCTTTTTGTCGGCGAGCATCTGCCGCACATACTCCACGGGATCGGCGCCTTCCTTGTCGATGGCGAACAGGATGCGCATCACCGCCTCGTTCGCGCCGCCATGCAGCGGTCCCTTCAACGCGCCAATCGCTCCGGTAATCGCCGAATGCATGTCGGACAAGGTTGCCGCGATCACGCGAGCGGCGAAAGTGGAGGCGTTCAATTCATGGTCGGCATGCAGAATCAGCGCCACATCGAGCGCATGCTCCGCCGTTGAGGAAGGCTTCTCCCCATTCAACATCCATAAAAAATTGGCTGCATGGGTCAGCGAAGGGTCGGGCTCGACCACCGGCTTTCCCTTGCGGATGCGATCATAGGCCGCGACAACCATCGCGATCTGGGAGGTGAGCCGGAAGCTCTTTCGAACATTGGCGTCGTGCGAATTGTCTTGTTCATCGGCGTCGTACAAACTCAGTGCGGAGACGACCGTGCGCAGAACTTCCATCGGCATGGCGTGCTTTGGAAATGTCTTCATCAGCCGGAGTATCTCCGGCGGAAGAGTGCGGCCTTCCACGAGATGCTTGCGAAATCCGGCCAATTCATCGCGGGTCGGAAGCGTGCCGAACCACAGCAGATACGCGGTCTCCGCGAAGGTCGACTTCTCTGCGAGCTCGTGAATATCGATGCCGCGATAGGCCAGAACGCCCGCATCTCCGTCAATCCAGCAGATTCCGGAATGGGCAGCCACTATTCCTTCAAGCCCGCGTGCCATGGTAGTGCTCGACATATTATTTTTCTCCAAACTTGTTTTGCATACTGCAGGATCACGCGATTCGCTCGGCGGTGCATCGCTTCGCGGGACCCGACCCCAGTACCATAACCGGTCGGCTCGGCAAAACTATCCTGCAGAACCCCAACTTCTCGTTATAACGCAGTGAGCAGTCTCTGTCACCGCGCGGCCGCATTCGGTTTTCCCGAAAGGAGAGCTTTTGCGCTACCGCACCTGTAAACGGTTAGCTTACGGCAACGTCTTCCGCAGTCCCGGATGTAAACCGCGATGGCGAAAAATTCTCCATCGGCACGTCAGGTTGTTCACCGAAAATTGCCTGCGCGATGACGCGTGCCGTCACCGGCGCAAGCAGCACGCCGTTGCGGTAATGCCCCGTTGCGTGCCAGCAATGCTCCACCGCTCCCGCGCCGAGGATTGGTAATCCATCGCGTGTGGCGGGACGCAGCCCGGCCCAGCTCTCAAGATGCGCTGCGCCGTTTACCTCCGGAAGCAATTTTGCGGCTGTCCGCAACAACGCGGCAATCCGGTGCTCCTCAACCGTCTGGTTGAACCCGGCGTGCTCGATGGTGGCGCCAATCGTCACCCGTCCGTCCCCGCGCGGAATTGCGTAGAACTCCGGGGTGCGAAGCACGCAGCGCAACCGCCCTGGATCGAGCGCCACAGTCACCATCTGGCCTTTCACCGGCCCCACAGGCAGGCCGCCAAGCCGCGGCTCGCCCGCCCACGCGCCGCAGCAATTCACAAAAGTCGTTGTATGGATGTGTTCTCGCGCCGTCGTGACCACGATTCCCGATCCCGTGTTCTCGGTCCCCAGCACCGGAGTTTCTTCCAGCAGAATCCCCTTCTCTGCCAAAAAAGCCGCGGGCAACGCACGGCACAAATCCCGAGGATCGAGACTCTGCTCCCCCAGCCAGACAAAATTTTGTCCGGTACTCGCGAGTCCCGGAATCCAGGCCCTCGCTTCGTCAAGGATTGAATCGGCGGCAATCGAATTTTCGCAGGATTCCAGAACCTCAACCTGTTGCAGCGTTCTCTGCGTCCGCAGCGGCACACGCTCACCCGAAGATGCCTGAACATGCTCAAGGTATGCCGGATACAGCGCCAGGCTATGCAGCGAGAGCGGCAACAACGCAGGCGGGTTCTCCGGGTCTTGCGCAGCCAGCATACCTCCCGCTGCCCAGGAGGCCGCGTGCATGGCCCGGCGGCGCTCCAGCACGATCACGGAGAGGCCTCTGTGCCGCAGTTCCAGGCCGATCGACAGGCCGATGATTCCGCCTCCCGCTATTACAACGTCACAGGTAAGCGGTCTGCTCATGTGTTCAATTGTATGAGTTCTCGCAATATGGCAAATTGGATGAGTAGCAACCAACCGGAATGTTCGTGTTCTGGATCACTTTTCCCCTTGAAACTGCGTCTTAGAGAACCAGGAGTTCTTTTTTTGATGGCTGAAGATGACTTTGATGCAGAAGAGCGATCTTCGCCTGGAATTTTAATTCTGCTTGCAGGCGTTGCCTTGCTGCTCGCCCTGGGAGCGTTGGCATGGAATTACTCGTTGCAGAACCGTTTGGACGCGGTTGAGACCAACCTTTCCCAGGCCCGCGAACAGCGTGTAGAACTGGCGGCGCAAGAGGCCGAAATCCGGCGACAATCCCGCGCAAGCGACCAGGCATTCGGAGCCAAGGTCGGCATCACCCAGCGGCAGATTGAGTTGCGGGCAGAAGAAATTCTGCGGCAGCAGGAAGCCGCGAACAGCCGGCTCGCCGCACGCATGTCCCAGCAGGAAATGGACACGCGCAAACAAGTCGGCAGCGTTTCCAAGGCAGTGTCCAACGTGCAGACCGACGTTGGCGGAGTCAAGCAGGACGTCGCCAGCACCCGCAAGGAACTTGCCACCACGGAACAGCAGCTCCATGCCGCAATCGGCGACATGGGGGTACAAAGCGGCCTGATCGCAAAAAATGCCCAGCAGCTCGATTACCTGAGACACCTGGGAGATCGTAATTATTTTGAATTTACCCTGCGCAAGGGCCAGCCGGCGTCAACCATCTCTACAATCAAGCTGCAATTGCGTAAAGCCGATACCAAACATTCACGCTACACGCTCCAGGTTTTCGCCGACGACCGGCGGCTGGAGAAGAAGAACCGCGAAGTGGACGAGCCGCTACAGTTTTATGCCGGAAAACCGCCCACGTTGTTTGAAGTCGTAGTGAATCAAATCGACAAGAATGAAGTTTCCGGCTATCTCTCGACGCCGAAGAACGCGGCCCAGCCTTCTGCTCCGTAAATCAGTTCCTCGATTCTATCCTCCTCGACCAAAGCATTTATGATTTCTCTATGACGACAAACATCGACGTGCAGTTTCGCTATGTTCAACATCCGAGCGAGGACACCATGCGAGCTGTGGCTGACCTTTACGATGTGTACGGCATTCGCCGCGTCCGGTTAAATCGGGAGGAGCGGTCCGTGCTGGTGGAATACGATGCCACGCGCCTCGGCGCCGCCAACGTGTTTCAGCTATTGCGTAGAGCGGGCCTGTCGGTGAGTGAGCAGATTTCCGCGTTTCCCCCGCCTGCACCACCGGAAGAAAATAAGACGCCGGCAGCCTGAAACATTTGCGTGGGAACGCGCCTCCTGCTAACTTTGAAACTGCTGCATTCTAGCGAAACCCTCAGGTTTCCTTGTGCGCCCCTAGCTCAGTTGGATAGAGCGTCTGGCTACGAACCAGAAGGTCGGGAGTTCGAATCTCTCGGGGCGCACCACTCAGTTAGCCAGTTAGGATACAGGCCATCTGAGGATCAAGCTCAGATGGCCTTTGGTTTGTGTCAACACTGTGTCAACAAATTTGCTGATTTCGCCCTTGACCCCAGAGTGATGTGGGAACTGTCTGCAGAGCGGCTTTGGACATATTTCGCATCGGCGCGCAGCCCCGTATAAACACTGAAAATCCCGCAAGAGAAATGCTTCTTTCAATTCTCATTTGAAACGGGTTGTCTCTTAAGAGAGATTTTTTATCGGCTGCGGTAGATGCAATCCGCCAAACTGCCCAACATATGCATATTCAAGGATGGGCCGGCATCGCGCTTGCTCTCGCAGCTGGCTCAATCATCGGCTCTGTTTTGGTGCCGATGAAATATGTCCGGAACTGGGCCTGGGAGAATACCTGGCTGATTATTGCCACGACGCTGCTTTATGGGTCTTCAGTCGCGCTGGGCTCCATCGAAGCCTGTGCCTGGTAAATCGCTCCAGGCTGTGGTAGCAAGACTGTAGTTGGACTAGTTATATAGAAGACATTTCATAAATCGATCGTTATCATCCTTCGCAAAATGAAGGGCCTTATGTTTTGCCGATAAACCGCGAAGTTCCTCGACCTCCGCTCGGAATGGTAAATCCATTATGAGGGTGCCTCTAGTATTGGCAATAGCGCCGAGTAAATATTGAACCGCGAAGTTGCAGCACCTGTCTGCTTGACAGTGGCATTGCCATGCAGGATTATAGTTCTCAGAGAATCAATGGATATATGATAAGTCCAATACAGAATCGCTGGGGATCTTGTGATTAAGCCGGTCACAGCCGTTTTCTGTGGATTTTCTCCCGCCGTCCGGGAGCAAAGTGTCCGCGGGAAGACTGCCGGATCGGAACAGCGCTGGCTTCGTGCCTGCAATTCTCTGGCAGGCGGCGTTTCAAGCGGCCTGCGCCGCATGGCACGACCCTATCCCCTATATTTTCAGAGCGGCTCGGGAGCGATGATTTCCGATGTGGATGGAAATAGATATTGCGATTACACACTGGGCTGGGGACCCAATATCTTAGGAAATGCTCCTGAGGAAATCGTCGATGCAATCTGCCATAGCGTAAAAAATGGATTGACCTTTGGCGCGCAGCATGACCTTGAGTATGAAGTATCCGAGTCTCTCACGAAAATCATTCCCTGCGGAGAGAGCATCTGCTATGCCAACAGCGGCACGGAAATTGTTCAACTGGCGTTGCGTGTAGCCCGCGCTGCAACGAAACGGCCTAAATTTCTGAAATTTGAAGGACATTATCATGGCTGGGAGGACAATGTCCTGGTCAGTTATCACCCGAGTCTGGAACAGATAACCGCGGCGCAAGGATCTCCCATTGGCGTAGGTGCGGGCCAGCGAATTTCAAAGGATGTAGTCATCGCGCAATGGAATGAGGTTGACAGCGTAAAGGCCGCATTTGCGACCCATGAGGGTGAGATCTCCGCCATCATCTGTGAACCGCTGATGTGCAATAGCGGGTGCATCCCGCCCGAACCGGGATTTCTGGAGTTTCTGCGCGACATAAGCTTGAAAGAAGGCGCGCTGTTGATCTTCGATGAGGTCATCACCGGGTTCAGGCTCGGCCTGGCGGGCGCTCAGGGTTTTTACGGCATCACTCCGGATCTCGCCACGTATGCGAAAGCGGTCGGTGGCGGAACTCCATTGAGTGTTCTGGCAGGCAAACGGAAATTCATGGAGCTGATAAGCAGCGGAAAGGTTATCCACGCTGGAACTCTGAACGGAAATCCGATTGTCCTCTCCGCGGCAAAGGCGGTTCTAGCAGTATTGTCGAAGGATACCACCCAGCTTTATGCGGATTTGTTTCGTCGAGGCCAGCGGTTACAAACCGGTTTGGCGAGTATCCTCACATCCCTCGGCTATGACGTAGTTACTTCTGGGGAAGGTCCGGTTTTTAACCTTTTATTTCTAAAGAATCGACCCAGGACTTACCGGGACTTACTCCATGTCAATAAGTCGCTCTACAGCGATTTTGCTCTGGCTATGCTGGACGAGGGCGTTTTGGCGCTCCCGGATGGACGATGGTATATATCCACCGCTCATACCGATGAAGACATAGAAGCCACCCTGGCTGCCGCGCGAAGAGCGGTTGGATAAACTACCATAGCTTTCTTTTGAGCTAAATGGAAAGACATTCCCCCATTCCGTCTATCTGTGTAATCCTCATTCTTCCCGTTGTGCTACTCTAATCTATTCATTTCAGCGACGCCGCTCATTCTTCATGAATCCGCAATGCGGTATCCACCGCATTTGCCAGATGGAAAGCCTATGAAAAAAAAGCCGCTCATACCGGACGGATCCAATAGCAAGTACTCGGTACCTGTCGTGAGAAGCACGTTTCGCATTCTGGAAGAACTCTCACGAGTTGAAGCACTTGGGTTGAAAGAGATAACGGAAACGACTCGCATTCCGAAATCGACAGTATTCCGTATATTGAACACACTTTTCGATATGGGGTACTTAGTTCGAGATAGCGACCGCAGCTATCGAATCAGCTTTGCTCTTGGCAGGTTGGTCAGTGATGAGGCAAACAGCGAAGCACTGCGAAATCTTGCGCTCCCTTATATGCTGGACCTTCGAGACAAATATGGAGAGACTGTTAACCTGGGCGTCCGCCATTTCGATAAAGTGACTTATCTGGAAGTTGTTCCAAGTGAATTTGCACTTCGGCTCCAGGAAAGCCGAGGGGTATCGGTTCCCGCGCATGCGAGCGCTCTGGGAAAGGCAATCCTCGCATTCACTCCTCAAGACCTTGTGGAGGACATGGTTCGAGGCCACCACCTCGAAATCGTGACGCAGAATACTATTATCGATCCTGCTGAATTTATCGCGGAAATCAAGCGCGTACGGAGTCTTGGTTATGCTTTCGATCGGGGCGAAGGATCTTTGCTCGCTACCTGTCTCGGTGCGCCCATCATCGACCTGAATGGCGTCGCGGTTGCGGCGCTGAGTATATCGGGCCCGTCTTCCCGCTTTAATCCGAAAAAGGATTCACCTGTGGTGGGATCTATGTTACAGGCGACGGCGGATTTGTCCCGGCAATTGGGATTGCTATTGACAAACCCAAAGAAAGGGCCAAACATGCCGGCCAGTCCAAAAAGATCGCAGAAGGCAAGGAATGGGTAGTTTGCCCCATCTCTCGCTCTATTGAATGCTTGGCCTTTACCTCCAATGCCAGCTGCATTCTCTGAACTCCATATGTCCGGCTCCATTGCTCATCCATCGCGACTTCGGCGAAGCTTATCCCGCTCAACTGGAACGGATTGCGAAAGAACTCCCGGAGTAACGATCTTTACGGTAGCGCCGAAGGTATCCCAAATTAGTGTTTGGTCCTGGAGGTTTGATAGGTTGGATTCCGCCTAAAAATTTTCCGAGCTGATTTCACCTCGTCAATCCATCAAAATATCGCCGGACGAAAGATTTCGTATTCCAAATTGCGATATCGCATCCTGAAAAGACTGGCGTAAAATTTACGTACTCATGCGCCAATCTCTGTTAGTTTTTCTTCTCGCCTTCGTTAGTATCATTTCGACCTCTCCTGTCACGGCACAATCTTCCGAACCAGCTCCGCCCCAGCATTGGAGTGAGGCGCAGGCAAATGCATGGTACGCGCAGCAGCCCTGGCTGGTCGGCGCAGACTACATTCCGCGCGATGCCATGAATCAGTTGGAAATGTGGCAGGCCGCGACCTTCGATCCGCAGGAGATCGACCAGGAACTGGGCTGGGCCCAGGCCATCGGCATGAATACCATGCGCGTTTTCCTGCATGACCTACTCTGGCAGCAGGACCCGAAAGGCTTCCAGCAGCGCATCAATACTTTTTTGACCATCGCCGCCAGGCATAACATCCGTCCCGTCTTCGTGCTGTTCGATTCCTGCTGGGAACCTTACCCAAAGCTTGGACCGCAGCATCCGCCCATCCCCGGCGTTCACAACTCCGGCTGGGTGCAAGGTCCCGGCATGGCTGCGCTGCGCGATCCTTCGCAGTATCCCCGGTTGGAGGCATACGTTAAAGGCATCGTCGGCGCTTTCGCTCATGATCCGCGCATCCTTGCATGGGACATCTGGAATGAGCCGGACAATGGCGATGACAAAATTCAGAGCGAAACAGGCAAGAATGCATTGGTTGCGAAATTATTGCCGCAGGCGTTTACGTGGGCGCGCTCCCAACATCCCATTCAGCCTTTAACCAGCGGACTGTTTTACGGCGACTGGGACGGTTCCACGAACCTGAGACCGGTGCAGCAAATCCAGTTAAACGATTCCGATGTGCTGTCGTTCCACAACTATGGCTGGCCCGAGAATTTTGAGAAACATGTGGTCGAACTGGAGAAATATCATCGTCCCATTCTTTGCACCGAATACATGGCGCGGGGTCACGGCAGCACCTTTGACACAATACTTCCGCTTGCGATGAAGTATCACGTGGCAGCTATCAATTGGGGACTGGTGGATGGCAAGACACAGACCAACCTACCATGGGATTCATGGCAGCGGCCATATGTGTTAGCGCAGCCGATGGTGTGGTTTCACGATATTTTTTACCCGGATGGCAAACCCTACCGCCAGCATGAAGTGGATCTCATCCGCCAGCTTACCAGCCAGACCAATCAAAAGCCGTAAACCTCGATAGCGGATTGCAAGTTGCCGTAATTATGAGCACAGATATAGCGGATTTATAGTTCGTGTAGTCAGATTGCAGATAGAGTCATTCTGAACGAAGCGCAGCGGAGTGAAGAATCCAGAGAATATTTGCGCTCATACGTGGCTGTCACCCCTCTGGATTCTTCGCTAACTCAGAATGGCGAGCACTATTTTCAACGACATTATCTTTGAATCCGCTTTAGCCCATCCTTTGCGTCAAAAAGCGGCGCAAAGGATGGGAGCACGGTGCAGCAGTTCGCGATCGATCCTTTCAATTCACAGGAGCAGCGGGAATGGCCAGTGTCACGGCCGCCACTGCCCTGTTCAGGTTGCTGATCGCCACGATGGTAACCGGCTGCGTCGATGGACCGGCCGGCGCAGTATACAGCCCGGTTTGATCGATGCTTCCAGGCCCGGATACGATTCTCCACGTCACCGAATTGCTCATGTACCAGCCCACTGCGTAAAGCTGCAGCGTGCTGCCGGCGGCCACGCTCGTGTTCTGCTGGGTGTCGATCGTGAGATGCGGCGGCGTGCTGTCGGGGATGATTTCCAGTCCATTGATTTGGGGCGACGGCGATATTCCCATGGCAGCCAGCGCATCGGAAACATTCGCTCTCACTGCCACATACAACGTTTTGTTCGTCACCTTGGCCGGTATGTAGGCGTCCACCGGCGTGGCATAGAGATAGTTGATCGGTTTGCCGAAATCGTAGTTATGCGCGCCGATTTGTCCGTTCGCCTCCAGGAACAAGGGAGCATGCCAGTGCGGATTGAATGTCGTTCCCGCGCAAGTTAAACAGCCATTGTACGGCTGTCCAAACAGCAGCCGCACTTTGTAGTTCCCATTCGGGACGACAAAGGAGTAGACAATATCATCGCCGTAGGTATACCCGGTGCTTTGGTAGATTTTGATGTCCGGATTGGATTGGTCAGGCCAATCCGGCGCATCGGTTATCTGTCGATAGGTAGACGTCTCGAATCCCTGATCCGCCAGCCACGTACGTGGAGTTGTATCGTTGTCCAGCATCGGAACTAAACTGCCGGAATCGATGCGAATGTCGCCATCCCTTCCCGTCGGCAAAACCGTCACATAGACCTTTGCCGATGCTTCCGAGTTATCGCGCGATGCCAGTTGCAAAACCGCATGCTCCGGCTCGGCGACGTGAGCGGGAGGCGTATAAGCGCCG
Organism: Acidobacteriaceae bacterium; assembly: GCA_965276615.1. Classification (GTDB taxonomy): domain Bacteria; phylum Acidobacteriota; class Terriglobia; order Terriglobales; family Acidobacteriaceae; genus JAKAAZ01. The sequence continues at coordinate 1,985,073 of OZ255618.1, read as the reverse complement.
TTCCAGCTCACCGAACCAACGCCGGAAACCAGGCTCCAGCTTGCATTGTCGTGATCGCGATGACGAGAATCTTCGCCGCCTCTCTCGTCGTCGTCGCGGGAATTGTGGTCGCGAACCCATCCATCAAGATCGTAAGCAGGCGTGCCCGCGGCCACGTACAATGTCGGAGACGCTACGCCAACGATTGCTGCCTCTACCGCAATGGGAATGCTGGTTGCATTTGCCGGATTCGCCGGGTCCGTGGCCGTCACAACCGCATAGCCGTGCGGCTTTTCGTATCCATTGGCCGGGTTTACCTCGGCGGAAGTGGGGCTCACCTCAAAACTCGACTCGTCAACCGCTTCGAACGCCGTGATGGGAATGCCGCCGCCGGCGATCTCATCCAGTACGGCCTTCGCTGCCGGATCCTCTGTGACATCCGTGTTCACCACGAAACCGGGCGTGGCATAGAGCGGATACGTGGCGTCGGTAAGGATCATCCCGTAGTGCTTCAGCGCGGTGAGAATCACTTGCGCCTCCGGGCTGAAACTGCTGATATCGTAGTTCGCTTTCAACCGCAAGCGCGCTCCATAGGGGAAGTCGGCAGTCGATCGACCCTTTCCTCCCTGGTTTCCGGTCATCGAAGGCCAGTACGGCGCGGCAAAGCTCCCGCCGCGTATCAAACCCGTGCCCAGCACGAATTTCAACGCATGATGGATTGCTCCCGCCTTCATCTCGGAGAGGTGAAGCAGAGTCGGTCCGTACAGCAAACCCGATGCGTCCGTGCTGCCCCCCTCCAATGGAAGCGCATAGGTGCTCCAGCTATAGTGGATACCGCTCTCCGCCGTGCATGTCCCCGTTCCGCAAGCTTGCGGAGTGAAGAAGTCTTGGTAGAGTTCGTAAAAGTTGCAGTTGTCCTTATCGACGATGAAGGTGTGGTGATCCCCGGTCTTGGTTGAAGTGAAAACACCGGCTTGCCGCTTCAGATACGGCCATTGCGGGGTGACAAACGGTCCATTGTTCTGCGGCGTGTATAAAAACGTCTCGTTGGTTACCGGCGTCCTGCGATCTGCCACATTCGTGCCCATGTCGAACCCATACCCGATGGAGGTGGTTTTATTGCCGTGCAGCTCGAGCGTGTACGCGTTGCTTGTCCAGGTGTCGGAGTTGACATCCACGGGGAGCTTGTCCACCCGCATGTTGTAAACAGTGTCATTGGGCGCCGCAGGACAGCCCGCCACAACGTTGTTGGGAGTGACTTCGGAAGGCGCGGTGTATGTGGCCGACGTAGGCGAGTTCACGGTCAGTTTCCCGTAGCTGCCACGGGCCAGTGTCCACTTCACTGGTGTCTGGGACCTGAAGGTGATCGTCTCGCCTTGGGCCACTGCGCCGGTCGCTGGAGCAATCACCGGAGCTCCGGTAGCCTGTCCCTGGCAGAGCGAACTGCCTGCCAGAAGAATGCTACCCAAAAGAATGGAAGAAGAAATGCGTGGGAGAAACATGATCGATACCCTCCTGAGTGTTTAGGAATTGAAATGTTGTGGGCCGATTTCAATCGGCACTTTACCCACCGAAGGAAGCCGGAATAACATTCCCGGCTTCCTTCGAAGTGTTTACGAACCCGCCGGAATAGTCAGCGTGACCGTGGCCGTGAGTTTACTGTTCACCGTGCTGGTGGCCTGGATAGTCACCGGCTGACTCGACTGACTGCCCGGCGCTGTGTACAAGCCGCTTTGATCGATTGTTCCCGGTCCGGATGCGATCGACCAGGTGACTGCATTGCTCATGTACCAGCCAACTGAGTAGAGTTGCAGCGTGCTGCCCGCCGGTACGCTGGTAGCCTGCTGCGCGTCGATGGCGATGTGCGGTGCTGAGTTATCCGGGATGACTTCTATCCCGTTCAACTCAGGCGCCGGAACTACGGGATAATCCTTAGTCGCAAGCGCAGCCGGGACATTCGCCCGCAACGCCACCGTAAGCAGCCCATTGGTCACTGTCGCTGGGATGATGTTATCGACGGGGGTTGCGTATTGGTGGTTGATTGGAATCCCGAAATCGTAGTTGTGCGCCGCGATCTGGCCATTGGCCTCCAGATTGATCGGCGCGTGCCAGTCTGAAGGAAATGTGCCAGTGTGGCCGGCGTACGGCTGGCCAAACATCAGCCGCACCATATAGTTCCCGTTCGACATCGCCAGCGTGTACACCATGTCGTCGCCGTAGGTGTGTCCCCAGGTCTGGTAAATCAGGCGTTCCGGACTGCTGGTCGACCACGATGGATAGTCGCCCCCGGTGACATAAGTCCCGTTTTCAAATGCCTGGTCTGCCAGCCATGTGAATGGGATCGGTTCTTTGTCTTGCGTCGCCGTGGGGCTGCCCACATCGATGCGCAGGTTATTGTCCGAACTTTTCGGTATAACCGTCACGTACACGTTCGAGTATTGCTCCGGTATGTCGTTCAACGCGACCTTCAATACCGCGGTTGTCGGGGCGGAGACAGTGGCCGGCGGAGTGTAAGCGCCGCCTGCACTGATCGAGCCGACACCGGAAACCAGGTTCCATGTCGAGCCGTCGTAATGTGACGCCCGAACCCCAGACGTTAGAGTGTATGGGGAGGAACCAGCCACGATGTAGAGAGTTGGTGAAGATACGCTGGGGAAATTACTCTCAACCGCGATCGGAACTGTCGTTGTACTGTTAGGATTCGACGCATCGGTGGCCGTCACTACCGAATAGCCGTTCGGCGTTTCATATCCGTTTGCCGGATTTACCTCGGATGATTGTTGGCTTACGATGAAGCTCGATTCATCCACCGCTTCGAAGTCGGATGCGGGGATGTTCGCCCTGACGATTTCGTCCAGCGCCGCTTTTGCCGTCGCATCCTCCGCGACGTCCGTGTTCGCAACGATCTGCGGCCCCACGAAACCCGGATTCGTGGCATCGGAAAGAATCATGCCGTATTGCTTCAGCGCCGTGAGAATTACTTGCGCATCTGGGCTGAATCCGCTGATGACGAAGTCCTTCGTCAACCGTAGGCGAGCTCCGTAAGGAAGGTCGGCGAGCGATCGGCCGTACGGAGCGCTATTGCCGCTTAGCGATGGCCAATAGGGCGCGGCATACTGTGCGCCTCGTATCAGGTCTCGCCCCAGCACGAACTTCAAGACGTGATTCACCGCCCCTGCATTGATTTCGGAAAGGTGCAGCATGGTCGGCGCGTAGAGCAGAGCGGCTGCGTCGGTAGAGCCGTTGATGGGAAGCGCATAGGAACTCCAGCTATACTTCACGCCGCTCTCTGCCGTGCATGTCTCGGTTCCGCAAGCTCGCGGCGTCAGGAAGGTTTGATACAGTTCGTAAAAGTAGCAGGAGTCCGTGTTGACGGTGAAGATGTGGTGATCGCCAGTCTGTGTTGACGTGAAAACTCCCATTTGCCGCTTCAGGTTCGGCCATTGTGGCGTAACAAACCATCCATCGTTCTGAGGCGTATATGTAAAGTATTCATTCGTCGTCGCAGTCCTGCTATTTGCCACGTTCGTGCCAAAGTCCAGACTGTATGTGAGATTGCTCGATGCGCCTCCCAACGTCGTTATCCACGTCGCGGAATTGGGATCGAGCGGCAGATTGTCGACCCGGGTATTCCATAACGTATCGTTGGGGGCGGTTTGACAACCGGCCACCACGTTGTTCGGCGTCACCGCCGTTGCAGGCGCCGTAAACGTCGCGGAGGTTGGGGAGTTCACGGTCAGCGTTCCATAGCTCCCGTTAACCAGCGTCCAGTTGACCGGTTTCTGCGAGGTGAGCGTGACGCTCTGTCCTTGAAAAACCGCTCCCGTAGCGGGAGTGACGACAGGTCCGCCAACCGATTGACCTTGGCAGATAGCTCCGCTCAGCACGAATAGACAGCCGAAGAATCCACTCGCCGCTACTGCCATCGGGTTGCGGAAAGTGCGGCGGCGCGCCACTCCCGTTATAGGTGATTGTTTCTGGCCAGTGGTCAAACAACACGGAATAAGCGACCTTCTTGATCTAGGATTCAGCATTGATTTGTCCTTTCACGATTTGGGCGTGCAATGCCTGCCGGTATCTTTTGCATTTTCCGGTAGCAGGAAAATCAGTGTTGCCAGTGGCCTTGGCGCGTGATCGGGAAAGTTGGGGGGGCCTATGTGGAGACTGCCGCTCTTTGTGTAGCAGGTTCCCTTTGCGCATTACTTCGACTTATAGCACTCAAGTTCGGATACCGGTATATCCCACAATAAAAAACGACGCAAGAGAATTATTCAGGGAATCTCTGATCAAGTTCGCTTCTTGAAGGGGACGGGCTTCAGCCCGTCCGTAACTATTGCAAAATAGACTAGGCTTCAGCCGCTGAGGACCTGTAAATCTCCGCGCGGACTTGTTCAAAGCTTCCTTGGAAAAAACGGCAATTCGCCTCCAGCCACACTCGTTTTCTGCGATTGTTTCCCCCAAGGGGAGGGTGACCGTTTGTCCTTGAAAAACTGCTCCGGTCGCTGGGTCAATCACTGGAGCACCGGTAGCCTGTGTCTGGCAGAGCGAACCCCTGCCAGAAGAATGGAAGAAGAAATGCGTAGCCGAAACATGATCAACACCTCCTCAATATTTTGGAAACTGGATCGGATTTATTGTTGATGCAATTTATAAACGGATCGTCATCCGTCACGACCGAAGGAAGCCGGTTAGCTTATTCCGGCTTCCTTCGGAGTGTTTACGAACCCGCCGGAATAGTCAGCGTGACGGTGGCCGTGAGTTTACTGTTCACCGTGCTAGTGGCCTGGATGGTCACCGGCTGACTCGACTGACTGCCCGGCGCTGTGTACAAGCCGCTTTGATCGATTGTTCCCGGTCCGGATGCGATCGACCAGGTCACGGCATTGCTCATATACCAGCCGACTGAGTAGAGTTGCAGCGTGCTGCCCGCGGGCACGGCCGTCTGCTGCTGCGCATCGATGGCGATGTGCGGCGCTGAGTTGTCCGGGATGATTTCCAGGCCGTTTAACAGCGGTGTCGGCCGGGCTCCCGTAGCCGCCAGCGCATCCGAGATATCCGCCCGCAACGCGACTGTAAGCGACCCGTTGGTCACCTGCGCCGGGATAAGGGCATCGGAGGGCGTTGCGAATTCGTGATCGATTGGGGTCCCGAAATCGAAGCTGTGCGCTCCGATCTGGCCATTGGCCTCCAGGTTTAACGGAGCGTGCCACAAAGGATTGAACCGGCATGGCCTGGATGGGCAATTGGTGCCGTTGTATGGTTGTCCAAACATCAACCGTACCATGTAGTTCCCGTTCGCCACCGCCAGCGAGTACACCAGATCGTCGCCATAGGTGTATCCGCTGCTCATGTAAATCACACGTTCCGGACTGGCTGTCATCCACGTTGGATAGTCGAACTTTTTAATGTAGGTCGCGGTTTCATATCCCTGATCCGCCTGCCATGTAAATGGGATCGGTTCGGCATCCTTCGTGGCAACAGTGCTGCCCGCATCGATGCGCAGGTTGCCATCCGAACTCTTCGGTAAGACCGTCACGTACACCATCGAGTACTCATCCGGTATGTTGTCCGACGTGACTTTCAACACCGCGCTCGTCGGGACGGAGACGGAAGCGGGCGGCCTGTACTCGCCGGTTGTGGTGACCGAACCTACGCCGGAAACCAGGCTCCATTTCGCGCCGGCGTAATGCCCCGCGCGATCCGCAAACGTTAAATCGTGGTATGTACCGGCCACGATATATAGAGTCGGTGAAAGTACGCTGGGGAAGTTGTTCTCCACCGCGATTGGAACCGTCGTCGGATGAGTCGGATCCGTCGGATCGGTCGCCGTCACGACCGAATATCCGTTCGGCGTTTCGTATCCGTTCATCGGATTCACCTCCGACGAGGTCTGGCTCACAATAAAGCTCGATTCATTCACCGCTTCGAAGTCGGCTCCGTTGATGCCTTTGCCGGCGATCTCGTCCAGCGCTGCTTTTGTCGGTGGATCCTCCGTGGCATCCGTATTCACAACCAGCTGCGGCCCCTCGTAACCCGGATTCGTGGCGTCGGAAAGGATCATGCCATACTGCTTCAGCGCGGTGAGAATCACCTGCGCTTCCGGGCTGAACCCGCTGATGTCGAAGTCCGCCCGCAACCGCAGACGCGCCCCATACGGCAGCGCGTTCGCTCCGCCATACGGAGCACTATTGCCGCTTAGCGATGGCCAATAGGGCTTGGCGTAGCTCCCGCCTCGTATCAGGTCTCGTCCCAGCACAAACTTCAGGACGTGATTCACTGCCCCTGCCTTGATTTCGGAAAGATGCAGCATGGTCGGCGCATATAACAGAGAGGCCGCGTCGGTGGAGCCGTTGGGAAGTGAATACTGGCTCCAGCGATACGCCACGCCGCTCTCTGCCGTGCATGTCCCCCCTCCGCAGGCTTGCGGTGTGGGGAAATCCTGATAGGTTTCGTAAAAAGTGCAGTTATCCGTGTCGACCGTTAAGGTGTGGTGATCCCCGGTCTTTGTAGAGGTGAAAACACCGCCTTGCCGCTTCAGGTTGGGCCACTTGGGCGTGACAAATGTTCCATTGTTCAGCGGGGTGTAGGAAAAGCTTTCATTCGTCACCGGAGTCGTGTGATCGGCCACGTTCGTGCCAAAGTCGAGACTGTAGCCGAGATTGCTCGTGGCGGTTCCCAACGTCGTTATCCAGGTCGCGGAATTGGTTTCGAGCGGCAGACTGTCGACCCGGGTATTCCAAACCGTATCGTTTGGAGCAGCCTGGCAACCGGCCAGCACGTGGTTCGGCGTCACTGCCGTTGCCGGCGCCGTAAACGTCGCGGAGGTGGATGAATTCACGGTCAGCGTTCCATAGCTCCCATTCACAAGCGTCCAGGTAACTGGCTTCTGCGAGGTGAGCGTCACGGTTTGTCCTTGAAAAACCGCTCCCGTCGCGGGAGTGACGACAGGTCCGCCAGTCGATTGCCCCTGGCAGAAAGCTCCGCCCAGCAGAAATACACAGCCGAGGGCTGCCCTCGCAGCCACGGCCATCAAACTACGGAAGCTGTGGCGGCGCGCTACTTCCGTTGCGGGTGATTGTTTTTGGCGGGTTGCCGAACAACACTGAATAAATGACCTTCTTGATTTAGGATTCAGCATAAATTTGTCCCTTTCGCGATTTCTGGTCATGGATGCCTGCGGGTATCCGTTCAACTGGGGGAAGGCGAGAAATCAGCGTTGCCAGTGGACTGATCGGGAATGTTTGAGCTGTGTGGACTGCTGCTCTTTGTGTTGCAGATTCCCATGTTGCATTCGCTTCAACTTCGTGGCAGATCACTTTCGAATAAAGGTGTATCGCAGAAATCCAAAATAAGCAAGATAAATTATATATAAACGCTAAACTTACTCTGAAAAGGCTCTATGCGCTCCTCTGGGGCGGACAGCAGCGCTGGAAGCGAACTGATTGGGAAGCTGTCGCCTATATCGGTCGTGACCTCCATCGAGTGGGGAGCTCAGTGGCCGGCAATCTTGGGCAATGGCGGGTTAAATGTGATGATTTTCAAGCAGTTGGCTTCTAACTGTGCAAAGATAATCTATAATCCGTCGAGAGAGTTTATGCGCCACATACCGAAATCAGAGAGTACCGAATCCTATGTGTTCACCAAGAACGATCCCCACGATCGTACCGCTCCCATTCAAATGGCAGTTCCTCAGTTGATCGAGAGCCAACAGTATATGCAGTCGATTCGGGCGTACAAGGTTCCCGCGGAGGCGATCGCCGTATGGTTCCTGGGACAGAACGGTTTCCTGCTGAAAGATGCTGCCGGTCCGCTGATCGGGATCGATCTCTACCTGACCAACAGCTGCGCCGGCAGTTTCAGTCACCTTCCCTTCCGGCTGGACCGGCAGTTGCCCATCTTTATCGAGCCGGAAGATCTGGATGTCGATGTCTTCATCACCACCCACTCGCACCAGGATCACGCCGATCCGGAGACGATCCGGAGAATGGACAAGGCGCGCAAGATCCGCTTCGTCGGACCGTTCGATTCGATACGGATCTATCGCGAGTGCGGCGTGCCGGAATCCTGCTGTCGGCTGATGCATCCGGGCGAGACGCTCGAGCTGCCAGGCTCGACCGCCATCCAGGCCACCTTTGCCCTTCCAACGGACGCCACGGACCTGAACCATACCGGGATGCTGCTCCAGTTTGCGAATGGAATCCGGTTCTACAATACCGGCGACACCGCCTATGCGGAGCATCTGGCGGCCCTTCTTCCGCTGGAGGTCGATATCTGCGCCGTCTGCATCAATGGCGGCTTCCACAACCTGGCCCCGTTGCAGGCGGCCGCTCTGGTTAAGGCACTCAGGCCGAGGGTCGTCGTTCCCTGCCACTACGACATGATGGTGCACAATGTTGGCTCGCCCGAAATGTTCCGCGTGGGATTGGATCTGCTTGGTTCCGATGCCGCCTTCCTCGTCATGAAGTACTACCAGCCCTGGCTGTACCGGCGCTCCTGCGATTGAACGGATAGCGAATCAAGCGAACAGGTGATTCATGGAAATTTCTCTCGAAGGAAAAGTGGCGGTTGTCACGGGCGCATCTTCCGGCATCGGACTCGCAATTACGCGGGCGTATCTGAACTGCGGCTGCAAGGGAGTGGTCGCGGTCTTCCGCAGGAAGGAAATACCGGAAGCTCTCAATGAACTAAAAAGAATTTTTGGCGAGAAGCTGGTGATCGTGCGGGGAGATGTTGGCGAGGAGCAGACCTCGATCGATTTCACCCAGGCGGCGCTGGACTTCGGCAGGCTCGACATACTGGTCAGCAACGCCGCGGTCAGCATCGTGAAACCGCTTCACCTCCATTCGCCGGAAGAGTGGGACTCGGTAATGAACGCCAACGTGAAGAGCCTCTACTGGGCGGCCCGTCACGTCATTCCCGTCATGATGAAGCAGGGTCGGGGGCTCATCCTGATCAGCGGATCCATCTCCGGAGAAGCGGGCATTCCCACCCAGGGAGCCTATGCCCCGTCGAAAGGGGCGCTTCACCAGATGACCCGGCAGATGGCCATCGAGTATGCCAGATACGGGATCCGCGTCAACACAGTGGCGTGCGGCACCGTCGATACGCCGATCGTGCATCAGTCGGCTGCTGCTTCCGGGGATGCGGAGGGCTACTGGGCGATGCTCCGGAACGCGCATCCCATCGGACGCATCGCCGGCGCGGACGAAGTGGCGAGCTTCTACGCGTATATGGCAACCGATCTCGCCAGTTTCTTCACCGGCGCTGTCCTCATGATGGATGGCGGTTACACCGCTCAGTAAGGGGAATCCGATGAACAGGATGCTTGCCGCTCGCTATCTCGGACCCGCCCGCCTCGTGCCCGAGGAGGTCCTGCTGCCGGAGATCGGCGAAGAAGAAGCGCTGGTGCAGGTGGAAGCGTGCGGCTTCTGCGGCTCCGACATCAACATTGTGGCCGGGACCCACCCGCGCGCGAAGGCGCCCCTTACCCTGGGGCATGAGCTTTCCGGACGCATCGTGCAGATCCGTAGTTCGACGCGCAAGTTTGTAGTGGGCGACCGCGTCACCCTCTATCCGCTGATCTCGTGTGGCACATGCCATGCGTGTACGCACGGGAATCCTCATGTCTGCCGTCAGCTCAAGCTGTTCGGGTTTGACATCGACGGGGGCATGGCAGAGTTCGTCAGGCTGCCGGTTGCATCGCTGTTGAAACTGCCGCGGGAGATGAGCGCGCAGACCGGCGCCCTGATCGAGCCGCTGGCGGTGGCAGAGCACGGAGTGGCGCGGACCAGCCTGGCGCACGTGGAGGTGGCAGCGGTACTTGGCTCCGGGCCGATTGGGCTGCTGACTGCCCTGGTGGCGCAGGCGCGCGGCATACCGCATGTGATGATCAGCGATGTTCTGCCCGCGCGGCTGGAGTTTGCCGGAAGTCTCGGATTGCGCGCGGTTGCGGCGGGCGAGGAGCTGCGGCAGGTAGTGATGGAGCTATCGAATCAGAACGGAGCGGACGTCGTGTTCGAGTGCGCGGGGCATCCCTCCTCCGCTCGCGAGATGACCTCGCTGGTCCGTTCGCGCGGCGCAATCGTCAACCTCGGCGTGTTCAACAAGCCGGTCGAGATCGACATGCAGGCGATTAACTTCAAAGAGGTGGAGATGCTCGGATCGAGGGTCTACCGGCGCGAGGATTTCGAGAGCGCGATCCAGCTTGCCACGCAGCTTCCGCTCGAGAAAATCGTAACGCGTGCTTACCCGCTGCAGGACGTCTCCTCCGCATTCGAGCAGTTCCGATCGGGTGAGGTGTGTAAGGTGATGATCTTTCCGACGCCGGTCCACTCGTGAATCCATTTACGGTGGAGCGGGGTGCCCCATTCAAGCCGTTTTCTGGCTTGAGTGGGACAGGGAAGATTGCAGCGCAGTGAAACGGAGCAACGAGAGGCATAGGACCGGGCCTATCCGGAAAGGACAAGAAGCAACATGCAGCGGAGACAGTTTCTGAAAGCCTCGGCGATGGCCGGCGCGGCGCTTGCTTTTTCTGGCAGGAGGGTGTGGGCGACCGCGGCCGATGCTCGCATTGAGGTCCTGATGGATGAGCCCAAAGGCCGGATCTCTCCCAATATCTATGGCCAGTTCACCGAACATATTGGCGGCGTGATCTATGACGGCGTGTGGGTCGGCGAGAAGTCGAAAATCCCCAACCGGTACGGAATTCGCTCCCAGCTATTGGATAGGATGAAACAGATCCATGTTCCCGTGATCCGTTGGCCGGGAGGCTGCTTCGCCGACAGTTACGACTGGAGAGACGGCATCGGCCCGGCCTCGAAGCGTCCGAAACGCACCAATTTCTGGGAGACCGATCCCGATGCGGCGAGGTTGAACGAGAAGGGTTCACAAATCTTCGAGCCGAACCAGTTCGGCACCAACGAGTTCATGCGCTTCTGCAAGCTGACCGGAGCAGAGCCGTATCTTGCGGCCAACCTGCGCAGCCTTCCGGCACTGGAGTTCGACCGTTGGGTGGAGTATTGCAACTCTCCCGCGGGCAGCACCACGCTGGCCGAGATGCGCGCCGCCGCGGGATTCCCGGAGCCTTTCGACGTGCGCTATTGGGGGGTGGGCAACGAAAGCTGGGGCTGCGGCGGAAACTTCACGCCGGAGGAGTATGCCTCCGAGTTTCGGCGATATACGAGCTGGCTTCCGCGCTACGGGGTCGATCTGCAACTGATCGGCTCAGGACCGAACGGCGACGATATCGACTGGACCCATCGCTTCTTCGAAGAGATTTCCTCGGGTCACGTCTACAACAATCCCAGCTTCACCGGCTGGTCTGTCCACCACTATGCCTCGGACCGCAACCGCGGCAAGAAGGGGGATGCGCTGCGCTTCGATCCGGCGGACTGGTACGAACTGCTGAGCGAATGCGGCCGGATCGAGCAGATCATCAATGACCAATGGTCTGTCATGGGTCAATATGATGTGCAACACCGGGTGAAACTGGTGGTTGACGAGTATGGCCCGTGGTACCGGGAAGGTACCGAGCTGGACCCGACGCACATCTTCGGACAGCAGGTGACGGTACGCGATGCGCTTGCGACCGCGCTGACGCTGGATACTTTCAACCGCAATCCTGAAAAGGTTGCGATGGCCGCCTGCGCGCAACTGATCAACAATCTGAACGCGCTCTTCCTCGCGCATGAAGATCGATTCTTCGCGACGCCGAACTTTTACGTCTTCGAAATGTACGCCGCGCATCAGGGAGGCCAGTCGCTGCGTGCCGAGTTTTCCGCGCCGGACATGCAATACATGCGCGGCGGCATGCCCGCGAGGTTCTGGGGCCTGAACGGATCGGCATCGCGCAAAGGCAATCTCGTGACACTGACGGTGGTGAATACCGATCTGGCGAACCCCGCCGAAACGCAAATCGTGCTGCGCGGCGCGGAGGCCACGCGTGCCACCGGCACCGTTCTGGCCGCAGGCGATATGCACGCCCACAACACCTTCGATCAACCGAATGCCGTCCGGACCGCCGCCCTCGATATCGCGGTCAATGCAAGTGGACTGAACGTCAGACTACCGGCAGCGTCGGTTGCGAAGCTCGAAATTGTTCTCGTATAGACGTAAGAACCTGTCGAAAAACCAGATTGCGTGGAAGAGGACGGGCTTCAGAGGCCGTCCGTAGGTCCCGCACAATGAGTGGGCCTTAGCCCTGAGCTTGAGAATTTCCGAATCTGCCGGAGTTTTAGACAGTTCTAAGAGTTCCAGTGTCCGCAGCTAGTATAGAGTAAAGATTATTGAGGAAGGCAGTAGAAGGAGTAATCAATTGAACGCCGACTTAGGCCGCAGGTTCATTGGTGAATCTCTGATCGAAACAGCGCCTCAGGCAGCCGCCCAGGCCATTCGGGAAGCAATCATTTCCGGCGAGCTCAAGGGAGGCGACCGGCTTCTCGAGCAGAAGTGGGCATCGCGGCTCGGCATCGGACAGCCGACCCTGCGCGAGGCGTTGCGGGAACTGGAGCACCAGGGACTGCTGCGCAAGTTGCCGCAGCGCGGTACCTACGTTACCCAGCTTAGCCCGGAGGACTACCGCCGGATCCTGGAAGTCCGCATCCCGTTGGAAGCCATCGCGGTGGGCCGGGCGGCGAAGAGACTTACCCCCCAGGCCGATAAAGAGTTGACCGACCTGGTGATGACGATGGCCGGCGGAGGGCGCGACATCGATGTCAGGAACTTTCATGATTGCGATGTTCTATTTCACCGCAAAATTTGGGACCTGGCGGCCAATGAATATCTTCGAAACACGTTGGAGACCATTACTTTCCGGCTCTTCGTATTTTCTGTAGTCGGCAGATGGCCCGACACTCCGAATGCGACCAGCGAAAAAATTGCGGCGGTCCAACAGCACCTTGCCATCCTGGAAGGCATCCGAACCGGCAGCTCATCAAAAGCACGATCGGCATTCGTTAAAAGTACAGTGCAGTACTGGAATATGCAGTATGGATTGAACCTTGTCGAACAGGACATGTTAGTCGAAAGCTATCCGGAAGCCGCCGAATAAGATTGACTCGAGTGAAGCTGCGCCTTCTTCAGAAAGACCCTGCAACCCCGAGCCGGCAACAGCTTCTAAAGATATTTTTTCCGGCTCGCATGCGCCGGCATGGCGATGCTTATCGTATGCAGCGGCTTCACTTGTGGCGGAACGTGATGACCGTGACGCTTTCATGCGGGAAGATGTGACGGAGAGTGTCTTTTTCCGGATGCTCTTCCGTTCGCATCGGGATGATCCGGTCTGGAGTCTCTTCGTCGTTCGTGTCGCCGATACTGCTTCCGCGCAGCGTCTGGACATCAGCCTTGGCTCCGGGCGAGAAACTGTCGATTTGAATCCGGGCCGGAATATCGGTATTAAGATTTCGATTGACACAGAATAGCGTCAGCGTCTCGCCAGAATCATTCAGCGCTGCAACAACGTCCAGGTACGGAACATCGGCGATCGTCGGAAGAAGCCCCACGCCGTTCTGCACGGAGTAGGTGCCTGCATTGGTTTCGACCGAAACCGGGCGCGTGGCATCGGTTGTGGAATACATGCGGAACGCATAATAGCCAGGAGCGGCATAGACCTGGCCGCGCTTCTTCGAGATGCCCGCAAATTCCATAATGCCCGTCATATCGGAGATCGGCACGATGGAAGCATTCCGCATGAGCATGTTCAGGAACCCACCCGTATCGACCGCTCCGCCCATATTGTTGTAGTTCGGCGTGCCCGGATTATTCCCGGCAAAAAGCCATTCCGTAAAAGCAATGTGCGCTTTATCGGCGAAGGCGGGAAATTCATTGATCTGCGCCTGCTCGTCTTGCAATTTCCGCCCCAGTTCGACGGGCAATGCAAAGGCTGCGGCTGCAATGAAATCCGGAGTAGCGTGCGGCGTCTTCGTTGCCGTCGTGGTCACGACGAAATGCGTGGACAAATAGTCGAAGACGCCGGCTGGGCTGCTCAGTTGGACCGCGTTCCACTTGGAAAACCGGTGGGGATCTCCGCCGGTAGCGATCAACCGGGCGTGCGGGTCCGCGACGCGCACAGCTTCGCTGAAGACCTGCGTGCGCTGGGCCAGCTGTCCGAGCGTAGGGTAGCCGAGATTCCAGTCGCCCCAAAGCTCATTGCCGAGCTCCCATAAAAGTCCGCTGTGCGTGTGCCACTGCCGGTCGATGTATTCCACCCACCCTGCGGCCTCCTCTGGGGTACCGCTCCCCAGGTTCAAGGCAAACTGCGGCTCCGCGCCGATGAGACGGCAAAAGTTGAGAAATTCGTCCGTGCCGAAAGTATTGTATTCAGGAATACCCCACGCGAGGTTCTCCATATTGATGCGTTTGTCGCGAGGGCCAATGCCGTCACGCCAGTGGTAGGCCGAGGTGAAATTGCCGCCAAAGCGAACCAGCGGAGTGTCCATGGCCTTGGCCATCGCAACAACCTCAGGATCGAGCCCATCCAGCGCGTCCGCCGGCATCAGAGAAAACTCATCCACATCGACGCGCTCCTCTTCTTCCACTTCCACGGCAAAATCAGCCGGATCCAGCCGGTGCAGTTTGCCTTCCGGCAGATCGATCCTGAAGTTATATCTCGTCCACCGGGCAGCCGACGCATCGACGTGAGCGGAAGCCAGGATTGCAGAGCCATTGCGCGGGCGAATGGAGATGGTCAATCCCGAAGGCCCGCTGACGTGTTTTGCATAAAAGCTGCCGTCGTACTGCCGCGTGCGATGCACGGGCAGGTATACCTTCTGCCGGATGCCGGTCGGCTGTCCGGGCACGCCGAAGATGGCCAGCGAGCGCCATGAATTCGCTGCATCCCCGTACAGCAGCTCATAGCGGTTGCCCTGATTTGCATCCAATGGTTCCCAGGGCAGCGGGAGACCGAGGCCGGACGCCCTGGCAAGCGCAGGTTCCCTTCTCAACATTCCCGCCACATGAGGCGCGCTCCAGAGGCCGGCCTCCAAGCTCGGATTTTGCAAAATTTCCGCCCATAGCCCGTTGTAAGTCGAGTTGCCGATCGGCTCCAGAAAAGACCCAAAAATCGTTCGCGGAATGTTTCCGCCCGCAGGCTTGCCGGCATCCACATGAATAGTCGCCGTCGAAGGGATGGGTCGCGTAACTGTAATTTGGGCCCGGACTACAGGACGTATCAGCAGGAAGAGAAACCCGATAGATAGGGAGTGCCGAAAAACGCGATGGAGCCGACTGTATGCCTTGAACACGCCTGATTTTCCTCCGAAAATTTATCCCCCATGAACCGGGAATACCACACTGTTTCTCGTCTATGCGGTTTATGTGTCCGCCGGACACGTGTCCGTGCTTTCAACCCCTGTGACAATGCGCGGTTTCGGTGTAACAGTATTGCGCTGGGAATGCTGGAACAGCAAATCAGATGCTATTTATAATTTATATTATACGAAGCTGAATCTACAGCCGCGAAAGAGAACCTGAAAAATGCGCAAAGGATTTCCTGCGTTCAGATTGCTATTGTTTTCCTCTGCCTTTGTTCTTGCCACAGCCGCTGCACTTCCGGCGAATCACAGCGCGATGGCCCGGGGTCCGCAACCCATCACCCCTGCCATCGAGCAGAAGGTGGATGCCATGGTGCATACGCTGACTCTCGATCAAAAAATCGATCTGATCGGCGGCGATGATATGTACACCCGCGGCGAGCCCGGCATTGGATTGCCGCGGCTGAAAATGTCGGATGGACCGTTGGGAGTGCGCACGTGGGGCCCATCGACAGCCTATGCGGCCGGCATCGGACTGGCTGCGAGCTGGGACATATCGCTGGCGGAAAAAGTCGGTATCGGGTTGGGCGAGGACGCCCGCGCCCGCGGAGTAAATTTTCTGCTTGGCCCTGGCGTCGACATCTATCGCTCGCCGGTGAATGGACGCAACTTCGAATATTTTGGCGAAGACCCGTACCTGGCGGGACAAATCGCGGTGGGCTATATCGACGGCGTGCAGAGCCAGGGTGTAAGCGCCACGGTCAAGCACTATGACGTGAACAATTCGGAATACGACCGCCAGAAGATCGACACAATCGTAGGCGAACGCGCGCTGCGGGAGATTTACCTGCCGGCCTTTGAAGCGGCGGTGAAGCAGGGACACGTAGGCGCGGTAATGGATTCCTACAATCTGATCAACGGGGAACATGCCACGCAAAACAAGTTCTTGAACATTGAAGTGCTGCGGCACGATTGGGGGTTTCGCGGCATCCTCATGTCGGATTGGGGCGCGACGCACGACGGGATTGCGGCCGCGAATGGCGGACTCGACCTGGAAATGCCGTCCGGCGATTTCATGAATGCGAAAACACTGCTGCCCGCGATCCAGGGCGGCAAGGTTTCCGAAGCCGTGATCGACAAAAAGGTCCGCCATATATTATGGACGGCTGTGCGGTTCGGCTTCCTGGATCGCGACCAGCTCGACCTGAACATTCCGCTGTACAACCAGGAAGGAAACGCCATCGCCCTCAAGTCCGCCGAAGAGGGCGCGGTGCTCTTGAAAAATGAGGGCCATTTCCTGCCGCTCGATCGTCATGCAATCCACTCGATTGCGGTTCTGGGTCCGGACGCCTATCCGGCAGTGCCGGGCGCGGGCGGCAGCTCGCAAGTCGATGCGTTTCAGCCGGTAAGTTTTATGACCGGCCTGAGTGATGCCCTCTATCCAGGCGCCAGGGTCTATTGGAACTCCGGAATCGAAAATCCGTCGGATATTTTCAAGCATACGAAATGGTGCGTCGATCCAGCTTGCCGGCAAACTGGCCTCCGTCGCGATGAATACGCAGTTGCAACCAATGCCCGGCTGCGCTCCGCAATCGACGCTACTGTGGACGAATCCACACGGGGAGAAACCTCGAAGACGCGGCGGCGGCTGGAATGGAGCGGTTACTTCATTCCGAAGACCTCGGGCATCTATCGCTTTGTGTCGGGCCAGGTGGGTAAGGGCCACTATCAGGCCACGGTAAACGGCAAGCAGTTATTCGATGAAAAACAGGACCAGGGCAGAGACGCGCTGTCGGCGCAGGTCACGCTCGTTGGCGGCAAGGCGGCGAAGGTGCAGTTCGTTTACCATCCGGCTTTGGATGAAACCCCGGCTGGATTCGGTGTAGTCGCGGAAGACAAACTGATCAACCCGGAGGCCATTCAGATGGCCAGGATGGCGGATGTCGTGGTGCTCTCGGTGGGCTTTGGGCCGAGGAAGGAAGCGGAAGGCTGGGACCGCACGTATCAATTTCCCTTCGGACAGGAAGCCTTGATTCAAACCATCACCGCCGCGAATCCGCATACCATCGTGGTGTTGACCTCCGGCGGCAGCGTGGCCACCGCCGGCTGGATCGGAAAAGTCCCGGCCCTGTTGCAGACCTGGTATGCCGGTCAGCAGGCCGGCAATGCGCTGGCGAAGATACTGTTCGGCGATGTGAATCCGTCGGGCAAGCTGCCCATCAGCTGGGAGAAAAAGATTGAAGACAATCCCGCCTATGAAAGTTATTACGAGCAGCCCGGCACCCATACGGTGAAATATTCGGAAGGCGTTTTCCTTGGCTATCGCTACTATGAAACCAGCCAGGGAAAGCCGCTGTTTCCATTTGGCTTCGGCTTGTCCTATACCAGCTTCGGCTTCAACAATCTATCGGTCTCGCCCAGCTCCGCTTCCCCGGAGGGACCGATCACGGTCGGCTTCGACATAAAAAATACCGGCTCGCGCGCTGGAGCTGAGGTCGCCCAGATTTATGTCGGCGATCCTTCCGCGACTGTCCGGCGCCCGAAAATGGAGTTGAAAGGTTTTTCCCGCGTGATGCTGTCACCGGGCGAAATGCGCCATGTAACGGCCAGCCTGGAGAAACGCTCCCTGGCTTACTGGGACGTCAAGACCCATGCGTGGAAGGTGGACCCGGGAAAATTTGTGGTCTATGTCGGCGACTCTTCCGAAAATGTTCCACTCCGGAAAAGCTTCACAGTGCAATAGGAAACATCTGACCTCGTCTACTTCAGATATCTTTCAGCAGGCGTTAAAACGTCATCTCGCCGATGGTCTACGCATCGGTAGCTCGACGGCGATTTCCAGTCACCGCCGACGTAGTTTGGAAATTTTGGATAAGGACAAACGGGCCTTTGGAAGCGGATTCCCTTTGCCGGGCTGGCATCGACAAAAGCCGTTGCGATGATCTTGTCCGGAGCTGTTCCCTGCTCTACCCATTTCACTAAAGCGGCCAGCACATCGTGCTCGCTGTCTCGTGGAACTTCGACTGTGTCTACTTGCCCAACATCGTTCAACCCCGGACCTCTCCCGCAATGCGCCATTCCTGGAACCAGAAAATACCGGAAGAAATTCTCAGTCTTGGCCAGCGCCCCAGATGAGCTCTTCTCGGATGAGCTTTCTTTACCCGCTCCGGCAGGTCCGTTTCGCTGGGCTTGCACCACCCGTTCGTAATAATTCAAAGCGTCCTGAAAAGGCACAAGCGGATCAGCGGTCCCGGTGAACATCAAAATTTTTCCGCCATTTCTTTCCATGCCGGTTAGATCGGGATTGTTGGCGTTGAGGATCGGCGCCAGCTTTCGATCCAGGACTTCTTGATCGTGCTCGAAGTCGAACTGGGTGGTATCGAAATGGGCGCCGAATACCCACCGGTACTGATATAACTCTTTTCCGACAAGTCCCGGGTCCTGCTGGTAAGCCAGCCCGAGCGGAGAATTTTCACTGCCGAAAGGGAGAGGCGTGTAAATTCGTTCTCCAGTTTTTGGATTGGCGGGCCCGGCATAGATTTGCTTGAGCGCGATCAACTGCGCGCTGCTGAGACAACTGTTGTTCGCGTTTTGTTGGCACTTCGGAATCGTGTCAGGATCGAACTTGCACATCCGTGGGTCGGTCAGGAAATTATCCTTCGGAGAGCCGCCATCTTTGCCCGCGCAAGCTGCGACTATCGTATTTGTTACAAATGCCCTCTGCCCGGAAGTCAACGGAACGCTGCCTGGGGTCTGAGTCGTCGCTTTGAGATTCCATATAAAACCGGAATGCAGGTGGGTGCGATTATTCGCCGGAGCACCGGCGACGATTCCGTTATAGTCGTCCGGATAACGCTGGGCTTCCATCAGCGCCTGCTGGCCGCCGGTAGAGCAGCCCACGAAGTAAGAGCGGCGTTGTGGCTTCTTATAATAGTTCTCCAGAATCGTCTTCGACACGGACGTCATTTCGTGGGTGGCGCGGTACCCGAAGTCCGCCCATCGTTCGGGGTGGTCAATCACGACATCGCGATTGGCATCGGGGGAAGTGCCCATGTCCGTGTTGGCGGTTGCGTATCCTCGCTCCAGTCCAAACGCCAAAGAATCGAGCGCCAAAGAGCTATACCTGATTTTCCCGGCTCCGCTGCTGTTGCCGGTGCCCAGAAATCTGCCGTTCCAGTTCTTCTCCGGCATCCATAGCTCGATCCTGATATTCGAGTCCGGCGTTGGTTTCAAGGTGGCGGCGACACGGCAAAATGCGGGAAGGTTGGGTATGGCAGGGCTACCATCGGGCGGAGTGAAAGCTCCCGCCGGAATGGATTGGGCAGCGGTGATCGTCACCCCGGTCAATTTTGCATTGGCGATCGCTCCGCAGCGAGAGTCGAACTTGGAGTTCGCTCCATAAGCGGTGACTGTGGTTGCGAGGGTGGCGAATACCAGCCCTCTCAACAATTCAAATCTCATTGCAAATCCTTATCTCTTAAGCATCACGATCAAAGCGGGTGCCCCAGGTCTCGATTTTGAGACCTGGGTATATCTCGATTCGCAACTTCTAAAACCGGAGGCGCCATCACGGAGCGACGGAGAATGTGGCAACACTGGCCTGGTGTGTATAGGGTTCAGTCGCTTTAACTGTCCAGACGCCGGACGGATCGTTCAACGCGGTAGCAACGCTAAACCGCGCTTCGCCGCTCACAAGCGGAAGATTTTTACTGTAATAGTCGATCGTCTTTCCATCCGGGCCGCTGACTTCAACATGGACAGCCTCCGGAAAATCTTTCATGCCGGAAGTTTCCGACTGCCGGATCGCAAACCCGAGGGTGCCCCCCGCCTTCACGCGAGTTTCTCCGCCGCTGACTGCTTCGGGGTTGATGTTCAACTTCCCGACCGGGGCTGGCGAGACCGCAAGAAACAGCGGGCTGCCTGCGTCCATCGTGCCCGTCACGCTGGTAACATCCCCGAGGGAACGATGCGTCCGGAGATCATAGACATATTCCGCCTTGGGGAGCCGCACGGAAACGCTGCCCGCGTCCGAGCACCCCATTCCCGGCAAAATCGCGAGATAGCGCATGTCCCCGTTGTGGTATCCAATTACCTCCGAGCATCCGAGGGGCTTGCCGGATGCGGTATGTGCGTCCGCTATCGGGCTGATTCCAGCTTGGCCTAGATAAGTTTCCAGCAGGCTGAGGAGGGCGGCGTTGGTGTTCGTCTTCTGCAGGCCGCCGTTGCCGAGAGGCGCATAACCCAGGCTGGCCTGCGGGTTGCTCTTATCCAGGCTGTCGTAGTTGGTAAGCCAGAAATTGAGTGCGATAGAACGCCCGGCGCCGAACGAGTTCTCAATCAGGAACGGAGTGTTGCCTGCGGTAGCGGCGGCATGCCCTGTGGTGATCTTCAGATCCGGGTTGGCCGGTATCACGTCAAGAGCGAGGGACTGGCCGGCCACTCTTGCATGAATCTCGGTGGCCTGGTTTTCTTTCGGCTCCAACCGCGTCTCCTTGTGCTGCACGCCGAGGAGGTCGTCCAGCAGCCCTCCCTTTTGCCAGCGGGCATGGCCGTCCATCCGCCCCGTTTCTCCATCCGAAATCAGCAGGCCGCCTCTTTCGACAAAGCTCCGAATCGCGGTCACCTCTCCTTCCGACAGAGCGATCGAGTCCGGCAGGACCAGGACCCTGTAATTGGAAAGCTCGCCCTTGTCCATTTGTTCCGTCGTCAAAAAATCGTATTGATACCCGGCATCGCGCAGCGCCTGCAACCATTCGGTGCGGTTCTGATGAAAGCGTTTGAGGTTTGCGGAAGTCGGATCGGCGTTGACCATCACCTCATGGGGGGCAATATGTCCGTCAGTGATCCAGTGCCCGCGGAGGCTCGCCAGAGAGTAATGCACGGCGATCCCGCAATTATCGCGATGAGCTCCGCGCAGAAGCAACGCCGCGCCCTCATTGCGGAACTCGTTGGTGATGGCCGCGAGATCCTGCCCCTGCTGCGTCAGTGTCAGGTCTGCATTCAAAGCAGTGTACTGCCAGAAGAGAGACGCTCCGGTCTGACCCTCGAACAACCGATGCCACTGTTGATGATGCAACTCCATGCCGGCGCTTCCATATCCGGTGAAGCCGGTCATGATCTGCCCGGCATGAATGGAGCGATGCAGATCGTCCTGATCGTTCATCGAGTAAGGCTGGAGATAGCCCACGGTGTGGTCCAGCAAATACCAGTTGATGCCGTTGGAAGGCCCCGGGTCTTGTGTCCCCGAGATACTCGACAGGCCGGCAGGATCTTCAGCCTTGACCGTCTCGGCCGCAACTCCCATCGCATGGGCATACACCTGCTCCATAAATGTACGATGGTCCATCCATCCCGCGTAATCCCCCTTCGCCTGCGCTTGCGTCGTGGTGAGAGGCATAACGTCGTCCCAGGATTTGAAATCCGTTTCCCATTCATGGTTCAGCGCATCGAGGCTCGGGTACTGTCCCTGCAGCCATTGCCGCAGCGCCGTAAGCGTCGGTTTGGACCAGGAAAAATCCAGCGGGTCGCTATAGGCTGTCAGCGAGGACTCATCCGCAAGATAATAAGCAAGCGGCCGGTACGGCATCTCTTTTTGCATGGCCTGAATAACCAGTCCTTGCAGCTTGTCCAACCATGCCTGGCTGGATAGGTCCGGCTCGCGGATCAGATACTTTGTATCGTGGGTTCGCAGGTAATTATCCTTCTGCTCGATATAGCCCTTCCTGCGATACATGTAGACGCCGAACCCGGGAGCGTTGATTTCGGCGATGATTTTAAAGTTATCCCTGGGATGTGCGGCGACCGTAACCCCGAATTTACGGAACTGATCCGCCAGCGTCGGCGCCCAGGGCTCGTAAGTAGGCGGACCATACCAGGGCAGGATCAGCTCGTAGGCGCCGAACTCCCGGTCGAGACTGACGAAGTTGACGCGCGTCTGTTGCTGGTCCAGCTTGATCTCTTTTCCCGCGTCGGACTTGAGCAACGTCACCCGGACCCAGCCGATATTTGTAGAGTAATTTCCCACGGGCAAAACCGCGTGGAAGGCGCCTGCCTGCAATTTGGAACTGGACTCTGTCCGCAGCCCGATCAATCGACGGCGGTTGTCCAGTAATTCAATACGCAGCCCAACCGGCTCTTCTCCTGTAGTGTGAACCGTAACCTGGAGCGGATCGCCCAGCGCATAAAACTGCTTATCCGCGGTTACAGAAATAATCTTGTCCGGCTGAGGCGTGGCAAAGGAAGCAGTCCCCCAGTCATAGTGCTTTCCGCCTGCCGAAAGGATGACATCCACAGAGTGCTCTCCCCCGGAAAGACTTGCAGGCAGAGTTACAGAGCTTCGCGACATCCCTTTTCTAACTTCGATCTTCCGCCGGATTGTCTCTTCCTCATTTCCCCACTGGTCAAGCAGATTCACCGAAAGTTCCGCTCGCCTGACCGGCGTCGCATTCCGGATCGGCACCAGCAGTTTCTCGCCTCTTTTATTGGCGCCAACGCTCATAGGCAGAAGCGTCATTTGCGGCTCGCTGTGGCCTGCCCAGAGGATGCTCCGTCCAAGCAGCGAGTAAAAATACTCCCACCAATGGTCGTTCTGCTTGCCGAGAAAACTCCAGTCGATTTCCGGCGATAGCCCATGGTTCAAGTAACCCAGCGCCACCACTCTTCCCTTCCCGTACATCTTGGTGGCGACAATGGGCTCGCCGTCAGGCCCTTCGACCAGCGCGGTAGAATCCGTGCCCAGGTGGTACTTGTAATGCTTGAGATAGTCGGCGGGAAAGGAGGCGAACGGCAGGTTAGCCGTAATGAAATTCTGCTGCGCAGCTTTCCATGCGCCCGTCGTCACGGCATCCGGGCGAACCTGAAGAGAGCCGCCGTTATCGAGCCGGTCCGATAAAACGCCCGTCAAAGGTGAAACCTCCCATAACTTTCCCCCCGGCGAAAAAGAGTAGCCCGGTGCAAGCGTATCGGTCTCCAAAGGCAACGTCGACTTGGGGTCGTCCGCAGCAGGTATGCCGGTAGTGGGATGGATCAGGACCAGCCCGGCTCCTTCCCGCACCCGCTTCAGAATTGCGTCGCGCACTCCCTGGGGCAGGCGGTTCCAACCGAAAAGGCTGGGCAGAACAATCACGTCATAGTGGGTCTTGCTGTTCAGGTCATCCGCTAAATATCCGTACAAAAGTTTGTAGTTTCGCGCCTGGTAGTTTTGCCCTGTTCCGATCGTCCACGTGTTCACGCCCGGCTCGGTATCGATCGTCACCGTGTCGTAGGTCAGAGGGAAGCGCTCGGCCAGCTCTACCAGGGTTCGCCCCTCACTCACACTGGGTACGACCAACGCGTGAATGGGCGTTCCGGCCCAGGGGTTTCCCCAGGAGACATGCGGAGTTTGGACGGCAAGCGTGAAAGGCGCGTCGATTCTTTTCTCGGCCGCCGCTGGCGCTTTCTCGGCTGCGGTCTGTGCGGCATAACCTGGAACGCTGAATCCCAGAGCCACACAGCACGCCAGGAGAGACAAAGCAGTCAACAGACGCAATTGCGAGAACATTGACCGCTTGATCGCTTCAATACTGAAGGAACGCTGAGGGTTCAATCCATTTCTCCCGGTTGATTGCTTTCACTATTAAGCGCACCTCACTCACATAGAATTGTCATCCCGACCGGAGCGCAGCGGAGTGGAGGGACCTGCGGTTTCAACCATCTCCCGCTCCGCGCACAGCGCAATTTATGCTGCGAATTTGTGGGACATCGCATTCGGGCCAGTTCACACTACTCGCTAGTATCGTGAGTTGTTAATTCATTCAATAATTTGTCATTCCGAGCGAAGCGCAGCGCAGTCGAGGAACCTGCGCTTACTTTTGCTTGCAGCAGAACGAATGCTGAAGCTTACTGCAGCGAACTTCTGACTCACCACACCAGGTTCAAACCATAATATCCAGGTGCTCGATTGGACAGATTGCGGGTAGACCCCGGACTTCAGTCCGGGGAACAGAGTTCGAATCCGGCTCGCGTCTTCAGGCGCTGAGAGTACACTGCCAACGCCCCGATCCATAGGGTAGACCCCGGACTTCAGTCCGGGGAACAGAGTTCGAATCCGGCTCGCGCCTTCAGGCGCTGAGGGTACACTGCCAACGCCCCGATCCATAGGAAGAACAACTCCGAAGCTTCGAACCTCAGCGCCTGAAGGCGCATTCCGGCACCCCCCTCACCCCCGGACTAAAGTCCGGGGTCTACCCAAGTGTTAACACGCGTCAGTAGTAAAGCTTGAGCGCAAACTGAATATTGCGCTCTCCCTGCGAGCCGGCGATCAATCCCATCCCGCCTCCCCCACAGGAACTGCCCGGGGAGCCGCCGGGGCAACCGGTGCCGGGAGCGTTGAAAATGGGATGATTCAGAGCATTAATGAACTCCGACCGGAACTCCAGTTGTGTCGCTTTGTGGATTGGAAAAGTCTTTTGCAGACTGACATCGACGGCGTTGTAGCCCGGACCGCGCACCGTGCCTGGGCCGCAGTTTCCGAAAGTGCCGGTCTGGGACTGGGAATACACGGTTGGATCGAACCACTGAATCCCGAATCTCGTACGTGTCTTTGGATAGTGGGGACTCCCATGGCAATCGGGTCGAGCAGACAGGGCACCCGTATTCGAATGGTCGCCCGCGCTCAAAGTGAGAGCAAATCCGCCGTGCAAGGTGTAAATCGGGCTGACGGTCCAGTTGCCCAGCACCGCATTGACGACCGGGTTCATATTGCTCCCAAAGGCTCTGCCCCTGCCGAAGGGCAGAGCGTACACCGCATAAGCCGTCAGCGCATGGGTGACATCGAAGAAGCAGCTCCCCCATTCCGATTGAGGATTGTAGATGTTTTGCCAGTAAGCGCCGGCGGGAGCCACCTGGCCTCCATCTCCATAGTAGCCGGTGTTGTTGGTGAAGCAGTGGGAGTAGGTATAGGCGACCTGTCCTTCCAGTCCGTTGTTCAAGTGCTTATCGACAACGGCCTGGAGCGCATTGTAGCTTTGGCGGCCGATCGAGTCCGTGTCGACAGCACGGCCGATCTGGGCCACCAGGCCGGGATTGCCCGCCAGATAGGGGCTCGGTGTTGTCGTGCCGTCCGAGTGCAGCTGCTTCTGCAGCAGAGAACGGGGAACCATCAGATGCGTCCCCAGCTGGCCGATATAGCCCACCTGGACCGTGGTGTCTTTCGCAACCACCTGCTGCACCGACAAGTTCCACTGCTGGGCCAGGGCGGGACGCAGGTGGGGAGCCCAGATATTGATTTTCGCTCCGGGAAACGGATTTCCGATCGGGGCAACAATCCCATTGTTCAACTGCAACTGAAGAGGATTGCAGCCGGGCTGTCCTCCACCGGTGCAGTTATTTTGCACCGCTACCGTAACGTTAAAGGGAATGTTCTGGGTGGTGCGGAGCGCGTTGCCGGTTCCTTCCAGGTAGTCGGAGACGGAGTACGCGCCGCGGATCACCATTCTCCCTCCATTGGGGTTGTAGGCGAAGCCGAGGCGAGGTTCCAGGTTCGCCAGTCCGTAGTAGCCATGGTAGAGCGCCTGGTTCTTGTCGGCGATCGGCTGCAAGCCGGGAAACGTGACCGTGGTTGGCAGCGGGTGCCCTGCGGGATAGTAGGGCTGTCCGCTGATCGGGTCGTAGTTTACCTGGCGGCCATGTGCTTCCACCAACGGAGTGTTTGCCTGATAGCGCAATCCCAGGTTCAGGGTCAGATTGTCGGTAGGCCGCCAGTTATCCTGGAAATACCCGCCGAAAGTCGATGCGCGCTGTCCCCACGCCGGCTCCGTGCCGGGAGGCACGGTGAAGTATTGCCCTTCATCATGGACCATCCCCAGGTAGAAATCGGTGTCGGCCGCCCCGGAGAAGACCCCGGTGAACCCATAGCCTCCAAAAGGACCCCCGCCCCCGCTGAAGAAGGTGTCGAGACGGTTGCGGAAGAACTGAAAGCCGACGTCGATCGAGTGGCGGCCGCGCGTGATGCCCAGATGGTCTTCCGCTTGAATCACGGTGTCGGACCATTTCAGGACCTGCCCGTTACTGCCGATACCGGAAGATGGTCCTCCACCCAGATTCGGCAGTCCCGTTGCGCCGTTGATACCCACCGTTGCGCCGAAGTTCGGAGGGGTATACGAGGCGTTGACGTCGATCAGTTGTACCCAGTCCACCCCGACCCGCACGTCATTCAACAAGTTCGGGTTGAAGATGTGGGTCCAATCCCCCACGGTATTCCAGATGGTGTTGCTTTCCTGCACGACTCCGATGGTCTGCAGGGTGGTAGCGGTATCGTTGAGCAGCTGTTCGCGCGAATAGCGCCCGAAAAAATGATCTTTTTCCGACAGGTTCCAATCGGCCTTGAAGTCTCCCTGGTCCACGTTGAGCGGATTGACGTTTCGATATACCACGTTATTGAAGATTCCTGGGTTTGCAGCGGTCCCGGAACCGGCCCCCAGGGAAGAAACCGAAGGGTAATACGGAGATTTGAAGATATTCTGCGGGACCTTTCCGCCGCCGTTGTTGTAATAGTTGGTCAGTGTCGGATCGGCGCCGCTGGCAATGTAGTTGGCCAGGTTATTGTAGGGGATATTCGCCCCGGTGAAGGGGTCCTTGATCTGAATTCCATGCTTTGCGACTAGATTGCAGATCCCCTTGCCATCAAACCCTCCGCCCTCTTGAGGGTCAGTGCAAAGCTGGCCGAAATCACCGGCGCGTTCCGGCCCGGTGAAGGCATTGTAAAAGCTGGAGGAGCCGATGGTATGAAACCGCTGCCCTTGATAATCGACGAAGAAAAATAATTTGTTCCGGAGGATCGGGCCGCCGACCGTGCCGCCAAACATATTCCAGCGCAGGGCGCCCTTCGGGGCCACGATTTTGCCTGCACGGGCGTTTTGCAGGTTGTTGCCCCAATTGTTGGCGTTCAGCGCGTCATTGCGAAAAAACTCCCACACGTCTCCATGAAATTGATTGGTGCCCGATTTGATCGAGACGCTCACAATCCCGCCCTCGTACGCGCCGAATTCCGCCGGAGCATTCTGCGTGAGCAGGTTAAACTCCTCAATCGCATCCGGAGCGGGAGAGTAGGCAACCAGGTTGTCCGATTGCTGGGTGTTCTCCATGCCATCGATCAAATAATTGTTGGCTTCCTTGCGATTTCCATTGATATACGGCCGTCCCGCGCCCTGGATGTTTTGCGCCTGGTACATGCTGCTCGGATTCGGGCTGACGGCGCCCGGCGCCAGCAGGGTCAATTGCAGATAATCGCGGCTGGCCAGCGGAAGCGAAACGTTCGTCCTGGCGTCCACAACGGTGCTCACCTGCGTCGTCTGCGTCTGCAGAAGCGGGGTCACCGAGCTCACCGTGACGGTTTGATTAACCTGGCCCACTTTCATCTTGAAGTTCAGCTCGGCGATCTGGTTTAATACCAGAGTGACGGGAGGAAGAACTTCCGTTTGAAAACCGGGCGCGGTAACCTTTACAGCGTAGGTGCCCACCGGCAGAGGGGGAAGTTTGTAGCTCCCGCGGTCCGTGCTGGTCCCGCTGAAGCTGGTTCCCCGGTCGACATCTGTGGCGACCACGGATGCGCCGCTGATGGGCGCATTCGTTGGATCGGTGACGGTGCCGTTGATCTCCGCCGTCACCGTTTGGCTAAGCGCGGATCTGCTGCTCAGGGAAAATGCGAGCATCAAAAACAGCAGCGAAAGCAGGGCACTTTGAAAAGACCGGTATCTGACGCTTCGGAAAGCGTTCTTAAATGATTCACGTTTCACTCTGGCCTCTTTCTGTTTCGTATATATTTAATCTTTCTTCTTTAAAGGAATCCAGCATTTCACACTCCCCTGGCAAAGTAAAGAAATATTACGGCCTCTTTCAATTTCGTAACGACACGCTTTTTTGGATCCTGTTGGCCTTCTTTCAGCCGGGTCCGGTCCCTGGCTGAGGCTCAGGTTTCCTTCCCGGATATCTCCACCAAGCGCTCGAGGCTCCGTTATTCAATTTTGACGGGATTGCGACTCAATTTTGAAGCGATGGATGGCTTAACCTCGTCAGGATTAAGATTCAAATTTGATGCGGTTGCGGCTCAATTTTGAAGCGATCGTTGACCGCTGAAATGTGCTCCAAACATCATCCCGGCAGAGAGAATCTCAGTTGATATCGACCGAACATTCGGTTAGGAGAAAGTCATGCGAACACGGTTGGGCGCGGGCTGCCTGCCAGTGATTATGTGCTTGTTTTCATTGCAGATATGGGGCCAGACCGCGGCGCCAGTTTCCCTGCAGGAGAACGGCTGGAAGATCGATTGCTCTCTGGACAGCTCTTCTCTGGCCATCTCCGCGAAAGCTCTGGGAATCGTGGCGCGTGATCTTCAGCTCAATGAAGAAACGCCCTCCGGCCTTCGCAGACTCACCCGCTTCTCCGCCCGAATCAACCCCGAGCGGCAATTGATCATTGAGACAATCGCACCCAAAACCGCATGGGTTTTCGATGCGCTGCCGGGAAAAATCGCTATTTCAACCACCGGCTTCCACGGAGTGCTGACGGGATGGGCCGCTTCTTCCACGGACCGAACGATCAGTATCCTGCTGGACCCCGCAGGCGAACCGGTTCAATGGAAGGGCACCGATGAAATCGTCGAGAGCGTTGGAGGGTTGCAGACTAGCCATCCATCATACCTGCCGCGGCGCAACCCGGAAGTGATGCATATGGGACTCGGCCACGTTTCCGGCGCTGGGATGCACAGTCTGTTTGATCGCGGAACCGACACCGCCATCGACTTCGGCCAGGACGCTGTTTTGCAGTCCACTGCGGACGCGAACGATGCTTACGCTCTAACCATTCCAGTCCGCAACGATGCCATGATCCAACTTACGCCGGACTACTATACTCGAACGCTGAAAGTTCCTTTTTACAGTCGCTACAACGATACATATTCACCGACCGCGCCGATTGTCTGGTCGAGTTGGACAAGTTACTACGAGACCGTCACCGAACAGGATATCGTCCACAACACAGATTGGCTCTCAGCGAAGCTGAAACCGTATGGATTTGAATATGTAACGCTGGACGATGGCTATGACAGGCTCTCCAATTTTCAATCGCTAGGGCATTCCTGGATTCAGAACTGGAGTACCGAGCGCTTCCCACACGGCCCTGAATGGCTGACAGGTTATATCCACGCAAAGGGACTCAAAGCTGGGCTGTGGCTTGTACCGAACGCCTACGGTCCGGCGCTGAAAGATCATCCCGACTGGTATGTCTACGACAAGCAAGGCAAGGTGCAAAAGGACTACCTTACCCCCGCGCTTGATTCGACAAATCCTCAAGTGCTCGAGTTCCTGAAACATTTATTCAACAAGTTGGATAGCATGGGCTTCGATTACTACAAATTGGACGGCGAATATGCGCTGCCTGCGTATGCGCCGCCGGTCGATAAGAGTCGCTTGCATTCCCCATCGATCGATTGCATTGAGAACTACCGCGAGAGACTCGCGCTTATCCGGCAGACAATTGGTCCAAAGCGTTTCATTGAAGCCTGTCCGGCCGGAACCCCGCTGAACGGCATTGGCTTCTTCAACTCTTATTTCAATGGCCAGGATCTCTACGAAAATTGGCAGGGAATGTATGCGCTGTTCAGCTCAATAACCGACAATCTCTTCCTGAATCATATGGTGGCCTACGTCATGCCCGGCGAAGGACTGGAACTGGGCAAGCCAATGACGATGGCGCAGGCAGCAGCAAAGCGCAATCCAATCGTCCTCGATGTGGAGCGCACGCGCGAAAACCCGCCAACCGGCTTTGGGGTTACGGATGCAGAGGCGAGAACTCTGGTGACGTATGTCGCTCTGACCGGAGTGGTGTATCCGCTGGCGAGCGTGATGACGGAGTTGCCGCCCGAGCGGATCAAGCTCCTCCAGGCGACGATGCCGACGTTGCCAATTCTGCCCATTGACCTGTTCAGCCGCGGCACGGATAGCAAATGGGATACGTTCAAACACGTTCAGCCGGACTATTACATCCATCGCTATCCTGAGGTGCTGGATTTGAAAATTGACTCGCCGGCAGGCATCTATGACGTAGCAGCCGAGACAAACTGGCGGAGCGAAACTACCGAACGCAGCCTCGCCTTCAGCCAGCTGGGACTAGCATCAGATCGCAGGTACGTTGTCTTCGACTTTTGGAAGCAGCAGCCGCTCGGTGTCTTCAAGAACAAGCTCGACCTCTCGATCGAGCCATACGACACGCGGGTGCTGCTCATTCATCCTCTGGCCGAACGTCCCCAACTAATTGGAAATTCGCGCCACATCTCAGGCACCTACTCCATCGTGAGTCAGGGCTGGAGTGTGACTGGGAAGGAGCTACATGGAGAATCGGCCACCATCCCGGGCGAGCCTTACACGTTGTGGTTCAATATCCCGGATGGCTATACAAAAGCATCGGTGCAAGTGAGCCTGAAGACCGGCAAGCGGATCAGTGCCGTATGGAAGCAGCAGGGAGAATTTGCCAGCCTGCGCTTCACGGGCACCGACATGCCAGTGGAGTGGCGAATCCGATTTTAGATTCGGCACATCGGAAGTAAATGTAGAAAGGCGGAACGCGTGAAGCGCATTTTAGTGACCGGAGCGACAGGCAAAGTGGGGAGTCATTTCATTCGTCGCGCCCTGGAACGCGACGACGTGACGATTCGCGCGCTATGTCATAACCGGCGTCTTGAACCGCATGAGCGGCTGGAAATAGTAAGCGGAAGCATCTCCGATCGGGAGGTTGTGCGGACCGCCATGGATGGAATTACGCACGTCATTCATTGCGCGACCTGCAAGGAAACTGAAGACAGCGTGATCGATGTCGCGATCAAAGGCCTGTTCTGGCTTTTGGAGGAATGTCGCCTCAGCGGCTCCTTCAAACAGATCATTCTGATCGGAGGGGATGCTGTCGTAGGACATTTCTTCTACCCGCACGCGCTGCCGATAACTGAACAGCAGAAGCATAGCGCCTATCCCGGCTGCTATGCGCTTTCAAAAGTGCTTGAGGAAGTGATGCTGGAGCAGTATTTCGTTCAGTACGACCTGTCAGGTTGCTGTTTAAGGGCGCCGTGGATTATGGAGAAGGACGATTTTAAGTACACGCTCTCCTTCGGCGAAGACGTGTTTGGAGGACCACGGTGGCGGGAGTTCGTGGGTTCCCAAAACGCTGACGAATACTTGAAGCGCAACGCGGTGGCGCTGATGCTCGATCCGGAAGGCAATGCAGTGAAACGCAATTTCGTCCACGTCAGCGATCTGGTCGAGAGCATGATCGTGGCCCTGGATCACCCTAAAGCGCGACAGCAAACGTTCAATATTTGCATGGATGAGCCGGTCGATTATCGGCAGGTCGCAGACTATTTGCGCGAAACGCGAGGAATGCCTTCCGTCGAAATCAAAACACCGTATTGGTCGACCTGGCTGGACAACAGTAAAGCAAAGTTCCTGCTCGGATGGAAACCGCGCGTTGACTGGAAGCGGCTGATCGAAGAGGCCTGGTCATATCAGCGAAGCGAACCGGATTCGCGGAAGGTCTGGTACCCGGGCTAACGCAAATACAGAACTAACAATCAGAAAGCCCCAAATCCCCCAGTTTTTCAACCTGCACGTTCGAATTCGACCGCGGTTCCCGATCAGAAAATCCATTGAATTGAGCGTCTTTGAATTGACGACCAAATTAGTCCGATTTAAAATCAGGACTGTCGCGCTGTTTGCCGGTTTCACCTGAATTGCACAAACTTCCGTGCAGCCGGCGAGGACGGTGCGGCCTCTTTTTGCGGGTCTGATCCGCCCCATCTTTGGGACGAAAAAGGCATAGAAGGCGATCGATTTTATGTTGCAGGCGTTTGTCATCACGTTGCGGGAAGGTGTCGAGGCAGCACTGATCGTCGGCATTGTTTTTGCATACCTGAACAAGGTTGGCCGCCCGGAGCTGAAGCGGACAGTCATTCAGGCCGTCATTGCCGCTGTGATTTCAAGCGTGCTGGTCGCGGTGGCGCTGGCGCGCACCCAGTTCAACGAAGATTTTTTTGAAGGCATCATCATGCTGGTGGCGGCTTTCTTCGTCATCAGCATGATCTGGTTCATGCAGCGCACCGCCAAGGCGTTGAAAGGCAAGATTGAAACGAAGGTCAGCGCGCTGGCGAACAACAGTTCGCGGGGCGGCCTGTTTCTCTTCGTATTTTTGA
Organism: Acidobacteriaceae bacterium; assembly: GCA_965276615.1. Lineage (GTDB taxonomy): Bacteria > Acidobacteriota > Terriglobia > Terriglobales > Acidobacteriaceae > JAKAAZ01. The sequence goes on along the minus strand of OZ255618.1, from coordinate 1,952,634 downwards.
TGGTGCTTCGCGAAGGCGTCGAGACGGTGCTGATTCTCTCGGCGGTCACGCTTAACTCCAGCGAATTGATGAGTTTCTTCGGCACCCTGGCCGGCATCACGCTGGCGGTCGTCTTCGGATTCATGTTCGTCAAGGGCAGCGTGCGGATCAACATCCAGCGCTTTTTCCGTGTCACCTCGGTAATTCTGTATTTCGTTGCCTTCCAGTTGATCGTCTCTGGATTGCATGAACTTTCAGAGTTCGGCATTCTGCCTTCGAGTCAGATGGAAATGCGCATCGTCGGTCCGATTGTGAGCAACGAGGTTTTTTTCTTCGTGACCATCCTCGCCCTGGCCGGACTGATGGTCCTATTTGAATATCGCAAGCGCATGCATACAACCGCTGTAGCTCTCGATGCGAACCCCGCCGAGCGCCGGAAGGCAGAGTCCATCGGCCGCCGTGAACGCTTCTGGATGACGGCCGTCTACACGTGCAGCTTCATTTTCATCTTTCTAGTTACGGCGCAATTCATCTATGCCATGAGCACGACAGCTCTGTCCCCGGCGGCGCCAGTGACACTGACCGGCTCCCAGGTTACCGTGCCGGTGACGCAAATTCAGGATGACGACCTTCACAGGTATGTCGTCAAGATTGGCGCGACAAATGTGCGCTTTCTTGTTTACCGCAAACCGGACGGAAAGATCGTGACAGTCGCCGACGCCTGCCAGATCTGCGGTCCGGTAGGTTTTTATAAAAGCGGCAATATGATCGTTTGTAAAATGTGCGCTTCGCCCGTAAATGCGCAGTCGGTGGGAATGCCGGGCGGGTGCAACCCGATTCCACTGGCGTCTACAAACACGGGCGGATATGTCATGATCCGCGCCGAGGCATTGCAGGCCCTGGTGCCGACGTTCTCGAAATAGCATTGCCGCAGCGTGCTGCGCGACAAGCACGACGCAAAGAAGCCTATGCTTTCACGTTTGGTTATGGAGAGCTTTCTACGGCAGCGACAGCGCAAGCTGCTGGCCTGTGTGGCAATTCTGCTGGGCGCGACCGCGGTCACTGCGATGCTCGCCATCGGCACCAGCGTCGGCGACAAAATGAATCGCGAGCTCGCGGCCTACGGCGCGAATATTGTCGTCTATCCGGCAGCGGACACCCTCGACGTGCAGGTAGATGGCGTCAACATCCGGCCCGCTACCACGGGCAGCTATTTGCAGGAAGCTGACCTGGCGAAGATCAAAGATATTTTCTGGCGCAATAACGTAGAAGATATTTCACCCGAGCTGCCGCTGCCGGTCAGCCTGAAAACTACGGGAAACACACAGCGAGTCGCGGCCACCGGCTACTGGTTCCATCACACGCTCCGCTCCGGAAATGAATCCTGGACGATGGGCGCGCCGACGCTCCACCGCTGGTGGAAACTTGAAGGTGCGTGGCCGAAGGACGATGCCCGCGATGAGGTTGCCGTCGGCAACGATCTAGCCGTGCAGTCGCATATTCATATCGGCGACACCATCCATGTCCAAAATCAACCGGTGCGCGTCACGGGAATCGTTTCGAGCGGAGATGCCACCGACCATACATTACTTGTGCCGCTCGCCCTGGCCCAGCAATGGCTGAAACGTCCGGGAGCGGTGCGGCGCGCGTATGTCAGTGCCCTGACCAAGCCGGAGGACGCGCTGGCGCGTAAAGATCCCGACAAGCTGTCGCCCAAGATGCGGGACCGCTGGTACTGTTCTCCCTACGCAAATTCCATAGCGTATCAAATAGAGGAAACACTGCCGAATACGCGCGCGGAACAGATTCGACGCATTGCTCAGGGCGAGGGCACGATCCTGTCGCATATTTCCGGGCTGATGTGGCTGGTAGCGCTGGCATCGCTCTTTGCCGCCGGTTTGGCCGTGGCTGCGTCGATGACAACAGCCATCGTCGAACGCCGCCAGGAAATCGGACTGATGCGCGCGATGGGTGCGACCCGGGGGATGATCGCAACACTCTTCTTCTCGGAAATCACCATTCTCGCGCTCGGCGGAGGGCTGCTGGGTTATCTGCTTGGTTCGCTGCTGGCCCGCAGAATTGGGGAACAGGTATTCGGCAGCGGCATCGCCTTCAACCCGACGATATTGCCCGCAACCTTGCTGTTGGCATTGGTGGTTTCGCTCGCAGGCAGTGCGCCTTCCGTGTGGCAGGCGATGCGGATGGAACCGGCAACGGTGTTGCGGGAGGAGGCATGAGTCAACGCGTCGGCGGAGGGCTTTCATTGCCGCTGCTGCTGCGCCGCTCTCTGTTCCACAGAAGGAGCCGGACACTAGCTGAATTCGTTGCACTGACCGTAAGCGCCGCGGTCGCCACCGCGCTGCTGACGCTCTATGCGTCGCTCGATCTTAAACTCCATCATCAATTCCGTACCTTCGGCGCGAACATCGTCGTCACTTCGCAGCATCAGAGCGGGGACGCATTCTCGTCGTCCGTGTTGCCGCCGGATGCCCTTATCGTCGCGCGTCGAGCTGCCGGACCAGAGAGCCGCGTGGTGCCTTTTGCCTACGCTGTGGCGCAGACGCAGGATGGTTCTTCCATCGTGGTTGCCGGCACAGACCTGGCTGGGGTGCGTGCGATGAATTCCTGGTGGCAGGTGAGTCATTGGCCAGATCCAAGCCCGCAGCAAGGGGGTCCCGGCGAAAGCCTCCCGGGGTCAGGCGCGGGGAATAACAACCGGAATTCTCCGCTTCCGGTCCTCACCGGCGTCCGAGCCGCGAAGGCACTCGGCGCCGCGCAGTTTCCGCTCTCTTACAACAGCAAAACAGTTCAATTGGAAACCGCTGGAACCGTGCGCACAGGCGATGCCGAGGATAGCCGCATCTACCTGCCGCTGGCAGCCTTTGAAATGTGGACCGGGGTCGCGCCGACGACTTTGGAAATTCAGGCCGCCGGAAACGCTCAACAGGTTCAGGCTTTGCTGGGGCGGTTGCGGCAGGTGTTGCCCGGCGCGGATGTCCATGCCGTCCATCAACTGGTGGATGCGGAGGCGAACGTCGTTTCGCGCACACGCTCCCTCATGCTGTACTCGCTGATTTTGATTTCACTCACGGTGGCGATCTGCGTGCTCGCCACCCTGACCGCCTCGGTGCTGGAACGACGCCATGATTTTGCTGTGATGAAAGCCTTGGGAGCTACGCAACATCGCATCAGTCTTCTATTTTTGCTGGAAGCGATCGCACTTGCTTTGGCGGGACTGCTTTTTGGCTACATTCTGGGTTGTGGAATCGCCTGGTTGATCGGAGAATGGAACTTTCACACCACAATCTTTCCGCTGTGGCGGATTGTGCCCCAGGTTGCACTTCTGAACCTGCTGGTGGCCGTGCTGGCCGCGGCGGTTCCGATGCGAATTCTGCGACGGCTGGAACCGGCCACGCTGCTGCGAGGCGAATAAAAATGCCTGTCAGGAAACTGTGGCTATGAGCAGTGGAGCCGGCAATTCGCAATTGATTTCTGAAGCGATCGTTGAACTGCGCGATGCCACGCGAGAATATCGCGGGCGGGCGGGAACTGTGCGCGCGCTCGACTCCATTACACTCTCCGTTCGACATGGAGAATGGCTGGCTATCACGGGCCCGTCCGGCTCCGGAAAATCCACCCTGGTCAATCTTCTCGGCTGCCTCGACCGCGCCGATTCTGGCATGGTGCGCATCGCGGGGAAAGATGTTCACACGCTTTCACGCAAGGAACTCGACCAGTTTCGCGCGGAAACCGTCGGCTTCATCTTCCAGCAATTTCACCTGATTCCCTATCTGACCGCACTCGAAAATGTGATGCTGGCGCAATATTTTCACAGCATGACGGACAAGAAAGAAGCTCTCGCGGCGCTGGAACGCGTCGGTTTGGCCACGCGCGCCGGGCATCTGCCCAGCGAGCTTTCCGGCGGGGAGCAGCAGCGGGTCTGCATCGCTCGTGCACTCATCAACCAGCCACCGGTTTTGCTGGCCGACGAACCTACCGGAAATCTCGATGCGGCAAATCAGGAAATCGTCGTCGGTCTCCTGCGTTCTCTGCATCAACTCGGCCACACGATTCTGATGGTGACGCACGATCCAGAGATGGCGCGAATGGCCGATCGCGTTATCGTATTGCAGCATGGACGCATGACGGCGGAAAGCACGCCAGCAGCAGTGGCTTCGTTGAAGGCCTGAGCGAAGCGCAACCAGGGACCTTGCTATCCAGCAATCCGGCGCTAGTGGATTACGGACTGGAACAGTTGTGAGTTCAGCAGCGTGGCGAACTGGTCGTCCGAAGTGGCAAAGCGGACCTGAAGGATGTTTCCGCTCGATGTAATGTTGGTCGCGTCAATTGCCTGTTTTTCCGTCGCGGTGGCATTCATCTTCTCGTACAAGGCCGCAGCGCCCATCAGAGACGACATCGTTGCCGAAGTCACCACGTCAGGCGTGATCACGTCGAGCGAGAACCTGACTCCCTGATTGAAATCCATGGTGTAGCGAGAGCCAACCAGGCTGTTCTTCACTGTGCTGAAGTCGGCAACTTGCGCTGCCTGACCGAGGACCGACTTCATCATTTCCTGCGTGCCTTTTTGATCGAGAATGCTCCAGACGGCTTCATCCTGTAGCGGCGGGATCAGGTTCTGCATTGCGCTATTCGTCAAAAAACTCGGAGTGATTCCGTCGCGCGCGTTCAGGGAATCTTTAATCGACTCCAAAGCCCCGAAAATCATCGTGGTCTGGTCGACAAATACTACGCTGAGTCCGGTGTTACCCATCGGATAAATGGTTTCATTGCGAACCAGCGTGCCTTTTACATGATGTTTCTTGAAACTGTCGAGGAAGTCCTGAACCGGAAACTGGCCGGAGGCGATGCCGACAATGCGGGAGGATTCCTCGCCAGGCACGCGGTAGGAGGCAAACGCCAACTGCGTCACGCTCTGGTTCACATTCATACCGGACTGTTGCAGCGCATCCTGAAGCCGCTTCAACTCCGGCGGCAAAACCTTCGCACGCAGTTTCATAGCGATTTCGGAGTTTTCCATTTTCTGGTAGTCGACCACGATAAGCTGCTGCAGGTCTTTCGGAACCGCAGCCTGCGACTCTGTGGCGAGGGGGGACGCAGCGGCGGACAGCGAAGCCATACCAATTGCCAAGGCTCCCAACAACAGCAGGCCCATCGGGCAACGCAACGCCCGGTGCAGAGTGTTTTTCCAGCGGTTCATATGTTCTCCTCAATACTTTTACGCAGGGGCGGTATTGCCAGATTGCTAAAACCCACGTCTCAGACGCGAGAACCCTTCGACAAGCTCAGGGCAGGCTACGGGAACCCGCCATGTCACAGAACTTCATAGCCAGATCAGTGGTTCCTCTAGTTTACGCTCTAGAATGCGAGACGCCGAGAACCCGGACGCCAATTGCATCCATTCGCTATCGAGCTCAATGGCCGCTTCGGGCACCAGGCCAATCAATTCCACCGTCTCCACCTGCGTTCCGAGCCTGGCGGCAGCTTCTTTGATCGCGCGATACACGTCGCTGACCGCCGTCACTCGAAAATCGGTGATGTTCATGGAAACCTGGGCGCGTCCGCGAACCAGGACACCCATAGCCTTCAATCCGGCAAGGCCGCCGTTCGACGCCCGAATCTCCCGCGCGATGGTACGCGCGATGCCCACGTTGGCTGTATTCAAGTAAACGTTGCAGGCAATCAAAAGTTGCCGCGCCCCCACCGCGCTGGCTCCAGCCGTCGGGTGCAGAGCGGGGCCGCCGACATCCGGGCGACGGCCGGCATCCTGCTTCACCTGGTTGCGCAGACCTTCAAACTGGCCATTGCGTACGTCCTCCAACAGACGCCGATCGGGACGCAGCGCCGCCGCCTCATAAAAATATACGGGCACGTGATAACGCTTCCATATCTCCTGGCCGAGTTGATGCGCCAGCACAGCGCACTGCGGCAAGGAGATGCCGCGAATCGGCACCAGCGGAATCACGTCCGCCGCACCGATGCGGGGATGTACACCTTGCTGAGCCGTCAAGTCAATTCGCTCCACCGCCATACCCACGCCGCGCAGGACGGATTCAAGAACGGGCTCGGGCGCTCCGGCAATTGTCACCACGGAACGGTTATGGTCCGGGTCCAGCGAATAGTCGAGCAGAGAAACACCATCCACCTTCATGGCGTGCACAATTTTGCGGACGATCGCCGGGTGCGTCCCCTCAGAAAAATTGGGAACACATTCGATGATGGCTTCTTTCAGATTCATGCAATCGCGCCCTTTACTTCCACCACGTGTAGCCGATTTGGAACTGCACGGTCGCATTTACCCCCGGATTGCTGTCCCCGAGGCTGGCGCTGGATATGTGCACGGCATTCGCACCTAGTGTGATGGACTGCGTGGGCTTCAGAAAGTAATGGATGCCGACTCCGAACTGCGGTGCGAAATTCCAGACGCTGGTTCCCCGCGGTCCGTTCGGCGGAAATTTATGGTTTGTCCAGATCAAGCCGCCCGCAGCCTGCACCCACGGCATCACTCGTTTCGCGTGGACAAGGTTCCAGCGCAGGATGATGGGCGTGACGCTCAGCCCGGAATAGGTCCCGCCGGTGGTGATTTGGCGGTCTAACGATGTATTCGGGATTGAAAGCACGTAAATCTGCTTCGGCGTAAAAGCTTGCCAATACGGAATCAACTCGATGGCATATTCAAACTGGCCTTGTAGAATGCCGGGACCGACTGGAGGGGTCAATACCTTTCCCAGACGGACGCCTGCGTTCAGGAAATGATCACTGGTTTCTCCGGAGGTGCCAAGGCCGCCATCGAGAAAAACGGCGCGATCCCATGGCATTCGCTGCATCGCAGCGTGAACGAAATCTCCGCCGAGAGCTGGTTGCGCCGTAGACGAGGAAATTGGGTGGGGATAGAAAGATGTCCGGGTTGTTTGGGAGAAAGAAATTCTTGCCAGGCAGAATAGAAAAACGGCTGCATACCCTAACTGCTTTTTCAAATGCACTCCATCATGGCCGTTCTGTTGGCTCTGTTGACATCTTTCCACAGCGAACAAATCTGTCATCCTGAGCAACACGAAGAACCCCGTGGTTTGCCGGAAAACCGCAAGATCCTTGGCTTCCCCTTCGACTTCGCTCAGGGTACGCTCAGAACGACAACATCTCCTATGGAGAGGATGTCAACAAAACCACCGGTGTTCCGTAAACCCAGGTCTCAGAAGCGAGACTTAGGGCACCCGCCTATCGCTCAGCAGCTACTTCTTCTAATTGCTTGGTGTCCATATCGAAATTGGAATACACGTTCTGCACATCGTCCTGGTCTTCCAGTACCTCCAGCAATCGGATCATCTGGGCGGCTGGCGCGCCTTCGAGCTTCGTGTAGGTCGAGGCCAGCAGGGTGACTTCGGCCATCTGTGTCTCAATCCCCGCGCCTTTTATGGCTGCGGCGACAGCATCGAAGGCTGCCGGATCGGTGATGATCTCCCATGAATCGCCTTCATCGCGCAGGTCGTCGCCGCCCCCTTCAAGCACAAGATTCATCAGCTTCTCTTCATCGGCGGCAGACTTCGCCACGGAGATGAGACCTTTCTTGTGAAACATCCAGGAGACGGAATTGGATTCGCCGAGATTCCCGCCATTCTTCGAAAAGCCGTGGCGAATTTCGCTGACGGTGCGGTTACGATTGTCCGTCGTGACCTCGACAATAACGGCGACACCGCCAGGACCGTAACCCTCAAATGTGATTTCTTCATAGGCGGCTCCTTCGAGCTCGCCCGTGCCACGCTGGATGGCGCGCTTGATGTTGTCCTGCGGCATGTTTTCCGCCTTGGCCGCGACAATGGCGCCGCGCAGCCGCGGATTGCTGTCCGGATCTCCGCCGCCCGACCGGGCAGCCATGGTGATTTCCTTGATAAGGCGCGTGAAGGTCTTTCCACGTTTGGCGTCGGTGGCGCCCTTCTTATGCTTGATGGTGGCCCATTTCGAATGGCCGGACATGGAAAACCTCGTTTACTGGGTTAAGAGAAATTTGATGGAATTGTTACCGTGAACCATCCACACAAAACCAGATTTTAGCACGCATAAGTAGAGATGGTCTGTCGTCGCCCCTTCGGCCAAGCCGGTCCGGCTCCTACAAAATTCAACTCCACGGGCAAGATAAAACCCGAGTGCCGGCAGCGAAAGCGTCCCCGATAGTACGATGCAAATGGTGGCGTTCTGCCGCCGCTCGATCTCTCGACTTGATCCGCGTCAGGTACTCCGAGACGCAACCTAAGAATCGCTGAACCTGCCATGCAGCTAGAGGTCAAAGAGTATTGTGAAACCCACTTGTCTGAGATTTATCGCGCTCGTCTGTTCTTGTCTGCTTACGATTTCGCTCCCATCGTTCGCGCAAACCAATACGAATACCGTCGCACCTTCGGACAACAAAACCATGGCTTCCTCTTCCGTGCCATCGCTGGAGGATCTCGGGCTACCTGCAGCTCCGGTCCAGAGTGATTCGCAGGTCGGCAAAACCTCTCCCAACCAAGGGCAGGAGAATACGCCCGGCCAGAAAACGCCTCCAGCGAACAATGCACCTTCACTCTCGGACCTGGGCTTTGCTTCGACTCAGACGCAGGGCAGCGCGCAGGAACAGGCACTGCTGAACAAGCGGACCCACATGTTGAAGGTCCACCAGACCCTCGGTTTGATCACATTGATTCCCATGGTCGCGACGCTTGCCGCTTCCGGAGGCGCAAAAGTCAAACGCGGCAGCGCACCCGGTACGTATACGGAGCCGGATACGGCCAACCTCGATCTGCATGTCGCGCTGGGCGGCTTAACCGGAGGGATGTATGCTGCGACCGCATACTATGCGATCTTCGCGCCGAAGATTCCAGGGGTGGAACCGCGAGGCGCCATCCGCCTGCATAGGGACCTGGAATGGGTCCATGGTCCGGGAATGGTTCTGACCGGGGTTTTGGGCATCCTCGCTTATAACCAGGAGAAAAATGGCGAACGCGTACATGGCATCGCGTCGGCCCATGGAGCGGTTGCTTACGTGACGGTCGCTGCCTATGCGGCGTCGATCGTATCCGTATCCTGGCCGATCCGGTTGAAGTTCTGGGAGGGGCGATGAACAAGAAAATTCTGTTTGCCGTCTTAATCCTCGCGCTTCCCATGTTTGCTCAATCAGATACCCAGTGGGTTCTTGAACAATCCACGCTGACATATCACATGTCTCATCCGATGCATGAGGTAGACGGCGTCAGCCGAGCGGCGAAAGGCAAGGGCGTCTGCCACGCGGGACAGTGTGATTTCCTGATTGCAGCGCCCGTTAAATCGTTCGATTCCGGGGACAGCAATCGGGACCTTCACATGCTGGAGGCAACGCGCGGCGGACAATTTCCTATGGTCATCGTGCGCACGCAGTTTCCCGAAGCGGCGACCTCGTCCCCGACGATTTATGCCGATCTGGAGGTGCAGTTTGCCGGCCAGACCGCCCACTATCAGCATGTGCCATTTCAACGGGCGACCCAAGGGAACGAGGTACGGATATCAGGAACAGTTCCGGCGACGTGTTCCGATTTCAAGATCGACCGGCCATCGTTTCTCACTGTTCCCATCAAGAATGAAATTCCAGTTCGCGTGGACATGACCTGGCGTTCGATGCCCTAGATCAGTTTTCCTGTAGGTGTCAACCAGCGGAACGAAAACTCACGCACCCGTTCCTTAAAGAACGGGTGCACGGTACAATTATCAGCAGTCTACAGCAACAGGAAAACTGATCTAAGCTTGCCGATTGCGCGGCTTCGGCTTGCGGAAGGCAAACACCACGGCCAACAGCGGCGGCGCCAGTAGCACTCCCCAGAATGGAATGACGATGCCGAGAATGATGGGGCCAAAGATGGAAGCCCAGATGGGAACTTTGGCGGTGCGCTTCATGAGCCAGGGTTGCAGGAAGAGCTGATCGATAAAAACAATCGCCGCGTAAAGACACAGCAACAGGCCAAACTGCTCCCAGTTGCGCCCGGCGAACAGCAGGCTGAGCGCGGGGCCGATCAGCGCCAGCATTCCGCCGAAATTCGGGATAAATTGGGTCAGAGCTCCGATAAGCGCCCAGAACGGCGCCCACGGCACATGGAGCAGCCACAGGCCGATCAACCATAGGATTCCGACAAACAGCGCATCAAGGCTGGTGGCGCGCCACCAGTTCAGGATCGCCCCGCCGGCTTTGGCGAGGGTGCTGGGCCTGCTTCCCGGCTGCGTGATCTTTGAGGGTGTTTTGGTCATGTCGATTTTTGCTTGCAACCTCAGCGCCTGAAGGCACATTCCAGTGGCCGCTTATCCCCGGATTCAAAATCCGGGGTCTCCCCTAGGGTCAAACACCCTGGAAGCAAAGTACGCGGCGAACATCGGCACCCGCGCGGTTCTTACCCTGCGATTCATGGGAGCCCCGGCTGCTAAACTACATGCAAATGAAATTTGGCGTTCTTGTCTTCCCGGGCTCCAACTGCGATCAGGACACGTACCACGTCATCTCCGATGTGGTCGGGCAGCCGGTCACTTTTCTATGGCATGAAAGCTCCGAACTTGAAAACTGCGATGCGATTCTGGTGCCCGGCGGTTTCGCCTATGGAGATTATCTTCGCACCGGCGCAATTGCGCACTTCGCGCCGATCATGCAGGCGGTGAAGAAGTTTGCCGCGTCCGGCGGACTGGTGCTGGGCATTTGCAATGGATTTCAAATTCTGGCGGAGAGCGGCCTTCTGCCCGGCGCTCTTATGCGAAACTCCGGCCTGAAATACATCTGCAAGCAGGTGTATTTGCGCGCGGAAACCTCGGATTCGCCGTTCACAAATCAGTTGCGCGCAGGCGAGGTCCTGCGGATTCCCATCGGCCACATGGAGGGCAATTATTTCTGCGATGCCGCCACGCTGCAGCAACTGGAGACGCAGCGCCGCATCGTCTTTCGCTATGCGACTGCCGAGGGCGAAATCACGCCGGAAGCGAACCCGAATGGATCGCTCGCGAACATAGCCGGCATCCTAAATGAAGGACGCAACGTGCTGGGGATGATGCCGCATCCGGATCGGTCAAGCGAGGCCATGCTGGGATCGGCGGACGGGCTTCGCATCTTCCAGTCGATGGTGACGGCGCTGACGGTTCCGGCTTAACATGATCGACATTCATCACCACCTGCTTTACGGGCTCGACGACGGAGCAGCCGATATCGAAGCCTCTCTTCAGATGGCGGAGATGGCGGTTGAGGACGGCATTACGCACGTCGTATGCACGCCGCACGCGAACAGCGAATACGATTTTCATCCGGAGGAAAATGCGGCGCGGCTCGCTTGCTTGCGCGAAAAACTCGGTGACCGGCTAACTCTCGGTCTGGGCTGTGATTTTCATTTGAGTTACGACAACATCGAGGACGCGCTTGCACACCCGACAAAATATGCGATCAACGGCAAACAATATCTGCTGGTGGAGTTTCCGGATTTCGGCATTCCACGGAATATATCGTCCAGCTTTTATGAAATGTCAGTCGCCGGCATCGTGCCGATCATCACTCATCCGGAACGCAATCTTACCCTGATGCAGAAGACGGAAAAACTGGCGGATTGGATCCGTATGGGCTGCCTGATTCAGGTCACCGCCGGTTCCCTGCTCGGAGGGTTCGGCAAGGGGCCCCAGCGAATTGCGCGGCAACTTCTCGATCTGGGCTGGGTGCACGTGATTGCCACCGACGCGCACAATACAACTTCGCGGCCTCCGGTGATGAGCAAGGCCTTCGATTTTCTCTCGGACGAATACGGCACGGAAGATGCGGAACGGCTATGCGTTCAAAATCCACGGGCGATCTTTTTTGGAGAGGCTCTAGGGGAGCAACCGGAGCCGGAGAAAATCTTCGAGGAAGAAACATCCTCACAGAAGAAACGCGGACTGTGGTCGCTGTTCGGACGTAAATAGAGCAGATTCACAGTTGCGGCAATTAAAACTGAGGTCTGTCATTCTGAGCGCAGGGAAGAATCCAGAGAATGATGGCAATGTAGTCCAGTCGATCGTCCTCTGGATTTTTCACTTCGCTACGCTTCATTCAGAATGACTCGATTCGCTGCCATCTGCATCAGATGGTCAATCCACTTCAACATCCCCAGCAATTCAGGGGAGCAGCAAAATCTTGCCTGTCGAGCGGCGTGACTGCAATTCTTCCTGGGCTCGCGCGGCTTCCGCCAGTGGGAAACTCTGATGCACGCGTACCTGTAGATCGCCGCGCTCCATGCGTTGAAATATGTCCGCTGAACGCGCGTCCAGTTCCTCGCGGGTGCGAACGTAGTGTGCGAGACTGGGCCGCGTAAGGAATAGCGAGCCGGATGTAGAGAGCAGGACTGGATCGACTGGCGGCACGGGGCCGCTCGACGCACCGAAGAGCACCAGCATGCCGCGCGGCCGCAGACATTTCAACGAACGCTCAAACGTCGTCTTGCCCACTGAGTCATACACCACGTCCACGCCGCTGCCGCCAGTGATGCGTTTCACCGCAGGCTCGAAATCTTCATTTGTGTAGAGGATCACGTCGCGTGCGCCGGCGGAGCGCGCCAGTTCAGCTTTCTCTTTCGTAGAGACGGTGGCGATGATGCGAGCGCCGATTTGAGAAGCCATCTGGGTCAGCAGCAGTCCCACACCGCCCGCACCTGCGTGCACCAATGCAGTGTCTCCGGATTTTAGCGGAAAGGTTGACGTGGTCAAATACTGTGCGGTCATGCCCTGCAGGAGAACCGCCGCGGCTTGTTCAAATCCGATGGCGGGGGGAATATGCACCAGGTTGGCTTCGGGTACTGCGGCATACTCGGCGTACGCGCCGGGATTCATGCACCATCCCACAGCATCGCCCACGCGAAAATTTTTGACATCTTCGCCCAGCTCGGTGACGATTCCTGCGCCTTCCTGGCCGGGAATAAACGGCACGGATGCCTTATAAAGGCCTTCGCGGTAGTAGATGTCGATGAAATTGACACCAGCCGCACGCACCTGAACCAGTACCTGGCCTGGAGCTGGCACAGGTCGCTCCACTTCAACCAGGTGCAAAACTTCTGGGCCGCCGGTCTGCGCGATCTGTATGGCTTTCATGACAGCCTTCGCCTGGAACATCCCTCAGTGGCTGAAGCCACCGGCCTCACAGAATACGAAGGGGCGTGGCTAAAGCCAAGCCCCTTCAAAGGCAATACACAATCACTCTATTCTCCGCGCAACATGCTGGGTTCTTCCGGCGTGTTGAGGCGAACGACACGGTCGATCGCGTAAGGAGCGCGAGACTGGCTTTGATAGAAGTGTCGAACCTGCAGTTCTCCGATGAGGCCGATCGCCAAGAGCTGAATTCCAGCCAGGATCATGACACCGGCAATGACAAACAGAGGGCCATGCTGATCCATGACGTGCTGATGGGTAAAGAGCTTTAACACCAGCAGCCACATTGACAATGCCGCGCCGCCGACCATGCCGGTCGCGCCTAGAGTACCGAAAAAGTGCATCGGGCGCGACATGTACTTCAGCAGGAAGCGAATCGTCATCAGATCGAAGAAGACACGGAAGGTACGTGAAATTCCATAGTGCGATTTCCCGCGCTCGCGGTTTATGTTTTTGATTGGGATTTCGCAGATCGAGGCACCGTACCAGGACGCCAGCGCTGGGATGAATCGATGCATTTCCCCATAGAGCGGAATGTTGTGGATCACTTCCCTGCGATACGCCTTGTAAGTGGTGCCAAAATCGTGGATGTCCACGCCGGACAACTTGGCCATAAGCCAGTTGGCGCAGCGCGATGGAAACCGCCGCATCACAAAATTGTCGATGCGCTCTTTTCTCCAGCCGCTCACCACGTCGTACCCTTCTTCGAGCTTAGCGAGGAAGTTGGGGATTTCCGTGGGGTCGTGCTGCAGGTCGCCATCCATCGCCAGGATGAAGTCTCCCTGCGCATGATCGAATCCGGCGGCAAGCGCGCAGGTCTGTCCAAAGTTGCGCCGCAACTTCACCACCATGACGCGGCTATCCACGGCCGTAATCTCTTCCAGCAGGCGATAGGTGCGGTCCGATGATCCATCGTCCACAAAGATCAACTCGAACGTGTCTCCAACCTGCTCCATGACGGCTTTGAGCGTGTCATAAAGTGCGGTGACATTTTCTTCCTCGTTATGAAATGGGACGACGACAGAGTACTTTGGCATGCTCTCAGTATAACGGGTGTAGTGCGCGGAATTCAGCGCCTTTTTCGCACAGGTGACCGAGCGATCACCGGGTGCTCCGCAGGAGCTGTCCCGTAATTGCAGCGCAACGTGTAACCGGCGCTGGATCTTTGCTTTATGATAGATACAAGGCTCGACAGCGTGCCGCGGAGAGATGGCCGAGTGGCTGAAGGCGCTCGCTTGGAAAGCGTGTATACCTTTACCGGTATCGTGGGTTCGAATCCCACTCTCTCCGCCAAATACAAACCATCCTCAGCAATATTCGCCTTGACTATCGCGGCAGCCCTGTCCACGTTTCAAAGCCCATCATTACTGACTGTTACGGACGCATCGATCGGAACTGCGGGGCAAAATGAAGCGTAGCGTCCCTCACCCGATCCCTGGCTGATAGGCTTTGCTTGTGAAGGATCCTGGCTCAATACCACAGAGCCGTTCGTGCCAGCCGAAAGCATTGATAGAACTTAGAGGACCGGCCCTTGGATAAGATTCGAACTCTTGATTTAATTCGAACCACACGACTTATAGCTATCCTGCGGGGCAACTTTGTTCAACGCTACAGTGAAGTTGCGGCCGCACTATCACAGGCAGGAGTAACGGCCATAGAAGTATCTCTCGTGTCGATCGATGCCTACCTTATATTGACGCGGTTAGTTGAAACGTATGGCAGCCATGTGGCGATCGGTGCAGGCACGGTTACATCGGTGGAACAGGTGGAACGAGTATGTGACTGTGGTGTCAGTTTCGTAATCTCGCCAAATCTGAAGGAAGATGTAATCGAAGCCACCCTGCGCAATAAACTTGTCTCAATGCCTGGAGCTTATACGCCGAGCGAAATTGCTCGCGCATCGGAGCTGGGTGCCGATGCGGTCAAACTATTTCCCGCTTCCAGCCTCGGACCCTCATTCGTGCGTGCAGTTCGCGGCCCGTTCCCTGACGTTCGACTGGTCCCAACAGGTGGTGTTGGCCTAAAGGAAATTTCTTTATATTTGAATGCCGGCGCGTGGGCCGTAGCGGCAGGCTCCGAACTTATAAGTGACTCCAGCTTGACGGACCAAGATCTTCTCACACTTAACGAACGAGCACGGTTATTCGCCGCCGCAGCCAGAGGAGATCAAATTGGCTGACACAGATCGCCCTCTGGTCTGCGTTGACATGGGCACGACTCGGACACGAGCATGGGTACTCCAAGGAGAAGATATTGTCTCCTATGAGGAGGCCGAGTTCGGTGCGAGGGATGGTGGACTGGAAGGGCAACAAACCCTGGCGTATCGAGTCTCTTCATTGGTCGAGAATGCGATAAGACATGCATGTAGTTCAGGTCTGATAGATAGACCCAAGTTCGTTGTGGGCGCCGGCATGATTACATCGAAGCAGGGACTGAGAGAGGTGCCTCACCTATCAGCCCCGGTCAGTCTTTCCGACTTGGCATTAGGAGTTATTACTCTTCGACTTCCTGAGATCAACGATCTTCAGCTTGCGTTGATCCCAGGCGTGCGCACCGTCCGTCCGCACCCTACTGAATCGGGAAAACTATTGCTGGCCGATGTCATCCGAGGCGAAGAGACCTTATGCATTGGTCTTACCAGTGAGGGACGTCTGCTGCCAAACGATGTTCTGGTCACGCTTGGCTCGCATTGGAAATGGATATGGATCGACGATGCTCTTCGCATTTCCGGCAGTCATACAACGCTTACCGGGGAGCTGATTCATGTGACCCAGAAAAACACGTTGTTGGCCAGCGCATTGCCGGAAATTCGTCCAGAGTACCTGGATCCACTCTGGATGCAGGCGGGGAGTGATGAAGCGCGCAAGTCAGGCTTGACGCGCGCGCTATTTTGCGTGCGACTCCTGGACCAAATGCATGAGGGGAGCCCTGACGAAAGACTCGCGTTTCTCTATGGAATCTTTCTGGAATCGGAAATGGACACGATTCAACGATCAAAGCTTTGCGACAACTCAAAACGAATTCTAGTTTCGGGACATCCTTCGTTGGCAGACGCTTTCGCAGAGAGACTAAAGGCATGCGACATGGAGGTCGAAATACTGTCTGAGCAGGAGCGGGAAAAGGCGTTCTTGAAAGGAATTCTTGCGGTCTTCCGCCAATCAATCTTTGGTCACACTTAGATGTGATGGCGATAACAGCTTTTCTTCGATCATTTCGCAGATGGTATGCAGCAGAAACTTGTGACCTTCCTGAATGCGCGCAGTCACATCACTGGTCACGATCAACTCGACATCAGCAAGCCCGGCGCATTTTCCACCGTCTCTGCCTAAGAACGCAATCGTCTTCACCTTCAAATTTTTCGCGGCCACCAGGGCTCGGCGAATGTTTTCACTCTTGCCGCTGGTGGTAAATGCCGTCAGCACATCGCCCGGCTTTCCGAAAGCTTGAATCTGTCGCGCAAAAATCTCGTTGAAATCATAGTCATTCCCTATGG
This sequence comes from Acidobacteriaceae bacterium, assembly GCA_965276615.1. GTDB lineage: Bacteria > Acidobacteriota > Terriglobia > Terriglobales > Acidobacteriaceae > JAKAAZ01. Next base: position 1,935,995 of record OZ255618.1, on the reverse strand, counting down.
CAGTCAAGTCGCCGCCATGGGTGGCTAACGAAATTGCAGGATAGGGGCGGCGGTCCTGGTTGAATCGGCAGACAAACTCAGTCGTTAAATGCGAAGCATCCGCCGCGCTGCCACCATTTCCGCACGCCATTAGTTTTTCTCCGGAAATTAAGGCATCCGAGATGAGATCTGCTGCAGAGATCATTTGAGATTCCAGACCGGCCAATTGCTGCAGCGTCGCCGTCGCATCGCTTAGGTTTCGGCTTACAACCTTATTCATGCAAGTTCCTTTCTTTTCGAAAAAGCTTCTGTTCAGACTCTTCCCTCGTGGTCTCGCTTGTCCAGATACGTGACCACATAGTCACGAACTGCATCTTCCAAGGGAGTGAACGGCGCCGTGTAGCCGGCCTTCCGAAGCTTTTCCGTGGAAGCCTGCGTGAAATATTGATACTTGCCTCGCAGGACCTCGGGCATTTCAACGAATTCGATCTGCGGAGGTATTCCCATGGCTGCAAACACCGCCTTTGTCAGATCTTTCCAGCTGCGCGCTTTTCCGGTTCCACAATTGAATAACCCTCCGCCATCGCGATGTTCCAGAAAGTGCAACGTGACAGCGACAGCGTCTTTTACATAAATAAAATCGCGCATCTGCTCACCGTCTGCATACTCCGGCCGGTAAGATTTGAATAACTGGACTTTGCCTGCTTTTTTAATCTGGTCATAGGACTTGCAGATCATCGAACGCATGTCGCCTTTGTGGTCTTCATATGGACCAAAAACATTAAAATATTTCAAACCTACGATATGGTCGAACAGCTTGTGCTTCCTTGCCCACATATCCATCATGTGCTTGGAATACCCATACATATTCAGCGGTTTTAGAATTGGCAGGCCGGCATCGTCATCGCTATAACCGTTGCTGCCATCTCCATAGGTGGCCGCACTTGAGGCGTAGATAAACCGAATTTTGCGCTTGAGGCTCCACTCACATAACGTCCGCGTGTAGTGATAGTTGTTCTGTAGGAGAAAATCCGCGTCCCGCTCTGTAGTTGCGCTGCAAGCACCGAGATGAATGATTGCATTTATATCGGTAAATTTTTCTCCCTCTACCCTGGCCAGAAATTCATGCGGAACGAGAATGTCCTCATACTGCAGACCCAGCAAATTGCGCCACTTCTCATCATGGCCCATGCTGTCGACCAGGATCAGATTGTCGTAACCGCGGGCATTCAATTCCGCAACCACGTTACGCCCGATAAATCCACCGGCGCCCGTCACCACAATCTGCTTATTCATGAGAGATCTCTTCCTTGCCATAAACTTGCAGAATTCTTTGGATCGTACTCGTCGTCGAGCGTCCTTCCACCATATCCGCCAGGACCACCCTGCCCCCGTTCGCTTCGACAACATCGCGTCCGCTAACGTAGTGCGCCCAGTCGCGGCCCTTCACCAGAACATGCGGCAATATCTTCGCGATAATGTCCCTTGGCTCTTTATCGCCAAACAAAACTACATAATCTACTGCCCGCAACGAACCTAGTACGAATGCACGGTCCTCTTCGGAATTGATGGGCCGGTCGTCACCTTTATTCTCCTTCACCGAAGCGTCTGTATTCACACCAACCACGAGTGCATCTCCCTGGTTGCGGGCAAACGTGAGATAGGTCACGTGGCCGCGATGCAAGATATCAAAACACCCATTCGTAAAAACAAGATGTTTGCCTTGTGCAACGAGCTTGTCGCGCTCGGCCCGCATCTGTTCAATCGTTAAGATCTTCGGATTCTCGATTTGCATTATGCTCCTTCGTCGAAAAAATATTTCTGCAGAATCCAACTATGCGAGCTGCATCGCCTTCAACAACGCTGGAAGCTGGCTAAAATCGGGAACGATCAATCCAGCTCCGGCACGGATCAGACGCGAGCGTTTTGCCATGTTCCATCCAAACCTCCGCACCTCGTCACTCGCGATGCCGATGCAGAACCCGCCACACTTCTGCGTCTCTCTCATCTCCACCGGCCCGTCCCCAAAGGTTGCAAACTGGTGACCGGCAAGATTGTTCTCGCGGATGATCCGTTCCAAGACCACTTTCTTCGCTTCCACGTTAACATCTCCCACAGCTCCAAATATCCTGCCTTCGAACAGGTCCGCGTATCCCATCGCATGCGCTTCGGCGATGACATCCACCTCATCCGTGCCGCTGGCCAGATACAGCTTGATCCCGCGTCGATGAAGTTCGTGCAAAAGCAGTCCTGCGTTCTTCATCTGAAAATCCGTCGGGTCCAGTTCGCCCGACTCCAGTTTCTTCATACGCTTGTGGATCATCTTGAGAAGGTCCTGGTTGAAAATATGCTTGTAACCATGCTCGTCCAGTATCTGGCTCTCATCGACGAAGCCTGCTTGACGCACCAGCTCAACCAGTCCCTTCATCTGAACCAGTGTCTGAATCCCGGTCGTCCGATCGATAAACTTACGCACTTCCCGGGTCGTCTTTGCAAACAGAGCAGGATCAGCCGTGGAATATCGCGGTCCCAGGACTGCCTTCACCATCATCGGCTCCATTATCTTCTCCCAACCTTCACGTAACGTTGAGAGCGTGCCGTCGTGGTCGAAAATGCAATGCTCTATCTTGAGATTTTGGGGTAATTCGCCGATCAGTTCGATCTCTGTTCCATCCAAATAGCGAGCTAGATGAGGCATCTCCGCCAGCTCAGGCTCGAAAATGTAATCCGGTTCTGCGCCAACGGAAAGAATCTCCGCCGGCGTAGCGGTCCCGGTGGTCTGGAGCTTTCGCACGGTAATTGTTGCTGCTATGTTGGCGAGTTTTGCGGCAACACGCGGAGGCTGTCCACTGCCGAGTACCGCGGCAAGCACCGCCACCACCGTGTCCCCGGCGCCGACCGGGTCCGTCTTCTCCACGATTTGAATTCCTGGTACCTCGTGAATCGCGTCGCCATCCGCAACCAGAATGCCGTGCTCACCTCGCGTCAGGAAAACGGCTTTGCCCGTCTTTTGCGATATGCGACGTGCGAAGTCTCTGACGGTCTGTGTAGAAACAGAATCGTCCAGAGAATTCCCCAGAAATCGCGCCGCCTCCTGGATATTCAATTTCAGGACTGCTCCTCGGTACAGGTCAGGACGATGCCGCGCGTCCACCACAAAGTGCGTCCCGGGATTCTCCGCAATTACCTTGTTGATGCGCTCAATCACCGTCAAATTGCTGACGCCCCTGGGAATCTGTTGATTCAAGACCACAACATCGTTTTCCGATGCGGCCTTCTCCAGCGCGGCAATCAGCGCATCGATCATTTTCTCCGTAAGTACATTGAAAGCGCCGAAATCGATTCGGCTCTCTTCTTGATCTCCACAGCAGGGTTTTGTGTAGACCATGGTCTGCCAATGCTCGTCAATTACCATTCTGCCGCGAACATCTACGCCGCGTGCGCTCAGGAGACGCAATAGTTCTCCGCCGAAAATGTCTGTCCCCACAACTCCAATGGCCTGTACGCTGTCCACGCCCAGGTCGATCAGGTTGGCGACGACGTTTCCCGCGCCGCCCAAACTGTACTTTTGGCTGCGCACACGACGGACGGGAGATCCCGTTTCGATAGAAAACTCTGTCTCGCCGGTATCGAGTTGCCAATACGCGTCCAGGCAGAAGTCTCCCAGTACCCCAACTCTAACTTGAGACAGCGGAGCAACTGCACGATCGAGCCAGGATTGCTGTTCAGCAATAGTTAACATCAGTTCACTTCCATTTCCAACAATCTGTAATATCAACTTAGTCTTGATTGGCTTAATAGGGTTGATTGTTCTGTATCAAAAATATACAACATCCGCCAACAGGAGACAATTTCCGGGGTATTTTGAGATAGCTGTACTTACAGGTTATATTGAAATCACTGGAGGGACACATAGCCAAGCATCGGTCCATTTTCGAAGCACTACAGCAGGAGATTGCTGCGGGAAAGTATGCAGGCGGCAAGCGCCTTCCCAGCGAGGCTGAGCTCTCTATGCGCTTCGATGTCTCGCGTCCCACTGCAGCCCGCGCCCTCCGAGATCTGCAAAATCTAGGCATTATTCGCCGCCGCGCCGGTTCGGGAAGTTTCCTCAATTCCCCTTCCGTCGAGAGTTCTCCGCTGGCAAACAATACTTTCGGACTTCTTGTCCCGGGCCTGGGGAATACAGAAATACTGGATCCCATCTGCAATGAGATTACCCGATCTGCCCAAAGACTTGGAGCGACGGCACTTTGGGGGGATGCGATTGCGCCAGTGACAACGGCGGAGGACGCGCTGGCGCTTTGCCGGCAGTATATCGATCGAAAAGTGGAAGGCGTTTTCTTTGCGCCCATCGAATCCATCCCAAATCGCCAAACCGTCAATAAAGAAATCGCGCACATGTTGCACCACGCCGGCATCGCTGTCGTTTTGCTGGACCGCGATGTACTCGAATTCCCTGCTCGCAGCCAATTTGACTTAGTCGGGATAGATAATTTCGGCGCTGGATTTGTACTTACAAAACACCTCCTCGCACTCGGCAATCGCGATTTCCGCTTTCTAGCCCAGCCTAATTATCCCTCTACCACGGACCTGCGTCTTGCCGGATGCCGGGATGCGATCGCGCGTGCGGGAATTCGCCAGCACAAGCCTTTGGCCTGGTTTGGTGATCCTGGCGATCTGGAATTTGTCCGGAAAATGCTGCCACCGAATCTGCCCGATGCAGTTCTCTGCTCAAACGATCAAACGGCGGCAAAATTGATTCAGACACTTTCCAGCATGGAGGTGCGCCTGCCGCAAGATCTCCATGTCGCAGGATTCGATGATGTGAGATATGCAACGCTCCTGACAGTACCTTTGACAACCATCCATCAACCATGCCGCGCGATCGGCCAGGCAGCTATACGTGCGATGCAGGGACGAATCCAACATCCGGAGCGTGCGCCGCAGCAGATCCTACTCCCATTCACCCTTATTGTCCGCGATTCATGCGGCGCAACATCTGCCCAGACTCCTGGGTAAGGCTCCAAACCTACTTTGGATGCGCCTCCGGAAGTGAATAGGGCATCTGAAGTTGATGACGAGCTCTCAAATGGAAGAGCAGAGCATTGGAAAATTTAAAATAGCAGAGGGACTCGCCCTGCGCTCACCCGGATGCGCGCGTGATCTGCAATAGGAGCCTGGATTGACCGTGATTCCCGAATCCATGACGGCAATCGTCATCTCTCAGCCAGGAGGGCCCGAGGTACTTATATCTGAGGTCCGTCCGGTGCCTCAACCCGCATTGAACGAAGTGTTGATCAAAGTAGCGTCCGCAGGAGTCAATCGCGCTGACATCCTTCAACGGCAGGGACATTATCCTCCGCCGAAAGGCGTTAACGATATTCCGGGGCTTGAAGTTGCAGGGACCGTGGTGACTGTCAATGGCGACGTTAAACAAATCAAAGAAGGGGACCATGTCGTCGCTTTGCTTGCCGGCGGCGGTTATGCCGAATATGTGACAGTGGCGGCGAGTGTATGTCTGCCCATCCCGGAAGGACTGAGCCTTGTTGAGGCCGGATCGCTTCCCGAAGCCTACTTCACGGTCTGGTCGAACGTTTTTATGCGAGGCGGTCTCAAAGCTGGAGAAAGTTTTCTCGTTCACGGCGGCGCCTCCGGCATTGGCACAACCGCCATCCAGCTTGCCAAAGCTTTTCACGCCATTGTTTTCGCCACGGCTGGCTCGGTTAAAGGTGTCCAGAGCTGCAGAGATCTAGGCGCAGATTATGCAATCTATTACCATGATGAGAACTTTGTCGAGGTTATCGCACGAGAGACACACGGTCGCGGAGTTGACCTGATTCTCGACATGGTGGGAGGCGACTACACGGCGCGGAATTATGAAGCTGCCGCGATAGAAGGTCGTATCGTTCAGATTGCGGCTCTACGCGGAGATGCAGAGATTGATCTTATGCAGCTAATGGTGAAACGCTTGACGCACACGGGTTCAACACTTCGAAGCCGCGAGATATCTTTCAAGTCTGAAGTGGCAGCGCAGCTGAAAGAAAATGTTTGGCCTCTCTTAAGCGCGGGTAAAGCGCGCCCGGTAATTGATTCTGTCTTCCCATTCACCCAGGCTGCGGAAGCACACCGGAAATTGGAGTCTTCCCACTTTGGCAAAATTATCCTGCAGATGGGCGAAGAATGATGGCCGACAAAGCCAGGGATGATCCTGCGAAAGTGAATTGCAGACGCAGGTTCATTCCGCAGTAGTACGCGAATGATTCAAGTGTTCCTCAACCATTCCAGATAACTTTCCTGAGGATCGCTCTCCGTCTTCGTAACGAAATGCAAATTCGCGGACGCCACCATTTCCTGCTTGATGCCGCGGCTGTATTGTTCATGCAAGGAAGTCTCTGAAAGTACCTGCCCATTCGGATCTACGCCATTCAGGATCCAGCATGGGCGAGGGCTGAGTCCAACAGCAATCTCCGGAAGATCGAAGCTGCGCAGAATCCCAGGCACGAACCATGAGAGATCTAAAGAATAGTTTTCGGATTCAACGATCGATGCGTAGCTCACCGGCGTTCGATTCACAAGAACAGAGCGGGGACGACTGTCCAAGAACGTCGCCATCATTGCTGCCAGGCCTGCGCCCCCGACACCTGCGATTCTGATTTGCGCCGGATCGACATCCGGACGGCTGACCAGATAATCGATCGCTCGCATCGTGTCCCAGATTCTTTGCCCAATGACAGACCTGCCCATGACGAGGCAGGTCCAGGCGAACCTTTCACCCAAATGAACGCTGCCATCGTAATAAAGCGGTCCCGCATTTGGGAAGCGAGGCAGCGTGATACCAAGACCCCGCAGGCTAATTGCGCAAACAGCATGCCCGGCAGCTACTAAACGATTCATCGATCCGGGTTCCGCGACGACATCATTTCCACCATCGTCCGTGAGGTAAAGAATAGTGGAGCGGCGATTACTTCCGGAAGAGGGCGTGACAAACCAGCCCGGAATGCGAATTCCAGGCTCTGATTCGAATTGAAATTCCTCGATGACTACGCTCTTGTGCCGGTCCGACGAACGAATTTTCGAATGCAGAGGCAGTCGCTTCTTCGGCAATGCAAGCAACCTGGTGAGTTCCTCGTGCGCCTTATCTCGAAATGTCGCTCCATCCATCGAATCTCTTTGAAACGGGCTTTTCTGCATCAACATTCGTGCCCGATCCGTATTCAGCTGAACTACGGAGCGTCCACCCAGCGAGGTGAGCACCTGTCCTGTTTGTGTAGCATTCAACCTCTCTTCCGGAAAGACGTCGAATTCCGCCTCTTCAATTCCCGCAGTTGAATTATCCAGCCATCGGTTGAACCATGCATAAGTTTGCATTCGATTGAAGAAGTTCAGGCTGTGAGGAAGGTGGGAAGCATAAAGTCCCACCTGATCCTTTGCTCCGAAGAGACTGTAGGCGCGGTGCAGATTTTCGTAGATATTCTTGGTTGATTCTTCGTAGACGGGGGAATACGTCACGCCCTCATCGTGCGTGGTGTAACAGATCAAAAGCGGTTTCGGAGCGAAGGCCAGCAGCAGGTCCCCGCGATCGATTCCAACGGGAAGCCCACCCACAATGTTCTGTTCCGCATCATCGGTGGCTCCCGGAGGATCGAAAAATGGTCCGGCCACATTTTCAGAATTTCCGTCGCTTACGACAGCCACCCGGATTCGGGGCTCCAAAGCAGCCAGGTACATCGTCATCGTGCCGCCGCCCGATTGCCCGGTGCATCCTATGCGACTGGCATCCACCTCTGGACGGCTGACGAGGTAATCCAGTCCGCGAATTCCGTCCCATGCGAAGTAAAGCGCAAGGTTCTCTCCCGATAAAACCATAGGCCGGCCAGCTTGCGAATGTTCCCCGGTTGGTCCATAGAGAGATCGGCCTGTCTTGGAATCAATGTATTGGAGCCGTTCCCCTTGACCGAAAGGATCGTATGTAAGAACAACGTAACCCTTGCGCGCGAGGTTCTGGTAAAGATGCCGGTAGTAGTGGTATGCCTTTCCATTGTCTGAATGGCCGACCGGCGCCAGAATCGCCGGGTATGGGGGTTTCCCCGAGACCGGAAGATAGAGATTGGCGGTAACGAAAACTTTCGGGAAGCTCTCGAATACGATGTTCTCGATTCGGTACTGACCTTGCTCGATGGCGCCGGTAACTCGGGGGTTGAGCGGCGTCTTTTCCAGCGGCCCTCCAATCAGTTCCCAAAGCTTCGAACGAATCATGGTGGCTCGTTCTTGCATTCGTGCAACTGAATGAATTTCTGCCAGGGCTGCGAGTCGCCTGCTTCTCGCCTGGTTCATCTCAGCCGCAAGGTAAGCGGGCCAGTCGCTCCAGAAGTTACGGTCTGAACGAATTTCATGGGTCATAGCCGGGGCAGAAGCAGAGCTCGCCGGTGCAGACAACATCCGTGCAGGATTGGCTGCCAATCCCGCTGCACCGATCAGATTCGTTGCCAGAAAATTTCGTCGTGTCGTCATAGGTTCGGAACGATCAGCTTCGGTAACCCATCAGGATTCATTTTTCGGATTTTTCAACCGTAAGCGATCCCATGTCATACCATCCGTCGGCCTGCCGCCCTTGCATTCCGAAGCGAATAACGGGCTGCTGCGTTCGAGGGTCCAGCATCGCGATTCGAAATTTATATGTCCCTGAAGCTAAGTTGGCCGGGACATAGAGCGAATCATCGACAACCGCATCTCCAGGAAGCCACTTCCTTATATCCGCCGGAACCTGAACGATGGTACTTCCACTCGCGGATTGCAACTCCACAGCAAGCCGGTATTTCCGGTAGATTGGAGCGACTCCAGCATTCAACCACCACATGTGGACCGGCATCATCGCGCCCGTTGTCACCGCGTTCGGATATTCCAGCCGCCGCAGGATAAAACGATATCCCATCTTCTTCTGAAAATCTTCAAACTGGCTTTGCCATTCGGGGGGGATTGGAGAAGACTTCACATTCAGCGAGCTGATGTGCCAGCGCAACGCCTGGGCTAGGATGTACGAGACATTGTAGCCATTCTTTTTCCAACTCGATGGCGTACCGCAGGTCTCCAGCGAGACCGGGCTGCGCTGCCACACATTCTGAATTCCGGCGCGCACCACTTCCTGCGGGTATTGGTCGAGCATTTCCGGCGAATGTGACTTGCTGCGCATGTCTCCGAGGCAATCCAACCGCCAACCGGCGCCATGTTCTGTCCCGTAGGCCAAGGCCTGTGGTTGATCGAAGTTCATCAACAAATGCGTGTGTTGAAAAGCCTGAAGCCAGATATCGATCAGCGGCTTTTGAAAGGAGAACGGCGGCATGTAATTGCTCCAGCCTTCTCCCCAATAACCCACGGAGGATATGTCGACACTATCGAGGGTGGGATTCCCGTCATACCGCTTTCCTGCCTCGGCTACCAGTTCTCCCCAATCCTTCAAAAAAAGTGGGTCGGTGAAATCCGGCTGCCAGATGTCTCCATCCTTATCTGTCGGCTTGTTGGCGCGACGCGCACCCGAGTTGCGGTACCAGGCGGGCAGCGGATCTTTGTTGGAGTACGGCATCAAACGTATGGCGAGCGTCTGTCCATGTGCCCGCGCTTCCTGCAAAGCCAAATCGATGATGTCCCAACGAAATTTACCCGGTTCCGGCTCAATCACGCTCCAATACCAACGGCAGTAGGAAATGGAAGCCTCTGGAAAGTCGGGCTTCGTGGCCGCCTGCGGAAGCCTGGTAACAGGCCCGCTTTCCGACCACGTCAGCGGCGGATTCAGTTCCTGGCCATTGAACCGCTGAAATGTAGTAATTCCCATGCCGGGATTCACCAGCACGTCCTGGATCTCCACCGGACGAATAACAGTATCCGTCTGTGCATATCCCTGAATCCCAATCGTCAGAATGAGGAGAGTCCCCACACACCAATATTTTTTCATCTCGCCTCTAATCCTCAATCGCCAGCGGCCGTTCGCGTTTCAACTCACGTGGGTCCTGGTGCTTATTGAAGCCAGGACCACGTTGCGCCGTCAGAACCGGTATTTCAATGCTAGCTGGATTTCTCGGTTCGCCAGCGCGGTTGAGGTGATCACGCCAGCCGCACCCGGCCCATCCGTGATATACGAATCCGGCTGCGCAAAGCTCGGATGATTCAGCAGGTTGAAAGCTTCGGCACGGAATTCCAGACTCTGGTTTTTCGTGGTGGCGAATATCTTGCGCAAAGAGCCATCGAGGTTGTTGAATCCTGGACCTGTGAGGCTATTGCGTCTGGCGTCTCCGAACGTATAAGGCGTGGGAAGGGTGTACGCATTGATGTTGAACCAGAGGTTCGGACTACGCTGCTTCTTTGGCAAGTTGCCGTCTGCAATCTGATTCGGGCGCAGAAGTCCTTGACTGCCCGTATTCGAAGGATCGAAACCTATTAAAGGAGAGAACGGGAAACCGCTGGCAAGCGTATAGATTCCTCCAACGTGCCACCCGCCAAACACCTCATCGACTATGTGATTGTTTGCGGAGAATTTTCGACCACTGCCAAAAGGAAGTTCATAGTCCGTACTGAGAACCCAGCGCAGGCGCTGATCGAAATCCGCCAATCCTCTATCTGCCGGGATATTCCAACTATTCTGTGGATAGCCCCCGCAACAGATCTCCGGCTGGTCATTGATTACCTTGCTCCATGTAAACGAGCTTAGAAAATACAGTCCATAACTGGCACGTTTCTCGACCTTGAACTGGAGAGAATTGTAGGTTGAATTTCCACGATTCTCGATGGCGGCAAACGGTCCTAAGTTGGGATACGGCCGGCGAGATTGAATGTCTCCAGGACCCGGGGTGATCACCTGGTTTCGATCCACCAGGGACTGAAGATGCGTGCCCTTCGATCCGGCGTAGGATATTTCCATTGCAGTTGCAAACGGGAGACCTTGCTGCCAGGCAAGATTCCATTCCGCATAGGAGGGAGTCTTCAACCGGCTATCGACACTGGTTATCCCGGGATCAGGCGCATCCAGCGGGTTCAGTGAGGGGAAACCGCCGGACACTGTCAGCACGGGCGTAATTCCATCGCTGGTAAAAGTAGGCTGATAGTAAAACGGAAGATTATACGTAAGCTGTAGCGGAGCAGCCGTCCGTATCTCCTGACCGCTCCAGAAGATTCCGAATCCGCTGCTCAGAACAGTTTGACCGCGCGGGTTCCAGGCAAAGCCAACCCGCGGAGAGAAATTCAAATGGTCGGGAGTCACGAGGCCGCGGGACGCCCCATTCTTGCCGGCCACTACTAGCTGGCCAGTGCCGTAGTCGAAGTTACTCTGCTGGTCGTTGGCACTGACGATCGGAGAGAAATAGTCGTAACGCACCCCCAGGTTCAGCGTGAGCTTGCTGCTCGCCCTGAAATCGTCCTGGATGAATGCACTGGGCACATACTGTCTGTTTCGAACTTTCACCTGGGTGTCGATCGTCGAAACTACGGGGAGGCCTAGTAACTCGTCTGCCAATCCATCGCCGCCCGTCGCGTCGCTTGGATTTTGGGTGAATTGCCCGCTGAACGAGAATTGCCCATTCGGAGCAGCGAGCTGGAAAATGTTGTACTCACTCCAACGCATTTCGCCGCCGATGGCGATCGTATGATTGCCGCGTACCAGGTTCAGTACGTCCGTAACCTGGCGTTCTTCACTAGCCAGAAGCGTTGGCGCGTATCCCGGATCACCGACACGCCGGTAGCCTGAAGGCGCAAAGATTGTAAGCCCAGCTGTTCCAGGGTTCACGGCAACACCCGGGACTTGCAGGTCGGCTGGCGGCGCGACATTCCCTCCCGGGGGTACGCCCCGGCTTATGCCGAGCCAATTGAAGCCGATCCGGAATTGATTCAGCGTAGTGGGAGTGAAGGTGTGTGTTTCACCCAGAGCGGCTCCCATGGTGTTTTCCGAGCCAACTCCAGAACTGCTGTTCCCACCGTTTGCCAGACCCGGCAGTGGGGTGGGCTGTAAAAATGTTCTTCCACTCATCGACCAGCGGAAGAAGAGTTGATTGTTCTGTGAGAGATCGTAATCGCTCCGGAAATCACCCTGGTCCACTCGGTCATCTTCTATAGGAGTGATTAGATAATTATTCTTCAGTCCAGGCTGGTTCGGCAGCGGGTACAAATCGACAATCCGCTGAGCTAACAGATCGATTCTATCTTTGGGAATGCTGTTATCCAGAAATGCAGTACGGTTGCCGGTGGCTGGGTCATAAGTACGGGGGTCGTAAATGGTAGCGTTTCCGGGCTCGGAGAAGTTGCCAGTGCGCTGGTCCAGAGTCGGCACAGACGACACAAGCGTCATAGGGATACGAAAGATCGTTCCTTGGTAATCCCCGAACCAGAAGAGCTTGTTGTGCCGAATCGGCCCTCCAATTGTCCCACCAAACTGGTTTTGCTTGAAGGACGCCTTCTTGGAGGCCGGAGATTCAAAATAACCGCGCGCATCCAGCGCGGCATTGCGGAAAAATTCAAACACATCTCCGTGATACGCATTTGTACCCGACTTGGTCACTGCGTTAATGGCAGCGCCACCGCTTCGGCCGAACTCTGCCGAAAACGAGTTCGTCTGAATTTTGAATTCGCCAATGGCATCTACGCTGGTGCGTAGCAACGGACCGCCGTTGTCGTTGGAGTTGTTATCAATACCATCGAGAAGGAAATTGTTGAGCGTACCCCGCGCACCATTCGCGGCAAAACTGGTCAGGCCACCGGCGTTATTGCCGCTTGAGCTGTTGCCTCCGGTTTGTCCATTCGTGCCGACGCTCGTCATCACGACTCCCGTGCTCAGGGCGGCAAGTTGGATGTAGTCTCGACCATCCAGCGGTAGATCGGTCATCATCTTCGATGAGACCACCTGCCCAAGAGCAGAGCTCTGCGTATTGATAGCCGGGGCTGCGCCCGTAACGACGACATGATTGCTGACCTGTCCAACCGCCATCGTGAAGTCGACCTTGAGACGTTCCTGTACCTGTAGCCGTATGTCGGTGTGGGTCTGCGATTCAAAGCCGGGCGCCTCGACCATCACCGAATAGACACCGCTGCGGAGCGGGGGAGATGTGTAATTGCCCTGCCCGTCGGAGTGCGCAACAGTAGGAACGTTGGTCGATTGCTCCGTGATCGTCACGTTGGCGGAAGGGATTACGGCTCCGCTCGGGTCGCGTAGAGTACCGATAATTGCGCCGGTATCGACTTGGCTGAATAACGCCGCCGGTGCGACTAGACAGACAAGCAATATCCCCGTGCTGAGTTTGTTGAACATACTTTGATTCACCCCCATGTGAAATCTTTCAGCGCAGAAGAGAACCATTACTCCAAATTGGCACAGACGTATAATATGAAGTTTAAACTTAACAAATGCAACTAAATAATTATTCCGTTTCCTGTAGCTTCCATTTCGATTTGGATTGAACTTTGGAAAGGCGGAACAAAATGCGCAGACGGGATTTTCTAGGGACCGGTCTTGCGGCTGCCCTCGGCGTCGGCGTTTTATCCGAAACAAAGAATGGGTTCAGTTCAGATGGTTCACCCACTCCGCCGGATGGACTGAATCTGGATCGGCTGAATCAGGATCGGCTAAATCAGGGGCCCTTCGGCATCGATCAAGATGAGGGCTGGCGCACCCTCTCCGTTACAACACCTTCCAAAGCGCACATTCGCAATTTCGGACTTGGGCTGGTTGGCTATACCTGGGAGGAAAACGGTCCTTCTCTCAGGGTCCGCAAGGGTCTGGAGACGCTGGAAGAATCCGTCGAACGCATGGCGAGCCTGCCCTTCGTTGATGTTCTCTATATCCGCTGTGACTGGCGGGATGTGCAATCAAAGCCGGGCCGCCTGGATCTTCACCCTGTCTGGGAACTGACCCTCGACGCGGCTCGGCGGCATGGCCTGAGATTTGCGTTCCGCATACAGCTCTCGAATCCCGAGTTCGAGCCCAAAGAGCTTGCGCTTCCCAAGTTCCTGCGCGATAAAGTACCGCTCGTGAACATCGGGCCCATGCAACGCAACGGACGCAATGTGAATTTCGTCGAGCCGCGATACGACCATCCAGCCTTCCAGAGCGCGTTCCGTGAACTGAATGAACTGATGGCGACGCGCTTTGATAATGAACCGCTTCTGGAATGGATGGATTTGATGATGTATGGCTTCTGGGGCGAGGGCCACACGAGCAATCTTCCTAATCCATTTCCGGATTTCCTCACCGCGGAAAAGACTTTTCTTCACATGACCCGGGTTCAGTTGGAGATTTGGAAAAAGGCAGCCTTGGCAGTTAACACGCAGCCGGACATCAGCCGTGTCGGCAATGCCGAAGTGCTTGACCTGGCGATTCGCTCGGGGTGCTGGCTGCGTTCCGATAGCATCATCGTTGAGGAGCCGATCCAGATTGAAGAACTGGGAAACCGGCCTCCGTGGCTGCCTGTCATCATGGAGGATGGAGCTTTTCGGGACTATGACATCACAAACATTCCCGTGGACAGCGCCGGTGTCAATCTTCGCGAGAACGCCATGCTACACACCCTTGATCTAGGCGCCAATTACTGGGCCCTCTGGACCGAAGCTGAAAATCTAGCGAAATATAACGAACGTTTTCCTGAAGGCTTCCGCGCTTTGCAGCAACGCATGGGCTATCGCATCCGGCCAGCCTGGATCTGGCAGAGAAAAAGATGGGGAACGATGGAGTTGATCATTGCGGTGGCGAATGACGGGGTTGCTGGTGTTCCCGGCTCGCTCCGCCTGACTGTGGAGAACACCGATGGATCGTTCCGGCAGAGCGGTACGCTGGATCGCGGCTGCCCTTTCCCGGGCAAGGTGCGGCAGGCTTCCATCATTTTGCCCGCCGGAATCGGCGACGCGGAACTGAAACTCTCTGTGCAAGTAGAGACGAAAGCAGACGTGCGCCGTCCGATACAGTGGAGTTGCGTGCAGCATCTGAACGCTGACGGATCTTTCCCGGTGCAGCTAAAAAATGCAAATGCAGAAGGCTGGCGCAAGGGCATTTAATCTGTGGCGCGGAGAGATCATTGAGAAGACGTGAATTTGTAGCTGGATTGCTTGCATCTTCGCTGGCTGCACCGGCGTTGCTGCGCGCCCAGTCGCCGGGTCGAAAACCTAGACTGCTGATCGCAGAAGAAGATCCGTTTACCGGGCTCGCTCTACTACGGACTCGATATGCTGCTGGACTGCGGCCTTCCGAGGACATGCTTGGTTATGCGCTTTCCTGGCAGCTTACCGGGAAGAACAACTTTGCTCATCGCGCTCTGACTGAAATGCGCGATACGCACTTACCCCCTGACGGGAGAGCCTCACGGAATTGGCTGGATTACACGCGCTGGTCGCTGGCGTTCGACTGGCTCTTCGGGCATCCGGACTTCGATCCCGCATTGAAAGACCGTATCGCGAACGAGTTGGTCGAAGGTGCCGCGAAGATGCTGGCGGCGCCGGAGCTTGCCAATCCCAGGCAAATCTCTTATCAGAATTATCCCGTGCGCTATTTGACGCTGGCCGCATTTCCACTTGCCGCGGTCAAAGGGTACGCGGACTTCGACCGGCGCTGCAAGCCGTTACGCGCTCAGGTGGATGAGGGTCTGCAGAATATTCTCCAACAAACCGATCTCGTGACTCCGAAAGGCAGCTATCACGAATCGATGGATTACATGCGGATCACCTGGGCTTCTCTCCTGCTGATGACGGAGCTGCAGCGGACGACAACCGGGGTTGATCCAGCCCGCGCATACTCAATGTTTCGAAACGTGGGCGATACATATCTCTATAAGCTGCTTCCAAATGGAACTCCCTCGCGCGAGGGCGATAATGAGTATCCGCTGCTGGACGCGCGAGATACAGCTGTAATCGGTTATGCCGTCAATCGCTTCAAAGATCCATACAGCGCGTGGCTTTTACGGAAAAGCGGGTTTTTCGGTAAGGATTGGATGCTGCCCGTTTTGCAGTTTCTATGGGACGATCCGGAGGTCGTACCGCAGGATCCCGCTCTTGCCAGCGAGAGCGATCTGCCGGGTCTGCGCTATTTTCCAGGAGTCGGCCACCTGGTTATGCGCGATGGTTGGAAGCCGGACTCTACATGGATTGAGTTCGACTGCGGGCCGTATTTCGCCAAGCATCAACATATGGATCAGAACCAGCTCACCATTTATCACAATGGATATCTGGCGATCGACAGCGGAGCCGATTACACGGATTCAGAAAGCCCTCATTACCTGAATTACTACCGCCGCACGGTCGCGCATAATTCTGTGCTGGTCTACGATCCTTCAGAAAAATTCTTCTGGTCATCGGACCTGCTGGCTGCCGCAAACGATGGCGGCCAGCGGATGGACTCTTCGCGTTATTGGAATTCGGTTCGCAGCATTGAAGACTGGAATAATACGCGCGACCTATGGAATCTAGGCTGCATGCGGGTAGTGGATTATGTGCCAGGCCGATATCACTACGCAATGGGTGATGCGACGAATGCATATTCCAGAGAGAAGCTCAGCCGGTTTACTCGCGAGGTCGTCTACATTCCAGAACGCAACTTGCTGTTCGTCTTTGACCGCGTTAACAGTACGAACCCGAATTTCCGCAAAGCATGGCTCCTGCACGGCGTAAATCAGCCAAGCGTGGACGACGATGCCGGAAACGCTGTAGCGGGTGTGAGTACCTTTGCGAATGCAAAAACATTCCGCTTTAACGAAGGATCCGGCGAGTTACGCGTGCACTCCCTTTTACCCCGGAAACGAAGCGTCATACGCCGCGGAGGCGCGGGCAATGAGTTCTACACGCCGGGCAATGACTCTGATGGCGCATGGGGAACCGGGGAGAACTGGCCGCTCGAGCCGGCGGCCGGCGGGCCGCTGCCCCAAGACCCTAAGCTGCGCCAAATGTGGAAGGTTTTCGATGGCGAGGATTTTTCTCACATCGAGAGTTCAAACCGGAAAAATGTAGTTCCGGGAGTCTGGCGCATTGAGGTCTCGCCCTCTGCGCCGGCGAATGAAGATCTCTTCCTGCATGTTTTCGAGATAGGAGACCAGGGGCGCACTGTAGGCAAACGTGTGGAACTGGTGAATGGAGCAAACTTCGCCGGCGCAGCATTTGAAAACGGTCCCGTAGTGTTATTCAGCACCGCTGGTCCTGCTCTCACAGAGGGCGAGGTGTCATTGCCCGATTTAGCCTGTGATTTCTTGTTGATCACAAGCCTTGTGCCACATTCGACTTATGAGCTCAATTTCACGGGTTTGAATGTTTCGACCTCGGCATCCGCAGTTCCACCAGGCGCGCCTGCGCAGCTGCTTCGGTCGCGCGCCAACGAGAACGGAATTCTTCGCGTTGACGTGCGGCAATTAGGCAATCTCAGTCTCCACATTAAAAAGATCTAATTTGCATTTACTACAGCGAATTTTGGGGCAACGCAGTCGAGAATGACTCCGATCGCGGATCAACTATTTAACTGTAACTCCGCTAGCCGATCATCCTGGTAGCGCAGCCTGATCGGCGTCTCGTTTTTGCACCATACTGATAGCTTTCAGAATCACGGCATTGCTCTCAATGACAGGTCCCCAACCATTAATATAGTCACTTGGAGCGCCGCGAAATCCAGTTGTCCCTTTCAGTCGGATCTCCTGAATGACTTTTCCTAGCCGAGGATTGATCCATTCGAAAGCGAAAAATGTGATGCGATTGTTCGTTCCGCCACCAACGTCAATTGCGTCTGCGCCATAACAATAATCATTTGGGGAAACACGTTTGTCCCAGTTGCACTCCAGAATATTAACGCCGTAGCGAATCGGGATGGTGGCGACGAAGCCGTCTTCATAAACAACTTCATACCATCCGAGAAGATCGGCGGTGTCTTCCTGGTCCCAAATCAGACGGAAACTCTCTTTGTTCGAGGCGGGCTTCGCCAAAGCGTGGAGAAAGATCAGGCTGATTGGAGGCGCTCCAATCGGGATGCCGGTCACAACCTTTGGCAGGTTAGTTCCCTCCTTACCGTCTGTCCCGACAACAATCGAATGCATGCCATTGACGTTTTTCAGATTGAATGGAACTTTGTTGAGCTGGATACTTCCGGCAGCCATTCCACTAAGATCTGCACTTAAGGTCGGTATCTTGTCCCCAACGTTAAATTTGCTTGAAATATCCACTGCCACAATCGAACTTTCTGTCTGGCTTGGCGGCGTAATTCCACTGAGCCGGGTGCGGATGGCTGGAAGCATGGATTGCACCCTGGCTGTCAACTCCTTATATTCAAGAACCTCTCCTGTCCAAAGAATGCTGCTGCAACCGAGGAAGGTGGACATCAGGTCCTTGCCGAAGCCAACTTCGTTGGTAGCAGCCCACGCAGAGGGAGCGCCGCCGAGCAGAGTGGATCGCTTTTTCCGCGTTTCATAGTTCTTGATCGTGGGCGCAAAGTTGCCGTAGATCTGCTGGAAACCCATCTTGTCCAGCGTGGCTTCGTTCAGTTCTGCATTGCTGCCATGGCCTCCGCGCTCAGTGTGCCAGAACCAGTTAAAGATGAGACAGTCTTTCGGGATCAGTCTCTCCACCTGGTCCGGAGTCAAGCCTCCAGGCGTGTAGTAGGTCCAGCCATCTGCAGCTACATGTTTCTTCAGACCACGCCCACGGACAGATTCCAGCAGCATGTCGCCCCAAAGCGCGGTCTTGACGCCGCGGGATGCGAGATGGTCGTGGACTTTCTTAACATCCTCGCCAAACAACTCACCGATGTCCTCGTCCTTGCACCTGGGAGAAGCCCCAACCTGAAGGAACAGTTCATCATGTCCGATGTGGACCATCTTAGGTTTTAGAAGATCGATGTACTCGTCATAAACCTCATACACCAACGGGTAGGATTTTGGATTCGACGGGCAGTAGATGTCGGGCCATTTATCTTCCGGCACCGCTGCAAGGTCTCTGTGTTTCGTCAGAAGATAATAGCTGTGGGTAAAAGATGCGAGCTCCGGAATAAGTTCGATCTGATACTTCTTGACCCAACGTCCGAGATCGGCGACCTCTTCCTTTTCAAGGAAACCTCCGTCGGCCGTGTCCTGGTGAGATGAATTCTGTTCCACGTTGTGGAACGGGCCTGGAGGGTAATTGCGGTAGCTATAGTTGCAATCGCGGGCGAACTCCAGCCATCCCGAGTTCAGTTCAGGATGGCTTTCGAGCCGCATGCTTGCGCCCATTTCCATGATCAGCGTGTTGTATTTATGCAGCGCCATATAGTCGCGCACGAACCGCTTGAAATAAGGGATATTGTCCCGCCCTGGGAGAAACAGATAAATCCCTCGAAACTGCTTTTCAGGCCAGTCGCGAATCTTCACGCCGCGAATTCGCACCTGATTATCTTCCTTGAATAGAAGTTGCCGAAGTGACTGCAATCCATAGAAAGCGCCGCGATCATCACTGCCGGCCACCAGAACGACATTTTTGTGGGTCTGAAGGATGTAGCCCTCTGGGCCGGGAATCTGCTTGCTCCCATCCAGGCCTGTTCGCGCGCAATACTGCCGGATAAATGGACTCTGAATCGACCCCATCAGAATGGCACGGGCATCAGGTTTTAGATTGGAAGTTCGTTCAATTTTTAAATGCAGATCGAACCTATCGCCGAGTTCGTTCGCGAAAGAGCGTGCGAGAAATAATTCTTCTTCCGATGGATTCGAAGGCACGACGATACGCACCTGATTGTCCAGCACGAAATCGCTGCCTGAACTGACGATTTCCTGAGGCTTGGGGAAGATTGCAGACTCGATAGGGGTGCATGATCCGGTGCAGTTGGAGCTGCCGGAATCAACCATTGCAGATGGAGCATCCGCGGCTGCAGCGTTGAGGAACGATGTATGGCCAATGATCGTGCTGGCTACTGCGGCTCCCGCCGCGGTGTTTATGAACTCGCGGCGCGTTAGATCTTTCATCATTAAAATTCCTCCAGTGTTCTCAGGTGCATTCCCGACACCGATGAAGGTGTGGTTGGGTCCGTCAGCCAGGACGGAACGACGCAATTGTCAGCGACCAGGCTGGAGCTCCGGCGTAGCGATATCCTGCGTCCCCGGTTTGGCATCAGCAGCTCCGTGCCAGACGCCTCCTCCAAATGTTGTCACATAAATATCTCCCGGAGTAACCGGATCGACAATCACGCGCTGCATCCATTTGAAGTTTGGCCCGGCGATATGACTCCAATGCTCACCGCGGTCAGAAGACTTCCATGCCGCCGACTCAAAACCTGCGGCATATAAAACATCGGGATCGCGGGGATCGACCGTAACGTCATACACATGCTGGTCGCGATCCAACACCTGCTTCCACGTGCGACCGCCGTTATTCGAAACGTAAATGCCGCCGCCCGCTCCATGCGTTCCAACTGCACGTGCCCATGCGGCAAGATAGAGCCGCTGCGGGTTTTGCGGATCAATCGCGAGGCCGTTTGGCCCATTCACTCCAGCTGGAAGCGCGACCTGCGTCCAAGTCTCCGCTCCATCACTCGACTTGTAAAGAGCCCCGTCACCGTCATTGCCGATGCTCCCGTCTTCCGATCTCCGTGCCACTACCAGGTAGAGGACCCCGTCGCTCGCTCGAGCGAGTCTCCATGCGAAAGGGTTCCGTTGAGTGATGCCAGTGTTCTTCAGGCTCCATGTTGCGCCTCCGTCACTACTCTTGTACACGCCCCGGCCAAACGCCGCGACGTAGAGCACGCGTGCCTCCGGAGGGCTGGTAGGGTCGAGGAGGATGTGGGTGGCGGCGGTTTCTTTCATCCCTGCATCGGATTTCTTCCACGTTCGACCGCCGTCGTTGCTGCGGCACACGCCACCCTTGAACGTCTCGACCGAAGTGTGACGCCACATCTTTGGCCGTGGCAGATCGTGAGTGCCGCTGTTGACACTCCACATCCTCCCGCGCACCTTCGGATCGAACGCAACCCAGTATGTCGTGTTCCTCCACTCGGATGGAACTCCCTGAGTGCTGCTCGCCCAGGATGTGCCCGCGTCTTCACTGCGGAAGAGACCGATGTCCGTATAGGTAATGAATCGGCGCTTGATATCGAACGGATCAAAATGGATGCCGTAGCTATTCGTAACGTCGAGGCCGGTTGAAGTCCACTCCGCGCCGGGCGCTCGCCGCGAGTATTTCGCGGTCCAGTTCCTGCCGCCGTCCGTTGTGGCCAATGTACGTCCTAAATCTGTGCCGTAGCACAGGTTGGGGTCCTGATCCGCGACACCCAGCATCAGCGGATTCTCGCCCCAGCCCGTTCCAAAGGTCTTCGTCACCCATGCGTCGTGCACGTTGGCTGCCGGGGCCACGCTTTCTTTCCACATCAACTCCCAGGTGCGCCCGGCATCGACTGTCTTTGCAACGCCCTGCCAGGTCGTGCCGCCGAGCTTCAGGTGACTGTAGGAGATATAGGCTGTCTCCGGATGATGCAGACTGGTTGCGACCGCGCGCACTCTGGCGTCTGCGCCCGGGAAAGCGATGGCTTGCCAGGAGATGGCGCCATCTCTAGAGACGAAGCCGCCCTCGTCCGACGCGACATAGAAAACGGATTTGCCGGGGGCGGCGAATCCGGCGGCCGAATCCGTCATATTTGCAGAGCTGGGCAGTTCGGATTTCCGAATGCCGGTTGCGCTCTTCATGACGATAAAGTGTGCTCCGGCGATGACTACGGTTCTCGACGCGCGCGGAGAGTAGGGATCAATCCAGAGATGCCGCGACACTTCGGGCAAAGCCGCTTCCTTTTGCCAGCTATCGCCGTAGTCATGGGAAACAAAAAGAGCCGGTGCATCTTTTACACCCGCCGCTGCGTAAAGAGTCCGCGAGTCGGCAGGATCGATCGCCAATGCGGCAATGGTTCCGACTGGATTTGGCCGGGTGAGTACCTTTTCGTCCGCGTGATCGGAGGACATTTCAACGCCCTGAACCGCTGAAGGCTTGGGATAGACCAGCTTCCAACTCTCTCCGTCATCCGTGCTTCGCCACAGCCCCATGGTTTCCGCATACATTGTGTGGGGCGCCAGCGGATCGAAGACGAAGAACCGTGTTGTCCCGCGCAGGTTGAACATCCTCCACGAACGGCCGCCGTCGCGCGTGATGTAGGAGCCTGTCATGTCGCAGGAGATCAAAACAGTGTTTGGATCGTGCGGGCTGATGGTTGGATTGAACATCGCACCGCCCCCGCCGGGACCGATGACGCGAAACCCTCCGGGCCGGGTTGCTGCACTCACAAGACCGCAGGAAAAAGCCAAAGCAACTATCACGCGAAACACTGTCCGACGCATTGCTAATTCCTCATCCAGCTAAAACCTTCTCGACCATTGCTGACTTCCATTCTCGATTGGGAAGAGTTGAACATCCGGGCGAAAACATCCCGAGTTCCAAATGGGCAGGAAACGCTTCGGGCAGATGAATTTCCCCATCTACCCGGAGCTATGTTGCAGACAGTCTATTTAGAAGGTAATGCGGCCCCTCAGTCGAATGACCCGGTTGCCGCTGACGCCTTCCTGACTGAAGGTTTGATAATTTTGTCCGAAATTCCCAACACTATTCTCACTGCTATTGTTGGGGATAACGTCGGACTGGATCGGCAATATGGCAGGCTGATGGCCACGCGGGGGCGGAGTTTGATCCACGAGCAGGTTGAAGGTCCCCAAACTTGTGTAGGATGGGGTGCCCGATCCGAATGCGTAGCCTTCATCGGGCGAGCGCATGGGATGGTTGAAGAGATTGTCGATGTCCGCGCCGATTTCAACCGCAAAGCGATTGGTGGGCTGGAAGACCTTATGGACGCCGAGATTCACGCCGTATGTTCCAGGGCCGATCAAAGAGTTGCGCTTGGATGCTCCTGCCTGTGTAAATAAATCTGCACCGATACTCGGCAGGGCAAAGGCGGCAGGGTTCCACTGGTAGCCTCTCGGCACCCCCTTCTTTGGATCGCTGATCACGACCGGACGGATACTGGTGCCTCCAAAACCGCCCAGTGCATCCAGTGCGCCGGAAGCGACGTTGCCGGGCACAACTGGATCGCAGTCGGTGCAGTCCCAGTGCGGGGTAAACCCTACACCCGACTTAGCAAACATATTAAAGGAGGTCTGCCATCCGCCGATTAATAGATCCTCCACCCTGGAGGCACCGGAGGCAAAGCGTTCGCCGCGGCCAAAGGGAAGATCATAGATGCCATAGGCAACGACCCGGTGATGGGACACCCAACTATCCAATCCGTAATCGCTGTTCAGATTAAACACGTTGTAGAGCTCTCCGCCGAGGGTCGCGTCCCCAATGTCCAGACCGGACGAGTTCTGCATCTGGTAGGTATACGCCACGCTGAGTGTGAGATGTGTCTCCTGGTGTTGGAACTGGGTCTGAAGGGAGTTTGTATTGCTGCGGCCAACGTTTCGAAATCCGAGGATAAAATCTCCCAGCTTGGGAAATTTGAGCCGTGCCATATCGGCAACCGAGTAGGCGCAGACCAGGCCGTTGGCCTGGGTTCCGCTGGGATCGCACGGAGTCTGTCCATCACCAATACCGGTAGTCCCAGTTGGGTCTCCGGAGGTGCCGAAGGGATCATTGTTGGGAGGAATTTCCGCCAGATCGATGCCAGCAATCTGACCTGACCCGTGTGCGCCGATGTAAGACACCCTCACCGAGGATTGCCGAGGAAGTTGTTGCTCATAGGTGGCGTTCCACTGCTGAACACGTGGATTCTGGAGGTCGAACGGGACATAGTTTGCAGAGGGCGTGTTCCCGAAACCGCTCGCCGTTCCTCCCGCATTCGGAGTGACACCGGTGGTTTCCCCACCAACAGGCCAGGGGGAAATCGGGGCTCCCGGAGCAGAGCGGATTGTGACTTTCTGGTTGAACGGATTGGTTCCGATGGAATCTCGATAGACTTGAGCGGCGGTGGTTGGATAGTACATCCCATAGCCGCCGCGCACGACGCTCTTATCCGTGATGCGGAAGGCAAAACCGGCGCGCGGACCGAAGTCCTGCTTATCCGTCCTGACCAGACCGCGACCGACACCCAGACCGGCCTGCGCTGCGGTTACGACGCCAAATGCCTTGAGCCCGGGAGAGAGAAACGGAAGCGTCTTGGCAGATGGAATGATGTAGCGACCCAGCTGACCCGTGGATGCGTTGTTGTAGTTCGGATCGAAGTTGGCTAACAGATCGTGCCGCTCGACGTACGGATTATAGAGGTCATAACGCAAGCCAAAGTTCAAAGTGAGCCGCGGATTGAGCTTGAAGTCGTCCTGGGCGAAAACGCCATTTTCCCAGTTGTGAACGTCCATGGCAGGGCGGGGCGCATAGACCGATGCCGCGGTATTTGGCGCCTGGCCAAGAAGGAACTGCGTGATCACATTGGGCCCGTTGCCCTGGTAGGTAAGTGTTCCTTGCGGGGTGCTGCGGCTCGACGCGAAGCCGTCGACCGCCTGATTGCGGACGAAGTCGCCGCCGAACTTGAGGGTGTGTCGGCCGAGCGTCCAGGTCAACGTGTCGCCAAAGGTTATAAGATTTTGGTTCAGTTGGCGATCGCCGCTGCGGCCACCGTTCCCAAAAGCCGAATATCCTGAGCCGAAATTGATCACTGGGTTCCCGTAGTCGTTTAGCTGAGACGGCCCGATGACAGCGCCATACGCCGCGACATCCGCCGGGGAGAAACCAATGCTCTGGAGGAAGCTCTTCACTGTGGTGTTGGCATGCGTGTACAAGGTTTGATTGTTGAAGCCTCCGCGAACTTCGTTGACAGCGGTCTGCGAGAACACGTGGGTATAGGAGACCGAGAGCGTGGAATTGAGGCGATCGGTTTGGAGCAGGCCGAGACCGGTATAGGGGCGAGCGACAGGATTTGTAGCGGTATGTTGAGCAGAACCGTGGTAAACGCCAAAAAGACGGTTCGAGTCATTGAAGTCGTGATCGATCCGCAGGTCTCCCATCCGCATCCCTCCACGCGCCGGGACCGAGGTGGAGTAGCCATTCACCCTGCCAGTCGTGGAGTTGATGGGGGCGCTGACCCCGATGTGAGGAAAGTAAACGCTGATCAGCTTTGTGGTGACGGGATTCAGCAGCCGTTGCGGAATGGTGATGAACTGCCTTCCGAGGCCGCCTACGGTGTCGGTCGCAATCTCGGCCGGTGTAAGAATCACACCCGTTGGAACCTTCGGTTTCGCTGAATCCGTCAGGAGTGAGAAGTTACCGGCCAGCAGTGTCGGGTGGGGCACGTTCCCACTCTCGACCGTTGGAAAGGACCCCCAATTTTCCTCATAGGCCGCAAAGAACCAGGTGTTCTTTAACTTCGGTACGCGACCGCCAAAGGAAAAGGCCGCGTCAGTATTGTTGGAGTGCGGCCTCGCAAATACCGGCTGGAACGCCGTGGGCGCGAAGGTAGATTTGTTCAGTTTATCGGCCAGAGTCCAGGCTGCCAGACCTGAATTAACATTGTTGTATACAGCTGAGCCGTGATACTGGTCTGTGCCGCGTTTTGTGGTGACGCGGATGTTGGCTATGCCCGCGTATTCGGCGTCAAATCCATTTGAGAGAACGTTCAGCTCGCCCACCGACTCAAGCGACGGCTTGCTTTGCGTGGCCTGCCCGAAGATGCCACCGTTTGCACGCTGGCCGTCGACCGAGAAGCTGGCACCATAGCTCTGGCCGCCGATAAATTTAAAATCCCCGGGCTCATCGCTCTGCTGGATATTTGGGTTGATATATAGAAACTGGTAAATGTCGCGGCTGTCACGAGGAAGTTGGACGATCGATTTCGGGGTTAGAGTCTCGCTGATGGTCTGATTTTCGGTATTGATCATCGTCGCAGCGGAAGAGACCTGCAATGTCGTATTCGCGGCTGAAACACGGAGAACTGGATTGATATTCACGGTAGCTGTGCCGCTCAGGATGATTCCATTGACGACAGCAGGACCGAATCCGGGCGCTGTAACATTCGCTTTATAGTGACCCGCCTGCATGGCGGCTGCTATAAACTCGCCGCGGCCGTTTGTCGTGAACGGATACACCCTGGCTGTGGACATATCCGTGATCTGGACCTGAGCGTCTGGAATGACGGCGCCCCCTGAATCCGTTACCGTACCGCGGATCGTGCCAAGATCTGTGCCTTGGGCAAAAAGTGCTGGCATACTGGCTCCGAAATATGCGAAAAGAATTATCACGAACATGGACAGGAGTTTTTTGGATTTCATCTTTTTAATCTCCGATTTGGGATGGTTAATCGATTAACACATCGATAAAACAACAAGCAAGAAAAATAATACCGGCCATGGGCAAAAAGGCCGTCAGGCAAGAAAATCACTGCTGATTGGAGGAAACTGTGTCGTTTTGCCCGGACGCGGGATCATGCCCAATTGCCCGTATGTTGGAGCATAGGGTCGAGCGGCATCCATCTTTCAACGAAGAATCCATAGGGTGATCGCGGTGCAACTCAAGCGAGTATCCTCTGGATTCTTTACTCAGTTGCGGAAAATTTCCCTGAGCGCAGGCGAAGAGTTGAGAATGATTCCAATTGACGATCAGCCGTGTTAACTCCGCGTCCGCTTGAGGTGTGGCGTTCAACGAAGATTTTGATTACGGCGCGTGCAAACCACTTAGTGCGCAACCGGAATGGGAGTCAAGATGTCCTCTTGAGCCTGTGGGTCTCCTGCGGCCGGACCATGCCAAACCCCGCCTCCGTAAGTATCAATGTAGATTTTTGACGCATCGTCCGGATCGGGGATGACGCGATGTCCCCATTTGAAGTTGTAGCCTTTGATTCGACTCCAGTGTGCACCGCGGTCAACGGAACGATAGGCCGCTGCATCAAAGCCCGAAATGTAGAGGAGATCCGAGTTTCGCGGATCCACCGTCAGATCGTAAACATGCTGCGAGTTCTGGAAAATAGGCTTCCACGTTTGACCGGCGTCAGTGGAGAGAAACACCCCGCCTCCGTGGTCCACATACTTGCCCTCGTGTCCCCATGCGGTGAGATACATCCGCTGTGAATCTTTCGGGTCGAGAGTGAGCCCGGTAGGTCCATCCACTCCCGCCGGAAGATCCATTTTGACCCAGTGCTCTGCCCTGTCTGTGGAGCGATAGAGCGCGCCGGGCCCGGGAACCAGCGGATTTCTACCCTCGCTCGCGCGAGCCACGACGAGATAAAGTGTGCCTTCCCTGGCCTGCGTGAGACGCCACGCAAACGGCTGAGCTTCGGAGATGCCGCTGTTCTTCAGGCT
Source organism: Acidobacteriaceae bacterium (assembly GCA_965276615.1). Taxonomy (GTDB): domain Bacteria; phylum Acidobacteriota; class Terriglobia; order Terriglobales; family Acidobacteriaceae; genus JAKAAZ01. The sequence continues at coordinate 1,908,789 of OZ255618.1, read as the reverse complement.
CCACGCCTTTCCGTTATCAACCGACTTGTAGACGCCACGACCGAACGCCGTGACATAGAGGGTTCGCTTCCCTACCGGGCTGCCGGGATCCATCAAGATGTCGGTGACTGAAGTAGACGGCATTCCCTGGTTGCTAGGCGTCCAGTGCCAGCCGCCGTCCGTCGAGACGCCGACGCCTCCCGTATAGTTTTGTGGACTGCGATTCCGCCACATCTTGGGACGGGGCAGATCATGAACTCCACTGAAGGCGCCCCATACCAGCCCTCGAACTGCTGGATCGAAGGCGAGCCAATAGGTCGTATTGCGCCAGTCTTCCGGAACGCCGATGCTGCTGCTCTGCCACGAGGCGCCTCCATTTCCGCTCTGGAACAGTCCAATGTCGGTATTGTCCATGAAGATATGTTTTGAATTGAAGGGATCGAACTGGACTCCATAGTTTGTCGTCACATCGAGTCCACGCGTTGTCCATTGATCTCCATCGACGCGTCTTGAGTTCATCTCTTGCCAGGTCTTGCCGCCATCAAGGGTTCGGTAGGTGCGAAACAGATCGGTCGCATAACAAATGTTCGGATCCGTGGGCGCCACGCCCAGGCTCCAGGGTGAAACGAAGAAGATCGACTCGCCGTTCTGGGTTGCGCGCTGCTCGATCCAGGTTGCATCCAGGTTCCGGGCAGGCTTGTTTGATTCTTTATAGACAATCCTCCAGGACTTACCGGCGTCTTGAGTTTTTGCGATGCCATTGAATAAGTTCTCCTCGCCAGACCCAAGCTGTAGTCCTTTAAATCCGATGTACGCGACCTTTGCATGTTGTTCGCTGGTAGCAATGGCTTGAAATTTGCCGGCAGTTTGACCAAGAGAAGGTGTCGCCTCACGCCAGTCACGGCCGCCATTTTCCGACACAAAGAGCTTGCCCTCCTGCGTTGTTGCATACAGCCAGCTTGCGCTGCCGGCATGCGCTGCACTGACTGCGAATATGCTGCTGCGCAATTGGCCCAGTGCCGTCTCCCTGCCTCCGCTGCTCACTTCGTACGCTCCTTTCCCGGCAACTACGATTAAGCTGCCCTCGTGAACCGTCAGCAGCAAGGCGCGTTGCGGGATGGGAGCCAATAACTTCCAGGAGATCCCACGATCGGCTGACACATAAATGGCAGACGTGGAGTGCTCTTTCGTGAATGCTACGTAAAGCCGACTGGAGTCACTCGGGTCAATGGCAATGGCCGAGATTTCTCCTGCTTCGGGATAAGCAGCATCGTCCGAGGTGAGAAAAACTTCAGAGTGGTCGCCAACCTGGTGCTCGACTGTATTTTTGTGTGGGTTTGGAAAGATCATGCTCCATGACTTTCCCCGATCCTCACTGCGCCACAGGGCCATGTTCGCGGCGTAGATTACATTCTTGTCCGCCGGATCGAAGGCGAAGGTTCCAATGCCTGCACGGAGGTTAAACATACGCCAGGAGTTGCCGTCGTCATGAGTGATATAGCCGCCGGTCATGTCGCAATGTTCGACCACCAGGTGCGGGTCATGCGGGCTGATCGTCGGAGCGATCATTGTCCCGCCCCCGCCTGGGCCGACGATTTTCCATGTATCGAAACGAGGAGCCTGTCCCCATGCAGAGACCGCGAGGGTAGCCAGCAGAAACAACGTCATCACACGTATTCGTTTCAAAACAACTCCGATCAGGGGCTGAGCAACGGAAGTTCGTTGAAGTCCGGGTGAAGGACTCCTGTAAAGGTTCTATGGCGGTCACTCGCAACAGGTCACCACAATGAGCTAACGCCGATCAACCATCCTGTCAGCGGATTTCCGCAGCCATGCCCGGAAACCAACGCAGCGCATTGTCGTGGAATATTTTCTTGAGGACCGGCTGAGGCAAGCCCAATCCCTGGACTTCGCGTCCCTCGTAATCGAATCGATCCGTGGTTGCGAAATAGCGCCAGTCTAACGCATAGTGAGCTTGCCACTTTTTAATGGCAGTCTCAGCACTTTCCTGCTTTCCGAACTGAAGATCGGTACCGTAGAGAACGCGGTCCTGATATTTCAGCAGAAACTTTCGCACCTTCTCCGTCGGCTGAACTGTCAGGTGCGTCACCCGCGCCGCCGTATCGATCGCGAAATTGGGATAACGATCGAACCGCTGGGCAATCAGGTCGACGTCCGATTCCATGCTGCCCAGGTGGGCACCGACGACTCGAAGCTGCGGATTCATTTCAAGCAGATGATCGCGTGCCGCCAAGATGGCTTTCTTCGCCGGCGCGCCAGGAACTTTATCCATCCTCCACTCGGGATGCGCGGAATAGTACTGCGCGTCGTCGGCAATATCATTCGGCGTATGCACGCCCCACGCTACGTCGGGCTCGGCGAGATGCGCGATAAGAGTCTTATTATGCGCGGCAATATCTTTATAAATTGGTTCTAATCGAGGGTTGTCCGGCATCACGTACTTACCGGAAGAATCCTTGATTTCCATTCCCACATTTTTCCAGATCTTTACCGCAACCGCGCCGCGTGCAAAATCGCGGTTCAATCCACTGATTGCGGCCTGCGCGAAGTCGGGGCTAGAAAAACGATATGGATCGAAGGTCGTACACAGGACGGCATGGCCATGACTCGCTTTTACAAACGCAAAGGAATCCTCACGCTGCTGCTTGAACGGCTCCAGTTTCGGGTTCTTGTCATCGACTACCACGATATCGATCAGATGGAGGTGCCACTTCACGAGCATCGCCACAAACTTTGGATCGCTATTCATCACATGTGCGTGGGTATCGACCGGTTCCAATTTTGCCATGGCGTTCAAAGAAGCCTCTTCCTGAGCCTTCGAAGAATGCTGCGCGCACAAACTACTAGTACTGCCGAGCAGCGCGAAAATCAGAACGCAGAAGTTAAGGAAAAGCCATTTACAGGAGAGATAGTTCACGGGTTGGCTGTCTGCATTTTTCATTTATTCAAACCTTCGATTTTGATTTGGCATCATTTGCGAGATTGCCCCGATTATAGAAAGCGGAAAACTATACTCGCACATATGGGCTCCCACACCTGTTGCATGCAACGTCCCAATGAAGTTTCCAGCGTGTAGTATGGATCGCCTCGCTGCCTTCGAGTACAAAACCCGAAGTCCCAGTTATAGCGCACAACTGCATCATCTGACTTCGCGCTGAAGATTAACCGACTCGATTCCGCAGATAAGGTCCGCCAATACAGGAGCTAGTCCCGATTCTCTATTCAACGTTCTATGCTCAAAGGCGAGGAATTCCTCACTGCGAACGGTCCATTGAACGCGATCATCACGGCTCCCTCCACGTGTGTGGCTGTGTGCGCAATCTCTTTACCTCCACTGAAGACTCGCAATGCAACACCTTCCGGCCAAGGAAGCTTCAGTCGGCGCATTTCAAGCGAACCGAAATCCGGTTTCAGTGCGAAACCATGGGCATTCAACTGGAAGCTTCCCCAGGCACTCGGCGTAGACCAGAAGCACCGGAAGCTTTGCGCATTCCATTTTGGAGCGATCTCTAACAGCCGTGTTCTCCCGTCGTACTGGAAGCCCGAGAGCACGGGAATGGCCGCCCAGCTTGCCATTGGACGCGCATAGTGACGCCCGTACTCCGTTTCGTCGAAGGGGTTTGCCTTCTCACCATCATATCGATGACGGATATTTTCGATGCACTCCACACCTTTATCTGCCATGCCGTTGGCCATCATCAGCACTGCTGCGGCATACTCAACACCGGTAAAAACCTCGGAGTAGTACGGCATCGGTACATCAGGGCGCTCGCCCCGCGTGTAGTCGCAAATCACCAGCGCGGCCTCGTCATTCAACGCATAGACGCGCTCCACTGAAGCATGGTGATTCAAATTCTGTTTGTAGTTATAGCGGCAGATCGATTCAAGTGTTTTATGAATGTTGGTCTCCCTCAACAGTGGGCCGAGTCCGGCGATCGTTGCCATATATTGCCCGACGAGTTGATCCACCAGGCAGCCGGACCCAACCTGGAACTCCGGCTTAAGAGTGTTCTTTGCACCCATGCCTTCGATCAAACCTGATGCGATCTCGTCCTTAGGAATGCCGCGGATCTGCTGAATGTAGTACTCGCCGTTGAAGAGGTTCGCGTCAATCCACTGGCTTCCCCGCTCCGCGAGCCGGATGCACTGCTCCGCAAACGCATCCTCTCCCGCAGCGTGAGCCATTTCTGCAACCGCTTTCAATGCTGCCAGATACCAGGTGCCGCACATTGGATTTGGTCCATAGAACTCCACATCATAAGTGTTATGCTGCACACCTTCCATTACGCCGTCTTTATTTCCATCCCAGCCGCCGGGACGCCACGCGTATTGAAGTGCCCGCTTTGCCGCCGGCCAATGCGCGCGCATCCAATCGTCGTCGCCGGAAAGCTTCCAGTCAAAATACAGCTTGACTATCTGGCCCATTTGACCGTCCGCGGCAGCAGCTCCCCAGTGCTCTTTACCGAGTGGCAACTTGTGCCGGAAGTCCATGTGACCTTCGGCATCGGTCGAATACCCGAAGTTTGTTTCACGCATGGAGCGGGCGAGGGTTGGGAAAAGGAATTGTGTGGCGACCTCATAGTTCCACACGTGCGTGCAGGTGCCAAAGCCGAGCCCAGCCGCATCGCTACATCCCTCGAAACCCTGAAAGCTACCGTCTGCAGTACGAAAGCTGGTATTCGTTACCAGCGTACTTAGATTTGCACTCGCCGCTTCTTTCACGACGTCAGGCAATGTGGAGTCGCCTAGCACGTCAACGAAGGCGCGCGTAGCCGTCTCAAGCTCCTTTAAATTTGTCGTTGTATATTCGGCAGCAGCCCAGGCGTCCGCGAAACGCGCGCTGTAATAATTGCCGAGGACCACCTTCTCGTCTCCTTTCGGCGAGGTCCATCCGCAACGTTCCGGTGTGCGATTGGGAAAATGCCACGCCAGCAAAAACCGAAAAGTCCGCATCTGCTTTGCTGGAATCGTATGCCGCATCGACACAGATCCGACAGGCGAAGCGGGTTCGCTCTCATCTCCTAAACGACCGCTCTTCGAAAATTCATCGAACCAGAAATGCTGCGCACCTACGTGCCAGCCACCGCCACGCCATGTCTTCAGCATCTCCACTGTGCCGCCGCCAGCGGTCAGCGCAGCCAAAACGAAGGTTCCGCGCATGGGATCGTCCGCGGCCAGTGATGGGTCCTCCATCAACAGACCGGTCAATCCCGCTGCATCACGCCGCAAGTTGCGACGTGTGTGGTTCCAACCGAGTGGGTTCTCCACATTCCATGCAATCGTGACTTCGACAGGCTCGGGCGCCGAGTTATGTACCTCGTAACTAAGAATTGCGCACGGCAATCCCGACGCGTCCGCATCGAGCGGCTGAAAGGGAGAGAATGCTTCAAGCGCCACATTCACCGGGCAATCGGCATCCGTAAACTCCACGCGTGCAAGCGGAAATGAACCCAAAAATTTCGCTTCGGCCAGACGCGGAAGCCCAGGAACGTTTGCAGCACCGAGACCTTCTTCCTGCAGATCATACGGAGGCATCAGGCGCCGCTCCAACACAACGCTGTACGGAACAGCGCCAGCCCGCTTCACCCATATGCAGGGAAATGCATACTGGGGCGAGTAACCTCGATTCGGCTGGTTGAATATCTGCCAATCCTGCAAATTGCCACGTCCGCCAAGTCCTATGCCGCCTGTACCAATGCCACCTAATGGAAACGAAATGCGCGCCAGTTTTGGACCGCTGTGAATCCTAGGAAATTGCACCCGCTGACTGGTTTTACGCGCTACGCCCTGCGGCTGCTTCTGAACATCTCCAGTTACGGTAGTCCCCTGTTCCGATACTCCGGAAGCAGGCAAGCTGGTGGCCACGGATACAGCTGCAACGGACTTCAGAAAATCGCGGCGTGTAGCTCTACTCTTCATGCGTATGACTCCTGGTTGCTTGAAACATCTTTTCGCGGCGCCTGCTCAGGGATGTGATATCGGAATGACTGATGGAGTAATGTTCCAACCTCTCACGGCTAGTTTTGGCGCGTTTTGCGTTGCACTTATGGGATATTGAATTTCGATGGCGCGAGTTTCTCCCGGCAGTAAGGAAACATAATTGTCGCTTAGATAGGCGGGCAGGATACGTTCACCTCTAACAGCGTCCAGGAGAGTGAGCTTCACAGCAAGCGCAGCTGTCGCAGCATGATTCTGTAATTGCACATCCACTTGCATCTGATCTTTTATCCGTCTGGAAGTAGCAGATGCCAACAATGTTACCGATGGGAGATCGTTCATCTCCCGGTAAGACGCTGCATTCCTGCCGAGCCAATAGAAGTTATCGGACAAGCTGTGACCGGCGCTGTCCTTCATTTCCAGCCGAACGAAAACCATACCGGAGGTGAGCAGCGGGACCAGATTCAGTTTGAACCCGGGCGTCAAAGCATCCGCGGCCGCGTTCACCTCCTGTGTCTGCTCCAGTAGCAACTTGTTTTGCAGTGAATAGACTTTTGCGGAGACAGAAACACTCCCCAAAGGGTTTCGTGTGGCATTCACAACAGCGACATCGTAGTTCGATAAGTCCAATTGCACATGGATTGGCTCACAAGCTTTCTTGACGGCGTAAAAGGATGCTTGCGTATCGTAATCGTGGCTAAGAATCTGCCACCCGGTGCTGGGCCAAGCCGGTTGGGTCATCCATAAGAGGCGGCCGGAGTTTGGCGCCCACAAATGCGCGTTGAAGCCCTCAAAAATGGCTCGATGCTCTACATAATTCAGCATCTGCGCTTTGCGTTCGAAGTCTGCGAGGCTCGTTCCCGCGCCAAACTCCTCATCCAACTGTCCCATGAACGACGCTACATCGCCATTTCCCGATTGATGCCAGTCGTGGTACGCCCAGGCATCGCTGATTGGCCACTGGTCCGGCTTGGCAATTGTGCTGCGAAAAGATTCCAAAGTAGGCATTGATTGAGTGCCTACCTCCACAGAAAAACCGCGATTCAATTTTGTAAAATACAGAATCGGATTTTGATAATTATAAGGCCCGCTGTTCTGTAAGTTGACCTGGTTCGAACTGGCAGAGTAATAGCGCGTGCCATCCAATGAATCGACTAGATCGATGAGCCCGATGTTGATGATTGGCTGGGGAACACCTTCGTTCCGGCCACACCACATTGCAATCGAGGGATGATTGCGAAAGCGCAAAATGGTGTCGCGTGCATTCGCCAGAAATAATGCCGGATCTTGTGGCTCCAGATTATCGTCCTGGGTTGATTCCCAGAAATCATTCCACACCAGCATTCCGTATTCATCCGCCAGGTCATAGAAAACCTCTTCGGTATTCTGCCCTACCCAGTTGCGAATGATGTTCAGATTCGCATCTCGATCAAGACGGAAATAAGGCTCCAGACGTTTTCGAGAGACGCGTTTCAGCATATCGTCCATGCCCCAGTTGCCACCTTTACAGGCAATTCGGACACCGTTCACCTTGATGATCAGATACGGGGCTGCGGTAGTGTCATCGAGTGGCTGCACGGCTGGAGAAGCCTCGGCGCCGGGAAGCAAGGAAGCAACCCAGCCGTCTGGAATTTTCTTCATTCCCGCGTGCGTGACATCGACAACCCGTTCATTTCGTAGCTTTGCTGTGGTCGGTGAAATCTCCACCCGGCGGAGGTGGCCGGTGGAATCCAAAAGGCTCAACTCATAGGTAATTTCGCGAATTCCAAATTGCAATTGCTTCGCATCCGATTCGCCATCCGATCCACGAAATGCCAGCTTCAGTTGATATAGCTCGGGCTTGCCATAGCCATTGGGCCACCAAAGGCGAGGATGCGTCACAGTTAGCTGGCGAAACTCCGCCGGTGTAAGTCTCACAATGTTTTTTCCCGGAGCCAAACTCACATGCTTCACTACGATAGTTTGATCGAACGATGCCGACAGATCTCCTTCTATCATTCGGCTGGAGAGATTTTCGAGCGGAACATTAATATCAACATCTGCGGAGTTGATAGCCGGAAGTGGCAGCGTAGTTATTACCTGAACATCCCCGATTTTTACCTGACGCGTAACCTTCAACGTGACGTTCTGCCATATGCCAGTATCACGATCTCGAATCGCAGGCATCCAGTCCCAGCCTTCTGTTGCCACAAAGGTTGGCCCATCGAGACACATCATTCCGCCATTGGGTCCGGGTCCGGCGCTGATGGATTGTTCATGCGGAATCCCCGGATGCGGCGGAGGTGAAATCCGCACGGCAAGAGCATTTTTCTCGCCCGGCTTTAACAGTCCGGTGACATCGAATGTCCCGCGAATGAATGCGCCTTTGATGGCGCCCAGCTGCTGGCCATTCAGCCAGACGGTCGCTGCGTAGTTAATGCCGTTAAAAACAAGGGTGAAATTCTGGCCGCCGCTCAACCTGGGCGCAATAAACTCTGTGCGGTACCAATAATCCTCCTTGTTGAGTGTCTCTGGGATCGCCAGATTGTTAAGGCCGAAATCAGGATCGGGATAGATGCCGCGATCCACCATTGTGGTAAGAACAGTCCCCGGGACAGTTGCTGGCATCCATGCTTTGGCATCAAAGCCGACTTGTGCAATTGCCGGTCCTAAGGCATTTACCTTGGCGGCCTCGGTTAATCTCCAGCCTTCAGCAATCACCCACTGGTCATTCGATTTCCGCTGCAACGAATTCGGAGAAGTTGTGAGTGGTTGTGCGATAGGCCGAGAAAAGAGAGCCTTGCTTCTAGGTAACGTTGAAGGGTCCTGCGGAATTGGAAGTCCCAGAGAAGCTATCGTCTGCACAGGCCAGATCTTCGAACCAGGTTCGAAGTTGATAACGGAGAAATCCACCAGATGCTTGTAAAGGTACCCGATTTGCTCGGCATTAAGCAGCTGTGGCACTGAAATAAAGGATGCGATCTTTCCCGCAAAGTGCTTCCCATTTCGCGAGATCAGCGCAGTTGGCGCCATCTCCAGGATTGGGCTTACCCTTCCAAACGCCAGCCTGCCGCTTGCAACTTCTTTGCCATCGCTATAGAGACGTGTCTCTGCGCCATCGAAAGTTACCGCCAGGAGATGCCAGGTCTTCGGCGTCAGCCCCGTTGTTGTCTCCAGATTGTTGTTAATACCGAACCTGAACGCAAGTCGATTGTTTCTCAATAGAAAGTAGCGGGAGTATTCATCACTCGGATTTCCAATGCCCGCAACCAGCACAGGCGCCTCGACTTGTTCTTGCATCCATATCCAGCAATACATCGACCAGGGGGAGTTCACCGCTAGTATTTTTTGATCGGGAGCGATAGGCTTTTGTAATCCATCACCATCGGCCAGGAATGTCCCGTTATATCCATAGGAGATGGGCAAGGACTGGGCATGCAGCATGGATAAGAACAGGAAATAACTAAGGCTTAGAAAGAAGAGAACTTTCAGCTGGAGTCGTCGCGTCACTGTGATACCTGTTTTCATAAATGCCGGGACTATCTGTATCTCAATTTGCGTCTATTCAAAATGACATTCAAGATTCCACTGTCGCGGCCTGAGTCACATCCTGGCGAACTAAAGATGCGCCTTACATTTTCATTTTATTTTATTTATCCTAGCATTGTTGTTTTAGCAGTTCGGTAGTTTCGTGCCCTGTAAAGTGAGACCCATTGAAATCTCTAAATCGCAGAAGTTTTGTGCAACTCGCCAGCGCAGCATGCATTTCTAACGCAATCCAACCGGCATTCGGACAACCTTCGCCCATTGCTGAACCTTCCCGCTCTTCTCCGATTCGCCTCGGCGTAGTGGTCTGGATTCAGGATGGGCAAACGGCAGAGGAGGCGGTGAAACGCGTCCATGATCTTGGACTGTCAACCTGCCAGATCGGCTTTGAACATTTAACAGCCGACGTTGCCGCCCCTTTAACCGCTGCCCTGAAAAAGTACGGAGTTGAAGCGACTGCATTTTCAGAGCACGGCCCTGGAAAGCGAGTATTCACCTTCTACGAAGGTCCCGAAACAGTAGGGATCATTCCGCCCGCCACTCGTCAGGCCCGCATACGCAACCTGAAACTGGCAGCCGATATCGCCAGGCAATGTCATATTCCCGCCGTTCACACGCATTGCGGTTTTATTCCAGAGAATCCAAATGATCCACTTTACCCGCAAGCCGTCGCCGCAGTAAAAGAGGTCGGCAACTATTGCAAAGAACAAGGACGGATCTTTCTTTGTGAGACCGGACAGGAAACTCCAATCACGCTCCTGCGGTTGATCGAGGACACGAGGCTGGATAATGTCTTTGTGAATATGGATGTGGCAAACCTGATTCTTTACGGAAAAGGCAATCCAGTCGATGCGATGGATGTTCTTGGCCACAGGGTCCGTGGAATTCACGCAAAAGATGGTTTGTTTCCAACTGATCCCAGGAAATTAGGAGAAGAAGTAATCATCGGGAAAGGAAAGGTCGACTTTCCGGCAGTTCTTCAGCAACTAAAGCAAGTGAACTACAAAGGTGCAATGACCATAGAGCGAGAAACTCAAGGAGATCAGCAGAAGAAGGATATCCTCCAATCAAAGGTCTTTCTCGAAAATCTTATCGCTAAGACTTACAGTTAGCTAGCATGGTGGTCACAGTCGGATAGTATCTTAAAAAACTCAGTTCACTAATTAAATACGACAGTAAACCTTCCATAAAACAAAATTCCAGCAGGCCGTCTGGTAGGACAGGCCTGCTGGATAGTTGAAATCAGGCTGCAGCAGTTAAAACTGGTAGATCGCCGATAACTGGATCTGTCGTGCAGGAGACAACGTACCGGTAATTTGACCAAAATTGGAAGGGCTGTCCGCAGCACGGGAAGGAAAGCCATAGCTCGCTATATTGAATGCGTTGAAGGCATCTACGCGGACTTTGAAAAATTGATCTCCCACTGTTCGAAAGCCCTTGAAAAGGGAGAGATCAATCTGTCGGTACCCCGGCGCGCGCTCGGTACCGACACGCGCACTTCCATATTCCGTAGGCGCTGCTGTACCGTAGGCGCAGGGAGCACCCGAGTCATTGATCGTCTGACCTGGGCCCTCGCACGGCATTGACGTGGGATCAGTACCAAACCAATGAGCCACGGAACGATGTACGATCCTCATCGGAAAGTACTGATTGGCATGTTCCACATAGTCAGCCTGCGCTCCACAGTTATTCGAGCAGGTTGCACCGGTGGTGATCGTTACCGGGTAGCCCGTATGGAGCTGGGCAGTTCCGGAAATCTGCCATCCGCCAAATGCCTCATCCGTCAGACGGCCCCAATGCGCGCCAAACTGCTTTTCGTGGCCAAATGGAAGTTGATAGACCATGATGCCGCTGAGGATATTGTGGGCATCGAAAGTAGTGGGGCCATACTCCGCCTGGGGATCATTTACATCCTGCCAGAAAGAATCGCTATTATCAGCGCCATCGACACCAAAATAGCCAGGATTGTTCGTCATCGACTTGCCCCAGGTGTAATTCAGCGAGAATTCCAGGCCGTTGGTTTGCTGATGCTGCAGTGTGGCCTGGAGGGCGTTGTAATTTGAAACTCCTCGAGATGTTGTCTCAATAACTACCCCGCCCACGCCTACGAGCGCATCGTAAGGCACGATCGACTGGTAGCAAGCGGCATCGCAAGGAGTAGGAGGAGTCTCTGTATATTGATTCAGCCATAGCGGCACGGCTAAATGTTGGCCTAACTGTCCTACATAGCCCACCTGAACAGACGTATGGGTATCGATCAGATACTGCGCCGTCAAGTTAAATTGCTGAATCGTCGATGGACGAAAGTTCGGGTCCCAAGCGTCGAACTGTGATCCAGCTACGTTCGTATCAGGAAGAGCAGTAAAACCATTTTCCACTTTAAACCACGTTCCGCCAGAGGTTGCGGTCGGAACTTGGGCGCCCTGTGAAAATTGCGGCTGAAAAGGCGGGTTTTGCGTCATGCGGAGACCTGTACCCGTGGATTCCTGAGCGTCGGTGATTCCATATCCACCACGGAGCACCGCGCGAGGACTGACCTGCAAAGCGAACCCGAAGCGCGGCATGATCCCTAGATAGTAGGGATTATAAAGAGCCCGGCTGTTTCCATTCTTTCCCGCATAGTTCAAGAGGGATTGAACATCTGTACCGAGGGGTGCAAAACGAGCTTTTGGCAGGTTTACATTGACCTGCTTGTTGTGGACTTCATAAATAGGCTGATTATAGGCATAGCGAACCCCCAAATTTAAAGTCAGATTCGGCAGTATCTTCCAGTCGTCCTGGACATAGAATGCATTCCGCCACTGGCGCTGGCCGAAAGGACCGGTGACACCTGCAATCGAAACATTGCTGGCTTTATCCAGGAGGAAAGAGGCGTACCCGTACCCTGGAGAGACCCCTTTCTTGGCTGTGTAATTCTTATTGAAGCTAAAATTACCCAGCTGACCGCCAAGATTGCCCGGTGCAAAATAGTTTTCCTGGTAACGCAAGAACTGGACACCAAACTTGGTGATATGGTTTCCATGCTCCCAGGTAAGATCATCGCTGTAATCGAAATTATTGTCGAGGTTGTACGTACCGATATAGTTTGCCACGCCAAAGTTATTTATACCGCCGCCAACATTCATGAAAGTGAATCCATCGATCGCCTGATTCGGAAGGGGAATCCCGATCACAGCGTCTCCGTGTTTCCCGAATACCCCGCTTGGGTCCGATGTAGTTCCCTGATTAAGAAGAATGCGGGTATATCCGGCGCGAGCTTCATTCACAAGCGACGAAGAAAAAGTGCGGATCCACTCAACCACGGCACTCGTGGTCGGGTAGTCGTTTCCAGATGGAAATATTACTGGAATAACTGTCCGAGTTTGCAGGTCATAGGCATCGCCCATCGTGTATTTGACCATGAATGTATCTTTCGGCGTGGCCGTGTAGTCTACACGAATATCTCCCTGGTTGTTGTAGGTATTGCTGGCCACTTTACCGATATAGTTGTTCCCTGCCACAGTTCCGGCAGTAGGCGTGTTGTTCGGCAACGGATAAATTTCCGGATGGGCAAAAAGAAACTTTGCCACTGGGTTAACAATTGGAACCTGGTTGTTGACGTATGGAGTGGCAGCCGCATATCCGTTTGTGGTGTCATACACCTGAATGCCTTCGATCGCCGATACCGCGGATAAATCTGCAACGCCTGGGGTATTCCCCGGGGCGAGGCCGCGCTCCGCCAACGTGGGAACGCTGGTCCCCTTTTCACTGGGTGGAGTGTTCTGACGAAACCCGATGTAGTTGGCAAAAAAGAACAACTTATTCCTGAAGATAGGCCCGCCCACGGCCCCGCCAAATTGATTCTGGGAAAAATTCGTTCTTTTAACGTTGGCAAAATTATTCGACCAACTATTGGCCGTCAGTCCACTGGCTTCATGGTATTCAAATGCACTGCCATGGAACCGATTGGTGCCTCCCTTGGTAACCATCACAATCTCGCCGCCGTTTACGTTTCCATACTCGGCATCGGCATTCCCCGTGATGATGCGCGTCTCCTGGATCGAGAAAGGAGAAGGGTTATAACCAAGGGCGTTACTTATGGTTTCATTGATGTCGATGCCATCCAGAATGTAATTGTTCGCCTGCTGGCGATTGCCGTTAAAAGAAGGTTGATCGTCTGCAGGTTCAGCGTAATTCTGGTAGGAATCACGCTCCGTTCCCATCAGTCCGCCCATAGAGGCACTATTCGGATTGGTAGATCCCGGCACAAATAAGGTGGCAATTTGAACGTTCTGCCCATTCAGCGGCATGTTTTCCAGGGTATTTGAGCTGATTGTCGTGCCGAGAGTGGCATTTTCAGTATTTAGAATCACACCCGCATCGGACGCGACCTTAACCGTGGTGGTCACTTCCCCAACTGTAAGTTTTGCATCGGCCTTTGCGATCTGATCGATCTGCAGTTTGAACGGTCCTACCGACGCAGTGGAGAAACCAGGTGATGTCACGGTAATCGTGTAATTGCCGATGGTCAAAAACTGGAAATTGTAAAGACCGCTTCGGTTCGTGACTGTCTTCGTTGCAACGCCGGTGGCCACATTTGTGGCGGTAACATTTGCTCCAGCCACCACAGCACCGCTGGGCTCAGTGACTGTTCCACGCACAGATCCTGTAATCGTCTGTGCAAATGCTGTCGTGCAACTCAAGAGAACGATGCAGCAAAAACATACCGCCGCCAAAATTTTCCTCATGAAACTCCCCCTAAAATTAACTTCTCGATAAATTCTTATGCTTTATCTGTCTGGGTATTTCCGTGGGCTTTGTGCTGCCCGCAGTTAACCTTATATATATGTCTGTTCGCCCGTATTTCCGCAGTGCGCGTTTCAGCGGATTTAGCAATTGTTATCCATTGCATTTCAATGTATGGAATAGATGTAAACGCGTACATAGGAAAACGCAAGTAAAAAACTTACTTATAATATTTTCTTATATTAACATGCATTTCAGTAATGAACCGACAGATCTACGACTGCTTTAGCCCTTCTGAAGAGATGGGAATCTTCCACATTTAAAAAATCGATTGTTTACGTTCCTCCCCTCAGGCTCGCAGCTCGTTCGCATACCGTTGGCCATGTCTTTGCATGTGTTCACCGCGATTCTTACAACACATATATGTCGGCATTTAGCGGTTGCCTTCGACTTGCATTCAATATATAAAATAAGATGTAAACGGGTACATGGAAGCAAGAAAAAGCGCTCATAAAACTTCATGCTAGGCTGCACGAGCCTCGGCGGCAATTCCATCTGCCCATTTTTCGAGATCGACCTCTGATTCCCTATACCGTGTAAGCGGATGCCTCGTAAGAGCGTCAGAGACTGAAACGCAAAATTTAAAGACATACGCTGCAAAAAAGTCTGTCCTGATGGAAAAGCCGATCAGCAACAAAGGCTAATTCCAAAATGGACATAAATTCTTTTCAAAAGGAAATCTCCTGTGTCCGATGCACTTTCGCAACTATTGACCTTACCTGAGAAGTTGAAACAAGCTAAAGGAATTACAGCTACGCCGCATGAAATCCACCAGCAGCCGGAGACGTGGCAGAAGACTTTCCACGACATGCAGTCGATTCATCCCCAGGTTCAACGCTTCCTCGAGGGAACAGGACTGTCTGCGCGTTCCACAGATCCACCTTGCGTTCTTCTTGTAGGGGCCGGCACATCGGACTATGTCGGCAGATCGTTGTCGCGCTTACTCAGGCAACGGTGGCAATGCGAGGTGATGGCCGTCCCGAGCACAGAACTGCTGACCAACATGCCGGATTACATCCTGAACAAGAAGTATCTCTGGATTTCGTTTTCACGCTCCGGCGAAAGCTCCGAGGGCGTGGCTGTTCTGGAAAAAGCGCTGGTGGAATACCCGAATCAAGTTTCCCACCTGGTGGTCACCTGCAACCGGAACAGCGCCATGGCCCAGCAGTTTACGGGTCACAAAAATCTTATGTCCATTATCCTGGATGATGCGGTGAACGACCGTGGATTGGCGATGACGAGTTCCTTTTCAAATATGGTTGTTGCTGGCCAGTACCTCGCATACTTTCAGTCGCCGGAGAAGTACGCATCGATGCTCGAAGAACTGATTGCCATGGGGCGCGCGCTGCTCCCCGCGGCAGCCGATCTTACTTTCAAGTTGTCAAAGGACGATTTCTCGAAAGTGTGTTTTCTTGGGACAGGCGCTCTCCATACAGCAGCCGAGGAGTCGGCGCTGAAGGTGATGGAGTTGACAGCAGGCCGGATTCAAACTCTTACCCAATCATTTCTCGGTTTACGGCACGGACCTCTTTCTTCGCTCAACGACAAGACCCTGATCGTAGGCTATATTTCGAACGATCCAGGCAGAGCCAGATATGAGTTGGACCTGCTGAAGGAAATCAAGGAAAAAGGACTCGGTCAGGCCACGCTCGCCATAATCCCCTCGGACCCTGCTCAGATGGACGGATTGGCCGATTTCGTATTGTCACTGGATGCGCCTGAAGATTTTCCGGACGCATGCCGTCCGCCAATCGACGCAATCGTCGGACAGCTTTTAGGTTTATTCTGGGCCATGCAGCTTGGCATCCAACCCGATACTCCCAGTCCAGACGGAGTGATCACCCGCGTTGTCTCGCACGTAAAAATCTATTCGCCAGAAGTGCACGCTCAATGATCCAGAAAATCGATTGGCTCCAGCGGCGCAGATTGAATTCCGCCGCTGGAAATCTTTTCCTCGTGGCGTTCATGCTTCTTTTCTTCAGCGCATACGCCCAGGCAGTCCAGTTCCAATCGAGTGATTCGCGTCGTCCTTCGATGTCGAATCCGGTATTCCACGGAACGCCCCTCGTGGCGAAAGAGGGAAAGCTCGTTCTGAACGGACAGCCTTACCAGATTCTCTCCGGGGAGATACACTACGCGCGAATTCCAAGAGCATATTGGCGGGCTCGTCTGAAAATGGCCAGAGCCATGGGCTTGAACACCATTTCTACCTACGTCTTCTGGAACCTGCATGAGCCGAAGCCGGGAGTGTATGACTTCAGCGGCAACCTGGATGTTGCAGAATTTATTCGTATCGCGCAACAGGAGGGCCTGAATGTAATCCTGCGGCCCGGCCCCTATGTCTGCGCGGAGTGGGAACTAGGCGGGTATCCGGCATGGCTGCTCGCTGACCCGAAGATGGTTCTCCGCAGCAACGATCCGCGATTCATGGTCCCAGCCGAGCGCTGGATGATGCGCCTTGGCAAGGAGCTTGCCCCGCTACAAATGGGCCGAGGTGGACCTATTGTCGCCGTGCAGCTGGAAAATGAGTACGGTTCTTTTGGCAGCGACAAGGCCTACCTGGAACATATGCGGGAGATTCTTCTTCGGGCGGGATTCACCAATGCTTTGATCTACACAGCCGACGGCCCTAAACAGTTGCCCAACGGAACTTTGCCGGGGGTGCTGGCGGTGGCGAACTTTGGCCCGGGGAGTGCCAAAGATGCCTTCAGCACGCTGGCAAAGTTTGAACCTGGAACGCCGCTTATGAGCGGCGAATACTGGGTTGGCTGGTATGACAAATGGGGCAGGAAGCATGTCGTCCGGGACCAGAAACAGATAGCCGAGGAATATGAGTGGATGCTGAATCAAGGCTACTCGGTAAACATGTATATGTTCCACGGCGGCACCAGCTTCGGATTTATGAATGGCGCGAATATCGATGACGAAACCTATCATCCGGACGTGACCAGTTACGACTACGATGCACCCCTCGATGAGAGTGGGCGTCCCACGCCGTTTTACTATGTTCTGCGCGGTATTATCGCGCGCCATGATCAAGACACGGGTGTTCCAACGCCGCCTGCCGTACCGGATTCACCTCCAACCATCTCCGTCCCACCGTTTCCCCTGACGCAGTCCATTTCCCTTTGGAAGACGCTTTCCAATCCGACCGCGATAGCGCAGCCTCTGCCGATGGAGATGCTCGGACAATCGTACGGCTACATTCTGTATCGAACTGTGATAGCCAAGCCGACCCACGGTGAGCTGACGTTCGAACACATGCAGGACTATGCGCAGATCTATCTGAATGGCTCCCTGGCGGGAACGCTGGACCGTCGACTCCATCAGGACCGATTGACGTTGAATATACCGGGCAAGAACACGCGGTTGGACATCCTGGTAGAGAACTCCGGGCGCGTGAATTTTCACCAGGAACTTCGCACGGAATGGAAGGGTCTCAGAGGTTCTGTAACGCTGGCTGGAAACACGCTGACGGGCTGGCAGGTCTACAACCTGCCGATGACCGATCCCGGTAGGCTTGCCTTCTCCAACATGAGCGTCAATGCCGGCACTCCCGCCGGAGGCCCCACTTTCTATCGAGGGACTTTCTTCCTGGAAAAACCAGGCGACACATTTCTCGACCTGCGTTCGATGCAAAAAGGCGTCGTCTGGGTCAACGGCCATATCCTCGGAAGATTTTGGGACATAGGCCCACAGCAAACCCTCTATGTGCCGGGACCCTGGCTCAAATCTGGCGAGAATACGTTTGTGGTCTTTGACCTAATTGCACAACCCGGCAGCAAACTCAGGGGGTTGAGCGCTCCGCTGTTAGATGGCCCGGTTCGCCAGCAATAGCTCCCATTGGCAAAACGCGCACAGTTTCGTCAGCGGAATTCCGCAAGCTTCGGTCTATCCCTCCGTGGTCTCGGCCACAAGCTCAAACAACAGCAGCGAACGCGCCGTTACCTTGTAGGAATCGCCTGTATGGAACGGCGTTTTTTCACCGCTCTCCCGGCCGCTCTCCTCCAGATTTGTGTCGAGCAGCAATGACCATTGAGAGCCTCCGGCGCATTCCGGCAGCGTAAACCCCACCATGTCGAAATGGTCGTTGATGACCATCAGCAACGTCGCTTCATGCCCTCGTTGACGGATACCGGTTGTCTGGGCCCGTCCATCCATCAGCATTCCGAAACAGCGCATGCCGGTGTCGCCCCAGTTTGCATCCTTCATCTCGGCGCCGTCGGCGTTAATCCAAGTGACATCCTTTACGCCGAGTTCCTCGTTACATTCTCCGGTAAGGAAAAGATTGCGCCGAAGAATGGGATACCGGTGTCGCAAACTCGTCAGCTTTTGCACAAAGCCGGTAAGCGACTTGTTTTTTTCCTTGAGGCTCCAATCCACCCAGCTGATGTCATTGTCCTGACAATACGCATTGTTGTTACCTCCTTGCGTGCGGGCAAATTCATCTCCGGCAAGCATCATGGGAGTGCCTTGGGAAAGCAGCAGATTCGCCATCAAATTACGCATCTGCCGCCTCCGCAACACGTTAATTCCAGGATCATCCGTTGGGCCTTCGGCGCCGCAGTTCCAGGAGAGATTGTTGGAACTGCCATCTTTGTTGTCTTCACCATTCGCTTCGTTGTGCTTGTCGTTGTACGAGACCAGATCGTTCAACGTAAAACCGTCATGAGCAGTGATGAAGTTCACGCTGCTCCACGGCCTTCGGCCCTGGGCGTTAAAGATATTGCCGGAGGCGCAGAGGCGCTCCGTGAAAGCCCGGGCCGACCCCTCACCTTTCCAGAACTCGCGAACATCATCGCGGAATTTATCATTCCATTCCGCCCAGCCGGGCGGGAATTCTCCGACCTGATATCCTCCGGGCCCGCAGTCCCAAGGCTCGGCGATCAGTTTTACGGTGTTCAGCACGGGGTCCTGGCTACAGGCTTTGAGAAAGCCGCTCTGGTTGTCGAATCCGTTGGGCTCGCGCGCAAGAATCGTACCGAGATCGAAGCGGAATCCATCGATATGCATCTGCTCCACCCAGTAGCGCAAACTATCCATCACCATCTGTAGAACGCGAGTATGGCTGAGATTTACAGTATTTCCGGCGCCGGTATCATTGACATAATAGCGTTTGTTGTCGGGCAGAAGCCTGTAATAGCTGGCGTTATCGATTCCCTTGAAAGACAAAGTCGGCCCGCGCTCATTGCCTTCGGCGGTGTGGTTATACACCACGTCCAATATCACTTCGAGCCCGGCCTGATGAATGCATGCGACCATCTCTTTAAATTCACGCAACAGTTGCACGCGATCGGCCGCATACCTGGGATCGGGCGAGAAGTAGCCGATGCTGTTATAGCCCCAATAATTGACCAGACCCTTTTCGAGCAGATGGTTGTCATTGATAAAGGAATGGATCGGAAGCAGTTCGATAGAGGTCACGCCAAGAGACTTGATGGAATCGAGAACTTCTTTGGTCGCGAGACCGGCATAGGTTCCGCGCAAGTGCTCCGGAACAGCGGGATGCTTTTTCGTATAACCGCGCACATGCATCTCGTAAATAATGGTGTCGTCGAAGGCCACAGCCAGGTGGGCTCGGCTTCCCCGCCTGTCCCGTCCAGGCGAACCGCTCCAGTCGAAGTTGGGATCTACCACGACGGCTTTCGGCATGAATGGAGCACTATCGCGCTCGTCAAAGGTAAGATCATCCATTGACTCCATCTGATATCCAAAGATGGCGGGGTCCCATTTCAACTCTCCTGTATGGGCGACCGCATAAGGATCGAGCAACAGCTTGTTCGGATTGAATCGATGCCCGGCGTCCGGCTCGTATGGACCATGCACGCGATATCCGTACATGGTTCCCGGGCCTACGTCGGGCAGATATCCGTGCCAGATCTGGTTCGTGCATTCCGGGAGTTCAATTCGATCGATTTGACGTTCACCCTTTTCGTCGAAAATACACAATTCAATCTTTGTCGCGTTGGCGGAGAATATTGCAAAATTCGTGCCTTTGCCGTCCCAGGCTGCCCCCCGAGGATAGGGCAGGCCTTCTTTGATCCGAACTTTTTGTATCTGAGCCATAGTCGAACAGTTCCTTCCAATATGCGAAAACGTGTAGGTTTCAGAGGCAGCGCCAGCCTGGAGATTCTAGGATGCACAGCTGAACCTCAAAGATTGATAGGGATTTACGCGGACGATGTACTTTATCGTCGCGCTAACGCTGGATAGTTGTGAGCGCGACGAAGGAGTGGATCTGGACTTGTGTTTTAGACTTCTCGCATGAAATAGTTTGGTTCTCTCAAACAGGAATAACCGCGAAAAGCCGGAATTCCCGGCGGTGACCGTCGAGTTTTCCAGCTTATCGGAAGTTTAAAGTTTCGCGCGATTTTACAACCTATATCTGCCGCACGCGTCCCCTGGTAACCAACCTGAGCAGCAGCGTCAGGATGATCGCGCCGCCGATCGCAACCAGGATTGTATAGAGCATTCCACCGCTGCCCGCATGGCCTAGTGATCGCATGATAAACCCGCCGATGAGGGCGCCTACAAGCCCCACCACCATATCCATGACTGCGCCATAACCGCCGCCGCTCATGATTTTTCCTGTGATCCATCCCGCGATGAGTCCAACAATGATCCACCAGATAATAAACATGTATCGCCTCACTCCCCGTAAACTTTCACAGGCTGAAGGATATCAACCTGCAATGTAGGCAATAATTTAGCAGAACCGGTTAAATCTGAATAACTAAATTATCGCCTGATTGATAAAGCGCCCTTGATGATGAAGGAAACTCAGTCGCTTGGTAGCATCGGTTGGCCTTCATGGGCAACAAGCAGATCATGCATGTCGTTGGCATGTTCTTCTTCATTGCCTAAAATATGTTCCAGCATGACGCGTGTGGTTGTGTCCTTTTCGCCGAAAAAGTGAACCAATTCCCGGTAGTGCTCCACCGCGATGCGTTCCGCAATTAGGTTTTCCTTGATCATTCCTACAAGATTGCCGCCCTCACCATACTGAGAAGCTGAGCGGCTGGCCAATCCTTCGGGATCGAAGTTCGGCTTGCCCCCGAGCTGGTTGATCCGCTCGGCGACCGCCATCATATGCTCCTGCTCTTCTTTCGCATGTTCCGCAAATTCCGCCTTCACGCTGTCGCTTGAAATGCCCGTCGCGGACACCGCATGCATGGTATAGCGGAGCACGCAAACGATCTCCGTGGCCAGAACATTCTGCAGGATATCGATCGTCTGCTCGACGTTGCCGCCGTAATTTTGTGTTACCGCTCCCTTTTCGATACTCCGGCGGGCACGTTCCCGCAGGGCTTTAACATCGGTTAAAAAAGGCTCTGACTGTTTATCAGTCTTATTCGTCGCCATGAAAATCCTTTCTATCTGGTAGTGATCAGTGGTCCCAGCGTTTCCTGATACAGGCGCAACGGAAGAGATTCCGCAGTTTCAAGCTTGGATGCTGGATATGGCTGTGGGGAAGCTATTTACCTCTAATCTTCATGCAGAAGTGTGTATGAGAATTTTTAAATCCGTGAAGCAACCTTTTGCGTTATCTATGTGAGCGGCCAATACATATGCATACGGCTTATTTCGAGTTTGCGCCGAATTTCCCAGCAATGTACAGTGGAGGGGCACCCCTGAACCTGAGTACACCCAGGTCAACGTTTGATCACCGAGCCATCCTCCCCTTGACCTCGATGCCTACGCAAAATGGCACTCCGACCGATCAGCAGCTAATGCAGCAGATCCGTGGACGGCAGCCGGAGGCGTTGTCGCGCATTTACGACTTGTATTCAACGCTTGTATATTCGATCGCCATGCGCGTTCTGCGAGACGCCGCCGCCGCGGAAGATGTGATGCAGGAAGTGTTTTTAAAGATATGGCAACAGCCGGATTCCTTCGCCGATCAGCGCGGAAGTCTTTGTGGGTGGTTGGCTGTGGTGACGCGAAATCGCGCCATTGACCGGATACGCGGCAGTAAACAGTTTGAAAACGTGGACGATCTACAGCTCTCCAATCACGTGGACCTGGGAGCCGACGCCGAACGAGAAATTATGTTGGAAAAGGTTCGCGCGGTGCTCGAAACAATGCCGTCCGATCAACGCCAAGCAATGGAAATGGCATTTTTCGAAGGCCACACTCACACAGAAATAGCGGAACAAACCGGGCAGCCCCTCGGCACAATTAAAACGCGAATCCGTTCGGCGTTGATTTCCATACGAAAGGCTTTAGAAGTTTCAGCATGACGCCCGAAAACCATCCCGGCCTGGATGAACTGATCCTGTACTCCATGGGCACGCCCGATGCGGCGTCCGATCGAGTGGAAATGGATCGCGTGCGTCTGCATATGAAGAAGTGCGCGGAATGCCGCGCCAAGGTGGCCGAGATGCGTACAGATATGGCTTTGGCCGCGATGACGGTTCCGCAGTTCGCTCCACCGGCGGCAGCAAAAGAACGGCTGTTTCAGGCAGCCGGTCTCAACCTGAGCCAAGCCGTGAAAGCTGCAGCATCGCCTTCGAGCGCGGCAACGAACAGGCCTGAGGGCACGGTGGTTCCCATGAAGCCGCGGCGTACCAGTCCTGGCCTGCTCTGGGGCGGATGGCTGGCGGCGGCGGCGTGCCTGCTATACGCGGTACAAATCCGCAACGCGAATCAGGGCATGCGGCGGCAACTGCGAACGGAGACGGCTGAGATCATTCAGTCCCATACATCTGCGGCACAATTGCGTGATGCCAACCGGGGCATGCGTGAGCAACTGCAAACCAAGACATCGGAGTTGGCTCAGGCCCATACATCTGCGGCACAATTGCATGGCGCCAATCAGGGCATGCGTGAGCAGCTGCAAACCAAGACATCGGAGCTGGCTCAGGCCCATACATCTGCGGCGCGCGCCCAGGAAGTGCTGGATGTATTGAGCTCGCCGCAGGCGCAGCATATAACTCTGGTCTCTGCTCACGCGAAACCCGTGCCCACCGGGCATGCTGTCTACCTGGCAAGCCGCGGAGCGCTGGTGTTTACCGCGAGCAATCTTGCTCCCCTACCCGCGAATAAAACGTATGAACTATGGGTGATTCCGGCCAACGGAACGGCGCCGGTCTCCGCAGGAACCTTCCAGCCGGATGCGCGCGGCATGGCCAGCGTTCTGCTTCCGAATCTGCCGCGGGGAATCCAGGCGAAAGCTTTCGGCGTGACCATGGAGAACTCCGGCGGATCGGCCACACCGACGCTGCCGATCCTGCTTGCCGGCGGATAGAACCATCCCCATTGCCGCCGGTTTTCGCCCGTTCCTGGATGATCTATCTGGCTACCTCAGGCGCGTGCCGTTGTTTGAGCTTCGCCAGCTCACGCAAAACAGTTGTTTTGCCCGAGCCTGGGCCACCCGACACGATAAAAGATTTGGATTGCTAAGACACATCGCTCATGACTATGTTTCCTGTGCTCGAATCCTTTGTTTCCAGTGTGTCCAGAAGAACCAGACCAACCCTGCTGCGATCAAAATAAGAATGGCAGCATCCGCACGATGAAGAATATTTTTCAAGCGTGGATCGGTGTTCCATGCGCTGCCCAGCTTCGCTCCGGCATAGGCCAATACCAAACACCACGGCCACGAACCTATAAACGTGTAAAGGTGAAACCGGCGCTGCGGCATGCGAGCAATTCCAGCGGGAAGCGCGATGAAGGTACGCACCACCGGCAGCAGCCGGCCAATCAGAACCGTAATGGACCCGTGGCGATCGAAAAAAGCGATGGTGCGGTCAAGATCGCGCCGGCTTAGCAATACGTAGGAACCAAACCGCTCCACCAGCGGACGTCCGCCGTAAGCGCCAATCCAATACGCAATCGCGGAACCGATGTTGCACCCGATGGCCCCCGCCGTCGCCACCCAGAAAAGATTGAAGCGGCCCGTATAAACCAGATAACCCGCGAACGGCATGATGATCTCTGAAGGCAGCGGAATGCAGGCCGACTCGATGGCCATCAGCAGCGCAACGCCGGCATAACCGATATGAGAGATGATCCCCGTAACCCAGGGAACAAGGAAGGTAAGAATTTTTTCTGTCATTCAATTGGGACTAAACTGGGACCTGAATTGTTATCAGATGCGAAAAGTATATCTGGCAGCCCAGCAGCTGCAACGTGAATTCCTTGCAATGTGACTTTTGCTAGCATTAGGGGGTGATCGCGAAGAAGAAATCCGGTAAGGAATATAACGAACGCCGCGCCTCTCGGCTGAACGAACGGATGGCACCGTCCCTCTCGGCAAATAAAAAACATTCTCCGGCAAAAGCATTCCAACAGGCGCCGAACTCCGCGCCCGGTAAGAAGCCAGTGCGTAAGTCCACAAACGGGCCTACGAATCCGAAACGCGTGAAAACCATTCTGGACCGGCTGGCCAGGCATTATCCCAGTGCCGTATGCGCGTTGCATCACAAAAATGCATGGGAGCTGATGGTCGCCACCATCCTTTCCGCGCAATGCACAGACGTTCGCGTCAATCTGGTGACACCGGCGTTGTTCCGCCGCTTCCCTACCCCGCAGGCCATGGCCAAAGCGCCACAGGCTGAAGTGGAAGAGTTGATCCGCACCACAGGGTTCTTCCGCAACAAAGCGAAAAATATTATTGGCGCGGCGCAACGTGTCGTGACCGAATTTGACGGCAAAGTTCCGCAAACGATGGAACAGCTTCTGTCCATACCAGGAGTTGCGCGGAAGACAGCAAACGTAGTTCTCGGCTCATGGTACAAAATCGGGCTGGGAGTAGTAGTCGATACCCATGTCATGCGAATTACCCAGCGGCTGGAGCTGACGAAGTCCACAACACCGGAAAAGATTGAACAGGACATGATGCAGTTGATCCCGCAAAAAAGCTGGATCGATTTCTCTCATCGCATCATTCATTTTGGCCGCGGAATCTGCATTGCGCGAAAACCAAAATGTGCGGACTGCTTTCTAGAAGATCTCTGCAATTCCAAGGACAAAACCTGGAGCACGCATTAGCAGCGAAGAATCCAGAGGATAACGGCGATACAATCCAGGCGAATCTCTTCTGGATTCTTCACTCCGCTGCGCGGAGTTTACCCTGAGCGAAGCCGAAGGGTTCAGAATGACTCCACTGCAATCCGATTACACTGCTGCATACCAGCGGCAGAGCGCCGCGACCAGACCGGGTATCGTATATTCCGACGCTTCGACAACCGGTTCGATTCCATGCTCCAGCAGTGTTCGGCTGGTGATCGGCCCGATAGAAGCGGCGGCCATGCTGGCTGGCCATGCGGATACGCCAGCCTCGGCCAATAACCGAAAGAAATTCGTCACGGTAGAAGAACTGGTGAACGTGACCGCGTGGGGCAACTGACCCGGCGAATCGAAGACCTGCCGCAATGCATCGCGGGACGCTGCTGGAACCACCGTCTGGTATGCGTCAACGACATTCACCACAGCGCCAGCCTTCTCCAGTTCGACCGGGATCACATCGCGAGCGACCTTCGCCCGCACCAACAGAATATGTTGTCCGAAGACCTGATCGCGCAGAGCTTCCACCAGCGATTCGGCAATATATTTTTCCGGAACTATATCCACTGACAAACCGTGGGCCTCAAGGGCGCGCGCAGTCGCCGGCCCCATGGCTGCGATCCTGAGAGTATCGCCAGTCAGCATTGCCTGCGGCGAAGCGAAAGTTTTTCGAGCAAGTTGTTCCATGCGCTCCACCAGCACTTCGACCCCGTTCACGCTGGTCAGAATAAGCCACTGATATTTCCGCGCATCGAGCAACGCCGCATCCAGCGCGTCGTAGGAATCGGGTGAAACGATTTCAATGGCTGGAATTGCACAAACATCCGCGCCTTGTTCTTCCAGCGCCTCTGCCAGCGTTCGCGCCTGATGACGCGCACGGGTGATCAAGATTCTTTTCCCCGCCAGAGGCTTCATGCGCGTATGTTTCCCGGCGATTTCGGCGGCAGATTATGCGGCGATTCGATGACAGCCAGCAGTCCTCCCGCGCCGCGCTCAAGCAGGCGATGGGCGATAGTGCGGCCAGCATCCTGCGCATGCGCCAGGCTATTGTCTGCATTCTCCAGCTGCATCTTCTCCCGCAGAATCTGCGAGCCGTCCGGGTGCGCGACGATAGCCATTACCATCCAGCCTGTCTCCACAGTCTCGCAATGCACGCCAATAGGAACATGACATCCGCCTTCGAGTGTCGCCAATGCAGCGCGTTCCAGGGTGACGGAGAAGCGCGTGGGGGCATGGTCGAGCGCCGCGACGATGGTGCGCGTAGCTTCATCGTCGGTCCTGCATTCAATTGCAAGCGCACCCTGTCCGGCAGCCGGGCACATTTCCTGCGGAGAAAAACGCGCTCGCACCCCTTGCGTCTGCTGTAGCCGGTCAAGCCCCGCAGCAGCGAGGACAATCGCGTCGTATTGACCTTCCTGCAATTTGCGCAGCCGCGTATCCACATTCCCACGCAACTCGCAGACATCAAGGTCGGATCGCAGAGCGCGCAATTGTGCCTGCCGCCGCAGACTGCTGGTGCCAACGATTGCCCCCTCCGGCAATGCGGAGAAGCGATCATATCGAACGGACACAAACGCATCCCGTGCATCCGCGCGCTCAGGAATACCCGCGATGACGAAACTCTCCGCTAACTCCGTCGGCAAATCCTTGAGGCTATGCACGGCGAGATCTGTTCGATTCTCTGCCAGCGCCTCTTCAATCTCTTTCGTGAACATGCCCTTGGTACCCACCTGTAGAAATGGGGACTGCTGCATGCGATCGCCCGTGGTCACGAGAATTTCAATGGAGACGTCATGTCCACGCCCCCGCAGTTGCGCAGCGACGTGCTCGGCCTGCCAGCGGGCCAGCGCGGAACCTCTGCTGCCGATGCGGATCACTTAGGACTGTCCTCGTTAGGTGGAACTGGCGTGGTACCCATCGGATTTGGCGGTTGTGGCGGTTTGAATTCCAGGTCGAAAGCCGCTTGGATGACAGCCATCGTCTCTCTGTCCCCTTCCCGCGCCGCCCGCTTGATCGCCTGAATGGGCGCATGCTGCATCTTGTTGACCAGCGCGCGCGTGACCTGTTCGACGGCCTGTAGCTGTTCGCCGGAGAGATTCGCCAGCCGAGGTGTCATGCGACGCATCTCGTTTTGGCGAACTTCTTCCAGACTCTGCTGCAACGCGACGATAGCAGGAACTCCGTCAAGCGACTGCATCCGCTGCGCGTAACGCTCCACTTCCAGCCGGATGATGGCCTCGGCATCCTGAGCTTCTTTGACGCGGTTCGACATGTTCGACACCGCGACAGCCTGAAGATCGTCAATGTTGTAAACAAAAATGCCTTCAATGCGATTGATCTCCGGGTCCACGTCGCGCGGTACCGCAATATCGATGAAGAACATGGGCCGCTGCTTGCGGCGGTGCGCGTATGCCTGCGCGTGCTCGCATTGAAAGATCGGCGCCGCAGCCCCGGTGCAGCTCACGACGATGTCCGCCATCGCTGCGTATTCATGCAGCGAAGCGTAGGAAATGGCCTGCGCAATCTCGGGTTGAGATTGCGCAAGTGAACCCGTCGCATGCCGGCATGAAAACTTTTCCGCCAGCGCCACCGCGCGCTCATCGGTGCGGTTGCACAGGTAAATGTGGCTGGCGCCCTGATGCATCAGGCTCCGCGCCGCCAGTTCGCCCATTTTGCCGGCGCCCATCAGCAACACTGTTTTTCCGTGTAGTGACCCAAAGATTTTGCGCGCGAGGTCCACGGCGACCGAAGCGATCGAAACCGAGGACACACCGATGCTCGTCTGGTTGCGCACCTTGCGCGCCACCGTAAATGCACGCTGCAGCAGCGGGTCCAGGTTGCTGTTCACTCCGCCAACAGACCGAGCCACGGTGTAGGACTCTTTCACCTGCCCCAGGATTTGCGGTTCGCCGACGACGAGGGAGTCGAGGCTCGAAGCCACGCGGAACAGATGCCGCACCACTTCCGCGGCGCGATACTCATATAAATAAGGCCGTAGCGCGCCTGGATCCACCGCGAAATAGTTCCTGATAAATTCCATCAAGTCCGCCTGCGCCGGCTCCTGATAGGTCAGAAACTCGACCCGATTGCAGGTGGAAAGTATCATGCCCTCCCGCACGCAGGGCACGCTCAAAAGGGATTGCGTCGCCTCCTGCAATCGCGCTGGAGAAATGGCGAGCCGTTCCCGCACCTGAAGAGGCGCGGATTTGTGGTTGACACCGACCAGGACGAAATTCATGGCGCGGCAAACCGATGCACAGTGCTGAACTGGTTCGCCGCCCAGACAGTCAGCGCCACCAGGAACACCAGCGAAGAGAGATACACGGCCCGCTTTCCGCGGAGCCCCGAATGCCGCCGCACATACAGCATCCAGACGTACAGCAGCCACATACCAATGGAGAGCAGAACTTTCGGATCGAGAAAATACGCCGCGCCAACACTCTCCTGCGCAATCAACGCGCCGGCCAGAAGACCGGCCGTCATGCATGGCAGCCCGATTACGAGCATTTTGAACGCAATCTGATCCATCGTATCGAGCGGCGGCAGATGGCTGAAAATTCCTCCCACCTGCTTGGTTTTCAAACGCCGCTCCTGAATCAGATAGAGCAAACTGGAAAGCAGGCTGAAGATCAGCGCCGCGTACGCCGTCAACAGCAGCGCAATGTGAAGCAGAATCCACCCATTGCGCATCCATTCTCCGGAAGCAGGAGCATGGTCCGGCCCCGCTGCCGGCAGCAGCAGCAGCAGAAAAATCAGCGGCAATACAAACAGCCCGAGCGAAATAGCTCGATAACGCCAGTAGATTCCCAAGAAGGCGATTGCCAGCAGCAAAGCCAGAGACGTTTCCACTTCATGCAGACTCGCCGGAACCCAGTGATGAGCCAGGTTCAACATCTCCGCGAGCGCGACGAAATGAAAAAACACAGCGGAGACGCAGGCCGGAAGCACCAGTTTCCGCCAACGATGCTGGCCGCTGAAAACGTCTGGGATGACTGCAATGCTGGATGCGCCGTAAAGTACCAGCGCGACCCGCAGCCAAATAAGGTACATAGCCATCCTTCAAAAAAGCGCTTTCCCGCGCTGGACCCAATACTTAAGTATATATAGCTCGCCTAACGTGTTGTACGACTTCCGCACAGCACGTTACCCTGCACAACTGCTTGCTCTCACGGTATCCTGAGCTATCCGTGTCCAGCGCGACATCCAACCCAACTGCCGAAATGGCCACCACGCCCTTGATGCGGCAGTACGCCGCCGCCAAGCAGAAACATCCCGACGCACTTCTGTTTTTTCGGCTCGGAGATTTCTACGAGCTTTTTTACGAGGATGCGAAGACCGCCGCGCGCGAACTACAGATCACGCTCACGTCTCGGGACAAGGACCGCGCTATCCCCATGTGCGGCGTGCCTCACCATGCCGCCGATCAGTACATTCCCCGTCTGTTGCGGCTCGGCTATCGCATCGCAATTTGCGAGCAACTGGAAGATCCCAAGCTGACAAAAACGATTGTGCGGCGAGAAGTGACACGGGTGCTGACGCCGGGCACGGCCATTGATCCCAATCTGAACTCCGAGCAGAACAATTTTCTCGCCGCACTCTGCTTCGACGGATTGAAAATTGGCCTGGCGTTGCTCGACAACTCAACGGGAGACTTTCGCGCAACGGAATTTCACGGTCGCGATGCACGCGATGCGATGGCGCAATGCTGCGATGAATTGACGCGCGTGGCCCCGGCGGAGATCCTTCTGACGGACGAAGCCAATATGCCGGTCGCTTTGTTCCAGCAGTTTGAAGACGCCTTTCGCTCGCGCACCACGACACATTTAGACGCTTGGGTTCTGACCGCCGACTATGCCATTCCGTTGCTCGAAAATCACCTGGGCACGCGGGAGCTGGCAGGCTTCGGCCTGGAAGGCCACACAGTCGCAGCTGTCGCAGCCGGCGGCATCCTGCATTATTTGCGTGCCACGCAACTCGGAGAGTTAGAACACATCGACCGTGTGCGTTACTACGAGCACAGTGGCTGTCTCCAACTTGACGCCGTGACTGTGCGCAATCTGGAATTGGTCGAGCCGCTGATGTCCGATGCACGGCGTAACACCACGCTGTTCCATACGCTCGATCAGTGTTTAACGCCGATGGGCAAGCGGAAATTGCGCGCAACGATTCTGCGCCCGCTGCTAGATTTGGCTTCGATCCACGAACGGCTTGATGGCGTGTCCGAGCTGCATATCGACCTGCGAAAGCGCGAGCAATTGCGGGAAAGCCTCGCGAATTTCCTCGACCTGGAGCGGCTATTGAGCCGCATCTCCCTTGATAGTGCGGGCCCTCGCGATCTGTTGGCGCTGGGCAGTTCCGCTGGCCAGCTTCCGGCTGTGGCCGAACAATTGACGCATCTCGACTCCGGCGTATGGAGGCGTCTGCATGGATCGCTCGATTGCCTGGCTGACCTACATCAAGCGATCTGCGCCACCCTGGCGAAACAGCCTCCTGTGCATTTAGAAGACGGCGGCGTCATCGCCAACGGCGTCGATCGGGAGCTGGATGAGCTGCGCGCGCTCGGC
Organism: Acidobacteriaceae bacterium; assembly: GCA_965276615.1. Taxonomy (GTDB): domain Bacteria; phylum Acidobacteriota; class Terriglobia; order Terriglobales; family Acidobacteriaceae; genus JAKAAZ01. The sequence continues at coordinate 1,877,971 of OZ255618.1, read as the reverse complement.
ATAAGCGGCAAGCAGTCCATCGCCGCTATTGAAGAACGGGAACGGCAACGCACCGGGATCGGGTCGCTCAAGGTGCGCTACAACTCCGTTTTCGGCTACTACATTGAGATCACAAAATCGAACCTGCAAAGCGTTCCCGCGGACTATGAACGCAAACAGACGCTGGTAAACGCGGAACGCTTCACCACTCCAGAACTGAAAGAGTATGAACGCAGCGTGCTGGGAGCGCAGGAGCGATGCCTCGAGATCGAGCGCCGCATCTTCCTAGAACTTCGCCAGACCATTCTTTCGGCCAGCGCGCGGATTCGCGCCACCGCCGAGGCCATCGCAGAAATCGATCTGCTCGCCTGCTTTGCGCATCTCGCGGCGGCACGCAACTATGTGCGGCCTGAGGTCGATGGCTCGGGAACTTTTGAAGCACTCGCGGCGCGCCACCCGGTGATTGAATGGCATATGCAGCAGGCATCCCAAGGCCGCTTCGTTCCGAACAGCCTCTATCTAGATACTGAAGGCCCCAGCCTGCTGCTGCTTACCGGCCCTAACATGGGCGGCAAATCCACATATCTACGACAGGCCGCGCTGCTGGTCATCCTGGCGCAAATGGGTTGCTTTGTTCCGGCGCAACGAATGCGCCTCGGGGTTGTCGACCGCATCTATACGCGCATCGGCGCCAGCGACAACGTGGCCGAGGGCCGCTCTACGTTTATGGTAGAGATGACGGAGACAGCGACCATCCTGAACACCGCGACCCGGCAATCGCTGCTCCTGCTCGACGAGATGGGCCGCGGCACCGCCACCTTCGACGGTATGTCTCTGGCCTGGGCTACAGTTGAACATTTACATGAAGTGCTCGGCGCAAGAACCTTATTCGCAACGCATTATCACGAACTAACCATGCTCTCCGTACACCTGCCGCGCTTGAAGAACCTGCGTGTCACGGTCCAGGAAAATCCCTCGGGAATTGTTTTTCTTCACACCATTGAGGAAGGCGCCGCCAACAAGAGCTATGGAATCGAAGTGGCGCGGCTGGCTGGATTGCCGCGCGAGGTCCTCGTGCGGGCGCGGGAAATTTTGCGCCAGCACGAACGTGCCGAGAAACGGGAAATAGAATCGAGCCGCGATCCTCGCGAGGCCGATTTGCAGATGACCTTGTTCACGCCGCTCTCCCAACGTGTCGTCGATCAGATTCATGCACTCGACCTGAATGCTCTGACACCGATGCAAGCACTGAATCTGTTACAGCAGCTACAGCAGGAAGTCCGCGAGGGCATGCCTTCCACAGGACTGCACGAGGCATGAAAGCAGCCACGGCACTGCGTCATCGAGTCGGCTCACTGCTGATTGTCGGCGTGGAAGCAACTTCACTTACCCCGCTGGAAACGGCGTGGCTGCGCAGTCTCCGCCCCAGCGGATTGATTCTCTTCCGCCGGAATATCGAATCTCCCGCTCAGATTCATGCGCTGTTCCGACAGGCTGAACTGGCGCTGCAACAGCCATCTTTTCGCTGTATCGATCTCGAAGGCGGTACAGTAGACCGCCTGCGCGACCTGATCGGCCCGACACCTGCTGCCGCCGAAGTCGCCGCGACAAACAGGCCGACACTCTTCCGCGAGCACGGCGCTTTTGTTGGGCGCGCACTGCATTCGCTGGGCTTCAACGTCGATCTGGCTCCGGTGCTCGATCTAGCGTTAGCCGCCGGGCTCACCGTGATGCGCACGCGGGTAGCTTCCGCCGATCCTGAGAAGGTGGTTGCGTACGCCAGAGAATTTCTCGCCGGGCTAGCGCAACATGGAGTTCTAGGATGTGGCAAACATTTCCCCGGGCTGGGCGGCGGCACGCTGGATTCCCACCATGCCACTCCGCGCATCGTGCGCACTTGGGAGCAGATTTGGAACCAGGATCTGAAACCTTATCGTGCGCTGGCTGCGGAACTGCCGCTCGTCATGGTGAATCACGCGGCGTATCCAGAGATCGAGCGGCCACTCTCGCCCGCGTCTCTCTCCTGCTTTTGGATCGATGAAGTGCTGCGCGGCAAGCTCCACTACCGCGGATTGGTGATCTCCGACGACATGGAGATGGGTGGAGTGCTCAACCATACATCACCAGAAGAAGCGGCCATTGAAGCGATGGCCGCGGGAACCGATCTGCTCGAAATCTGCCACCGTGCCGACCGGGTACTTCTCACGCACGAAGCATTGTTACGGGAAGCGGAAGGCTCACCCGCATTCGCGCGTTGCGTGAACGCGGCAGCAGCGCGAGTCGAAAAAAGGAAGCAACGGTTACTCGGCAAAGGTTTGCTGCCGAGGCCGGTTTCCCCGGCCGGATTGAAAAAGCTGCAAGAGGCGCAGCAGCGTTTGCGAGAAAAGATTGCATTGGCACGGGCGAGGAATACCGAATGACAAAACCTCGCGTCCGCGAATTTTCGCAAACCAAAATGCAGGCGATGAACGTGGCCGGCATCATGAGCGGCACCTCCGCGGACGGCATCGACGTCGCATTCGTCCGCATCACGCCGGCTAAGCAAACCACATCCCGCGATGTACCGAAGCTTCGACTGCTGGCCCATGTATCTGTGCCCTATCTAGCCACGGTCCGCAAGCGGGTGCTGCAGATGATGAACGGTAAAAGCGAGTCGGTAGCGGAGCTTTCGCGGCTCCACTGGCGATTGGGCCAGCTCTATGCAGACGCTGTCGAGACTGCATTGCAAAAGCATCCTATGCATCTCGATCTGATCGGTTGCCACGGCCAGACAATCTATCACCAGGGCATTGCTAGGCGTACTCTGGGTGGCAATGTGGCGTGTACCTGGCAGATGGGAGAAGCCTCTGTGATCGCCGCCAGGCTTGGCATGCCTGTTGTTTCGGACTTCCGGCCTGCCGATCTCGCGGCCGGGGGTCAGGGCGCACCTCTGGTTCCCCTGCTCGATTACTTTGCATTCCATCATCCAAAGCGCAATCGCATTTTGCAAAATCTGGGTGGCATCGGAAATCTCACTGTGGTCTCGGCGAACGCTTCGCCCGAAGATGTTTTTGCCTTCGACACAGGCCCTGCGAACATGGTCATCGACGCCATTACCATGGAATGTTTTCACAAACCCTACGACGCACGTGGCGCAACGGCTTCACGCGGACGAGTGCTGGAATCTGTTGTGCGGGAATTTCTGTCGCATCGATTTTTTCAGATGCCGCCGCCAAAGTCCGCCGGTCGGGAGGAGTTCGGACGCGAATTTGCCGCGCGCATTCTGGCGCGATGCCGTGAACACAGCAAGCGAGACGAAGACGCGGTCGCGACCGCAACAGCCTTGACGGCTCGCAGCATCGGCGTGGCGTGGAAGCAATTCGTGCAACCTGCGCTGCGGAAAGCGCCCACAGATTACATCGTTGCCGGCGGGGGCGCGAAAAATCTGGCACTAATGAAAATGATTGGCATAGAATTGGCGGCGTTTGGAAATATTGCTATCCAAACGAGCGATGACTTCGGCATGCCGGTCGCGGCCAAAGAGGCGATGGCATTTGCACTGCTGGCGTATCAGACATGGCATCGCCTGCCGGGGAATCTGCCGCGTGCGACGGGTGCGCAACGCGCCGTCATTCTAGGAAAAATCACGTATGCATAAAGCGAGTTTTCGCTGCGCCCGTATCCTGACGGGGCGACTCCCGCTGATTGCCGTGCTCTGCGCGTTCTGCGTTCTTGGAGGATGCGAGCAGAAGCAGGCCGATCCGAACACCGTGACTGTGGTGATTGAAAGCAGTCCGACAAATCTCGATCCGCGCATCGGGACCGATGCACAGTCGGAGCATATTGACGAACTGATTTTCGATTCGCTACTGAAAAAAGATAAGCAATTCAATCTTCAGCCGGACCTTGCCACCTCGTGGGAAATGCCGAATCCGCTGACCTATATTTTCCATCTGCGCAGCGGAGTTGAATTTCAGAACGGCCAGCCATTTACGTCGCGCGATGTCAAGTGGACGATCGATTCGATGCTGAACCACACGCTTTTGACCGCGAAATATCAAGCTTACCGCAACGTTGCTGATATCGAAACGCCGGATGCGGAGACGGTCGTGATCCACATGCGTCAGCCCGATGCATCCCTGCTGTGGAACCTTTCCGACGGAGCGCTTGGCATTGTTCCCTATGGCAGCGGGAGCGATTTTCAGCGTGATCCTGTCGGCACGGGGCCGTTCCGTTTCGTCAGCCAGGAGGTGGACAAAGAAGTTGTGCTCGAGCGCAATCCATATAGCTGGCAGGGCGTGCCGAAAATCGACCGACTGCAATTCAACGTGGTCCCCGACGGCACAACGCGCGCGCTCGAATTGCGCAAAGGCTCGGCGGACGTGGCGCAGAACGCGCTCACCCCGGACATGACCTGGTCCATGCGCCGCGACCCAAATCTTGCGATCGCATCGGCTCCTGGAACCATCGTGCAATATCTCACCTTCAATCTGCGCGATCCTTACCTGCGAGACGTTCGCGTGCGGCGCGCCATTGCATATGCGATAAACCGTCCACTGATTGTTGCAACACTCTTGCGCGATAAGGCGAGGCCCGCGGACAGCTTATTGCCGCCGAACCATTGGGCTTACAGCGCAGATGTGACTAATTACAACTACCTTCCCCGGGAAGCCCAAAGCCTGCTAAATGCGGCGGGATATAAACCGGGGCGCGACGGCATCCGCTTCCATCTGGAAATGAAGACATCGAACGATGAAGGAACCCGCCTGTTGGCGATGGCTCTACAGCAACAATTACGCGCGGTGGGCATTGCGCTCGACGTGCGCAGTTTTGAATTCGCCACATTTTATTCCGACATCACGCACGGCGCGTTCGGTCTCTACGGACTGCGTTGGATTGGCGGCAATGAGGACCCCGATATTTTCCGCTATGCATTCGCCTCCGCCAGCTTCCCGCCGCGCGGGGCTAACCGCGGAGGCTATTCGAATCCTGAAGTGGACCGACTGCTCAACCTTGCGGCTACAGAAGACAACCATGAAAAGCGTCGAGCGGCCTATAGACGCGTGCAGCAGATTCTTGCTGAGGATCTGCCGAGCCTGCCGCTGTGGTTTTTGGATTCTGTAGTGATCTACAATCGCAGGCTTAGCGGCGTTAAGGCATCGGCATCCGGAAATTTCTATTTTCTTGAAACGGTCGTTCCGAACCCAGCATCCCACCCTTCGCGATGAAGCTGCGAAGCATGGGGCACCGGCCGATTCTCCAGTTGCTATATAGCGAAACCATAAAGCTTGTCATCCTGAACGGAGCATAGCGAAGTAAAGGATCTTGTGGTTCGAACAGACCACAAGATCCTTTACTTCGGCTCAGGACGACATCTCCGTCCCAACCAAAAGAGGGAAACAGCTCTACACCGAAAGAGTGCCGACGGCGATGTTGGATCTGTCGCGCGTTTGTCTAGGGCCTGAACCCGCCAACTGCATTGTCAGCAGCATCGCAGGCACCAGGAACACGATGGAGTTGAGCACCCACATGATGACACCCGCCGCCACCTGATCTTCCAGCGGCGAGATGTGAAATGGATTTGGGCCGACGATATAGAACTGATAAACCGGCCGGTTGCAGAAAGCAAGAAACGCCGAAAGCGCCGTGTTCACGATGTCCGCTGACAGCAGATATAGCAACACCATCCAGTTATTGGAGTGAATCCGGCTCGGCCAGGGATGAAGAATTACGTACCAGAAAAGTAATGCTGTCATCAGAAAACAAATATGTTCAAAATCATGCACGTTTTCATGACGCAACGCGAAGTCATACGCTCTCGGCAAATGCCAGCATAGGAAAACAAGATTGAACGAGAGCCACGCGACAACGGGAGCAGCAAGGAAATCTCCAACCGCACGAACCAAATGCCACGCGATGAGCGGCCCTACAAATTTCTTAATTGCCCAGCGCGGCACTCCGCGCAACAGCGGAACCACAGGCGCACCGAGCAGCAACAACGGCGGCACAGCCGACATCAGCAGAAAGTGTTGCACCATGTGGGCGCTGAGCAGGACATCCGCGAAACCATCAAGCGGAGAGGCAATCGTCAGCCAGAGAACCAGCATTCCGCATAAAAAAGAAAGCAGACGCGCATTGCTGAAATAGAGCGGCCTGGTTTTGCGAATGGCATTCCAACCGCGAACATAAATCCCTGAAACGAGAATGACGGTGGCCGTCAGCCCGAAAGGCGGCGACCAGGCAGCGAGAATAGCCTGCGTTTCTGTGGCCATGGCAATGCCGTTACTTTCTTCCTTGCGCGGCTTGCATCGATTCGCTATGCAGCAGCCTGCGAGAGTCTTCCTGGGCCGGCAATTGATTGCCGTTAAGTGTCTTCAAAAAGCGCACCAGCGCAGTCGTTTGCTGGGGATTCAGTGCGCTGCCGTAAGCAGGCATATTGCCGCCGCCCTGTAGCACCTGGCGGATCAACTGGCTCTCCGTCAGTCGCGTTGCGACCCCGCTCAATTCCGGTCCGCGCTCACCGCCAACCCCTTGGAGCGAATGACAATTGCGGCATTGCATCTCTTGAAAAATCAGTGCGCCTTGTCGCTCCAATGGCGTCCTTCCCTTCAGAAACTTCGGCTGTACCGCATCCGCGCTCCAGGCATCCATGACCGGACTCCACGGGGTTGTTTGCCCCAGCCTGGTGAAGATCGAAATCGAAACGGCGATCACCATCAGCATCAGCACGGCGATCGGACGACGCGACCAGTGTTTCTCTCCCTCTCCCGCATAGAGCGGCAGCGCAAGCATCGCCAGGATCGCAACGATGGGCGCGATCAAGATGATTGGCGTCTCCAGTTTCGGAGGCAGCAATGCAAACAGCGCAAAAATCCAGAGGAACGGAACATCTGGCTTGGGAACGGTTTGAATGATCGTCGGATCGGGCGGTCCACCGGGTCCGATCGGACCAAAGAAAAACGCGCACGCCATAATTGCCAGGATGATGGCCGCCGCAAAGAGAGCATCATTCCACGCTGCGTCCGGAACAAAGGGGATGCCATCCTTGTGGATTTCCGCCTCGTACTCCTGAACGTAGGTGCTCTTCCGCACCAGGCGGCCGGGCATCGGCCACTCGTTAATGCCGAGGCGCAGGACCATCCAGACATGCACACCCACCAGCGCGATGAGGATGCCGGGAATCACAAAAACATGCAGCGCAAAAAATCGGGAGACAGTGGCCGCGCCGATGGTTGGGCCACCCAGCATCAGATGGACAAGGCCATCTCCTATCCATGGCACCCGCCCCATGATGGATGCGCCAATCCCCAGGCCCCAGTAAGCATCTTGGTCGAAGCGCAGTACCTGGCCGGTGAAGGCCATGCCCAGCGTCATCAGGAGCAGAAACACGCCGACAATCCAGGTGAGTTCGCGGGGATATTTGTAGGCTCCAAACGTGAACACCTGGGCCATGTGGATCAGCACGATGGCAATCATGAAGTCCGATCCCCATCCATGCAGCGCGCGCAAAAACCAGCCGAGCGTGAGGCCGTGATTCAGAAAATTCAGACTGTTCCACGCATCCCGCGCGGTTGGCGTATAGACCAATGCCAGCAGGATGCCGGTCATCACCTGCAACATCAGGATGACCGTCGCCGCGCTGCCGAAGACATACCACCAGCTTGCGCTGCTTCTGGGGATGGGATGCTCGGCAGCCTCGGTGATGGGCTTTGCCAGCCCGAGACGGCGGTCGAACCAGTGGTAGAGCGCGAGGCTTTTTTGTTTTAACCCAGACATGGCGAACTTCCCGGCGTGGCGATGCTGGCCTGCGTGGACAACGTCGGCAACTCGCCTGCCCAGATCATCAACTGATTGCCGACGACCTTGTGTTTGTATTCATACAGCCCGCGCGGAGGAGGTCCGGCAGCAACCGCTCCGTTCTGGTAGTAGACGCCGCCGTGGCAGGGGCACATAAACAGCTTGGATTGCGGAAACCAGTGGACCGGGCATTCCATGTGCGCGCAGTTGATGGCGAAAACCTGAAATTCATTGTTCGCAATATGCCGCACCCAGCACGGCAGGTTCCTCGTCTGCCCATCGGCCGGGGTGCCGTCGGGATTGCGATACTGCGCCAGCCGGGTTTCCCCGGGAGGAAACTGCTGAAGGTTTCCGACCGGCACCCAGTAGTTATAGCTGGTGCCACGTTTGAAAACTGGACCAAGTAGATATCCGATCACCGGCACCGCCAGAACGACACCGACGGCACCGTTCGCCAGCAGAGCGACCTTGAAAAGAAATTTTCGCCGGGAATACTCACTCGGGTCTTTCAACGGGTTGTTCAACGTTGACTCCTTCCTTCGGATTCCTTTGCGGATGGAGCGCCGCTCCTCGCCGATTCCTGCTGCCCGTGTTGCTGCTTCGCGGGAAATGGCTGGCCCGGAAACTGCATCCGGTGCGACACCAGCCACGCGATAATGTCGGTGACTTCCTTGTCTGTCATCGGCTTGCCGACCACATCTCCACGCCAGTCCGGCATGTTTTCTCCCGGCAGCCCGGAGACGATAATGTCGCGCAGCCCTTGGCTGGTGATGAGTGAAAGGTAGGTCGGATCGGCGATGGACCCCACCGCAGAACCTGCTTTCTCGGCTCCAGGAGAATGTGTCGTCGCTGAATTTTCTGGCGAGACGCCTTCCCCATCCGCTCCATGACAGCGTGCACAATAAGTCTGAAACGCGGCCCTTCCTTGTTCTACATCTCCCTTGGAAGCTGACATATAAACCGGCGCATTCGCTCCGTTCAGAATGCCCGGTGTTCCCCAATGCGAAATCATTCCACTGACGATATCTTGCACCTGCCGGTTCGTCAGCAACCCTCCTCCACCTTGGCCAAACGCAGGCATCAACCCATGTGGAACTCCGTTGGAAACAATCCCAATCATGCGATCGTGCCCAGCCCACGCCAGATAGACGGGATTGTCGAGCGGGAGTGCCGCCCCGTTCCGGCCGCGATCTCCGTGGCACGCGGAGCAATTGCTCTGGTAAAGGACCGCAAAGTCATGGGTTTGGTCCGGCCGCATCGTCTCCGGACGAAACCCAGGCTTTCCCGGCAAACGACTACAGCCAACGGCGGCGAAAACCAGCAAGGCTGCCGCGATCGCCGCTCCCATGAAACCTGTCTTCATTGGGGGCGGTCCTCCTTATATTCCTGTTCTTCCGTCTGCGACACGATCCCGGCGCGCACGGCAAAAGGCAGCGACTGATATTGATGGGTGCGGACCCGAACGTGCAGGTTGACGACAAAACCAGCCACCAGGCCAAAAGCGATTTGCGAAGCGACGAACCATAGCCAGTCGATACGTTGATTCAACTTCGGGCTCACCACCTCCAGCGTGCCGTACAAAAGCCCGGTCCAGAAGATGGGCGCCAGAAATCCGGCGGTTGCAATCGGTTCCCATGGAAACATGGGCAGGATGGCCCCATAGAGAAGCCCAACCAGAACGGAGGCGAGAACATGGACGAGCACGGCCACCAGCAAGCCTTCCAGATGAAAAGAAGTCAGAAATGCCGTGCTTCTGTACGCCCAGTTCGGAATTGCGACAGCCGCCAGTAGGTTCGGCGCGTACCAGATGCTGTGATAGCGGATCAATCCATAGAGGGTGGCGGGTGCAATCATCGCAATGCCGCCTGCGAGGCCACCCTGCACTCCAGCGCCCAGCGTATATCTCTCGACTGGAAGAATTTTCCTGTGTTTCTCCGAAACAGGCAGGCGCGCCACGTCCCTCCGCTTGCTTTTAATCTCGATCACTTCGGTCGTTACCGGCACATCCTCGTGCCGCTCGTGGGGTAGAACATCGCGGAACCAGCCGATCGAGGAGCGAACGATCAGGATGCAACCCAGCGCGCTGATCGCCCAGCTGGTCACCATCCCCGCGGCAAGCAGCGTAATGCCGAGGGCCAGCACAATCGGCCAAGCGGTCGGCGCGGGCAAGTGCACCATGTGGCTCGATTGCTGAGAGCTTTCTGTCTCTTTGTTCATCGCTTGTCTTCTGTCATCTTCCAACTATGTAAACGACGGTGAAAACAATCACCCACACGGCATCTACAAAATGCCAGTAAAGAGACAGCGTGTGGTAGTGGTGGTAGTGATCTTCGCCGACCTTGCCAAACAATCCGAGAAGCAGCACGACACTCAACATCAACAATCCGACGATCACGTGGGTCGCATGCAACCCAACCAGAGAATAAAACGTCGTGCCGAACAGGTTGGTACGAATGGTGAAACCCCGGTTGAAAATCAGATCGCGCCATTCCCGGGCAGTCCCCAGCAGAAAAATTATTCCCAGCAATATTGTGGCTGCCAGCCAGCCGAGGAAACCTGCCTGACTGCGCTTGCGCAAACCCATGGCCGATAGGTGCACGGTGATGCTGCTCGACAGCAGACATACGGTGATGAATATGGGCGGCTCAAGAACATCTTTCGGCGCGGGGCCGCTGAGACTCTTGCCGAGATAGAAAATATAGGCCACAACGAAGATCAGGAACATGGCCGACTCGGCCGTGATCAAGCTCCACATCCCCACCGTGCCTCGATACGGCAACACCCAGGGATTGTCCTTCGGGTCGCAGGTAAACGGGATCGTCGTCATTGGGCGGCCATCTCATTCTCGGTATCGAACTCGTACTTCCAGTCCGGATCCTCGGGATGCTTCAGGTCCCACAGTGGTCGCGCGCTGCGGACCATGGGCTCGTCGGCAAAGTTGTAGGCGGGCGGCGGAGAGGTGGTGGCCCACTCGAGCGTCCAGGCATCCCATGGATCGTTGCCGGCCAGCCTGCCACGAAAATGCGAAAGAACAAGATTGACCACGAATAGGATGACCGCAATCGTCTGAACAAAGGCTCCTACGGTGACGATCATGTTCCAGATCGCCCAGTGATGGCCCGGCTCATACGTATAGACCTCGCGCGGCATTCCCAGCAGGCCGGGGATATGCATAAAATCGAACGTCATGTGGAAGCCGATCACGAACAGCCAGAAATGCCATCTGCCCAGCGTTCGATTCATCATGCGGCCCGTCATTTTCGGAAACCAGTAGTAGAAGGCGGCGAAGAGGCAGAAGAGTATCCCACCAACGATGACGTAGTGGAAATGCGCGACGACAAAATAGGAGTTGTGCAGCTGCCAGTCGAACGGCGCAACCGACAACATAATCCCGGTAAGTCCGGCCAGCGTGAATTGAAAAACAAATGCGGTGCAGAATAGCATCGGAACCGTGAAGCGTATTTTTCCGCCCCACATGGTTGCCAGCCAGTTGAATATCTTTATCCCGGTCGGCACAGCGATAATCATCGTCGAAAGCACAAATGCTGTATTGGCGGCCGCTCCCATCCCCACCGTGAACATGTGATGGGCCCAGACGGTAAAGCTGATGAAGCCGATGCCAACCGACGCCGCCACCATCGCCGGATAACCGAAGATTGCTTTGCGGGAAAACACCGGGATGATCTCATTGGCGAATCCAAAGGCGGGCAGCACCAGGATGTAGACCTCCGGGTGGCCGAAGATCCAGAAGAAATGTATCCAGAGGACCGACGAACCGCCGGCCTGCGAATCGAAGAAATGCCCGCCCAGGAATCGGTCGATCAACAGCATGATCTGTGCTGCGGACAGGGGCGAAATGGCGGCCAAAGCCATTACGGAGGTGACCAGCATCAACCAGACGAACAATGGCATGCGGTTCAGCCTCATGCCCTTGCAACGCATGCAGATCGTGGTCGCGACAATGTTGAGTGCGGTGCCGATGGTGCCGATGCCGCTGATCAGAATTCCAAGCGCCCAATAGTCGCTGGCATATCCGCGTGAGAACGCCTTGGAAGTTAGAGGCGCATAGGCAAACCAACCGGCATCCGGAATTCCGGAACCGCCATAGACACCCTTTCCGCCAACGATGCTGTAGTACAGCAGGGATGCGCCAAACAAAAATATCCAGAAGCTGAAGGCATTCAAGCGCGGGAATGCCATGTCACGGGCGCCGATCATCAGCGGCACAAGATAATTCGCGAACCCAAACAGAATCGGCATGGCGAAGAAGAAGATCATGGTCGTGCCATGCAGCGTGAATATCTGGTTATAGTGCTCGGGAGAGAGGAAGTTCGACTCCGGTACAGCCAACTGGATTCGCATCAAGAGTGCTTCGATACCGCCGATTGCGAGAAACATCAGCGCCGCAGCAATGTACATCAATCCAATCTTCTTATGATCGGTGGTCACGATCCATTCGTGCATCACCTCCAGATACAACCGGCGATGCTTCTCTTTGGGCGTGAGATCGACTGCCCCCGAAAGCGGTATGGAATCAGCCATGAAATCCGTTCCTTACTCCGAACCGGCGGCGAGACTTCCGTCCACCCTCCAGTGTTAGTGCAGCGTTACAAGGTAAGACGTGATCTGGTCGACGTCCTTGTCACTCAACTTCATCGCGGGCATCAGGCAGCCGGGCTTATATGCGTCGGGATCTTTAATCCACTTCTCAAGATTGTCTCGCGTATTCGGCAGCGCTCCAGCAGCAATCGTGGCGCGGCTCATCAGGTGCGTAAGGTCGGGACCGAAGCGGCCGTTTGCCACTGTGCCTTTCACCGCGTGGCAGTTGATGCAGGCGTTTTGCTCGAAAACTGCCCGCCCCTCGGCCACGCCTGGATCCCGTGCGGCGTTCTTCTGCTGGTTCGCAATCCACTTCTGAAATTCCGCCGGAGATTCCGCGTAGACCCGAATCAGCATTCTGGCGTGCTCCTCTCCGCAATACTGGCCGCACTGCCCAAGATAGATGCCGTCAGCTTCCGGTTGAATCCACATGTCATTCACCTGGCCCGCAATCATGTCCTGTTTCCCATTCAGGCGCGGCACCCAGAAACTGTGATCGACATCGGCGGTGGCCAGCTTCAGGTAGGTAGGCGTGGGATGTTTCGGATCGTTCGCAACCGGCACGTGCAACTCGTTCGCCGTCACGATGCCATAATCCGGATAGCGAAACTCCCACCAATATCGGTGTCCAATAACCTGAACAGTCAATGCCTGTTTGGGCTTCTTTGAATGTTGGATGACAAAGATGACGCGCACCGTCGAAAGAAACAGCACGACCACAATAAGGATGGGGATGACCGTCCAGGCGAGTTCGATCTGGTTGCTGCCGTAAATCTGTGCCGGCTCTCGCTCATCATCTCCAGGCCGCTGACGATAGCGGATGATGACATGCAGCAGCAATCCGGTGACCGTCAGCCAGATGGCGCCGGTCACGATCAGCACGAAGATGGAAAGACGAAAGATCTCATGCGCGGGAACAGATCGGGGAGCAAAAATGCTGGTCGATGAGATGAAGAGATTCTCAAACCAGCTAGAACCTGGATCACCTGGGGCATGGTTCATCATCAGGGCGAGCGCATGCGGGTTAAGATGTCCCTGCATGAATCCAAACAAACTGGATGACCGCACTGATTCCAAATCGATGAACCTCAATGCATTGCTCCTGCTAGATCGGATTGACAGATGCTGTATTCAAATCGACGCCTGTCATTCTTGAGTGCAACGAAAAATCCAGAGGTGACAGCAGCAATGCTATCGCTCACATTGTCTGTGTTCCTCACTCCACCACGCGGAGTGTAATTGAGAAAAGCCGAAGGGTTCAGAACCACTCGAACGGCTACACCATCTACAAATCCGCTCCAAGTCCGCTATCGAATGGCGTCATCCTGTTTCCGGGAAGACAGCACGAGTGAATCACCGACCTCTCCCCTCAAGCGAGAGGACCAAAGGACATTCCAGTATGACATCCTTCGCGGACTGGAAATTGAATGAGGCTTTTGGGACGAGACCGTAATTGAATGAGATGCGAATTTCTTTTGCAAGTTTGTCTTTCGATCACTGGCGGTCATTGCCGGATACGTGGATTTACGACAACATAAAGCGCGTCGGTCAGCAGGTTGACCAGCACGTAAGTCAAACCGATGGCCAGAATGCATCCCTGGACCAGGGGGTAATCGCGGTTCGAAATTGCCGCGATGGTGAGCCGTCCAAGACCCGGCCAGGAGAAAATTGTTTCCGTCACGATCGCGCCCGCCAGCAGGGCGCCGAATTGCAGTCCGACAACAGTCAGCAATGGGATCATGGCATTCGGCAGTGCATGGCGGTAGACCACCGCACGCTCCGACAGGCCTTTGGCGCGCGCGGTGCGGATGTAATCCTGGCCGAGTTCTTCGAGCATCGATGTGCGAACCATGCGGGTCAGGATCGCCGCCAGTGCAGTCCCCATGGTGATTGTCGGCAGAACAAAATTCTTCCACGATCCTGTTCCCGAGACCGGAAGCCAGCCCAGCGCGATTCCGAAAACCAGAATCAAAATAGGGCCCAGCGTGAACGTCGGAAACGAAATGCCAAACAGGCTGGTGACACCCAGCCATTGGTCCTGCCACCTGCCGCGATGGCGCGCGGACGCGATGCCGGCCGGAAACGACAAAAGAATCGCAAGCAGAATCGCGGGAATCGCCAGCTCTAACGTGTAGGGGTACCGCGACAACACGAGCTGCGTCACCGGCATGTTCAAACGAATCGAATGCCCCAGGTTGCCGTGCAGTACACCATTCCAGTAGCGAATATATTGCGTGCCGAGTGGGACATCGAGGCCGTAGGTGTGCCGGAGCGCGCTGATATCGGAAACGCTGGCGCCCTCGCCCAGCATCTGCTCCACTGGGTCGCCGGGGACAAGGTGGATCAGAAAGAAAATCAGGGAGACGACAAGCCACAGCACGGGGAGCAGAAGAAGCACACGCTTCAGGATGGTTCGCCAGACTGCGTTCATGCGGGTTTGCGTACCTCATCCGCCGGTGCAGCCGATTGTGAATTTAGTGAGCTTTCCGCAGCCACTCTGCGCGCGTCTCGCTCCTCCGCGACACCTGGTACTTCCACCGATTCCGGCTCGACACGCACACGAGTAATGCGCCGGTCCTCCATCGCGACGATTGTAAATCTGCGTCCTTCGTGGACGATGGAATCGCCCACCGCCGGAATTTTCTGCATGTGCACCAGTAGAAATCCGGCCAATGTTTCAACGCCGCCGTCGTGCGGAAGGCGCCATCCCATCTGAGTTTCCAAGTCCAGCAGCGTCACGTTGCCATGCAGCACCAGCGTGCCGGAGGAGAGTTTCTGCATAGAGCTGTCCCGCACATCGAACTCATCCTCCATTTCGCCGACAATCTGTTCCAATGCATCCTCCACGGTCACTAGCCCGGTAACGGAGCCGAATTCATCGACGACGATGGCCAGATGACGGCGGCGTGTCTGAAACTCCGTCAACAAATCGGAAACAGCTTTCGTCTCTGGCACGACGATTACGTCATGCATCAACTGGCCCAGCCGTACCTCAGTCTCTTCACCGCCCGTCAACGCCGCGTGCGGAGCGTTTTGCGAGGTGCTCTGAATGATGGCGCGAAAATGCATCCACCGCGCCAGGTCCTTGGCATAGACCACGCCGACGATATGTTCAGGCCCACGCGCGGGATCGAACACGGGAATGCGGGAGCGTTGAACATGGGTAATCCGCGCGTTGGCTTCGGCGAGCGGAAGATCGGCGGGCAGTGAAAACATTTTCTGCCGGGGAGTCATAATTTCGCGCACGGTGATGGTATCCAGATCGAGCACGCGATGAATAATCATCTCCTGTTTTTCCGGCAGCAGTCCCATGTGGCGCGTCGCTGTGGCGATCAGCTTCAGCTCTTCCGGTGAATGGGCAGTCCGCTCCGGCATGCGGGAGAGCCGAAACAAACGCAGCACCACCTCAGCCGACGCATTCATCAGGTGAACGACAGGGCCGGTCAAGCGGATGAAAATAGAGATTGGACCCGCGATAGCCAGCGCGACCTTTTCACCTTGACGCAGCGCGAGTGACTTGGGCACCAGCTCGCCGAAAATGACCTCCAGATAGGTGATCAGGCAAAAGGCCAGGATGGCCGCCAGCAAGCTCCCATAAAGACGCGCGTGCGGCAGGAAAGAGATCCATGGCAGGAGAAAACGCGCCACAAACGGCTCGCCAAGCCAGCCCAGGGTCAAACTGGCCAGTGTTACACCCAGTTGCACAGCAGGAAGAAAATCGTCCAGATTCGCCTGCAAATCAGCCACAATGCGCGCGCCGGTGCGTTTCTGCTCAATCAATTGCTGCACGCGGGTGCGGCGCAGCGATACCAGGGCGAACTCCGCGGCAACGAAGAACGCGTTGCATAAAATCAACGCCACAATTGCGGCAGCTCGAAATAGCGGCAGTGTCGGCATTTTCCTCCGAGTCTAGCAGGATGCGGCGGGGTGATCGTGAGTCCATTGGAGGCCGGAAGGACCTGGGACTCTGCTTCGGATCAAATTGTTCCACGTGGAACCATAAAGCACGTCACGGGCCAATGTGCAACCTTCGCGCACGTCACGGGCCACTCGTAATCTTCCGGAACCGTCCGCTTAAATTTTGTTATTCGTTTTCCTCGCGAAATAGTAACTTTCCCTTACATCAAGCTTTTCATCCAGGTTTTCGCTCGGAGGATTTCCCCCATGCGCCACATCCCAGCAATTCTCTCCACCTGTGCCCTCGTCTGCGCTTCAACGCTTGCCCACGCTGCGGACATTGGCTTTCAGAAAACATTCACCGCCAACGGCAGGACTGCTTTAAGCGTTTGCAGCAACTCCGGCGTCATCCATGTGGTTGGAGTGGATGGCAACAAAGTTGAAATTTCCGCAAAAATCCACAAAGGCAACTGGCATGCGTTCGGAAATGCCGAGGACATGAAAAAGATTGTCACCACTCCCCCTGTACGCCAGACTGGCACCGCAATTCATGTGGGAGACAGCAGCACCTGCGGCGGAAATGCCCTGCCGGACATCGACATCGATTATGAAATTTCAGTTCCCAGAAACTCAAGTTTAGTCGCCAGGAGTAAAGCGGGAACTATCCATGTCGAGTCCGTAAACGGCTTTGTGGTCGCCGAGCTAGTTAACGGAGACATTGTTGTAAACGAAATCGGGTCGGATGCCAAACTTGCGGCTGTGTCTGGAAATATCACCGCGACCAATCTAAAGGGCGGAATACGTGCCAATACGCTCAATGGCAATCTCACAATGGGCGGGTCGCCCATTTCCGATTGGGAGATGAGAACAAACAATGGAACAATTCACTTCCAGGCCGATCCCAACGCGAAATTCTCACTGGATGCGGAAACCGGCGCGGGCATGATCGATTCAACCTTACCCAGCCCACTCTCCGGCCACATCACCAATGGCGTGCTTCGAGGCCCGGTGCGCGATGGCGGCCCGGCGGTAAAAATGTATACCGCGTCGGGGAACATTACCTTGCAATAAGTGGGTCTTTGCAGCCGGCACTGGCTGCCGCAACACGGCCGTCATTCCGAGCGGAGCGAGGAATGACTCCATGGGATTATCCAATTAGTGTCAGCGGGCATCGCTTACAGTAGATGAATGGTGCTCACGCTTCGTAAAATTCCTGCCGAGCAACTGCGCTTGATCGTGTTCGACTTGGACGGCACATTGATCGATTCGCGCGCGGATCTTTCGCAGTCCGTCAACGCGATGCTGCGGCACTATCATCGCCATGAACTGCCGGAGGATGTTATCGCCAGCTATATCGGCGATGGCGCGGGCATGTTGGTGCGGCGGGCGTTGGGCGATCCGGACGACGAGACACTGGTGGATGAGGCAGCCACGTATTTTCTCGACTATTATCGCGAACACAAGCTGGACAACACGTATGTCTACGATGGCGCGCATGCGGTTCTTGAGGCCCTGGGCGCTCATCCTCGAAAACCGCGGGTGGCCTTGTTGAGCAACAAACCTGTCGGTCCTTCACGCGCCATCTGCGAGGCACTTGGATTGGCCGGATTTATGTTCCGCATCTATGGCGGCGACAGTTTCCCGACGAAGAAGCCCGATCCGCTGGGCTTCGAAACATTGCTCCGGGAAGCTCAAGTCGCGCCGCAGGAGGCCCTGATGATCGGAGATTCCGATGTGGACATCCTGACGGCACAAAATGTCGGGGCATATTCCGTCGGCTGCAGTTATGGGCTTTCGCCGCACTCGCTCGAAGTCGCACCGCCGGATGTGCTGATCCACAAGCCGTCGGATTTAATGCCTTTACTGGGACTATAGTTATGGTGTTCTATGGCCATATGCGATAGAACAGCAACCCGAGGTGGATTCGCTACATCTCACGGGGCGTATTTTCCATGCTAAGGAGACATTGTGCTCAGGATTCGTAAGATATTCCTCGCAGTTCCGCTTCTGATAGCAATCAGCACATTTCCCGCCACAGCCCAGCGTCATAATCAAAACAATTTTTATAATGGGGTTCGCCAGGGCGGTCATGGTGGCAGCTATGGCGACAACCGCGGCGGCAATTACCGCGACAATCGCGGGGGCAACTACGGCGGTAATTACGGTGGCGACCGCGGCCACTATGACGACCGCAACCGCGGCGGCATCGGACCCGGCAAGGGCGCCCTGATCGGCGCAGGTGGCGGCGCTGTGCTGGGCGCCGTATTCGGCGGAGGACTCAAGGGAACCATCATCGGTGGAGCGGCCGGAGCGGGCATCGGCGCAGTTCTTGGCCAAGCCCACCAGAATAGTCGCGACAACAATTATTACCGGCACTAGAACATTGCGTATATTGGCCGGTACAACTTCGTCAGCTCAATTGTGAAAGGGTAAACTTCCATGCGCCAGTCAAAACGGTTCCGCACTCTCGCTGCTGGATTCGCCATCGCAGCCACTCTCACGGTCGGCGGCACGGCTCTATACAGCCAGTCCGAGAAGCCATCCATCTCTCCACCTGCCAACGAATCCGCCGCCCATACCTGGACGGACGCGCAGCTGATCACCAGCACCGTCTCTCAAGCCTGGCAACTCAGCGGTAGAAATGAAGAGACCTTTTTCGACATGGTGCAGCAGCTGGCTGCAATCTCCGCCAAAAATCGCGGCCTGGTCCTGCCGGACAACAAGGCAGCGGGCGAGAGAGCCGGCCAGTACATTAAGCAGGCGGCGAAGGCCGACCACAATCAGCTGCTATATGTGATCGTGGATAAAGCTGTACAGCATGTTGGCACGTCGGCACCCGCCCACTGACCGATATTGGCAAAAAATTTCCGGCTCACCGCCGCGTGAACTGATCGAGGATGGTCGCGTTATGCTCCGCGAACGTCTGGGTTGAGGCGCTACGTTCCGAGTCCATTTTCTTCCCTTTCCGTCAAAGATTACGATAGTTCCATATGGACTTCGAGCTTGTCAGTGACTATCAGCCGCGCGGCGACCAGGAGCGTGCCATCGAGGAGTTGGTGCGCGGCATCGTTGGCGGCGAAAAACATCAGGTGCTGCTCGGCGTCACCGGTTCCGGCAAAACATTTACCGTTGCCAAGGTGATTGCGCAACTGAACCGCCCTGCGCTGATTCTGGCCCACAATAAAACGTTGGCGGCGCAGTTGTATCACGAGTTCAAACAATTCTTCCCGAACAATGCCGTCGAATATTTTGTCTCCTATTACGACTACTATCAGCCTGAGGCTTACATTCCTTCGAGCGACCTTTACATTGAGAAGGAAGCCACCATCAATGAGCAGCTCGATCAGCTTCGCCTGTCCGCCACGCGATCTTTGTTTGAGCGGCGCGATGTCATCATTGTTTCCTCGGTGAGCTGCATCTACGGACTGGGATCGCCGGAAGCGTATTACGGCATGCTGATGCTGCTGGAGTGCGGCCAGAAGATTCGCCGCGAGGACATCACCCGGCGGCTGGTGGAAATCCTTTATGAGCGCAACGATGTCGATTTTCGTCGCGGGACGTTTCGTGTGCGCGGCGATGTGATCGAAGTCTTCCCCACTTATGACGAAAGCGCTTACCGCATTGAGCTGTTCGGCGACGAGATTGAATCGCTGTCGCAGATCGATCCGCTGTTCGGGACGGTGAAGCAGAAGTACGCGCGGCTGCCTATCTATCCAAAGAGCCATTATGTCGTGCAGCCGGAGCGCAAGAAGACCGCCATCGAAGGAATCCTGGCTGAACTGGACTGGTGGGAAAAAGGGATTGAGGCAGAGGGCCGCATGGTGGAGGCGCAGCGCATCCATCAACGGACCCGGTTCGATCTGGAAATGATCAAGTCCATGGGTTACTGCCACGGCATTGAAAATTATTCGCGGCATTTTTCCGGACGGCTGCCCGGCGAACCTCCGCCGACACTCCTCGATTATTTCCCCAAGGACCATTTGCTGTTCATCGATGAGTCGCACGTTACCGTTCCGCAGTTGCATGGCATGTGGCACGGCGACCGCTCGCGCAAGCAGAACCTGGTGGACTACGGCTATCGCCTGCCTTCGGCGATGGACAACCGTCCGCTGAAGTTTGAAGAATTCCAGAACCGCACGCATCAGGTGACCTATGTTTCAGCGACGCCGGGGCCGTATGAACTGACGCAATCCGGCGGCGTAGTGGTGGAGCAGATTATTCGGCCCACCGGACTGGTCGATCCGCAGGTGGAGATTCGCCCCGTCCGCGGCCAGATTGACGATCTGCTCGCTGAGATTCGCGAGCGGGTGAAAAACGGCGAACGCGTATTGGTGACCACTTTGACCAAACGCATGGCGGAAGATTTGGCCAGCTATTACACCGAAGTCGGCGTGCGCTGCCGCTACATGCACTCCGAAATTGAAACGCTGGAACGCGTGCGCCTGCTGCGCGATTTGCGCAAAGGCGAGTATGACGTGCTGATCGGCATCAACCTGCTGCGGGAGGGGCTGGACCTGCCGGAGGTTTCGCTCGTCGCCATTCTGGATGCGGACAAGGAGGGTTTTCTGCGCTCCTCCGGATCGCTGATCCAGACCATTGGCCGTGCTGCGCGACACATCAATGGCCGGGCCATTCTCTACGCCGATAAAATGACCGACTCCATGAACCGGGCCATCGGAGAAACCGACCGCCGCCGTACAATCCAACTTGCGTACAACGAGGAATATGGGATTGTTCCAACTTCGATCATCCGCTCCATCGATATGACGCTGGCCGGCATACTGAAGGCCGAATACTCCGACCTCACCGAAGATGTCGATGAGATGCCGGAAAACTTTCGCTCCGAGGAAGAACTGGACGCGTACATCGTCAAGCTGGAGACTTTCATGCGCGAAGCGGCGCAGAGATTTGAATTTGAAAAGGCCGCCAAACTGCGCGATACCGTTCGGGAGCTGCGGAATAAGGATTTCCTCTTCGACGCGCCGAAGGAGTTGGAGCCAAAATCGCGTGAGACGGCTTAAAGCGGCTCTCCTAAAGCGAATTTACAGCTTCCGTAATTTAAAAATAGATCCGTCATTCTGAGCGCAACGAAGAATCCAGAGGGTGATGGCAGCAGCTAGTTCACCCGCATTGTCTGGATTCTTCACTCCGCTACGCGTCGTTGAGAATGACTCCATTCAACTACAGAAACTTGCAATCCGCTTTGATGATACAGAGAACAGACCAACAGAATTGTCATCTTGAATGAAGCCCAAGCGACGTGAAGGCTTTGCGGTTCCTCGGCAAACCGCAAGATCCGCTCTATGAAGTCGCAATCTGAACTGCTTTAGATTGACGCCCCTGGTGGTGGCGCTGGCGGGGCTGCACCGTCTGGAGCCGGTGCAGCAGTCCCCCCAGGCGCTCCATTCGGGTGCAACGGCTCCGGCTTCGCCTCCGGCTGCGGCGCTTCAAGCCCTGGCACCAGCGGCGCATGCGAAATATTTCCAGTGGCCGCATCCGTAATGCTGATGCCGTATTTATCCAGCGTGTCGGCAACCAGCACCGACAGCTCAGCGCGATCTACCGCATATGCCGTATGGGCGGCGATCAGATTGTCCTCGGCGCTTTCCAAGTTGCGTGTCTGTGAGAGCACGTTCGCGGTCGTCGATGCACCCAGACGGTATTTCTTCTGTTCCGCATCCAGGCTCTGCACGGCATACTGCTGGCTCGCTTGCGCGGATTGCACCTGTGCGCGGTCATTCTGCAACGCGAACAGTTGATTCGTCACCTGCATCTTTAGCTGCACATAAAGCTGCTGCAGGCGCATCTGCGACTGGCGGTATTCAATCTGCGCGCGGGCCTGCTGCGCCTGCGCCTGCCGATTGCGGATCGGCACCGTAAAATTGAAGCCGACACCCTTATTCGGGCCGGAACTGTTGACAAGATCTCCGAGCACGGTTCCATACGGAATATTCAAGCCCGGCACGCCGCTGCATGGATCGAAGCCGCCGAATGCTGGATTGGGTCCGCATTGAATCAGTGGGTTCTTCGACCCGCCAATCGCCTGCGCTCCATAAAATCCGTAAATATCAAGGACAGGCAGCAGCGCATTCTTGACGGACTTCAGAGTAATTTCCTGGTTCTTGATGGCCAGCAATGCCTGCTCGACATTCGGACTGTTCGCATAGGCCTGTTGAACCAATTCCTCCACAGGCTTCTGCTCCTCAGCCGTCTGCTCTAACGACACTCGGTCGGTTGGAATCACTGGAGCAGCGGCGAACGTAGGATCGTCCAGGTTGCGCGCGATCGCCTGCTTGACGATCAGCTGCTGATACTCCAGCTTGGTTTGCGCGCTGATCAAAGCCTGTTTGTCGCTGGCAACCTGCGCATTCGCGTTCACTACGTCGAGCGGCGCCAGGGTGCCGATTTGCAGCTGTCGTTGGTCATCCGCCGCCAGTTGCGTGGACTGTTTCAGCGCGCCTTCCTTCGCCTTCACATCCTCATACGCGCTGACCAGGCCCCAATAGATGTTCTCAATCTGGTCGATTGTGTAGAGCAGTTGCGCACGGAAGGCTGAATCCGTAATGCGGCGATTATTTTTCGTAATTGCGATATAGCGGCCATTCACGCCCCATCCGAACCCCTGCAGCAGGTGCTGCGTAATCTGCGCGTTGAATATGGAGTTCAACGATGGGCTGTAGAAATTGGCGAACGGAGAATTCGCGTTGCTCGTGCTGCGGGTGTTGTCAAAAGTCACCGCCAGCGTCTCACCCGGCAAAAATCCCTGAGTGTAGGAGAAGTTATAAAGATTTGTGTTCTGGTTTAGCTGGAACGCGCCGGTAAGAAATTTTGAGGTTTCAGGAACATAAGATCGCGCCAACTGCACGTTGCCGGACAGGACAGGGTCCAGCGGTTCTATCGGCACGTCCAGCGGGCCAGCACCCAACGTAGTGGAAGTGATCCCATTCGGGCCGGAGCCCGCGCCACCAGCGCCCACCGAAGTGCCGCCCGGTCCGCCGCCCGCCGATCCCGTGGTTTGGATCGTGGTTGCGGCAGCGGGACTCGATCCGGTTGCGCCAGTAGTGGCTGCGGGCGCGGAACTCGCCACTGGACTGGTGCTTCCACCCAGTGTGCCCGTCACCAGGCCGGTATTCACGCCCAGATATGGCAGGCCCGAATGGGCGCGCAGTAGATCTGTATCAGCAATATCCAGGTTGTAGCGCGCAATCGCAACGTCGAAATTATTCTGCAGCGCCAGCATGATTGCGTCGTCCAGACTGAGATAAATCTTCCCATTCCTGTACAAGTTGTCGAGCAGCGAAGAATTGCTCAGACGAGGCGGTGGAACCGTGGTCTCGGTATAGACGGAAAATGGATTGGGAAACTGGGACTTCCCTCTCGAATAGTCGTAATCTGTCGGGCGAAGAAAGTATGGCTCAGTCGCGTTGGGTTGCGCAGGGGTGGAAATCCTAGACGAGACGGGGGCTGGAGCGTTGGGTACCTGCTGGGACGGGGTAGGCGGCTGCGCAGTGCTTCCCGCCCCTGCCGACTGTGATTGTGCGCCAGCCGCAGGCGCCAGAATGTTTAGCAGCATCAGCCCTACGGCCAGTCCACTTTGCAGATTCTGCATTTTCACGTTCGCCCTACCTCTTCTTTCCCTCACCAGAATTTCCATCTTCAATTGACTTTCCTATCCTCGCAAATCGATCTTGCGGCTTGCGTCCACGCACAATATTCCCTCTACCATCCGCTGTACTGTTAACAGGTCCAGGTCGTTGTCCCGTGGCCTGCGTGTTATTCCGCAAAACGAATGCTTTCAATAAGACGCGCCAGGAGGAGGTCCGATTCCAAATTTTCGATCTCCTGGCGCGAAATCTATAACTGTGATCGTGAGAGACGCAAATCCGCCTTCCGATCGCAAGCTTATCCGGCCTGCTGCGCGTTCTATAAATTGATACGAGATTACCGGCTGGATCGTTCCGCCGGAATTCCTCGGGCAAAAGGCCCTACTTATGACAGCGAGCAAGCAACTCTCAATTCTCCCACGGCCCATCGCCCGGCTGCCAGAAGGATTCTCGATGAATCCATTCGCCCCATGTACCCTTGAAAGACGAGGAAGAGTATATCGCAGCGATATGGACCGGCCGCTTTCCGCTGCGCACCGTCTTTCCGCGAATGCGATGGAACATGCATGGGAAAAACCCTTTGGAAACTGACCCTGGCCTACGACGGCACGGAATTTCACGGATGGCAGGTACAGCAGGACCATCTGACCACCCCGACAATTCAAGGAGCCCTCGCCAACGCCATTGCCGCTGTTACAGGGGAGCGGGTGCTTCCCCAGGGCTCCGGTCGCACCGACGCTGGTGTCCACGCATTGGGTCAGGTGGCCAGCTTTCCTTTAGAGGCTCCTATCCCTCCCCGAAATCTCCTGCACTCCTTAAACCGCGTTCTGCCCATCGCAATCCGAGTTGTGGCCGCCGAACCAGCCGCTCCGGACTTCCATGCCCGGCACAGTGCCATAGGCAAAATCTATCGTTATCGAATCTTTCAGGGCGCCGTATGTTCGCCGTTCCTGGCCCGCTATGTCACCTGCTCCTACTGCCCGCTCGACGTGGCGGCGATGCAGACGGCAGCCCAGACAATCCTGGGCGAGCACGATTTCACATCCTTTGCCGCCACCGATCCAGATCGCGCAACACGGCTACAGGAGCAAAGATCTTCGCTGAGCCGTCCCGATCTAAGTGATTTGGACGTCTCCGGCCTTATCCAATCAAACGTTCGGCGTATCGCTCAATCCTATTGGTCCTGTGCCGCGCTTCCCTCCCCAGCGGAAGCCTTAAAGGAACCCGATCTCATACCACAGCCCATTACCGGCGAGAGCACCGCGCAGATTCTCACCTACACTGTCCGCGGCAATGGCTTTCTGCATCACATGGTCCGCAATCTGGTGGGCACGTTTCTGGATGTAGGCCGGGGCCGGACTGCGCCTGCCGCGATGGCGGACATCCTCAACGGCCGCGACCGCTCACTTGCCGGCCCCACCGCCCCCGCCAACGGCTTATGCCTGGTGGAAGTCCTTTACTGATCGTGTGGCGCTCAGTTGGTTTCAAATATGCCTCCCTCGCGTTGAAGCATTCATGCGATGCTAATCGCTGTAAGAGAATGAATCTTTAAGATCGATTCCCTATCATGCCGGAGACCTCCGCCACCTCGGCCTTTCAAACCATCACCCAGCTGGCTGGGCAAACTCCTGTCCATCGTGCGTTTCAATGGTTCCATCTCCAGGAGCCGAAACTGCGCGAGTGGCATTGCGGGGTGGCCTCCATTCCCGCGCCGCCGTTCGGCGAACAGGCCCGTGCCGCGTGGCTGGCGAAACAGTTCACCGCGCTCGGTCTTCAGGACGTGCACATCGATGTCTGCGGAAACGCGCTGGGTTCCATTCGCGGCGCCTCCAGCCTCGGCGGACGCTCCAGCAGGCCAGAGCCATCGGCCTGCGATGCCGACACCTTTCGACCCTGTACGCTGCTCTCCGCGCATTTGGATACCGTGTTCCCTGCCGATGCGATCGGAAATCCTGTGCAGGATGGCAGCCGCCTCATTATCCCGGGCGCAAGCGACAATTGCGCGGGAATTACCGCGCTGCTGGCCATCGCCGCAGCCATGCAATCCGCCGGGCTGCAACCGGCTTCCGACATTCTTTTCGTGGGCAATGTAGGCGAAGAAGGTGAAGGCAACCTGCGTGGCATGCGATATCTGTTCACCGAATCTGCCTCCGCCCCACGTATCCGTTCCGCGGTCGTTCTCGATGGCGCAGGCACGGAGACAATCGTCAACCAGGCCCTGGGCAGCAAACGATTCAGCATCACCATCACCGGCCCCGGCGGCCATTCCTGGACGGATGCGGCGGTTCCCAATCCTATCCTGGCCCTCTCCAACGCGCTGGCGGAACTGGGTCGGATCGAACTGCCAGCTTTTCCGCCAACCACCTGGAACGTGGGCCATATTGAGGGAGGCACGGCCATCAACGCTGTCCCGCAGCGCGCGCAGGCTCGCATCGACACTCGCTCCACGGACGCGGCGCTGCTGTGCAAGCTGGAAGAAAGAATCCGCGCCGCCGTGGACGATGCCGTGGCACACGCAAACCGCGCAGCCGGCAAGATTTCTGAGAGCACCGCAAACCGCCCTCGACTTCAGTTCCAGATAGAAACCATCGGGGAACGTCCAGCCGCCACGCTTCCAGCCAATGCCGCCATCCTGAGCGCGTTGCGCGCCGTCGATCGCCATCTCGGAATCCACAGCCACCCCCGCATCGCCTCAACCGACGCAAATATTCCGCTGTCGCTTGGGATCGAAGCGGTCAGCATCGGCAGTGGAGGAAGTGGAGGCGGCGTCCACACACGCCAGGAATGGTTTGACGCCAAGGGAAGAGACCTCGCACTCCGCCGCATTCTGCTATTACTGTTGGCCCTGGCGCAGGCGGAGTTTTAGACCATTTTGCCCAAGGCCTTTCTTGACAAACATACAGAGACATATAGAGAAGGGACGAGAGAAACGATCGTTTAGAGAGAAACCCCGCAAGGATAAGGTGTCATCCTGAACGGAGCGAAGCGCAGTGAAGGACCTCGCGGTTCTTCCGCAACTCGAAAAATCCTCCGCTTATGCCGGCAACAAACCGCGTTGTGCAGCTGTACAAAATAAGCACGAACAATCAAAAATGACCCAACCAGCCACCACCTTCAGCCCTCAATGACAACCGGCAAAATCTCGCGCAACACTCTCGCCCATCTGTTGATGTTCGTCATGGCTATGCTCTGGGGCACAATGTTCGTCATCGTCAAAGAGGCGATCGCCCACATCGCTCCTCAACGGTTCAACGCCCTGCGAGTGACTCTCGCTTTTAGCTGCCTGGCAATCGTTTATCGCAGTCAATGGCGGCAATTGACGCGGACAGCGTGGCTCGCCGGCGCAGTCGCGGGCGCCGCCATGGCCTGCGGATTTTTTTTTCAGGCACAAGGCCTGCTCTACACCACCGCAACGAATTCGGCCTTCCTGACCGCGATGGTCGTCGTGCTGGTCCCCCTTCTGTCCAGCCTTCCGGGGCTGCGCCCGCCTGGAGGCGGCTTGCCGCAATGGCCCGCATGGACGGGTGCGCTCCTCGCTTTCTTTGGCGTGGCCCTGTTGACGACGCCTGCCCATACACCCTGGCTGCATCTCCTACAAACCCTGAACCGGGGAGACGTATTGACACTCGTCTGCGCCTTCGGATTTTCCCTGCAGATCATCGCGCTGGATCGTGGTGCTCGGCGAGTTCCTTTCAAGCAGCTCTCTCTGCTTCAGCTTGGATTTGTCATGGTTTTTCTGACCATCGGAGCATGGATTACCGAACCGCCTTCGCCCGGCGCGTTGGCGCATGTATTCTCGGCCACCAGTCCGCTCGCCAACCCGGTGGTCCTGTTTGCTCTGGGTGCGGCCGGAATTCTGGGGACCGCGCTAGCCTTCAGTATTCAGATCTGGGCTCAGCAGGTAATTCCCGCCACTAACATCGCCGTCATCGTGACCCTGGAACCGGTCTTTGCGTGGCTGACTGCGTTTATCGTGCTCCACGAAAGACTCCAGCTTCGCCGCGGATTGGGCGCGCTTTTCGTCCTGTCTGGAATTCTGGCAGCCGAGATCCTGCCCCGCTGGCGGCAGCGTGTTCGACGAAATCAAATCTGAGGGCAGAAGGCTGTGGCGGCAAGGTCATCACGCCCACAATCCCATGCTGAGATTGCGGGATTCTTGGGGTTCCTTTGGATTCTCGGGATTTTTGGATACGCTTTTCGCCAGTTCCGCGTCTAAACATCATGAGTCCTGGGCTAATCCCCAGTCTGAAGCTTGCAACGAAGACGATATACTGTGTAATTGCTATCCCCAACCCAAATTTTCGCAAGCCGCATCCATAATGAGGTTCGATCAATATCATGAAAGTCTGGATAGATAAATTCCGCATGCGCCGCTTTACTTTAACCTTCGCAATTCTTGCGACGCTGTCTGCCGGCATCCTTATCGGGTCGGTCCTTGCCCACGGGGTCGATGGAAAAGATGCGCAGGTCGATAGCTCCGACGCCAAACCTCTTCAGGTTCCCAGCCCCGTCAACCTGTCGACCTCCTTTACAAAGATCGCGAAAGAGGTCGGCCCGGCGGTGGTGAACATCAACACTGTCTCCATTCCTAAAACTTCCCGCAGCCGTTCCCACGGCAACATGCGGGGACCCGAAGACAATGGACCGGAATCACAGGCCCCCGAGGGCGATGGTCAGGACGATCAGGGAGGACCCGACCAGGGTCAGGGCCCAGGTCAAGGTCAAGGCAACCAGGGGATGCAGGATTTCTTCAATCATTTCTTTGGTTTCGGCGGCCCCCAGGGTCCACAGGGAGAGTCTCCCGAAGGCGGTGAGCGTGAAGCGCTCGGTTCCGGCTTTATCGTCGACCCGCGCGGCTACATCATCACCAACAATCACGTAATCGACAAAGCCGACAAGATCTGGGTCAAGCTCTCGACAGATCCGGAAGGCGATCAGGGCCATGCTGCCACGCTGGTTGGGACCGACAAGGCGACCGATATCGCCGTCCTGAAAATCAATGTGAACTATCCGCTGCCAACCGTGAAGCTCGGCAACTCCCAGGGTAGCCAGATCGGCGATTGGGTGCTTGCCGTCGGCAGCCCCTTCGGCCTGAATCAAACCGTCACAGCCGGCATCATCTCTTCCGAGAATCGATCTATTCATGGCGGAGAAGGCCCCGGTGCCGGCGAATTTCAACACTTCATCCAGACCGATGCCGCCATCAACCCCGGCAACTCCGGTGGTCCGTTGCTCAACATGGACGGCCAGGTGATTGGCATGAATACCGCCATTTACACCCAGTCCGCCGGCAATGAAGGTATTGGTTTCGCCATGCCTTCGGACGTTATCGCCAATATTTATAACCAGTTGATCGGGCCGTCGCATAAGGTTGTGCGTGGATCGATCGGCATCACCTTCCAGGCCGTCATGTCGAGCGCCGTCGCGCACGTTTACGGCTTCAAAAATGGTGTCATCATCAGTTCTGTCACGCCTGGGTTCCCGGCTGCCAAGGCAGGCCTGAAACCGGGCGACATCATCACGAGCATCGACGGACGCCCGATTAAAGGCGGCGACGATCTGATCAGCGACATCGCCAATCGCGCACCGGGCAGCAAGGCCACGCTCGGCTATATCCGCAACGGACAGCACGATACGGCCACTGTCATCATTGCTAACCGCGAAGATATGTTGGCGGCGCTCAGCAACCGGCCCGCTTCGGGCAATACGAACGGTCCACAGGAAAACGGGACCAGCAAGCTGGGCATGTCGGTCAGCAACATTCCGCCGGAAATGGCCTCGAAGGCCGGCATCACCGGCGGCGTCATCATCCGCAGCATCCGTCCCGGCTCCTTTGCGGACGGACTACAGGCACAGGGACTGGCTCCGGGCGAAGTGATCCTGCAAATGAACAAACAGCCCATCGCGAACGTGGAACAATTCCAGCAATCGGCCTCGAAGCTCAAATCGGGCGACGATGTAGTATTCCTGATTGTCGATCCACAGCGGTCGCAGATGGGGAACACCTATATCGGCGGAACATTGCCATAGGAATGATAGGAATGAAGGAAACACACTGTAAGTAATTGCGAATAAATGGGAAATGAGGAGAGACGAAGCAATAACACTCGTCTCTTCTCCTCCATGCACCTCGATAGGAGCATCCAAATCATCATCGGACCGCGTTCTAAGGTTGCAGTTGCTTGAATTTGCGTCTATTTTTACACCATGGCATTTACCACATCAACCCGCTTCAACGTGACCGCCGCAGTCCTTGCTCTGGCTGTCAGTCTGGCGGGGTCTATCCACGCATCGGCGACCCACGCATCGGCGACAAGTGGTCACCGCGCAGGCGTACGCCACGCCACATCGAGGCACGAAGTCACACGGCAGGCCAACGTCCATCGCGTCTCGTCGCGGCATACGAGGCGCCATCGCGAATCCGTACACCGTCACCCTGTAAGCCTCGGCCAACGCACCATGGACTCCCAGCGGGCGATCGAAATCCAGCAGGCTTTGATCCAAGCCCATTACCTGGACGGCGGCCCCACCGGTCAGTGGGACCCGGCAACCCAGGCGGCAATGGAGAAGTATCAAACCGACAACGGTTGGCAGGCGAAGATCACTCCCGACTCGCGTGCTCTCATCAAACTGGGCCTGGGGCCGAAGCAGGACGAAGGCGAGTATCCCGCGAACCCAACCGGGGTCTCGAAGCTCACCGATACAGCTTCTGCCGATATCATCCGCACCATGGCCACCGCGGAAGTTCCGTCAACCACCCAGAACTAGTCCGCCACTACTCAAGCCTTCTCGTCATTTTGAGCAACCCGAAGGCGAACCGCTAGAAAACCAGCGACTGCTACAGCAGACCTCGTTCGACGGCCATCAAATCGCGCATTGTCTCCCGTCGGCGGATCAGCCGATGCGCGCGCCCATCCACCAGCACTTCTGCCGCGCGCGGGCGGGAGTTGTAATTGGAACTGAGCGACATCCCGTAAGCTCCGGCATCGAGCACAGCGATATAATCCCCCGCAGCGACCTGGGGCATCTCGCGATCCCGGGCAAAAAAGTCGCCGGTCTCGCAAACCGGACCCACAACATCGAATGCGGCGGACTTGCCGTTTTTCACCCGCCGTAAAGGCAATATCGCGTGGTACGCCTGATAGAGCGCCGGGCGGATCAGGTCGTTCATGCCCGCGTCGGTGACCATAAAGGTCTTTTTGCCATTGCGCTTCTCATGCAACACCCGCGCCAGCAGCGCGCCGGCCTGCGCAATGATGAAGCGCCCCGGCTCCAGCAACAGCTCGCCATCAAAACCGGCCAGCGCCCTGCGCACCTGCTGCGCATAATCCTTCACCGCGGTTTCCGGATCGAACTGTTCGGCATCTTCCAGCTTGTAGGAAATTCCCAGGCCGCCGCCTGCATCGATGTGTCGAATGCTGATGCCATAGGATGTTTTCAAATCCCTGACCAGCTCGTTGACCCGCCGCAATGCATAGCCAAAGGGTTCGGCGCTCCGAATCTGCGAACCGATATGCACACTGACTCCGGTTGGAATCAAAAATCTGCTGCGCGCGGCGCGCTGGTAAAGCGCAGTGGCGTCGCCGATCGCCACTCCAAATTTATGTTCTGTCATTCCGGTCGAGATATAGGGATGTGTTTCGGCGAAGACATCCGGGTTCACCCGCATCGCCACCGGCGCCCGCTTGCCGAAATGCCGCGCCCGCTGTTCCAGCAGGTCCAGCTCAGCCGCACTTTCCACATTGAACACGAGAATTCCGGCGGCAAGCGCCGCGTCGATCTCGGACGCCGTTTTGCCAATGCCGGAAAAAACCACCCGCCGCACCGAAGACTTCGCCGCCTGCCGCACCCGTTCCAGCTCCCCGCCGGAGACGATGTCGAACCCGGTTCCCATCTCCGCCAGCAAACTCAAAATCGAAAGGTTGGAGTTGGCTTTCACCGAGTAGCAGATCGTATGGCGCAAACCGGAAAACGCCTCCGCAAAGAGTCGCACTCGCTGACGAATATTCGCCGCGGAGTAAACATACAACGGCGTGCCATATTCGCGCGCCAGTTGGGCCAGTGAGACGCGGTCGCATAGCAATTCGCAGTCCTCGCGGCCACCATACTGAAATGGCCGTGCCGCGACTCCTGGAGGCGCAATCGTTCGAGTTGATTTCAACGGGTTTGCCCTGCGAATGTCTCTCGATGGTGTCGATTCAAAAAATCTCCCAATATTTCAGCGATTGCACTCGGCTGTTCCAGCGGTGCATAGTGTCCGGCATCCTGTAGAACGTGAAATTCCGCGCCCGGAACCTGTTCGGCAATCACACGCATTTCGTCCGGTGAACTGATTTCGTCTTCTCCCCCGGCAATGGCGCACACCGGCACGTCGATTGTTTTCAGTGTGGGCGCCGAATCCGGCCGTGACATCAATCCCTGCTGCACGGCCAGCAATGCATCGAGCGACACGGAATTCATCATAGCTCGGGCGGCACTGCGGATCTCCGGCTGACGCTGCCGTGCCGTCGGCCCAATCAGGGTGTCTGCCATCTGGTCGAAAAAAATTTCCAGGCCGCCCGGCTGCCGCGCGGAACCCATTACATCCTGTCTTTTTTCGCGGTTTGCCGCGGTATCTGGCTGCGGCTTGCCGCAGATCGGCGCCAGCGCTACAACCTCTCGCGGAAAGCGCCGCCAGTATTCATACAGCAGATAGCCGCCTATGGAGCAGCCGACAAATGCCGCTCGCGCCACACTCGCCGCCAGCAGGACAGCATGGACATCTTCCGCCAGCTTTTCCATCGTTACCGGCCCGCTTCCCAGCGTCGACCGACCATGCCCGCGCAGGTCGACCAGCGTAAGCCGATATCGGTTCGCCAGCAATTCGGCCACCGGCAGCCAGAAGGCGTGATGGACCGGCGTCGGATGCAGCAAAATAACATCCGGCCCCGTTCCCATGGTGGCGGAAAATAACCGTGCCCCGTCACGTTCGATATCCAAGCGCACTCCTGAAGTGTCTTTATCGAATCATAACGGAGACTGACCGGCGGGTGGCGCTCAGCGCGGCTGAGTGTCCGGATTCGGCACAATCGGGTTGGCTTGCGGAACCAACGGGACCTCTTCCGGAATCAAAAGCCACCCCACCAGGTAGGCGATTTCACCCACCGGAAACAGGAGAACTCCCAACAGCACCGCCAGGATGCGCGTGGCCGCCAGATCCCATCCGTAGCGCAGATGAAGAGCCGCGCAGACACCGGCGATCATGCGCCGAGCGCGTGGCCGGTACATCGTGCTGAAAGGCGAGGCGGTAAATACATTTGCATTTGCCGGTGCGCCGCAGCTGGAACAGAAGTTGGCGCCCGCAGGCAAAGCCTGTCCACATTTGTGACAAAACATTGACTACCTCCGTGGCGATAATTTCGCCGCGCATTCACTGCTTACATACATAAGATACGCAACCCGGCCCTCAGCAGTTCAACGCATTCATTCTACGCATCCAGCGCCATGCATCACTGGCCGGTATACGGAAATTGCTCATATTTCCTGGCGCTGTCGGCCTGGCTGAATTCCGTTCCCAGCGCGAGAACAGCTTCGTACTGCTTTTTTGCCTCGGGATGCTGACCCTGCAAATCGTACATCTCCCCAGCCCTTAGATGCGCCCGCCGCTGCATTAGTGGAGAAGCAGTCAATTGAGCAGCCGCCGACTCATACGCCTTTGTCGCCACTGGAATCTGCTGCTGGCCGCGCGCTGCTTCTCCCAAACCGTAATAGGCCATCTCGAGGTGCGGATCGGGATAATAGCCGCCAGGCTTGCTCGCCTGGGTGAGCAATGCCTGGTAGGCCGCAATCGCTCGCATTCCCTGACCGGAATCCTTCAGCAAATTAGCCTCTTCCAGCGAGAACAGAAAATTGTGCGGATATTGCTGATGCAGGCCATCCACCACCTCAAGCGCCTTCGGATATTGAGCTTCTCTCCGAAGAAAAATGGCAAGCGCCGTACGAGCGGAAACGGAATTGATGATGCCATCTTTCCCAACGTTTCGCAGTTCTTTCATTCCCTTCGATTTCGATCCGTGGATGCCCACCATGCCCGCAAGAATTTTGAAAGGAAGCGCCAGACTTCCGAGCACATAATCATGCACGCCAACAATCAAATAGCAGTCCACATATTTCGAATCGAGCTTCAGAACGTCATCGTCATCTTTGCGCGCCGATAATGCCATTTTCAGCGCTGGAACATATTTCTTTTCCACCATTCCCACATAGACGGTTTCGAGACTGGTCGCATAACCACGGGCAAACAGCGCATCCACATCGTTCGGACTGTTGCGCAATTTCTCATCGCTTAGATCGAGGGCCTTGTTGTACAGGGTTTCCACCTTGGCCCGCACCTTCATGTCTTCCACAACCGGATGCTTGCCCGATAAAAATCCATCCTGAACGTAGAGCGTTGTATCGAGCAGGTCCAGTCGATACAGCTCACGAAATACCGCGTTATTCAACAGGTAATCGGCCGCCATGGGGTCTGTGGGATGCTCTGCGGCAATCTTTTGAAAGCCGGCCTCCGCGTTCCCATAATCGAGATCGTAAAAATGCTGAAACGCGGCCTGCACCTCAGGGGTCAGGTTCAACGGATTGGTGTCCGTGCCATTGGGGGCGGTCGCAGCCGCCCACGCAGGCGGAGCTGCAGCAAGCAGTGCGGAAAGCAGGAAAGCTGCTATCAGCGAGCACAAAGAAGCACTCCAGGCTGCACGCCGGCACGAATCGCGGCGCGGGCGCAGGTCTGGATCAGCGAGAGAACAGCAGTCAGCTAATATTTCCGGAGATCGATGCATAGTGGTTGGACGAGCAATACCAGTTTCAGCTTCCATTCAGGTTCGCGCAAGCTGCGAAATCAAGGCAATCCGCCTCCGACTGGATTGCCCTGATTTTTCACTCCCTCGATTTCATTCTCCCGAGCTTCATTTCTATGCACTAAGCTGTATGCGATGACGCGAGTTGAATTATTGCGTGCGCTAATTCGTCAGGCCAAATCCAACGGGTTCGAATTCCGTAAGTGGTATACAACCCGGATGATGTTGCCGTGGACGAACTTCGACGCGTCCGTGCAGGCCCTCTCCGAGCAACGGCGCTATTACTCGCTGCTGTTTGCACACGAGTTCGCGCAGACGTTCTGGCTGGAAGGCAGCAAGATGACTTTCGTCGTTCCGACCAACACATTCACGCGAATCCTGAGGAACGGAACCACGAAGGTGGTCGAGCGGAAAGGACACACGCGCCGCACCGTCCTGCCGGATGCCTGGCGCTTCCATCTGAAAGCGATGGCTGTCGCCGACGATCCCCTGCGCTACATTCGTAGATTTCTCCTCATCGAGGAGGACCTCGCCGGCATTCAGAATGTCAGCGATGAAGAAGATGGAAGCTCGCAAATCTCCAGCTTCCAGCAGCTGATGCCCGCAAATAATGATAACGAGGAATTCGGCGCGGACGAAAAGCCGACAAGTAATCTGTAGAAGCAATCGCCGCTTCCATATTGATCCGGTAAAACGAGGTCGGTGTCCCCGTGGCCGCCAGCAGTTTGCGTTACCCTTAAGAAGTGGGGTAACCGAAATTTTGCATCGGGCAGGCTTGCGTACTCAAAATTCAGGCGTGGTTGGCA
The DNA here is from genome assembly GCA_965276615.1 of Acidobacteriaceae bacterium. Taxonomy (GTDB): domain Bacteria; phylum Acidobacteriota; class Terriglobia; order Terriglobales; family Acidobacteriaceae; genus JAKAAZ01. The sequence goes on along the minus strand of OZ255618.1, from coordinate 1,842,478 downwards.
TGGCGTATCTGCTGGCGGGCACGTTGTCGTTATCGGCTCAAACCGGCAAGGTCCCGGTCCTCAAACCGCGACCGGCTCCTGCGCAAACCACCACGCAGGTTTCCCCATTTGCGGCAAATGATGTTTCCTCCGTGGCCCCTCAGCAGGCGGTCCTTCCCGTCGGCCTTCCGTTGCGAATTCAGCTGGATCAACGGTATCGCATGCGCCAGGGGGAGTCGATCACCGGGAAATTGATCGATCCTGTGTATTCAGGCGACCATATCGTGCTGCCCAAAAATACCATCATTAGCGGCACAATCTCACGCTTGCAGCCGATCCGAAGAGATACCAGAACATGGGCGCTCCTCGATGGCGATGTCACTCCGCTCAAGCAGCCGGTGCTGACGTTCAACGCGCTGCAACTGCCCGACGGACAACGCGTGCTGTTCACCGCGAGCGCTACCGAACGCACAGCCGGCGTAGTAAAGATGAGCGGCCCGCAAGCCAAACAGTCGCTCGCCGGCAGAGTTAAAACTCAGGTCAAGACCCAGGTTGACGCCAAAAAGCAAAGCGTCGAGGACGTCCTGCACTCACACCACAAATCGGACGTTGCCTTGAAATTTATCTATGGACAGCTTCCCTATCATCCGCAGGACATCTGGGCGGGAACGCAGTTTGACGCTGAACTGGAACAGTCTCTCACCGTACCCGATCCAAATTCCGGTCCCAAATTTCCTCTTTCACCGCCGCAGGGACATATTCCGCCAGGCACGCTGGACGCAAGGCTGGTAACGACCATCAGTTCAGCAACCAACAAAGTTGGAAATCCGATCGTCGCCGTACTGACGCAGCCGTATTTCAACGCATCGAGAACCCGCATCCTACTCCCGACGAATACACGTCTCCTGGGTTTGGTGACGCAGGCAAAACCCGCGCGGTCGCTAGATCGAAACGGAACCCTGCGATTTACTTTCCGGCAAATTGAGCTGCCCGGCGGCGAGCTCCAGCAAATGCACGGACAAATGACCGCCGTTGAGGGAGCAAAGGGCCAAAACCTTACTGTCGATTCCGAGGGCGGCGCGAAGGCCAACTCCGCGCAAGGTAAATTTCTGGCTCCGCTGCTGCTCGGAGCGATGGCCAGCCACTCCTTCGACTCGGACCAGGGCGCTGCTGAAGCCGGGGCCTACAGCAATGGCTTCGGGTTGGTGGCGCGCATTGTTGGATTTGTGGCCGTCACGCCAACTGTCTCTGCCGGATTCGCCTTCTACTCGGCGGCCAAATCCATAACCCGCCGCTGGTTGATGCCGGGACAGAATGTTGTCTTCGCGAAGAACACCCGTATGGAATTATCCGTCGCCGACCGCTGAAACGGATTAAAGGTTAATGTAGTCGGACGTTAGATTGGAGTCATTCTGAACGGAGCGGAGTGAAGAATCCAGAGAATATTCGCTTGGATCACACTGCGATCACCCTCTGGATTCTTCGCTGCGCTCAGAATGACAGGCTTCAATTTTCAATTGCAGTATCCCTGAAACCGCTCTAGCTATTTCCCGTGGTGAGTCCAACATCATTCCCATTCAATCGTGCCCGGCGGCTTCGAAGTAATGTCGTACACCACGCGATTGATACCCTGCACTTCATTCACAATGCGGCTCGACATCCGCTTCAGCACCTCATAGGGCAGCGGCGTCCAGTCCGCCGTCATGCCGTCTTCCGAATGCACGGCGCGAATGGCGCAGGTGTAAGCATAGGTGCGCTGGTCGCCCATCACCCCCACACTCTTCAGGGGAAGCAGCACGGCAAAGGATTGCCAGATTTCCTTATATAATCCAGCAGCCTTGATTTCATGCACGACGATATCGTCGGCTTCCTGCAAAATCGCCACACGCTCCGGCGTGACTTCGCCGACAATGCGCACCGCCAGACCCGGCCCCGGAAATGGCTGGCGCTGCAGAATATCTTCCGGCATTCCCAGGTCGCGGCCGATGCGGCGCACTTCATCCTTGAAAAGATCGCGCAGCGGTTCAATCAATTTCAGCTTCATCGTTTCCGGTAGACCGCCCACATTGTGATGGCTTTTGATGGTCTGCGATGGCCCCTTCACGGATGAAGACTCGATCACGTCGGGATACAACGTCCCCTGCACCAGCCAGTCCACCGAGCCTGTCTTCTGGGCAATGCGATGCGCCTCATCGTCGAAGACGGCGATAAATTCATTCCCAATAATTTTTCGCTTTGTTTCCGGATCAATCACGCCCGCAAGCTGGGAAAGAAATCGCTGACTGGCGTTCACGGCAACAAGATTCAGCCCCAGCTTGCCGCGAAGATTTTCCTGCACCTTGCGGAATTCATCCTTGCGCAACACGCCGTTATCGACGAAGACACAGGTCAGCCGGTCGCCAACAGCGCGATCGACCAGGACCGCCGCCACCGAAGAATCGACACCGCCCGACAGCGCACAAATCGCGTGGCCATCGCCAACTTGCGCGCGGATCCGTTCGACCGTCGTCTGGATAAAATGCTCCGGCGTCCAGTCCGGCGCGACATGGCATATGCCGAACAGAAAATTCCGCAGCAGCTCCGTTCCCTGCCGCGTGTGGTGGACCTCGGGATGAAACTGCACCGCCCAGATGCCGCGAACTTCGTCGGCAATCCCAGCCACGGCATGCGCAGTTTTCGCGATGAGAGAGAAACCCTCGGGCAACTCCAGCGCTTCGTCGCCGTGCGACATCCAGACCTGCAGGTGTTGCGGCAGCCCTTCGAACAGCGCACTGGTAGTAGTGGTCTGAATAATTTCAACATCGGCATGCCCATACTCCCGCCGCGCCGCGGAACGCACCTTGCCGCCAAGCTGATGGGTAATGAACTGCAACCCATAGCAAATTCCCAGGACTGGCTTGCCCAGCGAAAGAACCCTCGCATCGGCCGGCGGAGCGTCCGCATCGTAAACGGAACAAGGGCCGCCGGAAAGAATGATGCCCGCCGGGTTGGCCTGCTGGATGGTTTCAAACGGCGTCGTGCAGGGCAGCACAATCGAATACACGTTCTGCTCGCGAATGCGGCGCGCGATCAACTGCGTATATTGAGAACCAAAATCGAGAATGACGATGGTGGATGGATTCACGCGGGCGCTGTAGCTTTCCATGGAGTATTGCCCAGTGTATCGCAGTGATTCTATCTCATAAATTTGTCATCCCGAGCGGAGTCGAGGGACCTGTGGTTGATCCAGCTGGAACACAGTTGACCGCTCGCCAGAATTCAATAAAACCGATCACGCGCGCCACCTGGAAAAAATCCGAAGCTGCGAAATATCCCATGGTAACCAGCGCCCACCACGCATACAGCGATGGGCCGTTGATCTCTTCCTTGAACGGCACAGGCGTCGCGCAGAAGACCATAGCCAGCACGATCAACGCTAATTTTACAATCCCAAGGATCAGATTGATCTCCACCAGCTTAGGCCGCAACCCACGCAGGGACCCACGGCCGATGCGCATGGACGCTCGCAAACTGGCAATCATTCCAGTGCCTTCCAACAATGCGAGCAGCGGTGCAATGCTGAACACCCAACTGACCGCAGCCCAGAAACAGAAAATTGCGAACGAAAGAAAAATTGCTTTAATGAAATAGCCGACAAGGTTCGGCGCCGGTCCGCCCAGCGAAGACCATGCCGCCCAATGCAGAGAGACAAACCACAGTGCAAAGCTGCCGCCCAGCATCACGATGCGGAGCAATTGCATCGCAGCCAGCAGCCACGGAGCGAAGCGCAGTGCAGGGTCATACCGGTGCAGCATCAGCGAGCGTCCGAAGCCGGAAGTAAGCGCCCACGCCACGGCCAGCACAGGGACAAGCCACAGCGCAGCATCGCGCACGTATGGAAGAAGCACATCCGCGGTTGCAGAAAGAATCTGCGCGGCAGCAACCGTGTCGATCAAGGAAAATTGATAGATGCCCGTGTGCGCCAGTGAAACCTGAGAGAGTATCCTCAGCGTTTCCCAATACAGCAGTGCTAGCGCCGGAATCCCAAGTCCCCATCTCCACAGCAATTCAAGCCCCAGCAGCGATGGCATCTGCCAGCAACGCGCAAGCGTGCCCAAAAAAGACTGCGTGCCGCGCATAGGCACGGATTGCGGTTCTTGCACTGCCGTACCTTGCGCGGATTTAAACTGTGTTGTCATATCGTACTTACAGTGGGTGCCCCAGGTCTCGATTCTGAGACCTGGGATTCCGGTTCTCACATCGAAATCACGCGTTCGAGGACCTACGCCGCATCCGTGGATGGCGTAGTCGGCGAGCCTGCCCGGACCACCAGGTTGACCAGCTTACCCGGCACCACGATCACCTTCACCACTTCTTTACCTGCGATCGCGGCTTGCACCTTCACATCTTCCCAGACAACCGCCCGCAACTCCTCTTCGCTCATCGCAACCGGAACGGAAATCAGCGCGCGCAGCTTCCCATTGATCTGCACCGGCACCTGGATCGTATCTTCCGCAGCCAACGCTTCGTCATACACAGGCCACCGCGCGCGCAGCAACGGAGTGTTCTCCGCCATCTGCAACCAGAGCTCCGCGGCAAGATATGGAGCGAACGCCTGCAGCATCAAAACCAAATTCCGCGTAATGGAATAGAGTGCTGTCACATTGACAGCATGCTGTCCGATTGCGCTTTCCTCCGCCGTCAGGTCGTTAACCAGCTCCATGATGGCGGCAATGCACGTATTAAAATGCCAGCGGCCTTCAAACTCCTGCGTCAAGCGTCGGATGGTCTGGTGCAGCTTGCGTAGCAGCCGTTGCTCCAGCGGATTAAGCTCCGCCGGCATCGCCTGCGAGCGGCCCGCAAGCGCCGACGGAATTGCCTGCGTGGCAAAGCGATAGACTCGCGCCAGAAAACGGCTGATGCCCGCGACGCCATCCTCCTGCCAGTCCAGGTCGCGGTCCGGCGGCGCGGCGAACAGTGCATACATGCGGGTGGCGTCGGCGCCGTAGCGCGCGATCATGTCGTCGGGCGAAACCACATTGCCCTTGGACTTCGACATCTTCGCGCCATTTTTGATGACCATGCCCTGGGTAAAAAGCCTGTCCACCGGCTCGGCATTTTTCACCAGCCCAAGGTCACGCATCATCTTCGTCCAGAAGCGCGAATAAATCAGGTGCAGAATGGCGTGCTCCACCCCGCCGATGTATTGGTCGATCGGGAACCAATATGCCACTGTGTCTGTGTCAAATGAAGCGCGATCGTTTCTGGGGTCCGTATAGCGATAGAAATACCAGGAGGAATCGACGAATGTATCCATCGTGTCCGTCTCGCGCCGAGCAATTCCACCACACTTCGGACAGGTCACCCGCGCAAACTCCGGCACCCGGGCCAGCGGCGATCCACCTTCCTGCGTGATCTCAATTTTCTCCGGCAACAAAACAGGGAGCTGATCTTCCGGCACCGGAACCAGGCCGTCTGTCGGGCAATAAATCATGGGGATTGGAGTTCCCCAGTAGCGTTGGCGGCTGATTCCCCAATCCTTCAGCCGATAAGTGACGGAGAGCTTGCCGAAGCCATGCTCCTCCGCATACGCCGCCATTTTCTGCTGCGCCTCCTGGCATCCCAAGCCGGTAAACTCGCCGGAATTGATCAGCAGGCTGCTTTCCTCCGTGTAAGGCAACAGAGGTTCTTTCTGATCTCCCGCTGCATCATTGATCTGGCGCGGCAGGATGACGATCTTCGTTTCCAGCTTGTATTTCTTGGCGAATTCAAAGTCGCGTTCGTCGTGGGCGGGAACGGACATGACCGCGCCCGTGCCGTAGTCCATCAAAACGTAGTTCGCGACCCAGATGGGAATTGGCTCTTTTGTAAACGGATTCGTGGCGAAGCGGCCCGTCGAAAAACCATGCTTTTCCAAATCTGCCAACACACCCATTTCGCGCGCTCTTTTTTGTTCATCCAGCAGGTCTTTGATCTTTTTGGCAAGCTCCTCATCCTGCGCAGCCAGCTTCGCTATCAAAGGATGCTCCGGGGCCAACTGCAACGACGTTGCCCCATAGATCGTATCAATCCGCGTGGTAAAGACAGCAATCTTCACAGCCTCGGGCTCCGCTTCCTGGAACGTCTCCGTCAGGTTCAGCGACACCGGATCGAAGCGGGGTGAGCGCGCATCTTTCTCGTTCTGCACAACCGTAAAGTCGACCAGCGCGCCTTCACTGCGGCCAATCCAATTGCGCTGCATGGTGCGGACTTTCTCCGGCCAGTCCGGCAGCTTGTCGAGATCGCTCAACAATTCTTCGGCGTATTTCGTTGTGCGCAGGAACCACTGCTCCAGTTCCCGCTGCTCTACCGCGACAAGTTCATGCCGCCAGCAGCAGCCGTTCACCACCTGCTCATTCGCCAGCACCGTGGCGCATTCCGCGCACCAGTTCACTTTGCTGTTCTTGCGGTACGCCAGTCCGCGCTCATAGAGCTTTAAAAAGAACCACTGGTTCCAGCGGTAATAGTCCGGCAGGCAGGTGGTGATTTCGCGCTGCCAATCGTAGCTCAGGCCCAGCCGATCCATCTGGCGGCGCATGGCCGCGATGTTGGCCAGCGTCCACTCGCGCGGGGGAGTATTGTTTTTAAGCGCCGCATTTTCAGCCGGCAGTCCAAAGGCATCCCACCCCATCGGATGCAGCACGTTGTAGCCGCGCATCCACATATGCCGGGCAAGCGCATCGCCGATGGCGTAGTTGCGCACATGCCCCATGTGAAGCTGGCCAGAGGGATACGGCAGCATCTCCAACACATAATATTTCGGCTTCCCGCAATTGGGCGGCTCAGCCGCGTAGAGTTCCGGCTTCGCATCCCACTCCGCCTGCCAGCGCGGCTCAATCTCTGCAGGGTTGTACCGCGGCGCACGCTCTGTTTGCACAGCCGGAGCGGATGTTTTCACCAACATTCCTCGCGCTTCGTTTGGAACTTCGATGGAGGCTGCGGTTGCAACCGGTTTATTGGCTTCGTTTCTCGGCATACTAATTTGATTCTAAATGTCTGGAATCGGCTAGCAAGAATTTGCCGGTTATGGGTGCCCCACGTCTCGCTTTTGAGACGCGGGTTCTGCGGAGCTCATGTGGACAGCAATTCTCGCAACGCCCGCACGTTCCGTTCCTCGTCACCCGGCGCGTCGACCGGCGTTTCCGCGATAAACGCGGCGTGAGCAAATTTCGGCTCGTGTAGAAGACGCCGAAAAGGCTCGCGGCCAATCTGCCCTTCCCCAATGTGCTGATGCCGGTCCAGCTTCGAGCCGCGAGCAGCTTTGGCATCGTTGCAATGCCAGACACGCACGGTTTCGCATCCGATTGTGCTCTCGATCTGCTTGAGCGTGTCGGCCCATCCCAGATCAGTCGCGATGTCATAACCGGAAACGTGGGTGTGGCAGGTGTCGAGACATGCGGCGACCGGCGCGTGTCGCCGAAGATGGCCGATCAACTCCGCCACCTGTTCGAACGATCCACCCAGCGAATGTTCCGCGCCCGCCGTATTTTCAATCAGGATGTGGAAGTCGCTTCCCTTCCACGGCAAGCCGTCAATCGCCTTTGCAATGGATTCCGCAGCCAGCTCCAAACCCTGCTGGCGTGTCATTCCACGGTAGGAGCCGGGGTGGACCACCAGATATTCCGCGCCCAGTGCGAGCGCCCGCTCAATTTCACCCCGAAATGCGATGACGGACTTCTCGCACACTTCCTGCGATTGGCTGCACAAATTTACCAGGTAATTGGTGTGAATGACCAATGGTCCAATGCCAAGCTCCGCGCGCGCGGCCCGCGTCTGTTGCGCCTGTTCCGCCGAGATCTTCGACGCACGCCACATGCGCGGACTGGATGAAAAAATCTGAAGGGTATTTGCGTCAATCGCCGACGCACGACGCACTGCGTTCGCCACGCCACCCGTGGTCGAAAGATGTGCGCCAATGGAGCGATGACCGCCTGTTGTCTGACGGCGTGGACTGACTTGCACAGGATTCAAGGAGAGTCGCTCCGGATTATGTCGTCTTTTTACGCGCAGGCTTCTTGCGCACCGCAGCGGTGGATTGGCGAAGCACGAGAGTCGCGTCAAATTTATACGCGCGCCCGGCCTCGCCATGCTGGCTGACGGCGAACAACGCCCGGAAGGCGCAGGCGGAAAGGTCGTTACGCGATATGTGGATGGTTGTCAGCGGCGGATGAGTGAAAGTGCTGAGATCGATGTCGTCGCATCCGATCACGGAAATGTCTTCCGGGACACGCAGGCCGGCCTGAGAAATAGCACTGATCGCGCCAATCGCCGTCAGATCGTTCGATCCAAGCACAGCCGTTGGCGGAATTTCCAGCCGCAGCAGTTGCAGCATTGCATCGCGGCCTCCCTCCGTGCGGTGGTCGCCCGTGCGAACCAGCGCTGGAACGTAAGTCAATTTCTGCCGCCGCATCGCGTTGCGGAAAGCCTCGAGACGTATCTGCACGGACCTTAAGCCCATGGGCCCGGAGATAAATCCGATCCTGGTATGTCCCAGGGAAGCCAGGTGTTGAATGGCCAGATCGGTGGCATCTCCAAAACCGACCTCGATATTGCTGGAAAGCGGCCCTACCCGGCCGTTATCCAGGAACACGCTTGGAACTCCGCGATTGTTGAGCAGATCGGGCAGCCCTCCATCCATTTCAGAAGTCATCACGGCCAGCCCATCCACCTTGCGCTCCAACATGCGGCGAACGCACATATCCATACGCTTCATTTGATAGTCGGTGTTTGCGACGATGACTTCCTGACCATGCTCGACGGCAATGTCTTCAAAGCCTTTGACGAACTCCGGAAAGAACGGATTGGTAATGTCGGAGATGATCAGCCCGTACATGCGGCTCTTGCCCGAACCCAGCGAACGCGCGTGCGTGTTGGGATAGAAGTTCAGTTTTTCGATGGCCCGCGCCACGCGCTCCGCGACCTTCTCGCTGACCGGCGCAGTCCCGTTGATGACGCGTGAAACCGTCGCCGTCGACACCCGAGCTTGCTTGGCTACCTGACGAATATTCATAGGTGGATGGAACGCATCCTATACGGGGAACAACCGGAAAGCAATGCTTACCAGTTCGGCGAGGTCACTCCCGGCTAAACGCTGTTTGGTTTCGCAGGCACAGGGTTCGCCGTTAGAAATTCCTCAATGCGCGCGATCTCTTCCGGTTGCAGCCGGAAAGTCGCCGCGCCGACGATTCCATCCACCTGCTTCGGGCTTCGCGCGCCGACGATTGCAGCGGTTATGGCGGGCTGCCGCAGCGTCCACGCGATGGCGACCTCGCCCGGAGAGCGCCCGTGAGGCTTTCCGATCTCGCGCAGCAATTCGGCGACTTTGAGATTTCGGCTCAGTTGCGGCTCCTGAAACCTGGCATTGTTGCGCCGCCAATCATCCGCCGGCAGGTTAGCGATCCGCTCTCTGGTCATCGCGCCGGTCAACATACCCGACAACATTGGCGAATAATTGATCACCCCGATATTGTGCTGTTCGCAATAAGGCAGCAGTTCCCGCTCCGTTCCGCGATTCAGCATGGAGTAAGGCGGCTGGAGCGAAGTGATGGGAGCGATCTTCGCCACGCGCTCCATCTGCGAAACCGAAAAGTTGGACACGCCGATGTAGCGGACCTTGCCTTCCTCTTTGAGTTTCGCCAGCGTCTCCCAGCCTTCTTCGATGTCCCGCTCAGGATCAGGCCAGTGAATCTGATAGAGATCGATTGCGTCCACTTGCAGGCGCCGCAGGCTGGCTTCCAATTCCCTGCGGATGGAATCTCTCTTCAGGCTGTGGTCGATTGTGCTGTTTTTTCTCCAGAATTTTTTGCTCCAGACCATGGAGCATTTCGTGAACACGAACGGCTTCTTTTCGCGCCCTTGAAGCGCCCGGCCGACAACTTCCTCAGAATGCCCAAGACCATAGATGGCTGCGGTGTCAATCCAGTTGATGCCCAGATCGAGCGCGTGCTGAATGGCGGCGATTGACTCGTTATCGTCCTGCGAACCCCAGGAGAATTGCCAGTCGCCGCCGCCGATAGCCCACGCGCCAAAACCAATGGCCGTAAGTTGCATGTCGGAATTACCGAGCTGCCGCGTCGGCAAAGATCGTTCCGGTGTATTTTGCATAGGGTTTTGGATGCGATCGACTTGGAAGCCGAATGTTGGAGTCATTCTGAGCGCAGCGAACGATCCAGAGAATATTCGCCGGAATTATGCCGCAATCACCCTTTGGATTGTTCGCTGCGCTCAGAATGACGAGCATCGATTTCGACTGAAGAGAGCTTACCCGGCTTTTTCCAGCAGCGTCACGGAGAGATCGCGCTTCTGTACCATGTCCGCCGTAATCTCGATGTCTTTCACCTTCTTGTTGCTGGGCAGGTGATACATCAGATCGAGCATCAGTTCTTCGAGAATCATGCGCAGTCCACGAGCGCCGACTTTACGATGAAGCGCTTCGCGGGCGATGGCCGAGACCGCTTCAGGGCTGAAGGTCAGATGCACGTTCTCATACTCGAACATGCGCTGGTACTGCTTCATGATCGCGTTGCGCGGCTTGACAAGAATTTCCACCAGCGCGGCTTCGTCGAGTTCGTCCAGAATTCCGATGACGGGCAGGCGTCCGACGAATTCCGGGATCAGCCCAAATTTAATTAAATCCTGCGGCTCGGTTTGGCGCAGCAGTTCGGTGTCTCTCAGCGAGGGAACGCCGGCGCCAACTTGAACGTCTCGATCGCTGATCGCCTTAAAGCCCAGGGCCTTTTTCCCTGCCCGTCGGCCAATTACGCGCTCCAGACCGACAAACGCTCCGCCGCATATAAATAGAATATTCGTCGTATCGACGGGAGTGAATTCCTGGTGCGGATGCTTGCGGCCACCCTGCGGGGGAACATTCGCGACGGTGCCTTCAAGAATCTTCAACAGCGCCTGCTGCACACCTTCACCGGAAACATCGCGCGTGATCGAAGGATTTTCGTCCTTGCGGCCGATCTTGTCGATCTCGTCGATGTAGATGATGCCGGTCTGCGCGCGCGCCACATCTCCATCCGCGGCCTGGAGCAATTTCAGAATAATGTTTTCGACGTCCTCGCCAACATAGCCCGCTTCGGTCAGCGTGGTCGCGTCCACAATGGCGAACGGCACGTCCAGCATGCGCGCCAGGGTTTGCGCCATCAGGGTCTTGCCGCTGCCAGTGGGGCCGATCAGCAGAATATTCGACTTTGTAAGCTCCACATCACTGGTCCGCGCGCGGTTCATCTGGATGCGCTTGTAATGGTTATAGACAGCGACCGCCAGTTTCTTTTTTGTGACTTCCTGCCCGATGACATATTCGTCCAGAAAGGTCTTCACTTCCTGCGGCTTGGGCAAATGGGCCGGGGCCGTCGTGGGGCGCGCCTCGGTCTTGTCATCTTCCAGAATGGAGTTGCAAACGGCGACGCATTCGTCGCAGATATACGCCCGCGGATAATCACTGGGCGAGGAAATCAGCTTGGCCACGGCGTCCTGCGATTTGTGGCAGAACGAACAACGGAGTACGTCGTCGGTACCGGCGCGGGTTTTCATCTTGCGTCTCCTCCTGCCACGACTGCCATCCGCTCCAACTTGCGGTCGGACACTTTCAGTCTACGTCCTGGATCAGCTTATGTCTGGCCTGATCTTAATGTGTAAAACCTGGCTGTAACCCATCCGTCCGGGGCCGATCCTACGTCCGGGGCCGATCAATGATCTCATCGATGATGCCATATTCTTTCGATTGTGGCGCGTTCATAATAAAGTCGCGTTCCACATCGCGTTCTATTCGATCTATCGGCTGGCCGGTGTGCTTCGACATCAGACGATTCGTGATTTCACGGATGCGAAGGATCTCGCGCGCATGGATGTCAATGTCCGTTGCCTGGCCCGACAGTCCGCCCATCGATGGCTGATGAATCAGGATGCGCGAGTTGGGCAGCGCAAAACGCTTTCCTTTGGTGCCGGACATCAGCAGGAACGCTCCCATGCTCGCCGCTTGGCCGATGCAATACGTCACCACATCGTTCTTGATGAACTGCATCGTGTCGTAAATCGCCAGCCCCGCGGAGATCGATCCACCGGGAGAATTGATGTAGAGCTGAAGGTCCTTGTCCGGGTCTTCGCCGGAGAGGAACAGCATCTGCGCGATGATGAGGTTGGCGATCTGGTCGTCGATCGGCGTTCCCAGAAAGATGATGTTGTCGCGCAGCAGACGAGAATAAATGTCGTAGGCGCGTTCGCCCCGGCTCGTCTGCTCAACCACCATTGGAACTAAACCCATACTTATATCCCTATGCCTGCCTGGTTTGCTCTACTGCCGGCGGAAAAACGTCAAGCCGCCAGCTTGTCAAAGAGCTGGTTCACTGTTTTCTCTCTACGGAGTTGTTCTCGGATTCTAGCTAGCCCGCCATCTTCCGTCAAACGCTTCCGTAGTGTCTCAAGTGGTTCCCGTGCCTGATACGCCAACAATTGGAGTTGCGCGTCGAACTCTTCGTCGCCGACTGCAACGTTTTCCGTCTCCGCGATCCGATCCAGAATCAAAGAGCCCTTCACCTCGTTCAATGCCGAGTCGCGCTGCGCGGTGCGCAGACGCGCAAAGTCCAACTGACGCATCTGCTCGGTCGTCATGCCCTGCTGCGCCAGAGCGCGCAGTCCGCGATCCAGGCGAGCATCGATCTGTTGCTGCAGCAGAGACTCCGGCACTGGGAATTGAAAACGCTCGACCAGGCCGGCCAGCATCTTGTCCTTCGCTTCCGACTCCACCCGGCGGCGCTTGTCATTCGCCATGTGCTCACGCAGTTTTTCCTTGAAGCTGTCCAGCGTTTCGTACTCGCCCATCTGCTTCGCAAAGGCGTCGTCCAGTTCCGGCAAAACCTTTTTGCGGATTCCCTTCACTTCGACGTCGTAGGCCACGGTTTTACCCGCCAGCCGCTGCTCGGTAAAGTCCGCCGGATAAGTTACTTCAAAACTTATCTCCTGGCCCGGCTTCGTTCCGCGCAGCGCAGTGGTGAAAGCCTCTACCGTGTTCGGTCCGCCAATTTCGACGGTCGCTTCATCGCCTTCAATGGGCTTCGGCGCCGCGTCGCCCTCTTCGCCGGCGACGGCATCGTCATGCACCAGGCCTGTAAACCCAATCAACGCGAAATCACCATCCATCAGCGGACGATCTTCTTCGACCGGCTCCATGGCAGCATGCGATTCACGAATCTGATTCAGTTCGGCTTCGAACTCCGCCTCGGAGAGATTCGTATCCGGGCGCTCGATTCTAGCTTCGTCATAACCGGTCACATCGATCACGGGCAGCGACTCGAACGCCGCCTGAAACCGCATCGGCTCGCCATCCACCAGGTGAAGACTCGTCACCTGTGGTTGCGACACCGGCTGCACGCCCTGTTTTTCAATGGCTGCGCGAAACTGTGTAGGCAAAAGATCTTCCAGCACATCCTGGCGGATCGCGTCCGCAAACTTTCTGCGGATTACAGATTCCGGAACTTTGCCGGCACGAAAGCCGGGAATATGCGCCTTGCGCCGATACTGCTTCACGACGCTGGCGAACGCGCGGCTCACTTCTTCCGCGGGCACTTCGACGTCCACTTGGCGCGTGCATTCCGGGTTTAGCGTCGGCCCATGATCGTGGGCGGGGATGTGGCCGATTTCCGAATGCTCGTGAACATGGGCCGCCTCCGCCCCATCGTCATGGTTGTGGCTGGGTTCCTGATGTTCTTGGACGGCGGACTCTCCCGGCTGAGGAGTGCCATCATCGATTTGCGGAGTGGTGACGGATTCTGTGGAACTCAAAGGGCTGTGCCTTCCGAAGGTGAGCTTGTCGCTTCCGAAGGCTGACAAACACCGCCGTCAAAGCCGCGGCGCGTCAAACTAAGGGAGGGCGATTGTTCCTATTCTTCTATGTTAGGTCGTTACGAAGGGCCGGTCAAACTGGGAGACGAGCCAGCGAAAGTCTCCCATCATCCGTTCTTACTGGATCTGAGGATGCGGCGGAGTGCCCATAACTTCATTGGCTGGCTGGAACAGTTGCAGTTGTGTTTTCCACGTCACGGACTCACCCGGGGCCAGCGTCACCATGCCCGTGTCCGCGCCATGCCATTCCGCGCCAAAAGGATCTCCATAATTGAACTGCGGCTCCAGGGCAATGAACGATTTGTCCACTGGAGAATATACCTGGAAGGCTTGGACTTTGGGGGTCATCGCTGTCACGCGCATGCCGTAGTTGGTGCCCAGATCGCGAATGTCCGCCACCGTATAACCTCTGGAGTCCCGATTCAAATCCACAAAAGATTCGTCTACCAGTTGGTCCGGCAGGGGCGCGCCTTCGACGGGGTTGAAGTCGAACGGCGTTCCCATCACAGGCAGCAGCTTGCCGGTGGGAAATACGTCATCGGAATTGTTCACCTCGACGCGCATCCGCGCCGGAATGTGAATCCGCGCATTGGCCCGTACGCCGCTCGGCAGCTGGAAGTAAGGGTGCCATCCAATCCCCACCGGCTCCGGTTGCTGACCGCTGTTCGTACCGGTGATCGTGGCAGTCACTGTGTCGCGGCTCAACGCGACGGTAATTTCCACTTTATTGTCCGAGAACCATTGCCCGTTCGCCGGAAGATCGTAGGTTGCCGTGGCCTGGCTGCTGTCGGGTTCCGACTTCACCGCCACGCTGGTCGCCTTGCTCGCCAGCAGATCGCCGTGGATGGCGTGCAGTGGCGCACCGGGCATCTTGCCGTGCCAGTTTGCCAGCAGCCGCACAGTGCGTCCATGCCACTTCGTTGTTAGATAATGCTCGCCGGTTTTCTTATCGAGCGTCAACGGGCCCAGGATGCGGTTGGCAAACGGATAAAGAAATGCTCCGCCCATCGAAAAGCTTTTGTTGCCGTGGAGGTCATCCGGTCCTCCATTCAATATTTGGGCAGCCGCGGCAAGGTCCGGAGACGCAAGCAGGGGAACTTCACCCTTGCCCGGAAGGTATGCCGTCACCTGAAACATATTCATGCCGCGCCCGGGCAACAGCGTGACACTTAAAAATTCCGGCTTCTCTCCCGTGCCGCTCTGCAGGCGGCGGAGTTCGATCGCTTTCTGTCCCCCCACCACCGGCATATGCTCGGACGCGGCCGCTGTAGGAGAAGGCGGAGTAACCGGAGGTCGCGATTTACATCCAAAGGTCAAACTCATAACTGCTATAGATACCAGATTTATCAACGCCACGCGCCCGAAGCTTTTCATTCCGAAATACATCCTCCATAAATCTCGACAAATCTCGACGGACAGATGGAAATCATCCGCCCAAGTCCACGCTCAATTTTACGCTGCTCGCATGTGCCCATAATGGGATGCGGGTTCCCCATCCTGGACTTGTAGTTTGCGGCCGGAGTGGGAGACGACGAAGACCGTACAATTTTTCGTGTGGGTACCGCAGCCGCAGATTGACCGATCATGCGCATTGGCACGTCATGTGCGTGATGGTTCCACGTGGAACCATGACAGAAGTTTAGGAGTGTTTCGAATGAATCTTCGCCGCGACGTGAGGAAGGGTCTTCAGGCCGACTCCAGCCATGCGGAAGGAATCCAGCCCAGCGCCCGGCTTGAAGATCTTGCTTCCCGCATTGCCGCCTGCGAGCTTTGTCCGCGCCTGCGCATGTACTGCGCGGAGATTGCACGCACCCGGCGGCGAGCGTATGCCGATTGGGAATACTGGGGGAAGCCCGTGCCATCCTTCGGCGATCCCGACGCACGCGTGCTGGCCCTTGGCCTTGCACCTGGGGCGCACGGATCGAACCGCACCGGCCGGCCCTTTACCGGCGACGGCTCCGGGAACTTTCTTTATCCGGTTCTACATGCAACAGGGTTCGCGTCTCAACCGTTGGCTCATTCCCGCGACGACGGCATGCAGTTGCGCGGTCTCTGGATCAGTTCCGTCGTCCGCTGCGCGCCGCCCGGCAACAAGCCGCTGCCCATGGAGGTAAAAAACTGCGCGCCCTTTCTGGACGAGGAAATTGCATTGCTGCGTAATTTGCGCGTGGTCGTCTGCCTGGGAAAGATCGGCTTCGATGGATATGTGGCACATTTGCTGAGGACTGGAAAAATCTCCTGCCGCAAAGGGTTGATCTTCCGTCACGGGGCGGAATACGCAGTCCCAAATGGCCAGCACCTTCTTGCGACCTACCATCCGTCGCTTCAGAATACGAATACCGGTTTGCTCACCTGTGACATGTTGCGGCAGGTCTTTGAACGCGCTCAAACTCTCGCAGGTCTTCCACCATCGCTGCATCTCGGCGATAGAGATTCCTGATGTAAAAAAAATCCACCGGCAAGAGATGATCTCGCCGGTGGATTTGCGGGTGTGGCTTGCCTTACTGGCCCTGACTACCGAACTGGAACAAGTCCATCAAATCTCCGATGGCCGGACTGTTCGTCGGGACATAGGGATTGACGCCTTTCTGTCGAGGATTCGGCATGTTATCGCGGCTGCGTTTGGTCAGCGGTTCCAGTCCCCAGTTCGCTTCAATGAACTTGAGAATGGAAACGTGATCGTTGTACTGGTGGGAGATGTGTCCGGGTTTTGTGAAGCGAGACACAACAATGAGAGGAATACGAGTTCCATCGCCAAAGAAATCCACGGGCTGGATGTAGCCGGAATCGTAGTATCCGCCGCCTTCATCCGCCGTGATTACAATTGCGGTGTCTTTCCATAGTTCCGGGTTAGCTTTGACTCCATCGACGATCTTCTGCACGAATCCTTCAAGCAGATCTAGTTTTGAAGACGCTGGGTGTCCATCGACCAGGCCACTAGGCTTGACGAAGGAAACTGCCGGCAGCGTCCCGTTCTGGATGTCCGCATAAAGATCGACCGTGTCTTTCAGGTGAGCATCCCGGACAGCAGCGTTCGTCATGATGGAAGTAGAGTATTGGAAGAAGTTGCAGATGGTGCAATACAGATCATTCGGCAGTTTCTGATATGGATCGTTTTTGTAAATGTTCCACTGGTCACCGTAATACTTCCAGGAGATATTCTTCTCAAGCAACGCGTCTCCAATATTGCGGACCGTTGAAGGCGGAACGGTAAAGACAGTGTTCGACGCACTGGTATCCGTAGAAGCCACTGCGCCATTGCCGAAGTAGCCAGGATTGTAGTTGTTTAACAGGTAATAGTGCCCCGGATCGCACTTTGGGTTCACTTCATACGGTAGAGTGCTTAGATAGTTCAGCACTGGACCGACGCCGGGAGCATCCGAATCGGAGCAATTGGAATAGCTTCCGCCGCCGTAGGAAGCAGATCCATAAGAACCGCCTCCGTAACCATCCTCGGTGTACCAGTTGTTTGTACCCTTGGCGGCATTGGGATTTTCAATTTCATCCACAACACCGGCGTTGGAAGTTCCAGCTGCAACCATCTGATTATGCGGAGGAACCGCGGCATTGCCTTTTCCATCGCTGTACCAGATCGCGTCTCCGGTTCCCATCATAATGTGATTGGCGCCGGTTCCACCCATTACAGCCTGGTGGTAGTTGTCGCTCATCGCATAATTGTTCGCAAGGTAATTCAGATAAGGCGCATCGCCCTGCTGCACGTTATAGAAACCCATTGCAGCCGAACCTTCTTTCGTCGTTTCTTCTGTGAAGGGCTTCGGCTGTGGCTTGCCGTTGGAGCCGGCGCCGATCGTAGTTTCTACCCACGGGAACAGATCGGACTTGCATCCGCTCGGGTTCCACTGCGTGGCATACTCGACGTTGCAATCCAGGTCTTGCCACATCTGGTAAAAGCGATGCACCGGACTGGCCGCATAGGCATCGTAGGGAACTCCGGGCGTCAACTGAAACGGTCCAGGAGGCAGGTCGTTATAGTTCAAAACGCGAGTGTCGGGAGTTCCGCTCTTCAGGCCGGTACCGCCGGTTGTTAAATCCTGATAGTAGGAATCGGACAGGCCATTTTCGACAGCTTGGGCTTCCGCAATCGAGGAAACATATGGGGTCGTGGGTCCACCGGCCAAAGGAAGAGGAAGCAGGGGGTATATGGACTTGGCCATCGGACTTGGATCATATCCATCCCGATGCGAATCCACTGCGGAATATTGGGCTGCCAGAGAATAGTTCGGTCCCGGCGTTCCATCCGCGTTGACAATGCCTTTCGACAACAGGTTTTCGACCTTCTGACCGCGCACCGGCTTGTAAGTGGCAAAGATTTGATCGAAACTCCGGTTTTCACCGATGATCACGATGACATGCTTGATCGGCGTGCGGGTATGAATCTGTTCGGCGTTATCTTGCGCGTACGCGACCATCGAGCAGCTCGCGAACACTTGCAGGCCAGCTAGAAACACTGCGCTGCATTTAAGCGTCCAACTATGGGGATTGAAATTTTTTCGTTGCATGGGAGGCGTCCTTGGAAAGAGGCTGAAGCCACGTCCGCATTCGAAAATCGCATGAGGACGTGACGTGACCAACCTTAGACGCCGAAGATATTTTTTCTTTGAATCTCTGAAGAATTGACTGTGAATCTTGCGTTACAGCCAGCGACAATCGGGCCTGTTTCAAGTCGAGAGGCTTCGATCAGAAAGCCTTGCCGATTCCCGCGCCAGGTTCTACCGCAGCTCCAATTTGCTTGAGAATTCCGAGTTCGTCAGAACTTCCCCAGCGCTCGACAATCTTGCCATGCTCAAAGCGGGCGATCTGCACGCCACGCGCGCGAATCTTTTTACCCGTCGGAGCCATACCCTGAAAATTTCCCTTGTGCGTACCTGTCATGGTGTAGGCGATGGCGACATTGTCCTCATCCCCCACCAGGTGATCGACTGCAACCGCGAGATCCGGAAACGCACTCCGTAACGCCCGAAAGAACTGGGCAAAACCTTCCGGACCCGGCCCCTGATCCGGTGCGGGATCATGGTCTTTTACATTCGACGCGAATGCTTGCTTCAACGCATCGAAATTTCCACTGTTTATTGCTTCGCCCATCTTCTGCTGCGTTGCGATATTTTCCTGTTGGCTCATAAGTTTTCCTTTTGCATCGATCGTTTGGTTTGACGCTGGTCGAATACCGGATTTGCGTTCTCCCAATTTGGATGCAGGAAGCGGGCGGCCGAAATCGCCCGCTGATTTTCTGAATATGGGCCGCCAGATCGAATCGCAAGCATTGAATCGGAGGCTACGCCAGCGCCTGCTCAATGGCGTCGCTCAAGTATTTGAGGTCCGCTTCCACGTCCTTGCCGAGATGGGCTCGCAGTGCACGGCGTCCGCGCAGCTGTAGAACGCTCAGGTCTCCAGCGGCCTGTGCATCGATAACTACGCCGAACGTGTACTTCTGGTCCGGAATCGAAAGGTCCTGCGCGTGATCGGCGGTGATCTGGAGAAATACTCCCGTGTTCGGGCCGCCTTTATAATCCTGCCCGGTGGAGTGCAGAAAACGTGGGCCGAAACCCAGGCAAGTGGCGACCTGTTTCTTGTCCCTTACCTTATGGCGCAACTGCTGCAGGGTCTTCTCATGCTCGCGGTTTCGTTGGATGAATCCGAGCGCGGCGAAATAATCTCCCGGCTTCAGTTGCGCCAGGTGGGCGCGCAGATAGCCGGCGAGGGTCGGCTGGACAACATCCTGCCCGCCGTGGAGAACGGCAGCGTAGGCCGAATCGGCGAACAGCTTGACGCGGCCATCGTCGAAAATAGGCGTCTGCACCGGCAGCTTGCCGGTCTTTTCATACTCGTCCGTCAAGCGGCGCGTTTCTATTTTCGCGGCTTCCACATCCGGCTGATTGAAAGCATCGATGCCAATCACCGAACCCGCAACCGCAGTCGCAATCTCCCATATAAAAAATTGCGCGGCGCAGTCGTATACATCGCGCATCGCAAGCCGCACCACCGGCTGCCCAGCCTTCTCCAACTTTTCCATGCCCGCATCAAGGTGCGCATTGTCCGCGCCTTCAAGACGCACATACGCAAAGATGCGGTCCTCGCCATAGCAGTCGGCGGCAGCAATTTTTTCGAGATCGACTGGAGTGATTCCCTTGCCCTGCTTACCGGTTGACTCGGCAATCAGTTGCTCGAACCATGCGCCCATGTCATAGATTTCAGGCGAGGTGAAGAACGTGATCTTGTCGCGCCCCGCATTCGCGGCCACGCCCAGAATTAAACCCAGTTCCACGCCGACGTTCTTTTTCACCTCAGTCGCATGGCAGATATCGACCGCGGCCTTTGCCTTGGCCAGCAGTTTCTCCACGTCGAGTCCCATCACCGCCGCCGGCACCATCCCAAAATTTGACAGCGCCGAGTAACGTCCGCCAATCTGCGGATCGCCGTAGAAAATATGGCGAAAGCCATCGGTCTTCGCGACCTCTTCCATGTGCGAACCCGGATCGGTCACTGCGATAAAGTGCTTGCCCGCCTCCGCACCCACCGCTTCCTTCATGCGCGCCAGAAAATACTGCTTCAGAATATTCGGCTCCAGCGTCGAGCCTGATTTACTCGAAACAATGATGACCGTCTTCTTCAGGTCGACACTCTGCTCCGCTGCCCTCACCTGCGCCGGATCGGTCGAGTCCACAATAGACAGACGAGGAAACCCATCCTGCTTGCCAAAGGTCTCGGCCAACACTTCCGGACAGAGGCTGGAGCCGCCCATGCCGAGCAGCAGAGCATATTCAAAGCCGGTTTTTTGAATCTCCACCGCCAGCGAACGAAAATGCTCGAGATATTCCTGCTGGCGCTCTACAACGTCCAGCCAGCCCAGCCACTTCGATTCGTCCGTGTTGGTCCACAAAGAAGCATCGCGCGCCCATAGGCGCTCAATCTTGCCGTTCTGCCAATCCGCAACAGCGGCCGAAAAGTCCTGCTCGAGTTTTGCCGGAAGCTTGCCGCGAAATTCCATGAAGTCGCTCTCTCTTCGATTTCAGATTTGTACTGTCTGTCCCTAAGATGCAGCCGCCTGTCGTCAAGTGGCAAGTTGAGCATACCGTTTCCGCTGGCTGGATCGCATGCACGAGTTTACGCCGGCAGCGAGCCGCTCTATTCGGTAGTGGTTCAGTTTGGATTCGGTGCGGGCGACATTTATCCTGCCTGGGCTCTCTCTGGTCGGATCGGCCCTGCTGTCGTGACGCGCGGCGGCCGGTAGCTTAGGGTCACATGACAAGAACTGGGAAACTTCACCTTGGAGGTGCGCCCACTCTCACGCATGCGCTTGTCCGCTTCATTCCATGCCGGCAGGCCGTTTTCCGGTCGATCCCAATGCACGACGGATGCCTCGTCACACCAATCGAGAAGATGCGGCATCGCAGCACGATGCGAACCGTTGGTCATGAACCGTCGCATGCTGTCCTGGCTGTCCCAGGACGTCATGGTCCAGAAAGTCCAACTCCGATCGGCTAAAATCGACCCGCCTTTGAATCCGGGGGCCTTCTTGACCTGATTGAGTGAGCGAAACGTGTACATAGCAAACGACAGCAGGAAGCGCACCGACCGTATCCGCAGGCGAGTTACGCTGACGAACGACATAGGTTGTTTATAGATCACAACGCGCGCCCGTGAAAATGGGAGCAGATTTCAAACTGACACACTACGCATTGTTCCTCAAAAATGGCCCGTTCCGAAGAGCGGGTCATCCATGTGGTTAAGAGACGCGATTAGAAGTGCGCGCTCACGCTGACATAAGCCGTAACCGGTGCTCCGGGATAGCCCGTAATATAACCGGCAGCATATTGCGGTGGAATTGGCGGCGTGATTGCCGCGGTGCCGAAATACCCACCGGCAGAAACGTACTCGAAGATGTTATAACTCTTATTCAAAACGTTCAAAATCATCACGGTGGCGTCAAAGCGCTTGTAGGGCACCTTCGCGCCTAAGTTGAGCGTGGCGTACGCCGGCATGGTTGCATTTTTGCTGGGCACCGCCGGTCCGCAGAGATTGCCTGGCGTGGCCCCCGCCTTATTGCAGTTGTCGAAGAGATGCTGGCTGCCGATGAACTGGAATGAGGCGGTTGGCTCGATCATGAGGCCTTCATGCGGATGAAGGTCATAAAAGGCACCGGCATTCAGCGTCGATGTGGGCACATAGGATACCGGGTAGCCGTTGTAATCCACACCGCCGGTGACATAACTGCTGTAACTGGCGGCTTCAATGTTGGCGTTGGCGAACAGGTGCAGGTTCTGGATCGGATCGTCATCGGCAAATATGTTGACGCCGTTGTAAACGGACGTGCCATTGGCCGAGAAGGTCTCCTGGCTGGACAACGTGGTGTCGATCTCCTGGTTGGCGAACTTCTGGTGATAGTAGGCGGCGCCGAGGATCAGATTGTTTTTGAACCCGGTTCCCTGAGTATGCATTTTGGCTCCGAACTGGTAATACGTTCCGCGCTCCAGATGATAACTGGCCGGATCGACGGCTTGAAACAGCCCGCCGCCGCCGCCCATCGAGGGCGCGCGCAACGCTTCCTGGAATCCGCCGTAGACGTTCAGCCATGGACGCGCCGTGACGGCGACGTCCACGGACGGCTCGACGCCGCTGCGATTCTCACTTCCGCCGCACGCCGAGCCCGCGTCTCTCGCTGTTCCCGCCGTGACCGGATAGAGCGGGTTGCCGACACATTTCGTGCTGAGCACAACCCCGGGAGCAAATGAAAAATCTTGAAACGCGTGGTTGGAATAGTTGGTGGTGAAGCCCACGTAGCGAAGACCGGGCGTGATGTGCAGAATTGGAACCGGGTGAATGTCGTCCTGTAGAAAAATAGCGAAGTCATCCTGGCCGAAGTAACCGGAGCGAACTGCCCCGCCGGCATTCACAATGGTCTTGGTGCCGCCCAGGGCGGAGTTGAAGAAATTTTGCCGTGTGTTGTAGAGGGCGTGGATATAGTACCCCCCGCCGCTGACCGTATTCCACGGCAGACGCTTCGTCAGCAGGAGCTTGTCGCCGATCGTATTGGTGTGCGGGCTGTTGTACTCCTCCACCTGGGGCCCAGCGTTGTACACATCGTAGTAGCGGGTGTGGGAGCGCGCGATATGCATGTACCACGACAGGTTTTCGACCGTCGTCGTATCGTCCAGGCGCATGTGCTCCCGTCCGTAGATCAATCCCAGCTGATTCACGTCGTATTTGTTATAGCTGCTGTACGGCAGCGAACTGTAGAAACCCGAAGTCTGCTGGCTGTACTGCTGGCTGCCAGGGTTGCCATCGATAGTGATGTACGGGTTGGCGATCAGCGGAATCACCTGCGGGCGATATCCTCCACCATAGGCGTAATAGCCCCCCAGCTCGAAGCTGTTTCCCTGAAACGTCTTGACCGTCTTGGCGAGCACGGCCCAGTCTTTACTGGGATTTTTGAATCCATCCGGGGCCTTGCGGAAATCGTCGCCCTTGCCTGTGCCACCAGCCAGTATCGTTGACCAGCCGTGATACAGGCCGGAGCTAGCATTGGCAACCAAGTTTTTCTGTTGATAGCTGCCGTAGGTCGCCGTCACATCCGCGTGCGGCATCGCGGTCGGCTGTAACGGAGTGAACTCCACCGCGCCGCCGACATTCGTGTACCAGCGATCGGAGGGATTGCCCGGGCCATAGGTGACGTTGGTGTTCTGGATCAATCCGGCCTGGGGCAGGGTCGCCGACGGCCACAGACTGGTCGCGGGATCGATGATCGGTACATTGTCGAACGTAATCGCCAGCGCGCCTCCTCCGGTGTATCCGCCATAGCCGCCCCATCCCTGGTTCAGGCCGTTGATCGTGATGGTATTTTTCGTAGCTCCCGTAGTGCCATAGCCGGTAACAAGTGCGCCGGGAGCTGTGCCGATAACCTGCGCTCCGCCCGCGAGTGGACCCACCATGTCCATCTGTTTGCGGTCGATCACGCGAATGGACTGATTGGAGTCAAACACCTGCTGTTGCGATGGTTGAGGCGTTGCGCCGTCAAGCATCCCTCCGTGCACCGTTACAGATTGCGACACCGCGGGCAATATCATCGATATATCTGCGGTCAACATCTGGCCGGACTTGAGCTGCACGCTGTCCTGGTGGTATTCCACAAACCCAGCCTTCGACACAACCAACGTGTAGGTTCCAGCTGTCAATCCTGCAATCTCAAACTGTCCGTTTGCATCACTTACGACGTGAGTGACCACTGAAGTCGTAGCGTTGGTCAACGTGATTTCCGCAGCCGGTACAGCGGCGCCGGATGCATCCAGAACGCTTCCGCGTACCCTCGCCGGACGTTGAGCGAGAGTTGAAAAAACACAACAAAACAAGATTCCACACATAACTAATAATCTGCGCACCAGGGTGAATCCTCCTTAGCAATGCTTGAATGTTCAGGAATGTTTTTCGATTGACGCATCTTCTCACTTGCCGATTTGCGGGAGGATGTGTGTCCAGGACGAGTAATGCAACTATCGTCTCGTTGGGAAGTTATGCGTCTGTTAGAGCGGTGTGAATTCCTGGTTACAATTCAATGCAGATGTAATAGTTTGCGGAAAAACGCCAGCATGAATCGGAAAATTCCCGGCTCTTGAGCTGTTCTCCCGCTGGTGAAAAGTGCGGAACTGGAGCTTGTCTCCTGAGCCGAAGGCAAAGTCTCTCGCGTTTGTATTCTTTAATTGGAGACAGCTAAACAAAAGAGTAGAGATAACGGATACCACAACCGTCAATCAGCGTGACAAGGTGGGTTTGGAGGGTTTTGCAGTCCGGATTCGGCGTTTGGCAACGCCCTGAAATCAAGTTTTCTTGGATGCCAACCAAACACTTTGGGTGCTTGAAGTGATTGATAAATTTCCTCCCACACGTACACAGCACCGACTTCCCGTAGACATAAGAGGGCGACTGCCGTGCACCTGTGTGGGGACCACGAGGTTCTAACTTTGCTTACGCTCGACGAACCAATTGCCGCACGCGGCCAGTCTGTTCGCTGATTCCATCCAGAACGCCTTCCAGCCGGCCAAGGAGTTCGTGTCCGTCCTGCAAATACTCCGGAACGCAATGCCAGAGTTGCTTCATCGCATCAGGATCTTCCGCCAGAATGACCGCAGCCCCCAGACCCGAAGCTGTCAACGCGGCCTTCCTCCGGCCGGTAAGCAGCAATGCAGCTCCGGCAACCAGAGACCCCGCCGCCAGTGCTCGCAACCAAGTCATTTCCTGTTCCATTTTGGATTACTCCTTTCGCAGACTCTACCAGATAACAGATGCATCCGGCTGCTATTCCGGTTGCGGAAAACACGTACGAATTCTGCATCATGGGACAAAACCATTTTGGGAAATTTGTTTGCATCAAGTTTGAACATGCGCAAAACGTTTCATAGTTCCAGCCTGGGCCGCGTATTCGTTGCCGCTACGCTGCTGTTTGACTTTCGCCAGCGCAAATATCGCATTAAATAAATCGCGAGATTTACTGCACAGACGGCCACCCCGCCAATCGTCAACAATTGGATGGACAGGTCAGGATAGACCACCAATCCCAGATAGTGCAGGAGGAAACTGCCCCGATACGGAGCCATTCCCGCTGCGCGTTGCAGAAACTGCTCTGCCATCGTCAGTGGACACGACCACGGGCCAGTCTCCACGACGATTCCCCAGAGAAGGGACGCAATATGGAAGACCGTCAACCAGCGATGCCCGCGCGTCCAGAACCCGCCAGAGATGACCCACAGAATCCAGGCCAGGTGCAGGGCAAGCACAAAAACAACAGCCGTGTCATAGAACCCGGACATGTTCCGCTTCCATATCGATTTCCCTTTGCCTTGCTTCTTACCGTTGCCTTGCTTCCGCGACTCCTGCTACGCTCAGGCGTCGGAGTTCAATCAGGAGTGTCTCGCATGAAAAAGAAAATCTTCAATCTCTCAGCAATCGGAGCCGTCCTGCTGGCGGCAATCGCGATGGTGGCGGCGCCTCAATCCCACGCGCAGTCGGACATGCACCACCCGGCAGCAACCAGCTCTACGACGCCGGCCGAGGTGGTGGACCAGTTGTTCAGCATGGTTGAACGCGAATTGGTTCCGCTGGCCGAAGCGATGCCCGCGGACAAATATAATTTTGCTCCAACCAATGGAGATTTCAAAGGCGTGCGCACCTTCGGCGATCAGTTGAAGCACGTCATCCAGGCGAACTACTACATGTTCGGCAGCGCCACCTCGACCCGACCCGCCAAGATGCCCAAAATGGACCAGCTGAAAACCAAAGAACAGATCGTCCAGGCGCTCAAGGATTCCTTCGCGTTGGGTCATCGCTCGATTGCCACGCTGACCCCGGACAACGCGCTGGAAACGGTGAAGCCTGCGGATGGAGTGACCACCCGCGCGGGAGTGATGCTGTTGGCCATCATCCATACGAATGACCACGTCGGACAGTTGGTGGAATATCTGCGGATGAACGGAATCACTCCGCCCTCAAGCCGACACGGTGGCAAGTAGACGGAGGGCATCGGCGGAGACTTCTCTGCACAATCAATTTCTTCTGACCGCGACTTCCTCCATCGTGCATCGAAGTGTCTATGACGGTTTTGAATGAGCGAGCGGCCATATCCATTAGCAGACAAGATATGCTGCGAATATGGAAAGACCTCTTCAAATTCGACGACATAGAGGAAGACTCAAATTTCTTTGATCTTGGCGGCGACTCTTTAATTGCAGGAAGATTGCAGAGAGCCATAGCCAACGAATGTGGGGCGAGGCTGCGAACCGCGGATATTTTGCAGCATCCTACACTCGCCGGTCTTACCGATTGGCTGACATCAGCCGGCGAGAAGTCTCGGCGAGAAGAATTTCTGGCTGCCAATCCCAGCGTAATTCCAGTACAGCCCTTTGGCGAAGGCACTCCTGTCTTTGTCATTTCAGAGAGCATGATCTTTAGAAAACTGGCATTGGGATTGGGTAAAGATCAGCCCGTGTACACGCTTCAGATGGGCGAGGATCCAGCCGCTCCATCACCCTCTGCCAGTTTCAAGGAGATCACCGGTTACTACATGCGTCTGGTCCGCGAAGTGCAGCCAACCGGCCCTTATCGTTTAGCCGGGTGGTGCGTGTCGGGTTGGATTGCATACGGCGTGGCACGCAGGCTGGAGGAGCAGGGTGAAGCAATTGAATTGCTGACCGTGATTGATGCCGCGGCGCCAGGGTTTTGGGAACAGTCCTGGCAACGTAAGCTATCTAAGAATTTCATCTATGGCTGGCATCGTTTCAAGCTTGCCCGCAGAACGATGCCCCCGTGGCAATTGATCAGTAAGATGTTGGCCAGGAAGAAAGTAACGCCGGAAACGATCCTCGCCGATAAACTGGACGATCAACAGGATAAGATGGCTAGCCACGCGCAATTTTCCGGCCGGTTACGAGGAAAACTATTGCTGTTCTGTAGTGAGGATGAGCCAATCGGCTCTTTGCTGCCTCCGGGGTTGGGCTGGGAACAGATGCTTGGAAGACCGATTTCAGCCATTTCATTGCCCGGAAACCATCACGAGATTTTCAATCCTCCGGGCGCAAAAATCATGGCTGCTCATATCCTCCGTGAACTCAGAGGCACAAATCGATCGCGAGTGCTTTCATGAAGTAAGCCTCACAAACCGAACGACCGGTTCATCTCTACCCACAAACCCTCATCCCCGCCTGTCAGTCAACCTTCTTTCCCATTCCAGCGTCCTACTAAGAGGAGACAGCAACCACGCAGTTTCGGACCGATTCACCAGCTTTTTTCGGACTCCGCAGCAACGTTTACTGGCTTACCCCAAGCTCGTAAGGAGTTTCACCCCATGGTCAGCCATTGCGCTAATCCCGTCTGCCACAAACCTCTACATTATCTCCGGGATGGAAAAGTCTTTTTATTCTCCCGCAAAGGCACGTCAGACGGTAGTTCCAAGCTGCCGCATCGAATGGAACACTACTGGCTCTGTGGTATTTGCGCGAAGGAATGGACTGTTGCTCCGGACGGAAACGACAGTATAAAACTGGTGGAGATCAAGCGTCGGCGTTTTCGTGCGAATTATGCGATAGCCTCCACCGCTCCCGCGTCTTAAACCTTTACGCCTTGGCTGCTGGGGTAGCACTTTCTTTCCTGCAGCCTACGCATCCATAGGATTCTCCGGCCTTGTAATATCCGGCCAGCGAGTAGAAACGAACCCGCAACAGATCCTCAATCATCTTGATGCCATCTTTTAGATAGCTGATGCGCGACCGATCATCGTGCCCCCAGGTCACGGCGACCTCCTGCACGCGCATTCCCAGCCGCAGCGCAATGTATAGGATCTCCGGATCGAAGCCCCAGCGCTCAATCCGCTGCCGGACGAAAATGGTCTGTGCAGCTTCCCGGCGAAATGCTTTGAACCCACATTGCGTGTCCGCAAGCGGCAGATTCATCACCAGCCGCGTCAACCAGTTGAAGCATCGCCCGAAGAAGCGCCGGTGAACAGGCTGCTGAAGTGTCTGCCGGGAGCGGTCCAGCCATCGCGAACCGATGGCGACGTCGGCACCGGCCGCAATTGCGGCGAACAGGCGCTCCGCCTCTTCGATGGGCGCGGAGAGATCGGCGTCTGTAAACATCACGATCGCGCCGCGCGACTGCAAAATTCCGTTGCGCACGGAAAAGCCCTTGCCGCGATTGCCGGTATTTTCGATCAAGCGGAGATTGCCATATCGGCGTGCGGCCCTCGATACGATAGCAGCCGTCTCGTCGCGGGAGCCATCGTTGACGACCAGCACCTCTGCCGCCCAGCCTCTGGCTTCCACGCATTCCATCACGCGGTCCAGGGTCGCTCCGATGCGCGCCTGCTCGTCGAAGGCCGGGATCACGATGCTGTATTGAAGCTCATCCATGATGGCTGTACGGTGGCTGTGCGCCGCGTCTCCGGGCGAGGATTTCACAAGGGACGGCGCATGTCTCACCAATTATGTCCGAACGCTTACATTTCCGCAATGTGAATGCTCGACCAACATCGTTCTGAAGCTGCCCAATCTGCTTCGCCGGATGCGGTCCAGCCCGCACCCGCCAGATGCTACACTCGCCCCTATGGACGTGCGGACTGAGACGACACACAAGCATTCATTCTGGTTCTGGCTTAGCTGGGTAGGCGGCCTGTTTCTGCTGTTCGCCGTATTGCTGTGGGTGGCCGCCTGGTACACGTTGAAGTCTTCCGGGAGGGCAAGCAGCGGCTTTGATGGTTTCGGCTCCGGCACCATTGCGGTTGTGGACCTGAAAGGGATCATACTTTCCGCGGACAAGACCAATGAGCAGCTGGAGAAATTCGCCAAGGACGACTCCGTCAAGGCCATCATCCTGCATATAGATTCACCCGGCGGCGGCGCAGCTGCCTCGCAGGAGATTTATCACGAAGTGCTGCGCATCCGTACCGAGCACAAGAAGCGGATTGTCGCCTCCATTGAGAGCGTTGGCGCCAGCGGCGCTTACTACGTGGCCAGCGCCACCGACCGTATCTACGCCAACCAGGCCAGCATCGTCGGCAGCGTCGGCGTCATTATGGAATGGATCAATTACGGGGACCTGCTGAAATGGGCGAAGCTGAAGAACATCACCATCAAGGCCGGCGAATTGAAGGACGCCGGCTCCCCCACCCGCGACCTGACGCCGACGGAGCGCGCATATTTCCAGGGTCTGACCGATAACATGCATCAGCAGTTCATCGACGATGTGGCCGCCGGCCGCCGTTTGCCGGTGAAAGACATCCAAGGTCTGGCAACAGGCCAGGTATGGACGGGGCAGCAGGCGCTGCCGTTACACCTGATCGACCAGTCTGGCGGCTTTCGCATCGCGCTGCTCGACACCGCCCGCGCGGTGGGCATCCACGGCGAGCCACAAATCGTACGTCCCCGGGAATCTCATCCAGGTTTGATCAGTCTGCTGATAGGAGCAAACTCCAAACTGCCATTTCCAAACCCCGAGGAGCTGCAGTCCCTGCTTGAGAAAAGTCCGGCATTCTATTTTCTCTGGCAATAGCCATTTGAAGCGATTCTCAATCCGCGGCAAGCATCCTATACTCTGAAAGTGAAGGTGCCGATGTTATGACGAAAGCCGACCTTGTGGTTGATGTGATGCGACTGGGCGATCTGACCCGCACGGATGCGGAGACAATTATCGAAACCATCTTCGATTCGGTCGTGGGAGCTCTGCGCTCCGGCGACAAGATCGAAATTCGAGGCTTCGGAAGCTTCCGGACGCGTCAGCGCAATCCCCGCATCGGTCGCAATCCAAAAACCGGCGCCCGCGTCGAAGTCCCCGCCAAGCGCGTTCCTTACTTCAAGCCCAGCAAGGACCTTCGCGACCTTGTGAACCACGAAGCCAAGGCAAACAGCGACGGTTCCTCCCCTGCCTCGGAAGCTCCCACACCATAGCTTCATACGCATAATCTCGCAACTAACAAGGTCCGTCATGCTGAGCGTAGCGAAGAACCAGAGGATATTCGCCTCGATCGAACAATCATCACCCTCTGGATTCCTCGCTGCGCTCAGAATGACTCCAATTGCAGCCAACTATTTGAAAGCGGCTTACGCGACGTTTGCCGGGTTCGATGTGACTTTCATGAACGACTGGCGACAGCTGGCATCGATCAACCCCCACACCTTCCGCGCCGCTGCGCGTTCCTCTTCCTGAATCGCCCTCGCCAGCCTTTCTGTTTCTGTGTCGCCGGCAAATTGCGCCACGACCGCCAGTTCCTCGTACATCGCAATTTCGCTGTTCTCAATGGCGAAGGCAATGATCAGGTCTTGCGAGTTTTTCTCCGCTGGCTCGTGACCGAGTTGCGCCGTTTTTGGAGCAAAGTTGAAGACATGAGCAAAAAAAGTTTTCACAGTCGACGGGGTGCCGCCCAATGCCTCCAGACGGGCTGTTAGTCGCTCATGCTGGCGTCTCGTCTCCACGGCATGTTCGGCGAAGGCGTTTTGCACCGGGACCTGCTCACCCTCTTTGGAGAACGCTCTCAATTGGGTTTCGAAATTGCGTTCGGCTGCGATTGCGTCCTGAAGATACCGCTTGATCACATCACGGGAAGATTCGTTCGACATTGCAATACTCCTTCTATGGAAAATTTGTTTGAGACCCTTCGCAGAGTCATGGCAGAAGAAGAATTTTAGAAGTTCCGCCCGCTTCCGCCGTGGCCTGTGCTTCGCGCACCTGCGACAACTTCATTCGTTTAGCGATCGGAATAGAAAATTCCCCGTTGGCGACGGCCTCAGCCAATTGGTGGAGTCTCTCTGCGTCGGGCTGCGCCCAGACTTCCTGAACGCGAAAATGCTGCCCCTCCGTACCGTCTGGTTTTCCCAACACTGAGGCCAGCACTCCGCTGGGCCGAATGTAAGGTATGAGCTTTGTGACCACGCTGTGGCCAACCGTGTCCGCGATTGCATCCACCTGTCCGATCGAGGCGATCTCCTGCTCGTCGTCGATGGCGACCACTCGATCTGCGCCGAGCGCTTCGGCCTCTTTACGCTCCTTTGCGCGGACACCGGCAATCACCGTCATGCCATGCTGTTTCGCCACATACACGGCCGACCGTCCCACGTTGCCGAGAGCACCGGTGATCAGCACTGTCTGCCCCGATTTGGGCTGGACACCTTTCTCGATCAACTGAGCGCCGGTGGTGACGACAAGCGGCAGCGCCCCGGCATCTTCCGTTTCGAGGCCGTCGGGGATGCGGGTCAGCGTCTCGCTTTTTGCCACAAGGAATTCCGCATAAGCATGGTCGACCAGGCCCATGACTTTGTCCCCTGGCTGAAAACCTTTTGTATTCGGCCCCAGCGCAACGACGGCTCCCGCAACATCGCGCCCCAGAATCGCCGGAAGCGGCAAAGGTATGGCATCCTTCATGTCGCCGCGTCGAATCTTCCAGTCCACTGGATTTACGCTGGTTGCAACCACCTTTACCAGGACTTCGCCGGCTTTCGGTTTCGGCTCCGGCGCATCTCCGTAGACAAGCTGATCGACACCGCCGTACCCCTGCAATAACACTGCTTTCATATTTGACTCCTGCCGATAGAACGCCGCCGGAACATAAGAATGAAATGAATAACGATCGAGATGATCGCCAGAAACAGAAAGAGATAAACGAAAACGTGGCCGATGACAAAAAAGAAGAAACTTGCCAGCCAGGCCAGGAAAAAGAGAATTCCGATAACAATGAACATGATCCGCCTTCCACAACATGCCGGTTTTCCGTCTGCGGAAAGGCCGGTATTTTTAACGATTCTTAATGTTTGGAGGCGGAGGGCTGTCGTGCTGTTGCTTCGCCGGAGAGATTCACTTTGTCTCCTGAAAAATTTCGCCGGTCCGCTGCTGAACGCCACGAGCCACCTGCGGCTCGCCGGGAATTATCGATAGGCCGTATCATTTCCCATGCCCGTCGCCGTGCTGACTGTGGAGATCAGGCTGGAATATGCGCGGTCTCTGAAAGATCGCAGGCAGTGTGTCCGCAGCTTGAAGGACACGCTACGTCATAGCTTCAATGTGTCCGTCGCCGAACTGGATGAAGCCGTCGTCTGGCAGCGCGCGATATTGGGCGTCGCGGCGATTTCCGCTTCCCGCGACTACCTGGTGGGCCAGCTACAGCAGGTGGAAAACGCCTGCGTCCGCATTGCCGAAAATCACGGTGCACAGGTGAGCGACAGCTTCCTGGAATTCTTCCCGGAGGAATAAAAATTATCAAATCGCTGGTTGAACACGCAAATTTGATATCCTCATTCGTTTGGTGGTTCCGGACACCAGCCGTTACTGTATCCGGATTTTACAGAGTGCAATCATGCCAGAGCAGCGCGGACGAACCTATCACCAGAATCGCGTAGCAGAGACGCTGCGAGAGGAAATCAGCGCCATGCTGGAAGGTCAGTTGAGCGACCCGCGCATCAGCTTCGGCTACGTCAGCGAAGTCGTGCTCGCGCCCGGCGGAAAATCCGCGCGCGTCTACGTAGCCGTGGAGGGGGACGAAAAGGACGAGCAGGACATGCTGGCCGGCCTCGAAGCAGCCCGGGGTTACATCCGTCACCAGTTGCTGCACCGCATGGGGGTGCGGCATGTGCCGGATTTGTTTTTTCAGGTTGACCACTCCGAACCCGTGCGCGCCCGAATCGATGAATTGCTGGGACGCGCCGAGCGGCGCAATAAACAGAGGCAGAAAGCAGCCGCCGCACAGGAAGCGAACGCGCCCAAACCCGAATGACTCCATCCGCCACAACCCGAATGCTCGAACAAAGGAGTCAGCCGAAGGCTGCGGTGCTTGAGGCTATCCGGCAGCGGGAGCGCTTCCTGATCACGTCGCATGCGCGACCGGATGGAGACGCCGTCGGCTCGGTTCTGGCGCTTTGGATGGTACTGAAAGAAATGGGCAAGCATGCGGAGATGCAGCTCTTCGATCGAGTTCCGCTGATCTACCGGACATTGCCGGCAGCCGATCAGATCCGCAGCGCGCCCGCTTTGTCCGACAGCTTCCAGCCAGATGCGGTCATCCTGCTGGAGTGCGACAGCATCGAACGCTCGCGCCTTAAAGGCCTGGAGGGAAGCTGCCTCATCAATATCGACCACCACACCAGCGGCCGCCGGTTTGCCGACGTGAACTGGATCGACACCGAGGCCAGCGCTGTCGGCGAAATGGTTTACCGGCTGGCTGTGGCCGCCAACACGCGGATCACTCCGCAGATGGCCACCTGCCTGTACACCGCGCTGCTCAGCGATACCGGCTCCTTCTGCTATGAAGGCACAAGCGCGGAGACATTCGCGCTGGCAAAAACTCTGGTGGAGCTTGGCGCCTGTCCGGGACGGATCGCGCAAGACGTATATTTCAGCAACCCGGCGTCCAAGATGCGTCTGCTGGGCGCTGCCCTCACCACGCTGAAACGCGAAGGACGCATCGCATGGCTTTGGGTGACGCACAGTGACATGATCCGCCTGGGCGCGGTGGAAGAGGACTGCGAAGGCATCGTGAATTACGCCATTGGAATTTCAGGCGTGGATGTCGCGGTGTTTCTGCGCGAACTTCCCGACCATCGCGTCCGCCTGAGCCTGCGCAGCAAGAACAAAGTGCATGTGGCCGAAGTGGCCGAGCAGTTTGGCGGCGGCGGCCACGAAAACGCCAGCGGCTGCACCCTCGATGGGCCGCTCTATTCGGCGATGGACCGGATTCTCGACGAACTCCGCCGCCATCTGCGGCCCCACGCCGTGATCGGCATTGCCTGACATGCTTTTTCGCCTGATCCCGCGATGTGTAAGATGTCCTTCTCGCTTGAGGACTTATCCATAGCCTCCGGCGTGAAACCTTCCGCATCGCCTTTGATAACACGACAGTCAAGCTTGTATGGTTCACTTCGTGATTGTTCCCCCGGTTTGGTAGGCTGAATAAGGTCTTCGCTTGCATTTTGTTGCCAGCCAGGTCTTTAGACGAAATAAGTGACAGGTAACCTACGCGACAATTGGAAGCAGTACCTGCCGGGCGGAACTTTCTGGCAGCAGCTCACGGCCGCCACGGTGGCCGAGTTTGCAACACTGCTCGGTTTTACGACCTTCTTCATCGGTTATGGCCTCATCCCCTATTTGGGAGGGTCCGTTCTCGGTCTGGTTGGAGCGGATGAACCCCGCTACGCTCAGGTAGCGAGGGAGATGCTGGTCCGGCATGACTTCATTACTCCAGTGCTTTACGGCAAGCCGTGGCTGGAAAAGCCCGCCCTCTACTATTGGCGGGCAATGTTCACCTTCAAAGACTTCGGCGTGCATGACTGGTCGGCGCGCATTCCTTCCGCTGAATTCGCTTTTATTTTAATTGTTCTG
Source organism: Acidobacteriaceae bacterium (assembly GCA_965276615.1). Lineage (GTDB taxonomy): Bacteria > Acidobacteriota > Terriglobia > Terriglobales > Acidobacteriaceae > JAKAAZ01. Next base: position 1,807,777 of record OZ255618.1, on the reverse strand, counting down.
ATTTATCTGCACATGCGCCGTTTTCGTCCTGGCGGCCAGCTCGACGCGGCACTGATCACTGTCTCTTGTGCGGGAATCATCGGCTTCGCGCGCGGCGCTTCGACGGACATGCAACTGGCCGCTCCCTTCTGTATCGGCATGCTGGGCTGGTATGCCTGGTATGAAACCGACAAGAAGTTCTGGCTCTTCGATCTGTATTTTTTTGGCGGAGCAGCCACGCTCGCCAAAGGCCCCATCGCGCCTTTCATGGCTTTCTGCATAATTTTTTTATTTGCGGCGCTGCGCAAGGAGTGGTCTCTGCTCCGCCGAACAATCTGGCTTCCGGGGATCATCCTCTATCTCGCCATGGTCCTGCCGTGGTTCATCGCCGTCCAGCATCGAAACCCGCAATTCGTGCGCGTGTTTTTCCTGGAACACAACCTGGAGCGCTTCGCCACCGATCGCTTCCACCACGCGCACTCTGTCTGGTATTACATTCCGGTCATGGCCCTGGCTGTGATGCCGTGGCTGGCGCTGGCATGCAGCGCGTTGTGGGACGCGGTCCGCACCTCCATCGACGAGTGGAAGGTCCGCCGCAACCCCGACCGCTATGTCGGCAATCCCCGCACCGGCGACGCGTTTCCGGAGTTTCTGGTCCTGTGGGCCATCTTCCCGGTCATCTTTTTCAGCTTCGCCGACTCCAAGCTTCCCGGCTATATCCTGCCGGCGGTTCCGCCCATCACCATTCTTTGCGGCGATTATCTGAATCGCGTGCGCAAGCGCGGGTTGCACATCCGGCTTCTGGCGGTCCACGCCCTTGTGGTCGGCATCCTCGTAGGTGGCGCGCTCATGCTTCCGCAGATTTTGGTGCATCCCGAAGCGTGGCCGCCTCTTCGGGTCATTGTTGCCGCTGTTGTCGTCGGCCTGGCGATCGCGATTGCAATCCTGGTAGTGGTTCTGCGTTTCGGCACCGCCCGCCTTCGCATCGCGACCATGGTTCCAGTGGCGCTGATCCTGGTTTTTTTGCTGGGCACCCACAATGGGATTTTGCTTGACCAGAAGTATTCCGCGCGCACGCTGGCGCAGGAGCTGACACATTTACCCGACGAGCCGCATCTTGTGGCCGTATACGAGGCGCGGCGGGATATGCAATATGGGCTGTCGTTCTATCTCAATGAGCGTGTGTCCAATTACCGGCACTCCGGTGTCCCCACGCAGGCGCATCTGCTGGTTGTGCAGAATTATGAGCAGGGCGCGGAGGAGCAACAATCGAAGACCGCTCTCAAAAAGCTGCTCGTGGGCCGGCAGTATGAACCGCTGTTCGTTTACCGGCCGCAGAATTTGACCGTCTACCGCGTCAGTGCCGGCCCAGCCCCGGCAGACTGATCCAACAACAACAGTCCCTGCATAGTCGTAAGCCGGGTACGCCAACTCTCATTTAGCCGATTGCAGTCTTTCGGTTTGCGTCGTGATGCCGTACACTCGCGCAATACGGCTTGTGCCTGCCGCCGCGACATCATCCTCCAAGATTTGCGACGAGCCCATACCCATCATGACTTCGGCGCTGCAACTCGATTTTCTCGATCTACGCCATTTTTCCGCCCAGCATCTGCGTCCCTTGCTGGATGAGGAAAGCGCGCTGTGGAGTCAGCGGCTTTGTTGGGACTATCGCAACTCGGCAAGCCTGGTTTTGCAGTATGTGGAATCTCATCTGCTGACAGGTTATGTCGCGCTGGAACAGGGCCGCGTCTGTGGATATATCTTCTGCGTGTATGAAAACCGCAAGGCCGTTATTGGAGATGTATTTGCCTCGCGCGAAGGAGTAGAGGAGTCCGCCGCGGTCGCAATTGAGGTGCAGCTGATCGATCGTCTGCTGGAAACCCTGCAGCACACGCCTGACCTGACTCGCGTCGAAGCGCAACTCCTGCTGCATCCCCATGGATTGCATCGCCAGTCCTTTGAAAGAGCAGGATTTCGCCTCTATCCCCGCCTGTTCATGAGCCTCGACTTGCTTCAACCGGAGTCTTCCCCACTGGCCGAGTCTCCTCTGCACAACCAGACCGGCTGGGCCAGCGGCGGCCAATATCGCCTATGGATGCCGACCGACTTTGAGCTTGCTCCGCAGGTAATTACCGCCTCCTACGCAGGACACATCGACAGTGAAATCAACGACCAATATCTGTCCTTCGGCGGAGCGCAGCGTTTCCTCCACAACATTGTGCGTTTTCCCGGCTGCGGAATTTTTGAAGAGCAATCCTCCTGGGTGCTGGCGCCGCCGGACAACCATCGGCTCTTTGGCCTGCTTTTATGTTCCCGTGTCAGCGCGGGCATCGGTCACGTTACCCAGTTGTGCGTCGTGCCGGAGTTTCAGCGCCAGGGAGTTGGGAAAAGGCTGCTGGAACTCTGCGCTGCTTCGTTGAAATTGCGCGACTGCAGGGCCATCACCCTGACAGTGACAGAGCAGAATACAGCTGCCGTCGCGCTTTATCAGCGCCTCGGCTACCGGGTGCAGCACCGTTTCGACGCCATGCTGTGGGATAAAAATATGCATTGAATTTACCGGACGCAGCGGATTGGGTGCGGGTGCCCCCGTCTCGCTCCTGAGACGTGGGTTTACGAAACGCAGAAATGATTGCGTTCAACCAGCTTCAAAACTTCAAAGCCGCTGACTCAATGATGGATCAGCCACATCAGCCAGCTCGCAGCAATGGTTCCCAGCACAAACAGGCAAAAACAGTAGATGCCGTACCGGACCATGGACCTCGTCTCCGAGCGCTGCGTAATCCCGAAAACGACTGAAGCGAAGAGCGCGAATAGAAGAACCGCAGTGAAGTGCGACGGAGTGTACATTTAGACCGGTGCTCCTAACGCGATAGATTGCCAATTTTCCATTCGTGCAGCCTTTCTTCAAGGAAAGGCCGCGCATAGCTCCTTCCCCCGATATACACCTTCAGGAGAACCGATCTACCGCTTTCTCCCGGACTTGAGGCTGTGCGCGTCTACGGCGGAAATAAAGTTGAGCAATCCCGCAACAACGATAAACTTCGTCCCATAGTCCGCCGTCACCACCTGCACGATGTTCTGCCCCCAGCCGAACCAAGAAGACAGAATATAGAGCGCTCCGTTGCCCAGATCGCCGATGAATCCCAGCATGTCCAGCAATTCCCCGGTGTTGGGAGCGTAGATTTTTCCGTGCATGGCCAGTCCCAGCGCAAACGTGGAAACGATGGAGACAAACAGCAGGACGGCGCGAACCCAGCGGCCCTGCAACAGATGGCCCAGTCCGGGCACGAGCCAGCCCGCAACCAGGACAATTCCGGCGGCATATCCCTGCGAGGCCGCGCCCGGCTGGGCCGCATTTTCTTTTACGGTGGCTTTCGTGGTGGGCATCTCCAACGAATATATCAGCTTGCCAAGTTGACGCGGGAGTGGATGTGGGTGCCCCAGGTCTCGATTCTGAGAGCTGGGTTTTACCTCGCCGAACTTAAATCCGCACCAGTTCCCGTTGCATCCGGCCCGTCACCCTGGCTTCTCCGGCGCGCGTCATCATGTCCACTTCGCTGCGCACGCCAAACTCCGGCAGATAGATTCCAGGCTCGACGGAAAAGCAGGTGTTCGGCAGGATCAGCCGCTCGTCATGGGTTTCAAAATTATCCAGATGCGCGCCGCTGCCGTGGATCTCTGTGGCGATATTGTGTCCCGTGCGATGGGTAAAATATTCACCGAAACCGGCGGCACGAATCATGCCGCGCGCCGCGTCATCGGCCTGCCAGCCGGCAATGGGATGGTTGGCCGCGAAGGCGTGCTCGACAATCTGGATGGCTGCATCTCGCGCCGCCGCGACCGCTTCGAACACCTGCCGCTCACGCGCATTTGGTTCGCGGTCCACCACGCCCGTCCAGGTGATGTCGTAAAAAACGCTGCCCGGGATATTCTGCCGCGCCCAGATATCGATCAGCACAAAATCTCCCGACGTAATCGGCTGGGTGCGCTCGGCTGTCGGCTCGTAATGGGAATCGGAGCTGTTGCGATTCACGGACACATTCGGCCCGTTGTTCCACACCAGGTCCGCGCGGCGCATCGCCTCCTGGAGCCATTGAACCATTGCGAATTCCGTCGTCCCGTCATGCGAACGCACGCGGTTGCCGATCTCGCGAAAGCCTTCCGCCAGAATTGCATCCAGAGAGCGCTGGGCCGCATAATGGCTGGCGATTTGCTCCTCGGTCAGCACCGCTTCAAAATGGCTGACCAGGTCCGCGGAACTGACAATCTCCTTCCCCATGCCGCGCAGCACCTCGATCGTGCCCGCATCGACCAGCGACACATACATGATCGCGTTGCGCGGAGAATACTGCATGGCCAGTCGGGTGTTGCCTTCGAGCATCGCCGCCAACTGCGCTTCCAGTTCCTGCCAGGTGGAATAGACCGCCTTGGTTCCGGGCAGCGGATCGAGTCTTCCCTGCTCAATGCGATGCACCAGTTTCTTCGGCTCTCCGTCGGCTGGAATCAGATAGAACCAGCGCCGCGTGATGTGCAGCGAATCACTCAAACCCAGGATGCGATAGGCAAGCGGATCGCGGTGGTGATGGTCATAGAAAAGCCAGCCGTCAAGCTTGGCCTCCCGTAGCGCGGACTGAATCGCTTCCAGGTTCATAGCTAGGTCCATCAGAACCATCTGATTGTAATCTCTCGACTTGCCACCGGGTAGTTATCGACAATCCTGTTCTCGCGCATTACGAAACTAACCGTCGAATTGCCGTAGACTGGATAGCTTTCGAACTGGCCGACGAGTCATACCTTTGGTTCTGAAACCAAGAAACAAGTAGCAATCCTAGAAACCCCTCCTTATGATGAAGCCCGCAAAACATCTTCCGCCATGATGAGTCTAAACGTAAGATGGATCATTGGAGAGATGATGGAGAATATCGCACTGGAAGTTCGACTAAAGAGCTTGGAAAGAAAAGTAATCTATCTTTCAGGGCTATGTGGTTTTTTGGTCGTAGTCATGGGTTCTATGACCGCTCATGGGCCGAAAAATGTTCGGGCTGCCGAGGCACCGCAGGTTCTTCATGTCAAAGGTCTCGTGGTTGAGGATGCTCATGGACACCCACGTATCCTGATCGGTGCTCCATTTCCCACGGTGCATGACCGAATACGACAAGATACGACGACAACGGCAATGCTCTTCCTTGATAAACAGGGGCATGACCGTTTCTCAATAGGTGAGAAGATGCCCGCTCAACTCAACGGAAAGGTGTCCCCTCAATTTCATAGGATTGGGTTGGGATATGGTCTGACGATTTACGATCCGCAAGGTAACGAACGCGGCGGGATGGGGTTTCTCTCAAATGGCAGCACTGTAGGTCGCGCGGTAATTGCTTTGGACCGACCGAATCAGGACGCTTGGGGAGCCGTGGTCGATGACAAAAGCGGCTTTGCCGGAACAATGACTCTTTACTCTCCTGACCTAGCAAGTGACACGAACGGAGTTGTCATCGGTACGATCGGAAAGAAAGCCTTCGTCACTTTGAAGAACGTCAAGAATGTACCCCGCGCGACATTTGCAGTCGATGCTGAAAAAGCACCTTCATTTCAACTTTTCGATAAAGCAGGAAAAGCCGAATCGGAGCTTCTGGATACAACGTCCAGGAGCACCTCGAGTTCGGATCGCCCATAACTTCTTTTACGGGAGATCGAAGTCTGTCGTACCACAATACTGTGCTAGTCCCGAATGACGGGTATTCGGAAACAATTTCCCATAGATGGAGAGTGGCATTTCCGTTAAGCTCGCCCAAATTGAACCAAAACTGACTGCATCACATTTTGCGCAGGCGCAATCGAATGCGACACTAGAGTCGGTAGATAATGCCTTCTGTGAAGGGGCGGCTTTAGACCCCTGTTGGCTCTGTTGACATCCCGGGCCGGCAAACCGCGAGGTCCTTCGCGTTGCTCAGGATGACAGATTTGTTTGCTCTGGAAGGATGTCAACGAAGCCACACCTGTTCATAATCAATCATTATGTAACCGTTCCAGAAACAAACGAGCCGCGCCACTGAGGATCTAGCCCTATGACACGTCGAATGCTGCGCCTTATATTGGCGCCTGCACTGTTGGTTACCGTCTGCTGCGCCATGGCCAGCGCCCAGGAATTTGCAACCATCGAAAAGAACTTCGCGCAGAAAGTCACTGTGAAGAAGTTGCCCAACGGCTTGACGCTGATCGTCTGCAATCGCCCCGAAGCGCCCGTATTCAGTTTCTTCACCATCGTGAACGCGGGCAGCGCGCAGGACCCCAGCGGCGAGACCGGCATCGCGCATATGTTCGAGCATCTCGCCTTCAAGGGAACGAAAGACATCGGCACCACGGATTACGCCGCCGAGAAATTAGCGCTGGCGAAGGTGGAGCAGACCTATGCCGCCTACGATGCGGAATATCGCAAGCGCGTGGGACGCGATCCGGCGACGCTGAAAGACTTGAAGGCACAGTTTGACGCCGCGACCGCCGCCGCCGAGAAATACGTCATTCCCAACCAGTTCACCCAGATCGCGGAGTTGAATGGCGCAGTCGGCATCAATGCGGAAACCTCCATGGACGCAACGCAATACTTCTGGAGCATGCCCGCCAACCGGCTCCAGCTCTGGGCCTATATGGAGAGCGATCGCATCGCCAATCCTGTGCCGCGCGAGTTTTACAAGGAGCGCAGCGTCGTGATGGAAGAACGCCGCATGCGCGTCGATTCCAACCCGATCGGCTTTATGATCGAGCAGTTTCTCGCCACCGCCTACGTGGCCCATCCGTACCGAAATCCAGGCGTGGGATGGATGTCCGATGTTAGCCAGATTTCGGCAACCGAAGCCAACGCATTCCACAAAACCTATTACGTTCCGTCGGACATTGTGGTCACGGTTGTGGGAGACGTAACTGCAACCAGGGCGCTGCCCATGCTGGAAAAATATTTCGGCAGCATTCCCGCTGGTCCCCTGGCGACGCCTCTTGCCACGATTGAGCCGCCGCAGGAGGCCGAAAAGTCCGTCACACTTGAAGAACCTACGCAGCCGTTTTATATCGAGGGCTATCATCGCCCGGACTATCTGGACAAGGACGACGCGGTCTATGACGCCATCAGCGACATCATGTCGAACGGACGCACGTCGATTCTTTACCGCAGCCTGGTGCGCGATCAGAAAATCGCTGCGGAAGCCGCGGGTTTCAGTGGGTTTCCCGGCGACAGATATCCCAGCCTGTTCGCGTTTTACGCGGTGCCCACTCCTGGCCACACGCCTGCGCAGATGCGGACCGCGATTCACACTGAAATTGAACGACTGAAGACACAGGACGTGACCGACGACGAGCTTGCCATGTATAAGACGCGCTCTCGCGCCGACATTCTGCGCAGCCTTGACAATAACCACGGACTCGCCCAGGAACTGGGCACCTATCAATTGCGTTACGGAGATTGGCGAATGCTGTTTCAGCAGCTGGATAAAATTGACGCGGTCAGCAAAGCTGATATTCGACGCGTGGCGAACCAGGTGTTTACCGCAAAAAATCGAACCTACGCGATGATCGAATTCTCACCCTCGAAGCCCGCAAAACCTAAACCGGATGCACCCGCGCAACCTGCGAAACGCTCCCCGCATGGAGGCGGCCAATGAACCGGCCCTTTCTCTCGCTTGCAGCCATTGTTTGTTTCGCCGCTGGCGGTATTACCTCCGCGCAGACACCGGCTGGGATTACGACTTCCGGTTCCCCAGCTTCTTTCTCCGCTCCCTCCTCCGATCCCTCCTCTGCTCCATGGAGTTCGTGGAAAAATGTGCCCATTCCTCCGCTTCCCGCATTCAATCCTCAACAGCCAACGCGAATTACGCTGAAGAACGGCATGACGATTTTCCTGCAGGAAGATCACGAACTGCCCTTCATCAATGGATTCGTAATGATACGCGGCGGCTCGCGCGACGAACCGGCGGCGAAGACTGGATTGATCGATTTATACGGACAAGCGTGGCGCACCAGCGGCACCGCCAGGATGAGCGGCGATCAGATGGATGACATCCTGGAAGCGAAGGCCGCCAAGATTGAAACCGACGGCGACTCCGAATCCACGACCCTCACCTGGTCCAGCTTCAAACAGGACTTTGGCCAGGTCTTTGGCATGGCGACCGATCTACTTCTCCATCCGCAATTCCGCGCGGACTCGCTCGCGCTCGCCAAACGCCAGGAGGAAACCGGCATCATTCGCCGCAACGACGATGCCGACCAGATCGCCATACGCGAGGCCCAGATTCTTGCGTATGGAAAAGACAATCCCTATGCGCGCGTCCCAGAATTTGCCACCGTGCAGGCGGTCACGCTGGGCGATTTGACGGCCTGGCACAGTCGCACGGTCATGCCGAACAACATCATCGTCGGAGTCAGCGGCGACTTTAACACTGCCGAGATGGAAGCCAGGCTGCACGCCGCATTTGATTCAATGCCGCGCGGTCCGAAGTTTGTTCCGGCTGCGGTCGCGTTTCCCGGGCCGACGCCGGGAGTATATCTGGCGCAGAAGAGCGATGTGAATCAGAGCAACGTATGGATTGTCGGTCTCGGCACCGAGCGCAATAATCCCGATTACTACGCTCTCAGTGTGATGAACACAGTGTTCAGCGGAGGCTTCGGTTCGAGGCTCTTTCAGGAAGTTCGTACCAGGCTGGGGCTGGCATACTCCGTGTTCGGCGCGTATGGGGCGAGCTACGATCATCCCGGCATGTTCTACGTCGCCGCTGGAACGAAAAGCGACAGCACCGTCGCCGCAACCAATGCGATGATGCAGCAAATCGGCGATTTGAAAACAATTCCTCCAACCGCAACGGAACTGCGCAACGCAAAAGACCAGGTGCTCAATTCCTGGGTCTTCCATTTCGACTCACCGGAAAAGATTTTGCGCCAGCAGGCCACGCTGGCCTTTTACGGATATCCATCCGATTACATCGAGAAGTACCGGGCAGGCGTGGAGAAGGTCACTGCCGCCGATGTGACGCGCGTTGCGAACCAATATATTCATCCATCGAAGCTGGCGATCTTAGTCGTGGGAAACGCAGCGGAATTCGGCACGCCGCTTTCAACCCTGGGACCGGTCAAGACACTCGATGTCACGATTCCAACGCCGGCTGGGATGGCCGTTCCATCGATGGAACAGCCATCACGCTGACAGCACATTACTGTTTCTCGAAGTTCAATGACGCAGAATTGATGCAGTAGCGAAGGCCGGTTGGCTTTGGGCCATCCGGGAAAATATGGCCCAGATGGGCGCCACAGCGTGCGCACGTCGCTTCAACACGACGCATTCCATGGCTCGTGTCCTCATGCGTCTCCACCGCGTCCGGCGTGACAGGAATCCAGAAGCTTGGCCAGCCTGAGCCCGACTCAAACTTTGTGTCGGAGCGGAAAAGCTCAGCATCGCAAGCGACACAGTGATATATCCCGTCGTCGTGATTTTTGTATAAAGCCCCGGAAAATGCAGGCTCCGTGCCCTTCTGACGAGTCACGTAATACTGCTCCGGCGTCAAATGCTCCCGCCATTCCGCATCGGTTTTTTCAATCTTTTTGGTTTTTTCCGCACTATCGCTCATAACTCCCCCATTGTTCTAAGACTATGCCTGGCAGTGGACCCGCTCAAGAGCGAGTCCCGCAGGCGTTATAAATGTCTAGTTTGCATCGAATGACGCGTCGACACTCACTTGATGGCGCGGTGTTGGCACGCGCTGCGTGGATTGGTATACTCACGGAGAAACAGCCATCGTAAGTTCTTCTTCACTCGTGTGCAGAGTTCCTCCCGGAAAATCTCCACGGCCAGGTAGCTCAGTGGTAGAGCGCGGCCCTGAAAAGGCCGGCGTCGGGGGTTCAATTCCCTCCCTGGCCACCACATTTCAGAAGAGTTACAAGACGCGTCCCGCAAAATCCAACCCACACTCAACCCACATTCGCCAAATAAGTTCACGAAACCGCCCATTCTACGGGCGTTCCCGAGTTCACCGACGCCGTGAGCAGATCATCCACGATGCGCGTGTGCGCGCGCCGCTTCGAGGGAGTGGCCGCCTTGGCATACAGATCAAGCGTGGTCTTGCTCTGGGCGTGACGCAAGAGTTCCTGTGTGACCTTGACGTTCTCGTCGTTATCGATCAGCCAAGTCGAAATTGATCTTCGGAACGTATGCCAACCGACTGCTCCCTTGATCCCCGCTGCCGCCGCGGCAACCCTGAGATGGTTCGCGACCAACGTGTTCGCGCGAAACGGCTTCTTGCCACGCATCCTTGGACTGGCAAACACCCAGTCCGACGAAGTGGCATAGGGCGTTTCACGGCGCCAGGCCTGCAGCGAGTTGAGTACGGAGATAGCAAGCGGCATTCGGCTACTGGAGGCATTCGTTTTGGTTTCACCTACGACACCGGAAACGATCGCGCGTCGCACGTGAAGCACCCCGGTATCGAAGTCTATGTCCTGCCAGCGCAGCGCCAACAACTCACTGACGCGCAATCCCGTCGTTGCATCAAGCCATGCCATCGTCTTGACCGGCTCTTTGAGGTACGTCAGGATGGCAACTGTCTCTGCCGTCGTAAGAATGGTGTGCTCACGGGCTGAATGCCCGCTCTGCCGCACGTACTTCATTGGATTCGCCTGCGCATCTCTGGGCAGGAATCCGTGACGGATGCCATGTCGGAATACGACACTCATGATGTTGCGGATTTTCAATCGTGTCCCATTCGCCAGCTTATTGGGTCCGCGGCCTAATTCAGCAAGCCAGTCCTCGATAGAAATGGGCTCCATTTCGCTGATCTGAGCCTTTCCCCATCTCGGCACAATCCAGAGGTTGAGATAACGTCGGTTAGCGTCAATCGTGGAGTGCGCCTTGGGAGATCTTGCATTCTATTGATCTACATCAAGCTCTCTTGCGATGTAGTGTTGCGCCAGATCCGCAAATGTCATCCCCAAGACTGAGAGACGCGGAGTTGTGCTGTTAACGTTGATCCGAAGCGCCTCGGCAGCTCTCTCAGCTGATGCCTTGGTGCGACAGTCGAGAAGGGTGCCAATCACGCGATTGTTTTCCTTTCGCGAACCGTCCCGGTGAATGCTCCGCCAGCGGAACACCCACACGTCGGGTCCCTTCTTCCGCGCAATGCGTCGGATGCTTCCTTTGCTGATACCGTATATTGCTCAATTGGGTTTCCTCCGATTCGAGCAACACGGATGGCTTTCTGAGTTTACTCTCCGCTGCATCCATTCGTGAATTTCCGAAGGGAGAAAGCGCCAGGTTTTGCGTTTACCCTCCCCCAGCGGATAGGCGGGGATGAGTCCGTCGCGAGCCATCTGCTGTACTGTTCTGGGGTGCAGGTCAATCATGACCGCAATCTCGAAAGCGTCCACAAAATACTCAATCGCTGTCGTAGATCGGGCGGTCAGAACTTCTGTGTGCGTCATCTTTTACTTTCCGTTACATCCTGCGCTTGTTGGGCGAAGGGCGGTACCAAACGCCGTTTGGTGCCGCTAGGCCGAGTATCTTTAGCTGCCGTTTCGAGTCAAAGACCTGTCAATCCTGATTGCGCACGCCATCGAAGTAAATTCTTGAGCGCCACAACCTTGGGATTACGGTAACTTACTGCGTATATAGGTACTTGCGGTGGCAATCTGCGCGATATAATACTTGTAGATATGCAAGTATCAAAGCAATGCAATCAGCTCGTTCAAGCCATCGCGCCTTCCGGCAACCTCTTTTTTCTACTCAGTATTCAGGAACTCCGAAGACAGGGCCTTACGTTTCTGGCGTTCTACATCCTCCAGCGGACCATCGAAGAGCGAGAATTATCGGAATATGGGATTCGGCAGGAGACTGGGCTGGGCGATTATGAAGTCAGCCGCGCATGTACGTTTCTAGCGCATAGCGGCCTCGCGCAGAAAAGGAAATCCGAAGCGGATGCACGGGTCCGGCTGCTGACACCGACAAATCGGGGAATTCGGATCTGGAACCAGGTGTTGTCAGAGGCCGCCCAGCGACTCCAGGACGGCGTGCCTCGTCCAGGACGTTCGAGGCGACTTTCGGAGGCAACCCAATTTCTTCGAAAAGGCAATCGCATCCTGCTCGGGCCGCTGCAACTATCGTTCTTCGATACTGACCTGCTTCAGAAAGATCCCTCCAATAGGTCCAGGAAGAATCGCAAGGAAGGGAAGCCTGCCCGTGGTCGGCCCAAGCGATCAGAACCCTGATAGAGCCTTTTGGAACACCGTTACGCTTATTTCTGTAGCTTCGCAGAGCGCTTCATTTGCCTTGGTTTGGCAGAGAGCTTCCGGGACAGAGCTTCGGCAAGGGCGAATGCCGCATCAGATTCTGCTTGCTGTAGGGCCTTTGCAGATTCCGACCGAAGCCTCGAATACCAGTCAGCCAGAACGGAAGCTGAATCGCTGAGGCTGCCCTCCGACGCTTTGATCAACTCCAGCCTCTGGTTTGCCGACTGCCGCAGAAAGTCTAATGCCAGGCTGCGTTGTCCGCCTACCCACAATGCCAGCAGTGCAACCCGAAGATCAGCATCGAGATCTCCGCTGGGACCATCCTCGATGAGAATGCGCCAGCCGTTCTTCAGGAATTTCTTGCCGGCAGGGGTGACGCGGTGATCCGTTCGGCCTCGAACGCTTGGCTTCCCTTGTCGAACGAAACCGGCCTCCAACAACCTTTGCAGCGCCGGAATCGTTGCTCCGGGTGAAAGCCCCGCGGATTTCTGGAACTCGTAGGGAGTTAAAATCCCGCTATCGATCAGAGCCAGCACAAACAAATCAAGGTCGGTTCGGCGGCGCTTGTCGCGGGTCTGAGACATGTTCCATCAGTATACGAACCTGATGCTAGCTGGATCGAGCCCACATCGAAGTCTCGCGTAGCAATTGGTCCTGCAGCGTCTCCTCCCGAGGCAGGCAGCAAGCAATCCACCGGGCCAGCCAATCGGCATGAAACTCCAATTTTGATGGCATGTCGTCTTCCACGGGGTTAGCAGGCCGGGTTAACAGAAGCAGTTCCGTGGGACTTTTCGTGGGCACAGGAAGCTTCTTCAGCGACTCGCGACTATAGAACAGACGTTTCCCGGCTTCATGTACAACATGCTCCACATCCGGAAGGATCATATGTTCTTCTAAAACCCAACGCCGGAGCACCCTCGTCATTCGTCGGAAATGGAGACCGCGGCTGGCGGAATCTTCGGAATTGAATGCCGGACGCACTTTCCTAGGCCGCACTGGTCGTGGTGCTTTGATTGGCCGTTCAGCAGCCGGAGTCGCAAGGAATTTGCGATCTCTTCGAATCGTTCCCTCGTCAACGCCGAGTTCCTTTGCAATTGCTCGATTGGATTTAGCAGCGCGTATCCCGAGCGCCACCAGTTTGTGTCGCTCCGCCGGCGTGAGTCTCCGATCTGAAAATTTCACTGTGCTCCTGTTCTGAACGGATGCTGGATGACGACAACAGCCATTCTCTTCCTCCTCCCGCGCACAATCCAAGTAGAAAACTGCGACTCGAGAAGTTCGGTCATACGATCAGGATCGGAAAGGTCGCGGAGAGTCAGCCCGTTCGAATTCCAGATCCTCTCAAGGCCTGCTGCCAGATTGGCTGACGTTGGAACTTGCGAGCGGTAACGCGCCAAAGCGGCCGAGGCATAAATCGAAAACAGTACGCGAGCTTCCGTGGGCAGATGTGCGAAAGGTACGTGCGATATAGATATATTCTTCATGCTTTGATTCTGAATGATCCGTCCTCTTTACCAAACACAATGAAAAAATCCACAAGATCGCCCGGGTCTGCGATGATTCTTAATTGAGATCAACAATGAATCCTTGGAGTTCCGATCGATGTAGTGGATAGCACCGTCCGAGAAAGATAGCGGGCGTGATCAATGCAATGGCAACTCGAATTTTCGGCCTTTGCGATAATACTGCTATCGGGACCGCAACTCATGAATTCGGCGATTGACCCGGAGAACCTTATAGTAAGTATCCCCCGGCAGAGCCGGAGGCCTTCTTATGTGAGCCGCTCGAAGCGGCTTGAGCGGGGTCGCTAACGCGACCCCGGTTGAGTTGCGCCGCCTGAAGGCGGCAAGGTCATTTCCAGAGGTTCATCTGATCGATGCGCTGATCTTCCTTCTCCTGGCTGCGAATGTACTCCCGGATCGTCGCCTCATCCCGACCCACAGTCGACACAAAATACCCTCGCGCCCAAAAGCTTTGCCCTGCGTAATTCTGCTTTCGTTCTCCATACACTCGCGCCAGATGGATCGCGCTCTTGCCCTTGATGAAGCCCACGACCTGCGACACTGCGTATTTCGGTGGTATCGAAATCATCATGTGGACATGGTCGGCCAGCAGATGTCCTTCTTCGATCCGGCACTCCTTTTGCTCGGCCAGTTTGCGAAACACCTCGCCCAAATGCTTGCGAAGGCTCCCCTACAACACCTTCCTACGACACTTCGGTATAAATACAACGTGGTACTTGCACTCCCACTTCGAGTGGCTTAAGCTCTCGAACTCGTCCATCCAGTCTCTCCTTGAAGTGTGCTTGGCGGCTCACCTCTCGGAGTCTCTGGATGGACTCCCGAATATGTCAACTTCTACTGCCTCCCCGGCAGAGCCGGGGGAACTCCCGTTCGGATTAGATTATTAGGTCGGGCTTGCTGAAGCCTATTTCCGGCGTCAGGGTGCGGAATGCAAAATCCATGCACAAACTTTATCGCTGGAGACGAACTATTTTCATCGGTCCGGAACGCAATTCCGGAGCGGTGGAAATCACGAACTGGGCGGCAGGCTGAAAGATGGACTTGGCAGAGGACGTTCAGGCTGCCAGGAGGACCCGGATCGTGTTGTTGCGCGGAAGAAAGGTGGGTTGGAACAGTCCCCGTGCGCATAGGAATTTAGTCGAACGGGAAATGCCCCAGCGCCCCATCGGTCGGGCCAGGCTTGGCACCGATTCAGGTTTTGTCCCGTGGGCTGTGACGCTTCCAATCGGCGCGACAGACCGGTTTGCAATCGACACGTCCAAGGGCCTCCCGATATCCGAAAAAGGAGCTACCGTGGCCGATGAATTTCCTGGTTTTCACTCTCAAAGTTCATGCACGGATTTTGCATTCCGCACTCAGGGAAACGGCTTTTCCTGGCCTTCGACTGGCCGCACAGACGAGTTGTGAGAAGTACGGACGGGAGAGCCGACGGGAGCTATTTCTGGACAAGGGGGAGCAGGTGGTTCCCTAGGTCAGGTTGGAAGCCCTGGTCGAGCCTTACTATACCAAGCAGCCAGCCAGTAATAAGTCGGGCGTATTCGGCAATAACGGCTTGCCGAAGAGTGTCCATCCAAGCGCAAAACTCCGCGATAATGTCGCCAATTGTGCAGCCAGCGCCAGACTTCATTGGATCAGATCAATAGCCTATGGGTATCAGCTTTCTGAGTAGCGATCATTTGTTGAGCCTGAGCAACGCCACAGCCCATCTATCTACATCTTGACTGGCTAGGAGAGTCTGGATTATATTCCTATTCCATCTAGGAGAGCGCATGGGAAAACGCGTCGATCTGCTGCAAGGAACGCTTGACCTCTTGATCCTCAAGGCTGTTTCGCTCGGCCCATTGCACGGGTATGGGATCTTGCTTCGTATTCAGCAGATTTCCGGGGACCGTTTGGAGATCCTGCAAGGCTCGTTTTATCCGGCGATCTATCGACTGGAGCATAAGGGTTGGATCGAAGGCGAATGGGGAGAATCGGAGAACAATCGCAAAGCCAAGTTCTACAGGCTAACTGCGACAGGCAGACGCCAGCTTAAGGCAGAGACCGATCGGTGGGCCGAGATGACCGATGTCGTTGGCGACATTCTCACCGCGACGCCTGAGGAAATATGAGCGCCCTCGCGCGAATCCGCACTTGGTTGCGTGCCATCGTTCATGGGGAACGGATCGGCAGCGAAGTGGAAACCGAGCTGCAATTTCACATTGAAAGCTATGCAGAGGACTTAATGCAGCGCGGTGCGGCGCCTGAAGATGCAAAACGCAAGGCGCGGATTGAACTTGGTCGGGCAGACGTACAGAAAGAAAAGTATCGCTCAACAATCGGGCTGCGTCTCTTCGATGAAATTGGCGGCGACATCCGATATGGACTCCGCTCTCTCTACAAACATCCTTCGGTTTCAGTTGTTGCAATCATTTCACTGGCGCTGGGCATTGGCGCGACAACCGCAATGTTCAGCTTGATCTACGCCGCGCTGCTCCATCCATTTCCATATGCCGGCGCCGATCGTATTGTGAATCCCAGGGTCATCGACGAGAAACACCCTGATGCTCCAACCTGGTTTGCTCTTATACCTCTTCAGTTCGACAGCTTCCGCAAAGCGAAATCGATCGATAGCGTTCTGGGCTTCCTTCTCGCTGACCTCGAAGCAACCGGCGGCGATCTTCCTGAAGACGTCAGCGCTGCGTATGTAACGTCGAATGCATCTTCTTTCTTCGGAATTCCTGCGATGCTTGGTCGAGGTATTCAGCCCTCTGACGTGCCGGACTCCGGCCAGCCGACGAATGTCGTAGTGCTCAGCTATAGATTCTGGAAGGGGCACTATAGCGGCGACAAAACCATCATCGGCCGAACTCTACAGCTCAATCATGAGAACTACACCATCGTCGGTGTCATGCCTTCGCGTTTCACTTTTACGGAAACCGTAGGCAACGCCGACGTATACATACCGTGGACTCCGACTCGAACTCCGGGACTCTTTCCATGGATAAAACTTAAACCCGGAGTCAGCCTCGCAACTGCAAACGCCGAGTTCCAGTCCCTACTCAATCAATTCAAGCGGGAGACGCCAAAACACTTTCCGGCCTCCTTCCGCATCAGCGTGCAGCCGATTGTCGAACCGTACGTGCATCGCACGGGCCGCACGCTCGGACTGCTCTTCGCGTCCGTCGTGATTCTGCTTCTGATTGGCTGCGCAAACTGCTCGATCCTCCTACTCGCTCGTGGCGAAGCACGTCATCATGAACTAGCTATTCGGAGCGCTATCGGAGCCAGCCGTTTTCGCATGGTGAGACAACTTCTAGTTGAATCCTCCGCCATTTCCTTTGGAGGGGCTGTCATCGGCGTCGTCGCATCCTTTTGGCTTGCGAAGCTTCCATTGCGGCTTATGCCGAACGCTTTTCCGCAGGAAGCTGTCATCACCATCAATTTCCCAGTCCTCGCTTTTTCGATCAGCCTTGCACTTCTCACGGGCCTATTGTCTGGGCTCTACCCTGCGTTGCGCCTGTCCCGGCCAAACGTCTCGCAAATTATCCAGAGCACCGCACATGCCGTCGGCGGCTGCACCAGTAAACGCACAACCAACCTCCTTATCGGCAGTCAAATCGCGCTTACGTTCGTTCTTCTAGGCTTGGCAGGGGCGGCGATTGCAGGTTTTATGAAAATTACGTCAACCCGGCTCGGGTACGATCCACACAATGTCATGGCCGTCGGTATCCCCCTCAAGCGGGATAAGAAAAATAACCAGATAGCGCGTGCAACCTACGTCGATCAGTTGCGCGAACGTGTTTCCAGGGTTCCAGGGGTGATCTCCGTAGCTGTCGCGTCGAGCGGAATACCTCCTGCTCAATCTCCTTTTGGGCAAGATGCGCAAGGGCCATTTGAAATCCTGGGCAGGCCAACCAAGCAGCGGCCTCTGGCCGAGGTCTCTCTCGTGAGTCCGGAATATTTTGCCACGCTCAAAATTCCTCTGCTCAGGGGCAGAATATGGAACCAGACGGAAAATCAACGCGGAGATTTCATCGCAGTCGTCAATCAAACACTTGCCCAGCGCTACTGGCCGAAGGAAGACGCCATCGGTCATCAGATCCGCGTCCCGTCGCTCAAAGACGATGGAGCACCGCTCCTCGCAACCTCGTCTCAAAGCGGAGGATTGCGTCAGATTGTTGGCGTAGTAGCGGATTCACGGAACAATGGTCTTGAACGGCCCGTCGCCCCAGCAATTTACGTTCCCTATACCACCTTCATGTGGGACGGCACGGAGCTTTTTGTGCGCACCGCAGGCGATCCTCTCACATTCCTCCACGCCATTCGATTTGCGCTCCAATCATTGAATCCGGATCAACGCGCCAGCCGTGTCGATGATTTTGAAGAAGTGTTGCAACATCAGCCTATATGGACACAACAGCGCCTATTCTCTATCCTTTTTTCGTTCTTTGCTGGCCTTGCTTTGATCTTGTCTCTCATTGGCCTCGCCAGCACAGTTAGCTTTGCCGCAGCACAACGCAGAAATGAACTTGGTATTCGCTTGGCGCTCGGTGCGCAACGATTCCACATCGTCTGGATCGTCGTCAGGGCTACGCTCACAACCGTGGGCAGCGGCATCATCGTTGGCTTTGTGTTGAATCTCGCTCTCGAAAAGGTGCTGCGGCACTGGACGCCCGGCAGTGTCTTCGCTCCGTGGATGGTCGCCGCAGTTGCGCTGCTTCTTCTGATCTGCGCCACAGCCGCCTGCATTTTGCCCGCGAGGCGTGCCGCCTACGTCGATCCAATGCAAACGCTACGTTGCGAATAAACAGGAATCTTAAGGCATGGATGCCATTGAGATGGCGGATGCGACAGAAAGCCTGACGTTTCCCTGGGTGCCCTTCTTTGCCGCCCTGATTGCAGCCGGTATTGTCGCCTGCCTTCTTTGTCAACTGCCCTCGCCACATTCGCTATCCTGGAATGGCCTGTTCCTATTGGCGACAACTTACATAGGCGCGATGTCTATTGCCAGTGCCGTGATGATCTGGGGCGTGGGCGCAATCCTGGCGGATCAAATCCCGCGCGACGATACACGTAAGCTCCTACTCTTCGAATTACAACCGGTCGTATGGTTCCCCTCGTTGGTACTGCTTTTCCGCGAGAATTCGCCTTGGTCAATTCTGGTAGCCGCTGTTGCTATGGCAAGCGCAACCAAGGTGTTCCGGAACTTGGAAAGGATAGATGAAGAATCGGATGCCGAGGTTCTCGACGACTCACCTGAATACAGATTCCTTCAAATTCCAAATTCATCTCTGTTGATTCGGCGATTATTCCCTATGCTGTGTGTTGCAGTGTGCATTCAAATAGGGATGCTTGCGCTGCTGACGAATCATTTGTTTGAGGCGGCAGCGTTGTTTGCGATCAGCTCCTCTCTAGTAACTTGGCGGCTCTCCGCACCATCCATACAAGCCCCGAGTGAAGGAACGAAGAACCTCAACGCCCCGCCACGAACGCCATCACGACTTTGGCTCATCTCCTTACTAGCTATTCTGTTCACATCCATTGCTCTTGTACCGTATGCGTCCAACCGCCAGCTTGCAATGAGGTTGCATACGTATTTGAACGGGCAGCGTTTACTTCGTGCCATCGTGCCGCTGGAACATGGTGTCCAAGTAGAGGAGCCAAAAACATCGTACTCAGGCGTGATCCTCTGGCCGGTGTTGAAGAAACATAAGAAACTTGTGGCCCCATCTCCCGCGAGCAACTCGTTCACCGAAGGGCCACATGCCACGATCTTGAAGATTCCCTTCAATGGAGTCTACTGGTACTTCAAGGCACCCGATACGCGGCCCGAGCCAGACGCTCATGTCCAGCATGGCAATCCCATGAAGGTCGATGTCCACTCCACAGACTGGCGACCCATCGTGATGGAAGCGCGCCAGAATCTAGGCGTGCTTGTGGATATGAGTTGCTGTTCTCAAATCCGCGTGGCGATCCAAAACGCGGATAACCGGCCCGGAACGATTGCGCTGGCACTCATTCTGACGAATACGACATTGCCAGGGAAACCGTCGATATCTCTCGGTCGGGCACCTGTAGCGTCCAGCCATCCTTTGAGGTTCTCTATTAACCGCCCGCCTGTGAGCGAAGTACTGGATTTCACAATTCCAGCCAATTCGAAGATTCGCCAATTCGATCAAATCACGGTTGTGTTTCAACCCGCACCGGAACGAGCGCTTGCCGGCGTAAAAATTGCGATTCAGCAATTCATGCTTGTACCAAGGGGTTTTTGACATCGACGCACGCAATGAGAAGAGCTCTACTACGTAGACTTTGACGCTATAGGCAGTTCACGATGAAGTACGCTATCTGTCCAGCAGCCGGAGGGGCCGTATTCATCAGCACGACGACAATATAACGGGAATCAAGACGCAGCGCCTGGTCACTTGTTAGGGGGCAGATTGGCGATAAATCTCTTCATTTCTCGCAACACCTCTGCTTGGTTGGAGTTGAAAACGAAATGGTTTGCATTTGGGATTATGACTACATGGGCGGAGGGTATGCCAGCTTCAAATGCTTTCGCTTGTGCCGTTGTGCTGGCGAGATCGCTGGCATGCACAGCCGCGCGAACGGCAGGAGGGTCATTCTTCAACATTGAGCTGAGGTCGTGGGGGTCTGCAAAGATCGCAAGCACAGGGCACTTGATCTGGGTATATTTTTGCTCACCGGCCGTGATCGCCACAGGAATGGGAGGAGGATTGCCCGAATTTGCAGGCGGAGTAGGCATCAGCGCCGATCGCTTCTGGAACTCCTGCAAATCTTTTTCAAATTGCGGCAAACTGGCTTGCAACTCCTGTACAAATTGCTTTGGATCTTTAACTTTGCCAGATAAAAAGAGATGCAGTTGTCTTCTCAGATAAATCGCGTCGATCGGCAGATCTCCCCGCGCACGGTTGTAGTATGCGTATGGATAACCGGCGTCGAGGTAAACCAGACCCGCGACTTTATCAGGATATCGGCTTCCGACGGAACTCAACTCTTCCCCGGCAATGGAATGTCCTACTAAAATTGGCCGATCCAGTTTCAAAGCGGCCATCCCCGCGAGCACGTCATCACCGAGCCGGTCCGCCGAGTAGTTCCCATCCGCGGGGGCCGGAGCGCTGGAGGCACCGAATCCGCGCCGAGTGATGCCGTAGACGTGATAGTTCGCGGTTAGCTTGGGCGCGAACTGATCGAACACGTGGGCCGTATTTCCGAGGCCTGCCAACAGAACCACGGGCCGCCCGGAGCCGCCCCAATCGAGCACCTCCAGCTTGACGCCCTTATCCACGGTGATGAACTGTACCGTGTGCGGAGATATATCGAGTGGCCACGCCGTCGCCTTCGTCGCGCGCTGAAAATCCAGCGGCAGTGGCGGACCCTGAGTCCAGGTGCCGACAACGGAATTGCCATCCGCGCTGACCTTCCCTTGGTAGCTGCCGTGTATCGGATCGATCGAGAATTTGAGAGTGGACCCCCGCAGGGTAATCGAAGTCACTGGCATACCCTCCGGCCCCTGGTCGATGCTGTACATCCTTGCGTTCCAGCCGCTTTTATCTGACTTCGAGATTTTCAGGACAACCCGGAATCCCTTGTTAGCGTGGAGCGTTCCCTGCCAAGTTCCAGCGATGTCTTGGGCACAGAGAGCGCTCCCCGATAGTGCAGCGAGGACAATAAGCCATAGCAGAATCTTTTTCATTTACGAACCTCCGGTGAGTTTGTCTTATCCATCGACTTCAATCACATCCGGTTGGTAGCCGTACGGTGACGCCATTGCAATTTAAAAATAGCTGGGTTCGATCTTTGCGTACGACTTGAACGTCTCCAATTTCAGTAGCGTAGACCGAGCTTCATGGGAAACTCCTCTTCATCCTCGTCGAGTTGAGGCCTATTCGCATGCTCCTTCACAATTCTTCGATGGGCGATCTGCAATGCCAGGTGCGCCGCGATGACAAGGAGTGCCACGACTGCCATGTGTTGTACGCTGGCTTCGATCCAGGGTTCCCAACTTAGGGTCAACAGCACCAGCGGAGGAAAGATGCCAACGAAAGGGATCAACAGGAATGCCAGATTGATGGTTGCAGAGGTTCGCATGCCGGTAAAAGGGATGATCTTCACATTCAGGAAGAAGGCATCGGTGAGCAGCAGGCATAAGCCTGCCGCTACGATTACCTGCCCGGCGATTGTTTTTGAGTCGCGTAACTGAGCGGGGGAGATGGCGTGCAACGCCGCAACGGTTGCCAACGTAACGGCCATTCCCACGGTGAAAACCCACACTCTGGCAGCCGAGAGATGATCCAACGTGGGCTTGCTGTGGAGGATGCGAAAGATCCAACTGCCTTGACGATTGGCCGGCGAGACAAAAGCCGTGCGCAATCCGGCAATCGTCCAGAAAGCCACTATCGGAATTGCCGCCTGTAGTCCCTCTGGAGAAATATCGACGCGGAGATGGTTCTGTACAATATCCAATCGCAAGATGCTTGCGGTAACGAGAGCCAGACCCACGCCACCGTACAGAATCAGATAGATCCGATAGCGCTCGACCCGCAGCAGGGTTTGACTGATGAAGTGAAAGACAGCTCGGCTTACCGGAATTCTTGACAACGTTGCGTGGAGTGCCCGATTGAGGGGCTTGGTGAGCAGGCTCCGAGTATCCCGTGTGCCCGCGCCTTCCATCAACTGATGCATCCTACGCCAGTACGCCAGCGGATAGGAAACGATGGCCGCCGCGATTGTCCAGAGCATTGCCGTGCAACCGGTTTGCGCCAACCGCGCGTAGATGGGCAAGGCCGATGGTCCTTCCATCAGGCGCTGGTACATTCCTAGAAACCAAAATGGCGGAAAGTACAGGACAAATGCACTGTTCGAATGCATGAGCACGGGGAGAGCCCCGGAAAGAGCGGGATACAGGAATAGGATCATCACGAACGCGGTGATAAAAAACCCTTGCAGGAGGAGAGAAATCCTGCGAAAGAGCCGCGCTCCGAGAAAAATGAGAAGCACCCCCTGGACGGCGAGGACGGCTGTCGCAGCGAAAAGACCGCTGGCTGCCACAGCCAGTACGTGGCCGGCTAATAAGCGGATTAGACTCGGTGGATCCATTGCTATGGGAAGGGCGACCGTCGCAAGGATATTTGCACAGAACAGAAAGCCGACGATAAAGATGACAACCGTCGCAATCCTAGCCAGAAACAGCTTTTGATTTTTGATCGGCAAGCTCGACAGCACAAAAATATCTAATAAGTCGGGAAAGAACAAATCCCATTCAAAGAGGGTGATGATTCCCATTGCCACCAGGGAAACCACCACAAATAGATAGTGGTCCCCTACACGAGCCCAGTAAGGCCGGTGGCGTCGGAGCATGTCATGGTATGCGGGCCATAAATACATCGCCGCGATGAACCCTGGAAGGCCCGTCGCACAGGCGACTTGAATGAGACGCGTCTTCCCCTCATCGTCCGCCGAAGCCATCTCACTATTGAAGAAGCGATCCAGGAAGTGCCGAACAAGAATTGCGAACTGGCCTTGTTCCGGCTGATCCGGCGGAGCCATTCCGGCCAGCACTTCCAACGACTGGATTTGCTGTTCTCGCCGAGTCAAGACGCGCAGACGACTAAGCATTTGCAATCTTCATGACCTCGACCAGTTCGCGTGCCAACACTCGGGTGTCCTGCTGTTGTACCAATTGAGCAAACACGCTTTCCAGGTTCTCGAGCTCCATCAATTTCGTCAGCTCAGACGGTGGAGCATCCGCCAGAATCTTCCCTTTCGCAATTACGATCACCCGGTTGCAGATCTGCTCGACCACTTCAAGAACATGCGAGATATAGAGAATGGTTTTGCCCTGCTCCGCGAGTTCCTGTAGCAAGTCCTTAAAGAGCCGCGAGGATACAACATCCAGTCCGGAGAGAGGTTCGTCAAAGATTAGCAACTTGGGGTCATGCATCAGAGCGGCCGCAATCAGCACGCGCTGTTTCATGCCCTTGGAATAGGATGAAATCGTTGAGTACTGCCACGACTCCAAATTGAGGAGTTGCAGCAACTTCTTTGCTTTGACCTCGATCAGCGGTTCCTTCATTCCCCGCAACCTGCCGACAAGCTGCAGATATTCCAGACTGGATAGGTGCGTGTAGAGGTGAGCCTCCTCTGGAACATAGCCGAGCACTGCCCGAAAGCTCACCAGATCATTACGGATGTCCTTACCCTCAAAAAAGCACACGGCCATCATTCGGTCGCAATAGCCCGGTAATGATCTTTACTGTCGTAGATTTTCCAGCGCCATTGGGGCCGAGAAAGCCTACAATTTCTCCCGGTCTCACGCAGAAGCTCAGATCCTTGATGGCCGGAATGCCTCGGAAGCTTCGCGACAGGTTTTGCAACTCCAGCATCGACGCATCTCCACCACCCCTATGTAGCACACTACTCTTTGGCTAGTCAAGTAGTGCACTACATAGGTACAATTCGTGCCATGGCAGTCGAGGCAAAGCTCTCACACAGCGCAGCCATGATTCTTCACGCCGTTCATGCGGGCAACGTCTACGGCTTTAGCGTGATGGAGACGACGGGGCTGCCCAGCGGGACGGTTTATCCGGCGATGCGGCGGCTGGAACGAGATGGTCTGATCGCCTCGAAATGGGAACAGCAGCGAATTGCAGAGGCTGAGCAGAGGCCACCG
Organism: Acidobacteriaceae bacterium; assembly: GCA_965276615.1. GTDB lineage: Bacteria > Acidobacteriota > Terriglobia > Terriglobales > Acidobacteriaceae > JAKAAZ01. Next base: position 1,783,339 of record OZ255618.1, on the reverse strand, counting down.
CGAAAATACTACAGGTTGACGCGCGCTGGAAAAGAGGCGCTGGAATCCTTGTACAAACGCTATCCACTTCTTACCAGGATGATTCCGCTTCCCGAGGTCAACAACGCATGAAATTCCTGCGATTTTTTCCCTCTCGTCTTGCGCCTCATGCCATTCTCCACACTGCGGCCTGGATCGTGCCGGCGCATCAGCGAGTGGAATGGCTGGCGGAATGGAGAGCGGAACTTTGGTACATGCAGCGTGCGTGTAACGGGAAGGATCGCCGTTGGTCACACGGCGAGCGACAGGCAACTACATTTTGCCTCGGGGCATTCAAGGACGCGTTCTGGCTGAGGCAAAACCCGCTGAACCGAGGCAATCCGAGCCGGACGCTATCGAGCATGTTTCAATTCGACTCGCCTCGGCGCTGTGTACTCTTCCTGGCCGGTCTGGCTGTGGCGAGCATGTTGCTGGCTGGTTCTCTGCCTGGCGTTCGCAAAGCAATCCTGCCGTCCCCATATCCGGATCCGCAAACGCTGGTTCTGATTTCACCAAGCGGACACGTGGCGGACCCTTTTCCAACGATCCCACTCGCTGACTATCGATCATGGCGGGACAATACGCACCAGTTGTTCACCGGAATCGCTTATTACCAGCCAGAGCTGAAGCGCGTGGATATTGGGCCACATCAGAAAGCAAAAATGTCCGTTGCTTTGGCAAGCGACAATCTTTTTGAGGTACTACAGGTCCCGGACGAGTTATCTATCTCCAATCCGCCGAACCGGGAATGCGCAGCGAAATTGATTCTGAGCCATGCAGCCTGGGAAAAATACTTTCATGGCGATCCTCGAATTGTAGGACGCACTCTCCAGATAGCTGGGCAGCGGGCTGTCATCGAAGGTGTTATCGCAGATGATTCATGGCGGCTTCCGGGCCACATGGATGCGTGGCTGATGGAGGACGCACATTCCCTGGCGGGATTGCCATCTCATGCCAAAGGGTACGTAGTCGCCGATGTGAGGGCGTCCGATTTTCCGCCGCTCCAAGATGGCGAGTGGCACATGTCAGTTCCGCGCCCCGATGGCAGTTCCATAAGCTACGAGTGCGTTTCGCTGGCCGAGCGCGGGAAACAACCCATGTTCTGCTTCCTCTTTGTGCTGGTTCTCGCGTGCCTGACGTTACCGGCGACAACGTCCCTGACGTTAGGAGAGTATTCAGAAAATCGCAATCATCTGAACACGGGCAATAAAATTCGCCGATGGGCGTTTCTTGCGGCGAAAATTGCACTGGTCCTCGTTATTGTCGGCTTCATATCTATTGATCTGGCACATCTCAGTCGCTCGATAAATTCTCTATCGGCTGAATATGTTCAACTTGGAACTTCGCTGTGTGGTTTCCAATTTGCATTTCGATGGGTGTTGAGCGACCAGAGAAAGCGTTGTCCGAAATGCCTATCCTTACTCACCAATCCCACCTACGTCGGCCAGTCTTCACGAAATTTTCTGGCATGGAATGGCACCGAACTCATCTGCCTGGGCGGGCATGGCTTGCTGCACATTCCAGACATGCCGACAAGTTGGTTCAGCGCTCAACGTTGGCTTTATCTCGATCCTTCCTGGAGTGGTCTGTTTTCAGATGCCTATCTGGGAATGCTGTGAGTTCCTAGGGAGCGAGCGGTGCTCGGGTCAAATGGCCCGCGCGAAAGGACGAATCGCAACCGGGTCAGAAACTCTCGTGACGGAGTCGCCTCCAGAACCAGGGCGATAGCTGTGGATAATTGCTCTCGGATCGCCAGTTCGGCTCTAACTGTTTCTTGCCAGCGCGAGTGAGCGAGTAGAACTTCGCCCGTCGGTTGTTGTCCGATCCCCATTGGACCGAATCCATTCCTTGTATTTCAGCCGATGCAGCGCCGGGTAGAGAGCCTGGTCGACTTGCAACACATCACTGGAAACCTGTTGAATGCGCTGGGCCACACCCCAGCCGTGCATCGGCTCCCCCGACGTTCGACAGTAGAGGATTACGCTCGCTCGTGTCGAATGCCAAAGGGGAGAGAGATAGCAATCCGCACTATGCATGTAAGCAGGGCGACTCCTCCAACCACGAACTGTGGTGAAGCCTCCGGAACTTCGCCCGCGCGTGGGAGAGTTTATGTTGCGGCGGCCGGGGGCAGAAGAAGTGGTTGACAAATATCTCCGGAGAAGAGAGGTGAGAGGACTTTTGATTGAGGAAGAACGAATGTCAAAAGAGATGCGGGAAGGGAAAACTGAACTATACCCCGTGAAATCGGCGATTGACCCTGAAACCTTATATTTAGGAATCTAGGTCGGGCTTGCTGGGGCCTATTTCCGCTATCAGGGTGCGGAAAACGTCACGTAACTTCCAGTCGAAGGCCGGGAAAAGCCGTTTTCCAGTCTGCGGAATGCAAAATCCGTGCATGAACTTTGAGATCGAAAAACGGGAGATTTCAGCGGATATTCAAGCGCCTTTTCGGCGCGTGGGGTGAATTTATGTCGCGGTGGGCGAGGCTCATAGAAAGCATGGGCCAACGATCCAGAAGAGGTCGCTTTCAGTAGCGGCGTCCGGGGCAGAAATGCATGGACACATCCGACCCGGGAAAGAGCCAGTTGACCCTCAGTTCTCTGTTGAGTCGTACCCATGAATTCGGTCTTTTACGAAAAAACCTTATACTAGGTCGGGCTTGCTAGAGTCTGTTTCCGTTGTCGGGTGCGGAAAGTGGTACGTAACTTCCAGTCGAAGGCCGGGAAAAGGCATTTCCCCGGGTGCGGAATGCAAAATCCGCGCATGAACTTTATCGCTGTGGACGAACTATTTTCACCGGTCCGGAGCGCGGTCCTGGGTGGCGGAAAACACCCTCTGGCCGGCAGGCTGAAATGATGGATTTGCAGGGGAAGTTCAGGCTGGCTGCCCGGCCGCCCGCGCGGAATTTATGTTGCGGCGGACGGAAGGGACGTAGTCATTTTCAGTATTCCAGCGTGCCATCTTTCCACACACTGAGCACACCCGCCTTGTACCAGATCTGATAGCGGGTGGCGGCATCGGCGGTGACATCGTTGAAGGTGATGTTGAAGCCCGGGGTCGGTGTGCCGACAGTCGTGTCGAGACCCACACCAGTCAGAACCATCGGTGTGGTGCCGATACGGAAGGCCAGAATGTTGTCCGAGTAGGTGGCGCACTCTTCGATGGCGCGCTCGAGGGTGCCGGCAAATCCGAATGTCTGGGCAGCCAGTGCGCGATCCGTTACCTGATAAGGGGTGTTGATCGGCCCTTGGCCAGCAGTGCCGATAACAAGGATGGAGTCGTCCTGGGGCGCAAAAGAGGCGGTCAATCCGCCATCCAGGGTGTTGACGATCACTCCCGGCAGGTAGTTGTAAGTCGGCATCTGAGAATCTCCCTATGGAATGTTGGGGGATATATCTCGTTTTCTTTATATATCTCAGATATATTTGATATACCGTTTTCCTCCCTATGAAGCGCGCCGCCCTGTATATGCGAGTCTCGACTCTCGATCAACATCCGGAAACCCAGCTTTACGATCTCCGGCAGATGGCCGCCCAGCGCGACTATGAAATCGTCCACGAGTACACCGACCGGATCAGCGGGGCCAAATCCAGGCGTCCGGGTCTGGATCAAATGATGTCCGACGCCCGCCGCGGCCGCTTCGATGTCGTTCTGGTCTGGGCCTCCGACCGGCTGGCCCGATCAGTGAAACACTTCCTTGAGGTTCTCGATGAACTGAATCGGGTCAATGTCGAGTTCGTCAGCTTCCGCGAGCAGATCGATACCGGCGGCCCGCTGGGCCGGGCGATCGTTGTCATTATTGGGGCAATCGCCGAACTGGAACGCAACCTTATCATCGAGCGAGTGCGCGCCGGCATGCGCCGCGCCAAGCTCGAAGGCCGGCATATCGGGCGCAAACCGCTCGACCTCGACCGCTCCGGGATACTGCAGGACCGAACTCAAGGACAGAGCCTGGGTCAGTTGGCGAAGTCCTACCGCGTCTCCCGCGCAACTATCCACCGTGTGCTTCGCCAGCACGCCTTCGACCCAGAAAAACGTCCCGTGACAGGTGTTTCAGAAGGCCGCGAAAAGCAGGCCTCCTAAATCCAATGAAATCAACTCCGGATCTCTCCCAGCCCGCTGTTCCACAAGCTGTGGATTTAGGGACACCTACTGCATAAATTCGACAAAAGAGTAGCAAGCCGGAGTTCACAGCAAGGCAAGGTAAACGCACCTCAACTCCGCTACGAACACGGTGTATGTACGGAAATAAATCGAAGCTCAGAATGAGAGGCATACAGTGACGCCGAAACTTGCGATGTATATCCGAATAGCCCGCCATCATATGGATGGCACACCTCTTGATGAAGAAGACCGGATCGAGCAGCAAAGGACCCGCGCTATCGAAGGATTCCAGGTGTATATCGGACGGAGGATAGATTTTTCGATTCGGTTAGAGGTGTTCTCTCCGGCGGACTGGTTCTGGGAGCCAACCGGGACGTCTGTTCGATTCCCGGTGGATGGCCAGAGCTTTCTTCTCGCTCAACAGAACGGAGGCTGTCATCTTTTTTTGGAAGCAGGCGGAAATAAGATTCCGCTTGCGGTGCTATCGGATGAAGACAAGCAGTTTGCAGATCATTTCCTCGCCGAACTTGGCGACGCCTTGGAACGCCCGTTGTTGATGTGAATCCAGAATGTCTGGAGAAGGGACGTACCCATTGCTGTCATCGTCGGCAATGTGTGAATAGCCCAATTTCTGCATTCGCTATAGGGCGATACGCATCTCGAACTTCTGCGCGACCGGCCCGATTAGCTGCACCAGGCCGAAACGCGGCAATCCGATCTTTTGAGCTTTTCTGCCGAATACAACGCTTTCGGCCGGTAAGTACGATGCTTATGAAGCCAAGCAGCACGCCGGAATAAAGCCCTCCCCATGGCCCTCCGCTTTGTACTCGAGGTGAGGAATGGCTGCGAAGGCCTGCTGGGAAACGCAGACCCCTAATAAGCCCCATCTGCGCATTTCAGGACAGGTCGGGCACGTTGATGCTTCAGGTTCTTCGAGTGTCTCGAATGGAGAGCAAAACGGCAATGTATTGCCGCACTTTCGTGACCAGGGCGGCGGCAGCTTTCGAATGGAACTCCGCGTGCCGGGCCGCCCAATCCATGCTCTTCAACTGATCGACCAGAACGGCTCCCTCGACGTGTCCTACCGTGACCGGCAATGCGAATGGATAAGGCTTGCGCTTGCTCGTCAGCGGACACACCACCGCCAGTCCGCTGGCGCGGTTGTAACGTATGTCCGTAAGCACCAGCGCCGGTCTCCGCTTCGCCTGTTCGCGACCCACTTGTGGATCGAAATCCAAAACGACGATGTCACCGGCATCAGGGACATAGGACGTCACCATTCAACGATCTCCTTTCCAACTTCCGTCCCGGTCGAGATTTCTCCATAGCGATTCCCCGGAGTGATCTGGGACACCAACTGGGCGAGACCGGGAATCTTCCCCCTCCGGTGGAGTTGGACAGCGCCTTCCGCGGCGACTTCGATTTCCAGTGAGTCGCCCGCCCTCAGTTTGGCCTCGTCCGCGATAGGCTTGGGAATCCGCACGGCGAGGCTATTGCCCCACTTCAACATCTGTGCTCGCATAAACGTGTCCTCCTGACAGCGATACACCGTCTACTTGTAGATACATTGTATAACAAGCGGACAGGCCGAGGGGGCGGTCCTGGTTGTGCCGGCGCGGCTGACACAATGCGCACGGTTTCGCGAAGGAACCGGCGGCGGATTACGAAGGATCAGTCCGGGATGGGGAAGGATGGCCACCTTCGTATTTCATGGCCGCTTCGGATTGCATTTGCCGCTCTTGTCGGGGGTTGATTTCCTGTATCGAGTGGCCTCACACCATTGTATTCAGCTCTTTTCCACCCCTCGAGTCACCGGGCCTCGATGACCGTCCATGTCCATTTTCGCGGGTGGAAGCGTGGACTTGCATCCGGGATACCGCTGGAGCATCACAGGGCTTGACATCTATTCCGCACTGACGGAGTCGTCCGCTACGCTAGACATCGATGTCATCATCGACGCGAGAAAGACTGCGCCTAAAGATCACGGCGTGAGAAGAGAAACTGAGCAAGCAGGACGGCGAACACAGCATAGAGAGCGGCATAGACCACCATGGCATTGCTCGGCACCAGCGTGCCGCTGAAGGGAGTAACGCCTGCGGCTCCGAGCAAGGGCGGTTGGAATTTGAAGGCCGCGCGGCGCCAGAGGGCGTCGCTGGGCATGATGAGACTGGAGAGAATTCCCAACTCGACGCAGGCTTTCACATGCCGCAACGATCCAAACTGCTCGATCCATCCGCCGACAAAAGCCACGCCGTAAAGTCCGAGAGAGATAGCGCCGCTGGTGAGAGATGAAAAGCTGGTGCTCGCCGCCATGGTGATCCCGAGCAGCACGATGGCCTGTAGCCAGATCAGGCAGAGAACAGCCGAGCCGTGCGGAGGACGATAGCCGCTCTGGATCCAGCTGATCAGGATGGTGCCACCCTCGATCAGCAGCACATAGAGCGTGAGCATTCCGGCGAAACCAACCCACTTGCCGAACACAATGCACCAGCGCTGCACCGGCTTGGTGGCGATGGCATGAATGGTGCCGGAGGCGATCTCGCCGGAAACCGTGTCGCAGGAAGTGAGCACCGCCATCAGCGAGGTAATCATGCTTCCGGCATAGAGCACCATCATCGTCATCATGACAATGCCTTCGCGAAACTCGACGATGGAAGTATGCGGCGAATTGTGCTTCATGACGAAATGAAGCGCTGTCCAGAAGAAAGCCAGGAATCCAATCCCCGCAAGCATGGCGATCCATAGAATCATGCGTCGGGCCGCTTCGCGGAAAGTGACTCGCGCGATCAACAAAGTTGTTTGCAGAGCGCTTGGTCCGCGCGGACGACTGAGCGCCGACGCCTCTTCCATCGCTCGACCGCTGATTTGCCGATCGTCGATCTGCGGTTTAGATGTGTCTGGAGCTGCGCGCATGTCGATTGCGTTCTCGCTCATCTCCCAGGCTCCGTCCCCATCACCTGCAGAAATAAATCTTCCAGGCTCACGCGTTGCGGAACCACTGAGAAGACCGCTGCGCCGCTTTCAACCAGGCAGCGAACCACTTCCGGAAGATGGTTTGTTTTCATCACGCGAAGCCGCAGAAGGTCGCCTTCAAGATGAAGGTCCTGCGTGAACTCCTTGAGCCGCTCCATCGCGGTGGCGCTGACTCGCGCGGCCTTGATTTCGACCTCCGTCTGGGTGGACTGCCACGCGTCCATGTTGTATTTGCTGACGATGCTGCCGTCCCGAATGAAGGCCACCCAGTCGCAGCTCTGTTCCACTTCGCCGAGCAGGTGCGAATTGAGAAAGACCGTCGTGCCGCGACTGCATTGCTCGCCAATCACGTCGCGCACCAGCTTGCGTCCGGCTGGATCGAGGCCGGAGGTCGGCTCATCAAGGAAGAGTATTTCCGGGTCGTTGACGATCGCCTGCGCCAGGCCGACGCGCTGCATCATTCCCTTGGAGAAACTGCGGATTGGCTTGTTGTGTTGCGCGCCCAGTCCAACTCGTTCGAGCAACCGCGGAATTTTGTGACGGAGCTTGTCTTCTGCCAGACCGCAAAGTCTGCCATGAAACATGATCAGCTCCGAAGCAGAGAGCCAATCGTAGAAGCGGAAGTGCTCGGGAAGAAACCCAATGCGGGCCCGCACCGCGCGCGTGCCCATCGGTTCGCCCAGCAGGAGAGCGCTGCCGCCGGTCGGCTTTACCAGGCCAAGCAGCATCTTGATCGATGTGCTTTTTCCCGCTCCGTTCGGTCCCAAAAACCCGAAGGCTTCTCCGCGACCGACCTGAATCGTCAGATCGCGGACGGCAGCTCGGGTCCCGTAGCTTTTTCTTAGCCGGGATGCATCGATAGTCAGGGTCGCCATAGTTTCCGGGAAATCTCCTCGCTACTGCAATTGCGACGCCAGGTTGATCGCTGTCGCGTCGTCGCCGGTTCCGTTCAATGCGAAGACGATTCCATTGTCCACCCACATGAGCGAGAAGTGGTCAGATTGCTTCGGATTTGTCGGCCGCAGCAGGGCAGCTTCATTTCCGTTCACGTTTACCTGTTCGTATTTCGACTTGCCGCGGACTACCGGAAGCACCAGTGTTGAGGTCCAGTCGACGGTTTGCGTGAAATTCGCGGCATCGTTGGCGCTCATCCCGAGGAACTGAAGCGCGACCTGCGCAATCTGGGCAGGATCGATCTGCTGAGGCGCGGATACGATCGGACTGGGAAGCTCGACCAGCCCAACGCAGGTGGCATCGGAGTGCGGAACGAATGTCTCATCGCTACTAGGTGCATGCTTGGCAGCTGGCGGATTCATCATCCGCGAAGCTACGTCGCCGCAGTTGCCGTAGAACGCCATCACCCCGGCAGGCACGCGTACCCCGACAGTAGCGCCGTCCACCGACTCAGGGATCTGCAGGTCGCTGCGTCCTGCCTCGTTCAGGATGGACTGAATGCGGTCGCGATTGAGCTTCATCTGCATTGCGGCCCCGCTCTCCAGCAGGAGACTGGACGGCGTTTTGTCGGGCAGAAGCCGCACGGTAAACCCAGCGTCATTCGATGCCAATGCCGCGTCCGCGATGAGCTGCGGTCGTTGTGGCTTCTGCGTCACCGTGACCTCATCGGAAAGAACCCGGCCGATCGCCTGATTGAGCAACTGATTGTTTTCGAGCCCGTTGTTCTTCATGGCGGCGGGGTTGATCTCGAGTATGGTGACACGCTGGACGCGGAAGATCGCCAGCAGGCTCTCCGCCCACACCCGGACCGGCGCTACCGTCAAGACCAAAACCACCGCGGCCACGGCAAGACCTCCACTTGCCAGGGATAATTTCTGCAACCATGTCCACCGGTTCCGCTCGCTTTCCATATAGTCCTCCCGTTTCTTCTGAAACGCGGCCCAGGCTATCACCGTGTTCGCCGTCTCGGCCGATTCCGGCAATCGATTGAGGCCGTCCTGCACACGCGCCGCGTGGCCGCGCAGAATCGCAAGCTCTTCCCGGCACGCAGCGCAGCCTTCGAAGTGCTGCTCGATAGCGGGGACTTGCCCGGAATCGAGTTGGCCATCGAGATAAGCGCGTAGCATTCCTTGGTTCACTTCTCCATGTTTCATTGCCCCTCCTTCGCCGTCTGCAATTGCTGTCTCTTCAGGCTTTGCCGCTGTTGCCGTTCGTAGAGTACAGAGAACTCCGCCTCCGCCCGCGCCAGTCTTGTGCCGACTGAATTGAAGCCCATCTGCATAGCTTTCGCAATCTCGCGGTAACTCAGACCGCTGTGGCGCAACAGCAACATCTGTGCCTTATCTACTTTCAGTTGCGCCAGCACTCCGCGTACTTCTGTAATACGTTCCTGCCGCAACAGATGGGCGAGCGGGCTTTTGTCACCGTCTTTGGCGTGAACGAACTCATTACCTTCCAGTTCTTCTTCCACACCGCGCCGCCGGTTAGCGCGAAGGGCATCGATCGACGCGCGAGTCGCGGTGCGATACAACCAGCCGCTGACTAGCCCGCTGGCTGCAACGTCCGGACCTTTGCTGTAGAGCCGGAGAAAGACATCGGCGCAGACCTCTTCGGCCTCGGAATCGCGCTGCAGCACTCGCCGGACGACCCGGACGATGCGCGAATAATGCTCCCGAAAGATGGTTTCGAACTCCGCTTCTACCCAGCGATCGCTCATGCTCATTGTTTCTACACCTCTATAACGACAGGCGCAGTGAATTTGTGACAGGAAATTATCGCCGGTGCGGACGCGAACACAGATCCGGTGCGACTTCTAGGTGGATCTGAGCATTGCGGCAAAGCTTCATCTTTACGCCGGGATCCGCGACAGCACACTCGTTCCGCCTGAGTCACAGACTAACCACAAGGTGTGCCACAACTCAAAGTTCACGCTGGCATTTTGGAGCAGCTTTGTGAAGAGATCCTGGTTGTCTCAACCCAATTCAAAGCGAACAGCTTGAACGATCAATGAAGCTTTGCAGCACCTCGGCGCAGAATGCAGAGGTTCCTGTAGGCGTCTGTCCCAGGCGCTGGCTTTGCCGTGAACGCTCCATAGATCGATTGTCACATGCAGTAGGTGTCCCTAAATCCACAGCTTGTGGAACAGCGGGCTGGGAGAGATCCGGAGTTGATTTCATTGGATTTAGGAGGCCTGCTTTTCGCGGCCTTCTGAAACACCTGTCACGGGACGTTTTTCTGGGTCGAAGGCGTGCTGGCGAAGCACACGGTGGATAGTTGCGCGGGAGACGCGGTAGGACTTCGCCAACTGACCCAGGCTCTGTCCTTGAGTTCGGTCCTGCAGTATCCCGGAGCGGTCGAGGTCGAGCGGTTTGCGCCCGATATGCCGGCCTTCGAGCTTGGCGCGGCGCATGCCGGCGCGCACTCGCTCGATGATAAGGTTGCGTTCCAGTTCGGCGATTGCCCCAATAATGACAACGATCGCCCGGCCCAGCGGGCCGCCGGTATCGATCTGCTCGCGGAAGCTGACGAACTCGACATTGACCCGATTCAGTTCATCGAGAACCTCAAGGAAGTGTTTCACTGATCGGGCCAGCCGGTCGGAGGCCCAGACCAGAACGACATCGAAGCGGCCGCGGCGGGCGTCGGACATCATTTGATCCAGACCCGGACGCCTGGATTTGGCCCCGCTGATCCGGTCGGTGTACTCGTGGACGATTTCATAGTCGCGCTGGGCGGCCATCTGCCGGAGATCGTAAAGCTGGGTTTCCGGATGTTGATCGAGAGTCGAGACTCGCATATACAGGGCGGCGCGCTTCATAGGGAGGAAAACGGTATATCAAATATATCTGAGATATATAAAGAAAACGAGATATATCCCCCAACATTCCATAGGGAGATTCTCAGATGCCGACTTACAACTACCTGCCGGGAGTGATCGTCAACACCCTGGATGGCGGATTGACCGCCTCTTTTGCGCCCCAGGACGACTCCATCCTTGTTATCGGCACTGCTGGCCAAGGGCCGATCAACACCCCTTATCAGGTAACGGATCGCGCACTGGCTGCCCAGACATTCGGATTTGCCGGCACCCTCGAGCGCGCCATCGAAGAGTGCGCCACCTACTCGGACAACATTCTGGCCTTCCGTATCGGCACCACACCGATGGTTCTGACTGGTGTGGGTCTCGACACGACTGTCGGCACACCGACCCCGGGCTTCAACATCACCTTCAACGATGTCACCGCCGATGCCGCCACCCGCTATCAGATCTGGTACAAGGCGGGTGTGCTCAGTGTGTGGAAAGATGGCACGCTGGAATACTGAAAATGACTACGTCCCTTCCGTCCGCCGCAACATAAATTCCGCGCGGGCGGCCGGGCAGCCAGCCTGAACTTCCCCTGCAAATCCATCATTTCAGCCTGCCGGCCAGAGGGTGTTTTCCGCCACCCAGGACCGCGCTCCGGACCGGTGAAAATAGTTCGTCCACAGCGATAAAGTTCATGCGCGGATTTTGCATTCCGCACCCGGGGAAATGCCTTTTCCCGGCCTTCGACTGGAAGTTACGTACCACTTTCCGCACCCGACAACGGAAACAGACTCTAGCAAGCCCGACCTAGTATAAGGTTTTTTCGTAAAAGACCGAATTCATGGGTACGACTCAACAGAGAACTGAGGGTCAACTGGCTCTTTCCCGGGTCGGATGTGTCCATGCATTTCTGCCCCGGACGCCGCTACTGAAAGCGACCTCTTCTGGATCGTTGGCCCATGCTTTCTATGAGCCTCGCCCACCGCGACATAAATTCACCCCACGCGCCGAAAAGGCGCTTGAATATCCGCTGAAATCTCCCGTTTTTCGATCTCAAAGTTCATGCACGGATTTTGCATTCCGCAGACTGGAAAACGGCTTTTCCCGGCCTTCGACTGGAAGTTACGTGACGTTTTCCGCACCCTGATAGCGGAAATAGGCCCCAGCAAGCCCGACCTAGATTCCTTCCTTCCCCCCTCTTATTCCACAAAGTCCTAAATGAGAAACCGCTGTTCGGAAGCGGGGCATAGCGCCTTATGACTCACAGGGTCGAAGCGTGGCATTGAACATTGGTTGGCAGGCAAATCTCCGCGCAACAGCCCGGTGCATCGCTGCGATTCGCTAAGGTCAGCGTGCCTCGGTGCGCTTCGATAATCTGAAGTGCAAGAATCAGACCGATGCCTGTGCCTCCGGGCTTGGTTGTATAAAACGGAACATAGAGATTCGCTGGGTTCGCCAGTCCCTTCCCGTTGTCTACGACCTTAATGACGACGCTGTCAGGCAGCCGTTTGCAAAGAACAACTACATGCGTTGCAGCTTTGTCATTGTGTGCCTGTAGCGCTGCGTCTACCGCATTGCGGATTACATTGATGAGCGCCTGTTCCAGTTGGGCAGCATCCGCATAAATATCTGTCTCCTCCGAGACATTGAGGATTACCTTCAGTCTTGTCTCCAGATGACAGACTCGTTCCAGCAGAGGAACGGCTCGGGACGTAATCTTTACCGGAGCTGGCAATTTCGCAAGCTGGCTGTATGCCTGAAGAAAACGGTTCAACGACTCCGCGCGTTCTTCGATGATCGCCAGCCCGTGCTCCATATCCACTGGATTTACGGCTTGATTCGGGCGCTCAACCATACCTATGAGATCCATGGGCTGCGGAGCATATATCCGCTGCATTCGGGCGCGAAGACTGCCTGCAATCGATTTAATCGGCGTCAGGGAATTGTTGACTTCATGCGCCAACACACGAATCAGCCGCTGCCATGCCTGGCGCTCCTGCTCCCGCAACACGCCGCTCACATCGGAAAGCAGCAGCAGCGTGTGAGGTATTCCGCTTTGATAGAACTTGCTCCGACGCACCATCCATCGGCCCTCCCGCCCGTGCATAGTCAAAGGAACGATACCGGTATCCGGACAGCGAAGGATTTCTGTAAGCCCTAAAGATCTGGCGCTTCGATGCAGCATGGAGGCTGCCGGAAGCTGGAGCATTTTCAAGGCGGCTGGATTGGTCAGTTGCAAATCCGAGGCCGCGTCAAAAGCAAACACGGGCAAATCCATGGTTTCGAAGACACGCTCCAGCAGGGCAAATGTCTCCAATTCTCGGTGCCGGCGCGTGCGAAGATCGTCGGCAAGCTCATTGATCTGGGCGGCCAGGTAACCGAAGGCATCGTCCTCTCCAACCTCTCGCGCGCGAAAGGAATATTCGTTCTCTCGCAGTGCGGCAACTACATTCGAAAGTGTCTGCAACGGGCGCACAATATGCCGGAACACCATGAGCGCGAGATGCACGACCAAAAAAATAAGAATGGCCAGTGCAGAGAGACGCATCGCCACCGAAACGTGCCACATATACAAGGCCCCGCCTCCCAGCAGCAGAGTTGGCATGGCGAGCAGCAACAACAACCAGATCAGTCGAGTCTCGAAACGAAGGCGGGGGATTTTGAGGCGGGTCACGGATCGCGGCGAATTTGGAACAGAAGGAAGCACGCTCTTCCTTACACTAAATGCCATATTTTTCCATACGCCGGTACAGAGCTCCGCGGCTTAAGCCCAGGGCTTCGGCGGCCTGGCTCACGTTGCGGTCATGCCGGGCCAGGGCTTTGCGGATCAGGATACTCTCGACCGCTTCGAGACTCATCTCATCGACGGAGTCAGCGGGTTTTGCCGCCTGAAGATTCAGGTCGCAAGCCAGAATGCGGCTGCCGCGGCCCATAAGCACCGCGCGCTCCACGGCATGTTCAAGCTCCCGGACGTTGCCGGGCCAGGAGTGACCGAGAAGCGCCTGGATCGCCGCGACATCGAATCCTTGGATTTGCTTGCGATACCGTGCGGTATAGCGCGTCAAGAAATAATTGGCGAGCGCCGGGATGTCCTCTCTTCTTTCGCGCAATGGCGGCAGATGAATCTCCACTGTATTCAGGCGAAAAAGTAGGTCGGGGCGAAAGCGGCCTTCCGCACACTCATATCTCAAATCGGCATTCGTTGCCGAAAGCACGCGCACATTCAACCGTCGCGTGCGCGAGGAGCCGACGCGTTCCAGTTCACCGGCCTCCAGCACGCGCAGAAGCTTGGTTTGCTGGCGAATGGGGATATTGGCAATTTCATCGAGAAAAAGCGTTCCGCGGTCCGCCAGTTCAAAGCGTCCGATACGGTCCGCGCGCGCGTCCGTGAACGCGCCCTTCATGTGGCCGAAAAGCTCGCTTTCAAATACACCCTCGGAAAGCGCGCCCGTATTTACCGCAATCCATGGTTGTTCTGCGCGCGTGGACAATGCGTGCAGGGTGCGCGCGACGATTTCCTTACCCGTGCCATGTTCTCCGGTAATCAGAACGTTTGCGTCCGACGGCCCGACCCGTGCCATCAGGTCAAGAACTGGTTGCATGGCTGGGGATCCGGCAATCATCTCCGGCCTGTCCGTCGCCCGCAACAATCGATTTTCCGCTTCCAGGAACTGGGCCTGGCGCAATGCCGTATAAAGCGCCACCTGGGTTTGCACAACGGTCAGCAGGCGCGCATTCTCCCAAGGTTTCGTAATGAAATCGCGGGCCCCACGGCGCATTGCTTCCACCGCCAGATCCACGCTGGCCCAGGCTGTCATCACTATCACGGGGAGTTGTGCATCGATCTCCAGCACACGCCGCAGAAGGTCCAATCCCTCATCGCCGGAGGTGGTGTCGCGCGAGTAGTTCAAATCCATCAGCACGGCGTCATAGGATTTATTTTTAAGGGCCTGTAGCGCGGCTTCTGGAGATCCGACCACATCAACCTGAAAACCAGCGGGCCGCAGCAGCAACTCTAGCGCCTCGAGAATTTGAGGCTGATCGTCCGCCGCAAGCACGCGCGGAACCGTGCCTGTATCCGGCGGGTTTCTATCGAGAAGCACAGATTGTTCTGCCATGGCATTTCCTCGATTAGAGTACCGCGACTGTGCCAACCTGATTATGGCCGGCCCAGTTGCCCGTTTTTCGCGTCTGCAACCGAAACGTGATTCCGTGCCAGCGTTTCGCCGACAGCGCGATCCAGCTCCACACGAGCTCTCTCATAAGCCGTCATCGCCGTAACCAGATCCGATTCGGCAAGGGCCAGGTTGTGTTGAGCGGATAGAGTTTGAAAATTGGATCCAGCACCCAGTTTCTGTTCCTGCTGCATAATGCCAAATGTTTTCTGCGCCAGATCGCGCGCCTTTCGAGCGGAATCGACCCGGGCGCGGCTCTGTTCAAAAGCATATTGTGCATTCTCGACTTCGATCAGTATTTGTTTGCGTTGCTCCTGTTGTAATAGCTGGGCCTGACGGTATTCCAATTCCGCGCGGTATTGGTCCGCTTTCGCAACACGGTTGCGAATGGGGATGGAAATCTGGCCTCCTATGTAGTATTCCGGGGAGCTATTGTTGAAAGTATCTTTCAGCGCGCCACCAAAATTTGAGGGCAGCGTCGTTGTATCGGGAGACAATCCGGTTGCGAACCCAGTGCCGTAATTCGGATTTAACGGGCCACCGAGACCGCTTCCGGCAATGTACGCAATTAGATTTACTCTCGGCAGAAGCGCATTCCGCGCCGTTTTTCTTGTGATCTCCCTGTTTCTAAGGTCCAGCTGCGATTCCGCCAGCTCGGGGCGGTTCTTCATTGCTTCCGCAACAAGCTCTTTCATCTGGATGGCTGCCGTTTCATCGTCCATCTGCATCTGCGTCGTGGGAATGACCGGCATGGTGACGAGGAAACTGTCATCCAGATTTTTCGTGATCGCGTTCTTCATCAGCAGCTCTTGCAGTTGCAAATTCGTCTTCGCTACGGTCAGGTCCTGGTTGCGCTTGGCCACCTCTCCTTCGTCGCGCAACACATCCATTTCTGGTATCGCCTGCAGTGCGAATTGTTTTTCCCCGTTCTCATAAGTTTGCTGGGCAAATTGCAGAGAATGTTCCTGTACCTGCTCTTCCTGATATGCATTGAAAAGGTCCCAGTAAAGATTTTCGATCTGCGTGACCGCGGCAATCAGTTGTGCCTTGAATGCAAGACTTGAAATCTTTTCATTGTTCTTTGCGATATAGATATAGCGCTTATTTGGCAGAAAGCCAAAACCCGCCAGCAAAGGCTGGGTGAGCTGGAATCTGTAATTGGAGGATAGCGACGGAGACAAGTTGAAAAACGGGCTGTTGACTGTCTGGCGCTGGTTCGAAAAATCGAATTCCATTCTGGTGCCGGTTGAGAAGGCTTGCGTGTAGCTAAAATTACCGACCGTGCTGTGGGTTTGCAGAGACGGAACTCCGTATATCTGCTCATTGATGACAGGGGAGGTCTGACGGTCCACGCTGACTTCCCCCTGGATTAACGGATCGTAGGAAGAAATTGTTGTGCCCGTCCCCAGCGTATTCTGGACCAGACCCGAAGCGCCCGCGCCCGCGCCGCCTGTGCCTGCCGTTGTGCCTCCGGCACCGCCTCCGCCTACCGTGCCAATGCCGCCAACCCCCGCGCCTGGCGTGTTCTGCACCACTCCGGTATTGATTCCGCGCGTCGAGCCGCCGGCATCGGCGCGTTGCAGGTCGGTGGCGGCAATCGGTAAGTTATAGCGGGCAATGGCAATATCCAGATTGTTCTCAAGCCCCAGCGTAATTGCATCTTCCAGCGACAAGTACAGCTTGCCGTCGTGGATCAGCGAATCGAGCCACGCGGAATTGGCCAGGTCGGGCATCGGCACAATCGAAGGAATGTAAGGGGTCCACGGCGCACCGGAATGGGGGATATCGAGCCGAAGCGGTCGAGAAGGCTGTGGGGACGAGGGCAAACTGGATTGCTGGGCCAATGTAACAGTTGCTGTTACGAACAGGAACATGACGGCGATTCTTCCCAGAAAATTTGCCCGATTCAGTCTTTCCACATGCATCACGCTCTCCCGTCTCCTGTAGGTCGCGGTTCCGGATCCGCGGAGTCTGCAACCAACCAGCCATCGCCCAGCTCGACGGTGCGCGTCCCATAGGTAGCATTCAGGTTGGAATGTGTGACCTGAACAATCGTCGTTCAGACTGCCCTGGATGGAATGGCGCAGGAGGGCAAGACATCCATAAGCCACGCCCAGGCCACATAGTCCTCCGCAGCCGCCGAGCAGCACGCTTTCCGTCAAAAATTGACGCACGATGCGCCCCCTGGATGCACCGAGCGCGGAACGGACCGCAATTTCTCGCCGCCGCGCCATCATGCGTGTCAGCATCAGGCCGGCGATGTTTGCGCAGCCGATCAGCCAGACAATGAGCACTGCGCCCATCAAGGCAAGCAACGGGGAGCGGACCGACCCAACCAGCGTGTCGCGATAATCCTCGACGGCAACATGTTTGTTTTTGTTTCGATACTGGCCCTCATGCTGCTTGGCGATATTCGACTGAATACCGCTCAATTCCGCCAGGGCCGAGGCAATCGTCACCCCCGAGCGCAGGCGTCCGATTCCATTGAGAAATCTATTGTCGCGCTGCTCCATCTCCGATGTGTGCGCCAGAACGGTCCAGACCATAGAACTATCCTTATTGAGGCCGATATAGAACCGGGGCGGCATAACGCCGATCACGGTATAGGGATCGGATCCCAGATCGATGGTCTTGCCGAGAATGTTTTTATCGGCATGAAAATTGTTCTTCCAGACGAAATAGCTGAGGACGACAGTATCCGCATTTCCCTCGGCACCCTTGTTCGGAAGAGAGGTTCTGCCCATCAGGGGTTCCGCCTGCAGCATGGAAAAGAAATTGGCGCTGGTTTGCACGTTGATGGAAAACTGTGCGCTCCCATCCCCCTTCTTCAGGTCGAAAAATTTCTCGGTGTACCAGGCAATGTCCTGAAAAGATTTGCTCCGCGCACGCCAGTCGCGCAGATTGGGAAGCGAAGAGGAACCCGGGTTCCCGGCATCGTTTGCTTCGCCCAACGCAACGATCTGCGAGGAATGCGGCACCGGGACAGGCCGTAGCAGAACGCCATCGACCACCGTGAACATGGCCGCGCTGATGCCGATGCCAAGCGCCAGGGTCAGGACCGCGGTCAGGGTAAAGCCCGGCGACTTCCGCAATTGCCGGATTGCGTAGCGAAGATCGTTGAGAAGATTCGTCATGGCTCGCTTTCTTACTCCGAACGTAGCGCCTGCATGGGATCGACCGAAGCGGCACGGCGTGCGGGCAACAGGCAGGCAACCACACCCGCCAACAGCAAAGACACAGCCGCGCCTGCTGCAATCAGTGGATTGAATGGGCTTACCTGAAACAGCAGGCTGTCAATTAGCCGGGCAAAGACAAACGCAACCACAATCCCCACACCCGCGCCAGCAAGTACGGGAGCCAACCCCTCGTGCAGTACCTGACGATAAATATTGGCGCACTGTGCGCCGAGTGCCATGCGCAGGCCGATCTCCTGCCGCCGCTGGACGACAGAATACGTGACCACGCCATACACGCCCAGGCCCGCAAGCAGCCACGCGCTGATGGCAAACAGCAGCAGCAGGTCCATCTCGAACCGTCGCGTGGCCACCGAATCCGCCACCACGCCGCCGAGCAACCGCACCGTCGGCACCACGACCGCCGGATCGACGCTCCAAACGGTTTTGCGGACTGCATTCGCCATCTCGTCGGGATTCTGTTTTGTACGCACTACGAGACCTGCCGCGCTGTTGATTCGGGACCAATATGGGATATAGACCATCATCGGGTCGGGCTTCGCGAGCGAAATGGTCCGTGCGTTTCCCACTACGCCGATCACTGTGAAAGGCTTTGAATTGCCAAGCATAAACTGCTGGCCAATAGGATTTTTTTCATGCCACAGCGTCTTTGCCGTCAACTGGGAAATGACCGCATCGTTTTGGCCCTCATCGCTGCCGCTCAGAAACCGTCCGGCAACTAGGGGTAAATGGAGCGTCTGAAAGTATCCGGGACTGATCCCGATGAATTGTTCGCTCATCGAGACGGAAGGACGCGTATCTCCCGGGAGACGCAGCATACCGCCCCAACCACCCCCATCCAGTGGCATTGCATTCGTGATTGCAGCGCGCTCAACTCCCGGCAATTGACGCACCTTCGTCAACATCTCCCTGTAAAAATCGAAGGCGGCAGCATCGGTAGGATAATCCTTCAAAGGCAGATCGATGTGCGCCGCCAAAACCCTGTCGGCTTGAAATCCGCGTTGCACATGCATCAGCCGATAGAGGCTCGCGGTCAGGAGTCCAGTCATCAGCACCAGAACGACGCTGACAGCAACCTCCGCCGCCACCAGCATTTTGCGCGCTCGCTTCCAGCCCCGTGATTCGCTGGCCGAGCGTGAATCGCCTCGCAATGCTTCCTGCGGCTGCGTGCGCCAGCTCATCCATGCGGGGGCCATTCCGGCCAGCAGCGTGGCCGCAATTGCCAACAGCAATGCAAACCCGGCTCCAGCCCAGTCGAGATGCAGGTTTCCGCGAAAATTGAGTGCAGGTGGGAGATAGCCCTGCAAAATCGGAATGGTCGCGGTTGCCAATAGAATCCCCAGTGCGCCGCCAATCACAGCCAGCACAAATGCCTCGCGCATCGAGGCACGCAGCAGGTCGGAACGGCTGGCCCCCAATGCCGACGCAACGGCCATCTCTTGCCGTCGGCCCACTGCCCGCGCCAGCAGTAGGTTCATGATATTGATGCAACCGACAAGCAGCAGTCCAGCGACCGCCGCCAGCAGAATCCAGAGCGATTTGCTGTCGTTGCCCACCAGATATTGCTGGAATGGAATCAGGACTGCGGACAGGAAAATCTTTTCATTGGCGGGAAGGCCAGCAGAAATCGCGTGTTGCAGCGCGTCCAGTTCCGCCGTCGCCTGAGCGACGGATACTCCCGGCCGCAGACGCGCCACCCCGAAGTAGAAATACCCGCCTGCCGCCTGCAACTGGTCTTTACGAAACGCGATGGGGATCAACGCTTGCGCCTGCCCTCGACTGCTGATCGGCGTTACGCCGCTACCAAGGTCCTGAAAACTTGGCAAATGGAAATCTGCCGACATCACCCCGACCACCGTATACGGATAGCCATTCAGAGCGATCGTCTTACCTAAAATCTTCGGATCGCGATGAAATTGTTGCGCCCATAAGCTGTGCATCAGCACCACAACGTGCGAGTGACCGGGTTCCTCCTCCTGCGACGTGAATCCACGACCGAGCCTGGGCATTGTATCCAGCACAGAAAAAAGACCTGGTGTTGTGCGCAGCACGTTCACCTGCAAGGGATGTCCACTCGCACCCAATGGAACACTGTCCTGCTCCAAGACCGCCATCGACTGGAAACTGCGACTGTGCCGTTGCCAATCCATGAAGTGGTTGGCGTTCATCGGCAGCGTGGGGTAGAGGTCCTTGAATTCCCCTACTTGTTCCTGCATCGCTACCAGTTGCCCCGGATGCGGATAGGGTAGCGGTTTCAGCAGTACGTCATAGACCAGAGTAAAGATCGCGGTGGTTGCGCCAATGCCCAGCGCCAGGGTCAAAATCGCAACCACGGCGAAGCCCGGTGACTTGCGCAATTGCCGAAATGCGTAGCGAAGATCGTTCAGCAGATTTATCATTGCAGCAGCTCCCTCTCCGCAGCCAGCTTGCTGCGCAAGCCATCTTCGGAAACGATTTGGCCGTCGAAGAGATGGACTTCGCGCTCAGCCAGCTTGGCAAAGCGTGGGTCGTGGGTGACCATGCAAATCGTCGCGCCATCTTGATGCAGTTCTTTCAGCAATTGCATGACAGCCTCGCCGTTCCGCGAGTCGAGATTTCCTGTCGGCTCGTCCGCTAGAAGGATGGAGGGTGAACCGGCCAGTGCGCGGGCGACGGCGACACGCTGCTGCTGGCCGCCGGAAAGCTGCGAAGAGTAGTGCTTCAAACGGTGCGCCATGCCGACACGGCTCAGCGATTCATTCACGCGCCGCTTGCGTTCCGCCGTCGGCATGCCCGAGCGATAGGTCAGCGGCAGCTCAACATTCTCATAGACCGTCAGATCGCCGATCAGGTTGAAGCTTTGAAAAATGAAGCCAATCTCCTGATTGCGGATACGGGAGCGCTCGGCAAAGCTGAGGTTTTCCACCGGACGTGCATTCAACAGGTAGCTGCCGCCGCTGGGTGTATCCAGCAGTCCGAGAATCGACAGCAGTGTCGATTTACCGCAGCCCGAAGGCCCGGAGATGGCAACATATTCGCCGCGGTCCACGGTGAGATGGATTCCGGAGAGCGCATGGGTTTCAATCTCATCCGTGTAGAAAACCTTGGTGAGCGCTTCAATATGGATCAGCGACTGGTCGGTAGCGGCCATGCGATTCTGTCCTCTCTAAGTCAAATGAACTGCTTGAATGCGGCTATCTGTTTTTAGAGCTCGTTTCATAAATGCCCGAACCTATCAATTTGTCATCCTGAGCGAAGCGAAGGACCTTGCGTTGTGCCGGCAAACCGCGAGGTTCCTCGACTTCGCTACGCTCCGCTCGGAATGACAATCTATTTATGAAGAATTAAGCTGGGTGCCCCATTCTAGCCGCGTCCTTTGCGGCTAGAATGGGATAAATATTCCCAACTAATCCAACCGAATCCGATCTACATTGTCCCAACGCGACATATCGGAAAGAATGACTGTATCTCCCGCCTTTAAGCCGCTCAGGATTTGAATCTCGTTCACAGAGGCGCGGCCCACCTTTACCGGCACGCGCGTCGCGTATTTCCCATCGGGGTCCAGCTTGAACAGGCTGATGGTGGAGTTTTCATTCCCGAACGCCGGGCGGCCCACATACGTCACGTCGTTCAGCCGTTGGAGATCGATCGTTCCATCCACGCTTAGAGCAGGCCGGGCTCCTGCCGGCAGCGGTCCATCCAGCCTTACATCGACCGTAACGGTTCCGTCCACTACTGCCGGATCGATCCGCGTGACCATACTGGAAACGACGCCATTGTGGGTATCGATTTCGGCGGCCTGACCGATCTGGACATCGTGCGCCTGGGTTTCCGCAATCTTTAGCTGCGCCTTTAACTGGTCAGGCTGGATGATCTGGGCCAGTTCCGTGCCCACTGGAACGTGCTGCCCCATTTGAAGTGGCATTTGCACCAGCACGCCTTCGATGCCGGCGCGAACGTTCAACGCATCCACCTCGCGCTGTTTCAGTTCCGCCAGCGCCCGGGCCTGCTCCACCTTCGCTTTTTGCACGGCGAGTTGCGTTTGAAGAGCTTTCTGGTTGATGGAAATTTCCTCTTTCTCGAGTTCCTCACGCGTTATCAAAGCATCGGCTTTGCCTTGCGAGTCACTGGACGAAAGGCCGCTGATGACGCCGAGTTTGTAGAGCGCCTTATCGGTCCGGGCCTGAAGTTGAGCCTGCTGGAATTGTGCATGAATATCGGCAGCGGTAGCGCGCCGGTCCATCAGACTGCTTTCCAGCGAGACCTGGGTGTTGTGATAATCGGCTTCCGCTTCGTTCAGCTGTAGAGCTGCGTCCTGAGCTTCCTGCGAAAGCTGAGGATTCGTCAGTTGCAGGAGGATCGTATCCGGATGGACTTGCGCGCCGGGCAACTTCAGGATGCGGACCACCGTGCCATCGGTCTCCGCCGGAATCGAGCGGATGCGGTCTTCGCGAGGCACCAGCGTGCCCAGGCCGCGCACCTGGCGGACCATATTGCCGCGTTTCACTGTATCCGTCCATACCGTGCTGCGGTCCACTGTGGGGGCTGCCGGTTTCAGCCGCAGGACAAACACAATGATGCCCGCCAGCAAGACCAGTCCAATCACGGACCAGAGAACCTGGCGACGAAATTTTCGTTTTTTAAGGTCGGGCCGGTCGATATCCATTGCCCGGAGAGATTGCACGCAGCCAGCCAAATCAAAGAGATATGGAAGTGGCATCAAATCAATAATTTAAGAGGAATTTGCAAGTGCCGATTCAATTCATACTGTCCATTATCGAAAATACGTGTCCATTTCCGGACACGTTCCTGGTCGGTAATCCAGACGGATTTGGTACCAACCCCTTGACAATCGACAGGAGAAAACGTAGACCTATTGTCGAATATCGAGGGGAACATGCCGCCATCTACAGACCTATTGCAGGGAACGCTCGACCTGCTGGTTTTGAAAACGCTTGCGCTTGAGCCGATGCATGGATGGGGTGTGGCCCAACGTATTCAGCAGATATCTAAGGATGTATTGCAGATCGGCCAGGGATCTCTCTATCCGGCGCTCCATCGCCTGGAATACAAGGGATGGATTCGCTCGGATTGGGGAAATTCCGAAAACAATCGTCGAGCCAAGTTCTACTCGTTGACTGCTACAGGTAGAAAGCAGTTACGAGCTGAGCTGCAAATTTGGGAGAGACTGTCCGGGGCTATCGCTCTGGTTTTGGAGGCGCCTGCTTCATGAGGGAGTTCCTGACCCGATTGCGGTTCTTCTTTTCCCGCAGGACACGCGGCGCATTGGACGAAGAATTTCAGTTTCACCTGGATCAATCGATCCACGCGAACATCGCAGCTGGGATGACACCTGTAGAAGCGCGCCGAAAAGCGCTGATCGCATTCGGTGGCGTCGAGCGCGCGCGGGAAGAAGCCTACGCGCAACGGCCTGGCTGGTGGATGGAGACGGTGGTGCAGGACATTCGCTATGCCCTGCGGCAACTGCGCAAATCACCAGGCTTTGCTGTGACCGTGATTGCAACGTTGGCTCTCGGCATTGGCGTTGCGACAGCCATGTTTGCCATCGTCGATGGCGTGTTGCTGCGACCCCTTCCTTTCCTGCATGGGCAACGGCTTTACACGGCTTTTGGAATTGGCGCAAAGGAAGAAGAATACGGCATGAAATACGCCGAAATAAAGCAGTGGCAGGAGGCTACGCGCAATTCCGCGGAGATCGCTTTTGAACGCGGCGATGCGGACATTCTGGAAACGCCTTCCGGCGCGCAGTTGATCTTCAAGGAAACTATCAGCGCGAACCTGCTGCGAACCCTCGGAGTGCAACCTATGCTGGGCCGGGGTTTTCTGCCGCAAGAGCAAGAAGATGGCCAGTCTCATGTCGCCCTGCTGAGCTACCTCACCTGGCGGGAACTCTTTGCTTCAAATCCAAAGATATTGGGACAAACCGTGCGCATTGGCGGCGAGCTGTATACCGTCATCGGCATTATGCCGCCGCATTTCGAGTACCCCTGTGGGGAAACAAGATCGAAGTATGGACGCCGGTGGAGCGAAGCGAATTGCAGGGCAAGCAAGCGGGCGATACATATATGAACCATATGCCCATTCTCCGTCTAAAGCCGGGGTTCAACCCGTCAATCGTACAGGCGGAGTTGTCGAGCATACAGACACGCATCGCCCAGACCGCCAAACCCGAAGATGAGGTTGCGACCCATGTCCGGTTGACCGGTTTGCGGGATTCCATCGTCGCCGGTGTCCGGCCTGCGCTGACCGCCCTTGAGATTGCCGTCGGCCTGGTATGGCTGATTGCCTGTTGCAATGTCGCCGGTCTCCTATTGGCCCACATCGCTGCACGCCGCACGGAAATCGCGGTGCGCAGCGCATTGGGAGCCGGAAAATGGCGCATCGTGCGGCAGTTTCTAACCGAGAGCCTGCTGCTGAGCTCAGCCGGCGCTCTGATCGGACTTGGCCTGGCGGTATTGACACTGCAAATATTCCGGCACACGCTGGAGAAGCAACTGCCGCTGGCGCAGAACATTCATCTGAGTACCGTTGTTCTGCTCGCGCTCGCCGGTTTCACCTTTTTGACAGGCTTGCTCTTCGGAATTTTTCCTGCAATCCTCGCGGCCCGTGCTCCCATTGAGGAGACACTGAAGAGTGGAGGGCCCACCAGCAGCGGAGACCGTGGGCAAGCGCGTCTACGCAACGCGCTGTTAATCGGCGAGATTGCGGTTTGTCTGGTTTTGCTGGTGGGCGCGGGCCTGATGTTACGTACCGTCTATGCGCTGCGGCACGTCCCCTTGGGATTTCGCACCGACCACATTGTCCTCACCACTTTTACCATTCCCATTTACGACTACAAAGGCCGCGACTTGAATACCGCGCTCTGGAATCCTCTTCTTGAACGTGTGCAGCATTTACCCGGCGTCCAGTTTGCCAGCCTCTCTACCGTCATGCCCATCGGGCATACGATGGAACTCCTCACCGAGGTGTACGCGCCGGGCACGACAAAGAGCAATGTTACGGCGGTCGTACGCGCTGCCTCCCCAGACCAGTTGCAGGTGCTGGGTTTTCGCATGTACGCGGGACGGTTCTTCAACCCACAAGACACAGCAAACTCCATGCCGGTTGTCGTCGTGAACCAGGCCTTTGTCCGAAAATATTTCAGCGGGGAGGATGCGATCGGGGAGCCGATCCGGTTTGGTCACGTACCCATGCACGCAACGATTGTAGGCGTGCTCGACGATGTGCATCAGGAGAAGGCTGCAACGCCAAGCCGGCCGGAAATCTACGTGTGCATGGACCAACTCAAGCCGGGAGACAGTCTCTATGTCCCTTTGCTTGGCTGGTTTATGGAGTTGGCGGTCCGTACCCGGACAGAACCGGGTGCGATGATTCCGGAGTTGCGCCGAGTGATTCATCGCGAAAACCCTGATTTAGTCGCGGGTGACTTCACCACCATGAATCAAGCGGTTGAGGACTCCATTGGCAGTCAACGGCTGGCGGCGCAGGTGATTGGCGTCTTTGGTGGCTTGGCGCTGCTGATTACGGTCGTAGGTCTGTACGGTCTCCTGAGCTACTTCGTTGCGCAACGCACGCGTGAGATCGGCATCCGGATGGCGCTAGGCGCGGATCGTGGACGCGTCATGGAGATGGTCTTGCGACAGGCGCTGACGCTACTGATCATAGGGATTGCAGTTGGGCTGGCGCTGGCATTTTGGAGTACGCGCCTGCTGCGCGGTTTTCTCTATGGGGTCGGCAAGCACGATCCCTGGACGATGGCGATTGTCCCGCTGTTGCTATTGCTGTGTGGGATCGTCTCCGCTTTTGTTCCCGCCCTGCGGGCCGCCTCCATTGATCCCATGCAGGCGCTGAGAACGGAATAGCGGATGGTCTGTTGTAAGGATCTGGGGAGAAACGATCTGCATAACTTTCCACAGCGATCACGTTAGTTCTGGAGGTGGCTGCATTATGAGGGAGTTTTTCACCCGATTGCGATTCTTCTTTTCGCGTAGACCACCTAGCGAATTGGACGAAGAATTTCAGTTTCACCTGGATCAATCGATCCAGGCGAACATCGCAGCCGGGATGACACCTCTGGAAGCGCGTCGAAAAGCGCTGATCGCATTTGGTGGAGTCGAGCGTGCGCGGGAAGAGGCGCACGAGCAGCATCCGCGATGGTGGATCGGTACGGTCCAACAGGATGTCCGCTACGCACTCCGCGGCTTTCGCAAGAATTCGCTTTTTGCAATCACGGTAATTGCGACCCTGGGGCTTGGCATTGGCGCAACCACAGCGGTGTTCAGCGTGGTGGATCCGATCCTCTTCCGCAGCCTGCCGTATGCACACGCTGACCGCTTAGTATCTGTCGGTCTGGTGCAATCTCTGGAGCAGGAAGAGTTCATGATGGGCAGCTTCTTCTTTGATTGGCTCGATCATCAGCGGCCCTTTGCAGCCATGGCCTCGCAGGGGACCATGCTTCATGCCTGCGATCTGGTTGAAGCCAATCCGCAGCAGCTCAATTGCATCCCAGTGCAGGCCGGATACCTGCCTTTGCTGGGAATTTCGCCCGTGCTGGGGCGCAACTTCTCGCCGGACGAAGACCGCCCCAACGGGCCGAGCGTGGCGCTCATCTCGTACGGAGTCTGGCTCGACCATTACAATCGCGATCCGCACATACTGAATCGGCTGATCGACCTCGACGGCAACTCGACTCGCGTCATCGGTGTTCTGCCCAAAGGTTTTGAACTGCCCACGGTGGAGACTCCCGATGTGCTGCTGCCGATGCGTCTGAATCGGGCGGTGCAAAACAAAGTGAATGGCGGCTTTGGCGAACCCATGCGCACTTTTGCCCGCCTCAAACCCGGCGTGAGCATCGCCCAAGCCGAAACCGAGATGGAGCCGCTCTTCCTTCACACTCTGCAAATATTTCTTCCGCCAGCGCTTCGAGACGGTGTTCACTTGAGCATTCGTTCGCTGCGCGACCGCGAAACGCAGGGCGTGCAATTGGCCGCGTGGGTCCTGTTGTGTGCCGTCCTGGCGGTGCTCCTGATTGCCTGCGCCAACGTGGCCGGCTTGATGATGGCGCGCAGCGCGGCGCGGGAACGCGAGATGGCGGTCCGGTCGGCTCTGGGAGCAAGCAGGGGACGGCTGATCCGCCAGTCGCTAACGGAAGCATTTCTGTTGTCTGTTGCGGGCGCGGCGGCGGGGTTGGCGCTTGCCGAAGGGCTGCTGCGGGTCTTCATCGCGATTGCTCCTGCGAGTATTCCCTTCCTTGGCAAAGCGGGTCTTGACCTTCGCGTCGCGCTGTTCACTGTCGCGATTTCGCTCCTTTGCGGAGCATTCTTCGGCCTCGCGCCTGCTCTTGAAAAACCCCGCTACATTGCACTGGCCGCACGCGCCGCCAACTCCGGCAGGCACGCCATTCTGCGGCGCGGTCTCGTAGCCGGACAGATTGCTTGCAGCATGATTCTTCTCTCGGGGGCAGGACTGCTGGTGCGCAGCTTTCAAAACATCGAGGAACAGACCTCGGTTTCCGCGCGAAGGGCGTGATGACAGTTCAAATCGCTCTCCCGTGGTTCCGCTATAACACGGTACAAAAGCAGATAGATTTCTATCTTCGGGCGGAAACGGCACTTCGCCGCTTGCCTGGCACCCGCGCCGTCGCAATTACCGATTCCGTGCCCCCCGGAGGTTGGCAGGGCGAATATCGCTACTCTGATTTGGCGACCGAAGACAACCCTCATCCAACTCCTGGAATGGGCGGAACTGTGGTGAGTCGGAAGGTTACCCCGGACTATTTCCGGGCGCTCGATATTCCCATCGTTCGAGGCCGCGGGTTCTCCGAGCAGGACCGCACTTCCACTCAGTCTCTGGTTGTACTGAGCCGGCTGTTGGCAGCCCGGCTTTTCCCCGGTGAAGATCCTCTTGGAAAGCGGATTCAACCAGGCATCTACAAGGGCGCTTGGTTCATAGTGGTCGGCGTGGTCGATAACGTCAAAAACAGCGGCCTCACCGAACAGAATGAACCGGAAATCTATTTTCTGCGCCGGAACGCCGTAAACGACTGGGGCGGACGCGTGCCAATGATGGTGATCGATTCCGTTCTCCCGCTGGACACGGTCATGCCATGGGTACGGTCGCAAATTGCTTCGCTGGACCCCACAGTGCCGGTCGAGATGAAAACCCTCAATCGGACCATCGGCAGCCTGGCCAGCCGCCCCCGCTTCGAG
Organism: Acidobacteriaceae bacterium; assembly: GCA_965276615.1. Lineage (GTDB taxonomy): Bacteria > Acidobacteriota > Terriglobia > Terriglobales > Acidobacteriaceae > JAKAAZ01. Next base: position 1,754,907 of record OZ255618.1, on the reverse strand, counting down.
ACCGCGTTGCTCGGCTTCTTCGCCTTCATCGGCCTCGTCATGGCCGTCATCGGGCTCTACGGCGTCATTGCCTTCCTGGCCACGCAGCGCACTCAGGAAATCGGCGTGCGCATGGCACTGGGTGCCAGCAGGTTCAATATTCTGCGATTGATCCTGTGGGAGGGAGTACGTCTGATCGCGCTCGGAAGCATTGCGGGCCTGATTGCCGCGCTGGCACTCTCGCGTGTTCTGAACAGCTTGCTATTTCGCATCAGCCCATACGATCCGCTGAGCTTTATCGGAGTCGCACTGCTGTTAGCTTTGGTTGCTCTTGCGGCAACATTGATTCCAGCACGTTCAGCGATGAAGGTCGATCCTGTTGTTGCCCTCCGGCACGAATAGTAAATGCCTGGAAATGTCCTCAAGCGGCTGATCGCACTGAGATGTTCCGTCAATTCCCGCTGCTTCGCAACGATGCCTGAGCTTCAATCTGAAAATCAGTTGCGCCTGGGTTGCGGATTCTTCCGTGATTTGCCTTTTTCTGCAGAGCTAAGTTGTTGATCCTGTTTAGAATCATTTGTCGATAAACGACTCATAACCGGTAGGTCGGTCGATAGAATTTTGAGTAGACGAAATCGCGCTACACTGGAGAGGCTTGTTGAGCGATCCGTCGGCGACATAGCTTGGACAATCCAGCCGTTTCTTTGGTTTTTCCAGCCCATATTTGTACCCACATTGGCGAACTTCTACATTGACCTCCTATGCGTTACGGTGCCATCCGTATCGCTTAAGTTGTTGTAAATACTATTTCGCCAAGTCCTGAAAAGGCCGGCGTCGGGGGTTCAATTCCCTCCCTGGCCACCATCTTCAACATCAATCCATCAATGTAAAAATGTAAATCGATCAGCCATAATCAGGCTGAAGACACCGCCATGCGGAACGCCAGGATTCTCGCATTGCTTGCTGTTTGCTGCGCTGGAAGCTGGAAGAAGGTCGCGCAAATGTCTGCGCTTCAGTGGATTGTGTTCGTGTTCTTTGGTCCGAACCGGATCGGATCTACGCCCAGAGTTCCTGCGGGTTTATCTCCCCAGCAAGCGATCTTGATGCCGAAGCCTAAGAACGACACCACGACTCCTCCCAGCAAACCGAAGATCACGACTTTGCGAATCAACGGCGAGTAAGTCCTGTCGGAGGCGTTCGATAAAACGAGAGACGGACGCGCAAAACATCCGTAGATGAGAAGAAGAGTGCATGCGACGGCATTCAGGGCGATAAACCATTCAGTCACCAGACGGATCGGCGTAAATCGAGGAAGCACCAGCGTGAAGTTCATCGCCACAATGGACCAAAGGAAGACCAGATAAAATAGCTGCCCTTTCCCCAACCAGCTCGCCGGAATGAACGGAAGTGGACGCCGCAGATGCAGCACTAGCAGCAGTACGAGGGCGAACCCTAGCGCGAGAGCGATGAAATCCAACCACCCGATAAAGCCTCGTGCGGGCAACAGATCACTCACAATATTGATGCCGTACAGCTTAGGTTGAAGGCCTTGGACTTCCTTCACCCACTCTCCTGGACTGCGGCGGAAATTCAGATAGGTTAACAGCCAGAGGACAAATGCCACACTAAACACTTCCGTCCAGCGGCGCACTGGTGGAAGGTCGCTCACGGTGGGCGCTCGCTGTATCAGTATCGCGAAGATGATGGCGATGGCTATGCCCAGGAAGAATCCTTGCGTCTGTTCCATGATGCTGTGCCAGTTAGTGTTAAAGCCGCTCGACATGACGAGCAGCTTTACGGCAGTTCCGAGTGCGAATCCGATGCCACCGAGGAACCCCACTCCCAGAGTAGCGAAAGCGATTCCGTCGAGACGTCTCTGCCAGCAGCAGGCAAGAATGCCAAAGACCAGACCCAGGCAGGATGCCCAGGTGTCGCCGCGCGGAGGATTCAGGTTCACGCGCAGCAGCGTAATAAATAAGAAGTGTCCGGCCCACCATCCGATGGCCATATACAGGATCAACAAAGTGCCGACTCCCCTGTACCTTCGCCGGAAAAAGAAGAACCCGAGAGCAACCAGAGCCGCCAGAATTGCGCTCATTCCGTAGCCCGCGAAGAATCGAAACCACATCTCGCCGCGAGCGCCCCAAAAGAGACTTCGCAAGACGTCCTGCAGGTACCACGCACCGAAGACAGTACAGAGCGGAACGAACAATTTAGTCAATTCCTCGCGGTCTAAGTAAGCAGGCAAAGCAATTCCCGCTCCGGCGGGAGCCGCCCATATAAAGCCGATTAGGAATATACAACCAAAACCATAAAGTACGGTGAGGGGATCGGAGGAATGCGCGTACCAAATGTCCTTCATATACGACATGCTTCCGCCGAAACCGAAGCCGATGGCGCCGAGGATCGCAAAAAAATGGACTCTGCGGCGCCAGTCTTCGCGGCCGCTAAGCAGCGCCACCACCATGCCGCCGAGCGCGCCCGCCAAAGCGGCTCCGTACTCATGCCCGAACTGGCCGCGAATGCCCCAGCCGATCGAAACCGACAGGCCGGTCAAAAGCACAAACATCCAAGTGTGCGAATTCGATCGTTCAGAGTTCATTACCGAAAAGTAGTCCTCGATAAACAGAGAATCAAGCAAATTGAATAGATGTAATTACAAGTTATTTACCAGAGGTGGCGACCAACCGGCTACACAACTACGATTGCCGTATTTTTTGGTCGACAGCAGTGGCAAGCTGAGTCGCGTTGTCAAAATGTCAACCCTGGGCGATTACCCGAGCCACTTCAACATCGATCCCAGCGGAACTTTTCTCTACCTCTGCAATCAGAGCAGCGACCAGATTACCTCGTTCAAGCTCGATAAAAGTACGGGACTATTGACCTTTACAAGCCAGTACACACCCGTTGGTAGTCCAGTGTGCATTATCTTCACGATGCGATTTTCGTCTCTCTCTCTCTCATATCCGGTGCAACCGGCTTTCACGATTTGATTTTTCCATGGATGATCGTAGGTATAAATGAGACTGGGAACCGATTGTCAGAGTCACACACTCACGGAACCGTTTTATTGCGATAACTGATGTGCAAATATAAGGAAAACACTGGCCGTCCACGTATAGGATGGATCGCGTCCATCGTCACTTGTTGCATTTAAATCTGGCATAGATGAACCTGCGCCTGTCATAGGCTGAAAGTTTTCAGCGAATCCACCATGAGCCACCATTCGGCAGAAACGGACCCGCATTTCACGAGCAAGATCCGGTCTCCCCGCGTCATCGAGTCCTTGCACCAGCATCATCATTGTAGGTGCCCAAATCGGTCCCCGCCAATAGCCGTTCGGATTATAGAAAGGGCTACTAAGCTCCTCTGTTGCAAAACCATTCTCTGTAACAAAACGGCCGTTTTCCATGAGGCGCGCAATCAACTGGTCACGGATAGGTTGGGGCAGCCGTTTACCTAAGATCAGAGGCAAATATAGAATGAGGCTCCGCGTTGGAGCTACCTTGTGGTCGAACGCGTGCAGCGCCACAAACTGGTCGTCGCGCCAATATCTAGCAGTCAATGACTTAAGCAGCTCATTGCTACGCTTACGCCACATTTGAGCATCCGATTGCTTATCTAGCTTTGCGGCCACCTCGGAGAGCACATCCATCTGTACTACAAGAAGTGCCGCCAAATCGGGCGATTCAAGCGGCGGCGGATCGAGAAAGATGGTTGTGTTGTCCCAACCCGAATCGTCTCCCTGGTTATACTCCGGCAGCCCGTCATGATCCGCATCGCGATATCGCAAATACCATTCGGTCCACTTGCATAATGGCTTATATACTTCATTCAGCTTCTGAACATCTATGGAGTTGCTGTGTGACATCATCCAACGAAGCACCCATCCTTGCACGGGAGGCTTCGTATGTTTCCACGACTCCTGTTCATCATTCATAAGGTCCGGCAATTGGCCGCTTACATCTTGATTGTCAAATGGAATCATATATTGATCCCAGGCGAGTTTCGGAGCAGTTGCGATCAATGCCATCGCATTAAAACAATTGTCCCAACTCCAGAGACCTGCCATCCAATTCTTGGACATCAGTATTGCTGGCCGCGTGAGAAAGCCTCCTTGGTCCACCACGGCTGACCAGTTCACATATGCAGCCTGTTCCGCCACAGGCCCGAATTCAGCGGTTACGCTTGGCATCTTTTTCAACCATTGGTCATATTCTGCAGCCAGCATGCTAGCGGCATCATCATAGCTCTGGGTCAACTCGGCTGGGCGTTCCCATACCAGCCTGTAATCGCCAATAAATCCCTCCATATTCCCGGTGGAAAGCTGCGGGCGAAATTCCGCCACAATAGGCGCCGAACTTTTTCCATTCCAGTGTTCTGCAAGCTGTATGGTCCCCGTAAGCACTCCGAGTCTATAGTTGCTTCGGCCATGAAGCTCCCATTCTCCATGGCCAGCCTGTACAGCATAATTTCCATGTGTCGATGAAGTAAGACGTACCCCAACCCCATGAGCCCGCAGGCGGATCAGAGTTGGCTGCGCAAAACATATATCCACCGTTCCAAATTTACTTATCAACTGCAGTTGCACCGGTGTTGCCCGTTCCATAAAAGGCACAACCTTTCCATTCGCGACCAACTCCACATGCAAGGCGTTTGTAAGCAGCGCACCTCGACCAGAATTATCATGAAGCTCTCGCAGAAAAAGTCCTTGAGGAAATAAGGAGAAGGCCATGTAAGATCCATAGCTGCTAAACCACATCTTATGAAGGTCTATCGGAATATTTCCGGTATATCGATAGTGCTGCTTGTAATTTTTGGCTGCTGGTTGGCCCCGAAGATTCGGCTCACCTGGCAGACAGGCCAGCAACATGACGATTGAAACTCCACAGAAACGTGTTGCAGTATTGGATCCCCACCTGAATGCCGCACTCATTGGATAGGCCTCGGCACGTTGGGCAGTCTATCGTTATTGTCTTGCTTGTGCAGGGTTGACCTATCCTTATTTTTCGGTTACAGGTAATTGAAAGGAACACAAAAAGAAATTTAAGCTACGACGCAACACCTAACTCCTCCGCGCATGGTGAGTCTTTTATGCGGCGAATCAACTTAACTCACTGACAAGTCAGAAGTATAGTTTGACTGCTAACTGAACCTGGCGCGGCTCATGGGCTGTCGTGAGCCTTCCGTACGCAGCATCGTTCAAACCGACGTCGACTGTATTAAAATTAGTGTGATTAAACGCATTAAAGAACTCTCCCCGGAACTGTAATTGGTAGCGGCTGCTAGTGTTGAAATTTTTCATTGCCCCAAGATCCCATCTCTCCAAACCCGGCCCAAGAAATGTACCATTCCTGGCACTGCCGAAATGGCCCACAGCGGCAGCAAATGAATTCGTGCTAAACCATTCTGCCTGCTTCTTTACTAAATGCACAGGCGCTACTTGCAAACATCGACGATCAACAATACAAATTTCGATAATCCATTGTCGGGTTCACCAAGTGCTCAGCTTGGACCAACCCGGCTTTCCCCTGTGCATTTGTTTGGACGGTTCGGGGAACCCCATTCACTCCGACTCCAGCTATAGTTACAGCGGCTCGCGGGATCACTGCTCCCGTGGGGTCTGTGACGGTGCCGTTTAGAGTGGCTGCTAACTCCTGTGCCATCAATACTGGAAAAGACGCAAGAAAAAGCATCAGAACTATGAAGAGCCATACTTTATGTCGCATTGATCAACTCCGGGGGAAACTCGCACGACATTTGAACAATGTTCTCTTTGCACACCAATGTATACGCGTGAACTACATCATGTCAACGTGCCTTATTATCAATACTTTAGACTCATTCTCGTATATTATTAGTGCATAGAAGGGATTTTCTGGAGGGCTGCTCTGGGAAATGAACTGAGTGCGTTTGAGGCTTCTATTTCGAAAATAGACGGGCGACAGAAGAGGCTCACGTCAGTCCTGTGCGATCGAATCAGTTTGCGTCTTTGAACCTGAATTATCGTAAGCTGAGTCGTTTGGTCGGGTTCGCAGGGCACAATACAGAGATCTTCAAATCCAGATCGAAATCAGAAGAACGTTGGCATATTTTTGCGCATAGAAGCCTCTCGTTCCCAAGCGTCGAATGCGGCTAGCCGCTCCTGCTGGCTGATTCTAATGTGTTCCGAAATCAATTTTTCGGCAAGCTCAGGATTCTGGTCGGAGACAGCACGGATGATCTGGCTATGCTGGCGATATAGCTGGTCGAGCTGGGCGACGTCATATGCATGCCTGCCCATGGCGAAGATGCGGATAAGCAGGCGGCTGTCATTGACGACTTTCAAGATTCTGGTATTGGCAGCGAGATGCATCAACATAGCATGAAAGCCAAAATCGCACGCCATAAAACACTGCATTTGCTCCGGATCCAACATTGGCTTACCGGACTTCTCCAATTCACCTTTCAAAACCAATATCCCGTCCGTATGCTTCTGCCATTGTTCCAATTCCGCAGGGTGCGGCTTTAGGCGCGCAGCCTTGGTGGCCGCGTAGCACTCGAGCACCTCGCGCAGTTCGTACAACTCAATGATGTCTTGCCGCTTCAACTGCACCACGGCTGTGCCGCGATTCGGGGTCTGTTCGAGGAGTCCTTCCGCGACAAGTTGACCGATCGCCTCCCTGATAGGCGTGCGGCTGCTGCCCAATTTCTGGGCAATCGCGAGCTCTGAAACCGCGCTATCGGCCGCCAGCTCCCCCGTAACGATCATGCGGTGGATATGCTCATAGGCCTGTGTGCGGATCGAACGATCCGCGCGGGCGGTAAGGGAGCTTTTGCTTTTGCGCTTCATGATTGGATTATATAAACCTTTCTGGCGGATTTCACAAGCGAAAGCGACGAGATGTAGACACCTCGTTTACAGACCGCACTTCAAATGTTCCTAACATATAATCCAAAAATTTCCGAGACAATAATCTCAGGATCGATGCGGCGGCCAGTTCAGGCCCATGAGATATCTGGAACTTTGAAAACAGCGGCCCATATATGTCGATTTTGCCGAACGCGGCAAACAGATGGTAGGAACACCGGTGATACATTTAATGTATACATAATAAATACGTATGGTGTATAAACATTTCATCTATTTTGGGGAAGCTTGCCGAGTAAGTACTGGCTGACTATTCGCGGCGACATGTCCGCAATTTCACCTTCACCCTAAGACTCGCCGCTCTGTTATATGGAGGATGAGAAATGCAACGTAGAAACTTTCTAAAACTCAGTACGTCCGCACTCGCAGCTTCGGAATGCCTGCGGCCCGGTTGGCTACAAGCTTTGGCAAAGGGAGATCTATCTGAGGAGCGTCGGAAAGGCTTTACATCTTCAGCATCCATGAGCCAACCTTCTGTCACAGAGATCGACCTGAATGACGCAGTGGTGGTAACTCGTCCGGGACACCTGGGAAATGCTGAACGCACTGCGGCCGTAGTTCTCGCAGGTGAGTTGGCGAACCGGTCCGGCATTCATCTAAGAACCTCGACTAACTGGCCGAAGGACAAGACGGTGATCGCTATAACTTCGTCAACAAAGGTTCTTACATGGAAGCGAGCCATCCCTATGCGGACCGATGGAGATCGGCCAGAGAGTCGTCCCGATGGATATCGAATCTATGTGGAGGCCGGGAACGGCACTCCTCCGGTCGTATGGATAATCGGCGGGGACGCGAGGGGAACTTTGTTCGGTGTCGGCAACCTTCTTCGAAGGCTGGAGTGGGAACAAGGCAAAATCCACATTCAAACTCCTCTCGATCTAGCCACTGCTCCGGCATATTCGATTCGAGGACATCAACTCGGCTATCGGGCCCAGGCAAACTCCTACGATGCCTGGGATACGTCTCAGTTCGAACAGTACATTAGAGAACTCACATTTTTTGGCGCAAACAGTATCGAAGGAATCCCTTTCCAAGACGACCGTAAGACACCTGTTATGAAGTTCCCACGCCGGCAGATGAATCGAGATATCGGTGAAATCTGCTATCGCTATGGCCTTGACTATTGGGTCTGGATTGCCGCCGAGTTCGATCTGAAAGATTCCACTCTCCGCACGCAACTCCTCGACCGAAGCGAACAGCTGTTTCAAGACACTAAGACGTTGACTGCGGTTTCTTTTCCTGGTGGCGACCCGGGGAAGAATCCACCTCAGCTTGTATTTCCCTTCCTGACTGATCTAGCGAAGCGCATGCAACCGCTCCACCCAAAAGCGAAGATATGGCTCTCTCTCCAGCAGTTCACAAAAGAGGAGATCGACGCGTCTTACGACTACATCGATCGTAACTCGCCACAATGGCTAGGTGGCCTGGTAGTCGGACCATCCAGTCCTCCGATTGAGGAGATGCGGAATCGTCTTCCAAAACAATATCGCCTGCGGCTTTATCCAGACCTGACGCACAACAAGCTATCTCAGTATGAGGTGCGCGATTGGGACCAGGCTTTCGCACTGACCGAGGGACGCGAGGCCATAAACCCCAGACCCGTCGAGTACGCGCAAATATTTCAAGAGCGTGCTCCCTACAGCGACGGCTTCATCTCCTATTCTGATGGAGTACATGATGATGTGAATAAGACCGTCTGGAGCGCTTTGAGTTGGAACCCTACTCAGAGCACATCCGATATCCTGATCGACTACAGCCGCGTCTATTTCAATCCCGGAGTGTCGAAGGAATCCGCAGACAGTATTTTCGCGCTCGAAAAGAACTGGCGCGGACCACTGCTTACCAATGGCGCCGTCGAAGGAACGCTGCTACAGTGGCAGCATTTGGAGCGGCGGGGGTCTGGACTTGAGAAGAATTGGCGCTGGCAGATGTGCCTTTTGCGGGCGAATTATGACGCCTACATTCGGCATCGTTTGATCTATGAGACCAAACTTGAGATCGACGCCAACAGGATTCTCACCGATGCACCCAAACTCGGCAGCAACATAGCCATGACTCAAGCCATGGCGGTTTTAAATCTAGCTGTCAAAGAGCCAGTGACTCCCGATCTGCGCACCCGCATTTTCGATCTTTGCGAAAAGCTCTTCCATTCAATCGGACTACAGACAAGTGTGCCGAAATATTACGCAATCAACGAACAGCGCGGGGCCGTCCTCGACTTTGTGGATTACCCCTTGAACAACCGCTGGTGGCTTGAGGACGAATTCACAAAAGTCAGGGCGCTTGATTCCGAGGACGCAAAGATCCACCACCTGGATGTTTTGGCCACCTGGGAACATCCGGGACCGGGTAGCTTTTACGACGATGTGGGCAATCTCGATAAGTCTCCGCACGTAGTGCGTTGCGAAGTGGATACCGGAAGACCTGGCCTGGTGAGACAGCCCGGCCCAACGTTTTGGTGGTGGGATGATGGCAAGAGTCGCGCACGACTCTCGTGGCAGGTAACCATGTGGCCAATCGCGATCGTTTACGAAGGACTTGATCCGAATGCGACTTACCTTGTACGTTCCGCCGGATACGGACAAGCACTTCTCCGTATAAACGGTGAGCGGGTTCAGCCGACGGTGGATGGAAAAAAGATGGGAGAATTTAAGGAATTTCCGGTTGCATCGAAATACTTTCAGAACCGGAGACTAATACTAACCTGGGACACTCCTACAGGTGAGAAAGACCTCAACTGGCGGTATCGCTCACGCCTCGCTGAAGTTTGGCTATTGAAGAAGTAGTTAGAGCAATTACCGATACGGCGAACTAGAGAACTTTCACAATTGGTGTGCAGAAAATAAATGTGTCATCCCGAGCAAAGTTCTTGCATAGCAAGGATGTAGTCCAGGGACCTGCGTTTACTTTGCACTACACCAACTGTAATTCGCTTTAACTCGGAGTTAGAGCTGTTCACCTTAAGATGTAGAGAAAATTGTCGTCCTGAACGGAGCGCAAGCGCAGTGAAGGACCTTGCGGTTCTCTGACAAGCCACGAGGGTCCTTCGCGTTGCTCAGAATAACAACTTACCGGTCTGCGCTCTACACCTTTAGGTGAACAACTATAGAGCAACCCAATATAGCCAGATGATTTAACCTTGCACCCGTAATAACACTACACAATAGAAACGAAGCTACAGCATTCAATACCTGAGATGTTCAAGCATTCCGGCGAGCATCTTGCCAAGTAATAACTAAGTGATTACGGGATAACCTATCGGCCATCCCGTAACTGGAGCGGTGGACGATTAGAATTCTATTCGAAACATCGCCTGACCTTGCCGATTGCCGGTCTGTGACCCCTCGCTTGTAATTTGGCCAAATGTAGCATGGCTTGCATTGGCATCGGGGGGTTCGAGCTGTGTCCGGTTGAACGCATTAAAGTAGTCCATGCGCAGGATGGCCGAGACCCTATCAGTGATATGAAAATTTTTTATCACGTCAATGTCTTCTATCCTCAAAGGTGGTTCACGCAAGCTTGCATACGTACGTTTGGAATTCCCAAGCGTATAGCTGGGTTGCAGCGCAAAAGCCGAGGTATTGAATTGAATGGGGTGCGTAGTCGTTTTACCGGTGAAGTAATCTTTCGAACGACCATAGTTATAAGTTGTTCTCTCCTGGCCCGGCACAGTGTTGGCTCTACCCGCGCCAATCACCCCGAGACTGTCCGTCACCCCAAAAGGAAGGCCGCCCCAGTAATTGAAAATTCCAGCTATCTGCCAGCCACCCGCGATCTGCGCCAACAAACGCTTGGAGTTGAGGTATTTTTGCCCATATCCAAACGGAAGGGCATACGTCACGAGAAACTTCGTCTGATACTTCAAATCATAACCAGAAGGTGACCATTCCAGTCCCTGGTCGTAAGTATTCACGGGAGCATTTTCCTTTGCGGAAATCGATTGGTCCGCGCTGGTCATATTCCGGGCCATCACCAAGGAAGCCATGTAGCTAAGACCATTCCTGAAGCGTTTCTCTCCCTGCACTTCCAGGGAGTTGTAAAGACTGCTTCCGGATTGATCGAATGGGTTGCTGACACTTGCAAATTGTGGATACGGAACCAATGCCTGGAGAACGGTGGCATTCGACCCAAAGTCATGAACAAAACCCGAATACGGAATCTGTATGCCCGCCGCTACCGCGGCAGGCGACGTGACCAGCTGGCTTAAAAGTTTTCCGTAGCGGAGAAAGGCTGGGTTCAACTGGTTAGGTTGATTCAATCCAGACTCAAGGTGTACGCTGCGGCTGCCGATATACGCCACAGTCAGAAACTGATCCCACGGAAGTTGTCTCTGTAAACTTACATTCCAGGACTGCGTATATGGAGCAGTTCCAGCTTTCTTGGGATCAAGTATATTTATGTCCTGTCCGTTCGCGATGGTTGGGCTAAAGGGAGTTGCCGGTGGATCGGGCATTGGATTCGCGTCCCAATTTCCATAACCTGGGACATTGCTGTGAGTTGAGTTACGCGAATATACACCTGCAAGAAGATTGCCATAGCTTTGAATAACCCTGCCGTTGCCGGCGCCGTAGGCACCCCCAGGCAGAAAAGCTATGAAATAGCCGCCCTGAATCACAGTTTTGTCATTCACCATGTAAGAAAACCCAAGCCTGGGGCCAAAATTTTTCCAGTGCATATCCGCACGATCGGCTCCGGCGCAACCAACACAGTGTCCATATTTTGTGGCAGCACCCGACAGGTTGTTAGCAGCGGAGTTTAGTGTTGTGAGGTTGGCGAACACTATATTATTGCTGGTCTCATTAAATGGGATCATGATGTCCCAGCGAATACCCGCGTTGACCGTCAACCGATCATTCACCTTGATGTTGTCTTGGATGTAGGGAGAAAGGTCCGTGCTGCGATCGCGCAATTCAATGGCGAACGTTCGAGTGCCACTATCTACATCTCCCAGCAGGAAGCTGGCAAAGGCACTTCCATATTTACTGAAATTTTTGTTTGTTGAATCCGGCGTGGATGTTTCTGCCTGGCTAAAACGGAACACACCCGTGCAGCCTGCGCATTTGAGACCATCCTGGGCATTACGATAGTACGCGCCTCCAATATTGAGGGTATGTCGTCCTTTCGACCAGAGCCAATTGTTGACGACTGTAAAACCGTACTCACGATCGTAGACTGTAGATGTGCCTGTAGTGCCTTGGCCCCAAAGCGAGAGATTCGTAAAGTCAGCGAAAGTGATGGCCGGGAAATAACCCGCAGGGTTGATGACACCCGCAAATGTGTTGCTGGGAGGTTTCACAGCAGCATTGTTTGTGGTGAATCCTACCCAGCCTACGCCTGCCGTCGCAACCAGATTCGGAGTGAGAGTATTTACATAGTTCACCAAATATCCATCGCCGTCATCGATAGTCGATAGTCCGCTCTGAATTTCGTTGGTTGCGGGAACAATTCCGGGTGCATTCAGACTGGCCTGTTTCGAGTAATAATGCCACTGGGCGTAATTGATGCTTTGCAACTTGTTAAGATTTTCGTCAATTGTGTATCCCCAAGTGTTGACATTTTTGGGGAGCGATGGAACAGCAGGCTGTTTGTTGTTTGACAGACCGAAGTTGGTCCCTGTTCTGTCAGGATCTGGAATGAACGGCAAAACCGATTTCGAGAGAGCGCTGAAGCGCGTCGGATTAATTTTATTGCCTGCAAATTGCTGCCCCGTTGTTGGATCGTAAATAGGAATTTGCTTGCCGGTTGAATCCACGAAGTTGCTGAAGTCGCCTATTTTCATCGCGGCAGTTGGTACGGTTCCAATGGCAGTCTGAGCCTGGTTTTGCTTATATCTGTCCAAGGAGAAAAGAAAAAAGGTGCGGTCTCGTCCATCGTAAAGCTTTGGGATGAGAACGGGGCCACCCACAGTAAAACCGTAGTCGTTCTGGTGATTGATGGGAGGGATAGGCTTTTTCGCTGCATTGAAGGAAGTCGGAAAGAAACCGGCTGAGTCAAAGAGAGAATTGCGGAGAATTTCAAAGGCATCCCCATGAAACTGGTTGGTTCCTGACGCGGTGTCGTAGGTGACGGCGCCCTGAGACAGTCCATACTGCGCAGAAAATGTCGAAGTATCCACACGGAACTCTTTTATAAGTTCATACGGGGGCGGAGCAGTGCTTTGGATATTCTGGTCTCCCGCAGCCGCGATTGGGATACCGTTCATATAATAGCTAGACATTTCAAGTTCGCCGCCGGCAATGAGAGGCTGTCGATTTTGCGGAAGCGTGACACCGGGCATCTGCAGGACAAAGGCGTCGGGCTGCCGTGGACCGCCATTGACCTCAACCGGAATTGTCGCAATCAGTTCAGGCTCAAGGGTCGCACCTATTTCGGGCGCTGTCGTATTCAAAGAAATTTCATTTCCGGCCACATGTACCGTCTGGCTTGTGGCACCGGGAACCATCTTGAATGTAACTGCCGATACCTTTGAAATTTCTACGGTGACATTCGTTTTAACAGATGTCTTAAATCCGGTCGCGCCCACTGTAACGGAATAGTGTCCAGGAATTAGTCCGATGACCACGAACGTACCGGCCGTGGAGGTCGTCGTACCCTGCTTAACAACGCCGGTCGCAGCGTCTCGAACCGTCACGGTGGCACCTGGAATTACTGCCCCTGACGAATCCACAACTGTGCCGTTGATGCCGGTCTGCACCTGGCCGTTCAATCGGCCGCCCAATACGAGGAACGCTAAACAAAATAGCAGGACCGGTATAGATGCAACTCGAGCCTTTCGTGACCAGGGCCTATGAAAATAGAATGACTGAAACATTATGTTCTCCTCCTTCAAGCTGATACCACCAGTAGACTGCCGATTTTTATTCATCCGGCTATGGAGCGATCGCGGCGATCTATCGTGTTTCTCTAACATCCCGGATGTGTGCCATCCCTTATGCGTTTCCTGCAACTGTTGATACATGCAATCGCATCCTTATATTTCATTTCACCGATGCGCCCAACTTGTTTACACATCATCTAAACCATAAATTTATGTCCGTCGAAAACTATATACATGCTGTGTTCATCATGTCAACACTATAACTATTCACTTGTCCCAAATCATCTTTAGCTCGGAAGATACGATCTAGGGAATGGGCGAAGGCCGCATAGCTCGCTTGCTTATGGAACGGCCAGAGGAATTCCAGGGAGTGTCAGGTTTTGCAATTAGCCATGTCAGCACGAATGCCATAATTGCGAGAACTATTTGCACCACCAGGGCACTGGCCCAGGCATCCACCGTATAGATCCATCGACCGCCAGCTGTGGCCACCGCCTGAGCGGGAGGATGCAACACCGATTGGATAATAAATCCTCTCAGGGTGGTAAGCACCACGATCGTCCACATCAGGAACACGAAGCTTTTGCGAATCGCCCTATCCTTCTCATCCCACCAGCCTGCCACCTTCCAGGAGACAGCGAGTGTCAGCAGCCAAACTAGGGTCCACAGAAATAGCGGATTTCCGATCTTTTGCTCTCGGTGCCAATAGGTGATAACGTTCACGGCGGTGACATAGATAGTCATTGTGAGTCCAACATGCCAGCCCACTTGCTTTGGGAAGTAAAACACTACGCATAGCAACACCGATCCAAAAATAAGCCAACCTCCCAGCCGGAGATGAGCTAACACTGCGAAGGCTTCGCAGATCACTAGCCCTAGGACCGTACCCCACGCGCGTGAAAGCGCCCTGGCCGCCGGTTCCTTCCATTCATCCAAATCAGGCAACTTATCTTTAACCAGGTAAGTTCCGATGCCGAGACCAGCGCCCATACAAGCTCCGAAAGTAGTTTCCAGAACCTTCCACCAGTCGTACCACCTTCCGACGTATGCTGTGTGGCTACCGGCACCGCCCAGAACAGCTCCTAGCGGCAAACCTATCGCGCCGGCAAGGGCCGCACATAAACCCAGTGTGAGAGGTATCTTTGTCCGGCCACGGAAGGTCAACCAGGCAAGAAGCACAATCCCGGCAACCAAGTACCCACCGTAGCTTTCGTGCCGGGTGACCGAAAAATAGACGGGTCTTGGCTTATTGATCAACATCCATCCAAGGGGGAAGCTGGCCACCATGAAAACCATACCGAGAACAATATCTCTCCAACGGTAATGAGAAGCAGCGAATGCCAGCCCTATAAAAATTCCGCCAAACAATGCCCATAAGGCCCCTTTTATCGCTAATCCGGTGAACGCCAGGGGCAAAGTGGACCCCGGGTTAAAAATCCAACGCAGCGCCAGGTCCGCTGTATCCTGCGTCGTCATCGTTGCCCCGTATCCGAAGGCGATGGCGCCAAGCCCAATCACCATACCCCGGGAGAATTGCTTATCGGGCAGCAGGCTGCATAAAACCAGCGCGACCAATGCACCGGGGATCATAGCCCCTGTTGAATGCCCCACCTGACCGCGGAGACCCCATCCCAACGACATCGCCAGAGCAGGTATGAGTATAAACATCCATTTTTGTATCTTCGGACTATTCATTGCCGATTCCCCTATCGTTAGCAGTTAGCAAGACGAGACAGCCAGAATGTACACATTATGTCTTCACATTGTCAACAAGAAAGATACACAGGCTAAACGCCTCGAAAATGAGTTGGAATTCGGATGGTCCGGAATATATCCAGAACGATGGATTTTCAGTCGGAGCGGATTGATGGGTACAGCAGTTGAAAATGGACGGAGTCATTGAGGACACAGCGTGAAATCAGCCGCAAATAGCCGTGCAATCCTGGCGAATACCCTCGGGATTTTTTCACTCCGTCGCGCAGAGTTTACCCGGAGCGAAGCCGAAGGCTTCAGAATGACTCTTGATTGCCCAGTTCAATTGAATTCACTCTGAATTCGCCCTAGTACCCGGTAGGCGCAAATGAAGGCGGCATCTGCCCCGGAGCTTTGTTGGGAACTGCACTTAAGGTGAACTCCAGACGGTTCGCCTTTGACAGCTCTTCCCACGGAATCCACCAATTGGTGACAGCCTTGCCGTCAAGAGTGACCTTTTGGATATAGATCTTTTCCGAGGCGCCTTTAGCATGGATTTGTAACTCATGGGTGCCGAGCTTCAGGATGATCTCTGGAAATGCAGGGCTGTTCAGTGTCACGCCGCCTACGCCAGGGATTTCGGGATAAATTCCAAGCTGCGCAAATACCGCCCATGCGGAAGTCGCACCGAGATCGTCATTCCCCGGTATGCCTCCTCGTGTATCCGTAAACAAATCTGCTAGAGCTTTCCGAATTACTTCCTGTGCCCGCCAGGGGTGCCCTGTCCAGTTATAGATCCAGGGATCGCCAAAACTTGGCTCGTTCTCAATGAGAAAGTAGGGCCCACCTCTCCAGCGGCCATATCGGCTGAAATACTTATCGAGACGCGCATTCGCCTCATCCGGACCGCCGATGGCTGCGATTACGCCACTCAGATCATAAGGAATCATCCAGGTGTACTGCGCCGAGTTGCCTTCTACGAATCCCACTCCTTTACCCGGATCGAAGTCCGGCAGGAATTTGCCTTCGCCATCGCGGGGACGAATGTACCGTGTCTCCGGGTCGAAGAGTTTGCGCCAGTTTCCGGAGCGCATCAGAAATGTCTGCGCATTCGCTGTGTCGCCCATGGCCTTGGCAAACTGCGAAATGGCAAAGTCGCCAGTTGTATATTCCAGCGTAGTGGAGGCCGCTCCGTCATAGACGCTCGGGTCCGCGCCGATAAAGCCTTGCCGTAAGTACCGAGCCAGATAAGGCCGCTCGACATCCCAGCGGCTATGCGCCTCAGGATCGTTCGCGCCGCGCAGCATCATCTTCAATGCGGCTGCGGTGTCGAAGCCGCGTCCGCCAAAAGCATAAATGCTCGCCAAAATAATGCCTGAAGGATCTCCGACCATGAAACCGCCTTCTTCGTTGGCCATCGTCCAGATTGGCAGTCCTCCGCCCTGCTCCGCATCCGCCACCAGGGATTGCGCCATATCGCTGCCGACCTTCGGCAGCAGCATCGTAATTAGCTGCACCTGGCAACGATAAATATCCCAACCCGAATAGTTCGCGTATTGGATTCGACCCTTCGCATGGTGCAACTGATCGTCGAATCCGAGATACTCTCCGTTTACGTCGCTGAACGTCGAGGGATGCAGCAGCGAATGATAAAGCGCCGTGTAGAAGACCTTGTGCTGGGCTACCGAACCACCCTTCACATGTACGTGCCCCAATACCTCATTCCAAGCCGCACGCGCGTTCACGCGCTCGTTGTTAAAATCCCAATCGGGAATCTCCTGTTTTAAGTTCAGCTCGGCGTTGGCTATGCTCACGTAAGAAATCCCGACCTTCACATGAATTGTCCGCATCGTTTCGGGAAAACCGATATAAGCTCCGGTACGCTGCCCTTGCTGCAACCCATTTCCAACCACCAGGTGCCGATCGTTAAAGGTTCCTGTCTTTGCCGGTGTTTCTTCCGCCTGCAGGACGAAGTAAACGCGGTAATGATTTTCCTTCCCGCACATTTCGCCTCCTGTCACCGATCCTGTGATCGTGCGGCCCTGCAGGTGGACCTGAGTCTCATTTACGCGAGCCAGGTTTCGGCTCAGATCCACCAGAATGGTGTGGGCGCCACCCGTCGCAGGAAAATGAATCTCCGCGATGCCGGAGCGCACCGCGGCAGCCAATTGGACTTGTATCCCGGAGCGAAGCTTCACCGCGTAATATCCGGGTTCGGCCACCTGATCGTTCGGGTTGTACTCCGCCATATAGGGAGCTGGCTCCCAGGGTGGAGGTTCCGCTGGAAGACCTAACATTGGCAGGATGGGAACTTCACCATATACTGAACAACCCGGCCCACTTAGATGCGTCAGGCTGAAGCCTCTGGTCGATGTATCGTCAAATCGATAGAAATTGTTTCTATTGCCGGGGATTGCATCAATGGCATCGGGGCCCCAATAAAGCATTCCGAATGGTCTTACAGCCCCAGGAACAGTATTTCCATATTGATCTATTCTAGGAACGGACTCGCCCTTTGTCAGGTTCGCAGAAGTACCAATAAATGGGTCTACCTGGGATGCTAGATCAACAGTCTGTGCCATGCAGGCGGACGAGATCAACAAAGCAGCCATACAAATGATTTTCATCTGTAACTCCCCGTTCCCCGAACCTAACCTCAAAAGCTGAAGCGGCATTCATAAGCAATCTAAAACGGTGTCGGAGGATTGTGCGCCGAACTAGCTGACTTAGCTAAAGGAGGTAATCCGACATCTTCTGGCCTGGGCAATGTATGTGTCTGGAGAAAATGGGCCTTTGCATCGCTGAATTTAGTTGAGCGTTGCATCCACATCTCTGTATGAAGATCAAAGCGCACCATTATGTTGTGGAGTGAATATGGACGATTTTCCTGCTGCCATGCCTGTTTATACAGGTCATGAAGCAGTCCGTAGCCGTTGACCAGATCCTCATAGAAATAGTCGGCATGGAATAGCGGCGACCCGGCGTTGCGCCTCCCATTTTGCTGTTTATAGGCAAGGTCGTATTGGTCTACTATTTGCTGCGCAGCCTGAAACTTATATCCGATAAAATCAATGCGTCTTGCCCCCAATTCCATGGCATCGATCGCGTCGATCTCCCTGAGTGGCCCAGAAGCTTTTGCTTCTTCGGCCAGGATAATGGCGCGTTCTGCATGCAGGCGGATCTCCTGCGACATAGGCAATAGCTTGGCGGAAACAAGCTGGCCTTGTTCACTCCATGGATCGGTCCAAAAAAGGTCTGTCATGGCGCCATGCACAAAGCCGGCCTTGCGAAATGCGAGTTGCGCCGCGGTCATCTCCATCTGAGCCTGGTTGATTTTTCCCGTCATGTCCCCATGAAAAACCTGGCCATAACTATTCTCGAATTGTGGAATGCTGCTGGTTCCGGCCTGCCAACCCGCTGCCGCTCCAAAAAGAACACCATACCAGTCATTGTTAAATAAACCTTCGTCATCCTCGTCTGTGTTCCACACCGTATTCAATACGCCGGTTGATCCAAGCCGCTGACCGTCGCTGACGAATCCCTGGATATTGAGGAGCCCTTCATAGTTATTCGGATATACCCGACTCCAGTCATTTATTCCAGGTGAGACCCAGGTTTCCATTCCCGCGTCGACATAAGGCCGAAGCCATTTATCAAAACCTTCCGGATGCGGACCATATTCCCACGCCACCGCAATCAGGTCCTTAGGCAGAAGTTTCACCAGCTCTGGGTTTTTCATCGCAATATCTCCCCAAAAGAGGAGTCTTTTGTGTAGCGGCTGGAGCACGTTGTGGATCTTGATAAGAAAATCGATGTAGACTTTCGCGGCTCCTTCCTGGGCGACCAACTGCTTGGTTTGACCGCTTCCCAGCTCATTGACTTCGTCGGCTCCGATATGAATAAAGGGGCTTGGAAATATGGAGGCAATCTCCGTGAACCATTGCTGAATTAACTGGATCGATTCGGGCTGACCCGGAGCTAGCGCGCTACCATGCGGAGTCTCCGCCAATGGGGAGTGAGTCTCAAACATCAACGCGTGATGCAGGTGACCAAAAGCTTCCTGATCGGGGATGATTGTGACATGGTATTGCTCCGCGTAGCGCACTAACTGTTCAACATCGGCGCTCGTCATAGCACCCCCGGGAGGAGCATGCAATGGATCACCCTTATATACCAAAGCAACTTCAAAATAAGGCGAGTAAATGTTCATCTTATATTCCGACAGGACACGAATCTCGTGTTTCTGAAATGCCAGAGTCGGTATCGGGCCCCTTGAGAGATCGTCAGAAAGGCCGCGGTATTTCATCGCCGGCCAGTCGCGGATTACTCCCCCCTGTAGACTCGCATTTTCCCCGCGGCCTACAACCAGCTGCTTGATAGTTTGCGCGCCATAGTAAACGCCGGCAGCGGTGGCTGCAATATCGTAAGTCGTCCTTCCATCGGTCACAATTACATAGCCTTCGTCATGCATTGCGGGAGCAAACTCGATATGCTTATCGGAAAGAATGGCCGCCGCTCTCTTCGTTGCCTCCCGCAACAGTACGATCCTGACTTCTCCTCTGCTGTCGTCCCGTGCTGCGACTCCACGTTGCTTCAGCGCGCTGACAACATTCTCAACGACAAATTGGTCCTCCGGCTTGTTGTCAGGCGTAGAGACGCTTACACCATGATCCAGCGATAATGCCATACTCATGTGGATTTCACGCGGCATGGGGACCAAAGCAAGTTTGGGAACGTTCGTGCCTCCAGGCATTGAGGGCTGGATGCTCTGCGCATGCAAAGCACTTTGCAAACAAACGAAATTTCCGGCAACTATCAGTACTATAAAGATCCAGATACTTTTCATATAGCCTTCCAATTCAGAAGCAATGCGATGGGCGAGCAGTTTGCCATGGCTCGTCTTGAGCACACCTTCTAAATTGCATCGTCAAAACGTAATGGCTTTTATCGAATTCAACGGTGTGGATGCTATGGACTATCGCTCTTATTTCGGTTCCTGGTTCCTTGGGTAGTTGACCCGAACTGTCACTATCTCGTACGGATGAACTGGAACTGTGATCTGGCCTGAGCCGGTCATGGGCAACGGCGCGCCCTCGGGCCGCTCCATAAGGTTAGTCAGTGTTGCCGATTCGGCGCCTTTTGGCACGTCTATTTGGACGCTGCCATCTTTTCCCGCCCAGTCATAGAAACGCAGGATAAGTCCGTCGGTATCCTCCGCTTTCTTAAGCGCCGTCAGAACTACATTCGTATTCTTTAACGATATAAAAGAATGCTCCAGCGGCAAAGAGCCCGCGTGCGACTCCACTTGGACTGCCTGAAGCTTGTAGTTGTATTCATAACCGCGCCGGACGGTCAGGGCAGTTTTCCAGCTTCCGCTGTGCGGATACAGTGCATACATAAAGTGATGATGTCCACGGTCGGCATTCGGGTCGGGCCAAATTGGCGAACGTAAAAGAGTAAGGCGTAGCAGGTTGTCCTTGCAATCGTAGCCATATTTTGATTCGTTCAACAAAGAGAAACCATGTTGCTCGCTACTTAAGTCGGCCCAGCGCAATGCTGAGACCTCGAACTTAGCTTGCTCCCAGCTGTTATCGCGAGTCGTCGGCCGCTCGATCGTTCCATAAGGAATCTCATAGGTCGCCATATTGCTCGATGCTGCCAACGGAAAGGCGGCTTTGAGAAGAATGTGCGTCTCATGCCAATCTATATCATTCACGACGTTGACCTGGTCGGAATTTGCATAGAGCACTATGTCCTGAACGAATTTAGAGCTTTGCCAGTGTCGCGATACGCGGATTATAGCGCGTAGTGGGCCATTTTCGACCATCTTCACAGAGTCTGCCTGAGTGAGAGGAGTCATGTGGTCCAAAGTGCCAGGGTCGATATTCCATGCGTCGTCCTTGAGCGGCGTGTCTTTGAATACTTCCAACTGGTTGCCGCAGCCGCCTGCCGCCAGTGTTTCAAAGTTGGCCACTTTGTTATAGAGACTGGTAATACAGCCATTGGATGGATCCACAGTAACTTTAAGCATCGCATTTTCAATCGTCATCCCGCTTGCTTTGAGATCACTTGAAAAATTCCGCCGGCCCGGCACTACATGCAAGACCTCATACCCTAACGATGGAACATCTTTTGCCTCAACTAATAGATGGTAGATGTTCGTTTGACTATTACTCGATACTATTTCCGAGGGCAATACATGATTGCTTGCATCGAGGACGGAAACTCCACCCGCGGATGAACTTGGCATTTCAACATCGACCTTAACCACGCCGGAGCGGTCCCATCCGACTGGATTGAAGACCAGTACTGGCACAGTTCCCGCGGCACGAGTGTCAATATGCGCCTGGATCGTATGCAGGGCATTCGTGGAGACTTCAGTCGACGCCCAGCGCACCTGATCGTAATCTCGCTGCGCATCTTTATAAATATCGGCAATACCCGACCCAGCCGCAAGATCGTGGAATTGATTGAACAGTACCTTCTTCCATGCCTCTGTCAATTCCGTACCGGGATACGGCTGCCCATCGAGCCATGCTAAAGAAGAATACTTCTCAGCATTCAGCATCCATTCTTCGCTCTCCCGCATATTTCGCTTGTGATTGGCCTGGGTGGTGTAAGTCCCACGGTGGTGCTCGAAGTACAACTCATCTTTCCATGTCGGGATAGTTATATCTCCCGCAGAGGGCGGCGGTAATGCTCCAGCTCCCTTTGCCACCGCCTCGTAGTTCCAGGTTGGAGACTCGGGAGAGATCTTCTTCTCAATACCGGTAAAGTAGGTCTGTGCCGTTCCGAACTTCATCGTCGGAACCACCTTGTCAGGCTTCATCCAATAGACACCCTGGTCAAGCTCTGTGCGCGTCGGGCCTCCCCCATGGTCACCCACGCCGTAAAGGTCCATCATATCGAGCATGCCAGGAGCTAGACTTCTCGCTTTGACAAGATCGTTGGACAGCCGTACAGGATTCAGGTCGCGATTGCCATAGCCGTGTGGAAAATACGTGAGCACCTTGCTGCCGTCCGGAGATTCCCACCAGAACAGCTTGAATGGCAGCGGGTTTGTTTCGTTCGCAGACAGCTTCTGCGTGACGAAATAGTCCATGCCGGACTTCTTATATATCTGCGGTAGTTGCCAGTCGTAGCCGAATGAGTCGGGGTTCCAGCCAATCCGTGTAGTCACCCCGTATAAACTCTTGAGAGTCCGTTGACCAATTAGCAGCTGGCGTACCTGCGATTCGCCAGACGGCATGTTCAGGTCTGGTTCAACCCACATTCCACCTACAACTTCCCATCTTCCTTCCTGGATACGCTGCTTTATCTCCGCGTTCATCTGGGGGTATTTTTCTGCCATCCACTCGTTGTATTGCATGGCAGATTGCGTGTATGTGTAAGCCGGGTATTCATCCATCAATTGGAGTGCGGTGCCGAAAGTGCGTCTCACCACGTCAACAGTCTCGGTCCGCGGCCATAGCCACGCGGCATCGATATGCGAATCGCCAGTCAGGTGAAATGTGGCCTGTTGCAGGGTGGGTCTAAGCGCTTCAAGGTGTTGCTGCGACTTGCTTAGCGACTGGTCGAACTTTCGCTGATCGTTGGCGTCCAGCGATTTCAGGTCGACATCTTCAATGGCTTTTTCTAAGTTCGCCTTATCTACAGGAACGTTCTTGGATAGATCGGGAATCAGTAGAACCGCAGTTACGAACTGGGTATACATGTCCTCAGGGTTAGGGCGATTCTCGGCGAAATCGATGGTCACATACGCCGCCGGCAAATTCTTGGGACGGGAGGATTTCCCAATTCTCACCGCGACCAGCACTCTATCGCCGGGCTTTGCGGAGTTGAAGAGAACGATCGGCTCCAGACTGTCTCCCTCGGCAACACGCTGTCCGTTAAAGTACACTGTCACCCAGTCGTGGCTCCAGGCCTGTATCCACATGCGAGTTCCTGTCAGATCATAGCCGTAGAGTGTGCTCGGTATTTGAATCCATTTCCGAAGCCAAACTATGTCATTTGTATTGGTCTCATATGGGGTCTTGATTTTTTGCCAGGAGGAATCGTTTAGAGCGATCGATTGCCCATCCGGTACATCCCCAGCGTGATATTGCCAGTCTTCTACAGGAAGCGAGCTGAACTTCGAGAGCCTTTCAATTACCATCTGAGATTGACTTGAGAGCGCCTTTACAGCGTTTGCCGTTTGCTGTGGCGCAAAAACATCAAACTGCCGGGCTCTCGTAGTTTGCTGAGATCGTATAACTGGAGAAAAAAGCAGAAGAGCTACCAAGACAGTCGCCGACCCACAAAACCTTCGCTGAGTCAGACGCAAACATAGTCCGCAGGAAAGAGGAACTTTCACTTTTTCTCCAATAGGCAGATCTCCTGCCATGACACGAGCTAACCGTTGAGAGTAGGTTCGTGTTCGGAACCTGCTTCCTCAATGCTGATTGCCGTAAATCCTGGGCGCGCAAATCTCTCTGTAGGTATGACGCCAACAGGATTGAGATTGAATCGATCCACTCCCCGGCATAAATATGTTTTGAAGTTAGGATTGACGTTTAAATCATTCTTCACATCCGTTCCTGAGAACCGCATCGTCAGTCCCGCCCGTTTTCTATCGGAGGGATTGGCGGGCGAGCCATGGACTGCCGCATCGTCATGGAGAGACACCTCGCCGGCTTTCAACCGCATGGATACCGCTGTGTCTTCGCGAAAACTTTTGTTCTCGAGTTCCAACGTCAAAATCGAATCTGTGACTGTAGAGCGGCGATGTTTGATCACGCCTGACTTATGTGAGCCGGGCACGATTTTCATCGCCCCATTCTGCTCATCTACATCGGTGAAGGCCAACCAGACGGTCACAGAGTTATGTGGGCTCATTGGCCAGTAGTAGGCGTCTTGATGCCATCCGACAATTTCCTTCGTGTGCGGCTCTTTTACGAAAAAGCTGCTTGCCCATAGGTAGAAATTCGGACCTAAAATGCCCTCGACCATGTCGTGAATTTTTGGATTCATACAGATATCGAAGAGCCAGCGGCTCGTTTCATGCCACTCGCGGATATCTTTGGCAGTTTCTTCTGGCCGAAGAAGAGCCATGAGCCGCGGCAGGTCGTCGGCCAACTGGCGCATTTCTTCGCCCGTGTAGACGGGCGGCAGGCCCAATAAGTAGCCGTTGTCGCTGTAAAACTTCTTCTGGTCCGCAGTCAATCGATATTCTGGCATCATGGCGAAATATCCACTGTATACATCTAGAGGCCATTAAGTCAACCATTATTATACTCTTGCCCTTGAACAGATTATGATACCTAAGGCCGCAGATTTTGTCGGTTGAGTAAAGATTTTCTTCTTCATATACAGCTTTCCGTACTTATCACCGATAGCTATTCCGAAGAGGTGGAAATCAGCTTGTGACCAGAACGACGCTGGTACCACCGGTCGCAGGAGAGAGTATTTCCGCGATGCCGGTTCGCACCGCGGCTACCAATCGGATTTGAATCACCGAATTTCAGCTTCACCGCATAATGTCCGGTTTGGCGACACGGATATTTTTAAAATCCTGGAAGCGCAAATGAAGGGGGTGTTCGCCCAGCGGCCTTTTCGGGAACTGCGCTTAAGGTGAACTTCAGACGTCTTGCTTTTGACAACTCTTCCCAGGGAATCCACCAGTTGGTAACAGCCTTGCCATCCAAACCCACCTTCTGGATGTAGATCTTTTCCGGAGCGCCTTTTGCATGGATCTGCAATTCATGGGTGCCGAGCTTGAGCATGATCTTCGGAAAAGTAGGACTGTTCAGGGTCACGCCACCCACGCCCGGGATTTCAGGATAAATTCCCAGTTGTGCGAATACCGCCCATGCGGAAGTCGCACCGAGATCGTCATTCCCCGGTATGCCGCCTCGCGTATCCGTAAACAAATCTGTCAGTGTTTTCCGGACCACTTCCTGTGCCCGCCAGGGATGGCCCGTCCAGTTGTAGATCCAGGGACCGCCGAAGCTAGGTTCGTTCTGAATGCGAAAATAGGGTCCGCCTCTCCAGCGGCCATATTGACTGAAATATTTATCGAGGCGCGTATTCGCCTCGTCCGGGCCACCGACGGCTGCAATTACCCCACTCAGGTTATAAGGAACCATCCAGGTGTACTGTGCCGAATTGCCTTCTACAAATCCCACTCCTTTACCGGGATCGAAATCGGGCAGGAATTTACCCTCTCCATCACGGCTGCGGATGTACCGTGTCTCCGAATCGAAAATCTTGCGCCAATTCCCCGACCGTTTCAGGAATATCTGCTCGCTCGCCGTATCGCCCAGCGCTTTGGCAAACTGCGAAATGGCAAAGTCGGCACTGGTGTATTCCAGCGTAATAGAAGCCGCGCCTGAATGGTTGCCCGGGTCCTCCGGAACATAGCCGCGTCGTAAATACTCTTTCAGCTGGGGTCGCTCTGTTGCCCACCGGATGCGCGCCTCAGGATCGTTCGCGCCACGCAACATCTCCTTCAACGCACTCGCTGTGTCAAAGTCTCGTCCACCAAAAGCATAAATACTCGCCAGAATCAGATCTGAAGGATCGCCCACCATGCTGCCGGCTTCATTGTTTGCCACAGACCATCTTGGCAGGCCTCCGCCCTGCTCCGCATCCGCGACCAGGGATTGCGCCATGTCGCTCCCTACCTTCGGCATCAACATCGTAATCAGCTGCACCTGACAACGATAAATATCCCAACCCGAATAGTTCGCATACTGCGTCCGGCCCCTGGCATGATGAAGGTGCTCGTCGAATCCGAGATACTCTCCGTTGACGTCGCTGAAGGTGGAGGGATGCAGCAGCGAGTGGTATAGGTCTGTGTAGAAAACCTTGTGCTGCACCTCTGTGCCGCCTTTCACCTGTATGTGCCCCAGCGCCTTGTTCCACGCTGCGCGCGCATCCCGCCGCTCTTTCTGGAAACCCCAACCCGAAATTTCCTGTTTCAGGTTCAGCTCGGCATTGGCTATGCTCACATAAGAGAGCCCCACCTTTACATGGACTGTCCGCATCGTTTCGGGGAAGCTGGTATAGCCTCCTATGCGCGAGCCATGCTGCGATCCATTCCCGGCGGTCAACTGAAGCTCATTGAATGTCCCTGTACCGCTTGGCGTTTCTTCCACCCGCAGGACGAAGTAGAGGCGATATTGATTTTTCTTATTGCAAAATTTTCCGCTCGCCACCGATCCCGTGATCATCCGGTCCTGCACACGGATCTCAGCGTCGGTAACATGTGTAAGGTTCCGGCTCAGGTCCACCAAGATAGTGTGTGCGCCACCGCCGGCCGGGAACTGGATCTCCGCGATCCCCGAATGCACCGCCGCCGCCAATTGAACCTGGATTCCGGAGCCCAACTTAACCGCATAATATCCGGGCTCAGCTACTTGATCGTCCGGGTTGTACTCCGCTCGATAGGTTTCTGGTTCTGCGGATGGAGAGGCCACCGGGGTACCAAGCATAGGCAGGACGGGAGCGTCTCCATAGGCAGGACAGCCTGGCCCGCTCAGATGCGTAAGGCTAAAACCCCTCGTTGACGTGTCTTCAAATCGATAAAATCGATGGTAGCGGGCCTCCACCTGATCTGGCCCCCAATACAGCATCCCGAAAGGTTGAGTTGCACCAGGATGAGTATTGCCGGGTTCGCCTAAAGGACTCAGCGATGTGCCAACAAAGGGATCAACCTGCGACGCCAGATCATGCATGGACTGCGCCATGCAAACTGAAGAAATCAATAAAAAAGCTACACACAGGTTCTTCACGTGAAATTCCTCCCATTCTTCGGCTTAAGATCTGCTAAGCCGATCAGTCGAAATTCGCAGATCGTGTCGCCTCAAAGTGCCGATGTGAAAACATACTTCCTTGAACTGAGCATGTACTGTAAAGAGCGAATTTAATCCATTGCGCAACTGCATGTGTGAAACGCGGTAGAAAGCGTCCACTAAGGGCGCACAACTATAACTTCATCCATCCACACGGAGCAATTATTGTTTAGCCTCGGCAGCCACGAGATCTGTATCGATAGGTGCACGCCCCAACTCCACACGGACGCCTGCGGGATTTTCTATCGTAATGTGTCCGTGAAGATCGCGCACGCCGAAGTTGGAATGATCCTCCACGACCTGTAGTGCGGGTCGGTTCGCCGTGTCGTAGACATAGCTATCGATGAAATCGACTCCGCCCAGCCGGTGCGTCACCCGGGGATCGCGGAGTTGTATCAGCACCGGCACGCGCGGACCGCTGTATTCCGGGTGTGGAGAACTCCACGCGTGGTTCCAGTGGCATCGCACGAAGCGCACCAGCACGCCATTGGCGGATTTATCATAGACCTTAGCGTCCTCCTTGCCTGCGCTCTCCACAGTAGAGTCGCGGAACTCAACCGTTCCATGTGGGCCGGCGTCGTGTACAGCTCCTACGGCCATGCCGCTCCAACCACCGGTGGTTCTTGTCATAAGCGCCAGACAATGATCGAAGAGAATCGACACCGGCGCTGAATGTCCGTCCAATCGATTCAGGTACACGAGCATCTCATGCCCATGATTGTTTTCAAAAATGCAGTTTCGGATAATGATGTTGACCAGTCGCTGATTGGCGGCGTCCGGCTCGAGATCGATTCCCGCTTCAGGCGCGGTGCCGCTGGTATTAGAAAACGTGCAGTTTTCAACCGTTAAATTGACTGCACTGATGACGCTGATACCCTGCCGGTGGTTGTTCTCCGATACACAGTCGCGAATGGTTATGTCCTCACTCCATAAGCGACTCGAACCGCCATCGATAAAGAACCCATCGCCGCCGGTGTTCTCAACGTGCAGGCCCTCGATCCGCACATTCCTGGAACCCTGAATCTCAATGCCCATGCGCCATTCGCCCTTTTTGTAGGGCGGGTTCTGATAGTCGTGCTTCCACATGCGGAGAGTTGCACCGTAACCGCGAATCGTCACATTGGAAATATTCCGCGCCACAAGCAGACTGTCTTGCAGGTCCTGAAACTCGCCGCGCTTGGCCAGAATGATGACTCCGGGAGCAATATCGACCTCTTGGTTGCTCCGCAGCGCGAGTGGCCGAACCACCCAGGGTCTCCCCATATACGGGATCGTGATGCGTTTGGCTTTCGAGTCGAAAGCGGCCTGTAGAGCCGCAGTGCTGTCGGCGGCATCGAAGCCCCACCACGCAGCGCTGGCCTCAGTCCGCCTGCCTTGCAACACCTCCTGCACGGCGGCGGGATTGCGGATATTGGCGGCGGGACTGCGCACGTTGGCGGTCGAACCTGCGGCTGCGAACGACAACAACAGAATTGCAGAAATCATTCCTTCTCCTTCGTCCGGGATGCTCGAGGTTCCTCACTCGAGCGATCAACATCGGATTCAGCATCAGCAGGCCACAGGTTTGTAACCATATCGCGAATTTGGATACCGTCGACGACATTTGTACGCATTCTCTTCCGGCGTTGCGCGGAGATATCGAGCGCGTCTAAAAGATGTGGCGCAGGTTTACTGCATCACCTTTGAGTTATCGAGAAATCCATATGTTTGCAAATGTTGTTTTATTGTCCGAGCTTCCTTGGCAGAGGCCTGTTGATAGGGCCCCGCGAGTAGATCGCTGCAAATATTCATCAGGGACAAGCCATACTTCAACCTGCGTAAATATCCCGAATCGGCTTCTCCTGGCTGAAAAATCGGTAAACCGAGGTTCACCATATGCAGCTGCAATTTTTCCATCTCCTCATAATCCCCATCTAAGAAGGCCTGGTAGAGGAGTACCGGTAGCTTTGGAAATATGTTTGCTCCGCCGGGCACACCTCCGTGCGCACCGCACATCAAGGCCTCCGCTAACAGGTGTTCCGGCCCGGCTAGAACTGAAAACTCGGGCTTATCGCCGACTAGCGCGAGCACTTCCTTAATATAGGAAATCTCTCCCGAGCTGTCTTTCAAACCATAGATGTTCGGTATGTCGGAAGCTATTTGAACTGTTTGCGGATCAAAGTTAATCTTCGTGAGTGCCGGCTGATTGTAGAGATAAACCGGGAGAGCGGATTCACGAGCCCAGCCTTCTATCAGTAGCAGCAGGTCCGACTGGGTGACTGGGAAATAGTAGGGCGGCGCGGCAACAACTGCCGACGCTCCAGAATGAGCTGCGTGTTCAGCGAGCCGTAAGGTCTCAATATAAGAAGTATCGGTGACACCGACAAGTACTGGGACTCGAGTCCCTACCTGCTGGCAGACACTCTCGATCAGCTCCCGGCGGACGGCATAACTCAATGCAGGACCTTCTCCAGTTGTTCCCAGCAGGAATAGAGCATGGACTCCACCGGAAAGAATGTGTTCGATGATGGCTTCCACTCCCCTATTGTCAAGAACATTGAGGGAAGAAAGAGGTGTGACCATCGGGGGAATAATACCCTTCAAGGGGCGAAGCCGGCTGTCAGAATTCATTATCTCGTCCTTAGAAATAGTTGCATTTTATAGAAAGCTTTGATGGTCCTAAGCTGGGACATCGTCAATGGTCAATTCTTCTCACCATCCGGAACCGGCATCAACCAGACTTCTGCTACCTGGCATGCCCGACCATTTCCTCCTATGCCAGGTTCACGCGTCCAGGACAAATTCAATTCACCGGCGGAGGTTGCTTGTTTCGGAATTGCAAATTCCTGTGGGCGAGGCGGCCATGGACGCAGAGCATAAGGATGAATTTCGATATGATCGTTGGCCATCAGCCGGATCTTAAAATGCCGGCCGCCGCCGGAATAGACAACGCGTACCCGGTATTGACGTTGTGGATCTAAACCTTCATATCGCAGTTTGAGAGGAGCATCGAACAGCGATTCTCCCCAATGCTTCCATGCAATGGGAACCGCATATTCATCCGGATAACCGTTACCGACGGCTGGAGAATGACGAAATTCCGGATCTTTGACTGATCCTAGGCCCGGCACGAGATGAGGACGGTTGGCGACATTGCCGAGTTCATCGTAAAAACCGCCCGGTCCTGGATCGGTTCGAGCGAGAAGTTCCTGGATCGCTTGAATCTGCTTCTCCGGCCCGACGATACTTTGTATCCGGGCGATCTCCTGGCGTAGCCAGGGTATGTCGCTCACAGGGCAATCCAACGTGTCGAGATTGGCCCCGCGATCCACCGCTTCCCCCTGATAGCGCTCCACAGCCAGCTGCATGCGAATACTTTGAAACAGCGCATACCCAAGTTCGGCGACTCGGTTTCTCAACTGAGCGCCTGCCGGTTGAATCAGAGGTTTCTCTAAAATTTTTCCAGCGGTCTGCAACAAAACCTGGGGATCAAGCCCGTTAGCCGGAAAAGCAGCCGGAGGATCACCGATACCAAGCGGCACCGACGCCCAGCCAATTTGTTGTACCCGCGCGAGTATGTCCCGGGCACGCCCAACGTGCGCGGTTTCATCCAACAATCGACTTCGAATATAAGCATCGAAGTAAGTCCGGTAGAGCGCCTGCTGCCAACGCCAATTGGCGATGGTAGCTGGCGTGGCGGAGCGCTCCATATCCTGAAAACTCTCCAGCGTGACATCCACCTGTTGATTGGTGGCCAAAGGTCCGCGCCAGTTTTGTTCAAGGTTAAGAAGCCCGTGGGCAAAGCCATCGGCTTCCTGCGCTCCTATAAAGTAATGGCCGAAATCGCGCAAAGCGGCGGCAATGGATTGGTCCGGGTTCCACCCGAGCGCGCTCCATACGAACTTGTTTGCATCGTCGTTGCACCCTTCCGAGTAAGTGATAAAGCCGATCGTTTCCGGTAAAGATCGCCGCAAAATGTTGGCTTGGCCAACCGGGCGAGGATTGATAATTTCGCGACCTTCCGTCAGCGCATAGGCGATGTCCCAGTCCGGTACAGGGTACTGGCACGCGGTGCTGTGGGTGATGTCCGGATAAAAGCGAATCGGATACTTTGGTGGAAGAGCAGCGCGCAATTCCGACAGCGACAATCGCGATTGCGGACCGAAAACTACTCCATCCAGCCAGCTTTCCGTATGCGGCTGTTTCACAAGATCGAGAAACTCAGCCGTCCACGCCGCGTCAAAGGATTGTGGCGAAACCCACATTTGCGCCTTGGGATGGTAACGGCGCAGGTTTTCCTTTTGCTTTTCGAGCAACGCCAGTAGAAACTTCGGTTCGGTATGGCCGGGGTCCCCGCCTGGAACGAACACTGCATCGATTCGCGGCAGCGACTGAAAAATTTGTCCCCATTCTTTGACCGCTGATTCAACCGTGGCGGAGTCGCTGTAATCACGGTCCATGGCCGGATACCAAATCCATACGTCCAGTCCATAATTGTCGGCAAGCCGGGACATCTCAACCATCATGCGGGCGGGCGGCAGCGGAAACTGCGGACTATCGGGAAGATCATCCGAGCGGGGTGGAATCAATTCAATTGCATTTGTACCAAACACGGCCAGATCGCGGATGTACTGTTCCCACATCTCGACTGTCCATCCGTCATACGCGTTCGTTTTGGGACGGTATCCGAGTTGATGTCCACGCAGCGGATAGCGAGGGCTGCTGGAAATGTTAAGCTGGCTTCCATCCACGTAAGCGCTTTGCCTTGCAAACACAATGGACCGGAGTAGTTTACCAATACCGAATAACAACCCGCGCTCATCCGCGCCAAAAATCGCAATCCAGCGGCCACTTACATCGGTTCCCTCCTGTAGAGTGAAACCCTCCGCAGGGAGACGGCGACCTATGGCAGCCACTTTGGCAACACGCGAACCAAGTCCACTCCATGATGCGCGCGTGGCCGCATAGATGGTGACTGGACCGGCAGGAGACTTGTTCCCAAGCGTCCAATCGAGACCGCACCGGCGGTGAGACTCTTCTATTAACATACGAGCGGCGGTAGACTCACGTTTGCTATAAGTCGCGGAAAGCACGACGCTCGCCTGCTGCAAGTCAATGCGATCTCCAGCCACCAAAGCCCGCAACCAGCCAGACCCCAAACATCCTGAAGTCGCCAGAGCGGCAGTAGTACTTTTTAGAAACTTCCTACGCTGCATGCGTTACCCTCCGCGAAAAGATCACTGGCCTTTACGTCGCCATTCATTCTCACCAGTGAAGGCGCGCGGCAAATTGTATTTGCCGCGCATTTGTAACAACGTTTGAGACTGTACCCGCTGAGGGCGCCCCAATACTATTACCTGGAATAGCAAAATTGGCATGGTTCAAAACGTTGAAGGCCTCTGCCCGAAACTGCATCCCAAGTCTATTTGTCAATTGAAGATTCTTATCCAAGCCAACATCCCAGGTTTCCAGGCCAGGCCCAATCAAGATATTGCGTCCTGCATTTCCAAACGTATAACTTGGCGGACTTACAAAACAGGATGTGTCGAACCAGTGTGTAATTGACCGCCGAGAAGCAGGCAGGTTGCCACTACATATTTGATTCGGACGTTGAAATGTGCCTGTATTTGACGTCGCACTCGCCATGGATACTGAGAATGGCGCTCCCGATTGAAGTGTCAGGATACTGGTTAACTCCCATCCACCCAGAACTAGCTGCGTAACAGCGTTATCTTTGGATAAAAATCTGCGCCCGCGTCCAACCGGTAAGCTATAAGCGTTGCTAACCGTAAGACGGTGGGAAAAATTGAAATCCGATAAGCCATATTCCGCCCGAACATTTCGTGGATTCTGTACGTTGCTCCGTGACTCGCTATCGGACGAGTTACCTCCTCCGCCCTCATCCAGGCTTCGACTGTATGTATACGCCGCCAGCATATAAAGACCGCCACTCATGCGGTTTTCAGCGGAAAGCTGCAACGAGTTATAGTTCGAGATGCCAATAGGTTCCCATCCTGAGATGGCGCTGTAAGCGGTGTAGGGTTGCCGCGCGGCGACCGCACCCGGACCTGGGTAAGCCGTATCGGGATTCAGGGCAATATTTAAATTACCTCCGTGCGATCCAACATAAGAACTCCTCACAACCAGACTCGACGATACCTGCCGCTCCAGAGTTAGGTTCCATTGCTGAACGTGGGAAGCTGGATTTGAAATGGGCATGTAAACTACCTGCGGCAGATTGCCAGGACTGGACGAAGCAGGAATACCGGTTGACGTCTTCAGACACGGAATCGTGCTTGAGCAATTCACGGTGTGTGTCACGGTATCTGGATAATTTATAAAGAGACGTGCCGAGGAGCCCGTACCTTGTTCATCAAAGTAGAACAACCCGTAGGCTCCCCGTATCACATTCCTTTCACCGAGACGATAGGCGAAGCCGACGCGAGGGCTAAAGTTCCGGTCTTGTGTATGCAGAATTCCAGAGGAAACACCATTCTGACCGGCCAATGCTACTGTGGATCCTTGATTGTTTATTCCCACAAAACCATTGGGACCGGGGATGAAATCTGATTGCCGATTATCCCGTTCCACCGGATTTGTGAACAGGTCGTATCTCACGCCAGGGGTGAGAGTCAGCCTCGTCGTTGCACGCCAGGTGTCCTGCACGAAAGCACCCAATTCTGTGTAGTTTTCATAAGGAACTCCCTGAAGAAGGGCGGTTTTGTTTGAACTGATCGGCAGTCCAAGCAGATAATCGGCAAACCCTGCCCCTGTTCCTTTAGGACTGGCGGGGTTATTCGTATAATTGCCGCTCCATGAAAGTGCGCCATAGAGTTGCGGAACCTGCAAGAAGCCAAAATCATTATGAATTGCGTCAGCGCCATACGTTATGGAGTGCGCCCCATGCACTGTGGAAACCGTATCGCTGATCTCCACTGTATTCTGAGGCACTATCTCAGGCTGGAAATTCGCACTGTAACCCGAGAATCCAGAAATACTGAATGAGGCCAATCCTGAACCTTGTCCAGGTGAATCGGATCCAGTTAGTCCTAATTTTTCCGAAGTGTTATTGCCTGCATCCAGAGGAGCAGTATCGAGAGATTCCCGAGTGTAACCCAATGAGAACTGATTGCTGAGAGTCGGGGAGAAGATATGAATTTCCTGGACTGTCGCCTGTAGGCTAGGATCATGATTGTCGCGCGGAGAGCCGGCGTAGGCCAAAGGATTTATGTTTCCGTTGATCAACAATGGAATTGGATAAACAATGTCCGCTCTCCCGTAGGTATACCGCGCGAACATACTATCCTTACTTGAAATCACATCGTCGACGCGAACATCTCCCTGGTCCTGGGCATTGTTTTCCTTATCGTTCAGCCGGAAGTTATTCGATATCCCTGGCAGGTTCGGCAAGGGCATCGTTGCCAATAGAGCAAGCGCTACGGGATCCAGGTCTGCCTGGCTAATTTTGTTATTGAGAAATGGTTGCCGTGTATTGTTAGCGGCGTTATATGTTTTAGGGTCATAAATCGTGGCCGGATATGCGCTAAAGTCTCCGGTTCGTAAAGCGGCTGTAGGCTCGGTTAGGATTTCGCTAAAAGCCGAATCTATCCGCAGACCTTGATAATCGACGAAGAAGAAGGTTTTTCCCTTGCGGATGGGACCTCCTGCCGATGCCCCAAACTGGTTATAAGTATATTTGGGAATATAACCCGGCGCATCCGAGTGCTGCCGCGTATCCAGTGCGGAATTCCGCAGGAACTCAAATGCAGATCCATGGAACTGGTTTGTACCGGACTCCGTGGTAACGTTTACCACTGCGCCTCCGCTCATATATCCGGCATCGTAGTTGCCGATTTGGACTTTGAATTCCTGAACATCCTCCAGATTTGGAAATACTTTGATCGTTCCAATCAATTGATCGTTGTCATTCAAGCCATCGATCAGATATGTGTTAAAGCTGCCACGTGCCCCATCGGCAACGATATTCGCGCCATTTCTAGCAGTTTCATTTCCATTTCCTGTCGTACGAGTTCCGCCTACTTCACCCCCATTGGTTCCAGGAACTAGCAGACCGAGTTGAGCGAAATTACGGCCATTTAGTGGAAGCTGAATAAGTGGAGTTCGCGAGATCACATTCCCCAAATCAGTCGTCTCTGTATTCAGAAGCGGAGTGCCTCCGAAAACAGTGACCTGCTGCTTAACATTACCGACCCGCAACTGAAAATCCTGCTCTAACACTTGTGCAACCTGCAGCGTCAAATTCGCGCGCACCGCCGTATTGAATCCTGGAACCTTCACCTGGATCGAGTAAATGCCAGGTTTTAGCAAGGTAAGCGAATAGAACCCCTTTGAATTTGTCGTTATAGATGTTGACACTCCCGTTTGTTCTTCCGTTATAACAATCGGGGCGTTTGCCATAGATGCGCCGCTGGCGTCTACAACATGTCCAGCAATCGACCCGGTAGCTTGTACCTGCGCAAAGACCGATACACTTATCAGTATCACAGTGAAAAGTGCAACAATTTGCGGTAAACAGATGCTTAGATTTGCCCATCGGGTGACTTCTTGTGGCGTGATATTGCTTCTAAGCATTGCAACCTCCTGAACAATTTCCAGTCTTCTAACCTGTGGATCACATAAATGTCTAAAAGCTTGGCACAGCCAAATGTACGCGTGTTGTATGTTTAATGTCAACACTCTGTCGCCATACAATATTTATAAGGTGGTGGGAATTGATATAGTGTTAAGCGAACGCAGATCCTCGATTACAACCCTGCTGTGTGCAATGACTTCGCTCCAGAAGACAAATTTATTTTGCGTGGATGAACCGTGTGAGTTTTCTAATGATAATCCGCAGGTCTATTGAAATGTCTTAGCCGATCACGGGACCTCAGAATTGGGATTGTCCAATTGTCTTTTCGAGTACCAACCGGTCGATGTCTCCATCCAGAAAATATCGCATAGTGAAAATGAGCAAAATACCTGCGGCCGCGTAAAACGTTGCAGACAAGGCGATCGCATGGCCCAAAGATATATAGACCGCGAGAAAACCAATTAGAACCGGTGCGATTCCGCCGCCCACCAACCACCCCACACAATTCATCAATCCGCTGACGATTCCTCTGCTTTCCGTCGGGACCACGTCAAACGCGGAGGCAAAGATATTCGAATCATAGATACCCTTGAAAAATCCCCAACAAATCAGCGCGATGTTCACCAGCATCAGAGATCCGCTGAGGCCGCAGAGTATGACGAAGGGAACACCGGCAAGGACCCCGGCACATTGCACGGCTACGCGTCCGCTGCGGCTTTGCTTTGCAAACCTGTCGGCCAGATAGCCCCCGCAGACAGAGCCTCCCATGCTGGCGACTTGCGGATATACCGCCGCGTCGAAGGCCGCCATCGAGAGGCTGAGATGGAACCGGGAATAGAGATACATCGGCATCCAGGCCAGAAGCACCATGGCCACGAAATTGGCGCACGCGAACACAGCTGTCAGCGTCAACAATGATTTGATTTTGAAAAGCGAGCGCATGGAGCGTAATGAAAGAGGCGCCGCGGGCTGCGGAGCGCCGGTAGATTGGCCCGCGTTGTATTCGAGGTCTGCGCTTCCCCGCGCCGGCTCGCGCAGTATGCGGATCAATGCCACACCCAACAGACAGCCGAGTGCGCCAAAGACAAAAAGAGCTACGCGCCAGCCATGCCGCTGGGCCATAAGACCGGCCCAATATCCGCCTCCCACAGTCCCCGCGTAGACGCTGGTCTGTAGAATCCCCATGGCCCGCGAACGAGTGCGCTTGCCATGGTAATCGCTGATCATCGAGAGGGCGGCAGGATAGTAAATGCATTCGCCGATCCCTTCCGCGGCGCGAAAGATAAGTAGCTGAAAGAAGTTTCGCGAGAGCGCCGACAGCACGCAAATTACGCTCCACAACTCCAGCCCTCCGAGAACTGCAGTCTTGCGGCGAATCCTGTCGACAAGAAATCCGGCGAACGGTCCTCCAATTCCGTACACCACGGCAAACGAGGAACCCAACAGGCCCAGTTGCACAGTGGTGAGTTTCATTTGTTTTTGCAACAACGGAAAAATCGAGAAGAACGCCTGCCGATCGGCATAGCTGAAAAAACAAACCAGCCAAAGCAACAGGACAACTACCCAGCGATAGATATTCGATCCTTCTGGACGTGTCGCTTGCAGGAGGAGGTCTGGATCCTTGCGCGATGAATCTTTAAAGCTTTCCAGCATAGAAATGGATTTCATTTCGCGGTCGTCCCATACAAAAAAGACGTCGATCTACAACTTCTGTAGAAACCCAGTCGGCTTGATAACTGTATTTTTCTATTCAATACAAAATACTCTTGTCGGTTGTGGTTTCGAGAAAGTCAAGAGGCTCTAAAATCTGCTGGGCTCCGAGCCGCATTAATCCTAACTCGGTCACGGATTGGAAGACTTGAAATCCTTGTTGATGATAGCGAGTCACTTCTTCCGCGCTGGCGGCAGGGCGACCGAGAAATTTATCATGACGACGCGCTGCAGCCTTGATGGTTTCAATCGCTTCCTGTAGCTTCGGCTCATCTTGCCGGCCACGCAGCCCGAGCGAAAAAGAGAGATCGCTAGTTCCGATAAAGAGGACGTCGACTCCCGGAGTCGCGGCAATCTCATCGATATGGGCCAGGGCGCGCTCTTCCTCGATCACACACACAGTCAACATGTGGGCATCCGCGGAGTCATAATAGTTTCCCGGCTCGAACCATGTCGAGGCGGCCAGGCCCGCACCCGATCCCCGCAAACCTGCGGGCGGATAGCGACAAGAAAGAGCGGCGGTTCGTGCCAGGTCCGGATCGGAAACAAATGGAAAGATAACTCCGCTGACGCCCTGATCGAGCACGCGTTTTGCAGCCCACAGTGCCGCGACCGGAACACGGGCAAAGACAGCGGCTTGAAGTCCTCGCGTTGCCAGAACGATTCCACGCAACGTTTCGAGCGACACTGGGGAGTGTTCCATTTCTACCCACAGAAAGTGGAAGCCGAGCTTTGCGCCCAGGGCAGCAGTTTCAAGATTGCTGCTGGTAATGGTAAGTCCAACAATAAATTCGCCGGCATCGAGTCTCTTCCGCAACCGATTATTTTTCCAATCGGGCTGCGGAGCATTGTTTTGGGCATTGGGTGTATTTTCCATTTCAGACAGGCTCCGTTGCCGAGATTGGAATCAGCCAGACTTCCGCTACCTGGCAGCCGCGGCCGTTGCCGCCCAGGCCTGGTTCGCGCGTCCATGCCAGCTTCAGTTCCCCGCTCGAAATAGCGTCGTGAGGAATGGCAAATTCTTGTGGACGAGGCGGCCACGCGCGCAGCATATAAGGATGGATCTCGATCTTATCGTTGGCCATTAAGCGGAGCTTTTTGTCGGGCTCGTCTCCGGAATATACCACCCGCAAGCGGTATCGCCCATGGCGATCCAGATTTGGATAATGCAGCGTCAAAGGCGCGTCGAACAGGGATTCCGCCCAACACTTCCAGGCCATCGGTGCCGTATCCCGCAGCGGGTCCGGATAATCGAAGCCGATCAGCGCCGATTTGCGGAACTCAGGATCTTCCCAGTCTCCCGGCCCCGGCAGCAGATGCGGCCGGCAGGAAACGTTCCCGAGTTGATCGTAGAAACCGCCCGGTTCAGGATCGGTGCGGAATAGCAGCGAACGAATCGCGGCGATCTGCGCCATCGGATTGGACATCTGTCGGATTTCGAGGATTTGCCGGCGCATCCAGGTTATATCCGTCACCGGCATATCCAGCGTGTCCAGGTTCGCCGCGCGTTCTACCGCCTCGCCCTGGTATCGCTCGACCGCAAGCTGCATCCGGATGCTTTGAAACAGCGCCGCCGCCAACTCCCCGATCCGCGCACGCAATTCGCTAGCCGCGGGATGGATGATCGTTCCTTCGAGGATAGCCTGCGCACTGGCAAGCAGCGGGTCCGGAGTCAGCCCATTCGGAGGTACTGTGGCCGGCGGATCTCCGATACCCAACGGCACAGCACCCCAGCCAATTTCGAGCATACGCGCCACTTGATTGCGTGCCTGCTGCACATGCGCCGTTTCAACCAGTAGGCGACGGCGCACAAAAGCGTCGAAATATGCGCGATAAAGCGCCTGCTGAAATCTCCAGTTCTCCAGCACAGCCGGCGAACAACTTCGCTCCATGTCCTGAAAGCGTTCTAAAGTAATCTCCACGCTGCTATTGGTTGACAGCGGCCCTTGCCAGTTCGACTCGAGATGGAGCAAACCTTGGGCGAAGCCTTCCGTCTGTTGGGTTCCGATAAAGTAGTGAGCAAAATCGCGCAGCATGTCCGTGACCGGCTGCCTGGAATCCCAGCCCAGCGCGCTCCAGACAAATTTATTTACATCGTCGTTGCAGCCCTCGGAATATGTAATGAAACCGACCGTTCCGGGCAAAATACGCCGCAGAATATTCGCCTGCCCCATGGGACGGGGGTTGATAACTTCTCTGCCTTCTGTTACCGCGAAGGCCACATCCCAGTCCGGCACAGGGTACTGGCATTCCACGCTGTGGGTAATATCGGGATAACAGCGGATGGGATAGCTTTGCGGCACCTCCCGGCGCATTTCCGTTACTGTAAGTCGCGACTGCGGACCGAACACAACACCGTCGAGCCACTGTTTGGTGTTTTCCTGCCGCAGAATCCCGAGAAACTCCTGCATCCAGCTTGCGCTGAAACCTTGGGGCGAGACCCACATCTTCGCTTGCGGATGATACTGGCACAAACTTTTCTTCTGCTTCTCCAACAATGCCAACAGATACTTCGGTTCTGTTTCTCCGGGATCGCCGCCGGGTACCAATACCGCATCGACGCGCGGCAGCATGGCAAAAATGCGAGCCCACTCCTTGACAGCACTCTCCACGGTTGCCGGATTGCTGTAGTCGGGATCCATTGCCGGGTACCAGATCCACACATCCAATCCATAACTATCGGCGATTCGCGACATCTCTACCATCATCTGGCCCGGAGGAAGAGGAAAGTGGGGGCTATCGGGAAGATCATCCGATCGCGGCGGAACGAGTTCAATGGCGTTTGTTCCGAAGATGGCCAGATCGCGGATGTACTGGTCCCAGATTTCGACCGACCACGCATCGTAAGCATTCGTCTTTGGCCGATAACCAAGCTGGTGTCCGCGCAGTTTGAATTCCGGATGACTCGTAAGGTTCAACTGGCTGGCGGGAACACTGGCTTGCTGCCGCTCGAAGTCGATCAGGCGCAGCAGCTTGCCCACTCCGAACAGAAGTCCTCGCTGGTCGGCGCCGAAAACCGCGATCCATTGTCCGCTGCTGTCGTGCCCGCTTCGCAGCAGAAATCCTTCCTCTTTGAGTTGCTGAATCTCCGACGCAGACGCGAAAGCGGAACGCCCCAGCTTCCCCGCCGATTCCCGCGTCGCAAGGTAAATAGTGACAACGCCAGTGGTTCCCGCGCCGCTTTTTCCAGTCATCTGAATCGGCCAACGGATGCCGCACCGCTTTTCCGCCTCTTCCGCCAGCACCTGCGCCGCCTTGGATTCGCGGGGAGCAGCGGAAGGGCTGAGAACCACTGCGGAATTCCTCAAGTCGATGCGATTTGTATTTTGCGCCAGCGTCCACGGACGGGTCACCGTGGCGGCGGTCGCAAGTTTGAGAAATGTTCTACGCTTCATTGCACCCAGTCCCTCGATTTTTCGCGCGCCCAAACAAAAGAAACACTGCTGGGCGATATATATACACCTAGAATGTTATGAGTCAACATACCATATACAAATTGTATTTTTATCCAAATAAGGTATACACCTAATATGGATGGACCGCAAGAAAACTCTTCCTCGTGATCTTCTTCGGCCGGAGCGTGGTTGACGGCACGCTTGTATCTAAAGCAGGAGAACTCAAATTCTTGCTCGGACGCAATTCCAGTAGCGGAGGATATGAAATGAAATTGGTTGTTCTTGATGGACACGCCCTGAATCCAGGGGATCTTTCCTGGGAAACACTACAGGCGCTGGCAGACTGCCGGATTTTCGATCGAACGTCAGAGCGGGATATCCTGTCCCACGCGGAGGACGCTGAGATTCTGTTGACCAATAAGACGCCTCTCCGCAGCGCCACGCTCGCAGCGTTGCCTGCACTGCGCTATATCGGCGTGCTGGCCACCGGCTACGACGTGGTAGACATCGAACAGGCCACGCGTCAAAATATCGTCGTCACCAATGTTCCGAGTTACGGAACCAACTCCGTCGCTCAAATGGTATTTGCCCTGTTGCTGGAACTCTGCAACAACGTTGGAATTCATAACGAAGCAGTCCGTCAAGGGGGATGGTCTCGCAACGCCGACTGGTGTTTTTGGCACCGTCCACTGATCGAACTGAACGGAAAAACCATGGGAATCGTAGGCTATGGCCGAATCGGGAAAGCGGTAGCCCAAATCGCCCGCGCCTTCGGAATGCCTGTGATTGCCACCGGCTCTCGTCGTCCCGCGGATCTGGTTCCCGGAGTTCATTGGGGTTCTGTCGATGAGGTCTTTGCATCCGCCGATGTCATTTCTCTCCACTGCCCGCTTCAAACCTCGACCCGCGGGTTGGTAAACTCTGCGCGCATTGCTCAGATGAAACCCGACGCTGTCCTGATCAATACTTCTCGAGGCGGTTTGATCGTTGAGGAAGATCTGGCCGAGGCGCTTAATTCCGGCAGACTGGCCGGCGCCGCCCTCGACGTCCTTACCGTGGAACCACCCGTGGCTGTCAATCCTTTAATTGGAGCCAAAAACTGCATCGTTACGCCCCACATCGCGTGGGCCACCCGCGAATCGCGAAGCAGGCTTCTCGATACCGCGATCTCCAATTTGAAAATGTGGCTCGACGGGCGCATGGAAAATGTTGTCAATCGAGCAGGCAGTATCTAGACAATTTACAAATACTGCTCGTCATTCTGGGCGCAGCGAAGAATCCAGAGGGTGATAGCGGAGTAGATGAAGCAAGTATTCTCTGGACTCTTCACTCCGCTGCGCTCCATTCAGAATGACTCCTTTAGTATCCGGCGAGACAACTGTAAATCCTCTTAGAACTGGAACCGAGCTTGTAACTCGACGGTACGGGAACCAAGGCCATTCTGGGCCTGCCCAAAAGCTGGATTGCTATGAACGCCATCCGTACTAATGATCTGGTTGACGTTTGTCAGGTTCTCCATATTGAACAGGTTGAAAGCATCGGCTCGAATCTGAAGGAACGATGCATTGCCTAACACCTTGATATTGGGTAAGCCAAAATTCTTCTGTAGAGTCATGTCCACGTCGCGGTAGTTCGGTCCATTGAGTGAGTTGCGTTGAACCCCTGGGCCTTCCGGAAGCGTGCCTCTCGCCGGGAAAGCCGGACCCAAAGTATATTTGGGCACGGTGAAGTACGCCAACGCACCTTTGGAATAATTTTTATTAAAAGCGCCGGAATGGGGCGATAGTCCAGACCTGAACGCAGAATTGCTCGTGTCATTCCCTGCGCCACCTAGATACTTCGCTGGAAATAAAGTACCCGCGTAAGGAGCGCCCGAGTAGTAAAGGCCATTCCCGAGGTTAGTGTATTCGGGTGTCCAGGGAAAGCCGGTGTGAAGGTTGAGGATGCCGCTTATAGACCAGCCGCCTACCACCTTCTCCACCCATCCGTGGCTGCCATGGAAGAACGTTGGTGACCAGATGCCAAACAGTTTAAAGGCATCCGTAACGTTATAGTCGGACCGCCCCCACATTAACTTTGGATCGTATTCATAAGGGTTGATGAAGAAACGCGAAGAATTATCGTCCATGCCCTTGCTCCAGGTGTATTGCGCTTGCGCCTGGAAAGAGTGGGAGAACCGATGAGTCAAATCCGCGACCAGGCTATTGAATTCCGTACTGGCATTATTTTCGTAATAGTAGTTGGTCTTTACCTGGGGGTTATATGGGATACCCTCCGCAAGCGCGATGACGTTCAGGTCGAGGCGCCGAGTTAAATGCCGCGTGTTGTTACCCATATAGCTGATATCGGCAATCCAGTTATGGCCGATGTCGTATTGGATATCGAGCGAATCGTGATAACTGACCGCATTGGGCAACCTGGAAGGAAATCCATTCAAGGTTATGGGTAGGCCGCCAGGCACCGGAAGATTATTGCCGGCAACGGCCGTCTTGGCATAAGGATTGGCTGGATAGCCGTAAAAACTGGTTGGGCTGCTGGCAAAGGAATAAAGTATTTTGCTTGCCGGAGTTCCAGGGGCATACGGGCCGATGGTGACGCTCTGCGTGATGGGAAAGTTTTGGTAGCCGCTTGCCTGGATGCTGATTTCGAACTGGCTATAGCTGACGCCAAATCCTCCTCGAACAACTAGCCGGTTGTTGCTACCTTTCGGACTCCACGCGAAGCCTACCTGCGGACCATAGTTGCCCTTGGTCGGCGTGTACAGATTCCCACCCTGGCGCACGCTCATCCCAGTCAAAAGGTTCTGCCCGGTGCCAAACTGAACTACGGGGAGATTGTTTTGCTTGGAATAGACAGACCCGAAATAGTCCCAACGCAGACCCAGGTTGAGGGTAAAGTTGGGCAGCACTCTATAGTTGTCCTGCGCAAACACTCCAAACTGGTTGGCCCGCATGTCCTCG
Organism: Acidobacteriaceae bacterium; assembly: GCA_965276615.1. Classification (GTDB taxonomy): domain Bacteria; phylum Acidobacteriota; class Terriglobia; order Terriglobales; family Acidobacteriaceae; genus JAKAAZ01. The sequence goes on along the minus strand of OZ255618.1, from coordinate 1,711,041 downwards.
CGGAGATTGAACGGAATACCGGTTGAAGGTTGGAAAGACCCGCTTTCCTGGTACGGGGCATCGTTGAGAAGGTCCCATATATTGTGGAAATTGTATTGCGGTATTGCATTGTTCGGAGAAGTTTGGAGATATTGCAGCAACGTGTACACTCCGCCAAACTTCAGTTGATGGCTGCCCTGCACTTTGGTGACGGTGTCCCCGTAGCTGTAGGTCCACTGATTTCTGACGGCGGGCGCAAATGCGGTCCCGTATTGGTTCAGGGGCGCAGAGCCTTGATTGTCCATCGACAGATGCGGGATCCCAAACGGGTAGGTGGGATTCGAGGCAATTTCATTGAAACGAAACCCTGCCGCGTTCGCACGGGCTTCGTTGACTAAATTCGGCGAGAAGGTATGGTCCCACAATACCGTGAATGCATTATTGGTCGTCGCTATATTGCCGAAGTTCGCTGCGCGAACGTCTCCGAGGTATTGCGACTGGGTTGTAGGCACCCAAAACACGGTACCGGTCACCAGATCTCTATTGGTAACGTTAGCATCGACACGTCCATTGTATTGGCTGTACGAATCGCTGGTGGGATTCACCGTGGTGTACTCCGCTATGGTCGGAGTGTTCGTCAATCCACTCCCGATACCGGGGTTACCAGTGTTTTTCCAGGTCGTATCCTGCGTCCCAAGTGGCGTGGTTAGCGGTGAACCGAGATTCAGTCCCGCCCCGGGAATAACGTTGCAGTTCGTTCCTTGAATGAGCCCGATCGTTGCACATGTAGTCGATAAAATCGAAGAATAGGCTACGCCTTCTCCGGGATACGAAAGCATCTTTGCAGCAAGGCTGCCGCTCGGCGCTGCGGTAAGGATATTTCTCGCCTCATACCAACCTTGTCCGGTGGTCAACGAATTGTTGCCTTCACCCTCATACGCGAAAAATCCGAAGACCTTGTTCTTCCAGATTGGGCCGCCGAGGCTGCCTCCATATTGGTTGAACCGCTGGTTGTCTCTGTTTACACCTCTCTGTGCCGCCGTGCCGGAAGTGAGAGATGACGGACCGTTATATCTCTGATAGGCATTCAATCCCGGACGGTCGCCCTTGATAAAGGCACTTCCGTGCAGCGTGTTAGTGCCGTTCTGTGTAGTAATTTTGATGTGGGCCCCGCTGAGTCGCCCATCCTCTGCGTCGTAGTCGTTGGTAACGACCGTCATGTCCTTCACGGATTCCTCAGTGGGGGTGATGATGGTTTCGCCTCCGAACACGGCGTCAGTGGTGCTGACGCCATCGATCGTAATGCTATTGGTCTGGTTCTGTCCGCCATTCGAAATAATCTGGACAGTATTTTCCGTGGTAAAGATGCCGCTGGCGGCTCCGGCCTGAACACCCGATCCGCCTGAGATCGTAGCGGGAAGAGCCGCAGCGCCGCCGCCGGCACCTTGCGCGCCATCGCCGAAAACTCCAGGCGCTAGTTGTGCAAGCTGCGTGATATCACGGCCGAACGCAGGCATGTGGCTGATGTCTCTAGCTGTGATGGTTCCGCTGATGGTTGCGGTCTCCGTATCCAACCCCGTGTTGCCGGTTCCAGAAACAGTGACGGATTGCGAGGATTGCCCCAGCTCCAGCTTGATATTGACAGCGTTGGCCTGCTCCGGAATAACACTGATGTCACTCAAAACTTTTTTGGTGAAACCGGGTGCGTCCACAGTGATGGAGAACCGGCTGGGCGGAAGTAAATTGAAAGTATAAATTCCTTTGCCGTTGGTCGTATCTGTCTTCGACCAGTTGGTTTCGAGATTGACCAGAGTGACCGTTGCGCCGGGAATGACCGCGCCCTGCGGATCCTGCACCACGCCCTGGATACTGGCGTTATATTGCGCTTGACTGCCGCGCGTCATCCCGAACAAAAACACGATGACTGCAAGCCAGAGAATTAGGGTGTGCGATTGCCTGCTCATACTGCCTCCTCAAAATTGAGCCTTCCGCCAACAAGGGTCCATCGTGCAGACCGTCCGCTCTTCTCTTCTGTAACATCTTCGTTCTTTACACCGTCCCGCCGAAAAGCTCGCGCATCGAAGTTGCTGGCTGGCCTGCGTTCCAGCGGCGGGCATTTCACACGATGGCGTCGCGATCGCGTCGTTGAAAAGCAGCGGCACGCGAAACCGCGGCCAAACCGGACATTGGAATATATACAAGCCGGAACAGATGGATTGTCAATTGATTTATTTTCACAAGATATTCACTATTTGTGAATTCTCAAATCGAGGCAGTCTGAGAGGTTCATAAGCCGGCATGATGCCAAATATCTTTGGCAAAGATGGAGCAGACGTTGCGCATTTATTTCTTGCAGAGATCGTTCAACTTGTCGGAGCCGGCGGCGGGAAAATCTCCTCACTATTTCAGACAATGAGGTGTTTTGTAGAAATCGGTCTGGCTGAGATCGCGATCGGCTAGCCGTAATCCTAGCGGCCACGAAGTGGCCTGATTGGGCGTAGATGCTTCCATCCAATTCCGCGGGCCAGTTCGATAAATTCCATCACTGCATTAGAGGTATAAGTACTCTTAAGCCGGATCAGAGCAATTCGCGAGATGAGGGGAGGCGCCTCGGTATGCACAATCTTGAAACGCGATTTCTGTAGATCGGCGTCGATATTCCACAAGAAGAGTACCGACATGCCCAGTCCGGTACGAACCATTGCCTTGATCGCTTCGGCACTGTCCGAGCGCATCACCACATTGGGGCAAAAATTTAAGACATCGAGATAATTCTGGACAATCATGTCCATCGGTGAGCCCTTTTGGAAAAGGATAAAGGGCACGGTTTGCAGCGCTTTCAATGAACATTGCTGTGACACCGCTGTCGATGCGGAAACGAACCCTGCTTCTGATTCCCAAAGCGCCACTTGCTCCAGCAGGTCATCTTCCAATGCTGCTGAGGCAAGATCAAAGGCCACGTCGAGAGATCCGGATCGCAGCCGGGCCATAAGATGGCTGCTGTTTCCCGTTTCAACAAATAGATCGACTTTGGGGAACCGTCGGCGAAACTTCTTGAGCAGCGCTGGAAGGATATCGCTGCTAAAAGTAGGTCCAGCCCCCACCCGCACCAGGCCGCGCCTGGCATCTTTCCATTCAGCCACGGCGGTAAACGCCGATTCGTAGCCCAGCAGAATCTCTCTGAGAAATGGCAACAGAGTCTGCCCCGCTTCCGTTACGATCAAACGTCCCTGGCTTTTCCTGTAGATACGCACACCGAATTCCGACTCCAGTGTCTTCAGGTGTTTATGGATCGCAGCGGAACTGAGATTGCACCGTAAGCTTGCCTCCCGAATGCTGCCGCATTCTGCAAGAGCGACAAGACTCTTCATTTCGCGCAATTCCATGAGCGCTAGTCTAGCGCATGCGATGAAATCTTTAACAGATTTAGATTCACGAACCGTGAATTATTCTATGATGAGAATTCAATTGACCCCTATTCCCTCTCAGCTTATATTCCGTTTGGCGGTGTGTTACCGGCAGCCAGTTTCAGTAGGTAGGCGCTGCCTTTGATCCAGTAAGTCTCCATATCCTATGTCCCTCCAGAGGTTCAATGAGTCAATCATCGAGACGAGAGCTAACCCCGGATACATATTTAAAGGCGGAAGAACTCGCGGCCTTACGCAACATCAGCTCCCCGACAATTGCGAACGCGATCGAAACTTTCGGAGTACGCCCGCGCGGCGAAGGCTATACCAATGTTGGCGTTCATTGTCTTTTTCCCGAACGCGGAGTGATGCTGGGATATGCCTGCACGGCCATGATTCTTTCCGGTCAACCCGCGGCTCCTAATCGGCTGGTCTCAAGAACGGAGTATTGGGACTACACCAGATTGGCGCCTTCACCGAAGGTCAGTGTTGTGCAGGACCTGAGTGACCGGCCATTGGGCGCATACTTTGGCGAAGTAAACTCCTGTATTCACCTCGCGCTCGGTAGCAGCGGCTTGATCACAAACGGCACCGTGCGTGACATTCAGGAGGTTCGAGCGACGGGATTTCAGGTGTTCGCAAGCGGCGTCAGCGTGTCCCACGGCTTTGCGCATCTGGAGGATTTCAATCGGCCAGTCACTGTCTTCGGAATGATCGTTCATCCAGGCGATTTGATCCATGCGGACCAACATGGAGCAGTCATCATTCCGCAATCAATCGCTCGAGAGGTGATCACTGCTACAAGAGAAATCGAACGTGCTGAAAGGGTGATGATAGCGCTGTGCCAATCCGAAACATTTTCGATTTCAGAATTGGATAAGCTGATTCCTTCTGAGTATTAGCGGCCCATCGTGATACGCAGACGCGGAAGACTCAATCACCGATCACACACTCATGCGTTCTCCATTTCGAAACACATGGTGGATTCCTGACGGAGGCAACTCGGGTTGTTCGTAGGTCGCCGGACTATCGATTGTCCGGGAATCGAAAATCGTTACATCCGCATACGCGCCGGCCCTCAGGACTCCTCGATCAGGAAGCCCGTATCGAATCGCGGGTCGCAACGTGATCTTGTGCACTGCCTCGGACAGGGAGAGCCATCCACGTTGGCGGCAAACGGTTCCCAGCAGGAAGGGAAAAGTTCCATGGAGCCGCGGATGTGGGCGTCCCTTCACATAAAAGCTGTCGCTGATAATGATCGACAGGGGATGTGTGAGGCTGATCTTCAGGTTCTCTTCGCTTTGGTTAAAGCAGATCATATTCACTGTGCCCTTCTCTTCAATCAACAGATCGATGAGGACATCGACAGGCTCGCAGTCACGCTCCTTGGCCAGCTCAGCTAGATTCTTTCCCATCGCGCCGAAGTTCTGTTCGCTCTGTAGCGAGGAGATATAGATATCCTCCCACCGCCATTGGAGACTGTTCCTGGTCTCGCGCGCGATCTCCGCACGTTGAACAGGATCGGCCAGCCGGGCGAGCATTGCTTCGGTGCCGCCGTCCAATGCGCTCTGCGGAAGCACTTGAGTCAAAACACTGGAACCGGCAATGTAGGGATAGCAGTCGAATTCAACATCGATGCCTTCCGCGTGCGCCTTCTCGATCACTTCAATCGCGCGCCGTTGCTGTGGCCAATTCGCGGCGCCCACCGCCTGAAGGTGGGAGATCTGCAGGCGGCATCCGCTGCGGCGCGCGAGCTCAATCTGCTCTTCCACCGCGGCAACAAGCCCGCTGAAATAAGTGCGAATGTGGCTGGTATAAATCTTGTTTCGGCCTTCGACTACGCGGCACAAACGCTCCAGTTCCTCCGGCGGCGCACTGGAACCCGGCGCATACATCAACCCTGTGGAGAAGCCTGTCGCCCCTGCATCGAGCGCTTCGGCCAGCAGGCTTTCCATGCGCAATACGTCGGACTGGGGCAGCGGCCCCTGCTTGCTGCCGGCCACCGCAATCCGCAGGGCACCGTGCCCTACCAAGGAGACAACATTGGCGGTGCGACTCTGCGCAATCGCATTCAAATATGCCTCAGTCGATGACCACCCCCAGCACTCATCGCCGCAGAAAATGCCATTGGCGAACTCTCTCAGTTCGGCGGGATTTCTGGCTGGCGGATACGCAGAGAAACCGCAATTCCCCACAACTTCCGTAGTCACGCCCTGGCGAAGCTTCTCCCGCCGCCCCTCGATCACCTGCAGGTCTGAATGCGTGTGAGAATCGATAAATCCTGGAGCGATCGACAATCCCATGCAGTCAACTCTTTCCGCACCCGGCGGCGGTTCAAATTCGCCGATCCGCGCAATGCGATCACCTCGCAGATAAAGGCTCGCGGCAAATGGGGCAACCCCCGATCCATCGATAATCGAGCCGCCGGTAAGAACATATTCAGTCATGTGAATGCCTCTTTTAGAGAATATTGCATTGAGTCACAGGCGATCTCCACACCTTGAACGAAACCGAATCGTGATGATGCATTGCGGAACTCCGCTGCGGCAGTGTTTATCTCCCCAGCCGCCGAAGAGCTATCTTCGCCGCGTTATACCCACACATCCCGTGTACCCCTCCACCCGGTGGGGTCGAGGATGAGCACAGATAAATGTCTTCTGCAGATGTCCTGTATTGCCGCCACGTTGGACGAAGAAGAAATTGGCGAAGATCTACAGCGCCACCGTTGATATCGCCGCCCACCAGGTTTGCATCCATCGCCTCCAGACCGGCAGGCGAGAAAACGCGGCGCGCCAGAATGCAGTCGCGAAATCCCGGCGCAAAACGCTCGATCTGGCTTTCCAATCGGTCCAGCATGTCCATGCTCGAATCGTGCGGGACATGACAGTAGGCCCACGCGATGTGTTTGCCAATCGGCGCTCGTGTGGAGTCGAACAGGGTCGGCTGCGCCAGCAGAACAAACGGCCGCGCCGCAGGTTGCCCGCTCGACATCGCTGCTTCGGAAGCAGCAATGTCCGCCATGCTTCCACCCACATGGATGGTCCCGGCGCGCAGGCATGCCGCTGCCTTCCAGGGAATCGGGTCAGCGAGGGCGTAGTCCACCTTGAAAACACCGGGGCCATATTTGTAGTTCGTCAAAAGCTTTCGATATGTCTGCGAAAACCGATCGCCGGACAAATGCAGCAACTGCTGCGGCGTAACATCGCACAGTGTCACGTCACATCCTGGAAGCTGCCGAATATCTTCAATGCAGGTTGACGTCACAATTCGTCCGCCCAGTTGCGTGAAGTGCGCCGAGAGCGCGTTTGTGATGGACTGCGCGCCTCCGCGAGGAATCGGCCATCCCACAGCGTGCGCGGCAGCAGCCAGCACCATGCCAAAGGATGCGCTGAGCGGCTCATCGAGGCTTAAGAAAGAATGCGCCGCTAGACCCGCAAATAAGGCACGCGTGCGTTCGCTGCGGAATCGCCGGCGGGCAACGAAGGTTGCCGGCGGAACAGCATCCTGCGCAAACTTCGCCAGTAGAAATGGACGGCGCGGCAGCGCCAGCAGCGGCCGCAGAATGTCACGGGAAAATTCCGGCCAATGGGCGGCGAGCGGCTCCATCAACGCGCGCCATGCCTTGCCGTCCTCCCCCAACACCATTTCCGCATCTTCCAGATTGCGCTCCAGCGTGATCGCCGTGCCATCGTCGAATGGATGCGCCAGCGGCGCGGGCGAATGGATCCATTCGAGGCCGTAATCCTGCAATGGCAAGGAAGAAAAGAACGGCGAACCGACAGCCATCGGATGAACCGCGGAGCCGAAATCGTGATGAAAGCCGGGCAGCGTCAACTCCATCGTCCGCGCCCCGCCGCCAGGCTGCGGTTCGGCTTCGAAGACCTCAACCTCCATGCCCGCCTGCGCCAGCACGATGGCGGCGGCAAGACCGTTCGGGCCCGAGCCGATCACGCAAGCTTTTTTTCGCCGAAGATCGCGAGACATTTCAGGCATCTGATCCTATCCAGGGTTGAGAAAAAGCCTGTCATTTTAGAGCGAAGCCAAGGACCTCGAGGTTCATCGGCAGACCAGTCCGCCTGCCGCGTGTACAAGAAATACTCTAGTCCTGCGGCCCGGAGATTGAAGGCTGCTCGACCATGGCGATCTTTCCATCCGGTTCTATCTCCAGCGTAGGCGCATAAAGTCCCAGTAACTGACGATGCCACCAGATTCCCTGTGTCCGCTTCTCCTCCATGCTGCTGAACCAGTACTGCCACAGGACTGCCCGCACCTGGCGCGGAGGTTTGCCCGGAAATGGATTGCCGGCAAACAACGCGAGCACATCCGGGTCATTCTGCAGCAACAGCACCTCCGTTCGCGGAACAATTGGATACTGCGACCATGAACCTAATGAGGCGAACCACAGGTTCCAGTCGAAGCGCGGTTGGTAAGGCGCATAAATACCCGGCGCCTTCGATACGTTCTGCGGCTTGTAACGGAACGGATACGCCACCCACGTATGACCATCGTTCGATCCCTGAAACTCAATCTCATATCGATGGGGAGTCATTACGGCAAACAGGCCATATTGATTGGCGATGCGAAAAGATTGCAGCGCCGCCACCGGGCCATCCGGCAATGGAATGCCTCGCCAGAACATCTCCAACATTGGCAGTGTCGTTGCATAAAAAATCCAGGCCAGTATCACGGTCGTGAGCGCAAATCTCACAGCACGAAAATGCCGATGCATCCCGCTAAGCTTTACGGATGTGGACGCATTCGCGTCGGCATCGACTTGCGAGGGTGCTTTGTCGCTTCGATACAGGCTCGGGTTGATGTGGAGGATCGTGCCTGAATCCGCGCCTCCGTTTGCATCGAGGCTCGTCTGCGCAGCGATGACGGGCCTCCAGCGCGCCGGCACAAAGCGGGCGAGGAAACGGTCGTCCAGCAACAAAAATCCCAGCACCAGCACGAGGTAATTCAAAAACGCATAATTGGCCGTTAGAATCACGCCGATCTGCCACGGAGTCACAATGAAGAAACATACGATCCGCCAGCGGCGCGGCAGAAACAGCATCCACACCAGCACCAGCTCCAGCGCAAACGTGGCCACAACGGTGCCCGCTTGAAACCAGTGCGGCAGATGCTGCACATACCAACCGATCCACGTGGGCAGCGGCCCGTTCTGGTAGTACTGGTCCATCGCGGTCAGATGGCGCCACTGCGGATCGCCGCTGGCCAGCTTTACCACTCCGGATTCAAAGTAGATGCGAAACCATTCCCACAGCAAAAGAAACAGACTGGCTCGGGCAGGAAGATGCGTCTTTCCCCAGCCGGGCAAGAATCCGCCGGGCGCGAAAAAGAGCGCGATGAAACCGGCCTCCAGCAACATGCCGTCCGACTGATACCCGGAGAAATCTCCTGCCGCGCTGACGAATGAAAGGAAGCAGACGAAGCAAACCACCAGCATGGCGCGCGGCCACACGTTTACAGTGACCAGCAGCGACGCTACGATGCCAACCCAGCACAGCGCCGTCAGCATATGGGGGCCGCTTGAAAACCAGAGCACTGTCGGCGCGAACCAGAAACGCAGTGATCCCAGCCCGCGTGCAATCGCCTGCAGATATTGTCCGGCAGGAAGAATTCCCTGCGGGCCCATCAGCCCACGAATCTGGAAAATCAGAGAGTAGAAAGCTGAAAAATAAATGAGTCCAAGAGCGCGCAGAAACAGCCATCGGGAAATCTGATGGTCGGGCGCGCCTTGTTCGGCATCGAACCAGCGATGGATCGTGCGTGCGAAGGCCCACTTCATCTGTGGAACGAATTATAAGCGCGCGTCATGCCTGGGACCGTTCGGCCCGGCGCGCGTTGCGTGCAAAATACACAACGCCCCCCGTCGCAAGTGCCGTCCCCATGCACCAGGAGCAGATGCGTCCGAATTGCGTCACCTGTTTCCTCGCATTCCGTGTCGCCATAGTCGCATCGAAAACCAGCTTGGCCATTAACAACTTCTGCAACAGCGGATGCGACGGTTTTGCGGCAATCAGCAATGCCAGCGTGACACCGTAGCTGCCCAATCCCAATAGTCCATCCGGAATACCGAGGCGATAAGCGCTTTTCGAAGTAACAATTCGTTTCGAGTTGAAGATACGGCCCGGCGGATCGGGCAGGTCTTCTATTAAGTGAAGCTGTACGAGTGCCACTGGAATCAGCGATGCCATCGCGGCGCAACAACAGGAGATTGCCAGGCCGTTATGTACCCTGCTATGCGCAACGGAGCTTCCTGCCCGGTTCTCGGCTTCCAATTGGAATGACATGGCGTTCTCCTTCTCAAGGTTGCTTATTTTTTTCGGCAGCCAGCCACTACTGCCACGAGCAGCACAGCTCCAGCAGTGAGAAACCATCCTCGATGCAAATCCGCGAACACCTGGGGACTGAATGAACACGACCGGCTATCGAACGGTCCTCGCGCGCTATGCGTGCCCGGCACAGGATGCCAAAGATTGTCGGGCCGGTCAGGACTGTCCGGTTCCCCCGTCTGCTGCGCCTTGTATCCCGTTTTCCCCAGATAACGGTCGAGCAGTCCCGGCACAAACATCTGCCCTACGATTGCTTCCACCGTCGGCGAACCCACCCAATATTCCCGCCGAGGCCGGTCTACACCCGCGGCATGTACAACAACTTCCGCGGCAACCTCCGGCTGAAAAATAGGAGGGACTGGTTGCGGCTTATCCGGCAACCGGCTTTTCACCCAGGTGAACTGCACGGTATTCATGGCGGGCATCTGCACCACCGTCAATTGCACATTACTTTTGTCGTGATAGAGTTCGCAGCGCAAGGAGTCGGTGAATCCAACAATGGCGTGCTTTGACGCACAGTAGGCCGACTGAAGCGGAATGCTGCGGACGGCAAGCGCCGAACCAATCTGAATAATGGTGCCGCGATCGCGCGGCAGCATCCGGTGCAAAGCGGCCAGCGTGCCATACACATATCCCAAATAGCTGACCTCAGTGACCCGCTTGTATTCCTCCGGCTTCATTTTCTTCACTGGAGAAAATACGGAAGCCATAGCATCGTTTACCCAGACATCGATCGGGCCAAATACTTCCTCCAACCGGCTCGCCGCCTGGTCCATCGCAGCGGCATCGCTCACATCGAGCGGCAGCACGAGCGCTTCACCGCCTAGCTGCCGCACCTCTTCACTACAGGCGTGCAACGCCTCTTCATTCCGCGCAATCAATCCGATCCGTGCTCCGCGTTTCGCGAAGGCGTGCGCAATGGCGCGCCCTAAACCCGCCGAGGCACCGGTCACCATCACCACTTGATTTCTCTTCATCGCATTTCCCTTTTTTATAACCGCATGTCACGCGGATGTGTTTGCAAAGCGTGGAATACCCCGTCCATACGTCCCCGGAGGGGCGAGCTCATGCCGTATCGACGGTTCTGTCATATCGCGCTTGTCGCTTGTGAAAACCGTACTGCCCTGATCAATCAGATAATCGGCGGTACGCGCCGCCAACGCTTGAATCGTAAGTCCCGGGTTAGCGGAGCCTTGCGTGGGCATTATGCTTCCATCGCACACAAACAGATTCGCTACGTCATGCGTGCGTCCGAATTTGTCGACGACGGAGGTCCGCGGATCGGCACCCATGCGCGCCGCGCCTACCAGGTGGGCATAGCGGGATTCCTGCACGACTTCTTCGGCGCCCGCCGCGTTCATCACTTCCATCACTTTCTTTTTTCCAAACTCGATCAGCTTCTTGTCGTTGTCATGAAGCGTAAACGTAACTTTGGCAACAGGAAGACCGAATCGATCTTTCTCCGCGGCAAGCTGCACGCGATTTTCCGGCCATGGCAAAATCTCTCCCAGCAATCCAAACGACGCCCAATGGTTGTAGTCCATCATCACCCGCCGCAGTCCCCAGCCCCATGCACCTTTCGCTGTCATCATCTGCTTGGCGAATGCGATGGGCAGCGGACCTACCGTCTGAATGGCGAAGCCGCGCGCGAAGTCCCGCTTCGGGTCAGTCTCATAAAATTCCTCCGTCAAGCAATGCGCGGGCGGAGCTTTGTACATGCGCACCAATTCTTCAAAGCGCCCAAGGATCACATTGCCGGCCTGGGCCATCAGGTAACGGCCTACGGTGTCGCTGGAGTTTGCCAGGCCATTCTCATGCCCTGGACATGCGGAGTTGAGCAGCAGGCGCGGCGTCTCAATTGCATACCCGGAAACAATTACGGCTTTCGCTTTTTGAAAATGCTCGCGCTTCTGTGCATCGAAATAACTCACGCCGGTCACACGATTTTCTTTGCCAAGATGAATTCGGCTGACCATGCAGTTGTCGCGGATCTCGGCGCCATTCCCTAGCGCGTCCGGGATGTGCGTAATCAGCGTGCTCGCCTTCGCGCCCACCTTGCACGCCTGGATGCAAAAACCGCGATAGATGCAGTGCGGCCTGTCACCGTGCGAGCCGGAAAGAATCGCAACCGGTCCGCCAATGCTGACACCGATGCCCAATTTCGTGCAGCCTTTAATCAACGCGTTGCCTACGCCGCCCATGGGATGCGGGCCATACGCGTAGCTGTGAGGATCGCCCCATGGATAGTAGGCCGGTCCTGCGACCGGCATCTCCAGTTCCAGTTGTTCGTAATAGGGCTTCAACTCCTGATAGCTCAATGGCCAGTCCACGCCAACTCCATCTTCGGAGTGAGTCTGAAAATCCGATGGATGCAGGCGTGGCGTAAAGGCGGCCCAATGTACCGATCCTCCACCTACGCCGCGTCCGCTATTGTTTGCGCCTAGCGCCAGCGGATGCTCTCCCCCGGTGATGCGCAGGTCTTCCCAATAGAGATTGTGCGAGCCTGCTTCATCGCTCACCCAGTCGCGTTCCGTGTCCCAGAAAGGGCCCGCCTCAAGGCCAAGCACGCGAAAACCAGCGCGCGATAACCGTTGCAGCAGCACGCCGCCCGCGGAGCCCACCCCGACGACGACGTAATCAACCTCTTCCTCTCCAAAGCGCCGCATCGGCACATCTATTTTTTGGATAGGCCCCAACGCGTGACCATCATGGCCATTTTGATTGCGTTCGTTGAATAGATCCGCTAGCAGTGGATTCAATGCGTGCCTCCCTGTCCCGGAGTCGCATGGTGTTGATCGTGTCCGCTGACGTGCTCGTACACATCGGAAACTGAATCCGCGGGAGCTTGCCATTCATAGCGCTGCTCTTCGACCTCCCATGGTTCCGGCTCACCGCGTTCGAGGCGCATATACGCGCGCGGGTATGCCGGGCCGCCGAAGCCGATCTCATCCCAGGCATACGGATGGGCATAGTATGCCTCCGCCGCATCCTGCACCAGCAACATCCAGAAGCGATGCACCGGCATCCGGTCCCAGATATGTTGCGCGGCTGGGGGCTTGCCGTCATGCAGGATCCGCAGCAATTCGTCCTGCTCAAGCGCGGTGAGTTCAAGAAATGTTCGGCCGTGTATCGCCCGCGCAATTTCCTGTATAGCCTCCATTCCAAGGTGATAGGCGTCCTGGTCCGTCGGCATACCTTCAAAGCGATAGCCATCGAGCCGGTTGTTATAGAGCCGTTCATCCACGATAGGAACGATGGGGATTCTGTACTTCTCTTCGCGATCGCTCTGCGGAATTATGTGCTCAAAAATTGCTTCGATCAGCGGAGCTTCCTCGGGCGTAAAGAAATGAAGTTCCAGGGAGTGCGTCATGCGCTGCAGCACGGTCTTGCGCGTTGCCTCATCCCAGTAGGCCTGCTGACTCAGCGTTTCAAATCCCGGATAGTAGCCGGGTTGACGATTTGGAAAGCTTCGTCGCTTCACTTCTCCCTCCGAAACAAACTCGCCATAAGGCCCAGCATTCCGCAAGCGCTGAACAGCAGCGGCGCGAGTATTGGCGGGCCATACATGATGTTGTAAAGAAGATGTTTTCTTCCTCCCGGACGCCGCAGCACTCCAAGTGAGTGGTAATAAAAACCAACGGAGCCATCGATGACTGCAGCCGCCGACAACGCTGGCAGCCACGTATGCGCAATCTTGCGATTCCGCATGGCCGCGATACTCGCTGCCATCAACAGCGGCGTCAGCAACACGGGGGTCCACTGCGCTTTATAACGGAAATTGTTTTTGTAGTGCGAATAGAAAGCCTCGAAACCGCTGAAGAACGCGGCCAGCGCGGTTGCCGCCGCCATGTGCTTCTGAAAGCGCCCTTCCCGCAAATCCTGCGCCAGACTGATCTTTTCCGGCTTGGAAATCTTTTCGCCCGGCAACGCTCTCATCCAGTGATGCGGATGCGCCGCGCGAGGAATCCACGTCACGTCATCGTCAGGCCGGTCTTCATCTTCTTCGCGGCGAAGATACGAGGCAATCAGACCAAGATAGGCGCTCAGCCCAAACAGCAGCGGAGCGAAGATCGGCGGTCCCATCACCATGTTCGTCATGGGAAATCGCCAACCGCCGGGCTTGCGGGCGATGCCGCGAACATGAAAATAAAAACCTGCAGCACCATCCATCAATGTGAGCGCGGCAATTGGGCGAAGGATGCGGCACGCTGCCCGCTTGCTGAAAAAACCGGCTAGGCCGCCTCCGAGCAACAGTACGCTACAGAAGATTGGCGAATACATCACTCTGCGACTGTAACTGCCGCGATAATGCTCGTATCCGACTTCAATCCCCGTCATCAAGCTGGAAAGTCCAGCCAGGAGCGACAAACTGCGTTGAAATCTTCCCTCGCGGATATGTTCGTCCACCAGTCGTCCGGCACTCGATGCTTCCGCCCAAATGGAATTTTCTGCGTTGCCCGCCTCGATCACCCGAAGGGACTCTGATCCATGCGTCCTGGCTTTATCCATCCTATCTCCGTCGTCGCATTTCGATGGTTATTTAGGGCAGTTCTCCTGTTGGGGTAGAGTGGAGGCCAAGACTTGTTGTCGTCCTGAGCAACGCGAAGGATCTTGCGTTCACCGATGAACTATAAGGTCATTCACTACACTTGCGCGGAGTTTACCCGGAGCGAAGCCGAAGGGTTCAGGATGACATTTCTGTCGGTCTGTTCTACACACAAATAGGAGAACTGCTGCAGACGCGGCAGACTAAATCACCTCACGTACTTTGTCTTCCAGAATCGTTTTGATGATTTTTGCCCGGTCCTTCTCACCCTTCAGCAGCGCCTCTCCAAAATTCATTGCCTGCTTGGTATTGATGTTCCCCGGCAGCGGCGGCTCGTTCGGATCTACAACACATTGCACGACCACAGGCCCTTGCTGTGACAGAGCGCGGCGAAGCACGGACTCGGCTTCTTCCGGGCGCTCAATGGTCAGGCCCATTGCACCGCAGGCTTCGGCGACCCGCGCGAAATCGATGGGCTGCAATTCCACGCCAAACTCCGGATTCGCGTCCTCGACCATCTGCTCCCATTTGATCTGCCCCAACACATTGTTCTTGATCACGATCACCTTGACGTTGAGTTTGTACTTCGCGATGGTAGCCAACTCGCCCATCAGCATCGTCAGGCCGCCATCTCCCACTACGCAGACCACCTGACGCCCTGGATAGGCGACCGCTGCCCCAATGCTGTATGGCAGTCCATTTGCCATAGTGGCCAGCGACCCCGAAAGGGAAAACTTCATGTCGCCGCGCATTTCGATGTAGCGTGCCGTCCACGTCGCGATGGTACCGCTGTCGGAGGACACGATGGCATCGTCGTCCAGCAGACGATTCAAAGTATGCGTCACTACCTGCGGCTTCATCGGCATGTCTGTGCGGGTGCCGCGCTTCTCCATCACTTCGTTCCAACTCTTCATGCGGTCCTGAAAATCTTCAAGGAACTTGCGCCGCTTCTTATGCTTCAACAGTGGAAGCAGGGCAGCAAGCGTCGCCTTGGCATCGCCTACCAGCTCCACATCCACCGGATGACGCAAACCCATGCGCGCGGCGTCAATGTCGATTTGTACGCATTTTGCGTTTCCCGGTTTCGGCAGAAATTCCATATATGGGAAGCTCGATCCAACCATTAGCAGCGTGTCGCATTCCTCCATCGCTTCCTGAGATGGCGCAGTGCCCAAGAGGCCGATGCCTCCAATGGCCAGCGGATGGCGATCGGGAATCACAGCCTTCCCCAGCAGGGCTTTCACTACCGGTGCACCGATCATTTCGGCCGTCTGCAGCACTTCCTCGCGGGCGCGCAGCGCGCCTGCGCCCACCAGCATCACCACACGCAAGCCGTCATTGAGTATTGCCGCCGCATTTTCGAGAGACGCATGCGCGGGCACCGGGTAGGACGGCGTGTAGGTGTTCTGACTATGGTCCGGAACATTTGCTGAAGAACGTTTGTTATCCGTTGCGGCCCACTCCTGAATGTCTTTCGGAATTGTGATGTGCGCTACGCCGCGCCGAGACATCGCCGTACGAATGGCCTCATCCACCACGACTTTGACGTGGGCCGGCCCCATCACCCGCTCGTTGTAAACCGAAACATCCATGAACAACTTGTCGAGATCGACATCCTGCTGATAATGCGTGCCGATCAAGTCGTGAAATGTGTGACCGGTAATCGCAAGTACGGCATGCCCGTCGCATTTCGCATCGTAGAGACCGTTCAGCAGATGGATTCCGCCAGGCCCCGACGTTGCCAAGCAAACACCCAGCCTTCCCGTGTATTTGGCGTAGCCCAGCGCAGCGAACGCAGCCGCTTCCTCATGCCGCACCTGGATGAACTTCAACTTTTCCTGATGTGTCCGCAGCGCCTCGAACAGACCATCGATGCCATCCCCGGGAAGACCGAAAATTGTGTCCACGCCCCACGCGATCAGGCGATCAAACAATACATCCGCCACTTTCTTGCTCATTGATTTCCTTCCCTGCTCATCGGTTCTCTTGGCTTGTTGGATAACTGAATTGGATGGCTAACTGCCGGAATTATTAACAAACTGCCTGGACTGAAAATGTGTTGCCACTCTAAGTAAGAGAGCAATTGCAGCGTGTCGGGATGTATGGACCTTGAAGTTTCATTGACGTCAATCGGCACCCACCAGGCCAGCTTTATCACCCAGCATTCGCGGAACCACGATCATCAAACCGACACAGAAGTTTTGTGAGTACAACCCGGCAGGCGCCCTATGAATCCCTTCCTAAGGTGGAAAACATTTCGAGCACATCCGTGCGTGTCTACACCATTCCCACCGACGCGCCCGAAGCCGATGGAACATTTTCGTGGAATTCAACCACCATGGTTTTGGTGGAACTGGCGGTCGGCGACACACGCGGCATGGGTTACACCTACGCCGACGCCGCCACCGCACAGGTCGCCAGGCATCTGCTGAAAGAAATCATTTCCTCTGCGAACCCATTCGAGCATCCCGCTCTTTGGACAAAAATGCAGATGGCCGTGCGCAACCTCGGGAATCGCGGCATTGCAGCGATGGCAATCTCGGCAATCGATAATGCACTGTGGGACCTCCGCGCCAAGCTGCTGAAGGTCTCGCTCCTGCAGTTGCTCGGTGCTGCGCGAAAGTCAATCCCAATCTACGGAAGCGGCGGCTTCACTTCCTACGACGACCACCAGTTGCAATCGCAGCTCGGCGGATGGGCAGAACAGGGATTCTTCTTCGTCAAAATGAAAATCGGGACTCATCCGGAAGACGATCCGCGCCGCGTCCAGGTCGCCCGCGAAGCGATTGGCGATAAGGTCGGCCTGTTTGTGGATGCGAACGGCGCGTACACCGCGAAGCAGGCAATCCATCTCGCGCAAATTTTTCACGAGTCGAACGTCACCTGGTTCGAGGAGCCCGTCAGCTCCGACGATCTGGGCGGCCTTCGCTTCATCCGCGGTCGTGTGCCGGCGCCGATGGAAGTTGCAGCCGGCGAATATGGCTACACTGTGCCTTATTTCGAGAAGATGCTGAAGGCGAAAAGTGTGGACGTATTACAGGCCGACGCCACGCGTGCCCAGGGAATCACAGGCTTTCTGAGTGCCGCCGCAGTCTGCGATGCGCATCAGATCGCGCTGTCCGCGCACTGCGCACCCAGTATCCATGTGCATGCCTGCTGCGCTGTTCCTCGTGCGCGACATTTGGAATTTTTCCACGACCATGCACGCATCGAGCGCATGTTTTTCGATGGATTTTGTGAACCCCGCGAAGGAAAAATGTTCCCTGACCCGTCCCGTCCCGGACTAGGATTGGAACTCAAGCGGCAGGACGCGGAACGCTTTCTCGTTTAACGTGAAGAATCCAGAGGTTGATGGCGTTGTCGCCAGGCGAATATTCTCTGGATTCTTCACTGCGCTCAGAATAACGAACCTGATTTTTGGGTTACAGCATTTATCAAAGCACTTTAGTATTAGTCGTCTTTATTTATTTCCTTTCCACTGTACCCGTAAGTAAACAAAGTTCGAGGAAAACCCTTATGAAACTGCAAGGCAAGGTCGCAATCGTAACCGGCGCAGCCACCGGGATCGGAAAAGCCATCGTCACCGGCATGGCCAAAGAGGGCGCTTCGGTCGTGATCGACTATGTTGGCGACCCCAAGCTGGCCGACGGAGTGGTGAAAGAAATTCAAGATGCAGGCGGCAAAGCGATTGCCTTTGAAGCCGACGTTTCAAACCCGGGCCAGGTAAATAATCTTGTCGAGCAGTCGTTGAAAGCGCTGGGGCGTCTCGATATTCTCGTAAATAACGCCGGTCTCGAATATAAATATCCATTTACGGAATATCCGTTCGATCGCTGGCAGAAAGTGATTGCGGTGGATCTCACCGGTCCGTTTCTCTGCGCGCAGGCTGCCGCCAAAGCGATGATCCAGCAAGGAACGGGAGGCCGTATCATCAATATCTCCTCCGTCCACGAAGACCTGCCGATGATTACCAATGCACCTTACTGTGCGGCGAAGGGGGGACTTCGCATGTTGATGCGAACCATCGCCGTCGAGCTCGCCCCGTATAAGATCACCGTGAACAACATCGCGCCGGGCGCGATCTACACGCCCATCGACGCCGCAGTCGAGGCGAACAAGGCGATTGAAAAACAACTGCTGGCCGAGATTCCGCTGGGACGCTGGGGCAAGCCCGAGGAAGTTGCCGATCTCGCCATCTTCATCGCATCCGACGCTGCCGGCTACTCCACCGGCAGCACCTTCTTTATCGATGGCGGAATGTTGCGTCAAGCCGGCAGCCTGTAAGGTTTCACATCGTCTTAGCACCGCTCACGAGAGGATTTCTGATGTCTCAGACTCAGCCTTATGACGCAATTATCATCGGCACCGGCGCGGGTGGGGGCACGCTTGCCTTCCACCTTGCCAATGCAGGCAAGAACATCTTGATTCTGGAGCGCGGCCCGTTTCTGCCGCAGGAAAAATCGAACTGGAATACCACCGACGTATTCCTCGACAATCGATATCACACCAAAGAAGAGTGGAAGGATAAGGAAGGAAACCCACTGCATCCGGGCACAGGATACTGGGTCGGCGGCAACACCAAAGTCTACGGCGCGGCATTGTTTCGCCTGCGCCAGGAAGACTTCGGCGTTCTGCAACATAAAGGCGGAATCTCTCCGGAATGGCCCGTCAAGTACGACGTGTTCGAGCCCTATTACACAAAGGCGGAAAAGCTTTTCTGTGTACACGGCGAGCTGGGGTTTGATCCTACCGAGCCGTTTCACAGCGAGGAATACCCATTCCCGGCCATCACCAATGAACCCCGCATGCAGCAGATTCAAGATGATGTGGCGAAGCTCGGCTATCATCCGTTCCCAATGCCTCTAGGCCTCAAGCTGAATGAATCGAATCGCGTCGAAAGCAAGTGCATCCGCTGCGACACCTGCGACGGATATCCCTGCCTCGTTCACGCAAAATCGGACTCCGACATCAATTGCATCCGGGCGATTATGCATCTGCCCAACGTCACGTTGATGACCGATGCGCGGGTCATGCGCCTGCTGACGAATTCCACTGGAACGGCGGTTGAATCGGTGGAAGTAAATCCGGGAGACTCAGGTCACACCACCACATTTTCTGCCGGCATCGTAGCCGTCTGCTGCGGCGCCATCAACTCCGCGGCGCTGCTGCTCGAAAGCGCGAACGACCGCCATCCCAATGGTCTTGCCAACAGCTCGGACATGGTTGGCCGACATTTCATGTTCCATCAGGCGGACGCCATTCTCGCGCTGTCTCTGACTCCCAATCCTGCCAGATACATGAAGACCTTCGGCGTGAATGATTTTTATTTTGGCGAAGAAGACTATCCCTATCCGATGGGAAACATCCAGCCTATCGGCTCCTTTCATCACGAGATGATGAAGGCCGATGCGCCATCGATCACGCCGGAATTTGTGCTGGAAAAGATGTCGTCGCACGCTGTTCCCTGGTGGCTGACTACGGAAGATCTGCCGGACCCGAACAATCGCGTGCAGGTCATCAACGGCCAGATTCAACTGGATTACACGAACAACAATGTCGAATCGTTCGAGCGGCTTAAAAGCCGCTGGATCGATGTTCTGAAGAAAGCCGGGCATGCGGACTCCACGATCAACATACATGCCTACTTTAAAAAGCGCATTCCTCTCGAAGGAGTTGGTCATCAGAACGGCACATGCCGCTTCGGTACCGATCCGAAGCAGTCCGTGCTCGATCTCAATTGCCGCGCCCATGATCTCGACAATCTGTATGTCGTCGATGCGTCGTTCTTTCCATCGTGCGGCGCGGTCAATCCCTCCTTAACGGTGGTCGCCAATGCTCTTCGAGTTGGCGATCATCTGCTCGAACGACTGGGATAGGCGGCGGAAGCGATGCCGCTTGACGGACAGCCACTGCCGAATACCAAAATGTCTGACAAGCCTGTGCATGTAGAGAACGCCACGCTGGGCGGTTTCTTGATTGTCGTTGCGTTTCTATGTGTCGCGATTATGAGCGCGTTAGGCAAGGCCGCCGAGCGCGTTCCGACCGGGACAATTGTCTTCTTCCAAAATTTTGTCAGCCTGTTGCTGTTTCTGCCCTGGGTTTTTCGCCGTGGGGTTGCCGGCGTGAAAACCACGCGGACCTGGCTGCACATCCTGCGTGCCGTGGCTGGCCTGCTTTCGCAGGTGCTGATGTTTGTGGCCGTTAAGAAAATGCCGTTGATGGACGCCGTCCTGCTCTCGAATTCCGCGCCCTTGTTTATCCCTCTCATCACCTGGGCATGGCTGCGGGAAAAAATCAGCGGAGTTGTCTGGGCCAGCCTGTTGGTTGGCTTTGTGGGAGTCATTCTGATCCTCAAGCCAAACGCGGCGCTGGTGTCGAATCCCTCCGCCCTCATCGCCACCTGCGCCGCCGTATTTTCCGCGTTCGCATTGGTGACCGTCAACCGGCTCTCCACCACCGAGACAACAGAGCGCATACTCTTTTATTACTTTCTGATTTCATCACTCGCAGCCGCTCCTTTCGCGACCAGTCAATGGCACTCTCCGACGGGCAGAGAATGGATGTATCTGACAGGCATCGGCGTTTTCATGGCAGCAGGCCAGTTGCTGATCATCCTGGCGTACCGGCAGGCCTCGGCGGGCCGCATTGCACCATTCAATTACTCGGTCGTCGTCTTCTCCGGTCTCATCGGATGGCTCGTCTGGAAGAACATGCCCGATATGCTGTCGCTCCTCGGCGTAATCCTGGTGACGATTGGCGGCGTGCTCAGCACAAAATTCGGCAGTCCAACGTCGCGCGGACACTTCGGATGGATCGGCCATTGGAATCTTCGTTTTCACCGCGCTAAAAATCAGGAGGCAACATGAATCCAAAAATTATTTCCGGCTCGGCGATTGAATGTGCTCTGCCGTTTGAAGCCATCGTCGGCGAATCGCCGGTGTGGCATCCCGGCCAGCAGCGGCTCTATTGGATCGACATTCAAGGCAAAACGATTCATCGCTTCGATCCTCGAAGTCGGAAGAACGAATCGTTTCTGCTTCCTGAAATTGTCACCTGTATCCAGTTGTGCTCGAGCGGCGGACTTGTTCTGACCCTGAAAAAACATTTCGCTTTCTTCGATCCCGACGCCAATCACCTGGAAAAACTCGCCAGCGTGGAAGAGGATCTTCCCGACAATCGCTTCAACGACGGCAAGTGCGATCCGCAAGGGCGTTTTTGGGCGGGCACGATGGATGCGAAACACTGGGACAAACCTTCCGGCAATCTGTATCGCATGGAGCGCAATCGAACGGTGACAAAGATGCAGTCGCAGGTGATCTGTTCGAATGGCAGTGGGTGGAGTCCGGACGGCCGCACCATGTATTACACCGAGAGTTTTCGCTACGCGATCTTCGCCTATGATTTCGACTCGGCCACCGGAGCTATCGCCAATCGGCGGGTATTCGCGGAGATTTCTGAAGCTGACCGCAAGGCCGGCGGATTTCCAGATGGCATGACCGTCGACGCGGAAGGCTTTGTCTGGAGCAATCAAGTGGGCGTCGGGAAAATTGTGCGCTACGATCCGGAAGGGAAGATCGAACGCATCTTGCAACTCCCCGTGCCGCGCGCCACCGACTGCACCTTCGGCGGCAGAAATCTTGAGACACTTTTTATCACCAGCGCCCGGGAGACGATGACGCCGGAGCAATTGAACCAGGCCCCGCTCTCGGGAAGCCTGTTCGCCGTTGACGCCGGCGTTCAAGGTCTGTCCACAATTCCATTTGCTGGCTGACGACCCTATGCTTTTACGGGAGACCGCAGATCAGGAGCTGCGCCGTCCATCAGGCGAATGGACGGATTCTTGCGCAGGAGTTCCGTCACTTCCATCACCATGCGGTCGTCGAGTTCAACAGCCTGACGAAGTGGAATCGGGTAGCGCACCATCACCTCCAACCCGGAGCCGACGAAGCGAACCCGCGTATATGGCTTTGGAGTCTCCATGTGCACGCCCATCGTTGCTTCGATGGACAAATGCTGCCTCTCCAGCAGCGGACTGTAACTTGAATACAGAGTGCCGACGGAAGCCAGCAATTCCTTTTCCGCCAACTGCACATCGCTCTCGGCGTGCAACGGCAGCGCGATTTCCCGCCATGTGTATTCCGTGCCGGGAAGCTGTTTAAACAGCGGGTTTGTCTGAAACAGCACGGAATTGGGAAAGACGCAAATGCGTCCCGTCGGCTGCATATCCACGCCACTACCCGCCAGCTCCATCATGTAAAAACGCACAAGCCCGATGTCCACAACATCGCCCGCCACGCTGTTCGCGCCGTTGTATACCACGGTCACTCGATCACCGACTTTTACACCGTAGCGCCCAACCAGAAAGAAATAGGCAGCGATCGATAAGATGACAGCCTGCAAAGCAACGGCAATGCCGGCAGTGATTAGACCGGCATAGGTCGCCAGTGAACTGAAGTCGCTGACAAAACCTAAAAGGATGACAACGAACATGCAGAAGCCGGTGACTACCCGGCGCAAAACGAGAAATTGCCGCCGGCGTCGTGCATCGCGAATGTAACGAAAGGTCGCGCGGCGCCACAGCTCGGAAAACAACCATATCAAACCGAGCGCAATCAGCAGGCCCACAACTCGAAGCAGCAGCGTCCGCAGAATCGAAATGTAGTCGTGTTGAATCGAAGCCTGCAATTGTGCGAGATTCGCCTGTCCTTGGTCGAGCAGAATCAACTCCTGACTCAGGGGCAGCGTCGCTGTTGATAACTGCTTGAAGTGCTGAACCAGGGCCGTCATCGCCCGCTGTTTTTGCGCCGGTGTTTCAGATTGATTCGCCGCGGATGGGGTGGTCGCAGCGGCCGCCGGCTGAGCATTCGAACCGGAATTTGCAGAGCCGCTCTGACTGTTTGTATCGCCTGTTTGCGCCGGACTTGCAAGTTCAAGCTGCCCCTGTCGCAAGGTGGCGCGGAGGGCGGCGAGAAGCGGGGCGCGAAGTTGCTTTGTTGAGGTCTGCAACCGCGCTGCATCATCTTTTAGCTGGTTCAGCGTGCGCAGACTTCCCATCAAATGGATCATCTGCCCAATCTGCCCGATCAACCCTTCGTTCTGGGAGTTGCCCGCGAGGGGCGCCGGGGCAACCTGCTGTGACGCGCCTCCCGACTTACCGCCTCCCTTGCTCGTTCCTACCGCAGCGATCCCACCCGGAATGGCCCGCTGCAAGGCCATGATCTTGCCGGTCAGCTCCGTCGCTGCGCCGTTGGCATTTTCCGTAGAGGTCATGAACGAAGTGAGCTTCTGCAGATTGTCCTGAAGCGCCTGCGCCAACTGCAATTGCCCCTGTAGCGTGTCTCTTTGCGAGATCAGCGCAGCGCGGTCCTTCGGCCTTGCGGCAGAGATTTTTCGGTTCACCGCATCCAGTTGTGTTTGCAATCCCTGCACCTGCTGAGCGATGCGTTGTTGCAGCTTGACAATATTTTGCGTATCGATCGCGTTCTCGGAGCCGCTGGCCGAGGGCGCATGTCTGGAAGATGAGTCTCCAATCAGCGCCGCCTGCGCGAGGGCCGACTGAAATTCCAGCTTCAACACTTGCTCCGCGATGTCTCGACCGTTCTCCACATATAACTCATCGCCAGGACGAGACAGGTAGACATCCGCACTGTCCCACTGCCGGTACCATCGCAGCACCAGGTTCAAATGGGCCAGCACCTCCACGTCGGAATTGGGCGCAGCGGTCTGGGCAGATGCCGACGGGCACAAGGTGAGGGCGACAACGGTCGCCCATACAGCCAAAATCATCGTCCGCTTCCGTAAAGCCAACCTCATGGAATGTTCCTCAGGAGAGATTCATTTCGTTTATCGTATCGGGATTGAAACAGGCAGGAATGAGCCACAAGAACCGCTATTATTCGATGGGCTATTTTTCACGCGCGACGACGAAGTCCGGCACCCACAACAGCGCCCGTTTGTATTCAGAATCGGGCAAAATAGAAAGTTTTTTTCTCGCCGACTCCGCATGCTCGTAGGCCATCTGCATGGCATAATCCAGCGATCCATTGCGTTGCAGGATCGCAACGATCCGCTCATGGCTGATTCTGTCGAACGACTGATCTTCGATGACCGCCGTGATATCCGCCTGCTCTTCCGGCGTGCCATTTTTGAGCGCGTGGACTACGGCCAGCGTCGCCTTGCCTTCCCGCAAATCGCTGGCGGTCGGCTTGCCCAGCACTTCTTCACTCGCCGTCAGGTCGAGCACATCGTCCACGATCTGAAAAGCCAGGCCAACATTGCGGCCGTAATCGCCCAGCAGCTCTTCCACTTGTGGAGAGGCGCCGCCCAGCACGCATCCCAGTTGCATCGACACGCGGAACAAGCAGGCTGTTTTTCGGTAAATCAACTCGTAATATTCCTGCTCGTTTAAGACGCTCCCCAGGCGTTCCATCTGGAGCAGTTCGCCCTCCACCATTTGCTGCGTCAGGCTGATCAGCAGGTCGAGGATGTGAAAATTCCGCTCCTCCAGCGCAATGCGAAACGCCTGCATGTAAAGCCAGTCGCCCGCCAGCACGCATTTGGAGTTGCCCCACTCCGTGTTCGCCGAAGGGCGTCCCCGGCGCGTGTCGGCCACATCGATGATGTCGTCATGTACCAGCGTTGCCGTGTGCACCATCTCGATGACAGCACCCAGGCGGACGCCGCTGTTTCCGGTATAGCCCACGGCCTTGGACGCTAGCAGCAGCAGAGCGGGACGAATCCGCTTGCCGCCGCCTTCCCGCAAATACCCGGCAATCTCGGTAATCGAGTCCACGTCGGAAGCGGAGTGGCGTTCGAATTCCAGCTCGATCGCAACCAGGTCGTCGCGGAGCAGGTCGAATACCTCTTTTGCCGTCGTGATGGCCGCTGTGCTCAAAAAGTCGCTCCGCCCCTGATTCGTATTGAAGGGGACGGGTTTTAGCCCGTCCATTCTCTGCGCAAAATCTTTAGGGCTTTAGCCCCAGAGGTCCGATTCCCACTCCAGCCCGTTAGTTCGACCGATAGTTGGTGAACTGCAAATCGATGCCGAAGTCGTGTTTCTTCAACACTGCAATCATATCCTGCAATGTGTCACGGTCCTTGCTGCTGACGCGCACGGTGTCGGCCTGGATCGTCGCCTGCGCCTTGCTCTTCGATTCCTTGATCAGCTTCACAATTTCTTTGGCCTTCTCGATCGGGATACCTTGCTGTAGCGTAATTTTCTGCCGGACGCTGGAGCCGGAGGCCGGTTCCAGCTTGCCATAGATCAAAGCCTTCAAAGAGACTCCTCGCTTGGCCAGCTTTTGCTGCAGAATCTCCGTCACCGCCTGCAGCTTGTATTCGTCACTGGAGGCGAGCTGGATCGCTTCCTCCCCTTCCAGTTTGATCTCCGATTTTGAGTCCTTCAGATCGAACCGCGTGCGAATTTCTTTTGAAGCCTGTTCCACCGCGTTCAAAACCTCTTGAGCATCCAATTTGCTCACAATATCGAAGGAATTTTCAGTCGCCATAATTTCTCTTTCCAACCGTTCTTAATAGCTGTTATCGCATGGAAGCGCGAACTTAGTGGGTGTCATCCTGAGCCGCAGGCGAAGGATCTTGCGGTTTTGTTGGCACCGCGAAAAAATCGATGAAAATTCGCCGTCGTCGTCAAAGCCATGGTCTCATAGTCCACCCCGCGAACCTCCGCCAGCTTTTCCGCTACATTCCGCACCATCGCCGGTTCGTTCCGCTGGCCCCGATGTGGCACTGGCGTAAGAAAAGGAGCGTCAGTCTCAACCAATATTCGATCGGCAGGAATTTTCGCGGCCGTGTCGCGGATCGGCTGCGCCTTGGGAAAGGTGATATTTCCAGCAAATGAAACCAGAAAACCCATATCCATGGCCTGTTCCGCATGGCGGGCCTCTCCAGCAAAACAGTGCAGCACACCACCCAGCCCGGTTTGCCGCCAATGCTCTTCGAGCAAAGCCAAAACATCGTCCCACGCATTTGTGCTTTCCGCGGAGGCACGGCAGTGGATCAGGATCGGCAGCTTGTGCACAGCGGCAATCTCCATCTGGTCCGAAAATGCGCGCGCTTGCACGTCGCGCGGCGAATTGTCGTAAAAATAATCCAGCCCGATCTCGCCAATCGCAACTATCTCAGGCTCCGCCGCAAGCGCGGTTAATTTTTCCAGAGCCGCGGTATCGGCCAGGGCCGCTTCATGAGGATGGATTCCGGCGCTGACCAGGATGCGCGGCATATCAGGGTAGGATGCATATTCGCGGCTCAGCTCCAGCGCGCGGTGCATGGTGGCGGGCCCGTCTCCAATTCCAACCGCAAGCACCGTTTCAACGCCCGCCGCACGGGCACGAATCAACATCGCCTCGCGGTCCTCCGCGTAGCGGTCGCTATCCAGATGTGCATGCGAATCCACCAGCATGGCCGGTACGGTCCTCTTTTCAGCAGCATTGAATCCGGGTGCCCTTAAAAACGAACCTCGTGCCCCATGTTCGTCGCATTTTTTTCGGCTAACATGGGATTCTGTTCGGCACTATCGAAGCGGCCAAATTAACAAGGCACGCCGGATGCCCCATTCTTGCCGCGTTCTATGCGGCTAGAATGGGATCGACACGTTATTTCAGCCGAGCCCCGATTTCGACATCTTCGAGAAATCCCGCCAGCACCGGCTTGCCTTTTTCGCCGATCGATGCCGCCACGATCATCCCATTCGATTCCAACCCACGCAGTTTCCGTGGCGCCAGATTGGCCACGATAACAACCTTGCGCCCGATCAAACTCTCCGGCGTATACGCCTCGGCAATCCCGGCAACAATCTGCCGCTGTTCATAGCCAAGATCGACTTCCAGCCGCAACAGCCGATCCGCCTTCGGAACCCGCTCCGCCACCCGAATCACCGCTACCCGCAACTCCACCTTGGCAAAATCCTCAATCCCGATCTTCGCGGTTTCCGCTGGAGCGGCCGGCGGGGTGGGCGCCCCCGGAACGGCGGTCACGGGTGCGCTCGTCTCATATGCAGCGGTCACCGTCTGCTCGGCAGCAGTCACCGCTGCGACGGACTGCAATTCCGACACATGGGCCTGCGCTCGTTGCGTTTCTACAGCGACAGGTTCTTTCGCCTGCTCGCCCGCATCTGATGCTGCCTGTTCCATCCGTTTATCTTCGATGTCCTGCATACGTTCGATCGCTTCCTTTTCCGCGCGGGGAAACACGGGACCAAGTGCGCCGAGCTTTGTGCCCGGCTTCAGTCCGCCCCACTGCAAATCTTTTAAGTCTGCCTGCATGATGTCGCCGAGTCCAAGCTGCTTCCAGACCTTGCTTGCAGCTTCTGGAATCACCGGATATACCAGGGCCGTGATGATGCGAATTGCCTCCGCGCACGTGGTTAGAATCTTCGCAATGCGATCTTTATTTTCCGCGTCCGAAAGATTTTCCAGCGGCTTCCACGGAGCCATCCCTGTGATATACCCGTCGATTTTGGCTATGAAGGACCAAAGATCATAGAGCGCGCTGGAAAAATCGAGGAGTTCCAAACATCGTGAGACTTTGTGAATTACGCCCTCAGCCTCGATGCGAAGGCTCTGTTCAAAATCTCCAGCCGGCACAACCCCGTCGAAATACTTCACGATCATCGCCAGCGTCCGGCTCACCAGGTTTCCATAGCCGTTCGCAAGATCGGAGTTGTATCTCTGCACCAGCGCATCGAAGGAGAAGCTGCCGTCCTGTCCGAAAACAATTTCACGCAGCAGAAAATATCGCAGTGCATCCGCGCCCAGCACGTCGAGCACGGTTTCCGCGCGCACAATGTTGCCTCGCGATTTCGACATCTTCGACTGCTCGAACAGCAGCCAGCCATGCGCGACAATGCTCTTCGGCAGCGGCAAATCGGCAGCCATCAGAAATGCGGGCCAGTAGACGCAATGGAAGCGGCTGATCTCCTTGCCGATCAGGTGCACATCCGCCGGCCAATATTTGTCAAACTGTTCGTGGTTTTCGCTGCCGTATCCGAGCGCCGTAATATAGTTCGCCAGCGCATCCATCCAAACGTAGATGACATGCTTCTCATCGCCGGGAACCGGGATGCCCCAGTTGAAACTGGTTCGACTGATCGACAGGTCCCGCAGGCCGCCGCGCACGAACGCGACCACTTCATTCCGCCGCGCCTCAGGCCGGATAAAGTCGGGATGCTGCTCGTAATACTCCAGCAGCTTGCGTTCAAACGCAGACAGCTTGAAAAAATAATTTTCTTCGCTCACCGTTTCGGTGATGCGCCCGCAGTCCGGGCAGGCAGTTCCCGGAGGTCCCTCGACATACAACTCATCCCACACACAATACTGGCCGGAGTAGGTGCCTTTGTAGATGAAGCCGCGCTCCTGCAACGCGCAAAACAAGTACTGCGTCCCGCGCTTATGCCGCTCTTCCGTGGTGCGGATGTAGTCGTCATAGGTGAGACCCATGCGGTCCCACAGGGTGCGGAATTCACTCGAAACGTCCGCGGCAAACTCCTGCGGCGTCTTGCCCGCTTTGGCGGCGGAACGTTCGATCTTCTGGCCATGCTCGTCCGTACCGGTCAGGAAATGGACATCAAAGCCGCGCATCCGCTTCCACCGCGCCAGCGTGTCGGCGGCCACCGTCGTATAGGTATGCCCAAGGTGGGGACGGGCATTCACATAGTAGATGGGGGTGGTGATGAAAAACGTCGGTCTGCTATCTTGCTTGTTTGCTTTGGTTGGCATGCCGTAGGCGCTTGCTCCTCGCGCGTCCGGCTGAAGAGAGCGAGTCACCTTTCATCTTAGAAGGGGCGGAAAGCGGCGTCAATCACGGTGAATCTGGGTAGCGGATTATTTTGAATCCACAGCTCTCGAAGCTACCCAAAACGGCTGTTATGGGGCTCATTGCTTTGCCTTCACGCATGATAAAGGACATTATCCTGCGTGACAATGGAACTCCGACAACCCATGAGCGTGGCTCGTCCACCATCTACGCACGCTTTTTCACCGCCGCAATGGAACGGATTTGTTCGCCAACTGCCGAAGAGGTTCGGCAGAGACGGACTACACTAGTTGCCCAAAGTATCAGGCCAACAACACCACACGCGAAGATATTTCGAGTGTAGCCACGGTTTATAAGGAGCGAAAGGAGTGCTGCAACCACCATGAGGGTACTCGTCCAGTAGTAAAGCGGTGCTCGGAAGATCTTCACCAGCGGGAGAAAGTGCAGGCCAACGATCACGGCAACCGCTTGGGGTATTAAATCAAAGCGACCAAATCGTGCGAGAGCGAACGCCGCGACGCCACTCAGCCCGCATTCGATTCCGACATCTGCCCAGAAAAATTTACGGAAGGTCTTTGAATGTTCCAAATCGACGGCTGAAAAAGGGAAATGGCGTACCAGTCTGAAACGAAAAATCGCCCACGCAACCAGTGCGACAGCCGGGACTGTGACGATCAAGAACCACAGGGGCTTCGGATTGCCTGAGAGAGCAACAGCCCAGTACATCCAAGCAGAACCAAAGAAGGCACCGATCAGTGCGCCGCGAGCGCTGTCTTTCAACTGGCCTGCGCTGATAGAAGTAACGCTTGTTGTCTGACCCATCCGCTCCTCCGACTGTAAGCACGCGAAAGTAGTACGGAAAAATAGGGTATCGCATCTAGACATACCAACTCTCGATCGAGTTTCTTCAATATATAACCCGAACACCGACGGCGCCTTTGGGTTCATAAACCAAGGGTCTCAATTTGTGGCCATTTGGAGCTGTGGCTTCAAACTGATCCCTCTATCGAAATCTGTGTACTCCGCTCTGCTAAAATCCGCCTTAACCATCCACTAATTCTCCGAATTGAGACGTTATTCGTGTATCGCACTTACCGTCAATCTTTGTTTACACACATCGACGCTGTTCTCCGCGACAAATTTCAGGTGGAACTGCCTCGCCTGACCGTGGAAGAACCTCCCAAAGTAGAAATGGGCGACTATGCCCTGCCGCTCGCCTTCGAGCTGGCGCGCACGCTTCGTAAAGCGCCTCGTAAAATTGCCGAAGAACTGGTCGCGGCCATCGGCCCGGTGCCTGGATTTACCGGGTTTGAAGTGGCCGGGGCGGG
Source organism: Acidobacteriaceae bacterium (assembly GCA_965276615.1). GTDB lineage: Bacteria > Acidobacteriota > Terriglobia > Terriglobales > Acidobacteriaceae > JAKAAZ01. The sequence goes on along the minus strand of OZ255618.1, from coordinate 1,680,674 downwards.
CTATATCAACTGCCGTCTGGATCGTTCCGCGGCGGCGAAACAGATTGCAGCGACACCGGAGTCGCTGCTTACAGTCAGCACGCATGTCCTGGTCGAACACACCAGCATCAATCCCAACAAGGCCGCGCACATTGGCCATCTGCGGAATGCCATCCTCGGCGACACGCTGGTCCGCATGCTGCGCGCCGCGAACTATCAGGTAGGCGTTGAAAACTACATCGACAACACCGGCGTCCAGGTGGCGGATATCGCCGTCGCGCTGGTTCATCTGAAACAACTGGACCTCAATGGCGTCGAGCGTTGGATGCAGGAGCTTTCCGCGCGCGGCCAGCGCATTGACTACGCCTGCTGGGACCTTTACACAAACGTTTCGCAGTGGTACGTAGCTGATGAAAATGAGAAACAGGCGCGCAAGCAAATTCGGCTCGACACGCTGCACGCTTTGGAGGCAGGAAACAACGAGACCGCTGCAATCGCCGATCTCGTCGCCACCGCCGTACTGCGGCGGCATCTCGAGACCATGCTGCGGCTCGGCATTGAATACCATTTTCTGCCGCGCGAAAGCGAAATCCTGCATTTGAAGTTCTGGGACACGGCATTCGGTTTGTTGAAACATTCAGGCGTTTTGTATCTCGAAACAGAGGGAAAAAATGCAGGCTGCTGGGTCATGCGCCGCGCACAGAGTGAGAATCGGGATACCACATGGCACGCCAATACCCATGAGAATAAAAGTGCTAAGGATGAGCATCTCGATGCCACATCGGAACATGGTGGGCCGGATGAGGATGCAAAAATTATTGTTCGGTCGAACGGCACCGTTACCTATGTTGGTAAGGACATTGCCTACCATCTTTGGAAGTTCAACAAGCTTGGTCTGGATTTTGGCTATCATCTTTTTCACATTTATCCGGACAGCCATCGATGCTGGATTTCCGCCGCGACCAACGACGATCCAGCGTCCGGGTTGCCGAGCTTTGGTCATGCAGACGCGATCTACAACGTAATCGATTCGCGACAGGCTGATCCGCAAAACAATGTCATTGAAGCGCTGCGCGGCATGGGTTTTGCCGAGGAGGCGGAGAATTATCACCATTTCTCCTACGAAATGGTTGCGCTGACGCCGCGCTGCGCCATGGAGCTCGGCTACATGGTTTCAGATGAGGATCAAGGCCGCGCATATATCGAAGTTTCCGGGCGCAAGGGTTTCGGCGTAAAAGCCGATGACCTGATCGACAAGCTGATCGAAGCGGCGCTGGTGCAGGTAGATGCTCGGCAGCCGGAACGCGGGGAGGCCGAGCGCCGCGATATCGCCAGCAAGATTGCCGTTGGCGCTCTGCGCTATTACATGCTGCGCTACACGCGCAATGCCATCATTGCTTTCGATTTCCAGGATGCGCTGAGTTTTGAAGGCGAAACTGGACTCTACGTGCAATATGCTGTGGTGCGGGCCGCGAATATCTTTCGCAAGGCCGGCATTGCTCCTGAAGAGTCGCTGCGCCAGTTCAAAGACATCAACCCCGCTGAATATTTTTCTGGAGAAGATGGAAACAGCCTATGGGAGATGTGGCTGTTGGCGTCGAAGTCCGTGCATGTGCTGGAACGCTCGATCCAGAGCACGGAACCGGCGTACCTGGCGAAGTACGCTTTTCAACTGGCGCAGCAGTTCAGCAACTTCTACCATCGCCACCACATCCTTACGGAAAGCGACCCGGCGCGGAAGATATTGCTGCTGGCCACCGCTGCCGTCGCGCAACGGGAGCTGGTCCGAGCGCTGGGCTGGATGGGAATTGAAGCGCCCGATGTGATGTAGCGTGTTCGGAGAGCCCGAAGGCATTCTGAGCTCTTCGACTCCGCTCAGAATAAACTCCGCGAAGAATCGAGTGGGGTAAGGGAGGTGCAGCCCAGGCGAATATTCTCTGGATTCTTCACTTTCGTTACGCTTCGTTCAGAATGACTCCTCTTTCAACATCGCGGAATTTATGCGTCCGACAAACCGCGAGGTCCTTCGCTGCGCAAAGGATGACACTTTCGGCACGCATCAATCTCAGTAGCTGCGCACCCACTCTACTATGCTGCGCACGGCGATGCCGGATGGGCCTTTGGCGATCCAGGGCTTCTGATCTTCCATCCAGGCCACGCCTGCTATGTCGAGGTGAATCCATGGCGTGTCCCCGGCAAACTCCTTCAGGAACATGGCTGCTGTGATAGCTCCGCCCCAGCGGCCACCGGTATTTTTTATATCTCCGATATCGGAGACGATCATCTCGCGATATTCGTCTTCGACCGGCAGCCGCCAGAATTTTTCGCCGGAGATTTCGAGGGCCTTGCGGAAGTGCTCATAGGTTGCGTCGTCATTGGAGAATGCTCCGGCATTCAACATTCCCAGTGCAACGACGCAGGCGCCGGTCAGCGTGGCCGCGTCGATCAAGTGCGTTGCCCCGAGCTGCTTCGCGTAATGCAGGCCGTCGGCCAGCACCATGCGGCCTTCGGCATCCGTGTTGATGATCTCAATCGTCTTACCCGACATCGCGACCGAAATATCTCCGGGCTTGTAGGCCTTGCCGGAGGGCATATTTTCCGCCGAGCAGACGACACTTATCACTTTCACATTCGGCTTTAACTGCGCAATCGCGCGCATGGCACCGATCATGGCTGCGCCGCCCGCCATGTCGTACTTCATCTTCTCCATGCCATCTGCCGGCTTGATGGAAATGCCGCCGGTATCGAACGTAATTCCCTTACCGACAAGCGCGAGTACGGGTCCGTCCTTCGGCGCAGCCTTGTCATGGCTGGGAGGCTCATATCGCATCACAATCAGCGCAGGCGGCTCTTCAGAGCCCTGGGCCACGCTCCAGAATGCGCCCATCTTCAGCTCTTGAATCTTGGCCGTACTGTGTACTTCGCACTGGAGACCCTGTTCCTTGCACATCGCCGCGGCACGTTCACCTAAAACGGTCGGCGTCAGCCGATTGCCGGGCTCATTCACCAAAGCGCGGGTGAAGTTCTGCGATTCCCCAACAATCACTCCCTCGCGAAATGCGGATTCGACTGCGGCTTTGTCCGCGGAGGCCGGAGCCACGACGATGAACTTCTCAATGGAGCGGTCCTTGCGGTCGGAGCGATAGGTATCCGGGTCGAAGTCGCCGACAAATGCGCCTTCAACCGCGGCGCGGGCCGCGGCGGCCAGGGATATCGCATCCTGCTCCGGCAGGACCAATGTAACCTCGCGGATGCTGCGCGGCTTGGCGAAACGGACCGCTACGCCAGCGGCCTTCCGGACTTCAGCCAGCGAAATTTTCGCGGACTTCCCCACTCCCACAATCAAAAGTCTCTTGGCTTTCAGTTCCGGAGGCCCATAGAGCAGCAGCGTCTCGCAGGCGCTGGAGGTAAATTCCCCACTCTTCAACACAGGTTTGTCGGCGCTGGCGATGGCGGAATCTTTCGTAAGTAGGACCGGTTCCGCAGGCGTGTTTTTCTCCTTGGAGGTGGAGGCATCGGCTGCGAGCACAACCAGTAGCTCCGCGGAGAGAGATTTTAGAGCGTCGAATTTCAATTCTGTTTTCATTGTCCGATTGAATTTCCCTTCAAATCTTCTGGTTCGTGGATCGATGGTTAATCCCACAACTAGAGCGGGGCACCCAGCTACGCCCAGGATGACAAACTTATGTCGACAAACCTTTAGCAGTAAACCCACGTCTCAGAAGCGAGACGTGGGGCACCCAGTCCATCCCGGTACGAAATTCTTCAACCGCAAGGTCCTTCGCTGCGCGCAGGATGACAAAAATTTTTCAGGCATTGCGCCGTTTGCTGGCTGCTATGGCGGCCCTGGCGTCGCGGTCGTCTTCCCGGCGGCGTTCGGTTTCGCGTTTGTCCCAGGTTTGTTTTCCTTTAGCCACGGACAGTTCGCACTTTACGCGGCCATTGCGGAAATAAAGCCGTGTCGGGATCAGCGTAAGCCCCTTCTGCTGTACCTTGCCCAGCAACCTGCGCACTTCCTCGCTGTGCAGCAGGAGCTTGCGGGTACGCACGGCATCGTGATTGGTGTAGCTTCCATGAGAATAGGGGCCGATGTGCAGATTCAACAGGAAGGCTTCCCCATCCTTCACCAAGCCGTAGGCGTCGCGCAGATTTGCCTTGCCTTCGCGGATCGACTTGACCTCTGTCCCGCGCAGGACAAGTCCGGCCTCAAACTTTTCCAACAAAAAATAATTGTGCCCGGCGACGCGGTTCACCGCGGCATCGCGTTCGCCCGAAGCGACCGGGTCGCGCGGCTTCGGCTTTTTCGGCGGGGCTGGAACCAGATTGACAGGTGGGCGAGGCATGATGAGCGCTTAAAACCTCAATGCTAGCACGCGCTGAACCCGCGTCTCAGAAGCGAGATGTGGGGCACCCGGCTCGCCGATGAGACGCCAGCCGTGCTCCGCTCAGGATGGTATAGTGATGGTACGAACCGCTGCTTTTTCAAGAGCGCAACATTGCCAATCCCCCGGGTTCTTATAGCAACGCCGGGATGCGTCGAATTCATGTCTTTGCGCCTTTATTTGTCTCTCGATGGCAACTGCTCCAATAATGAAAGCGCATCCGCGCATTCATTTCCTCAGCTTCGGCGGCCCGGCGTCCTGGGTTGGGTCTGTCTTTTGCTGGTTATGCTGGCCGCGCAGGGATCTTTTTCTTCGCTGATTGCCGAGTCGGCCAAAAATTATTACAAAGCTGGAAAGCATGCGGAAATACGCGAAGACTACATCACCGCGTATCAGAATTACCGGCAGGCGTGGCTGGAGAAGCCGCAAGACATGAAATACAAGGAGTCGTATCAGCGGCTCCGCTTCCTGGCTGCCTCTCAATATCTGGATCTTGGGCGCAAACTTCGAACTGAGGGGCAGTTGAATGACGCGCTGACCGATTTTCTGCGGGCGCTTGCCATCGATCCCACCTATGAGGCGGCTCAGCAGGAAGTAAATCGAACACGGGCCAAGATCAATGGGTCCAAAGCTTCAGAACCCAGTCCGGATGAAGCGGCCGTCACTTCCGAGCAGGCTCGACAGGAGATGCAGAATCTGGGCGGTCCGCTTCACCTGAAGCCGCTATCGGACGAGCCGATCACCATCCACATGGTGGCGGACACAAAAGTGATCTACCAGACCATCGGCAAGATTGCCGGCATCAATATCCTGTTCGACCCCGATTTCACGTCGAAACGCGTTCCAATCGATCTGAACCGCGTCACCCTTTACGATGCTCTGCGCAGCGTTTCCTTTGTGTCGCAGACCTTTTGGCGCCCCGTTACACGAGATACAATTTTTGTGGCCGCGGACACGCGTACGAAGCGAACAGAGCTTGAAGAGCAGGCAGTGCAGACGTTTTACCTGGGCAATGTGACGGCCCCGAACGATCTGAATGAAGTTTTGAATGCTGTCCGAAACCTGATGGACACATCGGTCAAGATGCAGGCCGTCCCGAGCCAGAGCGCGATTGTAATGCGGGGCACGCCGGACCAGTTGCTGCTGGCGCAAAAGATCATCGACGATCTGGACAAGACCAAGCCTGAGGTCGTGGTGGACATTGCGGTGCTCGAAGTCAACAAGGACCTGCTGCGGGACATTGGACTCCAGTTGCCGGGATCGATTGGAATCCAGTTGCAGTCCTCCAATGCAACACCGGCCACACCCACGACAGGAAACACGGGCATTGGCACGACGCCTACGCCGTCGCCCAGTGCGGGCTTGACTCTCAATGACCTGGGCAATCTGAATGCCACCAATTTTGGCGTATCCATTGGCTCGGCGACGCTGAACATGCTGTTGACGGACTCCGACACGCGGGTGCTGCAGAATCCGCAAATCCGGGCTGTGGATGGGGAGAAGGCCGTTCTGAAAATTGGTTCGAAGGTCCCGATCGCCACCGGATCGTTTTCACCGGGCGCGGGCATCGCTGCCGCCGGAATCAGCCCCCTGGTCAGCACCCAGTTTTCCTACATCGATGTCGGCGTGAATATCGAGATGCAGCCGACCATCCATTACGATGGCGACGTCTCGATGAAGCTGCACATTGTCGTGTCCAACATCAACAACTATGTCAACCTGGGCGGGATTACGCAACCGGTCATCGGACAGCAGGACCTGCAGCAAGTCATCCGGATGAAAGAGGGTTCGGCGAACCTGCTGGGCGGCATTCTTCAGCACACGGAGAGCAAGACAATTGGCGGCACTCCCGGACTGGGAGAAATTCCACTGCTGAAATATATGTTCAGCGACCAGAAGGTCGAGACGATCAACGATGAGATTGTCTTCGTGTTGATTCCTCACCTGGTGCGGCGCATCGATCTGAGTCCGCTGAATCTGCGAACGATCGATACCGGTACCGGCGCGAATGTCAGCTTGCGGACGGATGAGTCGACGTCCGCCGATGTTTCCTCGGGAGTGATCACGCGGACCGGCCGGCCTCCTCTGGCATTTGAGCCGAGTACGCCTCCTGCTGCCGCACCCGCAGTGACCGCCGCTGAGGCTGCAAATCAGGCGGCTGGACAGATGGCGCAGGGAGTGCAGAATGCAGGCGAAAACCCGGCGCGAAATGCAAATCAAAGCCCGGCTCAACCGCCGGGGGCCGGAACACCCATCGCGCTTTCGCTTTCGCCGCAACAGAACGTGCAGAAGGTTGGGAGCACGTTTCAGATGCAGGTAAACCTTACCGGCGGCCAGGATGTTTTCTCCGTCCCGATGCAACTGCACTACGATCCGCAAGTGCTGAACCTGCTGAACGTCGATACGGGCAACCTGCTGGCAAAGGACGGCCAGACGACCGCACTTGTCCATCGCGACAACGGCAACGGAGATGTGACCATCAGCGCATCGCGGCCGCCTGGAGTGCGCGGCGTCACTGGCAATGGGAACGTCTGCGTGCTGACCTTCCAGGCGAAGGCGGCGGGCGATGCCACGGTACAGGTGATCAAGTCCGCTGCCCGAAATAGCGCACAAACCATTCTGCCGATCTATGCCGGCTCCCCGGCCACGGTGCATGTGCAGTAACCTGAGAGGTTGGGAGCGGTTTGCGATGGAATGGAACCGAATCGATTTGAATCGCCGGCGTGAGCATGATCCGCCGCGCGGCATGTTTGTCAGGAACCGGCACCGAAGCGAGTGGGGCCTCTCGCTGATTGAATTGATCGTGACCGTCGCGATCCTGGCGATTCTAGCGTCCGTCGCCTATCCAATTGCACGCTTTCAGATACAGCGGCACAAGGAGCAGGTGCTGCGCGACGATCTCTGGCAGATGCGTCACGCCATCGACAAATATAAAGACGCAGCGGACCGCGGCGGCATACGGACCTCGATCGACAGCTTCGGATATCCGCCCGATCTGGATACGCTGGTCAAGGGAGTCGATATCCAGGAGCATAAAGTTAAATTTCTGCGTGAGATTCCCATCGACCCGATGACCGGCAAGCAGGATTGGCTACTGCGCTCGATGCAGGACGATCCGGAAAGCGACAGCTGGGGCGGAGAGAACGTCTTCGACGTACACTCCAGTTCCCCGGGGACGGCATTGGACGGGACAAAATACTCGACATGGTAGCCAGCAGACGATCGATGCCGATCGATGCCGCCGACAAGCCGGCGGCGACACATTTCGCGAAGGATGCGAGGAGCCGGAGCTGTTCCCGGGTTGACCGCCTGCGCTCACCCAGACGCCGTGCCCGGCGCGAAGGCGGATTTACGCTGGTGGAACTGATGGTGGTCATGCTGATCATCTCCATTCTTCTGGCCATCGCTGTCCCGAGCTTCATCTCCTCCATTCGCAGCGCGCGCGAGGCGGCGCTGCGCGAGGACCTGCACACCATGCGGGACGCAATCGAGCAATACACTGAGGACAAGCAGCAGGCTCCCCAGTCACTGGACGATCTGGTGCAGGCCGGCTATCTTAAGTCGCTTCCGCTCGATCCCATGACGCACAGTGCCACGACCTGGGTGCCCGGCCAGTCGGATTCCTACACCAGTGTCGACGAGTCGCAAACCGGGATCAACGACGTGCACAGCGGCTCCGATCAGACCGGCAGCGATGGCTTACCCTATTCGCAATGGTGATGCCATCGGGCGAAGACGGTACTGTGACTCCTGCTAAAAATCCAGATCAGCAGCCCCGGCAGGTTGCCGTTTATCGCCAATATTTAACGTTGCAATCGATCGCTGCGGAGAAGTTTTCCGGCTCTCTCGCGGGACGCCTGATCTTGTCCGTGGGTTTCGACTTACGCGGCGCGGAGCTGGCGCTGGCATCGACGATTGCAGGAGGAGCATTCCTGGGCATCGAGCCCGATCCGCAAAAACTGAAAGCGGCCGTACGCAACGGCTCCTGCGATTTCATGGTGAACACGCTGGACGAGGCTTTGCGCGTGCTGAAGAACGAACTGCGTAAGAAAAGTCCATTGTCCGCAGGTCTGCTGGGGGATGCGTCCGAAATTTTATCGGCGATGGTCGAGCGCGGCGTTCAACCAGACTTGATCGCCGACACTTCTCTGTTCGAATCAGCGACTTCCGATACAGAACCCAGGTCTCAGAAGCGAGACCTGGGGCACCCGCACCCGGAGTATCGCCATGCGCTCGATCAGATGGTCGAGCGGGGAGCGGAATGCCTCCACTGGCCGGATGCCGAAACGCTGAAGATTAGCGCGCCTGAACAAGCAATCTGGGCGGCCGGCAACCCGCAAGACCTTCGGCGCGCGGACAAGCTCGCGCTCGAACTGCTTCCTCCGGAGGACCATATTCGCCGTCGATGGCTGGAACAGGCGGCAGGATATTTCTATCGTCAGGTCCCACTGGAACGTGTTCTCGATCTATCTCCGGAGGAGCATGCCCGCTTTCTCGACGCTTTGAGGAAAGCCAGAGCCTCTTCGCAGTTTCACTCACCTGTGGGAGTTCGCTGGCGACGGCTGGGACGGGATTGAGAATACGATTTCTTCATAGTCCGCAGCGAAAAACCCATGTCTCAATGGCGAGACATGGGGCACCCGTATTCTCTTAAGCGCGGGCTGTTTTTGCGGTGTCCAGGATTGCGCTCCAAAGCTCGGCGATGCCGCGCCCATCCTTGGCTGAGCAGATCAGCATGTCCTCTGTGCCCAAAGCCTTACGCAGCTGATTCGCCGCAACGACACGCTGGTTTCCGGAAAGCTTGTCGGCTTTGGTGCCGACGACGATTCGGGGGCGGCCGATGCTGTTCAGGTATTCGGCCAGTATGGCATCGCCCGGCTGCGGCGGGACATTCATATCGACGAGACACACGCAGGCCGCCAGTGTTTCCCGTTCGGCAAGATATGGATCGATGAATGCCGGCCATTCGGCGCTGATCGAGCGCGAAATTTTCGCGTATCCATATCCGGGCAGATCGGCCAGGATCAGCTCCGGCTTCGCTGGCGACTGCACATGGAGAGCGAAGAAATTAATGGCACGGGTGCGGCCCGGCGTCGAAGACACACGGGCCGCCGGCTCGCCGAGCAGTGAATTGATCAGACTGGATTTGCCCACGTTGGAGCGACCCAGGAAAGCGATCTCCGGTACGGAAGATTGCGGAAACTGCGCGGCGCTGGTGGCGGACAGCAGGAACGTTGTGTGATACCGGGGCATAGATTGTCTGGACCTGGGGGTTATTGAGCGGTGCCAGGCATTTTTATAATCGGCGCAGGCAGATGGAAAGAGACATTCTGAGCACCAGGCGAATACCCTCTGGATTCTTCACTCCTCTACGCTTCATTCAGAACGACTCATATTGCCATTCGAGTGCACCGGTGCCTGAATCTACTGTAATTGATGGAGCAGCGCTGCGGGCGCTTCCGGCTGGTATTCGGGCATGATGCGGTCGCGTCCCGCCTGTTTGGCTGCGTAGAGGGCCCGGTCGGCCGCTTCTACCAGCGAGTCGGCGCGAGTGTCTTTATCTGGAACCTGGGCGGCCACTCCCACGCTTACAGTCAGTGTCAAGGAACGGCCGATCCCTGCATCGATAAGTTGCTCCCGCACTTTTAGACAGAGCACGTCTGCCATAATCATGGCATCGGCGAGACCCACGTCCGGCAGCAGCACGGTGAACTCCTCTCCGCCATAGCGCGCCGCCAGATCGCTGGGACGCCGTGCAACCCGCTGCAGGATTGCAGCGAGGGTCTGCAGGCAGTGGTCGCCCGCTCGATGACCATACGTATCGTTCACGCTTTTGAAGTGGTCGATGTCCACCATAAGCAACGCGAGTGGGTTGCCGGTGCGTCGTCCCCGCCGCCATTCCTTCTCCAGCGCCTCATCAAAACGCCTGCGGTTCGCCAGCTGAGTCAGGCTGTCGCGCTGCGCCTGCTGCTGCACGTGTTCATGGGCCTCCGCCAGTTTTCTCTCGGAATCGACACGTTCGGAGATGTCCCGGACATTGGCGACAAATGCATTCGGTTCTCCGGTGGTCTCATCCGGCAGAGTGCGAATGCTTGCCTCCATCCACAGGTATTGACCGTTCTTATGCCGGGTGCGATACCGGAAGGTGCGGCGGTCTTCCCCGTGCAGCATCTCTCTCAGCAGCCGCTGGAAAGCCCCCAGGTCCTCCCAATACATGAAATCGCCTGCCTGCTGATTGGTCCATTCTTCCTGCGTCCAGCCCAGCACATCGTGAACCGCCGGGGAGACATACAAACGGCGGCCTTCCAGATTGACAAGCACGACAATGTCCCGAGAATTGTCGGCCAGCAGCTGATAGCGTTTCATCCCCAGGCGCAGACGCGTGCGCAGTTGACGCTGGCGTTCGAGGGTGGCCGAGAAAGGCAGGATCGTTACCAAAAGCACCAGGATCGCGGACTGGAAAAGGAGCACGTTGCCCTGCAGGGTCGCGCCTTTATTGATCCATAGCAACCCATGCCCGTGCATGGTGTAAAAGGCGCCCACGACCAGAACTTCAAACGTCGCAACTACCGCGCCCACGAGGCCGAGCTCGGAGACCACGAGCATCAGCAAAGGCATCCAGAGAAAACGCAGCGAATACTGTGTCTGGCGGAAGATCAACACAGACACAAGCACGACTGACAGCAAAACTCCGATCGTCCGAAGGATATGACTTCGGTCAAAGAGTTTTCGCAGGTTTGGGTTCCAGACGGCAAGTGTAAGGGGCGCCATCACCGCCATTCCGAGCACATACGGAGGGAACCACCTGACCACTACGTACCAGAACTCTGTGCCAAACGCGAGTTTAAAGTAAGCCGAGGCCAGGAGTGCGGACACAGCCGGAGCCAATAATACGGCGGCGAGCAGGAACCGAATCATCATGGCCGGAGATGCCAGGTCACCGTCACGATCGATGGCCCGTTTCAGCAGGAGTGCGGCGAGCAGAACTCCGGCAACATTGCACATCGCCAGACAGCCGCTCGTTAAAAGCGACCCGTTCATGAACAGGATGGAAACCACCGCGCCCAGCCAAGCGGCCAGGAGCAGCATCCACCAGCGATGCCTGGGACGGGACAAGAGGAAGCCAGTCAGGACCCCGTCGGCGGGCCAGAATACACTGATGTGGCTTGCGTTCTGCCGGAGCAAATGACCCGTCGTGCACAGCAAACCAAATACCGTACCCACGGCGAGGGCGATCGCGATCGATTGAGGAACACTGGGTCGCCGCTCCTTGAAATGCAGGGGCCACAGAGATTCGGCGCCGAGATCGACCTGTGAAAACAGTTCCTGCAAAACTACTCCGCTATGCCGGTTTTTTGTGCCGACTTAGAAATGAGAAACGAAAGAAAATCTCGCTGCCCGCTGCCTTTGGTTCTGGTTTCTAGTAATACTTCGTCAAAAAATGGCATTCCTTGAGGAAAATCCCCCCAGACCCGGCTCTTTTTTGGACCAGCACGACCTTTAATGGGAAAGTCTCCCATTAAGGGGGACTTGTCGAAGTGGGGTGTGCTCCGGCTCTTAATCTTTGGACATTGATTGTGAAGACTGCGGATTGCGGGCGTGCAATTCCGAGATGATCTCTGCTGCGGCCTGCCGGGCGAGATCGTCCTTTTCCCGGGGAAACGAGATTGCGCCGACGCGCGCGTGTCCGCCTCCGCCATAGCGTTCGCAGATGGTCGCCAGATTCACCATTGTTTCCGGCGGAGTCTTCGTCCATGGGTTGGAGCCGACCGCGATTTTTGTGCGAAAGCTCGATCGGCTGAGACCGACGCTATAGGTAGCCTCCGGATGGAGATAGTAGGGAATGAACTTGTTATAGCCCTCGAGCGGATGGTCGGTAATGTCGAAATAAATGGTCCCCTGCTCACAGGACGACCGCTCCCGAATCAATTGAAGAGCCTGCCGATGTCGCTCGAGAAGGCTGGGCAGCAGGTCGCGAACGAAAGGCTGCTCGAGGATTTCGGCAAAGCTCATCTCCGTGAGCAGAGGAATCAGCCGCGGCATAAAAGCCGGGTCCTGGGTCGATTCAATGGCCATGGTGAGCTTCATCGCGGGCTGGGCCATTTCGACAGCGCTCTCGGGACTCTCGTAGAGAGCGCCATCCACAATGTCGGCCCAGCGAATCAGCTCGGCCAATGGAGCGGTGTCGAATCCGAAATGAGTAGAGGCGATGTGGGCCAGAAAACCGGTGCAGGAAGTGTAGTCGGGATCGTAGAATTTGCGCTCACGCGTTTGCGGATCCTGCTGTCCGGCGAGGAAATGCGCGTGATCCTCCGGCGTTAAAAAGGCGCTGAGGTGATGGTCGAACCACCAGGTAATCGCCGGAGAGGGCGAATATTTGAAATCGACGATCGCATTTTGATCACCGGTAAATTCTCTTTCATCAAAAAGCGCGCCGGCACGATGCACAAGGCCGCAGAATTTATATTCTGCGCCGGAACTGATGCATTCGCGATGGAAGCGCGCAAACAGCGACGCCGAACAGGCGCCGTCAAAACATTTATCGTGGTAAAAAACGCGTACCTTCACTTGAGAACCAGCACTCCGCTGACAACCGTTTTCTATTGAGCTGAAACAACTAGCATTGCTGGCGGCGGACGTTGTGTCAAGCGGATTGGAAACTCCCCAGGTCTCAGAATCGAGACCTGGGGCACCCGCTCCTTCAAGGGAGCTAACAAATTCGCAACGACAGACCACTGTCGCAGGCGTTCAACGTACTATGTAGCAACAGAACTTCAATGGATGATTTCGATCATGTGAGGACCGGGCATGGAAACTCTTCCACCTGAATTGCCGGAAAATTTAACGGAGAACGCAACAACGCCCGTCGTTGCGAGACCCATGCGCTCTTCGATTCTTTATGGCCCCCATGGCCTGCGGGCTGGCTGGAGCATTCTGCTCTACCTCGGGGTGTTGATCTCGCTCCTGTATCTCGCCGGGTTTGAACTGCGCTGGTTTGCGCAGCATCTGCACCAAAGCCTGCATGGAGATAAAAACGGGGAGTTTCACCCGGCGCTGGCGATTGTGGCAGAAGCGACAACATTGCTGGTGGTGATGCTGGCGACCGCTGGGATGGCGCGCCTGGAACGGCACCGCGTCACCTTCTACGGACTTGCGGGGAGTGACCGCGTGCGGCAGTTTTTCTTCGGCATCGTCAGCGGATTTGCTTTGCTGTCGTTGCTGGTCGGCATCCTGGTGGCGACGCATCATCTCGAACTGGGTCAGGCCCACATGCCTGTGCGACAAAGCCTCCTCTATGCCGCCGCATGGGGCTTGTTCTTTTTTCTGGTGGGGATGACAGAAGAATTTATGCTGCGCGGCTACCTGCTCTTCACGCTGGCTCGCGGCATTCGCTTCTGGCCGGCGGCTTTCGTGCTAGCCGCACTATTTGGGTTGCTGCACAAGGGCAACCATGGGGAAAGCCCCTTTGGACTGGTTGCCGCCGCCCTGATCGCGCTGGTGTTCTCGCTCAGCCTGTGGCGGCTTGGGCATCTCTGGTGGGCGATCGGTTTTCATACTGCGTGGGACTGGGCTGAGTCCTACTTCTACGGAACGGCTGACAGCGGCACAGTTTCCGCTGGACGCCTCATGCATGCGCATCCGTCAGGTACTTTGCTGCTGAGCGGCGGCGCGACCGGACCGGAAGGCAGCGTATGGATTGTGCTGGTGGTCCTATTGGCCGCGCTGCTTGTCTGGATGACCCAGCCGAATCACGGCGTACATCTGAACGTAAAATGAGCCTCCACCCGACTCTCGCGGCATCCAAGTGTTTTAGAGGTGAAAAATGGTTAAGTTCGGACTGTTGGTAACGCTTGAGGCTAAACCTGGCAAGGAAAACGAAGTCGATCAATTCCTTCGCAGTGCGCTTCCGCTGGTGGAAGAAGAACCGGGCACGGTCTCGTGGTATGCGATCCGTATGAATGCCTCGACATTTGGCATTTTCGACACATTCAACGATGAGGCGGGCAGGCAGGCACATTTTTCCGGTAAAGTTGCGGAGGCACTTTTCGCCAAGGCTGAGGAGTTGTTCTCTCGGGCTCCTAAAATCGAACAACTGGATATCCTGGCCGAGAAAGCCGTGGCGCCGGCACACGATGTTGCCGCTCGATGACTGCTTGTACAACTAGCTTTAAAAGGTTAGCCGCATCCCTATCTGAATTTGGCGCATGGTGCTAGCGGAGGTGATTTTGCCGAAAATGCCCGAAGATAAAGTCGCAGTTGGTGCCGACAGACTTACCAGATTGAATACATTAGTGGCTTCTCCACGGGCTTGCAGATTAACATTCCTCCAAATATTGAACGTTCGGAAGATCCCGAGATCCACATCTTTGTATCCAGGAGCGCGGAGGTAGTCTCGCGGCGTATTGCCATCCGCGCCATACGGACCGATGCCCAACCCCGGCTTATTCGGGGTAAATGCCGCCGTGTTGAACCATTTGTTTGCAACCGCCGGGCGACTGCGATGTGGATCCAGGAAGGCATTCGTTCCCGGAACTAAGTTGGGACGGTCTGTGTTATAGGCGTCAGCGTTGTTATCGGAGCCTGTGAGTACGTTGAACGGCGCGCCGCTATTCAACGTGACGATTGGCGATATCCGCCATCCATTCAGCAGGTTGCGGTAAATTCTATTTGTTCCTGAGTAGTAGGCAAGATTCCATATCCCGGAGATACTCGCCATATTTCGCCGATCATAGTTCGATGGCCCCTTCTCCTCTCTTAGATCCACGTAGTCCTGGGGCATGGCGAGATCCGATACCGAAACTCGCGAGCTGCTCCAGACATAAAAACCATTCAACGTGAAAACCCGGTTCATTCGCTTGTTCACGGAAACCTGGAGTCCATTGTAGGACGCAGTGTTGTTGGACCTCCACATGGTAATGCTTCCCAAGACTCCTGGGTCATACGGTCGCCTGCTGTTGAGGCTGGCCTGCGATGTATTGGCGCCGGGAGCATACGGAGTATAGTTCACGTCGTACGGGAAAGGAGTGTCGTGATAAAAAGAGCCCACGTATGCGATCATCAAACTCGCACTGCCGGGCAATTCACGCTGAACGGAAGTGGTGAACTGATATGTATATGGCCATTGGTAATTCAGCGAAACTCCGTAAACGCTTGCGTCTGGAATGAACGTCGGATGGGCTGGACTGTAGGTGTAGGGAAAGGGACTGCCGTTGGGAAACGACGCCGGATTTCCATATGGATTCGTCAGTGATTCGATTGAGTTGTAGGTCTGGGTGATAGCAAAAGGCGCGGTGTTGGAACCGATGTTCCACTGGTTCCCGCCGATCATGCCGTAGAAAACACCCCCCGCTGCGCGTAGCGAGGTCTTTCCATCGCCATAAGGATCCCATGCGACTCCAATACGCGGTGACAGATGATGTAACCGCAGACCCACCGTTCCTCTCGTCACGCCTGGGTCGCCGGGGAATAGCAATCCCAGAGGAGCCTGAGGAATCACCTTCGACTGCACTCCGGGACTGAAGGTCAACTCCTTGTTTTGCGGATCGGTCGGTGGTGTTTGAATGTCATAGCGAAGTCCCAGATTTAAAGTGAGTCGCGCGTTTACCCTGTAAGCATCTTGCAAAAAAGCGGCGTAGGAAAAGCTGTTGGTCAGGCCCAAGGCAGGCGAACTCTGCGTCATTGCGGCTGGCCGTCCGGTGACGAAGTCGGCAAGTGCATTCTTCGTTGAATCCGGAGCTGCGGTTGCAAAACTAAATATGCCGTAATTGTTGACATCCGTTAGCTGGATGTCTTTGTCCAATGACATCTCTCCGCCAAAGTTTAAAGAATGCCGTCCAATTGTCTTGCTGACGACGTCGCGGATGGAATAAAAGTTCGTGCCTGAATTCGGTCCTTGAATGGATTCACCCAGAGAGAAATATCCACTTACATCGAGCTCCGGAAGCGAAGGTTGACCCTGGATTATGAAGCTCGATCCTAAGTCGCCCAGGGAGATCGCTGGAGCATTCAGGCGACCTCCAAAGAGACGCGTGTAGGATAGCCATACCTGGTTCGCCAGCGATGCGCCTAGTGTCTGTACATCGCTGACATTCACGTTCTGCTGACGTGAAAAGTCTGTTTGATTTGACCAGATTAACTGGCTGCTTGTGGGGAAATTATATGTCGTCTGAGTTGTGAAATAACTTACGTTCAAATGATTAGTCGCCGAAATATTATGATCGACCTTGCCGAGATATTCATTAGAAGTTAGAGGTGAAGTAAAGAATCCTTTCCACTGATTATTCGGAGCATTTGGGAGCGGAATGTACTGGTTGATGATCTTCTGCGCCGTAGGGTCAAGGTCGTTCGGTGGAATCCATCCGGGTACACCGTTATAGTCGTATACCGTCCTCGTCACCGGATCGACAGGTTTTACGGTCGATTGAGAAAAATTACCCGTGCGCTCAAGTGCCGTCGGAACGATCGCGCCGTTCAGAAAACTGCCGGCTGTTTGTCTCAGGCCTCCATAGCTAAAGAAGAAAAATGTCCGATCGTGGATAATGGGGCCGCCTACAGTTCCGCCAAACTGGTTCCGGTGGTAGGGTGCGTTCGTGGTCGAATTCCAGGGTGTGGCGTTGAGCGCCGTATTCCTAACAAACTCAAACGCCGATCCGTGAAACAGATTGCTGCCCGACCGGGTCACTACGGAGATGACTCCGGCGGAAGAGCGGCCAAATTGGGCGCTATAGTTACTAGTTTCAACCCGAAACTCCTGCAGCGCATCCGGGTTTGGCATCGTGTTCCCGGTATCCCGTAGTCCGCCCATACTGAGACCGCCGTCCAGATAGTAGGTGGTACTGCCCACGTATGTATCAAAATCACCATTGATGCCGGTCTGTTGAGACGGTAGTCCAAAAATAAAATTACTGGAGATACCGGTTGAGGTTTGCACGCCGGGTGTGAGACTGAGTTGCTGATAGACATCGCGATTGACCAGAGGAAGCCCCGTGATTTCATTCGCTTCCACCGTGCGCCCAATCTCCGCTGTACTCGTATTGATCAAAGGCGGCGCTGAAGATACTGTAACGGTCTGATTTTGAGTACCCACGGTTAGCGTGGCGTCTACTCGCTGGGTTTGATTGATAGTCAGAACCACATTCGGCTGCACAAGTGTTTTGAAGTGCTGCGCGGTTACTTCTATAACGTAGTTGCCAATGGCAAGATATTGAATTCTGTAATCGCCATGATCATCCGAGGCTGTCGAGTGGGCGATGCCAGTATCGACGTCGGTGGCTTTTACCGTTGCCTTCGAAATGACTGCTCCCTGCTCATCGTGGACGGTGCCCACGATGGTTCCCGTGATTTGTTGTGCGTGCAGACCACAAATCGAGATCAGAATAAACAGGCATACTACAAAAATTGCGCTGATCCCACGCCGCATACGAGCCGTGCAGGCTAGAAGTGGGAATATTATCGGTTTCATGTTCTCAGACCTCCCCTTTGGGGACGCTAGTTCGCACTTCTCCACACCACCGACGGCTCTCATCTATCGACATCGATAATTGCGCTACGCTGATTATCCGCTGATTATCCTTAGTACAAGTCATCGGGCAGGCTACTAAGAGGACAAGCATTTCAAGGTCATATCGATTAACTTCTGAGTGCCCTCATAAGGGTCGTTTGTCTGGGTATCAAACTCCATGGAAAAATATCCTTGATAAGAGTTTGCGCGCGCGATTGCAAACACATCGGGTAAATTCACGTGATATGCTCGACCGTCCTGGACGCGGAGACGCTCTTTGACGTGAGCAATGTTAAAAGCATGCGCAAACATCTCCCTGAGACCTCGTTCGTTGTATTCCTGATCATGCCCGCGGATGGAGTTACCGAAATCCGGCAGGGCGCGCAGATACGGATCATTGACTTTCTCAATAACCTCTACGAGAAAGAAAGGGCTCTCAGAAATAGCGGCGTCATTTTCCAAATTCACAACGATGTTCTGCTTAGAGCCATACTCGGCTAACCTGCCGAGGCTTTCCGCAGCCAGGCCCACGTTGGGCGGGACGCCGGGCCGCGCCGCCAGATGTTGTCGAATACTGGGAGAGCCGATGGCCAACGCGATATCAATTCCCCTTTTGCCGTAGGCGATGCTTTTCTCCCGTTCGTCGGGATCCGGGCCATAGAACGATCTTCCATCCAGACCGAAATCTACGATATGAGAGCCAGCCTTCCAGACTGTTTCGCGAAACAATTCGAGGTAGGCGGTATCAGTTGATGCAAAGTGATCAATGACGGGGTTGATATTGTAGATTCCAAACTTTTCCACCATCCGCGCGGGAAACTCCAGCAAGGTCATACCAGGTTTGCTCGGATCTCTTTGCCGATTTGCCGGTGCGTCGATGTAGGCGCGAAACGGATAAGAGGTGACCGCCAGTCGATCACGCGGCGCAGTTGGGAAACATAGTTTGGGCCGTCGCATCCGATCGTTCGCGCCCAAAACGATCCGTGGCGTGTGCCATGCGCCGAGGCGCTCAGTGGCTGCGATTACGACGGCCGACTTTAACCCCGTCTTCAGGAACTCTCTTCTGTTCTCGTCCATCTCTACCGCACCATCCATTCTTCAGAAATAATCCAGAATACGCGAATGTGTCTGCCTATTATGGAATGGCAGCGTACTAGCTATATTTCTCCGCGATGTGCGCTTAGTAATTTTCATCGCAGATTAGGACGCGTTTACAAAGTGAATCGATCTTCCAGCAGGATCGTATCGTTGTCAAGAATGGGAATCATGCGAGTGTCCCCAGATGTTTGGTCTCGAGTTTAACGGTGCAGATTGTCATGCTGAACTGAGCGTAGAGAAGTGAAGGACCTTGCACTTCCAACAGAGCTGCAGGATTGTTGCATGCGGCTCAGGAAAGCAGGCTCGCACTCCAATAACGCGAGGACCGCTTTCGCTTTCCGCCAACGACTCCCCTGCTAGACTGAAAACCGCATGGCAACCGCATGGTCGACGTCCCCGCGCAAATCAATTTCTCATAGTCGACCGGCTAGGTTGGCCCTGACCGGCGTGCTTGTCGTGCTGCTGGTGGTTCTTTTCTGCTGGGGCGGGATGTTGTGGTTGAAACATGCCATGCGCACTTCTCTGCCACAGCTGGATGGGCAACTGCGGGTGGCCGAATTGTCGCAGCCCGTTATCGTACGCCGCGACCAGCACGGTGTCCCGCACATCACAGCCGCCAATATCGACGATCTGATTGTGGCGCAGGGCTACGTCACCGCGCAGGACAGGCTGTGGCAGATGGACATGCTGCGGCGCTATGCCGCCGGAGATCTGGCGGAAATACTCGGTCCCAGCGCGGTCGAACATGATCGTACGCAGCGCATCCTCCAGCTCCGCAATGCGGCAGATGAAGCGCTCCATGCAATGTCTCCGGAAGACCGTCATTTTCTGGACGACTACACGCGCGGCGTGAATACATATATTACGCAGGCACAGGATCACCTGCCCGCTGAGTTTCGCCTGCTCCATTATCATCCGAAGCCATGGCAGCCGCTGGATTCGGTGCTGACGGCGTTAAATTTGGACCAGTCCCTGAGCATGGATTTTCCCACGAAGCTGGCGCGCGAAAAAATTGCGGCGCGGTTGCATTGGCCAATCCTGATACAGGATTTATATCCGGTTGGCTCGTGGCGCGATCATCCGCCGATTGCCACCGAACCGGACATCACTGCGCCGCAGGTGGTTCCGCAGATTCCGCTCGATCCTTCGCAGGTGGGCGTAAAAAGAAGCATCGAGGACATTCTGCATCTCGAAAAGCTGCTACCATCTTCTCGGGTACTAGACTGTCGCGATTGCACACCCGGTTCGAACAACTGGGTAGTTTCCGGAGCTCACAGCACGACCGGAATGCCGCTGCTGTCGAACGACATGCATCTGGACCACACCATTCCCGACACCTGGTATGAAGCGCAACTCACCGCCGGAGACTTTAACGTGGCGGGTGTTACGCTGCCTGGCATTCCGTTCGTCATTGTTGGACATAATGCCCGCATAGCCTGGGGATTTACGCTGCTCTATGCGGACGTGCAGGACATTTACGTCGAGCAGGCGCGCAGCAATGAATATAAAACAGCGCAAGGATGGCGGCCGTTCACTCATGCCCAAGAGGTGATTCACGTGCGCGGCGGCCGGGATGTGACGCTGTCCGTACTGCGGACCACCCACGGCCCCATCGTGACCCCATTGCTGCCGCAGGAACAGCGCGCTCTGGCTTTGCGTTGGACGGTCTACGATCCCGCGACCGTGACGCTGCCGTTTTACGAAGTAAACAGCGCCCAGAATTGGGAGCAGTTCCGCGCCGCCTTCGCGCAGTTTGGCGGTCCTCCGCAGAATGCCGTGTATGGCGACATCGACGGCAACATTGGATATCAGGCAGTCGGAAAGGTGCCGAAGAGGCCCGGCGGACTGATGGGCGTTCCAATCACCGATGAAAACCATGAGTGGCAGGGTTATATTCCATTCGAACAGATGCCTTCGGTTTACAATCCGCCGAGCGGCATCCTGGCGACTGCAAATTCACGCGTGACCCGCGATGACGATCCTAACCCACTCACGCTCGACTGGGCATCTCCATATCGCAATGAGCGCATCTGGAAGGTGCTGGCCAGCAAACCTCAATTGTCAGCTGCGGATATGCTCGCATTGCAGAATGATGTCTACTCAACACTCGATCATGAGCTGGCACAGCGATTCACGTACGCGATCGATCACGCGAACCATCCCAATAGACGGCTGCGGGAGGCTGCGGATTTGATGCGCTCCTGGGATGGACAAGTTACCGTCCCCAGTCCGGCGGCGACCATCGTCGATGCCGCGCGCGCGGCGTTGTGGCCCATGCTGCTACAGCCGCGGCTGGGAGATGAGTGGAAGCTCTATCGCTGGTATGAGTCGCCGTTTGTCGAGGAGGAAATCGTCTCCGATCAATCGCGCCGCTGGCTACCAACGAAGTACAGCAACTGGAATGATTTTCTGGCTGCAGCCGTAGACCGTGGGATGACGGCGCTGCGTGCGCCACTTGCGCTGAGCGGCTGGCACTACGGCAATGTGCATCCCGTGGAAGTGGAGCATCCTCTGTATGGAGGCATTCCCTGGCTGCGCGGCTTGACCGGCACCGGCATTCATCCGCAGTCCGGCGATGGAACAACCGTCAAGCAGGTGTCGCGGACGTTTGGACCTTCGGAGCGGCTGACCGTGGACTTTTCGAATCTCGACCACTCCACGCTGAATCTGGTCATCGGCCAATCGGGCGATCCGCTCAGTCCCCACTATAGAGATCAGTGGCCCTATTGGTATGCGGGCACAACGTTCGCATTGCCCTTCAGCGATGCAGCCGTGCGAGCGGCCAGCGCGCACACGCTCACATTGGTTCCATAAAAGCCAATCATCCTGGACTGCCACCGCACGAACTCACCTTCGATATGATGAAGTGCATCGATATGATGAAATCTATGTCCCTCGATGTTCAACAGATTTTGCGCTCCGGTGCGGAGCGGACCGATCGCGCGCTCGACCGTCTCTTACCGCGCGCCGATGCAATGCCAACCTCCATTCACCAGGCGATGCGCCACAGCACCTTCGCCGGCGGCAAGCGGCTGCGCCCTACAATCTGCATGGAGGCCGCTCGCATGGTGCGGGCCCAGGACGAGCTTCCCGACGGAGTGGAGGAGTTGGGAGCGGCGATTGAAATGCTGCATACTTACTCGCTGGTTCATGACGATCTGCCGGCTCTCGACAATGACGACCTGCGGCGCGGGAAGCCTACCTGCCACGTTGTTTTCGGTGAGGCCATTGCGATCCTCGCCGGAGATGCATTACAAACGCTGGCTTACCAAACACTGGCAGGATTGCGCTGCCAGTCAACGGCCGTGGTTTCAATCGTTGCGGAAATTGCACGGGCCACGGGCACGGTCGATGGCATGATCGGCGGACAGGTGATGGACGTTGAGAGCGAGGGCGAGACACCCACGGCGGGATTGGTGGAAGCGATTCACAGGGCGAAGACCGGCGCGCTGATTACGACAAGTCTGGTTACCGGCGGCATCTATGCGGGCGGCGATCACAGCGCCGTTGAGCATTTGCGCGTGTTCGGGCAACATGCCGGGCTCGCGTTTCAAATTGTCGATGACGTGCTGGACGTGACACAAAGTTCTGAGCAACTGGGAAAAACCGCGGGCAAGGATACTGCGACTGTGAAAGCTACGTGGCCTGCCGTCTATGGCATCGAAAAGTCTTTGAGGGATGCGCGGGAGTTGATCGATTCTGCTTTTGCGGAACTGGGTGGGTTTGGCGCAGTCGCGGAGCCACTGAAGGCGGTCGCCCGCTATCTGGTGGAGCGGAAGAATTAGATTCTGTCATTCTGATGCAGTGAAGAATCCATAAGACACTGACGGCGCAACCGAAGCGAATCTCCTCTGGATTCTTCACTACGCTGCGCTTCATTCAGAATGACTCCTCTGCTATACGTGTATGCCGGTTGTCATTTAACGGGTCGCCAGCGCGGCGGGCTCATCCGTGACCGGATGCGCCGGACTCATCGTCATGAAATAATTCTGTTCTTCTAAATTGTGATAGAAAATTCCTGCGAGCTCCGCTGCTTTCGGGCCGTAGGTGGGCCGTCCGCCTTCGAGGAAAATTACCGTGACCAGCCTGCCATATGGAGTGTCGGCGTAGGAGCCGAACCAGCCGAGTCGCGTTCCATTATTCGAACAGGTGCCGGTTTTTCCTAAAACTGGGAACTCCTTGAAGTTCGCCAGCACGGAACGTCCGGTGCCGAACTTCACCACATCCGCCATGCCGACGCTCATCGATGGAATGAGCGGACCTATATTCAACTGACGTTTCACGCGAGGCTGATAGTCGGCCACTTCCTCCGGGGTTTGCGGGTGCTGCAGGTAATAGAGAGTGCCGCCGTTGGCAATCGCGGAAACAAGCGCGCCCAACTGCAACGGCGTCACCGAGACGCTTTCTCCAAACGAGCACATCCGGCCCACTCCACCCATGTTGTCCGCGAGCGGATGATCCGGATAGACTCCAAGCTGCTCTCCGGGAATGTTGTAGCCGGCAAGTTCTCCGAGCCCGAACATATTCGCGTAATACTTGACGCGGTCGAATCCGAGGCGGCGGCCGACAGTCTCGAAGTAGAGATTGTTCGAGTGCGCGAGCGCGTCCGTCAGGGTCATATGGAAATGACCGCCCAGGTTGACGGGTGTGTCCTTAGTGACGATCCCCTCTTCGAGAGCGGCCAGGGCGACAGAGAGCTTGATCGTCGAACACGGTTCCGCACCGCTCGATAGCGCAAGATGCCGGTTCACCATGGCAAGAATGCGGCCGTTGTTGGGATTGATGACGACGACGGTTCCGTTCATGTCGCCAAGCGCGGCGACGGCAGCCTGACGCACGATGGGATCCTCCCCGGTCGTAACGTCTCCTACTGTCTGATCCTGCGCATAGGAGCTGGCGCTGAAGCGCTCATAGTAGCGACGCCGCCGGAAGCGAGCGCGGCGGTGCGAATGGGGTGCACGACGAACGGAGGCAGCGGATTTTGTGGCGCTTGACCTGTGCCCCGTCACATTGTGCAGGGACGCACGAGTTCTGGAACGATGGCGGACATGCAGAGTGTGGCGCCGTGGATGCACGGTCGCCGCAGCGATGCTTCCATTCGTGTCGACACCCGCCGGAAGAGCCTGCAAGGCAGAGGGCACAGCAAATGCAAAGAGAAAAACCAAGCGAAGAATGAGGGGGAACTTCATTGAGACTGCACCTATGCGATTCATTGGGGGCCACGCGTACAACAGCATGATTGTAGAATTCGCCTCGGCGGCGTCAAGATTTCGATCGGGACGCCGCTAAACAAATGTATCGAATCCAGCAACAAAGACGACTGCGGTTTACGACAGCTCATTGCGGCGCAGATAAGCCGGGACGTCAAGCTGCCTGTCCTCGACGTCTGCGCTTTCCGTCAACCCACGTTCGCGGCCCGCAGCTTTCAGCGTACCCGAATTCTGAACTGCGGCGGAAGAAGTCTGCGCCACCACCGGTGCCATTTCCTCCTGTTGCACCGAAGGAACACGTGTACCCGGCTGCGACTTATTCAAATCTTGTGAAGTTGCGGTTGTTGGAGATGCTTGCGTGGTTTCCTCCTCCATTTCGCTGGCGAACCTGGGCTTCATCGAGGATGCACCACCGGTATACGACGCTTTGCGCCCACTTTGTGCGCCTTGCTCTGCAGATGAAGCCGCGAATGGTTGCTGGAGTCGCTCGTGGGGTACTGGCGAGGACTCGGGCCGAAAACCTGTTGCGATAACGGTGATCTTGATGTCATCGCCGAGTGATTCATCAAGCACCGCGCCAAAGATAATGTTGGCATCTTCATGCGCGGAATTCTGGATGATCGTCGAAGCCTCGTTCACTTCGCTGAGCTTCAAGGAACTGGAGCCGCTGATGTTGATGAGAATGCCGCGTGCTCCGTCGATCGCTCCCTCTTCGAGCAGCGGCGAAGACATGGCTGCGTGAGCGGCTTCCGTCGCGCGATTGGGACCGCCGCGCATGGCGGTGCCCATCACCGCGTAGCCCATCCCGGACATCGTCGTCTTCACGTCGGCAAAGTCGCGATTGATGATTCCGGGGATCGTGATGATGTCGGAAATTCCCTGCACGCCCTGGCGGAGTACGTCATCCGCAATGCGGAAGGATTCGAAAAAGCCTGCATCCTTGGCGACCTTGAGCAGCCGCTCATTTGGAATGACGATCATGGTGTCGACGCTTTCGAGCAACTCTTCCACGCCGCGGTCGGCCTGCAATAAACGCCGCTTTCCTTCAAATGCGAATGGCCGGGTGATGACAGCCACGGTGAGCGCGCCCATTTCGCTTGCCAGCGAAGCGATGACCGGAGCAGCCCCGGTTCCGGTGCCGCCGCCGAGGCCGGCAGTCACAAACACCATGTCCGCGCCTTCGAGGGCCTCAATAATTTTTTCTGAATCTTCAATAGCGGCACGGCGTCCTACGTCGGGATTCGCGCCCGCACCCAGGCCGCTGGTCAGCTTCATGCCAAGCTGCAACTTCACCGGAGCTTTCGAAGAGCGCAAGGCCTGCGCATCGGTGTTGGCAACGATGAACTCTACGCCCTCCACCCCGGCTTCAATCATGCGGTTGACGGCGTTGCCGCCTCCACCGCCTACGCCGATTACTTTGATCTTTGCGCCGCGCGGGACCTCGTCCTGGTATTGAATCCGAAGGTTGTCATCGGTTGCCATCGCCGGTGTGTGATTGTGCTGACTGGTATCGCTCATCATCTCGATCATAATTTCATTCATGGTTCGGAACCCCTCAAGTTCGTTTGCTTCCCCGCCGTTGACTGGATTGTCCTTGCTCCACATTGCCGTAATTAAATGCTGCCCGCGAAAATCGCCCGCAATTTTGCGCCGACGCCGACATCTTCCGCAATGCGCTGTTCGCGCACGCGATGGGTATACAACAACAACCCGATCAGCGTGGCGTATTCCGGATCTACCAGTTCCTCCGGCATGCGAGAGAGCGGAACCGGCGTGCCGATGCGGGCCGGAGTGCGCAACATATTTTCGACGTGCTCGGCCATTCCGGGCAGCTTCGCGCCGCCGCCCGTCAGAACGCACCCTGAACCCATCGCTTCCAGAACTCCACCTTGCCGCAGACTATTGCGCAGCATTTGAAACAGTTCGCGCGCGCGCGGCTCGAGAATTTCGCTCAAATGCCGCTGCGGAATCTGGCGGTACTGTCCCTCTCCTGCGTCCGGGGCCAGGACCATAATTTCACTCGATTGCGAAATCGCCGTGACAATGGTGTGGCCATACTGCAGCTTCAGGCGCTCGGCTTCGGGCAACGGAACGCGCAGCACCACGGCAAGATCGTTGGTGAAATGAGAGCCGCCGATCGGCAAGGAGTCCGTATGCACGACGGCGCCCTCGAACAACACGGCGACCTCGGTCGATGCGGCGCCAATGTCGAGCACACAAACTCCAAGCTCGCGCTCATCGGCTGTCAGCACGGCTTCGGCCGCGGCAATCGCCTCGAAGATCGTGTCTGAAACTTCGACACCGGCCTTGTTTGCGCAGGTAACTACATTCTGCATCGTGCTCGCGGGCGCCATCACGATGTGCAGATTGACTTCGAGGGTGCCGCCGATCATGCCGACCGGGTCGAGAATGCCATCCTGCTCGTCTACCAGAAAATCCTGGGGCAGCAGATGCAGCACGCGGTATTCCGGAGGCAGATGCACTTCGCGCGCCCGTTCGACGGCTGCGCGCACATCGTCGCGGGTGATCTCCCGGATACGGCTGCCGAGCAGGATGCCGCCGCGACTGGTCACTCCGCGGACGCGAGAGCCGCCGATTCCTACAGACGCACTGGCAACCTCAGTCGCGGTCGAGTCTTCGACAGACTGAAATGCATCATCGAAAGATTCTGTTGCGGGGGAGAGATCGGAGATGATGCTGCGTCTTATGCCGCGCGCATCCGCAACACTGTGGCCGCGATAGCGAATCGCGCCATCGACGATTTCGCCGGAGAGAGCGCGCACACGGGCGCTGCCCGCGTCGAGGACCGCTATGGTTTTCTGTTCCCGTTCCGGCATCTCGCTCCGTTTCCGCTGCTCGAATGTTTTCAGCTACGCTGCTTCAGCTATCTTCCATGCACGACGTGCATGATGGGATCGTGTACCGGGTGCCCGCGTTGTGGCGCGCGCCGCGGCACATGCTTGTGAATCGTGGCGTGATGCTTTGCTGGCGTTGACTTTTTTACAGACTCTATTCTTGTTTTACTCTTTGTCGCATTCGCTTTGGAAATCGACGTTGCCCGATGCGGAACTGCTTCCGCCGCCGCGCTCGCACCTGCCGCCGCCGGGACCGTGCTGCTGGCGGATTCCGCCGTATCAAGCGATACTGCCGGCGACTGTGCAGCGGTGCCGGTGTCGAGCACCACTTGCCTGCCATAGCGCATATCCACGGACCGCAGCTGAGGATATTGCTGCAGCCACTCCGCGAGATGCCCCTGGTAGGCGCGATAACGCTGGAGGAAATCCGCATCGCCGAAATGTACCAGCGGCTGGCGCGCTCCACCGGTGAACATGGCGCGGACATCTTCCGGGTCGGACAGATCGACTTCGCTCAGCGTGGTGGAGATGTGTCCGCCATCCGCGTCAAGCGCATGAACAAATTGTCGATAGATTTCGATGCGCGACGCTCGAACCGAGAGCGGATCAGAACTGGAAACGCTGGTAAGCACAGGAAAGGAATAGTGTTGAGCGGCAGCATTCGGCAGGTCGAGCAGAGCGCCGTCGTCATCCACCAGTCGTACGCTGTCTCCATCGCGGGCGAAGGCCACCGGCGTTCGCTCCAGCACGCTTACACGCAGCCGGTCCGGCCACAACCGCATGACGGTTACCCGCCGAACCCAGCGGATCTGCTGTAAACTCGATTGACGTTTGGCTAGCGGAACGCGAAAAATGCTATGGCCGATGTCCGGTGCGAAATATGAGAGAACATCCCGGGTGGCGACCACGCGATTGCCGGAGATTTGAATATTTTCCGTTGATCGCAGAAGGAAGTGCGAATTGTGCAGCAACACGGATTTTGCTCCCCACGTTGCGGCGGCCACAAGGCCGAGACCCGCGATCGCAATCAGAATTGCCGCGATGCGGACCCAGCGGTTCTTCCAGGAAAATCTTGAGGTGAATCTCGATCCGCCGCGGCGACGCACCGGCACGCGCTGGCGGCCGCGTAGAAAAGGCTCGCCTGCTTCCGCATTGGCCGTTTCTTCCAATACTGTCTCAGGAATGTCCGCTGTCTCCGCGTACCGCTGAGAACGAGAAAGATCGTTGGCCTGCTCCGGTTCGAGCAGCCCTGCTGATTTTCCGCGTTCTGTGATTTTTCGCACGGCCGTAGCTGGTCGTGAGAGTCGCCGTTTTGAATATAACGCGGTTCTTAACGGATGAGCTCAAGTTTTTCGGGTTTTTCCGTGTTTTTTCGGGTTTTCTGCGGATTTTGTCCCGCGCCAACCAACGACCCGCTTGCCGCTTCGAGCGCCGTCAGCACCATGGCCGCCGCCTGATGGATGTTTCCCGCGCCCATGGTCAGAACCAGATCGCCGGGCCTGGCCATCCGCGCAATCTCCTCGACAGCAACCTCAAATGAAGCACCGTAAACAACTTCAGGGCGGTCGATCGCCTTGACGACGGCGTGTGCATCCGCGCCGGCGATGGGCGTTTCGCCAGCAGCATAAATGTCGAGCACCCAGGCCGCGTCGGCTGCGTCGAAACAGCGGCGAAAATCCTGAAGCAGATCGCGCGTCCGGCTATAGCGATGCGGCTGAAAAAGAACCAGGATGCGTCCGTAGCCGCATTGCCGAGCGGCTTCGAGCGTGGCGCAAATTTCTGTCGGATGATGACCGTAATCGTCGATCACGGTGACCCCGCGGGCCTCTCCTCTGCGCTGGAAGCGGCGTTCCACTCCGCCGAATGCCGCCAGCCCGGCAGCGATCTTGTCCTGGGATATACCGAGTTGCGTCCCGATTGCGACTGCAGCCGTTGCATTCCTGAGATTATGCAGGCCCGGCACGGAAAGTGTGAAAGGTCCGAGCGCGTTGCCCTTGTGGTGGACGAGAAAGTGAGATTGACGGCCACTCTGCGACGCCAGAATTTCCAGACGGAAGGCGGCCTCCACAGCCAGGCCATACGTCAGCACGCAGCGACGGACACGCGACAAGAGCGCAGCGAGTTTTGGATCATCGAGACAGGCCACGGTAGCGCCGTAAAATGGCACGCGGTCCATAAAGTCGAGAAAAGCCAGCTCCACGTCCTCCATGTCTCGGTAGCAGTCCATGTGCTCTCGGTCGATATTGGTGACGACGGCGAGAATCGGCGAGAGCTTGAGAAATGATCGGTCGCTTTCATCCGCCTCGGCTACCAGGTATTCCGAGCGTCCCAGCCGCGCGCTCGATCCCATCGCCTCCACCCGGCCGCCGACGACGACGGTCGGATCGAGACCGCCAGCGGCGAGCACGGCAGCAATCATCGAAGTGGTGGTGGTCTTGCCGTGCATTCCGGCAATGGCTACGCCATATTTCAGCCGCATCAACTCGGCCAGCATCTCGGCTCGCTGGATCACGGGAATGGCCTGCGCGTGCGCCGCCAGCACTTCAGGATTGTCTGCGCTGAGGGCGGAGGTGGTCACGACAACATCGGCGTTGGCAATGTTTGACGCCGCGTGGCCTTGGAAAATGGTGGCTCCCAGGCCGGCGAGCCGGTCGGTAACGGGGGAATGTTTCAGGTCCGAGCCGGAGACGCGATGGCCCAGATTGAGCAGAATTTCGGCGATTCCGCTCATGCCGATGCCGCCGATACCGATGAAATGAACGCGTTGCGAGCGAATGAACATCAGGAAGGAGCCTGATATCTACTGTAGCAGCGACGGCGCGGTGGAAAATAGCGCCGCAGATGGTGCGAGGCGGCAAATCCCGCATCCAGTTAAAGGTATAGGAAATTGAATGTGGTGAAATGGCTACAACTTTTTCCGTGAAAATACGTTTAAGTTTTGTGAGAGTCTGGAAGGTGAACCCACCGCGAGGCGGCCACTCCGGAACTCTCCGGGACCTCTACTCCTGAAGCCACAGAATTTGGTGGATACGCGGGGAGGATGAGGCAGATGGAGGTACCTATGCGTACCCTTCGTTCCCTTTTTGTAGCAGGACTGGCGGGTTCGATCCTGCTGACACCAGCCTTCGCGCAGAATGACAACTATTCCAATAATCCCAATGATAGTTCGCAGCAGCAGAACTACTCGCCGGATAGCCAGCAGCCGCAGAACTATCCACCACAGCAGAACTATCCACCAGACGGTCAACAGCAGGGCTACCCGCCGAATGGACAGCAGAGCTATTCCAACAGTGATCCCCAGCAGAGTTATTCGCCGGATGACCAGCCGCAAAACTATGATCAGCCAAACACCGATCAGCCAAACAATCGAGCGCCTGCGGAAACCACGGACGTAGCTCCGCCGCCGCCGCCCATCGACGCATATGACCAGCCGCCTATTCCGGGCGATGGGTATGAATGGACCCCCGGCTATTGGGGCTGGCAGGACGATGCCTGGGATTGGGTTCCCGGCGCGTGGGCCTATCCCCCGTATGTCGGAGCACTGTGGACCCCCGGCTATTGGGGCTGGGGCGGTGGGTACTGGGGCTGGTACCCCGGCGCATGGGGGCTCAGCATTGGATTTTATGGCGGCGTCTTCTACGGCGGCGGCTATTTCGGCCGTGGATTTTGCGGCGGCTACTGGCACGGCGGCCATTATTGGAACAACCGCAATGTCGTCAACATTCGGAACGTCAACAACATTCATACCTTCAACGGGCAGCGTGGGCCGAATGGCGTGAGAGGTTTCCGTGCTGTCTCCAATGTCGGACGCAATGGTCAGATGAACCGTGGCACGAGCAACCGAGGCATGACGAATGAAAGCGTCGCGCGCGGACATCAGTACACATCGAACCGCAGCGGCATGCAGGCGGGGAACCGTAGCAGCAGTGGCGTAAACGGCGCGAACCGCGCTGCGGCGTCCAACCGTATGCCTTCAAGTGTCGGGCGCGAGACAACAGCACAGCGGACGTCGACTACAGCGAACCATACCTATGGCAACTCCATGGCGCGGCAAAGCAACAGCGGCTTCAATTCCGGCGGATCCGTTACCCGCGCCTACAACCTGCCGCGTACGAATGGCTTCAATCAAGGAGCCGGCCGAGGCTATAGCCAACCAGCTAGCCGAGGCTTCAGCGGCCAACAGAGCTATGGGAATAGTTCCGGATCTCGCGGCTTCTCCTCCGCTTCGCGCGGGTACAGCGCGCCACGTAGTTATGGCGGCGGATTCAGCGGCGGTTCCCGCAGCTTTGGGGGTGGAGGCGGCTTCCATGGTGGTGGCGGTGGATTCAGCGGGGGTGGAGGTGGGTTCCATGGAGGTGGAGGCGGAGGAGGCTTCCACGGCGGCGGTGGTGGACGTCGCTAGGTAGTCACTGAAACGGGAATGCAATCCAACAACAGCCTGCGTTATGCGGGCTGTTGTTGTTTGAGAAGGGTCGCTATTATGGACGCCGCATCGGAATGCACGAGGGTGCGGGCGCTATTACCCATTGTTGCCAACAACACCGAGTTCCGCAAAAGTCCGATCAACTCCGCTAGCAAGCGCTCCGTCGTAAGTTCCGGCTCCAACAGCATCACAGCGGCTCCGGCTTTGACGAACACCTCCGCGTTACGGCGCTGATGGTCATCAGCTGCCTGGGGAAACGGAACCAGTAGAGATGGTTTCGCGGCAGCAGCCAACTCCGCAACTGTGCTCGCTCCGCTGCGGCACAGCACCAGGCTGGCGGCGGCGAACCTTTGTGGCATGTCGTCGAGAAAGGGCTGAAGGCTCCACGAATTTCGCCATTGCTCGCGCAGCACGGCGGATTGCAAATATGCCTGTTCAGTTTCCTCCAGATGCCGCGCGCCGCATTGATGCAGAATAGTCAGGCGGGGCACAGCTTCCAGCAGAGCCGCAGCAATCTGCGGCATGGTCCGGTTCAGCACGCGTGCTCCCAGGCTGCCGCCGAAGACCAACAGTTGCGGGGCGGCGTCCACAGCCCGCGACGGAAGATCGAAAAATTCTGGCCGCACAGGAATCCCGGTAACGTGCGCATTGCGAAACCAGGATAGAGTGTCTGGAAAATTCACTGCAGCCGAATGCACAAATCGGCCCACCATTCGATTCGCCATGCCGGGAACAGCGTTTGGCTCAAAACAAACCAGCGGTATCCGGGTCAGAATGGCCGCCATCATCGCGGGACCCGAGGCATAGCCGCCGACGCCGAAAACTACATGTGGGTGATGTTCTTTGAGCAGTCGTATGCAGGTGAGGACGGACAGCGGAAGTGCGATCGCTGTCTTCAACTGGGTCGTCAGGCTCACACGATTGAGCTGGCCGACTCGAATCAGATCAAGCGGAAATCCGGCGGCTGGAATCAAACGAGTTTCGAGACCTCTTGCCGTCCCTACAAAACGGACCTGTGCCCGGTAGCGCGCCACCAATTCCCGCGCAACAGCCAGCGCGGGAATTACATGTCCGCCGGTACCTCCGCCTGCAATCAAAACACGCAAACATTCCTCTGTCATGCGCTCAGGATCACACATCTTTGTGGAAGATGAACCCAGGTGAGCTGCGCGCACCTGGGGCACCCCGGGGTCTATCATGCGGTTCAGTCGATCTCCCGAGTAATGTTCAAGAGCACGCCCATGCTGAGCAGCGTGAAAAACAAAGAGGTGCCTCCGGCAGAGATAAACGGAAGCGCGATTCCCTTGGTCGGCACCAGCGCCAGCACTACGCTGATATTGAAAAATGCCTGAATGATGATGGTCGCCGTGATGCCGAAAGCCAGGAAACGGGCAAAGGGGTCGGTCGAACGCAACGCCGCGCGCAGGCCGCGATACGCCAGCATCAGGAAGAGAGCGAGAACCAGCAGGGTGCCGATCAGGCCCAACTCCTCCGCGATATTGGCGAAGATGAAGTCGGTCTGCGGTTCCGGCAAATAGAAGAGTTTCTGACGGCCTTCCATCAAACCGACGCCATGAATACCGCCCGCGCCGACTGCAATCAAAGATTGCAGGATATGAAATCCTGTTCCGCGCGGGTCTTTTTCCGGATTGAGAAAAGCGACCAGGCGCGCGCGACGCCACGCTACATGGAACAGCATGTAGTAAAGGATCGGCAATGCAGCCAGGAATGCAAGGAACAGATACTTCATTCGCGCACCGGCGAGGTAAAGCATCAGAGCGGTGACAGCGGCGCAGACCAGCGCGGTGCCGAGATCGGGTTCTTTCAAAATCAGGGCGATGAATAACAGGCTGGGCAATGCAGCCGGAAGCAGCGCGCGCCGCCAGTCATCGAGCTGGTCGACGCGATCCTGCAGGAACCAGGCAAGGAACAGCACCAGTGCAGGTTTGGCGATTTCCGACGGCTGGAGACTTAACGGTCCGAAACGAATCCAGCGATGCGTGTGGTGGGAGTCGTGCATGAGAAATGCGCCCAGCAGCAACAGCACCGTGATCGCCACGCAGGGAAAGACCACGGACGGGCTATTGAACCGCCGGTAATTCACGCGCATCAGCACAACCATGGCGAGCAGCCCGAGGAGCGCCCAGGCCGCCTGGTTTCGCACAAAGGAATAAGGCGAGCCGTATCGTTCCTTCGCCATCACGGCAGAAGCCGAGAAGACCATGACAAGACCGAAGAGGACCAGCAGCACCGTGACAATGAACAGCCACTTGTCTATGCCGACACGTTTTGCCATGCTTCCACACCTTGCCGCGCGAGCACGAATTGCTTGAAGCACCGTCCGCGATGTTCGTAGTCCTCAAATTGATCGAAGCTGGAGCAGGCCGGCGCCAGCAGAACGACTTCGCCGGATTGGGCCTGAGCGGCAGCCTGTTCAATAGCGTGTTCCAGCGTCCGGCATGGGATGATCTGCGTTGCTCCAGCGATTTGCTGCTCAATCTTTTCAGCCGCCGCACCGATCGTATACACGGTGCGAACGCGTTGCTTGAGCAGCGGAGTTAACAGCGTGTAATCGGAATCTTTATCTTTGCCGCCGAGAATCAGATGAATGCCGCCCGGGAAAGCGGCGATGGCCTTTATGGTGGCGTCCACATTCGTGGCCTTTGAGTCGTTATAAAATTCGACGCCGCGGATGCGCGCGACAAACTCCAGCCGATGCTCGACCGCGCGGAACCCGGCAACAGATTTGCGAATCACCTCCGCGGGAATTCCAGCCAGCTTCGCGGCACAAACAGCCGCCAGCACATTTTCAACATTGTGGGCTCCCTTCAGCGTGATTTCGCTGACAGGGAGAACCGGTTCTATTGTGGACTGCTCGTCCGCGCGCCAGACAATCGCATCCTGATACACAAAAGTTCCCTGCCGCACAGGACGAAGACCGCTGAACCAGAAAACTTTGCCGGACGCCTTGGCGGCGGCATGTTGCGTCTCGGCATTTTCGGCATTCAGGATGAGGAAATCCTCCGCGGTCTGGTTCACAAAAATGCGTTCTTTCGCGGCAATGTAATTTTCAATCGTGCCGTGGCGGTCCAGATGATCGGGCGTAATGTTCAAAATGACGGCGATTCCGGGGTGAAAATCCACAATGGTTTCCAATTGGAAGCTCGACACTTCGAGCACGCTCCATCCCTGATCGCTGCTTTCTGAAACAAGCGAGATCACCGGGACACCGATATTCCCGCCCACCTGAGCCGGTTGACCGCTGCCGCGGAAGATTTCTCCACAGAGAGCCGTCGTCGTGGTCTTGCCGTTCGATCCGGTAATGGCAAGGATTCGGCCCCGCAGAAAACTTGCCGCCAGTTCGAGTTCTCCGATCACCTGCGTTCCGAAATTGCGGGCCTGCGCCAGCTCCGGCGTGTTCAGCGGAACTCCGGGGCTGACGACGATGAGGTCCTGGCGGCGAAAGGTCAACAGGCCATGGCCGCCGGCTTCCACCATCACACCGGCGTCCAGCAATGCCG
The DNA here is from genome assembly GCA_965276615.1 of Acidobacteriaceae bacterium. GTDB lineage: Bacteria > Acidobacteriota > Terriglobia > Terriglobales > Acidobacteriaceae > JAKAAZ01. The sequence goes on along the minus strand of OZ255618.1, from coordinate 1,645,705 downwards.
GTAGTTCTTCGGCCAATGCTTCCACGCTGCGCACATCGGACACGGTGACCTGCGCGCCCTGAGTCCGCAGAAAGATAGCGGAGGCAACGCCCGATTTGCCTAACCCGACGACCAGTATCCGTTTGCCCTTCAATTCCACAATTCACTCATTTTCGGCCGTGATCTCTGCGATTGATTGTCCCATGTTCCCGGGGAATTGGCGTACTGCTTAAACCCACATCTCAGAAGCGAGATGTGGGGCACCCGTATTTCTTCGCTACACACGCGCCGGCAATTTAGCGCAGCTTAAGTGTAGTGAGCGCAAAGAGGGCGAAAACCAGCGCTGCAATCCAGAAGCGGACGATTACTTTCGATTCCGACCATCCCATCAGTTCAAAGTGATGGTGAATCGGCGCCATCTTGAAAATACGCTTTTTACGCAGTTTATAGCTGCCCACCTGCAGCATCACGCTGAGTGCCTCCAGAATGAAAACACCGCCGATGAAAGGCAGCAACAATTCCTGCTTGATGATGACGGCCACCGTGCCAATCGCGCCTCCCAGCGCCAGCGAACCGACATCGCCCATAAAGACTTCCGCCGGGTGCGCGTTGTACCAAAGGAAACCGATGCTCGCGCCCACAATCGATCCGCAGAAGATGGTCAACTCGGAAACCAGCGGCATGCGCTGCAACCCGAGATAGTCTGCGAAAACGACGTTGCCGCTTACATAGGTGAGAACGGTAAGCGCACTGGCGGCGATGATCATGCAGCCGATAGCAAGACCATCCAGGCCATCCGTCAGATTGACGGCATTGCTGGAGCCGACCAATACCAGCATGGTAAAAAACATGAACGGAACAAAGGCAAGCACCCATAGGTGCGGCATGTGACGAACCGTGCCGATGGCCAGGTCGGGCCGGAAATATTTGAAAAACGGAACCATCAGGCGGGTTGAATATTCTCCGTCATGATGCAGGAGCAGCAGCAGGACGGCGATGAGGACGGCGACACCAATCTGGGCCCCCATTTTGGCGCGAAACGTCAGGCCAAGGTTCCGCTTGTGGACGATCTTGATATAGTCGTCGGCGAACCCGATGCCGCCGAACCCCAGGGTTGCCAGAACGGCCAGCCAGACAAACGGATTTGACAGGTCGCTCCACAACAAGGTGGGAACCAGAATCGCGACCAGAATCAGCAGACCGCCCATAGTCGGCGTACCCGCCTTCTTCTGGTGATCTTTCGGGCCATCCTCGCGAATGAACTGACCAATCTGAAACTCGCGCAGCCTTTCGATGAGAAAGGGGCCAATCAGCAAACCGATGAGCAGCGCCGTCAGCGTAGCGAACGCCGTCCGGAACGTGAGATAGCGGAAGATACGGAATGCGTGGAAGTATGGAAATAATTTTTGGTAGAGGAGCCAGTAGAGCAAATGACCTCCGCGCTGCCCCGGATTCGGAACCGACTATAAGAGCGCTTTTCTCAGGCTATAGTAACCGCTCCGGAGACTGCTACGCTGGGAGAGCACAAAACAATCTGCGAGACTGGTTCCACTCCAGGCAACTGTGGCTGGAATCCGTCTCGAATACTTACAGCTCGTATATTTTTCTGGAGACACACGAATGCAGATTTGTTCCTTTCTACCGTCCGCAACCGAAATTCTTTTCGCGCTTGATCTTGGGCCGTCTGTTGCGGGAGTGACTTTTGAATGTGATTTTCCTGCGGAAGCTGCGGAAAAGCCGATCATCGTGGATACCGTTCTGAAACACGGACTCACGCAAATGGAAATCGATCGCGATGTGAATCAATATTCATCGCACGGTGAAAGTCTGTATCACGTCGATCTCGAACGGCTTGAATCAATTGCTCCCGATCTAATTGTCACCCAGGATCTGTGCGATGTTTGTGCGGTGAGCACTGCGCATCTCGCCAAGGTGCTCTCCAGGCTCAAATCGAAACCTGAAGTGCTGTCACTCACGCCGCATACTGTCAGCGACGTCTTTGGAGACATCGAGCGCGTAGGAGCAGCAACCGGGAAAGAGGACCGCGCCAGAGAATTGGTTCGATCGCTGCGACAGAGAGTGGAGGCAATTGCCAGCCGTCCGAAGAAAAAATCGCCGCGAATTCTCTGCCTGGAATGGCTCTCTCCTCCGTTCAATGGAGGACATTGGATTCCCGAGATGGTCACTCTGTCTGGCGGAATCGATCTGTTGGGAAAGCTGGGAGAGGACAGTTATCGCATGGAGTGGCAGAGCGTCCTGGATATCGATCCGGAAGTGGTGCTGGTGATGCCCTGCGGCTACAACCTGAAGATGGCGGTGGACGAATACAAAGCGACGGAGATGCCGGATGGATGGAGAGAAATCAGCGCGGTGAAAAATAACCGCGTCTATGGCGTGAACGCGACAGCATACTTCTCGCGGCCCGGTCCGCGCCTGGTGACCGGTCTGGAGATCATGTACAGCCTGGTGCAGGAAGACTTTTCACTGGAGCTTCCAGATCAAAGCTGGGTCCGACTCTGAGCCAACGCGAAGAGGTAAACGGCGCTCGTCTCGAATTGACATGAAACCCTGACGCCGCTATAAATCAAGACATCTGGTGTTCGGGAAGCGCGGTGCAAATCCGCCACTACCCCGTAACTGTAAGCGCGGAGAAACTGAGCGAGGGCTGGGAAGCCCAACCACTGGGAGCGTTGCTCTTCGGGAAGGTGCTTAGTTTCGAGGAAGCGTGAGTCAGGAGACCGGCCAGATGCCAATCTGGGCTTTATTCAGCTTCGATGGGAGAGCTGGAGAGCGTTCTTGTCGGTCCGCGTGTCGGTGCCGTACCTGAAAGCCGCCTTTTTGAATTCTTCCCGCTTCGCTGGAGACACATTTTCCAGCCAGAGGCGCAGCTATGCAGGAGACGTACCGGAAAACGGTAACGCTCGTGCTCGGCGGTGCACGCAGTGGCAAGAGCCGGTACGCGGTTAAGCTCGCTTCGCGGGCTGCCCGGGTCGTCTTTCTTGCGACCGCCAAACCGTCGGACGCGGAGATGTGCGCGAAGATTGCGCGGCATCGGGCTGAGCGGCCGACGCAGTGGCTGACCCTTGAAGAGCCTATTGCGCTCGACCGCGTGCTGCAGCAACACGACTCGACGGATCAGCTTTTCCTCATCGACTGTTTGACACTCTTTGCCGCCAATCTTCTCGAAGCCGAGGCGGGCAATGAGGAGTCGCTGAATGAACGTCTGGATGGCTTCTGTGCCGCCCTGCAAGCACTTTCTTCTTCCGTCGTGCTGGTCTCGAACGAAGTCGGCAACAGTGTTGTGCCGGCTTACGAGAGCGGGAGGAAATTTCGGAATTTAGCGGGTGAAATGAACCAGCGCATCGCAGCGCTGGCCGATACGGTTCTGCTGATGGTGGCGGGTCTGCCGATTGTCCTTAAAGGTCACTTGGAGGTGACGCCATGATCGCGTTCATGGTTGCAGGGACAGCCAGCGGAGTGGGCAAGACGACCTGTTCCCTTGCGCTGATGGCTGCGTTTCGCCGTCGTGGACTGGCGGTGCAGCCATTCAAATGCGGCCCTGATTTCATCGACACCGGGCATCACACAACCATCTGCGGACGCAGCTCCCGCAACCTCGACACCTGGATGTTGAGCAGGCAGACGAACCTGGAGCTTTTCTCAGAGGCATGTGCTGGTGCCGACGTCGCCGTCGTGGAAGGCATGATGGGACTGTTCGACGGCGCCGGCGGAGAAACAGACGAGAGCAGTAGCGCCGAAATTGCGAAACTGCTGGATATCCCGGTTGTACTCGTGCTGGACGCTTCGAAGAGCTCGCGCAGCATTGCGGCGGTGGTGAAGGGATTTGAGACTTTCGATGCAGGCGTGCGCTTTGGCGGCATCCTCCTGAATGGCGTCGCCGGCGACCAGCACTTTCGGCTGCTTGAGCCGGCGATTGCGTCGAATTCCAATGTGCCGATTCTTGGCTGGCTGCCGCGCGATTTGGATCTCACCATGCCGGAACGGCATCTCGGGCTGCATACCGCGGACGAACGGACCGACTGGCCGAGAAGATGCGACGCTTTGGCGGCGTTCGCTGAAGCGCATCTGAATCTCGATCTTCTTTTACACGGCGAGAGCTGGTCGCATGCAATTCCGGCAGCCAGACCGTCGAAATCCTCAGCGCGAGAAGAGCGCATTCGCGTGGCTGTCGCCAGAGACCGGGCGTTCTCTTTCTACTACCAGGACAACTTCAATCTTCTAAGCGAATGCGGCGCCGAGCTCATTGGATTCAGCCCGCTCTTCGATGAGCAAATTCCCGAGGATGCGGACGCGATTTATCTGGGGGGCGGATATCCGGAGCTATATGCGCAAGTCCTGAGTGAGAACAGGGGGCTGTTGGCCGGAATAAGGCGCTTCGCGGAAGATGGGAAACCGATTTACGCGGAATGCGGCGGCCTGATCTATCTGGCCGAGAGCCTCACAACTCTGAATGGCGAATCCTTTTCCATGGCGGGAGTCTTGCCGCTACACATCGCGATGACCAGCAAGCTGGTTCATTTCGGCTACGCCGAGGTTGAGTTCACGGAGGACTGTCTGCTGGGGGAGAAGGGCACGACGGCTCGCGGCCACAGCTTCCATTGTTCCGAAGCAGCGATCACGGGGCCGATGGAAACTCGTTCCCGGGTCCGGTACTCACTCTCTGGACGCGAGGAGGCGGAAGGCTACAGCCTGCGGAATGTGCTTGCGAGCTACATCCATTTGCATTTCCGCGCGAATCCGGACCTTGCGGCGTCTTTCGTAAAACGGGCATCTCTGGCGCGAAGGCCAGCGGAGGCGGTTCTGTGAAGAAACTCCTTCTTCTGCTGATTCTTTTAGCCTCCCTGCGCTGCTTCGCTTCGCGGACAGTCACGGATCAACTCGGACGGTCTGTTACAGTACCCGACCACCCGCACCGACTGGTGTGTCTGATTCCAAGCGTGGTGGACGACGTGTATGCGCTGGGCGCTGGCGACGATGTGGAGGCGGTCAGCGATTTTACGAGGTATCCGGACGCGGCCAGATCGAAGCCTAGCATCGGCCTTCCCATGAACCCGTCGATCGAAACGATCTTGTCTTTTCATCCTGATCTTGTGATCGGTAATGGTCCTCTGAGCGAAGTCCAGGGCATCGATCAGCTCCAGCAAAATGGGATTCCTGTTTTCATGCTCGATCCGCACGGGATCACAGGCATTTATAACTCGATTGAAAGCCTCGGCAACGCGCTGAACCGCGAAGATGCTGCGACGAAACTCATTGCGAAGCTGCACGCGAGAGAGAATGCGGTTCACGAACGCGTGCAGGGCAAACCTGTGGTGAGCATCTTTATGCCAATCTGGTATGACCCGGTAATCACGATCGGCAAACACGCCTTCATTACGGAACTGATCAGCGCGGCCGGTGGAAGATCGGTGACGGACGACATCGCGCAGGAATGGCCGCAGGTCAGCCTAGAGGCCGTCATCGCGCGCGCACCCGAAGCAATTCTGCTGGTGAAGGGGTCGAAGATGTCGCTCAAAGATCTTTCCACACGGCCCGGCTGGGACAGCCTGACTGCGGTGAGGACCGGCCGCGTCTACTACGTGGATGGCCGGATCGATTTTCCCAGTCCGGTTGCATTTGATGCCATGGAGGAACTCGCCAAACAATTTCATCCTTGAGATGGACCGTCCATCTTGAAACCGCAACTGTAACCCACAAGGTATCTGGGAAGCGCGGTGAAAATCCGCCACTACCCCGTAACTGTGAGCGCGGAGAGCGCAGCCATTTCAAGCCACTGGAGCATTCGCTCTGGGAAGGCGGCTGACGCTTGTTGAGGCGCAAGTCAGGAGACCGGCCTTGTGGAATTTCCGAGGGGAAAACCATGCTTATGTTTCGCACCAGGCGACGAAACGCCTGCATCGGCCTTATCGCTCCTGTCACTCTATGGATGTGTTTCGCTGCCTTTGCCGAGAGCAGTCCAACCATTCGCGGTACCATCACCGATCCTTCTGGAGCCGTCGTTGCCAACGCAACGGTGGAGCTGCTGGCCAACAATCAAGTGGCCGCTACCACCCACACCGACAGAGAAGGCCAATACAGGTTCTCCGCTTTCAAGACTGGGCGCTATCAAGTACGAGCTTTCGCTGAACCTCTCAAATCGGCTTTGTCGCCGATCGTCAACATCACAGCCGGCACGTTGAGGGAAACAGATCTTCGACTGGGTATTGAATCTCTCAGCCAGCAGGTGACGGTGACCGCGACTGGAATTCCAACACCGGAAGGCCAGATTGGGGCGGCGGTAACTGTGCTGGATCGAAAAGATTACTCGCATATGCGCAATGTTGAAGATGCATTGCGGCTGATACCAGGCCTGCAGGTTACGCAAAGCGGCACGCCCGGCGGCACGACGCAGCTCTTTATCCGGGGAGGCAACAGCGACGCGAACAAAGTTCTGGTCGATGGAATTCCGCTCAACGACATTGGCGGGGCCGTCGATTTCGCGAATATCGCCGCGACCGGCATCGCCCAGATTGAAGTGCTGCGCGGCCCGAACAGCGCCCTGTATGGTTCGGACGCACTCGCGGGAGTGGTAAGCATGAGCACCGCTCGCGGCGTCACGGCGCTACCGCAACTCACGTACCAGATCGAAGGCGGCAATTTCGGCACCTATCGGCAAGAAGGGACGTTGGGTGGAATTCTTCGGCGATTCGATTACTTCGCGGACTACTCCCGGTTCGACACGGCGAACAATATACCGAAAAATCAGTATCACAATGGAACCCTGGCGACGAATTTCGGATGGAACCTGAACCCGGCTACAAGCCTGCGGGCCACATTGCGGCATGACAGGGTCGCGTCCGGTCAGCCAAACGCCATCGAGTTGTACGGCATACCTTCGGAGACAAAACAGCAGAATGAAGATGGATACTTCGGTGTAACCCTGGACAACCAGACGAATCCGCGCTGGCACGATCTGCTGCGGTATGGCGGGATTCGATTGCGCTCCAACTTTACGAATTTCATGCCAACGGGAATACCGCAATATGACAGCCAGGGAAATCTACTCGACTATCTGGGCGCTCCAGTCACCGTCCGAGGAGCGAATGGATATACGGTCAGCGGGCAGGCCTTATATCAATACGTTGAAACCTATCCCAACCAATATCCAGCTTCCACCGATCGTGATTTCGTCTACGCGCAATCGGACTATCGTTTCAGTCCGCATCTTGTGGCACTGCTTGGCTTCAAATATGAAGACGAGCGCGGTTACTCCGGCGGACCGTTCAATTCAATAGAGCGGGGCAATTATAGCTACACCCTGCAACTGCAAGGAGAATTGAAGGACCGTCTCTACTACACGATAGGCAGTGGAATTGAAGACAACGAGTTGTTCGGCATCGCGGGAACGCCGCGCGCGTCGCTCGCATACTATCTCTTCCGGCCTGCCCAATCCCACATTTTCAGCGGCACCAAACTCCGCGCCAGCTTCGGCAAGGGGATCAAAGAACCGGCCCTTTTCGATCAGACAACTTCCCTGTATACGCTGCTGGCGGCACTGCCCAACGGACAACAACTGATCTCGCAGTACGGAGTGTCTCAGATCGGCGCCGAGTATTCGCGGACCTATGACGGCGGAGTCGATCAGGATTTTTTCAACGGACGCGCCAGACTTGGCATCACCTACTTCCACAACGAATTCACCAACGGTATTGAGTACATTCCGCAGCAAGGCCTTCTCGATCTGGGCGTGCCTGCCGCGGTGGCAGACCTGGCCACGTTCGGCGCAACAGTGAATTCGCAGGCGTTTCGCGCCCAGGGCCTCGAGGCTGAAATTGAATACCAGATGGGGCGCGGTTGGTTTGCGCGGGGTGGTTACACCTATCTCGACGCCGTCATCCAGCGGTCGTTCTCAAGCGATGCCATCGGCCCCAGTTTCAACCCGAATTTTCCAAACGTGCCAATCGGGATCGACACGCCCCTGATCGGAGCGCGTCCATTTCGCCGCGCGCCACACACTGGATATTTCGGCTTGGGCTACAACCATTCGCGTGTTTCCGCGCTGCTGACGGGAACGCTTGTAGGGAGCCGGGATGACAGCGACTTCCTTTCAGCCGACGCGAATGGAGGCACGAGCTTGATTCTTCCGAATCGCAACCTCGACGGAGCCTACCAGAAGCTCGACTTCTCCGCAGGCTATCAGCTCAGTCACCTTCTGAATATCTATGGCAGCTTTCAAAATCTGCTGAGCGAACATTATAGCCAGGCCTTTGGATATCCCGCGCTGCCATTCACCTTCCGGTCCGGCATCAAGCTTACCTTGGGAGGCGAATCGTGGAAGCCGTGGTAACTGCTCGCCCGATCAGCGATGAGGTGCACAGCGAGAACGCCGCTCGGCATCACCTTGGGCTGATCGTCTCCACGTTGTTCGTCCTTCTACTGATTGCGATGCTCTTTTCCATTGCTGTTGGCGCGGTGCGAGTGCCTGCCCAAACTGTAATGAGCGCACTGCTTGGCCATCAATCTCTCTCTCGCGAGCAACATGTGATCCTTTTTGAGATTCGCCTGCCGCGCATCCTTGCCGGTGCACTTGTCGGAGCGGCACTTTCTGTAGCTGGCCTGTTGTTTCAGGGTCTGTTCCGCAATCCGCTGGCAGACCCTTATGTCATCGGCTCTTCCGGCGGCGCGGTGCTGGGCGCCGCCGTCGGTATGTTTGCTGTGCCCCAGCTTTCGTGGCTCGGCTTCAGCGCTACGGCAATTCTGGCATTCGCGGGATCGCTGCTCACCATCCTTCTCGTATATTCGCTGGCCAGAGTCAACGGCCAGGCCCCGGTCGTAACTCTCTTGCTGGCTGGTTTTGCGGTGAGTACGATGTTGAGTTACTCATCCTATTTTCTGGAAGTGCTGGATGAGGACTACGGCCTCGGAATGCGCGTGCTTGCCTCCTGGCTTCGAGGCGCCATCAGTGTCCCGCGCTGGTCGCAGCTTTCTGTAACAACATTGATGGTTGCGCTTGCTTTGGCTGGCTCGTTCCCGCTCGCCCGCAAGTTAAACACCCTCGCTCTGGGCGATGAGTATGCGCGGCAACTCGGCCTTCGTGTCGAGTACGTGCGTATCGGCATTATCGTAGCCGGCTCCCTGCTGGCTGCGGCCGCCGTTGCGCTTGGGGGAATCATCAGCTTCGTCGGCTTAATCGTTCCTCACTTTGCAAGGATGATGATGGGTCCGGACCACATCCGCCTGCTGCCGGTCACCGCACTCGCAGGGGCCATCTTCCTGGTCATCACGGACACGCTCGCGCGCACGCTGCTTGCGCCTTCTGAAATTCCGGTCGGTGTCCTGATGGCTTTCATCGGAGGACCATTCTTCCTTTATCTTTTGCGGCGGACGAAAAGCGGGTATGCCCTATGACTGCATTGCTCAACTTTTCTGAAGTCTCATTCTCTTACGAAGGACGCCCCATTTTCTCGGATATGGACTTCACCTTGCCACGCGGTGAATGCGCCGCGCTGATCGGCCCCAACGGCATTGGCAAAACAACCTTGCTGCGGCTCGCCTCCGGCATGCTCCCGTGCTCCGCAGGCCGCGTATTGCTGAACCAGCATGAACTGCGAGCTCTTCGCCGGGACCAGGTAGCGCGACTGGTCGCGATGGTTCCTCAACAGGTCGATGTGCCTTTTGAGTTTACTGTCGAGCAGATCATTGAACAGGGCAGGACACCCTATCTGGGCATTTTGGGTGGGATGAAAGCAAAGGACCGGAATGCTGTCGAACGTGCCATCGAACGGACGGATGTGGGCGGCCTGCGTCATCGTATTTTCAATCAACTCAGCGGCGGCGAACGCCAGAGAGTGAAAATTGCGCTTGGCCTTGCTCAGGAACCGCAGCTGCTGCTGCTGGACGAGCCAACGCAGAACCTCGATATTGGCCGTCAGCTGGAGTTGCTGGACCTGATTCGCTCGTTGAATGCGGACGGCGTCACAATTCTAGCGGCAATGCACGATCTGCAATTGATCGAGGGTACCTTTTCTTCCGTTCTGCTGCTCAGTCCCAATCAGCCGCTCATGCACGGTAGTCCCACGGACGTGCTCAGGCCGAAGACGCTGGAGCGCGCCTTCAATTGCCCGCCGCAACAGCAGCCAATGCTCGTCTCCAGAACATTGCTGAAGGATGCCGCAGTATGAAGACGCTTCCGGTCCTCGCCGAAACTTTGGCTGCGATTGTGTCTCCCGATCCCCGGTACCTCGACCAGGCTCGCGGCCGCCTCGATAGTCTCACCAAGCCGCTTGGCAGCCTGGGCAGGCTTGAGCCGCTCGCGGCCCAGATACACGCTATTCGATCGGGCGCTATCGTGTTGCCATTTAAGAAGGCGGTGTATGTCTTCGCCGCGGACCACGGCGTTACCTGCGCAGGCGTGAGCGCATATCCAAGGGAAGTGACCGCACAAATGGTTCACAACTTTCTGAATGGCGGCGCCGCAATCAATGTGCTTGCACGGCTGCACCAGGCGGAGTTGACCGTAGTCGATGTCGGCGTGGATGCGGAATTCAACGACGTTGCCGATCTACATCGCGCAAAGGTGCGTTACGGCAGCCGCAACTTGCTCCACGAGCCCGCAATGAGCGCCGAAGAATTATCGGCTGCTCTTGAAGTCGGTCTCCATGTGGCGCAATTGGCGCACGATCGAGGCCAGGATTTGCTCGCAGTGGGAGAGATGGGCATCGGAAACACGACTGCGGCGAGCGCTATTACCGCCGTGCTTACCGGACAACAGGTTGCAAACGTCACCGGGAGCGGCGCGGGCCTCGATGCCGCCGGCAGAAACACCAAGCTGCATGTTATTCGGAAGGCACTGAAGAGACATTTTCCAAATCCGATGTTAAGCCTAGACCCCATCGACATTCTGCGTTGTGTTGGAGGTCTTGAGATCGCGGCAATGACAGGTTTCATCCTGGGCGCAGCCCGCTATCGCAAGATCATCCTCTGCGACGGCTTCATCTCCACTTCCGCGGCTGCGCTGGCGTATGCAATCGCGCCCCACGTGAAAAGTTATCTTGTCGCCGGACACTGCTCGGAAGAGCCGGGGCACCGTCACCTCCTTCGATATATCGGCATCCCGGCGATCCTTAATCTTGGAATGCGTCTCGGCGAAGGCACAGGCGCGGTCCTGGCGATGCCCATCATAGAGTCCGCGCTGCGACTCTACAGCGAAATGGCAACTTTCACTTCCGCCGGAGTGAGCGGGGCAGAGGCATGAAGCAATGGTTTCTGGATTTGTACGTTGCGTTTCAGTTCATGACGCGGCTGCCACTGCGGGCGGTACGTTTCCATCCGGACGGTTTGGCGCGGGCGGCGAAGTTTTTCCCCATTGTGGGTCTGGCAATCGGACTTTGCGCGTCTGTTATGTCGCATCTTGTATCGCCTCACCTTGGACGACCTCTGACAGCATTGCTGGTGCTGGTCTTCCTCATTTTCGCTACTGGAGCATTGCACGAAGATGGTTTGGCAGACGCCGCCGATGGGTTTGGAGGAGGATGGAATCGCGGGCAAGTGCTCGCGATCATGCGCGATAGCCGGATCGGGAGCTTCGGAACACTGGTGCTCATTCTTTCGATCGCAGCCAGACTCCTGCTACTCGCCACGCTTCCACTCAGCCGATGGATGGCGTTCGTCGTTTCCGCGCAGGTCCTATGCAGGTGGACGATGTTGCCGTTGAGCTATTGGCTGCGCCCGGCCAGAGAAGAGGATGGCCAGGGGGCGAGAGTGGCGCAGAAGGTTTCCGCGGCCTCCCTGTTCATCGGAACACTCTTCAGCATCGCCATCGTTTGGTACTTACTCCGTGCGGCATTCTGGATCCCTGTTCTCGCGTCTTCCGTGCTCGCTCTAATGACTGGTTTCTATTATTCGCGGCGGATCGGCGGCGTAACTGGAGACTGCTTCGGCGCTACGAACCAACTCGCAGAGATTGCGGTTTACTTCTGCGGAGTGTGGAACCTATGACGCGGCTCCTCCTCATACGTCATGCGCAAACCGATCTGGCAGGGACATTTTGCGGTCACTCCGATCCGGATTTGAATGCAAAAGGTCGGGCGCAGGTAGAAAGACTCATTGCTAACCTTGAAGAACATTCGATTGAGAGCGTCTACGCAAGCGACCTGAAGCGTGCCCGGCAAACCGCCCAGGCAATTGCAGACCACTTCGGAGTCGAATGCCGCATCCGTGCTGGATTGCGCGAAATAAATTTCGGGCGGTGGGAAGGCCTGGCGTGGTCTGAGATAATTTTGCGCGATCCGGGAGAGGCGAATCGCTGGATCAAGGAATACCCGCACGGCAACTTCCCTGAAGGCGAGGAGACGTGCTGCTTCAAAGCCCGCGTTCGGCGCGAAATCGAGTTTCTGATCGGTGAATCGGAGACAAGTCCAGCCGCAGTCGTGACGCATGGAGGCGTGATTCGCGCAGTGCTCACCCAGTTCGCCCAGATGCCGGAGGAAGAAGCATGGCAGCGCACGAGAGAACATGCGGTGGTTGTTCCCATTGAAATACCCAACGATATCCCTTTCGAAGGAGTTGAATTATGAGCATTGCGACAAAAACAGGAGACAGCGGACAGACCGCACTTGCCGGCGATATCCGTGTCTCGAAATCTGACCTCCGCGTCGAAGCCTACGGAACTGTCGACGAACTAAACACGTTTCTTGGATTCGCGCGCAGCATCTGTACGAATTCGGACATCCGAACCTGGACGGAGGGGATTCAGAAGGATTTATTCCGTCTGGGATCGGCGCTGGCGACACCTTCGGAAAGCAGGCAAACTCCACCTGAAATCACCGCCGAGGATGTGGATCGGCTTACCGATCTGGTCCATCGGATCGAAGCCCAGGAAGGAATTCTTTCCGACTGGTCACTCCCCGGAGCACTCACCGAAGCTGCGGCATTCGAGATATGCCGGACGGTATGCCGTCGCGCGGAACGCAATGTCGTCCGCCTCGCGGAGGGCGGCGCTTTCGCGGCTCCGATGGGGATTGCCTATCTAAACCGGCTATCGGATGTGGTCTGGCTTTTCGGAAGATTGCTGGAGTGTAAAGCCGGAGTCGACTCCCGCCTGCGCGAGGACGAGCATAAAGACGCGAAGTGGTCGCGAGCATGGTAGCGAGTGCATCGAATTCTTTTGAAGAAAGCGAACTGCGGGGAATCTATCGCGCGATTCGCGAGCGCCGCGACGTTCGCTCCGGCTTTCTACCCGAACCATTGCAGGAAGATGTATTGCTGCGTCTGCTGGAAGCTGCTCACAACGCTCCATCGGTCGGCCTGATGCAGCCGTGGCGCTTTATTCTCATCCGGGATGAAGAAATGCGGAAGTCCGTGCATGACATCTTCGTGCGGGCGAATCGGAAAGCGGCCGAGTGCTACAAAGGCGAGCGGGCGGAACTTTACCGCGGGCTAAAGCTCGAAGGTGTTCTCGAAGCGCCACAAAACCTCTGTGTAGTATGTGACCCGACGAGCGATCAAGGGCACGGTCTCGGCCGCCAATCCATGCCGGAGACAGTGATCTATTCAGCAGTGTGCGCCGTTCAGAATCTCTGGCTCGCGGCACGCGCGGAGGGAGTCGGCGTAGGCTGGGTCAGCATACTCGATCCCGAGGCTTTGAAGAAATTGCTCGGAATTCCTGCCGGTGTTGTCCTGGTTGCGTATCTATGCCTAGGCTATGTGAAGAGCTTTGAGCCGAGGCCCGAACTGGAGCGGCTGGGTTGGGAACGGCATGTGCCTTTGATGGATCTTCTTCGATCGGAACACTACGACGGGGCTTATGTACCGCAGGAACCGTCGCGATGAAGACTCCGCAATCTGGTTCTCGGAACGGGGTCGCGCACATACTCAAAAATTGAAGACAGGTCCCGTGTTATGCACTCTCGTTTCGCGGAAGATTTTTCATTTCAGCACAGCAGGCAGGCTGTGCATCTACGTGTGGCGATGCTGACAACTGCTGGCGTAGTTTATCTATTTGAGGTAATCCCATCGTGATGATGCAATATAGTGTTCTCGGAAAAACCGGCCTGAATGTTTCACGCTTGAGCTTCGGTGCATCATCGCTCGGCGGTGTTTTTCACGACGTACAGGAAACAGACGCCATCCGCGCCGTTCACGTTGCGCTCGACATGGGAATCAACTATTTCGATGTTGCACCGGCCTACGGGGGCACACGCTCTGAGACCGTGCTCGGTAAGGCGCTGAAAGGCATTCCGCGCGATCGATATTTTCTTTCCACTAAGATCGGCAAATACACCAACCCAGATAAATACGGCGACGACACACTCGATTATTCAGAGACCGGGATCCGTCGATCACTCGACGAAAGCGCCGAGCGGCTCGGTACGGACTATTTCGACATCATGCATCTTCATGACATCGAATACCGCAACCGCGAGCATACTGAATGGGCGCTGAACGAGGGGCTAGCGACCCTGCACGCGCTGAAGCACGAAGCTCGAATTGGAGCCGTAGGTGTCGGCATCTACCCGATGGATTTGTGGCACCGCATCTTGCGCGACTATGAAGTCGACGCCGCACTTATACATAACCATTACTGCGTTAGCGACACCCGGCTGCTCGAACTTCTTCCCGTTGCGCGGGAGAAGAACATCGGCGTCATCAACGGTTCGCCCTTTGGCAGTGGCCTGCTTACTGATCGTGGTCCAGCCTACTGGCATGCGGCTTCGCCGGAAGATCGCGCTGTGTTCAAAAGAGCTGCCGATTTCTGCCGCGTGCAGGGTACAAGCATCAGCAAGGTAGCGCTCCAATTTTCCAGCCAGAACCCCGAAATCCAGACCACCATGTTTAGTTCCGCCGACCCCGAAATGGTGAAGCGCAACATTGAATGGCATCAGGAACCTTTTGACCCCGTGCTCCTGGCGCAGGTTTCCGAAATTCTGTCTCCCGTCTTCAACCGCCAATGGAACTATTGACTCTGAACTCGATGGAAGAAATAGATGCAGCCGATAACGGAGGGGCCCTGATGCGCGAAAAATGGGTCTTCACCTGCAGACACGACCGTGTGATTTTTTTTCACGGTGATCTGGACGAATGTAGTTTGGAGTGGTGCGCCCGACTAGATTCGAACTAGTGACCTAACGCTTCGGAGGCGTTCGCTCTATCCATCTGAGCTACGGGCGCATTGATTTTAGGGTAACACGCAAAAATTGGGCTCATCTCGTTTGCGTTTTTCGGTTCCGTGAAATACCTGGAATGACACCCATCCGGCCACGCGAGATGTCGAGCATGCTGACCTTGTAATGCCGCTCGCTCGGAGTCGAGACCATCAATACTCTTCAGCTGGAGAGGCTGGAATCAACGCTGATTTCATGGCAGGCTCTGAAACAGCTGTCGGTACGGCCTGGGGTTTCCACCGCAAAACCGGCTTTCGCGCGGCGGTTACTTCATCCATCCTAGAGACCCGGGTCGCGTTCGGCGCGTTGAGAATGATCTCGGGATTTTCTTCCGCCTCGCGCGCAATCTGCCGCATCGCATCGATGAACTGATCCAGCTCTTCCTTCGACTCACTCTCAGTCGGTTCAATCATCAGCGCACCCGGCACGATCATTGGAAAAGAGGTCGTATACGGATGGAAGCCGTAATCGATGAGGCGCTTGGCGATGTCGCCTGTTTTGACGCCATTGCGGACCTGACGTCGGTCACTGAAGACGACCTCGTGCAGCGTGGCTGTTTTGTACGGAAGCTCGTACACATCCTCCAACTTTTTGCGGATGTAGTTGGCATTGAGTACAGCGTCTTCGGTGGTCTGGCGCAGACCGTCCGGACCATTCGCCAGGATGTAGGCCAGCGCGCGGACGAACATACCGTAGTTGCCATAGAACATGCGCACGCGACCTACGGATTGAGCATTCTCATAGTGGAACGTGAGCGTGCCATCAGATTTTTCCACCAGAACTGGCGTGGGGAGAAAAGGCTCCAGGATTTTTTTGCAACACACTGGTCCTGAGCCTGGACCGCCGCCGCCGTGAGGCGTCGAGAAAGTTTTATGCAGGTTCAGGTGCATAACATCAGCACCAAAATCACCCGGTCGGGTTTTGCCAACCAGCGCATTCATGTTGGCGCCATCCATATACAGCAGCGCGCCTTTGGCGTGCAGAACATCGGCAATCTTATGAATCTCACTCTCGAACACGCCTATGGTGGAAGGGTTGGTCAACATCAGTGCGGCCGTCTCTTCATCGACCAACTGCTCCAGCTCGGCCAGATCAACCATGCCCTGGCTGTTCGACTTTAAATTCTGCACCTGATAGCCGCAGATCGCAGCGGTCGCTGGATTGGTGCCGTGCGCGGAGTCGGGAATGAGAATTTTTTGGCGCGGATTGCCCTTCGACGCGTGATACGCGCGGATCAGCAGGATTCCCGTGAACTCGCCATGCGCACCCGCCGCCGGTTGCAGTGTAATCGCGTCCATGCCGGTAATCTCTTTCAGGCAATCCTGCAACATCCACATGACACGCATCGCGCCTTGCGAAAGCGATTCCGGCTGGTATGGATGTGCCTCTGCGATGCCGGGGAGCCGCGCGACAAACTCATTGACGCGTGGGTTGTACTTCATCGTGCAGCTGCCCAATGGATACATGCCAAGATCGATGGCGTAATTCCATGTCGAAAGACGCGTGAAGTGGCGGATGATTTCAATCTCGCTGACTTCCGGCAAGAGGCCAAGATCTTCACGCGCGACGTTCCCCAGCAGAGCCTTTGCGTCCACGGCAGGGACGTCCAGTTGCGACAGGCGATACGCTTTTTTTCCAAGCGAGGACTTCTCGAAGATCAGCCCTTCATTCTGGCTAAGGTGGTTCGAAACTTTGTGCCGTTCTCCGGCGAACGGGATGGTACTTCTGCTGGAGACTGCTGCGTCCGATCTTGTTAATGCTTCCGTCGACATTCAATCCTCAACTTTACCTAAACGTACGCCATTGTAGAGGCGTGCTTCCCCGCCTGCTCGATTGCGAGCACGGCGGCCGCAGCGTCAATTTGCTCCCGCGAGTTCTGCTCGGTCGCACACCACAACGAGGCATTCGGCAGTTCGGGATACCACTTCCCGAGAGGCAGTCCGCCAATGATTTTCTGCTTCAGCAACTGAGCGTTCATCGCCTCGGGTGTTTCCTTTGTGGACAGGACAAACTCATTGAAGCGCGGCGAATTGGCGAAAAGCAATTGACTTCCCGGAATGGCGGCCAGCATCTGCGACGCGTAATGCGCTTTCGCAAGATTCTGCGCGGCGAGTTCGCGCATTCCCTCGCGTCCATAAATTGTGAGATAGATGCAGGTCATCAGCGCGACCAGGGCCTGGTTGGTGCAGATATTTGAAGTCGCCTTTTCACGACGAATATGCTGTTCGCGCGTTGAAAGAGTCAGCACGAATCCACGGCGGCCCTGTTTATCGACGGTCGCTCCGGTGAGGCGTCCCGGCATCTGCCGGATGAATTTTTCCTTACAGGCCAGCACTCCGCAATACGGACCGCCATAGCCGACGGGCACTCCCAGAGATTGCGCCTCCAGCGATACGATGTCGGCCTCAACAGGAGGACGCACGATGCCGAGCGAGAGCGCTTCGGCGATCGACACGATGAGCAGCGCACCCTTCGCGTGCGCCATCTCCGCAATAGCGGTCACATCTTCAATTACTCCCAAGAAGTTGGGTGACTGAATCAACACGCACGCCGTCTGATCGGTGACGGCGGCTTCCAATTCTTTAAGATCTACACGACCGTCTGCACCGTAACCGATGATCTGCTTTGGCAATCCCTGATGCTGCGCATAGGTCCGCAAAACCTCGCGATATTCCGGATGCACCGTGTTCGCGACGACAATGTGATTTCGTCCGGTAACGCGTGCGGCCATCATGACGGCTTCGGCTGATCCGGTTGAACCGTCGTACATGGACGCATTCGCAATTTCCATTCCGGTCAACTCGCAGATCATGGTCTGGAATTCGAAGATGGCCTGGAGCGTACCCTGCGAAATCTCCGCCTGGTACGGGGTATAGGAGGTGAGAAATTCGCCGCGCTGCACCAGTGCATCAATCACCACCGGGCGATAGTGGCGGTACGCGCCCGCACCCAGGAAACTCGCATATCCATCGGCGTTGCGATCGGCAGCCTTGCGGAAAAATTCTACAATCTCCTGCTCGCCCATCTGCCGCGGAATATTCAGATCTCCGGTGAGCCGGTATTCCGCCGGAATGCTGGCAAAAAGATCACCAATCGACTGAACGCCAATCTCCGCAAGCATTGCGGCACGGTCGGCTGGGGACTTGGGCAAATAGCGCATCGTTCGGGTTTTCCTGTATTTCCGGTATCGATCTTCAAAAGGCGAGCAAGCCTCGGCGAAGATGCTAGTGCGTGGTTTCTTCCGAGATGAATTTTTCGTAATCCTCGGCGTTCATCAGCGAATCTGTCTGCGATGGATTTGAAAGCTGCACCTTGATGATCCATGCTTCGTGCGCCGCGTTGTTGATCTTCTCAGGCGCAGTGGCGAGCTCTTCATTTACAGCCGTCACCATGCCACTGACCGGCGAGTACAAATCAGAGACGGCCTTCACCGACTCCACACTGCCGAAAACTTTGCCTTCTTCGACCGTGACGCCGACAGATGGCGCATCGACAAACACGATATCGCCGAGCGAGTTCTGGGCATAGTCCGTAATTCCAACTGTACCGACGATGCCATCGATGTCGATCCATTCATGTTCGCGTGTGTAGCGGTAAGAAGCGGGATAGGCCATGGGGTTCGTCACCTTCTATTGTATGTGCTGGAGAGCTTGCGAGGCTGCTTGCGTCCGTCTCTAAAATCTCTGTGTCTGATACAAAACTTTATGGCCGACTCTTCGGACGGCGATAAAATGGCTGCTCGACGATCCGAGCGCGCACATTCTGTCCGCGAATTTTCACCGCCAGCTCCGTGCCAATCTCACTACGGTCTCGCGGGATGTAAGCCAGCGCGATGTTCTTCTTTAGGAATGGAGCCGGTGAGCCGCTGGTGACTTTTCCAATCTCTTCCCCATCGAGCGTACAAACCGAATAGCCGTCACGCCCGATGCCGCGATCGATCATCTCCAAGCCGACAAGTTTCCGTGGCGTATCGCCATTTTGTTGTAGCTTCTTGAGGGCAGGCTGGCCGAGAAATTCGGGCTTATCGAGCTTACAGAAGCGATCGAGACCCGCCTCGAAAACATTCGTTTCCTCCGTAATTTCATGTCCATAGAGCGGCATTGAAGCTTCCAGACGCAGAGTGTTGCGCGCTCCCAAACCGCAAGGAAGAATATCGAACTCGCGCCCTGCTTCAAGAATTTCATTCCACACGCGGGCGCTGGTTGCTTCATCGGAAGGGATGTAAATCTCGAAGCCGTCCTCGCCTGTGTAGCCGGTGCGAGAGATCAGAACGTTGTGAAGGCCGCAGATCTGACCCCAGACAGACCAATAATTCCTGATCTTTTCGAGATCGACGCCGGTCAGCTTCTTCAATACCGCCAGCGCCCGCGGACCTTGAATCGCCAACTGCGAATAGTAATCGCTGTAGTCGCTGACATGACAGTGGAAGCGTTGCGCGTGTTTTTTGATCCAGGAGAAATCTTTGGTACGGGTGCCTGCGTTCACGACCAACAGGTAATCGTTGGGACTGAATTTGTAGACCAGAATGTCGTCGATGAAGGTGCCTTCGGGCGTCAGCAATGCCGAGTATTGTGCCTGACCTTCGCTCAGCCTGGATGCGTCGTTCATCGAGACAAACTGCACTGCCTGCAGCGCTTCCGGCCCGCGCAGTTGAATCTCGCCCATGTGGCTCACGTCGAAAAGACCCACGCGCGTGCGCACCGCCATATGTTCAGCAATCAGGCCGGAGTATTCCACCGGCATGTCCCAGCCGCCGAAGTCCACCATTTTCGCGTTAGACCGACGGTGAGTGGAATTCAAAGAGGTTTTGCGCAAAGTCGGGGAGGTCGTGGGCATCGCAGACGAAGTGGACATGACAATAGGTCCTTACGGGAGAAGCAATGGAACTTCTACGGTAGCACCCGCATTTTTGCGGGGTCAAATTGAGGTTTCAAGCAGGATCAACTTGTCTCCTCGATCCTGCTTTCTTCGATCTCCTCGAAAGCCGTAGCAATGCCTAATTGTGACACTCCGAGGGATGCTAGTCTTTTAGCTTCAAGGTGATTTCTTGAAAATTCTGGAGAGAGATTGAAGATTTCCACTCCCACATCTACGTCAGATCGCACGGCGAAATCGACTGCGAATACTTTCGATGGCGCTACGCCGCCAGATCTATCGACAGAAACGCCGCAGACTGCGATGAGCGGCGGCAGCCGATTCCTGCGAGCTTGTTTGCGGCAGCCCGTAGACTGCACGCCGGTGTGGTTTCTACGGCAGGCAGGCCGCTATATGCCGGAGTATCAGGCGGTCCGGCGGACGCACTCGCTGCTTGAAATATGCAAGTCGCCGGAGCTTGCCTCCGAGGTGACGATCACCGCCGCGGAAAAATTGGATGTTGACGCAGCGATCATCTTTGCCGATCTACTCCTGCCGTTGGAGCCGATGGGACTGGACTTTGCGTTTCAAGCCGGCGAAGGACCAGTGGTGCATCGGCCTATACGTTCAGCGGCAGACATCACCGCCCTGAGAACAGACCGCACCGCCGATCTCGGCTACGTTGCGGAAGCCATTCGTCGCGTAGAGAAACACTTCGGCGATCGTGTGGCCATGATCGGCTTCTGCGGCGCGCCATTTACGCTCGCCAGCTACATGATCGAAGGCGGCGGTTCACGCAATTATGTCGAAACCAAACGCCTGATGTATTCCGATCCTGTCGCATGGCAGGCTCTCATGCAGAAACTGACGATTGTGCTCGCAGAGTACGCTGCGCAGCAGGTGGAAGCTGGCGCGGACGTCATCCAGATCTTTGATAGCTGGGCCGGCGCGCTTTCCGTCACTGACTATCGCGAGTACGTCCTGCCGATCACACAGTCCCTGATCCAACAAGTGCAGGCCCTTGGAGTGCCGGTCATCTACTTCGGTGTCAATACAGCAACACTGCTGCCTAGCATGCGCGAAACTGGCGCGGATGTCATCGGGCTCGACTGGCGGATTCCGCTCGATGTTGGCAGGCAAGCCGTAGGCGACGGCTGTGCGGTACAGGGCAATCTCGATCCGATTACGCTGTTCGCTCCCGAGATCGTCTTGCGTGATCGTGTGGAGGAAGTTTTGCGGCGGGCGGGCGGAATTCCGGGACATATCTTTAATGTGGGTCACGGCATCGTGCCAGACACGCCGGTCGAAAATGTGCAGCGAGTTGTTCACTGGGTACGTGAAATCTGCGCGCAGATGCAAGCGGAGATGGAATGATCGCTGCAAACATATCCGGAACTGCCGGCGAGGCCCCGACGGCGCGGAAGGTCGCTGTGCTGCTGCTGGCCCATGGCACGCCAGAGACGGTCGACGAAATTCCTGAATACCTGAAAAACGTGGTGAGCGGCAGGGCAATCCCTCATCATGTAGTGGAAGAGATTCAGCATCGATATAGCCAGATCGGCAAAAGCCCGCTGACCGACTGGACTCTTCGCGAGGCGGCACTCCTCCAGGAGAAAGTTAACCTGCCGGTTTACGTCGGGATGCGCAACTGGAAACCGTATATCTCGGACACCATCCGCCACATGCGGGCTGACGGAGTCACGGACGCCGTCGCCATCTGCATGGCTCCGCAAAACTCCCGCACAAGTGTTGGGCTATATCGCCGCGCCGCGTATGCCGAGGCTGGAAACGCGCTGCGCTTTCACTTTGTCGAGACATGGGCGAATGATCCTCGTCTGGCCGACGCTTTTGCGGAACGACTGCGGCCCACATGGCTCAAGGCCTGCGAGATTGCCGGCGAAAAAGTTCCTGTGTTGTTTACCGCCCATAGCGTTCCTTGCAGGACGGTACAGGCGCAAGCAGTGAATGCATCACCCTCTCAGTACCAGTCTCCGGAGACGATTGCTACATCCGCTGGCCCGATTCGTCCCACAGCGCCGGAACGTTCCTATGCGATGCCCGCCAATGTGTCTCACGAGCCGGATCCCTATGCAATTGAGGCCAAACAAACTGCGGCCCTGGTTGCGGAGCGCCTCGCCTCTGATGGCCTTACCCAACACGATTGGTGTTTCGCGTTTCAGAGCCAGGGAATTTCGGGTGGGCCATGGATCGGCCCGACGGTCGAAGATACGCTACAGTCACTCCAGCAGGAAGGCCATCGAGGAGTGGTTTTGCAACCGATCGGTTTCCTGTGCGATCACGTGGAGATTCTGTACGACATCGACATCGCTTTTCAGCAATTGGCGGGCAAGCTGGGCTTGGAGTTATTTCGGCCCGAGTCCTTGAATGATTCCCCGCTCCTGATCAAAGCGCTTGCGGAACTGGCTTCCGAGGGACTCTTGCAACTCAAAGCGACTTCCGCTAGGCGAATATCGACTCCCGCATGAAACGCGTCGCCATCCTCGGGGGAGGCATCGCAGGAGTCTCTGCTGCTTATGAGCTTGCTCGACAACAGCAGGCGGGCGTGGCAGTCGAGTTCATTTTGTTTGAAGCGACGGAGCGTCTCGGCGGCATTGTGGAGACGGAGCGCCGCGAAGGATTCATCATTGAGTGCGGTCCGGACAGCTGGGTCACGGAAAAGCCCTGGGCCCGTGATCTGGCAATCGAGCTGGGGCTGGAGTCTGAACTAATCTTTTCGCAAGACGACCGTCGCAAAACCTATCTTGCCGAAGGCGGCACACTGCACGCAATGCCGGATGGCATGCGAATGATGGTGCCTGTCGAGTTGGCGGGCATTCTGAATTCTCCGTTGTTCAGCCAGCAGGCAAAGCTGGATTATTTGCGGGAACCGCAATTTGCGGAACAACTGAAAGCTACCGCTCTGGATGCTTCAACAACTCCACGCGACGAGTCGGTAAGAGATTTTGTCGCTCGGCACTTTGGGGCGGAGGTCACGAACACAATTGCCGCTCCGCTGCTGGCAGGAGTCTTTGGCGGAGATATTGCAACCTTGAGCGCCCGCGCTGTATTGCCTGCCTACGTGGCGCTGGAACGCGAGCATGGCAGTCTGATTCTGGGCCGGCAGCAACGCAAGCAGAACGGCACATCCGACGCACCCATTTTCACTAGTCTTCGAAACGGCTTATCCGGACTTGTCGAAGGCATGGAGTCCCACATTCCCGCGAAAAACATTCGACGCGGATTCTCCGTCAAAGCAATCGAGTGGACTGATGATTGCTGGCATGTTTGCGGAGCTCCTGATCGACTGGCGGCGGACCCAGCGCCTGAGAAATTCGACTCCGTGCTGATTGCCACCCCGGCGAAACCAACCGCACGATTGCTCGCTCCACTCGATTCATGCGCCGCCGAATTGCTGCCGAAGCATTCATCTTCCGCGATCGTGGTGGCGCTAGCCTTTTCGGCGGAGCAGGCGAAAAACCTGCGAATCCCTGGTGGATTTGGATTTCTAGTTCCGCAACGGAGACAGATCGACGCCAGCTTGAACGCTCAGGACACCAGAGTTCTGGGAACACTTGCGCAACAAGCGTTGTTAGCGTGTACCTTCGTCGACCAGAAATTTCCGTATCGCGTTCCTGCCGGAGCGGTGCTTCTACGTGCTTTCTTTGGAGGTTCGGCCGCCCCTGCACTGTTGCAGGAAGAGAATGCCATGCTCACCAAACTAGCACTCGATGTGTTGGAAAACATTTTAGGCAAGCTGCCGCAGCCGATCATCGCGTCCGTTCGCCGCTGGCCCGATTCGCTGCCGCTTTATGCTGTTGGGCATCTGGACCGGATTGCGGAATTGGAGTCACGGGTTGCACAACTGCCGAATGTTCGGCTGATGGGGAATGCCTATCGCGGAGTGGGGTTGCCGGATTTGATTCGCGATGGAAGGCGCGCTGCGCGCGAAATAGTTGGTGCGCTTGCGGGCGTTGATGAGCTCCGGAAAAATGGCCACCCTGCTTAGATTTTTTTGTCCGAAGCTACTCATACTTCAGGGCCTCTACAGGGTCCATTTGCGCAGCGCGCGTGGCGGGCAAGGTCCCGAATAAAATTCCTACCAGCATCGCCGTTCCCAGGGAAATGACAACCGACCAGGGGGAGATGGGAATTAGATATGCAGGAAGAAAAAAGCGAACAGAGAGCGGGAGGGCGAGACCCAGCAGTGTCCCAACGATACCGCCGCTCAATGAAATCAGGACAGCTTCGGTAAGAAATTGCAGCTGAATTTCCCGGTACGTCGCTCCTACAGCTTTGCGAATGCCGATCTCTCGAATCCGGGACCGCACTGTCGCAAGCATGATGTTCATGATCCCGACTCCGCTGACGGCGAGCGTGACTGCGGAGACCAGCAGCAAGACTAAAGTCAGGATGTTCGCAATTTGTTCCACAGTTGTCAGCAGCGCCGCGTTTTCATTCACGTCGTATGTCGAATTGACTCGATGCCGAGACTGGATCACCTGCGCAATTTCATCCCGCGCGCGGGGTACATCGTTGAAGTCGAGCACGGAAAAAAACAATTGTTTCACCGCGTCCGTGCCGGTAAAGTATCGCGCTACCGGGTAAGGAATAAGGATGGTCTGCCTGGCGATTTCCATCTGGCCGTAAGTATCGACACGTTCTTTAAATGTTCCAATGATGGTGAAGGGAATTCCTTTGATGGAAAAGGTTTTATTCGTAACATCATTCGCTGTGCCGAATAAACTCTGGGCAAACGGAACTGTGACCACCGCTACTTTGTCGTGACTGATAGCGTCCTGATCATCGAAAAACCGGCCCGATAAAACGACTAGATTACGCACTTGCCTGTATTCAGGAGAAACGCCGAGCACCAGGACATCTTTTACCTTGCCGTCTCCGAAGCTGATGCGATCATGCATTTCCAGCATGGGCGATGCGGCCACGATTCCTGGAACTTGTTCCTCCACCGCCGTCAAATCGTCTCGGGTAAGAAAATCTGGCTCTCCACCGCCGCTACCTGGGTAATCGGCAATGATCATGTTCGCGCCGATGCCCTGGATGTAATTGATGGCATACTGCTTCCCCGTCAACCCAATCGTGACTACGAGAATCACAGAAGCTGAACCCATCACCATACCTAAAGCGG
This sequence comes from Acidobacteriaceae bacterium, assembly GCA_965276615.1. Lineage (GTDB taxonomy): Bacteria > Acidobacteriota > Terriglobia > Terriglobales > Acidobacteriaceae > JAKAAZ01. The sequence goes on along the minus strand of OZ255618.1, from coordinate 1,620,565 downwards.
TCAATGCAAAACGCACCTTGTTGGTGCGGAAGCTATCCATGGCGAGATACAGTATTTCGCTCATGACCATGGTCTTCTTAGCACTGGCAAGTGTTCGGGTAAAGGACGGATTGTGCGCGCGGGCTGGAACCATGGCTTGAGTTTTGACGCGCAATTGTGATGCGCGGATTCAGAAGAAATTCAGGCAACATGCATCGTGCGACATGCCCCGAATTCCCTTCTCCAGCATACTGCCTGTTGCGGGAGGGTTGGTTGGCCGAATGGACTTGAGCACCGTTGCCGTCAACACGGAAAATTACGCGAGACTCTCGCGAGGAGTTCAGGAGAGATCTTTATTCCCAATATCGGCGTTTGGATCGGACGTCTCGTTATCGGGCAGTCGTCGCGCCAGCAGCGGAGTGACGAACAGCACAGCCAACAAAGTGGTGGCCATGCCGCCGACCACCACCCGCGCGAGCGGTTGCTGTGCTTGAGCGCCGATGCCGTTCGATAGTGCGGCCGGCAGCAGGCCGAGCGCGGCACACATGCACGCCATCACGATCGGCCGCGTCTCTTCAAGACAGCCGCGCAGCAGCCCGTGTTCTTCTCCCAGTTCATGCTGAGAGTGGCGCACACCACGAAGAAAGACAACAGCGCCGAGTGTGTTCAATCCGAGCACAGATGTGAATCCAACGGCCGCCGAAATGCTGAACGGCGTATGTGTGATTAATAATGAAAAGACGCCGCCAATCATGCCGAATGGAATTACTGCCATGACGATTAACGCATCTCGGAAGGAGAGAAACAGGATATAAAGCAGGCCAAGAATCATCAGCAGACTGATGGGCACAATGAAAGCCAAACGGTGCAGCTCTTTTTGCAGGCTGTCGAATTCGCCGGCCCATGTGTACTCATACCCTGAGGGTAATTTGATCTGGTTCACCAGGCGGCCTTGCAGATCACGTATCGTGCTTTGAAGATCGCGACCGCGAACACTGAATTTGATGGGGACATAGCGTCGCCCCCCTTCTCTGTAAATGGCGAAGGCCCCATCGCGTGTGGTGACATCGGCAATTTCTCCCAGTGGAACCATGCTGCCATCCGCGGCGGGCAACATGATGTTGCGAATCACGTCCGGATTGTTTCGGTCCGCAAGCGGAAAGCGCACCACCAGATCAAAACGTCGATCGCCCAGGATCATCTGTGTTACAGGCGCTCCGCCTACCGCGGCCTGGACCGCGGCATTGATGTCCTGCGCGGCCAGACCATACCGTGCCGCCTTGCCTCGATCAATCTGGATGACGAGATTGGGTTGACCTCCGACTTTAAAGATCCCGGCATCTTGCACGCCAGGGACAGACTGCATCACCCCGAGGATTTGTTCTGACAACCTGGATAGAACGTCAAAGTCGTTGCCGAACAGCTTCAGCGAGTTCTCGCCTTTTACCCCGGACATGGCCTCTTCCACGTTGTCTTGAATGTTCTGTGAGAAACCGAGCACCACGCCTGGATACTTGGCAAGACTGGCTTGCATCTGCTCGATCAACTTTTCCTTATTGCCATGCAGACTCGCCTGCCATTGGCTCACCGGCTTCAGGTCCGTATAGACCTCGACATTGTTGAACGTGGTCACATCGGTACCATCATCGGGGCGGCCGACTTGAGAAACCGTCTGGCTTACCTCAGGAAATTTACTCAAGGTCGCGCGCATGGAATCAGCTATAGCGACTGCCTGTGGAAAGGAAATATCCTGCGGCAGAGTGGCGCGAATCCAGAGATTGCCTTCTTCCAGCGCCGGCATGAATTCACCACCGATGAAATGAAAGGAAAACGCCGTCAACAGCAGGAGCAAACCTGCTCCGACCCAGGCCAAGCGAGAATATTTCAAGGCGAATTTCAAGGATGGCTCGTATAGCCGGAGTATGTTCCGGATGATCCAGGTCTCCTTACCGGTCGTCGGCTCCTTCGATGCGGTGATAAATCCAAGCACCGGTGCGAAGATCACGGCGTAGATCAATGCCCCGATCAGCGCAAAGCCGTAGGTCATCGACATGGGCGCAAAGATTTTTCCCGGTACTCCCTGCATCGTAAAGAGCGGGATAAAAGAGATCAGAATAATGACCGTGGCATAGATCACAGGCTTTGCACTTTGTGTTACGCCTTCAACAATCAGGTCGGCGGTATTTTCCTCTTCCATTCTTCGGGAGAGCTTGCGGTAAACACTTTCCAGCACGACAATCGACGCGTCCACGAGAATGCCGAAATCGATGGCGCCGATTGAAATCAGATTTGCGGAGTGACCTGTCATCACCATCAGCGTCAAGGCAAAGAGGACCGCAAAGGGAATGGTCAGGACGGCCAATAGCGTTGTGCGAAAATCGCCGATGGTGATAAAAAGGACGACGGTAACCAGCATTAGGCCGGTGAGGATGATGTGCTTCACGGTGTCCGTGGTGACGTTGATGAGCTTGGTGCGGTCGTAATAAGGCTTAATCTGCATGCCAGGAGGCAACAGGTTGCCATGGTTCAGGCTGGCTATTTTCTGCTTGAGTGCCCGCAACGCTGGAAGGGACTGCTCATTTTTCTGCAACAGAACGATACCTTCGACGACGTTGCTGTCAGCATTTTGTCCGACCCTACCGAGCGGCGGCTGATGGCCTTTTCTTATTTCGGCTACATCGCGCACCTGCACCGGCACGTTATTGTGCTCTGCGACAGTAATTGCGCCAATGTCATCGATATTCTTGAGCAGTCCAAGCGACCGCACGTTCACGTTTTGTGCGCCCAGCGTCAGGTAATCGCCGCCTACGTTGGCATTGCTGCTCTGTATTGCAGTCAGCACCTGGGCGAGCGTCACATGATTCGCCAGCAACTTACCGGGATCGACGATCACCTGATATTGGCGGGTGGTCCCGCCAAATGTTGTCACATCGATGATGCCCGGGACCTGCTTCAGTTCACGCGTGATCAGCCAATTTTGGGTGGCTTTGATTTCATTTAGAGAATATCCGGGAGCGACGAGTATATAGCGATAGATTTCGCCGATTGGGGACCAGGGGGATAGCTCCGGCTGTAGGTTGTTCGGCAACGCCAAGGTCTGCAGGTGATACAAAACCTCCTCCCGATCATGGAAGTAGTCACTATCGAAACTGAAGTAGAGTTTCACATCGCTCAATCCAAAAATACTTGTCGAGCGCACCTGCTCCAGATGCGGCGAACCGTAGATCGCGTTCTCCACCGGAATGGTGACCTGCTGCTCCATCTCTTCCGCGGACCATGATGGGTTCTGCGTAATGATTTCAATCAGAGGTGGCGAGGGATCTGGATAAGCCTCAATGTCGAGCTTGGTATAGGCATAGCCGCCGACGAGCAGCGAGGCCACAAAGATGACCAGCACGATGGCGCGATATTCGATGAGTCTTCGGATTAACGCGCCCATATTACTCTCCTGCGGGTGTCCGCAGCAGCGCGGCACCCAGGGTGACTACCTGATCGTTGTCGTGCAGGCCGTTCAGGACGACGACGTTCTCCTGCTGCATCTGACCCACTTTCACATTTCGTCTTTCATACTGGCCGGGAGAGGTCTGGACGAACACCGAATCCGCATTATTTTCATGGATCACGGCGGACGAAGGAACCAGAAATCCTTCCGTAGTGGAACGATCGATGGAGATGGTTGCGAACATTTGCGGCTTCAACTTCAGTTGTGGATTCGCCACAAGGACGCGCACCTTGACGGTCATCGTGCTCGGATCGAGCGACTGGGAGACGTTATCCACTTTGCCCGGCAGCGACAAACCGGGATACGCAGGAACGGTGACGGTGACCGGACGGCCCGCCTGAATGCTAGAGAGATCGTTTTGATACGCGTCACCCAGAATCCAGACCTGGCTTAGATTTGCTACTGTGGCCAGCGGAGTTGCGTTGTCGAGCGATTTTTGCATTTCCCCGGCAGCCCCGCTGGTGTCGAGTACAACGCCGCTGATTGGCGTCCGAATGGGTGCCTCATCACTGTTGTTATTTTCAGAGAAGCCCAGTTCATGAATCAACTGTCGAGCGCGTTCCTGCTCTGAGTGCGCTGCATCGGCGGTGGCGACCAGCTGTTCGTAGTCGGCTTTCGCCAGGACCTCATGCTGCAGCAGCATCTTGCCGCGTGCGAGCGCGGCATCGGCGAGGGTCACCTGAATTTTCGACTTCTCGAAATCAGAGCGCGCTTGCGCTATTTCCCCGCTTTGCAAAACTGCGATCATCTGACCTGCCTGGATTATCTGTCCGGGCAGCACAGAAAACCTGACGATGCGTCCGCTGAGTGGGGGAAATATCTGCACCACCCTGGTAGGGTTCGCGGTGACACGCGCCGGGATATTCAGACGATCGACGACTTTCTCGCTATGAACGGCAATGGTTTGCACAATAGTTTTCGCCGTCAGCGGAGGAGCCGCGGTTGAACTTTGCGAACTACAGCCAGCCGCACAGATAGTGAGAAAAATAGCCGCTGTGATTTTGAGCAATTTCATGGGAGTATCTCCGTCGCAGTCGCGAAGCTGAGTTGATGGATACTGAGCCATACCTGCGCATTTGCGTTCAAAGCGTCTAAACTCGTCTGCCGGTAATCGTGCAGCGCATCCAGGTAGTCGAGCAGAGTCGTGCTACCGTGGCGATACCCGAATTCCAGATTGCTCAGCACATGTCCAGCTTCCGCTAAATAATGCGTGTTGTAGCGCTGGGCCAATGTCTGCGTTGCCTGATAGGTCGCCCAAGCCTGATCTACTTCGGAGAAGACCTGGTTCCGTGCTGAAATTTCTGAAAAGCGACTGGATTGCGCAGTGAACCGCGTGCTCTGCTTCTCCCCTTGATTACGGTCGAAAATTCTCAAGGGCACGCTCACGTTAAACCCAACGGAGTTGTAATCGCCGCTCCGGTTATATCCAGCATCCAGCGTAGGATCGGCAGTTCCGTTGGCATCGGCGAGCTTGATGTTGGCCTCTGCCACCCGGATCGCCTGTTGTGCGGCTAGATAATCCGGCCGTGCAGCCAAAGCTTTCTGTTCCAGATCGGGCAGCGATATTGATAATTCGGGAGGATCGAGCGTACCGGCGATATCAAAACTGCGACTTGGGTTAGCCAGTCCGAGCAATTGCTGTAGCTGGTCGCTGTTCTGGACCAAATTGACCTGTGCATTCGAGAAATCGGACTCGAAGCTCGCCAGTTGAAGATCGACGCGCTCGAAGTCTGTCTGGCTGATCGCCCCAGCGTCGAAGCGTACACGGCTCAGCTCCACCGTCCGGCGATAGCTGACAAGATTTTTGTCGGCCAACTGAAGAGCGGCCTTCGCCAGCAACATATTCGTGAATGCCTGCTCGACGGATAACACAGTTTGCCGCTCCAGATCGTGATACTGGCTTTCCGTGACCTTTGTTGTTGCGCGCGCACTGTCAAGGCGCCAGCGGCGTTTCTGCCCTCGCTCAAACAGCCGCGACACATCGGCTGAATAGAAGTATGGACTGGCTGGATTGTTGGCGGGTAATGTGTCGTCTGAGCCACTCAGCGCCAATTCCGGGTTCTGGCGAAGACTTGCTGTAATCTCTTCCGCGCGTGTTGATTCAAGACTCCGGCGCGCAGCCAGCAAATCAGGGTTCTTGCCGCGAGCAAGCGCAACCGCCTGCTGCAAAGTAAGGGGCATGGGAGGCGTCTGCGCTGGTGCATCTGGCAAGAACAGCAACAGCAGAACGCCAACTCCCAAGTTCGATATCCGGGAGAGCTTCATGATGATTCCTTGCAAATCTTTTAAATAAAAGGTGCACACCCATAGGTGCATGGCTCGCGGAACGCCCAGTCCTTAGCAACCACCATGAGCTTATTGCAATGGCGATAAGGAACTTATAAGGAAAGCGTTAAAGGTTCATAAGCAGGCGAACTTAGGAAACTGCCGGCGGAGCACGGCCTTGAGTATCTTGTCTGGGTGTGGAACAAAAAGCGAGGGAAGAGGGTGCAGCGTCCGAAGTACCGATGTAAATAAGCGGCGCCTGGAATGGATTGCGAACGATATAGAAAAGCACGACATGGAAATCCGCGTGATGCAGGCCACCAGATACTTCATATCGTCGAGCAATCTGCTCCCCATCTGTCGGAGCAACCATGGCCATCATGTCGTCGGTCATGGAGATGGCTGGAAGCAGCAGCGCGATGAGCACCAGATAGCAGATCCATTCGGTAACCCGCGTCGATGCGTACTTCCCGGGCGCAGTTTTGCATCTACTCAGGCATCTGCTTCTCGAAGCCAGCAACAGCAGCGCGAGAACAGCCGAAACCACAAGCCATGTAAGGTTGAGTAGTAGCTCCATCAGGTTGATAACTATTGTATGTCACTGCCGATTGAAACCAGATGAAATGAACTCCAGGAGGTTCCCTCATGGGCGATTTTCCGTTCTCTAAAATTCCGGACGACATTGGATTGAAACCGCAGAAGAAGGGCCAGTTCGGCGTTGCGCTAGAGCCGGAAGTTATTAAGATCTGCGGTTTCGCCCTCCTGGTTGGGTTTGCCGGCGGCCTTGTCGCGCAGGGATTGCTCGAACTGATTTACTTTTTTACGAACCTATTTTTCTACGGCAAATTCTCTTTCCAGATTACGAATCCTGCCCACAACCATCTTGGCCTATGGGTGATCCTGATTCCAGCGATCGGCGGCTTGCTGGTCGGCATCATGATCCATTACTGGGAACCGACTCTGAAAGGCCACGGAATTCCAGAGGCGATGGAGGCGGTGCTGTTCGCGCATAGCCGGATGCGTATTCGCGTAGCGATTCTGAAGCCGCTGGCGACTGCATTTGCGATTGGAACCGGCGGCCCCTTCGGAGCGGAAGGTCCCATCATTCAAACGGGCGCCGCGCTGGGATCGCTGTTCGGCCAGGCGGTTGGACTTACGCCTTACTACAGGCGCGTCCTACTTGCCTCGGGGGCGGCGGCCGGCATGGCAGCGACCTTTACCGCGCCGCTTGCGGGAATCCTGGTGGCTATTGAGCTGTTACTTTTCGAGTTGCGCGCCCGCTCGTTCATCCCGGTTGCACTCGCCGCCGCTGTCGCAACCGGTGTTCGCATTCACTTTGCCGGATGGTCTCCTCTATTTCCCACCCCGCATTACAAGCTGACCAGCATGAACGAACTCTGGCTATTCGCTGTGATGGGCATTGTGATGGGGCTGATCGGCATCGCCATGATCCGGGTGCTCTCCTGGCTGGAGGACTTCTTCGACAAGTTCCCTGTCAAGCGTCCCCTGATCTGGGCGCCAGTCGTCGGCGCGTTGATCCTGGGCGTGATTGGATATTTTTATCCGCAGGTCTTCGGCACCAGCTACGACACTATACGGGACATGTTGAATGACAGACTGAGCGTCCATCAGCTGTTGGGTATTTCCGTCGCAAAATTCTGGGCGCTGGTGATCTCCCTTGGCTCTGGAACGACAGGGGGAGTCTTTGCTCCGTCACTGGTCGTGGGCGGCGGCATTGGCGCGGTCTTCGCCATCGGCTGTCAACATGTATTCCCGCACCTGGTCAGCAATCCCGCGTTTTATGCGCTGGTGGCGATGGCAGCGGTGTTTGGCGGCATCGCACGCGCGCCCTTTACCAGCATCGTTTTCCTGTTTGAGCTAAGCCACAACCCCAATTCCCTGCTTCCGCTGATCGTCTGCGTGATGATCTCGGACGGTTTTGTGCGGCTGTTCAGTCGGGATTCCATCATGACCGTGAAGCTCGTCAAGCGCGGTCTCATAGTGCTCCAGGATTATTCCGTTCCGGTGCTGATGCGGGCGCGAATCGATCAGGTGATGCATAAAAATTTCGATGTTTTCCAGGCCGATGACGAACTGCGCACCGTGCTCCCGAAGTTCTCGCCCACCGATATGAGTTTGATTCCAGTAGTCGAACAGGATGGAACGCTTGTTGGGATTGTCGATGCCCGTGACCTGCTGAAGATTGAGCCGCCCGATCACCATTTCAAAATGCGCGAGCTGGCGCGACAGGATTATGTACTCGCTTATCCGGGCGAATCGGTCGACCAAGTCCATCGCGACATGATGCTGAAGAACATCGAAGATGTCGTGGTGGTCGAGTCGACGGGCGCGCGACTGCCCATCGGGATTGCCCGCGCCAACGACATTTTGCAACTGCGGCGCTGGCTGATGGAGGAAGAGACCCGTGATGTGGCTGCAACTAGCGCGGAAAATCCGGCAAATGATCCTACACCTTAGCCGGAATCATGCTCACGTCTAATCCTTCCAAATTTCGAAAGGAAAGCGCATTATCGGATTCAGAGCGACTTGTATCCAAGTGGTTGCGGAGAAAACTATTATGAGTACGATCTGGAAATATCGACCTTTACCAGTGTGTACACTGGTACTTTTGCTGGTCTCGGCGGGATGTCGTCATGGTGGCCAGGCTCAAAATTCAGTGCCATCGAATACACAAGCTCAAGGAGCAGCAGATCCGGCTGACGGAAACCTGGCACCGGTAAACGGTGCGGCAAGCGGGCAGGACCAGCCAACTCAGCAGGCTGAGAACATGGCTCCCATTTCGAGTCGACCAGCGCAGGAAACGCAGCCTTATTCCAATCAGCCGGCTCCGTATGCTCAACCCAATCCGCAGTATCAGGACAACCAGAACTCCGACCAATCCCAACAGTACGATAACCAGCAGAATCAGGAAGAGGCCGATGTACAGGCTCCCGAGCCTCCACCGGCTCTTCCCGAGTACACACAGCCAGCTTGCCCGGGCGACAACTACATGTGGACACCGGGCTATTGGTACTGGGGTGCGGGTGGATATTATTGGGTGCCGGGCGCTTGGGTCCTTGCTCCTTTCGTTGGAGCGCTCTGGACTCCGGGTTACTGGGGATGGGGAGGCGCCTTCTACCGTTTTCATCGCGGCTACTGGGGCCCTTACATCGGCTTCTACGGAGGCGTGAATTATGGGTTTGGATATACCGGCCGCGGCTACTACGGCGGATATTGGGATCGCGATCGCAGAACATTCCGCTATAACCGCTCGGTTACAAACGTGAACATAAGAGTGGTTCATAACGTGTACAACCGCACCGTCATCAACAATCGCATCACGAATAATCGCATCAGTTACAACGGCGGCAGAGGCGGAATCAATGCCCGGCCCACTGCGGCAGAAACGGTGGCGACACGCGAGCGGCGCATGGCTCCATTGCCTACGCAAATTCAACATGCACGCACCGCGGCCACGAACCGTAGCCAGTTCGCCGCTGTGAATCGCGGACGCCCGTCGACGCTAGCAGCATCGAGACCACTGGCGACTAACTATAGAGCTCCAGCTGCTCGCCCTCCAGCCATCCAGAACCGACCGAATGGAAATCGACCCGGCGCAGTTCGTCCCGGAGTGAATCAACCTGGCGCAAACAGGCCTGGTACAGCTAGGCCTGGCACGACTGGGCCTAATACAAATCGGCCGTTGCAAACAACACGTCCGGCCGGAGAGACGCGCCCGACTTCCAATCGGCCAATCCAGCAGGCTCGTCCGCAGCAGCAAGCCCGACCTCAGCAGCAAAGACCTCCGCAACAGCTGCGGCCCACGCAGCCGCAACCCCAGGCTCGCCCACAGCAACAATTCCGTCGGGAGCAAAGGCCTGCACAACAGCAATTTCGACCCGCGCAACCGAGACCCGAAACTCGTCCGCAACCTCAACCTCGTCCACAGCAACAAGCGCCGAACCGGCAGGAAGGCCGCCCACATCCTTAGGCACAGATCCATAACTTTTGATGCAGGACGAATCGTTAGCACTGAACGCTACATCGGCCGATCTTCACATTCAAAAAAATGCAATCGGATCAGAGCGGACGCGATCGTTAAAAGGCCGGGTCCCCGTCGTACACTGGTGGAACGCAGTCTTCACCCCCCCCGGAGGGATGTGTGAGCGGTTGAAACAGGCGGTCTTGAAAACCGCTTTACCCGAAAGGGTAACGGGGGTTCGAATCCCTCTCCCTCCGCCATCTAGTCGTTAATATCTAAGTGATAAACAGGAGATGTCGCAAAACCCGCAGTTTCCGGGCATTATTCGCGATTCTCTGGGTCCGAAAGGGACTAAAGACGAATGCAATACGGGACCTTCATGCTCTTTCGACCAGAAATCTCTGGCGGCAATTCAAGTAGTCCCTTTTCGAGAAGAAAGAAAATCAGGTGAGCCTCTTTCTGCGAAAGCGAAAGAGTAACGGAGATTTGTATTCCTCTCCGACCGCCATCTCGTCAGCAGTGTCGGCATCTCTCAGCTGACCAGCCGAGAAAACCGTCAATTCCGGCCATTTCAGCAATATTTCCTTGTGGAAGCGAACCAGAGATCCTGGCCATACAGCGTACACAGCGCAATTAACGGACTGTTCTCCCGGCGCATACAGAGGAGTCCCTTTCAGGACTAAGGCTTCGGTGACCCGCTCGTCCCCCGTTCGCATAGTTGCTGGACAGAAACGCGTTTCCCCTATTGATCCGCTCGAAATCGAAGGCTCTTTTGCATCCTCCGGCAACTCAAGAAGTGCGTAGCGTCTCTTGAAGGGTGAATGCTGAGCATGGCCTTTGCTCCCAAATTGGGCGGCGGCGTGTACATACATGCCAAACGCTTTCTGGCGAAGGAGGGGGTAGCAAGCGCAAGGAGAGGGAGCTTCTGTAATTCTCGTTCAGTAGATGATGGATACTCATCTCTATGGACATGGGATCAATCTCGTTGCTTGCGAGACTTTCTGAAGATAATAGAGCACGAGTTGAGAATTGGATTGCAGCTCTTCCACCTGTGACCCGAAGATCTCTTCTTATCGAGGTCTGCCGAGTACTTGACTTCGAAAACGCAAAGACAATCTTCGCTCCAAAGGAAACGCATCTGTCGCACCCGGATCTGGATTTGATGATTCGCGGCTGGAACAGAACGCTTGCCGCAATGCTTACTCCTGACTATTGCGTGCGTGGCATCCCCTCCAAGAAAGCAGCAACGAATCATTGATGGTCGCCCGATCCCTGCTGCACGAAATGGGCATTTCATCGCTACTCGACAAGACAGTCGAAATGATGAAGTATGGGCTTGCTGAAGCGGACACGCGTGGCGCAATCATCCATGTTTTCTCATCTTCAATCGCCGAGTCGGATCACTTCTTTGACGCACTCGAAGAGTCGAAGTCCGCCGAGGTAGCAAGATACAAAGCCCGTGATTCTGCCTTGAGAGAACTGTCTGTAAAACAGATCCGCGATAAGATGAAGTCCTTGGTTTTCCCATGGGCTCCGGGTACCGGGCGCATGGTTGGCTATCACGCTGACCCTGAGTTAGACGAACACTATCTATCTTCCATTTACGAAAGCTCATTGACGTGGAGGAATTTGGCCGGCTTGCACCCACAAACGGACCTTGGGGGAGTTGACGCGGGTTTGCTTATGTCCGTGGTCACGCTGCTCGCATCTTTTTACCTAAAACACCTTTACTTTGTTGCGGTCGGGGTCGAAACGCTCGGGAATATTAACTGGCCCATGAGCTTAACAATTTGGGAAACACGGACGGAGCTCTTGGATTCGCTAGTTGCGTTCACTCGGGAGGAAGAAAAGACTTTGAGCGCAATTTTGGATCGTATCATTGTTACGCCAAGCAGCGTACGGTATTTCACTTCTTCCAACACGCCATACATACCTATGCTCATTCAAGTCTCTGATGAGCAGTTGTTGAAACCGGTGAGCAGCATCTTTGTCAACCCGCTTCGAGGAATTCGCTCTTTCATGGAATTCCAATCCCCAGGGCTCGAGATTCGGATTCGCACCGCGCGGGAAGAGTGGATGAAGAGAGAATTAGATGCGATGTTTGCCGGAAATCGATACAGGGTTGCCCCCAAACCGGTGATGCTGAGACATAACGGCGCTCTACTAACAGATATTGACGCGTCAGTTTTTGACGTCACCTCCGGCTGTCTCGCAGTTTTTCAACTGAAATGGCAGGATTTCGCAAATATAGAAGTCCGAAGACAAAGAAGCCAAGCCAGTAATTTCATCGCTGCTGTTGATGAATGGGCAAAGCGAGTGAAAAACTGGGTCAAGGATCACGGGCTTCGGGAGCTTGCGCGATCACTTCAACTCCCGCACGATATTGCTTCTCTGCGAATTTTTGCGATCGGACGACAAGCTGCCCATTTTGACAGTCTCGGCTTTGTGTCTTCTCACCCCGACGTTGCATTTTCCACGTGGCCACAGTTCGTTAGGCTTCGCTTTCACATCGGCCCTGTCGAAAGGGTCTTTGATAAACTTCATGCTGCATTGCTAAAGGAACGAAGCGCTCCAACGCAGATGACGGCAATTCCACATGAGATTTCAGTCGGCGATCAGCGTATTCTCTTCGAGAATAACTGGTATAGCTTCGGTAATGAAGAAGATTAGGAGCGAGGAGCACCGTCTCGGTCGGGTGCCGAAATCAGGATTGAGATAAGAGCTGAAAGAGCGAGACGTTTTGCCGAAGTGGTCATAAAATGATGTCAAGTGAGGTGCCAATGCCGAGCCAAGAAGTGTACTTCGACGAAAGAGCCGAGGGGAGGAAGATTAGGGTTCTAAAGACCTACGATTCCCATTTTACCCGGGAGGCCAGATGAGCGAAGATGCAAAGGCAATCCTTGCTCAGGCTCTTTTGGATGAAGGGGCCCTCTGGAAGCCGACAGTGGAGTCGACGACCTTTGGCAGGCTATCGAAGAAGGCGCGCGCGAGGACTAGAACTCTTTTCCTACTTCGTTGTTCAAGGAAAGGTGATGATTCCCCGCGCTATGTCTTTGTTTCTTCGAAATGGCCGAAGCCGAACGTTTTGCGAGACGTCAGTTGGCGCAAGTATCCGAAGCCTCATCGCTGCTTGTTTGGGGATTTGTTGTGCCCTTAGACTGGGCAAAACAGCAGGTCCGAACCAGCGGGCAGACTGGGCACTTCGGAGAACGGATCGTGCAAATCAAAGATGCCAGATCGAGAAATGCCCAATTTAGAATAGACGGTTGAGTATGAGCTACAACCTTCATGGCGAGCGTTTGTAGGTAAGGATCGTACCTGATATCACTCAGTCTTCTGGGCCCGAACACCCGCTCAAGAACGCGCGCCAAATTTACATCCAATAGTGGCTGACATTGGCCCTGATCGAACATCAATATTGCATTGCTTATGTACTGCCCAACTCCAGGCAATTGCTCTATTTGGTCGCGCTCTTTTGGATAACGACCGCGTCGCGTTGCCATGATTTCCGAAAGCTCCCTAAGTGAAGCTGAGCGTCGCTTCCAAAGCCCTAGTGGCTTCAGGATTTCCTCAAGCTCGCTTTGACTGCACGTCGCGAGTCTTTTCCACGACGGAAATTTCGCGACGAAAGCTGGGAACATCCGGCCAACGACGTCTGCTTGAGTCCGCTGCAATAAAACCTCAGCTACCGACCACTCCGCAGAAAAGCCTTGTTTCGACACACTGCGCTTAACTGGCAAGAACCCGCCATCAAACCCCGGGCTTGGCCAATCGCCCTGAGCAAAGACTTGCGTGGTTTTTCCATAGGAAAGCACCGCGATCCGCTGCGCTCCAGAAAACCGCAGCGCTGACGTCACATTGAATTCCCTGCCCGGCTTCGCGAAGTCCACCGCGGGTGTTCCGATCAGCGTCAAATAGATTGGCAGTCCTTTTTCTACTCCGATCGAAATACTTGGAACAATCTGCGCCGGAACCAGCGTCAAGGTCTTTCCGCCAACCGTCAGCGTTGCATTTGACAAGGCCCCTCGTGTATCGCTGACTCCAACAATCATCTCGGCGCGGTTCCAATCGAGAACGGCGCCTTGCGGCAACGCGTCCGGTACGCCCGTTAAGTTGAAGCTCGCGTCAAGGCTGACGTCGGCCTGGAAAACTGGAACCTTGAAAAGGGACCGGCGGCGCTCTCCAGTTGTTGTCTTGAGCACGGCGTTGGCTCGTGCAGGGAACACAAGATATATTCCGTGCTCTGCCGGGTCACTAGGAGTCTTCGGTGCATGCTGTAAGGAATTGCGAGGGTTGGCCCCAAGAAGGTTTGCTGGCCGCCTACCTGCTGACTGATGTCCCGGATTACATCGCCGGCGCGGTTGGTCCTGTCCTGAACCAGTTCTCTGACAACTAGCGCCGGAATCATCATGAGCAACGCCAATCCGCACACTACGATGAGTTTCATGCCCATCGACCGAGATCTGATCCTTGCCTGCAGCCCTGATTGCAAAGTTGACGAATCGTTCACGTTAATTTCTCCATTCTTAAGTAACTTTGCAATGCAAAGTAACAACATCAAAAACAGACAGCTGACAACGAGTGCACGTGCGAAACATACTTTGCATTGCAAAGCATGTAAACAAAAAAATTAGACCCGTGATGGCATCAGTGCATGAAGCAATCTGGACGCAGGCTGGTCTTTGCTCACTTTCGCTGCATCGCGAACCACCTGCTCCAGAGTAGACAAATACTCTAGATAGCGTTTGCGGCCCGAAGCCGTGATGCGGCAGAGCGTCTGAGGACGGTTGTGATCATGGCCTTTCATGATCTCGACCATCTTTGCTTTTTCCAATACTTGCAGATGTCGGCTCAAATTCCCGTCCGTAAGAGCACAGAGCTGTTTCAAATCACCAAAGGTTAGTCCTTTTGCATTTGAGATCAGCGATGTAAGCACACTCAATCGTGCACGCTCATGAATAACGCGATCCAGCCCTTCGTACGCGAACGGTGCTTCATTAGACCTAGATTTCGTTTTCATCTCTGCTCTCTTCCGCCTCGAAATACATAATCCCCGCAACCAAAAACTGTCCGATTCCATAGGCAATGCCAATAGTCCACGGGGAAAGCGCACGGTTAGGCCCCAATGCAATACACGCAAGTCCGGTGGAAAGATACCAGATGCCGGATGCGACCATTGGGCGTGACAAGAAACGGCACGAAGCAAAGACTCCGAGGCTGAAAATGATTTGCCAAAGTCCCGGAAGCATCCACAGAACCGAAGGGACGGAACGCAATAATAACAGCGTAAGAAGAGCGCCCGCACCGACCGATCGGTAGGAACTGTTCAACGGCCATGTGGATCATCTCATCGGCCAAACCTGAATGTATTCGATGTGCACGCGTGACCGTCTGCACCGCGATGAGAGCAGCGGATGTAACGGCGGTTGAAACCCATATACCTACATAAATGAGAATGTGCTTGGCTGGATCCGGGAGCCAAAGCGCCTGGGCACTCGCGGCAATCAGAGCGAGAACTCCGGTCGCGGCGAGCGTTACCGGGCTGTACCCATAAAATTCCGTGGTCTGCGCCATCTGCCGGCGTATGTTTCGGATGTCCCCGAGCGCTCTGTTCAGATCATTCATACGCAATCACTTTACAATGCAAAGTAAACTGATGACTGGCGATTGTCAAGAACGGGTTTCGTTAACGCTTAACCACCAGGGAAAGAAAAACCGACTGACCAACGGCGAACTGATGCCGGTGGGGCGGCATACTGGAACTGCTTCTAGCTAGAGAGATCTGGCGCACAGATGCACTTAAAGTGCTGAATATACAGTTGTCCAGCACCACCATCGATGCATTGACAAGGCAGAGACCGATTTTAAGTGAGGCCAGAAGCACGTCGTTCCCTTCAGATCTTGTTCTCTCGCTTTTCCACAATTCCTTTATTCTGAAGATTTCCTATAGTTGATTTGCAAGCGGAGGGGCTATGAGAAAAACGGAAGGGCAAAAGACTACGATCGTCAAACGCAAATCTCCGGTAGCGGAGAGACAAAAGAATCCAGATTCACCGAACCACATTCGGAACCAGGGGAATGTGACCGCGCTAAAGAAGCGAATTTCACTCCTCGAAGCAGAAAATACTGCCTTACGCGAGCAGGTGGCAACACTGGCCAACGGTCCGAGTCGACCGGTTCAATCGTATAGAGAGTCTATTCGCGAGCAGCAGCACAATTTCTTCAAATACAGCAACGCTCGGCGTTACTAATTCCAGATGTGCGCTCGTCCAAATCATTCCAAGAAGCAGCCTTGGCGTGGCTGCTTTTTCTAAAAACCCATCATCTCCTCCTTCTGAACTTTCGCAGATTCAGCCCGTCTCTTTCGGAACGGAGAGAAAAAACATGGCTTGCAATTCCTTCTTGCAAAAAGCGGAGAAAAGCCGAACGGTCCGCACACCTCTGGAGTATGCGCAAAGGAAACCTGGAACCGCGAAGAAGTGTAGGCAGCCATCTGGGAACAACCGGCTTCCAAGTTGTGGCGAAATATGGCGTATCTGACGTCACGCTGGAAAAGGTATGCAGGAAATTGTCGATTTCGGTCCCAGGTCGGGGATATTGGGCAAGGAAAGCAGCGGGGCAGAAGCTTACGCAACCACCTTTACCCGTACTGAAAGAACGTTCCTTTCATGGATGTTCAAAATGCCCGATGAGAATGCAACCGCTCAACCTCAGACTCCCGAGCCCACTGATTTGGAATATCTGCGAATCAAAGAACTGGGATCTAGATGTGAAGTTTCAATAGGTTGTCCATTCGAACCAGATCGGAGAAGCTGATTGTGACAAGCAACAGCCGTCTTCGGAGGAACGAATGGACTACCACCAGAATGCCAGACTTATGATTCATCAGCGAGAGCAATTGGCCAGAAAAGTTCTTGAGCAGAGATGCACGTTGAAGCTGGCCGCGGCCAGCTTCAACGTGAGCGCCAAGACGGCCGCCAAGTGGGTCTACCGCTATCGGGCCAGCGGGGTGGCCGATCTTCGGGACCGCTCCTCGCGCCCGCACTGTTCGCCCCGGCAGACCGGTCCGGCGATTGTCACCCAGGTTGAGCATTTGCGTCGCCTGCGCTGGAACGGCTGGCGCATCGCGCGGGAGCTGGCGCTCAGCCGGGCCACCGTCAGCCGCATCCTGTGCCGCCTGGGACTGAACCGCCTGCGTTCGCTCGACCCGCCGCCCCCGGTGGTGCGCTATGAGCACAAGCATCCCGGCGACTTGATCCACTTCGATATCAAGCGCCTGGCCCGCATCGTCAAACCCGGCCATCGCATCCACGGCGACCGCTCCCAGGAAGTTCGCGGGGCCGGCTACGAGTACCTGCACATCGCCATCGATGACCACTCCCGCATTAGCTTCACCGCCATCCTGCCGGACCAGAAACATGGCTCGGCCATCCGTTTCTTCCTCATGGCCCGCGCTCATTATGCGCGTTTCGGCTTCTCCATCCGCCGCGTGCTCACCGACAACGGCCCCTGCTATCAGGACGGAACCTTCCGTAGCACCCTCTACCGCCAGCACGTCAAACATCGCTTCACCCGGCCCTACACCCCGCGCACCAACGGCAAAGCCGAACGCTTCATCCAGACCGCCCTGCGCGAATGGGCTTATGCTCGCTCCTACCAGAACTCCTCAGAACGCGAACAACAACTCGATCTCTGGCTGCATGACTACAACTTCCATCGCCCGCATGCCAGCCTCAACCTCAACTCTCCCGCTTCTCGCTCCGGCCTGAATCGGAACAACCTATTGAGCCTCCACATCTAGAACGATCGAGATAGGCTCCATAGAAAAGCGTCACCAAATGGTGATCGCTTCCGAGAAGCGTCTTTCGAGCGGCAGGCCTGACCGGGATCAGATGCTGGTGTCACGCAGTGAAGCCCCCGAAAGTCATTGTCTCGATCCCGCCACCGATACTGTATGCCTCTATTCCACAACGGCGAAGGCGCTACCGCATGAGTAACTTTCGAAATACAATTCGGTAATCGCTTCCGCAAACTAAAGAGTTGGATCGACGCTCTTCCTTATCGCTTGGGCGATCTATATAAATGTGAAGTCAAAGCAACTCCTATACGATATCCTAAACGGCCTCAAAGGGTCTCTACATGAAAAATTGTTACATGCCATCTTCCATTCTTGCCTTGTTTTTTGTCATCATCGCGTTCGGTTTCGTTGGCTGTGGTGGCTCCTCGTCGGCCACGTCATCCACCAGCACCACGACTCCCGTTACTCCCCTAGCGATCACTGCGATTCAACCCACTACAGTTTCCGCGGGAAGTTCGGCAGTAACTGTTACGTTGAGCGGCACTGGGTTTCTGACCTCTTCGGTCGTGCAAGTGAACGGCATTAGCGAACAGACGACTTATATCAATGCGACTGAGCTACAAGCCATTATCCCGCCCACCCAGTTAGTAACTGGTGGAAACTTTCAAGTGGCGGTCGCAAACGGCAATACAGTCTCTAGCCCAGGCTCGAGCGCAAATCTAGTCATAAACAATCCGATGCCGACCGTTTCCAGTATCAATCCTGCTATCGTCGTGGCAGGCTCAGGCCCGCAAACGGTCACAATCGCCGGCGCAGGCTTTGTCGGCACCTCCAGCGTGGAGGTGAACGGCAGCGCCCGAAATACCACCTTCCAGAATGCCAGTCAGCTCCAGGCCGTATTGACCGCTTCCGATCTGGCGAGTCCGGGAATTCTCGCTGTGGGAATAGTAAATCCCGCTCCCGGTGGGGGAATCTCTTCCACGGCTAGCCTGCAGATTACGACACCTCAGCCAATTCCGACGATTCAGAACGTGTCCCTGGTGACCGGACCGCAACCCTCCGCATGTGCGACGATACAGGCAACGCTCACAGGGACGAATTTCACCTATGGAGCAACGGTGCAAGCCAATGGCGTGCCGCTCGCTATTTTGGGCGAGACGACGACGACGATCCTAGCTAAACTGCCGATTCCTTTTAACGCTGCCGCAAACAGGCTGACATTTACCGTCACCAATAGTGGCAGCCCGGCTGTTTCGTCGAATCCTTTCCCTTATCCCGCAGCTTCCTCGCCCATTCTCTCCTTGTGTACATCGCCCGCGCCAGCAACCATCTATCCGAGCAGCACCTTCTCGATTTCAGTTTTGCCGTCAGAGATCAATACCGCAACCAGCTCTACCGTGAGTCTGGGAGCTTTACCGGCCGGCATCACCCTCCAGAGCGGTTTCCCGCCGACAATTCCTTCAACCGGCGCGACGATTGTTCTGAAAGCAGATCCGACGGTTGTCCCCGGAAATTATATTGTCGGTCTCAGTGGGCAAGCCGGCTCTGCTACGACATCGGCGCAGATCGAGCTAGACGTGCAGTCGGGCCCGCCGCCGAGCTTTTTCTGGGGCAAGCCGCTCGAATCTGAAATGGGTGTACCGATTGGCGGTTCAGCACAGCTTTCATTTACCGCCACAGCCAATGGCGGCGCCGACTACAACATCACGCCGTCGTTGAGCGGTCTGCCGGCTGGAACTACAGCGACCATCTCGCCCGCGGTCGTTATTCCAGGGCAACCTGTTACTGTGACGATCTCTGCGGCCAGCAACGCACCGGTAACTCAGAACGCGACGGTAACGCTCACAGGCGCGGCGTCTGCTTCCGTTCCGAATGCGACCACCACATTCCTTGTGGATGTAACTCAACCGCCCGGCTCTTTGCCCGATAACCGGACAGACTTTGTTCCAACCGGCGGTACGCCCTATGCCGCGGCCTATGATCCACTGAACAATCTCATCTTCTCCAGCAATCCAGCATGGAACCGCATCGACGTCATTAATAGCCAGACACACCGGATTGTCGGCGAGGTGGACATTCGTGATCCTCGTGGAGTCGATATCACGCCCGACAAGTCGCGGGTCTGGGTAGCGACCGGGTCCCAGCAGATGTTTTCGATCGACACCTCTACCCTTGCGATGACTCGATACCAACTGCCTCTGTATCAGGGTGGTTCATGGGAGGACTATCAGGTCTACGCCTTATCGGATGGCACGGTGTTGCTAGGTCTAGGAGGTGTAGTTGGCAGCGGGGTTAACGGTGCGGCGGTTTGGAATCCGACCACCAATGCCCTGTCTTCGCTGTCGGCAACATATCCGGTCGCACGGAGCGGAGACGGGACGCACGTTTACTTCGAAGGCGCGAATAGCTCGACCTGTTCAGTTTCGGTATACTTCACAGCGACCAAGGCGTTAGCCTCAAGCCCTTCACTCAATGAGCGATGCGGTTTTGCGGCTGTCAACCAGGACGGTTCGCGCATCGTAATGAATAATAACAACGTGTTATCCATGTACGATGGGGCTTTCGATCTCATCGGGCCTCTTCCTACGCCCAACCCGAACGGCGTAGCATCCACAGCTGGGCTGCTCTTCAGTCCGGACAATTCGACCCTGTACCAGATATCTGCCGGCGATCCAACACCGGTGATCTACACGATCAATGCGGCGACACTGGCCCTGACCGGCACTGCGCCGGCCATGTCTACTCTTCCGGTCATGGTGAGCGAAACTCCGACTCTTTCCAATCTATTTGGAGTCGATAGCAGTGGAATGCTTCTGGGCATTCAGGACTTTGGAATCAGTTTTGAAGACTCGACATTCTTCCAGAAATTCTCTCCCACACAAGTCAACATTTCTACGCCGGTAACGATCTCACCCGATGCCGGGCCGTTGACCGGGGGGACTACGTCGAACATTTATGGGGGGTATGGTCTTACTCCCGATGTCTGGTATGGAGGAGTCCATGGCACGGCAAGCGTCAACTCAAGCTATAGCCTGAATACAATTTCTCCTCCAGGAATTGCTCCAGGCCCGATGAATTTGAAGTTCCTTTATCCGGATGGCACTGAGGTTTTTGCGCCGCAGAGCTTTTCCTACTCCGTTTATCCGCAATACTCGATTCTTTCGGGGTCTTCCCCGGACGGCGATGTCCCGGGAGAGCTTAGTGGCTACGGAATGCCGGCGGATTCAAGCGGCGGGACGGTAACGATTGGTGGCAATACTGCATCGATTACAACGCAAACGACGCAGTATCCTCCCTACACCGGCGAACCATTCCCCTCGACTTTCCTGCAATATACGATTCCGCAGGGCGCGCCGGGCTGGGCTGACCTCCAGGTGAAAACTCCAAACGGAACGGGAAGTCTGCCACGTGCTGTTTTTTATGCGAAAAGCGTCACGGACTATGCATCGGCGGACAAATTTACGGCCGTTCTCTACGACGAAAAACGACAGCAGGTTTACCTTTCCGCGGGCGATCATATCGATGTATTTTCGATGGCTTCAGGTCAGTTTGTGTCGCCCCTAACTCCGGCAAGCCAGCATAGCGCGAGCCAGTTCACCGGGCTGGCACTTACTCCTGACGGCAGCCACCTTCTCGCCGCAAATCTTTTGGATGGTTCGCTCGGCGTCATTAATCCGGATAATCCGGCCGACAACTACGCCATTTCAATTGCACCTGCGGCTCCCGGAAGTCCAAATCCAGGCTGTACGACTGGACCTTTGTATGTCGCTGGTGCGGCGGGAAATCTAGCGTTTGTCACCTATGGGAATCTCCCAGCTCCGAGTTGCCCGGCTGAAGGACTGACCTACGTCGTAAATTTGCAGGCGCACACAGCCAGTCGTCCCACGAATGCAGCAAGTTGCCACATCGGCTATCTCACTCCGCCGTTCACCGACGGGTCTTCCGCGAACGCATCGTCCGATGGATCTCTGGTTGTTATCGGGGGGTCGAGTTACAGCACCACGTGTATTTATTCGAGCGGCCAACAGACCTACACGCCTGCGCCCGGCGCGTTGACCCAAGGACTCGGTGTCGCTGTCGCCGGGGATGGGAATGTACTCGCAGCGACGATGGCGCTTGCGGATTCGACTGGCAGCCTGATCGGGAGAGTGGCACACCCAGCCGTTGAATACGGTGCGGGGTTCGATCTCTATAACGAAAACACCATACCCACTGGTTCTCTTTTGCAGCCGAAGCTGAATGCAGCCGGTAGCCTTTATTATTGGCCATATCCAAATTATTTCGACATCATCGACGTGGAACATGGTGTACTTCGCGTCCGATTTTCTCTCGCGGAAACGATCCAGAACACCGCGGTTCCACTTTCGATCGACGCAAGTGGCAGATACGTTTTCCTGATTACCGACAAGGGCCTCACTGTGGTGGATCTGGGGACTGCGCCGCTTTCCATCGGCAGCTTGAGCCAGACAACTGCGTCCGTGGGCGCCCAGATCACAATTCGTGGTAGCGGGTTCACTCCGAGCACGGTCGCAACCGTCGGCGGACAGTCATCCAACATAAGCTATACCGATGAAAATACTCTCGTACTCACCGTACCCTCTGCAGGAGCGGGACCGCAAGACATCGTTCTTACGAATCTCGACGGATCGAGTTATACCCTCCAGAACGCGGTGACGGTCGAATAGACCCGGTTATACCAGAGGAAGTCACTAAAAATTACGAGCGGCCATCTCAGTCAACGCAATGGTGGAGGCATGCTGCCTTGGTGGCTGCCGTGTGCTCCGTAGCTTACGTCTGTTTCGTAGCTTCACCGCTGGTGATCACGCAACAGTCGGCGCAATATTTCGTCTGGACCAAATCTATCTATGAAATCGCGCTTATGATTCCGAAAATCCCTGTATGAGGGAAATTCAATTCCCTGATACAGGGGTGATAATTCCCTGTTCGGTTGCGCAAGAATATTGGCACGCTTGACGGCAACTGCCGTAGATGCGGTGGGATAGCGCCGTCCGAGCAGAGATGTTTCATCAGAAAACACGAAATTCCCTGTTAATTTCCCTGTTAGCAGGGAAATTGATCCAGAGCTTCGCTGTCAGCAGACTACCTACACCGCCATCTAGTCACCGGTGTGTTGGCTTCTCCCGCGTCCGAGATAGAGAAATGGCGAATTTCTGCCAATTGATGCGATATTCCTTTGTGGAAGCGGACCTCGCAGATGGGGAATGCTCCGATCGCAGTCCATGGCAATGGTTACGCATCTAAAGCTAGTGGATTGCGACACTCAGAGAATTATCGCCAGACTTGGTTTCGGTATAACTCGTGTGTGTTTCGCGGTCCCGGTTGCGCTCCAGATTACAGTGCACGTAAGTAGTCGTAGTCGACCTTCGCTGCTTCCAACGAAGTCATATCGAGAAACGGCGGCTCCTGCTCGACGAAGTAGTATTTAACCCCGGCTTTGCGGGCAGCAGCAAAGATCGGCTTGTAGTCGATCATGCCTCGCCCCAGCTCTGTGCCAACGGGCCTGGTTTCACCACGTGTCGAAGTGCTGATCTTGCTTCCTTTCACAAAATCCTTGATATGGATCGAGCAATAGCGGTTTGGATACCGCTTGAAGTAATGGACCGGGCTATATCCAGCCACAACCATCCAGCCACAATCGAGTTCAAACTGGACAAGTTCTGGATCGGTTTCGCTGAGCAGTATGTCATAGCCGATTTTGCCGTTACCCAGGTCACGGAATTCAACATTGTGATTGTGATAGGCATATTGCAGGTTGGCTTGCTTAGCTTGCCGGCCTATGACATTCATCTTTGCGGCTATCTTCTTAAAATCGTCGAGTGTCAGCAACGGCTCCGGCTTTTTATGCCTTCCGTTGCCGGGTTTCTTATTCGCGCTCCCGGGATGCGGAGGATGTCCAGGCCGCAGTGTGGAACTTACGGCGTAGTGCGCTCCGAGGATGTGCGCTTCCTCAAATGCTGGACCTAAATCGGGTCCATTCAGGGAAAGGTGCGCTGCCGGACACTTCAGGCCTACCTCTTCCAGAGCCTCATGTACGGGGACGGCACTGAATCCCTGAAAGTGATACGACTCCGCCACTTCGTACCCAATCGCGCGGAGCTGTCTGAGCGTGCCGATCAGATCCTTCTGCAAGGCGTCTTTAACGGTGTAGAGTTCGATCCCCGGCGGAAAACCTGGGGGAAACGCCCACAACTCCCTGTTGAGTGAGGCGGCAAGAATGGCCGCGGCCCCACCTTGCAAAAACTTACGCCTAGATATCGTGATCATTCTTTTGTCCTTTTATTCGGTGCGCGATGACTCCCGTTCCAAAACGTTATGACGGTTCTGAAATAAATGCAAGTAAAATAGGCGTTTTAATTAAAAGATAGTTCACAACACTGGATATGTCCTTGACAACCAAAGAACAAGATGAATATTGTTATCACACTATTTGAAACACTTTGGAGGTGATCTTGAATTTGAACCGGAGAGTGCAGGCTGCTCTCGGCGTCAGGAGGGTGATTCGGCCCAAAGCGCAGAGTTATCCCGACGCAATCCAATTGGTCTTGCTTTTATGCCTAATGATTGCTGCGTCCGGTGGCCGCGCAGTGGCGCAGACGGTGACCGGCTCCATATTTGGGACGGTTACGGATGCGAACGGCGCGGTCGTTGCGAATGCCGCTGTCACGGTCACCAATGTACAAACCGGGCAAGCACTGACGGCCCAGAGCAACTCCTCCGGCAATTATATTTTCCCGGTCGTGGACCCCGGCTCCTACGGTGCTTCAGCGACAGCGGCCGGATTTCAGACCCAAACGCAGCGCGGCATCCATTCCAACCTTTCCAGGAAAGCGGAGCAGACAACAAAGAATCCAGGAATACTTCAACACAGCGGCATTTGCTCAAGTCCCAGCGGGGGTGCCATATGGCAATGTTAGAAGAAACTCGTTAATCGGTCCCGGACAGGTCAACACAGATTTTTCCGCCTTCAAGAACTTCCCGATCTGGAGAGAAAGTACATTACAGTTCCGAGGCGAGATATTCAATCTTTTCAATAATGTCAATCTAAGTAATCCAAACGGCATTCTGACTAGCAAGCAGTTCGGAATCATTTCGGGAGCGGGGTCGCCGCGCATCGTTCAGCTCGCACTCAGATACTCATTCTGAAGCTTTGGAGGACTCACCAGTGGAAACAAAATATGAAATGGACAGGCGAACTTTTCTGAAGGGCGCGGCGGCGGTTACGGCTGCCGCAAGCCTGACTCCTCCAGCGCTCGGGCAGACCAAACAGCGACCCAACATCATCTTCTTCATGATGGACGGAGTGGCGGCGAAGTGGTTGTGGGGTCCGATGAAAGGGGCCTGTCCGATGCCCAATTTCGATCGCCTGCGGGCTCGCAGCGTGGCTTTCACATCCACCTGTGTCAGCGATCCTATCTGCTGTCCTTCCCGCGCTTCCCTGGCGACCGGGCTTCGCGCCAGGAACCATGGAGTATTGCAAAACGGCTACGATCTCGACCCCAAAATTCCAACGTTTATGCGGGAGTTGCAGAAAGGCGGATGGGCCACCGGCGCGTTTGGAAAAGAGCATTATCACGCGCAGTTTGAAGGCGTCCATCCGGACTACAGGCCCTATGGCTTCGATGAGGTATTCAACACGGAAGATCCGCGCGCGGGGTTCTGGCTGGATTGGATCGAGCGAGAGCACCCAAAATACTATGAAGCCGTACTGGCAACGGTGGGAGAATACAAGATTCCCGAGCTCAGGGCCTATGGACCGCACAAAATCGACCTGAGCGCGCGAATCCAGAAGATCCGCAAGAATTTCCAGTGGAAGACAAAAGAGTTTCCACAGAATACGCCCGGCCACTATACCATTCCGTATCCTACCGAGATATCGCAGACCGATTGGACCACCGGGCACGCCCTCGACTTTATCTCCAGGTCGGACCGCTCCCGGCCCATTTACGCGCATATTAGTTATGTCGCGCCGCATAGCCCTTTCCACGCCCCGGCGGAATACATGAAAAACGTGGACGAATCGCTGATCCCACCTCCGGTGCCGATCGAATGGGTCGACGATCCGTACCATCCCAAATGTTTTCCGCGGACCGAGGGCGCTCATACCGTAATGCCAAAAAACTGGCGCACGTCCCGGCACTATTATCTTGCCGATTTGGCGCACCTCGATGCGCAACTGGGAAGGATCACTGCCGCACTGGAGCAATCGGGACGGCTCGATAATACGTATTTCATCCTGCTATCCGATCATGGCGAACTTCTGCTGGACCACGGATTCACCGGAAAGAATGAGCGTCACTACGATGCCTGCGTGCGTATTCCATTGATGATTGCCGGTCCTGGATTGCATCCGGGACTGACGCGCAATGAACTGGTGCAGTTGGAAGACATCTTTCCGACAGTGATGGAGATGGCCGGCCTTCCCATGCCGCAGCCGAAAGTGGCGGCCGTGCTGCATCTGACGCGGGAGGAGATCGCCGCGGCGGAACAATATCCAGGCCGCTCGCTGCTGGGCCTGTGCCGCGGGGAGCAGCCCAACAATTGGAGGGATGGAGTGGAGATTGAGAGCTATAACAATATCAATTCCACGACCCCGGAATTCTGGGCGCGGACAATCCGGACCAAAGACTGGCGCTATACACTCTATCCCCGCAATACCGGCGAGCAGCTATTTTCCCTAAAGAACGATCCCGATGAACAACACAATCTAGTGGGGGATTCAAATTACGCGCGCATACGGGGGGAGATGCGGGACCGCTTGCTGGAACAGATTATTTTGCAGGACTATCCGCACACGCGGCGAGACTGCTTTAGTTTGGGAGTGTATTGATTAGCGGGACCATCGATAGCGGCTTCATGGTCAAAGGTGGTCTAAAAATAGGTTTGTCATTCCGAGCCCTTCGCTGCTCTGAGTAAACTCCGCGCAGCGAAGTGGAGGGAGCCTGCTGTTTTCCGGGAAACCCCGGGGTTCTTCGCGTCGCTCAGGATGACAGACTTGTTCGCCATAGAAGGATGACAGCGTATATCTGATTGCATAGTAACCAATAGGAGTGGCAGTGATGGGAATTAAACGGCGTGATTTTTTGCAGGGAATGGGGGCCAGTCTGATGTTGGCCAAGACCGGCGGTGGGTTTGCTCAACAAACCCTCACAAATAACCGCGCTCCCTCTGACGCACAGAAGCGTCCGAATATTCTACATTTACAAGTTGACCAGATGCAGTGGGCGGCCATCAACAATCGCTCGGCCTGCCGTACTCCGAATATCAATCGGCTAGTGTCAGAAGGAATTTTGTTCGAAAGGTCGTACACGGCTTGCTCGATCTGCTGTCCATCGCGCGCAATAATGAACACGGGCGCTTACCACTGGCACAATGGTGTGTTCAATCAGGTACACTCCGCCCCCGGAGTGCAGCGCGATATGTTCCCGGACGTGGTCCTTTATTCCCAGCGCCTGAAGGAAGTTGGCTATACGCAGGGGCTGGTGGGCAAATGGGATGTCAGCTACAAGCGCACTCCACTCGATTTCGGCTATGACGAAGTCGCGGCCCCGATCGCATATGCTCACCATACCCTGAAAGGGATTAACACCAATCCTGATTCAGTCCGGCATCCCGCATCGGCCAGATTGCATAGTCCGTTGCATCTAACGGTAGATCGTTCTTTCACCTGGCCGGGAAGCCTGGAACCATTCATCATGTGGGGCCATTACGATATGGCCGAAGAGGATACCAAGCCATATTGGATCGCCGAAAACGGCATCCGGATGATGAAGAGATTTGCCGCAAAGCAACGACCCTGGCAGATGCAAATACAATTTGGCTATCCGCACGATCCCTACACTCCACTCACGAAATACCTTGCTCGCTACAACGCCGCGGACATTCCTGTACCGAAAAGCTTCCACGACACATTTGAGGGAAAGCCTGAGCTTCACAAACGCGAGTCTGAAAGCTGGGGCAAAGTAACAGAAGACGACTACCGCCAGGGCCGCGCCCACTACTATGGCGCCTGCGAAGAAGTGGATGCGCAGATCGGCCGAGTACTGAAAGCGCTCGATGAAACCGGTCAAAGAGAAAATACTCTGGTCACTTTCACCACGGATCATGGAGACATGTGCGGAGCGCACCGCATGTGGAGCAAGGACTGGATGCCGTACGAGGAAACCTATAAGGTCCCCCTGGTCATGCGCTGGCCGGCGCGTATCAAACCCGGTCAGGTTTCTTCGCGCCTGGTGCATGTGCATGACCTGGCTTATACCTATGTCGATGCTGCCGGGGCAGCTCCCCTGAAGTATGACGAGGGCCGTTCGCTCTTACCGTTGGCAGCCGATCCAAACCGCAGCGACTGGCCGGACCACATTCTGAACAAATGGTACGGCGGGGAGTTTCTGCGCGGCCTGCACATGGTCGTTACCGAACGCTATAAATATGTGTTCAATAGCTTTGCCTACGATGAACTCTACGATCTGCAGGAGGACCCGGACGAGATCAGGAACTTTGTCGCGGAGCCATCGTACGCGCCGGTTGTCGATGACATGCGCGCCCGGCTTTACGAACTCATGGAGCAGCTTGGCGATCCTTATGGCGATCCCAGTCCCAGATTCAACATGCCGGATTGCGGCAAGCCAGGCCGGTACGGAGCTCCGAGATATCTTCCGCGTGGAAAGCGCAGCAGCCCAAGTGTCTGAAGCGTCGGCGGTACAACCGATGATGGAATTGAATGTAACGATGCGCGGAGAGGGGATGCGATGAATCGCCGACAGTTCAGCCAATTGATAGCGGGTGCTGCCCTGGGGAACACGGTTCTCCGGAGTGACGGTCAAGCGATGTCTCCTGTTGCTCCTCAGCGTTTTCGATTTTCGGTGATGCTTTGGACGTTAGATAAGCAGGCCCCGCTCGACCGCTGCATCGAAATTGCTGCAGCAGCAGGTTACCAGGGAGTTGAACTCGTACGCGAATTCTGGAGTTGGTCACCGGAAGAAATTCGCCGGCTGATGACGAGAATGCGCGGCTTGGGGCTGGTATTCGATGCGATGGACGGCGGAAAAAAGAACTTGGTCGATCCTTCCGTAACCGGTGCGTTCCTCGCACAGCTTACGGCGGCGATTGCGATTGCAAAAGAAATTGAATGTCCTCAAATTATTCTCACCTCGGGCAATCGAGTCGATAGCTTGTCGGCGGATGCTCAGCGCGCAGGAATTATTGATAACCTGAAGCGCGCCGCCGATCTTGTTTCTAAGAACGATATGCAGATTGCGCTTGAACCGATTGACCGCCTGGAGAAGCGCTCCGCCTATCTGAATTCAGTTACCGATGGGTTTGAGATTGTCAAAGCCATCGGCAGTCCAAACCTGAAAGTGTTGTACGACTTCTATCATGAGCAGCGTGCCGCGGGGAACTTGATCGAGAAGCTGGAACAGAACATCGACTGGGTCGGCCTCGTGCACATCGCCGATGTTCCTGGCCGTCACGAACCCGGAACCGGAGAGATCGATTATGCCAATATCTATCGGAAGTTGACCGAACTGAAGTACGACAAGTTCATTGCCATGGAATTTAGGCCAACTGGAGATCCAGTTGAATTGCTGCGAAAGGCGCGGCTGGAGGCGCAGCAGGCCGAGCGCACAGCATAATTTTAGAACAGTACGTGATGACGACCCGCTGATTGAGACCGAAAACTGCCGCTGCCATCGCGCTTCGGCCGAACAAGACAACTCCACGGAGGTATCCATGAGCAAAAATACTCTTGATCCGACTCGCCGAATCTTTCTGCGTAACGCAGCCGCCGCTGCCGGCGCGGCCGCTTTCACTCCGAGTTTGCTCCAGCAGGCGTTGGCCGCCGAGCCCGGCAACGGCTCCGCAAAAAGGCCGAACCTCGTCTTCTTCTGCGGAGAAGGCGTACGCCCGGATGAAACCAGTCTCTCCGGCAACAAAATTCTCAAGACGCCGAACCTTGATCGCATGGGGCGCGAAGGCGCCGTTTTCAAAAATGCGTTCTGCACCAATGCGCTCTGCCTGCCTGCCCGCGCTACGATGTTGAGCGGCATGTATTCGCATACCACCGGCGCGGTGGACAACCAGGACAGCAAAGTTCCGGCAAGCTTTCCTATTGTCAGCGATCTTATCCGCGACAGCGGGTATGAGGTGGCTTTTATCGGTAAATCTCATGTCGAAGGCGCGCTGCTCGATCGCTACTGGGATTATTATTTTGGTTTTAAAGGTCAAGCGAGTTACTTCCACCCTAAGATCATTGAAGGTTTCAACGGCAAATATGGCGAGCTGAAGGTCTATGACGATTATGTCGATGACGTGCTGACGCGAAAGGCCGTCGAATGGCTGGCAAAGCCCCACGACAAGCCTTTTTGTCTGTTCCTGTGGTTCTATGCGCCGCACGCGCCTTTCTTTCGTCCGTTGCGCGCCGTCAATGACTTCAATGGCGTCCCAATCCCGAAGCCGGCTAGCTTCGACGAGTACCTCCAGAACTATCCCGGCAAGCCGGAGAGCGTAAAAAAAGCGCTGAACAAAATTGGAACGCAGTTCTCCAGAAGCGATGATCCCCGCTCCCTGGAGGAGATTGTCAAGGACCATTATGTTGGTGTCGAGACAAACGATCAACACATCGGCGATGTCATCCAGGTAATCGAAAAGAACGGCCAGATGGATGACACGGCTTTCGTGTGGAGCTCGGACCATGGATTCTTTCTCGGCGAGCATCGGTTTTATGACAAGCGCCTCATGTATGAACCCTCCATTCGGATTCCGCTCATCGTGCGCTATCCTCGACGGATCAAGGCCGGAACAACATCGGACAAGATGGTCCTCAACGTAGACTTTGCGCCCACGCTGCTGGATCTCGCCGGCCTCCCGGTTCCTTCCGCCTTTCAGGGTAAGAGCGCGATGCCTCTGCTCGAAGGGAAAAATGTTCCATGGCGCAAGGATTGGCTCTACGAATATTACGAATATCCTGGTTTTGAAGAGGTCCGCCCGAATCGCGGCGTTCGCACGGAAAGATACAAGTACATTCACTATTTCGTAGATCCGCAGGAATTCGAACTCTACGACTTAGAGACTGATCCGGACGAGATGCACAATCTCTACGGCGATCCGAAGTACGCCGATCTAACAAAGCAATTGGCGACGCGGCTGGAAGAACTTCGCCGCGAGACCCACGACAATTATCAGTACAAGCCGACTGTTCTCAGGCGCAAAGCAAACTGTTAAACAACCGCCGGCTGAAGCCGTAGAAGCTATTTGCGTTTGGCACCTTCAGTCAAGCCCTTCCTGCGAGCGGAAAAACTGTGGTGGATTACTCGATGATCGCAACCGGCGCCTATACTCTTGGGACAACCGCCAATGGGGTTGTGTACGTCGACGCGACTACAGCCGCAAGCAACACTACGATCAGCAATATGACGCTGGATGGGGATAATAGCTCCGGTCTTGGCGGAAATGTTAAGTTTGCCGCAGGCGTCCTGGTTGTATCCGAATACCAAACGACCGGTGTAGCCAGCAATAACACCCATATAAAAAATATGGAGATCAGGCACATGGGTGCGGCTGGGATTTATATCAGCGGCATAAGTTCAAAGGTCACCAACAATAATATTCACGATATCGAGGGCAATGGGATTTACATCACCGGCACGAAATATAACCGGGCAAATGGAAATATTATTGGTGGCTCTCTTTGGACTGGGAACACTGTAAGCAAAGTGTCGCTGGGTCTGCAGATCGGGGCTGGGAAATCATACGACGGAATCGACATCGATCCCAACGCGGACTACAACACGGTTTCTTACAACGTGGTCAGTGGAGACGACATTATCGTGCTCGACAGCTACTTTTCAGGTCAATACTCAACTGGAAATATCGTCGACCATAACATCATTTACAACAGTCTGGAAGCAGGAATCGATATATCAGGCGAGGAAAACAGCTTCCAGGTCACGAACAACGCAGTGTATCAGTCTGCATTTGTAGGCATCACTGTGAACGGACCCGCAACAGGTACAAATGTAATCCGTGGCAATGTCCTTTATTCCACCGGCAAACTTCAAGTAACGGAAGCTCAAGGCGGTGATCAGCCTGAAGGCATTCAGATGAAGAACACGGGACAAACACTCAAAGCCGGTCCGCAAGACGTCGCTATCACCAACAACATTGTCTGGACGGTCGATACATCCATGACCACAACACCGAAATATCCGGCAGTCTTCCTCTGGAATCCAGGTAGTGGCAATACGGTTGAGAACAACGTCTTCCCCAATCGATGTGGCGATGGGGATAATGACGTAGTGCACATAGGTAGCGCCATCGTTACAGTAAGCGGCAATAAGGATAGTGGTGTCGGATGCCAGTAAACTGACACTTACGCGTCTAGCTTACGCAGATAGTCTGCGTCGATTTTGAGCGCCTGCATGATCGGCATGTCGAAGTTCTCTGCGTCGACGAACACATGCCGGACGTATCCCCCCTTCGCCGCTTGCTTGAAGATCAAGCGATAGTCGATTACCCCTTGTCCCAGTTCCGCCAACGACGGCGGAGGGTTTCCAGGTTGCGGCGCAACTTTATAATCCTTCACGTGCAACATGGAAAACCGTGTCGGGTAGCGGCGCAGCAGTTCGACTGGATCTCCGCCTCCGACGACCACCCATCCACAATCCATCTCCATCGTGACTTTGGAAGGGTCCGTCAGGCGTAGCAGTTCGATATAGGGAACAACGCCATCCTCCTCGTGGAACTCCCGCGCCATATTGTGATAGCCGAATTTCATCCCAGCGATGTTTACCTTTCCCCCGATCTGGTTGAGTTGATCCGCGTACCATCTCCAGTCATCCAGCGTGAGAGCTGGCCGTTGGCCTTTATGGTCGCCGTGTTTTGGCTGCGGAGCATTTTTCATGCCGGGTGTGTTGCAGATGATGTAGCTGGCTCCCAGTTCTTGATTGAAGGAAATAACCTGGTCGAGCCGTTGATGGAGTTCCTTGTAAGAGTGATGCGTGCTGACGCAGTTGAGACCGGCGTTCCGCATCGCCTGCTTCACCTGTTCGGCAGTACGGTTGTAAAAATTGCCTGCTTCCACTTCGCGATACCCCAGAGAGGCGATCTGCTGGAGCGTGCCCTGGTAATCTTTTGCCAGCAAATCCCGAACTGAAAAAAGCTGGAGGCCCGGCGGCAATCCAAGTCTCATGGCGGCCAGCAGGCTGCTGTCATGCAGCAATACCGAGCCGCAGATGAGAGCGGTGGAGCTGGCTTTGAGAAAACTTCTTCGTGAGTGTATCTGCATGGGCATCATTCCTCTCCGTCGCGATGGATGGATGAAAGGCTTTCTACAGCACCCGAGCAAAGCTGTCTCGGGCCTACGAGCGAAATCTATAGAAATTAGACATGCAGTACAGCACGGATCGCGATACTCAGCACAATCATCAACACTGCGGCAGCCGGTATTACGATCAATGCTTTTCGCAGCCGCAGCGGGTCGGACCCTGCAATGGCGCCAATGACTCTCGAACTGACCGCCAGCCCTGCCCAACCGCAGGTGATAACAAAGCCAATGGCCGTGCCGCTCATCCGGGAAGAGACATTGCCTACTATCGCAAGGGTTGTCGGAAAAACGGGAGCCATCGACAGACCCGCCAAAGCGACTAAAACGAGGGCGATCTCAGGCCGCCTTGTCTTCAGCATCAGGAAAGTCGTTATCGACATCGCGATGGACGCGAGAAGTATCACCGTGATAGCGGGAACCCGCATCAGGATGGGCGATGCGAGAAAGCGGCCCACAAGCAGGCCAAGCGCAAAGCCGACCGACAGGATATTGAGCGCCCGCGACTCGGGAATCCCCTGCGCGATGAGATGACGAGGAAGCCAGTTCCACACACCTACCTCGCAGGAGACATACAGGAAGAGAAGCAGGGCCAGCAACAGGATCACGGGCCTGCCCAGCACTTGTCCCATATCGGCGAAGAGGAAGCTATGGATGCCTGTCGGCCCTGGCATTCTGGTGACGATTTCAAATGCGAGAGTCGCTACGGTAAAGACCGCAATCGCGTAGCAAAGCCGTACCCAATTTTTTGAAAATAAATTTGCCCCAATGAATGGCGTGACAAATCCACCAAGCCCGAAAAATAGATTGACCAGGTTTAGGATGCTGGCCCGGTGCGCTCCGCCCACATCGCTGGCGAGCGCATTTGCGCCCGTGATGACGATGCCGCCACCCACACCGAGCACGAACAATAAAAAAAGAACGCTTTTATAACCCCGGGAGCGCGGCAGCGCGAAAAGCGCGATGGAAATCAAGGCAAGCCCAAGCACCAGCCCGACCTTCTTGCCTTCCGCATCCAGTAACGGACCTACCGCCAGCGAAGCAAGTATCAGACCCAATGCCTGCGCAAAAGCGATATTGCCGTTTTGTTTTGGGGTGAGATGAAAGCGCTCCGAAAGATTCGGCAGAATTGTCCCCAGGGTAGCGGCAATCATCCCATAGACAAATATGGCTAAGATGACAGCTAGGATCATCATCCGGCGGTGTTCCTCTCACGCTTCGTATTCGTCATTAGTCGGTCATGATGTTGCCGGAAATGTGTCGTCATCTGACCCACCAGGCCGTCGTAGGCTGCGCTTTTAAGCTTGCAAGCGCTCCTTCCAGCGGCAGATGCGACAGCAGCGGCGTGAAGACTCCGATTCTCATCCAATCGCTCCTTCGTAGTTGGAATTTCTATCGGACATAAGAAAAATAGCTCGATAAAAAACTTCTGTCGTCCTGAGCCGCAGGCGAAGGATCTCGCGGTTAGTGGAAACCACAAGGTCCTTCATGACACTCGCTGTGCAGCAATTGGAGAAACCTACTTAAAGCATATGCAGGTAGTCATAATCCACCTTGGCGGCCTGGAGAGATGTCATATCCAGAAAAGGCGGTTCCTGCTCGACAAAGTAGTGTTGAATTCCAATCTTAGCGGCTGCGGCGAAGATCGGCTTATAGTCGGGCTCGCCTCTTCCTAATTCCGTACCTTGCGGTCGGGTCGGACCGCTAGTCGAAGTGGTGCGTGGGCTTCCTTTTACAAATTGCTTGATATGCAGCATCTTATAGCGATGCGGATAATTGTGGAAGTATTGAACCGGACTGAATCCAGCGACGGCCATCCAACCGCAGTCGAGTTCAAACTCCACTAACTCCGGATCGGTTTCCTTCAGCAGTATGTCGTAGCCGATCTTGCCATTGCCCAGGTCGCGGAACTCCATGTCGTGATTATGGTAGGCATATTGCAGGTTCGCCTGCTTTGCCTGTCTGCCAATGTCATTCATCTTTGCGGCTATCTTCTTAAAATCGTCGAGCGTCAGCAGGGGCGCCGGTTTCTTATGGCCGCCGTTGCCCGGGTTCTTATTCGCGCTCCTGGGATGCGGAGCAGCATGTCCTGGCCGCAGCGTGGAACTCACTGCGTAGTGCGCTCCAAGAATGTGCGCCTGCTCGAACATTGGGCCTAGATCGGGACCATTCAAGGAAAGGTGCACGCTAGGACACTTCAGACCCAGCCCGTCCAGTGCAGTCCGCAGAGATTTGGCGTCATATCCCGGATAGTGAAATGCCTCAACTTCCTTGTAGCCTATGGTGCTGATCTGTTTCAGCGTGCCATTGACTTCATTCTGAAGTGCGTCCTTTACCGTGTAGAGTTGAATGCCGATGGGCAACCCCAGGGGGTTTGCCCATAGCTTCTGCGGGAATGATGAGATCAAGGCTGCTGCCGCCGCCGCCGCGCTTCCTTGCTGCAGGAACTTACGTCGAGATACTAGAGTCATTGGTTTTCTCTCCCAGTCCAGGTCTTCTTACTCTCTGCCGTACATGGTCAAACTAACAGTTCGCCGCCACGCATATCGCCGGAACATACTGAATTTTCTCCCAGACCCCGCCAGCCTCATGGCTTCTAAGCATCGCTTCAACAATACAGCTTGCCCTGTAGCCGTCGCAGAAGGTAGGCAGAAGAGCCGGCTTCGCGTCCGGCGCGGCATCTTCTCGAATCCATGGGTACGCATCGCGAATCAAGTTGAAAAAAGCATCCGACCAGGACTCCTGATGGCCGCCCGGCAGATGCGTATAGCGGCGTATTTCCGGCAGCACCAGCGAGGGATCTTTCGCCATCACGCAATTCGATTGGTCATGCCGGCCGATCCATAGTTCGTTCTGGTTTTCCTGCTGCCATTTCAGCGAACATTTCCTTCCATTCAACTCAAGCTCAAGGTCGTTCTTATGGCCTGCCAATATCTGCCCGACAGACACGCATCCTTTGGCACCATTTTCGAACCGAAGCAGAATACTGGCGAGGTCCTCACCTTTCACCTCGACAGGGCTGCGGTTGCCAAAACTTTCCTTTGAAAATGCCTCCACGGAAGCGCCGGAAGAATAGCGGATGGGGATGACAGTCGTCAGGTCCGCGAGTACAGAATCAATCTTCAGGCCCGACACATGCTCGGCGAGGTCGCACCAGTGCGATCCTATATCTCCCAGCGCGGAACTGTGGCCCCCCTTCGAGGGATCCATCCGCCAGGAATATACATTCGGATCGGTCATCCAGTCCTGTAAATAGTGGCCATGAACAAAATCCACGCGGCCGGTTTCTCCGTTTGCGATCATGGAGCGGGCCTGCTGGATAAGCGGGTTTCCGCGATAGTTGAAGGTGACGACATGCGCGACTCCCTCCGCGATTGCGGCATCCCGCAACTGGCATGCCTGCTCAGAGTCCATCGCCAGCGGCTTATCGGAGATGACATGCTTTCCAGCAGCCAATGCCGCCATGGTCACCGGAAAATGCAGGTAATTTGGAGTCGTGTTGTGGACTACATGGACGTCGGGATCGTCGACTAATTCCTGGAAGTTATGGTAAGCGCGACTGACCTTGAACTCACGTGCCTTTCGGCTGGCCGATTGTTGCGTCGAGCCGGAAATGGCGACAACTTCCACGTCGCCCAGCCGTCTGACAGCATCGATATGATGAGCAGCTACAAATCCAGGGCCAATCAATCCCATTCCCAGTGTCTTCATAGTATCCGGCTCACTTCTTTTCAGTTAATTCCAACTACTGCAGCGCGAAGGCGACATACATGCCGCCGGACGGCAACCGGCCAGCGGGGGACTTGTGAATCTTTCCTCCACCGGCCGCGATCACTACATACTGCTTGCCATCGATCATGTAAGTGGCGGGAGTTGCCAGGCCGGCAAATGGAAGCTGTGTGTGCCATAACAGCTTCCCCGTGCTGCTATCGAAAGCACGAAACTCGCTATCGAAGATTGTCGCTCCTATAAAAACCAGGCCTCCGGCTGTTACAACCGGCCCACCATAGTTTTCCGTACCGGTGTCGGCCATGCCTTTGGCGGCGAGTTCCGGATAGTTTCCCAAAGGCAGCTTCCACAGGTACTTGCCTGTATTTAGATCGATCGCGCTCAACGTGCCCCAGGGGGGAGCAACCGCGGGATAGCCATCGGGGTCATAAAACTTCTTGTAGCCAGTGAACAGATACGCCATCCAATCCGGGCTGGAGCTGGACTCAGGGCTGGAGCTGGGCATTTCGCTGGCGGTCTTTTTCCCTGCAGAGTTTTTCGAGCTGGCAAGATATGTGAGTAAGTCTTTTACCTGCGGGTCGGTCAGCTGAGGAAATGCAGGCATTGCGCCTTTGCCGTGTCGAACCCTCGTTATGATCTGTTGCGCGGTCATGCGCTGGCTGACACCAATCAGCGACGGAAAAGTTGGAGGCATACCTTGCCGACTGGCTCCATGGCAGACGGCACAGTTGTTCGCGTAGACTCCAGCGCCGGTGAGCTTTTCAGCACCGCCGTTTGTAGACCTGGATTTTGTCGAAGTAGCGAAGGAAGTCTCCTCGCCGGATGTGTCATTCCCGCCGGCAGATGCATGGTCCGCGTCTTCGATACTCTTCCCCGTCTGGAGATATGCCAGGAGGGCTTTCAGAGTGCCATCCCGAAGGGTTGGAAAAGGCGGCATTCTGCCCTTGCCATGATGAATGGTAGCCGCAATCTGTTCTGGCGTAAGCCGCTTTTCTACATCGATCAGCGAGGGAAATTCCGGCGGCGAACCTGCGCGATTCACACCATGGCAGACCGCGCACTGGCTATGATAGGTTTCCGAGCCTAAACCGGCCGATGGATTGTTCTTCTCCATGTTTCCCGTCGCGGCAATGTCATTAGCGTTCACATAGAGAATGTCGGTGTTCGGATCGACGGCAGGTCCGCCCCACTCTGCCCCGCCATCAAACCCAGGGAAGACTACCGTCGGCTTGCCGACGCTGAGTGGAACGAACGGCCCATCGCTGCGAAAGGTTCGGAACTGCTGGACTGCCCAGGCATGTGCCTCGGGCGTGCGATTGGTCAGCATGTCTTCGGTCAGCAATTCCCTGTTATATGGCGCCGGCATCAGCGGGTATGGCTGCGTCGGCGAACTTACCTCACCCGGCACGGTGCTGGCGGGATAATGGCGCTCCTCAATGGGAAACAGCGGCTTGCCGGTCGTGCGGTCCAGCACGAAGAGCCATCCCTGCTTGGTTGTCTGAGCCAGTGCATCGATGTTCTTACCATTCCTCCGGACGGTGATGAGCGCTGGAGGAGCGGGAAAATCACGGTCCCACAGATCGTGATGCACGCCCTGAAAGTGCCAGATGAGCTTGCCCGTTGACGCATCCAGAGCCAGCAGCGTGTCGGCGAACAGATCGTTGCCGACGCGCCTGGCGCCATAGAAGTCCGGCACCGCCGAGCCTGTCGGCACATACACGATGCCACGTTTCGCATCGAGCGCCATTCCTCCCCAATCATTGCCGCCGCCGGCATTTTTCCAGGCATCCTGCGGCCATGTGTTGTATCCCGGTTCTCCGGGATGCGGAATGGTGTGGAATTGCCAGCGCAGCGCTCCGGTGCGAACGTCGAACGCCCGAATATCTCCGGGTGGCGCCGGTGGCACCTCCGGATCGCGGCCGCCCACAATGATCAGATCTTTATAAATAATGCCCGGGCTGGTTAAAACAACCGACTGTAGCCTATAGTCCCCTCGAAGACCCTTTCTTAGGTCGATTCGGCCGAAGCTCTGGATCGGCTTGCCGGTGGCGGCGTCCAGCGCGTACACAAAATTCATGATTCCGGCGAATATTCGGCCTTGTTTTCCGTCGCTCCAATACGCCACCCCGCGGGTGGGCTGCCGGCCTTTCAAGCCGGAGTCGAACTGCCAGAGCAGCTTGCCGGAAGCGGCATCCAGAGCAATTACCTTTTGCGATGGTGTATAGGTATAAAGGACACGGCCCACGATCAACGGATTCGCTTCCATCCCCCCCTTTTCACCGCTATCGAACTTCCATGCGACAACCAGGTTCTTCACATTGTCCCGGTTGATTTGCGAGAGGCTGGAATAATGGTCCTCCGCATTCTGTCCGCCATAAACTGGCCAGCCCTGGGTTGCCCGCGCGATCGACTGTGTTTCCGGAACTTTCCCATGCATTCCAAATGCGTGAGCGCCATACGGACTCAACCCGAGGATTATCGCCGCGGCAAGCGTTAATTTGCCCATGTCTTGCCTCGACCTTCGATGCTATTGTTCGATTTCGCCGTCATGATTCGATTCCAGGAAATGTGGGTTTTGACGCAAGGCTCGACTTCGTGATGAGAGGATGAACTTCGAGAACACGCGATTCCTCGTGTTTCAGCTATCTTAACCTCACAAATGAATTAAAGGCAAGAGAACTTCCAGCATTTACTGGAATGCTTATCGCTCTTATGTAATAATTATGGACGGAATTGCAAAGAATCAAACCAATTATCCGTTCAAATAAATGCAGTAGACCACGCGTGAGCACCACAGGGAAACGCCTAAGAATCGAGATTCGAGTGTCAGGAGCCAGACCATCCTCCGCTCGAAGCATGAAGCGTGAACGGATTTCATACCTGGAAAGACATCTCGGTGAGGAGCGGAGAGCGATGGGAATCAAACGGAGGGATTTTTTGCAGGGAATGGGAGCCAGTCTCCTGGCAGCGAAAGCCAGTACAGCATTTGCTCAAGAGGCGTCTTCGAATAGCCAGGCTCCCTCCAACACGCGGAATCGGCCGAACATTCTTCATTTACAGGTCGATCAGATGCAGTGGGGCGCAATCAACCATCGGTCCGTCTGCAATACGCCGAACATCAACCGACTAGTTGCAGAAGGAATTCTGTTCGAGCGGTCTTACACCGCTGCCTCAATCTGCTGTCCGTCGCGCGCGATGCTGGATACCGGTTCTTACCAGTGGCATAACGGCGTGTTCACCCAGGTACACTCTGCCCCGGGCGTACAGCGGGACATGTTTCCGGATGTGGTTTGTTATTCCCAACGATTAAAAGACGCCGGCTACACGCAAGGACTGGTGGGCAAATGGGATGTCAGCTATAAACGGACCCCGCTCGACTTCGGCTATGACGAAATCGCAGCGCCGATCGCGTATGCCCGCAGCACTCTCAAAGGAATCAATACGAATCCCGATAACGTGCCTCATCCCCGCACTGCCAATGTGCATAGCACTGCCCACGTAACGGTGGACCAAACTTTTCAATGGCCGGGAAGCAAGCCTTTCATGATGTGGGGCCACTACGACATGCCAGAGGAAGATACCAGCGCCTACTGGATTGCCGAAAATGGGATCCAAATGATGAAAAGATTCGCCGCGAAGAACAGGCCTTGGCAAATCCAGATGCAGTGGCACGAACCGCACGATCCCTATGTGCCGCTCAAGAAATATCTGGATCGGTATGACGCCGGAAGCATTCCAGTGCCAGAAAATTTCCATGACACATTTGAAGGCAAGCCGGAACTTCATCGGCGTGAATCTGAAACCTGGGGCAATGTGACCGAAGACAATTACCGCCAGGGTCGCGCCCACTACTATGCCTACTGCGAAGAAGTCGATGCGCAGATTGGAAGAGTTCTGAAAGCACTGGACGAAACCGGCCAGACAGGAAACACACTTGTCAGCTTCACTACGGATCACGGAGATATGTGCGGCGGGCACCGCATGTGGAGCAAGGACTGGATGCCCTACGAGGAGACCTATAAGATTCCCCTCGTCATGCGTTGGCCCGGCCATATCAAAGCCGGCTTGACCTCTTCCCACCTGGTGCATGTGCATGATCTGGCCTATACCTATGTTGACGCTGCCGGTGCAGCTCCCCTGAAGTATGAAGAGGGCCGGTCGCTCTTACCATTGGCTGCCGATCCAAACCGCAGCGACTGGCCTGACCATATCCTGAATTCCTGGTACGGAGGCGAGTTTGTCCGTGGTCTGGATATGGTCATTACAAAAAGATACAAATACATCTTCAATAGCTTCGCGTGGGACGAGTTGTACGATCTGCAGGAAGATCCCGGCGAGATGAGAAATCGCATCGCAGATCCGGCGCATGCTGCGGTGGTGGACGATATGCGCGCCCGAGTGTACGAGTTGTTGGCCCAGCTGGGATCCCCCTACGGGGAGCCCAGTCCAAGGTTCAATATGCCAGATTGTGGCCAGCCGAACAGATATGGCGCACCGCGCTATCTGCCTCGCGGCAAGCGGATCAACAAGAGTGTCTAACTACGAACACCTAAACCAGGCGATGCTCGCAAGAGATTCCATGATTAAGGGAGCCATTGAACACCATCGATAGCTCTACGACCAATACGAGTTTTCGTTGTGTACGGGATATTTAGCAACACATTATTGATCAAGCAGCAAAGGAATTTTTTCAGGAGGATTATGAATCGTCGCAGGTTCAGTCAACTGATGGCCGGAGCAGCGCTTGGACAGGCTTTTCTCAAAACCGGCGCTCAGACCAGGCCCGCTTCCACCGCGCCCGCTCCTGAACAGTTTCATTTCTCCGTCATGCTCTGGACCATCGACAAAAAGTTGCCTGTCGAACACTGCATGGAGATTGTTGCGCAAGCGGGCTACAAAGGGATTGAACTCACCCATGAGATAAAGGAGTGGTCGGCTGAAGACCGTCGCCGCATGATGGCAAAGATGCGTTCGCTGGGATTATCCTTCGACGCCATCGCCGGCCTGAAAGTAAGGCTTGCTGATCCCGCCGGTTCGAGCAAACTTATTTCGCAGTTGACCAACCACATTGCGATCGCAAAAGAACTAGAGTCGCCCCAGATCATTC
This sequence comes from Acidobacteriaceae bacterium, assembly GCA_965276615.1. Taxonomy (GTDB): domain Bacteria; phylum Acidobacteriota; class Terriglobia; order Terriglobales; family Acidobacteriaceae; genus JAKAAZ01. The sequence goes on along the minus strand of OZ255618.1, from coordinate 1,578,866 downwards.
TCACCTCCGGCAGGCGCATGGAGGGATTATCGCAAGAGGCACAACACTCGGCCTGTATCGAGAACCTGAAGCCCGTAGCCGATCTTGCCGCAAAAAACAATATCCAGATCGTCATCGAACCGATCGATCTGCTGGAGAACAAGTTCGCTTATCTGAATTCAGTTGCCGAGGGGTTTGAGATCGTCCAGGCGGTCGGTAGCCCAAACATGAAAGTGTTGTACGACTTTTACCACGAGCAGCGCGCCTCCGGAAACCTGATAGACAAGCTGGAGAAAAACATCGACTGGGTTGGCTTGGTGCATATTGCGGATCAACCCGGCCGTCACGAGCCTGGAACCGGCGAGATTGACTATCTGAATATCTATCGAAAACTTGCCGAACTGAACTACAACAAGTTCATTACCATGGAATACTACCCGACAGTGGATCCGCTGGAGTCGCTGCAAACAGCGCGGCTGGTTGCCCAGCAGGCCACGCGCACGCAATCTGCTCCCTACAAGCTTAGTTCTATTTAATCTGAACCCCCAAAGTACAGCAGTGGGGTTGATCAAATTCGTTCGGCGGTATGATTGAAGCGGATCGTGACCGCTTCAATTGACGAGTCTTGAAATACTCTCCACCGAAGTCTGGTCGAGCCGCCTTTCTGTCAGTGAGAGTTATGAATCGTCGCAAGTTCGGTCAACTGATGGCGGGAGCAGCGTTTGGACAGGCTTTTCTAAAAGCTGATGCTCAAATCGCGCCCGCTTCTACTGTGTCCACTCCTGAAAGATTCCGCTTCTCTGTCATGCTTCCGACGATCGATAGAAAATTGCCGGTCGAGCACTGCATGGAGATTGTCGCGGCGGCGGGCTACACAGGGGTGGAACTAACCTATGAGGTCAAGAAGTGGTCGGCTGAAGACCGTCGCCGCATGATGGCAAAGATGCGTTCGCTGGGATTGTCCTTCGACGCCATCGGCGGTTACAAGGTTACGCTTGCCGATCCCACCGGATCGGCCACACTCATTGCACAGCTAACGGATCAGATCGCGGTTGCAAAAAACCTTGAGTGTCCGCAAATCATTCTCACCTCTGGCAGACGCATGGATGGTTTATCGCGAGAGGCGCAGCACTCGAACTGTATCGAGAACCTGAAGCCCGCGGCCGATCTTGCCGCGAAAAACAATATCCAGATCGTCATCGAACCGATCGATCTGCTGGAGAACAGGTTTGCTTATCTGAATTCAGTTGCCGAAGGCTTCCAGATCGCCCAGGCGGTAGGCAGCCCAAACGTGAAAGTGTTGTACGACTTCTATCACGAGCAGCGCGCCTCCGGAGACTTGATAGACAAGCTGGAGAAAAACATCGACTGGATTGGCTTGGTGCATATTGCGGATCAACCCGGCCGTCACGAACCTGGAACAGGCGAGATCGACTATCTGAATATCTATCGAAAACTTGCCGAGCTGAACTACGACAAGTTCATTGCGATGGAATACCATCCGACAGTCGATCCGCTGGAATCGCTGAAAACAGCACGGTTGGCTGCCCAGCAGGCCACGCGCACGCAAGCCGTTCCCTATAAGCTTAGTTCTATCTAACTGGCGCGCCATTCGCAGCTGGATCGACCTATGACGCGGCCGATCCAGCTGAGGCATTCATCCGCTCACAGATTTCCATCCACATTGCCGCTGATCACGGCTGACGATCTGGGGTCGATGTAAACTTCGGAATTGCCAGACCCGCTTCGGTTTGGAAATACGTTGTTGATAATCTGAACGGTATTGCCAACCGGCCCGTACACGCAGACCGCTGGATATGTGGGCATCGCCGTAAACGTCGTACTCACATGGTTGTTGCTGACCACGAGGTGTTGGGGCTGCCCGGCAACGATCTGTCCCGTGGACTTGACGTTAATGCCTGCACAGTACGTCCCTCCAAAGTAGGGAACGCCCGGATTGCCTTTGCCAGGATAGGTCGGTGGATCTCCCTGATCTGTCATTGTAAGAATGTTATTGCTGATCACATTATTCGGATTGTTCCGTACAGTTGCCGGTCCGTTCACATCGATACCGCCCCAGTTGGTGGTCGCTATGATGTTTGCGTCTACCGTAAAATCCTCCTGTGAACCCTGTACGTCGACTCCAACATTCAGGCTGTTGCGGATGACATTGCCTTTTATGGTATTGCCATAGCAGTACGTTGTGGATTGGCAATTCACAAGAATGTCATCTCCATTGACGGAATTGTAAGCCACCGTCGTATCGGACGCTCCAGCCTCAAGATCGATGCCGTCCCATCCATGTTTACCGACGGTTTGTCCCGAACCGGCAGGCGTATATTGCGATACGTTCTCGACCTTGTTGAACACAATCGTATTGCCGAGAGCGGCAAACGGCAGACTACCCTTTTCACAACCATTCTTGCCGACTACATACATGCCATTTTGCTGCACGCTGTCAATCAGGTTGGCCGTGACAAGGGTGTTTGAAGATCCCATGATCGTTAGGCCGCCGATCACGTTCTGAAACTTGTTGGCGAGAACATTCACGTGGCTGCTGGTCAGCACGTAGACGCCGCTACCGCTATTGTCGCCCTTTACATCGCAAACCGAGGTGGTGGGTGTATGGATGCCTCCATCCACAACCAGGTTCGCGATTGTGACATAGTTTGCTCCTGTGGTTACAGTGGGGCTATTTGAAACTGTCTTGCCGACCTGAATCACATTGAACGGAAAAACCTGAGTTCCATCATTCAGATTGATCGCCCTGATAGTAGTCGCCTGAAGCCCGCTTCCCCGGAGTGTAGTTGGATGGAATGGACTTGTGCCTGAGACAAATCCCGTAATCGACGCCGAAACCATACACACCCCAGAAGGCAATGTGAGTGTGCCTCCGGGAGGCAACTTTGCAAGGGCCGCGTTGATCGCTGCGGTTGTGTCCGTCTGTCCATCGCAAACGATTTGTTGAGCTTTGGCCGACAGTGCCGAAATGCCAAAAGCAAGGACTGCGAGCAGGACAAAGCGGACCGTATGAATCGAACGCGGCCCCATGAGTCCCGCTGAACTTTGAGTACACCGATAAATATTTGTCGTGACATCAACTTTCATGAATGACCTCACAAATCTAGAAGCGCGCTCTACAGGCTTCGCTGCCGGTGACATCGGAGCAAATTTTGGTGATCGCACTCTGGTAAGGGAAGGGATCCGACGCAGTTTTCAGCCAGTCTAAAGTGATTCCATCGAGCTTCGCGATCAGTGCGGCCTGGCTTGGCTCGCGAATCAGGTTGTTCAATTGGTACGGATCCTTCACGTTGTCGTATAAAAACCAGCGTCCTTCCTCCGTGACGGCATAGGTATGGGTGTGCGTACGCACTCCTCGCCAGGACGGCCTGGTTTCAGCTCTATCGCCCTTCCCCTCGTGGGTAACATCCATGTTCATGAGGAATACTGATTCCGGCGAGCGAACCTTTCTGCCTCGCATTGCCCCTGAAAAATCCTGGCCCATGCAGCGCGTCGGGGCGGATATACCCGCAAGTCCGCAGATCGTCGGGTAAATATCGATGGAAGAAAAAAGCATCTCGGATTTGCCGCCACTCGGCGTCACGCCCGGGTAGCGAACGAAGAACGGGACCCGGCACGACTCTTCGTGCGGCATTCGCTTATGCATCAGATCGTGCGATCCCATCATCTCGCCATGGTCCGACGTGTAAACCACGATCGTATTCTCCGCTTGCCCTGTCTCATCCAGGGTCTTCAGTATGCGGGCAAACTCGAGATCGATAGCGGTGATATGGCCGTCATACCCCTGCTGGGCGTGCTGCAGTTTTGGATCGGAGGAAGCGTTCACGTTGGGCCGCCACTTCAGCTTTGTGGCGTCGTATAGATCGCGTTCTGCAGGAGGACCATCGAATGGCGGATGCGGCGGATTCCAGGAAACGATCAGCATCCATGGCTTATCCTTTGGCTGCTCCTTGAGAAATCGAACCGCCTCGTCCGTCATCAGGGTGGCGTTATATCCCTGGGGCATTTTCTTCTCGCCCGTATTTTGATCGAATGTCACCGACCCGGTGTAGTGGTGCGCCGTGTTGCCCCACACATGCCAGTCTTCAAACCCAAGCCGGTCGGGCCCTTTAGGAATGAAAACCTGGTCGTGGCCGGGGCCGCCAAGATGCCATTTCCCAACATAGCCGGTGTGATATCCGTTGCGTCGAAACGTCTCGCCCAGCGAAATTTCCTCTGGACCCGGCTTCCTCAAGTCATTGGCGGTGATGCCTGTCTGGTACGGCCATCGCCCGGTCATCATAATGGCGCGGTGAGGCGCGCACAAAGGATAGTTTGAAACACAGGTCTCCATGGAAAAGTTCTCGCGCCGGAACCGGTCGAGGTTCGGCGCCATCGCATCGGTAAACGGCTGGCCGGGGAGAGAACAGGCGCGGTGTTCGTCACTGAAAATATAGAGGAGATTAGGCTTCTTCTTCAGCCTCGTCTTCGCTCGGGCTTTGCCTTGGACGGCAATCGCGGCGGAAAGAGCAATACCTTTCTGGACAAATTCTCTACGATCCATTTTTTTCATTCCCCTGCTCCCCGCTTTGACTTACTTACATCCTTCTTCAACCTTCTTCTCCACAAAACTGAAAGATAGAAGCCGTTGTTGTCAGTGAGCGGCTATTGTGACCTGCCATTGTTGAAGATTTTTCAAAGGGAGTATCTTGTGATCCTGAAACTCGAGAGGAACCCATACCTGAAAATCATGTCCTTTTAACCCATCGGGATTAGAGTGCCACCGGTCGCCTATCCACATGTACATCGTGCCGGAAGGAGTCGGTAGCTCGGCAATGTCCGTTTGTTGAGCGCGCAGGGTTACGTTACTGCGCCCTGATCCGGTAAGGGTCCATGACTCGCCTTCGGTCTTTGCGTCCTCGGGAAGCATGTTGATATTGCTTTGGTAGGTATAGGCTCCTATAAGCTTGCGCGTTGTGTATACGCGAGCTCCGGTCCCATTCCAGCAAAAGCCGCAGGTATTATCGAACAGCAGATAGTAGATTCCATCTCTCTTGAAAAGAGCTGGCGACTCGACATTCCCCGCGATGAAATCGCTGTTCACTAACGTGGAGCTGAGAAAGTCGCTCGCTAGGCGCTCAACGCTAATACGGTGATTCTGTGGATCGGATGTCGGAACCTTACTCCTAGCGCGTGAGTTGGAAGCAACATAGGCAATGTAACCGGTGCCGTCGCTGTCCACGACTAGACCAAAGTCGCCCAGGCCGAACGCAGAAAATTTGAGATGCACGTCTGGGTTTACGATCTGGAACGGCCCTTGAGGACGTTGGGATGTTGCTACTCCGTAATGAAGCTTCGCGTTATACCAAAGGACATAGAGACCGGTCGCGCGATTGTATATAACATGGGGACGAAAGTAGATATTCGGCGGCAAATCCTGTATTAGCTTACCTTCGTATTTCCAGTGGGTCAGTTCGGAGGAACTATAGCTGACATAGTAGTTCGTCTTTCCTGCCCCATTGGTGTTTCCATAGTGTGTTCCATAGAGATAGAAACGCCCGTTGAAGTATTGCAACGTGCCATCATGGGCGTCGAGAATTTGACCTGCCTCGTCGCGACGGGGAGTCGTGTTATCAATGGTTATAGTTTGTGCCTTCTTCTCCTGCTGGGCGGATATTCCCGGAGGCAGGCACATGATTACTGCGGTACAGACACCTTGCACAATTCGTAACCGAAGCGCTGGCTTCCAAACGGATATCCTGCACATCGATAATAATGATTTAGCCACTTGCATGAACGTTGTCGGTTTCTATTCGTCGCTCGACGTTTTGCAAAGATAATACTGCTTTAATTCATAGGAGTGTCTCTCAGGGCCTCAGAACGAGTATCTGACCGCGAATTGCACAATACGCGGCGGCGCGGATCCTGCAATACTGCCGAACAGCGGACTTTTCAGGTTTCCATTTGGATTGTTCAGGTTGACGTTATTGAACGCGTTGAACAACTCGCCGCGGAACTGTAGAGTGCTCTGTTTCCAGATAGGGAAATTTTTGAATGCGGAGAGGTCTGTGTTGACACTTCCCGGACCCATCAGTGAATTTTTCCTGACATTCCCGTACGGCACACCTGCGGGAACCTGGACGAAAGCAGCCGTATCGAAATATTCCGGCACCTTCTGCGCTGTGCTTCGCCGGCCGGAAATGACCGGGTTGCCGACTTGATTCGGCCGATCGTTGTTGATTCCGTTAAGATTTGAGTCGACCCCAGAGGTTACATTGAAGGGGCTTCCGCTTTCGATTGTGGTAACTCCGTTCAGTTGCCACCCGCTCAACAATTCCTTGCCGACGATTCCAAAACGCTTTACCCTCGGCAACGCATACAGGTAAGAAGCGACAAACAACTGCGGAACCTCGTATGCCGCAGGTCCCCGGTCCCTAGCGATGTTGCTCTGATCGGTGATCAGAGCATACGATCCTTCGGTCGTGTCCTGAATGTCGATAGCCTTCGACCAGACGTAACTCGCGAGCAGCGAAAATCGATGAGCAAACCGCCGTTGAACCGAGACTTGCAATGAATTGTAGGAGGCATTGGCAGCGGGGTCGGTCAACTCGATTTGGCTGAAGACGTAACCCTTCGGCGTGGGCTGGTACGGGCGTCGGCTATTCAGACCCGCGGTCGAGGTACTCGCGCCGGGAATATATGTCGGCTGGTTTACATCGTGAACCACGGATAGTTTTCGAGACGTATTCCCGACATACTCAAGCTGCCCGCTCCATTGTGTCCCGAACTGTTGCTGGATACCCAAACTATATTGCTGGACGTACGGAATTTCACTCTTTCCTTTGGGAATGCCGAAAATGGTTGCCCCGGAGGTGAAGGTGGGATTTTGCGGATTGACTACGTATGGAAACGGCTGCGGACCAGGAGCGTACGGATCAACCATGCTGGGGGTCTGGTTGGTCGTAACGCTGAGCGTAAAGGGCTGCTGTTCGAGGTTTTCCCAGAGCGATTCCTGAACGGTCGCATAGAAGATGCCGTAAGCGCCGCGTATCGCGGTTCTTCCATTGCCGAACAGGTCATAGGCGAAGCCTACCCTGGGCGCGAATTTTGTGTAAGAAGTTGACAGGATGCCGTCGTGTATGCCGGGATCTCCGGAGGTCAGCAGGCCAAGAGGCGCCGTGGGGAAGCGCTTCGATTGCACACCGGGGTCGAATGTCCCGTCGTTATTCTGACCCGTGAACGGCGGATAAAGCTCCCAGCGGAGACCGAGATCGAGCGTAAGGTTCTTGGTCGCTTTCCAGTCGTCCTGCGCAAAAAGCGCGGGATCGTATCCATGTAGGCGATGGTAGGCGCCGCTATTCTGGATAAAACTCGTTGCTTTGCCTTCCAGAAAGTCAGCCAGTGCATTCCCCGTCGCGGTCCCGGTGAACGTCATGCTTCCCGTTCCCTGGTAGGCGCCGGTTTCTGCGAACTTCGCCCAGACGAAGGACCCTCCGAGCTTGATGCTGTGGTTTCCACGGGTCAGATCCAGGGTGTCAAAAATGCCAAGCGACTGCTGCGATTCGTTATCGGTTGCGCCCGGCCCCACTCCCATGTTCCAGTAACCGGTGATGGTAGCCTCCGGCTGGCTGGCGGGGTAGGCGCCCTGGTGAATCTGGCTGCCGAGATCGGCCCATGTATTGTTTTTGAACAGATTGCTGATGATGAAGTGATTCAGCGTGTAGAAGAGACGCAGACTGTTTACCGCCTTGGGAGAAACGATCCATGTGTCGCTGACGACGCCGTTGACCTGGTTATCATAATTGGTTATTCCGCTGTAATCGAGAATGCGATTGAGGCCCCCGCTGGGCATGGTCGCGTCGCCGCGGGACATGAAGAATGTCGTGGACAGCTTATGGCTGTCGGTGAGCTGGTCATCAATACGAGCCAAGCCTTCATTGGCAGTGTTGGGAGCCGGAGCGGATTGGTCCGGAGGATGCCCGGTAAACGGGTCGGACAATGGGACGAATTTCAGCATATTCTGCGCGACGGGATCCAACTGGGCCGGGCAGATGACATACTTGACGCCATTGCATGAGACATTTGGCAGCTTGACATTCTTCTTTCCCACATCACCCCTGAAATCGCCCTTAGCTTCGCCGGCTGTGGGGGTAACCAGGCTCGAACCGGCAATAATATCGGTGGTGTTGATTTTCAGGCCTTCATAAGAGAGAAAAAAGAAAGTCTTGTTGCGCCGGATAGGACCGCCGAAGGTTCCGCCAAACTGATTTCGCACCAGCGGCGTGACGATCGAGTTGAAATAGCTTTTTGCGTTGAGTGCGTCGTCTCTTACATAGTCGTAGAGCAGTCCATGATACCGATTGGTTCCTGAACGCGTGATCATGTTGACGACTCCGCCCGGATTGCGGCCAAATTCCGCGTCATAATTGCTCGTCAGCAGCCGGAATTCTTCCAGCGCATCCGGATTCGGAATACGGTTTCCACCGTTCCGGTAAAACGCTGTGTCGAACGCTCCGTCCAGGTAAAACGTGTTCTGGTCGGCACGAATTCCGTTGACAGCAAATGTGGTTCCGTTCTGATTGCCGATGTTCGAGCCGCCAACATAACCGGTGACACCGGGCACGAGCTGAACGAGTTGGGAGGCATCCCGCCCATTGAGCGGCAGCTGCGCGATGCGCTGCTGATCCACGGTCTCGCCCAACTGGGACTCACGCGTGTCCACCAACGTGGTTGCGGCGGTCACATTGACCGTTTGACTTGAAGAGCCGATTCCAAGCGAAAAATTGACGTGTACGTTCTGATTCGCGGCCAGCTGAATGCCGCGCTGCGTCTCGGTCTTGAACCCGGCTACCGTCGAAGAAGCAATATAGCTGCCGGGATTTACTACCGGAAAAATATAATTGCCGGAGGCGTTGCTCGCGGCAGACAGCACCTGTCCGGTCTGCACATTGGTGAGAGAGACTGCGGCATTGGGGACAACCGCGCCGCTGATATCGGTGACCGTTCCGAATACGGAGCCGGTGGTCGTCTGCGCCGACCCGCGCGTGCCCAGCAAGAATGCACCGAAAGCGAAGAATAAGAGCAGAAAGGAACGAAGCGCATGCATCCCGGGGCGCCCGGAATTTCCTCGTAAAATTCGGGTGTCGCGGTCGAAGCATAGTATCGAGTCAAATTCCACGGGATGGCCTCAGAGATCCAAATTTACAGACCAACAAAATGTAGGACTTTTTGGCAATCTTTGTCAAATCATTACTTCTAAAAACAACTATTGTGGCAACTTTTCCGTGTATATATTCAGACGTTAATTCACTAAATAAATGCTTTCATTAATCCCCGATATTCGGCCACGCCTTTGCCAGACGATAAGAACAAACTTACGTCGAGTACGGACAACATAGGCCGAGCTAGAAGGTCATATCAAGCATTTAATTAAATTACGAACTTATTCCGAGGAAAAATCGAGAAATCGTTCCGCAATAGTTAAATGTTGTCTACAAACAGCAGCACCCTGCACACTCAATATCAAGTTTTGGGGAAGATAAGGCGAGAAGACTTATCCATAGACCGCGCGGAGTAAATCGCTTGGTACAGAGTTTCGTTGCCGAGCACTTCTGATAATTACGGAATATTCCTTTGGGAGGGCCACTCCGCTATCCGATAACAGAGTGCTGGAGACCCTCTGAAGCCGGCGGACCCACAACGGTGGAAGTATGCGCAGAAGTTGCCTCGTACAGCGCCGGAAGCAGCTTCTCAGCAATCAGGTGAGCAGCCCCAAGCGCGCCGGCTTCGCTGCCGAGCTTTGAGACCATCAGATGAACATCATGCCCCGACTCTTCGAGCGCTCGTTGCCGGATGGTGCGTTTCAGATGATCCATTAGGAAGGCCGGTGCCGCCCGAAACAAGCCCCCCCCCAGGATCAGCGCCGAGGGATTCAGCAGGTTTACCAGATCGGCGGCAGCCACGCCAATGCGGGTAGCAGCATCATTCAGCGCTCGATAGCCCAAGCTGTCGTTCTTTTCCGCCGCTTCGGCAATAATTTCCATGCTGATGTCGTTGAGATCTCCACCCGCCATCTCGCTGATTTCCGTGGTCACACCCTTGTGGATCGCATTCTTCACATTGTCGATAATGGCCGTGCAGGAAGCCAGCGCCTCGAGACATCCCCGGTTGCCACAGAAGCAGAGAGGACCGTTTTCTTCCACCGTGATGTGTCCCACTTCCCCGGCACTGCCGTTCGATCCTCGATACAACAAGCCATCAATGAAGATGGCTGCTCCGATGCCCATTCCGACATCGATATACAAAAAGTCTTTCAAATGTTCACCGGCGCCGAAGTGTTTCTCCGCGGTAGCGACTGCGCGAGCGCTGTCCTCTAACAGGCAAGGGATGCCGAATTCGTCTTCCAGCATCTTTTGCAAAGGCACGTCTTTCCATTGCTGCATCTGGCCAGGCCGAGGGAAGGAAAGCACCAGGCCCTTCTCCACATCGATGACGCCGGAATGTCCCATCCCAATTCCGCGGATCGATCGAGGGTCCAGGCCGGACTCCAGGATCGCCTCGCGCATTGCGGCGAAAGTTCTAACGAGAACCTCTTGCCGTCCGCTGGCCATTTCCGTCTTCAGTTCCCGGCTGTAAACGATTTTCCCGGTCATATCGGCAACCACCACGCGCAGGTGGTACGTGCCCAAATCGACTCCCAGCAGATAGGCCAGGTTCGGACGAATACTGAGCGCGATCCGCCTTCTACCGAGTCCTGCCGACGCCTGCTGAACTTCCACGATGAGATTTTTTTTGATCAGCGCATGCACAGTTCCGCTCATGGCGGCTGTGCTCATCCCGGATACCTTCGCCAATTCCACTCGAGAGATGTTGGGCCGCATTTGAATGAGCTTGAGCATGCCCAGCTCCGTCTGAGAAGACTTTCTTAGACCCTTCCGGGCCTTTCCCGTCAGCTTTGCTTTCTCGTCCATGGGTTCGATTTCCGTATTCGGCAACGTTACGATCTTCGGCGAATCTGCCTCATTCCGCAAGTTGAATCCATTATCAGCCTGCAGCAGGAGCGCTGCGCCGCTCTTGAGGACCATCGCCAAAGCCCAGGCACCTGAGGCACATCTATGCGGCTTTGCGTCTACAGGTTTATATTATGGTCAACTTGTAGTGGTGAGGGCAATACTGGTGTGAATTACTCTTTCATGGAAAAATCCGACTGTATTGGCGGTCGGTGGCCTGCCAGGACACCGGATACGTGCGTTCCCCGGATGGACATTCCACGTCGGAAGCTGTGGGAATTAGTCTCTGGGGCCGCGGATACCGGCTCGATGAATTGCGTGCTGCGATCCTTCGCGTGCAACTGAAGAAGCTGCACCGCGTGGTTCAACATATGCGAACCAGTAAGTATCGAATACGGCAGCAACTGGAAGCTCACCGCCAGATTCAGCTGCGCAGGATCGTCGACACAGCTGGCGATACCGGGGGTTTTCTTATCTCGTCCTATAAAGATGGGGAGACAGCAAGGACCGTGAACCGAATACTCCGAGCAAACGGGATCGCTACAGCTTCCCCGGCCGCCAGCAACGTTGTGCTATCCGAATATGGCCTGCACATCTATTCCAACATCGTTGGCCTCGTCCAGAAGACGAGCATCGACGCACAGGGGACACCCTGGACCCTGGCAGAGAACCGGCATTCCGAGATGAGCTACGCAAAAGGAACATGCCCCGTTGCCGACGATCTATTCGATCGCAGTGTGATTCTGGCGGTGCCCTCCTGCCTAAGTGAGCGCGATGAAGACGATATCATCGCCGGCTTCGGTCGAGCGATGAATGGGTTGTCAACCGCTCCGAATGACCCGATTCCCTCCTCAGCGGGTTTGCGCCCGGGCGAGTAAGCACGATTCGCCAAACTCGCAGATGGATTTGTGACATTATTGCCTGCGAATGCGACGAAAGAACACAACGCGTCGCCTATCTGCCAATTACTTTTTCACTCACAGCTGCATATTGTTTTGCATTGACAGAAAATAGTTTGGGCGCAAACGCGCCTTTAATCCTCCCATTGGTATAGGAGCTATTCTCAAACACGTTATTTTCTCGTCCCTTATTAAGTGCGCCGTATCCTATGATAGAAGGGTTCTCCTGACAGAGAAACCAACTCCCATGGCCTCTCCGGCGTAGTACGAGAGGTACAAATATTTGCGTCTTAGACCTTGTACTTTGACAACTTCCCATTGAATCGCTTTGCTAATTCTTGCAAATCATCTATTGACATAGAAAATACCATCGTAAGGCAGAGGATACTTGGAATAGACCCTCCTGAGTATATTCATCAATGTTTCGCTTGCCGGTTTCACGTTCTGCCCATAGCCAACCGAATTTCTGAACTCATTGGTGATCAACTGGTGGTAGGCAGCGGGTATCGTGATGGCTTCATAACCAGCAAGATCGGTGCTTGCCATTTTTGCTAGTGAATACGCTCTTCAATCTTTTCCAGTGAATTCATCAATGCGGTCCGGGAGCGGGTGTTGTAGGTGCAGGAGCGTCCTTTTTCGGCAGTGGAGGAAAGCTTGCAGCGAGATAATTCGTGATCTCGTCAAGTTCCTCATCCGAGGCGTCAATTCCTTTCGATGCCATAGTGTCGACGATGGTACTCCACTCTGCACGTGTATGGCGCTGCTGCGCGAAGACACTTGTACTGTGGCAAGTTGAACAGATGCGCTTCGTCGTGTCTTCTCCCTTTTCATTGGGAAGAGACACTTCCTTTTCCGCTTGGACTGCTTTCTGATCCTGCACATTTGGCTGCTCCGCACCGGAGGCGAGCGAAGGAACAATCAAGTCGGAGGACAACGGGCGTGTGTCGCGGCTTGTAGAACGAATGGATCCCGCTTCAATCGCCTTCGCCCGATTGCCCAACACAAAAGCGATGACGCTGTCATCTGTGATTGGATCGTCGATGTCCGACCCGCCTGCGGAAGTGATCACGACGTACTGCTTACCGTCCTTCCCCAGATACGTGGAAGGGACTGCGTTGGCAGCCGCTCCGAGTTTGAAGGTCCAGAGCTCGGAGCCGGTTTTTGCATCAAAGGCGCGAAAGCGCGAATCGTCGGTTGCACCTATAAAAACGAGGCCGCCCGCTGTCGTAATAGAGCCGCCGAGATTCGGTCTACCTGTATTCTGCTTTCCCTTTGGCAAGGAGTCAGTAATCCCAAGCGGAACATGCCAGGCGATTTTGCCGGTATTGACGTTGATCGCCCATAGTTGGCCCCAGGGTATTTTTTGGCAGGGCAGTCTATCTTTGTCCCAGAATCGCCCTTGTACCTGACCGACCGAATATGGATTTCCGACCAGGTCGGGTGTTGGAAACAGCGATTGAAGCTGGCCTAGATCTTGTGTATTAACAAACATCAAACCAAGTGTAGGGTTGAACGAGGCGCCACCCCAGTTGGGGCCGCCGTTAGTACCGGGAAAGCTGACGATGGTGCGCCGATAAGGAACAGGAGTATAGATCGGGCCGTAGATCAAATTATTTTTGATAATGAAGTCACGGCAGAAGGCCTCATGTTCAGGAGTGACGGTTGAAATATCCGCCATCGTAAAATCTTGCCGTGCAAGAGGTGGAGTAACTAGAGGAAAGGGCTGAGTTGGGGAAGCTATTTCACCGGGAGTATCACTCTTCGGAACCGAACGCTCTTCAATCGGGTAGATAGGCTTCCCGGTCACGCGATTGAAAAAGAACGCCATGCCAGTTTTGGATACAATGGCCACTGCAGGTATGCGCTTCAAGCCATGCTTGATCTCTAGAAGAACGGGAGGAGACTCAAGGTCGTAATCCCAAATGTCATGATGGACGACCTGAAAGTACCATAGTTCCTTTCCGGTACTGGCATTCGCTGCGACGAGTGAGGTGCTGAATAAATCATTGCCCTTGCGGTCACCGCCGTATAGATTCGTGGACGGGGCACCGAATGGCATATACACAATACCGCGGGTCGAATCCACTGTCATGAAGCCCCAGACATTAACTCCAGTTCTCCTCTGCCATCCATTGTCGAGCCAGGTCTCGTGACCCTTTTCTCCGGGATGAGGGATGGAGTGGAAGGTCCATACAAGTTTCCCCGTAAGTACATTCCAAGCCCGTACATCCCCCGATGGCCCGATAGCGGGAGATTCAGGAACTGATGATCCAGTGATCACAAGATTTTTGTAAACGATGGGTGGCGATCTCAGGGCGAAGCTGCCACGAGTTCCGTTCATAACTTCGGGGGTCTTCACGTCGATGACACCTTCAATGCCGAAACTTTTTATGGGCTTACCTGTCCTCGCATCAAGTGCTATAAGCTTGCCATTCAGGGTTCCACATAGAACCTCTGGTGGGTGGCTCCCATCTCCCGGCCAATACTCCACGCCTCTGAGAGAGGGAAGACTTCTCCCTGGAGTCGTGTCGATCCAGACCTCTTTCCCGGTAACAGGATTTAATGCCACGATCCTATGATATGGCGATGGAAGATACATCAATCCCCCGGCGATCAGAGGCGTCATCTCTGAGGACATGATGTGCCTTATTGATCGTCCAGGAATCACGCTCTTTGTTATCAATTGAATTGCGGTGGCATTCCGCGGTGCCGCCTGTCCAGAGTTTCCCGGGAGCTGAGCGTCTGGTCCGGTAAAGCTTGCGGACTTCACGCGCTCAGGGGCATTGGCAGGGTTTAGGTGGTATATCCATGCAACCTTCAAATTCGAAACATTTTTGGGATTGATTTGTTTGAGTGGCGAATAACGTTGACCTCCCGAATCGTGGCCGTATGTTGGCCAATCTGTCTGCGAGAAAGCTTGTATTGCAGCAAAACTAATAAAAACAAGCAATGCTATTCGTCTCAAGATGATCCTCCGCCTGTAACATTTTGAAGCCGAAGACGGGCCCAGAGTTTGCAAGACTCCCTATCGAACCCGCGCTATGGTGCATTTTTCTTAATTTACTATGACTTATTTATAACTTTGTATTTGCGCCTCTTCGGGATGAGCACCATTCTGTGCGGCTTGGTTCATCCGTAGTTAAGGATTAAGGTTTTCCTAAACAGTTGGGTATCGGGATCCGCTTGCCAGTCGACAACCTATTTCAGCGCAATACTGCCAATCAGTACCGGCGAACATGCGAGCATACTCTCGCATGTCCCATACTGTATGACTTTCAGTGGCAGCAATTGTCGACAAACTTCTCACTGTGGAAGTCTGTTCACGATCTGTTCCGGCGATGGTGCGGGAGTGGGAACTGGCTAGATCGTCAGTCCAAAGACTACGAGCTTAGCTTAAACTTTGACAGATTCTAAAGTGAATTTACAGCTTCCGTAGTTTGAAAATAGATTCGTCATCTGAGCGCAGCTAATCCAGAGGGTGATGGCAGCAGCTACTTCACCCGCATTGTCTGGATTCTTCACTCCGCTACGCTTCGTTCAGAATGACTCCGTTCAACCACAGAAATGTGCAATCCGCTTTAAGACATTTCCGGCGCTTCACCCTTTGCTCCCTGCTTTTGACTTTTTGTCTGAAACAGGAAGCAATGAGCCTCTCTTCTCAGAAACTATATCGCGCACTGAGCAGGCCAGATCTTGGCCCATAGAAGTCGTTCTGTATCGAGGTGATCTTGCCTGCAGTTGTGTCCGTGACAACCACATCCGGATTTCCGAAATTCGGATGGTTGAGGACGTTGGTAAAGGTGGCGGAAACGTCGAGCGAACTCTTCCTAGGCAGTGCAAAAATCTTAAATATGCCGAGATTAAAATCCGAAGATCCGGGACCTTTCAAGGAACCAAATCCCGCATTGCCGAATGTGCCATTCTTGGGAATTGCATAAGCTGCGGGATTGAACCAGTTGTTAATGGAGCGCGAGCCGATTGGAGCCGGATTCCCTATCCGATCCGCGGTACCGCTGAACTGGTTCGTGTTGGATGAGTCGGCGCCGGCGAACGTGGGTGTCAGGTATTGGCCGGTATGCTGGAAATACCCACCGCTCAATTGCCATCCTCCGAGGATATTGCCCCACAGGCGGCTGTCCTGCAGCACGAGTCCTCCACGCCCAACCGGGATCGACCAGATGACATTCGAGACAAAACCCAACCGAGGGCTGTATTGGTCGTTGCCGTACTGACGGCCCAGATTGTATGTATTCTCAGCGACGACTCCGGTCTGCCCAGTCTCTGACGGGTCATCCGTTAACTCCTTGGAATAGGTCAGCGCCGCTTCAAACAGCAGCCCTTGTTTCAGGTGGCGGTTTACCTCCGCAGTAAAACCGTTGTAGTTCTGAATGCCTCCATTTGCGGTCTGATAAACAAGTTGATAGAGCGGATAGGGCGTGTTGGCTTGATTGAATGCCGTGGTGCTGGCGTGGACCTGATTGATGTTGCGATTGTAGAGAAGGTCGGAGGCAAACGTGCCGATGTAGGAGAGTCGCAAGGACGTGTTGAAACCTATGTTCTGCTCCAGCGTCAGATTGGTTTGCTGCACGTAGGGATTGCGCAGATTGACCGCCAGACTGTTCAGGACAACGGCTCCCAGTTGGCCCTGACTATTCACAGGATGGTTGAAGGTGATTGAGGGGGTGCAGGGGGCGGCAACGCTGCAGGGAGCGCCAGGAGTGGTGCCGTTGAAGGAGTTGGTATATCCGATCGTTCCTCCATACGGCGATTGATATAGCGGCGTGAAAGTCGGTCCACTAATATCGTCGTTGAAGACGCCATACCCGCCTTTGATCACGGTGTTTTTCCCAATCGAATACGCGAAGCCCAAGCGGGGATACACGGCAAACGGGAATGCATTTCTCAGACTGCGCATAGGAAAGCCTGCCTTTTGCGCCGATTCGATCGGGATCTGGGATGGGAAAGCCGGATTCTTATATTGTTCCGCCGCCGCCAAAGACGGAACCACAATTGCGCCGGTTGCAGGATCGAAGGACGAGATCAAATTATATTTATCGACGGCTGCGCTGTCATAGTCATAGCGGATGCCGTAATTCAATACCAGATTTGGTGTGACCCGCCAGTCGTCTTGTAGAAATCCGTTAATAAAATGAAAACGCGCATAGATTGTATTTTGACCATACTTGTAACTGGTGGCTTGCGGCAGCCCCAGCAGGAAGTCAGCGTACGAAAAGCCGGTTTCTTTCCCATTAAAGGTAAACGTGCCAAAGTTTGGATAGTTGACACGTTTTACCTGTTGCGGCCTGAATTCAAACCCACCTTTGATGGTGTGATTGCCGCGTTGATATGTCAACTGATCGATGACCTGCCCGGTCGCTTCAATGGGCGTCTGATTGGTAAGTTGGACCGGGGATGTAAAATTGTTGATGGACAACGTTGGAATTCCAGCAATGGTTGCCGGTACGACCGGGAATCCAGTGATGCCGATCTTATCTAGAAGGGGCTGTCCGAAGAGGGGTCCCTTGGCATCTTCATCGTTTTCTGTATGAAACCCTCCAATTTTCGCGACGTTGAATAGGTTTGGCGTAATGACCCAGGTATCGGAAATGACACCCTGATAATTCCACCGGGTCTGTACTCTGGTTCCTATCACCGATGGAGGTAATTGACTGTCCAGAACCTCGGGTGAAGCGCGATCATAGCTGAAGCGGACGAACAAGCTGTTATTCGGCGATGTGTTCGCGTCCAGGCGGATATCGTAACGGTTGTTGTAAGTGGTTTGCGGGAAGGTGCCGCGGAAGTTTGCGTTATACTGATCTGGCGGTCCGAAATTCGGATCAGGGTAGAACAATTTCTGCCAAGCTTGCGCAGATTGACTGGCTGGCGTGCTGAGCAAACTCGCTGGAATTTGGTTATTTGGAAATGGCTGTCCTGTATATGGATTGGTCAGGACAGTTGGCTTGGGACCGGCCAACAACGAAGAGAAGTCTCCACCACGCATCGCCGTGGTCGGCAGATTCCCGACCACGGTTGCTGGCAAGCTATCGAGCAAACCTTCGAAAGACCCGAAAAAGAACAATCTATTCTTGAAAATGGGTCCGCCCAGACCGGCGCCAAAATTATTCTCATTAAACTTGCCCTTACTGGTGGAAAAGTAGTTTTGCGCGGAAACTGCGTCGTTGGAGTTATGTTCGAATACTGTTCCGTGGAATTGGTTCGTACCGGATTTGGTAATCGTCGTGACATTTAATAAGCTGCCGAATTCCGCCTTGTTGTTGACAGAGTCGTATTTCACCTCTTGAACGATGGCAAACCCCGGTTCGGAGGGCCCGACCATATTGCCGAAGAACGCTGAGTTTAAGGTGATCCCATCGACGTTGTAATACGCTTCGTAGCCACGGGAACCAGCTACGGACCAGGCGAAGTCCGGCCCAGTAGCCGCCGGCAATGTATACACAAAATATAGCAAGCCGCTGTCGCCCGTTCCGTCAACCGTGCCGATCAGGTTCGTTGACGTCTTGTTGATGTCGGTCTCAGACAAGGTATTAGAAATGGAAGACATCTGGGAGTCAAGAACCGGCGCGCCAATGGTAACGTTCACCTGCGTGGAGACACTGCCTATCTTCAGCGGAAGATCGATACGGATTGTCTGCTGCGAAGTAAGGACAACTCCGGTATCGCGAAGCGGCGCAAACCCTGGAGCAGCGATAGTAACGGTATAGCTGCCGGGATTAAGATCCGGCACGGCATAGTTTCCCTGCTGATCGGTAATCGCGGTTCGGGTGGTTATGGTGCCTTCGTTGATAACTGTTACCGTGACGCCGGAAATCGCGGTACCATCGGGCGCAGTGGCAGTACCTACAATGGTTCCAACTGTGCCT
This sequence comes from Acidobacteriaceae bacterium, assembly GCA_965276615.1. Classification (GTDB taxonomy): domain Bacteria; phylum Acidobacteriota; class Terriglobia; order Terriglobales; family Acidobacteriaceae; genus JAKAAZ01. Next base: position 1,560,098 of record OZ255618.1, on the reverse strand, counting down.
TGCCCGCAAATGCTTCCAACACAGAAAGCAAGGATCCAGGCAATTGCAGAGAAGAAGGAAAACCGGAGGACGAACTCGCTCGAATGCGATGTGAATTTATAAAAATGCGTGATCTTCGAACCTTGATCTCTTGCCACTGAAAACTCCATTCTGAGTAGTCAAATGAGATGAGGGATATCTCCTCTGCACAATAAGGGGGGAGACCCAGCTAATTCTTGAGTTTTCAGGTACAGTTGTGAAACGCGCAGGACTTGCGGTCAAGAGAATACTCCACGCGTTGAGGCCTTTATATACAGATACCTTCTAAAGCGTCAAGAAATAATCGCATATCCGTGTATTTTTGCAGGGATCCGTGAACGTTTCACTACTCATAAAAATGCAACTCAGGCTGTGCTTATCCGCTATTGACTCATGCTTGGATGTTTCGCGTAGCCGCCGTCAAACCAAGTTCCTGCTCAGATATTCACATTGTGAAGCTTGTCGTGTGCTTCAGTGTGCAATGTGCTCTGAAGACAGTTAGTCAAACTTAAGAAGTGGGTGAATACGCCAAATTTGTTACTGAGGGTAGTCTCTGCTTACCCAAAATACTTTGCCAGGACGCAACTCAGGCTATTATTTCCGGATTCAGGTGTATGTTTTTAACTTCAAGGCCGAGAAGTATCGATGCTAAGTCATAGTAACAAACGCGTAACTCTGTAAGACTTTTTATTGCGAGATGAACTTTCAGCAGATTGGCTATCAACGATTCAAGAAATGGATTTTTAAAGCTATTTCAAACGATGGTGATCACCGGGCGAGCTTCGCTCAACGTCGCTAAATGATCGAGCCGACTGCGCGAGCATTGACTTCAACTGCCTCACGCGATCGTGAGAGTTGAGCCCGCAGGAAAGCCCCCACTTCGTCCATCCCGAGTCCTGTCTTAGCTGATACTTCGAAGATCTGCATTCCGGGCCGGACACCCTGGATATTGCGGCGAGCCGCCGCAATATCGAACTCCGCCGCCTTAGCCAGGTCCATTTTCGTGATGACGGCAACATCGGAGCTGTTGAAAATAGTTGGATATTTCAGCGGCTTGTCTTCCCCCTCAGTCGCAGAAAGAAGTACGAAGCGAAGCTCCTCTCCAAGGTCGTAGCTCGAGGGGCAAACAAGATTCCCAACATTTTCAATGAACAGAAAGTCGACAGGGTCCAGATTCCAGGAGTTCAGTGCCTGCTGAACCATCTGCGCATCCAGATGGCAGATGGTACCCGTCGTGATCTGCTTCACATTCGGCGTTGCGCGCTGCAGGCGGGCCGCATCATTCTCTGTAGCAAGATCGCCCACGAGTGCAGCAACACTATGCTCTTGTGCAAGGATGCCGAGTAGCTTCTCAAGAAACGCTGTCTTTCCTGATCCAGGGCTCGACACCAGACCAGCCACGCATGTGCCATTTTTATGGAACTGCTCGCGGAGAGAGTGGGCCAGCATATCGTTCTGCTTCAGCACCTTTGCCCTCACCTCGACCATGCGTGTAGTCATGCCGCAACCTCTAGTGACGCAACTTCGATTTCGCGGCCGGTAACGATGTCCTGGGTAGGGAGCAAGCAATCCGGACAGCAAAGCTGATAGACAGACACTGGGGCTCGCTCCTTTTTACAACCGGGACAGTAGATGATCAATGGGATGCTCTCTATCAACAGCCGCGAACCCTCCAGGGGCGTGCCTTCACAGGCAAGCTCGTAGGAGAAAAGAAGTGCATCTTTGCTAACACCGGAGAATACACCCAATTTCAGGTGCACTGCCTCTACATTGAGGCCGCCACGGCTTTCCGCTTCAACGATAATCTGATCAATCATGCTGAGCGCTATTGATAGTTCATGCATGCATAGCCCTTCAATGACTTTGATCGAAAAGACCGAGTCACGCGGCCAACCGCTACATTCTGCTGATCTTGAGGTAGCGGCGAATATCGGGAGCTATCGAAATAGCTAAAGTAATTGCGAATAGACCCGCTACGCCCAGCACTACAAGTCCGGTTATATCGAGTTTCGTCATTCGATCACCTCGTTGATTTTTTACCGCATAGCACATAATTTCTTCTCCGCAAGGATACGCCCGACCAGGTCTTCCACCATGTTAGATGCTTCCTCCACAACACTTTGCACCGGCGCTGACAACCCCATGCGTCCTTCCAATTCGTCTCCAAAATCCTGTGGTTCGCAGCCGAGTATCAGAACGCGCGCCGCAATTGTTCCCATGGACGCGGCCAAGTGAAGTACACGCACTGGATCCATCCCATGAGGGTTCATCGCCATACCCGGTAACGCGGGATTTCCCATGCCCGCAAGATTCGGCTCCATAGTATAGAGCGTGCCGGGAGTCTCGCCGCGCGGCAGTGCGTCAACAAGAATTACTGCATCCCAGGGATCGAGCAGCGCATACGCAAGGTCAAAGCCGCGGATACCGAAATCTTTGACAGATACCCCGTCCGGCAGTGTACGCCTGGAGAGAGAAAGGACAACCTCCACGCCGAAGGCATCATCTCCGAGAAAAATGTTGCCAACGCCAGCAACCAGCACGGATGGGGTCATACCTCGGCTCCGTTTCGTTTCACCTCAACCTCTTCGACCGGCTCAACCTCTTCCGGAGAGAAGAAGAAACGGTGTCCCGGCTGACGCATCATGCCAAACTCCCGGCCAGGATCGTCGTCCAGCACCACTGCAAAATGGACCTGATCGTCGAAATCCTGCTCGATCGACTCAATGACGGCAACCTTGCCGATCAATGCCATATCCATAATGTCTGCCTTCTTTTGCGGCCACAGGCGGACGCGGTCGCCAACACGCAGATCGACGCCGAAAACACGCACGCTCTCTAGCGCCAATTTCGTTTCCTCGAGCGGGTTCCATTCGCCATTCACTGGGTATCCCCTCGAATATCCCGCATCGCGCGAACGACACCATGCGCCTTCATCATCGATTCGGCAGTCAGCGATTCTGTCCGCTCCAGTATGCGCCGGGCGCGGGGATCGCCGTTGCGCATCTCGTCCTTCTCCGCGTCGGTCAAAGTCAGAACGCGCAGCGTGAGCATCTCGTCCATCTCGGTGCCGTCGAAAAAATCTCCTTCACTCTCTGGTGCGATTTGGGGATAGTCATACAAAATAATCGGCGAGCACAGCATCATGGTCCGGGCAGGCTCGTCCCCAGCCAACACCGGGAATACGCCGACATTACGGCACGCTGCAACTGACTCGCTATATATCTCTGGCGGGTCGAGCAGCGAAACAAATTTTCCGCCGTTGATTCCCAGCAGAACATGCGCGGAAACAAATGACTGCGGCAATGCTTCCTCGCGCTTGGCTTCAGCGCCGCTGAGGAGCGCACTCGCATTCTGCATTTCGAGGCGAATTTTACGAGCTCCGCTTGCACGAGGTTCGACACTGATTGTCAGGATTGCCTCCAGGGCTTGTAGTGAATGGAGATTTTGATCAATAGGCAGCCCGGATGCATCCAGTTGCAGGGTGAGCGTGAGAGGGTGGTCGATAATGTCGTTCAGGCGTAGATTATTTTGCTCCGAGCTACGTTCTATCGCTTCTTCCCAAGCGAGCGAGGGATCTGAAAGCGAATGCATTCTATCTGCGGGATGAGCGGATGAGTCCTTACGCTGACGGATGAGTTGCAGGAACTGAATTTTCAGGTCGAGCGTGGCATCCTCTTCACCTGCCTCCGCAAGACACTCCGCGACAAGTTGAAAAGGCTCCTGCGGATTCTGAGCTTCCGCATATACGCGCGGATAGAGTGTTCCGAAGTTCCAGCGTTGACGGTTCTTCATCGACGTTGGCCGATAGGGATATAGGATGTATCCCTCATACAGAATCGCAGCGGCGATCTTTTCCACTTCGGCGAAGTTCATGCCTCCACCTCCGCTTCTTCCGCCGCGAGTGCTCGCGTGATTGCCTGCTCCCATGTAGGAAGGCCGTGGCGCATCTTGTATTCGTAGAGTTGCTGAAACGCGTCGCGCCGCAGGCATAGCCAAGTCGTGTTGGGAAAGTGCATGTCCATCATCTCTTTCCAGATAGAGACGAGCAGCCGGAAGTTGGCTTCACGATCCCACGACACCTGCGCGACTTGAAGCGCGCCATCCATGTCTTTATAGAAGGCCGTGCCGCTGAACATTACGCATAGCGGAATTTCACCGGCATTCAGAGCATGGAAATATTTTGTCGTCGCAACATTGAAGTCGAAGGTGCATGGCAGTTGCAGATCGACAAGAGTGTTGTCTGTGAAACCAGGCACCGCAACACTAGTGTTCATCCAGAGAAGTGGCCGCACCGTTCTGCTCCACCGCTCGGGTTCGCCAAACAGGTCGAGTAATTGCTCCCGTTCTTTCGGAATATAGCTGCGCCGCGCCGGTTCGATTTGCACCTGACATTTCAAAATCAGGGTGTGAATGGCCTCTGTGGACGGCAGATTGGTAATTCGAAGTTTTAAAACAATCAGAGGCGCAGCAGCATTTGCTACCGCCTCTGCGCCTTCGATTGAAAAATGCAGTTCAGGCACGCGCAGGCTCCCTTACCTCAACGCTTCGGGATTTCAAATCCGCGAAAAACTGGTGAATTTCTTTCCAAACTTCCGTTCCGCCCGAAAGACCGCGCCAGTGCATGCGGATCAATCCAACCAGGCGGTAACACTCATCGATGGGGACAATGTAGTACTGCGCTGGAACCTCCACGCGATTCACTAGAAAGGTTTCGACATCCGGCTCCATCGATTGCAAAGCCGGATGCTCGACGGCAATTTCCGTCCACGTCTCGAGGCTGAGGAGCGATTCGATTGCCCCCGCCGGGCTTGGATACATCGCCATTACCTTGCCTGCTGCACTATCGCGATAGAAAAATGCGAGGTTGATCGGAATCATCAGCGCTTCCCATTGCAGATCTGCCATTTGAAAATCGTATAGCGCGCGGATACGTCTCGGGATTCTTAAGTAATGCGCACCGGACTGGCCGCAGAAGAGAATTGCGCAACCGTCACAGGAACAGATGACCTGGCGCTTCTTGGGGTCGAGCAGATGCTGGTGAGCGGGCGCCAACTCTGCACTGCACAACTCGCAGGTCTCCGCCGTGGAGCGCCTGCGCGCAAATTGCTTCAGAAATGAGGGTGTGCTCTCGCGTTTCTCCGTCGTTTCGGGGACTTCGCTCATTTCGGGTATCTCTCAGATTCTTAGGCGGGTGGCATTTGCGGCATGCGTGGATCGATAGGAGCGCTATCCTCTGGGTTGATGCTGGTGGCATCACTCGCCATTCGAGTACGACGCTGTTTGACCGGTGCGGCTCGGTTCTCACCCTTGCGTGTTCCTAAATCGTGAGAGGGTGAATCGGGTGTTGTGTCCTGGATTGCCATCGGAGTTCTCCTTGCGGTGTAGATGCTATTTAAGGACGACGAGGTCGGGCTTCGCGTGGTGCTCCGCAGCGGCATTCTCGGCCACGATCTCCACGATGTCAGGCGCTACCTCAAAGAGCGAATCCTCGACAGCGCTCTTTAATGTAAGTGAAGAGGAAGGACAACTTCCGCAGCTGCCGCGCAGGATAAGACGTACGACACCATCCCGAACGCTGGCGAGCTCCACGTCTCCGCCGTGGGATTTCAGATACGGCCGGACTTTCTCGATACCGCGCAGCACGCGCGTCTCTATGTCATCCGGATGCAGACCATGCAGCAACAGCATGCTGGCAACCAGATCGTCATTCAGCGCTTCGTTCAACGCTGCCTCTCCCGTTGCCGTTTGAGAGAAAGATTCGAGCATGCGACTTAGCGCTGCGCCGTGAAGCTCAATGACTGATTGCACGAGATCGAGCGCGGTGGCCCTTGTTTCAGGGTCGCCTGCACTCGCTAGCTTCGCTGCCAGCTTCTCCACGCGCTCGGTCTGCAGACGAAACTCGCCGCGCTTCGGCGCATCCATGGGTTGCGCGCTGACCGATTGCACCGTACCCGCCATTATTCCTGCCCCGCTACCCCGAACATGGGTGAGTGCCGAGTCTCGAGAATTTTCCCATCTCCCAGATACATGTGAACGCCGCAAGGCAGGCATGGGTCGAAGCTGCGGACAGAACGCATGATGTCGATGCCTTTGAATTTGTCCGGGCCATTCTCTTCGAAGATCGGCGTGTTCTGCACCGCATCTTCATAGGGCCCGGGCGTTCCGTAGATGTCGCGCGGGTTCGCATTCCACGGCGTCGGCGGGTAGGGATGGTAGTTGGCGATCTTGCCCTCGCGGATCACAACATGGTGCGAAAGCACGCCACGTACTGCTTCGTGGAAGCCGCAGCCGATCGCCTCTTCGGGGACCTTGAAGTCGGACCACGTTGCGGTGCGGCCTGCGTTCAGCTCCGCCAGCGCCTTCTCCACAAAGTGCAGCGCCGTTGCCGCGGCATACGCCTGGAAGTAAGTCCGCGCGCGATCGCGCTCCAGAGTGTTGCTCCACTTCGGAATCTTCCATTCAAATTCCGTCTCCGGCAACATAGCTGTCTTCGGCAAGTTGATCTTAACGCTGTGTCCCGTCGCCACCACATATCCAATATCGACCAATCCGGAGAGCGCCGTGGACCAGAGCCGCGCGATTGGCCCACCGCCGGTGTCGAGCGCCAGATGGTCGCCCGTCCGCTCGTCATACCACCGCGGCGACATTACCCATGTGTAGTTGCCGCCGAAGTCGCGCTTCTGTGGCCGCGGAATCGTCGTCTGGTTCCAGGGATGGCGTTTGTCCACCGGATTGCCCAGCGGATCTTTCGCAACGAATGTTTCCGCGCCCTGCCAGTCATCGTAGTAGGAGCTGCCCAGCAAAATCCGTATGTTCAGGTTGATGTCCACCAGGCTGTTCGTCACCAGCTTGCCGTCCACGACAACGCCCGGAGTGACGAACATCTTCCGTCCCCATTCCGCCATGTTCTTGTAGTTGTAATCGCAGTAATCCGGGTCGTTGTAGGAGCCCCAGCAGCCCAGCAAAATGCGCCGCTGTCCGACTTTTTCGTAACCCGGCAATGCCTCATAAAAAAAGTCGAACAGATCGTCATGCAGGGGCACGACCTTCTTCATGAACTCGACATACTTCATCAAGCGCACCAGGTAGTCGGTGAACAACTGGACCGTCGCCACCGTTCCCACGCCGCCCGGATACAGCGTCGAAGGATGGACATGGCGCCCTTCCATCAGGCAGAACATCTCGCGCGTCATGCGGCTCATGGCCAGCGTCTCACGATAGAACGAGCCGGTGAATGGATTGAGCGATGTCATGATGTCCGAGATCATGCGATAGCCATGCTTGTCGGCGTTCGGCGAAGGAGTGGACTGCGCCTTGTCCCAAACCCCCGGATTCGTCTCCTTCACCATCTGCTCGCAGAAGTCGACGCCCACCAGGTTGTCCTGGAAAATATTGTGATCGAACATGTACTCGGCCGCTTCGCCCAGGTTGATGATCCATTCCGCCAGCGCCGGCGGCCTGACGCCAAACGCCATGTTCTGCGCGTAGCACGCGCATGTGGCGTGGTTGTCGCCGCAGATGCCGCAAATGCGGCTGGTGATGAAATGCGCGTCGCGCGGGTCTTTCCCTTTCATGAAAACACTGTATCCGCGAAAGATGGACGACGTGCTGTAACACTCCGCCACTTCCTTGTTGGCAAAATCGATCTTCGTGAAAATGCCGAGGCTGCCGACGATCCGGGTAATCGGGTCCCAGTTCATCTCGACAAGATTGCGATTGTTCCGTGCGACTTCCGGCATTGCTTCCTGGATCGTTGCCATGGCATGTTCCCCTTCGTCGGTAGGTGGTCGTCAGTATGGATTCGTTCAGTAGCTGGTCGGGCGATAGCCGCTGGTCAACCTGGTCCCGGTATGCCGCCATTTCGGTTCTTTATTCACAGTCGAATTCGTAATCGCGCGCAGTGCCCGAATCGTCCGGCCATACGCGCCGATGGTAGCGGTTGAAATCCGCGCGCCGGGAGGCTCATCCATAAATGGCATGAACTTATCCGGAAATCCGGGCATGGTGCATCCGATACAAATGCCGCCCACGTTGGGGCAGCCGCCGATGCCGCGCATCCAGCCGCGCTTGGTTACGTTGCAGTCCACCACCGGACCCCAGCAGCCAAGCTTCACCAGGCATTTGGATGACCCGTATTCGTTCGCGAAATCGCCCTGCTCGTAATACGAGCCGCGATCGCAGCCTTCATGCACCGTCTTACCGAATAGCCAAGTTGGCCGCAATTGCTTGTCCAACGGAATCATCGGCGCAAGTCCGGCCACTTGATAGAGCAGATACAAAACCGTCTCCATGAAATTGTCGGGCTGCACCGGGCAACCGGGAACGTTGATGATCGGCAGGCCGGCCTTCGAGCGCCAGCCCCATCCCAGATAATCCGCCAGCCCCATGCAGCCGGTTGGATTGCCGGCCATTGCGTGGATGCCGCCATAGGTCGCGCAAGTCCCCGCACCGATCACCGCCGTCGCCTTCGGCGCCAGGCGATCGATCCATTCGCAGGTTGTAATCGGCTGGCCGGTGTCCGGGTTCGTGCCTACCGCCGCCCAATAGCCTTCTTTCTTGATCTTCTCGTTTGGAATCGAGCCCTCGATCACCAGCACAAAAGGGTCCAGCAGCCCCTTCTCGGCGTCGTAGAAAAACTGCATGAACTCATCGCCGTTTTCATATGCCAGCACCGGATTATGCAGATGGACCTTGGGCAGCCCGGGAATCGCACCCAGCAGAACGTCCTCAATGCTGGGCTGTTCCGCGGCAGTGACGGAAACGCTGTCGCCATCGCAGCCGAGACCGGCGGTGATCCAAAGAATGTGAACATCCGATACGGCAGGAGGCTTGGTGATCTTGCTTGCTTTCTCAGACATGGGACTCTCCTTCATCTGCAAAATTCGCGCCAAATTGTGGGATGCACTGTGTGTCCGATACAGACGCGCAAAAAGAAGGCCACCGACAGGTGGCGATATCGAAACACAGCAAAAGCTTTGATGAGATTAGCGAAGCGGAATAGTTAAAGCAGGTCAAGGATGTCACCTTGAAAATTCATTCAGGAGATTCAAACTCCCGAAGCTGAAACAGGGGCAACATTACGCCCAGAAAATATGGAATGTCAAACGCCCCTCTCCTACTCTTTTCATTTAGTTCTCGCTCAATTCCATTGTTGTGGAATGTGCGCCGCTTGAGGAAATCCAAATCTCAAGTCAAAACGTATATAGTCCTGCAACATTGACTCACGCCTATGTGTCCCGGCCGTTTGGCATTCAACAGATGCGCGGCAGTTGTTCGCCGAACATCACGTCCAGCACCCTAGTGCCGCCAATTTCAGTCTTCATCAGCACCATACCGGGGTGATCGGCAACGACTTCTCCGATGATGGCAGCCTCCCGTCCCAATTCATGCTTTCGCATCTGTTGCAGTACCGCTTCCGCCATGCCTGGCATAACAATGGCAAGCAGCTTCCCTTCGTTCGCAACGTACAGCGGATCGAGACCCAGCACCTCACATGCGCCTTTCACCGACTCGCGCACCGCGATTGACTGCTCGCGTAGCGTCATTCCAACACCAGCGCGTTTTGCAATTTCATTCAGCGTCGTCGCCACTCCACCGCGTGTTGGATCGCGCAGGCAGTGGATGAAATCCACTCCACTATCCGCTGATCGAGTTTCTAACATGCTGGCCACCAGACCGTTCAACGAAGCGCAATCACTCTCTATCGCTCCTTCGAACTCCAGATTTTCGCGCTGCGACATGATGGCCATTCCATGATCCCCGATATAGCCGCTCAGGATGATCTTGTCACCAGGCCGAGCACGATCCGCCGAGATGTTCAGGCCACCCTCAATGACGCCGATGCCGGTAGTGGTAATGAATATCTGGTCGCCCTTACCACGATTCACCACCTTGGTGTCTCCGGTCACAAACTGCACGCCAGCCTCTTCCGCAGCGGCGCGCATGGACTCGACCACATGCCTCAGATCATCCGTGGCTAGTCCTTCTTCAAGGATGAAAGCCGCAGACAGATAAAGTGGTCGGGCGCCGCTCATGGCAAGATCATTCACCGTTCCATGGACCGCTAGCCTGCCGATATCGCCTCCGGGAAAAAAGATCGGAGTCACGACAAAAGAGTCTGTGGTGAACGCGAGCCGAGCCCCGTTGATCGTAAAAACTGCCTGATCATCGAGTTTGTCCAGAATGGGATTCTTAAAGGCGGGAAGAAAAATTGTGTCGATCAACTCGGAGGTGAGCTTGCCGCCGCTGCCATGCCCCAGCACGATCTGCTTATGTTCAAAAATCGGAATCGGACACGAGCCGAACAGCACGGACGGGGTTTCAGTTGTATCCGGATCCATATCATGCCCGTTTGCACGCGGCTCAACTTTGCTCATCAGATAACGTCCTCTTCGCCCATCGAAACATGAATCAAGTCCCACAAAATATGCAGCAGCGTGACATGAGATTCCTGAATGCGATGCGTGCTATACGTGGGCACGGTAAAGCAGTATTCCGCTGCTCCGGCAAGCCGACCGCCATCCTTGCCGGAAAATGCGATCGTCAGAATGTCCTTGCGCTTGGCGGCCTCCAGCGCGTAAATCAGATTGGGTGAATTGCCGCTAGTTGAGATCGCAAGAGCCATGTCCCCGGGCTTGCCGTACAGTTCAAGTTGGTCGACGAAGATGCGGGCATAATCCTTGTCGTTTGCGATCGCGGTCAGCACCGCCATCTGGCTCACTAGATCGAACGCCGGCAGCGCGCGCCGTTTTTCCAGGATCGGATGAATGAACTCGACCGCAATGTGTTGGGCATCGCAGGCGCTGCCGCCATTTCCCATTACCCAGAGTTGATGTCCCGCGGCGAAGCGCGCCGCCATCTTCTGGCTCAATTCGCCGATCGCGTCCGCATACTGGCCAAGGAATTTTTCCTTCACCTCAACGGATTCTTTACACTTGCGCATCACCATCCCGCGCCAGTCCAGATTTGGCGATGCCCCGTTGATGGCAGCAATGCCGAGATCGGAGGCTTCCGTCATACCGCACCCGTAAGCGACTCGACGGGAACATACTGAGTCGCTCCCCTATGCTTTTCCAGATGCCGCCCGTACGCATAATAGGCTGCGCAGGCGCCCTCGGCGGAAACCATCGTTGCTCCCAGCGGTCGCTGTGGCGAGCAAATCGTGCCAAAGGCTGCGCAATCATGTGGCTTTTTGATGCCCCTCAGGATCTGTCCGCTGATGCAAGCCTCCGGCTCTTTGGTGTCGATTTCCTTCACGTCGAAGAGCTTTTCCGCGTCATGCTCGCGGAACTCCCAGCGCAATTTGTAGCCGCTCTTGGGAATTGTGCCAATGCCGCGCCATTTGCGGTCGGCAATCTCAAACACGCTGGCCACCAGTTTTTGCGCCGTCAGATTTCCGTCCCGATCCAATATCCGCGAATATTCGTTTTCCACTACAGCGCGCCCACTCTCCAATTGCCGCACAGTCATCAATGTTCCGTGCAAAATGTCTAGCGGCTCGAAGCCGGTAATCACAATCGGCACTTTGAACCGCGCGCTCAGCGGCTCGTATTCGCGATATCCCATGACCGCACAAACATGGCCCGGCCCCAGAAATCCCTCCACGCGGTTCTGCGGAGACTGAAGAATCGAGGCAATCGCCGGAGGCACTAGCACATGCGACACCAGGATCGAAACATTCTTCACGCCTTCCTTTTGAGCACGCGAGACCAGCATCGCATTGGCCGGCGCCGTCGTTTCAAATCCAATGGCAAAGAAAACGATCTGCTTGTCGGGATTGCTCCGCGCAATTTTCAGGCAATCGAGCGGCGAATAGACAATGCGCACATCGCCACCTTGCGACTTGATCGTAAAAAGGTCCCCATCCGACCCCGGCACCCGCAGCATGTCGCCGAAGGAGCAGAAAATGACGTTCGGTTTCTGGGCGATGGCATGGGCTTTGTCGATCATTTCAAGCGGCGTCACGCATACCGGACACCCCGGCCCATGCACCAGCTCAATGCCTTCCGGCAACAGATGATCGATCCCATGCTTGACGATCGAGTGGGTCTGGCCGCCGCAGACTTCCATCAGCACCCAGGGCCGCGTTTGAATACGGCGAATCTCCTCTACGATACTGGCGGCAATGTCGCCATTCCGATATTCATCCAGATACTTCATCGGGAATCCCCCTTCCAATGCTTGACTACCTCAGGCTCCATCTCTTCGACCACCGGCGATTCCAGCTCTGTCAGTTGATCCAGCTCTCGCAGCGCTTGATAGGTCCGCGCCGCCTCTTCTTCATCCACGCGGCTGATGGCAAACCCGACGTGCACCAGGACGTAATCGCCCACCTGCGTCTCCGGTACATATTCAAGGCATGCCTCGCGCACAATGCCGCCGAACTGGACCCTGGCCATGCGCATTCCGCGCTGGTCAAACGCTTCTAGAACTTTGCCGGGTATGGCCAGACACATAGATCAATCTCCTCGTTGTATCCGTTCGTTTGCGATCACGGCCTGCCCCAAAGCAATGCCGCCATCGTTTGCAGGCACCGTGGCCTGTAAGAATACTCCAAAACCGCGACGCCGAAGCTCTGCCACCGCGCGGCCCAGCAGGTAGAAGTTTTGAAACGTCCCGCCGCTCAGGCAAACCCTGTCCAGCCCATCGTTCGCGCGGATACGACAGCAGACCTCCACCACCGCCGCGCTCAACGTGTTATGAAAGCGAGCGGAAATTTCTCCAGCGGCTTTCCCCGAAGAAAGATTTTCGACAATCTCCGCGATCATCGGGCGGAAGTCGAGAACCGATGGGTCGCCTTCCACTATGTCGAATCCATAACATCTCTCGATTCCGCTCGCAGTAGCGGCTTCCAGCGCAATGGCCGCCTGACCTTCGAAGCTTACCTCCGACTCTATCCCCACCAGTGCCGCCACCGCATCGAAAAGCCGCCCGCAGGAAGATGTTTCAACCGTCTGCAATCGCCGCGAAATCATCGCATCCACCAGTTCAAGCTGCTTCTCATTTACGCTGCGAAAACATTCGATGCCATTCGGCAATTGCTCGCCAAATGTATCCCTTAAATAGCTGAGCGCCATCCGCCATGGCTGCCGCACCGCTCGGTCCCCTCCTGGCAGCAACACGTTGCGCAGGTGTGCGCGTCTCGTAAATCCTGCAAAGTCCGCGACCAGAAATTCGCCGCCCCATATCCGGCCATCGATTCCAAACCCTGTGCCATCGAACGCGACGCCGATCACTTTTCCGCGCAGATGGTTCTCCGCCATGCAGCTGGCAACGTGGGCGTGATGATGCTGCACGCCGATCTTGCGCTCGATTTTTGACGCGAGCGCCATGCGGGTGCTCATGTAGTTAGCATGCAGATCGTAGGCGGCGACTTGCGGTTCGACCTTGAACATACGTTTCATATTCAAGAGCGTTTCCTCAAAGAATCGCATCGTCTCATAGTTTTCAAGGTCACCGATATGCTGGCTGAGAAACGCGTAACGACCCTTTGTCAGGCAAAAAGTATTCTTCAGTTCGCCGCCAAAAGCCAGCACTTCTGCCATCGGAGTTTGCAGGTCGATCGCTTGCGGCACAAACCCGCGCGAGCGGCGCAGTACGCGTTCGCGACCTTCGAACGTGCGAACGACGGAGTCATCGACCCGCATGGCGATGTCACGATTGTGCAGCAGGAACCAATCCGCGATTCCGTCGAGATGGATGAGAGCTTCCTCATTCGAGACGACAATCGGCTCCTCGCTGAGATTGCCACTCGTCATCACCAGCGCAGGAAACTCGGCATTCGCGTCCGGCGAATCGCTGAACAGCAGATAGTGAAGCGGCGTGTAGGGCAGCATTACACCGACGGTATAGTTTCCGGGAGCGATGCCGTGCGACAACTCCGCGCTAGGCAGCCGGGGCAGGACAACAATCGGTCTCCGCAAATGCAGCAGCGCAGCTTCATCCGTTGCCGATACGTCACAGAGGGTCCTGATTGCCGCGACATCCCGCGACATTAGCGCGAATGGCTTATGGGGGCGGAGTTTCCGTTTTCGAAGCTCCGCGACTGCGGAGTCGTTTCCCGCGTCGCAGGCGAGCAAAAAACCGCCAAGCCCTTTTACCGCCAGGATTTTCCCCTCATGGAGCAGACTCCTTGCCTTGCGGATCACCGCCAGCGATTTTTTCTCCGCAAATGCACAATCCGCCAGGGAAGAACCGCGCCGCATTAGACACAGTGCCGGTCCGCATTCAGGACAAGCATTGGGCTGTGCATGAAATCGCCGGTTGGTGGGATCTTCGTATTCCGCCTGACACGCACTGCACATTTTGAATTGCGACATTGTCGTTTTCGGACGATCGTACGGAATGTCCTGAATGATCGTGTAGCGTGGGCCGCAGTTGGTGCAGTTGGTGAAGGGATATCCGTAGCGGCGGTTCTGCGGATCCCCAAAGTCGCTCCAGCATTGGTCGCAAGTGCCGGCGTCGGGAGAGACCAACACGAACTCGCCGGGTTCTTCCTGGCTGCGAAGGATTGTGAAAACGACATCGCCCCGAACGGCCGTGTCTGAAACAGCGATCTCAGTTATCTCCGCAAGCTGTGGTGAATCGGATCGCAACATTTCAAAAAATTTTGAGATCTCACCTTCGCCACCTTCAATCTCGATCGTCACTCCCGCCGATGAATTGAAAACATAGCCCGTCAAGCCTAGAGACGCGGCTAGGTTATACACGAACGGACGAAATCCCACTCCTTGCACGATGCCTCGCACCTGAATGTGCTTACGGATGCGCTGGCGCATTTCAGCCTGGAGGGATATCGGGATTGCCATAGCTGCTCCACTTTCAGGCAGGCCCTGAAGTTCTTACGGATGAAATCAGCATCAGGGAGTTATCCCTTTAGCTCAAGATCATCATAGCGGCGCCACTTGTAGATCGAAACGGAGACAATCCAGCTGAGTGCAAAAAGCCCGATAATGAAGTAGCCCAACGTTCCGAAGTTCTCATTTAGTTTTTCGACCAATCCCCAAAACGTCCCCTGATGATGGAATTGTTCAGCCAACAGGCCGAGCGCTTCGATCCCACCGACCACAATCGCAACTATTGCCGAAACCAGTGTGATGGTCATGTTGTAGTAGAGCTTGCGAATCGGCTTGACGAAGGCCCAGCCATACGCACCAAGCATCAGGACGTTATCCGTCGTGTCGATGAGCGACATGCCTGCGGCGAAAAGCACTGGGAAGACAAGAACAGACCAAAGGGACAGGCCCTTGGCCACTTCGGCGGCGGAAATGCCCAGAAGTCCAATCTCGGTCGCTGTATCGAATCCCAGGCCGAACAAAATGCCCAGCGGATACATGTGCCAGCTCTGGCGGATCATCGCGAACATCGGACGGAACAGTCGGGACAGCAGACCGCGACCGCATAGCAGCAGATCCAGATCTTCCTCGACATACCGACCTCCAAGCCGGACCCGCCGGAAAGCAAGATAAACGGAGCGCAGCACAACCAGGTTCACGATCGCGATCCCAAACAGAAACAGCGTGGAGATCACCGTGCCAACCACGCCTCCAATGTGTCTCACCGCATCCATGTGATGTTGCAGCGAGAGCGCCGTGAAAGCGATGGCGGCTGACCCCAGAACAACGACCGTGGAGTGTCCCAGGGAGAACATGAACCCGACCGCGACCGGACGCTTGCCTTCCTGCATCAACTTGCGAGTTACGTTATCGATCGCCGCGATGTGATCCGCATCTACGGCATGCCGGAGACCAAAGCTGTAGGCGAGAAATGCTGTGCCGAGCAGAACCGGGTAGTGGCGAAACGCGATAAGCGCCCACAGCCAGGCTGACAAATTCAACACGAGTAAGATGCCATAAATTCCGAGGACCTTGTTTCGAGTTTTGCTTGCCGTATCGTCCAACACGGCTTGCAGTACACTTCTCATCATGTGGTTCCTCAGAGATTTAGAGCAACCGTGCTCACGAAGTCTCTGCTCCGCGCCGCTTCTCGTTCGCTCGAACTAAGCATAACTGACGTGATTGGGTGGAATCCTGCCATTTCTGCTAATCGCAAAAGAGAAGCAAATGAGGTTGGCTAAATGACAAGGCGGCTAATTCCGAACTTGTGCCGCGAGTGATGTCGTCCCGGCCTTACAAACAGGCTTATAGCGCCAAAAGTTTTGGGGAGAATCTAAATGTTTAGCTGGACGAAACAGACGAGTGCCGGGACCTGTTCCCGCGTGCTAGCCGGAAGTGTTCTTGTAATTTTCTTTTATGTCGGCATTCTCGCAGCGCAAGATCATGAGCCTGCGCTACTTGTTAGCGTAAATCCAGCAGATGGAGGTTACTCTATCGGCGCTTCCGGCTTAAATTCTCCGGTTCTACGTGCGGGAGTCGCAGTCAAACTGGATGGTCGTTGGCTTCACTCTGCCAGTTATCCAAAGCACGTGATTGCCAAATCTACCGCAACTGACGATTTGGGTGCAGCGATTGAGTGGACTGTCACTTCGTCAGGTCTAACCGGCGAGCCAGACCTGATATATCGCTTGCGGACCTATCCAAATAAGTCGTTCGGTGATATCCAGGCAATTGTTCGCAATGGCACAAAGAAACCGATCCATGTTGAATCCATTCGCGTGATTGAGGCGACTGGAGATTCAATTCTCGATCTAGGTAGTCCGATCTTGCAGGACCGCGTTCTCTCCGATAGCTTCAGCGAGGATAGGCCGGAAATGAAAATCCGCGACCTCGCGGACGCGGAAGGCCAACTACATAGAGGAGTAGGCAGCCAGCTTGTATATAACCGCCAGAGTCGGTGGAGCTTCTTTGTTGGCGCACTGACCTCGGACCGCTTCTTAAGCATCATGCGACTGCATCTCGCGGGCACAGCGAAGGATCCTCGCATGGCTGCCTACGAAGTAGATTCAACGGGCACGACGGAGCTAGAGAAACACAATTCATTGCAGCACGCCAATCCAGAGGACCAGATAGAACTAAGCCTGCCGGTTGCTCCTGAATCTACCATTTCTTCCGAAAGACTGCTGTTCAGTGTCGATACTGACTATTACAGACAGTTAAATACCTACGGCTCAGTAATTCGGCTGCTACATCATGCACGAGTTACTGCTCCCACTCCCATGGGCTGGTGGAGCTGGACTGCATATTATTTTGGGTTGAATGAAGGAACTGCTTTAACTAATGCCCAATGGCTAGCCAAGCATTTGAAACCGCTTGGATACGACTTCTTTCATATCGACGAGGGCTACCAGTACGCCCGAGGAGAATACAGCACAACCAATGCAACGCTGTTCCCTTCCGGAATGGCCGCTTTGGAGCAGAAGGTGAGCGATCTGGGACTTGTACCTGGAATATGGACGGCGCCATTTGAAGTTTCGGATCGCTCCTGGATTTATGAGAATCATCGTGACTGGCTTGTTCACAACATGGCGGGTAAACCGATTCATGCTGGCTGGGTGACGAACAAAAGCGATCGCTTGTTTATTCTGGATACTACGAATCCCGGCGCGCAGGAATATCTGCGAAAAACCTATTCGACATTGGTGAAAGACTGGGGAATCCGATATATAAAGATGGATTTTATGGACGATAGTGCCATTGAAGGCAGTTACTATCGTCCTAACACTACTGCGATGGAAGCACAGCGAATTGGCCTCGGAATAATTCGACAGGCTGTTGGCGAAGGCGTGCTTCTGGATAAGGATGGAAGCGCGATGCTGAATCCTGTAGGTTATGTGGATTTCGGCCGTATCTCTCAAGATACGGGGCATACATTTGACGCCACCAGAGAAGCTGCAACGGGTGTAGCCGCACGATATTACATGAATCGAAATTTTTTCAGGGCCGATCCCGATGCCTTTACTGTGTCCACCCAGACTGTGAATGACCAGTCTTGGCATGGAGGCAAATACCCTCTAACTCTCGACGAGGCTAAAGATTCCATCGCTCTTTCTGCCGTCTCGGGCGGTATCTATGAAATAGGAGACGATCTGCCAACTCTAGACTCTGAACCAGAGCGTTTGGCACTCGTTCAAAACGAAGACTTGATCGCCATGGCCAAGCTAGGTCAAGCATCCATACCGATAGATTTGATGAACTACTTATCTGAAGATCAACAGCCCAGTATCTTCTTCCTCAAAGAAGACAGCAGGCAAAGCATTCTTACTATCTTCAACTGGACAGATAAGCCTCGTACCCACGCGATTGCACTTTCCAGTCTGGGTCTTTCCAAGGATCGTGAGTATAGCATCGTTGACGTATTCGATAAGAAGGAGTTATCTCATCCGAACTCGAATTCGCTTAACATCAACCAACCGCCTCATTCGGTTCGGGTCCTTAAATTCATTGATAAAGCGATCCCGCCTGAGGCTCCCAGCGTCAAAGTTCGACACCCTTTGAAAAGCGACGCAGGAGTTGTGGTTACATTTACAGCACGCGCGACGAACCCCAAGATTGCAGCCATTGAATACAGGTGGGATTTTGGTGACGGAGTATCGCTGAAGGGTGTCCAGGTAAGCCACACGTATACGCATGCTGGAATCTACAAAGTGACATTGTCCGCAGTCGGCCTTGATGGACTCATTGGAAGGGACACCTTTTCATTCCCGGTTACTGGACATGTATCTACAACGTTTACTCCAGAAGAAAATCGCAGATATATGGTGCCTCGGTAATTGCGTGTTCCAGGTATCAGTTGGAAGAATTTTTCAAGTTCGAGGTTTAAATTTCACGTTACCGCGCTGGATTTGCATTTGCCTGTTCTTTGAACACAGTACGCTTTAAATGCCAATGAATCGGCACTCGTTCAAATATCGGTTTGCCAGGACGGCATTTTGTATATGTCTACATCCAACCTGCAAATCGCAACCTAGGCGCAAATCCATATTTACATGCGAAGACCTCGCCGGATGATCAATGCGCGGCCTAGTTGCTGATGGGGTAACGCCGGGCCGTCCTCTCGAGGATTAGAACAGAACCCGGCCAATCCGCCGAGCATGGATGCAATTGAATAATTGAAAAGCGAAACTTGCCAGATGACCCACCCAGCATAGAAGCCGGGCGGGTCCATCTGGCAACATTTCGCAGCAGAGGTTTAGAACTGGTTTTGTCCATCTGAGCGAGGGTTTCGACCGAAAGCCGCCAGGCGCATCCAGCTGCACCAGCAGGTTCTCCGCGCGTTTCCATCACCTGATTCGCATCTTTGGAACGGAGGTGAGGCCAGTCATTGGGCTCGATTTAATGGTGTTAGGCGGGATGTCATCATTGACACGGGTCAGAGCAGAAGCCTATAAATTCATTCGAATAGGATTGCCTGAATATTGGCTGTTAACCTAGGGGATTGGCTCAAATTCAATCAAAATGATGTCCGACACGAAGAAGCGCAGTCGTCGAAAACTATCTGCCTATAAAGTGGCTAAACACAGGCAGGTTATAAGGGGAGTTTCATCGCTTCTGCTTATCGGTGCTTCTCTAATTAGTTTAACGAGTTGCAGGCATCCCACTGTCGAGTCTTCTTCGTCTGCACAGCATCTTGATTTTAATCAAGATGTACAGCCGATTCTTGCGAGCAACTGCTTTAGTTGTCACGGACCGGATCCAAGCGCCCGTAAAGCCGGGCTGCGTCTTGATCTTGAAGAATATGCATTCCGCAAGCGCCCTGGGAAACCCGATGCCATTGTGCCGGGAAAGCCGGAGTTGAGTGAACTCGTCAGGCGGATCGAATCCAAAGACCCCCACCAGCTCATGCCCAGGTCGCCGCTAGGCGAAGCGAAACCGATGAAGCCTGAGGATATCGCCATTCTGAAGCGGTGGGTGGCGGAGGGCGCGCACTACAAGCCGCATTGGGCATTTGCTCCGCCCGTCCGCACGACGCCGCCGAATGTCCAGGAAACTGAGTGGGCAAAGACGCCGATCGACACATTCATTCTGGCGCGCATGAAGAAAGAAGGTTTGCATTTCTCTCCAGAAGCCGACAAAGCAACTCTCATTCGCCGTGTAACGCTTGACCTGACCGGTTTGCTGCCTACTCCTGCGGAGGTCAACAGTTTTGAGCAGGACAACTCTCCGAAAGCATACGAGCATGTGGTAGACAGGCTGCTCGCCCAGCCGAGTTATGGTGAGCAGAGGGCACGCTATTGGATGGACTATGCGCGATATGCCGACACATACGGTCTGCATTTCGACAATAACCGGTACGTCTGGCCGTATCGCGATTATCTGATCCGGGCCTTCAACAGCAACGAGCCATTCGATCAGTTCGCCAAGGAGCAGATTGCCGGCGATTTGCTGCCCGCCCGGAACCTGGATCCGATCATCGCCAGCGGATATGTCCGGTTAGGAGTGAGCAGTAATGAAGGCGGAAGTGTTCCTGAAGAGCTTCGCGCCAATATCGCGAGAGAGCGGACAGAGTCCTACGGAGCCATGTTTCTAGGCCTTACTGTCGGCTGCGCTGTCTGTCACGATCACAAGTACGATCCGACAACGCAGAAGGACTTCTATCAGCTCAGTGCATTTTTCAACAATATCAACGAGCAGCCCTTTAACGGGGACAAGCCGGATTGGGAGCCCGTGGTGCGGATTCCGAAACCACAAAACCGGGATTCATTCGACCGAGTGTTGACAAAGCGATCGGATCTACTGACCCAAATGCGTACCCTGCATCTACAGGGGCATTCTTTGATTCAGCGTTGGCTGGCGACAGGGCAGGCGCAGGCGCAGCCGGTTTCCACCGATAAACTTCAGCTTCGTCTAAGGTTGGATGAAGGCGGCGGAAACGTTCTGAAGAATAGCGCACCGGAGGGAAATGCGAAGAGTTTTCCTATCGATGGCACCAAACCGCAATGGGGCGAGACGACCTGGCTATGGCCGGATTTTCGCATGGCCACGACCGCCCGCGTGATGCTGGGACAGACCGGCGACTTTGAATGGAACCAGCCGTTCTCCGGCGGCGGCTGGTTTATGTTGCGCAGAGAGGTGCTCGTACGAGATACGAATGCAACGGGCACACTCGTTTCGAAAATGGATGCCGCGCGACATGATCGTGGTTGGGATCTGGCTGCGGACAAGGGCATCATCAGCATCAATCTGGTCAATAGTGTTGGGAAGAGTGCGATTAAGATTTCTGCGCTCGAGCCTTTGTCTACACCGGAGCAGCGCAAGCGCGCAATCGCTGCGGTCCGGCTCAAACCCAAAGCTAAGGCAGCCGCTCGTAAGGCTGCCGCAGAAGAACTCAGGATTTTGCCGGCATCAGGCCAGTGGTATCACCTCTTCTTTACGTATGACGGCTCGGGCAAAGCATCGGGACTCAAGCTCTATGTGAATGGAGTACCCGTTCCGACGAAAGCTGTATCCGATACACTGGCCGGCGCGAGCATACGTACCACTGCGCCGATGCAGCTGGGATGGAAATATCCGGAGTCAGCCCCGGCGCGTGATGCACGCTATCAGGATGTCCGCCTCTATGCGCGAACGCTCTCAGCGGAAGAGGTAAAGCGTCTTCCCTATGAAGACTATGTGTCCGAGATCGTCCGTAAGCCGGCCAGCCAGTGGGATCGCGATCAATGGCATGTGGTGAGCACGTTCTATTTCGACAATGATCCGCAGGCCAAGGTGCTCCGCAGCCAGATTCAACAGATGGACGCTGAGCTGGAGAGACTCTCTGCGGGAGGGGATGTATCTCTGGTATCGGAAGAGAAGCCCTCCATCGCCTATGCCGATGTGCTGACGCGCGGAGTTTACAGCGCACGTCAAGAGAGAGTAGAAGCAAACACGCCACACTTTCTTCCGCCACTCCCGCCGAACCAGCCGCACGACCGCCTGGCGCTGGCGGAGTGGACGGTCAGCAAAGACAATCCGTTGACCGCGCGGGTTACAGTCAACCGCATGTGGAACGAACTTTTCGGCACAGGGCTGGTGGAGACTACAGAAGATTTCGGGATCATGGGTCAGCGCCCATCTCATCCTCAACTGCTGGACTGGCTCGCGGTGGAGTTTCGCGAGAGTGGCTGGAACGTGAAACACATGTACAAACTCATGGTGATGTCCGCCGCCTATCGCCAGAGCTCTAGGGTCACGCCTGAACAGCTTGCGAAAGACCCTAAGAATATTTTGCTTGCCCGTGGCCCTCGTTTTCGCATGGACGCCGAGATGCTAAGGGATGTCGCGCTTCAGTCCAGCGGATTGCTGTCAAACAAAATTGGCGGCCCCAGTGTAAAACCGTACCAGCCAGCCAATGTTTGGGAGCCGGTGGGCTTTCCGTCGAGCGACACCACAAATTACAAACAGCAACATGGAGAGGCGCTCTACCGGCGCAGCCTGTATACGTATTGGAAGCGCATGGCGATGCCGCCGGATATGGATGCCTTCGATGCGCCGCCGCGCGATATGGCATGCACGCGCCGTCAACGCACCAATACTCCGCTGCAAGCGTTGGTGACCATGAACGATGTCCAGTGGGTGGAGGCTTCGCGCTTCCTTGCGGAACGCGCTGTGAAACAGGGCGGCCAACAACCCACTCAGCGGATCAAGTATCTCAGTGACCTGCTGCTTTCGCATGATCCCTCCCCGCAAATGGAGGCTGTACTGCTGAAGTCCTTGAACCAGATGCAGCAACACTACTCGGCCGATCCGAAAGCAGCCCACGATCTGCTCGCAGTCGGGGAGAAGCGGGAGGACGCTAACATTCCGGCACCCGAGTTCGCCGCATGGACGATGGTCGCCAGCGAAATGTTGAACCTGGATGAAACATTGAATAAGTAGTTGTTGTCAGATGTGTAAGCCCGGCGTTTACTATCCGCAGTCGAACACGCTGGAGGGAGAATTTATGAAGCAGCATCCATTTTGCACCGATACCGAGCATGGCCCCACCATTCTGGATCTCCCTCTTACAGAGGGCCTGAAGAAAGAATGGGCCGAACTGCAAACACGCCGCCATTTTCTGGGAAGAGCGGGCAAGGTCCTGGGATGGGCGGCGTTGGCGAGCCTGCTGGGCGATCGAGGCTTAACGGAGAGTCCTTCCGCGGCTAAAGCGGCGGTCTCGCCGGCGTCCCTGCAATTACCCTACTTTGCTCCGAAGGCGAAGCGGGCCATTTATCTGTTTATGTCCGGCGGCCCTCCGCAGATGGACATGCTGGATTACAAGCCAAACCTCGCCAAGCTCTACAAGACGGATATTCCGGATTCCGTGCGAGGAGGCCAGCAACTCACCGGCATGAGTGCAGGTCAGGCACATTTTCCAATCGCACCTTCCCACTGGGCCTTTAAGCAATATGGAAAGACAGGGACCTGGGTCAGTGATCTTCTGCCTTACACGGCAAAGATGGTGGATGACCTTACCATTATTAAGTCCACCAACACGGACGCCATCAATCACGAACCGGCGATCATGCTGCTCAACACCGGCAACATGAATGCCGGGAAGCCATGTCTTGGCTCCTGGCTTTCCTACGGTCTTGGCAGCATGAACGACAATCTACCCACTTTCATGGTGCTGTTGAGCAAGGTCAACCCCAAAGAAAATAATCAGCCGGTCTCTTCCCGTTTATGGAGCAGCGGCTTTCTCTCCTCCAAATATGCCGGCGTTGGTTTGCGTTCCGCAGGAGACCCCGTTCTCTATTTGAGTGATCCACAAGGGATTGATCGGGATGTGCGGCGCAAGATGCTCGACGCGGTCAACGAGATCAATCACCAGACCTATGAAGAGTTGGGCGATCCCGAGACCAATTCTCGTATCTCGCAGTACGAGATGGCGTACCGCATGCAAGCCTCCGTGCCGGAACTTACCGATATGAGCCGTGAGCCTCAGGCGACGTGGGACCTCTATGGTCCCGAAGCGAAAGTGCCGGGAACGTTCGCTTACAACTGCCTGATGGCCCGTCGCATGGCGGAGCGCGGCGTGCGGTTTACGCAGATATACAAGCGCGGATGGGACGTCCATAGCGACGTCACGAAAGTATTACCCGTTCTATGCCAGGAGACGGACCGCGGCTGTTACGCGCTGGTTACCGATCTTAAGCAGCGCGGCTTGCTGGACGATACTCTGGTAATCTGGGCGGGCGAATTCGGCCGCACCGTCTACAGCCAGGGCGTACTGACGCCGGATAACTATGGTCGCGACCACCATCCCCGCTGCTACACCACCTGGATGACCGGAGGTGGCGTTAAGCCCGGAATCACCTTTGGCGAAACTGATGAGTACAGCTATAACGTAGTGAAGGACCCAGCCCATGTCAGGGATTTCAATGCGACCATCCTGCACTGCCTGGGTATCGACCACAACAAGCTGACTTATAAATTCCAAGGACTGGACCAGAAGCTGACGGGCACAACCCCTGCAAACGTAATTACCGGGTTGCTCGCGTAGTCGAGGCAAAAAGCTTGGCCCTGAGTTTCCGCAACATTGTCATGAAGAGACGGATGGCAAGTTCCGTCTGGATCGCGTTGCTTCTTGCGAGCGCGATGTTGCTGCTTCTACCGCTGCTTGTTAAATTCGACGGGAAGACGCATGCCGATTGGCAGCAGTTTCTCGGGCGCTTCCATCCTCTTGTCGTCCATATTCCCATCGGACTGATCCTGCTTGTTCCATTACTGGAAATTGCCGGTCTGTTTCGCCCGGCTTTGCGAGAGGCAGCGGGTTTCGTTCTGTCATTGAGTATCTTGGGGTGTCTCTGCGCGGTCACGTTGGGATTTCTGCTGGCGTATGGAAGTGGAGATGCTGGAGCCGGTGTGACGCGCCACATGTGGGGCGGCATCTGTCTTTCGATCGGCGTGATTGCCTGTTTTCTAACCCGGCCGTCGTGGTTGACGGGACAGATTCGCGGTGTTTATCCGGCGCTGCTTACCGGAATTTTGCTTCTGCTGGCATGGACTGCGCACCAGGGCGGATCCCTGACTTATGGTCCAAATTATCTAACGGAGTATCTACCCGCACCGCTGAAGCGATTGGCCAGTGTTCATGCTGTGCAGGCGAAGACGTCGGCCGCTTCCGATTCCGTGTATGCCATGCATATATATCCAATTCTCGACGCAAACTGCATCGCTTGTCATGGGGACGCAAAGGTTAAGGGCGGACTTCGAGTGAACTCATATGAGCTTCTGATGAGGGGCGGAAAAGAAGGGGCGGTGATCGTGGCGGGACATCCCGAGAAGAGCATCCTTTTTGAACGCGTCACGCTCCCCACCGATCATAAGAAGTTCATGCCGGCTGAGGGGAAGCCTCCTTTAAAGCCTCAAGAGATTGCTTTGATCAAAGCCTGGATTCTTCAAGGAGCATCGCCGACGAGCACAACACTTGTGGGCATCGTCTTTCCCGACACACATAAGCAAGCTCCGCTGCCGCAGGTGGGAGATTACAGTGGGATGAAGGCTGAGATTGCGCAGATGGACCAAGCTGGCGGCGTTATGCTCATGCCGATGTCGAGGAATCCAGGAGACGGTCTGATTCTGAATACTGCAAGCGTTGCGGGGAATTTTAACGACGCACAACTGGCACAACTTCAGAAGTTCGCACCTTTCATTGTAGAGGCGGAGCTGGGCCGAACCGGTGTGACGAACGCTTGCTTCGATACGCTCTCGAAGTTTACGCATCTGCGAGCGCTGCATCTTGAAGGCACGTCGGTTACAGGGGAGGGCCTTGCCAAGATTGCGAAGCTGCCGGAGTTGACCTATCTAAATTTAAGCGGCACAAGAGTAACGCAGTCAGCTATTGCTCCGCTTATCTCAATGAAAAATCTGCAACATATTTATCTTTACAACACGCCAGCACAACCTATATCCAGGAGTTCGCCCTGATGTCTCAGCGTAAACGCATTACCGACGGCATGTTTGATCGACGCCAATTTTTTGGCTCCGCCGGAGCCGCCGCGCTGGTTACGCTCGCAGCTCCGGATGCCTATGGACTTGCAGTTGCCAATGAGAAGGAGGGAAACTCTATATTCCAGACCGGAAATGGAGAGTGGACGTATCGTATCTCTTCCCACTGGGGCGAGTTGCCGAAGGGAAAGGTGTTTGGTGGAACTCATGGGGGCATCGCCACCGATAAAGCTGGGCATCTCTACGTCAGCACGCAGAGTGCAACCGGCGTTCTTGTATATGACCGGGATGGAAGACTGCTGCGAGCGATTGCCACAGAGTATCCAGAAATCCACTCCATGGTTCACGCGGAAGAAGGTGGCGAAGAATATTTCTACATTACGGTTCAGCACGGCACCCCCCAGAACAACTGGCTCTTTCTCAAGATGGAGACAAATGGAACGGTCGTACAGAAGATCACTGCTCCACCGGAAGCCGGTTTTCACACGCCGAATGAATGGCGTTTAACCGCCGCCGTGCCTGGACCGGATGGCTCAATTTACATCGCGAATGGATATGGAGATTCCCGCATCTTTAGATTCGATAGAGATGGAAACTACAAAGCGGAGTTTGCCGGTATGGGAACGGCAGACGGCAAGTGCCGCTGCTGCCATGGGCTGGCGGTAGATAGGCGATATGACCAGCCACTCCTGCTCGTCTGCGACCGAGAGAACCGCCGGCTTAGTCACTTCGACTTCGATGGAAAGTTTGTCCGCCATATCTCACTCCATATGCGTCGACCTTGCCAGATAAGTTTCTTCGGGGATTACGTCGTTGTCTCTGAATTGGAAGGGCGGGTCACCATTCTAGACAAAGACAATGTTCCTGTAGCTTTCCTTGGGGACAATCCCCAAAAATCCCAGTGGGCAAACTACACACTGCAAGTTGCTGACATTGCACCCGCATTTTTTAGTGCTGCCCACGGATGTTATATCGATCAGGACGGCAATATCTACGTATCCGATTGGAATAAATTTGGCCGCGTAACCAAGCTGATACGAATAAGAGCATGAGGTTTTGTAAAACATGATCGGAATTGGGCTCGGCCGCAGTTGGTGTCACTTGTTCTTAAATTCTCTTCCACAAGCTTGACAATAACACCGCATAATAAAGGAAAAGATGGCTACTCGACGTGAGTTTCTCGACACACTTGCAATAGGAACAGCTGGCCTTGTTGTTGGCTCAACCGCAAAGAGCTATGGTCAGATCCTCGGCTCCAATGATCGCCTCAATTTTGCTGTTATCGGTCTTAACAGCCGTGCCTATGCTCATCTTTCGGCGCTCAAAGCAAACAAGAACGCCGTCCGGATCTCGCATGTCTGCGACGTTGACAGCAATATTCTCGGTAAGTTCTCCGATAGCGTGCAACATGAGATGGGTTACACCCCTGCGACTGGCAAAGACTTCCGCGAAATTCTGGGGCAGAAAAACGTGGATGCCATCACCATTGCCACTCCCGACCACTGGCATACGCCGATAGCCATCGCCGGCTTGCAAGCAGGCAAGCATGTTTATGTAGAAAAACCATGCAGCCACAATCCCGCGGAGGGAGAGATGCTGGTCCAGGCACAGCGGAAGTATCGAAGGCTGGTGCAGATGGGCACTCAACAGCGTTCTTCCCCACACACCATCGAGATCGTCGAGAAGATTCACAGCGGTCTAATTGGCCGCCCCTACTTTGCGAAAGCCTGGTATAGCAATGTGCGGAAATCGATTGGCATCGGTAAAGAAGTGCCCGTGCCGCCGCAGCTCGATTGGGATCTATGGCAGGGCCCGGCGCCACGGAGGCCGTATAAAGACAACGTGCAACCTTATAACTGGCATTGGTTCAAGACCTATGGCACTGGAGAGGCGCTCAACAATGGCACGCATGAGGTCGATGTCTGCCGCTGGGCCCTCGGCGTCGACTATCCAGATCGCGTGACCTCTACCGGTGGCCGCTACCAGTTCAAGGATGACTGGCAGTTCTACGATACCCTGATTGCCAGCTTCGAGTACCCCGACAAAATGATTTCCTGGGAGGGCAAAAGCTGCCAGGGAATGAAGTTCTACAATCGGGATCGCGGGTCGACGATCATGGGAACCACTGGCACGGTGCTTGTCGACCGCGATGGTTACGAGATCTATGACATCGATGGAAAAAAGATAAGCGAGTTCAAAACAGGAGGCAAAACTTCATCCGCCGACCTCCGCGGTCGAGACTCCATGACGGATGCGCACTTTGCAAATTTCATCGCGGGCATTCGCAAGGGCGAGAAGCTCAATGCTCCCGTCTCCATAGGAAACGTCGCCGTCACCATGCTCCAGCTTTCCAACATAGCCTGGGAGGTTAACCGGGAATTGCAGCTCGACACGAAAGACGGTCGGATTCAAAACGATCCGCAGGCCATGAAGATGTGGGGGCGGGAATACGAGAGGGGCTGGGCGCCACATATCTAGGTCTCGTAATTGCAATGTAGCCGATAGAACGCAGCGAAAGTACCTACGAACATGCTACATAATATAGAACATGCGAGGAGTACCCCATCTTATGAAAACCAGCTTCTCACGTCGCAACTTTGTCCGTTCCGGTGCACTTGTCGCAGCAGCCTGTGCTACACCGAGCGTTCTCCCCGCATCTCCGCAGACATCCTCAGCATCTGGCGAAACACCTCTGGTGCGTCTGGGATTGACCAGCTACACCTTTCGTGATTTCAACCGTGCACAACTGATTGATTTCATGAAGCAGCTCAACGTGCTTGCGTTGAACGCGAAGGATGTCAAAGATCATCTTCCAATGGATCCGCAGGAGGAAGCGAAGGCGCTTGCGGACTATGCCGCCGCAGATATCAAACTTCATGCAGTCGGAACCATCTATTTCGAAAAAGATGAAGATGCTGATATCCGCGGCAAGTTCGAATATTGCAAACGAGCAGGTGTTTCCGTCATTGTCGCCGGCGACCCCGCGCCAAAAACTCTTCCCAAAATCGAGCGATTTGTGAAGGAATACGATATCCGTCTCGCGATCCACAACCACGGGCCGGAGGACAAGCTCTGGCCTTCACCGCTGGATGTGCTCAAGGTGGTAAAGAATATGGACCCGCGCATCGGGTGCTGTATCGATGTTGGACATACAGCGCGCGCGGGCACCGATGTGATTCAAGCAATTCATGAAGTCGGTCCGCGGCTGTTCAATGTTCACATGAAAGACCTGAAAAGCTTTCAAAACGAGAAGAGTCAGGTTGCTGTTGGAGACGGCATTATGCCGGTGCCGGGAATTTTTGAGGCCTTAGTCAAAACTAAATACAAAGGGTTTGTCGACCTGGAGTATGAAATTCATCCCGATGATCCGATGCCGGGCGTTATAAGCAGCTTCGCTTATATGCGTGGTGTACTGGCAGGCATGAGACATGGGAACCGTGGCTGAAACTCCAAGAATTGTTTTGCCGGCACACTTGGAACCTGTTCTCTCGATACATGATCGCGCAGGTTATTTCAGGCTTGCGGAATGAAAACTCCAGAAAGTCTCCATTCCGCCCAGAACAACCTGTAGGTTCCATCACACAAACTGAAGAACTGCCCTAGGCGCGCAGCTTGCGCATGTAATCTGCGTCGATCTTCAACGACTGCATGGCAGGCATGTCGAACTCCTCTTGTTCTACAAAGCAATGTTTAATGTGTCCGGTTTGGGCAGCTGCACGGAAAATCGGACGATAGTCGATGACACCTTGACCCAGTTCCGCGGCTGCCGGGGGGGACGACTCGGGATCCAAGCTCTTGAGCCGCTTGAAGTCTTTGACGTGCAGCATGGAAATGCGCGTCGGATAGCGTCGGAACAACTCCACCGGATTTCCGCCACCCACGACCACCCAGCCACAATCCATTTCCATCGTGACCTTGGAAGGATCGGTCAAGCGCATCAATTCGTCGTAAGGTGTTACGCCGTCCTGCTTTCGAAATTCCAGCGTGTGATTGTGATAACCGAATTTCAAGCCGGCAGCATGCACTTTTTCGCCGAACTTATTGAACTCCATCGCATTCCACCGCCAGTCTTCTAATGTGAACACCGGTGCCTGCCCGTGATCATGCATCTTTTTATGGTGCGATCGGTCTTTATGTCCCGGGGAGGAGCAGATGATGTAATCGAGTCCCAGTTCCCTGCTGAATGCAATGATCTGGTCGAATTCGCTATCGAGATCATCGTAGGAATAATGGGCGCTGACGCAACGGAGACCGGCTTGCTGCATTACCTGTTTTACCTGGCTCGCGCTGTGATTGTAGAATCCAGCCGCTTCTACTTCGCGATAGCCTAGGGCCGCAATCTGCTTCAGCGTGCCCTCGTAGTTGGTCGGCAGCATCTCTCGAACGGAGTAAAGCTGTAGCCCCAGCGGCAAGTCGAGGTACTCAGCACTTTTGTCTTCTGCATCCAGTCTGTCGTTATGGAGAAAAGCCGAGCTATAAAGCAGAGCGGCAGTCCCCGTCTTAAGAAAATCTCTTCTCGAATTCATCCCAGACCTTTTCTCTCTAGTTAGTCGAAGCGCGGACGATTCCGCAATGCCTATTGCTTCTGTAGAACCCGGATATAAGAAACCAGGCTTTCAATTTCGGGTGGAGTAAGTCTGGCGCCGAACGCCGGCATATTGTTTTTCCCTTTGCTGATGATCGTGGCCAGGTCTGCGTCGCTCATCTTCATAACTACAGGATCGTGGAAATCTACTACTTTGAATGCCTTTCCTGTAGGCGTACCTTTACCGTCAGCGCCATGACACATCAGGCAATTTGGCTGGAACAGTGTCGCTCCTTTATCTTCTGCGTTGGCTACTGAATACGACAGAAGCAATAGCAGGATCGTCGAAAGCAATATAGCGGCGGGTCTCACGGCATCTCCTTATCTGTATCGGTTCAAAATCGTGTTGCAGAAAACAGAACGCGTCTTGAATTACTTTCGAAAGTGGGTGAATTATTGATCCAGCATATGACAGGTATTGCAATCTACGCTTGCCTTCTTGGCTCGATGGCAGCTTACACAACCGGCCATCGATATGTCGATTTCTTTATAGAGTTGAACCCGCTCGGCGACTGATCCGTGGCATTGCTGGCAGGTGGCGCCGTGCAGCAGATGTGTTTTGTGACTGAACGTGACAAAAGAGGGCAGCTCATATATCCGCACCCAGGGAATCGGAGCGTTGGATTTGGAGTATGCTGTGAGCTTCTGAACGCCCGGATTGTCCGTGTCCATGGTCTGGTGACATTGCATACATAATGCAGCACGAGGAATCGCTACAGTTTCGCCCGATCGCGAAGTTGTATGACAGAACTCGCATGGCAATTTCAAAGTGCCTGCGTGTTGTTTGTGGCTAAAGGGAACGGGCTGCACTGGTCCACGCAACGAGGTCGGCGCAGCGTCTTGGGCAGTCGTGCTGATCGGGCCAGGGGCGCTGCCTTGTGCTGGCGAGGCACTCGGGGCAGAATTCTGTGCAGGAGCGGCGGCATTTCTGGAAATCTGCAAGGGAGGTTGCGCCCAAAAGGCGGTCAGCGCCAGCAACGAAATCATGTGCCATGTACCCATCATCAAACGTTTCCCTGACGCATCTGCTCGGCCAGATGGTCTGCTGCGCGCATGGAAAGTGCAAGAATCGTCATAGTAGGATTTTGCCATCCGCCGCTGACGAAACTGCTGCCATCCACGACAAACAGGTTTTTGATATCGTGGCTCTGGTTCCACTTGTTCAGTACGCTGGTCTTCGGATTGTCCCCCATACGGCAGGTCCCCACCTCATGGATGCTGTAGCCGGGCGGGTTCGGATCATAATTCTTTGAGAGCACCTCGAAACCGGCAGCTTCTGCCATGGCCACGCCGGTATCCACCGCATCCCGCGCCATATTGAACTCATTGTCGGTATATTGCGTTTGCACGTGAAGAACTGGGATGTCCCATGCGTCCACAACATTCTTGTCGATGCTGACATGGTGCTCATAGTGAGCCAGCACCTCGCCCATTAAACTCATCGAAAAGCCGCTGCCTGAATAGCTGTCCAACTTCTTTTGCAGGTCAGTTCCATAGGTCGCAAAGTTCCTGGGATCCATAGGTCGTGCGCTACTCCATATATTCAGAGCGTAACCGCGAATAAAATTCTTCGATTTGCTATCGAGGTTACGGAAGCGCGGTATCAGTGCGTCTCCCCCCATCAACTCTGGCGTTGACTTGCCATCGCGCGCCTCCGGTACGGAACAAACCAGGCCAGGGCCGTACAGGCTGTCTATCAGGTAATGCCCCAGAACGCCGCTGGAATTTGCCAACCCGGAATTAAGCAGCAGGCGTGTGCTTTCCAGACATCCCGCCGCCAGGACAACTACGCGTGCCTGCACCGACATCTCGCGTCGCGAATGACGATCGACGAAGAGCGCCCCGTTCACAAGTCCGGTATTCTTGTCGACTGTAAGTTCACGCACCACTACGTTGGGCACTGCAGTTAGCTTGCCGGTAGCAAATGCATCGGGCAGAAGAAGATTAACAGAGCTCGCCAGCCCATCGCGCCCCATAGCACTGCGCGCCTTGCATACGGGAACGTTCAGCTTTTTACCGGCTGCAATGAAACGTTGCATGGATCCCGACCACGGCGAGTCATCGACAACAAAATTGCCATCCGGATATTGCGGTAATCCATCTGCATGCCCACTCACTCGGAAAATAGCCTCCACGCGTGAGTAATAGGGGGCCAGATCGGCCAGGCTGATAGGCCAGTTCTCGCCAAAACCATCGTGGTCCCTGGCCTTGAATTCGTAATCGCTCAGGCGAAAAGATTGGCGTGACCAGAACAAAGAACGTCCACCGAACAGTCGCACCCGCACCCAGTTGTAAGGTTTTCCCGGCTCGTATGTGTACGGAACTTCCTTTTCATCGACCCACGTATTGGCGTTAAACTCTGTTGCCTGGAAGACATGTGGCAGCCGCCCTGGCATTTTGAAGCCTCGATAGGGCAGCTCATGCACCGGTTTGAGTTCACGATCTTTTTGAAAATTGACTACCGGGCCGGCATTCAACATCAAGCAGGAAATGCCCTTTTCCGTCAGAACCTTGGCTACCATCCCACCGGAGTGCCCGGAACCAATAATCAGTACATCAACTTTTTCCTCCGGCATACGGAATCCAGCTCCTAATTCCTACACATACATCTGAATATCGGGATCGATTGGAGACCAGTACAAGCCTATTCCGGGTGCCCGCTCCCCTGCGGATGTCGCTGCGATACTCCATGCCTGCGAGTTCATCGTGGCCGTTCGAATGTCCTCATGCGCCAGGTTGATGAAATGAGCAAACGGCTCGCTCGGCGGATGATCGACCATCCATGTTCTAAGCCACGGGCGGAGCAGATTGTCGGCCTGTTCCTCGTTCACCTCTGCAAAAGGAATGCCAAATTGTTTCACCGCGTTCGCATTCAGCCGTTCCAGTCCAGATAGATACAGATGCTGCCTGTCAGACGGCGAGGCGCTAACCAGAAAATCGATGAACTCCGGAGCACCGGCCTGCGTCGCTCCAGGATATCCATTGAGTGGAGGCAGCAGGATGTCGCCCAGTTTCCGCAGTGTCGCCATGTGCTTGGAGTTGAAGAAATGTGCTTCGGTAGTCGCAACCGCATCGGGAACTGTGGCCGTTATCGTCTGAGTTCGAAAACCAAAACCTTCCCGCTGCTCGACGAGCTTGGGCGCAGTCTCCGGCACCGGCGGAGCTGCCGCTGTAGAAGAAGATTGCGGAGCAGATGTTTGCTGGCCATACGGAGCAGTCGTGGTCTGCCCGAACATTGTCTTGACGGTAACGGGAACTGCCACTATTGCTTTGACAAAATCTCGCCTGCGCATGAAACCCAGACTAGACTGGCACGATCGGCAAGTCAATAAATCGAAAGAATTTATGGTAAATGAAATTTACGGACAGACAAATAAGACCTCGTGACTGATATCGTAGATTTACGCATTACCAAATTTTCTGTTGAGGCACATCATGGCGATCAAAACAGTGGCACTGAAAAATGGACCATTCATGGTTACCGGCGATTTGTCGGAACTCGAACTCACAGATGCAAATGGAAATCGTTACGATCTAAGCGGCAAAGAAAAAGTTGCTCTCTGCCGCTGCGGCGGCTCCGTGAACAAACCGTTTTGCGATGGTCAGCATTCGAAATTAGGTTTTCAGGCTGCTGAAGCCGCAGTCAAAGCGGAATAACTCAGCTGCCTGCGGAGCAAGGCCCGGTACTTAGATCACCTCTCCATTCGCAATCCGTAGTGCTTCCGTAAGAAATACAACCACCAAGGGGCTGGCGCAATCGCCAGCTTGTTTTTATCAAATGCCACCGAGATTATTTCGGCGAAGGCAGTTCCGATGACGCACCCTCGAGTAGACGAGCAGTTTGGTGACCACAAAGACATTAGAAATCTTTTGTCGCCCAGCAGTGATATCTCTGAATGTATGCCTGAAGAAAGCTGGCATTCACCGAAACAGGCTTATGTCACGAGCACCGTCAAAACCTATAACTAAGCTAGCGCTCCTACTAACCCGCAGACCGCTGAAGCGAGACCCAGAAGCACACTGCTTACCATGAAAAACGGCAGATCAACCACAACTGAGATAGAAGCCAGGACAATAGAAATTTGAAAACCACCGCTGGCGATCTCCAGGATATTCTTCCGGTGCATTTCGTGGTCACGCAGATGTTCCTGCGCATGTGCCCGCTCAGCCAGTTGCTGCATGCCGTCAGCGCCCGGGTCAGAACGCATGTGTCCAACCCTGGAAAGTGCCTGCGCAATCCGTTGTTGTACGGCAGGGTCGGAGGCCATTGGCAGACTTTCCAGCAACTCCACTTCGGCAGAAAGAACCGTTCGACGAACCGACTTAGCTTGATATTGAGTCCAGATATCGCTCACGGCAATGTGGCTGGACAGGTAATTCGTTTGTGCGTCTTTTTCAGCGAATTCAGTCAGTGCCAGGCACGCCGCCATGACAGCAATAATGATGGCAACACGTTTCGTATGACCTAGACCTCCATGCTCCTCCGCCACATGCTCTAACCGCTCCTGTGCTTGATCGAATTCATCGCCCATACTGTTCTCCCCACAAATTCGTCAAAGTCTCATCTAAATAATAGTGGTTCGGTTTTGATATCTCACCTGTCCCAAGAAATCGGAAGACTGCACCGAAATAGTTACAATTCGAGTTGACAGTTTCTTTTTCCGCGCAGTACCGCCGAACTAATAGATGCTTGAGCAATCCCATCAGAATTATATTATTCGGCGCAGTTGACAACAGCGATGGTACGGGCAGTGGAAAATATTCGCCGCTCCAAACTTCGATCTTCCCGATGCCGCAAGAAATTTCCAGCTCAGAAAGCTACTTTGTCCTCAACGATCAAGTACGTTGTTGTGCCATCTGCTGCCTCGGAGCAGGACGTGCTGTACCTGAGCAGATGAGAAACTTCCTGCAGCGGCGCTCGTTGCTGTATGTATGAATTCTCGGCGTGTTCGATCCTTCATTAAGGACACTCCTTCCAAGCGCCTGACGGGCCAGAAGGATACTTTTGGCGTGATGGATGATGCTTCAACATGGACGGCCGCTCTCTTGTCCAATTGAATTGTCAGCCTAGCTTATTGCTGTAACGTGGTGTGCACGTTTACTATTCACTGGACAATTTGGGCACAGGCCTCAGATGCGGGCAGGGTGGTATTGCAGTTCCCTCACCCGCGCACAAGCCAACTACCAAAGGAGCTTCAATGCGAGTTGAAGTTGCCGTGCCGAAGAAGAAGTAGATGTAATACGTCCAAACGCGCCCGACGTACGAGTTGCGTTTGGATTTGCAAAGTTTACCTGATTGAAGGTATTGAATGACTCAGCTCTAAACTGAAGCCTGAAGGTTTGCGGCAGCGTGAATGTCTTTAAGACAGATGCGTCCGTATTTGCCAAAGCAGGTCCGTAGATGAACCCCCTGCTGACATTTCCATAGATTCCCAGCGGCTCAAGTCTTGTAGGTACAAAGGCTTGCGTGTTGAAGAACCTGCTCACCATGGCGGTTCGGTTAGGGTGACTTATCCGAACGGTATTGGCGGTTGCACCAGGCTCGAGTTGTGCATATTGCTTCTCGCCTGTTCCATCGACCGCCACGTCCTGACCTGCAAAGAACGTTATAGGAAGTCCGCTCTCGACCCTCTGAATGGCTGTCAGTGTCCAACCGCTTAACAGGCTGTTCGCAACGTGATTCGAGAAATGGATTGGAAGGACGTAAAGCCATGAAGCCACAAAGGAATTTCTACGATCAAAATCGGATGGCCCATAGCCAGCTCTTAGATTGAAGGGATTCGGAACGTTGGCATTATTATTATTCGTCGAATTCATGTCGAGTGATCTTGCACGTGTGTAGTTGGCAAGAATGGTTGAGCCGTTACCGAAACGTTTTGTTCCTTGAATTTGAAGAGCATTGTAGTTACTATGCGCGAAGTTTTGCATGATCCTGTTCGTAGGGTCCAGGATGCCAGGTTCGAATAATACACGATCATTGGCGTTGCTTTCAGAGGGCGGTGCGCCGGTTATGGGATCCTTAATAAACTGCGCTGGGTTAAATGGCACACGTCCATGAATATTATTTCCTACGTTTCCAACATAAGAGATTTCGATCATGGCCGTTGGAGTAACTTGCCTCTGTATCGAAAAATCATACTCTTGATAGCGGGGCAGACGTAGTTTCGTGCTGATAGCTAGCATCCCATCAATCGGCAGAGGAAAAAGAGAGCAACTATAAAACGGATAGGTTGAGATCTTTGTACATCCGAACTTACCCGTTAAAGTGATGGGTGGGTTTGTCTGTCCAATAGACCCAAAAGGATTAGCAATATCGCCGCGATGTACGCTGAGCGTGCCGGCATAAGGCGGATTTTCCTGCGCAACTTCGTTGGCGTTTATAGAATTATAGAAAACTCCATACCCACCGCGAACGCTTGTTCTTCCGTCTCCGAAGACATCCCATGCAAAACCGACACGGGGAGCAAAGTTGCTCAAATTTGCTCCTGCGATTCCTTTACTGATGCCTTTATCACCTATGAACAATACTCCCGGAGGCGCCGTGGGGTCGATTGTCGATTGTGCTCCAGGTACGATGGTATCGAGTTTGCCATTTCCATCCTTCCATTGCAGAAATGGCTCGTAGCGCAATCCATAATTTACGATGAGGCGGGGCATTACTCGAAAATCATCTTGAGCGTAGAAGGAATTGTAGGCCGTACGATCATCGTTTACGCGGATTCCGAAGTTTACTGTAGTTGTGTCATAGGCGCCCAGGATAAAGTCGGCCACCGGATCTCCACTGCGAACCCCACTGAACGAAAAAACGGGCGGAGCAATATACGATTGATAAAAATTTAGCTTCAGTATCTCGAACCCGAACCGGAAGCTATGCCGTCCTTTAATCCACGATAGATTGTCGGCAACCTGATAATTAAGCCCGGAAAACTTAATCGCGTACCCGGAATCCAGAACGAAATTGCTTCCCACATTTACAGCGATTGCACCGGTTGGGGTGTATTGGGGCATGTTGATGCCCAAGGATGCGAAGGAGTGTGTCTGATTATTTGCCTCATTGGTAGTAGTGTTTAAAACGGAAAAGATTGCTTGATTGATGAGTGATGGAGAAAACGAATAGATGTCGTTGATGACACCATTCTGCGTTTTTATCGAAGTGGCGTTTGCTACATATCCGGCAATGTTTCCTCCGTTATAACCGGAAAATGGCGATTGGAAATTCGTGTCGTCCTGATAATAATGTCCAAAGACCAGGTTTTTTGTGCTCTGGTTCCAATCCAGCCGCAGCATTCCCGTGTTATCTGTGGTGGGGCTCGGGCCAATCTCAGTCACAGTTCCAGAAGCCGACTGTGGAATAAATTTCAGCAGGTTCACCGCCACCGGATTGATGCAGCCAGGAGTGATTCGGGTCCCTACCACGCAAGGTGTGCCGCTCGAATCCGTCAAAGGCAAACCCGTGATCGGATCAAGGGGATCTACCAGAGTTGTGCCTGACCCAGTGAAATCTCCATTTCTTTGCGCCGCAGTGGGGACCTGGGCCTGACTGCCCTCCGTGTTCCCATGCACGACCAATCTCTGAAAGGAACCGAAAAAGAAAGCCTTGCGCTTTAAGATGGGACCGCCGATCGCTCCGCCGAACTGGTTTTGCTTCAGGGAGGGGACCGTTCGAAGGAAGTAATCTTTGGCGTTGAAAGCATCGTTCCGCAAAAACTCCCAGGCTGATCCATGAAACGAATCTGTTCCTGCCCTGGAGACAACTTCT
The DNA here is from genome assembly GCA_965276615.1 of Acidobacteriaceae bacterium. Taxonomy (GTDB): domain Bacteria; phylum Acidobacteriota; class Terriglobia; order Terriglobales; family Acidobacteriaceae; genus JAKAAZ01. The sequence goes on along the minus strand of OZ255618.1, from coordinate 1,521,934 downwards.
ACCTGAGCACCTGAACTATGACCGTATTCTGCTGAAAAATTTGTGGTCAGCATGCGGAACTGTGCAATGGCATCCGGTGGCGCGAGGTTGAGGCCGGTGTTGCGGGAAGGGTTGTTGAAATAAGCTCCATCAAAGGTATAGACAGTCGCGTTCGGCAAGCTCCCATTTACATTCATTTCAGGGCCGCCGCGCGCATCGCTCATGGTTTGTGGAGCACTGACATTCGTTACGCCTGGAAGTATGCTTGCCAGGCTCATGATATTGCGGCCATTCAATGGCAAATCCACCACGCGACGATCATCCACCAGGCCGGATAAGGTGTTTGATGTTGTATCCACAAGAGGCACCGTACTCGAAACATGGACTTCGCTTTGGACTGCTCCCACGGTTAGTTGTGCATCAGCTCGAGCGTTCTGCGACACTGTCAATTCCACGTTTGATCGAACTTCCCGTTGGAATCCTTTGGCCTCAAACGTGATAGTGTAATGCCCGGAAGGCAATGCAATGAAATTGTAAAAACCCTGGGTGTCGGTTTGCGCTGTGCGCGTCGTAGACTGTTCGGCCATCACCGCGGTAACGGTTGTCCCAGGCAATGCTCCACCCGAAGCGTCCCGGACATATCCTGAAATGTTGCCGGTGCCTTGCGCAAATGCCATCGGAACAGTCGTCAGAAGTAGCACAAGCAATGATGAGGTTATTGCCAGCCATGAGCGCCGCAAAATCAGCCTGGAGACGAACCCGTTAGATGACGGTCGAAGAATAAATTTGCTGCTGATCATTGCGTTCCCCCAGTATGTGTCCCAAAACCTCTTCACATCACTCCAGGCGTAACGTTTGCCGCCCGAGTGGTACGGTTAATCGTTTTACCGATGTAGTGAGCTTTTTTTACTGAATCTATCGAAACTTGTCAAGTTGTCTGTCTTCCAACGGCTCTATTCTTCTTTAATGGAGATGATTTGTCAGTGAATTCGATAGTTTGAAAATCGTGTGCGAAACTTCGAGTCCCCCCGTCATTCACTTCTAGCGGAGTCTCTGCGCGACCGATCGACCGAGTTATATCATGTGGTGGTTGCGTAGCAATACAAAACCGACCTTCGAGGAAACTGGGTGCCGCAAACATCGACGATTCAAAATGCACGGCTGGCGCGACGACTTATTCGTCCATTGCGCGCCGAATTAATTCAACTTGTAATTGACCTGGTTCGTACGAACACCGTAGCTGTTCCCCCCAATGGAAATGAGACACCCGGCCAACTCGTTCTGCGTAAACTTCTCCGTAGGTACGGCCTGCACTCGGAACTGTACGAGACAGAGTTCGTTACCAGATCGGACAGCCCGTGGAAACATACGGACCGGCACTATCGAGGACGTAAGAACCTCGTCGCCCGACTCGCGGGTTCCGGAGGAGGACGCAGTCTGTTGCTCAGTGGGCACATGGACACGGTATCAACGCGTGCCGGAGCATGGACCACATCCCCTTGGTCGCCAGAAATTCGCAAAGGCCGCCTCTACGGTTTAGGCGCCTTCGACATGAAAGCAGGTCTCGCCGCCCAGGCAATCGCGCTATGTGCATTGCACGCGGGCGGGGCGCGATTGCGTGGCGATCTGATCTTCGAGTCCGTTGTCGACGAGGAATGGGGAGGAGGAGGAGGCACGCTTGCTGGGCGTCTGCGCGGGGACATGGCTGATGCCTGCATCATCTCCGAAAGCACGCAACTCGAAGTCTTTCGAGCGACACGCGGCGGCTTTGTCGTCGATCTCTCGGTCAGCGCAGGCGATGCTTCCGCTTATTTTTCCTCATCACCGGTTGTCAGTCCCGCAATACCCCTGGGTCGCCTGCTGCAGTGGATCGATGGCTGGGTAAAACGCCGCAGCCGCAAAACCACACGCGGCGCGTACCAGTCCATCTCCGATCCCACACCGGTGCAGGTCTTTGCCGTTGAAGCGAATCGGTTGGATGCGGATGTCCCCTTCAGCGTGCCTCTCAGAGCCGCTGTACGTGTTTATTTCCAATTTCTTCCCCATGAAGATGTCGATGGCGTTATCGGCGCGATTCGCGAGTCGCTGCGGAGATTCGAGCAAGTCGATCCCTTCTTCCGCGAACATCCGATTGAATGGCGGCCTGTCGTCGAGCCGGCGTTGCTTGGCCACGAATTGGCGCGTAACCATCCCTGGACGAAATGCCTATTCCAGAGTGCCTCAGCGTCGCTGGGCAAACCGCCCGCAGTTACTGTGGCGCCCTATCCTTGCGACGCTTTTCTGATGCAACGGGTTTATGGAATTCCGACGCTGCTCTTCGGTCCGTGCGGGGGTGGCGCGCACAATCCGGACGAGCATGTCGAGTCTCGTTCTGTTCTTCAAACGGCCGAAGTACTACTAACAGCGGCGCTGGAATGGAGCGCATAAGAATTGTCCAATCTATCCTCGTGCTTCGCTCAATTCAATTCAGCTTGTTGATGAACGTCTATGCTGGCTTGCAAAATCCAAGTCACACACGGAACACAGACCGCCGAGTAAAGTGCGTAGCTAGTGCTTGAGAAAATTCAGGTCTACGCCTTCGCCCATCGCGCGCAGTCCGGCAGAGTTCGGATGCAGATGATCACCGCTGTCGTAGGCAGGAAGCAAGCGAGCAGGATCGGTAGGATCGCGGACAATCTTGTCGAAATCCGCGACACCGTCCAGGCTTTTAGTTGTACGAATCCAATCGTTGACTGCTGCCCGCATCTTTTCACCGTCTGCCGAAGCAAATTTACAACTCTCGTAGGGCAATATCGTAGCACCAATTACCTCGATTCCATGAGAGTGGGCGCGAACAGCAATCTGCTCCAACGCACCGATTAAATTCTGTGCAGTCTCCGCTGGATCGCTTGGCGTGGCGGAGATAATATGACCGATGTCATTGATGCCTTCCAACACGATGACATATTTGATTCCGGCCTGCGCGAGCACATCTCGGTCAAGACGCCTTAGCGCACTTTCGCCGCCGTCTCCATCATGTAAAAGACGATTCCCATTGATGCCCGCGTTCAACACCCCCAGAGCGGAGATCGATTTGTCTGCCTGGATGCGGCGGGCCAATACATCAGACCAACGCCCATTCATATTGGGCTTGCTGGCTGCTCCATCGGTAATGCTGTCGCCTAATGTAACAACGGCTCCCCCGCTCTCTCCATCTATCTGCAAATCAATGCCCTTGATAAAAAACCACGATGGCGACTCCGTTGGTGAAAGCAGCGTTTCCGCGGCAACTGAATTGCCCGTAGTCATATAGTTGGTCTGCAACGCGTAGGAGTGAACAGATGCCTCGCGTATCGGCTGTGCGGGAACGAAGATACTGATAGCAACGTCGGCCAGGGCAGGCAGCTTCAGGTCTACCGGATCGCTCACCATCATCGTGCCAGCCGGAAGTGTCACAGATGCGTGGCCTCCGAAGCTCAACATCTTCGCAGTAGGCAGTTCGATAGCGCTGCCTCCCGCGCTGATTGCAATCTGTGCAGCGCCGATGGTTAACGGTTCCAGTCCGAATTCGTTCGTCAGTACAACACGTACTGTCCCGCCCCCCGCAGAAATGTGAACGATCTCACGATAGGTTGTCCCATTGCCACCGGGCAACCCGACAGCAATTTGCTCCGCGTCGGGGGACGCGGCCCATGTGCCCATCCAACTGCCATGAGGGTTGGCCGCCGACAAGACAAGTGTCAGCCCGAAGACGCAGAACAATAGAAACAGGCAGTCGCAAAACGCACCGATACTCTTCATTGCCAGCTCCTTCCCGCATTTCAAATCAAAAAATAGGCTCGAGCTTTAGACCGTGATGTGCAGTTCACGCGCGGCGTTCCCGTTGTAGACCTTGCGCAGGATTGACTCTGGCAGGTGAACGCCGTCGATACGCCAGCGACCTTGCGGCGGCACCTTCGCTGGAGCGTAGTTGAAATACTCATCATCGGTCTCCAGAAACCGATAATAGATTTCATAGAGTTTGTCACCGAACACCTGTTGCGGGTAGTTGTCGGCATGCGGTGTGGCATCTGTCCCGAACAGAATCCTATCCTGATATTTATCGAAAAAAGACCTCGCGGTCCGTGGCTGCCGTCCCAACTCGCCAATACGCGCCGCGATGTCCACAGTCATGTTGTCAAAGCGATCCAGGTTCTCTGAGACGTTGGACAAATTCTCCGCGAAGTTGCCTACGTGCAGCACAATGAAGCGCGTCTTAGGATGGCGCGCGATCATCCGGTTCCGCGCCTCTATTAACTCGATGTTGCTGGGAAAATCCCGTCCATAGAAGGACCAGTCCGGATGGTTGTGGAGCTCTTCATATCGCTCGTTGAAACGGTCCGTTGGTGTAAAGAAGGCGACCGGATCTGAGATATGGATCGCGACCGGCATGTTCAATTTCCCGCAGGCATCCCACATCGGATCAAACCGTGGATCGTCGATCTTTACCAGCGTTCCCGACGTGATGTTCTCCCGTAAATAAAGTCCCAGCGTCTTTAGAATCTTCAGACCTCGGGCCCCATCCCGATGCGCCTGTTCGATGGCCAGCGCCTGTAGCTTGGGATAATTGGGCTCCAGGAACGAAGAGTAAGAAGGCTCAGTGAACGTGTAGAAACGATCGGGAAAACTGCGGTCATATTTTCCAACCGTGTCCTTGAGGCCTGCGCCATATCCTCCCGTCAGGTTAACCATCGATCGAATGTTCTTCCGGTCCATCACCGCGAGCAATTCATTCGGCGTCCCGAGATACTTTCGCTCCGGGACCAGTTCGACGCCATTCTTCGACTTGGCGGAAAGGCTGATGTGCGTGTGTATATCGATCACAGGAAAGCGCGATCGTGCCACATGCGTTTCCCGCACCTGGAGCATGCTCTTCGGCTCGTAGTCCACGAGGCTCAGTGCCTTTTGCTGGATCTCCGCGTCCGACGATGAGACTGGCAGGACTTTGGCATGTGCCACGGATCCGCCCACCAACCCCAGTCCAGTTGCACATAGCAGTTCACGACGATTCATTACTCGCTATCTCCTCTTTACTATCGGCAGAACTCTCAAACAGCTACGGGGTTCATTCTAACCGTAACTCGAAATTGTCACATGTACGGCCTCCGTATCGTTCGATGATGTCGTCCTTTCACAGGCGTAACAGCCCAACTCGCCTACGGGTTCTATTCGGCCAAAATTACTATAACCATTGGACTGTCCCAACGTGGTAGATTTCAAGAGCAGAATCTGCGCTGCCCCTACCGACGCACCGCCAGGAACGGCGCAGCCAGATGGGTACCGGAAGTCGGAGATAGGAGTGACCATCGTTCGCACATCGAAGCAGAGGGAAGCTTCTCGGCTTCCGGGACACGGCCGGGTAGTAACAATTCGCGACATCGCCGAGGCAACGGGGTTCTCGATTGCCACGGTTTCCATGGTTCTCAATAAGGCCGCCCGCCGAATTCCGCCTGCTACACAGCGCCTGGTGGAAGAGGCAGCAAGTAAACTCGGATATTTTCCAAATCTTCAAGCACGCTCGCTGCGCAGCAAACGAACCAATAGCGTTGGCGTGCTGATATTCGATGTCACGGACCCGTATTGCGCCTTAATTCTTCGCGGTGTCGAAAACTCTCTTGGCGATGCCGGATATATGTCCGTGCTGGCTGACCTCCAAAACACACCGAAACGCATTCGACAATGTGCGCAAATGCTGATGGAGCGCCGCGTCGAAGGCCTGATTGCGATCGCGAATCCACTGCACCTGGGAACTGACCTTTCGACAGCCATCCAACAATTCGACATCCCCGCCGTGGTAATCGGGAGCGAGTCGACAGATGAACGCTACGCGTCCGTAGTCATCGATAACCGGGCGGGCACATGGGCGGCTGTTGAACACCTATACGACCTCGGCCATCGCGACATCGCTTTTATCAGAGGCCCGAAGCTGATGAGTGACAGCAGCCCCCGATGGGATGGAATTCAGAAGTGCGCTCGCGCGAAAGGTATTCGAATCGACCGCTCACTGGTGGCGGAGATACAGGGCCGGAACTCAACTTATGAAGAGGGCTATCAACTCACTGAGAAACTGCTTGGCACGAGGAAGCAATTTAGCGGACTTATTGCTTTCGATGATTTGACCGCATTCGCGGCAATCGGCGCGCTCAGTAACGCCGGACACCGGGTTCCAGAGGATTGTTCGGTCATCGGATTCGACGATATACCCGGCGCGGCCTTCTACAATCCCCCCCTGACTACTGTTTGTCAGTATATGGAGAAGCAGGGCGCCATCGCCGCGAAAATGATGCGAACGCTATTGACCGCAGAGGCCGGACAGCCGCGCGAGAAAATGCACGAGAAGATCGAGCCGCGCCTGGTAGTGCGCAAAAGCACCATGCGACCGTTTCGATAGGCGAACTGGAAATCATCCGTAAAATCGAATCTGGAATCAACCCGTTTTTCTCTTGACATCCCGGTTTTCTTTAGTTTAAACATTTAACCTGATAGCAGGCACAATTATTTATTTCTCGCATGAACGATGCATGTCTATCTTTGAAGAAAATAGAATTCAATTGGCGGGCTATTCTGGGGAACTTGGATGTCATATATTTTGCGACTTGTGCAGCAGTATCAGCCATCCGCCGCTCGGGCCTTTCTCAAACTCGAAGCAGAATTTAAAGAGCTGGAGCGCCGCTCGCCGCAGTCTCCCCAGGGCAGGCGATATCACCTGCTTTTAGATGGCGAGCCGACCAACACCCTGGTTTGGGAATGTGAATTTGCGTCGCTTGATGATGTGCAAAATGCGTTGAAAAAGATGGCCGACGATCCTACGCACACAACGCTCTTTGAGAAACAGTTGCCGTATATTGTTGAAGTGCGTACCGAAATTTATCAAATGCTGGATCTATAAACCTTATGAACAACCGCACATTCCGAATAATATCTGGGTCGGGCGGTACAGGCGCAGGCACGATGGTCATAGTCCCAGGTCTGCTTTCCACTGCTTCAATTTCAATATCCCCGTTTTAATATCCGCAACTCTCTTTTCAACATCCGGCTCTTCACGTTCGATGCTAAGCGCCCCTTGGTAATCGATATTTTTTAGTTGCTGCAGAAAAGCAGGAAAATTGACCTCTCCCTCGCCGAGGGCACATTCCTCGCCGAGAAATCCGGTGCAGCCGGCAGCCGGGGGCCGGGCATCCTTACAGTGGACCGAGATTACGTGAGAACTTAGAATTTCGAGCGCAGCCTGCGGATCTCCAGACTGATACAGGATCATGTTAGCTGGATCGAAATTAACTTTGAGATTTTGTCTATCTACATCATGAATGAATGAGAGTAAGACGTCCGCAGATTCTTGACCGGTTTCCAAAACGAAGCTCTGGCCGTGACTTCCACAATCGTCGCAAAGCAATTTGGCTAGATCGCACAGCTCCTTGTAAAGCGCTTCGCGTGGATGGCTAGGAATGAAACCTATGTGGCAGGAAACAGCCGGAATACCTAAAGCACGAGCAAAGCCAGATACAGCCTTTGTTCTCGCAATTCGATCTGGCCTCAGGTCTTTTGTAGTAAAGCCTACGGTCTTATGAATAGTTCCCAAATTCGAATAGTCTTCGCCCTTATAAGAGCAAACGATATTTGTAACACTCACATCCCATGCCTTCATACCCTTCGCCCAGTGGTCCACAACCGCTTCACAGGACATCTCCGGGGGCACCCCGAGCTGTCCTGATTGAATACCGAAAGCATCGAGTTGACGGAGAACCGTTTCAGCATCCTGCTCTGCCCAAAACACCAATCCGATCTCCATCGGTTTTATACTCCGCATGTCAATTCCCTTCCATTCTGGTCTCTAGAGGCTTTGAGAAGAGCAGCTACTCTTACCGCCTGGGCAGACTCAGTTGGAAGACATAAGTCAGGAACCCTGTTGTTCCTGCAACATTCGACGAAGTAGGTCATTTGTTCGAGGTATCCAGGATGCTCGGGCATATCAATAAGTTGTGTTTTGCCGGAGAGATCATATCGAAGCTTTCCTTCTTCGAAAAAAAGTGCTGCATCGTTGCCTGAGATATGGAAACCCATTGAAAACGGAACTTCCGGTGTGTACCAACCGCCTTCGATTTTAACCTTCAGCCCGCCGGCATAATACAGCGTGCCCTTCATAGTATCGATCTCTCCATCGGTTACAGCGCTGACACTGCTGGGTTGACCAAAGAGCTTGAGCGCCTGATCGATGTCGTGGATCAGAAGATCGAGAATCGCTCCTCCGCTGTACTTTTCCATGGAAAGCCATTCACTCCACTGTGGATAACCGGCACTGCGCTTCATGATGCAGGTTTCGACTGCGCCGTGGCAGGTTGAACTGATAAAGGAAGCAGCATACTGGTATGGGAACGTGAAGCGTAATACCTGCCCAACCATAAAGACCCGGCCACTCTTGTTCGCTGCTTCAAGCATTTGATCGCAATCGGAAGAGGTAAGCGCCATCGGTTTTTCACAGAGCACATGCTTGCCTCTCTCCAGTGCGCTCAAAACGACCTGCTTATGAAGAAATGTCGGGAGGCATATGTCGACGGCATCGATGTTGGGATCATCCAGTAGCTGTCGCCATTCTGAATACCAGCTGACATCGGGGGGCAAGACGCTACTCTTCACGTGGGGTAAATTACCCCGTGGAGGTCTGTCCGCCGTCGGTCGTGTGCGCGATGATATAGCCGCTATAGCTGCATTCTCTACACGCTCAATCGCCGATAGATGAACGCCGCCCATGAAGCCAAACCCAATTATTCCTATCTTCATTGTTCCTTCGACCCGCGCTAAGTTGTCAGACTAACGGTGTATGCATTTGAGTATCTATATCCATTCCTTCAAACAGAGATCTACATCAATCGCGCTTCTTCTCGAAGGAATAATGAGGATCTTCAGCGACCTGAGAGATCTCGTATCCAGATATCCTTGAATTCCATATTGCCCTGGCCGCCTGCGTGAAGCTGTAGCGCGATCTTGCCATCGAATGAGCTTGGCTTGGGGTCGGTGAAATCCACCATTTGCACGCCATTCAGACGTGACCTGTAGCGGTTGCCGACCACCTCCACAAGATAGTCGTTCCACTCGCCCATGCGCACTACACCTTCGTTTTCAGGAGAGGGCCAAACCACCCAGCCGCGGCCATCTTCTCCATAAACACCGGCGGTGTGATGCATCATCTTGCAATCGATCTCGAATTGCATGCCTTGCGTGGTATTCACCGATCCCGGCTTGAACCGGGTGTGGAAAAACACTCCGCTATTGCCATCCCCCACGCACTTGAAGCGTAGACTGAGCTGAAAATTTTTATAGTCTTTCTCAGTTTCCAGGTACCCATAGGCTTTCGTGAGCCCCTTGCCGTGAATAACTCCGTCTTCTGCATTCCAGCTCTCATTGCCAATTTTGGTCCAACCAGCCAGATCGGTCCCGTTGAACAGAGAAATCCAATCTTCACCGGGTAATGGGACTTGAACCTTCTCTTGAGCTGCCAAAACACAGCTTCCCGCTGCCATCATGGCTAGGACCAGCACACCGGCGAGAAGGCCCCTCTGAAGCCCGAACAGGAGGTCGGAAGGTTTGTCCCCGTAAGAATCCTTAGCGTCGGTTAAAATCGCTTTTCGCATTTTCATTTAGAAATGTCCTCCAATACAAACGGCCGTTCCAACGCGGCCAATCTTACTATAGACGCACCGGCCTTCTCTGCGCCGCCTTCGACATCTCGATTTGATGATTCAATTTTTTGGCAAGTTCAAGCCTGTCGCTAGAAGGGCATGATGTGAGCTAGCATGAAGTCTGAAAATATACTGAAGTGTGGGATCCTGACAAACGACTTGCATCTGCTTCGCTGAGGTTTGAATATGCGCCACGCATCACGTCGAGAGTTTTTGAAGTCTTCGCTCACAGCCGCCTGCGCAGCAGGTTTCGCTGGCGGAACATTGGCACGCTCGTCAACACTCCCGGCCGGCAAGCCCGTGCTTCCAACATCGCCTCTCCCCATCCAAAAGGGCCTGCTGCTCGATATGCTGCCTGCAACGCTAAATTACACGGACCGCCTGAAGATGGCGCGCGGTGTCGGCTTCGAAGTTGTGCAGGTGCCCACTCAGACAGATGAGCGCACCGCCGGAGAAATCAAAAAAGCGGCCGAGTTAGCGAACATCCGCATCGACTCGGTCATGAACACGGGTCATCGCGAGAATCCGCTTTCATCCAGCGATCCTGCTGTGGTGGAGAAGGGTCTTGCAGGCATGCGCACATCGCTGCACAACGCAAAGCTCTGGGGATCGGATGCGGTGCTGCTTGTTCCAGCAGTAGTGGATCCGCAGACTTCTTATCGGGACGCCTGGACACGGTCGCAAACACATGTCCGCACGCTGATCCCGCTTGCTGAAGAACTGAAAGTCATCATTGCAATCGAGGAAGTGTGGAATGACTTCCTTCTGAGCCCACTTGAAATGGTTAAATATATCGACGAATTTGACAGCCCGTGGGTGAAGACCTGGTTCGATGTGGGAAACGTCATGCTTTATGGCTATCCACAAGATTGGATTCGCACTCTCGGTAAGAGGACCGTCAAGGTTCACCTCAAAGATTTCAAGCGCAAACGAAACGGTTACGCCTGGGTAAATCTAGGTGACGGAGACGTGGACTGGGCTGCTGTGCGTGCTGCGTTTGCCGAAACAGGTTACTCCGGCAGCGCCATCCTGGAGCTCGACGCCGGCGATGAGGCCTACTTGAAAGATGTAAGCCGCCGCGTGGACAGGCTCCTCCTTGGCCGTTAAGGCAGAATAGGAATATCTCGCCTGAAAGCTTTGCACTCGACGCCGGTCATCCACGACGATGGACAGAGAATTTATATTTGGAAGGTTGGAAAATGGCATTCAATCGTAGAGACTTCATCGGCGCGATGGTTGCATCGGCATCGCTCGGGAAATATGCAGTAGCTTTAGCGCCGGCGCTTCCAGCCTCTTCTGGACAAGGAGAATGGGTGCGCAATGGTCTGGTCGATGCGGGCGGCACACACGAGTCATATATCTTCGTCGTGCGTCGCGGGGGCCAGCGTCTGGACGCGAAAAAGATAAGCGACTATGAGCAGAGTGAGGAACTGATCAAGCAACTGCATGATCAGGGGGTCGAGGTCTTCCATACCCACCTGTACAAAGGTTTTGGAATGGCGGCAGAAAAAGCAGATATGGAAGATACCCGCAAGGCGGTCGCCATTGCGCACCGCTATGGTATGAAAGCGGACACGTACATTCAATGGAACACCATGATGTACGAGGCTTTTTTTGCGGAAGAGCCGCGTGCCACAAACTGGATCCAGCGGGACATCGCTGGGTTGCCCATTCTCCTGACCTACGGCTATCAGCAGTCCTTCCGTTATCGCCCTTGCTTCGCCAATCAGGAGTACCTGGATTATTTGAAGAAGATTGTGCGCTATGCGGTCGTGGAAGTGAAAACCGATTTTATACACTTCGACAATTTCGATCTGAATCCCGAGCCGGATTCCTGTCATTGTCCGGCATGCACCAACGGATTTCGAAAGTTCCTCAAAACAAAGTACAGTGACGAAAAGCGCCGCGAACGCTTTGGCTTCGAAAATACGGATTTTGTGAATCCGCCGCAATGGAACAGAGACAACCCGCCCGGAGAAATGGAGATAATCTTCGATCCGGCATTCCAGGAGTGGATTGACTTTCGCTGCCAATTAATGGCCGACGCACTCCAGCAGCTTACCGAATACATTAAGTCCCTCAACTCCGAAGTGGTTGTGGAGATCAATCCAGCCGGAATTACCGGTGCAAACCGATCTTGGGAGTCCGGCATCGATCATGCGAGACTGCTGAAATTCACAGAATCGTTCTGGTCTGAAGAACAGAACAAGCCTGCGTATCACGCGGATGGCCGTTTAGTGTCAAAGATTCGCAGCTACAAGCTGGCACGCACATACAACAATGTTCTGTTGACCCATTTCAACAAGTCCGATTCACTGTCGCTGGCCGAGGACCTGGCATTCAATCAGACACTCGGCTATATAGGAGAGAATCCGATCTCCCCGGATATGCTCCATCATATTGACTTTTACCGCAAGAACCGTGACAGCTACGTCGGTAGCGAAGACGTCACTCCGGTTGCCGTGCTTCGCTCCTACGCTTCTCTGACCTATAACAATGCTCATGCCCAGCTAAGTACGGTGCTCGTCGAGCAAGCGCTGATCCAGTCCGGCATTCCTTTCGCTCTGATCTTCGATGAGCATCTGCATAACCTGAGCAAATATAAAACCCTGATCCTTCCAAATTCCGAATGCCTCTCGGATGAGCAGATATCTCTTATTCGTCGCTATGTGGAGGGAGGAGGAGGGTTGATCGTCACCGAGCAAGCAGGACTTTACGATGAGTGGAGAAGAGCGCGCATAGAACCGGGCCTGCAGGGATTGGTGGATAATCAATCTCCGGGATCGGACTATCAAGAGCGCGTGAGATCCGAGACGACTGCGACGAGCTCTGTAACCAGAAAACAGGTTGGCGCTGGAAGAGTATCCTACATTTCCGCAGTTCTATTTGATGGGGTTCCACCACCGCAACAGGCTTACTTCCCTATTTCGAACACTTTCTGGAAGCGGCCGAAAAACTCGAAAGACCTGATCGACGCTGTCCGCTGGACAGCAGGAAGTCAGCTTCCTCTTACTCTCAGCGGCCCTGAATTCCTGGTCGCGAACTGTACTTCCCAGGCCCGCAATCAACGGTTCTTCGTGCACCTGGTCAACTACAACGCAAAGCATGTTCCGGTGATTCCCGGCATCCAGGCTCAGGTTGCATTGCCGGCAGACAAGAAGGCACTCAAAGTAACTCTCTATACACCCGATTCCAGCACCGCGCGGCAGCTTGACTTCACCAATGGGGACGCTGGAGCACGGTTCACCGTTCCTGAAATGCGAACCTACGCGTTGATCGCTCTGCAATGGTGAATAGGCGGGCTGATGGACAACAGTCCGGGCGAGAATCCTCTCTCGCCCGACAATCTCCAACCCTCGCCTGATCCACGGTCTATTTACTCCATCACTGCTGCTTCCCGGTAACCGGCAGGACAAGGTTGACCGAATCCCTCGCGCCGTTCGTCTTGCTTAGCACCTCTATTGCCAACACGTACTTGTCTTGGCCGGCATCTCCAATAAATCCAGAGATCACACCATTCGCGTCAATCGAAAGGCCTGCCGGCGCTCCCGTCATGTGAAAGACCAGATCATCGCCTGTGCGGAAGCGGAGTTGATATGGCAGTCCATTTTCATCCGCCGACACGAGATGTCCGATCGAGGCGCTGGTCGTGATCTGCGCCTGGTAGAAGCGCGACCGGATTGCCGTGGGAAGCTGCGTGGTGGCTATCAATGGATGGGTGAGTTCACCCATGGCGGAAGGCCCGCTCACTCTGCCTTCCCGATCGACAGCCACGACACGATAATAGGGTCGCCATAGTTCTTCGGGAAGCGAGATCGACCTGCTCGCCTCCTTCGTTTCCAGCAGCAGATTGGCTGGCGCTTGTTGAGTCCCTTTCAGACCATCGTTGTATTTATAGGAATTGTCGTTCGCAGTAAATCCTCGTTCTTCGCTGCCATAAATCCGGAAATCCATGGGCGCGGTTCCGTGGTTACCGCTCTGCCATGTCAATTGCACGGTGCGATGGGTGCGATCAAATCTGGCTGTCACATCGACGGGCACCGCTGGCGCGATAGCCGAAAACGAGTATGTCCTGGACCACGGCCCCCAAACATTGTCCTGGCTGCGCGCACGAATATGCCAGTAATATTTCTGGCCGGGATTCAGCAGTCCTACGTCTGGCAATTCGAAGGTGGAAGTGCCCCGATAGGCCGTGCGGCTGATCAGCTTGCGAAAATTGGAAGACAATGGCCAGCGCATATCGGGAAATTCGCTGAGTGCAAACTCATAATCCTCGGGAGTTATCGCTGAGCCTGGACGCCATTGAAATTTGACCCGCGTTCCAGAATAGGTCTTCCCATCGGTAGGTGTCACGGCCACAGGAGCAGCAGGAATGGCGATGTCCGCATCGCACTCGTTCCATACTTGCGTAATTTTTACTTTTCTTGCACCCGGAGAATCATCGGTATAAGTGAATTTGTTCTCACCCAGCACAACACCCGGCATGGCCAACGGCGCCATCTCCAACGTAGAGCGAAGATACAAACCCTTTAATCCAACTTCCGGAGTTTTCGACGGACTTCGCAAGGTGAAGCGGAGAATATACGCGTAACGTGCCGGACCTTTCTTCGGGAAGAATGGGTTCAGGTCGACATACATGCGGTCGTAGTCGCTGGCCCAGCTCGTCTGCACATCATTCCAGGTCTTGCCTTCATCGAAGCTGATGGAAATAGCGATTTCGTCGCTTCTCAGGTTCTGTCGCGCAAGTTCAACCTCCAGCCTGCCGCCCACCACCGGATATGAGCTCTTGACGGGCACATCCACATTCCCGGTGCTTCCGGTTAGATACAAACCGTTGCCGAACTGTCCTGGATCTCGCAGCTGGACCCCTTCCGTCCGCAGATACTGCAGAGTAGATTTCTCGCTCAGGTCGGGAGCATAGGTCATCTCTCCATCCATCACATGCGCGATCACACGCCAGCGCTTATTCCACTGTTCCAGATCAGTGGAACCTGGATCAGAATGGTATTGGCTTGCATGATAGAGACCGGCCGGGTTCCAGGCCCAGGTGATGGCCTCTCCGGGACGCAATGTGAAGTCCATGTTGTGCCTGGTAAGGCTGGGTTGCTCTCCGGAGCGTTCCCCCTCCCAGTAAATGAGTGCAGCGCCGCCTTCGTCACTCAGTTTGTCATCCGGCGCCAACACCCCGTAGGTGTGGGTGCGTTTCATCAGGTCGTGGTCGGCGACGATCTGGGACTCGGATGCGATGCTCTCGTTATCGCGCAGCAGGGAAATGATGCTTTCATCGGAGTCAAGTTCGTGCCAGCCTCCGTCATAGTAGACCTCCGCCAGGCTATGGCCGGTCGGATATCCCTTGCGCACCTTGAGTCCCGCTGCCCGCCACAGATCGCTGATGTCTTTGCTCTCGTCATAGCAAAGCGTGTAGCCATAGACGTTCACGCGCTTTACTACATCGGCGACTTCGTCATCCTGCGTCGTTGCGTGAAAGCGGTTATTGATTTCGTATTCCCATATTCTCCTGGCCTTTTCCTTGTCGCTCATCCCAGGCTTCACAATGGAATTGACGATGGATTGCAAATTGCGCGTGTCGGGCGTACCTTCGCGCCGAATCCACGGATTTACGACAGGAGTGTCACCGATATTCGCAAGCGTCACTTTGACGTTCGGTTCCCAATATTGGTCGTACGCCCAATAGCCGATGGGATCGCGGGTCATCGGCCCGTCGATTTTGCCACCCATATCGATCGAGTAGGTATATCGAGACGAATCGATCGTTTCAACCTGCCTCTTGGGGTTTGTCCCACATTGTGTGCGCAGGTCCGCACCGGATGCGCTTCCAGCCAGCAGCAGGCTGAAAATCAAAATCGGCGAATAGGTACGCTTCATTCTTCTACCTGTGATTCGGTTGACTTAAAAGACCAGGAGCAGAGGACGCTCAGTTCATGGGATGTGGGTGCGGCACCACTGTAATTGTGATCTTCGAAGGATAAGCCGTCGAGTGGTGGACTTCATTGTGTGCCACCACCCCTTTCGCCTCGTCATAGTTGTTGCCGCCCGTGTTCAGGTTCCGGTCGAAGCGAGGAAAGTTGCTGCTCGAGACTTCGATCCGCAGCGAATGTCCCGCGGGAATGTAATCGCTGGTATTCATCGGCTCGAACGTCACCTTGTACACGTTATCCGCTTTCATCCACGCCAGCGGCTTATCATATCCATTCCGGTACCGCATCCGCTGGATGTCTTCATCCAGGTTATAAGCAGGCCCGTTAGGGGTAACGTCGATCAGCCTTACCGTAAAGTCCGTGTCCTTCGCGTCCGACGACACATAGAGAGTGACGTCGATGGGGCCGCTTACCTCCGTCCCTTCCTTGAAAGGATCGGTGGTGTAGACCAGGATATCGTTGCGGGTCTCCTTCTCGCGCTGATCGAAAGCCCCAGGGTGGACAGCATTTCCTTCACAACAGAAATTTCCACCCAGCGAAGTTACCGGGTTCATCGGATCGTAGGTGAAACGATCTCCCTTGTCCTGAGAAGGCGGAGCAGCGGACAACGATCCGTCCCCATAGAGAGTATTGGCTTTCCCAGCGCTCGAAAGGTAAAGTGTCTTTTGCTGCGAACCTTCCGGCGGCCAGGTATTCGATGTCTCCCACCGGTTCTCTCCCATGACGTAATAGCGGACCTTCGGCATGGTTTCGAGCACATGGTTGTCCTCCCCTTTGAGGAAGTGATCGAACCAGCCGTAGGTCAGCGCATCGACATCGAGCCGCGCATTCCCCATGTCCCGTTCGCCGACAACGGTGTGCTCGGTGGCGCTCCAATATCCGCAGTGGCCGGTCGGCGCGATCACCGCATATTGCTCATTGGCGATGTCCGGCCGTGCCGTTTTACGCACGAAGTTATATGCCGCGAGGTTTGGCCCTGTCGATAAGTCGTACCAGGACATGAACCACAATCCGGGCACGTTGATTTTCATGCTGTCGTTCCAGAGGCCGCCCTTATACCATGCCGGATCATTCGGTGTCCGCTCGATCATTGCGCCACCGGTAGCAACCGGCATATGGTCGGCAAAGATTCCATTGGGCCCATTCACGGCCTTGATAATGTCCTTCTCCGGAAGATGCCAGAGCGCCTTCGACCAATCCACCTCAGGGAAACGAGCCGCGAGGTCGAATGCCCGGGACGCGCGAACCAGGTCCGCCTGCGACGTGTTCGTGGGGAACATCGGTCGCACCTGGTTCTGCACGCCATAAAGCCAATCGATGAAAAGCATCTGAACCGCGCCGCCGCGGTACCAGTTTCCTTGTTCGTAATACGGCCCAACGCGGCCTACGCCGGCCCCGAATCCCATCGGGATAAACGCCGCATCCGCCGGGTTCCCCATTGCGGTAACAGCCAGCTGCCATTCGGCTGTTGAGGAACATCCGATCGTACCCACCTTGCCGTTCGACCATGGCTGGGCAGCGATCCACGAGAATTCTTCGTTCCCGTCGCTGAGCGGCGGCCCAAGGATGTCATAGTTCCCCTCGGAGAAAAACTGGCCGCGCTCGTTGATCTCGACATAGGCATAGCCGCGCTTCACGGCATTCAGTTCGGCACTCATATCGCGCGGTGCCCCGAGAGAAATACTCCAATAATTAAAGTTGTAGGGCGTACGGACAAAGATCGTGCCGTATTTCTTCGACTCATCTTTAGGACGATAGATGTCGGCTGCCATGCGCTTGCCGTCGCTCATTGGGATCATGACCTTACGATCGATAATCGCCACCGATTCCAGTTCACTTTCGAGCGCATTGTTCTTGGTAATCTGAACCTGGGTCGAGTCGCCTCCCTGCTGTGCCAGCGCGCGCGGAACGACACAGATGGCTGCGGTCAGGACAACACCGGCAATCAAAAAGCGGGCAATATTTTTTCGCATATAGATCCTCCAGGTAAGGCCTGACGCTCATCTCGTTTGTATAAGAATGATGCTTGCTCATTATCTCCCGAGAAGCAACGATTACCCTGGCCGGTATAATTCGTGGGCGACGATCGGAGAGCCGATTCATCGCCTGAAATTTTTTCGCGGATAAAGAGGAGCTATTGCATATGTCACATTCTCGTCGGCAATTTATCGTGGGGCTGGGGGTGGCGGCGGCAGCATCCACGGTTCCAGCGATTTCGGCAGAGTTGCTGGAGACACCCGAGCCTCTTCATCCGTCTAGGAGTGTCGGTATGAGCTGTCCTTTTCGGCTGGCAGTTATCAATGATGAGATTTCGCAGGACTTCGGCCACGCGTGCGAAGTCGCCTCAAAAGATTTCGGGCTGAACTGGATCGAACTGCGCGGTATGTGGAATAAGAGCCTGGCCGATCTGGATGCAAAGGAAATCGCGGAGGCGCGCAGAATTCTTGAAAAGAACCACTTGCGTGTAACCGACATCGCCAGTCCGCTGTTCAAAGTGGACTGGCCCGGCGCGCCCCTCTCGCGCAACAGCGAGCATCGCGATCAGTTTCATGCGGACTTCGGCTTCAAGCAGCAGGACCAGCTACTCGAGCGATGCATTGAATTGACGAAGATATTTCAGACGGACCGTATTCGTTGTTTCGATTTCTGGAGGCTGGACGATCAGAAGCCATATCGCGCGGCGATTGACGAAAAACTGCGCGAAGCGGCGGAGAAATGCGCGAAGAGCAATAAAATCCTCATCCTCGAAAACGAGATGGCGTGCAACACGGCAACGGGAGAGGAATCCGCCGCGGTGCTGAAGGCGGTCCCCAACAAGAACTTCATGTTGAACTGGGACCCGGGCAACGCGGCCATGATTGGCTCTACCCCTTACCCAAACGGCTACGATCTGCTGCCGAAAGACAGGATTGGACATTGCCACTGCAAGGATGTAGCCATTCAACCGGGCGGCAAGCGCGTCTGGGCGCCGGTCGGCAGCGGCATCATCGACTGGGTCGGCCAGTTCCGCGCGTTAAAGAAACAAGGCTATCACTACGCGGTGAGTCTCGAAACCCACTGGCGGGGCGCAGGAACACCCGAGGCCTCCTCGCGCATCAGCATGCAAGGGTTGAAAGACACAATGCGCAAAGCCGGAATAACATGCTAATTCGCTTCAGTCTCTAGATGTGAAGTTTCAATAGGTTGTCCATTCGAACCAGATCGGAGAAGCTGATTGTGACAAGCAACAGCCGTCTTCGGAGGAACGAATGGACTACCACCAGAATGCCAGACTTATGATTCATCAGCGAGAGCAATTAGCCAGAAAAGTTCTTGAGCAGAGATGCACGTTGAAGCTGGCCGCGGCCAGCTTCAACGTGAGCGCCAAGACGGCCGCCAAGTGGGTCTACCGCTATCGGGCCAGCGGGGTGGCCGATCTTCGGGACCGCTCCTCGCGCCCGCACTGTTCGCCCCGGCAGACCGGTCCGGCGATTGTCACCCAGGTTGAGCATTTGCGTCGCCTGCGCTGGAACGGCTGGCGCATCGCGCGGGAGCTGGCGCTCAGCCGGGCCACCGTCAGCCGCATCCTGTGCCGCCTGGGACTGAACCGCCTGCGTTCGCTCGACCCGCCGCCCCCGGTGGTGCGCTATGAGCACAAGCATCCCGGCGACTTGATCCACTTCGATATCAAGCGCCTGGCCCGCATCGTCAAACCCGGCCATCGCATCCACGGCGACCGCTCCCAGGAAGTTCGCGGGGCCGGCTACGAGTACCTGCACATCGCCATCGATGACCACTCCCGCATTAGCTTCACCGCCATCCTGCCGGACCAGAAACATGGCTCGGCCATCCGTTTCTTCCTCATGGCCCGCGCTCATTATGCGCGTTTCGGCTTCTCCATCCGCCGCGTGCTCACCGACAACGGCCCCTGCTATCAGGACGGAACCTTCCGTAGCACCCTCTACCGCCAGCACGTCAAACATCGCTTCACCCGGCCCTACACCCCGCGCACCAACGGCAAAGCCGAACGCTTCATCCAGACCGCCCTGCGCGAATGGGCTTATGCTCGCTCCTACCAGAACTCCTCAGAACGCGAACAACAACTCGATCTCTGGCTGCATGACTACAACTTCCATCGCCCGCATGCCAGCCTCAACCTCAACTCTCCCGCTTCTCGCTCCGGCCTGAATCGGAACAACCTATTGAGCCTCCACAGCTAGATCAGAAACATCGAATGCCATGTGAAGTACAGGAGAAGATCAGGATGGAAGAACAAGAAAAGAAAATTAATCGCCGGGAATTTATAGGACAAGTGGGAATGGGCGTTGCCGCCCTGGGAACGCTGCCAGTCTCGCAGGTGTTCGCTGCGGATCGCCGGGTTATCGGAGCGAATGATCGGATCCGTATCGGGCTGATCGGGGCCGGGGATCGCGGGCAACAGGACCTAAAGAACGCGCTGAAGCAGCCGAACGTGGAGTGCGTCGCGGTGGCCGATGTTTTCTCGCATCGCCGCGACCAGGTCAAGGGGTATCTGCCAAACATCACCACCTATGACGATCCTCGTCGCTTGCTCGACCGCAAAGACATTGATGCCGTCATCAACGCGACTCCGCTGCACCTTCATTCCGAATATTTTCTTGCGAGTCTGGATGCAGGCAAGGACCTTTATTCCGAGAAAACAATGACCTGGGACATTCCCGAGGCAGTGACCTGCCGGGCCGCGGCCAAATCTTCAAAACAGGTGGTGCAGATTGGCCTGCAGTTTGAGAGCTCCGGCGAGTTGGCAGATGCGAAAAAATGGGTTCAGAACGGCTCGGTAGGCAAGGTCACGATGATTGAATCCTGGATGAGCCGCAACACGCCGATAGGAAAAGGTCAATGGGTACGGCCCGTTCCCAGCGATTGCACGCCCGCAAACGTCAACTGGAGCCTCTTTTTGGATGGACGACCGAAGATGCCCTTCGACGGCTATAAGTTCATCAACTGGAGGCTGTTCTGGGAATTTTCCGGCGGCAATCTTACAGAAAACATGATCCACCAGATCGCATGGATCATCAGCGCGATGAATTTGCAGTTGCCCAAAGCCGCCACCATGATGGGCGGCGTATTTTCAGAAAAAGACGGGCGGCAGGTCCCTGACACGATCGGCGTGACTCTGGAGTATCCAAATGACCTGCTGGTCCTGTGGCAGTCCACCTTTAGCAATAGCCGCTATGGATCGGGCGAACACATTTTGGGAGATAAAGGCACCGTCGAGCATGTCAGTGGCGCCACGGACATGGTGACAGGAGAATCGGCATCACACATCCGCTATTATCCGGAAAAAATCAATAACCCCGGCGGCGCTGTAGTCGAAGGAAAGAATCCCGGCGTCGATCACATGGCAAACTGGATGGCTTGCATCCGCGACCGCAGGCAGCCGAATGCGTCGGTTGAAATCGGATATTTGTCGGCGATTGCAGTGCACATGTCGAACCTCGCTTATAGGCAGAAACGGCGAGTGACATTGGAAGAAGCCATGGCCGCCAAGCCGGAAGCGTGGATGTAGCCATGGCTTCAGGCATCCAGGCATTCATCACTATGTTCCACGTGGAACATAAAAGCACGCGACGGGCCAATGGCTATTCACATGCGCACGCGACGGGCCAAATGGATCCGGCCTACTGGAATGAATCCGTGAGTCCCACCCTGGTGAGATGTCCCGATGATACCGTTAGCATCGACCGGGCCGGGTGCCCCAGGTCTCAAAAGCGAGACCCGGGGCACCCGGCGTGAAACTCTGCAAGTCTAATTGGCGTCTAAGAGCATATCGGGGATGACTTTGCCCGTGATAGCTCTGAGGAAACTTTCCATGAAGAGTGCTTATCCCCGCCTGACGGCGATTGCCGTATGTTTCATCGCCGCCACTGCCTTTGCCAAGAGTGCTAAACCATCCGACACCGCGAAAGTTCTAACCGGACAGGCTGCGTTCACGAATTTTCAGCAGGAAAAGCCGGGGATCACCCGGAAGATCACGCTGGCCGATCTGCCGCAACCCTTCGCCACTCAGTCCGTCGACAATGGCGCACACATTGTTCCGCGTCCGGACAACGTCTGGCCGCAAACACTTCCCGGCTTCAAGATCAAACTCTATGCCACGGGATTGAATAATCCCCGCCTGATTCGTACAGCGCCGAACGGGGACATGTTTGTAGCCGAAAGCCAGCCGGGAGATATTCGCGTCTTCCGCGGCGTCACCAGGGATGGCAAGCCGGAGAAATCCGAAGTCTTCGCTACCGGACTGGACCAGCCGTTTGGAATCGCCTTCTACCCGCTTGGCCCAAATCCGCAATGGATTTACATCGGCAACACTGGCTCGGTGGTGCGCTTTCCTTATCACAACGGAGATATGAAGGCCACGGGACCGTCGCAAATGATCGTCCCGGACATCCCTCCCGGAGGCCGGCTGCGCGGCGGAGGCCACTGGACACGCGACGTTCGATTCTCGCCCGATGGCAAGACGATGTTTGTCTCGGTCGGCTCGCATTCCAATCATGACGATGCCGACACCCATCCACAGGAGCGCCATCGCGCGAATATATTGGCGTACACACCTGAAGGAAAAGATTTCAGGATTTATGCCTATGGCATTCGGAATCCAGTAGGACTCGCGGTCAATCCCACCACTGGACAACTTTGGGCGTCCGTGAACGAGCGCGACACATTAGGCAATAACCTGGTGCCGGATTACATCACTCACGTTCAGCAAGGTGGATTCTATGGCTGGCCATGGTTTTATATGGGCGGCCATTGGGACCCGACGCTACAAGGCAAACACCCGGAATTGAAGGACAAGGTGATAACGCCCGACGTCCTGATTCAACCGCACTCCGCTTCCCTGGAAATGACCTTTTACGACGGAAAGCAGTTTCCCGCGGAATATTACGGAGATATTTTCGCTGCCGAGCACGGTTCATGGAACAAAAAGACGCGGGGTGGCTATGAAGTGGTGCGGGTGCCGCTGAAAGATGGCCACGCCTCTGGGGTGTATGAGGACTTTGTGACTGGCTTTGTGCTTCCAGATGGCAATGTATGGGGCCGTCCCGTCGGTGTCGCGGTTGCGCCGGATGGCTCTCTGATGGTTACCGACGACGGTTCAAATTCTATCTGGCGCGTTAGCTATATTGGCAAGTAAGATAGTTTCGTGCTATCAACGAAGTTTTGGGAGCGGCACCGCTCCTTATTGCTATACTCTGCTGTTTTGCTGGTTCTGCCTGCGCTAAGCTCTCGCCCAGCGAGCGCTTATTCTGTGCTGTCGCACGAAGAGACCGTCGACGTCGCATGGAACCATCACATTGTTCCGCTGTTGCTGGAGCGCTATCCCAATTCCACGCCGGAGGAACTGCGAATCGCGCATTCGTATGCGTACGGCGGATGCATTGTGCAGGACCTGGGATATTACCCGTTCGGCAGTCATGAGTTTAGCGACCTGTTGCACTACGTTCGCACTGGCGCGTTCATCAATAACCTCTTGAAAGATTCCACCAACTTAAATGAATACGCCTTCGCCCTGGGCGCGCTGGGACATTATCGGGGTGACACAACCGGACATCCCGCCGTTGGGCTGGCCACTGCCCGGGAATACCCAAAACTGCGCAGCCGGTTCGGTCCGTTTGTTAGTTATTACGATTCTCCGAAGGCCCATATCCGCACGGAGTTCGGCTTCGATGTGGTGCAGGTCGCGCAAGGCCACTACGTAAAAGACAATTACGACAATTTCATCGGGTTCAACGTCGCCAAATCCCTGCTGGAGCGAGCTTTCAAGGATACTTATGGAGTCGATTTGAATACTGTGCTGAAACATGAGGATCTGGCGGTGAATACCTACCGCTACTCCGTCAGCACCGTGATCCCAGAAATGACCCGCGCGGCCGTCCTGCACTATAGCAAGCAGATTCAGCAGCAGGTCCCGTCCTTCGATCGCCGCAATTTTGTCTATCGAGTCAAGCGCAGCGACTATGAACATGAGTGGGGCAAACAATACCATCGGCCCGGCGTTGGCGCGTACCTGATTGAGTTCATCATCAAAATCATGCCAAAAACCGGACCGTTCGCGGCGCTGAAGCTCGAAATGCCGAATGCAGCGGACCAGAAAACATACTTGAACAGCATGCAGACGACGGTGAATCTCTTCGAAAAAGATCTTGACCAGCTCAAGACCCAATCTGCGACGGAAAATACGCTGCCATTACAGGATCTCGACTATGACACTGGAAAAAACACCCATCTGGGCGAATACCCGTTGGCCGACCAAAGTTATGCGGAGCTGCTGAAGACATTGACCCATCAAAAAAATGTCGACATTTCCAGCAATCTTCGCTCCTGCATGCTGGAGTATTACTCCACCCTGAAGACGCCGCAGAGAAGACGCGCATATTACCTTTTCCATGTCCGCCAAGGCCGCAAACAAAGGCAGTTGGAATCGGACCTGCATCTTCTGCGCCATCAGCAGGCTCCGGCAGTCAACATTGCCGGTATCCTGCCGCTGCGTACTGTAGCGAGAGGCACGGGTAGATAAATCCAGCCCGCCACTTTATTTCAGCCTCGCTTCTTATCGAGTCTTTCTGGATCGCACCAGTTCTCGCCAGTCCCGCCCGTACTTTAGTGCCACCAGCGCCGATACGCGACCATGCATGGACTTCTGCATCAGCTTCAGCGGATCTACGCGGCGCTCCTTCGGTTTCCACGCTGCATGCTCCGTCCGCCGTATCTGTTTGCGCCGCTGCTGGCCCAGGGCAAACCGTTCCTGCGAACTTAGAGGTATCCCCATCAACGTTCCTCCTGCCTGTGACTATATGAAACCTGTATAGCCTACGCCCTCTTCGCACCTATCGATACCGTTGGCCGGGGCTGTAACCCAGAAATGTCGTCCTCCTGATCATCTTCATTGATGCTCCTTAACAATTCCGGTTTGGCTATGCGGTAAACTGATAGAGGGATCAAAACGATCCCGTAGTCCAATTCTTGGATTCATCAATTGGATTCGCCAGTCGGACTTGCCCAGTCAGATTTTCACTGGCATTCCCAGCCTATCTACATACCAGACAGGAAACTTCATCTATCGTGTCGTCCGTCATCCGTAATATCGCCATCATCGCCCACGTTGACCACGGTAAGACCACCCTCGTCGATGCCATGCTTCGCCAAAGCGGGACCTTCCGCTCCAATGAAGCCGTAACCGAACGCGTAATGGACTCAAATGATCTGGAGCGCGAGCGCGGGATCACTATCCTGGCGAAGAACACGGCCATCGTTTTTCACGACGCCAAGATCAACATCGTTGATACGCCGGGTCACGCGGACTTTGGCGGTGAGGTAGAGCGCGCCCTGAAAATGGTGGACGGCGTCATGCTGCTGGTCGATGCCAGCGAAGGCCCTCTGCCGCAGACCCGCTACGTGTTGTCGAAGGCGCTCGAAGCCAAGCTGCCGCCCATCCTGGTCATCAACAAAATCGACCGCCCCGATGCGCGCCCGCAGGAAGTGTTGAATGAGGTTTACGATCTCTTCATCGATCTGGACGCGGGGGAAGACCAGCTGGATTTTCCCGTGCTCTACACGAATGCGAAGTTGGGGACAGCGTCAACGGACGCAAAACTTCCGGGCACCGATTTGCAGCCGCTCTTTGAGGCCATCGTTTCCACGATTCCGCCGGCTACCGGAGACCCTGCCGGACCGCTGCAGATTCTCGTCACCAATCTTGATTATTCGGACTACCTCGGCCGGTTGGCGATTGCTCGTGTGTTCAACGGCACTCTTCGCACCGGGGAGGAGGTCGCCATTTCCAAACGCGACGGAAGTCTGGAAAAGACGAAAATCACCAAACTGTTCAGTTTCAGCGGGCTAAAACGCACCGATATTGAGGAAACGACCCTCGGCGATATCGTCGCTGTCGCCGGCATTAGCGGCATCACCATTGGTGAAACCATTACCAGCCTGGAGAATCCCACTCCCCTGCCGACGATCTCAATCGATGAACCCACGATCGCCATGCAGTTTTTTGTGAACAATTCCCCATTCGCCGGACGTGAAGGCCAATACGTCACGTCGCGCAATTTGCGGGAGCGCCTGGAGAAAGAGCTGCTGACCAACGTCTCCATCCGCGTCGAGGATGTGGGCAACGCGGATAATTTAAAAGTGCTTGGACGCGGTGAGTTGCAGCTTGCCATCCTGATTGAAATGATGCGCCGCGAGGGGTTTGAGCTGATGGTCGGGCGCCCGGAGATAGTTACGCGCGTCGTAGACGGCAAGTTGATGGAACCGGTGGAATTGTTGACCATCGATATTCCTGAAAACTTTGTCGGAGTCGTGATGGAACGCCTGGGACCGCGCAAAGCCGAAATGGTGAAGATGCATAACCATGGCTATGGGCGGGTCCGATTGGAATTCCGCATTCCCAGCCGTGGCCTCATCGGCCTGCGCAGCGAAATGTTGACGGAAACCCGCGGCACCATCGTCATGAACTCTCTGTTCGACGGCTATATGCCGCATCAGGGGGACATACCGCAGCGGACAACCGGTGCCCTGGTCGCAGACCGCGCGGGAACAACGACCACCTACGCGCTGGACGGATTGCAGGAACGCGGCGTCCTGTTCCTGGGACCGGGAAATGAGGTGTACGAAGGCATTATCGTCGGAGAACATTCACGCGATAACGACCTGGACGTCAACGCGGTCCGCGAGAAAAAACTGACCAACATGCGCGCCTCCTCTGCGGATGATGCAATTCGGTTGGTGCCGTTCAAGCCGCAGAACCTGGAGCAGGCAATCGAGTTCCTCAATGAAGATGAATTAGTCGAGGTCACGCCGAAGAGCCTGCGTCTGCGAAAGAAAATATTGCAAGCAAATCGCCGGCCCAAACGAAACGCGGTGCCCGCGTCTGTTTGAGATTTATGCAGTAGCGCTGCTGTTACCTTGGCTGAACGAGCAAGCTACGGTGTGAATTCCTAGCCTGGTCAGATCGAAAAAAATGCCGCATCAACAAGACCTGTTTCCGCAGGAAGCCTCAGAATCCGAGAACTCGCCCGAGCCTCATGCAAGGAGGCCCGCAAGTCCGCCCTCTCCGGTGTGGCTACAGCGTCTCTCCATCGTAATTCTGGTCGTATTCTGCTTCTATGTCGGACTTTTGCTCTTCCTGCTGCCGTGGACTCGATACTGGCAGGAAAACCACTATATGCTGACGCTGCCTTCACTCGGTCCGCTGATAAATTCCGGCGTCACCCGTGGAATCGTTTCTGGTCTGGGATTGCTCGACGTGTGGATCGGCATTTCTGAAATCATCCATTATCACGAGTATCGTGCTTGAGTATTCTTGCGCAGCTCCAGACTGCGTGTCCCGACTCGTCGATTCCAAAGAACGTCTTTTCCCGCATCTTATTTCCAGCACTTTCCTGATGAGGTTGTAGATGAGCGATACCAAGCCACCCTTGCTGGCGTATGAAGATTCGACATTCATCAACAGCCCCGATGGGCGAATGCTGCGAATTATGGCGGAATATATGGAGCCGTTGGCGCATTTTCGGCGCGAACGGATACAGGACACTGTGGTTTTTTTCGGCTCAGCCAGGTTTCGCGAGCTTGACGAAGCATCCAGAAGTCTGGAGTTGTTGGACTCTCCCGGGTCCGCCCAACCAGCGTCGGCGGACGAGCAACCAGCCACGTCGGAGGAGATCGCAGCCGGGGATGCAAGTGATCTCCGTCGCGCCCACGCGGAAGCTGCTGTTGAGATGGCCCATTATTACGAAGATGCCCGCAAGCTGGCGTACTTGCTGACCGAATGGACGATGACAATCAAATCCAGGCGTCATCGCTTCGTCGTGACTTCAGGAGGCGGACCGGGCATCATGGAGGCAGCCAACCGGGGAGCCAGCGAAGCCGGCGGAAAAACAATCGGACTTGGCATTCGCCTGCCATTTGAGCAGGAACACAACCCTTACATCACGCCCTCGCTCGACCTGGAATTTCACTATTTCTTCATGCGTAAATACTGGTTTGCCTATCTGGCCAAGGCACTGGTAGTGTTTCCCGGTGGATTCGGCACACTCGACGAGATGTTCGAACTGCTCACGTTGACCCAGACCCACAAGCTCGCCAAAGAGCTGACGATTGTGATCTATGGTTCTAAATATTGGAATGAGGTCATCAATTTTGACGTGTTGATGGAAAAAGGAACGATCGCTCCTCATGACTTGAAGCTGTTCCACTTCGCGGACACTCCCGAGGATGCGTTTGCCGTTTTGAAAGAGAGCCTGACGCGCGATTATCTGGAAGCGGCGGAGCGGCCGGAGCTACCGAAAGCGGAAGAACCCGTAGATGTAGAAACCGAAGTGTCGTTGCGGCCTGAAATTGCCAAAACGCGCCGATAGCGCTACGCCGCATCGAATCGAAAAGAAATTGTGTCCCCACATAAAGTAAAGAATCTTTTCACCAGGAGGAAACCATGGAAGTTCGCCAGACGCTGTTACCCGAATTTGAAGAAGAAATGAAGAAGACCAGGACAACGCTGGAGCGGGTGCCTGAAGGCAAATCCGACTTTAAGCCTCACGAAAAATCGATGGCGATGGGCAAACTTGCCGCCCACGTGGCGCTATTGCCGGAATATGCAGCCAACGTCCTGAAGATGCCGGGGATGGAAATTACCGAGCAGAAACACAAGCCTCTTGTCATGGAGTCGCGGCAGCAATTGCTGGCCGACTTCGCCGCCGCCGCCCAGCAGGCCCGCGAAGCGATTGCCGACGCCGACGATGAACATTGGGAGCAGAAATGGAAGTTTACCTATCAGGGGAAAACTATCAGCGATGTGTCCCGCTTGCAGACTTACCGCTTCATGTTCCTGAACCACCTCATCCATCATCGCGCGCAACTGGGAGTGTATTTGCGGCTCAACAATGTGCCGGTTCCGGCAACTTATGGACCTTCGGCGGACGACTCGATGGGTTTCTAATCCCCGCTACAGCTTCACCCATGAAAAGCGAATCCATTGTTAACGGAGTCGGATGGCAATAAGAGTCATTCTGAACCCTTTGGCTTCGCTCAGGGCATCCCTCGCAGAACGTTTAGACTGTCTCACGTTGTAGTTGGAGCTTCTTTTGCTTTCGGAACCAGCTCGGTACCGGGCTGTACGATCTTCGCCTGAATCTTTCTGAAGCCAAATGCGATCGCAACCTGCGGAGCTACATACCGCGTCAGCCACATCACAAAAAGCACAAGCGGAATGTAGTGTCCCCATAACTGCGGATGAACGGGCAACAGCAGACCCGGAGCAGCGAATGCGGCGTATGAAACCAATACCAGGCCCCACGGGCTTTCGCGGGCATCGCCGAACACGCCGTTCAAAATGATAAAAGTTAAGAAATACATGACCGGCATTACGACCACAACACCGGACCACCCGAATTCCCGGTAAGCGTCGCCGATGGGAGCAAACGCGACCGCCGTCGTGTAATCTTCCGAGCTAGTTTGTTCCGTTTCCCGACCATAAATATTGCCCAAAGAAAGCGTCTCGCGTCCCTGCCAGAGAAAGTGCGGGATGACCATTTCAAATCCGGCGATCAGGTAATCCGGGCCTGTCGGGCCGGCATGCTGTGTAACTTGAATCAACCGGTCGTCCTGACATATCAAGGATTCCCGGTCCAGCAGTCCATGAGGATGGTCGTAGCAGAGCGAGACCTGATTGATATCTTCATTCATTTTTAAAGAGTCGGCGTACCACTGATACATGGCCGGGATAGTGTCCGGATTTCGAAGCAGGCCGATCGTGGCATCAACAGTTCCGGTAAGTGTGGCCTGGCGTGTCATGGAACGGGCATATTGCGCCCACGGAAATAAAAACCCAGCGGCAAAGGCGAGCCACCCCAGAATTGCGATGACCTGAAGCGGGCGGAAACGATACTCGAGTGCGGCGCAAACCAGAAAATAAGATAAGAAAGGGGTATACATCCCCTGCTTGGAGGCAGCGATAAAGCCGAATCCTGCGACATAAAAGATGCTGGTGAGCACGATCCAGTTCATACTGCGTTGACCGCGGCTGATACATATCTCGTAATACGTCGCGAGAATTGTGGCCATCGGCACGAAGATATTCAATTGATTCAGCGCGGTCCAGATCGTGCCGCTGGCGCCGGTGTTGAAGTTCGTCAGCAAGATCTGGCTGAACAGTCCGATGACCAGCAGGCCGGCGGACGTATTCTTGAGATTTTCGAGGTCTCTTGCTGTAAAGCGGACGATATTGCGGTTGGTTGCGAATTTCCGGCTGAGTGCCGCCGCCGCCAGAATTCCCGCCCATCCCAGGGCAGTCGCCGTGATTGTGATCAAAGGCTGTTCGAAATGCTTGTCGGAGGGCTCCCAGGTAAAGACTTTGATAAAAATGAAAATCGCGAACGTGGGTATCGCCATGAAGAGAACGTAAGCCCCACTGGTCGTACCCAGGCCGTTCAGAACGTTGAATGCCAGCGCACTAAAAACAATTGCCAACGATGCCAAAAACGCGAACACAGGATCTGTGCCATCCAACAGTTGCGCAAACAGGAGGAACAGAACCACGATCAGCACATGATTAATGTTCAGCCGGGTTGGGTAGGGTATACGCATGGTTGATTTCAGCTACTGAATTGAGAGGCGGCCGCATAGCTGGATGGGCTTTGATCTTTCCTTATAACAGTTATTACCCATCAGGATTATTCTGGCTAGCTGACTCAAAATAGTTGGTCATTCCGGAGAAAATTCGCTTTCGGCGACAGACGTGCATCGGTATAGGCCTGGAGCAAGCGCGCGGCTTGCTGCGAGTATACCAACCGGGCCCCTCGGCACCTGCCGTCAAGAATCCTGCAATGCGACAATATAGGTGCGCTTCCCAAAAGTGCTTCGAGCCCCGACACCATGCTACAACTGACGTCCGCCGGCAAGCGCTTCGGCCATAAGCTCCTTTTCGAGAAAGTCGATTGGCAGATCACCCCCGGAGAACGTACCGGGCTGGTGGGCGGCAACGGCACCGGGAAAACCACCCTGCTGCGGATCCTGGCAGGGTTGGATTCGCTGGACGACGGCTCCATCGAGCGCACCGGCGGCATGTCTTTTGGATATCTCCCACAAGATGGTCTGCAATTGAGTGGACGCACGGTGTTTGAGGAGTGCATGTCCGCCTTTGAGAAGACACGCGCGCTGGAGCGACAAATTCAAGCCCTGAACTCCCAGCTTTCGGAGCTGCCGCCGGACACCGGAAGATATGCGGCATTGGCCGATCAGCTGGCGCGCAGCGATGCTCAATTCCATGCGCAGGACGGCTACACCATGGAAGCGCGCGTTGGCATCGTGCTGTCCGGCCTTGGATTTGCGAACACGGATTGGATTAGAAAAACCGAAGAGTTCTCCGGCGGCTGGCAGATGCGGATTGCCCTGGCGAAACTGCTGCTGGAAAAACCGGATCTTCTCCTTCTCGACGAACCGACCAACCATCTCGACCTTGAAGCGCGCAATTGGCTGGAGGGTTATCTTCACTCTTATCCCTATGCATACGTTCTGATTTCGCACGATCGTTTTTTCCTCGACGTCGCGACAAATAAAATTGCCGAGCTATGGAACCGTCGTCTGTACACCTATAACGGAAATTACGAAAAATATTTACAGCAGAAAGAGGAGCGGCTGGTCCAACTGGAAGCGGCCTATCAGCACCAGCGCGAACACATTGAACATCTTGAGGCATTTATCAATCGCTTCCGCGCGCAGGCCACCAAAGCCCGTCAGGTGCAGAGCCGAATCAAGGAGCTGGAACGCATCGAGCGGATCGAGTTGCCGCCCCGGGAAACGGCAATTCATTTCACCTTCCCGCAACCGCCTGCAAGCGGACGCACAGTGGTCGAAGCGCGTGAGGTGAGCAAAAGTTATGACTCGAAACAGGTCTTTGCCGGCGTCCACTTCACGATGGAGCGCGGGGACCGCATCGCATTGGTCGGACCCAACGGAGCCGGTAAGTCAACCCTGATCCGCTTACTGGCAGCGCTCGACACCCCAACCTCCGGCGACATCCGGCACGGTCATAATGTGGTCCTGCAATACTTCGCCCAGGATCAATATAAAGAGCTGGATGCCGATGCACGAATGCTCGACGACATCGGCCGCAGCGCACCCCGAATTCCGCAAACGGAATTGCGCAGTCTTCTGGGCTGTTTTCTGTTTTCAGGGGACGATGTCTACAAACCTCTGGGCGTACTCTCCGGAGGAGAGCGCAACCGGTATGCACTGGCCCGGCTCCTGGTCAGCCCTGCCAATTTTCTTCTGCTCGATGAACCGACGAACCATCTCGACATGCGCGCCAAGGAAGTGCTGCTGGAGGCGATCCGGAATTTTACCGGCACGGTTGTGTTTGTCTCCCATGATCGCGGCTTTATCGATGCGCTTGCGACCCGAGTTTTTGAAATTCGAGACAATTCCGTTCACGTCTACACCGGCAACTACGAGGACTATCTTTGGCAGATTGCCCGGCAGGCAGAATCGCGGCGAACGACGAATGCACCCATTCCGCAGCGCAAGCCAAATGACAATCTTCCCTCACCGGCAGCGGCAAGCATAGCAACAGATCAGCCAGGCGATGGAATCGCACCTGCAAAACGGATCAATCCAATTCGATTGCGCCAGATGCAGGAGCGGTGCAATGTGCTGGAAGAAGAAATTCCCCGGATGGAAGCAGCGATACAGATGACAGAACAGCAGATGGGCACGTTTGTCTCCGCCGAGATGTATCAGGCGCAGATCGGCCAACTCGGTACGCTTCGAGCCGAACATGCGGCACTCTTGTCCGAATGGGAAGAATTGATGATGCAACTCGAAGAACAAGCTGCCATTTCGTAAGGACGGGCATAGGAAACCGTTCGCTTCTCCTGCATAATTCAAATAGCTATGGATCTCTTGTGGAAACCGGAAGATTGGCGCGAGCGCCTGGAGGAATTGCAATCGTTCGACACTGAACGCAAGGAAGCGCCGCTGCGCAGGGATGTGCGCTCGCTCGGCACGCTGCTGGGACGCGTGCTGCGAGAACAGGCGGGCGATGCGCTGTTCCAGGCTGTCGAAGATTTACGTCGTCTGACCGCTGAAAGCCGGGAAGCGCGACTGCAAGGCAACCCGCAAAAAGCCGAATCTCTGCTCTCTCAGGCAATCGAACGCATTGAACGTTGCGACACGGGGTTTGCCGAGCAGTTGACGCGGGCATTCGGTTTTTATTTTGAATTGATCAATCTGGCGGAAACCAACCATCGCAAGCGTCGCCGTCGCGCCCATCGGCTGCTCGGCAGCCAAAGCGCGCCCCAGCCGGGCGAGATGCGCGGCACGCTGCGGCGGATGCGAGAAGCGGGCATCAGCGCCGCTGACGCCCTGGAATTGCTTGCGAAGATTTGCGTGATCCCGGTCTTTACGGCGCATCCGACAGAAGTTGCGCGTCGCTCTGTGCTGTTCAAGAGGCGGCGAATCGGTGAAACCCTCGAAAGCCTGAACCAGATTCCACTACCGGATGAGGAATTGGCCGCGAAGGAACAGGCCATCCTGGCGGAGATCACAGCCCTCTGGCAGACCGACGAAGTTCGCAGTTACCGTCCAACGGTGCAGGATGAGATCAAACTCGGCCTCGATTACTACGACATCGCAATTTTCGATACTCTGCCGCAATTGTTTGAGGAGATCGCGGGCGCGTTTCGCGACGAATACGGCACCGAAGTGGAGCCGAATGCATTGCCGCAGGTAGTTCGATTCGGTTCCTGGATCGGCGGAGATCGCGACGGTAATCCCTATGTCACGCCTGCGGTGACGTGGGAGGCCATCGGCATGGCGCGTCGCAAGCTGATTGAACACTACAGCGCCCGCGTGCAGCTTATCGTGGATCTGCTCACTCCCTCCGTTCAGCGAGTTGGAATATCCTCCGCGCTGCGGCAGAAATTAGAATCTTACGAGTCGCAGCTGGAGCACTCCGGAGCCACAGTTGGCGACCGGTTCCCGCACGAACTGGATCGCCGTTTTGCGCTGTGTGTTCTCATGAGGCTGCAGGCGATGGGGATTGGCTTACGGGTTCCGGCCGCGCATGCGGTCTTGCCGGCGTATCGTTCTGCTCCGGACTTACTGGACGACCTGAATCTTCTTCGGACAAGTCTGGTGGAAAATAAAAGCCCTCGTCTCGCCCACTCTCTGATCGACCCCCTGATCCGCGAAGTCCGAACCTTCGGTCTGCACCTGCATACATTTGACATCCGTCAGCATGCCCGTTTGCATACCCAGGCATTGATCGAGATTGAGCAATGCCAGTCGGCGAAAACTTCCCAGGAAGACTTCGCCCAACCGCTTTCGCCTGAGACCGCGGATGTTCTCGCAACTTTCCGCGCCATTGCACAGATCCAGCAGGATGAACCGGCGGAAACGATTCGGCAATACGTCATCAGCGGCGCGACGGGCGTGGAAGATGTCTGGCGTGTGCTGCATCTGGCCCGGACCCATGAAGTCTCGTGCATTGCCGGAGAGAATCGCGCCGCGATCCAGGTAGTCCCATTGTTTGAATCGATTGAAGATTTGCGCGGAGCTGCTTCCATCTGTCGCGAGATATGGACCGCGTCCGCGTATCAACCGCTGCTCGACTCCTGGGGACGCCGCCAGGAGGTGATGCTCGGCTACTCCGACTCGAACAAAGACGGCGGGATGCTCACCAGCACCTGGGAACTCTACAAAGCCCACCGCGCTTTGTACGCGGTTGCGCGCGAATGCGGCGTGGACTTGCGGCTGTTCCATGGCCGCGGCGGAACGGTAGGTCGCGGCGGCGCACCCACCCACCGCGCCATCTATGCTCAACCGATCGGCGACTTCAACGGAGAAATTCGCATCACGGAGCAAGGTGAGGTCCTGCACTGGAAATATTCCGATGTGGTGCTGGCGGAGTGGAACCTGGAATTGATGGTAGCTGCATCGCTCGATGCGCTGGCCCGGCCCGAAGCGCACCGCCCGGGCGGCCACCGCACCGGAGAAATGATGGAAGGCTGGGAGGAGGTCTGCGAAGAACTTTCAGGCGCCGCATACGGGTTCTATCGCAAAAACATCCCTGAAAATGAAGCGGTGCTGCAATACTTCGCCGAGGCCACACCGGTCAATGAACTGGAGTACGCCCGTATCGGCTCGCGTCCTGTCCGCAGAAAAGGCAAACCCAGTTTCGCCGACCTTCGCGCAATTCCGTGGGTCTTCGGATGGATGCAGAGCCGCCACGGAGTGCCCGGCTGGTTCGGCGTTGGACATGCGCTGCGGTTATCGATTGAGCAAGGGAATCTGTCGCTGCTGCAGAACATGATGCGGGAGTTTCCTTTATTTATCGACTTGATCCGCAACGTCGAACTGGCGCTGGCCAAGGCCGACTTCAACATTGCCCGCCAATACTCTTCACTGGTCCGGGATGCCGCAATGCGTGAGTCCGTCTTCACCAGGCTGGAGGCAGAATATGAGAACACGCGGCGAGCCGTGCTCGCCGTCACCGGACAAGAAGTCTTGCTCGAAACAAATCCTGTCCTGTCACGTTCGATTCGTCTGCGCAACCCTTACGTAGATCCCATGAGTCTCATTCAGGTGGAATTGCTGCGGCGCAAACGCGCTGGCGACACGAGCGATTCACTCCAGCGTGCAATCGCGGCGACCATCAACGGCATTTCCGCGGGCCTGCGGAATACCGGCTAGAAATGCCGCAGGACGGGAATTCTTTTAACAGAATCAGCCCGTTTTCAGAATACTTTCAGGTTCGTACTCCTATACTGGTTTGGATCGGCCTGGAAGATTGCTGGAGCGTGCCGCGCATCCAACTCGCCCGCCAAAACGAGGACACAGATTTGCCGCGTCCTCTCACGAGAGAGTTTGAGTGTTTACAACCAGCAGTTAACTGCCATATTTTCGCGTGAGATCAACGATCAACCGTTTTCGAAAGAGGATGATATGCTGCTTTCCCGAGGGCCCCTCAAACTAAGAGCACAGAGCCATGTTGTTCAGGCGAGTACATTGACGAGCCCGAAGTTCTGGGCCGCAATGATTTTACTGGGACTGACGATAATTTCTTGTACATGTGGATCGCAGGTCTTAGCGCAAGTGTCGCTACAAGCGGGCGTGCCTTCGCAAACTGCGTCCCAACTGGAGCAACCGAAACCTCTCGCGAATACAGGTGCTCCCGTCGTCATCACGCTGCAGGATGCAATCAGTCGAGCGCGCCGGTATTATGCGCAGTACGGCGCAGCGGTAACGGCTGCTGAGCTTGCTAAGGAAACCAGCACCCAGGCTCGTGCTGCGCTCTTACCTTCGATCAGCTATACGCAGGATTATCTGGGCACCCAGGGAAACGGCAAAATTCCGACTGGGCGCTTCGTCACAAATGACGGTGTACACGTTTATAGGGCCTGGGCTGTCCTTCATCAAGACATCCCGGCAGGCTTTTTTACGCTCGCTCCTTATCGAAGTGCCGCTGCCGGTGC
Source organism: Acidobacteriaceae bacterium (assembly GCA_965276615.1). GTDB lineage: Bacteria > Acidobacteriota > Terriglobia > Terriglobales > Acidobacteriaceae > JAKAAZ01. The sequence continues at coordinate 1,485,832 of OZ255618.1, read as the reverse complement.
CGCTTTGGCGCAAGCACAGACCGAAATCGCCCGCCGAGGACTCACGGTTACTGTGACCGGCAATTATTACGGCCTGATTACCGCACAACGCAAGTATGCTACCGCCCAGAAAACTCTTGAGCAAACAAAGCGCTTTTTAGAGACGACTGAAAACCTTGAAAAGGGCGGCGAGGTAGCTCACGCCGATGTCCTGAAAGCCCAGCTTCAGTTCGATCAGCAGAAACTCGCGTTTCAGGAAGCGCAATTGGGGATGGAGAAAGCTCATCTGGCGCTGGCAGTACTGCTCTCGCCAAACCTGGACGAAAATTTTACGACGGTTGATGACACTGACAACACTCCGGTCCTGCCTTCGTTGGTTGAGGTAGAGGGGATGGCCGAGCGTGGAAATCCATATATGCGCTCAGCAATGGAGAGGTTAAAACAAACAAACATGGATGTCACTATCGCCCGCGCGGGTTTTTTCCCCACATTCGTCCTTGATGCGGACTATGGGATTGAAGCCAACGCTTTTGCATTGCGGAGCACGGTTGCCGCGAATCCGGAGAAGGGCCCACTGCCTAACCTTGGTTATTTTGTCACCGCAGGGATGAACCTTCCGATATGGAACTGGGGTGCTACCGAAAGTCGATTGCATCAAGCGGAGTACAACCGTCGGCAAGCACAGGTTGAGTTGTCGCAAGCGCAACGGGAGACGTTGAGCAACCTGTATGCGTACTACAACGAAGCCAAGGTAGCTCGATCGGAGATTGAGACACTGCGTCAAGATGCAGGTATTGCGTCCGAATCCTTGCGGTTGGCTACTTTGCGCTACAAAGCCGGAGATGCAATTGAACTTGAGGTTTTGAGCGCGCAACAAGCGCTCTCCGCGGCGCAGGATTCCCTGGAGAGCGGCCAGGCCCGTTACCGGATAGCCCTCGCAACGCTACAGACATTGACTGGAGAGTTTTGATGCGTCGGTCAAAAGAGGGCAAATCTCTGAGATTTTTCGTTCTGACTTATTCCGGGACGAATTGCGCGCAGACCTGGCCTCTCACTCTGGAAGGCACCCCCTTCGCGGACGCGCAGATCCGATATGCTATCGCGATTGCCAAACTGACAACCTTGACGAGGAATTTATGACTATGCCGCGCGTTCCGTTACGCATTGTGCAATCGTTCCTCATCCCGTTGCTGGCTTTAATGTCCGCGGCCCCGCTGGGGTGTGGAGGCAGCGCCCCGCCTGCTCCCGAACCGGTAGTAAGCGTGGAGACCACGCGGGCGAAAACACAGACGATCGTGGACCTGGTGCAAGCGGAAGGTGTGCTGTTCCCAGTCCACCAGGCATCGCTTTCTCCTAAGATCACAGCGCCGGTGCGAAGGTTCTATGTGAACCGCGGCGATAAGGTGCATCGCGGGGAACTGCTGGCGGTGCTCGAAAATAAGGACCTCGCGGCGGCGGTGGTATCGGCGCAAGGCGGCTACGATCAAGCCAAGGCCACCTATGCTTCGACCACTTCCTCGACTCTGCCGGAGGAGATTCAGACGGCAAATCTGAACGTGGCGGATACGCGCACCAGCCTGGCCGCGCAGCAGAAGCTCTACGACAGCGAAGAGAAGCTTTATCAGCAGGGCGCCATCGCCCGCAAGCAATTGGATACAACCGCGGTTACGCTGACCGCCGCGCGCAGTGCGTATGAAACGGCCCGGAAGCATTTACAAAATTTGCAGGCTTCGGGAGCCTCGCAGCAGAGGAAGGCCGCCCAGGGACAGCTTGAATTGGCCCATGGCCAGTACATGGGCGCGGCTGCGCAAATGGGGTATACCGAGATTCGCAGTCCTATCAATGGTGTGATTGCCGACCGTGCCGTGTACCCGGGCGACCTCGCTCCGGCGGGAACGCCGCTGCTGATCGTGATAGATACCTCCAAGGTGGTAGTGCGGCTGCATGTGCCTCAACCGCAAGCAGTGCAGTTGAAGTTGGGGCAGGCCGCAAGCCTCCAGGTTCCGGGGCTGAAGGCGGACGTCCCGGCCAAAGTCACGGTACTGAGTCCGGCGCTCGACCCGAACAGCACCACTGTGGAGATATGGATAGAGGCGGACAATGCCAAGGGCGAATTGCAGCCGGGCACAACAGTGGGAGTTTCGATTACGGCGAGAACGGTCCCCGATGCACTGGTGATACCCGCTTCCGCGCTGCTGACAGGTTCGAACGGGGAGACTTCCGTGATGGTGGTGAAGCCGGACAGCCGCGCATATTCGCAGAAGGTGACGACCGGGATTCGGCAAGCTCCGCTCGTACAGATCACCAATGGTCTCAAACCGGGGCAAGAGGTCATTGCCAGCGGAGCGTACGGGCTTCCCGACAAGACCAAGGTGAAGGCAACGCCGGCGAACCCGGGTGACAGCTCTCAGGCGTTGGGGACCTAAATGTCAACCGAGACCTCGAACAGCCCCGAGTCAAAAACTGCGCCGAAGAGCGCGGCGCAGCCAAAAGTGTACTGGTTTGCCGTCTTTTCCAAAGCCCTGATCGCGGTCATTGTCGCGCTCGCCTTTGTTGGCGCGTACTCCGCCTTAAGTATTCCCATCGCCGTTTTTCCCACCACAAATTTCCCTCGGGTGTTGATCGCCATCGACAACGGCGTTATGCCCATCGATCAAATGCTGGTTACCATCACCCGCCCGATCGAAGAGGCGGTCAACAGCGTGCAGGGCCTGCAGACTGTGCGCTCGATCACCAGCCGCGGCACGGCTGAGGTGGATCTGTTTTTCGATTGGCACGTGAGCATGTTTGAAACGCTGCAGCGGGTCTACGCCGCAATATCGCGGGTGCAGGCTTCGTTGCCGCCGACGGCTCACGTCCAGGCGGACCGGCTCCGCTTCTCCAGCTTCCCCATCCTGGGATTTGGGCTGACCTCAAATACCATGCCGGCCACGAGACTATGGGAAATTGCGACCTATCAGATAAAGCCGCGGCTGAACCGGGTGAACGGCGTCGCAACCGTGCTTGTCCAGGGTGGAGAGGTGCCCGAATATGACATCGTTCCCGATCCCGCGAAGCTGCTGCGCGCATCGGTCACGGTCACGGATATTCTCGCCGCGGTGCAGAAGACTAATCTCATCGAGTCTCCTGGCCTGATCGAGGCCCATCACAATCTGGTACTCAACCTGGTGGATGGCCAGGTCCATGACCCCAAAGAGATCGCTAACATTGTTATCAAGAAAACGCCCGCGGGCATTCCCGTGCATATTGGCGACATCGCCGCGGTGGGGCCTGCGGTGATGCCGGTCTACACCGTTGTTACCGCCAACAGCAAGCCCGGCGTGCTGCTGAGTATCAATCGGCAACCCGGCACCAATACCGTCACTGTGGCCGATGGCGTCTACCAGCAACTCGATCAAATCAAGAAGGATCTTCCGCCGGGAATTCATTTCTCTGTCTACTACGATCAGGCCGGCCTGGTGAAAGAAGCGATCAAGAGCGTTCGCGACGCAATTTTGATCGGTATCATTCTCGCGTGCATCGTCCTGGTGCTCTTTCTGCGCGATTGGGGTAGCTCGCTGGTCGCAGGGCTGGTGATTCCGGTCACTATTACGATCACGTTCGTAGTGTTGAAACTGCTGGGGGAGAGCTTCAACCTGATGACGCTGGGCGGTCTGGCAGCCGCAGTGGGCCTGGTGATCGACGATGCGATTGTGGTGGTAGAAAACATCGTCATCCATCGAGATGCCGGCCAGGGAAAAATGCAGGCGGTGCAAAGCGCGCTAAGCGAATTGAAAGTCCCGCTGCTCGGCTCGACCATGACTCCAGTGGTGATCTTCCTCCCGCTAGTTCTTATTACCGGCGTGACCGGGACGTTCTTTCGGGCACTGGCCGTGACCATGTCCTCGGCGCTGATCGCCTCGCTGTTTCTGGCCCTGACCTGGACGCCAACACTGAGCCAGTATTTCGTTCGGCGCAAGGACAATTTCGAATCGGAAGAACATGTGGGGGAGTTCGCCTCGGCGGAAGACGAGGCAAAGCGCTTGATGAAGGCGGAGGAGGCCTCGGTCGGGGGCTTCATGAAGCGCATCATCGGCGTTTATGAACGGCTGCTGAAATTCGTGCTTGACCGACCATGGTGGTTGGCTGCTTTTGCCGTGGTGCTGATCGTGATTTCCTATTTCAGCTACGCTTCGCTCGGGTCAAACCTTCTCCCCAAGATGGATGAAGGAGACTTCACGATCGACTACATTATGCCTCCGGGGAGCTCCTTGACGGAGACAGACCGCGTGGTGGGTCACGTAGTCCAGATCCTTCATACTATCCCGGAGGTCACGGCCACCTCCCGCCGCACCGGCCTGCAACTGGGGCTTGCCGCCGTCACCGAGGCAAACACCGGTGACATTTCCGTCAATCTGACCAGCCATCGCAGCCGCGATATTTACGCAATCATGGACGAGGTCCAGGCGAAGGTGAGCCAGCAGGAACCGTCCCTGGACATCGACCTGCATCAGACGCTTGAGGACATGATCGGGGATCTGACCAACGCGCCGCAGCCAGTCGTTATTAAACTTTTCAGTGAAGATCCCACGCTGCTGCGCCGCTGGGCGCCCATCGTAGCCGATAAGATCTCGAACGTGTCCGGTGTGGTCGGCGTACTGAACGGCATCGATAACACCATCAGTAGTCCGGAAACTGTGTATCACATTCAACCTTCGGTAACCGCGAGCAGCGGGTTTACACCCGACGAGGTCGCGACGGACGCCAACGCCCTGCTCCAGGGTCAAACTGCGCCCACCCCACTGGTCGTAAACAACCGCGCCTACGACATACGCGTCCGCTTCCCTGGGCAGAACCGCGCCTCGCCGGAGGCGGTAAACAACACTGTGCTCGTCAGCTCAGCGGGAACAACGGCAACGCTGGGATCGCTGGCTACGGTTGAAAACCTTCCGGGACAGACGGAAATCGTACGGGAAAACCTGCAGCGCCTGGTGGAAGTGAGCGCTCGGCTGCAGGGAACGAGCTTGGGGCAGGCCATTGTCGGCGTGAAAAGGGCGGTGGCAGCCGCGAACCTGCCATCCACGATTCGGGTCGAGTATGGCGGGACTTATGCGACACAGCAGCAATCCTTTCGCGATCTGCTGCTGGTGTTGTTCGTAGGGTTGCTGCTGGTGTTTCTGGTGCTGCTGTTCGAATTCAAGACGTTCTCCGCTCCGGTGTCGATTCTCGCATCCGCGGTACTGTCCACCTCCGGCGTCTTCGTGGCGTTAATGATTACCGGGACAGATTTCAACATTTCATCTTTCATGGGCCTCATCATGGTGGTCGGCATCGTCTCGAAGAACGGCATTCTGCTGCTAGATGCGGATGTGAAGTTTCGGGCCGCGGGACTTTCCCCGCGAGACTCAATGATTCAGGCCGGCCGCAGGCGGCTCCGCCCCATCGTGATGACCGCGGTTGCAGCTGTGGCTGGAATGCTCCCGCTGGCCCTCGCGCTCGGTTCCGGCTCGCAGATGCTGCAACCGCTGGCCATAGCGGTGATTGGTGGGATCTTGATTTCCATGCTGCTGTCGCTAGTCATTACACCAGCGGTGCACTACTACATGACCGGCAAGGGATAGATTTCCATGGCCTCTCACGACTGGCAATCCTCGTCATTTATGAGAGGATGGAACATCAATTCTTCCCCGTTATGTTTTCACAAGCTGTTAGTCAAAAAAAATAGGTCAACAATTTGCTTTGACTCCAGGAGAGAATACGTGGGCCGCAATCGTCGGAGATACATCACAGTACTTGTAAGCTTGATCGCTGCAACATCTATAGCGCGCGCGGAAGTGACATTGCCAAGCGTACTTGCCGATCACATGGTGATCCAGCGAGATAGACCGATACATATGTGGGGTAATGCCGACCCGGGCGAGCAGGTCACGGTTAACTTTCGCGACCACCAGGGCTCTATCGCAGCAGATAGTTTAGGGCGCTGGAGCCTGTATCTCCCTCCCGTAGATGCGGGCGGCCCATTTACGCTGACCATCAAAGGAACAAACACCATCATATTCACCGATGTTTTGGTCGGTGACCTATGGATTGCTTCTGGGCAGTCGAACATGGAAATGCCAATGATGAAGACCGACTGGAGCCTTGGAGTTCAGAACACGCAGCAGGAAATTGCCGCCGCGAATCACCCTACACTGCGCCTCTTCCACACGGAGCACGCCGCCTCCGACTATCCCATGCAAGATGTTGCTGCAAAAACCTGGACGGCCTGTACCCCGCTGAGTGTTTCGGACTTCTCTGCTGTTGCATATTTTTTTGGCCGCGAGCTAGTTGAAAAGGAGAAGGTGCCGATTGGCCTCATCGAAACTGATTGGGGAGGCACCCCGGCCGAAGCGTGGACCAGCCTGAGCGCGTTGGGAGCAAATTCTTCACTGATGCCGGTCTTTGCCGCCCGAGCCAAGATGATGCGAGACGAAGCGACAATATTGCTCCAACAGAAAGCCGAGAAGAAGCTCCAAGAAGCGGCGGCGGCACAAGGGAAACCGCCGATCGATTTTCCTTGGCGCCCAGATCCGAATTCCTGGGCGCCCGCAGCCCTCTTCAATGCGATGGTCGCGCCGTTCACTCCATTACCGATACGGGGCGTGATCTGGTATCAGGGCGAGAGTAACACCGGCGATGAGCGCGCGCCGGTCTATTCGAGTCTTTTTCAAACGATGATTCAGGACTGGCGCAGCCATTGGGCACAGGGAGATTTTCCATTTCTCTTTGTGCAGATTGCAAATTTCAACACGACCGGCGATTGGCCAGGAGTGCGCGAGGCTCAGAGGAGAACGCTCTCCCTTGCGAACACCGGCATGGCGGTAACCATCGACATTGGAGATTCGACCAACATTCATCCCCGGGATAAACAGGATGTCGGTCATCGACTCGCGCTCTGGGCTCGTGTGCTCTCCTATGGCGAACACATCCAGGATTCGGGGCCGCTCTTCCGTCAGGCAGTGCCGCAAGGAAAGGAAATGCGCATCTGGTTTGATCACGCGGCGAACGGCGTGATGGCAAAGGGCGGTGAATTGCGTGGGTTCGAAGTCGCTGGAACGGATGGAAAGTTCGTCTCGGCAAATGCGAAAGTGGATGGAGATACTGTGCTTGTCTCCAGCGCTGCTGTCCCGGCTCCGGTCTACGTTCGCTATGGGTGGTCTGTCGATCCAAATTGCAATCTCTACAATGTGGAGGGCTTGCCTGCCTCGCCGTTTACATCCCAGCAATGAAAACTCGCTCCTAAGTGATTGCTTATCGGGGCACAGTCATCAACGCGATGTGCTTCTTCTGCTGATGGAGATGTTGCCGTGCAACGGCAAGTCCCTCGAAGAGGTGCCGACGAAAATCCCGTAGGTGCCATCCGGATACTTCCACACATGCGCGGCTGGGTCGTAGATGGAAAATGATCGCCGATTCAAAGTGAGTAAGACATGCTTGCTCTGCCCCGGTTTCAGACTTATTTTTACGAAGGCTCTCAGTTGCCGGGGTGGTTCTTCGTTCTTCTGCGGCTGCGCTACATAGACCTGGACGACTTCAGCTCCAACTCGTTTGCCGGTGTTGGCGACTTCCACTTCCACCTGCACGGTTGCAGCAGCCGAGTTAGTCACTCCACTCGATCTTTTTCGAGTTACTGAGAGATGACTTAGCTTGAAAGTGGTGTAGGAGAGACCGTAACCAAATGGGAACAATGGCTGAACATTCTTCGCGTCATACCAGCGGTAGCCCACGTTGAGCTTTTCGCTATAGGTGGAGTTTCCATTTACGCCGGGCCATTGCGAGGGTGTCCCCGTAGGTATATCCGTTGCCGTCTGCGGAAATGTCAGCGGCAGCTTTCCTGCTGGATCTGCATCTCCATATAAGATTGCGGCAATCGCATTCCCATCCTCCTGGCCTGGATACCAGGCCTCGACGAGCCCGCGTATTTTGTCAATCCACGGCATAAGAACTGGGCCTCCAGTGTCCAGGACTACGATTGTGTTCGGGTTAGTACCCGCCACCGCCGATATCAATTGATCCTGGTGGCCCGGCAGTTCTAGATTTGGACGGTCGCGGCCTTCGGTCTCGTCAGTATTGACGAACACGATTGCAACGCGTGCCGCGCGCGCGATCTTTACGGCATGAGAAAGATCGCTGCCATCGGCATACGAAACCTGCGTTCGGCCCCCTACGCGCTTGCGGATACCTTCTAGCGGAGTGATGATGTAAGGCGCCACAACGCCGGAGCTGCCGCCACCCTCCGCCTTGGGCTTCAGACCGCCGGCAGCGCCAATCACCGCAATAGACAATCCCTCGGAAAGCGGCAGCACATTGTGTTCGTTTTTCAACAACACCGAGCCTTGCTCTGCCACGTCGCGGGAGAAAGCTGCGTGTTCCGCGGTGCGAACATTCGCCATCCAGCTGCCGGTCTGTTGTTTATCAAACAATCCATAACGGAACATCGTGATCAAGATTCGGCGCACATGGCCATCGAGAGTCGCCATTTCAACCTGGCCATTCTCCACTGCTGTTTTCAAAGGCTGTCCATAGTACGTGCCGCCGGGCATTTCCTGGTCCAGCCCCCCGTTCGCTGAAGCAACAGTCGAATGGGTCGCCCCCCAATCGCTCATGACCCAACCGCCAAATCCCAACTGACTTTTCAGTAAATCATTCAACAGGTATTGGCTTTCGCAGGAGTAGACGCCGTTGGTTTTCACGTAAGCACACATCACGGTGCCAACATGCCCCCGCTCGACGGCTGCCTCAAAGGGAGGCAGATAGATTTCGTGCAGCGTTCTTGAATCAACTACAGAGTCTTCTTTGAAACGATTGTCTTCCTGGTTCATCGTCAGGTACATATTCGCATTGGCAATCAGGCCCTGGCTCTGAATACCGAGGATCTCCGCGACAGCCATTTGACCATTGAAGTATGGATCTTCGCCATAGCTCTCAAACGTACGTCCCCACTCCGGCACACGCACGACATCTATCGAAGGAGCCAGCGAAACATTTGTTCCCTTACCCCATTCCTCGTTCCCAAGAACCTGCCCGTATTGGTGAATCAGCGCGGTGTCCCAGCTCGCCGCAACTGCGATCGGCGCGGGCAACAGTGTCACATCGATAGCCCGGTTCCCAACGCCGGCCCTGCCATCCGCCAGCCGGATCGCCGGTATTGAGAGCCTCGGATTTGCGGGAACAAATCCGACATACTCCTTACTTGGAAGGGGATCGACCCCGTGAACCATCGTGATCTTTTCATCCAGGGTCATCGCATGGAGAAGCAAATTCGCCCGCTGTTCGTAAGCGAGAGTTTTGTTCATCCATGGCTGCAAGGAGTGCGAAATAGCAACGGAAGCAGCAAAACTGGGTGAAGTTACGGCCATAGTTCCGATCAAAACCATGATCAACACAACATGCACCGCACGCGTCTCTAACCTGGATCCAGAAAAGTAATGGAAGATCATTTCACAATTTTTCATCATTTGACATTCTGAAGACGCACTAGTGATCTGTCAATCATTTATGGAATCAAGAATTGTAATCAGCAGTCTACCTATATACAGTTCACTTAGCTGCTATCGTAAGTCATAAAGAGACGCAAATGGGTTGGAGATGCTCCGATCTTTAGAGGGAGAACTTTTTGTGAGTGATGTTTCGATGGATTGGTCGACCGGTATGGTAACCGGCGGCAGCGTGCAGAGCTCCAGCAAAACCCTGGGGCAGCTCCGATCGCTCTTCTATGATCAAAAAGCTGCGAGCCTGATGCCTGCGGACCTTGAGTTATACCGTGTCCAGGCATACATGCCGGTGCCGGGGGATACAGAAGGCGGTCTTTATTGGGGAAACACCGTCCTCCAGCCCGGAAAGGTCGGCAATGAGTACTTCATGACGAAGGGACATTTCCATCGCGTGCGCAATCGCGCGGAATACTATCTCACCTTCCATGGAAGCGGTGCGCTGCTGTTAATGGACGAAGCGGGTACGACTCGCTATGAAACGATGTCACCCGGTTCCGTACACTACATCCCTGGCAGCACGGCGCATCGCGTGGCAAACACCGGCAGCATTCCGCTGGTATTCGCAGCCTGTTGGCCGAGCGATGCTGGGTACGATTATGAAACTATCGAACGCGAAGGTTTTAGTGCGCGCTTGATGGAGCAGAACGGAAAACCAGTTCTGGTTGCGCGAAGATAAGCGATATTCGCTCTCCAAGTTTGTCAGCAACGTCATTACAATTTGCACGAGGAAAAACCGCAGAATGATTTCCAATTCAGTTCTGGACGTTTCGCTCAATCCGGACCAGCTTAGTTTTGAATACGGTCCCGGCGTTATTGGGCCAACTACAGAATTTCGCAGTTTAGACGCCATTCGCACCAGCCTGCTTGATCCCGAATGCACCGGTCCCGACCCGGTTTATGGCATCGCGATGGATGTAGCACGTGCGTCCGATATGCCTCTCCTGAAGGAACGAATGCTTCTATACGGCATTGTGGCGTATGCAGCCGGACGCCTCGGCCAGGAACCTACCCGCAGCCAGGGCCACGTTCACTCGATTGCGCCGCACAGTGGTTGGTCACCTCCAGAAATATTCGAGATTCTGGAAGGCAATGCCATCATCTACGCGCAGCAGACTACGGACGATGACCCGGGAACCTGTGTAGCGGTGCTGGCCAAAGAGGGCGATAAAGTTGTGGTCCCTCCGGCATGGGCCCATTGCGTGGTGAACGCCGATCCGGCACGTCGAATGGTGTTTGGCGCGTGGTGCGACCGACAATATGGCTTTATCTATAATGGTGTGCGACGGCATGGGGGTCTTGCCTGGTTCCCCGTGTTGACTTCCACAGATGAGATCGACTGGCGTGCCAACTCGTCTTATCGGACAACTAGTCTGGACGTTCATTCCGCTCGCGCGTACCCGGAGTTGGCTTTAGCTCCAGACCGCAGCCTGTACCAGCAATTCCTCGATGATCCGAATTCCGTTACATGGGTGTCCGATCCAGCTCGCAAAAGATCGGTGTGGCACAATTTCAAACCGTAGGTGCAGAGCCGGTCGCCCCTAAAGGGAATGCAGGATGAACCTGAAGTCCTGTCGATCCTCATCCTGTTGTAAGTCACCGCACTAATTTAAAATTTATTTATGGCGTGATGTGGAACGAACTACTTTTAGGAGGCTATGTATGACTATAGAGGATCGATCGTGTCACCGCCCTTATAACTATGCACTCTTACTTCTCGCAGCTTTCTTTCTAATGTTTCTACTTAGATCGGTTTGCTTTGCGCAAAGCGCGACGAAACCGAAAGTCGTCAAAATAAATTGGGGTAAAACAATCCTCGTGTCCCGTTCTACCCCTACCTTGCAGGTGGTGGTGAACCCGATGCTGCGGCGTGGAGCTAGCATTCACGATGGATCATTCGAAGCCGTCAAGCAACTGGAGGCAGATTATGTGCGATACGTTCCATGGTTGCCCTACCCACGCTTAGCAGTCGCTGAACTGGAACCACCTACACCTGCCGGCACCTCCTGGAACTTCAGTCTTATTGATCCCATGACGAAAGATTTTCTGGATGCCACAAAAGGCCACAGCACCGTCATGAACTTCAGCACGATACCGGCGTGGCTTTTCAAGACAGCAAGGCCTGTGACTTACCCGAGCGATCCGAACCAGGTCGACTGGGATTATACCCAGGGGACTGAGCTACGAGACTCGACAGGCAAGCAACTGGGAGACTATTACGCGCGCCTGATTCGCTGGTATACCCGCGGCGGATTTACCGATGAAGATGGGAGACATCATACTTCCGGCTATCATTACAAATTCCCAATCTGGGAGGTACTGAACGAAGTTGACTTCGAGCATGAGACGACGCCGGAGCAATATACAAAGCGGTATGACGCTATTGTAAGTGCGATCCACCACGTAAGCCCTGGAACACAATTCATGGGATTGGCGTTGGCGAAACCGTCAGATCCCCACTGGTTTGAATATTTCCTAAACCACAACAATCACAGGCCGGGGATCCCGCTGGATTATATCTCTTATCATTTCTATGCGAGTCCGTCTGCGGGCCAGAACATTAACGATTGGCAATATACGTTCTTCGACCAGGCGGACGGTTTCCTTGCAACTGTTCGTTATATCGAAGCGATTCGCAAGCGTTTATCCCCTGAGACAAAGACAGACACAGATGAATTAGGAATTATTTTGCCGGATGATAACAATCAGGTGGCGGATGCCAACGGCCACATTGCATCCATTCCCTCTACTTACTGGAACGCTGCAGGAGCGTTGTATGCATATCTCTATATAGGTTTGGCAAAGCAAGGCATTGATGTGATTGGAGAGTCCCAGCTGGTCGGCTACCCTTCGCAATTTCCAAGTGTCACGATGATCGACTGGACCACGGGGAAGCCCAATGCCCGCTACTGGGTACTGAAGCTGCTGAAAGATAACTTTCATCCAGGCGACAAAATCGTTGACACTACCCCGGTTTTCGGAGGTATCACGGCGCAGGCATTTCTAACCCCGAAGGGCAAAAAGCTGCTGGTAGTCAACCAACGGAACCGCACTGTAGAGGTCGCGTTACCCAAGGAAACCGAGGCTGCAAAGATTTTTACAGTGGACGAGTCGACAAAGGAAGGGCCCGCTACCGAATCGAACGCTGTTCGTGCAACCCTCAAGCTGGCTCCCTTCGCCGTTACAGTTGTCAGCTGGCAATAAGAACTGGAGTTACCTATGGAACGAGTCGCTTTTTGTTTACGGCTGCGCAAGGATGCGGGAGAGGCCTATGACCAGGCCCATCAGGAAGTCTGGCCTGCGATGCTGGCGTTATTGAAACAAGCTGGCATATCGGAATATTCCATCTTCCGCCGCGATGAACTTGTCGTTCTTTCCATGCGAGTCGACAATTTCGATCGTGCATGGAATGAAATTGAGAAAGATCCCGTGAATACAAGTTGGCAGCAGGCAATGACGCAGTACTTTGAAACGATGGAGCCGCTTCGTCCCGGCGAGCGTTTCCCTATGATGCGAGAGATTTTCTACGCGAAGTAGTACATTGACTTAGACAAGTTGCATACGACCTAGGATTTTATTTATGGGAAGAACTGAAGACCTACAGGTGGGCCTCTGCGGAACAGGCCTGGATGCGGAGACAGGATTCAAACTATTTGCGACTGAAGGGAAATGCAAGCCGGGAGAAATCCTTGAAATAGGAAACACGAATAGCCGCTATCGTTTTCCTATGGGAGCTCGCAGATTTCTGGAACACTGGAATTCAAAAGGACCCGCTCACCATTGCGCCGTCGGTGTTGGTTACCTGGGCGACCTCCTTGAGAAGCTTGCCAGCCTGTTGAGAATTAATTTTCATCAAGCTTGAAGCCGGTATCCTCGTTCGATCATCTATTAGATACATAGAAATTAAGGACAATAATGAAAGCTCTTTCCATCGATCTGGGCGGCTCCCATGCCACGCTCGCAGTAGTTGAAGATAAACAAATTCTAATTTCACGGGAGATACCCGTAGATTCCTCCGCCGGCCTTCTGCCGTTGCTGCCAATCTTCAAAACTATAATCTTCGAAATGTTGTCGCAGATCGCAGCACATCCTGATAGCTGTGTCGGACTTGCACTGAGCATCTGCGCTATGACAAGGCGAGAGCGCGTGGTTTCCACCAATAAAAAATTCGAAGATGCTCCGGGAATTAATCTGCCGGCATGGTGCGAGGCCGAGTTTGGAATTCCGTTGGCATTGGAAAATGATGCGCGTATGGCCTTAGTGGGCGAGTGGTACGCCGGCGCCGCACAGGGAGTAGACGACGTTGTCATGATAACTCTGGGCACGGGGATCGGCGGCGCAGCCATGGCCAACGGAAAATGTTTTCGCACGAAGCAGGTGCAGGGTGGATGTCTTGGCGGACACGTTCCCGCTCGCTTCATGGGAAGACAATGCAGTTGCGGTGGATTCGGATGTATGGAAGCGGAAGCCTCCGGCTGGTCGTTACCTCTGATTGCAAGAGAGTGGTCAGGCTTTGAGCAGAGTCGCCTGGCACAGGCAAACGAGATCAATTTTCGTGCCCTGTTCGAACTGGCAAAGGAGGGCGATCGCGTCGCTGTGGAAGTGCAGGAGCGCTGCCTGCAGGTCTGGGCGTGTGGAACAGTTGGATTGATTCACGTCTATGGTCCGGAGAGGGTGATCATTGGCGGAGGTGTAATGAGAAGTGCAGACGTGATTCTTCCCTACATTCAGGAATATGTACAGAAATATTCCTGGACGCCCAGCGGCACTGTTCAAGTGATGGCTGCTTCGCTGGGAAATGACGCGGCGGTATTAGGCGCGATCCCATTGTTCACAGGCAGCGTATAGGTATCGGCTCACCTAGACCAGTTTTCCTGTTATAAACTGCCGGCACCCGTTACGTGCGTCCGTTCTTTAAGGAACGGATGCGCAAGCTTTCGTACAGGAAAACTGGTCTAACGTTCACGCACGTAAGCTTTGATTGTTGCCAGGGGGGTGCTCGTCTCGCCCACCGGGGAGATGCGGTATTTTCCTACAACCGCGGGAACAATGAAGGTTTCCGCGTAATGCACATGGAACGGCTTGAATGCGGCTGTCGGGCTTTCTACTGCCGCTTCCGTTCCTTCAACAAGATTTAAGACATTGAGTGTTCCCCGCGTGTCATGCTCGACAGGACCGGTGAACCAGTGCCGACGCGTTTCAATAAACTCAGAGCTATGCAAACCGGTTGACTCCTCCCGCCACCCTGGACCGCTTGCAATCTGCTGAACTGGATTGACCAGATTTTCCCTTACCCATTCCGTAGTTCGGTCCCATTGAATATTTTCCAAACCATAATCCAGATGGATCGGACGCGGCTTGCCATCCAACCCCAGACGTTCCCAGTCCCAAAGTTTGAACGTAAAGATATAAGGCGTGGCACTGATCTCGAGAACCAACCCGTTGCGGCCCGAACAATGAATCGTTCCAGCAGGGATTGAGAGGTGAGCATGCTTGTTCACCGGCCATGCATTCACATATTTTTCCGCTGGGAATGGCTGTCCCCCTGCCTGCGCTTCCCGCAAATCGCGCTCCATCTGGTCGCGATTTATCTTGTCTTTCAGCCCGAGATAAACAACTGCGTCCGGCTCCGCGTCCAGCATGTAATAGCTTTCATCTTGTGTATAGGACATATCGAAATGTTCGCGAATAAATGACGTGAGCGGATGCACCTGCAAGGAAAGATTGCCACCGCCTACTGTGTCAAGAAAATCGAATCGAATCGGAAATTCAGCCCCGAAGGTTTTCACGATATCTTCACCAAGAAGCTCCTTGGGATGCTGGTGGACTAATGTGAGCGCAGGTAATTCAATAGAATGCTTTCCAAAACCGAACCGCAGGCTATTTTCCTCCGGAACGCAATCAAAGCACCACGCGAAATTTGGCGGCCCTTTCGGCAGATCGAAGTGGGTGCGCATCCACTCTCCACCCCAGGGGCCGGGATCGAAGAACGGTACAACCCGAAAGGGACGCTCGCAAGTTTTTTTAAGAGCAATACGATACAGCTCACCCGTAACCATGCGCGGAGCGTCCGGCTCATTGGTGTCGAGAAAATAATCGATCTTCTTGAAAATATCCGAGCGCACTCGATCGGCGGCACGCCAGTCGATAAAGTACGCCCGCTTGTAGAGCTCGCGTGCAGTTGCAGCGGAATTTTCTAACCCCAGATTGCCAATCTGGTGCTCGCGTTGCCTGCGCTGAATCTCCCAACGCGCCAGGTCCGCGTAAATCAATACGTCCCATCCCTCCGCAACCTCTGTAGCTCCTGTACCCAACACGATCAGCAGCCCTTCGGAATGAGACCGCACCTGCGAACGCATCGCAGCAAGCCGCTCCGGCGAAAGAAAATCTGCGATGGTCCAGGAATGCATTCTGGCAAATACCGGGTCGTCTCCCAGATAAGGTGCGAACAGCGACTCCAATTCACCCACGTCCTTCATCGCATTCGCCGCGCGTAAGCACGCACAGGGCTGTAGGCGTGCAACTAACTCCCGCTGCATCTCTTCAAGATCGACACCGGGATAACATTCAATAGCCAAAACACATTTCGATCGGTTTTCAAGAACAGGCTGAACTGCGGCCACGACTTGCGGCCAGCCGGTGGAGCAGTCTTCATCTCTCGCAGTTACTTGTACAACTGGGAACTTGTCGTAATTCGTTTTCATCTTCAGCTATTCCGTTCTTGCAGCCTGAGCTTGCCGCACGCTTGTCTTGCATCAGGGCGCCAGGCAACTCTATATAGTGTTAGGAGAACAGCTTTAGAATAAGCCCTTCGTGCTAACTCCAAGTGAATCCGACCGAGTTTGCGTCGTCCTCGTATCTACGCGCAATCCTCTCAACATTGGTACGGCTGCGCGCGCCATGTGCAACTTCGGCTTTCAGCGCCTGCGAGTAGTCAAACCCTATGACGCTGCATTTCGCGAAGCACGTTCTGCCGTCGGCGCATCCGCGCTGCTGGCGGGTGCGGAAGAATTCAATACTGTCGCCGATGCGGTCGACGATTGCACGCTGGTCGTCGGCACCACGGCCATCGGGCATCGCCAGCTTCAGCATCCTTTGAAGACTTTGGTCAACGGGGCACCTCTCATCCTTGATGAAATTCGCAATCCGAAGAAGGGGACGCGCCGTGCTGCAATTCTTTTCGGATCGGAGAAGTTCGGCCTCTCGAATGAGGACCTCAGTCATTGCCATTGGCTGATGCACGTTCCGACAGAAGAAAAAAAGCCTTCCATGAACCTGGGGCAGGCCGTCGCAATCTGTCTCTACGAATTGGTGCGCGGCAACGCGGAAACACAATCAGAAGAAAAACCTGAACTGGCATCGGCGGGGGAGTTGGAACGAATGACCACGATGCTGCTGGATGCCCTGCACGCCAGCGGATACATCGGTGCGGGTGCCTCCACCAATAAAGAAGAAGTTGTGCGACGCCTGATTCGTCGCCTCAGCGTACCTGCGGAAGACTCCACGATATGGCTCGGCATGCTGCGGCAGATTGTATGGAAGCTGCGGGGAAAAAACTAGTTATTGGCGTCGGACCTGGAACGAGTTTCAAGATTTATGTCAGCATGCGCCCGTCGTGGAATTCCCCAGCCCGCAACTAGCACCAGCAATATGTAAATGGCCTGCATAGCGAGACGCACAGGCACACCGGGCATGTGCAGACCTGCGACTGTTTGATTGGCGGCGAGTACATTCGCTGGAAAAACGGCGATCATGAGCCATGCCACGCAGGTGGCTGCGGCTTTCGTAGTTTTTGGAAGCAGTAATCCTATCGCCCCGGCCAACTCCAGAATTCCCGTCAACACAACCCAGAATTCGGGATGCGGAAAGACCGGCGGAACAATGGTTGCAAACGTCGCGGTGCGGGTAAAGTGGCCAATGCAGGAGATCGCCAGCGGCATCGCGACGACTACTCGCAGCGTCCATTGTTTTGCGCCGAACTGCCGGAATTGCCCTCGTGCCAGCCAGAAAAATGCAGCTAGAACGAGCGCCAGCACAACCGTGGAAATAAAGTATTTCGTAGAAACTTCCCCCCGGGAATTCATAACCCGCAAGCCTGAACAACCCGAACTTTTACCGCGTCATTTGATAGATCACTTGCCGTTCAATGTTTGAAACCTGGATTGGTCCGATATTCGCGTTCCGCAGTTGCTGATTGAGTTGCGGCAGCTGTGTCTTCTTTAACGTATGCCATTGCTCTACACGCTGATGCATGCTCTCGCGGCATTGTTGGTACAGCTCCATCGCCTGCGCTGGAATGGCGCGGTCACCGCTCTCCACCACCCCTAGAACAGCGGTGAGGTTCGCGTTTGCTTCGTGAAGGCCGGCTAGGCTCCCATCTCCATTTACAACCAGATCGATCGACCTTATCAGTTGTTGGGCACGCGCGGCCAATACTGGATTCTGCGCGATCCTCGACTGTAGGCTCTCCAATTCATTCTGGACAGATTGTATTTCCGCCATTGCCTGACGGCTTCGCAAAGTATCGGCATAAATGCGCAAACCTGTTTCTTGTTGCTCCCGCAATACAGTTGACGTTGCGGGACTTCGCGGATCCATGACGACTGTCAACGGTTGAGTGATCGTCTGTCCGTCTACCGTTAGCTTCACCTGATAGAGGCCGGGCGTCACACGCGGTCCGTGCGGCACATCATCTTCCTCCCCGCTATCCGCGTCCACAACAGGCACACCAGAACTATCCCACGACAAGTCCCAAATAAACCGATGCATGCCTGGCGTGACCTCAAGCCTCTGCGGCTCGGGGAACCATCGTTCCGCAATCGGAGCCATTTGTGGCATGGGTGGCACAATGTCTTCACTGGAAAAATGCCGGACTTTTTTGCCCGTTGCATCGAGAACAGTCAGCGTCACCTGGTGAGCGGAAGATTTCAGCACGTAATCGAGCACGGCGCCCTCCGGAGGATTTTTTGCTGTGGGCTCTTCCGGTGGCAGCGGCGTTCCCCAGAACTCATCGTTATCGATGCGAACTGTCTTCTCCGGCCCGTAGAGCCATGCAGATCTTGCCTTCTGCGCCGACGCGACCTGTCGCAGCGGTGTCAAATCGTCCAGTATCCAAAATGCACGTCCATGGGTCGCAATCACAAGGTCATCTCCATGCACCTGCATGTCACGAATTGAAGTAACTGGCAGGTTGAGCTGCAGCGGTTGCCAGTTCCCTCCTGAGTCGAACGAGACGTAGATGCCGAATTCCGTTCCCGCGTAGAGCAGGCCACGCTGCTCAGTATCCTCACGAACAGCGCGCAGATAGGAGGAGGATGGAATGCCATCCACCATCAACTTCCATGTCTTGCCATAGTCACGCGTGCGATAGATGTACGGCTTGTAGTCATCGAGCCGGTGCCGGTCCACTGCCGCATATGCAATGCCTGGATCGAAGCGCGAGGCCTCAATCATCGAAATCTTGCTCCATGCGGAAAGGCCCGGCGGGGTCACGTTTTTCCAGGTTGCGCCGCCATCCAGCGTGAGATGGATCAGTCCGGTATCGCTGCCTGCCCAAATTTCTTTCGGGTTCGAACTGGACGGCGCGATCGTGAAGATGACTCCATAGCCGCGCTGTTTCGCATTCGCAACCGTCACCAGAGAAGACGCAGGCGCACTTTGGTTCTCCGCTCCTGTCAGGTCCGGACTGATCTGTTGCCAGCGCAGTCCGCCGTCTGTGGTCTTCATCACATATTGGGTACCGAGATACAAGGTCTTGGTATCCGGGGAGAAAACGAGCACCGGAGTCCAGGGATCGCGATATTTCCGGCCAACAATCTCTGCTCCAAAGTCCGGCGTAGGCCACGGGGAAACGTTCTGGCTGAAGGAGGTTTTCCGGTTGAAGCGAATCACCCCGCCAAAAGTATCGGTTACATAAAGAATGTCTGGATGGTTCGGATCGAGCGCGATATAACCGCTCTCACTGCCGCTGGCCGGAAACCAATCGCGCGCAGTGATCTGTCCGTGATCTGTGCGGCTGTACACGGCTGCGCTTCCGCTATCCTGCTGCGCTCCATACACCGCATACGGAAATTGATTGTCTGTGATGACATGGTAAAACTGCGCCGTCGGCTGGTTGTACCAGGTGCTCCAGGTCTTGCTGTAATTAAGGCTGATGGTGGTCCCCTGGTCAGTTCCAAGAACTATCCGCGAGGAATTTTTCGGGTCGATCCAAAGCTCGTGATAATCGTCTCCGCCGGGGGCGCCGCGAACAATGGAGATGGTCTTACCGCCATCTTCGCTGCGATAGAGCGCTACGTTGGGCACATAGAGGACGTCAGGGTGATTCGGATCGATCGTCACTCGATTGAAGTACCAGCCGCGGCTCGTCAGGCGCGGATCACTGTTCACCTCGTCCCAGGTGTTCCCGCCATCGTCAGAGCGATACAAGCCCGATTGTTTTTTATCGTCGATCACGGCATAGACACGCGTTCCATCGGGAGAAACCGCCACGCCCACGCGGCCCCAGTCTCCGCCGGGGAGGCCATGTCCGACAAGCGGCAACCACGTAGCGCCCCCATCCGTCGAGCGATATAGCCCGCTTCCCGGCCCTTCCAGCGGAGCATAGGTGCTCCACGGCGGACGATGGGCATTCCAGATAGCAGCGAGCACGATGTTCGGTTTCGCGTTGGCAATCGCCATATCGGAAATGCCTGCGTCCGGCCCCTTATCCAGCACATGCCTCCAGGTCGCACCGCCATCGGTGGATTTGTACACGCCCCGCTCGGCGTTGGCAGCGTAAGCGTGGCCCAGCACGCCCGCGTACACCACATTCGGATTTGTCGGGTCGATCAGGATGCGGCTGATCTGGCGGGAATCGCGCAACCCAACATTTTTCCAGGTCTGGCCGCCATCCACTGACTTGTACACGCCATCGCCAGAGGCAAGGTCTGAACGGATGTCCGACTCACCCGTCCCCGCATACAGGACCTTCGGATTGGAGGGAGCAACGGCGATCGCGCCAATCGAGGCCACCGGCTGCCCATCGAAGACCGGCTTCCATACCGTGCCAGCGTCGGATGTCTTCCATATCCCGCCATCCACCGAACCAAAGTAGAAATCGGTAGAGCTACCCGGCACCCCAGAGACTGCCACGACACGTCCGGCGCGGAATGGCCCGATAAGCCGCCATTGAAGACCATCGAAATAGCGCGGAGATACCGGCTGGCTGGGTGACGAAGCCTGCAATTGTTGCGCCCGCGCCGCAGAAACACTTGCCAGAATCGCGAAAAATACGAACTTTCGAAGCCGGGCTGATCGACAATTCAATGGAAACATCCTCAGAATACCTGTCGCTCGTTGCTGCCTGTTGCGGGATAGAACTACGCCGATTGTCTCGCAAACTTTTGCCTGGAACCAACCGGTGTCGCGGATCGATCTAGCTGGCAACCCGGATAGAGATTGCGGAATCATCAATAATGATGGAATAATGAATCATTATTGGAGAGTGCAATGGCCACTGCTCTTGTTCTTCCGTATGCTGCTGGATACGCATTTGACGTTTCGGCGGACTTGTCCGACTCCTCCATCCGCGCGCGCCTCAGCCGAACAGCCATTAAAGGCTTTCTGCGGATTATGGAGAAATGGGGGATCAAGGACCCGGATGCGCGGCAGTTGCTTGGCGGCATTTCTTCCGGCTCCTATTATGCCTGGAAGAAGGATTCGGCCCAGCGGACGCTCGATCAGGACACCCTTATCCGCATCTCGCTCTTGATCGGTATTTTCAAAGCTTTGAATATCCTCTATAGCGAATCGCTCGCCGACGCCTGGGTTACGCTTCCGAATCGCAATCCGATGTTTCGCGGAGCATCTCCGCTGGCATACATGGTTCAGCGTGGGCAGCCCGGAATGGTTTCGGTGCGCCAGCTGGTGGATGCACGCCGCGGTGGGCAATGATCCAGCCACGAAGAACGATTCCGCCTGCTCGAGACCTGCAGCTCAATGACACTCACCGACTGATCCCCTCCAAACACAGTGAGAGTGGAACCGTACTCTCCCGGCTCATTGAAGATGAAGCCGAACTCAATGAGCTGGTTAAGTTGGACGGCGCCACAAACGCCCGCTTACTAGGCGAAGAGGGTCTGTTGCCCGGCATTGGCGTGCATGAACTGGTGTATGGAGTCCGCTACGCGCATATCGTCAATGCCGCGTTCACTCACGCCGCTCCCAGCGGCAGCCGGTTCAACGGCAATGATCGAGGAGCATGGTACGCCGGCGTTGAGCCTGAGACCTCTGCGATGGAGGTGGCATTCCACAAACTTCAGCAACTGGAAGAGATCGACTGGGACGAGGAAGAAGTTTCAACCTACGACGACTACCTGGCCGACTTTTCTACCGAGATTCACGAGTTGAAGGCAGCGAAGCCCCAATTTCGAAAATATCTTGAGCCTTTCCCTGTTCCGGAGTGCTATCGAGAGCCGCAGCAGCTTGCCGCCCTCCTGCTGGCGCAGCAGTCGAACGGAATCATCTATCCAAGTGTGCGGGACCAGGGAGGAATTTGCCTCGTTTGCTTCCGCCCGGCGCTGGTCTATCACGTTCGTCGCGCGGCCCGATTTGAATTACGCCTGCAAGCTGGACGTCCTTTCGCGTTCGATCGAATCCGTGAAGTGAAAATCGCTTAGAGCGTGCTTGGCTCCGTTGATATCCCCCCGATTGTTGTCCTGAGCCCCTTCGGCTTCGCTCCACTTTGTTACGCCAGGGCCTGTTCACACTATTCGCCAGGTTCAGAGCATGATATTCATGTGCCTGATTG
Organism: Acidobacteriaceae bacterium; assembly: GCA_965276615.1. Classification (GTDB taxonomy): domain Bacteria; phylum Acidobacteriota; class Terriglobia; order Terriglobales; family Acidobacteriaceae; genus JAKAAZ01. Next base: position 1,463,554 of record OZ255618.1, on the reverse strand, counting down.
GGCTGATTGCGGGTAGACCCCGGACTTCAGTCCGGGGACCGAGTTTGAACCCGGGGCGCGCCTTCAGGCGCTGAGGTACACTGCCGACGCCCCAATCGGTAGGAGGGATCACATGGCTCAAGGAACTTTTTCATCACCTCTCACACGCAAACTCCGGTAAGTCGCAGCGAGCGCGTTAGACCGCCTGCCGGAACAACTCCGAGAAGCTTCGAGCCTCAGCGCCTGAAGGCGCATTCCGGCGGCCTCTCATCCCCGGACTAAAGTCCGGGGTCTACCCGGGTTCTACCCGGGTGTTAACACGTCCCAGGACGACAGCAATCACTTTGCGCAGGATGTCAACAGAGCCAGCGTGCTTCATAAATACATTGTCATTCCGAGCCCTTGGGCTTCGCTCAGGATAAACTTCGTCCAGCGAAGTCGAGGAACCTCGCGTTTTACCGGCAATACTGCCCATTTTTTTGGTCAAACATTTCAGGCTCGACGCCCCTGTTTGCGCCAGCGCATTACGGCGTAAATGGGCACACCGGTCGCCACAATTGCCAGTCCCGGCCACGTTGTAGCTGGCCTGTAAATAAACAGCACAACCAGAATCACGCCGGCACCCGCGATATATAGGAGCGGCAGCCACGGATACCCCAAAACCCGGTAGGGCCGTATGGCATCGGGCCGCGTTTTACGGAGACGCAGGACGCCTGCAATCGTCAAAATATAAAAAATCAATGCGGCCGAGATGACGTAGTCCAACAGGTCGCTATATAGGTTGCCATACGTTCCGGCGAGCGAATTAAACGTGCGCGGCAATACCAGGAGGACCGTCCATACCCCTTGAATCGCCAGTCCCCAACCTGGTACGCGGGCCTTGTTCAATTTTCCGGCGTACTGAAAGAACAATCCATCCCGCGCCATCGCGTAGTACACGCGGGCACCCGCCAGCGTCATCGCGTTTACCGTACCGAACGTTGAGATCATGATCGCAAAAGCCATCAATCCTGCGCCAAAATAGGGAAATATACTTTCCAGCGATGCCGTCGCTACGCGGTCCGCCGGGGCATGCTGGATTGCGGCGAGCGGAAGAGTCAACAAATATGCCACGTTGGCCAGCAAATAGAGCGCGATCACCGATGCAGTTCCGATGCCAAGCGCCAGCGGCAGATTACGCGACGGCTTCTTGACCTCCGCCGCGACGAAAGTAATGTCGTGCCAAGCATCGGCGGCGAACAGCGAACCGGATTGCGCGATGCAGATGGCGAGAAACAGTCCCATGCCTGTAGAAGCATTCAGTCCGACAGCAAAAGAAATCGGGTGCCGCACGGTCCAAAAATGGTGAAAGTTTTCGGCCACCGCTGCGTGGTGAATGCCAATCGTGCAGCCCAGCACAACCAGGCCAATCAGCGCGCCAACTTTTGCGACGGTAAATATGTTTTGCAGGATCCGGCCATAGTTCAGGCCACGGCTATTTGCGTATGTCAATATCGTAATGATGGCAATCGCCAGCAACTGCGTCGTCGAAAGTGAAATTGAATAGTGGCCGATAACATGCACCGGCGCAATCAGATAATTGTTCTCCGCCACCGAGGGAAACAGCACCCCGGCAAACCGGGCAAAAGCGATGGCGACGGCTGCAATCGTACCCGTCTGGATTACCGTCCACAGTGTCCAGCCGTACAAAAAGCCCACCAAAGGAGAAAACGCCTCGCGCAGATACACATACATGCCGCCCGCTTCCGGCATCATGGCCGCAAGCTCTCCGTAGGTAAGTCCCGCCGCAACGGTGAGTACGCCGGTCACTCCCCAGGCCACCAGCAACCAGCCGGGGCTTGCAATCAGACGGGCCATCTCGGCGGGGACAATAAAAATTCCCGAGCCTATCATGATGCCGACAACCACCATGATCGAATCGAACAGGCCTAGCCCCTGCTTGAAACCCGGCTCCTCGGATGCGGCGTCAGGTCCTGTATCTGTCAGCCGAGAAACCGGAGCGGAGCGGTTTTTAAATCGAAGCCAGGAATTGGCGGCTGGAAACAATGCGGGTTCCCTTCCAGACGGCAGGAAAATGTCGCAGGTTTCCTGTAATCAAGTAATTCGCGTGGGCCGCCTCTGAGCATTCAAGAAACATATTGTCTCCGGGATCGGGAGATACCGCGAGACTCCTTGTAGAGGCGACGATAATCCCAACGGTTCTCAGGGCTTGTGTAATCTGTCGCACCGCAACCTTGCCCAAGCGAAACTTTGGACGCTCCAGAACATCCCTGTATTCCTCGAGGATGGGGAGAGAAGTGTAAAGGCACAGTTCACGATCCAGAGCACGGCGAAGAATTTTGGATTCCAGTCCGTCACGCGCCAGAACTGCGGATATAACGATGTTTGTGTCCAAAACAACTCGGATCACTCGGCCATTCATGCAAGCCGACGCCGCTTCGCTTTCCGGTATGCTCTCACTTCACGATCAATCTCCTTAGCCGTCAACTTGTCTCCACCTGTGGCCTCGGATTCTTTCCAGGCGGCTTCAAGCCAATCAGGGGCTGTCGCCACGACATCGGAATAGTCCTCAACGCTCATAATCACAACGGTTGGCTGTCCTCGACGTCCGACCACGAAACGCTCCTTACCTTCGGAGGCTCGCTGCATGATCTGCCCCAACTGGGTACGTGCTGTAAGCGCAGAAATGGTGGTGGTCTTCTGTGTTGGTTTACGCTTCATCGATTTATTGTACTAATCAATTAATCAATTGCCACGTATCGAAGGTACTCCTGGCAATCAGGTGGGGAGCAATCCATGCCTAACGGCGAAAGCCAAACCCTAAAGCGGCGCCTCTTCCAAAGCACCCTGCAGAGGCTCGGCAGCCGTTTCAGCATCGGCGGAACTGAGCGGTATGAAAATGGAAAAGGCGGTCCCGGTCAAACTTCCCGCAGCGCTGGAGCGGACGCGCAGGCGCCCTCCCTGCTTCTCTATCAACTCTTTGGAGACCCACAGCCCGAGTCCCGTTCCGGTATCCACTTTTGTCGTGAAAAAGGGTTCGAATACGCGTTCCAATATGTGGGGTGGAATTCCGCTGCCGGTATCGGCAACCGTGATTCGCACGCCAGTTTTGGCGTCGTCCTTCAGGTCAGTCGCTTGCCTCACCACCAGTCGAATAACTCCTCCCTCCGGCATGGCGTCGAGACTATTGGCGATCAGGTTCGACAACACCTGCCGCAGTTCTCCGGGAACTCCGAAGGTCTCTTGCTGGGTGCGGATCTGGGCCTGGAGCTGTACGTTTTTCGACATGGCCTCGGGAACATAGAACGCAAGCACTTGTTCCATCACATCGGCCGGCCGATACGCGGCAGGTTGGGTGCTCTCACGATAGAAACCCAGGGTCCGCCGCGTAATGTGGCTGAGCCGGTTTACCTCCGACTGGGCTTGCGCAAGCCATGGCTGGACCTCCGCCAGGTCCGTGCTCTCGCTGGCCAGGTAAAGCACATTTATCAATCCTTCCAGGGGATTGTTCACTTCATGCGCGATGGAAGCGGCGAGTTTCCCGGCGGCAGCTAATTTCTCTGCGCGCATCAAGGCCGTCTCTGAGCTTCTGCGCTCCGTGCAATCCCGGAAAACCAGAACAATGCCGATCATCCGTCCATCTACGTCTCGTATCGGGGAGGCACTATCGTCGATGCCGCACTCCGATCCATCTCTGCGGATCAAAATCGTATGGTTCGCCAGGCCCACGACAGTTCCGGTGCGGCGTACTTTCTCCACCGGATTCTCGACAGTCGCGCGGGTGTGTTCCGTCACGATATGAAAAACATCCGGCAATGGATGACCTTTTGCGTCCCGCTCCGCCCATCCAGTCAGCTGCTCCGCCACGGGATTCATCAAAACTACGCAACCCTCCGGATCGCACGCAATGACACCATCCCCGATGCTGCGCACCGTCGTGTTCAGCCACTGTTCGCCCTCGGCTGCCAAGTGGCGCTGCGTCTCGGCTTCGCGAAGCTGCTCTCCGAAAGTTTGCTGGAGTCTGGAGAAGCACCTCTGCGTAATCCACACGATCCCCAGGGCAACTAAAAAGATCAACCCTATCAGAAGACCGCGAGCGGACGACCCGGTAACCGTGGCTCGGGCAGTCCGCTGCTGGCGAAGAACCTCTTCGGCACGAAGAAAGCTATCCGCTTCGGACCGAATGCGATCCATTTTCTGCTTGCGAGCCTGCATATCCACGCGACCCGCCGCCTGGGCATCGATTTCCTGACGCGTTATAGCCCCCCACTCTCTGTAACTCTGGCGGAGCTGCTGGAGCCGGGCAATCTGCTCCGGATTGTCATGAACCATCGAGAGGGCCGTGTCGAACTCCCGCGGCAGGATGTTTTCGGCGTGATTGTAAGGTTCTAAAAACGATGGATCGCGAGTCAGAAAATATCCGCGGACTCCGGTCTCTTCATCCACAATCAACTTGAGAAGTTGATTCGCCTGGGCCACCACTCGATCCGAATGGTCAACCCAGGCGGCGCTCTTCTCCACACGCTGCAGAGAGTAGCCGAGGCCGACCGCGAGAAGCGAGAGCGCCAGCAACGGAAGCAAAAGCAGTTGAATCAGCAGACGGCTGTATTCCCTGGTATTCAAAAATCCCTCTGAAGGCTGGAGTGGTCCCTGAGTCAACGGCCATTATGAATATAGCCGACGGGCTGCGTGAAGGCCATGCCTTTCCAAAGCCTGTTGGGTCGCACGATCCAGGCTGCACCGATTATCCGAATCCGTCACCAACTCAGCTTCGAGAATTTCAGATAAAACGGCTCCATACCTTCGATTTCCCCATTCTCCTCTCAACGCGCGGTAGATAGCCACGCTGGGATACCATCGAATCATTCCAGCAGGGCTGGCCACGGGAAACGTCGGAATGCCAGGACCACGATGAAAGAAGCCATCACCATCTCGAAAGAGGATTACCTCAAGGCCGTTCTGGAGGCTGAGTCCGAGGGACAGACTGTCATCTCTTCCACCCTCGCGCATTGGCTTTCCGTTTCCCCTCCGGCCGTCACCATGGCGTTGAAGCGCCTGAAACGCGACGGCTACGTAGAAGTCGCGGAGGACGGTATTGTGCGGCTTACGCCAAAGGGCAAAGAGACTGCGTATCGCACCGCCCGGCGCCACCACCTGATCGAACGCATGCTGTCGGAAATGTTTGGGATGGACTGGTATCGCGTACACGATGAGGCCGAACGCCTGGAGCACGCCGTCTCCCCAGCCTTTGAAGCCAAACTCATCCAGAAATTGGGCGAAAAGGGTACCTGTCCGCATGGCAATGCGGTGCTGCCGGAAAGTCCTGCGCAGTTGAAAAAACGCGGGTTGCTGCCCTTGTATGAAGCGGTGGAAGACGTGTCCTACGCAGTCGCCAGCCTGTACGAGCGTGACCCGAAGCTGCTGATTTTCCTCCATCGTTCCGGCATCGGCCCCAACACGCGCGTGAAAGTCATCGCGCGAAATTACGACCAGACCGTGACGGTTCGAACGCCTTCCGGAACCACGACCCTGGGACGACCGGCCGCCGAAAAGGTCTGGATCAAACGACACAAACGATAAGCACAATTTAACAGATGTTGTTAACTGCGATTAACCTTCTGTGGCATACTGCGGTAAGGAGCTTGTTGATACCCGCATGCCCGAGACCCCAATCCAGGCTGAATTGGAAAAGACGATCCGGAGGCCTTCCTTGCCGGACGTATTTTCGAGCGTTCGCGTCTCCAGCTCTCCTCAGCTTTGGAGGCGCGCTCTCGGCTTTATCGGCCCCGGCTTCATCATCTCGGTCGGTTATATGGACCCTGGCAACTGGGCCACCGATCTCGCGGCAGGCTCGCGCTACGGATACACGCTGCTGTTCGCCATTATGGTGTCGAACCTGCTGGCGATTCTGCTACAGGGGCTTGCGGTAAAACTTGGCGTAGCGACGGAGATGGACCTTGCCCAGGCCTGCCGCGAACACTACAGCAAGCCTGTCACGATAGGGCTTTGGGTTCTTGCCGAGATCGCCATCGCTGCGTGCGATCTCGCGGAAGTCATCGGCTCAGCCATCGCACTGCAGCTCCTGTTCGGCATTCCGCTTCTGGTTGGCGTGTTGATTACAAGCCTCGATGTTTTGCTGATTCTGCTTCTACAAAACCGCGGCTTTCGCTACTTCGAGGCCGTCGTCATGGTTCTCATCGGCACCATCGGCGTGCTGTTCGCCGTCGAAATCTTTTTATCCCGTCCGCAGTGGAGCGCGATTGCACTCCACCTGTTCGTGCCGTCGCGAGAGATCATGGCGAACGGCGACATGCTCTATATCGCCATCGGAATCCTCGGCGCGACCGTGATGCCGCACAATTTGTATTTGCATTCCTCGATCGTGCAGACACGCAATTACCCCCGCACGCAAAAGGGAAAACGCGAGGCAATCTGGCTGGCCAGCTTCGATTCAGCGGCGGCGTTGACGATGGCATTGTTCGTGAATGCCGCGATACTGATTGTTGCCGCCGCCGTTTTTCATAGCTCCGGCCATAACCGGGTTGCCGAGATCAGCGATGCCTATAAACTTCTAACGCCGTTGCTGGGGGTTACAGGCGCCAGCACGATGTTTGCAATCGCGCTGCTCGCTTCCGGGCAAAATTCCACGCTCACAGGAACGCTCGCCGGGCAGGTGGTGATGGAAGGCTTTCTTGAACTACATCTTCCGCCCTGGCAGCGGCGCCTGATCACCCGGCTTCTCGCCATCATCCCGGCCGTGATAGTGACCATACTCTGGGGAAAGTCCGGCACATCGAAATTGCTTTTGTTGAGCCAGGTCGTTCTCAGCATGCAGCTAAGTTTTGCCGTCTTTCCCCTCGTTGCCTTCACCAGCGACCGGCGCAAAATGGGTCAGTTCGTCAACCGCCCATGGCTCCGCGTCCTGGGCTGGGCGGCAGCGATCCTGATTGCGGTGTTAAACGGCTGGCTGCTCATACAAATAATCCGCGGTCGCTAGAAATGTACGGCACGTCCGCCGCTCGCGATCGCCACGGCACGTCTGAGCCAACCATTTTCGCCTGAGAGCATCCACACCACCAGCGCTCGAAAACATTCAACGATGAAGGATGAATAAATGGGCTCCGACGAAAAAGACAAGGTTGAAAACCGGAAAGATATGCAAGAACACGCTGTCCAGCCTTCCGGATATGATGGCAAGAATCCAGGCACCGCCGGTCCGGGTGATACGGCCCTCCAAAGCCCAACGCCCGAGACCAGAAAAGGGCAAATCAATCCTTCTGCGCCGAACGACGTCAATCGGACGCCCGACCGGAAGTAAACCGCGCCAGAATATCTTCTCGCAGCGACTGGCGTTTGGTCAGCATCGCCTTCCACGGGTCGTGGCGAAGGCGTGCTTTCCATCCTTCAAAGTCCGCAACCAGGAACCGAGGCACTTTCTTCTCATCGAGTTCTTTCCAATCGAGAGGAGCGGCTACCGGCGCACCGTGCCGCGCGCGAGGAGAATAAGGCGCGATCGATGTGGCCCCGCGTTCGTTCCGCAAATAGTCGATGTAAATTTTTCCTTTCCGTGCCGCCTTCGTCATTTTCGTAAGATATAGCTGCCGGTTTTCCGCTTCCATTTGGCTCGCAAATGCCAGTGCGAAATTCTTGACGACAGGCCACTCGTGTTTCGGCTCGATAGGAGCCACAACATGCAGACCCTTTCCTCCGGTCGTTTTTAAAAAGCTCTCCAGCTTGCATTGCCGCAGCCGCGAACGCACTTCCCGTGCGCTCTCCGCCAACGTCGCCCAGCTGATTGCCTCGTCCGGATCGAGATCGAAAATCAACATGTTCGGTTTCTCAATGTCGCTGTTGCTTGAACCCCACGGGTGAATTTCCAGCACTCCCATCTGCGCCAGCCCCGCTAACGCTAAGGGAGTCGACAAGGTGATGTATGTCTCGATCTCCCCGCTCTTTCGGCCACGAATGTCGATTCCTTCAATCCCTTCCGGCAGATTTCCGGTCACATGCTTCTGAAAAAAACATGGCTGCGTGCTTCCCTGCGGGCAACGAACAATGCTGAGCGGCCGCTCCGCAATATGGGGCAGCATGTGCTCGCGGACTGCCCAGAAATAATCCGCCAAATCGCGCTTGGTCAGCTTGGTTTCCGAATCCACCTGCTTGTCTGGATGCGTTAAAGCAATTGGAAAAGGTTCATCTCGCGAAGTGCTCTTTTTGGAACTTCGACTTTTGTTTTCGAGGCGTGCCGCAGCCGGTTTTACGTTTTCTTTTTTCCCAGCCTTTGTGGATTGCTTCGGCTCGCTGTCGCCATCGGGAGCCTCTACGGCATCCTCCAGGTTAATGGGAATCTCGCGCTTCACTTCCTTCGCGGGTTTATCTTCACGCAATCCCTGGAAGGATGCCTGACGAACAAGATTGTCGGCGGTCCATGTAGCAAAATTCACCTCGCACACAAATTTCGGCTCGACCCACCTCGCGTCACGAGCAGCGCCGGAAGGCAACGAAGCGAACGGTGGACGCTCCTGTTTCACCTTGTCCAGCATCGCGCGCATATTTTTCCGCATCTTCTGCGTAAATCCCGTACCGGTACGCCCCGCGTACACCAGCTCGCCATCGCGGTAGTACCCCAGCAGGAGAGCGCCAATTCCGACCCCACTCTTCGACGGCGGCGTAAATCCTCCGATAACAAATTCCTGCTGGCGAACGCACTTGATCTTCAGCCACGTTCCATTTCTGCCGGAGCTATAAGGTGCGGATGTTCTCTTCGAGACAATGCCCTCCGCACCTAATTCGCATGCCTTCCGAAAAATTTCATGGCCGCGCATCCCCAGATGTTCGCTGAAGCGGACTGTATCTTGATCTTCCGGATCAGCCAGCAACTCCTGCAGCATTTGCTTTCTGCGTTCCAATGGCAGGCCTCGCAGGTTGTGTCCCTCGAGATGCAGCAGGTCGAACACAACATAAGTCAGCTGTTGTTTCTTTCCCTCCTGAAATGCCGCTTGCAATAGCGCAAAACTGGTCCCGCCATTTTCATCGAACACCACCACTTCGCCGTCGAGCAACGCGCTATTGACCGGCAATTCCGCCAGCGAGCGCGCGATGTCCGGCATGCGATGGGTCCAATCCAGGCCGCCTCGCGTGATCAACTTCACGGGCGCAGATGCAGGGCTTTTAGGGTGCTCAATCCGGCCCTGCATACGATAACCATCCAGTTTCAATTCATGGATCCACTCCGCGCCCTCGGGAGCTTCGCTTACCTGCAAAGCAAGTTGCGGCGGCACAAATTTCGGCAGGGCTTCTTTCGCGACACCACGCAACGCGCCGTCCATGCCGGCCGCTTTCGCGGACTTGTCTGCTCGCCGCTCGCGAACCGCACCCTTCGCCTCCGTCGCAGCTTGCTTTTTTGCAGAGGCTGAAGTGCTCTTCACTTCCGATTTCCGGCTACCCTGTGAACCCCATACATGGTCCTGGTTCTCGGCAATCGCATCGAGATCGCGTCCGGTAACAACGCTGTCGGGCTCCTCATCAGTCACACATGGATCGGTCACACTCCGCTCATATTTGTCGTGTTCTTTAATCAGCAGCCAATTGGGCTTTTTCTCCTCCGCCGCCTTCCCTCCCATACGGATCAGCGCCCAATCCCCATGCAGCTTCTTGCCATACAGGGTGAATTTGAGCCGGCCCTTCGCCAACCCTTCATCCGCATTTCCGTGAGGTGCCCAAGTCCCCTCGTCCCACAGCATGACGGTCCCTCCGCCATATTGCCCTTTGGGAATGATGCCTTCAAAACCGCCGTATTCGATTGGGTGGTCTTCCACCTGGACTGCCAGCCGCTTATCGCCTGGGTAATAGCTTGGACCTTTGGTCACCGCCCAACTCTTCAAAACCCCGCGCCAGCCGAGGCGAAAATCATAATGCAGGCGGGTAGCCGCGTGCTTCTGAATGACGAATGGCAGTTTGCTGTCCTTCCCGGAGGCGGGCGTTTTGGTACCGCCCTTGGGTTCAGCAGTCACATCGAAGTTCCGCATTTCGCGGTATCGGTCGAGCTGTTCATCGATCGCGTTCGAATGTCGCACAGCAGAATTGCGAGTGCTGGAGCTATCGCGGATCTTGGAGCCGCGTTTTTTTGGCGTGGCGGTCGGCATTTCTTTATGCCGTCCGCTTGCGGCGTACGGCGGGTTTGACCAGCTTCAAGCCGCCGCTCCCGGACTTCGACTTACCCTCCGCCGCTCGTTTGGAGGTGTGCGGCTTATGGCTGCCACTCGAGGAATCCTGCTCGCCCACGCTTTTCCGCAACGCATCCATGAGATTGATGACCTTGGCCCGTTTCGGTGCTTTCTCTTCCTGTGGTATCGGCTGGTGCTCGATCTTCGCATCGATCAATTCACGCAGCGCGACCTCATAATCGTCGACAAATTTCGTCGGATTGAACTTAGCCGTGTTGCGCCGGATCAGTTCCTTCGCCAGGGCAAGTTGATCTTTATCGATGTCCACATCTTTTATGTCGGAAAAATATTTGGACGCGTCGCGAAGCTCTTCCCCATACCGCATGGTGTACGCCATCAGACCGCGCGATTTTGGGTCGTTCGGCGGCATCAGTGCAATCAAGTGTTCGCGCCCGGCAAAAGCAGCTTCGCCCAGGCCTGCCTTGCCGCTCTCGCGCAGCGCTTTCTGGATCACCGCAAACGCCTGCGCCTGCGCGCCGCTTTCCGGAACCACAAAATAGGGCTTCTCAAAGAACTCGCGATCGATCTCGTCGATATCGACGAACTGCACAATCTCCAGCGTTTTTTTACTCGGAATTCGCAGGTGAGCAATTTCCTCGGGTTCAATCGTCACATATTCGCCCTTGCGAAATTCGTATCCTTTGATGATGTCGGCGCGGTCCACGGCGCCTCGATCCTCAGAAACATTTTTGTGCCGAATCCTCTCGCCTGTTTTCCGGTCGATCTGATGCAACGCGATTTCGCTCGCCGTCTCTGTCGCGGGGAATAACGAAACGCCGAATGAAACCAATGAAATCTGAATGTGTCCAGACCAGTACGGACGTGCCATGAACGATCTCCACTTTTTGCGACATTCCCACACGGAATGAGATTCCAGAGTGTGCTCAAGGGCTGCCATGACAAAGAATTTCCGCGAAAATATTTCTATATGTTTTGACGATCATCAAGGGCGCGCGCGCTCCGGCGCTCGATCCGCTGGATTGCATCTCATGAAGACGTCTCAGAAATCCTTATTGAAGTGCTATGCCAAGTACGCCACAAATTGAAACGAATATACCCTGCCGCATGGATCGTCTGCCATGGGCGCGATGGCATTGGCTGATCGTCTGCGGTCTCGGCGTCACCTGGATTCTGGATGGGCTCGAAGTCACGCTAGCGGGCGCTATTGGCGGCGTGCTGAAGCAAAGCTTCCACATCAATGACGCCCAGGTGGGAGCGACAGCTACGGTCTACTTGATCGGCGCCGTCGTCGGAGCCTTGGGGTTCGGCTACGCCACCGACCGGCTGGGGCGGAAGAAGCTGTTTACCATCACACTCAGCTTGTATCTGGTTGCGACCCTGCTCACCGCCTGTAGCTGGAATTTTTCCAGTTACCTGATATTTCGCACGCTGACTGGAATGGGCATCGGCGGTGAATATGCCGCCATCAATTCCGCTATTGATGAGTTGATCCCAGCCCGCGTTCGCGGCAGAACAGACTTGATTATCAACTCCACCTATTGGGCAGGTGCCGCACTGGGAGCGGGCGCCACCGTCATTCTCCTCAGTGGCCGTATGCTTCCGGCGACAGAAGGCTGGCGATTCGCCTTTGGCATCGGCGCTTTTCTCGGGTTGATCATCCTCCTGGTCCGTCATTTCATTCCCGAAAGTCCACGCTGGCTGATGACCCATGGCCGGCATGAAGAAGCCGAACGCATTGTGGGCGAGATAGAAGAAACGATCGTTCATGAAACTGGGAAACCTCTGCCTCTGCCGGAAGACCACCCTTTAATGATCCACGTGCGGGACCACACTCCGTGGAAGGAAATCTGGGACGCGATGTTTCGTCAGAATATGAAACGCTCGCTCCTGGGCCTTACGCTGATGGTGGCGCAGGCGTTCTTTTATAACGCCATCTTTTTTACATATGCCCTTCTTCTAATTCGTTTTTATGGAGTGCCGGCAGGTCGAGTCGGCATGTATCTGCTGCCATTTTCTCTTGGTAACGTTCTCGGTCCCATCCTTCTCGGCCACCTATTTGACTCCGTCGGTCGAAAGCCCATGATCGTACTGACATATTCTGTCTCGGGAATTCTGCTCGCCCTTACCGGCTGGTTGTTTGTGCGCGGAGTATTGACTGCAACCACGCAATCGATTGCGTGGACCATCATTTTTTTCATAGCGTCCTGCGCCGCCAGCTCCGCCTATCTCACAGTCAGTGAGATTTTCCCTTTGGAAATACGCGGTATGGCGATCTCATTGTTTTATGCCATCGGAACCCTTGTGGGTGGAGTTGGCGCGCCGCTGCTGTTCGGGTATTTGATCGGAACCGGGTCGCGGCTCGCTGTGTTCTGGGGCTATGTCATGGGCGCCGCGCTGATGGTGGGCGCTGGCGTGGTCGAACTTTGTATCGGCGTGAAAGCGGAAAGGCAGTCACTGGAAAGTATCAGCGCCCCGTTGACATCCATGCGGCGATAGCAAATGCACACGCCTGCTCAATTGGATGAGCTGCGGCGACCGATCCAGAAACTCGCAAGCATAATAATTACGGCTGAGAAAACTACCGGCACGGCGATCCCGCTGGCGGATCGCGCATTACGTTGGTCAGTCGAGCCGCTCGGGCCAGCATTCAATGCGCTGCCAAACGATTCTGAAAATTTCGCCGCCGTTGCCAGCGCTCTTCGGCTGTCTGGCCCAGTTAGCCGCTGCAGAGTTTGCAGAAGCGATGGCGGTCGCGGGTCTTCTTCCTCATTGCGGTGGGTGCGTGAGAGGGCCTTTGCCGCTGCATCCAGAATCGCGGGGTCGAGTTCGCCAAGCATTCGCGCCAAGGCCAATGCATTGCGCATCAGGCGGATACCCTCCGGGGTGTTGGCGTACTCGCTGGCTTTGCTAATGAATGCCTCGCCAACCCCAATCGCGCCACGCAGCGTGTCGAGAACGCCGTGATCCTGCGCCTCCTGCAACAACTCGTAAGCGGCAAGCACCGCCTCGGCGTGATCGATCGGCGCACTTTCAACTTTGCGCCTCAGCTCCTCGCGCACGTCACGTTTCGGTGTGTAGGTACGAATCGGTTCTGCCAAACGACCCTCCTTAAACCCGTTTATTTTCGATCTGTACAAGTTTGTCGCCCGCAGCCGTACCCGGCAGCCGATAATCGCCGCGCCGCCATTTGCGCTCGACCTCCACTCCATTTTGCGGCGTGGGATGTCCGAAGCGAAAGTTCGTCCGCGGCAGCGGCGAAAGACCCTGCTCCGACATTGGGATCATCTGCACAGCCGTCTCTTTGTAAGCGGGCGTGTGCGTTGCGCGGTCGGTGCCGCTGCCCGTAAGCCGATTCACCGGCTCGGCCACCGAATTCAGCGGCAGATACAGTTGCTTGCCCTGGACGCGGTCTGTCACCAGCACTTGCACCTTCGTCTGCCCGTATCTTGAACGCAATCGTACCCAGCGACCGGTGGTTATGTCTCGCTCCGAGGCCAGCTCCGGAGAAACTTCAAGAAACTGATGCGGCGTCTCCTTCATGATGCCCTTCGAGCGGAAAGTCATATTGCCCGCTTCAAAGTGTTCCAATAGACGCCCGTTGTTCAAATGAAGATCGAACTCCTCATCTTTTTTCTCGCAAGGCTCTTCCCACTCCACGCCGTGCAACTTGGCTTTTCCGTCGGGGAAAGGAAATTTCTCCGTGAAGAGAAGCGGCTGATCGGAACCGTCGGCAGCAACCGGCCATTGCAGCGACTTATAGCCTTCCAGGCGTTCGTAGTTGACCCCGGCAAACAGCGGTGTCAGGGACGCAGCCTCATCCATAATTTGAGACGGATGCTCGTACTTCCAGTCGGCGCCCAAGGCATTTGCAATCTCCTGAATAATGCGCCAGTCCGGCTTACTTTCTCCCAACGGCTCCCACACCTGATACAGCCGTTGAATGCGCCGTTCCGTGCTGGTAAACGTTCCTTCCTTTTCAAGACTCGGACAAGCCGGCAGAACTACATCGGCATAACGCGCCGTCTCGCTCAGAATTAGATCCTGGACCACGAAAAACTCCAGCTTTTTGAGCGCCGCTGAAACGTCCAATTCATTGGCATCGGAAGTGATCGTGTCTTCGCCTTTCACATACATCGCCTTCAATTTTCCGTTATGAATGGCGTCGATCATCTCGTGATTATCCAGACCCTTTGACGTTGGCAGCTTCACACTCCAGCCCTGCTCAAAATGCGCGATCACTTCGGGATCTTCCACTTTTTGGTAGCCGGAGAAAACGTCCGGCATCGAGCCAAAATCGCTCGCGCCCTGCACATTGTTGTGACCGCGCAACGGATACGCTCCCGTGCCGGGACGCATATAGTTGCCGGTAATCAGCAGCAGATTCGAAATTGCAGTAGACGTATCGGAGCCTCCACAATGCTGCGTCACCCCCATGGCCCACAGGATGCAGACACTCTCGGCCTGGGCAATTTCATGGGCAACCTGCCTTAACGTTTTTTCAGGAATGCCGGTGACGCGCTCGGCAAATTCCATGCTGAAAGGCGCGAGGCTAGCCTGATATTCCGCAAGCCCGTTTACCCAGCGCTCGATAAATTCCATTTTCGCTAGATTGTTATCGAGGATGTACTTGGCAACGGCGGATAGCCACACCAGGTCCGTGCTTGGGTTGGGCCGGATTAAAATATCGGCGCGACGGGCCATTTCGTGTTCGCGTAAATCCGCCACAATCATCCGCTGCCCGCGCAGTTTATGAGAGCGCTTGATCCTCGTCGCGAGGACCGGATGACTTTCCGCCGTGTTGCTGCCGATGATGACAACCAGCGCGGCCTTTTCGATATCGGCGATCGATCCGGAATCGCCTCCGTACTTAACGGTATGGGCGAGCCCTTTGGTGGCCGGCGTCTGGCAGTACCGCGAACAGTTGTCGATGTTGTTCGTGCCAATCACCGCCCGCGCCAGCTTCTGCATCAGATAGCTTTCCTCGTTCGTGCATTTTGAGGAGGCAATCAGGCCAATTGCATCCGGCCCATCGGTATTTTTTATCGAGGTCAACTTCTCCGCAATCAACCGCATTGCCTCTTCCCAACTGGCTTCCCGAAACGTGTCGCCGTTGCGGATCAGTGGCTTCGTCAAGCGGTCTTCGGCATTCACAAAATCCCAGCCGAACTTCCCCTTTACGCAGGTGGAGATGCCGTTCGAGGGACCTTCCCCCGGCTCGATTTTCAGGATGTGACGGTCCTTCGTCCATACATCGAATGTGCAGCCGACACCGCAGTAGGTGCAGACCGTTTTCGTCTTGCGGACCCGCTCCTCACGCATCCTGGCTTCGATCTGCGAGACGGCAAGGATGGGGCTGTATCCAATTTCCGGCTCGATGCCTTTCACCACATCGATCATGTTGTCGAGCGTTTTCGCAGGTAGGTCCGTAAAATATCCCGCGTGCCCGATCATGGATTTTTCCATCAACGCATTGCATGGGCACACGGTCACGCAGTGCCCGCAGGAAACACAACTGGATCCCGCAATGGTTTCTCCACCATCCCACAGAACCCGCGGATGCTTTGCCTCCCAATTGATCGAAAGCGTTTCATTCACCTGCACGTTCTGGCATGCCTCCACGCATCTGCCACAGAGGATGCACTGGTCCGGATCGTAGCGGTAGAAGGGATTACTGTTATCGATCTCGTAAGGCTTCGGCAGGTAGGGGCGTTTCTGATGCTTCACATCCAGGAGCGCGGTGGTGTTATGCACGGTGCAATTTTCGTTGTTGTTATCGCATACCGTGCAGTACAACATGTGGTTGCCGAGAATTCGATCGAAGGCCTCGCGTTGCGCCACATCCACGCGCTCCCCTTCGGTGACAACAACCAGGTCGGCGGCAACGGGCATTCCGCAGGCCCGAACCAGTTTTCCATTCACCTCTACCATGCAGGTGTCGCAGGTCTCAATGGGGCCTAATTGCGGGTGATAGCACACCTGGGGAATGATTCTGCCCGCCCGGTTCAACACCTCGACCAGAGGTTCGCCAACTTTGGCGGCTTGCAACGTGCCATCCAGTTCGACCCAGCATGAGAGAGCCTGAAAATCCGAATGGCTTGAGGAGTAGCGGAGAAATTCATTCTTCATAATCGAGAGTTCCCGTGTCGAAATGTTCAATTCACCACAATACTTTGAGATGCAGACATCCAATCCTGAATGCTCGAAATAGTTATTTTGAGCAATTACCATCCACTGCAACCGTTCTTGTGCTGACCTCGATTCTCGTCGCGTTTGCTGCACACACTCTCTCTCTGCATCATTATGGTGACGGTCGGAATCTAACCGCTAGCAGCTCACGTTGGAGGTAGACTCATGGATTTGCAGCTTGCAGGAAAAACTGCTCTGGTAAGCGGTTCCACGGCGGGCATCGGCTTCGCCATCGCCAGAGAACTTGCGCAGGAAGGCGCAAATGTGACCGTGAACGGGCGTTCGCGCGAACGCGTGCAGAAGGCGGTGGAAAACATCCAGGCGTCCAAGCCGAAAGGCAAGGTAACCGGTATTGCCGCCGATCTCGGAAACTCCTCCGGCACAGACGCACTTTTCCAAAAACTGCTCGAAGTCGACATCCTCATCAACAATCTTGGAATTTTTGAACCAAAGGAGTTTTCCGCCATTACAGACGCAGATTGGCTGCGTTTTTTTGAAGTCAACGTGCTGAGTGGCGTACGCCTGTCTCGGCAATATTTACCAGGCATGCTCCGCAAGAACTGGGGACGCATCATCTTCATGTCGAGCGAATCCGCCGTGCAGATTCCGGTCGAAATGATCCACTACGGCATGACGAAAACCGCCCAGCTGGCCATTGCACGCGGTCTGGCGGAATCGGTTGCAGGAACCGGCGTCACTGTCAACAGCGTGCTTCCAGGGCCGACGCGATCGGAAGGCGTTGGAGACTTCGTGGAAGACATGGCGAAACATCGCAACATCTCCGTCGGGCAAGTGGAAAAAGAATTCTTTGAAAACACGCGCCCTTCATCCCTGCTTCGCCGATTCGCCGCCGTCGAAGAAGTGGCCGCCATGGTCACCTACATCGCCAGTCCACGATCTTCCGCGACGAACGGCGCGGCTCTGCGCGTGGATGGCGGCGTGGTGCGCTCGATTGTGTAGCAAGCGGCGCGATTCCTGTAGTCGATTGTCTTAAATTTCCCAGCGCAGCAGGCAGGTTCCGACCGTATAGCCCGCGCCCACCGAAGCCAGCAGAACCAGGTCGCCCTTTCGCAGGCGGTCTTCTTCCCGCGCCGTTTGCATTGCCAGCGGAATGGTGCCGGCCGTGGTGTTGCCGTAACGATCGATATTGATAATGACGCGCTCCGGCGCCATTCCCAATCGTTCGGCGGTGGAAACGATGATTCGCTTGTTGGCCTGGTGCGGGATGAAGCAGTCGAGATCGCTTCCGGAAACATTGTTTCGTTCGAGCAATTTTTCTGTGGCCTCAGACATTTTCCGGACGGCGAATTTGTAGACAGCCTGCCCATCCTGATGGACATAATGCATCTTTTTCGCCACTGTTTCAGCGGTTGGCGGGTGCAGGCTGCCGCCGCCGGGCATATATAAGGAGGCGCCCCCGGAGCCGTCAATCTCGTGCAGATAATCGATCAGGCCGATCTCACCTTCTTTCGCCGGTTCCAGCAAAACGGCGCCGGCCCCATCGCCGAAAATGATGCAGGTGGCGCGGTCGGTGTAATCGATGATGGAGGACATGACATCGGCCCCGATCACCAGCACCTTTTTGTGCGCTCCGGACTCCACCAGCTTCGCCCCTACCTGAAGCGCGTAAACGAAACCGCAACAGGCGGCCGAAAGATCAAATCCCCACGCGCCCTGCGCGCCCAGCTTATGCTGCACCAGACAGGCGGTGGAGGGGAATAACATGTCCGGTGTGACCGTGGCGACGATGATGGCCTCCACTTCGCTGGGCTCGACGCCGCGCTCCGCGAGACAACGGCGTGCCGCCTCAACTGCCAGATCGCTCGTCGCCACGCCTTCCTCCACGAGGTGCCGTTGACGGATGCCTGTTCGTTCCACGATCCATTCATCGCGAGTATCGACCATCTTTTCCAGGTCGGCGTTCGTCAAAAGGCGTGGGGGCACGTAGGTGCCGAGCGAACTTATTTTGGCGCGGAGCATCTGCCGCGGACGAAGATCAAAATTCAACGGAATGTCCTTTAGAAAAATTGAAATTCCTGTCTTCTACATGCAAACGGGAAATATTTATGAGAGTCCAGCGCGGGGAAGACTGATGCGGCAGATGCTTTTGAAGCGCCGGGTGACCCACTGCACACGCATGAGCCCGTTGCCGTTGCTTCCTTCCGGACCTGGCGGGGTTGGCGGGATTGCGTCGCGTAGGACCCGGCACAGGTTTGATGATACCACCGGGCCTTGACTGCGAAACCAGGACGGTTGCGGATGCATTGGTAGAATAGAAGATGTGAATAGTATGGAAATACGCACGTTTGGAACCGCAGCCAGCGCGGAGGCTATCAACACAGCAGCGCCGAAGGTTGGCTTTGTCAGCCTGGGCTGTCCGAAGAACCTGGTCGACAGCGAAGTGATGATGGGGATTCTGGCGCAGGCCGGCGCAACGATCACCTCTGACGCCGAAGATGCGGACGTGCTGGTGGTGAATACCTGCTCCTTCATCGACAAGGCGAAGCAGGAATCGGTCGATGCGATTTTGGAAATGGCCCGGCATAAAACCGACGGCAAGGCGAAGCGCCTGGTGGTCGCGGGTTGCATGGTCGAGCGCTATCGCGAGGAAATCCAGAAGAACATTCCGGAAGTGGATGCCGTTGTTGGCACCGGAGAGCTGGAGCAGATTCTTGCCGCCGCCGGAATCGGGGCGCAGCGCAGAGTTGGGAACGACGTCGCCTCCGATTCACCCTTTAGAATTTTGCCATCCGTCGAAACCGCCATTTCACATCGCGCGGAAGGCGATCATCGTGAGCGGCAGGGCCGTTTCTCGCGCGACAGTTGGGATGGCGCGATTGCCGACCTGCCGAACTATCTATATGACGAACATACGCCCCGCCTGCGGACCACGGCACGTAGTTCCGCCTATGTAAAAATCGCTGAAGGCTGCGATCATCCTTGCGGCTTCTGCATTATTCCGCAATTGCGCGGCAAGTTCCGTTCGCGCCGATTCGAGTCCGTTGTGGCCGAGGTGGAGCGCCTGGCTGCAGAAGGCGTCCAGGAAGTCACGCTGATCGGCCAGGACACGACCTGCTATGGCGAAGATTTTGGAATGAAAGATGGGCTGGCGCAGCTGCTCGACCGCCTGGCGCAGGTGGAGGGTCTACGTTGGCTGCGTTTCCTGTATGCCTACCCCAATAAAGTAACGCCGGCATTGCTCGATACGATGGCGCGGCACGAGAACATCTGCAAATATCTCGATGTTCCGCTACAGCATGCAGCCCCGAATGTATTGAAGCGCATGAAGCGCGGCGGCGGCGCGGATATTTTCTTGAAGATGATTGAGCGGGTACGGATGACGATGCCGAACATTACGCTGCGGACCTCATTCATTGCCGGATTTCCCGGTGAGACTGAAGCTGATTTCGACCTGCTGCAGGATTTTGTCAAAGAGGCGCGCTTCGACTGGATGGGAGTTTTCGAATACTCCGACGAGGAGGGTTCGGCGGCGTATTCGCTCGATGGAAAAGTGCCAAAGCGGACGATTGCCGCGCGCCAGCGCAAGCTGATGCGGAACCAGTTGCAGATCAGCCGCAACGCAAGAGCAGCCCAGATAGGCCGCAACTTCGATGTGCTGGTGGAAGGCGAGAGCGAGGAGACTTCGCTGCTATGGCAAGGGAGAGCAGCGATGCACGCGCCGGAAATCGACGGCAAGATTCTGATCAATGATTTTGGATCACACGAATTATTGCAGCCGGGAAGCTTTTATCATTGCGAGATCACGGAAGCTCACGATTACGACCTGGTTGCGCGTATTGTGAATTGAGGATTTTGACAGCTCGCAGGAACTCTAAAGAAATGTCATTCTGAGCGCAGCGGGGAATCCAGAAAGGGATCGCAGCTCGAGCCAAGCGAAATTCTCTTGATTATTCGCTGCGCTCAGAATGACGGACGTTGATATGTAACTAAAAAGGTTACATTTTGAGGTTCATCATGACGAAGAAGAAAAACACCGGATTGGAAAAGAAAAATATAGTCACGTCGGCCCTGCGATGCCCTACCTGCGGCACGCTGGTGCTGCGCGATGACCCTAATATGCCCTTTTGCAGCGACCGTTGCCGCATCATCGACTTGGGCAAATGGGCGAGCGGCGCGTACCGTATCTCTTCGCCCATCCTGGACCCGGAAGTGCTCGAAGGGCTGGATGAGATACACCGGAGCGGACGTAGTCGAGATGATGACGAATAGATGAGAGAGCCTAAATGAGCAAACCCAGGACGGGTTGGGCCTGGGCTCTGGGAACATTTTTTGGCACCGGCTACTTGCGTCCGGGGCCGGGCACATGGGGTTCGGCGGCTGGATTGCTGCTATGGTTGGCAGCGGCGCATTGGGCGCATCCTACTCGCGGACATCTGGCAATCGGCACCGCGATTGCGGCACTTATTGTTCTTTTCGCCGGGATTCCAGCGTCGGCAATTGTGGCACGAGAAGCCGGCGCCGAAGATCCCAGCTTCGTGGTGCTCGACGAAGTTGTAGGCCAATGGATTGCGCTGATTGGCGCGACAACTGTACCACGGGTATGGCTGCTGGCTTTTCTGCTGTTTCGCGTTTTCGATATTCTGAAGCCGCCGCCGGCGCGACAATTTGACAGGATGCATAGCGGATTCGGCATCATGATGGATGATGTGGCAGCCGGGGTGTACGCGATGATCCTGGTATGGCTTGCCAGCCGCTATCTGTAATCATGGCCAGAGTCCAGTGTTCAGAGAGTTTATCGGCTTTGCGAATGTCCTCGAGACTAACTGCTGAAACCGCAGGTCCCTCCACTTCGCTCCGCTCCGGTCGGGATGAAAAATCATCATCTTCGACGAACGCGCGATCACCACGCTATGAAAATGCAGGAGGTTTTCTCTATGAAGATTGGCATCCACTCGACGGCACACTCTCCGCACATCGCATCGATTACACCTCCAGCGGTCCTGCCGGGCGGCGAGGTGGAAGTGCATGGCCAGGCGCTGACGCCCCAAGGCTTCCGACAACCTGCCGCAACTATCGGGGAGCAGCGCGCACCGGTCACCATGAGCCGCGCCTCCAGAGTGTTGCTGCATGTGCCGCAGGGAACCATCTCCGGAAACGTGCAGTTGCGGACTGAAGGGCATGTCAGCAATGCGATGCCGTTGTCCGTGGGAGTAGCGATTGCCGAGAATATGGATCCGGTGGCGAATCCGGTGGCCGACGCCGACGGAAATGTCTATGTAGCCTTTTCCGGCGCGCGAGGACAGCAGGCACCGGTGTCGGTTTTCCAGGTCGACGCTGAATACCAGACGCGGCCTTTCGTCACAGGCATTTTGAATGCGACCGGATTGGCGCTCGACGGCGATGGCAATCTCTATGTCTCCTCCCGACATGAAGGCACTGTGTACCGCATCACTCCGAGTGGAGCAAAGTCTGTGTTTGCCGAAGGCATGGGAATCGCCACCGGCGTGGCCTTCGATCGCGAGGGACTGCTCTACGTTGGCGACCGAAGTGGGACCATTTTCAAGATCACGCAGAACCGCCAGGTCTTCGTATTCGCCACATTGGAGCCGAGCGTTTCCGCCTATCACCTGGCATTCAACGACAGCGGAACCTTGCTGGTCAGCGGGCCGACAACTTCGGCAAATGAAACCATCCACGCGATTGAGCCGGACGGGGGAATCTCCGGTTTTTACACCGGATTGGGTCGTCCGCAAGGCATGGCCTTCGATGTAGATGGGAACCTTTATGTCGCCGCTTCCCTGCATGGCCGGCGTGGCGTGGTGAAGATCACACCCAAGCGGGAAGCGTCACTGGTTGTCTCTGGGTCGGGGATCGTGGGCCTGGCATTCCTGCCCGAAGGGGATGCGGTGCTGGCCACCAGAGACACCGTTTATCATGTGGGATTGGATGTTGCCGGTCGGTTGCTGCGGTAAACATCACCCATCTTAGCTACGCAAAGGTGGGGCACCCGCGGAATGGAAGGTCCAGGCAGTGCCGGCCCAGCCAGCATTCTCTGGATTCTTCGCTGCGCTCAGAATGACGAACATTGCTTTACTGTACGTTCTACCTGCTCACACATGTTCGCAGAAATCATCGCCGTCGGCTCGGAGCTTCTCACCCCTTTTCGCCAGGACACAAACTCGCTTTTTCTCACCGAGCAGTTGAACAGCCTGGGAGTCACTGTCGTCTTCAAGACAATTGTTGGCGATCGTCAGGCCCATCTCACGCAGGCTGTCTCCGTAGCCTTGGGACGAACGGACATAGTGCTCGTCATGGGAGGCCTGGGACCGACGGAGGACGACCTGACGAGAGAAGCCGTGGCTGCGGCGTTAGGCGTGCGCGTGCGCCGTAATGGCGACCTGCTCGCGGCGCTCTACAAGCGCTTTGCCGAGCGGCGCTCCAGCATGCCTGGCAACAACACAAAACAGGCCGATCTGATCGAAGGCGCGGAGGTCCTGCCGAACCCCAACGGCACCGCGCCGGGGCAGTGGCTGGACACCGTACGCGGAGAACATCGGAAGATTGTGATTCTGCTGCCGGGGCCTCCTGCGGAGTTGAAACCGATGTTTCTCGCGGAGTGTTTGCCTCGCCTGACGGCAACGCTGCCGCCCCGCCACATTGCGCGGCGCGTTCTCCAGATCGCCATGCTGCCGGAGTCTGAAGTGGATGCGCGCCTGGCGCCGATCTATACGCGCTTCACCGATGTGGAGACGACAATTCTGGCAAAGCCCGGCGAAATCCAGCTGCACATGCTCTGCACGAAGGCAATTCTCGAAGTGGCGCAAGGCCGGGTGAGTGAGCTGGCCAGCCGCGTGGAAGAGGAAATGGAAGACGCCATCTTCTCCTCTCAAGGGGAATCGCTGGAACAGATCGTCCTCTATTACTTGGGAATCCGGGGAGCGACAGTGTCCGTCGCCGAGAGCTGCACCGGCGGACTGGTGGCCCAGCGGCTGACCAGTATCAGCGGCAGTTCCCGGTCTTTTCTTGGCGGAGCTGTGGTGTATACCGACGCGACAAAGATCCAGTTCGCCGATGTACCGGAAGATTTGATCGAGGAGAAGGGCGCCGTCAGCCGCGAAGTTGCCGAAGCCCTTGCCTACGGGATTCGCCGACGCACGCAGACCACCATTGGAGTCGGCATCACCGGCATTGCTGGACCGGCGGGCGGCACCGAGACCAAGCCTGTGGGTCTGGTGTACATTGCGCTGGACGACGGTAAAGAGATCAGCGTCTGCGAGAAGCATTTTCGCGGCGACCGGGAACGCGTGCGCTGGCTGGCCAGCCAGCAGGCGCTCGATATGCTGCGCCGCAAGTTCATGTGATCGTTCGTCGTCTATCCCACCCTAGCCGCAAAAAAACGCGACTAGGATGGGGCACCCGTTTCTATCCTGCGCACATGAGACCGGCAAACAATTTTTCTCGTCGTTTTCCCTTCCACCGCAAAATGTTCCACGTGGAACATAAAAGCACGCAAAGGGCCAATGGCCCTACAAATGCGCATGTGACGGGCCACTGTTCTAGGATGGGTGCAATCCGAGCCGCAGGTCTCTGGCGCACAAGGAAGTTCATCCTCCTCTTAACACGCCGCTGCTACACTCGAAACGTACTCCCATGACAATGGATTGGATTGCAGCGGCGATTGCGTACTTGCTCGGCTCGATTCCGTTCGGCTATTTGCTGGTATTGCTGTTTCGCAAAGAGGACATCCGCCAGACCGGCAGCGGCAATATCGGCGCTACAAATGTCATCCGTTCCGGATCTCGCTGGCTGGGCATTCTGACTCTTCTGCTCGACCTGGGCAAGGGGTTTGTTGCGGTTGAAATTGCTCGACACCTGGCCACCGGAGCGCATGCCATCGACACCGCTTCCATTGGAGCGTTGTTCGCGGTGATCGGACATGTTTTTCCAATCTGGCTTCGCGGCAAAGGCGGGAAAGGAGTCGCCACTGCATTGGGAGTTTTCCTGGCGCTGGCTCCTCTGGCGGCCGTCTCCGCGCTGGGAGTTTTTATCGTTTTTACGTTATTGACTCGTTACGTATCGCTGGCGTCGATCCTTGCGGCTGCTTCATTTCCGGTGTGGGTCTGGCTGGCGGCGCGTCTGTTAGGCATCCATTATGGACGCGGGCCAATCTTTATCGCGAGCACGCTGCTGGTTCCGGCGGTGATTCTCATCAAGCATAAGAAGAACGTCCAGCGGTTGCTACATGGAACGGAATTCCGCTTTGGCGCCAAGGAAAGCAGCGCCATATGAGCCATATTGCTGTCGTGGGCACAGGATCGTGGGGAACGGCTCTGGCAATGGTGCTGGCGCGGCGCGGCGGCCACACCGTCACGATGTGGTCCCACACCCGTCAAGTGGCGGACGTCATCCAGCAGACACACGAAAACCGCTTTTACCTTCCTGGGCTCTTGATTCCGGAAACCATCCGCGTGACGACGGATTTGAATGAAGCCATGGGAGAAGCCGAAATCCTCATTGTGGCGGTTCCGTCGCAACATTTACGGAGTGTTTGCCTCGTTATGGCGCCGTTTCTTACCGGTAATCAGCTGATCGTAAATGCCGCGAAAGGGATTGAAGATGGAACCTTTCTCCGTATGACGCAGGTGATAGCGGAAGTGTTGGAACAGCGAGGCTTGCATTTGCCTTGCGGCGTGCTGAGTGGGCCATCGTTTGCGCAGGAAGTGGGTTCGGGCAGCCCGACGGCCATTACGATTGCCTCCTCCGACCCAGCAATCGCCAGTCGAGTCCAGGACGAATTTGCCAGCCCGACACTGCGGCTTTATACCAACGACGATGTAGTTGGGGTGGAGCTTGGCGGAGCGCTGAAAAATGTCATTGCGATCGCTGCAGGAGCGACCCACGGTCTGGGACTGGGGCACAACAGCGTCGCCGCTTTGGTGACGCGCGGTATCGCCGAAATGACGCGCCTGGCGCTCGCCTGCGGAGGGAAACGCGAGACTTTGGCCGGGCTCGCCGGGCTGGGAGATCTAGTGCTTACCTGCACGGGAGCGTTGTCTCGCAACCGCAATGTTGGAATGGAACTGGGCAGCGGCCGCCGTTTGCCGGAAATCCTTGCCGATATGAATGGCAAGGTGGCGGAAGGGGTACGCACGACTCATGCCGCGCTGGGGCTGGCGCATCGGTTGTGCGTCGAGATGCCAATTACGGAACAAGTCGCCGCAGTATTGAATGAGCAGATTTCGGCGAAAGAAGCGATGAGGGAGCTGATGTCCCGTCCCGGCCGTGACGAGTAGCCCTTGATCTCTCCTTTGGTATTTTGTTCCGCGATTGCACCAATAAAAGTGCAATTCGGGATACTTCCGAACATTCCATAAGTATCTAGAATGCGTTTGGTGCATCTCAAGGTAATATCACCACGTACGGTGTAGGTTACCGTTGGGCATGTATCTCAAGGTCAGCCACAAAGACATTGCATATCAATTTAGAAAAGTCGAATGCAGATTAAGCGCAATCCATGGCTACGAACTCTTTACCTGACCCTGCTGCTTCCGCTGGGCGCAGGAATCATGTCGATTGCGCTGGCCCGTCGTGCATTCTTTTACGATCACGCCTGGTCCGACCGGACGATCGAATTAGCGCTGGCGCTGCTAGCCGCCGGCCTGGCGGTCAAATGCTGGGGAGTTACTTTAGAGTTTGTCCGGAATATGCGCCGCTTCCTCGAGACACTCCAGGCGATCAGGCGGGGGGAATACGTACTGGACTCAGCCCGCA
Source organism: Acidobacteriaceae bacterium (assembly GCA_965276615.1). Taxonomy (GTDB): domain Bacteria; phylum Acidobacteriota; class Terriglobia; order Terriglobales; family Acidobacteriaceae; genus JAKAAZ01. The sequence goes on along the minus strand of OZ255618.1, from coordinate 1,437,470 downwards.
CCGGACTGCCGGAGATTGAAGATCTGGCGCGGGAACTGAGCAGCATGGACGAGAGTCCGGATACGTCGCTGGCCAAATGGATTCTGCTTTCGCGCGATCACCACGCTATTTTCGTCCGACTGGTGGAAGCGATGTCGGAATCGATGAGCACGAAAAGCTTCTACGCCCGTGGGCATTCGGGGCGGGTAGCGGAATACTCTTCCCTAATTTGCACTGAGCTCGGCTTGTCCGCGCGGGAGAGCATGAGGATCCGTTTTTCGGCGCTCCTGCACGATATCGGGAAAATCGGCATGGACCAGAACATCCTGACCAAACCGGGGGACCTGACAGCAAACGAATTTGCCATCCTGAAGACCCATCCCACTCGCGGGGCGGACATGCTCCGTCCCGTGCTTGATTTTGCGGACCTGCTTCCAGGCGTAGAACTCCACCACGAATCGATCGATGGCGCGGGATATCCCCACGGATTAAAGGGGGAGGAGATCCCGCAGATGGCCCGCATCATTGCGGTGGCCGATGCTTTCGACGCCATGACCCACAATCGTACTTACCAGGACGCAATGGATGGACAATACGCGCTGCGAATCATTCGCACCATGGCGGGCAAGAAATTTGACGCGCGGGCTGTCGAGGCTTTTTGTCGCGCCTACGCAGCTGGATATGTCGTGCTGCCGGAACGCGATGACTCCGCCGAAGAGGAAGGCGCCCAGATTATGCCGGCGATGGAAGATCCTCGTGCGTCGCTCGACGCAGTTGCTTCCGATACTTCTGTTACATCTTCGCTCATCGGCGTGTCATCGAACTGAAAAGCGTCGCGATTTGAGCCTGTCGGATTGATACACTGAAGGTAGAGCGCCGCTCACACACCTCATGCTGTCACTCTTTAACACTCCAGAGAAAAAACCGGGCCTGATGGACCGCATGAAGCAGGCAGTCGCGCGTACCCGCGACAATCTCCAGGAACGGATGGACGACCTGCTGACGCTGGCCCGTCCGGTGGACGAAACCGCGCTGGAGGAGCTGGAAAGCACCCTTATCGCCTCTGATATTGGAGTGACAACGTCACAGGAAATCATCGGCCAGCTGAGGCAACAGAGTTCGCGCCAGCAGATTCGCGATGGCGCGGAATTGCGCCGCCTGCTCAAGCTGGAAATGCTGCGCATTCTGAATTCCGTGCCGCAGACGCCAAGCACTCCATCTGCAAAGCCGGAAATTATTCTGATGGTCGGAGTGAACGGCACCGGAAAGACGACGACGACCGGCAAGCTGGCTGCCTACTTCCGCGAACAGGGAAAATCGGTCCTGCTGTGCGCGGCGGACACTTTTCGCGCCGCGGCAATCGAGCAATTGCAGGTATGGAGTGAGCGCGCGGGCGTGGAGATGATCCGCACCCGCCAGGGCGGCGACCCTTCGGCTGCCCTCTACGACGCGCTCCAGGCGGCGCAGGCCCGCGGCATCGATGTCCTTATCGTCGACACCGCGGGCAGGCTGCACACGAAAAACAATCTGATGGCGGAGTTGGATAAAATCCGCCGGACGGCGCAGCGCTTTATCGCAGACGCTCCACACCAGACCTTGCTGGTGATGGATGCGACTACGGGACAGAATGGATTGCAGCAGGCCCGGCTGTTTACGAAGGCCGCAGCCGTCTCCGGTATTGTGCTGACCAAGCTGGACGGCACGGCCAAGGGTGGGATCGTCATCGCCATTGCACGGGAGTTGCAATTGCCGGTGCGCTATGTAGGAATAGGGGAACAGATGGGAGATTTAATTCCGTTCGACAGCAGCGCGTTTGTAGATTCTCTGCTGGAGGGTTGAGACAATTTTTATCTTGCTACCCCGACGAACCACAAGGTCCTTCGCTTCGCTCAGGATGACAAATTTGTCGTAGCAATCGTTCAAGATTATGAGCCGGACCACATCGAACCCGGATGAGCTTTGGATGGAGCGCGCACTTGCGCTTGCCGAGGAGTCCGTGGGCCTGGCTTCTCCGAATCCTGCAATTGGATGTGTGCTGGTGAAAGGCGACGCCGTTGTTGGGGAGGGGTTTCACGTCTACTCCGACAAAGACCACGCTGAGATTGTCGCGCTAAAACAGGCAGGAGAGCAGGCGCGCGGCGCCACGGCTTACGTCACACTGGAACCATGCAGCCACCATGGCCGCACTGGACCTTGTGCGGACGCTTTAATTGAGGCCGGCGTGGCGCGAGTGGTGACGGCGGTGCGCGATCCTAACCCGCAGGTAAGCGGGCGCGGACTGGACCGGCTACAGTCAGCCGGTGTCTCGCTAACGATTGGCGTCAAGGAAGCGGCGGCGCGACGTATCAATGAGGCATTCGCAAAATTCATCCGGACACACCGTCCCTTTGTGACCCTGAAGGCCGGGCTGACACTGGATGGACGCATTGCTCCGCCACGGACGAAGGACCACGTTCCATCTGGCTCAACTCACTGGATCACAGGCGATCGGTCCCGTGAAATGGTGCAGGAGTTGCGCCATGCCGCGGACGCCATTCTGACAGGTATCGGTACCATTCTGAATGATGATCCTTTGCTGACGGACCGCAGCGGCAGGCAGCGTCGTCGGCCTTTTCTGCGCGTCGTGCTGGACTCTTCGCTAAGGCTTTCCCTCGATTCCCAACTGGTGCGCACCGCCAACCAGGATGTTCTCGTCTTTCATACCAAGGCGGCGCGAGAGCGAGCGAAGGCGCTGAAAGCTCGTGGAATCCAGGTGGAGCGGCTCGCTGCCGATCCGGCGACCGGCAGAGTTCCCATACGAGCCGTGATCGATCGGCTGGCGGAAATGGAAATGATCGGCGTGATGCTAGAGGGCGGTTCGCAGATTAATTCCTCCGCTCTGGCGGCCCAGATCGTCGACAAGCTTTTTTTGTTTTATGCGCCCGTAATTTATGGCGATGATGCGGTTCCCGTGGTCCGGTCGCTCGAAGCGAACACCTATTTTTCTACCCGGCTAGGGAGCTATCATCTGCATGAATTGGGGGAAGACTTCGGCGTTGAGGGGTATATCCACAACCCCTGGGAAAGCGCGTAGCCGCGAGGTCGTAATTACTCGAGTTCGGCGCAGTGAAAATCCAGAATGAGCGCGAATGATAATCGCTGCTATCACTCTCTGGATTCTTCGCTACGCTCAGAATGACAGACCTAATTTTGAATTAAGCGGCTGTCGCGCTCGGCTTCACACGGCGATCTCCTTGAAATGGATCTCGAAATGTTTACTGGCTTGATCGAAACCACGGGCACGATTCGCTCTTTTGAGGTTCACGGCGGCGTCACGCAAGTCAAGGTTGCGGGACCGAATTCGCTTATCCAGCGTTTGCACGTCGGAGATAGCGTGGCGGTCAGCGGCGTCTGCCTGACGGCGCTCGATATCAATACGGATAGTGGTATTTTCGCCGCCGATCTGGCCGCCGAAACCATCGCACGCACTTCCCTGCTGCGTCTACATCCGGGGTCTATCGTGAACCTGGAATTACCGACTCCGGCGGGTACGCCGCTGGGCGGACACATCGTGCAGGGGCACGTGGATGGCGTGGGCATTGTGCGATCTCTTGAGCCGCTGACCGTTGACACGAACCGATCGGCAACCGACTGGTGGCTGCAGCTGAAGATTCCAGAAGAGTGTGCGCGCTATGTGGTCGAAAAAGGCTCGATCACAGTCGAGGGTATCAGCCTGACAGTCGCGCGCGTTGAGGGAACTGTTGTTACGATTGCCGTCATCCCCCACACTTATGCCGTTACAAATGTGCATACACTGACACAGGGAAGCCCGGTCAATATCGAAGTGGATGTGATGGCGAAATATGCGGAGCGTCGCGCAGCGACAAACGAAGGGCAATTCGAATTGACCATTGAATATTTGATTGCGAACGGATACTGAAGTCGAGTTGGATTAGACATTCTGAACGAAGCTTAACGCAATGAAGAATCCAGAGGGTATTCGCCTGGACTGCACAGCTATTACCCTCTGGATCTTCGCTGCGCTTAGAATGACTCACTTCGACTACGTTACTCTGGCAGAGAAATCCGCTTATTGCGCCGCACCCGTGCTTTGCCCCGACAGCCACGTTGTCAGCCTGGGCTGTTGTGCGGCCTGTAGAACGGTACAGTCGTGGATGGAGTCCGTGGCGCGTTTAATGGCCCTCTCGGCAGCCATCACAGGATGCGCGGCAAAGAAGGTCTGCACCTCCTGACCTTTTTCCGCGCTGCAAAATGTGCCGGTCGCGCCAACCAGATATCCGCCCATCATCGTCGTTAACTGGGCATGGACTTTGTCCCAATTCTTCTGGATATAGTCCCACGCGATCGGACGCGTATCGCGATTGCGGAGAGCCATCACAAAAAGAAATACGGAATCCTGGTTGCGTACCTGTCCGGAGGTCGCATAGTCGAGCGCGCGGCGCAGCAACGCGGGATCGTGAAAGTTAGCCAGCGAAAACAAGGCTGTCGTCTGCACTTCCGGATTGTTGGAAGTCTTGCTGATCTGCTGTAGTTGATCGAAAAGATGGCTGTCGCCATTCTCCGTTGCGATGAAGACAGCGGGCCGCACCAGCGACGGCTCCACGCTGCCAGGATTCGCAAGATATTTTTCAGTTAGCTGTTGCGCCTCCGCAATAATCTGCGGATCGCGTCCGATTTCTCCAAGCACCCCGAAGAGCGTGGCCCGCAACTGACGCTTCTCAACCGAGTCCGATACATTCACCGTTTTTACGCGATCGTACGCCGGACGGAACTGCTGGCGCACCCATTCGGCCAGCCGCTTGCGGTCCTCCGGCGTAGCAATACGTTCGTCCACTGTTCCGATGGCCCCGGCTACATCGTCAATCACACCCGCATTCGTATCGTTCCGCAAGGCTGACGCCAGGTTCAAATAGTCGACAATACTGCCGCGCCCGGAACGCATCAGCGCCCACTCGTTCCCGGCAAAGCCAATGCGCTCGGGCGCAGTCAGTTGGGTCTCGATGACGCTCAAAATCTTGTTGTAATTCGCAGGGGCATACTCCGTTCGGTAATAGCCCTTGTCATTCGCGTTCGCGTAGAAAAGCGCTGCGGAAGGGACTCGCAGCGTCTGCTGCGGGGATGTAAACAGTTCGCACTTTGGAGTTGGGTCCGATGCGCTGGTTTTGAAACAGACCGGAACCGTCCAGGTCTGCGCCTGTGTCGCCTTTATATCGGGGCTGAGATAGAAACGCTGCTGCGTGACCGCAGTGGAACCGTTCTCGGGCGCAGTGAATTTGAGCAGCGGCACGCCCGGCTCGGCGACGAAACTGTCCATGATTTTATCGACGGGCTTGCCGCTGGTTTCGGTCTGCGCATTCCAGAAGTCCTGGGCAGTCGCATTGCCGTACATATGCGCCTCAAGATACTTGTGCACGCCTTGCCGGAAGACCTCTTTGTCTTCGTAATTTTCGGTCATGTCAAGCACCGCGCCCCCCTTTTGGTACGTGATGCCGTCGAACATCTCATTGATCTCCGAAGGAGTGTCGGCCCTGGCGCGGATGGCCCGCGTCACTTTGCCGGCATCGTAGTTCAAGACGCCATCCAACGCGAGCGCTTCGTCCTGTGGAATGTTCCAGGTCGGCTTCCATGCCGCTACGGCTTTGCTCTCCATCCAAGTGGCAAATCCCTCGTTCAGCCACAGGTTGTCCCACCACTGCATCGTGACCATATCGCCGAACCACTGATGGGCCATCTCATGCGCAACATCGACCGCAACGATTTTTTTGGCGCTGATGGAGGCCGTCTTGGCGTCCACCAGCAATGCGGTTTCGCGATACGTGATGGCGCCAAAATTTTCCATCGCGCCGGCTTCAAAATCTGGGATCGCGATCATGTCGAGCTTGGGCATGGGATATTTAATGCCGAAATAGTTGTCGTAAAAGTGAAGGAAAAATTCGGCGCCCTGCAGCGCGTAGGTCCCCAACTGCACCTTATCCGGCGTGGCGCAAGCGCGAATCGGGACGCCATCGCTGGATCCGGAGACGCATTGGAAATCACCCACAAGAAAGGCAACCAGATATGTCGACATTTTCGGAGTTGTGGCGAAGCGGACCGTGTGCTTGCCGGCGTCCGGGCCAGGCTTGTCCGAAACGACATTGGTGTTCGAAATGGCCATGTCGCCCCTGTCTACGATCAGAGTGGTCGAAAATGTCGCCTTCATAGCTGGTTCGTCGAACGAAGGAAAGGCGCGGCGCGCGTCAGTCGGCTCAAACTGCGTTACAGCATATTTGCGCTTGGCGGTCTTCGATAGATAGAAACCGCGCAATTGGCCGTTCAAAATGCCGGTGTACTGAATTTTGAGCGTGGCTTTACCGGCGGGTATCTCATTGGCGACCTGGAAGGTGACCTGTTCGTTGGTCTTGTCTTCACTCACCTTTGCCGTCTGGGTGTTGCCACCCGCCAAAATCGTCACGCTCTGAAAAGTGATCTGCGCGGCATTCAGCGTAATGCCGGTCGCGGGCTGCGCCAGGGTGACATCGATCTCTTCTTTGCCGGTGAAAGTAGCCGATTTTAGATCGGGCGCCAACGTCAAAGAATAATGCTGCGGCGTCACATTCGTGGAGAGCCGTTGGGCTTCAAGAGAAGGTGCGGAGGCTAGGACGATGAGCGTGGCGGAGGCCGTGAGCAGACTGGCGAGAGATAAACGATGAAGAATGCGCAAGGGAAGCCTCCTGATGAATGACAAAATTCTTTGATGCGTTTCTGTTTCCTCGGCGATATAACGTCGTCGGCATTCTGACGCCATGAACTTACGGACAGCACCCAATACGATACCTGCAACGGAACGGTTCCGTCATCTGTCCATAACGGCTTAGATTTCCGCTTATTCAGGATTCGCGATAATTCAGCAGAATCAGCCCGATGGAGATCAGGCAGAAGGGCCATATCCAGGAAGCTATCGCCTTCGCCCGTTGATTGTCGCCGGACGCGCGTACTTCCAGCCAGCGCGACCATCCGGCGAAGACCGCGCAGAGGGCAATCGCAGTGTGGCTCATTTGTGCCAGCAGCTCCTCTTTATTATTGCCGAGGGAGTGGTTATGCGTCAGCAATAATGCTCCGCCCAACGCGCAAACTGCGGGAAACGCCAGAGCGCCCTTTCGCGATATCAGGCGATGTGTCTGTATGCTCCACTCGAAGGCGACAAAGGCGATGATGAGCAGAATGAATAGCCGGTGCTGAAGGTCCTCCGGGTTGTAGAAGCTGTCCCAGAAACCGCGCGGGCCGAGCGGCCATGCCTCGGGATCTGCGCGGAAAAATAAAAAAACCGCCAGACCGAGGAAGACGAGCGGCCAGTTTCGGGCCCACCGGGCGCGATCCCATCTTCCCAGAAGAGCGAAAACTCCCGCAGCCAGGACGATGATCCCAGACCAGTGATGGTTATATTCAGACCAGGCCTGTTCAATCCGATTGTTGGCGCTTTGCGCATCGTCGGGCGACATCGCATACTGCCGAATCGCTTGAGTGATGGGCTGCACGGCGGGCATCGCGCTGATCGGCGGAGTTTTCAGTCGTGGCCAATGCGGTGTCATCCGGGCAGAGATTTCCGGCAGCGTCAAACGATTCTGCACCAGGTCTACCGCGGGCGGCTGCGCGGTAAGAGAAGCGGCAGCCAGGATGACGGTGAAGCCGATTCCAATTTCCAACTCAGAAAATCGTGCGATTCGTAACAGTGCGGGCGGCAGATGAAAGTGTCCTCTCCTGACCAGCCAAAAGTTGCTCGCACCCAGCAGCAACAATCCTACGAGCAGGGCGGATTTTGCCAGAAGCACCACCCCATATGCAGTGCCGTACACCGCGCTCCACGACTGCGTATAAAACCACCCCATGCTGACGCCGGCCAGGACTAAGATCACGACGCTGGCAAGTGCGGTGGTCGAATAGCGGCGGACGGCGCGCACAACAGGGTCGTTTATCCGTCTGTTGCCCGCGCCGGTTTCGGATTGCGAACCCAGCAGCAGCCAAAGATAAGGCATGCCGCCGATCCATACAGCCGCAGCGAGTTGGTGCAGACCGGTCAGGATCATTAGCGGAGCGCGATGTTCAAGACGTGACGCAGAATGGCTGGTCCAGACTATTGCGAGCAGCAGCGGAACGATAAACAGCAGCCATATGGGTCCGGCAGGAAAACCGAAGCGAGTGAAGAGCAGGAAGACAAAAGCTGTAAGGATCAGGAGCGCGCCCGCGAGGAAGTAGTTGGCTGTAAAAAAGCCGGCCAAGCTCAACCCGCTGGTACTTACGAGTACGGCGCTGTCAACAGAGATAAAACCGATCTGCGAAATGAACAGACCGAGCGCAGCGATTCGTAACAACTTCTGCGCCCGCTTGCGGAATCGTGCGACGTCAGCAGTATCCGAGAGGGATTGACGGAATACGACCGCGCCAAAAAATATTCCGCCGATGAGTAGCGCATCAAACGCCAGAGTCGCAGCGCGCAGCAAGATGGCGGCTAACGGATAATCGCGCAGGAACCAGAGCAATGGAGACTTCTCCAGAAGCTAACAGCAATTCAGGATGGCTGGAACGCGTATTCCATTTGCCTACGGCAGAGTTTTGTAATGGCCCTGGATAGGCGCGGAAAGGACACGGGGGTGCACAGAATCGGCCAACGTTTCATTGCGCCGCATTGCGAGCGAGCACCTCGACGGCAGTGAGGTTTGGGATCAACTCTTCCGGAAGAGAATGCCGCGTCTGCAGATAGGCGGGAGCATTGTAGGAAATCCAGACCTGGCCACCGGCGTCCTCCGACACCAGAAGCTTCATCGGCAGGTCGATGGCTATTCCCGGTGCGGCCAGCATCAGAGGTGTACCTGCCTTGGGACTGCCGAAAATCAGTAGCTTGGTTGGCCGCATCTGCATGCCGACTTTTTCTGCTTCTCCACTGTGATCGATAAGCGCGAAGAGCTCTATCCCTTTTTCCTGCAGCAACGTTTTCAGCCGGGCGATCGTTTCATCCACAGAGCGAACGGTGGGGAGACTTACGATTCCATTTTTAGAATGCAAGGTCATGAAATTTTTGGCTCCGAAACAATGTGACAATCCATTGGAAAGAAGCAGAAGCGAATGCCTCGAATCTTTACCCGGATGCAGGAATCCGCTCTACAGTCCCAGTTTCTTTACTTCTTCCTGGTAATACTTGCGGTAGAGAATTTCCCACTCCTGGCTGCCTTCGGGAATATTTTTCTTGTGCGATGAAACTTTCAGCCGAGCCGCCTGATCAATCTTCAACTCATCCGCAAACAGCTTGTCCAGCATTTTGCGGGACTCCTGGCGGATGGTGTTGCGGTCTTCGCGAAATTCGCATTCGTCGGTTTCGGCCAGCGTGTCGGCGATGACATGCGCCAATTTATTCAATTTATCGTGGGAGATTCTCACAGCACCGCCTTGTACTTGCGAGCCAGTTCCTGTTTGATCTTTTTGAACATTTCCTGGTAGCTGGCGCCGGTGCGGCGCATCTCGTCCTGATAGGCTTCCATGATCAGACGGACCTCGTCATTGATGCGGTCTTCCAGCATCATTTCATCGAGCAGGGCCGCGTGAACGCGGGCATTGAGAACTTCGACCTTGTCTGTCCGGATCATGTTGACGTCGATCAGATGCTTGACCGTCCGTCTCCCCAGATAGCCAACATAATCTTTTGAAAAATTCATTGTGCCTCTCAGAATATCGGAATATAGAACATTTTATCGTCCACAGACTCCAGCTTTATCGCTTTCAGCTGCCGGTTCGCGCTGGTTGGTGCAGACAAAGGGCTCCCGCTTATACTTCGGCTGGGAATATCGCTCCTGAAAGGCGATTGCTTCTCTTTCATCATAAAACGTCCGGCTCGGCTACGATGGAAGGCATGCAATCCGACAATCTAACCGCGCTGAAAGATGACATGATCGCCTTTATTGAAGGCCATGGCATGCGACATTTCCCGGCAGTCATTCCAGAGGACACGCCACGCATCTGGTGGAACGATCCAGAGCCCCCCGATCCTGTTGGGAATATCCCTGAGAGCTCCAAGGAAAGCTGGAAGGATTTCGTCGAGATGGCGAAGGCCGCCGGCGCACCCATGGTCTGCATTGGAGAAGATCTGCTCGACAAAACCACGCTTGAACTGCTGGCCTCTGAATTCGAGGAAATATCCAGCGCGGAGGCGTTTGGCCCGGAGATGGAAAAACTCGACAGGCTGCTTCTGCAGGTCGGCAAGATTGGACATATCGAGCTGGCTTTTGCCCATCAGGGAATTCTGTTCGTGCATGAAAGCGCGACCGAATGGTACCGGCATTACCGGGAGATGGTGGACACTGTCGAGGATTTGCAGGAGCTTATCGACAAGGCGTATGGCAACGGCGATGAGGAGCAGGCGTGAATGCAGATGCTGCTACTCCAGTAGCGGAGGCTCTTGAAACACAGCAGATGCCGGCGATAGAACCGCTTCGGCAGGCCGCTGCCAAGGCGTCCCCGAAACGTTGGACGATCACTGCCACTCTACCTGAGGCGGAGATTCTTGCAAGAGACGCCTCGCTTCCCCTGGCAATTGCGGAGTTGCTCTGCGCGCGCGGTATCCGAACGCGGGAGGAAGCGGAACTGTTTCTGTCACCGCGATTCGACGCGCTGCACGACCCTTACGCGATGTTGGGAATGCAAGCTGCGGTGGATCGCATCCAGCAGGCGATTGAACAGAAAGAAAAGGTCCTGATTTATGGGGACTATGACGTCGACGGCACCATTGCCGTGGTGTTGCTGAAGACAGCAATTGAAAGCCTCGGCGGCATCTGTAGCTTTCACGTTCCGCACCGCCTCCGCGACGGCTATGGCATGCAGGCGGCGCAACTGTCGCAGGCGGTTGCCGATGGCGTGCAGCTCGTGATCAGCGTGGACAATGGCATACGCGCCTTCGCTGCCGCCGAAGAGGCGCAACGGCTGCGATTGGACCTGATCGTCACCGACCATCATTTGCCGGATTCTGGATTGGGCATTCCAATTGCCTTGGCGGTTCTGAATCCAAATCAACCGGACTGCGCCTACCCATGCAAGCATCTTTGCGGCGCGGGGGTCGCATTCAAACTGGCGCAGGCGCTGCTCGAAGCCAAGGACAGAGAACGCGCGCGCGCGAAACTATTGCCATCTTTTTTGAAACTGCTGGCGATCGCCACGATTGCCGACGCAGTTCCGCTGCTGGGGGAGAATCGAATCTTCGCGGCGCTTGGCATCGAGCAGTTGGCGCATCCCGTGCAGCCGGGGTTGCGTGCCCTGATGGAGCTGGCGGAAATCCAGCCGCATCCGCATCGACTGAGTACACGCGACATCGGCTTTCGCTTGGCCCCGCAGCTGAATGCCGCTGGACGCATGGATGTGGCCAGCGATGTCGTCGACCTTTTCACCACCCGGGATCCAGTTCACGCCCGTTCGCTGGCGGAAAAATTGCATCGCTTGAATGCGGAGCGGCGCACCGCGGAACAAGCTGCGCTGAATGAAATTGAGCGGCGGCTGGAAGACACGACGAGCGAGGGCGCGCATTGTCTGGTGCTCGATGGCGCAGGCTGGCACCGCGGCGTGGTTGGAATTCTCGCTTCCCGCGTGGTGGACCGCACCGGCAAACCCGCGCTGGTGCTGACGCATGAAGACGGTGAAGCGTACGGCTCGGGCCGCTCGATCGCTTCCTTTCATCTGCTCGACGCAATTTCCGCTTGCAGCGATCTTTTCACACGTTTTGGCGGCCATGCCCACGCGGTGGGATTCTCGTTGCCTTCCGTGCGTGTCCCGGAGCTGCGCGAGCGCATGGAAGACTACGCTGCGAAGTATTTTTTGGATGAAGACATGATCGGTGAGTTATGTTGCGCAGCCGAGTTGCCGTTCGATCGCCTGACCCCGGCGCTCCAAAGCTGGCTGCATCGCTTTGCGCCGTACGGAATGGAAAATACAGAACCTGTATTTCTTGCGCGAGGCGCGCGCGTCAGCGGAAGCCCGCGCATTATGAAGGAACGCCATATTCGCCTGCGCTTGTCGCAAGGACTGAGCGGAGCTTCGTGGCCAGCGGTTGGCTGGAATCTCGCCGGTATGCTGCAAACCTTAGGTGTCGAGGAGAATTCTCTCCTTGACGTAGCCTACAAACTGCGCGAAAGCGATAGCAATTATTCCAGCGGCGTGGAACTGGAGATTGTGGATTTGCGCAGCGCAGAGATAAAGTGAAGCGGATTTAGTCTTAGGCAACGATACACGCTGAAGAAGTTATCGTCCTGAACCCTTCGGCTCCGCTCAGGGTAAACTCCGCGTAGCGAAGGAAAGGATCTTGTGTTTCATATGCAAAGCGCGAGGTCCTTCGCCTTCGGCTCAGAACGACAATCTGCCTTAACCGCAGCGTTACTGATTCGGGTGCTTGGTCAACGGCTGAAGAATTTGGTCCAGTATGTCCGGTTTGGCGTTCACTCGTTCCAGATGCGGATAGCGTTCTCCGCCGTGATAGTCGAGCTTCACCATGCGGTAATAGCCGGTGTTCTCCACAATCAGCTCGATCGGCGTTTGGACCGTTTTTGAATCGCGGATCGCATTGTGCATCAGGCTGTCGGTATACTGGCGGCCGTTCACTGCGACAATCTTCATCTCCGGGCCCAGGCCGGCTTTGTAAGCGGGCGAGTAAAAAAGCACATCGCCTAGTGTCCCGTCGCCGGAAGTGTGGAACCCGAGGGAGTACCACGCATCCAAACCGCCCAAATCCTCCCGGGCTTTCGTCATGGCGTTGGGCGTATCCGTGTAGGTCAATTTGTATCCGCCGTTTTCAATTCCACTCAGCGGCGCATGATCGACCTTGGAGGTGAGCCGCTCTGTCAGGAAGCTGGCCCAGTCATACGACTGGGTCGCATTCAGGTCGCTCACGATATCCTGGAACGTATAGGGCACCGTTTTCGGACCGGTGTTGCCCCCCAGCCCCAGGAAGCGGACACAGAAGTCGTTGAGGGACTTTTTCCCGTGGCTTTGCCGGCGAATGATGGTGTCCGCTTCGAGCCAGATCAGTTCGCCTTCGGGATAATAATCCACGCCGCGGCGCCAGTTGTCCCATTGGCGGTTGGCGTCATAAAGAGTCTGCGCGGCAGTAGCAGTGTCCTGCAGATCGCGCCAGGTGCGGCCCGGGCGATGGTCAAGATCGGCCGCCGATGCCGCCAGCGCATCGCGATATTGGTCGACGGTCCAAAGCCCACTGCGCGCGGTCAGTACGTCGCCTAGGTATTCCGTCAACCCTTCGTAAACCCAGAGCAGGTCGCCCTTCATCGGCGTCTGAAAATCCGGCGAGAGCAGCCCGGCGGGACGACGATATTTCCCATTCCAGGAATGGGTAAATTCGTGCGGTAGCAGTCCAGCTGCGAGCGCGTCCAAGTTCGGATCGAGGAACGTTTTTTCCGGCACGCGGTCATCATTGGATTGATGATGCTCCAGGCCGAAGTGCGCCACCTGATCGCTCAGCGTCATCAGGAAGTGATAGCTGTTGTAATGCCGGGACTTGTAGAGCGGGCCTGTTTCCCGTACAAGGTTATTGAAACCAGCCAGCATCTGCGGTGGAACTTCGAGGTCTTCCGGACCATCTGCGGCCAGGTCGAGATAGTGCTTCGGTGAAAGCTCCGGCGCCAATGGAATCTCCCTGAAGAAACGTCCGGAGAGCACTGGCGAATCGATTAGCTGATTGAGCGGGACCGTAGCGAAGTGCGTCGTATTTCCCGCGTGGCGAATCGTCGTGAGCGCTGTGCCGAACTTCCATCCCTCAGGCAGCGTGACAGACGGAGTGACCTGAACCTCGTTGGCCGACTTGACCTCCGGCCACAGCATGACCTCATTCCAGCTGACCATCGCGAGATTGTCGCTGGTCGAGGCACCGGCGGAAAAACCGGTCGGGGCAGCAGTCGCCAGAAAATCGTCATGCACGTGCAGCTCGGTCACACCTTGAGGCACGTGGACATGGAAAGCAAACATGTTGATGCTGTCGCGAACCCATGGGAGAGTTTGGCCATTTGCCTTGATGGCAAGTCCCGCGAGGTTATCGACCGGGCCGGATGCTTCATGCTCGCCGGGAATCCATTTGGTGTAGACCAGTGTAAGATCGCCGGGCTGAACTGGAATTACGAGGTCGGCGTGCAGCATTTTGCGCGGGGCGTCGGTGGCATCCACAGCGATAGTAATCGGAGCGGAGCTGGCGTTCATCGTCTCGCTCGGTTGAGTCTGGCTGGGTTGGGCGTGACTGGCAGCGGCGGCGAAGATAAACAAAGCCAGGCCGAGAAAGATTTTGCGTGACATAGAACTCCTGAATGTCTGGTTTGGACGAAAGACAAGTTTAATCAAAACCGTTGCCGCGTGCAGGTCAGGAGCACAACCCCTGTTGCGCAAGACCGGTTCATCTGGCATTCGTTCTAAGCGTAGAACACCGGAGCCTGGTCACATGGCACCGAAGGAGGGCATCATGGAGCAAGCTTGGCCAAAAAGCGGAGGCGAACATAATCCGCAGTCCACTGACCGCCGGAGTCACATAGAATCGGCCGCAACAACTGCACAGTTTCATCCAGGGCAGGCGTACGCTTCGGCTCCGGTAGCAGAGCAAAAAAACTGCGCGCGAAAGTAGTGAGCCATCCGTTCATACCTGCGGGTAGATCGGTAGGCCGCGGAATCAGTGCGATCGACTCCACGCGAAAGCCATTGCTTTCAAGAAGCTTTTGATATTCCGCCGGCGTGGGAAAAAACAACAGGTGCGGTGTCAGATCGACTCCATGCCGGACGAAGATCGCTAGCAGCGCAGTGTAAATCGCAGCAACATTCCCATGGCCGCCGAATTCGCCGACAAAACGGCCACCCGGCTTCAGCCCCTGCCGCACGCCGCGCAATACATCTTCCGGCCGCTTCATCCAGTGCAGCGCAGCATTTGAGAAAACTGCGTCGAATTCCGTATGGAAGTTGAGCTGTTGGGCATCCATGCGGCGGACATCCAGGCCGCGCGCTCGGGCGGCTCCAAGCAGTTCTTCTGAGGCATCGACGCCGATAACCTGCGCTCCGGCGGCGACGATTTTCTCCGTAAGAGCGCCGTCTCCGCAGCCCAGGTCGAGGATGCGCTCTCCTGGTTGCGCCGCCAATAAGTCGAGCAGAGGAGCGCCCAGATTGGCGACGAAGCGGCCATTCTCGGCATAATCACCAGCACACCACGTTTGCGGCATAGCATTCATTTTAGCTGGCCGCTGCTTTCTTCTGAGTCCACTCTGGAGTGGTACACTCCCGCCATGCCGCGCGGATTCTTTATTACTTTTGAGGGGCTGGACGGATCGGGCAAGTCGACACAGCTCAAACTACTGGCCCAATCGTTACGGGCGAGCGGCCGCATCGTGACCACCACACGCCAGCCCGGCGGCACGGAACTCGGCGTCCAGATTCGCGCGGTTTTGCTTAACTCGAAAACGCAAAATGTCGCTCCTGTGGCCGAAATGGCGCTGATGTTTGCCGACCGCGCGCAGTCAATCCAGCAGATCATCGAGCCTGCGCTGGCGGAAGGTCAGGTGGTGCTTTGCGACCGTTTCACGGACTCGACAGAAGCGTATCAAGGGGGTGGGCGGGGTCTGGGAAGCGAGCGCGTTCTGGCGTTGCATGCCGCCGTTTGCGGCGACCTCTGGCCGGACCTTACATTACTCCTGCTGCCGAATCTGGACGCTTCCCTGGCGCGCGCCCGCCGCAGAAATGTCCGGCTACAGGCTCGCGGCACGGATGAAAACCGCTTTGAAGCCGAAGAGCGGGCCTTCTATGAGCGCGTTTTCGCCAAATATCGGAAAATCGCCGCGCGGGAGGCTTCGCGCGTGGTCACAATCGAGGACGACGCTCCGGTTGAGAATATCGAACAGCGCATCCTAACAATCATCAAGGAACGACTGTTAGTTAAGTTCACTTCGCGCGGGGATTAAAGCCATTCTTTCAAAGGGCAGGAGTTTTTTAGCGAGATCCCAACCGATTCTCTTTTTGGCCGTCGTATGACCACCCGCTTCTCACCCCCGAACCCCACGGAACACGCCGCAACTACCGCGGTCTACCAGGAAGGTGAGTTTCGCTATCCGCCGGGTCTCCAGCGCAACCTGCCGCTTTATCTCTTCCGGCGATTTTTTCGTCCCGGAAATCCGATCCTTCTGTTCGAGCATCTCGTACGCAGTTACGGGAAGGTATCGCATTACAAGCTGGGCGGCAGTCATATTGTCTTCATCAACGATCCGGAACTCATCCGCGAAATTCTCGTCAACCAGGCGCCGTCCTTTATTAAAGAGCGCACCCAGCACCGTATGAAGATCCTGCTCGGGCAAGGACTCATCACCAGTGAAGGCGAATTCCACATGCGGCAGCGGCGGATCGCAGCCCCGGCGTTTCATCGCCAGCGTGTTCAAAATTATGCCGGAATGATGGTAGAACGCGCCGCCGCCCTGCGGGCATCCTGGCAACCGGAGAAGACCTTCGACATGTCCGCCGCCATGATGCAGCTAGCACTCGAGATTGTGGCGAGGACGCTGTTCGCGACAGACGTGACCCGGGAGATTCGCCAGATCAACGACGAGGTCAACGTCATCATGCGGCTTTACAACTACCTGATCGCGTTGCCCAGAGCGGAAAGCTACCTGCGGTGGCCCATCCCGGGACTCATCCGCTTTCGCAAAGCACGGGCGCGGCTGGATGCGGTGATCTATCGCATGATCGCCGAGCGGCGCGCATTGAATGAGGACCGTGGGGACCTGCTTTCCATGCTGTTGGCGGGGCGGGATGAAGGAGAGAAGAACGATCAAGGAATGAGCGACCGGCAACTGCGCGATGAGGTCATCACCATTTTTCTCGCTGGATATGAGACCGTTGCGAATGCGCTGACCTGGACCTGGTACTTGCTCTCCGAAAACCAGGCGGCGGCAGAGCAAATGGAGCGGGAGATCGATATTGCGCTCAACGGCCGACTCCCCACGTTTGAGGATCTGCCGCGGTTGCGGTATACGGAGATGGTCTTCGCGGAAGCGATGCGGCTTTATCCTCCGGCCTGGGCCATGGGGCGGCAATCCACGGAAATCGTGGAGCTCGGCCCGTATCGGCTACCGCCAGGGACATACTTTTTCTTCAGCCAGTACATCTTGCAACGCAGCGAGAAATATTATCCGGAACCCATGCATTTCGATCCAGAGCGGTTTACTCCAGAGAGAAAGGCAGTGCGTCCCCGTTTCGCCTACTTTCCGTTCGGCGGCGGCTCGCGCCAGTGCATCGGCGAAAGCTTTGCCTGGATGGAAGGCGTGCTGATCCTGGCGACGATCGCACAGCAATGGCGGTTCCGGATGCTGCCGGGGCAGAAGGTGGATGTGCAGCCAAAGATCACGCTGAGGCCCAAGTATCCGATGCTGATGATTGCGGAGCGGCGGACAACGAAGGCGGCCGCCAGCAGCGACTGACGATAACTCTGCCTCGCTCCATCTGCTAGGCTCCAAAGATACGATCGGAATGGTAACCTCGCTATGAATTTTCGCAGCTTTCTCGGCAATGAAGCTACTGTCCGGCAGCTCCAAGAAGCCATCGCCTCGGAGCGCCTGCCGCATGCCATTCTGCTCTCCGGCCCGCGGGGCGCAGGCAAATATTCGCTGGCGCTGGCGCTGGCGCAGACGCTGAACTGCCTCAATCCTAAAAGTGATGATGGCCTGCCGGACGCCTGCGATATCTGCCACAACTGCACTCGAATCGCTGCCGCGCTCGATCTGGATGCTCGCGTGGCGGAAGCAGTCGAGGCGCGAGAAGACCTTCGAGATGCCGACCGCAAGGACACGCGGATCCTGATCCAGACCCATCCGGATGTCATGGTTCTTCCGCCGGACCCGCCGCAGATGCTGGTGAAGGTGGGCCAGGTGCGCTCGCTGATCCATAATATTCAGCGGACGCCAGCCGAAGGCAAGCGCAAAATTTATATCTTTCCCAGAAGCGTTTTTATGAATGAAGCCGCGAATGCGCTGCTGAAAGTGCTGGAAGAACCGCCGCCGTACGCGCACCTGCTGCTGTTGACGGAGAACACTTCGGACCTGCTGCCTACAATTCGTTCCCGCTCCAGCATGATGCGTCTGGATGCGTTGCCGCGCGCGCAAATGGAAAAGATTTTGGCGGAACGGCACCCCGACTGGAAGCCGGAGCGCCGCGCGCTGGTCGCCCGGCTGGCGGAAGGAGCTGTCGGACGCGGGTTCTCCTTCGATGCGGACGCATACACGACCAGCCGGAAGGATGCGCTTCTGCTGCTACGAACCGCTACCGCGGAACCGGACTATTCCGCGCTGTTCCACGTGACCGAAACATACCGCGCCGGGGCGGAAGGGCAGCAAAAAACGCAAGCTCTGCTGCGCACGTTATATGCGCTGCTGGAAGACATGATGCTGTTGCAGGCCGGGCAGCCGGACATGGTGCGCAATATCGACATTCTGCCTGAGTTACGCCGCCTGGCGGAAAGCGTTCCTTTCGACTGGATCGAACGCACCACGCGACGGATGGCGGAGGTGGAATCGGGAATGCGCCGCAACCTGCTTCGCTCCCTTTCGCTCGACGCGCTCGCGGGCAACATGCAGCAGCGCTAAGGCCTGCGTCTGCAGGTTTCGTCATTCATTCCGGTCAACAACGAAACTCCAGTTGGAAAACGCGCGAGCTTCGTCTAGCATCGTATTCAACCAGCTGAATCATTTTTCTAATTTCAGGCGCGATCCGATCCAGATTTCCTTTGCGGGATCAGTGTCCGGAATTTGCTATCCGCGCGGACGGAATTCTATGCCTATGCCGAAATCGAAGTTGACCGAGCACACACCGATCGTAGTTCCGGCTCCGCCGCAGCCTGCGGCCGCCGTCGAATTCTCCGGTCAGCGACGCCTGATCCGGCCCAGTCTCGCGATGCGCTCTACGCCGGGGCGCCAGACGGCGCTGTATGGTCATAGCCCCATGCTTACTGCTCGGACCGTGCAGGGCAGCACAGGGCATGAAGACAGCTCGCACGCAGAGGTTTTCTACTTCCAGAAGCAAATCCAGGCGCAAACCAGGATGGTGGTGGTTCTGGAGAATGGCGAACAAATGGAAGGCGTCATCGAATGGTATGACCGGTATGCGATCAAATTGCGTAACCTTGGTCACTCCAATGGGCAGGACGGCGGGCATAGCGCAGGACGCACCCGCGTGCTGGTCTATAAAGACAGCATCCGCTACATCTTCAAAGCTGGAGAAAACGCGCCGCAGACCATGTCGTAAGCGATCACCTGTCTTCGCGGTCCAGCCCTGCTACGACTGCACCGTGGTATCCCACCCTAGCCGCAAAGAACGCGGCGAGGATGGGGCACCCCATGCTATTCTTTGCGAGCTGCTTTCAGGAGGCGGTCTTCGATGGCTGCTCCCAGACCTGAACTGGACGGCAATGGACACAAAATAAGCTCCGCGCCCATGGCATCCAACGAACGTAAGCCGGCAAACAGTCGCTGTGCCAATTCGCTGTCCCTCTGCCAAGATCCCCATTCATATCGAACGCCGGAAAAGGCTACCGGCAGCGGCCAATCTGTGGGCAACATTATGCCGACGCGCAACCCAACTTGTATCGTATGTCCGGATTGCGCCTGAACGGCACGTATCCACTGCTCCTGCTGGTCCATTTCCGGTCCATTCCCAACTTCGACAGGAATCACACGGGCGTTTGGCGCATAATGCCGGATCCCAACCCCCGGGGAGGGCAACGATTCCGGCTGGTTCAACTCTGCATTTTCTGGCCGCTGGTAGAGAACGACGGGACCGGCTACGGCCTCAATCTCTTCAGACGTAACTGCACCGGGCCGGTAAAGAATGACTGATTGCTCACCCACCTCAATCACGGTTGACTCGATGCCAAAAAGCGTTGGCCCTCCATCCAGCAGCAGATCGATGCGGCCATCGAGGTCGTCGAGGACATGCTGCGCCGTGGTCGGACTGGTGTGTCCAAAACGGTTGGCGCTGGGGGCTGCCACAGGCACGTCGGCTGCGGCGATCAACGCTCGAGCTACCGGATGCGCCGGCATACGCACACCAACCCGCGCACGGCCTGCAGTCACTACGCCAGGTACAGCAGGGAGCTTTGGCAGCAGCAATGTCAGCGGACCCGGCCAGAAAGCCTCGATCAAATTTTGCGCGCGTGCAGGAATGCTGCGGGTCAATCTATGCAGCATCTCGCGCCCGGAAACATGCACGATGAGCGGGTCCCACGCAGGCCTTTGCTTTGCGACGAAAATTCCTTCTACTGCCTGAGGGTCGAGTGCGTTCGCGCCAAGTCCGTAGACCGTTTCTGTAGGGAAAGCCACTGTGCCTCCGGAGCGCAAAACTTCTGCCGCCTGCGCGAGCGCCGCCTGCGCCGCTGGAGTCTCGATGGACTCAGCCGAAATCGCGAGCCGAACTGTAGCTCTCCGCGTCATTTTTCAGGAGATCATCTCTTTCTTTCCAATTCTTCATCCTAATTGTATGCGTCGTGGCCTGGCGTCCAGCTGCTCGTGCGAAACTGGCTGCATGGCCCAGAAAGGTTGCGAAGACAAATTGGAAATTGAAATCAAAGCGCGGTTGACAGACCATGTCGCTTTCGCTTCGAAGCTGCCGGATTTTGGTTTTCATCTTCGCACGCCCGAAACCATGGAGCGCAATATTCTGTTCGACACGCCCGATGGGCTATTGCGGCAGCGAAGAGAAATTTTGAGGATTCGCCATTACGGAGACAACTGGAAGCTCACCCACAAGGCCCCTGCAAAAAAAGACACTGACACCATGCACAAGGCGCGGGTTGAAACGGAGACTGGGGTAGACGACGGCGAGATGCTGGCAAAGATCTTCGAGAGGCTTGGCTATCGACAGGTTTTCATCTATGAAAAATTACGGACCGAATGGACGGATAGCGAGGGGCACGTCGTAGTAGACGTGACACCGATCGGGAATTTTGCGGAACTGGAAGGCGATCACGCATGGATTGATGCGACCGCCGCCAAGCTTGGAATTCTGCCTTCGCAGTATTTGACAGCGAGCTACGTGCAGCTTTTTCTCGACTGGAAGAATGCGACCAAACATCCGGCGGAAAATATGACGTTTGCTGAGGTTGGGTTAAGTAGAGCGGATTGAAAATTGGTGCAGTCATATCCCATTCTAGTCGCAAAGAACACGACTAGGATGGGCACCCGGCGTTCATTTAATCCGACCTTCCGAGATTGCTTTGAACCAGCTGCTCGATGTTCCAGTTACGCTTCCGTGCCATGGCACTTCTTGAATTTTTTTCCAGAACCGCATGGGCAGGGATCATTGCGTCCGACTTTATCTCCGGCGCGGCGTTGAACAGTTTCTCCCGTCGAATCTCCTGCTCCCGCCATGCGCGCTTGTTGCAGCTCGCGCTTCTTGCGGCGCTGAAATTCTTCTTCGAGCGAATCGATGGTGGTCGAGGGCGCTCGTGTGGGAACAGTGATTGCAGCCGCCAGCCCATTCGATCCTGATCCATTCGATCCCGATCCATTTGATCCAGAGCCGTTCGATCCGGGGCCGGTTGATCCCAGGCCATTCAATGCGAGACCGATCGGCAAGGCATTTCCCGGTTCCGCTGCATTCGCCGAGCCGCCGCTGAATACAACGGCTTGCGGACGCGGATGCGCGGGTATGGAGATTTCCTGGCCGTCCGGGCCCATGATCTGCATGCGGAACAGGAAGCGGACAGTGTCTTCCTGAAAGCGGGTCATCATGGCTTCAAAGGCCTCGAAGGACTCGCGCTTGTAGGAGATCAACGGGTCCTGCTGGCCGTATCCGCGCAGGCCGATGCCTTCCTTCAACTGGTCCATCGCCAGCAGGTGGTCCTTCCATAGGCCATCGAGCACGCTCAACATAATCATGCGCTCGTGATATCGCATGGCATCGGGACCGATGATTTTCTCTTTCGCGTCGTAACGTTCTTTCAACCGCTCGAACAATGTTTCGCCCAGATCGTGGCGATTTAACTCGTGGACTGGCACTTCCTCAGCGGAAATGTCCAGCCCGAATTGCATCAACACGGCATCCTGAATCGCCTTCGCGTCCCACTGATCGGGATGCACTTTATCCGGCGCGTGCTTATCGAGAATCGTGCTCAGGATATTCGAGACGAAATCGTCGGTGACCAGTTCCTTCTGGTCGAGGCCTTCGAGCAATTGACGGCGTGTGCCATAGACCGCCTCGCGCTGCTTGTTCATCACATCGTCGTACTCCAGCACATGCTTGCGGGATTCAAAATTCTGGCCCTCGACAGCTTTCTGTGCTGCCTCAATACGTCGGGTGATGAGCTTCGATTCAATGGGAACGCCCTCTTCCATGCCCAGACGCTGCAGGAGTTTTGAAACCCACTCCTTGGCGAAAATGCGCATCAGGTCGTCTTCAAGCGACAGAAAAAAACGGGATGCTCCCGGGTCGCCCTGGCGTCCTGCACGTCCACGCAACTGATTGTCGACGCGGCGGGACTCGTGCCGTTCCGTGCCCAGGATGATCAAACCCCCCGCCGCTAAAACGTTTTCGCGGTCCTTGTCGGCCTGCGCGGCGTAACCGGCGTAAACTTCCTTCCAGTCCGCTTCCGGCGTCTCAAACTCCTGACCCTGGTAGTAGAAACGCAACATTCCAGCCGCAGCGGTCGGAGAGATTTCGCCCTCCGCCGCGCTGACCGCGCGGGCACGATTTTTCTTCACAAGTTCCTGGCGAGCGAGAAACTCCGGATTGCCGCCCAGCACAATGTCCGTGCCTCGTCCCGCCATGTTAGTGGCGATGGTGACCATGCCAAAATGTCCGGCCTGCGCGACAATCTCAGCCTCACGCTCGTGGAATTTCGCGT
The DNA here is from genome assembly GCA_965276615.1 of Acidobacteriaceae bacterium. Classification (GTDB taxonomy): domain Bacteria; phylum Acidobacteriota; class Terriglobia; order Terriglobales; family Acidobacteriaceae; genus JAKAAZ01. The sequence goes on along the minus strand of OZ255618.1, from coordinate 1,414,615 downwards.
TCAACACCACGTGACGGACATTTTTGCGCTGCAAGATCTGCGAGAGCATCTCCGACTTTTCAATCGATGTGGTGCCAACAAGGACCGGCTGCCTGTTCTCATGGAGCCGGGCGATTTCATCCGCGACCGCAAAGTATTTTTCCTTTACCGTGCGAAACACCACATCGGTATTGTCGGTGCGGCGCATGGGCATGTTGGTCGGAATCACCACCACTTCCAGCTTGTAGATCTTGTCGAATTCCGCGGCTTCCGTATCGGCGGTTCCAGTCATGCCAGCAAGTTTCTTGTAGAGACGGAAATAGTTCTGAAATGTGATCGTCGCTAGCGTCTGGTCTTCACGCCGAATGTTGACGCCTTCTTTCGCCTCGATCGATTGATGCAGGCCATCGGACCAGCGGCGACCCGGCATTAGCCGGCCCGTGAACTCATCCACAATGATGATTTCGCCGTCTTTTACGACATAGTGGTCATCCCGCTTATAGAGCGCATGCGCCTTGATTGCGGTTTCCACGTAATGCTTCAGGTCCCAGTTTTCGGGGTCGGCGATGCTTTCGATCCCGAGCAGCTTTTCGATCTTCACCCAACCTTCATCGGTGACGCCGATGGTCCGATGCTTCTCATCGACGACGTAATCACCTGTCAGGATCTTGCTGTCGATCGATTCCTCGATCTCCTCTCCCATTTCCAGTTGCGGAATAATGCGCACCACGCGAGCGTATTTGTCCGTGGTCTGGTCCGTCGGGCCGCTGATGATCAGCGGCGTGCGTGCTTCATCGATCAGGATGGAGTCAACTTCGTCAACGATGGCGAAATACTGGCGGCGCTGCACGCATTCCGACAACTCAAATTTCATGTTGTCGCGGAGGTAATCGAAGCCATATTCGTTATTCGTTCCGTAGGTGATGTCCGCGGCATACGCCGCGCGGCGCTGTTCGTCATCGAGATCGTGCACGATCACGCCGACCGAGAGGCCCAGGTAATTATGGATCTTGCCCATCCACTCCGCATCGCGCTTGGCCAAGTAGTCATTCACGGTGACGACGTGGACGCCGTGGCCGGCCAGGGCGTTCAGGTAGCAGGGCAGCGTAGCGACCAGCGTCTTGCCTTCGCCGGTTTTCATTTCGGCGATCTTTCCTTGGTGGAGCACCGCTCCGCCAATGAGCTGCACGTCGAAATGCCGCATATTCACCACGCGGCGACCCGCTTCGCGCACGACTGCGAAGGCCTCCGGCAGGATCTTGTCCAGTTCGTCCTGCTCTCTTTCGTAGCGTTCGTCTGCGTCTTCAATGCCGGCAATGCGGGCGGCAATACGGGCGCGGAACTCATTTGTTTTCGCGCGCATTTGTTCGTCCGAGAGCTGCTGAATCTGCGGCTCCAGGGCGTTGATGGCCTTCACCATGGGCAACATACGCTTTACCACGCGTTCATTGCTGGTGCCGAAGACTTTCGTCATTGCATCGCTGATCTGTATCAAAAGAAAACCCAACCTTCTTGTCGGAACATACCTGGCCGACATCACCTGCCGCATCGCCTCGAATCCGGCGTATACATCAATTTTAAGCTGTTTGAGGGCGGAAAGGCGGCTATCCTGGGGAAGGTACCAGAACCGCTGCATTTCTATTGTAAATGGCGGTTTTCTGCCGACAAAACTTACGCTTTCGCTCGAGGATGGGTACGGTCATACACGGCCGCGACCTGGCCGGATGTGAGATGTGTGTAGCGCTGGGTCGTCGAAAGTCTGGCATGTCCTAAAATTTCCTGAATCGCACGCAAGTCTGCGCCTTCCTCCAGCATGTGGGTTCCAAATGCGTGGCGGAGTGTGTGGGGATGCACATCCGCGGCCAGGCCGTGGGCGAGCGCGAGATTCTTCACGATGCGGCCCACACTGCGCGTCGTCAGACGGCCGTTTCCGCGCAGACGGGCATTCAGCAGTAACGCTTCGCCCTTTTTTGTCCGGGACATCTGGGACGCACATTTCGCAGCGGCCAGCTTCTGCGCCCGCGATGGCATGTAGGCGCGGATCGCGGCCGCGGCTGCATCCCCCAAGGGCACATACCTTTCTTTGCGGCCCTTACCGCGTACCAGTAGACACTCATTGCTCCATTGAATGTCTTCGAGGTTTAAGCCCACCAGCTCTGCGTTGCGGATGCCACAACCGTAGAGCAATTCCAGAATGGCCCGGTCGCGCTCCGGCCATGCGGTTTCCGCCATTTTCGTAAATATTTCCTCCGATGCGTTTTTCGATTTCGCTTCGGCGGTTTTTGCACCCATACCATCCAGCACCTGATTCACCTGCTCAATGCCGGGCACGCGAGGAAGATGCTTTGGCAGCTTGGGAGTCGCGATCAGCCGGGCTGGATTTTGCTCAATGTGTCCTGTACGCGCGAGCCACCCGAACCACGACCGGATGGCAGCCAGTGCCCGCGCGACAGAAGGTTTCGACAGGCCTGCGGCGTATAGAGTTCCAAGGTATTCACGAATCATCGGATGCTCGATCTGTGCAGGCAAAACCGCGCCGCCGCAACGCTTCGCCAGAAATGCGGCAAAGGAATGTAGCTCCCTTTGATAGGCGCGGACGGTGTGTTCGGACGCGGCACGCTCCGCTGCAAGGACGGTCATATATTCCGCCATGAGCCGGAGGATTTCTTTCGCCTGCGCGGCATCGGGACCGGCAACGGCGGTTTGCTTTTCAGTTTTCATGCGATCGCTCCAGCGCAGGCGTCTTCAACATGCCTCTGGGATGATGCGCGCGATGCACCGCCTTCAGCCGGCCCAACGCCAGATGCGTATAAATTTGCGTGGTTGCGATGTCCGCGTGCCCAAGCAGGGTCTGCACGGTGCGAAGATCCGCGCCGTGTTCGACCATGTGGGTAGCGCAGCTGTGGCGCAGCATGTGCGGACTGGCGCGATGGTTCATGCGCTTCACTAAATTCCAAACCGTCTGCCGCGTCAGGGGATGGCCCCGTTGAGATAGAAATACCTGCCGGATCGTGGCCGAGCGTGACTTTGGAAGCAGCCCAGGTCGGAGCAGTCCAGGTCGGCCATGCTCCAGGTATTCCGCGAGTGCCCCAATCGCCGGCTGGCCGAGGGGAACGATGCGCTCTTTATCGCCCTTGCCGCGCACCAACAGCTGACCTTGTTGCAACGAAATATCCTCGACTGCCAGATCCACCAATTCGGAAACGCGAACGCCGCCGCCGTATAAAAGCTCCAGCATGGCGCGATCACGCAGAGATGGCGGACTGTCTTTCTGGTCTATATCCGACGATCCAACGGACGTATGCCCGCCCTTTTCGATCATCGCCACTACTTCCGTCTCGGACAAGGATTTCGGGAGGACCTTCCAACCCGCGGGCGTTTCGAGATGAATCGTGGGATCGTGAGCGATGCGCTTATCGAGCAGCAGCCAGCGATACAGTCCGCGAAGACACGATAATTTCCGTGCTCGGGAGCGTGCCTGCACCTGGTGGGTTTGTAGATGGGCAATAAATCCGGCGATATCTTTATGCTGGGCAGAGGCCAGAAAGCCATGGGCGGTCTCGAGGTATTCGGCGCATTGCAAAAGATCGCGCCGGTAAGCCTCGCAGGTCAGCGGACGCAACCCTTTCTCCACTTGCAGATAGGTGAGATAGCCACGAATTACATCAAGATTGCTCAGCTCGGGACAGTGATTGCTTTCCACGCTATGACTCCATTGAACAATTATCGAGCCGAGCGGCGGTCAACGACAGCAACTGTTTGCAACGGAATCAACTTCGCCAGCTTGACTAGATTGCAGCCAGGTTACAAAACTGGCGGAGTTGATATCGATGCGGCATCATAGATGTGGGGAAGTTGCCGTTCCTTTGGCCATTGGATCTGGCGGCTTGGTCATTGATGCTGTGGCGCTTCCTACGTCTACTTTTATTTTCGACAAGGTCGTCCGTTTTGGCACAAGAACTCGTATCCCGATCTATGACTCTTTCCAAGATTCAGTTCGTTGAAATGATTGAAGCTGCACAGCCCGCGGTCGCTGTCTTCGACTGCGATGGCACTCTTTGGGCAGAGGATGCCGGTGTCGGTTTTATGCAGTGGTCGATGGACTCCGGACTTCTCTCACGCGAGGCCTGCGACTGGATGGATGCGCGATATCGCGCGTATCTGCGCGGAGAAGTCCCGGAACTCGCCATCTGCGGCGAAATGGTGCAAATTTATCGCGGTCTGCGCGAGGCGGAATTGCGGCAGGCTGCCCATACATTTTATGAAAAAGCAATACGGCCGCATGTTTTTCCGGAGATGCGCGAGCTTTGTCAAGGGCTGCATCGAAAAGGCGTGACGCTGTGGGCCGTAAGTTCCACGAACAACTGGTTGATTGAAGATGCCATGCATGATTTCGACATTCCCGCCGAGCGCGTGCTGGCGGCCCGTGTGCAAGTGGCAAATGGTCTTGTCACGGAAGAACTGCTCGATATTCCGACGGACGAAGCCAAAGCGGTATCGCTGGCGCGCAGTGGCGTCGAACATCCCGATGCCGTATTTGGCAACTCGATCCATGACGCGGCGATGCTGGCCATCGCGCGACATCCATTCGCGGTGAATCCTACGATTGCTCTGAGTGAACTAGCGGCTGTGGAAGGTTGGCCGGTCTTTCAACCTCCGCTGCCATAAACCCACGTCTCAACATCGAGACGTGGGGCACCCGGATCTACAATTAACACCATGATTTCTGACGTATTGGCTCCTCCCTGCAATCTTTCCGGCATGGCACCCGCTCTGCGCATCGCATCGCTTCAGCCGAGCATCACGCTCACGCTGGAACGGCTGGGCAGGCTGGATACCCTGGTGGCCTGCACGCGCTATTGCGTCGAAGCTCTGCCGGAATTGCGAGATCTTCCGCTACAAGTCATCGCGGATTCCTGGTCTTCCACGATGGAAGAACTGCTGGCGCTTGAGCCAAACTTGGTGATCGCATCTGTGCCCTATCGTATGGAATCGCTGGCGGCTATCTTGCGCGCGGGCTGCCCGGTGTTAACGCTGGCGCCGCACACGCTTGAGGATATTCTGGCCGATATTCGGCTGCTGGCTTCCGTGGTGCATGCACCGGAACGCGGCGAATCACTGGTAGAAGAAATCATTTCGGACATCGCAAGGGTGCGCGAGCAGGCTGCGGACGCATGCAGCAAACCGCGCGTGTATTGCGAGGAATGGGGCAAGCCGCTGATCCACTCTCAGCCGTGGGTTGCGGAACTGGTCGAGGCAGCCGGAGGTGAATTTGTTGGGCAGCCAGGCAAGACAACAACTGCGGAGGAAATTGCCGCCAGCGATCCGGATGTTCTGATCTTCGCCTGGTGCGGTGCCGGAGACCGGGTGCCTCTCGCTCGGGTTGTAGAGAAGCGCGGCTGGCAATCGTTGCGGGCAGTCACTGAAGGCCGAGTATATTGCATTCCGGATGAGCTTCTGAACACACCCGCTCACACTTTGCTGGAGGGTACTGCCTGTCTTGCTGCAGCCATTCATCCAAATCTATTTTCGCCGCATGCACGTCTCATTTCGCTTTCACATTCGCCGCAGCCACGATAAATCACTATCCTGAAGTAGAGATGAAACCAGAGGTCCCAACCGCAATACCCGCGGAACCGGAGAAACCTCGCGTGCGCGCCGTTGTCGCAGCGCTGATATTGCGGGGAAAAGAAGTTTTTATCTGTCAGCGAAAAGCCGGTACCGCCATGGGATTGCAGTGGGAGTTTCCCGGCGGCAAGATCGAACCCGGTGAAACACCCGAGCAGGCGCTACGCCGAGAGCTGGAAGAAGAACTTGGAATCCAGGCCAAGATTGGCCCTTACATTGCGGAAGTGCAGCACAATTATCGAAATGGCGGCTCGATCCATCTGCGCTTTTTCGCGGTGCATCACTTTGAAGGGCAGTTCCAGAACCGCATCTTTGAAGATATGCGCTGGGCCGAGTTGCGCGATCTGCCCGCCTATAACTTTCTCGTCGCAGACCGGAAATTCATCCGCGATCTGGCCCAGGGAAAAATTCTTTAGCGGCGATCCTGGAAATTTGCAGCATATGTCAGGAAACGCGTGCGGGGCTGAGAACGTAGGTCCTCCGGCATGATCGGGATGACAAATTTATTCATTACGGTGCCATCGTGAACCTGAAAGGCAAGTGGCGGATCGTCGGGATGGAGCTTTGGGACAACGATTTCCTTGACCTAATGGAACCCGCATATATTTTCTTCGATGGCAACGCAGCCGGCGAATTCGTCTTTGGCTGCGTCACAGGCAGTCTTCATTGTCGAACAAAGGCGCTCAGCGCGGACTTTACCTGGGAAGGCAATGACGAAATGGATCAGGTCTCCGGCGACGGTTGGGCCGAACTCCAACAAGATGGATCGATTACAGGAGAGATCCGCTTCCACAATGGTGACGACTCCACCTTCCAGGGCCATCCATGGTGACTTCTTCTGAGGTCTCGGACCGCGTGATTTCGTCTGCACGGTTCGGAGAATCCCAGGTCTCAGAACCGAGACCTGGGGCACCCAGCCTAATGCCACTCCGCTACTCCCTATGCGCCGTGCACAAACAACAATGAAACGGAAAGTCCGATCACCACGATCGCTACTAGCCACGCGAAAAGGTTGAACCAGCGGTTGTTGGTGTGCTTGCCCATTAACTCCGATTTGTTGATCAGTATCAACATGAAGATCATCACCACTGGCAGAAGCACGCCGTTGAGCACCTGCGAAAGAATCGTGATCCTCACCAGCGGGAAATTAGGCCATAGAACCACTCCTGCGCCGGCGGCGATCAGCAGCGTGTATAGCCAGTAAAATACGGGGGCCTCGCGGAAACTTTTGTCCAGTCCGGACTCGAAACCCATTCCTTCGCACACCGTGTACGCGGTTGAAAGCGGCAGAATGGACGCGGCAAACAGGGATGCATTGAACAGGCCCGCCGCGAACAGTATGAAGGCATACTCTCCCGCTAACGGCTTCATGGCCTCGGCTGCATCGGAGGGCACCTGGATCGCGCCCATGCCGTGCACGAACAGAGTGGCCGCGCAGGCGACAACGATGAACCAGCCCACGATGTCCGTGAAGAATGAACCGGCAATCACGTCCATCCTGGATGCGTTTAACTCCTTCACACCGGTTCCCTTTTCGACGACCGACGATTGCATGTAGAACTGCATCCACGGTGAAATCGTCGTGCCAATGACCGCGACGGTCATATAGACATATCCTGACTTGTGCCACACGCTATGCGGAGGAAGCTGGACGGTGGCCAGCAAAGCAGTGTGCCACGCGGGCCCGGCAAAAAACCCCGCAAAAATGTAAGCGATGTAAAAGGCCGAAGCGATCAGAAAGATCTTCTCTACGCCTTTGTAGTCGCCTTTGACGACCAGCAGCCATACCAGCGCTGCGCAAATGGGGACCGAGATGTATTTACTGATGTGAAACAACTGCATACTGCCGGCGATTCCGGAAAACTCGCCCATTACGTTGCCGAAGTTCACGATGACCAGCAATATCATCATGATGAAAGTAATGCGCAGGCCGAATTCTTCCCGGATCAGGTCGCTCAGTCCTTTGCCTGTCACTACACCCATGCGCGCGCACATTTCCTGCACCACGATGAGCGCCAGCGTGATTGGAATCAAGGTCCATAACAGCATGTAGCCGAACTGGGCGCCAGCCTGCGAATACACGAAAATTCCGCCGGCGTCGTTATCGACGTTGGCGGTGATTATGCCTGGGCCCAGTACCGCAAGGAACAGAACGAGTTGGCTCTTCCAACGCCGCTGCATGCATGACTCCGGATGTTTCAGGGTACACGATCACCGTCGATATTCGAACCTGTTCAGAAGGATCAATATCGGGTGCTTGACCGCTCGGCGAGAAGTCCCAGCAGGCGCTGTGAACGCCCTGTCCACGTGGGGTCACCTGCGAGGTGAACATTCGCCGCAATATGCGCGGGCACCCGAGAGGAAAATAGCACAACGCTGTTGGGATTCGATGTAAGCGAAGCGGTTAGCAGGAGACTCGCCAGGGTTTCCGAGCGGCTCAAATCCGCATCGACCACATTGGACCAGCGGCGGCAAAGATCGGGATCGCATTGGAAAGATTTTAAAATCTCGTTGAGCGCTCCAGAGACGGCCCGGTGATGGATACAAAATGCACCGGGGAAATCGGAGGATGCGTCGAGTTCAGGCCATTCGAATTGGAGCACAGGGCAATACCGGGGATGCCTTTGCCAGAGGGCGTTCAGAAATCTCCGTTCGGAACCGACGCCATACATTCCGATGCGGCCCTCCTGCCGCACCTTTTGCAAAAAAGGCAGCAGGTCGGAGTTGTCGAGGTCTTCCGCTGTAACTTCATGTAACAACCACAGATCGACGCAATCGACGCCGAGTTCCCTGAGGCTGTGCTCGAGCGAACGCCGCCCATCCTCGGCGGAAAAACGAGCTTTGGTTCTGAGTCCGGCGGCGGCCCGCGCAAGACGATTTCGGACAGATGGCAACCGGCGCGCGATGGGACGAGTCACATTCCGCGCGAGATCGAGAAGATTGGCTTGGCGCGATGGAAAAATGCCGTATTTCGTCGCGATCGTAACGTCGCCGGCTTTTCCGCGAAGGAATTTTCCCATACACCGCTCGGCCATGCCATGCCCGTAAGACGGCGCAACATCGAAGTGACGGATCCCCGCATCGAAGGCCGTTTCCAGCAGACGGAGCGATTCCCGCTCACCGAGGCCGCCCATCAGGCCGGAGCCTCCGAAGCCAAGGCGTGTGGTCTGACGGCCTGTACCCGGTAGTTCGATTGTTTCAAGCATGCAGATTGTCTTTTGCTGGCTGGTCCCACCGTTCGCGATGCGACGGCGAAGAGTCGGGCGCCCGATTGAGAAATGCAGGTTCCTCCACTCCGCTACGCTCCGGTCGGGATGAAAAACTATTTTTATGGGGAGTTGTCAAGTGATCCGCCAGGCGGATGGCGAGAGCGATCAACGTGTGGGTGGGATTGGAAAATCCAGACGCGGGAAATACAGAAGCACTACAGACGTACGCGTTATCGAGGCCATACAGCCGCAGATCTGGGTCGACGATGCCTTCCGCAGAATTTGCAGCCATGCGAGCGCCCCCCATGTGATGGTGGCTATCGTCGAAAATTATATTGCGAAATCCATCTTCGAGCGCCAATTCCGGCTGGGGCAGAATGTGCGCTAAATTTTGTGCAGCGAAGGTGCGTTTCACTTGTTCCGTGAAATAGCGAATCGTTTTCCATTCCAGAGATGAAACATGCCAGTCCAATTGAGCTTGCAAAAGGCCAGTTGCATCGCGCGCATTGGTCAGTGTGATGCTGCTGCGGGAGAGCGGTTCCTGCTCGCAGTGCACGCGCAGCCAGAATGCCGAATTTTTCGGCCAGTGGGCACGTCTCTGCACGCGGTAACCGTAGCCCATTCTCAGCAGTAGGGATAGTTGGCGAAACGCCGGCGGCAGGTCTGCCCAAATGGCAGGAGCGCGACCTTGCACGATGTTGCGGGCAAGTGCTTTCGCTCGCCGCAATTCTCTTTCGTCCGGATTAATGCATGTGACCGACCCAGCGATATTCAGGATTCCCTGCTCCCGCTGCACCGGAAACGCGAGACGAAATTTTGGGTGATATTTATATCCGCGCAGGTATGCGTTCGCAAACCATCGCCGCAGCCTCAGAGCATCCGCAGCCGGAACACACGCCGCGTTCAGATCGATGTGACTTTGAAAATGGCGACCCAGCAGACCGCATTTGTTCCACGAAGGAGTTTGTGCACCGGGCAATGGCTGCAGCAGGAAACGTACAGACTCGATCGTGCCAAGGCACAGCACATATTGCGCCGCCGTAAATGTTTGTTCAATCCCGCGAATGGTTCGACACCGCAGTCCCACAATCCTGCTACTGTCCTCCGCATGTAACATCGCGGTCGCCGTTGCATGCAGCACGACACAAAGGTTCGGTGATTTAAACGTGTCGCGGGATAGCCAGGCGAAGTTAGGCACCGGGCACCAGCGTGTAAAGTACGGCTCAAATGCATTGCCAAAATCCGGGGCCGTCATTTTCATCTCTCGCCATACTTCGCTGTCGCTGCGAATGACTTGCGCCAACAGTTCCGCGTTCAATGCACGATCGTAGTACGGTTGCAGCTTTTTCTTCGAGAACGGCCATCCACTTCCAGGAATCCAGAAACGAGCAGCGAAATCTTCCTCGCCGAGTTCGAGCACCTGACCGCCCCATGCGGTGGTCGTTCCACCTAGCGCGCGGAAGCGTCCTGTGTTCGCACCCCGGTGTGGCTGGCCCGCATAGGTGCACTCGTTGAGCACCTGTGCAGCGGGTTCGAGCGCGAGGCCGCCGCTTTCGAGCAGCACCACGCGCCGGCCTTGCCGCAGCAGCTCCGCAGCCAGCATGATGCCAGCTGCCCCGGCGCCGGCTATGCATACGTCCGCGGGAAATTCGGGGGGGCTCGGTTCGCGTTCGAGGTCGACGATCATTGGCGTGGCTGAACTCGATTCAGGCTAGCACCATCGCCGCGTAGAGGTACGCACCTATGGTCGGCCTGGTGTGTCGTAGCCCATCCTAGCCGCAAAGGACGTGGCTGGTATGGGGCACCATACATCTTCACCCGGGCCGGATGACGACTTTAGAGAGTCGGCGTTTTGTGGAGTGCGTTATTTGGGCTTTCGTTGGATTTCCGGTAGCAATTCCATGACAATATTCAGCACCTTTTCGAGTTGCGTGTCGTTGTCATAGCCGCAAGAGATTGCCCGGCGCTGGCCTGCTGCCGCGATGCGCGTGCGCGCCGCCTCATCCTGCAAATACAGGTGGCATTTCTGCGCGCATTCCTCGATGCCGGAAAAGAACACGGCCTCTTCATCCTCTTTGAAACGCGCGCTATGGCCTTCGGAACGCTCGGCCAACAAAAATCCCCCGCAAGCCGCGATTTCAAAGCTCTTATGCGCGTACTCGTCCTGATTGCCGTGGGTCAAAAAACTCAGGTTGATCTTCGACCGCCATATGCCCTCGCGATAGGCCGCATCATACAGTTCTCCTTCACTGGGATATAAGGCGGCGATGGCGGCGTGGTCGAGTTTGCGTTTCCAGATGCGAGGTCCGGAAATGACAACGGGCAGTTCGTATTTGCGCCAGAGTTCGGTCAGGAAACCTGGACGGTCGTCATAGGGCGTGCCTATAAACGAGACCTCCCGCGTACGCTCGCGATCTGACCATCCCGCCGGCGGCGGAAAATGCACGCCTGGTTCAAAGGCCGTCTGCACCTTCACCACGCGGCGCGCTCCACGCTGCAAGTAGGCCGCGATACTCACATCGCGCTGCTGCACATGTAGATCGTATTCCGGAATGGTGCGCACGTAGAGGCGAAATCCAGGATCGCGGCGGGGGCCGAATGGATTGTCGATCATGTAATCCACGGTCGCGATACCCATGGCGCGCAACTGGCGCAGCGTGGCTGCGCGAATGAATAATGGCTTGTCGAACCATACCGCGTCTACCCGATGTTCCCGCGCCAGGCGCAGCACGTCTTTATTCATTCGGGTGACAGTGCGGCCAATCTGCAAACGATAGCGTATTCGCGCAAGGAGGGGATGGCCACGGCCTTCATACTGCATGATGTCGACCGGGAAAATGGTGTGGCCGAGCCGCTCCAGGCTGTGCTGCCGATAGAGCCCGTACCAGCCATAATTCATCGGCGCGATGTAGAGAATTCGAAGAGGCTGGTTCATCATATCGATTCAGGCGGTCGGGTTATTTTCCTGTCGATGCTTTTCGCCCAGGTCTCAGAAGCGAGACCTGGGACACCCAAATTCGTGATTGCGCGAACGAAACGCGAGGTCCTTCGCTTCCCTCAGGATGACACCATTCTTCACGCTACGATATCTCTGAAACAGCTATTCGACAGGCTTACCCCTGCTGGCGCATAAACGAAATAACGTGGTCCGCGTTCACTACGCCAACAAGTTGGTTATGTTCATCCACTACAGGCAATGCGTACAAATTATAGCGATCAAACAATTCCGCTACCTGCTTGTCATGCATTCCCGCCGGACAGCTGACAAATCTCGATTCACTCAGCGCCGCGACTTTACTATCGGGCAACGCCAGCAACAATCTTGGGAGCGGGACGACACCTCGAAGGATGCCTTCTTCATCCACAAGGTAAATTGAAGTGACTGTTTCGGGATCGTCGTCAAAACTGCGCAGTGCTTCTATAGCCTGCGCGACCGTGGTGTCGGCGGGAACCGCGATGTAGTTTGTGGTCATGCGGCCTGCGGCGGAATGCTCGCTGAACTCCAGCAGATCTTTTACTTCCTGCCTCTCCTCCGGTTCCATTTCTTCGAGAATCGCCTCGGAGCGCTCCTTACGCAGTTCTCCCAGGAGATCGGCGGCCGCGCTGGGGTCCATCTCTTCCATAATGTCGGCAGCGCGTTCAGAATCCATCGACTCAAGCAGCCGTTTCTGCAGCTTCGGTTCCACTTCTTCCAGTGTCTCTGCTGCCACTTCTTCATCGAGCAGGTTGAAAATAGCGTCGCGTTGGGCCGGGGCAAGATCTTCCAAAATATCCGCCAAATCGGAAGGATGGAAGCGCGCCAGCCGCTCATGCGAAATTTTCAGGCGCACACGCCGCGCCGGGTCCGCCTCGATCAAATCGACAAAATCCCAAGGGATCACCTTGGAAGGAATCTGCGAAGCGACGTGCTCCACCACGCGTCTTGTCGCAAGGCCCTTCAGCAGGCGCCGCACAGCTCCGCGGGTGCCCACTTCCACCTCTACCGGACGCATTTCTCCACCGGTTTCCTGTGGACACCAGAACAGCGCAATGTCGTTGACCCGCACCACTTTTCTTCCGTGGACGTCGATGATCTGCTGGTCCATCAGGTCACGATCGAGCAGCAGCAATGGCTCCGCCATGCTGAATGGTCGGGGTTGGGCATCTCCCCGCAGGCGCAGTTCCCCGTTGGGAGCATGTTCGAAGCCCGCCGGAGCAACAGCCTTCAGTTCATTCTTCGGCCCCCAGATCAACTCTGAGACCACCGGCGGCAGCGTGCCGGGAGTGATTGCCACCTCGCGAATGCGACCCAGGGAATGGCCGGCGGCATCCACAACAGCTGTGCCCAGCAATAAAGACAGGTTGACCAGGAGAGGTTCTCTCGGCTCCGTTCCTTCCCTGTGCTGTTTCGTCGCTGTTAGTTGGTCGGGCTGCATTGTCGCACTCTCTCCATACTGTAAAGCCTGCTCTGACAGTCTACTCAACCGGCCTGGAACCTACCCTGAGCAGAAAAAATGTTGCTTCCAGCCAGGCGGCTATGCCAACGAATTCCGGATGCTCATCGCGGCTCAAACGGGGAACAGCCTTGACACTGGGCCAAATATGCAAGCAAACTGCCCGTGTGGATGATTTCTGCGGCATTTCAGCAGCGACGACCGCACCGAACACATCAATAGACGATCGATACATAAGTTCAAGCGGCCCGAGGCGTGGTGGTGGATTCCATGGTAAGTCGATTCAGTTACACTTTGGACTCATCGCTCGAGAGCGTGAACAAAGTGGAAGAGGCGGCGGAACAGCTGGCTCAAAAATCGGGACTGGACGAGGACAGCATTTTTCAGATCACGATGGCAGTGCGGGAAGCGGCAGTCAATGCCGTGCTCCATGGCAATGCATATGACCCTCAGAAGAAGATTGTCGCGACTTTTGAAAACACCGGCTCATCGCTGATTATCCGCATCAGCGATCAAGGCCAGGGTCTTGACCCGGCCACGCTTCCAGACCCGCTGGCGCCGGAAAACCTGCTCAGCGGCTCCGGAAGAGGAATTTTCCTCATCCGATCATTTATGGACGAGGTACACTTCAAGCTACTGCATCCTGGCACCGAACTAACGCTTGTCAAGCACCTAGATTCAACCCAGAAGAGCGCCTAAGGAGGATTATTCCGTGAGTATGAAGATCAGCACCCGCCAAGTGGATGGAGTGACCATTCTCGATCTAAGCGGTCGCATTACCCTCGGCGAAGGCAGCGTGCAATTGCGCGATGCGGTTCGTGAGCTACTGGCTAAGGGACAGAAGCATATCCTTCTCAACCTGGCTGAAGTCAACTACATCGACAGCTCGGGTATTGGAGAGCTGGTAAGCGCATTCACCACGATGCGCAACCAGGGCGGCGAGTTGAAGTTGTTGAAGCTGACAAAGAAAGTACACGATCTGCTTCAGATCACAAAGCTCTATACCGTCTTCGATATCAAGGATGATGAGGCTGAAGCGATTGCTTCTTTTAAGCAATCGTAAATAGTTTTTAGTCCCTGACCTAACAAAGGCTGCCCATCTCGGGCAGCCTTTGTTGTATTGAGCGAAACGCAAGCTCCTTCGCCGTCGGCTCAGGACGACAAGCACAACGCAACAGAGCAAGGATTTTTCCGGCTTCTACTTGCTCACTCCGGAAAAGTCCACCTTCGGAACCTGTTGCGCGGCGGCCGTGGCCGCAAAGTAGGCATCATTGCGTTTGTAACCGGCCATTCCTGCCCAGATGCTGTTGGGAAACAAGCCAATAAACGTGTTGTAATCCTGCAGCGACTGGTTGTACCGGCGGCGCTCTACGGCGATGCGGTTTTCCGTCCCGGCGAGTTCATCCTGCAACTGGAGGAAGTTCTGGTTGGAGCGCAGTTGTGGGTAGTTCTCGGAAATCGCAAGCAGGCGGCCCAGCGCGCCGTCGAGCTGTCCGTTGGCCGCAATCTCCGACTTCGGATTGCCCCGGGCGCCGAGCAACGCGGCACGGGCGTTGGCGATGTCGCCAAATACTTTGGTTTCATGCGCCGCGAATCCCTGAACAGTCGAGACCAGATTTGGAATCAGGTCTGCCCGGCGCTGCATGACGACTTCCACCTGCGACCAGGTCTGCTTCACCTGCTCATTTTTCGCGACCATCTGGTTGCGGGCAGAAATATAACTGCCAAAGATCAGCAGTCCCACCACTACTATGATTGCGATGACTGCAAGGACGACCATCCCTGTTCGTTTCATCTTGATTGTTCTCCCTCGATCATTTGTTCGATTGCGAATACATCAAAACCCGTGTGAGACTTGCTAGAAACAGCGCGTCGATTACCAACTGCCGGAAGCACCGCCGCCACCGGAGCTGCCGCCTCCAAAACCGCCGAAGCCACCACCGCCACCGCCAAAGTCGCCGCCGCGTCCACCGCCGCCGAGTATGTTCCCCAGAATCGTCCCGAGAAGAAAGCCTGCCCATCCACCCGATCCTGACCGCAGCAGGGAGAGGAAGACGAAAATCACAAAGATGGCCAGCAGGATGTCACGGACGGCCAGTCCCGGACGAGCTCTGCGTTGTGGGACATTCCTCAGCGCCGGAGTCTGGAGCGTTATCCCCGCGTCCTTGGCGATTACCTGGGCAACATCCTGGGTTCCCAGCGTGATCGCCGCATCGTAATTTCCCTGGCGCAGATACGGCACCATCTCCCGGCCGATCGAACCAACTTTGCCATCGGGCAGAATCCCTTCGAGGCCATACCCGACTTCGAAGCGGTAATGATGGTCGTCCGTCGCGACGAGAAGAAGCAACCCGCGATCGGAGGACTTCGGCCCGATCTTCCACTGCTCTTCCAGACGGCCGGCGAAGTCGTCGATGGTGTCGTCGCCCGTGGAGTGGATAGTGACAACAGCAATTTGCGCGTGGGCCTGATGATCGACTTCCGTACAGAGTGTTTCGAGCTGACTGCGCGTTGCCGGAGAGAGCACCTTGGCAAAGTCATTTACATAGCCAGTGGGCTTCAGGTCAGTGACACGTTCGGCGTTCGCGGACGAGACGAATAGAAGGGAACCACTCCACAAAAGCACTAACGCCAGAAATAAAAAATTTAGCGGCTGCCGTAGAGAAAGCCAATTTCTATCCGAGCGCGGCTTCGGGACGGAATGGGTCCGAGCCCAACCGGGGTCGACTGCACCGAGGCGGACGCAACGGAACCTGCGCCGCAGCGTGGTATTTATGGATAGCATCCTGAGCCTGATTGTACGACCTAGCTGCTAATACCTGCCCACAGTCGACCCTTCGGACAGCTTTGCTCGTGCAAGAATCTTCCATAACATACAAATTTGCCCTTCTGAGCACCGTGAAAGATCTGGCGGACTGGGGAAAAACGCAAGATCTTTCGCTTTACTTCGTTGCGCTCAGGACAACACTCCATTTTCCTACTGAAGTTTGATGTTCTCGCTCTGCGCCACCTGGGCGATCTGCTGCACGCGCTGGTCGGCCTGGACCCGCAACTGCATAGTCAGGTCACGTAGATCCGGCGCGCTATTGGTCAGCGATGCATCGCTGGCGGTTTTCTGATCGTCTTTCACATATGCTTCGAGCTGGCTAAGATACATTCCGTCGAATGGCGTTCCGGTCATTTTTTTCATCTGCTTCTCCGCCTTACGCGTCTCGCTTGGGATTGGAGCTGCAAAAGTCGGACCACCGTTGGATAGGGAGATGTTCAACTGGCTCTGGACTTTGCGATTGTCCGAAATCACCTGCTGCGCCAGTTTCTTTACGTTGTCATTGCTGCTGTTCTTTACCGCGAGCTTGCTGAGTTCATTCTCGGCGTCGACATTTCTGCGCACTGTTCCTAAGACGCTCTGCTCCTGCGCAGATTGGGCGTTGTTTTGCTGCTGCATCCCTGCGTTCGGCTGCATGTTATTCGGGGACGTGCCGGGCTGGTTCATGGTCCCATTCTGTCCTGCCGAGGGAGGACCACCCATCATCTGCCCCTGAATCCCAGGGCTGCAAAATAGCAGTGTGGATACCAGCAGCGCTGCACTTGAAAGGCTAAAAACATTCCGTCTCATTTGAATCCTCCACTTACTCCACTTATATGGAATCCTTTTCGCGTCAACCGGATGCCTGCCTGGAGTTCGCAGAATTTTCTAAATTAGACGCCATGCCGGTGGAGATGGTCTCCTAGTGGAGAAGGAGTTAAGTTTTCTGGATTCTCCGGTCCGCAACTCATTATGAATCAACCTGTAGTCGAAGCTATCGACCTTTCCCGGATTCTTGACACGCCGAGCGGCCCCCGGCCGTTGCTGAGTGGCGTCAATTTCCGCCTGAGCCGAGGACAGGTGCTGGCGGTCGTAGGGCCGAGCGGCGCGGGAAAAAGCACGCTGCTCCGCATGCTGAACCGGTTGGATGAACCAGGAGGCGGGAAGGTGCTGCTCCACGGAGAAGACTACCGAGGTGTCGATCCCCGGAAATTGCGCAGACGGATGGGCATGGTGATGCAGCGCGCCTACTTATTCACGGGAACCGCCGCCAGCAACGTTGCCTATGGGCCAGCCCAGGATGGAGTAACTCTGTCCGAAGCGCAGGTTGGCAGCCTTTTCGACCAAGTGGGAATGCGAGGATATGGAGACCGCGATGTGGCAACGCTTTCCGGCGGAGAGGCGCAGCGCATTTCCATTGCGCGTGCGCTGGCCAATGAGCCGGAAGTGTTGCTGCTGGATGAGCCCACCTCCGCGCTCGATCCTGAAGCGAAACAGGGAATTGAACAGCTATTAACATCTCTGGTCCGCGAGCGGCATGCGACATGTGTGTGGGTGACCCATGATATTGCACAAGCTGGACGCGTCGCCGACCTGGTGTTGAGGATTGAGGCCGGCCGCGCGGTTGCATTCGGGACGCCGCAGAAAATATTCAATATTTAACGCGTTCTGCTTATTTCAAGGAGATTGCCCGATGCTGAAGCTGCTATTCCACACACAATTGTCTCTAGGGCTGGCGCAGGCTCTCACCGTCGCAATCACCGCTCTGATCGTCGCCTGGTTTTCGAGACGACGGGGCGCCAAAATCGGTGGAGAGATTCCTTTCGCGCTGCTGCGCGGGCTGGTCCAGATTCTGCTGGTCGGGGCATTGCTGGCGTTGCTGATGCGTGGTCCCTGGTGGACCTCAATCCCGCTGCTGGTCGTGATGATATTCACTGCCGCGACCATTGTGCGGCGGCGCGTTCCCGAACTGCCCGGCGCCTACAGTCTCTCGCTATGGTGCATGTGCGCGGGCGCGGGCGGCGTGATCCTATTCATGACGCTGATGGGCATTATTGAGCCGAAGATCACTGTGCTCATCCCTGTGGGCAGCATGGTGATTGCGCAGAATATGAATATCCAGTCGCTTTTTCTCAATCGATTTCTAGGAGAGGTCAGTTCTCATCGCGGCGAGATCGAATCCGCGCTGGCGCTGGGCGCAACCGGGGAAAATGCGGTTGCCCCCTATCTGCGCGCATCCTTCCATGCCAGTTTGATTCCTGCCGTAGACAACCTGCGTTCGCTGGGCATCGTCTGGATTCCAGGAATTATGGCAGGCATGATGTTGTCCGGCTCTTCCCCGGTATATGCGGCGCTTTACCAGTTTGTTGTGCTGGGCATGATATTCACTGCTGGCGGGCTGAGTTGCCTGACCGCCACGTACCTGGCTCCTCGGCGCATTTTTAGTCCGCACCTGCAACTGCGCGTGCTGGCTTGATGGTCTGCATTAATTTCCACGTCTCCCCGCAAAACAATGCGAATAGATATGGGGCCACCCGCTGTGCTATCAATGTTTCGCTTCGGAAGACCCACTCAATGTCCCGTATACAAGGAACGGAGCATCCTCCTCATAGTCGCTCTCAACGCCCGGACCTTTCAGCCGGAATGCAATCGCATATTCGCCGTCAACCAGCTTCAGCTTAGGATTCTCGAGCGGGAACGCTGTGGTCGCGATAAGGCTCCCATCCTCTGAGGTCAGCCAGCGGACCTGCTCCTGGGCCAGCTTGGATCCCTTGGCGTTAATCAACACGAAGCTGGCCTTCCAGTCCTTTGGCGGACGATTGGCCAGTTGACCAACCGGGGTGATGCGAGCCAGCGTCCAGACAACGTCCTGCGGTGAAAAGTTGTGGGTAGGATCCGGCTGTAGATCGCAGTTGCCCGCCCGCAGATAATCGACCGTCTTAGGCCCGGGAGCAGCGGGAGCAAACATGCACGTTTTGCCGAGAACCACGGAACTGATCATGACAGCCTCATTGGTGGAGGGATCGACAGTAAAAGGGGTGTCCGTAGCCGCGACAATTTTTCCCGATGCATTCGCTGCGGCGACTCGTAGCCGGTAAGCCCCCGGATCTACTGTCATCGCCGATTTCCAGACCGGCTGCGCGGCAGACCACTGCAAATTGCCAATCGTAATGTTGGTTACGAATCCGCTACTGGTCTGCTCCAGCCGAAATCCCGTCTCAAGTTGCGCAGGGGGCGGAGTAGTTGCGGTCCAGAAAAATCCGGTAGTGGCGATTTGTGTTCCTGTTTTACCGTCCGGATGAGGAAAGTATGCAAGCTGGGTCGCCAGCTCCAATGGTGAGGAGGCGACGGGCGGTGGATTCTTTAGCGCCGTCCGCAGTGCTGGAGAAACACTGGCCAGCAGTCGTAACTGGGCAAGATCCGGCGCGATGTAATACGGCGGCGCATCCAGGATCACTCCGGGCCGGTGTGCAGTCGTGGAAACGACATGCAGTTGTCCGTCCATCTGCTTTAAATCCAGATGCAGATCGAGATTGTAGGCGCCCATGCCATCCTGGCGAATCTTATTGAGGGTGTCGGAAACTGAATTGGAAATCCATCCCGCGACCTGGCCATCCTGCGTCAGGAGCAGCCAGGGGCCAGAGCCAGTCAGGGAATAATAAGGAGCGAGGCGGCGCAATTGTCCAATTTCCTGGGAGCTTTCCGCCGCATAAATCACAGCTCCCGCATTGCGGGCTGCCGTCGCGACGTCCTGGACATCGAAATTCTCATACACCACCTCGCCTTCATCAACCACCAGTTCGTGGTAAATATCGCCCAATGTCATGACTACGCGGCGGCCCGGCAGATCACGCATGCTCGCGACAGCCAGAATGGCTGTTATACGCCAATCGCTGAGACCCATATCGACTGGATTTTCACTTGCAATTTTCTTCAGGTCGACAATGACGGTTTTCAAATCACGCGTGTAGGGGGTCTGGTTGCCCTCGTCATCGAGAATGGAAATGTTCCAGCGCAAATCCGGCTCTTTGCTGAGGTCCGCGATGGCTCGATCCAGAACATCCTTGCGGTCCACGGGCACTGCGAGCGGCAGGATGATCAGCAGGTTGGGCGTGCTTTGATTCGATGGGTGTTGTGGGCCTGTATTCGAATTGATTGTGCTTGACCACGGTTTTGAGAGCTGAAAAGGGCGCGGCTGGCCATCGATATCGAGGCTGAAATCGGATCCCGTGAGATCCTTTACGGGCTGGACGGTCTCCCTCTGAATAACAGTGATTGGGATGTGAATGGTCTGAGCCTGTTGGATAAATTCCGGTTCGACACTTTGTTGAACTGCCTGTGCGCCGGCATCACAGCCAAGGAATCCCAGCAAGATCATGGCGATGCCGATAATCCGAAGCCGAAATGTTCTGTTCACCCGACACTCCCTTGACCACGTGGTTACCAACTGTTCCATCGGTGCCCGATCTTTCAGTTTATCCGGCCAGCGCCCTATAGTGGAGAGTGGTATCCACCGCATACGACATCCTTATGAAAACAACTGCTCCCGTAGCCTACCCCGTTGCCCGTAAAGATCCTCACAGCTTCACCTTGCATGATCGAACGCTTCACGATGATTACGCATGGCTGCGCGATAAGGAAGACCCAGAAACACTCGAATATCTGAACGCCGAGAACACTTACACAAGCTCAGTCATGGAACCGGCGCAGCCGCTTATCGACAAACTCTATGGTGAGATGCTGAGTCACATCCAGCAGACCGACGTCTCCGTTCCCTACCGCGATGGACGGTTCTACTATTATTCACGCACCCAGGAAGGCAAACAGTACGCGGTCTATTGCCGCGTTCCCGTCGAAGGCCATTCCGCTACGCGGCCAATTCCTCCGGTAGAGGGCTTCCCCGATGAAGAAGTTCTGCTGGATGTAAACCGATTGGCCGAAGGCCACGCTTTCATGTCGATTGGCATGTCCACTATTACGAACGACGGTAATTGGCTCGCTTATACGACGGACAACACCGGCTTTCGCCAGTACACCTTACACGTGAAAGATCTGCGCACCGGTGAAACTGTGCGGGCTGTGGCAGAACGCGTCGGCTCCGTGGCCTGGGCGGCAGACAACCGCACGCTCTTCTACAGCGTGGAGGATGAAGAAACAAAACGTCCGTATAAGATTGTTCGACGCACGCGCGAAGACAACAATGAATTGGCCGCGTTTTCCGACCCGCAGATTGCCTGGCAAGATCCGGACGAACGTTTCAATGTGGGGGTGGGCCGCACGCGAGATGGGAAATACCTGATCGCGGAATCGGCCAGCCATACCACCAGCGAGCAATGGTTCTTATCTGCGGATGATCCTACGAAAAACTTCCGTTGTATCGAGCCTCGGCGGGAAAACATTGAATATTACGTTGATCATCGTGAGGGAGTTTTCTTTATACGGGTCAACGATACCGGCCGCAATTTCCGCCTGGTCACAACCCTAGTAACCGAATGCGGTAGCGAACACTGGCGGGAACTTCTTTCCCATCGCGAAGGTGTGATGCTGGAAGATGTGGACCTGTTCCGCGATTTTTACGTGGCATGCGAACGTTTCCAAGGACTGCCGCGCCTGCGCATTCATGATCTATCCGCACCGGGAGGAGTGCTCCGCGAGGATTCAACAATCGTGAAGGAGATTTCATTTCCCGAGCCGACCTATACCGCCGCGCCGGGCGTCAATCGCGAGTTCGACACCAGCACTTATCGTTATGGCTACTATTCTCTGGTCACTCCAAGCTCGACTTTTGAATATGACATTGCCACAGGTGAAAGCACGCTGCTAAAAGAGGTGGAGATTCCCGGCGGCTTCGATCGATCACTCTATGCTTCGGAACGAATTTTCGCCACCGCGCCTGACGGCGTGCAGGTTCCTGTGTCGATTGTCTATCGCAAAGACAGCTTTCGTCACGGCGAGAACCCGCTCTATCTCTATGCGTACGGCTCTTACGGTTACTCATTGCCGATCGGTTTCAGCGGGAACCGCCTCAGCCTGCTCGACCGCGGTCTGGTGCTGGCCTATGCGCATATCCGTGGCGGCGGCGAGATGGGCAAGCCGTGGCACGATGCCGGACGCATGATGCAGAAGCTCAATACGTTCACCGACTTTATCGCAACTGCCGAACACCTGGTCGCCACAGGATACGGCGCGAAGTATCGCGTAGCCATCGAGGGCGGTAGCGCGGGCGGATTGCTGATGGGCGCAGCTGCGAACATGCGGCCTGATCTTTTTCGCGTCGTGCTGTCGCAGGTCCCGTTCGTCGATGTGATGAACACGATGCTGGACGCGACTTTGCCGCTGACGGTCGCCGAATACGAGGAGTGGGGGAACCCCAACGAAGACGACTCTTTCAAGTACATGCTGGCGTATTCACCCTATGACAATCTGACGGCGAAGAACTATCCTGCGATGCTGGTAAAAACCTCGCTGCACGATAGCCAGGTGATGTATTGGGAACCGGCGAAATACATAGCGAAATTGCGCAACCTAAAAACTGACAATAACCTGCTGCTGCTCCACACCAACATGCAGGCCGGCCATGGCGGCGCCTCCGGGCGTTACGACTATTTGAAGGAGATTGCCTTCGATTATGCATTTCTACTGTGGCAACTTGGGGTGGAAAAAATTTGAAGCGCTACACGGTTCGTCATTCCGAGCGGAGTGAAGAATGACTCCCAATAATAACCAGAAGACCCGCATCAGCGAACGTCGCGTAGCGCCTGGGTGAAGCTTAGGTCGGCATTCTTTGCCTCGCCAGGATTTTCCCGATCTGGGATGCTGTCCCCTTCGCCAGGCGCGAGGAAAAGGTTCGCCTGCAAGCCATGCTGGCGCGTGTAGAGGTCCCAATAGCGGCCATTCTGCTCATAAAGTTCGGCATGCGTGCCGCGCTCGACAATTTTGCCTGCCTCGACGACAAGGATTTGATCCGCGCGGCGAATCGTCGAGAGCCTGTGCGCAATCACAAATGTAGTACGCCCCCGCATCAGGTATGAGAGCCCTTCCTGAATCATTGCTTCGCTTTCAGAATCGAGGCTTGAAGTCGCTTCGTCCAGAATCAGGATGCGTGGATTCGCGAGAATCGCGCGCGCAATCGAAATACGCTGACGCTGGCCGCCGGAGAGCTTCACGCCGCGCTCACCCACGATGGTCTCGTATCCATCTGGGAAACGCACGGCAAATTCATCGACACGCGCGATGCGGCAGGCCTCAAGGACTTCTGCTTCACTGGCCAGCGGACGCGAAAACTGCACATTCTCGCGGATCGTTCCGTCAAACAGGAACGACTCCTGCAAGACCACACCAAGCTGCGTGCGATAGTTGCCCAGCCGCACCGTTGCCAGATCGATTCCATCGACCAACACTCGGCCACGATCCGGTTTGTGGAACGCGCATAGCAGACCGATAATGGTGGACTTCCCGGAACCGGACGGCCCAACCAGCGCGGTTACGGTGCCGGGAGCCGCATCGAAAGAGATGCCATGCAGCACCGGCTTCTCTTTTTCGTACGCGAAAAAGACGTCGGCGAATCGGACATCTCCGTGGATTGCGCCCAAAGCAACAGTGCGTTGCGAATCGCTTTCCTCGTCCTTCTCCGCCAGGATTTCGCTGGTGCGGTCGAGCCCCGCTACCGCTTCCGTCAGTTGCGTTCCAACAGCGACGATCTGGATCACCGGAGCAATCAGGTAGGCAAGGACCATGGTGTAGGTCACGTAGCCGCCGACCGTCAGCTTGTGAGAAACCACCAGCAGGCCGCCGAGATACATGACCAACGCGCCCACCACGCCCAGCACAACCGTCGACGCAAGGCTCATCACCGACTGCGCCGTCAGCGTGCGGATGACGTTTTCCAGCAGCCGCTCCACGCCGCCGGCAAAAATTCGCGCCTCGCTTTCCTCCGCGTGGTATCCCTTCACCACGCGCACGCCGCCCAACGATTCGGTGAGCCTGCCGGTCACATCCGCGTTGATGCGCGCCCGTTCGCGGAAGATGGGGCGAATCGTCTTGAACGCCGTAAACAAGATTAAGGAGAAGACGACGAGAACGACAAACGCCAGCAGCGTCATTTCCGCGCTGATGCGCAACAGGATGGCAAACGCGATGGCCGCCGCCAGCAGGCCGCCGACGAAATTCACCATACCCGTGCCGATGAGGTTACGGACGCCTTCGACATCGCTCATAATGCGCGCGACTAAAGTACCCGTGCGGTTGGAATCATAAAACGCCACGGGCAAGCGGCCAATGTGCTGTTGCACCTGAACGCGCAAATCGGTGATGAGTCGCTGCGCGGCAATCGACAGCAGTTGCGTCAGTCCGTAGGAGGTGACGCCCTGGATCGCCGTTGCCACTAGAACCGCGCCCACGATCCAAGGCAAAAGGCGAACCTGGCCGTGGTGCATGACATTATCGATTAGAGATTTGGCGGAAAGCGGCAGTACAAAACTGGCGACGCGGCTGATGACCATCAGCACCATACCGAAGGCAAGCAGCCGGCGGCGCGGGCGCACCAACTCCCAGATTTCCGGCAAGACTTTGCGCAGCTCCGGCTTCTTCTTACTCGCTGGCTTATCCGCGGACATACGGCCACCTGCGGACTCCGACTTGCGTCCGCCGCGCATTCCCCCGTCCGCCCATGCTGGCCGTATCGCCATCGTTATACCGCCGATACCCGTTCGCGCCGCGCCGCAATGAAAGAGCGAACGCACAGCAAAACGTACACCAGACAAATGGCCGCCATTGCCAGTTCTTCTTTCATCGCCACCGGTCGCAGAACAATTTGCCCGTGCATCTGTGTGATTAAATCTCCAAGACCGCGCCAGCCCGGAAAGATAAATCCGACTAGCCCAACCGTCACGGCGAGATGCATGAAGAGCATGCGGCGCTTACTGTTCGGAGTATTTGCAAGCAGGCCCAGAATGCCGAGGAGAATGCCGAAATATGCCGGTATCAACGCGGTGGGCGCGTGACTGCCGGTTGCGACAAAAACAGCAACCCCCAGAATGATAAGAATGAGCGCAAAGACAAGCGTAAGTTTCGCCACAGGTACAGACCTCCCATTTTCGTTTCGTCCGGCTTCTCCAGCATAGCCTTCATGCGTCTTCGCCATGTGTCAGCGCGCCCATAATCTGCTGGACCATTGCCGGAACAGTCTGCATGATGGAAACCTCAATGACGTCGCGCGGCGGCTCCAAAACCTCTAGCTGGCTGGACAGCAACGAGGGTGGCATGTAATGGCCACGCCTGGCTTTCAGCCGTTCGCAAATCACCGATGCGGGTCCAGTCAAATAGATAAAGCGAACAGCATTTTGCGGCGTACCCTCCGTCAGCGCGGCGCGATAGGACTCCTTCAGTGCCGAGCAAGCCAGGATAGCGTTCGCGCCTTCGCGAAACCATTCGGCAATTTGATCGTGAAGATTTTTCAGCCAGGGGTTGCGATCTTCATCGGTCAACGGAATACCTGCCCGCATCTTCGCCCGATTGGCTTCAGAGTGGAAATCGTCAGCATCCGCGAACGCCCAGTTAGTCGCCTGCGCCAAGGCGCGGCCCACTGTAGTCTTGCCGGTTCCAGTAACTCCCATCAAAACGACGATCACGGTTCTGATTTTTTCCCTCCATCATTTCGTTGACTGGATGCGAGCACCTGTCGTACATCCTGCAATACCTGCTGCGGAGTCCAAGTGTTCGTGGGATACCAATAGCGGATTGTTCCTTCGGGGCCAATGACAGCGGTGGAGACAGAGTGCAGCAGGACCTTGCCATCCCTGGACGTCACGCCGACATCGAACCACTGCAATAGAGATGCAAGCTCAGCCTGAGAAGGTGCGGCAAAATCCCAATGCTCAAATTTTTCTTTCGTATATCGTCCCGTGAACGCGCCCCCATAACTGCGCAAGACCGCAGGAGTATCGTATTTGGGATCGAAGCTGATGCTGAGCAGATGGGTTTTAGCATAGAGATTTCGATCGGCGGCGAGCATCTGATCGAGACTGGCAAAATTCCGGCTCATCAGCGGACAGAATTGGGAAGATTGGCACCGAGTGTAGATAAAGGTGAGCACCAGCGCCTTCCCACGAAATTGATGGAGATGAATTTTTCTCCCGTTCTGGTTCAACAGCATGAAATCCGGTACCACTTCCCCAGCCTGCGGGATGTGATACTGCACCTCCGGCTTCACATTCAACACCGCCTGCTGGATGATGGCGATGTCGCTTAAAACCGCACCCTGCGCGTTCAACTGCAACTGTGCGGTGATCTTGTCCCCGGAATGAAGTTCAGACGCAACTGAGGGGTTTTCGAGCGTGTAGGCCATGGTCATCGCCTCCATGAAACCAGGGATCGCTTCTGTATCGAGCGAGATCACACCATCTTTCACATCGACGGAGATCACCTTACCGCGCACGGAATATTGCTTGTTCGCAGATGAAGTCGAGGCGTTGTCTGCCTTCCGTTTCGAGCTGTTGTGACATCCGCTGATGCCGCAGATGACAGCAATAGACAGAACCACTAGCAAGAACCCAGCCCGCCGCACATGTGCGGTAGCCTGCGTGCTGATTTTCATCGATGCCATTCGCATCTCCTTATTTGTGAAACAGCCGGTCGTAATGGAAACGGTAGCGAACCTCGCCGTATATTTCGCGTGGAGTGTTGTAGTGGAATCCTCCAAAGGTCAGGCTGTTATCCAGCAGCACACGATGGTTGGTGGCGTTCACCACGTTTACAGAAATTGTTGTGCGCTGTCGGAATGTCTTCCCCAGCGCAAGGCTCAGATTCGTATCGTGCGGCAGATAATCGCCGGGATATCCCGAGTCGGGATTGGTATCGCCGTTGTGAAAACCCGATCCGTAATAAAAATTGAATGAGCCGTAAGCGTGATCCGGCAGCGTCGCATCCATGCCGACATTCAGCGTATTTCGCTGGTCGTGATCGAGGGGAGTGTAATTGAAGCCGGCCTCGCATTCCGGCGAAGTTAACGGATAGCAGATGAGTCCGCCTGTAATGGGACCTCGCTGTTGGGCCAGCTGATTGGAATAAGCCAGGTGGGCCTGCCCGAACCGCCAGAGAGTGGGGGAGCGAAGTGTCAGCTCCCATCCCTGAATCAAGGCTCCATCGATTGTGACCGGAAAGAAAATGTTGGACTCGCCGACATTTGAATGGTCAAGAAAGTTGTTGGCCCGCGTCTCGAAATTATCCGCGTCCAATAGCCATCCTCGAAAGGGAATTTGCAGCCCGAATTGATGCTCTTCATCCCGCTCTCCACGTAACGGAACAAAGTTAGTATTGTTGTCCTTCGCGTAACCGATCAGCGGTCCAGATGCGGTGAGGAGAGGCGGAGGCTGATAGTACCGCCCGTAGAATGCACGGAATACCCAGTTCAATTTGGGTATCTGCACCGCGATCCCAAACCGGGGATTGGTTTCGATTTCCGTTACGTCACCGATAAATTGCGATTCGCGCAGGCCTGCGATCAATGTCAGCCATCTTGTAGCCTTGTAGTTATCGGAAACATATTCTTCGGTCAGGCCAGCGGCGACCGCGTCGTGGATCAGGAAATCGTTCGGGCCGGGGCCGGGATTGAATGCAGCGCCAAATGCGTAACTGTCATGCTGGCCGAAAGAATAAAAACCAGCTTCTAATGTGTTGTTGGCAATTTGCGTGGTGATCGATGCCTGCAGGCCAGCATAGTTGGAAGCGCGATCGGATGTCGTCGCCACCGGAATATCGTTCGCATTGGGGCGGTAGTCGGCACTGTTGTAGTGATAAAAGGGCGAAAGTTGAAGCACCGTGGAGGCTTTGAAGGTATGCACCCAGGAGAAGGCGGAAAAACCGTCGAGCTCGTGCTGACTGTCCCGTAGACCGCTGGAATCGTACTGTCCGTTTTCGTAGTCGTTCGAATTGGGATCGTATGGGATCTGGTAGTAGTCCTTACGCAACTGGGACACCAGACGGAATTGATCGCGTGGCGTGCGGTTGTATACAAGCGAAGAAAATCCGCCATAACCGTTCGCCGCGTCGTGATATGCCTGCTCAATCGGCGGCATGAGTCCATAGTTCGTGCGGTTTCCATTCAGGCTGGCGTAGTAGGCAAACTTTTCTGTATGACCGCCAAAGTTGAACTGGTCATTCGTCTGATAATAGCTTCCCGCATTCAACACCAGCTCCGCCTCATTGTCGCGTTCAAAGCCGGTACGCGGAGAAACGTTGAAGACTCCATATGTGCGGTCGCCGACATTCGCGTCGTAGCTGCCGCGTTGCGCTTCCAGGTAGTCAATATCCTTCGGATCAATCTGCGGGCCTAGACTGCTGGCGATGTTCGTGTTGGGAATTTCCACGCCGTCGATTTCCCAGCTCACCTGATGCCCTCCGCGGATGTGTAGCATGTCGTGCACTATGTAGGCACCGGGTACATTATTTGTAATCATCGCGAGGCTGTTTGTGCGGTCCGCGCCGGGTGTTTGCGCGATATCGAGACGCCCGATCAGCGTAGTCGGCGTAACGGAATTGACATTGGCAACATCTGTTTGCGCGTTGACCTTGACCGACTGCTCTACTTTGCCGACCTGTAGCTGGAAGTGCAGGATCGGAGAAGTATTGGAAAAAACTGTAAGTGTCTGTTCCAGCGTATTGAAGCCGACGTTAGTTATGGATATTTTGTAATCGCCTAAAGGCACTGTCAAAATCGAAAAATAACCATCCTGATTCGTGCGCACCGTCTGGACGAAGTGCGAATTGACCGCATGAATTGTAATTTGTGCATCCGATATGGGCCGGTGTTCCGGGTCATGGACGATTCCCTGTAGATGACCGAAGACAGTGGCATGCGCATGTCTGCTGCTCAATAAAAATAGAAGCAATATGAGTACGGTGAAGCACAAATACTTGCGCCCGCGCATGACTTTCTCTTCTCTTCGTTTTAGATGAAACTGAGCTTTTGTCGGACTGCCAACCGCTTTTGCGGAACACACAATTGTGCGCAACGCTATCCGGCGCGATCGACAATGTTTGAGGGAATGGTTTTTAGAGCAGCCCAACAGGAGGGCCGCGCGCGAATTGCGGTCGGACGTAATTGGTGAGTGAGCACATTTGACGCGCGGCAGTGACGCCACCAACGAGTACGGGTTGAGATGCCCGTTCGCCTAGCGACCTTGCCGTCGCCACAACAGCGGGAGCAATGGCCAGTTTCCACAGTGGGCAAGGAGAGGGTGTGACAAAAGGTTGCGTACCAGAATCAGCGAGTTTCCCGGAACGGAGCATCATGCAGCGATGCAGGCCGTTTCGGCGGCAACACGCGGGCACGCTGGCTGCCTGCGGTACGCTGGCGAGGAGGGGCTGTAATGGCAACAAGACCGTCAACAGCAGTAGAAAAGATGCAGCCCAGCGTCTCACAACCAAAGCATACCATCGCATGATTACGCTGTTCGAGCAGCGGCGGCGCCCTTGTGGCGTATAACGTTGAAATGTCCCCCTCATCAGCAAATCCGAATGCCCGGGCGGGCACCCCGACAGAGCCGGAGCTGCTGCAAACGCTTCAAGCGAACACCGGCCGCGCGATCGTAGTTACCAGCACGGTGCGCGCAGCGCGCGGTTTGCGGCAGCGTTACAACCAGTGGCAACACGCCTGCGGAAATACGGGCTGGGTGACTCCGGAGATTTTGTCATGGGAGCCATGGCTGGAAACGTTGTGGAATGCGGCAGTCCTTTGTGGCGCCGAAACGCGCGTGCTACTGAGTGAAGTTCAAGAGCTTGAGCTTTGGCGCAAGGTGCTGGCAAACGACGATGCTGCCCGGCAAACCTTGTCCATTGATGCGCTGGCCGAACTCGCCCAGCGTGCGTGGAGGCAGATGCATCAGTATCGAATTCCTCTGAATAAATTGCACAGTGACATCAGCGTGGATGCGAAAGCCTTTTATAGATGGGCTACGGAATTTGAGAAGGTCTGCCGGAAATCTTCTTTCCTGTCTCCGGCATTGGTTGAGACGGCCATTGCACAGTGGATTCCATCGCACGAAATACAGTTGCCCGAAGAAATCTTCCTGCTGGGATTCGATCGTGTCACGCCGTCACAAACATTGCTGATCGATGCATTCAATGGGCGCGCTTGCTCCGTCCATTTTGTCGAGCTGCGGCCAGCGGATGTCGCCGCATCAAATCTCGCAATCGTATACTCCAGCACACTCGAGGAAGAAATTGCGTCCGCCGCCAATTGGATGCGTCATGCGCTGCTTGCAAGTCCGGCGCAGCGAATTGGGGTGATCGTGCCCGCGTTAGAAGCGCTGCGGGGATCGATCGACGCGATATTCCGAAGGATTCTCGCGCCTTCCGCAATGGACATTCGCGTTCAACGCGCATCCCTTCCCTATGAGTTTTCTCTCGGCACTTCCATGCATCGACTGCAACCCATTCGCACAGCCCTGACGCTGCTGCGATGGCTCCAGGGACCTATATCCGCTGAAGAGATTTCGTGGCTGGTGGTGCATGGCGACTTCAGCCATGCATTTCCCGATGATCGCGCGAAGTTGGATCGCAGATTTCGCGAGCGCGATTTCCAACTGGGCGGTCCTGTCGCACTCTCCGCTTTCCGGCAATGGCTATCTGGATCCGGAAGCCGGGAAGGCTCCCCGGAATTCCGTCGAATCATTGAACGCATTTTCGCTGCTGCGGCAAGAAGCGACTTGGAAAAACCCCGTCTGTTTGCCGAATGGCGGGAAACTATTGAGGAAATGCTCGATGCTGCTGAATGGCGCCTGCTGGCGTCAGTCAACAGCGCGGATTATCAACTGCTGCGACGGTGGAACGCGCTGCTGAACGATCTTTCTTCGCTGAATACCATCGCCGGCCCGACGCAGTTTTCGCAGGTAGTAGCAAAGCTGCAGCATTTCGCCGCGAACATGCTTTTCACGCTTGAAACCAAAAATGTGCCCGTGCAGATTTTAGGAGTTTCAGAATCAGCTGGGCTCACATTCGATGCTGTCTGGTGGATGAACGCTCAGGCCCGCGACTGGCCCTCCCGTGGAAAGGCGCAGCCTTTTCTTCCCTGGAATTTACAGCGCGAAGCTCACATGCCGTATACCGAACCGGCGGAAGATTATGCGTTTGCTCTGCGAAC
This sequence comes from Acidobacteriaceae bacterium, assembly GCA_965276615.1. Lineage (GTDB taxonomy): Bacteria > Acidobacteriota > Terriglobia > Terriglobales > Acidobacteriaceae > JAKAAZ01. The sequence continues at coordinate 1,383,421 of OZ255618.1, read as the reverse complement.
AACGAAAAGAATCCTGGATTCCGGCAAAACTGTTGTTGTCAGCTTTGCGCTTCAGGGAAGCGATGCGGCAGATACCAGTGCACACATCCCCGACCGCGAAATCGTTCTCTCCCCGCTGATACGCGAAGCTCTGCCGAACACTGCTATAAACCCAGCCGAAGAATTCTTCCCGATGCATTCTGAGCCGCGGCCCAGCTACTCCGAAATCGGTCTGGAACAAATCTGTGAAGAGCCCGCAGTCCCTTTTCCGGCAACCAGGGTGCGGGGCGGCGTTCGCTTTCTGGAGCTTCATGCTGCGTGCCCGTTCCGTGCCTTCGCTGAATTGCGGCTCGGAACTCGTCCGCTGGCGGAGATCGGTACCGGCCTTTCTCCAAACGCCCAAGGTAGCATTATTCATCGGGTGCTGGACCAGTTCTGGAAGGAAATGAAGTCAAGAAAAAACCTACTGGAAAGCACCCGGGAGCAACACGGCGAAATTTTGCGCGGGCATATTCACACCGCGCTGGCAGAGTTCTTTCAACATGCAAATGAGCCCTGGCAGGAAGCACTGCTGGAAATCGAAGCGGAACGGCTGGAGCAACGGCTGCTGTTATGGCTGGAACAAGAAAAACTGCGGCCGGATTTTACCGTCCTAAAAACGGAGGACACACTCGACCATCCGCAAATAGCTGGAATCGAGCTGCAATGCCGCGTCGACAGAATCGATCAGGTCGAGCAGGGGATCGTGCTGCTGGACTACAAAACAGGTCCGGTTGACCGTGGTTCGTGCGAAGGCGATCGGCCCGATCAACCGCAGCTACCGGCGTATGCGATTCTGCGCAACCAGGTTTTGGGTGGAGAGGATTTACTCGCCGGCGTGGCTTTTGCGGGTCTTCATCCGCGGCAAATTGGATTTACCGTAGTGGGTTCGCTCCCTTCCGTTTTTGAAGCGTCTCCCGCATTGCAAGGAGAATCGAATGTCGCTCCGCAATCGAAGAGCCGGTGGAACCTTGCCGCCTTGACTCCCGAGGAAATGCGAAGCCTGCAGGAAATATGGAGCGCGAGTTTGACTCGGCTTGCCGAAGAATTTCGAACCGGTGCAGCGAGAGTTGATCCTAAGAAGAAGGGTGAAACCTGCAAGTATTGCGCACAGACGCTACTCTGCCGGATTCGCGAAACATCCGCAGCAGTCGAAGTTGCAACTGAAGAAGGCACGGAAGGCGCTTCATCGACTGGAATCTTTGCGCTATGAACACGCCAGATATTTTTCTCCCTGACAATTCGCAAGGGACGGAGTCCGATGCATCCGCACGCCGCGACGCATGGAACGTGGAGCAGTCGTGGATCGTCGAAGCACCGGCTGGCTCAGGCAAGACCGAGTTGTTGATGCAGCGTTTCTTACGGCTGCTGGCACGGGTGGAGCAGCCGGAACAAGTGCTGGCCATCACCTTCACCCGCAAAGCGGCAGCGGAAATGCGGGACAGAATCCTGGAATCCCTCCGGCAGGCTCAGCGTGACGCGCCACTGGAAGCAGCTGCCGCCCACAAATCGCAAACTCGCAAATTCGCTCTGGAAGCACTCGAAAATGACACGAAGATGGGTTGGAATTTAACTGCTCAGCCGCAGCGATTCAACATTCGCACGATTGATTCTCTGTGCAGCGAAATCACCGCTCGCCTGCCGGTGCTGTCGCGGCTTGGCGCCGAGATGCACCCTATTGAAGATGCCGACGATCTCTATCGCGACGCAGCTCAAGCGGCCCTGGAGGAAATGGGTGAGAACAATACACGCATGCGGAGGGCGGCGCGGAGTTTGCTCCTGCATCTCGACAACCGAATGGATAAGACAGTGGGTCTGTTGGCCGACATGTTGAGCAGCCGCGACCAGTGGGGCCGAGTATTTCCCATTGATCGCGATCTCTCCGAAGAAGAATTAGACGTTGTCATTCGCGAACAGTTTGAAAAGCCCCTGCAACAGCTTGTCACTCGGACATTGAAACACGCATTCAACCTGCTGCCGGAAGAGGCATGGCAGGAGGTGTTCGGTCTATCGCACTACGCTGCTGGACAACTTGAGAATTCGGAATACCAGAATATCTTTCATCCTCTGCTTTTGAGCGACGATGTTCTCCCTTGCAACTCTGACCATCTTGCGGCATGGAAAGCTGCCGCGCAATTGTTGCTGACAAAGGAAGGCGGCCTCCGCAAATCTCGCGGAATAAACAAAACGATCGGCTTTGCTCCCAAAGATCCTCGCACACTGGAGATGAAAGCGTTGGTCGAATCCCTGGACGGAGATGAAGATCTTGTCCCGGGACTTGGAAAGGTCCTCGCACTGCCCTTACCTTGCTACACCGAACAGCAACGCGAAATTCTCGGTGCAAGTTTTCTGCTGCTTCGGCGGGCGCTTGTACATCTGAAGCTCGCTTTTGCCCGGTCCGGCAATACAGACTTCGTAGAGATTGCCTTGGCCGCGAGTCAGGCGCTCAACGATGAACCGGATAGTCTCGCGCTTGCCTTTGGCACGGATATCCGACACCTGCTTGTCGATGAAATGCAGGACACCTCGATCACGCAATTCGAAATGCTCAGCAAACTGGTCCAGGGATGGGATGGACACAGTCAGACCGTGTTTCTAGTGGGCGATCCAAAGCAGTCCATCTATCGATTCCGGCATGTGGAGGTAGGCCTGTTCGCACGCGCACGTCGCGACGGCTTGGGCGGCGTCAACCTACACCCCATTCGATTGAACAGCAATTTTCGTTCGCATCAGAGTCTCGTGAAACAGGCGAATAAAATCTTTGAACAGATATTTGGAATATCAACCGACCTGGATGGAATTACATTTGAAGCCTCTCAAGCGGCGCATCACGAAGAGGAGACGCAGCGCATCTTCTGGCATTCCCAGGTGCGCCCATACCGGGAAAAAGCTGACGCCCCTCCGCACACATTAGAAGAAGACCCCTGCGCTGCGGAAGCTCGCGAGGTCTGCGAAATTATCGAGCGCCACCGGGCGTCGTCTACACCGGGCGAAAGATCGCCGAGTATCGCAATCCTGGTGCGCGCGAGAACTCATATCGTTCCCATCCTGCAACAGATGCGCGAACGCGGTATTCCCTATCGTGCCGTTGATCTCGACAGATTGCCTGATCGCCAACCCTTGCTGGACCTGGTCGCCATCACGCGCTGTCTTTTGCATTCCGCCGATCGCATTGCGTGGCTCGCGGCGCTGCGGGCGCCGTGGTGCGGGTTGAGCTTAAACGATCTGCTCGTTCTATGCGGCAATGACGATCCAACGTGGAATAGCAAGACTGTTCCTGAGCTTTTCCACGAGCGCGCTTCCCTGCTGAGTCCGGACGGACAAAAACGTGCTGCCCGCACGATGCAGGTGCTCGAGGTGGCGAGAGAAAGATCCACGCACGAGCGCCTGTCAACATTGGTTGAACTCACGTGGCATACGTTAGGCGGTCCCGACTGCGTGCCCCCAACCGAAGCGGCCACAGTCACCGAGTTTTTCCGCATGCTAGACAACCTGGAGGACGAGACCGGATGGCCCGCCGCCAGCAAGGTCGAAGAGCGGATGCAGAAACTGTTTGCGCCGTCTGCCGCGGCTGACGATTCGCCGGTGGAGGTCCTTACACTTTTCAAAGCGAAAGGTCTTGAATGGGACATCGTCCTGCTTCCAGGGCTGCATCGCCACCCGCGCAGGGATGATCCGAAGCTGGTGCAGTGGATGGAGCAGGTGTCAGCGCGTGAATTTCCTTCCCAAGGATGCAACGACGCCTCCGCGGGCGCCAGCACGATTCTTTTAGCACCGATCAAACACATCGCCGAAGAGCAGGAACCCATCGGCATGTGGATCCACACCAGCAGCGCGGAACGCGACCGTGCCGAGTTGAAGCGCCTGTTCTATGTCGCGTGCACACGGGCGCGCCAGGAGGTACATCTCTTCGCACAATGCAATGAAGGGAAACTCGGCAAGCTGAATCAGCCGCATCGCCAAAGCCTCTTGCACACCGCGTGGCCAATTGCAGAGGAAGTTTTCGCGCAATATGTAGATAAGCGATTGACGAAGACCCCTGCCGCTTCGAATGTCATAGAGATGCCTCCGGCAACGCAATTTCCTGACTGGTCTTCGGAGCAACTACCGGGCCGCTTGGCCTTCGTCGCTGCCGTGGCCCAACCCGATTCTTCCGTCGTTCAAGCGATTCCATTGAATCCCGCGATACGACTCTCGAATTTCCAGCGACTTCCTGCGGACTGGCAACTGCCGCTGGCGCCTGTCGATGTTTCTATCGAGCCAACGATTGCGTGGAGCAACGAGACCGGCGAGGATAAGAGCGGCGAAGAGCATCCTGCATTTGCGCGTCCGCAGGGGTCCTGGAGGGCGCGTCGATTCGGAACGGTGATCCATGCTTTTCTTGAACCACTGGCGAACATCCTCGCCAGAAACAAAGACGCTGCTTCGATAACAGACGCGATTGGGCGGTTGGCCCAACCTGTCCGCCTGCATCTGCTGCGCAGCGGCTGCCTATTGCGGGAAGCGGATGCGGAGGTCCGCAGAATTCTCGCGGTGCTTCAGAACGTTGCCCGTGATAAAGATGGACGGTGGATACTGGCGGCGCATCCGCAGCCTTTCGCTGTTGACCAAAAATCCTCCAGCACGGGTTTTGAAATACCGCTCACGGCGCTTTATCAAAATGCGATCCGTTCCATCCGCGTGGATCGGATGTTTCTGGCTAGCGCAATTCCGCCAGCCAAAGGCGAGGATTGCCTGTGGATTGTAGATTTCAAGTCTGCTTCTCACGGACCAGGTCAGCTTGAGGAATTTCTTGCTAAAGAAAAGATCCAGTATGCGCCCCAGATGCAGACCTATGCCGACGTTGTTAAGGCAGCCTATCCCCGTCATGCAGACATTCGCCTGGGTTTGTATTACCCATTGCTGCCCAAATTCCTATGGTGGAGTTATGAGCAGTGAAGATAACGGCCACGGGGCAAATCACAATCTAGCGTTTCGGTTGCAAATGGTGGCGAACGTCCGCGCCACGAACCCAGAAGATGACGTCTTCCGCGATGTTTGTTGCATGATCGCCGACGCGCTCCAGATTGCGCGCAATCAGCAGCACGTTCAGAGCCTGTTGCGAGCAGTCCGGCTGGTCTTCAATACAGCGTGTCAGCGTGCGGTAGACGGCGCGATTCATTTCATCCACTTCGTCATCCATCAACAAGACCTTTTCCGCCATCGCAGGGTCGGCATCGATGAAGGCCTGTAGGGCGTTGCGCACCATAGTTGCCGCGAGCGCCGCCAGCTTCGGAATATCGACCGGCAGGTCGACCTGCGGCGAAACCTGCATGTCACGGACGCGCTCTGAAATATTTACCGCCTGATCGCCCACACGTTCCAGGTCCGCATTGATCTTGATCACAGCGAGAATAAATCGGAGGTCGATGGCCATCGGCTGTTCCATCGCGAGAAGATCGAGCGCCATCTGGTCGATATCGCGTTCCATGCGATTGATGGCGGGTTCGGACCGCACCACCAGATCGCAGATGGAAAGATCGGCCACGCGGTAGGCCTCGATGGCACGCTGAATTGCCTGCTCCGCCATCCCGGCCATGACCAGCAGTTTTTCCTTTAAATCCTCGAGACTTTGGTGGAACCGGGTGCGCGTCATCCGAACCTGCCTGTAATGTAGTCCTCTGTGCGCTTGTCCGTGGGATTCGTAAAAATTTTCGTGGTTGCAGCGAACTCCACAAGATACCCGTTCAGGAAGAACCCTGTCATCTCCGCCACCCGCGCAGCCTGCTGCATGTTGTGTGTGACGATCACAATGGTGTAGTCGGTCTTCAGTTCAAAGATCAGATCCTCAATCTTGGAGGTCGAAATTGGATCAAGCGCCGAGGCCGGTTCATCCATCAATAACACCTCGGGATCGATGGCCAATGCACGAGCGATGCAGAGGCGCTGCTGCTGGCCGCCTGACATGCTTGCGCCCGACTTGCGTTTCCAGACGTCCTTTACCTCATCCCACAATGCGGCGCGGCGCAGGCTGCGCTCGACCAATTCATCCAACCGCTGGCGCCCGATATGGCCGCCCAGGCGCAAACCGCTGGCGACATTCTCATAGATGGACATGGTGGGAAATGGGTTGGCACGTTGGAACACCATGCCCACGCGCCGCCGAATCGCAACGGGCTCCGCACCGTCATAAATGTCGAGTCCGCCCAGCTTCACGGAGCCGGTCACGCGAGCGATGGGGTTGGTCTCATGCATCCGGTTCAGGCAACGTACAAAGGTGGACTTGCCGCAGCCGGAAGGTCCAATCAATGCTGTCGCACGATTGTCGGGAATCATGATGCTGATATCGTGCAGCGTATGCAAGTTGCCATACCAGGCATTCAGATTCCGCACTTCAATTCCTGCACCCACTTACAACCCTCCTGAAGACCAGATCTGAATGTTCTCTTTTCCAACATACACATTCCCGTTGCCTTCAGGCACTCAGACTGCAAGACGGTGGCGAAAGGAGGAGAGAAACAGGAATACCCCACAAAGTTCCAAGTCGGATGAGCTTACGCGGCGATATGAGTCTGTACCGTCCCGGGTACGAATAAAACTAGCAACTCATTATCAACAGGCGATGAATGGCAGCGGTTGAGAAGCGGAGCGCGTTACTGGGATACAGCCGGCTCTACGATTTCCACCAGCGGATAACCTTGTTCTTTCCAAAGGTCGAAGCCGCCCCGCAACGGACGTATCCGTTCAACCCCGAAGCGACGCATCGTCAACGCGATTTTTGCACTGGTGGCTTCGCTGGGGCAAGTGCAGTACAGCACGATGTCTCGATCGCGTGGGATCTCAGCATTGCGCGCGATTAACTCGTTGGGCAGCAGACGAATCGCACCCGGTAAAATCCTGGGATCCGGCAGTATATCGAGAGGATGCCGGAGATCGACAATGTAGAGATTTTCACCCCGATCCATCATCGCCTTCAATTCATCCGGCTCAATCCGCAGGGTACGAATCTTGCGCAGAAAACTCTTTTGCCGCACAATCCGGCGGATGACGATTCCCAATACCACCAGGACCACCAGGCCAAAGGCCGAGCGGCTGAGCCAGTGCAATATCAGACCGTTTCGCCGGATTGCATCACCGAAGAATCGTCCCATTAAAACAAATGAGGTAACCCACAGGAAGGTTCCGGCCATGTCGTACAAAAAGAAGACGCGATACTGCATCTTGCTTTGGCCGGCCAGCGGAGCGGCCATAGTGTTTAGGCCTGGGACGAATTTTGCCATCAAAAGTCCAACCGAACCGTGCCGCGTCAGGACATCTTCGGTTTTGCGAACGCAGGAGGCGGCCTCTAAAGAAAATTTGCAGATCCAGTGGGTCACGGCGCTTCCATAGCGTCTGCCCAGGTGAAACCAGATGGAATCGCTAATCGCGCTTGCCGCCATCACGGCGAGGACAATCCACTCAATCTTCATGTTGTGGGTTGCGGTCAATGTGCCCACGGTCAATAGGATAGGTGTGCTCGGCAGAGGCATGCCAAGCTGCTCCAAAAGAACCCAGCCAAACACAATCAGGTAGCCGTAATGTAGGAATGTTTCGACTGTGGAGTGCATGCGTTGCCCGCCTCAAAGCCCAATCTTCTGATGCAGGAAATCTGGAAAAAGCACCAAGTCGGTCAATGTTTTTGAGAGCCGGGCGGCGTTATCTCTTCCTCGGTACTACCCGGCTGACTGGCCGCCCAATAGCTGGAACGGGCCAACACGCGCACTTCCAGCGGCTGCCTCAAATCCACGTTCAGCACATGCAGACCTGGTTTATGGTCCGAAGGCTGGAAGCTGAGGATATAGCGATTATGCACCTGATTCGCCAGCATTCCCATTCTGTCGTCGAGCTGTTTTCCGCCATTGAAGCGAAGATATTGTCCCCCGGTCATTTCAGGGATTGCCGCAGCCGTGTTTCGGCGGAAGGCCTGAATGGCCATCGCGAGCGGCGCCAGTAGATTGGCGCTCCCACCCCAGACTGGATTCTTCAAATCCCCCATCAGATCCGACCGCGACGGGCTGAAGGTCAAGCTGTAGACGATCACATCCGTCCGCCCTATTTTGCGAAGGACCTCCTGAATTGGAGTGCGACTGCCATGATCGCGAGTTTCACTGATCAACACGATGACACGCTGATTCTGCGGCGGCTGGTCTTGAAGCATGTCCACGGCATACCAGACAGAGTCCAGGATCGCCGCTCCACCGTCTCCGGGCTGAATGGAATACAGCGCATGCTCGACAGAATTGGAGTCATTGGTGAAATCCTGCAACATTCGGGGCTGGCTATCGAATTCCACAACTGCGATTCGGTGCTGCGTGTTTCCAGCCAGCGCATCGACCATGGTTGGCAGACCCTGGAGCTTATGAAATTCCTGTACGGCGGAACGGCCGGTCTGCACCAACACCACCATCGAAATGGCAGCCTTGTCTGTTTCGGTGTCCAGCATTATCCTCTGCTCGATACCGTCATCTTTCACCAGGAAATCTTTCGCTGCAAGGTTGAATACTGGCTCGTCGGACTTGCTCTCTACCAGCGTGGGAACCAGCACCAGGTTTGTGCGCGCATGCAGCGTTATCTGTGCGAGAGCGGAGACGGGAAAGGACATTGTCAGCAGTCCGATGCTGCATGTGATCAGACATCCGATCCAACCAGCGGTGGTCAGCCTGGGCATGTTTCATTTTTACACTGCTGGCGTATAGCTAGATCAGTTTCCTGTAGGTGTAAACCAGCGGAACGAAAACTCACGCATCCGTTCCTCAAAGAACGGATGCACGTAACGATCGCCAGCAGTCTATAGCAATAGGAAAACTGATCTAATGAACCGGCGATTCAGAATCAGCGCTGCGCATGCGGCCGCCTTCCTCCAACACATATGTTTCGTTGCGCCATAGAATTCTGCGGCTCCCATAGCTTGCAATCCAGAAAAATATCGCGAGGAGGTCGCGGACAGGATAAAGCAGCACACTTTGCCATGGAGACTCTTCGCGCAGCACTGCTTGACTGACCGCAGCCGCCAGCAGCATTCGACTGCCTACGCTCCAGAGCAACATGGCTGCCGCGATCACCGGTCTGTGCAACGCGAACACTGCTATCGCCGCCAATACTCCGAACGGAACGCTGAAAGTAAGCGCGGTACCCAGGTGCCCCTTGGGTCGGGAAAATCGCGTGCTCTTCATCCAGCGGGCCTGGTGTTGCATGGAGGACCAGAACGATGCGTGCAGAACTATGTGATCGATGACATGGTCCGACAGCACCACAGTGTGACCCAGAGCGGCCACGCGATTACCCAGGAGAAAGTCATCCGAGCAGTAGTCGCCCATCGGAAGAAAGCCGCCAATTTCATTCAGGCATGTGCGGCGTATCGCCATTGTCGGACCCAGCGCGAACTTCATGCCTTCCAGCATTTCGGCCACCAGCACCCCGGCGGTCATTTCAACGGACATTGCTGCTGCCTCGATCCGCGACCATAATCCCCCCTGCGCGGCGTCGCCGCGGTACAGGCATGTGACCGCACCCACCCTGGTGTCTTCGAAGGGCGCAACAACGTCCCGGACATAATTGCGCTGCACGCGAACATCACTGTCACTGACGATTAGGATGCTATGCTGCGCCCGCTGTGCCATGCATTCGAGCGATAAGATTTTGGCGTTCGGAATGTTCGGCTCTCCGCTTGCAAGAAACTGCACCGGCACATGTGGATAGCGCGCGGCCACGCGCCGGGCCGTTGCCAGTGCCGGATCGTCGATCTGCCGGGCGCAAAAGAGGACTTCGTATTTCGGATAGTCCTGCTCAAAAAATGTAGCGAGATGCGCTTCGAGGCCCGCTTCCGCCCCGTGCACGGGCTTCAGCAGGCTGACGGGGGGCATGAAGGCTGAGCGCGAACGAGGATGCGTTCGCCAACTGAACCGCACCACAGCGACGATCGCCATCACGGAATAAACTGTCGAGGTGAATAAACCGAACAGTCCGATCCCCAGCGCGAGATAGAGCAGTTTTTCCATGGATGCAGAAATCAGAATTACCGAAGGAAAATCGGCAGCAAGTGGCAACTCCCGACCAGGCAGGATCCTACGATTTAGGAACGTTTTCTGGAATCGCGTGGTGTCACATTGACGATGACGGGACGGCGGAGCGGGACCAGACCCGGCTCAGAGGAGTAGTTTCCCGGCGGCGTCCGCGTCAACATCTCCGTACGAACATAATCGACGAAACTTTGCATCTGCCGGTTCATCTCCTCCATGCGCTCCCGCATTTGCAGGACGATGGCGATTCCGGCGATATTGACGCCCAGGTCGCGCGCAAGGTTCAGAATGAATTCCAGCCGCTCCAGATCTTCTTCTGTGTATAGCCTGGTATTGCCTTCGGTACGGGAGGGCTTCAGCAATCCTTCGCGCTCATACAGGCGGAGGGTCTGCGGATGAATGCCGTACATCTCGGCAACCGCCGAAATCATATACGCGCCCTTCGATTTACGCTTCGTCGCCATATCTTCTGCCCTAAGCTTAACGCAATCCCTGCTGCTACGACATATTACGTATGCTAAAATGCCGCACGATGCGAACGATGAGAAATCTCTTCCTGCTTTCCACCCTGCTGACTCTGTGCAAGCTGGCCATTCCGGCTGAGCAGCCGGGCCTCCACTTCCATCCAGGAGCATGGGAAATCAACTCCGTGACCACAGCGGCCGGCGGCAGAGCAGTTTCTTCCACCACCGATCTGTGCGCCAGGGAACAAATGGATTTCTGGAAGGTTGCGCAGGCTGGACTCGTGTGCAAGCCGCCGAAGAGCCACCCCGAAGCCGCAGGCACGATACGGGTTCGGGTCATCTGCAGCTACGACAGCGAGCTTCTTCATTCGGAGATTCGGTCGGATGTGGTCGAGACATTCTCCAACGATAAAAATAGCTTTACCCTGGCTGGAACTTCAACGACAGATACCGTGTACCAGGGGGTTCAACCAAAACAAACCTCGGTGCAGCTCAAGGCCGATGCGCATCGCACAGGACCTTGCCAGTAGGGACTACTCACCGGGCAAAATCTTGTTGTTTCAGACCCTGTTGAACAGTTCCGTCCGCGGATCTTCAGGGTTTAGCCGCGCCAGCTCCCGCAGAATCTCTTTGGAACGCTCATCCTGTACCTTTGGCACTACGATCTGGACCTCAACAATCTGATCGCCGCGAGTGCCGTCCGCGGACGAGGAAGCCACACCCTTTTCTCGCAATCGCAGCTTCTGGCCTGCCTGCGTTCCGGGAGGAATTTTGAGGTGTGCCCTGCCATCGATGGTCGGTACCTCGATTTTCGCGCCCATCGCTGCTTCTGTAACTGTCACCGGTACATTTAGGTAAATATTGTCCGCTTTGCGGGTAAAAACAGGATGCGGTTCGACGCGGACAATCAGATAGAGATCGCCGTCCGCTCCTCCGCGCACACCGGCATTCCCCTTGCCGGCGAGGCGAATGCGCTGTCCATCTCGCGTTCCAGGCTTAATGCGGAATTCGGCGGTCTCGGTGCGCGCCACTGTTCCCTGGCCGCGGCAAGTGGGGCATTCCCTGTGGACTTTACCGCTGCCTCCGCAGCGCGGGCACTCGATATTGAACTTCATTCGTCCGCCCATCTGCGTTACTTGGCCGGTGCCGTCACATTCCGGGCACACAGTTTCGCCCCCGCTCGATGCCGCGCCGTGACACGTAGGGCAAACAACCTGGCGAGTGATCTGCAATTTCAAAGAACCGCCGCGAATCGCTGTCCAGAAGTCGATATTGACCTGGTATTCAAGATCGGTTCCAGGCTGCGGGCTTGCCTCCTGCGGCTGGCCGCCACGAAAGGCACCGGAAAAGATGTCCCGGAATCCTCCCCATGAAGAGGCGCCGCGTCCGGATTGGGTGGCGCGCTGACCACCCGCCCCGGCGAAATCGGAAAAGTCGAAACCTTCAAAGCCGACCGGACCACCGCCGCTGCGCGGCTGGGCCGCGCCACCTCGAAAGCCATAACCGCCTTGCGCCGCCGCTTCGGCAGCCGCTGGATCGATGTTGTCGGAGTAGAAGCCAAGCTGGTCGTAAATTTTCCGCTTTTTCGGATCGCTCAAAATGTCGTTGGCTTCCGACATTTCCTTGAACTTCTCTTCAGCCTTCTTGTCGTTCGGATTGACGTCCGGATGGTATTTGCGCGCAAGTTTGCGAAACGCCTTGCGGATCTCATCCGCCGACGCGGTTTTCTTCACTCCGAGAATGCCGTAATAATCTTTGGTCTGTGTGGCCATGGGTCTATGCGGTCATTGCTTGTTTTAGTTCGCCAGTCTTGCGATCCCGTGGTGCCGGTGTAACCGCTCTGCGTATCTCCGCATCTGCCATATCCCGCGCAACCTCGAGATCGTAATGCGATTGCAGGTTGATCCAGAATTCGGGTGTCATCCGGAAATAACGGCCCAGTCGAAGCGCCGTGTCTGCGGTGATGCCGCGCCGTTCTTTCACAATCTCTCCGATGCGAGTGGCTGGCACCCTGAGCGCCAATGCAAGAGCATTTGCGCTCAGGCCAAGCGGAATCATAAAATCCTCCCGCAGCATTTCGCCGGGATGCAGAGGCGGCAACCTGTCTTTATAACGTCTAGTGGTAGTCGACGATTTCGACTTCATAGGCATGCGGCTCCTTCCATTCAAAACAAATGCGCCATTGGGCGTTGATTCGGACGCTGTATTTGTCTTTTCTGTCACCTTGAAGCATTTCCAATCGGTTGCCGGGCGGCTGCCTCAAGTCGTTCAGCATCTGAGCGGCATTGATGGCCTGCAATTTACGAAACGCCACGCGTTCGATTGAACCGAACTTCCGGCTTGGATAACGAAGAAAAATGCGCTCGGTTTCATCATCGCGGAAAGTGCGGATCACACGTTCAGCGTATCACGCGGAGCGTTAACGGAATAATTTCAATGTCATCCACCATTGACAACCCTCTGAATTTCGCTTTGCCCAGCATGACTCCTCCAATCAATTCCAAACCTTCTCCACACCAATGGGCTCGATGCGGCAGAAAATATCCGGCGCGACTCGCGCCATCTTCGCTACAAATTCCTCCGCCTCTGCGCGCGTCTGGAACAGCTCTTTGCTGTACAACTGGCCCGCGCGCAACTGCTCACACTGCCATACTGTGTCTGTCATTATCACTCCTAGTCGCCTGTTCACAACTCGCGAGAAAGTTGAGGGCGCCCCGCTGTTTCTCAGGACGCCCTCCATTCACTGGTATTTGCTTCCAGTACTACTTACCGTACGAGTCAACGCCGCATTCGGTTTCATTCCAGATGGATCAAAGCTGGAACTGCTTCGACATCGTCGACTTACTTCTTGTCATCGACATCGACGTACTCCGCATCGATCACACCTTCATCCTTCTTTGCCTCGGCTTCCGGCTGCTCCGGGTTAGGAGCACCTTCTGCCGTTCCGGGCGCAGCGGCGTTGGCCTTGTACATCGCCTCCGCCAGTTTGTGGGAAGCGGCGGTCAGCTTCTCGCGAGCCGAGTTCAATTCGGCAGGGCTTGGCGAACTTTCGAGCGTCTTCTTTGCCTCGGCCAGCGCGCTTTCCACCTCTGCTTTGTCGCCCTCGGGTACCTTTTCGCCGCTGTCCTTCAACATCTTTTCAATGTTGTAGACCAGGCCGTCGAGCTGGTTCCGCGCCTCGATTTCCTCACGCTTGGTCTTATCTTCCGCGGCGTGAGCGTCAGCGTCCTTCGCCATGCGCTCCACTTCCTCTTTGCTTAGACCGGAAGAGGACGTAATCGTGATCTTCTGATCTTTGCCGGTAGCGTTGTCCTTGGCGGTCACGTTCAGGATGCCGTTTGCATCGATGTCGAACGTTACCTCAATCTGCGGCACGCCACGCTGCGCTGGAGGAATTCCACTCAGCTTGAACTTGCCGAGCGTACGGTTCTGGTTCGCCAGTGGCCGTTCGCCCTGTAACACATGGACTTCCACTTCCGTCTGGCTGTCCGCCGCGGTTGAAAACGTCTCCGTTTTCTTGGTCGGGATCGTGGTATTGCGCGGGATCATCGGCGTCGCCACTCCACCCAGAGTTTCGATCGCCAAAGTCAGCGGAGAAACATCGAGCAGCAGCAGATCCTTCACTTCGCCGCCCAGCACGCCAGCCTGCACAGCAGCTCCGATCGCAACCACCTCATCCGGGTTGACGCCCTTGTGTGGTTCCTTGCCGAAGAGCTCCTTCACCAGTTGCTGAATCTTTGGCATCCGTGTCTGGCCGCCGACCAGCACTACTTCGTCAATCTTGCTCGAGTCAATACCCGCGTCTTTCATCGCCTGCTTGCAGGGACCAATCGAGCGCTGCAGAAGATCGTCCACTAACTGCTCCAACTTGGCGCGGGTAAGCTTCTTGACCAAATGCTTCGGCCCGGTTGCGTCGGCAGTGACGAAGGGCAGGTTGATCTCGGTTTCCATGGCCGTGGAAAGCTCGATTTTTGCTCTCTCCGCCGCATCTTTCAGCCGTTGCAACGCCATTTCGTTCCCTTTGGCGCGCAGGTCGAGGCTTTCGTCCTTCTTGAACTCGTCAATCAACCACTCGACAATGCGCTGGTCGATATTGTCTCCGCCCAGATGCGTATCGCCATTGGTAGCCTTTACTTCGATTACACCTTCGCCGACTTCGAGCACTGATACGTCAAATGTGCCACCGCCAAAGTCATAGACAATGATGGTTTCGTCTTTTTTCTTGTCGAGCCCGTAAGCCAGCGCTGCCGCTGTCGGCTCGTTGACGATCCTTTTAACATCCAGACCGGCAATTTTGCCTGCATCCTTCGTAGCCTGGCGCTGAGCGTCATTAAAATATGCCGGAACTGTAATGACAGCTTCCGTCACAGATTGGCCGAGATAGTCTTCCGCCGCCTTTTTCAGCTTCTGCAGGATCATCCCAGAGATTTCCTGCGGGGTGTAATCCTTGCCCTGCGCTTGGACGACAATGTGATCGCCCTGCTGCTTCACTTTATAGGGGACCATCTTCATTTCGTCGTTTACTTCGTTGAAGCGACGACCCATGAAGCGTTTGATCGAATAAATCGTGTTGTCTGGATTGGTAATCGCCTGCCGCTTGGCAACCTGGCCCACCAGCCGCTCTCCACCCTTGGTAAATGCCACGACGGACGGCGTGGTGCGGCCACCCTCTTCATTCGGAATCACCTTGGGCTCGCCGCCTTCCATGACGGCTACGACCGAGTTGGTGGTTCCTAAGTCAATTCCGATGATTTTGCCCATAATGCCTCTCTTTTCGACTGCTTCCCGCAATTTCTACTTCTCCAGTATCGCAGTTGAGTGTATTACTGTCAAATTAATTGATGCTCTCCATCGCGCAATGGATGCAAATCTCCACCCCATAGTTAAAATCGATCAAATAACCACCTGTTTCTGGCTCGGATCGGTGAATTTCCCTCCAGCCTATTTTGGCTCGGACAAGGTATAAGGGGCGCAGCAGGGCGTACGCACAGGCCGGAACTCCATCAACTCCACGCGGGTGCCATCGGGGTCGTACAGGTTCAATTGCCATTTTCCATCGCGGCCGATCTGGGGCTGTTTCCTGCGGGAGGAATACCATCCCCTCTGTTTCAGAAAAGCGGCTGCCCGCTGAATACTAGGCACACCCAGCGCGAAATGATTGAGGCCGCCGCTTTCGGCCGCCGAAGGAGGAGTCGGGCCGTGCAGCATATACTCGATCCAATCGCTTCCCTCCGGCACCTGCATGTCGATCCAGTCGAGGGTTCCGTCCTTCATCCCGCCGTGCCATGCCTCGTGGAATCCCAGCACGTCCCGATAAAAGCGGTCTTCCGCGGCACGATCATGCACGATAAAACCAGCATGCAGAATATGCCGAGAGACCTGATTTTTCTGGGGTTGGGTCGCGGCGGGTGCAAGATGATCTTGCGCCGCAGCCTGGACAAATTCGATCCGATGACCTTCCGGGTCCTTCACCCATAGAGACCGCGTGCCATCCGCCTGCTTCCGCACCTTGTCCGGAACCTCAATGTTTCTTTCCAGCAAGTAACGGCGGAGTGCGTCCACATTCGAAGTGGCAAACACCACGGATTCCAGGTGATCGGCCACCCCTTCCGGCAACGAGTCTACTCGAATCGATTGCAGCGGATTCACCCGATAGAGTTGAGCAACTGCATTCCCTTGAGTGCCGGTCCTGGGAAACCCCAGGAGGTCCGCGTAGAAGTGCCTGGATTCGGCCTGATTGGACGCATATACCGAGACGTTCGCGATTCCGGTAATGGGCGGACGCGACTGGGAATGCTGGGCACCGAGAAGCATGGGCAGGCCCAGCACAACAGCGGTGAACCCGGAGAGAAATTTCATTTTCGGCACCAGCAGCCTTTCTAAACGACAAAATAACACTTCAAACTTACTGCGTCAGTGCGTCCGAGTAAAACTGTGCCAGATCGCCTTTCAACTGTTTCAAGGCATCTACATTCAGATAAATCATGTGGCCGGAAGGATAGTACCCGAAGCGGATATTTTTCCGCAGCGCCGGATCCAGTTCCATGTGGGAGATGTCGAACTCCGTTTCAAAAAATGGGGTGGCGAGGTCGAAGTATCCATTGGCGGAAAACAGCTTCAGGCGCGGGTTCTCCCGCATGGCTGCTCCCAGATCGAGGGCAACATCGGGAGATTGCTGCTCTTCACCGCCGTCTGGCGGCTTATGCTTCCAGTTCCATTGGAAACCCGGACCGTAGGCGGTCGGCTTATAGGCATCGTTCGAGGTGAAGTTCAATGTGTTGGTTAGATACTCATGAAATGCAGCCACAAATGCCCCGGTGATTCCCGCCTCGGAAGGGTCGTAAGCAGGGGAATCTCCAGCCGCGTCGATATCAATGCCTTCAAAGCGGGCGTCGTAACGGCCTAGCGTGCGCCGACCGTTCCGCATCAACTCCTTCCGAAAGCGGCTAGGGTCGATTCGCAGATTCGATTCCTTGATATACGAGACACTCAAGCCGGTCATCTGGCTAAGTTTTTGCGCTACTTCGTCCGTCTGCGAGCTACTCAAATTCTGCCCTTGAAAGAGAGCTTCCGCATAGGGGCCGCGCGCATAGGCGCGAACTGAGTCTAGAAAGGGCTTCAAATCGGACGGCTTGTTGGGTAACTTATCGTGATACCAGGCAATCGCGGCATACGACGGCAGATTGTCGATAAATATATTGTCGAGCCCTGGCGCGTGATCGTTGTAGTTCAGAATCGACGACACCAATATAACGCCATTCAGAGAAATTCCACTTTGCTGCAAGGAATACGCCAGCGCCGCCGAGCGAGTGGTGCCGTAGGATTCGCCGATGAGGAATTTCGGAGAATTCCAACGCTGGTTCACCGTGAGATACCGGGCGATGAAGAGATTGAATGCATGCGCGTCCTGATCGACGCCGAGAAAATCTGTCAGCTTTCCTTTCTCAATCGGCTTGGAGAATCCGGTGCCCATAGCATCCACAAACACCAGATCCGTTTTATCGAGCAGGCTATATTGATTGGAAACCAGGTCATACGGTGCCGGAGGCGTGGCTTGCGGGCTGGCGGTCTCAATCCGCACGGGGCCGAACGAGCCCATATGCAGCCATATTGAAGATGACCCCGGGCCGCCGTTATAGAGGAAAGTTACGGGTCGATCCTTCGCCGCCACGCCGTTTTCCGTATACGCAACATAGAACATGCTGCCATTCGGATCGTTCTCAGCGTTGCGGATCAACAGATTTCCTGCCGTCGCAGTGTAATGAATGGTCTCGCCATTCAGCACCAGCGTGTGCTGGGTGATCGAATTCTCCTCCCTGGAAGCAGGAGCAGCTTTGTTGGATTCCGTTTCGGCGGGAGGTTGCGCCTTGGCTTCGTCAGGCTTTTTCTGCTGTGCCAGGGTCGTGCCAGAGAGCAGGATCATCACGACTGCGAGTAGAGAGCGAATAGATTTCAGGGGCATTCTGTACATCAACTCCTCAAAGATCTTCCTGGAGCGGCTTCATCGATACTGTAATTCAAAATCGGTATCTGTCATTCTGAGAGTAGCGGAGAATCCAGAGATAATGGCAGCACACGCCAGGCGAATATTCTTCGATTCTTCACTTCGCTACGCTCCATTCAGAATGACTCCCATGAACAGTTGTCTACTCCCATTGCCATTCGACAATACCTCCTAAACGCTTCCGGTAGTTTCGACGGCTTGTCTCCAATTGCGCCGGACTAACCCATTCATCCACGGCATCCCTCCGCGTTGTGTTGTAACCCAGGCTGCCAACCTGTTCGCAGCCTCAGCCATCGATGGCAACGGAAGTTGGCGCAGTACAGAATACGTGAGCGCCGCAGTGAATGCGTCGCCAGCTCCAATCGTATCCGCGGCCTCGGCAGCAATGCCCGGATGATCGTGCACGGCTTCTCGCGTGATCAGCAGGCTCCCCTTCGCGCCGCGTGTGATGGCGATAAGTTGGATCGGGAATCGGGAGAGCAAAACGCGCGCGACCTTTAGAGAGGTTTGCTCCTGCGGAGATGCGTCGAGCGCTTGCGCCAGATGCAAAACTTCCTCCTCATTCATCTTCAGGATTGTGGCGCAGGCGCAGCCCCATCGCAAGCTCTCCGGCGTCCAGTACGGCGCGCGTAGATTCACGTCGAAAACACGCACGCAGTTGGGAAGGGTCGCATCGACCCAACTGCGAAGCGTCTTCCTTGTCACAGGGGAACGCTGTGCCAGAGTGCCAAAACATATTGCGTCGAGAGTGGGCGCAAGGACGGACAACAGCGGCGTTTCAGGGACGTAATCCCAGGCAGCCTCTTGCTCGATCCGATACTGAGGAACCCCGTCTTCGCTCAGCGCCACAGTCACGCTTCCGGTCGCGTGCTCCCGGTCGATGGAAATGTAATCCGGCACTAAACCGTGCGCGGCCAACAGGTTGAGCGCCTGCCGCCCCGGTGGATCGTCTCCGACACGGCTGATCAGAAAAATTTCATCTTCAGAGATTGAGGAAACCGGCGCCACCAGATTTGCCGACATCGCCGCGAAGTTCGCCGGAGCGCCACCGAGTTGCGGTCCGTCCGAAAGCAGGTCCCACAGAAGCTCTCCGATGGCGGCGATACGGAAACGCGGCTGCATGGGATTTCAACGCTGCGCCGCAAGAACAATCAATTGATCGGCTGCGACGTTCACCTCACAGCTGTCGCGGTCGACGGCAACTTGTTCTGTTGTGTTCCAGGCTGGCGTCAGCACTTGCACTCCATCGAGCGCGGTATGGGAAAAATCCAGGTGAAAGGTTCTCGGTCCGCCGGACTTGTTCAACAACACCACCATAATTTCTCGCGGCGTGCCCGCCGAAGCCGCCCTGCCAGACTGAGGAACTGCGAAGCGCGCAAATACAAAACCGGTGTCGTCCACCAGCAGGTTCTGCTGTGCACCGGTCTGGAGCACAGCATGGTGAGCGCGTAGTTGCAGCAGACCCTGGACCCAGGCATGCATTGCTTCCTGCTGTGCAGTGCGGCCAGCCGCTGTGAAGGCATCGCTTGGGTTACCGGGGAAACCTCCAGGAAAATCCCCCGAGTTGTCGGGGTCATTTCCTCCGGGTAGCGCAATCTCATCTCCGGAATAAATTTGCGGCATGCCGCGCATGGTCGCCAGCAGGCCGAAAGCAAGCTCCAAACGCGCGGCAGTGGTTCCGGGTTCAGAGATAAATCGTTTAGTATCGTGGTTACCTAAAAACGTGACCAGCCGTTCAGGATGTGGATACAGCCAGTCCTGCCGCTCGACATCGGTCAGCTTCGTCATGGACGCATTTCCGGTTGGGGATGTGCCGCTCAGCGCTGCGCGCAGTGCGAAGAAGGTGGGAAAGTCGAAAGGCGTGTATAGGCCCGTATCGATGCCTGCATGTTTCACACCGCCGGCAAAATAGGAAACAATGCTGGGATCGGGATTAAAAATCTCGCCCACCGTGGTCAAGTGAGGGTAGAGCGCGTGCAGCACGGCATGAAAATCCTGCCAGAAGACGCGGTCTACATAAGGAAAGGCACCAAGACGCAGGCCATCCAGCGTACCGGATTCAATCCACCAGATGGTGTTCTGGATCAGGTATTCCTTCACTAGCGGATTCGATTGGTTCAGATCGGGCAACACATTGGCGAGCCATCCATCAAGGGTCGGCAGGGAGGCAGCCGGCGGCGCGTGAGGATCGGTGATGGGAGCGAAATTCCCAGTGGCCTCAATGTGGTCAGTAAGAGTCCCATGAAACCAGTCCGGCGCGGGCGGATCAAGCACCCATGGACTGTTGGGACCGACGTGGTTCGGCGCAATGTCTAAAACAAGCTTCATCCCTCGGCGGTGCACGGCCTGGGCCAGGTCCTGGTAAGTCTGTAATGTGCCGAAATGCGGATTGACTCCGTACATATTGACCGCGCCGTACCCACGATAATCTTCCGGCGAATGAGGATCCTGCGCATACAAAGGTGTCAGCCAGAGCGTCGTCGCTCCCAACTGCTGGATGTAGTCCAAATGATCTTCGATGCCGAGCAGATCGCCGCCGTGATATGCGCCGGGGTTGACCGGATCGAATGTGCCGGGCATTTGTGGAGTGTGGTCGTTCGATAAGTCCCCGTCTGAGAAACGGTCAGGCATGATCAAGTACATGACATCTGCAGAAGAAAACCCTTGGAAACCGTCCGTGGGTGCATGGCGCTTCTCCAATTCGTACGGCACAGATATCTTCCCGCTCGCCGTGCGCACCAGGAGATTGAAGCGCTGCGGCGGAGAGGAGGCGATATCCAGCCAGACGAAAGCCCAATGGCCATTTGCGGACACTCTCGTTCGCCGAACGGAAATGCCGGCAACACTGCTGCTGACTTCCGCATCGGTCAGATTCTTTCCATGCAGCAACAACATCGGATTCGGCAAGCCGCTCCACCAATTGGGTGGAGATGTATCTTGCACCACGGGCTTGCCTTGTTTCGCTGCCGCATGTCGAGGCTTTTTTCCATGGGTTCGCGCCGCCGAGACGGGAGCCACGCAGAACAACAGGATCAAAGGAAGCAGCGCGCACAAACAGCGACATGAGATTCGATATTTCATCTGACCCTGCAAACTTCACCAGTCTACTCCGCTGCCATCCCCTGCAGAATCGGATGCACCTGGTGATCCAGCACTTCAGCACAGAGTTCCAAAATCCGTCTCACGTGCGTCGCGCAGCCACTGTGGTACCGTGCAGGGATGATTATTGGATGCGGCGTGGACATGATCGAAATCGCGAGGATCGCGGAGGTGATCGCCCGCTATGGAGATCGTTTCTGCCATCGCGTGTACCTGCCCGGTGAAATTCTGTATTGCAGCAGCAAACGCAATGCAGCGGAAAGCTTCGCAGCACGCTTTGCAGCCAAGGAGGCCGCGGCCAAAGCCCTTGGAACTGGCATCCAGGCCGGTGTTGGATGGCAGGATATTGAAATCGTTCGTGCGTCTAACGGACGGCCTTCGCTCGTTTTTCACGGACGCGCTGCCACTCTAGCCAGCGGACTGGGGGCCAGCCGCGCCGTTGTTTCGCTCACCCATACCCGGACACAGGCTTTGGCACAGGTCCTACTCGAGGGCGACAGGCGGTCATAAGAACAAGGTTGCTCCTGGCAGGAGCCCCAGCTGCTGACGATAAGGGTCCGGAAACCGCAATTTGCATTCGAAGCGCCACGACCTTTGTGGGCGGAGGAAAATTATGACGCCAGGATATCAGCCGCTATTCCCAGTCTTTTGTAGTCCTCTGCTATGCTCGACTTATTCAGTTTCCCGCCAGGTGAAATTGGCAATTGGACAGCCCCAGTTTAAGTAGGAGAAATTGTGCCGAATCAGCACGACGTTCGTTGGTCACAGTTGAAAGTCGGAGTTCTGGTGATCGTGGCGATTGCCGCCTTGACTGCGCTGATTTCTCTTATGTCCGGCAGCACCGGCGGCCTGTTCACCCGGCGCATCGTTGTGCATTCGTTTTTCGAGAACGCGTCCGGTCTTAAACCCGGCGCTCCGGTGAATTTACAAGGCGTGACCATCGGGACGGTCAACAAAGTTCTTATCGATACGAAGCGCAAACTGACCCCCGTTGAAGTCGTCATGAAGATTGGCCTGAAATACAGCGATGGGCTACATAAAGATTCGCTGGCGGCTTTGAGTACGGCAGGCGTATTGGGTGATACTTTTGTCGACATCGACAGCTCCCACGCCACCGGCCCTCCCCTGAAGAACGGCGACGAACTTTCGACGACAGAGACCCCGAGCCTCTCCGATGTAATCAAATCCAGCCAGAGCACGATCGGACAGGTCAATGTCATTCTGGCCAAGGTGAACACCATGGCCGACGCGCTGGGCACCAGCAAGGGATCTGCCGGCAAATTCATCAACGACCCCGCGCTCTACAACCGTGCGGTGGGCACTCTGACGCAGGCTCAGGACCTGGTCCAAAAGGTCAACCAGGGCAAGGGAACGCTGGGGAAACTGTTGACCGACCAAACACTTTATAACCGCGCAAATGAGACGATATCGCGGCTACAAAATATCGTCGACCAAATCGATGCCGGCAAAGGCACGGTCGGCAAGCTCATCAAAGACGAAGCTCTTTACAACAACGTGAACCAGACTGCCCAGAAAGCCAACAATTTGATGACTCAGATCAACGATGGCAAGGGAACACTGGGAATGCTGGCCAAGGATGAGGCTTTTCGCAACAAAGTCAACTTGACCATCGCCAACTTGCAATCAATCCTGCAACGCGCGAATGAGGGCCAGGGAACCGTAGGCAAACTGCTGCACGATCCCTCCCTTTACAACAACAGCAATCGGACGATCGTGGAAATGCGCAATTTGCTACAGGCCGTGCGCCAGAACCCGAAGAAGTATCTTGTCATTCGTCTACGCATCTTTTAGTGCGTTGCCTGGACGAATTCAATTACAAAGTCCACCTCTTATCTCGACCGAAACCCAGGTCTCAAAGTCGAGACTCTTCGACAAGCTCTGGAGCACCCGCACCTAGGAGCCACCCATTCTTAAAGCCGGGGCTTGCTGGCACAAATACCCCGGGCCTTTTACAATTAGGAACGGAAGCAATCCAGACATTAAACCTGCTTTGGCAGTCCTCCATGTGTTCCCCGCACTAGGAGGTTGAAGGACACACATGAAGTTTTGGAAGTATGGCCGCGTTGCTCTGGCCTTGATCGGTTCAATTTTTCTGGGTATGAGCATCACCTGCTGCGGTGTCTACACCTCTGGCTACATGTACGTAACGGGCACTCAGTATAACCAAATCGGCGCATACAAGATCGACCACGATTTCGGATATCTAACGCCGGTGACGGGATCGCCATTCTCCTCCGCGGGAAACAATCCGGTGCAGGAAGTCGTGATCCCGGGCGGACGTTTTCTTGCAGTCGTGAATAAAGGATCGGCTAGCGCTCCAGGATCGGGCGTCGTTTCGATATTTACCATCGGGGGCGCCGGTAAGCTGTATTTCCAGCACTCCTACCCGACCTCCGGCAGTAATCCCGTCTCCATTGCGATTGCTCCCAGCGGCAATTTCCTATATGTGGTCGATCAGTTAGCACCAGACGGCACGGGCCGCGGGGACATCACAGTATTTCAGATCGATCCAAGCACCGGGAAACTGACTCTGATCACCAACGCAAACACCTTCAATACCAGCGGCTCTCAGCTGCCCTATTTTGAGGTCAATTATAAGCCGGTGCAGGTTATCACTGCCGGCAGTTTTCTATATGTGCTGGACCAGGCCTACGACCCGAGCGGCAGCGGAGTTCCGCCTGCCTGCGTGAAGGCCCCTCCCGTTACGCCGTGCACCACTCCGGATGTTTTCCTCTACGCGGTCAACGCGACCAACGGCCAACTGACGCTCACCCAGAACGCGCCTCTGACAGTCGCCGCTCAACCTGGCTGGCTCACCACGATCGCTGTCTCATCCGGCGGAAAATATATCTATATTGCCGACACGGTTGGAGGGAGCACCCAAAGTCTGATCCTGCCGTTCACGGTTAACGCGACCAGCGGAGTGCTGCAAACCCTGGTGGGCGGCCCCGTGCCGAACAATCCAGGATCGGCATATCCGGATGCAATCGTTACCAATTCCAACTCGAATTTCCTCTATGTAGCGAACTTCGGACCCGGCTCGATCAATCAACCGAACAGCAATATATCCGCCTACACCATCGATACGAGCAATGGACAGCTGCAGCCTATTTCTTTAGGTGTCTATACGACAGGCTCGGGGCCGATCTGGATGGCCCAGGACCCCACGAACCAGTACCTCTACACGGTAAACTTCAACGACAATACCATCACCGGAAAGGTAATCGGCCAGACCAACGGCCAACTTTCGCCTTTGTTAAAAGGATCGGTGCAGACACCTACTGTCGGCCAGCCAACCTTTGTTGCTGTTACAGGACGGACATATTAGGCTGCCAACCTGGCGCTTCGGGGCCTCTCTCGAGGAGGCCCTTTCGTTGGTCGCTCTGGCGTGCGGCCAGGCAGGTTGCCGCTCCACAGCCTGCGGAAGAGTTTAGCAACAGCCGGTTTTCCGGTGGAGCACTGGTAGAAAGTCCGCCCGCGCTTTTACAATACAAATGGGAACCATCCCTAAAAAGCTAAAGCAAGAGCAGCGACCCCGTAGCTGAACTCAAAGCCGGGGTATAAAGGAATCGCATGAAGTGGAGTCAATACGGTCGGATCACTTTGGCCCTGGTTGCGTCCCTGGCGCTTGGGTTAAGCATTACGGCCTGCAATCCAAGTTTCACCCTCGGATTCGTTTACGCCCTCAACACCAAGACCAATCCGGGATTTATCAGCGCCTATACGATCGATAGCGTTTCGGGAGCCATTACACAGGTGGCGAATTCGCCGTTCGATTCCGGCGGCCAGTACCCGGTTGCCGATGCGGTGGACAATCGCAGCAAATGGCTCTATGTTGTTCATGAAATCGACAACTCGGTGGTGCAATTCAACATTGGGAGGGACGGCAAGCTGTACAAGCAGGCCACGGTCAACACGCCGGGTACCTATCCGATTGCGGTGACGATCGATCCCAGCAGCAAATATCTTTTCGTGGTGGACAGCTACGCGCCGGGCTTCAACGGAGTTGCGCCGCCCAACATCAATCCGCTGCAGACCAATAGCGTTCCAACGCAAGGCTGCGTCGTGGTATATCCCATCAACTCCACCAATGGCACCTTGGGATCCCCGGTACAAAACGCCGGCCAAAGCTGCTTTCCCATTGGGACCGCGGTTCTTGGCTCGCAGCCGATTGGGATCACCGCTACTTCATTCGTCAATTATCTCTACGTCGCGGACCAGGGCACCCACACCGTATACGCCTACTCCGTGAACTATACGAATGGTCAACTGACGCCGCTTGCCAACAACAATTTCCAGGCAGGGGTTAAGCCGAGCGCGATCATCAGCGATCCCAGTGGACGATTTGTTTACGTCACGGATCAATATCAGAATTTGATTCTTGCGTACAACATTCTTACCGGGGGCACGCTGCAATCGCAGCTGAATGGACCGTTTGCGACGGACCTGTATCCGTACGCCATGGCGGTGGATCCGCGAGGGAAATTTCTCTACGTTACCGACTACAACTCGAACAACGTACGTGCGTATACCATTAACAACGCGACCGGCAATCCCATCGCGGTTTCAGGCGGGAGTTATGGTACGGGCACGGAACCGACCTGTCTTGCCATCGAACCGGCGTACGGACGTTATGTTTATGTGGCGAACTTCATCGATAACTCTGTCACCGGGTTCAAGCTGGATCCGGCAACAGGCGTGTTGACGACTGTGTTGAACAGCCCGTTCCCTGCCGGTGGGCAGCCGACATGCATCGCGACGGCGGCTAATGGTACTCACCCGGTCCAAAGCATCACTCCGTAGCAGTTCGCATATCGATCCACAATGAAGAAGGTCCGCAAATGCGGACCTTCTTCATTTGCAACACATTCTTTTCCAACGAGTGGGTTCAAAGATGCTGTTCTACCTGGGGCATTTATCCTAGCAACCATGGCATATTACCTGGGTCTCGATGCTGGTGGGACAAAGACGGATTGCGTTCTCGCACAGGATGACACGGTGCTTGCCCATGCGACCGGCGGCACCATCAAGATACTGCGGGCTTCCATCGACGACGCAGCCAAGAATCTCGACACCCTATTGCAAACGATCTCCGCGCAATCCGGAGTTCCACTCGATGCGATAAGCTGCACCTGCGTCGGCCTCGCCGGCAATTCGGTGCCGCGCATCGCGGAGTGGGTACGCAAGGCTCTCCATGCCCGTGTCAACGGGGATGTGCTGCTGGCCGGGGATGAAGAGATTGCGTTAGACGCGGCTTTTCCAGGCTGCGCGGGCGTATTGGTGGTGGCGGGCACTGGATCGAACATCATAGGAAGGTCCGCTACAGGACAACTGTTTCATGTCGGGGGGTGGGGGCCGGTGGTCGCGGATGAAGGTTCGGGAAGCTGGATCGGAAAACGGGCGGTTCGCGCGATCTTCGACGCCCTGGACCGGGGCGAGACTACATTACTGCTCCAGAAAATCCTCGACTATTGGAACCTGCCGGACATCGGCGACTTAATGGATCTTGCGAATCAATTGCCCGGTCCCGATTTCTCGAAGCTCACGCCGCTCGTCGCGGAATGTGCTGAAGAGAAGGATCCTTATGCGAGCCGCGTCCTGGAGGAAGCAGGAAACGCATTGGGGTTGTATGCCGCCCTAGCCGCGCAGCGAATGCGGGCGACCCAGCCGAAGCACTCCGCAAACCCGAAAATCGCGTTCACCGGCAGCATTCTGTGCCGCCTTGCGCCGGTAAGAGCTGCGATGTGCGCCACGATCCGGAACGAGTTTCCCGATGCGCAAATCCAGATGGCGGCCGTCGATCCGGTGCAGGGTGCGCTATGGCGGGCCCGTCAGCATTTCACCGCTGTTTCATAGCAAGCGGAGTCGGATAGCAGTTCGAGTCATTCTGAACCCTTCGGCTCCGCTCAGGGTAAACTCCGCCTAGCGGAGTGAAGAATCCAGAGCATATTCACAGGGTAAGCACCGCCATCACCCTCTGAATTCTTCGTTGCGCTCAGAATGACGAATTTTATGTCTAAGCGGTAAAGACTTGTCCATTCAGTAGAGTGCTTTGCACTTCCCCGTCCGGCGACAGCACGGTGATATTTGCCGGGCGACCCGGCGCAAGCTCTCCGCAGGTGTCGCCGAAGCCTGTGAGGCGCGCTGGGTTCGTGGAGGCATATCGCACCGCTTCGCTATATGGCGCATCTGTGAATTCGACGAAATTGCGTATGGCCTTGTCGAGCGTCAATACGCTGCCAGCCAGTTTCCCTTCGTACATGCATCTTCCGTCCGCCACGGTCACTTCCAACGCGCCGAGTTTATAGACGCCATCGGGCATTCCTGTTGCGGCCATCGCATCCGTAATCAGGATGCCGCGATCCGGCCCCTTCGCCCGATAGAACAGCCGCACAAGTAAAGGATCGACATGAATTCCGTCACAGATCAGTTCGGCAAAAAGGTCCGTCTGATCGAGCACCACTCCAAGCAGGCCCGGCTCACGATGAGCGAGCGCCCGCATGGCATTGAAAGTATGCGTCGCACTAGTGGCGCCAGCCGCGATACCTGCCGTAGCTTCCTGTGTGCTGGCATTGCTATGGCCGAGACTGACGTGGATTCCCATGCGGGTGGCCTCCTGAATGAAGTCGATGGCCTGCGGCAGTTCCGGCGCGACTGTCATCAGAACGATGTGTCCCCCCGCAGCCTCCCGGAAACGTTGCAGCAGTTCGAGCGAGGGATCCTGCAGATATTCCGGCGGATGAACGCCGCGCTTGTCATGTGATAGAAATGGCCCTTCGAGGTGAATGCCGAGAGGCTTCGCGCCTCGCAAGTTTTCCGGCTCGCCGTCCGCCCGGTTTGCCCGCTCAATCTGCCTCGCAATCGATTCGAGCGAGCGCAGCGTCTGATCAACGGAAGCTGTCACCGTTGTCGGCAGATAAGCGCCTACGCCGCGGCCTGCGAGAAATCTTCCTATCGTGTCGAATGCCTGATCTGTGCCCTCCATCACGTCATGACCTATCGCGCCATGAGTATGGATATCGAAGAAGGTGGGCGCCAGCGTGGCTCCAGGAAAATCCAGGTGCTGCGCATACTCGGGCGCTTCCAGTGCACCGCGAGATTCTATGCTGACGATTACTCCATTTTCTATGGTGACCTGAGGCTGCTGGATTTCTGTCAACGGTGTCAGCAGCGTGGCTGCTGTAAGCACAATACTCACGTTTCCGTCCGTTCCGCGTCACTTCCGCATGGTATTCGAAGACCCCGCAGGGCCGAAATGTTACGGTACTTCAGTTCCTTCGTGGCTGCCTGTTCCAAACCCACGGAGTATTCCAATACATCTCTCTATAGAGATAGTAAGCTGCTCCGCCAAGCCATTTTCTCATCTGGCAAATGAGTATTTCCGGATAAAGATTGCATGCATTGCAGATGTGGGGATTGCCCACAACCTGTATTCTTAATTCCGTGAAAAATAATTCATTTTTTCCTTTACTTCAGGGTGGCTTGGCTTCGCTTCTCGTCTGCCTCTTCGCAACACTCTATGTTTTGCTTTCGCCATCCGCTTGCCTGGCGCAGGCTGCCGGAGCCCCTACCGCCGCCGAATCACCAGTTCAATCCAAACTGGCGCTGGTGCCCATGCCTCGCGAAATTCATGAACGAGGTGTTCTGCCATTGGCGCAGGGCATCAGTGTCTCTATTCTGGGCCACGATGCGGACGATAAATTTGCGGCGACCGAACTTGTCCGCATGTTGAAGGACAGAGGCGTTGATGCGCGCGAGGAAGATAAGGGAAAGGTGAAGGTGATCCTGTTGCGGCTGGACACCAAAAAGGCTGCGGGCATTCTGGCACACGAGCATGTCAGTTTCGATGCCGGCATGCATGACGAAGGATACATTCTGGTCACGGATGGAAACACAACCTACGATATCGCAGCCACGGGCGCGGGACTCTACTACGGCACGCAAACCATCCAACAGTTGATCGTCGCAGACCGCTCCGGGCCTCACCCAGAAGCCTCCTTGCACGGTGTGCTGATTCGCGACTGGCCGGCGATGAAGTACCGCGGAGTGAGCGACGACCTTTCGCGCGGCCCCGTTCCTACGCTGGCATTTCAGAAGCATCAGGTCCGCGTATTTTCCGAGTACAAGATGAATATCTACTCTCCGTATTTCGAGAACACGCTGGCGTATGCCTCCAATCCGCTCGCCGCGCCTCCTGGGGGCGCGATGACGCGTGCCGATGTGGAGCAACTGGTTCGCTATGCGCAGCAGTATCACGTCACCATCGTTCCGGAGCAGGAGGCCTTCGGACATCTCCATCATGCGTTGATGTTCGACACGTATTCGAAACTGGCGGAGACGCCGGAGGGCAGTGTGCTCGCTCCCGGCCAACCCGGATCGGTGCAGCTGATCCAACAATGGTTCACAGAGATTGCCTCTATGTTTCCGGGACCCTTCATTCACATCGGCGCCGACGAAACCTTCGATCTTGGAAAAGGGCAGACCAAAACACTGGCCGACAAAGAAGGATTGGGCAAGGTCTACATCGATTTCCTAACGCAGATCTACAAGTCGCTTCAGCCGCTGCATAAAAGAATTTTGTTCTGGGGCGATATCGCCATGAACGATCCTGGGCTGGTGAAGACCTTACCCAAAGACATGATTGCCGTCGCATGGGAATATAACCCACAGCCACAGGGCTTCGATAAATGGCTGCGCCCGTTCGTCGACGCGGGCCTGGAAACCTGGGTGGCTCCCAGCGTGAATAGTTGGAGCCGCGTTTACCCGGACAGCACGGCCGGATTGCCCAATATCCAGGGATTTGTGAGCGATGGTCAGCGCCTGGGGTCTACCGGTGAGCTGAACACGCTGTGGTATGACGATGGGGAAGGATTGTTCAATCAAAACTGGTATGGTGTGCTCTTCGGGGCCGCTGCCGGCTGGCAATCGGGATTGAGCAGCATTCCGCAATTTCAGAACAACTATGGGCAGGTCTTCCACGGCGATCTGACGGGCAAGATCAACCAGGCGCAGATTGAATTGATGGCGGCGCAGAGCACGCTGGTCAATGCCGGCTTGGGTGGCGCGAGGTCAGGTCTGTTCTGGGCGGATCCCTTAAGCCCGAGCGGACAGGCGCTCTCCGCCAAGCTGCTGCCGGTCGCGCACACCTTGCGCGTGCACGCGGAGAAGGCGATAATCCTGATCGATGAGGCACGAGCGGCCGGCCCGCTGCGGGAAGCCGATGCGGTGGACGCCATGGAAGTGGGAGCACGCCGGATTGACTTCATCGGCTATAACTTTGAGGCAGCTCAACTGCTCGTTGACGAATATCACCGTGCTTATCTGGAACAGGCCGACCCGTCCGGCAGCGAAAATGTTTCGCGGGAGCTATCGAACATCTCCGGCATCAACGGCCAATGTCAGGACCTGCGTGACGGCTACGGACTGATCCGGGATCTCTACCGCCAAGCCTATCTCCAGGAGAATCGTCCTTACTGGCTGGATAATTTGACAGCCCAGTATGATCTCGCCATGCAACTCTGGATCAGCCGGGGAAGGCGTTTCAGCGAGATACGGGACCAGTGGAATAAAACGGGCAAACTGCCCGCGCCACAAGAGGTGGGGCTGCCGCCAGTTTCGGCGACTGCTACCGGTGATGCCGGAAAGGCAAGCAGTCCAGGACAATAATTCCTCAAGCGACGGTTGCGGCAAACTACCCTCGTCCAATTTATGCTGATGAACAGCGATAAAGGAGAAACGACCGCAATGCCACGTTGGTCAGCATTGCGGCCTTTCTTTGCTAACTAACCCCATACCACCACCATCTATTTTTCTGCATTTGATCCATCTCTAATTTTTGTTTGACCATCTCAACTTCCGGGATATGGAGCGAGCCGGTGGGCGATGTGTCGAATCGCCGGCGAATCTCCATTAAAAAGTCAAAACTTTTGCTGCGTTGGTTTCTACCAAACCAGCGCGACAAAATAACGTCCGCCGCGGTCGATTCCCGCGACACGCATCGGCGCTATCTCTGGAGGCTCGATATGTTCATCAAATACCGTTACTACGTTTTGGGCTTTTTCCTGTGTCTGATGTGCTGCAGCCAACTGGTTTTTGCCCAGTTCAACGCCAGCCTTTCCGGAACCGTTGAAGACACCACGGGTGCGGTTCTCTCCGGCGCTACTGTCACCCTCACCAACCCGGAAACCCAGGCCACGCAAACAACGACCAGCAATACGTCCGGGTTCTACCGATTTAGCGAGTTGCCGCCGGGCAGCTATACCGTGAAGGTAAATGCGACAAATTTTATAACGCAGACCCTTACCGCAGTAGGTGTCGCCGCGGAAGCCCCACGTATCGTGAATGTCACCCTTCAGATTGGAAGCACCGCACAGACGGTCACCGTGAACGGAAGCGCGCTTTCGGTGCTACAGACGGGAGACGCGTCGATTTCAAGCACAATCAGTTCCGCGGACGTGACGCGGCTACCAATTTTCGGACGTGACCCTTATGAATTGCTGCGGACGGGTGTGGGCATCACCGGAGATGGCGCGCGCAGCGGCAGCGGCGGTGCGATCACATTACCCAATAACGCCAGCCAGAACCAGTCGAACTACGGAATTTTTCAGTCAGAGAACCAGATCCAGATCTCGGCGGCGGGACAGCGCGTCACCTCTAATACTTATGAGATTGATGGCGTAACCGTGGACAGCTTGCTGCATGGCGGCGCCACCATTATCACGCCCAATCCGGAGTCAGTGGACCAGATTACCGTGGTGGCGGCGAACTACGATGCCTCGATGGGACGCAATGTGGGGGCGCACATTCTTACCACTACCAAGAGCGGCACCAATCAATACCATGGCAGCCTCTTCTTCCAATACGATCAACCCGGCCTGAACGCATACCAGCCTTATGGCGGACCAACCTCCACGCCGGGTGAGTTTGCGCCGGCGGTACGCGATGACAACGCGCAACGCGAATGGGCGGCGAGCATCGGCGGTCCTATCGTGAAGAACAGGCTTTTCCTGTTTGCCAGCTATGAAGCAGCCAAGAGCAGCCAACAGACCTTCAGCGAAACGTATGTGCCGACGCCGCAGTTTTATTCAGGCCTGGCTTCGGCTCGCCCCAAGGGACAGGTGGCTGGGACGATCACCGTACCTTCCGGGCAGGCACGCGTCAATGCGGTATTGCCCGGCAACTGCACGGCGCTACAGAAGCTGTGCGCGCCCGCTGGAACCGGATTTGACATCGGGTCTTTCGCCGGCGCGGTTGGCCAGTATCTGCCGAACGTGAATGTGAATGGCACGGCGGCAACTCCCAATCTCTTTACGGGCGCTGGCCTCGATGGCACGCCGGATATGGAGTTTGCCCAGATCTCTACGCCGAGCAATTATCGGGGCACTCAGTTCAATGGGCGCGTGGATTGGCAAATCAGGCAGAATGACCGCTTTGCCGCAAGCTTTTATACACAGAAACTCGACCAGACCTCCGTGGACGGCGGAGCGGGTGCAGCGCCGGACACCAGTCTTCCATTCCGGCCTTTTAACTCAACAGCCACTTTTGTCTACATTCACACCTTCAGCCCGACGCTGCTGAACGAGGCCCGCGCCAACTACACGCGCTTTGCCGACAACCAGGTGTCCGATACCAAGGGACAGGTGAACTGGGGAACGCCGGGAATGTATGTGCAGAACTATGTGTTCGGACAACTCGACCTGAGCATTCGCTCTGCCCCGTCCACCCCAGCTATTTTCGCCGAGAACACTTACGAAGGCCGCGATATGCTCACAAAGATTGTCGGCCCGCACTCCATCCGCATCGGCGGAGTTTACAGAACGGAGCAGGACAATGACGATCTGTCCGGACTGGCGCGACCGAATTATGCCTTTCAGGGAATCTGGGACGCGGCCAACGATGCTCCTCTCTTTGAGGGCATTGCCGCCAATCCGGACACCGGCGGCGTGGCAAACGCTTCCCGTGCATTCCGGGACGTCTATGGAGCGGCCTTCGTACAGGATGACTGGAAAGCCAAGCCCAACCTGACGGTCAATCTGGGGCTGCGCTGGGAATACTTTGGTGCGCTTCGCAATAAAACATTTCCGATCAACCAGCTACAGCTCGCGACCGCACCCGGACTGGAACTGATCAACTCCAGATTTGTGCTGAAGAACCATCTATGGAACAGTGTGCCGCATGCATTCTCGCCAAAAATCGGGTTCGCCTTTCAGCCTCTCGGAGAAAATGGGAAACTGGTGGTTCGCGGCGGCTTCGGCGTTTCCTACGATCGGCTCGACGAGGCGCCGATCATCACCAGCTATGAAAACGGACCCGGTTACTTCAATTACGGTCTCTGCTGTGCGGGTTTGCAGACAACGAATCCCGGCGTCGGTACAACCGGCATAGCCTTCGAATATGGAAATAGCGACTCGCCCTTCAGCTACGCTCCCAATCTAAATCTGAAGACCGGCACAAATATGGCCACCGGTACTCCGAACGGTCTACCGGGACAACCCCCGCCCCAGATCGAAACGTACAGCGCCTCGCCCAACACCAAGCAGCCGACGCTCTACAATTACTCCGCGGATGTTGAATATCAACTGCCCTATCAGATGGCGCTCACGGTTGGATATCAGGGATCTTCCGGCTTCCACTTTCTTCGACTCGTCGATCAGAATTTCCTGTATACGCAATCGAACGGCACCTGCGCGACGGGAGGGGCCTGCACCCCCGGCGTAAACCAAACGCCATTCAATAATGCATATGTCCCCACGACCGACGTGCACACCAGCTACAATGCGCTGAACGTGAACCTGCAAAAACAGCTGCAGCACGGAGTCCAGGTAAACGCCGTCTACACCTGGTCGAAGAGCATGGACACAGCCTCAAATGAAGGGCCGGGCTCGACGACGAATCAAACCAATCCTGCCTTCCCGCAAACCGAGTATGGTCCGTCGGACTTCGATGTCCGGCACCGCGTCAGCGTTGTGGGCCTGTGGGAAGTTCCGTCTCCGCCAGGAAACGGATTGATAAAGCAGGCGCTCGGAGGCTGGCAGGCAAACATTGTCTTTACCTATCACACGGGCTATCCGTGGACCCCGACGGTCGGCGTGCCGTCTGTGGCGCTGGTGAACGGCGCATCACAGATCGGTACAACGCGACCTTTAGAGTATGGAAGCAACGCGGGCTTGCCCAACGCGGGGAACAGCTGTTCCAACAGCGCCTATATTCACAACGGAAATTTTCCGCTTGGAGGACCTGCGTATTTCGCCTACGCCGGGAATCATCTTCCGCCCAACACCAGCGGACAACCCGGAATAGGCCGCAACTCGTGGAGTGGTCCATGTTATCTGGATACGGACATGAGTTTTGGCAAGCAGGTGGGTTTCGGGGCGCTGGGACATCCTGTGACATTCCGATTTCAAGCGAACATTTTCAACATCTTCAATAAAACGAACCTGCTGCCACTCGTCTTCGGCAGCCCGGAGACAAATATCAGCAATCCTCTATTCGGCTTGTCGCCCGGAGCGGACAGTGGACGCGTGATTGAATTCTTTGGGCGGTTTCAATTCTAAGGAGCGGTTCTCCGTCGACATACTGCGTCCAAAGCGCATGTTGTCCACACAATTATGCTTCGGCGCAAATGCGGCAAATCTGATCGCCAAACTGCTCGGCTTTGGCGGGTCCGATCCCGCTGACTTGCAACAGTTCCTCCCGCGTAGTTGGCAGCTTCTGCGCAATGGCTCGCAGGGTATTATTGCCTAGAACACAGAAGGCGGGCACGCTGTGCTCTCTGGCTTCGGCCAGCCGCCAGACACGCAGCTTCTCTTCGATCGCGGACTCTCTCGCAGAAAGCGCCACCGGCGTGTGCTGCTTCGCGATGCGGGCTTCCAGAGGAACAGAAGCCGCCTTTCCCGCCGACCTGCCGTTTGCTTTTCCAACGGATTTCGCGCGGGTACGCGCAGTCGCCTGAAACAAATCCGGCAGAACAAATCGCAGCGCAACCTCTTCTGAAGAATTGCGCGCCTCTTCCGTCAGGCTCACTTTGCGATAAGCAATGCTCCGTTGGTCCTTCTCAAACGTCAGTTCCTCGACCTGCAGCAATCCGGCGCTCGCCATCGCCCGCAGCAGGTTCTCGAAGTCATCTCGCGAAATTTCTTCTCGCGGAAACATATCTTTGTGCAGCTTGCCGGTCGAACCGGCAGAGCTTTTCTTCAACCAGAGGAGAACCCCGCGCGCCGTTTCTCTTTCTGTTTCCGTTAAATCTCGAAAACGTTTGGCGACGCAGCTTTCCGGGGCGCAGACGTCGCACTGCCCGCAGGCCCGGCGAGCGTCGGCAAAGTCTCCGAAATGGCGAATTAAACATGACATCCGGCATTCACTGGTTTCCGCATATCGCATCGCGAGGTCAAGTTGCGCCTGTCTACGCTGCGACTCCGATGCATACGAATCTCGCCAACGTTGATGACCCTGAATCGCATTCTCTTCAAAATCCAGCACTCCCCCGCCGTGGATTGCCAATTTTTCAAGTGCTTTGCCGAACAGCTCAGAATCCATGCCCAGCTTGCCGCGGACCTCTTCCTTCTGAAGCGGCTGCTGGCCAAGCCGGCGAAAAACGCGGTCCAATACTTCAACCGGCGGATAATCGCGCTCGAAGAAAAATTCGTGCGTCTTCCTGTCCGCGTATGAGTAGAGCAGCACGGCCCGACTTGGATATCCGTCGCGGCCTGCGCGGCCAATCTCCTGGTAATACGCTTCAAGGCTGCCAGGCAGCGCCGTATGAATGATGGTGCGCACATCCGCTTTATCGATGCCCATTCCAAAAGCGACCGTCGCCACAACAGCTTCCAGCTGACCCTGCTGAAACCGTTGCTGGACAGTTTCGCGGTGCTGTGGGTCGAGGCCGGCATGGTATGCCGCTGCCGGAAATTTTGCGGAAAGCTCCGCTGCCAGCGCCTCGGCCTGCTTGCGTGTCGGTGCATACACAATCGCCGGCCGCCGGACATCTTCACTTAACAGGCTGGCAACAAAAGCGGTGCGTTGGGAAGGCGCCATCTCCACCACTTCAATGCCCAGATTCTCGCGACGGAATCCGTAAATGAATCGGGAGGCCTGGGCCATCCCGAGTTGCGCGGCGATGTCATCCTGCACGCGCGACGTTGCAGTGGCTGTAAGCGCGATCACAGGAGCGGGACGCAGCGCGGGCAGAGACTGCCCAAGCATTCTATAATCCGGGCGGAAATCGTGTCCCCACTGCGAAATGCAATGAGCCTCGTCAATCGCGATCAAGCTGGGTTTGCGCCGGGCCAGCATCTCGACAAATCCGGGCACGCGCAGCCGCTCCGGCGCGATGAATAAAAATTGAAGAGTACCGGATAAATAATCGGCACACGCCTGGCGCGAGATGGCACGATCGAGTCCCGAGTGGATTCGTGCGACTGAAAAGCCCAGCGAAGCCAACTTCGACGCCTGATCTTCCATCAGCGCGATCAGTGGGCTGATCACCAGCGTCGTCCCTCCGCGAGCGATACCTGGAAGCTGGTAACAGAGGGATTTTCCTGCCCCGGTCGGCATCACCAGCAGCACGTCATTCCCCTCGATGGCTGCGCGGCAGACAACTTCCTGATTAGCCCGGAAGGCGGAGAAGCCAAACGCGCGCTGCAACAGCCGAATGAGTGGTTCACCGGATTGAGCAGAGATCATAGCCACGGGAGGAAGATTGAAAAAGTCTCTTGAGGCCGGAAGACGCCACGGAGCCTGACCGACGAACCCAGTATACTTCGGAAGAAAATGTCAGCAGAAACCATCCGAGATGCTCAAGCCAATCCATGTTTATATTGTTCGTTGGCGCTTCTGCCGCTGACAGATTTGGTATTGCATTCCAATCCCATACAATGTCGTTTAGGCGGAATACCCTGCCACGAGTCCTTGTTTCGTCGGGAAGGGCCTATAGCTCAACGGTTAGAGCAGCAAACTCATAATTTGTTGGTTCCAGGTTCAAATCCTGGTGGGCCCACCAAAACTTCTCCGAATATGCGCGCGTTCAGGCTCAAGTCATCTGCCGGTCACGCCTGCCAATGTCACTGCTCACGAAGTATACTTGCGCGAAAGTGCACCTGCCCCGCTGCTCGAATAGAGAATCTGCCGCTGCATGCGCTGCGCTTCGAACCAGGTAAACTCCGTTAAGGACTTTCATGAGCGAAAATACCCGCGAACATACTCGTCGCATTTTTCTGCGCAATGCAGCTATGGCAACCGGCACAGCCGCTTTCACTCCGAGCCTGCTCCAGCAGGCCTTGGCCCTTGAGCCTGGCAACGAGCCCGTCAAAAGACCGAACCTGGTCTTCTTCTGCGGAGAGGGCGTGCGCCCGGATGAGACCAGTCTCTCCGGCAACAAAATTCTCAAGACGCCGAACCTTGATCGCATGGGCCGCGAAGGCGCAGTTTTCCAGAATGCGTTCTGTACCAATGCGCTCTGCCTACCCGCCCGGGCTACGATGCTGAGCGGCATGTACTCGCATACCACCGGCGCGGTGGACAACCAGAGCAGCAAAGTACCGGACAACTTTCCTTTGGTCAGCGATTTGATTCGCGACAGCGGATACGAGGTAGCGTTCATCGGCAAGTCTCACGTCGAAGGCGCGCTGCTCGATCGTTATTGGGACTACTATTTCGGCTTTGAGGGAGGAGCCAACTACTTCCACCCCTTGATCGTGGAAGGTTTCAAAGGCAAGTACGGCAAGGCGAAGGTGTATGACGACTACGTCGATGACCTGCTCACCCGGAAAGCTGTCGAATGGCTGGCACAGCCTCACGATAAACCCGTCTGCCTGTTTTTGTGGTTTTATGCTCCCCACGCTCCGTTCTATCGTCCTTTGCGCGCGGTTAACGATTTCAATGGCGTCCCAATTCCCAAGCCGGAAAGCTTCGACGAATACCTACTGAACTATCCCGGCAAACCTGAAAGTGTAAAGAAGGCCCTCAATAAAATTGGAACGCAGTTCTACGAAGGCGATGAACCCCGGTCGCTGGAGGAACTGGTCAAAGATCATTACGTCGGCGTGGAGACGAACGATCAGCACATCGGCGAAGTCTTCCAGGTGTTCGAAAAGAAAGGCCAGATGGACGACACTGCTTTCATGTGGAGTTCTGACCACGGTTTTTTCCTTGGCGAGCATCGCTTTTACGACAAGCGCCTGATGTATGAACCCTCCATCAGAATTCCGCTAATTGTGCGCTATCCCCTGCGCATTCAGGCGGGCACAACATCGGACAAGATGGTCCTCAACGTAGACTTTGCGCCTACGCTGCTGGATCTCGTCGGCCTTCCGATTCCCTCTGCCTTTCAGGGCAAGAGCGTGATGCCTCTGATTGAAGGTAAAAATGTGCCATGGCGCAAGGACTGGCTCTACGAATATTACGAATACCCCGGCTATGAAAATATCCGCCCCAATCGTGGTGTCCGCACCGAGCGATACAAATACATCCACTATTTTGTCAATCCCCAAGAGTTCGAACTCTACGATCTGCAGGCAGATCCGAACGAGATGCACAACCTTTATGGCAATCCCAAGTACGCCGATCTAACCAGGCAATTGGCGGCGCGGCTGGAAGAACTTCGTCGCGAGACCAAAGACACCTATCAATACAAGCCAACAGTTTTGTTGAAAGATTCAAACTGTGAACCATCGCATGGATGAGAAGCGCTGCAACCTTGAATGATGTTCTTTTGAATACGGCAGCAGATGCTGGGTCTGAATTTTCGTCTACTCCATTTCATGGGATGGCGAAGAAGCTCCAGGCACCCGCTCACCTTTCCTCTCCAACCAGTTCGCTGAATCGAAACGCTTTGCGGCAGCAGGTTGACATCTTCCCCCCACAACAGGCGAATATAAGACGAACACTGCTCAAATCTGCTTAATCAGCGGACCGTTAGTTTGATGCGGGAAACACGAGAGAACTGTCGTGAGATATATCTTCGATCAAGCGGAAATCCAGAAGTCTTCAGAAGTAGCACGACCCTCGCCCCGCTATGCGGCGGAGCTTCGCCGGGAACTCAGTGAGCGAAATATTCTTTGGGCGCGACAGAACGACTTCGCCCATGAAAGCAGCCTGGGTGCAGTACCGTCTGTGCTCTACCGGGAAGACGAGGAGGGCCGTCATGGCAACTTCCATGCCGCAGCCTACTTCCAAATCAAAAAGAATCCGGGCTGGTGCAGGCGTTTGCGAAAGGTACACACAACCGCGCGAAAAGTTCTATCGAGCCGGGACACCGACCGTTGCGAGCTGGATTCGTCGAACAGTTCCGATGCATTGCTGATGAGCATCTTCTGTCATCCACAGATGTCGGAAAGGAACAGCCAATTGCGCCTGATGCTCGGCGTCGACAATGAAGCGGCCCCGATCTTTGGCTATCGTCCTCATATACCGTTCAAAAACCATCACTCCGACAGCACGGAAACGGACTTGCGGATTGGCAACTTGCTGATAGAAGCCAAGCTTACGGAGTATGACTTCCAAACTGCTCCCTGGCGGCTGGCGGAGCGCTACCGTGATCTGGAAGAAGTTTTCGACGTTGAAGATCTTCCTCGATCGGGTGGATCGCTACTCTCATACCAACTGGTGCGAGGCGTACTGGCGGCCCACGCGGAAGCCGGTGTTCGCTTTTGCGTCCTCTGCGATGCGCGGCGGCCTGACCTGATTGCGAGCTGGTATCGCATCCTGCAGTGCGTCCGATATCCTGAGCTTCGCTGCCGCTTGATGCTGCTGAGTTGGCAGGAGACCACTGCGGCATGTACAAATTCCCTGCAACGATGGCTCCAGGCAAAGTACGGCATCGGATAAACTACGAAACATTGACAGAGAATTACAGGCGAAGTTTACTTTCCGTTTTGATCGGTCCTGATTTTTTCTGAAGAAACACGGCTCTTACTTATGATCGATCATCACGGAATTTTTCTGCTCTCCGCAGCGATGGGCTCAGTCTTTGCGCTGATCTTTTTGATCGCTGTCCTAAAGCTCAATCCTTTTATTGTCCTGTTTGTTACTTCGTTGGCATTGGCAATGATTACTGGAATGCCTTTCCACACGATTGTGCAATCGTTCGAAAATGGATTGGGCAGCACGTTAGGCCACATCGCGATCGTGGTGGGGCTGGGCACCATGCTCGGCAAGATGATGGCGGAATCCGGGGGCGCCGACCAGATTGCGAATACTTTAATTCGAGTTTTCGGGAAGAAACATGTCCATTGGGCCATGGTGGTGATTGGCCTGGTGGTCGGCCTGCCTGTTTTCTTTGAAGTTGGCTTCGTGCTTTTGATTCCGATTATTTTTACCGTCGCCCGGCGAACTGGGACTTCTCTCATCCTCATCGGACTGCCCATGGTGGCCGGCCTTTCCGTCGTCCACGGTATAGTGCCGCCGCATCCAGCTGCAATGATGGCAGTCGCAATCTACAAAGCCGACGTTGGGCGCACCGTGTTGTACGGGTTGCTGATTGGCATTCCCACCGCAATTCTTGCCGGTCCGCTCTATGCAAAGTTGATCGCGCCGCATATTCAGCTCGATAGCTTTAACCCAATGGCGGCGGATTTCGTGGACCACGGCGAGGAACGCGAGTTGCCCGGCTTTGCCGTTACACTCTGGACGATTCTGCTGCCCGTGATCCTGATGTTGATCGGTAGCTGGGCGAATACATTGTCCAGACAAAATAGCCTGCTGAATAATGGTTTGCACCTGTTGGGGAATGCAGACATCGCCCTGCTCGCCGGAGTTCTCGTGAGCTTTATCACGCTGGGCACAATGCGGGGGTTTAACCGAGAGAAGATCCTGAAATTTTCCAATGAATGCCTTGCGCCCACTGCGACGATTACTTTACTGGTCGGTGCTGGCGGCGGCTTCGGCCGCATATTGCAGGATAGCGGCGTCTCGATGGTCATCGTCAACATCGCTCTTCATGCCCACATATCGATCATTTTTCTTGCCTGGTCGATCGCGGCGCTGATTCGGATCGCGACTGGATCCGCCACCGTCGCGATGACTACTGCGGCAGGAATGATCGCTCCCGTGGTCCTGCATAGCAGGGGCATCCATCCGGAACTGCTGGTGATTGCGACTGGTGCGGGATCGCTGTTCTTTTCACACGTCAACGATGGGGGATTCTGGCTGGTCAAGGAGTATTTCAACATGACCGTCCCTCAAACGCTGAAAACCTGGTCCATCTGCGAAACCATCATTTCAGTCACTGCGCTACTGCTCACGCTGGCGCTATCGGCGGTTATCGGAATCTGAGGGCAGCATCTGGACGATTCGAAATATCCGTTGCGCTTCATTGGCTATCGGTCAGCTCCAACCGCCCAAAGCGCTCCGGGACGTGAAATGTATTTTTCATGGTGGGCTGCCAGACGATTGACTTCGTATCGGGAGCAGGCCCTTGCATCCTGAACATGTTCACGCGGAACATGCTGCCCACCTGGGGCGCTTGAGGATCGATGGCGGCAAATGGAATCCGCATGACTCCATACCAGATCTTTTTCTGGCGATCGATTCGGGCAGCAACCTGAAAGCCGGAATTCCAAATCCAGCCATCTTCGTGGTGCGGTCGGTCCAGGTTGATATCAAGGTCAATCCACTCTCCTTGCGGGGACATCTCGAATTCCTTATAGCGGCGTATGTTGTGAAAATCGGAACCTATAAAGATTTCCGCGACGTCCCAGTTCCAAAGCTGGTTAGTTTCTGTTTCTGGATGCGGATTCGGCTTGGGATTCAGTTTCTGGTAGGGACAGATAAAGAGTAGATAGAGGTTGTTTTTCGTCCATCGCGAACGGACTTCAGTTCGATGAAGAGGAACGATCTTCCCCCAGTTGTCTGTCTCAAGGTATGTTGGCGCAGCTTTGCGCCAGAACTCGGAATCGGGATTTGTTGCTAAGGCAACATCGTGATCCGCTCGCACACTCTTGAACGCGCCAGAGTTCGCGGCTTTCGCGACGGCCATACTCGCCATCAAAAGTGCACATACTGCCACAATTCTTTTCATAGATAAACCTCCACCAGGAACCTTCACCGAACATGCAATACCATAAACAGGAATTTTTTATCGAATCTTGACGATCTCTTTACAGCCGGAGCGCATGCTGGCGTATGCGGCATCGAGCGCCAATTGATTATGGATTGCGTCCGCACCTGGGGCCAGGTAAGCGCCTTTTCCCTCGACAGCCGCGCTGAACGCGTCCAGCATATGGCTGTATGCAGCATTGTTCGTCACTTTCTGCTCATCCACGATTTCGCCTTTCTGCCGCAACACCACTTGCACAGGATGGCCGCCTGTAAAGCAATCGTCGCACTGGATCAAGCCGTCCTCTCCTACGATTTCCATCCACGTGTGGTACTTTGCGCGAAAACTCACCACCGCGGAACCAAGTGTCCCCCGCGAAAACTCAAAAGCAAGAGTGGCGCTGGTTTCCACGCTTCCAGATTCCTGATCCCCGCGCGCGATAGTAGCGACCGCAGATATATTGTCTGCAAGAACATAGCGGAGAGCGTCGATGCAGTGGACTCCCACATCGCCGATTGCTCCGCCGCATGCAAGCGAAGGATCGTAAATCCATCGGCGCGGACTCTGCCCCGCGTCAAAGCAAAAATGTGCGGTCGCATGAACCGGCGATCCGACCCTTCCCTGCTGAAACCAGTCGCGGACGAGATTGACGCTCGGGTTATATCGAAAATTTTGCGCGACACCAAAGAGTGCGTTTGCCGCGTCGGCTCCGGCAAGCATATGCTCAACCTGCTTTGCGTTCATCGCCAACGGCTTTTCACACAGCACCGGCTTTCCATAAGAAAAGGCCAGCAGAGCATCGTGCATGTGCAGCGCGTCCGGTGAGCAGATAAACACAGCGTCGATGGCCCGTGACGCGCACAATTCTTCAGCAGACTCGAAAACATGGTCGATGCGGAATTCACGTCCGTTGGCTTGCGCCTTCTTCAAATCCCGGCGCCAGATTCCAGCAAGTGCGGATGATTTTGCGCCGGCAAATGCGGGCACCAGGCGGATGACACCATGATTACCGAAACCGAGTATGCCGTAGCGGACCATAGAACATCTTAACCTCCATCGACAAGCCCAAAGCAGTTCTGCAATGAATAATCAGCCGGCAAACCATGTGTTATCTGGCTGTTTACAATCCACGCTCGACACGCGCATAAGCAAACTTTAGGATGGGCCATGCGCCTTATCGCTG
Source organism: Acidobacteriaceae bacterium (assembly GCA_965276615.1). Taxonomy (GTDB): domain Bacteria; phylum Acidobacteriota; class Terriglobia; order Terriglobales; family Acidobacteriaceae; genus JAKAAZ01. The sequence goes on along the minus strand of OZ255618.1, from coordinate 1,340,064 downwards.
TTTGCAATTCAACAGATGCGGGAACGTGTTCTTCCCTGCAGCGGTTCGCACGGCCACTGGCTCTCCTCATTTTTTTTGCCATACTCTTGTTCGGGTCGAGAGATATGGCTGCTGCGAAGAACTCTGCCACTGTCTCTTCGCAAGCTCGCGCAAAAAGTGGGTCCAATTCGGCCACCCGGCCAGAAAACCTGACTTGCGATTGGAGACGTGACCCGCTCGGAATTATCTCCCTCAGCCCACGCTTCGGCTGGACTCTGCGACTAATACGACCGGGAGCGCGCGATATTACCGAGACCGGCTATCGGATCTTAGTCGCGTCTTCACCAAAGCTGCTGGCCTCCGGTATCGGCGATGTTTGGGACAGCGGGAAAGTTTTATCTTCAAGATTGTTCGATATCGAATACCAGGGTGCCCCGCTGACATCTCATACTTCCTACTTTTGGAAGGTGCGCATATGGGATAACCCCCGCCTTCCCTCTTCCTGGAGCGCGCCGGCACAGTTCACAACCGCGCTCATGCAGCCGCGGGATTGGGTCGCTCATTGGATCGCGGCCACGCCGGATCGTTCTTCGTTCCATGCTGGAGGGTCTTTCGATAACTCGTCGAAGTCGTTGCCGCTATTTCGTAAGAACTTCAGTCTGCCAAGGCAAGTGGCTCAGGCGTTGCTCTTCGTTTCCGGTCTAGGACAATATGAAGTTCATGTCGATGGTCACAATGTCACCAGCGCGGTTTTAACACCCGGCTGGACTGATTACAGGAAGCGCGTCTCTTACGACACTTATGATGTGACCCGTTTCGTTCATTCCGGAAACAACGCGATTGGAGTCATGCTCGGCAACGGCATGTACAACGTTCAAGAAACAAAAGGCCGCTATACGAAGTTCACAGGCTCATTCGGGCAGCCTAAATTGATTTTGCAGATGTATTTGCGTTTCGCAGACGGCAGCCACACGACTTTGATGACTGATGGAACATGGAAGACGACTCCTGGTCCTGTAATTTTTTCCTCCACCTACGGCGGAGAAGATTACGACGCTCGCCTTGAGCAACCTGGATGGGACGGCCCTGGTTTTGATGACTCAACCTGGTCGAACGCGCTGGAAGTGAACGGGCCACGCGGGAAGCTGGTGTCCGAACAAATTCCGTTGATTCACTTGTCGCGCACCTATAAACCCGCGAAGATAATGCAGCCAATACCGGGAGTTTTTGTCTATGACCTTGGTCAAAACTTCGCCGGCTGGCCGGAAATTAAAGTCAGCGGCAAAAAAGGTTCCCAGGTCAAGCTAATCCCCGGTGAACTGTTAGATGCGAATGGATTCGTCACGCAGAACAGTGCAAATGGTTCTCCGCAATCGCAGAATTCATTTACATATATTTTGAGCGGAAACAGCATGGAATCGTGGCATCCGCGGTTCAGCTATTACGGATTTCGCTACGTCCAAGTGGAGCGATCACCATCTGCTGAACCACCCGTCGTGCACAGCCTCGTTGGGCATTCTCTGCACGACGACGTTACCGTAGATGGAATTTTCACCAGCTCCGATGAGCTTTTCAGCAGGATTCATCGCCTGATTGACACCGCAATTCTAAATAACATGGTCAGTGTACTTAGTGACTGTCCCCATCGCGAGAAACTTGGCTGGCTGGAGCAGACGCATCTGGCTGCTACATCGATCATGTACAACTATGGAGTCGCGCGGCTGTATGACAAAATTTCCGACGACATGATGGATTCACAGCTGGCGGATGGAATGGTTCCATCCATCGCTCCCGAATATGTGGCCTTTGTCGATCGTGCAGGCAAAAGCAACGCCTTTCGCGATTCTCCAGAATGGGGCAGCGCGGTCATTCTAAGTCCATGGGCTGCTTACGGGTTTTATGGAGACATCGACAACCTGCGCACCCACTATCCCTCCATGCAGCGCTATGTCGCTTATCTACGAACCCGAACAAAGGACCATATGCTGGACTATGGTCTCGGCGACTGGTACGACATTGGTCCAAAACCTCCCGGTCCGTCCCAGCTTACAAGCCAGGAGTTGACTGCCACTGCAACTTACTTCGAGGATTTGACGGACCTCTCACAGATCGCTTTGTTGCTGCGTAAGCCACAGGATGCCGCGAATTATGCGGCGGAGGCGAATGCCGTGAAGACATCCTTTAATGCACACCTGTTCCACCCGGAAACAAACGAATATGACCGCGGCAGTCAGACCGCCAATGCGATGCCGCTGGTCCTTGGGCTGGTGCCGGAAAACCGCCGGACTGCTGTTCTGGCGAATTTAGTTGGCGACATTCGCAACCACACAAACCATGTGACTGCGGGGGACATAGGATTTCACTACGTTGTGCGGGCACTCACCGACAACGGGCAGTCCGGCGTCTTTTACGACATGCTCCACCGCACGGATGCGCCAAGCTATGGATATCAGCTGGCTCGCGGCGCAACGTCACTTGCGGAAACCTGGGACGCAAATCCCGATCTCTCGCAGGACCATTTCATGTTGGGCCACGCGGAAGAGTGGTTCTACCGCGGCTTAGCGGGTATCAATTTCGATTTGACTCGTACACCCGACCAGCGGATTCGCATCCAGCCCACGCCCGTCGGTAACGTGCGATCAGCGTCGGCATCGTATGAATCGGTGGTGGGGAGGATTGAGAGTAGTTGGTCCCGTACCGGCAATACTCTCCGGATGGACGTCACAATCCCTCCGGGATCCACGGCAACAGTATTGTTTCCGGCGGACTATTCCAGGTCCGTTCTCTCCGACAGCATGCCCCTTGCGACTGGACATGGAATTCATGTTATTCGCCACAAAAATCACAGAACCGAATGTAGCGTTGGCTCCGGAATTTTTCATTTTGAAGCCACCAGAGGTACTGGTCCTGAATCTGAATAACTCATCTGCACGCGGAACAAGCTCCATTCGTCGCACCGCCAATTCTCTTACGGCCATGACGCGGTGTTTCTTGCGGGAAGAGACCGGCGGATCAAACCACTCGGCGATGCTCGAACGAAATTGCCGGTCGACGTGCCGCGGTCTATGTTCTGCTGGGTATCGCCGGAAACCGGGTATTCAGAGTGACGGCGGTGACCGGCACCGCCTTCGGCTTGCCAACCGGCGGGATGCAAGTTAGCATCCATGTAGAAACCGGCCTGCAAAGCAGGTAGGGTGGTCAACGCTGGTTGAACCTACATTCATTGAACAGGGAACTCGACTCGAATAATCGGCTCGGTGTGCAGTGTCCGCCAGTTCGGAATGCCTAAAGAGCCGCGGCGGGTTCCCACCGTCTTAGGACGGGTTCACCGGCGCATCAGTCTACGGCCAAGTGGGTCGGCTTTCTCTTTCTTCGTCCGCTTTTGGTTTTTCGCCGGATTCTGTTCTACTTCAGCTTGTGTATCCTCGCCTGTTCGAGTTCGGCCAAGTATCGCTTCCGACCTATGGTGTTTTTGCCGCGTTGGCGCTGCTCGCCGGGCTTATGTTGGCGATGTGGACGGCCGCACGGCTGCGCATTTCGCCGGACGCTATGTGGAATTTTGGCCTGATTACGATTCTCAGTGCCGTGTTTGGCTCCAAACTGTTGTTGATCTTCGGACACTGGCACGATTTTCTTGCTTATCCGATGCTGATGATCAGCCTGTCGCTTCCGCGCACGGTCGAGTCGGTATTGACGGAGCTCGGCTTGGGCGCGTGTGCCGGGTTGAGTTATATGACATGGAAGCGGATGTCCTGGCTGACGACACTGGATGCCGCCGCGCCAGGATGGGCCCTCGGCCAGGCGATTCTGATGCTCGGATGCTTCTTCGCCGGCTGCGAATATGGCCGCCCGACTGCTGTTCCCTGGGGTGTCGTATTTCATAGCAGGTGGGCGGCGATGTGGAACGGCACGCCACTCGAAACTAAGCTGCACCCAGTACAATTGTATCTTTGCGCCATGGAACTGGCGCTATGCCTGGGTCTGCTTTGGTGGCTGCCGCGACGACGCCAGGCAGGGGAACTGGCTGGCGGATGGCTACTCGTATCGGGCTTCGGGCAATTCTTTCTGGACTTTTATCGCGGAAGCAATCGCCTGCTGGTTCTCGGCGAAACCTTTTCCCTGACGCAGGCGATCGACTTCTGCATGGTGGTTGCGGGAGCCCTTTTGTTGCTTGAGCATCGTCATGCGAGTGCAAAAACCTGGCCAACTCGGGTGGATGCATGACGACACCCTCGAACCAGTCGAACCTGGATGATGAGTTGGATGAAGATGAGGCCGGCGAACCTCTCACCCAACCCGAGCAGAGGTTCCCGATTGACGTCGGCAGTGTGGGCCAGAGACTCGACCAATTTCTGACCGCACGCCTGCAGCAGGTCAGCCGCGCGCGGGTGCAGCATTTGATCGAGCAGGATCGCGTCACGGTTACCGGACCTGACCTGAAAATCCGCGCTATGAAGGCCAGCGGCAAACTGCGCGCCAGGGAGACCATCATCGTGACCGGCGAAGCGACCGCACCTCCGCTGCGCGCCGAGGCTGAGGCGATTTCGCTCGATATAGTCTATGAAGATGCTTTTCTGGCTGTCATCAACAAACCCGCTGGAATGATGGTGCATGCCGGATCAGGCGCGACCGACAGCGCGCGGAACCGCGGCACACTGGTGAATGCCCTGCTGCATCACATGGGGTCATTGTCGGCCACGGGCGGCCCGTTGCGGCCCGGCATAGTCCATCGCCTCGACAAACAAACCAGCGGCCTGATTATCGTGGCGAAGGATGATCGCACGCATCGCCGCCTGGGCGAGATGTTCGCGCAGCGCCAGGTGCATAAGACATACATCGCGCTGGTGCATGGAGCTGTGAAGCTCGACCGTGGAACGCTGGATGCCTCTATCAGCCGGGACCAGCAGCGCCGGACTCGCATGACCACCCGGCGGGTTGGCGGGCGTGTTGCCGTCTCGCATTATCGTGTTCAGGAGCGGCTTGAATCGCGTTACGGACATTTCACATTGCTCGAAGTGGAGATTGAGACCGGGCGAACCCACCAGATCCGCGTCCATCTCTCTTCGATTGGACATCCCGTGGTGGGGGACACTCTCTATGGCGCTCCGCAACATATTTTGCCCCAAATGGAAGCGCCAGCAACGCGTCTGCAGAAGGAGGCTGCCGACCGAGACGCCGTCACTTTGGGCCGCAACTTCCTGCATGCAGCGCGTCTGCAATTGGAGCATCCGGAAACCGGCAAGCTGCTGAAGCTCAACTCCCCATTGCCCGACGATTTGAACGATTGGCTGAAACAACTTACGTCCAGTCCTCCGATAGCAACACAATCGCTCCGCGCTGGTAAGATTACGAAATGATTCCATGGAAACACAGAGAGCGGCATTGTGAGTTCTCTCTGGCGCTGCTGGTAGCTGTCGGTTTCCTGACGATTTTTCTTGCACCTTCGAGCGCGGTACTCGCGGAGAGTAGCGGCGCACAGGGACAATCTTCGCAGTCCGTCACGCCCACTCCTGTTTCACCTGCCGCTCCAATCGCACCAAAGTCGCCGGCGAATTCGACCGTGAACTCATCCAGCTCGCCGAGCACACCTGCTGCGCAGGCAGCCGGTCAATCGAATCAGCCAGCTCCGCAGAACTCGACCGTCGCGCAGCAGAATGGTGCTTACACCATTACAACTGTCGTTAATGAAGTGAATCTTGTTTTTACCGTGACCGACAAGCATGGCCATTTCATTCGCGATTTGAAGGAAAGCGATTTCTCTCTTCTGGACGATCGCATGGCCCCGGCAGAGGTCTACAGTTTCACGCAGCAGACAAATCTGCCTTTACGCGTTGGCTTGTTGATCGACACCAGCAGCTCCATCCGTTCGCGTTTTCAATTTGAGCAGAACGCGGCGGTCGAATTTCTACTTTCGGTATTGAGACCGAAACTCGACAAGGCATTTGTGATGGGCTTCGACGTAAGCCCGGACATCACCCAGGGATATACGAACAACGGCGATCTGTTGAGCACGGGCATCCGGAAGCTTTCTCCTGGAGGTGGAACGGCACTGTATGACGCTGTCTATTCAGCCTGCCACGATGAGTTGCTGCCGCTCCATGGCCCTCCCCTGATCCGGAAAGTCATCATTCTGCTTTCCGACGGTGATGATAACCAGAGCCACGCCACGTTGGACGATGCAGTGAAGATGTGTCAACGCGCGGATACTACGATCTACGTGATCAGCACAAATGACAGTCCCAGCCGTGACCGTGGCGACGACGTTTTGAAAGCGATGGCGCTTGTGACAGGAGGAAGGGCATTTTATCCGCCGCGCATGGAAGATGTGGCCAGCGCATTTCAAGGCATTCAAGAGGAACTGCGCAGTCAATATTCACTCGTCTATAAACCCGCCGATTTCAAGGCGGATGGCTCATTCCGTCCTATATTTCTGACATCCTACGATCGCAAATATAAGGTGCGCGTGCAGAAAGGCTACTTCGCGCCGAGTTCACCCCAATAGAATTTGAACAACCCTACGATTGTCTTCCTCGCTCCAGCAATTCCGTCAGACCGGTTTCATCCAGTAGAGGAATTCCCAGGGTGCGGGCTTTATCCAGCTTGGAACCGGCCTCTTCTCCCGCGACCACGTAGCTCGTTTTTTTGCTCACCGAGCCGGAGACAGTCCCGCCTTCGCGTTCGATCCGTTCCTTCGCCTCTTCGCGCGTTAAAGTCGGCAGAGTGCCGGTCAGCACAAAAGTCAATCCGCTCAGCTTTGAGGAAGTCTTTTTTCGTTCTGCCGTGAAGTTCAGGCCTGCGGCCCGCAGCTTTTCTATCAATTCTCGATTTGCAGGTACTTCAAAAAACTCACGAATCGACGTGGAGATCCGCGGACCAACTTCAGGCACCCGTTCCAGTTCGTCACTGCCGGCCTCCATCAGGCGATCCATCGTGCCAAAAGCCTCGGCCAGAAATTGCGCGGTGCGTTCGCCGACAAATCGAATCCCCAGCCCCAGAACAACACGGTCGAGAGGAGCTTTCCTGGAACGCGCGATCTGCTGCAACAGCGACTGCGCCGTCTTCTCGCCGATGCGCTCCAGCGTCAAAAGCGCGGCTTCATCCAGCCGATAGATATCGGCCAGATTGCGCACCATCCCGCGCTCAGTAAGTTGATTCACCATTGCCTCGCCGAGGCCTTCGATGTTCATCACCTTGCGCGCGGCAAAATACAGCAGGCTTTCGCGCAGCCGAGCGGGGCAATTGACGTTGATGCAGCGCCAGTCTACTTCGCCTTCTTCGCGGACAAGGCCGCTGCCGCACACCGGACACGACACCGGAAAAGAGAAATCGTGGGCACCTTTCGGACGCTTCTCCGTCAGCACCGCGACCACCTTCGGGATCACATCGCCGCCGCGCTCCACCGTTACGAAATCGCCGATCTTCAAGCCGAGCCGTCCGATTTCATCCGCATTGTGCAGAGTGGCGCGGCTCACAGTGGTGCCTCCGATGGGCACCGGTGTCAGCTCGGCCACAGGCGTCAATTTGCCGGTGCGGCCTACCTGCACAATGATATTTTCCACCTGCGTGACCGCCGAGCGCGCGGCAAATTTATAGGCAATGGCCCAGCGCGGCGCCCTGCCCGTAAGGCCCAGGCGGTCCTGCAAGGCAGTGCTGTTCACCTTCAGAACCACGCCGTCAATCTCGTAAGGTAACGACTCGCGCATGGCATCTGCTTGCGCGATAAATCCCAACCCTTCGTCGATGCTGTGGACGATTCCACGTTTTGGGTTCACGCGGAACCCGGCAGCGACCAGGGCATCCAGCGCCTTGCTCTGCTCGGGAAAAATGTAGCCCCGCTCGTCCAAAACAAAGTAAGCGTAAAAGTCGAGCCGCCGCTGGGCAACAATGTTCGGCTCCAGGGTGCGCAAAGTTCCGGCAGCGAAATTGCGCGGATTCGCGGCGGGCGCGAGCCCCTGCTCTTCGCGCTCGGCATTGAGTTTCTGAAATGCTGCGAGGGGAAGGACAACTTCGCCGCGAATTTCAAAAATTTCCGGCAGGCCAGAAGCCTTTAGTTTCGCTGTAGAAATGCCAAGCGGCACCGAGCGAATGGTGCGCACATTCGTCGTTACATCTTCCCCGATCACGCCGTCGCCACGCGTTACGCCGCGCACAAGCCGCGCGTTTTCATAGGTCAGCGCCAATGACAGGCCGTCGAGCTTCAGCTCATAGACGTAGTCGATCTTTTCCTTGCCAGCCAATTCATGAACGCGGCGGTCCCATTCGCGAAGCTCGGCTTCGTCATACGCATTGTCGAGCGAGAGCATGGGCCGCGAGTGCGGCACCTTGGCAAAGCCTTCCTTGGGCTTGCCGCCTACTCGCTGGGTGGGTGAATCCGGCGTGAGCATCTCGGGATGGGAAGCTTCCAGCTCGCGCAGCTCGCGCATCCATGCGTCATATTGCGCATCGGAAACCTCCGGGGCATCCTCAACATAGTAGAGATACTCGTTGTGACGAAGTTTCTCCCGCAAGGCATCGATCTGGCCGTGAATATTGTCGCGAGTGGATTTCGGAGACATCGAGAGAATTATAGAGAGGATGGTTGAAATTTCTAAGCTTGCAGCATGTCAAAAGGAATTTCCTCTTACATGGCTCTCTGGCAGCCATTTTTTAAAATGGCAAAATCGCGCCGACGAGAATACTCATCCTCGCTTCCAAGGCAGACATATTTCCGGTATTCTGAGGTGTGTCCAACCGGAGCGCTGGGGGGTGTAATCTCTTTTGGCAGAAGTTAAGATTCAAGAAGGCGAACCGCTTGAAAATGCGCTGCGACGTTTCAAACGCAAGGTGCAGCAGGAAGACATCATCAAGGAAGTCAAGCGGCACTCGTATTACATGAAGCCAGGCGAGAAGATGCGCATGAAGCAGGCTCTGGCCCGCAAACGCAATCGCAAGAAGGCCCGAAAGGAACAGACAGACTAATCGTCTGACGTTCTGGATTCAGAAGAAAGACCGTATTCCACGGTCCTCAAACTGCTAAAAAATGTTCCACGAAGCTCTCGCGCAAGCGGGAGCTTTGTATTTTCTTATCCAACCTTGCGGTTGGCGTCGAGTGCTGCATCGAGCATCTCGGCCAAGGTCTCGGTGCGGGATTTTATATTTCGCGCTACATTGCCGGCCAGCGCGTCACGTTGTTGCTGTAGCGTCACCAGTTCGTCCGCTATGTTGAGAGCGGCGAGCACCGCGACACGCAGCGAATCTACCGTCGTGCCATGCTGCGCAACCGCCCGCATCTTCGCGTCCACCAGCGCTGAAAGCTGCTGCAAATATTCGGGGTCAGGTCCGCGCAGGTGGTACATCTGGTCATAAATATCGACCACCAGATTGCAGGGCGCCACGTCCGGGGCTGCTTCAGTCGGTGTCGTGCCTTCTCCAGCGGCGCCATTCGATGAATCGTGGTCCGCTTCGTCCGGACGCTCCGGCTCATCCTGCGGAAGGTTCCCGTGCGTGTCGCTGCGGTTCATACTTGCTCCCCCCGGTGCTGAGTAACAGCAGACTGCGTCTCTATGAAGCCTCTATTGCGTCGAGCGAAGCCATCAGGCGCTCCACCCGGGTACGAACCGTGTCGCGCTCATGATGAAGTTCCTCAATCTCCCGCCTTAACATTGCGCCTTGCGTGTTCTGGTCGTCCAACTGCTCGCGCAAACTCGACAACTGCTTTTCCGTTGCCATGCGCTGCTCCCGTTCCCGATTCAGCAACTCGATCGCGCGAACCACCCGTTGCTCCAAAGCGGCGAATGTGTCCACCGCAACCGCCAATTCCTGCTCTTTTGCCATAGTCGTCGTCATAAAAAAGTAAGATGCTCTTCGCGCAGTATAGCGCCAAGATGGTGTCAAAGCCGAATGTGCGTGGAATGTGGCGAGACAAACCGAAAAGTATAGAAAGTTTGGCTGCTCCATCCCTTGCATAACAAAGAGCGGATTAAAAGCTGCGTCCGAATTACAGCAGTTCGAGCGGAAAACGAGGCTGCCCACCCAGTTCCATCAACGCGGCGAAAATCCGATGCGCCCAGCCCTGTAGCTCCTCCAGCCGCAAGGTGCGGTCCTGCGCTTGAAACACCGCCCGCAGCAACATGGCATATTTTCCTTGCAATTCATCCAGCAAAACCGCCGCTTTCTTGTCACGAAAAATTTCCAGGGGTTGCAAACTGCGCATCTCCGCAATTTGCAGCGAATCAATCGCATCGGCAATCTGCCTCCAGCGGATCGCATCTGGAAACTGAAATGAAAAGTCGCGCACCACGGCGGGAAAACGGAACAGTTCGCAGGCCACGGGCGCGCGCAACGCGTGGCGGAAGAGCCGTTCAAGATCGAATTCGCCGGCAAACACAGTCTGACGCAGCTTTCTCTCCTGCAATTGTTGCGGAGCCAACTGTCCGAAGAAACCGACGGTCTCGCCATCAACGACCATCCGAACGGAACGGCCCGGATGCAACCATCCAGGCATAAGTCCGCTCGCCCCGGGAAAAGCATCGAAGTAGACAGACTCTGCCAAAAGCCCGGCGAGCAACTCCTCCACTATTCCTTTCATGTCGTAAAAACTGTACTCGCGGCCGCTTGCCGTCGCGTGGGCTGCAATGGCAGAGCCGGTTGCGCCAATCGCCAATGTCTGCGTTTCCTGCACGCAATCGATGTTGCCGGGACGACCGCCGGTAAAAATGGCGCCCATTTCAAATAGCCGGACATCGTCCACTTCGCGATTCAGATTATGTGTAAGCATCGCGAGCATTCCGGGAACAAGCGAAGGACGCAGACAGCCCACCTCCTCGCTAAGGGGGTTTCCCAGCGGCACGTGAGAATCAGGCTGCTGTGCAAATGTAATCGCATCGTTCGCAGAGCAGAATGTGCTGCTGATCGCTTCGGTGTATCCAGCAGCAAGCAGCATACAGCGTAGCGTGTGTTCCTTCGCGGCCACCGGCAGCTCCACGACACTGCCGGCAAATGGCGGTAGAGTGTTGGCGAAGCGGTTATAACCATGCAACCGCGCGATCTCTTCGATCAGATCGATCTCGCGCTCAAGGTCGAGCCGCCAGGTTGGCAGCGTGACATCATACGTTCCCGCCAAGGTTTCCCGCACCTTCGCGCCGAGCGCCGTCAGGTAACGCTCGATTGTGTGCGCATCGAGCGTTTGTCCGTCCACCGTTTTGCCAAGAATGCGTGCAACTTCGCCGAGGTGCAACGAAATTGCAGGCCGCTCCGCAGTACGCGCGGCAATCTCTGGGACGACAATATCGACAAGATCGCCTTCAATTTCGCCGCCCGCTGTCAGAATCAAACGGCTCACCAGCGCAGACGCAATCGGCGGCGCTGCGAAATCAGCGCCACGCTCAAAACGGTGGGAGGCGTCGGTGTGCAAGCCGTGCCGCCTGGAAGAGCGCCGCACCGTGCCCGGATCGAACCACGCGGCTTCGACAAGAATATTTTTCGTTGCGGGCGTGATCATCGTGTCCCAGCCGCCCATCACGCCCGCGAGCGCCAACGCCTTCTTCTCATCAGCCACCACTAAATCTTCGGCAACCAACGTGCGCTCCGTCCCATCCAGCAGCTTCAGCCGTTCGCCAGGCCGTGCGCGGCGCACTACGATGCCGCCTTCGAGCATGTCCAAATCGAATGCGTGCGTCGGATGACCCATCGCCATGGTGACAAAGTTGGTGGCATCGACCGCATTGTTGATAAATTTTTGCTCAAGCAGCGCAAAGCGCTCTGCAACTTCTCCCAGCGACGCAGCGATCTTTACGTTACGCAGAACGCGCGCGGTGAAGCGCCCACACAAGTCTTCAGCCTCAATGCGAACTGGAAACGGCTGCTTCGCCGGCTTTGCTTCAGGCAGAGACGCATCGAGCGGTGTTAGCGGAAGATTGTAGATCGCCGCAGCCTCACGCGCGACGCCGTAGTGATTCATCGCATCGACGCGGTTCGTCGTGATGTCCATTTCGAAAAGAGAGCCGTTACCGGCACCCAGATCAAAGACACCTTCGACGGCAATACCGCGCAGGGTCAAGTCATCGGCCAGCTGGCGATCCGAAACGTTGAGAGCAGGCAGGTAAGAACGCAGCCACGCGGAAAGAATTTTCATGCGAACTGCTCCAGAAAACGCATGTCCCCGGAGTAGAGCAGGCCAATGTCGCTGATGCCGTATTTCATCATCGCAATGCGGTCCACGCCCATGCCGAAGGCGAAACCGGAAATCTTCGCGGGGTTATACGCCGGCTGCTTGCCACGGACGGATTCAAACACGGAAGGGTCCACCATGCCGCAGCCGAGCAGCTCGATCCAGCCCGAGTGCTTGCATTTGCGGCAACCCTTGCCGCCGCAGAAAATGCAGCTGATCTGCACATCAGCACTCGGCTCCGTAAAGGGAAAAAACGATGGAAAGAAACGCGTGCGCACGCTCGAACCGAACAACTCCTTCATGGCATGGTCGAGCGTGCCTTTCAGGTCGCTGAAGGTGATGTTTTCATCGACGCACAGCCCTTCCACTTGATGGAAGATCGGCGAATGCGTCGCGTCGGCGGCATCGTTACGGTGAACTTTTCCGGGAATGACGATGCGCACCGGAGGCGGCTGTATTTCCATCGTACGAATCTGAACCGGCGAGGTGTGCGTACGCAGCAGCAGCCGGTCGCGCAGCGGTTTATGCTCCTGGTGGGCAACAACGAGCGTGTCCTGCGTGTCGCGCGCGGGATGGTTGGGCGGAAAATTGAGCGCTTCGAAATTGTAGTAATCGGTCTCAATCTCCGGCCCTACGCCGACTGAATACCCCATTCGTTCGAATACTCTGACGATTTCGTGCATGGTGCGGATCAGCGGATGCTCCGCTCCATGCGTCGGGCGAATGCCTGGAAGAGTGATGTCAATTGCATCCGCATCGGGCGCGGCAGCATGGCCGCTCGTTGAATTTGTCGCTGGCGTGGCTTCGAGCGCCTGCTCGATTTGTTGCTTAAGTTGGTTGAAATGCTGACCTAGCGCTTTGCGCGCCTCTGTTGGAGCAGTTTTCAGCCAAACATCGCCGATGCTCTTGAGGCGCCCTTGCTTGCGGCCCAGCCAGCGCAACCTGAACTGCTCTCGATCGTCTGGAGTATGAAGCGCAGCTGTCTCCTGCGCTACCTCTGAACTCAGCTCATGGAAAGCGCGATCGAGCTGCTCCGGCGCATAGCTCTGCAAGGTTGGAATTTGCGTAGAAGACATTGCTTTGTTGAGGATAAATGAGAGACGGCAGAAACGCCGATTTCCAGACACTGAAATGTCTGGTCGAAAATGCCTCTTGGTACGCGAATCGCGTCGTGGTCAAATCGGAAGGAGGAGAGAAAACATTGCGGATCATCATTTTCTTATTGGCACTCGCAGGCATTGTTGTGTCATCCCTGGCATGGCAGGTTCACTATTCCAATAAAGTGGAACCATGCGACATCAACGCGCACTGGGATTGCGGAATCGTGAATCACAGCCGGTATTCCATGATTCATAGGGTTCCTGTAGCGGCGATCGGTGTCGCCGGGTATCTGGTGATCGCCCTGCTGGCATTCTTCCGCAAACGGCGTTGGATATTTGTGGCGGCAATCGCCGGCCTGGCTTTCGCGCTCTATCTCTCCCACATCGAGGCCACGATTCTGGAAGTCTGGTGTCTTTATTGCGTCATTTCGCAAGGTATCATCGCGCTGATCAGCATACTTGCCGCTGCTGATCTATTCCGGGGCCCGGGTCACAACTGACAAAAAGGGTTCGCGCGATCTTTCGAAGGATAAAAAGCGATAGGCGCATCTTTTAGATGGGCCTATCGCTTTTTTATTCGATGGCTTACGCTGCGTTGCTCACTGCGCTCTTCGCCTGGGTGGCCAGAGCAGTAAAGCCTGCCGGGTCTTTCACCGCGATATCGGCCAGGATCTTGCGATCCAGCTCGACACCGGCCAGTTTCAGGCCGTGGATCAGCTGCGAATAGCTCATGCCATTCAGCTTGGCGGCAGCGCCAATGCGGACAATCCAGAGCGAACGGAATTGGCGCTTCTTTTCGCGCCGACCGCGGTAGGCGAACTTCAGCCCGCGCTCGACGGCTTCTTCCGCGGCCTGATACAGCTTGGACTTCGTAAGAAAGTAACCGCTGGCTCGCTTCAGGATTTTCTTGCGATACTCTTTGCGTTTGTTGCCACGTTTGACGCGAGGCATGGTTGATTTCTCCTTTTGCGTTTCGTTTGCGGCTGGAGGCAGGAAGGTTTTCCGAACCCGATCGCCTCTTCACTCGCTTTTTGCTCTGATCTCTGCGGAAAGATTCTTAGGAATTATTCCGGGGGCCTCGAACGCGTGCGGGCCCATGCTTTTATAAAAAGCCGATCAGGCGTAAGGAATCATGCGCAGAACCTTGGGCAGGTCGGCAGCCGAAACCATTGCAGATGCGGCAAGATGCCGCTTGGTCTTGGTAGCCTTCGAGGTAAGGATGTGCCGCATGAAGGCCTGGCCGCGCTTGACCTTGCCACTTCCGGTCTTCTTAAAGCGCTTGGCCGCACCTTTGTGCGTCTTCAATTTCGGCATTGTGTTTCCCAGTCTAAAAACAGTTTTACGACTTCAGTCAGTATACGTTAGTGAACAGCGGTACGCTACAGGGCTATCCGCTGAAGCAGCATTATCATACTTTCCGTATTGGCCCAGGATAGCGGCTAATACGCTCATCCGTGGTCACAAGAATGATGCCTTCGACCGTGGCTTGCGCGATGAGGATTCGGTCGAAAGGGTCCTTATGGATTGGCGGCAGACTCTCCAGAGTGACGGCATGTTCGCTCGTGATAGGCAATTCATAATAGCCGTTATCCAGCAAACCCCGCCGCAGCAGCCGGACATCTACCTGGAAGTCCTCGCGTCCCAGGCCCGACTTGATCGTAACCTCCCATAGACTGGCTGCACTGAAAAGCAGTTGATTATCCAGATCTTCAATCCAATTGCGGGCCACAACTGGCAATCGATCGGGATCATTAGCTGCCCAGAGCAAAAGGTGTGTATCCAGCAACAACTTCATGCTTTGCCATCAAACATCTGCTCGATCTCAGCACTACCCATTTGATCGAAGTCGTCGGGAACGGAGAACTGCCCGGCCAAAAAGCCGAGCCTCCGCACCTGGGAACCAATGGTATCGAGCGGACTAACTTGGACAAGTGGTTGGCCCGCTTTAGCGATAATGAAGGGCTCGCCCTTTGTGGCAGCCTTTTTAATCAGCCGAGACAAGTGAGTTTTGGCTTCGTGAATATTAAAGATATCCATAGAGTTCTCACTAAACTAAGTTCACTTAGTTTAGTTTATTATAGTCACGAAAGCAAACTCACTCAAAGTAACCTCAATTTGATGCATTGTTCACAATAAACCCACAAAAGAGGAAGTGCTTCCACGTGTCGCTGGAAGCGCCTCCTCTTTACATTTAATAGGATTTTTTCAGCTACGCCGTCAGCGGAATCTTCACCCGAAATCGCTCCATAGTAATCTTCAGAGCGCGTTCGATCCTTCGCAGATCACCACGTTCTTCCGGAGCAGCGAACGTCGAAGCCACGCCGCTTTTCGATGCGCGTCCGGTGCGACCCACGCGATGGACGAAATCTTCCGCCATCTTCGGCATGTCATAGTTCACGACATGGGCGATGTGCGCCACATCGATGCCGCGGGCCGCCACGTCGGTGGCCACCAGCACGCGATGCTGCCCTTGCGAAAAGCTGCGGAGCGCCGCGCTGCGCTGTGCCTGGGTACGATCCCCGTGGATGCGGGTCGCGTTCCAGCCGGACAGACTAAGCTTTTTGGCCACGCGATCGGCGCCATGCTTGGTGCGAACGAATACCAGAAAGCTGCCTTTTTCCGACCGCAAAAGATGCTCCAGAAGAGGCATTTTCTTGTCAGTCGACACTTCAAACGTCTGTAGCCGGACGTTTTCCGCTGGCTTCAGGACGGAACCGATCTCGATCCGCGCCGGGTTCTTCAGGTAATCTCGCACAACTTCGGTAACCGGCGATTCCAGCGTTGCCGAATAGCAAAGCGTCTGGTGCTGCGCCGGTAGGGTGGCCACAATGCGCTTGATGGCGGGCTTGAAGCCCATGTCCAGCATGCGGTCCACTTCATCCAGCACCAGGATTTGTACCTGATCGAGCTGAACCAGCTTGCGCCGTAGAAAATCCTCGAGCCGTCCCGGAGTCGCAACAATCATGCGGGCTCCCCGGCGAATCGCCTGTAGCTGCGGACCTTCGGAAAGTCCGCCGACGACCAGCGCTGCCTGCAGGGAGGGATCCAGTGCCAGGTTGCGATACGCCTGCTCCACCTGAATCGCAAGTTCACGCGTCGGCAGAAGAATCAGAGCAAAAGGACTTTTGCCCCTGCCCTGCGAGCCCTGCCGCTGGCCTGGGTGTTGCTCCGGCATTTTTGGCGCCTTTTGGAGGCCTTCGATAATAGGAATGAGAAAGCTGAGCGTCTTGCCGGTACCGGTTTGCGCTGTCGCCAGAACATCGCGGCCTTCGAGTGCAGGCGGAATCGCACCTTCCTGCACCGGGGTCGGAGTAATGAAATTGGCCTGCGCCAGCTTTTTCTGAAGCGCGGGTAAAAGAGTGAAATCTGTAAATTGAGTCAAGGTTTTCCTTTGTTTCCATGCCTGCTCTGCCTTGCACCCACATGCAGACGGGCCGGAACACACTGCTTGCCTTTACGGTCTTCGTGGCCGCAAGAGGAAGAGAATTACCGCAGGGGATACCGGAGTTTTCAGGAACGCGTTTCAAAAACGCCGTTTAGAAATCTCTAGGGGCCGATACGAAGAACTTGTTCGACCTCGGATGCCGCATGACAGCTGGTAAGGGGAAGCGCATCGCTTCGCCGCATCGCAACGAAAGCTGTAGAGCTTGCGAGCGATCACGCTGGAGAGGCTTGGGAGGGTGCAACTGCGGGCGGCTTGCCGCTAGGCTGGCAAGAACGGCTCACAACCAAATCACTGAGCGTGGTCTCATGGTACCACATACGGGATAAATTCAGGACGGCATCGCGGCTGATAGCGGGCCAGCTCCGACTTGCCGGCCCAGGCGTGGCTGTACAGGTTGGACATCTGGACGCGCTGGCCGGTTGCGGGATCGCTGTAGATGGCCTGATCTCCCATATGGAGAGCGAGCTGTGGTCGAGCGCCGCGGCACGGTCGCTGGCGACGCTCTGATGCACCTGGTTGAATACTGCTGGACTCCGTTGCGAATCTACTGCTGCTGCGCGACGACGGTGGCGTTGTCCTGAGCCATGCTCGCGTAAATCGGGCTGACCTGATTCATGACAAATCGCCGAGTCACTCGGCTACAACTAAGAGACCCGCCTCGAGGCTACAGCGTCCCCGGCGCTCTATGCTTCCGGTTCCATAGCCCTGCTTTGAATGGGAATCCCACGGAAAACTGCAAGTTCGGCGTATCTGGGGTCAATCCCACCCCAAAATTTACGTCGACCGTCCGTCCCGGCGCGATCAGGTACGACGTGCCCAGCCGCAGAGTGCCTTCCACCAGGTACGACGCTGGTACATCCACACCATTCAGTTGCGTGGCCCGCGTAAATCTCTGGTCCCAGCCCATAATGAATGAGGTCTCCGGATTGATCGCCAGCACCGAGCCCAGCTGAAATCCCGCCTCTGAACCTGGCGTGAAATGGCCCACCATCGTTTCACTGGGGTTATTGGGATTGTTGGCCGAAACAGTATGATCCGCCGCAAAGTTCTCGGTGTATTGCAGGTTCCCGAAAAATACTAACGGATCATTCGTCTTCACCGCCGTCAGGTTTCCCTGCAGCCCGTAGAATCCCGTTCCCAGCGCGATCTCGCTGCTGGTGCCCACATTGAAGGCGTCCGCTCCCGTCCTCGACTTGAAGCGGGCGTTCGCCAGCAGATCCGGCACCCTTCCATGCTCGAAGGTCAGCTGTTTTGACAGCCCAACCTGCATATCGCCTAGTCCGAACGCGCTCGTGCTCGATTGCGTATTGTCCGCCGCCACCGTCCGCTGCAGTTGATATCCATAAGGAATGGTGAAATCCATCTGAAAATTCTTCGGCAATCCTAGCAGCGTCGTAAACGTCGGCAGCAGGATGTCATTCCGCACTCTCTCCGAGGTGATATCTCCCACCACCAGCACTGGCAGCAGCGCAAATCCATTGATGGCGATGTGGTCCGACGACGCGCTGAAATAAGAGACCGTATTGTCTACCTCCAGCGTGCCCGATGGCAGGAGCAGTCCGCCCTGCAATAGCAGCATTTCATCGAGCGTCTCACTGGCGTGCCGCTCGGCTGCGTCGTAGCCCGAATTCTCCACAGCCGCCGTCGCCGTCGCCAGCGAGGTGGACATACTCGCGTTTCCCGCCGTGGTCGACGGAGGAGCAATGTCCTTGCGCGGCACCACTAAGCCCGTGCCGCCGCCTGCTAACGCCGGCGGGGTCGCGGGTGGCGCCGTTTGGTTCGGCACTTTCCCCGTCGCGCTCCGGGATGTGGCCGTGCCCCCATTCATCTCCGTCTCTAACTCCCGTACTCTCTCGAGCAGGTTGCGAATAATCGCGTCTCTCTGTCGCATTCCTTCCTGTAGCTGAAGGATCGCCTGCTTCAGTTGCATTTCCTGCTGATGTTTCTTATCGTTGGCGTTTGGAGCGGCAGTCGCGGCGGGTACGCTCCCCGTCGCCTTGTCCGTCGCTGGAGCGCTTGCCATTCTTGCCTGGTTGGCGGATACCGGCTCTGTGGCCGTCTGGGCCATCATCGGCCCTGCATACATCGCAAGCATTAATCCTAGGAAAGCCATTTGTCGCGACATGTCGTTTGGCCCTTAATAAAGTGGATTGCTGGGTAATAGTGTCTGGATCGCTATATTTCTTGAAATGACGGATTCATCCGGCAGCAGACGTGACGCCGCCGTTGGTTTCTGGCTCACGATCATCTGTTCGGCCGGTGGATGGACGATAAATACGATCCCGTTCTTCCACACTTCATGGAATCGCCAGCTACTCATCGTCCGGTTGCCGAACCCAGGATCTGCGATCACGACCCGGTCTCCAACGATCCCGCGCACCACCACAAAATGGTCGACTCCCTTGCTGTGGATCGGAACAATCACGGGAGTATTTTGCGCAGCCAATTCCTTCATTGACATTCCGCTAAAGGCTTCTGCACTGTACCCTCGCGCCTCGGCGAATCGCTTCAGCTCCAACAGCGAGAACCCTCCTCGGGCCCGGACTGTCGCCGCGTTTACCCGGTGCAGAATCCATACCACGATCGCTGTTTCTGGCGTCTTGTCATCAAACTCATACGTCAGCACCGTGCTCAACGCCGCTGCGCCGCAGCTCACATCCCACCGTTGCCGTACCACGCCTTCGCCTCGTATCTGCTTCAGCGTACGAATGGCCTTGATCCCCGTCGTCGTCTCCGGCGTGCTTTGTGCACGCACGGACACGACGGGGAGACCAAGGCACACGATTGCGACAACCGTCCAGAATGGCCGCCGCGAGCGCATCAGTATTTCCCGTTCAGGTTGGCTTGTACAAGTTTGGCCACCGTCGAGTTGATGTTCACATTCAGGTTCAACAGCACATTGATCTTTGAATTCACCGCATTGAGGTTGATCAGTGAACTAAGGTTCTGCTGTGCATTTCCGCTCAGGGAAAGAGTTCCCAGGGTTGTGCCCGAGGTCGGTCCGGCCTGCAGCCCAAGCGAACCCGTTGCTGTCACCAGGCCATTGGGGGTCTGTGTCTGGCCCTGGAAGTTCACTGCTCCGTTCGACACGTCGGCTGTGAGGCCTGCGGCTGTGACATGGTCCATTGCCCCGTCGGACATTGGTTTCATTTTGGATTGAGCTATACCTACTTGCGTAAGTATGGCCAGGCCCGCGATCACTAAAATGCGTTGCATGATTCCTCCATAGGCTGTGAAGGAGTGCAGGCCAGGCAGCCGCACATGCGCGGCTGCCTGGCCATGCTCTCTAGTGATGTTGCGAAATCATATTCACCTGGTTCAGCACCGGCGATGAGCTGATGTTCGTGGTCCGCGCCACGTTTACACCGTTCGATACCATGCTTCCAGCGGCGTTCACGATGTTCAGCGCTCGTGCATTCTGCTCGGCAGAGCCGCTCAGGTCCACGCTGTAGTTGCTCGCCGCCGTCAACGTCGACCCATCTACCGCGATGTTCTCGGCCGTCGCCGATCCAATCGAGGTCGCTCCTTGCACATCCTGAATCACATGGTGGCTGTCCACCGTGTGGCTGGACCTGCTGTCGGAAGCCTGCCGCGCGAGCGTTTCATTGCTCAGGTCGGAGGCATTTTGCGAGGAGTTCGTGTTCCGCGCCGTTGCCGAATTGCGTGCGGAATACGAATTATCCGCATTGTTCACGCTCGAAGATGAAGAGTTGTTCGCCGCGTTGTTGCTGCTGCTGTTGCTTGCCTGTTGCGCCGCGTTCGCGCTCGACGAGTTTGTCGCCGAGTTGGCCGACCGGGCGCTGTTCGACGCCGAGCCGCTGTTCGCGTTGTTGTAGTTGCTTGCATTCGCCTGCTGCGCATTGTTCGCTGCATTCGCATTGCTGGTGGAGGCATTTCGGTTAGCGTTGCTGGCGGAAGCAGAATTCGCCGAGTTTCCGCTGGTCGAAGAGTCCTGACGGTTCGCGGCCGCACTCTGGTTTGCCGCCGAGCTGCCCGACTGGTTGGCTGACTGCGAGCCGTTCGCCGCGATTGAGTTGCTGCCGCTATTCATGCCGCTGGTTGAATTGCCGGCACTCATGCCGGTGGTCGAATTGCCGGAATTCATGTTGCTGGTCGAATTGGAGTTTCCGCTGCTCGAATTAGAGTTTCCGCTAGTCGCGTTGAGGTTCAAAGATACGCGGCGAAGATCCGACCTTGCATGATTCGACTGGTTGGCCGCGGAAGAGTTGTTGGCCGCCGCCGAGTTGCTTGCATTGCTCGCATTGTTCGCATTGTTTGCCGAGGCGCTGTTCGAGGCACCCGAGTTCGTTGCGCTGTTTGCGTTGTTGGAAGCATTCGACGCCGAGCTCCGGCTGGCCCCCGAGGACCGTGCATCATTGGCCTGCTGCGCCGCGTTTTCGCTCGACGCATCCGTCATGGATGCATTCCGATTGCTGCTGTTGGAGGCGGAAGCCGCCTGGTTCGCTGCCGCGCTGCGACTGGAATTCGCCTGCTGCGCGCTATTTCGCATAGAGCTGGCGCTGTCTGTCGCGCTATTGTTGCTGGAGCTGTTGTCCATCGCCGAAGACGAGGAGTTGATGTTGTGGGTCGCGGTCGCATTCAAACTCGAGGCACTGTTGTTGCTCTTCGTTTTATCTGAGCTCGTCATATTGTCTAGATGCGTGTTCGCTCCGCGGGTGTAGCCGGAAAGCGTCGCGGACGTCGTTGATTTTGACTGATCAATGGTGTTCACCTGGTTTGCGTTCGCCCCTCCGCCGCTTCCCCCGTTCGTAGTCAGGCTTCCGCTGTACACATTCGCGCCATCCGCCACAGAGCTGTCTGCTCCATTCACCACGTTGATCCCGCTTGCTCCGTTCAGCGCGCTGCCGGAGAGGGAAACAGTTCCATTCGTTGTGGTATGCGCGGTCGAGTTGTCCGCGGCGATCGTCCCGCCATTCTGTGTAGAGGTTGCACCGGCGGTAATGCTGTCCATCTGTTGGTCATGAAGCGGTTGAGGCTGGCTCTGCTTAACATCGGTATGCTTTGCAGTGCTTTGGCCGTAGGCTGCGCCTGCGGCCAGGACGGAAGCTGTGAGTAGGGTGGTGCAGAAGAGACGATTCATTGTAGGCTCCATTAGCCGTTGTCATGGTGATGTAACACGACCGTCCATCCGGGATCGTTCCTCTGGCGAGCGGTCAATCGCGAAACTCCACCTCTACCCCGGGGGAGGGAGCCGTTGAGTGGACGCATAACTCTTGCGTGCAAGGACTTCGGTCGAATCGATTGATGCAAGTCCATACATTATGCAAGCGGTAGACGGAACAGTTTGATCAACCGCGAAGTGAAAGCTATTTCGAGCGAAGCCCCTGATACTATTTCTTCCTATTACTCACTACGACACTGCGGCCCTGCTGGATGTAGCTGTCATAAAAATAACTAACTTATTTTCCGTCTTGAGTAATTGCTTCCGGTTTGATAACTCCTTCTAACTTCTAAGCAACTACTTCGGATAGATAAACATCTAAAAGCCAGCATTGACGCTAACCCCTTCGGTAGTTGGAATTCTGAGACTGTATGCACTGAGTTGCATACTGCTCCGTCAATTACATTCCCTGTCTCACACCAGTTAATTGATAACTCGGCATTTCCTATAAAATGTGTACCTTAATCTTGGGGGCTATTAACTAATGTCTCGCTGACGATAGTTAGTTAGTCGCAAACTAAAACCTATCTGCTAATTCTGCAATTTATTGCAGAATCTCTGCATTTTATTGCATACACCGAGAGGCTACGAGTTACTCGGTTTGCAAGCGAAAAGAAAGCCCTCGTCGGGTTTACGAGCGTACCTTGAGTGAGACAATCCTTGCGATAATTGCTGGATGAATCACGCGCGTGAGACCCCCCATGAAGAATATGCCCGGCGACAAGCTGCTTTGCTGGTTGCGGAAGCTCGTCTGACGAGGCGCAGCAATCTGCTTGCTGGCTCCAAGCTCGCAGCCATTTTACTGACGTTGATTGCCGCCGTTGGGCTCGCGAAGTATCACTCCGTATATATTTTCGTTTTATTTGCGCCCATTGCCGTGATTGTGCTGCTGTTCGTTCTGCATGAACGCACGCTTCGGTCACTCCGCCAAGTTGCCCGCCTGAAGAAGTTTTATGAAAGCAGCATGGCGCGGCTGGACGACCGTTGGGCTGGAACCGGCCAGCAAGGCGAGCGCTTCCTTGATCCCGGGCATCCTTACGCGCGCGATCTCGACCTGTTTGGCCGGGGAGGCATGTTCGAGCTGCTTTCGACCGCCCGCACTCGCGCCGGGGAGGAGACGCTGGCTGCGTGGCTGCTCTCCCCAGCTTCGGTTGGCGAGATACTCGCGCGTCAGGCTGCCGTGAAGGAACTCCAACCTAACCTCGATTTTCGAGAACAGCTGGCAATCGCCGGAGAAGATATCAAGCTCGGCGTTCGGCCGGATGCCTTGATCGCGTGGAGCGAAAATTCAGCCGGTCTGACACACTCCCATCCAAAATTCGCGCGGATCGCCGCTCCGTTGCTGGCAGCACTTTGGCTGCTCAGCCTGCTAACCTGGGGGATATTCGGCTGGGGAGGGGTCGCACTCGTCGCGAGCCTGGTGAATCTGGCGGTGACGTACCGGTTTCGGACTCCGGTGGAAAAAGCCGCAGCGGAAATTGAAGAGGCCATGCATGAGCTTGACCTGCTGGCGGCGATCTTTCGCCAGATTGAGGAGCGGAGTTTCACTTCCAAGAAATTGGCTGATTTACAGGCCATTCTCAAGTCGAGAAAGGAGCCTGCATCCCAGGCGATCTCCCGGCTGAACCGGCGCGTGGCGTGGCTCGAATCGCATGAAAATCTGTTCATCAAATTCGCCGATCTGTTCATCTTCTGGACCGCCCAATGGGTCTCGGCAGCGGAGGCGTGGCGCGCGCGATATGGGCATGCGGTGCGCGAGTGGCTCGCGGTTGTCGGCGAAGTAGAGGCGCTCAATGCTCTGGCAAGCTACGGGTACGAGCATCCCGAAGACACATTTCCGCAATTCGTCGAGTCCGGCCCTTATCTGGATGCGGAAGCGTTCTCTCATCCGTTGATTCCGCGGGCCCGCGCCGTGGCGAACGACCTCAAGCTCGACAGCAAGCTTCAACTCCTGGTCATCAGCGGTCCGAATATGGCCGGGAAAAGCACTTTCATCCGCAGCGTCGGCGTCAACGTAGTTCTTGCCCAGGCGGGAGGGCCGGTTCGCGCCCGCAAAATGGTATTGTCCGCACTCAAGGTGACCGCGTCGATCTGCGTTCTCGACTCGCTTCAAGGCGGTCTTTCCCGTTTTTATGCGGAGATCATGCGACTGAAGCTGATCGACCAGCAAAGCCGGGGACCTGTTCCTGTGCTGTTTCTGCTGGATGAGCTATTGTCGGGCACAAATTCCCACGATCGCCGCGTCGGAACGGAATCGTTTGTGCGGACACTACTCGCCCGTGGCACCATCGGACTGGTCACCACCCACGATCTCGCTCTGGCGGAAATTGCGGAAGGGCTGGGAGGGCAGGCAGCCAACTTCCACTTTGAGGACAGATTTGAGAATGGCGAACTTCGATTCGATTATCGACTGACTCCGGGAGTCGTATCGACGGCAAACGCCCTCAAGTTGATGCGCTCCATAGGCCTCGAAGTCTGACTTCTCGTCGATCATGCAGATCAGCGCGGAGGCGGAAGAAAGTTCTACGTGCGTGCTGTAGCCACCGCACGTGTCGATCCTTTGCGGCGTTCCTTGTTGGCGGAGGCAGCCATATTGGACACCTTTTCCACGGGTCGTTTTCGATCTTCGTGTGCAACCAACAGAGCTTCGAGCTGCCGGATGAGCGCCTGACTGTTCATGGGCTTCACCAGCATTTCATCCGCTCCGTCATCGCGCCAGGCATCGTCGCTTGCCGGAAAAGCGGTCAGAAGCGCGACCGCCGGTTGATATTGGGTCTTCTTGGCGGCACGCGCCACTTCCAGTCCGGCCTGGTCGTTTTCCATACGCATGTCGGTGATCACCATGTGAAAGGTCGAGCTCCGCAGCTTGGCCTTCGCATCGCGGGCCGAAGATGCGGTTTCCACCTCAAAACCATGGATCTCGAGCAGGGCTTTCAAGGTGAGCAGGATTGCAGGCTCATCGTCAACCAAAAGAATGCGGCGTTTCATAATTGTTGGATTTCCCTTCTGTACACGGAATCAATGTATGCCAATCAAGAGGGTCCTGTCGATGCGGCAGCGAACGTATGAGCTGCTCCCTCCCTTGATTGTTACACTGGCGGGTGCCCCAGTATCATGTGGAAAATTTCGGATGCCGCACCAGCCACGCCGATGGAGACGCCATAGCGGCGGCCCTCGATGCGTTGGGCGCATCGCAGTCGGCTGCCTTGCAGCAGGCCGATGTGGTGGTGGTGAATACCTGCACTGTCACGGCGGAAGCCGACCGGGATGCGCGCGCCTATATTCGCCGCATTCAACGAAAAAATCCGCAGTCGCGCATCGTGGTGACCGGCTGCTACGCCCAGCGCGCACCGGAGGAAATCGCAACCCTGCCGGGTGTCTCGGCGGTGGTCGGCAACAGCCACAAGAATCAAGTAGCTTCGGTTGCGCTCGGAGCTTCCCCTGGTGCCAACTCGCGGGCAAACGGGTTCGTACCTCTCGCGTCGTTATTACCGGCTGCGCATGCGGAAGTTGGACGGCCTTTTCTCCTGACCGGCGACATTTTCGCGCATAGCGATTTCCAATTGCCATCCTTCCCGGCTTCCGTAACTGAACGCCTGACGAAGAACCAGACAGCTCATCGAACTCGACCCTCTCTCAAGATTCAGGACGGCTGCGGGAACCGTTGTACGTTCTGCATCATTCCCTCCACGCGCGGCAACAGCCGGTCGCAGCCCGCCGAAAACGTGCTGGATGCAGTACGGAAATTTGTGGATGCCGACGGGAAAGAACTGGTGATCTCCGGCATTAACCTTGGTCGCTGGGGCCGCGATCTGGTTCCACAGTCCCGGCTCGAAGATCTGCTTGCGGAGATTTTGGAAACTACCGCGCTTCCACGTCTGCGCATCAGCTCCATCGAACCGATGGACTGGACCGATGGATTGATCGCGCTATTTACCCGCGGGAGCACGGGCGAGCACCCTCGCCTCGCGCGGCACGCCCACATGCCGCTACAGTCAGGGTCCGACAGCGTCTTGCGTCGGATGCATCGCCGCTATCGTCCCTGGCACTACGCCGAACGTCTAGCCGCGATACGAACCGCATCGCCGCATGCAGCGCTCGGAGCGGATGTTATGGTGGGCTTTCCCGGCGAAACGGAGAAAGAATTCCAGGAAAGTTACGACTTCATCGCCGCGCAATCATTTACCTACCTGCACCTGTTCCCATTTTCGGCTCGACCGGGTACGGCGGGGTGGGAACTGCATCG
This sequence comes from Acidobacteriaceae bacterium, assembly GCA_965276615.1. Classification (GTDB taxonomy): domain Bacteria; phylum Acidobacteriota; class Terriglobia; order Terriglobales; family Acidobacteriaceae; genus JAKAAZ01. Next base: position 1,313,964 of record OZ255618.1, on the reverse strand, counting down.
GCAGGAGCCTGTCTCCGGAATTGCCGTTCGCGAACGCATGATTGCATTGCGAGCTTTGATCCAGCACAAAAATCTGGCATTCCGCTCTGGATTTATCGGCAAGAAACTCAGCGCTGTGACATTGATCGCGGACAAAGCCGTCCCTGCCTCCGAACAGGGGTGCGCGCTTACGGATAATTTCCTTCCGATAGTGCTGGATGGTTTCTGCGCGGCGAATACCCTGGTGTCGCTCCAGATCACGGGTATCGCGGGTCATGGGTTGATAGGAACATTGTCGGCGCATAGAAACGAAGACCTTTCTATCGACCTGGGACAACGCGCCTAACCCCGTCTCCATCGTATTAAAGGCAGGATGGGGGAAATTCGATGAAAATTACAGTTTTGGCATTGTCTACAGTATTGCTATTCAGCACAGGCGGGTTCGCACAGAACAACTCCACTGCAACATCGCCGAACAGTGGAAGCTCCATGACCAGCACGCAACCGAACGACCCGAACGGGGGAGCCATGCAGAACACTACTCCGCCCAACGACCTGAACAACACCCGGCCAATGGATCAGGGCTACAGGCATCATCGGGGAAATTGGGGTTGGATCGGGCTGTTCGGGTTGCTGGGACTCTTCGGCCTCGGGAACAGGAGAAACCGCGAGGATGTTATCGCTACGACGACCACCCGCCCACCACGGTAGAGCGGTTAGCCCATGGCTCGAACTTGTCATCTCGAGCCATGGGCTAGCCGGGGCTCTGTCTCCCTAAATATCGGATGTTATACTTAGGAGGCGAGGCTTATTCTCGCATATTTGGAGGCGGCACATCGATAAGCGTTCGGCGAAACAGTTTATCCGCATCAATGATCGGATACGCGCGCGTGAAATTCGCGTAATTGACGAAAACGGGGAGCAACTCGGCGTACTCCCACCCTTTGAGGCTCTCAAAATTGCCCGGGAGCGCGGCCTGGACCTGGTGGAGATTTCTCCTAACGCCGTGCCGCCGGTTTGCCGCATTCAGGATTACGGCAAATTTTTATACGAAAAAGACAAGAGCGAGCGGGCGGCCCGTAAGAAGCAGAAGATCATCATCATCAAGGAAGTCAAATTCTCGGTCACTGTCGACGAGCATGACTACCAGACCAAAAAGAATCAGGCCGTGCGTTTTCTCCATGAAGGCGACAAGGTCAAAGCGTCATTGCGTTTTCGTGGCCGCCAGATGGCCCATCGCGAGCTCGGATATCAAATTATCAACCGGCTGATCCAGGATGTGGGCGAAGGCGGCATCGTGGAATTCCATCCCCGGATGGAAGGCACGACGCTGCACGCCATCATAGCCCCAGGCAAAAAGGTCGAGCCGGTCAAGAAACCTGAGGCTGCGAAATCAGAGCCTGCGAGAAAATCCGTAACGTCCAAGCCAATCGAAGTTTCCGAACCGGAATCAACCCCAGCCGCACAAGCCTAGAACAAAATCCATGCGAGAGCAGGTCACGCTCGCATGGATTTTGATTCAAAAACCACGTCCTTCATTTTGAGCCCTTCGGCTTCGCTCAGGGTGAACTCCGCGAAGAATCCAGAGGGTGATGGCAGCACTCACCACGCGAATATTTTCTGGATTCTTCACTCCGCTACGTTCGGTTCAGAATGACTCCCATGAACCTATGCACGCTACCTGTAAATTCGCTCTAATGCGTGGAGACTTGCGGCTTCAGCATCCAGTCGAGCGATCTGGCCGCTGCCGCTGGAATCCCTCTTGCCTGGGTGGATTTGGGCAGATTTGGCGGGAACAGCGGATCGGTGGACGCAATCGTGCTGACGTCGACATCGGCGATTTTCGTTTTCAACGCGGCATTCATCCGGTCGATGAAGATATTCGCCAACAGGGCATAGCCTGTGTTGGTGGGATGGACACCATCCAGCGAGAAAAAACCGCCGAGAAATGCGAAGCTGGGCTGCACGCCATTGATGGTCGGTGGGCTGTTGTGCAACTGGGTAAGGGCGGTATTGATATCGACCAGCGTACCGCCCACGGCTGCAACCTGCTGCGCGATGGCGGTGTTGTATTGCTGGATCGTCTGCTGCATGGCGGCTACTTCCGCCGGGCTTAAGAAACCGCTGTCGTCTACCGGGCCGCTTTGTTTCCCGGCCAAAATGGCTTGAATTTCAGAGAGCCCGGTAGCGTTGACCAGGTCTGTCGCCTGAATGCCCAGCTTCGTGCTTAGCTGCGCTACCGGGATACCGCTGGACTGGGAATACTCCGACAGCACCACCGAGCCGGGTGTTAGAGAAGCGACGAGCGTGATATCGGGAACATTTCCCACGATCAGGTTCGCCTTGGTATTCGTCTGAAGGGCCTGGATCAATTGGGTAAATTCCGTGGCAAACTGCGCCGGCGGAGTCATGCTGGAGGGCATGCCGCTATCGACCGCCAACAGAGCGTCATTCGATCCGATCCAGACGAACAGCGTAGTTGGACTTAAATGCTCCGCCCATTGCAGCTGGGTGTACTGCTTTCCGAGAGCCAGGCCGGGAATGCCCAGCACCAGATCGGTGACAATGTCTTCACCAGCCGTGGGAGCGGCGACCGGCACGCGATTGATAAGGTCCGTCAACAAGTGGCCCGGAACCGCCAGATCCGTGGCCTGAACGGTAATATCATCCCGACCGGTTGTGATGCCGGATGCCTGTTTGATGACCGCAGGCGGTCCTACGCTGACCAGTTGCAGCACTGCGGGCGCGCCGGGAGCGGCAATCAACGGCAGCGTCAATTTAAATCCCGCCTGCTTCGCGATCAGGTTGGCGTAGCCATTCGGCTGCTGGGTATCCAGAAGAGACCCGTTCTGAAAACCGGCGGTCAAAGAGTCGCCGATGAAAACCGTGGTGGTGAAGTTACCGGCGTTGGAGGAATGCGATCCAGTAGCCGGCTTGCTTGAGCCGATCAGGTTGCAGCCCGTGGTTGCAAATACCAGGATGGCGGTTGAAAACAGGGCGGCTGCACACATTTTGCCGCGCCGGATGACCTGGCGGACAGGAATAAAGTAAATTGGGGAAATCATGGAGGCCTCGGGGATGAATACAGGTTTAGATGCGAATGGTTCTCCCATGGCTTTCCTCTCTGCTGTTTCCCGGTCCGAATGACGGCAGTGTCAGCTGGAAGGTACGTCATGCTCGATAATTTCTGAATGGGAGAAAATATGGGTCGCACGATTCGCGCTGGGGTCATTGGATTTGGACTGGGTGGAAAGATTTTTCACGCGCCGTTTTTGCGGGTGATCGATGGATTGGAACTCGCAGCCATTCTGCAACGGCATGGGGATGCCGCCACACTGGCATATCCCGATGTCCCCATCGTCCGCACAGTGGAAGAACTGCTAGCGCAGCCGGAACTTTCGCTCGTCGTGATCACTACGCCACCATCCACGCACTTTGAGTTGGCCCGGGAATGTCTCGAAGCGGGCAAGCATGTCGTGATTGATAAACCCTTCGTCGCGTCCAGCGAACAGGCCCGCCAGCTGATCAAATTGGCGCGCGAGCGGAAGCTGGTGCTCTCGGCCTATCAGAATCGCCGCTGGGACGGAGACTTCCTGACGCTTCAAAAATTAATTGCAGATGGGGAACTCGGCAGGCTTGTCAGTCTGGAGTCGCGCTTTGAGCGTCACCATCCCAGGCTGCGTCCAAAAAAGTGGCAGGAAAAAAATCTTCCAGGCAATGGACTTGTGCACGATCTTGGCGCACATCTTGTTGATCAATCGCTGGTGCTCTTCGGAACACCTGAGACTGTCACGGCAGACGTTCGTTACGATCGCGATCAGACTGCAGTCAACGATGGGTTTGCCATTCATCTCCGTTACCCTCGGCTGCGCGTCTCCCTCTATGCCTCTCTGCTGGCTGCCGCGCCGGGGCCCCGCTATGTGGCTCATGGAACGAGCGGCTCTTATGTGAAATACGGTCTCGATCCGCAGGAACCCGCATTGAAAGGCGGCGCAATTCTGGGCGGCCCGCACTGGGGCGCAGAGCCTGAGTCCGCCTGGGGGAAGCTGACCACGATAGAGGATGGCGTCGCTGTCGAACGCGCGGTGCCAACTCTGCCCGGCGACTATCGGCAATATTACGAAAATGTTCGCGACGCCATCCTGGGACGCGCTCCACTTGACGTGCCCGGAGAACAGGGCTGGCGCGTCATCCGCCTGCTGGAACTGGCGATTGAAAGCAGCGAACGAAGAGAGACAATCCCTTGCAATTCTCTCGACAATTTTTAGAGCATTTTCAAGAACACTGTAATCGAAAGATAAGATTTGTCATTCTGAGCGAAGCGAAGCATCCAGCGGCTAATGGCGATGCTACCAAAGCCAACACCCTCTGGATTCTTCACTTCGCTTTCGCTTCGTTCAGAATGACTCTGTCTGCTACTCAACCACTTTAACTGTGAATCCACACTAGCTAGCTTTTTTCATGCTCTTGATTGCGTCCAGGACTTCGCTGCTGTGGTGGCTGGGATCGACGCCAATCCATTCCTTCACAATCTTGCCTTCGGGATTAATCAGGAAAGTATTGCGTTTGGCTATTTTGATTCCCATGTAGTTACCCAATGAGCCATATTGCTTCACGACATCATGACCGGTGTCGGACAGAAGTTTGAAGTGCAGACCATCCTTGGCGCAAAAGGCCTGATGGCTTTTCACTGAATCTACGCTCACTCCCAAAACCACAGCGTTCGCTGCGTCAAACTTGCTCATGTCGTGCTGGAAATTGCGGGCTTCGATAGTGCAGCCGGAGGTCTGGTCCTTCGGATAGAAATACAGCACCACCCACTTGCCGCGATATTGATCCAGGCTGACGTGCGTGCCTTCCTGGGAAGGCAGCGTGAAGCCGGGAGCCGTCTGGCCCACCTGGGGAATGGGGTCCGAAGCCGCAAATGCGCGCACTCCAAATAGCACAATGGCCGCAGCCAGCAAAATTCCGAGCATAATACGTGTCGCGTTCATAATCGTTTCCTTCTCCGGTTCAGTTCTATACGGCACAACGAGAGCGCCTTCTGCCTGGCGGCCATCTTTGACCAGCATTGTTCCACGTGGAACATAAAAGCACGCGAAGGGCCAATGGCCATAAACATGCGCACGTGAAGGGCCACTCTCTCTATCCCAACTCCATGCGGGGCCGCTCGAAAATAAGCGACAGAACAAATTCTACGCCGGATTTTGCGGAGATGAGTGGGCGATGATGGCAATTCCGGCACTGTCCGCTGCCGCGATGACAGCGGCTAAATCGAAGATGAGCGTCCGTCCTGCTTCAATCGCCAAACAGCTTGCGCCCGACTCCCGCATAGCCGCAATCGTGCCGATTCCAATTACGGGGACGTCGAAACGCATGTCCTGTTTCGGCTTCGCCACCTTCACCACGGTCAGGAAGCGGTCCAGCGTGAAAGCCTTGTTTTTGTCCATTTCTTGGGCTTCTCCCCTTCGGTCTTCTTCGACCGACTGCATGATTTTTCCCGCACGCAGGATCGCGGCGTCGGTCCCCTCCATGGCTTCAACTGCCACACATGCCTGCGCGGCGATCACCACTGTCTGGCCGATATCATAAGCGGCCAGCGCATGGGCGACACTGCGGCCATATTCGATGTCCAGTTGTTCGCTGGCATTCGGCCCTCGCGCCGTCAGAATGCCGGCCCGTGCCAGCAGCGGCTCCAGAAATGTGGTCGAGGAAATCAGCTCAATTCCCTCATCCCCAAGTACCTTGGCGACTGCGCCCAGCAGTCCATCCGTATTGCGTGTTCCCAGTGAAAGCAGCAGCTTCGCCAACCGCCAGTCCGGTCGAATGCTGGAAAAAATCTGCTTATGCCGCACCTGTCCCGCCATCACCGCCTGGGTGACGTTTTCGCGTTGAAACGTCTCGATCAGCCGGGATAGTTCCCCCAGCGACATCCAATGGACGTGGACTCCGGAATCGCCTGCGGCGCGGGTGTCGATCTCCGCGTCCGTCTCCTCGCGAATCGCCGCCACCACAACCTCCGTGCCATGCGCGCGCGCGGCATCGAGCAGTAAAAATGGAAAGCGCCCGTTTCCAGCGATCAGGCCCAGTTTCGCCGGAGCAGGTCGGATGGTTTCGGATTCGGATTTGAGGTCTGTTGGCATCTAGGTTCAAGAATGTGGCCCGTCATTCTGAGCCCCTTTCGACTTCACTCAGGGTAAATTCCGGCGGAAAATCCAGAGGGTGGTAGCTTCGTCTATGTGGCGGATTTTTCACTCCGTTCAGAATGACTCTCTGTTATTTATCTAAAGCGATGTCGCCGAGTTATTTGATAACCCCGCGCGAAGAGCCTTCAATAAACTCGATCAAATATCGCACTTCTTCACCGAGCGTTTCGTTCGACTTCAACTTTTCGAGCGCTTGCGTTGTGTTCAATTTCGCAGCCAGAAGCGTGCGATACGCCTGATGCAACTCGCGCAATTGATCTTTCGAAAATCCTCGCCGTTCCAGGCCCACTCTATTCAGGCTAAACGCATGGGTTTCGCGGGTCGCGGAAGTAAGCGAAAACGGCAGCACATCCTGCGTGATGGTCGTGCCGCCGCCGACATAGGCATAACGCCCGATACGACAGAACTGATGCACCGGGCAAAGCGCGCCCACGGTCGCGTAATCCTCGATGATGACGTGTCCGGCAAGCGTGGCTGCATTCGCCAAAATGCAATGGTCGCCGATCTGGCTGTCGTGGCCAATGTGCGCATAGGCCATGACCAGACAATGGCTGCCAATGCGGGTCACGCCTCCACCGCCTGCTGTGCCGCTTGAAATGGTTACGGATTCGCGGATGACGTTCTCATCGCCAACTTCGAGCCGGGTCGGCTCCCCTTTATATTTCAAGTCCTGGGGTGCTACGCCGACTGCGGCGAACGGAAAAATACGATTCCGCTTGCCAACCCGTGTATGTCCATCGAGCACGACATGCGAGACCAACTCGCAATCTTCTCCCAACTCGACATGCGGACCCACGATGCAAAAGGGGCCCACGCAGCAACCGGGGCCAATGATCGCAGACTCTGCGACAATGGCCGAGGAGTGGACCCGTGCCGTGGAGTGAATGCTCACGCTTTGGTAGAAGCCTCTTGTGCCTCGGACGCGGCGGCGGTTTCGCTGGATGTTCCATTGCTGGGCCTGGCTTGGCGGCTGCGCGGTACGATCTGGCACATCACGATAGACTCGCAGACCAGCTTGCCCGCAACATACACGTTGCCCTGCATCCGCACGGCGCGAGGACGCCAGTTCACTACCTCAACCTCAATGCGCGCCTGGTCGCCCGGTACCACCGGACGGCGGAAGCGCGCATTCTCGATGCCGGTAAAAAGCACCAGCTTTTCGTGGCGATCGGGAAATTCGGTCAACAGGAGGGCGCCGCCGGCTTGCGCAATCGCTTCAATCATCAGCACGCCCGGCATGATGGGGAAATTCGGAAAGTGTCCTTGAAAAAAAGGTTCGTTGACTGTGACGTTCTTGATGGCGACGATGCGCTTCTTGCGCTCGATCTCGACTACGCGGTCAATCAGCAGAAAAGGATAACGGTGAGGCAGAATTTCCATGATCTCGACGATATCGAGTGGAGCTTTCAGCCAAGCTTCTTCGGGATTTGCGTTCTGATCGTTTGCCATAGCTGCCCAGCCGATTATAAAACGGCGAGCATCGATCCCATGCCCCCAAATTATTTGAGGCGTGCAGCCGCACGGTCAGGGTCGAATAACCCGTTCGGGACAGCGATGTTGTACTCCACACTTCGCAGATAGCGCTGACGAGCTATCTCGCCATTGTGCGTCCGGGTGACGGTGAAAGGCGTGGCGATGCCGTCCACTCGCTGGTAATTGTCATACTCCACGGCATCAAGGTTCTTGTCGTGGAACTGCGGATCGCGCCACTGAAAGCTCAGCCGCAATGGGAGATGGCTTTCCACGTCGATTTCAAGCGTAACCGCATCGTTTGCGGGGCTGATCACGGTGATCTTTTCGGTCACGCGGCGTTCGACAAGGGATTGCCCCTCATCCACCAGAACCGTGGCCGGGTTTCGGTACCAGAGGCTAAGCACTACACGAAGTGAATGATCGCGCCAGCGCAGAGTATCTTCCCTCTGCGCGCTCGGGAGGTCCTTCTTGCCTTGATAGGTAATTTCCCAGGCGTGGCTGCCCGCGTAGATTTGAACCACTTTCCCGTTGACGCCTAAGTCGATGAACTGTTTATCCGGCAGCTCCGTAGTGACGGTCACATTCGAGATCGCACCCGTCGGATTGCCCTGGTAAAAAGTAGCCGTTTGACCTTTGGTTCGCATGGTCCGAAGATCGAGCCACGCGTTGCCACCCATCGCATGGATAGTCGCGTCCAGGACTTGACGCGCTTTCTGCTGATTCGCCGTTACGATCGTGTTGCTCGACTGCCCTGGAAGCAGAGCCGGCCACAACAGGCAAAAAAGCGGAAGCCATTTTATGAGCGTTGCTATCGACATTTTTCACATCAAAATAGTTTGTCATCCTGAGCCATAGGCGCAGGACACCGACAGAATCCCCATTTGTTTTAACCCACCAGAACCGACCCGCCGTTGACATTGAAAACCTCTCCGGAAACGAAACCTGCGAGCGGCGTGCAGAGAAACAGCACGGGACCGGCAATCTCCTCGGCGGTTGCCGCGCGGCCTGCGGGTATGGCGGAAACCACCTGGTCGCGCTTTTTCGGATCACGCAGCGTGGCCGCCGACATGTCCGTATCCACCCAGCCCGGCGCGACGCTATTGACGTGAATGCCTTCACGGATCAGCTCACTGGACAGGCTTTTCGTAAAACTGATGATCGCTCCCTTCGACGCGGCATAGTCGGAGTGCATCGCCTCACCGCGCTGTCCGGCCGTCGAACTGATCAGGACAATAAACCCGGTCGCGGTGCGGTCCGCGGGCCTGCCCTGCTTTTTCATCTGACCCACGGAGGCCTGTACGATTCCGAAAACGCTATCGAGGTTGACGTGCATCGTCTGATGCCACTGCGCATCGGTCATCGATTCAATCGGGGCATCCTGCGGCGGCCAGATGCCGTGGTTCGCCACCAGACAATCCAACCGGCCAAAGGTGCGGACGGCATCCTCCACCAGTTCCCTGCCATGCGCCGGAGTTTTCAGTTCACGATGCACTGCAACGCACCGCTCGGGGCCGCCGCACTCCGCTGCAAGCTGTTCGGCTTCTTTTCGCGCACTGCGATAGTTGAATACAACTTTTGCGCCAGCCTGTACAAAGAGACGCACGGTGGCCGCTCCGATGCCGCGAGAACCGCCGGTAATAAGCGCAACTTTTCCTGAGAGAGAGAGAAGGACTCCCTTATCCGATTCCTTACTTGTCATAATGAGACGCTAAAAGATGAAGCGGGATCGTGCAACCCTGGAGGGGGAGTTCTGCGGGAAATAACAGCCAATTCTTTATAAAACAAGTTTTGGAGGCGCTTTCGGCTCGCCTGAGAAGCTTCCAGGGTACATTCGAGGCAAACGGCGCTTAAAACGTGCGGATGGCATTCGAGAATCGCGCGAGTTCCTCTTCCGTGTTGTAGTAATGGATCGAGGCGCGAACCATCTCCGTCAACCCGCGCTGTTCCATATCGATCCGCGTTGCGCTCGTGACAGTCACGCGCACATTGATACGCTGATCGTTCATCCGCTCGAAAATCGCCTGCGCCGCATGCTGCACGTGCGTAAATGTCACGATCCCGCATCGGGACTGCTTGCCGCTGCCGGGCAGATCGCGCACCGTGATGCCTGAAATGCCTGCGAGTTGCTCCCGTAATTGCTCGGCCAGCATGGCCACCCGCGCCGCGATCTTGTCGAGGCCTACAGCCATGGCATACTCCACTGCGACTCCAAGACCCAGCCGACATGCGACGGAACATTCCCAGGTCTCGAAACGCCGCGCATCGTTGCGAACTTCATATCGATCGCGCGCTGACCAATCCGCGGAGCGCATATCGAGCAGCGGCGGCTCCGATTTTTCCAGCCGCATCCGGTCCAGCAGCGACTGCCGCACATATAGAAACCCCGTGCCACGCGGACCGCGCATGTACTTGCGCCCGGTTGCGGAAAGCATATCGCAGCCCAGTTCATCCACCCGAAGCGGCATCTGCCCCGCGGCCTGACATGCATCCAGCAGAAAGGGGATATTGTTCCTGCGCGCAATTCGCCCAACGGCCGCAGCCGGTTGAATCAATCCGCCGTTGGTCGGCACGTGGGTCAACGCGATCAACTTGACGCTGCGGCCATGCTGCTCGATGGCCGCTTCCAGGGCACGCAACGAAATTTCCCCATTAGCCTCATTGGGAACGACGGTAATCTCGAACCCGCGTTTACGCGCCATCTGTAAAAAAGCGATGTAATTGTTGATGAACTCATTCGCAGCCGTCAGAACTTTGTCGCCGGGCTGAAACTGTTCCGCCAACGCGTAGAAGACCGCATCCCAGGCTCGCGTGGCACTCTCAACGAGAGCGATTTCTTCCGCTCGACAGCCCAGCATTCGTGCAATCGACGCATACACACGCTCGTATTCATTTGCAGTGCGGTCAGCGGCCTCGTATCCCCCGATCTCGGCTTCCAGGTCCAGATGCGCTTTTACCCGCTCGAGCACTATCGCGGGCTGGAGACTAGCGCCCGCGTTATTCAAATGCAATACGTTCTCGCATCCCGGCGTATCCGCGCGGACCGAGGCAACATCGATGCTCACAATTTGTCCTCCGGCAGGAAAACTGCCATGCACTCTTTATACTGAATTTCATCATGTCCATTTTCGTACCGCCCAATGAGCGCTCTGCTCCCTTTGCTCCCTTCGCTCCTGTTGACGAGCAACTGGAATATCTTCAGAAAGGCACTGCGGAAATCATCCCATTGGCCGATCTGCGCGCGCGCCTGGAACATTCCCGCGCGGCAGGACGGCCGCTGCGCATCAAGGCAGGGTTCGACCCGACAGCGCCCGATCTGCACCTGGGACACACCGTATTAATCCGCAAACTGAAGCATTTTCAGGACCTCGGCCACACCGTCATTTTCCTTATCGGCGATTTCACCAGCCTGATCGGCGACCCGACAGGCCGTTCCGTGACCCGCAAGCCGCTAACGCGGGTAGAAATCGACCAGAACGCTGAAACCTATACAGAGCAGGTATTCAAGATTCTAGATCGAGAGAAGACAGAAGTCCGATTCAATTCCGAATGGCTGGGCGAGCTTGGCTTTGAGGGCATCATTCGCCTGGCTGCCAAATTCACAGTTTCGCAGATGCTGGAACGCGATGACTTTCACAAGCGCTTCCAGGCCGAGCAGCCGATCTCCCTGCACGAAATGTTGTATCCGCTGGCACAGGGTTACGATTCCGTCGCACTCGAAGCAGACGTGGAACTGGGAGGCACCGACCAGAAATTTAATCTTTTAGTGGGCCGCGAATTGCAGCGTCAATCCGGCAAGCCAGCGCAGATCGTTTTGATGATGCCTATCATCGAAGGCCTCGATGGCGTGCAGAAGATGTCAAAATCGCTGGGCAACGCCATCGGCATTAAGGAATCGCCGCAGGAGATGTACGGCAAGCTCATGTCCATCTCCGACGAGTTGATGTGGCGTTACTGGACGCTGCTGACGGATTTGCGTCCTGGCGAAATCGACCAGATGCGGCAGGATGTCACCAGTGGAGCGCTGCACCCGATGGAAGCAAAAAAAGGGCTGGCGCGAACCATTACCGCGGACTTCCACTCCGAAGCCGCGGCCTTGCAGGCGGACGAGAATTGGGCAAAACAATTTCAGCGCAAAGAAATGCCATCCGATGTAGAGGAGATTCCCGTGAGCAAAGACTTGCTCGCATGGAATGCAGAAAATCAGACCGTCCGAATCGACAAATTGCTGGTCCAGTGCAATCTCGCGGAATCAGCTACGGACGCCACGCGCAAGCTGAAAAGCGGTGCAACTTACATTGATGATGCACTCCACAGCACTCCATGGCTTCGCATCGAAAGCGTACCGGTGCGGCTCGCCCTGCGCGTAGGCAAGCGCGCGAAGATCGCGATTATCGAATAACAACAGAGTCATTGCTGAAGGATGTGAAGAATCAGAGGGTGACAGCGGCGCTATCCAGCGAATATCTTCTGGATTCTTCGCTGCGTTCAGAATGACTCATAGCCGGCGGCTTTGAATCAGCGAAATTACTTGTGCAACGGTCATGCGCGAATTATTCTCGCCCCATGGCCTTCCCCAAGCCTCTCATCATTTGCGCCGCGCTTGCATTATTTTGTCTGCCGGTTTCCGCCAAGGTTCACTCCGTTGCCATCGGCGCATGGCGTAAAGTTCCATACACGCCCCCGTCCGCCAGTCCGGCGCCCGACCCGAACGAGCCGAACACGCTGCGCGTGCGTCCGCTCGTTATTGACGGACAGGTGCGCGATTGGACTACCGGCGAAATCCATGAAATTACCGGGCGAACATTCGTGGCACGCCGTGCTGTGAAATTGAATGATGCACTGCCGGAGGAAGCTGGCGCGCGCTGGCTGTGGGTGCTCGGGCCATGGCTGCTTGTCGACCGCGCGTCGGCGCATATTACCGTGCTGCATCTTCCGGACTTCGATCCGGCGGTGTCGGAGGTAGTCTGGTTCCGCGACTATGCCGCATATTGCGGCGTCAACACAACCGGCAAGCACCTGTACGCTGTCGTGGCGCAGCTAGGTGTGCGGCGTCCGCTGGTCGCAAAGCCGCTAACGAACTGGACGGCGGACGACCATCCCACCCCTGCATGCGCGCCAGCAGCATGGCAGCGTCAACCACTCCAGGTTGTTTTTCATCCCGCCAAGAGCGACACGCTCACCTATCAGATCTTCGGTTTGGCCTCCGCGCTGGTTGAAGGCGGAGAAACTCCGGACGAGGAATAACTTTCTCACTCGAGCTTTATAACCGGAGTTTAAGGTTCAGCCGTTTCCGTGCGTTCCACTCCCGGCTGCCACGGCGGCGGTTTCAGTTCGAAAATCATGCGCCGGTGTGGAACGTCGAAGATCACGATTTGAAAGCTTTGTAAAATCCCATTGCCGATCGCCCCGGGAATATCCCGCGTTGGCCGGACCTCTTCTTCGTTTCTCATATAATCCGTGGCCATGTTGCGCGTTTCGGCGGTTCCAATTTTTAGTAAGTCGATGCTGCCGCGAGCCACCGCGTAATATCCATCCAAGCCATAAGCTTCGCCGGGTTGTGCGTGCGATAAACTGCTGTCCAGATCCAGGGAATGAACGAAGTGTTCGTACAGCATAAGGGTCCCGTTGCTGCCTGTATCCGCGACCACGTTGATTTCGTGGCGGATATACTTCCCGCTTCCAACAGTCACCGGCATCACCGCGAAGTCTTTGCTGGGTCGGAGCGGAATTCTGAACCCTGGCCCGTGATAAGAAAATCGATTTGCAGGCGATACCGTAAGCAGTTTTCTCTGGAAATCCACCTTCACCACAAACTGTCGAAAAAATGGGTACCCCAAGATGCCGTCGGTATTGTGGTGAAAATGCTGTTCAAATCCATTCAAATCCATCACCGACACAGCGTTCGCGACGGATACGAAACCTATTTCGGCATCCACACTTTCCTCCGGGCCCACGTAGATACGCCCATCGCCGAAGCCGATGTCCTTTTCCTGCGCCATGTGCGGCTTGATACCGAGTTGCCGCGCGCTCCGCAAATTCAGAATGTTCCGGTTGGCGCCGCTGTCGAGCATAAACATGAATCCCGGCCTGCCATTGATGCTGAGGGGCACAAAGATGTGTTGCCGGAAATATTCGAACGGAAGCGTGATCTCTCCCGCTGTGTGCCATGAGATGGCAGCAGGCGGAGTGACGGAATTTCCCTTCGCAAGAGCTCCCACCGTTTGCTGCAGCAGGCACAGAGTCGATGCCAGCAACATGAGCGATATCCCTCCCGCCATGGCTCTCACCTCCGCGTGGATGACTATATTGCAAATCGGGCCCAGCTGCTCCGAACGCCCAAGACAAAGTTGGAACAGGCGCAAAGCCGGTCCATACTGAAGCTGTATGGACAAGCTGGATGAACTATTGAAAGAAGCGGAGGCCGCGCACGGGCATCTCTGCGCCGGCCAGGTCTTAGGCGTGCGGATGGCGATGCTGGGATGCATGCGGCTCGGCATTCAGGACCCGCGTGGGAAGGATCGCAAGCGCCTGGTCACGTTCGTCGAAATTGATCGCTGCGCCACGGACGCGATCGGGGTCGTGACGGGCTGCAGGCTGGGAAAGCGGGCGCTCAAATTTCGCGACTGGGGAAAAATGGCCGCCACTTTTGTGGACGCGGAGACCGGGCGTGCAGTGCGCATCGCCGCGCGGGAGTCTTCGAAGGAAGCCGCGCGCCAGCTACATCCGGAAATCGACGGCAAGAATAGACAGCAAATGATCGCGTACCGCGACTTGAGCGATGATGCACTCTTCACCGAAGAGTGGGTGCGCGTCACGCTCGACGCCAAAGAATTTCCTGGCTATAAGGGCGAGCGAGTGGCCTGCGCCGCGTGCGGAGAAGGTATCAACTACGACCGCTATATCGTGCGCGGCGGAAAAAAGCTATGTCATGGATGCGCCGCGCCTGAACAGCGCTACTATCAAGCGCTGCTGAAGAATAAAGAGGACGCGGAATAACTCCGACCCTGGCGAATTCAAAGATGCTGTTCAGAATGACTCGATACGGCTACACCTTTGTCATCCGCTATAGGGAAGAGCGCAGACGCAAAAAAGCCCGGCACGATTGCCGGGCACTTTTGCTTGCCTTTGGTTGCCTTACTTCTTTTTTGCTGTTTTCTTGGCCGGTGATTTTTTCGCGGCCTTTTTTGCTGGGGACTTCTTTGCTACAGCTTTCTTCGCTGGAGCCTTCTTTGCTGCCTTTTTCGTTGCCTTTTTAACTGCCAATTTATTCCCCCTTGAAGGATTTGAATTACGGTGTTTCGTCGCCGCTTTCTTTGCGGACTTCTTTACGGCCGGTCTGGCCGAAACTTTTTTAACTGCCTTCTTCGTAGATTTTTTCGCTGGCGACTTTTTGGCCGCCTTCTTCGCCGGAGCTTTCGCGCTGGCCTTTTTCGCTGCTGGCGTGGCTGCCGCTTTCTTAGCCGCAGGCTTTTTCGCCGGGGCTGCTTTCTTTGCGGAGGTCGAGCCTCCACTTGGCTGGGTCCGCTTTGCGGTAGCGCGTCCACCAGTGGGAGGACGATTCCCGATCACGGAATCGGAGGCAGAACCGCCAGGCTCCTCCCCATCGGCATCAGCATGGTCCTCATCATCGTCCGAGGTAACAGAGATCGTGACTTCTTCTTCCTCTTCAAAGCCGTTGTTGGCGTCCTCGCCGAATTCATCCCCTTCGGCTTGATAATCGCTGTCTTCAGACATCCGCTTGAATTGATCGTCGATCATACTTACCTCCCGGACCACTGCCGCGGCGCATCGCCGCAGTCCATTTTTTCTACAATACACATTCCAGGTTCATCCTGTTGTGTACCAGCATAAGAATGCTACGACTTTGCAGGAAACACAAGCGCGAACTTTCACCGGCAGGTTACGACGAACAATTATGCGTCGGTTCAGCGCCAATTCAACGCGCTGTTTTTTTATGCCGACGACTGGAGCGGACACTCGAATGTGCCGTCGCCGGATTGACTTTGGGGGGTGAAGAATGAGATCCAGTTCGGCGTCCATGGCTCGCGCGTGCAGCACTGACGCTGCGAAAACGTCTTGATGAATGCAACCCGGAATCCTGGGCGTCTGTCATGCGACTACGCCGCCTCGAATGACTTCCACTCCTGACCGGCTCCGATACGTAGAGCAACCGCCCAACCGGCAGACGATTGGAACGAATGCCGTTCCAGCGCCGCAATTGTCCGGTGGTCACGCCGAAACGGTCCGCCACAGTCACGATCGTGTCGCCACGGCGTACCCGGTAATGCATATGGGCAGCTACGACGGGCGGCGGCAACACCGGGATGGCGAGAGCTTCCCCAGGATGAATAGGATCGTCCGATTGCAGTTGATTGACCGCCGTAAGGTCGCTCGCCTTTACATGGAAAGCCTGGGCGATCGAATCCAGCGTGTCGCCCTGGCTCACAAGATGGAAGCGCCAGGAATTGCGATGTTCTTCAGGAACCGTCACAAGCCTCTGCTGAAACAGCGCTCCCGTCCCTGCCGGAAGATGCAGATCATACGCCATGCTTTCAGGCGTGCTCATTCGCAGCAATGCAGGATTCAACTGCTGGATTTCGTCCAGGCTGGTTCCAGCCATATCCGCCACCAGGTTCAGATTGATGCTGGAATTCGTCGTAACCGTATCGCTGACCAAGGGCGGATCTACAGGAATATCCGCCAGGCCGTACTGCGTCGGATTCTTCGCCATGATGGCGGCGGCCACGATGATCGGCACATAGTTCTTGGTTTCGGCGGGGAGAACGTTCCGCTGGTAAAGCTCCCAGAAGTCGGCGTAACCCGTACGCTGCACCGCGCGCTGCACCTTGCCCGGACCCCAGTCATAAGCAGCCATGGCGAGGTACCAGTCACCGAACTGGCTGTGCAACTCCTTGATATAGCGGGCATAGGCTGCGGTGGACTTCTCGGGATCGAAGCGCTCATCGACCCAGGCGTTGCGCGCCAGACCGTAAGTTCCATAGGGCATGAACTGCCACATGCCTCCGGCTCCAGAACGTGCATTCACCGCCCGCGGACGAAACCCAGACTCCGCAATGGCCAGATAGATCAGGTCCTTGGGGACGCCGGCATCGGTAAGGGTTTTTTCCACGATTGCCCGATAGCGCCCTTCGCGGGCCAATGAATTTTCTATCGTATTGTGCCCTTTCGTCGTATTGGTGAAGTAGTTGATGTAGCTGGCGACATAATCATTCACTACCAGCGGAAGATCGGAACGCGTGAACTTCAATTCCGCTTTGGCTCGCGCCAGCACGTTGGGATCGACCGGAAACGTCACATCGTTCGCAACCCCAACCGGCGTCTGGTCCTGTTGGCTGAAGCCATTGCTCTGCTGGAGCGAATCCAGTTCCAGCGCATTGATTTTATCCACTGTGTTCTCAAACGCATCGCCAAGCGCCGCATCGTTCTTCAAGTCGCGTCCGCTGGTGAGAAAAATATCGACCGCCCGGTCGAAGTCCGCGCGGGCAGGCTGATACTGCCCCGCCTGGTACAGAGCGACGCCGCTCTCATAGGCCTGCCTGGAAGCTGCGATCAGCGTCTGGTCGCTCTTCGCATGGCCCTCCGCGTCGGGAGAGGAGGCCTGCGCGGGAACTTCCGCCGCCGGAGACGCTTTGGCTGGATTGAGCGTGGGCGCGGTCGCGTGCGGGGATGTGCTAATGAGGGCGACCGGCTTCTGCGCCGGGCATCCACACAGCAGAAGCAGCAGAACGCTCGCAGCCGGGAGGAGGAATAGTTTCATCGAATGCAGTAAGGGATGATTCGCTTTCCATTGTATGGCCATTGCTCGCGCAGTGTGGCACTGGACATCCCGAATTACTGCAGGGTCACGATCAACGGGGAATATCGGCCATAAAGGGCGTTATAGGTAGATATTCCGTCTAGCAGCCTTCCGCATGGCACAGGACATTATCGCGCGTGAGAAAGATCGATCACGTCAATCTGAAACGGACCATACATTGCCCCTGGTGACAGCGTTGTGGGTTTGGGCCTTGCTTCGTTGGAAGCGGCAGGCTTGTTCGCGTTGACGAGGGTCTGCTAATACTTACGGTCTCCTCAGGCTGCCAAAAATTGACGCTTGACATATTCCCATATAGGAATATACTTCTATTCATGCCGAGAGCAGCGACCACAACCGATGTATTTAATGCGATTGCCGAGCCGCGGCGACGGGAGATTCTTGACCTGCTGGGAAATGGGAAGGAACATGCGGTGGGGAACCTGGTGCTGCGGCTTGGAATGCAGCAACCAGCGGTATCAAAGCACCTGGGCGTGCTGCGCAAGGTTGGAGTGGTGACGGTGAGCAAGCGCGGGCAGATGCGCCTGTATCGCCTGAACGCAAAGGAGCTGAAGCCGGTGCATGACTGGGTGAAGATGTATGAGCGCTACTGGACGCACCAGATCGGCCAGATCAAGCAGCGGGCCGAGCGCAAGATGATGGACCGAATCGCTCGCGAGAGCCAACTAACGAATGACAAGGAGAAATGACCATGCCTGCAAGCACTTCAGAACAAGCCATTCAAACACTCGAAATTATCAAGGATGAGGAGATCGCGGCGTCCATCGACGTTGTGTTCGAGACCGTCCTCGAACAGATGGGGCCATACAACGAAACGCCGGACGGGCGGGCGCTCTCGATGAAGCTGGAGGCGTGGCCGGGAGGACGATGGTACCGCGACCTGGGCGACAACACGGGACATTTCTGGGGACAGGTGCAGGCGATCAAGCCGCCCACGCTGCTGGAAATCTGCGGGCCGCTGATGATGTCGTATCCCGTTACCTCGAACATCCAGTACCGGTTGACGGAGGAGGGCGGCGTGACGCGCGTGAAGTTTGTGCATCGCGCGATGGGATTGATTCCCGCCGAATTGACCGGCGGGACGGAGAACGTAAACAAAGGCTGGTCGGATTTGTTGCGAAGAATTCGTGAAAGAGCGGAAGGCCGCAGGGATGCGCTGCGGAACAAGAGATAGAAACGATCTTCCGGATGTATTGAGCTGGTCTGTGGGAATGGACACAATTTCGCCCACCTTGCCGCGTCACCCCACTCAAGCCAAAAGAAGACTCGAATGGGGCACCTGCACCCGACAACGGGACAACGTTAACCAAAGGAGAAATCAAGATGTCAACAAGCATGATAGAAAACCCGAAAATAGCGTCGCGAGATAAATGGGAGTCCGCACGCCAGCAACTGCTCGTAAAGGAGAAGGAGCTGACCCACGCCCGTGACGCGTTGGCCGCAGAGCGTCGGCGGATGCCGTGGCTGGCCGTGGAGAAGCAGTACCAGTTCGACGGACTCAGGGGCAAAGCGAGCCTGCTCGATCTGTTCGAAGGCCGCCGTCAGCTGATCGTCTATCGCGCCTTCTTCGAACCCGGCGTATTCGGCTGGCCCGACCATGCCTGCCGCGGCTGCTCCATGTTAGCCGACCAGGTCTCGAACCTTGCGCATCTGAACGCCCGCGATACCAGTCTCGCCTTCGTCTCGCGCGCGCCGCAGCCGGACATCGAGCGGCTCAAGGCACGAATGGGCTGGAAGATGCCGTGGTACACCATCACCGACAGCTTCGACGCCGACTTCGGCGTGGACCAGTGGCACGGCCACAATGCATTCATCCGCGATGGCGACAGCGTGTTCCGCACCTACTTCATCAACAATCGCGGCGACGAAGCCATGGGGACGATCTGGAGCTACCTCGACCTGACCGCGCTTGGACGCCAGGAGACTTGGGAAGACTCGCCCGAGGGCTACCCGCAAACTCCGCCGTACAAGTGGTGGAACTGGCACGACAACTACGACGCCGAGGCCTCGCCTGACCGGAAGTGGGTCGAGGTGTCCGACGCTGGAGAAGCCGCCTTCCGAGAGCGGCCCACCGCCCCCTGAGGGATGGCGACGCCATATGAATGCCCGCGTCGGCGGTTGCCAGTCGAGAAGACCCCGCTGCCCTTAGTGAGCGGGGTAGCGGGCAAGGATGGAGCCTTCAACTGAGCGAGAACGCATTGCTCCAGATGTTTTACAGATTGTCTACAAAACAACCGAAACCAAGAAGGGAGAGAGCCATGCAGGTAATGGAAGCAGTGAATCACAAAGTTGTATCGGAGACGGAATGGCTGGAGGCGAGCAAATCGTTTCTAGCAAAAGAAAAGGCGTTGACGCGGCGGCGCGATGCGTTGAGCCGGGAACGGCGCGAGTTGCCGTGGGTAAAGGTGGAGAAGAACTACGTGTTCGACGGGCCGAATGGGAAACAGACGCTCTCCGACCTTTTCGACGGTAGAAGCCAGCTGATTGTGTACCACTTCATGTTTGCGCCGGAGTGGGAGCAGGGTTGTCCTAGCTGCTCAATGGATGCGGATGGCTTGGACGGGAGCCTTGCGCATGTGGTGCAGCGCGATGTGGCGATAGCAGTGATTTCGCGCGCACAGATGGAGAGGATTGGAGCATTCAAGAAGCGCATGGGATGGCGCTTCCATTGGGTATCTTCCTTTGGCAATGACTTCAATCGCGATTATCGCGTGTCGTTTACGAAGAAAGAGATGGCGGAGATGGCGAACGGCAAATCATATTACAACTTCGGGACGAGCGGTCATCAGGAGGAGGAAGCGCCGGGCATCAGCGTTTTCTATAGGGATGCGAGTGACGATATCTTCCATACGTATTCCAGCTATGGGCGTGGAGTGGAGGTGTTGATGGGCGCCTACGGCTTGCTCGACCTGGTGCCCAAGGGCCGCGACGAAGAACGTTTGTCTTTCACGATGGCGTGGGTGAAGCACCATGACAAATATGAGAACAGCCCGAAGGCTGCCGGGCACTCCTGCTGTGCGGGAGAGCATGCATGAGTACGCACGGTTGCTGCGTCGTTGCTTCTAGCGGCGTTCAACGCCAGAGAGACGGGGAGCGGACTGCCGGGGGTGGTCCGCATTCGTCAAGCTTCCTTCGGCGGTGCCTCGGCATCGCTGAATGGATGTGGCAAATGATGATTCCGGGCGCCATTCTTGTGCTGATCCCCAAGTGTCCCTTGTGCGTCGTGGCCTACATTGCGCTGGCAACTGGAGTCGGGCTTTCGGTCTCTACCGCGACCTACCTGCGACTGGCGTTGATCGTTCTGTGCGTGGCGTCGATATTGTATCTGGCCGTACGACACCTGCGCCTTGTCGGCAAAGGTTCTAATCGACCAATGCAAGCGCTTCATAATGACAGAAGATAACATGGCAACGCGGGTGAACCCACCTTCCGAGCCGATCGGCATAGGGCCGCAAGAGCTTGACTCGCCTTTAGTTCATGTGTCGTTCGGGAAGCATGTTTTGGTGCAGTATGCGGGAGACAAGAATGCCACCGATACGTTTTCTGTAGAAGATGACATGCCGCCCTTGCTCCATGCGCCTCAGACCGGAACGAATCTCATCACAGGCACGGCCCAGGAAAGGATTTTCGGCAAGCGCCTGACAGCAGGTTTCGATTTCGCCCAGATATTTTCCTGCTTGCGCATCACCCCAGGTACGGAGCGTGTACTCGCCGATGCTCAACAAATCAATTTCCGCGAGTCGTGAATGCCGAACGATCGCCAGGATTACCTTCCCGCAGCAGACGACAAGTTCAAGGTTTTGCGGACACGCGCGAATACATCGCCTTTAGCGAGCCCGCTGGCATCCCCTTCATCGATGGCTGCGCGCAGGGCCGCGAGTTTGGCTTCATGTTCCTTCTCTTCGCGCTCCAGCGTCCGCAATGCGGCCCGGATCACTTCGCTGGCTGTGTCGTAACGCCCGCTCTTGATCTTGTTAAGAACAAAGCGGTCTAGCTCGTTGGTTAGCTTTATGTTTCGCGTAGGCATGTCCGCGACCCCTCTCCTTTAAGGTAAATCCTTTGCCAAAAATTGCCAGTGCTATCCGCCTAGAACAGTCCGGCTCTATAGAGACGGGATGGTAAACTCACTCCAGAGAAACCCTCCCGCCGCTGGATTCGAATCCTCGCTCGGAGTTCTATCTTGCGCCGACTTGGCACCCCTTCATGGATCGCGAACACATCCGCAATTTCGCCATCATTGCCCATATCGACCATGGGAAATCCACGCTCTCCGATCGTTTGCTGGAACTGACCGGTTCGCTTTCGGCGCGGGAGATGCAGGCGCAGGTGCTGGATGACATGGAGCTGGAGCGCGAGCGCGGCATCACCATCAAGGCCCATGCCGTGCGAATGGCATATCGGGCGCAGAATGGCGAGACGTATCAGCTGAACCTGATCGACACGCCGGGCCATGTGGATTTTTCCTATGAAGTTTCGCGCTCGCTGGCCTCTTGCGAAGGCGCGCTGCTGATTGTCGATGCGACCCAGGGTGTCGAGGCACAGACGTTGGCCAACGCTTACATCGCGATCAATAACGGGCTCGACATCATTCCGGTCATCAATAAGATCGACCTGCCCAGCGCAGACGTGGAGCGCACCAAGGAAATGATCGAGCAGACGGTGGGGCTCGATGCGAGCGATGCGCTTCCCATCAGCGCCAAGACAGGCCTGGGCGTGCCGGATGTGCTGGAGGCGATCGTGCATCGCCTGCCTCCTCCCAAAGGAGACGCGGAAGCGCTCTTGCAGGCACTGATTTTCGACTCCTGGTTCGATCCGTATCGGGGCGTGGTCGTGCTGACGCGCGTGATGAATGGCCGATTGAAGCGCGGTGAAAAAATTCGCCTAATGTCGAATGGCCGTTCGTTCGATGTTGAATCTCTGGGCGTGCTGACTCCCAAGCCGGTCGAGGTGCAGGAACTCTCCGCGGGCGAAGTCGGCTTTTTTGTCGCTACCATCAAGAACGTGGGCGACACAAAAATCGGCGACACCATTACCCATGAAGCAAAGCCGTGTGCTGCGGCGCTGTCGGGATTTGAAGACATCAAGCCCATGGTCTTTGCCGGGCTCTACACAGTGGAGGCGCATGAGCACACACTTTTGCGCGAGGCGCTCGAAAAACTTCGGCTGAACGATTCTTCCTTTTTCTTCGAGCCGGAAAGTTCCGTGGCGCTCGGCTTTGGCTTCCGCTGCGGCTTTCTTGGACTGCTGCACATGGAGATCATCCAGGAGCGTCTGGAACGCGAATTCAACCTGAGCCTGATTACCACCGCCCCCAGTGTCCGGTACCGCCTCACGTTAACGGATAACAGTGTCATTGAAGTCGACAACCCGTCGCACTGGCCCAACCCGACCGTGATCGAGAAGATTCAGGAGCCGGTTATCACCGCAACCATCCTGACCAACGAGGAATATGTCGGCGGGATTTTGAAGCTGGTGGAAGATAAACGCGGACGACAGAAGAATTTTGAATATGTCAGCTCCACCCGCGTGATGTTGACCTACGAGCTGCCGCTGAATGAGATTGTGCTCGATTTCTACGATCGCCTAAAATCGATCTCGCGCGGCTACGCGTCACTCGACTATCATCTGTCGGACCTCTGGGAATCCCCGATGGTGAAGATGGATATTCTGGTCTCTGGCGAGCCGGTAGATGCGCTGTCGATCATTGTGCATAGCGATTTTGCCTATGACCGTGGCCGCGCTCTGGTATCGAAGATGCGCGAACTGATTCCGCGCCAGATGTTTGAGGTCGCGATTCAAGCCGCGATCGGAGCCAAGGTCATCGCGCGGGAAACCGTCGCCGCCCTTCGCAAGAATGTGCTGGCGAAGTGTTATGGAGGCGATATCTCACGGAAACGCAAGCTGCTGGAGAAGCAAAAAGAGGGCAAAAAACGCATGAAGCGGATCGGGAAAGTTGATATCCCCCAGGAAGCCTTTCTCGCGGTTTTACGGATTGGCGAAGACTCCTAAAATACGCTGGATTTGGACCTGTGATTCATCACACGTTCATGCCCACCTGTGGAAAGTTTTTATTTCGTCGATCTAAATCATCTCGCTTCCAAAAATGCAATCAATTTCATTCTGAACTTCTTACCCTTTAATTTCAATTAGTTGCGAAATATTTTGCCACGGCCGATCACAATTTGGCTTGGATCAGCTCCATTCCAAGCCCGAGAGTCGAGCTTTCCCACAGTTTTTTCCACAAGAAAACGAGCGGTCTCCGGCGCTTTGCCGTGACCGCCCAATTCGCTGCAAATCAATTGCCATCCTATACAGCTGTTATCGGCAATTGTCTTCGGGACCTTTAATGCGAAGTTGTGGTTCGGTGATGCGTAGTGCCGTGAGCAGCGCCACTGGTGGCGCCCGACGATGGCTGAGCTGCCGGGGCCGCAACGCCTGACTTCTGGTTATATTCCCTCACGACTGCCGCAGAGATGTCCGCTCCCTGACGGGCCCAGACAATGGGTGTCTGCTGGGAGCCGCTGTCCAGCACCAGGCCGTAGCCATTGGTCTGCGCGTAATCCTGCATCACGGTGAAGAACTTCTGCGCCAGTCCCTGGAAAGCCTCGCTGATCGCCTGCTGATAATCCGACTGTGCGTCCTGCGCCTGGCGTTGCAGAGACTTTTCCTTGTCGTCGATGGTGCGCAGCTGTGTGGCACGGGCATCCTGGCTTAGAGTGCTGCCACCGGCCTGCAACTGCTTTTTCAAGGTGTCGATCTGGTCGCTCAGCCCTTTCAACTCGGCCTGCTTCGGTTGAAACTTCTGCTGAACCTTGGCAAGGGCCTGGCGTCCCTCGTTCGTGGAGGCCACAGCCTGCTGAAATGCGATGACAGCGATCTTTGTCGCGCCGGTAGGCGGCGCTTCGGTGGCGGAGGCTGGCGAGGGCGCGGACGGTGGCTGGTTGGTCTGCGCCACGGCGCCGACCGCAAATGTGGATGCCAGTGCGGCAACCGCTAGTAAAGAACGCTTCATATGAATTCGGAACTCCTTTTGCTTCCACTCAGGTTTCCGCCAGTTGCGCGGAGCATCGTTTGAAACTTGATCATCCTGCACGCTGGATGCTGCTCCCAGCGTACAGAACGGCACCATATCACCAAGGGCCGATTGCTGCGGGAAAGCCACAACACGTCAGGATTGAAGAAATCTGCCGGAATTAACAGAATTATAGGAGCGGCGAAAATCTCCCGTCAAACACCCCTTGCGATTTATTCCGGATAATCCTCTTTTTCCATCCGATTTTTAACATCCAAATGCATCTTTAACATTCGTCGGCATACTGCTCATGAAGCAGCCAATACTTCCAGGCTCAGAAGGAAGTGCTGACGGAAAGACGAAGGGTTTTCCGCGGCTCCCATAAGAAATATTGCGATCCGTAGTTTGCTTGTACCTGCTGGTACGTAAAATCTCCAGCGCCGCCGGCGGGGAACATATCGCGGGTCACGATAAATTGCGAACCCTGGATCTGGTGCAGACGGGCTGGATTGAACGCGAAATAGAGACGGACCGGCGCGTTGATGATCGGCAGCATCGCGGTAATCTGCGGCCCCACTGAAAGACGCGGAATAATGTTCGTCCCTGGAATCGCACCCAACCGGTTCGGAATACCCCCCGGCCACTTGATGCCACCCTGGCAGGTGCCATTCACCAGGTCCGGACATCCATACAGACCGCCATTCAAGACCGCGTTGGCCTGTGGATTCAATTTCAACTGATTGTGATTCAGCGCCATATCCAAACCCAGATCCATAAAGAAAGAAAAGTCCACCGGACCCGCAATCGGAATGCGGTACTCAATATTGTTGGTGAGCTGTGTGTCGCCGCCGATGGGCGCAACCGAATAAATCGGCAGCGGAATTTGCACCGGCCCCAGCGTGGGATTGGTCGGGTCTCTGGGAACTACAGTACCATCGGAATTTTCCAAGTTATAAAGGACGCGTGTGGGAATAAACGCATACGGCGTTACAGAACGAACGTCGAAGCCGCGGACATCATTTTCTCCGCCGGCATTGAAGCGGTCGAAGGGCGACGCCTCAAGTCCGGCGATGCCTTGAATGTAGGCGACCTGGAGCCGATAGCCAAAAATGTTACGGCCATCCGGATTGAAATGGAGCTTCTGGATCGGCCTAAAAAATTTGAATTCCATCAGCGGACTGATCGAGCTCACATTGCCGCCCAGGCCGGAGCCTTGCAGGACAACATTGAGGCTCTTTCCAGTGCGCGGACGATAGGGGTTGCCGATCGTGCTGTACGAATAGCTCAACGACAGCTGACTGGTAACGATCCCGTTCAGAGCGCTTTGGCCGGTGGTTCCGTGGCGGAAATTCAGGAACTGGAACAGGTTCGTTGTGGCCGAGCTGAACGCCTGAATGTTGGAACGACTCAACGTATACGTGGCACCGATGCGTTTGAATGTGCGAGGGATGGGATAGCTGGCGCTGAGACTCAGGCCGCTTCGCGACTGATTGTAATTCTGCACGAACGATTGTTGCGCTGTCGAGAAATTCTGGTCGCCGCCGCCGCTGAGAGGACTATGGTTGGCGTTGTAATCGGACTTCTGCGTAAACACCTGAAAGCCCAGAGAGAGCGGACGATTTCTGACATAAGGAACGGTAAATCCAAAGGTGAAATTACGCTGCTGATCGCCCAAAGCCGTTTGCAACGTAAGGCTCTCGCCCAGGCCCAGAAAGTTGTTCGTCTGGTAATTCGCGCCGATGAAAGCACCGGAAAGCCCGCTGAATCCGCCGTTCAGGCCGATCGAGTTCTTGCCCTTTTCCTTGACATTCAGCAGCAGTTTCACTGTGCCGTTGTCTGCATCCTGCTGAGTTTCAGAATCCTGGTCCACCTTTAACGGATTGAAAAAGCCCAATTGGTTCAGTTTCAAAAGACTTTGTTCCCAAAGTTGGCTGTTGTAAACCTGGCCTTCTTCAAGGTACAGCTCCCGCCGAATCACGGAGTCACGGGTGGTGGTGTTGCCGCGGAATTCAATCCGGGATACGTAGTACGGCTTGCCTTCATCAATATCGATGTTCAGAGAGACGATCTTCTTGGCTTCATCGACGTGTGGCGTCGGGACAGCAGTAAAGTTGATGTAACCCAGTTGTCCATAGGCCTTGCGCATGTTTTCCAGGCCCTTACCAACCAACGCCGCATCGAAGATCTGCCCATCCTTCAATTTGAAGAGTGCTCGCAGCGCTTTAACATTCGTCACTCGTTTGTTGCCGGTAAACGTGATGGTGCCAAGCCGGTACTGTTGACCCTCTTCCACCGGCATGGTAATGTCGATCACCTTGCCCTTGCGTGAATGAATGAGCGGAATGGCAAGACCGCCCTGATTGCGAATGTGCGTCAGTGGCTCGCCGATGCTGGCCCGGAAAAAGCCCCGGTCCCGGTACGCCTGGCGCACGCGTTCCGAATCTTCCTCCAGCTTGCTTTCGTCGTAAGTACGAGCGAACAAATCCTCCAGCAGGATGGAATGCGGAATTCCAATCGGGCGAAGGTTTTTCATGGAATAACGCAGGACGCGGCTCGGAACTTTTTTGTTTCCCTCGAAGCGGATGCGGCCCACCTTCACGGTAGGACCTTCTTTGATGTTGAAGTTAACCGAGACCGACGCCGGCGGAATCGTTTTAATGACTGTATGGATCGTCGCGAACTGGTGGCCGTGTTCGGCAAGGAGTTCCTTGAGCACGGTTTCTGCGCGCTTGATCTTCGTGGGATCGTACTGGCTTTCCACCGACAGGCCCACCTTGGCCTTTTTGAAACGGTCCAGCACATCGGACTGCGAAACGGAACTGAGGCCCTTGTAATTGATCTCGCGAATGGTCGGACGCTCGCGCACGATCACCGAAAGAACCACCCCCTTGGGCGTGCTGTCACGGTTGATCTGGACGTTTTCGAAGTAGCCCGTGTTCCAAAGGGAGTTGAAGTCGCGCTCCACCGTCTGCGGATCGTAGGCGTCGCCGACGTGCGAGAACATGCGCGCAAGAATGGTCTCTTTAGGAATTCTGCGGTTGCCGATGACGCGAATCTCGCTGATGATGCTGGTCTGCGGATGGCTGGTTACAGCGGGACCCGGGATGGGCTGCAAAGAGGTCTGGGCAGCCGCGCTAAAGCCTATGCTGATAAAAAACACCGCCGCCGAAAGAACTTGAACAGTCCACCAGGTCCGTCGAATTTTTTGGGTCCGTCGAATCCATGGGCGCGGCGCGCTCGTGGTCGGTTGGTTTGGGACATGGAAGCCCCCTACACTCGCGGGAAAAATATGCACACCCTCACTGCCAAAAATCGATTCCACAGGAAAAGTCGATTATACGGGACAGACGCTCTCGAGTCCTAGTTCCGACGCTTCCAGTCTGGCTCATTTTTTTGTTGTGGGAGCGCCCTGGCAACTGCGCTCCGGACTCACAAAACGCCTTCAGGCCAGCTAACTTTCCAACTGTGCCTCAATGACAAATTCCTCTGCCGCGCTATTCCAGCAGATATCCAACTGATTCGGCTTGCAGCAGACCTGGCAATCTTCCACGTAACGCTGGTGGGTTCCGCCAGTCTCATCTATCACGGTTTCGTTCCATTCCCCGCATCCTGCGCATTGAAACCCGGCAGATTCCCGCATTTATCTGGACTCCAACCCGGCCTCTTCTTCAAACGAGGCGCACCTCGACCAGCGTGGAATAAAAAGTGGGGCCACCGCCCAAATCAGTGAGTGTCTCACCGGTGAGCGTGTTCACACCTTGTCCATCGCTGGAGAGCTTGTTCCATCCTAAACGGGAAGCGGCCACTCCGCGTGGCACCGCCTCAGATCCAGATTCATCCACTTTGGCATGCAACAGAATTTTCCCACGATCATTGAAAACTTCGACCGCATCTCCATCGGCAATGCCTCGCGCTCTCGCATCGGCTGAATGCATTTCGATCTGTCCAGAGTATGTCGTTTCCAATGCGCGATGTCCCGCCAAGCCGGCGAATGTCGAATTCATGTGGTTATCGGCTTTGCGCGCCAGCAGCTCCAGCGGAAACCTGCCAGCCAGCGGCGCTCCGCGCGATTCAGTTGCCGGCACGTAAGCGGGCAGTGGATCGAATCCCTGCGCCGCCAGGCTTTCAGAGTAGAACTCGGCCTTGCCGGAAGGTGTGCGAAACCACTCCGCGGAAGTAAACGGCTGGAGATGGCCACCATTTTCTTCCTGCGGAAACTTCACTCGAATGGAGTGCTTAGATTCCAGCCGCTCGCGTGTGATTCCCCGCAGCCAGGGAGAATCGGTATCGAGCGCCTGGTCGATCAGGTCGTCCTCCGTGTCCTGAAAGCATGGCTCGGTGAATCCCATGCGCTGCGCCAGTTGCCGGAACATCGTCACGTTCGAACGCGCTTCGCCGACGGGTGCAATTGCCTGGTCGGATAGCTGCACGTAGTAGTGGCCATACGTGCCCTGAAAATCCTTTGCTTCAAAAAACGTCGTTGCCGGCAGCACGATGTCGGCATAGTCGGTGGTGTCGGTGAAGAATTGCTCATGCACCACGGTAAACAGGTCCGCGCGGCGCAACCCGCGCAGCACAGTGTTCTGGTTGGGCGCAATCGCGGCGGGATTGGAGTTGTACACAACCATCGCCTGTACGGAAGGGTCGTTCAGCTCTGTCAGCGCGTGACCCAGTCTGCTCATATTCACCACGCGGCCGAGTCGGCCAATGGGGCTGTATGCAGCCAGATCGGGCCGCTCCAACGCTTTCTTGTTGAACTGGAATGCTCCGCCGGTGGAAAGCTGCAGCCCTCCGCCCAGGTGCTTCCACGCGCCGGTCAGGCACGGCAGCATAGCAATCGCGCGGGCGGCTGTCCCTCCGTTCTGGGAACGCTGCACGCCATAATTCATGCGAATCGCCGCTGGAGCTGATGTGGCATATTCACGCGTCAGGCGCACGATGTCCTCCGCAGCCAGGCCGGTCACGTCCGCCACAAACTGCGGCGTGTACGCAGCGACACGTTCGCGCAGCGGCTCAAAACCATAGGTGTAGCGGGCCACATAGTCGATGTCGTAAAGATTCTCCGCGATCAGTACATGCATCATGCCCAACGCCAGAGCTGCATCCGTTCCAGGACGGATCGCGAGATGCCAGTCGGCGGCGCGGGCGGTGCGCGTCTTGTAAGGATCGATCACGATCAGCCGGGCGCCGTTGCGTCGAGCTTCTTCCACAAACGGCCACAGGTGCACGTTGTTGCCGAGGATGTTGGCAGCCCAGGCAATAATCGTCCGGGCGTGGCGAAAGTGCTCCACGTCCATTC
Organism: Acidobacteriaceae bacterium; assembly: GCA_965276615.1. Lineage (GTDB taxonomy): Bacteria > Acidobacteriota > Terriglobia > Terriglobales > Acidobacteriaceae > JAKAAZ01. The sequence goes on along the minus strand of OZ255618.1, from coordinate 1,284,160 downwards.
CGAACTTGACGCCGTATACCGACATCAAAGCCTCGCCGCCAGCCGTGGAGCAGATGGTGCGGTCCAGTTGCGAAGCACCCGCTCGATAAAAGAAGCGCCGATCCATGGACCCGTAGCCCAGCGCGGCCATATTGCCGGCGTAAGAGTAAGGAAGGATGGATTCCGGCCCGAAAGTTATGGAGATGTCTTGAAGCCGCGCCGCAATCGTGTCCAGTGCTTCATCCCAGGAGATCCGCTCGAAAATTTCAGAATGTTTGCCCGGCGGGACTGGGCCTTTGGGCATTCCAGATTTGCGGCGCATTGGATACAGCAGGCGATCTGGCGAGTAGACCAGGTCGAGATATTTCGTCACCTTGGCGCAAAGAAAGCCTCGCGTAACCGGATGATCGGGATTGCCCTGAATTTTTGTGGCACGGCCTTCGCTGTTGACCGAGATGTGCAGGCTGCACGTATCCGGACAGTCCAGTGAACACGTCGCATGCACAATCTTCAAGGAATCCATACTGGCATTCTAGGTTCTTAAGGGCCGGAGAAACAATGGCCAAGGCCCATATCCTCGACAGTCGAACCTGGGGCACCGGCACCCGCGCCACCGAGTATCCCCTCTGTCAAACCTGCATCACTTCCTTTTCCTTCGCCTTGCACAACTCTTCCATCCGCTTGATCTCGTCATCGGTCAGCTTCTGCATTTCCTCGAGCGCACGCTTCTCGTCGTCTTCGGAAATTTTCTTGTCCTTGGCTGCTTTCTTGACCAGTTCATTGCCGTCCCGGCGGATATTGCGGATGCCGGTGCGATGGTCCTCCAGCACCTTGCTGAGGTGTTTCACCACTTCTTTGCGGCGTTCCTCGGTCATCGGCGGCACGGGGATGCGCACCACTTTCCCATCGTTCTGCGGGTTAAACGCCTGCGAGGATGTCCGCAGTCCCTTCTCGATTTCGGCGATCAGGGTCACATCGTACGGCTGGACTACCAGCATTTGCGGCTCGGGCGCGCTTACCTGTCCAACCTGGTTCAGCGGCATTTCCGTTCCATAAGCGGAGACCTTTACCTGGTCCAGCATGTGCACTGAAGCCCGTCCGGTCCGGATGGAGGAGAGATTGACGCGGAAGTCTTCGACCGCCTTGTCCATGCGAGTCTTCAACAGTTGATATGTTTCTTTCAGCGCCGGGATGCCGGCCATCGTGGATCCAGCCATGGTTCAGTTTCCTCTCGCAAAACGATATTGTAACCAACTGAAGCGTAACCTGTTCCCATCTCCGGGTCGTTTCGCGCAATGTTGCATCTAAAAGATCGTGCGGCCAAACAAGATAAGATGATTCACAGGCTTCACTTAGAACCTTATGCATACCTGTCCAGTTTGCACCAATCCACTCAGCGCCAGGCGGGCCTTCTTTCGTGCGGGATGGCGGGGGTTCTTTCGCTGCCCGGTCTGCAGAGGTCATCTTCAAATCCACGGACGCGTGCTCCCGATTACCGCGGCTGCGATCGTCGCTATTGGATTTATAGTGCTTGACCTCAGCGGCATGACAGACGTCAACGCAGGAACCTTGTGGTGGGACGCATTTCAGGTAGGGTCGGTGCTTTTTGTTCTGTTCGTGATGCTGGGTTGGAAGCTGCGCATCGACCGGCGTCAACCGATGCGAAGATTTGTCGTCTGATCGCAAAAGGCCGGAGATGTCCGCCCAATTCAAAGGGCAAGTGTGCCGAGTCTCGTTTGGATTTGGGCTGAGATAAACGATTCGTCTAGGCCAGCACTTTCAATCCTGTTGACGCAGCCTGTTCATGCGCGTGATAGGAAGAGCGCACTAACGGCCCAGATTCCACATGCCGGAAACCCATCCGCAGAGCTTCCACTTTCATCCACGCAAATTCCTGGGGAGTGTAGATCCGCGTCATCGGCAGATGATCCTTGGATGGACGCAGATATTGCCCAACGGTCAGAATGTCGGTCCCAACGCGCGCCAGATCGCGAAAAACATCGAGCAGTTCGTGCATTTCCTCACCCAAACCGACCATTACGCCGGATTTGGTAACCAGTTTTGGATTCAGTTCCTTGGCGTATTCCAGCAGGCGCAGCGTGCGTTCATAGCGCGCTCCGGAACGCACCACTCGATAAAGCCGCGGGACGCTTTCCGTATTGTGGTTTAGAACTTCCGGCGCTGCCTCCACCACGGTGCGGATGGCGTCTTCCTTCCCTTGAAAATCGGGGACCAACACTTCAACCTGGCAGCCGGGCGCCTGTTTTCGGATCTCCTCGATCACCAGGGCAAAGGCACGGGCGCAGCCGGGAATATCATCGTCGCGGTTCACACTGGTGATGACGGCATGCTTCAGCCCGAGGACGGCCACCGCTTCAGCGACCCGACGCGGTTCGTCGAAATCGATCGGCTCCGGACGGCCTTTGGGTACCGCGCAAAATCCACAGCGGCGTGTGCACAGGTTGCCTAACATCATGAAGGTCGCGGTCTTGTGATTCCAGCACTCGCCAATGTTGGGGCACTGCGCGGACTCGCAAACCGTGTTTAGGTTCAGGCTGCGCGCGAGTTTCTTCAAATCATGAAAAGTCTCGCCCATCGGAGCGCGCGCCTTCAGCCAGTCGGGCTTCGGCTGGGGCCGCTTCGGCGTAATGTCAATCTGGACAAGCTCAGGAAGAGTAGCCATGGCGAACTTTCCATTGTAACCGGATCGGCTACTTGGAGGTCAGGCATATAGCAATTCAAAGCATCGTAGCAACAAGACTTCAACAAAATCATTTTTACAACATCACCACTGCCGTGAAGGTGTGCCCTGGAACGGGCAAATATCTCTGCCCCTCAAGGCTGCGCTGGCGTCCCCGCAGCAATCTAAGCTCATATGACAACTTCGAAGAAGTCCGCAGCGAAGAGAACTCTTACCAAAGCCTCAGCGTCAGGAAAGCAAGTCACGGGAATCAGGAAAAACCAGAACTGCTGGCCTGGTTTCGAGCCCGTCCCCGGCAAAAAGCCTGGCACCAAGGGTAGCTGCAAGCGCATTCCCGGCGAGCACAGCCCTGCCACGCGCCGCGCCGCCCAGAGATTTGCCGCTGCCGACAAGCTCGGCAAACAAGGCAAGCCCAATCCAAACCAGAAATGATTTCCGAGAATTGGCTGACTTGCGATCGCAGCTTTACCGCAAGCGCCGCAGAATTTCCGGCCGAACTAAATAAAAGAAAAAGACGAAGTTCACAATCGTCATCACCCAGTAGTTCTGCTGGTGATAACGCAGGAGCACATACACTCCGTAACTGCTGGTAAGAAATGCGGCAGCCAGTGCCAGCGCCCAACCCCAACGCTTCATTCGCAGGAGGCCCAATCCGGCCAGCGCCAGCAGCGTGGCAACTGCAAGGACACTCAGGCGCGAAGCCTGACTGACAAAATGATGAGTGAAAACTCCCATCACGCCGATCAGGGCTTCGAGCAACATCCAGAGTGTAATGGCAGCTATGCCAGGAAACTTCGCGGCGGGATCTCGTTGCGGAGACTTCTGGCCGCCGGTGTTTTGCACCGCAGCGTTCTGCTCCGACGCGCCCGGCTCCGGTTGGGCCGGGACTACTTCTGATGATGTCGGTTCATTCATAAAGTATGCAGATAGCCTACCAAGTCCTGCATCTGCCGGTCGTCAAGAACATTGCCAAACCCAGGCATCATGTTGCGTCCGTGCAGAACGGTTGAACGTACGCGATCGTCATTCGCCGGAGCACCGCTGGGGAGATAAGGTTTTTTGAAAATTCCCTGTAGTCCGGGACCATGCAGCGGCTTTTCCCGATTCGCATAATGGCAAGCCGCGCATTGCGACTGGAACACGGCATAGCCCTGAGTTTCCGCCGGTGTCAGCTGGTCCAGCGGCTTCGATGGCGGCGTAGAACGGCAGCCAGAAAGAAAAACCATACCCGCCGCCGCACTCAGAAATAAAATTCGCTTTTCAAACTCTCTCATTCTCATCAGCTAAATTGTCATCCGGAACGAAGCCGAGAGACCTGCGTTTTCTCACCCGCCAGCACCTGATGGTGCCCATTCAAGCCGTTTTGTGGCTTGAGTGGGGTGAATCCCGTCACACCCGAAAATGATCCGGCCGCCAGTTCTGGATCGCCTGCTTAATTTGTTTCGGCGCCAGGTTTTCATTCAGCGTCCGGTTGACTAGCTCCGGCACTTCGTTATCCGGGGCAAAACGAAGCGCGATCAACTGCCGCTCCTGAAGCTCCCAGATGCGGGCCCGCATCGGCTCCGACAGTAAAGAAGCCAGCCGCATCCGCTCTTCCAGGCGAATCACGCGGTCCTGCGCCTTCAATGCATTCCCGCGGCCCCCCTTCCCGGCCATCACGATCAGCGCCACCGATAGCACCACCAGCCATGCGCTCCAGAAAAACGGAACCATGACCAGATGAACGATCGCCGCAATCAGCGTGATCAGGAGCACCGGAAGCAGAAAGAAATGGAACGCGGGATCAAAACGTATATGGTTCGAAAAGTTCTGCTGCTTTTTGTCTTGCATGGAGCCTCCTTTTGAAACTTCTGACCGTTCTTATTGAAGGGGACCGGCTTCAACTCGTCCAGAATGCTGCAAGATGGAACGCGGCTTTAGCCGCCGAGGAACTACTCGCCATGAAATCGATCTTGAACCTGTTGACCTCAAGATGCAGCCCACACCGCGCCCGCTTCAATTCTTTACTCCGCATTCGCCACATCCGCCAGCAGCCTATCTATGACCGGCGTAATTCTAGCCTGCGGCATGTGCTTATTGCACAAAATCGAAAACACCAGCGTACGCCCACTCGCCGCCGTTACATACCCGCTCAGGGAGTTCACCTCGTCGAGCGTCCCGGTCTTTGCGGATACGCGATCGCGCAGCGCACCGCGCGTAAATCGTCCGGCCAGGGTTCCATCCACGCCGCCCACAGGCAGCGTGGAGCGAAACTGCGCTCCCCACGGCTGCGCAGCGGCATACCGCAACAAGGCAGTGAAGGCACGCGGCGTCACCCGATCCTCCGGCGACAGGCCGGAGCCGTCATAAAAGAAAAAATCGTCCGGCTCCACGCCCGCGCGCAATGCAAAGGCGCGCACCACCCGCGCCCCTTCCACAATCGAACCATCCTCTCCGAAATGTTTTCCCAGCAGCCGCAGCAGAATTTCCGCATGCAGGTTCTGGCTCACCTTGTTGGTCACCGTAATGTCTTCGAGCAGCGGAACGGAAGTGCGCGAGGCCAGCACCACCGCTCCCGGCGGCAACGGAGCACCGTCCATTCCCGCGGGACTGGAAGGAAGCGCCAGCGGACGCATCGCGCTTTGTTCGTAAATCGCAGTATCCACCGGCAGCCGATGATGTGCCAGGGCAGTGCCGGTGACCGCAATTCCACGCGCTTCGAGCATCTGCCGAAACGCTATGGCGGCGAACTCGGCTGGATCCTGAATGGCGACGGCCAGGTGTTTCGCGGAACCGCCTACTGGGAGTGTGCCAAAAATTCGTATCTCCCGCGAGCCTAATGGCCGATCCAAACCGAGGGAAGGTTGCGATCCGACCGCCGAGGTCCGGGCCGTGTTGCTCACCGTGTAATACGAATTCGTCGCCTCTGGATCCCACGCAAACGTTAGCGGATCGCCGGGCCGTGCGCCGGGTATCACGGTGAGAGTAACAACATTGTCATTCACCGTGAGCGCCGAGACGGGAGCGCCAAAACTCCATTCCAGATCGTCCCACGCCCAACCCGCGCCATAGGGTTCCCATGGAAATGCTGTGTCATCTCCAACAATGTTGCCCTCGATGCGCCGCACGCCGCGTTGCTGTACCTGGTCCGCCAGGGTCTCCAACGCGCCCAGCGGCGGATTCGGCCTGTCGGTCTTTCCGTTATAGGGATACGTGCGGCCCGACATGCTGGCATCGCCTACGCCAACCAATGTGACATCTCCACGCACCGTGCCCTGGGTATCCGGCGCGGTGGCAGTCACGCGGGTTTCCAAGGTGGCATTCGGCCCGAGGAGCGCCAGAGCCGCGGTGGTGGTGAACAATTTTGCGTTCGAAGCCGGCGCGAACAGTTGCGCATCATCTTTTTCATAGACAGTGCGGCCATCGAGCATCGTAACTGAGATGCCCCAATGTGCCTGCTTCTCTGCCGGTGTATCGAGCAACGCATCGATCTGATGCGCAAGCCTTCCCGCCGCATTGGCCTGCGCGTCCACGGCAGGTGAATGCCGGTGCCGGCGAGTCGCCCGTGCCACCGGGCACAGCGGAAGAACCATGAGCCAGCAGAGAACATAAATACCTGGTCCAGCGACGAACCGCAACCGTAAAGGATCCATGCGGGAATTCTACCGGGTGCAATTTCCACGGCAGAATGCAATTTCTTATGCGATGGCCATTCGCTGAGAGCATCTCGAACTGTCATATTTAGCCTTTCGACTTCTCTCTGGGTAAACTCTGCGAAGGACCTTGCGGCTTTCGACAATCCCGATGCACCCGCCCTGATACCGGCTCGCACTAGAATCATGGAATGATCGTCGCCCCTCGGCCGCACTTCCGCTGGACGCTGCGCACGCGCTCTCTTGCGTTGGGCGAGCGCACGCTGCTGGCCGGGGTAGTCAACATCACACCCGATTCTTTTTCCGACCGTGGGAAGTTCTTCTCCCCGAAAAACGCCATCGAACATGCGCTGAAGTTGCTTGCCGAAGGCGCAGACATCCTCGACATGGGCGGTGAATCAACTCGCCCGGGCGCAAGGCCGCCAGTCTCGGCCCAGGAAGAAGCAGATCGAGTGCTGCCAGTAGTGGAGGCCGTGCTGCGCGAACGACCTGGAACCGTGATCTCCGTCGATACCTTCAAGGCCGAAACCGCGCGGGCAGCCATTGCCGCAGGCGCGGAGATCATCAACGACGTGAGTGGATTTTTGTGGGACGAAACCATGCCGACCGCCTGCGCCGAACTCGGCTGTGGAGTTGTGCTGATGCACACACGCGGGAAAATGTACGAGTGGCGCACACAGCCACGATTGTCACGCGATGAAGTTGTGCCCCTGGTACAGCGCGAGTTGCGGGAGCGCGCAAATGCCGCAGTCGCTGCCGGGGTCCGGCGAGAACGCATCGTGCTCGATCCCGGATTTGGCTTCGGCAAAGTAGGCGATGAAAACTATCCGCTGCTGGCGCACCTCGATGAACTCCACGCGCTGGGATACCCGATCCTGGCGGGCACTTCTAGGAAATCTTTTCTGGGAAAAACGCTGGAGAAGATTTATGGAAGTGCCGTTCCCCCCGATCAAAGGCTTAACGCCACACTCGCTTCAATCACCGCCGCCGTGCTTGCCGGAACGCATTTCATCCGCGTCCACGATGTCGAAGCAGCACACGAAGCCATCGCCATCGCCGATGCCATTCGCGCCAACGTATAGGTCCTTCAACTCTCTCGCTCCAACACTGTTCCGGCGAGTAGTTCAGCGCGACCGACCAGGCTTCGGCTCCGTAGCATTTCGAGGGTTAACCGGCGGCTTTGCTTCAGGTCATCCTCGAAGTGGTTCATCAACGTGCGAGCCAACTCCCGGTCGATGGTTGCGACGTTCACCTCGTCGTTCAATGCGAATGAGCGATGATCAAAATTGGTCGATCCAAACACGCACCATCTATCATCGATCACCATAGTCTTGGCATGCAGCATCGATGGCTGATATTCGAAAATTTCCGCTCCGGCCTCTAAAAGATGCCGGCTGTCATGGCGGCTCACGCGGCGAACCGCAGGATGATCGATATGCGGTCCAGCCACCAGGACGCGCACCTGCACGCCGCGTCGACTGGCTTCCACCAACGCGTGGCGCGCGCTCCTGTCCGGCAGAAAATACGGCGTGGTGACAGAGATGCTTTTCTGCGCGCTTTTAATCAAGGCCTGAAACAGAATGCGGGCATGCGTCCCGCCCCCTGTCGGCGTACTGGAAACGACCAGGGCGGGCACACCCTCCGGCGCGGCATGAAAGTCGAACTGCCTGTGGCCGCTCAAAATCTCACCCGAAGCTTCCAGCCAATTCTCCGAGAAGGTAGAGATAAGACCAGTAACAGCCTCCCCTTCGATGCGAAACATCGTGTCGCGCCAGCGCGGGCCTTGACGGGTCGCCTGCATCCAGTGGTCCGCGACTCCGGCGCCACCTGCGAAAGCCGTATGACCGTCGATGACAAGCAGCTTGCGGTGGCTGCGATTATTCGCGAACTGCCACGTGTCCCAGCGCAATGGATGATACCAATGCATCTGGCCTCCCGCGGCTTTCAGCCCGTCGAAGTATGAGGTATGCGTAGTAAAGCTGCCAATCGCATCGAGGACTACCCGGACCTCGACTCCGGCGCTCGCCCGCTCCGTCAGAGCAGCCAGAAACTCGGCGCTGACCTGGCCCTCTTTGAATTCGTAGAATTCCAGATTGATGGCGCGTTGCGCCTTCCGGATGGCGGCGAGTTCTTCCGGGTAGAAAGCTGGCCCATTCGCCAGCGCGTGTATGCGCGCGCGTCTCACCGGCGCATCCGTCACCAGACTCAAAAACTCAAGAAATTCGGAGGATTCGTTGGAATCCCCCGGACATTCCCGCATGGAGTAAGGCAGAGAGGGACCGAAGAGATTGATCAGCACCCGCGCTGCATAGACCGTTAAAGCGCCAGCGCCAATCACCGCCAATGCGCGGGTGCCCGCATGAGAACCACGTTCCCCGCCGGTGCTGCTGTCCATTTTTTTGCCCGCCTCTTCGCTGGAGAAAACCATCGAGGGCCTCTTGAAAGATTATTTTAGAGGAGTTTCATAACCACCGGTCCGTCGCGCTCAGGCAATCGTTCCGAACAACGCCCCCACGCCAGAGGTGATCGCCATCGCAAGAGCACCCCAGAGCGTGACACGAAATGCGCCCGCCATTACCTTCGCGCCCCCGACCCGTGCTGCTAGTGCTCCCAGAGAGGCGAGAAACAGCAGCGAAGTCCCTGCCACCAGATAGATCAGAATCTTCTCCGGCGCCAGGGCGGTGACTAGTAACGGCAGAGCTGCCCCGACAGCGAAACTAGCAGCCGAGGCGAGTGCCGCCTGGATGGGACGCGGAGCGTTCGTTGTGGTGATTCCGAGCTCATCGCGCGCATGCGCTTCGAGAGCGTCATGCGACATCAACTGCTGCGCGACCTGCTTCGCCAGCAAAGGCTCGAGACCGCGAGCAACGTAAATTGCCGCCAGCTCCTTATGCTCGCCCCTGTTATCGGTTCTCAACTCTCTTCGTTCCAGCTCCAGCTCGGCTTGTTCACTATCCGCCTGGGAGTGGACGGAGACATATTCACCCGCCGCCATCGACATTGCCCCAGCCGCCAGACCCGCAACGCCTGCCACCAGCACATTGCTATGACTCGTGTGCGCTGTCGCGACGCCCAGCACCAGGCTGGCGGTAGAAAGTATGCCGTCATTCGCGCCCAGGACTGCCGCTCGCAGCCAGCCAAGTCGCCCAATCCGATGAGGTTCTTTATTGCGCACAGGCATCCTTCGAGTCCCTCCTCAATTTGCCTCGTCGCGGAGGATATCTCCACCGAAGTCTGGAATCGACCCACCTTAGCATGACAAAATTCAGAGCCCAAGTTCAAAGAACCATCAAGCCGAAATTATTCCTCCGATGTTTCTTCTGCTGCCGCCAGCGCGATCGGCTCCTCCCAGTGATCCGACTGCAAACTACGCGCCGCGGTTTCAATCGGCATCACTTCGGCAATTTCTTCCTGACCAATCTTCAGCTCATGCAGCTTGGCGGCAAGCGAAAATACGCTGCCTCTTCCTTCAACGGCTCCCACCAGATTGTTGAAATGCCTGACCGAACTGCTTAGCGCGTTGCCCATTTTTGTGAAATGTTCCTGCGTCCCCGCCAGTTTTCTGTAGAGGTCTTCTCCCGCCTTGCAAATCTCAATTGCATTACGCGTAATTTCCATCTGCTGCCAGCCATAGGCTACGGCCTTCAGCAAGGCTATCAGCGTAGTGGGCGTAGCGAGAATCACGTTTAATTGACTGCCAATTTCGATCAGGCTGGGATCCTGCTCCAGCGCCGCGCTGAAAAGCACCTCGCTCGGCAGAAAGCACACGACAAAGTCCGGGGAATTCTGAAAGCGCTGCCAGTATTGTTTTCCGCCGAGCTGCGACAAATGCGTGCGCACCTGTGTTGCATGGGCTTTCAAATATACTGCCCGCTGAATTTCATCGACGGCGCTCGTTGCCGTGAGATAGGCGTCGAGCGGCGTTTTGGCATCGATAATAATTGCGCGCCCATTCGGCAACTGAACCACTACATCCGGCCGCTGGGCCGGATCCTCTGTCGCGCGCAGAAACACCTCAGTGTCGAATGAGCAATGCTCCACCATGCCGGCAAACTCGATGCAACGCTTCAGCTGTAGCTCGCCCCAGTTGCCGCGCGCCTTGGGCGCACGTAGCGCCTGCACCAGCTGCGTTGTCTCCTGGCGCAGCGTTTCGTGTGTTTTCTGGATGTTTTTAATTTCCGTCAAAACTTCCGTATAGGCCTCGACGCGTCTGGTTTCCAGTTGCTGCGTCTGCGCCTCCATCTTGCCCAGTGTTTCGCGTACCGGAGACAAAAGTTTTTCGATCGATTGTTCTTTCGCGGACAGTTCCCGATTGGCAATCCCAAGAAACTGCGCATTGTTTTCCTTGAGAATGTCCCCCGCCAGCGATTTGAATGTGTCGGTCAATTTTTCCCGGGCTGCGGTCAGCAGCTCGCGTTCGCTGGAAAGGGCGGCATAGCCTGCTTTTAACTGTTCCTGGACCCGAGTCGCCTCCGTGGTCAGCTCGCTGCATTGACGGCGAAGATTTGCGAGTTCGCTCTTCTGCTCCTCATTCTGACGACGCAACTCCTCGGCCTGCTGTTGGAACGCCGCTCGAGCAGCCAGCATCGGCTCCCGCTCTCCGCGCAGGCGCTCCAGTTCTCCCTTGCTCTCGCGCAGGGCTTCCATCGTCGGAGTGGCCGCAGCCCTGCCAGCACGGCTACCCAGTAGCCAGCCCGCCGCCAGGGCCAACATCCCCAGCAACGCAATTCCCAGTACCGCTGCGATATCCATCCTGATTGGCCTCTACTTTCATCGTACCGGGCCGCGCCGCAGGCGGCGAAGTGCCAACCCATTCCACCGTATCCGCCGCCGGCGGTATGTAGCCGCTTTACACTGGCGGAGGCGCTCAGTACACTCGAATTTCGAGCATGGATGCCGGAGACAGGTAGGTGCGCTTCTATTGGAGGTTTCCCTGTAGTCTGAATGAAGTATCCTGACAAGGCTTGTCACTGCGGATTTACCTCGCCGAAGGCAAATCCGGTCAATGCCATGTCCACGCTGGAGCCAGGTATTCGCGGGTACAACAAAAGGTTTAGGAGATAGAAATGGCCGTTGAAGAGAAAGTGAAACAGATTATCGTGGAGCAACTACAAGTCGATGAAGCGGAAGTCACTCCCACTGCATCTTTTCAGGAAGATCTTGGAGCGGATTCGCTGGATGTCGTCGAGCTGGTAATGCAGTTCGAAGAGGCGTTCGACCTCGAGATTCCCGACGAGGAAGCTGAAAAGATCAAAACGGTGCAGGACGCTGTCGATTACATCAAGAAGAACGGTAAAGGCGGCAACTAGTCTTGAAGCGGCGTGTCGTTGTCACAGGCATTGGCCTCATTTGCGGAGTTGGTAAAACTGCAACCGAGGTATGGAACAATCTGCTGGCGGGCCAGAGCGGCATGGCCCCCATCACAGCCTTTGACACGCACGGCTTTTCCGTCACATTTGCGGCGGAAGTCAAGAACTTCGACCCGCACGTTTTTATTGAGAAGAAGGAAGCACGCAAAATGGGCCGCTTCATCCATTTTGCGCTCGCTGCCGCCCACGAAGCAATTGAATCCTCCGGCCTGAAGATTACGCCGGAGAACGCCGAGCGCGTGGGCGTCCATATCGGCTCCGGCATCGGCGGTTTTGACATTATTGAGCGTGAGCACAGCGCCATGCTGGCCGGTGGTCCGCGCAAGATTTCTCCATTCTTTATTCCAGCCGCCATCGTGAACCTTGCCGCCGGACAGGTCAGCATCCGCTACGGAGCGAAGGGTCCGAACGAAGCCACCGCAACAGCCTGCACCACCAGTGCTCATTCGATCGGCGATGCATACCGGGTAGTCGAGCGCGACGACGCCGACGTGATGATTGCCGGCGGAGCGGAAGCCGCCATCACCCCCATGGGTGTCGGCGGATTTGCCGCCATGCGCGCTCTTTCCACGCGCAACGACGACCCCACGCACGCCTGCCGCCCCTTCGACAAAGACCGCGATGGCTTCGTCATCGGCGAAGGCGCGGGCATCCTGATTCTCGAAGAGCTGGAGCACGCCAGGGCACGCGGCGCAAACATCTTAGCCGAGATCATTGGCTACGGTATGAGCGCGGACGCGTATCACATGTCCAGCATGGCGCCGGAGGGCGAGGGCTGCGCGCGCGCCATGCGCAACGCCATCAAAACCGCAGGCATTCAGCCGCATGAGATCGACTACGTGAATGCCCATGCTACTTCGACGCCTCTCGGCGACGCGCTGGAGTCGGCTGCCATTGCCACAGTGTTCGGCGAACACGCCACCAGTCATAAGCTAAAGATCAGCTCCACTAAGTCAATGACCGGACATCTTTTGGGCGGCGCAGGCGGTCTGGAAGCGGGCATCACCATCATTGCCATGCAAAAAGGCGAGCTGCCCCCCACCACGAACCTCGTAGACCCCGATCCCGCCTGCACGCTCGATTACATCCCGAACAAGCCCATCCAGGCCCAGGTCAACGTGGCGCTGTCCAACTCCTTCGGCTTCGGAGGCACCAACGGCGCCCTGATCTTCCGCCGCTGGGCAGAATAAAACGCTCATTTCACCTGCCAAAATATAGATTGACGGAACACGGGTCGCCTTCCGCGGAGCCAACCCCGGATCTGATTTTCTCAAAAGCGGATTCACTCTAATGTGAGTTCTTCTCGAGCGACCAAAACTGCATGCCGTACGGTTCCAATTGAATTTTCGTTGGTGATCCCGGGCGCAGCTTCACATCGTCCAGCGGACGTAAACGGGCATTCTCATCATTCGAAGGCGCGTCCGCGTCCAGCATGCGGCGCTTGGCCATCAACTCCGCAGTCAGATTGTGCGGTTCCAGCTCCACCGCGACAGGTTCAGCGGAGAAGTTCCATACCAGCAGACTGTAAACTCCATACGATTTGTCATACGTCAGAAATGCGTGAACCGCCCGGTCGTCCGACTCTGCTGCCAGGCGATCCCCCGTCAGCCGCGAGAGCAGTTCAAACGCAAAATACGCAGGACGTACAACGTTCTGATAATCGAACAGGCCGTCATATTGCGGCATGCGATTCCACCAGAGGGCCATCCCCGAGGCACCGGCCTGGGAGAAGAACGGCGCGAAAACGGCGCGATCAACGTGGTAATCGCGGATGTGATAGTAGCAGGAGAGACTCAGACCGGACTCTTTCATCCTCCACACCGTTTCAGCAACAAAAGCTGGCTGGATGCGCGGATCTTTGGGCGGCTCTGTCAGAGACATATTCCACTCGTCCAGGACCGTTTCAGGATGGATGGCCGGGTACGGGACGAGAAGAGCCTTCACATTCTTGATCGTGGCTTCAATCTCCGACGGATGACTGTTGTAGGTGTGCCATGAGACGAAATCAAGCGGCACTTTATTCCGGGCGCAGAAAGCAATCAATGCCGGCAGAAGCGGAGATTTCCAGTTTGCGACCGCTGGCCCGCCTACGTGCGCGTCTGGGTCGGCCCGCAAAATGGCCGTCACTGTGTGCTTGTAATAGCGCACGTAGTTCGCCGGTTGAAAACGATAAGGCGTGCCACCGGTCTCACCGATATCGGGCTCGTTTCCAATCTCCCAATACAGTCCCTTCAGGCCCCGCTCTTTGTAATGACTCACCAGGTGAAAAACAAGGTCCTCCCATCCGCCGTAGTCGCGTGGTTCGACGATGTCCTGATCGACCACCGGAAATAGCACCCTGGGCTTGAAGTCGATATTCATCAGCGGTCGGGCGCCCGCCCGCACAATCTCATCGACCGATGGATCGAGCTTGTCAAATTGATAGTGCCCGCGCTGCGGGAGCAGATCGAAATACTCCTGCACAAATAGCCGAATCAAACGCGGATGGAGTGCGCGTACTTCCGCCACGCGGCTGTCCCACATAGGTTCCGGCGACAGACCGCCCTGACCGAGCGACATACGATCCATCTCCATCGGCCCAAGGTCAGTCCCGAACGAAAGCTTCACCACTGCCGTGCGAGGCTGTGCGAAAGCGACTGAAAGAACTCCAGTAACTAACATCAGCGCCAGCAGGCGGAACGGTTTCACCATGCTTTTTCTATTCTCATTGCGCTATTTCAGCAGCCCGAACACCGCCACGCCGTTTGTCGTCCCAACGAACACCTTTCCATTCGCAATCATCGGAGTAATGTATTTGTTTCCTGCCCCGTACTGATCGCGTCCGTTCGCGGCCTGGTTGCTGTCATACAGTTCATGCCCAAGATTGGTCGCATCGTAGGCGTACAACACCGCCGGGTTACTGTTGTCTTCGACCCACACGATGCCGTTCGATGCGCCATTGGAAGAAACGCTGGGCGTCGCTCCGGGATACGGAAATGTGTGCGTTGTCTGCGAACCGGGTGCAGTTGCCAGCTTCGCCTGCGAGATGGGATAGGCGCGAATCACATCTCCTACCGCGCCGTAGTAAACGGTATTGTTCCAGTAGGCCGGCATGCCAAACTCTGCACCGTTAAGCGCTTTCGGCAATTCCTGATAAATGTTGTTGCTAGTTGGATTAAATTTCCCCATGTTGTCGCGGTCGACCACATAAATGTTTTCGTCCTTCCCCGCGCCCACGGCAAGATGACGCACGGTACCCGAACCATCAGTCTGGTCGGGCAGCAGCATTGCCCCACCGGAGCCGAGATCCTGATCGGCATTCGACTCCGCAATCGTATTCGACATCACAAAATAGTCCGCCACAGCCAGCTTATTGCCGGCGGTCGAGAGCTTCATAAAGGCGTTCCCATAATCGGCTTTGGAAGGAAACCCGCTGGCGTTGAGCGCCGTATCGAAGGTCCCATTCGCATCGAGAAAATAAATGTTGCCGCTCGAGTCCGCCGTCGGCCCAGCACCTGACTGCCAGACGGATCCCTCCGAGCCGTTCGGCGTCAGGTTCAACACGCTCGTCTGCGCCAGGTTGCCCTGGCTGTATCCCATCACCCAACCCGTGTAGGGTTCGATGTCGCAATGCGACGACCACGCCAGGTACACCACTCCATTCAGCAGCAGAAGCCCAGCCCGCTCGTTATATTGTTTCGGATCGAAAACGACCTGCCCATTGGAGCTTTCCGGTCCGGTGCTCGGATACGTGGCCGCGACCGTCACCGGGCTTCCGGCCGTTTCCGCGCCAGTCGTGATGTCGAGCGCATGAAAGCGCTGATAGTAATTGCCGCTGCTGTCCTTCGACGCTGCGACAACATACATCGTCCCGTGCGTTCCCGCCTTCAAGTCGATGACCGGCGTAGATGTAACGCCGATCTCCGGCGTCACCTGGCTGCAATTGCGCGAATCCGTAGATGTCTCATTTGCTCCCGCCACGGAGACGTGCCACAGTACCGTTCCATTATCGGCATCGAAGGCATACGCGGAATCGTGTTCCGTCACCACGTACAGCACGTTGTGATTCGCACCGTTGATGTTCTCCGCAGGCACATAGAGCGGTTCTGCATCCACCTTGCCATCGACCGGATAAAAGCCTAGTTTGCCGAAGGTGGCGGAGTTTACGTTGGCCGTTGTCAACGTGGTCTCCTGAATGTTCTCACCCGCGCGCGTATTGTCGTTGTGATAGGTCAGCACCTGTGCCACGCCGGATGCCGGCGGCGGATTGCCCCCGCCTGAGCCGCCGCTCCCGCTCACACTACCGGTTCCCATCGAACTGCCTGAACCGCTGACCGAGTTCGTGCTCGAACCACAGCCATTGCACCCCACGGCGCACGTCAGGCATAAAACGCTTAGAAAGGACAAAACCCGGGAACAACCGCGAACAGATAACAGCATGCTTGATCCTCCTGCACCCTCTATCTTGCCTGAATATTCAGATGCCCGGCTTGGCCGATGCTTACTTTCTCAATTAACATTTTCGCCCAGCGAGAGATGCCGCCGGAGCGGCTCCAACGCACAGCCCTGTGAGACGATGAGGGAGTGATGGATGACAACCGTTTTGCGATTGCAATTCTGGCTGCGGGCAAGGGTACGCGGCTAAAATCGAAACGCGCCAAAGTTCTGCATTCAATCGGCGGCAAGCCCCTGCTGCAGCACGTCATCGACGCGGTTCTGAAGATGACGCCGCCGGAGCATGTCTTCATAATTGTCGGGCATCAGGCGGACGAAGTGGAGCAGGCGGTCGCGGCCACCGGAGTGAATTTCATCCGGCAGGCAGAGCAGCTTGGCACCGGCCATGCTGTCCAGTGCCTGCGGGAAGCAGTCCGGGGATGTAGCGATCTGCTGGTTCTCTCCGGGGACGTACCGCTCATTCGGACGGAAACTATCGAACGGCTGTGCGAATTTCACGAAACACAACAAGCGGCCATGACGATTTTGACCGCGCGCCCGGAAAGCCCCCTTGGATATGGCCGCATACTGCGGGTTGCGCCAACCAGAGCGGAAGTGACGGCGATTGTCGAGCAAAAGGCATTGACGCCAGACCAGCAAAAGCTCGGCGAAATCAACTCTGGAATCTATGCATTCCGTACCGAAACACTCTACCGGTACATCGATTCTCTTCAATCCAACAATGCGCACGGCGAGTATTACCTGACCGACATGGCGGCCATTCTCCGGGCAGCGGGCGAACGGGTCGTTGCGCTGGAAATAGACGATGCCACGGAAGTGCTGGGCGCGAATACGATAGCCGAGATGATGCAGTTGGATGCGGCAATTCGTCTGGCAACCGCTCATCGCCTGATGGCCCTGGGAGTGACCATCTTCCGCCCCGAAACCTGCGTGATTGACAGCATGCTGTCAATCGGACAGGATACTGTCATCGAACCGTACGTCCAACTGCTTGGCAAGACGAGTATTGGAGAAGACTGCCGCATCCGGTCCTATTCCGTGATTCAGAATTCAACGCTGGGCAACAATGTCCTGGTCCGAAATAGCTGCGTGCTCGATGAAGCGACCATTGAGGAAGGCGCATCGATTGGCCCCTTCGCGCACCTCCGGCCAGAGAGTCATATTGGACGCGAGGCACACGTCGGCAACTTCGTGGAAACCAAGAAAACCCACTTGGGAGACCATTCGAAAGCCAACCATCTAGCCTACCTTGGAGACGCGAAAATTGGGACCGGCTGCAACATCGGAGCGGGGGTGATCACCTGCAATTATGACGGCGTTGACAAACACCCTACACAAATTGGAGACGGCGTTTTTGTCGGCAGCAATTCGACGCTGGTCGCGCCTGTCACGCTGGAAGATAACAGCTACGTAGCCGCCGCATCCTGCATCACCGAGCCCGTTCCGTCAGGAGCGTTGGCTCTGGGCCGCGCGCGGCAGGCGGTCAAACCTGGCTGGGTCGAGAAGCGCAAAGCCGCAGCCAAAAAGGGCAAGAAGGTTTAGCGCGGTTTCACCGTTGGCGTAGTCGATGGCCACATCACTTCAGCGGCAGTTCTCTTCAAAATTGAATTGAATTTTCATCAAATTTGAATATTGACGAGATCCCGCGCCTGTTCTTGGGGCATGCCCGGGGAAATCTCGGAGGTCTGCGGGGCGCGCCAGTGGTCGATGTAAGAGACCTGGTGAACGCAGGAAATGGTACAGTTGGGCGCACAGGTTTTTTGGGTCAGAAATTCTCGCTCAACATCTTCGCGCCGGTAGTCGGAAAGGGGAGTTCCCGGCCAGCCGCGCTGCTGGGAGCAATAGTGCACCAAACCGTTCTCGCAGATGTACAGATAACGCGCTCCGGCGCGGCAGCGCCAATCGTTCGGCTCGCCATTGGCAATGGCTTCCTGGAAGTGATTGAAGCGGGAATAGTTCTTTTTGCTTAAGTCCCTGACCAGATAGAAAATATTCCGCTCCTCGTCTCGCAAAGGCTTCAACTGGCCGTCACCATCGTGAATGATGCCGATGGTCGAAGTGAAGCCCAGTTCCAGCGCGCGGCGCGCAATCGTCAATGCGTCCTGCGGATACTTGATGCCGCCGCCCACGACGGAATTGATGTTGACGTGGAAGTCGGCATGCTCCGCCAGCATCTGTAATTTTTTATCGAGCACCTTGAGGCTCTTCTTTGAGACCTCATCCGGCTGTACGTTGTCGATCGAAATCTGCATGTGGTCGAGTCCGGCGCGATTGAGACGCGCGATCCGGTCCGGCATCAGGAGATAGCCGTTCGTGATCATGCCTGCAATGCGGCCATGGTGACGAATACGGGCAATGATTTCATCCAGCTCGGGATGCAGCAGCGGCTCTCCGCCGGAGATCGTAATTACGCTGGTACCAAGCCGCGCCAGATCATCGATACGGCGCAGCATCTCCGGCAACGGCACGGGGTCGGAAATATCATCGAACTCATTGCAATAGGTGCATGCGAGATTACAGCGGCGCATGGGGACGATATGCGCCATATATGGATGACTGGCCGAGGCAAGCGCATAGGCAATCGAGGCCAGTTCGCGTACTCGGCGAGCGGCAGCCTTTCGGCGGCGGCCCAGACTGTGGGTGCGTGTAGCCATATAGTTATTGAATCACAGCAGCACATAGAGGAACAGCGACGCAGGACTCTGTTCAGATCGCCGCTATGGCGAACGCTAAACCGTTCGCCATTCACGCGCTTAAGACTTGCTTCCAGCTAAAGTCAACACCAGGGTTTGCGGCTGCCTGTTGCGCAGAATTTGCAGCTTGATCGCGTCGTGCCGGTTGTCCTTCAGCACGCGACCCCACCGGCTGCGGGAGCTCGTGGGCGCGTCGTTCGCCTTGCAGATCACATCTCCCGCCTGCAAACCGGCGCGTATTCCGGGACTATCCGGGTCGACGCTTTTCACCAGCAGCCCGGTTGAATTTCTCAGGCCAAAATACTTGGCCAGTTGCTGGCTCATGACATCGAACACAATTCCTGTGTAGGGCAGCGTACCGGGGATGTAACTCATCAGGCCGCCATTGGAACTAAAGGTCTTGCCGATTTCCGCGGGCACAGCACCGAGAAAGCTTGTCTGGGTTGCTGGCTGCTCCTTCGGGTCTGGCACCGTATAGTGCTGCGACCATGCCAGTTGCTCCACCGTCTTGCGATCGGCCAGCACGACTGTGATTTCAAGCGCATGACCATCACGCAGAATGTCAAGAACCACTCGCTGGCCAGGATCCATTTTAAGTAGAGCTTCTCTCAGGTCCTCGGCATGCTGGGCCTTTTTGCCATTGAGCTTTACGATCACGTCGTTACTACGCAGGCCGGCTTTGCCCGCGGGTGCATCGTGATCCACGGCAGCAATGGCGACGCCTTCTTTGGCAGGCACTTCCAGCTTTGCTCTCTGCTGACTGGTTAGATTTTCGAAATCCACCCCCAGATACCCGCCGCCATGGCGATGCAGGCTGGCGATAGCAAATGCCGGAGTGGTCACCGGCAGAACCAGTGGCGCCAGGCAGACAACACTCGATAATAAAAATCGTAGTTTCATGCGCAATTTTTCAGGTGTAGACCGGATTCAGTCAATGTGATCGGCAATTGGAACCGTTCTGAACACTCCAGCTTCGCTCCGGTAAACTCCGCGCAGCGGAATTGAAAATTCAGAAGGTATTTGCCTGGGTAGCATTGCGATCACCCTCTTGATTCTTCGCTTTGCTCAGAATGACTCGCGTCATTTTCGACCGAAATAACTTTGGATCAGCTTACATTACGTGCTGCTCAACTCAGACCTGGCTGCGCAACGCCAACTACTCTGTGGGAGGAATAGCCTGCAGCACCTTCAGTGAAGCCTCGCGCATGGCTGGATTGTCGTCCTGCGTCGAAACCGTGTGCAAGACCATTCGCACGCTGCTGTCTGCCTGGACCGGCTCCAACATCTGCAGGGCACGGTTGCGGATGAGCTGACTGGGGTCATTCATCAGCGACTCAAGTACGGCGTCACGGATATGCGCGTCTTCGGCGACGTAGGGCTCAAGGCCCTCCAAGGCTGTCAGTCGCACTCCCGGGTCGCGATCATAACGCAATGCCACCATCAGCGCAGTCCGCACAGGGACGCCGTCGCAGTAATGGCCGGCTTTGCACTGCTTTGCCAGCAGGCCGACGGAATTACTCTGCACATCCGGATCGACAGTATTTCCGGTCGCCATCAACAGCAGCTTCCGAACCTCCGGATCGTCTATGGAACCTTCGATGGTGGCCGGCACCATCTGGTTAAAATGCACCTCTACCATATGGGTGTTGGGGTGCTGGACGATGCCGCTTACGTTGACTACAGAGGGCGCGGCGGCAGTCGCTACCGCGGGGGCCGCGAGTTGAACGGATTGTGGAGCGACAGCGGTGTGTTTCCAATTCCAATAGTGTCCGGCCGTTGTTCCGATGCCAAGTCCTACAACAGCCAATGCCACTGCCACTCCCGGCGCCGCTCGCAACTGGGCGAAGAAGCCGAAAAATTCCGTCTGCATCCGCAGCCATGGACTGGGTGACGGCAGCTGGTCTAATGCGTCGTCCAGACGGATACGACTCTCGGCCAGAAAGCTGGCGGAAGGCTCGTCGATGGGCGCCAGGGACATGGCGTGACGCAACGCTTCATAGGCTTGAAGCTCATGACGGCAACGCTCACAACCGGCGACGTGTTGCTCAAGATCGTGGCAGCTTTCGTCGGCCAACTCTCCGTAGATGTATTGCACGATATATTGCTGTGCGAAATCGCATTTCATGGCCTGCTCCTGAAATTGGTGCCGAAATTAGATTGAATCATTATCTACCGACTGTCTAACGCAGTTCCGCAAGCTGCGTACGCAACTTGCGCGTGGCACGGAACAGCGTATTTTTCGCTGTTTCTTCCGTTGTATTCAACATTTCTCCGATGGTCCGCAAACGCAGGCCATGGTAGTGTTTCAGTTCAAACACAGTCCGCTCGCGCGGGGTCAACTTTTCCAATGCTGCCTGAATTTGACGGCTCAATATCTTTCGTTCCAGCTCGCGGTCCGGATTCGCCATGGCGCGCTCGTCCGAGACGTTGATCATGGTATCGTGCTCTTCGCCGGTGGCGTCGATTATCACGGCGGAGTCTTCCCTCCGCGTCTTGCGCCGCCGCAAATGGTCGAGACAGAGATTGGTGACGATCCTGTAAATCCATGTATAAAACGAGCACTCGAACCGAAAACTGCCGATGTGGCGATATGCCTTCAGAAACGCTTCCTGGTGGATGTCCTGCGCATCCTGCTCTGAACCGGTAAGGTGCATGGCCAGACGCAGGACCGCCTGATCGTATTGGCGCACTAGGACGTCAAAGGCCGCCCGCGAGCCTTTTTGCGCCTCGCGGATCAATTCCGCGTCCTGCACCCGCGCTGAACTATCGGCGTACATTCTCGCTTTCGATTGTATGCGGGGAGTGGCAGGCGACGGGTGAGGTCGTGAGAGTGTATCCAGCGGCAAAACTGCTAGTCGTGGCAGCTCCATGTAAGTCTCTCCAATGATTAAGACGATTTATTTTGTCAAAGGTAAGCCGGGCAGGGTCTCCTGGGCGGGCCGCTTCTCGCGAACTTTCGGCTCGCGTTGGTTGTTCATGAATCTAGCTGATGGAATCCGATAGACTGGGGCCGATGACCTTAAAATCCGACTTTTCCGCCGGCAGGCCGCAATCTTCCATGTTTGGAGCCGATTCGCGCCTTGATTCGAAAGTACTTGGCTGGGCTGTCGCCTTTACGGATGGCGGCTCCCGCGGCAATCCCGGGCCGTCCGGTTACGGCGTCGTAATCCAGGCGGAAGAGGGGTCCGTTCTGGCCGAACTCAGCGAATTCATTGGCATGCGCACCAACAATGTCGCGGAATACTCCGGCATGCTGGCAGCCCTGGAATACGCGCTGGCGCATGGATTGAGCCGTCTGCGAATAGTTTCGGACTCGGAGTTAATGGTCAAGCAGATGCGCGGCCAATATCGGGTGCAAAGCCCCGAACTGCGTCCTCTGTATGAGGAAGCCAAACGACGCGCCGCGAAACTGGAGGCGTTTCAGATTGAGCATGTTCTGCGGGGAAAAAACAAGAGAGCCGACGAACTGGCCAACCAAGCCATGGATCGCGGGATGCGGCGGAAGGCGGAGACGAAGACAGCCTTGGCAATCGCCACCGATATTGCACCGCCGGTGCGTCCTTTGCGCGGCATTGTGAAAGAAGGGAAGATCTCTCTTTTGGAGGGGTCCATTCCAGACGGCACCATCGTTGTTGTGATGCCGGAAAAGGCGCTGGGTGAGCGGGCAGGCAAGTCCACCGCTAGATGATCTGCTCGGCACGAGATCCGGAGCGCCGATCCTCATGCAGAGCGGAAAGTTCCTCGACTTCGCTACGCTCGGAATGATAAATCTATTTGTCTATTACTTACCTTTTTACCTCTTTATTTGCGAATGACTTTCTACGACGAAGAAAGCGCCTTCTTTACGAGATCGCTGACCTGCTTGCCGTCTGCGCGCAGACCTGCTGCCTGAATTACTGCTTGCACGGCCTTCATCACGCTGCCCATTTCTTTGGCGGACGGGCGCTGTCCGTTGCTTGACATTTCCGCGATCGTGGCGGCGACCATTTCGCGAATCTCAGCTTCTCCTGCCGCCTTCGGCATGTAGCTTTCAATAATCGGGATTTCAGCGGCTTCTTTTGCGGCCAGTTCCGGACGATTGCCTTTGGTGAATTGCTCAATGGATTCCCGCCGCTGTTTCACCATGGTCACGAGGATTTGGCCGGCTTCCGCATCCGTCAGCGGTGCACGCTTGTCGATTTCTTTATTTTTGAGCGCTGTTTTCATCATTCGCAGCGTGGACAGGCGATCCGTTTCACGGGCTTTCATCGACGCGACCATGTCTTGATGCACCTTCTCGGTCAAACTCATTTCAATCCCTCTCCCCGTTGCCGGGTAAATATCTCCTTTATTCCACTCTCGCCGCAAAGAACGCGGCTAGAATGCGACACCCAGCCGCATCTACGATACAAACTATGCAAGCTTTCAGTATAAAAGCTTAGCGCCGCATTTGTTCTTTCAGTAAAATCAGTGCATGCCACAGGAAACGTTCCGCAAGACTCGTCTGTTTACTCCCGGCCCTACGCCTTTGCTGCCCGCCGCTCAATTTGCCATGGCCGCCGCCGACATCCACCACCGCACCCCTGAGTTCCGGGCGCTGTATCAGCGCGTGCTCGGTCAGCTCCGCACATTTGTGGGCACGCAGAATGATGTCGTTCTGCTGACCAGCTCCGGTACGGGAGCGATGGAAGCTTCGGTGTCGAACCTGACCTCTCCGGGCGACCGGGTGCTGGTGCTGGCGGCTGGAAAATTCGGCGAACGCTGGACTGGCTTGGCGAAAGCTTTCGGCTGCCAGCCCGACTTGGTCAGTGCGCCCTACGGCGAGACGTTTTCGATGGAAGCTGTCCGCAAGGCGCTTCGCGACGACACCCGAGTTGTGCTGATGCAGGCCACGGAGACCTCGACCGGCGTGCGCCATGACGTGCGCGCGGTGGCGGAGTTGCTGCGCAGTGCCGGAAGCGAGGCTCTGCTGGTTGTCGATGCGATTACAGGCCTCGGCACCACGCACCTCGATATGGATGGCTGGGGCATCGATGTGCTGATTGGCGGATCGCAGAAAGCGGTAATGATCCCGCCAGGCCTGGCCTATCTTGCCGCCAGCGAACGCGCATGGAAGCGCATGGAAACTACAAAAAATCCTCGCTATTACTTCGACCTGCGGAAAGAACGGAAGGCCGCTGCCAAGGGCGAGTCCGCTTACACGCCAGGCGTGGCGCTGATTGCCGCGCTGGGAGCTGCGTTCGAATACATCGGCGCGCAAGCGGGTGGGGACCTTGCGCGGGGACGTGTGTTGCTAGTGGAGAATGCCGAAACCTGCGCCGCCATGACCCGCGCCGCGGTACCAGCATTGGGAATGCGCCTGTTCGCCCCGACCGCGCCCGCTGCCGCGGTTACTGCCGTGCTGCCGCCTGAGGGGATCGACTCCGGAGTGATCGTGAAAGAACTGAAGTCGCGTTTCGGCGCTATCGCGACCAATGGCCAGGGAGAGATGAAAGGTCAGATATTCCGCATCGCGCACCTTGGATTTTTCGATCCGCTGGACACGCTGGCGCTGCTGGGCGCGCTGGAACAGGTTACCGCAGACACGCTACAGGTGAAGGGATTTGCGCTGGGGGATGCGCTGACCGCCGCGCAGAAAATGTTCGCGGAGCGCAGCCGTGCGGGTTCTAACGCTTCGCTGGAGACTGCGGCGGTTCGTTAGTAACCTTCCCTGTTGAGATACTCACCCAGGTCTCAAAAGCGAGACCTGGGGCGCCCGGTGACTATGCCACTCAGAAGCGAAAATCTTAGAACCAACGATGGGAATGAAATCATGAAGGTTGTTCTTGCAGAAAAAGTCTCGCCAGCTACTGTTGCCGTATTTGCCAATGCCGACGGGTGGAACGTTGTCACGCATGACCAGATCAAAAACGGGCTTGCGGCGGAGCTGGCCGATGCCGACGCGCTGGTGGTCCGGTCCGCCGTGCAGGTGGACGCGAAACTGCTGGAAAGCGCGCCGCAGCTGCGGGTGATTGGCCGCGCGGGGGTGGGCGTTGATAACATCGATGCCGACGCGGCGACCCGCAACGGCATTGTGGTGATGAACACGCCCGGCGCGAATGCCGTGGCAGTGGCCGAACTGACGCTGGCGCTGATGATTTCCCTTGCCCGTATGGTTCCCCGCGCGAATACCACCATGCATGCGGGACTCTGGGAAAAGAAATCTCTTCAGGGTTTCGAGTTGCGCGGCAAGACGTTGGGTATCGTCGGCATGGGCCGGGTTGGGCTTGAAGTTGCGCGGCGGGCACGCGTGTTTGGGATGGAACTGATAGGCCACGACCCGTTCGTCTCCGAGAGGCCGAAAGAGCGGGCCGCGATTGCCCGCGAATACGGGGCGCGCCTGACGTCTCTGGACGAGGTATTTCGCGAGGCCGACTATCTGACGCTGCACGTGGGTCTGACACCGGACACCGAAGGGATCATCAACGCGGCCACACTGGCCACCATGAAGAAAGGCGTGCGCATCGTCAACTGCGCGCGCGGTGAGTTGATAGTCGAAGAGGCGCTGGCCGATGCGATCAAAAGCGGACAAGTGAGTGGAGCGGCGCTCGATGTGTTCCGCAAGGAACCGCTGAAAGATTCGCCATTTTTCGCGCTGGAGAACGTGATTTTGACGCCGCACATTGCAGGTTCCACGGCGGAGGCACAGGAGGCGGTTGGAATCCAGATTGCCGAACAGGTGCGCGCGTATCTCACCACCGGTGTGGTCCAGAACGCTGTCAATTTTCCTTCCCTTTCATATGAGGAATACAGCGCCATGGCACCCTACCTCGAACTGGGCGAGCGGCTGGGGAAATTCCTCGCTACGACCTTCGATGGCAAGATCGAAAGCATCCACATCGCGTATTCCGGTGCTTTGGCGGAGATGCGCACGGAGATGATCCGCAATGCAGCCCTCTGCGGACTTTTGGGCAGCTCCGGCCATGCAAACCGAATCAATGCGTCTTCGGTCGCGGAGGGACAGGGCATCCATGTTCACGAGCAAAAGGATGAAATTGCATCCGGTGGCGTAGGGAGTGTGCTCAAGCTGACAGTCCATTCGGGCGAGCAAGCGGCGCAGCGCAGTATGACGGTCAGCGGAACGGTGCTGCATGGCAAATTTCCGCGACTGCTGGCGTGCGATGGCATCGACATTGAAGCGCCGCTCGAAGGGACGCTGTTGTTCATGCGCAACCGGGACGTTCCCGGCGTGATCGGCCGCATTGGCACGACCCTTGGCGATCATTCGATCAACATCGCTAACTTCGCGCTGGGCCGGGCTGAAGTCGGCAACGGCGCCAAAACCGGAGATGGAAGGCGGGAGGCGCTGGCCGTGGTACATGTCGATACATCGACAGAAAGCTCGCAAATCCAAAATGCGCTTGAAGCATTGGTCGCGCTTGAACCCATCAGCAGCGTACGACTGGTTAAACTGAAGTAGAACCCGTGTCTCAAAAGCGAGACCTGGGGCACCCGCCTTACTTTTCACTTGCACCACATCGAGGTTTTCGTTCATGCCGCTATACGAATACGAATGCAAGGAGTGCCATCAGCGGCTGGAGAAGATCCAGAGTTTCAGCGCTTCCCACGAGAAGGTTTGTCCCAAATGCGGCGGAGAACTGGAGCGGGTGATCTCCGCCCCTGCGATCCAGTTCAAAGGCGCTGGCTGGTATGTGAACGACTACGCAAAATCCGGCAACAAATCCGCGCCTGCTGATGGTGCCGAGAAGAAAACGGAAAACAAGTCCGAGGGCACGTCGGACAGTAAATCGGAAAGCAAAAGTGACAGCGCGGGCGGGACGAAATCTTCTGGCGATTCTACATCTGCAAGCGCGGCCGATAGCTCTTCGTCTTCAAATACCTCCGGCTCGACCAGCTCTGGTGCATCCGGTAATTCGAGTCCAAGCACCGTGAAGTCGGGTTCGAGCTCTTAAGCCGTTTCTCCTGTCGCTGTATGCGATGACCTATAAAGTTGTCGCAATCTGCAAAACCATTTTTTTTGCACGGTGGGCCGGACAGTTTCGCGCCTGCCATTTGGCATGAGATAGCCGATACAATCGGGCTGTGTTCGAACATTCGCTTGTCATACCGGAAGATGTTTTGGACGATTGGCTGGAGACCCTGCCGTCATCCGCAGCCGTTTTCGCCCTTTTCGGTCATGCTGCGCAAAGCGATCCTTACATTTCAAAAACTGCCAACCTGCGGCGGCGTTTGCGGCGGCTGCTTGCGCCGGCGTTTGCAGGCACCAAACGGCTGCATCTCGGTGGACGCGTGGCGCGGCTTGACTATTCCGAAGTGGGTTCCCAATTTGCGACCTCCCTACTGCTGCTGCAGACGAACCGTGAATTCTATGGAGAGAGCGCGAAAAAACGCCTGCACCTGCGCCCGCCCGCGCTGTTGCGGCTGGCTTCGGAGAATCCGTACCCACGAATATACGTCACAAATCGGGTCACACAGCGTGCGTTGGCCTCGACGTATGGGCCTTTTCCATCGCGAGCGACTGCGGAGCGGTTTCTCGACGATTCGCTGAATTTTTTCGAGCTGCGGCGCTGCATACCAGAACTGCGTCCCGACCCGGCATTTCCCGGCTGCGTCTACTCCGAAATGAAAATGTGCCTGGCACCCTGTTTTCGTGGATGCACGGACGAACGCTACGACCTGGAAACAGAACGAGTGCGGGAATACTTTGCCTCACGCGGCGGTTCGACGATTGTCCACTTGGAGAAAGAGCGCGAGGAGGCATCCTCGGCTCTGGACTTTGAAAAAGCTGCGCGGCTGCATCAACGCGTGGAGAAGATGAGGGCGGTTGCCCAACAGGCGGCTCCGCTGGTGCATCCGATCTCTGATCTGGACGCAATCATTGTTCAGCCGGCGGTGCAGCAGAGACTTCAGCCGGTCCAGACATCCGCTAGGGTCGAGAAACTATCAAACCGGGCGCTTCAGTCGGAGGCCACCCATGTCGCTATTTTTCTGGTTCGTGGCGGCAGAATTCTCGGGCCCGGTTTCTATTCCGTCGAAGGCATGCGTCATCCGAATGAACGCGCGGGTTCTACATCTCTGTTTGCGCACCCCACGCTTCTGGAGCCGACGCCGTTGGAAGCGCTGCAGGCCTCTACAGACATAGCCGCAACAATCCCTGGCTCAGCCAAGCTGCCGCGCGGCAAATTGGAACAGCGGCTGCAACTAGTGCTCGACGAATTGGAAGCTCAGGCGCGCGCCAGCAAATTGTCTGCCGATCAGTTGAGCGAGCATCTTTCGCTACTGGCCCGCTGGTACTATCGTCCGCAGGCTCAGCGTAGCGGGGAGATATTCTTTCGTGAAGATGAGGGAGCCTTTCCGCTCCCACGTATTCTGCGCGGCATTTCCCGGGTCTTCTGCGGGCAGAAAGACCTTCAGGAAACCCCTGCGTTTTTGCGAAGCCTATCCGCGCTCTAAGACCGCAGGTTCCTCGACTTCCTTGCACTCCGCGGAGTGATAAATCCATGAGACATTTGAATCCATTCTGGATATTCTCGACTCCAGAGCAGGCTTCCGATACTCTGGCCTCAAGCGAATATGCATCTACATTTAGGGCGAGGGTCAGCTTCCATGAAGACAAGTTGGATGGAACCGGCACCTCACAGCGTCGATTTCCATCTCCGGTGGAGCGGAGCACCCGCGTGAGTGAATCCGCGTTTCAGCAGGGATCGACACCGTCCTCTGTCACCTCTTCATCGGCTGCCGGGCAAAGGTGGCGTGTCCGGTTCGAAGCGATCGTCGGCGTGCTGGCGCTGATTCCGATTGTGTTGTTTTTGATCGCCAGCCTGGGACGTTTGCGCTATCCATTTCCATTGGAGCAGCTGGAAGGTCCGATGCTGCTGGCGGCCGAGAGGGTGGCGCATGGGCTGCCGGTTTACGTTCGACCCAACTTCCACTTCATCCCGTACATGTACGCGCCCGCCTACTATTATGTCACCGGATGGGCGGTTCGCCTGCTAGGCCCGAGCTTCCTGCCATTGCGACTCATCTCTTTGTTGAGCACATGCGGGTCGCTTGCGATCATTTACATTTTTGTGTTTTTAGACACAGGCGGCGCTCGAAAACGCAGGCATCTGGCGGCGCTCTCCGGAGCGAGCCTGTATGCCGTCGCCTACCCCTGGACACGCGAATGGTTCGATCTCGGGCGGTTGGATTCTCTCTACATTTTATTGCTGTTGCTGGCATTGCTGTGTACGCGGCTAAGCGGAAAACGCCTGCATCCGGCCTTTGCGGCGATGGTGTGGACCCTGGCGTTTCTGGCGAAACAAACCATTTTTCCCGTGGCCCTGATCATGCTTTGTTGGGACTGGAAGCGTCCGCGCCGGCTTCTGTTCGGAGTGGGAAGTTTTCTCCTGATGGCGGGCGTCAGCACGACGCTTCTGAACCGCGCGACAGACGGCTGGTTCTGGTTCTATGCTTTTGCCGTTCCGGGCGCCAATGCGGACCTGTTGCTGCGGCCAATCGTGTTCTACGTTCCAGCACAATTGATCGCGCCATTCGGCGTTGCGCTGTTAGTGATTGCGGCGGGTATTCTCACCCATGTCTCAGAAGCGAGACATGGGGCACCCGCATTGATGCTGAGGTTTTATCTGCTCGCCGCGATTTCGACATTTTTCCTCTGCTGGTTTTTGCAGGCGCATGCGGGCGCGACCAGCAACACTTCCATGCCGGTCTATGCGGTTCTCGCCATAGTCTTTGGAATTTCGTTCGGGCGCATCGACGCGTCGCTGGCACTTGAAAATTGTCGGGAACCAGCGCGCGTTTTGCTGCTGGCCGCGGTCTGTATCCCACTCATCAGCTGGGTTTACAACCCGCATGATATCGTTCCACATCGCGACCTCGCCGCTTCCCAGGAGGAACTGGTCTCGTGGCTGCGCATTTTTCCCGGCGACGTGTTCCTGCCGGCCAATCCTTATGAAGCGGTTGTAGGGGGCAAGCCTTGGCACCCTGACATTGCCGCGCTGCATGACTCATTGCGTCCAAGCAACCCTCAAATCCGCCAATCGCTGCTGGACGAAATCCATGCAGAGATCGACGGCGAAAAATTCGACGCCATTGCATTCGATGCTCTGCCTGAGCAGACGCTCGCGGATCAGACTTGGCTACCCCGGGACCTGGAAAGTCACTATCCCGTGTTGGGGATCGTGCCGGGAAGCAATGTCTGGGATCCGTTCTCGCCGCATCCTGTCTATTTTTTGCTGCCCTGCCGGGAACAGGCGTTGGCTGTGACTCGAGGATGGACGCTGTTGCGGACTGGCAGCCAGCTTTCCTGCCCGCATTAATTGATTACAGCCCTGCCGCATTGGATCGCCGTGCCCCATCCTAGCCGCAAAGAACGCGGCTAGGATGAGGCACCCAGCTGATTATTATTTGTGTGTAGAGGCTTACTCGCCAGGTCTCGAAGGCGGGACCTTGCGGCACCCGCACTTCGACTGGGCACCTTTGCCGCTGATAGACTAAAAGCACAGTGGTGGAGCTTGTACCCTCAATTCTTTCCGCCGATTTCGCGCATCTGGCAGAGCAGATTCAGGCGGCGGAGCGCGGTGGCGGGACTGTCATCCATGTGGATGTGATGGATGGCCATTTCGTGCCGAACATCACCATCGGTCCGCCTGTGGTGGCATCTCTGCGCAAGGTGACGAAGCTGCCGCTTGACTGCCACCTGATGATCGAAAATCCGGACGAATTTATCCCGGCGCTGGCCGATGCCGGGGCCAATTGGGTGAGCGTGCATTATGAGGCGTGCCGGCATCTGCATCGATCGTTGGAATTGATCGCGCAGCAAGGAATGCAGCCGGCGGTTGTGATCAATCCGGCAACACGCGTCGATCTGCTGATTGATATTCTACCGATGGTGCATCACGTTCTGGTGATGAGCGTCAACCCGGGTTTTGGCGGACAGAGTTTTATTCCCTTCTCGCTCGATAAAATTCGGCGGCTCTGCGAATTGCGCGATGAACTTGGGTTGCACTATCGCATTGAAGTCGATGGCGGCGTTGGGTTGGATACCATCGCCGAAGTAGTTGAATCCGGCGCCGATCTGCTGGTAGCCGGCAACGCTGTATTTGGCGATGGACACGCGGAAGGAAATGCCCGTAAACTGCTGCGCGCCGCGCGGGGTGCAGCGGGTGAGTCATCCGGTAAATCCGAGAAGCCAACGAAGAAGCACGCAAACTATTCCAAGCCGCCGGAGAATCGCAGACGTCCGGCAGGCACAGGCAAGCGCAATGGTCTGCTGAGGGTGAAGTTATGATGAGCAGTTTTCTGAAACATTCGTTCCGTCGCTATAGTGCAGTGGGCTTACTGGCCGTACTTGGCGGGAGCGTTGCCCATGCGGGAATTTTCCATCGCAAGGACAAGCCGCTTTCGCAGAAGGACGATGCGCTTGCTAGCGTTGCCTCCAACCAGCCAGATAAGGAACTATTCGACCGTTCCATGAAAGCGCTGCAGAAGGGCAAGTTTGACATTGCCCGGCTGGACTTGCAGACGCTGCTGAATACCTATCCCGACTCGGAATATGCCATGCGCGCCAAACTGGCCATCGGCGATACCTGGTACAAGGAGGGCGGAACGGCGGCCCTGACCCAGGCCGAAGAAGAATACAAGGATTTCATCACGTTTTTTCCCGACAAGCCCGAAGCTGCGGAAGCGCAGATGAAGGTGGCGGATATTTACTACAAGCAGATGCAGAAGCCGGACCGAGACCCCACGAATGCGGTGCGTGCCCAGGAAGAATACCGGGCTATGATTCTGCAATATCCTGACTCCAGCCTTATACCGCAGGCCAAACAGCACCTGCGCGAGGTTCAGGAAGTTCTAGGCGATCACGAATTCACAATTGGATCTTTCTATCAGACACAGATGAACTATGCGGCGTCCATTGCCCGGCTGCAGTCAATCATTGACACTTATCCTCTGTATAGCCGAGTCGACGAAGCGTTGCTCGACGTTGGGGATGCATACGCCGCACAGGCGCGCAATATCGCAAATCTGCGCCTCGATCCTGCAGCCAAAGCGCGCCTGATGAAGCTTTATACCAGCCGTGCTGCCCATGCTTACGATCGTGTCATCCTCGACTATCCGATGGCTGCCCATGCCGACGATGCGCGCGACCGGCTGGAGGCCATGAATCAACCCGTGCCGCAGCCAACTCACCAGGAAGTAGCGGCGAGCGCTGCAATTGAACAAAGCCGCGCTCCGGTGAATCTTAAATACCGGGCTGTCATATTGATCACCGCTCGGCCCTCTGTGGTGCAGGCGGCCCGCGTTGGCGAACCTAGCCTGACCGACCCCACGCAAATTATGGCTCCGGCGGTGGTGAAAGAATCCATGTCCGATGTGCAGTGGGCCGTTAAGCCGGATGGTAAACCCGCGCCGAGTATCGCAGGTACTGCAAATACCGTGGGTGCAGCTGGCACTCTCGCGGCCAACAACGGAACAACTCCTTCCAGGGGAACGACGGCTGTTGGCGGAGAAACCGGCAGTCCGGCAACGAACGCGCTGGAGATGCACGATGTCTCTGGCGGTGACAACAACGTGAACGGAGCTGTCGCTGATTCCAATAACGGAAATAACAACGGCCAGGGTGTTCCACAGAATGCCGTGCAAGCTCCTGCGGGCTCCGAGCCAGGTAACACTGCTCCCGCAGCAGCGCAACCTGCGGCGACAACCACTCCCGACCCCGTCACCGGCCAGTCTGCGGCATGGCCCTCGTCAAAGAGTGACAACGGTGGATTATCTACTGTCGCGCCCAAGGACAATACCCCGCTGCCTTCTGCAACCGGCGCGGCTGCCGCTCCCGACCAGGTGAATGACGTGACTCCGAGCGCGCACCCGGTGAACACCGTGGACCAGAGCACTTCTACCACGGGCAAGAAAAAGAAGAAGAATCCTAAACCGAAATTTACCGGCAATGAGGAATCCTCCAGCACGCACAAAAAGAAAAAGGGCGTGCATAAGCTAAATCCGTTCTAACGGTGTATCACTCGAACGTCCGGTGCTGGAAACAATGACTTCGCCGAGCGTCGCCACTGCTTCCAGCACTGTCTCACTTTGTTCGCTAAATTAACGTTTCCGCGCCTGTCGATAGAGCAGACATGCGCTGTGCTATCGTGAGATTTGGCCGGATGGATTTGCATTCGGACTTTTCGAATCCATGCCCCGCGACCTTCCAAAAGCCTACGATCCCACTGCCATTGAAGACCGATGGGCAGAATATTGGGTGAACGAGCGCATTTTTTCCGCTCCTACTCCCGATACTCTGCGTGCCGGCATCTTTACCCTGCTTCTGCCGCCTCCAAATGTCACTGGCCGCCTGCACATGGGTCACATGCTGAACCAGACAGAGATGGACATCCTGACCCGCTGGCACCGCATGCGGGGCGAGTTGGCCGTATGGGTTCCCGGCACGGACCACGCCGGTATCGCCACGCAGATGATGGTTGAACGGCAGCTCACAAGCGAAGGAACGACCCGCCAGCAAATGGGCCGTGAAGCCTTCGTGGGGCGCGTGTGGGAATGGAAGCGGGAATACGGCGGCGCGATTCTCGACCAGATGAAACGCCTGGGGGCGAGTGTCGACTGGTCGCGCGAATACTTCACCATGGACGAGCGACTGTCGGTCGCCGTGAAGGAGGCTTTTGTCCGTCTGCATGAGCGGGGCCTGATCCATCGCGGCGCCTACATCGTGAACTGGTGCCCGCGCTGCCAGACGGCCCTCAGCGACCTCGAAGTGGTCCATGAGGAGCAGCAGGGTAAGCTGTATGAAATTCGCTATCCGATTGCAGGAGAGGATGGCGCATTTCTCACCGTCGCAACCACGCGGCCCGAGACCATGCTGGGCGATGTGGCCGTTGTCGTGAATCCCGCCGATGCCCGCTACGCGCATCTCCACGGCAAAAAGTTGCGACTGCCGTTAACAGACCGTGAGATTCCGGTCATTCCGGATGATTGGGCAAACCCGGAGTTCGGCACCGGCGCGGTGAAGGTGACACCCGCGCACGATCCCAACGATTTCGCCATCGGACAACGGCACAGTCTAACGCCGATTGTGATTATGGATGAGACCGCGCACATGAATGCCGCGGCCGGCGCATACGTTGGGCTGGATCGCTACGTGGCCCGCAAGCGTATTCTCGCCGACCTGGAAGCGCAAGGATTGCTTGCCGGCGTGAAGGACCACGTCAACTCGATTGGCAAGTGCGACCGCTGCAAGACGGTCGTAGAGCCGCGCCTCTCCACGCAATGGTTCATCAAGATTCAGTCGCTTGCGGATAAGGCCATCGAAGCAGTCGAAAGCGGCGCGATCCACTTTACACCCGAACAATATAAGAAGACTTATTTCGAGTGGATGCGCAATATCCACGATTGGTGCATCTCGCGCCAGCTGTGGTGGGGCCATCGCATTCCAGCATGGCACTGCGCCGGGTGCAAGGAAATTACTGTCGCGCGGGAAACCCCCTCGGTCTGCGCCCATTGCGGCAGTGCAAACATCACGCAGGAAACCGACGTGCTCGACACTTGGTTTTCCTCCGGCCTGTTGCCGTTTACCGTCTTTGGCTGGCCGGAGCAGACGCCGGATCTGGCGGCCTTCTATCCTACGCAATTGCTCGTCACCGGATTCGACATTCTCTTTTTCTGGGTGGCGCGCATGATTATGCTCGGCTGCCATTTCATGCTCGATGTCCCCATGCCGGATGGCACCCCGCGCGAACTGAAAGATGCCGTTCCCTTCCGCGAGGTCTATATTCACGCGCTGGTGCGCGACGCGGACCGGCAGAAAATGTCGAAGACCAAGGGCAACGTCATCGACCCGATCGACACGATCCAGCGCTATGGTACGGACGCCGTGCGCTTCACGCTCGCCTCGATGGCCTCCCCTGGAACCGACATTGCGTTCAGCGAAGCTCGCACGGAAGGCTATCGCGCTTTCGCGAATAAGATTTGGAACGCTGCCAGATTTATTTTTATGCAGATGGAGCGGGCAAAGGAAGTGGGGGTTGAAGTTGACCTTGCGCATCTCGATCAGGCACTGCAGCAGGTACTTGCCTCCGAAGAAAACCATCCGCTCGAAGCACGCTGGATTATCTCCGGCGTGAATGAATGCGCCTCCCGTGTAAACGAGGCACTTGCTAACTATCGCTTCGACGACGCGGCAAATCTCATCTATCAATTCTTCTGGGGAGAATTCTGCGACTGGTATCTAGAGATCGTCAAGCT
Organism: Acidobacteriaceae bacterium; assembly: GCA_965276615.1. Taxonomy (GTDB): domain Bacteria; phylum Acidobacteriota; class Terriglobia; order Terriglobales; family Acidobacteriaceae; genus JAKAAZ01. The sequence goes on along the minus strand of OZ255618.1, from coordinate 1,249,119 downwards.
ACGCCTCGATTTTAGCGAGATCGCAGACAAAGCAGCCACGACAGCCGCACTCACCACATTGCTCAGTGTCTTTGAGACGGCGTTGCGCCTGCTCTCGCCGTTCATGCCATTTCTCACAGAAGAAATATGGCACGCGTTGTATCAGGAGAAACCTCCGGCAAAATCGATTGCTCTCGCATCATATCCAAACAGTAATTTCGTTGATGAATTGTTTGGCTTTGGTACGGCATCAAAGATGCTACTCCTGCAGGAACTTATCGTCACTGTAAGATCTCTGCGCAAAGATATTGGGGTAGAGGAAAAACTCGCTGTTCCAGTTCAGATATGTACGCACCTGGAAGCTGGAGATACCCTCGCGAAAAATGCGGATATTGTCCAGCGTCTAGCGCGTGTTTCTGCGCTTGAGTTTGTACCATCGATTTCTGAAGTAGCCAGCAAGCGCAGCACAAATGATTTCGACGTTGCTCTCGTCTACGAAAAGCTTCTCGACATTCCCGTCGAGCGCGAACGTCTGACCAAAGACCTTGCGAAGTACGAGAAGGAAATGCAATCGAAACAGTCACAATTGCAAAATTCCGGCTTCCTCGCAAAAGCGCCTGCGAAAGTCGTCCATGGCCTGCGCGCGCGTGCCGATGAACTGATCGTGCTGATTGAAAAAACACGCGCCGCACTGGAATCACTCGACGCGGTGGGGAGCCGATAAGCGATGGACTGGAAGACCAAACGCGTTACGGCAATTTTCGAACAGGCGCTGATTGAGGACCACGCTACCCGCGATGCCACGACGGAGTTGACGCTTGACCCAAAGCTGCCCGCATCCGCCACGATCCTCGCCAAACAGGATTGCATACTGGCTGGATGGGAGACAATTCCACGTATTCTCGAAGTGTTCCGAAAGCTCGATCAACGTTCCACGCGTCGCTTTGAAGTGGTGCGCCACCCCGAGATTTTCGATGGAGTGCGGATACGCAAAGGACAGGCTATCGCCGTCGTTCGGGGCAATGCGCGCACTGTCCTTGCCTGCGAGCGCGTCACGCTGAATCTGTTGCAACGCATGTGTGGGATTGCGACCGAAACACGCAAATATGTCGACGCTGTCGCAGGCACAGGCGTTGCAATTCTCGATACGCGGAAGACGGTACCCGGTCTGCGATTGTTGGATAAATATGCGGTGAGCTGCGGCGGCGGTCAAAATCACCGCATGGATTTAGCCGATGGCGTGTTGATCAAAAATAACCACATTTCTCTTGGCGGCGGCGTCGCCCAGGTACTTGCACGTGCTCTGAAATTGCGAAAATCGGGCCAAAAGATTCAGGTGGAAGTGCGTTCCCTGGCAGAACTGGAAGAGGCGTTGAATGGCGGTGCGGACTCCCTGCTGCTGGACAACATGACGCCTGCGGAAACCAAGCATGCCGTTGGTTTTGCCCGCAAGCGGGCCGGCAAAATTCCGATAGAGGCCTCCGGCGGCATGACACTGGAGACCGTGCGAAAGTACGCGCAGACAGGCGTAGACTACATCTCGGTAGGCGCGCTCACCCACTCCGTGGTTGCGATCGATTTGAACATGCGGATCACCGCGGAAATTTTTTGAATTCCCTGTATCGATGAGCGACCCGCTTCAGGCCGATGCTGTTCATTCCGCGATCGAGGAGACTATTTTCGCGGGCAAGATCGAGATTTTTTCCACGATCGATTCCACCAACACACACGCCATGCAAGAAGCTGCCAAAGGCGCGCCACACGGGACCGTGTACGTGGCCGAGGAACAGACAGCGGGACGAGGACGCGGGGCGCACACCTGGCATTCCGAGCCGCATACCGGTCTCTACCTCAGCATTGTTGTACGTCCGGAGGTGACCCCTGCGGATGCGCTGTGGCTTTCATTGGCAACCGGGCTTGCCGTACAGTCGGCAATCGAGAATGTAACAGCGTTGGTGGCAGACATCCGCTGGCCTAACGATTTGCTGTTTGGAGCCCGAAAGTTCGGAGGCATTCTGACCGAGATGAATGCCGAAGCAACGCGCGTGCGCTACGCCGTCATCGGAGTTGGAATTAATGTGAATCATGGACAGTTTCCGATCGAATTTCGCGAGGTAGCCACATCGTTGCGCCTGGAGTCGGACCGTATTACTTCCCGGCAGGATTTATTAATTGCAATCCTTAAATCGATGAACTCCGAAATCGAGACGCTGATGCGATCCGAGACTTTCGCCGGTGCAACCCGCAACATTTTGCTGCGCATCGAGAAGAAATCCAGCTGGATTCGCGGCAAACATGTGTTCGTTGGCGAAGCCGGAGGATACACTGGCGTCACAGCGGGCCTGGATGCTCGCGGCTTTCTGCGCGTGCAAACGGATGCTGGATTGCGTACCGTACTTTCGGGCGGCGTTCGCGCGAGTCGCGGGATTGGCTAAAGTCAGAGAGAAAGGGTTGAGGGCAGATGCTGCTGGTACTGAATGTCAATAATACGAACACCGTGATCGCGCTCTATCCAGTGCTTGGGGAACGCACCGGCGATCTGCGCGCGACCTGGCGCATCAGTACGCGGTACTCTCAGACTGCGGATGAATACGGCATCCTGATTCGCAACCTGCTTCAAACCGAGGGCGTGGACAGCAACGAAATCAGTGGCATTGTCATTGCCTCGGTCGTTCCACCGATTGACTGGATCCTGCGCCAGTTTTGTGAGCGGTACTTTAACCATAAGCCGCTCTTTATCGAGCCCGGCGCGAAGACCGGGCTGCCGATCCTGACCGATAATCCTGGCGAAGTGGGCGCGGATCGAGTCGCGAATTGTGTGGGCGCATTTCGGCAATATGGAGGGCCATGCATCGTGGTGGACTTCGGCACGGCGACAAATTTCGATGTCGTCTCCCAGCAGGGAGAATTCCTTGGGGGCGCAATCGCTCCTGGAGTGAATGTCGCCGCTGAGGCGCTTTTTTCCCGCGCCGCGCGGCTGCCACGCGTGGAGATCAAGCGGCCGCCGAAAGTGATCGGCACCAACACAGTCGATAATTTGCAGATCGGTCTGTTTTACGGCCATGTCGGACTGGTGGACGGCATCCTAGAAAGAATGATTGCGGAGCTCGCGCCGGGAACGAAATGCGTTGCCACAGGCGGTTTGGCGCGACTGATCGCCGGCGAGTCAAAATATATTTTCGAGGTCAACGATACACTCACGCTGGAGGGTTTGCGCATTATTTACGAACGCAACCTTGTAGCCGGATTGCGCCACCGTGCGCGCAAATCGCCCACCCAGCAAGAGGGTTAAGCCTACGCCTTGCAGAACTATTTCAACTACTACACGGAAATCGAAGAGCATTTCCAACGTCGTCGCGGCACCCTGCTGATGCTGTCCGCACTGGACTGGTCGCTGATCGCTACATGGCAGGAGACAGGGTTTCCGTTGGAAGCAGTGCTCACTGGAATTGATGCCACATTCGACAAATACGTCGCACGCCAGGCGAAAGGCCGTGCTCGGCGCATTAACGGACTTGCCTACTGCGCGCAAGAGGTCCTGCGCGCCGTAGAAGATATGCACGAGGCTGCGACCGGAGCCGTACGGAAGCAACCGCCGACACAGGAGGAAAGCGGATTTGAGGCTGCGCGGATTGCCGAATATCTTCGGCATACAATCGAGCAACTCCATGCAGCTTCGATACCACCGAATGCGCAGCCTGTCTTCTCTGACGCCGCGGGCAAACTAGCCAAATTCGCGGAATCCCTGGAACATGAAAGCACGGAAAACAAAGTGACTCACTCGACGGAGTCTCTTGAGCACAATCTGGTGGTGCTGGAAGACCAACTCTTTGCCGCATTGCAGACTTTTACTCCATCGGAAAATCTACTCGCGCTGCGCGAGCAGTCGGCGCGGGAATTGGCCCCTTACCGAAGCCGCCTGCAAACGGCGCAAATCCGGCAGATCGAACAGCAGTTTCTCCGCCGCTGTTTGTTTCAGCAAAATCATCTTCCTCGCCTCAGCCTGTTCTACATGCGCCAGACATGAAGCTCGCTATCGAAAAGGTCATCTATGGGGGTCAGGGTCTCGCGCGGGTTCCGGTAGAGTCTGGGCCGCACGGCGGTATGCGTGCCTTCGTGCCGTTCACTTTGCCAGGAGAAATCGTGGAAGCGGAAATCGTTGAGGAGCATCGTGGCTACGGTGTGGCCGAAGTACGGCAAATCGAGCGCGCCTCCGAATTTCGTACTGCCCCGCCATGCCCATATTTCGGGACATGCGGTGGCTGTCAGTTGCAACATGGTGCCTATCCATTTCAGGTGGAAATGAAATGCGAAATGCTTGCGGAAAGCCTCACTCGCGCTGGAATTCGCGAGTTGCCTGAAATCATCTCTCTGACAGGAGCACCGCTTGGATATCGCAATCGCATCCGTTTGCAAGTGCAGACCCAGCCTAACTTCGCAATCGGCTATCGCCGGGCAAAATCACATCGCATGACAGCCATCGATCAGTGCCCAATTGCCTCACCATTGCTCGCTCGATGCATCACCGCCGTACGTGGAATGGGCCTAGAGAACGCGGTGCCGACGGATGTGCCGGAAATGGAAATGTTCACCAACCATGATGAGTCTGAACTCCTGCTGACAGTTTGGACTCGACGGCGCTCACCGCTCCAACAAAATCCCTATGCAGTCTTTTTTAACAAGCTGCAAAAAAAGCTGCCGCAACTGACTGGCGCCGCTGTGCTTACCGCCGAAAAGGAACACGACCGAGCCACCAGACCGCTGATGCAGTGGGGCCGCGAAAACCTACTGTATCGCGTGGCCGGGCGAGATTACACTGTTAGCCCGGGGTCGTTCTTTCAGGTGAATGCCAGTTTGCTCGATGCTTTCGCAGGGTCTGTCGTGGACAGTGAGAGCGGCGAGCTTGCATGGGACCTGTATGCCGGGGTCGGCCTTTTTTCGTTCGCGCTCACTGAGCGATTTCAGCGCGTTCTTGCGGTTGAGTCCAGTCCATCGGCCGGCAAAGATCTTCGCAAAAATCTGCAAAACACGAATGCCGCAGCCGTCAGCTCCACGACGCTGGATTTCCTACAGAAAGCCGGCCGGAAAGCTGCGCAACATCGCGAGTCGTCTCCCGATCTTGTTGTGCTGGACCCGCCTCGCGCCGGAGCAGGCATTGAAGTCTGCCGTCTGCTAGCACTTTGCCATCCACGACGCGTTGTGTACGTCTCGTGCGATCCGGCGACACTGGGCCGCGATCTCGCCACATTGATACAATCCGGCTACCGCCTCCATCGATTGCAGCTGGTCGATATGTTTCCGCAAACCGGACATCTGGAAACAATCGCAACGCTCGATCGCTATTGATCCGGCCCTATTGGAATGAATCCGCGAGTCCCACTCGAGCCGCAAACAACGCGGCCAGGCTGGGGCACCCAAATTCAATGCTCTAGGACCGGATGAATAAGTTCGCGGACTTTATCATGGTTCTCCCCGCCCCCCCGACGGAGATATCCCGGCAGCCGCGCCGCACGCGCGGGTATCAACCTGCGCCTTTACGCGCATCGCGGCACAGGCTTGCCCGTGAACGCTTAACATTTGCTGCCGCACCCATGCTGATGGCCGCCAGCGGGCTGGCGCTGGGCATTCTGAATGCACGTTGGGTTTGGCATCCTCCGCTGACTTCGCTGATCGCTGCATTGCTGGCGGTGGGCCTGACGCTGTTGACGATATGGCGCGCAGAACGCATTGTGCTGCTTCCTTTGCTGCTGTTATGGTTTGCCACCGGGCAGTTCTGCGCATTGGTGGCTCCGGTGCACGCGCCCTCTCCTTTGCTTTCCCAACTTGCCGACGGTCTCCAGCGAAACATAACGGGGACCGTGACGGCCATTCACCCTTATCGCATCGAGACGAGAACCCTTCCCTTCGGCTCGCGGATAGTAACCGAGCGAACGCAGCAGATCGATCTCTCTCTGGATCATGTAGAGAACTTCACTGCCGACCGCGATTGGCAGACCGCCGTCCATGGCGGCCTGCGGCTGAACATCTACACACGCGCAGGAGAAACATTGCCGCAGGTTCACTGCGGCGAGCGCCTGAACATCAATCTTCGTTTTCACGCACCGGAGCGCTATCTCGATCCTGGCGCGTGGGATTATCCCGCTTACCTTGCGCAGCACGGCATTGCCGTCCTGGGGAGCGCGGATGCAACCAGCATCCATATCGCCGTCGGGAATGGACATACATCATTGGCATGCCTGGCAACAGCAGCACAGACATGGGCCGGCGCGCGGCTCGATCAAATCACCACGATCAGCGAATCGTACCGTTGGCTTCCGCAACTTTTCCGATTGACGCCACAGGACAGCGATGTACTGAGCGCCATGATGTTTGGCGATCGAACGCGCCTGCAACACACCATGCGCAACGCCTTTGAACGCACGGGATCATTCCACCTGCTTGTCGTCTCCGGATTGCACATCACAATTGTGATCGGGCTTATTTTCTGGCTGGCGCACAAACTGCGTCTGAGCCAACTGTCAGCCGCGGCTATTGCCTTGTTGCTGGCGCTGCCCTACGCATTTCTGACGGGCTTTGCGCCTCCTGTGCAGCGCGCGTTGTGGTTGAGCGCGGTGTATCTTATTAGCCGCATTCTCTATCGTGAGCGGGCCGCGCTCAATGCGATTGGGATTGCTGCTTTGGGAGTTCTGGTCTACAACCCTCCGGCGCTGTTCGATGCCAGTTTCCAGATGACATTTCTCGCCGTGCTGGTGATCGCGGGCGTCGCCGCGCCATTGATCGAATTCACACTGGCGCCGTATTTGCGCGGAATACGCCTTCCGCGGCAGCTCTCGCTCGATCCATTTCTGCCACCGCGCGTCACTCAAATGCGAGTCGCGTTGCGGATGCTTGTTGAAGGACTTCGGCCCTTCATCGGTTCGCGGTGGTCATGGCGGCTCCCCTTCGGTACGGTGCGTTGGACGCTGCGCTTTTGCGAGGCGTTGATCGTGGCTCTCGTCGTGGAATTGGCGATGGTGCTGCCGATGGCGGTGTATTTCCATCGCATCACGCTGGTGGCGCTCCCGGCGAATCTTCTGGGCCTGCCTCTGCTGGCGTTTCTGCTGCCGCTGGCCCTGCTCACGTTTCTTCTGGGCTGTGTCAATCCTGCCCTGGCTGTGCCCAGCGGCTCATTGACCGCTTTGCTGCTGCACGCCATCTCCTGGCTGATCCATCTGTTCGGCAATTTCTCCGTTTCAGGCATTCGCACGCCCGATCCACCGTTTTGGTCTTTCTTCTGCTTCGCCGCAGCCTGGATTGCCGCATTATGGATGGTTCGCAAGTCCCACCGCTGGAGATTGGGGGCGCTCGTATTGATTTTTTTCGGCTCCCTGCTGGTTTTATGGCCAGAACATCCCACGGCCCACAAAGGCGTGCTGGAGGTAACAGCGATCGATGTCGGCCAGGGGGATTCAATATTGGTCGTCACGCCCGATGGGCAGACGCTGCTGGTGGATGCAGGAGGGCCCATTGGCGGCCCGCGCGACAATGATTCGCAATTCGATGTTGGCGAGGACGTTGTCTCCCAATATCTCTGGCGGCGGCATATTCGCAGGCTGGATGCGGTAGCGCTAACGCATGCCCACAGCGATCACATGGGAGGAATGCCGGCGGTGCTGCGCAATTTCCGTCCGAAAGCGCTTTGGGTGGGCAACAATCCTATGATCCCGGAATATCGCGTGCTGCTGGCATTGGCTCATGAGGAAGGCATTCCGATGCAACGGATGGTTGCCGGGGAGCGTTTCTTGGTCGGGGGCATGCATGTCCGCATCCTTGCGCCCGCATCGAATTACCAACCCGGAGCGCGAGCGTCGAATGACGATTCGCTGGTGATGCGCATCCGCTATGAGAAAACCGCTGCGCTGCTCGAGGGGGATGCCGAGGCTCCCGTCGAAGAGCGCCTGGTCGATACAGAACCGCTGGCGGCAGAACTCTTAAAGGTGGGCCATCACGGCAGCAATACATCGACCATACCGACGTTTCTCGCCGCCGTTCATCCAACCTACGCGGTCATTTCCGTTGGGCGCCGCAACCCGTTCGGACATCCGCGTGTATCGGTGCTGGATGAATTACAAACAGCGCATGTCCGTGTCTATCGCACCGACACACTCGGGCTCACAAGCTTTCTGCTGAATGGCAGGACTGTCCAACCCCTGCGCTGATGAAGTCTATTTGTTGCTGGCGCTGGTCAGGCGCATCGTGATTGTGCCCCAGAAAAGCCGGGCGCGCACCTGCACCGGTGTATGACGCGCATCGTCGGAATACCAGATCAATATGCTTCCACGGTCCTTGACCACGCCTGCATCCGCAGTTGGCTGCACGCGGAGAGCGGAAAACGTTCCCGCCGGCGTTACTACGGTCTCCCTGGCCTGCACCTTCATCGTCACATCGACAACTTTGCCGCCATCCGCCAGGGGAAAGCGCAAATCGTGGCCAATTTGCAGCGGCTGCGTGGCCACATAAAAAATTCCCGACAAGACATCTGTAACACACCCTGGAATCGGTGACGTCCGTTCCTTGGATGATCCCGTGATCAGATTTTTTTCGCTTATTTTCTGAAGATGATTCCGATAATCGAGCTGCATCAGGCCTGTCAGGCGCCGGCGCCCTTCCTGAATCTGCTTGTGATATTCGAAGGAGCATCCGGTATGCCGATCGAAAACACTGTCGTAGCGGTCCGCCACCGGAAACAGAAGATTAACTGTGCCAATCGATGTGGCGGTGGCGGTCACATGCTCATTCGAGCCTTCCGCCTTGAGATGAAAGGTGGCCGTGCCTGCCGGAAAAACACGCCAGTCTACCGCATACGTCAAGGTCTGGTTGGGTGAAATTGGAAATTGCAGACTCGGCGGAGGAAAAGCAGGGGTCTGCGCTCGCAATATCTGCGGCAGACCAGCCGAAGACAACAATCCAAGCACAGAGATTACGAAAAATTTCCGCATGATTCGCTTCAAACAAGGACCCGCAAAGCTCACGTCGCCAAATATTGTCATCGATGCCAAAGAAACATGCGCGCGATCAAGGCAAGATAAATACAAAAAGTGCCCAGAAGCGAATTGTACTCGCGATGCTTGCGATAAAGCTCGAATGAAAATTCTCCGTCAACACTATTCCTGTAGACGCGTGGCCGTGGCAATAGACGCGGCACGCTGTTGGCGTAATGTTCGTATCCAGAAAAATGCGCGCGTAGATACTCTTCCTCTCCAAGAATTACCGGCCAGTAAATAATGAGAAAAAGAAGGGTCAATGCCAACGCGATCCAGACACTGCGTGCCGCGACCGCGAAGCCGAATGCGATCAGAATAGAACCGAGATAAAGTGGATTGCGTGTATAGGCATACGGTCCGGTGGTGGCCAGTTCGGCATTTTTCTTGACATAACCGGAAGCGTAGCTGCGAAGAAGAAGCCCCGGAATCACCAGCACAAGACTTTCAAAAAGAGATTGCGAGCCGGGACGCGCCAGCCAAAAGTAAAAAATTACAAAAAGAAAACCCAGCGGCACGCGAATTCTGCGGGAAATCTGCTTCCATCGTCGATAGAAACTGCTAGTGGAATTTTCGAGGCTCATGCGGGTCCAAGTGCCTCCAGCGGTCCCAACCCTGCCGGTTGCCGCAAGAGCTGTCGCGCCGCTTCAAGAACATCGTCCACGGAGATTGTCAGCAGGCCGGCTTCAGGTTCGCTTCTGCGGCTATGGTCCCGCTGACTTCGGGGGTGCCGCAACACACGCGCACGGGTCCCGTAGGGTCCATTGCGCGCCGGGTCTGTGGGCCCATATATGCCAACTACGGGAATCTGGAGTGCGGCAGCGAGATGTAGCGGGCCGGTGTCGCCGCCGATAAACAAACTTGCTCGCCGGGTGCACGCGATGAGTTGCCCGATGCTTCCGCTCATGGCAAAGGCATGGGCACCAGGGTTGGCGCAGCGTATGGCTTCCGCCAATTGCGATTCACCTGGGCCAACATTCACGACGGTCGCATAACCCATTTTGGCGAGCTCTACGGCCACGGCAGCGTAGCGGGCCACGGGCCACCGTTTCGCTCCCCATCCTGCGCCGGGATTGATTAGCACGAATCGCTTCGTGTCTCGTTCTGCGCCTTGTTCTCCGCCATGTCCCATGCCGCGCTCGGCGAGCCAGCCGGCGCACCAACACTCGGCGTCCGGGTCGACGGGCAAAGCAGCCGCGCTTTCCGGAAGCTTTTCGCCTTGTCCTGTGATCGCGGCAGCGACCACTTCGCGAGCTTGCTCGATCACATGAACACCCATGGTCTCGACCCGCTGCTGAAAAAACCATCGCGCAATGGGTTCGCGCGGATCAGCTTCGCCGATCATGCGCGCCGCCGCCATGCGTCCGATCCATGCGGAACGAACCGCTCCCTGCAGGTCAATACAAATGTCGTAGCTCTGCGCGCGTAATGCGCCGCGAGTGGCTCGCACCTGACTGAAGGTCAAGGGCGAGAGTGGACTGCGTGCCCAATGCTTGGCAGGGACAGGATGCAGCACATCGACAACCGGCATCTGCGGACCGCGTCTTATCGGCCGAGTTGCAGATGCGGCACGCAACAATGATTCCCACTGCGGCTCAATGACCCAGCCGATCCAGCTAGCCGGAAGCGAGGCACGCAGCGCGGTCACTGCGGGCAATGCGTGGAGGACATCCCCCATCGCGCCGAGCCGCACGACCAGAATTCGAAGAGATTGTGAATGGGTTGGCAAACATTCATCATCGCACGTTGCCAGTGCGAACTTGAAGCGGCATTGCCTGCGAGCCGGACATCAGAGACTCCAGTGTCGCCATGGAACGAGCTTCGTCACGGAGATTGATCTCGAGCCCTGCCACGATGAGCGGAAGCTCTTTTTCCAGTTCCGCGCGTAAATCGTTGGCGAGACGCATACTATCCTTTTCCGTGGTGACGAACGATTTTGCGCCAGTGTCCTGCGCGGCTGCTTTCAAACGATTGACATCTTTGTGCGTATAGACGTGGTGGTCGCGAAAAGCGATTTCCGCAACTAGTTGAATCCCAGCTTGCCGCAGCCCCTTAAAAAACTCGCGCGAATCGCCGATGGCACAGAATACCAATGCATCAGTAATTGGCTGCAATGAACTTTGTGAAGTCATAGGTAAAGTCGTTCGGCGTTCCACCAGCCATATGCGCGCTGGATCGGTCTGCCGCATGAGCAATACCACGCGGTCTCTTAGATCGGCATCTTCCGCGCGGAGTACGCATATATCCGCGCGCGCTAAAACGCCCAACGGCTCTCGCAGACGGCCCAGCGGCAACATATCGTCATCCAGATCGGCACGCCGCAATAGAACGATGTCCACCGCGCGGGCCAGCTTTCGATGTTGGAAGCCGTCATCAAGAATATGCAATTTGCGCGGCTTGGCAGGATCGAGTTCCGCGCCTATGTCCTTTTCGGCAAGCAGCCCCGCCTGGCGCCGATCTGCCCCCACGTAAACCGAAATTCCGCGCCGGGCCATCAGGAGGGGTTCGTCGCCATACTCTTCCGCTGCGCTTTCCGTTGTCGTATGGGGATCAACCTGCGCGACGTGCTGGCTACGGCGACCATAACCACGGCTCAGCACATCGACCGTCCAGCCGCGCGCCTCCAGCAGGTTGGAAAGCAACAGCACCATGGGCGTTTTACCAGTTCCACCCACCGAAAGGTTGCCAACGCTGAGGACCGGCCAGGACAAACGCTGCGGTTTCGATAAGCGAACGTCATACGCCGCATTTTTCAGTCGAACGGCCATTGCATAGAGCAGAACAAAGGGCCATGCTAGCGGTGACGCAAGTCTCCCCAGAACCGACCTTTCGCACATGGCTTTCATTGCTTGCCGATCGGCTGCAGAGTTGGTGCGGAGTTTTCCGCAAGGATTTTCTTGATCGCGTGAAAACAACGTTCCGAAGCGCCAGCGTGTTCTTCAAACACTTGCCGCGCACGTACACCCATCTGTTCCGCTACAGGGGGTATAAGCAATTCACCGAGCACCGATGCCAGCCGTTCCGGAGGGGTGACGCGAATGGCTTCGCGCTCCAGCAGCACGGCGACAATGCCACGGAAATTTTCAACGTAGGGACCCGTCACACTCGGCACAGCGAACTGCGCTGGCTCCAGAGGATTGTGCCCGCCTGCGGGCACCAGACTTCCTCCTACGAATGCCACAGAGGCCAGCGAGTAGACCGAAGCCAGCTCACCCATAGAGTCAAGCAGAAAAACACTGCCGGATGCAATAGGCTGCGGCTTCTGCATCCACTGCGACCTGCAAATGCAGGGGAACTTCATTTCATGAATCAATTTTTCAACTGCTCGAAACCTTTCCGGATGCCGGGGCGCGAGGATTAGAACCAGCTCAGGAAATGGGGCGAGCAACTCGCGAAATGCATTCAGGAGGTACTGTTCTTCGCCCTCCAGAGTGCTCCCTGCAACGATGACTTCCGTCGGCTTTCGCAGATGCGTGCGCAGCTCTTGCGTGATCGTCCGCTCGCCCGTTACACGCACATCGTATTTCAGGTTACCGGCGGTTTCGATCTTATCCGGTGGCACACCGATCTCAGCAAAACGCTTTTCATCCTGCTCGCTCTGCACCAGCACGAGGGTCAGCTTGCGAAGGAATGGCCGCCACAGCCACCTTAATGCGCGATACCTTGGCAGGGAGCGGTCGGAAACGCGGCCATTCACTACGATTGTGGGAATTCCGGCGCGTTGCGTTTCTACCAGCATTTGCGGCCACAATTCGCTTTCCATGAGTACCAGGACACGCGGTCGAAGCAGCTGTAGATAGCGCCTGACAATCCAGGCAAAATCCAGCGGATAATAAAACACACGCGTCTCTGCCGCTTCCGAATTACCAAAGTGTCGCAGATTTTCAAAACGCTCCTGGGCCAACTTTTGCCCAGTGCGCGTTGTTGTCGAAATAACTACCGGAAGATTCGGATCGATCCCATCTAGAAGCTCCACGAGTCGGCTCGCGGCCATGACCTCGCCGACAGAGACGGCGTGTACCCAGATCGTAGACCGCTGCCCGACAAACTTTAGAAGGCCGCGCGGAACCGCACCCAGCCGCTGGCCAAGACCGTCGCGGTATCGTCCGCTCCACAACATGCGGAGCAGCCAGTATGGTGAAGCGAGAAGGATGGCCCCGAGCAGGCCCAGATTATAGAGCAGCATCGTGGAATAAAGTGATCTTCACAACATTTCAGCACAACGAGACAAGTCCGTGCACTTCATGACGGGTTTCTCTATTTACCTTACTCTTCCCTCTGACCGGTTCTCGTCGGACAGACAACGGCGCTGAGCTATTACCATAAGAACTGACAGCATTCATCTCAATGACAGAGACGACTCCACGCATTCGTATCCTTGGCGCGGGCCTTGCCGGTCCGGAAGCTGCGTTGCAGGCAGCGCGACGCGGCTGTACTGTCGATTTATACGAGATGCGTCCAACGCGTTCCACAGAAGCGCATCAGACTGCGGATTTCGCGGAGCTGGTCTGCTCCAATTCCTTGAAGTCTGAAAGCGAGCATACCGCGCCGTGGTTGCTGAAGCAGGAAATGCGCCGCGCGGGATCTGTCCTGCTGCAGGCCGCGGACGCAACCGCCGTCCCCGCCGGCCATGCGCTCGCTGTCGATCGCGTTGAGTTCTCCCACTGCGTTGCCGAGGCAATTGCCGCTGAGCCGCGCATTACTGTGCATCGCGAGGAGGTCACCACTCTCGACCCGGATGACGGCTGGACGATCATCGCCTCCGGCCCGCTGACTTCGCCGGCATTGTCGCAATCGATTGCTCAACTTACAGGCAGCGAACATCTCGCCTTTTACGACTCCATCAGCCCAATCGTTGAGGCTGAAAGCATTGATATGGAGCGCGTCTACTTTGCCGCGCGGTGGGATAAAGGAACGGCGGACTACATCAACTGCCCGATGACGCCGGAGGAGTACAACCGCTTTTACGATGCGCTGGTCAGGGCGGAATCGGTCAACGAAAAGGAGTGGGAGAAGCTCACCTATTTTGAAGGCTGCCTTCCGATCGAGGAACTCGCCCGTCGCGGCCGAGACACGCCGCGCTTTGGGCCCATGAAGCCGGTGGGATTGCGCGATCCCCGAACGGGAAAGACCCCTTGGGCCGTGGTCCAGCTGCGCTGCGAAAATCTGCGCGCGGACTCATACAACCTGGTCGGATTTCAAAATCATTTGAAGTACAGCGAACAGGCGCGCGTGCTGCGCTTGATTCCTGGACTGGAGAATGCCAAGTTTCTGCGTTATGGGCAAATTCATCGCAACACGTACATCGACGCACCGCGCTTGTTGACGGAAACGCTCCAGTTGCGGAGCCATCCGCGAATTCTTTTTGCGGGACAAATCTCGGGCGTCGAAGGCTATACGGAATCCATTGCGACGGGGATGCTGGCCGGAATATATGGGGCAGAGTTGGCCCATGGGTCTGAGCCGGAAGCGATTCCCCGCGCAACCGGCCTGGGATCGCTGGTGCATTACATTACGCACGCCGACCCAAAACATTTCCAACCGGCAAACATCACATTCGACTTGTTGGAGCCTCTAGGAGAAGAGCTGCGGCGCAAAATTCGCGATAAGCGCGAGCGCCACAAGCTCCAATGTGAGCGATCACTGGCGCAATTCGATGGCTGGTGGCAGCGCGTGCAGGCCCGTAAAGAAACTTGTACTGTGATCGTGTAAATGTGTACTTACCCAGGTCTCAAAGGCGAGACCTGGGGCACCCGTCTTCCCGCGGCGCGTGCAGTCTACCGTTGCGAACGTGGCTTCCGCGCCCTTATCTTAAATCGAATGGGCGAGCCTTCAAAGCCAAAGGCATCGCGAATCTGGTTCTCCAGAAAACGCTCGTAGGAAAAGTGCAGCTTCACATCCTTGTCGGTAAACAGCACAAATGTGGGCGGCGCGACACCTGCCTGCGTCATATACAGGATGCGCATTCTTCGCGACATGGGCACTGGGGCGCGCTCAAAGTCGACACGCTCAATGAAGCGATTCATCTGTCCCGTTCCCACCCGCTTCTGGCGCTCGGCAGAGACACGAACGACCGTGGCAAACACCTGATCGATGTTCTGGCCTTCGGCCGCGGACACAAAAATTACCGGCACGTAGTTTAGAAATTTTAGTGCGTACCGCAATTGTTCCACGAAGACTTTCCGATCTGCCGGAGGCTTGCCGTCTGTTCGCCGGGTAGTCACCAAATCCCACTTATTCACCACGATGACCATGGAACGGCCACTCTCATGTGCGTAGCCTCCGATGGTGGCGTCCGCAGCCAGAACTCCAGCTGTTGCATCGATGACCAGCAGCGAAACGTCTGCCGCTTCGAGATGCTTACGCGCCATCAACACAGAAAGCTTTTCTGCCATCTCATGGGTCTTGCCCTTGCGCCGGATTCCCGCTGTATCGATGAAACGGAACCGCTGGCCATCGCGTTCGACCAGCTCATCGACAGCATCGCGCGTGGTTCCGGCGATCGGCGAAACGATGGCGCGGGATGTCCCTGTCAGCGCATTCAGCAGAGTGCTCTTGCCCACGTTCGGCCTACCGATAATGGCCACTCTGACCTCATCGGGCGCGTGAGCTGGAATCTCCGGCATGTCGTCATCGGAATTCGCATTCCAGCCTGGAACATCTGAATCAGAGTCGTCGCGCTCTTGCTCTTCTGCAACAAAGTCGTCTACCGGCAGAACGGCAAAGATTGCCTCCAGCAGGTCCCCGATGCCAAGACCATGTTCGGCGGAGACCGGCAACATCTCTTTCAGCCCCAGGCGTCGAAAATTTTCCGCCTGTGCCAGCAATGACTCGGCATCCATTTTGTTGACGGCGAGAAACAGCGGCTTGCCCAAACGCAGCAGCAGCCGGGACAATTCCATATCGGGCGCTGCCATCTCGGTGCGTCCGTCGACCACCATTACGACGGCGGAAGCTTCATCGAACGCTACTTTCGCCTGGCGAAAGATTTCAGCAGGAATAAACTCCTGCTCCGAGGGGAGGACACCACCCGTATCTACCAGCCGGGCATGCCGTCCGGCCCATTCCACCACGCCATAGATGCGATCGCGCGTGATTCCCAGTTCATCGCCGACGATGGATCGCCGCGTACGGGTGAGACGATTGAACAGGGTTGATTTGCCCACGTTCGGACGGCCAACGATTGCAATGAGCGGCCATCGCGGATCCGCGGACGATCTGCGGCGCCGATTGCTCGACTTGGGTTGCGGCGAGCCGGATTGAGTACCATTTTTTATGGGAGTCATAAGGTTCGAAAAAACGCCATGCTTCCCTATTATAGAAACCAGGCGGAAACTGGACCGCCGGACCCCTCGATCCCAATGACGCCTCAATTCCCCACTGAACAATCGGTTGATCGAAAACCTCCGAGGCTCGAAGAATTTTTCTCTCCCGGAGGGACGCTGTCGCGGTCCGGTTTGCCTTATGAATATCGGCCAGGGCAACTTGAGATGGCGCGAGCGATGGAGCGAGCCTTCACCGAAAAGCGGCATCTGATCGTTGAAGCGGGCACAGGGACCGGCAAAACGCTCGCATACCTGTTGCCAGCATTGCGGCTGGGACAGCGCGTGATTATCTCAACTGGAACCCGCAACCTTCAGGAACAGATCTTCTTTAAGGACATTCCATTTCTTGAATCGCTGCTCGGCCCGCTGCGCGTGAGCTACATGAAAGGCCGCAGCAATTATCTCTGCCGCCATAAGCTTTATGCGCTGCGCGATCAACCCATTCTGACGGGCATCGATATGGTGGACCAGTTTCGCACCATCAGCGAATGGGAACAGGCCACGGAAAACGGCGACCGCGCCGAGCTCTCCACCTTGCCTGAGAACAGTCCGCTTTGGAGCCGCCTCGATGCGCGCGGCGAAGCCTGCCTGGGCTCCGGATGCCCGAACTACGAGCCTTGCTTCATCACGCAGATGCGGCGCCGCGCGCTGGAAAGCGACATCGTGATCGTCAACCATCATCTGTTCTTCGCGGATTTGGCATTACGGCGGCAGGCGCAGAACGCTCCGGATGCAGGCGTGCTGCCGGAAGCGGCAGCGGTGGTGTTCGATGAGGCGCATGAACTGGAAGAAATCGCTTCCAGCTACTTTGGCGTGAGCATCAGCAACCTGCGGTTTGAGGAACTGGCGCGCGATGTGGAGATTCTACTGCGTGCGAAGCAATCTCTTTCAGCCGCGCTGACCATTGCCGCGCAACTTGTCCGTGAACGCGCGCGCATGTTTTTTGCTGCGCTTCCAGAGCCGAAAGGCATGGAAGGCCGCATGCCTTTCGGCAATCGCGAAGAGTTTCTGGAGCAGTCCGGCGACGTGTATCTCGGCGTGTTGAACGCACTCGAACGCCTGACCGGCGAACTCGAACGGTTGCGCGGTGTGGAAGAAGCGAATGGATTGAAAAAACGCGCGGCGGAGTTGCGCAGCCAGCTGGCCTTCCTGCTGGAATCCGCGGACCGCGGCTACGTCTTCTGGATTGAGCGGCGCAGCGGCACGGGCGTGCGGCAGACAAGTAATACCTGGCTCCAGGCAACGCCGATCGAGATTGCGTCCCTGCTTGCAAGCGATTTGTTTGAATCGGTTCCATCCGTGGTGCTTACCTCAGCAACACTGACTGTGCAGGGAAATTTCGATCACATTCGCTGCCGTCTCGGCATGACAGCGGCGCGAGAGTTGGTGGTGCCATCTCATTTCCGCTACGGCGAACAAGCTCTGCTCTATCTACCCCCGGAGATGCCCGACCCGCGCGAAGCAAATTTCGCCAACGCAGCCGTCGAGAAAATCTGCGAAATTCTGGAGATTACCGAGGGCCGTGCGTTCTGCCTGTTCACCAGCTATAGCCAGATGCGCCAGGTGCATGAACAACTGCTGGCACGCATCGGATTCCCCATGCTGCTGCAGGGTACAGCTCCCCGCAATGCGCTGCTGGAGGAGTTTCGGATCACGCCGAATGCGGTACTTCTTGGGACCTCCTCCTTCTGGCAGGGAGTGGACGTGCAGGGAGAGCAATTGAGTTGCGTCATCGTTGACAAGCTGCCGTTCGCGGTGCCGAGCGATCCTGTGGTGGCGGCGCGGATGAAGGCAATTGAAGCAGACGGTGGCAATCCTTTTGCGGAGTATCAGATTCCCACGGCGGTCATTGCGCTGAAGCAGGGCTTTGGCAGACTGATCCGCTCCCTGGATGACCGTGGGGTGCTGGTGTTGCTGGACCCACGCCTTCAGCGGCAGCGCTATGGCCGCGTGTTTCTGGAAAGCCTGCCGCCATATCGCGTTACGCAGCAGTTGTCGGATGTAGAAAAATTTTTCGACACCAAGCGCGCAAAATCCTGATTCACAAGATGCGGGTTCTATTTTGTACCCTCATTTCGCATTGCAGAGGATGCGCGCTCAGGTGACCCGTGTGGTTCCCATTTCACCCGATAAACTGTCAACAGACGCGTGATTGCAAAGCCCATGTCCCGCAACCTTTACATTTTCGCAGCCGCACTGGTGCTTTTGGCGACAGCTTCCTTCGGCATGTCCTGGACTCCCGGCTCCCATCAACCGGGATTGCCGGGCGACGCGCAAATGTGGCGCACGATGGCGCTGGTTCTTTTCCTGTTGGGTGCGCTCTCATGCTTCATCGGCACAATCATGAATATGTTTGAACAGGCCAGCCGCCGTCATGAAGAGAGCGAGCGGCGCAAAAATGGACGATCCAGCTAAATTGCGTCTCCGGAAAGTTCACAGCATATCGATTTTGCATCTCAATCCAGCAATTGTGGAGGATGCCAAATGCCATTCCTTTTATTTCCCGGATCGACGCACTATGCTGACTGGGGTTTTTTGCTGCTAAGAATTATGGCCGGGGCAGTCTTCCTTTCAAGCGGCTGGGGCCATGTGAAAGCACCTCGCGAGCGCGCCAAGAGCCTGGGTCTCAGCGTAGGGTTCACCCTCTTTATCGGCTGGGGGGAAATACTCGGAAGCCTGGGAATTATTTTTGGCGTGCTGACGCAATGGGCGGCGCTGGGGCTGATTCTGATCATGTTCGGCGCAATCTACATGAAAGCGACGAAATGGAAGACAGGCTTCTGGGGAGAGAAGTCTTCGGGCTGGCACTATGACCTTATCTTCGTGGTTATGAATCTGGTAATTCTTTTGACCGACGGCGGACGCTTCACCTTGATGAACCTGTTCCGATAACGCGTATTCATCCGGGTGAGCTTCGCTCACCCGTGCACCCGGTACATCCCCTCGGCGTCCGCACTCGATACAATAAAAAAAGCCGCTGGATTCAAGGCGGCGACAGAGGAGCGGCATGTACGAAGTCACCGTGGAAGCGGGG
This sequence comes from Acidobacteriaceae bacterium, assembly GCA_965276615.1. Taxonomy (GTDB): domain Bacteria; phylum Acidobacteriota; class Terriglobia; order Terriglobales; family Acidobacteriaceae; genus JAKAAZ01. The sequence goes on along the minus strand of OZ255618.1, from coordinate 1,229,761 downwards.
TTTTCCGCAGGGCACTACCTGCGCAATTACCGGGGAAAGTGCGAGAATCCGCACGGACACAACTACAAGGTGCGCATCACGTTGCGCGGGCGCGAATTGGATCAAGCTGGACTGCTGCTGGACTTCAAGCAGTTGAAGCATGTCATGCGGCCAGTGATCGATCGGCTTGATCATCAAATGATCAATGAAATTGCGCCATTTACGGAGTTGAATCCATCGGCCGAAAACCTGGCCCACTATTTTTATGACGAGACCAATCTGCAACTCCGTGAAATGACGGAAGGTCGCGTCGGCGTGAAGGATTGCACCATTTACGAGACCGACACAACCACCGCGACGTATTACGAGTGACCCAGTGTTCCTGATCGAGCTTTATACATCCGTACAGGGAGAGTCGAGTTTTGCCGGCCTGCCCTGCATTTTTGTTCGGCTGGCCGGTTGCAATCTTCGCTGCTCCTGGTGCGACTCGGAATACACGTTCACTGGCGGCGAGAGACATTCGCTTGAGCAGGTGGAGCAGAAGATTTCCGAGCTGGCCCCGGTGAAGCTGGTGGAATTTACCGGCGGTGAGCCGATGCTGCAGGAGCGCGAACTGCTACCGCTGATGGATCGGCTGCTCGCGCAGGACTACACCTTGCTGCTCGAAACCAGTGGCGAACGTGAACTAGGCGCAGTCTCTAAAAGCGTTCATAAAATTATGGATGTGAAGTGTCCAGCCTCTGGCGAAGGCGGACGCTTTCATCTGTCAAATCTGGAAACATTGACCGTGCGCGATGAAGTGAAATTTGTGCTCTCCGACCGGGCTGACTACGAATTTGCCCGTTCATTTATTCGCGAGCATGATCTGGCGGCGCGCTGCGGAAACGTCCTGCTTTCACCCGCGTTTACGAAGACACCCACTCCGGAACGCAGCGCGGAGAACTGCAGGCTCGATCCACGCATTCTGGTGGAATGGATGCTCGCTGACCGGTTGCCGGCGCGCCTGAGTCTACAGATCCACAAGTTCATCTGGGAGCCCCTGAAAAAGGGGGTATAGTCACGAGGAAGCGCATTTGATCATGGATTCCATTCCCGAAAAAATCTCCGAGGTTTCAACTGAGACGGAAGCTGCATTTTCGCCTGTCGTGGTAGGTCACTGCTCGACATTGAATGAGGCGCAGATGGTGGTGAGTCTGCTGGCCTCTTTTGGGATTGTGGCGACCATCGATTCGGAAAATTATCATCGCATGCTGGGCAGCATGGCGCCGGGTGTCGGCGGAATTCGCGTACGAGTGCGGCAACTGGACGCGGATGCTGCGCTGGAGATTCTGGAGGAAGGCCCGCAGGTGCTGACAACAGACGAGCCGGCCGAGAATGACCGCGAACGCTAACTCTAGCCCACGCGCCGTGGTTTCGCTTTCCGGCGGAATGGATTCTGCCGTCTGCCTGGCGCTGGCCGCACGCGACTACGAAACCTACGCACTCCATTTCAGCTACGGCCAACGCACGGAGCGCCGAGAACTGGCCAGTGCACGGGCGGTGGCGGAAATCATCGGTGTCCATCAATTCCTGGCGGTGCGTATCGATTTGTTTCGGCAGATCGGCGGATCGGCGCTGACTGACCCTGACATCCCCGTCCCGGATGCACCCCCTATCGAGAAAATCGGCGAAGAAATTCCCGTTACCTACGTTCCATTCCGCAATGCTCATTTTCTTTCCGCGGCGGTCAGCTGGGCGGAAGTTCTTGGAGCGAAAAAGATTTTTATCGGCGCCGTTGAACAGGACAGCTCCGGCTATCCGGACTGCCGGCCTGCATACTATACAGCGTTCAATCAGCTCATCAGGACAGGAACGCGCGATGGCGACATTGAGGTCGTCACACCTCTAATTCATCTTAAAAAGAGCGCGATTATCAGACTTGGAGTAGATTTGAACACGCCGTTGCATGAAACGTGGTCCTGCTATTCCGGCGAGGACAGGGCTTGTGGAGTCTGCGATAGCTGCACTCTGCGCTTACGTGCCTTCGTCGAGGCGGGCGTTCCCGATCCAATACTTTATGAGACAGATGCTGTCCGTAAAAAAGAAGATAGGGGATGAGCCGTACGCATCCAAATTGCAGAGAAGCCGCGCCCAACCGCAGGAAAGATGTTCGCCATGTGTCGTTGGCCCCATTGTGGCTTTAGAATTACTTTGAGCTTCGGTGTCCTGGCGGCGTGGAGTGAAATCGCCAGCCGGGACCAATATGGTAAGGAGAGCAGGAATGAAGAAGATCCGATTGGCGGCAATTTCAATATCTGAAATGATGCCCGCGACAATGTCTGTAGCCCTCTGCGCGGCGATGTGCATAACGGTTGGCGGTATGCTGGCTACAACTCAGGTACGGGCACAGGCCGCTCCGACTGCTGCGAACGCGACATCTGCAACCACCGCCAAAATTCATGGCCATGCCCAGGATCCTTTGGATATGCCGGTAGCCAATGCGAAAGTCGAGATCACGACTGACGGAAAAACCGCATTATTTACCTTTCCGACCGATGCCAACGGCGACTACACGGGAGCCGGCATCAAACCTGGAACGTATAGTGTCGAGTTGGTCGGGCCTACCAAAGACAAGAGCGGCAAAGCCACTGAAGGCATCATCGATTATCAGCAAAACGTTAAATTCACGGCAGGCGCCGACACCCAGGTCGATTTCGATATGACGCGCGCGGCCTATATCTCCAAGCTGCCTCCAGACGTGCAGAAGCAGATCGCCGCAACGCGGAAGGCAAATGAATCCGCCCAGAAGGAAAATAGCAACATCAAGAACGTCAATAAGCTAATCGTAGACGCGCGCGCAGCTCGCAAGGCGGGCAATTTCGACCAGGCCATTGCAATGGACACTCAGGCAACTCAGGCGAAGCCGGATGTGGGTCTGACCTGGTATGAACTGGGCGACAGCAACCTGGCCGCAAAGAAATATGATGCCGCTGCCACGAGTTATAAGAAAGCTCTAGTTGTAATGACTACGGAGAAGGCTCCTAAACCTGAGGTCCTTGCAGCAGCAAACAATAATCTGGGCGAAGCGCTGGCCAGGTCCGGCAAACCCAACGATGCCGTGGGCGCGTACGAAGCTGCAGCCAAGGCCGATCCAACGCAGGCCGGCAAATATTACGCAAACGAGGCGATCGTCCTATTCAAGACAGGTCAGGCGGATGGCGCGGCGGCGGCGGCGGACAAGGCAATCGCGGCGGACCCAACCAAGCCAATTCCGTACTACATCAAGGGTTGGGCACTCGTGCAGCACGCCACAGTCGATCCCAAGACAAACAAAATCCAGCTACCCCCCGGTTGCGCGGACGCGTACCACAAGTTTCTGGATATGCAGCCAACCGGCCCATTGTCAGACGATGCGCGGAGCATTCTGGAACAGGCGGGAGAAACCGTCCATTCGTCGTATAAGAAACATTGATGGATCCAACGTTTTTCTCAACGCGAACGCAACACTTTTAGTGGACAGCGGCTCCCGACCTTCAGTTGGGAGCCGTTGCTGTCTTTAGCTGGAGGTAGACGATGCAGCAATCCCATCCGCCGCTGGAAGGTTCCTGGCCGCAAGCTCCTGCCACCCAACTATCCTTTGCCACGGCAAGTTCAGTTGTCGCTGCGCAGGCAGCGGCAGTTCTTTCCAATTCAGTTTTCGAGCGGCAGGAGTGTGATCTTTCCGAGACTCTGGGCCGCGTTCTGGCGGCTGCTGTTATTGCCGATCGCGATCAGCCGCCATTTCCCCGCGTTACAAGAGATGGCTTTGCTTTACGGGCACAGGATGTCGCCAACGGCAGGCCTTTGCGCGTCGTTGGCCAATTACGCGCGGGGGAACCGTGGCTACCTGAGCGGCTTGCCCTGGCTGCTGGAGAAGCTGTCGAGATTATGACTGGCGCAGTATTGCCGCCAGGCGCGGATGCGGTGCTGATGGTCGAACACGCAGAGGAAATCACTATTGGACAGTTAGGAGAGGAGACAGAAGGCCGTCAGCGCTCCCGTTCCATTCTTCCCAGGTCAGGGCGAACTGTAGTCGCCGGTGAAAATGTAGTTCCCCAAGGAAGCGAGGCACGGCAGGGAGAGATTCTGCTGGAACCCGGAACTCGCCTACAGCCCGAAAAGATCGCACTGGCTGCTTCGTGCGGGCTCCGTTCTCTCCTCGTATATCAACTGCCAAATGTTGCTATCCTGTCGACGGGAGACGAACTACGGGAGCTGGCGAGCCCTCTCCCGGGATCGGACGCGGCGGAAGCCGGCATTCGATCACACCAGATCTACGATTCCAACGGTCATGCGCTCGCCGCGCTTGTGCGCCAGGCTGGCGCCATCCCACTGCGTCAGCCCTCCGCGCGAGACGAGAAGGGAGACCTGACCGCCCGAATTCGCCGTGCATTGAAAGTCGCGCCTTTGTTGCTTCTCACCGGCGGAGTTTCGATGGGCCGTTATGACCTGGTTGAAGAAATATTTGCCGGGCTGGGCGCGGAGTTTTTCTTTACCGGCGTAAAAATGCAGCCGGGTAAACCCGTGGTGTTCGGTCGCGTACCCGTGGGCGATGACCTGCCCGCGCGATTCTTCTTCGGGCTGCCCGGCAACCCGATTTCCGCTATGGTCACGTTTCGCACCTTCGTTCAACCAGTTCTGGCGGCCATGGCCGGAGAGCGGCATTGGCAGCCGCGTATCGCGTTAGCCAGATTGGCGGCTGAATTGCGATGCAAGTCCGGATTGACGCGCTTCCTTCCAGCTCATCTGGATACAACGCAATCGATTCCCACCGCAACTCCAGTCCAGAGCCAGGGCTCCGGCGATCTGGCTGCGAATGCGCGGGCGAATTGTTACGTGATTGTTCCTGAGGATTGCGAAGTGGTTGCTGTACAGGAAATGGTTCGAGTTCTGCTGCTCTAGGTGCCTGAACCTCTCTTTTCATATCAGTCCGCTGAGCCTCCGCGGCCCTGTGACAAAGGTGTCCGTTTCCGCACCATATCCTGCTAGGCTGATGGTCATGAGCAAGCTTTCCCATTACAACGCTGCGGGTCGTGCGCGAATGGTGGACGTGAGTGACAAGCCGGCCACCCGCCGCAACGCGGAGGCGACCGCGTTTGTCGAGCTTTCGGTCGCCGTGCTGGCTGAATTGCCTGCCAACCCTAAAGGCAATCCGCTCGAGGTAGCGCGCTTTGCCGGAATCCAGGCGGCGAAGCGCACGGCGGAGTTGATCCCAATGTGCCATCCGTTGCCGCTCAGTTTCGTGGATGTGACAACTGAAATGCAATCCAATGGGGTACTGATCCGCGCCGAGGCTTCGACAGCCGGGCCTACCGGCGTGGAGATGGAAGCCATGGTGGCAGCGTCTGTTGCGGCGCTGACCATCTACGACATGTGCAAGGCGCTGGACAAAGGAATCGTCATCCGCGAGATTGTGGTGGAGCGAAAATCCGGGGGCAAGAGCGGTGATTACCGGAGAAAGTCTGAATAGCTGAAGAACAACAAGCTTCTGTCCGTTGCATAGCTTCCAAATTGCTAGATGTGCCTCGATTAAGTTCGGCAGCGTTCTCGAAATTATTTTCGGAGGCGCGGCTTCATTAAAATTCGGAACGCTGTCCACGCGTTCGCGATGATAAGCGCGCTGATCTGGATGATTACTGCCGTGAGATGACCTGCTTGAGTGCTTCGCAGCGCAGGAACAACAAACTCCAGTCCGAGGCAAAACGCCATCGCAATCAAAATCGCTGTCCCGGCAATTCGATTGGCGCGATACCACAGAGCGCGATCGGCACGCGTACGTCGATTGCGAAAACCATATACCGCGTTTGGACCGACGTACCCGAAGACAAGCGGAATCGCATACAGCGCCGCGAAGATCGGAATGGCGAGCAAAAGGAACATAAACTGCTGTTGCGATGACCATTACAAACGAAAAGGCCACCCGGCAACAGGGCGGCCTTTTCTTTCAAGGGAGAATAGTTCCAACGGAGGCAAAGCCATCAGAACTTTCTGGCGTCATACTATGAGCCACGCTGGAGGGTGTCAAGGCAATTTCAGGACGAAAATAAGTCGTTTATTTTCAATAATATAATTAGAAAACGCCCCAACCCTCAAATAGCCGGAGGTTTCTCCGCATTTTCGCCATGAATCCAAGACAGACGATGTAATTCACTCATTCTGCGATATTTAAGCACAAAATGCACCAGTGTTAGTTCAATGCGATACAGTGGTGTCTTTGTCTTCGATGGATGGCCAGCCAAAGTTACTCCATTAACTAAAACGGTGAATTCAATCCTTCAAATTCAGACGAATAAATTCCGCCGTGTCACTCTGAACTGCGCCGGATTTGCTGCGCATTTTCCTCCACAGCACCCGACCTCCTCCCAAAGAGATACCCGCAACGATTGCGATGAGCGCGAAAATTCCTACCAGGAAGGCAACGCTCAGAATAATTTGAGCGACCTTCGTTGTGTCCGGAACATATCGCGTCGAGTTGCTCGTTGTGAGGTTCACTTCATAGTGCACACCTTGCAGCAGTTGTCGCGCGGCTTCCCCGGAGAAGCTGCCGGATGTAACTGCAACGAGCGGTCCGGAGCGACGCGACTGGATTGCTGCCGGATTACTTTTAGCCAGAGCAGAAGTCCACGAATTCTGCGGCTGCCCTTGCGTTGCATCCGGTGCGGTCCCGTGCGAATTGAAGAAAGCCTGAATCGCGTGCTCGCTGTCGATGGCAATTTCCGGTGTGGGGTAATTGATGATGGTCAGCGTACCGGTGCCATTCAGCGCGTTGTATTGCGCCGTGACCACCTCCGCGCTGCGACCGAAGTCCACCAATCCGGCAGGCAATACACCGCCGCTTAACCTATACGCCTGAGGACCAATTGCATACTGGACGGTCGTAGCTTCCAGATGTTGCGGGGGAAGATATGCGGGAAGTGTCGGAAGCCGGCCCTGATTTCCGACCGGCGGCGGAAGCTGTGTTGCAAGGTCACGCAATTCCGCGGCGGACATTGGCGTAATTTGAGCAAACTTCGCATCGACCAGTGTGGTTCCACTCCAGAACAGTACACGCACGCCGTCAAACGCAGCTCCTTGTCCAATCTCTTCTGGCCGCATGTTTGGACGGCGGTAGAACGTGAAAGCACCGAAAGCGCCGGTAGCGTCGCCGAACTGCATGGCTTTCACAATCAGCGTGTCCTGATCGCGGGTGTAATTCGCCGCCTCATAGCGAGTAAACCCATATTCCTCAAGCACGGCTGCATCGCCCGAATCTGCCGCCTGCGGATTCACAGATTTCTGCTGCGCGCCGGTCAACTGCCATCCCGAAAACGTTTTCGGTAACAGACCGCCCCGCGTAGCGGATTGGGACGCTGTAGGGGGATTGGCTGGATCGCCGGTTTTCGGGGCGGCGCTCGTGCTCGCAACCAAAGGAAGGGCTGCCGTCGAAGCGAACAGCAGTGTTACATACAGGCGGAGTGCGAAGGAAGGCCGGAGCATGGTTTCGACCCCCAGACTATCATTCTGACGGTTATTCGGCAGATATTGGGAGCGCTTCCGGTTGCGTTGTTTTCGCCACACGAACACCGCTGATGCCGTCTACATATTTAGCGACGCCTCGATATAACGCCTCCGCCAGCCGCTCACGATAGGCGGCCCGTGCCAATTCATTCGCATCGTCGGGGTTTGTCAGGAAGGAAATCTCCGCGAGAACCGAGGGCATGTTTGCTCCAATCAACACCGCAAACGGCGCCTGTTTGACTCCACGATTTCTCAGGCCCTCATTGCCGAACGCGATTCCGCTGTAGAGGGATTGCTGGACATCTCCGGCAAACTCGCGTGATTCATCGATCTTGTCGCTGAGAGTAATTTTGCGCACTAACTCGGAAAGCTCATGCACGGAGCGATTGGAAGTAGCATTTTCGCGTGCCGCCACTCGGAGTGCGTCCGGGGATGCTGTGAAGTTCAGGAAATAAGTCTCGACGCCACGTACTTCCGGGTCAGAACTGGAATTGGCATGGATGGAAAGGAACAGATCGGCGTGGGCACGATTCGCAAGTGCCGTGCGTTCTTCCAGCGGCACAAACGTATCAGTTCGGCGGGTATAGATGACTTCCGCGCCGAACCGTTGACGCAAAAGGTGTCCCAGCCGCAATGCTACGTCGAGCGCGATATCTTTTTCTTCCAATCCGCCTGGGCCCACTGTGCCGGAATCGTGTCCGCCATGGCCGGCGTCGATAACAATGCGTCGGACTCTCAAGCCGAGGACGCGCGTCATCGAACGCTGCTCATCAGAGGCGGGCGAGGCCGACAACGCGATCTCCGGCGAAATTTCAGGAGTGGTTCCAATGCGAGTTGACGTCATTCCCTCGTCGGACGGAATGTTTGTCGGCATCGCCACTGGTTTGTGTGAGACCGACTGTTGAGTGTGCGTCGAAGTTGCGCGCGTTATGGGCGCATCTACGCGTGCAATGGTTCGTGTAATCGCCGGGGAAGAACTGCGTTGCCCCGCTGTCCGCACATCGAGGATGAGCCTGGCGGGATTCGACAGCGTAAAGGACGAAAAATTTGCTGCGTGGCTTAATTCCAGCACCAACTCCGCCTGATCGCTTGTCAGTATGCTCGCGCGAATCGAACGCAGATTGACATCGTGCACTGAAAGCATCGAATCTCTTATCAGGGATTCTGAAGGATGCGCGCCAAAGAAGATCAGGGTGATCTGTTTACCGTTTTGCGCTAGATAGGCACGGTAGGGAACGGCAGCGTTCATGTCCACGGCAAGCCGCGTGGAATTTCCCTCCGTCCAGTAACGCACTGCCTGAATGGTTGCCGCAGGCGCGTGGCCTGTAGATTGGTTCGGAGCCGGTTGCTTGATCGGCAAACGCATGACATCTCTATGGTTTGATGTACCAGGAAGCAATTCCGCCGGGATGGTAGGGGCCTGCTCAAAATCCGATAGATTTTTTGGCGTCACGCTACGCTCCGGCTGCGAAAAGCGCTGGAGAGTGGTGGCTTTCGTGCTCACGCGTGGCCGGACGAGTGTTGCTTGAGAAACTGGCTGTCCGTGCGGATCGCCCTGCGCGTTTTCCAGACCGGCGCGGGCCTGCTCCGCGAGTGGATCGTGCGGATAGTGCGCCAGGAAATTGCGATAGAATTTTTTGGCTGCGACATGATCGCGAAGATCGTTTTGTGCAATCTGGCCTTCCTCCAACAGCGCCCGTTGTCGCAACGGACTCCCCGGATATTCGCGCCGCAAAAATTCCCATTGCGCGATGGCGTCATGGGATAGCTTCTCATCGCGGAAACAGCGCCCTTCGCCGGCGAGCAGGTCGGCGACAGCAGCAATGCTGCGGCCCGCGTCCGGCGAAGCAGGATCGCTGTGATAAACGGCTCGATAGGCATCGAGTGCCCGAGCGTAGTCCTCGTGGGTTCGCGCTGAAAGAGGTTTCGCCGCCAGATGATGCTGAATGTTTTCCGCGCGGGTGTAGGCGACCATGCTCGCGCGATGCGAGGAGGAAGCGAGGTTTATCCTGGCGTAGGAAAAATTGACTGCGGTGAGGCCAAGCGCCGCCGCACATACAAAAGTATGCCTACGGCGAGAGCGCCCACGGAGAAAGGAACGATGGCAGAAGAAAAGAGGCACGCGTCTGAATAGCAGACAACACGCCAGAGCCTCTTCAGTATAGATTTCGTCGTCCCGCACGGCAATTGGAATCATCGCGGGGAGACGAACGGAACCCAGCGCGACAACGAGGAGAAAACCAGTTCGGGAACGGCCAGAAAGCCACAAGAGTTGTCATTCGGAGCGAAGCAAAGGACCTCGCGTTTTGATGAATATCACAATCTCCTTCCCTTCGCTCCGACAGAGCACCAAGTACGCTCCTGGTCTCGACGATTTAACAACTATAGGAGCGCCTGCACAACCTGCGGCGCACTGCGCAAGGCGGCATCCAGCTGGCTTGCATCTTTGCCGCCAGCTTCCGCCATATCGGGTCGTCCGCCACCGGAGCCGCCGACCTTCTGCGCCAACTGCGCCACAATTTTTCCGGCCTGCACGCGACTGGTCAGATCCTTCGTCACGCCGACGGTCAGAGCAACTTTGCCGTCCTCCTGCACGCCGCCCAGAACGATCACGCCTGATCCCAGTTTTATACGTAGATTGTCCACCAACGTCCGCACCTGTCCACGATCCAGAGCATCGACCCGCTGCGCGAGCACTTTGATGCCGGAGACCTCGACTGCTTCCGCCGCCGCGTTGCTCACGCGTCCTGCGGCGGACTTCATGCGCGATTCGTCGAGTTCACGCCGCAAGCGCTTGAGTTCTTCTTCCTGTGCGGAGAGTTTTTGCTGCAGTGCCTCGGCTGGAGTGCGCGCATCCGTCTTGCCGGCAATCTGCTCGGCCAGTTTGGTGACTGCAAACCCGCGTCGAAATTCTTCCAACGCGCCGGTGCCGGTGATGGCTTCAATGCGCCGCACACCTGAAGAGACGCTGTTTTCGCCGAGCAGCTTGACCAGGCCGATCTCGCCTGTGGCACCGGTATGCGTACCGCCGCAAAGCTCGGTGGAGAAATCGCCGATCTTCACCACGCGCACTCGGTCGCCATACTTCTCTCCGAACAGAGCCATCGCGTGATATTCGTTCACCGCAACATCGATGGGTACATCTTCCAGGGTTTCGACGCGAGTGTTCGCCAGGACATTTTTATTGATGAGATTTTCGACATCCTGTAGCTCTTCGTCCGCGATTGAAGTGAAATGTGAAAAATCGAACCGCAGATGTGCGGGGTCATTCAATGAACCGGCCTGTTTTACGTGCGTGCCCAGCGTTTCGCGCAGCGCGGCGTGGAGCAGATGCGTGCCGGTGTGGTTGCGCACCGTGGCCGCGCGGAACTCACGATCCACGACGGTCCTGAGCTTGTCTCGAAGATGGATCGGCTGCTTGGCAATAACCCTGTGCGCGAAGATTCCCTGCACCGGCTTGGTGCAGCCGAGCACCTCGGCGACGATCACGTTTCCATCTTCTGAATAGAGCCAGCCATGGTCGCCCACCTGGCCGCCGGAGTCCGCATAGAAACTTGTGTGGTCGAGAACAATTTCCGCGGATTCACCTACTTTAACTTCCTGTGCGCCCACGCCATCCTTCACCAGCGCGAGCACTTCGCAGTCTGTGGAAACGAGTTGCCGATAGCCTTCGAAAATGGTCTTCGGCAGTTCGCGATAGACCGGGCTGGCGGTTGCCTTGGCGCCGCCTTTCCAGGAAGCACGGGCACGAACTTGTTCTTCGGCGCGGGCGCGCTCGAATCCTTCCATGTCGAAGGCGATGCCGGCGTCGTGAGCGGCATCGACCATAAAATCAAGCGGAAGACCGTAGGTCTCGTAAAGATGGAAGGCTTGCGCGCCAGAGAGTGTAATCGGTTTACTAACTAAATCCTGCGCAATCGAAACCATTTCTGTAGGACCACGTGTTGTGAAATAGCCTCTAATTTCTCCTCCTGCCTCTAAATAATCATGTAAATGCCCTCCCTCATGCTCAACTAATATTTCAGAGGCTTCCGCGTAGGTTGCATGAACTTCTTCTATAGCCTTTTCAAGCTCTCGCGCGCCAACTTCGATTACTCGCGCGAACTGCTCCTCTTCTGCTTTGACGACTTTCGCTACACGCTCCGCACTGTCTTTCAGTTCTGGATATGCATCCTGCATTTCATCGCGGACTGCGTAGGCAACTTGATACATGAAGGGTTTTTCTTTGCCTAGCAAGCGACCGTGACGGATGCCGCGGCGAAGAATTTTGCGCAGCACATAGCCTCGACCTTCATTCGCGGGCAATACGCCGTCAGAGATCAAAAATGTTGCTGCGCGAGCGTGGTCGGCAATGATGCGCAAGGATGCATCTGTTTTCGCCGCACCCTCGTGAAACTCCGTGCCGGTCAACTGCGAGGCCTTTCGTAGGAGCGGTACAAACAAATCAGTCTCAAAATTCGAGATTACATTCTGTTTGACAGCCGTGAGCCGTTCCAATCCCGCTCCGGTGTCGACGCATGGCTTCGGCAGCGGTGTTAGTGTTCCATCCGCGCTGCGGTCGAACTGCATAAAGACCAAATTCCAGATTTCGACATAGCGATCTTCATCTTCACCGAACGGCAAATCTTTGCCCGCCTCGGATGCTTCGATGCCCATGTCGTAATAAATTTCGCTACATGGGCCACAGGGGCCTGTGTCGCCCATCTGCCAGAAGTTGTCTGCAGCCCCCATCTCGAAGATGCGATCTTTGGCGACGCCAACATCCAGCCAGAATTGGTACGCCTCATCGTCGCGGGCTACGCCGTTCTCGCCTTTGAAGATGGTCACGTAAAGCTTGTCTTGGGGCAGTCCAAACCATTCCGGCGAAGTCACCAGCTCCCACGCATAGGCGATGGCGTCTTTTTTGAAGTAGTCGCCGAAGCTGAAATTGCCGAGCATCTCAAAGAATGTGTGGTGGCGGCGGGTGAAGCCGACATTTTCGAGATCGTTGTGTTTGCCGCCCGCGCGGACGCATTTCTGCGCAGTGGCGGCGCGTGTGTAGGGACGCTTTTCAATTCCTAGAAAGACATCTTTAAACTGGTTCATGCCCGCGTTGGTAAACAGCAGGGTTGGATCGTTCTGCGGAACCAGGGAAGAGGAGTGGACGCGAGTGTGCCCTTTGCTTTCAAAAAAGCGCAGGAACATCTCGCGAACTTCAGAACCGGGCATCTTCGACATACGTCTTTTCAGTCTAAAGCGGATTTAGTTTTGGTGTAGCGCAAACAAACGCAGGTCCCTCGACTACGACCTTGCTATGCAAGAACTTCGCTCGGGATGACACATCTAGCGTTTATCCATGGTGATTGTGAAAGTGCTCTAACATAGGCGAGAAAGGTGCCGAATTCACTCCGGCTCTCCCATTTCGTCGATACTCTCCACTGCGGCCAGAGCGTCGTCATCCACTTTCCACGATTTCAGCAGTGCAAAGATAGTGCCCATTGAAAATCCGGCACGAACCATGCCGCGAACCACACGCGCTGTTTCTTTGTCATTTGTGGGTTTGCGCAGGCGTTTCCGTTCGATGTAGCGCCGCGCCAGTTCCGGCTCCGGCAGATCCGCATATGCCGCATCGAGCGTTTTACCGATGATATCGCCGTGGACGCCGCGCTGGATCAACTCCTGCTGCACACGGCGGCGCCCGAAGCGCTGATTCTCCTGGCGCATGCGGGTGTAGTCGACGGCGTAGCGGGTGTCGTTCAGATAGCGATGCTCTTTCAGTCGCGCCACTACAACGTCCATCTTCGACTCGCCAGCCTCTCCGGGTTCGACACGCAAACGCATCAGCCGCTTCAACTCGGCGACTGTACGCATTTTGCGTCCTAAGCTGCGTACGGCGTATTCATAGAGCGCAGCCTCGTCGAGTAACTGCCGCTCCTGAACTCCTCGCCCCCGGGTCTTTCGATTTTTTCCGCCAAATGCCATTGAGTTTTCTTGAACGACTGCTTCTCTCCCCTGCATCGTACCGCGCCCGGACTGCGGAGCGTATAGCTATAAACCCAGCCCCCGCAATTCCTGACGATTAGCGGCTTGCATTTGATCGCGTTCAGGCCAGATGTTCGCCCGTTGTTGACTAAACGTGAACCTTGGTAACGTACTTGCCGTCAAAGCATCCTTCAGCCTACTTCCGTCGTCTATGGTGAATGGGAGAGGTGGCGGCGAGGCCGTCAGCCTGCGCCCGAGGTTAGCTGTGATTTCTCCTGGTTGGTTTTGTGGGTTTAGATGGAGCATCTTGCGCGTACGTCGCCCCGTCTGTGACCTCCTCTTATTGTCCAGTGTTTATATAGCCATCTTCGCGACCTGGGGGATTGGCCTGCCTGCGCTGGCACAATCTCACTCCAAAATTTCTCAATCATTGCGACAGGCGCGTGGATTCACTCCGGCACCTTTGGATTCCGGCTTCGGTCTGCTCGATACTTCACGCGTTGCAGGCATCACGCCGCTGGAAATCATTAATCGGTTCGCCGCGAAGGAAAGCCAATTCAAAGTTGCGCTGGCGAACTATACCTACCGCCGCACCGTAAAGTTCGACACACTCGATGATGACGGCAATGTGGACGGCGAGTATCTCCAGGTTGACGACATCGTGTTCAGTACCCAGGGACACAAAAGAGAAATGGTGGTCTATGCGCCCGACAATACTCTGACTCGCGTCGCGATGAGTCCGGCCGATTTCGACGATATCGAGCACAGGCTTCCTTTCACTCTGACCACGGAAGACATCGGAAGATATCGGGTAACGTATGTTGGGAAACAAGCCATCGATCAGGTACCGACGTACGTGTTTGACGTGGCGCCGAAGCGGATGGAAAAGGGACGCCGATACTTCTGTGGACGGATCTGGGTCGATGCGCACGATTTTCAGATTATCGTGACCAATGGGAAAAATATCCCCGATGACACTCGACGCGGAGAAGAGGACCTTTCAATTCCCTTCGCCACATATCGTCAACAGATCGACGGCAAATATTGGTTTCCGGTCTATACCCGGGCGGAAGGCGTCCTGCACTTTGAGAATTGCAAGGAATGCCTGCCCAGCGATGTCCATCTGAAAGAGATCGTGAAGTATGGAGATTACAAGCGATTCGGCTCCGATATTCGAATCATCTATACTGGATTGAATATCGCGGGCGAAAAGACTCGGCCCTCCTCCATCTCAAGGCCATCGGGTGAACCCCAGACGGCCAGTTCGCGCTCCGCAGGCAGCCCACTGGTTGAGCCGAGTTCCATCCAGAGAAACGCGACGAAGGAATAGCACGGCAGAATGTTTTCTAGACCAGTTTTCCTGTTGCTAGAGACTGTCGACCGTCGTTATGTGCATCCGTTCTTTACGGAATTGATGCGTAAGCTTTCGTTCCACTGGTGTACACCTACAGGAAAACTGGCCTAGTTGCCGGCCACGCTGCCAACTTTTTCTTTTGTGATGAGATTTTTGGCAGTTTTGCCATCCTGAAAGCGCTGCATGGAGGTGACGATAGCTTCCCGCGCCTGCGAAGCATCGTGCCAGCCTTTCACTTCCACTCGCTTGCCTTCCAAATCCTTATAAATGGAGAAGAAATGCGTGATCTCCCGCAGCATATGCGGGTAAATCTCCGTGTAATTCCAGACGTCTCCGTAACGGGGATTGCTGCGCCCGACAGCCAATACTTTCTCGTCGGGTATCCCCTGGTCCAGCATCTGGAGAACGCCAATCGGGCGCACATCCATGACGCACCCCGCGAAACTGGGTGAATCGACCAGCACGAGCACATCCAGCGGATCGCCATCTTCGCTCAACGTGCTGGGAATAAAACCATAGTCCCCGGGATAGTGGACCGGTGAATACAAATTGCGATCAAGCCGGAAGACGTGAAGTGTTTTGTCATATTCATACTTATTCACGGAACCGTCCGGTATCTCAATGACAGCGTTGATCACTTCCGGAGCTTTGAGCCCGGTAGGAAGTTCCAGATAATTCGTCATACATTTATTCCTGACTGCTGACCGACTCTCGAAACCGGAAAGCTAACTACGTATAATCACCTACGATGAAAGCCCATGTCTACGTCATGCTTCGCAACACCGTGCTGGACCCACAGGGACAGACGATCCACGGCGCCTTGCACAAGATGCAATATCGGGGCGTTGAAGACGTCCGCCAGGGAAAGTATTTCCTGCTCACCCTCAGCGACACGCTGGCGTTGCCCGCAGCACAGCAGGAAGTGGAACGCATCGCCCGCGAAGTGCTCGTCAACCCCGTAATTGAAGAGTACACGTACCGACTGGAACCGTAGGCAACTGACACTCCTCCTCAACTCCGACGCGCTTCCCTACTGCGGGACGTCTGGGAAGTGTCAGCGGTTCCAAGTATCAGTATTCTAGAAGTGCTCCAGCCCAAATATTGCCATTAAACCCCTGGTTCAGAAACTGTCCTCCACACGTACAATGAATGGATCATGTGCGGCATTGTCGGTTATGTGGGCAGCAAGGATCCTGTTCCCGTCATTCTCGAAGGCCTTCGGCGGCTGGAATACCGCGGCTATGATTCCGCCGGCATTGCTGTTGCCGGTGGGACGGACGGGCTGGAGTTGCGGCGCGCGCCTGGAAAACTTAAGAACCTGGAAGAAGTGTTGCGCCAGCAACCTCTACAAGGGACTTATGGCATCGGCCATACGCGCTGGGCAACGCATGGCCGCCCCACTGAGGAAAATGCTCATCCGCATCGCGACTGCACTGGACGCCTGGTCGTCGTACACAACGGCATCGTGGAAAATTATTTGCAGCTGAAGCATCGCTTGACCTCGCAGGGACATAAATTTGTAACAGAAACTGATACAGAAGTTATCGCACACCTCGTTGAAGCAGAACTTGCCGTGGCCAAAGAAAATGCTCAGAACATCCCGCTGGAAGAAGCCGTACGCCGCGCCATACGTCATTTGACCGGCGCATTCGCCATCGGGGTAGTCTCCGCCGATCATCCGCAGAAGATTGTCGCCGCGCGCAGTGGCGCGCCCGCTGTTGTCGGCCTGGGTGATGGCGAATACTTCATCGCCTCGGACGTTCCCGGTATTCTTCACCACACCCGCGATCTCTACTTCCTGGCCGACGGCGACATGGCGGTCCTGACGCCAAAGGGCGTTACGTTGACAGATTTCGAAGGCAATGCCATCGAACGCAAAGTGCAGCGCATCCTGTGGGACCCCATCCAGGCAGAAAAAGGCGGCTATAAGCACTTTATGCTTAAGGAAATTTTTGAGCAGGCGCGGGCCGTTCGCGACACTACGCTCGGCCGCGTCTCGCAGGAGACGGGCAAGGTTTTTCTGGACGAGATGCAGATCACCGAGGACGAATTTCGTGCGGCCACCAAGATCAATATCGCCGCCTGCGGGACCAGTTGGCACGCCGGGCTTGTGGGGAAATATATGATCGAGCGGCTGGCGCGGCTGCCGGTTGAGGTCGATTATGCCAGTGAATATCGGTATAGGGACCCGATCGCTGATCCCAGAGCAATCGGTCTGCTGATTACGCAATCCGGGGAAACCGCCGACACAATCGCGGCGCAACGTGAAATCGCGTTGAAAGGATCGAGAACCTTGGCGATCTGCAATGTCGTCGGCGCCATGATCGCGCGCGAAGCCAATGGCACGATCTATACCCACGCCGGGCCGGAGATTGGCGTCGCCTCCACAAAGGCGTTTACCGCTCAATTGACCGCTCTGTTTGTGCTGGCACTGTATCTTGCACAGCAGCGCGGGACGGTGGATGAAGTGCAGAGCCTGGCCCTGGTCGACGAACTCAGCAGGGTGCCGGGCAAGATTCAGGACATCCTGAAATTGTGCAATGGCCCGTGTGAGGCGTTGGCGAAAGTCTATTCCAATGCGAGCGATTTTCTATTTCTGGGCCGCGGCATCCACTACCCCATTGCACTGGAAGGTGCGCTCAAACTGAAGGAAATCTCCTACATCCACGCCGAGGGGTACCCAGCCGGAGAGATGAAACACGGTCCTAATGCGTTGATCGATGAGACGCTGCCAGTTGTGGTGCTGGCGACAAAGGACAGCAACGATCCTGAATCGAAATTGCGTTATGAGAAGACGCTATCGAATATTCAGGAAGTCACTGCGCGATCCGGCCAGGTGATCGCCATTGCGATCGAAGGGGATCAAGAAATCGCCCAGCTTGTAGATCATGTAGTTTATATTCCGCACGCGCCGGAACTTCTGCTGCCAATCCTGGAAGTTGTGCCTCTGCAATTACTGGCCTATCACATTGCCGTGCGCCGCGGCTGCGACGTGGACCAGCCCCGCAACCTGGCGAAATCTGTCACAGTGGAATGACGCTGGATAGCCGCCCAGTTCACTTATTTGTTGTGGACTTCTCATAACTAAATATCTTGGTACGAGCGGATCGCTTTGGGCGAGAGATAGCAGCAGATTCCGCGTGTGCTAAGGTGCAGGAGACTGCATTTGCGGGGGTGCCATGGCTAAGTGTGAAATTTGGACCAGGGTAGGTGTTGGCGTAGGTATTGCCTTCGTTTTGAGCGGCTGCACGCAACAACGTAACCAGCAGAGATCCGCACCACCCCAGCCGGTTGCTGTGAAACAAGCCCCTCCAACACCCATTGAGACGAAGCGTATCGAATTGGGCGGCCCTTCCTGGAATCCAGGGTGGGACACGTTTATCGAGAGATCGCTGCCGCCTGCTATGCTGTCGTCACAGGTACCACGGGATGTGCGACGCTTTTGTCCACGCTTCTTTGAGATGAGCGTCACCGACAAACGGGCATACTGGGCGTATTTCTTTCAGGCGCTGGCCGCCGCCGAAGCCGGGCTTAATGCGAAAACGAACGTCCTCCATAGCGAAACGCAAACGGCAACAGACCGGATAACTGGGCAGACGATTCGCAGCGAAGGACTACTGCAATTGACGTATGAAGATCAGAAGCGCTATGGTTGCGACTTCGACTGGAAGGTTGACCGCCGTTTGCCGCTGAAGGATTCGCGCAAAACGATCCTACAGCCGGAAAACAATCTTATGTGCGGCATCAAGATTCTGGACGAACAGATCATTTCGCAGCGTAAACCGCTGCTTACAAGAAGCTCCTACTGGTCCACCTTGCGTCCGGGCACCGTAAGCTATCGGGTATTCGCCAGGCAGATGACCAATCCACCGGAAGCGTGTGAACTACACGATCGCTCCAAGCATCCGAGAGCAGAGCAGAAGCCGGCAGCCAGCATGCGAAACACGGCTATTGCCGAACCATAAATCTCCCGCTGCTGGCCGCGCGCTCTGGCTGGATGAAAGTCCGGATATCACTGGACCGTGCTTTGGGAAATATATTGGAAAAGAATAGTGTCGTGCTGGAGGATGCTGTCCGGGGTCAGATGCGGCAGCCTAACGCAGCAGCAGATATAACGCGCCCCCAAGAGTAGATACCCCGACAGTAAGCCATGTAACGTAATCCCCGGGATGTCCACTTTGAAGCGCTCGAAAAGGTCGCATGGGACCTTCAATATGCGACGGCCAGCGTAGCGACCTTGGCAGGTAGAGGTGAAATACCGATGCCAGCGCCAGGAGCAAAGCCACCAGGGTTGCAGCCGATCCTCGCAAGCCTGCCGCCAGCAATGGAGATGAAGCAGGCGAGACCACCTGCGTTGACCATCCGCCGGTATAGACCAAGCGAATGTAGGCGGACTGATCCAGAAAGCGTGTTGCGGCTATCTCCAGATAGACGCGCAGAGCTGGTACAAAGCTGACCGCGAGGCAGCCAAGGATGCAACACGTTGCGGGCGCGAACAGGAACCAGTAAATGATCTTGTTCTCTTCGTGAGTTTCCGGCAGTTCGTCAATCTCAGACGAGCGGTCCGAAGGACCTTGATCGCCCCAGCCTGCGAAGGTGCGCATGCCAACCCGGAAAACCGCGCCGCCGGTGAATGCTCCAGCAACAATAAATACGACCGAAATCCATTGATATCCGACTTTCTCGCCAGCGCCGGATATCAAAGACTCTCCCAAAAACGTCGCACAAGGCGGCATCCCGGCAAGCGCCAGGCCGCCGATCATCCAAAGAATTGCGGTGAAGCGCAATTCCCGACCGCGACCAAACAGAACATTTTCGCTCATGCTTCGCAGCCGGTGGAGGAGAATTCCCGCAGTGAAAAACAGGCCCGATTTTGCCAGCGCGTGCGCGATCAAATACAGACACAACCCGGCGAGCCCGATCGCAGATTGCAAACCGAAGCCGATGATCATCAGCCCCATGTGGCTGATGGTGGAAAAGGCGAGCATGCGTTTCAGATGGTGCTCGGCATAGCACATGAAGCCGCCCCACACGGCTGTCACCACTCCAATGGTGACAAAGATTACCCGCAGTCCATGTATATGTCCGGCAAACGCGTGCTGGAAAACCGTGGCATAGACCCGCATCACTGCGTACAGGCCAAGCTCAACCATCAGCCCGGAGAATAGAACACAGACAGGCGTGGGGGCTACGGCGTGTGCATCCGGCAGCCAGAAATGGAACGGCACCGCAGCGGCTTTGATTAAAAACCCGCAGGTGATGAACAGAAAGGCCACGATAATGAGTGAATCGCGCCTCGTTCCCAAAGCGCTCCCGATCTGGGCCAGATTGAGAGCACCGGTCGCCCCGTAGAGAAAGGCAATACCGGTGAGCACGAGAAATGCGGCAATCGTATTGGTAATTGCGAAATTGAATGCGCCCTGCAGCGGCGCTGGTTCAGCAGTTTTCAAGCCGCACAGCGCAAATGCAGCGGTGCTCATCAGTTCAAAGAATACGAACATGTTGAACATATCGCCGGTAAGCACGAAGCCCGACATGGCCGCGAGGAAAACCAGCATCAAGGGATGATAGAGATTATGACCGCACTCAAGAAAACGCCACGAAAATAACAAGGCTAGCATCGCCAGCAATGCCGCAAGAACAGCCAGTCCGGCACCGATTGGATCCACTACAAAGCAAATGCCCAGCACTACATGGCCGCCGGGATACCAATCTCCAAACCAGTAGACGAACGGATGCCTCCAGGCTGCCCTGAGCAGAAATATCGTAAACACAAGGTTAAAGGCGGCGGTCGCGATACTGAAAGAGTCGGCAACACGGCGCGGAAGGTACTGGCGCAGACCGCTCAACAGAGCGGCAGCGAGCAGAGGGACGGCAACGGGTAAAGCCGGCGAGAGGACCACGCAGTCAGCCTCGCATGATGCGCAGATCGTCAGGGCTCAAAGTTCCGGCTTTTTCATATGCCTTGACCAACATGGCAAGAAAGAGCGCAACGACGGTGGCTTCAACCACGATGTCCGTCAGCATGAGCGCTTGTACCAGGGGATCTACCGTCGATGTGCCGGGTGCGATATCGGCAAAGACCGGCGCCGCGCCTCCAGAGCGGAAACCGATGCTGAGCAGCAGAACATAAGTGGACGTCTGAAGCACAGCCAGACACACCACTGTATGGATGAGATGACGGCTGGTGACGATGCCGTAAAGTCCGCAGAAAAAGAGCCACGCAGCGATCAAATAGGGGAATATGTGAAATAGCATTCAGTCTTTCTCCTCTGCACCCGAAATAATGTCCTGTAGATATGCATAGATCACAAGGGTGAAAGCGGCGGCAACCTCTATCCCAACACAGGCGCTGATCAGAGCGATGTTCCCCGCTGAGAACACCTCTCCAGTTTTGCCAAGCGGCAGAATGTTGGTGAGGAACGGCACTCCAATGGCAAGTGGAAGGATGCCGATCAGCGCGTAAGAAGCCGCTCCGAAAGCCTCCATCAGCTCCATGAGAGGATGAGAGGTAATGTGCTGGAAAGCTTGTGTGTTCTGGGAAAGGTAAATGAGCATAGGCGCTGCTGCAAGGATCACTCCACCTTGAAAACCGCCGCCGGGAGTAAGCTGGCCGTGAGTGGCGATGTACAGCCCAAAGAGAACGCTGACGGCGATGGCCGGCATGGCAAACATTTTTGTGGTTTCACTCAGCGTCGCATAATCATCAACGCCCTCGCGCAGTTTTCGTTTTCCATCTTCCTTGCGCAGGAGCAGCATGACACCCGCAACCGCGCTAAAGAGAATAAATTCCTCGCCCAAGGTGTCAAAGCCCCGATAGTCGTAGGTGATGGCGTTCACCACGTCCGTAGCGTGGCGCTGGTACACAACCACGCGGCTGACGACATCGCCATAAGGACCGCGATATTGCCCCCACGGTGCGAGATTGCGGGCAGCCAGGCAATAGAAGAAAAAGAAGGCCATACCCGCAATGAGGAAGAGGCGCACGCGAACTTTGGCGCTCATTTCTCATCCTCTTTTGTCTGACGTTCCTTACGGCTGCGCATGCGCGAGATCGCCAGCATGAGCATGAGCGGCAGCGCCAGCCCGCCAACAGTAATTTGCGAAAGCGCCACATCCGGTGCCTGGAAAACGAAAAAGATCAGACTGAAAAGCAACCCGTAAAACGTAAGCGCGAGGACTTGCGAGGTGACATCGTGTGTGCGCACGATGACGAAACCGGTGACCGCAATCAGCAAAAGGAGCGCTGCTCCGAAAATCATCATGACTTTGGCTCCGGATCCAGAAACTCCACGCCATCACCCGGGCGTGGCTCCCAATGTCCTAACTCTCGGACACGGAATGCGCGCGCAGTCGCGTGCGTGACGATGGAATTTATTGCAATTAAAATCACCGCGATTACGATGCATTTCGCCGTCGCCTGAGACAGTCCGGTCTGGCATGCCACAGCGATTGTGAGCGTTACAGAACCGAATGCGGCGGGAAGCGACATATAGTGCAACGCCTGCATAGGCTGACGCATGCGCCACATTCCGATAACTCCCAGCCAGCAGACGACTGCGGTGATCCCTAGAAATCCATCGATGACGACATGATGCAGCGCGCTCATAGATGCTTCTCGAGAAAACGGGCGAAAACGAGCCCCCCGCCAAAGGACATGATCGCCATCGCCAGAGGAAGGTCGATAAAGGGAAGACGACCGGTGCCGATGGTAAAAAGCACAAGAACCAGGGTGACAATTACGCCCGTCATTTCTACTCCGACGAGCCGCCGCTCCGGTGAACCGCGCAGGCACATGTCCGCGCACGGAAGCAGGCATGCCGATACGACCATTGCGGTTATCAGCCACACGTTCATGCCTGCGCGCCCAGACGCTGCGTCATGATGGGAACATCGCTTTTCCGCAGTTGATGGAACAATATCCGATGCGTCCGAAGATCGATGCCGATGACGACGAAGCTGGGTGTCGCAGTCGTATAAGCGACTGCCAATATCCGCCGCGCAAAGGCAACAGGCTCTTCATGGTTAGCTTCAAAAGGCGCCGCTCGAAACAGCGACTCTGCCGGAACCTGATGGAGAATATCCATCGCCAGAATGGTCACAATTTCCCATGCGTCAGTGATCACATAACCGGGGAGACGCCAGATTTGAATTACGTCCCCAAAGCGCAGCCGGATTTGTAACGAACCCTGACTTGCCAGATAAACTGTAAAAGCCACCGTAAGCAGAGTGCAGATGGCACCCACGATCATCTCTTCCGGCTTTACGTCAGCAACGAAGAAAATCCAAAGGGCCGCCGCTCCCAGCACCGTTACGACCAATCTGAACATCTTCCATACCCCACTCGTCTGTGCGTCAGAATTCGGTTGCGCAGAGGAACGAAACAATCAGGGAAGATGCGCTTGGAGCACATCAGGTTGTCATTTGGGTGCCTTTTAGCATGGAGAGTTTCCGCCAGAGTCCCCTTCAGGAGGAAGCTTGAATTTCACGGGAACCGCTCATGCACCAGAACAGGGCCGCTAACGCGGCCTGTTTTGTCGATCTATAGTGTGATGAGGAAAACTCGTTATTGGATCAACGTGGGCTCGTCGCCATTCTCTTTTTCTTCCGGCGGAATCACGACAGCGGCTGCGATCTTGTCCGGCTCTTCCAGGTTGAGAAGACGCACGCCTTGTGTTGAACGGCCTGCGGCCCGCACCGTCTTTGTATCGATGCGGATGATCTTGCCGAATTGACTGATGACCATCAACTCGCTTGAATCATCAACCAGGTTGATGGAGCAGACCTTGCCATTCTTTTTCATCGTCTTTACGTTGATGACGCCTTTGCCGCCGCGTGTTTGCAGGCGATATTCATCGACGTCGGTGCGCTTGCCGTAGCCATTGTCGGTCACGGAAAGGATCAGGCAGGCACAATCGTCGCCGCCGCCGTTCTTCTTTCGCTCCTTCGGAGTGACCGCGACGCCCACCACGTAATCATCTTTCGCGAGGTCGATGCCGCGCACTCCGTAGGCGGGACGGCCCATGGAACGCACATCATTTTCGTCAAAACGAATCGCCATGCCATCGTGAGTGGCCAGGAAGACAATCTGGCGACCATCGGTGAGCCGCGCCGCCACCAGTTCGTCATCTTTATCAATGCCGATGGCGATGATGCCCTTTTGCATCACGTTGGAGAAGTCTTTCAGCGGTGTCTTCTTCACCGTTCCCTGACGCGTGCCGAAGAAGATGAATTTGCCTTCTTCTTCCAGATTGCGCACCGGCAGAATGGCGCAGATATTCTCGCCCGGCTGCAAACTGAGCAAGCTGGCCATGGCTTTGCCTTTTCCAGCCGCTCCAACGTCGGGAATCTCATACACTTTGAGCCAGTACATCCGCCCCGTATTCGTAAAGCAGAGCAGATATGCATGGGTAGAGTCGATGATGAGCTGCTCGACGAAATCCTCTTCCCGCGTGCGCATGCCGAAACGTCCCGTTCCGCCGCGGCGTTGCTGGCGGTACGTCGAGATCGGCGTGCGCTTCAAATATCCGGAATGCGAGACGGTGATCGCAACCTGTTCGTCCGCGATCAAGTCTTCCAGTTGCAACTCCGCCGTCTCATCGAGAATCTCCGTGCGGCGTGCATCACCATATTCTTTCTTGACCGCCTCCAGCTCCTTGACAATCACACTGCGCAGTTTTTTCTCGCTGGCGAGGATGGATTCGTACTCCGCGATGCGCTCGCGAACCTCGGCGAGTTCCTTCAACAGTTCATCAATGGAAAGTTGTGTCAGGCGATAGAGCTGCAATTCGAGCACAGCGTCGATCTGCCGATAGGTCAGCCCGGCTTCGGCAGCAAGGTTCGTCGTATCCTTGTCCAGCTTGATGATGATCTCTTTGCCGAGCGAAAACCGGTGAAGGTTCTCACGGGCATCCGCGCGCGAAGACGATCCACGAATGATGCGGATGAATGCATCGAGATTATCCAACGCGATCTTATAGCCTTCCAGAATGTGCTCGCGTTCGCGCGCTTTCTTTAGCAAGAAAGCAGTGCGGCGGCGCACCACATCGACACGATGGTCGAGGAAGTGACGGATCGCCTGCGGCAGGCTCAGCTCCCGAGGCTGTCCGTTGACGACAGCCAGAAATATCATCGAGAAGCTGTCCTGCATCTGCGTGTGTTTGTAGAGTTGGTTCAGCACGATCTGCGCTTCGGCGGTGCGCTTCAGTTCAATGACAATGCGCATGCCGTCACGATCGCTCTCGTCGCGCACATCGCTGATCTCATCGATTACCTTTTCATTCACCAGGTCGGCGATGCGCTCAATAAGCTTCGACTTGTTCACCTGGTAGGGAATCTGAGTGACGATGATGGCCTGACGACCCTGCGTGATGTTCTCAATGGCGACACGGGCACGCATCAGAAAGCGGCCACGACCGCTCCTGTATGCCTCGGTGATTCCGCTGCGACCATAGATGAAGCCGCCAGTTGGAAAATCCGGCCCCTGCACATGCTTCATCACTTCGGCAAGCCCGGCATGAGGATTGTTCACCATTTCAATGGCGGCATTCACGATTTCCGTTAAATTATGCGGAGGGATATTCGTGGCCATGCCGACCGCGATTCCACTCGATCCGTTCACGATCAATGTGGGAACGCGCGTGGGCAGCACTACCGGTTCAAGAGTGCTCTCATCGTAATTCGGCGTAAAGTCGACGGTGTCTTGATCGATGTCGGACAGCATCTCGCCGGCGATGCGAGTCAGACGGGCCTCGGTGTATCGCATGGCCGCTGGCGGATCGCCGTCTACAGAACCGAAGTTTCCCTGTCCATCCACCATGGTGTAACGCATAGTGAAGGGCTGTGCCAGACGCACCATGGTGTCGTAGATCGAGGCGTCACCATGGGGATGGTAGAGACCCATGGCCTGCCCGACCACTTTGGCGCATTTGGTGTACTTCTTATTATGCTGCAGGCCCATTTCGTGCATGGCGTACAGCACGCGTCGATGCACCGGCTTCAGGCCGTCACGCACATCCGGCAGCGCGCGCCCGATGATGACCGACATAGAATAGTCGAGGTATGAGCGCCGCATTTCATCTTCAATGTTGATGAAGATCATGTTCGCAGCGCCGGGCCCAGTAGGGCCACCCGGAGGTGTTCCAGCGCCGTCGCTGCCAAGGGGGAGTTGAGGATTTTGTTCGTCTGCCATATTTTTTCGCGATTCGATCTTAAAATTGGGCCGAGGGTCGATCCGTGGGCTACATAAGCTACAACGGATGGATTGAAGGTCTCTTTATAGGATACCGCGTCTGGAGGGTATTTCGTAGCAATGGACGCAGGAAACTATGCGTTGGAACACCTTGATTCTGCAGCGTTTTGGGAGCTTACGCTATCGCACCAGCAGCTTCAGGCTGGCGATGCTGAGAACAGCCTGCGTCAGGAGTATCGCGCCCGTTAACCCGAGGAACATCCGGCGATGGCGTGATTCCAGAACATCGGCAAATACTCCCCCGGTAAAGGTGAGTACAAAGGGTAGTCCCCAGATCCACGGTTCGGAGTGAACGCCTGTGGTCTCAACTGATAGCAACAGGGCAGCAACGATTAGCGGAGTGCTGTTGCCGAAATATCGGGAGCGGCGATTGAGAAGGTAGAGCGCCAACGCCACCAGCGCCGCGATGGTTATTCCGGCGTTTGGAAGCGCCGTCAGCATATACTGCGCGCCACTCCATGAAATCCACAGGAACGCATCCGCGCTTTGGAACACATAACTCAACGCATCCAGGTTGAACGTGTAGGATGCCAGCAAAATCAAAAATGCGCCTGCCGTTACGGTCGCCAATACCGGGAACACCTGGGGCCGTTTCCCTTCCGCCAGATAAAACATGAACGCCACCACCAGCAGCAAACCCAAAACTGCGGTGGCCAAATGTGCAGTGGCCGTCAAACCCAACGCCAAACCCAGCAAAGCCAGGCGCGGGCGCCACTTCCTTACCGGACCCTGCATGGTATGGGCCAGCCCAATGGCTGTATAGAGCACTCCATACAATCCCCACGCGGCAAGGATTTCATTATTGGGCTGAACGCAGACGCGGATCATCTCCGGTGAAAAGCAATACAGGGCCAGCGCGATAAAGCCACCCTCGTTGCCATACAGCCGGCGCGACACCCACCATATGCCACCGCCCAGACACACGCCAAAAAAGATGAAAGGCAACCGCAGCAGAAGCAGCACGTCGCGGACTAAATGGCGCATCTCCCACGGAGAGGCGCTGCTGGGCTGGCCGGCGAGGATACGTTCCAATGTAAGCGGTAGCCCTGCCGCCCGATAAGCGAAGGTGCCGTCGCTGATATTGCCGCACGACGTGAGATACCCTGCCAGCGGTGAAGGCTTTTCCCACAGCTCGCGTCCGCAGCGGGCATATTGATAATCGCTGCGTGTCAGCACCTGGCGATGGACCACCCACAGACACTGCACGGCGAATAAAAGCAACAGCGCAGCGGCCAGCATCTGCGGTCTACGGAACTCAAATCTTGGCGCGCGCATGGGCTGCTGCTGAGTTTACTAGAATGACGGAGAATAGCGTTCCGGCATATTCATTGCATCCCATGTCATAGACTCGCACCTGATCGACAACAGGCAGCTCCTGATCATGCGGTCAGCCTCTGCTGCACCTTACTAAATAGTAAGGTGTCCTGCAGTGAAGAAGTAGTACGTGGGACGCTTAAAGCAACCAGGGGATTCCAGGCAAACGTACTTGCGACCGGTACAATCGATATTCGCAGCTTCACAGTGGCTGGGCGCATCGTCTGTGGCCCCAGCATGCTGATTTCAGGGTTACCGCATTCCGGTCAGGGTGGAGGCAACAACGTCTTATGAAGGTTCCATGTCCCGCATGTGGTGTATCCGACACTACCTTGTATTTAGATGGCGACGACCATGAGATTCGCCTTCAATCAGTTGGATCATCGCGGACGATACTCTCGCATGGGAGGATTCTGCGCTGCGCTTCATGTGGGTTGGCATATCGGTCGCACCGTCCCAAAGCCGAACAGCTCGCAAAGCTTTACCGTGAGGCTGACGACGGCATGTATGAAGCGGAGATGCCGAACCGCTGGCGAACAGCCATGTGGCATAGGCGCATCGTAGAAAAAAACGTCGCAACAAAAGGGTCTCTGCTCGACATTGGATGTGCTTCCGGCGCATTCATGCACGTCATGCAGGACAGTGGCTGGAGGGTGGAGGGAATCGAGCCTTCCGAGTCACAATACCGTCGAGCCCTGGGAGTGCTGGGAGACGGCGCTTTGATCCAGCAGTGTATTCTCGAGAACGCACATCTGGAAGGCCGCTTCGATCTCATCACTTTATGGGATGTTCTGGAACATGTGACGGAACCGGCACAGTTCCTTGCGCTTGCCGCTTCGCACCTGAAAGAAGGCGGGTGCCTGATTTTGAATGTGCCCAGGATCGACAGCCGAGCAGCCAGAACGCTGGGCTCTCGGTGGCCCTTGCTCCTGGCTGAACATCTTTGCTATTTCTCCGTTCCCAGCCTCATTGCTTGCGGCAAAGCAGCAGGGCTGAAACTGGTCCATACAGGACAGCGCCCAGCAGCTTTCTCTCTGCGGTATGTTTTCTTTCGGGCTGGCCAGCACGGTATTCCCGGAGCCAACTTGACGCGGCGAATGTTGGATTTTTTGGGGTTGGGAAATTGGTCCATTCCAGTTTGGCTGGGCGAAGTTTACGCCGTGTTCCGTAAGGATCAGATGTAATTCTGGAGGCTGATTCGAGCATGTCGCGAATTATCGTGATTGGCGCTGGCCCCATGGGGCTGGCTGCGGCCTATCAGGCAGTGCAGGACGGGCATGTGGTCGATGTTCTCGAAAATGCTCCTGAACCTGGCGGCATGGCCGGGCACTTCGACTTTGGGGGCATTTCACTTGAGCGCTTCTATCATTTCGTCTGCCGGAGCGACCAGCCGATTTTTGATCTGCTGACTGAATTAGGCATCGCATCCAAAATGCGTTGGGTTCCCACCTCAATGGGTTTCTTCTTCCGTGGCCGCTTGCATGACTGGGGAAACCCCGTGGCGTTACTCAAGCTGCCCGGTGTAAGTTTGTTCACAAAGTTCCGCTATGCCCTTTTTGCCTCTCTTTGTATTCAAAAAGAAAATTGGAGCATTGCTCTCGAGAATACATCTGCCCGGGAATGGATTACCCGCTGGTGTGGCAAGACTGGCTATGATGTTTTCTGGCGTCCTCTCTTCGACCTTAAATTCTACGAATATGCAGACTCGATTTCCGCCGCGTGGATGTGGACTCGCATGAGACGCGTAGGCCTGTCCCGTAGCAGCATCATGCAAGAGGAGATGGGATACATCGAAGGTGGATCCAAAGCCCTCATCGAGGCTCTAGTGCACGCGATCGAAATTGGACATGGGAAAATACACCTTGGCGCGGGAGCACGCCGGGTCACCGTTCAGGACGGACGTGTGACCGGAGTGGATACTTCCGTCGGCCATTTCTCCGCAGACCACGTCCTATCTACAATCCCCATGCCTTTAATTACAAAGTTAGTCCCAGACCTTCCGCTGGAATGGAAGGAACGGTACGACGCAATTAAAAGCATCGGTCTTTGCTGCTTGATTTTTAAGCTCAAACGTCCGGTCAGTCACCACTTCTGGATCAACATCTCCAGTAAGAAATACGATATTCCGGGTGTTATCGAGTTTTCAAATTTGCGCCCACTCAGCCACTCCATCGTTTATGCTCCCTACTACCTGCCGCTTACAAATCCCAAATTCGGTTGGTCGGACGAGCAGCTAATTACAGATGCATTCGGTTGCCTTCAAAAGCTAAATCCATCCCTCACCCGCGATGATCTACTCGACGTTCGGGTCTCTCGCCTGCGCCATGCCCAGCCAATCTGTGAGGCAGGGTTCGCGGCCAAACTTCCACCGATTCAAACCCCCATACGCGGACTGCAGATAGCGGACACATGCTTCTACTATCCTGAAGACCGAGGCATCGCCGAAAGTGTCCGTCTTGGACGCCAAATGGCGCGATCGATCAAAGACACCTAATCGCTGAAATAGGGAAATACATGAACGAAGCGAAGTCTACTACCGGTGTGTTGCCTTCGACGCGTCTTCCAACTGAGAGTGGGCGCTCAGGTTCAGCTCGGAATGGCTTGTTATGTGCTTTGGTTGTCGCAATCTGTGTGCTATTGACTTATCCAGTCGCAAATATGCCCTTCATGGATGATTTTTCGTATACCAAAACAGCGCTGGATTTTGCCCGCACTGGACACTTCCTCTATAACGGATGGGCTACCGCGATGCTGGGATGGCAGGTTCCTTGGGGTGCCCTCTTTATCAAGATTTTTGGTTTTTCCTTTACTGCCGTGCGTCTGTCGACACTGCCGATTGCCATGGCGTCTGTGTATCTATTTCATCAAATCCTGCGGCGGTTTGGGATCAATCCGCGAAACGCGATGCTGGGCGCTCTGACAATGAGTCTTTCGCCTCTTTGTTTGCCGATGTCGGCAAGCTATATGACGGATGTACCGGGATTGTTCGTCATTCTAGTCTGCATTTACATGTGCCAGCGTGCTGCAGTTGCACGAAGTGACAAGGCCGCTCTTGTTTGGCTATGCTCCGCGATGCTGGTAAACGTCGCGGGCGGGACAGTGCGTCAGATTGCATGGCTTGGCGCACTTGTGATGATACCGTCGACGGCGTGGCTGCTGCGCGAACGGCGCGGCATGAAAATTGCCGGAGTGCTGACCTGGATAGCAGGCGCGGCAGGAATAGCGGCTTGCCTGCATTGGTTTAGCAATCAACCATATTCTGTACCGGAACATATCATCCCGGGACCGTTTCACATCAAAATGCTCGCCCATCTGGGGGCTCAGCTTTTAAAGACCTGTTTATGCCTTCTTCTCCTTATTTCACCTATCTTGATCGCGTGGCTTCCGACAGCACTTCGATTAACAAATAAAGCTCGACTGCGGTTTATCTGCACAATGGGCGCCGTAGTCGCGCTCGCCGTCGTCCTGTATATAAATGGACATCTCGAAGGCTGGCTGATGCCTTGGCTTACTCCTGTTCTAGTCGTACAGGGCGTGCTGCTACCGGAAATTTTCGGCGTGGCGTCGATCACATCAAGACTTTGGATGACACTCGGAATTTCTTTCGTGGTACTGGCATCCATGCTCATCTTCGTGGAGCAAATAACAATCCAGGAGCGGGTTAAAGCGTATCAATCTACTAAGCAGATGATGTTGTGGAACGAGTTGGCTTGGATTCTGGTTCCATTTTCACTAGGCTACGTCATGTTGTTGGCGCCAATAGGCGCTTTCGACCGCATTCAGGACAGGTATGTGTTGGGCTTGGTACCAATTGCAATCGTGTTTGTGCTGAAGTTATACCAAGAACGGGTTTCCGCGAAGACGCCGGCAGTCAGTGTTGTTGCACTTGCGGTATTCGCGGCTTACGCTGTTGGCGGCTCTCATGACCTGTTTGCAGAATCGAGAGCTTTGGTGTCTACAGTTCGGATGCTTCAAACTTCCGGAGTGCCGAGGAGATCCGTCCTAACTGGCTTATCGAGGGTCGGCTTAGCGAGTGACGGATGGGCACAGGTTGAAGGGGGCGGCCATATCAACGATCCACGGATACAAGTTCCTGCCGGAGCCTACAACCCAAGCACTTCCGATTCGAAACTTCAGGCAGAATGTACGTCCTGGATTTCTCCATTGACTCCGGCGATCATTCCGAAATATTTCGTCGTCCTCTCTCCGATGTCCTGCTTTGCTCCGACTCAATATCCCCCAGTACATTACAAGGCATGGTTGCCACCGTTCCATCGAGCTCTTTACGTTCAGCAACTCATGAGTAGCCTCAAATAAGATGGATCATTCTATGAGGACCAATCTGATCAAGTTCGAAGCCCGTTGAAACTGTGAGCGGGCATGCTATCCAGAAATACAGAAGCCACCGAGACGTTGCATCGGATCGCCGCTCACGATACCATCCGCTTGCATGGAATTGAACAGTCCAGCCAGTCGAATTGTCTCCGCCGAGCCGGTGGACGACGATCTCGCTATTGATTTGAAGCTGCGTCCGCAACGTCTGAATGAGTTCATCGGACAGCACAAGGCCAAGGAACAATTGTCGATTGCGCTCGAAGCGGCGCGCAATCGCGGCGAAGCGCTGGACCACGTGCTGCTCTCCGGGCCGCCAGGGCTGGGCAAGACCACACTGGCGAATATCATCGCCAATGAGCTGGGTGTCGGTTTTCAGCAGACTTCCGGCCCCGCCATCCAGATACAGGGCGACCTGACGGCCATTTTGACCAACCTGAAGAAGCATCAGGTGCTATTTCTCGATGAGATTCATCGCCTGCAGGCGGCGTTGCAGGAAAAACTGTATACGGCTCTCGAAGATTACAAGCTGGACATCATCATTGGACAAGGACCGGCGGCACGCACGCATGTGATGGATTTACAGCCATTCACATTCATCTCCGCAACGACGCGGCCTGGGCTGCTGGCGTCGCCGCTGCTGGCGCGCTTTGGGATTCTGCTGCGGCTGGAGTTCTATACCGATGAGGAATTGCGCATCATCGTGCATCGCTCCGCGGAAGTTCTGAATGTACCCATCGACGACGATGGCGCGGCAGAAATCGCCATGCGCTGCCGGGGCACACCTAGAATCGCCAATCGCCTGCTGCGCCGCGTCCGAGATTATGCGCAAGTACGTGGTGCCGGTCACATTGACAGGCCCACGGCCATGTCTGCGCTCAACCTGCTGCAAGTGGATGCGCATGGATTCGACGAAATGGATCGCCGCCTGCTGCGCACGATCATCGATAAGTATGATGGTGGTCCCGTCGGCCTGAACACGCTGGCCGCTGCACTGGCCGAAGAAGAGGACGCTCTAGAAGAAGTCTACGAACCTTTCCTGATCCAGATCGGCTTTCTTGACCGCACTCCGCGTGGCCGCATCGCGACACGGCTCGCTTATCAGCATTTTGGCCTGGAACAACCGCGCCGGCAAAGCCAGCTTTTTTGAAACATATGAGGAAAACTCGATGCTTTCATTTAGAAATAAGATCCTCCAGCATCTGGATGCTGAAATCATCTCGCGCCTTGAACTTCGTCCTGTCAAATTGGAACGCAATCGAGAAATTGAAACCCCGGGAAACCATATCAACAACCTGTTCTTTTTGGAAACCGGTATTGGCTCGATGACCACCACATTTCAGGACGGCTCCCAGGTCGAAGTGGGTATGTTCGGCTATGAATCCGTGATGGGAGCATCTGCGCTTATTGGCACCATGCAAAGTCTGAACAGGGTATATATGCAGATGGCGGGACATGGATATGCGTGTCGGGCGCCCGTTGCGAAACGTGAGTTTCTTCGCTTCGAACGATTCAGTGAACTGGTTCTACGCTCCGTACAGGCGCAGCTGATCCAGGCCTGGCAGTCCGCTGGATGCAATGCAAAACATGAAGCCGATCAGCGCCTGGCGCGATGGCTATTGCTTTGCCGCGACCGTGCGGAGTCGGATGTTCTTCCGCTCACACATGAAATTCTTGCCGACATGCTGGGAACTTCTCGTCCAACGGTCAGTCTGGCTGCACAATCGTTACAAGAACGAGGCTTAATCGAATACAGCCGAGGTACAGTCCGAATTCTGGATTTACCTGGACTTGAGCGGCTCTCGTGCGAATGTTACCGGATAGTCAAGAATCATCTCGATAGCTACATCGAAATTGAGCAATCCTAGAGCGATGGACTGAGATGTGCAATTCCGTAAGTTGCGGCTCGGTGGATTTGGAGAAACTTTACCAAGAGCAACATCTCGCTAAGCAGGATGCCGAATTTCAGATGCGGCGCGCCTTTCAGTCGGCATACTAAATTATTCCGCGGGCATCACCAGATATTGCTCGATTTTGCCATCCGGCATCTGGTACGTTGTGACATTTAAATTTTTGTGCGAAAAAAACACATCGTAGACACGAAAGGTCATGCCGCCCCGCAGTGCTTTCGCAATCTGGCGAAACTCAAGCGGTGATCCCAATTGTGTCAGGCTTGATGCATAATCGCCGATGGTCTCTGCATCGAAGTATGCGTTGCAATTCCCCGTGAACAGCGTCCGGTCGATTTTTCCACTCTGCAAGCCGATGAAGATTTCCCGCGCCTGTTCCGTACTCTGCTTCTCTTCCCCAGGCGGCAAGTCGGCTAGCAGCGCGACTAGTTTGCTTACTATCGCGCTGGCCGCTCCCGCAGCTTCTTGATTAGTCAAGACCGCAATCGCAACTTTGTCCCGCGGCAGAATCACGTTTTCACTGGTAAATCCGGAGACCTCACCGCTGTGCGAAATTACAGTATGTCCCGCGCGTGTGGCAATCTCCACACCGAGGCCATAATGACTGTCCTCTCCACTCTTCAACTTCACGCCGGTAAACATCTGCTTATATGACCCAGGCTGCAAGAGCGATTGATCCAGCATGCTGATATCCCATAACAGCAGATCGTGCACCGGCATAGCCAGCTCGCCCGCAGCAAACATCCACCCTGGTCCATCCGTTGGTGCGGGACGCAACGGTCCCAAAGCATGCCGGATGTAGCCGTGCGCATCGGACTTCTCCAACTGGTGCGCGTCAGAATTCATAACGCTCCGCATATTTAGCGGAAGAAAAATGTTCTTCTGTAGAAATTCCATCAGCGGCATCCCGCTGACCATTTCGACAATTTTGCCCGCGATGACGTAATTGGTATTGCTATACTGCCACTCCGTTCCGGGATCGAAATCGAGCGGCTTTTTGCCCCAGTTATTTAGAATGTCGTCCGTTGTCGTCGCGTTTCTCATCGGCAGCATTGAATAATCTTCCGCGTAGTAGTCCTGGTATCCGGAGGTGTGCGACAGCACTTCACGCAGCGTTACCTTCTTCGCGCACGTCAACTGCGGCAGCCACTTCGAGATGGTGTCATCGAGCGAGAGCTTACCCTGCTGCTGAAGAATTAGGATCGCCGCCGCCGTGAACTGCTTGCTGATTGAGCCGATGCTGTAGCGCATTTCTGCCTCGGCCGCCACCTGCGGGTCGAGTTCTGCATCCCCATAGGCCTTCAGGTACGCAATCTTTCCATCCTTCACAATGCCCACTGAGGCGCTGGGAACCCCGGTTTGCGCCAATACCTGCTGCGAGATCGCGTCCACTTTTGCCTGATCGGCTGCAGGCAGAGTGTTCTGCGCCATCGATGAGGTCGAAAGGACCAGTGCGGTTAGAAGAGCACAGATGGCGGAGGGAAAAAAGCTTGTCTTGAGTGTCGGAAATTTCAGCATTACTCTGCTTCTCCCGAATCGCTGTACGGCTATGATTCCAGCAACGATTCTGCTGCGATGCTGAACTGAACAATGAGTGCCGTTCTCAACCGGGCAATGTTAACACGACGCGAATCCTTGTAAACTAAGCAGGACAGGTTACCCAAAACATGACAGAAACTTCAACTCACTCGATGGCGCTCCCCCTTACATCTGCGATGGAAACAGCCGCCCATGCCGCCGGACTCACGATTTTCTCGGTAAAGGCCAGCGAAGATTTTCATGGCGAGCCTACGACTTGCTTCACTTTCGGTCTTCATTCTGAAAACACGACAGAGCGCACGCTGCGCCTGGAGCTGAGCCAGTCTTTTGACTTCCATCAGCCATTGCTGCTGCCGGAGATGACGAAATATCTTAGCGAGGCTGCGTTGCGCCTGCGCAATCCGCGGCCAAACTGCTATGTCACGCTGGCGGGGCTGCCGGTTCGCTTTGACAGCTTTGCATGGCCTTTTCATCGCTCCACGTCGGGAGCTGACACCTATCTGGTGCATGGCATCACCCATGTTGAAGACGGTACGACAAATCCTCTGCATGCCAAGATAGCCGCCAGCATGACAGTCACGTTTGTGGACATCGTGCCCGCCCCGGAGCAGCCCTATGCAGAGACATTTATCTACAATGCCATTCGAAAAACGCTCGATCAGGGCCAGATCGAGATGGTCAAGAGCGGCAATCGCCAACCGGTACTTGTCACCACCCGTTATTACAGCCGATGGCAGAAGAAGTTTGTCTTTACGGATACAAACGAGGAAGCACGGATGGATTTCCTGGCGCTAAAACTGTACTGGCTTTCCGGCGTGCTGGGGGATAGCCATCCGATTTGGATTGCCGATCCAACCGACGCGCAGTATCTCAACACTGGACCAGAACAATTGCAGCAGGCCGCCGCAGGACTGATCCGAGAAGGACTCGCGCAGCCCGGCAGCGATGGGCAATTCGCGGCTGCCACACCCCGACTGCTGGAACGTGCGGAGCATTACCGCGCCATGCTTGCAGAGGCACTCGAGCGCACCAAGCCGACCTTTAACGAAGAGATGCGCCACGGCCATACGAATATGTAGACAGACCCCGGACAGTACAATTTCACTTCCAGCCTGAATTCTGTCCGAATCCTCTGAGAGTCTCGCATCGTGCGCCTGATTGGCCTTCCAACAAACCTAGTTTGCCAACGGTTGCCCCGACAGTGGCGATCGAATGAAGTGTGGTCGAAAACTGCACAACCGATTCCAGCCCTTCGAGCCATGCATCCGCATCTCATTTGTTTGAGCACACTTCTTCGCTGCTCGATGCGTGAACAGACGCTGACAGCGACACAATTTTAGCAATTAGATCTGATCATAACTCTGGAGATGACTTCGTATGTATCACCATGTGAAGAAATTGATGTACAACGTCAACGTCGGTGAGCCCGACGTTCGTTTTGGGAACATGCTGCTTGAACAGTTCGGCGGAGCGAATGGAGAACTCGCTGCCGCAATGCAGTACACCATTCAAGGCTGGAGTTGCGATGATCCAGAACGCAAAGATATGCTGATGGACATCGGCACCGAGGAAATCAGTCATCTTGAAGTGGTCGGCGCGCTTATCCGCATGCATTTGAAACCGATGAAGAAAAAACTGGCCGAGGCGGAAGAGGAACCACTGGTTGCGCTGACCGGCGGTGGCGGATTGAATCTGTTGAATTCCATGGGGAACCCATGGACTGCGGATTATCTGAAGATCTCGGGCGAGTTGGACGTCGATCTGCGAAACAATATCGCCGCTGAAGCTCGCGCAAAAATCACGTACGAACGCCTGATGCACCTGACTGACGACCAGGGCAGCAAAGATGCGCTGCAATTTCTGATGACTCGCGAAATTACGCACATGAAGGCCTTCAGCGCGGCCCTCGACAGTCTGGGGAAAGATCCCTTTTCGATCGGCCAACTGCCACCGACTCCCGGCGTGGTGGACGAGTATTACAACGATTCCACCGGCGAAGGCGAACTAGGTAAAGATGGATTGGGATCGTGGATCAGTCAGAATGGTCTACACGTGGTCGAATGGCCACGCACACTGGAAACCGACGGCTCGGGACAAATGGGAAACGGGCATGGCAGAAAAACAGTAACTGAGGCAATGAAGAAACAGACCAGAAGGTAACATCACGAACGAAAAAGCAGCCTAGGTTTCACCGGGCAAATTCGTTGTTGTTGACGGGTAGGTGTCTGGAAACACCTACCCGGTAGTAAACGGAATTAATGGCTATCGTGCTTAAAAGGTGTAGCGAGCGCTAACTAGACCGGATCTTGGTCCCCAATAGTAAGGTTGAACACTGCTAATCTTACCTGCGTTCGCATCCGTAATCGTCATATCCGGGTTTCCAAGGTTCGGATGGTTCAGGACATTGGAGAAACTACCCGAGACATCGAGCTTTGATCCTTTCGGTAAGGGGAAGCTTTTGAACAGAGCAGCATTCAATACCTGCGAACCGGGACCTTCAAGAATTCCGAAGCCTGCGTTCCCGAATTGGCCGGGCGCTGGAACAGCGAAGGCCTTAGGGTTATACCAATTGTTTACCCCCCGATTGCCAATGGGCTTCGACGAAACACCGGGGACACGGCTTGCACTACCACCGAACGCGTTGATATTCGTTGGATCGAACCCACTAAATACAGGCGTCAAGTGTTGGCCAGTCATAGCCTCATACGAGGCGCTTAACTGCCATCCACCGAATATTTTGGACCAGAGGTTATTTTCATTCAGCAGCAATTGTCCAGGGCCAACAGGTAGCAGGTATATGACGTTGGAAGTGAATTGCAGTCTTGGAGTATATTGATCATTTCCTCTTTGCCGGCCGAAGTCGTAGGTGTCTTCACTGACTACACCTCCTTCAGGATCACTAGAGAAAAAACTGCCGTTCCCAGTTATCGAATTACTAGGATCGTTCGTCAGGTTCTTCGCCCACGTTAAAGACGCATCGTATAGCAGATTGTGCTTCATGCGGCGGTTAGCTTCAACAGTAAAGCTATTGTAGGACTGGCTGCCTCCATTGGATTCTTGAATCACCTTTTGGAAGTTATTGTACGGAGTACGGGCCTGCGTCCAGGGAGTGCTAACTGTTGCCTTTACTTGATTTATGTTTCTCCCATAAATCATGTCGTTGGTTTTTGAGCCTACATAGGAAAGCCGCAGTCCTGTGTTAAATCCTATGTTCCGTTCCAACGTCAGGTTCCATTGTTGTACGTAGGCATTCCGTAGGTTTTTATCCAACCCATTTATATTGATAGCCCCAAGTTTCCCAGCAGCGGCGTTCGTTGGATTGGTAAAGGTGATTGCGGGAGTTGTATAAGTGGGAACACTCTGAGTGTATCCAATTGTTCCACCATAGGGAGCTTGGTATAGATAATCTCCTATTAGTTCGCCAGTAATATCGTTGTTGTAGACGCCATATCCGCCCCGAAGCACAGTGTTCTCGTTGAAGTTATATGCGAAGCCCAGACGAGGATAGATAGCATACTTGAATGCGTTTCTAAGGCTATGGGCTGGAAAACCCGCCTGCTGAGCCGAGAGGATTGGAATCTTTGTAGGAAATCCCGGAGTAATGTACTTCTGCACATTCGCGAGCGACGGAACGACGATAGCACCGGTGGCAGGATCAAAGTTTGAGATTGTGTCGAATTTGTCCTTGGGAGCGCTATCGAAGTCATAGCGCATACCATAAGAAATCATCAAGTTGGGCCGAACGCGCCAGTCATCTTGAAGGAAACCGCTCAAAAAATATTCTCGTTGATATTGCGACGGTCGAACATAGGTGTAGCCAGTCGACTGCGGTAAGCCGAGCAGGAAGTCAGCATAACCAAAGCCAGTTTGACTTCCGTTGAACCCAAAGGTGCCGAAACTCGGATAGACAGGCTGGGTGCCAAATTGCGGCCTATATTCAAACCCGCCCTTGATCGTGTGATTTCCATGTTGATACGTTAACTGGTCCGTCACCTGGTTGGTCTGTTCTGTTCCGTTCGCGGGTCCTGATTGAAACACAGACGTCACGTTGCTGATCGTAACTCCAGGAAATCCTGTGGAATTGGCGGGAGCGACCGGAAATCCCTGGATTCCAAGATTGTCAATAATAGACTGGCCCAATACGATTGGGTGAAAGTGATTGTTGGTCCACTCGGAGCCCACTTTAAGCAGGTTGAAGAGATTTGGAGTAATTGACCAGGTATCGGAGAATACGCCGGAATATGTTTTTCTAATCTGGACGTTGTATCCAGCGATCGATGGAGGATAGCCGGTGGACAGAGTCTCCGGTGAGGCCCTGTTATAGCTGAACCGTACAAATGCAGAGTTCGTTGGGGAGAGATTACCGTCCAACCGTAAATCGAATCGGTTGCTGTAGACGCTTTGCGGATAGGTCGCCCGGAAGTTCGCGTTAAACCCGTTTGGCGGCCCAAAATTCGGTGCCGGATAAAACATTGTCTGCCACTTTTGAGCGGCCTGGCTCTGAGAACTCAACAAGAGGCTCGGGGTAATTATGTTATTCGGGAAAGGCTGACCCGTATATGGGTTACGAATGACGGTTGGACTTGCACCAGTCAACAACGAAGAGAAATCACCCGTACGAAAAGCCGCTGTTGGAACATTTGGACTGATCGCAATCGGCAGATTGTTCCGCAGGCCCTCATAGGCCCCAAAGAAGTACAGCTTTCTTTTCAGTATCGGCCCACCAACGCCGCCGCCAAAGTCGTTATCTGTAAAGGAAGGCTTCGTTTGCGAAAAATAGCTTTGGGCCTGTAGGTTCTGATTACTGAAGTGTTCGAACAAACTGCCTTGGAAGCGATCTGTTCCGCTCTTTGTGATGACCGTAATATTTAACAGCTGGCCCATCTCCGCCTTATTATCGACGGCGTCGTATTTCACCTCCTGGACGATGTCATAAGACGGGAAAGCCGGACCATCCGCATTTCCATAAAGGGTCGAATTGGAACTGATTCCGTCCACATTATAGTAAGCTTCTCCCGTCGTCGAACCATACATCGACCATGACGACCCATTGCCGTTGTGACCCGCAGGCAACAGCGCAATATACTCCTCCAGACCGCTGTCTCCCGTGTTGTCCTTGGTGCCAAGGAGGTTGGATGAGGTCTGGGTTATCTCTTCCGCGGTGACGGTTTCGGAAATAGAGGGCATTTCGCTCTCAATAACCGTTGCGCCTCCCGTTACGACGACCTTCGTCGCGACATCGCCTACCTTGAAGGGGAGATCGGTGCGAACTGTCTGTTGCGATAGGACCACAATCCCTGTGCTTTGAATTGAGCTGAAGCCCGGGGCAGTCGCACTTACATCGTAAGTACCAGGATTAAGATCCGGGGCGGAATACCCGCCGTGCTGGCCCGTGGTCAACGTTTGCGTAGCGTGGGTGCCTTCATTGGTGACCGTCACCGTGGCGCCTGCAATGACAGATCCGTCTGCGGCTGTTGCGGTTCCGACAATCGTTCCAACCGTGTTTTGGCCGTACGCAACGCTGCCGATGAGAAGCAGAACCAGGATTGCAAACGTAAGCCATCCCGCTCCATAGCGGAGGAGCGAGACGCGACTCTCCGCCGTTATCAAGTGCGACGCTGATTGTGATTTCCCGCTGACTACTGCCGGGTTATGGTTATATCCGCCGCTGATCCTACTGCCGTGACTTGCCCAAAACTTCATGTCGCCTCCGCATACAGCCTGTTTTAACGATCGGTTCCTTCTAGTGAGGCAGACAATGCGTAACGAAGCGGCACAACAGTTTCCACAGAATATTGCGACCTCGAAATCTATTGCGCCTAGGTTTCCCGTTGACGCTTACGTGGGAGAGGTGCAGTCCTCTCGTCACGGTCGGACATTTTCGCCCGTGCCTCCACATTGTGGACAGATTATCCGTAATGTGGATTCAGTATTCACTTGTTTATACGGGAGTGTCAATTATTTTTCAACCTGCCTGATTTTTGGTACGGGATAGGGTGGAGAGAAGTATTTCAGGATCGCAGTACTTCCAGCATTTCACTTGTGCGAGAATTCTTACGGAAGTACAGTTACCTATTATGCGAGCGGTGATTGCCAAGAAGGTAAAGATTGGAAGATCTAGCGCAATGACTTCAACGCTGCGCTGTTTCCAGGCACTTGAACTCCTCGCCGAAGAACCGTTTGAACTTAGCGTGTCCGACATTGCGGAAGCTTTGGCAATGCCGAGAGCGTCGGCCCATCGCTTGTGCGCAACCTTAGTTGAGGGCGGCTTTGTTGAACATATCCCTGCTTACAAACGTTACCGCCTCACCACGAAATCGTTGTGGGTGGGATCAGGCTATTTACGGCATTCGGCGATTTATCGTGCTGCTTTTTTTCCGATGCAACAATTATCGAAGCAGATTCCCGGCACGGTTCAACTCGGTGTGCTTTCCGAGGGCAATGTCTTGTTTATCCACTCAGTAGGCTATCCAGTATCAACACAGGCGTTTGCAGACGTGGGACTGCGGAGGCCGCTTCATGCAACAGCTTCCGGCAAGTTGTTTCTAGCAGATATGCCTTTGGAGAAAGTAGAGCGGCTTATGTCGCGTGGATTAAAAAAATATACTGAGCGCACAAACGTTTCGTTCATTCGGATGAAGGAAGAATTAGCTCAATTGGCCGTCAGGGGATATGCGGTAAACGACGAAGAGCTTCTACCCGGATACGTCGTCCTGGCGGCACCGGTGCTTGACTCCAGCCGTAGTACGGTAGGAGCAATCAGCATAACTTTGCCCGCGGAACATGCAAAGTTTGGAAAAAAAACGTCTCACGCAGTGCTGCTCTGTGAAGCAGCGCGCAATGCATCTCTCCAGCTGGGCTACAACCTACATTCATCCGTTGATTACTCCACGCGATCAAACTTCCGCAATATCGGGAGATTGTCCAGACACGTATAAGCTGGCAGAGAAGGTCGTGGCGATTCTGTCTAGCCATGGTGGTGC
This sequence comes from Acidobacteriaceae bacterium, assembly GCA_965276615.1. Taxonomy (GTDB): domain Bacteria; phylum Acidobacteriota; class Terriglobia; order Terriglobales; family Acidobacteriaceae; genus JAKAAZ01. The sequence goes on along the minus strand of OZ255618.1, from coordinate 1,187,623 downwards.
TCGCCTTCCGCCGTTTACTTAGATTATTGTGATATTTTCCCACGATGGGAAAATAGCTCCGTGCCTTCTCGTGAGTAGCGTCATCACAGTTATCCTCGGAATGTGGAGTTGAACTACTATGGTCTTTAATCGTCGTGAATTGTTCAAGATGGGGGCTGCGTGCGTATCAGCGACAGCATCCCAAAAGCTCTCCGCATCCATTGCGGCTGCTTCTGGCGGAGCTTGGCCGGATTCCACGCCGTCTGCTGCTACACTACCTTCCGAAGATCACGAAAATGTCAGCCATGCCTTCACGGAGCGCGGCTATTACATCACCTTCATGCGTGCCACAACCTTCAGCTACGAGGTTTGGCTGGAAATTATTGATTCGGTGCATGCAGATGGAGGAAACGTTGTTATCCTTTGGATGGCTGGCGCCTTCCGTTCGCGCAAATTCCCCATCACATGGAAGTACAATTCCGAACACCAGAATGTTCGATTCAATTTTGCCGCAAAACTCATCGATTACGCACATACAAAAGGTCTCAAGGTCCTACTCGGCCTAACTCCCTATGGCTACGATGGGGTCAATCAGTATCCGCTGGAACATCCGGAGCTTAAGGCCATCGATAAAGATGGTAACTTCACAAAAGCATTTGGCCTAGGGGCCTGGGGCTATAATCTGAACCCTTATCGTCCTGAATCGCAGCAATATATGTTGGATTATGCACGGGAGATGTACTTTGACTTTTATCCAAACGCAGATGGCCTTCTACTCGAGTCATCTGACTACGCAGTCGCCTTCTGTGGTGATTGCCCCGAGACCTACTATCAAAAGGAATTTGAATTTGTGAAGCAGATCTCCACAGAGGTTTGGGCCTATAAGTCCGATGCAACGGTGGCCATCTATCCTTACTATTTCTCTGGCGTAGATGTACCCGGCATGGGTATCAAAGCAGCAAAGGAGAAATTCGACCCACGTTGGACGATCTTCCTTACTCCACATAATGTTGATGCGGATCCAGAACTCATCAAACAAGCCAAAAGCAGCATTTACTGGAACTCCTCTCCGACATTCGGCAATCTCAAAGCGATACAAGCCGCAGCCCGGAAGGCCCACAATGCCGGAATTACGGGTTATGTTCCCTCCTTCGAACCGTGGACCTACATTCTCGAAGGGCCGGATATGGGCGATCAGTTTATGGTTGGCCAGCGCCTCGCTCCTTTTGGCTTTGGCTGGCTCAAGTTAGGTGAAAGTCCGGTCAACCAAATTTTGATGCGCATGAATCGGCTTGCCTACCAGGAATTTTCCCGCGACCCCAATCTGTCCTTCGATGATTTTCGTAGCGTCTTGGGGCGAGAAATCTTTGGTAAGAAATTGAATCCGACACTGCTTGATGATCTGCTCTTCCTGGAGGAGTCGTTTTTCCTGGATCGAACCTGGGTATCGGTCTGTCCCCTAGCCTCACCGGAATATGTAAAGGGAGAAATAAACCTTGGGAGGCTCGGCCCTATAAGACTGGAAGAATATCGCAAACGGCGTCTGCGTATCGCCTCCATTGACAAACGCTATGCGAATGCTGAATATGAGCCGATCCGCCAAATGCATCAGGTGGCACACTGGATCACAACCAACTGGCAGAACTCTCCCGATTACGATGTTATCGAGAAGCACCTGCGATAAATCTTCTTAATTCTGGTATTGGAATCTGGAGCGACAACCAGAATCAGCGGGGAATTTTCTCATTCAGTTAGGACATGTCTTGCGCCGGAATAGCACATCCGGCTTTAGCAAGGGCCGCTTCGATCGCGGAGCCAATACGTAGAAGTTTCCGGTCATGGTCTCGTGGCCCAGCAACCATGAGCCCTACAGGTGCCTCGCCCGGTAAATGGCAGGGTATCGACAGCGCGCAGCCATCCAGAAAATTGAAAATACTCGGATTTCGAAGCATCGCCGCGTTTGCATCTACATAAGCGGCGTCACTGGAAACCAGCTCAGCGATGAGCGGCGCAATCCGTGGCACTGTCGGCATCAGCCAGACATCGGAGTCCGTGAATGCGCGCTCCGCATCGAAAATAATTCGCCTCCGTGCTTTCGCCAGGTCCAGGTACTCGGCTGACGACATATCTTTCCCACGCAGAATGCGTGACAACACCCTGGGATCGTAGCGTTCACTCTGTTGATCGATCATTTGACGATGCCATGCATAGGATTCAAAGGCTGCAAATCCTCCCTTGGCGTTGCATTTGGGAATCTCATCCAGCGCAGCAAAATGAATTTCTTTCAGACATGCACCAGCTTCAGATAAAATGGACAACGCCGCTTCAAATCTGCTTGATACATGCGCATCCAGGCCCTCCAGCACGTAGCCCTGTAGAACGCCTACGCGCAGACCAATTAAGTTGCAATTGTCCAACGGTTCTGGTGTTTCACTGGAAAGCACTGCATCGATGAGCGCGCAGCATGCAACTGTAGGAGCGATCGAGCCAATGGAATCCAGACTGCCAGAGAGAGGCACTGTCCCATTCAACGGTACTCGGTGAGCCGTCGGTTTGAACCCTGTAAGACCGCAGAGCGCCGCGGGAATTCGTACCGAACCGCCGGTGTCGGAGCCGATCGCTGCCACAGCCATGCCATCGGTCACAGATATAACTGCGCCAGAGGATGAGCCGCCCGGAATGCGACCGTTGGCTCTGTCATAGGGATTGGATGGTGTACCGGAGTGCGGGTTGATTCCCAGTCCGGAAAATGCAAATTCTGTCATGTTGGTTCGTCCGACCAACACGGCGCCCGCGGCGCGCATGCGAGTAATAGCGAGGGCATCCTTTAACGCCGGCGGCGCCTCCGCAAGCACCATGGATCCTGCGGGCGTTGGCTCCCCGGCGACATCGAAAAGATCCTTGACGGAGATAGGAAGTCCTAGAAGCGGACCTTTTGACCCGCCGCATAGATACTGTTTATCGATAGCATCTGCCGCGTGCAGCGCAGATGCAGAATAGAGTCGGGTGAAAGTGCGGGCCCCTTCACCCGCAGGGTCAACCGCCGCCGCAAGGCTCGTTTCCACCAGCTCACGACTGGTAGTCTGGCCACTTACGAGTGACGCAATCTTTGTCGCAAGAGTTTTTAGTTGAAACATTATTTTGCAGGTTCATCCGCTTGATCGTAGATGTGTATTTCTAAAAGTAGACATCCATTCTCTGACTTGAACGGACCATGAAAGGTGCCCGGCGGTCTGCACGCATAGGTGTTCGGGCCGAACGGGATGCCTCCGTTTCCGTTCTTATCATTACCAACGATGAGATCCCCGGAGATGAGATATACCTCTTCCCAATAATCGTGAACGAATGGTGATGTCGTATACGAGCCTGGCTCAAAGCGTAAATGCCTCGTGCGAAAGCCACATTTATTTTTCTCGTCAAGGAAGCCGGCAAGGATCTGCTGTTTTATACCCGCTGGGTATCCGGCAGGTATTTCCCATCCTTGGTTCAGGTCGGTCGCGTAAAACTCTTTATGTTCCTTTTTTATAGGCATTTGTGTCCCTTGTTAGTCACTGCAAGGTAAACTGCGCACGCTATATGCATGCCGTAAACTGCGATTTCTTACCGGGTCGTGAAGTTCAATCTCGAACTGTTCTCCGCTAACAATCTTTCCAAGCACCGGCAGCGTTCCGCCATACATCGCCGAGCCAACCGGAAGGACTCCATGATCGTTTCGATACTGGGAAATCAAATCTTCAGGAGGAAGCATCTGCGTCACCGCACCTTCCTGATAGAGCCTGCGTTCACCGGAACAGGTCATCCAGGCACGCAACACTAAGCTGTCCCAATGATCTTGCAGTTCTCCCATCGGCCATAGTTCTGAAGCTATCGGCTTGGGACAGACCTGCTTAGAGACAGTGATGTCATAGGCCTCTACTTTGCGGTCTGTATGGTCAGACCCAACGCCGACAAACAATCCTTCACTTAAGGAGATAAGTATGAATTCGACCTCGCCGCTCGAGTGTGTCCCAATCGCGTCAATGGACCCGTCTGTGGTTAGCAGATTTGCACCTAACCGATAAAAACAGGGTACTGTGCGCGGACGTTCCACACCAAGCGCTTCAAGTTCTGCAATATGGTGCTCAAGCGCGTCCTCGTTCCGGCCCGTCCAACCTGCTATCACAAGATCTCGGATCTCGACGACAACAGCGCGCGTGTCCACCACAAAGTTCAATCTCCACATATTACCTTTCAGGCTTATAAATACGGATGGCTACTCATACTATCCCCATCCAGTTACAGAAAACTCCGAGAGAGAACCATCTGGTGGAGACATTTTGCTCCATTGGTCGCGGATATATGTACCGTATCCGCCGCGATAGAACAGTAGTGGATCGACTGGCGAACGCAGGTGAAAATGGGTCACCTTACCAAGAAAGATTAGATGATCGCCGCCTTCCAGTTCTTCGGCCTTATTACATTCAAGGTGCGCCAGACAGTCCGTAAACAATGCGCAGCCATTTTCGCCGGTCTCAAAGCTCTTATCTTCCCAGGACGCAGTGGACGGCCTGGCGAATATATTGGACAAAACCTGCTGTTCCTGCGCCAGGATATTTACCGTGAATGTTTTCGCCTTCTGGAATCTGGTCAGCACGTTTGCAGTTCGCGCAAGAGAAAACAGTATGAGTGGAGGTTCAAGCGAGACCGCACAAAATGAATTCACAGTGACGCCAATGTGATCCCCAGCTTCGCAACGGGCAGTGATGACAGCAACGCCCGTTGCATAGCAGCCCAACACCTTACGAAGTGCACAAGTATCAGTCCCAACCATAATCTCTGCTCTGACTTCAGACGGTACATTCAATCTTTTTTTGCGATTGCAAAGAATCTAGAAGACTGTAACTCGACAGCAGACCATCTACCAGGTCAGTAGCCTTGTCCCAATCGTAAGAACGGAAAGAATGCCCGCGTGTGACCATGTTCGCACCGGAATAAAACATTTCGTACTGCAGATGACGCGAGCCGAATTCAGACCCGACAGCGTCCCAAGCCAGCTTGAAAAGTTTCACGCGGCCTGGAGAATCGGTTGCAGGGGAGCGCTGGGTCTTTTCGATATACCCCCTCACCTCTGGATCGGCAAAATCAGACACCGAGGAGGGCAACATTATCATTCCTCCACCTGCAAGCTCCCGGAGCGTCTGCACCAACTTGGGATATAGCCGCTGGGTCAATACATTCGCGGCATAAAGCCGCTGATTGTTCGGCACATAATATTTCCCATACATCGAGCCGCTTATCTCCATTGACTCGACGAGACCTTCCACCATCGACACTTCCGCAGCCATCTGGCCGAGTGTCTCCTTCACAGCGGGAAAGCCAACAATACCGTTTGTTTCGCAAATCTTTCGTGCCAGACCAAGCAGAAAACGCACCTTCACCATAAGGCGAACCTGGCATTGATAGTTCTGATAAACGTGTGTAGGGATTGAATACCACTGGTCCGACACCATCTGGACGTCGTTGTGTACGAAGACGCGCTCCCATGGCACTTTAACTTCATCGAAATAGAGAACACTGTCATTTTCATCGAACGACGAAGACAGTGGATTATCGAACTTCGACACCGCCGAACATTCAAAAGATTTTCTTGAGAGGATTTTCACTCCCCTGGCGTTCAGCGGCACCATCGCGGTGAAACTGTACTTTTCTTCGCCGGCTTTCAATGGCTGGATAGACGCAACCATCACTTCGTTTGCCATTGGACAGCCAGTAGCGAGCATTTTCGCGCCTTTGATTGTGATGCCTTCACGATCCTCGTCCACGACACCTGCCGCCAGAAATTCATCCGGCTGTTCTGATGTGTTTTTGCTCCGGTCTGCCTGCGGATTGACAATGACATAGGTTAGATACAGATCGTTGTCGCGCGCGTATTCGTAGTAGTCCGAAAGCGCTCTTGCATATCTTTTTCCATGACGCTCAAAGAGGTCCATGCCCATGTACATTCCCGATAGCGCGGAAGCAACGTGATCGGGAGAGCGGCCAAAAAATCCGCAGGACAAAGCCGCCCATGATTCCAGCGCGTTGCGCCGCTCGACAAGCTCGGCGTAACAGGCAGGCAATTGCCACATGCGATTGACTTGGCCGCCTGTTCTGGGGGATGTAAATGTCATCCGCTTACAATTCTTCGGTTCGGCCTGGTAATCGTACAGAGCAGCGGCAGACAGGATACTCTTCTTAAAAGCAGCGTGATCAACATGGTTCTCGACTAAAGCGCCATCGATGTAAATTTGGCGACCATCACGCAAGCTTTCAATCAGTTGTTCTCCATTTCGCGGCATAAATCTCCAATTGCTGGCACGGCGCGTTGAGCGGAAGACGCCGATTTTGGCCTATCCTAATCCTAAGAAGTCTCAGATCTGTCAGCGCAACAACCACCTTCCGAAAATTCAGGTCGGCAGTAATGAACACCTTGCCTGGGAACGCCGCCCTCGACAGGCTCTTACAAAATAATCGATGTTTGCGAGATAGTCAAGTAACTTAATTAGTTAGCTTAATAGAATATAAAACTCAACCTGCGTTCTATACGTTTTGTTTTTTTTGAAGTAAAGTTCAGAAATGGTGCGTTCAACGCAAAACATCCCCTCCAAAAAACAGGTTGGAACAAAAGACAAGAAAGACATTCCAGTTCGTGCCACGAAACCTGGGCGGGGGAGTCGCCATAAGCATGTGTTCAATCTGCTCCCAACCGTTTCAAAACCGGAACTACTGGATGAAAACGGTGGTTCGGACCGCACCTTTCGGCAGTTTCTGTACGACTTCTCTGTCCTGGCGACCTACATGGAGTCCGCCCGCACATACTTGGCGTCGCATATAGACCTTTCTTCGCCCCAATACAATATCGTGATGATCCTTGCCCAATATCAGGGTGCGGAGGGGATGAGCGTGAGCGATGTCGCGCAACATCTCCATGTAACGACTGCTTTCATAACAGGGGAGATACGAAAGCTCGAGCAGGATGGGTTGGTCGAAAAACGCCCAAATCCAAACGACGGCCGTGGTATCCTGCTGCGCCTCACCGCGGATGGAGAAGCAAGTGTGCAGCGAATCGGTTCCCAGAGGTTACTGGTCAACAATCACCTGTTCCGCAGCCTATCCGGAGAGGATTTTCATCATCTGTCCAAAACCGTTGCCTCTTTGATTGATGACTTCGCCCAAACTATCGACATGCTGAAGGTCACGCGTAAAGACCGCGTACGACGCCTGAAATGATGTCAAGGCCACACGATGACGCGGGGCTTTGTTGCCGAGAGATCCACTTTTGCTGGTGAGGCGATAGCTGCCAGAGTATTGAAGTCGAAGTCGTGATAGAGATCGAGGCACATTAGTTCAGGTGCTTCATTCATATACGCCCCAAAGTATGACAGCGGATGATCGAAAACATAGATAAGACTCGGAATTGATTGCCGCGCCTCAAGTTGTGAAAACAGTTCAGGCTTGATTGCAGCGGCAACGATACCCACGGTTTCTGAACGTGCGCCGGTTGTAATGATTCGGACCTGCGGTGTCATTTTGTTCGGATTCACTCCAGAGGAATGTGGGGTTGAACTGCCATGGTCCAAGTCCTGGCCGAGCCAACGGACCACTGCGACTATCTGAGCTGCCTCTATCCCCAATGGACGCTCGCCAAGACCATTCAACATTTGGGCAAATTGGGCTACACCCGGATACTTCGTCGAGCCCGGGATATTCTCTCCGAAGAACAGGGGCTCCAGTACCAGCACACGTTGTCCCCTGCCTACTTCGTTCACAACATCATCGATCACAGATGACATACCTAAGTCCGAAACGAGTACCGTGGTAACGGCAGTCTCGGGCGCGTTCACAGAGCGGAATAGCACGCCTGTTGCGCTCAGTCCATTGCTGAATTCAAAGCGATAGGAATGGCTCTCCAAGTGACTCTGATGCGTTGCGTCGATGGGCCACGCATGGGATACAGTGACGTCAGCGTACCGTGTGACTTCGCGCAAACGAATGCGCTGCGACTGCTTCCACAAGCCATCTGGGTGACTGGGAACCACATGCTGGATTGGCTTGGCAAAAGATTGAGCAAGTCCAAGGATCGTTAGATTATCTTTGGGAAGGCCGACAGTTAGGTCGGAATAGGTCCTTACTTCCGTATCGGTATCCGCATTTTCCTTGGAAGATGTCTTAATGTGAAAAGCAGAATCGAAGAATTCATAAGATCTTTCCCGATTATCTATTTCATAGTTATGCGTGCCGGGATCCTGATTCTCGTGCCATTGTAAGTTTCCGGGCTGGCCGTATAGGTTGAAGAAGGGTTTTATATCGGTATAGACACCTTGCTTGACGACTCCTGCACGGAAGCAGCAGTCGTCCATATCGTTGTAGATCAGCAGCGTAGGCCGGGGGGCGCGCATCGCAACGAGTTGCGCGTAGTCCACGCCCTGACGCATGTCACTCGCGTTTTGTTCTGGATCATCTCCGGAATATTCAGGATGTTCGATTGATGCGGTCAGCGAGCTGAAACCCGCGACTGGAACGGCAGCTCGAACTCTCAAGTCGAGCGAACTGAGAATTATGGTTTGCCAGCCGCCCCCGGAAAGTCCGGTAACTCCGATACGTGAACGATCTACGTTCGGATTAGTATCGAGATAATCGAGACCGCGCCGCATCGCAAGATAAAACAATCCCGTTCCGTTGACGCCTGCAAGGTCGAGCAGACCGATATAATTATGTCGATTTCCCTGCACATGCAGTTCACCAAAGTCGAACCAGCCGAGACTGAGTGCAAGCATTCCACGGCGCACCTGGTTGATACAGCGCTTCTGGACGTGCTGGGCAGCATTGCCGCCCGGGCCGTGCCCGGAAACATCCAGAACAGCTGGAACCTTTCCTGAAACATGTTCAGGTTCATACAGCAATGCGGTTGAGTAGAACCCGGGGACAACCTCGTATCGCAGTTTTAGGATGCGATAGCCACTTCTTTCGACCATCCCCGTCTTTTCGAATTCGGGCGCGGCATCGACCCACTGCTGTGGCCATCCGTGATACAGCACGGAGAGTTCATGTGAGCGGATGCGAGCCGCTTCCATATCCCACGTGTTCTCATTGGAGGGAAGGTTAAGCGGGGGCGCCTTCGCCAGCATGAAATGACGCAACTCATCCGCAACAAGCGAAGGGCTTTGCAGATGCTGTTGTAATAGAGGGCCAACCAATTCACTCGTGGCCTGTGCATGCACCGCGCTTGCAGTGCAAAGCGCAATTAAAAAAATGGATAAAAGACTGCCCATAGAGAAGGAACTGCCTCCAGCTTCAGAACTGCATATCACAGATTAGACGTAAAACGTTTCGTACACTCACGGTCCTTATTCTTGGTGTCGGTAGCCCTTCGATCGATTGAGAATGCCCGATTACCATAGTTGTTGCGTTCCAACGGTAAATTGACTCAGATTGCGACTCACTGTCGCGAGTAGGATGAATTATCCTGGGCGGCCTGCTTCAATAGCCAACCCACTAACTCCTTACCCCCAGCGAAATTGTCATACATTAGTGGGAGCTTGCGGCCATCAGTGTATTCGTTGTACAACCAAGGGTCAGCCACGGCGAAGGCAGTACCTTTCCCGTACCTCGCGCTAGCCATTAAGATTTCTCCTCTATCGCGCAACAGGGAGATAGCTGAGTGCTTCACAGAAATGGTGCAGGTATCTGTCATAAACAACGTGTGGTGGCTATGGAAAAGAAGCCCGTCTCCAGGCACCGGAATACTGCCGTCGGAAAACTTTCTGCCAGGCACATGATGACTGAGTACATCATTAAAATGTATGCCAAATCTTTCCGAGAGCTGATTCATGTATTCAATGTCCGCGTTAGCAGGATCGTTCTCCATTAGGATGAGCACCCCACCCTGCTTTACCCATCTAACTACCTGCTCGACATCTTTCGGTTGAATGTAGTGTGGATTCGGGTTCTTGGCTGGAATATCGGGCGAGACAATAATGTAGTACTGTGCGTTCTTTAACTTGTCGAATGTTGGTGCGCTATATAGCGTTTCTGCTCTAACACCATAGCTACGAAAGATGTGCCCAAAGAGTGAAAACCCGTCGCTGCTGAAATTGTTCCACTTGTAATGAAAATATTCCTGCAATCCAGCGGCATCTGTCCGTTTCTGACTGTTAAACCAGGCATCCAGCAATACAGTTTTACCGCGCCCTGGATTGGCGGCAGGTACAAGCTCCATTTCCGTGCTCGCCAATAGAAATGCCCCGATACCTTTCGGGTCATTCGTCACTACCGGTGCATTTACATAGTAGGAGTAACTCCCATCGTGATATGGATTTCCTCCAAGATCGATGCCTTTGACTGTACCCGAGATGTCTACCGATCCATTCGCTTCAGCGTGGACGAAATGACGTTGTATTCCACTCCAGGCATTCATCGCATTCTTCGAGTAGTGTTGCGGCAGATATCCGAGTCGAACTCCCTTCGCCAAGGCATAGGTGAACATACAAGCAGCCGAAGATTCGAGGTAGTTTCCCTTTTTCCCGGGCTTATCGGTTATCTGGTACCAAAGTCCCGTCCGCTTGTCTTGATACCGTATGACCGACGAAGCTGTTCGATTGAGGATGGCCAGGAGAGTTGCGCGGCCCCGATCATCCTGTGGATAATATGGCAGTGTATCGACGAGCGCCATCATATACCAACCCATCCCGCGAGACCAGAAATTGGGGGATGTCCCGGTTAACTTATTTGACCAGGCCTCTTTATGCGTTTCATCCCATTCGTGATAGAGAAGGCCGCTTTTCGGGTCGCGCGTGTGCTGTTCAAGCAATACAAACTGCTTCGTAATCTCCGTGAAAGCCTGGGGCTGATGGAATATGGAGGCATACTCCGCGTAGAAAGGCTCGACCATGTATTGATCGTCTAACAGCATCTGGCCCGGGTCGATCCGTTTGTGCCAAAACCCTCCTGATGCGTTACGGGGTTGAATTGAGAGCTGCTGTCTCAGCAGCGTGGCAGCTTTGTAATACTTTGGATCTTGAGTTACACGATAGAGCAGCAGTAATTGGCGACCCGGCAGAATGTCATCCAATGAATCTGCTTTGGCATCGTAGGTCGGAATGGATCCATCTGGTGAGACCAGCCTGTCAATGGATTGCTTTAGATACTCATAATAAGCGCCATCCGCTGTGTTGTACCAGAGTGCGTCCATTCCACCGAGCAGCGCGCCGAGTTCATAATTCCATCGCCAGGAGGTTCCATCCGAAACAAAACGGCCATCGGGCCAGCGCCGCATTGTCGAGTTTGCCACACGCTGGGATAATGACGGCTTCGACGCACAGATTGCGAGCGCACAGCAGACCATCCATAAAATCGGCGGCAACAGGAAGGCGGAGGCGATTGCTCGTTTGCTGAAGGGTGCTGAAATTGCTCTTACGCGGAGACAATATTTATACGCCATTGAGATCGCTTCAACTAATGATTTTTTGAATTCTGGAGCTAGAGTTCTTCCGCGCAATATCCTACGTCTTTAGGGATAAAAGAGATAAATCTTTGAAATTGCCTAATGCTTGCGTTCAGAAAGGCGCTGCATCTCAGAACCCGCAAGGAGGAAGGCCCCCACACCATAAACATAGCTGGAGGAAGCCTGGAAACCTCCAGGAGCAGATGCAACCGGTTGAATGCTGCCCAGGCGCCCGTCAGCGTAGATATGAGCTAGTAAGCCCTTCCAGCCGGCATCGACGACCGGCAAGTATTTCTTGCCGTCAAGAATGTCGTGATCGACTCCCCACGCAAGAGCGTAAACAAATAGAGCAGAGCCAGAAACCTCAGGCAAAGGATAAGATTTGACATCGAGCAATCCGGGACGCCATAATCCATCGCTGCCTTGTAGTGATGCTATCCGCGATGCCATTTGCTTAAACTGTTCGACATACCGTGGCCGATGGGGATAATCCTTTGGCATAGCCTGTAGGACCTTGGCGTATCCAGCCATTACCCAACCGTTGCCGCGCGACCAGAATACCTTTTGTCCGTTCTTTTCTCTTTTGTCGAAAAAGCTGGAGTCGCGGAAATAGAGTTTCTCGCGACTATCGTATAGAGATTTCGACGTGATCCACCACTGACGATCCATGTAGTTTAGATAATCCTTATTGGCTGTCACCTTAAATAAATCCATCCAGGAGGGCGCGGCCACAAATAGATCATCGCAAAACCACCACGCCGGAGCCTCAGGCCTATCTTTCACAGTCATCAGTTGATCGAACTGCGCTTTTGTTGCGGCGATCATTATAGACTGATGATGGAGTTCATAAAGTTCGATGTACATTTGAGCCAGTCCCTGATTATCGGCATCATAGGTCTGTCCAAGCGCTTGTCCATGTGCGCTGTAGTTTGGATCGATCAATCTTGGGCCGAGTTTCCAGTCAAACTTCCTGCCCACCTCAAACATCGCATCTCGGTACTTTGGTTCGGGTATAGTTCGAGCAGCCGACATCAACCCTGAGTAGAGCACAGCGAACGACCAGTCCTGGTTGAAATATGGTCGCGAGCGTTCCAGTTGCCAGTCTCCTACTTTGCGCATCGCGTTGTTGATCGCTGTTCGCGTCAGATCCGCCGACAGGTCGCGTGCGAGCGGCCCTGGATGATTTGGTGAATCCCCTTCACCATCCCAATGTCTCGGCAATGATTTGCGTGGCGCAAGTGGAGAGCGTTTAGGAACGCTTTGCGCTAGAGCTGGCAAGTTGGAGAAGTTAAACACAAAAACCAGGAAGAGGCCGGTTAAGCGCAAGACGAGTTTACATACCGGTTGCAGAGCCGGATTTATAGAAGATGGCGTTTCATGTTGAGTGGTGGCTGCTCCGAAGTCATTGCAGGAGTTAGAGTCGTAAACGTCGGCCGGCTGAGTGCAGAGTTCGCTGATTCGTTGCTCATTCGCCACGGCAAGACCTTTGCGATTAAGCTCCATCCGTGCTAGTACTCCTTGGTGAAAGGGCTCACCGTTAGCTCATTATTGAAGCTCGTCGTGGGCAGCCAAATCTATATAGTTCATCTCATCAGGTTTTCCGGGTGCTGTGACTTCGATAGACATTTGCGCTGTCCTGAGTCCCGGTGAATAAGCGGAGATCACGGCTCGACCGGAGCGCGGCGTAGAGCGAAACGCAACTCGAGTTCTACCATCGACAGCGTTCCAGGTTAAGCCCGTTCCATGTCCAAGCCATGTTTGTTTTAGAAGCTCGCCTGGCCCATCAGAGGTGAAGGAAATAGCGGGATGCGAGCCAGGAACAATCTCTCCTGTCTTGTCCACGACCGACGCGGTAAGGTAAGCAAGGCTATTCGGATCCCCAGATATTAATTTCTTAGTATCCGATGTCAGTAGAACCCTGTAGGCTGCGCCGGCAGTTCTTTGCTCATCGCTAATCTCTTTATCGCCGGCTTTAGTCACGGCCTTGAGTGCCCCTGGCTTATAGGGAACCTGCCAAATGCGGGGAGGAAACGCTAATGTGTCCGGGATGTTCTTCTTCGATCCCAGTGACTTTCCATTCAGGAATAATTCAACTTCATCTTGATTGCTATAGACCTTGACAGCTTGCATCTTTCCTTCTTCGCCGGGGAATGTCCAATGGCCTACTATATGCACCATCGGTGTGCTCGACCATTGGCTCTGGTAAAAGTAATACACCTCCTTGGGAATCCGCCAGATATCTTCCATGCCGAAGGAAACTACATGCGGAATCACCGGATCGTATGTTTCACCGTGATAGTCAAACTGGTTCCAGATACACCCACCTGCCATCCATGGGCGCTGGTTTAGCTCACGTAGAAATTTCTCGTGACGCACTAGAGCGCGGTCTTCGCTATACGGCCCCATGCCATACCAGCCACGCCCAATAAGGGCCATGCTGTACTCGGCCGTCAAATAGGCTCGTTGCGGATGCTGAATATGCATTGCATCGGTTTCCGGGCTCACATCGGCGCCCACGACATCAACCAGCGCTGCAACCGATTCGCCGCGCGGAGAATGCATACCCACTGGACGCGTCGGATCCAGTTCTCGATATAGTTTTGCGATCGCCCCCACTACCTGTTCCGAGACGCTTACTGGAGCGTTGATCTCTCCGGCGATTCCCCAGACCAGAACAGAGGGATCATTGCGGTCTCTTCGAATCATTTCGCGAGCCATATTTGAAACATTGGCAATGTATTCGTCGGGATTTCCGATTTCTTTATTGATTGGCAACTCTTCCCACACCATCAGTCCCAAGCGATCCGAGGTATCGATCGTTACAGCGTCATGAGGATAGTGGGAGGTCCGCCAGAAATTTACTCCCATATCGTGGACCGCTTCCATGTCTTTCACAGCCCGCGATTTTGGCATCGCGCTTCCCATTCCTGGATAAAACTGATGCAGGTTTGTTCCTCGAATCTGCAGGCGCTTTCCATTTAGAAACAATCCCCGCTGAGGATCGAACCGGTACCAGCGATATCCCAACGGAGTCTCCCGAACATCCAGCAACCGGGAGCCATCTCGAAGCGAAGTCTGGATGCGATAAAGGTTGGGCGTTGCTGGAGACCAAAGTTTGGGGTTATTCAGCACGCCACCGCTCTGCATCAACACTTTGGTTTCACCAACGTCAATTGTCAGCGGTGTCGCGACAGAACCCACTTGGGTACCCTTTGGGTCCAGGATCTGCTGGGTCAAAGTCAGGTGCAGAACATGATGGCTCTGGTTTGTAATTCGACTATGAAAGTCCGTCTGTGCCATTGCCGCATTAACCTGCGGCGTGGTCCAATACATATCTGCGATATATGTATCTCCGGTTATGAGGAGCGAGACGCTTCTATAGATACCGCCGTAGAAGTCGTAGTCTGTCTTTACAGTCGGAGGCACAGTCGCGTCGTAAAGATTATCGACTTTGACGGTGAGTACGTTATCTGCATTGAATAGTGGTGTGATCTGGAAAGAAAAGCCTGTGTAGCCTCCTTTATGGAGGCCCAGGTACTTACCGTTCAGCCAAACCTCTGCCGTCTGATTAACACCTTCAAATTCGAGAACAATTCGCTTGCCTGTATATTCTGAACTGACTCGAAAGTGTTTGCGATACCAACCAATACCTCTCCAATAGCCCGCCTGCGCATCCCCAACGTCGTTCGCATTCCAGGTGTGGGGTAGATCGATGTGGTTCCACAAGGAATCATCGTAGGCAGGTCTGTATGCATCCAGAAACTGAGGTTCGATTTTGTTGGCCTCCACAGTTTCTCGATCAAATGATCCAAGTTCCCCGGTGCCATGAACCTGGCGCTCGAACAGCCATCCAGCGTTCAAATTTTGACGATTCCTGACCTGACCGCTTTCAGCAGCGACGGCGTGGGTCCCGCCGTTCATCAGTACAATTATCGCAACTAGTGCGACCCACATCGATCCGGCTGTGGCGATACATTTCCGTATCCGCTTCAGCGACCCTCGCGGGGTAAGACAAGGGTTAGCAAAACCTGAACACTCTACAAAACACCAGTCTTTGATTTTCAAACCACTCCCTGTCCCTGCGTCACATCGCTTCATCAGTCTACAGGTATTCTACTTTTCTAAGTGTACCCGGGGAAGCTTCTGGCTCTAAAAATCCAGCCGTATACCGCCCCAGATATGTCGTTCGCCGTCCGCCGTCGTGACCGTCGGGCTTAACGCATTTACGCCGCTGTTCGTGCTGGTGATTTGTCCCACGCCCGCGCTGTTTAGGTCAGTATCCGGGTTGCCTAAGTTTGGATGATTGAACGCATTCATCATGTTCGCCTCTAACTTCAACGTCGCGTTTCCACCCAGTTTAACTACTTTATGAAGTCCAAGGTTTACACTCCACAACCCAGGCCCCTGGAAGATACCTACACCGCAGTTTCCATATTGCCCTAAAGAGGGCAACGCGAAGGCAGCCGGGTTGAACCATTGGCGGCTGGATGGATGTGCCACATTCGGATCCCCGACACAGTTGGGCCGCAGTAAGATGCCCTGGTTCGGACGAATGTTCTGCTGTGTACCGTCTGTCAGGACCCCATCGTAATATGGTGTCAGAAAGTTTCCGGATTGAATCACATTAATCTCTGAAATCTCCCAACCGCCTAGCACTTCATCTACCGGTTTGGAAGCGTTCGATCCAAACCGCAATCCCTTACCGAACGGAAGGTCCCATACTACAGTGCCGACAAATCGGTGGCGGGGTACGTAGTAGATATTGCCGTAGTCCGCTTTCAAGTTGTAAGGATCGGAAGGCGAATCGCTTTCTCCATCTCCATAATTGCCGCCGTAGCCGTTATCGTCGGACAAGTCCTTCGACAGGGTGTAGCCAAGCTGGAAGTTTAGACCCATGGAAAACTGTTTTGCAACTGCGAGATCGAGCGCATTCATGTTCTGTGTTGCACCGCTTGCAGTCCAGCTGATCTGAGAATACAGCGGATATACCGACTTTGTTAAGTTCGCTGGGTCGGTGCTAGTCGGCGGAATAGTCAAATCATTTATATAGGGTAGGTTCCGGGTTAAAAATCCCCGGTATCCTACCGAGGCGACGACCGACTTCCCTAAGTCGCGCTCAATAGTTAGATTCCACTGTTGAGAGCTTGGAGTTTTGATGTGCGGGTCTGTACCGGAGACTGCAAGACACTGACTGGTACAACTGGTACCTGCTGCCGTGATGCCGCTGAACGGAGCCGGAAACTGGAAAGCGGGAACGCCGTTCGTAATTGTGTTAGTAGCAACAAGCCGCGTGCCGAAAACTCCTCCACCAGCAAGACTATCCTGCACCGCATTTACAAGTTCGCCATAGTAAATGCCCCAACCGCCGCGGATCACGGAACGTTCGCCCAACCGGTACGCAAAGCCCACGCGCGGCCCGAAATTTCCTTTGTTACCGTACAACATTGAACGGCCAGGAAATCCCGAGGGTGAAACTTCAATGGGAAGCTTCGTAGGCAGATTGGCGCTCAAGTATCGGAGAGTTTTCTTGCTCGGTAAAACTACAGCCCCGGTAGCGGGATCGAAATCCGCCCTCTCGTCGTTAAGTTCGGTCGGCGGCATGAAATACTCCCAGCGTAAGCCTAGTGTCACGTTCAACCTGGGTGTAGCACGCCATGAGTCTTGCAGAAATAAGCCAATGTCCGTGCGGCGGTTATATCTGTTCGGGGGATTGATATTCAAGCTTTCTGAAGAAGGGATGCCAAGTAGAAAGTCAGCATAGTCAAAACCCGTTGCGAAACCATTAAATGCGAAGGTTCCGAACTGCGCAACTCCAGCGCCGTCTGATACCGATGGCCTGTCGATGTTAATCAGAACTCCGCCCTTTAGAAAGTGGTTGCCCTTCTGCCAGCTCACATTATCCAGCACCGAGAAATTTTCACTTAGAGCAATTTGCGAAGGATTCTCATAAAACCCTTGTAGCCCACTTGTGAAATCAACTTCCGGAAACCCACCGACCCCGGGTGGCGACTGAACGCCTTGGAGTCCAATCTGTTGCACTACATTATTGCCATTGTGAAAACTTTGATAATTCCTTTGATCTCGCGAGAATCCCAAACGGAGCTCGTTCACGATGTTTGGCGTGAAGCTGTGTGTCTCCGAGATATATGCATTGTTGAAAGTTGCTATTTTGGAGTGTTTCAGCAGAAGCGTTCCCGAATCATAATGTGTTGGGGACGGATCGTACTGCCGGGTAAAACGTCCGGTCAGAAGATCATTCTCGTTAAGGTGGTGGTCAATCCGTATGTCATAGCGATTGATATGCTCGGGGCTGGTACCTAACGCAATGTAGTTATTAATGTAACTATTGGGATCGCCCGCATTGGTTGCCGGATAGTAGTTCTGCTGCAGCTTGCTCGCAACCGAACTGATAAGGGTAGACGGGAATATCTTATTGCCAGCAAAGGGCTGCCCTGTGAACGGGTTCACAAGTTGGATGGGAGTGTTATTGGGAGCATAGGCCGGATTTAAAAGGCTTGAAAAGTCACCCTTCATAAATGAGGCTGTTGGCAAATTGGTATTGAATGTTTGCGCATTTCCGGCGGCCAATGGGAAAGTTCTATGCTCCCAGGTAACAAAAAAGAAGGTCTTGTTGTGTCCATTATACAGTTTTGGGATCCAGACCGGGCCCCCCACGCTCAAGCCATACCATTGCAACTGCGGCCCTTTCAACTTGCTCGATGGCGGCTGAAGAAAAGGAACAGCATCGAATGCGGAATTGTCGGTCGTGTAAAAAGCGCTGCCGTGCAGCTGGTTGGTTCCCCCCTTTGTCGTTGTGATGAGGGTAGCGAAACCGGGAAACTCCGCAGAGCCGTTGCTTTCGGTCACTTTTACTTCCGCTATCGATTCATATGACTGGTCGGCAGTCATCCCGCCGGACTGACCGCCATAAATATTGTTGTTGGTCGTGACGCCGTCGATGGTGAGGTTTGAGTAATTCGACCTCTGTCCCCCAATCATCAGGCTGGAACTATTTCCCGAAACGATACTCGGACTCAAAGCAAGTAGGGCCAGAACGCTTCGATTTAACGCTAATTTCTTTGCGTCCTGTCCCGTAATAAGAGTCCCCACCTCCGCATTCTCGGTGTTGAGCGTGGACGGCGATGACTTGACCGTCACGGTTTCCGAGCGACTGCCAATCTCGAGTTTGGCATTGAACTGCCCGGCCTGCGCAGCGGTCAGGTTTATATCGCTGCTCTTGAGTTCCTTGAAGCCGGCTACAGATACGCTCACAACATACGTTCCAGGCAGCAGGTTCGGGAAGGTATAGACGCCGTCCTTATTTGTCGTTGCGGTATGCACGACGCCGGTCCTCACTTCAGTGCTGACCACATTGGCACCACGCACGATCCCGCCGGTTGGGTCGGTTACGGCCCCGGTAATCGAACCCAGAAAAGACTGAGCGCGACACAGACTGCTGGTTCCAAAAGACACCAGGAGACAAACCAGTGCTACCCTACAAAGCTTGTTCATCAGTACCCCCCATTACAAATGTGCTAAACCCGCCGCTAATTCTTTGTACCAGTTGCTAAACCGGTCTCGTGCTTTCTCCTTGCAAATGAGGTCTCTACTCAGATCCCTTCCCTAAGCATGCAAGATGAAGCCGCCGGGATTCCAGTTCTTTCACGTTGAACAAGCGACCGTCTTCCTACTGTTTCAAGTCGATTGATGGAATGATTTGCTTGCGAGCTTTGATCCAAGACACCTTGTTACGAGGTTCAAAATATATTAAGTCCGTAATATAGTCAAGTAACTTAATTAGTTAGGTTAATATACCTCAGAGCGTACCCACCGCACAGGGTTTCGCCATACTGTTCGCTAAATTCCGCCCGCATCAATCGGAATCCGCGGCCATTAAAATGGCGCATGAATTGCCCCCTCCATTTCATCCATTGATGAATTCACTTCAGGTGATACACTCCTCACAAAAAGAAAGTGCATGTTCGATTCCAGGGGGCGAACAAGTGTTCGATCCCTGGCTTTACCGGGCGCAGCTTCAGTGAAGTTGTGTCATGTCGAGTCTGTGTTATTGGCGTCTGAATGGCTTGGCAACTATCGCCGGACTCCGAGCATGCACAATCGCAAACGAAGCACTATATCTGTTCGAGAAGTTACTAAACCTCAAGTCGATGAATTCGTTGACCTGAACTGTTCCGGGATAATACCTCGTCAAGTAGACGAGATCAGCTAAGGATCTTCAGGCGGCTTATGGATTTGAACACGATTCGCGAGATCAGGCAGCCCGTTTCGGCGGGCTCGGTGAAAAATTGGGAACCCGGCTTTGCGTGGCTGGCGGGTGGTACTTGGCTTTTCTCCGAACCGCAGCTGGGGACCAACACGCTGATTGATCTTGGGGCACTCGGATGGCCCGCGTTGACGGTATCGCCGGAGGGCCTGGAAATCGCAGCCACCTGCAAAATCGTCGAATTGGATCAATTTATCCCTCCGCCTGAGTGGCTGGCCGCACCGCTTTTTCGCGAATGCTGCCGGGCTTATCTAGCCTCGTTCAAGATATGGAATATGGCGACTGTGGGCGGCAACATCGTTATGTCGCTACCCGCCGGTCCGATGATTTCGCTCACCGCCGCACTTGAGGGAGTCTGCACGCTCTGGCCTCGCGAAGGCGAATCGCGTGAAGTGGCCGTCGTCGATTTCGTCACGGACAATCACAAAAACGTTTTGGCACCCGGCGAACTTCTCCGCAGCATCCGGTTGCCGGCCGCCGCACTCAAGAAAAGCCACGCGTTCCGTCGTTTCTCCCTAGTTCACATGGGGCGTTCCGAGGTCCTGCTGATCGGAACTCGTTGTCCCGAACGCGGCACGTTCCTTCTGACCGTCACTGCTGCGACCAAGCGCCCGGTACAGTTCCGTTTCGAGTCGATGCCGACCACCGGCGACTTGAAGCGGACCCTGGATGAGGGCGTCCCCACCGGAATGTATTTCGATGATCCCAACGGCTCTCCTTCTCATCGACAGCATCTGGTCTACTATTACGCCGAGCAAATCCGGCAGGAACTTTCCGTTGATTCGAGGAGGACATTATGAACTACAAGATCAATGGAAAATCATTCACAGCGGAACCACGGCCGGGTCAATGCCTGAGAACATTTGTGCGCGATCTTGGCTGGCTTGGCGTGAAAAAAGGTTGTGATGCGGGAGACTGCGGCGCCTGCACGGTGTGGATTGACGGCAGGCCCGTTCACAGCTGTCTCATGCCTGCGTTTCGGGCTGCAGATCACGAGGTGACAACCGTCCAGGGACTCGGGACGGGCGATCATCTGCATCCCATGCAGCAGGCCTTTCTCGATGCCCAGGCGTTCCAATGCGGATTTTGCGCCGCCGGCATGATCATGACTTGCGCCAGCTTGTCCGAGGAAGACAAAAAAGATCTTCCCCACAAGCTAAAGGGCAATCTCTGCCGCTGCACTGGTTATCGCGCCATTGATGACGCTCTGCACGGAATTGGCTCCGTCGAAGAGGACCGGGCCGGCACTGCATGTGGAGCGAGTCTTCAAAGTCCCTTCGCCCACTCCATCGTCACCGGAACAGCGCACTACACAATGGACTTCGTGCCGGAAGGACTTCTACACCTGAAGGTCGTCCGTTCCCCGCATGCCCACGCCAAGATCCTCGCGATTCGCAAAGACAAAGCGGCGGCGCTGCCCGGTGTCCACGGGATCTTCACGTGGGAGGATGTTCCCAAGCGGCTCTATACGTCGGCAACTCATGACGACTATCGCGTCGATCCCGACGATACTTACGTGCTCGAGAATGTGGTTCGCTTTATCGGACAACGTCTCGTGGCCGTCGTGGCAGAGAGCGAGGGAATCGCGGAGGAGGCCTGTCACCTGATCGAAATCGACTATGAAGTGCTCCCCGCCGTGTTCGATCCTGAGGAGGCCATGCGTCCGGGTGCGCCGATCCTCCATAACAAGAACGCAGCTTCGCGAATCTTCGCCCCTGAAAAAAACATTTTCCTTGAAATCAACAGCGAAGTTGGAAGCGCGGAAAAAGGCTTCGAGCAAGCCGACGCTATTTACGAAGGCAAATATTCATCGCATCGGATTCAACACGCGCACCTCGAAACGCACGGCTCCATCGCCTGGAGGAGCGACGACGGACGCATCCATGTGCGCACAAGCTCCCAGTCGCCATTCCTGACCAAAGCCAAGCTGTCGTATCTTTTCGGCGTCAGTCTTCCTCAAATCCACGTCTACTGCGAACGAGTCGGCGGTGGATTCGGCGGCAAGCAGGAGATGCTGACCGAGGATCTCTGTGTCCTGGCCCTCCTTAAAACGGGTCGTCCCGTGAAATGGGAGTTTACCCGCACGGAGGAGTTTATCGGCGGCGTCAGCCGGCATCCGATGAATGTGGAAGTGAAACTGGGGGCTAAAAGCGATGGCACACTGACCGCGATGCAGGTGCGGGTGGTATCGAACACCGGCGCATATGGCAACCACGGCGGTGAGACTCTGGCATCTGCCCTCGGCTCTTCGATCATGAGCTATCGCTGCCCAAACAAGAAGGGTGTCGGGTTTGCCGTCTACACCAACACTGTTCCATCGGGAGCTTTTCGCGGCTATGGCGCTCCGGAGATGGCGTTCCCCATCGAATGCGCCATGGACGAGCTAGCCCGCAAACTGAAGATAACTCCCATCGCGATTCGCCGCAAGAATATGATTCGTCCGGGCGATGCGCTGCACAGCATCTGGGACAGTCCGGGCGACGTCGAGATTGGAAGCTACGGCCTCGACCAGTGCCTCGATTTTGTGGAGAACGCCCTCGCCAGCGGACGCGGCCTGACCAAACCTGAAGAAGACGAATGGCTCGAAGGGAGCGGGCTTGCCCTGCATGTGCAGGAGTGCGCCCCGCCTACCGAACATCGTTCCGAGGCCCACCTTTCTCTGAATGAAGATGGCACCTATCACCTCGCGATCGGCACATCCGAATTTGGTAACGGCACCATCACCAGCAATCGGCAGATTGCCGCATCGATTCTAAACTCCGCCGCCGGAAGCATTCATGTCATGAATGCCGATACCGACAGCACGCCCTACGATACTGGTACCTTCGCCAGCACAGGCACGAGCATCGGCGCGATGGCGGTGAAACAGGCTGCCGATGCGCTGCGGCATAACCTGCTCGAGGTCGCCAGCCGTCAGACCTCGACTCCCATTGAAGAATGTTTCCTGAGCGACAGGACCATTCTGTGCGGCAGCCGCGCTCTGCCTTTGTCGGAACTCTATGCCGCTACCCCGGAGCCGAAACATCAGCTTAAGGTTGCCCGCAAATCCTATGCCACACCCCGCACCACCGCTTTCAATGTGCAGGGATTTCGCATCGCCGTCCATCGGATAACGGGCGAGATCGTGATCTTGCAAAGCGTTCACGCGGCGGATGCCGGAACGATTCTCAATCCCATGCAACTCCGGGGCCAGGTCGAGGGATCCATCGCTCAAGGCATCGGCGTCACGCTTTTCGAACGCATGATTTTCGACGACTCGGGAGCAGTCGTCAATCCCAATCTGCGGAACTACCGCATTCCAGGCTTTGCCAATATTCCCAGGAGCGAGATCTTCTTTGCCAAAACGCATGACGCATTTGGCCCTCTGGGAGCGAAACCAATGGGGGAAGCGCCCATTATTCCGATTTCACCCGCCCTCGCCAATGCCTTGGCCGATGCCACAGGCATCCGCTTCGACAGCCTTCCCTTCAGCCCCGATCGCATCTTCCAGCAGCTGGCAGAGATGAAGCCTGCGAACTGATATCCATGAGCCAACCCGCCGTTCTTCTCGCTACCTTCAAAATTCGCCCCGGGCATCAGGACGACTTTGCCGCCTGGCAGATTCGACATAATAACGTCGTCTCGAAATTTTCTGGCTATGTCAGCGGCGACGTTATCCCGCCTACAAAACCCGGCGACAACGAGTGGACCATCCTGCTGAATTTCGAGACGGCTGACCTGCTCGTCCAATGGCAGAAATCCGAAGAGCGCGCCGGACTCATCGCCGATGTGCTCCCCTTCGTCGAGGGCGGAAATCTCGGCCAGATCATGGCGGAAGACAACTCGTCTTCCCAGCCGGACACAAACGTAACCCAGGTCATCCTCTCGAAGATCAAGCCGGGAATGGAAGATACCTATCGCGAGTGGTCCGTAAGGATTCAGCAGGCGCAGGCAAAATATCCCGGCTATCGCGGCACCTACATTCAGCCGCCCAGCTCCGGCGACGCCGGCAATTGGACCACCATGCTGCGATACGATACCTCCGCGCATCTTGAGGCGTGGCTGGCCGCTCCCGAGCGCGACGAGTTGCTGCATGAATCCAAGGCCTTCATTGAGAACGAAGAACTCATGCGGCTGCGCACGTCCTTCCCCGGCTGGGTCCCCATCAGCCCCGTCACCGGCAAAGGGCCGCCCGACTGGAAGACGGCGATCCTCGTCGTCTTGGGACTCTACCCAACCGTGCTGCTGGAGCTGCGCTATCTCAACCCGCACCTCACTCATCTCAATCCTTCGCTGGCTACTTTCATCGGCAACGTCGGCAGCGTGGCCGTCACCAGTTTCATCACCATGCCGCTCTGCGTTCGCTGGTTCGGCTGGTGGCTCTTCACCGATAAGAAGTCTCCCAAATCGCGTGAGCCAATGGGACTGGGTCTTTTCATCGCGCTCTTCGCCATTGAGATCGCCCTGCTGTGGCGGATTCTTCTTTGATCGGGCTACCTGCGGACCGACTTCCAATGACGAAACTGCTGCGTAGACTTTTACTGCTAGCCCATTTCGTCATCGCGGCTCTGTTGGCCAATCCAGCGGCGGCGAAAACATCCCAGACCGCGCCGGAAGTCGACAGCCCGACCGGACTGGGCATCAGCGCCAACCCCGCAGCGGTCGAGAGCTTTACCGGCTCCGGCGAGGTTCAACGGTTTCTGTTGAAACAGTTTGGCGTCAAGGACAATCATGGCGTGCGCTTCGGTGGTCTGTGGCTGGGCGATTGCAACTGGCTGATAACCGGCGGCGAAAAGCCCGGCGCCTTCAGCTGCAATAGCGCCCTTGTTCTCGACAACCACATCGACCTGAAAAAACTTACCGGCTGGTGGACGGGCGGCTCCTTTGGCGCGGAATTCCTTCAACTCAATGCGAGTCCGACCAACGACCAGGCGGGAAGTGTCCAAGGATATAACAGCACGCCGGGCCCCAATCCCCTGACCCGCGCCGAACTATACGAGTTGTGGATCCGCCAGGAGCTCTTCCGCGGGAAGCTTGCCGTGCGCGTGGGAAAAGTGACGCCGACTCGTGATTTCGGCAACGTTCTGCGTCCCGTACCGACGCAGGATGCGGCGAGTTTTATTCCGGCGGTCAGCGGCCTGCTCTACACCCCAGTGTTCAAGAACCCCACCCTGTATGGAGCGTCGCCCGGCTTCTATAACTCGGCCTCTGGCGTGACGCTGAATTTCACGCCGATAAAGCAGTGGTATATCAACTACGGCGCCTATGATGGGAACCTCGCGCATGGCGTACAGACGGGGGAGAAAGGGCCCACGTTTAACGGCTATTATTTTCAGATTGCTGAGACGGGGCTGGCCTGGCGTCTCAGCCCCGACCGCCTGCCCGGACAAGCCGGTGCCGGACTCTGGCATCAGACCGGACTTCTTAAAGGGTCGTCTGGTATCTCTGAAGACAGTACGAACGGCCTCTATGCCTTTGGCTCGCAGCGGCTTTGGTTCAGAGATTCGGGCCAGGATAATGCGGGGGTCTCCACTTTTTTCCAGGTGGGCGAGAATGGTTCCAAAACGCTTCCAATTAATCGATTTCTCGGTGGTGGATTCACCGGATTCGGTCTCGTCCCTTCAAGACCGAACGACTCCGCGGGTATCGGCGCAGCATGGTCCCGCTTGAATCCAAACAACTTCAAGCGCGGCAGCGAACTTATGTTTCAAAGCTACTATCAGGCGCGGATCGCTAACGGCATTTACCTGCAGCCCACCCTGACCTACATCCCCACACCCGGCGCATCACCCGATTTCAAAGGAGCGTTGGCCACCACGTTGCGCTTGACGATTCTCTTTTGATAAATATGCTTGGCAATTTTCCACCTAACAGCTATAACTCGATTACCTTATGAAAACCCCCAGTGCCTTTCTCATTGCCGCCACTCTCGTCATGGCCTGCGCTTTGCCATGCCGGGCCGCCGATTCTGACGCCAACGCCCAGGCCGCCAAAGCGAAAATCGCCATGGACGATGTGCGGCAACTGAATACCTCCATGTTCGGCTTTTACGAAAAAGGGCTCGTCCGTTTTCAGAAGAATTTTCCCCATCCTCTAATCATGGCCCTCTTCAGTGGAAAGGGCGGTCGGTTCATTCTCTATCGACCGGGACAGCCCCCGCTCGAAGCGCCGCCCGTCCCGCCCATTTACGAGATCGTGAAGTCCGTCGGTCACACCGCCATGGGGACCTACGCGCTGGTGGCGCCCTACATTTCCGATGCCGCGACCGACCAGGGGTGGGTGGCCGACATGAAGGCCTACCGTACCACCGTGCAGACCGCGAAGGACAATGTGGACAATCTCGATATCAAGCCGGAAGAGAAAGTCCTGGTTAAGGATGTCCTCGGCAGGGTGCTCGCCTTTATGAACACCAGTCTGAAGAACGGCACCTTTACCTCTGCGGACGTAGAGGCTTACACGCGCGGCGTCGAACCGGATTGTGAAAAACTCATTGCCGTTGGCTCGTCCGCTCAGGTTGGGCATTGGTTCGAGGTATTGACGGAATGGAAGAAGCTTCTCGGCCCCGAGTGGGACCAGACGTACGCGCTTTCGAATTCCATCTACGTTGCGCGCCAGAACAATATTCTTTTCAGTGTCCTGGTCCAGTTTATGGGGGAGAAGGCTATCAACAATCGCCTGCTACTGTTGGAAACCACGGATTTCCAGGCTTCACCGGACGACATGCATACAGCTTTCTCGCGCATCGCCTCGGATCGCATTCTGGGCAAATACTTTTTCAACGACGACCGTCTCATGGATTACGAACTTCTCGGCTGGGGCGGCCGCGCAGCGATTGAGGCCAATATGGCGAAACTCGGCAAGAAGGCGATTCTGCCTCCGCTGGTTCCAATCAACAGTACGGAATGGCCCTGGAAGACCAACGTCACCAAAGGCTCCGGCCCCAGATCCTTCGACGATCTGCATAAAATGGGGCTGCTGAAAACTTCTGCTGGACAGTAAATCGTAGCAGTTGCTTCGGGCACGGAGGAACGAGAATTCGTGCCCTCAATTTGCATATGGGTGACCTCCTTGTTCTGGATCCGAAGATTTTCCAACCCCGAAATCGACAGTGATGAGCAAAAGCCCCACACTACCCCAATGCGAGTAGGCATTCTGCTACTTGCAGCCGCCGCCCTGCTGCCGCCGCAGCTATGCCGGGCACAAACTCCTGTTTACGTAGTTACACCACAACAAAGCACGATTAAGTTCAAAGTGAAGGCGTCTGTCCTAATAGCCGGTAAGTTCGACAAGTGGGACGCCACTATAACGTTTAAATCGCATGACATATCGACTGGAGCTTTGAATATCAACATTCAAGCGGCCACTGTGGATACCGGCAGCAGCATGAAGAACAACAAATTGAAAGGCAAAGATTTCTTCAACGTCGAGCAAAATCCGTTGATCACGTTCCGATCAACGAAATTGATAAAGACCGGCCCAAACACCTTTAACGTGCCGGGAACTTTTACGATCCGGGGCGTCTCCAATCCTGAGACACTGACGTTCACAGTATCCAGCGCGGAGACAGGTTCGGGCACGATCGCGGCGGCAATGGCCTTTAACCGCAAAGGCTACGAAATGAATGGCGGCATTCCTTTCATCAAAATCGCCGACCTCGTAGAAGTAGATATCCATCTCCAGGTAAAGCGCATCAGCGGCCCCCCGCTGCTCTTGAAGTAATCACGATCACGCCCAAGTGGACTCAATATGTGAACGGCAATGGAGTTTTTGCGAAATAGACCTTCCTGATTTGCAAGGTTATCTTATTGATATTGCTAGGTTTGCATTCTAAATAGTGCAGTTTATAGCTTGACACTCTATACCCTGTATAGGCGAAAATAAGGCGAATACTAGCGTCTTATGTCAAATGCATCTGCAATCCGGCTCCAGATAGAAAATATTCTCGCTGACCGCATTCCTTCGGCCTTAACGCCAGCACAGCGAATCATTCGGCCTGTTGCTGCAACAGGCATTCAGAATATCGATGAGCTATTAGAAGGTGGCCTGCCGCTCGGAGCTATCACAGAAGTGGTTGGACCGGAATGCTCGGGTCGTACATCCCTCGCTCTTTCGTATATCGCTCGCATGACACAGGCCGCTAAGGTATGCGCCTGGGTCGATGTCCTGGATGTTTTCCATCCTGAATCGGCATCGGCAGTTGGCGTTGATCTGGCGTGGCTACTTTGGGTGCGCTGCGGTGTTCCACCTGCAAGCAATAAACCTGAATCTGCCCAAAATAGTTTTACTCTTCCTGAAAAGTATTTCGTTCAGCCACCGGTCAAGAAAGGTTTGCATGGTGGCGGCTTCGCGTCTCATCCACGCGGTGAGGTGAAAGGGCTCTCAGATGCTGTTGGTGATTTTTTAAAGCCGCAGGTGGTGGGTCCGCGATGTGCAGAACCACAACGCAAAGTCCGATCTGAACGAGAATGTTTTGAACCCGCTACATTCAAGCAAACAAGGCGCATCCTTCCAACCATTCCGCGCAAGCCATGGGAAAGGATTGAGCAAGCACTTCGCGTGACTGACCTGCTTCTGCAAACAGGGGGCTTCAGCGCAATTGTGCTGGACATGGGGAGTATTGCCGCGGAATACGCATCGCGTGTGCCGCTGGCGACATGGTTCCGATATCGAGCAGCCGCAGAGCGAACGCAAGCCAGCATTCTTCTGCTGACCCAACACCCTTGCGCAAAGAGCAGCGCGGAACTTGTCCTCCATTTGCAATCAGGGGACGTCCTCCGAAGGGAAGCGACCGTTTTCGCCGGTATTGAACATCATGCTGAAGTGTCTCGACGACGGTTTACTCCGACTGCCACAAACGTTATTCCGCTCAAAAAACTGCCGCAAAGAAATAACACCGCAAGCTGGCATAGTCGAACTTCATGGGCAGGTCGCCGATGAATACTCAAGCAGAATTGTATGCCTGTCTTTATGCGAAAGAATTTCCGGCGCAAGCACTATTGCGTTTGCGGCCGGAGTTCCGTAGCAAGCCATATGTCGTCATGGAAGGCGAGCCACCCTTGCAGCAGGTGTGCTCTCTCAACTCAAAAGCTCGGAAGCTTGGGGTGAGCTGTGGCATGTCACGGGTGGAGGTGGATACTTTTCCTTCCGTTGTCCTGTTGTCCCGCTCGGAGACAGAAGAATCAGGGTCGAAGGGAGCGTTGCTTGAATGTGCGGGTATGTTTTCCCCTCGGGTGGAAGATCGAAGTAGCGACACCGCTTTTCTGTGCGCGATCGACATTGCAGGAACTGAAAAACTGTTCGGTCCGCCATCAATGCTGGCGCAGACTCTGCTGGACCGCGCCAAATCTCTAGGCATTGCAGCGTCCGTAGCCGTAAGCTGCAATCTTCATGCTGCCGTTTGTCTGGCACGCGGGATGTCTGCGCAAGCTGGCGTAGCGGTTATTGCTCCTGGAGATGAGAGCAAAGCGCTAGCTTCATTACCCCTTACAGTTTTTGATCTTTCTGAGGAACATGCAGATACGTTTTTCAGTTGGGGGATTCGCACGCTCGGGATGCTGGCAGTGCTTCCTGAGATAGAACTGGTTGCGCGCATGGGGCAAGCAGGCAAGCGTCTTCGTCAACTGGCTTGCGGAAAGTTACCTCACCTGTTCGTTCCCGTCGAACCAGAACTCAAGCTTGAAGAGAGTATGGAACTCGATACGGCAGTGGAGCTGCTTGATTCTTTGCTCTTCGTTATTGGCGTGATGCTGGAGCAGCTTATTGTGCGTGCCAATGGTCGCATGGTGGCGCTTGCTGCTGTAACAATAACGCTGTTTTTGGACGATAAAATTTCACATACTCGCACCGTGAAACCGGCACTCCCAACCAATAACCGCCAACTGTGGATCAAGCTCCTCCACCTTGATTTGGAAGCGCACCCACCCCAGGCTCCTATCCTTTCGCTAACTCTTACCGCAGAGCCGGGTAGCATCAGCAAAGTACAGCTCGGCTTATTCTCTCCCCAACTTCCAGAACCAATGCGGCTGGATGTAACCCTTGCACGGATTCGCGCCATTGTTGGCGAAAACAATGTAGGCCGCGCTGTGCTCAAAGATACCCATCGCCCAGACGCCTTTCATATGGAGTCTTTTAGCATTCCATCCGGAACAATTTTACCCGTAGAATCCAGTCGATCTACCGTGGCGATGCGCCAGCTTCGTCCAGCAGAAAACCTTGCATCGATCACGTTACGCGGCCAGAAGCCTGTTGCATTCTTCTTTCGAGAAAAGCGGTATAAAGTCGAACGTGCCTATGGCCCCTGGCAAGTGAGCGGGGACTGGTGGAATCCGATGCTATGGCAGCACGAACAATGGGACCTGGCTGCACGATCCCATGAGGGAATACTGCTGTGCTGTTGCCTTATTCGTAATCTGACGCAAAACTCCTGGCAGATGGTGGCGCTCTATGACTGAGCGCTATGTGGAACTTCACGCATCCAGTGCGTTCAGCTTCCTTGAGGGTGCGTCCCAGCCGGAAAATCTTATTGAACGAGCCGTAGAACTAAAAATGCCCGCCATGGCATTGCTCGATCACAATGGAGTCTATGGGTCGGCACGGTTTCATACCAGCGCAAAACGAAATGATATTCGCGCTCATATTGGAGCGGAGATTTCGATATCGAGCTTCGGTCCACGCCTCAAGCCTCCAGCATGGCTTCCGCATCGACACATCACCGAACCAGCCCGCCTGTCTTTACTTTGCGAATCGCGGGAAGGATATCAGAACCTCTGCCAGCTTGTGACACAGTTCAAAATGCGAGAGCAGACGAAAGGGGAAGGTGCTGCCACCATAGACGATCTCCAGCAATATGCATCGGGTTTAGTTTGCCTGACTGGAGGAAACGAAGGATCTCTGGCTGCGGCTTTAGTGCATGGAGGAGAAGAAGCAGGCCGTGAAACCATTGAGCAGCTTATCCGTATATTTGGACACAAAAATGTCTATGTGGAATTGCAACGGCATCAGGAACGCGAAGAAGAATGGCGCAATCAGACAGCATTACGAATTGCACATTCCTTGAAGCTGCCTATCCTTGCTACGAATGGTGTTCGTTATGCCTCCGCGTACGATCGAGAGATTCTCGATGTTTTCACTGCGATTCGCCATCACACGCCCCTGGATCAGGCTGGGCGGCTGCTTGCTTTGAACGGCCAGCGGTATTTGCGAACAGCACAGGAAATGACAGCACTGTTTCGGGACATACCTGCCGCCGTCGAAAACACAATAGATCTGTCTTCGCGTCTCCAATTTGAACTGAACGATCTTGGTTATGAGTTTCCGCTCTACCCCGTTCCCAATGGCGAAACCATGAATAGTTTTCTGCGGAAACGAGTAGCTGAAGGGGTCATTAAACGCTACGGCCCGAAAAACAATCGAGATTTACTGGAACGGGCTAAAAAGCAGGTCGAACATGAGCTGGCTCTCATTGAGAGGCTTGGTTTTGCAGGCTACTTTCTTATCGTTTGGGATATCGTTCATTTCTGCAAGAGCAATGACATTATGATTCAGGGCCGGGGCAGCGCAGCTAACTCCGCTGTCTGTTATGCGCTGGAGATTACGGCCATTGATCCTGTGGGAATGGACCTGCTATTTGAGCGGTTCCTGAGCGAGAATCGTGGAGAGTGGCCGGATATCGATCTTGACTTGCCGTCGGAAGACAAACGGGAGCAGGCCATCCAATATGTCTACCGCCGTTATGGTGAACTGGGTGCGGCCATGA
Organism: Acidobacteriaceae bacterium; assembly: GCA_965276615.1. Classification (GTDB taxonomy): domain Bacteria; phylum Acidobacteriota; class Terriglobia; order Terriglobales; family Acidobacteriaceae; genus JAKAAZ01. Next base: position 1,156,165 of record OZ255618.1, on the reverse strand, counting down.
CGGCAAATGTCATCACATACCGTGGCAAGTCAGCAGCCCGTGAAGTCGGCAAGGCGCTTGGGTTCGATGAGGAATCGCTGGGGAGACTAACCGGCCTGGTTGGTCAATGGGAATGGCGAAATAAAAACGAGACGATGGCGCATTCCTTCCATCATGCCGGCTTTGATATCTGTCATCCTCGCATCACTAAATACATCGAGCTTTGCACGCGAATTAAGGACCTTCCTCGTCATCTTGGTCAACATTCAGGCGGAATGGTGATTTGCCAAGGACAGTTGAATCAAATTGTTCCTTTGGAACGTGCCTCCATGCCGGGTCGTACCGTGATTCAGTGGGACAAAGAAGATTGCGCCGATCTTGGCATCATCAAAGTGGATTTGCTTGGTCTTGGCATGATGGCGGTGCTCAAGGATTGTCAGAAGCTGATTTCAAAGCACTACGGCGAAACTGTAGATTTGGCGCAGTTGCCTGAAGACGATCCGAAAGTGTATCAAGCTCTACAACGCGCCGACACTATCGGCATGTTCCAAATCGAGAGCCGGGCACAGATGGCATCTTTGCCTAGAAATAACCCCAAGAAGTTTTATGACCTGGTAGTGCAGGTGGCTATCATTCGGCCTGGTCCGATTGTGGGCAATATGATGAATCCTTATATGCGGAGACGGCAAGGTAAGGAGAAAATCAGCTATCCGCATCCCTCGTTAGAACCAGTTCTTAAGCGAACAATGGGTGTTCCTCTCTTTCAAGAACAATTGCTCCGCATGGCCATGGTGCTTGCCAACTTCTCTGGCGCCGAGGCGGAAGAACTGCGTCGTGCGGTCGGCATGCGACGCTCATGGGAGCGGATGAAGAATCTGGAAGTAAAACTTCGGACTGGCATGACGGCGAATGGAATCGATATCCCCATTCAGGACAATATTGTGGAGAACGTCAGCTCATTTGCTTTGTATGGGTTTCCTGAATCTCATGCTGCCAGCTTCGCTTTGCTCGCCTATGCTTCGGCCTATTTCAAGGTGAAATATCTTGCGGCTTTTACCTGTGCCATTTTGAACAATCAGCCGATGGGCTTTTACATGCCAGCAGTGTTGGTCAAAGATGCGCAGCGGCATGGACTGCGAATCCAGCCTATCGATATCCATACATCGGATTGGCCCTGCACTATTGAACAGAAAAAAGATGAAACCCTTTCTGTACGCCTGGGGCTGAAATATGCCCGCGGTCTGCGAAGCCAATCTGCCCGGGCAATCGTCGAATCGCGTATCCAACATGGTCCTTTTTGCTCGGCAGAAGATCTGGCTTTACGCGTTTCGGCACTCAACAAAAAAGAACTGACATTGTTGGCGCGAATTGGAGCTTTGAACAAACTGGATGGGATTGTCCACCGCCGGGATGCACTCTGGCAGGTCGAAAGAGCAAGCAAACTGGAAGGGCCGCTTCTTCGGCAGAATAGCGAGTGTTTGCAGAATGATTTCGAAACACTTCCTCTTCAGCAGATGAATACCGATGAGCGACTAGTCGCAGATTATGCCGGGACCGGCCTCACGGTGGGTAAACACCCAATGTACTACCGTCGAAAGGAACTGCAACTGCAAGGGATACTTTCAGCGACTGAGTTGCAAAGCCGCAAAGACGGGAAATGGGTACGCATGGCAGGCTGCATCATCGCCCGGCAACGTCCTGGAACTGCCAAAGGATTCATCTTCCTTTCAGTAGAAGACGAGACCGGCATTGCGAATGTTATCATCACGCCTGACCTTTACGAGCGTGATCGCTTGCTCGTTACACGCAGCAAGTTTATTTGGGTAGAAGGACGACTTCAAAACCAGGATGGTGTGATCCATGTAAAAGCAATCCACTTGGCTGAACTATCAGATAAAGCGCTGAACTTACGGTCGCATGACTTTCATTGAACACTCCGCGCAAGGCATGTTCGGGTTGACCATGAGTTAATACAAGGGTCGAAGAATAACGATTTATTATCGTTGACCTGCCGCTACTTCTATCCTGCTGAAAATTGCGGCCACCCGCTGATATGACTGCAGCCGGTCCGCATGCTCATAGGTGTCCGTCACCACAATCAATTCATCCGCACCTGTATTCTCCACCAGTTTTTCAAGGCCAGCCTTCACTGTTGCGTCCGATCCCACGATCGCCGCACCTAATTTGTCCTCTACAGCAGCGCGTTCCCAATCCTGCCATAGCAGTTCCATGGAGTTCACCGGCGGCAACAACTCCACCGGTCTGTTTCGTATCAGTTGCAGAAAGCGCTGCTGCGGTGTGGTGAACAGCCGTTGGGCAACCGCATCCGTTTCGGCGGCAATCACCTGTACCGCGATTATTAGGTAGGGCCTTTGCAGAACTTCGCTTGGCCGAAACTGCTGACGATACTGTAGTGCCGCTGCATGCAGATGCTCCGGAGCAAAGTGTGCCGCGAATGCAAACGGCAATCCAAGGGCCGCAGCCAACTGGGCGCTGAAGAGACTCGACCCCAGCAATATAATTGGTACATTGCTCCCCTGTCCGGGAATCGCTTTCACCGCTTGTCCGGCCTGTTCCGGGCCCAGGTATGTCCGTAATTCTTGAAGCAATTCCGGAAAATCCTCTCCAGTTTGCCGCAAATCTCGCCGCAGCGCTCGCATTGTGGCAAAGTCGCCGCCTGGAGCGCGGCCCAGCCCCAGGTCGATTCGGCCTGGATACAACGCATCGAGTGTTCCAAACTGTTCCGCAACTACCAGCGGCGCATGGTTTGGTAGCATGACGCCACCACTGCCGACACGAATTGTCTTCGTTGCGGCCGCTACATGGCCAATCAGCACAGGCGTGGCCGAGCAAGCAAGCCCGGGAATTGAGTGATGTTCTGCCAGCCAGTAACGCTTATATCCAATCTGCTCTACGTGCTGTGCCAGATCCACCGACCGGGCAATTGCGCTGCCCGCGGACTCACCGGTTCGCATGCCCACAAGATCGAGTACCGAAATAGATAGATCTTCACCCATGCATTTTATAGATGAACGAGCTCTAAAAAATGATGCGAACGTTACTTGTGAAAGCAGAACCCATGTGAAGTATCCGAGCGCCTGAATGATGAGTCCATCTGATGGCCATACTTACCGTCATTGAAGGGGGTCAAAGATATTCCGCCAGCCACGGAGCATTCTTCGAACTACAGCATTCAGTGGATTGTCTTACTGTCCCGCCGCCTGCGACGCGGCAATGGCAGCTCCGGTGACAGCCAGATCATCGCTCATCGGGATGGCTTCGAGCGTGTAACTCTGGAGTGGACTCATTTTCACCATCTGCTGCAAGAAATGCTGTAGCAGCTTCATATCGAGAAATCCAACGTTGAAACCAGTGTAATAAAAGCGTCCGGGACCCTCCATGTGGATGGAGTTCGCGGTGGCTGCCGCCAGGCTCCGATGCCATAGCCGAACAAATTTGATGCAGCGTTCATCACCGGCCTTTGCATTGGCGAAGACTTCTTCCGGTTCCATGTCGAGGAAGCGCAGCCGCATAGCCCGATGGCCCATGACTCCCTCCAGATGGCCGCGCCCGCCGCAGCCGCAATACGTTTCCCCGGCATCGAGCGTGACCACGCAATGGCCGCCTTCCCAGATCCCTTCGGCGTACGGGTAGCGTCCGAATCCAATGCCGTAGCCAAGGGTCCAGAGACGAACGAAGTGGTTCAGCCGGTCATGTTTGGCGGCGACTCCGGCGGCAATGGCGTCGGCATCGTTTAAAACTGTGACCGGTGCGGAGATGCCGGACTTGCTGAGAGCCTGATGCATGCGCTCAGCAATATGCGCGCCTTTCAACTGGACCAGGTTGGGCGAGTCCTCCACCACGCCATCGCGAACGATGCCCGGCAATGCAAGTCCTACGGCATCGATGGGACCGCATTCTCCGACTGCTTGCAGCGCCTGCTCGCAAACCAGCGTCACCAGCCCGTCCAGCGGGGTATCCAGCAGAGAATTTGTCTCTTCGGGGTTCTCGGGAAAATGACGTACAGAGGAACATGGGCTTTGCTCCTCAACCACTCCGGTTGCGATGCGTCCAGTCAGGTGGATTCCAAGACTTTTTCCCATGTGTCCTACTCCTCATCTCACCGGCTCTGTATCATTGACATCGCCAGACAATCCATCGCCACCACTGCCAAGCCGGTTCAGGCCATTGAATGCAGCCGCCTTATAACACTCTGCGAGGGTTGGGTAATTGAAAACGGTATCGACGAAGTAGTCGATGGTGGCATTCAGCGCCATCACGGCCTGCCCGATGTGGACCAGTTCGCTGGCGCCCTCGCCGATGATGTGCACGCCCAGCAGTTGACGCGTGTCGCGATGGAAGATCAGCTTCAGGCGTCCCGTGGTATCACCGCGTATCTGGCCGCGGGCCATTTCGCGATAGTAGGCCACGCCCACTTCATAGGGCACATCTTCTTCCGTCAACTGTTCTTCCGTTTTCCCGATGAAGGAAATTTCCGGGATCGTATAAATTCCGTAAGGATAATACTTCGGATTCGAGTGCAACGACTCATCGCCGAAGATGCGCGCCGCGGCAATGCGCCCCTGCTCCATTGAAACGGAGGCAAGCGCGGGAAATCCGATTACGTCCCCGGCTGCGAAGATGTTCGGCACTTTTGTCCGATAGTTTTCGTCGACGCTGATACGTCCGCGTGTATCGGCTTCCAGACCGGCTGCGGCCAGGTTGAGATCGTCGACGTTTCCCTGGCGACCCACTGCATACAGCAGCGCGTTGCCGGAAATCCTTTTCTTGCTCTCCAGGTTCGCCACAACACTGCCATCCGGCAGGTCCTCGACGCTCTGTACTTCTTCATTCAGGCGCATGGTCACGCGACTGTCTCGCAAATGGTAGCTGAGCGCTTCGACGATCTCCTGATCGGCAAATTCCAGCAGCTTCGGCCGCTTTTCAATCAAGATGACGCGCACGCCCAGCACTGCAAACATGCAGGTGTATTCCACGCCGATGACACCGCCGCCCACAACGATCAACGTCTTTGGCAGATCGGGAATGAAAAGAATCTGATCGCTGTTGATGATGTTGTGGCCATTGATCGGCACTTTTGGATTTGTTGCAGGCCGCGAGCCAACCGCAATCAAAGTATTTTTCGCTTCATACACGCTGGAACCGCGCGAGTTGGTCACCCGGACGTGGGTCGGATCCTCAAAGCTGGCGGTCCCGGTCAACACTTCCACATTGTTGCGGGACAATTGCGCTTCAGTTACATCCACCTCGGTTTTGATGACGTGTTGCACGCGAAAGGCAAGATCGGCCATAGTAATCTTGTCCTTCACCCGATAATTCATGCCATAGATGGACCGATAGTTGTAGCCGGAGAGGTGCAGAACTCCCTCGCGGAAGGTCTTGCTCGGAATGGTGCCGGTATTCACGCTGACACCGCCGACAAATTCGCGCTGTTCGATAACCGCGACCCGCTTGCCCATTTTGGCCGCGAAAATCGCCGCGCGCTGCCCCGAGGGGCCTGAACCAAGGATGAGCAAGTCGAACATTTCCATAGGCGACGGTTCTTCTCCAGTCTCATTTTCGACACTACCACAGGCACATGACTGGGAAGGCACTGGGGCAATACCCTAAACTGGTTGGACGCGAAATTGAGCAGCCGGGGTAGGTCACGATTTGGGTGCCCCACGTCTCGCTCTGAGACGTGGGCTTACTGAATGGCGATTCATCCTGCGGATCAGAAAATACCATGCTCTATGCCATCACAGACCGTCGGCGGTATGGAGCGAACGAAGCAAGAGCGCGGGAGCGTCTGCTCAAACAGACAGCAGTATGGGCGACGAATGGAGTGGCCTTCATCCAGTTGCGGGAAAAAGACTTGTCAGGCCGGGATCAGGTGGAGCTGGCGCGGGCAATGATGGGGATTGTGCGAAAAGCCGGAAAGCAGCCTGGGTTGCCGCGCGGTACACGTTTCCTCACCAATGGCCGCCCCGATGTGGCACTGGCAGCCGAGGCAGACGGTGTACACCTACCCGCCGGGACAGAAGCTCTTACGCCTAACGAGGTGCGCAGCATTTTCGAGGCTGCAGGCAGGGCTCAACCGCCATATATCAGTGTGTCCTGCCATACCTTGCTGGAAGTGAAGGCCGCACAACTGCAGGCGACGGACTGCATTCTTTTCGCCCCTATTTTTGAAAAGATAATCAACAAGGCAGCCAATCCTGAAACGAGAAGCGCGAAAACTCTCCCCGGCACCGGCTTGGCATTGCTCGAACAAGCCTGCAAAATTGCCGCGCCGATTCCAGTTTTTGCCTTAGGCGGAATAACAGCAGAAAACGCCGCGCAATGTCTGCGGGTCGGTGCTGCCGGTGTTGCCGCCATTCGGCTTCTGCATGCTCCGGCATCTGCTTGGAAGCATCTGGTACTTGCCGCGGGACCGCTTCGGGCTACTCTCGGGTAAGTTCCTGCGGATGATACTCGTACTGCTGTTTTGAAATTGACCGGCATGTTTCTGCCGCTTGTACTGTTCCCGGCTGAGATGTGGAAGCATTTCCCCTATGTGCCGACACTCGCCGGACAATACATTATCAAAGACATAGTGCTTGTCTGTGCCGGACTACTGGCGGGAGGACGATGCGCGGCGGAAGAGTCATCGCCGACCCACAGATCGCAGATAGCGTGCACCGGGTGCAACGCATCTCCGAGAGGTTCCGCAGGAGGTTCGGTATGGAGCTAAAACCCGCTGCGAAGTTGGTAAGCAGGAAAGCGGTCCTGAATGCCGGTCTTGGAATTTCCCATCGTGTAACAAACTGATTCTTGCTCAGTCAGCGACGTTTGACGCGCGTCCCGGCTCGCCTTAGTCTCGAATTTGGAGGCGCTGAAACTCGCCATGCGGTTTACCATCCCCGAGCTTGAGCAAGAGGCGATCGATTTCGACGAATCTCTCGCTCCCGGAACCATCGATTTCATCGAAGACATGCGTCAGGTGGGCGTCTTACATACTGCGGGCCGTGCCGACCTGTTACGGGAGCATCGCGGTCCGCACGATATCGTTGAGGATATCCGCGTTCGCGCCAGTCTAGAAACGCGGATGGAGGTTTCCTGCGCGCGTTGCCTGGAACCGGTCGAGCAGGCGCTCGAAACCAGTTTCGACCTGCTTTTTCGCCCTCGGGACGTTGATATTGAGGGAGTTGATCGGGCGATCACCACGTCGGAGACCGAAATCGGCTACTATGAAGGAGACGGTTTATTGCTGGAAGACGTGCTGCGCGAGCAGATCCTTTTGGCGCTCCCAGCCAAAGTTCTTTGCAAAGAAGACTGCAAGGGGCTTTGTCCGGAGTGTGGCCGGAACCGCAATACGGATCTCTGCGACTGCGCGACGGCTCCGGCAGATCCGCGCTGGGCATCTCTACAGACGATTCGCAGCCGGGTTAAACTATAGTACCTGGCCATCGTAATCTGCACGAAAGAACCGTGGTTTAGAACCGCAAAGTAACACCGTAATTCGAGTTTGCTATACCCGTAGCTGCTCCAACCCTCTTTGAGTATTCCGCCAAGTGAGCGTTCGGCGCGAGATGCGAGAGACGGGACAAGCGGGAAAAGGAAAATTGCCATGCCGAATCCGAAACGACGTCATTCCAAACAGCGCACTGCCAAGCGTCGCTCCCACGACTTTCTTACTCCGCAGTCACTCTCCGAGTGCCCCAATTGCCATGAACGCAAGTTGCCCCATCACGCTTGCCCCAAGTGCGGCACCTACAAAGGTCGCGACGTTCTGGCTGTAGCCACAAAGGAACAGAAATAACCTCATCCCGCCCATGCTGATCGACATCGCACTCGACGCCATGGGCTCCGATAAATCGCCAGAGCCGGAAATTCGCGGCGCTATTCTGGCCTGCCGGCAGCTGGAGGTCAGGGTTCATCTGGTAGGTCCGGAGCGGACATTGCGTCCGTTGCTGGCCAAGCAGATGCACCGGCTCGGAGAACGCCACCTTCCCATCAAAATCGTTCAGGCCAGCGAATATATTGGCATGGACGAAAAAGCCGTGCAGGCGGTCCGCGCCAAGCGGGATTCGTCCATGCGCGTGGGGCTGAAACTGGTCCGCGAAGGAACCGTTGCCGGCTTCATCACCGCAGGCAACACCGGCGCAGCGATGGCGACCGCCAAAATGGTCTTGGGAACTCTTCCCGGCGTAGACCGTCCAGCCCTGGTCGCAATTTTGCCCACGACCACGGGCAGCCCTTGCCTATTGCTCGATGTCGGCGCAAACGTAGACTGCAAACCCAAAAATCTGGAACAATTTGCGGTGATGGGCGAGATGTACGCCCGTTCCGTGCTCAAAATTGAATGCCCTCGCGTAGGTCTGCTCTCTATAGGCGAAGAGGAGGGCAAGGGCAACGAGCTGACACGCGAAGCCTTTCCCTTGTTGCAGCAGCTTCCAATCAATTTTCTCGGCAATGTGGAAGGCCGAGATATTTATAACGGGCGCGCCGATGTCATCGTCTGCGATGGCTTCATCGGCAACGTGGCGCTCAAGACCTCCGAAGGACTGGCGCGCCTGGTGCGGGACTCGCTGCGGGAGTCGCTCACCTCCACTGTGACCGCGCAGGTTGGCGCGCTACTTTCACGCAAGGCGTTCAACCATTTCAAGAAGCGTCTGGACCACTCGGAATACGGCGGCGCTCCGCTGCTCGGCGTGCGCGGCGTCTGCATCGTGGGCCATGGCTCATCAAACGACCGCGCCATTATGAACGGCATTCGCGTCGCCGCCGGATTTGCCCAGGCCAACGTCAATGAGGGCATCGAAAAAGATCTGGCCAGCCCAGAGCCCATTCTTCCCGACTGAGTAAAACGTGAATCAAGCCGGCTTTTCCTGAACCGTGGAAAGGGAATGAGGAGATCTCGCATCCTTCCTGCAAGTTTCCTGTATGCTTTGTCGATCAAGAGGAGCAGCGGCTTTGACTGAACTTCTTCTGCGGTTTTTGATTGGCGGCGCGCTGGTTGCGGCATTCTCCTTTATCGGCTGTCTATTCACCCCGAAGAGTTTCGCCGGACTGTTTGGCGCCGCTCCTTCAATCGCATTGGCAACTCTGGCGCTCACCGTTTCCAAAAACGGCAAGCAATATGCGGCCACTGAAGCTCATTCCATGATGGGTGGAGCGATCGCATTCCTCCTCTACGCTTCAATCGTCAGCTCGATTCTGATGAGTAAGAAATTTTCCGCCTTGCAGACCACGATGGCGGCGATGGCGGCGTGGTTCGGCAGCGCCTTCATATTGTGGCTGGTCTGGTTGAGGTAGGTGGGTCGGCGATGAAGATTGGTCTTGATCTCGCTTCTGTCAAAGAAAGCCGCTGGTACGAATATGCGGTGCGGTTTTTCTTTGGAGGCATCATCACCGCGGCTACCGGTGAAATTGCCAGGAAATTCGGGCCAGAAATTGCCGGTCTGTTTTTGGCATTTCCAGCGATTTTCCCAGCCAGCGGAACCATGATCGAAAAACATGAACGAGAGAAAAAAGAAAATGTCGGAATGCATGGAACGCGCCGAGGCAGGGCGTTGGCCAGCGTGGACGCAGCTGGCGCGGCCATGGGCGCCCTAGGTCTGATTGCGTTCGGGGCGTTCGTCTGGAAAGTGTTGCCGCAACATTCCACTTGGCTAGTGCTCGGGACCGCGACATTGCTCTGGCTCGCGATCGCCGTTTCGGTCTGGGCCCTCCGTAAGTCAATCCGCAAATCCCCACGGAAAGCCCGGCGCGAAATCCACTAATCTTTCTCGGCGGTGTCCTAAGCCCGGTCTTCAACTTTTCTGCATGCTCTTGCCCGTCCATTCATCTTCTTCATTGCGCGACGACGGGTTTACGAGCAGCTCAGTGACGGTTCGTAGCGCTTTTACTTTATAGGAGCACTCTTCGGCCATCCGAACAATCACCGATGCGATTGCGACATACGTCTCCAGATGCCCGAGAATCGCACATTCATGCCCCCACAATGGCCGTTATCCTCTGCAATAAGGTAACTGTCAAACAGCGTGAGGTCGACCGTGCAGGAATAGGAATTACTGTCGTCTTCCACGAAGCGCAGACGATTCCCTTTCGGAATTGCCTCTCCCGCAAAGTCTCCGTAATGGACTACATCGTGTGCACCCTCCCAGTCTGCATGTCCGGAGAGGTGAAGTGCGCCGGGTTCGCGTGCGAGCCGAATGACGACCCGATCCTCTCCACCCTTCCAAGTTCCGGTCCACGCTTTCAGGGGTGGATTTGAATCGAAGCGTACCGGGCGGAGATTTGTGGATTTAATCCATTTTGGTGCGGCTCCTTTGCTATCCGAGGAATATCCGCAGGTCCAGTCACCTTTCACTCTGTACACCTCGACGGGAGTGCCCGGAGGCAAGGAGGTGGAAAGGCAGTCTTTTCCTTTCGCGCAGCCGAAATATCCAGTTACCGGATGTGAGGTTGCAACTTTCGCCAGAATGAAATCGCCTGAAAATCCATCGAAAACGCACGAGCTTGATGGGATGTTTTGCGCGCCGCTGGCTGAAACAGCCAATAGCAGCAATGCCGTTGTAAATGATCCGGCTTTGGTTTTCATTTAGATACCTCACTGAGTGTCCTTGCTCTCATCCCGATTACCCATGGAAAGCCCATGTCCAAAATCCTCCCACTGGGTATTGGACATGTCTATGAAATTCTCTGTAACAGGTTTCTGACACGGAAAGTCGAAGATCGAGTAAATGAGGACACTACCTCGTTTTCGGCTCAGTTGACATGCTGCGTCAAATGGTAGCTGTCGTCCTGAGCCCTTCGATTTCGTTCAGGGTAAACTTCGCGAATCCTGTGGTTCGTATGCAAACCGCAAGATCCTTCGCCTGCGGCTCAGGACGACAATTTGCTTGCGATGGAGGATATTGACCGAACTCACCCATGATTAACGCCCTTACAGACGGCTAGTGTGGTAATTGTGCTTGCATTCCAGCATCTTCTCCGCTTCAATAGGCGTTTGAGATGATCACCCCAGCCTCCAGCACCGATGCAGTGAAAAAAATTGCCTTTTTATTTCCCGGACAGGGGTCCCAGGTCGTCGGCATGGGACGCGGACTGCACGAACATTCCCCTGCTGCACGCGAGATTTTTGAAGAAGCTGATGACGCACTCGGCTTCGCACTTTCACAGCTCTGCTTCGACGGGCCGGACGACCAACTGAAGCAGACGGAAAATACCCAGCCCGCCATTCTGACTGTATCGGTGGCGGCGATGCGCGTGCTCGCGGAGCGCGGGATTTCCTGCCAAATCGCGGCAGGCCATTCCCTGGGAGAATATTCTGCCCATGTCGCTGCCGGAACATTCTCTTTCGCGGAAGCCGTCTGCGCCGTGCGCAATCGCGGCCGCTTTATGCAGGAGGCGGTTCCCGCAGGTCAAGGAGCGATGGCGGCCATCCTGGGGTTGTCCGCTGAGGCAGTTGCGGAAGTCTGCTCCGCCGCAGCGCGTCAATCCGGCGGCGTCGTCGCCGCAGCGAATATAAATTCTCCCGAGCAAACGGTCATCTCCGGAGCGGTGGCCGCCGTGGAGTTGGCTGCGGCAATGTGCAAAGAGCACGGTGCGAAGCGTATCGTCATGCTACCTGTCAGCGCGCCTTTTCATTGCTCGCTGATGCAGTCAGCGCAGGAGCGGCTGGCGGAAGATCTTAAAAAGATCGACTTCCGCGACCCCGGCTTTCCCGTTGTTTCAAACGTCGATGCCGCATGGGTGACAACCCGGGGCGCCGCTCGCGATGGACTCATCCGCCAGGTGACTGGCGCCGTGCGCTGGGCGGAATGCGAACAGCAATTGATTTCTAAATGTGTCACACATTTCATTGAGGTCGGTCCGGGCAGGGTGCTTTGCGGGTTGATGCGCCAGTTGGACCGAGGCCAAACGTGCCTGAATGTCGAGGATGTCGTAAGTCTGGACAAAACACTGGCCGCGCTGCAAGATAAGCTCGACAGAGTTTAGAAGAAATCGCTTCACCGATGAAGGAGGAATTATGATTCGAGTGAACTGGAGAGCGCTGCTGGAAATCGTGTCGGTCAGGTCTTTGACTTCCGTATTTCTCGTACTGGCATGTCTGAGCTTTACAGGAGCAACGGCCTGGTGTGCGAAAAAATCACCTGCTACGTTAATGACCGAAGATGGCAAGCCCATTCGCAAGATCTATATTCGTGCCGCTTCTCCCGATATGGCAAGTTCCGCCGCCAACCAGTTGGCCCAGGAGACCTGCCTGATTGCGGTGCCCAGTCGCAAGCAGGCCGATGCCGTGCTCCACGTCGGAATAGCGTTGCGCGCGGTAACCGCTGGATTGGCGACGCCCAATGTGTTCGGTCCGTCGGCGCGTTCGCAAACGGGAGGTAACGCCAACCCGGGCCAGCAACGCAACGCCAGCGTTACCTGTAGCGATAACAAGGAAGGCAGTGGTGGCTGCACCAGCTCCTACAACAACGCGCCAACAGGGGACGTCGCGCCTCTGCCCTCCACATGGCCCGGAAATGCTGGCGGTAATCTGGATGTTTCTCTCGCGTCGCCTGAAAATACCTCACAGGAACTCTGGGAGCCCAACACGCACTCTAAAGATTCATGGAGCGATCAATTGCGCATCGACGCAGGGTGCCCCGTCTGTCCGGATGAACATTTCAATCGCCGCAAGTACAAGACGTACCGGAACTGGATCCAGGACAAATGCCCAACTGCTCTGGCGGGGTCAGACGCACAATAAGTAGGCACAGCAAGTGGGCACAGCGGACGACCGGTTCGGGAGCAGATCACTATAGAGGACTTAAGCCTTTTTCTGGATCAAGAATCCTCAGAGGGTGCTTTCCCACTGCCGCCAAATATCGCGCGGACCTTCTCATCTCTGTAGCTGAAGATCTCCTCAACATTTCCTCGGACTGTGAGCGCATGGATCGAACGGCCCAACAGTCCAAACGGGAGAGAGTAGCGCACCACATCGGTGATCCGCGTGCCTCCGGCTATTGACTGGAAACCATGGGTGTGATGCCACAGTTTGTAGGGGCCTTTTATCTGTAGATCCTCAAACTGATGCGGTGGTTCCCAGTGAGTAATCTCGGTCCTCCAGCGAAGTGGAATGCCATGCCAACGAAGCCTGTAATCGATCGTGATACCGACGGCCATCTTGATCGGTGGTGGAGTGAGAATCTGAAAGCTCATCCAATCGGGTGTCAGAGTTTCCAGATTTTGAGCATCCGAGAAGAATAAAAAGACGTCTTCCAATGAACTTGGAACCCATTGTTCGCGCTGTAGTGTAAAAGGTCGACTCATCGTGGTCCACTTCCCTTTCGAACGGCTCTATCGAGAGTGTTGCAATACTGCATTTGTAGTGTTGAGCATGAAAGCTTCTTTGTAGATGCAGCCGAAGCAGTCATAATATGAGGCTTTTTTCAAGAAAGCCGCTTGGGATGTTCCCGGCAACGGTGGCAACAGGAAATCCGCTCTAAATCTTCACCATCACATCTTCGCCATTCTGCTGGAGCGCATACACGATTGCTTTGATGTTGGGAGAACCCGTTGTCGCTCCGGTCGCCAGGTCAAACTCCCACTGATGCCAGGGGCAGACTACCTTTCCACCCTCAACGGAGCCTTCGGATAAAGGTCCGCCGCGATGCGGACAAACATTGTCGAGCGCCAGCGGTTTACCGTTGATCATTGCTACGCACAGGGTCTTGCCCTGCACACTAAACTCCTTGGCAGCGCCTTCTTCCGGCAGATCCGCACGATTGCATATTTTCAACCAGTCGCTCATCCGTTCTCTCAACTTTCTGTGCCGTCGCTTGCGCGTTGCCTTGGCCGCAGAAGTGTCTTATCTATTGGATGCTTACATTGAAGTTCCTTGCGCGGGAACTCGGCAGCAAGCCAGACCGCCAAGTGTTGTTTGCAGCTGGCCTGCTGGGAGTATAGACAGGCTACCCATTGAGCGGTGCTGCGTTGGACTGGACGGTCTCAGGAAAGACTGACAACCAGCTTCCCAATATGGCGCGCTTTCTCAACGAATTGACCTTCCACGCGTCCGCCAGAGTTCAATGCAAGATAAACTTGATTTTTTCTTCATCAAAGAACAGAATCTCTTCACCCATATCCTGCTTTGCTTTCTAGTGTGTGCCGAAATGGAAACTCGCAACGTCCTCATGGTTGGTTCGATCCTCCTTTGCTGCGGGTGCATAGGACTGCTGATTGTCCGCCTGAGCAACCCATTTTTTAAGGGCCTCGGGTGGCTCGGAGGTTCATTCGCAGCCGGTGCTCTTGGGGCCACTGTCTTTGCGTTGCGTAGCCGTTTTTCCAGTGACCTTTTAATACTCATCGCAGACACACTGATCTTGCTGGCGTACGTATTTCTGCATGCCGGCGTTTTGGAACTGACCGAGACCGAATTGTCTCTCCCCAGGCTCGGAATCGCTTTGCTCGTGATCCAGGCGATGGTGTTTCCAGTCTTCCTGTACCTGCACGATGCCGACCGGCTTTGTATTGTCACTCTCGGATTTTTACTGGCTATTCAGGCATTGCAAACTGCAGCGTTATTGAAGAAAAATTTGAGTGCTGGCATGGGTGCGCCCATCTGGTTCAGCTTCACGCTTCTCGTATGCTTCGCAGCCTTCAATCTATTTCGAAGCATGTTTATTCTCGCGCTGGGAACGTCGAAGCAGTCGGCGTTGACGGCCCCTCTGGAGGTGGCCAGCGCAATCGTATTTCTCGGAACGGGATTGGGCCTTGGCTTCGGTGTGTTCTGGATAACAAGCGCGCAGATTCGGCTCAAGCTGGAGCAGTTGGCCAGCATCGATCCCTTGACCGGCATCTACAATCGGCGCTCTTTTGTCGCGCTGTGCGAGCAGGAATTATTGAGGAGCGCTCGCAATGGCGAAGTTTTCTCCTTGATCATGTTCGACATCGACCACTTCAAAAATGTTAATGATCGGCACGGCCATGCCGCTGGGGATACAGTGCTCTGTGCCGTGGTTGAAAAGCTGCGAAACTCGGTACGAAATATCGATGTCGTCGGGCGGTGGGGCGGCGAGGAATTCGTCGCTCTCCTGCCCAACGCCGACTCCGAGGCAGCTCTGATTGTCGCTCAACGGTTGCGCTACCATATCGACTCGATATCGATAGCCCACCGTCAGGCAAAAGAAATCGATGACGAAAAAGCAATTACCGTGACCATCAGTATCGGAGTGACGACACATTCCGGGGAGAATGGCGCGATCGATATTAACGAGTTGCTTCACCAGTGTGATACCGCGATGTATCAAGCCAAGGCGGATGGCCGAAATCGAATCGTCTCCATCGATGCGCAATACGCACTGCCTCTGTAAGGAGGACAGAAAAATGTCCGACTCACTCTTCAGGCGAATGCATTCAGTGAGCGCCCCTCTATCCAAACGTCTGTCGCGCCCGGATTATGTATCGAACAGATTGGCTGACCACGCTTTTTCATAAAAGCGTCTAATAAGGTCAGGAGAACACCATGCCACAGAGCACGCACGATCGAGCCGCAGAACTCCACAATCTCGCAGCTCACGCCCACCGCGCCGCCACCGTACAGATCATCTAATCGCTCACGAACTCAGCAAACAGGCGCATGAGCACTCCACAAATGCCTACAAGCACTCCGAGACGATGGTAATGAAGGGCTCGAAATCGTCCGAAGCGTAGGAGGTTATCCCATGAAGCTTGGGCGACGAGTTTCCATGGCCTGCTTTTCGCACGGCAAATGCTGGACAAACCGATATGCCGCCACCCAGTGCAATGTGCCGCGCTCGCCACGAGATGCTCATCGGTGCTCGTCGCTTGTCATTGAGTGCCTTGGCGATTTTGCATCAACCGAGGAAGCGGTTCTGTTGCTCCAGATTTCAGAGTCACGACCTCGGCACTTTGCATCGATCCGCCGTTTGCCAAATTGATTCGGGGTAGCTGGTTTGCTAAAGTCGTCGTCATGTCTGAGGGTTCCACGGAGCGGATACGCGAATTGCTCCGCTCAAACCTGATGACGTCACCACGGGCGGGAGCTAATCAGAATTTCCAAAGCGAGGAGCATACATGTCAAAGGTTCGTGTCGCGGGATTTGGTATTTCGTTGGACGGTTTTAGCGCAGGGATAGAGCAGAGCCTCGACGATCCGCTAGGCAAGCGCGGTCCAGAGATCTTTCAGTGGTTCTTCCATACCAGGACATTCCGCGCCATGCACGGGCAGGAAGGCGGATCGGTCGATGTGGACGACGCGTTCGCACGGCGAGCGATGGAAAACTTCGGAGCCTTTATCCTCGGCCGCAACATGTTCGGTCCGGTCCGTGGTCCATGGCCGGACGACTCGTGGAAGGGATGGTGGGGTCCCAATCCGCCATACCATGCGCCGACCTTCGTTCTGACGCACTACGAGCGTGAACCCCTCGTGATGGAAGGCGGGACGACCTTCTACTTTGTCAGCGGCGGAATCGAAGAGGCGCTGAGGCTCGCGAAACAAGCAGCGCGTGACAAGGACGTCAAGATTGGAGGCGGTGTCTCCACCGTGCGGCAGTATCTGCAGGCTGGGTTGATCGACTCACTCCAATTTGCACTTTCACCTGTTGCCCTCGGTCAAGGTGAGGCACTTCTTAGCGGCATTGACCTGCCCGCGTTGGGATTTTCTGTGACGGAGCACGAGGCCACGGAGCACGCGACGCATGTCGTGCTCACGACAAGATAGAAGACGAATCCTGGCTTGCTATACTGCCCGGCACCAATTGCCGGACGCTGATGTCCCGTTCGGAGTGGCTCGTGCCAATGATCGATGATTTTCGGTATGCCTGATGACCAAATGTGTGATCGCCACGCTCTCAATTAGCGGTAGCAGGCCAATGCACTCATCGGCAAACTCAGACCACTCGCCGTGCAGTTCTAAAACGAAGTTCTTCCACATAAAACCCTGGTGTGATCAACTCGAGTGCCAACTCTTCGAAGCGGAATACTTCGCTGATGAAGATTCTGTTTTATGCCAGCTTATGTCGCCGCTATTGGCTGAGGTCCATAGTGCTAAATACGCTCAGCCCAACATCCCCTTGTGACCCGCCACAGTTCAGAATACGTGGCGAACCCAGCGATGGATATCTGGCCAGAACTCCGCCGCTGTGTTGAAAATGGCGGTGTTGCCCAGATCCAGTCCGGCGCGAGATATGCTGTTGCTGACCCCGCGGTCCTGCTGCGGAGAGTACAGGTTGGAAAGGCCTGCCGCGATTGCGGTTCCCGACAGTGCGGCTGAGTTAAAGACAGTGTGTCCCGAGTCGTTGTACCCGACGAAAACGTGAGAGATTGAATAGAAAACACGTTTGCCGACCGAGCCCTTTCCCAGCCGAAAATAGCGCGGGTCTTGGTGCCACCACACGGCCAGAGCATAATCGCCAATAAAACTGGAGATGGTGCCGTCCGCCTCCAGTGAACCGAAGCACTGTCCGTATGATGCCCAGCCGTGACCGTATCCGCAAAATCCATCCGCAGAGCGATATTCCAATGTTCCCGCCTCAAATGCGGTCACCCCGAGACCGAGCGGATCGTATACGCCCTGTGCCCATTCCTTGAATTTTTCGTTCGGAGTCAACGGTACAAATTTACCGGAAAAGTCTACCTTAAATGCGGGGACTACCCAGTACATGTGGCCCTCGGAACCGGCGGTCGCCGCAGGATTGGATTTCTTCTGGTCAGACTGAGGCTGTGGCTGGTCCTGCTGGCTTCCGGACCGGGTAGTGTCCTGCCCGAGCGACGGAAATGTTCCCTGCCAGGGTCGCCCCGCAAACGCCGCGTCCGCTCGGAACACGGGTGAACCGCAACACGTCGTCCCACTGTTCCAGTCGCTGGACGATGAAAGAGCCGCTGCCAGACCGGAAGGTATCGACCCAGCCCGCGTTGCGGGAACGGACCCAATGAAGCGAGGGACCGCAGCCGATTGGGCGTAAGAACACCCGGACGCAAACGTAAATAAAAGAAACAAAAGAAAAACGCCCCCAGGCAGCGGCAATGCAATGGCTGATTTCCTAACCGTCAATTGACCCCCAACTGAATCTTTGTGTCGCAAATGCCGAGGTTCGCGCTAAGTGCCGCCCCCAATATCAATTTTGATGCATTCCAGAGCAATGCGCCAGCAGCCACCTCCAAATGGCACGATTCCTCATCGGAGATAGAGTTTCAAATTGATTCCGGCATTCACTCGACCCACCATTCAAAGGGTATACTGGAGGTAGTTCTTTGAGTGCCACGAGCATTCCAGCCGTACCGCATCACGCAGGCTACGGCTTCCCAATGGGGGCGTCACGGTTTCGACGGGATCGTTTGCGGCAGAGAGGCATGCCGGGGGGTGGGCACCCGTAATCGCTCGCAAAAATACAATTGCTAACAATCAACTTGCACTTGCTGCTTAATTAAATAAGTAGCCGTTCTCTTCGGTTTTGTCTGCGAACTGGGGAAGAACGTCATTCAGCAGACTGGTCTGGCCCGCAATGTCTGGGTTGGCTGGACAAGATCTACAGGCTGGTGGGATGCGTATCTTGTCCGTTCTGAGCGCATCGCACGAGACCAATCGGAACGCGACTACGCATGGAGTCTCTTTGCTGACTAAGATTTCGGACGCGGGTTCGACTCCCGCCGCCTCCACCATAGTTAAGTTGTTTATTTTCATTAGTTTATAAAATAACTCTTCTTCGGTGTACGATAGATTCGTCATGCTGACGCTCTATCGCCGCCATTTGAAGAGTTGCCCGAAGGCTTCCGACCGTTACTGGAAGCGCTGCTCTTGCCCCATGTGGGTGGAGGGCACGATAGCCGAAAACTACCTGCGGCGCAGCTTGAAAACCCACAGTTGGGAGCGCGCCCAAACCTTGGCGCAGAAAATTGAAGCTGCCGACGATGCTGCTGCCGATCTTGTCAAAAAAGAAGAGCCTGTCACCATTCAGCGGGCGGTCGAAGAATATCTTGCCGATGCGAAGGCCCGCGAACTGAGCGAAGCCACGCTGTACAAGCTCAACATCATCTTTGATAAGCAACTGCTGCAATGGTCGAAGGCCGAAGGCTACAAACTCCTGCGGGAAGTGGACCTGCGCGTCGTCCAGTCCTTTCGCGCGTCCTGGAAAGATGGCGCTCTGGCGAAGAAGAAAAAACAGGAGCGGGTGACTGGATTTTTCTGGTTCTGCATCCGTGCCGGGTGGATCACACAGAATCCAACCAACCGTTTGGGTCGCATCAGCGTCAATCAGCCTCCCACCGATTACTTCACGCGCGAGGAGTTCGACAGAATCGTCGACGCGACGTATGCCTATCGAGAGAACCGCGCCGAAACGGGCGTTGACAACGGCACACGCCTGCGCACTCTGACGCTCCTCATGCGTTGGAGCGGCTTGCGCATCCGCGATGCCATCACGCTCGAAAAGACACGGCTCATCGGGGACAACCTGCTCCTCTATCAAGCAAAAACTGGCACGCCGGTCTACGTACCGCTCCCGCCAGAGGTCGCCGAAGCGGTGCGGACGGTGCCCCCAGGGCCAAAGCCAAACCCGCGATATTTCTTCTGGAGTGGCAATGGCCTTCCCAAGTCTGCCGTAGCCGACTGGCAGCGCAGCTACCGGCGGCTGTTCATGCTGGCAAAGTTGGAGAAACCCGATGGAACGGCGAAGCGGTGCTTCCCGCATATGTTCCGCGATACGTTCGCGGTGGAGATGCTGCTGGCCGGCGTGCCCATTGACCAGGTTTCTATCCTGCTCGGGCACAAGAGCGTGCGGATCGCGGAGAAGCATTACTCCCCATGGGTGAAGGCACGACAAGATCAATTGGCTGCAAGCGTGCGAAATGCGTGGGATGTGATGGATAGCCCAAAGCCTACGAAGACTGGCCGCTCCAGAAAACCTGCTGCGCGGATGCCAGTGCTGGCATACTCCAATAAGTTGGCTGCGAAAAGATAAGTAGTGGCCACCGCGGGTCCCAAGCACACCATCTGTAAGCGTGTGCCGATTAGGGCCATCAACTTGCTCTTTGCCGACGCTGATGTACTCGAATCAGCACACTTTCTGGAATACGCAGGTTGAGATAACCTCGCTTCCCCGCGCTCTCGTGTGTGCCCCATTCCAGAACGCCGTTCTCACCTGCAAAGAGTCGGCGAACAGACTTTTCGCTCATGGACCACAACTCGGCAATTTCCGGCACGGAATAATGCCGCTCCAGTGCGATGGAGTGAAGGCCCGCTCCTTGCGCGATCTTCTTTTCCAGCACTTCGGGCCTCATCGGAATGCCTCTACACCAGTGAATTAACGAACGTTCCGCTCCGTTGATTATGAAGTTGCTTGGTTTCTGGCCGGATGTCCAATGAGTTTTCAGAACTCCATCATTCGCGACGCGCATAAACGATTATTCCTTGACCCGTTCGAAACTTTCGCTTGCGCCACATTCCCAAAAAGATGTCAATGCGTTGATCCATTGTTTGTCCGCTGAAGTACCTAGGTTGACAATGGCTGAAAATTTCCACATACCGTGGAAAACGCGTCCAAAAACAGCGTTTTCAATGATATGTGCTTTGGCTGGCTACCGAAGCCTCTGGTTTTTGTTCCGCAGAGGTGGTTATGGCCCGCAATATGGAAGTCCGCTATTATCTGGCGGCGATTGCACTTGCAGAAGAACTTAACTATACCCGTGCGGGAATCAGAGTAGGTCTCACACAATCAGCTTTCAGTCGCCAAATTTTTGAACTCGAAGAACAAGTTGGCGTCAGCTTGTTTACACACGGGCACAGGAAAGTAGAGATGACCGAAGCGGGTCAGGCGTTTGTTGCAGAGGCGCGCGTGGCGGTTCTACATGCAGAACGAGCCATTCAATTTGCCAAGGCGGCGGACCTCGGCGCAGAACACATTCTTGTACTTGGTCGTTCCCCTTATACCGATCCTCAACTGATCTCCAGGGCACTCTCGATTCATTTGCCGTTGTATCCAAACTTGAACCTTCAGGTAAAAAGCGAGTTTTCCAGTGATCTGGTGCATAAGCTTTTATCGTCCGAAATGGACGTGGCATTCTTAACACAGCAACCAGAAATACCGATGCTCACAACTACACTGGTCGCACAGGCACCATTGCATGTGGCGATGTCAGAAAATCATCCCCTGGCAGCGATGCAGGTTGTCTCGCTGAAAAACCTTACGAATACGTGCTGGATTCTCTTTCAGAAGCAAGTTCATCCGCTGGTTTATCAGACGATCATGGATCTCGCCGAATCAGAGAAAGTCCGATACAAAAATATCCATCATATTTTTACTTCGGAAGAGGCGCTCCATCTCGTGTCGGAGACTGGCGGAATTACCTTTCTGACTCAATCGACAGCCATGCGGAACGCGAGACCCGGTATAGTGTTCCGTCCACTTTGCGATCCCGTCTTAATGCTGGATACACGCATGGCCGTTCGTGCGGACAACTCCTCGCGCGTGGTTAGCGAATTTGTCCGAGCATTTATGAAGAAGTCCGCACAGGCGGTACATACCGCTAGAAACGAGCAACTGCATCTGCCGATGGGTGCATAGTACCCCGTGAGGCTCTCGATTGCTTTCAAGCCCGTCGGGAGGGCAGAGTCATGCCTGACGCGGAGCGGCAGCACGCTTCCGGGCGGGTAGACGGGCGGGTAAAAAGAAAACGGAGCCTGGAATCACAGGCTCCGTCGGTATTGCAGGAGTGATTACGCAGCGGTCGATTTCTTTGCTGACTTGGGTTGCGTTTTTGGATTTACCTTCTTGGCAGCTTGGGCCTTCTGCTTCGCCTTAAACTCCTGTTTCACCTTGATGGCGATGGTGTCAGTGTCCACTTTGTAATGCTCGGCTGCCTCTTTGAGCACCTTGCCGCCGTTCTGTTGAGTCCGTGTTGCGTGGAGAATAACCATCTCCATAAGCAACCGTCCGAGTTCGCCTTCGTCGGCTTTGCGGATATAGGCAGAAAGCAACTTGGGAATTGAGTCGCTATCCTTTGCTTTCTTGATGCCGCGATTGCGGGCGACAACCTCCAGCCGCCGTTCGTCCAGCATGGTTGCAACTCGCTCGACGATAAAAAGGAGGTCGCGTTTCATCAACCGCACAGGAACGGCTGCGATGACGGCATTCAGGACGCGCAAGCCTGTTGCCTGGGCCAGTGCTTCCTCGCGCCGCTGCTTTTCCTGCTCAGCCTTCCAATTGGCATCGGTGGTTGGCTTCTGCTTCTTTGGATGGTGAATCGGGCAATTCGGGTCGGCACAGATTTTGCGAAGTTCGCCTTTCTCCGTACCTTCCGTGATGATGGCCTCGGTGGTAGATTTGCAGGTTTTGTATTCCGGCCAATCACGCTGCTTGTTGTTCTGCGGCTTCTCCTGTTTGATTTCGATGTACTTGTTGCGCGGGATTGCCGCACTTCCTTCGGCTGGCTGGCCGTAGGCAGCGGAGATTTGTACCAGCTTCGGCTTGGCTGCGAGAGTCTTCGCAACATGCGCGTCCACCTTGGTCTGGTAGCAAGCGGGGTCGGTGCAAGCGTCCTGCCGCACGTCGGCGAATAGCAGCTTGTTGTGTCCTGTCCGTTTGGGACAATCAAGGCAAGTGCCAGCTTGCGGGTTGAGGGCCGCGTCACTTTTTGAAAATGGCGCGTCTTTCAGGATGAGCAAAATGTTGTGCTCGATCCATTGCTGGAGGTTGCGGACAGGCAGCAGGATGCGTTTGCTCTTGCTACCACCTCCCCAATCCTCGCGGAAGCAAGCGGCGAGTGCCTGTTCCTGCTCCGCTGGCTGGAGTTTCGCCAGTAGCAGTGCATGGCCGACGCCGATTTCGTCTTTGTAGAATGCCTCGACCACTGCCGGAGCAAGTTCCGTCAACTTGATGCGCTGCGCGACATAGGCAGGAGATTTGCCGGTCTTCGCGGCTATCTGTTCGATGGAGTATTTCGGTTCCTCCAGATTCAGCAGAGCGCGAAAACCCTGCGCTTCCTCCAGCGGGTGAACATCGCAGCGTTGAAGGTTCTCGATCAATTGAGCTTCCAACGCCTCGACATCGGTGAGATTGACGATACGAACGGGCACGGTTTCCGATTCGGCCATCTGCGCGGCGCGGTAACGCCGCGCTCCCGCCACGATCTCGAAGCTGCGCTCGTTCAAAGGCCGCACAAGCAAGGGCGAGAGAACGCCCTGACTGCGGATGCTGTCGGCCAATTCTTTGAGTGCCGCATCCTCGAAGATGCGGCGCGGGTTGGTTTTCGATTCCGTGAGAATCGAGAGCGGAAGGTTGCGGTATTCGGTAGCTGCGATGTTTTGAGTAGACATGATGCGCTTCTCCTGTGGTTGAACATGCGTGGATAGGGAGAGCGGACAGCCGTTCGCCATCCGCCCGTAGGGTTGCGGTGGACTAGCTGGCGACTGCCATTGCATCTGGTGTTTCCTGCTCCTCGATTTCCGGCTTCGTCTCCAGTGCCGCGAGAATGACGGCAGACGCTTTCTGGATGACTTCAAGGCTTTCGGCCAGCAACGATGCGTTGCCGTGGTAAAGCTGGATGTAGTCGGCGGATGCGGTTCCCGTCTGTAGACCAACTGCTTTGCCCACCACAAACGCGATGGCCTCGGCCTCGGTCTCGCGGACAGCTTTGGTCGTTGTCGTCCGGCGGTCGGCCTTGTGCAACATCTCGTGCGCCAGTTCATGCACAAGGGTTGAGAACTCCTCGGCCTTCGACTGACCCGGCAGTAGAACGATCTTGCCGCCGTAGCTCACGCCCATTGCCGGCGCGATGCGCTCGTTGAACTCAAGCTCGATGCCCTGAGTAGCGATGAAATCAATCAAGCGGTCGCGGTTCTCTCCCACATCGCCCTTGACGCTGGCGTGTTCGGGAAGCTCTGCACCGTCGGTCTGCGAAACATCGAAGACAAAGGCGTTGCGGAAGCCAACCAAGACAGCGACATTCTGCTTGGTAATGCCTTTCTCGGCCTCTTCCTGCGGTTTGCGCTTAACTCCGATGATGGGGGCAAGAATGCGAATGCCCTTTTCGCCCTTCTTCACTCTGCGGCCAAGCTGGTTCCACGCATACATTCCGGCAACGCGAGTTGCATCGGGCCTCTGCCGCGCAATCTCCAGAATGTTGCCGAAAGAATAATTGTGAAAATGGCTCATGGCCGTGAGGTATGCCGTGAGTGCTTCGCTCTTTCCTGACTCAAGCTGCTGGATGAGGGAGTCCACGTTCTGCTTGATGAGTTGTTGCGTGGCAGTTTTTTCCTTACTGCCACGGTTGCCGTTGCTGCTGCGGTTGCTGTTGCTTGGATATTCCATTGTTTTTGCCTCCTTGGTGTCCCGTTCGGGAGCGGTTTGTCCTTCACAAAGCGCAGCGGACAAACCCGGACGAACGGACACCAAGGCAGAACGAGTGCAGCGGAGGTGGGAGGATGGAGGGTGGGCGCGGCAAGTGCCAAACACGCATTATCGTTTGGCACGCAGACGGCGCTGGCCCGAACAGACTCAGGAAAGCTCGCTCAGCGCGTTTTTATGCGCTGGGCCATCCACCGAAGCGGCATGAAGTGGAAGAAAGGCGCGCGAATGCGCTTACCGACGGGTCATGATGATCTTAGGCTGTGGCGAAGTGACCGAGAGCTTGCGCTCCGATTGGATAGGACGTGTATGCGTAACCACCAAATTCAAGATTGTATCGAAGAGGGCTGCTCGCTTGTCGGTAATTCTGTCTTGCTCGCCCAACTCTTGGCTCCATTTCGTCGAACGAATCAACAGAGTGGACGATCCCACTATGTGACCACGATCATGTTTTCTTCGAGGGGGATCGCATAATAATTCAAGTTCAGGCCATGTGGTTTCCAGTGGTCGATCTGCTTGGCACAAAATTCCGCGAATTGCGCTACCGGGACGCGGACTTGGCGGCCAGAGTCAAGACGACCGTCTTATCGATATGGCTGCTATGGGCTGTGATGTGAAATTTATCGCCGGCTTTGCCGAAGAGACTCTCGGTGGCGGCCTCTCCCACGCTCGCCGTCAACGGCTGGCCCTCAACTGTCACGATCTCGTCGCCGGGTCGAATGTCGGCGTTGGCTGCGGGGGAGCCGGGGTCCACAGTGGTAATGATCGCTTTATCCGCGCGATCCGGGTCGAGTTGAAAGCCGGTCGATCCCATCTCTCCGACTTTGATAAAACCAAATGGCTTGAAATGCTTGTCGCAATAGGCGAGGGCAGCGTAACCGGCTGGGCCAGCTCCTATACAGGGTATGAACTGGCTGCGCCAATCGATCAGCGGCTTGACCGAAACGAACATACTCGGCGATTTCGGACCGGGGGGCGCGGTCTGCGGGGCGCGTACCAGATGAACGTTGATATCGGAACCACTGCGTCGCAGCTTCATATGTAATTCTTCGCCTCGCTGTCCAAATGTGCGCTTCGCGGCGATCATTCCAGGGGTGGGTTTCACTGGCTTGTTCTCGACGGCCGTGATCGAGTCGCCTACTGCCAGTCCTGTCTGCGCCGCCGGAGATCCCGGATCGATGCGCACGATAATGCCGTCCTCCTTGCCCGACGTACCGAGAGTGAGGCCCGTAATCCCAACTTCATCCACTTGAATGAATCCGGCCTGCTCGAACATTTTGACGCACTTCTTAGCCAGGGGACCGCCAACAGGGCCAATCCCAACGCATGGCGCGGTAGCGCCCTGCGAGTCTATAAGGCTCGTCTTGAATTGGCCGAAAGCCTGTGCAGCACTGCAGGCGATCAGCGAAGATGCGATGAGAAATGCTTGAATGCGTGACATAAATGGTCTCCAGAACTTAGTCGAGATGTGAAGTATCAAGAAGTTGGTCGATTCGAACTGGCAGGAGCGTTGGCCATCGAAATCGACCCTCACGCGCTCCTCCACCTGGCGCTCTCTCACCGGAGACAACCGCTGCCGTCGCCATCGGCACGCAGATTTCAGCCATCGCCATGTTGCGGATCGAATCGATCACGAGATCCGGTTCATCGAGGTGAATCCAATGCGCACTGGCGACCGCGATCACCTGCTGGACATTGTTGGCAATGCGCTGAAGATGCTGTTCGCGGAGTGGCAACGATGTTCCCGGGGTCAGCAACAGCACAGGGATGTCTCGAATCGGATCGGCGTCCTGCATTTCTCTGACGGTGTCGGGAACCGCGTCTACATGGCAGTACATCCCGGCGTAATAGCCGGGACGGGACCAGTGCGCCGCGACGGCCGGCCAGAGCTTCCTTGGCATCTTGCCCACCTCATCGCGGATACGCCGGAGCACGTGGCGTCCGCCGTCTCCGGCAGCGCTGGCCAGCCAACTCGAAAGGCGGCCGGAGCGGCAGAGCAGCGAGGTCACGGCAAGGCGGGCAAGTCCCAATCTTGCGATCAGAATCGCACAACGGGTGAGTTTTCTGCCCCGTTCGAGCGCAGATTGGGCGGCTTGGTCCAGCGGCTGCCACTCTTCGAGGCGCATAGGATCCACCAACACGACACCCGTGACCTCGTCGGGATACATCAGCGCGTAGCGTCGCATCACCAGTCCGCCAAAGGAGTGTCCGACAAGCAGGTAGGGTGGTTTGATGTCAGCGTGTCGCAACATTGCGTGGAGCTCGATCGCGATGTTATTGGGTGTTCGCGCAGTACGGCAAGAGCTGCTCCACCCGAGACCGCCGCGATCGTACGAGACAGTATGGGTGAACCGGGAGACCATTTCCTGAACGTGACACCAGTTCAGATTGGTGGCTGCGATACCGGATTCAAAGAGCACGGTCGGGCCACCCGAGCCTTGTTCCAGCAGATAGAGCTTGCCCGCAGCACCGATATCGACCCACCGCCCGAGACTGGCATATCGCCGTTGATCGCGATGTGTGCCGATCCATTGATAGAGAAACCCGACAGCGATCAGAGAGGTGGCCAAACAAAAGACCGAAAGCAGAATATACATGGATCATCCTAAAAGTGAATAAGTTGCTTAGAGCTAAATTCCCTGAGGTCGAGATTTGCCTTTGTGCTGCCGCGGTCGATGATCAGAAGTGTTGAACCAGCGTGGCCGCGTGTCTTCACTTCCACCTGGCTTGCCGACCACACACCGCCATTCTTGCGCAAGCCGAAGTAGGTAAACTCCTTGACCGTGCCGGTTTTCTTCAGTGTCTTTTCCGCGTAAACGGGGTAGCCGATGCTTTGGTCGAGCCAGGTACGGACCTCGGCGTAGTGTGTGCGGTCCGATGGGCCGGGCGCGCTTTTCAGAACATCGCATTCCCGCGAGCCGTACTTTATTTCTTCCAGCAATTTCTGGCTTTTCCAGAAATACTGCGGCTCCAGGAAATCTTCATAGCTGAAATCGGCTCCGAGTGGGCCATCGGTCCATTTGTCAAAAGGCAGTGTGGCAGGCTCCGTATCGCCTGGATGCGCGATCTGGATCGTAGTCTGGCTATCGGGCCGCATCTTCAGCAAGATGTGGGCGCGGGCATCCTTGGGGGACGCAATCTCGAGAAGCACGCGCAGACCGTCAGGGAACCCGCGCGCCTTGAGTACGACGGCGTAGCTTGTACGAGCACCGCCGGCTTCGACCCGGACAAGGTGGCCGATGACCCGGTAGTCCGCCGATTGCACGCGAAGCTGCGGGCGTGCAAGCACGGTGTGTACATCCGCCGCGTGTGCAGCGATCGCGAAGACCAGCGTTGCCATCAACGCAGAGGAAAAAAGTCTCATGACTCGATCTTTCCGTCGCGGATGCGAATGTGCCGTGGAGCGGAGTTGGCGATATCGTTCTCGTGCGTGACGACGATAAGCGTCATGCCATGCTCTTTTTGAATACCGATAAGGATTTCCATGACGAGTGCAGAGCTCCCGCTATCGAGATTGCCGGTGGGTTCATCCGCCAGCAGGATGGATGGATTGTTGGCCAATGCACGCGCAATCGCGACACGCTGGCGCTCCCCGGCGGAAAGCTGGTTGGGATACTGACACATGCGATGTTCGAGGCCCATCTTGCGCAGCAGGGCCTCAGCCCGTTGAGCCCGGTCGTGCATATCGCGTTTCACCGCGAGCATCGGCACCTGCACGTTTTCGATTGCGCGCAAGGTAGGCAACAAATGAAATGCCTGAAAGATGAACCCAACGTGATCAGAGCGGTAGGTGTCGAGGTCGATGGAGGATCCGAGAACTGCGTTGTTGAAAAGCACTTCGCCGCTGGTTGGGGTGTCGAGTCCGCCGATCAATTGCAACAAGGTGGATTTGCCGCTGCCGCTGGGACCGCTAATGGAGACGAAATCCCCGGCGGATATGGAAAGATCGACGCCGCGCAGCGCTTCAATCTGCCCCTCATCGTAGCTTTTTTGCAGGCCGCGTACTTCGAGGATTGGCTCAGTCATGGCGGAGAGCCTCCACCGGCGAAAGACGCGCACCGCGCCACGCAGGGATGACGCCGGCGACGAGTCCGGCGAGAATTGCGATGCCAAGCGCTTCCGGCAGAAGCAGTAGAGGAAACGACGCGGAGACAATGCTCCCCGTCTGTGGCAATGTGGACAGCGCCCGCAGAGCAGCCCATCCGGCTACTATGCCGATAACCCCACCGGCAAAACCAAGCACGGCGGCCTCCATCAGAATAAGCAAGAGAACACGCTGGCGCTTCCACCCAAGAGCGCGAAGGATGCCGATCTCCCTCGTGCGCTCGAAAACCGACATCGCCATGGTGTTGGCAATGCCGAGGATGCCGATGAGCAACGCGATGGAGGATGTACCCCAGGCGGCAGCATGTGCCAGTACGACGAACTGGTTGTTACTGGCGCGCTGCGCCGCGGGAACGGCACGCAGACCAGGCAGGGCGGCCTCGACCTCCGCCTGCGCCTGCTGCAGATACTGCGGCGACGATGCACCAGCCGGGGCCGGGCGAAGCCGCAGGTGGAACGCCGAGACTTTCCCCTGCAGGCTTGCGATCTGCTGCAATTCATCGAGAGGCATGATGAGCGCGCCAGCCTCCAGCGCGGAGCCGCCGTGGTAGATACCCGCTACCGTGAAGGCGGACCCTTGAATCACCAGCGTGTCGCCGACTTTCTTATTCAGGTTCTCGGCAAGAATGTCGCCCAAAATCACCTCAGGCTGGCCATCCCGGAAACGCTTTCCGGATTTGAAAGTGAGCGAATCGAATTCGTAGGAGTCGGCCTTCCAGCCATAGACCAGCGCGTTGATCTCCGGCGTGAGATCCATCATGTTGAGGATCATGGGCGAGGCTTGTGCGACGACGGGAAGCGCCCGCAGCTTCGCTCCGGCAGACTCATCCACAGAAGTATTCAGGAAAGTTTTCTGGACAACGGCAATGTCAGTGCCGCTACTTTCGTACAGGCGCAGCCATTCGCGCTCAAAGGAGCGAGAGAAACCAACCAGAGCGACAAAGGCGCCAATACCCATGCCGATCCCGCAGAGCGTAAGCAGAGTCCTTAGCCGGCGTCGCCAGAGGTTTTTCCACCCGAACCAAGCGAGGGACAATTGTATAGGCATAGTGCCATCTATCCCTTCTCACACAAGTTGATCCTGAACGGCACTCTTCAAAGTGGTCTGAGCGCTCTGTCTCATACTGCGTAAGACACCTCGAAAATCCCTCACCGAAAATTATTTAGTCTCAGGCGCAGTCATTCCACAGCGATAATCCTGTACATTCGCTCGCATTTCGCTTATATATAACTTGGGTTTCGATGTCTTTTCTGCCGCTTTCCAACCGCGATGTTCCCTCAACCATCGGGTCCTTCCGCATCGTGAGGCTCCTTGGTCAAGGTGGGATGGGAGTTGTTTATCTCGGCGAACGGATTGAGCTTTTCTCGCAGCGCGTTGCCCTGAAAATTCTGCATCCGC
Organism: Acidobacteriaceae bacterium; assembly: GCA_965276615.1. Classification (GTDB taxonomy): domain Bacteria; phylum Acidobacteriota; class Terriglobia; order Terriglobales; family Acidobacteriaceae; genus JAKAAZ01. The sequence goes on along the minus strand of OZ255618.1, from coordinate 1,126,346 downwards.
AAATCTCTATTGGCATGGAGGACGCGACCCTCGATCATGAGGGGCAGATCCTGACCTCGCTCGACCACTCCGGAATCGTTCGTCTCCTGGATCGGGGAGAAGACACGTCTGGGCTCCGCTATATCGTGATGGAGTATGTCGAAGGCATGCCTGTCGAGGAATTCTGTGATCTCCGCCGGCTCCCGATTGAGGATCGGATTAGGCTTTTGATTCAGGTTATGGATGCGGTCGAATATGCCCATCGGCGCCTTGTCATCCATGCGGACCTGAAGCCGGCAAATATTTTGATCACGAATGAGGGGCAACCAAAGCTGTTGGATTTCGGTATCGCCACGATGCTTGATCCACAGAGCTTACGTTCGTCGAACGTGAGTTCCATGCCGGCACACTACACGCCCGCATTTGCCAGCCCGGAGCAGCGTGCCGGGGAGCGTATCACGTCCGCGTGCGACATCTATGCCCTCGGGCTGATCGGAAGCATTCTCTTAGCCGGGACTTCCCGTTCCATAACTTCATTCACGGATGGTAAAGAGACAGGAGGCGGGGCGCAGTCGGAATCGCTGCTGCAAAGATTGAAGAGCCTGGATCGAGATACACTGCGAAGCGTCGCTGGCCTTCGAGCCACTTCGCCTGCAAGCTTGATGGCAGCCCTTGGTGGCGACCTTGACGCTATTTTTTCCAAGGCGCTTCGGTCTGAGCCGGACCAGCGCTATCTCAGCGTTCGTGAGTTCGCAAACGATCTCAAGGCGTATCTAGCCAATCGACCGGTCTCTGCTCGTCGTGGCAGCCATATCTACACAGCGCGCAAATGGATGCAACGCCACCAGATCGCTGCTGCCATGAGTGTGATCTTCATCTTTGCCGTAAGCCTCAGCGCCATCGGAGTGGTGTTGCAGACGGCCCATGCTGCAAAGCAACGCCAAATTGCGCAGACCCGTCTTTATGATCTGGTGCGGCTGACGGGTGTGCTGGAAGGGGAATTATATGATTCTCTCAGTCGGCTGGCGCATGCCGAGGAGGCGAAGACGTCCTTGCTCAAAGGAGCCACAGACGCGCTGGATACTCTGGCGGCAGATAACGGCAAAGATCCCGCGCTGGCCCTGGAGATGGCACGTCAATATGAGAAATTGGCGCGTTTACAGCGAAGCCAGAGCCGTCACAATGGGCAAGCCTCACTCGATATCGACAAAGGAATTGCGCTGTTACAACAAATTCCCGGATCGAATCGCAATTACGCAATGGCAAAAAAGCAGATAGCGGAGATGCAGACTCTCCAGGCACCTGGCCGCTGACTCTCTGGAGGCCGGCTAGTGATGGATAAGCCGGTTGGCGTGTGCGAGCTGGGCGGCATTTCCAATGCTTTTCGGATTGGCAACCAGAATAGCCAATGCTGCCTCCGCGGAACCCTTCGATTGTTCGGTTTGCCCGGCGAAGCGTTGTGCTTCCGCGAGGGTTAAGTACTGGCCTGCGGAAGGACGGGGACTGGCAGCAATGGCGCGCTGCGCGAAATCGACAGCCATGGGTGCATCGCGTTTCGGACCGGGGTGGAGCGAAACCAGATAATCCGAAGCAACTCCTAGAATATTCGCTTCGGCGGTCGGCTGCTGCGCCAGGGGAATAATCAGAGCAAGCCCCTCTTTACTGGTGCGCTCGCCTTCCGACCGTTGCCCGAGTTGCAATTGTAATTTGCCGTACCGGAGCAGAGCCTCGGCGCGATGGAACTGCCATCCGACGCTCTTGGGATCCAAATGGACTAGGACGTTCATATTCTCAAGAAATTCAAGGTCTGCATCCGACTCCGCCTTATATCGCCTGAGATCGTCATCCCCGTCTGCAAGACTGGAATCCAATGCCGCCAGGTCAAAACGAGCCCGCGCGTCGACCGGATCGGCGGAGATCGAAGATTGGAATCGTTGCCGCACCATCTGCAGCAGGTGGAGGCCTTCGACTGTACGGCCGGTGTGCAGATAAATAGTCCCCAGCTGCTGGCGAATCACAGTATCGATCCGCAACACGCGGCTCGTGGCTTGCTCTGCGGGGGTGAAGGCCGTCAGTGTGGCGAGGGCAGCGTTATATAAATCAGCCGCGCGATTTTGATCCTGACCCTCCGTCAACATGCCAAGCTTCCAGTATTCAAGCGCTATACCACGACGGCACCGGTCACAGTGCGGATCGAGTTTCAATCCTGCAAGGTCGATGGCCTGGGCTTGCTGATATCTTTGAATCGCCTTCGCAGGATCGTTGAGTGATACTGCGTCTTCCTGTCCGTATACGTCACCCAAGCCGTCCACCACCGATGCGGCCTCCGCCAATACAGCGGAATCGACTCCTGGAGTGGCAGCGATGCGACGGCTCGTTTCCGCTGCAGGCTTCAGGTATACAACTGCGTGCTGTGGATCGCCGGAGCCAAAATAAACGCGTCCGAGCGCCAGTTCCGCGGCAGCGGCACTTTGCAGATACTCGAGTTTTTTAGGGTGGCTCGCAAGCATTGGCTGAGAAAGCGAGACGGCCTTTTCGAGCGTTCTGATTGCTCCAGGCACATCGCCAAGATTCTCTTCATAGGGGCTGCCAAGAAGCGCTCCCATCTCGGTGTAAGCCTGGACGCTATCCAATTTCAGGTTAGAATTCCTCGCTGCCGGACTGAGACCATCGAGATATGCAAGCGCCTGCGACACCGCTTTGCGTTGGGCGTCGGTCGATCCTGGGATTTGCTTGAGCTGTTCAAAGTAATCGAAGAGTAAAAGATGGGCCAGCTTGCGCTCATCCTCAACTCCAGCTTCCGCGCGCCGCTGTTCCGCACGGGCGATTTTCGCCTGCCGGGTCATTGCGACAAGCCCAACGATCAGCACCAGCAAGGCCGCCACTGTTCCCAGCACCGGCACTTTATTTCTGCGATAAAACCTTTCCACGCGGTAGCGCGAAGTGGCAGTGCGTGCCGAGACGGGTTTGCTCTCCAGAACATTCCACAAATCGGCGGCGAGCGCGTCCGCGCCAGCGTAGCGCTCCTCCGGTTCATAGCGAATCGCCTTCAGTACAATCACATCGAGGTCCTTCGCCATCGCGGGATCCATTTTCTTCCCGACAATCTTTGAGCCTGCATCCGCACTCCCGCTGGCCCCACGCAATGATCCGCTCGGAGGTGCTATCCGGTCAGTTTTCAGATGCTCGAGATATTGCCCAATAGACAGGCCTTCCTTTCCTTCCGGCAAGTGCCCAGCGATCAGCCGATACAGAATCATTCCAAGCGAATACACGTCCGACGCCGTCGAAACCGCATCTCCTCGAATGTGCTCAGGACTCGCATAACGCATTGTGACCGGACGCATGCCGGCCTGCGTCATCGCGGAGTTTGCTACCGATGCTGCCCCGAGCATCTTGAGCGTGCCAAAATCGAGAAGTTTCACCACACCGCCATCGTCCGTCACAATTACATTGCCCGGCTTCAGATCGCGATGCAGGATCAGGTTGCGATGGACATAGCTCACCGCATCGCACAACTGCAGCATTAACCGAAGCACCTGTTCCACCGAGATCGCTGGATCGTCGCAGACCGTGTCCAGACGTCTGCCTTCGACGTACTCCATCACCACATAAGGGAGTTCTTCTTCTGTCACGCCGCCGTCCAGCAACCGTGCGATGTTTCTGTGCTCCAGTTGAGCCAGTGCATCGCGCTCAAGGAGAAAATGAGTCTGCGCTGGTGTCGATTGCAGGTGCCGAGCCATCAGCTTGACAGCGACCTTCTGGGAAAGCTCCTTCGTCAGGCGCTTGCCAAGATAGACCACTCCCATCCCGCCGCGGCCGAGAAGTCTCTCCAGGCAAAACGCACCGAGCACTCGGCCAATCCATGGATCTTCCGCCGTATCCCGCGCGAGAAAATCATCTGGATTTACAGGGAGTGCGGCTGCCATTAAGGTATTGACCGATGAGTCGGATTCCAGCAGCACAAGCAGTTCCGCCAACATCGCGGAATCCGTGCCGCACCAGACCTGTAGACGCTCTACCCGTTGCTCAGGTGGAAGCTCTGAAGCCTGGTGAAAGAGTTCCTCAAACCGTTGCCAGCGCGCTTTTTCGGGAAGTGCTGCCGCGGGATGATTTGTCGCGGGATCGAAGTCATGGTCTCGACTGTCTTCAGGCTTCGGAGGTATAGCCATTCGCCGGACCTGCCTTTCGCGCAGCGTGCAGTTCCTGGTACAGCCAGCTACGGGAAAACTTCAAATCGCGCTCCGCCGTCGCCCGCGAGATTACCAGAACATCGGCGACCTCCTCCATGGTGAGCGCGAGGAAAAAGCGCAGTTCTACAAGCTGTGCTTTACGAGCGTCCATTTTTTCCAGACGATCCAGGGCGCGGTTGAGATCCAGAAGTTCTGCAGGCGACGAACCAACCCAAGCCACTTCATCGGAAAGTGGAAGCCGGATCGTCCCTGGTCCTCCACGCCTGCCTGCCAGGTGGGCCCGCGCATGGTCTTTAAGAATATTGCGCATCATGCGCGCGGCGAACGTAAAGAAGTGGATGCGGTCGTGTCAGGTGATTTTTCTCTGATTGAGCAGCCGCAGATAGACCTCATTGATCAGCGCGGTTGGCTGTAACGTGTGATCGTCGCGTTCGCGCCTCATGTAGCCTTTGGCGATTGCATGTAACTGGTCATAGACCAGCGGGGCCAGATGCTCCAATACTTCCGGATCTCCGTCCCTCCATCTCTGAAGCAGCAGAGTTACTTCGCCGTCCACGTTGTCCATAGACCATCCCGAAGGGTGTCAAAGCCCGGTAAGAAAAAATACTATGCGATGAGGGATTTTCGCATTTCTTTACGCAGTATCCATCAGTAGAACGTTTAGGCAAGAAATTTAGTTTTGTTCAAGGGTTGGGGCGCCCTACGGGCAATCCAGCTATCATAGGCTCTCTTCGTCCGATGCCGGGGCAGGCAAGCAATAGTGCCTCATGCAGAGATTGGAAGCGTCCGCTTTGCCGGAGAATAATCGATGGCCGCAAACGATTTACGCACGAACGTGAAGGAGTTCATCATGAAACACAAAATTGCCACTGCGGCACTCTTCGCTCTTCTGGGAGTAGCCGTTGGGTGTAGCCAACAAAAGGCTCACAGCAATACTCAGTCTCGGCAGGCCGCCAGTCTTCGCGAGCTCCGCGATACCGGCGTGCTCTCCCAGCAGGAATATGAGCAGAAGCTCAAGCAGCTTCGTTTCGGTCACGCCGCTCCCGCCGCCGGAGGCTCGACACGCATCGCTTCATCTCCTGCTAACGGCCACGTTTGGAAGATGCGCAAGGTCGACATCACCACGCCAGTGAATGACCTGCGCACGAACGGCACCATCAAGATCCAGGGCATGACCATGCTGGTACCGGAGGATTGGAAGTTCCAGGGCAACCCGACGTTTCCTAGCAAACTGGACTGTAGCATGACCAACGGCCGCTTTAACCTGCTGGCAACCAGTCCCGACAAAACCACTGGCCTTCAGGTGGTTGCCCTTGGCACCAGCATCTGGTCCACCAATCGCGCTGTCCTGCAGCAGATCGATCAGGGCAACCGAGCTCAGTTCAGCTTCGGCAATTGCTCGATTCAGAAGACCAAGGGCCTGGCCGAGGGCCTCCCCGAGGCAGTCCCGATCCTCCTTCCAGGGGGTCAGGTTGTCGGTCAGCTCGAACCTGTCCCCGGCCTCAACGATCGGCTTGCAGCTTCCGTCGAGCAGGCCAACCAGCAATTGGGCCGCTCCGGCGCCCATATCTCGGCAGAGGCCGGCCGGCTGCGCGTGAAAGGCACCATCGATGGCAAATCGGTCGAAGCCTGGTTCATCGCGCTCCACACCGTGCGTTCCGATCCGGCTCCCGGCGGCGGTGTGAACGAACTCAGCGACATTCCGCTGTTCGCCGTCATGTTTGCTCCCGCCGGGCAGCTCGATGGACAGGAGAAGATGCTCTCTGCCATGCTCGACTCCATTCAGATCAACCCGGAGTGGACAAATTACATCGCTCAGTACACCTCAAAACTCGTCCAGATTCGGCAACGCGCCATGAATCAGGTCAGTCAGACTTACGCAAACATGGCCCAGGACAACGCCCGGGCCGCCGCGCAGCAGCAACAGATTCGCAATGGAGTCCAGCAATATTCCAACCAGGTGCATCAGAATGTCGCCAGCAACCGTGCCGCCGCGCTCGACAACAGTTCACAGCAGTTCGCCCTTCATATGGGCGATCAGGCCATCTACAGCGACCCCACCACCGGCCAGCGCGTCCAGCTGTCCAATCAGTACGGCCACGCCTGGGCCAACACCACCGGCAACACCAACGAATACATCCTCACCGACTCGCCTTCCTATAACCCGAATGGGCATGCAGGAAGCGGAACCTGGACTGAGATGCAGGAGGTAAAGTAATCAACCAATTTTCAGCAAGTCCCAGAACTCGACTTGAACAAAGCCAATTGCGTCGGAGCTAAGCCGTCAAGCCGACTTTACCAGACAGGAGATTCTCCATGAATCCACGACTTTTTTCTCTGACCTCAATCCCTCTCTTCACGAAGTACCCTGTAAAACCTCGTCGGCAGGATGTGGCATCGTCAAGGGCGGACTTGGGTTCGAACATCAATCCAGCGTTGATCGTCGTCGCAATGGTTTGCGTCTTCGGCAGCATGACCCAAGCGGCGGCTCATGCGGAAAAAACTTACAAAGACCCGGCTGGCCTATTCACGGTCATGCTCCCTGCCAATTGGCAAACACAGCAGGATCCGGGGAGCCGCATGGTCTCCTTTTTCGATGAGAAATCGCAGGCCTTCGTCTACATGGGGGTGATTCGCAAAAACGAAGCCAATACCTTAACCGCCGACAAGGAATTGGATAATGTCCAGACACACCTCGCGGGGAATTGCCCCCAGGCCAAGATCCAGGAACGCGGCCCCACGACTCTCGGCGGCATACGCGGAGCCTTCTTTCTTGTGCATTGCACCAACAGCAAGGGTGGCTCGGAGTTGATGAAGTACTCCGTGGCCACCAAGCCCGGTCTACTCGTGGTTGTCACCAGCGCTTCTCCCGCTCCGACATACGAAGTCGCGCTGCCTGTCATCAATTCAATCGAACACAGCCTCAAGCTGCTGACAGCAACTGCGCAGGCTCAGCCGACACAGCAAGCCAAGCCCGCTGAGGTCAGCTGGGCCACCGCGCATTCCGCCGCTTCCGCACCCTCCGGCTCCGGAATGTATCGAGATCCCCAAGGCCGCTATTCGCTCACCATTCCCGACGGCTGGAGAGTCGAGCCGCAGGCCAACTCCGACGCGCTGCAGTTGTCTTCCGGCCCTGACTGGGCCATGCTCGTTGCCGGCAGCGGCGGGGCACCACGCGACGTAAACCACCAGATCACTCAGCAAATCCAGGCCCAGTTCACCGGCTTTCGACTGCTAAACGAAGGCGATCTACAAATCAACGGGCATCCCTCGCACGGCGCAAATGCGACAGGCATGAATCCCAAAGGTGAGCGCGTATCCGTTCTCGTGGTGAGCATCAGTGCGGGAAGCGGACACTTTCTGACTGTGATCTCTTCCTCGCCCAACAATCAGGCAAAAACTGTCAATATGACGATTATGCAAATGGCTCAAAGCATTCGCTTCGCGGGGGAGTAGGCATGCGCCGCTATCGTTCTCCTCGTGGCGCAGGATTCGGGCTTGGAATCGGGATTACTTTTTTCGCGCTCTCTTGCGCGCCACCACTCGGAGCCCTCCCGTCCGCGATGACGGGCAAGACTGCCGGACAATCGACTGCTGGGACCCCAACCCAGGTTGAGTCCGGGTTGGCGCCGGTTTCTGCTGCCGCATCCGGCGCTGGGTCGCTATGGTGGCAGCTTGTTTCGGCGCACATAGACGAGGCTTCTGTCCCGGGAGCCGATGCGAAACCCGATGTTTTCACCTCTCATCCTCTCGATCTCTTGATTCCCGCAGGATGGAAGCTGAAGGGTCAGGTGGACTGGCCACTCCATAAAGGGCGTCCTTCGTTGTCATTTCGCGTCGATTCGCCCGATGGCCAGATCGGCCTGGAGTATCTTCCGCATGACTCCTGGAGTTGGTGTGAGGATCCGGGCACGCGCGCGAGCCTGCAGGCAGCCGGGATGAAGTTTCAGCCTCTGCCGCCCACAGCCGCCGTCGATTACCTGAAGACTGTGCTGTTGCCGAAGTTGCGTCCCGGCGCCCAAGTGGTCGCTATCGAACCGCTACCCACAATCGCCGGCTATCTCAACCAGGAACTCATCGGTACAAACATAGCCGGCGAAACCGGAGCGGAACAGACCGGGACGGCCGTTCCCAAGAGTTCCGGCGATGCAGCCCGGGCGCGCATCGCCTATCTGCGCAACGGAGTGCCGGTGGAGGAATGGATCGAGATTGCCGTCGAACATCTACAGCAGCACGCAGACAACACTCCGCCATGGAGACCTGGCGAAACCGATCGCCTGTATGTTGCTCCCAGCGGTCCCATGATCGACACCTTTAGGGTCGTCGAGTGCGATATTCTGCGCGCTCCGCAAGGCACTCTGGAACGAAACAGCCGTATTCTAGGCACCATTCTCGGCCATTTGGGCCAGAACAGCGAGTGGACCGAGGAGGTCTCCTACGAATACTGGCATGGCAAGTTTAACGACCAAGTTATTTACTTTGAGTCCAGCTACTTCGGAGAAGACCGGTTCCATTTCGACGACCCTTCCAGTGGAAAGTCCTATTCATTTGCATACAAACACGCCTGGGGAAACGACAGCGGCTCTGAGTTCATCGTGACCGACTCAGCCGATTTCGATCCCAATGGAAAAGTAGACACCCAAAGCTGGAAACGGCTCAAACTTCAACCATGAGCACGTAAAACCCAATGACGACGAGGTGCAGGATGTGGCTTGAGTCGATGACAGTAAATGAACCGGGGGCAAATACGCCATCGAAGCAAATGGGCGCCGTCGTATTCGGAGTGGTCCTGACAGGGGCTGGGGTGGTGCTGTTGATCCAGCCCGAACTTCTGGCGCAGCTGTTGCGTCGTGGGAGCAAGGGGGACGACATGCGCTCCTACTGTGCACAAAACGTCGAGCGGTCACCGTGGCAGGCGAGGATGGTGGGGGCGTTTGCGCTATTGTGGGGCGCGCTGTTTATCGTACTGGGATTCAACTTAATGTTCCATTTCATCAGCTGAGGATGGTCTGATGCGTTTTCCGGCTGTCTAACCCATACCAAGCAGGAGATTCCGTTTGACAGCAAGAAAGACCAACACGCCGTGATATGGAAGAGGCCGCGGATGATTTGGAGATATCGCTGGCCGAAGCGAAGCGCGACATATGTATTTCATTTCGAGATTTTCACGAATGATCCGATTTATTTAGATCAAATCACCCGCGCCTCTGACACACTTTGCCCACATTTTACGCGCTTCATAGATAGGAGCCGCCTGCCATGGTTCAACAATCTGTCCTTCGCCTACTCCACGCCTCCGCCCGCAAGGGCGACGCTGGTACTCGTTACCCCATCCACGCATCGATGCCGCGCGGCTGGTTCCGAGCGACAGCAGTTGCCGCCGCGGGCCTTCTGCTCGCGGCAGGTTCGGCATTGGTCTCTGCGCAGACCGCGACCGTCACTCCGCTCGGCAGGAGCATGGACGCTCCACTTTTTGGCGCGATGCAATCGAGCGATGGTAACTTCTATTCGTCGTCGACACCCGGCTTCACCTACTCGTGCGCCGACAACCCGAACAATACGTGTTCTGGCATCTCCCGGATCACGCCAGCCGGTGTGGTGACTGATTTTCACGTCTTTGAATCGGGTAGCACGACGGGAGCCGATACAGACGGACTGCTTCCGAACCCGATCATCGAAGGTAACGACGGCTTCTTCTACGGTACCGCCACAACCGGCGGCGCGAATGGCAATGGCACCATCTTCCGAATCAACCAGAACGGCGTCTTTACGGTCCTTTATGACTTTCCCAAGAACGCCGACGGCAACTCGCTCGGCGGCAACCAGCCGGGACCTCTCATCCAGGGACGAGACGGCAACTTCTACGGTCTTACCCAGTTTGGCGGCGTCAATCTGGTGAAGCAGCCGGACGGAAGCTATCGTCAAGACGCGCAAGGGACACTCTTCGAGATCACATCCGGTGGCGTGTTCACGGTCCTGCATACGTTTTCAAATGCCGAAGGTTTCAGCGCCAACATCACCGCGGCCTCGCACGCCCTGGTGCAGGGTACCGATGGCAGTTTTTACGGGATTGGCGTTGGTGTCTATGATCCGAACCAGCCGGGCAATAATGCAGCGCCGGCGATCGTCTACAAGATCGACAGCAGCGGCGCACTGACGATCGTGCATACGTTTGCAAGCGATGGGAATGAGGGTGCCGGGGTCTACGGACCGCTCACGGTAGGCGCGGACGGCAGCTTCTACGGAGCCTCGATCTCCTCACTGCCAGTGCAGGGAAACGGCACGTTCCGCAACAGGTTGGGGACGATCTTTAAGACAACCTCGTCCGGCACCTTTCAAAAGCTGTACACCTTCCCAGGCGGCGCGTCCGGCATCAATGTAGACCCGCATCTGACGCTGGGCGGCGACGGAAACTTCTACGGCATCACCACCTTTGGCGGCGTCAATGCGTCGGCTTGCCCACAGGGGAGCGGGTGCGGAACCTTTTTCCAGATCACCCCGTCCGGCGCTCTCACCACGCTGTACTCTTTCAAGAACGGCGCAGACGGCGCTTACCCGTCCGGGCCGCTCGTGCAGATTAACGACGGCAGCTTCGTTAGCACGACGATAGGGAACGCCGCCTACGATCTCGCCCTATCACCCGCTCTCGCGGCTCCCGTGCAGCTTTCGTTCGATCAGTCGAAGGTTGCTCCCAATGCCCCTGCCGTGCTCACCTGGAAGGTCCTGAATGCTTTCTCGGTGACGATGCAGCAGTGCCACGCCTCCATCCAGGGCACGAAGTCGGGCGGCGGGCAGTGGAGCGGATCGCAGACTGGCTTTTTCCCGAACAACGGCAATGTCTACACCGGAACGGCGACCATCACTCCCACCGCGAACGGGACGTATACCTATGCGCTGACCTGCGGCGGCGTGGAGTCCGGCTTCGCCACGCTGGTGGTGTCGGACTCGCTGAACATACCGTCCACTCTTCCCGACGCTTCAGTAGGAGCCCTTTACGCCATCCCGCTCACAGTTTTTGGTGGTGTTCCCCCCTACACCACCGTCCTCACCGCCGGCAAGCTGCCGGCCGGCCTCTCGCTCGACCCAACGACCGGCATCCTCATGGGAACTCCGACCCAGTTTGGCTTGACAACGCTCGATTTAATGGTGACCGACTCGAACACGCCGAAGGCGACCGTCATGGGCACGGCCACGCTCAACGTCAAGTCCAGCCTGGCGATTACGACAATGAATCTCATCAAGGGCACCATCGGCACCGACTACATGCAGACGCTGACGGCGACCGGCGGAAAACCGCCCTACGCGTGGAGTGTGCCTTCGAACAATCTGCCGGACGGCATCAAGCTGGACCCGGCGACCGGAAAACTTTCAGGTCGGCCGACGACCGCGATGAATGTCACCATCACGTTGCAGGTCACAGACTCGGAAGGCAACCCCGCGAAGATGCAGTTCGTGCTTCCGTTCGTCATCCAGACGCCCAACCCGATTGCGGCCGTCGAGTTCACCCAGGCCATCCAGCAGTACCAATCGCTCCAGGACATGGAGGCGTCGCTGACGGCGGGCGGGCTGCCCGTGCCGATGATCTCGAACAAACCGGCCGTAATGCGGGTGTACTACTCGCCCGTCACAACGGCTTCGAGCTTCACGTTGACTGTCACCGGCGCGGCGAATGCCGTGAGAACGGTTGTCCAGGTCCCGGGCTGTCAGCCGGCGGATGAGCGTGCGGTCCAGAATGGCTGCATCACCGAGAACATCACTTTCACGCCGCCGAGCGGTTCCTGGGCCGTCACCTTGACCGTCACCGATTCGACCGGCAAACAACTGGAGCAGGAGACGCTCGCCATCACCAGCGTCGATACACAGAGGGTCGTATTGACGGGGATCTCTGCCTGCGACGTCAACGTGTTGGGCCCGAACCAATGCGGCAACGAGATCAATCTGCTTTCGGATCTGAGGGTCGCAACGCAGGTGTTGCCGTCCGCCAGCGTGACGGCTGATATCACGGGTGAACGCGTCCTCTCGAACACGGCCCTTTTTACGCCAACTCGGAGAGGTACGGTCCTCGATCAGTGGGAGGCGGACCTTGACCGCAAGCTGGAGATACTATACGGCTTCTACAGTAAGATCCCGGACCTGCTGCTGGGCCAGCGCACCACAAATGTCGGCCTGTATCCCATCGCGATCGACACGACCGGCCGCGCTGCCGGCATTCCTGCGCATTCGCTCGTCTACCCTGACGGGATGAAGATGATTGGCTCGCGCAATATCTCGCCTGAAGGCGTCACCCACGAGACGGGTCATACCATGAACCTGGAGCACACTAACAAGGGAAATCCTGGGTCCGTCGACGGGATGAACGGATGCTTCGGCACGGCGTATGATCCCGAAACTTATTGGCCCTTCCCGGACAACGAGATTCGCAGCCAGCAAGGGCCGGAGTACGGCTTCAACGTGAGCTCACAGACGGTTAAGGATCCGAACTCGACCTATGACCTGATGAGCTACTGCGAGCCGCGCTGGATCTCGCCGATCCAATACAAACGCATGATCGCCACCCTGGGCGGCGGCACGATCACCACGCCTTCGATCGCGACAGGCGGACCCGTTTCGATGAGCTCCGCCAACCCACACGCCGCAGCGGCCCCTCGCGCTGCTGGCGCCGGTGTTAGCGGGCCTTACTTCCAGATCAGCGGCACTATCGACAACTCGTCCGTGAGCTTCGACCCGCTGTTTACCCAGACGATCGTCGGCAGCTCTGACCCTGGAACTGGAACGTATTCGATCCAGGTGCAAAGCGCCTCGGGCCAGACACTGTTTACCCGCTACTTCACACCGGAGATCGGCGTCGGCGATGACGCAGACAACACGACCTCAAGTGACACGCCTGCGTTTGCAGAATGGATCCCGGCGGTCGCCGGCGCTGCCCGGCTGGTCGTCATGGATCCGAACGGCGTCGAACTCGGCACGATCGCTCTCAGTGGATCTGCCCCGAAGGTCGCAATCACCAATCCCGCGGCTGGCTTTATCGGCGCGTCGCCGCAGACTGTCGCCTGGACGATCCAGGACTTGTCCGCCTCCAAATTCACTTCAAGGATCCTCTACTCCGCAGACAACGGAAAAACCTTTATCTCACTCGGCGACACCGAACTGATGACAAATGTTATCGACTTCAGCAAGCTGCCCGGAAGCACGCAAGCGTTGATCAAAATCTACGTCTCGGACGGTGTGAACACGGGCAGCGCCACGTCCGCACCGTTCAGCGTAATGAAGGGCGTGCCCACGGCCATTGCAATCTACACGCCCGAAAAGGGAGCGCTTCAGAGGGCGATCGACCCGGTCTACCTTAGCGGAGCGGTCTATGACAAGGATGACGGCATGTTGTCGGGCGCGGCGCTCCAGTGGAGCGACAGTGTGACCGGCTCGCTCGGCACCGGCTCGCCGCTCTCCATCAAGCTGAGTCCCGGCCCGCATACCATCACGCTGACCGGCACGGACTCGGACGGGAACGCGGTCACCGCCACAACGACAATCACGCTGGCAGGCGGTCCTCCGTCGCTGAGCTTGACGACCAGCCCCGCGTCTTCGTGCGTTAACGCTACGATCCAGGCCGCGCCCGGACTCCAGGGAGCCAGCCTCTCGCTCGTGGAGTACAGCCTGAATGGCGGTGCCGCGTATACGCCCATCCCGCTCAACCTGCTTCCGTTCACCTTCCCGGTCCACGGCTCTGGAACGATCAACCTGGTTGCGGTCGCTGCCGATGCGAGCGGCCAGGTTGGGGCGCAATCCATGCTCGTCAGCAGCGGCAGCTCGTGTATGTCGAACACGTTGACCATGGTCTCGGGCTCAGGCCAGAGCGCTATGGTAGGCACAGCATTCGCCAACGTCCTTAAAGTGGCCGTGGTTGACAGCGCCGGCAAGCCAGTCGCCGGAGATACTGTAAGCTTTGCCGCGCCTGCAAGCGGTGCCGGCGCTACCTTGTCCGCAGCCTCGGCCACCACAGCGGCCGATGGAACAGCGTCGGTGACGGCCACGGCCAACACGCTTGCCGGGTCCTACAATGTCACGGCCTCGGCCGCCGACACGGGCACGTCCGTCACCTTCGCGCTTACCAACACGCCTGTCGCGGTATCGGTGGTGACCCTGAGCGTAGCCTCCGGCTCCGGCCAGAGCGCTACCGTGGGAACACCCTTCGCTGCGCCGTTGAAAATGTTCGCGCATGATAGCTCCGGGAATGCGGCGGCAGGCATTGCGATAAGTCTGGCCGTGCCCGCATCGGGCGCCAGCGCGACGCTCTCCGCTCTCTCTGGCGTCACGGGTGCAGACGGTAGCTTCAGCGTGATGGCGACCGCCAATGCCTCTGCCGGCAGTTACACGGTCATCGCCAGCGCACCGAATGTCGCCACAACGGCAGTCTTCACACTCGCCAACACGGGCGTACCTGCGGTGGTTCCGGATTTCGGACTCACTGCGGCGAACGCGAGCCTCACCCTGCGAGATGGCGGCTCGGGTGCCGACGCCCTCACCGTAACGACACAGGGCGGATTTAGCTCTGCCGTCACCTTTACCTGCAGCGGACTGCCAAAGGGCGCGACCTGCACGTTTTCGCCCGCTACGGTCACTCCGCAGTCAGGCGCAGGTACAAGCACTCTGACGATCACCGTGCCGAAACTCATCGGTCGCAGCGACATGGGCTGGCCATCAGGCGGAGGCACACTGCTGGCATTTTGCCTCTGCGGCGTGTTATTCAGGCGGCTAAGAAAAATGGCAGGGCTCATCGGCCTCTGTCTACTCGTTGGTGTGATGATCTCCGGATGTGGAGACACACGGCCAGAAATTCACAGCACCGTAACAGTTACGGGGACTTCAGGAACCCTTCACCACACAGTCGCAATCGCGCTGACAACGCAATACTGACCCGAAAGCATGAGACGGCAATGCTTGCGCAAAAACACTTGAGAAGAGGTTCACAAGCCATGGCCACTAGAGCGAAAGCGCAACCCCAGGAGTAGATATGGTGTGTTTTTGAGCCTGGTCAGCACCCGTCTGCCGCATCTCCACGGCAGACGATTTACCAGAATCTTGCGAGAGCATCCGGCTCATAGAAGCCGCATCGTTCGTAAATAGGCGGGCATCGTCACTTCCGCGCGAAACAGCAACATAGGCAAAGCGCGAGTTGATCAGTTCCGGATGGGCGCCGGTGTCTACGTTAATGAGCACTCGCTCCGCGGTTAGTCCCTGCGCGCTGTGGCTGGTGACGGCATAGCCATGATCGAAATGCCTCATGTTCTGTGGATCGAAGATAATCATTTTGTCATTATCCATGCGGACGGACACTCGGCGGTCAGTGCCGATCTGCTCAACAGTACCGAGGTCGCGGTTGGCGACATGCAGTTCTTTGTTGGGAGCGGTGAATTGGAGGCGATCTCCCACAGCGAAGGCGCGCTCGATCTCGCGGTACGCATTGATTCCGCGCAATCGGGAGGGATCATACGTCACCTGCTCGCCATTCTGCTTTTCAACCGTGAGCAGGTTTTCTTTGGGATTGATTGCGACGACCTGGGCGTAACTCTTTGGATCAAGGCCAAATTCCTTGCTGCCACGCTGGTAATGAATCGCATCCTGAATGTTGTAGTGAGCAGCCCATGCGCGGTCAGCTCCGGTCATATCGGAACGTGGTGTGAGAACGCGCATGGTATGTTCGGAGCGATCTACGATGCCGACGGCTTGCAACTCGGAACGAACAGCTTGATTGATCTCGACGCGGGAGGCGTTGTCAGGTGAAACAATCAGCGTCCCGTCCGGCTTCTCCGCATACGACTTGGCAATGGCGCCATAGCGCATTTGAGGATCGGTGATTTCCAGGATGCGCCCCTGCTGTTCCAACAATGCAATTCCTGGAGAGGTTTCATTTTTGGAGAGATGCTCGACGGCTTTCAATAGTTCCAGGTCTTTCTGGCGAACAATTTGATCAAGTTGGACGGTAGGCATCCCGGCCTGCTGCAATTGCTCAAATGGCTTTCCGGCATCGACGCCCTGATGTTGCCGAATGTCGCCAACCAAAAGGACCCGATCTAGCGGCCCGATTTTTTCAAGGAAGTCGCGCATCTGCTTGGTGCTGGCGAGCGACGATTCATCGACCATGTATAGGTGTCTGTCGTTGGGATCACCGGCCCTTTGTTGCTGACCGCCTCGCGCAAGGAAACCTTGCAATGTGTCGGCAGAGATGCCTGCATCGCGGAGTTGCCGGGCAGCGCGGGAAGTTGGAGCGAAGCCCTCGACAGCATAGCCGCTCAATTCCGCTCCTTCGCGGATGACTTTCAGTGTGGTCGTCTTGCCGGTTCCGGCCACTCCTTGCAGTCCTTGTATCCGATCCCGTGAGGTCAATACCTGCTCGATGGCAGCACGTTGTGCCGAATTCAGAAATGGGCGACCGTCCGTCAGAGGAATGGCTTGCTGAATCGGCATGATTTGAGATGCCGAATGCCGGCCTGCGCGCATCCGATGGACCACCTCGCGTTCAGCTTGGATAGTCTGGGCCGTCGTGAACTGACGGCCCGTCGCGTGTTTCTCTCCAGCTACCGCACGAAACTCCCCGGCTGTTGCACGCGCCTCGAAGACCGCGCGTACTTCGGGGTACGTGGTCTTCCCCATGCCGCGCCGCAACGCATCGACAAACAATCTTCGCTCATCGGTGACTGCCTCTCGCTCAAAGCTACGATCTCGCGCATACGTTACCGACTCAACCGCCCGTTGCTGGTTATTACCGGGAGTACGATCTGGCGCGTGGCGTTGGCCGCGCTCCCGCGCCTCGGCGACTATCTTGTCGGCCTGATTCCCGAACTCATTCGCAATCTGATGATGCGCGGCCATCACTTCGGCAGGCGATAAGATTTGCTTCCGGTCGCGGGTATTGTGCGCGGCGATCTGCGCCGCTGCGGGTCCACTCTGTCCACTTCGGGCAAGAGCATCCTCGATCTGCTGTCGACGTGGGCTGGAAGCTTCGAGATACTCTCGCGTGAACCCTTTGATTTCGGGAGCGCCGCTCTTTCCGGCCTCGATTTCGCAATCGAGATTGCGAAGCTGATAAGTAAGGTGGGATTGGTAAACCGCCGTCGCATAGGCTTGGGTATCGAATAGTCCCCGTGGCTGGAGGGCGCGGGAACTGCCGTCTTCGCGCTCTGTCATATTGAAGATGACGCTGTGGGTATGTAACTGTGGCGCGGCGTAGCCGTCCACAGGGCGAGCGGTGTCGTGCTCAAATTTTGCCGCGATAAACCGACTTGTCGTTTCGGCGGCGTGATTTCCGCCAATCCTCGCCTGCGTGTATCGCTCCAATTCATTGAGAGCGAGGTTGACAGCTTCGCGGTGCGCCTCTCGCACGCGGTCATCGCCGCCAACAAGAGCAGCCAGCGACACGGATTTGGGTGCGGAGAACGTTGCATCCCAACCGGCGCGATGTTCGACCGGAGCGACGGTCTTTCCATCTTCCGTCTGGTATTGATGTACGGCTCTGTGGCGCACCAACTGCTCTCCGGTCAGTGGGTGTTGGCCCTCACTCAGCCGTGCAAATTCGCTGGAACCAACAGCTCCTGCAAGCCCGAATTTCTCCGCGAGTTTGCCATGCCACTCGCCTTCGATGCTCTGACCCCTCTTCCAATAATTTTGCTCGGCAGCCGTGAACTCATTGGCATGGTAGGTCTGCGCCTGGCTTGCGGAAAGCGGTTTCGAGATCGTCAGCATGGCGGTTCCTATCCCCGGAGAATGAGATTCTGTTGTCCGTTGTCAGCCAGAACGGGTTGGGAGTTTTCATGTCCTTGTATTGGCGCTTGCGGCAGCACAATCCGGGCGATTGCTGGCTCCTGCCGTAGTTGCTCAGGCTGGGGCTGCGGTTTCGATCCTTTCAGATTCTTGGGATCGTAGGGAAGCTTGTCCTCGGGCGATTCGCGCAACTCAAACTCGCTGGCGATCATTGGCACGTCGAGGTAGGGGAAAGAAAATCTGGTTACATAATTTTCATACTTCATAAATGCATGACGATCGGCGAGACCGGAGATTTCCGACTCCATGACGAGCGGCTCGACCTGACGATCCAGCGAGAAGTTTCTGCCCGCACGGGAGCCGTCGAAGTGCGTCTCCCGCAGACGTTCAATCTCGACTTTGCCGATAAACTTGCTCACCCACTCGCCCGCGTTCGGCTCCTTCGTCTTGAGCCAAATGCTCGTGGCAGGCTGCGAGAGCATCACCTCTGCCAGATGGCCGTACAGATATTCAAGCTGGGCCTTCCCTTGGAAGCCCAGAATAACGGGATTTTTGCTCTTTCGGTTCTCCGTGATCGCCGTGTGAAGCTGGGGAAGTTTCTGCAAGCTCGCCAGTTCGTCGATAACGAACCAGGCCCGCTTCTGTCCATCTTTCGGCTCATTTAGGAGACGCAAAACTAGCAGGTCGATCCATAGGCTCTGGAGAGGCCGCAGCGCCTCGCGCTCCGCGGGAAGAGACGTAATGAAGATCCATCCCTGCCGCGTCTCAGCCCACTCAGTAGCGCTCCACTCTCCATTGCCTTCGCCCTTCTTCGGCAACAGCCGGAGACTATCTGCAACCAGTCCCAAAGAGCCCAAAACTCCAGCACGCTGCTGGTGCGCCTTCGGATCAATCAGGTGCGCGTGCTCCGTTCCTTTGAGCCGCCGGTCGATCTCCTCCGGGTCCGACATCCACTTCACAAGCTCTTCGGGCGTCGGTCCGTACGCCATCAGGAAAGCGAAAATCTTCTGCGGCGACTCGATGAAAAACTCGCCTTTCCTGTCCTGGGGCGGCTGGAAGAGCGAGACGGCCAATGCTTTCGCTTCGGAGCGGCGGCGCAATTCCTCCGATGGCCCCCAATACGGGCATCGCTTATCCAGAGGATTAAGGATTACGTCGCCGCGCTCGGGGTCGTAAAACCGTTGCACAAACTCCCGTGCCGGGTCGTACACAATGGCGGAATCACCCCGGCTGCGAATCTGCCGGAGAATCTGGAGCATGATGGTCGTCTTACCCGCGCCGGTGTCGCCGATGATCTGCATGTGCTGCGACTCGGCGCGATCTGGAATGCGAATCATTCCCTTCATGCCCTCAGTCTTGATTCCGATTCCGCCGCCCTGGACAAGCTTGTTAAATTCTTTCGGCGACAGCATCTCCGGGCCTTTCAATCGGCGTCCGTATTTCAATTCCTTGCGCCGGCGAACGTCCTTACGGACGGCAAATGGAAGCTGCACCGCGAACGCAAGAAACCCAAACAGGAGTGGCAGCTTGTAGAGATCAAAGAGACTGTTGCCTCCATAGATCGTGCGTTTCAAATATGCGCTCAGCAGGGTGTCATTGTAGGTCTGCTCCGGCGCGCGGAAGAGAAAGACGTAACGATGTCCCAAGGCAACCGGAGAGAGTGCAAGCGGGATGTGTTTGCCGCTCGCCTCCGCTGTCTTCCCTTTGATTACATCGGCATCCGTAGCCAGCCGGGCCGGAATGGCTCGTCCACTCATAAACAGCATCCGGTATTTATCGTGACGTGTCGTGCCGACGGCTCCCATAACGGCTGAACGCAGATAAATCGGCGTGTAAAAACGCTGCAAGGAGGTATTTCCGAAACTGAACCGGCAGTAGAGAAATAGCCCTGTCAGAACGATCGCCAGAAACACAGCGCCGTAGGTGTGGATCGGGCTGTGTGGGGGCCAGATGACGGTCTCGTTGCGTCCCCATTTTGTCTTTGCCATGGTTTACTTCCTCCCTTCAGCAGCGAGTTTTTCTGCCAGTTGATATTTCGCACTGCCGATCTCCTCCAACAATTTATCGAATGCCTCTGGCGTGAGTTTTTGTCCCGCCGCGAGTGGTCGCAATACATTCACGAGGAGCAATCGAACGCCGATGATTTCAGCCAGAGACGGGTCGATGACTGATGCGCCGTGTAGCTCCCGAAGGATCACATCGCGCATCCATTCACTGCGGGCCACGCCCTTCTCCGTTGCAAATCCATCGAGCAACTGCGCCTCTCGTTCTGTCAATTTGAGGCACACGGTTGTATTCCGAAAAACGGTCTTTTCAGACATCTTTCGGAGACCATCTTCTGTATCAATTAGCGCCATCGGATGTGCTTTCCCATCGGGTATACCCAGGTATACCTGTGGCGAGTAATTCTTTTAGTTTGTGCAGGTTTACCTTGGTATACCTGCACCACCCTGCGAGGGGTGGAGTGTCAACATTCATCCGGTGCGCAGCACCGTTTTCGCACCACCATAGATTTCGATGGAGAATCATGCCTTCAATACCCGAACAGAATCACTGGATTCCACCCCGGCAGCAGGCTTCTTATTGGCCTGCTCCACTGCATCGGAAGCAGCAGCTCTGCGGATGCGAAGAGTGGGTGTGACTTTCTGCGCTTGCGGCGTCTTCAGGAACTCCTGAAAATCGCGGTCCTTCGAGAAGACATAGTTGAGCGCTTTATCGACAACATCATCCGCCGATGCGTGGATGAAGGCGGCATACTGATCGATCATGCTTGCGGTAGCTGCATCCAGCCGTATCGAAGCACTGACCTGGTGGCTGCGGTTGATCTCAATAAGTGGCATAAATGAATCTCCTTTTAGGTGTGGAATTAGGCAATCTTCCTGCGAGCAATCATGCGCTGCGCTGTGTACGCAATCTCCCGCGCGCGAGTGGAGCAAAGCGCGGTGCGGATCTCAAAACGACGGCGGATTTCGAGCATGGTGATAACGTCGCCTATTGGAATACCTTCGATGAGCCAGAGCCTGGCCGATGCGATATCGACCGTCCGTTGGGCATAATAGCGAGGATTGGGCTTATCGGAGCGGCGGGATGTCAACTTCCGCGTCAGCTTCACGGCGTCCTTGCCGTGGGCGAGTTCATGCGAAACCCAAGCCCAATCGCTCTCCGAGTTGCTATGCTTTCCGGGCTGCTTTCGTGGCATGATTAGGCCGTCAAAAAGCATGGCATCACCCGCGCTTATATCGAGCCGGAAGTTATCGGAACCCCGGGCGGAATTGCTGGGGTATTCGACGGTGACTGGATACGCCGGATCGTACTTGCAATTCAGAAATCCGGGCAGGCGGAGAACGCGGTTGCAATCGGTACAGGCTGGGTCGCCGCCGAAGCCAATGGCGAGCAACTTGAGCGTTGTTTCTTGTTGCTCAATAGTCAAATCATTGACGCGCCAAAGTACCTGATACTTGCCGGGCGATGTCGAGAGAATAACGTTCGGCGTGGGAACGGTATCGGAGGCCCGAAGCGCAGCGAGCCGGGCACCGCCATCGGTATCGATATCTATATAGAGATGCCGCACTCCGGCGATGCTCTCTTTCGTCCGTTTGCGGCTGTCAGAGCGAAGCGGATTGGTAGCCACATAGATGTTGGCTCCGGTGGAGTTCTCGTGCGCAAGCCAGCCGAGAAAACGAGGCGCAAGCGCACGTTCCAACGGCACGATTCTCTGAAGCGTACCGGCTGGAGATTCACGCCGTAATAGCAGCGCAATGGTCTCATCCGGAGCGAAGCAACGGGCGAGAAACTCGGCGGTGATATGGGCTGCGATTCGACCTCTATGCTGCGGCATGTTGCACCTCGAAGACCGGCTCGATCAGGAATTGTTTTGCGCCGCGGTCGTATCCACGAAGGGCCAGCACTTCGCGGATGAAACGGCGGCCCGGTTGCCGTTCGACATGGACAACGAGATCGACTGCCTCTCCGATCTCCGCTTCCGTGTCGGAGAAGGTCGTCTGGGCGTGGTTGCGCATTACCAGATTGGCGAAACGATGGAGGGCCTTTTCCGCCGAGTTCGCGTGAATCGTGGAGAGCGAACCGGCATGGCCGGTGTTGAAGGAATCGAGCAGCGTGCGCGCCTCGACTCCGCGCACTTCGCCCAGGATGATCCGGTCTGGCCTCCAGCGCAGAGCGGACTTCAGAAGGTCGTCGAAAGAGATGGTCGCCATCCAATGGGACACGGAATCGACGTTCAATTGGACTTTCTTGGAGGACTGCGCCTTGCGAATAAGCATCTGACCTGGCGGGACAAGTCCGGCAATCAGGTCCAATTCTGTATCGTTCAGATGGAATGCCTCGCGGTACACGTCGCGGTCCATCTCCGGGTTCGCAAGGAAGATTTTCGTTGGACAGCTCTCAGAGACAATCGGCAACATGCCCGACTCCTGAAGTTCCTTGATGGACTGCGTGGCCAGGATCATGGCGGCGTTGTGCTTGCGCCACGTCTTCTGCGCCTGCACGATGTAATTGCGGATGGTCTCGTTCCTGATAAAAAGCCACGCTTCGTCCAACAGAAAGGTTTTGAATGTCGCCAGCTTCTTCGGATCGGCGATTTCGTTCGAGGCCCGGTGAAGCACGTAAAACAATAGCGGCTCCAACACGTCGGGTGCATCGTTCCAGCCGTGGAAGTTGAAAGTCTGAAAGCGGCTGAAGGAAAGCGTGTCCTCAGTGTTGTCGAAGAGAAAACCGTACTGACCAGAGCGCGTCCATCGGTGGAGACGTTCCTTCAACTCGCCGATGATATTGGCGAAGTTGGAGACGGTCCGCTGGTCCGGCTCCAGCATGTAGGCCCGCTCGATGGCGTCCCACAACTTGCGCTCTTCCTTGAAATCGAGCCGGTACCGCTGCTCGTTTCCTTCAATCAGCACGCGGAAGAAGCTGAAGAGAAATTGCAGATTCTCTTTGGTGGGTGTAAGAGAGAACGGATTGATGGTGAAGTCGCGTGTTTCCTGGCCGACATTCAAGTAGCTGCCGCGAAAGATCGTCGTGAGCGACTGGAAGCTGCCGCCGATATCGAAAATGAAAGTCAGCGGCGTGTACTTCTGTGCGTTCTGCAACAGGAAACTGCAAAGATAGCTCTTGCCGCTTCCCGTCATTCCCAGAATCAGCGTGTGCGCCACTTCTCCGTTATGCAGGTTCAGAAAGTATGGCGTGCTGTTGTCGGTTTCGAGCACACCCAGATATTCCGTGCCGAGATGTGCGTTCGTCTTCTCTCCCGGCATGATCGTAAACAGAAAACTCAGGTCGGCGTAGTTCGCGTTCAGCAGATAGAGCTTGCGTAGGTTCAACGCATAGTTGCCGGGCACAGTGGCGAAGTAGGCGTTAAGTTGGTTGTAGGTCTCAGCGAACAGATTGCCGTCCGCGTTGGTGAAGATGCCAGTGAACTCACCCACAAGCTGGTCAAGCTCAGTCTTCGATCTGCCATACAGCACAATCGTGAGCGAAAAATCTCCCAACGATTGGCCGTCTCCCAGGGCGCGCAGGCAGTCGCCCAGATTCTCGATGTCCGCCTGCTTCGATTCATCGACCAGCACATCACGGGGATTCGTTTTGGTCGTGTCGTTGCCGATCTGCGAGACAAAGCCAGTCTTCGACATATTGAAATGGCGGCGGCGCTTATTCACTTCCTTGCGGGCTTTGTCTGCGGTAAGCGGCGTCCACTCAGTCACGACGTAGAAATTGGCGGGGATCTTCAGCAGTGCGTCCAACACCAAAGGCCGCGTTTCCGTGATGGCCTCCTTCATGGTCAGCACGCGGACAACATGGTCACCCACCCGCAGATGATCGCGCTCCGCCTCGACATTCGAGTTCACCACCTGATAGTCGAGAAATTGCGTAGACTGCGGCTTGCAGGCAATTCGCCATTCGTCGTAATTGAGCAGGCGGCGGAAGAAACGGAGCTGGCCCCGCTGATCCTGCACTTCAATCTGCATGAAATCAACGAGTTGGCGAGTGAAAGCCTGGACACGCTGTTCCAGCCGTGCAAGGTCATGTTCAATCTGCGAGCGCAGCAAAGTCTTCATGCTGCCGTTGGTAAATTGCGCCTTCATCTCCCCAATGGCTCCAGCGGGATCGCGGAAGAGCCGCGCCAGCGCTGCGCCCAGCCCGGTCTTCGACCTTGCACCTTCGAGCACGATGCAATAGAAGATTTCGATCTGATAAAGATGATCGCTCTTCGCCTCAAAGAACCGCCGCCGCTGCTCGATCGCAGCTTCCACAATCGGATCGTCATACTTGGCGAAGGGTATATGTGGGCGGTTGGATTTGAAGAGATATTGATAGACATGGAAGCCTGGGCCAAAGGCTTTCAGTGCGGCCTCTAACCGCTTCACGGCATATTCCTGTTCGGCATGATCCAGACTTTCGTAGTCCACGCCGGGAACGCGCAGCACCATGCCAAGGTCTCCACTCTTAGCAAGAAACGTCGTTTCGTTCCAGAAGCCATAGAGGTTGATGTGCTCATTGAGCGAGGCCGCTTCCTTCCACGGCTGGATGACCTTATCGAGACGCAGCATCAGACCACCTCCACGCGAGGGATACTCTGCTTGGCGGCGTCATAACGGAGCTTGTACTTCTCGGATTTGGCAAGGATGCGGAGAAATGCAGGATCGCTGTTCGTCACCCAATGACCGAAAGCGAAGCCGCCAACGAAGATGGCGATACCGGCGAGAATGGAATTGAAAAGATTGAACGCACCCACCGCGCCGACGCATACGAAGTAGAACAGCGTGCGCTCCACACCCAGATAAGTAAGGGGTTTATGCAAGCTTTTGAAGACCCGATTAGCTCGTCTGGTTTGCGGCTTCGCGGCTGTCATAAACCCCTCGTTGTGCTCGTTGCAGTAGAAAGTTGAGAGTGAGTGAACGGGCGGAATCTGTCTACACACCCCAAAGCCAACTCAGGACGTTCACAGCGAGAACGGCAATACCAGTTCCGGCGGCAACTCCAGCGAGGGCCTTCTTTGCACCTGGTTCGCCATGTGCGAAGCCATAGCCGCCGATCACAATGGCGATCAGACTGGCGACCTTCGCAACTATGCCGGTGAACAGGTTTTGCATGTTTGTGAAGCCAGTATCGAATGGCGACCCCGTCTGTGCATACACAGCGAGCGGGAGTAGACACAGGCCGAAGGCAATCAAACTGGTCGGCCTCAGGGTTTTTATGAGTTTGAGAGCGGTACGGAGACGGAAAACGGAACGAATTTTGCTGTACATCGGCACCTCCAGCGACGGAATCCATCGCGATTCTGGTGCTTACGTTGCACTGCTTTTGGCCAGAAGTCCAATGAGTTTTCGGAATTCGATTATTCCCAGCGGGAATAATCGGGACGGCTTGGTTCCGTTTATGTATCCGAGCGGTCTATCCAATCGTCTGACGTTCGCGATGTTCTTTCCGCATACGTGCTCAGAAATTTTCAAACGTTCGCTTTTCTCGAATGACTTCTATCCATAGATTCAGAGTCAGATCTTCGCGAGTTGGATTGCCCAATTGCCACCGAAGCTCGTTCTCATATCTTTCCTTCAAGATGCTCAAGTCGAACGGGATAGTTCGCGCCAAATATATGACGTCATCTCTGTCTTTCTGCGTGTTCCGTTCCAGCTTTGAAAGCGCAAGATCGTATGGATCGAGCGCCATGAGTCGCAGACGTTTGAAGGCTCCGGGAAACATTTCAATCAAGCGCGACTCATAATTTTCTGGAACAAAGGCGACTGTCACTCGATCCAGATACAGGCCGTATTTTCGATGCAGTGGACCACCCTGCATCGCCATCTGCATTACCATCTGGCTGGCGGAATTGGGAGCAACTTCAAAGACATCAATGTCCGCGCTTGTACGGCTCATCCCATACAGCAACGTAACGACGAAGCCACCCAAGCAGTCAAAGCGGAGCGGAGAAGAAATTTCATCATCAATTTCGACAAGGAATGACTTCCAAGGTTCAGGAACGGCTTTAGATTGTGATGTGGACAAGTTGATCCGCCCTTAAATCGGTGAGTAAATTCCAATAAGCCGCATCCTGCGAACGGTGCTCTCGCAGCCACTTTCGTTCTGCATTCGTCATGGAATCATGGCACAAAGTGTCTTCCCGCGCCAACCGGGAACGATCCAGAACTCCCCTTATTTTAGTGAGCGGCTTTGTGCGACCCACATCGTGTTTTTCGGCCAGTTCAGCTGCCAGGGTCACGACGAAACCGAGACGATTTTGGCGGTCCCTGAGCTTGGCCTTTTCCGTGAGCCAAACCCAGTCCATTTCATGATAGGCAAACGCAAGCCAAGGCAGTCCCTCTATTGCGCGCGCATCCAAATCGGATTGATCCAAAGCTGTGAAAAGAACCTGGGCCGGATTGGGCTTTTGCTTGGACTTCAGATATGCGAAGCCTGGATAACCGAGTGTTCCGAGGTCAGCCTGAAATTGGTCCTTATTGCCAGAAGCGGAACGATCCTTCAGATCGAACGGCACTAATGTTGGAGGCAAATCAAAAACTCGCAGCGTTTTCCGACTCAGCTCATCGGAAACAACGCGGCTTCCGCTTTCCACCATTGAGAGATATGCCTGGGTAACGCCGAGTTTGTGAGCGGCCAACCTCTGGGTCCAGCCCGCTTTGAGTCGCGCATTTTTGACATCCGTCCCCGTCATAAAAGACCTCTCGATTTCTTTGCCGATACTAAAATATAACATAAATTGTTATATTCATCCGTGTACGATACATGTACGATAAATTCGGCAGAATGGCCTTTTTGGCACTTTCGTCACTTATTAGAATCAGCAACTTACTCAATGCAAAGGGTGTGGAAAGGTTCGACTCCCGCCGCCTCCACCATAGTTGTCTTTTGAAGATCGACAGTCTCTAGCACATTGAAAAGAGAAGACTTACAGTGGTTCGAAAAGCCGGATTTCGGCGAGTAGTCCAGACCGCCTTCAAACAGCAGATTTTGAACCCGTTCGCGTTGCTCGGGATTGGCGATCCGCCAGATGTGCGCCAAATCCGTGAGCTGTAGCTCAGCGAAGCGTACGAACGAGTTCGCTGTGGCACCTGTCGAAGCAAGGGACCGGAGGTTTTCCTCTATCTCGCAAATCTTATCCCGGAAGATGGAATTGGCGTCTTCGAAGCGTCTTTAGGCCCTCCTGCGTGATGATTTTCAGTGCCTCCGACTTCTTATGAAGTCCAGTCGACATCAGTTCGAACGCCCGGCGAATCAGCGGAGCGTACTGTTCATCAGGCTTGATGTTTGGGCCATCCTTGGCGCTGATGTTCACGTCTCCGATTGGCGCATGCCAAGGGACACGTCCAGCTGCAACGGCCTGCCGGTTCCTGTCGCGCTGCTTCTCGGAGAGGGAGTCCGAGAAGTACTGATTGAATGAACCATAGAGGTTCGTAGTGAACTTGCCCTGCGCAGTCTCATCGATATTGTTCTCATATATCGAGCGTAGCGCGACACCGCTTTGATTCAACTGAAAGATAGCTTCGAGCTGATCTCGGTTATTGCGGGCGAAGCGGCTCAGGTCTTGAACGACGACATAGCGAACTTTGTTGCGCTGAACTTTGCAATAGGAAAGCATCCGCTGGAATTCCGGACGATCGCTCGAGCGGGCGGACTCACCAGCATCGATAAACGATTCGATGACAGTCAAGTCCTTCTGCTTGCAGTAATTCCGGCACCGCTGCTCCTGGTTGACCAAATTCAGGGCGTCTTCGGCCTGTTCCTCGGTCGAAACCCTGATGTAGATTACGGCGTGTTCGATCTCTTTCTGGTTCATAGTATCGCTGACTGCTCCTTTGTTTGGACTGCTGTGGTATCTGCCACCTGGCTCCCGTTTGGGATATCAATTTTACCCGCCTCTTGAGACTCAGCAAAGACGCAGGCCAGGATGTCGGCAAGCACCTCCATCATCTCAATAACACGCCGATCAGCGGTCACCAAAGCTTGACCATGCGCGCTGTCGGCACCGCCGGCTCTACGGCCGCGCCGTTGTCCACCACGGGCCCGGAATCGGCCAGGTGCCGAACCATCAGTTTTGAGATCGGATTTGGATTTCGTTAACATACAGACAAAATTAAGACTGTATGTTTAGTATACGCTCATATCATAATATGTCAACAACATAAAGACTGAACGTGGTAATATCATCCTCGTAGCCGTCCAGGCTTCGGAGGGCATAGACATGCAAGGCTTTGAAATCAATAAACTTAACCCACTTCAAGTATTCCTTCTTGTTTTAGTGGAGTTCGGCCTGGGAACCCCCTATGACCTGCTATCAAAGGCCGGGTTGGGTGCAGGCCTAACCAGTCCTGCATTGAAGCGACTGAAGGAGGCAGGGTTGCTCACCAGCACTTCAGGACCGCGGAAGCGGAACCGCTATGTGATAACAGAAGAAGGCAAGAAGACGCTGAAAGAGAATCTAGAGGCAGGACCACCCCCTTTTTGGCAACAAGGTCAAACTGACATCTTCGAGTCTTTGCCTCGCGGCATCATTCTGGCCTGGCTCCATTCCGGTACCGACGAAGCTCGCCAAGGCATCTCCGCAGCCGCATACAATTTGTCGGTTTTGAATCGAAAGAGGCAGCGAGATGCCGAGGAGTTGCGAACTGCAATGGTCAGGCTGCAAGCCGAGATTCTACCCCTAAGCCCCGCAGCCGCCAAAGGTGTGCTGATCGCAACGGCCTACCAATGGATAAAAGCTGAGTGTGATGCCGCATTGTTTCAGTTGCAGGAAAAAGCAACTGCGGAGATCAACAACCTGGTTGCCAATCTGCCGCCGGTGCATCTGATGCATGGAGACAAGGGAGCGGTCTCTTGAGATCCCTCTGGGCTTTGGCAAGATGCCTGGGGCGTGATATAGAGCCGTCCAGGAGAGTACCGGCGGATTCCCGTTCTTGTAGATCAAAGTCAAATTGGGACTTTAGATCTCCAGATCTCCATCTACAGTTGACGGTTCGTTTTTTCTTCTCCTATCCTTCTAGACATGTATCCTAGGCTATCGGATAGCAAGTAACCAGGATTCGATGCGCTTGCTACAGAGGAACTCCACACCAGCTCAGATCGTCAGCCATTGCCATTCGAAGCAACTTTGAAAGGTCGAATCTAGCGAACTTGCGAACTATAACCCATTTGCAATCAATCCATTTGAGGGGGGTATTTAATTGGTACAGAATATTCACATTGACCGCATGTCATTACATGTGTGTACTTGTACTGAATGCGGCGTCGAACACAATCTCCGAGACAACCGCAAGGTGTAAAGCGAACCGGTATCCCTCTCACCGTTTATCTGCCGGAGACGCAATCGGCTCGCCTGAGCGAAATATGCAAGACCAGACATGTGACCAAGGCAACAATCGTGCGCTTCGCTGTGGATCAGCTTTTTGTTCAGCTAAACAATGGTCAACTGGAACTTCCACTGGGCCTGACAAAAACGGAATGACATGGAACCAATGAAACAACAACTCAAACTGAACTCGTTTTTTGCTGGGATTGGTGGGTTCGATCTTGGTCTCGCTTGCGCCGGTATTGAAGTTGGCTTTCACTGTGAAATAAGCCCGTTTTGTCAGAGCGTGCTGAAGCGCCACTGGCCCGACACGCCTGAGATTTCAGACATCACGGCTGTGCATACAAAAGATCTACCTGAAGCGGAGATTTGGTCCGGCGGGTTTCCCTGCCAAGATGTTTCCGTGGCCCGCGGGTGGCTCGGTCGGGAAGGCTTGAAAGGTAAACGCTCCGGGCTGTTCCATGCATTTCTCGATTTGATCGCCGTAAGGCTTCCGACAATCGTTCTTCTCGAAAACGTGACGGGACTCCTGAATTCCCATGGTGGGCTTGACTTCGAATTGGTTCTAAAGAGCCTGACTGATCTGGGATATGGGGTAGCCTGGCGAGTTCTCAATTCGCGTTACTTTGGAGCACCGCAGTCTAGGCCGCGCGTCTTCGTATGCGCCTGGTACGGAAGTCCTTCTCGCGCCATTCGCACTTTGTACGAGCGCGAAATAAGTGCGAGGCCGGGCGCTGAACGGATCGGCTTCCTGACTCCCTGCAAACGAGCGGCTTCAGGGGCCGTTGTCCCTGAAGTCGCATATTGTCTAGCTGCAACCTCTGGAAGACATACTGGCACAGATTGGAGCAGGTCGTATGTCAGTTACCGCGACCGTGTACGGAGGCTGACGCCGCCGGAATGCGAGGGCTTGCAAGGTTTTCCGAAAGGTTGGACGTTACCGGAGCCGCACATAAAACTTGCAGAGAATGAGTTAGATTCTCTTCGCTACGCAGCACTTGGCAACGCGGTTTGTGTCCCGGTTGTGGAATGGATTGCGAAGCGGATCAAGAGAGAGTGGAACAGAAAGACGACTGCTGAAATCGCGGTCGCCGATGTTCTTATCCCCTTCCCAACCGATCAGCCAAAGACACATCTTCGACTCGGTGAAGTTCAAGGAACACTTGGCAAGTTCAAGTGGTCATCCGGAGGGTACGCTTGGAAGGGCGATTGCATTTTGACCTCTGTTTCGCCATCTCCGGTGAAACCAATTACGCGCCTTTTCGCGGACGTTCTAGAGCATAAGAGCGTGAGCGAAGGGCACTTCTTAAGTCCAAACGCAGCCGAGGGAATCCTAAGACGTGTGCGGGGGCAAGGTCGAACATTGTTCGCGCCGCTCGAACAAGCGCTACAACGCCTCGCGGATTCGCAAATCAAACCGTTGTCCGGGGTTTCGCTTCCATTTTTGGAACACGATCTTCCAATGGTCTGTGTGTGACGTATGCCCGCTTTCTATAGCGTCCACCTTGGTAAAGATATCGAGTCGGCAATCCGGGTTCTCGACAAGGAGCTCTGCAAACTTGCAACGCTCCTTGAAGTCACACTGAGTTGCCAACATATCCCGACATCGGCGATAGGCGATGAATTGAAGGCGCCATTATGCGGATAGCTCTCCGTACGGGAGCAGGCCGGGGAGCCTATGAACTGGCAGGTCGCCAAGGCGATTTGGTGGCCTCCAATCTGTTTGACCATGAAATTTCTTACGAATTGACGCCCGGCATCATTATTCCTGGCCGAGCAGTCGCCGCACTCCGGCAAGGGAAACCACGCATCACCCTTGACGAGGACACGAGGAGTAAGACGACACATCTGTACAGCCTGCTGGCCGCAGTGCTGCTGCTACCAAAGCCGATGCGTGAATTTAAGAAGACCCACGGCGACGAACTACTCCAGAGCAAAGCGTATTCCATGACGGCGATTAAGGTAGATGTTGCAGGCTTAACTGCGAACAGCGTAATCCTAAGACCAACAGATCTTCTCCTAGAGAACGCGGACAATCGTCAGATCGAAATGGAATTCACCAAGCGGATGGCAAGGATCATTCGCCTTTGGGACACCGCCGCGAAGCAGGATACGCCCCTTGCGGGGTTGGTGCGAAAACTGGCGGCGGCTGTTGGGGTCAATGATCCCGACTACAAAGAAATTGAGCGTTGCGCACAGGAAATCTCCGATGTGCTCCATACAACTGGAGACGCTCTGCCAATTGCTGAGGAGCAATTGGGGGTGAGCCAAGCCGGACAAGAACCGCCCCCCTTAGACCTGGCTACGCAGGCAACACCTAAAGCTGAGTTTGGCTTGGTTGATGAAATCTCACCTCAGGAAGCGTTAATTCAACGGGTCAAGGTTTGGCGTCAGCAGGCTGAGCGGGGCTCAGCCGGACGCAAGTTCAGCAAGGAGGTCTCTGATGCTTACGAGTATCGATGCTTATTTAGTGGGCAGAGGCTTCCACGGTTGGAAATAACAGATTCGCCGGGTGTTGATTCGGCTCATATCCTTCCGTGGTCGACCCACGACTTAAACTCAGTTAGGAATGGGCTTTGCCTAAATAAGCAGTGCCACTGGGCCTTCGACCAGGGAATTCTACGCCTCGTGTTTGACAGCACAAGCAATACCTACACTGTAGGTCTCCCTCAGAGTGTCAGGCGAGCAGCATCACGAGCATCATTTGACCTGGCATATTTTGAATCTATGACTGGCCCAATTCCTCATGCGAGGTTGCCAAAAAACAACGCGCTCTGGCCGTCACCTGCCTATATAGCAGAGCTTAATCACTATATGATGGCGGCAATCTGAATAGGCTTGGAGAGGTCACGTCGGGCAAAGGGTAGGTACAATTCAAACGAGTCGGACCCCGAAAGGAGATCGCTCTTTAATGGAGCGCATCAATTTCCTTGCGATACGAAGCGCATTTGACCGGTCCTCTTTTCCCGCGACACGGAGTGGGCCTTTCAGAGCCGCGGAACTGTAACGGTGCTTCATGACTGACAATCTTACGAAGGAGCAACGCTCCTACGCAATGGCCCGCATCCGTTCGCGAGGTAATCGTTCGACAGAGCTAGCCTTAGTTGCATCCATGCGACAGGCAGGTATTTCCGGGTGGAGAAGGAACAGCGCGCTCTGCGGGACTCCAGATTTCGTCTTTCTTAGACTCCACATCGCAGTTTTCGTCGACGGATGTTACTGGCACGGTTGCCGCAAGTGTGGGCTGGAATCAAAGTCGAATACGGACTACTGGCTTGCGAAGATTGAAAGAAACCGGCGACGAGATAAGGAGAATACGCGGGAGCTTAGGCGCAAAGGGTGGGCGGTGGTGCGGATATGGGAGCATGACCTTAAGGAGCAGCCGATGAAGTGTATAAAGAAACTCCGCTTCGCAATGATTCGGTCTCAAGAGAACGACATAACTTCCTGAAGTTTATTTGAATAGCATCGAGTCCTCCTTTCCGTGATCGATTTTCCTCATAGTTCATTTTCTACCGGCAAGGAGTAAATAGTGCAGAATTACCGACGCTACTCCAGGGAATCCTAGCAGCCAATACCGGAAGCCATTGAGTTGGTCGATGTTGCGTTCTTCCATCTGGAGGGGGCGGGCTAGTCGTTGCAGGTGACGCTGACCTTTACCTTCCAACCTGCCTTCCAACAGCTCAACTACACTCATCCCGTCAGCCCAGGCGGCGTCCCTGGTGCTTTTGAGGAGTACGCAAAAACTGTTGCCGCACTCCTCTGAGATGAATACTGAATTCTTGAAAATCCCTCGATCCAAATCTTGCCCTTCCCAAGCAAGTGGATCACTTTCTAGCGAGAAAGGAGGAAACAGATGAAGAGCACAATTGTGATCGTCGTCAGCAAGGCCCTGAGCCTGATGCTCATAGGTCTTGTCTATTGATGCTGCGCCGCGCAATCTCCTCAATCGATCTTTGAGAACAATCGCGCTTCCAGCCTTGCGATACGGCGTTCACGGTCAACGCGTATCTCCTCATTGATCCTGTCCACCGTTGTTTCTAGCCGGCTCAGGCTCTGATCCGTAGCATCGAATCCAGCCCTCATCTCCGCTCGAATGGATTCACCGAACCCAGCAATCGCCGACCGTAAAGACGTTCCAGGAGCATCGATCGAAGTACGCGTGTCTTCAAACGAGTGTTTATTGGATATGGTTATGCAGAACCACACGATCAGGATCGCCAAGTAGGGCACCACGATAGCCAGGCAGAGTTGAGAGTCGGTCATAGTAATCCTCCTGATTGTAATATGGACGCAAGATAGACCCGCCGCACCTTCAGTGACTCGTTCCATACAGCGGCCCCTCTCGACACCTTGCGAACCAGCCAGCCAGCGAAAATTCTGCGTTGCAGCCTCAAGAGTTTGTTCCGGTAGCCTTTTTCACCTTTCTGCTGACCGCAACCTGAGGTAGGGGCGGCGGGGAGACAACAGGTTGGCCCGCCGCCTTTCTTGCCCAGTAACCGCGATTAGGGACGGGAATCCACAGCCGCTCGCAGGTCTTTCTGAGGGTAAAGTCGGTAACGCCGTAGTCCTCCGCGACCTCTTGAATGGGTGCCTTCCAGACCTTTTCGTATACTTCCTCGCGATTGTACTTTGAGAAAAGGCGCGGGGACACTCGCAGGAGTTGAGGTGCGGAATCTATAGCTGGTGGCCTGACGCCGCCTTCAGTGTCAGCTTTCCGGCGTGGCGAGGTGCCTTTGCGCAGTTTGACACCGCGATGTTTGGGGGACCGACTTTTTGAGGCAGTGGATCTGGCTCGGGCAGGCCTGCTGGGGAGCCAAGGAGTCTCGTCTTTTATAGTCAATGGCTTAGCGCCTTGTTTGCTCTCCCTAAGAATGCTGGCAATCTCAGCGCTTAGAGCCTCAATCTTGCCGACGTTGTCCGTGAACCGGTTCAAATTCTGAATACTCGGGTCCACCATACTTAACTTTTTTGGTTATACCCTTATAAAATCACTCTTTTCTGTGTACGATAATTCGTCATGCTGACGTTTTATCGCCACAATTTGCGGGCGCGGCCAAGTGCCGAACACGCATTATCGTTTGGCGCGCGGACGTGCTGTCCCGAAGACCCGGCCCGCAGCGCCAGCGAAGGGCACATTCCGTTGCGCGGGAGTGGAGAAAAGACGCGCAAAGCGCCTCCACGCTCTTAATGCTTGGGATAAGGTGGCGACGGATGTTTATGGAATTTTGATAGCCAGGTCTGAGGATGCTTTTTCAAAGCACGCTCCTTCATCATCACGAAGAACACAGGCACGAGGATCAGAACGTGGATGGTGGAGGTAATCATTCCTCCCACAATGGGCGCGGCAATAGGCTTCATGACATCGGAGCCGATACCGGTTTCCCAGAGGATCGGCGCAAGGCTGGCCAGGACGGCTGCAACGGTCATCAATTTGGGCCGAAGTCGTTGCACCGCGCCTTCGATCACTGCCGCTTCAATATCTTCGTTCGTCCTAAGTTGGCCGCTCTCGATGCGCCGTTCCAAAGCTTCATGGAGATAGACTACCATCACCACTCCGGTTTCGACCGCGATCCCGAAGAGCGCAATGTAGCCCACGGCCACGGCAACGCTGAAATTGTAGTGCAACAGCCATTGCAGCAACAGGCCGCCGGTCATGGCATAGAGGGTCGGGAAGATGAGAACGAGCGCTTCCGCAACTGAATGAAAAATCATATAGAGAAGCATGAAAATCAGGAAGAACACGACGGGCAGAATCAGCTTGAGCCGCTGCTTGGCGCGCAATTCAAACTCGTATTCGCCTGACCAGTGATAGGTGTAGTTCGCCGGAAGCTTCAGTTTGTTGCGGAGCAGTTTGTTTGCCTGATCGACAAAGCCGCCGTAGTTCGTATTCTTCAGGTCGATGTAGACATACCCGGTAAGGGCGCCATCTTCGTCTCGAATCATTGCTGGACCGCGGGAAAAAGAAATTTTCGCTACTTGGCCGAGCGGAATCTGCGCGCCGGAAGGCGTTCCGATGAGAACTCCTTGCATTTGCTCGATGTTGTCGCGGAAGGCGCGCTGGTAACGCACGTTGATGGGATAGCGTTCGCGGCCTTCGATGTTCTCGGCAATGTTCTGGCCGCCAATACCGGATGCAATCGCAGCCTGAATATCCGCGATGCTCAGGCCGTAGCGGGCAGCTTCGGAGCGGTCCGGCTCAATGTTGACGTAGAAGCCTTGCGCGACTTTCTCCGCGAAGATCGAGCGCACCTGCGGCATGGTGGAGAGGATACTTTGGATCTGTGCGGCCACTTTCTGAATGCCATCGACGCTTGCGCCCTGGACCTTCAAACCGACCGGAGTCTTGATCCCGGTCAGTTCCATATCGAGCCGATTTTCTACCGGCATCGTCCATATGTTCGACAGTCCTGGAAACTGGAGCTTCGCATCCATGTCCTGAATCAGGCGATCGTACGTCATTCCTGCCGGCCACTGGTTGCGCGGCTTCAGCATGACGGTGGTGTCGTACATATCGAGCGGCGCATTGTCGGTGGCGCTATCGGAGCGTCCGACCGTGCCGAAAACACTTAGCGTTTCTGGAAAGCTGCGCAGGATGCGGTCCTGTTCCTGAAGCAGGACTTTGGATTGCTCGATGGAGATACCGGGCAACGCGGTAGGCATATACAGTGCCGAGCCTTCAAAGAGCGGCGGGATGAATTGACTGCCCAGATGAAGAACAAGCGGAATCGTCACGATGAGAAAAATGAGATTGACGGCGATGGTGAGCCAGCGATGATGCAGGCAGAATCGCAGCACGGGAAGATAGATGGCTTGCGTCACGCGCGAAACGGGATTGGCGCTCTCCGGTCGAAGGCGTCCGCGAATAAGCATGACCATAAGGACCGGAACAAGCGTAATAGCGAGGATGGAAGAGGAACCGACGGCGAGAGTCTTGGTCCATGCCAGCGGACGGAACATGCGGCCCGACTGCGCTTGCAGTAAAAACACGGGCAAAAATGAAACAACAATAATCAGGAGTGAAAAAAAGAGCGCGGGACCAACCTGCTTCGCTGCGCCAATCAGAATCCGCTGACGCTCCGGCTCCGAGACCGGTTTGGAGTCATCCTGCTGCCGTTCGGAGAGATGCCGGTAGCCGTTCTCCACCATCACAATGGAGGCATCGACTAACACGCCAATGGCGAGCGCCAGACCGCCCAGCGACATGATGTTTGAGGTCACGCCAAGAAAGTAGATGGGAATGAACGAGATCAACACGGCGATCGGCAAAGCGACAATCGCAATCAGCGCGGACCGGAAATGAAAGAGGAAAATGATGATGACGAGACTGACAATGACAATCTCTTCCAGCAAGTCGCGTTGCAAAGTGTGAATCGACGCATCGATCAGGCCGGAGCGGTCGTAACCCGGCATGATCTCGACGCCCGCCGGCAGCGAAGGTGCGATCTCGCGCAGCTTCCGCTTTATTCCGTTGATGACGTTCAGCGCGTTCTCTCCCTGCCGCATGATGACGATGCCGCCGACGGTTTCGCCTTTGCCGTCCCACTCGGCGACGCCTTCGCGGATGTCAGGGCCAAAGCTCACCGTCCCAAGATCGCGCAGCAGCACGGGCGTGCCGTCCGTACTGCCGACCGCTACTTCCGCCAGATCATTGAGCGAGTGGAGATAGCCCAGCCCGCGGATCATATAACGCGCTCCGTTCATATCAAGCTCGCGACCACCAACCTCATTGGTGCTCACCTTCATGCGGCCAATGACGGTGGAGAGCGGAATGCCATAGGCAAGCAGTTTGTTGGGATCAAGCTGGATTTGATACTGCTTCACATAGCCGCCAATGCTGGCTACTT
The DNA here is from genome assembly GCA_965276615.1 of Acidobacteriaceae bacterium. Lineage (GTDB taxonomy): Bacteria > Acidobacteriota > Terriglobia > Terriglobales > Acidobacteriaceae > JAKAAZ01. The sequence continues at coordinate 1,089,255 of OZ255618.1, read as the reverse complement.
CCGCCACTCCCGGCACGGTTTCGAGGTCGTAGCGCAAATGCCAGTCCTGCAGGGTGCGCAGATCGGCGAGGCTATGCCGGTGGCTCGTATCGACGATGGCATATTCGTAGACCCAGCCTGCTCCGGTCGCGTCCGGTCCGATAACTGGATGCACCTGGGCGGGTAGAGTGCCGCTGATTTCCTGAAGGTATTCGATAACACGCGACCGCGCCCAGTAGAGATCGGTGCCATCCTGAAAGACCACGTAGACGTAGGAATCGCCAAACATGGTCTGTGCGCGGACGGCTTTCACATGCGGCGCGGCCAGCATGCTGGTGACGATCGGATAGGTGACCTGGTCTTCGATTACATCGGGCGGCTCGCCAGGCCAGTGCGTGTGAATAATCACTTGCACATCGGAGATGTCCGGCAGTGCATCGACCGGAATATGTTCGAGCGACCAGATGCCGGCGACTGTGAGAAACAGCACAGCGGCGAACACGAGGAATCGGTTATGCGCGCAAGTTTCAATAATGCGAGAGATCATTTACATGCCTCCCGTTGCACTCACACGCAATTTCTTTTCCGTAATGGTCTGGCCGTTCTTTTGAGCCGATACATTCACTTGCCATGTGCCGCCGGAGCCGAGCGAGGCTGTTGCCCCATACAAGCCATTTCCTTTATCGATTAGCTTAGCGGTGGTGTTCATGGCGCCCATGCCCATTGCAGGCATTGCCGGCATGGAAAACGTGACTGTGACCTGTGCTCCGCTGATAGGCGCGCCGTTCGGCCCGTTCAGCTCTACGAGAAAACTGTTCTCTCCTTTGCGCGGCGGACTGGGATTGGTTGTGAAATCAATTATGGCCTGTACCGCTTGCGGCCCGCTGTTCGTCGCGGCAGTCCCGCCCGAACCCGGAACCGGCGGCACGAATGAGCCAGCCGCAGCCTGCAACTGACTCTCCGAGTCGATCAGGAAATTGGCGGAAGTAACAATTCGCTGATGCGCTTTGAGTCCCTGGAGGACAACGAAGCCGTCGTCCGTTCTGGGGCCAAGGACCACATTGACTGGTTCGATCCTGCCATTTCCCCGGTAGAGAAAGGCAAGCTGACGCGTGCCCGATTGCAAAACTGCGGAGGCTGGCACCACCAATGCGCGTCCCAACGGAGCCGTCAGATCGACATTCACGAACATGCCAGGCTTGAGCTTGAGGCCAGGATTTGCGATCAGCAAACGGACGCGCACGGTGCGCGTCGTCAGGTCCACTTGCGGCAGAATCTGCTCCACGTTGCCGGAAAAGACGCGACCCGGATAAGCCTCCACGGTTATCTGCGCCTGATCGCCCGGTTTCAATCGGCCTACGTCATCTTGGAAAAGATGCGCATAGACCCATATGCGGGAAAGGTCGGCAACGGTGTAGAGCCGCGTGGACGAATCGACATACATATTCGGCAGCGCATTGTATTCCGTGATGTAACCGGAAACCGGCGAGTTGATGGTGAGATCGGTGATCGGCTTTCCTGTGGCTTTGAGCTTGTTCAACTCGCTTTGCGGCACCTCCCACTGCTCAAGCCGCTGCTGGGCTGCCGCTGCAAGTGCAGTCGCTCCGGACGCCACTCCATCCACCGTGCTCGTGCTCAGCGCTTTCTGATTTTGCCTTGCTAGTAGATACTCCTGCTGCGTCGCCACCAGATCGGGGCTGTAGATGGTGAACAGAGGCTCACCCTTACGCACATATTGGTAGGTGGCGTTGGCGAACACCTTGCGGATATATCCGGGAAAGCGGACCTGCACGTAGGAAACCAGGCGCTCATCGATATCGACATTTCCCGTGGCGCGAATGTCATTGCTGACTCGCTTGAACTCGACTCTCCCGGTCGTGACTCCGATACTTTGCATTCGCTGCGGCGTCAATTGAATGGGAGTAAGTGGGACTTGAGTTTCCTGCTGCTGCATGGCTTGGGTATTCTCCGCGTTTGTAGGCGCGGTGCCGATTGCCGCAGGCGCGACATTGCCTGGCGCTTCAGAAACTGTGGCTGAGTGCTGCTTGATTGTGCGCGAATGATAAATGAGGGCTGTGCCAGCACTTGCCAGGATGATGATCCAAACCAGAGAGGTCCTAAGGACATATTTGTTCATCGCAGTGTCGCTCCTGTCAGTGTTTCCAAGTGGGCCAGCGCAGTCTCGTGATCGGCAAGCACCTGCGCCTCGTCGAGTTTCAGGCTCAGAACATTGGTGAAGTAAAGCAGCACATGCATGAGTTGCTCTCGGTTCGCGGCATACGCATTGAGGGTTGCGCGGTAGGCCGCGTCCGACTGCGGAATCAGCCCTTCGCGGTATTCCTTCAAAAGCTCCTCATCGCTTGTGGCTGCCACATAGTCTTGCTTGACCTGGGCGAGCTGCTGTTGCAAGTGTGCATCGAGTGTTTCCTTCGACTGTGCGAGCATCTCCGCGGCCTCGGCGATCTCGGCACGGACGCGGCTTCTACGTGGCAGCCGGACATCGAGGGTGAACATGTAGTAGTCCGGGTATTTGCGGTCGTTGTTCTGGTACATATAGGCAACGCCGAAGTCGGGCTTGTCCTCGCGCTTCGCCGATGCGAGCGCAGCATCTTCCTTGACGACGGAACTGGTGTCGATTTGTACTTGCGGATCATGTTTCCGCACCATCTGCAGAAGCTCGGCGGAGGTGAATTGCAAAGGGCTTTCCGCCAGATCCTCGGTCACAATATCCGGCGAGCCTTGATCCCGATGTAGCAGTCCTTTCAAATGTGCTTCCATCTGTCCCGTCTGCTCGTTATGCCGGGTAATTTCCCGGATGATTTTCGTGCGTTCCACTTGCGCCTGCAATATATCTGCCTGCACACCCTGGCCCACTTCGTAATGCGCCGTCGCATCCTGGATAAGCTGATCCAGAACATGCTCGTTTTCCCTCATAATACCGAGGGTCATTTGCAGGTACGCCAGTTGCAGGTAGTCAGCCTTCACCCCATCGGCAACACTGGCTGTGGTCGCATCCAATTCCATGTCCTTCATGTCTGCTTCTCGCTTCGCCACTTCGCCGCGCAGATGCAGCTTGCCCGGATAAGGCAACTCCTGCGAAGCGCCGATGCCGATGTAGGCGAAATTGCTGGTGGTATATCCGGCGAACGGTTTCGGGCTGCCAACGCTGAATCCCTGATAGGTGAACGTTGGGTCGGGCAGTGTGCTCACCTGGCGTGGGACTTGCTTCGCCGCTTGCCAGGCGTAATCGGCAGCCGATATTTGGGAGTTATTCCGGGCGGCCTCGGTTAGAAGTTCCGACAATGGGATAGGCAGACTCGGGGAACTCTCTTGTCCGGATGCGGCAAGCGCGAACGTAATTACGAGCATGGCGGTCAGGAACCGGGTCACAGGCATGCAGAATCTCCAATCTCAAAATGGTTTGCAATATCTGGCATGAGCAGACGCGCAACTATGCCGCCGCTTGAGCCAAACGAAACCGAGAATGGAGATTGCTAGATGCGAAGAACGGAGATCGCGGAAGGCGGGGACTGTGGCAGTGTATTCCCAGGCCATTGCGCATGATCGAACATGGCGACCGGCAATGCTAAGAGAATGGCTGAATGCGATTCAACAATTGCGGACAAATCAATCTGGACCCTGGCGGAGTTGACCTGAATTACCGCATTCCAACGATCTGCCGTCGGCACTTCTTTGTGGCAGCAGCCGTGTGAGGCTGGCATCGCCATACTGCCGCACTGGCCTTTCATCTGCTGGCAGCAGGCACGTTCAGCCGGACTCAGATGTGCGTTCGGAAGGGCGCACGCCATGATGGGAGCCAGCAATGGCAGCAACACCGCCAACATCAATGCGAATTGGCGCACAGCTCTCATCTAGTTTTCAACACTACACTTGGGACCTAAGCAACACAAGCCGTCGTGAATCACTGTCGTTGAATCCACCGGGTCGAGAATAGTGATAGAGCAACGCAATCAAAGCGGCCTGTGTATACTAACGGCAATGTGTCGGAAGCGCATTGTCGGTTTCGCTGTTGCCGCCTTGGTTTGTGTAATGGCGGGTGCGCTGGTTTACGAAGCCTTCGACATACATGACCCAAAACCTTTTTTCATCGATCCGGAATTCCTGCTGATGATGCTAAGTTCTATGCTGATTTTCTGTGTCGGCATCCCAGCATTGATCCGCCGCCTGTACAGCTTCTGCTTATTTTTGTCCGAGCTACTTCCACTTGGAATTTTTGGGTTGTTGTTTAGCTCGACGTTTCAACACGAGACATTCGACCTCGAACACCTTCTGTTCTCTCCGCCTCTCGGCGTGACCTCTCTCCGAATCTAGTAACCACCTCCTGTTTCCAGTTCATACGCAGCAGTATGCCTGCTTGCGCTCCTCTTGAACTTTGGCCACTGGGAGTTTCCATGAAAATTCTTACAACAGGAGTGTTTGCCCTGGTACTCCTTACGGGCTGTGCTCCCTACAAGTACCACGCCGCTCCAATCTCGCCGGCAACATTGGCTACCAGCCTTCAGGCCCGCAGCCTGGACGATCCCGATCTGCGGTCATGGATGAAGCAGGCCGCAGGTTACCAGCCGCCTTCATGGCCATTGGAGACTTGGAATCTTAACGCGCTGACGCTCGCTGCGTTCTACTTCAATTCAGACCTGGATGTTGCCCGCGCGAATGCAGCGGCATCAGACGCTGCGATCAAGACAGCCGCGATGAAGCCGAATCCATCGGTAGGTGCCGGACCCGGCTACGAATCCGGCGCTCAAGGTCCGTTGACGATGGCATTCAGTTTTTCCCTGCCGATTGAAACTGCAGGGAAACGGGGCTACCGGATTGCGAATGCAACACATTTAAGCCTTGCGAGCCGCATTCAACTGGCGCAGACAGCGTGGGTCGTGCGCAGCCGGGTTCGTTCGGCCCTCGTCGATACTCTCTTCGCAGTCCAGGCAGCAGAACTGTTGCGGAACGAAGAGGCGCTGCGAAGCGAGTATGTGGACCTGACGGAGAGGCGCTTTCGCGCGGGCGAAATTCCACTGCCAGACGTAACGACTGCGCGGATTGGCTTGACTGCTCTCCGTCAGGCGCTCAGTACAGCCGAGGGGCAGGTGCATATGACGCACGCAGCTCTAGCCGCTGCCATTGGGATTCCGGAGTCTGGGTTGACTGACAAAACGCTGGTCTGGCCGGATGCGAACCGGCCACCTGCTCCTGCCGTACTTCCGCCTCAGAACATGCGGGCGGCTGCGGTCCAGAATCGTCTGGACGTGCAGCGCGCTCTGGAGCAGTATCGGGCAACACAATCCACTCTACAGCTTCAGGTTGCACGTCAGTATCCGGACATCGACCTCGGGCCCGGATACAACTACGAAGAGGGCGCCAATTTTATAGCGCTCTCTCTGTCCACGGTTCTTCCTCTCCGAAATCACAATCAAGGCCCAATCGCTGAAGCGGAAGCTGCGCGAAAAGTAGCGGGCGCACAGCTCCTCGCCGTACAGAGCACGGTGATTGCCGACACTGATAAAGCGTTGCGGCAATTTGCCGCCGCTTATGCAACCGAAGAAGAATCGGCCCATTCCGTCAACCAGCTTGAAAAGCAGCAGCAGGCGGTGATGCGGAGACTGCAATCGGGCGAAACGGACCAGCTCACAGTGGTCGCTGCCCAACTGCAAACGTCAGTTGCTGAACGCGCGCGTCTGGATGCTTTGCGCCAGATGCAACTTTCTCTTGGCCTGCTGGAGGACGCCTTGCAGCGGCCAATCAGCCCCTCCACAACCCCCGCGCTCCCCGCGAGCGCACCTCGATAGAAACAGGAGCTATTTATGAAATCGACACTGCGGGCCGTCATCTTTTTCCTCGTAATCGTGGCCATTGCCGGCGGCCTGATCTGGGGTTTTCTCGCGGGACGAAAGGATCAGGCTGCAGAAGCACAGAGTGAGTCACCCGTACAAGCGCCTTCCCGTGTCACATCTGAGAACGGGCACACCGTCCTCGCTTTCGATGCGGCGGCGCAAAAAACCAATGGCATCCTCACCACAGCTTTAATTCCAACAAAACAGCAAATAGAGAGTCAGGCGACGGGCGTTGTCGTACAGCTTCAGCCGCTTCTCGATCTGAAGGCCAGCTACAACACTCCTCGAACCGACCTCATACGAGCACGCGCAAACGCACGAGCTTCAGAAGCGGAATACGAACGCCTGCGTCAACTGAATCAAAACGGGAAGAATGCTTCAGACAGGGCCGTCGAAGCTGCCCGCGCGACGGCCGAAAGCGATGCTGCTGTTGTCCAGAACGCGCAGCAAGCGATCACTGTCCTCCAGGAAAGCGCGCTGCTCCATTGGGGGCCAGCTGTCGCCCGCTGGCTTGAGGGAAACTCGCCGCAACTGGATGCTCTGCTGATGCAACGGAGATTTCTTCTCCAAGTAACTGCGACGACAGCCACTAGCTTTGCTGCACCAAAACAGGCCATCGTGCAGTATGCGGATGGAACCCACGCGCAGGCAAGGTTTGTATCCGTCCTGCCGCAACTCGATCCGCGCCTGCAGACGCCAAGCCTTTTCTATGAAGTCGCGGCCCATCCCGGACTTGTCCCTGGAATCAACTTGAGCGTATTTCTCCCATCCGGCCCACTCGAACACGGAGTCATCATTCCTTCGGACGTCGTGGTGTGGTCGCAAGGGAGCGCCTGGTGTTATGTCGAGGAATCTCTTGGAAAATTCGTGCGCACAGCGGTCCCCACCTCCAACCCTGTATCGGGAGGATGGTTCATGACAGAGGGGATCGATCCCAACGCACGCATCGTCACGTCGGGCGCACAGACCCTGCTTTCTGAGGAGTTTCGTTCTCAGATTCAGGCAGACCAGGACTGATCGGAGCCAGGAGAGCATTCAATGTTGACCGCCATCGTTCGTTTCTCGCTCCGCTTCCGCGGCGTGGTCCTCTCGCTCGCCATTGCGTTGCTTGGTTACGGAATCTACTCGCTCACACGAGCGAAGTACGATGTGTTCCCGGAATTTTCGCCTCCCGTCGTAGGAATACAGACGGAAGCGCCGGGACTGTCCCCTGAACAGGTTGAAGTCCTGGTGACGCAGCCGATTGAGAATGTCATCAACGGCGTCTCTGGAATCGACACGCTGCGCTCGAATTCAATCCAGGGGTTATCGGTCATCAAGGCCACTTTCCAGAGCGGGACCAATATCTATCTCGACCGTCAACTGGTCAACGAACGTCTCGCAACCATGGCCGGCCAGCTTCCACATGGAGTGCGGGCGCCTGTCATGGAGCCTCTCACGCTTGCGACAGCAACAGTCCTTGTAATCGGACTTACATCGCAGCAGAAAAGCCTGATGGATTTGCGAACGGCTGCGGATTGGACGTTACGTCCTCGCCTACTTGCTGTGCCCGGCGTGGCCGCCGTCTATGTCTTCGGCGGTGAAGTGAAGCAGCTTCAGATTCAATTCCTGCCGGAAAAGCTGGTGCAATATGGCCTTTCCTTAAGCGACGTGGTCGCCGCCGCACAAAAAGCAACGGGCGTGCTGGGCGCGGGATTCATTGAAAACCGCAATCAACGGCTCATCCTGCAATCGGAAGGTCAGTCTCTCACCCCCGCGCAGATTGCCGCGACCGTGCTGGTGCGTCAGAGCGGCGCCAACGTGACATTAGGTCAGGTGGCTGATGTAGTCGCTGGCCCGGCGCCGCCCTTTGGCGCCGCTTCCGTAGAGGGAAAGGCTGGCGTAGTTCTCAATGTGGACGGACAATATGGTTCCAACACCGCCGAGGTCGCGGTTCGAGTAGAGAAAGCGCTCAGCGAATTGAACCCAGCATTGCAGCGTCAAGGAATTACTATGCGCACCGACCTCTTCCGTCCGGCCAACTTCATCAACACAGCCGTGCATAACGTGCGAAATTCCCTTTTGCTGGGAGCCGTATTCGTTATAGTTGTCCTTTTCCTCTTTTTATTCGACCTTCGCACGGCAGCGATCTCCTGCACCGCGATTCCGCTTTCCCTCCTGGTTGCTGTCACGGTGATGGTGCACATGGGTTATTCATTGAACACCCTGACCCTGGCCGGGCTTGCAATCGCTATTGGCGAGGTAGTCGATGACGCGGTGATCGACGTTGAAAATATACTTCGCCGCTTGCGAGAAAATGCGGCGAACAGTCATCCTCGTTCCATCTTTACGGTCGTGCTCAATGCTTCGATTGAAGTCCGCAGCGCAGTGGTGTATGCAACGTTCGTCGTGATCCTGGTTTTTATTCCAGTCCTGACACTGTCAGGAGTTGCGGGACGGCTCTTCGCCCCACTGGGCATTGCGTACATCTTTTCCGTATTAGCGTCGTTGGCCGTCGCGCTGACAGTCACCCCGGCGCTTTCCATGCTGTTGCTGGGCCATCGCAAAATCCGGTCCACAGAGCCTGCTGTCGTGATCTGGTCAAAGAAACGATACTGCGCGGCCCTTGCACGGATTGAACAGTCACCACGGTTCGTCGTCGGCGCAGTGCTCATCCTCACGATTCTCGGGGTTGCAGCCCTGCCTTTCTTCTCAACGAGTTTTCTGCCTGAGCTTCGAGAGGGACACTACATCGTGCATATGCAGTCCGTTCCTGGCTCTTCGCTTGAGGAATCACTGCGCGCAGGCCGAGAAGTAACAGCCGCACTCTTGAAGCTCTCCTTTGTGCGCTCGGTTGCGCAGAGGGTTGGCCGTGCCGAACTGTCGGAAGACACCTGGGGGCCGCACTACAGCGAGATTGAAGTTGACCTGAAGCCAGTCAGCGGCCAACAGGAGGAAGCGGACCTCGGTACGATCCGCAAGACGCTCTCCCAGTTTTCCGGACAAAGTTTTTCGGTATTGACTTTCCTTACTGAGCGCATCGAAGAGACAATTTCCGGATACACGGCATCCACCGTGGTCAACATTTACGGGAATGACCTCGACCAGTTGGACCGGGAAACCAGTCAGATCGCGCGCGTTCTGAGCAGAGTACCGGGAGCGGCGGACGTTCAAATGCAATCTCCCCCTGGTACTCCAGAGATAGCAGTGGATCTTCGTACCCCGGAACTCCTGCATTGGGGCTTCGATCCGGTAAGTGTTTTGCAAGCTGTTCATACGGCCTATCAAGGCGAGCAGGTAGGAGACATCTACGAAGGAAACCAGGTCTTCGCCGTATCGGTGATCTTGCCGCCCGCTCTCCGGAATCGCGTGGACTCTATCGCGACGCTGCCCATCAAAAGCCCGGACGGTATCTATGTCCCGCTCGGCAAACTAGCCAGCGTTTATGAGAAATCTGGACGGTACAACATACTGCATGATGGTGCGCGAAGGGTCCAAACCATCACTCTCAACGTAGCGGGCGGCAACGCGGAGGCATTTGTGCGCAACGCGCAGGCACAGATTGCAGCGAAGGTGCGTCTGGCCCCGGACAACTATGTGCAATTTACAGGCACTGCTGCGGCTCAGGCTCAATCCCGCCGTGATCTTCTCGTACATTCACTCCTGGCTGCGCTGGGCATCGTGTTGCTTCTCTCTATCGTCTTGATGAACTGGCGCAATCTGCTCCTTGTGCTGGTGAACATTCCCTTTGCTCTGGTGGGTGGCGTTCTCGCCGTCTTTGCAGGCGGCGGCGAGCTGTCGCTGGGAGCGATGGTCGGCTTCGTCACCCTGTTCGGCATTACCCTTCGCAACTCCATTATGCTGATCTCGCATTACGAGCACCTGGTCGATGTGGAAGGCATGGAGTGGAGCTACCAGACAGCCGTTCAAGGCGCGTCGGAACGACTGGCTCCTATTTTGATGACGGCGCTCGTCACCGCATTAGGCCTTTTGCCGCTCGCCATCGGGAGCGGTAACGCCGGGCAGGAAATTGAAGGCCCATTGGCGATCGTAATCCTGGGGGGTCTGATTACATCGACTGCGCTCAACCTGCTGGTACTGCCGACATTGGCCCTGCGCTACGGCCGGTTTGAACGCCGCCCAAATGGGTTGAGCAGTGATCGAGGCAATTAAACGATTGACAGTTCTTGACGCATCCCATCTTCCGGGAAGAGGCAGTGATTTTCCACCTGTAGTGCTTCGGATAACGGAATATCGACCGGGAGAGCAATGTTTTGTTCCATGCTGAAAACGTGCAGTGTAGTCTCAACTACATAAGTTTCGCGATCCAACGCCTGCTGACACCGTTGAAAAATTTAGAAAGGCGGCCATTTTCCCGTTGAAGATTGTACTGATTCGACATCTCTGGGGCGTTGACCTCTCAAGCGGATTCGCTCCCCACATTGCCCATTGGCACGATCTTGGGTATGAAGCGCTTGAAGCATCCGTTAGAACAATTCCAGACGCAAATCTTCTGCGGCGAACACTGAAAGATGAACGCTTTGGATGGGTGGCACAAATCTTCAGCAATATGTTTGTACCCGGCGGAACAGTGCAGCAGCATCTGGTCAGTTTGAAAAGCCAGATTGACGAATGCCTCGATACGGAGCCTCTGTTTTTCAATTGCCATAGCGGGTCGGATTCCTGGAGTTTGGCCGAGGCGGAAGACTTCTACGGGGCAGCTTTGGAAATGGAAAAGAAGACCGGTGTGGTCCTCTCGCATGAAACCCACCGCTTTCGCTACTTTGGAAATCCATGGAATACGCGGCAGATTCTCAACCGTTTTCCAAACCTAAAATTGACCTGCGATCTGAGTCATTGGGTATGTGTCGCAGAACGGCTGCTGGAGGATTGCGCCGACATCATCGACCTTTGCGCCGCTCGCTGCTTGCACCTGCACGCCAGAGTCGGCTATGAGGAAGGTCCCCAGGTCCCGGACCCGCGCGCTCCGGAATGGAGTGGCCATCTACAGGCTCATGAAGCATGGTGGGAGAAAATCTGGGATGCTCAGGAAGCCAGAGGTTTCAAAATATCCACACTCACGCCTGAATTCGGTCCGCCGCCTTATCTGCATACCGTCCCTTACACGCAACAGCCGGTGGCCGACCTGGATGCAATTTGCGATTGGATGTCTCAGCGTCAGCGGGATCGATTTCAAGCCCGTGGGTAGCCTCTTATACGTGCACTGATTCAAGAACAGTTTTCTCACACGCGACTCGATGGTAGAGTATTGCTTTTGCGGCCATTCCGGTTTTTATGAAGGAGAAATCTGTGCGTCTATATGAATGTCTAAGGTCGTTCGCCTGGGGTTCCGCAGCTTTGTTGAGTGTGGCCGTTGGTTTTTTCCTTCTGTCTTTCGCTCCGGCGCAGGCGCAGTCCAAGACTCTGGCAGCCACGCCGCCGATGGGCTGGAATAGCTGGAACCATTTTGCCGAGAAGGTGAACGATGCAGATGTGCGCGCGGCCGCAGATGCCCTGGTTAGCAGCGGAATGCGCGATGCCGGATACATCTACGTCAACATCGACGATACGTGGGAAGGTCAACGCGACGCCCAGGGGAACATCCAGTCGAACAGTAAATTCCCCGACATGAAAGCTCTTTCCGACTACGTCCATTCCAAGGGCCTGAAGCTGGGAATCTATTCCTCTCCGGGGCCGAAAACCTGCGGCGGATATATCGCGAGCTATGGTCACGAGCAACAGGATGCAAATACCTATGCAAAATGGGGAATTGACTATCTGAAATATGACCTGTGCAGCTACCGGGACATTATGAAAAAGGAGTCTGGCGGCAATCAGCAAAAAGAGTGGTCGATGATGCGGCAAGCCTACCAAAAAATGCATCGAGCGCTGCTGAACACACACCGGCCGATTGTGTTTAGCCTGTGCCAGTACGGTGTCGATGCGGTCTGGGCATGGGGTCCGACAGTGGGCGGTAACTTGTGGCGGACCACCGGAGACATCAAAGACAACTACAACCGTATGTCGGAGATTGGTTTTAGGCAGGCGGGTCTATCGAAATATGCTGCGCCGGGACATTGGAACGACCCCGACATGCTGGAAGTCGGCAACGGCCATATGACTCCGGATGAGTACCGCACCCACATGAGCCTCTGGGCAATCCTTGCCGCGCCGCTACTGGCGGGCAACGATTTGAGCAAAATGAACGCCACCACCAAAAGCATCTTGATGAATAAAGATGTGATTGCTGTCGATCAGGACCCTCTCGGAATCCAGGGGGATCGGGTGAGCGCCACCGGACCGTTCGAGATATGGATGAAACCGCTACAGGGTGGAGCGAAGGCTGTGGCGCTGTTCAACCGCAGTGACTTTCAATATCCAATCACCGTGCACTTCAATAATGTTGGACTGCAGAGTGCTATGCGGGCCCGGGACCTGTGGTCGCATAAAGATCTCGGCACGCTACAGGGCTCTTACACTGCAGTCGTGCCTGGGCATGGAGTCGTGATGCTTCGGCTGTCCAAGTAAAAAGGCAGCCTTCGTCGACAATTCTCAGCGGAGATGTGGATTTTCGCCGTACAAACAGGGTGCGAAGGACCTTGATGTTGTCGGCGTCACCATAACTTGCCCGAGGTGGCGTGTTCGCGCACCAGTTCCATGTAACATTTGGAATCGAATTTCTTGCCTGTCGAAGCACCTGACATATAGCGGATTTTCCCAAAGATCGGGCGGTCAAACCACGGACGATCGAATTTCCCGGCAATCGCCCAGGCGATACCCGCATATCCATTGGGTTCGCGCCCATCCAGTTCATACCGGTCGTTCAGCGTGACGGCATACTGAAATGCGACGGCCGGATTGGGCGACCATTCCAGAATCTTCTTAGCCCAATACATGCGCATGTGGTTGTGCATCCATCCGAAATGCGCCATTTGCATTTGCGAGGCATTCCATAGCTCATCATGCGTTTCGCCGCGTTCCATTTGTTGCAGCGTGTAAGTCCAGTCGCGGCGGTCTTGCGCATGCTCGGTGAGCGATTGGTTGGCCCACGGCTCTGCGCACTCTATGGAATCGTAAGTTGGTGTGTACTTCACGAAATTCACTGCCAGCTCACGCCATACGATCAGCTCGTTGAAGAATGATTCGCGCGCCTTCGCCAAAGAGGCGTTCTTTTTTACTGCGGCGTCTACAGCCAGCGCAATTTCCAAAGGACCGATGTGGCCGAAGTGCAGATAGGGCGACAAGCGGCTGGTGCCGTCCTTTGCAGGCTCGTTGCGACCCTTGTCATAATTCTCCAGCACGTGCTCGATGAAAAATTTAAGCCGCTTGCGTGCAGCATGCGACCCGCCGGTAAAACTTTCCACCGGGCCGACGCTACGATCAAACTTCTTCCATCCTTCGGTGATGTCGCTGGATACTGGATAGCTTTCGAAGCTTTTGGGTCGTTTCCACGTGTGCTGTGCCTTGGGATTTTTTAACGGACGCAGATAATTTGGAAGCTCTTTATACAGCCGGGGCCGCAATACATAGGCTGCATACTGCGCTTTAGGAAACAGTTTGCTGGGCACGATTACATCCGCATCGACCGTCCAGAAAGAAATTTTCAGACGGCGTGCGATCACCTTCCGCCATCGCTCCGGTTCGCGGCAGGGATTCTCATCACCAATGAGAATCGCCGCATTTACTTCTTCCAGCAGCTTGTCGAGCGAGTTGCCCGGCGGCCGCCGCACGATGAAGGAGATGTTGCGCTCCGCAAGATCTTCTTCAATATCGGGCAAGCCCTGATTCAGAAAAACGTAATGACGAAGATTGGCATTCGGAAAATTGGAGATGACGGAAAAATAAACCAGCAGGGGCAGACCCAGCTCATTTGCAATGTTAACGGCGCAATCTACAGCGGCGTTTTCAGTTCCCCGCTCCGCGCGCTGCATCCAGTAGACTACGCATTTTCCGCCCGGCTTCGGCGCTCCGCCTCGGCGAACCGTGACGCGTGTGTCGACAGCGAAGTTTCGCAGCGCCACAGGCATGGATGCGAGGCTATCATCATGATTTCCCGGCATCGCTCTGCCTTTCACAGTTCAGAAGCGCAAATCCACCGGAGAAAATCCAATTGTTTTAGATTTTCGCTCCACCCAGAGGAAAAGAGTCTTTGGATTCCCATTGATCTGCACGCCGATCACAACGCCGGTTCCATATTGCTTGGAAACCACAATCTTCGCGCTGGTGATAACGCCATATTCACCGCTGGGTCCCCAGTCTGACAGGAACGTCTGATATGGATAGGTCTTGTACTGGTCTGGATGCTGCTGCCATTGTGGATCGTTGTTCCAAACGCCATAGGCCTGCGAATAATCCCTGGCTTCTACCGCATGAAAGAACCTGTTGACCCGATGCTCCTCCGCCCAATTCCAGTTGTACCAGGTGAAGAACGCGACGAAAGGGATGGCGACGATAATGCCGATAATGATGTTGCGGCGAATCCGGGCCTTGCGAGCGTCGTACCGGGGTGCGTCAAGCAGTACCATGGCGCCATTGTAAGACGCGGCGGCCTGCGTAATCCAGCAGATACGTTAGGCCACTCGTTCTTAATTAAACTGAAAACATGCAGCTGCCACAAGATTCCCGACAGCCCAGCGCTGCCGATCGATGGCTTCTCCCGGTATGTTTCTATCTCTGCTCTTTCCTTATAGCAGCGTGCGCAGCGCTGCTGCTGCATAGGGCGCGAGGGGGAACGCTGGCTGCACTCTCGAATTTTATGGGATCCCTGGTGGAAAACGTAGCCCACGGCGGAGCGTATGTGGTGTGTTCGAGCGGCATGACGGCAGTCGGCAATGTGCTCTGCTTCCATGCCAATCGTATGCCGCTGCCACCGCTTTTGCTCGCCGGATTGATTCATCTTTTTGGAGATCACTATCGATCCATCGAACTGGCAAAGATCGCGTTGGTCCTTCTCCCGGTCGCGGCGGCCGTCGCCCTGGTTTGGAATATGCCGCAGGTAGCCTCGAATCGACGTATTCGCATCCTGATTCCGCTATTGATGTTTGCGAGTCTGCTTCTCCCTACCCAGTTGATCGACGTAATCAATATGCAGGTGGAGGAGGGATACAGTTTTTGCCTGCTCGCCTATGCCCTCGCCGTTCTTCTCTCTGGAATGCGCCAGTACGAGGGGAAAATGTTCATGCCATGGCTGACAACTATTTTTTTCGCGTTCAGCGTGCTTGCCCTGTATCTCACCAAGAGTTCGATGATTGCCGCTTCCCTGTTTCTGCTACTGACGTTCTGCCTGCAGGTGCATGATCCGCGCAAGAGCCTTGCAGTTGTTCTTATCTTTCTATGTGGCCCGCTGGGCTGGGGACTCTATACGATTCGGACAGGTCATTTCAGTATTGGCACCAGCGTTGACGGCATTAATCTACACAAAGGAAATTACCAAGAATTTCTCGAGAGATATCCGCCGCCGGATGGAATCAGCCTCGATCCATATGACGCGGCTTTAAATGAAGGAAATAATTTCAAGAGTGAATGGGCCTTCAACGCCTACCACATGCGCATGGCGGAGAACTACATGCGCGCGCACCCGGCGCGAACGGTAGAAGCTGCGCTCTGGAAAGCCGATGTCTTCTTTTTTTCCCTGCACAAAGTTGGCTCGGAACGATATTCCGGCTGGCTTGGCTGGGTAACAAGCATGAGTATGCTTTTTTTTCGCCTGCTGCTGTGGAGCGCATGCGCTCTGGCTATCTGGCTGTTATGGCGCGGTCCAGGAACGGCTCGTTGGGCGGCGTTTGTGTATCTAGGAATGATGCTCAGTATCGCCGCGCCGTATCTAATCGGATTCGCGCTCACCCGTCATGCGGGCGTGCTGGTGCTACCCTCCGCGCTTTTTCTTAGCTGGTGTTTTGCGGGCCTTCTACAGACAGATCAGTTGGCCAATGGTCTTTAACTACAGTCCGACTATAGCTTCCACCTTTTTGCGCACACGGTCGGTATTCTTCTCGAAGAGCATAGAAACTAGAATCGCAAAGGCTATCGGCATAGGCAATATTCCCAATGCAATTAGAAGATGTTTCGCATCTGGACTCCAGCGGTGCCCCAGCCATGCTGCAATGAATACCAGAACAGGCATGTGAGTTACATAGAGGGTATAGGACATTCCGGCGGCATATTTCGCAGTTCTTCTATAGCGCTCGCTAACCGGGCGGGGATCATGCAGGCTCAGATACATCAAACCCGCGAAAAGAATTCCAAGTATGTAATCCTGGTCCCAGGTGGTTTCAATCACGAACGGAATATAAGTCATAATCAGCTGCAGCAATACAAGAGCTATCGCCACAGCCATCGCTAAGGAACGGAATCTGGATGCGGGCCAGCGGGGCGGGGGCAGCACAGCCACGATTGCTCCGAATAGCCAGACCAGGAAGCCGGCGAGTATGCCATTCCCGCCGCGAACCCAGAAGATGCTAACCAGAATAGCCAGCAAGAGAACAGCGATGACTCTCTTGATCCAAGAAAAACCACCAGCAAAGCAAATCACAATACAGGGAAACAAGATGTAATACCAGAATTCGTTAGTCAAACTCCACAATGGATCATCCGAACCGAAGGTATGTACAAACACCGTTTGAAGGAACGCAATGTTTCCCAAAAATACGTGCAGGTTTAGAGTCTGTGCCACGTTGTATGGAAGTACAACCAGTCCCGCGGTTCCCATATACACAGGAGGGGAATGGAAAATATGAATGCCTGCTGCGTCCCAGATCCAGCAAAGAATGAGTGCTGGAATAAGTACAACTTCCAAGCGAGTCAGACGATGAACGAGATATCGTTTTGTAGACCATGTCTTGGACCAGATAGGACGTAAGACAGTGCGTCCAACTAAAAACCCACTTAGAACAAAAAACACAACAACTGCCTGATGACCCAGCTTGGTTACCCAATATAAAAAAAGTAAACCTATATTAAGATGTTTCAGCTGCGACCCATCCAGGAACAGCAGCATTCTCCAATGCGCAATCAATACGAAAAAAGCCGCAACACCGCGGAACATGTCCAGGTGGGCAGAAGCCCCGCTCGAAAGGGGCCCGGTTCTGGGGCGAAACAATGTACCGCGAATCCACATACCGATTGCTGGCCCCATCCCTTCCATGCTCGTCCGATCCAAAAGAATTTGGCGCTTGGCGTGCGCCGAACGTCCATACAGTAAACCTACTGGAATTTCAGACCAGTCCGCATTGCAAAAGAGTACCCTCCCCCGTAAACATCTGCGATACTCAGATACGAATGTATAAACGAGTTCTTCTCAAGCTTTCCGGAGAGGCCCTGGCGGCTGATCGCGGCTTTGGCGTCGATGTCACCCGTGTCCATGAGATCGCCGCGGAAATTGCCGACGTTCATGAGATGGGCGTGGAGCTGGCTATCGTCGTCGGCGGTGGGAACTTCTTTCGAGGCGTGGCAGAACAGGCCCGCGACATGGACCGCGTATCGGCGGACCACATGGGCATGTTGGCCACCATCATCAACGCGCTGGCGGTGCAGGATGCGCTGGAAAAGCAGGATGTGCACTGCCGCGTGATGAGCGCCATCGAAATGAACCAGGTTTCAGAACCCTACATCCGCCGCCGGGCCATTCGCCATCTTGAAAAAGGACGGGTAGTGATCTTCGCCGCTGGAACGGGCAACCCATATTTTTCAACCGATACAGCGGCTTCGCTGCGCGCGATGGAGATCAAGGCCGACGTGCTGCTGAAGGCCACCAAGGTGGAAGGAATTTACAGCGCGGACCCGGTTACGAATCTGGATGCTGTAAAGTTTGATGAAATCAGCTACATGGAAATCCTGCAGCGAAATTTGCGCGTGATGGATATGACCGCCGTCAGTCTTTGCAAAGACAACGACCTGCCCATGATCATCTTCAACCTGAATCAACGTGGAAATATCAGGAGAGTGATTGCCGGTGAAAAAGTCGGGTCGCTCGTCACGACTTAGGTAGCTGAAGTTCCCGACATAATCGAATGCGGTGTTTCATGGACCCGGTAAACCTGTGTCTCAGACGCTATACTTGGGACGCCCGCGACGCGGAGAATGTGGAAACTCCAGCAGCATCCACTCACAGGAAATGATTTAGGGCCATGGCAAGTGTAACTAGCGTCATCCCAACTGTCGCCAGGCGACCCGTGCTTCCCGCCTTGACAGGCCTGCGCGCATTTACCGCGACAAACATCGTCTTCTTCCATTTCTGGAACCCGGCATGGTTCGGACCGCTGGCTCCGTTGATGGACAACGGCTACGTCGGCGTAAATTTCTTTTTTCTGCTGTCCGGCTTCATCCTCACCTACAACTATGCGGATCGTCAGGATGCCGGACAGTTCAGCCGCCCGCAGTTTTGGAGGATGCGCGTATCGCGCCTGTATCCCGTCTACCTGCTCGGCCTCCTGATTTCCTTTCATATTCTGCAACTGGAGTGGCGCTACCGGACGCACGCGAATTTTTTTCTGGGACTCTCGCTGACCGCGATCATGCAGCAGGGCTGGAGCCCGCGCCTCGCCACATTCTGGAACACGCCCGCATGGACGCTGTCCTGTGAGGTCGCCTTCTACCTGCTTTTTCCTTTGCTGCTTATGATTAAATGGCCGCGCAAGATACGCAGCCTGCTGCTTATCCTGTTGCTGCTCTGGCTGGCGTCGATGGTGCTGCCGTTGGTCTACATGTGGGTGCGGCCGGATGGCATGGTCCCGCTGAACCGCATGTCGAACACCTACTGGCTGCGCGCTGTGAAGCTGACGCCTTTGCCGCACCTGCCAACCTTCACCTTCGGCATCGTGCTGTCCCGCCTGAACGACCGGCTGCGGTTATCGGACCGGTCGCGCTTCTGGCTTGCGCTTACCGGCATAGGCGCGATTTCCGCCGTGATGATGCAGGGATCGAAGGTTCCCTTTCTGCTGATGCACAATGGGCTGATCTCACCGCTCTTTGCCATCTCGATCTTGGGTCTGGTCGGTCATCATCCCATCACGTATTTCCTGCGCCTCCGGCTTTTTGTCCTCGTCGGCGAAGCCAGCTATTGCCTGTACATCCTGCACTTCAATCTGTGGGACTGGATTCATCGAAGCGGCATACTGGTCCGCCTGCATTTGATGCGTTTTGATCCATGGATTTCTTACTTCATGCTCGAGATTGCCGCACTCCTCGCCTACCGACTGATTGAGCGGCCAAGCCGCAACTGGCTGCAACGGGTACTTCCCGCAAAAACATAGAAAGCGATTCGCATGATGACATAGAGGAAAGACCGACAGAAAATGTCATCCTGAACGAAGTGAAGGACCTTGTGGTTCGTTGGCAAACCGCGAGATCCTTCACTCCACTTCGTTCCGCTCAGGAGGACAACATCTCCTCGCGCAGGATATCAACAGACCAGATTAACCCTGGAATGTCGCAGTATCCGGAGACGAGTCGACAAAAAGAATGGCCCGTCACGTGCGCATTTGCCGTTCCATTGGCCGATCACGTGCGTGAGTGTTCCACGTGGAACATTTTCGGGCAGCCATAGTATCTCGCTGGAGCTGGATCAGATTCCCTGATGTTATGTTTTAGCCATCTCACGATTCGGCATCATCCTTCGCGGAATTCAGCGGACGGCGCGCGAAGTAGAACAGCGATCCCATAAGAAGCGCGAACATTACTACTGAAATCCAGTCGTGATACAGGGGATTCGTGGTGGACATTTTCAGCAGGTCAAACTTGCCCGTGGCGGACTCATACAGTTTGAGCGCCACCCCGAGCAGTCCTACGATGCCACCCGCCGCGATCAATCCGCTTGCGTAGAGCGAACCGGGACTCACTTCGCTTTCGGCCTCTCCTCTTCGGTCGCTACGTTGTCCGTGGCGCTCGACGGCCCGATCCACCATCCAGCGCACCACCCCTCCGCAGAAAATCGCCAGCGTGGTGCCGATCGATAGATACGCGCCGACAGCGAAGGACAGCGAGCGCACTCCAAGCAGCTCGACCGCAATCACCAGAAAAACTCCCAGCAATATCAAGCCCCAGGGAAGCTGGCGGGTCAGAATTCCGTTAATCACCGTGGCCATCAGGCGGGCCTGTGGGGCAGCGGCTCGCTCGCTGCCGATTCCTTCAATCCACTGCACTTCAATGTGCCCGGTCTTTGGGTTGAAAAGATATTTACCGTTCGCGAGTTTGTGCGAGCCGAGCGCATTCAATAGGACATAATTCTCGCCGCGGTCGCTCTGGTCTTTGCCGCTCGAAAGCCTCACGCGAAATTCACGGCGAGAGAAGTGTTCCTGCTGCACCGACACGCCATCGTCCGGATGCGTCAAGCTATAGGCTTCGTTTACAGGGCGGAATTCTTCCAACCCCCGATTCATCGCGATCAATGTAATGCCAATGGAAAAGGTGGAGATGCAAACACCAATCAGCAGCGCGAGCTGTTGCTTCCATGGTGTCGCGCCGATTAGAAAACCTGTCTTCAGATCCTGCGATGTGTCACCCGCATTTGCCGAGGCGATGCAGACCACGCCACCAATCGTAATCGCCAGTGCGCCAAATGCAGGAGCCGTCCATCCCTTCACCAAAAAGATTGCGGACGTCGCCATCAGCGTGGCGATTGTCATTCCTGAGATTGGGTTTGCCGAACTGCCAATCAGGCCCACGATGCGCGAAGAGACTGTGACAAACAGAAACCCGAATACAACTATCAACAGGGCCGCCGCCAGATTCGCGAACATGCTTGTCTGCGCGCCGGGAATGGGCTTGAAAGTGAGAAATAAAAATATCAAAATTACCAGCAGAATGGAGCCGCCAACCGTCACCGACATGGGAAAATCGCGGTCGGTTCGCTTCTCGGCAGCGGTTGCGGCACGGGACTTCCCAATACTTTGAAGCCCTTCTCGAAGAGCGCCAAAAATGGTCGGCAGCGTGCGAAGCAAGGTAAGAATGCCCGCCGCAGCCACCGCGCCCGCGCCCATGGGACGCACATAGGCGGCCCATAAGTCGCTGGGAGACATCTGCGAGATGGGCTGCGTTCCCGGATAAATCGGTCCGGTGAAATGGGAGCCGAAGAAGTGGATCGCAGGCATCAGGACCAGCCAGGAAAAAACACCGCCGGCAAAAATTACTCCCGCAACGCGGGGACCGATAATGTAACCGACTCCCAGATACTCCGGCGTCGCGTCAGCACGGACCGCCGCGCCTGGGAGCCAGCGCGGCTCGTAATTCGGAGTGCTGGGCCACGCGCCCAGAAGGTTTCCATTCTGAAATAACGTATAAACCGCGCCGAGGCCGAGTCCCCAGAAGACCCTGCTGGCGAAGGAACCGCCGTGTTCCCCAGCCAACAGGACATCGGCGCAGGCCGTACCTTCCGGGTACGTCAGGTTTCCGTGCTCTTTCACGATCAACTGGCGCCGCAGCGGAATCATGAAGAATACACCGAGCCATCCGCCAATCAGCGCGAGGATGAAAATACGGAAGTATTCCAGATCGAAACCGAGAAATATGAGCGCGGGCAGAGTGAAAATAACGCCGGCCGCAATCGACTGTCCGGCATTGCCGGTGGTCTGCACGATGTTGTTTTCGAGGATTGATGCTCGACCCAAGGCGCGCAGCACGCTAATCGACAGCACGGCAATGGGGATGGAGGCGGCGACGGTCAGACCCGCGCGCAGGCCGACATATACGGTGACGGCACCAAACAGAATGCCGAAGATACACCCCAGAAAAATCGCGCGAAAGGTGAATTCCTTCCGCGAATCCTCCGGCCTCACGTACGGCAGAAACACCTCAGGAGGAACGGTTTTGGGTCGAACCGGCAGATGGTCGGCGGGTGGGCCGAGTGGTGGCGTCAACGTGTGCCCCCTTTACAAAACTGCTGCAAAGGGTTGAGTGTAGTGCATCCGCCGCTGGATCGCGAAAGGCTCAATTGCCGGAGCCACAGACCGCATGAGATCAACAAATTTAGGCCACGATCTGTTCGTTTCAAGAATTCCGCATATACTGCACTCAGCCGGTTGCGATCAGAATCGAGCCAGGGATTGCGCCGGGCACGCGAACATTGCTCATTCGAATGCAGCATAGGTCGGGAGGTGCGTCTTCCGCAAGCAGTCTCGCAGGCAGTTTTCAGATCGAGCCAGCAGTCTTCCGCCATCTGAGATGGCGTCCTGGCGTGCGGTTGTGCGTGTTCTGCGAAGTCCCCTGGACGCTGTCAGTTGTGCCGCATTTCCCTCCCTGTGTCGGCTTTGCAACCAACCTCTTCTTCACTTTCGCCAGACGCCCGTTTGCGGCGAATGCTGGCGCGATCTGCACCAACAATCTCCAATAAATCTTTGCGCAATTTGTGGCGAGCACCTGGGTTGGGGAGACCTGCGTTTCTCTTCGGGTTCCAAAGTGGAAACGCGTTCTCTGTGCGACCTTTGCGAGCGGGCACGTCCGCCTTTCCAGCAGGCTGTCGCCTATGGCGTGTACGAAGGTACACTGCGTGCGCTGATTCATTTGCTGAAATATGAACGGATCGCGCCGGTCGCTGTGCCCATTGGCGAATTGCTGGCGAACTCGATTGCCAAGCTCGAAAACCTACCGGATACCCTGACGGTCATCGCCGTTCCGCTGCATACAGCGAAGGAACGGGAGCGTGGCTTCAACCAGACAATCCTGCTGGCGGAGGCCGCGGTTCGCGCGTTGCGGCGTGGCCGTCCGGAAATGCATCTAGAACTTGACTTGCGAGCGCTGGGACGGCAGCGAAGAACCGACAGCCAGTCCGGACTTAGCTCGCGCCAGCGCAGACTCAATCTGCGCGGAGCATTTTTTGTCGCCGAACCGGAGCGAATCACAGGACGCACAATTTTGTTGCTCGACGACATTTATACGACGGGCGCGACTGCACGGGAATGCACGCAGACGTTGCTGCGCGCTGGCGCTCGATCCGTATATGTGGCAACGCTAGCGCGCTCGCAGCGCGAAGGCGTGGCCTTTTGGGATTCTGTCCCGGCAGGCGAAGTTGTGGCTACAGGATTGAAACAAACGGAAGCGGCAACTGAAGTCTCCGGTTTCGCTTAGCCCATTATGGAGGGACCAAATGTCGTTAGGAAGAGCTACGGTCTACACCCGCAAGCAAAAGCCCCTGGTCAAAAGCCACAGTGGGCATACCGAAACAGTGCCGCAGGAGCGCACGTCCGCGTTGCCAACTGCGATGCAGACGCCGGTGCTGGTGTTGAACGCCTCCTATGAGCCGATCAATATCTGCGGAGCGCGACGGGCACTGGTCCTGATCCTGAAGGGCGTCGCGCGTTCGGAGGAGGAACACGCCACCTTGCTGCACGCCGCGCGCGTACGCATGCCCATGCCCTCAGTCATACGACTTCTGGAATATCGTCGTATTCCGCATCAGACCCGGGCTCTTTCGCGCAAGAATATTCTGCTGCGCGACCGCAATACCTGCCAATATTGCGGCGAGTGCTTTCCCGCCAGCGAACTGACGCTCGACCATGTCATCCCGCGTTCCCGCGGCGGCGTGTCAACGTGGGAAAATCTGGTCGCCTGCTGCCACAGCTGCAATCGCCGCAAGGGTAATCAGATGATCCACGAGCTGGAAGACATGCAGCTGATGCGCGAGCCACGGCCATTTTCCCTGCACACCAGCCGACACATCATGCGCATGATCGGCGGCTCCGACCTGCGCTGGCGCAAATACCTCTACTATTAGATTCCGTCGGACTTTTCCAAACTCTCGTGATTCCAAAATAGTTCGTCATTCTGAGCGTAGCGAAGAATCCAGAGGGTGATCGGGTTGCGGTCCAGGTCAATTTCTCTGGATTGCTCACTTCGCTCCGCTTCATTCAGAATGTCTTCTTCAACATCCATCTACACTTAATAATGAAGTTGCTTTAACTTCGAGCATCTCATCCGTCGTTTGGATACTCCATGATAGAACCGCAACCACAGGAGACTCGTGTAGCCCGGCCAGGGCCCTCTCTGCGATGGCTGCGCATTTTCTTTGCGCTGCTAACCACCGCCTACGTATTCCTGTTGATCCGACAGCCCAGCCCATTTTTTGCCGACGACAGTTTTTTCTATCTTCAGGTGGGCCGCAATTTCGCGCTCGGCCATGGCAGCACCTTCAACCGCCTGATGCCCACAAATGGATATCACCCGCTCTGGATGCTGCTCTGCGCCGCAGTGTATCGCGTCTTCCCGGACCGCATCACAGGCCTGCACATGGTCGCCGCGATGATCGCGGTCTTGAATGTCATTGTGCTGCTGGTCGCCACGCGATTGCTGCGCAGGCTACAGGCCCCGACATGGGTGGCCTGGACGATCCTGATTCCTTTCCTCTTCGGCCTGCAACTCGGAACCGAGTCTTCCCTCAGCGCCGCTCTGCTGGCCGCAATGCTGCTGGCGTTGTACATGTTTTTGGAACGCGCGAATTGGTCGAGGGGATTCGCCTTCAACCTTTTGGCGACACTTGCCGTGCTCAGCCGGCTGGATTCCATCTTTGTGGTCGCGTGTCTCTGGATCGCGCTGCTGATGTGGTGCCTGCGCGAGAAAAAACAGCGGGGAGAATCGCTTGCACTTCGAATCCATCTAACGTTGATTCCGCTCTATGCAGTGTTGTGGGGCGCGTACCTGGCCAGCAATTTGATCTGGTTCCACATCCTGATGCCGATCAGCGGACTGCTGAAGTCTCACAATGCGCACGATCATCTCCTGGGGCGAAACCTGCCACACACCGCTTTGCTATCTCTCGCCATCAGCGCTTTTTCGTTGCTGATCCTGTGGCGTAAACAGCGGGACCGCTGGTTTTTCTTCGCCGAACTGCCGTTTTTTGTGGGCATTTTGTTCCATGCCGCTTACATCACACTGCGCATGACGAGCGAAACGCGCTGGACCTGGTATTACGTCAGCTGGGGGTTATTGGCCGCTTTAACAGCGTCACGCGCGGCAGCGAGCTTGTTCCGCATGGCTCCCAATCGGGCGATAGGCCGCAATTCTTCTGTGGCGACGACACTTCGATCCGTCGGAATCTTTCTCGCGGTTCTGCTTTCCGTGCTCCTCTGGTACAAAATGGGCTGGAAACACAGCCGGGAGCAGGTGGCGGAAAACACCATGATCCCGGCGATGCGCCAGGTACTCGAAACAGACCACCTGCATCGCCTGCTGGCGTACGATCAGCCGGGCGGCATGACCTACTTCACCCGGTTCTCCGTTGTGCCCCTGGACGGCTTGATGGCAGATCGCGAATTTCAAACCGAGCTGGCGCGACACGGCATCGACGATTTTATCCATAAGGACCGCATCGATGGCTTTGCCGGACCTCCAGTTCCATTTGACGAATGGGGCTGGCGAACCTACTGCGGCCAATTATTTCTTGAGAGCACAAAATATACCTGCGAGCCG
Organism: Acidobacteriaceae bacterium; assembly: GCA_965276615.1. Lineage (GTDB taxonomy): Bacteria > Acidobacteriota > Terriglobia > Terriglobales > Acidobacteriaceae > JAKAAZ01. The sequence continues at coordinate 1,064,053 of OZ255618.1, read as the reverse complement.
TGGACGACGGGGCCGCACGGCGAGCCGCAGTGGATGATCACCGGAGTCGAGGTCTACTCCCGGTTGCCCCTCGCTCGAGCGGGCTATATTTCGCTTCCGCCGTCCGATATTGTCTGGACAGGGAAGAATTATGTGACGATCTGGAGGATTCCCGGAAACGATGCGAACGGCAAGTCGCCGGCGTCCCCGAAAAGTGTGCTGAAAGACCCCTAGTGGTGCAAAACGTATTTGGGTATGGAAAATCCCAGGTCTCAAAATCAAGACCTGGGCACCCAGATCATTCTTCTCGGTAAATTTGGCAACCGCTGCCTTTTCACGGAATCTAACTAGCTGGAAACCATGTTGGACACATTGAAAGACTTACGAATACGCCGAGGAACCATCTTTTTGCTGGCTACTCTGATATCTTCGGTGGCTGCGGTCGCCCAGGTTGAGAGCAGTCCCAGTCTTGACCCAAATGCGCTTTATGGCAGCGTGACCACCGCGCCGCCGATCACGACGGTTCTGCCTCTCTCGCTTGATGAAGCGATCCGGCGCGGTCTGCAACACAACCTGCAGATAGTGCTTGCGACCGAAGATCAGCGTGAGGCTTCCGGCGTAGGACTGGAGGCGATCAATTATCTGATGCCGACAATTACCTGGCAGGCGCAACGCAGCAGAAATCAGATCAACCTGGAGGCGCAGGGGTTTCGGGCCAGTGTACTCGGCAGCTTCCCGCCGGGATTTCTGCCTCCCTCCGCGATTGCGAATTTCCAGCCGCTGGTAACCGTCAATGTAGTTTCGGCGCAAGCGTCCCTGCGACAAACGCTGTTCGATCTAAATTCGCTGGAGTTATATCGAGCGGCGAAACAGGAAATCCGCGCAGTGGATTTCGCGTTTCAATCGTCCCGAGGTGGGGTGATCCAGACAGTTGGCGACTCTTATCTGCTTGCCCTTGCGGACGCGGCAAACGTCGCCAACGCTAAGAGTCTGCTGACAACCAATGCGGAAATTCTACGGCAGGCGACCCTGCAACATCAGGCTGGCACTGCCGCGAAGCTCGACGAGTTGCGGGCGCGCGTCCAATATCAGCAGCAGGAGCAAGTCGTCATCGCGCGTCAAAACGCATTTGAGAAAGCAAAGGTCGCGCTGAACCGGGAGATTGGCCTGGCCGCCGACCAGCCAATCCAACTGACTGATGAGACACCTTACGCGGGGTTGGAAGTCATGCCGCTGGATCAGGCATTGCAGGAGGCCTATACCAATCGCCAGGAATATCTCCGTCTTCAAGCCAGGCTGCGGTCTGCCGACCTTCAAAAGCGCGCTGCCCGTTTCGAGCGCGTGCCGACGCTTAATTTCAACGGAAATTATGGCGTGATGGGAACAGTTGGGGGCCTCTACCACGGCACATTTATGGCACAGGGCACGCTGAATATCCCGCTGTTTCGAGAGGCAAAATTCCGCGGCGATCGCGATGTTGCGGATGCCGCAGCCAGCAACGCCATGTCACAGCTTGCCAACTTCAGGACCGAGATTGAGGCGCAGATTCGCGACAGTATGCTCGACGTTGCAGCTACGGATCAACTGGTGAAGGTGGCGCGCAGCAACGTGGATCTGGCGCACGCCTCGCTCAACGACACGACGGAGCGCTTTCAAAATGGCATTGCCGACGATCTGCCGGTGGTGGAGGCCCAGGCATCGCTCGCGGCAGCCCAGACACAACTGGTTAACAGCCTCTATCGATATGACGTAGCAAAACTCGCATTGGCGCGGAGCGTTGGAATCATCGATCGGCAATACCGCGCTTACCTGGGAACCTCGAACTTCGCTGCCGATTCAAGTGGGCTCCGCTATCCGCACAGCGGCTCGCCGCCTCCAGCCGAATAAAATGAGCGCGACGCTCAATAGCTGCACGGCAACCGTCAGCGCGACGCATGCGGTCCAGCCGCCGAATCTCCACAGATAACCCGGAGCGATTCCTCCCACAGTGCCGCCGATGTAATAGCAGGAAAGGTACAGCCCGGCGGCGGAGACGCGCGCACCTGTGGGAGCGGCCTGGCGCAAATAGGTGATGGCGGCAGCTTGCGAGATAAATACGCCGCTCGAACAAAGCGCCAGGCCAACGATAATGATCCACAACGAAGGAGCCAGCGTCAGCAGAACACCCGCGAGGGACAATGCAATGGCTCCCAAAATACCTTTGCGCAAATCGATGCGGGTTAGCAGGACGCCCCCGGCGGGCGTCGCCACCAGCCCAACCAGATACACAGCAAACAACAAGCTGAGGGCGGACGTGGAAAGCCCGTAAGGCGGTGCCGCCAGATGAAACGTTACATAGGTAAAAATGGACACCAGCGCAAACAGGATATTGAAACCGATTCCAAATGTGACCAGCAGATCTGCGTTCTGAAAGTGCCGCAACATGCGCAGCAGATGATGTTCCGTGAGCGCCACGTTTCCAGTTTGCCCACTGACGCGGCCACCATGTCGGGCGTGCGGCAAACATGTAGCGATCAGCAATCCCCCGGCAGCGGTGGCGACTCCAAGCAACAGAAAAGCCCATTGCCAGCCGTAATGGTCGGCAACCACGCCGGTAAGAAATCGTCCTAGAAATCCGCCCAGAACCGTTCCGCTGACGTAGATCGCCATCAGGAGGGGAACCATTTTTTCAGACCATTCCTCAGCGATATACGCGATAGTCGTCGCGAAAATTCCCGGCATCAGAGTGCCCTGTAAAAATCTCCAGAACACCAGCTCCGGCAAGCCGCGAGACGTAGCGGCCAGCACAGTGGGGACCACCAATGCAAAAATCGAGCCGACGATTATCTTTTTGCGGTTATACCGCTCTGCGTAGCTGCCTACAAATGGCGCAGCAATCGCGACCCCAAGCGTGGTGGCGCTGACCGTCAATCCTGCAGCTGCTTTCGATGCATGAAAAAGCTGCACCAACATCGGCAGCAGCGGCTGCGTGCAATACATATCGAGGAACGCGCACACGCCGCAAATCGCAATGGCAAGAACTCCGGCGAACGGACGCGGAGAATCGTCCCGGCTTATTTTCGCTTCCTGGCCGATGAAAGATAAGTGAGGCGCGTCCATGAAAATGGCTCCAGAAAGTTTCAGAGTACAGGAGCGCTCGAAGTGTTCGGGCACGACGGGCGGAAATCCATTATCCGCCAGGGAATATGACAGGATAGAAGGAATGGCCATTCCGCACGACCCACACGGAGCCGGCGCCGCATTTGCTTCCCGCGATTTCCGTTATTACCAACTGGCCCGCCTGCTCGTCATCATTGGCGCGGAAGCGCAGGCGGTCGCGGTGGCATGGCAAATCTATGCGATCACGCATCGCGCCATCGATCTTGGCTATACCGGACTGGCTTTGTTTTTACCCGGAATTTTATTTTTGATTATCAGCGGTCATACTGCCGACCGCTATGACCGCCGAAACGTAATTTTGGTTTGCTACACCTTGCAGTGTGTCTGCACCGGCATACTTTTCCACTTGTCCTGGATCGGCACCCAACGTGTAGCTCCATTATTTGCAGTGCTGTTTCTCATGGGCACGGGACGTGCATTCAGTGGACCGGCCAGCTCTGCCCTGTTGCCGCACCTGGTTCCCAAAGATGATTTCGTCAACGCCGTCTCCTGGGGCGCGTCAATTTTTCAGCTGGCCAATTTTGTCGGACCGGCCCTGGGTGGCGTGCTTTTTACGCTGCCTCTCCAGCACTGGCTGCCGGCTTCTCTCGGCATGCATCTGGCGGGAGGCGCAATCGTCTACGCCTTCACACTGCTCACCCTGATTGGTTTTCTGTTCCTGATCGGTTCGCTTTCCGTGCGTCCCGGACGTCAGGAACAGCGAAGCATGTCCGCGGAAACCCTGCTGGCCGGCTTCCGGTACATGTGGCATAAAAAACTTTTGCTCGGTGTCACTACGCTGGATTTATTCGCGGTATTGCTTGGGGGAGCCGTAGCATTGCTGCCGATTTTTGCTGAGGACATATTGCATTCCAGTCCGAGCGGCCTGGGAATGCTGCGCGCGGCACCAGCTTTCGGCGCCTTATCGATTTCCATCCTACTGACCTGGCGGCCCATGAAACATCATGCCGGAATACGTATGTTGTATTGCGTTGCGTTGTTTGGCGCCGCTACAGTGATTTTCGGATTGTCGCGTAATATGGCGCTTTCGCTCGCCGCGCTGTTCGTGGTGGGCGCCGCGGATATGGTAAGCGTGATCGTGCGCTCGTCCATGCTGCAATTGGCGACTCCGGAGGCAATGCGTGGACGCGTCAGCGCCGTCAACGCACTGTTCATTGGGGCGAGCAATGAGTTTGGAAGCTTTGAAAGCGGCGTTACCGCACAGTGGTGGGGCGCGGTGCCCGCTGTGGTTGTCGGTGGCGTGGGCGCGATTGCGATTACCGGGCTGTGGACGCTGATGTTTCCTTCGCTGCGCCGGGTCAACCGCCTCAGCGCAGACGAACTCATGGGACCGGGCGATGAAGCTCCGGTTGTAGAGCCGCGGGTTTGAACGCGCGACGGAAGCTTCCACGCAGTTCCATAGCTGATCTAATGAAGAGAGTCATTCTGAACCTTCGGCTCGCTCAGGGCAGGCTCCGCGTAGCGGAGTGAAGAATCCAGACACTGTTCGCCGGAATAATGCCGCCATCACCCGCTGGATTCTTCGCTGCGCTCAAAATGACGAACATCATTTTTGATTACAGCATCTTTGAACCGCGTTTACCGCATGCGGGCCGCAAGCAGGGACATTGCTGCGCGGTGATGGCGACGGCGATGTACAACGGCGCGGCGCGCGGTATGCGCGGAGTAGCTATGCGCGCGCCGGTTTGCAGCTCTTCTCTGAATCGGTTCGCTGACGGGTCGCACCAGACCGCCAATCGCTCCTGTAGAGGGTGTATCTTCGGTCTGCACTTCATCCGCAGGGGCAGACTCGTTGGTGGCGATCAGGCGCGCAGGCAAACTGCCGCGCGGAGTGTAAGTTTTGTAAACAGAAATGTGAAAGCAGGCCTGCTCGAACTCTTCTTCGACATCCAGCTTGCCGCCGGCCTGTAGCTGACCGAGTACGGCGCGCATCCAGGCAATCTCATGCAGCGACATTCCCTTTTTGCCTAGGTCGATGGCTTGCCCGGTTAGATGGGGCGATGCGGTGTCGCCGTAAGCTGGCGCCGCATTGCCGTTATAGTGTGCAAGGTGCCGCTGAAAATCGATTGTGCGAACTGCGGAGGTCAGCTGCAGGGGATGGCTGAAGAAAGTTTCATGCGCGCGAGAAAGATCGCTCAAAAACTTCGCCGTCCACGGGCGGCAATAACGGCGGTTGAGCGGCAAACGAGAATCCACAAACAGAGCCGAGGAAACAGGGAGTGCCACCAAATCGCCGGAATGCACCATGACGCTCAACTGCGAATCGTTCTGGATGCGGCTCAATCCCTCAACATCCGCAATGATGTTCTGATGAACGAGCACCTCATGCGAGCCGCGAAGGGCTGCGGGCATGTAACGGGGGACAACAGCACTGAAGATAGGCATGTCGCGCTGCGCTGCATTGGATTGCGCTGCAGTGGATTGCGCTGCCATCGTGCTGGCAGCCGGAATATTCTGTCCCGGCGACTGGGTCGTGCCCATCAGCGCAGGCAGGCGAGCTGATTGCGGCTGGGGGCCAACCGCAGCGCCATCTTCCGTATTGGCCGTCGTCGCCTCTGTCGGAGTGGTGTGGGTGCGGATGTTATCGAGGGTGACTTCCGTCTGGTATCTGCGAGACCGCGCACGAGATCTCCGACGATGTTGCGCCACATGGCGGATGTGGGTGGATTGTCTGCGCGACGCGGAGCGGCGCATCGGTTGCGAACTGCGCGCAACGTGACCTCGATGCGCGGAAGAATGCACCCGATAGCTTCGTCGTTCCTGGTTGACGGAGGCCTGTGTTGCATTTGCCCGGACTGAAATGGGAACCACAAGGAGAAAAACAAGGCAGAGAAGCCCGGCGAAACGCGCTGCCAGGGGCCACACAGAACAAAAATTGGACAGAGATTTGCGCATCTTTACCTAGGATTGAGGATACGCGTTCCGTTCCACCGAAGATAGTAACAAAGCGGATACAGGTGCCCTGATTGAAGGGAAGCATCTTTAATTCACGCCAAACAATTTGAAACCCGGGTACCGCTCCATAGTTGCGAAATGGAGTATCGCGGCCTGAAACTGAAGATTTATGAAAATCGGCTAACTATTCCGCCGATTGATATTCTAATGATGTGGCTCCTCGCAGCGTTCAGGCGGAATTTCTGCCTGCAATCCACGTCGATCAGGAGGAGCTTGTAGAGAGGAACAGCAATGAGACTGAAAACGATTTCTCGACTTTTATTGGTTTTCTCCCTGGCAGGAGTATTTTTATTCGGCCTGTCCGCCATTGGCTCGGCGCAGCAGATACGGGCCAACTGGAGTGCGAATGCGCCATTCGCCACTTACAAAACATATCAGTGGATACCCAGCGAAGCAACGAACCATCCCTTTTATCGCCAGTATGTGAATCAGTACGTCAACTACGCCATGACCAAAAAGAAGGGACTGCAGGAAGTCTCTGCGTCACAAAGTCCCGACCTCCTCGTGTCCTACCATTTTACGACTCGGGAAGTGATGGATCAGGATACCTACGGCTATGGTTTCGGCCCGGGCTGGGGCGGTGGCTGGGGTTGGGGAGGCGGTTGGGGCTGGGGTGGCGGCTGGGGTGGCCTGAACTATTACCAGACCCGGCAACGCCCTCGCATCATGGGCTATTTAACACTTGACCTGATCGATGCGCGAACAAGAAAGATCGTCTGGCGCGGAGAAGCAATACAGGCAGATGTAACCAAAAGCGGCCATGCGGAAGAAAAGCAAGTGGCAGATTCCATTTACAAGATGCTGAAGCGCTATCCGCCCAAATAAAAAGACTAAAGCGGGTTCACCGTGAATGTGGTCGGGGAGCGAACTGACTGCATTTTTTGGTCACGGCATTTATGCGAAAGGGAATGGGACAACACACTCCACGTGTTAACCCTCCCGACTCCCTGCAGAATCTTCGGTATTTAAATCTGTCCGTGCAATCCGATCGTTTCCCTGGCGGAGATGTCTCGCGCGGTGTCTCGCGATCGCAACTACTCCCTGCGAGCGCCGCCTAGCCGCGATCATGATGAAATCGCGGTGCTGATCGAGTCCTTCAACGAGATGCTGACGCAGATCGAGCAGCGGGACTCGGCCCTGCGCCGGGCGCGTGATGAATTGGAAGAACGGGTGCAGCAGCGGACGGCGGAGCTGAAGGCGGCAAACCAGGAACTGGAGGCCTTTTCCTATACCGTCGCTCACGATCTTCGCGGCCCCCTGGACGCGATTGGCGGCATTGAGTGTGGATTCAAGCAAGCAGGCACGCGGCTCGTTTATTTTGTCCGATAATGGCGCAGGATTTAATCCTGATTTCGCGGATCGTTTATTCCAGCCTTTTCAGCGGCTGCATACCCAGGGAGAATTCGAGGGAACCGGCATCGGCCTAGCCACTGTGCAACGTATTATTTCCCGCCATGGAGGGAAGGTCTGGGCCGAGGGCGCGGTCGGACAAGGAGCCACCTTTTATTTTTCGCTCGATTCTTGAGGGGCAAATTCAACACCAGATAAAGATGCATTGATCTTAGAGCGGATTGAATTATTTTTGTCGGATCTCACCCTAAGCGGTTGACAGATAGTGTGACTGAAAAATAATGTCAGTCATCCTTAGTGAAGTGAAGAATCAGAGGGTGATAGCTGTGTGATCCCGGCGAATATTCTCTGGATTCCTGTTCAATCTGCTATAGCTGAGTTGCTCTCAGCTGAGTTGTCCGATCGGTGAACCGTTTCGCTCCTTCCAGCGGCCGCCGGTGAAGTCTGGGAATTTTACCGGTGCGCTTCTTTCAGCTACCGACTGAAGACTTAACGGCCAGGGAGCAGACCAGGCGGCTGCATCGTACACGTCCATATCTGGGGCCAATCCATTCCGCATGCAATGGAGTATGCGGAAACACTCGAGATAGTCCATCCCACCATGCCCGCCTAGCTTCTTCGCTTGCTCCCCTTCTTTCTTCCACAATGGACTTTCATATTTTTCTTTAAGAGAATCGATGCTGGTCCATTCATCTTTGTCATTTAATCCGTCAAGATAAATTCTGGGAGGATAATCTTCAAAAACACCCTTCGTACCTCCGATGGTGTTGTATCGATCGTATGGGTGTGCGTTCGATGTGTCGTGCTTTAAGGTGATGGTAAGACCCTTCGCAGTTTTTATCAGCGAAGTATTCATGTCTCCGTTTATATAGCGCTCGGAATATTTTGGATCGCCTGCCGGAACATGGGAACGGCGATAAGCATCCAGTCCCCTGGCCGGAGAACTCATGGATACCATGTATTCGAACCGGTCTCCCCGATTGATACCCATGTAATTTGCCACTGGGCCGAGACCGTGCGTTGGATATAAGTTGCCGTTATACTTCGTGTGAAATGCACGGCGCCATAGACCCTCCCCCTCATTGGAAAACATTATTTCTCTCAGATCATGAACATATCCTGCCTCCCCATACAGCAGGTCTCCAAATAGCTTCGCCTGGACCATATTGAGGATCAGGGTTTCGTTGTATCCGTAACAACAGTTCTCAAGCATGACACAATGCCGACGCGTTTCTTCGGACGTATGAACGAGCTTCCAGCAATCCTCGATTGTCAATGCTGCAGGAACTTCAACTGCGACATGCTTCCCTGCTTTCATAGCCGCAACTGCCATGGGAACATGCCAGTTCCACGGAGTGGCGATAACGACGAAATCAATGTCGTGCCGGGAGACTAGAGATTCATATGCATGATCTCCATTTGTGTAAAGGTCCGGAGCCTTTTGACCGCTTTTCTGAACAAGCGATTGTGCATGCTCCGCTTTTGCCTTGACGAGGTCGCATAAAGCGACAACTTGCCCGTCGCAAGCCAGAAACTCCGTCAGCAGGGAAGTGCCTCGGCCTCCTGTCCCGATTAGTCCTATGCGAGGATTTATTGCTGCGTAAGGAACGTTGATCATGGTCCGCAGGGGACTGTCGACACTGCTGCTTGCCGAGGCCGTATGGGAATCCTGCAGCGCGAGGGCAGCTGCACTCATTGTGCCCAAACGGATAAAGTTTCGCCGGGAATACCCGGAACGAAGCCCAAAATCGATTTTATTCATTGGATCTCCTGGAACTTTATGTGCCCATCCAGATTAAATCGTTTCTACTGCCCTTCCCAAGAAATGGGCGCAAATTGTAGGGCGGAACGTCGGCATGAGCTTCCCGCAATGCGGTCTTAACGGTATTAAGTGCAGCAAATAAATTGGCCCGTACAGAAGAACGTTTGCAGCGTTCGGGACATCCCGGCTATTGCTGGATTTTCGTCTCTGCAGACGTAGGCTTTGCCGCCACTTGTGACGGCGTCGGCAATTGCGACGTGTCCCAGCCCCCACCCAGTGCCTCCACCAATTGCACTGCGTCCGTCATCTGTTCAATCTGAAGACTGGCCAGAGTCTGCTGATCGATCAGCAGCGTTGTCTGCAATGTGACGACGTCCAGGTACGGATCGATGCCAGTTTCATACCTGCCCAGTTCAAGTTGAAGCGCAGTCTGTGCCGACGCGACTACATCTCTCTGCTGCACAATCTGCTGCGACAAAATACGGACGTCGGCCAGAGAGGTTTCCACCTGTCCGAACGCGGTGAGTACGGTCTGGCGATAGAGAGCCAGATCCGAGTTGTAGAGGGCGACGTATTGATGGACCTGCGCCCGCCGCAGGCCGCCATCATAGATGGTTTCGGAGACCGACGGACCGATCGACCAAAATCGACTCGGCCAGTCGAGCAGATGCTTTGCCAGCGAGCTTTCTGTTCCTCCGGTCGCGGAGAGGGTCAGCGTGGGATAGTAGGCGACATACGCAATGCCGATCTCAGCATTGGCTGCGGCCATGGTTCGTTCCGCGGCAGCGACGTCGGGCCGCCGTTCGAGCAGTTGCGAAGGCATGCCAATCGGGATCGGAGGCGGCGGCGCCGTAATCGGTCTGAATGGAAGAGAGAAACCCGAAGCCGGTTTGCCTACCAGAACGGCGATTGCGTTCTCATATTGCGCGCGCAGAATGCCGAGATTGGTGGACGAGGACTGTGCAGCCTGCAGAGTGTTTTGCGCCTCGATCAACGAGATTTTGTCATCCAATCCGGTCTCGTATCGTGCCTGTGCCAGTACCAGCGCCCTTTTGTCTGCTTCTATCGTGCTGGCATAGAGCTTTATCAAAGCGTCCTGCCCGCGGATTTCAAAGAAGTATTGGGCCAGAGTCGCCTGTTCGGTCAGTCGTTCGTTTTCAAGGTCGGCTGCGCTCACCTGCGCCGAGGATTGATACTCCCGCACCAGATTGCGGACTCTGCCCCACAAATCCGGTTCCCAGGAGAGATCGAACGGCAGGGAATAGAGTTTGGATTGCTGGCCCACGTTCGCGGTGGTAGAGTTCCGCAAATTCGACGACGAGCGCTGCCGGCTGTAGGCGGGCGCGGTCCCAAAGGTCGGAAAATATTGCGCACGAGCTTCGCGTACCAGCGCCCGCGCTTCCATGAAGTTCTCGAAATATTGCTTGATGTTCTGGTTGTCGATGTTGAGCTGCGCTTCTAGCGCGTTCAACTCGGGATCGTTGAAGATCGTCCACCAGTCGCCGCGCAGCTTCGCATCCTGCGGCTGGGCGACTGTCCAGGGGCCTGAGTCCTTGAATTGCGTTGGCGATTCCTTGTACGCGGTGGGTGCCTGCATAACCGGCGAGTGATACTTCGGCCCGACTGTGCAGCCAGTCAGCACGCAGCACAGAATCGCCGCTCCCGAGCGCAGCAATGTTCCGGGCTTACAAACCTGTAGCTGCCCTCTACGAATCATTTTCTTCATAACATCTTTTCCACCGTATCAACTGTCTAAACCGCTTCTCCCATATTGGCCTGCAATCTGTCGTGATGCCTGTCTTTGACTTTTAGCCGCACCCGATCCAGAAACAGATAAATGACGGGCGTCGTGTAAAGAGTAAGCATCTGGCTCACGATCAGACCGCCGACGATGGTGATGCCCAGCGGGCGCCGCAGCTCCGACCCGGTGCCGGTGCCAAAAGCCAGCGGCAGCGCGCCAAACAGGGCCGCCATTGTGGTCATCATAATAGGGCGGAAGCGCAGCATGCAGGCTGCGAAGATTGCGTCCTCCGTGCTCATGCCTTGTTCGCGTTCAGCCGCCAGCGCGAAATCGATCATCATGATGGCGTTCTTCTTCACAATGCCGATCAACAGCACGATCCCGATAATCGAAATCACGTTGAGGTCGATTCCGAATAGCATCAGGGCCAGCATCGCGCCCACGCTTGCGGATGGCAGTGTGGAGATGATCGTCAAAGGATGCACCAGGCTTTCGTACAGAATCCCCAGAACGATGTAGACCGCCAGCAGCGCAGTGGCGACCAGAACCGGCTCGGTGCTCAGGGACTGCTGATACGCCTGGAGCGTGCCCGCAAAGAATCCGCGAATCGTGGCGGGAGTGCGCAGCCTCGCCTGCATTTGCTCAATCGCCTGGGTGGCTTGGCTTAAAGACATTCCCGGCGCAAGGTTGAAAGACACCGTGACCGAGGGAAATAAACCGGTGTGATTCACCTGCAGCGGCGTGGTGTTGACTGCGGCTTTCGAAACCGCATTCAACGGCGTGGGTCCGCCAGACGACGCCGACGGATACAAGTAGTTCAGTCCCTCCGGAGATTGCCAGTACTGCGGCGCCACCTCCATCACTACGTAGTATTGATTCAACTGTGTGTAGATAAGCGAAACCTCGGACTGGCCATAGGCGTTATAGAGGCTGGAATCCAAAGACTGCGCAGTCAGTCCGAGTCGAGCCGCAGTAGTTCGGTCGTACGTCAGATACTCTTCGAGTCCGCCATTCTGCTGGTCGGAATTCACATCCTGAAAGCCGGGAAGTTTTTTCATCTGCGCCAACAGGATTGGCCCCCAATGCGCCAGGTCCTGCACATTGTCCGACTGGATGGTGTATTGATAGAGCGCCGCGCTCATCCGGCCGCCGATGCGCAGATCTTGCGAGGCCTGTAGATATGCAGAGGCAACCGGGAGCCGGTTCAATTTGGGCCGCAGCCGGTTAATAACCTGCGCGGCGCTCACTTTGCGCACATTGAGCGGCTTGAGGGCGATAAAAATAGAGCCACCGTTGCTGGTCCTGTTGCCGCCGGTGTAGGCATTCACATTCTCCACTGCCGGATCGGCCTTGATTACGTTCACAAGCTGCTTAATAGAATTATTCATGACTGCAAAGGATGCATCCTGTGGCCCCTGAACGCTTCCGGCAAGAGTCCCTGTGTCCTGCTGTGGGAAAAATCCCTTCGGTATTTTGACAATCACTGCCACGTTCAGGGCGATGACCAACAGTAGGACAACTAGCGTCAGCACCGAGTTGTCCAAAACCCAGAGTAGTGAATGCCGATAGGTCGCGAGCATCCAGTTGAACGCATTTTCACTGGCCCGGTACACTCGCCCGTGCTCCTCTGCCTTGTCCTCCTTCAAAAGATGCGCGCACATCATCGGCGTTGTGGTCAGCGAAATCACCATCGATACCAGAATGGTGGTCGAGAGTGTCACCGCAAACTCGCGGAAGAGGCGTCCCACGATTCCGCCCATTAGCAACAGCGGGATGAAAACCGCAATCAGCGACATGCTGATGGTGAACACTGTGGACCCAATCTCCTGTGCCCCCTGCAGTGCGGCGGCCAGCGGAGCCACTCCCTGTTCCAGGTAACGTGAAATATTCTCCATCACCACGATGGCATCGTCCACGACAAAGCCGGTCGAAATAGTCAGCGCCATCAGTGAAAGATTGTCGAGACTGTAGCCGAACAGGTACATCACGAAGAAAGTGCCAATCAGCGATACCGGTACGGCAACGCTGGGGATGAGGGTGGCGCGCCAGTTGCGCAGAAACAGGAAGACCACCAAAATCACCAGGATGACGGAGATGATCAGCGTTTGTTCCACATTGCTGACCGAAGCTTTGATGGTCGTGGTGCGATCCTGAACAACAGTTGTTTGAATGCCCTGCGGAAGGACCGCCTCCAGAAACGGAAGCTGGCTGCGGATGAGGGCGTTGGTTTCGATAATATTTGCGCCCGGTTGTCGAAAAATAATGACGGTCACGGAGGGAAGACCATTGAGGTACCCGGCACTCCGGACGTCCTGCGCCGAGTCTGTGACCTCGGCCACGTTCGATAAGCGGACAGCCTGCCCATTGTGATAGCCAATGATCAGCGGCTTGTATTCGGCCGCATGCGATATCTGATCGTTGTCGAGGATGTCCGCGGTGATCGCGCCGTTGGAGAGTTGCCCTTTCGCCAGATCGGAATTTTGCAGGCTCAGAACAGAGCGCACATTTGCCAGCGTGAGCCCGTAACTATTCAACTGGGTGGGGTTGACATCCACACGTACTGCAGGAAGAGAAGCGCCGCCGACATACACCTGTCCAACGCCCTGGATTTGCGAGAGCTTCTGCTCCATGACAGTGGACGCTTCGTCATATAATTTTTGCCGGCTGTATTTGTCCGAGGTGAGACCAATGATCATGATGGGCGCATCGGCCGGATTCGACTTGCGGTAGCTGGGATTGGCGGGCAGGTTTGCGGGCAGATAGGTCCGCGCGGCGTTGATCGCCGCTTCCACATCACGGGCCGCGCCATCGATGTTCCGGCTCAGATCGAATTGCAGTGTCACCTCGGTTGATCCCAGCGAACTGGAAGAGGTCATCTCCGTGACCCCCGCGATATGTCCAAACTGCCGTTCCAGGGGGGTCGCAACGGACGAGGCCATGATCTGCGCGCTTGCGCCGGGCAGATTGCCAGAGACCGAAATTGTGGGGAAATCAACCTGGGGCAAAGCAGAAACCGGGAGCATCGTAAACGTCACTGCTCCGGCCAGAGCAATGGCGATCGTCAGCAGAATCGTCGCCACCGGACGCCGGATGAATGGTCCGGAGATGTTCACGCTGGCTCCGCAGTTTGCGGCTCGTTGCCTGTGTTCGGGGGATGATTTGGCGAGCGCGAAAATCTCTGCGCCAGATTATCGAAGAAAATATAGATCACTGGCGTGGTGTAGAGCGTAAGCGCTTGGCTCAGCAACAGACCACCCACCATCGCGATGCCCAGCGGCCTGCGAATTTCCGAGCCGATGCCGCTTCCAAATGCCAGCGGGATGCCGGCCAGCAGCGCGGCCATGGTCGTCATCATGATCGGGCGGAAGCGCAGCAGGCATGCGTCATAAATAGCCTCCGTTGCATTCTTCCCGTGTTGCCGCTCGCCCTCCAGCGCAAAGTCCACCATCATGATTCCGTTTTTCTTCACAATGCCGATCAACAGAATGATTCCAATGATGGCGACTACGCTGAGGGACTCGCCGAATATGATCAGCGCCAGCAACGCGCCCACGCCTGCGGAAGGAAGCGTGGAAAGAATGGTGATCGGATGGATGAAGCTTTCATACAGTACACCGAGAACGATATATACCGTAACCAGTGCACCCAGGATCAGCAGGGCCTCATTTGAAAGCGAGCTCTGGAACGCGGCGGCAGTCCCCTGGAATGCGCCTTCCACGGTGGCGGGCATGTGAAGGTTTTTCTGTACGTTGTCGATGGCCGTAATCGCGCTGCCAAGTGCGGCGTTCGGCGCCAGGTTGAAAGAGACGGTGACTGCCGGGAATTGTCCTTGATGGTTGATCGAGAGCGATTCCGTACCTTTCGTGAAGTGTGAGAAAGCACTCAGCGGGACGGCATTGCTCAAGGTAGTAGGGGTCGCCGTGTTCGGTGAGCTTGATCCGGAAACAGTGATAGGTTTGGCATTCAAGGCATTCGTCGGAGCATTCAGAATTCCGGACGATGGCGTGTAGAGCAAGCCTCCCGTGGTCGCATTGGAACCGGCCGAGGCCGATGCGGAGGACGCGTAGGATGACGAAGCCCCCGCACCCGACGCGCCCGAAGACGCATTGGCCTGGATGTACATTTTATTGAGCTTCTCTGGATCGCGCGCAAACTGGGGCTGCGCTTCCAGCACCACATGGTATTGATTGAGCTGCGTGTACATGGTGCTGATTTGCCGCTGGCCGAAGTTGTCATAAAGCGTGTTGTCGATGGTGGTTGGAGCGATGCCTAACCGGGATGCGGTGATCCGATCGATCGCCAGCGTGACGGCCAAACCTCCCGTCTGCTGGTCCGTCGCCACGTCCTCCAGCTGCGGCAACTGCTTCAACTTGGTGACGAAACGGTTGGTCCATTGGTCCAATTCGTTTACGTCCGGATCTTCCAGCGTGTACTGGTACTGAGTGCGGCTGACCCGATCATCCACCGTAATATTCTGCACCGGCTGCATGTAGAGCCTGATGCCTTGTACTTTCCCCAGACTGGAGGTAAGCCGGCGGATCACGTCGGAAGCGCTGAGGCTGCGCGCGGAAAGCGGCTTCAGGTTGATGGATATGCGGCCACTGTTCAAAGTTGTGTTGGTGCCGTCCGCGCCAATAAATGAGGAGAGACTTTCAACCGCCGGATCTTGCAGGATCACTTTTGCCATTTCCTGCTGCTTCTCGGCCATGGCTGAAAAGGAAATGTTCTGTGCCGCCTGCGAAATGCCCTGGATCACTCCGGTATCCTGAACAGGAAAAAATCCCTTCGGAATAATGATGTAGAGAAATATGGTCAGGACCAGCGTCCCAAACGCGACCAGCAGCGTAATCGTCTGATAGCGAAGCACTACTTTCAGCGTCCGGCCATAGAAGGCGATCATGCGCTCGAAGACGCGTTCCGATGCCCGATAGAAGCGTCCCTGTTGCGACACTGGGTTGTAGCGCAGAATGCGGGCGGACATCATCGGCGTAAGCGTCAGCGATACCACTGCGGAAATAACGATGGTGACGGCCAGAGTGACGGCGAACTCGCGGAAGAGCCGCCCGACAACGCCGCCCATGAAAAGCAGCGGGATCAGCACCGCAATCAGCGAAACCGTCAGGGAGAGAATGGTGAACCCGATCTGCTCCGCTCCTTCAAGCGCCGCCTGCATCGGTGTGTGTCCTTCTTCGATGAAGCGGGAGATGTTCTCGATCATCACGATGGCATCGTCCACGACGAACCCCGTCGAAATCGTCAAAGCCATCAGAGAGAGATTGTCGAGGCTATACCCAAGCGCGTACATTGCCGCGAACGTTCCCACTATCGACAGCGGCACCGCAACGCTGGGAATGATGGTCGCGGACAAACTCCGCAGAAAAAGAAAGATCACCAGCACGACCAGCACGATCGTCAGGATCAATTCAAATTCAACGTCGGAGACGGAGGCCTTGATCCCGGTCGTCAAGTCCGTCAGTGTAGTCACGTCGATTCCAACCGGCAGATTCGCTTTCAACTGCGGCATCAACTGCTCTATGCTCTTGACCACCGTGATGGTGTTCGCGCCCGGCTGGCGTTGCACGTTGAGAATCACCGCCGGTGTCTGATTCATCCACGCCGCCTGCTTGGTGTTCTCAACGCCATTGACCACGTTGGCGACGTCCTTCAGCAGAACCGGAGCATTGTTGCGGTACGCTACCACCACGTTCTGATAATCGCCGCTCGTGACCAGCTGGTCGTTGGCATCGATCTGGTAATTCTTTTTGGGCCCATCGAAGTTGCCTTTGGCGGCATTGACGCTTGTCTGCGCCAGCGCGGTGCGCAAACTTTCCATGTCGATGCCGTAGGAGGACAGCGCTGCAGGATTGGCCTGAATGCGCACCGCCGGCTTTTGACCGCCCGTGATGCTCACCAGTCCCACACCGCTCAATTGAGAGATTTTCGGTGCCAGGCGTGTGTCGACAAGGTCCTCCACCTGGGAAAGCGGAATGGATTTCGACGTCACCGCCAGCGTGAGCACCGGCGCGTCCGCTGGATTGGTCTTGTTGTAGATTGGCGGCGCTGGCAGGTTTGAAGGCAGATAGCTCTGCGCCGCGTTAATGGCCGACTGCACTTCTTCCTCTGCTATGTCGATCTGCAGGTTGAGGCTGAACTGCAGCACGATCACCGAAGTTGCGCCGGAGCTGGTGGAGGTCATCTGGCTAAGACCCTGCATCTCACCGAACTGCCGTTCCAGCGGAGCCGTTACAGTCGTCGCCATCACATCCGGGCTCGCCCCGGGATAAAAGGTCACAACCTGGATGGTCGGATAGTCAACCTGAGGAAGAGCGGAGATCGGCAACTGCGTATAGGCGACGATGCCCACCAGCATGATAGCGGCCATCAGCAGTGACGTTGCGACGGGCCGCAGAATAAATGGGCGGGAAGGATTCACGGTGCATGGGTCCTGGCGGTCGCAGCCGAAGGAAGCGGCGTCTTTGAGAGCACGACTTTCGAGTTGTTCTGCAATTTTTCAAAGCTGCTGTCAGCAATCACATCTCCAGGATTGATGCCTTGGACCGCCGTCAAGCCGGAGTCCGCGACGCCCGGCTTTATATCGCGAAGATGGGCCGTACCGTTCTGGACCACGTACACGTAAGAAATATCGCCATTCTGCTGGATAGCGTCCGTCGGAATCAACGTTACGCCCTGTAGCGTATTCACCAGCAGCCTGGTATTCACAAATAGATTTGGAAACAGCGCATTGTTTGTATTGGCAAAGACTGCGCGCAGCTTCAGCGTTCCCGTTGTGGTGTCGATCTGGTTATCGATGGTCTGTAGTTTTCCTGTGGCAAGTTCGGCCTCGTTGGCGCGATCCAGTGCGGTCACCTGTAGAATTTTGCCGTGGCGTGTCTGGTTTTCCACCTGTCCGATGTTGTCTTCCGAGATGGTGAACACAACCGTGATCGGCTGTAGTTGCGTAATTACAACTAAGGGATTGGTGGCGTTGGCCTGCACAACGTTACCGGGATCGACCAGCCGCAAACCCACTCGTCCGGAAATCGGCGCAGTCAGGTCGCAATAGGAAACCTGAACCTGGTTGTACTGGACCGTCCCCTGATCGACTTTCACCGTGCCTTCGTATTGCAGTACCAGCTTCTCCTGGTCATCCAACACCTGCCTTGCGATGGCATCGCGGGCCCACGCCTGCTTGTACCGCCGTTCGTCCATCCGAGCCTGGGCAAGCAAGTTCGTGTCGCGCTCCAGCGCTCCCTGCGCCTCCAGCAGTTGCGCGCGATAGGGACGCGAATCGATCTCAATCAGTGGATCTCCCCGGCGCACCAGCTGGCCTTCGCGGAAGTGGACAGCCGAAATCATTCCAGTAACCTGGCTGGTGATCGAGTCGGTATGTACGGGGGTCACCGTTCCGATCGCGTCCAGATACGCGCCGATGTTGCCTTTGTGAGCGGTGACGGTGGTGATGGTGACCGGCCCGGTCGCAGCATGTCTGCCGGATGTCGCAGCCGTTTGCGCTGCATGATGACGCAGAACCAGCCAGAAAAGCAGGCCGAAGGCCAGCAAAATCAGCAGCCATATCAGAATGCGGGCTCCCATCGAGCGATGCGGCTTGGAAGCTGGCGGGGGTAATTGATGGTCCCGCCCTAGATAGGGAGTATCAGGAGATTGTCTTTCCACTGTGTCTTCTTGCATCGATTAACCTGGCACTCCAACTGCACTGTTTTCTATTCTCCGTACGGGCCTTCCAAGCATCTGGCAAAGCGTTCCTCAATACTACGAAATGGAAACGATGGAAGGCGCGAAAATCCCGGCACGGCTACCTGCGGTAGCTGCCTGGTCGGAGGTCAACGATATTCAGTAGACGAACTACCTATCCTCCAAGACGCAAAGGCAGGCGAGATTCGGGAATAAAAACGGGAGAAATCCGCATCGTCTAACAGCTTTTCACGACGTCAACGACATTCGGCCACACTTCTCGCGTTGTATTTTCATCGCACAGTAACCGAAAGAAAATTCCCCGTTAACATCCTCAATCTACTCTTTCGCACTGAGAGACCTCCCAGTGATCGTGAAGTCTATAAAGCAGCATTACCGTTGGAGAGCATTAGCAAAAGGAATTGCCGTGATTTCTTTTGGAACTCTCGTAGGCAGCATGCCGGCAAGCGCACAGAATTTTCCGTTTGGCAGAAATTCGCAGTTTTGGCCAGGCAATCTGGTAGTGAGCCGCAGCGTATACGACAACAATGCAAATAATGTTATGGTGGGCACAATTCTGCCGCCGAACTGCGCCAGTACGCAGGGTGGTTGCGCCGCGTCAGCAGGCGCACCCTATAACGGCGTCTATCCCTTTGTTTTTAACAACGACACGTACGATGGAAGCTTCGGCATTACGTCCAAAATTTACCTCGATCAAATCACGCCATATGGCTGGCTGCTGAATTCCATTGAGGTGCCGAATAGTTTGCAGCGCGGAATCAAAGGCGCCACCGATCAATTGGTCACCAGCTTTAGCTCGAAATCGGAGCTGGGCCTTCATTTGTCCACCGATGGCAGATATCTCACCTTTATGGGTTATGTCGCGCCGGTCGACGCACTCGACGTCTCGAACTCCAACACACCGTTAGCCATCGATCCGACCAATCCAGTTGGCAACAGTTATTACCGCGCCGTTGCGCAAGTGGATCGGAACGGGAATTTCCACTTTACGGAAACCAATGCATACAGCGGAAACAACGGTCGCTCGGCAATTCTGAATAATGGCGATGGCGACCGCGATTCCGATGATGCAAGCGTCTTCTACACAGCCGGAAATGCCGGTAATGGCAGCAACCCGCAGCCGGACGGCATCATCTTGGGTGCCGGCACCCAATATATGGATGCGTTGAAGGAACCGGAAAGTTCGCAGAATCCAGGAACACCGACTCCGCTGGCCAGCTTCTCAGTAACCGAACTTGGCAGCAAGGCGGACAAAATCGGCAAGGACAACAACTTCCGCGGCATCAATATCTTTAACAACGTACTTTACTTTTCGAAAGGCAGCGGCAGTAATGGTGTCAATACTGTCTACTTCGTCGATACAACCGGCACTGCGTGTCCCAAAGGCGTCGGACTTCCCGCTGCTTCCGCCCAGTTGCCCACAGCCCCGCTCAACTATGACCTCGGCAACCTGCAGACCGTGGGCCTTCCCAGCAATATGTGCATCCTTGCTGGATTTCCCTCGATACCGGCGAAGACTGCCGCTACGCTCAGCTATCCCTTCGGCATCTGGTTTGCAGACGCCAACACCCTCTATGTAGCCGATGAAGGTGACGGTTATACCGGCGGAAGCGATCTCTACACCCATGCTGCCGCGCAAAAGACAGCTGGATTGCAGAAATGGGTTTTCAACTCCACGACAAGTAGCTGGAACCTTGCATACACCCTGCAAGCCGGGCTGAACCTGGGTACGTCTTACCTCGTTGACCGCCGCTACCCGACTGGAACAAACGCCGCAACTGGCCTGCCATGGGCACCCGCGACAGATGGTCTCCGCCAGCTGACCGGCCGGGTCGAGCCCGATGGTACGGTCACCATCTGGGCCACAACTTCCACCATCAGCGGTAATGGAGATACAGGCGCGGACCCGAATTTGCTGGTGGCCATCACCGATACCCTGAAGAACACCAGCTCCGCGGCAGCTGCCCGCGAAAAGTTCTTTACTCTTCGCAAGGCCGGCTTTGGAGAAGTTCTGCGCGGAGTCTCTTTCACACCGGGAACCCGGTTTGAAAAACGCGATCGCTGGTAGCTCTTAATTTTCGGCTGCTGGAAACTAAACACATAAAGAAGAGCGGCGGTGGAAGAAATTCCCCGCCGCTCTTCCTATTTCAGTGTCAATCCATCGTGCTTTTGCGCTGGTCGTGCTTCTCGCCGAATCCCTGAAAATGTTCTTTGCGCACCCGCGTCAGAGCGGCGGCGTTCGCGGAAGCCGGGAGCTTTCAAGCGACTGCTGATGCTTCATGCAGTAAGGAGTCCAGGGAATCGCGTCGAGACGCTTCTCCTCGATGGGTCCGCCATCGACCACGCACTTGCCGTACGTGCCTTCCTCAATTCTTCCTAATGCGTCTCGCACCTGGCGCAACGAAGCCCATTCTGTGTCCGCTTCCTGAAACTGGTCTTCCTTCCCTTCGCCGCTGACGCTCCGGTCAACCGCATCTCCGGTGGAATCGTCGCCCGCTTCACGCGCCGCTGCGCCAGCCCGTTCCAATCCATTCAGCAGACGTTCCTCTTCGGCTAACAATCGTTGTTTATATGGTTCGGTGTTCAAAGTTGCCTCCACTCCGTTCGATCTGAAATCGCAGTGTTCTATAGATGTTTGAGTGCGGCGAACTGATCCGCATCCCTCGCAAACCTTCTTGGCGGCGCCCAGCTAGCGCCTAACTGCCATGGATGAGATCGCGGGAAAGACGGTTGTAGACCAGCACCGCCGTATTAAAACAGAACGCCGCCAGATAGGGTCGATTGGGTAGGGTCCATAACGAACGGCTAGACGCTAGAACCGTGGACAATCTTCTTCAATTCTGGATTCTCATTTATAAACTTAAGTACGACTCCAGCCTGACAAAGAGGGTTTTGTGGAACGCAAGATTTATACCGCACGTCTGATCGATAAGGTGCTCCTGTCCGAACCTGCCCAGTGTTTTCACCTGGAATTCGAAGTAGCCGAGTTGGAAAGTTTTTGCTTTGAGGCCGGCCAGTTCGTGTCCATGGTAGCCACGGACAGCCACGGCAAACATCAGACGCGGGCGTATTCAATCGCATCTGCCTCGCGAAAGAACTACTTCGATCTCTGCCTGAACCGCGTAGAGAACGGGTTTTTCTCGAACCTCCTCTGCGATCTGGAACCCGGGGCCACCGTCCGGTTTCACGGGCCGCATGGCCTGTTCGTCCTGAAACCGCCGCTTACCGACACCATGATGATCGCCACCGGCACTGGAGTTGCTCCGATGCGTGGATTTGTCGAGCACTTATTCCCCGCCGAAGGCGAAGATAGAAGCGAGGGAAAAATGTTCTGGCTGATGTACGGCACTCGTCACGAGTCGGAAATTTATTATCAGCGTTATTTTGAAAAGACCGCCGCCGAGCATCCCAATTTTCACTACTTACCCACATTGAGCAGACCCCACGAGGGCTGGGAAGGCTTGCGCGGTTACGTGCAGACCCATGTGCAAAATGTGCTGCAGGGGGACCCTGAAATTATCTCCCCGAATGGCAGCGGCCCCGGAATACATGCCTATATTTGCGGATTGAATGAGATGGTTTCTGCCAATCGCGAGCAGTTGACGAATCTGGGTTGGGACCGCAAGCAGATCCACTTCGAACGTTACGATTGAAGCTTGATTCTCTCTGAGCTATAAATTGAACAATTCGCGCAACCGCTTCGTCTGTGCCCGGCTAACGGGAATCTCGGTATGCCGCCGGTCATCCATGCGCAACTGATAGCTCGACTTGAACCATGGCACCACTTCCTGAATGCGATGGATGTTCACCACAAAAGAACGGTGTGCGCGCCAGAAGAGTTCGGGGGCGAGTAGGTCGAGCAGGTCCTCCAGCGTGCGGCAGTTTGAATGACCTTCAATCGAGTGAGTCACGACGCTGATCGTACCCTCCTCGATCGAGGCAAAGCAGATGTCCCGCTGTTCCACCAAGAGAAGCCTGCCCCCCACCCGCAAAACAATCTTTGCCGCGGTCTTTGCTGGAACCTGCGCGGAAACCTGCTGATGCTCCAGCAACCGGACCAATGCATCGAGCCGCTCGTCCATCCCATTGGACGATTGATGGGACGGTTGAGTTGAAGTCGCGCCTGCGTTCAGCAGTCCGTTGAGATCGGCATCCGATGCCGGAGGATTGCCGCCATTCGCCGCACCCACGCCGGTAGAGTTCGCGGAGGCCTCCAACAATCTGCCTTTGATCTTTTGCAATGTCTGCCGCACGCGCGCCTCTTCAAAAGGTTTCAGAAGATAGTCCACCGCATTCACCTCGAATGCGCGAACAGCATATTTGTCGAATGCAGTTGCGAAGACGATATTCGGCAGCGGCACTTTACGGCTTTTGTCGAGCAGCTTTTTCAGCACTGCAAAGCCGTCAAGGCCGGGCATCTGTACGTCGAGGAAGACCACATCCGGCTGATGGGTCCGAATCAACTCGACCGCTTCCACACCGTTCTTCCCCTGGGCCACAATCTGCACGTCGTCCGCGCGGCGGAGCAGATACTCAAGCTCCTGCCGTGCCAGTTGTTCATCATCGACAATGAGGGCGCGAATCGTCATGTCTTAGGTCAACTCTACATCGCAGGAGAATGTTTGGGGCTGATCGCCAAAGAGAAGTTGCGTTCAGTTTCCGTAAGCGCGCAGACGGGCGGGGCTGTTGTCCTCAGCCAGATTGTGCCCACAATGCGTGCAATAGAGATCGGAGACGTGGACACTCTCATGGCAGATGCCGCAGTTCGGCAGGACTTTATAGGCGCATTGCGGACAGTAATTGAAATTGCTGTCTACATGCGCGCCGCAGCAGGCGCACTGCGAAAGCACCGGCTGCCGCAGAAGGAAGTAAATCACCGGGCCGATGCCGCCCTGGAGCACGATGCACAACATGATCCAGAGCCATTTGCCCATGTTGCGGCGCGGCGCGTCTTCGCTGATGTATCCGATCATCAGCATGTAGACGGCGACCAGCGCGCCCCACGAAGTGCCGAAGTACACATGCACGGGAAGAGGGCTGTCGTGGTTCTTATGCAGGACGAAAAAGAAAAGATACTGGATGCCGACGAAGGCCACAAAGGCGAGCACAATCGACCAGCGGGGAATGAGCTTGAGCTCTTCACTCACCGAGAAGGACGAACTGGAGTCGCTGCGGGCCATCGTGGATCAATACGCTTTCTTGCAGCGAGACGACTGAACGCCGCATTCGATCTACAGAACTATAGCTGATTCATAGTTTGTCTAGCCGGATGCAATTAGAGTCATTCTGAACGAAGCGAAGCGGAGTAAAGAATCCAGAGGACGTTCGCCGGGATTGTACCGCCATTACCCTCTGGATTCTTCGCTGCGCTCAGAATGACAGTCTTTCAATTACTGGAACCGCTCCAACTTACGTAACAAGAAACACGATCATTTACTGGCTCGTTCCATTGAACGACTACGCTTTCAGCGGACCAGAGAATCCAGCCGGGAGCTTACCCGATGGTCAATCCGCCTGCTTCCACGTCCGGCCCGCATGCGGACGCAACCTAGAACCAATCCGACCAGAGTGACAGGAAATAGCCAGACGATCATGTACGTAGTCTGCGTCTCAAAATCGGTAAGACTCTGCCAGCCATCTTCCAGCCGCAGGTGAACACCGCCCCAGATTACTGGAGTCAGGACCAGTAACAGCAGCGAAAACCCTAAAATCGTCAATCCTATCCCATGGCGCGCACGTCTGCGGCGCTCCGCGATCTCCATGGCATGCTCTCGCACCAGGCGTTGGGTGCGGCATACCATCGCACGGTCCGCCACGCCTCCGATCGCAAGCAAACTAGCCGTAAAATGCTCTTCCTGCAACGGAGAATCCACTTCAGGCTGATCTAGTCTCAAGGCCGTACATTTCATGTTTTTCACAGCCGCACCTCTCGATTCATTTCCAGCGCCGGCTTCAGGGCGGCCATCCCGCGATACAGACGAGACTTTACGGTCGAGAGAGGAGCGCTGCTGACCTGCGCGATTTCTTCGAGCGACATCTCTTCATGGAAGCGCAGCACCAGCACTTCGCGATAGAGAGGATGTAGTCCGAGCAACGCGTGTCCGATCCGCGCGGCCTGCTCCTGCGAGTGAAAATGATCGAACGGAGAAGGTGTATCTCCGGCAATTTCGAGCGGACGGGCGTTGCCGGGATACTTGCCGCCGGCACTCTCCGGATCCATGACCTCATCCAGGCTCACCATCGGACGTTTCCGCGTCTGGTCCAGCATCAGATTGCGGGCGACAGCAAACATCCAGGTATCGAAACGGGCGCGCCCGCTGTATTGAGAACCCCGCTCCAGAACACGCAGCCATGTTTCCTGAAACAGGTCCTGCGACAGATCTCGGCTACCGGTCAAAAACAGAAGATAGCGAAACAACCGATGCTGATACAGCTCAATCAATTGCTCGATCAGATCGGGATCGTGGCGGCGCAGGCCAGCCGCAATTTCAAGATTCGCGCTTTGCGCCTGCTCGGTCTGCGTCAGGGTTGCTGTAGAAACGGCTGTCATGGTGTCACTGGTATTGACGGCAGTCTCACGGAAAAAGACGCGCTCTGGCAAAAAATTGTCTTTCAGCTGCTTGAATGTCAATCGAGCCTCCTACAAGGTATCGCACGCCACAGGGGTGCGGGTGCCCCATATCTCGACTTTGAGACGTGGGTTCGCTAAACCGGAAGCGAAAATAATTTAGGCCCTCAAAACCAAATCCGACCTTGGCTGCCGCTGGAACACTCTGCCAGTCTGCCGCCAGCCCGGGACCCGAGGGTACACTACTTATTATGCAACTGTTGTACGGATTGCACCCGGTGGAAGAGGCGATTCGCTCCGGTAACCGGCGCCTGGAGTCCGTTCTGGTCGCCCGGCATCGTAAGGATGCGCGGCTTCAGACCATCCTCGACGCGTGTCATGCGGCGGGAATTCAGGTTCGCCTGGAGCCAAAAGACCAGCTCACTCGGCTAGCCCGCACGGAGGCCCACCAGGGCGTGGTGGCGGTGGTAGCGGAACGGGGCTATTCGTCTTTACAAGAGCTGACCCAGCCGCGCGGCCAGCATCTTTTTCTGCTGGCGCTCGATGGCGTCGAAGACCCTCATAATCTGGGCGCGTTGCTGCGCACAGCCGACGGTGCCGGCATCGATGGAGTCATCCTGCCGGAGCGGCGGGCAGCCTCTGTCAATGGGACCGTGGTGAAGACATCCGCCGGCGCGGCCGAACATGTCCGCATCGCCCGCGTCACCAATCTGGTGCGGGCGCTCGAAGAACTCAAGCGGCAGAACGTCTGGTGTGTCGGCCTGGATGAACGCGGTGCCCAAAGTTATGACCAGTTTGACTACCGGTGCAATTGCGTGCTGGTTCTGGGCGGCGAAGGCGGCGGACTGCACGATCTCGCCCGCCGCACCTGCGATCACTTGCTGCGCATTCCCATGGCGGGCCAGGTCTCTTCGCTCAACGTATCTGTGGCCGGGGCTGTTGTCATGTATGAAGCGGCGCGACAACGCCGAAGTATCTCGGCTCCGCCTCCTGCAGCCGCATCGAGTGTTCCAGATTCCGCCAAGCCCAGGCGTCCGTTAAAAGGCCTCGGGTCATGAAACAATATTTCTCCTGGGTGCCCCAGGTCTCGCTTCTGAGACCTGGGAGAGTGCATTCCGGCACCGTCGCAGCTCTATTCTTTCTTAGCCTCTGGATCGTCCTCTATGGAACAGTCGGGGTCGCATCTGCCCAAGCCGTCATTGCACCGCAGACAACAAACCAAGAAAGGCGGCCCGCTGTCCCATCAGTCGCGGCGCTCGTTTCGGATGCGGAACGCACCTCGCTTACCTACAGTTCTTATAATTTTGAAATTCATCTGGAGCCGACGCAGCATTCTTTAGACGTACATGCCCACCTGACGGCCCAGAACAGCAGCGACAAGCCTGTTCGCCACCTCGCGCTCCAGCTTTCCTCCTCGCTGCATTGGTATTCCATTCATGTGGACGGCAGCTCGGTAAAGTTCCAGACCGAGTCTATCGAAAGCGATATCGATCATACCGGCCAGCTTACGGAAGCCGTGGTTTCGCTGGCTACGCCGCTTGCGCCAGGAGCAACCATCCAGATGGACGTGATCTACTCCGGCTCGATCCAGGAGTCATCGGAGCGCCTGCTGCGTCTCGGTGCTCCAGCGAAAATAGCCGCCACTTCGGAGTGGGACCGCCTTGGCCCGGACTTTACCGCGCTGCGTGGCTTCGGCAATGTGATCTGGTTTCCTGTCTCCACCGCACCGGTACTGCTGGGCCAGGGGCCGCAAATGTTCGATTCCGTTGGCAAATGGAAACTTCGTGAGTCCCCGGCGCGTGTCACCATGCATGTGCTGGTCGAGTATCTCCAAAAGAAACCCACCATCGCGTTTCTAAACGGACGTGTGGTCGAACCGGACAGTGTATCGTCCGGAAAGAACCCGGTTCCCCCCAACACAAGCCCAGCTGCCGTCAGCGAAACCGACGGCGCGATTTTGCAAGTAGTGTCTTTCACGCTGCCGCCCTCCACCCTGGGTTTTTCACCACTGAGCTTGTTTGTCATGAATGCCGGTCATCAGCATTTCCCAGGGTTGGACATCTATACCCGTCCAGGAAATGAGTCGGCGGCGCCGTCCTTCGAGCAAATCGCCGAGAATGATCGTCCGCTTGTCGAGCAATGGCTGGGTTCCCATTCCAAACGCCCCGTCGTATTGGTGGACCTGCCCGACAGCGATGACCTGCCGTTCGAGGAACGCAATCTGCTCTTCTTCCCTTTGCAGACCAATGCTGCGAGCGATAGCGTGGGACCGGTGCTGGCGCATATGCTGGGCCATGCGTACTTCACCTCGCCGCGTCCGTGGCTGGATGAAGGTGTCGCGCAATTGATGACTCTGCTGTGGATCGAGCAGCGCGCTGGACGCGCCACCGCGATCGGCCAGATGGATTCTCATCGCGCCGCGCTCGCCCTGGCAGAAACCAGCGATCCCGGAGTCGATCCCGGTCAAAGCCTCGTCAACGCCTGGAGCGACATCTACTATCGCGACAAAGCAGTCGATGTGCTGTGGATGCTGCGCGACATCGTCGGCGACGAGTTCTTCGCCAAGGCGCTCCAGACGTATAACGCGGCAGACGACCGTGAGGCCAGTTACTTCCAGACTTTGCTGCAGAAAGCTTCCAACAAAAATCTCGAATGGTTTTTCGACGACTGGGTTTATCGCGACCATGGATTGCCCGACCTGCACATCGCCAGCGCATATCGGCGTCCCCTGCTGACGAAGAACAGCGCGACAAATAACTATCTCGTTTCGATCGATGTGCAGAACGACAGCTTCTGTTCAGCGGAGATTCCCGTCACTGTGGAAGCCACATCGTCAACCCAGACCAAGCGCCTGCAGGTCCCGGCCCACACCCGCGCCGCCTTGCGCGTACTGCTCGACAGCAAACCAGGCCGGGTAATCGTAAATGATGGCAGCGTCCCCGAGGTGCAAACCAGTCAACACGAAGAAGCGATTCAGACTGCGCAATAGCCAGTGCGGCGACAGCTTTAAATTCGCCGCAATCATTCTGAGCGAAGCCGCTACTCCAAAACCGTAGGAGTGATCACCGCATTGCGGCTGCGAAAGCGGCTCGTCAGTTGCCGAGGCAACGTGGATCGCGTGACGTACAACACCAGCCAGGCTGTACCCATCCAGGCCGCAGTGCCGCAGGCCAGTTGCAGCAAATCGTGTGGAAACGAAGCGGCTCGCGGTAAAACCCGCACCACTCCATAAAGCACCGCGAACGAAGCAATGGCAGCGCCGAGCGAACGGGCCATCTCGGAGTATTCGAGCCCGCTCCAGGAAACAAGGCGCTTGGAGTGTAACAACCAGGCCAGCGCCAGCGTTTGCACGACAATGCCGCAATCGGAAGCAATCGCCAGACCCATAACTCCGATGCGATGGAAGAGGAACCAGTAGAGCGGAATTGAAGCAGCGGCAATCAACGTGCTGGCAGCCATAGGTGTAAATGTGTTGCCGGCCGCGTAAAACGCGCGTGCATAAATGGCCTGTGCGGACCAGAAACAAAGCGACCCAGCAAACAATGTGAAGTAGAGAGCGGTCTGACCCACATCGGAATGGTGAAAGGACCCCCCGCGCAACACGAGATCGACCGCCGGATATGCCAGACCAATCATCCACGCCGAAAGCAGAAAGGCAAAAGCAAAAATTCGTGTCACGATGCGATTGACGGACGAGCCGAATTCACGATGCATGCCTTTGCCGATCAAAGCGGCGAAGAAGGGCATGGAGGCCGCGCCAGCCGCCTGCCCCAGGATGGCCATCGGGGTGGTAAATAGCGTCTTTGCGTAGCTGAGCTTCGCAATATCGCCGCTACCGTGCGAAGCGAAATAAGAAAGGATCCAGTTGTCTACCGTTACCAGCGAGACGCCGATCATCAGCGGAATCGACATCCGCACCCACTCCCGCAGGCCCGGATTTGACCAGTCGAGCGAAAAGCGCAGTCGCAGACCGGCCCGATGCGCACCGATGTAGTTCAGCAGCAGCGGCCCGGTGATGGCGCCCATTAGCGCGCCTACTGCCAACGAAGATACATTGAGATATTTCGCCAGCAGGATGCCACCCAAGATAATGCCGAGGTTATAGATCAGCGGCGATACAGCCTGCCAAGCGAATTGCTTCCGCACCAACAGCACCGCTGCCAACACGCCCCCCGCAAAAAAACACAGCTGCGCAGGCAACAGGATGCGCGTCATATGCGTACATAGCGCAGCCTTTTCCGCATGGAAGCCGGGAAAAAAAGCTCGTACATAGAACGGTGCGAACACCTCCCCCAGCATGATCGCGGTACCCAGCACCAGCAGCATGACGCTGAGGATCACCGACATGGCTTCTTCGCCGTCATGCTCACGACCCTGTTCACGATAGCGGCTCAAAATAGTGATGAAGGTGATGGACGCCGTCCCGCCCGCCAGCAGATACGTCAGCATGTCGGGCAGCTGAAAAGCCGCGGTGTAGGCGTCCGTCAGCGAGCCAGCGCCGAATAAATATGCGATGACCTTTACCCGCACCAGTCCAATGACACGCGACAACAAGGTAGAAATCATAAGGAGCAGCATGGCCGAGAAAGCCGTGTGCTCGTGAGAGAGCCGCAGCCATTGCGGACGCTTGCTTGCAGCCATTTGGCGTCGGCTGCCAACCCCTGCTTTCTGTCCAGGCTTGCCTGTCTGATTTTCTGTCATGAATTCTCTGGGTTTGATTCTATCGGGGTGATAGGTTGGGTGCCCAAAACAAGTGATAGAACAGAAGCATGGAAGGCCCAACCGTTATGTCAAAGATATTTCGTTATTCCGTATTTCTCACTTGCGTGGCGCTGGCTGGCATTGCAGGTGCGCAACCGGCAGCTACACCGCGCAGAACAACACCCGGCAACGGACCTTATGGAGTTCCCCAGACAACATTCTTTGTCCATCGCCTGGGAACCGATCACGCGGAAGGCATCACGACGCTGGACATGAACGGCGACGGACATCCGGACATTCTGAGTGGAGCGTACTGGTACGAGAATCCCGGCCCACAAGGTGGCGAGTGGAAAAGGCATCAATACCGCACCGTCGGCATTCATGACGAATTTGTCTCCGATTGCGGCGAGTGGACCATCGATGTGAATCACGACGGCGCGCCGGACGTTGTCACCACCGGCTGGATTGCCAACGGCCTCTGGTGGTATGAGAATCCGAAGAAGCCGAACGTGATGTGGAAACGGCATTTCATCACGAACAGTTACGACACCGAAGGCACCTGGATGGGTGACCTGAACGGCGACGGCAAACCCGAGCTGGTGCTTGCGCACTACAATCATTCCGGCGTTTTGTGGGTAGATTTCTCCGGCCCCAAGCCGATCGTGCACCACCTCGGCGAGGATCATAGCCGCGACAAAGATGTTGGAAATCCGGGCGGCATCGTTCATAGAATTGCTTCCGGCAGCAAAGCGGAGGATGGTCATGGCATCGGCATTGCCGATATCAACGGCGATGGGAAGGCTGACGTTCTCACACCCTACGGATGGTTTGAAAATATCGACGCTAATCGCGATCAGTGGAAGTGGCATCCGGACTGGAACCTGGGCGATGCGGGATTCCCAATCATCGGCTATGACGTGAACAACGATGGCAAGACGGATATCATCTACGGGCAAGGACACAGTTACGGACTGTACTGGCTGGAGCAGCAGGGCAACGGCGCAAACCGCCGTTGGGTTCGCCATGTCATCGATGAGTCCTATTCGCAAATCCACGCGCTCAAGCTGGTCGATCTCGATGGAGACGGCAAACCTGAACTGTTGACCGGGAAACGATATCGCGGCCATTCAGGACATGATCCGGGTTCGTACGACCCGCTCGTCGTCTACTACTACAAAATTGACCGCCAGACGGCAAAGTTCACGCGCTATGCGATCTCAGTCAACGGCACGGCGGGTGCGGGAACGCAGTTTGTCACGACGGATTTCGATGGAGATGGCGATCTCGACATCGCAACAGCAGGAAAAACCGGAGTTCATTTTTTTGAAAATCTAAAGATCAATAAGATTTCCAAAGAAGAGCGCGAAAAGGAAATTTTGTTGAATAAAAATTGGCCGTTTCCAGGAGAAGGAATCACCGTTCCACAGGAAGAAGAGCCCCAGCCAAAATAAATCGTCCATCTCCACCAGCGAACAACGAATCCTGCAAGTGCAACAAGTCGGGGTCCACTGGAAACGGTCTCATACAGTAAAAATGATTGCCCGCGCCATAGTCGACTAAGGTGCCAGGCTTGGCGCGCACCTGTCCTTTGGCGGGTGCGAGGGAATCGTCGACGCCGGGGATGGGCAACGAGACGTAATACTGGGGAAACGTGGGGCTGTCGTACATGTCGGCAAGCAATTGCGTCACCGCCTGGTTGACTGCGGTTGTTTCCCCGCCGCCGCTGCCGTCCGCAAAAGAGTACTCATTTGGGCGGATGCCATAGTTGTTTTGCAGATTCAATTTTTCTACGGTAAGAGCCGATCCCATGTCGTCGGCGCCCTGCGTCGAGCCATAAAGGAGAATGCTGGTATCGGTGCCAATGCGATTTCCTGGAGTCGCCGGAATCGACCGTTTCATTTATCTGCGGGGCGAAAGAGTGCACGACAAGAAAGTGACTCGCGTTGGCAGGCTGGATCGCGAATCCAAAAAGCCTCTAAAAATCACGGTTCTGTATTTCGTCCGTTTTTGTTGTCTCAACTTCATATTTATGACTGCCGGCGATTCAAGAGATATTTGCGAGTACAGCGTTTTTCTTAAGCGAGGAAGGTCCATCTCAGGTTCGAAATATACCCTTTACTGCTCTTTGCTTACCGCATGCTCTTCCGTTGGGACAATTGCGGACATGATGGAGGAGGAAAAAGACGAAGCGATGGAAGTCGCATAAGTCTTTTGAACTATGAGAGAAAGAATTGGTCGGGGAGAGAGGATTTGAACCTCCGACCCCCTGGTCCCGAACCAGGTGCTCTACCAGGCTGAGCCACTCCCCGAAAATACGCGATGATTGCAGTGCGGAGACCGGAAGCAGAAGAGATTCTGTGCCTTCGGTGCTTATCAAAGTGTAACAGAATCGAAACCGAACAGTGGCCCTGCGACTTTGCCACGCATGAAAGCCGAATACAAAACAGCGGACTCATAAACCCGTTCCGCTCCGTGTAACAATAAAGATGTCCCCACCTCCTAATGATGAGACCTGCGTCCCCCTCTGCGATCCCTCAGCCGGCACAGATCACGCCGGAATTGCTGCAGCAGCACGGTCTGATTCCGGACGAATATCAGCGCATCTTAACCGCGCTGGGACGCACGCCGAGCCTCACCGAACTGGGCATTTACAGCGTGATGTGGAGCGAACATTGCTCCTACAAATCCTCACGCGTGCATCTGAAGCGCCTCCCTACCGAAAGTGAACGCGTGGTGCAGGGCCCGGGAGAAAATGCGGGCGTCATCGACGTGGGCGACGGCTGGGCCTGCGCCTTCAAAATTGAATCGCATAACCATCCTTCCTATATTGAGCCGTACCAGGGTGCGGCTACCGGAGTCGGCGGCATCCTGCGCGACATCTTCACCATGGGCGCGCGGCCGCTGGCTGTCATGGACTCGCTGCGTATTGGGCCCATCGCGCCGGAAAATTCCAGGAAGCAGGACACGGCGCTGCTCCATAAGAATCACAGCATTCTCGAAGGCGTGGTTAGCGGGATTGCCGGTTACGGCAACTGCTTCGGCGTACCCAATCTGGGCGGTGAAACACGCTTTGAGCCTTGTTATTCCGGCAATCCGCTGGTAAACGCATTCGCTCTGGGCATGGTACGCAAGGACGAAATCTTCTACGCGAAAGCCACTGGCGTCGGCAATCCCGTTCTCTACGTCGGCGCTAAGACCGGGCGCGATGGAATTCACGGCGCGACCATGGCCAGCGAAGAGTTCCACGAAGGCTCCGAGCAGAAGCGGCCCAACGTCCAGATGGGCGATCCGTTCATGGAGAAGCTGCTGCTCGAAGCCTGCCTGGAAGCCATGCGAACGGGGGCGATTGTCGGCATTCAGGACATGGGCGCGGCTGGGCTGACATCGTCTTCCTGCGAAATGGGCGCGCGCGGCGGCGTTGGCATTGAGATGGAGCTGGATCAGGTTCCGCAGCGCGAAACCGGTATGACGGCTTACGAGATGATGCTTTCGGAATCGCAGGAGCGCATGTTGCTGGTCGCCGACAAGGGCCGGGAAGATGAGGTAACGCGCGTCTTTTCCAAATGGGGTCTTGACGCGGTGACCGTCGGCACAGTTATCGCCGAACCTCGCCTGCGCATTCTGCATCATGGCGTTCTTGTAGCGGATATTCCCAACACATCTTTAACCGACGACGCGCCTCGCTATCATCGGCCCATTGGCACCTGGAAAGCGCCGGTGCCGAGCGAACCGACGCCAGAGATTTTGCGGCAGCTCAACGCGCCTCGCGACTTCGCCGCAGATCTGAAGCGTCTGCTGGCCTCGTCCAATATCTGCTCCAAGCGTTGGGTGTACGAACAGTACGACAGCATGGTGCAGACCAACACCGTCCAAGGCCCCGGCGCGGAATCCGGCGTCATGCGCATCAAGGGGACGAAGCGCGGCCTGGCGATGGCGCTCGATGGCAACAGCCGCTGGTGCTATCTCGATCCCAGACTTGGGGCGGCCCACGCCGTTGCGGAAGCCGCGCGCAAGGTCGCCTGCGCCGGAGCAACACCGGTCGCCGCGACCAATTGTCTGAACTTCGGCAACCCGGAAAAACCGGAGATCATGGCGCAGCTTTCAAGCGCCATCGATGGAATGGCGGAAGCCTGCACCGCGCTGGGAACGCCCATCACCGGCGGCAATGTTTCGCTCTACAACGAGACCAACGGCGAAGCAATTTATCCCACACCGGTGCTCGGCATTGTCGGAATTTTAGATGACATCACGAAATCCATTCCATCTGATTTTCAACAAGCCGGCAACGCAGTCCTGCTCCTCCGCCCCAAAATTCTGGGCACAAACATCCTGGGTGCCCCAGGTGCGCGAAGCTCACCTGGGGTCGCCGTTCCCAGCGGCAATACATCCAGCTTCAACGAATTCGGCTCTTCGGAATACGCCAAACATCTCCTCGGAACTTTGTGGGGAACTCCACCAGCGCTTTCGCTCGCGGCCGAGGCCGAGCTACAAAGACATCTCGCCGAACTCGCCAGCGCCGGCCTGCTCCACTCCGCCCGCGATGTTTCCGATGGCGGCCTCGCCATCGCCCTCGCGGAAGCAACCTTCGCCCATAATATCGGCGTGCACGCGGAGCTTCCCCCGCAAAAAAACGCGGCACTCGTCCTCTTCGCCGAACACGCTTCGCAGGCGATCGTCACCTGCGCGAAAGAAGCCATCGAGCAAATCACAAAAATTTGCGGTCACGGCCTGCTCGATGTCATCGCGCTCGGCGTCACCATCGCCGACCGAATTGAGCTAAGCATCCACGGTCAGCCAGTCATCTCCGAATCCATCCTCAACCTTCGCCAGCCATGGCTTCGTGGACTCGCCAGTGCGCTCGATTCTACGTTTCACCTCGAACCATCGCATGCGGGTGAGGCATAATGAACGCATCGAGCCATCTCATGCAGAATCCAAAACCCATCGCGTCTGAAGATATCTCAGACGACGATATTCCTTTCGACAAGTTGCGCGAAGAGTGCGGCGTGGTCGCAATCCACAATCATCCGGATGCCGCTCGGCAGGCGTATCTCGCGCTCTATGCCCTGCAGCATCGCGGGCAGGAGTCCGCCGGGATTGCCACCGCGGATTACGAGAACATGTGGAACATCAAGGGCATGGGTCTGGTGGCGGAAATCTTCACCGACGATGTGCTGGAAAAGCTGCCCGGCCCGCTGGCCATCGGCCATACCCGCTACTCGACGACCGGCGACTCGGCCCTGCTGAACGCGCAACCCATTCGAGTGGACTCCACCAAAGGCCTGATCGCGATTGCGCATAACGGCAATCTCGTCCACCTTGGGAACCTCCGCGCGCGCCTTGAGCGCGAAGGCGCGATCTTCCAGACCACGAGCGATTCCGAAATCATCGTGCAACTGATCGCGCACTCCAAGCAGCCCACGCTGGTCGATGCCATCGCCGATTCGCTGGGCCAAATCGAAGGCGCTTTTTCCATCGTGATGATGATGCGGGACCGCATCTTTGCTGCCCGCGACCCGCACGGGTTTCGACCACTCTCGATGGGGCGCATCAACAATGAAGATGGCACCGAAACAATCGTCTTCGCCTCGGAGACCTGTGCTTTCGATCTTTTGCGGGCCACCTACGAACGTGAAGTGAAACCCGGCGAGTTGATCATGGTGTCGCGCGACGGCGTCACATCTCGGCAGTTTTCCAGCGGCGTCGCGCAAAACAGCTGTGTGTTTGAGCATGTGTACTTTTCCCGTCCAGACAGCAGAGTCTTTGGCCGGTGGGTTCAGGAGAGCCGCGAACAGATGGGGCGTCATCTGGCGCGCGAGTCCGCGGTGGACGCCGACCTCGTCGTACCTGTGCCGGACTCCGGCGTCACAGCCGCCATCGGCTACGCTGCGGAAAGCGGCATTCCCTTCCGCTTCGGCCTGATCCGCAATCACTATGTCGGCCGCACCTTCATTGAACCGGAGCAGCGCGTCCGCGACTTCGGCGTAAAACTCAAACTGAATCCGGTGCGCAATCTGCTCGAAGGCAAGCGCATCATCTTGATCGACGACTCCATCATCCGCGGAACGACCAGTCGCAAAATCGTACGCATGGTGCGCGGCGCGGGCGCAAAAGAGGTCCACCTGCGCATTAGTGGACCGCCGACAATCTCTCCATGTTTTTATGGCGTAGATACACCCAACAAGCGAGACCTGATCGCCGCGAATTATTCGCCGCACGAAATTTGCGAATATATTGAGGCCGATTCGCTCGCCTATCTGTCGCTCGAAGGCCTGCTGAAAGCCTGTCATGGCGTGGAAAATAACAGTTACTGCACGGCCTG
This sequence comes from Acidobacteriaceae bacterium, assembly GCA_965276615.1. Classification (GTDB taxonomy): domain Bacteria; phylum Acidobacteriota; class Terriglobia; order Terriglobales; family Acidobacteriaceae; genus JAKAAZ01. Next base: position 1,027,803 of record OZ255618.1, on the reverse strand, counting down.
CTATACCGGCGTGTATCCCACGAAATGGGTTGACGTTGACGAGATTCTGCCCGCGCCCGCTGTACGTGTATGAACATCAATATCCGAGAATTTCAGTCCGGCGATGAAGCCGCTTTTAGAACGCTGAACGAAGCCTGGATCAACTCCTACTTCACACTCGAAGATAAAGACCGCTCCACCTTGGGCGATCCCCGGCGGCACATTCTGGACCCGGGAGGCCATATCTATTTCGCGATACATCCGGAAACCAATCAAGTCCTTGGCTGCTGTGCTCTAGTCGCGATGGAGGACAGAGTCTTCGAAGTGGCGAAAATGGCCGTCGATGAAAGTTTGCGCGGACAAGGCATCGGGCGAAAGCTCTTGCGCGGAGTGATCGCGGCAGCCCGCAATCTCGGCGCAACTCGACTCTATCTGGAAACGAACCATTCCCTGACAAATGCGATCCAGCTTTATGCCTCGGAAGGCTTTCAGCACCTTCGGCCTGAGGATGTAAAACCTTCACCTTACATCCGCGTGACCGTCTACATGGACCTCTACCTCTGATAGTCGATCCAACCAGAGCGGCATTACGGAAGCTGTAACTTCCAAAAAGTTGAAGCGAGTCATTCTGAGCGCAGCGAAGAATCCAGAGAGTCATGGCGTGCAGACGCAGCCAATATTCTCTGGATTCTTCAGCGCAGTTGCATTTTTGACCAAAAGTCTGGGCTGGTGCCCGATGCAGCGGCCAGCCTCAGGCTCATGACGGCCGTCACTCGGGTGTGTCCATTCAAAATGCAGGACAAGTGGGCGCGAGTTCCCGCAGCCGTTTGGCCGCTTCTGCAACTGTTAAATCTCGTAAATATTCGCGTAACACTTCGCCGGGATGCGCGGGATTATGAATCATATTTACTATTTTACCGATCCACGCAATGCTTATGCGTAGGGAGCAGGCAGTCCGTTGGCGATGCGGTAGGCTCGCATCTTCCACTGCTGATGGGTGCGGATGCGCACATCGCTTTGCGGCATGGCGCGGCATAGTAAAACGTAGCCGTGGATTTTGTCTTCGGCCAGATACATGTCCGGGCGGTCGTGATCGACTGTCCCTTCCAGCAGCAGGCCCGCGCAGGTGAGGCATCGGCCCTGGTGGCAGATGGCCGGGAGGACCACGCCGTTTGCCTCGGCTGCATTCCAGATGTATTCGTTTTCGGCGCAAGTAAAGGAGCAGAGACCTTCGGGGGTTTCCAGCACGACCCGAAAGCTCCGCTTCTTCGTTATGTCGGTTTCGATGCCAGGCATGAGTGAAGCTTGTCAGGTCTCGGTGCTGTGATCCTACGCGGACTCACCCAGGTCTCAACAGCGAGTCCTGGGGCGCCTGGCGAATGTTACGGGTTATAGAAACCCCGGTTTTTGCTGTAGGGCGCTTCGCCGGGTTCGCCGCGGCGGAAATGGCCGGACGGTATCGACTTACCGTCGCGTTCGTGGGCGAGCAGCTCGATGAACCACGCTTCATGCTCGATCTCTTCGTTCAGGATGCGCGCCGCCATATCGTAGGTGCGCGGGTCTTTGCCGAAGGTCATGTCGCAAACAGCGCTCCAGCTTCGGATGGCGCAACGCTCGGACTCTAACAGCAATGTCAGGATGTTAACTGCGGTTGGCGGGTCGGGCAATTTGGCCGCGGCGCACCCGGCCTGGTCGTGGAACGCCTTCAAGTCGTTCGGAAGGCTGCCGCCCAGTTCATAGATACGCGGGACGATCAGTTCCCAGTGCGCGCGGTCTTCCAGCCGGGCGTCCTCGCATATCTCCTTGTAGTCTTCATGGCCGGCGAGGTTCATGCGCAGAATTGTGTAGTAGTAATATGTGCTGGCAAACTCCGCCGCCGCGTTGGCGACGAGCACCTTGATGAGTTGTTCTACATCGACACCGCGAGCGCGGATGACTTCCACTCCGACCCGTCTCGTCACGTCGCCCGGTTGCACTGTGTCCTGATTGGGCATTGGCCTGTCCTTTCTTTGGAGAGGAGGAGGCGAGAGGCTGAGATTGTGCTTGCCTGGCGCGTGTTTCCGCTCCAGCTATCGGAGACGTGCGGATTCCAGAAAGGGTTGCCTCCTGCGAATTCGGCTTTCGCGTGGATGGGACGTGCCAATTTCTCGTGCAACCCGGTTGCTGGACCGATTCCAGAAAGCCTATGTTGGCCTTGAAGCATCTTCTTAGAGTAGTTCCTACAAGAAAGAGGTATTTGCGCATGAATCCCCCAGCCGATAACTCGCCGCGTGTTCCGCTGCTTGAACAAAACCGCCAGTTGCCAGAAGGTGCGCGCGTCGTGGGCCCGACACCTGCCACGGAACCTATCCGCGTTTCCATTATTGTGAAGCGCAAGAACCCGCTGGATCTGGATCAGCTTGGCGGGAAGCAGTTGTCGCAGGAAGAATTTCTCGCTCGATATGCCGCGGACCCGGCCGCGTTCGATGAACTTCGCCGGTTTGCGAAACAGCATGGGCTGGCCATCGATGAGACAGCATCAAGCCTTGCGCGCCGTACTCTGGTGGTTTATGGAACTGCGGAACAGATGCGCGTAGCTTTTCAAGTGGGGCTACAGGAGATTGAGCACCGGGGACTGAATTACCGCGCTAGCAGCAGCGTCCCCACCATGCCGAAAACATGTGCTGACCTCGTCGACTCCGTTCTGGGATTCGACACTCGGCCCCAGGCGCGGCCACATCTTCGACGACTCGCAGACCTGGACCACATGAAGAATCTGCGTCCGGCTGCCGCGGGAGCGCAGGCCTTCCTGCCGCGTCAGGTGGCGCATCTCTACAGTTTCCCCTTGGACGCGGATGGCGCGGGCGAGACGATTGGCATTCTGGAGTTTGGAGGTGGCTACACGACCGGCGATCTGCAGCGATATTTCCAGCAGCAACACCTGGCTGTGCCGGACGTTGTTGCTGTTTCTGTCGATGGGGGAGCCAATGCGCCGACCAATCCCAGCGGAGCGGACAGCGAAGTGATGCTCGACATTGAAGTGGCGGCGAGTATTGCGCCGGCGGCGAAGATTGCCGTCTATTTCGCGCCGAATTCAGACCAGGGATTTCTCGATGCACTGACTACGGCGGTGCACGACACGACCAATCGTCCTTCAGTGATTTCGATCAGCTGGGGAGGGCCGGAATCGAGCTGGACCCAGCAGGCGATGACCTCGTTCGACGATGCATGCCAGTCGGCGGCCGCGCTCGGCGTAACGATTACGGTTGCGTGCGGCGACAACGGGTCCACGGATGGAATCAGCGATGGCGCGGACCATGTGGATTTCCCCGCTTCCAGTCCCCACGTGCTTGCCTGTGGCGGCACGGAGATCACCGCCAGCGGCAAAACGCTGACCGATGAAGTGGTATGGAACGATGAAGCGCAGGGCGGCGGCGCAACCGGCGGCGGAGTGAGCACCGTGTTTGCGCTGCCTTCCTGGCAGGCGAACGCGAACGTTCCCACGCAGTCTGGAAGCGGAGGCCGCGCCACGCCGGATGTTGCGGGCGATGCGGCGCCGGAGACCGGCTACCAGATCCAGGTCGATGGCCAGACAGAGGTAGTCGGCGGCACAAGCGCTGTCGCGCCGTTGTGGGCCGGGTTGATCGCCTTGCTGAACCAGAAGCTGGGCAAGCCGGTCGGTTTTCTGAATCCGCGGATTTATCCGTTGCTGGGCAGCGCGGCGTTTCGCGACATTACGCAGGGCAATAATGGGACATATAGTGCGGGACCGGGTTGGGACGCGTGTACGGGGCTGGGATCGCCAGTGGGGAATTCGCTACTGTCGCAGTTACAAAAATCAACTTCTTAAGCTGAAAACGACGCCTGTCATAGAACGCGCGCTAAGCTATTCAAACACCATCTATCATCGGAATAACATCGCCATTTCAGAGGTTCTGGAGTTTGAATTGTGAAAAATGACAAGGTTGCAGGTTGCAACATGTATGTCGATCCGCGCCGTTTGTATGAGTGGTGCAAAATTCCCGCCGAGGCGCTGCCGAATCACGCTGGGCTGCGGGTGCCATACCTGCAGGTTACGGACTCGCGGGAACTCGGACAGTTGATGGCACGCGAGCTTGTTGAAATTATTGAAGAAAACAACATACATGGCCGCGTTACGCGGGCCATAATTCCCTGCGGCCCGAAATGCTGGTATGAGCCCTTTGCCGACCTGGTGAATTCCCGCACAATTTCATTGAAGAAACTCACGGTTTTTCATATGGATGAATGCCTCGATTGGCAGGGGCAGATGCTTCCCGCGAATCACCCTTATAACTTTAGAACTTTCATGGAGAAATATTTCTATGACCCGATCTGGCCGCAGCTGTCTGTGCCGGAAGAGCAACGGTTCTGGCTGTCGCCCACGACGATCGATATTACCCGGGTCGCCATTGCGGAAGCGCCCATAGATATCACAGTCGGCGGCTGGGGACAGGATGGCCACGTTGCTTACAATCAGGCGAGCCGCCATCCTTTTCATCATCCGACAATCGGCGATTTGGAAAATTCAACCATTCGCATTCAGGAAAACAATATCGACACATTGATTGCTCTCGCGCAGCGGAGCTTCGGCGCTGCCTATCAGTTTGTGCCTTCTATGTCGGTGACGCTTGGCCTGCGCGAATGCCTGTCGGCGAAAAAGGTTCGAGTCTACAGCGACACCGGCTCCTGGAAACAGACTGCGCTGCGCGTCGCCCTGTTCAGTGAACCCGTCGCGGAATATCCCATGACTCTGCTGCAGAAACATCCAGACGCCCGTATTACCGCCACGTTTGAGACAGCGCGTCACCCTATCAGCGAAAATCCCGATTGGGAGCTGTTCTGACAATGGCATTAGCGCTTCGGCCCGATTCGAAATCCGGATTTACCCAGGTGGTCGGCATCGGCGGCATCGGCACGGGTGTCGCGTTTCAGTTGGAGGGCACGCACACGCTGGGCCGCGAAGAGAGCAGGCTGGGAGCGTTGCTGGAGGGCCGCGATTACTGCAAGCTGCACATCGTCGAGCACTACATTGCAACCCTGATGGCATCGAAGACCGCGTCGTCGTTACAGGTCGCGGCGATCGGCGTTGTCGGCGGCGACGCTGCGGGACGCCAGCTTCTCCAGCAGATGGAGGAAGCGGGGATCGACACGAAGGGGGTCCGCAAAGACCCTGACCGCAGCACCTTGTTCAGCGCATGTTTTGTCTATCCGGACGGGACCGGCGGAAATATCACCTCGAACAATTCGGCGGCTGCGGCACTCGATGAAAACGATCTCCGCCAAGGTGCGGAATTGATGAAAAGATCGGCGGCGCGATGCATTGCTTTATGCCTGCCGGAAGTTCCGCTGGACATTCGGCACCGGTTCCTGCACCTGGCAACGGAGTGTGGGAATTTTCGGGCGGCCTCATTTGCGCTGGCGGAGATTGCTCCGGCGCGGGAGTTGAGCTTGTTTTCATCCATCGATCTTCTCGCGCTCAACAAGGAAGAAGCATCGGCTCTGGTGGGTCATGCATGCACCGCTGAAAACGCGCCACACTTCCTGGCCGATTGCTCCGCAGCATTGACCGCGGCACAGCCCGCAATTGAAATTGTGATTAGCGCTGGGGCCGACGGCGCGTACGGTTTCAGTGATGGTGAATGGGTTTTCTGCCCCGCTCCACGAGTCCCGGTTGTGTCCACAGGAGGTGCTGGAGATGCGCTGTTGGCTGGAACATTGTCGGGTCTGGCTGCCGGGTTGCCGCTGGTGGGTCACAGGTCTGCGCAGAAGCTTTCCTGGTTGACGATCAATTCCGCGCTTGAGCTTGGAGTGTTGCTGGCCAGCTTCAGTGTTACTTCTCCGGATGCAATTCATGCTCAAGCCAGCCTTGGTGAACTGGAAACATTTGCGGATTCCATAGGGATCGCTTTTGGAGAACAAGTTCGACGGACAGTTGTGTATTTGTGACGAACCGTTGGACAGGCATCCTGTAGGATCAAAGCACTTTTGGAACGCTGGAACATGACAGGATAGCGTTCGAGTGGCTTCCCATGCCACCCTTCGCAAAACCGCGAAGGATGGGGAACCCAGGTTTGACAAAATGAAGTTTAGGAACCAGGAGAACCGCCGTATGACAGCAGAACGAGTGGCGTCGATCACGGTTTCCTCCGGTCTTCCTTTGTGCGTGGATCTGGATGGGACGCTGGTCAAGTCCGACACCCTGCTTGACTCCCTTTGTGTTCTGGCGCGCGCCCGGCCGGCTGTCCTGTTGAGGCTCCCCATCTGGCTAGCGGGTGGAAAAGCTGCCCTGAAGCGGGAAGTTACGGCGCGCGCGCCGCTGGATGTCGCGAACCTGCCTTACAACCAGGCATTGATCGTCTATTTGCGGGAGCAGGCAGCTACGGGGCGGCCGCTTTATCTGTCCACCGGAGCGGACCACGCGCTTGCGGACAGAGTTGCAAATCACATTGGGATATTTGAAGGAGTGTTTGCCAGCGATGGCTGCACGAACCTGACGGGTGCGCGGAAACTGCATCTGCTGGAAACGAAATTTGGTCCCGGCGGCTTTGCCTATATCGGGAACAGCCGTACCGATCTGCCGCTGCTGAAGGTGTCCGCGGGCGCGATGCTGGCTAATCCCGCCGCTGGCCTGCGAAACACGTTGCGCCGCAAGAACATTCCGGTTGAGAACGTTTTTCGGGATCGAGCTTCCGCGGCAGCCTCCTTGTGGCGCGCCGTGCGCGTCCATCAGTGGGCCAAGAACGTGCTCATCTTTTTGCCGCTCCTGCTGGCGCACGCCGTTGGACTGGGCACGTTGCTACAGTCCGTGATGGCTTTCTTCAGTTTCAGCCTGGTGGCTTCCAGCACCTATATAGTCAACGACCTGCTGGACCTTGCTTCGGACCGCAGCCATCCCACGAAACGCCGCCGTCCGTTCGCTGCCGGGGATCTCTCCGCGCGTTTTGGCGCCGGTCTGGCGGCTGTTCTATTCGCGGGCGGTGTTCTGCTGGCGCTGCCGATGGTTCCGCGATTCATGGTGTGGCTGCTCACGTATTTCTGCGTCACCCTGGCTTATTCGCTCTATTGCAAACGCATCGTTATCGTGGATGTCATTATCCTCTCTGCGCTTTATACGCTGCGAATCCTGGCCGGGGCCGCTGCTGCGCAGGTTGCAATTTCGGACTGGATGGCGGGCTTCGCCATTTTCTTCTTTTTCAGCCTGGCGCTGGTCAAGCGTTTCAGTGAACTCGAAAATCTGCGGGCACGCGGCACCGCTCCGTCAAATGGACGGGGCTATCTCGTCCACGATATGGAACAACTGCGGGCCTTCGGCACGGCCAGCGCCTTTGCCTCGATTGTCGTTTTCACTTTGTATATCAATAACCCGGAGGTGCGGCAGCTTTATCATCACCCGCAGCGGCTGTGGCTGCTGACTCCCCTGCTGATCTGGTGGTTGAGCCGGGTCTGGCTGCGGGCTTCGCGCGGGCAGATGAATGAAGACCCGGTAATTTTCGCCCTTACGGACCGCGCCAGCCTTCTGGCGGGAGTGGCGATATTTCTCATTGCACTCTCCGCATCGATATAACTTATGGAAGTAAACCCACATCTCAGAAGCGAGATGTGGGGCACCTGCACCGTTACAACTAAGACAATGCCAGCTAAAGTGAAGCAACCCGTATTTGAGTCCTGGGGCCGATACCCGAGGCTTGACTGTCACCTGGAGCCGCTGTTCTGGACAGATGAATTTCCACGCGGCACCCGTCTGCCTCCTGAAGTTCTGGCTGTCGGAATGGGGCGCAGCTATGGCGATGTCTGCCTGCTCGAAGAGGGCACGCTGCTCTCGACGCGCGGGCTGGATCGATTGATCAATTTCGATCCCGCGACGGGGCTGCTGCGCTGTGAAAGTGGAATTACCCTGGCACAGATTCTGCAATTCGCCGTTCCGCGCGGCTGGTTTCTGCCCGTCACCCCGGGCACGAAATATGTCAGCGTCGGCGGAGCCATCGCTAACGATATTCACGGAAAAAACCACCACGTCGCGGGAACCTTCGGCAATCATGTGCCGAGTTTTGAGCTTGTCCGCTCCGACGGCACACGCCTGATCTGCTCGAAGCAGCAAAACGCGGATATGTATTCCGCCACCATCGGCGGCATGGGACTGACCGGCCTGATCACCTGGGCGGAGGTGCGGTTGCGGCCTATCGCTTCGCGCAAGATTCGCTATGACGGCATCAAGTTCAACGGGATTGATGAGTTCCTCTCCATCGCCGGCGGCAGTAAGCACGTGGAATGCACGATGGCGTGGATCGATTGCGTTTCGCGCGGACGGAATTTTGCTCGCGGCATTTACATGCAGGGCGACCACTCGGAGGTGATTGAGCCTAAGAAGGCTTCGCGTGAGCCGAAGCTCGCCGTGCCCTTCGATTTTCCCGCGTGGGTGCTGAACCGGACTTCCATGCGTGTATTCAATGAGCTGTACTATCGCAAGCAGTTGCGCCGCCACGTCAGTGGTCTGGTGGACTACGAGCCGTTCTTCTATCCGCTCGACAGCATCCTGCACTGGAACCGTATTTACGGTAAACGCGGCTTTCTGCAGTTCCAATGCGTGATTCCCTGGCGGTATGGCCGCGATGGAATACTTGCAATTCTTCAGGCAATCGCAGACTCCGGCCTTGCATCCTTTCTGGCGGTGCTGAAAGTCATGGGCGATGTCCCATCGCCGGGGATGATGTCCTTTCCTCAGCCAGGGATTACGTTGGCGCTCGATATCGCGATCGTGCCGGGAGTGACCTTCCCGCTGTTCGACAGGCTGGCTGAGATGACGCGCGAACTGGGCGGACGGCTTTACCCGGCCAAGGACGCGCGAATGACGGGACCACAGTTCCGGTCGTTTTATCCGCAGTGGCGGGAGTTTGCGGAATATCGCGATCCCGCTTTCACGTCGGCATTCTGGGAGCGGGTGACAGCCGATGCGTAGCCGAATGCTTCCATCCGACCGCGCGAAGAATGATCCAGAAATAAAACGGCCGCTGCGTGCAGAACGACATATGCCGGAAAAAATCATCGTCCTGGGCGCAACCAGCGCCATTGCCCAGGCATGGATGCGTCTGCTGGCTCCGGACGGCGCGAGTTTTTTTATTGTCGCCCGCAATCTGGCCCATCTTGAATCGGTAGGCGAGGACCTTATCACTCGCGGCGCCGCGGCGGTGTATGCGGAGGTTGTGGACCTCGACGACACCGCGGCCCATCCCGCGATGTTTGAACGCGCGGTCGCGTGGCTCGATGGCCTCGATTGTGCATTGATCGCGCATGGCGTGCTGGGAGACCAGGCGGCTTGCGAGAGAGATTTCGACGTCGCGGCGGCCAGCTTGCAAACCAATTTTTTTTCAGCGGTTTCGCTTGTGACCTGGCTTGCCAACTATTTCGGCGCGCAATACCGGGGGATCATCGCGGTCATCTCCTCGGTCGCCGGCGATCGAGGCCGCAAGAGCAACTACGTTTACGGCAGCGCCAAAGCCGGCCTGAATGCATTTCTGGATGGAGTTCGCAATCGCGTGGACCGCGATGGAGTGCATGTTCTCACAATTCGGCCCGGCTTTGTCGCCTCGCCGATGACCGCACATCTGCCTCAGGGCCCATTGTTTGTCACTCCGGATGCGGTGGCGCGGGACATTCTCAAAGCCATTGAATCCCGGCGCGATGTTCTGTATACGCCCTGGTTCTGGAGATGGATCATGGCAATTATCCGCGCGGTGCCGGAGTGGAAGTTCAAGCGGATGGACCTTTAGATTGAAAGGCTGTGATTTTGGGGTGGAGTGGATGGGGCACCCACATCCTGGCGATGCCGGTGGAACTGATCGCGCTATCAAGCCGTATCATGACAATGAAAGGATGCAGGCAATGATGGCTGGACGGTGGAAGCACTTCTTCGTGATGTTTCTGATTGGCGATGGAATGATGGCTGTGATGCGCCCAGAACGCGCTGCGAAGGCCTGGATAGCCGGGCCAAAGTTCTGGCGACGTACCATGGAGGACCTGGCGGAACATCCCCAGCTTACGCGTTCCATTGGAATCGCCGAGACGGCGTTTGGCGTGTGGTGGGCGATACAGCAGGAAAAGGACTTTGAGTAGCACGCAGCGAATCGAGAATTGAGACCGATGGAGTTTCGGGAAGCAATCAAAATCGCGCTGCAATCTCTCTGGGCGAATAAGATGCGCTCGATCCTCACTCTGATCGGCGTGGTCATAGGCGTGGCTTCCGTCATCATGATCGTGACCATGATCAACGGCGCCAACACGTATGTGGCCACCAAGGTCTATGGATACGGGGCCGATGTATTCACCGCCAGCCAGATGCCGCAGGTGATTTTAAGCGGTGAAGATTACCTGAAATATCAGAAGAGAAAAATCCTCCGGTTGGACGATTATGAGGCGGTCGCGCAGCAATGCACTGCGTGTACCGATGTTGGGGCGGAAATTTCCAAAACCGGCACGGTCGTTTCGAACCACCAGTCCGCAACCGGTGTCGGTATTCGTGGTTGGACCATGGACATGTTGCCTATGTACAACTACAACATTGCCCAGGGCCGTGCGTTCACTCCCACGGAGTTACAGCATGACGCGCACGTCGCCGTGATCGGCTATGACATTGTGGACAACGTTCTTGCGAACGGAGATCCCATCGGCAAAGAAATACGTGTGGATGGCGTTCCGTACAAGGTAATCGGAGTGGTGGAGCGCCAGGGGAAGACACTCGGGCAGAGCCAGGACAACTTTGTCGGGGTGCCGATCAGCACCTACCAGGCCGTTTATGGCTCGAACGATTCTGCCACCATTTATGCAAAAAGCGGAGGGGTGGGCGACAAACTCGAATATGCCTCGGACCAGGTGACCGCAATTCTTCGCGCGCGCCGGCACGATGCTCCGGGCCAGCCTGACAGCTTCAGCGTCGATACGAATTCCAGTTTCGTCGGACTGTTCAAAAGCTTCAGCGAAAGTTTTTTCGGCGTTGCGATCGGCGTCTCCACCATTTCGCTGCTGATTGGCGGCATCGTCATCATGAACATCATGCTGGTTTCGGTCACGGAGCGGACGCGTGAAATTGGAGTTCGCAAGGCCCTTGGCGCGCGCCGCAGCGATGTGATGCTGCAGTTCCTGATCGAATCCGCCACCATGGCGCTGGTTGGCGGCATAATCGGAGTGATCGGGGGAATCACTGTCGCGAAACTGATTACATTGGTCATCGGCTTCCCTACCACCATCGCGATCTGGTCCGTGCTGGCCGGCCTGTTCATGGCCACTGCTGTCGGAATCTTTTTCGGGGTGTATCCGGCACGCAAGGCAGCGTTGCTCGATCCCATTGTGGCATTGCGGTCGGAACTGTGAGAACGCCCGTGGCTGGAGGTACGTCCCATGGCAGCCGGTAAATCGCGCGAATCCGCCCGTATGGCCATCGAGACGCTGCGCGCGAACAAGCTTCGGTCGGGTCTTACGATTCTGGGGATCGTGATCGGGGTCGCCACGGTCATTACACTTTCATCGTTCATCAATGGACTCAACCGAAACATCGGAAATCTCGTGGCTTCGTTTGGCACGGACGTGTACTGGATCTTTCGTTTCCCTGTAATCAACGTGCGTCCTACAGCGGAAATGCTGGCCCGCAAACAATTGACGCTCGAAGATTCGGAAGCTCTTGCCAATCTTCCACATGTGACTGCGGTATCTCCGCAATTGCGATTTGAGGATTTTTCGCTGCACCTTGGCGACGTTGCGGTGAAATATAAAGATCGCAAAGTACAACACACCATTCTCGAAGGCGACACGGTCACCCAGCCGGAAGTGGACACAGTCGATGTTCCCGTCGGTCGCTATTTTTCGAAATACGAGCAGGACCAGCATTCCGATGTCGTAATCCTTGGCCACGATACCGCCGAGCAGCTATTTCGCAAGGAAGATCCGCTCGGCAAGGAAGTAGAAATTGGCGGCGACGAGTTCCGCGTAATCGGAGTCATGGAAAAACGTAAGACGGCCTTTGGCGGCGGGAAGAACCCCGAGGACAACTCTGCGTATTTTCCCATTGGGACATTCCAGAAAATTCATCCGGAAATTAAGGACTACTGGATTGCCTTGAAGTACGATGACCCCAAAAATAAAACCGCGGTATATGACGAGATTGAGCAGACGTTGCGCATCCAGCGCAAGCAGCGCTTCAACGACGCCGACAATTTTGCGATCTTCGGCCCGGACACCATTACGCGCCTGTGGAACCAGCTGACCGGCGGCATTTTTATTTTTATGATCGGCGTCGCGAGCGTCGGGTTGATGGTTGGAGGTGTCGGCGTGATGAACATCATGCTGGTCTCCGTCACCGAGCGCACCCGCGAAATTGGTGTTCGCAAAGCTATCGGAGCGACCCGGCGCAACATCCTGCTGCAGTTCACCATTGAGGCGATTACGCTGTGCGCGGTCGGTGGGGTGATTGGAGTGCTCCTCGGCAGCCTGCTTACCCTGGCGGTACGCCTGGCGGTTCCAAACATTCCTGCCTTCGTCTCTACCTTCTGGGCTATCACAGGTTTCACCGTCTCTTGCGCGATTGGACTGATTTTCGGCATTTATCCGGCGTGGAAAGCGGCGAATCTCGATCCTATCGATGCGCTTCGGTACGAGTGAGGCTCGTTCAGTCCCATACTTCGCGATGAGGCTGCGAAGGATGGGCACCCTAAGACCTTCTGGATTGTTTGCTGTGCTTACATTCGCTATGGAACCGCGCTGCTCTGAGCGACAATAATCGAAGTCGCCCATGATCCCAATCCAGCATTCGGCCTACACTCTGGCTTTTGCCGCGCAAGTTATCGCCGCCTTTTTCACGTTGCTTACTCTCGCGGCGCTGGTGTATTCGCTTCTTGTCTTCCGCGCCGTACGCGCATACAGCCGCGCATCCCGAGCAGCGCTGCCTGCTTTCTATCCAGCAGTCAGCATCCTGAAACCGGTGAAGGGTCTGGATCCGGAGATGTACGCGGCCTTTGCGAGCCACTGCGCACAGGACTATCCAGGCGCATATGAGATTCTGTTCGGCGTGCATAGCATGGATGATCCCGCGGTCGCGGCGATCGAGAAATTACAGCGTGAATTTCCCCAGCAAGTCGTTCGGATCATCGTTTGTCCGCAGGCTCTCGGTGCGAATGGAAAAGTCAGCAACCTTGTGCAAATGGCCCCGCAGGCGCAGTATGACCATCTGCTCATCAATGACAGCGACATTCGCGTTTCCCCACGTTACCTGCATAACACGATGCCAATATTTGCTGCCCCCGGCAAGAAGCCGGTCGGTATGGTCACTGCGCTTTACCGCGGGCGCTCGCATGCGACGCTAGGCTCGCGTCTAGAGGCGCTGGGCATCTCCACGGACTTTATGCCCGGCGTGCTTACCGCGCGATGGTTGGAGAGGGGCATACGCTTCGGCCTGGGTTCCACGCTCGCCATCACGCGCGAGGCGCTCGCTGCCATGGGTGGGCTTCATCTTCTGGTCGATCACCTTGCGGATGACTATGAAATTGGCGCGCGCATTTTTGGGGCGGGCTATCGCGTTGAGCTAGGTCGCGAGGTGGCCGAAACCTCCATTCCCGCGTATAAGTTTCCTCAATTCTTCGTCCATCAATTGCGCTGGTCGCGCGGGGTGCGCGACTCGCGCCCTCTGGGCTACTTTGGTTTGCTGATCACGTTCGGTATTCCCTGGGCGCTGGCCAACCTTGTCGCCTCTGCCGCGTCGCTCGACAGCATTGCGCTGCTGAGCGTAATGCTGTACGTTCGCGTGGCGATTGCGCTTACCGTGGGTGTGGGTGTGCTGGGAGATCGCGGGAGCTTGCGCAATCTGTGGCTGCTGCCTCTGCGGGACGTCATCGCGCTGGGCGTCTGGTTCTGGAGCTTCGCCGACGATCACATCGTGTGGCGCGGAGAGAAATTTCTACTGCGCGATGGAAAATTGATTCGTGCAGTGAAGTAAACGCGCGTACGATCCAATCCTAGCCGCACAAAACGCGGTTTGGATGAGGCACCCGGTGTTACTTTCAATTTTATGATGAATTCTGCCGAGGCACCCGCGTCGCCGCCCGCCACGTTGATCTATGACGACTGGTATCCGGCGATGCGCAGTGATCGTCTGCGCGGCCATCAAACGGCGACTACCATGCTGCTGGGCATTCCTCTTCTGCTGGGTCGTGCCCAAGGCCAAAACGGCCACAGCGAATTGTTCGCGATGCGTGACAGCTGCCCGCATCGCGGCATTCCGCTCTCCTATGGCTCCTTCGATCGGTCCGGCGTCACCTGCAAATATCATGGCTGGAAATTCGATCCCGTCAGCGGTCAGTGCAAGGACATTCCCTCGCTGACGCCGGAGGACACGCTGGACTGCACCCGCATCTATGCCGCGGCGTTTCCCTGCGTAGAACGCGACGGTTACGCATGGGTCTACGTGCCGTCGCCGGGTTCGGGTCGGCTTCGTCCGGAAGATTTAGCCGCGCTGCCCAGCGCGCCGGAGCTGCCGAAGTTCGGGTCACGCTTTCGCTCGGCTCATCTTGTGGCGGACCTGCCCTGCAACGTCGATCATGGGATCATCGGCTTGATGGATCCCGCGCATGGGCCGTTTGTACATCAGTCGTGGTGGTGGCGCAGCGGGGCCAGCATTCACGTCAAGGAAAAGCAGTTTGAGCCTATCCCGCAAGGCTTTCGCATGACCGCGCACGCGCCTTCTGCCAACAGCGCCCCTTATAAATTATTGGGAGTCTATGGCCAGCCGGTGACGACCACGATCGACTTCGTTTTGCCGAACCGGCGCTATGAAACCATTCGCTGCGGCGACAAATGGTTTTCGAGCCTTACCACCGTCACGCCGGTTACGCCGACCGCAAGCCGCATCGACGTGTGCGCTGCATGGGACATTTTTTATTATGTGCCGTTTGTTCCGGAAATCGCCAAAGCGTTCGGTCAGCGGTTTGTCGAGCAGGACCGCCGGACCATGATCCAGCAGGCGCAGGGACTGCGCTTCAATCCATCGCTGATGCTGATCGATGATGCCGACCGACCGGCGAAGTGGTATTTCGCGTTGAAGCAGGCCCGTTTGCAAATGGCTGCCAATGGCGGCGTATTTGAGCATCCGCTATCAGGCCCGGTGACTTTGCACTGGCGCAGCTGAATTCGCTTCCGGTGGAGAGAACCCACATCTCAAAATCGAGATGTGGGGCACCCCGGTTGGCTTTAACTGTCCACGGTCAACTGGTCCACTTCAATATCCAGCCTGGTTCCCAGCTCGCGGAACCGCTGGTTCCATTGTTGATCCGCGTCACCTTGAGAAGAATTCTCCTGCAAGATCCTGTACCAGCAGTTTTGTGTTTCCCAAAAATCGACTTCAAAGGGCAATTCACGAACCACATCCAGAATTTCGCCTGCCGATTCCAGGTCTTTGCTATCGCGCTGCTGCTGGATTTCCTGCATGGCTCGCAGCATCCGCTGGCTGGCCGCATAGCCAAGGGAGACGGCATCGAGCGCAATCTGATCGGCGCGTACCTGGGTCAGCAATTGACGCACGCGTGCACCTTGAAAAGGCTTGCTGGGCAATGTCTGGCGAAGGTCCGCATTCAGGCTGAACTGTGCGGCCAGCATCAATGCCTGCGGCTTCGGCATTCCGGTCAAATTTAGATAATGCAGCAGCGAAATATGGTCTTCATAAATCGTGCGCAGAGTCCCTTCCATTTCGGCCAGCGTGGAGTCGAGAAGGAACTGCAGAATGCGCCTCTGATCGTCACGAAACAGTGAACTGAGCGAGTAGCCGGCGGAGCCGAAGTCGCGCACAAACAGACGCATCGCTTCCGGAAGATCGGCGTGGGCGACCGCCTCTCGAATCTCCGTGGCGAAATCCTGAAAGCTGTTTCCATTGGTTGCGTCGGTCTGCCGCACGGCGGCGGAAAGGTTTTGATCGCCCAAGTGAAGCACGGCGTAGTCCACGTTTTCCCATTCCAGAGTGACCTGCGAGGCTATCTCCGCCTGTCCATACGCGAAGCGGCCCCGACCGGAGGTGAGAATTTCACCCGACCTGCGCCGCACCTGATAGCAGTATTGCGTGGTTTTTTCCGGTTGCTCTTCAAACAGCGAGATGATCGCATAACGCGCGCCGACCTGTTCCAGGCTAATTTTTTGCGGAGCCACGTTTTTTCGATAAATGTCCGCACCGTTTGCCGGCTCCTGCAGGTTGCTGCGCGCCTCGGTGAGACGCACCAGAAATTCGGCCTCCAGCGCTGCCCCGGCACTTCCAAACAGCTCGGCGGCCAGCTGCAGCACACGGGCTGCGTAGGAGATGATCTGCACGGTTTCGATTCCGGCAAGATCGTCGAAAAACCATCCGCAGCTCGTGTACATCAGCTGAATGTGCCGCTCCAGCTCCATGAGCTTCAGAATTTTTATCTGTTCTTCTTTGCCGGGGGGATGCGCGGCATGCACATCGAAAAACATCTGCTGAGAAATTGAACCGCGATCCAGCAGCACGCGGACATAACCATCGCGCGCCGCCTTGTGGTCCTTGAAGAGCTGTGTGGCTGCCCTAGTCCATAGAGGCCGCACGTTATTTCGCAGCCAGTCGAGAGCGGCCCGCAGGGGAGCGCGCCATTTCTGGTTCCATTCCGGATCGCCTCCGGTGCCGCAACCGCAGTCCGCGCGCCAGCGCTCGATTCCATGGGAGCAGCTCCAGGAAGTGTCTTCATAAATTTCCGCCTCATGGGTTGGCGGAAATTCTTCGAGGAACTGGCCGTAATTTGTGAGCCTGGCGTCGCTGTTCTCTTCAATCCAATCGAGTGCATAGGCCAGCGCCATATCGCCATGCCGATGATGATGTCCGTAACTTTCTCCATCCGTTGCGATATGGACGAGCTGGCCTGCATGGCCATTCTCGCGATATCCGCGAAGCAGACGCCGGGCCATATCTCCGCCGTTGTTTAATAGGCCTTCAAACGCGATGGCGCGCGAGACCGGCCCATCGTAAAAAAATACGGCGATGCTGCGTCCTGCCAGGGTGCGGACCAGATACGGCTGCGTGGGGTCCACATCCGCATTCTCCGTGTCGTTCCACACCGGCGCTTCCGGGTCCTGCTCCGTGGAGATGGCACGGATCCGGGCGCACTGGTGCGGAGCGAGAATCGTGAAGCGGATGCCATGCTGCGCCAGCAGGTCGAGCGTTTCCATGTTCACCGCGGTCTCAGCGAGCCACATGCCTTCCGGCTTGCGGCCAAAACGGTGTTCAAAATCGGCGATGCCCCAGCGAATTTGCGTGATGCGGTCCTGCGTCTCCGCCAGCGGAAGAATGACGTGGTTGTAGACCTGCGCAATGGCATTTCCATGCCCGCCGAACCGTTCCTGGCTGACGCGGTCCGCATCGAGCACCCGTTGATAACTGAGCGGCGCACACTTCTCCATCCAGGCCAGAAGCGTGGGTCCGAAGTTGAAGCTCATGCGGGAATAATTGTTTACAATCCGCACAATTTTGTTGTGGTTGTTTAGAATTCGCGAGCTGCCGTTCGCCGCATAACATTCATGGTTAATGCGGGCATTCCAGTCGTGATACGGAGCGGCGGAGTCCTGGATCTCAATGGTTTCCAGCCACGCGTTTTCGCGCGGAGGCTGATAGAAATGGCCGTGGACGCATACAAACCGCTGGCTGGTTGAGGGGGTTTGCGGGATGGCGCTCACTTGCCGGTCCTGCGGGGTGGCGGAATCTTCCCCTCCGCCTGGAGAGCCAGATCGCACGCACGCCACAAGTACCAGCTGGCCACGGACTGCCACGGCTGCCAGCGCAAGGCGCGGCGCTCGATAGTGGCGGCGCTGGGAAGATCGGCCAGCGTGACCGGCATGCCAGGACGCAGTTTGCCGATGGTGAGCGCGAAGCCCTTGCGCACGCCAGAGTCGGAGACGGGCAGCACATTGGGACGACCCATGCGAAAGATCAAAAGCATCTGCGCCGTCCACACTCCGATGCCGCGCACGCTGGTCAGCCGGGCGCAAACTTCGTCATCCGGCATGCGGTGCAGCACCGCCAGAGTGGGCACGACTCCGGTCAGGCTCTTTTCGGAGAGGTCGCGCAACGCAGCCAGTTTGCTGGCGGAAAGTCCGGCAGAGCGCAAGACATCGTCGCCGAGATCGTGCAGGCCCTGGGCTGTGGGAGTTGCTTCCGGAAACAATTCGAGGACGCGGCCATGGATCGCTTTCGCCGCCCGGCCATGGAGTTGCTGGTAGATGATCGACTCCAGCAGGGCTTCGAAGGTGGAGTGGGTGGGCTTCAAACGCAGGGCGAAAGGGCCGACCTGCTCTATCAGTTTTCTGATACGGGCATCGGCTGCGGACAGATGCTGGCACGCACTTTCATGGTTGTAGCGAACTTTGCGGGAACCGGCGGTCATTGCCTTTAGTCTATACATTGCCGCTGCGGTGCTTCGTGCCCGTCCGCGATGGGGCGTGGAGAAAAGCAGATACTCCCGCCGGGCGATTATTTTTTCGCGGTGCTTTCATAAACAACATCGAGGGAACGGATTGGTCACGCATCGTCTTCCATCCGGTGTGGTTGCGAAAAAGCGCAAGCTGTAGTGGTTGTGACCGCGATTCCGTCGAATTTTTGATTTACCGCCGCGATTTCTGCCGTCCGATGCAGACTTTTTTGAAATGTGTTGTGTGTGAATAATTGAGATGTGTTGTTCTCAAAGTTGACGGATTCCATGGGTATTGCTCTATACTTTCGTTTCAAACCTAAAACAAATTTTTGTTCATCAAAACGTTACAAGATGTTGCCAGCTAGACCTGTTCGATCATCCACAACGGCATTGTGCCGCGCAATCAAGTAGGGAAGTAATCCAAAAATGGCGCAGATTTTTGATCGCAGTTCGAATTACCTGACCCGGTTCAGTCTCGTTCTTTTCGGAGTGATTCTGATCGCGACGGGCGTGACGCTGAATTACCTGCAGCGCTCCCCCTGGGTGACGCGCCAGGGCCAGCGCCCGGCACAACCCGTCCCGTTCAGCCACAAGCATCATGTGCAGGGACTCGGGCTGCAATGCCAGTACTGTCACACGTCGGTCGAGAAATCCAGCTACGCGGGAATCCCGCCGACCAAGACCTGCATGAACTGCCATGCGCAAATCTGGACCAACGCCGAACTGCTGGCTCCGGTCCGCAACAGCTGGGCGACGAACCAATCCATTGTCTGGACGAAAGTTCACGACCTGCCGGATTATGTTTATTTCAACCACTCCATTCACGTGAATAAGGGCATCGGCTGCTCCAGCTGTCATGGCCGCATCGATGATATGCCGCTGACCTACCAGGCCAGCACCCTGCAGATGGAATGGTGTCTCAACTGCCACCGCAACCCGGCGGAAAACCTTCGTCCGACTTCGCAGATTTATCAGATGGCGTGGAAAGGCCCGTCTTCGCTGCATCCCGTCTGGTGTACCAATTCCGCTACGACTCCCGGCGTTCCCACGGCACAACTTGTAAATTGCACGACTCACGATCCCGACAATGAGGGCGCAGAGATTGCGGCGCTCGATATGCCGCCGCTGGGTCCGCAATCGCCCCAGTTCAACGACCAGAAAATATGGTCTTCCTCAGGCTCCGGGTCGGTGCAGGCACAGGTTCCGGTCAATCAGCATTACGTGAAATTCACCGACCAGAGAGATCTTGGAAAGTACCTGCTGGTCCAGTACCACATTCGTCCGCCGCGTCAGCTGACCAGCTGCGACACCTGTCATCGATGAACCGCACTCCGCAACCGGCACCGCAATCTCCGGACGAAGCAATACTGGTCAATGTTGGCAAGGGAATGAAAGACAACCGTAAAGGTCAAGATTCGAAGATGGCAAACGAACACGAGACCGTAGCAGTCGATTCAAAAGACAAATCGAAAACGGCTCAATTGATTGAGACCGCGCAGGCCCGTCTGGCAGGCATGACGGGGAAACGCTACTGGCAAACAATCGATGAGCTGGCCGACACCCCGGATTTTCAGGACGCGTTGCGGCGTGAATTTCCCCAACAAGCCTCGGAATGGGTCGATTCTGTTTCGCGCCGCGGATTTATGAAGTTGATGGGGGCTTCAATTGCCCTGGCCGGCCTTACCGGATGCACCAAGCAGCCCGATGAGCCAATTTATCCCTACGTGAAGCAGCCGGAAGATCTGATCCTCGGGAAGCCCGTCTATTTCGCAACTGCGCATCCGTTTCCCATGGGCTCTGTACCGCTACTGGTGAAGAGCGACGCTTATCGTCCGATCAAGATTGAAGGCAATCCGGAACATCCCATGAACCACGGCAAGACGGATGCCTATACCCAGGGAACGCTGCTGGGCCTTTACGATCCGGACCGCTCGCAGCGCGTGCTCTTCCGCGGCGAAACCCGCGACTACGGAAACTTTATTTCAGATTTCAATGCGATGCTGGAAGCGAAATCCGCCGGCGGCGGCCAGGGTCTTTACTTTCTGAGCGCAACAGTGGTTTCTCCCACCCTAGCCGCCCAGTGGAAGAACGCGAGCGCGAAATATCCGAACGCGAAATGGATCCAGTATGAGCCCGTCAATCGCGATTCGGCCCGGAGGGCCTCCAAACAGGCCTTCGGCGACTACGTGGATGCCCAGTACAAGCTCGATGCAGCCGATGTCATTCTTTCGCTGGATGCGGATATCCTGTCTGGGCTCTGGCATCCGGGATTTCTAAAGCTGGCTGCGGACTACGCCCAGCGGCGTTCGTTGAATCCGGGCATTGAGATGAACCGCCTCTACTCGGTCGAGAGCACGCCTTCGACCACCGGCTTCAAGGCGGAACATCGCCTGCGGATGCGGGCCAGCCAGATGGAAGGCTTTGCGGCGGCATTAGCGGCGGCGGTTGGTGCCGGCACGGCTTCATCCGGTGCCGCGTGGACCGAAGAGCAGACTGCGTATTTGAATGCGGTAGCGAAAGACTTGAAGGCGAACGCCGGCAAGTGCGTTGTCATTCCCGGAGAACAGGCGGGGACGGGTGTTCATCTGGCAGCGATTGCGATCAACCAGGCCCTGGGCAATGTTGGAAAAACCGTGGTTTACACGGAGACCATCAACCCGATGCCGACGGTGCAGATCGACGAATTGAAGCAGCTGGTCGATGACCTGAACGCGGGCAAAGTCGACTGGCTGGTCATGCTGGATACAAATCCCGTTTACGACGCACCCTCCGACCTGAACTTTGAAAAGGCCATTGGACACGCCAAAACCGTTGCGCACCTGGGTTTGTATGTCGATGAAACGGGGCAGATTGCCGACTGGCATATCAACGGCACGCACTATCTCGAAGCCTGGTCGGATGTCCGCGCGTACGACGGGACCGTCAGTATCGTGCAGCCGATGATCAATCCGCTCTATGGCGGCAGGTCCGCGCACCAGGTGGTTCAGCTTATGCTGGACGATCCGGACATGTCTGCCAATGCGGCTGTACAGCAAACCTGGCAATCCGTGCTCGGCGGCAAGAGCGTCGATAAGAACGGCGACATCCACAACGGGATGGACCCGCAGTGGCGCAAGGCCCTGCACGACGGATGGATCGCCAACACCGCCTTCGCTCCCAAAACGGTGAGCGCCAAAAATACTTCGATGCCGGCGGTGACCGCGCCCGATCCGACGGCGATGGAGATCATCTTCCGGCCCGATCCAACGATCTACGATGGCCGTTACGCGAACCTTGGCTGGATGCAGGAACTTCCCAAGCCGCTCACGAACCTGTCCTGGGACAACGCCGCGCTGATGAGTATTCAAACGCTCACGAAGCTGAACGCCAGTGAGAGCGATGTGGTTGAAATCGAATATCAGGGCAGGAAGATCAAGGCCTCGGCGCTGGTTGTGCCAGGACATCCCGATCAAAGCATCACCATCTATCTCGGCTATGGCCGCCGTTATGCGGGCCGGGTCGGCACCGGCGCGGGGTTCGACGCTTTCCCGATCCGGCTGGCTGCCTCGCCGCTGTTCGCGGTGGGCGTGAATGTCAAGAAGACGGGCGAAACCTACGAGTGCGCGTCGACAAAGAGCCATTACATCGATCACCGCGGCACATTTGCCCGCAAATACGGTTTTGTCGAGCAGGCAAAAGAGGCAAAACCTGACGCCACGCCCCAGTCCCTGGAAGGCCGCGAAGCCGAACAGCGCGGCATCATCCGGTACGCCACACTGTCGGAGTTTAAGCAGAATCCAGGCTTTGCCACCGATGGCGAAGATGAAGAGAGACCGGCCAACAGCACGACGCTGTTTCCGGCATGGGACTACTCCAAGGGCTATCAATGGGCGCTGTCGATCGATTTGAATTCCTGCGTCGGCTGCAGTGCGTGCGTGGTCGCCTGCTACGCGGAAAACAATATCGCGGTGGTCGGCAAGCACCAGGTCAAAGTCGGGCGCGACATGCAGTGGATTCGCATCGACACCTACTTCGAAGGCGATCTCGATAAGCCGAAAGCCTATTTTCAGCCGATGACCTGCCAGCAGTGCGAGAACGCCCCTTGCGAGCAGGTGTGCCCGGTGGGCGCGACGGTACATACGCCGGAAGGGCTGAACGCGATGATTTATAACCGCTGCGTTGGGACCCGGTACTGCTCGAACAACTGTCCGTACAAGGTGCGCCGCTTTAATTGGCTGCTTTTTTCGGACTGGGAGACGGAATCTCTCAAATTGATGCGGAACCCGGACGTAACCGTCCGCAGCCGCGGCGTGATGGAGAAATGCACCTATTGCGTGCAGCGCATCAGTGCGGCGAAGATCCGCGCCGACAAGGAAAACCGCGCCGTTCATGATGGCGAAATCGTCACAGCCTGCCAGCAGGCATGCCCGACGAATGCCATCACATTCGGCAACATCAACGACAAAAACAGCCGCGTGTCGAAGATCAAGGCGCAGGAGCGGAACTATACCGTTCTGGCCGATCTCAACACGCGTCCGCGGACGTCTTACATTGCCGGTGTGGTCAATCCCAACCCGGATTTAACGGAAAACGCCTGATTGGCAGAATTGTTTTTAGAGATTTATTGAAGGCTGACGCAGTGAGGGAAACCTCGGCGAACTGAAGAGGTCGCATTTAAGCATGGCTACCAAAGATATTTTGCCTCCAGATCCGACGCATCAAGATCCGATGATCGACCCGGTGACGGGAGAGCAGCGGGTCATCGCACCCGGTCACACCTTCCGCTCCGTCACGGAGAAGCTGGCGCGCATTGTGCTGACTCCGCACACGCCGCTGGGCTGGTTCTTTGGCTTCGCGCTTGCGGGCGGCGTCACGATCATGCTGTTGGTCGCCATCACCTGGCTGTTCCTGAAGGGTGTCGGCATCTGGGCCATCACGATCCCCGTCGCCTGGGGCTTTGCGATTATCAACTTCGTATGGTGGATCGGTATTGGCCATGCCGGCACGCTGATCTCCGCGATTCTCCTGCTGTTCAAGCAGAAGTGGCGCAACTCCATCAACCGATTCGCGGAAGCCATGACGCTGTTCGCCGTCCTCTGCGCGGCGATGTTCCCGGTCATCCACACCGGCCGTCCGTGGCTCGCCATCTACTGGCTCTTCCCGTATCCGAACACCATGAATTACTGGCCGCAGTTCCGTTCCCCGCTGATCTGGGACGTGTTCGCGGTCTCGACCTACGCGACCATCTCCGTGGTCTTCTGGTATGTCGGGATGATTCCCGATCTGGCCACGCTGCGGGATCGGGCCAAATCGAAATTCGGCCGATTCATGTATGGGCAAATGGCCCTCGGCTGGCGCGGTTCCGCGCGCCACTGGATGCGCTATGAAACGGCTTCCATCCTTCTGGCGGGTCTGGCCACGCCGCTGGTTCTTTCCGTGCACACCGTTATCAGCTTCGATTTTGCTGTAGCGATCATGCCGGGCTGGCATACGACGATTTTTCCACCCTATTTCGTCGCGGGCGCGATTTACTCCGGGTTTGCCATGGTGCTTACCCTGGCCATTCCGATCCGCAAGTTCTATCACCTGGAAGACCTGATTACCATCCGGCATCTCGATAACTGCGGCAAGGTGATGCTGGCGACCGGCTTCATTGTGGCCTACGGTTACATGACGGATATCGCGTACGCCTGGTACTCGGCGGACAAGTGGGAATTTTTCATGGCCTGGAACCGTATCTTCGGTCCCATGGGCTGGTCCTATATCGTGCTTCTCTTCTGTAACATTTTTATTCCGCTCTCGACGCTCTGGTCCCGCCGCCTGCGGCAGAATGTTGCCTTCTTATTTATTCTCTCGATTATCGTGAACACCGGTATGTGGTTCGAGCGGTTCGTGATCGTCGTCACCAGCCTTACCCGCGATTACCTGCCGTCTTCCTGGGGCACGTATCGGGCGACTCGCTGGGACTATATGACGTTTGTCGGCACGCTGGGATTATTCACGTTCCTGTTCTTCCTCTTCATCCGGCTGCTGCCGATGATTCCGATGTCGGAAATTCGCCAGCTGCTACCCGGGGCCGAGATTGACCACAAGAAGCCGGAGGTAGTCGACTAATGCCGGTGCGCGAAGGAATTTACGGACTGCTCGCTGAATTCAACACGCCGACGGAGCTGATCGTGGCGGCGAAAGGCTCCCATGATGCGGGATACCGGCGCATGGATTGCTATACGCCGTATCCGGTGGAGGAAGCGGCCGAGGCCATGGGCTTCGATGAGCACAAAGAGAAAGCTGTCTCCAGAGTGTGTCTTCTAGGCGGCATTCTGGGTGGCCTGGCGATGTTTCTGCTGGAGACCTGGATTTCGGTCTGGGCCTATCCGATCGACGTTGCCGGGCGCGGCAAGTTTGCCTGGGTAGGGTTCATCATCCCGGCTTACGAGTGGACCATTCTCTGGGCGGGGCTCTCAGCGGGTTTCGGGATGCTTGCGTTGTGCCGGCTGCCCGCGCTCTACCACCCCGTATTCAACGCGCCGAATTTTCGCAACGGCGCGTCGTCGGACAAATTTTTTCTCTGCCTGGAGGCGGACGATCCACGGTTTTCCATCACGGAGTCGCGGTCGCTGCTGGAATCGTTCAGTCCCGTCTCCGTTATCGAGGTGGAGCATTAAACCCATGCCTATGCATTCGTCAAATTCGATTTACCGCTGGGCGCTCGCTTCCGCGGCACTGGTCCTGGTGCTGGCGGCCACTGGCTGCCGACAGGACATGCAGGACGAGCCTAAGATGGTCCCGCAGCGCGGAACGCGGTTCTTTGCCACTGGACGCTCGGTGCGTCCGCAGGTCGAGGGGACTGTGGCTCGCGGCCAGCAGGACGCGGAGGACTATTTCCATACCGGTTTAATCGGCGATCAGGTGCAGGATAATATGCCGTTCCCGGTGAATATGCAGGTACTTCTGCGCGGACAGGAACAGTTCAATATCTATTGCACGCCGTGCCATTCCCGGGTCGGAAACGGACGCGGCATGATCGTCGAGCGCGGCTACAAACCTGCCGGTGACCTGGTGGGAGCGCGAATCCTTCAGGAGCCGCTGGGACATTATTTCGACGTGATCAGCCATGGATACGGTGCGATGCCGGACTATGCGGCGCAGATCAACACCCAGGACCGCTGGGCCATCGCGGCTTATATCCGCGCGCTGCAACTCAGCCAGCATGCGACCCTCCAGGACCTTCCGGCGGGAACCAACGTTCAAACGGTGGCGGAGGTGTCGCAGCAGATGGGATACTCGCCGAACTTCACCGAGGGGTGGACATTGCCGGCGTTAACGAATGTTCCCAGCGCGGGAGACATGTTCCCGGCGAAGAGTTCAGCTGGAGCCAATAAACGAACCGGTCCGGAGGCCACGAACCACGGTGTTGCCTGGAAACAATCAGTTGCTAAGGGAAAGAAGTAAGCGGAACGGACATAAGCATGGAATTGGGATATCACGAAAATCGTTTGCCCGCGGACCTGAGCGCCCCGCCCGCGGTACTCCTCTGGCGAAGCCGCGCGGTTATGGCGACCGGAGTTTTCGCGGTGCTGGCGGTCATCGATCTGATCGTTAGCCGCAGCTTCGATTACGTGTTGCGCGGCTGGTTGATGGGCCTGATGCTCTGCCTGAGCTTTTGTGTCGGCGGTCTCGCGCTGTTGATGGTGCAATGGGCGACCGGCGGCAAATGGGGTCTGCTGATCCGCCGTCCGCTGGAAGCGATGAGCCGGACCCTGCCCCTCGTCTTTTTAATGTTTCTGCCGATTGCGATTTTTGCCAAGCGGCTCTATATCTGGGCGCGCATCACCGATCCGAAAGCGGCTTTTCATGCGGGCGTCATCGACGCCATGCAGGCGCACGCCATCGCGTACAAGCGGCCCTATCTGCACCTTTATGGGTTCACCGGCTTCTGGACGCGAGGCATCGTCTACTTCGTCATTTTTGGAATTTTTTCGTATTATCTAAACCGCTGGTCGCTGCAGCGCGATTCCGATACGCGGCACGGCAACTGGTTCTGGCAGAAGCGCTTTGAAAACCTGAGCGGCGCCGGTCTGGTCATTTATTCTCTGGTGCTGACCGGGATGTGCGTGGATTGGACCATGTCGCTCGATCCGACGTGGTTTTCCTCGATGTACGGCTTCCTCTTTCTGGTCTCGCAGGGGTACGCGGCCTTCGCGATGGTGATCCTGGTCACGCTGGCGCTCTCGCAACACCAGCCGATCAAGTCGATTTTTCGCGTGACGGAGCAGCATGATCTTGGCAACCTGTGCCTGGCTTTTGTCATGCTGAACATCTACATCGCTTTCTCGCAATACCTGATTATCTGGTCGGGCAACCTACCGAACGAAATCCGCTGGTATATGGACCGTATCACCGGCGGATGGGGACCGGTCGCCGGTCTCGACTTTCTCTTCCACTGGGTGCTGCCGTTCTTCCTGCTGCTCTCCCGCGACATCAAGCGGAACAAGAGGAAGCTGGCAACGGTCTGTTGCATCATGCTGTTCGCGCGCTTCTGGGATACCTGGTGGTTGATCGCGCCGGCTTTTCCCGACGAGAGGCGGAACCTCCATTTCACAGCGGGCATGTTGCAATTCATCTTTGTGCCCGCCGCCATGACGGCCCTCTGGCTGGTTTATTTCTTCACCGTGCTGCGGAAGCGCGGCCTGGTGCCGCTGAACGACCCGCATCTGCCCGAAATTCTGGAGTCTGAACATGCCCACGCATGATCCTGATAATACGCATAAGAAAGATGACCGAGGACCGGGGTATGAGACCACGGACGCCAATGTTCGAGAGACAGCCATATTTCTGGTTGTCCTGGGAGCATCGCTGGCGGTGGTATTTGTTCTGGCTTTTGGCATCGGGAAGTTGATCAATATGGAAATGGCCCGGCAGGATGGCCCCACGAACAAGTGGAGTCAGCTGGCGGGTGCAAAACCGGCCAATTTGGTATCTGATCCGCAGATTCAACAGCAGCAGCTGCAGCAGATGGTGAAGAGGTTTCCAACGCCGCGGCTGGAGACAGACGACGGCAACCTGGATGTTGCGCAAATGCACGCCCGGGAAGACATCCTGTTGAATCACTATTCGTGGGTCAACGAGCAGAATCAAACCGTCAGAATTCCAATTACACGGGCCATGCAACTCCTGGCCCAGCGGGGATTGCCGGTCGAGGCGCCACAGCCGGAAGTGAAGGGACAGCCGGGTGCAAAAGGACAGCAGGGCGGCAACGAGCAGGCGATGTTTGGCGATGGTTCCGATGCAGTCACGGCGCCGCTGACAGACGGATTCGCGCGTACCGCGCCGGAGTTGCGGATGATGGAAGCGCGGGAACAACAGTTGGAAACCGGAACGGTGCACAATACACAGGCAGAGCTGCACGCTGCGCATTAGACCTTGTTTTCATAGTTCATGTAGTCGCATAACAAATTGAATCGTTCTGAACGGAGCATGGCGGAGTGGAGAATCCAGAGAATATTCGCCTGGGTTGCATCGCCATCACTCCCTGGATTCTTCGCTGCGTTCAGAATGACGGCACTATCGTTGGAGTGGCGGAGATCAATTGTTTATGATCCGCAACGGAGATCGCTGCGGTTCGGTTCTCTATCGAACAGATAGAGCTAACATTTCGATAGGGCTTGATTCAAGCAATAGCTCGGTAGCAGAGAGATTTATCACCGGCGAAACCATGACAACAGCGGCCACAATTCGAATCGCAGGCAGGCGCTCCAGATCGCATCGAGCCGGGATTGGGGCGATGGTTGGAACGTTGATTGCCTCGCTCGCGCTTGTCCTGGCGCCGGCGTTCGCACATGCCCAGGTCGCGCCCCTTGGCGAGAAATCCATGGGAGATCCGGCAGGATCGAAATTGCCTGCGATTTTGCAGAAGGCCACGATCGAGCAGCATTTGAATCGGGCGCTTCCGCTGGGTGCGGAGTTTCGCGATGAAACCGGCCGCACCGTCCACTTGGGAGACTATTTCGGCCAGCGTCCCGCGATCCTCGCGCTGGTCTACTACCGTTGCCCCATGCTTTGTCCGGAGACGCTGAACAACCTGGTCGGTGCATTAGAGATGCTGAAATTTACGCCGGGAAAAGACTTCAATGTCATCGTGGCCAGCATTGATCCTGGGGAAGGACCGGCTCTGGCGGCGTCAGAGAAAGCTACCTATCTCAAGCGTTACGGACGCATGAACACCGCCAATGGCTGGCATTTTCTGACTGGCCCGCAGGCATCTATCAACGCACTGGCAAAGGCCGTCGGCTTTGGATATATCAGCGTTCCCGGACCGGATGGAAAGATGGATCAATTTGCCCACGCGAGTTCGATTGAACTGATCACGACGGAAGGCAGAATTTCTCAGTACTACCTTGGCGTGGAATACTCGGCGCGAGATATGCGGGCCGGTCTGGTCGAGGCATCGCACGGTCAGATCGGTTCGCCGGTCGACCTTATTTATACCTATTGCTACCGGTACGATCCCCACGCCGCGCGGAACAGCATGCTCGTGGTTCGAATCGTGCAGCTCGGCTGTATGCTGACAGTTTTGGCTTTAGGTGCATTTATTTTGATTTCGCTCCGGCAGGATGCATTGAATGGCGGCAACGCCGGAGCTGCGAAGAAGGCGAACGGGTAAATATAAATGTCGCACATCAGTCCTGTCCTTTGGGAATTTTTAGTCAACTGGCTCAAGCATTTCGCGATTTTTCCGCCGGAGGCTTCCACCATCGCTCCATACGCGGATGCTCTGTACTTTGCGCTGATCGGAATGACCATCACGGGCTTGCTTCTAGTCGGGGCGATGGTCCTCACATTCTCGATCCGCTATCGCAAGGGCCGGCATCCGGAGGCGGTACAGATCGAGGGCTCGACGCTGCTCGAAGCGACATGGACCCTGATTCCGCTGGGAATTTTCCTGGTTTTCTTCGTCTGGGGCGCCCTGCTCTATTTCCGGATTTACAATCCTCCGGCGAATTCGATGAACGTATATGTCGTAGGCAAGCAGTGGATGTGGAAAGTGGAGCATCCAGGCGGCCAGCACGAGATTGACGCCCTGCACATTCCGGCGGGAGTGCCCGTCCAGGTCACGTTAATTTCACAGGATGTCTTCCATAGCTTCTCGATTCCAGCCTTTCGCGTGAAGCGCGAAGCCATTCCGGGACGCTACACGACGGTCTACTTCCAGGCCACCACGCCGGGAAAATATCACCTCTTCTGCACCCAGTACTGCGGCACGGAACACTCCGGGATGATCGGCTGGGTGTACGTAATGACGCCGGAAAAATACAAGCAATGGGCTGCGGGAAATACGAGCGGAGCATCCCTGGCGCAAAATGGCGAACGCCTCTTTGCCGTGATGGGTTGCAATACCTGTCACGCCGGCAATTCGCAAGCGCGCGGGCCGAATCTTTACGGTCTCTACAATTCCCGCGTTCGCATGACGGACGGCTCGACCATCCTGGCGAACGACGCGTATTTGCGGGAAAAGATCTTGAATCCTTCGTTGCATGTTCCGGCCGGTTTTGTGCCGATCATGCCGACGTATCAGGGCCAGATCAACGAAGAGGGACTTATCGAGCTCGTAGAATATATCAAGAGCCTGGATTCCAATTATCGTCTCCATCAGATGATGAACAAGTCTGAAATCGATTCCGCCCAACCAGCCCCGATTGGGCCAGCTAATCAGGGCGCGGGTGCGGCCCCGCTGCAAGGAGTACCCCAGCAATGAGTTCAACAATCGTATCGCTACCGGACCAGGCAACAGCAAAATTGCCTCGTCGGAGTTTTCTGAACCAGGAGTACGGGCTGAAGAGTTGGCTGCTGACCGGCGACCATAAGCGCATTGCCATTCTTTACCTGGTCTCGATCACCTTCTTTTTCATTATCGGCGGACTGCTTGCGGGACTGATCCGGCTTGAGCTGCTGACTCCGACCGCCGATCTGATGGCGACGGACACCTATAACAAGGTGTTCAGCATGCACGGCATCATCATGGTGTTCCTGTTCCTTGTGCCGTCGGTGCCGGCAACCATCGGCAATTTCCTGATTCCACTCATGGTGGGCGCGAGAGATCTGGCCTTCCCGAAAATAAATCTGTTGAGCTGGTATCTATACGTGGCGGGCGGTATTGCCATTTTGGCCGCCATGGTTCTCGGCGGAGTGGACACGGGCTGGACTTTCACCACGCCGCTCTCCACGCATTACGTCAACACCCATGTGGTCACGGCGGCGATGGGGGTATTCCTGGCGGGGTTCTCCTCCATCTTCACCGGGCTTAATTTCATCGTTACGATTCATCGTATGCGCGCTCCTGGAATGACGTGGTTTCGCCTGCCGCTGTTTGTATGGGGCCACTATGCAACTTCGATCATCATGATTCTGGGAACTCCCGTGCTTGCCATCACCCTGGTGCTGGTCGCCCTGGAACGCACGTTGAACATTGGAGTGTTCGATCCGACCAAGGGCGGCGATCCGCTGCTGTTCCAGCACTTGTTCTGGTTCTACTCGCATCCAGCGGTCTACATCATGATTCTGCCGGGAATGGCGGTGATCTCCGAGGTCATCAGCACCTTCTCGCGCAAACGGGTATTCGGCTATACGGCAGTTGCGTTTTCCTCGGTGGCGATTGCGGTCTTCGGCTTTCTCGTGTGGGAACACCACATGTTCATCATGGGTGTCAGCCAGTACTCGGCCCTGGTCTTCTCGTTGCTGACGATGCTGGTGGCTGTACCCTCCGCCATCAAGATCTTCAACTGGTCGATGACTCTTTATCAGGGATCGATCACCTTTGAAACTCCAATGCTCTATGCCTTCGGCTTCATCGGGCTCTTCACCATCGGCGGCCTGACAGGCGTTTTCCTCGCTACCCTCGGCATGGATATCCACTTGACCGAAACCTACTTCATCGTGGCCCATTTCCACTTCGTTATGGTGGGCGGAATGTTGATGGCGTATCTGTCGGGCATCCACTTCTGGTGGCCGAAGATGACGGGACGCATGTATCCGGAAGGCATTTCGAAAGTCTCGGCGATCGTGACATTCATCGGCTTCATCGTCACCTTCTTTCCCCAGTTTCTTCTCGGCTATCTTGGCATGCCGCGCCGCTATGCCGCCTATCCGGCGGACTTCCAGGTGCTGAACGTCTTCTCGACCGCCGGCGCTTCGATCCTGGGCATCGGTTATCTGCTGCCGCTGCTTTACCTGCCCTGGTCGCTGAAATATGGCAAGATTGCCGGTGACAACCCGTGGCAGGCAACCGGTCTCGAATGGCAGATACAATCGCCTCCTTTGACGGAAAACTTTGTCGAGATTCCCGTCATGGACCACGAAGCATACGATTATGAGTGGCTGGCGAACAAGACTCGACACGAGGTACAGACCGTTGGATAGCCAACTGATTGCTACGGCTCCAGAGGAGCTTCCTGGAGGAGTGGACCGGCATAGCCATCCCTCTTTTCTCCGGCACCACTTTGAAACTATCGGCCAGCAGCGGGAGGCAGCCAGCTTCGGCATGTGGCTATTCCTGCTGACGGAGATCATGTTTTTCGGCGGGATGTTCTGCGCCTATCTGATCTTTCGCAACTGGTACCATCCAGCATTCGTTGCCGGCAGTAACATGCTGGACATCACCCTGGGCACCACCAATACAGCTGTCCTGATTTGTTCGAGCTTCACCATGGCCATGGCCGTCTTCAGCGCCGAAATGCGCCGCCGGGGACAACTTATCGCCTTTCTTCTGCTGACGATCGTGCTGGGGCTTGCATTCTTAGGGATCAAAGGCGATGAATGGCACACAGAGTACGTTGAACATCATGTCCCCGGAATGAACTTCTCCATCCAGGAGTTTGTTCACCCGGAAAACCCCAAGGCGGTTGCACTCGCACCCGACATGGCGGAAAAAACGCAGATTTATTTTTCTCTGTATTTTCTGATGACAGGCATGCACGCGCTCCACATGGTTATCGGGATCTCGTTATTATTTTTCCTGGTTGCGCGTTCGTACAAAGGCGCGTATACCGAAGGCCATATTATGCCGATAGAAAATTTTGGGCTCTATTGGCATTTTGTAGACATTATCTGGATTTTCCTGTTTCCCTTGCTCTACCTTATTAGTCGATATCAATGAGGCAGCCGCAAGGATCAAGAGGCGATGTAGATTACGCCCGCCATGGCGGGACATGGAGTAGGCAAGATGTCGGAAAGAACTGATCCAGAGCACCAGGAACAACATATTGTCGGTCCAAAAGTGTACCTCACGATTTTCCTCATCCTGCTGGTTCTTACCGCGACAACGACAGGCGTGGCCTTTATCGATCTGGGCGTTTTTAATGCGGTTATCGCTTTGTTGATCGCTTGCATGAAGGCCGCGCTCGTAGTGCTTTTCTTCATGCACATCCACTACAGCTCTCGCCTTTTGAAGATGACGGTGGCGGCGGGCCTGTTCACATTTTGCCTGCTGATTACATTAACCATGTCGGACTATATCAGCCGGGCCTGGGGCAGGTGGTAAGTCATAATCCTATGTTTCTCTTGTATGAAACAGAGGCTCTCGGGCAAACCCCGCAGAGCCTCTTGTTCGTGGAGCGGGGCCGCTCAACCTTCTTCAGCACCATCGCGAATCCTTCAAGAATCGGTGGGCGACGATGCTCTTGAGTCTAGATGAAAACTAAGGACCAGCAGCTCCGGTTGCAGAGATTCTGGGGAATCGCAATTTTCTCTCTCGGCATCTTATGGGGCTTTTCCAACCTGGCTTACAGCCCCATCACAGCGCTGACCAGCATTGCGGGCAGTTCCTGGTTTGAGGTGATTGTCATTCTTGCTGGCGGGCTACTTACTTTCTGCGCTTCAATTGGCGCATTCTACCAGCGCCGCCTTGCATCGCGAGCGCTACTATCGGGCGGCATCCTCCTTCTCTTGATCGCTATCGCCGGACAAGCGTCCTTTCCGCAGGACACTCACGGTCCAGTCAACCTCCTTTTACTTTTCCTCTCCGGAACGGTTGCGATCTCTCTCGGAATTTTTGGCGGAATCACGGAGCGAAAAGGATGGCCCCCATTGCGCGGTACTATCTGACCTGAGCTGAGCACGTTCCTAATTATGACGTGCTTACACTCGACTAGCTCGGAATAAAAGATGCTGTAATCAAGAATGACTCATCTATTTTCGACATATCAACTATGAAGCCGCTCTAGTTAAGGGGAGCACAATGTCAATGACCGCTATCTGGCTGGACCCCGCTACGTATTCGAAAGCGGCGGCTACCGTGCTCGTTCTCCTGGGTGCGGCGCCGCTCAGCCTGGCAGCCGGATTGGGTCGCAAGCCATTATCCCCGCCGCCAACAACAGTTGCGCAAACCGCGGAGGGCCTGACTGCAAACATTGGTGCTGAAGTTCTTCACCTTTCGGTTTGTCGTGATTCTGTGATTCATGTGGTGGCCGGTCCGGCTCCGCTTTCCTATGCGCCCGAGCAACCATGGATGCTGGCTCCGGCAGAGTCCTGCCCAGGAGCCAGGTTTCTGTTTGCAACTACGGGCGATATAGCGACGTTGACGACTACGACCCTCAAGGTGAGCTTATCGCTGAAAGATGGAAATCTCAGTTACAGCACCATAAATGGAAATAGTCTGCTGCGCGAAAGTAACTCCGTCCCTCGCACGTATGAGCCGGATTTAGTGAATGGTCAACAAACATTCCATGTCTCTGACCGTTTTTCCGCAGATGCTACCGAGGCCTACTACGGACTGGGCCAGCATCAAAGTGGAATGTTCAACTATCGCGGCAGCACCGTCGAGCTTGGACAGGACAATACGGATGTTGCCATCCCATTTCTTGTTTCCAGCAAAGGCTATGCGCTGCTGTGGAACACTGCCTCGCTGACCTACGTGGACAATCGATTCCCGCTTGAGTTGCGCTTTACGTCTCTTGCCGGCAAGGCTGTGGACTACTTTTATATTTACGGCCCGGAAATGGACACCGTCATTCACCACTATCGCGGCATGACCGGCCATGCGCCCATGCTGCCTAAATGGGCATATGGTTTTTTCCAGTCCAAAGACCGGTATACGTCCCAGAAGGAAATTCTTGATGTTGCCCACCGCTATCGCGAGCAACATATTCCATTGGATGCGATCGTGCAGGATTGGTTCTGGTGGAAGAACGAAGGAGATCCGGTCTTCAATTCCAACTACACGGATGTGCCGGCAGAGCTGAAGACGCTGCATGACGAACACGTGCACGCCATGATCTCGATATGGGGACTGTTTGATCCGCGGTCCACGAATTTCCAGATCATGAAAGCGCGCCACTTCGACATTTCGGATGCGCATGTCTACGATTCGACCAGTCCAGAGGCGCGCGACTTCTTCTGGAACAACCTGGCAGGCAAGCTCTTCGCGCAAGGATGGGACGCATTCTGGCTGGACAGCGCTGAGCCGGAAGAATACTCGCCGCATAATGGAGACGCCATTCTGCGCGACAAACAACTCGCCATCGGCAATGGTGCTCTGTACACGAATATTTTTCCGCTCATGCACACGATGGGGGTCCAGCAACACTGGAAAGCTACTACGAATCAGAAAAGAGTTTTCCTGTTGACGCGGTCAGCTTTCCTTGGACAGCAGCGTGTCGGCGCAACCGTCTGGTCGGGCGATGTATATAGCACCTATTGGGCACTAAGCCATCAGGTTCCCGCGGGTCTCAACTTTGCCTTGTCCGGTTATCCATATTGGACGACCGACATCGGCGGGTATCACCAGCCCTATGAGGGCGCTGCGAACGACCCCGCTTATCAGGAGCTCTATACGCGATGGTTTGAGTTTGGAGTGTTTTGCCCAATTTTCCGTACTCACGGACATCGAACGAACAACGAGCTATGGACCTATGACAAGGTCGAGCCGATTCTGATCAATTACGACAAGCTCCGCTACCGACTGATGCCTTATATCTACTCGCTTGCGTGGCGGGTGCATAACGCGGACTACACAATCCAACGTCCACTGGTTATGGATTGGCGGCAAGACCCCGAAACCTGGAACATCGGCGATCAGTTCATGTTCGGCCCCGCAATTTTGGTCAGTCCGGTATTGAAGAAGGATGCGACGCAACGCACGCTGTATCTGCCCCACGCTCCACTCTGGTATGACTTCTGGACCGGAACTTCGCTGAAAGGTGGGCAGAACATCCAGGCAGAGGCTCCCTTGAATCGCATTCCTCTTTTTGTTCGCGCTGGATCGATCCTGCCTTTGGGTCCGGAGATCGAATACGCAGACCAGAAGCCAGCCGACCCCATTGAATTGCGTATCTACACGGGTGCGGACGGCAAGTTCGAGCTATATGAAGATGAAGGAGATAACTACGACTACGAAAAGGGAATGCATGCCACCATTCCCATTCAGTGGTCCGACGCCGATAATACGCTCATGGTTGGAGATCGTGCTGGCAGATATCCGGGTATGCCGGATGAAATGACATTCCACATTGTGTGGGTCGGGCCGAACCATGGTGCGGGAGAAGCGGTCGAGTTACACCCCGACCGCATGGTTCATTACAGAGGTACTTCGGTCTCGGTCAAGATGCAGCGGTAGTGCCCAAATTCCTGAAGGCAATCGCCAGCGTTAGAGCGGATTTCTTATAGGTGTAATGGAAGTGTTAATCTCCGCGTAGATTTTCCTCAAGAAAAGACGTTCATCCTTGGACGCAAGTAACTCTATAGCGGATTTACGGATACTGTAATCGAAAATAACTCCGATCCCCGATCTACTTAACTATGAATCCGCTTTAGCAATAAAAATCAGCCTTAGACTGCCCGGCTCCGTGCAGCTTTTTGCGAGGCTTGTCACCAAAGTAGTTTGACCCCAAACTGAACCTGGCGTGAGGTGGTGGATGTGCTTGTGATCACTCCGGCGGTCGGTGAAACGCCGGAAGGAGTGAAGACGACCGGATTGGGTGTGTTGAAATTTGCGCGGTTCAGGACATTGAAAAGTTCCGCTCGAAATTGCGTCGTGAACCGCCCGCGAATGGGCGTATCTTTCAAGAACGATAAATCCCATGTGGCGAGTCCTGGACCGATTAAAGTGTTTCTTCCCAGGTTTCCGTAGAACCCGCTTCCGTTGGGAGGCGCCAGGAACGCAGCGGGATTGAACCACTTATTCGGGGAGCCAAGAATCACAGGGCCGGAGAACGAGGGGTTTACGAATGGGCGCACCGGGTTTTTTGTATCGCCATTATTTGAGGGGTTGTAACTGAGTTGGGGCGTGAACGGGAAGCCGGATTGCAACGTCACAATCGAGTTCACTGTCCAGCCGCCGGCGACTGCGTTTTCGACAGGGCCCACTCCACTCAAATACCGCTTCCCGTGACCAAAAGGCAGCTCATACGTTCCGCTGATGACGCCCACATTTCTGACATCGTAGGTAGCCAGCCCACGGTCGGCCCGTAGATCGAACGGGTTCGACACGAGTCCTGGAGCATTGCCTGCGGCGGTGGCATTCAACGAGTCTCCATCATCCAGCGCCTTTGACCAGGTGTAGGCACCGCGCAACGCCAGGCCGTTGCTGTAGCGATGGTTTAAATCCACCTGCAATGCATTGTAAGAACTGTTCCCCACTGAGAACCACGCCCACGCGCTGCCAAGTGCGGGGTTGGCCAGCGGCGTTCCAGCAGGGATGTAGTATGTTCCCTGCGGAATGAATGCTCCCGCCAACGGGGCTGGGAAGTTGCCGGGATAGTTTGCCGGGCACGGCGATGACGGACAGATGATCGGTGTCGGTTCGTTGTCGTCCAGGCTGACAATCTCGTGATAGCCATGAGAGCCTACGTACCCTATGCTCAACACTGTATTCGGAGTTAGTTCCTGCTCGATCTTCAGGGAGTAAGAGATCAATGTGGGAGTCTTCATATCGGGCTGGACTCCGCCGGGCAACACTTTCGCATTTGCGGGAACA
Organism: Acidobacteriaceae bacterium; assembly: GCA_965276615.1. GTDB lineage: Bacteria > Acidobacteriota > Terriglobia > Terriglobales > Acidobacteriaceae > JAKAAZ01. The sequence goes on along the minus strand of OZ255618.1, from coordinate 990,435 downwards.
GGAGATGTAGGCAGCGGAAGGGCAGAGACAGGAAGCGCAGAAATGCCGTAGGACGGGTTGAAGGGCGCATTCTGGTCCATCCGGTAACCCAGTGCATCCTGCAGATCGTTATAGATTCCGAAGCCGCCATGGAGAACAGTTTTACTGCTGAAGGGGCTCCATGCAAAACCGACGCGCGGTTGCGGTAGAAATTTCGCATTGTTCACGGTAAAGGCAGAATTGCCGATCCGCGGCTGCGTTTGAATGATTCCATTGTTGAAAACGAAGTTGGCAGCGCGACCGTGGGCCTCATTCCATCCGGTTGTGTATGCGTCTCGAAATCCTAAGGACAATGTGAACTTTGGTGTCAGCCGAATGACGTCCTCGGCATGGAAGGCCCCCATCCACATGCGCCAATTCATCTCGGTCGGCGCGGGATCGTATAAGAAAGTTCCCACCGTTCCACCCAGGAACTGCTGCAACCCTGTAAACGTAGCCTGACCGTACTGGCTCAATGCAAGGTCCTCGTTGGATTGGAGCTGTTGGAACCATGCTCCAAAGCTGAGTTGGTGGCGGCCCTTGGTCCAAGTTACTCGGTCTTCATAGGTGAAGAGGTTCCGCGCAATATGCAGATTGCTTCCAATATTGCTTCCCGCGAGACTGACCTGCGCAGCCGGATTCGCCGCCGCGCTGCCTCCGACTACAACTGCGCCTACCGGGTGTGCTCCGACAAAACCGGGTAGATCCGCTGCCGGGGTGCCCGGCGTGGGCTCTCCGGTAAAAAAATAGGCGGCGCGGGAATACCCTGCCCGGGCGGTGCTGAGCAACGTTGGCGAAAAGATATGGGTTTCTTCCAAGCTCAATACCTGTTCCCGAAGACTTTCCACGTCCGTGCTGTAGAGGTTGGTGCTGGTTGGCGTTGTGTCGGCGCTGTCGTCGATGGTGTAGACCGTGCTGAAAGTGTCCTTTTCGGAAAAGATGCGGTCGAGCCGCGTTGTTCCAAAACTATCTCGAATGGTTTGCAGCGGGCTGTTGAAGGCCTCCGCGATTCCGCCAAAATCTGGAGCGTTCGGGCTTTGCACGGGCCACAACGCGAGCAGCGGCTTCACGCTGGGCGCAACACCGACATCCGCCATGCCGGAAGGATTGGGGCACTGGCTTGGTTGTCCTGGCGGAGGAGTGTAGAGCTTGCATGGCAGCAACCCCTGGCGCACGTTGGTGTCGGGAACAAGGTCCACGCCGGTCTGGTGCAGATGCTGGTGGAACCCTTCATAGTTGCCAAATAAAAATGTCTTCTCTTTCTGGATTGGACCACCGAGCGAGGCGCCGAACTGGTTGCGCTGAAACGGAGGAGCGGAGCCGCGGTCGAAATAGTTAGGAGCATCGAGCGCGTTGTTCCGCAAAAATTCATACAGGCTCCCGTGCAGTCGGTTCGTTCCAGAGCGGGTGACGATCAAAACCTGAGCGCCTGGCCTCTTCCCGTATTCGGCGCCGTAAGAATCACGCAGGACGTTGAATTCCCGGACGGCATCTACGCCAAGCAATTGCTGACTAACGCCGCCGGGCTGCATGTTGTTCTCCGCGGCTCCGGTAAACTCTATGCCATTCAGCAGAAACAAATTTTGCTGAGGACGGTTGCCGGAGACCGCAAAGTTGTTGCCCACTGTGGAGTTCGACACGCCAATGCCGCCGGTCTTTTCCGATGTGAAATTGACAATTCCAGGATTGAGCGTGAGCAGCTCGTCATAGCTTCGGCCGTTGAGCGGGAGATTTTCGATCTGCTTTTCACCGACCAATCCGGAAATGTCGCCGATGGTGACACTCACGGCTGGAGCGTCGGCGTTCACCGTCACCTGCTGGCTGACCTCTCCGACGCGCAGACGCAAATCGACGGTAGCAGCCTGTCCAACAGAAAGGTGAATTCCTGTCCTGATCTCTTCGGCGAATCCCTGTTTCTCCACGCGGACCTCATACTCGTCCACGGGAAGAGAGAGTATCTGATATCGGCCTGCCCCATCGGTGAGGCCGCCGCGGGTTGCTCCTGTGTTCACGTTTCTCACAGTGACCGCGGCGGAAGTCACACCCGCGCCCGCCGGGTCTGTGATCGTTCCCGAAAGGGCTGCCGTCACCTGGGCTGTGGCTGGCGGCATACAACAAAAGATCAAAAGGAGCAGCCCAAAGGCGCGGACAAGCCACGGTGTCAGAAATCGATAGGGCGAAAACAAACGAGCAGGTACGAGATCGGCACGGCGTGTCTCGGCTGGCGACGGGATCGAGCGAACTTCCATGAAAGCCTCTTTTGAGTGGAGAAAAATAAGCGGCAGTGAGTTAGTCCAAGCAATATCTGAAGCGGAATATACGATTTAATACGTATAAATAATTATATCTAGACGATTTATAGCGATTATAGCTGATCCAAAACTCGGGATCACCTGATCGTAAAATGGCTGAGATTGTGGAAGAAGGGATGTGAAAAAGGCTGAGATGGGAAACGACCGCAGGCCTTCTATGCCGTTGTCCATATCGGCTTTCTAAAGCAGATAGATCGTTAATGGAGCAGGGCAATTGGTCTGTGATCAGTTGCGTTGCGGCTCGTTCGATTTCAGCATGCGCGCATGGTAAACGACATTTCCTTCGCTGATGGTCATCACGACACGACCCGGAAGTGTCCATCCATCGAAAGGCGTATTCCTGGATTTGGATTTCGATTCGCTGGCGTGGAATTGCCATTCTTCATTTGCGCTGAATAAAACCGCGTCCGCGAATGCACCCACGGCCAGCGAGCCGCGATGCTTCAGTTGCAGCAGTTGCGCGGGTTGGCTGCTTAATAGAGCAATCACATTCGCAATAGGCATCCCGTGTCGCCGATGCAGCACCAGCAGGGACAACCCCAATGCAGTCTCCAGGCCGGTGATCCCATTCGGAGCCCGCTCAAATTCCTGCTCCTTTTCATGGGTGGCGTGCGGTGCATGGTCGGTGGCAATGGCGTCGATTGTGCCGTCGAGAAGTCCGGAAATCAACGCGGCGCGATCTTCGTCACTGCGGAGAGGAGGACTCATCTTTGCATGCGTATCGTAGTCGCCAATCGCCTGCTCCGTGAGTGCGAAGTGATGAGGTGTGACCTCGCAGGTGACGTGCAGCCCCTTGAGCTTGGCACGACGAACAGCCTCCAGCGCGCTTGCCGTGGATAGATGCGCTACATGCAGGTGGGCGCGGCTGTCGGCAATCTTCGCCAGCAGTTCAATATCTCGTTCTACGATTCCACTCTCGGCTTCCGCCGCCATTCCCCGTAGTCCCAGGCGAAATGCCAATGCGCCGGAATGCATGCTGGCGCCTTGCGTGAGCCGCGTGTCTTCCGCGTGTTGAATCACGGGCAGCCCTGCGCGGGCAGCGGCGGCCAGGGACTCATACATAATGTTATCCCGCAGGATCGGCTTGCCGTCGTCGGACACAGCCACGGCTCCAGCGCCCTTCAGCGCGCTATATTCGGTTAAGGTCTCGCCCATGCTGCCGCGCGTTGCCGCCGCGATGGGAAACACGTGCACGGCTGCGTTGCGCTCGGGGGCCTGCATCCAGCGAGTGATTTCTACCGAGTCATTCACCGGCGTAGTGTTCGGCATGGCGCACACGCTGGTAAATCCGCCGGCAGCCGCGGCGCGCGTCCCGCTGGCGATGGTCTCTTTATAACTTTGTCCGGGCTCGCGCAAGTGAACGTGAATATCGACCAGGCCGGGAGCGACGACCATTCCGCCGGCATCCACGTGCAATACATTTTCTTTTTTTGCCAGAGCATTCAGCGCGCCGGGGATATCGATGGCCGCGACCCTGCCATCCCGCAACAGTAGATCGCGCCGCCCGTCGATTTCAGCCGATGGGTCGACAAGATGTCCGCCGTGGATCAAGATTGCTCTCATCGTTTCTTACCCTGTTTTTTGACGTCCACGGGTTTGGCATCCAACGCGCGGGCCAAGAGCGCCATGCGGATGACTGTGCCATGGCGCACCTGCTCCGCGACGGCGGAATTAGCGCCGTCCGCCACTTCGCTGGTGATCTCAAGGCCTCGAATCATCGGTCCCGGGTGCATGACGAGCGCCTTTGGGGAATGGGTGGCGAGCCGTTCGGAATGCAATTGATAGTGCCGAACATAATCTTCCAGATCGAGATGCAGCCCGGCCAGGCGTTCTTTCTGAATGCGCAACATCATCACGACATCCGACTGCGCCAGCGCGTGCTCGAAATCGCGTTCGATCGTAACCCCGGATCCGATCTCGGCGGCCTCTGCCGGTAACAGCGCCTCCGGTCCGCAGAAGATTACCTTCGCTCCCAGTCTTGGCAGCAGCAGGGCATTCGATCGAGCTACGCGGCTGTGAAGGATGTCGCCGACGATCGTGATTGTCACTCCACGCAGCGTGTCGTCCGCGATAACCCGCGTCCGCTTCGAATCGCTTTTTCCATAGAGACGCGACAGGATCGTCCGCAAATCCAGCAAGGCCTGCGACGGATGCTCGTGAATTCCATCTCCTGCATTCAGGATCGGCAATCCAGTCGCGTGCGCCAGCAGATAGGGCGCACCGGAGTTTGGATGCCGCAGAATGATGCACTCCGCGCCGAGAGCATGCAGGGTTATGCCGGTGTCCTTCAGCGATTCGCCCTTTTCAATACTCGAAGACAAGGCGCTGACTAGAACGGTGTCGGCTCCGAGAGATTTTGCCGCCAGCTCGAAGGAAGTTCGCGTCCGCGTGCTCGACTCATAAAACAAAAGAGCGACACGGCGCTTGGCATAGAGTTTCGCCCGCTGCATCACCGGCATTGTTTCCAGTTTCGAAGCCTGCGCCAGGACGCGTCCCACATCTTCAAGCGATAAATGCGTTACGGAGAGTGCGGAGCCGGGATGAAAGCTGGAATTCAAAGTCGCCGCGTCTTTTCTCGCTGCTGCTTTTCTCGGCACTTTCTTATCGTTGGCTGGCATATATGCAGCGGGTGCCCCAGGTCTCGATTCTGAGACCTGGGATTGTCAAACTCTCAAAGGTAATCGCACGCGGTCAGAGTCCTAGTCGAGGTCCTAGTCGATCCGCTCCATCAGCAGAACCTGCTCGTTCTGGTCAACCTCTTCCAACTTTACTTCAATGATTTCACGATTTGTCGTTTGGATGGTTCGACCGACAAACGATGCCTCGATCGGCAGCTCGCGATGGCCGCGATCGATCAGCGCCAGAAGCTGCACGCGCCTGGGGCGACCGTGGTCCATCAGCGCATCGAGCGCGGCGCGAATTGTGCGTCCGGTGTAAAGCACGTCATCGACCAGGACGACATCGCGTCCGGTCACATCGAAGCCGAGGGTGCCCGGACTGACAACTGGGCGGATATCGCGCGTTGAAAGGTCGTCACGATAGAAGTGAATATCGAGCATTCCGACGTCGATTGGTTTCTTTTCGATGGCTGCAATCAGTGCCGCCAGCCGTCGGGCCAGCGGCACGCCGCGACGTTCAATGCCGACCAGCGCAAGGCCTTCGCTGCCGTTGTTCTTTTCGACGATCTCATGCGCCAGCCGCACCAGAGTGCGTTCGATTTCAGATGCGGACATCAGGCGGGATTTTTCCCGCAGATGCGGCGTTACGTAGGTGCTGCCCGAGGTTTCCTTCATGTTCTTTGCTCGATCATACGGTCCCGATGTGAGCCGGGCAAGAATGAAAACGGCTGGATCTTCAATCGCTACGGAATAGCTTTGCGGTTGCGCGGCGAGCGGTAAATCTGAGCGCCCAAAACGCCGCCCGCAATTGCAAACAGCAGAATCAGCGCGGACAGAAATGCCATTGTCAGCAGAATCAAACCGATGCGGCCTTCCGCGGAGAGCCAGAAGTTTGTGAATGCGGCCACGGGCGCTTGCGGGTCCATGGCGGCCGCGCGTTCCGCAGCCTGCTTCACGATACTGGTCAGCTGAGTGTCGATCTGGTTTCCCTGATGCATGCCGTACCGTTGAACAACCAGAAAAGCCGCATTGCCCGCCAACGCGACCGCAGCAGCCAGCAGGCCAACGAGCGCGCCGATGCGTGCTCCGGTCTGTCGCGCCAGAAAAGCGTGAGGCTGGCGGCGATGATAAATTCCGATAGCAACGACCGCTCCAACAGCGACCCAAAGCACGCTTCCAGCCGCCAGCAGCGTGGAAAGTATGCCTACGCCGAGGGCGACCGATGCGGCAATTCGAATCGTCAATTTCCAGTGGATGGAATTTGACGCCCCGGATTCTGAGAACGCGGAAACCGTACCCGCTACGTCGCCATCTGCCGGGACGGCATTCTCATCCGGGGGAACAAACCGTATCTGCGGCGCACCGCAATTCTGGCAATAGTAGGCATCGGGTTCGACGGTCGCGCTGCAGCGATGACAGACTAATTCCATATCTTGAACGTAAACTACGTGGCCGCCCACGGCAAATTTCCGACGGCTTCCAACGGGCAGAGCCAGTTTCAGTCCGTCTGGTTTTTATGCGGCAGCTGGACAACCACTATCGAGAATTTTGTTCCGTTCGAGGTGGGACTGAACTCGACGATGTGCTGATTTTCCGGCGAGCCGGCCAGTAGCTTGATATCGCCGGTGATCTGCGAGGTTTGGCCAGCCGTCGGCTTGTTCGATGTGTCCAGCTTCATGTTTACGTCATATTCATGGTCATTGGCGCAGGTCAGTCCCTGGTGCGTTTTCGAAGGCTCTCCGACGGCGGTCCTGTTCTTGCAGGTAAGCACGTCGCCGAACTTCGCCATTGCGCCCTTATAGAACGCGACGATCTTATCTTCCTGGTCGTCGCTGTGGTATTCGATGGCCTTCACATTCAGGTGCCAGTCGCCAAAGCTCATGTGGATGTCAGCGGAACCGGAATCACCTCCGTGTTTGCCGGTTTCAACTGCGCCGGGATACACCGGCACTCCGACGTCGGGGCCATGGACCGCATTGGTGCGTACATCGAGCGAACCGATCGGTGTGCGCAACCTGACGTTTTCCGCCTGGCCATTCTTATGGTCCTGCACTGTGCAGCCGGAGATCGCGAGCATCAGAATGCCTGTGAATAACACACTGCTCACAGGCAGGTGATTTGGTTTGGAAACTGGAACGTTCAATGGAAGTTCCCCTTCGATTAAAGATGCGTCACCTAAAGATACGCGCTGTCGAAAGAATCGGTTCCCGTGGCAGAAATCCTGAACGCGAAATGACATCGTCAATATTTATTTCTTGACATAGTTGCGGCTATACCACAAGATATAGGGCAACGTCATTGTTTAGCACGATGGGGTGTGCAGCATAAGATAGCTTTTGGGGAGAAAAGCTGCGGAGGCAACACGTAGTCCCATACCGTGTGTTTTGAACGAGTGGCGAACACAAGCAGCACATTCCATACTCCAGGCAATGGCCTTGTCAAACTGACAAGGCCTTTTTTCCGCAAGATATTCTTCTGTAGTTCTCCGGCAAACGAGGATGTAACGGCTTGGCCGTAGAAAAACATCTCATAAGCAATGGTGTTCAACCATTATGGGCATGCCGTTTGAGATGCTATTCCAAGGACCAGGCGGCCGGGAGGACGGGACATGGCGCGACATCGGCATATTTCAGCGAAAGTTACATCGATTGTGATTCTGTGTCTGTCAGCAGTGTTGATTCTGCTCTCGCAAGCCTTCGCCGCGACCGGCGTTCCGGCTGCAGGTCAGAACCCCCATTCTCAAGGCGCGCACCTGGCGCAGATCGCCGGCCAGGTGTCGGTGGCGCGGGCTGGAGGCGCGCAACGAACAAAGGCTTCCGCCAATTCCCGGCTTGCACCGGGCGATCGTCTGTATACGGATAACGACGGACAGGTCGAACTCCAGCTTGGGTCTACAGTTATACGGGCGGGGCATTCTGCGGACTTGTCAGTGACCGCTCTCACGGACACCATCGCGCGATTCAACCTGGCGCAGGGCACCCTGCATGTGCGCACGTTCAGCCTGCCTGCCGGCAATACTGTGGAAGTTGACACTCCAAATGGAACCATCACCGTAATGCAGGCTGGGGATTTCCGCATCGATTGTTACACCGGCGACGGCGGAACCATGGTGACCGTCGACTCCGGAGAAGTTCAACTCAGTGGGCCGAGCTTATCGGAGTCTCTCGGCTCAAATCAATCGGTTCGACTGGCGGGAGCCAATCCGATCACGGCAACGGCTCTTACCATGCCTGGAAAAGATCCATTCGACATATGGAGCCGGCAACGCGACCGCGAGCTGCTCAGTCTTCCGCTTCGACATTGACGGATGAAAGCCGAAATGCGCGGAGTGTAAAGGAAATGGTCGAAGGTGCTTCGAACAGCTATCGCGCCGGTAAGATATCGATCGCAATGAGATTTCGCTTCATTTGACGCCGGCGATAACTTATACTTTTTGAAAGCACGCCGACGCCTGGCGCGGAACCATGGCGGGATAGTCGGCAATTAAAATCTTTCTGAACTCTTCGACGGAGTTTACCCCGAACGAAGTCGAAGAGCTCAGGGTTAGCTCCGCGAAGTGCGGAATGTTCGTCTACAAAGTTTGCAACCATGCTGCATCTGCCTGGCGAATAGGGGAGTCCGATGGCACAACAGCAACCCGCCCGGCGTAAAGTACAGGCTTCCACAACACCCGTATCGATTCCGGATAAACTCTACTTTCGCATTGGAGACGTTGCGCGCCTGTGTAGTTTGCCCGCGTATGTCCTGCGATTCTGGGAGACCGAGTTTCCCCAGCTGAAGCCAAACAAGGGTGGAACCGGCCAGCGGCTCTATCGCAAACGCGATGTCGAGATGGTTCTCGAAATAAAACATCTGCTATACGACGAGGGATTTACCATTGCCGGTGCCCGTCGGCTGCTTACGGGGAAGCGAGGCGCGCTTGTCGCCTCCGCTGTTGCGGGCCACAGGCCTGTGGTAAACGATCCTGACGCCAGAGCGAAATCGAATTTAAGCGGGAATGAGGCGGAATCAGCCGATCATGGCCGGCCCGCAGCCTCGAAGAGTGCACAGGTCTCGAGAACCGCACAGCCTAGACCCGTTCCCAATCAGCCCAAGATCAAGGAACTTCGAGAAGAGATGCGGGAGCTGCTGTCGCTGTTAGGACCCGATCAACGGCAATCGAAGCCGATCCCATTGCCATCCCGGCGGGACACAAAGAAAATGCAACGGACCGATGAGCCCACGCTCTTCTAGAGAAGCTTCATTCCTGAAAATATTATCGATCCGCAACTAGAGCACTTTCACAATGTAGGCGAGGGACCTGGGTTTTCTTTGTAATGACTCACTCTATCTTAGGAATAAGCAAAAAAAGGGCCCCTCGCTAGAGGGGCCAATCTGCCTTGGTTCTCTCTTGTGTGAGAGCTTTTGAGTCAGCCTTATTGGTTATTGCTTGGCGGCGACGCAGTCCCATTCGAGGAGGACTGCGCGGTACCGGACTGCGCCGCGCCGGTTGTTGAGGCGCCGGAATTCGACGCGCTCAAGGCTGACAAACTGTTGTGCATCAGTGTGACTTCCACGATGCTGCCGTGACGGCGGGAGCTTGCATCACTGTTGGTGATGGGAGCATTTCCCAGGCCGATCTCGTGAATTTTATAGAGGGGAACCTGATGCTTAGTGACCAGATAACGTGTTACCGCAGAGGCCATGCGATGTGAAGTCGCAACGCCCGTCCATCCACGCAGCGGGGAATATCCCTGCACGTCCAACAAGTAACCGCGCTGCCCCTGTAGTTGGCCGACCAGCTGATCCAGAGCATCCTTGGCATTCTGGCCTAGAACAGCCTGGCCGGAACGGAAACGGATCTCGACGCTGTTCACTGTCTGGTACTGATCCAGATTGCTGACGGTGTTGCCAATGTCGGTGGTCTGCGTGCTTGCATGCTGTGCCAGCTGCTGCGCCTGGTTCGCAGTGTTACCCGCGGTAGTGGCATGCTGGTCGGCAAGCTGCGCCTCGTCGTTAGCCTTTGAAATACCGGCCTGGGCACGCGTATCGACATCTTTGATCTGTTGCGCGTTTCCCGCTGTAAGCTGATCAAGCTCATTCAACCGGTCTTTTACCGGATCGACCTGCCGATGAACCCACTTTTTGCGGGCCATGGGATTGACGTGTCCCCAGAATCCTTCGTGAGACTGAGTCGCCAGCGGTTTCCCCGTGGCATACATGGAAGCATCCCCGGAAGCCGCTCCCGACTGGGAACCTCCTACGGAGGTGCCAGTCTGAATCTGTGCATTACTCGTTGAACCGGCACTCTGGGAACCGGCACTCTGGGCCAGGAATGGGACGGTCGAAAAGGTCGCCAGAATTGCGGTGGCGATGCGAAGCGAATTTCGAACGTTTGAGATCATGATATTTTCTTCCCAACCGATTTCTAAGCCATCGATAGTTGACTTAGAAATCTCGCAACGTCCTGTCAATTGCAAGCAGAGGGCCAAACATTTCTCGAGTGTTCTCCGGATGAGGGGGGGGACACTGCAAGTACTTGTTTTAAAAGGATCTTCTACAGGAAATGTTACGGGCAGGAAGAATCCCGGATAAGCGTTCCCGCGCCGGACCGAGTAAATCATGCTTTCCGAGCGCAAAAACTACCCGCCATGCATCATCTTTTGTGCACAAAATTGCCGGGCCGCCGCACGACGAATGAGCCCGGAATCACGGTACCTGGCGGAGCGTCGCGTTCTGGACTTTCACCTGCGGAACTTGTTGATTCCATGAAGCGGGAACATGATCGAAGATCAGCCGGAAGTCCTGGGAAGATCCGGGTTGCAACGGGGCAGCACTGACCGGTTCCGTATCGACATACGGCTGGCGGGTGCGGATCAGACTCAGCGAAACTTTTTCGGTATGGGGCGGTTCGCCTTCGTCATTCGGAAACTGGACGCGCACGGTGATGGATGTGACGGTGCGGTCTCCACGGTTTGAGATATTTCCATCGATGTAGGTGAGCTGATCGCCGGCGAAATTGCTGGCCTGGCTCGCGTGGACATCGCTCAAAATGAGATGTGCCGCATAAGGATCGATGGCGGATGCAGTGGAACCGGCCGGAGGTCCGCGATGTCCGCCAACTAACAATGCCATTCCAACGACGAACACAATTGCGATGACTGCGGCAATCCACGGCAGCCAGTCCCGCTCTTTACCGGTCTGGGTGCGCGAGCTTTCCGGACTGAAAATCACACTGTTGCTGGATGGGGTTGGAGATTGAGCCGGTTCTGGCGCAGGGTCGCTCATGCGCCGATTGTAACTCCACCGGTTCGCCGCCGTGTTTAGCTAGTCAAGAGCGGCCGGCAGCTGGTCTGTTAAGAAAACAAAAAAAATCTTCCATTGACCGCATCTCTCCGACCCGGGCGAACGTCTTATCAACAGCAGAGTTCCGGCACCCTCGATTTACTGGTTTCCGGAATGGGAGAACCGACAATGACGGCCGTTGCGAAGGAAGTCCGAAAACGTCCCCGGCAGCCTCAGGGCGATACGATGTATCGTGCCGCAACGGTAGCTGCAGCCTTGATGGTTCTCGCAACCGTTGCGCTGCTTTAGCCTGCAGTTTAACGGTGAATTAAAGGAAACTGGCGCGTCGAACTGTCTGGCGGAAATCATCTCCCTGCATTGAAACCGTAATACACATCTCCTGTAAGCGAGAACGCATCCGCTCTCCAATACGATCGCCGAGAGTTTCTTCCCGCATGGCGCGCGCGGCTGTGCTCGCCGGGGAAATTCGAGAAACATCCCGATCCGTTATAGAAGATTGGGTTTGAACCAGCGCTGAGGGCAGATTGGGATAGTTGGTGGTGATCAGCGTCGTCTTTTTGTCGTTGTAGCGAGTATTCAGAACGTGCGCGACCGTGTCCCACACCCAGTCTGTCGGTTTCACTGCGCCCAGTTCATCCAGAACCAGAATTTCCGCTTCGAATACCGGGCGCAGAATCTCCAGTTCCGTCGTGGCGACCTGCGGGTTGTAGGAGTTTTGAATCTGTTTGAGCAGATCGCGATAATCGCAAAAGATTCCTGTGGCCCCGCGCTGCTCGATCAGCTCCCGCAGCAACCCCACAGCCAAGTGCGTTTTTCCCGCACCAATGCTGCCCGTCAGCAGTAGACCTCGGCCCTCGGTTTCGAGCGGATAGCCTTCGGCAAAGCGGCGCGTGGCCATCAAAGCCATACCCAAAGAGCGGTCGGCGCCGCGAAAGCCGGTGTCGAAACTTTCAAGCGAACAGTGGGTGTAACGCTCCGGTATGTGCGCGCGCCGCAGCCGCAATTCTTCTTTCTGGCTGGTGCGGCAGATGCACTCGGCCGCAAACTGTTCGCCGCCGCGGCGTACCAGCGTCAGTCCCAGCCCCCCGCAGTGGGGGCAGACAGCAGTTGCGTTTTCGACCATCTTTTCGACCATGGCGAATGGATTCCCGGCTGAAGTTCTACGACTCTGTGGAGCTGGTCCTTGCCACCAGTATCGCAGCCCGGTGCCGGGACCGTGGGAGGAATTCCAGCATTGCACCCTGTGGGAATCTCGCCTAAACTAGGATATAGCGCTTTAGAGAAAGGTTTCATCCCAATGCCGAAGCAAGGAATTCATCCCAATTACGAAACAATCAGTGTGAAGTGCGCCTGTGGTCACGTTTTCGAGACTCGCTCCACGCATAAGGGCGAGATTCACATGGAAATTTGCTCCAACTGCCACCCGTTTTTTACCGGCAAGCAGAAGATGATCGACACCGCCGGTCGCGTCGAACGCTTCCGCCGCAAATACGCGCAGTCGGACTCCGCAAAAGCCGAGACAGCAGCCGCGGAAACCAAAAAGTAAATGGCGCAGTCTGATCCCGAGCGACAATAGGCCTCCGCTACGGCGGGGGCCTTCGATTTACACCGTCTCTGAAAAAGATGCATGCAGCTCATCCGTCGGAGTGATAAGCATATAAACGCGTGACAACGCATCAGGCCCAAGCCGAAGAACTACTCGACGCCATGGAAGGGTTGATTTTGACACGATTAAGCTGTTCGATAATTTCCAGAAGAAGACGCCCGCGGATATGGAGATTCGGGATCAACCGCGTCAGATGAAAAAGCACTGGGACAATCCGGCGGAACATGCGATGCCTGAGAGCATTCGCGTGCCCGCATCGTTTCATATTGGCACCGTTCGCATTGCCCCCGCCACGATACTGGCGCCGATGGCGGGCGTCACCGACACGGTCTTCCGCCGGTTTATTCGCAATGCCAGCCTGTTCACTCAAAGCACCGCGCCAGAAAATACCCTCGCCGATCTTGCCAGCGGCGTTGCAGCCGACATCACCAATCAGCAATCCGGCTGCGGTTTGATTATGACGGAGTTCACCTCCGCCGACGGCCTGTCGCGCATGCGGGAATCAAAACGCAAGCGCTATCTCACGTTTTACGAGGACGAACATCCCATCGCAGCGCAGCTTTTTGGGTCCGACCCGGAGACACTTGCCGAGGCCGCGCGGATCGTTGAAGACGCGGGCTTTGACGTTGTGGACCTGAACCTCGGTTGTCCGGCCAAGCGCGTTGTCAGTTGCAACGGCGGCAGCGGTCTTCTGCGGGACCTGCCGCTGATCGCGCGAATTTTTGAGCGGATTCGGGCGTCCGTCAGCATCCCTTTCACGGTGAAATTTCGTCTGGGATGGAATGACGAAAATATTGTCTGCGTGGAACTGGCGAAGCTGGCGGAGGCGAGCGGCTTAAATGCGGTGTCGCTCCATGCCCGCACTCGCGAGCAGGGCTATGCCGGGCAGGCTCGATGGGAGTGGATCGGCGCGATTAAGCAGGCGGTGCGGATTCCGGTGATTGGCAACGGCGATGTTCGCACGCCGGAGGACGCCTGCGCCCTGGTTGCCGAAACCGATTGCGATGCCGTGATGATTGGTCGCGCGGCCCCGGCGAATCCGTGGATCTTCCGCCAGATCGCCGAATATACCGCGCATGGCAGCTACACACATCCCACGGAACTGGATCGATACCAACTGATCCGAACTTATTTCTCCATGCTGCTTGAAGAAGAATTCCCCGATGCCACCGGCAAAATGAAGCAATTTGCTTCGTGGTTCACACATGGGGTTCCCGGCGGGGCGGCGCTGCGCAAATCCATCTACGAAGCGAAAACAGACGCGGGCGTTCTGGACGCGGTGGAGCAATTTTTTGCCTCGCGGCTGTTTGGGAGTTCTGCTGAGAAAGACGACCCTGTCGCAGTGCTAGTTCAGTAGAAAATTGGAATAAGGCACCTGACACAGACAAGTGTTTCACTTATCTTTTTACGGGACACACGTTTTCGCTATCAGGTTAGAATTTGGAACCTTCTAGATGTGAAGTTTCAATAGGTTGTCCATTCGAACCAGATCGGAGAAGCTGATTGTGACAAGCAACAGCCGTCTTCGGAGGAACGAATGGACTACCACCAGAATGCCAGACTTATGATTCATCAGCGAGAGCAATTGGCCAGAAAAGTTCTTGAGCAGAGATGCACGTTGAAGCTGGCCGCGGCCAGCTTCAACGTGAGCGCCAAGACGGCCGCCAAGTGGGTCTACCGCTATCGGGCCAGCGGGGTGGCCGATCTTCGGGACCGCTCCTCGCGCCCGCACTGTTCGCCCCGGCAGACCGGTCCGGCGATTGTCACCCAGGTTGAGCATTTGCGTCGCCTGCGCTGGAACGGCTGGCGCATCGCGCGGGAGCTGGCGCTCAGCCGGGCCACCGTCAGCCGCATCCTGTGCCGCCTGGGACTGAACCGCCTGCGTTCGCTCGACCCGCCGCCCCCGGTGGTGCGCTATGAGCACAAGCATCCCGGCGACTTGATCCACTTCGATATCAAGCGCCTGGCCCGCATCGTCAAACCCGGCCATCGCATCCACGGCGACCGCTCCCAGGAAGTTCGCGGGGCCGGCTACGAGTACCTGCACATCGCCATCGATGACCACTCCCGCATTAGCTTCACCGCCATCCTGCCGGACCAGAAACATGGCTCGGCCATCCGTTTCTTCCTCATGGCCCGCGCTCATTATGCGCGTTTCGGCTTCTCCATCCGCCGCGTGCTCACCGACAACGGCCCCTGCTATCAGGACGGAACCTTCCGTAGCACCCTCTACCGCCAGCACGTCAAACATCGCTTCACCCGGCCCTACACCCCGCGCACCAACGGCAAAGCCGAACGCTTCATCCAGACCGCCCTGCGCGAATGGGCTTATGCTCGCTCCTACCAGAACTCCTCAGAACGCGAACAACAACTCGATCTCTGGCTGCATGACTACAACTTCCATCGCCCGCATGCCAGCCTCAACCTCAACTCTCCCGCTTCTCGCTCCGGCCTGAATCGGAACAACCTATTGAGCCTCCACAGCTAGATCAGATCTGTTCCTATTACATATAGTAATGCGCTGGACATGAAAGAATCATGAATGCTTGTTTTTGTTGATGAATCCGGAGATCCGGGTATGAAGGGCAAGCGGGGAACTTCGCCTTTGTTTGTGATTACTGCGGTGATATTTGAGGAAAATGAGGAAGCCGAAGAGTGCGACCGAATCATTGAGGAGACAAGGAGAAAACTGTTTAAGAATAAGACAACCGAGTTCCATTTCAGCAAGTGCAGCGATAATTTTCGACAATGCTTTTTCGAAGCTATTGCCTCTTCTCAATTTTTCTATCTGTCCTTTGTTCTCAATAAGGAGAAAATTTGGGGACCCGGATTCCAAGATAAAACATCATTTTATAAATACACGGCCAGTTTACTGTTTGAGAACGCAAAGCCTCATCTGAAAGGCGCATCAGTAACGGTAGACAGATGCGGTAATCGCGAATTTAGGCAACAACTGGAACGGTATTTAAAGAGAAAGATCAATACTCATCGCGAGGTCATACGTAAAGTGAAGAGCGAACCCTCTAACTCGAACAATCTTCTTCAATTGGCTGACATGATCTGCGGAGCTATCGCTCGGTCATTTAGGGAAGATAAAGAAGACCCAAATCAATTTAGAAGAATAATCGGCCTGCGTGAGTTGAGCATCCAAGTTTGGCCTAAGGCCTAAAATATGAACCCGCTCTCCTATCCCTTTCGGGCACGCGCACCATACGGTGACAGTTCGGAGAACGGGCAGTTCCAGTTACTATGATGCACTAAAAAGGTTCAATTCGTAATACTTTTCCACAGGTCTTTTGTTGGTAAAGACCATAAAGATAGCTGACAAACGTGTTAGAGGTCGATTTAACGACCTCTAATTGCACTTTTATTTCTAAAACCAACAAAGTTGAAAGCAATTTCTCTCTCGGGCAATGCATAATTCTTGAAATTTCTACCATTCATTTCTCGCGACGCTTGCGGAAGACGACGCGGACCTTTTCGCGCCAGCGTTCGTCTAACGCAATTAGAGTCCAGTCCACTTCCGGCGAAATGTAGCGCAGCACGATTTCCGTAGCGGAATGAATCCGCAACGCGGGCGCGACCAGATAGAGCAAGGGAGCGTCGGGCCGCAGTTGCCTGCCGGGAAAATATCCAAATCGTTCCAGGTCGGACCTTGTATGTTCTGCGTGGGCGCTCGCGCGTCCACTTGTATCGGCGGCAGGATGATGATGCCGCCGCACACGCACCCAATAATCCAGGGCTTGCAATGCGAGATGGAGGTCCTCGTCCGCCTTGATCTCGAGCACGACCAGCCGACCGTCCCGCCGCACTGCCAGCAGATCGAGCACGGCGCGGTCTGCGGCGGAAAATGCCGGCACCTGCGCGTATACCGGCTGCGGTTCAATCATGGCGTCGATCGCATCCGGCGAGCGCCGCAATAGCGACTCCAGCCAACGCTCAGGCTGCTGCCGATAGAGCGTGTCTCTTTTGTCTCCGCTGGCTCGCCTGCGAAGAATTAATTGTGCCACCAGTTCGCGCAATTTCGGCGTGGACTCCTCGGTCAGCAGCGTGGCATGGGCGCCGGAGCCGAACAGGATTTCCTCCGATCGGGCAAAGCTGTTTTCCGACACGCTGGTTTGGATTCGCGCAAACTCCAACCCATTCCACAGCAGCCCCAGTTCGCTGCCGCTGCGGAAAACGATTTCCATCTGCGCGACTGCATCTGCGGGAAGCAGCGCGCGTACACGCTGGATGGCTGCGTGAAAACGCTCTTCCGCCGCCGCTGTGTTGGGAGCATGGACAAGATGCGAATCTAGATTTCCCTGGTCGCCGGGATCGCGCCGGTAAAGTTCTTCGGTTTTTTCGTCGACTTCGTATAGTTCCCATTTCGCGGCGCGCGGATTCATCCACGCCAGCCGCGCCGCAGTTACAGCGGATTTCGCTCGCGGCACGATCAGCCGCAATCCTTCTACGACGCACCGGCCGCCGCTTTGTTCGCGGCAATGGTGCAGCCATAGAATTCCAAGAGTCAGCACGCCATCCACCAACGCTTGCGATTCCTCGCCATTAATGGCGATCACGGCCCAGGCGGAGCTGCCCCCAGAGCCGCCCCCAGAGCTGCCCCCAGAGCTGCCACGGACCAGCATTCCGCGAGCATATGCGGGACCGAAGCTGCGCTCCAGATCCATCGCTGTTCGCAAGCCTTCGACTTTGTGCTCCGGAAAATATTTCGGCAGCAGCCGTTCCAGCAGTCCGATAAAACGTGTGCGCGTTGTGTCGCGTTGCGATGGCAGACGGCGCTGCTGCGGGTGCAATTCCAGGGTCTGCGGTTTGGTTTGGCCCATGCGCAGTACATGCAGGCGCAATCCGGTTTTGCGCACCGTGATGTCGACTACATGCCGGATTAAATTTCGCTCCTCTGACCAGACGTGCAACACGCAATGGCCATGCTCCGCGGCAACAGAGGTTTGGGCCATTCGCAGATCGAACAGAATGCGCCCTTTTTCAACGAGAACGGCAGCAGGTTGATCCTCCAGAAACGTCTGGAGCTGTGCCGCGAGCCGGTCTGGCGATGCCTGCGCCTGCGGATGCGCTGGCTTTTCGTCTACCATTCCATCCGCTCGCGCAAAGCGGTGACCTGCGCTGTGTGGTGACGCCCATGCCAGGCGTACATCGCTGCAATCTGCTCCAGCGGTTGTTTGCCCATCTGCGGATGCGTATGACCGCGTGTTTTCCAGTCGTTCTCCGTCAGCGAGTTCAAGAGAGCGATCCAGCGGGTATGGAGCGCGTCGAGCAGTTGCAGAGAAATTTCAACCGGCTGCGTGCGCGAATCGGCTAATTCCGCCCACAGGTTTTCTTTGTACGTCGCAATGGTTGGCCAGTCTTCCGTCAAAGCTTTTCGAATTCGGCTAAAAGCTTGCATGTGGCTATCGGCGACGTGATGCACGGTCTGCCGCACGGTCCAGCCATTTTCACGATAGGCGGTCTCGAGCTGTGTCTCAGAAAGTCCACCAACGGCAGCACCCAGCTTTTGCGGTAATTCGGCGATGCTCTGGACCGCAGCGGTACGTTCTTGCAGCGAAATACTTGCAGGAGGCGAAAATTTCCCGATGGGATAGCGGAGATCGTTGCTCATGCCCTCACGCTACCATGCGAAAGCTAGGCTGCGTAGTCCGTGTTGTTTGCCCCCACCCTGCATCGTCGAGCGTCCGCGCGAATCTAAAGATTAGAATTGAATCTGGCGTTATCCGCGCACGAAATACCCGTCAGGAGCCTCTGAATGCAACCAGCTTCGCCCGATACTCGTAAATTTTTCTATGAACATCTTGGCTTGAGCGACCGGCTCCTGGAGCGCTGTCTTGCGGAAGCTCTTTCGGCAGGAGGCGATTATGCCGATCTCTATTTTGAATACGTCACCGCAAGCTCGCTTGTAGTGGACGAGTCGCTGGTCAAGTCCGCAAGTCAGGGAATCAGCACGGGCTGCGGCTTGCGTGTTGTCTCCGGTGAGCGCACCGGGTATGCCTATACGGACGATCTTTCTCCGGAGCGGTTGCTGCGTGCCGCGCGCACCGCTGCGCTGATCGCAAGCGGACCCTCGAAACAACAGGTGCAGGGCTTCCGCGAGGCACCGGCTTCGGCTGGACTTTATCCTGTGGCGAGTACCGGTTCCGACTCGGAAACGGCGGCAAAGCTGGAGTTGATACAGCGCGCCAATCGCACGGCGCGCGCATACGATCCGCGTATTGTGCAGGTGCAGGCCAGCTTTGCGGATGAATTGCGGCGCATTCTTGTCGCCGGTTCGGATGGAAGCTTTGCCTCGGACACGCAGCCGCTGGCGCGACTGAATGTTTCTGTCATCGCCAAAGAAGGCGAAAACATGGCTCGCGGAAGTTCCGGCGGCGGCGGTCGAGTGCTACTCGATTTTTTCCTGACAGATAAAACTCCGGAGTATTTTGCGTTGGAAGCCTCACGGCAGGCTGTGCTGCAACTCGGCGCCGTGCCCGCGCCCGCCGGAGAGATGCCGGTGGTTCTCGGCCCGGGATGGCCAGGAGTTCTGCTGCATGAAGCCGTCGGACATGGCCTCGAAGCGGATTTCAATCGCAAGAAGACCTCGGCCTTCGCGGGGCTCATTGGCCAGATGGTCGCCAGCCCGAAAGTTACCGTTGTTGACAACGGCACCATGCCCAATCGCCGCGGGTCGCTCAACGTGGATGATGAAGGTTCGCCGACGCAGGAGACTGTATTGATTGAAAATGGCGTGTTGAAGGGTTATATGAGCGACAAACTTTCCGCGCGCCTGATGGGCATTGCGGACACAGGCAATGGTCGCCGCGAAAGCTACCAGCATATCCCTATGCCGCGCATGACGAACACTTACATGTTGGCGGGCGAAGATGATCCCGGCGATATCATCCGCAGCGTGCAGCGCGGACTGTACGCGGTGAACTTCGGCGGCGGCCAGGTTGATATCACCAATGGGAAGTTCGTTTTTTCTGCATCGGAGGCTTACCTGATTGAAGACGGCAGAATCACCGCGCCGGTAAAGAATGCCACGCTGATCGGCAACGGGCCGGAATCGTTGAAATATATTTCCATGGTCGGCAACGATCTCAAGCTGGATGAAGGTGTCGGAACATGCGGCAAGGCTGGTCAGAGTGTTCCTGTTGGCGTCGGCATGCCTACAGTGAAGCTCGACAAAATGACTGTGGGCGGGACTGGGAATTGATACGGGGAATTAACGCTAGAGGCATTCTTCACTCCGCTGAGAATGACGGGCATAGTTTTTTTCTAGAGGGAAATTTTCGTGAATAGCACAGCCACTGCGACTGTAAACGGCATCAGCCAGGAATTTGTAACTGACATTGTTTCGAAAGCTCTCAACGCCGGCGCGAGCGACGCTGAAGTAGTGTTTGCTGAAGGCGACGAGTTTGAAACTCTGGTCCGGCTGGGCGAAGTGGAGCAGTTAAAGGAAGCCGGTTCCCGCGCTTTGGGCCTGCGGGTATTTCAGGGGCAGCGTACGGCATCGACTTCCACCAGCGACCTTTCTTCCGAAGGCGTGGAGCAATTAATTTCGGGCGCCATGTCGCTGGTACGGGTCACGTCGGAAGACCCTTTCGCGGGCTTGCCGGAACGCGAGGAGTTTGGCGAGCTTTCCGGCGACCTCGATCTCTATTACGAGGATGTTTATTCGCTGCCGGTAATTGAGCGCATCGAGTATGCGCGCCGCGCCGAGGCGGCGGCGATGGCGGCGGACACGCGGATTCAAAATTCCGGCGGCGGCAGCTTCGATGCCGCGACAGGACGCAAAATATTGGCGAACTCGCGCGGGTTTGTTGGGGAATCGCGCCGGTCTTCATGCTCGATCAGCGCGCAACCCATCGCGCAGTTGCCGGATGGCGGTATGCAGCGCGACTATTGGTATTCCAGCCAACGCTCCCTGCGGTTACTCGACTCACCGGAGGCAGTGGGCCAGGAAGCGGCGCGCCGCACCGTGCGGCGGCTGGGTGCTCGCAAAATCGCCACGCAGAAAGTTCCTCTCGTGTTTGCGCCGGAGGTCGCGAAGTCAATTCTGGGCGCGATCCTGGGTGCGATCAACGGCAATGCGGTCTATCGCAGCTCATCGTTTCTGGCCGGCAAGCTGGGCGAAAGGGTCGCTGGAAATAATTTAACGATCATTGACGATGGCACGATGCCGGGTGGTTTCGGTAGCGCGCCGTTTGACGGAGAAGGTTTGCCCACGCGCCGCAAAGTAGTGCTCGACTGCGGTGTGCTGACCAGCTATCTGCTGAACACCTACACCGCACGCAAGCTGGGCCTGCAATCGACAGGGAACGCATCGCGCGGACTGGCGGGCAGCCCCGGCATTGGCGCGGGCAACTTTTATCTCGAGCCGGGTACAAACACGCCCGAAGAGATTTTCGCGGGCATTCCCAAAGGCCTTTATGTGACCGACCTGATCGGCCACGGCGTCAACATTGTTACGGGCGACTATTCCCACGGCGCTTCGGGATTGTGGATCGAAAACGGTGAACTCACCTATCCCGTGGAAGAGATCACCGTAGCGGGCAATCTGAAAGAGATGCTCCACAATATTTCGAGTGTCGGCAATGATTTGATTTTTCGCAGCGCGGTGGCGTGCCCGACTTTATGCATCGAAGGTATGACGATCGCCGGGGAATAGGCAGCAAACGATATGAGTTGTCGTCCTGAGCGAAACGTGTCGATAACGGACTAAGCGGCTTCTTCTTCCGCATCCTCGTCCACCATGATCTCGCTGCCCACTACGCGGGCCAGGTGCACGCCAAACCAGCGGTCTCGGTCGTACCAGCTTCGCTCCAGGACAAAACCGCTCTTCAGCAGCATGTCGTCGATGTCTTCCGGTGTGAATTTATAGCTGTTCTCAGTATGGATCGATTCCCCGCGCTTGAATGTAAAGCTGCGGTCGAGTGAGTGAATGCGAACGGTTTGATTTCGCTTGCTGTCCAGGTGCATTTCCATCCGGCTGGCGGCGGCATTCCAAACGGCGCGATGTTCGAATGCGTCCAGCGCGAAGTTTGCTCCCAGTTCGCGATTCAGTCGGGCAAGAACATTTTTGTTGAACGCGGCGGTCACGCCGGCCGTATCGTTATAGGCTGCCAGCAACGGTGCTGTGTCTTTCGCCATATCGGTGCCGAGCAGCAAAGTGTCCGCCGGTTGCAGTTGCGAACGCAGCCATCGCAACAGCTCAACCGCATCCTCCAGGTCGAAGTTGCCGATGCTGGAACCGATGTAGAGCGCCAGTCTGCGTCCCTCCTGCGGAAGGTCCAACAGCTTCTCGTGGGTGATCTCCGAGCAGATCGGTTGCACCTCAACCATAGGCAGCGCGGCCTGCACATTCCTGCTTGCCCATTGCAGCGCGGCCTCCGACACGTCGACTGGAATGTAAATGGCGCGGGCCTGTTTGACCGCCAGGGCGTGCAGCAACACCAGCGTCTTGCTGGCGCTTCCTGCACCCAGCTCGACCACCGACAACGGTTCATCTCCAATGCCGGAAGCTGCGGCAATCATTTCAGCAGCGTGCTGGGAAAAAATGGAATGCTCCCGTGAGGTGAGGTAATACTCGGGCAAATGGGTAATGGCTTCGAACAGGCGCGAACCCGCCTCATCATAAAACAACCAGGAGGGAAGATATTTTTGCTTTGCCGAAAGTCCTTCGAGCACGGCTGAGGCTTCTCTTGATACGGTCCGCGATGAATCTGTCGACGCCGTATCCAACACTGAAGTCGGGTTCATGCAGGTTCTCCATCGGACGCAAGACGAATCCCGGAGAATTGCCAACGTGTCGCGGGAGTGAAAAAATTTCGATAGGTTGCGCGAATGTGCGAGAGAGGCGTCGCTACGGAGCCGCCGCGCAGCACCAGCTGATTGCACATGAATTTGCCGTTGTATTCACCAAGAGCTCCGGCTGCAGGCCGATAGCCTGGGTAGGCAACGTAGGGGCTTTGGGTCCATTCCCACACATCGCCGAACATTTGTGCGGGCCATGACGAACCTTCCGCGTCCACGTCCAACTGCTGCGGATGCAGCCCATCGCCTTCTAAAAAATTTCCAGTAACAGGGACCGTGGTCGCCACATTCTCCCATTCAAATTCGGTGGGAAGGCGCGATCCGGCCCAGCGAGCATAGGCGTCCGCCTCGTAATAGCTGACGTGGCAGACCGGAGTCGCGAGCAACTCATCGAGTGGAATCAGCCCGTGCAGCGTAAACACATTCCAAATGTGGTCTTGTTCAAGATGCCAGTAGAGCGGGGCCTGCCAGCCCTGTGCCTGCACGGTGTCCCAGCCGTCGGAAAGCCACAATTCCGGACGCCGATAGCCGCCATCCTGCATGAAAGCGAGATAATCCGCGCAGGTGACCAGGCTGGAGGCGATCCGAAATGGAGCGAGGTAGACGCGATGACGTGAGAACTCATTGTCGAACGCAAAGCCATCGCCGGCGTTGCCGAATTCAAACAGACCGCCTGGATACTCGAACCAGCGGCGCGACGCTGAACCCGCGGTGGTGCTCGACACCTTCGCCGGCAAGGGACGTGGTGCGTAGACCGGCTGCAGAGGATTCGACCAGAAGGCATGCTTAATATCGGTCGCGATCAATTCCTGATGCTGCTGCTCGTGATGCATCCCCAGTTCGATGCGCTCGGATACCAAGCCGGATGCACTTGTCTCCAGCAATTGCAGCACGCTTTTTTCGACATGCCGGCGATAGGCCAGCACCTGATCCAGAGAGGGCCGCGAGAACGAGGCGCGCAATCGCTTCTCCGGGTGACCGCCGAGCGATTTGTAATAGCTGTTGAAGAGCCAGAAAAAATCTTCGTCGAAGGGCCGGTAGTTAGGCACAAATTCCCGCAGCACGAAAGTCTCAAAAAACCAGGTGCTGTGCGCCAGGTGCCACTTCACCGGGCTGGCTTCCGGACACGATTGCACCATCTGGTCCTCGGGCGTTAACCGCCCGGCCAAAGTATCCGTCATTGTTCGTACAGCTTGAAAACGGTCGGCCAGCGAGGCGCTGGCCGCAATGAAAGGCAATATCTCGATCCCTGCCACGGAACGCTCCTAAAAGTGTTAGAGCGGATTGACCGATAATATGGTTCAAAAATAATGTCCGTCATTCTGAAATCCGCGAAGAATCCGGAGGCTGATGACAGCACTCACCCGGCGAATATCCTCTGGATCCTTCACTCCACTACGCTTCGCTCAGAATGCTCCCATTGATCTAGGTCACGCTAACGGTAAATTCGCTCTTTAGGCTTCAAAAAAAGTGCTAGACCGGTTCTCCTGAAGGTGTATATCGGGAGAGGGTTTACGCGCGGCCTTCCCTCGAAGAAAGGCTGCACTGAAGCGATCTTCACAATCTATAGCGTCAGGAGAACCGGTCTAGAAACTAGGATGCAAACTGAGCAGCCGCGCCAAGGTATAAGCGGCCCCTGCGGCTAATCCGCCAATACAAGCGGTCTGGATAGCGGATTTCCAAACGCCGCCGCCTGTAAGCCGGCCCTTCACCGCTCCAAATACGAACAGTGCGATCAAAGTGATGAAGACCGAAGCATGCAACGCGGAGGACGCGCTTTTGAGGAGCATATAGGGGAGCAATGGAATGAATCCACCGGCAATGTATGAAAATGCGATGACGGCGGCGCTCTGGCGGGCGCGAAAGCTCGCCGGTTTTTCGAGGCCCAGCTCGAAACGCATCATGAAGTCCACCCAGGCCTTCGGGTTTCGTTTCAGTGCCACTAAAACGGAGTCGCTTTCGGCGCGCGTGACGCCGTATTCCTCGAAAATCTCGTAAATCTCTTCTTCCTCGTCATGGGTGCGCTCGACAATCTCTCTTTCTTCGCGATCACGCTCGCTGACGTAGTGCTCAACATCGCCGCGCGCAGCAAGATAGCCGCCGAGTCCCATGGCAATCGAACCTGCCGCGATCTCAGCCAGACCTGCCAGCACAACGATGTGGGAGGAACCGACTGCGCCGGAAAGTCCCGCGGCCAGTGCGAAAGGAACGGTCAGGCCGTCCGCCATGCCGATGACGACATCGCGCACCAGTTCGGAGGATTGGAAATGAGATTCTACGTGGTCCGAGTTGGCTAAATAATGCATTCGGCGCAGTTTACCTTAACGGTATGGAATTGTGGCGAAAACCGCGCAATCACTCCGGACTTACTCTGGCGTACTGGCCGCTTCGGCGTTGTTTTTGACAAATCCATACGGGCAGTGGCGGCATCCCGACTGGCAGCAGAAGCCGCGCTTCAAGTGATAGGCCTCTGTAAATACGAGATAAGGTCCGTCAAAGTAGGAGTCTTCGTCGTCGGCCGGCACGGACTCGATAGAATCGGAATTCTCAGGCTGGGTCATGCAATGCTTCGACAGGAGATACACGGGTGCCCCATGTCTCGCTTCTGAGACATGGGTTTAGCTGCCGTTTGGCCCTGATCCATTGGCCGGGTGCCCCAGAACCTGCCTGAGCCTTGCCGAAAGCCTGCCCTGAGCGAGCCGGAGGCGAGTCGAACGGGGGTCTCGCTTCTGAGACATGGGTTCAGGCTGCGTTTGGCCCCGATCCATTGGCCCCTGTCAACGTCCACTGATGCCACTCCTCGACCATTCGCCGCGCCAGGACCGGCAGACCGAACACCGCGCTGGTTAGCAGTGTTGTGGCAAGCACGTCGTTGCGGTAGAACGGCAATCCCGCAATGTAGCAGGTCGCCAATCCGCTAAGTGTGTGCGGGTAGAGCAGTGAGCCCATCCAGACCGCGAAGTTGCTCGCCAGGAAAAAGGAGGTGGAAGCCCCCAGTGCTGCGCCCACTACACGTCCCGTGTTCGCGCGCTTGCGCAGCAGCGCATACCCCATCCAGCAGGCACCCAGATACCAGGCCCACGTCACCAGGTAGTCCTGGATATGGAATGGATAGTTGTAGGCAAACACCGTCAGGTAATAGTCCACCGCAGCCAGGCCCAGTACGGGAAGAAAAAATAATTTAGGCGACCGGCGGGCTCCAAAAACAAGCAGCGACGCGCCGATGGCGGTAAAGCCAAACCACGGATGTGGCAGGATGCGGGTGAACATCGCCACCAAAACAAAGAAATAACTGAACATTGGACCTTCTAGCGGTGCGGATACGAGCAGCGATTACTGCGCTTCTCGTTGAACTTCCATTGTTTCGGCTCAAGAGTGTCCGGTCAAGCCATATTTGGCTACATCAAAATCTATTTCAGCCGGAACAACAAAACAGGTCAGGTTTCCAAAGATCACTTCTGTATCCTGCCTTCCATTCGCATCTCGTCGACAGCGCCATTGGGGGCGATAGTTACGGTCCCGCTGAGTGGGATGTCTTTGCTGCCACGCAGGAACAAAGCATTGTAGGCGAAGCGAAGGTCCTGAAATTGAACCTGGGTGTAATGTGCGCCGTTCGGCAGCGTCCCGAAGACGCCTGATTCTTCTACGAAAGGGAATTGCGACCAGTCGAGAAACACGCGTCCCAGCCACGACCTTTTCGCCGCCAGGATGTCCGGAGTCTGCGGTTGTTTGTAGTAGAAGTCAGCGGGAGCCTGGCTGGCGAAATCATCTGTTCGCGTGTTCAAGATCGCCGTTTGGTAAAAGTCTTTGGTCTCTATTACGCCGAACCATTTGAAAACATCTCCGGGGTACGGGCTGACGGTCATCTTGATCGGAGCTTCGTTTTGATAGTTCTGCTGCGCCAGCAGATGCAAGGCGCGGTCGTGCTCCGCCCATCGCCAGCAGCCCAACACCAGGGCGACGGTAAGCGCAAAAATTGCCCAGGCACGCCCGCGGAATAAGTGACGGCGAACGCCAATTTCGCGGTCCGCCAGACCGAAAATCGCAGGAATCAGCAGGGCCGCGAGCAACGCGCCAAACAACACCGGCTCAAAAATGAAAAAAATATTTCCGGCATACCAGCGCGGGTTGAAAGGAAAAAACGGACGAACTCCATAATTGTTGGTCCAGTCGAGCAGCAGGTGGCTCAGGTCCGCGATCAGCGCGAACAGCCAGATCCAAAGCCAGCGTACTGGGGGCTTGTTTTGCTTATGTGCGGGCTGTTTGTCTCGCGACAGATCAATCGAGGCCGCCGTATCTCGAGTTCGCCAGCGATGCCACAGCCAAACGGCTCCTGTCACCAGCAACGCCATCAAGGGCGCGCCTAGAAATGTGTGCGTCAGGCCGCGATGATGCTCAAAACCAGCCACCGGTCCGCGAATGCTCCAGAGCACATCGATGTCCGGAGCTTCGGCCCCCAGCACCATCGCCAACGTGGCGTAGGCTGTGGTGCGATTGCATCCCGCGCGGCCCAGGCAAGCACCCGTCAGAAAATGTGTGACCGGCTCCATTCAATTTCTGAGCATACACGGCGAGTTTGCGAGCATTTGCGCAAGAGTTCGTAGCTCACTGATCCAGGATGCGGAAAAATATTCCCCTGACGACGCAACAGGATGATCGCCGGCGTGTTTCCTCCTACGTGTCTCGGTGCTCGAAGCACGCAACCTGTATCCGCGTTACGCCGGCACAAATCAATTGTTTCGTGAGGCTATATAGATGAAAAAATTGCTCGTTATCGCGGCCCTACCGCTGTTCCTCTTTACCATCGGAGGATGCGCTCATCCCGCGCCGCCGCCCTACTATGCGCCTCCGCCACCCGGCGCAATCGCCAATCAGGGGTACCATGATGGCATCGATGCCGCACGCCGCGATTTGTCCAGAGGCTTTCCGCCGCAAGCGGATCGTCATCTGCGCTTCCGTAATCCGCCGGTTCCGCCAGGCCAGCCGGTCGCCATTTACAGGCGGAATTTCAGGCGCGGGTATGAGCAGACTTACCGCGGACGGTGACAAATTTTAAACTCTAAAGAAGCTAAGGTGGAAATGCCCCGGATCGGCCCACCTTGGGATCGGCCACCTTAGCTTCACGAAGATGTGGCACCCGCTCGCGTACACCCCTCTGCACGTAAAATACTGAGGGGAGCTTTCGTATTCATGATTCGTCCTTACCAAGGCAAGCTGCCCGTCGTTCCCGCATCCTGCTACGTGGATTCTTCGGCGCAGGTGATTGGCGACGTCACGCTTGGCGAGCATTCCAGTATCTGGATGAATGCAGTGGTTCGCGGCGACGTCCACTCGATTCGCATTGGAGCCAACTCCAACGTGCAGGACTGTTCCGTGCTGCATGGAATGCGGCACCGCTATCCCGTGATTGTCGGCGACTGGGTCACCATCGGCCATAATGCGACCGTGCATGGATGTGTCGTTGAAGACGCCTGCCTGATCGGCATGGGAGTGGTGATTTTGAACAATGCCCGCATCGGCGAAGGCTCGATCATTGCGGCAGGCGCGGTGATTCCAGAGAACACGATCGTTCCTCCCCGGACTTTGTGGGCGGGCGTTCCCGGCAAGCAGCGCCGCGAACTGACCGACGCCGACCGCGAAATGATCCTCCACTACGCCAAAAATTATCTCGATTACACAAAGATTTATTTGGAAGAGACAGAGTGAACCCACTCCACCCGTACAATCAGATTTGGAGAGCCAGTTAATCAGATTTGGAGAGCGAATTATGGCACGCATGGTTTTGTGCGCGAAGTACAAGGCGCAGATGGAAGGGCTCGACGAGCCGCCTTTCGACAGTGATTTCGGCAACAAGATTTACGAAAACGTCTCCAAAAAGGCGTGGGGCGAGTGGGTTGAGCACCAGAAGATGCTGCTGAACGAATACCGCCTGCAGCCCTGGACGCGTGAGGCGCAGGAGTTCCTCGTCGAGCAGATGGACAAGTTCTTTTTTGGCGAAGGCTCCGCTGTGCCGAAGGAGTTCGTACCACCTGGCCATTAAGTATTGTGAGGAATGTTTTCGGGGCTAGCACCGGTGTAAACTGTGTCAGACCCCGCGTTAATACAACGTGACCGTCGGGACGTGGCTCAGCCTGGTAGAGCACTCGCTTGGGGTGCGAGGGGTCGGCAGTTCAAATCTGCCCGTCCCGACCAGAATTTTTAATTCGCTACAACGATCATTAAAGTCCGAATCCAAGGACGCATCGGGAGTAAGCTTTCATCATCTCTCAGCCGGTGCATAGCAAACCAGTCAACTCAGTAATCGATTATCTTTCTGCTTCATCTAGTTCTTGATGTATGGAACACTGAGCAAAACTTAGAGAGCGGACGAGGAACGCACGATGGCCTGGGACGAGTCTTTTGTCTGTGACATATGCGGGAACACGAAGCTGGAATCCAATCACTGGTGGATGATCTCGCTGGGAGAAGTGTTTTGTTTTGAGGACGGCCAGCCCTCTCGTCACTTCAATCTGGTGCCGTGGGACGCTGGGGAGTCGCGCAACCCGAAGGTGCATCACATCTGCGGCGAAGGATGCGCCACGAAAGCTTTGGAACGTTTTATGTCTACAGGAACCCTGTCTCATGAAGTTTCACGGGCGAGCGCCCGCGCATAGAAACCCGAGCATCGCTACATCACCATCGCCAGCTTTTCAAGTTCCGCCTGGATGCAATCGATCGAATGCCCGATGCCTTCGAAGCGGAGAACAGCATCACGCGCGCTCTGCCGCGACACTCCATAGCCGCGTCCGGACAGAAAACTGCTGATCAATTCGGCGGCCTGCCAGCTATCCAGTCCATTCTGCAGCAGCCCCTCGCGCAACTCCTGGAGTTCGACCATGGGAAACTTTTCGACATGAGTTCGAAGATGCATGGAATTCAGACCCTCTCCTTGTTGCGTGTCCTGTTGCGGAAGGCAGCAGCCTCCACTTTTAGTAAGACTCATCTCTATGCGTATTTGTTGCTAAAGTGCCGCGAAGTAATTTGACGGGGTATCACAAAAGTATTTGCCTGCGAACTATACCCCTACATATCCCCACTGCGATTACTGCTATGAATGGTTCTTCGGCAAATTTCTCAGAAGCGTGAGAGAACTTTGGTCATCGGAAATAAGGTACTGATGGGTGCACTTCGGGTTATCTCAGCAACCCACCTTCTTTACGAATCGCGTATGGGGTGTTCCGGTCCAAAGTGCTTATAACCTTGCGCATCTTGATTCCGGCGGATGGATCGGACTGCATCCGTTACCATGAAGATTGACCTCCATGGACACGGCCACAACTTCCAAAATACTCGACGGGAATGCAATCGGCGCTGCAATTCAGGCAGAAGTCGCGGATGACGTGAAGCGGCTGCACGCGCAAGGTGTCCGGCCCGGTCTCACCGTGGTGCTGGTGGGCAACAGTCCGGCGTCGGAGGTATATGTCCGCAACAAAGTGAAGACAAGCGCCGCGCTTGGGATTGCCAGCGAGTTGATCACGCCGCCGGCTTCCGTCACGACGGACGAAATGCTCTCCCTGATCGCTGGACTGAATGCGCGCGAGGATGTCGATGGAATTTTGGTCCAGCTGCCGCTGCCTGCGCACGTCGATGCCAAGCGGTTGCTGGAGGCTGTCTCGCCGGATAAAGATGTCGATGGTTTTCATCCGTTGAATGCCGGTCGTCTACAGAGTGGTCAACCAACGCTCGCGCCCTGCACCCCCGCGGGCATTATTCAAATGCTGAAGCGTACCGGAATTCCCATCTCCGGCAGCAACGCGGTTGTGGTCGGTCGCAGCGATATTGTCGGAAAGCCGATGGCGATGCTTCTGCTACAGGAAAATGCGACCGTCACGATCTGCCATAGCAGGACCAAAGACCTGGCCGCGTTCTGCCGCTCTGCGGATATTCTTGTAGCGGCCATTGGCAAACCGGGAATGATTGCGCCGGAGATGGTTCGACCGGGCGCAGTGCTCATCGACGTCGGGATGAATCGAATTACCGCGCAGGCGGATTTCGACCGCTTTTTCTTGGGCGATGCAAAGCGTGAGGCGACATTCCGCAACAAGGGTTCCGTACTGATGGGAGATATCGATCCCCATGCTTTTGCGCTGGCCAGTTATTTCACCCCTGTTCCCGGTGGGGTCGGGCCGCTGACCATTGCCATGTTGATGGCGAACACCGTCCGCGCCGCGAGGCTGCGTCGCGGCCTGCCCATGCGTTGAAACCGAACCCATCCTGGCCGCAAACGGCGCGGCTAGGATGGATTCGGTTTCCGCGTTCTTAGCACTCTGGAGAAAACATAATGCTGCGCGTCGGACTGACTGGTGGACTTGGGAGCGGCAAGAGTACGGTTGCCCGCATGTTCGCTCGCCAGGGTGTTCAGATTCTTGAAGCGGACCGCATCGGACGTGAACTGATGCAGCCGGGCCAGCCGGTGTATCGGGAGCTGTTGCAGAATTTCAGCCAATATCCGGACGCGCCTCCGCTGGTTCGTGCGGATGGGCAGATTGATCGTCCGGCACTGGCAAAGTATGTATTCTCGGCGAACCGGCTGGATGAATTGAACCGCATCGTCCATCCGGCGGTCATCGCCGAGCAGGAGCGGCGCATGGAGGCCATCTTCAGCAAAAATCACGGTGCGATTGTTATGGTGGAGTCCGCGCTGATTTTTGAAGCGGATCGTGCAGGCACCGCGCCGGGCCTGCGCCGCCGCTTTGACAAGCTGGTTCTGGTGACCGCTCCGGAAAGCGTCAGGCTGGCGCGATACGTGGCCCGCGCCAGCGAAGGGCGTGTGCTCTCCAACGAAGAAAGAATTGCGCTCGAAGAAGATGGCCGCCGACGCATCGCCATGCAGATGAAGGATGAGGAGAAAGCGCCGTTCTGCGATTTCGTAATCGAAAATTCCGGGCCGGAGCCGAAAGTCGCGGCCAACGTACAGCACATTCTCGCAAAGCTGCAAGCGGCGGACACTACAGACCATTGAAGAGCTAGGGCGGGAACGGTCCGAATTGCCAATCAATCGGGAGCAATCCTTCACTCCCCGCAAACCGGCCTATCGTTACCCATGCGGCATCCAACAGACTTTAATGCCGTGAATCGCGCGAGCATCTCTCACCGAGTAGCGTTCGCCGTCGCCAATACGATCGCCGACTTCGACGCCGCCTCTTCGTAGTACCGCACCATCCGCTGCGTCTCGCTCGCGCGATAGGGCTCCAGGTTATGGGCCCACCGGAATCCGATCGGCTGATACCACAGCTCCGCCTTTACGTGGAAGGGACCGGTGGCGTTCGCCGTCGAAACAACATACCGTACTGAGCTTCCCTTGTCCGTGAACCCCGGATCTTCCGCCGCTCCGCCCACCACCGCAATATCGTGCTCCGCCGTGCTTTTGTCGAAGCCGTATGGCAGCAGACGATTGTCTTTCAAATATCCCACCGCGTGCAACAGCCCTGTCGTTACGTTGCCCTGGGAATCTTTCAGGATTGGCTCGTAGATTTCTACCTGTTGCGGACTTGTGATCTCCCGGTAGTGCGGCTCAAATTTTAGCGGGTCCATATCGTTGTCATTGCCGACGATCGAGCCGTCCGGATTGAGCGCGCCCGACTCGAAGACCACATGCCCGTTGGCGTCGCGCACCATAACATGCAGCCAGGCTCTGCGCGAGGGATACGCCGTCGGAAGTTTGTGCCCGGAAAGATTCTGCACCAGCACATTGACGGCCAGCCCACTCGGCGTCGCATCCACGCTGCGGATGGTCAGCTTCGCTGCCTTCGTTTGCAGAAATTCTATGGTTCGCTTTGTCGCGGCATTCAGCTCTTGCGGGAGGGCCTCGACGGCCAGGTCCTGGCGATGATTCTGCAGCATCTGCTCCATGATGAAATCTCCGCCGACGAAGACATGCCGGTGCATCCCGACGCGCGGCTGACCGTACAGCGCCGTTATCGCAACCGGTTCGTTTACCGCCGGCATATGGCAGGACTGGCATGTCTGCTTCCCTGCGTAGTCGCTATGCTGCCACTCCTGGAACGGCACTTGCTCCGGGAATCTAGCCAGTTTTTCCCCGTGCGGTCCAAGGGCTTCCGTGTAGAGCGTGTGACAGCTGCCGCAAAGCCCGGCGTCGCGGATGTGGTTGCCTTGCTGGGGAACAAATTCGCGGGTGGACGACCGCATCACCTGCTGGTGTCCGGCGTCGATTTCGAAGGGGCCGTACTCCGGACGAAGTTCTCCCTTCACCGGTTTCCTGATCACCACATTTCCAACGAACGTCGCGGGGGTGCCGAGGCCGTCTTTCTCCACCTGATGGCACACCGAGCACGAAACGCCATCCGCCGCCGCGCGGTAGCCTTTTGGCGCAACCTGAAGCGGAAGATGCGAGAATATTTGCGTCTTTCGTCCCGCGTCTCGATTCGCAAGATGGACCACGGGCATGTGGCAGTTTGAACACTCATCCTCGATGCCCGCCTTCGACTCCGGATGATCCATCGACTCGCGTCGCACGCTGCCTTGCCAGTACGGGTCGCGCGACGAGTTCGCCATGATGCTGGCGCTCCACTGAAGTCCGATCGAGATATCCTCGCCCGAAGTTGTCTTGAGGCCATTGTGGCAGGCTACGCATCGATCGGATGTGCGAAACTCGGCATGCACGGCGGCTTTCTCCTTCTGCGATTGGCCGCGCGATGTGACCGGAAACCCGGCCAGCATTAAGCCGAGAAGAACCACACCACCGGCCTGGATTTGCTTGGTCCTCATCGCCAACCTTCCCAGAACTTTCCATCCGCCCAGTCCCACAGCACGTAGTACACAACCTGGGGCGACCGCCCGCTTGTATTGGTGAAGGGAGCCCTGACACCAACGTCCGCGCGGATATGTTGCCGCCGACTGATCGTTACCTGCATCTGCGGCAGAGCATCCCAGTCGGTGCTGGAATTTTTCTGGAAGTCGTGGACCGCCAGAAACTCGACCATGGGGGAGAATAGCCGCCCCAAGCCGTTATCCGAAGCGAGCGACTGGCCGATTGTGCTCCGCCAGAACATGCTGCGCGGCGTTTTGCTGGTGTCGGCGGTAATGTCGGCGCCGGCCTGAAACTGCAGCCAGGTGTTCTCTTTGAAGAGCTGATCGAATGCGGCGAACGGCTCGAAGGTGGTGGTGCCTGCTCCGAATCCTCGATGGCTGTCGCCGGTCGGCAGGAGCACCCCGGCCTGGAGACTGAGAATGGAGCCGGTTCGTAAACTCGAAAACATCTCTCGCTTGAGGCCGAGGGTGATGTCGCCTACGCCGCTGGTCCAGTTGTGATTCTGGTCTGCATAGTTCACGGGCGCATCCACTTCGATCTGGTTTCTGCCCGCGAACGTCTGCTCGTGGATCACATCGGTTGTGTAGGTCGGCGCGCCGGTTGCATTCATCGCGGTTGAGATAACCAGTTCGTCCTCTGGAAACGCCTTCTCCGTCACCAGCGCGCGCGGCAGGTTCAGCTCGCCCCTGGGGTATTGATTCTGACCCTTTGTACAAAATTCGCGCATATACGCGATCACGTCGTCGATCTGCTCGTTCGTCAGCAGATCGCTAAACGCCGGCATGATCTGCGAGAACCCGCGCGAGGGTCCGCCATGGAGGATCACCGCCTTCCACGCGGAGTTCGCCTCGGGCGTCGTCTGGTCACACCTGGTGAAGTCAGGGAAGGTGTCGGGGCGGGTGAAGACCGTCATGCTCTGCGGAGCGCCTTTGCCCTCGCTGCCATGACACGCAATGCATCCGCCCTTGTAGATGAGCTTCCCGTTCTTTGGGTCCGGGCGCTTCGTATAGTGGATGGTTTGCGCGGAAACATGCAAAGCAGTCGCGCCGACAAGCGCGATGAGGCAGACGATCAGGGCTGAAACCGCCCTTGTCCGATATTGGGCTGCAAATCTACCGCTTCGCGACGTAAAAACCGCGACCAATGACAAACCTCCCGGTGTCCATATTCGATAGCGGGGCTAATGCCGCTCCGTCGTCCATTGCATCTTTCTTTTATACGTCGGCCATGTGAGGCGATGGAAAGAAAAGATCAGATGCCGGCGTGCTTACACGAACGATGTTGAATCAGATGCACAGACTTGCCGCGGGTGTGCCACAGGAGAAGGAGACCGATTTTGCCTCTGTCGAATACGCATCCTTCGCTGCATCCAAGTACAACAAAATTGCCTTCTCCGGCCACAGATAACTGCCGGGTTCGCCGTGAGCTGCAACGAGAATGGCTACAATAATTCTGTGCGCGGGCTATTGAGAAATTTTCGCTCGCGGAGGACAGAAAGCCCACCGGGGGTCGTGGATTGATGAAAGCACGTCTATTGATTTTGACTGTTGCGATTCTTGGCGGATTTTACTTTGTCACGACACATTTCGCTCCTGCGGGAAGCGGCCACGGATGGCTTGCTCATCCTTTCACCGACACCTCTGTGCAGCACCTGCCCGCAACCGTGCCTGTCGCAATGCAGATGACCGGGGCCGAGGCTGCGCCGGGCTTATCGCCCGACGAACAGAACAACATCGCGGTGTACAAGAAGGCGCTGCCGTCCGTCGTCAACATTACTTCGACTACCGTCACCTTCGACTTTTTTTATGGAGCCGTGCCGGCGCAGGGACAGGGGTCCGGATTCATCCTCGACAGGCAGGGGCATATCCTTACGAACCTGCACGTGGTCTCGGGCGCGCGGGCGGTGGAAGTGACGCTCTACAACAAGCAGCAGTACAAGGCGAAAGTTTTGCTGACCGATAAATCGCACGATCTGGCAATGCTGCAGATTGATGCTCCCGGCTTGCAGCCTGCCACGCTGGCCGACTCGCGCGGACTGCAGGTGGGACAGCTTGTTTACGCCATTGGCAACCCATTTGGCCTGAGTGGGACGATGACTCGCGGCATGATCAGCTCCATCCGCTCCGTGCGCAGTCCGATGGGAAATTTAATTTCGGACGCGATTCAGACCGATGCGGCGATCAATCCGGGGAACTCCGGCGGCCCGCTGTTGAACTCGCACGGCGATGTGATCGGCATGACGACCATGATCGACACTGGTGGGGGCGCGAACCAGAATGCGGGAATTGGTTTCGCTATCCCCATCGACACGGCGAAGGCAGCGCTGAACGATTTTTCCCGCTACGGCAAAGTATTGCGGCCGACGCTTGGAGTTGTCGGCCTGCCGATCGGGGCGGACATCGCGAGCCAGATGGGGCTGGCTGCAACCGACGGCGTGCTGGTTGAGCGTGTGGTCGGCGGCGGCCCGGCGGAGCACGCCGGAATCCACGGTGGCGCGCAGAAAGCGTACCTCGGCAACACCCCGATCATGATCGGCGGAGACTTGCTGGTCGCGATCGATGGCGATCAGGTGAGGACGGATCAGGACATCGCGGGAATCATGGATGGCCATCAAGCCGGGCAAACTGTGACGGTGACGATCTATCGCGGGCAGAAGCGCATGGACATTAAAGTTGTGCTGGGCAATGCCGGGGACTCGGAAGACGTTCAGGTTTAGCGCGGTTTCCCGCTGCTGCAATTCAGAATTGCGTGTTCGTCATTCCGAAAAACAGCGAAGAATCCAGAGAGTGATGGCGGTGCAGTGCGCACGACGACCTTCTGGATTCTTCGCTACGCTTCGTTCAGAATGACTCAATCCCATGTTGACCCATACCGTCGTGTTGATTTATCGGAGCGAAACTGTTGTCCTGCGTCAGGAAGCTTTGCCGAGCGCTCCGTGAGGATCGAGTACAAACTTCTTGGCAGCACCTTTGTCGAAGTCTTGATAACCTTGCGGCGCAGCGTCCAGGGTGATAACTGTCGCGTTTACAATTTTGGCGATGGGCAGGCGATCATGCAAAATCGCCTGCATCAGCTGGCGGTTGTACTTCAATACCGGCGTCTGCCCGGTATAGAAGCTGAGAGATTTCGCCCAGCCGAGTCCGAATCTCATCCGCAGATTTCCCTGCTTCGATGCCTCATCCTTTGATCCCGGATCTTCCGTGACGTAGAGGCCGGGTATACCGATGCGCCCACTGGCGCGGGTGATCGCCATCAGGGAGTTGAGCACGGTCGCGGGTGCCTCTTCGCCGTGCTGCGAGCCATGCCCATGGGCCTCAAATCCGACGCAGTCAATGGCTGCATCGACGTCCGGCCTACCAATCACCGCTGCGATCAGCTCTTCCAGCTTGTCGCTTTTCGTTAGATCGATCGGTTCGAAGCCAACCTTCTTCGCGTGCTGTAGCCGCTCCGAATTCATGTCGCCAATCATCACGACAGCGGCGCCAAGAATCTGCGCCGAGGCGGCTGCGGCCAATCCGACCGGGCCAGCGCCGGCGATATAGACCGTCGATCCGACGCCCACGCCTGCATTGACCGCGCCATGGAAACCGGTAGGCAGAATGTCGGAGAGCATTGTCAGGTCGCGGATCTTGGCCATTGCCTGCGCCTTGTCCGGAAACTTGATCAGGTTGAAGTCCGCGTACGGAACCATTACATACTCCGCCTGGCCGCCAACCCAGCCGCCCATATCCACATAGCCGTAGGCTCCCCCGGCACGTCCGGGATTTACGTTGAGGCAGACGCCGGTCTGCTGCTCCCGGCAGGTTCGGCAGCGGCCGCACGCGACATTGAACGGAACTGTGACGAGGTCGCCGAGGTCAAGGTATTCGACGTCCTTGCCCTTTTCGATGATCTCGCCGGTGATCTCGTGTCCGAGCACGATGCCAACCGGCGCCGTGGTGCGTCCGCGGACCATGTGCTGGTCGGAACCGCAAATATTGGTCGAGACGATTTTAAGGATGACTCCGTGGGTGATTTCCTTACCCTGCGGATTCTGCATCTTCGGATAATCGATCGACTGAACTTCGACCTTGCAGGGGCCGAGAAAAACTACTCCGCGATTAGTAGCCATGGGGTTCCTAACCTAACTAGCTTTGGTAAGTAAGCGCTCTTCAAGTTTGACGATACGACGTTCATGGTCGATACGGATCTCGCCGTCGATCCTATCCACGATCGTCTCCAGTCGGTCCAACCGCCGGTTGACAGCATCGAATCCGGTCTTCATCTCCGCCCGGATGGAGACACCCAAGGCTTCGATTGCGGCCCGCATTGCATCTGCACTGTGTTTATTGGATACAGAAGTTCCCAACCATACCAACAGGATGGTGAAGAACGGGATGCCAACAGCAATGTAGTATTGCGTGTTTGTCATAGCAATCCATCATATTCTAATACCGCTTGTCGCAAAACAGAAAGACATTCAGATAGTGGTTCAGTTTGAATTTATGCATAGGTTTAGCTGCCACGAGACCCCGAACCGGTCACTGATCCATGCGAACCTGCGATTAAATCCGGCGCGATTGTCCTTCTAATATGCTGCGGCTCCGGCTTCGGCAACCGCCTGGTCCTGCGCGCCCATTCCCCCGCTGACACCGATTGCGCCGACCACTTTGCCGTCGAGCTTCAGCGGAATGCCGCCGGCGAAGATCATCACCTTGCCATCGTTTGACGCATGAATGCCGAAGAATTGTTCTCCCGATTGGCTGAGGGTCGCCAGTTCTTTCGTGCTGATATCGAATGCGCGGGCGGTGAAGGCCTTTTTGATGGAAATGTCGATGCTGCCCATCCAGGCTCCATCCATGCGGACGTGGGCGATGAGGTTGCCGCCGGCATCGGCAACGGCGATGTTCATGGGCTGGCCGATTTCCTTCGCTTTCTTTTCTGCTGCTGCGATAATTCTGCGTGCATCTTCGAGATGGACCATGATGAGCTCCTGTTGTGACGTTTCGGTGATGTGCATCCGTTTCTGAGACAGCTCAAGGCAGACGCACGACGATGCCGGTGCTGATTGTTTTCGGGTTGAAACTGCTGCCCAGGCCGGACAATCCGCCATAGCTGAATTCGACGATACGCCAATCGATGCGAGGCAAAATCGTCAGGTCCAGACCCCCGAGAAATTGATATTGGAATTTTGTTACCGTGGTCGGCGCAGAGCCCTGGTAGTACCCGGCGTGACCTACTCCGACGAGTGCTTCTACATAAGGCTGGATCGGAACAACGTGCGGGCGGAAAACGAGTCGAGGTCCGAACAAACCGCTGTCTAGCTTATTGTTTCCGGAGCCAAGAAATGCTCCCCGCGCATCCAGTCCGGTCGACAGAAACAGCAGATGACCTCGATCGAAGTACGCGCCGAAGGTAGGTCCGTAAATCCAATTCGCCCGCGGCACATTGACCTTGGCCGCGCTGAAGTCCGCGTAGAGGCCGACCTGTGCTTTCGCGTACATCGAACATAGAAGAAGCAGGATGACCGGAACACATTTACGTAATTTCAAGGGAGATGTTCTCCTGAATCGTCGAGGTTCGAGCGTGCTGAGGATGCTATCGCCGCTTGCCCTTGCTCTTGTCCGTGCTATTTTTCTTTTTCGATTTGGCACGCCGCTTTTTACTTGGATGCGTGCCTGGAGGAGGAGTCGCCTTGCTGCTGGATCGAATTTTGGTTCGCGTCGGTGTCTCTTCGATCAGCGCGAACTGCAATTTATTTTCGACCGCGTCGATGCGGTCCAGCACAACACGCACGGAGTCGCCGACAGAAATGCGATGGCCGGTGGATTCGCCGAGGATCTGCCGGCTATTCTCGTTGAACCGGTATCGGTCGCCCTGCAACGTAAAGAGGGGAACCAGCCCTTCCACGAAGAGATCGTCGAGCTCAACAAACAACCCGAACTTCGTCACGTTGAGGACGATGCCCTGGAATTCCTCGCCAATGCGGTCCTGCATGAAGCGGACTTTTTTCCACTCGATCAGTTCGCGTTCCGCGTCGGCGGCGCGGCGCTCGCATTGGCTCACCTCCTGTGCAATGGCGGCGAGTTCGTGCTCGTCGACGGGCGGGGAGATCTTCTGATCCCACGTCTCAGAGGCGAGACGTGGGGCACCCTGGTTTTCGCGGTGGCCGCTGATGCCGGACGCGAGCAGGGTCTTCGCGATGCGATGTACGATCAGGTCCGCATAGCGGCGAATGGGTGAGGTGAAATGTGTGTAGCTCGCGGTTGCTAGCGCGAAATGACCCTCATTGTGTTCGCTGTACCGCGCCTGTTTCAGCGAGCGGAGCATCAGGTAGGTCAGGATGCGTTCTTCCGGTTTGCCTGCCAGACGCTCTGTGAGTTTTTGATACATTTGCGGCGTAACGAGGATGTCTTCGGGTATCTCGCGCATCCGCTTTTCTCCGCTGCCACGACGCATGCGGTCGCGGCGGTCGCCACGCAACTCCAATCGCCTGACGGGGAGCGCGCCGAGTCCCAGCGAGTAGCCGAAATGCGCGGCGATCTCTTCGAAGTTCGCGACCCGTTTGGCGTCCGGCTTTTCGTGGATGCGATAGAGACTGGGCACGCCGAGCGACTCGATCCAACTCGCCACGGACTCGTTGGCCGCGAGCATGAATTCTTCTATCAGGCGATTGGCCCAGTTGCGTTCGGAGCGAACGATGCCGCGCATCTGACCCTGTTCGTCGAACTGAATGACCGGCTCGGGAAGATCGAAGTCGATCGAACCACGCCGTTCGCGGCGCGCATTCATCAGCCGCGCCAAGGCGTACATGCGCTCGAATTCCGGCACCAGCGGCGCGAACTGCTCGCGCTCCTCAGCGTCGCCTTCAAGAATGGCGTGGACCTGGGTGTAGGTCATGCGGCGGGCGGAGCGAATCACCCCTTCGCAGACCTCCGATGCGAGAACTTCTCCTTGCGGCCCCAGCCGCATAATGCAGGAAAGCACCAGGCGATCTTCATCGGGCCGCAAACTGCACACATCTGTTGATAGCTCCATGGGCAACATGGGGATGGCGCGGTCAGGGAAATAGACGGAGTTGCCGCGGAGGCGCGCTTCCAGGTCGAGCGCGGTACCCGGTTGAACGTAATGGGCCACGTCCGCGATGTGCACCTGCAGTTCGAAACCGCCATCAGCGAGGGGACGAACCAATACAGCGTCATCGAAGTCGCGCGCAGTTTCGCCGTCGATGGTGACGATGGGCAAGTCGCGGAAATCGCGGCGACTCTCAGTTTTTGGAACCCAGGTCTCAGAATCGAGACCTGGGGCACCCGAATTTTCGCTGGCTGGCGGGATGGCGATCGTGCGGGCCTCTTCCAGCACGCGGTCGGGAAATGTATGCGGAAGATGATGCTTGCGGATGAGAATCTCAACATCCACGCCGAAGGCATCGCGTTCGCCGAGGATTTCGATGACTCGTCCGCGCGCCGGTCGCGTGGCCGTCGGCCAGTCGGTAATTCCGACATCGACAACGAGGCCTTCCAGGTCCTCGGATTCGAATGCCGCGGTTTTTGTCTCCGCGCCCAATACTCGGTCCGGCGTTTCCTGCTTGGCCGGAATTTCCGCGCCGAAAGGAATCAGTATCACTTCGCCGATTCGAGCATTCAGCGGCGTAACGAAGTTACCCGCGATGCGTTCCCCGGTCCTGGAGCGCACCCCGCGGGAGTAATGAAAGATGCCGACGACTGTGGGGTTATGGCGTTCCAGCACTCGCAGGATTCGTCCAGTCCGGCGTTCAGGACGGCGGCCGTCCCCCCGCGAAGGCAGCACTTCCACCAGCACCAGATCGCCCTGCATGGCGCTCTCCAGGCTGTCCGGGGGGATGAAAATATCCTCTTCACCGTCTTTACCGCGCGGCTCCGGCCGCACAAAACCGTAGCCGTCTCGATGTAGATCGAGCCGTCCACTGACCCAATTCTTACCCCAGTTGTTTCGTTTGCGCGCGGCGGAGGAAGCCAGCGCCCAGAATTCCCTGTCCACCTTCACCAGCCGGCCACTGCCCGTCAGACGGTCGAGCTGCTCCAGCAGCAGCCTGCGCTCGCGTCCGCCGCCCAATCCCAGTTCGCGAACCAGTTGCTTGTACCCGGCGCGCTGTCCGGGGGCACGTTCGAGCCGCTCAAGAAGATCGTTGTCTGTCATTCGGCTGTTTTCATCGAAATTTCTCCGGCTTTCATCCCGGAATTTCCCACCGGATTGGCCCCTGAACCGATCGAGAGGCATTCATCATGATGTTACCTGTCTGCGCGGAATGCAAATTCTTCTGGATTCATTCCCTATTTTGCGCTGTACCCGGTAAAATTCGAGTAACTCGACAGGACTGTGCGGCTCGCACGGGTTGTTTCTACCCCGGCGAGAAGTTTATTAAAACCCGAAGCGCCGTGCGAGCGAACACCTTTTGGGATCGCGATGACGCGTTCGCAAGCAGCGGAAAGCAACGATAGAAAGGATTTATGAACGCAATGTGGAAACCGAACCAGCCAGGCACCAATCCCACGAACCCTTCGGATCCGATACGCCCGCAACCGCCTGTGCCGCTGAACACGGAACCGGCCGCGCAGCGTCCCAACCCAACGCCTTCCGCCGCCAGCAGTGAGCAGGCGACGATCGGCAAATCACTCACCATCAAAG
This sequence comes from Acidobacteriaceae bacterium, assembly GCA_965276615.1. Lineage (GTDB taxonomy): Bacteria > Acidobacteriota > Terriglobia > Terriglobales > Acidobacteriaceae > JAKAAZ01. The sequence continues at coordinate 948,333 of OZ255618.1, read as the reverse complement.
GCGAAATTACCGGCAGCGAAATGCTGTACATCGACGGCCATGTGGAAGGTTCCGTCAGTCTGCCGGGAAACCGCTGCGTGGTGGGCCGCAACGGCCATGTGGGCGCCAACATTTCCGCCCGCGAAGTTGTGATCCTCGGCAAAGTCAACGGCAACATCAATGCCACTGACCGTGTCGATATTCGCAATGAAGGCTCGCTGACGGGAGATGTCGTGGCCCAGCGCATCAGCATTGAAGACGGCGCGTATTTCAAGGGCGGCATCGATATTCGTAAGCCAAATGCAACGTCCAAGGAAAACGAGACGGGGAAATCGGCTGTCGCGACGCCAGCCCACGCATAGGCTGTAATACAGCGGCATTTCCATTGGTGCTGGCAAATGTTTCAAGCATTCATCGGACGGCTTGGCAACTGAGCTGAGCCGTCCGACCACCTGCACTGTTTTTCTCCTGGTCCTCTCTCTCTGCATTGCAGGAAGTCGCAGCATCTTTTTCGTCTCTCGTACATCTATTCCTGTGAAGGATGGGATCAGCCTGGAGGGACGTGATGTTAGATATTCGTTTGAACGAGGATCGTGGCCACGCAAACCATGGCTGGCTGGACACTTACTATACGTTTTCATTTTCCGACTACTATGATCCGGCGCGCATGGGCTTTCGCTCATTGCGAGTGATCAATGAAGACAGCATCGCGGCAGGCATGGGCTTTGGAACCCATCCGCATCGCGACATGGAAATCTTGTCTTACGTTCTGAGCGGTGAACTGGCGCATAAGGACTCACTGGGTTCCGGCGGAGTGCTGAAGCATGGCGAAGTGCAGTTCATGTCGGCAGGCACTGGCATACGGCATAGTGAGGCGAACCCCTCCCCGGATAAGGGGACGCACATGCTACAGATCTGGCTGCTGCCGAATGAGTCAGGGCTCGATCCGAAATACGAACAAAAGTTCTTCCCGGTTGCCAGCCAGCCCGATCAGCTGCACTTGATCGCCTCGCGCGATGGCAGAGACGGATCGTTTTTAATTCGCAGCGAAGCTGAAATGTATGCCGGTAGTCTTATCGCGGGTACAGAATTGAGGCAGAAGCTGGGCGGCAAGTATGGCTGGGTCCAGGTTGCTTCCGGCGAGATCGCGGTGAATGGTCATGCTCTGCATGCAGGCGATGGAGTCGCGATCAGCGACGAAGAATCCGTCAAGATCGGGGCTGCCACAGACGCCGAAATTCTGCTGTTCGATTTGAGCTGAGGAACGCAGAACCTGATAGCTGATTCACGGTTTCGCTTTAGGTGTTGGTATCTCACAGCGGAATATTCCCATGCTTCTTCGGCGGATTTTTATCGCGCTTGGTGTCCAACATCTCCAGCGCGCGAATTAAATGCCGGCGCGTTTCACTCGGACGGATGACAGCATCGACGTACCCCCGTTCCGCAGCCACATAAGGATTCGCAAAACGCTCGCGGAACTCTTCCACTTTTTCATTCCGCGCTTCGGCAAGAATCTTCAATTTATCTTCTTCCGTAAATGGCTTGCCCGATGGCCACACCGCCTGCGCCTGTTTTACCACCTGATCGAGCTCCCGCCTGTAAACGATATTGACTGCTCCCTCCGGCCCCATCACTGCGATCTCCGCCGTGGGCCACGCCAGGTTCAGGTCGGTGCGGATGTGCTTTGAGCTCATCACACAATAAGCGCCGCCGTATGCTTTGCGGGTGATGATGGTGAGCTTCGGCACCGTAGCTTCCGCATAGGCGTAGAGCAGCTTCGCGCCGTGGCGAATGATGCCGCCGTGCTCCTGCTGCGTGCCGGGTAGAAAGCCCGGAACATCTTCGAGGGTAATCAGCGGAATATTGAACGCATCGCAGAAGCGGACAAAGCGCGCGGCCTTCACGCTGGCATTGATGTCGAGTACGCCAGCCAGAAATGCCGGCTGATTGGCGACCATGCCCACCGGACGGCCATTCATCCGCGCGAAACCGACAACAATGTTGCGGGCATAATGCTCGTGAATTTCAAAAAAGTAGCCGTCATCCACGATGTGATGGATAACATCCTTGATGTCGTAAGGCTGATTCGCCGCCTCGGGGACCAGCGTGTCGAGTTCGCGGTCGGCGCGGTCCACAGGATCCTGCGTCGGCTTGCGCGGCGGGTCCTCCAGGTTGTTCGACGGCAGAAAGGTGAGCAGCTCCCGCATCATCGCGAGGCACTCCGCATCGTCATGCGCCATCAGGTGGGCGACTCCGGAGGTTTCATTGTGCGTGCTCGCGCCACCAAGTTCCTCCTTGGTGACCTCCTCATGCGTCACGGTCTTGATGACGTCTGGCCCGGTGACAAACATGTAAGAAGTTTTATCCACCATGATGGTGAAGTCCGTGATCGCCGGGGAATACACGGCCCCGCCCGCGCAAGGCCCCATGATGGCGGAGATCTGCGGGACTACGCCCGAGGCTAGCGTGTTGCGAAGAAAAATGTCCGCGTATCCAGCCAGCGAAACGACGCCTTCCTGAATGCGCGCGCCGCCCGAGTCATTCAGCCCCAGGATGGGCGCGCCGACGCGCATCGCCATCTCCATCAGCTTGATGATCTTCGCCGCATTCGTCTCCGACAGCGATCCGCCGAAGACGGTGAAGTCCTGCGCAAAAACAAAGACAACCCGACCGTGAATGCGGCCGTGGCCGGTGATGAAGCCATCGCCGGGAACCCGCTGCGCATCCATGCCGAAATCCGTGCAGCGGTGGGTGACGAAGCGGTCCGCCTCCTCAAAGCTGCCCTCATCCAGGAGAAGCTCTACGCGTTCGCGCGCCGACAGTTTGCCTTCGCGATGCTGACGCTCGCGCCGCGCCGCGCCCCCGGCCTCCTGGGCCTGGGCATTGCGGCGTTCCAGTTCATCAAGTTTCGTTTGGACACTCATCAAGAGTGGATTATAGAGAGAACCCGAGACGGCAGCGAAAGATCACAAGAGGAATTGATCTGCTGCCGATAACCCGGCGTCATATAACTTTCCGGTGGAAGAGCCAATCTTTCTTTTCAGAGGGTGCAAGCCAGCTGGTTGCAGCGCATCCGAGCAGGATAATCAGGCTGAGTAAACATGCAAACAGCGACAGCATAGGAGCCACCAGCTGTAACCATCTTCCTATTGCTGTTAAATCCGTCCATGTCATGGAGCCACCCCGGTGCCTGAATAGATTCCATTTTACGATTTAAAGTTGACTTTGGATTTAAAAAAAGAATCTTTCCCGATTTTTCGTGCATTCATCCCCAAGAAGAAGACTCGCACGGTCTCCCCAGTGTTTTCAGGATTGCATCCAGGCGCGCTGAAGCGGACAATTAGGCGAAGCATTAGCGAATGCATCATGCTTTCCAATCGTCCATCTACCCCTTCCCGACCTCGGCCATTCTCTGCGATGCCCCGTGTGCAGTGGCTTTTCGTCGATCTCAATTCCTACTTCGCCTCGGTCGAGCAGGAGGAAAACCGCAGTCTTCGCGATCGGCCCATCGCAGTGGTTCCGGTAGTGACAGACACCACCTGCTGCATTGCAGCCAGTTATGAAGCGAAGGCCTATGGCGTAAAAACAGGAACGCAGGTCGGCGAGGCGAAGCGTCTGTGCCCAGAGCTCGTGCTCGTCGAGGCGCGGCATGAACTCTATGTCTCCTATCACCACCGCGTGGTGGAGGCGGTGGAAGACTGCGTTCCAGTCTCCTCCGTGCGTTCCATCGATGAGATGGCATGCGAGCTGATCGGACGGGAGCAGCCGCTGTTGACTGCCATGGATCTTGCGCGGCGCATCAAGGCCGCGATTCGAGAAAAGGCAGGAGCGACGATTCGCTGCTCCATCGGCCTCGCCCCAAATCGCTACCTGGCGAAGATCGCCTCCGACATGGAGAAGCCCGACGGCCTGATGGCGCTGACGCACGATCTGCTTCCCCATGCGCTGCTCGGCCTGACTCTCCGCGATCTGGTTGGCGTGGGCAACCGGATGGAGCAGCGGTTGATCTCCCGCGGTGTCCGCAGCATGGCGGATTTATTGGCGCTCACGCCAGACCAACTGCGGCAGGCATGGGGCGGCGTGCAGGGCGAACGGCTCTGGCACTGGCTGCGTGGAGAAGACTTCCACAATGCGGAGCTGGAATATCCGAAATCCGTGGGTCATCAACATGTCTTGCCCCCGGAGTTCCGCACGTTGGAAGGCGCATATGCCATCGCGCACAAATTGCTGCATAAAGCCGCGATGCGTTTGCGCATGCAGAAGCTATGGGCCGCGCGAATGGAGCTTTCGCTGCGGTTCGCGGTGCCAAAAAGCTCAGCGCACGGAAAGCACTATTCCGGAATTCCACAACAGAGCTGGACGGAGCAATTGCGCCTGGTGGAATGCCAGGATTCGCAGACGCTGATCGAAGGCCTGCAGAAATTATGGTCCATGCGCCCCACCGGCGCGATCTATGAAAAGCCTTTTCTGGTAAGCGTGACGCTGCTCGATCTGGTGCCGGACGCACTGCATACGCTGAACCTGTTCAGCGGGCTGGAAGATGAGATGGAGCGCGGGCAACTGGCAACAACCATGGATCGGCTGAACCACAAGTACGGCACGGAAACTTTGTACTTCGCCAGCATGCATCTCGCCCGCGCCGCCGCTCCCACGCGCATCGCATTCCAATCGATCCCTGAGTTGTTTTAGCAGCGCCCATAAATTCTCGATGACGCATGCGGGTGCCCCATCCTACGCGCCTTTGCGTAGTGTTGGATAAAAGCTGCTAAATTCCCGTAGCTTCAATCGTGGCGCCGATCATGGCTTCGAACCCCATGCAGGAATTCAGCATCAGGTGATAAAGGCGGTAATCGTTCCAGACATTGTGGTAGAAGTGTTCGACATATTCAGCGCGCCGCCGGTCCGTCGCCAGCAGTTCCCGTTCCGCAAGATGGGCCTTGTCCGGAAACGCCTGCTCAAACCAGCGAATCTTCCGTGCCATCGAGGCATAGACGAAAGTATGAAAGCAGCCGGGAATCCCGTGCAGCGCGCATGCAGCGCCGCGTCCGACGATGACGCATTTTCCCGCGCGCGCTTTCTCTTTCATCACTTCCTGGATCAGGCCCGTCATGCGCGTGGCGTCGAAAATCTCCTGCTCCACCACAGTATTTGCGCGCTCATTGCTGCCGTGCCAGAAGGCCCGTCCGACCTTGTTATACCAGGGGTCCAGTTGCTCGTCGCGGCTTTGGACCACGGCAGCCGGAACCTTGGCGCGCCTGGCGACTTCCTCGACCAGCGACTGATCGACCAGCGTCCATCCCAGATGTTCGGCCATCTGGCGGGCATATTCCGCGCCCTGTGTTCCGTACTCGCGTTCCACAGTGATCACTTGAATCATGGCAACCCATCTCGCAAGAATTTAGATGCAATATCGATTCGAGAGGCGCGCTGATATTAGCACTCGACCGGGCAGTTTTGTCAGCGGGTTATCCCTTAGCGCGGGTACGGATTCCCCAGAGCCGGCCCTGAGCTTGTCGAAGGGTTCGCGAAACCAACCTGGGTCTTTTCGCCGGCGGTAAAAGCAACGTGTAGGACCGAAACCATACTACTGGCGCAGTTCCACCTCTGTCGCCCCGGCTCCGCCCTGGTTCTGCGCTGGCTCGCTCACGTTGGCAACCTGGGGATGTTTCGATAAATATGCGCGCAGAGCCTTGCGCAGAATTCCCATTCCAACGCCGTGCACGATCCGGATGCGCGGCAGCCCTTCCAGAAAGGCCTGGTCCAGAAATTTCTCCACTGCATCGGTGGCTTCTTCGACCGTGCGCCCGATCACGTTGATCTCAGTCGCCGCACTGTTTTCGTGCGCAAGCGAAATGCGAATCCCTTTGCTGCGCGCGACAACCGCTGGCGAGGCCTGCCCGCCCCGGTTCGCTGCCGAGACGACCTCTGCAATGTCATTGCGGCGAATGCGCATTTTAAGAGCGCCCACGGTCACTTCAAAGTTTTCCGCGTCCACCTGCCGCTGCACCACAGCCGTCTGGCCTAGCGACCGCAGTTTGACTGTGTCGCCCACGCCCACTGCGCGGACGATATGGGGCTGCGCATGGGGATCGTTCTTGTCCGCCCCGGTGTGATGAGCTACCACCGTCGCATCTACCTGCTCCCGAAATTCGCGCCGCAGTTTTGCCAGGCCGCGTTCCGCCTGTTTGCCGGCCTTCTGCTGCGCCGCGCGATCTTCGATTCCGCGCAAAGCTTCCCGCACCTGGTACTCAAATTCCTTCAGCAGCGAAGCCAGCTTGCCTTCCATTTCCTGAACCTTGCGCTGCTGCTCCTGCCGCCCTTCCCGTTCCAGCCGCAGGCGTTCCCGCGCAATCTCTTCCTCACGCCGCTGCAGTTGCGCGCGTTCTGTATTCACTGCCAAAAGGTCCGCATGCAGGCGGTCCAGAAAGCGTCCGATTTCCTCCGTCTGCTTTCCCAGCCGCTCCCTCGCGCCCGCCACAATCGCAGCATCTAAACCCAGCCGCTGCGCGATGTGAATGCCGGCGGAAACTCCCGGTACCCCGACGCGAATCTGATACGTGGGCGCAAAGGTCTCTTCCTCGAAACCGGCCGCGGCATTTTGTACGCCTTGCGTATTGGCCGCATATACCTTGAGCGAAGTGTGATGCGTGGAGATCAGGCACCATGCGCGACGCTCCACAAAGTGAGAGGCAATCGCCGCCGCCAGGGCCGCGCCTTCCTCCGGATCGGTCGCTGAACCCAGCTCATCCAGCAGCACCAGGGAATGCGCGGTAGCCAGTTCCGAAATCGCATTCAATCGCACGATGTGGGCGGAAAAAGTCGAAAGATTTTGCGCAATCGATTGGGCATCGCCAATGTCCGCCAGCACCGCGTCGAACAGCGGCAACTCGACAGCCTCCGCAGGCACCGGCATTCCCGACTGCGCCATCAACGCAAACAGTCCAACAGTTTTCAACGCAACGGTCTTGCCGCCGGTATTTGGTCCGCTGATGATCAACTGCGGCGTCTCCGCCGGCAGTTCCAGATCCAGCGGAACAATTTCTTTTTCAGAATGCGGGTGTCCCGGGTTCGCGAAGCTAACCTGAGTTTTCTGCGGGTGCCGGGTGCCCCAGTTCTCGCTTTTGAGCCCTGGGTGAGAACGCGCCCGACCTTCCTCGCGCAACCGTTTCTCCAATAGCGGATGTCGCGCGCCCTTCAGCGCGATGCGTTCCGATCCCGCCGGAGAAAAAACCGGCAGCGTGCAATCGAAATCCCGGGCAAAGCGAGCCCGCGCAAACAAGGATTCAATTTCCGTAAGAACCAGGGCGCAGGCAGCGATGGCATCCGCATGCGTGGCAACTTGCCGCGTCATAGCGGCGAGAATGCGCTGTACCTCGGCCTGCTCTTCTTCCAGCAGCCGCTGCAACTCATTGTTCTGCTCAATGGTTTCCAGCGGTTCGATGAAAAAAGTTTGCCCGCTGGAGCTGGCTCCATGCACGACACCGGGAACGCGGCGCTTCCATTCCGCTTTCACCGGCAGCACAAACCGCTCGCCGCGAACGGTAATCAGGTCCTCTTGCAGCGAACCCTCCGGCCCAAGCCGGCGCAGCATGTGGCGCAAACCGTCTTCAATCGCGCGCTGCTGTCGCTCCATGTTGCGGCGAATCCGGCCCAGCTCCGGCGAAGCGTGGTCGGCAACAGAACCATCCAGTTCAAATTTTCCATCGATCGCCTGCAACAATCCGCCGAAATGAGATTCCATCAACGGAGCCGCAAGCTGCAAAATAGACGGTCCCTGCACGGAATCCGGGTGCCCCGGGTTCGCGAAGCTAACCTGGGTTTCAGTCGCCAACGGAATAGGAAATGCGGGTGCCCCACGTCTCGTTTCTGAGACGTGGGTTTCAATCGAGGGCAGCCCAAGCACCCACTCCTGAAACGCGCGAAAGCGTCCGACCAGCACCGACAGTGCACGCAACTCCTCCACTTCCAGCACCGCACCGGAAATGCGCGCCCGTTCCAGCCACGCGCCGGGATCGATCAGGCCATGAAAATCAAAGCTGAATCCGCCGCCCAGCAAACGTAAAATTTCGCCGACCCGCTGCTGCTCCGTAGCCGCCCACAATCGATCGCCCGAAGGCCCCAGAGCCGAAGTCCAGTCGCGTCCGGGCGCAGTACCGGAGTAGCCCGCCACCAGCTCCCGCAGACGCGCAAACTCCAGCATGTCGGCCCCGGTATGTTGCAACGGAAATGGAATCGTGGGCAGCATGGTCACGCTTCATGGTAGCCGTTTTCAGCGTCCCAACGAATGCAGGGTGCCCCAGGTTCGCGAAGCTAACCTGGGTTTCAATCGCCAGCGGTAGAATCAAACCCAGTATGGCCTTCCCGAATGTAAGAATGCGGCGTCTGCGCCGAAACGAACCGATGCGTGCCCTGGTGCGCGAAACCCATCTGCATCCCGGCGCGCTGATTGCCCCGATTTTTATCTGTCCGGGCGAAGGCGTCCGCCGTCCGATCACCTCCATGCCCGGCGTCTTCAATTTCTCAGTCGACGAAGCTGTAAAAGAAGCAGTCGAAGCGAGCAAGCTCGGCATCGGCGGATTTCTCCTCTTCGGCCTGCCGGAAAAGAAAGATGACCACGCCTCTGGCGCGTGGGATGAAAACGGAATCGTCCAGCAGGCTCTGCGGGCCATGAAGAATGAAAACGCGCTGGGTCAAGCCGTGCTGATCGCTGACGTCTGCCTGTGCGAATACACCACGCACGGGCATTGCGGCGTAATTCGCAAAAGCGCGTGGCAGGGAATCCGGCAGCCGGAACCGCACATGGTTGAAGTCGACAACGACGCCAGCGTCAAGCTGATCGCCAAAACAGCGGCGTCCCTGGCCCAGGCCGGCGCCGATATCGTCGCGCCTTCCGACATGATGGATGGCCGCGTAGGCGCAATTCGCGAAGCGCTCGACCAGGCACAACTCCCCGACGTTCCGATCCTGTCGTATGCGGCAAAGTTCTCTTCGTCGTTCTACGGACCCTTCCGCGAAGCGGCCGATTCCGCGCCGCAATTCGGAGATCGGCTGACCTATCAGATGGATGGCGCGAACCGCCGGGAAGCCCTGCGCGAGATCGAACTCGACCTCGCCGAAGGCGCGGACATGATCCTGATGAAGCCCGCGCTGCCGTATCTCGATATCATCCGCGAGGCCCGCGACCGCTACGACGTACCGCTCGGTGCATATCAAGTATCGGGAGAATACGCAATGCTGCAGGCCGCATTCGAGCGAGGCTGGCTCGACCGCGAACGCGCCATGCTCGAATCGCTGATCTCAATCCGCCGCGCCGGTGCCGACTTCATCGTCACCTACTTCGCACAGGAAGCCGCGAAACTCCTGTAGCGTCTCTCCTCACAGATTGTCCTCCGGAGCCGGGTGCCCCAGGTCTCGCATCTGAGACCTGGGTGAGAATTCCTGCCTCCCAATCTAGCGTTGACATCCTTTATGGAAATCCAGAGAGCGTCCACATCTCCGATCCCGATCTCCACCGGGGAGTGACTTGGTTGGACTCTTCGCGACTGACTCTCGAACACTCTCGACGCGCGGCGGCAAAACCCCATATCCTACAAACTGTACCCACAGGAACAATCCATGACCACGGACACAAAAACAATTCAGGTGCAGTTGCCCGACGGCAGCGAAAGAACGGTTGCCGCAGGCACGACGCCTTTCGACATTGCCAGCAGCATTTCCCCGCGCCTCGCCGCCGCTGCCATCGCAGCCCAGGTCTCTCCAATTCAACCTCGTCCGGTGCACGCGGAAGCCACAGCGAAGAAAACGAACGACCTCCACAGCGAAGCGGCCATGTACGCAGCGGAAAACGCCGACGCCGAGCGGGTCATCGATCTCTCGCAGCCTCTTACAGAAAGCGTCTCGCTCCGCCTGCTAACCGAGAAAGACGAGGAATCGCTCCACGTCGTTCGTCATTCCGCCGCGCACGTCATGGCTACGGCTGTGCTGGAGCTGTTCCCGGAAACCAAGCTGGGCCATGGCCCCGCCACCGACAGCGGTTTCTTTTACGACTTCCACCGTCCCACGCCGTTCACTCCAGAAGACCTGAAAAAAATCGAAGCCAAGATGGGCGAAGTGGTCGCGCGCGACGAGAAATTCATTCGTGAGTGGCAGCCGCGCGAGGAAGGCCTGGCACGCTTCAAGGTGGAGAACGACTTTATGAAGATGCACTTCATCGAGCGCTTCACGCAGCCCGGTGAAAAGATTTCGCTCTACCGCAACGGCGCGTTTGTGGACTTCTGCCGCGGCCCGCATGTGCCTTCCACCAGCCGCGTGAAGGCGTTCAAAGTGTTGACTCTCGCAGGAGCGTATTGGCTGGGCGATGAGAAGAATCCGCAACTGCAGCGCATCTACGGCACGGCCTTTTTTTCAAAGAAGGACATGGAGGAGCATTTCGCGCGTTTGGAAGAAGCCCAGCGCCGCGACCATCGCGTGCTCGGCAAACAGCTCGACCTTTTCTCCATCCAGGACATCGCCGGACCGGGCCTCATCTTCTGGCATCCGAAGGGCGGCATCATCCGCAAAATCATGGAAGACTGGATGCGCGACGAATGTATCCGTCGCGGTTACGATATGGTCTACACCCCCCACGTCATGCGCCATGAGCTGTGGAAGATCAGCGGCCACGCCGGCTTCTACGCGCAGAATATGTACACGCCCATGGAGCTGGACGACGCCGACTATCAGTTGAAGCCGATGAACTGCCCCGGCCATATCCTCATCTACAGGAACACGCCGAAAAGCTATCGCGACCTCCCCGTCCGCCTCGCCGAATTAGGAAACGTCTACCGCTATGAGCGCAGCGGCACCATGCATGGACTGCTGCGCGTTCGCGGCTTCACCCAGGACGACGCCCACATCTTCTGCACCCCCGGTCAAGTAGAGGACGAAATCGCAGCCTGCATCGACTTCGCCGAAGCGGTGCTGAAGACGTTTGGCTTCGCGGAATTCAAGGTCGAGCTTTCCACCTGGGACCCAAAAGATACCACCAGCTATGTCGGCTCCCCGGAAAACTGGGAAATGTCCATCGGCTCATTGGAGCGCGTGCTTCAGCGCCGAAACATCCCCTATAAGACCATCCCCGGCGAGGCAGCATTCTACGGTCCCAAGATCGACATTAAGCTCGTCGATGCTCTGGGCCGGCTCTGGCAGCTCTCTACCGTGCAGTTCGATTTCAATCTTCCGGCACGGTTCGATCTCGAATACGCAGGCGAAGACGGCGAGCGGCATCAGCCTGTAATGGTGCATCGAGCCTTGTTCGGTTCCGTCGAGCGCTTCTTCGGCGTGTTGATCGAACACTATGCCGGAGCATTTCCGCTGTGGCTCGCGCCCGTCCAGGTGGGCCTCGTGCCCATCAGCGAAAAGCACATCGAGTACGCGAAGCAGGTACAGCAGCAGTTACAGGGCGCCGGCCTGCGCGTGGAACTCGACGACCGCAATGAAAAGATGAACGCCAAAATCCGCGACTTTACGATGCAGAAAATCCCCTATCTGTTAGTCATGGGCGATAAGGAAGCCGCCGCCAACGCAGTCAGCGTCCGCACCCGCGGCAAAGGCGACCAGGGCAGTATTCCGCTGGACGAATTTATAACCCGGACAAAAAAATTGTTGGAAGAAAAGACGCTAGCCCTCTAGTGGCCACGGGGTTCCCGTCCTAGCCGCGCCTTTTGCGGCTAGGATGGGAATGAAAAAATCACATCCAGCATTGAACTCCCATGACCATGGTCATATACTATGGTCATGAAAGCCGCCAAACCCAAATTGATCCCTGCAGGCCGGTTCAAAGCACAATGCCTGCGCCTGATGGATGAAGTCAACGAAACCGGCGTGCCCCTTGTGATAACAAAATACGGTAAGCCCGTGGCCAGCCTCGTTCCGATCGAGCAACAAAAGAAAATCTTTCGTCCCTTGCATGGACGAATGAAAGGCAGCATCACGATTCTCGGCGACATCGTGAATCCATTGCCGAACGAATGGGAAGCGGACCGCGACTGATGGATGGGTTTCTGCTCGACACTCATACCTGGATTTGGCTCATTGCAGACAGCGGTCAACTAACCTCTGGCTCAAAGCAAATTATGACATCTGCGCAAGAGAACGGAAGCCTGTTTGGGTCTGTAATTTCCATATGGGAGGCCGCGAATCTTGAGACAAAGGGTCGAGTTCGTCTTGGAACCGGTATCCACCAGTGGCTGGAGGAAAGTTTTGCGGATGACGGAATTCAGTTGATCCCTCTTTTACCGGAGATTGCCGTGGCATCCACTCGCCTGCCCGGCACTCTGCACCGCGATCCAGCGGACCGCATTCTCGCCGCTACCGCGCGCATCCAAGGACTCACTCTGCTGACTCGCGATGTCCGCCTGCTCGACTATGGACGTAAAGGACATCTCCGGACCCGCAAAATATAAACTCATCCGATCGCCAACTCGAACCTCGTCGACGTGTAGACCGCATGGCGATTTGCATTGATAGTTTGCTTCGTGACTTCAAAATCATCGATCTGAGCAGTGCATTTAGTAGTTAGAATCATGCCATGGTAAAACTTTTCAGCATCATATTTATGCTTGCATCGATGAGCGTGGGCGCATACGGCCAGGCCTTCGGTTGGCAGCCGGACCTCACCCATCAGCAAACCTATAAGCCTTTTCGCTCATCGAGCGCCGATCCAACAGGCGCGAATAACGATGCCCGCAGGATCGCTCCCGGTGCGACGCTGACGGTCCTCGATACGGATGGTCCCGGCACCGTCTCGCACATCTGGTTTACCGTTGCCGACAGTGAACCGTATAGCCTGAAGCGCATCGTCTTACGCATGTACTGGGATAACGAGAGCTCCCCCAGCGTCGAAACTCCGATCGGAGATTTCTTCGGTTTAGGCCTCGGCACCTACCACAACTGGCAATCGGAACTGCTGTCGGTTGGCAGCGTGAAAGCGCTCAATTGTTTTTTTCCCATGCCTTTCGGCAGACATGCTCGCATCACCGTGACCAATGAAGGCAAACAGCCTGTCAACTCGCTCTACTACAACATCGATTATCGAAAGTACGCGCACCCTCTACCCACAGACACGCTCTATTTCCACGCGGAATATCGCCAGGCGCAGCCCAATCATGGCTGGACCAATAAGTGGACCAGCAACGGAGAGTCTTTGGTAGACGATAAGACCAATCTAGACGGTAAGGACAATTATGTCTGGATGAATGCCGTGGGCCACGGACAGTATGTCGGCGTCACCATGTCTGTCCTGCAAAACCAGGACAATTGGTGGGGCGAAGGCGACGATATGTTCTTTATCGACGGGGCCAAACTTCCATCCATCGCCGGTACCGGCTCTGAGGATTACTTCCTGGGAGCATGGGATTTTGGAGGGAAGCCCTTCTCCTATCCACTGTACGGCGCGCCTGTGATCGGCGAGGAACTGGCCGGCAGCAAGTCGAGCGTATACCGCTTTCACCTCGATTCACCGATTCCCTTCAGCCAATCTTTCAAGGCCACCATCGAGCACGGGCATGCCAACGCACGTTCCGACAATTACTATTCCGTCGCCTATTGGTACCAGGCGGAGCCGCACGCCGCCTTTCCTCCGTTGCCTTCCGTAGAAGACAGGATCCCCCGCCTGCAAATGGTAGGCGCCCCAGGAAGTGCCGTCACGCCATCGCAACACGAATAAGCGCGAGATAACGGAACTAAGGGATGAATTAGTTCGAAGATGCAATAACTCATAAAAAATGAGTCGTTCTGAGCGAAGCAAAGAATCCAGAGGGTCATCGCAGTGAAACCCAGGCGAATACCTCTGGATTCTGTACTCCGCCACATTTCCTTCAAAATGATTCCAGCCTGCGATCAACTACCGGACCGATGAATCCGACCTAGAATTTCAATCGAACCGCCAACTGGATTTCCCGCGGCGTATAAACAGAGCTGCTATTCGCATTTGTAGTTACTCCATAAGTCGGATTAAATTCCAGATAGGGATGTGCTGCCGTCGAATCCGACGGGCATCCCTGCTTCAGCGGCGTGGAGCAGGCGTTATAACCGAGCGTATCCACACTGGTTACGTTTTGCGTGTTAGTCAGGTTATAGGTTTCCGCCATTAATTCCAGGTATGCGCGGCTCCGCAAAGGAATGCGCCGGGTCACGCGCAGGCTGGTCGTTTGCGTGGATGGAAAACGATAGCTGTTCCGTTGGTGGATATTCAGGCGCGACGGCCCACCGGCTCCGTTCACACCATAGAACGCTCCTCCCGGAGCACTGCCGCCGATGCCAAGCGTATACGGCAGGCCTGTCTGCCAGGCTACGACGGGCGAGAAGCCATAATCATTCACCAGGTAACCCAGCCAGCCATGCTTCTGCCACGTCGTCCAGAAGGAGCCATGAACTGCCAGCCGCTGCCGCACATCCGTGTTTGAGTTTCCATACTCCAACCCCATATTATTTGGCTCCAGAATATTGGTGGGCGACTTATAAAGAAACTCATTCTGGTTGTAGTCCAATGCATGAGCCATCGTATAGTTCAACCCAAAGCTGATGCCATGGGTTGTGCGATGGTCAATCGCCAGCACTCCGGCGTTATAGTTGGAATTCACATTGCTGAGTAGTTCCGTGATATTTCCATAAAGAAAGTTAGGCCGCACGGAAGTATAAAGCGGCGTCGTGTAGATCGCGCCCTGCGGCAGCGGACTCTGTTTTCCAAGCGCCGGACCGGGTAAGTCGATCGTGTAGCGCACCTGGCCCACAGTGGCGTTGTCGATGTTGGTATCGATGAAATTCGGCAGCTCCCGTCCCTGACTTGTCAAATAGCTAAGAGTAACTGCGGTGTTCCAACCTACCTTCTGCTCCAGCGAAAAATCTCCCTGGATACTCTCCGGGGCCTGGTAGTTCTTCGCGAAGAAGTACGCGCTCGGCAGCGAGCCGCGCGTCGCGCCCGTGGGAGCGCTGAAGAAGATTCCCGGAAATTGCGGTGCGCCGGGTTGGATCGGCGAAGAATACCTGTAGGCTCGCTGGGTCTGCGGCGATCCGGAGGCGGTGAGCGCGGAAAACAGCGTGTGATTCACGATGCGGCCGTAGAACATCCCAGCTCCGGCGCGCACAACCGTACTTCCATTGCCAAAAATGTCCCACGCCACGCCTATGCGCGGAGCAATGTTATTGCGGTCATCCGGGTAGTTTGCCGTCTGCGGCAATTGCGGATTGATAAAAAACGCCTGCGGCACGCGCTCATACTCATAGCGCACGCCGGCAGTCAGCGTCAGGCGCGGATGGATGCGCCATTCATCGTTGGCAAAGCCGGCAAAATCGTTGGTGGTGATGAAAAAACCCGGGGGTCCGAATGTCTGCGAAAAACCGGCATACGTGTCCACATAATAGTTCGGGGGACCCATTTTTTTTACCGCATGGTAGTAGTCTGCAAGAAAATCTCCAAACGCCGTGTAGTTATACTTGCCAACTCCGCCATACAGATTATCGAGTAAGTCGGCGTTGCGGTCCCAGTCCGCGCCTGCTTTGATCGTGTGGTTTCCTGCCACCCATGACACCGTGTCGGAAATCTGCGCGCGATGTTCATCCGGATATTCCGGGCGCGGCAGTTTGGCTGGGTTGCCCAGCACCATCCCTTCGCCTGTAGATCCCCCGGCAATATCTATCTCAGGCGCCAGGCCGTACTGGTTTGCTCCCAGTGGAGCTTCTGCGCCCAGCGGAGGCGGGCTGGTTTCGCGGTCCACTTCACGGCCCAGTTGTACACGAATTTCATTCGCAAGATTCTCGGTCAAAAATGTTGTCAGCCGTCCGATGCCCCAGTCCACGCTGACCGTATCATTGCCCAGGCTATTCACTCCATACTGCGTAGAACTCTGCGACTGCACGCCGTTCGGTGAACTCCATCGCATCCGGTTATAGGAAAGCGTCACATGGTTGCGATCGTTCACCTGCCAGTCCAGCTTGGGCAGGCTCAACGTCTGGCTCCCAGTGCGCGGCGCCACACCAGTTACCGTTCCGATCAGTTGCAGCCCTTGTTGGTATTGCCGTACGCCCGCCGCGTACGAGGGCAGATCGAGCCGGTCGTACATTTCGCAGGCGCCCTGCGTCGCCTCATATTGAAACACGCTGGCATAGAAAGCACTGTTCCCCTGGGAACCGGCGTTGCCATTTGCGTTGTAAGGCGGCAGGTTGGAGCACGTAATCGGGAAGCCGAGATAGTTTCCCGACGGGATCGATGCGATCGGCTTTGCATAGATGGCCGTCGGATAACCCACGCGCGAGACGGCGGGAAAATTACGCGTTTCGCGGTCAAGCGAGTAATACCAGAACAGCCGGTCTTTCACGATAGGCCCGCCCACACCGAATCCCACTTGCCGCCGCACATCCAGCGGCCTGTATGGACTGGTGACGAAATCGCTGTCCGTCGAGTTGAAACTGGTCAGCGTGGTGTAAGGGTTCGTTGCGCCAAGATCGCTGTTGCGCTCAAAGAAAAACGCTTCGCCGTGAAGCGTGTTCGTGCCGCTCTTGGTTACGGTGTTGATGACACCGCCGGCGGAGCGGCCGTATTCCGCGGAGTAGCCCGCCGTGTTCACCTGGAACTGCTCCACCGCGGCCATGCTGATGGAATAAGGAGCGCGAGTGCGTCCGCGTTCCTCGGAAAAAAACGCCTGGTTATTGTCCGCGCCATCGACGGTGTTGTTGTTCAGCAATACGCTGACGCCGCGAAAGCTCAGTGCCCCTTGTCCCTGCGGGCCGCTCACCACTCCGGGCGTCAGCAGCGCAAAGCTGCTCCAGCGGCGGCTGTCGGAGGGTAGATCAAGCAATTCTGTCTCAGTAATGTTCGTCGCAATCGAAGGATACGTAGCCTGAATGAAAGGCACGATCGTTTGAACATTGACAGTGCTCATGGATGCCCCAATTTCCAGCACTGTATTCAGCTCGGTGCGGCGGCCCAGCTCCACCACCACATGCGTTGCGGTGAAGGCTGTGAAAGCGCTGGCGCTGATGTCGACTGAGTAAGTCCCGGGCGGCAGGCTGCTCAGCGTATAGTTGCCGCTTCCGTCGGAATAGCCAATGAATTCCGCGTCTGTCGCATTATTCAATGCAACAATCCGTGCATCCGGCAGCACCGCGTGTTGTGGATCGTACACCGTGCCGCCCAGCACGCCTGTAGTCGCCTGCGCGCCCAGCGGGACATGCGCCAGCAGAACCAATAGCCAGAGCAATACGGCAGCGCGCCCGTGGGGAGGAACCAAGCGCAACATTGAATCTCCTGAAGGCAAAGGTGAAACAAAAATCGAGGTGCCCCAGGTCTCGATTCTGAGACCTGGGATTTTTTAATACTGTTTGACACCGACGTGCCGAGGGTGCCCCATTCAAGCCGTCCTTTGGATTGAGTAGGTCTGGGTACCCCATCCTTCGAGCTTTTGCGAAGGGTGGGATGTATCACTTCCAGTAACTATAGTAATGAGCGTTACACTGAGACTAACGCGATTTATTCGCGCCTGGAAGACTATTCACACCCATGTTCATCGATGAAGTAAGAATCAAAGTAAAAGCCGGAGACGGCGGAAACGGCTGCATGGCTTTTCGCCGGGAGAAGTTCGTTCCGCGCGGCGGCCCTTCCGGCGGAGACGGCGGCCATGGCGGAGACGTCATCGTTGAAGCCAGCCAGAGCCACAATACCCTCATCCATTTTCGCTACAATCCGGAGCACAAGGCGGAGCGCGGCCGTCACGGTGAAGGCTCGAATTGCTCTGGCCGCGAAGGCGAAGACATCGTGCTGAAGGTCCCCGTTGGCACAGTCATTTACGACGAAACCACCGGCGAGTTGATCCACGATTTCCAGCGGCCCAACGAGCGCATCGTGCTGGCCCGCGGCGGACGCGGAGGACGCGGCAACCAGCACTTCGCCACCTCCACCCATCAGGCCCCGCGTGAGCACGAGCTCGGCTTCCCCGGCGAGGAGCGCCTATGCCGCATGGAGTTGAAACTGCTCGCGGATGCCGGACTCGTAGGCTATCCGAACGCGGGCAAGTCAACCCTGATCGCACGCATTTCGGCAGCCCGGCCAAAAATCGCCGACTATCCTTTCACCACGCTAGAACCGAACCTCGGCGTCGTGACAGTCGGGGAAGCGCCGCGCGAGGAAAGCTTCGTTGTAGCCGACATCCCCGGCCTGATTGAAGGCGCGCATCTCGGCGCAGGGCTGGGCGCGCAGTTTCTCCGCCACATTGAGCGCACGCGTCTGCTGGTGCATATCGTCGATGTCTCCGACGGCAGCGGACGTCTCGATCCCGTGGATGATTACAAAGTGATTGAGGCCGAATTGAAAAGTTTCGGCCACGGGCTGGATGAAAAACCAAGAATCATCGTCGCCAGCAAAGTGGACGTCGCCAATCCTGAGAAGCTGAAAAAGCTGCAGGCCATGGCGCGGCGAAAAAAGCTCCCCTTCTACGCCATTTCCGCCGTAACAGGCGAAGGCATCGAAGCGCTGAAGTACGCCCTCGCCAGGGAGATTCGCACCCTCCGTGAGCCACTGCCGGAAGCCGGCTAATGTGGTGAGCTGTTAATTTTCGTTCAACAAACCTGTCATCCCGACCGGAGCGCAGCGGAGTAGAGGGACCTGCGGTTCAGTGACATTCGTCCCACAATGCTTGCTGAGTGGTTGACTGAATTTACGACGCACCACTGGATTATCGGCAAAGTCGCTGGTATTCCGAGAGAATGCGGGTGCCCCACGTCTCGCTTCTGAGACGTGGGATAGATAGAAAGAAACCGCCGGGTGCCCCATCCTAGCCGCGTTCTTTGCGGCTAGGATGGGATTTAACCAGTGACATGGATTCAATCCGATAGAAAGGAACCGCATGAGGCGCATAGCTTTCTTCGGCGGCAGCTTCGATCCTCCGCATCGAGGTCATCTCGCAATCGCGAAGGCCGCAGCCGATCACTTCGCGCTCGATGAAGTCCTGTTTGCTCCCGTCGCCAGCCAGCCTCTCAAAACGGCGCTCCAACCCACGCCCTTCCTTCATCGATATGCAATGACCGTTCTCGTCACCGAAGCCGACCCCCGCTTCGTTCCTTCCCTGCTCGACGCGCCGCAATCCGAAGCCATCCACCCGAATTACACAATCGAAACGGTCGAAAGATTGCGAAGCTCTCTCGCCGCGTTGCCGGAAGAAACGCAGCTGTTCACGCTCTTGGGCGCGGATAGCTGGCTCGATATCGCGCGCTGGCATAAAGCCTCCCGCCTGCTGGCGCTTACAGACTGGATCGTCGCGGCGAGGCCGGGATTTTCCTTGGAAAGCGCCGGGCGCGCATTGCCTTCCGAAATTTCAGCGGAACAGGTCGCAGGTTCGACAGAACGTTCCCTAATACTCCGCCACGCAAATGGCGCCACAACCCAGGTGTTCTTTTTACCCTGTGTGCAGGAAGACATCTCAGCCACGCAACTGCGCGAAGAACTCGACGCCGGCCGCACCCATAAGGAGTTGTTGCCGACGGCAGTGCACGAGTACATCCGCAAGCTAAACCTCTACCGCGCGCATTCCTGACTCATTGAACATGGGTGCCCCGGGTCTCGACTCTGAGACCTGGGATTCTGGGGTTCGTACATACGAAATTACGCGGTCAGAGACCTTGGGACGGGATAAGAAAACATCGAACCGGGAGGGGCCGGTGAGGGTGGCCGGGTGCCCCATTCCAGCCGCGTTCTTTGCGGCTAGAGTGGGATAAGGCTACCATGACATAAGCGCAAAGGAGAGCGCCGATATCGCATGACGAAGACTGAAATTCGCCGCATGGTGACCGCCGCCGCCGCCGCTTGTGAGGAGAAAAAAGCGGAGCGCATCCGCATCCTCGAGCTCGACCCCGCCGACTCCGGCTTCACCGACTATTTTCTAATCTGCAGCGGCACCAACGAACGGCAGAACCAGGCCATCGCCTCCGGGATCGAACTGATCATGAAGCGCGACTTCGGCACGTTTGCCAACTCGGTCGAAGGCTATCGGCAGGGCGATTGGATCCTCCTCGATTACGTGGACTTCGTTGTACACATCTTCTCCAACGAGAAGCGCGATTTCTACGACATCGAGCGCCTGCGCAAAACCGCAACGAGCCTGGGCCTGGAAGAAATGAAAGCATCGCTGACCAAGAGAGTATCGGACGTACGGAAGAAGCAGGCAGTCACAAAGGCAGTCGCCACAAAATCCGCAGCGAAGAAACCCGCGCTGAAGAAGGCCCTCCCCAAGCCGGCAGCCAAAAAGGCAAGCAAGTCGGCGCGCAAGGGTAGAGCAACGCCAGCAACAGCGTCCAGGAAAATCAAACCGGTTCCCGCAAAGAAAGCAGTCAAGAAAGCGGCAAAGAAAAGCTCCGCCAAATAATCTGGAGAATGCCGCGCCGCAGTCAGTCGGCGGATAGGAACATGAAAAACACGAAGGGCAGAGAGTCTCTCTCTGCCCTTCGTGTTTGCTTGTTAGCGCTTTAGAAGATCAACCGACCCTGCACCACCAGCACGCGGCCAGTAACCGTCGGCTGCTGGCTCGACCCATACGGGCTGGTGGGTGGATTGATATCTGTCGAAATGTGGCCGAGGGCGCTCAGGTTGGACGCATTGCCGTTTGGCTGCCCGAAGTTCACATGGTTCAGCACGTTGTAAGCCTGGGCGCCAACCTGAAAGGCCAGGCTCCCTTTCTTAAAGACATCTTTCAAGACGTTCACGTCCACGTCCGCATAATGCGGTCCGTAAACTGAGTTCCGCGGAACATTGCCAAAGTTGGCTTGCACCGCCTGCGTGAGTGTGCCTCCACCCGGGGTCGTTGGGTAGCTGGGCTGAATCGTTGTAACGCCTGTGACAGGATCCGTAACTTTCTGCAATCCCGTTCCGTTAAAAATTCCCCCAGGAACACTCAGGCCTTCTTGAAAGCACGGACTGGAATACGAGGTGCAATGATGATTGAAATGGTTATTCAGCACCCGGGCGAGCACCGTGGTACTGGCTGTCCCGTTGAACAGCCCGTTCTCCGCATTGACGTTCAGCACGCTGAACGGCTCTCCGGAGCGCCAGTAGGCCTTGGCGCCCACCGTCCAGCCGGCGGCCGCGAAATCAACAAATTTATTGCCAAAGTGGTACGGTTCCACGTACACGAAATCCATCACGAAATTATGCCGGATATCGTAATCGGAATTGGAATACATCAGCGTGGAGGGCAGGCCCGGCGTGACCTGGTTATTGAAGGAAACACCCCCATTGTACGGAAGTTGTGAGTTGCCTCCATTGGAGATGTCATCCAGCGCATGGGAGTAGGTATACGTGATATCGGTTGTGAGGCCGCGCCGGTCAATATGTTTATACTGCGCGGAAACTCCGTTATAGTTGGAGACCGCATTGTTCGAGAACCTGGAAACCTCTCCGAAGCGCGGGTCTAGTGCTTTGACCGGCAGGCCATCAAAGGCGGCATAAGCAGAGGTGCCAATGCTCTGGTTCAAGTGGTTGTTTGGCATGAACAAGTCAAACCCATGATTGCCGGCATACGAAAAAATCACGGCATCCGTCGGCGTGATCTGCCGCTGCAGTTGCATGCTGAACTCCAAATACCGCGCGCTGTGAAAAGTCTGCGGAGTGGTCGCATAATTCGGGGCTGCAAAGCGTATACCTTGCGCCTTCAGTGTTGTGGATATCGAGTTGAATGTCGCTCCCTGGGAGAAGCCATTCAGCACCTGGGCAGCGGATCCGGCTGCCACAGCCTGTGCGCTTCCCGGGCCCTCGGCCACAGTACCGCTTCCAACAGAAGCGGAATACCGGTTCGGGAAGGAAAGCCAGGTTTGCTCCAGAATAAGGCCAGGAAGGTTGTCGGCAAACAATCCGATGCCGCCCCGCAGGACCGTCTTTCCATCCCCATGCGTGTCCCAGTTAAACCCTGCGCGCGGTTGCACGATGGCCTTTTCAATGGATGGAAAAGCGCTCTCGTGTCCAGCGGAAAGAGTTGCGTTATAGGGAGTATCCAAGGTTGCGGCAGTGTTGGGAAACCCTCCCAGATAGTGCGTATAGCAATGCTCGTCGCAAATGGGGTTTCCAGTACGGTCAACACGAAGACCATAGTCGATGACGAGGTTGGGCGCCGCCCGCCACTCGTCCTGCGCGTAAATTCCGACGTTATACAACGCGTTGTGAATGTTTCCCAACCGGGGGAAAACCTGGAAAAAACTGGAGCCGTTGCTTCCCGGCAGAGACCCGCTGAACTCATCCCCGATACTGCCGAACGCATAGTCTCCGCCGTAGGAAGCGGTCAGCAGGCTGACGTCGGTAAAATCGACGCGCCGGAAATCAAATCCAACTTTGATGTTATGGTTCCCTTTCAGCCAGGAGATGTTATCGACGGCCTGGTATTGGGTAGAGTTGGTCCCTCCGGGAAAATCGATCCAGGGGGTACCGAGCGTCGTGGATGCGGTAAAAAAAGTAGGCTGGCCAACGCCCGGCGTCGAGTTCGTTCCGCCGTTATTGGCCTCGTCAAACTCTGTCGGCGAGGCTGCAAGCGAGGCGGTTAAGTCCGCCGGCTTGAACACTCCGCTGGAGTAAAGCGCGGCCGCAATAAACTGGTTGGTCAGGTTGGGGGTAAAGCTATAGGTGTCGTTGAGCTGTCCCGTCCAGCTAGGCTGGATGCTGATCTGGTTATATGCGGGATTGATCAGACTTACGAAAGAAGGCTGGCTACCCTGGTCGTCGGTGACGCGAAAGAAGATCAGATGCTTCGGGCTGATGTTCCAGTCCACTCTTCCCGCGATGAAGTACTCCTTATTAAGCGCGACGGTGTTCACGAATGCTGAATCGAGACAGCTTTCCCCGGGGCTGGAACCGAGTGTTCCGCCGGTCGCGTAATCGGGTGTTCCGGCCAGGTCTCCGCAACCGTAACTGCCCGAGGAATCCTGTTGCGCCCCACCGCCCGTGACCACCGGAATCGCGGTTTTGTAAGCCGGGGATGCGTTCGCTCCCTTAAACATCGCGCCATACAAAGCCTTGCTGGCGGCTGAAAGGTTCGGGTTAGCCAATACACTCGACTGCAACACGGTGGAAGGCAGGTTGACGAAGCCGACGCTTGGCTCGATAAAACGGATCCCTTCTGTATCCGCAAAAAAGAACAATTTGTCGTGCTTGATCGGGCCGCCGATCTGCGCGGCATATTGATTGGACACCGCCTTGGAACGGGGAATAATCGGCGTCGCGTGATTGTTGAAAAAATCGTTGGCATTCAATCCGGCGCTGTTGTATTGCCACTGCGCTAATCCATGAACCCGGTTGGACCCGGCCTTGGTGGCATATGTTTCGATGATGCCGGCCTGGCGCCCGTACTGCACGCTGTAGCCGTTCTGCACCACGGCCGCCTGGGCAATCTCCTGCTGGCCGATCGTGAGGTTGGAAGAACCGGAATAAGCCAGCCCCCCATATAACGAGACTTCATAGTCGGCTCCGTTGATGACAACCAGGTTCGATAGGCCGGGAAGTCCGTCGGAAACAATAGACCCAAAACCCTGGGTGCCCGCTCCGAGAACAACTCCGGGTACAGTGTAGGCAATAGTCGTAATGTCTCCGCCTGGCGCCGGCAGATTCTGAAATTGCTGTGTCGTAAACGTAGTTGTCGTGTTCGAGGTCTGCGTGTCGATCAACTGTGCATTATTTGCACTCACCTGCACAGTCTGCGTACTGGCCGTCGGAGTTACCGTCACGTTGACGGCCGACTGTTGACCCGTCAAGATTTGAACCGTGGTCGTGACGGATTGCAGGCCCGGAGCCGTAGCCGACACTTCGAATGGATCTGGTTTTAGAAAGGGAGCCGTAAAACGTCCATTCGCATTGGTCATCAGATTCAGCGTTGCGCCCGTGGCTTCATCCTTCAAGATAACTGTAGCGTTAGGTACGACGGCTCCGGTTGAATCAACCACGGTGCCGTTGACAGAACCCGTTGTCGACGTCTGGGCAAATGCCGTTGGCTGTGAAATCTCAATCGCCATCGCGAAACCGAAGATCATTACGAAGGCCACTGCGTTCCGAGCCCATCCCTTTAGGCAAAATTGCATCGATTCCCCCTGAGTTCCGTTCATAACGAATTCACCGTCTGCTATATCGGATGTAGAAGCGCTATTTCTTCGAAACCGTTTGTAGCGATGATCTCCCGCCAGGCACTATGCAGGCGAGAATCGCAACCTAGAGCCTTGTGCAATTCGATGGCCACAACCGAAGTATTTTAAAATTCATCGAGTTAAGCCCTTGTTCAGCTAGATAGCCCAGAAAGTGTATGGGATTACAGAAAGGTTAATACTGAAAATGGTAGGTGGGATGCCGATACGGTTACTCCGGTCACAAGTGGAAATGATCTTCCTGTAAACCTGTTCCCGGCGCATTCAGTGGTTTCGGTGAAATCCTGTAAGCCCGCTAACCCCGCACATCCGGGGAGGCACGGTCATCTATCCGGTAAAGTGTTGCAAGATGGACATCCGGATCATCACCCTCGGCCGTCGCGCCACTCGGAAGCATGCCGCCGCGGAGGAGCTGTTTACCGGCTTTTGCGAACGCATCGGGCACTACTCCCGTTGTCAATCGGAAAATTATCCTACGGAAGAAAAGTTCTTTGCCGCGGTCGCCAAGCCAATGCGGGCCGCGCCACGTCTGGTCCTTTTAGACAGCCGGGGACGGACCTTCTCTACCGAACAGTTTGCGGAGTGGCTCCGGCGGGAACGGGACCAGTCCACCCAGCAGATAATTTTCGCCGTGGGACCTGCAAGCGGCTGGTCCGACGCGGCCCGGCAACGCGCTGGACTGCTCTTTTCGCTGGGACCGATGACCCTGCCGCATGAGTTGGCCGCCGTGGTGCTCGCCGAACAGATCTATCGCGCATTTACAATCATCGAGGGACATCCCTATCACCTGCGACATACCAGGGAAGAGTAAATCTGGGTGCCCCATGTTCGCGAAGCTAACATGGGATCAGGACGTAGACATATGACCGAAGCCAAACGCGGACTCATTCTGATCAACACCGGCCCCGGCAAGGGCAAAACCACCGCCGCCATGGGCACGGGCCTGCGCGCAGTCGGCAATGGGATGCGGGTGCTGATGCTGCAATTCCTGAAAGGTTCCTGGCATTACGGGGAGCTCGACGCCGTCGAGGCCTTCGGCGGCAAGTGGATCATGAAGCAGATGGGCCGCGGCTTCGTCAAGATCGGCGGCGCGGAGACCGACCCGGAAGACATCCGCCTGGTAGAAGAAGCCTGGCAGGAGGCCCGTCATGCGATCCTCTCCGGCGAATGGGACATGGTTATTCTCGACGAGATCAACTATGCCATCGGATACGGAATGCTCGACCCTGCAAAAGTGGTTGAAACACTGCAGCAGAAGCCGGAGATGGTGCACGTCATCCTGACCGGCCGCAACGCGCACGCCAGCCTGGTTGAGATTGCCGACACAGTGACGGAGATGCGCGAAGTGAAGCACGCCTACCAGAAGGGCATCCTCGCACAACGCGGCATCGAGTATTAATCGATATCAGCCTCAATGAGAGTCATTCTGAACGAAGCGCAGCGAAGTGAAGAATCCAGAGAATGTCCGCATAGGTTGCGCCGCAATCACACGGGCGAAATGAGAGAATGCCACCCGAGTTAAGAGTTATAAGATGGATGCATGTCCTGGTTCAAGCGAGACGAAAACGAAATTCAGGCCACGCCGGAAAAAAGCGTGCGCACCGAAGGCCTGTGGATCAAGTGCGAGGGCTGCACCCAGACTGTCTGGAAGGCCGAGCTCGAATCCAACCAAAACGTCTGCCCCAAGTGTGGCAAGCACTTCAAAATGTCGGCCGAGGCCCGCATCGCCGGCCTGCTCGAACCCGGCTATCAGCTGGTCGATACTGGATTGCGCTCCACCGATCCGCTCAACTTTTCCGACCTGAAATCCTATAAGTCGCGCCTAAAAAAAGCGCAGCAGGAGACCGGCCTGAACGACGCCATCCTGAACGCCATCGGCAAACTGGGCGAGCATGATGTGGTGCTCAGCGTCATGGAGTATGCCTTCATCGGCGGCAGCATGGGGGCAGTCGTCGGCGAAACCATTGCGCGGGCTGTGGACCGCTCGCTCGAAACGCGGCATCCGCTCATCATCGTCGCCGCATCGGGCGGTGCGCGCATGATGGAAGGCATCGTTAGCCTGATGCAGTTAGCGAAGATCTCCGCCGGCCTCGCGCAGATGGACGAAGCAAAAATTCCCTACATCTCCGTGCTGACCGACCCCACCACGGGCGGCGTCACCGCCAGCTTCGCCATGCTGGGCGACCTCAACGTGGCCGAGCCGGGCGCGCTCATCGGCTTCGCCGGCCCCCGGGTCATCGAGCAGACGATCCGCCAAAAGCTTCCCGAAGGCTTCCAACGGTCGGAGTTTTTGCTGGAGCACGGAATGCTCGACGCCGTAGTCCCACGCAAAGATTTGAAGGCATTTCTGATCCGCGCGCTGGATTTCATGCAGCATTGAGCCGGTGCCCCATCCTTTGCACTTTTGCAAAGGATGGCAACGGGTGGCATGTGCCGCGAGTACCGTAAGCAAAAGCTTGCAAGTCTCAAAATTCGGTCTCAAAATAGAGCATGGACAAAACGATCCGCGCCTACACCAGCTTGAAGGAAATGAAGGCCGACGAATATCGGTACTGGCAGAGTCGGCCTGTCCATGAACGCATGAGCGCCGTTACAGAAATCACCCTTGCCACCTACGCGATGAAGGAGCAAGACCCAGATGTTCGACGACTTCAAAGAACTCTTGTCTGCCTTCAACGCCCACGGCGTTAAATATCTCATTGTCGGCGGCTATGCCGTTTCGTTTCACGCCCAGCCTCGTGCTACCAAAGACCTTGATCTTTTTATTAAGGCCGACCCGGTGAACGCGAAGGCAACCTATGACGCGCTTGGCAGCTTCGGCGCTCCACTTATTGGAATCAGCGTGAAAGACCTTGCGGACTCCCGCAAGTTTGTCCGCTTCGGAAATGAACCTGTTGCCGTCGATATTCTTCCCGGCATTGACGGCGTGAATTTTGATGAGGCATGGGAGCGTCGCGTAGAAGGCGTGATCAATTCCCAGAGCGGCCTCACTGCTTTTTTCATTTCTAAAACCGACCTTATTGCATCGAAAATCGCGGCTGGTCGAATGCGCGACCTTGCCGACGTCGAAGAAATTCGCGAGGCCGGAGGCAGCCAGTCGGAGCGGGATCAGTTCGAATCAAAAGCACTAGACGTGAAGAAAGAGAACTAAGCGCGTGGCGATCCCAACGCCCGCCCGGTGCCCGATCCTTTGCACTTTTGCAAAGGATCGGATGAAAAATCTCCACAATTGTTTTACGCGTGAGGAGCTCCCGTCGCATTCTTAAGCTCCGATTTCCCTAGCCACGTCACCGCGCCGAACGCCCCCAGCCACGATCCAACAGCAGCGAACACGACATAGATCGGATTGCCGGTATAGCTGATAACAGCGAATGCTGCCAGCAAGTACCAAAGGCTGCTCCAACTCGCCGCAACACTTCGCCGGCGAGCAGTAACAGCAGCATTGAACATCACATAAACGGCATCCGTAGCGGCCGTCGAAACCAACACGCCCACCGCAATCGCCGGATTCACAGCATGGATCGTAATCATTCTTATCATCGGGCGCCGCTCCGTCCTTCAACATGTAACGATTCGAATCTTACGAGTGTCACGAACGAAATCTGGGTGCCCCATGTCTCGCTTCTGAGACATGGGTTTTTGAGTATCTATCCAAAGTCTTCTGACCAACGATCCGGTATGGCTACTGCGGCAGCGCAAACGCAATATATATCCCGCCCGATTCCTTATTCAGCATCTTGCCTCCGCCGGAGGCGATCACGACATACTGGCGGCCATTCACCATGTACGTGGCTGGCGTGGCCTGCGCGGCAAACGGCAGCGTCGTCTCCCACAGCAGCTTGCCCGTCGCCTTGTCGAACGCCCGGAATTTCTTATCGAAGTTCGTCGCCCCGATAAAGAGCAAGCCTCCGGCGGTCACGATCGGTCCGCCGTAATTCTCAGACCCGGTGTCCGGCAATCCCTGCGCCACCAGCTCTGGATATTGTCCCAGAGGAATCTTCCACGCGTAGTCGCCGGTGCTCAGGTTGATCGCGTTCAGCGTGCCCCAGGGTGGCGCGGTCGCCGGATATCCCTGCTGATCTTGAAACCGTTTATAGCCGGTGAGCTGGTAGGTCGCCGGAGCCTTTGTTGTTTCGGCACTATCGAAGTCCTTGCCTGCTCTCTGCCCCAGGTACCCAACCAGCGCGTCGAGCTGGTCGCCCTGTATGTTCGGGAACCCCGGCATTCTGCCGCCGCCCTGGTGAATCTTCGCCGTGATCTGTTGCGGGGTCAGGCGGGTTCCAACATCGATCAGCGAGGGAAACTGCGGCGGCGAACCGGCCAGATGTTCCCCATGGCAGACGCTGCATTGGCTCAGATAGGTGGCACGGCCGCTTGGGCCGGTTTGATGCTTCGCGATTACTCCAACCGAGGCATAGTTGTTGGAGTTGATGTAGATGATCCCCGTTTCCGGATCGACAGCCGGCCCTCCCCACTCCGCGCCGCCCTCAAAACTTGGGTAAACGACCGTGCCTTTCCCCACGCTGAGCGGCACAAACTGCCCATCGCTCCGCAGTTCACGAAAACGCTCAACCACCCATTGATGCGCCTCCGGTGTTCGATTGGTCAGCAGACTTTCCGTAAGCAGCTGCCGCGCATACGGTGCTGGCTTCGTTGGATAAGGCTGTTCCCTGGCAGCTACCTCTCCCGGAATCGTGCTCGGAGGATATTTACGATATTCGATCGGGAACAGTGGTTTCCCATTCACCCGGTTGAACACGTAGAGATATCCCTCCTTCGTGGTCTGGGCCACCGCTGGGATTTCCTTACCGTCGCGTTTCACGGTAATCAACGAAGGCGGCGACGGAAAATCTCTGTCCCAGATGTCGTGCCGAACCCCCTGGAACGACCAGATTCTCTTGCCGGTTTCCGCATTCAGGGCGATCAGAGAGTCCGCAAACAAATCGTTCCCGACCCGATTCTCCCCATAAAAATCGTTGGCCGCGGAGCCGGTAGGCACATAGACAATACCGCGTTCCGTGTCGACCGACATGCCCGCCCAGTTGTTCGCGCCCCCGCTATATGTCCACGCGTTTTTCGGCCAGGTATCGTAGCCAAATTCTCCTGGATGCGGAATGGTGTGGAAGGACCAGCGAAGCTTCCCCGTACGCACGTCGTAAGCGCGGATGTCGCCCGGCGGAGCCGGCAAAGTCTCCGGCTCCCGGCTGCCGACCACAATCAAATCTTTATAGATCACGCCCGGACTGGTCAGCGAAACCGACTGCAGCTTCGGATCGCGCCCCAAATCTTCTCTTAGGTCGATGCGGCCGTTCTCCCCAAATGTTGGAATCACTTTGCCCGTGTTCGCGTCCAGCGCGTATAAAAAATTCGTCACGCCCGCCAGAATGCGAGCGTCTCCGGGTCTGCCGCCGCCGTCATCGGCTCGATCGCTCCCATTGCTCCAGTACGCAAGCCCCCGATCCGCCTGCAAACCGACAATTCCAGAGTTGAACTTCCACAGCAGTTTCCCGCTCGCCCCGTCGAGCGCAATCACCTCCTGCGTCGGCGTATTGGCATACAACACGCCGTGGACGATGATCGGAGAGGTCTCGAGACCGCCCTCTTCCTTCGTGTCATAACGCCACGCCTCCCGCAGCTTCGAAACATTGCTCCGATCGATCTGCGTAAGGCTCGAATAGTGGGTGCTCCCGGAGGAGCCGTTGTAGACTGGCCAATCGTGCTGCCCCTGTTCCACGGCAGCGTTAGTCGCAACGGCCACAGGCTTAGCAGTTTTCGCCTCGCTCGCATTGACAGCGCCGAACAGGCAAGTAGTCAATACCGCACAGAGATAAAAATTCTTCATCGTTTTTGCTGTCCGCTATTGCCCGCTGGATCATTTTAAAGATACCGGTTTTAAAAAAAGGCTGTCCGTAATTCTGAGCGCAGCGAAGAATCCAGAGGGTGATGGGCGACGATCATGAAGCGAGTCTTCTCTGGATTTTTCCACTCCGCTCCGCTCCATTCAGTCCCTTCCCGCATCCTGTGCTATAATGCCGCGAGTCGTCACGACTCAAACTGTCTGCATAAATACGAAGCGAGTGCGATCTCACTTCGGCGAGACACGTTCGACCCCCCGGAAAGAAGGTGGGTTGTGAAACAGGGTTTCACTCGAACTCCGGATACCTCGTATTTTGTCGAGAACCAGTCAACGGCTCCGAACGGTGAACCTGTCTGCTCCGGAGAAACTCGTGCTCTTGCCGCCTGCTTCCGTCCACAGCTCCAATGGTCGTCCAAACCGCCTGCAGGCCGGCTTGCCGCAATTTCATTGGGCCTTCTCCTCTGCGTCTGCCATCTTACGGGCCAATCATCTACCCATCGCGATACTGCCGATGCAAACCGCAAATCCGCGAACACGACCCAGACCTCCTCGATCGATGGCGGGAGTGTCCACTGGAAGTCTGTCGAGCAGCGTACCCAGGCCATCCGCTCCATAACCGGGACGATAGACGCAGCCGATAAGGCATGGAACTCTGGAGAGGCGAAAACATGGGCCAGCCATTACTCCAGCCATGCCGAGTGGACCTATGCATCCCCCGGATCGGGCAAGGTGGTCATGCAGCGCCGCCAAGTGGAAAAGATGTTGCCCGGTACGCAGTTCGAATTTCACCCGTACACGCGCACACGGACCTGGATCAGCTTCACCTCAAGCAATGCCGCAGAGGTCCACTCCATCCTTCAATTCACCCACGGCAACGCAGTCGCGCCCATGGTCAACGGTCCCATCGTCCAGACCTTGACCTACGATAACGGGATTTGGCTCATTGTGCGCCAGTTCGGCGGTTCGATTCCTCATTTAAATGTATGCGGCGTTGTCGGCAATGCCTGTTGTTCCGGATGGGTGTCTGGCGGTTTCCAGCTTCCCCGGCACATCGAATTTTGCGGCGCCGGCGCCACCTGTAATGCGCAACACACGTGTGTTGCGGCCCAGCCTCCTCCTGCCTGTGGCGGACTCGGCCAGCAGTGTTGCCCCGATCCCGACAGCAATGACCCGGCGTACGACTATTGCAGTGACGTGAAGGCCCTGTGCTATCCATGGCAAGGGCCGCACGGAACCTGCGAGGCCTGCGGCGGCGCGGGCCAGGGACCATGTCCCTCCAGCGGCTGCGCCAGCGGCAATGTCGCGCGAGGCGGAGTATGCGAGGCCTGCGGCGGCGCGGGCCAGCCATGCTGTAGCAACGGCTGTACCGGCGGAAATGTCTGTTCCGCTGCGGCCCATTACACCTGTACCGCCTGCGGCGTGGAAGGTCAGGCCCCCTGCGCCGGCAACACCTGCACCGGCAATCTTCACCCCGACTTCGAAGGCGGCCATCTGGTCTGCACTGCCAACTGCGGCTACACCCAGGGCGCGCCTTGTACGCAAGGCTCCTTCGGTTGCGATAAATCCGGCGTAATCACCCTGCCGCAAAACCCCTGCGTGCAGCCTCTCGTCGGCCAGGACCTTTCCAACGGAGGCATCTTCTATTGCTACGGGCAGTCGCCGAACAATTCGATGATCGACACATACGGAAATTGCAATTGCGTCCCGAATACGCTGAACGATTGTCCGGTCAGTACCTCTGTCCCGAAACCACCGCAAAACAACACAGGTTTATGCATCCAGGGCCAGTTTACGGACATCGCGGGAAAGGGTTGTTCCTAACCCGGGGTGGAGTCGATTTTGTCATCCTTACCTTTGAAAACATTGAAGGGGAGGACCTCGTGCCCTCGCTATGCGTTATGCGGGCTGCGCAGCGTAATCACCGTAAGCTCCGGGCGGCAAAGCACGCGAAACGGAACGCCGACCGCCCCGATGCCGCGGTTCACATAGAGCTGCAAACCGTTCTCCAGGTGGAAATGCCCTTCGACATATTTGCGGCCCAGCGGCGGCGTATACAGCGCGCCCACAAAAGGCAGACGTATCTGGCCGCCGTGCGTGTGGCCGGAAAGCATCAGATCGACCCCTCCGTGCCGCACAACCTGGTCAGCATAATCCGGCTCATGCGCCATCAAAATGACAGGCTCCCGCGCGGCCTGTAAACCCCGCGGCGCTGCCAGGTCCAGGTCCGGATCGCTCCTGCCGATGTCCCGGACCCCGGCAATCCAGAGCCGCTCCCCATCCCGCTCAAACGGAACATGGCGGTTTTCCAGCACCGGCAGGCCATAAGATTCGAGCGCGTCGATCACGGTAGCCGCTCCAACCGTGACATCGTGGTTGCCCAGTACGCACCATCGTTGCGGGCATTGGATGCCGGCCAGAATCTCCGCGCAGGGATAACTGCTCTGCGCGTCTCTTATATGCGGCCGAGGCCCTTCGCTGACATAGTCGCCGATCAACAGCACCAGGTCGGGCGCAAGCCGGTTCACATGCCCGACCACCTCCCGGATGAAGTACGGCTCCGTGTACTGCTCGTAGTGGAAGTCCGAGAGCTGCGCGATGCGCAGTCCATCGAGCGCTGCCGGAAGCCGCGCCAGCTCCACCGTGCGGTGCGTGATCTCCAGGCGATGACGTTCGAATTCCCCGGAATACGCAAGGACGCCGGCGGCTCCCAGGCCGGAGAGCTGAAGAAAGCGGCGGCGCGAAATGCGGTGTTTAAAATCCTCGGGCACTCTTTAGGATAAGGCATCCGCCCGCGGCAAAACATTCCCACCGTGCAACTGGAGCGAGGGGGCCTGGGTGCCCCATCCTACGCGGCATCATCGCGTAGGGTGGGATAAGAAATCTTCCAGGGGCCACGCATAAAATTCCATCCTCCTCCACGAAGCAAGGGTCCCCGAGGATCGTGCCGCGCACAGTCCTGCTCCGCCCGGAAGATATCAACTAAAATCGACCCATGTCCTACGCTCAGGCGATGGAAGGGTTATACGCGCTCGGGCATGAGCTTGCTCCGGCCCCCGGCGATAGCGCCAACACTCCGCGCCGTAAATTCGAGCTCGAGCAAATGCGCGTCCTCGCGGCTGCGCTGGGAGCGCCCGAATCGCAGTTCCGCAGCGTTTTGATTGCCGGGACCAACGGCAAAGGTTCCACGGCAGCCATGCTGGCGAACATCGTGCGCACCGCCTCCTATCGCGTGGGGCTCTACACCTCCCCGCATCTCTCCCGGGTAAATGAGCGCATCCAGATCGACGGCGTTCCCATCTCCGACGATGATTTTGCGCGGCTGTATTTTCGCGTGGACGAGACCGCTGCGCAGCTGATCCACGCGGGCAAGCTGCCGCAACACCCCAGCTTTTTCGAGACAATCACCGCCGTCGCATTTCTTTATTTCGCGGAACAGGCGGTCGATCTTGCCGTGCTCGAAGTTGGCATCGGCGGACGGCTGGATGCGACGAACATCGTGGAACCTTTGCTCTCCATCATTACCGATATTTCGCTCGACCATACGGAATGGCTGGGCAGCACCATTGACGCCATTGCCCGCGAAAAGGCCGGAATTCTGCGGCGAAATGGCATTCTGGTTACGCTGCCGCAACATCCCGAAGCGAACCAGGCTCTCGGCGAAGTCGCCGTGGCGCTGGGCGTCCGGGGCGTGAATGCAGTCGAATACATGCCGGCTGCTCATTCCTCCTCAGACGCCACAGTCTGGGGCGCAGCGTACCCGGTCACCATCCAGGGGAAGACGTTGGAATTGACGCCGCCGCTGGCCGGCAGCCATCAATATCGCAATGCGGCCCTGGCCATCGCAGCCGCCTGCGAATTATGTAACAGTTACGGTTACAATATCGCGCCGGAGCAAATCGCGCAGGGAATTCGCGGCACTCGCTGGCCCGGACGGCTGGAACTTTTCCCGCGCACAGCATCGCGATCCACCGTCCTGCTCGACGTAGCCCACAATCCAGCGGGCGCATGGTCTCTGCGCTCGGCGCTCAGCAATATGGATGCGGGTGCCCCATGTCTCGCTTCTGAGACATGGGTGGAAGAAGATCCGGGTGCCCCATCCTACGCGGCATTATTGCGTAGGGTGGGATTAAATTCCGCCGCGGCATCAAAGACCCTGCTGTTCGGCTGTCTGCGCGACAAAGCGTTTCAGGAGATGGCGCAGATTCTCTTCCCCATCTTCGACCGCGTCGTGTTGACCCCGGTCGATTCTCCCCGGAGTGCTGCTGTCGAAGACCTGCTCGCAGTGGCGAAAACGCTGGGCGTTCCAGCTTGCACGGCCAGTTCCCCGCAGGCCGGACTCGAAGAAGCCGCCCGGCAGACACCACCGGGTGGATTGCTGGTCTGCGCAGGGTCTGTCTATCTGATTGGCGCGCTCCGCGACAGCCTGGTAGAAACGCAGGACCAGAAATGATCCGTGTGCCCGATCTGTCCGTGGAAACGGAACCGAGTTCCAGTCAAACGCCCGCTTCTCGTCCCCGACAACTTTTTCGCTGGCTCACATATTTCCTCCTGTGGCCCATGTTTGCCCTTGCGACCGCGGCATTCGGCAGCGTAGCTCTGATTGCGTCCGTGTTCGACGGCACCGGGCGCGTACAGCACGCCATCGCCCATGCCTGGGGCGGCGCGCTGCTGCGCATTACGCTGTCGCCGGTGCGTGTAATCGGCGCGGAAAACTTCAAGAAAGCGCCGGTCGCAGTCTATGCGGCCAATCACCTGTCCTATATGGACACGCCCGTGGTGCTAAGTAAACTGCCTTTTCAATTCCGCATTCTGGCCCGGCACGATCTTTTCAAACTGCCGTTTATAGGCTGGTATTTGCAGCGCTCCGGTCAGATTCCAGTGGACAGCACCAGCCTGCGGTCCACGCTCGCCAGCCTGAATCGGGGAGTAAAGGCATTGCAGGCCGGCATGCCGCTGCTCATTTTTCCCGAAGGCGGCCGCTCAGTCGATGGACGTTTGCAGCCATTCCTCTCCGGGCCGGCTTTCATGGCGATTCGCGCGGGCGTTCCCATTGTCCCCTTGGCGCTGGTCGGCACCCACGAGCTGATGCCGATGCATACGTATCATCTGCAGCCACGGCCTCTGTTGCTGATTGTAGGAGAGCCGATTTCGACAGCAGAATACACCAGCAAAATGGCGGACGTCTTGAGCCAACGGGTTTACGAGGCAATCACGCGAATGTATGGCCAATATGCCGAAACTGCCGCAGGGGATGGAGATGTTCCCACCATTTCGAGTGAACTCCTTTGACTACAGTGAAATCCGGCACTCGGCCACGTATCGCAATCCCGATGCCCACCCTCGCCCAGACTGAATACAATGCCCGCACCTGGCCGCAGTACGCTGCGGCCATCCGCCGAGCAGGCGGCGATCCTGTAGAAATTCCGCTGACGCTGAAACCCGCTGAAATTGCAAGGGTAGCTACCAGTTGCCAGGGGATTTTGCTTCCCGGGTGCTCCGCCGATGTGAACCCCTCAAAATATGGCGAGCAGCGGCAGCCCGAAACCGCCGATGCCGACCTGGCGCGGGAAAATGCCGATGAATTGCTGCTGCAGGATGCTCACAACCTGCACAAACCTTTATTGACGATTTGCTACGGAACCCAGTCATTGAACATCTGGCGCACCGGAACCCTGGTGCAGCACCTGATGCCCATGCCTGTGAACCACCGGGCGGGCGGGAACGTGGCCATTGCCCATTCCGTCGGGATTGTGCCCGGCTCTCGCCTGGCGGAGATCGTTGAAACCAGCCCGGAAGCGACCCACATGGCTGACTTTCTGCGACTGCCGGTCAATTCCAGCCATCATCAGGCCATTGGGATCGTTGGCGACGGGCTGAGAGTGGTTGCGCGATGCCCTCAGGATGCTGTCGTGGAGGCCATTGAAGGTGTCCAACCGGGACACCTCGTGCTCGGCCTGCAGTGGCACCCGGAGCGAAGCCTGGAGAGCAGCCTGGCAAGCCGGCTTATCTTCGAACAGTTCGTGATGACCACTGCCAAATGGCACCCGCGCGCCATCACCGACTCCCTGGCTTAAACGGACCTCATCATGAGCAGCGATTCAGGAAAATTGGATTCCTCCACGATAAAGAGCCTTGTCGGCCCTATGCTGCTTCGACCATTGCCGGATTTGGCTTACGACCAGCTGGCGCAATACATGGAGCTACTGTATCGCTGGAACGCCCGGATGAATCTGACCGCAGTTCGAAATCCCGTATTGTTCGTGCAGCTCCACATCGCCGAATGCCTCCGCTGCGCGCAAATGGTTCCGGGCGGGGTTCGCTCGGTCCTCGACTTCGGTTCGGGCGCGGGGCTGCCGGGAATCCCGATTCAGATCGCACGGCCTGAACTTGTCGTTACATTGGCCGAATCTCAGAGGAAAAAAGCCTCATTCCTGCGGGAAGCAGTCCGGGAACTGGAGCTTACCCACACCTTCGTGCATTCAGCGCGGGTAGAGGAGCTGCCGCCCGACAAAACTTTCGATCTGGTGGTACTGCGGGCCGTGGACCGGATGGAGCAAGCGTTGCAGGCCGCTTACGAGCGGATCGGGGTGCATGGCTTCTGTATACTGTTGACTTCAAAGGCCCAGATGGTCTCCGTACGCACCGCTGCTCCGACCCTTCAATGGAAAACCGAACCGATACCAGGGACGAAACAACGGGTCCTATTGCTGGGCTCAAAAGAAGTTTGAATGCTCCCTCATTCGGGCGAACCCCAGAATGTTCCACGTGGAACATTCCGTTCTTCGCTCAGGCTAAACTCGCAGAAGAATCCGGAGTGATCGCAACATGGTCGAAGCGAATACCTCCAGATTCTTCGCTCTGCTGCGGCGTTTATCTGAAAGAATCAAAATGGCTCAGCAATAGATGAATGTTCCACGTGGAACATCTTGATCTCGTGATCCGATCCAGACGAGAATGTTCCACGTGGAACATTCCGGTCTGGCCTTCGCCCGAAAGGGTCGAGTTTCCACCCATAAATTGAAAATAATTTAAAAAACCACAGACACAACCGTCATCTAATCGATAGTTCGTTCACTCGGACTCCAAACTCCATCCAAGATATCTGAAAAACAGGAGCTACTCCATGGCAAATCCTTTCGTTCATCTTGAACTCACCACTCCCGACATAGCCAAAGCGAAGGAATTCTACGGAAAACTATTCAACTGGAGCTTCACCGACAATGATATGGGCGGCGGCATGATCTACAGCACCTTCAAACCCGACGACGGTCCCGGCGGCGGAATGATGACCATGCCCGGAGCCCCGACCCGATGGCTCGCCTATGTTGGCGTTGACGACATCCACAGTGCCACGGCCACGGCAAAATCCCTCGGAGCCAAAATCATCCACGAGGTTCAGGAAGTTCCCAATATGGGTTGGTTCACCCTCCTCAACGACCCTACCGGAGCCATGGTCGCAATTTGGCAATCAAAGACAAAGTAGCTATTCCAAACCACGAAACAGGATGCCTTACGTCCCCAACCCTGAAGGGCAGCGAGACTAGGGCACCTGCCTTGAATGTTCCACGTGGAACATTGTTCGCGGAGTGAGCCAAAACCGATGTTTCCGAAGGTGATTCTTCGATAAGATCAGGCGTAGCCGACGACTTCTCACGACTGAATGTTCCACGTGGAACATTCGCGGTGGACGAGTTTCTCTGAAAGATTTCCACTGAATATGGTACAAAGTCACTTTTTGTTCCCTCAGCCCAAAAAGTCTTCTAACCCATAGTGAGCACAGGACCTGCAAGAGCCGGTCAGGTTACGTTCGAGTCGTATTCCACAGATTTGTCCCAGAAATGCACAATCGTTTTGATTGCGCGGAATGGCCCGGATTCGGTAACCTACCGGATCAGCCCATGCGAAAAATAATCGCTGTTGTCAATCAAAAAGGCGGAGTGGGCAAGACCACGACTGCTATCAATCTTTCGGCGGGTTTCGCCCTTGAGGGTATCCCCTCGATGCTGATCGACTGCGATCCGCAGGCGAATTCCACGGGCGGTTTAGGGTTTGCCCGAGATGAAGATCGCTTATCAACCTATACGGTCCTGATCGGCGAATCCTCCATTGCGGATTCCGCGCTCGATACCGGGGTGGAGCATCTCAAGCTGCTGCCAAGCAGCAAACATCTGATCGGCGCCAATGTGGAGCTGGTCCAGGCGGAAGATCGAGCCTATCGGCTCCGCAATGCTTTGGCCAAATATAAAGGCGCGGAGCAGTTGATTGTCCTCGATTGCCCGCCGGCTTTGGATCTGTTGACGTTGAATGCCCTGGTCTCGGCGGATTCCTTGCTGATCCCCATGCAGGCGGAGTATTTCGCCCTGGAGGGGGTCAGTGAATTGGTGCAGACGCTGGATCGGGTGCGGGACGGTTTTCGACCGGAGCTGGCCATTGAAGGCGTCGTTTTGACGATGTATGACGAACGAACGAATCTGGCCCAACAAGTAACGGAAAATTTGCGCGGCTACTTCGGGGATAAATTACTGAAAACGACGATTCCCCGTAATGTTCGATTGGCCGAAGCCCCCAGCCACGGGAAGCCGGTACAACTATACGACGCTCGTTCGCGCGGCGCGGAAAGTTATATGGAGCTTGCGCGAGAGATCCTGCTGCGAAACAAGATTGAAAGTCCGCGGGAACAGGCGCGCGCGGCGGCCTCGAAACGGGTGAAATCTGAAGTGAAAGTCCGTTTTTGGCCTTATACCTGAGTTTAGAACCGAACCCAGGTCTCAGAGACGCAAGGAAACGGATTGTCAGGAAGAAGGAACATTATGTCTCAGATAGAAACGAAAGGCCAAGGCAAGAACGAGATAACGAAGCGCCGTGCTCTGGGCAAGGGGCTGGACTCGCTGCTTTCCACCCGTGGGCCCGCCGAAATGACGGCGAAAGCCGGGACGACTTCGGGAAACGATTCTCCCTCGCAGGCCGA
Organism: Acidobacteriaceae bacterium; assembly: GCA_965276615.1. Taxonomy (GTDB): domain Bacteria; phylum Acidobacteriota; class Terriglobia; order Terriglobales; family Acidobacteriaceae; genus JAKAAZ01. The sequence continues at coordinate 909,385 of OZ255618.1, read as the reverse complement.
ATCTTTGTCCGCCGGCCAGCAAGGGGAGCAGGGCGGAAAGCCTCGCGACATCCTCGTGGGTCAGATCGATCCGAACCCTTACCAGACACGGATGCGGGTGGACGAGCAGAAGCTGGACGAACTGGCGCGTTCCATCCGCGCGAATGGCGTCGTGCAGCCCATCATTGTGCGGCCGCTGCCGAATGGCCGCTTCCAGTTGATTGCGGGCGAGCGCCGCTGGCGGGCCTCCGAAAAGGTGGGAAAAGAAACAGTCCCCGCTATTCTGCGGCAGGTGTCGGATGAACAGGCGATGGAGATGACCATCGTCGAAAACCTACAGCGAGCGGACCTGAATCCCATCGAACAGGCGCGCGCCTTTGACCGGCTTAGCCGGGACTTCCAAATGACGCAGGAACAGATGGCGCAACGGACTGGAAAAGATCGGGCCACGGTCACCAATTTTCTCCGGCTGCTGAAGCTGCCGCGCAGCGTTCAGGACAAGGTGGAAAGCGGGGAATTGAGCTTCGGGCATGCCCGCGCGTTGCTCTCACTGGAGTCGCCGGAATCCATTCTGAAGGCGGTGATGAAAATCACGGCGCTGGCGATGTCGGTGCGGCAGACGGAAACGCATATCCAGGGCTTGCTGACCCCGGTGAAAAAGGAGAGCGCAAGCGAAACAAAAGCGAAAGAACCGTTGGATGCCAATGTCCGGGCAGTCCAGGAGCATTTGCAACGCCATCTCGGCCTGAAAGTCCGGATCGAGGACAAGAAGGGCCGCGGGCGAATCGTGATCGAATACTCGCGACTGGAGGACTTCGACTCCATCATGGCTGTGCTGGGGGCGGCACAATGAACTTTCTACGGCCGTTAAATCCCACCCTTCGCGATGAGACTGCGAAGGATGGGGCACCCCAGGCGTAAGTCTGACGTTTGGCAGTCAACCCACATTTCAAACTCGAGATGTGGGCACCCGAACCTCTCCAATGACAACGCCTCAGCGATGTCGTGATGGATCGAAGGGTGAACCTAAATCGCATGAGAATTTCTGAAGCACTTTTTCGAGTGCGCCGATGGGCGCTGCTCCTGATTTTTGTGGTCGGATTCTGGGCGCCATTCGGGCGCATCGGCGGCGCGCATCCCGGAACTACCTGGCTGTTTCTTGCCGGTATGCTGGCGCACGATCGCATTCTGCCGATTGCCTATGCCAGCATCACAGTGATGGGCGCGGCGATCCTTCTCGCTGTGTTGTCGGCCCTGCTACGGACCTGGGCATCGGCCTATCTGGGGTATGGGGTCGTGCGGGACCGCAACCTTCATAGTGAACGAATTGTTGCCGACGGTCCTTATCGATATGTCCGCAATCCGCTGTACGTCGGCCTTTGGCTGCATACTCTGGCGCTGGCGATTCTGATGCCGCCCGGCGGCGCGCTTTTCGCTGTGGCGGCGGTGGGGATTTTGATGGTGGCGCTGGTCCAGGCAGAGGAGCGTCACCTTACCACAGCGCGTGGAGAGGCCTATGCCGCATATATCCGGCGCGTGCCCAGGTTCCTGCCCGCCTTTGCGCCGCGAGTACCACGGGGCGGTGAGCGGGCCCACTGGGGGAGTGGATTCCTGGGAGAGATCTACATGTGGGGAGTGGTGGTCACGTACGTCGCCTTCGCCAGCCGGTATAACGTGACGGTCCTCGATCAGGGCGTCCTGATCTCCCTCGGTCTCTCCATCGTGATGCTGGGAGTGTTGCGGCCGAGAGTGCCTGTCCACGGCTAGGGTGGATGCGTGCAGATCCCACCTTAAAGCGGATTGCAGGTTTCTGTAATCACGAGCGATGGCAATCCCACCCTAGCCGCACAAAACGCGGCTAGGATGGGGTACCCAAAATGCCTGGTGACACGATCTGTCAATCCGCCATAGCTAAGGCGAAGGCGGGGTCTGGCCCTATCCACATAAACCCTTGTCTCAAAAGCGAGACCCTTCGACAAGCTCATCGACAAGCTCAGGGCAGGCTATATGGCACCCGCATTGTTGAACGAACCGGCGCAAGGGGGATGACCGAACATACCCTTGCGCCATGGCAGCATAACGCTATCGATGGTTGCGTTGCTCGCGCGAATGCCGTGATCGTCTACCGAATTTCGTGCTTACTTCTTGACTGGCGCGATGGCGTCCTTGGCGGCTTTCGCCACGCGGAACTTGACCACCGTCTTGGCCTTGATCTTGATGGCTTCGCCGGTCTGCGGATTGCGGCCCATGCGCGCTTTGCGATCGGCCTTGACCAGACGGCCCAGTCCGGGGATGACAAAGAGGCCGCTCTTCTTGGTTTCCTTTACTGCCGTTTCCGCCAGTAGGTCCAGAAAGGCCGCCGCCTGTTTGTTGGTGAGTTCCGATTTTTCGGCCATGTGCCGAACGAGTTGTGTCTTAGTCATACCTGCTGCCATAATTTCCATTCCTCCTGTTCCTGATTACAGCCATGGCTTGAGCCACTGCCTGTTTTGGTTTCTATCGGCCCGATGCATTTTCCTTTCGAGACCGCGACTGCGAATGCGGTATCGTGAGGATTGATGCGGGTTTCAAGAAACCCTTCCGCCGTTTACCTTGCGGCTTCCCAGCGCATTTGTCAACGGAAAATAGCGCATTTCCACAGGTTTTCTTTGGTTTTTTGGGGTTTTACCCGTATTTTGGCTGAATTTGGCCATTTTCCTGGTCTGTTAACCGGTTCCGCGGACCAAATATGGCGTCATTTGGGCGAGCGGAATTGCCATCGCCTGCTATGCGGCAAAGGTAAACTGAACTGCCTTCGGCGTCACGCTCGTTATACTTATTTATCAGGACAGCTCACTTTCCTGCGGCGACAGGCCGCAGAAACGAGGATGCAATCGAATGAACGACTCTGTCGATCCATCGTCAGCCGCGCGCGTGTCGCTCGATCAGGTGCTGCGGGTGGCGGAACTGGCACAGCTTGCATTGACACTGGATGAGCAGCAGGAGATGCTGCGGGATTTGAATTCGATCCTGGGTCATGTGGCGCAGTTGAATGAACTGGATACGACCGATGTTCCCGCGATGGCGCAGGTGAGCGAGATGCTGGGTTTCGATCCCATTCTAGCCGCAGAGAACGCGGCTAGAACGGGGCACCCGCAGCCTGGCGGCGCGCTTCGCAGTGACACGGCCCGCGCGTCGCTTGACCGCGCAGCCGTGATGGCTGAGGCGCCGGAGACCGACGGCGTTTATTTCAAGGTGCCGAAGGTGATTGAGCGCTGAATGTTCAGTTTCATCCCACCCTTCGCGATGAGGCCGCGAAGGATGGGGCACCCGGCACCCGGCATAAACCCGCGTCTCGGAAGCGAGACCCTTCGACAAGCTCAGGGCAGGCTGTGGGCACCCATATTTTTCGATGAGCGATATTATTTGTAATAGACACGGTTTCATTAAGGGAAACGAATGACAGGATCGAACTCTACGCCTGCAATTCCAAGTGCGCCACGCACGATTCGCGCAGCTCGCCAGGCGATTCTGAGCGGTGAAATCAATGCTGTCGCGCTGGCTGAGTCGTACTACGAAACGATCGCCGCGGAGGATTCGAAGATCAATGCGTGGCTGACGTTGAGCCGCGATCGCGCGTTCGAACAGGCTGCGCGAATCGATGCATTGGCAGCCAAGGGTGAGACACTGCCGCCTCTGGCCGGCGTGCCGATCGGTATTAAAGACGTGCTGACCATGCAGGGTGCTCCTGCCACGGCAGGCTCGAAGATTTTAGACGGCTATCGTCCACCCTACGATGCGACGGCTGTCGCGCGCCTGGAAGCGGCTGGAGCCGTGCTGCTGGGCAAGTTGAACTGCGATGAGTTTGCCATGGGATCTTCGAACGAGAACTCCGCGTATGGGCCGGTGCATAATCCGCGTGCGCTCGACCGTGTTCCCGGCGGATCGAGTGGGGGATCGGCGGCGGCTGTGGCGGCGAACATGGCGGTGGCGACGCTGGGCACGGACACCGGCGGCTCGATTCGCCAGCCTGCGTCGTTCTGCGGTGTGGTGGGACTGTTGCCGACCTATGGGCGCATTTCCCGCTATGGACTGATCGCGTTTGCATCCTCGCTCGACCGGGTGGGGCCGTTTGCGCATACGGTGGAAGACGCTGCGATCCTGCTGGGAGTGCTGGCGGGAGCCGACCCGATGGACGCGACTTCATCCGGCGCACCGGTTCCGGACTATGCTGCCAGGCTCGATCAGCCGGTGAAGGGTTTGCGCGTGGGGATTCCGGAAGAATATTTCGCGGAGGGCCTCGATCCGGAGGTCCGGGCCGCTGTCGAAAAGACCGCGGATTTGCTGCGCGATGCCGGATGTACTCTGCATAAAGTATCTTTGCCGCACACGCGTTACGCCATTGCCGCCTACTATGTGATCGCGACCGCCGAGGCCAGCGCGAACCTGGCGCGTTTCGACGGCGTGCGTTATGGATTGCGCGCTAAATCGGAGGCGGGGGATGCGATGTCGCTGAGTGGAATGTATCGGAAGACGCGCGATGCAGGTTTTGGCAGAGAAGTGAAGCGGCGCATTTTGCTGGGGACGTACGTGTTGAGCGCGGGATATTACGACGCGTACTACCGCAAGGCGCAACAGGTGCGTACGCTGCTGACTCGGGACTTCCTGGAGGCGTTCAACACGGTCGATGTGCTGCTGACGCCGACCGCTCCTACGCCGGCGTTTCGACTAGGCGAAAAGACGGACGATCCGCTGGCGATGTATCTGGCGGACATATATACCGTCACGGCGAATCTTGCGGGGATCTGCGGCGTTTCCGTGCCGTGCGGAAATTCTTCCGAAGGCCTGCCGATTGGAGCGCAGATACTTGGGAAACATTTTGATGAAGCGACGGTTTTGCGCGCGGCCCTTGCGGTGGAACAGGCGCGGCGGTAATTTCACTTCGGATGGCTGTTCTCTATTCCACCCGTGCTCTTGATCCCAGGTCTCAAAATCGAGACCTGGAGCACCCGGTTACTTCAAGAAGCGAACCTAATCGGAGTTTCCTTAGAACAAGAAGCGCAAAGCTAGATTGATCGTTCTGGCGTAGCCATCCTGACTTGTTACTTTTCCGAACGCGCTGCTGGTCGGGACTACGCTGGGATCGGACATGTTTGGATGATTGAATGCGTTATAGGCTTCGCCTCGCAGCTGTAATCTCATGAGGTTGTGAATTGGCAGATCTTTCAGCAGCGAGAAATTCCACAGGTATTGCCCGTCACCTCGCACATTCGATAGCCTAAGCGGGAATGTCCGGATATTGTCGGCGAGCTGCTGCGATGAGGCAGTGACAAAACCGGACGTGTTGAACCAGTGACTAATACTGCGGTTACTGGCACTCAATCGTATGTCCGATAGCTTGCCCGTGTATAACACGTTGCCCCATGTCAGGGCATCGCCGCTCTGGTAAGTGACTAGGGTGTTCAACTGCCAACCACCAACCGCATAATCGGCCCACTTCGGCAAGCTGGAACCGATCGGCTCTCCTCGTCCTACAGGCAAGGTCAGTAGATTGCTGACAGCTATCCGTTCTGGACGGTCATAGGTACTGATCCCGTACCACGGCAGCGGATCGGTATTGTTCAGGTAGGAAATCGCATCCATAAGCCGGGAAAATGTGTATGCGATATCAACACTGTAGTTATGGGAGAACCGCTTATTTAGTTCCAGCTGTAGGGCATGGTAGTTGGACCGTCCAATATCCGCAGTTTCTGTTATCTGGCCGAACTGTGGGTATGGCTGCAGCAGTTGTGCGCGGGTCGTTGTTTTCGTATACGAACTCGCCAGGCCGTAGAACGGATTTGGATAGTTTGCGCTCAGATAGTTGATTACAGTTTGATTGCGAGTTGGGGAAGTACTGAGATAGGAAGCAGGCGTGTTGTTGATCAATTGGGATATGGGAAGATGCAAGCCATAGTTTCCGACATAACTTAGATCTAGAATAAAGCCAGCTGGAAGCTCCCGTTCGACAGTCAACGACCAACGCTGTGCGTAAGGTATTGATCGTTTGATAGTATAAACGCTCAATGGCTGCCCCAGCGCGGTAGATAATCCGCCCGCGGCACCCAGCGGCTTGATAAGTCCATTGGGCACCGGGTCGGTCAGACTGGCGGAATATGTAAGGCCATTATCTAAACTAGATAGCACAGGAGTTACAGAACTAAAACCGGTCTGGATGGCGGGTGAACGATAAACTCCAATCGTATCGTAGAAAACACCATAGCCTCCACGCACGACTGTTTTGGGCGTTGCGTGATAGGCGAACCCGATGCGGGGCATCGGTTCCACCGACTGACCTTTCCAGAACGAGCGGCCATTTTGACCTCCTGCGAAAAGAAGGCCGCCCAGGACTTTGAAATCGGCAGGGGGAAGGCCTGGTACCGGATTGGCCGCGTAGTTCGCGGTAGCAGCCGCGCTGATGGGGTTGGTCGAAGTATCGTCGAAACCTGCGACAGCGCGGTTATGACGCTCGTTGACAGGAGTTTCGTGTTCAAGCCTGAAGCCGAGGTTCAGGGTCAACTTTGGAGTTGCTCGCCAGTCATCCTGTAGATAGAGACCATACCATAGGTCCTGATCGGCATAACTGCTGTTGGTTGTTACGGTCCCTCCGGTGCCAGGCACACCCAATAGGAACGAAGCGAAATCCTGTCCGATCGAGGATGCGGGCGAGGTTGAAAATGGGCCGTTGGTATAGGTTGAATCGAAGTTCAAAGTCGCCGAGTTCAGGGTATAGGGGCCCCCGTTCGCGCGCTCGAGGCGGAAATCCAGTCCGTAGTGAAGAGTATGACTCCGGGCCAATTCCGTTACGCTTCCTGAAAAGCTGTGGATCAGACTGGATTGGTAGCCCAGCGGGGCAATGACATCGCCAAGCTGGGAGTAGTTGGTGAAAGTCATGGTTGGGAGCGCCGCCGTCTTAGCTGGAAAAAGGGAGGAAAACCCGGAGGAGAATCCGAGCGAGCCCAGGTCGGCGGTATTGAGTGGGCTATTCGGGAATTCCTGCGCAGTAATGCCGTAGCGAAAATCGAAGATTGTCGAAGGATTAATAACATAGACCTCGTCGAGCGCCAGACCAGCGTCATTGCGCCTGGTGTGATTGCCGCTAGCGGGGTTGGCTGAGCCGTAATAGGCAAGCTCTTTCTCATCCCAGTCGTCATAGTCCATTCGCAAAAACATACGACTCCGGTCGCTGAAATTGTGATCGAACCGCACGAAATGAGTGAAGTAATTTTCGATATCCGGCACGTTGCCCTGGGTGTAGTTATTGACTCCGCCCGGAGTGCCTGGCGTATTCGGCAATGGAAATAGATTCAGCAGCTTTAAAGCCGTGCTATTCAGCAGGCCGGAGTTTGGCGGAATGATGTTGTTTGGAAATGCGGTCCGTTGATAAAGACCGTTGCTGAGCAATACGGTGGAAAATGGGTTGTATATCTGATAGCTGGGGCCAAGCGACAGAAGCTCTGAAAAGTCGCCAGTACGTTCGGCGGCGGTGGGAACGGTTCCGACAAAGGTCCCTGGAGTGCCCCATTTGTTTTCTTCAAACACATAGTAGAAAAATGTTTTTTTCGTTCCTTTGTTTCCGTTGTAGATGTGAGGCAAAATTACCGGTCCACCGACCGCGCCGCCATAACGGTTGGCCGTATAGGCTGCCGGCTTCTGCTTGGCACGATTGGCAAAGAATAAATTCGCAGTCAAAACGTCACTGCCAAAAAATTCGTGGAGTTCGCCATGATACTGGTCTGTTCCACTTTGAGTGTTCATGTTGATGATGGCCCCGGAGGTGTGCCCGAGAGCCGCATCGTAGAAAATGGTCATCACCTTAAATTCGCTAATCGCCATCGGTGGAGGGGAGAAGGCAACGCGTGGCACTGAGCCGCTGGCAAACATGTTTGGCACACCATCAATAGTCCATTCATTCGCAAAGATGGAATTGCCGTCTGAAACGAGCTGGGAGGTGCCATTGTTAAATGCGGCATAGTGAATCGCTATCCCTCCACCGCTTGAAACGCCAGCAGAAAGATCCGCAAACTCTCCGACGTTTCCCGACGCGTTTGGCAGGTCTTGGATATCCTTCGTCCCCACGACCAGGCCAAGCGATGCGGTTCCCGTATTCAGAAGAGGAGGGGCGGCAGTGACTTCGACCTGCTGCGAAACCTCGCCTACTGTGAGCGAAAGGTCGAGCTGCACTTCGCTGCCGACCTGGACGGCAACGCTTTGCCGAACGAGTTTTTTAAAACCGGGATGTTCCACGGTGACGCTGTATTCCGATGGCACTAGAAACGGAACTGTGAACAGGCCTTGATCGTTTGTCTGAGCAGGGATTGCCACGCCTGTCTACATGTTCGTGATTTGCACCTGGGCGTCGGCAATTGCCGCGCCTGACGGATCGGTCACGCGACCGGAGAGTTTTCCGCGCGACTCCTGCGCCCAGGACACGGATGTCGCCAGCAACACTATGAGCCAACACCTGATAACTCGCTGCATGAGGATAGGCCTCCTATATATCCGACGAAGTGAATAGCTCTGCTCTATAGCGCAGCAGGCGTTGCGTACCAATAAAATGACGCCGAGATTCAATGGAACTGAAACCAAGCGGCATTATGGAGCATGCATATCAGGAACGCAAATGGTTTTATGCGAATGCCCGGCACTCAGAACAACGAGTTCGATCGAATGTCCAGCTATGAGGTGCGACGTGCTTTCAAGAGGATGAGACTTGTCATCTAAATGATGTCGCGATCAGGTTTGAAAATGGGCATAGACAATTCCTCAGCGGCTAAAGCCCGTCCCCTTCAATGCCTGACTTTACATATCTTCCTTAAGGAAAAAAGGAAAACGTGCCCCACCCTTCGCAAAACGCGAAGGATGGGGCACCCGTGTTGACGGAATCCTGCGGCCGGTATTGTCGGAGCCTTCTGTTTGAAACGCGGCGTTCGCGTCCCGGGTAATTATCCACCCGTGCGGCTCCCACGGACATTATTCCTTATGACGCTGCGGCATGGCTGAGACGTCGAAAAGTATCCAACCCGACTCCAGGCGCGAATAAAGGTAAGTGACGAATGATTAAACTCCTTCGATCGGCCTGGATCACGTACGGCTTTACGACCTACGCGATGACATACATCCGTGATTGGTTCCTTTGCGGCGTTTGGCTCATCCCCGGAAATTGCCCAGCACCTTTTCGAAGGCATCGATGATATCTTGCTCGTCCCTATCCGTCAGGCATGACGGAATCGCAAGCAGGATGGTGCGCTCGAAGAGGCTATCGGCGTAAGGGCAGGTCCCCTTCCGGTACTTAGTATGCGAGTCTCGGTTTTCGACGAGTGACCATGGAGAGTTCCTTTTATCCACGCCCGTCTTATTAACCAGGCTAGGAATGTTGTAGTAGATGTGGAGCCCCCACTCCGTCATGACGATGTTATTCACGCCCTGGGCCAGTGTGATGATTCCCTCCGCTCTTAACGCGCGATTGATCGCTCTGGCGGTCTCCGGCTTCTGAAATGTAGTGAGCAGAAAGCATCCCGTATCGCCGTCGGGGTCGATAATCTTGCGGAGACGAATCTCAGAGTGTTGTTCCAGTGTTTTGCGAATACGGTACTTGCTACCGTGCATATGCGAGATGACCTTCGGCAGTTTTTTCAGCTGAACTCTCAGGATCGAAGCACGCATCTCATCCATCCGGTATCCAAGCCCCCAAAGACAGAAGTCAAGGTTGTCAAACATGGCGCGTCCATCAGAATCGCGCGCATAGCCGGTGTCGTGACAAGCTACGGCACGGTTGTAGAGACGTTTATCATTCGTAACCAGGCATCCACCTTCGCCGCTGGTCATGTTCTTGTTCATTTGAAAGCTGAAGATAGCGATATCTCCGAAGGTTCCCACCTTTCTGCCATCAATGCTGCCGCCGGTGCATTGCGCACAGTCTTCCAACAGAAACAGCCCATGATTCCGCGTGATCTTCCCGATCGCTTCTATATCCGCCGGCGCGCCGCTTATATGAACGGCGATCACTCCAGTGGTACGCGGCGTGATCTTCGCCTCCACGGCAGCCGGATTAAGGCAGAATGTGTCATCGATATCCGCAAGGACTGGAATAGCCCCGAGATTCACGACGGCTGCCACCACGGATACCCACAAATAGGCCGGTACAATCACCTCCTGCCCCGGGCCCACACCCAGGGCGGAAAGAGCTGTGTGTAATGCTCCCGTACCGCTGTTTAGCGCCAAACAGTGGGAGATGCCCAGAAATGAGGCAAATTCAGCCTCGAATGCCCCCACCTCCCCTTGCACATCGATTCCGTAGTAGCGGAAGAGTGAACGGCTGCGTAGCACGCGGATTGCAGCGTTAATCTCTTCCTCGTCCATATGGTGGATCCCAGGAAACTCAAGCGGTAAGGGATCGGTACGGACAGGCGTTCCTCCGTGAATCGCCAGTCTTTCTCGCTGCGATGGTGTGATTTTGCTGATGGGTTCTATTTTCATTCTTCGATTCCATTTCCTGAAGATAGGTTTGCCGATATATTTCCAATTGTCAACTAAATAGCGAAAATACAACTCATAATTTAGCTATTTATTTTATAAACGGAGGTAAAACTTTCTTGAATGTGGTGCATAAATAAAATTTGGGAGATTAAAAGATCTGGCGAAGCTGATAGGGGAGTGGTCGTCGATATCGAAATGGACGAGATCGCCGGGAGCTTTCTGTTCATAACGAATGACCGGCGGCGGCGGATCGAGCGAACGCCGGCGGGTTCAGTCCCAGGCGTTGCAGGATACGGCTGACAGTGGCCCGGCTGAGCGCGAGTTCCTGCGCGATGCGCCAGCCATGCCAGCGCAGGCGGCGGCCAGCTTCAACGTGCATCTCTCCTGCAGAACTTTTCTGGCCAACTGCTCTCGCTGATGAATCATTAGTCTGGCATTATGGTGGTAGTCCATTCGCTGCTCCGAAGTTTGCTGTTGCTCATCGCAATCAGCTTCTTCGATCCGGTTCGAATGGACTACCTATTGAAACTTCACATATAGATGCGCCGTTCAGAATGACTTCCAATTTAACGTCCCACTACACTAACCTTCAATCCGCTCTAATTTCCTGTACGTGCGCCGGCATACAGGTCGTTCAGAATTTTTTCCGCGATCAATCTCGATGCTCCGAGCGCGCCCGCTTCGCTTCCTAAAGTGGAGACTTTTAGCTGCACTTTGTTAGCGGACTTTTCCAACGACCGTTGCTTGATAATGCGTCTCAATGGATCCTCTAGAAGTTGTGGAACGGCGCGAAACAGCGCCCCTCCGAAGATCATGACTCTGGGATTGAGAAGATTGACGAGATCCGCCAGCCCGATGGCAATGTAAGAAGCCGCTTTCTGCAAAACCCTAAAGGCGAGGCTGTCATTCTCGATCGCTGCCTGCGCGATAATTTCGATGCTCACCTTGTCTAAATCTCCAGCGGCAAGATCTCGTATTTTCGAGTCGATGCCCTGCTCAATAGCGGTTCGAACGCCTCGGATAATCGCACCGCAGGAAGCTACTGTTTCCAGGCACCCGTTGTTCCCGCATGAACATAATGGGCCATCTTCATCTACCGTAATGTGGCCAAACTCGCCAGCACTCCCATCCGCGCCGCGGTACAGTTTGCCATCGATATAAATTCCTGCTCCGATTCCCATGCCTACGTCGATATAGAGAAAGTCGTTTAGATCTTTACCCAAGCCGAAGGATTTTTCAGCAGTCGCAGTGGTGCGGACGCTATCTTCCAACAGGCATGTGATTTCAAACTCGTCTTGAAAAATATCTCGGAGGGAAATATTTTTCCACTCCGCCATTTGTCCAGGCCTGGGATAGGAAAGTACAACGCCGGCTTCGCTATCGATTACACCAGAGTGGGCAATGCCAATTCCCCTGATCGAGGCTTGCGATAGACCGGACTCTTTGATCGCTGCCCGGACGGAATGGAAGGCTTTTTCCAAGACCCGTTTGCGCCCTTCCTGCATTTCTGTTTGCGCTTGATACTTGTAAATGATATTTCCGTTAATATCGGTGATGACAATACGCAGATAGAACGACCCGAGATCTACTCCGATAAAATATGCCGCATCCCTGCGAATCTCCAGCGGAACGGGTCTTCGCCCAAGCTGCGAACGTGCCGGCTCCGATTCGACAATAAGCCCAGTCATAATGAGACGCTGAATGATTGTTGTGATAGAAGCCGGGCTGAGGCCGGTCTGCCGGGCCAACTCGAGGCGGGAGCTATTCACACCGGAATGAATCAGATGAAGAATGGCGAGTTCTTTTTGTTCCAACTTGTCGGGCCTGTCAATTGTTCGCGTTTGTATCTCTGTCATCAATATGTTTTCGTTCCTTCACTCATGAGTTTTTCTTCATTTGAATCCAATGATTTGTGGGAAAAACAGCCAATTTATTTCATGGATAAAATATATCACAGAGAATCGTAGAAGATTCCGGGGCTTACTTGGCTTTGGCGTTTTCAGTCCACCGGTTCCTCGAGAGCTGAAGAAATGAGGCCAGATTTGAAGAACAGTCGTACACCCGCGAACAGCAGAACCCCCGAGAATGCGGTAGCCGCGGCAGCCCATGCCATTAAATTCATTATTCCGAATTCATTTTTATAGATACCGGCTATCAACATAGCCGCTCCGCCCGCAACGCCACCTATCATATTCAGCACACCTGCGGCAAAGCTGTAACTCCGGTCTGTAATCACGTCGTAGGCTGCCGCGAAGATGTTGGCGATGGCGAATCCCGCCAGCAGCCCAAATGCCGGCGCATAAAATCTGAATTGCGCTAATGTGGTGGCCGCAACCGCAAGATATGCAAATGGAGCGCTGAAAAGCATCCCGCACCCGACGAGATACAGCCGAGCTGAACGTATTCGGAAAATAAGGCGGTCTGCCAGCCATCCACCAACCAGCACACCAATACCGCAGCTTACTTGGATGTAGAGTGTCGCATCGAGGCCACTCGCGCTGAGTGATAGTCGGAAGCGTTCATAGAGCAGATCCGGCAGCCACGCATACACAATCCACAACATGGCGCAAAACCAGAAAAATGAAAATGTCAGAATCAGGTAGAGCGGTACCCGAAACAGATCTCCCACGCGCTGCCGGGGAGTCTGGCGCACCGGGCTACTCACAATAGGTGTGTCGTGAAAACCTTTCAGGAGAACAAGCGAGTAGGCGATGCCCGCGATGCACAAAGCGGCGAAACCCATTCTCCAACCTATGCTCTCGGCCGCCCAACCTCCATACCACCCGCCAGCGATGATGCCCGCCAACTGTGCTGTCTGATGAATGCTTAGCGCGCGGGATCGAGTTGATCCGGGATGAAGCACGGCGAGAATGCCGAGCGCTGCGGGGAAATAAAGCGATTCGGTCAAACCCATGACCGCACGCCAGGCGAGAAATGAACCGGGTGAGTTGCTCAATGCCGTGCCTAGTGTTGCGATGCTCCAGAGCACAAGGCTCGCGATCACCAGCCGGTCTCGGCGGACAATATCTGCTATGCGCCCAGCCACGGGCATCGAGATCGCGTAGGACCAGCCGAACAAACTTCCTACCAAACCCAGTTGCGTGTTAGAGAATCCCAGCTCTCTTTTCAAAACAGGAAATATTGAAAAAGCTGCCTGCCGATCGACATAACAAAGCGCGAAGGCGACACAGAGGAGCGCCACCATGTGCCAGCGCCGCTCTTTCCTTGCCAGGACCTTCGAGGCGGTGGTCATTTAATTGAGAAAATGCTTCATGCCCGAAAGTAATTCAAGGGTTTCGAGGTTGATCTGAATCCCCAGTCCAGGAATATCCGGGATGGGAAGCATGCCGTCGGCGTCCAGTTTCCATCCATCGGTCGCGAGTTCGTCAATATAGGGAGATCCTGTTAAATACTCCACCAAATCTGTACGAGGAAACGCCGAGGCTAATTGGAGGTCAGCGGCGAGTCCAACCGCCGTATTCCAACCATGGGGAATCATGCGAATGCCGCTGTCGCTTGCCATCCAGGCAATGCGGCGTTCTTCGCTGATCCCGCCTACTTTTGTCACGTCCGGCTGCACGATATCGAAAGCGCCCGCTTGCAGCCACGGCTGAAAAGATTGGCGGCGCGTCAGCACTTCGCCTCCGGCGATCGGTATGAGAGCCGAGCGACGCAGAGCCACATAGTCCTCTAATGCGTCGGGTGGGAGAGGCTCCTCGAACCAGGCCACATCATATTCCGCCAGCATGTGCGCTGTCCGCAGCGCCCATTTATAGTCGCGCGGCCAAAATGCATCGCTTGCCCCCGCATCCACCATCAACAGGCAGTCGGGTCCAATGGCCTCTCGCGAACTGCGCACGATGGCTTTATCCATTGCCGCGTCGCGTCGTCCAAACATTCCCCAACCAATCTTGAATGCCCGGAATCCTTTTTCCTTTATCGGAAGCAACTCATCCGGCATTTGCTCCGGAGCCTGCATCAGGAGGGAAGCATACGGACGGACGCGGTCGCGATAGCGGCCTCCGAGTAGTCTCCCCACCGGCTGGCCCGCTGCCTGTCCAAGTAAATCCCATAGGGCGATGTCAATCCCGCTAATCACGTGCGTCATGGCGCCGCCGCGACCAAGCCAGAAAGTATTCTGGTGAAGAATTTCGCTCAGCCGCTCAGGCTCAAGCGCGTTCGCGCCCGCATAGAGCGGATGTAACACGTCCAGCGCCGCGCGCACGAAATGGTCACTTGTGGACGCACTGCCCCAACCCACGAGTCCTTCTTCCGTGAGCACCGCGATCAATGTGTGGACGCAGTTGTCCGGCTGGAGCTCGTTGCTCCAGCCTCCCTCGGGAGTTTGTCCCCGCAGACCCGCACAGCGGATTTCCCGAATTTTCATGCCGCTCATGCTTGTTTTCTCCTAAAAATTCGCGGCTCCGGCGTCCAAACCACGTTATCGTCGAGCGGGAAAATTGGCCGTCTACAGTTCCGATGGCCCAGGCTTTTAAGATTTGCGCTGGAGGAACCTGGCGCATCGACATTGATGACGCGTTCGGCTCCTTCGTCGAAGAAAGCTGGTTGGCAGTGAGGGGATTTCACGATGACGGCATCGAAGAGTCCAGGATTTTGCCCGTGCGCAAGAAAAAGAGAACGATCGTACAAACTTACGGCGCGACTGGTGACGACCAAGGTGAAATTTGACGACTTCAAAACCGCCGTCCGCCCCGCATTCCACTCTTCTCCATGTGATTCGCTCCGGAATCGGCCATCGGAAAGCATGACGACTTGTGCCTCCAGCGGCAACGGCGTGAAGCGCGCCGGATCGATCGCTCCCCCTACGGCAACCTGGATTGTGCTGCCAACGCCTGCCTGGAATGCCGCTTTCACAGCGGGAGGATCAACAATGGGAACCAGAGTTTCGCGGCGGAAGCCCGCTTCGACTAACGCCCGCAGAATTGCATTGCTATCACCCGACGCGCCCGAGCTCGTGGCGTCTGCCGCGTCTGTCAACACGATTCGACCCTTGGCGTCCGCAGCGAACCGGACACTTTCCGCCAAGATCGTGAGGTTGGACTGCAGCTTGTCGCGCACGCTCCAGAAGTCGCGGGCCAGTTCCACAGCTTGATGGACGGCACGATCCGCGTCTCCATTTGTCACTACGAGCGCATTCGAGCAGAGATCCGGCACGTCCGTGAAGGGATTGCCGATGAACATACCGGCTGAGAGCCCTCCCAGGCTTTGCTCCATCGCCTGAGCCTTGCGGATAATTTCACCGAAAAGTCCGGTGTCGGTAATCAATTCATCGCCCCGAACCACTGCCGGAATCGGCACGCGCGCGATGACGGGCTGGATCTCGCCGTCGAGGATTCTCAAGAGCAAGCGCGCTGCCTTTTCTCCTGTCTCAAAAAAATCAACGTGAGGATATGTCTGATAGACCGCCAACGCGTCGCAATTCTCGAGTATTCGATCCGTCAAAACCCCGTGCAGATCGAGCGAAATTACGATAGGAATCCTCGCGCCGAGGATTTTTCGCGTCTCCTCCAGTAGATATCCCTCCACGTCCGGCTCGCTTTCTGAAGCTAGCGCGCCATGGAGAGCAAAATAGACGCCATCGATATTCCGCGCCGAATTCACCGACTCCAGAAACTCCGCTGTAAATTGGGAGAGGGTCGAGTCCGACAGTGTGCCGCCGGAAGTGATTCCACGCGCACTATAGCCAGGGACAACTTCAACGTTGCGATCACCGCGAAATGCCGTCAACGCACCTGCCATTTCCGACCGCATATAACGATGGTAGGAAAGAACGTCTTCGCCGCGGGTTACTATGAAATCTTCATATTGGCCCTTCAGCGGGTTAAACGATGAAATCTCTTGTTTACACTCCCCAACCAGAATCCGTTTCATGTTCCACTCACCATAAGGCATCTTGTCCAAACGCATGTAGCCGTACATGATCTTCTCGAGATTTCAAAGTTGCATCGAGAGAGTCTAGGCTTTCGTGGCTTATGCAATTCAAATGATTTGAAGAGTCGTCAAGGTGCAGGAGGAGGAACAGCTTTCCAGTTTGCGCTTGGCGAATCTTGCAGACGGCCCAGCATTTTGTACAGCTCGACGATTGAGTGATCCAACATTCGCTCGCCGGTACCAACCTGGGTCCAGGTGGTTGCATTGACAGCACCGTAACCACCCTCCGTCGCAGCTTTGATTGTTGGAAAATATCCATAATATCCGTTTGTATATCCGAGATAAAAACAGGAGCTGACAGGACACCGAGCGCGCGAACTCATCTGGAATTCAACGAAAGGTTCTCCTGGAACTCCCAGGATTGCGATCTTCCGATTAATCAATGCCGTAGTCACAGGCAGCTGCATTTCTTCCTGGATGGACGGCGCGAAAATCTGAAAAGCTTCCGGACTGACTTCGTGCAGGAGCTCCTGTCGGAATTTTGCCGGATCCCAGCGTAATTTGACGGGTAACAAATCTTCCGCAAAGTCGATGCTTGGATCTGGGTCCGCACTGGTTTGGATTTGTTTTGCCGTGCTTACAGCGGCTTTCCCTAGTGTTTCTCCGGCCCAGTCACGTCTACCGATTGCGTCCTCCTTAATGGGTGTTGTGGTGTCGTACACATTAATGTCGCCCGGCGCTCCCTGGACAAAGAAAGCCAGAGGCTTTCCGTCAAATGCCTTCTCGACAAACTTGCACATTGCACCTGGGAAATCAGCCGAATATCTCAGATTATCCGGGCCAAAAGTTACGGGGTGGGTGGCATAGTTCACCAAGATGGCCAGTGGCTGTCCATCCATTCTGTCGACGCGGAGCACGGTAAGAGTGGGGTCCACCGGCCACGTGGGGATTCTCGCCGAGTTATTCCAAAACATCGTAACTGTGCCGTCGGGTTCGATTCGCCGGCGATTGTAGCCGATGAAGGCCTGTCCATAGCCAACCCCCATGCGGACCGGCACTGCATGCTGTTGAGCTTCTTGTATGGCTTGCTCGATCTTGCCAAGATCCGCGGTTTCCCAGGCTGGCGGTCCGGATGGATAATCATCCAGGATGACGGGTCCGGCATGTGTGTGAATCGCCTGGACGATCATGTAGTCAATGCCGCTTGTTTGTTTTGCGGCTTTACGCAGGCGGTTGAGCGAAGTTGGCCCAAAGGTGCGACCCAGGTCGAGATCGACGTAGGCCAGGCGCTTGTCCCCCGTTTCGAGAACAAGGACACGAGCGTAGAGTGGATCGATCGTACCTTCGGCGCTCTTTAGACGATTAAAATAGCCCCACATTTGGACCCCCAGCGGCGGGGTGATATCCACCTTCGCAATGCCAGCCTTCATGTCGGCTGCATTGGCTCGAACGCAGAGAACCAACATCAACATGACGGCTAGAAATGCGAGTTCATTACGAAGCCACTGGAAGGATTGGGTCACGGATATGTTGCTCCTTCTGCTATTTTTGAAATAAATTGGCCACATTCAAGAATTCTTCGAATTATCTTTGAAATATGAAACTATTTGATACCGAAGCATGTGTCAATAATTTGTGAAGCCGGACTATAGACCTCCAGTCCGATTAGATGGAAAATGATTCGCCAGAAATTTTCGGATATTCCAGCAAAACATTAATGTCGTTAATGTCGTTCGGTCTTGCCCTCGATTTTTTGTCGGCCTCGGTCGGGTGTGGCTGGACGAAACATTGGATCGTTCTGGGAGCGCTTCCCGAGCCTACTATCTTCCTCTTTCCTATTCGAATTTACAATATTGAAAAAATTCTTGACAGAGCTTTACAAACTTAATAACATTCCTTCAATTTTAGTTGAAACGCTGGAATGTGCTGAGCGCCGAAATCTTTAGGAGAGCAAAGATCATGAAATACGAGGAATCTGCAACAGGCCCATCTGTATCGGAAAGTGGTGTTCTCAAAAATATAATCTTGCCAAGCCGACCCGATTACACTCCCGGGGCGCATAGGTCATCCAGTCTTCGCTATCTGGCATCCGGAATAAAAATCGCGCTGCTAGCGATGGCAATAGGGCTTGCAACAACAGCAGCATTTGCCGTGGCAACCGGAAGCATTTCGGGAACCGCTCGAGACACACAAGGAGCTGTCCTTCCCGAAACAACCGTGCAACTCCGGAACACTGAGACAGGTGTGGTTCAAACCGTCCAAACCGATTCCGCCGGGTTCTACAACTTTCCAGCGCTTCCACTCGGTCATTACGACATCACGTTCCAAAAAACAGATTTTGGGAATTACAAACAAACGGGCATCGTGATTAATGTCGATTCGGCCCTACGGGTGGATGCGACGCTGAAAGTGGGAGCAAACCAGCAGCAGGTCACAGTGCAGTCAAGCCAGGTGCACGTGGACACCGAGACTGCTCAGATGGGCGAGGTGATCGGCGCAAAAGAAATGACGAACCTGCCGCTGAACGGTCGCTCGTATACCGATCTTCTCGCCCTTCAGCCTGGAGTTGTCCCGATAAGTGTATCCCAGTACGGCGGCTTGAGCCCTTCGAATGACCTTAACAATGGTGCTCTTTCCATCAGCGGCGCGAGAGACGTGCATAGCGGTTTCATGGTGAATGGGGCCAACACTGTAGAGGGAAATGCTGGGGGTACGACGCTTATCCCAGTCCTCGACTCCATCGCCGAATTCCGGATCATCACCAGCAACGCCGGCGCCGAGTATGGCAACTATGCCGGTGGCCTGGTCAACGTTGTTACCAAGTCGGGAACCAATCAATTTCATGGAGATGCTTTCGAGTTCCTGCGCAACACGGACTTTGATGCCCGAGGCTATTTTGATCCGACCCGTGGTGCGTTCAAGCAGAACCAATTCGGCGGGACCATTGGTGGCCCGATCCTGCGCGATAAGCTCTTTTTCTTTGGGGACTACCAGGGTACACGGCAGACGATTGGCGTCAGCACGGGACTTATCCTTGTCCCCTCGGCGGCCGAGCGGACTGGTAATTTTACAGATAATGAGGCTGCATTGAAAGGGACGGTAAACGGTGCATTTTGGGCCAGCCAGCTTTCAGCCAAACTAGGTTATGCTGTGACGGCAGGTGAGGCCTATTATTCGCCGGGATGCACAAGTCCTGCGAATTGCGTCTTTCCCAATGCGCAGATTCCGCAATCAGCCTGGTCGCCTGTCAGTCCGCATGTGCTGACGCTAATCCCTGCAGCCAATTCGGGTCCATACTTTACCACGGCCGCAAATCCAGAGACTTTAACGGACAATAAGGGAAGTGTCCGAATCGATGCCAACACTCGGTTTGGGATAATCTCGGGCTATTGGCACAACGATCCTTTCACCAATACGAACCCTTATAACGGTGGTTTTGGTGGCAGCACTGTGCCGGGCTTCCCAAATACGACAACTGGGAAAGCCGAGTTGTTCATTGCCAGTGACACAACAACATTCAATCCCACCACGGTGAATGTTTTCACCGCCAGTTATTTTCGCACCAGCAACGTCCAGGGAAAGACGCCGCCCGGACCACTCTTGTCCACGTTGGGCTTTGCTGCCCCCCAGAATGAAGGCATGTATCAACTAGAAGGTCCGCAATATCAAAATTGGCCCTTTTTTGGATTTAACAATTTTAGTTTGGGGGCATTTAACTCTGTTGTCAGTCAATTTGACAATACATACCAGGGTCAGGATGACTTCACGAAAATTATTCGGACACATACGCTGAAATTCGGCGCGGACTACCACTGGGACCAGATTGACATTACCCATCCGAACAATGGCGGTAACGGAGGCTTTAGCTTTAACGGCACTGAGACGGGAGTTGATTTTGCCGACATGTTAATCGGTGCTCCGAGTTCTTTCTATCAAGGCACTTCCGCCGGCCTGAACTTGAGAAGCTTCTATCTTGGAATATATGGGGAAGACAGTTGGCGCGCATCTTCGAACCTGACCGTCAACTACGGTTTACGTTACGATGTAACTCCATACTGGTCCGAAGCGCACAACCGGAATCCTGTGGTGCTGCTGGGAAAGCAATCGACTCAGTTTCCGACTGCTCCAGAAGGCTATCTCTTTCCCGGGGATGCAGGCGTCCCCATCCACATGGCGAATATTCGCTATAACAATTTCGCCCCACGGATTGGCCTCGCCTATTCCCCTGACATCCCAGACAATGGGTTCATGCATGCTGTCTTTGGGGACCATGGCCAGAGCAGTATTCGAATGGGATTCGGGATGTACTATACCAACGTCCAGGGAGCTAACACTTTCAATTTCGCGGCTGCTCCCTATGCCTTGTTCTACTCCAGCTCGGCGCCTCCGTTGTTTTCTCAACCCTTTATCACAAGGGCATCCGGTCAGAACCTCGGTCAACGGTTTCCACTTCCTCCTGTAGATCCCAATAATATCGATTGGACGAGATATGAGCCTATCGGAGGAAAGAGGAATCCTCTAATCGATTCCCCAATACCTTATGAAGAACACGTGGATCTTTCTTTCGAGCGCGCGGTGACATCGAACACGATATTGAGTGTGAGTTATGTGGGCACATTCGGACGCCATCTCATCCTTAACGCCGACCAGAATCAGGGCGATCCTGCTCTCTGCCTCAGTGTAAGCCAACATAGCGAGGTGACGGACGGCAACACCTGCGGTCCAAACGGTGAAAACGGAACCTATCATCCTGTCAGCGGCGGAGTCATTAATGGCACCCGCGGACCGCTCGGGCCGAAGTTTACAGGCAACGGCCTTCAGCTGGACGTAGGCAATTCGAGCTATAACGCTCTTCAGACCACATTGCGCCATGTGAGTGGACGTCTGTCCATTTTATTTAGCTATACGTTCAGCAAGGCGATAGACGACGGATCCAGTTTCGGAGACCAAATTATACTCGGTCGCCCTACGGACTTTTTTCGGGGTCTATCCACGTACGATGTGCCTAATAATTTTGTGGCCAGCTATACCTACGAGCTGCCCTTCGACGATCTCTTTCGCAGGAACAATAGGACGACGCGAGGCTGGAAGTTGTCGGGGATTACCTCGTTTTCCAACGGAGTCCCTGTTCAGATATCAGAGCCGGATGACCGATCGTTGCTGGGAAATACAGGGAACAGCGCGGTTTCCGGCTCCACGGACGAACCGGACTTCACCCCAGGACCAATTTTTTCCGACAGGAACCCGAGAGACCGCAAGCCTTATTTCAACACCTCGCTATTTAGCCAGGAGCCTCTCGGCGGACAGGGCACTTCCCCCCGGAGATTCTTTCATGGGCCGGGTCTCGATAACTGGAATTTGGCTTTGCTCAAAGATTTAAAAGTTACGGAAACTACATCGCTGGAATTTCGCGCGGAGTTCTTTAATGTATTCAACCACGCACAGTTCTATGGCATAAAAAGCGTTAATGGTAACTTCAAAAGCGGCCCTGGCTCGTTTGGGCATGTGACAAGTGCAGCGGCTCCGCGCATCGGCCAATTGGCGGTTAAGTTCAACTTTTGATCGTTCTCTGGGAATGGTGCTCTCCTGCATCTTGATGTTGTTGAGGTCGGAAACAGTTGAGGTACTTATGGCCGTATTTTGCGGCCAAGGTTAGGCCTAATAAGGTGGGACTTAAAGGCTACTCGCCACTTCGATATATAAAGAGCCTCAGCAGCTTTCCTGGCGGTACTTATCGCGAGCATCTGGTTGGGAGTATCTCGGAGGATGGATTGAAATTCGGTACGGGACGAATCCTGTACGTCTATATCTTGATGTGTTTTCTTCTGGCATGTGATGTCACCCGAGCGCAAGCTAACTCAGGTTCTTCAAATCAGGAGTGGCAGTCTTATGGACAAGATCCGGGCGGCATGCGATTTTCGTCGCTCAAGCAGATCGATCGGACAAATATCCAACAGCTCCAGAGAGCATGGACCTACCAAGTGCCTGCGAATCCGGGGAATGGGATTATAGCTTTCGAAAGTACCCCTTTGATGGTGGACGATGTTCTTTACTTCACGGTCCCAACAGGCCAGGCGGTCGCCGTGGACGCAGAAACGGGAAAGCAACTTTGGGTCTTCGATCCTTTTCAAATTGGCCGGGCAGAAAGTAACCCAGTTCCGAATCGGGGCGTAGCTTACTGGAAGGGAGAATTGCCGGCTGCGCGAGGACAGAAAGCTAACGTGGATAGGCAGATCTTCTATGTAACTCCGGATGCACGCCTTTTCGCACTAAATCCTGCTACAGGCAAGCCTTGCAAGAGTTTCGGCAACGGAGGCGCAATTGATCTTCGGCAGGGAGTTGCTTCTAAATGGCCGAAACTAAAATATGACGTTACCTCACCGCCGGTCATTTACAGGAATTTGGTCATCGTGGGATCTGAGGTGCAGGAATTTCCGTCGATAGGACCTAGCGGGGCCGTTCGGGCTTTTGACGTGCGGACAGGAAAGCTGGCGTGGAGATTTGACACGGTGCCAAAGTCAGGTGAAGTCGGGCACGACACCTGGAATAGCGATGGGTGGAAAGACCGCTCGGGCGTAAACGCGTGGGGTCCCATCAGCGTTGATGTCAAACACGGAATGGTCTTTCTGCCACTAGGTTCGCCTTCATATGATTTTTACGGCGCAGACCGGAAAGGCAAAGATCTCTTCGGCAATTCTCTTGTAGCGCTCGAGGCAGATACCGGCAAGCTTGTCTGGTACTACCAGATCGTACATCACGATCTGTGGGATTACGACTTATCCGCCCAGCCGGTTTTGATGACGGTGCGCCGGGCGAACCGTAAAATTCCTGCTGTAGCTCAGGTGACGAAGACAGGATTTGTGTTTGTGTTTGATCGTCTGACCGGCACTCCCTTATTTCCCATTGAAGAACGTCCCGTTCCACAAAGTAAATTACCCGGAGAGGTAAGTTGGCCCACCCAGCCGTTCCCGCTGAAACCGCCATCTTTGGCCAGTACCTTCGCCACACGGGACGACATCACGACCGTCACACCGGAGTCACGCCGATATTGCCTGCAGAACTTTGGCTCTGTCCTGCCGGGACGAATTTTCAATCCGTGGGGCTTGACCTTGAAGCTGAACATACCGGGGACATTGGGAGGGGCCAACTGGTCAGGAGCCTCGTTCGATCCCTCTTCCGGGTATCTTTTCGTCAATGTGAGTAATGTAGGAACGGTTGGCTCGATGAAACCGCGACCTACAGGCTCTCCCGAGGCCTATCTTTGGGGGAGCAAGTGGGGAACATACGCTCGCTTCTGGGACAACCAGCATTACCCCTGCCAGCAGCCGCCCTGGGGAACTTTAAACGCGGTGAATTTGAATACAGGGGAGATCGCCTGGAAAGTGCCGCTCGGAGTCGTGGACGCGCTGGAGGCGAAAGGGATTCCCAAGACTGGAATTTATAACCTCGGAGGTTCAATTGTAACCGCCGGCGGACTGGTGTTCATTGGCGCAACATCCGACCACCGCTTCAGAGCGTTCGACGCACAAACAGGTAAAGAGCTTTGGGTCACAAAACTTGAATCCAATGGGCACGCTACCCCTCTCACCTATCTGGGGAAGAAAACGAAGAGACAATTTGTGGTGATCGCCGTCGGACCGGGCGGAAATTTCGATGAAGTTAGTTCTGGCCCGACTGCTTTGATGGCGTATACGCTTTTCGCGAAAGGGCAGTCCAGCCCAGCCCAGTTGAGATTGCAATCTCAACTGAAAACAGTCCCGCTCGGGCCTGGAAGTGAACCACTTGAAGTCAACCCGCCTGCCCCTCCTCCAACGCAGCCCATCCCGTTCAGTCACAGGCGCCACGTGATGACCGCTGGAATGAAATGTGAAGATTGCCATCAGTTATCGATGAACGGCAAACATATGCAAATTGCGAACGTAACGAAATGTATGTTTTGTCACCGGTCCGTGATGACGGCGAGTCCAACAATTCAGAAATTGGCTCAATTGGAAAAAGAAGGCCGAGACATTTCCTGGACTCGGGTATATCAGCTGCCAAATTTTGTTTTCTTTAGCCATCAGAAACATATTGACGCGAAGGTGGGTTGTAGGGTGTGCCATGGCGCGGCGGGTGACAGTGATGTTCTACGGCAGGAAAAAGAAATTTCCATGGTCTCCTGCGTCAATTGCCATAGGCTCTCCGAGGCTTCTACTTCCTGCGGTCTTTGTCACAACATTGGGTACTGAATAAGATGACACTCGATCGGCGAATAATTCTTAAGGGTCTTGCTGCAGGATTCCTGACTGCCGGCGTTCAAGCAAGCACCCAAGGATCGACTGAAATTTTGGAACGGAATGGCGCCTTGAGAATCTGGGATGTGCACAGCCACCTTGGCAGTCTGCCCGGCAACACTCCGGAAGAGCGGATGGCAGTTCTAGTCCGGCATATGGACGTGCTGGGGATCGAACGCCTCATGCTCTCACAGGGCTTTGACGAATACATCAGCCACCCTACTCCACAGCAGGTGCATGAGGAAAATGTCCGAGTGATGCGGGCGGTTCGGCAATTTCCCGACCGAGCCTATGGGTCAGTGTATTTGAGTCCAGACAATGTTGATTTCAGTCTTCAGGAATTTGATCGGTGTGTCAGAGACGGACCAATGATCGCCATTGGAGAATTGGAAGCTGACGTTCGATGCAATTCAACGGCGCTCGACCCGATTGTCGAGCGGGCGATTTCCATGAATGTGCCGATACTCCAACATACATGGATCAAAACTTCTGGGAATGAACCTGGCGAATCCACTCCCTATGACCTTGTAGAACTCGCAAAGCGCCACCCGCGAGCGCAGTTCATATGCGGGCACACAGGAGGCAATTGGGAACTCGGCATTCGGGCAATTCGCGATACGAAGAATGTGTGTGCCGGACTTGCTGGATCCGATCCAACGTCAGGGTTCACCGAAATGGCTGTCCGCGAACTTGGGGCTGAACGCGTGATTTACGGTAGCGATGTAGGAGGTCGCAGTTTTGCCTCCCAAGTTGCCAAGGTTATTGGCGCCGAGATCCCCGATTCGGCGAAGGAACTGATTCTGGGGGGAAACCTACGCCGCTTGTTGCGACCAATACTTAAAGCGAAAGGCCTGGCGTCGTGATCGATACGAACGTGAACTTGTTTCGCTGGCCTTTTCGACGCGTTGTTGGAGACGATCCGGGGGAGATGGTTACTCGCCTTCACAAAAAGGGTGTGACGCAGGCCTGGGCCGGTAGTTTCGAGAGTCTACTGTGTCGGGATGTAGCCGGCGTGAATATAAGGCTGGCCGCTGCCTGCCGCAAACATGGGCCGAATTTTCTTATTCCCTTCGGTTGCGTCAATCCCAAGTTACCTGCCTGGGAGGAAGACTTACGGCGCTGTCATGAAAATCATCACATGGTTGGCATTCGTTTGTACCCGAATTACCACGGTTATACTCTCGCAGACCCAGCATTTGCCAAGCTTCTTTCAATGGCGGCAAACCGCAACCTTATTGTCCAGATCGCTCTTTCCATGGAGGATACGCGCACACAATTTCCGTTGATGCTTGTGCCGCCCGTGGATCCTGCACCCCTATCCGAATTGATCCCGCGCATTCCACGCTTGCAGTTAGTTCTGCTCAACGCGGGGTATTGGGCGGAAGATACAAACCCAGGCGTGCTGGAGATCATAAAAGCCGATACCGTCTATTTCGATATTGCCATGAACGAAGGAGTAGGCGGCCTAGCTCGCCTTATCTCTGCAATCTCGCCTGCGCGAGTTGTCTTCGGTTCCCATTATCCATTCTTCTATTTCGAGTCCGCTCTGCTCAAGGTTCGTTCTGCAGGTCTTCCACGCGACCAGGAGCTTGCCCTGTATGAACGGAACGCACGGTCACTTCTAAGTCAACGTTTGTAATGCTCCCTTCTCAGCCACGCGGCTTGGGGGGAAAGATGGAAATATCATGGCCGATGACGAGATCCGGAAAGTAGTTACAGTACATCACTGGCATTGGCTTTATTTCGTGTTTTTATTCGCGCTTGCAATCAATTCATCTGCACAAACCGATCCCATGAAAAGTGAAAACGTGCAGCGCGGTTCGGCTCTATTCCAGAAATCGTGCGCGATATGTCATGGGACTGAAGCGATGGGGGGGATCGGTCCGAACCTGGTCCAGTCCTCGCTTGTGCGCCACGATGAAAATGGCGATCGAGTCGCACCGGTGATCCAGGAAGGGCGGGTTGATAAAGGAATGCCGCCATTTCCTTTAATGACTTCCGCCGAAGTCTCGGATATTGTCGCGTTTCTCCATGCGCGCATTGAAGTTGCCAGTATCTCTTCGTCCAATGGCCTTGCGGGTGGTTATACCCTCAAGCAGCTTCTCACCGGAAATGCCGAACGTGGCAAACAATATTTCAACGGAGCAGGGGGGTGTGCAACCTGTCACTCTTCGACAGGAGACCTTGCCGGAATCGCTAATAAGTATTCACCCGTGGAGCTGGAGGCCAGGCTCCTTTATCCGCCGGACGATAATGTAGCTGCCACTGTATCGTTGCCTTCCAGCAAGAAGGTTCACGGCAAACTGCTTCATCTGGATGCTTTCTACGTGGCGATTCTGAAGGAGGACGGATGGTATCGCTCCTGGCCGCTTCAAAAAGTGAAGGTACAGGTGAAAGACCCGCTGGCTGGGCATCTGGAGTTACTCGGCAAATATACGGATAAGGATATTCATGATGTTTTCGCATATTTGGAAACGCTTAAGTAGTCCGGGGAAGTTGGGAATCCTGCTATTGGCGAGCGCAGGGTGCCTCCTTGCGCAAAACCCGGGTCTTACGAATTTCATTCCATCCGCGAATGGCTCTTGGCCTACCTTCAATGGCGACTATTCCGGCAGACGCTACAGCCCCTTGACGCAGATTAATAAAGCGAACGTCAGCCAATTGAAACTGGCATGGGCTTTCCAAACCCGCTCCGTTACATTGAAGTCGACACCACTGGAAATCGACGGAATCCTGTACTTCACCGTGCCGAATCGAGTGTGGGCAATCGACGCAAAAACAGGAGAAAAGATTTGGGAATTTCGGCGTACTTCGGAAGGCGACGATATTGGAAACCGCGGGGTGGCGTTCTATAACGGCAGAATTTATTTCGGAACCCCTGACGCGCATTTCTTTTGTCTGGACGCGCGGAATGGGAAGAAAATCTGGGAGGTCACTGTAGCGGACGTCAAATTCGGCTACTACATCAGTGTTGCGCCATTGATTGTCAAAGGACTGGTTGTTCTGGGAACATCGGGCGATTCGGCAAACGTGCAGCATTTTATCGAAGCACTAGATTGGAAAACTGGAAAGATAGTCTGGCGGACCTCCACGGTGCCGAAACCTGGAACGCCGGCAGCCCATACTTGGCCGAACAATATCGCCATGAGCCATGGCGGCGGCCCAGCCTGGATCACCGGCACCTATGATCCAGACCTCAATTTGATCTATTTAGGAACAGGCAATCCACATCCGGCTTTAGCCGGTAGCGTACGCATTGGAGCCGACCTCTATACCTGTTCCATCCTGGCGCTCAATGGCGACACCGGCGCGATCGTCTGGTACTTTCAGGTATCTCCGCACGATACGCATGATTGGGACGCGGTTGAGACGCTGGTCCTATTCAATGCGGAGTTCAACGGAAAACCGCGCAAGCTGCTGGTGCAGGCAAGCCGCAACGGCTACTTTTTTGTGCTCGACCGCACAACGGGAAAGAATCTGCTGACGGCTCCGTTCGTGCCTACGAATTGGGCGACGGGCATCGACTCCAAAGGAAGTCCCATTCCAAATCCAGCCAAGCAGCCACAGCCGGACGGTGCGCTCCTCCAACAGTCGGAGGACGGCGGAACGGATTGGATGTCGCCCAGCTTCGACCCGGAGACCGGTTTGTTCTATGTCAATGCGTGGCGAGGGTATAGTTTCTGGTACTTGGCACAGAGCCCGGACAATCTTCCAAGGGACCATCAGGGGGGCGGCTCTATCTCATTGGTCGCAAACTCCGTTCTATTAGCCCTTGATTATCGGACGGGGAAAATCCGTTGGCAAAGAGACAGCGGTAAGGGGATGGGTAGCGCGAGTATATTGACAACGGCTGGACAGGTACTTTTCACCGCGGACGCTTCCGGGAACGTGTTGGCCTTGGATCCCTTGGATGGACACATGTTATGGCATACCCGGCTCGGAGGCACTCTGGATGATGCCGCTCCCATGACATATGAACTCGACGGAACTCAATACGTTGTGACGGGAGTGGATGGTGTGATGTATGCTTGGAGCCTGCCTGGGAGTTTGTAGCTTTGTGCTACATCCGCCGTACGAATTATGAAGAAATGGAATCGGACTATACGGACGAGAAGAACAGCACGTTGGTCTGCATTAGACTATTGCATTCTGGCGGCGATTCTTTACACTTCCTGCGCATTTGCATCCGACCTGCGGCTGGGAATCATCAGCACAGATACTTCCCCAGTGGTGGAATTCACGAAACTCCTAAACAATCCTTCTACTCCAGGACATGTGTCTGGCGCGATGGTATAAAGAGACCGAACAACTCCGTAGACGATTAATTTACATATTAAAAGAATAACTTAAAAACGCGAACTATAATTATTAGTCATTCAATTCTAAAATACTGGAGATTTTTAGGGAGGAGCAAAGTTATGGGATATGAGCAACCAACAACAAATTCATTTGTGTCGAAAAGTTGTGTTCTCAGTAAAGTAACTTGGCGAAGTCGACCCGATTCCACCTTCAAGTCGCAGCTTTCCTTTGGCCCTCGCTATCTCATATCCGGAATGAAACTCGCGTTGCTGGTGGGCATTCTGGGGTTTACCACAACAGCATTTCTATGTCCCCCACTTGTGGCTCAAGTAAATACCGGAACGATCGTGGGAACAGTCACCGACAGTTCTGGTGCCGTGGTTTCCGAAGCTAATGTAACCGCAAAGAATATTGGAACCGGGCAAGAGCGAAGCGTAGCGACGGGAGCTGCGGGTGACTATAGCATTTCCAATCTTGTTGCGGCCCGTTATACCATCACGGTCACTCACCCTGGTTTCAGCGCGACAACAGTTCTTAACTTTGAACTTCAAGTGGCGCAGAGAGCCTCGGTAAACGCTGTTTTGCAGGTCGGCAAGACAAGCGAGAAGATCGTGGTGACATCGTCCTCATTACAGCTACTGACTAGAGAAAGCTCATCCGTGGGCCAGGTTATCGATACAAAAGCTGTCTCTTCGATGCCATTGAATGGACGAGCTTTCTGGCAATTGACGCAATTGACACCGGGCGTCGAGTATAGCCCGGGAGGAACTGGGGTCCCAACGGGGGGAGGCCAGATTCGGGCATCTGCTGTGAACGTAAATGTGAACGGGCATTCCCCCGTATTTACCGGTTGGTATCTGGATGGCGCTAACATCACAGAACCTCAAATCGGAGGTACTATTATTCAGCCCAGCGTTGATGCCTTACTGGAGTTCAAGGTTGAAGGCGGCAACATGTCCGCTCAGTACGGGCATACTCCCACTGTCGTCAACTCCACGCTCAAGAGTGGCACCAATCAATTTCACGGAGTTGTTTACGAGTTTTTACGGAATGGTGCGCTCGATGCGAAGAACTATTTCTACATCCCTCCCCCAGGCTCGACTGCGCGTGATGAACCCTTGCACCGCAATCAGTTTGGCGGAGTTATAGGCGGACCCATTCGAAGAAACAAGACTTACTTTTTTGTCGATCTTGAAACTACGCGGCTAAGCCAGGGTGAAGATTTTAATAATATCGTTCCCAGTCCGCTGGAACGCCAAGGAGACTTTAGCCAATCCTCCATTATCATCAAGAATCCGATTACTGGGGCGCCTTTTCCGGGAAATAAAATAACAAATATTTCCCCCCAGGCTTCTTACTTTTTACAGTATATGCCGTTGCCGAACTTCGTGTCCGGCACCACGTATCGCGCGATAAACACGAACCCGCTGGTGCAAACTCTAATTAAAGGCGACATCAAGATTGATGAACAGTTGACGGCCAGCGACCATATAATGGGCCGTTACAGTATCGGTAACAATGAAGAAACTGATCCTAACCCCTACCCGGCCATGGGCACCTTTCCACTGCAAAGCCGAGGACAAGATGTTGTAGTCAACTGGACCCACATTCTCACCTCTAAATGGCTCAACTCAATCCAGGCATCATACTATCGGAGCTTTTTCACGTTCACCAACTCATTCCAAGGACAAGACATTAATTCTAAGGCCGGTATATCGGGATTTGAAGGTTTAACCAGCCCAGCTGACGTGGGATTCCCAACAATCTCCATCTCAAATTACTCCACATTCACTGGCGCGAGTGCAAACAGTAATCCTAAGCAAAACAGAATCCGGAGTCCTCAATATGCGGACATGGTCTCCTATAGCTCTGGAAAACACGATATAAGCTTTGGGACTGAAATAATTCATAATACGCTTATGTATGACAATGGGGCGGTTTCCAGTGGTAGTTTTACATACAGTGGTCAGTATACGGGGGACAATTTTGCCGATTTTCTTCTCGGATACGCTTTCCAAGGACAGAGAAGCTACTCCTCCCATTTATATGGAAACATCGGCACGTTCCAGGGATACTACTTTCAGGACAATTACCGGGCAAGCTCACATCTGACCTTAAATCTAGGACTTCGTTGGGAAGTGAACCCATTTTATTGGGGAGATAAGGGACAAATAGCGGGATATGATCGATCGACTAACAAACTGGTAATACCTTCCAATTTCTCAATAAATGCTCAACCGCTTACACCCACGCTATACCCGCTATTTCAGGATCGAACCGAACTGACCGGCTCGTTGGGTCTACCAAAGTCCATAAGTCCAACCGAGAAACACGATATCGCGCCACGGATTGGATTCGCCTGGGCTCCCGGCAAGAGCGATTGGGTTTTCCGTGGCGCCTACGGGATCTTTTATCTATTTCCAGACGATAACCTGATAAACAATAGCTCCCAAGTACCGATCTTTGTCGCTAACCAAACTGTGATTAATACTATAGGGCCTACCGGGCCAGAGTTGACAATGGCAAACTTTTTCGGAAATGTACCGATCGCGAGCGGAAATCCACATCCAGGTCAGCCATGCTCTTTTGGATTTGTCGCAAATTCATGCTCTACTCCTTCTCTGGCGCCAATGGCTCTTGGGCTTAAGCAGCAATACGTCAACGAATGGAATTTTGCAGTTCAGCATCAGTTTGGGTCGAAGGTCTCCTTAGACGTTGCCTACGTGGGCAACAATACGATCCATGGAGAGGAAAGAGACTCAATCAATGACCCGTCTCCCGGTCCGGGTAGCGTTCAGACGAGGAGGCCAGCACCGCAGTGGGGCACGAATCTCCTCGGCATCTTCAATGGTCGCGCGACTTATAACTCGTTTCAGGCGAAGCTTGAGACTCAGGCATGGCACGGCGCTACGCTCCTGGCGGCATATACTTTTGGAAAGTGTCTTGACAGTGGTACTTACAATGTAGATACCGTTTACGTGGCCTCGCCGCTCAGGATGTATGGTCCCTGTTCATTTAACATCAAACACAACCTGGTGATTAGTTATGTTTACCAACTGCCATTTGGCAGGGGACAGGCATTGTTAGGCAATCTGCCTTCATGGGAAAATGCCATTGTGGGCGGGTGGCAGGCGACTGGAATCACAACGATGCAATCGGGCCTACCATTCACGCCTATAATCAGTACGGACACGGCTAACACAGGCATTGGGGCTCAGCGCCCGAATGTAGTTGGCAAGCCAACTATATTGAAGAATCCATCTTGCTGGTTCTTTGTAAAAGCGAATTCGGCTTGCACGGCGCTGGATCCAACCGGGGTGAGCGTGTTTTCTGTGCCAGCCCAATACACCTATGGCAACGGCGGCCGGAACACAATGACCGCGGATAACCTGATCAACTGGGACTTCTCGCTGACCAAGATATTTTCTATGGGAAATGACAGATCACTCGAATTTCGAGGCGAATTTTTCAATATCTTCAATAGGACGACGTTTGGAGTGCCATCCGCCACGGTCAACTCATCTTCGGGAGGAAGTGTAGGCGGGACGTTCAACCCATCACGCGAGATTGAGTTGGCGGGGAAATTCCATTTCTAACGAGGTGGGTAAATGTCATAAGTACAGTGACACTTCAGGCTGCGGGATCTGAGACTTAGGAGTTTCTATTGAAAGAGTCTATCGGAAGCTCGTGTGGAGATTTGACACAGCCCTGTAAAGTCGGGCGCGACACTTAGGAAAAAGCGGATGGAAAGACCGCGCGAGCCAGTTTATTTGGCTGTGCGTTTCGAGAGAAAGCTTTGACTAATAATAGCAGTTCATTTTTACGAAACTTCACCTTGCGATGGCTTGCATGCCTGCTGGTACTTGCCTTTGGACAAGGACGGTTGCTGAGTCAAAGTTCTTCAACAGGAGCATCACCGAGGAGTCAAGGCGAGAAGATATTCGCAACCCGATGTGCGATCTGTCATGGAGCGGACGCGCATGGTGGCGAGTATGGCCCGTCTTTGGCCGGGAACAGCGACCTGCGGGGGAGATCGATCTCCTGGCTCCGTGACGTAATCCACAACGGCATTCCATCGGGTGGCATGCCGGCGTTCAACTTGCCTGCCGGCGATCTGGACGGCGTCGCCGCATTGGTTCAATCTCTGAATGTACAGGCTGTAGAAAGCGCCGTGCCCGGCAACCGCATGACGGGCGAACAATATTTCTTCGGTGCGGGTAAGTGTGCTTCCTGCCATATGGTTTCTGGCCGGGGGACGGCGATGGGTCCAGATTTATCGAATCTGGCACGCGAGATGACGGTCGCGCAAATTCGAGCGTCGCTGTTACAGCCGAGTGCTCACATCACCCCCGGCTATCAACTGGTGACGGTTCATCTGCGCAATGGTGAGATTCTCCGCGGCTTCGCCCGAAGCCGGAGCAATTTCGAAATCGCGCTGCAGGACCTGAAGGGCCAGTTCCACTTGTTGCGGGAAAATGAAATCTTGTCCGTCAGCGATGAGAAACAGTCGCCGATGCCACCGGTAAATGCAAGTCCAGAAGAATTACAAAATCTTATTGCCTATCTCAGCGGACTGACCGGTGTAAAGTCAGAGGCGGCCGATGTCACAGGGCCTTCTGAACCCAGCGGAATTTCGTTCTCGGAAATCCTCCATCCCAAGCCGGGTGAATGGCTCACCTTTAATGGCGCCTTGAACGGGAATCGATATAGCGAGCTGACGGAGATCAATACCGGGAATGTGAACCAGTTGCAATTGAAGTGGATCTATACGGTCCCGCTCTGGAAGCAGTTCTATCCTGACACTCCCTATTTTAGAGAAAATATGCAGTACTTCGGGCTGGAGACAACGCCCCTGGTTGTCGGCGGCATTCTGTACGCCACCGGCCCGCAACAGGCATTCGCGCTCGATGCCCGCACTGGCCGCCCGATCTGGGTGTATTCGCGCCCACGCACGCCGGGGTTGGTAGGAGATGTGGCGCTTGCTTCGAATCACGGACTAGCGATCCTCGGAGACAAGCTATTCATGGCGACGGATGATGCTCACTTGATCGCCTTGAACCGTACTACGGGACAGTTAGTGTGGGAAGCCGTGATGCCTGATAAGCCGATGCACTACGGCGCGACGATGGCGCCCTTGGTGGTCAAGGACATGGTTATCGGCGGGATTTCCGGCGCTGACTGGGGGGTACGCGGATTTTTGGCTGCTTATAGAGCCTTCGATGGCAAACGCGTTTGGCGGTACTGGACAATTCCCATTAAGGGAGAACCTGGAGCTGAAACCTGGGGAGGCAATCCGCCAGAAACGGGAGGAGGGTCGACGTGGACGACCGGCTCCTATGATCCAGAGACGGACACGGTCTACTGGGCCACCGGTAATCCTCATCCCGACGGGAATGGCCGTGATCGACCGGGAGATGACCTGTACACCAATGGCATCCTGGCCCTGAACCCCGATAATGGCAAGCTTAAATGGTTTTACCAAGTGACTCCTCATGATGTTCACGACTGGGATACAACAGCACCCTTGGTACTTGTGGACACCGTCTATCAGGGAAAGCAACGAAAACTTTTGTTGCATGCAGATAAGAATGGGTTCTTCTATGTGTTGGACCGCATGAATGGACACGTTCTACTGGCCAAGCCGTTTGTTAAGGTGACATGGGCCAGCGGTATCGACCCTGACGGTCGTCCCCAGCGTCTGCCTGAAGATGGAATAGTTTGTCCGGCAGTTGGTACGAACTGGAATGCGGCGGCATTCAGTCCGGTGACTCGCCTGTATTACGTCATGGTGACCGAAAAGTGCAGTGTGGATCTTTCGGCTGCCAACAGAAAACATCCCAAGGAGGAAGCCGCAAAGAAATATTTGGAGGCTCTGGGTATCGATGACGGAAAGATCGCCTGGAAAATTCCTGAAATCGGATCCGCCGAGGGCAAGAGGGATGCGGGGATATTGGCGACATCGGGCGGACTCCTGTTTTATGGCGACCCAAGTGGCGATATTGTCGCCGCCGATGCCCGCAACGGGAAAGCGCTGTGGCACTACCCCACCAACGGAGAAAACAAGGCCTCTCCAATGACCTATACAGTGAATGGAAAGCAGTTTGTTGGGCTTGCTGTTGGCCCAAATATTCTCGGTTTTAGCCTGCCATGAGCGCCTGGAGACCCATGAATAAACATTTATCAAGACGTGAATTTCTTCAAGTTTCGTCGGCGACCGCGATGGCCGGGACTATTGCGCTTTCGGCGTGGCCCACGGCAGCTGCGCAAGCTGGTGCACGCGAGCCGTTCCGAGGAACGCTTTGCCTGTTTTCGAAATCCGTTCCTCAATTAAGCTGGCGCGAGCTCGCGCAAAGCGCCAAGCACGCGGGTTTTGGCGGAATCGACTTGACAGTTCGATCCAAGGGGCATGTTCTTCCCGAGCGCGCCACGACGGATCTTCCGAAAGCGGTTGCGGCAATTCGCGCGGAGGGGCTTGAAGTCCCAATGATCACTACCGAGCTTCTAAGGGCTGACGATCCCACTGCCGATCCGATCCTGCAAACGGCAAGCAAGCTCTCCATCCCCTTCGTGAAGCCGGGATATTACCAATATAAATTGGTGAATGTCCTGAAGGAGCTTCATGAGGCTGGGCGCGAGTTCCGCGGTCTCGTGGAACTCGCAGCGAGGTATGAAATCCAGGTGGGGTACCACAACCACCCTCGATATATCGGAGCTCCGATATGGGACATGGCAAGCGTGATCGAACCGCTCGATCCACGTTGGTGCGGTTTCTATTTCGACTTAGGCCAGGCCACAATTGAAGGGTGCGCAAGCGGTTGGAAGATCGCGGCGAATCTAGTCATTCCGCGTTTGAAAATGGTTGCGGCCAAAGATTTTGTCTGGGAAGAAATCGGCCCTCATCAGTGGCATGCTGAAACATGTCCAATGGGGCAGGGAATGACCCATTGGGGGGAGTTCCTGCATACCCTCGCGCAATCGAATTTTCACGGACCTATTTCCTTGCAACAGGAATTTTCTATTCCCGGCGTGGCAGACGATCAGGGAATCGCGGTGTCACGCGCCGCCGTTCCGCAAGTCATGTCAGCCGCCAAAGAGAATCTAGACTATCTCAAATCGCTGCTGCGCGAGTCCTATGAAAAGATTTAGAAACTGTAGTCCGAGGGAAGTAATTTGGCATCGAATTCAAGAATTACACGACGGAATTTTTTGAAGGCTGCCACTGTCGGAACTCTTTCGCTCTCGCCTCTAACGTCAGGCTTAGTATTCGCCGCACCCAAGCGCAAGTCCAGCGACATTCGCGTCAAAGAAGTCAATATCAGTTATGAGGATTTTGCTTATCGCACTCCTTATGAGTTTGGCGGCCGGAGCGCGGATGTTGTGACACTTTTAAACGTTCATTGTACGGTGGAAACGGCAGCAGGCCATGTGGCCAAAGGATTCGGCTCCATGACCATGGGGAATGAATGGTCATTTCCATCCAAAACGCTTTCCTACGATACAACGCTCAATGCGATGAAGCGTCTCGCGGAGCGCATCCAGAAAATCACCGGGAGCTACTCAGAATATGGCCATCCGATAGACATCAATTACGCGCTTGAGCCGGAATATCTGAAGGCGGCATCCGGGGTCGCGCAAGAGATGCATCTGGATCAGCCAATTCCAAAGCTATGCACGTTAGTCACCGCAAGTCCCTTCGATGCTGCTATTCATGACGCATTCGGGAAGGTTCACAATCTCAATTGTTACCGAACATACGGTCCAGAGTTTATGACGCACGACCTGGCCCACTACCTTACGCCGGAATTTCAAGGGAAATTTCCCAGTCAATATCTCCTGCGCGCTCCGAAACCATGGTTGTGGTGCAATCACTCCGTTGGAGGTTCCGATCCGATTGACGCATCCGATGTCAAGAAGCGGCTGAATGACGGCCTTCCACAGACACTGGGTGAATGGATTGTTGCGGACGGCCTTACCCATCTCAAGATAAAACTCAACGGCAACAACCTCGAAGCGGACATCACGCGAGTGTTGCACATTGACCGTGTGGCGACGGAAGTTGAAACGCGTCGCGGCGTTCGCCAGTGGCGTTATTCATTAGACTTCAACGAGCAATGCCCAGATGTCGATTACCTGCTCAATTTCATGCGCCGGATTGAAAAAGGATCGCCTAGCTGTTATGAGCGTATTACTTTCATTGAGCAGCCGACTCGGCGGGACCTTGTCGCCACTCCGGAGCAATTCCTTTTCAAAGCCTCCAAACTGAAGCCTGTGGTGATGGATGAATCGCTGACCGGATTCGATGCGCTTCTACGCGGCCGGGAAATAGGCTACACGGGTGTAGCGCTTAAGGCATGCAAGGGCCAGAGCCAGTCCATGGTGATTAATGCCGCAGCGCAAGAATTCAAAATGTATATGACGGTACAGGATCTGACCTGTCCCGGCGCCTCGCTGATTCAGTCCGCGGGCATTGCCGCGCATATTTCTCCAATCGACACGCTTGAATCCAACGCGCGCGAATACGTTCCCTCAGCAAACCGACCCTGGCTCAAAAAATTTCCAGGATTGTTCGAGGTTCGAGATGGCAAGCTGGACACCGCAAACCTGACGGGGCCAGGGCTGGGTGCTGTTTGATCCCTCTAGATAGATTTGTGAGTCACCAAAGTTCAATGGCAGCAATCCTGTCGTGAATTGCGCAGGGGAGATAGAGACATCCATGACGGCCCAGAGAGTTGTCGGTTGTAGTCGGATCTCCAATTGCAAAGTCTCAATGCGGATGGCCAGCGGCCCGTCTGACGTTCGCCGGTTTCTAAAAACTTTCAAAGCTCTGATTCTCATTTTGTTTGTGGCGCTTCCATGTTGGAGTAAGACCGTTGCACAATCCAAATCTTCTACTCCTCTCTATCTCGATGCGAAACAACCGATTGAAGTGCGGGTGGATGACTTGATGCAGCGTATGACACTTAAGGAGAAGATTGGTCAGCTGAACCTACCTTGTGGATATGTGGATAAACTCGGAAATACGGGCCTAGAAAAGATGGACGCAGCCAGGAAGTTTGCCGGCGGAACGTTTACTACCGAGATCGGTCCAGGATCCGGCTTTTTCACGCTTGCAAATACGATTAAGCTGAACGATCTCCCACAGCAAGTGAAGTACTTTAATGAGCTTCAAAATATCGCGCTCACGCAAACGCGCTTGAAGATACCTCTTCTCGAGGACGAGGAGGGAACCCACGGAGCAATGTTTCCCGGAGCAACAGTTTTTCCTGAGGGATTATCCATCGGGAGCACCTTTGACATGCCTCTGGTACATGCAATTTATGCGGCGGCAGCCCAGGAGGCAAGATCTACTGGCATCCATGTTCTTTCCACATTGGTGCTGGAGACTGATCGCGACCCGCGGATGGGGCGCAATATGGAAGCCTACACGGAAGACCCATATCTCTATACGCGAATTGCCGAAAACATTGTGCGGGGCGCCCAAGGATCGAATGTCGGCGCACCGGATAAGGTTGTGGCTTTGATGACCGACTTTCCGACGCAGAGTGAACCTATCAGCGGCATGGAGCGTGGTGCTATCGAGCTTTCAGAGCGCTACATTCGAGAAAATTTCCTGCCACCGTGGATTGCAGCGTTCAAAGCCGGGGCTCTGGGTGTTATGGCTGGATATCCTGAGATCGATGACATTCCGGAGCACTCATCGGAAAAGTGGAATACAAAGATTCTCCGTCAGGAACTGGGCTTCCGTGGAATTGTCCTAAGTGAAGGTAACGGATTCGATAGTCTCATCTATGAGCACATTGTCCCGACCCAGAAAGAGGCGGGCGCACTGGCATTGTGGGCCGGTGTAGACATGGATATCACGTACGAGCCAGCCTATATGGGGCCGTTAATAGAAAGTGTCCGCGAAGGGAAAGTATCCGAAGCGCTTATAGATCGCGCAGTGCGAAGAGTCCTTGACCTGAAATTCCGTCTCGGTCTTTTTGAACAACCCTACGCAGATCTAAACCAGGCCGAGCGGGTTGTCCATTCAGAGGAACATCAGCAACTTGCACTGCAGACTGCGCGGGAAGGCATTGTTCTTATAAAGAATGAAAAGAATATCCTTCCACTAAAAAAAGATCTCAAGTCTATTGCAGTGATTGGTCCAAATGGAGATGACGGATGGAGCCAGCTAGGGGATTACTCTCCCTCAGTTGTACCTCAGAAGGTGATTACGGTGCTCGATGGTATTCGACAAAAAGTTTCATCCGGCACGCGAGTCGACTATGTTCACGGCTGTGAAGTAATTGGCGGAAAAGAGGATTTCGCAAAGGCGGTTGATGCAGCCCGGCAGGCCAGTGTGGTCGTTCTCGTTGTGGGTGAGCACCCAAACAATGCCGGGAAGGGAGATGTTCCTCCGACCGATGGGGAAGCTTATGATGTGGCCAGTCTGGATCTCACAGGTGCGCAGGAAGATCTGATCAAGGCCATCCATGCAACGGGCACTCCTATCGTCTTAGTGCTGATCAATGGCAGACCGCTTTCTATCCCCTGGGAGGCAGCTCACATCCCTGCCATCATCGAGGCTTGGGAGCCGGGGGAACGCGGTGGAGAGGCAGTTGCCGATGTGCTGTTCGGCGATTACAACCCAAGTGGACGTCTGGCTATCACTATTCCGCGCAGTTCGGGGCAACTTCCTGCCTATTACAACTACAAGCCATCGAAACAGTACTGGATCGACCAAGCCTGGAGCCATGACGGGGGATACGCGGACATGCCCGGAACACCGCTCTATCCGTTCGGCTATGGACTCAGCTATACGGAATTCAAATACAGCAATCTACACATTGCTCCGGCACAAATATACCAGGGAGGGAATACAGAAGTGAGCGTCGATGTAACAAATGTGGGAAAGCAGCCGGGATTGGAAACGGTACAGCTATATTTGCATGAGCGTTATACACCGGTGGCGATTCCTGTAAAAAATCTTCGGGGCTTTGAGCGAGTGGCCATCAATCCCGGCGAGACGAAAACCGCTACTATGAAGTTAACGCCAAAGGATCTGATGCTACTAGATCGCAATATGCATTGGACGGTGGTACCAGGCACCTTCGACATCATGATTGGAAAATCATCGGGAGATATCGTGTTGAGCGGATCGCTACAAGTGGAAGGGGGGAACCACGCATTTGGTCAGTAAGTCAATTCGCCTTCAGGTGGTTTACCTTACATCACAGAACACTACGGGCGGTGGTTAGAGCAGAGTTGCTGATGATGCTGGATTAATCGTATGGTTTGTGCTGGAACGGGTGATAACACCGGAATTCTCACATCCAGGCTTCGGGCTTTGCCGCCATGGCTTCTTCCAGCGTAACCCGACGCTTCTGCTTGTATGCCAGATTTGACATGTGACACGCGACTGCTGCCAAGTAACCGATTTCGACCGTTCCATTCGGCTGCCTGCGATCACGGATGCAGGCCAACCAATTGCCCATATGATTGACGCCAGGATTTTTTCCTTTGAGCCGAACACCGCCGGGATTGTTCATCTTCTCCGGATAGTAATTGATGGGTCCAGGGGCATTCTCGTCGTTTGGGTTCGGATTATCTGCGCTGTGCCTACCGGTTTCCATCTCATTTGAACCGCTTACATGCTCAACTGTGCCTTTATTCCCGAGGAAGCGCTCTCCCAGACCATAACGTTCATTGCTGAAGGTGGATTGCCACACGACAAGCAAGTCATTCGGATACTCCAGTGAGACGTTGATCGTGTCCGGTACCTGACGTCCATCTTTCTCTGAATACACGCCACCCATCATAGTTGCAGCCTTCGGCAGTTGTAGATCCATCGCGCTGATGATCCACCCTATCTGGTGGACCATGTTTTCTGTAATATTTCCTCCGGAGAATTCCCAGAAGAGACGCCAGTTGATGAATTTGTAGGCGTCAAACGGAATCTTAGGACGACCGGAGAGGAACAAATCCCAATTCACATGGTCGGGATTGCAGTCACTCGGCACCGGGCGAACCCATTGTCCGTGCCCTTGCAACGTATTGCGACTCATCCATGATTCGACAATGGTTATTTTTCCAGCTAACCCATCTTGAATCCATTTTCTTCCATCTGCTAATTCACCCGAGCTTTCGTCCTGCATCCCGATCTGGACAATCTGCTTTGACGTTTTGGCGGCATTTCGACAGGTCAAGACCTCGGGAATGTCCCATGCCATAGTTTTCTCCGAATAGAGGTCCTTCCCCGCAGCCAGCGTGGCCAGAAAATATTTTGCATGCAGATGCTGAGGCGTCGCATTAATCACGGCGTCAATGTCGTTGCGGTCCAGCAAACGCATAGGATTGTTATATGTCTGAATGTTGGGCAAATGGCCTTTCACCTGATCGCAACGACGCGAGTAGACATCGGCCACTGCGACGCACTCGACGTTCGGCTGGTTCAATGCATTTTTAAGGTCCTGTTGCCCGCGGTCTCCCGCACCGATCAACCCGATGCGAATCCGGTCGTTGGCTCCAATCACCCGGCGGTCCGCTTTCAGGAAGCGTGTGCTGGAAAAGGTCCCAAGGGCGGCAACTCCAATGCCTACTTGCCCTATAAAGTCGCGACGATTGATTTTCTTTCCCTCTTCTTCCATATGGACCTTTCTCCTCTGTTGAGGTATTCGCTCACCATGCTCGTACAGGCTATATAGCCCCGGATTATAATGTTTTTCGCTACAGCACTCGTCCGCAGCAAAATTTCTACTGATGCAATTGAACCAGAAGCAAGAACGAAAATCCAACGGATAGTTTGTCGCCGGAGGCACGATGCATTCCAAATCATCTCGCCGTAATTTTTTGAAAACTGCAGGACTAGGCGTGATCGCCGGTGCAGGTATGCAATTACTCGGTTCGCCGATGGCCAGGGGAACATCCGCGGATGCCACGGTAAACATTTCTAAAATCGCGCGGCTGCTTTCCGGCTGCTGTGCTTATTCCTATGACACCGAGTTGAGAAAAGGCACGATGACGCTGGAGGACTTTATCCGGAAAGCAGTAGAGCTGCGCGTGGACGGCATCGACATGACGGCGTATTACTTCAAGTCCACCGATCCGGAATACCTCAATAGTCTTCGTCATCTGGCATACAAAAATGCCATGCCCTTTTCAGGCGCCGCATGCGGAGTCAGCATGGTACAAGCCAGTCCATCCAAGCGCGCCGAAAGCCTGAAGGAGATAAAAAAATGGGTTGACGTCACCGACCAACTCGGAGCTTCCCATTTGAGGGTTTTCGCCGGTAAATTACCGTCCGGCGTCAATCTGCAGGAGGGCATTGGCTGGGTCGTCGAAACGATGAAAGCCGGGTGTGATTATTCCGGCCAGAAAGGCATCGCGCTTGGACTCGAAGACCATGGAGGTGTAACACAGAACGCGGACGTGTGTCTTGAAATCATGCAACGAGTTAACTCACCATATGCCGGAATTAACCTCGATATTACGAATTTTATTCCCTCTCCTACACAAGACGCCTATGCGCAGATTGCGGCATGCATTCCCTACGCCACCAATGTTCATATCCGCAATCATTTTCCCGATCACACTCCGGTGGACATGAACCGCGTCTGGCGGATCTTCGCGCAAGCCGGACACAAGGGTTACATGTCGGCGGAATATGAGCGCAACTATCCAGGCAGTGGACCCGCGGCATCTGGCGTACCTAAACTGGTTGATGAAATTCGCGCGCTTTGCAGGAAACATTCAACATCTGATGATCCGCACCGAAAAGGATGACCTATGTCGTCTTACGTGTGTAACAGGAAATATATTTCTTGCATGGCTCAGCTCCGAACGAATTGTATGGTCGCAGCGCTGATATTTGCGGCCTTCTTCGCCGTGTCCTCCTCGTGGGCACAAAAAGCTCCGCAGGATCCCGTGCTGAGTTGGATGAATGCGATCGCTCAGCAGGATCTGCAGCAGCGAGCGGAAACGATCCGTAAAATCCACACCGTCGCTCAGGCGGAGCAACGGAAACAAGTGGTCCGCACGAAACTTCTAGACGACATCGGAGGACTACCCGATTACAAGGGGCTACTGAACCCCAGGATTACCGGCATGATCCGCAATGATTCATACACCATCGAGAAAGTGATTTACGAAAGTCTGCCGGGCTTTTACATTACCGCCAATCTTTATCGGCCGAACCAGCCAGGCCGTTACCCGGCGGTGCTTCTGCAAGCCGGCCATACGCAGGAAGGGAAACCAGAGAACCAGAGAATCGCGGCCAATCTGGCTATGAAGGGGTTTGTCGTGTTGTGCTTTGATCCTATTGGACAAGGTGAGAGAGTGCAGACCTACAGCCGACAATTGGATGCACCTCTGGCGGGCTGGTCGGTTCCTGAGCATATTGAGATGGGAGCTCAGGCACAATTGATTGGTGAGGGGCTGGCCCGTTATTTCATTTGGGACGCTATGCGGTCGCTCGACTATCTTGCTAGCCGGCACGATGTAGATGCTTCCCACATAGGAGCCGCCGGCTGCTCAGGTGGAGGCGCATTGACAACATTCACTGGAGCTCTCGATCCCAGACTTAAGGTTGTCATTCCCGCCTGTTATCCCAGTTCTTTCCAGCTGTTATTTCCCACATCCGGTCCTGACGCCGAAATGGTCTTTCCCCATTTTTTAGCAAGTGGTCTGGACACGGCTGATTTCGTGGAACAGTCCGCCCCGACGCCATGGCTACTTCAGACAACCGAACAGGATCAATATCACTTTAGCCACGAAGGAGTTCATCTCGTCTACGAGGAGGCTAAGAAGTGGTACGCCATATATGATGCTCAAGATAAAGTAGGGTTTTTACTCGGACCTGGTTGGCACGGCATGCCCCTTGTCAGTCGGGAAGCCGTCTATGAGTGGATGATTCGCTGGCTTAAAAACGGCCATGGAGATTCCCATGAACTGCCTGTGAAGATGTACGCCAACCATGAACTGCTGGTGACTACAAGCGGCAACGTAGAGAATGAAACAGGTAGCCGAAAGCTCTATCAACTGCTGCTAGCTGACTTTCATGCTAGGGAACACCGGGGAACGATTCCTGAGCTGCTCGCTGAACTGCGGAATCTGAAAATTCCTACGGATGGCTCTGCACCAAAGGTGAAGGTCCTGGATGAATTGAAGGACGCCGAAGGCCGGCAAGAACACATCCGGTATGAAAGTGAACGGGGAATTTGGCTTAAAGCTACATTGCACATTCCGTCTTCCCCCGGGCGAAAACCAGCCGTGCTGATCGTGAAGGGAAAAGAGTACTTCGGCATCATGCCGTCAGCTACGATGGCGGAGCAAATGGTCAAACTGGGTCAAATGGTGCTCGAGATGGAGCCGCGTAACTCTTCAATGA
Organism: Acidobacteriaceae bacterium; assembly: GCA_965276615.1. Taxonomy (GTDB): domain Bacteria; phylum Acidobacteriota; class Terriglobia; order Terriglobales; family Acidobacteriaceae; genus JAKAAZ01. The sequence goes on along the minus strand of OZ255618.1, from coordinate 865,081 downwards.
AAAACAATGAGGGCCCATACACAGGAGATGCGATGGCCAATCTTCAGGCTAATCTTATCGGCCGTAATTTACCGGCATTGCGAGCTCATGACATACTGCGCGGCATTGATCTGCTGAGGGCACGTTCTGATGTTGATCCCGACTCGATTCATGGCGCTGCCCGCGGCGTAGAAGGCATCTGGCTCTTACTTGCGGCTGCGGCTGACCCGCGGATTGGCAAAATTTGGCTCGACAGGACACCCTACAGTCTGCGTGCAGCGCTGGAAAATTCAATGACCGCTGATTTGTGGGATGCAGTCATACCCAATTTTGTGCTCCATTGGGACCTTGACGATCTGATGAAGTCCATGGGAAAGCGGCAGGTTTTGTGGACGGATCCAACGAACTGGATGCGTCAGGTAGTCGCTCTCGGGCCGCCCTTTCAGTATCGGTATGTTCTCGGCGACACCACCGATCTAGCGAATGCACAAGATGACGCGTATATCCGTGAACTGCTCCATTAAACCTTTCTGTTCAGACAAACATTATTCGGAAGGTCTTCCGTCAAAATGGCGTGTGCCTATGCACGCGGACTGCCTCTGTTTTAGAACGGAAGCATAAGTTGGCCGAGATTCCGAAAATGAAGCATATCTCGGCCAAGAATTGTTCCGTCAACTGCCTATCACTTTTTTCAGCACGTTGGGAGGACTCAACATTAAATCTCGTGGCCTGTTTATGAAGCTACTTGCATGGTAATGGCAAAACAGCATCCCCGTTCTTGAGACTCAAACATTAGGTCTCCGCCAAAGCTCTTCATCATCGCCTGCGACACATACAAGCCTAGACCACTAGCCTCCGCGCCATGCTGAAATGGGCGGAGTAGGTCCTGCGAATTCGGTATTCCAGGCCCGGTGTCTTGAATGCGGACGACAAAATATTCTCCATCTCTCGCAGCCTTGATGGTCAATCGTCCATCGCGGCTGTTTTCCATCGCCCGGAGACTATTCTTACTAAGGTTGAGAAAAACCTGAATCAGTCCGTACCTATCCGCCCAGACGATGGGCAATGTCTCTTCAATCATTTATGCAAGTTCGACGCCAGATTCGCGACATGCAGACTCGATCAGAATTCTGACCTCATCCAGAACGAAATCCAACTGAACCGCTTGTTTGCTTTGTGTGGCGAAAGAATGGATTTCACCGAGCTTCCTTGGAAGAGATTCTAAACGCCGGACAGATGGTGTCTTTTAGCAAGTACTGCGAGGACGATAATCTGAAATCGCCGTCATTCCGAACTTATCTAACTGCCACTAAGAGTCGTTCCCGCCATGAGCAAACAAAGAAACGCGACGGTCGACGGTCGGCATACAAGTATCAGGAATTCTTTTGGTACTTGTAAGAATCTACTCCGCGCCACGGAGAACCACCTTGAACTATCTGCTGCCATCCTCGCTCGACACAGAGAGCGCCGCCCAGAATACTTGGCTGTAACTACCTCATTGTTCGAAGAGTTGCTCGATAGCCCGACAATTGCACTACGAGATTTTTCGGATGCGATAGGCGAGCCCAAGCTCAATTTTAAGAATATGCTTCCCGCCTTTCAGATGCGCATGGGCATGATGATGTAGCGGTAGCGGAAATCGTCTTTTGCGTCTTCGGGGCGGACCTGGCCTGCGGTTTGGGCGTCTTTGAATTCCAGGCGGACTTCGCTTACGTCTCCGATGGCTTTCAGGAAATCTACCATGTAAGCGGAATTGAAGCCGATCACCAGCGGGTCCATGTTGTAGGGGGTTTCAATGGTGTCCTCGGATTCTCCGGCCTCGGTGGAAGAGGATGAAATCTTCATCTCATTTTGTTCGAGGCGCACTTTTACAGCGCCGGAGCGCTCGTCGGCAAACTGCGCCACTCTTTGAATGGAGGCCAGCAGCTCCGTGGTGCGCACGATGACGAAGCGGTTATTTTCCCGCGGCAGGACAGCCTCATAATTTGGAAATTGGCCGGTTAGTTTGCGCGATGTCAGGACGCGATTGCCGACCTGGAAGTAGAGGGTCTGCTCGTCGTCGGAGAAGTCGATGAATTCTTCGTCGGTATTTGCCAGCAGGGATTGCAGCTCCGACAATGCCTTGCGAGGAATCAGCAGCCGTTTTTCTCCGCTGACGGACAGGTTCTCTCCGGATTTTTCGATGTGCGCGAGCCGGTGGCCATCTGTCGCCACCATGGTGAGGCTGCCTGCTTTGACCAGCAGCAATGCGCCGTTCAGCGTATAGCGGGATTCTTCATTCGCAACCGAGAAGATGGTTTTGCCAATCATGGTGCGCAGGGTTGCCGCCGGCAGACGAATCGCGCCGGCGATGGGGAACGGCAACACCTGCGGGAAGTTGGCGCGCGCCATGCCGACCATTTTGGTGTTCGAGCGGCCAAGGCGGATTTGCACCCAGTTGTTTTCCATCAGCTTGATGCCGATTTCGCCATCCGGCAGCAGCTTGATGTAGTCATACAATTTCCGCGCCGGGATGGTGCAGGCGCCGGCTTTCTTGACCTTGGCTTCGCAGGAAGTGCGGATGCTTTGGTCGAGATCCGTGGCCGTGATGGTGAGACGATTCTGATCGGCTTCCAGCAGAAAATTCGACAGGATCGGGATTGTCGTCTTGCGTTCGACGACGCCCTGCGTCGCCGTCAGTTCGCGCAGCAATTGCTGCCGATTCACGCTGATTTCCATGGCAGTATTCTCGACCACTGTCTTCTCCGGCTGAACTTCCAGGCTTGGCATCTACAGAACCGTCTCTCTTGGAACCTTGTACAGCATGGAACGCAATCCCGCTGATGCTGTGCCTTCATTGTAGAGACAAACCGATGGTAAGGAATGGAAAAACTCTGCGGAAAAGAGGGACTGCTTTGATGAAAAGATGTCGAAGGGCGTGGTTTCATAAGTTGGAATGAATTGAGAGAAGTGAAAGCTCGATCCCACTCCAGCCAAAGTACGGCTTGAATGGTGCAACCACACTCGGCGGAAAAAGCCTGCTGCTGAAGAACTTTTAAATCTAAATACAAAAGACAGTAGCAGTAGCAGATGGCGGTGGAAAATTGCATAACTAAGGAGAAATCAGCAGGCAAGCGGGAACAGGCTGTGTCCTGTTTTCTAAAACTGGACGAGTGGAGAATGCAAAAGAGGTAAAAGCGGTGGCATACTCTCTGCCGGGATGATTTCTACGCCCCGGATCTCCTCGCTCTCCACAGCGGCAGTTTTCATCCATGTTTATTTCTCGTCCCGGTTGTGCAAATGGAGTTCCGGCCTTGTCGCTATGGGCTCGCTGTGGCTCCGAAAAATCCACAACCGCGAGATCATTCGCCTTCGGCTCAGGACGACAAGCTCCGCTTCCTACACCAGCGGGAGAACAGCTCCAGATTGCCTGGATTCTTCACTTCGCTATGCTTCATTCAGAATGACTCGATTTAGGAAGATGATGTGGGGGAGATGCAGGGCTGGATGAATTTACTTTTCCGGCGTGACGTCTAATTCTTTTTCAATGGCGCCGTTGGTCAGCATTTGCGCTGCCTGCTGGATGGTGAGTGAAGACGGGGTCCGCTTGTAATTGCTGGTTGTCTCATCCTCCTGCTCACTGATGCTCTTGAAGAGGAGGGCATGACCCTCGATGTGGACGTGGGTCTGGGTGATCTCCCACTCGCGCGGGGCGACTTCTGACCGGATGATTCGGAAGGTCCCGCCTTCCTTCAGCTTTCCCAGCAGACCCCAGCCAAACTCCACTGGTTGAATAAGAGTTCCGTTGAGAACCTTGAGGCGTTTTTGCTGGGCATCGACGACCATTTCTCCGGCCATTGCGCCGAAAACGCGCGAGGCATAGGTTGGCGGCTGGAATGCGGGATTGGGCTTGAAATGCAGAGTGATTTCGCCGTTCGATTCCCCGGCGGCAGTCCAGAGAAACGCGTTCGGCAGCATCTCCATCATGGAAATGGCCTGCTTGTCGTCATGCGCGCTGTTTCTGCGTTGCCGGTCGCGTTCGGAAGGGTCGTTGACGACCTTCTCCGTCTTCGCGCGGTCCTGTTCCCGATCCTGCGGGGTGGGCGGATGGCCATTGAGTTCGATGGTCTTTGAAACCTTGCCGTCGCCGGTCTCGATAATCAGTTTTACTGTGTCTTTCGCAGGGGTTTTGTCGGCGTCGCGATACATCCAGTGGGTATGGTCGTTCTGGTTGGCGGCAATCTCATTGTGGACGACCTGTTGCACGAGTTGCTGCGGCGATGTTGCCTGGGCGTTGGCGAGGGAACAGATGGCGAGAGAAAAAACCAGCAGGCATGGGATGTTGGGGACGGATAGTCCAGAAACTCTGCGGATTTCTAATTTCCCAACCTCGGGGGCTAAAGCCCTGGTAATTTTAAGGGGCTGAAGCCTGTCCCCTTCATGCAATTGGGTTTCTGGACAATTTTGAAAAGCCTGCTTACTTCCAGGCGGCTTCATCTGCGCTGTTTGTTTAAGAACTGGCTGCATCGATATCATCGTATCCCACCCTGGCCGCAAAAGACGCGGCCAAGGTGGGGCACCGGGCCGATTTGTCTACAAAACGGCGGCTTTCGAGGCGGCGGTCGACCAACATTGATACCAGTTTTCCCGCGTGGTGACGGTGTCCAATGGCTTGCCGGGACGAGGGCTCAGGAGCACCTGATAGAGCTCGATATTTCCTGTTCGAAAAGCGTCCGCCGAACCGGCCATGTAGAGCAGCCAGATGCGGTAGGTCCGCTCGGAAACATAGTTGAGCGCAGTGCGGGCGTTTTGCTGTAGGTTGTCCACCCACAGGCGCAGCGTGCGATCGTAATGGCTGCGGAGATTGTCCACGTCGCGGACTTCAAAGCCGACGGACTCGGCCATCGCCAGCACCTGGGGCAGGGTGACGAGCTCTCCGTCGGGGAAGACATATTTGTCGATGAAGGAATCTTTCGAGAAGACGGAAGTGGCGGAGCGCGCGATGCCATGGTTCAGGAAGACGCCATCGGAACGCAACATGCGGAGCGCGATGGTGAAGTAGTCGCGCAGGTTCTTGAGGCCCACATGCTCGAACATTCCGACGCTGGCGATTTTGTCGAAACGGGTGGGCATCTCCGGCATGGTCCTGTAGTCCCGCAGCTCCACGGTGCATTTATCTTCGAGCTGCGCGTGGGAGATGCGGCTGGCCGCGATGGCGGCCTGCTCCTTGCTTAACGTAATGCCGTAGGCCGCGGCCTGATATTGCGAAGCGGCATGCAAAACCAGACTTCCCCAGCCGCAGCCGATGTCGAGGAAGCTATCGCTGGGGCGCAGCGCGAGCTTACGGCAGATCAACTCCAGCTTGTTGGTCTGCGCGCATTCCAGGCTTTCAGAAGGATCGCGAAAGTAGGCGCAGGAGTAGGCGAGGGTAGGGCCGAGCCAGGGCCGATAGAAATCGATGGGCAGATCGTAGTGGTAGGAGATCGATGCGCGGTCCCGGGCCATGGAGTGGCGCGGCCCGTGCCGCAGCAATCGGGCGAAATCTGAGGAAGAATGCCAGAGGGTGCGCAGAATACTGTAGCGGGAGCCTACCGGACGCTCCAGGATGTAATGCAGGATGGGGAAGACGGAGAAGAGATCGCCCTCGACGTCCAGTTCTCCATCGATGAAAGCCTCTCCGAGTGTACGCTCTGTGGGGTCTTCCATGAGCGCGCGCCAGGCGGCGGCGGTGTTGAAGACCAGCGTGCATTGCGGGGCTTCGTTGAGCGAGGAGGCCCAGTGCCAGCCATCCGCGCTGCGGACCGCGAAAGATGTTTCATGGAATTCGCGGAATAAATCGTTGAATATTTTTGTTCGATACGCATGGTCCGAAGCAGAAGGCATTGCCGGTTGCACCCCGCTGACGGAGATCGATCCATTTATTCATTATTCACGATATGCAGCTACAACATGCCTGAAACACCGCGACTTGAATAGCTGGAATCGATCTCTACAAACGGTAAGAGAATCATGGCAAAGTTCGGGTTGCCTTCTGGCCGAAATCTACCCTGCCGCCCCTCGGCTTTAATGACCTCGACCCTGTTGTAGCCGATCACGAAAAAAGGAGCATGCCAATTTTCCGGCATGCTCGTGGAGGCGAACCCGATAGAACTGAGAGTCTGTATTGTCCGACAGCATGGACGCCTGTCATTGTGAGCCTTTCGGCTGCGTTCAAGGGGAACTCCGCGAAGAATCCAGAGGGTAATGGCTGTGCTACCCGGTCGAATACCCTCTGGATTCTTCACTTTGCTGCGCTTCATTCAGAATGACTACGTTGCCGTCCGACTACACTCACTATGAGCTTATGAACTAGGTTGAGACGATGGTCCCGTTCAGGCCGTTCGGGTAAAAGCCGCCTTTGGTAATGCCTGTTCCCGTAGTGGCATAGACGATATTCAATACCTGCTGGGGAGTGCGAACGATGGCCAGGGCCTTCGTGTCACAGAAATACTTATTTGCCCCTGAGCCCGAATCGATTGAACCGGTCGGCACATCCATGGAATCCGTGGCCTTATCCATGGCGGTCAGTCCCAATTGAATAATGTTCTGGCGAATGTTGGCGGCATGGTACGCCTCAACAGCAAGGATCTGCGCTGCCGTCTGTAGAGTCGAAGTGCTGCTCGCAAGGTAACCAGCTCCGCCCAGATAGGCGCTGACTCCGGTATCCTCAAAAGCGCGTGCGACCAGCAGGAAGAGGTTCTGGTTATTGACAGTCCCTAATGCGGCCAGGTTGATATTCGGCATGGGAACGGCCGCACTACCCAGGGCGGAGCGAAGCAGCTCTACATGGGTGAGTTCATCCGCAGCGATTTGTTGCGCGATGGCCTTCATGGTGGGAGTGAAGTTCGTGACCATGGCGCCGCCGGTGACCGTACCCAGCCCCGTGCCTGTTCCCATATCGGTGCTGGAGAGGCCGGTTCCGGTGGTGGCGTAGAGATAAAAACTGGCTTCGAGATATTCAAGATTCAAAGCGAAGTTGAGAACGTCGTTGGGTTGGGGAGTGCCGCCCATGACCGGGGGCACGGCGTTGATCATGCCACCCGTGGAGCCGGTGCAACCCAGAACCATCGCGGCGCCTGCAGCTACGCCGGCGGTTCCAAGGCCTGTTAGAAAGCGACGACGGTTCAAAGAACGAAAATAGCTAATCCTGTTCAACTCCTGTTCGGGAGTGAGGTTCTCGGTTTCTTCAGTCATTTTCATAATGACCTCCTGTAGCCTGTACGACGCGCGATGTCGCTTGGATTGGCTGAAGGTAATTTTTCGGAGGCCGGAACGGGTAAATGCAAAACAAATGACTATCTTGTGCGTAAATAAACGGATCGAATTTCTTTGCATCTAAGCGCCGCTTGCCGCACTCGGCGAATCTGAATTTTCAAGCGGGACGCTGCAGAGAAGCGTATCTGTAAGTCGCCGAATAACGCGTGGATTGAATGCAGATGGATGAATTGACTGCGATTACCGACATAGCCGGTGCCCCATCCTTCGCGATGATGCTGCGAAGGATGGGCACGGTAGATGATCGTGGCGCCGGTTAGCGCCGGAAGCCTACGGCGAAGTCGGCGCGGCAGCCGCGGTCGACCCAAACTCCGCGACGATCGAAGCCCCAGGTGGAACCTTGTACGCAGGGCGAACCGCTTCGCTGATTGACCATCCGCACGCCGCCGCTCGTGTTCACGGGACAGAAGATCCGTCTACCGTTATTGGAGGAACAGGTGATGGTGTTCATTGGTCCTCCTCCCCCATATGGCGGCCGTTGCACGCCGCCGCCGCCGCCTACCATGAAGTCGGCGCGGCAGCCGCGATCTACCCAGATGCCGCGGCGATCAAAGCCATACGTGGAACCCTGGATGCAGGGCGAGCCGCTGCGCTGATTCACCATCCGCGCGCCGGGGCCGATGTTCACCGGGCAATAATGCCGCCTGCCATCGTCGGAGGCGCAGGTGATGCGTCGTCCACGCTGGTTGGTAATGCCGCTCTGCGCCCGCAGGTGGGAACAGGAGCAACTCAGAAAAACGAAAATAGCCGCGAAGAAAAAAGCCTTTGATCTGTTCATGAAGCCTCCAGCGCTGCGATGCGAATCATATCGCAGCTGTAAGAAAGTCACAAGCGAAGAATGTGAATGCCGGGACGCGCTTGCAGCCGTTCGCATCTGACGAAAGTATGAAGGTCACGCGATATCGATGGTGGCATGGGCTGGCATTTTATGCGGGTGTTCAGGCGGCGCAGTGGGCTCTTCGAGCGGCGGCAGGGAGGCTGACAGATGCGGATGTACGGAACGCGGGAGAAGATGATCGCGAGGCTTACAGGATGGAGCGGCTGCCCATCTTCGCTCCTCCCGGCGCGGCGTTTCCAATTGCGTGGAGCATCAACAGCGCCTCCTCGATTGCCGGCGGCCTGCACGTCTTAAATATGCCTGTTGAAACGGAAGGCCGCACGGAATTTCTGCGGCTGCAGGCGGCGGCGTGGTCATTGTTCGCGCTGTTCGAGACGGCATATTTCGGGCTGCGTTCGCCGATCAATGCAGCGCTGGTCACTTTCGCGTATACCGGGGTGACGGTGGCGTCGCTCGATGTGGCGCTGCGGCGGATGGAGGATCGACGCGTGGCCCTGTCGCTGGCGACGACGCTTGCATGGCTGGCGCTTGCGAATCCGGTGGCTGTTGCGCAGGCGGCGTGGAACTATGATCCGTTCTGGAAGGCTGGACCTTTTGGTACGCCGCCGCCGGGCTGGGAAAAGAAATCCCGTTAGCGGGTGGGCATTCCGATTAATATCCGCCTGGGTGCAGCGAAGAACCCAGAGGGTAATGGCGGTGAAATCCCAGCGAACACTCTCTGGATTCTTCGCTGCGCTCGGAATGACTCCCATTGGCCAGCCGACTATTAAAAAGCGCGAGGGATGGGACACCTTAATTTGTTACGCTCGAACAGGGTTATTTCCGCTGGACGGATACTTCGCCGTCGATACGCCACTCCAATCCGGCAGTTCACGCCATAGCCGCGGAGCGCATGCGGCGATGCGTAAGTTGCGGCTGCTTCCGCTGGTTGCCGCCACCTACTTCATGGTGTCGGGCGGCCCATATGGGCTGGAAGATATTGTTGGGCAGGCTGGCTACGCGCGGGCGCTGCTGCTGTTGTGCGTTGTTCCCATCCTGTGGAGTTTGCCCACCGCTTTGATGATTGGCGAGCTGGCCAGTGCTTTGCCGGAAGAGGGCGGTTTCTATATATGGGTCGCGCGGGCGCTGGGTCGCTTCTGGGGATTTCAAGAGGCGTGGCTCTCGCTTGCCGCCAGCGTTTTCGATATGGCGATTTATCCAGCGCTGGCCGTCGCCTATGTTTCGCAGCTTGATCCTGCGCTGACGGCCGGGTACCGCGGCGTTGCCTGGTCGCTGGCTGTGGTGGTGCTGTGCGTGGCGTGGAATTTGCGCGGCGCATATTCGGTGGGCCAGGGTTCGTTGTGGATGCTGGCGTTGCTGTTGATGCCTTTTCTTGGCATCGTGGGCTGCGGCTTGTGGTGGATCATTGTCCATCCCGCGGTGTCTTCTTTGCGCTCAGCGTACCTTGCGCGACCGCTGCATGGCAGCATGATACCCGCGCTGCTGTTCGTGCTGTGGAACTACATGGGCTGGGACAATGCTTCGACGATTGCGCGCGAAGTGGATGCTCCCCAGAGAAACTACATTCGCGCGATGATGGCCGCCGTTCTGCTGGTGACGGCCAGCTATGTACTGCCGGTTGCGGTGGTGGGGCTCAGCGGAATTCCGGCGTCAACGTTTGTGACCGGCTCCTGGGTGGCCGTTGCGCGGACGGTCGCGGCAGGAACTCTGGGGCCGCGGATTGCGTCCTGGCTCGCGTTCGCTGTTGTTGCCGGTGGCGCGCTGACCGGGGTTGCCATGTTCAACGCGCTCACGCTTTCTTATGCGCGTGTTCCGGCAGCGATGGCGCGCGAGGGACTGCTGCCGGGTGTGCTGGCGCGCCGCATGAAGAACGGCGTCCCCTGGGTTGCGGTGCTGGTTTGCGCCGCTGGATGGGGGCTGGCGCTGGGACTGAATCTGACGCGGCTGCTGGAACTGGACATTATGCTTTACGGACTGAGTCTTGTTTTGGAATTCGTCGCGCTGGTGGTGTTGCGGTTGCGGGAACCTGATCTTGCGCGGCCATTCCGCGTGCCCGGAGGTACTGGCATGACGGTGGCTCTTGGAGTTGCGCCGGCGCTGCTGGTTTTCTTCACGATCTGGGCAGCGCGGGGAGATCGCCTGTCGCCGCATGTGCCGGCCATTATTTTCGGGGCTGCGCTCGCGCTTGCGGGGATGGTGGTTTATCCCCTGACTCTTTTGCGCAAGAGGTCGCGGAAGGCAGTTTCGGATGCTTCGGCGTGACTTATTGCATAGGAACAAACAATTTGCCGAAATGATTGATCCCACATTTCAAAGTCGAGATGTGGGGCACCCCGATTACGAGTTTACTTTCTATTCGAATTTACTTTTCTTATCCCACCCTAGTTTATCGGGGCACCCCTCTATTGAAGCTTCACTGCGATCTCAGTAGGCGGTACGTTAACGCCCTGGACGGTCAAAATTCCGGAGATAGAGTTGGTCTTGACATCGGGAAGGAACAGCTCACCCTCAATCGTTTTGGATTGTCCGGGGAGAAGATCGAAATAGTTGTCGCTGTAAAGAACCAGGCAGGGAGAGTCCGGGGGTTCGCCGTTCCATTTTGCACGCACGCGAAGGAGGCGGGCATATCGATCCTTGTTGGTGAGCTGAAGGGAGAAATGGCCACGACCCAATGATATTTCCCCGCTCACAATCAATGGTGTTTTTATCTCCGCGGGCGGAAGGTTCTTCAGGTTTTCGAAAAGCGGCTCTGCTCTCTTCGCCAGAATCGTCTTATAGGGCGTCTGCGGTTTTTCTCCGGTAGCCGCAACCAGCAGCTGCATGAATATTTGTAAATAAGCTTTGTTGATGGGGTCCGCATAGAGTTTCTGGTCCACGACCCATTCCGTGTCGCTGTCGCTTATCGCAGGAGTGAATCCGGTGAACGCCACGGTCCGTCCGTGACCATATTGCCCGGTAACAAATAAAGGACGGCCGTTGATGCTGAAGATTTCGTGCGCGTCCGGCTTTAACGCGGTGTCGTTGAATCCCGACAACCCAATTTCTTTCAATCCGCTGTCACTCCAATCCGTGCCCGCGCCTTCCGTCTGGCGGATATCTTTGATCGGGGAAAACTGCGTGGGCCCGGCGGGGCGTTGTACTGGCTGTCCTAGAACCAAGTCATAGCGGTTTTGGAGTTTGACCGGAAGGATATCGTCCAGCCCGGTCAGATCGAGAGTCGCTCCTTCTCCAAAGCCGCCGTGGAAACTGCCTCGGCCGCCGGTGTGGATGAACCCTGTTCCACCGCCGACGGCCGTCTTTAACCCTTCCACCTCGCTCTTATCCAACAGTCTCCAGATGGAATCGAACGAAGCGAGCCAGATCACAGCATATTTTTTTCGGAGTTCTTCTCCATTGCTCAAGCGGACGAATTGCGCCAGGGATGCTTCATCCATGACGTCCACGCTCACTCCCACCGCGCGAACCATTTCGGCAATTGGAAGGCTGTATTTCTTTTGGCCAATCAACAAGACATTGAGAGAGCGTGAAAAAAGTTTTGGAGTCACTTTGATAAAAGAAGAGTTCGAGGCCTGAAGTCCGTTCTCTTTCCCGATGGCGTGGCCGGTCAGAACGTAAACTCCTGTCGCATCCGGCGTGACCCATTGCGCTACGCCCATTTCCTTTTTTCCATCCCCGGGGACAACACCTGTGAAGTCCTTTTGCCAGACGATGCGACCTGACAAATCCTGAATTTTACAGTGGACTGTGGTGGTTTCGGCATTCGGGTGATCGTTGACGATCCAGACGGGAATCCGCAATTGCGTGCCGGAGGGTTGAGACTCGAGCTCATCCTCGTAGGCAAAGGTCAATAGGAAGCGGGTCTGGGAATTTTTCAGGAAATAGTAGCTCATCTTGGGAACACGGTAATAATCAACGACACCCCATCGAATCCCCGGCCATACTTCTCCGAAGTCCCAGATGCGCGTGCCATTGATCGGGTCGTACTTCTTCCTGCGGTAGGCTTCGGTCGCATACTTCAATAAAAAAGACTGATACAGCTGAGAGTCATTCACCAGATCCTGGGCTGACCGGACATGACGATCTACATATTGATTCACTCGGTCAAGGGTGCTCGCAAGACCATCGTAAGTGTAGCTGGTCAGATAAGCATAGGCGGAGATATCGATGGGGAGGTTGTACCAGCGCGGGGAAGTGCTGCTCTGCTGCGACCACATATCCGAGGAAGGGATTTCTTTTTTGAAGCTTTCCAAAACTGGCAGAGAGAGCGAGCCATATTCCGACACTAAACCGGCGCTGGCATGGAAATGGCTGCGATAGCTTCCATCAACGCCATTGCCGGCGGCACCCTCCCAAAAGTGCTGCTCGCCCAGATCACAGAGGCTTGGATGATAGATCGTTCCTGGATCAAAGCTCTCCACCAGCTTGCCGATCTGGGCGGCAAACGGACCATATCCATACTGGTCGAAGTTCCAATTGCCGACGCCCCAGTTGCCGCTCTTTTCGTGGGCTTCGGCAAAGGCCGCCCATTCGATGATAGAAGGATGGCTGCGAAGCTCCACAAGAACCTGTTGCACCTGGCTCAGCGATTCTTTGACATAGGTGGCTCGGCGAGGATTGGAGGGAGACAGAACATCGATCGGGCCGCTCTGCTCGAATGGCAGCTCAAAGATCAGGAGAATTCCAAGCCGGTCGCAGAGGTCGTAGAAATCGGGTTTTTCGACGACTGTAAAAGCAACCAGGTGGTTCAGATTTGCCGCCTTCACCAGCTCGAGATCTTTCACAAAGGTCTCGTGAGGTGTCTTGCTGCCGTAGTAATCCGACATTGGATACCAGGCGCCCTTGAGAAAAAGACGCCGGCCATTGAGCCAGTAGCTCATCTCACCTTTCACAGTAATAGTGCGAATGCCAAAAACTACGCTGCGACCGTCGCTTGCCTGCGGAGAAATCGCAGCCGTCAGTTTGTAAAGATTTGGTTTCCCTAGGTCCCAACTCCACCATAGATGTGGATTTTTAACATTTGTCTCCAGAGAAAAATGATTTCCTCCGGGATGAAGTGTCAAAGCCCGCACTGGAAGAGTAAGCGGCTCTCCGGAAAAATTCTCCGGAGTAATCGTGAGTCTTAGTTTGCGGTTGACGTCGTGGTTGCTGTGGTTCCCGATGGTTCCTGAAATGGCGAGTGTGGCGCTTCCATCGGGATTGAGAGACCTGGTCGAGACAAATGCATCCTCGACGACGGAAAATCCGGAACTCACCAGCTTTACATTTCGCGATAATCCCATGGGGAGTGTCGCATTGCCGTCATTGGGAGTACCGTCCCAGAAGGCGCCCAGGAAATACGGCGGCTGATTGAGGTGCAGTTGGTCACCCGCACTAACGGCGGTCCAATTTCCCTTCATGTACTCCAGAAAGCCGCGGCCTTTCGGAATCCAGGGGCAGGTGACTTTCACCACGAGCACATTGTCGCCGCCATAGCGCAGCTGGTCGGTGACGTCATAGGAGAATGGCACGTAACTTCCTTCGTGTTCTCCCAGTTTTTTGCCGTTCAGCCAGACGGTCGCAAAGTAGTCGACACCGTCAAACATCAACCGGTTGAGCTTTCCGCTTTTCTGCCGGCTGACTTTGAACCGCTTCCTGTACCACCACTCCTTCCGGTTCACCAGGGACAATGCTTTGCTCTGGTAATAAAGATCCATGCCGCTGAGGCCGATCTGCAATTGAACCTCGCCAGGAACTTTTACCGTGCGGAACAGATGGTCGTCGAAGGCGGGAAGAAACGCTCCGTGTTTTCCACCCTCGTCCATCTCGAAGGAACCCAGCTTCCAGTCATCTCCACTTAGCGGCAAAATCTCCGTCATCCGCGCGTCTGCTGACGACTGGGCGAGCATTGGGCGGTGGGTAGTCAGGATGAGCCCCGCGAGAATCCAAACGAAAAAAAACAGTTTTTGGATGAACGCTCCTCCTAAATTTTGCCGATTGTTTTGACTGTTCAAGAGTCACACCCCGAAAACACTTTTTAACGTATGCAAGCTTACCAGCCGGCCAAAGGCATTCCCGCGACAGGTCTCTCGCGCGCGGCGTGGAACGGCCGCTGCATGCATTGACGCGTTTGCGCGAGAGTCATCCCCAGCGCGGACAGACGTGGGGATTGAGGTTTACCTTTTGCTCGAATGCTTTTTCTCAATCCCACCCTAGCCGCAAGGAACGCGGCTAGGATGGGGCACCCAGCACCTGGCCGTCCAATTTTGTCTTCATATGTGTAAATAAAAAAGTTTTGGCACCTCTAGAAATTTTCTTTGCGCGATCGTGTTCCGTTGATCCGAAATGACATCGGGAGACGCGTCTTCACCACTGCTGGTGCAGTTTAGAAAAAAAAGAATTTTGATCCGGAAACGCTGCTGCCTTCGCGGGTCTCAATGTGCTAGTATCGGCTTCGCTGATGTCTTCCGATGAACCCGTTTCGATGTGTCCGGCTCCCCCCGTAGACGGCCATTTCACGGGACCACCGGCAATCTGATAGCTAGTATTTCTTGATACGATCTTTGGGTCCGTGGTCCATATTCTGGACGATGGATTCTGTTTCGTTTTTCTGGCCACGAAGCGCATTTTCCGGTGTGACGTTTTTTCCATCCACATCCGCTCCGGGCGCCCGCAACGTTGAAAGTGAAAATAGAATGTCATTTCCCGCAACAGCCTCTTCGACCATCAATCCCTGGCTTCGCATTCTGACGGCGCTGGAGAAAAAGATCAATCATCAGTCGTTCGACACATGGTTCAAGCCGACGCGCTTTGGCCGCATTGAAGGCCGGGTGCTGGTGGTGAGCGTGCCCACGCGCGAGTTTGAGCACATCGGCGAGCGGTACAACGATCTGATTTTAGAGGCGGTCGATCAGCTGGGAGTGGAGGTCGACGAAGTATCGTTCGAAGCCGTTCAACAGGAAGCGCCTCCGCCTCGGGTCCGGCAGGATGGCGGGTTTGCTCCGCAGCCGGCGCGCTCCGGCGGCCTGACGCGCAGCCGCATTCCGAGCAACACTCCGGCGGGTGCACCGCAGCAGTCGCGGTTTGACTGGGACACCGCCGCGCAACTGAATCCGCGCTACACGTTCGACGCTTTTGTGATTGGCAATGGCAATCAGTTTGCGCGCGCCGCCGCCGAAGCGGTCGCCGAGCGGCCTTCGAAGGCGTACAACCCGCTGTTCCTCTATGGCTCGGTGGGCAACGGCAAAACGCACCTGATGCATGCCATTGGCCACGAAGTGAAACGCCACCAGTCGCAGGCCTCCATCTGCTATGTGTCGAGCGAGAAGTTCACCAACGAGATGATCAACTCTCTGCGCTACGACCGCATGTCGAGCTTTCGCGATAAGTATCGCTCGGTCGATGTGCTGCTGATTGACGACATTCAGTTTCTCGCGCAGAAGGAGCGCACGCAGGAAGAGTTCTTCCACACTTTTAACGCGCTGCACGAAAGCATGAAGCAGATCGTGATTGCGTCGGACCGTCCGCCGAAAGAGCTGGCCGA
The DNA here is from genome assembly GCA_965276615.1 of Acidobacteriaceae bacterium. GTDB lineage: Bacteria > Acidobacteriota > Terriglobia > Terriglobales > Acidobacteriaceae > JAKAAZ01. The sequence goes on along the minus strand of OZ255618.1, from coordinate 849,452 downwards.
GATTGAAGACCGTCTGCGCAACCGTTTCGAGTGGGGCCTGATCGCCGACATTCAGCCGCCGGACCTTGAAACCAAAGTTGCGATTCTGCAAAAGAAAGCCGAGAACGAACACGTCACGCTGCCGGTCGATGTGGCGCTGTTTGTCGCATCGAACGTGCGCACCAATGTGCGCGAGCTGGAAGGCGCGTTGACGCGCCTGGTGGCCTGGTGCAGCCTGCACGGCGTGGAAATTTCTCTCGCCGTAGCGCAGCAATGCCTGAAGCAGTTCATCGACACGCAGGTTCGCCGGGTGACGATTGAAGTGATTCAGCGCGCGGTGGCCGAGCAGTTCGGCATGAGAATCGCAGAGCTGAAGCAGAAAAACAATTCACGGGCCATCGTGGTTCCGCGGCAGATCGCGATGTATCTGGCGAAGCAATTGACGGAGGCTTCGCTGCCGGAGATTGGACGCCACTTCGGCGACAAGCACCACACGACGGTGATGCACTCGATCGCCAAGATCGATGAGCTCCGCCACTCCGACACGGACCTGAATCGCATGATCAACAACCTGATGGAACAGCTGAACAAGTAGCGGGAAATGAGGTCCCGCGTCTCGAAACGAGACATCGGACCTGGCATCACATCCCACTCAAGCCGTCCTTTGGCTTGAGTGGGGCACCCGGCGTCGATGACGCGAACAATCAGTCGTAGGATCCCACAAGCTGCGCCATCGCGTTTGTTAGGGGACGCGGTGGAGAGACAGATTGATTTTGCTGTTCGCGGGCAGGTTGATGGGCCGCATCTTCGAATCCAGTGGAGTCAGCGAATTTCCCTGCGATAGCAGATACTCGGATCGCCCGGAGCCATCCGGAATGAGTTGATAGACGGTCGCCTGTGGATTGACCGCATCGCCTTTCAACACAAACCATTCACCGCGGTCTGCGTAAGTGCGGTCTCCGTCCCGCGTTGCAAGATAGATCTGGGTGCGGATGAAGAAGGTATCCGTCGTGGCGAATTTTCCTTTGGCATAGAGGCGCAGCTCGGTAGCGAGGCCGCTGCAATCGGCGCAGGACATCGTGCCCTTGTACACCGCGATCCGCTGGGCCGTACCCGCATATCGGCTGGCCTCCGAAGTCTCACCTGGCTCGCCCGACTTGACACTTACATTTACTGAGAACGTGGAAGTCGTTTGTGGCGCGGGGCCCGCCTTGCCTTGCCGATCGAAACCGAGTGCCAGAATTGTCTGACCCACGCGAGCCGCGTTGAAGCGGAAGGTGTGCGTTCCCATGCCTCGGTCCGGGCCGGGCGACGGCGTGTATTGATCGTTGAGCGCAGTCAGCGGCGAGGAGGGCGCCAGATGCGCCTGCCAGCGATAATCGCCCAATTTGGCGGATTGAAGTGCAACGACCAGGGTGTCGCCGAGATTGAGCGCGACTGTAGTGTGGTTGTCCGACGGGCCGAGCGTGACGGTTTTGGCCTGGAGTTGTGCGGAGAAAGATGATGCTGCCAGAATTATAAGGAATAGAAGGAAGCGGCGGGTGGACATGCTCCGTATTAAGCGCCACTCGGATTGAACATGCAAGACCCAACCGAGCGGTTCGGATGCCGGATGCAGGATGCAACGGTGAAGGCGCCTTTTCCTTTGGTGTTTGAAGGCATCATAATGGAGTTCGATGGCTACTCGTTTCAAGGTCGTGCTGATTGTTGTGTTGAGCGCAATCGTTCTTTTATGCGCAGCGGGATGGTATGCGCTCCACAATCCGGATCGTTATCTTCCCCGGATCATTGCCGACCTGCAGCAGAAGACTGGATTGCAGATGCAAATCCAGCACATCGAGGTCCGCTTGTTTCCTACGATGATGGTCCGGGTCTACGGTCTGGAGGTTAAAAATCCCAAACCGTTTCCAGCCGGCGATTTTCTCAAGGTGCCCAGACTCGACGCTGTGGTTGAGATGAGCTTGCTGCTGCGGCGCCAGATCTCGATCCGGTCCCTGGTGCTGGACCAACCGGTGATCGATTTTATCTCCGACCCGGACGGCCTTTGGAATTTTCAAAACCCTGCCCGGCTGAAGGAGACGGTTCGCAAGCCTTTGCGCTTCTCGATGGGATCGATCGCAAGCCTGGAGATAAAAAAGGGAACGCTGCTGGGATCGGCTTTGGTCGATCCGGCGGACACACCTGGCCCGGTCGTTTTTGAGGTCGCCAATTTCTCCGCGGAAATCAAGCAGATCAACTTCAACAAGAAGAATTCTGCTTCCGCAACGGTCGCAGGCAACCTTGACGCGGATACAGCGCGTTTCGGAGATATCCACCTGAAAACTGTGCATTCGCAGCTTCGGATATCACCACAACAGCTTACCTTCAAGAATTTCAAGGCCGCAACGTATCGTGGACAGGCCAGCGGAGACTTCACTTTTAATTTTTCGGGGAAGAACCCGACCTTCAATACGGACCTTAAGGTGAGCGGCATCGGGGTTCCTTATCTGCTCAGGGAGTTCCAGTCGGGCCCGGCGAAGATGACCGGCATGATGCAGGCGGACTTGAAGCTTGCCGGAGAGGTCACGCACACCGCCAATCCGCTCGCCGGCATCGAGGGCGGCGGCCATTTCACTATTCGCAACGGCGGATTCCCGAGCCTGAACGGGAGCAAGAGCATGGCGGAGATGAAGCGGTTCAGAAGCTCCGGCGCGGCGGCATTGCCGGTTTCGGCGTTCTCTTCCTTCGCGGGCGATATGGAGCTGAGAAACCATCACATTTACAACCGGAAACTTGGTCTGGACTTTTACGGGATCGACGTGGATGGATCGGGCAACCTGGACGAGGTGAATGGCGGCATGGATTATCGCGGCACCGCCACCATTTTGAAGAAGCAGGGCTTCTTTACCAATGTCCTGGCGCGGGTGTTCAAGGGAGCGGACTTGAAGAAGGGGAAGCTGGCTTTCCCGATCCGCGTGGCGGGGACGCTGACGAAGCCGGTGTTTTCGGTTGTTGACTAGGTCTCTGGCCGCGTGCTTTCGTACGTGAGAACCGGAGAGAATCCCAGGTCTCAAAATCGAGACCTGGGGCACCCACTGTAAGTACGACGGCATGGCTATAAAAGCTGCTGTTAGCTTCCCGCTTGGGAGTAATCCCATCTCATCCATATGCCGATGGCCCCGGATGAGACGTTTCGTGTGATCAAGCGCACGCTGCTCTGGATCGTATGGATCGCGCTGATTTTTCTGTTTGTCTGGTACGCCTGGGAGCTTATTTTCCTGACGTTTGCCGGTTTGCTGCTGGCCATCATTCTTCACACATTGGCGGAGTGGATCGAAAGCCACACCCCGCTTGGCCCCAGGCTTTCCTTCGCCGCTGTCATCTGCGGACTGCTGGTTCTGATTGCCCTTGTCGCATGGTTCATCGTTCCGCGCGTGATCTCGCAGACGGTCCAGATTCTTCATATCATTCCGCAATCCCTGGCGCAGGCCAAGGATTATCTGGACCGGGTGAAATGGGGCCGGTATGTCGTCCGGTTCGCGGACCGCGCAATGGCGGGTTCGAATCCAGGCTCCAAGCTTGCGCATGTGGTCAGAGGGCTGCTGGACGCAATTGCCGCGGCAATCATCGTTGCGGTGGTGGGGTTTTACGCCGCGCTCCATCCCAAGAATTATGCGAACGGACTGCTGCGCCTGGTGCCGGCGGCACATCGAGAAGAAGCACGGCAGGTAGCTTCGGAGGTGGTGTACACATTGCGCTGGTGGGTACTCGGCCAACTGGTTCCCATGGCAGTGTTGGGCGTTGCCACCATAATCGGGCTGCGAGCGCTGGGCGTGCCGCTGGCGTTTACTCTCGGCATTTTTACGGGAGTGATGATCTTCATCCCCTACCTGGGCGCTCTGCTCTCGGAGATTCCGGCCGTGCTGGTGGCCCTGGGGCAGAGTCCGAGGACAGCGCTTTACGTGCTGATCCTTTATCTCGGCGTCCACATTCTGGAGGGCTATGTTCTTACCCCGCTGGTGCAAAAAAGGGCAGTCCGGCTGCTGCCGATCGTGACCATTCTCGCGCAATTTTTGATGTGGATTCTGACGGGCATGCTGGGCGTGGCCATTGCGACTCCACTGGCGGCCACGGCGCTGGTCCTGATCCAGCGCCTATATTTGCACGAGAAGATCGAGCATCATCAGAGTCTTGGGGCGTGATTGGGAATCCCATCCTACGCAAAGAACGCGTAGGATGGGGCACCTGTACTCACACCCGACTGGTAATGTTGGCTGCCTGACCGAACCTTACAAATAATGGGTGTATACGTGCGAATCGCATCCAACTTTAGTGATGGCCAGGATGGAACACCAAATCGACGCCGAGGATGGATATCACGCCCGCGAATTTTCCCCTAGCGGCACCCTCCGTATTGTGGGGCGTGGTGAGATGGCGGATCGGACACGAGCGTTTGACTGGGACAACAGTCCAATGGGACCGGTGGCCAACTGGCCAGAATCCCTGCTGACCGTCGTCAATATGATGCTGTCGTGCCCGCAGCCGATGTTTCTGTGGTGGGGGCCGGAACTCATCCAGTTTTACAACGACGCGTATCGCACCATTCTTCGAGGCGATAAACATCCGAAGGCGCTTGGCCAGCGCGGGAAGGAATGCTGGCCTGAAATCTGGCTCTTGATCGCACCCCAGATTGAGGCGGTGATGCGGGATGGGACACCGACTTTTCAGCGAAACATGCTGATTCCAATTCACCGGAATGGAACGCTCGAAGACATTTACTGGATTTATAGTTACAGCGCAATTTTCGATGGCGAGGGCGCTATCCGGGGAACGCTGGTCGTTTGCAACGAAACAACGGAAGAAGTTCTTGCCGAACGGCGTTTGAAGAAGAGCGAGAATCGTTTTCGCCGGTTGATCGAAGAGGCGAACGTTGGAGTGGTAATTGGCAACCTGAAAGGAAATCTAAGCTATCTCAACCCCGCCACGCTGAAATTGCTTGGCTACACCAAAGAAGATGTCGAGTCCGGACAGGTGCATTGGGACAAACTGACACCCCCGGAATTTGCCGAACGCGATAAAAAAGCAATCGAGGAACTGATGCAGTTCGGCAAAGCCGAGCCGTATGAGAAAGCCTATTTTTCGAAGGACGGCGGGAGAATTCCATTGCTGGTAGGCGCCACGCTGCTGGCCGACATGGATGGCGGCGAGCCGGAGGTAGCTGTTTTTCTGGCGGACCTGACTGCGTTGAGGCGAGTAGAAGATGCGTTGCTTCAGAATGAAAAGCTGGCTGCGGTAGGCCGGCTTGCCAGCTCGATCGCGCACGAGATCAACAATCCTTTGGAAGCGGTGACCAACCTTCTATATCTGATCGAAAGCGGTGTTTCTTCCGAGGATGCGTTGCAGTTCGTCAAAATCGCGCAGGAGGAACTGGCCAGGGTCGCGAATATCACCACCCACACGCTGCGGTTTCACCGCCAGTTGACCCGGCCATTGATGACCACGAAGGCGGAAATACTGAACGATGTACTGACGCTTTTCCGGGGACGCATGGTGGCCGCGGGGCTGAGAGTGGAAACGCGATATTCGGCGGTCAGCCCGACCCTTTCTTATAGCGGCGATCTGCGGCAACTGTTTGCGAACTTCATCAGCAATGCGGCCGACGCAACTTCGCGTGGAGGAAAGATCTGCCTGCGCGAGCGCGAGGGAACGGACTGGAAGACGAACCGGAAGGGGATACGGGTCACCATTGCGGACACGGGCTGCGGCATGTCAAAGGAGACGGCCGAACATATATTCGAGCCTTTTTTTACGACCAAGGAAACGACCGGAACGGGCCTGGGACTGTGGGTGAGCGCCGGGATCCTGAAAAAACATGGCGCCAGAATCTCGATCCACAGCAGTCAGGACCCGAGCTCGCATGGGACGGTTTTCGCCATCTGGTTTCCGCTGGACGGGGTGGCCGGCGTCAGCGAGGCTGGTGAGGACGTTTCACAAATAAATTAGAGGACCTTTTCCTTTTGGCGTAGTTATACTGTTGTACGCGGTGGACACTCGCCGCAGGGGAGAAAAAATGCTGATCATTCTGATTGTTCTGCTTTTGATTTTTGGGTTTGGTGGCTATCGTATGGGGCCGGGACTGGGCTACTACGGCGGCGGCGGTATCAGCTTGATCCTGCTGATCGTAATTATTCTGTTGTTGCTGCGAGTGATCTGAAGCTCTGCTTCACCGCCGGAAAAGACATTCGAAGCTTAGGAAGGCTGGCGCTATGTCCAGCCTTTTCTATTTTGGACGAAGCGGACTTTTTCTCTGGGAATGACGTGAGTTATTCGGTTTTGCTGAGGTAAGCTCCGCGGGAACGCAGAGAAGGATCGCAGCGCATTCTAAGAGAAGAAACTCTGGATTCTTCACTCCACTGCGCTTCGTTCAGAGAATGACTCCAATTTCGATCAAGCTGCATCAACGATGAATCTGATTTAGAGGAGACGGGGACGGCCGGATCGCAGGGCGGCTGCATCTCTCTTTTCATGAAGAATTATGAGAGTGGGACCTCCACCATTCGCATCTATCAACAGGAACCGGCAGATGCCGGTCCACATCCAGCACTGCTTCTGCTACATGGCTCGGGAGGATCGGTCTCCTACTGGGTAGACCGCTTTGGCCCGGCGCTGGCGAACTTCGGCATGGCTGCGTATGCGGCCCATTATTTTGACAAGACCGGCACACAACGGGCCACTCCCGAGACCATTCTCGACGGTGGACACTTCGCTGAATGGCTCACTGCGATCCGCGATGCGATCAGCTATATTGCCGCGCGTCCTTCCGTCGATCCGCAGCGGATTGCCGTGCTCGGTATTTCGCTGGGAGCCTATCTTGCATTGGCTCTGGCTGTGGAGGACCCTCGCGTGCGCGCCGTTATTGAGCTGTCGGGTGGCATCCCGGTCGGGTGGGAAGATCGCATGACTTCGGCGATGCCGCCGGTGCTTGTCCTTCATGGAGTCCAGGACGAGATTGTCCCCGTGTCGGAGGCGCGCAAGCTGCAAGGGGTGCTCGAGAGCCACCAGATTCCACATCAGGTCGAGCTGCTGCCGGATGAGACACACTGGTTTTCCGCCGCCTCGCAACCAAAGCTGCTGATGACGTGCGCCAACTTTCTTGCCCGCTATCTGTAGACGCGCTTCCTGGGCTTGTGCGGATGATCGGCAGTCACTTTAAACGGATTGAAAGTTGGCGTCGTGGGGCACCCGACATCCGGGCTGCGATTACCCACTGGATTCCTTCGCTTCGTTCAGAATGACTCGCTATTCGGGAACCCCCTTTCATTTGAAGGGCTTTGTGTTGAGGGAATCCTCCGGTATACTCAAAGTTTGCTGTCTATCAAGATTTCTTTTTAGGAGTTGTACCTCACATGCCGAAGCGCACATTTCAACCGAACCGCCGCCACCGCGCCAAGACGCATGGCTTCCGTGCCCGCATGAAAACCAAGGCAGGGCAGGCCGTGCTGTCGCGCCGCCGCGCCCGGGGCCGCAAGCGCGTGTCCGTCAGCGCGGGTTATCGTGACTAGGATTTCGCGAGTTTTCAGCCTCCGCGAAAACTGCCAGTTGAATTTTCTGCACGCCACACGCACTGTAAGCAGAACTCAAACACCTTTGATCGTCACCCCCCGGCCGCCCTGCCGAGAAACATTGACATGTTTCCGGCCTTGTTGCGCGAAGCCGAAGGGTTCAGAATGAATCCAATATCATTCGCCTGCGCCAACTTTGAGTCTGCTCCAAGGTTCCCCGATGCCAGTCAAGCCAGCAACTCCACTCCGCAGGCGAGCAGGGAATGTGCCTCGCGAGGCATGGCTGCGGAAACATGCGGATTATCAGCGGGTATATCGCGAAGGGAAACGCCAATCGCTCCCTTTGATGACGTATTTTTTTGCGAAACGTTCGCATAGCGGTGCCGAGCGCGAGACTGCGCAACAAGCGGCCGGCAATCCAGGGCGCGTTGACGAGCTGTCCGCAATTCCTTCGATGAGCGACCATCTGCTACAGGAGCCTGCGTTCCTGGGTTCGCGCATCGGGCTGGCGGCGGGTAAGGTGCTGGGAAATGCGGTGGATCGCAACCGCATCAAGCGCAGGATGCGAGAGGCGGTGCGACAACATCGCACTGAACTGACGGCCAGCATGGATGTGATCCTGCATCCCCGGCGTACGGTCCTTGAGGCAGAGTTTTCTCAAATTGAGCGGGACGTCTTGCGTGCTTTGCGCGCTGTGCAGGCGGCGGCGATTCATAGTTGATGGATGGAACGATGCCTGGAGTGAACGATGTTGTGCTATCCGGCAAACCGCAGTTTTTTCGCGTCGCTCAGGATGACACGATGAGTTTCTGGGCCGCTTTCGAAGCGTAATTATGGAAAATAACTCACCCAGGTCTCAGAAGCGAGACCTAGGGCACCCACACTTGGATTGTTGGGTGTGCTATCTGTGACATAGATTAAGTCTGTGCGAAAGCTACCGGTTCCGGTTCCATCCATGGCAGATCGACAGGAGCGCCGCGCAGCCGTCATTGAGGCGTTGGCACGGGTGTACAAGCGCTGGTTTTCGCCGGCGCTCCATGCGTTGGGAGGGTCGCTGTTGCCGATGCGCGGCGGGTGCCGCTATCAACCGACATGTTCTGAATATGCAGCGGTGGCCATCGCGCGGCATGGCTGGCGGCGAGGCTCGGCGATGGCTGCCGGTCGCATTTTGCGGTGTCATCCATGGAGTCGAGGCGGCTTCGATCCGGTGCCATGAACCCACGTCTTAACAGGCGAGGCCCTTCACCTCCGCACGCACCCTTTCCTCCTGCAAGTTGACGTCAAAACCGGTACGATAGAAGCACCCGCAATCCGCATTCGAAATGCCGGGAACCAAACCCGCGAACAGTAAGCGGGCATCCAGGCGATCCGATGCAGGCCGCTTCATTTCTGAAATGATTTGTACGGGCTGTGTACCTGCGGAAATTGAAATCAACAGGAAGTCCCTTGGCCGAATATAAGAATCCAAACCAGCAAGGCGGCGGCAAGCAAGACTCACGCTCCCTGCTGATTTTCACGACAGTGTTCCTGGCGATTCTGCTGGGCATGCAAATGTTTCGCCCGAAGAAGCCCGCCAGCCCGGCTCCGTCACAGACCGCGACAAAAGAGCAGGCGAACTCCGGAAGCATATCGGGCGGAGCGAAGGAAGCGGTGGGGACCAACTCGGACGGCAGCGCGTCTGCTGCCGCAAATGCTCCAGCGACCCCGCAGGTGGCGGCGGCCCACGAGACCACCACGACGGTGGAGAACGAACTGTACCGGATCACGTTCACCAACCATGGCGGCGCGGTGACTTCGTGGATTTTGAAAAAGTACACGGATTACCAGGACAAGCCACTCGACCTGGTAAACACAGCGGCGGCGAAAAAGTTCGGCTATCCGCTCTCGATCTATACGTCCGATCCAAATTTGCGCCAGCAGATGACACAGGCGCTGTATGTGCCTTCCGCCACCGGCAACCAGGCGGCGCCTACTGATCTGGCATTTGACTATTCCGCGGGCGGCCTGGTGGTCCACAAGGTCTTTCATTTCGATAACAGCTATGTGATCCGGGCTGATGTGACGGTTACGCGGAATGGCGCGCCGGTGAATGCGTTGCTATCGTGGCCAGCGGGATTTGGCGATCAGCGCGAGATCCGGAATTACTCCACCGACCAGAAGATTGACCGATCCAGCAACGGGAAGGCCGACAGCATTGCTCCCAAGAAAGTAGTGGACGGCGAGACGAATACCGGCCAACTGGAATGGGGAGGAGTCAGCGACCTTTATTTCGCTGCTATCTTCCTGCCGGATCATCCCGACACCAGCACGTTTGTTTCCCTGCGCCACATGATGGATGTGCCGAAAGACCCATTGGAGCCCCAAGGCAAGCTTGATTCGCAGCCGGTTCTGGGTGCGGCGGTGGGCGCGGCGAGCGGGACTACTTCCCTGCGGTTGTTCGCCGGACCCAAGATGCTGAGCGTGCTGCGCAGCGTCCGCGGGACGGCCTCGGATGGCAAAGCGACGGGGCCGAACCTGGTACCGCTGGTGCATTATGGGATGTTCTCCATCGTTGCGAAGCCGCTCTTTTATCTGCTGGCATGGGTTCACGCGCATATCGTGCCCAACTGGGGCTGGGCGATTCTGCTGGTAACCCTGGTTTTGACGATGGCCACTTTCCCGACGCGTTTCGCGACGATGAGATCTTCAATCAAGATGCAGCGCATTCAGCCGCAGATGAACTACATCAAGGAGAAATACAAGAAGTATAAGTTCGACGATCCGCGCAAGCAGGACATGAACAAGGAGATGCAGGAGTTGTATAAAAAGGAAGGCGTCAACATGTTTGGCAGCTGCCTTCCGATGTTGATCCAGCTGCCGCTGATCTGGGCCTTTTACGAGATGCTGGAAAACGCAATCGAGCTGCGCAACGCGCACTGGTACTGGCTGCATGATTTGTCGACAGCCGACCCGCTGCACATTTTGCCGATCGTGCTGGTCGCCTCGCAATTTCTGGTGCAGCTTTTCTCGCCGCAACCGGGAGTCGACGCTTCGCAGCAGAAGATGATGGCGTTCACGATGCCGCTGTTCAGCGGATTCATTGCCTGGCACTATGCGTCGGGGCTGGCGCTTTACTGGGCTGGGAGCAACCTGATCGGCATGGGCCAGCAGATGATGATCAACCGGACTAAGCTGGGCAAGGAGATGCGCGAGATACAGATGAAACGTGCTATGAAGAAGAAGGGCGCCCGGCCACCAGCTACGGTCCGGCGCTGATTGCGGAACAAAGTGTCTGGAAGAATGCGTGGTTGAAAAACGATGCCGATTGAAAACTATCAAGCTGCAGTAGAAAAAGTCGATGCGTTTCTGAAGACGGTCACGGGTATCGGAGGCTTGCGCCTGAAATATCGCATCACCGCCGGCGAAGGCGCGGCGGACCCGAACAAGTTTGAATCGCGCGAAATTTACGTTGAGATTGCCGGACCGGATGTCGACATGGTGCTGGAGCGCAATGCGGAGTTGCTACGCTCTATGGAGCACGTTGCGGCCAAAGCGCTGCGGCTGGAGCCGGAGGAGCACGGCCTGATTTCCTTCGACGCCAGGGGTTACAAGGCGATGCGCGCGCAGGAACTTCGCCTGGCTGCGGACACCGCCGCGGAGCAGGTTCGGCTGACAAACCAACCTTATACCTTCGCGCCGATGAATTCGCGCGAACGGCGGATGCTGCATCTGGCACTTCGCGGTTATGAAAATATTCGTAGCGAAAGCAGCGGAGAAGGCATGCGGCGGTACGTGGTCGTTTACCCGAAGGATTGGCAGCCGCAGTCGGCCCCGGCGACTGGTGTCGCGCGGGCGCGTACGTTTGGCCGGGGATGACCGCGGACTGGCGGCGGGATGCTGTTCCTTTGAATGATGCTTCGGCTTCCTCTTCCATCCTTCCCGATGAGACTGCGAAGGATGGGGCACCCGCTTCTTCTCCCACCCATGTCTCAGAAGCGAGACATGGGGCACCCGGGGTTTTGGAGCAGCGGGAGACAATCGTTGCCATTTCCACGCCTCCCGGTCGCGGCGGTATTGGGATTGTCCGGCTGTCGGGGCCGCGGGCCGTCGAGATTGCTTCCGGATTGCTGCGGCTGCGGAATGGTCTCGTTCACGCTCAAGCGCAGGTCGCGGACATTCTCGACCCGGAAAGCGCGGATGGCGAAGCCGTGAGACGGCTTGATGAGGCTGTCGTTACATATTTTCAAGCGCCGAATTCTTATACAAGAGAAGACGTAGTTGAGATTGCCGCGCACGGCTCGCCGGTGATTCTGGAATTTCTTGTTCGCGCGTGCATCGGGCACGGCGCGCAACTGGCCCGTCCGGGGGAGTTCACCGAGCGGGCATTTCTTTCCGGGCGCATTGATCTGACACAGGCGGAGGCGGTCCGCGATCTAATCGACGCGCAGACGCTTTACCAGGCGAAGATTGCTTCCGAGCAGATGGAAGGCGCTCTCTCGCGCCGCATCCGGCCGATCAAACAGGCGCTGATCAACCTGATCGCGGAGCTGGAAGCGGGAATCGACTTTGCCGAAGACGACATTGACCTGATGCCGACGGTGACGATCGCCGGGCGCATTGCAGCAATTGCGGAACCGCTGGCGGCGCTGGCAGCGTCCTTCGCCTATGGCCGAGTTGTCCGCGATGGGTTTTCGCTCGCGATCGTCGGCCGGCCGAATGCGGGGAAGTCTTCGCTGTTCAACCGGCTGGTGCAGCGGGAGCGCGCCATCGTGACGGCAAGCCCCGGAACCACGCGAGACCTCGTTACCGAGAGGGTTTCCCTTGGCGGAATTCCACTGGACCTGATCGATACCGCAGGGCTGCGCGCATCGGACGATGAGGCCGAGAGCCAGGGGATTCGAAAGTCGCGAGAGGCCCTGGCTGATGCGGATGTGATTCTGCTGGTGCTCGATGCGGCGGCGGAGACGCTTACCCAGGATGAAGTCGCGCTGCTGGAACAAATGCGTACGCGACGCGCAATCACGGTGGTAAACAAGATGGATCTGCCGCGCGGAGGAGCCGCCCTCGACGCGCGGCGTATTCTCGATGAGAATTCCTGCGTGCTTGAGACCTCGGCATTGACCGGCGAAGGAATCGCGGAGCTACAAGCAGGCATTTTGACGTTAATGCGCGGCGAAGGACATGGAACCAGCATCGAGGCCGAGGCCGGGCTAATGACGAACTTGCGCCAGCAGCAGGCGGTGACGGAAACACTGCGCGGATTGCAGGATGCCGAGGCGGCGCTCGCAGCGAATGTGCCGCACGAGATGCTGCTGCTCGACCTGTATAACGGGCTGCGTCATCTGGATGCATTGACGGGCGAAACTACCGCGGACGATATCTTGAATCTTATTTTCTCCACCTTCTGCATCGGGAAGTAATACCGGGTCTCATCCGTTCTCACAAAGAATCAGGATCCAGCTTAACTATCGCTATAGGAGACATGTAATGGGTAGCGTTCAATGCCTGCCATGGCCAGTAGCGGGAGCTTCCGATTTGACAGTGTTGGCCAGCGCGCCGATGCCCGCCACCGTAACATCAACCCGATCCCCAGCCCGCAGAAAGATCTGTGGGTCGCGTTTGAATCCGACCCCTCCCGGAGTGCCGGTCGCGATCACGTCTCCGGCCAAGAGCCGGGTAAACCCGCTGAGATAGCTGATGATCCGGGCGACAGAGAAGATCATGTCTCCGAGCTTCGCCGATTGCATGATTGCGCCGTTCACCCGGGTCTCGATAGGTTTCTCTTCGAGCGGCCCAGCCTCCTGTGGCGTGATGAGAGCGGGACCGAGGACACCGGTGCCGGGAAAGTTTTTTCCAGGCGTGAACTGGTGGGTATGGTGTTGCCAGTCGCGGACGGTCGCGTCGTTGAAGACGGAGTACCCGGCAATGAAGTTCAGAGCCTCGTCCTCGCTGACGCGGAAGGCAGACTTGCCCATGACCACTGCAAGTTCACCCTCCCAATCGAGCGCCGAAGAATTCACGGGCAGCACAATCGGCGAGTTGTGGCCGATGAGGGTGTCGGCGAATCGAGTAAAGATCGCCGGATGCTTGGTCGGCGTCCGTCCCGTCTCGCGTCGATGCTCGTCGTAGTTGAGGCCGACGCACAGAATCTTCGCCGGATTGGGAATCACGGCAGCATAAGTAAATTCGCCCGTCGCATAGTCTGTGACCGCCGCTTGGGGGACATTGCCCAGGATGCCAAGCTCTCGCGCCGCCAGAAACGATTTCAAGTCCGGCAATACCGTTCCGATACGGCGACCCAGGTCGAAGACGCCATCTTCCCGTACGATTCCGTAGCTGATGCGATTCTCCGCCTCGAAGGTAATGAATGCCATGTCGTTTGTCCTATTCCTTTGCCCGGAGCACGCCATGGCCCCAGAGGTTCAGGGTGCGCTCGCGATGCGGCCAGATTTTAACCGGTCGATCATGCACGATCTCAAGCTCCGCGGAGATCTCGATCCAATTGCCATCCGGATCTTCGATGAAGATGAAGAGGTTGTTGCCGGGACCATGCCGCCCCGGACCCCAGAACAGTTGGATGTCCTGGCCGGCTAAATAATCCGACCAGTCGCGAATCGTATCCCATTCGCCCGCCTCGTACGAGTGATGATCGATGCCCTGCCGATCCTGATAAAAGCAGGCCAGGTTGTGATGCTCATGATTGCCGCGCATGAAGCATGTCATGACTTTGCCGTGCTCATTGACTACCCGATCGGAGACGCCAAAGCCCAGTTTGCCGGCATAAAAATCCTCGATTGCCTGCACGTCGCGGGTTGCCAATGTCAGGTGCTGGATGGGGCCGCGAATCCCTTTCGCCGCTCTGGCCGGGTGAGGCTTGGCCAGTCCGAAAAAGATCGCGTTGCCATCGGGATCCGTGACGCCAAATGCGTCCGGCTGGAAGAGAGGCGTTTCGATGGTACGCGGAGAGATCCCCATCTGCTCGGCGCGTTCGCGCAGCCACTGCAGAGACTCGGCATCGCGTACCGCGAACCCGGCATGTCCGATCGTCTTGGCATTCCCTTTGGAAAACAGAACCTGGCGGGCGGGGCCAGTCGTCAGCCAGAGGTCGCCGGAAACGGAATCAAGCTGCATGTCCATGGCACGGCTGTACCACTTGGCCAGCCGCTCCGGCTCGGGCGAGTGGAGATGGAGATGATGAAGGTAAGCTGAAGCCTGTAACGCGGTGAGAGACATAGATGCTCCGGGAACGCCGATCTTTCGCAGTTAGATAATTCTGACCTTTGTGAGAATGGATAATTCAATTGAATTATTGGTTAATAAATCATTTAGTGGGAAATCCAGAAGCTGCATCCGAAGTTCAAAGGCGACGCACACTCAACAATGCAGACATCTTCAGCCCTCATCTGGCCTGATACACCAGGATCTCGGCGGCTTGTTGATTGCGGTGGGGAACAGAAACGAAGAGCTTCCCCCACTGAGACACAAAAAGACCCGTGTGGGCACCGGCTGGCGCAGGATAGCGGCCGATCCGGTCATAGTGATTGGCATCTTTTTGCTGCCAGGCATCGATATAGCCTTCGCCGAGAACATATATGCGGCCTTTGCTCGCGTCATAGAACAGGTCGTCGGTATGCTCGACGGTGGGAACGGACGCCACGATCTTGCCGTTTTCCGTATCAAAAATAAGCAAAAGCGCGGGAGTGCGGCATCCGATGAACAGCCGATGATGCGCTTCATCGAGAGACATAGGAAAGTTATCCGTGCAGGCGGTTATGGGCCAATGTTTCAGCATCTTCTTCTTAACCGCGTCCGCTACATCGATTTCCTTGTGATCTGGAACATTCACAAAAACGCGGGTTCCGGATTTCTCCAGCTGAAACGATTCGGGATGCGCATCAAGGTCGATTTTGCCGGTCGTTTTTCCCGTGGAATCAAGAAACGCAAGCGCGCCGTCTCCATGATGGCCCGGCACAGGTTTTCCGTGCAGGAACTTTTCTCCCCCGTAGCCGACGACGACGCGATTGCTGCGAGCGTCATAGCGTAAATTGTCTGCATCACTGGAGAACCGCACGGTTTTGAGCATCTTGAGGTTGGTTCCCTCGTAGATCTTTACGGTGCCATCCATGCTGCTGCTGATGAACAGACGATTGACGGAAGAGTCGTAAAGCGCCCCCTGAGGCTCGGCTAGATTTGAAAGCGCTTGCACCAGCTTGCCGGTCTTCAAATCGATTACCTCGACGGTGTGGTTGTTGAACGCAGCCGCGAAGAGGCGCTGGCTCTTGATATCGACTCCGAGATGATCCATGCGTCCATTGACGTGCGGCAAAGGGATGCGGGTCTCAAGCTTCAGGACCGGAGAGGCTTGGCCAACGGCCGAGAGGGGCAACAAGATGGCCAGAAGAAGTAAGGACCCGAGAAGCAATCGGGTGGCGAAGCCTCTGTCTATCGCGCACTGGATAATCTCTCGCCGCGAATTGCGTCTGGCCTGGAAAGTATTGGCGATAGATTTTCGACTTGTCATCCATTCTCCTATCGGACGAGAGCATTTCTGCGCGGAAACATCTTTAACGTCGCGAATCGATCGCCCCGGATTGATGATTCGCTTGTGTATTGGTCGAGAAATTGGCCTGTAAATAGGAGATCATCGTCTTTATTTCATCAGGCGAGGCCTGCAGGCCTCGTTGCACCATATTGTGGGTGATGGATACCCAGTCGGCTTTGCTTCTGGAGGTGCTGACAACCTTTTCCAGACTGTGACATTGAACGCAACGCGTTGCCACCAGCTCCCTCCCCCGACCCGCCGGCAAAGAGATATTCCTAGGCCCATGTCCAAATGCAGCCTGGTGTGGAGCTGTCCCGCTGTGGATTACTCCCGTATCGCTATGCATTACGCCTGTATCCGGACCGAGTTTTGTCGCCAGGTAGCGTGTGACGACATCGGCTTCCGATGGAGATAGCTGCGCTCCATAGAGCACCATCCTGTCTACTGTCTGTTGCCATCCCTGTTGCCCGTCGCGAAGGATCACAATCTCCCTCAATCCGTGACACTGGCTGCATACCAGCGTGACCAACTGCTTGCCATCGCCGTCCGGCAGCACCGTCCTGCCCTTCTGCTGGCCGTACATCCAGTTGCCGCAACACAAGGAGGCGCAGAACAAAAGGCCGGCATAACAACTTGTCTGCAGGCAAGGTCTCCGCGATCTACGAATTGCGCCGATTGCATTACGCGCCATGCTCAGACCTCCCGCTTCCGCAAGGCCGCTATGGAGTAGCTCGGATGCCAGGTCGAAGCAGCGCCCGGACCGTGACGCGGAGCGTGCAGGTCCACCAGGTACGGACGCCCTTCCACATTGGCGCGTTTGGCGCGCTCGAGTGCCGGCCGCAGCGCTGCAGCATCGGCGACCGCCTCCCCTTCCACGCCGAAGCCGGCGGCAATCTTCGTGTAGTCGATATCGGGGTCGCCCAGGTAGCAGACCATGTCGCGGCCGGTTTCAAATTGACGTCCGCCTCTGTTGTACATTTGGGTCCGTTCAAAATCGTAACTGTGGTTGTTCCATATGATGGAGGTCACCGGAGCTTTATAGCGCGCCATGCTCCATAGTCCCTGTGGGCCGCCGAACTGGAACGCGCCGTCGCCCATCATCGCTACCACGGGCCGGTCGGGTTGCGCCAGCTTAACCCCGACCGATGCCGAGAGGCTCCAGCCCAATGCCCTGGCGGTGTTGCTCAAATATCGCTTGTCGTCTCCGCCAAAATGCATCAGCCTCGATTTCTCGATGGGCCGAGCGGAATTGAGCTCACTGAGGAAGTAAGATTCCTTATCGAGCACCGCCTCCAGATCGAGCGCTGTACGCACCAGGCTCACTTCGGGGCGCGTCGCGGCCTTTGCCGCAAGGGATTGCTGGAATTCTTCCGACTGCGCGGTGAATTCCTTAATTCTCGAATAGCGGCTGTCGCGAATTTGTTGCAGCCTGGAGGCGGTCGCCAGGCTCCGGATGGCGGCAATTAGATCGGCGGTCGCCAGTTTCAGGTCGGCCACCATGGGAACTTCCGTCGGATAAAGACGGGCCAAGCTGACCGGATCTTGCCGCACCTGGATCAATTTGACACTCGGAGCCACCTTCTGACGCAAGGGCATTTTGGCGCCCAGGTTCAGCATCACATCCGTATCGCCTTGAAAGCGGAACCGTTCCTGATAATCTCCCAGAAATAAAGGGTGGCGCGTGGGGAACGGGGCCGACCATCCCAGGCTGCCAGCCGGACGCGCGACTGGAAGCGCCAGCAATTCGGCGAGTTCCTGCACTTCGCTCTGTGCACCATCCCAGGTGACCTCGTCGCCCACGTAGAGTAATGGATTGCGCGATTCGATCAGCAGGCGGGCGGCTTTTTCAACGGCGACCGGGTCCGGCCGCGTCTTCATGGATATCCTGAATTTGGATTGGTCCATCACCTCCGCTTCCCCGGTTCCCGACAGCGTGTCGCGTGGAAAGGCCAAGAAGACCGGGCCGCATGGTTGCGTCGAGCTGAACGCCATGGCCCGGCGCGTGATCTCGGGAATTTTCTCCGTCGTTTCGACGACCCAATGCCATTTGGTCATCGGCTGAGTAATTTCGTCGACGTGGTCGGTGTATTCCGCATTCTCCTCTCCCAAATTGGCTATCGCGGGGTAATCCGCTGCGACCACCATGGGTATATTGTCTTGATGGGAGTTGAACATCTGGGTCATGAAATTGGGAATGCCGCGCGGCGAACAATAGCAAAAGGGTGTTTTGCCGGAAGCTTTCGCGTAGCCGTCTGCCATGGCCGCTACCGCACCTTCCTGAAGCGCCAGGATCAGATGGAAATCCGGCTCATCGACCAAGGCATCGAAGATTGGCCCTCCAGCGGCACTGCAGCCGACGAACATATGCTGCACCCCGGCTTGCTTCAGTTGCGCGATTAAGAGCTTGCCGCCAGTCCCTCGCATAGGCTTCAGCCAAGAGGGTGTATCGGTCTCCCTGCTCGTGCTTTGCTGCGAAGCCTGAAACGTAGCGAGCGAACTCGCCATAGACTTTGCAGCCACCGAGGCGATACCCATCGTTCCAAGGCCCGAAAGCAAACGGCGTCTCGATATTGTTCGGTCCAGATATTGCTTGATCATGCCTTTCATTATTTTTCCCCGCGGGCGGCAGAGTACCGGTGTACTAACTAACTTGGCATTGGTATAACATAATACCTTATCGCGACCCGCAACTATCAAACCGCCCTCGCCAATGATAGCCATACGGCAACTTCCACCTATTTCATTTCGCCGCCCAGTCGGGGGGAAATTCGTTGAGGTGCACTCAACCGGTGACCCAACCCGGATTCCAGCGCCTTACGGTAAAGCTCGATGCCAAGCGACAGGTCGGAGATCCCAACACCGAGCGCTTTGAAGAGCGTGAGGTCATCGGAAGCAGCGCGCGAAAGCCGGTTCGCCACCACCGTAGCGAGCGGTTGAACGGCATTCCATTTTGCCGAATTCTTGCCGAAGAATTCGATCATCTCGCGGGACAGCTTATGCGCCTGGGGAATGCTGTCCGTGACAATCCGCGTCGAACGCGCAAGAACGTCCTGAGAAATCTCTGCTCGGCTGGGCACAATGGCGCCAACCGAGTTGATATGCGCTCCGGGTTGTACCATATCGGCGGTCACGATGGGGTCGGTGGCGCGGGTCGCCACGCTAATGATGGAAGCGCCCTCGGTGGCCTCTCTAACTGTCCGGCCGGCAACTGCTTCGACTTCGAACTCGGCTCTTAAACGCGCGACGAACTGGTTGCGGCGATTCTCGTCCCGGCTGTACACGCGAATGCGACGAATCGGCCGGACCGCAAGAACGGCAGCGACCTGTGTGATGGCTTGTTTGCCGGCGCCAATCATCGCAAACTGATCAGCCTCCGCCGCCGCAAGCCAACGGGTGGCCACGCCGGAAGCCGCTGCCGTGCGCATCTGGCCCAGTGCAAAGGCTTCAATGACGGCCATCAGGTTGCCATGATTGCTGTCGAAGAGGATGAGCAGCGGTGTGGCTCCGCCAGGCGTATGCGACCAGGTCTTAGTCCCGCAGACTCCCATGCCGGGGAATACGGCACCGATGGCATGCAGAGTGGAGCCGTCCCATTCGACATGAGTCTTTATCATGTTTTGAGCATTGCCCTCGGCCTCGGCCAGAAGTCCCCGCTCAAGAGCGCCGATCGCTCCACCTATGTCCATCATGGAAACGACTTCTGCTTCCGATATCCAGAGCGGACGATCCACAGGCGCGGTCACAAATTGTTTTCCTGGATCGAAGGAACCGGTGGAGGAGCGAGATTCAACGTGTTGACGATGAGCGCATGAGACAGATACCGGCCGATTAGCATCAACACTGCGATAGCTTGAGCCGGACCGATGGCGCGGGTCACCGCTTCAAACTCGGAAGCGGTATCGCGTCCCCCGCGCGAGGCGACGGAGACTACCAACTGCTGGACCAGCCATTCCTGCTGAGACAAAGATTTGTGGCCGTCAGAGCCAAGGCTGAGCACTTCGCGGAGCCACTCCTCACCAAAGCCGAGCTTAAGAGAGAGCCGCTCATGCTGGACGCGCTCATAAGCGTTATCCATCAGAATGGCAACGGAGAGAGCGACGATTTCAGTCAACCTGCTAGGCAACGCGTGTTTCAAATGCTCGGTGAATTCCAGAAAGGAAAGCAACGCCTCCGGCTGATGCGCGGTACATTGGAAAAACTCTCCAAGGTAGCCTAATCGCTCGATTCGGGGGCGCAGAAAGGAAGCGAGGGCCGGCGGCATCTCTTTTGCCGAAAGTCGCGGAATCTGATCACTCATGGTCGGAGGTCTCGAGGTGACATTGAACGTCCATAACGTGCGAGCTCATCACTCGTTTTGCGAGCTCGGCATTGCCGCTGCGCAACGCTTCAAAGATGTTGCGGTGATAGGTCACGACACGCTTCCGCATCTCCTCTGTCCGCTTGGAGCGGAGGATCGAGTCGCGGATGGACTGATTGACTGCGTTCACGACAATGTTCATCACCGGGTTATGAGCGGCTTCAGCGACGCAGCGATGGAATTCCATGTCAAGCTTGCGGCTGAGTTCTCCAGCTTCCAGTTCCTGTTCCTGGGCGAGGACCACAAACTCAATGGCGCCGATATTTTCCGGAGTTGCGCGTAACGTTGCCAAACGGGTGATCTCAGGCTCCAGAATGGAACGCATCTCCGTCAGGTTGGCGCTTTTTGCCGAGCCCAATTTGACAACCGTGTTCAGCGATTCGGCCAAAGCATTCAGGGCGTTATCGAAATCGGCGACAAACGCTCCGCCCCCGGCGCCGCGCTTGATGGTGATTAGACCTTCCTTTTCGAGAGCGCGCAACGCTTCCCGTAGTGCGACACGGCTCGTTTGAAAATGTTCGGCCATCTCGCGTTCGGGCGGCAACTTATGACCAGTGACGATCAAGCCGCGAAAGATGGCTTGACGAATCTGATCTGCCACGGGTTCGTGAAGGCGCCCCCGCTTGATTCCCACGATCTTGAACGAATTATCCAAAAGAATATTTTTCATGGTATTTCGGGGCCTCGATCAGATGCGTGCTGACACTCACTTACGGGACTGCGATATAATATTAGGTATAACATTATACCAACCTCACTTGGATAAGTGCCCTCCTATGGAACCGGATTCGTCCACTATAGTTAGATGCTCGAAGAGCAGCCGAATATCCAGCTATTTCTATTCGTGAAGTACTGAACAAAATTCTTCTTCATCTTTTCATTCAAACTTCTTCCGGGAATTGTCGGATGGAATTCCTCGTCTCTAAACGACGTAAGCGATCCATCGCCCCGCTGCCACGATGGCGAACCAAAGCAATATGGAAACTGAACCTGCGATGCGTGCAGAGAAAGGCGCAACTGGATCTCGGTCCCACTTTCCAACGCTTTTATAGGCTAATGAATGAAAAACAAATGCATTCAGCCCGGCAACGAGGATCAACAGCATTTTGAGTTGGAACGCCCAGTTACCGTACATCTTCACTGCCTCCGAGGAGAACATGAGCAAGCCCGTAATCACCTGCACTGCAAAACCGAACCATGCCCAGGGCAAAAAGCGCCTACCCAGTTTTGAAACCGGCTCGTCTCGAAATGCAAATCCCAGGAGACGCAAGTCCAGGATTGATGTGGACCCTACCAGTGAGATAATGCCGAAGATATGTAGCGTTTCAATGATCGGGAACAACCACAAGGAATCGCGAATTGCCGTGCCCATCGATGTGTGATCGAGCCACTTGCAAAAAGTAAAAAGAAATCCCATCTCCTCAAACCTCATAATTATTACTAAGCTGATATTGTCAGCCGAATCTCAGTTATAGTCAGCCTTACCGCAATCCTTCGATCCAGAGATCAAACCGTAACCCGGGAAAGCAGTCTTCGAGCATTGTCGCGACCAACGGACCGGAGTTGCGTGGTGTTGAATGCGCCGCATGCCTTCAGGTCGTGAGCCTGCTCCGTCACGGAACCTTCATACGGGAAATCCGTACCGAACAAAATCTGAGATACGCCGACGACTGCAGTCAATGCGTCCAATGCCACCGAGTTGTTCGCATTTGCCGTGTCGTAGTAGAACTGCCTCAGCTGGTGCAGACGAGCATTGGGTCGACTAGGATCTGTGAGGCTCGCCATGTTTTTTCTCCCGAGGATGCGTTCAATCAGGAAGGGCATAGTTCCACCGGCGTGAGAAAACAAGAATCGAATATTGGGATAGCGTTCATTCGCATTGACAACCACGAGACTCATGATCGCGCGAGTCGTATCGGTCCCATATTCAATTAGATTGTTATTCACGCCTGGAACCAGGTACCGGTGAGTTCCAGACCCGCCTCGCGTACAGCAGATTGGAACATTCGAGTGGGCAAACACGATCGCCTTTCGCCGGTCGAGCTCTTCAAAAACAGGCGCGAATGTAGGGTCTCCAAGCCATTTGTCGCCATAACTGGTCAATACGCCGACCCCTTCGGCCTTAAGCGTGTCGAATATGTACTCAATCTCGGTAAGGCTGCCTTCGATATCGGGCAGCGGCAATACAGCCATGAGACGAAAGCGGCCTGGATAGTCCGCCGCCATCTTAGCGCCGTAATCGTTGCATTCCCGCGCCAGTTTACGGGTCGCATCGACTGGAACGACATTCTCTCCAAGCCATATCCCGGGATAGGTGATCGAAACCATGGCTGTGGCTACACCAGCTCGATCCAATCCCTCTACATCCATGGCCGGCGTCCAATTTTCCCAGACATCCTTTTTAAGCAGATTTCTGGAGGCGAGGAACGAACACCATTGAGGCGGCCCAAAATGGTGGTGCATGTCGATCCAGCGGGAATCGCCACTCAAATTCTGAGTTGACAATCCCCGCACGGGGAGGAGGGCACCCGCCGCAAGCGCAGCAGCCCCCAGGATGAACCTTCGTCTTGGAAGCCAGGGAGCAGGCGAAGGGATACACGCCAAGTCGTCGATTGTTTTATCCTCAGCGATCATCTTCGTGTGCAACATCCGTGTATCTCTCGATGCGACCGTTCCGTATCGCGGCGGTCATTGAGCAGTAGACTTCAACCCGCTGCTGTGGCACCACAAGGTCTGCCCACCAGGAATCGTGATTTTTACCAGATCCACTGAGCGCGCCCCGTCTTTTGCCGGATGAAAGTAAAAAGTTACAACGTCGCCCGGCTTCAGCGTGGTCCTGGTCCAACCATTCGCCAGCATTAGCCGGATATGTCCGGCCTCGCCTACCCAGCTCCCGACCTTGCCGTTGTTGTCCTTCACGTCAAACGACATCGTGGAGTGGGGATTTTCCAACTCATAGTCAGTTACTGTTCCCTTTAGGGTGAGAAGTTTGGTCTCATCGTAAGCGGCATATCCGTGATGGGCCCAGGCAGGCACTGGATTCACCAGGCCAGCGGCCGATACGAGCAAACAAATCAGCAGCAGTTTTTTCATGTTATTCTCCAACAGTTAAGTTATCGCGCATAAATCGAAAGGCATCATCCCGGATCACGGCCCAATCAACTTCCCTACCTATTGCTTCTTTGGCGCGTTCTTAGGAAGGTTGAGTCCTTTGGAACCATAGACTGGCTCCATAATCTTTTTATTGAACTCCGCGTCTATCTCTGGAACACAAATCCATTCTTCTAAGCGGTCGTTCTGTAGCTTCAACACTCTCTTCCACCCCGACCATGGCTTATCCCCCCAATATTTGGGATCGTAGAAGGTCATATCGATCTCTAGCGTGTTGTAGCTGGTTCGCGTGTATCGCTCCACAAGACGGAACTCATCGCTCGTTGGATGATCGATGTCTTCCGTTATCCAATCCTTTCCGTTGTACCCTGTGGTGTCGACTACAAGCGTGTTTCCCTCCCATTTAGCTACGGAATCTCCCATGTAAGTAGGAAACAAATCTTTGGGATGCTCTTCACCGATCCAGATATCCCGCCACTCGCGATGAAGCTCGAACACCTGGTGGATTCGACCGGGGAGCTGAAGATTTTCCATTGGGTAGAACCGAAGATACGAAAACTGAGCCGGCACTCCAATCGGATCGCAATTCTCTCCGGGAAATCCGCCGCTCAAAGTGATGTGACTTCCATGGGTAATTCCTCCCGCAAACAGGTGCTTCTTGCCCCATTCAGTCAAAGGTGGCTCAGGCATCGGACTTTTGAAAAGGAGATTTGCTTTGGGCGTCGGTGGGATGCGCCAAACCCCGGAGAGGTCGTGGGGATCGAAAGGTTTATTGCTGTCCGGTACAGATTTGTTATCGGCCGATGCACTGGCCCCTGTTGCAACTGACTGTGCGATCATTGGCGGCGAGCTAATTGCCAGCGCCGCAATCCCTCCCAATACGATAGCCCTCAACTTAAGCACTTAAACAACTCCTGTTTTGAATCCGATTGCAAACATCAAACGCGTATATTGTTTCACTCACAGTTGCTACCTCATGCCATAACTAACTGTCTAGAGTTCAAAACGAAAGGTCACGATGTGGAAAGATCAAGCTATTGTGCTTCCTTATTCGTATCCGAGCCTTTATCACCCCTCAACGTATTTTTCGGCCTTAAGAAAACATTGTTAGAAACTGGTGCATTGTCAACCATAGTGATAATCACTCCCCGGACCCTGGTTTTAGGTCCCTGGTTTACGAACTGAAACGGTGCAATCGTGCCGTCGCCGACCTTCCGGTACTGAAGCAGATCCACAATTCTCGGCGTGTTGCCTGCCGCCGCGACCGTCTTTGCGCCGGAGCTTGCGACGAGTGGACTATTTGGCCAATTCGGGTTGTTACCGGCGCTGGCGAACCGGAGGAGCAGGCCGGACTTTGTGTCGAAGTAGAGCCATGCATAGTCGTCGCTTGCTTGGGCAGGAACGGCGAGAAGGAGATAAGTATCGCGAACCTCGCCGGCCGGAACGATATCTTGCCCTTGCCCCGCTGCCAATTCTCCTGCTGGATTGGCAGCGGGCTGAATAATCTTGGAGTTCCCTTTATATTCGAATCGTCGGTAGGCCTTTTTCAAGCGGATCAAATCGAGCGGAAAGTAGCCGTAAAAATATAGTTCCTGCTGGCAGATGCCGTCGGTTGAGTTTTTCGCGCTATGAGGAACTCCGCTGGGATCGTTTCGGCCTGACCAACTGAACCCTCCCTTTGCGTCGCATCCGTTGACCCAGCGCAGAAAGGTTCCGTCGAGTGCCGTATCGCTCATTATCGACAGGATTCTTCCGTTTTCCGACGACGGTTTTTTTGTATCGCGCATCAGGTACGAGTCTTCGGGCGTTCCTACGTCTTGAAAGCGCCGCTGCGTGATAACCCGAGTATTTACCTTTGCGAGCGCATCTGCTCCGCCCAATGCCTCCTGATATTTCGCCAAAATTTGATCGATGCTGGGCGCGTGATCAACTGGAGTCTTGCATGGCCATTTCTGTTCGTAAATACATTGAAAGAACTGCCCAGCGCCTGGCGTTGAGTTCGGGTTTTGCCACGTATGCCCTGAAATCGTCTGAGCCTGGAGAGTCGCCGACGGCAGCGTGATCGTCATAAGCGCTGCTCCCAGCACCGCAACAGCCATTCGTAATCCTCCTCGTTTGATGTCCGTCGAAGATGCTCTCTGCGGACTGAGAGCGGCTGGTCTGCGACCGACGGTTGGCATTCTCATCTTCAAGACACCGTTTCCTTAAAATATGGCCCTTAAAGAGAATTGATATTCCCGTGAAGGCGTGTTCGTGTTGATAAGGCCGGTAAAGCTAGGTTGTTCCTGCACATCGCTCACATTCCCGGCGAAAACGGCATTGTTAGCCGGCCCGAAATTCGAATGGTTCAAAAGATTAAACACTTCCGCACGGAACTGGATTAGTCCCGCATCGCCGAGTCGCCGCCACGCCGTGTCCTTGTTCAGCGAAAAGTCCCAAGTCACCAGCCCCGGCTCCCTCAGAATATTTCTGCTTACATCTCCGATGGTGCCGACCGCCGGCAGGGAAAACATGTTCGGGTTGAACCACTGCCCCACACTATGCGTAATTACAGTCTTCGGGTTGTAAACCACAGGGTTGTAAGGGATACACCCTGATGAATTCGGTGGACAAGTTGTCAAACCGGCGGCCACGGCTTCGGCTGTCACGGCAGCCAGATTGGCGTTCGTGACGTAATCGGGGCGTTCGAGTCCACCGTGTGTACCCGCGATTCCGGCCTGCTGGCGGTCAGCCCCGATCAAGGGCGAGAAAGGCTGGCCCGTCTGGAAGGTAACGATGTCTCCTGTCCACCATCCGTTCACCGTCTTATCGACGAACCCGTGCGCAGCGATTTTCGGAAAATGATAGAGAACATTCAAGTGCAAATTGTGCTTCACGTCGAAATCTGACGGGCCGTAATCAGTCTTTGGATTGAATGGATTGACGATCTGGCCAGGAGCGCTGCCACTGGTGTCGGCATTTGCAACGCCTTCTGTATCGTCGAGCAGTTTGCTATATGTATATGCCACTTGGAATGCCAAGCCGTGCCCCGTCGTTTTGGCCACATTCACTTGCAACGCGTTGTAATAGGAGTCGCCAGCCGCGCGAAACAGTGCAAAGTTGGAAAAGAAGGGATTCAGCCGCGGGGCCTTTGCGTTAAGCCAGGTGGGAGTTGCATTCGCAACAGCGGTTGTGATACCCGCGCATCCCTGCGGCACATAGGTGTTCGTTGTTGGACAAACCGGGTTTGCCTCGTTCGAAGGCTGCCAGAGGTTCAATCCTCGGGATCCCGCGTAGGAAACGCTTAAGGTCGTCCGCCAGGGCAGTTGCCGCTCGATGGCCAAGTTATAGTCCAGCAAGTGGGGCGACGTGTAGTTGCGGTCTATAGTCGTGGGCGATGTCCCTTGAAGGCTGCCCGTACTCGCGGGAATGGGAAATGGAAGGGTGAGCGTTTTGGGCGCTCCCGGAGAATTAGGACTGAGCGTGTAACTGGTAACAAATGGCGGCATCTGAAGGCCTTCCAGCCCAAATATCTCTCCCAGGTTCGCGATGTCGTAAAGGAGGGCAAATCCCCCTCGCACCGACGTCTTACCATCCCCCCTCACGTCCCAGGCGAATCCGACCCGTGGACTGACATCACGATAGGTCGGATTTCCAACGATTGGGCCGATTGTTGCCGTGTTGCTATAGGGCGGGTCTACGAAATAAGATTGGCGCCCATTCTTCTCAGTCGGCTGGGTCGTGAATTCATATCGCACGCCGAAATTCAGTGTCAGGCGCGTCATTGCGTGATACTCGTCCTGCACATAAAACCCAAGAGTGTAGAACAACATGTCTTTCAGTGGATTGCTTCCCGGAGCGTACGTTGTGTAGCTGCGGTATTTCCCCAACAGGAAGGACTGGAGGTTGCTGAAGGCTACGGTGCCCTTTTGCCCCACGCCCAGGTTAGCGTACTGGTCGTAGTGATTGATCAGAGTTCCAAACTTCAATGCATGCTTCCCTTTGGTCCAGAAAAGATCGTCGCCGACACTGAAAATATTTTGCGTGTTGTTAATCGCGCTTTCAGTGGTGTCGCTGAAATTTGCGATTGAGCTGATGGAGAAAGGACAGATCGGCTCACCCACGACGCACGAGTATTGCGAGCCAATGAATTTATTCGGGTTGGAAGAAGATGGCGTTTCGTCGAGAACGTGGGAACGGCTATAGGAAAAGCTGCCGGAGTTCAGAAGCACCGGAGAGAAAATGTGATTTTCCGCGAGCGTCAGATACTGCTGCCTTTCGATAAGACCGGAGTCGAAAATCGGAAATATCTTAGGGTACGTCTCGTTTGTGTTGTCGTAGGTGTAGCGGCCGAACAGACTGTCAGCAGCCGAGATGGTGTGGTCGATGCGGCCTTGCACATAGTTCTCGTGGGTCTGCTCGGTGCTCAGATAGGTGAACTGATCGCCCGGTAAGTTCGGAATTGGCCACAGCGCCAGGATCGGCTGCATGGCCGGAGTTACATTCTCTGTCTGGCCTGGTTTCAGCGCCGAATCGCAGACATTCGTCACTGTTTGGACCCCACCGACCACCGGGGTGTGGCAGGCGGCTGGAATGGTGGGAGTCACGCCTACATTGGGCGGGTTGCTCAGTACCTCTCGAAATCCTTCATAGGTGGCAAAGAAAAATGTCTTGTCCTTTTGGATTGGGCCGCCGAGCGATCCGCCGAACTGGTTTCGTTTGAACGGAGCGACACGACGCCCCCCGCCGGGAGTAGTCGACGGCAGCGTGTACAGATAGTCGAAGTAGTTGCGCGCGTCCAGGACGCTATTCCGCAAATATTCAAACGCGGTGCCGTGAAAGTGATTCGTACCGCTCTTGGTAACGATCACAGTCTGGCTGCCCATCACCAGTCCATATTCCGCGCTATAAGCGTTCGTGAAGACCTTGTACTGGCTAATGCCGTCCAGCCCAAGAGACTCACCGTCGATCGATGAAGCGCTCGCGCCCTGGATGTTGCCCATGATTGCTCCGTCCAGCGTGTACATATTCGACCGGAGCGGAGCGCCGTTGCTGCTAAAAAATTGTCCGAAAAGGCCATTGGTGCCGAAATTATTGTTCTGGAATTGCGTAATTCCCGGTTGCAGAAGTGTCAGGTCCACGAAATTCCGTCCATTGAGCGGCAGGTCGGAGATTTGATTGTGATTCACTATTTGGCCCAGCGAACTGGTTGTCGTGTCCACACGAAGGGCTTCTGAATTGACAACGACCTGCTGTTGTACTGTGCCAACTTCCATGGTGAAGTTCACGACGGCTTCTTGCCCGATATCAAGCGCCACATTCGTCTGAGTCTCGGTTTTGAAACCTGCTACGTCCGCCTTGACGTTGTAATGCCCGATGGGAAGCGCCGGAAAGCGGTACGACCCATCTTTACCCGTCATCGCTGTCCGTGAAAGATTCGTCTCAAGGTTAACCACAGTGACAGTCGCGTTTGAAACCGATGCGCCAGCCGAGTCTTTCGCAACACCCGAGATGGTCCCCGTCGGTACGACTTGAGCGGATATCGGGAGGGCGGTCAGACACAAGATCAACACTACTGGCCAGTTTGCTCTGAGCTTTTTCGTTTTATTTAGCAGCAGGATCATTTTTTTCTCCACGGCCTCTTTTCGTGCACCGCACGGCTCGAAGACCGGCATGATTTGTGATCTATGGACGCTGTTCCCTGGAAACCTATTTCTCGCGCTGGAACCATCGCTTGCCGCGCTAAACGAGCATTGGCATCGCGGAATTTATATTCGTTTCTGGATAACCTTTCGCAAACGGACTAATCTTAGACCAATCTCCATATCGTTTGTCAACAGAAAAATTGCGGAGAGGTGATCAACACCACTATCGGTCCATCGGGCATGGGACAATCCGACCCCACAGCGATTCAACTGAGAGAAATCTCGCCATGTGGGGGATTGATCTTAGGCGAACGCGCAGCAGCAGCTGAGGTTAAGGGGTAAATTCGAAACCGCCTGCCAGCGCGCTGCTACCTTATCCAGAAACACGGAAGGCGGCGATGTCGAGCAAGGAGCGCCCATCGAATGGTATGCGAATTCATTGACAGGCAAGACTCAGGCTCCGTATGATTCGGTACGAAAATGCAGGCAATACCCCGGAGAGCCAGGATCATAGATTGGATCGAAACTTTCAACGGATGGGAATTCTCTCAAAGGTCTATAGCTGTGTCAAAAAAACTGTCGTTGAATCGTCGTAAATTCTTAAGTAGCGCTGCGGGGGGTATGGCCGGTCTGGTCGCGGGGAAGGCTTTAGGCAATGTGGAGCCACCCGTTCGGGCACAGTCCGCTTCCAAACGACCGGCGTCGGAGGAGCTTGATCCGACAAATGTCGATGTCGAGGTATTGACCGAGGGTCGGTCCGGATCCGATTTCATGGTCGATGTGCTTAAGTCCCTGGGCTTCGAATATATTGCTGCCAATCCGGGATCATCATTTCGGGGACTGCATGAATCGATCATCAACTACGGGGGCAATGTGGCCCCAGAATTTATCACGTGCTGCCATGAAGAGTCGGCGGTGGCCTTGGCTCACGGTTATTCAAAGATCGAAGGCAAGCCCATGTGCGTGTTCGTGCACAGCGATGTGGGACTGCAACATGCGTCCATGGCGATCTTCAACGCTTACTGCGACCGAGCTCCGGTATATGTGATCGCGGGCAACACCATCGATGCAACCATGCGGCGCCCAGGAGTTGAATGGGACCACAGTGTCGAGGATGCCGGGGCGTTGGTTCGCGATTTTGTGAAATGGGATGACCTTCCGATCTCTCTTCCCCATTTCGCCGAATCTTCTGTGCGCGCGTACAAGATCGCGATGACAACTCCGACGATGCCTGTACTTCTGGTGGCCGATACCGAACTGCAGGAAGCTCCGATTGCGCCGGATGCTAAGTTACATATCCCCAAATTAGTGGCCGCTATGCCGCCACAGGGTGATTCGGGGTCAGTTGCGGAAGCGGCGAAACTGCTGGTTACAGCGGAAAATCCGGTCATCGTCACCGGCCGTGTCGTGCGCACCCCTGCCGGAATGGCACGCCTGGTCGAACTTGCGGAAGCACTGCAAGCGCCGGTCATCGACCAGGACGCACGCATGAACTTTCCCACGGGAAACCCGCTGAACCAGTCACAAAATAAACGCGCGGTCATCGCTCACGCCGATGTCATCCTGGGTCTCGAGGTAGCGGACTTCTGGGGTACGATTCACTCCTGGCGCGATCAGCTGCACCGGACATCGAAGTCGATAATCCTGGAAAATACGAAGCTGATCAGCATCAGCGCCGGCGATCTGTACAGGAAGGGCAACTATCAGGACCTACAGCGTTATACGGAAGTCGATCTGGACATCGCTGCCGACGCGGAGACAACTCTCCCTTCGCTCACAGAGGCCGTGAAGAGCTTGACTACCGGCGATCGCAAAAGAATTTTTCAGGAACGAGGCGGCAAGTTCGCCGACCAACATCAGAAAACACGGGACAGAACGCGCACCGAGGCGACCCACGGCTGGGACTCGAGACCGATCAGCATCGCTCGTTTATCCAGTGAATTGTGGGCCCAAATCCAGTACGAGGACTGGTCACTCGTGTCGCCGGTAAGCTTTGCAGACAGTTGGCCGCTTCGACTCTGGTCTTTCGACAAATATTATCAATATATCGGCGGCTCGGGAGGGGGAGGAATGGGTTACGGAGCGCCCGCGTCGACAGGGGCAGCGCTCGCGAATAAAAAGCACGGCAGGATCTCGGTCAGCATTCAGGGCGATGGCGACCTGATGTATGCTCCGGGTGTTTTGTGGACCATGGCTCATCACCGTATTCCGCTTCTCTCTGTCATGCAAAACAATCACGCATACCACCAGGAACTGATGCACGTGCAGCGTATGGCCTGCCGGCACAATCGGGGCATCACGCGCGCCACCATTGGCACCACACTCCGGGACCCGAACATCGACTATGCCAAAGTGGCCCAGGGTATGGGCGTTTACGCCGAAGGCCCGATTACGGATCCAAAGGATCTCGGACCGGCCATCAGCCGTGCGATGAAAGTAGTAAAGAGCGGAGATCCCGCTTTACTCGATGTAGTTACGCAGCCTCGCTAATATCGACCCCCCGGGCAGTAGCCGCGGTAGCCAGAGTTAATGGTTCAGGAGAGGAATGGTCTTCCATTGCGGAGATAGCGGCACAGACTGCAGGAACACATACATATCTGTCAGATCTTCGTCCGAGACGGTCTTCTGGGTATAGGGCGGCATTTGGCCGGTAGGTTGACGCACATAACCGAGGAAAGCGGAAAGCGGAATCGGCGGAGGGCCGATACGTGATCCTCCAGTTTGCCGCGCACCCTGACCTTGAGTTAGGTGACATTCGTAGCACCCATCCATTGTGAAGAGTCTCCGGCCATTTCTAATATTCACCGCATTCGAAATCTTGTGCTCGACAGCAGGTGTCGAAGATTGTAAAAACGCGTATACGTCCGCCAGTTGGAGGTCCGACACTTGATGCCTGCCAAATGGCGGCATTTGACCCTTTGGTTTACGAATTAGCTCAATGAAGGCGGGCAACGCAAGAGTCGTAGAAGCGATT
Source organism: Acidobacteriaceae bacterium (assembly GCA_965276615.1). Classification (GTDB taxonomy): domain Bacteria; phylum Acidobacteriota; class Terriglobia; order Terriglobales; family Acidobacteriaceae; genus JAKAAZ01. The sequence goes on along the minus strand of OZ255618.1, from coordinate 817,345 downwards.
CGCGGCACGCGACCGTCTGGGCCCGGTGCCGAGACGCCTTCCCCAGCGGAGCCGTGGCAATTACTACAACCCTGGTTTCTAAAGACGATCTTTCCATTTTGGGGGTTTCTGGAAGAAGCGATACTCGATTCCTTGCCGATATGTATTGTCTGTGCTTCGCTAGACTGAACGGCAGGTAAAGCAGCCATAATCGCAGCTAAAATGATGAAAGCCGCAACTCCCAACCCAACTGACGGACGTGAGCAATCCGCGCATTTCGTTCGATGCGCTGACCTTCTCACAAGCGATCGAAGGAGAAAATGAATATCCATTCTGAATTTTTACGCGGCTCCAATTGAACGTCAATCAATGGTTTTCGACACTTGACGCTTTCGAACACCGCACCCCCCTTTCTCCGCAGTTCCTGGCGCGCATGAAGCCAGCGCAAGCGTCTATGGTATAACTTATCTTTACAATGGTCTAATATTATTCCTTCGGGCGCGAGGATTGACCAGATCGTTGCTTAAATGGGGTCGTTTATAGCGATCATGCGAGGCGGTGAGCACCTGGGCTTTCGGTTACGAAAATGCCTGAAAAGGGTTGCCACATAGTACGGGTACCGCGTTATCTAAAAAAGCAAAACGGAAGAAACGGAATGAGGATACGCACGACCATCGATGTAGGCGCACTGATTGAAAACAACCCGCTGGGTTGGTTTCATGTGACCGTGCTTCTGAACACATGCGTGGTGATGTTTTTTGAAGGCTACGATATGCAAGTAACTTCGTATGCCGCTCCAGCAATCATTAAGGCATGGCATCTTAGCAGTTCCTACTTCGGACCCGTTTTCGGATTCGGATTGTTCGGCAACTTATTAGGCGGAACCGCCCTAGGCCACTTAGGCGATCGTTTTGGGCGTAAGAAAGTTATTATCGGCGGATTGTTATTTTTTGGTGTATTTACGTTAGGCGCAGCGTATGCGACGTCGCTCACGGGACTGCTGGTCCTTAGATTTCTAGCTGGTGTCGGTATAGGCGTTTCCGTCCCGGCTGCGATTGCCTTGACAGTAGAATATGCTCCCGCCTACCGGAAGGCCACCATCATCAGCATCTTATTTCTCGGCTACACGCTGGGTGGGACCCTTGGCGGCTTTGTAGCTGCAAAGCTTATTCCGCTATTCGGCTGGCCCGTAGTGTTCCAGTTGGGCGGGGTCGCTCCTATTATCCTCGCCATTGTTGTTGTCTTCACGCTACCGGAATCAGTTCGCTTTCTAACCCTTAGGAACGATCGGCCTGATCAAGTTCGCGCCATTCTCCGAAAACTAACACACGATCCAACAATAGACGATGGTGCGGACTTCATTGTGGTCGAGGAAAGAAACCAGGGGTTTCCGGTAAAGCACCTATTCAGAAAGGGACGCGCTGCGATAACAATTTTACTGTGGATTGCCTTCGCCTCGAGCTTATTGGGCCACTACTTTTTAACAAGTTGGTTGCCGACAATTCTCGCAGGAGCCGCTGTCCCCCTTACGTACGCGATTATTGCAGGCGCGCTTCTACAAGGGGGAGGCGGAATCGGCGGTCTATTGATATGCTGGCTCAGCGACAAAAAAAGCATTTTATTCATCGCACTTGCTTTTTGCGTCGCTTCTCCTCTAATTGTCTTATTTCCGTGGATGCGCAGTTTTTCGCTGCTAATACTCGCGTTCCTAGTAGGCTTCTTTCTGGTTGGCGGCCAGATTGGATTGAACGCAATTGCCGGAACGATTTATCCCACCGACATCCGTGCAACTGGTGTGGGATGGGCCCTCGGGATAGGACGGATTGGATCCATTCTGGGTCCGGTACTCGGCGGCGTTTTGATATCGCATCGTCTCCCGATTCAATCGCTATTCATTTATACTGCGCTAGTTGTTTTCATTTGTGCGATCACTATAGCGATGCTCTGGAAGATTTCAGCCGAGACAGATCATTTGACTAGCTATGTTGAATCGAAGTGACCTTACATCGGGTGAACCAGGGTCTCAGCAGCCTTTAAAGAACGATTATGCGAAATGCTGTTGTAAGAAGATTTGCACGGATATGTAAGGGTTAGTTCGTTCGGCTTCCGCAGATTGTTACGCTTTATCAATCGCTCAATGCTGAGAGAGATCCATGCAGTCGTTTCTACTGGCTATTAAAGCACCTGGTATTCGGCTGGTCACAGGGTGTTTCCTCCTTTCGCCCCTGTCTTTGTGGGGAGCGGCCGGCGGAAGCATCTCCGGTACCGTCTCGGACAAAAGCGAGGCCGTCGTTCATGGGGCGACGCTCAAACTGGTTGATGCCGCCCGGCACACTATCTATAAAGCCTTCTCCGACAGTCAAGGCCGCTACGCTTTTCGTAATCTTCCTGTCGGTCACTATGAACTCACCACCAAGGTCAGATGTCCATCTATCACTTCGTGAACGACTATCGCCGCGACAACCTTCTATGGCCCGGGGATCGAGAACTTTGATATGGCGCTGGAAAAGAGCCTGCACCTCACGGGCGCTAAATCGTTGGAGTTCCGTGTCGAGGTATTCAATACCTTCAACCATGCACAGTTCTATGGCCCGGCGGCAGTTGACGGCCAGAGGGAAGATCCCAGTTTCGGACACATCGTTAGCGCGGCGGCTCCGCGCTTAGTGCAACTCGCCGCAAGGTTCCATTTCTAGAAGGCAGCGGTTCTAACGGCAGCGGTCTGCGAGCTTCGCCGTGTCGCGGTATTTCGCATGACAGTTGCTGCAAGCCGTGGTCAGCACATCGGTCGCGTCGGATAGTTTGTCCATGTTCTTAGACTGCGCAGCCCGATAGCATTGCATGCCCGCATCGCGAAGACCTTGCACCAGTTTTGGCCAATCCGGGTTGGTCGTTGGCACTGGTCTGCCGTTTGAACATAAACGCCCCGGAACGGTCAGCAGGCTGGCTGCTTCAACGATCGCGAGAGAACTGTTCTCGGCAGCCTGCCAGTGACCAAAAGTGCCCTCGAGAGGATCCGTCGCCGCGGAAGGAATTTTTGCGGGTGGGATGTCGGCGGGGTTCTTGTTTGTTGCGGCAAAAAGCACATTGGAATTGGGGAACATTATCCCTCGCATCAACTGCACCAACACCGCCGGATGCGCCGGCGCTGATGCAGGTTGCTCATGGCTCTTCGCTGCGGGCGTGGTGGTGGGTTGTTGGTCGACCTCCCTCGCTCCAGCCCATAAAACAACAACAAAGAGAAGTAGGGTCGCGAAAGTCACGAAGGGAATAATTCTTGAACGCATACAGTAATTCCTAATTTCTATGGCAAAACGAAGTAGCTCCTGACAGTAGGATGTACAGTTTCCTTAGAATAGTTTGCTGTTAGGAAACCAGCGCTTGAGAATTCCATCTAGACCTAACGAACGTCCGGCTGAAGCAAACACGAACACTAATTCGAGAACAATGAAGATCCGATTGATGCCGAGTTGCGCGCCGCCATTCGCGACCGCAATCGCAAGAAGAATATTGAGATTATGAAATGCTCCAAACGAAGCGGAAATTCGTACCAAGCATCCCAGGAGTAGAGAAATTCCAATCGCCAGCTCACCAAAAGCGACGAGATAACTAAAAGCGTGGGCGTGAGGGATGACAAAATCAACGATGAACGCCCGGTGCCAGCCAAACGGGTCTTTCACGACAGTTTTTGCCAGCTCTTTTGGGAGTGCTTGACCGTTCATGAACTTGCCGGTCAGCTTCGCTATGGCAGCCATCAGAAAATGGTAGCCCACGGCTATCCGAAGGATCGCCAGATAACCAAGATACGTGTTCTGTTTGAAATTGCTCGACAACGACATATTCACTTCTCCTATTCGACTTATGTTCCTGCGTTCCTTTGGACTAATGCCAAGTAAAGGTTCTTGAACTTCAAACATAGCCATCTAACCCTGATTCCGGGTCTCGTGTTTTGCACTAGAAGTCATTGGACGGTCCAGAAATTTCCTGGCCTACCTTAGCAGCCTGAGCACTAACCATGATCGGCCACAGATACCCGCAGAACGCCACTGTCATAAACGATCCTGCCGCCGATAATCGTAAGTACTGAGGTGATGCGCATAATCGCTTCATCTGGGACTCGATTCGGGTCCAGGAAATCATCGCTCAACACCACAAGATCGGCCAGCTTACCTGCTTCAATGGACCCAAGTTTATTCTCATCTTTGGTAAACCAGGGCTGATTCGTCGTATACATCCGCAGCGCCTGGATGCGTGTGAGCGTTTGTCCGGCCGCGACAAGTTGGCCGGCGTTATTCTTGCCCGTCACCATGTAATACATGTGCGGCCATGGATCCAACGGCGAGACAGTGCCACCGTCGCTTCCGTATCCGACGTTGATTCCGCTTTCCACCAACATGCGGAAAGGCGGTATGTCTTTCGGAGAAATACGCGGCGGCATACTCGCTGTGTATCGGCTACCCGCAGCGCTGACACCTACACCCATAGCCTGCAGTCGATGCAGAGTATCCATGTCAATTCCTGGAACGTGGGCCAGGCACCAGCGGAGCGGCGCGAGCGGTGTCTGCCGGTTGACCTGTTCCCATATCTGCGTGAATTCTTTTTCGTCGCGAAGCGATCCGGAATGTTGATCATAGGCCCAGCCGTTCTCGGCCACCAATCTGGCCGCAGCCAAATAGACTTCCGACGAAGCATTCGGAGTGAACGGAAACGGTCCGCTATAAATCCGCTCACCCATTCCCGAGACCTTCAACCAGTCATCCCCGAAATCGCGGAACTGGTTGTTGATCCGCGCCTTCAAAAAAGTAAGGTCCGGATGCAAATCCTGCATATAGAAAAATATTCGCAACCGCATCCGCATCTTGCCCTCGCGGTTGAGCGCGAGGAACTGATCGTAGCCGGTGAAGGGGTTTAATACATTCGTACTGTTTCCAGTGGCGGCAACGCCGTGCGCGCCCGGAGTGTCCGCCGGCCAGGGACCCCCCTTATCATCGGACATCGTGAGTCCTACGCTTGCCGCGTATGCCATTACATCGAGAGTTCCGCGTCTTTCGTCGGCTGCGGTTTGTATCGACTTGAGCGCGTTATAGGCAGCGATCGTGAATACAGGCGCTTCAATGTCTCCATCGGCGCCGACCTCGATCCCATTCTGTTCAAAGAAAGTTTTGCCTTTACTGTTCGTTGCGGCAGGTCCAGTAAAACCGGTTTGAAGATAAACCGGGTTGTTCGGCGCCGCGGCATCCAGGTCGGCCAGCGTCGGCATTCGTTTCTCAGTGAATTGTTCCGGACTCCATCCGCCGATTGCAGTGATCCATTCGCCGGGCGATAAGGTTGCGGCCTTATCGCGGATCAATCGCTGCACTTCCTTGACGGAAGCGGCAGTCTCAATCCGAACTGTATAGCCCGGGCGCGATGACGCCACGACGATATGATTGTGACTGTCGATAAGTCCTGGAATTACTCTGCGGCCTTTCAGATCAATAAGCCGTGCGCAGCCGTCATGTTTTGGAATTCCGCGAGCTATTCCCACCGCGTCAATACGATCGCCTTTGATCGTGACCGACGAGGCCATCGTATTTCGCCGATCCATCGTGGCAATTTTCCCGTTATAAAGTATCGTCTCGCGGCAGTCCTGGGCTCGCACTGATGTAATTGTTCCCCACGCAACCAGCACGGCAACAGGAACCAACCACTTAGACGTGAATTTCAGCAAGGTATACCGGCTCCTTAGCACGGGATAAGCTACTGCGCCGTCTCCACTTTCAACATCTCCAGGCGGCGCTCGCGATTCAGTCCAACTTGCTCCGAGAGCTTATGAAGAGCTAGCTTTGTAACTGAGTTAAAAGTCTAAGAGCATTTCTGCGCTTAACCTCTTCAAGTTCCGCAGCATCAAACACTTTCGACGCGATTATCCCCATCGTGCTTTCTTTCGAGGAACGGTACGGATAGTCCGTGCCGAAGAGGATTTGCGACATTGGAACTACATGCTTTAGAGCATTCATCGAAACTGGATTAAATGTCTGGGCAATGTCGTAATAGAACTTCGCAATTTCTGCCTGGAAGTCATGCTGCCGTACTCCAGTATTCTCATGAGGTCGAGGAATGCGGTGCTCAAAGCGTCCGATCAGATACGGCATCGTACCCCCGCCATGCGAGAAGATCATGCGCATGTTCGGGTAGCGCTTCGCCGCTCCGCTGTATACCATTCGCGCAATCGCACGAGTGGTATCCGTCCCGTATTCGATCTTAGCGTCCGAAATCCCCGGAAGAAGATTCGTACAGCATGCGTTCTTCGTCGGATGGACAAATACCACCGCGTTCCGCCGGTTGAGTTCCTCGAAGATCGGCGCAAAAAATGGATCGCCCAGCCATTTATCGCCGTAGCTTGTAAAGAGCATGATGCCGTCCGCTTTGAGAACATCGAAGGCATACTCCATCTCGCGCAGGCTGCCGTCGATGTCGGGCAGAAGCACTGTAGCGAAGCTCCCGAAGCGTCCGGGATAATTTTGCATCAATTTCGCGGCGTACTCGTTGCAGTCGCGGGCGAGACGTTGGGCCTGGGCGGGATTGCCAAAAAACACACCCGGTACGACGATCGAGTTTAGCGCGGTGGCGACATCCCCCTGATCCATGTCCTCGATGGTCTTCTGAGGGGACCAGCCCATCATAGGCCGGGGAAGCAGCTTCTTTTGAGCCAGAAGGTCTGCGTAAGCCAGCGGGGAAAAATGATGATGGACGTCAATCCAACCCGAGTGGGCACGTTCCCTTGCAACGGTACTCTGGGCGAATATACCTTTAGGAAGGAAGGCGCCCGCAGCCAGCACTGCCAGATTGGCTAAAAATTGTCGCCGTGCGGGACGACCGGAACAAAAAAGGCCGTCTTCGGCGCCACACCTGTCATCAATATCCATTTATCCCTTAACGGCAATCAGAAACTGGAAAAAATTGGCTAGTTTAACCTACGGGCTAATGTTAGACCAATCTGCGTGTCGTTTGTCAATCAAAAAGGGAGGCAATATCAGCAACCGATTCGATCCGGGCGGATCACACAACTTCAGGATCGATCGCAGCTCTCGAAGGATAAGGGTTGACCCTGCCTCGAAGGACATAGCTAAGCAGTATTGCGAGCGCAGCAATAAGTGCGGGGAGGGCTCCAGCGAAGAATATCTGCCGTAACGACCATGCACGGGAAACCATGATGCCGCCGAGTATGGGTCCTACGATCGAACCTACGCGGCCGATTCCCAGAGCCCAACCGACACCCGTCGAACGGATCGAAGTTGGATAAAACGTTGCAGATAGCGCATTTAGTCCAGCCTGTGCGCCCTGAACGAAACAACCCAGCAGGAAAACGACAATCATCATGAACGAAAACGTAGTGATAAAGGCCAATGACCCAATCAGAAGGAGGCACAGCACAAACTCAGACAACAGCACGGCAAAACTCCCCCATGCGCTCATCCCGCGTCCCTGCAGGAGTGATCCCGCAATGCCTCCCAGGCTGAAAACCGACACAGCGAAAATTCCCGCGAATGCCGGCATGTGAGTCTGCCGCAATAACGCCGGCAGCCAGCTGATGATGAAATACAGGATCAGCAGATTCATGAAAAAAGGAATCCAGAGCAACACTGTTCCAATAGCGCGCCCTTCTGTGAACAGATGAAACACGGGAATTCCTTCCAGCCGCCGATCCTCCCGCGAGGGTGAAAAGTCAAGCTGCGATGGAGCAATTTCCGGCGCAATCCGGGAGAGAATCCTGTTGATCGTTTTTCGATCTCTCTCGCTCAAACTCAGAAATCGAATTGACTCTGGAAGGAACTTGACCAGAACAATGGCAACCGCCAGAGGCAATATGCCGCCGGCGTAAAAGACCGATCTCCAGCCCCAAAGGGGCAACATTGCCGAACTTATCAAGCCGCCAAGCAGGGCGCCGAAAGGCATGCCGCAAAAAAGCACGGTTACGAGAACCTGCTGCAGCCTCTTCGGGGCATATTCGGTTGTGAGAGCGACAACGTTTGGGATGGCGCCGCCTAAACCTAAGCCGGCCAGGAAGCGAAAAGCCACCAGTTCATCAAAGGTCGTGGCCTGGGCCGTGGCGATGGCAAATATTGCAAACGTGAGCGTCGCAAAAACGATCGGGCCTTTGCGTCCGACGCGGTCCGCAAGCGGACCCGCGATCATCGAGGACAGCATCAGCCCGATCAAAGCGGCCGCGAATACGGCTCCGAACGCATGGATCGAAAGATGAAGCGATTCGGCCATCGAAGGTGCGAGGAAACCGATGCTCTGGGTATTGAAACCGTCCAGAACCAGCACGAGTCCACACAGCGATATGGTGACGGATTGAAAACGGCTGAGCGGCCGCTGATTGATGATTTCACTTACCGTTTGGGCATGATCCGCAGTCGCCATCGCTCAGGTCCTTCCGCTGTGGCCATTATTGCGAGTACAAGAGGCTCTCACTGAATCCAGATCGTCTTGGCGTTCACGAATTCGCGGATGCCCTGAAGCGCGAGTTCGCGGCCGTATCCGGACATCTTGATGCCTCCAAATGGCAGGCGTGGGTCGGAGGCAACCATGCTGTTGATGAAGACCATTCCGGCGTCCAGCTCATTGATGAACCTCTCGCGTTCGGTCGAATCGGACGTCCAGGCGCTTGCTCCAAGTCCGAAGCGGGTGTCATTTGCGATTGCGATGGCGTGATCGATATCTTTTGCGCGGAACAGCGAAGCGACCGGACCGAAGAACTCTTCGCGGTACGCCGGCGAATCGACCGGGATGTCCGTAAGAACGGTGGGGGCGTAAAAGAAGCCGGGGCGAGCCAGTACTGTCGCGCCGGTGAGAATGCGGCCTCCCTGCTGGAGTGTTTTTGCGATGTCGGCATGGAGCGCGTGAACCCCGTTCGCGGTCGCGAGAGGGCCAATATCGGTAGCCGGATCGAGGGGGTCTCCGACAGTCAAAGACTTCATGGCTGTGACAAACTTGTGTTCGAACTCTTCCGCAATCTCGTCCGCGACGATAAAACGCTTGGCGGCAATGCAGGATTGACCGTTATTGAGGACGCGGGCACGCACTCCGACTTTGACAGCGGCATCCACGTCAGCCGTCGGCATAACGATAAAAGGATCGCTGCCGCCCAGTTCAAGAACCACCTTCTTCACGCGTTTGGCTGCTCCCACAGCGACCTTGATGCCCGCATCTTCACTTCCGGTTATGGTGGCGGCAACGATGCGCGGATCGCCGAGAACGCCGTCGACTTGCTCAGACCCGATCAGCAGCGTCTGAAACACGCCCTCTTCAAATCCAGCCTCAAGACAAATGCGTTCGATCTCGAGCGCGCACTGAGGCACGTTCGAAGCGTGCTTCAGCAGTCCGGTATTTCCCGCCATCAGCGCCGGGACCAGGAATCGAAAGACCTGCCAAAAAGGGTAATTCCAGGGCATGATTGCAAGCACCGGTCCCAGCGGCAGATAACGAACAAAACTTTTCGCGGCATTCGTCGCAACCATTTCGTCGACCAAATAACGCTCGGCATGCTCTGCGTAATATCGGCATACTTTGGCGCACTTTTCAACTTCCTGAATTGAGGAGATGAGAGGCTTTCCCATCTCGATGGTGATCGACCGTGCGAGTTTCTCTTTGTCGCGCTCAAGGATATTGGCAGCGTGTACCATTCGCTGAGCGCGATACGAGAACGAGGTTCTTCGATAACGGAAAAACGTCGTCGCGGACCGATCGAGCTTCGAGTCGAGTTGCTCCGGGGTGAGCGATTCGAATACGCGAAGGGTCTCCCCGTTGGATGGATTTATCGTCGCGATCGGCATATCAATCTCCTGGAGAATTCAGTGATACAGAAAAAACTGGAATCTGGGTCGCGATGCAACGTTGAGCGACACCTACAGTTCATAGTAAAATTCCTATATATGGACTGAACTTATACCTTTGGTACCTAATTATATCAACGTAGCATATCAAGCGTGAAAAACAATTCAAGGCAAGTACCTTCTGGGATCCGTTTCGAACCGTCGATTGCATCCGGATATTGTGATCACCATGTATGAAAGGTTACGTTTTTCCGGCATGGATGACGAGTTTCTGTCCGCGCACCCTGTGAATCGATTCCAGTACTTTCTCCATGAGACAACAAGATTCTTTGGTCTAAGTTATTACCTCATGGTATAGTCCAGTCGAAGAGGGCTCTCGGAGTTCGTAGCCTCTTCTCTCCGGAAATCGGAGTACGAAGGCGCTAGCACGGTGACTTTACTGCCGGTAGAGCGCACCTCAGTGTGTTCCCGGCCAGGCGGCGAAGGGAAGCAGGAAGCATTCAGAAGGAGAATGAAGATGGAGCATGCCGGGTATTATTTTGCGGATCGCACGGGTCTGGTGGAGAAGAAGCCGGAGCTGATGCCGGCAGTGACGATCCCGAAAGAGGCGATCGACGAAGAGATAGAACGACTGGCAAGCCTTTCTGTCCCGGCCAATGGCAGGCGGGTCTCACGGGTAGCCAATCCGCTGAGTGGAGTGGGCGAAGGTCTGGCTCCCGGCATCGACGTCTCGATCTCCGTCTTGAAGCCTGGTGAGCGCACCACGCCGATCCGTCACAACTCCTCGCAAGTAAACTTCTGCATCCGCGGAGGCGGCGAGGCGACCGTCGACGGCAAGACAATTCAGTACGGACAGTATGACGTCTTCAACACTCCTTCCTGGGTGGTCTACGAGCACCGCAACAATACCGGCGATCTGCAGGTGCGTCTGACCTACAGCAATGCGCCGCTGCTGGAAAAGATGAAGATCCACGTCATCGAAGAGGAGCCCAAACCGGGCGGTAAGAAGAAGACCTACGACGAGCACTCCTCGGCACAGAGCCCCTTCGGTACCTTCCCGATCTCCGACGACGGCTCGTTCCTGATGCCATACGAAAAACTGATCAACCCGGATGTGGTCAAGTATGCGCCGTTGTACTTCCCCTGGCAGAGGGTGAAGACGGAGCTGGACAAGCTGGCGTCGCTGGGGCAGTCCTACCGCGGACGGCGACTGTACCTGCTCTACAACCCGGCCACCGGGCATACCAACGGAACTACGAGCAACTTCTTCGCCACGATGTGTATCCGGCCCAAAAATATTGTCGATCGTCCGCACCGTCACACCGGAGCCGCTATCAACTACTACTTCGCCGGCAGCGGTTACAGCGTGGTCGAGGGGGTCAAGTATTCGTGGAAGGCCGGCGATCTGATGCTCTCCGCTCCGGGTTGGGCCGTCCATAACCACGCCGCGCTCGATCAGGACGTCTACGAACTCACTGTGCAGGATAGTCCGCTCAATATCTGGATGGGATCGCTGCTCTGGCAGGAGAGCCTTGATCAGCCCATCGAATCGCTGGGCGCGGAACAAGGCTTTACCACCAACCGTCAGGCCTGATTCTCCCGCGGATGGGCCGGAGGCCAAGCACGGTCATCGTGACCTTCTCGATAGACACACGGCTCCATTTTGGATGTACAAGCACTGTATCCGGCCAAGGAGTGACTCTCTTCCATGATGCCTCTCAACAAGACTTTTCTGCGCGGCTCCTTCCCACCGCTGGCAACACCTTTCCGGGAAGGAAAGGTCGACTACGATAAGTTTGCCGAACTGGTAGAACGCCAGGTCCAGCAAGGTTCCCAGGGTATCGTGGTGACGGGAACCTCGGGCGAGCCCAGCAGTCTCACCATAGAGGAACGTGCCGAGCTTATTAGGCTCGCGGTGTCGGTCGCCGCTCGCCGAATTCAAGTGGTGGCGGCGACCGGCTCGCAATCCTTTGTCGAGACAGCTCAACTGACAGAACAGGCGGAGCGAGCCGGCGCCGATGCGGCATTGGTCGTCACCCCGTATTACATCAAGCCATCCCAAAGAGGACTGGTCGATTATTTCGTGGCCCTGGGCCGGCGTATCGAACTTCCGTTAATGATCTATCACATTCCCGGACGCGCTGCCGTCTCCATCAAGGCGCAGACAATGATGAAGATTGCGGAACAGCTCCCTCACCTGGTAGGGCTCAAGCATTCGGATCAGAATCTCGAGTTACTGACCGAGCTGCTGGTTGGACTCGGACCGGAGTTTCGCATCTTCTGCGGAGTGGAAGCCCTCAGTCTGCCCATGCTCATTCTCGGATGCAGCGGTTTGATGAATGCCGCTGGCAATCTCGCTCCAGCGCGCGTGGCGGCGCTCTATGCGGCTGTGCAGCAGCGCGATATCGAACGCGCGCTCCAAATCCATGTCGAACTATTTGAACTGAATCAATCGATCTTCATCGACACGAATCCCATTCCGCTCAAGTACATGATGTGGCGGCTCGGTCTGCTGGACGCTCCGGAGCTACGCCTTCCCTTGGTTTCTCTCGATGAAGCCAAAGCGAGGACACTGGATGGCGTCCTGACGCGCGCGGGATTACTGGAGGAGTCTCGTGTGCACGCGAGCTAGAGCTGCGAAAGCAGGAAACGAACAGTCAATCGCATCCTAAGGAGCGACATTATGTCGGGCGTTCAGCTTTCCATGGCAATTGGCAGCTACGACCACATTCGAGATCTGGCAAACGGTCGCGTTCGTCCGGAAGGCATTGAGCTTAAGGCCATGGAGCTTCCGATCGAAGAGATTTTTTTTCGAACATTCTCCTTCGCAGAATGGGACATCTCCGAGTTTTCCATGGCGAAATATGTGTCGATGCTGGGGACAGGCACAGCGCCCTTCCGCGCCATTCCTGTATTTCCCTCCCGTGTCTTCCGCCAGTCGGCCATTTATGTCGCCAACCGCGGCCCAATCCGCGGTTCACAAGATCTGGCGGGTCGGCGCATCGGTGTGCCGGAGTGGGCACAGACAGCAGGGATTTATGCTCGCGCATTCCTGCAGCATCAGTGTGGCGTTTCTCTCGCCGATATCCATTGGCTACAGGGCGGCGTGAACCAGCCGGGACGTACCGAAAAGGCGAAGCTATCGCTTCCCGCTGGAGTAAAGATTGAGCCGGTTCATGACCGGGCGCTCAATGAAATGTTATTGGCCGGCGATCTCGACGGCATCATATCGGCACGCGAACCTGCCGGCTTTCTGGCTCGCAACCCGCAAATCGCCCGACTCTGGCCCGACTACCGCCCGAGCGAGGAAAACTATTATCGGGAGACCGGTATATTTCCCATCATGCATGTCATCGTCGTCAAGAACGAGGTCCTGAACCGCCATCCCTGGATTGCAATGAATCTCTTTCGGGCGTTCGAAGAAGCAAAGGCAAACAGTTTGAGGCGTCTCTCCACGATTGTGAATTCGCCCATTCCTATTCCCTGGTTGTCTCAGACATATTGCCGAGCGCAGGAGATTCTCGGGGAGGACGTCTGGCCCTACGGAATCGAAGCCAATCGGCGAACTCTCGATGCCTTCCTCCAATACTGTACCGAACAAGGAATCACATCGCGCACCATTTCGATCGAGGACCTGTTTCCACGCGAAGTCAGTACAGTGTTCAAGGTATAGCTATGGCAGCATTTTCGCATTTTCCTTCCCGAATCCGCTTTAAGGACACTCCGATCAAGTCTTGTTTGCAGACGGACGTTGATTGAAAGAAGGGTGTGATCTGATTCAAGTGGCTGCTTGCATGGGGAGATGCGGGGATTTCGACCGATCTTGAACAGTCAAACGCACTTTCAGAGACGCGGCTGCGGGCGGGTTTGCAGCAGATGCTGTGGTCGTCGATGGCCACGTGGACGTACTCGGCCCCGGATGCCCTTGACCGTGTCGCGTCGATCGCCGGTGACCCGATGGCTGGGCCGCGCGATGCGGACCAGACGCGTGATGTCGAGATGCAGCAGGTCGCCCGGATGTTTGTGCTCGTATCGTTGGACCGGCGGGGCGGATCGAGATCGCGGATTCGGCTTGGCTTCAGGCGGCGAAGGATGCGGCTGACGGTGGCCCGGCTCAGACCGGTCTGCTTTCGGTCCAGCGCTCGCGCCACAACTGCTCCACGCGCGCCACCAACTCGGGCGCGGTGGGTGGCGCAACCGGTGCGGACGCGAGCTGCGGTCCACCAGCCCCGCACAGTCTCAGCCAGCCCTCCACCACCGATCGACACAGAAGCTCTCGACCGCGAATCGCCCAACGGGCATGATGGTGGATTAGTTTACAGAGAAGAAATATGTCGCGCCATGGCAAATGTAACTCTCGACAGCTTGCATTCAATGGTGTTATCGAGCTCATCCTTCCCCACGCTTTGGAGCGGGCTGCCACGTTGCGATTGGTTCAGATTGTTGCGGACACCGGAGCCTTGCCATCTGATAATCCTGTTTCCGACCTAGTCAGATGATCCTCTGAGCACAGCCAGTTTGGAACTCCGATGGGACTCCAGAAAGGTCATCCCCAACGAAGTCTGCGCAAGTAGTGAACGCGGCACCGATCTCCACCTTCTGCATCGGAAAGTAATGCGGCTTTCGAGGCTGACCTTCCGAAGAAATGTAGAAATCTTTGTAAGTTAGGAGATCAACAAAAGACGTCTGAAGGCATTGGTCGGGAACTTACGATCAGGTTGGATTGCTGGCGATCACGCTACTCTACGGTTCGTTGGTCGCTAACTCTAGTCGCTTCACCTACGGTCCACCGCTTCATTGGGAAAACTCTTGAATGCCGCGTGGATTGTGATGGAAGATTTCCAACTATCAGATGATTGCCATCTGCTTGCCTGTGTGTGATATCACTTCCACGGCCTGATCAAGCTGAGAACGAGTATGCTCGCTGGTCATAATGGTGCGGATCCGGGCCTTACCTTCCGGAACGGTCGGAAAAGCAATTCCAGTAGCCATAACACCGGCATCGAAAAGCTTGCGAGAAAATTCCATTGTGGTGCGGCCATCGCCGATAATGATCGGCGTAATGGGCGTTTCACTTGCGGGCGTGTTCACTCCGCCGATATTGAATCCCGCGGAGGCCAGCTGCTGTTTGAAGTAAAGTGTGTTCTTCCACAACCGCTCGATGCGTTCGGGTTCATTTTCCAGAATGTCGAATGCCGCGATGCAAGTGGCTGCGACCGAGGGAGGATGAGAGGTGGAGAACAAAAACGGACGAGCGCGGTGATAGAGATAATCAATTAGATCGCGCGAGCCGCAGACATATCCACCGAGTGCGCCGATGGCTTTCGAAAGCGTACCAACCTGAACATCGACGCGTCCATCACAGTGAAAATGATCCACGCTACCGCGTCCGTTGCGACCGAGCACACCCGAGGCATGGGCATCATCGACCATCATGATCGCTCCGTATTTATCGGCCAAGTCGCAGAGCTTATCGACGGGTCCGATGTCACCATCCATGGAAAACACCCCGTCGGTGATCAGCAGCTTGTGACCTGATTCGTGCTGGATCTGCTGCAATAATTCTTCGGCGTGGCTGATATCGCGATGGCGAAAGACTTTTACTTTTGCGCGAGATAAGCGGGCGCCGTCGATGATGCTGGCATGATTCAGTTCATCCGAAATGATGAAATCATCTTTGCCGAGTATCGAAGATACCGTACCGGCATTGGCGGTAAAGCCGGATTGAAATACCACGCAGGCTTCGACATTTTTGAATCGTGCAATCTTCTCTTCCAGCTCCATATGGAGGCGCATGGTGCCAGCGATGGTGCGCACGGCGCCAGAGCCGACTCCATATTTTCGTGTCGCATCGATTGCAGCCTCACGCAGTTTCGGGTGGGCAGTCAAACCGAGATAGTTGTTGGAAGCTAGATTGATGACCCGTTTTCCATCATAGGTGCAGACCGGTTCCTGTTGGTCTTCTAATATACGTAAACGGAAATAAGTACCCTTTTGCTTCAATTCATTGAGCTGTGCAGATAGGTGTGCCAACTGCGGACGCTGATCAATTATTCTGGACATCCTGAAACTCCAGTGTGGGAGGTATCCCAACGTGTAATCGTATTCCTATCGTGGTATAGGTGACGCTGCTGCATTCCCTGTGGTGTTGACCTGCGTCCTCCATAGAATTCCACGAAAACCAGCCAGCCGATGACGCAATTCTTGGGCGAGAACTATTTAATTTTCAATGACAGATGTCCAGTCGAGGAGGACCTTTCCTGTTTGGCCCGAAAGCATTGTTTCAAAGCCCTGTTGGAAATCCTGGTAGCTGAAGCGGTGAGTGATAACGGAGGAGATATCCAGGCCCGACTCGACTATTATGTCCATCTTGTACCAGGTTTCGTACATTTCACGTCCATAGATGCCTTTGATTGTAAGCATGTTAAAAATTACCTGCCGCCAGTCAATCGACATCTCCTTAGCCGGGATGCCCAACATCGCGATCTTTCCTCCATGACACATGTTCGCGATCATGTCCTGCATGGCCGCCGGATTGCCTGACATCTCAAGCCCGACATCAAAGCCTTCCCGCATGCCGAGATGCTCTTGTACTTTGGTGAGGGATATTCCTTTTGGATTTATGGCGAGAGTTGCACCCATCTTCATCGCCAGATTCAATCGAAACTGATTTACATCTGTGATCACGACGTGCCGTGCTCCCGCTCGAAGGACCACTGGAATCGCCATCAATCCGATAGGTCCAGCTCCAGTAATTAACACATCTTCTCCAACAACACGGAAGGAGAGGGCCGTATGTACCGCATTGCCGAACGGGTCGAAGATAGCCGCGACTTCCTGGTTGACTCCTGGATTATGCCTCCATAGATTCGTCATGGGCAAAGAAATATATTCCGCAAACGCACCTGGACGATTTACACCGACACCTAAAGTATGAGCACACAGGTGCCGTCTTCCCGCGAGGCAGTTGCGGCAACGTCCGCAGGTAACGTGTCCCTCGCCGCTTACGATGTCACCGGGATAGAAGTCGTTCACGTTCGAACCAACACTGACGATCTCGCCTACGAATTCATGACCGATAGTCATCGGCACGTGAATTGTCTTTTGCGCCCACTCGTCCCATTGATAAATATGCACGTCCGTGCCGCAGATGCCGGTATGGCGGACATGGATCAGCACATCGTTAATACCGATCTCCGGCTCCGGCACATCTTCTAACCACAGACCGCGTTCCTCGCGGCTCTTTACTAAGGCTTTCATAGTTTCCTCGATTTAATCTATAAATCCTTGATCCATTTTGAGACTCGCTCATAACAGTTCGATCTATTCTGCGTTCTTAGAAGGTGGTCCTGCGCTCACAAGACGATAAGCTCCGTCTGGTAGCGGTTTGGCGTCACAACAGCCTCTTGGTCCGTGAGATAAACATTCACTTCACTGCGAACACCTGTTACTCCCTTAACGTAGATACCAGGTTCAATTGAAAATCCCACTCCGGAAACCAAGACCCTATGGTCATGGGTTTCTATGTCGTCGATAGTTGGTCCAAATCCATGCAGACCATATCGATCAATGGAGTGGCCTGTACGACCGGCGATTCCGAATGCGAAGCCTGCGGCGGTGATCACCTGGCGCGCGGCAGAATCCACTTCAGCTCCTGTAACTTGCTGCCTGTCCCGTAGGCGAGCTTTCAGCAGGTCTAGAGCTGCATCACGAGCATCACGCACAATTGTCCAAAGCTGCGCATCACGATCGTTTGGCGGCCCAATGCTTGCCATCCAAGTCTGGTCGGCATAAATTCCTCCTGGGTTTTTTGCCCATAGATCGATCAATAGAAGTTGTCCTGGGACAATTGCGGCAGCGGCGCTTTGAGAAGCTTCATAGTGATTGCGAGCGGCATTGCAGCCGGTGCTGACACTGGGGCTGCTGCTATCGGTAACCAATCCCTCGTGCTCGAATGCCTGACGTATCCATTGAGAGACATCAAATTCAGTGATGCGATCTCCGTGATCTAAACAGTGGGCAACACGCTGCATGGCACACTGTGCAATCGCCGAGATACTCTCTGCTGCGCATGCATGGGAACGGCGATCTTCTTCGGTCCAGATCGATAGGAACTGTGTAACAAGTTCTGCGGACGGCACTAAGTCACACTCAAGTTGTGAGAGCAGACTGACTACACCAAATGGGATGCAATCAAGGTCAGGACTAATTCCATGTGAAGAGAAATCAAGCGCCACTCTAGACTGCTTGATATGAAGGGAAAGCACATGCTCCAGTTCTTCTTGCCTTATCCAGATCGCCTTATTCCATTCAGCAGGCCAATGGTGCCAAAGTTCCGCGTCGATTTCGTGGACGATAGCAGTTGGAAATCCGTTTCGAGGAATGAAGACAAAAAGGCGCCGGGTGCCAATAACTTGATTGCCAACGACAGCGGATGCAATGGGATTTCTACCTTTGAAATCGAATAAAAGCCAGCCATCGAGATTCTGCTCCTGAAGCAGAATCTGTAGATGAGACAAGGTATCAAGAGTTAGCATGTTCCTACGCTCGCCTGCATTGACTGGGGTTTGACTAACCGCTTCAGGAGGGGAATGGTCGCGAGAAGAACAATCATAGAGACAATTGCAACAGCCACGAAGATTGCATAAAAATGCCCAGGACGAATGACACCGGAGTATGCAGCCAAGGATCCGGCAAGTTTGTTACCCAGACCTTCCGCGAGAAACCAGGCAGCCATGAGACGTGAACCGAAGCGGGGAGGGGCAACCTTGCTCACGTAAGCAAGCCCAATAGGAGAGAGAAATAGCTCGCCCCACGAACGAAAAATATCGGTGCCGACGAACCACATCGGACTTACTAGAAGATGCATTTCACTGCGACTTCCCCCTAACGTCGCAAACCCGAAACCTGCTGCCAAAAGGAGATATGCTAGCGCCATTTTTGTTGGAGCGGTTGGTTCAAGATTTCTCTTTTGTAACCAATTCCAGCTAAAAGCTAAAAGCGGAGCGAATATCAGAATTACAATCGGATTAATGGACTGAAACCAACTTGCGGGGATTTGGAAGTTACCAAGAGAGCGCGCAACATGCCGATCGACAAAAAGACTTAGCGAGCTCCCGACCTGCTCATAGCAGGCCCAGAATGGAATTGTAAGGATCACTACGAGCAACACAGCAGTGATTCTTCTTAGATCTGCAGTACTGATGGGAAGTGATGTTGATTGTTCTTTTAGTATTTCCTTCGAAGGATATCCAATCCCAGGCAGGTAACGCTCGCGGCCCCAGAGATACAGCAGCAGTCCGCATATCATCCCAACTCCTGCCGCCGCAAACCCGTAATTCCATCCGATTTTCTCTCCTAGATACCCGCAGGCGAGCGGAGCAAAAAAAGAGCCAATGTTGATGCCCATAAAGAAGATGGTGAAACCAGCATCGCGCCGTTCATCTTCGGGGGCATATAACTGTCCGACCATTGTAGAAACGTTGGGTTTGAAGAATCCTGTACCTATGATTACCAGCATCAAACCGAGATAGAAAGCGGCAGTCGTTTCGAATGCTAAAGCGAAATGGCCCAGCGCAATGATAACGCCGCCCCACACCAGGGAGCGCCTCGCTCCTAGAAAGCGGTCTGCAATATAACCGCCCAAAAGCGGAGCGACATAAACGAGGGCTGTGTAATTTCCATATAAATTGGCGGCGCGGCTAATTTGCCAGTGTTTTGCATCGACCAGATACAAGATCAGCAATGCCTTCATACCGTAGTATGAAAAGCGCTCCCACATCTCGACAAAGAAGAGCAGCATCAGGCCCCGCGGCTGCCCGAAGAAAGTGTGGTCCGTTCTTTGTGGCGAAGCTGAAAGACCCGACATGCTATGCCTGCGCTCTGAGCTTACTTTGGCAATCCGCCCGGTGGAACGTTTTCTTCCAGGTAGCGCTGCAGCAGGCTATAAAGATGGAAGGAAGTTCCCGCACCTTCTGAAATGTCGTGGGTACGATTGGGATAATCCATAAAATCGAATGGCTTACCCAACGCGATCAGACGATTCAGAAGCAACTCAGTCACTTTGAAGTGGCAGTTATCGTCGCCGGAGCCATGCACGATCAGTAGTTTACCTTGAAGTCCCTGCGCAAAATTTATTGGCGAGCCATCGTGATAGCCGCGCGGATTATCTTTCGGCAGGCCCATGTACCGCTCCTGATAGATAGTGTCGTAATAGCGCTGGTCCGCCATGGGAGCAACTGCCATTCCCGCGCGAAATAAACCAGGGAATCGAAACATGAGGTTCAGTGTGTTCGAGCCACCACCGCTCCAACCCCAGATAGCCATGCGAGTGGAATCTACATACGGACGGACCTTGGCAAAGGCGCGAATAGCTTCGGCTTGCTGCGCCGATGAGAGCACGCCGATATCGCCATAGACCATTTTGCGCCATTCGCGACCTTTTGGCGCCGGTGTGCCTTGATTGTCGAAGCTGACGACGATGTATCCATCATTGGCAATCGCTCGATGAAACAAACTTTTAACGTCGTTCCATTTATCGGTCACGGTTACTGCTGCCGGTTCGCCGTACACATATACGAGCACTGGATATTTCTTTTCAGGATCGAAATCGCGTGGTTTAATCATCCAACCGTCTAGCTTGACACCGCCGTCTATCGTCACTTGGAAAAATTTGGTGGACGCAGGATCTAGCATTTTCACTTTTCGTGCGAGATCTCCATTCGTTTCGAGAGTGCGTACGACTTGATGTTCCGGCAGCGTGATCAAGTCTGTTACCGGTGGATGATCAAAGGTTGAATATGTATGAAAGGCCCAATGCCGATCCGGCGAAACGTCATAACTATGTGTCCCTGGCTGGTCCAGCGGCGTCACTCGTTCGGGGGCACCTGAACCGTTGAGGTGTATACGATACAGATATTGTTCAGTAGCATTGCTGGGCGAAGCCATGTAATAGAACCAACCAGCTTTGTCATCCACTGCCACTTCCGCTATAACATCGGCAGGAAAAGGAGTGAGGAGTTGCAGCGGGCCGCCTGCCTTCGACACTTTATACGCATGCCGCCAACCATCACGCTCGCTCATCCAAAGCAGGCTCTTCCCGTGGTCAGCCCATTGGAAGGACTCGACTACGTCCACCCACGCGTGATCTCTATCTTCCAACAGTTTGCGAACTACACCTGTTTGTATATTGGCAAATAGTACTTGTAGGTCGTTCTGCGGTCGATTCAAATACTCGAGGGCTAACTCGAAAGAATTCCCGGCCCAGGTCATTCGCGCGATGTAGTAATTGCGCGGATCGCCTTGAATGTCCATCCAGCGAGTTGGACCCCCGTCGACACCGACTACTCCTACGCGGACCGCAGAGTTAGTTGTTCCGGTCTGGGGATATGGGTACTGTTTCAGCGTGGGGTATTCTTCCGCGGTGTTGTTGATCAGCGTGTACACGCCAACTCCGCTAGTGTCGAACTGCCAGTAGGCGATCGATTTACCGTCCGGGCTCCAGTAAAAACCTTTCCGGATGTCCAATTCTTCTTCATTTACCCAGTCAGAGGTCCCGTTGATCAGAGTGGATGAGCCGTTGGTTGTTAGGGCGCGAATCGCTCCTGAAGAGATATCTTCTACATAAATGTTGTTTGCCCGCACGTAGGCTACACTCCGACCATTGGGCGAAAACTCCGCAAACATCAATGAAGATTCAGGCGCAGTTCCTCCCAGCTTGCGCAGTTTCTTAGTTACAAGGTCGAGAACCCAGTAGTCTCCGCGCGTATTGCGCCGCCAGACCTTCTTTGAGTTCGTATAAATAAGTAGGCGCTGGTCATCTGATGACCACGCATAGTCCTCCAGGATGAGAGGTTTCGCACCCAGCGTGGGGATCATTTGTGACGCGGAAACCAGCACAGTGCGATGTCCCGACTCGGTTTCATAGCGCACGATGTCCTTTACTCGAGGGTCCTGAGATGCTTTCG
Organism: Acidobacteriaceae bacterium; assembly: GCA_965276615.1. Lineage (GTDB taxonomy): Bacteria > Acidobacteriota > Terriglobia > Terriglobales > Acidobacteriaceae > JAKAAZ01. The sequence continues at coordinate 795,582 of OZ255618.1, read as the reverse complement.
AAGGTTCGAGCGTGGTATATGCGGCTCCCCCATTGATCCAACGCGCAGGGCCGAATTGCTTTATATCGAACGCATGCTGTCGAAAAATCTGATCGAGCGTCTTATTGATGACGAATGCACGAGCACTCGTTCCCGACAAAAGGACTGCAATGAATACAAGAAATACCGAGATTGACCTTTTTTTCATGCTGCGCGCGCTTGGATATAAGAATGTATGGCAGCAACTACACTGTCGCGTTCCTTTCCTATAAGTTCAAGGCGAGGAGGCCTCACTCGTGCAGAGCCAGCACCTACTTCTTCCTGCGCCAGCTTGATCATCTGCACAAACTTCGGCACCGTATCCAGGCGCAACAATGGCAAAAATCGTGCATACAAGCTGTCGAGTTCCTTCGATGGGCCTCTTTGAGCCAGTTTGAACAGGTTTAGGGAATCTTCTGGAAAAGCGTTCACCAGTCCCGCAATCCAGCCCGTGGAGCCAGCTGCGACTCCTTCAACTACGACGTCATCCATGCCGGTAAGAAGCGCGAGCCGATCACCGGCGAGATGCTGCAGTTGCGTGATGCGTCGAAGATCTCCGCTAGATTCCTTTACAGCATGAAAATTGTTATGCGTATCGCTAAGCTCGACCATCTGCTCCGGCGTTATGTCAGTGCCATAGGCAATCGGGTTGTTGTAGAGCATCGTAGAAAGCGGGGTAGCTTTGAAGATCGTGCTTAGGTGCGCTTTTGTCTCGCGCCAGTCACCGCGATAAACGTAGGGCGGAAGAGCCATTAATCCATCCGCGCCAGCTTGCTGAGCGGCTTTGGCTAATCGTTCAGCCTCTGCTGTACCCATCGCTGAGATGCCAGCGACCAATGGCGCACGACCTTTCAGAGCCTGCTTTGCGCGCAGCAAAATCTCGAGCTTTTCATCCAGCGCAAGCGATGGCGCCTCGCCTAACGATCCCAAAGCAACGATGCCATGGCATCCACATTCGATCAGCCTGTTGATTTGCTCTTCAAGCTCGACATAGTCAACCGTTAAATCCTGTCGAAACGGTGTGGTCATTGCGGGGAAAACCCCAGCCCAATTTGTTTTTTCCAATTTCCTTCTCCTTTTTCGAACTATCCCTGAATCTGTATTGTCTTGAGTTCTGGATAAACCTCGCGGACCGGCGTCCCGACGTATCAGACGGGTTTACATCCGGTAAAGCATGGTTCCCACTTCCGACAACAAATTCTCCATGGATGAAATGCCTGAGTCTCTGCATTACCGCTCCTGACGTTTCCACAGATGGTTCCTTGCAAGCCAGGGATTCGCGACCGACCAGCTGGCGAATCCTAACTTGCTGCCATATACGGTGGCGGCTTTGGAACCAAAAAGTCCAGTAGACGATCTTTAATGGAGAAAGTAAAAAAGCAGTTACCCGTCGGGCTGTAATGGCCGCTTCCATTTACGTAATAACGCCGGAAATATTCACTGAGCGAAATGTTGAATGTGGCGAAGTCTTTTGCATGAATTTTCATCATATCCACGTATGGGACTTTTCTTTTCTGAAGAAACTTTACGAATTCTTCATCAAAGCGATATCCATCCCCTAATTTCTGCCGTAGACGCGCTACTCCGTAGGCCAGAATATATAGAACTACTTTCCCATTGCTCCGTGCAAACGACTCAACCAGATCGATGATATGCATGCTGCCGAATAAGGCGTCACGAATGAGAGGTGCCTCAACCTGCTTTGGATTTGCAGCTTGCGGTGTCAGACCCTCCTGCTTAACCAACCCCATAATCTCCGGCGTGCTTTTGATGTAAGTCCAATAATTGTTGAGAGCATATTGTGTCTGGGTTCTGAAGTGTTCATAGAGCCAATTGAAATCGCATAATTGATAGAGGGACAGCGGAGTTGGACATGGATTCGGATGTTCTTCGCAGGTTCCGGTCTCCACATCAACAGTAATGTAGGGTCGAGACGCCCAGCCCGGTATCAGCGATCCGAGATTGCGACGGTGGTCATCGTCATAGATTGTAAATAAGATATATTTGGCCGGATGCTTTACTTCTTCTCGCTTCATCCGTAAGTACGCTTGATACATGGAATAGTCTCCCACACCGTAGTTACGAACCGGCTCGCCGAAGTGTGCGGCTAATTGCTCCTGCCATGTTTCGGCATCGCTGACTTGATCTCCGTGAGTAAAGCTGTTGCCATACGCGTTAATCCGACAAGGTACATCAGCATTCGCGATCATCGAACGTGCGCCAAATGTATCGTATGAATAAGTGCAGATCGTGTTATCGATGCCATTCCGAAATCTGCAATCTGAGAAGACATATCCAAGCTCAGGATCGTATTTGCGAGATATATAGTCCGTTGCGTTTCCAAGCAGCAATTCGTCGACCTGCTGCCGAGTAAAAATCAGGCTTTTCACCACTTCTTGAACCTGCGTATCAATAGGTTTTTCACTCACATTGGTGGCGGCAGCATGAGATGCGATCGCCCGGAGTGGATTCGCTCCGGACAGAAGAATGGCAGACGGCATGGCCTTTAGCAGATCCCTGCGGTTTGTCAACTTTGACTTATCGGTGCTCATCCGAGGTCACATCCCATTCCATTCATTTCCTCGTTCCCATATTTGCATCCGTTGCGCATTACTGGATGGAAAGTACTGGCTCTCCGAGTACATCCCACAAAGGTTCAATCCCCAAGCCAGGAGCTTCGGAAGCAGACAGTCGACCATTTTTGCGTTGCGGCGCTCCTTTGGCGGTGCTGATAGTTACATAGCTATTAAAATCGGTGGACGAGAATAGATGATCCGGCGGTGTGCTGTGTGCCAGATGCGCAATGGCTGCAGTCGCTATATCACCGCCCCAAGCATCTTCGATGGTTAGAGCAATTCCCTGGGAGACACATACGTCTCGAAGCTGCCGCGCTTTTGTAAGTCCCCCAACTTTCGAGATTTTGAGGTTGATGATGTCCATCGCTTGATCCTTAATTCCCTCAAGCAGCATCGACAGATTGTCCACGACCTCGTCAAGAATGAATGGCCGTTGTGTGTGACGTCGGACGACTAAACATTCTTGATAGCTGACACACGGTTGTTCGATGTAAACATCGAGGCTCCGTACGGCATCGACAACTCGCAGAGCCTGGTGCTGACTCCAGCCGGTATTCGCATCGGCGACTAAGACGTCTCCGCTCTTCAGTACGCTCGAGACTTCATGGATACGTTCAATATCTGTATCGGGATCGCCTCCCACCTTCAGTTGAAATTTTGTATAACCCTCAGCGTGATATTTTGAGACCATTTGCGCCATCTTTTCAGGACGTTCTTGCGAAATAGCGCGATAGAGCGGAAAAGATTCGCCATACCGGCCACCGAGCAAAGTAGCAATCGGCTGCCCCGAAAATTTGCCCAAAATATCCCAACACGCAATATCGAGAACCGACTTTACATACGCATGCCCGCGTAAGCTCCGGTCCATGCGATCGTTCACGATGGACAGTGCCGTTGGATCGCTGCCGATCAGGCATGGAGCCAGTTCGGCGATACCTGCGCGTGCACCATCAGAGTACGCAGGGAGATAGGCAGGCCCTAGAGGGCAAACTTCGCCATAGCCTGTGATTCCGACATCCGTGTGGATAGCGACTATCGTCGAGTCAAATACCTCAATACTTTTTCCACCAGACCACTTGTAACTACCTTCGTTTAATGGCAGATCAACCTGGAATACTTCGATCTTGGTAATCTTTGGTGGCATAGTTATCTTGTCTCCGCCATAGCGTTGATTGCAACGTGCTGTTCTTCCAGCAGACGGATTAACGCCTGCCCGGCAGTGCGAATATGGTTCTTTAGCAATACCGCCGCCGCCCGTTTATCTTTTTTTCGGCATGCGGTGAGAAGCGCTCGATGCTCTCGGGCAGCACGTTGCTCCCATTTCGTAAGCGAAATCTGGATGCGCGTGTAGCGCTGGTTCAGATGGTGCAGACTCTCCAAGATTCCCATGGTGAGTGCACAGTCGCTCGGCGCATATAAAGTCGAATGAAAACGCCAGTTAAGCTCACCCCAGGTGGCGACATCACCCTCCTTGAAAGCTGTTTCAAATTGATCGAGAACACCGTTCGCTTCTTCGAGATCGTCGGGGGTCAAACAAGGAATTGCTTTCGTCAGGAGGTCAGGTTCAATTCTTGTGCGAAGGTCGACGACTTCGCTGATTTCGCTCAATGAAAGGCTGGAAACCACAGCCCCCTTGCCAGGTTGAAAGGTTAGCAATCCTGAGGCCTCTAGTTGGCGCATTGCCTCTCGTAGAGGAATACGACTGATGGCGTATTCACGAGCAATGGCGACCTGATTGAGGGGTTCTCCGTCTTGAAACTCGCCGCCAATAATTCTTTGTCGCAGGGCGATCACCGCTGTAGCAGCCAGGCTATGCCGTGGCAATGCGGAAGCGCTGGGGGAAACACCGTTTTGAATCGAGATTGGGCGCCGAACTTCCATGTGGATACCTGTATACACGATGACAGCCTCTGAAGACAAATTGTTCGCAAGATATCCTAAAAAATAGTGCCCTTGACTTTTGTTAGTGGCATTGTGTATACAGGCGACCACATGGAAATCCTCTTGAACTTCGCTGCGAACCAAAGAATGGCCGGATGGCGCCGACACAAGTCGGCCGAGGATGGCGCGAGTGGATCCCTGGAGGAACACGGTATGCAGGTAGTGGCTTCGCGACGTTTTGAATTTGTTGCAGTTCTATTCCTGGGATTCAGTATGCTTTTGCTGATCATTGGACATAACTCCACGGCGTTTGGACAAACCGCCGTCAGCGGAGGACTTGCCGGTACCGTAGTAGATTCAACCGGTGCAGTTGTTCCCAACGCAACAGTCACTCTGACCGAGACTGCCACCGGCGACACGCGCGTTTTGACCACAAACGAAGCGGGGCGCTATATTGCTCCGTATTTGAAACCGGGCCGCTTCAATGTTTCCGCCAGTCTTTCCGGGATGCAGTCTGTGACAATGTCAGTCGATGTGTTTGTCGGCCAGCAGTCCACCGGAAACCTCACGGTATCTCCGACCGCTAGTAGGCAAACCGTGACGGTAGATGCCAACAATGCCCAGTTGATCGATACTCAATCGTCGAATCTGACTACGACCTTCACCACTGCACAATTCCAGAGCCTTCCGGCGCCAGGCGGGGACATCACCAGCATCGCGTACACGGTTCCAGGGGTTGTCATGAATACGAACGCCGGTTTCGGCTTTGGAAATTTCAGCTCCAATGGTCTCCCCGGATTGTCCAATCTGCTTGTCATCAACGGCGCTGACTACAACGATCCATTTGACGGGCTGAACGCCTCCGGTGCTTCCGAAATGACGATCGGGCAGCAAGAGATCTCTCAAGCATCCGTGGTGCAAAACGGGTACAGCGTTCAGTACGGTCGCCAGGCTGGAGCGCAGGAAATCTACTCGACAAAGTCCGGCTCCAACCGTGTGCACGGACTGGCTATGTGGACCTACAACAGTGACGGTTTGAATGCGAACGACTTCTTTAGCAATCTCTATGGAGTGCCACGCCGCAAAGCAGTGTCCAACCAATATGCTGCGCAGATCGGCGGCCCGATTCTGCATAACAAGCTTTTCTTCTTTGCCGATACCGAGGGCCTTCGCGTTCTCTTTCCAGTGTCCGGCTACGTCAACTTCCCAACGCCCGCTTTACAGAACACGATATTAAATACGGTATCTCCCGCCAGTGCCTCGCTGTATAAGACGATGTTTAATCTTTTAGAAACCGCCCCTTCATACCGCACGGCTGCTCCTGTAACCAACGGCTCCGGCGGTCTGCAAGACAGCACCGGAAAACTGGGATGCGGCTCGGCTGCCGGGATACCGGTGTATGGCCAGCCAAATACATATCTTGGAACTGCCCCTGCGGGCGGCGTTGCCGTGCCCTGTATTGCGTCTGCCTTCACCAACGCCGGCAGCAACATAAACAGGGAATGGTTTGTGTCTGGGCGCATGGATTGGAATGTCAACGACAAGCAAAAGATTTTCCTTCGCCTTGTGGATGATCAGGGCACGTTACCTACGGTGACCAGTCTCATTAATCCGCTACTAAATAACGTGGTTCCGTCGCCACTCTATTCAGGTCAGTTAAACCATACCTACGTGTTCAGTCCAAATCTGACGAATCAATTTGTCGCATCCGGATTTTACTACTCGGACTACGATGTGCCAGTGACCACTGTACAAAACCTCTTGAATATTTCTCCGACCTCTTTTTCAGAGAGCTTCGATGGCGGAAGCAATGCTTCAATAGGCCTAGGAGTCGGTTTCGACTGGTCACAAATCCCAAATGGCAGGGAAGTTACTCAGTATCAGTTTGTGGATGGCTTATCGTGGCTGAAGGGTAACCATAATTTAAAGTTCGGCGCCGATACATTATTTTTCAATGTCATAGATTCGATAATGAGATCTGGAACCTATGCCGGTTCTTACACCTTCAACTCACTAGCCGATCTAGTCGGCGGCAATTTACCCGGAAAATCAAACTCTTACTTCTTTCAGACCTTTTCCACGCTACCTTCTGTCCGAGCTGTCTACAACAACCTGGGATTCTATGCGCAGGATGAATGGCAGGCAACTCGGAATTTAAAACTTGATTATGGAATACGGGTGGACCGGACCAGCAACCCTCGCTGCACGAACGCCAACTGCTTTTCCAGATTCAACAACGGCATATTCCCAGCCGCCAGCGCGACTTTAGACACGCCTTACAATAGCACGCTATCAGTAGGCTACAAGGACGCCTATCAGTCAATCGAAGCAGCAGAGATTCAACCGCGTGCGGGTTTTATCTGGGACACAACGGGTGAAGGCAAAACGGTCGTACGCGGCGGGATAGGGGTGTTCGCGGATGAATTCAACGCATATCTGGTTGAAAGCGACTATTATAATTTTCCGAACATCTTCTTTTCCCAAGTGCAATCCGGACTCGTGGCTCTTGGAGCTAACAGTGCACCCGCCACAGCTACGGCCTCATTCAATGCTTTCAACACGGGATTTTCACAAGGAAAAACCTATAATCAACTGAAGGCAGAGCTGGCTGCGCAAGGTGTCCCCTTCTCCCCGCCCGCTATCAACCTGACGCCCAGGCACTTTCTAAATCCGCGATATTTGGAGTGGAATATGCAAGTGCAGCAGCAGATTTCCCCCACTGATGCTCTAATCCTCTCCTATGCGGGCAACCATGGCTATAACTTGATCGAAGCGAACAATCACCTCAACCAATCAATAGCTGGAACGAGTTACAAGAGCTTCAGCGATCTTCCAACAGTAACTCCGGACCCGCGCTTTTCAGTAGCTAATACCTATTTGAACGACGCAAACTCGAACTATAACGGCCTGTCTTTGACGTACAAGCATATCGATCGTCACGGATTGACTGCCAACCTGTCCTATACCTGGTCCCATTCGATGGACGATATCTCCAATGGCGGTTCGCAATTGCCGTTTGGTAGCAATTCTATCAACCAACAAATTCTTCCCACTAGCCCGTCTGCTTTGAACTACTCCAATTCCGACTATGACATTCGCAACAATTTCGTAATGGATATTACATATGTGGTTCCTTACCATTTCCAGAACAAAATTGTGAATGCTGTGGGAAGTGGATGGACCGTAGCGGGCAAGGCATATTGGCGCACGGGAACCCCTTTCTCTGTGTTCAACACCAGTGTTGCAAATGCACTTAATAACAACACAGGCCAGACCCAGACGCTGGCGGAGGTACTGAACAACAACTTCAACCATACCTGTTCAGGATTCGGCCATGATCTCAATTCGTTGAATCACGCGTGCTTACAAACTCCCGGCATCTTTCTTGGAACAACAAGACAGATGAATTTCGGCAATGTCCCGCGGAATTCATTCTTTGGACCCCACTATGCCGATGTCGACTTAAGCCTCTATAAAAATATCATCCAGGCTAAAGCTCTTCAATTTCAGGTGGGTGCGCAAACTTACAACGCCTTCAATCATGCAAACTTCGCCACGCCTGGCGACAACGCGTCGCAGCCACAAAGTCTTGGACGCGTCTGTTGCCTCGTGACTGCTCCGACCAGTCCATTTGGCGCATTTGCAACACCTGCCCGCGTGGTAGTGGTAACAGGAAAATTAACTTTCTAAGACAACATAGAGGTGTGCTGCCACTTACACGAGATATGCCGAGTGACTTTCAAAGGGCGGGTTGGATGGAAACAACGGGATTCGATCTAGAAGATAGGCAAACCGCCGTATCTCGCCGGGAATTTATCAAGACGGCAATGGCTACGGCTACATTGGGTCTATTTTCGTTCGACGCCTTCGCGAAAACTGCGGATAAACAGCCGAACATCCTTTTGGCGATAGCGGACGATTGGTCGTGGCCGCACGCATCTGTGGCTGGATGCAAGTTTGTTCATACACCAAATTTCGATAAGGTGGCACGGGAAGGTGCATTATTCCGTCATGCTTATGTCGCTGCGCCGACGTGCACAGCCTCACGGGGCGCTCTGTTGACCGGCCAGTGGATGTGGCGATTGGAGGAAGGCGCCAATCTGGAAGGCATGCTGAAGCCAAAGTTCGAGGTTTACCCGGACTTACTCGAGAGGGACGGATACAAAGTTGGATATACGGGGAAAGGTTGGGGACCGGGCGACTATATCGCATCGGGCCGCACTCGTAATCCTGCGGGGACGGAGTACAACCATTTCCATACCAAACCGCCAACTACTGGTATCAGCAGTCGAGATTACGCGGCCAACTTCGAGGAATTCCTGAGACAGCGCACAAAAGGCCGGCCCTTTTGCTTTTGGTATGGTGGGCATGAGCCGCATCGACCATACGAATATGGATCAGGTTTGCGCGCGGGAAAGAACATTAACGATGTTCAAGTTCCTAGCTGCCTGCCGGATAGTGCAGAGGTGCGTGCCGATCTGCTGGACTATGCGCTAGCTATCGAGTACTTCGATATGCATCTTGGACGGATGATCCAAAAGCTGGATGAGATTGGGGAGTTTGCAAATACCTTGATTGTCGTCACCGGCGATAATGGGTTGCCGTTTCCGCGCTGCAAAAGCAACCTCTATGACACGGGAACGGCAACTCCGCTGGCTATTTGCTGGGGAGACAAAGTCAGGACTGGGCGTGTAGTAGAAGATTTCATAAGCCTTTGTGATCTGGCGCCGACATTTCTCGATGTTGCGGGACTTATACCTCACGCCCAAATGACGGGGCGAAGCATTTTGCCCGTGCTGATGTCGGACAAGTCTGGAAACATTGATCCGAAACGGAACCACATCCTAACTGGGATAGAGCGTCACGATCCGGCTCAGCCGGCTCCGAGTGAGGCTGGATATCCGATACGGGCGATTCGTACACACGAATTTTTATATATTCGTAATTTCAAGCCAGAATTTTATCCGGCTGGGATCGAGGGGCGCTGCGGTAGGGATACCCTGCATCGCCCGGGAAAAGCTCCACCTCGACTGATTCCAGATTCATCTTGGCAACCGGACTCATTCTGGCCGTTCTCTAACATTGATCCAGGACCCACCAAACAATACATGATGGATCATCGCGATGATCCTGAGGTGAAGCCCTTGTTCGCGCTTGCAGTTGCAAAACGACCGGCAGAGGAGCTCTATGTATTAGCCAGAGACCCGGGCCAGTTGAAAAATGTCGCTGATGATCCTGCTTACGCGAAAGTCAAAAACAAACTCTCGAAAAGACTCCTAACCGAACTGCGGGAGACCGGAGATCCGCGTCTGCTGGGCGGTGGAGATAAGTTCGACGAGTACTCTTCTGAGTTATGGAAAACACCCGTTTGGCAAGCGCCTTGGATGACAGAATCAGGATGATTTCAGCTTCGCGGAATCAATGCAGATATGAACTTCAACCGACACATACGCGTAGTCGCTGGCTTGCAGACTCCGGTTGCATGCAAGTGATGACGGGGAAAGTCAACGTTTCTAAACATTACAAAGGCGGGTGAGAAGTGGCAGAGCATTCCAGAATAAAAAACAGTCCGTCAGCTAAATTTATCAGGTGGGGTCAACATGTCATTTTTAGCATACCGGCAATGGCTCTATTATTCACGGCGACCATAGCGAGCCCCGCGTTCTCCCTTACTGCGCCACCGGCCGACACATCTACTAACCCGGGATATCGTGTCCAAATCTATGTAAACAGCAACTCGGGTTATGTAAACTTGCCGCCTTCTACCCAAAGCTGGATAGTTGAATATAAATATCTGGTACCGCCGCTTCCAACGTCTTCGACTTGGGACTACACGAGTCAAACGGTCTATCAGTGGGGTGACCAGGATTTTGACATCTATGGTGCCAACGGAAATTACAAGCTGTCCAACTATGTTTTTAACCAGATCGTTCCGACGTTATTTATAGGACATGTGCTTTCTGCTAACGATGCATACTACAATCCGAGCTGGAACAACCTGAGCTCCTGGGCCATTCAGTCTCAATACTATTGGCAGCAAGGAACTACTCCATACGCCCAAACTGGTCCCATCGTATATGTCAACCCGGGAGATCAGATTACAACTGATCTAAATTATGACTCTGTTAGCGGAACAATAGTCGCCACCATATCGGATGACAACATTCCCGGCCCATCCGGCCAGAGCAGCATTACCATCCTTAAGCCATTCCCAGATGAGCCATCGTTGTTTTCCTCCTGGTCGGACTTTTTCAACAAAGCCGAAGCCATGTCGAACGATCAGTTCATAATCGGGCATCCGGTATTGAATGTAGAAACTGGGTATGTTGACCAACCTACGGTGTGCGGACTGCTGCCGTTCACCGTAAACGAGATATCGACTCCAGGTTTTACGTCTATGCCGTCAGAATTCACCATTGAACCTGTTGGAGGTTTAACCTGCTCTCAACCATTGGCTACTTTGAACTTTTGATTGATAGCTTCAATCAGCGAGGGAATATAGCTTTCAATCTTAGTCAACATCAATAGTTAATTATTCCACATTATGAACTGGAACGAGGCCTGGCTTATGTCTAAATCGCCGCTCTTAACTCTTATACTTATACTTTCTGTTGGTTTCGGTGCACCCCTGATTTTGGAAGTTAATTCTGCGCGTGCGCAAGCGCCCACGAACCCGGGATATCGCGTCCAGATCTATGTGAATAGCAACTCAGGCAACGTAAATCTTCCTTCTTCCAGTCAGAGCTGGCAGATCGAATACAAATATCTGGTTCCGCCGCTTCCCTCATCCTCTACGTGGGACTACACAAGTCAAACTATCTATCAGTGGGGTGATGTGGATTTTGACAGCTACGGGTCCGGCGGAACATACCCGCTGTCCAGTTATGTATACAACCAGATAGTTCCACAGTTATTTATAGGACGTGTTCTCTCTGGGAACGATGCTTACTACAATGCCACATGGAGCGACCTAAGCTCCTGGGCTATCCAGGCTCAGTACTACTGGCAGGAGGGCAGCACTCCCTATGCACAAACCGGGTCGATCGTAAATGTCAGCCCGGGAGACCAAATCACAACCCTCCTAAGCTATAACCCTGGAAGCGGAGCTATCAGTGTCAGCATCTCCGATGACGATATCTCCGGCCCATCTGGAACAAGTTCAATCACCCTCTATAAACCTTTTCCGAATGACCCCTCCTTATTTACATCCTGGACGGACTTTTTCAATAAAGGTGAGGCTTTGTCAGGCGATTCGTACATAATCAGCCACCCGGTACTGAATGTCGAAACCGGGTACGTTGACGAACAGACGCTATGCCCATTATTGCCATTTACCGTGAACCAGATATCTATTCCGGGTATTCCATCGATGCCGTCAGAGTTCGCGACCCAGCCGGTTGGCGGACTCACTTGCTCACAACAATTGTCCACATTAAATTTTTAGATTGTCAGGCAACTCCGATTCATGCAGTGTGGTTATCCACGTTTAGAACTCGAAAGAGGTTAAAATTATGTCTGATTCGTTAATTAGCATTCAAACCCGCTCACTCTTAGTTGGTATCGTTGCGGTGATACTTCTGGCAGCGAGTCACGCGCAAGCACAAGCCCCCTCGAATCCGGGATACCGTGTGCAGGTCTATGTGAACAGTAATTCAGGAAATGTGAACCTGCCGACTGCGACGCAAAGCTGGCAAATTGAATATCAGTATAAAGTGCCGCCGCTCCCTTCATCTTCTACGTGGGACTACACAACTCAAACGATATATCAGTGGGGGGATGTTGACTTTGACAGTTATGGGAGTAATGGAACTTACAAATTATCCGATTATGTCTACAATCAGATAGTTCCACAGCTATTCATAGGCAATGTAATTTCCGGTCATAGCGCACATTATCATGCAACTGGCAGCACGATCGATAGCTGGGCGATTCAGGCTCAATATTATTGGCAGAAAGGTACTACTCCGTATGCCAAGACCGGGCACATCATCTATGTTAATCCGGGCGATAATATCACCACGGTCATAAAATACGATTCTCAGAGCGGGAAGATAGTCGTTAGTATAATGGATGACAATATCTCCTGCGCATCCGGGAAAAGCACGATTACACTCTACAGGCCATTTCCGGACCAGCCATCACTGTTCTCATCATGGAGGGATTTCTTCACGAGGGGTGAGGCTTTGTCACATAATCAGTTCATTATCGGCCATCCTGTGCTCAACGTGGAGACTGCTTATGCTGACCAACAGACGGTATGTGCATTGCTGCCATTCAATATAGAATCCGTATCGATTCCAGGTATTTCTTCCACGCCGTCTCAATTCGCTATCCAGCCCGTGGGAGGATTGAGCTGTTCTCAACCACTAGCAACCTTGAACTTTTAATTATGGCGCTCCAACTACAGTTAGGGGTCAAATCAGCTCGGTCACAAGCGGACTTCAGTTTTGTGCCTGGAAATTGAAGTCCCACTTGTGACTATCTGGCTTCCGTCTGCCTGATGCGCGCGTTGCGTTGCTCATTCAGAGCATCAACCAGCGCCTCACCGGCACTGGAAATGTGGTCTTTCAGCAGCTGTGAAGCCTTTCGTCTGTCTTTGCGACGGCAAGCCGCCAGAAGAGCACGGTGTTCGCGAGCGGCACGCTGTTCCCATTTGTTGAGGGAAATTTGAATTCGCGCATAACGTTCGTTTTGATGGTGCAGACCCTGCACGATCGCCATGGTGAGACTACAACCGCTGGCTACGTAAAGCGTTGAGTGAAAACGCCAATTCAGTTCTCCCCAGATTGCCACATTATGCCCCTTTAGAGCTACATCAAACTGATCCAGGATGCTGCTTGCTTCATCAAGGCTAGCTATCGTCAGATACGGAATAGCCTTTGCCAGCAGCTCTGGTTCCAATTTCGTTCGTAAATCAATAACCTCCTCAATCTGCTGCAATGAAAGCGAAGGAATCACTGCACCCTTACCTGGTTGAAACAATAAAAGTCCTTCCGCTTCGAGTTGACGCATTGCCTCACGCAATGGAATGCGGCTGATGTCGTATTCTCGTGCAATGGCGACCTGATTCAGCGGTTCGCCTTCCACGAATTCACCGCCCAAAATCCTTTTACGAAGAATATTTACTACTGTAGTAACAAGAGTTTGCCGCGGCAGTGCAGACGGGATAAGTTTCGGACTATTTTGGGTGAGAATAGGCTGTCTAGATTTCATATGAACGCCTGTATACAGAGATCCAGGTTGAAAAGCAATAGGTGTTTCGACAACGGCGATCGAGTATTCGGGTCATCAGCTTCAGCAAAGCGAACCAGAGGGAGGCAGAGAAATATGGCAAACCGAAAACTTTTGACCAATGTGCCTTCCATTTGCGAGTCGCGGTGCAATCCAAACTGGAAGAACTGCTCCCCGGCTGAGGCCATGGTGGTTTCGGGAACACTTTCAATAAGGCGCGATGCCAGAGCGGTTTCGGCTAGATTTAAACGTGATGACATTTCGGTTGATTTTAAATCCCTGCCCTCTTATCTTTGCCGTGGTGATTTTATGCGCGGCCTTCTTGTCTGCACAGAGTCCTACCGCACCCACGGCAGGGACGAATCCTGCCGTTCTGGATCGGCAGTGGCAGGCCGCCAGCAGTAAACACGACGGTCAACGGACGAAGATATTGCAGGACGTTGAGCGCGTGAGCCACGAAGGACCGTTCCGTCCGGACTTTGAATCGCTGGACACATACAAGGTGCCGGAGTGGTACGAGGACGCGAAGTTTGGAATTTTCATTCATTGGGGCGTGTACTCGGTTCCCGCTTACGACAGTGAATGGTATCCGCGAAATATGTATATCCAGGGCAGCGATGTTTACAAGCACCACATTGCCACCTATGGACCGCAGAACAAATTTGGCTACAAAGATTTCATTCCCATGTTCAAGGCGCAGCGGTTTGATCCTGAAGCGTGGGCGCACCTTTTCAAAGAATCCGGAGCCAAGTATGTGATCCCGGTGTTCGAGCATCATGATGGTTTTTCGATGTATGACAGCGATCTCTCCGATTGGACGGTCGTCAAAATGGGGCCGCATCGGGACACCGGGGGTGAACTGGAGAAGGCAGTCCGGGCGGAGGGACTGCATTTCGGCGCCTCTTCACACCGTATCGAGCACGACTGGTTTTTAGGCGGCGGACGGAAGTTCGACTCGGACGTTAACAATCCTAAGTACGCGGCGTTTTACGGTCCTGCACATCCGCGTGTGAAGAATCAACCACCCATGCCGAACTTAGACGTTTTCACAGACTTCACCTATCTTTCTGATGCGTATGCGAATGACTGGCTCGCCCGGACGGCGGAGATTGTGGAGAAGTATCATCCCGATGTCATCTACTTCGACTGGTGGATCGGGCAGCCGGGACTGCGCAACCAGCTGACGAAATTCGCTGCCTTTTACTACAACGCTTCGCTGAAACACGACGGTCATGTGGGCGTCATCAACTACAAGTATTACGCACTCGATGAGCGTTCCGCGGTCCTCGACCTGGAGCGTGGGGGACTCTCCGACATTCGTCCCATGTACTGGCAGACTGACACCTCTGTGAGCAACAAGTCCTGGGGCTATATTGAGCACGACACTTTCAAGACGCCAGATTTTGTGGTGCATCAGTTGATCGATGTTGTCAGCAAGAACGGGAATCTGCTGCTGAACATCGGGCCTCGCGCGGACGGAACAATTCCACAGGAAGTGCAGCGGGTGCTGCGTGAGGTTGGCGGGTGGTTGAGCGTGAATGGCGAAGCGATCTATGGAACACGGCCCTGGAAAATCTATGGCGAGGGCCAGACAAACACAGCCGGCGGCTCTTTCAACGATACGAAGGCAAAGGCCTACGGGCCGAAAGATTTTCGCTTCACCAGCAAAGGACCGACCTTGTATGCGATTGAAATGAGCAGGCCGACAGGCGGAGAAGCGGTCATCCATGCGCTCGGCACCGATGCGGCGAGTACGACAGAAAAGGTTGCGTCGGTCGCTTTGCTCGGCACGGGCGGAGAACTGAAATTTCAACAGAAAGCTGACGGACTGCACATTAAATTACCGGCAAATACTCCGGGGAAGTACGCCTATGCCTATCGCATCGAAGCCGCAAAGTAGGTAATTGAAAGCGGGCGATTCAAAGAAAGAGGTACGTGCGTGAAAGCGGTTGTTCTGAAAGCCCCGGGAGAGATCGCCGTTCAGGATGTCTCTCAGCCGGCCCGATCGAATGGAGACCTGCTTCTTCGCGTTCGCATGGTTGGGCTTTGCGGCAGCGACCTGAACAGCTTCCGTGGAAAGAATCCAATGGTCTCGTTCCCAAGAATTCCGGGGCACGAGATCGCGGCTACCATCGAGCAGACCGTGCCAGGATGGCCCAATCTACAGCCGGGCATGCATGTCACGCTGTCCCCGTATACGAGCTGCGGCAGGTGCGCCGCCTGCCTGCGTGGGAGAGTAAATGCTTGCGCTGAAAACCAGACGCTCGGCGTGCAGCGCGATGGCGCGTTGATGGAATACATCGCTGTGCCGCCGGAAAAGATTTATCCCGCAGACCTGTCGATCAAAGAACTTTGCCTGGTGGAGCCGCTCACCGTCGGGTTTCATGCCGCGGCGCGCGGGCAGATATCCGCAACCGATACGGTAGCTGTTTTTGGCTGTGGAGGAGTTGGCCTAGGCGCTGTTGCAGCAGCGGGATTTCGCTGCGCGCGAACGATTGCCATCGACATAGACGATCGAAAACTGGCGGTCGCGCGCAAGGCAGGCGCGGTGGAAGGAATCCATTCTCTGCGGGAGTCGGTGCATGCCCGTTTACAGGAGTTGACGGATGGCCGCGGCCCGGATGTTGTGATTGAGGCGATTGGGCTGCCGGAGACTTTTCGCGCCGCAATCGATGAAGTCGCTTTCACAGGCCGGGTGGTCTACATCGGTTACGCGAAACAACCGGTCAGCTTCGAAACGCGGCTGTTCGTGCAAAAGGAACTCGACATTCGCGGCTCAAGAAATGCGTTGCCGGAGGACTTTGCCTCGGTGATTCAAATGCTCGAAGCGAAGAAGTTTCCCGTGTCGGATGCCGTCAGCTCCATTGTCCGGATGGAGGATGTTCCAGAGGTCTTCAAAGAATGGGACGCGAGCCCCGCCAAGTTCACAAAAATCATGGTGGAAGTTGGATGAATTTTTCTTCCGTTGGCTTCAGCGGATTGATGGTTCGCGTGCTGATCGTCGATGGGAGCCATCTAAGCCTTGGGCTTCGCTCCCGCGTCGGAGTGAAGAATTCAGGGGCTTCGCATCTGTCGCACCGCGATGACCTTCTGGATTCTCGCTTCGCTCAGAATGACTCGCGTCATTTTCGATTGCGGTCTCCGTAGATCGGCATTGGAGGATCTCTGAAGATACGATCCTTCTATGGGTGCTTTTTCTGTTACTTCGCGACTTTGACTGGTACGCCGCCTTTATCTCGGCTTTGCTGGGCAGCATTCATGAAAGCATAGATCTCCAATGTGTCCTGGTTGGAAACAGGTGGGACCCTCGTCTGCATAAATTTCACAATCTCCTGCACCAAAGAAGGATAGCCATCGGCTATGTTGTTGTAGACCGTTGGCGACCCTTTGTGGTGGAAAACGACCGCGCCAAACGTGCTGTAAGGCCGAATGGCGCGAACGGTTCCGATGCGACCATCCTTCCAGATCCCGGTCACCACGTCGGCTTCGGGAGTGTAGGTCCGGGTGACCTGCTCGACGCCCGGCCCCATCAACGTAAAGAGCATCTCGATGGGATGAATTGCGTACCAGGAGAGATCGAGCTGCTGATGCTCCTCCAGTGGACCTGGCCCCCAGACGGAGACTCCGGCTGTATCTGGAGAGCGCATCTCCGGAACCGGTCCGAAGCGCAGGGAGGAGGCGCTAAACCATGGAACTTTGCGGGCCGCCGCGATTCGGGCGATTTCCTGCGCGTCAGAGAATGTCGAGGCCAGCGGCTTATCGATGAAGACAGGTTTACCGCAGGTCGCGGCCTGGCGGAACTGATCCAGGTGAACTCGACCGTCTACGCTCTCGAGAAGAATGCCATCGACCAGCGGGCAGAGATCGGTAATCTTTTGGACGAAAGGAATGTGCCAAGTTCCCTGGAGTTCCGTGGCAAATTTTTCGACGCGGTCGCGGCTACTCGCGACGTCCGGGCTTCCGCCCTTGAAGGCCGCTACCACTCGAGCGCCGGGCACGTGGCCGGGGGTGGAAACATCATTCAGAATTTTAGTAAATTCCACCGCGTGCGAAGTGTCTGTACCAATGATGCCGAGCCGCAGATCAGAGGCGAACGAGCAGGAGATGGGCAGGGTCATCGCCAGGACGCAGTACGTAAACGATCTGAGCAGGCGTTTCATTTTGTGGGTCTGCATGGCTCGATTCGACTCCTTCGCTATTCTTCTTGCGGCCATCGCCTGTGGCGTGGAAATCCCAGGCCTCAAAATCGAGACCTGGGGCACCCGCTTGTTCCTCTGTGCTAACGAAACACAGCTTCACAGCGACAGGCTACAAGGCCCCGGATAAGCTCCAAGCGTACATCACCCCATCGACTCCGGTCACGATGTATTGGGTTCCATCCAGCTCATAGGTAATGGGAGCGGGAGTCAGAGTTCCGCCTGGGCGGGTATGCCATAGTACGTCTCCATTCGATGGATCGAGCGCTAGCAGGTTTCCGGAAGAATCCGCGGTGAAGAGAAGATGTCCGGCTGTTGTGAGGATGCCTGCCTGGCCGGAACCCATGCCGCCGCCCCGTTTCCAGACAACTTTTCCGGTTCGATAGTCCAGAGCCAGCAGGCCGGATTTCTCGAGCAAATGAACGGCAGAACCGCCTTCATGGGAGACTGGAAGATTATCGGGGCCAAGGTTCAGATACCAGAGGCTATAGCCTGTAAAAGCGTTTACGTAGAACAATCCGGTTTCCGGGTCCCAACTGGGCGCCGTCCAATTCGTTCCACCAACCTCCGCGCCTTCGATGAGCGCGCCGTCCGGCTGGGGTTCCTTTGCCGGATCTGGAATGGGCCGCCCTTTGACATCGACACCCTTCGCCCAATTCGTCGGGACGAATTGCGACGTCAACAGATGTTCCCCCGTCTTTCGATCAAGGACAAAAAAATATCCATTGCGGCTGGCCTGCGCGAGCAGCTTGCGCGGTTTTCCATTGAAGTTCGCGTCGAATAAAACCGGCGTCTCGACCGCGTCCCAGTCGTGGGTATCGTGAGGAGATGGCTGAAAATACCAGACGATCGTGCCGGTCTCCGGATTGAGCGCCAGGATGGTGCAGGTATAGAGATTGTCGCCGGCGCGTACTCCACCCGCCAGCACCGGATGCGGATTGCCGGTTCCCCAATAAATTAAATTCAGCTCAGGGTCATAGGTGCCCGTCATCCAGGCGGGACCGCCGCCGCGGCTCATGACCTGGTCGTTTGGCCAGGTCTTGGCGGCAGGGGTCCCGGGTTTCGGCAATGTAGAAGTCCGCCAGACGATCTTCCCGGTTTCCCAATCCAGCGCTTCGATAAAGTGCGGCACATTCAATGAGTCATCGGATGTGCCCAGAACAATCAGCCCTTTGACGACGAGCGGGGCGACGCTGATGTAGTAGCCAAGCTTGACGTCCGCGATCTCAACGTCCCAGATTTTCTTTCCGTTCCGCGCATCGAGGCAAAAAAGATGTGCGTCCGGCGTTCCGAAATAGACTCTACCCTTGTAGAAGGCCACTCCCCGCTGTCCCAGATGATCGCCGAACGAGTTGCGCCGGAATTCCCAAACCTTTTCCCCTGTTTTCGCGTCCACCGCCCACACATGGTCCGGCACCGTGAAATACAGAATCCCGTCTACCTCCAATGGCGTCGATTTCAGCAACACATCATGGGTCTGGTAGGCCCAGGCAAGCTTCAGCGACTTGACGTTTCCTTTATTGATTTGCGCGAGGGTGCTGTAGCGTCTGCCCGAGGTGTCTCCATTGAAGGTGGGCCATGAATCGCTCACGGATGGAATGGAATTTTTGACACCGGAGCTTTGCGCCAGCAGGCATCCTGCGGTCGCGAACAGCAGGATGCCCGCTGCTCCTGCGCTACTTAAGCGTTTCAAGATACGAAAAAACATTATGAACGTCCTTGTCTTTATAATTGCGAAGCAGCTCCTGATGTTCGCTGAGCGGGTCCTCGACCTGGACTTTCACGTTCCGAAGCGACCAGGAACTATACCTGCCGTTGTCATTCAGAATCGCCACATAAAAAGCGTCAAGATGGAGCAATTTTCCTTTTTCCTTTTTGCCGGAAGGCAAGGAAACTGTAGCCGTGACGTTGTCGCCCGGCGGATAAAGAAACCTGGACTGCAGCTCCTCGGGTTGATACTTGTTTGCGATTCCGGAGAGATCTCCCGTAGGAGAGTGGCAGGTCGAGCATTTGCCAGCTCCGTTGAAATACAGCTTGCCGGCCTCGGCGTTTCCGGTTAGAAGACGCTTCAGCGAAGAACCGCCATTCGATCCCTCGCTGTCGACGACCTGAATGCGCGCATGAAGGTAGGCTAGGATGTCCGAGATATTGGCATCACTCATTAAAGGGAATGCCGGCATCCCTCTGTCGAGACGCCCTTGCTGTATTACCAGGATGACCGCATCGCCGTAATATTTCTGCTCGCGCACGAGAGAGGATTCAGTCAGATTCGGTCCGACGCCTCCTTCGGCACCAACTCCGTGACATATCGCGCAGGATTGCTGAAATATCACTTTTCCCCGTTGCACGTTTTGTGCCGTCATGGGGTCCGTCTTTGCGTTGGCTTGGGCGTTGGCATGGATCGACGCGGCCAGAAAAAATCCCAGGCAGAGGTAAAGAATGAATATTCGAAAAGTGAGGACCTGATGTTGCCGAAGATACATGCGACGCTCCAACACGCTGAATACCGGCGACAATAGTTCCGGAGAAGGACAGCGTGTCCACAGACGTTTATCGAAGTAAGAATGATCAGGTTAGCAGATGCCGCAAACGCCGGATTGGTGATGGGGAAATCGTTCTACCGGGGGGTCCAGCCACAGTCGACCGGAAGGTGCGCCGATTTGGAGCGAAAAATCATACGATGGGTGCAATCGGCTTAACGCGATCAATTACTGTTGACTTCGTGAAGAGCGCGAAGGATGGAGCCCCGCAGGCCCGCTGGATATAGGTCATAAGTTTTAAGGACAATTCATATCTATTGGGCGGTCCAGGCGCCGTCGATTGGGAGGGCTGCGCCGTTGATGCCGGCGCTTTCTTCGCCGCAGAGCAGCAGGGTCAGAGCGCCGATTTGCTCGACGGTGACGAATTGGCCGGAGGGCTGCTTTTCTTTCAGCAACTCGTGTTGTGCCTCCTGGGGAGTTATATTGTTTTCTTTGCTGCGGCAGACCAGCTGCTGTTCAATCAGCGGCGTCAGCACGAAACCGGGGCAGATGGCGTTGCAGGTGATGTTCTCGCTGGCGACTTCGAGGGCAATCACCTTTGTCAGGCCGACGAGTCCGTGTTTCGCCGTGACATAGGCGGCCTTATGAATTGATCCGACGAGTCCATGGACAGAGGCGATGTTGATGATTCTGCCCCAGCCCTGCTGGCGCATGAATGGAAGAGCAGTGCGCACCGTGTGGAATGCGGCGGAGAGATTGATGGCGAGGATTGCGTCCCACTTCTCCGGCGGAAATTGTTCGACGGGCGCGACATGCTGGATGCCGGCGTTGTTTACCAGGATGTCCACGGAGCCGAATTGCTGCTGGGTGTCTCGAACCAGGGCTTCGCAATCCTCGGCGCGGGCAAGGTCGGCGCGGTGGTAGAGGACGCCCGCGGAAAATCGGGACTCCAGCTGATTGAGAAGCTGGTGGATGGTTTCGGGATTTCCCAGGCCGTTTACGACGACGTTGCAGCCCGCGTGGCCCAGGGCCTCCGCGATGCCAAGACCGATGCCGCTGGTTGATCCGGTGACGATCGCCGTGCGTCCGCGCAACATGGGCAACTCCTTGTTTCAGCGCGGTGACTGTTCATTGCGCGATGTCTGAAGCTTACCTGAGTGAACTTCGCTGCATGAAGATTTCGCAACCACCGCAAAACTTGTGATGTGCTGGAAATAGGCTGACCAGCCTTTCGGAGGGCGAGGTCATCTCATGAACTGTTTCACTGAATCAGCGTTTCTGTGGCCGGTTCGCGTCAGAATTCCGGTAGATTGCGGTGCGACATATTGTTCTACTCCTGCCAGACGTGTGTACTATTCAAACCATTGGAATCAGTGTGGGCGGTCCTTTTCGATCCGGCCTCATTTGGAAATGTATCCATAGACTCCCACCCTGGCCGCAAACAACGCGGCAAGGATAGGGCACCGGATGTATCGATTGGCGGACGACGTGGCGGAAACCATCGG
This sequence comes from Acidobacteriaceae bacterium, assembly GCA_965276615.1. GTDB lineage: Bacteria > Acidobacteriota > Terriglobia > Terriglobales > Acidobacteriaceae > JAKAAZ01. The sequence goes on along the minus strand of OZ255618.1, from coordinate 773,695 downwards.
CAGGCATATTGATAGAACGATTGAGAAATCGCTCCGTTCACAATACAAATCGCTGATGAAGGAGTTGTCGCTGGGCGGCCTTTCGTTCGGGAAATTGACTTCACGCGTGTGGTCCTCCGCCAATGAAGACGACATTATCGATCGAGCCGCGGAGTTGGCTTATTATTTTCTATTTTCCCTGTTTCCCGCGCTGATCTTTCTGTCAGCGCTGTTCGGCCTGTTCGCCAGCACGAAAACACAATCCAATATCGAACTGATGCTTTACCTGGGGAGGGTGATTCCGCCAGCGGCTTTTGCGATGGTGGAGACCGCCTTCTCCGCCACCACAAAAGCGGTGAATACCGGAAACATTGCGTTTGGCGCTATTACGGCTTTGTGGGCCGCGACGTATGGAATGTCCTCGGCACAAAGCGTTCTGAACACCGTTTATCGAATCAAAGAGAGCCGGCCCTATTGGAAGTCGAAGGGGATCGCGCTGGCATTGACTTTGGCGATCTTCGCGCTGGTCTTCAGTGCGATGCTGCTGCTGACGCTGGGCGACAGTCTGACCAGATTGCTGGTCACCGACTGGCTGGTCAATCAATCGGTGCTGGTAGTGTGGAAAGTCGTCCAGTTCGTTGCGGCCCTGTTTTTCATGTCGCTGGTGTTCTCACTTACCTATCATTGGGGCCCGGACAGGAAGGGACACAAGTGGAAGTGGATTTCACCGGGATCGATTGTGGGAATTTGCGGCTGGCTGGCGATATCGGTCGGGTTCCGGATCTATCTGCACTTTTTCAATAGCTACGCCGTGCTTTATGGATCGGTGGGCACGGTCATCATTCTTTTGACCTGGTTTTATGTAAGCGGGCTGATGCTGCTGCTGGGCGCGGAAATCAACGCGACGATCGAGCGGGCGGCTGCGGAGAACCGGGTGCTGAGTCCCTGACTCTAATGATTGCGGTCTTTCGATAAATAAACCGCAGGTCCCTCCCCTTCGCTGCGCTCCGGATGACAAATTTCGGGCTGCCGGGTGGGATGAACGACTCACATCAATTTTCAATTCCAGCGGCTATTTCATCGCGGCCATGGAGGCGCGGAATAGCGACTCGAAATCCTTGCCGGTGTCGGGGTCGCGGGCGACGGCGGCTTCAACGCCTTTTTGCGCGGCAGCGCGGGGATACCCTAGATTCACCAGCGCGGAAAGAACATCTTCCGATACTGGCGTGGCGGTGCCCGCAATTGTGGTGGGCGCCAGTTCCTGGAGCTTGTCTTTCAATTCCAGCACAATGCGTTCCGCGGTTTTCTTGCCGACGCCGGGGATGCGGGTCAGTGTGGCGTGGTCCTGGCCGTGGATGGCTGCGACGAGCCGTTCCGGCGGCAGGCCGCTGAGCACGGTGATGGCGAGCTTAGGTCCGATGCCGCTGATCCCCAATAATTTTTCAAACAGCCGTTTTTCTGGCAGGCTCATAAATCCAAACAGGGCCAATGCGTCCTCGCGGACATGGGTGTGGATCAGCAGCGAGACTTCATTTCCTTCCGCGGGAAGCGCGGTGAATGTGGGGATGCTGATGGTCACTTCATAGCCGACGCCGGAAGCTTCAACCACGACAGCTTGTGGAGTTTTTGAGAGGACGCGGCCCCGGAGATGCGCGATCATGCGCCGATTCTATCGTGTGGTGAGTCTGAAGTTCGCAGGATAATCGAGCGCGGCGATTTTCTGTGACGTGCCCCAGGTCTCGATTTTGAGACCTGGGGCACCCACATTCACAAGAAAAACGCAGGTCTCTCCACTGTGCAGCGCTCCGGTCGGGATGACAACTTCTTTAACTGTTGCGGCGGCGATAGCGGATGGAGAATTCAACCCCGGCATTCGGGGGAAAGAGCTGCGCGACATGGCGCAGGCGCTCGGCCAGGGCAGATGCGGTCAGCAGCGGATACTCGCGCTCGCGTAGTTCGGTATAGTCGAAATCCACGGTGAGGGAGAGAAGATAGATAGCGACGGCATCGGCGAAGGCAGCATCGAAATATTCGCTGCGCGCCTTTTCGTCGATGACATTCCGGTGCATCGGAAGTGCCTGGACGGGATCGCTCTGGATGGATCGGATTCGCCGAGTTTTAGTTTGCTGCGAGCCCGACCAGCGGCCCTTTGTTTGTTCGATGCCTGACTGCTCCATGGCCGTCTGGCCGATGGCTTTGCCGCGATATTCCCAGGCATCCTGGCTGGTTTCTCCCCGGACGCGAGCTTCGGCTTGCGCCCAGACCAGGTCCATGAAGCTTTCCGGTACGCCCGCCGCATCGACGAAATGGTGACCGGCGTTGATGTAAAACTCAAACGCGAGAGCGAAGCGGTCTTGCATCAGGCGCGTCGAAATGAAGACGTATTCCGCTCCAGCCAGAGTCACGTTACGGTGGCAAACAGCGGCATCGCCTAATTCGGTTGAGAACTGGGAGGCGATCATGATTCGCTCCGGCTTCTCGTCGCTGAATACGTCGCCGGATTCTATGTCCAGTGATTCGCCGAGAGTCAGCGGTACGAAATAATAGATCTTGCGATGAAGCGCGGCGGCAATTGCCTGCGGCACGGCTTGCACCATGTGCTCAAGGTCCACAGCGGAAAGCTCTGTCTCACCATAGCTTCCGTAGCGGATGCCATTGGGGGTACGCTGCGTGGGCGCGGTGCGTGCCACTTCGAGCGCGGGCTTCAGGTCAACCTGGGCGATTTCAAGCATAAAGCTGTATTCTAGCTGAGGGCAGCGTCTTCCGCTGTTCTTAAGGAAACACCATGATTAGCGCACAGAATGCTTCGAGCGGTCTGTCCTCCGGTATAGCGGGACGAAACGAAACGACAATTTTCAGCATTCCAATTGGAAAGCTGGGATTGTTCAGCAGGCTGGCGATGGGTGGCGCCTGCGGATTTCTGGCCTTCTTCGCGACATTTTTTCTCGCCATCATCGGCGTCGCGATTTATGACACGGCAACTGGAAGATCGCTGGCAAACCTGAACATCGCCTATTTGTACATTGCGGCTCCGGTGGGCATTCTGGCAATGCTGGCGAGCCTGACCTACCTGATTGGCGCGTGGGCCCGGCGCAAATTCTCCAGCGCGGAATAACCGGCGCAACCATTTTCCATGGGCATCATCACCATTTCGCCGGAAGCGTTGCCGCGAGACTCTTCGTCATCCGGCGAGCCAACGCATAGTCATCCATCTCACCAGTGGTGTCGGCAACTGGAAGAGGGAAACATTCTTTTCTTTCCCGAAACACCGATCGATTTATCGGAAGACAACCTCCATTTCCTGCGAACGCTGGAGCAAACCAGCAGTGGGCTACATAAGAATCTTGCGTATAAACCTGCGCAGGACCGTGTCTCGGGCGCGGATGTGAAGGGCGCCGATCCGGCGGCTACAGAGCGGCTGCATCGCATCCTGCGGGAGTACTCCCAACGCGTGACGGCGTTCCTGGCAGGATTTCTGTCGCCATATCAGTCGCGCTGGCAATTGGATTACGGCAGCTTTCGTCCGCAGGAGGAGCAGGGGCGCGACCTCTCCTTGCGCCGCCGCAACGATCTGATGCACACGGACGCCTTTCCTACCCGGCCAACGCAGGGCGCGCGCATCTTGCGGTTCTTCAACAATCTTCATCCGGCAAAAACACGCGACTGGATCACCGGAGAACCGTTCGGCGCGCTGGTGCCGCAGTTTGCGCCGCGGCAGATCGCGTTGCCGCGCGAGCGGAGCCCGCTGGCTCGCGTGGCGACGAAGGCCGCCTGCGATCTAGGGCTTGGGCGTGCGATTCCGGCGCTGAAGCGCTCGCCGTATGACAACTTCATGATGCGCTTCCACAATTTTCTGAAGGAAAATGCCGAGTACCAGGTCCATGGCAAGCGGGAGGCATCTTTTTTCCCGCCAGGTTCCAGTTGGATGGTCTATACCGATATGGTGCCCCACGCAGTGCTGGCTGGGCAGTATGCATTGGAGCAGACCTATCTGGTGTCGCCGGATGTGATGGTTGCGCCGGAATATTCGCCGCTCCGAGTGCTGGAAACTCTGAGTGGCGAGAAGCTGGTATGAGTGCGAGCTGTATTGAATCCCAGCCTTCGCAGAAGCGCGAAGGTTGGGGCACATACCTATCGATTGAATTACGCTTTATCTGGACGCTTTCGTATGGTTTGCATCTTAGGTGGATGAAAGGATATCCACATGATCAGGCACAACATTTTTCGACTGGGCGTAGCTTGCACCGTAGTTCTGTTGGCCGCGGGTTGTAGCAAGACGGACAATTCCAAGGCCAATTTCAAGACTGCAATCAACAGCTATTACGATGCGCATCCCGCTTGCCTTTGGTCGCAGTCCCAGAAATTTCCCGTGCAGGCTGCCACCTCGGATGAGTCAAAAACTCAAGGATTCGACGCGCTCACCGATGCGGGCCTTTTGACACGAACGACGGCTGAGAAGAAGCGGTTCCTGGTTGGCTCAAAGGAAGTGAGTAACTATGACGTGTCCGACAAAGGCCGCTCTGTCTGGACGCAGGACTCCACGCAACCCGGATATGGAAATTTCTGCTATGGCCACCGCGAGGTGACGTCGATTGACAGTTTCAACTCGGCAGTCAACTCGTCCGGCACGAAAACGGCGCAGGTGAACTATCACTTCACGCTGACAGATATTGCCGGCTGGGCGCAGTCGCAGGAGATGAAGACGGCGTTTCCCGACCTGACCGGCGCGCTGGCGGGAACGCAGCCCGCGCAGGCGACACTGGTCATGAACGGCAATAACTGGCAAATGGCCCCGTAGTTTCTCTTCGCTTGCCGGTCCCACACGAAAAAATTTGGTTGAGATGACATGGCAGATCGGCGGAGTGAAGAGGTTCGAAGTTCCTCCGCCGATTGCATCGAGCAGGCGGCATGCGAAGCTTTGCCCGTGACACTCTTTTCCGAGTACCTTGAAGAGGTATTTCGAAACCGTTCGTAATTTCATCGAACAGGATACCCGGCAAACAATGGCAATCACAAGCGCGCAGAGTTCCGCGAGTGTCACCGCCGAAGCCGCACCCGGCAGCAAGAGCGCGCTGCCGATGGTCATCACATTATTTTTTCTCTGGGGTTTCATCACCTGTCTGAACGACATCCTGATCCCACATCTTAAAAGCGTTTTTACGCTGTCCTATGCAGAGGTCATGCTGGTGCAGACCTTCTTCTTCTCTGCATACTTTGTGTTTGCGCTGCCTTCCGGCAAGGTGATCGACTGGATCGGCTATAAGTGGACGATGGTGGCTGGCCTGCTGGTGATGGCCGCCGGTGCGCTGTGTTTTATTCCGGCGGCGATGGTTCCCTCGTTTCCTTTATTCCTGATCGCGCTGGCAATTGTGGCTGCGGGCATGACGTTTCTACAGGTAGCCGCCAATCCTTACGTGCTCGCCTTAGGACCGCCAAAGACGGCCTCCAGCCGGTTGAATCTGGCGCAGGCCTTCAACTCGCTGGGGACCACGGTCGCACCTTATATAGGGAGCCTGTTCATCCTGGGCGCGGTGCCTCTATCCGCACTTGAGATGAGCCGGTTGTCTCAGCCGGAGCTGCATGCATACCGCGTGACCCAGGCGGCAGTGGTCAAAGAGCCTTATTTCATCATTGCCGTCATCCTGGTGCTGTTTGCGGTTGCGCTGGCGATCTATAAGCTGCCGAAGATCCGGGCACACGATTTACCTGCGGAAGCAGTGGGCGCGGATGGCCCCAGCATCTGGCGACAACGCCACCTTCTGATGGCTGTGGTCGCGATTTTTGTCTATGTCGGCGCGGAGGTTTCGATCGGAAGTTTTCTGGTGAACTATCTGAGCCAGCCGAACATTGGACATCTGACAGAGAAGGCAGCGGCCGGGTACGTTGCATTTTATTGGGGCGGCGCGATGATTGGGCGACTTGGCGGGGCTGGAATCACCCAGAAACTTCGCGCAGGACCGGTGCTGGGAGTGGCGGCCATCATTGCCTTCTGCCTGGTGGTTACATCGATGCTTACGCTTGGCCATGTGGCCATGTGGAGCATCATCCTGGTCGGACTTTTCAACTCCATCATGTGGCCGAATATTTTCGCCCTGGGACTTGCTGGACTCGGGCGGCTGACAAATCTTGGCTCAAGCCTGCTGGTTTCGGCGGTGATCGGCGCGGCGCTCATTCCACTGCTGCAGGGCTACGTGGCGGACCATATCGGAATCCATCATGCATTTTTTCTCCCGGCGCTTTGCTATGTCTATATCTGCTACTTCGGGTTTAGCGGGTCGAAAATCCGGGCGGCGGCGGTTGGGCAGGAGAGCGTTCCGGTAATTTGAGGATGACGTCCGCTTTGGGGTTGAAATCCCTCCGTGCTCACCAAAGCAGTCGGTGTTTTGCGTGGTTTGTGGCTTCACTTCTCGCTTCTGCCGACGGGGCTATGTTTCGTAAACGCGATCAAGCCCGCGTTCAGAACCGTGAATGCAGCCAGAAGATACAAGCCTGCCCGCGGCGAGTGAAAATACCTATCGGCCCAGACCTTCACGTTAGGGGCAAGAAACCCGCCTAGATTACCCACTCCGATCAGCGCGATACCGCCAGCCGCCGCACGGTCGGCCAAATAGCTGGTAGGGAAGGTCCAGAAAAGCGGTTGCACAGCAATGAAGCCGGAGACGGCGATAGAAAGCGCAACCAGCCCCATGCGCGGTCCTGCGGCAGGAAATGCGAAGCTTGCGCAGCCCGAAACCAATAGCGTTAGCGCTGCGAATCGACGATGTTGATTCCACATATCCGCCGCGCGCGGCAGAAGGTAAACGGCGGCGAGTGCGCAGAGCCACGGTACTGCGGATACCATGCCCACTTCAAGCCCGGCGGCCTGGTGCAGCAGAGCCGATATTTCTGTCGGCAGGTAGAAGATCGCTCCATAGGTACTCATCTGAATCAGCGTATAGATCAGCAAGAACTGCATGACGTGAAGGTCGCGGAGCATAGGGAGAAGCTTTGCCGGTCCTGCAAAGCGCCGGCCCATCTCCTCACCTGTCAATGCATCGACCAGCGCCTGTTTCTCCGGGTCTGGAAGCCACGCGGCGTTGGGTGGCCTGCTATCCAGATACCGAAAGGCTGAACACCCCAGAAGGACTGCCAAGGAGCCCTCCACCAGAAACATCCACTGCCAATTCTGGAGCGCGCCCCATGGATGCATTCCGAGCAGTAGACCGGACAGTGGACCGCCGATGATTAGTGCAAGCGGCACACCTAGATAAAACAGGCCAAGAATCCGGCATCGAACGCGATTCGGAAACCAATACGTCAGATACAGAATTGCGCCCGGGAAAAATCCCGCTTCCATTACGCCCAGAAGCAGCCGCAATAGATGGAACGAAGTGCTGCCTCTCACAAAGATCGTTGCCATGGACACGAATCCCCAGCTCACCATAAGGAAGGAGATCCAAATTTTTGCGCCGATCTTGTGAAGGATCAGATTGCTGGGGAATCCGCAGAATGAATAGCCAAGGAAGAAAATGCCCGCGCCGAGAGCATACGCGCCTTCGGTAATGCCCACAGAGGTCTGGAGTGCCTGCTTTGCAAAGCTGATGTTCGCCCGGTCGAGAAAAGAGACGACGTAGAGGAGCATCAAAAAAGGTACCAGCCGCTTGCGTGCCCGTGAGACCGCTCGCTCCACGAGAACGCTTCTCGAAGAGTCGGAAGAGTTCGCATTCTCGCAGGAGTTCAATTGGATGGAAGGAATTCGGGTTGAAGAACTCCCGCTCATTTTCATCCACCCATGGTACTGCGTAGAAGAAGGGAATCAGGTCGTGCGAATATGCCGCAATGCGGCTCGGCAATGAAAAATGTGAAAGATCGATCCACCCGCATTTTCTTTTCACTTTTAATTCTCTTTTCATCCCATCCTTCACGATGAAGCTGCGAGGGTATCTGGACGCCGCTGCAGGTGAGCGGTGGGGCCAGTCAGCCAAAGCTGAAAGAATTTGGCGGCAAGACTCCCTTGGGACGTCCCGACCAGCCGGCAGAGTTGGGGTCCATCTATGTTCAGCTTGCCGCAGGCGATGCGAGCTATGCGAATGGCCAGGTCTATGGGGCTGTGGGCGGCACGGGCAGCCTTAGTTCTCTGCACACTCTTATGAACGGGCGGGTTCTGAACTCAGCCGCCGTGGGCTCTTACAGTATCTGAGTGCCTCACTTCACGAATACACTAAGACATATGATCTTCACCAGGAACGTGGCAGGCGGATGGGTATCCATCGCATCCGTGCTGATGTTGGTATTTGTGTTGCCAGGTCGTGCGCAAACGCAGCGCGCGTCTTCATTGCCGGACAATCCCACAGTTGCCTCTACGGATGCGGAGTCCAATGCGGCGGTTGGGGCATTGAACCCGATCAACGGAATTCAGGACGCGCAGAACAGCTCTTCGAACCCGCAATCCAGTTCTTCCAATCCGCAGAGTGTCGCCCAGCCGGACTTAAAACCGAACCAGACGACGACCGTAGTCGGTGCGCCGCTGCCTCCATCCAATGGCAGGAAGCAGCCGAAGCGAATTCTCGGCGTGATTCCCAACTTCCGCGCCGTTTCCGCAGGCGCTAATCTGCCTCCGCAGAGCGTGAAGGAAAAATTTGTGACGGCGTCGGAGGACACGTTCGACTATTCGGCGCTTACGTTCTCGGCGCTGGTAGCGACGGAGGCGTATGCCACGAACGCGACGCCGGAGTTCGGCAGCGGCGGCGTAGGCTTCGGACGTTACATGTGGCACACCTATGTGGATCAGTCGATCGAGAACTATTTTGTTGAATTTATCGTTCCTGCTCCGCTGCATGAAGACACGCGCTACTACACATTAGGCCACGGTGGATTCGTGAAGCGAATGGGATATTCGTTGGGACATGTGTTGGTGACCAGAAACGATGCAGGTAAGAACGTGTTCAACACCGGAGAAGTAGCGGGCGCGGGGATTGCAGCGGGGATTTCAAATGCATACTATCCTGCTCCGGAGCGCACCTTCTCGAACACCGCTCAGAAGTGGGGCGTAAACGTGGGATTGGACGCGGTAACGTTCGCATTCAAAGAGTTCTGGCCCGACATCGACCACAAGGTTTTCCGCGACAAGTAGCGCTGTCGATGAGACATGACAAAGGTACGAACAAAACGAAACCCGTGTGGGGATGGAACATCCATCCCGGTGAGATTCTGCGGGAAGAGTACATGAAGCCACTGGACCTTAGCGTCTATGCACTGGCGAAAAAGCTGAAACTGACTCGTCCGCGCCTGAATGACATTGTTCTGGAGCGCCGTGCCATCACTGCTGATACTGCTGTTCGTCTTGCCAGATACTTCGGGACTACCGCACAGTTCTGGATGAACATGCAGTCCTCGTATGAACTGCGGGAGGCGGAGAATGCGAATCGCAAGATCGTCGAGAGCATTGCGCCTCGGCGGAGCGATGCGCCGTAAAAGTAAGCGGATATTTTTTATCCCGCCTTTCGCAAAGAGCGCGAAGGATGGTGTACCCGATCTTTTCTTATTGCTGTGGGATTAGGGCGATGCCGTATGCTGCGGACGGTTTCGAAGTCGGCGTCAGCTTGGTCGGCACTCCATTTTTCCAATAGGAGGCGACGTAGTTCCCGTTGGTGGTTCCTTGAATGCTACCGACGAAGTAGACATCGGTCCCATTGGCCGCAATCTGCGCTGTCCGCTCTGTCTCGATTGCGGCGGGGGCCATGACAGGGATGAAGGTTCCGTTCACCCAGTAACCCTGAACATGGCCGTCTGGACCGCCGGAGACATACACATTCGGACCGGAGATAGCGATGGAACTTGCGGTGTCCCCAAAGCCCGTAAAGTTCCCTGCGGATAGCGCGACTTGCGTCCCGTTCTTCCAGTAGACAGCCTGCGGATTGCTCGGGGAGGCCGCCTGAATATTCCCAGTAACGTAGACGTCGCTTCCTGAAACAGCGATGGACGTAGCATCAATGTTTGGGCCTTGATTGGTGACCTGGCTCAAGTCGACGGGCACCCCATTCTTCCAATAAACGGCGACGTGGGCATCAAAATAAGTGTTCGGCGCAACTTGGGAGTTTTTTTCCGCGGAACCGGCGACATAGACGTCAGACCCAGAGACGAAAACCGAATTGCCATAGGTGATATTGGGATAATTTGTAGACGGAATCATGCCGTCCATAAGCTGAGTCGGTTTGCCATTCGTCCACAGCGTGGCAAGAGCGGTCGTGTAATTTGCATCTGTGTTGTTGCCCACCGCATAAACGTTCCCGTTTGCAACAGTGATTGCGCTTATTGCGGAAAGAGTATTGGATAGCGTGGTGGGTACGCCGTTTTTCCAGATGGTTGCGATACTGTCGTTCCCGAACTTTAGGCTCGCGTCAAGGGTGTTTCCGCCAACATACACGTCAGACCCTGACACGGCTATGGCACGCGCACCTGCATTTTGGCTTAGGACGGTCTCTACGCCATTCTTCCAGTACACAGCGTTGGTGCCATCAGTTCCGGCGATGTAGACGTCCATCGGGACTGGACGATTGGTGGTCCCGCTGCTTCCGCAGCCGTTCACAACAAGAAAGATCGCGCATGCCAAGACGGAAGCAATTGTAAATCGTTGAATTTTCATGTCGTCCTCGAGGGGAGGAAGCGGCTTGACAAGTTTAGCATCCATTAACATGCCGGGCGCACTATCCTCCGCAAATCGCGAAGGATAGCGCACTCGGCTTGCCGGAGCTTCTGACGTTCGAAACGTCCACAATCTTCAATCTGTTTTCTTTCAACATTTCGGGCCTGGCGGTGACCTGGTTCCAACGACTAATGACCTATCTTCTTTTCGATGCGTGGGTCGGGGATCAGCCACATAATGGCGACCATGGCGTAGCAGGCGAAGGCGACCCAGGGCCGCACGAACGACACAGGAATCGCGGCAGCATAGACCACGACAGACACTCTGCCTTTCCTGTCATTTCCTATCGATACTGCCAGCGTTGAGTCTTTCCCGTGGCGGGCGATCAGGGTCTTCGTCAGAATGTAGTAAGCGATTCCCGCGAACAGCAACATCACCCCATACAACGCCACCGGCCAGGGCGCGAAATGGTTTTCTCCCATCCAGGCGGTTGTGAACGGGGTCAGCGACAGCCAAAACAACAAATGCAGATTCGCCCACAGGATGCCGCCTGTGACATGCTCCGCCGCATGCAGGAGGTGGTGATGATTGTTCCAGTAGATGCCGACGTAAACAAAGCTCAGGACATAGCTGAAGAAAACAGGAAGGACCGGACGTAAGGCCGCAAGACTGGTTCCGCGCGGCGACTTCATGTCCAGCACCATAATCGTGATGATGACGGCGAATACGCCGTCGCTAAAAGCCTCCAGGCGACCCTTCGGCATCCTTCATACTCCCTTTAGGTTTTTAAGGGTAAGCCGATGGCTTGCCCTCCCAATCCGTATCCCATGACTGAGAGTACTTCATGGTCCTGTTTTTCTCCGTCGTCCGCTGTCAAGCTTGCGAGCTCTCGTTTTACGCTTCCAATCTGGCGGGGTGAGCGTTTCATCAGCCCATGAATAAGCTGGGCACTTGCGGCAATCGTCCTTATTCGCGCAAATCCACCTGCATCCCGTAAAATTGTCTGTTTGGTTCTTGTGCGTATCGCCGAGCATCTAATACCTACCCTTTGAACGGAACGGAGCATCCCTTGGCTGAAACAATTTATGACGTTGCCATTATTGGTGGCGGGCCGGCTGGTTATACGGCGGCCATTCGGGCTGGGCAGTACGGCCTGAAGGTTGCGCTGATTGAGAAGGAAAGCAAGTTGGGCGGGACCTGCCTGCACTGGGGCTGCATTCCGACCAAGTCCTTGCTGTTCAACGCCGAAGTCTATGACCATCTGAAAAATGCTGTCGAGTACGGCATTGAGGGTCTGGGTGCGGGAAAGCTGAACTGGGGCGTCATCCAGAAGCGCAAAAACGACATTATCGTCAAGCACACCAAGGGCCTCACTTTTCTGATGAAGAAGAACAAGGTCAATGTCTACGAAGGCCATGGGCGCTTGACCGGAGCGGCGAAGGACGGCGTGCATTCTGTTGAGGTCTATACAGAAGGCGGCGGCGGCGCGGATGGCGAGCGCAGTTTTGTGAAGGCGAAAAATGTCATTCTTGCGACCGGTTCGGATGCGCGCATGTTGCCCGGCCTAGAGCCGGACTCGCGCGTGTTGACGAATGTCGAGATGCTCTCGATCAACGCGATTCCTAAGTCGTTGATTGTGATTGGCGCGGGCGCTGTCGGCGTGGAGTTTGGCTCGATCTTCAAAAGTTTTGGCTCGGAGATCACCATTGTGGAATACCTGCCGCGACTGGTGCCGAATGAGGATGAAGATGTCAGCAAGGAGCTGGCGCGGGCCTTCCGCAAGCGTGGGATTGAGGCGTTCGTCGGCGCGAAGTTCGAGAAACTGGAGAAGACAAAAGACGGAGTAAAGGTTACGATTACCGGCTCCGACGGCAAGCAGATGGTGAAGGAAGCGGACAAGGTGCTGGTGGCGGTGGGTCGCGCGCCGCGCACGGAGCATGTCAGCCTGGAAAAGACGAAGATCAAGCCGGATCGGGGATTCATCAAAGTAAACGAATGGATGCAGACCGAGGAGCCGGGTGTATACGCGATTGGCGACATCGTTGCCGGGCTGCCGCAGTTGGCGCATGTCGGTGCGATGGCCGGAATGGTGGTTGCGGCGAAGATTGCCGGGAAATATGCTCGACCGGTGCGGCGGGATCGCGTGCCGGCCTGCACCTATTGCGAGCCGCAGATTGGCAGCGTCGGGCTGACGGAAGCCGCCGCCAAGGAAAAGGGCCTGCAGGTAAAGGTCGGCAAGTTCCCGTTCACGGCGAACTCCAAGGCCTCGATTGTGGACTCGCACGACGGTTTTGTGAAGATTGTGGCGGATGCGAAATATGGCGAGATTCTTGGCGTGCATATTATTGGGCCGCAGGCGACGGAGCTGATTGCCGAAGCGGTGACGGCCATGGAGCTGGAGGCTACGGTCGAGGAGATGATGTTTACAATCCACGCCCATCCGACACTGGCGGAAGCGATGCTGGATGGCTTTGGCTCGGTGGATGGCATGGCGATCAACGCGTAGCTTTCTATCCCACCCTTCGCAAAGAACGCGAAGGATGGGCACCGATTTTCTATTCTGCTGGTAAGGATTAAGATCGAAGGTGCTATGACCTATCGTGTCGTATTGCAACAATCCGAAGAAGGATACAGTGTTTCCTGCCCGGGTTTACCGGGCTGCTGGTCGCAGGGCGCCACCGAACAGGAGGCCTTGGAAGGCATTCGCAGTGCAATTCAGGAATATCTGGAGACCGTGGTTGATCTGACGCGCGGGTTGGATGTTCGTATGGTTGAGGTAGCTGCTTCCTGATGGGTAAGTTGCCAGGAATTGCGCACCTGCACGCGGTTCGTGCTTTAGAACGTGCGGGCTTCCGAGTCATCCGCCAGGGTAAACACATTGTTATGTCCGACGGCGGACGCATTCCCACCATCCCCAGGCATAACCCTGTGAATGCGTACACAATGGCGGGAATTGTGGGCGATGCCGGTCTCAGCGTGGAACAATTCCGCGATCTGCTCTGATGCTTCTGCATCTCATCCATCTTGGTCGCATTGACTATGCTGCGGCGCTTGAAGTTCAACAGCAGCTGGTTGAATTGCGCAAGCAGCAGCGGATCGGTGATGTGTTGCTGCTACTGGAGCATCCGCCGGTACTGACGGTGGGCAGAAATGCGCATCGCGGGAACATCCTGGCGAGCGATGGAGAGTTGGCGCGGCGCGGCATTGCCGTTCATGAGATCAATCGTGGCGGGGACGTTACGTATCACGGACCGGGCCAGATTGTCGGCTATCCAATTCTGGATTTGCGGGGAGATTTTCCGGGTAAGCGCGGGCCGCATCTTGGTGCTGTCGAGTACGTCCGCTGGCTGGAAGAGGCGCTGATCCGCACGTGCGCGGAGTTTGGCGTGCTGACCCAGCGCATCTGTGGACGCACGGGCGTGTGGACGCTGGCGGGCGGCAGCATCCCGGAAAAAAAGATCGCAGCGATTGGCGTGCATATTTCGCAGGGAGTTACGTCGCATGGATTCGCCTGGAATGTGACGGCCGACCTGAGGGACTTTCGCCTCATCGTCCCTTGCGGGATCGCCGATTGCCCGGTTACCAGCCTCGAGGAGGAGATCGATCCGAACTGCGCAGCCATGCCTACGATGGAGCGGGCCATGCATGCGGTGGCGCGTAATTTCGGGCGTATCTTTGGGCGGCAGGTGCTGTGGACGGACTCGGTGGAGGAACTAATGCAGGGTGCGGGGTGACTCTTCATCCCATCTTAACCGCAAAGAAACGGGCTAGGGTGGGCACCCGGCGAATTCACAGTTAGTGTAATCAGATCGAGTCGTTCTGAACGAAGCGGAGCAGAGTGAAGAATCCAGAGAATATTCGCTTAACTCACGCAGGCATCACCCTCCGGATTCTTCGCTGCGCTCAGAATGAATCCACTATTTCCAAGCACATTACCTGTCAATCCCCAGCTAGAATGAATGACCGGAAACGCCGAATAATGAATCGTCATTCTTGACAGCTGGTATGGCCAAAAACATTGGCCCGCAGGATCCCCAGTGCTCTGCCTTGTCATATAGAATAATTAGTTTGGTGTAAATCGTCAGGAAATTTGCGTCCCCATGCCGACCAAGAAAATAGAAGCTCCATCTCAAACCTCCCCTGAGTCGAAGCCGCAATCCGCCAATGGATCCAGGCCGACCGCTGCGCCGTTGGACAAAAAAACAAGCCAGCCTCCCGTGGGCAAAAATCCCTTTGGAATTCCCGATTGGCGACTGGAGCAGCCGCCCTTTCGGATTGAAAACGATTGGGTGGATGGCGAATATCGCTACAAGGTGATTGGCGATACGAATGCTCCCGCTCCGCCGATGCGGCCATCAAAATATCTGAGCAAAGAACAGTCCATTGAAATTTTTCGATATATGATCGTCAACCGGCGCATGGAAGCGGCGCTGGAGAGCATGTACAAGCAGTCGAAGGTGATTGGCGGACTATATCTGAGCCTGGGGCAGGAGGCGAGCTCGGTAGCTTCGGCCTACGCGCTTGACCAAGATGACTGGCTTGGGCCGATGATCCGCAACCAGGGTTCGATGATTGTGAAGGGCTATCAACCGCGCGCCACCATGATGCAATACATGGGCAAAGGGGCTTCGCCGACCAAGGGCCGCGATTCTGGATCGCATTACGGCGATCCGAAGACGCTGAATGTGGTGGCGCCGATCTCGCACCTGGGAGACTCCATCTCCGTGCTGGCCGGGGTGGCGCTGGGCGCCCGGCTGCAAGGAAAAAATATTGCCTGTCTGGCCTACATCGGTGATGGCGGACAGTCGACCGGGCCGACTTATGAAGGTTTCAATTTTGCAGCGGTGCAGCGCCTGGGCGTCGTTCTGCTGGTTGAGCATAACTCGTGGGCGTATTCGACGCCGGTGGAATTGCAATTTGCCTGTAAGGACCTAGCGGACCGCGCAATCGGTTACGGTGTTCCCGGCGTGATTGTCGATGGCACCGACGCGAACCAGGTTTATGATGCGGCGCATGAAGCGGTGGGCCGCGCTCATCGCGGTGAGGGTGCATCGATCATCGAAGCGAAGTTGATGCGTATGAAAGGCCACGCGATGCACGATCCTGCTCTCTATGTTCCTCCTGAAGTGAAGGAGTTCTGGAAGCTCCGCGATCCGATTACACGGATGGAACAATATATGAAGGAAACCGGCTGGATGACAGAAAGCCAGATGAGCGAGATGCACGCGGAGGTGGAGCGTTTCATCGACGAAGAGCGGGCCCTCGCGGAAGCTGCGCCCATGCCAGCACCGGAGGAGGCTGGAACCGATGTTTATTGCGACAACGCGTTGGAGATTCCGGTGAAGTATGGGGAAGTGCGGGTGAAGCAGGCGAACCAGCAACGCAGGCTGGCTGAATCCAGCGCGCCGGGGCACTACAAATAGGCGCATTCAAAGAGTCATTCTGAACGAAGCGCAGCGGAGTGAAAAACGCAGAGTATATTCGCCTCGTAAATGCTGCCATCACCCCCTGGATTCCTCGTTTCACTTGGGATGACAAGCATTTAATTTTTATTTGAAACAGTTACAGTTACCTTAACGCGGGAAGCGAATCGAATGGCAGCAGTCACATATCTGGAAGCAATCCGGCAGGGCATTTGGGAAGAGATGGAGCGCGACAGCCGCGTCTTCGTCATGGGTGAAGACGTAGGGGTCTACGGCGGCGCGTTCAAAGTGACGGAAGGGTTCGTCCATAAGTTCGGCGTTGAGCGGGTCGTGGATACGCCGATCTCCGAGATGGCGATTGCGAGCGCGGTGTATGGAGCCTCTCTGACGGGCCTGCGTCCGGTGGGGGAGTTTCAATTTATGGACTTCATCAGCTCCGCGCATTCGCAGATCGTGCAGATCCTTGCCAAATCGAACTGGCGCTGGGGCGCGCCGGCTCCGCTGGTGCTGCGCGGACCTTCCGGCGGCGGAGTCAGCGGAGGGCCGTTTCATTCGCAGAATCCGGAAATGTTTTATGTCCACACGCCGGGGTTGAAGGTGATTGCACCGGCGACGGCGCGGGATGCCAAGGGCCTGATGAAGTCCGCGATTCGTGACAACAACCCGGTTCTGTTTTTCGAGCACAAATTTCTTTATCGGCGCGTAAAAGAAGAATTGCCGACGGAGGATTACACGGTCGAGATTGGCAACGCGCGCGTGCATCGCGAGGGCCGTCATATTTCGGTGATCACTTACGCTTCAATGGTCTATGTGGCGCAGGATGCGGCTGAAATCCTGGCGAAGGAAGGGATCGAACTGGAGATTCTGGACCTGCGCACCCTGCTTCCTCTGGATCGTGACGCCATCCGCGAAACAGTCGAGAAGACGAACCGCGTGATCGTGCTCCACGAGGACACGAAAACGGGCGGCATTGCCGGGGAAATCGCCGCAATCATCAATGAAGAGGCCTTCGATTCTCTGGATGCTCCGATTGTGCGCATCACATCGATGGATGCGCCGGTGCCGTTTTCGCCGCCACTTGAAAAGGCATTTCTGCCGCAGGTGGAAGATGTGGTTCGTGAAGCTCGCAAGCTGGTGAAGTACTAGACTCCCATCCTTTGCGATGAAGCAGCGAAGGATGGGGCACCCGCATTGCTAACGGCGCGAGATTAAAAAGCAGTTTGAACGAAAGTGGGAAGGGAATCCATGCCAACGAACGTAGTGATGCCGCAGATGGGCGAGTCGATCTTCGAGGGAACGATAACGAAGTGGCTGAAAAAAGCTGGCGACACTGTGCAGCGGGACGAGCCGCTGTTCGAGATTTCGACGGACAAGGTGGATGCGGAAATTCCTGCGCCAGCGGCGGGCGTGTTGACGGAGATCAAGGTGCCCGAGGGCACCACGGTTGAGATCAACACGATTGTGGCTGTCATTGGGGGTGGCAGCGGCGCCGGAGAAGCGGCTGACGCGGCGGCATCGAGCCCGGCAGTCACGGTAGACGCGGCGAAAGTCGCCAAAGAGACAGCGGTTGCTACGGCTCCGGAAAAAAAGAATGAGCCGATTGCGGCCCCGGGTTCCACGTCAACCCAACCACGCGCAAACGGCGGCGAACCTACACCGTCCCCGGCGGATGGCGATCCGGCGAACGTGCAGCCGGAAGGCATGAGCTCTCCCGCGGTGGCCAGTACTGACGGCACTCGTAGCACCGGCGGCACAAACATAGTGATGCCGCAGATGGGCGAGTCGATATTTGAGGGAACAATAACGAAGTGGCTGAAAAAGGTCGGCGACACCGTACAGCGGGATGAACCGCTGTTCGAGATTTCGACGGACAAGGTGGATGCTGAAATCCCTGCATCCGCAGCTGGCGTGTTGACGGAGATTAAGGTGCCCGAAGGCACCACGGTTGAGATCAATACTGTGGTAGGGGTAATCGGCGGGAGTGCCGGGGGCAGCAGCCCCGCTCCGGCGGAGAATACAGCGGCGAAGCCTGCTCCTGCCGCTGCCGAAAAGAAGCAACCGCCTGCGGCACCAGCAAGTGTCGACGATGCTACCGCGGGGAATGCAAGCGCCGGAGAAAGGATTCGTTCTTCGCCGCTGGTCCGTCGCATTGCAAAGGACAACAGCCTCGATCTATCGAAAATCAGCGGCACGGGTGCCGGCGGTCGAATTACTAAAGGCGATGCACTGGGTTATCTCGGCCAGCACGGCAAGGGCTCGGAAGCACCGGCTGTAGCCAAGCAAGCGGTAACCGCGGCTCCAGAAAAACCGGCTGCGGTTGCCGGGGCCATGGGCCCGATTGCAGCGGCAGTGGGTGCGGCTACGCCGGGCGACCTGGTTCCGCTCTCCAAGATGCGTGGCATCATCGCGCAACGCATGGTGGAGTCCAAACACACCAGCGCGCACGTTCATTCGGTTTTCAAAGTGGACATGACGCGAATTGTGCGCATCCGCGAGCGGGAAAAGTCGAAGTATGAGCAGCGCAACGGCGTGAAGTTGACATATATGCCGTTCATTGCCAGCGCGGTCGTCACCTGCCTGCGCAAGATGCCGATCATTAACGCATCCATGGAAGGCAACGCGATCCGCTATCACAAGAACATCAATCTCGGAATTGCAGTTGCGCTGGATTGGGGTCTGATTGTGCCGGTGGTGAAGCAGGCGGAGGAGCGCAGCTTTCTGGGTATGGCGCGAGCGATTGCCGATTTGGCTGCGCGGGCACGCGGTAAAAAGCTGAAGCCGGATGAAGCGTCTGGCGGTACATTCACCATCACAAATCCGGGGATTTTCGGTGAGCAGTTCGGGACGCCGGTGATCAACCAGCCGGAGTCGGCGATTCTTGGAGTAGGCGGACTATTCAAGGAACCGACTGTTCTGACAGATGCCGATGGCAACGATAGCATCGCGATCCGCAGCATCATTCGACTGACGCTGGGGTTCGATCATCGCATTGTCGATGGCGCCGATGCCGGGAAATTTATGGCGGAACTGAAGAAGACGCTGGAAAACTGGAACGGAGACATCGGGTAACGCGATGATATTGAATCCCACCGCTTCGCGGAGTTCGCCTTGAGCGAAATCGAAGGGCAAAGGATTGGCGCGCGGCCATTTGTGAGACCCATGTCTCAGAAGCGAGACATGGGGCACCCCAATTTTCTTCTCCGATTACAATTTCGATTTTGCGTCCAGCACATGACGCACGGCTTCTTCTGCAGTGTTGCCGACGGCGGAGAGATGGCCCATCTTGCGTCCGGGACGGGGTAGATGTTTTTCATAGAGGTGCAGCCGCACGCCTGAGACTGCCAAGGCGAGATCGAAGCGGGGGCCTGTCTCCGGATTCGCATCGAGCCATACATCTCCCAGCAGATTGACAATAGCTGCGGGTTGCACCACGGCAACATCTCCAAGCGGCAGGTTGCAGACGGCGCGCACGGCCTGTTCAAACTGGCTGGTGGTGCAGGCCCGTTCGCTTGCGTGATAGCTGTTATGCGGCCGCGGCGCCAGTTCGTTCACCAGCAACCGGCCATCCTTCGCGATAAACATTTCGGCCGCCAGCAGACCTTCGAGTTGGAAGCTCTCGGCGATTGAAAGAGCAATCTCGCGGGCCTGCGTCGCAGTTGCGGGCAGGATGTTCGCCGGAATCGCGCTCCATACCAGAATCTGCCGCTCATGATGATTGATCGCGGCGGGATAAGCTTTCATTTCGCCGCGTGGAGAGCGAGCGACCATGACGGAGATTTCCATTTCTAGATCGATGGCTTGCTCCACGACAACGGGCCGTTCACCGAGCGATTTCCACGCAGCTGCAATTGCGGCATCGTTCACCTTCTGATCGAAGCCGAGCTTTTCCTGGCTGCGGCCGTCGTATCCGCCGTGGGCACTCTTCACAAAACAGCGTCCCCCCAGTTCCGTGACTGCTGCATGGAGTTGGGCTGCATCATAGACGGCGCGATACTCCCCGATGGGCAACCCATGCGCGGCCAGCCAGTCTTTTTGCAGGATGCGATCCTGAATGATCGCCAGCATCTTTGACCCCGGACGCACTGGAGCATAGTGCTCCGCGGCTTCCAGTGCTGCGATGGAAATCTGTTCAATTTCGAGCGTGACCACGTCGCAGCCGCGGGCCAGGTCCGCGGCTGCGCGGGCGTCGTTCCAGGCGGCTTCAAAGCAGGCATCGACGACAAATCGGGCGGGGCAGGAGGGATCAGGATCGAGCACCTGGATGCGATAGCCCAGTGAGCGGGCGGCCATGGCTATCATGCGGCCTAGCTGGCCGCCGCCGAGAATGCCAATCGTAGCGCCGGGCAAAATGACTTTTTGATTCAGGGTCTCGGTGGAAGTTCCTGTCACGCAGGTTTCTCCGGAGATGGAAGCGTCTGGGCCAGCACTTCTTCCTTGCGCGTTTGCCGCCATGCGCAAAGCTGGTCGCGCAGCGGGCGGTCGTGCAACGCGAGGATCGAGATGGCCAGCAACGCGGCATTGGCAGCTCCAGGCTTGCCGATGGCGAGGGTGCCGACGGGCACACCCCTGGGCATTTGCACGATGGAGAGCAGTGAGTCTACGCCCGCCAGCAGGGTTGCCGGGATAGGGACACCAAGCACCGGCAGATGCGTTTTCGAGGCCAGCATTCCGGGCAGGTGGGCCGCTCCGCCCGCTCCAGCGATCAATATGCGCAGGCCGCGCTCTTCGGCGGTCGTGGCATATTCAAACAGCCAGTCCGGTGTGCGATGCGCCGATACCACGCGCGCCTCATGCGGGACGGAGAATTCGTCCAGAATTTCAATGGCTGGCTGAAGGATTTCATAATCGCTTTGGCTGCCCATCACCACGCCGACCAGCGGAGCTCGTTTCATCCGCTGATTATACGAGTCGGTGAGCGACAGAGTCGCTGTTACGTGTGCGCGGTCTTAAGAGCGATGAAGAAAGGGCATAGGCCCGGAACGAAATCATCTGAAAAAATAAATGCGGCTGTCAGCATAGTGCCGACAGCCGCTGAAAATCCTTTCGGTGCGAACTTCTATCGGTGTCCGCCACCGTGACCGCCGCCACCGTGACCGCCGCCACCTCCGCGGAAACCGCCGCCGCCGTGATATCCACCGCCGCCGCCTCGGGCATATCCGCCATGCCCATCGTACCCGCCATGGTAGCCGCCGCGATATCCACCTCTGTATCCATAGCCACCTCTATACCCATACCCTCCGCGATACCCATACCCTCCGCGGTAGCCGTAACCGGCACGATATCCATTCCACCCACGTCCGTACCAGCCACGTCCATACCACGGGCCGGCTCCCAGGAATATGCCGCCATTGAACCATTGCGGACCGTAATATCCGTACGGTGCACAGGCATAGGGATAGTAGCTGTAATAGCCGTAGGAGCAGACAGGAGGCGCGGCATACCCGCCTTGATACACAGGTCCCCCGAAATTGAATCCGAACGAAACCTGGGCGCGGGAGTAAGCAGCAGGAACCAATAGAATCCCGAGCAGAGCGACGTAACGTAGAAAACGCATATCGAATCTCCCATCAGGAGCACGTAAGCTCCTCGCATCGCTGCTTGGGGCTTCAAGCGTTGCAAGCTGTCTGAATCCCTTATATTAGAACGCCAGTGTAGAAGAAAAGTTGCGTAACTTCTATAGTGTTACAAGTGCTGAACTTCCATATTTCCCGAACGTACACATGGGAACACCTGTGGGAATCATCTAAATTTCGCGCAAATCAATGGGTAAAAACATGAAGTACGCCACTCGATGGAGACTCTATGCGGCATAAGCAAGTATCCGACACTCCCAAAACATTTGTGCTTATCTTCGACACAGGAGATGAACTCCTGGGCGGACTGAAACGGTTTGCTTCCGAGCACAGGCTGGCCGGCAGCAGCTTCAAGGCGATTGGCGGGCTTTCTCACGCAAAAGTCGGATGGTTCAATTGGGAAACGAAGAAGTACGAGATTGCCGCGGAACTCCACGAACAGGTTGAGCTACTTTCTTTGATCGGAGACATTGCGATCATCGATAAAGCTCCACAGATCCATGCCCACATGGTTGTTGGCCGTCGAGATGGAACCGCACACGGCGGTCACCTGATCGAAGGGGTCGTTCGCCCTACCTGTGAGCTGGTCCTGACGGAAAATCCAGCCCACCTGCACAAGCACATCGATCCAGAATCCGGAGTTGCGTTGATCCGCATTTGACGGTCCAGGATCGGATCGGGTTACGACGGCATCTTCACCGGCAGCCCTGCCGCATCCGACGAGCTAGTATTTGTGTGTGATTTCTTCAAGGCAATTTTGGATATTGAGTATCGTCGATCCCACACTTTGCGATGAGACTGCGAAGGATGGGCCCACTCAGGCATATCAAAAAACATCTACCCTTGGTTCGGCGATTGCGTCATACCCGCAAGGGTATTCCGGGCCGTGTTAGATTAGCTAACAATTCTTCGAGGTACAGATAATGACGCTTCAAAGTCGACGAAGTTTTGTTCAGCTTGCCAGCGCCGTGTGTGTTGCCAACTTTCATCCACGGGGGCTTGCCGAGACGCAGTCAACAGCAGCTTCTGCTTCCTCTCCGATTCGTTTAGGCCGGGTTGTAAGTGTTGGAGCTGGACAGACGATAGATGAAGCGGTCAAAGGCGTCGCCGATCTGGGATTACCGACATGTCAGATCGGACTTGAAAAGCTGACGACGGATGTTGCCGGGCCATTGAAAAATGCCCTGGCAAAGTATGGGGTGGAAGCGACAGCATTGATCGAGCTTGGCCCCGGACGCATGGTGTGGAATTTCTACGAGGGTCCGCAGACAATCGGGATTATTCCGCCGGACACTCGCAATGCCCGGATCCGCGCACTAAAGCTGGCAGCCGATGTTGCCCACGACTGCGGTATCCCAGCCGTTCTGACTCATTGCGGCTTCATTCCAGAAAATCCAAATGACCCGCTCTATCCTGAGGCTGTGAACGCGGTGCGCGAAGTTGCGGGCCATTGCAACGAGCAAGGAAGATTGTTTCTTTGTGAAACCGGCCAGGAAACACCGATCACATTGTTGCGAATGATTCAAGACGTCGGACTGGAGAACGTCTTTGTGAATCTCGATCTGGCCAATCTTATCCTGTACGGAAAGGGCAATCCGGTGGATGCGATGGATGTTCTCGGCAGTCGAGTGCGCGGAATCCATGCGAAAGATGGCCTATTTCCAACGGACCCAAAGAATCTAGGCAAAGAAGTTCCCATCGGCGAGGGCAAGGTGAATTTTCCAGCGGTTCTGGAGCGCCTGAAGCAGGCGAACTATAAGGGAGCGATGACAATCGAGCGCGAAATTCCAGGAGACCAGCAGAAGAGAGATATCGCTCGATCGAAGTTATTTCTTGAAAAGATGATCGCTAAAACTTACAGCCAAAGTGAGTTCCATCATGGATAGAAGAAAATTCATCGGAACCACGGCAGCCGCAGTTTCAGGACTGCTACTCCTGAAACCGCAAACAGCGTTTACTTACCAGGCAAACTCGGCCGTCCGTCTAGCTCTGCTTTCCTCTAAAAGATGTTTAACAACACCTTTGGTTTGGTGGATTGCTTTGTTAGCGGGTGGTTTAGGAACTCGATCAATGGGGCGGCGGCGCGAAAGCGGCTTACTATTTCTTTTCGCAGGGTTGGCTGGAGAGCTGTTTCTGCCGGCAGTGTGATGGAGACTCCCCACTGACGGCAGGAGATGAGATCGATGGCGGGATGCTCTTTCGGGAAGCCTTTGGGTGGACGCGTGAGGCGCAGCCCGTCGAACTCTCCCATGAGCCGCTGAAGTTTGCGAGCCTTGAACAAACGGCGGAATTCCTGGTGGTTTTCTAGCAGGTGGTTGCGGATGGCGAGCAATTGCTCCCGCTCCGGCATGTAGACGCCGGCGGCGATGACCAGCTCCTTCCCCGATAGGTGAAAGTAGAAGCCGCCACCGGATTTCTTCTCCAATCCCTGACGCGCAAACCATGCGGAGACGTGTTTTTTGTAAGGAGTTTTGTCCGGTGAAAACCGCGTGTCGCGATAGATGCGGAACATGCATTTTGGCGCCGGACGAATGTGCTCGGGCGCAAAGTCGACCAGCTCGCCGTTGATTTCTTCAATCAGCGCCAGCATGGGAGCTTTCAGTTCGCGTTCGTAGACAGGCTTGCGGGCGTCGAACCAATCGCGATTGTTATTGCGCGCAAGGCCTCGCAGGAATTTGATGGCTTCCGGGGAGAAGTGGGTCGGCATGGTTTCATTTTAATTTGTTGCTTCATCAACCCAGGTCTCCAAAATCAAGACCCCTCGAGAAGCTCAGGGCAGGTTCTGGGGAGCCAAGGTCTGCCGACAACGGGGAGCGCGATTCAGCCATCCCATCATCAAGGTATTGCGATGCCGCACCCCGGCAACAAAGCTCACGTTATTTCCGAAGTGGCCACAGCTGCTCAGCCGCTTGTGTTCAACGACGATGCCGCGGACTATCACATTCTGCTGCGGGAGATTGGCGACGCGCGGCTGGTGTTGATCGACGAGGCATCGCATGGCACCCATGACTTTTATCGGGAACGCGCCCGGGTTACCCGCATGCTGATCGCGGAACGGGGCTTCTCCGCAGTGGCGGTGGAGGCCGACTGGCCCGACGCTTACCGGCTAAACCGTTTCGTGCAGAATGAAAGCGCAGATGCCGACGCGCAGCAGGCCCTCTCCGATTTTCGGCGCTTTCCTGCATGGATGTGGCGCAACATGGATGTGGTGGAGTTTGCGAGCTGGCTGCGCGAGCATAATCGAACCCACAGCCAGAAGGCTGGCTTCTATGGACTTGATCTTTACAGCCTGTACGCCTCGGCGCAGGCCGTTCTGCGCTATCTGGATAAGGCGGACCCGGAAGCAGCGGCCCGGGCTCGCTATCGCTACAGCTGCTTCGATCAGTTTGGCGAGGATACGCAGGCATACGGCTACGCCGCAAACTACGGAATGACGGAGAGCTGTGAGCAGGCTGTCCTGGAGCAATTGACGGAGTTGCGGCGCAAAGCTGTCGAGCTTGCTTCTCGCGACGGCCATTCCGCAAGAACCGAACTGTTTTCCGCGGAGCAGAATGCACATTTGGTGCGGGATGCGGAGCGATACTACCGCACCATGTTCGGCGGACGGGTGAATTCCTGGAACGTGCGCGACCGGCACATGGCGGAGACGCTGGACCGGGTGCTTGCGCATCTCGGGGATAGATCGAAGGTCGTGGTGTGGGCGCATAACTCGCACCTGGGCGATGCACGAGCGACGGAGATGGGTCGCGGCGGAGAATTGAACCTTGGCCAGCTAGTCCGCGAAAAATATGGCAGCACCAGCTTCCTGCTTGGCTTCACCACTTATTCCGGCGAGGTAACGGCGGCATCGGACTGGGACGAACCGGCGGAGCGCAAAGTTGTGCGGCACGCTCTCGCCGGAAGTTGTGAGGCTCTCTTTCACGAAACATCTCTGGGCGATTTCTTTCTTTCCCTGCGAAACGAAGCGGTGCGCGAGGCGCTGGCCGCGCCGATGCTGGAGCGGGCCATTGGAGTAATTTATCGCCCCGAGACGGAGAGGCTCAGTCATTATTTTGAAGTTCGATTGCCGGAGCAGTTCGATGCCGTGATCCACATTGACCGCACGCGCGCGCTGATCCCGCTGGAGAAGACGGTCCCCTGGGAGCAGGGAGAGACGCCTGAAACTTATCCCTTCGCGGTATAGCGCGCTGAGTTGGAGCGAACTTATTTTTAATGGAACCGGCTGGCAAATGGGGCCGTTCTGAACGAAGTGAAGAATCCAGAGAATAGTCGCTTGATTGTTTTGCCCATCACCCTCTGGATTCTTCTGTGTTCAGAATGACGAACATTAAATTCGCGTCACAACATTTATGAAAAAGCTTCACTGCAACGCGCCTTTCTCCGATCCCCACCCTTCGCAGAAGACGCGAAGGATGGGGCACCCAATGATTCAGGTTGATAGAATCAGGATTGGGCATGGCGTTTACGGAACAATACGATCTTGTCATTGTGGGAGCCGGGCACGCAGGTTGCGAGGCCGCGATGGCGGGGGCGCGCATGGGGTTGCGCACGGCGTTGTTCGCGCTGAACCTGGATTTGATCGCGCAGATGTCGTGCAATCCTGCGGTGGGCGGCATTGCCAAGGGCCACCTGGTGCGCGAAGTCGACGCGTTGGGCGGCGTGATGGGCGAGGTGACGGACGCAGTCGGCATTCAATTCCGTTTGCTGAACACTTCTCGCGGGCCTGCCGTGTGGTCGCCGCGCGCGCAGTGCGACAAGCAGCAATACCGCGTGAAGATGCGCGAAGTGTTGGAGTCGCAGCCGAATCTTTACATCAAGCAGGCGGAAGTCGTCGACGTTGTGCTGGAAGAACTCGTACCTGCGGGCCGGGTGGTTCGAGGCGTGAAGCTGCGCGATGGTCGCATCGTGTACGCCGTTGCGACGGTCATCACGACAGGAACATTTCTCAACGGCCTGATCCACTGCGGAGAAGAAAATTATCCGGCGGGGCGCAGCGGCGAGCCGGCGGCAGTGCTGCTGGGCGAGTCGCTGAAGCGGCTGGGCTTGCGCAACTGTCGCCTGAAGACGGGGACGCCGCCGCGCATCGACGGCCGGACGATCGATTGGAGCAGGTTTGAAGAGCAGCCCGGAGATGCTGAGCCGACTCCGTTCAGCTTCCGGACAGAAGCGATCACACGGCCACAGGTTCCCTGCCACATTGCATTTACTACGCCGGAAACGCTGGCGATTATTCGTGCGAATGTGCATCGCTCACCCATGTATTCCGGACAGATTCAAGGCATTGGACCGCGCTATTGTCCCTCGATAGAAGACAAGGTGGTCCGCTTTCCGGAGAAGTCGCAGCACCAGCTTTTTCTGGAACCGGAAGGGCTGCACACGCATGAGGTCTACATCAACGGTATGTCCACGTCGCTGCCGATGGATGTGCAGGCGGCGGTGCTGCGGTCCATCCCAGGGTTGGAGAATGCGGAGATGCTGCGGCCCGGTTATGCCATTGAGTATGACGCCATCGACGCGACGGAGCTGGACCGCGCTCTGGCGGTGAAGAGTATTACGGGGCTCTATCTCGCCGGGCAGATCAATGGGACCTCCGGCTATGAAGAAGCTGCGTGTCAGGGATTGATGGCGGGCATTAACGCGGCGCTGCATGTGAAGGGCGAGCCGATGTTCGCGCTCGACCGCAGCGAAGCCTATACCGGCATATTGATCGATGATCTGATCAGCAAGGGAACGAATGAGCCGTATCGCATGTTTACGTCAAGGGCGGAGTTCCGCCTGCATCTACGCATCGATAATGCGGACCGGCGGCTGACCCCCTATGGGCGTGGGTTAGGCTTGATTGATGATCGAGCATGGGCCACATTCGAGACCAAGCAGACGCGAATGCGAATATTCGCGAAGATGCTGGCTACGCAGAAGCCCGATCTGGAGCGGCTGGCCGCAGTGTCGCCAGAACTAGGAGCAAAGTTAAGCGGCGCTGCCGGACAGACCTATGCGCAGCTGATGAAACGGCCGGAAGTCACGGTCGAGTCGCTGATGACGATGTTGCCGTATGCGTTCGACAAAGCGCTCGCAGACGGCGATGCCACAGACTCGAAAATTCTGCTACCTATCTGCGACGCGGTGATTGCGGGCTCGATGCCCGCGCACATGCGCAATGAATTGAAGGCAGTCGAGACGGAGATCAAATACTCCGGGTATCTCGACCAGCAGCGGAAGTCGATTGAGCGGATGAAGAGCGCCGAGCATCGTGCGATTCCCGCCTGGTTCGATTATGCAGCGGTCAGTGGACTGTCACGTGAGATGCAGGAAAAGCTGCTGCGCGTTCGTCCGCCGACGATTGGACATGCCGGGCGCATTCCCGGCGTGACTCCGGCGGCTTTATCGCTGATCAATATTTATATTGAAATTCAAGGCCGCAGCCAAGTGGAAGCGGCGACTGCTTAATTCGTTTTCAGAGATGCTGCGATTGAAAAACGATAGTCGCCATTCTGAGCGCAGCGAAGATTCCAGAGGGAGATAGCGGCGTCTATGACGCGAATCTACTCTGGATTCTTCACTCCGCTACGCTTCGTTCAGAATGACTCCCTTATGTGATCCCAAGGGGTCTATTTTACTGCTGTGGTGCGTCTGCACTGCTGGAGTGGTGGACGCCGGGGAACCTGAACCCCAGGGGACGGTTCAGCGGCTTCTCATTCGGCTCATTCTTTGACTTTTTCTTGTCGCTCTTGACTGTTGATTCCTCTATCAGAGTGCGTTGAGAATTGAGGCATTCCCAACTGTTGCGCGCCCGGACGTAGACCTGGCTGAAGACGCCTTTCTGTTCCTTCGCCTTGGTGCGGCTCAAACGGCTGCCTTGATATGCCCGGTCATAGGTGCCATTGATAACGGCAACATCCCCTACCTCGCGGACGCTGATGACCTTCTGCGCGAGAGTATAATGCGGCGCGTCTTTCATGACCATCAGGGAGACGACCTGATCGCGATTCTTCACCTCGCCGGTGTCTGAGATTGAAATGAACTGCGGAGCCAGGACCAGTTCCAGCGCATATTGGTCATGCTGACCGACCGCATCATCCCAGCGATCGACAACTTTCTGGAGATCCGCAACCTGCTGCGTCATGACCGATGCGGAATTGGTCTGGCTTGGATCCGTTGCCAGTTGCGCCCGCGTGGTTGCAGTGAATAAGAACGCGGCACCGAGCAGTACCGTGCAAGACACGAAACGATTGGAAAATGGAAAAAACCGTTGCATTGTCAAATCGAGAACTCCTCTGCGTGCGTGGATATCTGGTCCGAACGGCTTGCAATCTTACCGGAACCTGTTCGGAATGAAACCGATGGCTACAGGATGCTGCCTTGGGGAAAGCGCACGCTTGCTGCCATGCTGCGAAGCACACCCTTAATGATAGCGTGCGTGTGAATTTCATGGGTTCAGCGCTTTGTTTTCGATTTTCCGGCACATGTAGCGCCGACACCATTCCATCCATCCATCCTTTGCTTTGCAGGGATGGGCCCCGGTGGTCGCATCTGGATTTTGATCTTTTTCCACTCATCCGACCGGATATTCACGGCTGATTATCGTAGATGGCCAAGGCTACACTCATATCCAGTGGCCACCGCATCTCAAATTTCTCTGGAACACGGATTGCCTGCAAGCGTCGAGGCCGAGCGCACGATTCTCGGTGCGATCCTGCTCGACAATGCGGCCTATAGCGAGGCGGCGGAGCGGCTGGTGGCGGATGATTTTTCGCTCGACTCGCACCGCAGGATTTTTGCCCGCATGGGTGAGTTGATTGATGCCAACCGGGCCGTCGACATCATCACGCTGAGCGAGGAATTGGACCGGCAGAAAGAACTGGAGTCGATCGGCAATCGCGCCTACCTGTTCAGCCTGACGGAAAATTTGCCGCGACGACTTAGCATTGAAGATTACGTTCGCATCGTGAAAGATAAATCCGTCCTGCGGCAGCTGATGGGTATCTGCCAAACGGCGCAGGCGCGGGCGGCGGACCAGAGTGAAGACGCGCTCGAGGTGCTGAACGCAACCGAGTCGGCGCTGCTCGAAGTCTCCGAGCGCGGCATCACGCAGGGCTTCGCCAGCATTCCGGAGATTGTTCGCGGCTCCTTTGGCTCCATCGACAATCTTTACAAGGAAGGCCGCGAGGTCACCGGCCTGGCCACGCACTATATTGAATTTGATCGCATGACGAGTGGGCTGCAACCGTCGGAGCTGGTCATCATCGCAGCACGGCCTTCGATGGGAAAGACAGCCTGGGCCATCAACATTGCGGAGAATTCAGCGGTAAAAGATGGAAAGATCGTGGGTGTATTTTCGCTCGAAATGTCGAAGGAAGCGCTGCTCCGCCGCATGCTGGCATCGCAGTCGATGGTGAACATGCGGCATATTCAGACGGGATTTTTGACGCGTGACGACCGTGACAAGCTGACCGGCGGCTTGGAACGGTTGGCCGAAGCCAAGATGTTCATCGACGATACGCCGGGGATTTCCCTGGCTGAGATGCGCGCCAAGGCACGCCGTCTACGCCAGCAGGCAGGCGGGCTCGATCTGATCGTGATTGACTATCTGCAACTGATGAGCGCCAGCAGTGGAAGCTTGAACAGCAAACGGTTTGAGAATCGCACCCAGGAAGTTTCGGCGATTTCGCGTGGCCTAAAGGCGTTGGCGAAAGAGATGCGCGTGCCGGTGGTTGCCCTGTCACAGTTGAGCCGCGCCAGCGAGCAGCGCGCGGGCGATAAGAAGCCGATGCTCTCCGACCTGCGCGAATCGGGTTCGATCGAGCAGGACGCCGACGTAGTCGCGTTTATCCACCGCGAAAGTTACTACAACCGGGACGAAGAGAACGACGAAAATAAAAATAAGGCGGAGATCATCATCGCCAAGCAACGCAATGGCCCGACTGGGTCCGTCCATCTGATGTACATGCCGGAATTCACGCGCTTTGAAAATCCCTACAAGGGCGATGATGCCTCCTTACCCAATTAACAGGGCAGAGATTTCCCGCTCGCGGCTGATCGGAAATTTTGCGCGGCTGGGCTCGCTGGCTCGCGGCACGCATCCCGAGAAACGATGCGATCTGCTGGCGGTCGTCAAGGCAGATGCATATGGGCATGGCCTCGCGATGTGTGCGCCGTGGCTTTTTGAGGCTGGCGCGCAATGGCTCGGCATTACTTCGGTCGAAGAGGGCATTGCGCTGCGGCGGCTTTGCCCCGGGGCGCTCATTTTAGTGATGCGCGGTCTGTTGCCGGGAGAAGTAGAGGGCCTTCTGGATGAGCAGCTCACGCCGACGATCTGGGATCGAGAGCATCTCGATCTGCTGGCCAAGGCAGCCGGCAAGCGTGCACTCGCGGACGGCAGCGTTCCGGTGCATCTCGAGATTGACAGCGGGATGTCGCGGCAGGGTATTTCATCCTGTCCCAAGGAACTGAGGATTTTCCTCGATCGGCTGCGTGCTGTTCCGGCCTTACGCCTGGACGGCGTTTACACTCACTTTGCTTCTTCGGAGATGCTGGATGACGAGCAGAATCGTGAGCAAATGACGTGTTTCAAGCAGGCAGTCGAGCAGATCGCCGCTGCCAGGTTTTATCCGCAATGGCTGCATGCGGGTAATTCCTCCACGTTGCTCGGGCAACGGCAGACGGAACCGCTGACTGCGCTGGCGAAAAATCTTGACGCGACGCTTTTGCTTCGGCCGGGCCTGGCGCTCTATGGGTATGCGCTGCCGTTTGTTGGCGGTGCTACAGAAATACCCATTGAGCTAGAGCCGGTGCTGACATGGAAAACTGCGATTATTTCAATGCGAACCGTCGAAGCGGGAACGCGGATCGGCTACAACGGGACCTTTGTCGCGCCCGGGAAAATGCGGCTGGCGCTGCTGCCGGTGGGGTATGCTGACGGACTGAATCGAAAATTATCCAACCGCGGGAATATTCTTGTGCGCGGAATGGCAGCGCCGATTGTGGGCCGCGTCTCGATGGACCTGACTACGGTCGATGTCAGTAACCTACCGGGCGCGGAGATAGGCGATGAAGTCGTGATCCTGGGTGAACAAAACGGGAGCGAACAGAATGGCCAGCGCATCACGGCCGACGATCATGCGCGCTGGGCGGAAACGATTTCCTATGAGATTCTCTGCGCGATTGGCGCGCGCGTGCCTCGCGTGGGTTGCGAATAAATGTGGGTGCCCCATGTCTCGCTTCTGAGACATGGGATGTGTTGCAGGCGAGCGCCCACGGATCTCACTGGAATTTTTGTCGACTGCGATTAGAAACCCACGTCTCAAAAACGAGACGTGGGGCACCCAGGTTTTTCCCATTCTATGATTTCCGACCCGCTACGCTAGCATTGAAGAACGATGCTGAAATTGCTGTACGGACGATGGATGTACGCGTGGGAAACGAAGTTGACCATGCGCGATACGAATCGCGTCGTTCGACCCCTGGAGTGGGGATTCGATTGGCTCGAAGATTGGATCGCTTCGCGCAACCTGCCGATTCGCGAAGCCATCGCAAGCGGCGAACAAATGCGGTTGCAGGCGGCGATGCTGGCGGTGAATGAAAGCATCATTCGCGAGCATAAGCAATTCTACGGCTACACAACGCCGACGGATTTTCGTTTGGAAGAACGCCATCCGCAGCTCTATCCGACGAATGTGCGTCCGGAAACGCTGCGCCAGGATGCGCTGTGGAAGCAGCGGGCGGCGGCGGGCAGGCTGCCGAAGGCACAGTTTCTGCGTTTCACTTCACAGGTGCGGACGCCGTATCCGGAAAACGACCAGGTGAATGCGCGCTGGTATCCCGCGCCTCAAAAAAGGCAGGCGGGCAAACCAAAGCAAGCCATCATCGTGATGCCGCAGTGGAACGCCGACGCCTTCAGTCACAACGCGCTGTGCAGTATCTTCAATCGCTTCGGTGTTTCCGCGCTGCGGTTGTCGAAACCGTTTCATGACATTCGCCGTCCGGCGGAGCTGGAGCGCTCCGACTATGCAGTCAGCTCCAACATTGGCCGGACGCTTGCCGCGTGTCGGCAGGCCGTAGTCGATGTTCGTTGCTGCCTCGACTGGCTGGAGCAGCAGGGCTATGAGCAGTTTGGCGTCCTCGGCACGAGTCTCGGTTCCTGCTATGCCTTTATAGCCAGCGCGCACGATGCGCGGCTGCGGGTGAATGCCTTCAACCATGCATCGCTCTGGACGGGCGATGTGGTTTGGACCGGACAAAGCACCCGGCATGTCCGGGCCGCATGCGAGCAGGCGGGACTCACCCATAACGATCTGGTCAAGCTGTGGAGCGGCGCGAGTCCGATGACCTATATGGACCAATTTGCAGGAACCGACTCCGAGGGCCGTCCGCTGCGCCGCACTCCGCCATGGCCGGAAAAGCGCGCACGGGTCATCTACGCGCCGTATGATTTGACCTTTTTGCGAGAATTTTCCGAAGCCGTGCTGCGCGAATTCGACAAGCGCGGTATGGATTACGATGCCAAGGTGCTGCCCTGTGGACATTACACGACCGGGGAAACGCCCTACAAATATATGGATGGCTGGTATCTGGGGTCGTTCGTATACAACGCTTTCAAAGCGCTGGCGGAAGAATCACGTGGTTAGAAAATGCGGGTGCCCCAGGTCTCGACTTTGAGAACTGGAATAAATGCGCATTCTGCGAGAGTGCATTTTAAAAATGCGAAGTGAATTCACAAACCATGTTTCAGAAGCGAGACATGGGACACCCAGGCAACGTTTATTATGTGAGCTATGTCGATACCTGTTTCCTTACTCGGCGTTTTCCAAAGTCTTCCCGCAGATACACAGGCGCTCGTATGGCGGGATTATGAGCATCGCAAGAAATCCGTGTTGCTGGCTTACATTCTGTGGTTCTTCTTCGGTTTTCATTACCTGTATCTGGGGCGCATTGGCATTCAGTTCATTTACTGGTTCACGGTGGGTGGGTTTGGCTTCTGGGCGATCGTCGATTTGTTTCGGATTCCGGGTATGATCGAGCGCAAGAATGAAGATATTTTGCGGGAGCTGATGGCGCAGTACCGGGCTATTGGAGTGCGATAAAATCAGCCTATGACGACCGATCGTATGCGCCTGCCGCTCGCCGAGGCTGACCCTGAAATCTACGCCGCTATCCAGCATGAAGTGCTCCGCCAGCACGAGGGGCTGGAGATGATTGCCTCGGAGAACTTTGTCTCGGAGGCGGTGCTCGAAGCCGCGGGCACGGTCTTCACCAACAAATATGCCGAGGGCTATCCGGGCAGGCGTTATTATGGCGGTTGCGAGTATGCGGACGTGGTCGAGACCCTGGCGCGCGATCGCGCCAAGCAGCTCTTCGGCGCGGAACATGCGAATGTGCAGCCGCATTCCGGCTCGCAGGCGAATGCCGCCGCGTACATGTCGATCATTCAGCCGGGCGATACGATTCTGGGCCTCGATCTGGCGCATGGCGGCCATCTGACGCATGGCCACAAGCTGAACTTTTCCGGCAAGCTGTATCGCGTCGTCAGCTATGGCGTGTGCAAAGATACGGAAGTCATCGACTACGACGAGCTGGAGCAGATTGCCGAGCGCGAAAAGCCGAAGATGATCATCGGCGGCGGAAGCGCTTATCCGCGCATATTCGACTTTCCGCGCATGCGGCAAATTGCTGATAAGGTCGGCGCTTTTCTTGTCATCGACATGGCGCATTTTGCCGGGCTGGTGGCTGGTGGCGTGCATCCTTCGCCGGTGCCTCACGCGCATATTGTTACGACGACAACGCACAAAACCCTGCGCGGCCCGCGTGCCGGGTTGATCCTCTGCAGGCAGGATTTGGCAGCCGGCGTGGATCGAAGCGTTTTTCCCGGACAGCAGGGCGGTCCGTTGATGCACATCATCGCGGCCAAGGCGGTTGCGTTTAAGGAAGCGCTGCAGCCGGACTTCAAGATCTACGCCGCGCAGATTGTTGCGAACGCGAAAGTGCTGGCCGAAACTCTAATGGCGGAAGGCTATCGCGTTATTTCCGGCGGCACGGACACGCACCTGATGCTGGTGGATGTGTTCGTCAAAGGCATGTTCGGCAGCGAGGCGGAAAAGGCCCTGGGCGAGGCCGGAATCACGGTAAACAAGAATGCAATCCCGTTCGATACCAATCCGCCGATGAAGCCGAGCGGGATCCGCATCGGCACCCCGGCGCTGACGACGCGAGGGATGCGCGAAGCTGAAATGCGGGTGATCGGACGCTGGATCGTCGAAGCGCTGGATCATCGCACGGATGCGGCGCGGCTGGCCAGAATTCGCGGCCAGGTAATCGAGATGGCGGAGCAGTTTCCACTCTACGGATGGCTGCGGGAGCCGGTGGGTGCGGGGGCGCGATAACTTTTGCCCACCCTGATTTAATCGATCTGGTCGAACTCACCCAGGTCTCAAAAGCGAGACCTGGGGCACCCGATTTCACTTGATGCTGTCCTTGCCTTACCAGCGCGACCCCCGTTCGACTCGCTCAGGGCAGGTTCTGGGGAACCCATATTTTCTCGCCCGGTACACCTTGTGCACCCGGTACAATTCAGTTCGAGTTTGATTCTGCATGAGGTGGGGAATGGCAAATAGTGTATGGCCGGTGCTTATCGTTGCATTGTGTCTGGGCGGACTGACGGGGCTGCGTGCGTTTACACCGATCACCGTGCTGGTCTGGGCATTGCACCTGCACCATCTGAAGATTCTGGGCAGCCCGCTGTATTTCCTGCACACGATGACTGCGGTCGTCATCTTGACCATTTTTGCGGTTGCGGAATTGATCGCCGACAAGCTGCCATTTACTCCAAGCCGTCTGCGAATCCCCGGACTGGTTGGCCGCGTGTTTTTCGGTGCAGTTTGCGGCGTGGTCAGCGGTCAGGCTTGGGGTGCGAGCTGGCAGACCTCCGCGGCGGCGGGGCTGGTGGGTGCGATTGTGGGGGCCGTGGTCGGCTATGAGGTGCGAAAGCGCTGGGTGACGACGCTGCACTGGCATGATTTTCCGGTGGCGCTGATTGAGGACGTGGTTGCCATCGGCGGAAGCATCTTGGTCATTTCCCGTGCCCTCTTTCTATCCTATTGACCGTGGTTCGTGCAGACGGTGATGACTTAAATTCGGAAGAATGTCTCCAGAAAAAGCGGCGGCCATAAAACCATTCATTTATGACGCCATCATTCTCGGCTCCGGCCAGAAACTGCCCTATCCCGTGTGCGGGAGGGAATTTTCGCGCATCCGACGCTGGCGGATCTTTGAACGTGATCTTCGAGCATTTTGCGGATTAAACCGGATTGAAAATTACTGTAATTAAAATAGATGCCTGTCATTCTGAGCGCAGCGAAGAATCCCGAGGGTGAGGGCAGCAATACTATCGCCCACATTGTGTGGATTCTTCACTCCACTACGCTTCGTTCAGAATGACTCGATACGGCTACACCACCTGTCAATCCGATTTAGCAAATCTTAAGCATCCCGCATCCCACCCTTCGCGATGACGCTGCGAAGGATGGGGCACCCGTCTCATCTCGATTAAAAAAAGTATCGGGCAGACGGCCTGTAAGCCGAATTTTGTCGAGGACGATCATTCCTCTAGGCGGCGCATTACTGCGCGCGCTCATAGCGACCTACCCGCGGGTTGTGGCGCGCCGGGCCGGCACGCGCTTTGCAGCTTGCGCCGCAAAGCTCCCCGCCTATTTGGTCTTGCTCCGTGTGGGGTTTACCATGCCTCCGACTTTACAGCCGGAGCGGTGCGCTCTTACCGCACCTTTTCACCCTTACCGCTTCCTTGCGGACGCGGCGGTATTTTCTCTGTGGCACTTGCCGTCCCGAAGCCTTGACGCTCCGGTCCCGGACGTTATCCGGCACACTGCCCTGCGGAGTTCGGACTTTCCTCTCCCGGATTGCCTTGCGGCTCTCCGGCAGCAATCGCCCAGCCGTCTGCATCCTTTATGGTAGCTGAGCGGGATGGGAGCGTCACCTCAATAAGAGTTCGATGGCCAAAATTTTGCGTTCGGTTGCTATGATGAGGGGGGTCGAGTGGGAATCCCTCGATCCCACTCTTCGCGCGATAAGGCTGCGACGGATGGGGCACCCGGAATTTTCATACTCACAGGAGAAGTATGGCCGTCTATTTGGTTACAGGAGCTGCCGGATTTATCGGTTCATGGCTGACGCAGGCGCTGGTCGAGCGCGGAGAAACCGTTCGCGCATTGGATAATTTTGCTACCGGCAAGCGAGAGAATCTCGCGCCCTGGCTCAGCGATTTTGGGGCCAGCAAGATCGAACTGCTGGAAGTGGACTTGCGCGATGCCGACGATGTTGCCAAAGCCTGCGAAGGTGTTGAGATTATCTTCCATGAGGGCGCACTGCCTTCGGTGCCACTGTCTGTGAAAGACCCGCGCACCAGCCACACGGCAAACATCGACGGCACGTTCAACCTGCTGGAGGGCGCGCGCCATGCGGGGGTAAAGCGGGTTGTCTATGCGGCGTCTTCTTCCGCTTATGGCAATAAGAATCCTCTGCCGCAGCGGGAATCCATGCTGCCCGGGCCGCTGTCGCCCTATGCCGTGCAAAAGCTGGTGGGGGAACTCTATCTTCGTAGCTATTGGGAGGTGTATGGACTGGAGACGGTCGCGCTGCGCTACTTCAATATCTTCGGGCCGCGGCAAGCGCCAGATTCACCCTATAGTGGCGTGATGGCGAAATTTGCCAGCATGATGCTGGCCGGTGAGCAGCCGACGATCCATGGTGACGGAGAGCAGAGCCGCGACTTCACCTACATTGAGAACGTCGTCCAGGCGAATCTGAAAGCCGCGGCGGCGCCAGCGGACAAAGTGGCCGGGCGTATGTTCAATTGCGCCTGCGGAAAACCATACACGCTGAACGAGACTTACAAGCTGTTGGCAGAAATAATCGGCTATAAAAACCCGCCGCTATATGGGCCTCCGCGCGAAGGCGACATCAAACATTCGTATGCTGACATCTCGGCGGCGCGGGAAATGCTGGGGTATGAGCCGAAAGTGGATTTTCTCGAAGGACTGCGCCGTACCGTCGCCTGGTATGGCGAGCAGTATGAGGTTTCGACGCGCAAGCCGGTATCGGCGGGCGCGTAATTTCTCATCCCATCCTTCGCAGGAAACGCGAAGGATGGGTCACTTGGCGCGGGCATAAAATTCCAAGGTCCGAGGGAACGTGAAAGTCAAACGCATCGTCGCCGATATTGCAACGCAGGACATTTCCGCTGCGAAGAGCTTCTACCAGGATGTGCTGGGTCTCGACTTGCTCATGGACCATGGCTGGATCGCAACTTACGGCTCGACGCAGGCGATGAGCATCCAGATCAGTTTCGCCTCGCAAGGAGGCTCAGACACACTCACTCCTGATCTCTCGATCGAAGTGGATGATGTCGATGAGGCGCACCGCCGGATGCAACGGTCTGGATTTCCGATCGAATATGGCCCGAAAAATGAACCTTGGGGCGTTCGACGCTTCTTCGTGCGGGATTCTTTTGGCAAGCTGGTAAACATCCTCATGCATCAGCCATCCTGAGCCATCCTGAGCCAGCCAATTTCCGCAAGTAGAAGCCGTGGAAGAGGGTGAAACGAACCCACAAAGCTCATTCTGGGGCCAGTCAAGTTACCAAAGTGTTGACTCGCGCCCAAAACACTCGCATGATTAAGAAAATTGCTCGCCCTAAATCCCCGGGTGTTGGATGTCTGGACTCCCTTGGCGCCTGGCATGCAGCCTTGCGTTTTTTCTGCCGACCGTTCTCCATGCGCAAGCGTCTCCATCGCTGGCCGCGCAGAATCATTCCTCAATTTCTTCATCGGTTAACGACATCACTTCACCACCGGCAGCCCAGGTCGCAGTACAGGGAAGCCTGACACAAGGGCATTCTGAATCTTTTTTACTGCCGCGTTCGGTTGACGGTCAGTCCTCCGCAGTTTTACGGCTGCGCGGAATGAGCCAGCGAATCGCCATGCCGCATCTGCTCTCCAGCAATCAACCGTGGCAGCCGGTTGGACCCAGCCAGATCAACACCGCGCAATTCGGCGATGTGACCGGG
Source organism: Acidobacteriaceae bacterium (assembly GCA_965276615.1). GTDB lineage: Bacteria > Acidobacteriota > Terriglobia > Terriglobales > Acidobacteriaceae > JAKAAZ01. The sequence continues at coordinate 735,022 of OZ255618.1, read as the reverse complement.
CGCGTGACTTCCATCTCGATAGCCCCGTGGGATGCGTCGGGAAACACGGTTTACCTGGGATCGACCGGCGGGGGGGTCTGGAGATCGACGAACGCGGCAGCCGGCGATCCGACCACTGTCACATGGCAGCCGCTTACGGACGATCCGCCGGCATTTTCCGGCGTCAATCTCACGTCGTTGAGTATCGGCGCAGTCAGCGTGCAGGCGGGCACGAGCACGAATGGCGTGGTGCTGGCCGGGACGGGCGATCCAAACGATGTGCTCGACTCCTATTATGGCGCGGGAATTTTGCGCTCCGCCGATGGCGGCGCGACGTGGAACCTGATCAAGCAAAGCAGCGACGGCTTTGCCGGCCGAATCACAAATTACAGCTTCGCGGGAGACGCCTTCTCCGGTTTTGCGTGGAGCACGGCGAATACAAACCTCGTCGTGGCAGCGGTGACGAATTCCTACGATGGATTTGTCAATAACATCAACAACAGCGGAACTGATAATACAGCGGAGGCGGGCCTGTATTATTCGACCGACGCCGGGCAGACCTGGTTTCTTTCGACCATTGAAGATGGACCGAATCAAGTCATCCAGTCCTCGCAGACTACAGTGCCGAGCGTCTTTCCTGGTGTGCCTGTCAGCGCGGTTGTCTGGAATCCGCTGCGGAAAATGTTCTACGCGGCGGTCGAGTATCACGGCTATTATCAATCGCCGGACGGGGTGACGTGGACGCGGATGACGAACCAGCCCGGCACTGCGCTGACCCCCGGACACTGCCCCGCAAATCCCGGTTTTATGGGGAGCAATTCTTGCGCCGCTTTTCGCGGCGTGATGGCCGTGCAGCCGGTCACCGGAGACATGTTCGCGCTCACGGTGGATTCGAACAATGCCGATCAGGGTCTGTGGCAGGATGTCTGCAATGCAGGTGCGAACGGTTGTGCCAATCCGACGGTGCAGTTTGGAACTAAAATTTTCGACGGGCCACTTGATGATGCAAGCGGCAACGGAACCATTCCGCAGGGCACATACAATCTGACGCTGGCTGCCGTTCCCAATGGTGCGGACACGCTGCTCTTCGCCGGAACGGCAGATATTTTTCGTTGCAGCCTTGCTGCCGGATGCGCGTGGCGCAACACGACGAATGCCGGGACGTGCGATTCCGGGAATGTCCCGCCCTCAGAGCACGCCATCGCCGCGTTGACGCCTGCCGGGCAGTCGCTGCCGCTGCTCTACTTCGGGAATGACGGGGGATTGTGGCGTTCAAGCGATGGAGTGAATCAGACCGGGTCAGCCTGTGCGTCAACCGATGCCGCGCACTATCAAAATCTGAATAGCGGATTGGGATCGCTGGCGGAAGTGACCGGCCTGGCGAACAGTGCAAGCGATGTCAACTTGCTGCTGGCGGGCTTCGGCGTGAATGGCAGTGCGGCGACGACAAATATGGGTCAGAGCGCATGGCCGCAGCTGTTGAGCGGCGAAGGTGGCCTGGCGGCGATCGACCCGGCGAATTCGAACAATTGGTATGCATCGTTAGCGCCGTACGTCGCGATTGGCCGGTGCACGCAAGGGATGAATTGCACGGCAGCGGATTTCGCGCCTGCGATCGGCGCTGCTGAAACGAGCAATGACCAATCGCTGCTTTATGCGCCCTATATGCTGGACCCGGCGGACAGTACGAATGTGATTGTAGGCACCTGCCGCGTATGGCGCGGCCTGGCGAGCGGCGGCAATGCGTGGAGCGTCGCCAATGCGATCAGCCCCATGCTCGACGGCCATGCCCAGCCGAGCTGCAATGGAAATGCGTTGATTCGTTCGCTGGCAGCGGGCGGCCCAAATATCCAACCCGGCACGGGAGCGGAGAACAGCGGCGCACAGGTGATCTATGCCGGAATGGCCGGGTTGCTCGATGGCGGCGGTGCAAATATAGGCGGTCACGTTTTCTCGACGCGGACGGCCAATACCGCTGACGGAGTTACCCGGTGGACGGACCTGGCGCTGTCGCCCGTCGCAAATGAGCAGAGTTATAACGGAGTCTTCAATCCATACCGCTTCGATGTCTCCGCACTCTACGCGGACCCGCATGATTCAACGGGCAAAACCATCTATGCGACGATCCAGGGCTTCGGCGTGCCCCATCTCTATCTCTCTACGGATGGTGGAGCGAACTGGAACAACATCTCGAAAAATCTTCCAGACCTGCCGCTGAATGATGTACTGGTCGATCCCAGCGATGCCAGTGTGGTTTACGTTGCGTCCGATGGAGGAGTGTTTGTCACGCAGAATATTGTCAATTGCGAAGGAAGCGGAGGACAGTGCTGGAATATTTTTGGGACAGGTCTGCCGCTGGCGCCAGCGGGCAAGCTCACTCCGGCGGCCGGCGGCTATTTGCGCGTGGGCACGTATGGGCGGGGAATCTGGCAGGTTCCGTTGTTGAGTGGGGTTCCGCAAACCACCATAACTTTAGCACCGGCAAGCCTGACATTCAGCGGCCAGCCGGTGCAGACCTCGAGCAGTCCGCAAACGGTAACTGTCACGAACACGGGAAGCACGAGCCTGACCGTGAGCAGTGTTGCAGTAACGGGAGATTTTCTCGAGACTGATAACTGTTCCGGCGCGATTGGACCGGGTAGCGCGTGCCAGATTCAGGTGACGTTTACTCCGTCGACAAGCGGAACGCGCACCGGAATGTTGACCGTGTCCGCCAACGTCGGGAGCGGCCAGCAGAGTGTGGTCCTGAGTGGAAATGGCACCACCCAGTCCGCCATTGTGCTGTTGCCGAACAGCGTGGACTTTGGCGGCCAGCAGATCAGCACCGCTTCTTCTCCGCAGCAGGTGACTGTTTCGAATACCAGTGGGAACCCGGTCGCCTTAACCTCCGAAAGCGTCACCGGGCCGTTTGCGATCCAGATCAATACCTGCTCGGGCAGTCTTCCATCCGACACAGGATGTACCGTGGCCATCGTGTTCCAGCCCACCCAGACGGGAGCTGCCAGTGGCGTGCTGACGGTGGTGAGTGCGCAGGGGACGCAAACCATCGGCTTGAATGGAAGCGGCGAGAATCCGTCCACGGACACACTTGCGCCCGCCTCGCTAGCTTTTTCTCCAACGCCCGAGAACACGGCGAGCGCGCCGCAGACGATCACGCTGACCAATAGCGGCGGATCTCCGCTCACCGGGATTCAGGTACAGACAACCGGGGATTTCGCTGTCGTGAATGGCTGCAGCTATTCGCTGAATGCGCAGTCCTCCTGCACGCTGACGGTGCGATACACGCCCCACGCTGCGGGTGCGGAGACAGGCAGCATCGTCGTGACAGATATTCTGCGCAGCCAGACGATCTCGCTGACGGGGACAGGAATTGCTCCCCCGACAGACACTTTGTCGGCGGCATCGCTTGTCTTCCCCGCTACCGTGGTCGGCCAGAACGCGCCGCCGCAGACGGTGACGGTGACCAACTCCGGCGATTCAGCTCTGAATCAATTGAGCATTCAATCCGTGGGCGCCGGATTTGGCGACACCAGCAATTGCGGCAGTACTCTGGCGGCGCACTCCAACTGCCAGATCACTGTTACATTCCACGCGTCAGCGGCCGGAACCGCCATCGGGCAGGTGGATGTCTCGGATGCAATCCGCACGCAAGTCGTCTCGCTGAGCGGCTTCGGGGAAACGCCCGCGCAAGATAATCTCTCCCCGCTGTCGCTCAGTTTCGGCCGGCAGACCGTGGGCACGATGAGCGCCGCGCAAACTGTGATGCTCAGCAACAATGGTCAGGCAGCTTTGACGGGCATCCGGATACAATCGGGAAATCCAGACTTTATGTTTACAACCACCTGCGGAACCACCTTGCAGCCGGGAAACTCCTGCGAAATCCAAATTGTTTTCATGCCACACACGACCGGTTTCGACACGGGAACGCTGAACGTTGTGGATGCGAACCAAACACAACAAATTCAGTTGACCGGAACGGGTACCCTGGCGAACATCACTCTGACGCCTGGGAGTTTGAACTTCGGCGCTGTCGGTGTGCAAATTTCCTCGCCGGCGCAAACGCTGCTCCTGAGCAACGGAAGCACCGGCACGCTGGGCGGCATCTCCCTGGGAATTACCGGACCGTTTGCCGAAAGCAGCAATTGCGGAACAAGTTTGCCGTCTGGTGCGGCCTGCGCCATCTCCGTGCTGTTTGCGCCGAACACGACCGGGAGTCAGAACGGTGTTCTGATGGTGAATAGTACCGATGCCAGCTCGATAATGGCGCAGTTGACAGGCGTTGGTATCTCATATGAATTATTGCCGACCAGTTCGACGACCGTATCGGTCACTAGCGGCAAAGCTGCCAGCTATTCTCTGGAACTTGTTCCGGTGAGCGGTTCTGCGGGAACTGCCAGCTTAAGCTGTAGCAATCTGCCCCCCAACTCCACCTGCACTGTGAACCCGGCGACCGCCTCGTTGCTGACGCCGTCAAATATCCAGGTTGCGATCGCCACAGGTGTTGGAAGCCCATCAGGGAGTTCAGCCCAGACGCGCCGGGCCGCTTTGACGGGATCGCTGCCCTGGCCGTTAGGTTCATTGCTGGTGCTGTTTCCGTTGTGGCTGCTGCGCTGTCGCCGCAAATCATTACAGCCTCTGTTAAACCGCCTGCTGATCCTGGTGGTTCTAATCGCAACGATGGCGGGGATCACCGCCTGTGGTAAAGGTGGCGGCCCGTTAGGGCTTGCATCGAACCCACTGCCAACTTCCCCGCTGACTCCATCCGGCACCTACAATGTTACGGTGACCGCGGTTGCGGGCGGCTTGCAAAAGAGCGTCGGTTTGACCGTACAGGTTCAATAAGCGATGGAGATTTCTTCCTTCCAGCCCAGCCCATGCACCATTGCGCGATATCAGCGGTTACACTAGAGTCACTTTCAAATGTTACGTAGATTCCTTTCTCTCATCATCGTCACGTTGTGCGCTGGAACGTTGGCGGCGAACGCCCAATATCCGGGCGGAGACATTTCTTCGCAGACTACGGACTGTTCGAATCCGATCAGTTCCCTTTCGCCGGCCTGCACGGGCGCGGCGGCAAATGCGTTTGGCGCCGGCCAAGGGCCTGGTGGCGCATATGGACAAAGCAACTCTGGACAGGGCGCCTACGGACAGGGAGCGTACGGACAGGGCGCGTATGGACAAGGCATGTACGGTGGGGGCGCCTACGGAGGAGCGGGCGGGTACCCCCAAGGGCAGCCTAACGGGGCCACTCCAATGGGAAACGGCGGCATCAACACCAGAGTCCCCACATATGTAGACCAGGTTCCCTATGGAAATGGGATGAGCGGTGCATATCGCAATCCCAATGGAGCCCTGAACCCGCGGATCGTGCACCCACCCACGGAGTTTCAGCGAATTGTCGCCGGCGCGACGGGAGCGAAGCTGCCGGTTTTCGGAGCCGACCTGTTTTCCGATCTGTCGGCGCCGTTCGCTCCAATCGACCGGACGCCGGTGACTTCCGACTATGTTGTCGGTCCCGGCGATCAACTGTTGATCCGGGTGTGGGGACAGGTGAACTTCAATGCGCATGGCACCGTCGATCGCACTGGAAATATTTATGTTCCCCAGGTGGGCAATGTTGAGGTTGCGGGCCTGCATTTTGAGCAGTTGGATGGCTATCTGAAAAAGCAGTTTGGCCGCGTGTTCCGCAATTTCGATCTCAGCGTCAACATGGGTCAGCTGCGCTCAATCCAGATCTATGTGGTTGGCAATGCGCAGCAGCCGGGAAGCTACACGGTCAGCTCCCTGAGCACACTGGTGAACGCGCTGTTTTCTTCCGGCGGTCCTTCCCCGCAAGGTTCAATGCGGCGAATTGAACTGAAGCGCGGCGGAGCGGTCGTGACGACGTTCGATATGTATGACCTGCTGGTGAAGGGCGATAAATCTCATGACGCTCCACTGTTGCCGGGTGACGTCATCTATATCCCCCCGGTGGGTCCGCAGATCGCAGTGGCGGGAAGCGTCCACCTGCCGGCAATCTATGAATTGGTCGGAACAGAAACAGCAGGCCAGGCAATTGAAATGGCCGGCGGGCTTGCGACCATGGCGTCGAAGCAGGAGGCACAACTGGACCGCACCAGCGTCCAGGGAGTCCGGCAGACCGTCCAGTTAATGCTGAATGCGGCAGGTTTGCAGACGCTCCTGCGCGATGGCGATATTCTCCGCATACCTTCCATAGTTCAGCGCTTCGACAACACGGTGACGTTGCGGGGTAATGTCGCTAACCCAGGACGATACCGCTGGTCCCCCGGGATGCGAATTCTGGATCTCATTCCCGACCAGGACGCTTTAGAAACGCGCGGATACTGGCAGCGGAGGATTGCCCTGGGACTTCCAGCTCTGGAATACACGCCGCTGTTCTCTGCGTATCGGGCGAACCTTCCAAATCCCTCGGATCAGACAGGGCAGGCAAATTCCAACGAGCCGAATAGCTACACAACCGGCACGTCGCTGGCGGATACCGAAGCCGCCGGGCTATCCGCACAACAGCGAGCCTCCACGGCCAACAAGCCATCCTCGACTGAGGCGGGCAAGACTTCTTCGACCAGCGATTTGACTGCATCCCCGGCTGACATCACTTCCGGCCAGCAGCTGCGGTACTATCCGCCGGGGGAACGCTTTTCGCAAGGTCAGTTTCCAATCAAAAATGAGATCTTAAGGACGGCTCCCAGCATTGATTGGAGCTACGCCGTTGTTGAGCGGACGAACCCGCATACTTTGGCAACTTCTCTGGTCCCGTTCAGCCTGGGACAAGTAGTCCTGGATCATAATGCCTCGCAAAACCTGGAACTTGAGCCCGGCGACATTCTCACAGTATTTTCAACCGCTGACATCCATGTGCCGCAGGCGCAGCAGGTGAAATATGTGCGTCTAGAGGGCGAAGTGGTCCATGCGGGGATCTACAGCGTAGAGTCCGGCGAAACTTTGCGGGATATCGTTCGCCGCGCGGGCGGATTGACGCCCAGCGCATATCTATATGGTTCTGAGTTTTTGCGGGAATCGACCCAGCGTATCCAGCAGGCAAGGCTCAATGACTACGTGAATACGCTCGAGAAGGACATTCAACTCTCCGCTGCGAATGCGTCTGGTTCGGTCGTGAACCCAACCGGCGCAGCAGCATTGGGAACGAGCATCCAAAGCCAGCGAGATTTAATCACCACGCTGCGAAAAATGCGAGCTTCGGGGCGGATCGTGTTGAGCCTCAGTCCTTACAGCGATGGAATTGATTCACTGCCCGATTTGCCGCTGCAGGATGGAGACCGCTTTATCGTTCCTGTTGTGCCGGCGACCATCAATGTCGTGGGCGCGGTCTACGACCAGAACTCTTTCTTATATCGACGCGGAGAGCACCTTGGAGATTACCTGAGGATTGCGGGTGGAAGCACGCGAAACGCCGACAAGCGCCACGAATTCGTCATCCGCGCGGATGGTTCCGTGGTCAGCAAACAGACTGCGGGAGGCACGCTGTTCGCGGGAGGATTTGCGGGCAAATTGTCATATCCCGGAGACACAGTGGTCGTTCCAGACAACGTCAGCAAGACCACGATTCTGCGTAACCTCACGGATTATTCGGCAGTGTTGTCGAATTTCGGCGTAGGAATCGCAGCGATCAATCTGCTGAAGTGAAGCTCGTAACATAGCTATGATGCCGACCGATACGAATACGGAACAGTTCATTGCGGAGCCGGTACACGAGAGCACCGCGATGCAGGGAAGCGTGTCGTCGGATTCCGAAGAGTCCATTGATTTGCTGGATCTCGCTCTGGTGCTGGCTGCCCGGAAACGGTTCATTCTTCTTTTTAGTCTGATCGCGGCAACTATTACGGCGATTGTCGTATTGCTGGTGCCTCAAACTTTTACCGCGACAGCCACTATGTTGCCTCCGCAAAAAGAAAGCTCCGCGTCGGCTTTGCTTGGACAGCTCGGGGGGCTGGCAGCGTTGGCTGGAGGAGGAGGTGGGGCCGCCAGCATGCTTGGCCTCAAGAATCCTGGCGATCTATACATCGGGCTTTTACAAAGTGAAACGGTCGGAGACGCCATCATCCGTCGTTTCCACCTGATGCATGTTTATAAAAAGAAGAAATTGAGTGACACACGCAAAGCGCTTAAATCCCACACCACGATTCTCTCGGAAAAAAGTTCACTGATCAGCATCGCCGTTAAGGACCATGATCCAAAACGTGCCGCTGCTATCTCCAATGCATATATTGAGGATCTTCACGATCTTATGTCGCACCTGGCCGTCACCGAGGCGGGTCAGCGCCGGCTCTTTTTCCAGCAGCAATTGGAGCTGGAGAAAAATAATCTGGCGAACGCGGAAGTCGCGCTCAAAACCATCGAACAAAAAACGGGAATCATCCAGCCGCAAGGCCAGGCGGAGGCCGTAATCGCCACCATTATGCAATTACAGGCGCAGATCTCGGCGCGGCAAGTTGAACTTGGCGCGCTCCGCACGTCTGCTACAGATCAGAACCCTCAAGTCGTAACCTTGCAATCTCAACTGGAAGGTCTGCGTGTTCAGTTGGCGAATTTCGAAAAAGGTCATCCCGAATCCGCTGCGATCGCGGGTAATGTCTTGACACCGACATCGCAAGTGCCGGCGGCGGGCTTGGAGTACATCCGGGGCATGCGGGACGTGCGATATCACGAAACGCTGTTTGAATTGATGGCCAGGCAATATGAGATGGCAAGGGTGGACGAAGCCAAGCAAGGTCAGGAGATTCAGATCGTTGACCCCGCGTTAATCCCCGACAAGCGGTCCTGGCCCCCTCGGACGCTGCTTGTCGTGCTGGCGTTTATCTTGGGCGCGATCATTGCCGGCTTCTGGGCGATTTTTCAATCCTTCTCTCGATCCAGAATGCAGGACCCGGAGTTGGCCGCCAAGGTAGAGAAATTGCGGCAGATGTTGAGTATGCGTCATCATGAGCGCACCTGAAGGAGTTGGAAGAGCCGGGTGGCGCACTTCTCGCTTCTGAGACATGGTTTACTGCAAACCGCAGCCACGCATGCTTTTCCAGGCGGCGCGGGAACATGAATTGATCTAAGCCGGTCGCTTCTTGTCGGGGATCGATGTTCCGATATCCAGGCGGGAGCGGCGGCGGGAGTAGGGAGACTCGTGCTTCTTGCGGGGACTGAATCGGCGGGATGTGGGCTTTCGGCGAACCACGTCGTCCTGCCGACATTGACGGAGGTGACCAGCTTTCTCACCCGATTGAATTTATTCGCGTCAGGAATCTGGGAGCGAAGGATCATTCGTGATGGAACTCACGACTTGTAGTGCATCTTATGTGCCCACGAAGGTTGTATGAGCGGGTATTTTCCGCCATCGCATTTCCCGAAATGGAGCGGCACTGTTTCACTTTGGTGTTCCCTCGCTGCGTTCCATCATCGGTTTGGAGTTCTTGCTGCGCGAGCCGATATACTTAAGCAATAAAGATGACTTTAAAGGACAACTTTTCTGGATAGCGGTCGTCTTTAAGGGTATTAACTTATTAGAGCGGTTAATGTTGTGGGTGATAGCGATGTTCACGGTACTTTTGGGAAGATCCAGGACTGGTCTTGAGAAGATCGTTCCTTCCTGGTGGGACACCCTCGGCCAGCAAGAAAACTTATAATGGCCGCTTAGATTCAACGAACAGTACATTGCGTAATTCGGAGAATGCAAAGCGTGAGTACCGAAATCTACATTTCCGACACTCCGGCCCCTGTTATGAGTCAGCGCCGGGCTGCTACAAGCGAACATATGTCATGGTTTGGCTCGAATGAAGAGAAGAAAGAAGAAAAGATCGATACGCGTTTGGACGAGGCACAGAACTACAGTGTGAGCCCCTGGTGTGCTTCCATCTGGAAACGCACATTTGACCTCGTTTGCGTCACCCCCGCACTGATTGTTATTTCGCCTTTTTTGGGCATCATCGCGATCGCGGTTCGCATGACCTCCCCTGGGCCAATCATCTTTCGCCAGCAACGGACCGGACAGCACAGGCGGCTTTTTACGATTTACAAATTCCGCACGATGGTGGAAAATTCCGAAGCGGCAGGGCCGGGACTGACCGCCACCGGCGATCCCAGGATCATCCGCATAGGGCACTTTTTGCGCAGGTTCAAACTCGATGAGCTCCCCCAGCTCTTCAATGTCTTGCGGGGAGATATGAGCCTGGTTGGTCCCCGCCCGAAACTGCCCGAGCTGGAATTGACGTCGATGCCTTGCCGGCCGGGTATCACGGGCGCGGCAACTCTGCTATTCCGCAAAGAGCAGCATATTCTGCGAGAAATACCTGCGGATCAGATCGGAAATTTCTATTCGACATATATTGCGCCGGCAAAGGTTAAACTGGACGCAGAGTATATGAGCTCGGCGAGTTTCCGAAGCGATCTCAGGATTCTCCGCGCTACGATGGCTGGCAGTGGTCAACATGTCACACGGGAAGCTCTCGTCATTCGCACTTCTGGCCTGACGCAAGCGTCAATCGCCCTGGAAGGCAATTAGGTTCCAGGGGAATAGAATTTAGGCATATAGCCGAACAACACTGGACATATCCCCTTTATGCCATCTGACAATATCCAACTTTCGATTTCCATCGTGACCTATAAGACCGATCCTGCTGTGTTGGAAGAAGTTCTGAAATCGATCGCAAACAGCACCATCTCGGCGAAGGTTTATATCGTCGATAATTCCCCGATCGACGATCTTCAATCCCTGACCGCCCGATACAAAGCCACATATATCCATGCGGAACGCAATATAGGCTTCGGCCGCGGCCACAATCTAGCGCTTAAAATGATCGGCGACAGTTCAAAATACCACTTGATCCTGAACCCGGATATTTCGTTCATGCCGTCCGTCCTCGACGAGTTGTACGGTTTTTTGGAGATGAATCCAGAGGTCGGTTGGGTAATGCCCAACATTCTTTACCCTGACGGGTCTCGGCAAAGTCTCTGCAAAAGGCTTCCCAGTCCCTGGGACCTGTTCAGCCGAAGGTTTTTGACAGGTTATGGCCTCGATTTTCCTTCGGCAAGTAAAGGCCGGTTTGAATGCAGCGATCTCGACCTGACAAGACCAAGACCGATTCCATATCTGTCCGGATGCTTTGCGTTTGTCAGGACCAGTCTGATCCAGGCAGTCGGTAGATTTGATGAACGATTCTTTATGTATCTCGAAGACACGGACTTAGTGCGTAGGATAGGAGAGATATCCCTGACGGTTTTCTATCCCTACACTAGTGTTTGTCATGTCCACGGTCGAGGATCGTATCGCAGTCTAAAACTGCTTTGCAATCATCTACGCTCGGCCATTCAGTACTTTTGCAAATGGGGATGGTTTATCGATCGGAAGCGGGCGCAGATTAATAAATCGATTGCCTCCGACAAGCGAGGCCTCACCATCCCCACCAAGGCGGACGAATGGGCAATGGGCTAATTCCAAGGCGCGGACGATTGTCTGCACAAAGAATGTCCTACCAGGTCCGGTCAACGCCTTAAGTAATCAATGGCAATATGCGCCACAGTCAACAATACAAAGAACGCGCCCACCAGCCCCTTCATTCTCTGCAAATAAATTTCATGCTGCTCCATCCGCTGTTCGAGCATCGTCAGTCTCCCCGGCTGGCCTAATCCAATCAACGATGCCATCTGGCTTTTGAGTGCTCCTAAATCTGACAGTACGGTTATTTCAAAGTCATCCATCTGATTACATCCTTATCGGCAGCGGCGCTGTCTACGAGATTGGAACATTTGTGAAGATCGAACTTGAAAGCCTCGAATATACGGGAGGGTTGGATCCGTCATACATCCGGATGTAAAACTGCTCCTCGTCAGCGGCACGAGTGATCGTAAAGTTCGCGACCGGGCTTCGCAATACCAGGTCTTCATGTGTGGCTGCCCCGAACGCATAGTCGCGGTTTCTAACTTCGAAGCCGCCATTGGCCGGTGGAGTCACATTGGCATTTACGCTGATCGCAGTTGAAGTAACGGAGATTACTTGTAGAGAATTTAAGTCTGCAAGATAATTTCCGGGAGACAGTTCCGGTTCAGAGGGCAGATTTACATCTGGAGAAACTGCATCCGTCAGCTTTAAGGCAATTGCTTCAGCCCAGTCATTGGCGAACTGTACCGTGTAGTTCAATACTTCGGGGTAACTGCTCGTAAAACCAATCTTAACCGCGCGCACGATCACATTCGTGTTCAGCCCGCTCGCGGAAGAACTGAAATCCAGCGCATCTCCCGGCCAGACATCCTGTTGGTTCTGCAAGTTGTAATAGCTGTATTTTCCGCTCCATGAGGCTGAAGGATTGGCAGAAAAATTCAGCAGTGCTTGACATGCGTTTTCGCAATCCACGGAACTGCGCGCAGCCGGGCGCACGGCATGCCCAATCCATTGTGAAACCGCCGGAGCCCCGGACCCGCCTTCCTGCCCTGAGCTGGCGGTTGCAAGTCGAGCTACCGAAGGTGCGGCCACGCGATAGCTTACAGCCAGTATTTCGCCAGGTTGCGGTGTCGCAAGCTTATAGAAATGAAGAAATCCATTCCGCAGTACGTTGCAATCTGCTCCCTGTACCGCAAGGCCGATTCTTCGCGTGAAAGATGCGCCGCCGGAGGGTGTACTTACGATCCACAAAGTACCTGGCTGCGTGATCTTGAAATATCCAATATTGCCGAGCAGATTCAAACTATTGATGCACACGAACGAAGCGATGGCCGGGGATGTCGGTATCGCGCCGTCATACAAGATGGTGGAACCGATATTGACGTAAGGCAGCAGCGCCATGTCCTGCACTTCAAATAGGAGATTCAAGGGCGATGGCACCGTGCCGCCGCCATACACAGCGGGTCCGCCGCTTCCATAGGAGAAGTAGCTATTCAACATCCGTTGCAATTCTGGGCTGTGAACGTGAATGCGCAGAATATAGCTATGTCCGGCCTGAACTGTAAACGTGGTTCCAACCTCATTCCCATTCACCAATGGAATAAGAAGAGTGTTCGAGCCGCTGGTTCGTACGCGAAAGCCCGCAATGCAGTTCGCGATTCCGGTAGTCCCGGAATACAAGCCGCACAGCACGCCATCGCTGCCGCTGTTCAGTTGCACAAAGCCCGACTCGATGACAACCTCTCCGCCTAACTCGACAGGGTCGATTGCAGTAAGTGTGGTCGTGCCATCGGTCCCAGCTCCTCCGGTCAACGCCAATCCGCTGCCGCTTACATTCAAGTAGCCGCCGGCATCATTCACTTGCCAGATCGATGTGTTCAGGGTTGAAGCGGTGAACTCTTCGTCTAATAAGTTCGGTCTGATAATGCGGAAGGGGTCCCGTTGCAATTGGAAAAGAACTGTAGCTCCGTCTCCTTCAAACAGCTCGGTCACATACTGCATCGGCTGGCTCAAGCCGGTAATCGTCACATCGTTGACCAGCTGCTTTGCGTTGGTAGCACTCAGCGCCGCATAGTCGAGAGTTCCAACCGTGTCCGTCATGTCGTGTACCGTCGAGCCAACAGGCGCCAGCGTCAGTTGTCCGTTCAGCACGCGATAGGCAGCACGCGCCTGGTTGGCAAGTGCCGCGACATTTTCTGACCAGGGCAGGTTCGGCATAGGTTCAAAGAATCCGATAGTTCCAATGTCCTCCAGACCATTCATCTGAACAAGTGTAGGATTCACGCGGTTCGTCAACGTGCGCACCATCTCGCCTGCAGTCTGTCCAAGCAGCGGAGCAGTCTGCGGTAAGGCTTCGCGATTCAGCAGCCAGTCCTCGCTTACAGCGTTGACCACGAAACGATATTGCGAACCGATGGAGCTATACCCCGCAAACGCCGGCTCTGCCGCCGAAGGCAGATACCCGGTAAATAAGAACGTTCCATTGTCCGCCGTAATAACAACCCAGCCATTCGTAGCAGGTATTGGCAATCCATGGCTTGCGCAATCGAGTTGTAGCCGTGCCAGCGTAGGCTCATTCAACCTGCGGGTAATCACAACCGCGTTTTCCGCAGCGTGGTCCGCGCAAATCGCTTGCGAATAATCGATGGGGCCTTTACCGTCTTGATTGTCGATCGTGACCTTCATCGGCATCTCCTCGCCATGGGTGATGGTGTATACGGAATCTCTGATTAGTTCGCTTCTTGAAGGGACGGGCTTCAGCCCGTCTGTAACGACTGCAGATAGGGTGCATCACGCCGTGCCAACTTATTCAGAGTTGCTCGGCACGGTCTACCAAAGGTTCGTCGCGGCAGCCGGAATATAGCTGCGGAAGCACACAACCTGTGCGCCATCATTGGAATCCGTCACCGGCAGCGCGCGAAATTCCGCCACCTGTGCGACTCGCGCGAACGCCTCAACTTTCTGAAGTGGCGCACTCAGCGGTTTGACCGTCTCTGTTGCGCTCACCGCAATCTGTAGCCGAGGATAGTGCAGCAAAATCCTGTCACCCTGCTCGCCTGGAATTACGAATAAGCCCGACCACTCGTGGAAGAAGTTGCTTCCCTCGCGATCGACAAATCCCAGAATGGGTTGCACCGACATGCCGGCGGCCGGGATCCCGGCAATCAATGGCTGGGCCAGCTGCAACCCTGTGGATGTCACGGAGATAATGCGCCCCACATTGAAGCTCACTCTCCGAACGTAATTCACATCGGAATGGACGCCGCTGGCCGAACTCACGTACGCGCCGCTCACTCCGCTGCCCACATATCCAGTCTGGCCGGTGTAATCGACATCCACGGAAATCATCTGACCTGCGGAGAAACCAGCCAGCTGGTTTGCTGCAATGTTCAGGAAGGATGCCGTACTTCCGCTTTGTAACGGTACTGCCGCAGCGGCAGCGCCTCCGGACCCGTTCGCAGACGCGCCGGCGCTTGTCGCCAGCAGGTTCATCTGCTCCGACCCTGCTGTTACTGCCATCTGCAATTTTCCCCAGCTCAGAAAATTGACCACCACCAAGGAATCTATTTCCGTTCGCACTTGAGACAAAGGCAGGCCGGGCGCGCCGCTGCGCAGTGCCGTCACCTTTGTGCCTGACTTGCGTTCGAACCCATCCAGCCATCCCAGGTCGAGCCAGGGCGCCGGTGGCGCATCGAGATTGAAGCTTCCATTCTGCGCCGGGTCGAAAATCGCCGGGAGACCCGCGGAGCGATTTACTGGAGCAAAGTACGCTCGTGTCCGCCGAACGATCGGCGGCGTCATCGGTATTGGAGTCACTACAGTTGTGCTCATTGCTCCCCCGGCTCTTCATAGCTGAATACGGATACCATAACCGTGCGTAACAGCTGGTCGCGCTCTATTTTCACCGGCTGAAATGCTGCTTCTGTCCAGAAGATCTGCGTTTCCATCTGTTTTGCAGGAGCTTGCGCATAGCTCATCTTCAGCGCGCACCCCGGCTGCAGGATAGATACAAGCTCCGCGTCCATCTCCGTCAACATTGCGCCCCGATCCATGCCAAGGTTGCTCGTCGTTCCTTCAGTCATGTATTCGATCTGGCATTCCATCTGTAGCAGCACCGCAGGCAGGTATGGATCGTTGTGCAATCCAATCCATCTCACGACAAAAACCTCGGACGGTGGCCGGGCTGTCACTAACTCATTGCTCTCGACCAGCATTCCCGGCCGGGTCACGCCTCGCAGATAGATTGTGCGGTTCGGGTTCAATGCTGCCAGGCGATTGCGCAGCGTAATGTAAAACGTGTTCTGTGCATTCTGCATGGCGCTCTCTCCTGCTTCTGAGAATTTGTCCAAAAACTCGATGGATGGAAGGGGACGGGCTTCAATCCGTCCGTAAGTTTCGCAAAAGCTGGGTGCCCCATCCTAGGCGCGTTCTTAGCGGCTAGGGTGGGATTCAACTTGTTTGCAATGAGTTCTACAACGTCTGGTTCTGTGGAGCCCGAAGTATCAGTCGGTAGAGGTAAGGCCGTCCAAATGCTTCCGCTTCCGCCGCAGCTTCGATCAGCATCAACTCGCCATCTACAAAGACTCCGCTGGCCATCGAAAATAACTGGCTCGTGGATGAGAGCTGCAGAAATCCCAGCTGCGCTTCGATTGCGGTTGCCGAAATCAACAGTTCGTAGCGGTTCACGCCGCCATCGAGAAGCTCTGCCCTCAGCCGCCGGAACACAGCAGGCGACAACGGGATGTCTTCATAAGCCGGAGTAGTTTCGCCAAGCTGCTCTCCGTCGGAACCGGCGACCGCATTCGTTGGCAGGCGTAACAACGCAGTCGTTCCACCTAGGCAGCGCAGCAGCACGTCGGTAGCTCGCTGCTGCGCCGCCGTCGGATTTCTTACGCTCAAATCAACGCTCATCGCTCACCCCAACATCGTAGCCACATACGGCTGCAGCATGGCGGCCACCTGCGGATCGATCAGTGAATTTGAAAAATATGACATCTGCATCGTGTCGATCCGGCTGGATTTAACGTTCAGCCCGGGCGTGGCCTGTGCGTTCTTCACAATCTGCGCGCACGCCACCTGCACCGTGTAGGGAATTGTGCTCAGGCCCGCCGTGTACACCACATCCACTTCGTTGTAGGGAAGCCCAAGAATGTTGTACGGAAACGTCAGTTCGCCCGTGTTCGGCACAAAATCCACATCGGCAACGTTCAGCGTGGACCAGGTTCCCGGCAGTCCGAACACCCACGCAATCTGCTCGTAAGCGGGGTCCATCATCTCTCCCCGGCGTGGCCGTGCATACCGGGCTTGTACAGTGATCAGAGGAGACGTATTCGGAGCAACCGCCGCCAGTGGCAGATAACTCAATCGCACGGTTTGCGAACCGGCTGTAATCCGTATCCGCTCTTCATACTGCGTTGGATTCAGGCTCGTCCGCTTGCAATAGGAGTCGATCAGCGCGGAAGCCATCGTAATCCAGTCGTCCGTTGTGTCCGCCGGTAAGCCGTACGTGGCATAATCGGTCGGCAGCAGGTATCCCATAAGATGTCCTCCGGTTGATCAAAAAAAGGGGGGAGGCAAGCCTCCCCTAAAATGCGGGTGCCCCAGGTCTCGATTCTGAGACCTGGGTTCCTCCCGATGAAGATCGGCTACCGGTCGACGATCACCTGGTAGTGAGCGCCCGCCGAAGCCGCCTTGACTACCGGCGCGCCGAACTTGACGACCACATATTGCGAGGCCAACGATCCGGGAACTCCGAGTTGAAATACTCGGGGATTCGGATCGCTCAGCCAGTGGTACTCGATCAGGTCCTCGGTCACGATGTAAGCCGGCAGCTGTGCCGTTCCGGAACCGGGAGTGCCCGTATAGCTCAGCGTCCAGTCGGGAATCAGCGGCAGCTCGCCCGCCTGCGTGATCAGCGTCTTCACCCTGAATCCGCCGTTGATCTCTTTCGAATCCAGAACAACGTTGAACTCAGTTTTCATCTCACGGTCGATCAAATCCAGCAGCACCGGGTTAGCATAAATCGCCGTCGGACGAACCGCATAGTTGTTGTTCGCCACCATCTGCGCAATGGTCGACTTGAAACCATCCACAATGCTCGCCGTAGTTGCGATCGTCGAAGTGAATCCGCTCGCCGCAATCTGCGCTGCCGCGCCGAAATACTGCGGGGTGCTGGGCGCGCTCAGCGAAGTATCCGTGCCATTCCACAATGCAAGATCGTGAACATGCATCACGCCTTCAATGGTGTCGGCAAGGTCCTTCGCCTGCAGATACGCGAACTGGCTTTGCTGATTGCCAAGTTCGATGTCGAACAGGTTGTAGTTGATCTGCGCCACCAGCGCCTTCAGCGGAACCGCGCGCTCCACCCGAGTCGGGCTGACAACGGGCGCGGAAATGTTGCGCGGATCGACGAATCCAGTCGCAGCCGTCGCTTCCGGAATCGCAGTCTCTTCGAAGAAGCGCGACGGATGCCCGGTGGCAGGCACCTGCTTGATACGCTGACCGAAAAGTCCCCGGCGGCGAACAATGTCCGTGATCTCCGTCTGGTAAATCGGAACTTCAATAGCGCCTGGCCCGATATAATCCGCGGCGGCGTGAATATCATGGAAATTGGCTTTCATGCTTTCCCTTTCGATAGGCCCAAAGGCCATAGTTGGCGTTGATTCGATATAGAGAGCCTGGGTGCCCCATGTCTCGTTTCTGAGACATGGGATCTCTTCATACCCGCAATGATTCCGGGGTGCCCCGTCTTCCAGCTTGAGTGGGGAGAAGCCTAACCCAGCAATCCAGCCCGCAGCAGCTGCGACTTCACAGCGATCCGCTGCTCGATGCTCAACGCCGTCAGCGCCGCATCGAGCGATCCCGCTTCGATCGAATCCAGGTTCGAAATCCCCTGCTTGGCCAGGAGCGATACCGTAGCGGCCGTCATCGTCTTGCGTCCGCTCGATACCGGAGCGGAACCCTGCGCGCGCAGCTCCGCAATCTGCATCACGGCTTCATGCAGCTTGCGCTCCAGTTCGTAAATCCTCTCGCTTCCAGCACTCGGCGAGCCGCCCTGCTCGACGGTCGCCACAATCTTCTGCACCTGCCCCGACATCGTCATGTGCTGCTCTTCGAGGCGGCTTACGGTCTGTTCCAGCAAGCTCGCCGCGCCCGCCAGCCGGTCCAGCGTAGAGGCCAGCGCTTCAAGAGAACGTTCTGCTCCCTGTTCCATGTGTTGCTCCTTTTCTCGTGATACTGCGGGTGCCCAGGTGCGCGAATCAGGGGTGAGAAGCTCACCTGGGTTCCTGTATAAATCTGGGTGCCCCATGTCTCGCTTCTGAGACATGGGTATTGCTGCGCGTGAAATTTCAGGCCGCGCCGCAATACGCCGCCAGCGAAACTCCGCGGCGTCGCATCACGTGCGGCTTCAAACGGAACGATGTCTGCCGGTAAGCGGCTTTGTCGCGCAGCAGAATCGCTGCTCCCGTAAAGGTGACCCGGCTCAATTTCCAGATGGAGGACCGCATGTCTTCCACGTGGGCATCGGCCAGCTCGTAGGACATGCCCATGCTCCCCGCTGCAAGGTTGCGCAGTTTCTCTTCAACCTCGGGAAAGTCGCGCGCGTAAAGATACCCTCCCACCATCAGCCTCTGGCCTGTGATATCGGCCTCGGTCACAACCCCGCATTTGCTGCGTGCATCGTGCCCATCCCAATCCGGGCGGAAATCCACCGCCATCCCCAGCAGGGAAGGCAGCGCATTTTCCGCCGCGGTCCGGGTCAGAACAACGCGGTGTCCCCGTGATCCGCTTGGAGCCCGATCGCTCGGCACATCGACGAGCGTCAGCACTCCTTCAAACGGCACCCGGTTCGGATGACCGTGAACAGCCGGGAACTCGACCGCCATTGCGTCCAGTTTCATGTGCTCTCCCGTCAATCTAGTGAAGTTGGTTGTTGTCATGCGGCGCAGGTTCGCAGACCGCAAGCTTGTGCCCACGAACGGGTGAATCGTTCGCCGGGAAAAATGATTTGTCCGTCGATCCATGCGTCGGTCAAAGATAGAGTTGTCATCCCGACCGAAGCGAAGCGGAGTGGAGGGACCTCGCGTCTTTTTCGCGAATGCATGGGTGCCCCAGGTGCGCGAAGCTCATCTGGGTTTCAGTCACCGGATGCGGGTGCCCCATCCTTCGTCCGCATTACCGCGAAGAATTCAGGTCTAAAGCGCCCCCGTTAAGGCAGCCGCTATCGCCACGCAAGCGCCGATAGCAACGATGCCGAAAACGATTGCGCCGGAAAGCTCCATGTGATTGTCGAAAAAGTTATAGATGTGCGACATTGCCGGCCTCCTTGAATATTGGGTGAATGTTGAACGAAATTCGGGTGCCCCACCTTCGCGGTTTTGCGAAGGGTGGGATAACGATCCTCCATCACAAGACCGGGTTTTCCATCTCTCGCGCTTGGCTCAGCGGACGCAATCCGCGCTGCGCGCGCACCTCATCCACCGTCAACACTCCGGCCTGCAGCAACGCCGTCTGGATCTGGACTTCCTGCATCTCATCGCGCGCATCGAGTTCATTAAAGACGAATTCAAACTCGCGCCATCCCAGCCGTTTGCCGAAAAGATCCCGCGTGAAATGTTCCGCCAGCATCCGCGCCATCGGAGCGATCGAAGTGCGGAACGCCTCGTCCGCCAGCTCCCCGGCCGTGTTGCGGTTCACATCGCGTTCCAGCCCCAGCATCATGGGAGGCAGCCCGAAAGCGTTCCCTATCATGCGGATCAGAAATTCCTGCCATTGCAGCCGCAATTCCGCGTCCGTTCCTCCGGTAAACTTCAATACCTCGGGCTTCTGCTCGCAGGTCAGCAGCGGAACGCGGCCCGTGCCCTCGATCTCGTCCTGCCACCATCGCAGCAGGCGATTGTGATGGTCCGGCGTAGTCTCGTTCAGCCACAGCGCATACTGCACCACGCTGTTGCTGGCGAGTCTCCCCGCGTAGCGATGCGCCGCCAGAAAGCTGTTGACCGTCTCGAACGCCACTTCCAACGGTCCGAGGCCAAAAGGTGTATGCGAGCGCGGATTCACCCGCAGGTACATCAGCTCGTTGTCAGACAGAGGAATGTGGCAGCCCGGCCCGACGCGATTTGTGTTCTGCGCATAGCGCGGCGAATCCGGATCTCCATTCCAGTTCGCATTCAACTGGATCGTCGCCCCATCCACCGGCCACAGCGCAAACGGCCGTTCGGGATCGTCTGTCCGTTCCATTTCAATGGCGCCGAATCCACCTACCAGCGCATCTTCCAGCGCCTGCTCGACGACCGACCGGAATGAGTCCGAGTTGTTGGGCTCCTCCAATGTGCGCCGCAGGATTTCCATCCGCGCCGCCGCGTCGGGAACATCGGCCGGCGTGTATCCACGCCGTAACTGGATTTGCCAATCCATGCTGGCGATGCGGTCTTTGATCACATTGATGGCCCGCCGCGGCACCGGGCTTTCGGCAAACCGCCGCAGGTTGGCGGGCGACCCCTTCGGCAGCAATGCATTCGGAGGCCGCACCGATCCCCCCAGAAACGGACTGAGGATCGAAGGAAGCGGCACGGTTTTGCGGGTCGCTCCGTCCACGCCCGCGGCTTCCACATCCAGTTCTCGATGGGCTGCCTGTCCGAGAGCGTCGCGCGCCGCTCCCTGGCTCCAGATGTCACTGAGCATTGTTTTCCACCTCACCTGTCTCCGCCTTTCCTCATCTGTTGTCGATCCAAAAGAAAAGAGCGTGGCTTAAGCCGCGCTCTTTGATCCTCCGCAAATAAAATCGAATATGGGTTGTTTTCTCGCGCACCCGGTCGAAAGCCCGGGTGCCCCATCCTACGCGTTCTTTGCGTAGGGTGAGGATCAAACAAAGATCACACCTGCAATTCCTCGCGCGCCCGTTCCGCGATGCGCGGCAGGTCCGTCACCGTCAACACCCGAACCTGACTGCGCTCCATCGTCTCCACGCCAAACCGGTATTGATCGATGCGGTCCTGTTCGGCGCCGCTCAAAAGAATCTCCTCCGCGCCTTTTCCCAACACCCGGCGCAGCGGTTCGACGATCGCCGTCAACTCCAGCATCGCCTTCTCCACTCGCAGGACCCCTTCCACCATCGGCGGCGCGCTGAACGCCAGCACTTTCGCCGCCTCCAGATCGCCTTCGAGCGAAACCGCATGAAACATGCGGATCACGCCGTTCGGACGATAGCCGCAATCGATCCGCAGGGGATCGCCAGGCTGCGTGTAGATCGAGGCCTGAATCCGCTTCCGCATCACGTTCCAGACTCCCGCCGCCTCAAACTGCCGCCGCATGGATGTCACAATTGTCTGCCGGCCGCTCTGCCGCCGCGCCTCGCGCTGCTTCCGCGTCTCCACATACAGCCGGCTCAACTGGTCGATCTCCGCCGGGATCGATTCGGCCAGGCACGCCTTCGGCTCGGTGATCTGCAGCAGGTTGGAAAAAGTGTCTTCCAGCGCCTTCATTATCGCCGCCGTTTCGCTCACGCCATTGGAGAGCCGTTCCCGCACTTCATTTTCCAGCGCCTCCAGCATCCCGGTATCCGCCTCCGGATCCACGCAGCGCACGCGGCTCCAATCCCGGGTAAATCGCACGCGCGCCGTCTCCGGCCGCCCCGCTTCCCGCAGCACCACGCCGATATTGACGAACTCATTCTTCACCGCGTCCGGCACATACCGGACCAGGAAAAATTCGCACTGCATGCGATCACCGTTCATGCGCGTGGATCATTCCTTC
Source organism: Acidobacteriaceae bacterium (assembly GCA_965276615.1). Taxonomy (GTDB): domain Bacteria; phylum Acidobacteriota; class Terriglobia; order Terriglobales; family Acidobacteriaceae; genus JAKAAZ01. The sequence goes on along the minus strand of OZ255618.1, from coordinate 712,884 downwards.
CGTAAGACAATGCGGGCAAGGAGAAACCGGGTGCTGCCCTTGGTGCGCGAAGCTTACCTGGATTCCTCGCCAGATTTAGAAGCCGGGTGCCCCATTCAAGCCGCGGTCCCCGGCGAGCGATTTGTGCTCGCTGGGGTGGAAGCCGTCTTTTGGCTTGAGTGGGGGAAGGTGCCCATTCTTCGCGTTCTTTATGAAGGTTGGGACCAAACTCTCTCACTGCACCCACCCCTCATTTTGCACCCTCTTCTGCTCCTCAAACTGTCCCTCCGGGCTACCCGCTCCCCCTTCCACCCATTTCGGAAATGGCTTCCTCCCGCTCTCCCGAAACTGCACAATCCACTCCCGCACCTGTCCGCGCCGCGCCAGCAGCGTCGTCCCCAGGCGTTCCATATCGCGCAGGTCGCCGCCATACCAGATCGGCGGCACGCTCTCGGCGAGCTGCCACAGAATCTCCGGTTCCAGTTTCTCCACCCGCTCCAGCCAGGGTTCAAAACTCTCCCACCCCGTCACGTCGGCATACACGCGGTTGCGCGCATACACGCCCCGCAGCGGCGCATCGGGAAAACTCCATTCCCCGGCATGGAAACAGTATCCCTGGTCGACAAACGTCGCGGCATACCGTCTCTCGCGAGGCTTGCGATGGAACACTGCCTGCCTGCCATTGCTGTTGCAGGTCCATTTATCGACCACCAGCATTCCAGCAAATTCGTTCAGGTTGCGCACCGTGCTCAACTGCTCTTCCGGCAGATAATCGACTACCTGCCCCGGCATCAGCCCACCCACATACCGCGATCCGAATTGCAATCCACCCCGGCAGCGCTCCTGCTGCCGCCCAAGATCGATGTGCAGGTCGGGAGTGTTCTCCACCAGCCATTCGCTCACTTCCACCACTTCGGTTGCCGGGACGGAAAGCCCGATCGCCTCGGCCAGCCGCGTTGCCAACAATTCATTCGCCAGCACCCGCAGATGCTGCGGATTGTTCTGGAACTTGACCACATACAGATGTCCGTCGGAGCCAAGCATCAGATGACTCTGCGCCCCGCCTCGCATCCTCCGGATCTGCTGCACCGCCGTGACCGCCACCCGCCGCTCCCACTTCCTGAGGCTTTATTCCAACCGCAACAGAAGCCGTATCCAAAGATAGCGCATCCGTTTCCGGGTTTATCTCACGGAATCACAATTAAAATACGGGTGCCCCCACCCTGGCCGCGTTCTGTGCGGCCAGGATGGGATTAAAACCAGCTCAGCGAAACGGCCGTCCCGCCATTTCCGCCCGCACCTGCAACGCCATCGCCATCGCCATCACACAATCATCATGCACGCCGGAGGCAGCGCCGGTGCGTCCATCGTTCTGCCGCACGAAAGTCCGGCACTCCGCCAGCAGGCGGGAGCTGGAAAATATCCTCGACTCCATGGCCAGCGTCGCGCCCAGCCGCTCGATCATCGCTGGCCGCGATACCGCCGTGGTCAACCATCCCGCCTGCCCCCGCTGCTCATAAATAGCCGAGTAACGTTCGGTTTCGGTCAAGAACGCGAGCACCGCCAGTCCATGGTTGTTTCGCTCGATCACCAGCACAGCGTCGTTATATTCCTTCGCCAGCGCCGCGGCCTGCTTCGCCATCTCTCTGGGATCGATGTGTCCGCGCAATTCCGCGCACTGCAATCCGGACCGTTGTTCCAGGATCTCGAGCGCGGCATAATCTCCATCCGTTCCGCCCCCCGCCGGATCTACCCCGACGATGTAGTTCAGTCCCGGTTGCGGTGGATACCAGATCCACAGTTGGCCATTTTGCCGCTTCTCCACCGGTTCGTGAACTTCCAATGACCGTTTTGCGATGCAGTCCAGATCGAAGACGCAATTTCCGCTCGCCAAGAAGCAATCCGCTGGATTTTCCGCATATTCCTGCGCCGCAATCTGACGAAAACTGGTGCGCAGCCGGCGTCGAAACCCAATCTGTTCCGGCCGCAGCCCATGTTTCTCGGCCAGCGTTTTCTCCTCCTCCGTCCACAGATCTTCGGCGACCGGGAAGCTCGTATACGCGCGCTCCATCCACCAGGGAAAGAAATGCCGCACCGTCCCCGTTTCTTCCGCGCGCTGCCATTCTTCATAAAAGCATCCGTGCGCGCCGTTCGGAGTGGACTCCAGCACCAGCTCTCCCTGCGGCACCAACGCTGCCCGCAGGCTGGCCATTGTCGCGGCAACATCGCCGCTCCATCGGGCCACCTCGGAACAATGAAGATTCTGGATGGTCACGCCGCGCCCCGCATTCAGATCGGCAGCACTCTCCACCCGGTACTCGCTATCCAGCTCGGGAAATAAAAGCTGTCCGGAATTCGACCGGGAGGCCCGCAGCACGCCCGCGCGCAGCCCCTCCGGCAGTTGCTCGTAAAATCGATGGACGATCCGAAAGATCTGCTCCGCCGCTTCGCGATTGTGCGCCACCTCCACCGTAAGCGTTCCCGGCCGGGTGATCGTGCGCAGAAAAAATCGGCCCGCGACCCACGTGCTGATGCCCATCTGCCGGGCCTTCAATACAATGTTCTGTTGCCCGCGCCTTTGCTCGTACATCCGTTGCGCGGTATTCGCCTCCAACGGAACAATATTTCCCTGCCGGTCGCGTACTCGCAAAAGCACCCGCGCCAGCCACATCGCCAGCGTATCCTGCCCAAGATCGCGGGAGCAATGGTCCAGACGTTCCCCCATCCACAGCAATCGTTCCCAGTCGCTGCTTCGAGCTCTGCCCTTGTCCTCACTCCCGTCCCACGCCGCGGCCTCAGCATACAAATCAACAAAATTCTCCATGGCCTTCAAAAAATCTTTCTTATTAATCTGGCGGATGCGGGTGCCCCGTTCCAGCCGGGGTCCCCGGCGAGCGATTTGTGCTCGCTCGGGTCGAAGCCGTTTTTTGGCTTGAGTGGGGAAGTAGAACTCGGCGCCAGAGACATCCTGGGGGAATAAGCGCACACCGGAACCACAGTAGGATCGGCCCAGACATCCTCCGGCGTTGGATAATTCAATCCCGGACGCTGTAAAGGATAGCGAGTCGCCAGGCTCATGAAATACTGCAGCCCGGAACAGTAATATTCCTTTTGAGGAATCTCCACCGGAAGACACTTCAGCAGCCGATGTCCAGCGATGCTCACTTCCTGCTTCCAGTCGTAGGCGTCATCCAGCACTCGCAACCCGGCGTCCCGCGCCTTGCGAATCTCTTCCTCGGTCAGTACGGGACGCCGTGCCAGCACAAGCTCCCCATCATAGCCATCCACATAATCCGCCAGCTGGCCCACATGGACTCCGTGATGGAAAGTGCTTTCGATCGTGAGCCACGCATCCGCATCCGGTGGAAGCCACGTCATCAACACATGGCTGAAGGGTGAATTCGTGATGTCCTCGATCGCTCTCGAAATCTCCGCGCTGCCGCAACAGAAAAGCAGGTCCCCGGACCTGACATTGCCATAGAATTCCGTCTTCGCTACGAATTCGACCGGCAAGGAATCGACGGAGGAAATATGCGCCGCCATTTTATGCCGTCTTTGCGGGAGCCGCCGGTGCGTTCAATACCGAGGAAGGCAACGCTCCCAGTATGTTCACTGCCGAAGTTGCAATCTCATTCGCAATGCTGCTGGCCTGCACTCCTGCCAGCCCAAGCACCTGCGCGACCGCCGGAATCAGAATCATCGCAACCTCCGCCGCCTTTTGCCCAGCGGCGACATTCGTCTGGCCCAGCGCCTGCAGCTTCTGCTCGGTTTGCGTCGCGATCCCCAGCGCCTGCGACGTCAGCGCGGCAATCTGTCCAGCGATAGCTCCCGCCGCCGGATTGATCTTCGCCAGCACGGGTGCTTCCGCAGTCGCAATTTTGCTCACGTCTCCTAATACCAGGATCAGTCCGTTCTCAAAATCCTTACCGACAGTTTCCAAAACGCTGATGAATGACATATTGACCTTTCGCTTTCAGTGGTTGGGTGTTATTTCCGTTTCGGTCTTCGGCTGGTGTTGAAACATCGCAATTCCACCGCCGATCATCCCCGTGCCAGAACTCATCAGTGCGGCCCGAACATCCGAAGCATGGCAAACACACGCCATCCCGAATGTCCCCATCCCCAGCAAAATCAAAATCACCGCCCATACCTGGGAACTGACCGCATTCAACGCATTCACAAGCCCCATAACTCTCTCCAGCAAGTGCGCGCGACTTCGTTCCCAAAAGTAATGCGCTTTTGGGTGCCCCACCTTTCGCGCTTTGCGAACGGTGGGACTTCACGGAATCGTTATTCAAAAGGAAGTAGAAGAACCGGGGTGCCCCACGTCTCGCTTCTGAGACGTGGGTTCACGCATCAATGCATGGCAAGAAACGTATAAACCCCGGCTGGAGGTGTAACGCTCGTCGCGCTCACATTGCAGAAATGCAGCGTCAAACTATCCGCCGCACCGGAGTAGCCGGAGACACTCAGGTTGCCCAATGCACCCGGCGGATGAATAGAGCCAAGATTGTCCGTCAACGCCAGCCCGCTGACCGTGAATGTCTGGTCGGTGCAGGACTGGGCCGCCACCGCTGCCGGCGTCACCGACCCCGTGGTGTAGTAGGCCACATGAGTGACCGCGGAACCGCCTCCCACCGTCAGGCTCGGTGTTGCAATCGAGGATGACGCGGATACGGTAGGCGCATTCACAGAAGTCCCTGCGTTAAGAATTCCCAGGGTGAATGTGCAGCTCGTATCGCCCGTGCCCGTGCCGCAATCCACAGTATTCACGTTGGATCCGCGGTAGAGGTAGCCGTCAATTACCTTGGTTCCCGGTACTCCGAAACCATACGCGTAACTCGCAAACCAGGTGCCGAACCCTGGGTTGTTTGGAGTCGTTGTTACTCCAATCGCGCCACCCAGGTTAAATAGGTAGCCCCCGCCCACTCCTACCTCAGTTGCCGTCACGTTGTTCAAAGCATGAAAGTTATTCGCCTGCACCGTCCCAACTGGATCGATGGGCGGATTGTTCTGGGGAAAATAGTCGCTACCAAATGTCCATGTAGTCGTATTAGGATCGTAATTTAAAGACTGCGCGCCGTTGTTGTTGGAAGCCGGCATCGTCAGCACGTTGAAATTACTTATGTAGTTGTTACATCCAATTGGAGCCGGCTTACAACCTCCAACCTTCAGTATCGAGTCTTCTCCCGGCTGTCCGATATCAATCGAGTCATCCCAGTTGCCGCCCAGATAGTACCCAACACCCGGCTGTTCATGGGTGCCGCCATACCCAAGATATCGGTTCTGATCGGTCTGATTGACAATGGCGAATCCCTGAAAAGGCTTTCCAGTTAATAGATATCCATAACCCAATCCGTAAAGAGAACCGCCGTTGTAAATGCGCGGAAGGAACTGGCTTACTCCCCGACCCCCATCATGGGCCGTGTATATCCAGGGGTAATGCGCCTCCATCACGGTATCGTTGTTCGCAAACGCAATTGGAGAAGGCATGGTGTTCATTGTGCCATCTACCTTGTTAGTCGAAGTATTCAGAACGCTGTTGACGCGAACTGCCGGATAGAGCTTGTAACTCATATTGCAAAAAGATGCGGTTCCGGATGTGGGAACATCTCCAGTAGGTGTCGCCGGCAATGTATAGGAGAACTCATTGCCGTTTCCATTTACCACTCCGAAATTAACCACGTAGCTTCCGTTATAAGTTGAATTTGGAGTTGTAATGGAAAGCGTCATTCCATTCAGCGGCGATAGGTTCCCCACGCTGAATGGGACATTGGTCGCCACCACCACCGTCTTTTGATCGGCCTGAAGCTGATACAGGAATGTGTTCAGCGTGAAACATTCTCCTCCGCCCACAGTGCTTGAACCGTTCTGGCCGGTACTCACGCCTAAGACCGGCGTAGTGTAGCCGAGGTTCACGCGCTGGCTGATGTAGTAAAAGGAAGTTGAATTCGGCGATCCCTCCACCGGAAACACTTGACTTATACCGTTATTATTGCCGTCTCCGCTGAATACATCGGATTGCTGCTCGACACCGTATCCGCATAATCCTCCATGGGCGAAGAACAAGCCGTTCATATGGGGAAAGCGAAGGTTCAGCAATGTCACCTGTTGCGTAGAGGAGTTATACGTGTAATTGACAGTCTCGTACTCCTCCTGGTCCGTAACACATGCCGTCCCGGAAGTAGGCAGGTAGCAGGCTGCACCCGGCGTTGTAGTTTGAAGTGTGCCCGGGGTGCAGAATCCGGCGGGCAATCCGGTCTGCGGAGAACTTATCGGTGGATACGCCGCAACTACATTTGCCGTTACGCTCGGTGCCGGATTTATCATGTTCGGCGCCGAAGGAATAAACCCGGTCGGCTGGCTTCCTGCCGTGCATCCCGCCGCGCCTCCTGCGCCGTTGTCCGCTCCTGGATAACAAAGCTGCAGCATGGTAGACACTGGAAAGTTTGCGTTGCTGTCCGTCGCGGAATCCGGAGATACGGCGCTGGTAGGGCTCGGTCCGGTAAGTAACTGCGCCGAGTAGCCGCTGAAGGAACTGCCGGATAATGTCGCGGATGGAGTTGTGTCCAGTAGAAGTCGATCCTGACCCTCTGTGCCGTCTCCTGCCGTCGCATAGGTATGGATCAATGTAGAGCCGACTGTCGATCCGCCACTCCAGACAACACCTCGATAGACCACCGGGTCTTCGGATATGTTGAAGTCTCCCCCATGGCAGCCTTCATCGTTGGCGGTATTCACCCCGCCGTCACAGGTCAGAAGCGTAGTCATCGCAAGGCAATCGCCGGTGCCATGGCAATTGACAATATTTTCGATAGCTTCCTGCTGGCCGGAGGTATAGTTCGTCGTGGCCATCGAAAAATTGTCATAGTATGTTTTAAAAAAATAATCTGGCTGGCCGGAGGCGAAATAATTGTCGAAGTTATATCCACCCGCGAAGTCGGTAGATTGCAGGGATAACGAACCTGCCGCATTTCCCTCGTACGCCGGCCATTGTTGATAGTCCAGCGTTATCGCGGAAGTTATATTCTGTCCATCGCTTTGCTGCGGAATCTTGGAGAATGGGTTTTCATAATAGTCGGCCGTAACTCCATTTCGCTCATCATGGACATGCGTATCCAGCGGCCAGGGCATATTGCTGCGGTTGTCGCCAAACAGGTAAGCCCCATATCCCTGCGGGTTCTCTGCGTTCGAGTAGGTCGGGTCTACATCGACGGTGCAGCCGCTATGTCCGCCTGGCGTACTCGTCGAACAATTCGTGCTGCCGGTTAAAGTGGAAATTCCATTGTTCTGGCCGCTGGACTGGAAATTGCTGGCGTAATATCTTCCCTGCAACACATTGGCAGCGAGATTCGTTCCGGTGGGTTGTTGAATCACCTGGGTTCCGCTGGGCGTAGCTGACAATGCGTGTGTCACGGCTGTAGCGACAGGCGCAATGGAATCGTCGACATAGTTCTTAGTGGCGGCTTGCGTTGGGCTTTGCGGGTCGGCCTGTAGGTTCAGCGCTCCAGCCAGCGTTCCGCCATTCAGCGGCAGGTACTTGTTCAGTAAGGAACTTACTTCCGTCGCTGTGATTGTCTGCACTGCAACGCTTGCAGGCATGATCAGGCTGCGGATTGCAGCAACGCTGGTGCTCGAAACGTTCGGGATGTTCCAGTATTCCTTGCTGACTGTTCCGTCGTCCAGGTGATAGACCGCCGTGTAGTAGGACCCCGCAGGCGTCGCCCCGACGTTGGGGGCCAGGTTCATCGACACCTGCCCGTTCTTGCCGATCGCCACGCTTAAGTTCCCGGCGGCAACGGTGCTTCCCGTAACGGTCACAAATGCGGGCCACGTTACCAGAATCGTACCCGTCGCATATGTGCCGTCGGCATGGTAAACCGTGTCCTGCACCGACGTGGTAGTCACCTGGCCCCAGCATGCGAGTGTGGCGGCGGCGATCGTCAGAGCTAACCCAGCAGCTCGCCAGAATCTCGGCTCTCGTGCTTGCTCCCGGCATATCGTTATCATTCGCACCAGAATCTCCCTTTCCCTGTTGTCGTACATACAGCGGGTGCCCAGGTCTCGACTCTGAGATCTGGGATTCTCCGCGCGGCCGTAACCAATGAACCTGGGTGCCTAGGTGCTGTGTGCCCCATCGAAGCCGCGTTCTTCGGCTGGGGTGGGGATCAATCCGCTTTAAATTCCCGTACTCTCAGGTTCCGGCGGGCGTCCCGCCTCGCTTGTCTGATCTTGCGCCTGCGCGGAGGATAGTCTCAGCCCTTCCAGCAACACGTCACAAAGCTGTTCTCTGCGCTGCTCGTTCAACTGAGATGCGTCTGTATTGGTTAAATCACAAAGGTCCAACAGTAACTTGGTCTGCTGGTAGTTACCGCCCTTTGCCTTCTTGATAAGTCCTTGCACAATTCCAGGCCACGCCGCCAGTACCAGCTCGCGAGCCAGTTCCGCATACTTGGTGATGTTCTCTTCGGTAGACAGGCGTCCATCTACATCCCGTCCGTTATCTGCGCCCGCTGCACTCTTTCCGGGGGATCTGCGCTTCGCAGGGGCGCTGCGCGTCGAGCGTTGCTTCGGCACCTTGTTCCATCCTGTTCCAAATAAAAATAAAAGGCGCCCACCTCGGGGCGCCTTTCATGCGAACTCAATTGAATGACACAATTGTTTATGAGACGGCTTCTAGCTGCTGAACGTTGTCTCTGGAGCGGGCATCGGTATTCTCCATGCCGTTCTTTCTCTCTCCAACCATGACTAAAGACTAGCAGAGAGGATGGAATATAGGTGCCAATCGATCCTCTCTGCTCGTCTCATTGCTATCAATGAGTTATAAGTCAACTCATCTAGACCTGCTTGACTCATCCATCGGATCTACATCGAGCAGGCGGTGGTCCATGAAGATTTGAGTAAGCATATCGATCGCATCGCCATACCGCCGCACAATCGTTCGCAAGCTTACCCGCAGAAGTCCCGCAGCTTCACCCTGCGTATACTCCTGTAATGAAATTCTCCGAATCAGTTCTTGAGAGAAACTGTCCAGCTTCTTCAGGCATTTCTCCACGTCATAGACAAAGATCACGGAATCCTCGAAGCTCGTGACCCGGTATGTGCTCATCTTCCCTCGAAATGCATCATGCCCCAGCAAAGCCGGCATTCGTCCCACACTCAGGGAAAGTCTCATGTATCGCCGTAACATCGCCTCCGTATATTTGCGGTAGAAAGCAAGCTCCGGCTTTGGGCGCACATTCGCGCGCTCCTCCCGGACGCTTCGGGTGATTCCTGTATTTGCCGGCCTCGGCTGCAACTGTTCCGCAGCGTTCAAGTCGAACAACGGAAAGGCTGCGCTCATCGCACACCTCCCTGGCCGACCGGCATAGTCGTGCAGTGTTTCAGTTTGCGCGGTCGCCCTTTAGGCCGACGGCTCCTTGGGGCGGGGAAGTCTGCGAAATGTACGGTGCATAGGCGGCAATAAACGCCAGTAACTGTGTGATTGCGCGCCCAAAGCCGGCCACAACCTTCACAGATCTTCAAGTGCAGATAGGAATGGTTCATGAGTAAATGTTCTCCAAGGCAAAAAGAATCACTCCGGTCGAGGATCGCGCGAAACTCGCGTCCTTCTAAGAGTGGTTCCGGGGACTGCTTAGCCGTTCGAACTCTTCGGTCAGACTACGGCGCAGCGGGCACGTCTCCGGCTTCAACTGCAGTCACTTCAGGAAGACCTCAGTTCTCTGCCTGGGGCTTACGAGTGGGTTCCGCTCGCATCGGATGTTCAAGACACCCGGGCAAGCGCCCTTGCGCAACCTCCTCAGCGAACTTCGGTTGAATTGACTGCATAAACATGGCTCCGCATCCCGCTCACAAACTGCGAGCGGCAAACAGAGACACTTCTTCGCGATGACCTGGAGATGGGAGAGTAGGGTCAGCATTGTTCAAGACCTCGTTGTTCAAGGAGAGGGTCTGTCTGTGATACCTGTGATTTGAAAATATGTCAACAAAAACATTTCTTAAAGCTAATCACCTGGTTTCAGTACGGTCTAAATGCCCATTTTGGATTTATCTTCTTGTAATCTTAAAGATATAGATAGATATTTAATATAGCTACATGCTAATGTCTCAGCATGAAGTTTGACGCCCTTCACGAGAACCTTCGTCTCGAAATCCTGCGCCGAATCGATCGGGGTGTGCTGTCCGGCTCCACTCTGGCCAGGGCCACCGGCTTCCAGCAGGCTCACATCTCCAACTTCTTGAATCGAAAGCGGTCTCTCAGCCTCGAAGGCCTGGACCGTGTGCTGGCGGCGCAAAATTTATCTGTCCTGGATCTGCTGCCGGCAGATGCCGTACGCCCGCTCCCGTCCCGCAGTCAGTCTGCCTCGTTGACTCAGACCGTTGCCGTGGTCACCCATACCGCCGCTGCCTTAAGCGCACGTATCCAACCGGCAGAAGTGGTCGATACCATCGAGGTTCCCGATGCCGTTCTCCATTTCTCACGGGAACGTCCCGGCTCTGGAAGGGCCTCCTGGCAGCGCTTTATCGCGATTCGCGTGGATGGGTTCCAGGCGGCTGCCATGGAGCCGTTGCTGCGGCAGGATTTCACCGCCGTCATCGACCGCCACTACAATTCGGTGGCGCTCTATCGGTCGCAGCCTCCCACTGTCTATGCAGTTCACACTCCGGAAGCGCTGCATCTCTGCTTTCTGGAGTTCGATGACAACACACTGATCCTCCGTCCCCGCAATCAGCAGATTCCGGTGCGCCTCATCGAGCTCTCCTCAAACGAGCAGCCCGGCGACCGCATTGTGGGACGCGTCTGTTACGTGCTCTCTGAATTCTGATCGAAGCTCCTCTCCCGGCGAAGCCCTCCTGCCATGTCATAGCAGCGGCGCAATCTGCTAGCATCGGCTTTTGGAGGAAATCGACACGTATGGAACAGCCTTCCCTTGGGAACGTGGGTGCCCGCCGCAATGAGGACATCGCGCTCGATCTGTTGAAGTTCGTCGCAGTCACCGCCAGCGTAGGCCGTCCCACAGCTCCCGCTGCTGGGTTCGTCGCCGGCGCAGCATCGAAAACCGAGGACCAGGTGACCCACCTGCTGGACCTCTACTCGCGCTGCTTGCGGGCTGTGGAAGGAAAGTAGCTCGATCCGCTTGCCTGGGAGCAAAGTCAGCGTCGGTGTCGCGCGAATAAAGAGCAGGTCCTTCGACTGCGTCATTGCTTTGCAATGACTTCGCTCAGGATGACACTTTTTAGACACGTTATCTTTGAAACCGCTAGAGAGACATCCTTTGAACGGACCGCCAACAAAACGCATCGTCGTCGTCGGCGCAGGAACATTTGGCCGCAATCACCTGCGCGTCTGGCGAGAACTGGAAGATGCCGGCGCGCCCGTGTGTCTGTCCGGCATTGTGGAATCGGATTCTGCTCTCGCCGCAAATCTAGCGGCGGAATTCCATCTTCCCGTCTATTCGTCGGTGGACGATCTGCTGGCTTCGCAGCCTATACCGGATGCCGCATCGGTCGCGGTCCCCACCTCGCTCCACTTTGCGGTGACATCCCGGCTTTTATCCGCAGGGGTCGATGTCCTGATGGAGAAACCCATCACCACTACGCTCGAGCAGGCAGACCAACTTGCCGATCTCGCCGAACGCCACAGCCGCATCCTGCAGGTGGGTCATCTGGAACGCTTCAACCCCGCGGTTCGAGCCGTCCGCCCCATTGTGCATCGGCCGCTTTTCTTTGAGGTCCATCGCCTCAGCGTTTTCACGCCCAGGTCGCTCGATGTGGACGTCGTTCTCGACCTGATGATTCACGATCTCGATGTTGTTCTCAGCTTCGTCCAATCACCGATTCGTGAATTGCACGCGGTGGGCCTGCCGGTATTGTCTTCGAAGGTGGATATTGCGAATGTTCGCATTGAATTTGAATCGGGCTGTGTGGCAAACTTCACCGCCAGCCGGGTCAGTACGGAACGAGTACGCAAAATGCGCTTCTTCCAGCCGCACCAGTACATCTCCATCGACTATGCGCGCCAGGATGTGCTCTGCGTCGATGTGGCCGGAGTACAAGCTGGAACCCATGTCTCAGAAGCGAGACATGGGGCACCCGGATGGGAGCAAGTCTACTTTCAGCCAGCCGAACAGCGCCATCCCACGCCAGAGCTGACGATGAAAAAACTGGAAGTCTCCCCCGGCGAGCCACTTCGCCTGGAACTCGAAGCATTTCTTCAGGTCGTCTGGCAGCGCACTCAGCCCGAAGTCTCCGCGCAAGATGGCCGTGCCGCTCTCGCTCTCGCGTTAAAAATCCGAGCCGCGATAGAAACCCACCAATCCCGTGCGGGCCTCATTTAGTGTGGTATCTGTGACAGCAGCAATTTTCCTGTTGTGCTGGTGCGGAGCACCCCAATGTAATCATTCTGAGCGGAGTGGCGATGCGTCAATTTTCGAGTTGCCGACCGCCCGGAAGTCTAGTAAACGCAAGCGCGTTTTCTATGAGCAGGTCCGGGATGTCAAGCCATATTCTCGTCAAAGCTCTTGCACCGCCCTAACAGGGCCTGAGAGCATGATCTGTATGGATGAGGAGACAAGCTACCGAAAGAGGATTGTCCTCATAGTCGCTGGCATCCTAATTGCGATACCGATCTTAGCTGCCGTCCTCTTCTTGGTGCTCGGCTATTTCGTTCCTTTATAGGCTGCTGGCTGTTGTATCGTCGTGGTCATCATTGCTCTCCACCGGGTTTCTATTCGCACTCTTGATGAGCTGTCTTAGTGCAAGCTCGGTGCCAGTTGGGGTTCGAGAGGAGAGTCGATGCTGCTATTTATCGGTCGGCCTTGGAAGACCAAAACGCGCACGCAGTCATCGGAACACGGTGTCGTCGCAACAGGTAAACATGGGCATCTCTCAGGCGGCTTGTTCATAGAACGGCATGTACGGCTCTTGGATGCTCCAGAGGCGATGAAGCAACACGGCAAGCTTGCGGGCTACTGCAACAACGGCCTTGTTCTTAGCCTGCTTGCCACCTCTTGCGGCTAAGCGCAGACCCCACTGTCGAAGCGCCGAGTCTCGTCCATGCGGTCGGAGGATGTGGTTCGAACACTCGATCAGCAGACTTCGGAGATAGGCGTTGCCGGCATGGGTGATGCCGAGCTGAGGATCGTGATCTCCAGACTGACTTCGCCGTGGACGCAAGCCCAGGTAGCACCCCACATCGCGACTTCGTCCGAACCGTTCCTTGCTGCCGAGGGTCAGCACGAAGGTCAAGGCGGTGAGGTGGCCGACGCCGTGGACCTTGAGCAGCGCCTGCGTCTCCGGATACTCAGTCTGGCCGAGTTGCTGGATCTGCCGGTCGTACTGCTTGATCTTGATGGTCATCTCCGCGATCTGCTGAAGTACCGGACCGAGAGCTTGTGCCAGCCCAGGCGGCATAACAGTAAGGCTGCGCTGAGCGAAGCACGTTGTGGCGGAGGCGGGCATACGGTAACCGCACGACTTCGTCAGCCCACGAACGGCGTTCACTGCAGCCGTGCGCAGTCGCACCAGCAGCGCTCGCGCACGGATCAGGGTGAGGGCCTCCTGCTGTGCGACGGGTACGGTGGGCGATCGGCCGGAGGATGTTCGGGTCAAGCCGGGCATAACGCGCCAGCTTCTCAGCATCGACCTGGTCGCTCTTCCGGTCACTGTGCGAGATCGCTCGCAACTCGCGGACGTTCGCCACGATGACTTCGTGGCCTAGTTCCTGCAGCTGTGCGCTGATCCAGATCGAGTGTGTCCCGGCCTCCATCGCGACTCGCGCTGGAGCCACGTCGGTAAACCACTTCTCGATCGCCTTCGGGGTGGTTCGGAAGCGTCCACGGTCGACCACTTCTCCGTCCTGGTTGAGGGTGCAGTAATGACTCCAGACATCGCCAAGGTCGATGCCGATCGTCATCTCAACCTTGGTCTGTCTGCGTGGAACTTCAGCGATGAGGTGCTGCGCTGGCTTTTTCATGGAAACAGTCTGCTCCTCCTTGGGAGGACCTGCTCATCCCATTTCTCGGTACTAATCCGACGATTGCCACGGGTGCGGGTGTGCTCTGCTTACGAGATGGGCATAGCTGCACCTTGCCGGTGAATATACCGGACCGGCTCTGCTGAAACATTTTTTGCCCGCGGCATGAACTTTTCTGCTTTTCAACCCGAATATCAGGTGGAGACATTCGTGATCGAGGGTGCAAAAACAGTCAAGTGGGCTAACGACGGCGAAGCTTTTAGTGCGCTCTATAGTGATAACGCGCCGCGTCTACGTGCTTTTCTGCAACAGATTGTTGGATCGTTTCAAGCCGCCGAAGACCTTACTCAGGACATCTTTGCGCAGCTTTGGAGTAGCCCGGGTGCCTTTGACCCCGCTCAAGGAACAATACAAGCATATCTATTCGGCATAGGTAGACATCGGGCTGTTGATTGGTGGAGGGGTAATAAGCCGCAGGCTCCGTTTCCAGACGAGCCATGCGCCAACTGCAATCCCGAGCGCAGGTCCGTCATGGCAGACGCGCTAAAGCGCTTGCCTGAAGACCAGCGGACTTTGCTATGGCTTCGAGAAATTGAGGGTCAGTCTTATGCGGAGCTTGCGGTCATCTTCGACATCCCGGTAGGAACCGTGCGATCAAGATTATTCCTAGCTCGGCACGCTTTACAGGGAATCTGGCTCGGTGCAGCCAAAGGAGAAATGCATGAGATGCGATGAAGCCAGGGAATATCTCTCCGCGCTATACGACGGGGAAACAGTGCCGCTGCACGCGGCAGAACACACGGCCCACTGTGCGAAATGCCAGGAATTGTTAAAGGGTTACGCCGAGACGGGGGCCGCACTGCGCAGCTACGGCAGTCTCCTGATCGCCGAGCCAGTCCCGGAACGCACATGGCTCAGAATGAAGCGAAACAGAACCATGTGGTGGGAGAAGGGATTTCAGATGATGCGGATACCAAGAATTGCGTTCGTTTGCTTGCTTATGTTGCTTGTTGTCGTGGGTTCACGTCTGGCGCTGATTGGAGTGCGTGCCCATGAAGATGGCTCGGTGCTCATGTTGCAGTTCACGCCAGCTCAGGGCGACAGCGTTGCATGTGATGTGTCTGTGTCTGGCGGAGCCCACGATAGTTGCCGCGGCCTCGCTCAGATCGACAGGTCTAACCTCTTCTACAGCGTGAAGGCGCTGAAGCGAGATGGAAGCCGGATACTGCTCTCCATTCGCTCCAAGGTAACTCCGATAGGACCGGCTGGATTTGGTCCCAATACAGCCAGCAGCCTGCCAGAAATTCAGTCCTGGTTCACTCCGGGGGAAATGCTGGCCGTGCCGAACACTGGGGAACTGAAGCTCATGATTAGGGGAGAGTGGTCAGATCATATTCCCGTTGGAGGGCATGAGTCACTCGACCCGGAGGCGAATGAGATTAGGCTGACCTCACCCCTGCTTTTAAAGAACAATACGATCGCGGGCGATATGCCGGGCGCAAGCGCCTCCGGCGACAATCCTGATCAAGCAATCTCATTCTATGTGCCTGGCGAGGGACGCTTTGTCATCTCTGCAACTCAGATGAACGGTGCGGTCATCGCCACTGTTCAGCTGAACCGCATCACCTTCGAAAGCAACGGCCAGAGATACATGATTGTTGCTGGAATGCCGGTAAGCCGGGCAGAGAAGCTCTGGGTGCTGCATGACACCGCATACAAACCAGGACCGGACGCCGAGCGTCGCCCCAGCATCGGCTCTGGTCCTGTGGGCAAACTCCTCTAAGTAGCTGAAGGGGTGACGGAGAGGGGACAGATGCCTCTCCGTCACCCCTTATGACGTAACGGCCCGCAGCAATGGCCTACAACAGCTGGCAATAGGTAATGTTAAGTCGCATTGTGAGAAGTTCATGCTACGGCAACAGGCTTGTTTCACAGCATTCGAGATTCTAACCGGCTAGAGCCGCGCAGATCACCGCGCTGTTTTGCCTCGGCGCGTAAGCGGTTTTCCCGTCCTGGCCGGGGTCCGTTCTGACAGCGGAGATTGGGCCAATGCCCGCATGACAAGGTGGGGATCGTGGGCAATCACCGTGAGCAGCGCCCGGGCTGCCGCCTCCGGGCTCCGCCGTCCCGATTCCCAATGACGTACCGCATCGACCGACAAGCCGAAAGCATTCGCAAAATGACATTGACTGAAATGGAGCCTCTTTCTAAGTCCGCGAACGTCGATCGACTCCGGCAGAATCACTTTATAGCCCTTCCGCTCCCCTTCCATGTAGGCGCGTGCTTCCGCCGTGCCTTGTGCCATCTCTTCAAATAACTTGCTCATGCCTTCCTCCATAGTCCGCGAAGAAGCTCTTTGCCATCTTCGCAAGTGCGTTCTGCTCTGCCTTGCTCAGGTTTCCTTTCTCTGCCTTCGCGTAAACGGTAATGAGAAAAATCGGAAAATCGCTGCTGCCCAGCAGATACACGACCCGTGCACCGCCGCGTTTCCCCACTGCTCCCCGACCGAAGCGCCGTTTGCGATACCCTCCGGTTCCCGGCATCAGATCGCCGGCTTCCGGGTCTGAGGCAATAGCGGCAACGATGTCCGCTCGTTCCGCGTCGGTGAAAAGAACTGATGCTGCTTTGAGGTACGTCGGAGTTTCGACGACCGTTTGCATTGCTCAATGGTATGCCATTGGCATGGTATTTTCAACGATATCTTGAACGGCCCATTCCGCCTTCAATCTTTCCGCTTCGCTGCAGGGATTCCGGATCCGTACCCACAAGTCGCATTCTCGGAAGTTACAAAATTGATCTCGGTTAACTGTCTATTCGTCAATTGACCGACTACGGGATGGAACACGGTATTTCGCGAATAACGAAGACATGCGTGAATCTTTGCTTGCTCACAATGATGCCAACAATAAAGACGATAAAAATTCGTGATGGATTTCACTCCACGCGGTAGATTAAACATTTCAAATATTGCGTCTCTGGAATTGTGAGTATCGCCGTTGGTCGAACGCTGCGTCTCTCCTGAGCGATGAAGGGTTCAGGATGACTCCATCTGCAATCCGACTAAACTAAGTCATGAATCATCTCTAGTGAAGTGAGGATCGGGTTTTCATGGCCGTATTGATCGAAGCTATTAACGTTAAGCGCAAGACCCTGTTTGAACACGAAAATATGCCCTTCGCCTGTTTGGATTCAGACATCACAACACCGACTGCTCGTGGCGGCCAGACCCTGGTGCACCTGAAGATGCGCAACCTGCTGACCAACGCGGTATTTGAAAAGACATTCAAGGCGAATGATAAGTTCAAGGAGCCGGACCTGGAGTTAGTCCCGGCTTCCTATCTCTACAGCGACGGCGAAGGCTCGCACTTCCTGGATCAGGAGAGTTACGAGACCCTTACGCTGGACGAGGGGATGATGGGGAATGCGTTGGACTTGCTTGTCGAGGGCGCATTGATCCAGTTACATAAGTACAACGGCAATCCCATCGGTTTACAACTGCCCATGTTCGTTGAGCTGAACGTTGTCTACGCGGAACCGGCGGCGCGGGGCGACTCTTCAAGCGGCAGCGGGACGAAGTTGGTCAAGCTGGAGACCGGCCTGGAAATTCGCGTTCCACCTTTCATCAAAGAAGGGGAAAAGATCAAGGTGTCGACAGAAAACGTAGAGTTTTCGGGACGTGCCTGAATTGGTTTCGGCCTGTTGGTGGGGGCGCTCCCAGAGGGATCTTATTCCACGCGACAGATCAGGCACTTGAGATATTGCGTCTCCGGGATTGTCAGGATCGCCGGATGATCGAATGCCGCGCCGCGAATTTCCAGCAGGCGGACTCGTTTGCCCGCGTCGCTCGCAGCCGCTGCAACGATGGCTTGAAATTCCGCCAGCGGGACGTGATGGGAGCAGGAGCAGGTGACCAGCGTTCCGCCGGGACGCAGCATTTTCAGCGCTCGCAGGTTCATTTCCTTGTATCCGCGCAAGGCTCCTTCGGCAGCTCGTTTGGATTTGGCGAAGGCGGGTGGATCGAGCACGATCGTGTCGAACTTCTCATTCGAATCGCTCCAGTCGCGCAACAGGTCGAAGGCGTTCGCCTCGATCCACTCCACTCCTCGTCCTTGTTCGGCAAGCTGATTGCGATTTTCCACGAGGTTGCTTTCCGCAACTTCCAGCGCGCTGCGAGACGCATCGACGCCGGTCACCTGCGAACAGCGTCGCGCCAGATGCAATGCGAAGCCGCCCTGGTAGGTACATATATCGAGAGCCCGCCCGTGTCCGTGCAGCGCGGCGGCGAGATAGTTCTCCCGCTGGTCCAGGAATGCGCCTGTTTTTTGCCCGGAGTTTGCGTCGAAATGGAAGCGAAGTCCATTCAGCTCGAAGATCGTTGCCAGCTTGGGCGCAGTGACATCGTTCACATAGAGCGGCGCGGCGGAAGGCGCAGACAGCTGTTCAAGTTCGCGAATCCGCGCATCGGGCCGTTCGAGAATCGTCTCGGGAGCGAGCATTTCGCGTACTAGGTCCACCACTGTTTTCCGCACGTCGTCGGCATGCGTGCCCTGGGTTAGCAATTGCAAGATCACCAGCTCGCCGTAACGGTCCACGACGATGCCGGGCAGCTCATCCGCTTCGCCGAAGACCAGCCGGCACGCATTCGTTCCCGCGATTTCCTGCAAAGCATCCAGGCGCATCTGCAAGGCTCGCCGCATGCGATCGCGCAGCAGGCTTAAGAATTCTTCCCGTCCGCTAAGCGCGTCGGGTGTGATCATTCGCAGCGCAATTTGAGATGAAGTGCTGTAGATGGCCGTCCCCAGCAATGTTCTTCGAGCATCGACGACGGCGACGAGTGCTCCGGGTTCGATTTCGTTTTGATCGGGGCCTGCGTATAAGTTTTCAATGTCGGATGCGTAGACCCACGGATGTCCTGCCCGTATGCGGTCCGCGGCTCGGCGGCTGATGATGGCTGCCGGCCCAGGTATCGCAGCGGATGCGTCTGAATCCTGGGTCGAAACTTTTCTCTCTTCATCCGAGAGCTGCTTTGATTGTCTGCGTGTCATGGTTTCCTTCTGCTCAAGAACCCACGTCTCAGAAGCGAGACGTGGGGCACCCATATTTCTTCGATACGGACGAAATTAACAGGTCGGCCTGAGAGGTCATCTTCGCACATTCCCGGCATCTTCCCGCGTTACCATAAAATCAATTATGGCCACGGCGCATACCGCAGCTGCATTCCCGGATGCCGACGATCAGCACCTCGCGCAGACTTTCGAGGTGTTGCTCGCGACGGTGCGCCAGAATCGTCCAACGGACGATATCGCCATCATCCAGCAGGCGTACGAGTTTTGCCTGAAGCACCATGCCGGTCAACGGCGTGCTTCCGGCAATCCCTTCGCCCAGCATCCGCTCGAAGTGGCGCTGGTCCTTGCGGAGATGAAACTGGACGCCACCGCGATTGCCGCCGGCCTTCTGCACGATGCAGTCGAAGATACGCCGGTCACGAGTTCGCAAATCGCCGAAATCTTTGGCGATCAGGTGGCTCACATCGTCGATGGCGTCACAAAAATAGAGAAGATTCAATTCGCAAACCGGGAGGACCGCCAGGCGGAAAACGTCCGCAAGATGCTGCTCGCCATGGTGTCGGATGTTCGGGTCGTGCTCATCAAGCTGGCCGATCGCCTGCACAATATGCGGACCCTGGAGCATCTACAGCCCGATCGCCAGCAGGCAATCGCTCGCGAGACCCTGGATATTTATGCGCCGCTGGCGCACCGCCTGGGCATGGGAAAGGTGCGCAGTGAACTCGAAGACCTTGCATTCCAGTATGTCGATCCGTTTGGCTATGACCAGATTCGCACCGCGGTTGAAGCGCACCGACAGCAGGGTGAGCAATTTCTTTGCGAGATTGAAGCTCTGTTGCAGGAGCAACTGCGTGAACACAACATTTCCGCGCGCGTCGATTGGCGCATCAAGCGGCTCTACTCCATTTATCAGAAATTGCAGCGCCAGCGTATTACTGTCGATCAGGTCTACGATCTGCTTGCCGTCCGCGTGATTACGCAGACTGTGCAGGATTGTTACGCGGTCTTTGGCTTGATTCACAGCATCTGGCGTCCTGTGCCGGGGCGCATCAAAGACTTCATCGCGATGCCGCGGCCGAATCTTTACCAGTCGCTGCACACCACCGTTATGGCGGACGGCGGCCATCAATTCGAAGTCCAGATTCGCACCGAGGAGATGCATCGCGTTGCGGAGGAAGGCATTGCCGCGCACTGGAAATATAAATCCGGCGGCTCGCCGGTAAGCGCAAAAGACGAGCAGCGCCTAGCCTGGGTCCGGCAGATTGTCGAGTGGCAGCGCGACATGACGGACCCGAACGAATTTCTTTCCACTCTGAAAATCGATCTGTATCCGGAAGAGGTTTACACCTTTACCCCGAAAGGGAAGGTGGTTGTGCTGCCCAAAGAAGCGACGCCCATCGACTTCGCTTATACGATCCACACGGAGGTGGGAAACACCTGCACGGGCGCCAAGGTAAATGGCCGCATGGTGCCGCTCAAGACGCGGCTCCGCAATGGCGATATTGTCGAAGTGCTTACGCAGAACGGCCACACTCCAAGCCGCGACTGGCTTACATTCGTCAGGAGTTCCCGCGCGCGTAACAAGATCAAACATTGGCTGAATGAGCACCAGCGTGAGCGCGCCATTGAAATTGGCCGCAAACTGCTGGATCGAGAGGCGCGTAAATATAAAGTGCCGCTGGCGCAACTTACAGAAGCGGAACATGCCAAGGTTGCGACGGATTATGGGCTGGCGAATCCTGTCGATCTGCTTGCGGGCATAGGGTTCGGCAAGTTCTCCGCACGCCAGGTGCTCAATCGCCTGGTTCCGGGAGCGACCAACTCCCAGGCCCCAGAGGTCGAAGCTACACCCGGAATGTCGGACGCCGTGAAGCGCGTCTACTTCGGCAAAGGTTCCGATTCCCTTACGGTGGAGGGGCAGAATGATCTTCTTGTGTATCGCGCACGATGTTGCAACCCGATTCGCGGGGAAGAGATTGTCGGTTATGTGACTCGCGGCAAGGGTGTCGCCGTGCATGCCCGCAGTTGTCCGAACGTGCAGAACCTGCTCTATGAGTCAGACCGCCGCATCGCCGTCGAATGGGCTCGAATGCAAAGCGAAGAAGGCACCGCACAGCGCGCTACCTATCCAGTGAAACTTACTGTATTTTGCGACGATCGTGCCGGCATGCTGCGCGAGATGACTGCCGTCATCTCCGACGACGAAACCAACATCCGGGCTGTCGACACCAAGGCGGGGACGGGCGCGGAGGCAATCGTGGAGTTTGTCGTCGATGCCTACGACGTAGGACATCTGATCCGGCTTATGAACGGGCTTCGCCGCGTGCCAGGCGTGCGCGAAGTCCAGCGCCAGCAGAAGCTGTAAATTCTCAGTCAATGAGCGAAGCGAAGGACCTCGCGTTCTGCCGGCAAACCGAAGGTTCCTCGACTTCGCTGCGCTCGGAATGACAAATTTATTGATGAGGCTACCTGATTGATCTCTTGGGTTGCGGACCGGCAGCAGATGGCTTTTTCGTTACCGCAATGGGGATTTCACTCGTCCTCACGCTTGTCAGCGCACAGCCGTTCATGGTCTCGGCAAACTTGAAGTAAGGATGGAAGAAGAGCGCCGCACGTGCATCTCCATTGCCTTCCACCAGCTCCGGTAGCCATACCCCGTCCGAATAACGGTGCTGCCGTACATGAATCCAAAGCCCTTTATGGAGATTTGCGAGCAGTCCCGCGCCTACCTTTACATCATGATCCAGGCGTGCATTCAGATCTACCAGTTCACCGGTGGATTCATCTACCTGGATCGTCCCCGACATGTTATGTAAAAAGGTTTCTTCCATTCCTTTCGGATGCACGCCGGGATCGCCGCTCAGGTCATAGACTAGTGTCGAACGCCCCCGGAGATCGATCCGGTGTCCATTTGTGAAACGCAACATATGCAGCAGCATGTCAAGCTGCTTTTCATTTTCAGCGTCCCTTTTGGCCACATATTTCACGTCCGAATCCTGCTTGATCTTCTGTTGAACCCGGTCGGCTTCTTTCTTCTGCTGGTCTGCGTTGAGCGGCTTCCCATCCTTGCCGGTCAGTTCATCGATCTCCTGTCCGTTCACGAAAAACATGTCGTATTGCTTCACGTCGCGTTTTCTCACATTGCCATTTTTGTCGGTGATGTCGTTCTCACGCGTCGTTCTGCAAACATAGCGTTCCTGCTCGGCCTGCGATCTCTTCAGATTCTGCAGGACACGCTGCCTTAGTTCCGTCGCGGAAGGCAAAGGAGCAGCCAGGTTGAGTGGGGTTGGAGCTGTTTTGGAAGGAGTGCCGACTTGCGGTGATCCCGGTGCTGCCGAAAGACAGGCTACAGCGGCTCCGGCCAGGAACAATCCGCCGCGGAACGAACGCTTCATACATTTCCCTCAAAGCGATTGGACTCCCCGAGGTAGCACCTCGTTACAAAATTCGCTTCTACCGGGGTTGGTTCTATTCCGCGCAGGTTGCGAACTGAAGCCGGTCGGCTACAATTTGAGTTGAGATGAGCGAGCCCAGATCAGCAATTCAATCGCCCGAAGCGCCTGCGGCGATTGGACCCTATTCGCAGGCCATCCGCATCGGCAATTTCGTTTTCACCTCCGGCCAGGTGGCGCTGGATCCGGTTACGGGACAGCTTGTCTCCGGAGGTATCGAGGCGCAAACGGATCGCGTGCTCAAGAATTTACAAGCCGTACTGGCCGCAGCGGGATTGAAGCTTTCCAACGTTGTTAAAACAACCGTTTTTCTCAAGGATATGAACCACTTCGCCGCGATGAATTCTATTTACGGCGAGTATTTTCAGCAGGACGGTGTTCCTGCTCCGGCGCGCTCGACTGTGGAAGTAGCCCGTCTGCCGAAAGATGCGCTGGTGGAAATCGAAGTGATTGCCTGCTGATCTGGGATGCAGATTTCAGTACAAACTTACTCACCCAGGTCTCAACAGCGAGACCTGGGGCACCCGGGAGCCGGATGCTTAAGCTGGCGGAAACACGAAAGGGCAAAGGATTTCTCCCCTGCCCTTTCGTGGTAAAACCTAGCGCTTGCTTACAGAGGCTGAACGTCAGCCGCTTGCCAGCCCTTCGGTCCCTTCACAACGTTGAATTGCACGGCCTGGCCTTCTTGCAGACTCTTGAATCCGTTTGAGTTGATCGCAGAGTAATGCACAAAGACATCCTCACCATTTTGGCGCGAGATAAAGCCGAAGCCCTTCGCGTCGTTGAACCATTTCACTGTACCTTGTTCCATTTGAATCTTATTTCCTAATCGGTTTGAATTACGCTGAAGGGAATCGGAGCGACTACAAGCAGAAACTTGCGCTTTTGGGCAAAGTCTACAACTGCCCGGTTCTATTCGAACGCAGCCCCAGTGTAGCAGGTTTCGGCCAAATGCAAGAAAAAAATGAAGGTTAGCCGAATATTTTGCCGACACCTCATCTCCAGGCCGGGTTGCTGGAAGCGAAACTTCCCGGCGATGGGCTATGCTGGCGGGGACGAATGATATTTGAGACTGAGTCGCTCGCTCTGCTCGAAGAAGCCCTTCCTACGCTGGCTGCCGGATTCTCCGCGCTGCCCGTGGGGCCGTCTCAGCATCTGGATCATGCCGCCATGCTTCGTGTGCTGGACGAGGCGGCTGGCCGATTGCAGCAGAATTATCCTTATTTTCATCCACTTTACGCGGGCCAAATGCTCAAGCCGCCCCATCCCATCGCCCGCGCTGCCTATGCTCTTGCGACCTGGATCAATCCTAACAACCACGCACTCGACGGCGGGAGGGCCAGCTCGCAAATGGAAATTGAAGCCGTGGGCGACCTGGCGAAAATGTTTGGCTGGGCGACCCATCTCGGTCATCTGACCAGCGGCGGTACTTTTGCGAATCTTGAAGCGCTTTGGATCGCCGGTCAATTGGCTCCGGGCAGAACCATCGTGGCTTCCCAGCAGGCGCACTACACCCATGCTCGAATTTGCCGCGTTCTGCAACTGCCGTTCGATTCCGTGGCAACAGATCCTCGCGGCAGAATCTCACTCGAGGCTTTGGAGCGCAGGCTGGCGCACGGCGACGTGAGTACGATAGTCGTTACGCTTGGAACTACCGCTCTCGGCGCGGTCGACCCGCTGCAGCAAATCGGTATCCTTCGCGAAAAATATAGTTTTCGCATTCATGTGGATGCCGCTTATGGGGGCTATTTCACGCTGGCGTCGAACCTGGGCGCGGAAGCGGCGGCGGCATATCTGGCGCTGCCCGCAGTCGATTCAATTGTCATCGATCCGCACAAGCATGGCTTGCAACCCTATGGCTGCGGCTGCATTTTATTTCAGGACCCATCCGTCGGCCGCTTTTATCAACATGATTCGCCCTACACCTACTTCACGTCGGACGAACTGCATCTGGGAGAGATCAGCCTGGAATGTTCCCGGGCTGGTGCGGCAGCGGTCGCCCTTTGGGCAACTCAACGTTTGCTGCCGCTAACACGTGCGGGAGATTTCGCGGCCATGTTGGAAGCCTGCCGCGCCGCTGCTGTCGAACTGCATCGGCGTCTGCGCGCTTCTGAGTTTTTCATCGCGCCGATTGAACCTGAATTGGACATCGTCGTTTGGGCGGTACGCGGAGCCACGATGGACGAGAGCTCCGCCCGCGCGCGGGCTGTTTTCGACGCTGCGGCACAGAGAGATCTGCATCTGGCGCTGGTGCAGTTGCCCCGCGAATTGTTTCCGCCAAACACCTGGCCAGCATCGAATTCCGCCGCGAACCCGGATATGCGGGACCCAGCGAGCGTTACCTGTCTCCGTTCCGTACTGATGAAGCCGGAACATTTAGCATGGCTCGATGCCATCTGGGACCGCCTGCATGCGGCCGCAGCAGGAGTGCTAAACCACCCGGTCTAGTGAGTCTGGAAACTTCAATTTCACATTGCGTTATCCGCCAATTTCCAGGTAAGTGATTCGGGACGCAGCAAGCCCTTGTGAAAATCCGGCATTCCGATTAACTCCCGTTGCGACCGCTGGTAAAATTCGGGTAATGGCAGTCACTCCTCAGGATTCTTTCGAACCGCAGCAACCCGGCGGCGACTGGAAACATGTACAGATCGCCTACTTCTCCATGGAAATTGCGGTTGCCCCGCATATTCCCACCTATAGCGGTGGACTCGGAGTGTTGGCGGGCGATACGCTTCGTTCCGCGGCCGATACAGGTCTTCCCATGGTCGCGGTGACCCTTTTGCATCGCAAGGGATATTTTCGCCAGCATTTGAGTGCCGACGGCAGGCAGTCGGAGGAAGACGAACCCTGGAAGCCGGAAGAGATATTGCAGGCACTCGGCCCGGTGGCCGCAATCACAATTCAGGGTCGGCCCGTCATGGTTCGTGCATGGCGCAAGGATATCGTCGGCATCTCCCGTCACATTGTCCCCGTGATTTTTCTCGATACAGATTTAGATCCTAACGATTCCTGGGACCGCCAATTGACGGACCATCTTTATGGCGGCGACACTTTCTATCGACTCTGTCAGGAGACGGTCCTCGGGATGGGCGGCGTACGCATTCTCGCGGCGCTCGGTTGCCAACCGGCTGTTTTTCACATGAATGAAGGCCATGCCGCACTGCTGACCCTGGGGCTGTTGGAAGAACAGGTCTATGAGAGGGAAGGCAATGAAAGGGAAGACAAAAACGGGGAAGGCAATCTTCTCGAAGCCACTCAATTCGACCTGGATGCCGTTCGCGAGCGCTGCGTATTCACCACTCACACCCCTGTTCCTGCGGGTCACGACCGATTTTCAATGGAACAAACCCGCCAGATCCTGGGCGACGAAAGAGCGCAGGCGCTCGAAAAATTTGGCTGTTGCCACGACGGCATGTTGAACATGACCTATGTTGCGCTGCGCTTCTCCCGCTATGTCAATGGAGTGGCCATGCAGCATGGCCGCGTCTCCCGCGAAATGTTTCCCGACTATTCCGTCCAGGCAATTACCAACGGCGTGCATGCGGCTACATGGATTCAACCTGCCATGCAAGCGCTCCTCGACCAGAAGGTTCCCAGCTGGAGACACGACAATCTCTATCTCCGCTTCGCCATCGGCATCGCGTCTGAGGAAATTCGAAGCCGACATCTGGAGGGAAAACGGGCGCTTATCTCCACGGTGGCCGAGCGTACCGGGGTGCATCTTCAAGAGGACCGCTTTACCATCGCATTTGCCCGTCGCGCCGCCACCTATAAACGGGCCGACATGCTGTTTACAGATGCAAAACGCCTGGCGCGAATTGCGGAAGAATATGGCGGCCTGCAGATTGTCTATGCTGGAAAAGCCCATCCGCACGATGAACTGGGTAAGACCATCATTCGCCATGTGTTCGAGGCAGCGGCCACGCTCAATTCCGATCTGCTGCGCATCGTCTATCTGGAAAACTATGAGTGGGACCTGGGAGTTATCCTCACCGGCGGCGCCGACTTATGGCTGAACACGCCGCGGGTGCCTTATGAAGCCTCTGGAACCAGTGGGATGAAAGCAGCGATGAACGGAGTTCCGAGCCTCAGTACTCTCGATGGCTGGTGGATTGAGGGCTGTATCGAAGGCGCGACTGGCTGGGCCATTGCAGAGTCGGTCGATGAAGCGGAAGAGGCTGAGTCGCTGTATGAAAAACTGGAGAATGAAATTCTGCCTCTCTACTATCGCTATCCCGAAAAATGGTCGGAGATTATGCGCATGTCCCTGGCCATCAATGGCTCCTACTTCAACACGCATCGCATGCTCTACCAATACGTCACGAATGCGTATTTCCCGGGAGTCGCGCCAGTCCTGTCTAAACTGCAACCCGAACTGCTAGTGAGCCGCTGAGGTTCTTCTGATGGAAGCCGTATCTGCTGCTCCCATCGATATGGCACAAATAAAGTTACAAATAGATCACACCGCGGGCCGCAGCTCAGGTTTTCCTTTTTCATTCAGTTCGATTGTGCCCATCGGATGGTCGTGGTCATGCGTGAACAGGACGAGCCACTTCTCCGGAATTGCCCGCTGGTAGAACCTCTTGCGTTCCTCTATACACGTCAACGGGTATAGATCGTAGCCCATCACCCAGCTGACATCGAGATGGGCGCTGGTCGGAATCAGGTCCGACACATAGCTGGCGCGCTGGCCGGCGGAATCAATGTAGATGACCATCATCTGTGCGGTGTGGCCGGGGTAAACTTCGCACGATATGCCCGGTACGATGTCTGCGTGGCTGCCCTCGATCAGCGTCATCTGTCCGGACGCGATCAGCGGATCGTAGTTGTCGCTGATGTAGCTGATGCGGTCGCGCTCCAACTGTTTATGGCCGTGCTCCACTTCTCCGCGATGGACGAAGTAGCGGGCATTTGGAAATGTTGGAACGATCTGGCCAGCATCGTTTCTGGTCGTGTTCCATCCGCAGTGGTCAAAATGCAGGTGTGAATTGATAACGATATCGACCTCTTCCGGTCGAACCCCGGCGGCCTCCAGGCTCCTGGGAAGCATTTCGCTGGCGCCGTAAATGTCACGCAGCTTTGGAGGAAGCTTATTTCCTAAACCGGTTTCGATGGCCACGGTGTGCTTGCCGGTACGCACGATGACGGTGTTCGCGCCGAGCAGCACCCGGTTCAACTCGTCCGCCGGCGCGCGTTTTTCCCACAGCGGTTTAGGCACTACGCCGAACATCGCGCCGCCATCCAGACAGTAAGTTCCGTCGGTGCAGATGGTCAGCTCAAAGTCGCCCACTGTGGCGCGGCCGCGCACTAAATTGTGCGTGTCGGGGCGTTCGGATGGATGAGGCATGGTTGTTACTCCTTTCCCATCAAAGTAAACCCATGTCTCAGAATCGAGACATGGGGCACCCGCTTATTTCGCTGTCGAAACAGGCTTCAGGTTTGTTTCAAACTGCTGCAGGATCGCGTTGAATAATTGGGTCCGCGCTTCGCGTCCGGCAATCGAATGCGTCTTGCCCGGATAGAGCAGAAGCCTATATGAAACATCGGCGGTTACAAATTTTTCGATCATCTGAATCGTGTTTTGCAGGTGGACGTTATCGTCGCCCGTGCCATGAACCATCAGCAGATTTCCATGCAGTTGCGTCGCGCTGTTGATGACCGAGTCATCGCGATAGACCTGCTTGTTTTCCGCAGGCAGGCCAAGGTAACGCTCGGTGTAAATGGAATCATAAAGGTCCCAGCCGGTGACCGGCGCCACGCAAACTCCCGCCATAAATCGGTTGGAATGCGTCATCGCATAGAGCGTGAAGGTGCCTCCCCAACTCCAGCCCCACCAGCCCATTCGCTTTGGATCGAGCTGCGGATATCGCGCGAGCACCTGATCCACCATGGTGAGCTGGTCCTGCAATTGCACGGGACCAAAGTCACGATAGGCAGCCTCCGCGAAAGCGCGTCCACGGTTGCCCATGCCACGGTTGTCGACATGGAGAACCGCGAAGCCATGCTGCATCAGCAGTTGATCGAACAGCGTGCCTTGTTGACCAACGGAGCCACCTTCGCCGAATTGATTCCGCACGATTTGCGCCTCTGTACCGCCGTAGGGATTCACAATCAGTGGCACGCTGGCTTTCTCATGCAGATCGGGCGGCAAAAGCAGTTCGCCAAGGAGTGTAGTGCCGTCGGAAGTTTTGCCCGAAAACATGGTGGGCGCGACCAGATCGTATGCGTTCAGAGGGCGCGACCGCCAGAAGGGACTGCACGATCCAGACATGTCGCAGATGCTGGCAACGGGAGGTTTCATCAAATTCGAAACCGTATCGACATAGTGGGAGGCGTCTGGCGAAAGAGAAATAAGATGGACACCGTGCATGGTGCTCAACATTTTTTTGCCGCTGCCGTCGAGATGAATGGCCCAGAGCATCTCTTCCCGGGGATCGGTTTCATTTGAGGTGTAATAGACGGTAGATTGCTTCTCATCCACTCCAGCGATACTCAGCACCTCCCAGTCGCCGTGCGTCAACTGGCGGACCAGCAGTGCGTTTTTCGCCATTGGATTTTTGATGTCATAGGAATAGAGATAGATATGTGTGTGGCCGTCTCGCCAACTGGTCCAGAGGAACTGTCCTTTTAGAAAATGAACCTCGTACGATGCGTCGAAAAATTTGTTCTCTCTTTCCTTCATCACCGGTCGGGCCAGTCCTGTATCTGTGTCCGCGAAGTATAGCTGGATGTGTTTCTGATCGCGGCTCAGCACCTCGATCCATACATGATGATTGTCGACCCAGCCAAAGCGCGGGACGTAGTCGTTATGCTGCGCAAGTGGAATGTGCAGCCATGTAATGTTGCCGCCACTCGGGCCCACAATTCCTATGCGAACTCCGGGATTTGGGTCGCCCGCCTGCGGATATCTCTGTTGATATACGGTGCTGTGTGTCGGACTCCAATTCGTAATTGGATATGTCGGCACGGTGGACTCGTCCATCTGTAAAAAAGCGATGTGCTTCGAGTCCGGAGCCCAGAAGTAATTGCTCCGAACATCAAGTTCCTCTTCATAGACCCAATCGACTTCGCCGTTCAACAATGTGTCTTGCGGAGTGTTGGTCACCGCCATGTCATGCAGTCCTTGGAGTGTCATCACATGCAGATTGTGATCGCGGATGAAGGAGACAAGCTTGCCGTCCGGAGAAAATTTAGGGTCGTCGCCGCTGCCGGAGCCGGTGATCGCAGCCTGCACGGCATTTTTATTGGCCAGATCGTAGAGCCAAAGCGTGCCCGTGTTGTCGAACAGCATTCGCCGGCTGTCGGGCGACCAGTGATAGCTCGACAGGCCATACCGTGCGCGATGGTCGCGGTCCCGCTCGTCGTTCTCCGCGCCATAAATGGCCGCCAGCCTGGTTCCCGGAACCAGCACAGAAGCCGCGCTATTTGCCGCTCTAACTGTGATGACATCGTTCGGCTGGCCGTGTTGCGTGTCGTGCGATAGATAGGTCACGTCGGCGCTGTCTGGAGTCCAAAGGTAATCGTGCGGCGCGATACCAGTCGGTCCGCCGGTTTGGAAGATATCGCTGACGGTCCAAATCTTGCCGCCGGCATGCGGAGCGGTCTGCGCGAAAGCACTCAAGGCGAACACGAAACAACCCGCAAAAGAAAGTGTTCTACGCATTCCGCTGCACTCCCGGCCATTTTTTTCCGAACACGGCAGTTTACAGGAACGCGATCAGCTTCCGAATGGAAGTAGGCAGCTTGCATGCGTCAGGCATCGCAGCTGCCGCCCGCATGCTAGACTGCGATTTCGCCCTTCTTTATGCATGCTGAACTGGCCAAACTCGCCCACCTGCAGGATGCGGAACAGCAGGCCGCCGCGCTGACGGCGCAACTGGCAAGCTACTCACAGAAAATTTCTGCGCGCGAAGCTGCCGTGTTGGAGACCACACGTCTTCTTGAAGAGAACGTGCGTGCGCTTGCGAAAGAGTCTGCGGCGCGCCGTCGAATGGAATCCGAGACGGAAGATTTGCGGCAGAAAGGCGCTCGCTACCGCGTCCAGCTGGACAGCGTGCAAAGCGACGATCAGATGAAGGCGCTGGAGCATCAGATCGCGTTCTGCAAGCAGGAGATTGATCGCATTGAAGAGCTTGAGTTCGCCAGTCTTATGCAGACCGAAGCACTCGAAACCCAGCAAAGAACTTTGGACGAAACAATGGTGAACCAGAAGCTGGCGCTGGCAAACGAAAAGGCAGATGCGCAGCTAGGGCGGGACCGCGATGAGAACCAGCGGGTGGAACTGATGCAAGAACGGAATGCGATTCGCGCCAGCGTGGATGCTACGCTGCTGGCGGAATACGATCGCATTTCCGCAGCCCGAAAATTTGCCGTGGCGCAGGTTGAGCGGCAGCGCTGTTCCGCCTGTCAGATGATGGTCCGTCCGCAAAGATGGAACGAGATCCGCGAGGGCGCCGTCCATTTCTGCGAGTCCTGTGGACGCTTTCTTTCTTACAACCCGGCAGTCGATCTCACCGACGCGATCCAGCTTCCGCCCGCGGGGAAAAAGCCGGCTGGCCCTGCCCAAACCTCCTCGCAGTCGCAAGCGGCCGCTACAGGTTCCGACCATCCTGTGCGGGAGGATTAATTCCTTCTCCTATGCAACGAATCGCAGTGGACATGGATGAAGTGATGGCGGATGCGCTCGGCGAGCTATTGGCCCGCTACAATCGCCAGCAAAAAACAAACTTTACCAAAATCGACCTGCAAGGGAAATGGCTTTGGCAGGTGCTTCCACCCGGAGGCCAGCAGTTGATCGAAACATATCTGCAAAGCGAAGATTTTTTTGAGAACCTTCCGATTATTCCAGGCAGTCAGGAAGTGCTGCGGCAAATCAGTCTGCGTTACGAAGTTTTTATAGCAACCGCCGCAATGGCATTTCCGAATTCATTCGGCCCGAAGTATCGCTGGCTGCGCCGTCATTTCGCGTTTCTCTCGCCGCAGAATTTCGTGTTCTGCGGAGATAAGAGCATTCTGCACGCGGACTTTCTTATCGACGACATGCCGCATAATCTTGCAAGTTTTCGTGGAGAAGGAATTTTGTTCACCTCGCCTCACAATATCGGCACGACCGAGTATCGCCGTGTTGATTGTTGGCAGGATTTGGCGGAGATGTTCTTACGCTGAAAAGCGAGCTGGACGAGGCGTAGCTGAGTGAATGCCAAACTTGAAACGATCAGAGCGATTCAGTCACCTCGGGAAACTGTGATTCTGGATCGAGATTGAGACCATTTTTATTGCCCGGGTTCTCACGTTTCTCTTTAGCAGCAGAGGCTCCGCTACGCAGGACTCCTGCGAGGGATGTTCCCATGGGACGCAGATTCATCGATGGCTGCGGCATCACCGTCTGGTGTTGGGTGACAATGATCACGGTAGACTTTTCCGTTCCAGCAGACCGATAGCTGTGAGGCGTGCTGGCATCGAAATAGACCGAATCTCCCGGCTCAAGGACATAGCTCTGGCTTCCGTGGCGAATGTCCATTTCTCCGCTCAGCACATAGAGAAACTCGAAACCGGAATGAACGTGCGACCGCACCTCAACTCCCTTTTTCAGTGGAATGAACTCGGCTAGATAAGGGTCGAGGGTGCGGTCCGGAACCAGATACCCGAGGCTCTCAAAAAAGTATGTCGGATCGTTTACGCCGCTCTGGGGCAGGCGGACTCGCTCGGATTTTCTATGCACGCGAAACAGGGTATGCGGTTCAGGATCGAAAAAGTAAGACAGATCTTTGCTGAACACCATGGCGATACGCGCCAAATTCCGCAACGTGGGAACGACGCGGCCTGTCTCCAATTGTGAAAGAAAGCTCGCCGACAGGCCAGTGTGTTTTCCCATCTCCACCAGGCCCATGGATTTTTTCAAACGCAGGCGTTTGATCCGTTCGCCAATCTTTTTTTCGCCAATGAAGGATTCAGCACTTTCAGAGTCGACTTGTTTCGGCAGTTGTGTACGCTTTTCCACGGCTTGCTCCTGGTAGTTAGATGCGTGCAAAGGCCTAAGCTTATCTATAGCTACGTGCCAGTTATCGGAAATCTAAACAAAAGCTTCCATTTCCCTATAGAGTTTTCCAAATGATCTGCTGTACAGCCATATGCCGTTGAACTGCATCTAAATGTGAGAAATAAATCTCTGCGCAGGCCAACCGGGTAGCGATGGACATCTTCCCCCAAGTACTTATTTCCGGCGCCTCCGGATTTGTAGGCCACGCACTTCGGAGCCATCTGGAGTCGGAGGCGGTCCCTTATTCGACGCTGACACGAGGCACGCCGCAACCCGGCTCCTCCAATTATTTCTGGAATCCATATCGTTTCGAATTTCGCGAGGAAATGCGACGTTTGAGCGGCATTCGCGCGGCCATCAACCTCTCCGGAGAAAGCGTGGCCGAGGGCAGGTGGACCGCTGAAAAGAAACGCCAGATTCGCGAAAGCCGCGTCTGCACGACCCAGTCGCTGGTGGAGCTGCTGGCACGTCTCGAGCGTCGGCCAGAAGTGTTGATCTGTGCCTCGGCTGTGGGCTATTACGGCGATCGTGGAGAAGAGATTTTGACGGAATCCTCCTCTTCCGGCACTGGGTTTCTACCGGAGGTTTGCAGAGAATGGGAGGCTGCTGCCGTCCCCGCTGCCGATCTCGGAATTCGGGTTATCTGCCTACGCTTCGGCGTCGTTTTAGCGGAGGGAGGCGGCGCACTGGGAAAGATGCTTTCGCTGTTCCGTTCCGGCGCCGGAGGCAAGCTGGGCAGCGGCCAGCAATGGATGAGTTGGGTTTCCCTTCCAGATGTGCTGCGGGTCATCGACTTCTGTATAGACACTCACGAAATTGAAGGGCCGGTAAATGTTGTCTCCGCACAACCTGTTACCAACGCGGAGTTTACAAGGACGCTGGCCCACCATCTTCATCGGCCTGCACTGGCTTCAGTCCCGGCGTTCGCGTTGCGTCTGCTCTTTGGAGAAATGGCCGATGAGGCATTGTTGTCCAGCACTCGAGCGATTCCAGCCAAGCTGCAGCAGTCGGCATTCGTTTTCGATCACTCTTCGCTGCAACAGGCGTTTCAGGCGATCCTGCCAGCCTAGATCAGTTTTCCTGTTGTTATAGACGGGGCTGCCAGTCGTTCCGCTGGGTTACACCTACAGGAAAACTGATCTAGCTGGGGCTGTCGCAAAGAAACGTTTGTGGTGAAAACGTTATGAGCCCACGTCTCAAAGGCGAGACGTGGGGCACCCAGATCCAAAGTCACGCTAACGAATTTACCGATACCCAGCATCGAGCCTTCACGCCACTTCTGCTAGGCTGAAACCGCATGAATCTCTTCTCAATGTGGGGCGTCGAAGCGCGGAATCCCACTGAAACTATACGGCACAAACGCCGGCGATGTGTAGCCGCGCTGGCGATCTGTTGTGCGGTTTCCATTTCTATCTGTACGCTCGGTTGTGGAATGGCAGCCGGTCCGCAACCGCCCTCGCTCCAGTTGCCAAAACCCATTCTCGACCTGACAGCGGCTCGCGTCGGCAACCGGGTGAACCTGCAGTGGAATACACCCAGCGAAACGACCGACAAGCTCAAGATTCGCGGACCCGTGAAACTGCAAGTCTGCCGCCAGTTGCATGTTGTGCCCTGCCAGACTATCGCCACTATTTTTTCAGCGCCAGGCAAGCCTGCCGCTTATGCCGACAGTTTGCCCTCGACCCTCACGACAGGCCCGCTTCATGCGATTACGTACGAAGTCGCCGGCGTTAACAAGCATGGGCGCAGCGCAGGCCCATCCAACAGAGCCGCGGCGCTCGCCGGTGCGGCCCCGCCAGCTATACAGAATTTGTCTGCGACTATGGCGGAACGCGGAGTGATACTTCACTGGCAAGCCGTCGCCGATCTGCAGCCGGACACCTCGATCCAACTACAGCGAACTTTACTTGTAACGAAAGCTGGCTCGAACAGCAAGACACCTGCTGCTTTGCCGCCGGCTGCCGAGCCCACTGAGCAGACGTTGCGGATCGCGCCAATTTCAGACGGGGCAGACATGGGCAAAGCACTCGACAGCAACGTAGTATTCAGCCGTAATTATCGCTACGTAGCTGCGCGCGTCACTCGTCTGAAGGTCGGAGCGCAGTGGATTCAGGTGGCCAGCGCCCCCAGCGCGCCGGTCGATATTTACACGCAAGACAAATTTCCGCCCGCCGCCCCGTCAGGTCTGGCGGCCGTGCCCGTCGCGGCGGAAATCAACGGTGGACAGCCTGAGGTGGATCTCTCGTGGTCGAGCAATGTTGAGCCCGATTTTTCACAATACATTATTTACCGGCGCGATGTGGGTTCCGGCCAGGCTGCTCCAGAACGGATGGCCCCGGAAGACCTCACAAACCGCATTGTTGCGCCAGCATTTCGCGATTTGCACGCGCAGCCCGGCCACACCTATGCCTATTCGGTAGTTGCGGTGGATGGCGCTGGTAACAGGAGCGCGAGTTCTCCGGAGATTGTAGTTACGGTTCCGAGCTCCTGAGTCGACTATGTGTTGTGTTTGTCCGCCGATTGAGGGCGAGCTGGGAGTGGTGATCGCGCGTACCTGTTACAAGTTGAAGGATGAGGAAGACGTCCGAGCTTATATCCGAGGGTATGTAATCGTGAACGATGTGACCGCCCGCGACCTGCAAAAAAGCGATGGCCAGTGGTCGCGCGCTAAAGGCTTCGATACCTTTTGTCCGGTGGGGCCGATCGTTTCCGACGCCGTCGATCCAAATGCCGGAGTGTCGGTGACAACCCGGTTGAACGGTGAGGTGAAGCAGCGCGGTTCAACCCGGGATTTGATCTTCGATATTCCCACGTTGCTGCGGTATATATCCGCCGCAATGACGCTGAATCCAGGGGATTTGATTGCAACCGGCACTCCCGCGGGAGTGGGGCCGATACAGCCTGGCGATGTGGTCGAAGTCGAAATCGAGGGGCTGGGATGGCTGCGTAATTCTGTCATTGCGGATGAGGAGTGAATGTGCCACTTCCCCGGACCCTCGCATCTTACAGAACTCATGCAATCGGCAGATAGCCACGCAGCCCATTGCTACAATTCAACGGTGAGGCAGACCCGATGCGCTTAATTGTGCTGATGATTGAAATCGAACAACCTGAGGGACTTTCGGCGCGAAAGCTGGTGCTTGAAACCTCCAAGCACAACGTGATTACTGCCTACAACGGCACCTTTGGCATTCAACTCTTCCAGCGCTTTTCAGATGTAGACGCTGTTGTGGTGCATGTCGATGTGTCGGATCTGCCCTTTGAGAGTGTTGTGCAGCAGATTCGAGAAATTCGTCCACATATCCCCATCATCGCATTGTCCCCGCTTGGGAATCTGGTTCTGCCGGGAGTGAATTATGTGGTTCCCAGTCACGAACCTCAGGCCATTTTGAAAGTCCTGGCGGACCATTTTGGTGCATCCACCTCGAATTAGAGGTCCCAGTGGTTCATCCATTCACAAGTCATCCAGA
The DNA here is from genome assembly GCA_965276615.1 of Acidobacteriaceae bacterium. Lineage (GTDB taxonomy): Bacteria > Acidobacteriota > Terriglobia > Terriglobales > Acidobacteriaceae > JAKAAZ01. Next base: position 676,903 of record OZ255618.1, on the reverse strand, counting down.
GGATGATGGTCATGCTTAGGAGGCTAGAATTCTCGGGATTCTTCACTCCGCTGTGCGGAACCTGCCCTGAGCAAAGCCGAAGGGTCCAGACTGACTCCAGCTACGATCCGACTGCACTGACAATTGATCCCGCTATAAACTGAAGAGTAGAAGAAGGCATCGCAGGGATGCGAATTGCGGGTTGGCGTGGTGCGTTTATCGAGCCAAGGCATCTAATATAAGAGGACGATCCGCATGCCGACTTTTCCTATAAAGAACACATCAGTATCAGCCAGGAGGAATTATGCCGAAATCGCAGCTTGAACAACTTCGCGCCATGACCGTGATCGTGTCCGATTCCGGAGAGATTCAGGAAATCGAAAAGATCAAGCCGCAGGACTCCACCACGAATCCTTCTCTGATCACGACGGCGGTGCAAATGCCGCAGTATCAGCCGATCATGGATGCGGTGCTGCTCGATGCCAAAAAGGAAATGGGCGACAACGCCAAGGACAAGGAAGTCGCAAACCTGGCGTTCAAGCGCTTGGCTGTGGAGTTTGGAAAACGCATTTTGAAGATTATTCCGGGTCGCGTGTCGACAGAAGTCGACGCCCGCTTGTCGTATGACACCGAGGGTTCGATCAAGCAGGCGCGGGAGATTATCGAGCAGTATGAAAAGGGCGGCGTGTCGCGGGAACGCGTGCTCATCAAGCTAGCCTCCACCTGGGAAGGGATTCGCGCGGCGGAGATCCTGGAGAAAGAGGGCATCCACTGCAATATGACGCTGCTGTTCGGCATTCATCAGGCGGTAGCCTCCGCGGAAGCACATGCGACCCTGATTTCGCCTTTCGTCGGTCGCATTCTGGACTGGTACAAGAAAGATACCGGCAAAGACTTCCATGGGGCAGAGGATCCCGGAGTACAGTCGGTGACTACGATCTACAACTATTTCAAGAAATTCGGCTATAAGACGGTGGTCATGGGGGCGAGCTTCCGCAACATTGGCGAAATTCAGGAATTGGCCGGATGCGATTTGCTGACTATTTCTCCGAAGTTGATTGAAGAGCTGGAATCCAACCAGGGAGATTTACAGCGCAAGCTCGATCCAGCCAAAGCCAAGAACCTGCAAATTGAAAAGCTAACCATCGACAAGCAGACCTTCGACAAAATGCACGCCGAGAACCGCATGGCGACGGACAAGTTGAAGGAAGGCATCGAAGGCTTCACGGCGGCCCTCGAAAATCTGGAAAAGCTGCTGGCCAAGCGCCTCGCCGAACTTGGCGCTAGCAAGCAGGAGACCGTCGGGGCTGCGCGTTAGCGCGTTCTTCCTGCCTCATCCTTTGCTGCGCAAAGGATGAGGCACCCGCTTTCTTACACCGTAACCAATTTTCGTGTGGCTAAGTCGACGGCGACCCGGTCATCCGGTGTTTTCTCTGAGCTGCCGTCTTCGGCGGGGTGGAATTCAATTTTCAGCAGTTCAGCAGTGACCGTGATGCGCAGATAACCGTAATGGCGATCATCATAGTTCTCAAACGTCAGCGTGTCCGTCACTGCTTCGGGGGTACGAATGGCGCCGGTTTCTCCCCGCCGCAGCGGCGTGATGTTGTGGCCGCCGCTTCCAGCTACGACATAGGGAATTTGAAACTGACCGACGCTGCGCGTGAAGCGCTGGTAATTGTGCGCGTGCCCGGAGAGGACCGCATGCGGCCAGAAGCCTGCGGTTTTCGCGACTTGATCTAAATCCGCCAGCATGCGCGGACTGCCGGAATGGACCCCGCCGTAAGTAAACGGCGGGTGATGCACGGAAACCAGCACCGCGCCGGTAAAGCTGCCGGCGGCGATGTCGGCCTTCGCCCGCTTCAGGCCTGCAGCGAGGAACTCCAGCTGCACATCGCTGACCGGCGAAGTGGTATCGCTCTCGCTCGAAATGACGCCGGGGTCTTCCAGAACATTGCTGTAGACGCCGAGGATGCGCACAAAGGGAGCCTCCAACGTGAAGTAGACGCCCGGCTCCGTCATAGCCGTCCGCATCAACGCGCCCGCTTCCGACGTGTGCACAGGCTTGTCCGCGCAGAAATTCCGCAGGTAAGCTTCGAGCGTGCGATCGCGATCGCCGGTGTAAACCAGCCCGTCGTGGTTGCCGGGGATGGCGAAGACGGGTGCCGGATAGTCCCGGTAAGGCTCGTAAAACTGGTCGTAGTAGTAACGCGCCTCGCCGAAGCTATATACGATGTCGCCTAAGTGATAGAAGAAGGCCGGCACGCTGGCTGGATTGGCTTCCTTGAAATCGGCCACCATTTTATCGGCGACCAGGGACTGGGTTGCCGGGCTGCGGACGCTGCCGGTATCTCCCACACAGTGAAATACGATCTGGCCGGAGGCTTCGATGGAGCTGACTGCGGTTGGGCCGCCGCTTCCGAGCGCGGAGGCAAGAGAGATCACCGGCTCCGCTGCACTGCCTTCTCCAGCACGCGCGGCTGGTACGGCTTGCAGCAGATGCTTGTTTACCCGCTGGTACTCCTGGTTGTCCGACGGATGCGGAACCACGAAGCGGGTCGGATCCGACGATGGTTTCGGTTGCCCGAACATGGGTTGTTCGGACACGCTTGTCGCTCGTTTCTTTGAAGACTTCGGTTGAGGACGAGACGTAGATCGGCTCGCGGAAGTCGATTTGGATTTTCGGGGCATGGGGAGTGCTCCTTTAACAGCGATATGAGACTCTTTTATGACAGATGCAGTTTGAGGCTGAGATGAATTGTGAATTTTAGATATCGGCAGTATGGAAACGAAGATAAAAATTTCTGTGCGACCCGATAGTAGCCAGACCGACTGGAAGGTTCTTGGATAAATAGAAAAGCAGAAGATTTGAAACGGCGAATGGGCACATTTCTTTTCACATGCCGAACTTCGCCCCGGGAGTGTTTGATGGAAATTACTTTGCGTGCTTTCCTCACCGCCATTCATGGAATGCTGTTTGGCGTCTTCTTCCTGATGGCGATCTATGGAGTTGTCGTGGAACTGTGTCGATCGACTTATGTCAAGCAGCCTTCACTATTGACTTCCAAGGGATACCGTCGCGAACGCCTTTATCTGATTTGCCTGGTGGTGCTGGGGTGGGCAGCGGTTCTGTCGGGAGCTTATGTTATCTATCCGTGGTATCGCGCCATTCCGCCTGCGGGCGTTACAAATCTGGCCCGGTATCCACAGTATCTTTTAAAATCGAGCGCGACGACTGTTGGATGGCACGCGCTAGGGATGGAGTGGAAGGAACATATCGCCTGGATGTCGCCGATTGCAATGACCATGGTTGCGTATGTGTTGACCAAATACAGAAGGAATATCGAAGTCAACCGGCAGTTGAGGACCGCTGTGCTGGCGTTCGCTCTGATTGCTTTTCTGGCGGCGGGAATTGCGGCTGGCTTCGGCGCTTTGATCGATAAGGCTGCGCCGGTCGAAGGCGGACCGACGATCAACCTGCTACAGGAGACGAAGTGAAAACCAACAGCGAAAATTTTTGGAATGGAGCAGCGGGAGCGGCAATTCTAGCCGCTGGTGTTGGTTGCTTTGTTCTCGGGGTTCTGGCTCTCGCCGGGGATGGTTCTAAGGCTGTGGCGAGGTTGCTCACGTTTTATTCGCCTACTGGACCGCTGTCAGGCGTGAGTACGGTAGCAATCGCGATCTGGCTGGTGACCTGGATCGTATTGGCGCGGTTCTGGGGAGCGAAGACGATCGCGATGGCAAAGGTGATTACCGCGGCATTCGTGCTGCTGGGGATTGGACTGCTGCTGACCTTTCCGCCATTCGCGGACTGCTTACTGCGGAAGTAAGCGGGACAGGGGAATCGATGAAGTTCGATCATAGTTGCCGAAAATTAATGCTACTTCTGCTGTTTACTCTGGCATCCGCGAAGCTGTGGGCCGGTCCTCCGTTTCAGACCGATGATCCCGAGCCGGTGGATTTTCGGCATTATGAGTTCTATACGTTTGGCACCGTATCGAGCACGCCGGTTGAAACCGATCCCAATGGACCGGCGTGTGAATTCAACTGGGGTGCCGTTCCCAACGTTCAGATTCATGTGGTCGTGCCTTTTGGGGCCATCCGGCCATCGAACAATCCCATCTACTTTCCAGGCGGAGTTGGTCCCAGCGCCTATGGCATTACGGATACTGAGCTGGGATTGAAATACAGGTTCGTAAAACAGACTAAGCTCCGGCCTGAATTTGGTTCGTTCACCATGCTGGAGCTGCCAACCGGCAGCTACTCCAAGGGATTGAGTGTGGGGAGGGTCTGGTACAAACTACCCATCTGGGTGCAAAAGGATTGGGGGCCTTGGACATCTTACGGCGGCGGCGGATACACGATCATCCACCAGACTCAGTATCGCAGCTATCCTTACGGGGGATGGCTGATCCAACGCGACATTGGCAACAGACTACAACTTGCGGCTGAACTGTTTTCTCATGCGCATGAAGGGTTTGCCACGCCGCAGACACAGGCCGCTGCATTGATCGATATTGGCGGGTATTACCACTTCAGGCAACCCGGTCTACAGCTACTTTTTGCTTACGGGCATTCGGTCGCGGGTCAAACAGAGAACTACGCTTACCTTGGGCTATATAAGACATGGGGATCAAAGAACGCAGCCCGGAAACCGGGCAACGAGCTTCATGGACTTCTAGCCCGCCATTTCTCTTCGTTGTGAAGGCTGGAGTCGGTGCTTTGATTCCCCATCTGACTGGAATTTCACGCCGCATTTGGGCCGGAGTAGACTATACCCATGGCTGAGAACTGGATTAAGATCGCACGAAAGATGGCAGAAGCAGCCCGCGGGACTCGTTATTGAACGGCAGCGTTCAGCGTAGATGCGTGCGGATCGCAAGTCACCGCCGTCGTCTCAAGTGCCTGTTTCTTCGCGGTGAAAAGTCCAGATTCACCATCATCGCCGGAGCCAACGGCTCTGGCAAGAGTACCTGACACATTGGAATCCGGAAATATTTAGAGAAATCCCAATTCTCGATCCCGACGCCACCACCAAAACAATCCAAGCCACAGTGACTGCGGCATCCTCCATTGCAGCGGGACGGCAGCCGTGGAAATCAATCTTCGCCGCTACCGCCGTAGCCTGCAAAATCTGCCCATTGCGATATCCCGTTCGGATCATGGAACTCTCTTCGATAACTCCACGGAACACAGATATCAACTGGTGGGCATCATCGACCAAGGCAACACGAATGGCGAATGAAGACGCTGCCGAACTGGGCTCTTTCGTTAACACAGGAGCGACAGCAACTCCAGGGTCGGCGAAAACTTAAAGGATATACCGCGACAAGTCTTGGTCTTTCACGATCGATGCGACCATGTGCCTCACGTACTCCGCGTCGATTGCGATAATCTTTTCGACGCCCGTGGCGCCGTGGCGTTCGACCAATGGAATCGTGCGGGAAGGTTTGGAATCGTGGCCCGGTTCTGCACTGGCTGCAAGCGCGATTGTCCCGTTGGCATTGTTCAAATTTTCAGGATGCGCGCTCTCTTCCGCACTATGTTTCGCTGAAGACTGTTTCGCGAGATCAGGTGCGTCGAAGCTGATCTCATCCAGCACGCGCTCCATAATGGTGTGCAGGCGGCGCGCGCCGATATTTTCCGTCGACTCGTTTACGCGAAACGCAAAGTTTGCGATCTCCGCCAATGATTCCGGCGAAAATTCCAGCTTCAATCCCTCGGTTTCCAGCAGCGCTGTCGATTGTTTTACAAGTGACGACTTCGGCTCCGTGAGGATCTTGATGAAGTCTTCCACGGTCAACGATTTCAACTCCACGCGAATGGGAAAACGTCCCTGCAACTCTGGAATCAAATCGCTCGGCTTCGAAACATGGAACGCGCCCGCTGCGATGAACAGAATATGGTCTGTGCTCACCATGCCGTAGCGCGTGTTGACCGTAGTGCCTTCGACGATGGGAAGAATGTCGCGCTGCACGCCCTCGCGCGAAACGTCGGGGCCATGCCCGCCTTCGCGGCCCGCGATCTTATCGATTTCATCCAGAAAGATGATGCCGGAGTTTTCCACGCGTTCGACTGCAACCCGGGTTACCTGGTCCATGTCGATCAACCGCTGTTCTTCTTCCTGCACCAGATAGTCGAAAGCCTCGGAGACCTTCATCTTTCGCTTTTTAGTGCGTTGGCCGAAAAGGTTGGGCAGAATATCTTTCAGATTGATGTCCATCTCCTCCATGCCCTGGTTGGAGATGATTTCAAACGATGGAGTGCTGCGTTCGCGGACATCGATTTCGACCATCCGCTCATCCAGCTTGCCTTCGCGGAACTGTACGCGCAGTTTTTCCCGCGTGCGCTGGTGTGAATCGTTTACCGGGTTTTGGGCAGCAGGGCTTTGTGCCGGACTGTTTTGCGGACCGGGGAAGGCGATCGTATTATCGTTCGTCTCTCCGGTGACGATCTGCGAAGGTGCGGCCACGGGAGGGCTGCCCGCAGCCGGCAGCAGCAGATCGAGCAAGCGCTCTTCGGCGTTCAGCTCCGCCTTATCTTCCACCTCTTCCAGTTTTTCTTCGCGCAGCATATCAATGGCAATCTCAACCAGGTCGCGAATCATCGATTCGACATCCCGCCCGACGTAGCCAACCTCGGTAAACTTCGACGCCTCCACCTTGAGAAATGGCGAGTTGGTCAGCTTCGCCAGCCGCCGCGCGATCTCCGTTTTGCCGACGCCGGTAGGCCCGATCATGATGATGTTCTTGGGCATGATGTCGTCCGCCAATTCCGGCGCCAATTTCTGACGGCGCATCCGATTGCGCAGCGCGATGGCAACGGCGCGCTTGGCGGCGTGCTGCCCGACAACATGCTTGTCCAGTTCGGCCACGATCTGGCGCGGCGTCATTTCATCCAGCGACAGCTCCTGGTCTTCTTCAATTCCGGGAAGATATATGGCCACATGCGCTCCTTGCCTGCCGCTCACTGCCTACCGGGAACCTTGTGGGATCCGGCAAGCAGGGTCTACAGTTCTTCAATGGTGATTTGATCGTTGGTGTAGATGCAGATTTGTCCGGCGATACGCAGCGACTTGTCCGCAATTTCGCGGGCCGCGAGCTCGGTATTCTGCATCAACGCGCGTGCGGAAGCCAATGCGTAGGAACCTCCGCTGCCGATAGCGATAACGCCCTCATCCGGCTCGATTACATCTCCGGCGCCGCTGATCAGATAAGTTTGCTGCAGGTCCGCGACCACCAGCAGGGCCTCCAGATTCCGCAACATCTTGTCGGTGCGCCAATCCTTCGCCAGTTCGACAGCGGAACGGCCCAGGTTGCCGGCATACTGTTCCAGCTTTGCCTCAAACCGGCTGAAAAGCGAAAACGCGTCGGCGGTTGAACCGGCAAAACCAGCCAGCACTTTTTCCTGATAGAGACGGCGGATCTTCCGGGCCGAATGCTTAATCACGCTCTCGCCGAGAGTCACCTGGCCATCGGCAGCCATTACGACGCGGCCATTCCGGCGCACGCAGAGTACGGTCGTGGAACGGATGCGAGGACGCTGGCTGGAGGCCCGTTTTCGGTTGGAAAGTCTTTGGCTGGAAACGGAAGAACTCGATGCGCCAGGACGTGAGCCTGGGTAAGGATATGTGTCAAACATCGTCACATATGATTATAAAGCAGCCGTTTTCGCTTTCCGCCAACAAGAGTACGCGTTTGGCCCGCAATTCAGCTATCCTCCAAGGTAGCTCGCATAGTAGGCAGTAGCAGACGAGCACCGTATGCCATCCTGGATCATGAATCACACTTCTGTCCTGGTCGCTGCCGCGGCTGCTCCGGTCCTTGCCGGTATTGCGGTGTGGTGGGCGCTCGCTCATCGCAAATCAGCGGAAGAGATCGAGCGTGAGCGGCGTGAACATCTAGTTCACCATGGCCGCATTATCGACGGTACTGTTCTCGACTGGACCGAGCAGCTGGACACAGGCGGTCCGGGAACACTTCTCTATCGCTATGACATTGCCGGCGTGACGTATGAATGCGCGCAGGACCTGATCTATCTGAAAAACACGATCAAGGTGGACACCACCTGCCTGGGAATGCCGGCTTCCGTTCGTTATGACCCGAAAAATCCCGCCAACAGCATCATCGTCGCGGAAACGTGGAGCGGCTTGCATCACCATGGGCAAGGATAAGCGACGTCATTGCGGCTGCGCCGCGCCCAACTTTTTGGCAATAGTTCCGTTGTTCAGCATCTCCGCCGCGTCTGCCAGCGTAATGGACTCCGGAGCGGGTTTATAGTCACTCGTTGTTTCATCCTGCTGTTCGTCGATGCTCTTAAAAATCAGCGCATGGCCGTGGATGTGGATGTGCGTCGTTGTGATCTCCCACACGTGGGGAGCGATGTTCTGCCGCTCCACCTCGAACGTTCCCCCCTTTTGAAGTTTGCCCAGCAGCCCAAACCCAAAATCAACGTTTTTTATGAGAGTTCCCTGCAAAGACTTGATCCGCTTTTCTTTCGTATCCACCACCATCGTGCCTTTCATCGCGGCAAACACGCGCGCCTCGCGCGTAGGTGGGTTGAATTTTGGGTCTGGTTTGAAGGCCAGCGTTGTCTCGTCGCCGTTCTCCCCCGTTTTCGTCCATAGAAATGCATCCGGCAGCATTTTTGTCAGCGAGGCAGCCTTCTTATCGTCTTGCTGATGGCTTTGTTTCTGCTTCTGCCGCACGGCTGCGTCCGTCACAAATTGATGCATTTTCTGTTCGTCCGCTTTTTGCTGCTGCGGGGTCAGAGAATGACCGTTCATCTCAATGGTTTTCGAGACATCGCCTTCCGGGGTCTGCACCACCAGTTTCACGGTGCTCTCTCCCCGAACTTTGTTGGCATCGCGAAACATCCAGCGCGTGTGGTCATTGGCATCCGCTTCCAGTTCATGATTGACGATCGTCTGAACAAAAGCGCGGGCGTCCTGCTGCTGGGCAGGCGCCTGGACAGGCCCAAGCAGTACAATGCTGCACAGCACAACGGCCGCAGCGCCATGAAAATTCAGCATCCGATTCTCCCGTCGGTTTAAATGTGTCGAACACGCTACGTATGATTCTGACAATCTGATTCAGGTTACCTGTTTCCTCCCACGTTATGTGCTCGAAGTAACTCCGCGGGTATTTCGACATCCGGCGCAACTCCAGGCTTTAAACTAAAACCATGCACCTGCATGGGCCAGCGACGGACAAAACCAAGCGCATTCTTCGCATTTCGCTGGTGCTGACCTTCGCCTACATTCTGCTGACGTTTGTTGTCGGGCTTCGCGCGCACAGTCTCGCTCTGCTTTCTGAAGCGGGGCACAATACATCGGACTTCCTGGCATTGCTGCTGTCATTCGTTGCAGTCTATTTTCACTCCCGGCCTGCCACGGATAAAAAGACCTTCGGCTATCGGCGCGCGGGAGTTCTGGCGGCGTTCGTCAATGGGATCGCGCTGATTGGCATTGCCGTGTGGCTGGCGCTGGAAGCTGTCGGCCGATTGATGCATCCGCTGACCGTCGAGCCGCGCCTGATGATGATTACGGCTGCCATCGGCGTGGTGATGAACGGCGTTCTTGCCTGGATGTTGTCTCGCGTCAGCCAGGACGTCAATATTCGCGGCGCCTTCATCCACATGCTGGGCGATACACTCTCGACCGCCGCAGTGATCGTCGGCGGCGCGGTTATTGCATTCACCGGGATGCAATGGGTTGACCCAGTGCTGTCTCTCATCATCGCCGCGCTGATCTTCTGGTCCTCTCTATCGATCATGCGGGAAACGCTGAATATTCTGCTCGAAGGCACGCCGGAGAATCTCTCGTTGACGCATATTCGATCCGCTATGCAAGCTGTTTCCGGCGTTTGCGATATACATGATCTGCATGTCTGGAGCCTGGGCTCTCACCTCAACGCACTCGCGTGTCATGTAACGATCTCCGATATTCCGCCCTCGGAAAGCCGTCGCATTCTCGCGGAGATCAATCTCGAGCTGCGTGAGCATTTTCAAATTCATCACACGACGATTCAGTTTGAACAGCGCGACGAGGCTGGATGCGAAGTGGAGGACGGCTGTCTATCGTTGAAAGAAGAAACCGCGCCCCATAGTCATGCGCATGGCCATTCGCACTCACATTAGCTAATCTGAGCGAAGCGAAGAATCCAGAGGAAGTTCGCTCGTAAATTCCGCCATCACCCTCTGGATTCTTCGCTTTGCTCAGAATGACTCCCAACTGACATTTGCGAATGAAAGATATCCGCGACGCGATCCAGCGTGTCGATTTCGTCCGCCGGTTTATCCATCCGAATGCGGACTATACGAGGAAAGCGCAACGAATAGCCGCTATCGTGCCTGTCCGACTGCATGACATTGTTGAACGCGACTTCCAGGATGACTTTTGGTTCGACCAGCAGTTGCCCGTTGCGTGTGTCCAGCGTGTGCTCCAGAAACCACTGCGTCAGCGTTTCAATTTCCACATCGGTCAGCCCGGAGTAAGCCTTGCCCACATTTTTTAACGTGGCACCGTCCTTCACCGCGAAAGTGTAGTCGCTCAGTACTCCGGCGCGTCTGCCATGTCCATATTCCACAGCCGTCACGACAACGTCGAGAGTTGCCAGTTCGCGCTTCAGCTTGACCCATGCCGATCCACGCCTTCCCGGTTCATAAAACGACGCAAGCGATTTCAACATCAATCCCTCATTCCCGCGCAGTTGCGCTGCGAAGAACGCCTCATCAATCTGGTTTGCTGACGACGCTTGTGCAATCGGCGCGATTGTCAATCTTGTTGAATCATTTCTTTTCTCTGCACCTGTTTCGGTTGCGAATAGAAATGCTTGTGCGGAAGCATCTGTCTCAGAAGGCGCTCGCTCTCTGACCGCCAGCAACGCGTTTTGCACCCAGGTCTCCAATACTTTTCGCCTCTCGTGCAACGGAGTATCGAGTAAAAGATTTTCTCCGGAGAGCAGAATGTCGAATGCCATATAGATAACGCGGTTTGCTGTTCGCATGGCGGGCGTCACGCGTTTACGGCCCAGTCTTTGTTGTAGCGCCGTGAAAGGGAGCGCGCGATTCAGCTCGAAGTTCCAGGCGAGAATTTCTCCGTCGAGAATCGCCGGGGTGCCGACCGCAGCAAACCATTCGGCCAACTCCGGGAAGCTTGCGGTTACGTCCTCACGAGTTCGCGAAAAAATGCGCACCCGTCCAGGCTGCGTTGCATCCCCACAGTGGATCTGGGCGCGCATGCCGTCGTATTTGTCTTCTATTTGAGCTGAAGGCTCGATTTGTGCCGGGCTGGATGCAAAACGCGCATAAGCCTCTTCCGCGTTCGCGGCGGGCGTAGCCAACATGAAGCCGAGGGGATGAAACATTTGGAATCGCGCGGTGCCCAACGCGTGGTCCCACGCCAACGCCACGACAGCAGGAATATTGCCAAGCATCATTTCCGCGCGGCGAACGGCGGTCAATTGTTCCTGCGCCGCCACAGCAATCGCTTCTTCGACAAGGCTCTGCTTCACGCCCATGCGCATGTCGCCGAGCGCCAGCTTAATAAAATATTTTGCTTCAACAGGAGAAAGCGATCGCAGCACGTCAACCAGTTGCGCAGATTTTGCCATCTGGGTGCGGGCCACTGCGAGCGAGTCCATACGAATTGCGATCTCGCCCAATGTGATTCCTTTGGAAGATTGATCTGAGGCAAGCAGCAGGTCTTCCGCGGTGGCGCCCAAATCTCCATACCTGCGATACGCGGCGTGAAACTTCTCAGGGGTGGCCTGCGTCACCGTTTCCACGGCACGAACTATCAACTGGCTGCCCACCTGCAATTTTCGTTCGTCGGATTCTGGAAAGACTGCACCAGTGAGATATTGCGCGGCCATTCCGGCCACTTCCGCACTAAGCGGCTGCAAATACTCCACCATCGCGGCCCGCTTGGCTAGTTTGCTGCGGGTGGCCGCTAGCGTTTCACATAGCTTCGCAAACCGCAGCCATGAATCCCCGCTTATCGTCGGAGGCTCTCCGTTTCCTGTGAAACGCGTTACCATGTCAAAAGGCATGCTTATGATGTTCTCCAGCGCAATTCATTCCTCTGGTGAGACGCTCTATTAGCGGCTGCCGCCGCCTTTATTTTTGCTGTTACCTCACAAAAAAACTAATCGTATTTTTTCATCAGCAAGCTGGGTTTATGGAAGTGAAACCCCGCAATGGAAAATAAGCCATGTTTGAACGTCTGACACAAATTGAGGCACGCTACGACGAACTTTCCCAACAGCTCGCCGACCCCGCGCTTGTCAGTGATCAGCAGCAGTACCAAAAAATCACGAAGCAACATCGCGATCTGGAAGCTGCGGTCGATAGCATCCGCGAGCTGAAACGCATCGAACATGGAATTCAGGATGCAAAGGCGATGGCTGCTGAGCCAGATCCAGAAATACGCACCATGGCGGAGGAAGAGCTTGCACAATTGCAAGCCGAATTCCCCGTGGTGGAGGAGCGAATTCGCGTCCTGCTGCTGCCAAAAGACCCGAATGACGAAAAGAATGTGATTCTAGAAATTCGCGCAGGCACAGGCGGGGATGAGGCTTCTTTGTTCGCGGCGGAGCTGTTCCGCCTGTACACGCGCTTCGCCGAACAACACCGCTGGCGTGTCGAAGTACTTTCCATGTCGGAGTCAGAAGTTCGCGGGTTGAAAGAGGTAATCGCCATCATCGAAGGCGATCGAGTGTTCTCGCAATTGAAGTATGAAGGCGGCGTGCATCGCGTGCAGCGGGTTCCGCAGACGGAAACGCAAGGGCGCGTGCATACTTCCGCCGTCACGGTCGCCGTACTGCCGGAGGCGGAAGATGTCGATGTCAAAGTGGAAGCGAAGGATTTGCGCATCGACACATTCTGCTCTTCCGGGCCAGGTGGACAGTCCGTCAACACTACATATTCCGCAGTGCGTATCACGCATCTCCCGACCAACACTGTCGTAAGTTGCCAGGACGAAAAATCCCAGATCAAAAACCGCGAAAAAGGGATGCGCGTTCTGCGCTCACGCTTGTATGAGATGGAGATGGAAAAGCAGCAACAGGCCCTCGCCAAGGAGCGCAGGCAGATGGTGGGCACCGGCGACCGCAGCGAGAAAATCCGCACCTATAACTTCCCGCAGAACCGGCTTACCGACCATCGCATCGGCCTGACAATCCATCAGCTTTCTGAGGTGATGGAAGGCAAGCTGCAGCCGATCGTCGACGCCCTGATTGCCCATTACCAGGCGGAGCGCCTCAAGAGCGATGCCGCCGTCGTATGAGGGGCATGTTCGATCAGTCGATCAGGGTAGGGGACGCTATTGCATGGGCGGCTTCCACTTTAGATGAATCTCCAGAGCTGGCAAACCGCAGCCGCGCTGATGCTACTCTTCTGCTCCGGCATGTGCTGAACCTTCCGCAAGCGGAAATTTATGCCTACCGAGAGCGCCCGCTCACGCCTGAACAGATCCACAGATTCAATGCTCTGATTGCAGAACGAGCGAAGGGTAAACCCATCCAGTACATTACCGGCGAGCAGGAGTTTTTTGGCTTGTCGTTTCACGTCACGCCGGATGTGCTGATCCCGCGCCCTGAAACCGAACACTTGGTGGAAGCTGCAATCAAGCGGCTGCAAAATCATCCCAACCCGCGCATAGCCGACGTAGGCACCGGTTCTGGAGCCATAGCAGTAGTGTTAGCGCACGCGATGCCTAACGCTCACGTCATCGCGCTCGACATCAGCGCGGCGGCCTTGGACGTCGCATCACGAAACGCCCAAAGAAACGGTGTTGCCGAACGCATTCATTTCACCGAGTCCGACCTGCTGGCCGCCGTCGCGGACGAGCAATTCGACGCCATCGTATCGAACCCGCCCTACATTGCGGAATCGGAGTGCAAGACATTGCCGAAAGAGGTCCGCGAGTATGAACCATCGCTGGCGCTGTTTGCCGGTCCAACTGGGTTGGAAATTTACCGGCGGCTCATCGCTGCCGCGCATGCACAGCTCGCCCCCCGGGGCTGGTTGCTGATGGAGATCGGCCACGGCCAGCGTGATGCAATCGAAACTATGTTGCAAGGTTGGGACGCCGTCGAATTGATCCCCGACTTACAGAGCATTCCACGCGTTGCAATCGCTAGGAAACGTAGTTGCCGTTAGTCCATCGCAAGAATTATTTGCTTCAAGGGACCCAGCAGCAAAGGCGCGTTCAGAAACATTATTTTAGCTGCAGCGGTAGCACGCGCAAGCGAGTGCGGCTTGGATCAATAGTGAGCAACGCACCATCTTCCAATTCCGTCGCCATCTGACGCAGGGCGACGATGACCTGTTTGCCGATCGCTTCCGCGCTTACATCCTCTGCGCGGAGTTGCACAACGCTTGGCTTCTCGCCTTGCGTGGCAGCGAGGATAGCGCTGAAATCCAGATCATGGGTGAGAACGACATAGTCGTTCGCTTTGGCATAAGACATAATTTCCGAGTCAAGCGCGTTGTTCGCTCCTAGCGTCGACCAATGCGTTGCCTCGAAGCCTGCATTGGCCAACACTCCGGCCCAGCGCGGCGACAGGTTCATATCGATCAGCAGCTTCATGCCGTCGCCAGCACGACCTCACGCTCCTCAGTTCGCCAGGCAGCGTAGCGAAGCGCCTCCAGCACATCTTCGCGTTCGAGATAGGGATAATCAGCGAGGATTTCATCGACACTGTAGCCTGCGCCGACCTGGCCGACGACCATTCCCACCGTGACACGCATTCCACGGATACACGCCTTCCCGCCCATCATGTCGGGTTGCTGGGTAATGCGATTCCACTGTTCCATCTTCAACTCCTTACACAATGGGTCGAGGATATCATTTCGAAGTCCGGCACTAAGCAGGTGGGCCGACTCGTCCGGGCAGCAGAAGACGAAAATTGAGCCTGTCCAGATACTGGATTTTCAGTCCTCGAGGAATAGGGCATAGGCAGCAAGTCTGCCCCACTCAAGCCGAAAACGGCTTGATCATCTACAGCCACCCGCCAGTCCGGATTGGGAGGCATTGCGGGTGCCCAGGTCTCGCTTTAGACCTGGGATTCACCTTACCCCAAATTCACTTCTGTCCGGGCCAGAACCTTGATATCGAGCCGATTGTTCAGCGGATCTGCGTCGAGCAGGACGCGATCGCCGTGCACTACTTCGCCATCGAGAATCTTGATTGCCAAGGGGTCCTGAATCAGCCGCTGTATCGCCCGCTTCAACGGACGCGCCCCATAGGCGCGATCATACCCGCTCAAAAATAGTTGGTGCCGCGCGGCCTCAGTCAATTCCACAGTAATACGCCGGTCGGCCAGCATCCGGTTCAGGTCGGCGATGCGCAGCGTCAGAATGTGGCTCAACTGCTCTTCGCCCAGCGGGCGGAAGATCACCACGTCGTCCACGCGATTTAAAAATTCCGGACGGAAATTTTGACGCAACACCTGCATCACCTGCTCGCTGGCAGCCTCAAAAGTCGATGAATTCTCCAGTGCCTCGGCGTTCAAAAACTGCGCGCCCAGGTTGGACGTCATAATCAGCACCGTGTTTTTGAAGTCCACCGTGCGCCCACGCGAATCTGTCAGGCGGCCGTCATCGAGTACCTGTAGCAGCACGTTGAACACATCGGGATGCGCTTTTTCGATTTCGTCGAACAGGATCACGGAGTACGGACGCCGCCGCACTGCTTCCGTCAACTGGCCGCCTTCGTCATAGCCGACATAGCCGGGAGGCGCGCCAATCAAGCGCGAGACGGCATGTTTTTCCATGTACTCGGACATGTCGATGCGCGTCATTGCCTGTTCATCGTCAAAAAGAAATTCCGCGAGCGCCCGCGCGGTTTCCGTTTTGCCCACGCCGGTCGGTCCGAGAAAGATGAAGGAACCAATCGGCCGCTTCGGATCGCTGAGTCCCGCGCGCGAACGACGAATCGCATTCGCGACCACGCGCAGCGCTTCATCCTGGCCAACGACGCGCTCGCGCAGCCGGTCTTCCATCTGCACCAGCTTCTGCACTTCGCCTTCCAGCATTTTGGAGATGGGAATTCCGGTCCATTTGCTGACGATGCCGGCAATGTCTTCCTCGTCGACCTCTTCTTTCAGCATGCGTGGACCGCCGGCAGCGCCCTCCTGAACGGCGTTCAATTTTTTTAATTCGGCTTCCAGTTGCGGCAGTTCGCCATACTGGATTTGCGCGACCCGTTCGAAATTTCCGCGCCGCGTCTGCTCCTCCGCTTCCTGGCGCAACGCCTCCGTACGCTTTTTCAGGTCCGCCAGCCGGGTAATGTCTTCGCGTTCTTTCTGCCAATGCGCCCGCAGCCCTGCAATCTGCTCATGCAGCGCCGCCAGTTCGCGTGTCGCTTCCTCCAAACGCTCTTTGGAGTTGGGATCTTTCTCGCGCTTCAACGCGGTGCGTTCGATTTCGAGTGACGTGGCCTGCCGCTCCAGCTGATCGATCTCCGTCGGCACGGAGCCGATCTGGATGGCCAGCGACGCGGCGGCTTCATCCACCAGATCGATGGCTTTGTCGGGCAGGAAACGGTCGGAGATATAGCGGTGCGAAAGCGTAGCCGCCGCCACGATGGCGGCATCTTTGATGCGCACATTGTGATGCGTCTCATAGCGGTCTTTCAGTCCGCGCAAGATCGCAATCGTGTCTTCGACATTCGGCTCGCCTACGTAGACGATCTGAAACCGGCGTTCGAGCGCCGCGTCCTTTTCGATGTACTTGCGATACTCATTCAGGGTGGTCGCGCCGATCGCGCGCAGTTCTCCTCGCGCCAGCGCCGGCTTCAACATGTTGGAAGCATCGATAGCGCCCTCCGCCGCGCCCGCGCCGACCAGCGTGTGCAACTCATCGATGAACAGAATGATGCCGCCCGCCGCGTCTTCAATATCTTTCAAAACTGCTTTCAAGCGGTCTTCAAACTCACCGCGATATTTCGCGCCGGCCAGCATCGCGCCCAGATCGAGCGAGATGACCCGCTTATCGCGCAACACCTCGGGCACATCGCCGGAAACGATACGGCGCGCCAAGCCTTCGACGATAGCGGTCTTGCCCACGCCCGGTTCGCCGATCAGCACAGGATTGTTCTTCGTGCGGCGTGAAAGCACCTGCACTACGCGGCGGATCTCCTCATCGCGTCCAATCACAGGATCGAGCTTGCCGCGGCGCGCGAGTTCCGTCAGGTCGCGGGCATACCGCTCCAGCGCCTGAAACTTCGCCTCCGGATTTTGATCGGTAACGCGCTGCGTCCCGCGCACTGTCGTCAATGCGCGCAGAATCGCATCATGGCTCGCGCCGGCAGCGGCCAGCGCCAGCTGCGCAGGATCGTTCTTTTGCTGCGCGATGGCCAGCAGCAGATGTTCTGTCGAGATATATTCATCTTTGAAATTGGCTGCTTCCTGAAAGGCCTGCTCTATCATCTTCAGGAAGACTTTCGAAGCCTGCGGCTGGTTCGCATCTCCGGAAATTTTCGGAAATGTTTGCAATGCCGTCTGCAATTGGGCCCGTAAAGAGTCGATGGCCACGCCGGTCTTCTGCAGCACCGGAATGACGATCCCCTCTTTGTCTTCTAACAAGGCCAGCAGCAGATGAGTCGGTTGCAACTCGGGGTTGCCATTGTCGCTGGCCAGGCTGGTAGCTCTCTGTACAGCATCCTGCGCTTTGACCGTAAGTTTTTCCCATCGAATGGCCATCGTAATAATCCTACTTTCTTGTGGAGACTTTAATCTGGATCGATACTCTTGTTGGGCGTCGATTGTTTCAAAAATCCATCCTAATTCTTCTGCGGCGTACGGCCCCGCCATCTTCAATCAGATGATTTTGCGTCTAAATTTGGATACTTACAGTTTCTGCCGTAAAAATAAGACTGCGGCAGCGCTTCCTGAAACGTGCTGAATAACGCATTCTTAGAGAAGGAATTCCGCACATCCTTATGAGCGCACTCGCACTGTTCCTTTTGCAAATCGCGATTATTGTATTGATTACCGGCCTTTGCGGTGTTTTTCTGGGCTGGCTGGGCCAGCCCCGCGTAGTCGGAGAGATGCTGGGCGGAATTCTTCTCGGGCGTTCCGTTTTTGGTTACGCCGCGCCCCACCTGATCGCCAGCCTTTTTCCGCCGAACTCTCTCCATATCCTGTCGCTGGTCAGCGAGCTGGGGATGGTCCTCTATCTATTTTTAGAGGGCATGAACCTGGACTTTGAAGCGGTTTGGGAGCAACGCCAAACTGCTCTCCGAATCAGCCTTCTCTCGATGGTTGTGCCGTTCGTGATGGGGTGTGGGCTGGGATTGCTGATGCACAGCAGATTTCATGGCACGGCTGGAAACAAGGTCGCTTTTCTGCTCTTCGTCGGAGTCGGCTTGAGCACCACGGCGTTTCCCGTCCTGGCGCGCATGTTGCGGGACAAAAGCACCGGCGATGAAAAGCTCAACATGCTTGCGCTGGTCTGCGCCGCGATTGCCGACGTCGGGGGCTGGATACTGCTGGCGGTCGCGCTCATGATCAACACTGCAGGCGTTTCTCCGTGGGTGTTGTTGTTGAAGATGTTTCTGCTTGTCCTGTTCGGAGCGTTTTTGCTGGGCGTAGTACGCCCAGCACTGGGAAAGCTGGTGCGTTGGAAAGGCGCGCCCAACATCTCGCAATTGCTGCTGGCTGTCTTCCTGGTCTTCATCCTTTTTTGTGCTTTCGCTACGGAACGGCTGGGGGTCCATGCTTTGTTCGGCGCATTTCTGGCGGGGATGTGCATTCCCCGCCTGCATCATTGGCATCGCCAGCTGGAACGGACCATTCATCCGCTGGTTTCCGTGCTGCTGCTGCCGGTGTTTTTCGCGGTCACCGGTATCCATACCGAGTTTCGCGATCTGGGCGGCAAAAGCGTGTTCTGGTGGTTTGTCATCCTGCTGACGGCAGCCATCGTGGGAAAGATTGGCGGCACATATTATGGCGCGCGCACCTCCCACATTCCACAACGCGAGTCGTTGCTGTTGGGATTTTTGATGAATACACGCGGTCTGGTGGACCTGGTGGTGGTGAACCTCGCGCTTGAGGCCGGCGCGATTAACACTCAGCTATTTACGATCCTGGTGCTGGTGGCCCTGATAACGACCGCGATGACCGCGCCTGCGTTGAAGCTTCTCAAGAAAAAGCCGGAGATGCAGCAGGCAGCGCCAGCCGCACCCTAGACCAATTGCGGCTCGTTGACATCTTTTTGACGACGAACAATCTGTCATCCTGAGTTCTTCGTTTCGCCCAGGACGACACCCCGCATTTTTGCGCTGGATGGCAACCACGCCACGTTGGCTATGGAAGTTTTTTGATCTTCGTTCCGGCGGGGATCTTCAATTCAAACTGATCGTCCCTAAGCTGCCGGTTGAAAGTTAATTTCTGAATCGTCAGGTCGATCTGATATCCGTCTATCGGGCGGCTAATAACGATGTGGGTGGGATAGGAAATTTGATCGAATGTTTGGTAGTTGCTATAGACCGTGCGGGTGACCAGGATTCCATGATCGTCATACTCGTCCTGCTGATAGGGGAGCAGATTAGTGCGGCTGATGTGGATCACGCGTTCCGGCAGCAGTTGCTGACCGTTGCCGATACGCCGCAGGATTCCAAGCTCGTAGTCCGGCTCCTCAACTAAATGTTTGGAGTGAGGAACGGGTGCGATGCGGGTGTCGCTGGTTACATAAGTAAAATCATTTGGCCCGATTTTGCCGACCAGCAGGGAATCGTAAAAAACCGCTGGTCGTAGATTCATCAGCGGATTCTGCGATGGGGTCGTGACCACACCTGAGCCGGTGATGGCTTCGCTTTTCGGCGGGATCAGCAGTGTGAAAGTTTTTCCATTGCTGACCATATCGAACGCGCGCGTTTCGACGACCGGCAGATAGCCCAACACACGCAGCATGTCCGGCTGACGCAGCAGAATGTAACCGCGCAGCGAGGTGTAGTCGGTGATTTTGCCCTTGCTTGCCCCTCCGACCGATGCCCGGATCAGAACCGTTGCATTCATCGAGTGGATGCCGTCGTAGCGCTCATTGAGACTCTGGATCAGTTGTTCGGCGTTTGAGCTTAAGACGATGGTCGGTTGCTGCGGCCGTTCCAGCAGCCGCGTATGTTTCAGACAGCCGTTCAGTCCCACGGACAAGGTGGACGCCAGCGTCAGCAGCCATACGCTGCGCCGGCGGCTTCGAAGGCGAACCGAAATACCTGAAAAAAACTCTCGCACGCGGTCCAATTACCTTCCGTTCCCGAGCTGTGGGACTTGCTGGCCTTTGCGATATGCCGCCACATTTTTCTGGTGATCTCCCAGCGTCGTCGCAAACAGGGAGTGGCCTGCGTTGGTTGGGTCGCTTACGAAGTAAAGAAAGCTCGAATTTGCCGGGTGCATGGCCGCCTCAAGGGATGGAATACCGGGGTTGCAGATCGGTCCCGGAGGCAGTCCAGCGTGCAGATATGTGTTGTACGGAGACTCGGCCTTTAGATCAGATGCATAAATCGTTCCGCGGTAGCGCTTTTCTAGCAGCGCCGCATAAATTACGGACGGGTCGGTGTCCAGCGGCATCCCCTGGGCCAGCCGGTTGACAAACACACTGGCCACCATGGGACGATCGCTGGCCACAGGGGTTTCCCGCTCGACCAGCGAAGCCATGGTGATGGTCGAGGGAATATTATTTTCCAGCCCGAGCGCCTGCGCCTCCCGGCGAAAGTGTTCGACCATCCTGCTCAAAATCTGTTCGGGAGGCATATTCGGGGCCAGCCGATAGGTGTCCGGGAAAAGATAGCCCTCCAGGCTGGCCGCATGCGGATTGATGTCGCGGATCAAAGCTGTGTCCTGCTGTTCGGCGGTAAGAAATGCGTCTTTCGAACCGAGACCCGACTTTTCCACAGCGCCTGCGATATCGAATATGTTGTATCCCTCGGGAATCGTGAGCGCGATGGTGTAGACATCTCCGTTGCGCAGGCGCTGATATACAGAGAGCATCGGGGCGGGATGATCGAAGCGGTAAACTCCCGCCTTCAACGTGCCGTGCTGCACTCGAGCGACCAGGTCAAACGCGTAGCGACTGCGAACGATTCCGTTCTGCTGGAGAGTTCGCGCAATCTGGTCTACAGAAGAGCCGGGCGCAATGATGACCAGTTGAGCCCGGGAAGGACCAAACGGCAGAATCAGCAGGGTATATGCGGCCGCCGTGGCCAGCACCAGCAGCAGGACAAATAAGAGAAAAAAACGCACGTCAATGGCCACCCGGGAATGGAAACTTTTCGGCTGTGTCGACATCCTTGCGGAGGAAGTCGCCAAAGCCAAACTCTCTCTACAGTTATTTATTGTAGGTGGTTTGGGTCATTTCCTCCGCTGGCTAATAGACATTTCGGATAGCATCACACAGGTGGAACTCGCCCCGCTAATCCGTATATTGGGTCTCGATCATGGCCAGCGGCGGATAGGCGTCGCGATTTCGGACGAATTAGGCTTGACTGCGCAGCCGCTGTTGACCATTACTCATACAAATCAGAGAAACGATCTGCGCTCGGTGGGGCGCCTGCTGCGGCGATATGCCTGCACCGCAATTGTTATCGGATGGCCGATTCATCTGTCCGGAGACCGGAGTCCGCGTGCCCAGGCAGCCGAGAAATTCGCCGACGCTCTGCGCGTGGAATTCGATCTGCCGGTGCATCTATGGGACGAGCGGCTGAGCACCGCCGAGGCGCATCGGCACCTCGACGCTGTGGGGCGTGGACTGCGCGACCGCAAGGACGTCATCGACCAGATTGCAGCCATGCTGATCCTGCAAAGCTGGCTTGATGCGCATCGGCAAACGTCCGCGCAAAGCTTATAGCGAGTGTTCGATATTGCCCGCGTCCCGTCCGAAAGACATCGGTGTAGAGGCTTGTGCTTTCCATGGTCTCCATATTTCGGGCAATAACCCGTCAGGCATTGTGCACCTGCTCTTTAACTGCCGACTTGGTGGCGCCGGACCGCATCCGATTTACATCGGTATAATAATTCAATTGAACAGCACCTACGGCATTTTGTAGCTGCTCGTAAGGGATTGCGTATATTTCCTGCCGCCCCCGGGTGGTTCCATAGATTGAGCGATTTGTCCATGACAGAGCATATTAAGAAGAAACTGGAAGAAGAAATCCGCCTGCTCGAACATGAGCTGACGCACGAGCTTCCGCTGGAAATCAAGAAGGCGGCCTCTCTCGGCGACCTGAGCGAGAACGCCGAGTACCACATGGCCAAACAACGCCAGGTGTTCGTGAACGCCCGACTGGGCCAACTGAAGCATCGCATGTCGGAGTTGGCCCTGGTCAACCTGGCAAACATCCCGCGCGACCGCGCCGCCTTTGGCTCGAAGGTGCTGGTCTACGATTCGTCCAAGGATGAGAAAATCCAGTACAAGCTGGTCACCAGTGAAGAGGCCGACGTGAACAAAGGCCTGATTTCGACCACCTCGCCGATTGGCCGTTGTCTGATCGGTAAGCAGGTCGGAGACACCGCCACGGTGGTCACTCCAAACGGCAACCGTGAGCTCGAAGTGCTCGAACTGCTCACCATCTATGACGTAGCGGACGTGGCGGAATGACGAACGCAACAAAATGACCTGGACAAGCGCATTCGGACGGGGTAGCGGTATCCTGCTGCAGAAGATCGTGGATGGGTTGGCTCTCACGCGCATTTCTCCGAACGTGTTGACCTTTATGGGTCTGGTCATCAATACGGCAGCCGCATTCCTTTTCGGATATGCCAACGCCCAGAATAACGTCCGCATGTTCGTCTATGCCGGACTGGTGATCATCGGCGCGGGTATTTTCGACATGGTCGATGGACGCGTTGCTCGCCAGACCCACCAGGTGACGATCTTCGGCGCGTTTTTCGATTCGGTGATCGATCGGTATTCCGACGTGGCGCTGTTCTTCGGACTGCTGGTCTATTACGCCCGCGGCAATCGTTTCTTCTATGTGGTGCTGGTCGCCTTCGTCATGGTCACCTCGGTGATGGTCAGTTACACGCGTGCCCGCGCGGAGTCGCTCATTGGAAGCTGCAAGGTCGGCTTTATGGAACGGCCGGAGCGGGTGGTTCTCATCATCCTCGGCGCTTTGTTCAACCGGTGGGGCGTCATGGCGCCGGTGCTCTGGGTGCTTGCGGTGCTCTCGACTGTCACTGTGGTCCACCGCATCCGCTATACCTATCTGCAAACCGGTCAAGTCGCCCGGATCCGCTGAACGACTGACGCAATCTTTCGTGCATTACAGGCCCTGTCACTGCGCCGCCTCAAAGTTTGCGTCGAGCGGCCGCGATTTCCAGGCAACCTTTGTGGATTTCTCCGCACGCACGCAGGCCGCTACAATTACAGATGTGGCCTTCAGAATTGCACCTGTTTTAATTGTCCACGGCGGAGCCTGGGCTATTCCCGATAGCATGGTCGAGTCACATCGCCAGGGCATTGCCAATGCCGTGGCGAACGGCTACTCATTGCTTGAAAAAGGCGCTTCTTCCGTCGATGCGGTAGAAGCCTCAGTGGCAGTCCTTGAAGACGACGAAACCTTCGATGCCGGTCGGGGAAGTTTTCTAAACAGCGATGGACGCGTGCAGCTGGATGCGCTGCTGATGGACGGCGCTACCCTTCGCGCGGGTGGCGTTGCTTGCGTGGAGCGATTGAAGAACCCGATCCATGCTGCGCGCCTCGTACTCGATAAGAGTCCACATGTATATTTCGCCGGCACCGGCGCCGAGGCATTCGCCGCCGCGCATGGTATGCCGCTGATCGACAACGCGGAACTAGTATTGGACCGCGAACGGCAGCGTTTGGCCGAAGCGAAGAAGAACCAGCAAGACCACTCGCAGGATGCGACTTTCGCAGGCAGCACCGCTCTTCCATACGCTGCCGCGACTTCGCACGACACTGTGGGCGCGGTCGCGCTCGACGCTTACGGCAACCTTGCCGCTGGCACCTCCACGGGCGGGACTTTAAACAAAGCTCCAGGCCGCGTCGGCGATTCATCGCTGATTGGCAGCGGCTGTTATGCGGACAACCTTTCCGCCGCCGCCTCGCTGACCGGATGGGGTGAGCCCATTATGAAATTGGTGCTGGGGAAGTGGGCAGTAGACCGCGTACAGCAGGGCACTCCTCCGGCGCAGGCGGCAGAAGAGGCGATCGCGTATCTCTTCCACCGGCTGGGCGGCTACGGCGGCATCATCCTGCTCGGCCCGGCGGGCCGGGTCGGAGTGGCGCATAACACGCCGCGGATGGCGTGGGGAATGCGCACAGCGCGCGGTTTTGAAGTCCACACGGAGCACAGGGACGCCTAACAGGTTTCCGGTATTTGATCATTTTCAAACATTCTCTGGACTCTCCACTTCGTTCAGAATGACTCGGTTGAAACTGCATCCTGGTCAACCGGGCACCCCAGCTGGATCGGTCTGCGGCAGTTTTGCGGATTTGCCATAATAATTTATGTTCTTGCTGGCTTCCGCTTCCCCGCGCCGTCGCGACTTGTTGACGCAGGCGGGCTTTTCTTTCCGCGTCGATTCCATTCCCGTGGTGGAGGACCGCCAGCCGGGCGAAGATCCAACACGTCTGGCGCAGAGACTGGCTCGAGAAAAAGCAGAAGTGGTCTACCGAGCCCGTGTAATTTCGTCCGGCAATCACGGTGACGACCCACTGGTCGTTCTGGGCGCGGACACAATCGTCGTCTGCGACGATGAGGTTCTGGGTAAGCCCGCAGATGATGCAGACGCGTTGCGCATGTTGCGGCTGCTCACCGGGCGAACGCATCAGGTCATCACCGGCGTCTGCCTTATCTCCCCGCACGGTATCGAGGTCGCTTCGGAGTCCACCTGGGTGACCATGTACACGCTGTCGGAAGATGAACTTCGCGCTTACATTGCCAGCGGCGAGCCTACAGGCAAGGCGGGAGCCTACGCGATTCAGGGCCGCGCCAGCCGCTGGATTCCGCGCATCGCGGGAGATTATTTCAATGTAGTGGGATTACCGCTGGCGCTGGTGAACGCCATGATTGAAGCAGTGCAGCAGCGATTCGGCATTCCATGTTTCCGTTCGTGAGCGCTCGATAGTTTCAATCGGCGCGGCGTTGATAAATCGCAAATCCAGGCGAATCAATGAGCCAGCAAAAATGATGTACGACAGGCACATTACTTCGGAGCGGAAAAAGCTTTTCCCGCACAACTGTTTCTACGGAACGCAACTCTAACTTCGCGAGGTGAATCATGCGCGTATTAAAATACCTTGGATTGCCGGCCCTTGTTATTGGCCTGTTTCTAGCCGGCACTTTGAAAGCACCGGCCCAAATTTCCATAACGATTGGACCGGAACCTAATTGCCCCTACGGCTACTACGATTACGCTCCTTATAATTGTGCTCCCTACGGGTACTATGGCCCGGAATGGTTTTCGGGTGGGGCTTTCATTGGAGCCGGCCGATGGTACCACGGCCGTAGAGACTTCCACGGTTATGTAGACAACCACTACGATCCGCGCCATGGCTATAGAGGAGACTTTCCGCATCGCGGGGACCGTGGCGATTACCGCGGCCACGATCATGGAAACTTCCACGGAAACGAGATGCGGGGCGGACGTGGAGACTACCATGGAGGCGACCACGGCGGCGACCATGGACACGGACGCTGACGCTGATTGAAGTCGAAAAATGCAAATGGGCCCTCCTTGTAGGGGAGCCCATTTTTCATGCAGTAATTTCGCACCCGCCATCAATTTATGGATCGAGGCTGCGCGGCTCCTTATCCTCTGTGGTTCGCAATCATCAGGGCCAGGAGCGCCGTGCGGAGTGCCAGGGCGTCGACCAGAATCGACTCATGCGCCGCGTGCGCGCCCTCCCCGACCGCGCCCATGCCATCCAATGTGGGAATTCCCAGCGCAGCGGTAAAGTTGCCGTCGGAGCCGCCGCCGGTACCGGCTTCTTCGAGTGCCCATCCTAGTTGGTGGGCCAGTTTTTTCGCCTGATGGAAGAGCTTGACTGTCCCCAAACTCCGTTCCATGAGAGGACGGTTCAGGCCTCCCGTGATTGTCACGGTACAGGCGCGATCCGTCGGACGAAGCGCGCGGAACAGCCGCTCGATCCTGGCCGCATCGCGCATCCGGGCGATCCGCACATCGACTTGGGCTCGCGCTTCTGCCGCAATTACATTCACCCGCGTTCCGCCGTGGATCAGGCCGGGATTCACCGTCAGCCCGATTGTCAGGTCAGTGAACCCGGAGATTTTTTCGAGCAATCGCGCCAGTTCCAAAACGGCGGAATGCCCTTTCTCAAAATCCACTCCACTATGCGCCGCCACTCCCCGCACATGAACTGTGTACTCTCCCACTCCTTTGCGCGCGGTTTTGTAAGCTCCCTCTGGGCCTTGGGCCGGTTCCAGAACAAAGACAGCCGAACACTCCCGCGCCAGCTTTTCCGTCACAGCCCGGGAGCAGGGACTGCCAACTTCTTCTTCTGAGTTGAGCAGCACCACCACAGGCGTGTTTAGCGCTTCCGCTTCGCGCAACATCGCCAGCGCATGGACAGCCATCACTACGCCAGCCTTCATGTCGTAAATTCCGGGGCCAAACACGCGTCCTTTCGCAACACGGAACGGCATGGAGACGAGCGTTCCCATGGGCCAAACAGTGTCAAGATGACCAAGCAGCAGAACGGGTTTCAGAGGACCACTTTTCGTTTTTGAATCGGCCGGCGAGAAGCGAACTTCAAGCAGATCGCCGAACACGTTCTGAGGATGCCAGCGAACCCTTCCGCCGAGCGCCTGCAGCCATCCCGCAACCAAGTTGCCGGCGCGATCCACAGCAGGCTTGTCCTCGGCAGGTGACTCGATAGAAATCAGCGCTCGCAGTTGCTCCAGCATGGACGATTGCTGTTTTCCAGCTGCGTTCATCAGCGAAGTTGTAAGCTGCACTTCATTTTTTGGCGATCTTCTCATGGCGTCTCGATATTTCTCATGTCTCGAATTATCTTTTCCGACTGGCGATATCCCACAAGAATTTCCATCCTAAACCTCTCGCCACTTGGAGCGGTGGGGCGAAGATAAGCCGGAATTCTCGTCGATATCGCACCAATCAATGTGCAATCTTGACACGCGGTGTGGCAATCTTGCCACACCGGTCGAGCCTGAGCCCTCTGTAGAATAGGGATTTATCGCGAGTCTCATTGCGAACGGGAGCCAGCATCGCGCGCAACCTGCAATTCGAACAGACCATTGTGGGCCCAGTCGAATTTTCAGGTGTCGGTCTGCATAGTGGAGCTCCGGTGCATCTCCGCCTGTTACCCGCACCGGCAGGCGCGGGCATTTTATTCCGCCGAACCGATCTCGACAATTTCGAAATTCCCGCCATAGGACGGAACGTGGCCAAGGTCAGCTATGCGACCAGTTTGATGCGCCAAGGCGTCCTGATCTCAACAACGGAACACCTGCTTTCTGCCTTGATTGGCTATGGCATCGATAATCTGATCATCGAGCTCGATAACCTGGAGTTGCCAATTCTCGATGGCAGCGCGCTTCCCTATATTGCAGCGTTCCAGTCTGTGGGCCTGCAGACGCAGCGCCGCCGCCGCGAATATCTTCGCATCCGCAAAACGGTGGAGGTCCACGACAACAGTAAGTTTATCGGCGTTTACCCCGGCGAGGGCTACAGCGTCTCCTACGCTATCGATTTTCCGGCGCCGATTGGAAAGCAATCGTTCCAGCTCGACCTGAACACCGGCGCCTATGCATCCGAGTTAGCTGCCGCCCGCACGTTCGGCTTTCGGGAAGATGAGCAGATGCTGCGCAATATGGGGCTGATCCGCGGCGCATCGGAAGAAAACGCTATTATCTTGACGCGCGATGGCGTGCAGAATGGGCCGTTGCGCTTCCCGAACGAATTTGTCCGCCATAAGGTAATGGATCTCATCGGCGATCTCGCCTTGGCGGGAAGGCGTATTCAGGGCCATGTGGTTGCTGAGCGCGCCGGGCACGCCATGCATACCGCGCTGGTCTCGCGCTTGATGCAGGACCGTTCCGCGTGGGAGCTGGTCCACCTGCCCGCGGAAAATGAACCTCCAGCAATCCCGCAGCAAATTGTGCCCGCTGTCGCCCTCTCGGCTTGATAACTGGTTCTCCGGTCTTATCTGGATGGGTAAATCGGGTGCCCCGCATGGGTTGCCAGGCGATTCGGTATGGGCCACCCGCCGAATTCATTAGGAGTCCGATGACAACCGAGTGTCCTGATCCCGCTACCGCGTATATCGCATTAGGTTCGAATCTGGGAAATCGGGAAAAGCATCTTCACTCAGCGATCGAAGGGTTGGCGCAACTCGGAAACGTCGGCGTAGTTTCGTCGTTCTACGAAACCGAACCGGTGGGCACGATCCCTCAGCCAGATTTTCTCAATGCCGTCGTGGAATTAGAAACTCGGCTATCGCCGGAAGAACTCCTGGCCGCGCTGCTTCGACTCGAACAGGAGCACGGACGCGACCGAGCTGCCGGGCCGCCCAAGGGGCCGCGCACGCTCGATCTCGATCTGCTGACCTACGGCGCACTTGTGCTGAAGACGCCGATGCTGAAGTTGCCGCATCCAGCTCTCGCCGAACGGCGCTTCGTGCTGATTCCGTTGGCGGAGATTGCGCCGCAATGGCGGCATCCCATCAGCGGCAAAACCGCAGCGCAACTGCTGGCAGACTTAGAGCAGCAAGCTGTCGGTGGCGGACCGGCTGTTCGGCAAATTCTCAAACGGCCGCAAACTCCTTGAGCCATGCCGCGGAATCGCGTACAGTGCATACAATCCTTCGCGGTGAAGTTTTATAAGCCCGAGGTAGATAAAAGGAGGCAACCAATGCCAACAAATCTGGAGTTCTTCAGCCGCCTGGAAAACCGAATCGCGCCCTACAACCTGCTGACGCATTCCTTCTACCGCGCATGGACCGCGGGCGAACTGACGAAGGATGATCTCCGCGAATATGCAGCGGAGTATTGGCATCACGTCTCCGCATTCCCGACCTATTTAAGCGCCCTGCATTCCCGCCTGGAAGACGCTGAATTGCGTCGCACAGTGCTGCGCAATCTGCTGGATGAGGAAGGGATCGACGCGCCGGACGGCAAACCCCACAGCGCATTGTGGATGGATTTTGCCAACGGCATGGGTGCGAGCGAACCGGAGGTGCGCAATCGCAAACCGCAGCCGGAGACCGCAGCCTTGATCGGGACGCTCCATAAACTGATGCAGCAAAACAATGCGGCCGTTGGACTGGCCGCGCTATATGCGTATGAGTCGCGTGTGCCGGAGATTGCCAAACAGAAAGCCGCCGGACTTCGCGAACATTATGGCGCGGACGCAGCCACCTGCCGGTATTTCACCCTGCATCAGACCGCGGACGTACACCACGCGGAAGTCTGGAAGCAGGCGATCCAGGAGGAGTTGGCTCAAGACCCGGAATCGGCGGACAAAGCCCTCGATGCAGCGGAGTCCACAGCGCAGGCGCTCTGGAGCGCTCTCGATGGCGTCGAGCGGCTGAGGATGTCGCGGATGGCCAACTAAATATTTGGAACAACTTCTCTCTGCGCGGGTACCGACATTCGACTTACTCTTTGGGCGCGAACAATTGCACGTAAGCCAGGAGAGCAACGCCAATCAGCAGCGGGATAAGTCCGATTAGAAAAACACCAGGCGCGTGAGTATGAGCTGCCAACACCGCTATCAGGCTGATACCAATGGCCGCTGTTACCAGGCCGCCCAGCTGAAGTCCCCCGCGTCGTTTCCGTGCGGTGGAAGCATTCTTCTTCAGGGAAACAGCAGCTGGAAGGCGCCCGGCGGCGGCACCGCCTACTTCGACCCGGAAACCGGGGACAACATCCTCGTGTTCCACGCCTTGAACATGAGCGACCATGCCGATGCAGACTTATGGGTAAAAACCATGACATGGCAGAATGACTGGCCAGTCCTGAATTAATACCTGGCATACGGACTTCGCCGCAGCAGACTGTACGACGAATGCGTTGACACAACACGTTCTTGTTCCAGCCGGTCGCTTGATGACCGTAAGGATGGGTTAGAACTTCCGCCGCTCTTACAATCAAGGCAATGCCCCTTACCTTCAACATTCACGGGACTTTCGGCACAGCGCGCCGCGCTACCATGCTGCTGCCGCATGGTGCGGTGGAGACGCCGATTTTCATGCCGGTCGGAACGGCCGGCACAGTGAAGGCCGTTCCCCAAAATGTTTTAGAAGACATCGGCACGCAGATTCTTCTCGGCAATACGTATCACCTTTATCTGCGCCCCGGTCATGATCGGATTCGCCGCCTGGGCGGTCTGCATCGCTTTATGAGCTGGCCGCATCCGATTCTCACCGATTCCGGCGGCTTTCAGGTCTTCAGTTTGAATCAACTGCGCAAAGTGACGGAAGACGGCGTGCGCTTCCGCTCGCATCTGGACGGCTCTTCCCATTTCTTTTCGCCGGAGCATTCAATCGAAGTGCAGATTGCGCTCGGCGGGGACATCGTCATGGTCTTTGACGAATGCACGGAATATCCGGCGACGCGTGAACGCGCCCGCGAGTCGCTGGAATTGACGATGCGCTGGGCCCGCCGCAGCCGTGATTATTTTTTTACCCACGCAAATGAAGTTCCCTGGTTTGCCGATTACAGCGGCGAGACGCAACACCTCTTCGGTATTGTGCAGGGCGGAATGTATCCGGACCTCCGCCGCGAGTCCGCCGAGCGGCTGGTCGAGTTGGACCTTCCAGGCTATGCCATTGGCGGCCTCAGCGTTGGCGAGCCGCGCCAGCACACTCGCGACATTATCGAATCGACGCTGCCCTTGCTCCCCGCCGACAGACCGCGCTATGTCATGGGCGTCGGCTATCCAGAAGAAATTGTCGAATACGCCGCGATGGGCGTGGATATGATGGATTGCGTGATCCCAACGCGGGCCGCGCGGCATGGTCTTTTATTTACCTCACAGGGCCGCATGAACATCAAAAATCAACGCTACGCGG
The DNA here is from genome assembly GCA_965276615.1 of Acidobacteriaceae bacterium. Lineage (GTDB taxonomy): Bacteria > Acidobacteriota > Terriglobia > Terriglobales > Acidobacteriaceae > JAKAAZ01. The sequence goes on along the minus strand of OZ255618.1, from coordinate 645,910 downwards.
AGGACCAGGCGCCGCCTGATCCAACCTGTCACTGCATGGTCTGCGGCCGCTATACACGCGCCTATCTGCGGCATCTCGCCATGGCGCATGAGCCGCTGGGCGGCGCGTTGAACAGCGTGCACAATCTGTCCGTCTACCTTGACACGATGCAGTCTGTACGCGATGCTATCTCCCTAGGTACATTACCCGAACTTCTGGACCGCGTACGCAAACGCGCAGGCGTGCATGCGCACGGCGCCTGATGTAAGCTAAGAGTTTCACGGTTACAACATAGGTGAAAGACAGGCGACGGGTGAAGCTTCGCGTCAGAGGGAGTCATTCTGAGCCCTTCGGCTTCGCTCAGGATAAACTCCGCGTAGAGGTGGAAGAATCCAGAGGGCACTCGCCTGGGTTGCGTCGCTAGCACCTTCTGGATTCTTCGCTGCGCTCAGAATGACAGACATTTTCTAAGGAAAGCATTGCATGGCAACATTTCTCTATCTAGCAGCGAATCCCCTCCAAAGCCTCACAACATTCGCGCCGTTCATTCTTATTTTCGTCGTGTTTTACATGTTCATGATCCGCCCGGGACAGAAGCGCCAGAAAACCTGGCAGGAAATGCTGTCCCGGCTGAAGTCCGGTGATCGTGTCACTACGACTGGCGGCATTCGCGGCGTGGTTATTTCAGTGAAAGAAGATGTCGTGCAACTGCGGCTGGCCCCGGATAACATCCGGCTGGAGGTCGCCAGATCGGCAATTGCAAGCGTGACCACTGCGGATGAGGAAGTAAAATGATCCAACATCTCCGGATGCCGGCGCGCCCTCAATTCCATACCATCGTAGACCTCCATGCGTAAGAATCTAACTGGAAAAACCATACTGATTGTTGCCTTCCTGCTGGTGTGCATCGCCGGCATCATCGGCATTCCAGGCGGCTTCAGCGCCGCCGCGTTCCAGCAGTCGCTCAAGGACCGCATCCATCTTGGTCTTGATCTGAGCGGCGGCACCCACCTGATTTTGCAGGTAATGGTGCAGGAGGCCGTCGGCGCGACCAGCGACAGCGACCTGGCGCGGATCGAAACCGATCTCCAGCAGGCTGGGGCGACTGGCGCGACCGCTACCAAGCCGGACCCGAAAAACCAGCCGGAAATTATCCGCGTCGCCGGCGTCAGTCTCGACAAGGACAGCGCTGTGCGCTCAGTCCTGGATGACCACTATGGCGCTCAATACGCCATCGCTTCCGGAGCCGACAATTCCTACACTCTGACGATGAAGCAAGCCGTGGCGCGCGATCTGGAGCAGCGCGCTCTTTCACAGTCGATCGACACCATCCGTCAACGCATCGATAACCTGGGCGTCAGTGAGCCGGTGATTGAGGAATACGGGCCGGGCAAAAATCAGATATTGGTGGAGCTGCCTGGCATCGACGACCCAGGTCGCGTGAGGGATGTCATCCAGTCCACAGCGCGCCTCGAAATTCACGAAGTACTCGGCGGTCCGTATGCCGATGAGCAGAGCGCGCTGCAGGCCAACGGCGGAACCCTGCCTCCGGACTCTGAGGTGATGAAGTCCAATGAAGGTTCCAGTTCGGCTGGGCAATACTATCTGCTGAAACGAGTTTCGATTGTGGCCGGCAGCGATTTTCGCGATGCTCAGCCCTCGGTCGATCAGAACCAGCGCCCGGATGTCAGCTTCACATTGACTCGTACCGGCGGGGACCGCTTTTACCAATACACCAGCACGAATATCGGCAAGAGCATGGCCATTGTGCTCGACAATACGATCCGGGAGGTCGCCAACATCGAGGGTGCGATCCGCGACCAGGGGCAGATCATGGGCGGCGGATTTACCAAGGAGACAGCGCAAAATTTATCTTTGCTGCTGCGCACCGGCGCGTTGCCGGCTTCAATCCACTTCCTGGAAGAGCGCACGATTGGACCCTCGCTGGGTGCGGACTCTATTCGCCATGGCGTGGAGGCAGCGGCAGCCGGACTGATTGTAGTGCTGGCCTTTATGCTCTTTTACTATCACGGTGCGGGCATCAACGCGGACTTGGCCTTGATCCTGAACCTGATCATTCTGCTCGGATTCATGGGGTATAGCCATGCAACCCTGACGCTGCCGGGCATTGCCGGAGTCATTCTCACGATCGGTATGGGCGTCGACTCGAACGTGCTGATTTTCGAGCGAATACGAGAGGAATTGCGCGCGGGCAAATCGCCTGCCGCAGCCGTCGACCAGGGCTTCTCTCACGCATTTCAAACCATCATCGATACTCACGTGACCACCATCGTTTCGGCGGCGATTCTGTTCCTCTTCGGTACCGGCCCGGTTAAAGGATTTGCGGTCACTCTGACGATCGGACTGCTGGCGAATCTGTTTACCGCGGTATTTGTCTCAAGAGTTATTTTTGAAGCGAACCTGAACCGCAAACAGCGTGGGGAACCGATTTCGATCGGTTAGTAATTGAATTTTGAAGGAGTCATTCTGAGCAAAGCGCAATGGAGTGAAGAATTCAGAAAATGCGCGCATATTTAGCGCCGCTATCACCCTCTGGACTCCTCGCTTCACTCGGAATGACACCTCATTTTTTGGACATCAGTATCGGAGCACGACGTGGAATTTTTTCATGATGTAAATATCGACTGGCTGGGGAAGAAGTGGTATTTCCTCGGCTTTTCGCTCATTTTTAGTGTTGCCGGCCTTTTATCTCTCTTCTTCTGGCATGGTCTTCCGCTTGGTGTCGATTTCCAGGGCGGCACGCTGATTTATCTCAAATTCGAGCACTCTCCGCAGTTGAACCGCGTCCGTACCGCCGCCGATCGCGCCGGTTTGCATGACGTAAAAATCCAGAGCTTCGGCCGCCCGGCAGATAACGAAATCATTGTTTCGCTGCCGCAGCGCGACACCAGCGAGGGATCGCTCGATGCCGGCCGCGCCACTATCGTTAAAACGCTGCAGGAGAACTATTCGCCGAACGGTGCTGCGAATTCCGGGAAATTCGACCTGGATAATGCCACGAAGGAATCGCTGGCGGCATTTCTCACCCAGTCCGACCCTCTGCATCTGAACAACCAGGCGGTGGAAGAGGTACGGTATCCGGAGATCGCTGCTACGATTCTGAATTATCGAGATCAGGTACAAGGTGGAGTGCTCGGGGACATTGCGGAATTAAACGGCAAAGTCGATCCGGCGGTGGTGACCGCGCTTCAGCAGGGAGCGTATCTTTCTGGATTTTCCGTAAGAAACACTGAAATTGTTGGACCGCAGGTGGGCGCTCAATTACGCCGCCAGGCCCTGTTGGCGACGCTCTATTCCCTGGCTGGCATGCTGGTCTATCTATGGTTCCGGTTCGAATTGATTTATGGTGTAGCGGCAGTCGTCGCTGTCTTTCACGACACGCTCATTACGGTCGGGGCGTTCAGCCTCACCAACCGTGAGATGACGCTGACCGTCGTCGCCGCCATTCTGACGCTGATCGGTTATTCCATGAACGACACGATCGTCGTTTTCGACCGTATTCGCGAGAATTTGCGCCTGGTGCGCCGGGGATCGCTCTCCAGCATCGTGAATCTCAGCATCAATCAGACGCTGAGCAGAACCGTGCTGACTTCCGGGCTGACTTTTTTGACGGTTCTATGCCTCTTTTTATTCGGCGGCGAAGTGCTCAATGGCTTCTCGTTTGCGCTGGTCATCGGCATCTTAATTGGCACCTATTCCTCGATTGCGGTCGCTGCTCCGATGCTGGTCGCCTACCAGGACTGGCGCGCCAGCCGCGGAAAGGTCGCGAGTCTGCCGGCGGGAAAGCGGACCAAAGTTTAAGTTGTGACGGGGTTGATAATAATCTGTAACGAGCGAGATACCCCCGCATCGAGCTCGCCAGATCGCTTTATGGACCGAACAAATAGGTGATTTTAATTATTCTGAAACAACCGGGAACCTTATACGGCAGATCCGGTGTCTAAGAATTCGAACGGTTTGAGCCGAAAACGTAAGCGGGGGTAAGGCGATGTTCGAAGACAGCACATTTGAATCTGCTGGCAAGCTCAAGACAAAAAGTAAATATTGGATGATCGCAACGGCGATTTTGAACGTCAGCGTGGTGGTCATTCTGATACTGATACCTCTTATTTATCCCGAAGCACTGCCCAAGCAGGCGATGGCGACCCTGCTGGTTGCGCCTCCTCCACCGCCTCCGCCTCCACCTCCACCCCCTCCGGAAGTGAAAGTGGTGCAGGTGCATGTGCAATCGATGGCCGACCAGTTACAAGCACCGAGTAAGATTCCGAAAGTCATCAAGATGGTGAAAGATCAGGCACCGCCGCCGCAGGGCATATCCGGCGGAGTGCAGGGGATGGCCGGGTTGGGTGGCAGCGCTGGAGGCGTTATCGGAGGTATTCTCGGTGGGATGGGCAATGGGCCGGTCGTCAAGTCGGCTCCGCCAAAGAAGATCAGTGTCTCCTCGGGAGTGATGGCCAGCAAAATAATCAACCAGGTGCAGCCGGTCTACCCCCCCATCGCTCGCGCGGCCCGCATCTCCGGAACTGTATCTCTGGCGGCTACGATCGGCAAGGACGGTACGATCCAAAATTTGCATGTCGTCAGCGGTCCTCCGATGTTGCAGCAAAGTGCTCTCGATGCGGTTCGTCGCTGGCGCTATAAGCCGACCGTACTGGATGGGGTACCGGTCGATGTCGAAACGACGATCAGCGTTGTTTTCAGCCTGAATGAGTGATAACTTCAGCATTCACTCGCTCTCAACAGTTCCGATTCTCAAGTTGTAACCGAAGCAAGCTTATCCTTAAGGAGGATAGATTCCAGTGATTCTCGCACACCTTACGCAATTCACTCCGCACACCTCTACTCTGGCCGCATTTTTTCAGGACCAGCAGCAGGCTGGGTTCAGCATCGTTGAAATGTGGCACAGCATGGGCTGGTTGCCCAAGGCTGTAGTCTTTGTTCTGCTCATCATGTCGGTGTGGTCGCTGGCCGTCATGATCGACCGCGCGCTTTACTTCTCGGCTGCCCGTAAGCAGTCCCGTGAATTTGCGCCGCGAGTTGCCGGCGCCCTGAAGGAAGGCCGCCTGGATGAGGCAATCAAGGTCGCCGACCGCAACAAGAAGTCGCATCTGGCCGAAGTGGTCACTGCCGGACTTCAGGAATTCCGCAATTATGGCAGCGGCGGAACCGTTACCGAGGAGCAGGTGGAAGCCAGCCAGCGCGCCCTCGAACGGTCCGAAGCAATCGTGCATGCAAAGTTGAAGCGCGGTCTGGGCGGCTTGGCTACCATCGGCGCTACGGCTCCGTTTATCGGCCTGTTCGGAACGGTCATTGGAATTCTGGACGCTTTCCAGTCCATCGCTACGCAGAAGACCTCAGGGATCGGCGCGGTTGCCGGTGGTATTTCCGAAGCTCTGGTCACGACAGCCTTCGGACTGTTTGTCGCCATCCCGGCCGTTATGGCGTTCAACTACTTCACCAATCGTGTGGAATCGTTCGACGTTGAAATGGACAATTCCTCGAGCGAGCTGGTGGACTATTTCCTGAAGCAGGGTGCCCGCCGCTAGCTACCGGCATTTCTAGCAAACACTCGCGAGAATCTCTGTGCGGCTGACGGATCGTAAATCCGTCAGCCTACCGGATCGCGAAAAGATCGCGGTAGAACTCCGTGATTGTGGTGAGACGAGAGTCTTAGACCTGGAGTTTGTTCATGGCAATTGCAAAACGAGACGAAGGTAAGAAAGTCAACTCCGACATCAACGTCACGCCAATGGTCGACGTCATGCTGGTTCTGCTCATCATCTTCATGGTGATTACCCCCATGTTGCAGAACAAAGTGAATGTGGATCTGGCGAAGACACAAAGCGCCGATCCCCTGCCGGATGCCGATCATGAGGATTCCGTCAAGGTTGCCATCACGCGAGACGGGAAAGTCTATCTTGGCGCTAATCAGGTGGCATTGGCCGATCTCGGTCCCAAGGCGCAGGACCTTCTGCAAAACAAAGCCGACAAGACGGTTTACATTCGCTCCGACGCGCGTGCGCGATATGGTGTTGTGATGGATGCGATCGATGACCTGCGCACTGCCGGTGTCGATCAGGTCGCGTTTTTGACCGAACCGGCGCAGGCTCCTCCACCGCAGAAGAATCCAGCGACCCCGAATCCTGCTCCTGCTCCCGGCAGCTAGGATAAGAGCTTCAGTAGCTGGCTAATTGGAACGGGTAAGAACAGAGCCCCATCGGGCGTACTTTTAGAAGTGAGGATAATTTCATGGCAATGTCATCTGGCGGTGTCGGCGGACTATCGTCGAGCCCGAACGTCACACCTCTGATCGATGTGCTTCTGGTGTTGCTCATTATTTTCATGGTGATCACGCCTACGACGCCGCACGGCCTGAACGCTTTGGTGCCTCAGCCGCCCAAAAATCCCCAGAACGATAAACCGAACGATCGCACAATTGTCGTGCAGATTACCAGTCGCGCCAACGGCGGACAGCCGGGCTACAAGATCAATGAAACAGACGTTTCTCGTGCCCAGTTACTGCCGCAGTTGGAGCAAATCTATGCGACGCGCGCCACCAAGGTAATGTTCATCAAAGGCGACCCCAATCTCGATTTCGCCGCGGTTGCGGATGTGATCGATATAGGACATGAAGCCAGCGTGGATCACATTGGGGTCATTACTCCAAAGATTGCCGCGGGACAATAAGGCGACGCGGATGCGGTCGATTCCGCTGGGCCGCGACTTCGCGCGCCGATGTTTGGTACGCCAACTTTCTCAATTGCGAAAAACCGGGTAAGATCATGTAGCAAGCCAAACCCGCTTTCCGCACTGGTTCTCGCTGCCACGGATGTATCGATAGAGCAGCCGATTGATTGAAGGAGAGATCAAGCCGAATGAATTGCATAGTACGTCGTCCGGTCATGGCCGCGGTTCTGTGTACCGCGTTGGTTTTTATTACCGGATGCAACAGGCTTAAAGCGCGCGACCAGCTGAATAAAGGTGTCGGAGCCTTTAAAACCGCGCATTATGAAGAGGCGATCAACCACTTCCAGCAGGCTACGCAGCTTGATCCCAGCTTACCGATGGCCCGCCTCTATCTGGCGACCGCCTACGCGCAGCAGGTAATTCCCAACCTGCAGACGCCAGACAATATGAAAAATGCGAATCTGGCGATTCAAAATTTTCAGGTGGTCCTCAACGACGATCCCAAAAACGTCAATGCGCTCAAGGGCATTGCTTCGCTTTATCTGAACACCCAGAATTTCGATAAGGCCAAGGAGTTCCAGAACAAAGTGCTCGCGGCAGATCCAAGTGATGCTTCGGCGGAATATACCATCGGCGTGATCGACTGGACAGTTGCATACAAGAATGCCATCCCCGTGCGTCAGTCTTTGGGACTCCAGGACAATGGGGCACCGATCAAGGACAAGAAAGCTTGTGCCGCACTGGCGGAAAAGAACGGTCCACTAATCCAGGAAGGGCTCGACGCCTTAAACAAAGCGGTTCAGCTCCGGCCGAACTACGATGATGCCATGGCATACATGAACCTGCTATACCGGCGTAAGGCCGATATCGAATGCGGAGATGATGCTGCCCAAAAGGCCGACATAGCTGAGGCCGACCAGTGGGTGCAGAAAGCAATGGCGGCTCGGAAGGCAAACGAGATAAAGAAAAACCAGCAGACGCCAAAAGGTATCGTACTGAATAAATAGTTCCTTCGCATCGATAAGTGATTCAGGCCTCCGGCGGTTTCGGAGGCCTGTTTTTTGGAAACATAAGATTGCTCGTCGTCCTTCAAGCGCGTAAGAAAATCGGACATCCCGCAATCCCGCTACCGCCGACCTCAATGCAGGGTGCGGGGTGCCCCATTCAAGCCGCTCTTTGGCTTGAGGGGGGAGAAATGCTAACGCCAGGCCAGCCCATTCCAGTACACTTAGCCGTTGAATAAAAAAATCAAAAAAATACTTGTCGCCAATCGGGGCGAAATTGCTTTGCGCGTCATTCGCGCGTGCAGAGAGCTTGGGATCGCTTCGGTCGCGGTGTATTCGGATGCGGACCGTGCCAGCCTTCACGTTGCCCATGCCGATGAGGCCTACAGGTTAGGGCCAGCGCCGGCTACGGAATCCTATCTACGAGGTGATCTTATTCTGGAGATTGCCGAGCGAAGCGGCGCGGACGCCATTCATCCCGGCTATGGATTCTTGTCAGAAAACGCCGACTTTGCAGCCGCGTGTGAAGCGGTCCACATGTGTTTCATTGGTCCGACGGCTAGTGCGATGCGAATGTTGGGATCGAAGACACGCGCGCGTCAAACGGCGGATGCGGCTTCTCTTCCGCGCGTGCCGGGATCGGTGCGCGCTCTCGAATCGTTTGCCGAGGCAAGGAAGGTCGCAAGCCAGGTCGGCTATCCCATCATGCTGAAAGCCGCCGCTGGAGGCGGAGGAAAAGGGATGCGGGCTGTCTACGGTGAGGCGGAGCTTGCCGCTGCGCTTGAAAACGCGCGCAGTGAAGCCGAGCGCGCCTTCGGCTCGGGCGATGTCTACATCGAAAAGCTGATCGAAAATCCCCGTCACATTGAAATCCAGATTCTCGCCGATCACCACGGCCATTGCGTCTATCTAGGCGAGCGGGAATGCAGCGTCCAGAGGCGCCACCAAAAAGTCATTGAGGAAGCTCCTTCCGCTATCGTCGATGAAGATCTGCGGGCAAGGATGGGAGAAACCGCAGTGCGGCTCGCGCAGGCGGCGAGTTACACCAATGCTGGCACAGTGGAGTTTCTGGTCGATGCCGAGCACAACTTTTACTTTCTGGAAATGAACACCCGCCTGCAGGTCGAACATCCCGTAACGGAGCTGGTGACGGGCCTGGACCTGGTACATCTGCAAATCCAGATCGCCGAGGGGGAGGCGCTGCCGTTCAGGCAGCAGGATATTCACCTGCGCGGTCATGCCATCGAATGCCGCATCTATGCCGAAGATCCAGAGAACGAATTTTTTCCATCCCCGGGGAAGATCACCCGGCTGCTGCATGCCTCCGGCCCGGGCATTCGCGAGGACTGCGGGATCTACGAAGGATGGACCGTTCCGCTGGACTACGATCCTATTCTTTCGAAACTGATTGCCTATGCACCGACCCGGAGCATGGCCATTGAACGCATGTTGCGCGCACTCGACGAATACCACGTCGGTGGGATCGCCACGAATGTAAGCCTGTTTCGACGCATCCTGCGGGATGAAGGTTTCCGTACCGCCAACATCGACACCGGCTACCTGGAACGTTTGCTGGCTCGGACCCAAACACCAACGGAACAAGAGCCATCTGGTTTCGCCACGCAGGCGGACCAGGCCGCAGTGATCGCGGCAGCATTTTTTGAGCGGACAGAAGCTCCAGCATCAATTGAGAGCGATGCCGGTTCTCCGTCCAGCAGTGCCTGGAAGGCCGCTGCCCGCCGGGAGGCTCTGCGCAGTTGAACTACGACATCGAATTGAATGGCCGGAAACGCCGGCTCTCCATGCAGCCCATCGCAGGGTCGGAGGAGGCTTACAGCTTTCAGCTGGATGGCCAGCCTTGCTCCGCGGACGTGCATTGGCTGCAACCGAATGTATTGTCCCTGCTGATTGATGGCAAGTCATTCCGTGTTCTGTTCGATCCCCGTCCGGGCGGCGACGCGGTTGTGATGGGTGGCCGGAGAATTCCTTATACCATTTACGATCCGCGCTCCCTTCGTTCCCGGGCGAATGTGGAAGCGAACGACACGGGGGCTCGATCGATCATCGCCTCCATGCCGGGGCGTATTGTCCGTATTCTGGTCCAACAGGGAAACCGCGTCGAGGCGCAGCAGGGACTTATCGTGGTGGAAGCGATGAAGATGCAGAATGAATTGAAAGCGCCCAAATCCGGGGTTGTAACGCGAGTCGCAGTTGAGGTTGGCGCAACCGTGCAGGCGGGAGACGTCCTGCTGGTGATTGAATAGGCTGACCACTCCGGCTGTCATCCCGCTGTAGCGGATTCATAAATGCTGTGATTCAAAATCTAGGGAGTCATTCTGCGCGCAGTGAAGAATCCAGAGTGTATAGTGGCGTGGACCAAGCGAATATTCCCTGGATTCTACACTCCGCTGCGCTTCATTCAAGAATGACTCCACTAATACATGAAGCCGCTTCAGTGAACGTTCTTCAAGACATCTTCGGCGTAGTAGTTGACGACACGGGCCTGATCGCGCAGCACCTCATAGTAAGCGCTTTGCAGAAGGCGGGAGCGGCTGTCATGTAGTTGCTGACGGATCATCTGCTGCACCCGTGGATCGGTGAGCGGATGTTGGCCTGCCGGCTCCACTGCAATCAGTTTGTAAATCGCATAACCTACTGCTTGTTTGGAAGCACCCTGAATCGAGAGAATCCCCGTGATCTGGCCGGGTTTTAATTTCGTGATCGCATCGTAGGCCTCCGGATTTCCTTTAAGTTGCGACTCCGGGATGAAGCCCATGTCACCTCCGCTGGAAGCGGTATCAGGCGCTTCGGAATAATTCATTGCCAGTCCTGCGAAATCTCCTCCGCTTTCCAACTGGTTATGAAGGCCTTGAATCTTCTTGCGTGCTTCCGTGTCGTTGCGGGCTTTGCTGTTTTGCAGATTTCCCGCCTGCTGCGCAGGAACTGAAGTGACAACAATTTGCGCCAGGTGGTACTGCGGCTCGATCAGGTTGAAATCCGCTTTATGCATGTTGTAGAAGGCGGCGACATCCGCGTCCGTGATGTTGATTTTGGAATCGATCTCTTTGTTGATCACCTTGTTGGTGGTCATACTCAGCCAGACATCCCGGCGAACATCTTCAAGGGTCAATCCCTTGGCCTTCAATTGGGCATCGAACTGCTCCCCATAAGGGGCCTTCAATTGCGCGATCTTGGCGTCAACTTCCGCATCCGTTGCCACCAGATGCATTTTCTCCGCGCGCTGCCGGATCACTTCTTCGTTGATCCGGGAATGCAGGATGTCCATCTTCAACATGGACGCCTCGTCGGCAGTGGGCTGCTGTTGCATCGTGCTTATCTTGTTCTGAAAATACTTCTCCACTTCCGACTTCGTGATCGGGTGTCCATTCACTGTCGCCAACACATCGGGATTAGGCGTGTGTTTGCAACCGGCAAGCGCGGTGAGGAGGAGAACCCCAGCGACTGTATGCAGAGCAATCTTGCGAGTGCGCTGAAGTGTTGTTTTCAGAGCCTCGCGTTCGAAAGAAACACTGCGGGATAGAGATGATTTCTGCATTCTCGTGACGTCCAATCCGTTCTCCGTGGGCTGCTTGCCAATATTCTAATTCGCTGGGTGATTCATTTGCATGTCGGTCTCGCCGCCACTGGGCTATTTGCCGGGTGACGCGGCAGGTTTCACTGCGCTCTCTTGCGGAGGAGGCATTTCTCCCACATCCGTAATGGCGCGATCTACGATCGTCCAAAGCATCTCCTGAGAAAGAGCCCCGGTTGCACGTTCTCCATTGATAAAGAGAGTAGGAGTTCCATCCACACCGAGTGAGTCGCCTTGCTTGATCGAATCGCGTATCCCGGACTCATTCTGCTTGGTAATGCAGGAGTTCAGCTTGCCCATATCGACATTCTGCCGTTTCCCCTCCTCGCGTGTTACATTGTCCAGTTTCTGCATGGTGGCGGCGATGTTTTGCTGTCCACTCTGGCCGGAGAGTTCGCTGCCGTGGCTGTGGATATAGTCAACGAGATTCCAATAACCGGCGGGGCTTTGCTCTGCCACACAATTTACATCCACGGCGGCATGCATCGCCCACGGATGCATTGGAAGAGGAAAATCCTTATAGATATACCGCACCAGTCCACCGTAATGTTGCTGGGTCGCGGGGAACAACACTTCATTCATGCGCTCGCAAAAAGGGCATTCGAGATCGTCGAAGCTGACAATCGTGACTTTAGCGTTCGGATTCCCCCGGACTGGCCGGCCAAGTATAGAAATGCCGGATGCGGGATTACGGGTCAGATCGAACTTCTCCAGCCGCGCCAGGGTGTTGTTGTCTTTCGAGATCAGAAAAACTGTCGTCTTTTTCCCGGCTCCCTCCTTGCTGAAAGTCACAGGCAAGGAATCGTATCCACTAATGTCGCTTTTATCGCGCTGGCCAAGGGTCACTGTATAGTCCGGCGGAACATTGTATTGCGAACGGATCGTGAGCTTGATCTGCCGGTCGAGCTTGGTTTCGGTCACGTTCCTGGCGGGCACGGATTGCGCCTTGCAACCTATGCCAGCAACCAGAAAAAAAATTACAAAAAAACGAGATATACGCAACGGGTTCCCCATGGAAGGTATGCCCCTTCATTATCACATGCAGGGCTGATTTACCGCTCTAACGCTGCACCACCAATTGCTGTCTTAGTCTTCGAAAGGACAGATCCGAAAATTTTGAGCAGATCTCTGCGCGATGCTCGAAACAACAGTGCTGCGGAATGCCGGCATCGTTGCAAAGATGAAAGAACTTTAGAACAGACGCTCCGCCCGTTTCAGGTTGCCTGCCGCGCCTACTCCGGCAAGTGTAAAACTGAAGCTTTCCTGACTTTCATCACGTATGGAGCCTAGTTGGAAGCGCCGATACTCCACAGTAAAGCCGCAGCAGTCGAAGTTATAAGTAGCTTGCACGGCTGCATATTCCAGTGAGTGCAGATTCAAGTCCAGACCGCCGCTGGTAGCCGCACTCAGTCCGGGTTTCGTCAGGGCGCCATAACCAAGTAGAAGTTGAATCTGGTTGTAGTTCACAAAATTTTGAGGTTGAGAGGGCGACACGGGAGCTTCTCCTACCGCGTTGAGCAGCGCAGAGCTGAAGCTTGAAAAGAAATTTCCATGGCGATAATTCGCGAAAATATTGTTCGCCGCCACGCGCCCTGCCTTCGTGTCATAGTCGAAGTCCCATTCCAGGTCGGTGTTGGCGCTCGTATTGGCTCGAAAACGAGAAATGATGGGTGAAACGCTACGTGGCGAAGTAATGTAAGCAACGCCGCTGAAGTCGAGTGTCGTGGTGAAAATGTTGCGCCGACCGGAAATGACAGCGCCGCCGAAGGTTGGATCGTCAAAATACTTTTGACCTACAAACCAGGACAGCCATTCGCGCGATACCTCTCCGCAGTTTTTATCTGGCACGGTCCCCTTTTTCAAATTGTCGCCACAAACTGTCGGATGAAGCCGCTTCAGGAAAAGCCGCTGCGTGACGCCATATTCAACTTCATTGGTATCGCTGTAGATATCGACCGGATCAAAGCGGGGAGCATGATTGAACTTGTTTACTCCAGCCACAAAGCGGTAGTTCACCTCAGGCTCGATAGTGTGGCGCAAGGCCACCCCAAAGTGCTTCGCCAGGTATGGCCCGGCGAAATCGCGCTCCAGCACCGGAGGCAGAATCTGAACGTCGGCTTCGATCGCTTTGCGGCTCAGGCTTGCATCTTCGGTAATGGGCACCGCATTCTGTTCGGGCAAATTTAAATTGCCCGCTCCTGGCGGGCGAGGTGGGGGTACGGGTCCCAGTTGCTGGCTATGCGAATACAGAGTTTCACGCAGTCCAATCGTCGGGCGGAAGGTCCAACCGTCTCCAATCCACGGCATCGACAGGTGAGGAAAGAGATCGAAGCGGCCCACATTATGTGAGCGGTAGAACGGCTCCGAGCGGGAAAGTAAGCCAAATGTCGCGTCGCCACCGGCGAAGATTCCAGACCGGCCAAGACTTCGATCCACTGCGTTGAGTTCCATCTTCGGTAGATGCAGGATGCGAATCTGATCTCCGGGCACGCTGCTTGCGTAGTTTTCATAACGTTCCAGATCGAAGCTGCCGGCGAGACCGTCCTTCTCCTGCGTCACAAAACCCCAGGACTTCACCTCAGAAGCAACAGCCTGCGCAAAATTTTCGGCAAACACCTGTCGGTAGCTGTAGGAGCTTAGATATTCGGCATTGATAACGGCCCGCGTGTACGGCGTGATATCGTGGCGAGCAATGACGAGCGCATCCTGGCCGCCCTGGTTTACATACAACGGCGCCAGGCCGCGGTCTTCCAGCCCTTTGTAGGTGCCGTGCACCAGATCGTTTCCCTGGCCGCGGAATCGAAATTCAGCGCTCTGCTCGAAGCCCCGCAGCGAATAATATTGCAGTCCCAACGTCAGGTCTGCGCTGCGATTGATCGCCCAGTAGTAGGAGTCACCGACCACCGTGCCTTTGATCGCCGATCCGGTCTCTAACTCCGGGATCAGAAATCCCGATTGACGGCCGGATGTGTCCACGGCATGTGTGACGTATGGCAGGTAAAGAATGGGATATCCAAGCAGGCGAAAATTGCTGTTCCATGCCTTCGCTGTGCCATCGTCCACCAGGATTCGGGGCGCAAGGATTCGCCAGTGCGGCTTGGGCAGCCGGCAGGAAGTCATGCTGCCGCCGAGTAGTTCATAAGTGTCGGGGCCGGATTTGATAAGTTCCTTGCCGCTTATCAGGAAAGGGTTTGGGGTTGTATAGATGGCCTGGCTACGGGCATGCTCAATGCCGACGGAACCAATCACATTATAGAAGCTGCCGGTCTGCGCATTCAGGTTCATAACGCCATGGCTGGCGGAAATCTCCTCGTTGTCTGGACCGCCATCCACTTGCAAGTGGCCATCCGCGACCACGTCTCCGGTATCGGAGTTGTAACGGATGCGGTCGGCGCGAACTACGTAATCCTTATAATCGATTTCGACTTCTCCACGCAGGTCATACGTGTCGCCCTGCTTTTCCTGTTCGTGTGCGCGGATAGTGACCGGCACCCCCGTCGGCACCGCGGGCACAGGTTGAGCGATCGGTACATCTTGTAAATTGCTAGCGGGCGAGTCCGGAAGCACATCGCTTGCCGCGGCCCCTGAGGGCTTGTTTTCGGAATCTGGAATGGGAGGCGCCGAGGATGCCGTGCTGGACGGTCCACACTCAGCCGCAGGCGGAAGCTGCATGGTCAACGCCTGCGCATTGATTCGCACATGACAGAACGCGAGCAGCATGGTACAGATACAAGCACGGGTTCTCATGGCCGGAACACTCTCAGTGTAAACGCTTCTGACTGAAAGAGAGTTTCCTCCCGAATTTGAATTCGCCGCTCTGGCAAAAGACATTCTGGATTTACGCCCTCAACGCTGCTACCGCTGGCGCAAGATCCACGTGTCTCTCCGCGATTTCTTTTCCAACTCAAACGCTTGCGCCTCCGGAGACTGGCTTGTTCCCGTCTTGTGAAGCAGCTTGCGATTTTTAAATTGTGGCGTACACATCTTTTCGCTGGAATCCGCACCGTTGTTACAGCTATAAATAGGAGAAGAGGGTGAGCACAGCATTGTCAGCACCGCAGCAGTCACCAGCAGCTCCAGCAGAGAACGATCCGCGCCCCGACTGGAAACAGCAGTTGGCGGAACGGGTAGACGCCTATCGGGCAAAACATCCGGAAACGATCTCTCCATCCACCAGTACCAATACATTCGCCGATTCTCGTTCCTCCAGAATTGCACGGTCGGTCGCGTCCCGTTATGCTGCCGCGCCGAGCTATAGCGAGTTGTTGCTCGCTGCCGCTGAGGCGGAGCAGGCGGCTCAGGATGCTCGCGCCGTCCAGGACGAGATTGATCGGCTACATATCGAAGAGCAGATTGCTGCGGAGCAACGCGACCTGGAGCTGGCTCGTCAGGATAATGAAGCGCTCCAACGTACTCCTGCGGAAGAGGCGTGTGCCGAGCGCGATGGCTCTTCGAGCCGCACGCAGCCTGCGACGCCCGTAATGCCGGAGTTCGCCGCGCGTACGCGGGAGATGCATCTACACCAGGCCGCTCCGGAGCCGGAACCATCGCTTGAAGATCTGTTGGCCTCCGCGCTGGTTGAGCCGCGCGCCTTGCTGCCGTCCAAGCTGATCGAATTTCCACGTGAACTCGTGTCCTCGCGCCGCGCGCGGCCTCGGCTGGCGGAAAACCAGGGTCACGAAACAGGCTCTTCCACGGTGCAGCAGCCGGAGCCGGCTCAACTCCGCATTTTTGAAGTGCAGCCGGAAACCGAACCTGACAAATCGGCCGAAGCGACGGCAAGTGCGCAGATGGAAATGACAGCACCGGCATCGGCCAGCCAGCCCCGGTCGAGTGACGTTGCTGCTCAAAACGAATCTGAAACCGCATCTCACGATCCAATTCAAGATGCTCTCCAAAAACCCAGGCCTGCAACGCCAGAAAATATGCAGGATGCTGGGACCGCTCGTCACGTGAATGCGAGTTCCGGCGTGACGACTAGAGGAATGGTCAGAATGGCCGCGCCCGTGCCCGGAAACTTTACGCAGCACTCGGGACGCGAATCGAGCACGTCGGCGGCGCGTGCCTTCAAGAGTTTGGAATGGGCGTCTATCTCGCTCGACAAGGAACCTGCTGCCCGTCGCAGGCCAGAGGCCAGCGTCACCGATTACATCCCGTTCCTGGTCGATCCTGCTTCGATCGATCGCCGTCTCATGGCCTTTGCCGTCGATTTCGCTGCCGTTACCGCGGGATTTCTGGGCTTTCTGGTGATCTTCGTGGCATCTACTCCGCATCTGCCTGCTGGACTCACTGCGGTTATTCTGGCTGGCGCGGTGTATGCATCTCTTTGGGTGCTGTATCAAACGCTTTTTTTCTCGCTCAGCGGGGCGACCGCCGGGATGCTATACGCGCACATCGCACTATGCACCTTTGACGATCAAAACCCAACCCGGCCGGCGCTGCGTCGGCGGCTGGCAGCCTGGTGGCTGTCCTGCCTGCCGTTGGGCATAGGCTTTCTCTGGTGCTTTGTCGATGAGGACAATCTCAGTTGGCATGACCGCATGACCCGTATGTACCAGCGGGAATATTAGTAGTTTTCACAATCGATTGAGATGGAATACTGCCCAAGCAGCAAAATTCGCGCGGGCTTTTGATGTATCCCGGGGAACACATGTCCTTCTATTCTTTTACTCTTCGAGAGCGCCTTCGTAGCCTCTCGCGCTGCATGGGTGCAGGCTGTTTTGCTCTGCTGATTACCGCGTCATTTTGTTCCGCTGCCAATCCACCTGCCGATTCGCCCTGGGTGGCAACATGGGGTGCGGGCATGGTGGCCACCGAGCCAGGCAGCGCGCCGGACTTCTCCGGCCAGACCTTGCGACAGATCGTCCATACCAGTGTGGGAGGACAGCAGGTTCGCGTCTGGCTATCCAACCGGTTTGGCAGCGAGCCACTTCATGTTGGCACTGTTCATATCGCGCTCAGCGCGAATGGAAGTGCGACTGTAAGTCCCGACGGCAGCGCGGATGAAAGCGCGATCCAATCCAGCTCCGACCGTACGTTGACTTTCCACCACATGGTGTCGGTCCTCATTCCTCCCGGAGCAGCGATCGTCAGCGACCCTGTCACATTGAATGTTCCGGCTTTATCGAACCTTGCTGTCAGTGCTTATTTCCCAGACCACACCAGGGGTACGACAGAACATTCATCCGCGCAGCAGATCTCCTACGCGGCAGCGGGTAATGTCGTGGATGCGCCAGATCTGGCGGGAAAATCATGGCCGGAGCGCTCCTGGTACGTTCTCAGCGGAGTCGATGTCTACGCACCCGGAGATTCCGCAGTGGTGGCGTTCGGAGATTCCATTACGGATGGAGCCCACGCCACCGAAAACGAAAACCATCGCTGGCCGGATTATTTAGCAGCGCGTCTGGCGGCGGACACGAATACGCAGAAAGCTGGCGTGCTCGGCATGGTGAATGTTGGGATTGGCGGTAATCGCGTGCTGCTGGACGGCTACGGTCCGAATGCGCTGGCGCGCGTGAACTGGGACGTTCTGGCCCGCAGCGGCGCACGGTACCTCATCGTGCTCGAAAGCATCAACGACATCGGCCGGTATGTCAGAGATCATCAGCCCTACGGGGACCTGGCACAGCGTCTGGAATTCGGTCTTGCTCAACTCGCCGCCGAGGCCCACCAGCACAATATGCTCGTCATCGGCGCCACGCTGACACCGTATCAGGGTTGCCAGTATTACTCCCAGGCGGGAGAGGAAGTGCGGGGCACGGTCAATCAGTGGATTCGGACCAGCCACACGTTTGATGGCGTTGCCGACTTCGATCAGGCCGTACGCGACCCGCAGAATCCATTACATTTTGCGCTGCAATACGATTCCGGCGACCATCTCCATCCGAAAGATGCCGGGTATCAAGCGATGGCCAATGCGATCGACCTGACCCTGTTCACAAAAAAGCGGTGATTTGCTTCCAGGGTGGAGTGAAAGATTTGCGGGTCTTCCGCGCGCGGTCATCTCGACGGATGAGGCAGAGCACGTTAATGAACCACACTGAGATCATCCCACGCTGATCGGTAGTTTCTTGCTGGAAGGTGATGTGCTGCAGCAAACTGATTTCGAGCTGTGACGATCGAATTGACCCAGTTACCAAAAGGAAGAAGTTTCTCCCGATACACTAGATAACTCATATCCACTGTCCGGTCTGGAAGGTGATCCTTAACATCATCTGATTCATGCAAAAAGTGACGCCCATTGGCGTCTGCGACACGTGGAAACCAACTCTTGTTCCAGGTATCCACGGCGGTGCGCAAAGCTTGATTGCGCTGATTCCGGATTTGCTCCGCGATGTCCAACACCCGGTCCAGAGCCGCCACCGCCTGCTCGAATTGCACCTGTGCCGCCGCCGCTTGTGCCGCTTTCAGATCGCCGTCGATTTCTCCCATTTCCTGCAGCATCTGTAGATTCTGCCGGTACAGTCCCGCAATCGACAAAAAGACCTCCAAATTGTAGCGATGGAACTGAACCGATCTCAAGTTCGTATGCAGCAGGTCGAACAATTCGTCGTTCAGAAGCATATTATCTTGCGCCATCTTCACCCGCCGCGCATTCTCCAAACTCCAGTCGAAGGGCAAACGCAAGTATTCGCCTTGCGGAACAGGAGGCAACGGCAAAATTTGATCATGTGCCGGACGGCGAACTTTGTAAATCTGGCTCGAATTGCCGAAAATCGGCTTCCGTGCCGTCGAAGGTTGTTCATCCCAACTGCTGTTCCAGAACTCAGCCTCGGTGCTCATCAGCCGATATAAACGACCCATATCGACCGCACCCTGTCCATAAAACAGTTTGAAAAAGGTGCTTGCCGCCTCATCGGGACCGGGAGACGCCGGTCGCCATCCCCAACTGCACCCTGTTATGTATCCCAGCCAAAACGTTTCCGGATGCAGGCCTTCGTCGCCCCAAGCCATGTCGAGAACGCCAATCAAATCTGCCTCTTTTCGCGCCCATGTAAAAGAGACTTCCTGATACGTTTTGTTCAACTCAGATGTCATATTGAATTGATCGCCTCCTCGAAGGGGATTGAACAGCCTGGAGGCAGGCAAAAGATAATAGCTGGGAAATAAAGGTTCTGAACCTTCTGGTGCGGTACGAATTATTCCGCGAATACCCTGAGCTTTGACGGCCTGCGCAAGGCCCGAATCTGCGTTGTAATTGACACCTCTATCGATTGAGTACGATGGCAGCGACGATATGTCGTTGGGCACCATCGGAAAACCTGCCCATAGAATTACCTCCCGGCCGCGATCGTGCAGGTAGCCTCCCGATTTCGTTAGATACTCTCCCAATAATTTGCCGACACTGCCCAGCTCTTTAGACCTTTGCGCTTCATCGCATTGCGCGTTGTCGGCCAGACCCACATAGTAAGGCTCATCGGTGGAGAGAATAAAATATTTCACCCCCTGGTTCGCATTGAGCAAGTCTTGATACATTCCTTCAAGCAGCTTGTAGGAGTTCGGATTGGTCGTGCACAACTCATAATTGTTGTTCGAAAATTCCCGCAAGCTCGCATATTCCGGATGTTTCAGAATGAACGATATGTGTGCCGGGCCGTCCAGATATGGAATCAACTGAATGTGATAGCGCAGCCCGTAATTTGTTAAATCCTGTAGCTGTTCCGGTGACAGCGCATACGGCTCCACCACCGGCGGCGCGCTCCGGTGCTCAAAATGCCCGTCCAGTCTGATTGCGAATCCGTTGATCTTGTAGAACGCGGCCTGCCGTAACGCCTCTTTCAGCACGTCCATGTGCTCCAGATGATGGCTGTCGTCCCAAAAGATGGTCCGCCGCTCCAGATCCGGCCAATCGGTGATCTCTCCAGACGGTAGCCATAGCTTGCCACGCTCCGGCTTCACCAACTGCACTAGTGTTTCGACACCGTAGAACAATCCAGTCGGAGCATTCGCCGTAATCCGAATTCGATTACTACTTAATTCCAGCTTGTACGCCTGCTCCGCCAGCGCTGCCTTGTTCCTGTCCGCCGCCTCACCAATGGCCACCGAGCCACGTTGAATCGCGAGCGAAATCACGCCGCTGTGGTTGGCCCCGGCACTTCCCAGCCTGACGCCGTAGCGGCTCGACAATCCTTCTCTCAAGCTTTTCACCGACACGTCTCCGGTAGCTATTCCTGAGCCGATTTTCAGTCGCCAGCCACTGCCGAACTCAAAATCTCCTCCTTTCAACTCGACCTGCTGCGGCTCCGGAAGGATCGCATAGCCTTGACTGGAGAGAGCGGAAACCGCGGCGCAGTAGCCATTCGTAATCGTGAATGCCATAAAAGCCAAGTACACGCAACGCGCTCTCCATCTCTTTTGACGGCGGTCCGTCATTAAGAATGTTCTGATACTTGTAAATGACTTCCGATCATTCTTGTGCATGGACGAAGATATCTGGCCTATCGCGCTCGATCATTGTGGATGTATAGTTTGCTGCACTACATTGAAGTCATCCCACATAAATTTGTAGGTTCTGGCTGGAAGATGGTGTGCTGCAGAAAATTGATTGCGAGCTATGAGAATCGAATTTACCCAATCCCCAAACGGAAGCAGTTTTTCACGATACACAAGAAAGCTCATATCCACCGTCCTATCGGCCAGGTGGTCCTTAACATCATCGAGTTCATGCAGGAAGTGGCGTCCGTTGGCGTCTGCAACGCGTGGGAACCAGCTTTTATCCCAAGTCGTCACGGAATTCTGCAGCACTTCGTTCCGCTGTAGCCAGATGGAACTGGCAACATCAAGCGCGTTATCTACTTGTTCGACAGCTGCTTTCGGATCTTTGTCCTTCAGTTGAGAAGCTGACGCGAGATCAACGTCCATGTCATGGATACCTGCAATCATCCCCTGGTTTTGGCGGTAAAGGTTCGCGATTGTTAAATAGACCTCAAGGTTGTACCGATTGAATTGCGCCCGCTGGATATTCTCATGAAGCAGGCCAAGTAAAGTGTCGTTGGTCTGTTTTGCCTGCAAAGCTAACGCAACTCTTTTCGCATTTTCAGTTGACCATGTGGACATATAGGCGAGATTTGCGTCAGGGCTGGGAGGCAGCGGGATCGTCTGATCCCTTGCTGGCCTCGGAGTTTCGAATATCTCATGGTATCCACCCCAGATCGGCTTACGCGCCTTTGAAGGCGTCCAATCCCAGCTATCCGTCCAGGATTGTGCCTGCTCGCTCATGAACTGATAGATGCGATCCATGTTGACTGTTTTTACGCCGTAGAACAACGAATAAAACGTGCTCGAGAGCTCCTGCGGACTAGGCGATCCAGGGTGCCATCCAGCAGCGTCGCTTGCGATATACCCCAGCCAGATAGTTTCAGGATTCACTCCCTGATCTCCCCATCCGGCACTTACTTCACCGATGACACTCGTATACACCCGCGAAGGGTCGAACGAAATCTTATCCATTAGCGCGCCCACTTTTGGAATGCTCGGCTTATGACCTGGCCTAGGCTCATGCAGCCGCTCACTCTGAGGCAAGATAGAATAATCGGGGAAAAGGTACTCTTCGCCGACGGCATAGGTGAGATTCATCTGCTGAATACCACGCTGATGGAAAGCCTCGTCGAAATCCGGCCCATAAGCGAAGGCGTTGATTAGATAGGGTGGAAGCGACTGGATAGAACTAGGCGTCAGCGGATCCAGTCCCCAGAACATTGGGGTTCGTCCACGGTCGTGCAGGTAGCCGCCTGTTTTATCGAGAAACTGTGCGTATACCTGACCTACCGACCCTAGTTGTTTCGCCAGGTTCGCCTCATTGCATTGAGAATTGTGCGCCAGACCTACAAAATAAGGTTCGTCAGTCGGTAGAAAGAAATACTTTACACCTTTATTTGCATCCAGCAAATCCTGATACATACCCTCAAGTAGCTTATAGCTTGCTGGGTTAGTTGCACACATCTCATAATTGCTGGCCGGAAACTCACGCAGCTTCGCGTATTCAGGATGCTTCAAAATAAAAGCAACGTGCCCAGGCCCATCCAGGTACGGTATCAACTGAACGTGATAATGAAGCCCATAATTTGTAAGATCCTGCAGCTCAGCAGGAGTGAGGGCATACGGTTCGACCACTGCCGGAGCACTCTTATATTGAAAATGTCCATCCAGCTTAAGCACGAAACCGTTGACCTTATAAAATGCTGCTTGCCTCAGAGCGTGCTTAAGAGCCTCGACCCGGTCAAGATGATGGATGTCATCCCAATAAATGTTTCGAAGTTGCAGGTCTGGCCAGTCCTCGATATTCCCTTCAGGTAGCCAGAGCACTCCCATCTCCGGCCGTAATAATTGAACCAATGTCTCGACTCCGTAGAAAAGACCTATGGGAGCATTCGCTGTTATTGTTATCTTTCTGCTGTGTAGAGTTATCTGATAAGCTTGCTCTTTCAATGGTTCCTTATTAAGATCCAGCGCCTTTCCAATTTGAACACTTCCAGGTGCGATACGCAGCGATAGAACGCCGTCGGAACCGCCAGGCGGCCCCAGTGTCACATGGAACCTGGTGTTGAGATCTTCCCGCAGAGTTTGTACTGCAACATCGTTTGTTGCAATGCTCTTGTCCAAGTGTAGTTGCCAGTTTCGACCGAAAGTGAAATCGTTGGATCCCAAGGAGACATTTTGGGGTTCTGGAATGACCGTATAGCCCCGCGCGAAGAGTGGAGATACAGTTTGAGCCATTCCACAAGAGCAGAGCCATCCCAAAATGGCTACCATCAAGAAACACCGCATGAATCCTCTTTTCCAATAAAGGCTGGTGGGGCGTACTGCCAAATAGCTCGAAGGCATGCTGCGGCATACTATTCACTTAAAAATATAACCGCTTTTTAAAAAGCCCCTATGCAGCCTAAGCGTAGTTAAACGAATGTCGACTTATTTAAGTTGCGAAAGACAGCTATTCTCCACTTACACCAGATGGTCTACCAAAGGAGCTTCAATGCAAGTTGAAGTTGCCGTGCTGATTGGGTAGAAGCGGCTGTAGTAGCAGTGGATGTAAGTTTTCCAAATGCCCCAGAGGTGCGAGTCGAGTTTGGGTTGGCGAAGTTCACCTGATTGAACGTATTGAATGACTCCGCCCTGAACTGCAATCTGAACGATTGCGGTAAAGAAAAATCCTTCAATAGCGATGCATCCGTGTTCGCATAGGCAGGTCCGCTGATCATCCCCTTGCCGGAATTCCCATAGGTTCCGAGCGGCACCGCGCCGGTGGGCACCAAAGCACTCGTATTAAAGAATTCGTTGACCTCTGAAGTTCGATTCGGATGGCTTCTCCGGATGGTGCGGGCGGATGCGCCCGGCGCAAGTTGTGCATATTGCAGACCCCCGGTACCATCGAGTGCTACGTCCTGGCCCATATAAAAGGTTATAGGGAGTCCACTCTGCACGCTCTGGATGGCCGTCAAGGTCCAGCCGCTCAACAGGCTGTTTGCTACGCTGTTCGAGAAATGGATAGGGAGTACGTAAAGCCAGGAAACCACGAAAGAATTCAACCGATCGCTCGAGTCCCGTCCGTAGCCCTCGTATATATTGAATGGGTTTGGAAGTTGTGGGTTGAAATTATTCGATGAATCCATGTCGAGTGATTTTGCCCGTGTGTAGTTGGCAAGGATGGTTGAGCCGTGGCCGAAGCGTTTGGTGCCTTGGATTTGCAGCGCATTATAGGTACTGTGCGCGTAGTTCCTCATTGTAATATTCGTAGGCCCAAGAATACCTGGCTCATATAACACACGATCATTGACATTGCTTTCAGAAGGCGGTGCGCCGGTTATTGGATCGTTAATAAACCGCGCTGGATTGTTTGGAACACGCCCATGAATATCGCTTCCAGCATTTCCTACATAGGATATTTCGATCATTGTGCTTGGAGTAATTTGCCTTTGAATCGAAAAATCATATTCCTGGTAGTGGGGTAGACGCAGTTTTCTGCTTATACTAAGCATCCCGGATACCGGCAGCGGGAAAAGCGAGCAGGTATAAAACGGATAGGTTGAAATCTTCGTGCATCCAAACTTACCGCTCAAAGTAGTGGGTGGATTTACTTGCCCGGTCGAGGTAATAGGATTCGCGATGTCGCCGCGGTATGCATCAAGCGTGCCGGAATACGGGGGATTTTCCTGTGCAACTTCGTTGGCATTGATGGAATTGTAGAAAATTCCGTAGCCGCCGCGAACACTTGTTCTTCCATCTCCGAAGACGTCCCACGCAAAACCAACGCGGGGAGCAAAGTTGCTTAGATTAGCAGGTGCGATTCCCTTGCTGATGCCCGGATCGCCTGGAAACACGATGCCTGGAGGTGCGGTTGGATCTATCTTCGACTGAGACCCAGGTACAAAGGTATCAAGTTGGTCGTTCTTAGCCTTCCACTGTAAGAATGGCTCGTAGCGCAAGCCATAGGTAAGAATCACGCGTGGAGTTATACGGAATGCATCCTGAGCATAGAAGGAGTTATAGGCCGTACGATCATCGTCCACACGAAGACCGAAGTCGATGACAGCTGTATCATAGGCACCCAGGATAAAGTCGGCAACAGGGTTTCCGCTGCGGACACCGCTGAACGAGAAATTGGGTGGGGCAATAAACGCTTGGTAGAAGTGAAGTTTCAACGTTTCAAAGCCGAACTTAAAACTATGTCGCCCTTTAATCCACGATAGATTGTCAGCTATCTGATAATTAATCCCGGAAAAATTGACTGGGCCGGTTGAGCCAAGGGTGAAATTACTGGCAACATTTATTCCGACACCTGGCGGAGTATATTGCGGCATGTTGATCCCCAGGGATGAATTTGAAATTGGTGCCTGAACGTCGCTGGAAGTAGAGTTTAGAACAGAAAAGATTGCCTGGTTGATCAGCGAGGGGGAAAACGCATAGATGTCGTTGATGTCGCCGTTCTTCGTTTCTACCGAGTAGTTTTGTCCGCCATACCCGGCAATGTTGCCGTTGCCGTAAGGGTTGGAATAGCTTGTGTCATTTTGATAATAGTGGCCGAAAATCAGGTTTTTGGTGCTCTGGTTCCAATCCACTCGAATATTGCCCGTGTTATTGAGAACTGGACTTGATGCCAGCGAAGTCACAGTTCCTGAAGCAGACTGTGGGATATACTTCAACACGTTTACCGCGACAGGGCTGATGCAACCCGGCGCGATCACGTTTCCAACCACGCATGGGTTTCCATTCGCATCCGTTAAAGGACGCCCAGTGATTGGATCCTTTGGATCAAACAATCGGGTGCCCGATCCAGTGAAATTCCCACTTCTTTCCGCCGCGCTTGGAACCGTTGCCTGAACGCTTGTCGCCTGCCCGTGATTGATTAGCCCCTGATATGAACCAAAAAAGAATGCTTTACGCCTGATGATCGGACCGCCGATCGCTGCGCCGAACTGGTTTTGCTTTTCAGATGGGACCTTTGAAGCGAAGTAACCTCTCGCGTTGAAAGCGTCGTTTCGTAAAAACTCCCAAGCTGCTCCATGAAACGAGTCGGTTCCTGCCCTGGAAACAACTTCTACCTGGGCTCCTGAACTATGGCCATATTCTGCTGAAAAATTGGCGGTAAGCATACGGAATTGCGCAATCGCATCCGGCGGTGGAAGGTTGAGGCCGGTGTTACGGGAGGGATTGTTGAAATAAGCTCCGTCAAATGTATAGACGGTAGCGTTCGGTAAGCTTCCATTTACATTCATTTCGGAGCCGCTGCGGGCATCGCTCATGGTCTGCGGAGCACTGACGTTCGTGACGCCAGGAAGGATCGCGGCCAGGCTCATAATATTGCGGCCATTCAAGGGCAAGTCCACGACGCGTCGATCATCGACCAAACCGGATAAGGTGTTCGAAGTGGTATCTACCAGTGGCACCGTACTTGTCACATTAACCTGGCTTTTAACGGCACCTACGGTTAGTTGCGCATCGGCTCTCGCATTCTGCGACACCGTTAATTCTACGTTCGATAGTACTTGTCGTTGAAAGCCTTTGTTCTCGAATGTGATCGTGTAGTGCCCGGCAGGCAACGCAATGAAATTGTAGAAACCTTGCGCGTCGGTTTTACTTGTGCGCGTCGTCTGCTGTTCAGTCATCACCGCGGTAACGCTCGTGCCTGGCAACGCTGCTCCTGAGGCATCCCGCACGTATCCAGAGATGTTACCGGTACCCTGCCCGAATGCCATCGGGGCAATCGACAGTAGGAAGAGCAGCGTTGCAACTGCTACCAGGGGCAACTGCCGTCGATTTTGCCATGAGCCGCACCCGTTTGAATATGACTGAAAAAGGAATTTGCTGCAGATCATCGCGATTCTCCCAATAGCACTTCGAAAAAAATCTGGATAAGCGGAATTCGTTCTTATGAAAGCAAAAGGTATCGTATATTGCCAAATTCAGTCAAGAAATTAATTTCGCTTTCAAGAAAAAATGCCCCTATTGTGGAAGATATTTTCTAAGAATGCTTTTCTCCAAATTATTCCGAATCTTTTCCGCAGCAAAAAAAATTATGGGCCGGGAGCCGAGTAGTTTCTTTCGATTTTTTCATTCCCTCGATGAGCTGAGGAAATGTTCCTCTTTAAGTTAGCAACGCAATAAGTTCCCTTCAAAATTCCTGGTATTTGATAACGTGAAAGCGCCAGTGCTTAATGCCAATGACTTTATACTTCCTGTTCGCCGTGTCTGTCCTATTCCTGTTTTTTTCTGTCCTGGGCATCCGGGCAGTAGCCAGAAAATCCGCATTCACCCAACAATCGGCAGCGGCGCGGTTTTGTATGCTGTTCGTCACGGGTGCCTTGGCGCTCGGTGCGCTAACGGGCTGTGGCGGCTTAGTTCTGTCCGGGAATGAATGGCGTGGAGGCAGACCTCCATACAACGCGGCTACGCCAAACTTCAGCCCCGCGGCGGGATTCTATCCTTCGGCGCAAACGGTGACGATCGGCGATCTCCTTTCCGGTGAGACGATCTATTACACGATCGACGGGACCACGCCAACCTTACAATCAAGCGTCTACTCGGCTCCGATCCATGTCGCCGCCAACGAAGTGATCGAGGCACTGGCTGTCGAGCCGGGCGGCACCGATGGCGTGATCGGTTCGGCGGACTACATCATCGGCTCAAGCTCCTCGCCGAGCAATGCGCCCGCCAAAATTGAGTCTTGCAACGGTGGAATTCTTCCCCCGGGCAGTGTCGATACGGACCTTCAGATTGACGGCGTCTCCTGCGTGGTGGATGGCAAGGTTGACACGGGCACCTATGTTTATCGCAACGTGAATATCTGGGGCGGCGGCAGCCTCAACTTTGCCGACACAAAAATTGACTTTCACGCGCACTCGATTCTTGTCGAAAATGGCGGCTCGCTGATCGCGGGAGGGTCTGCAGTCGAATCTGCCCCCTGCCCCTATCCACTTTGTCGGCGATCCCGGCAGCGACGCATATTTTGCCCCGGGCACCGTCCAGTTCTATAACGTGAGCGAATCAATTTCCGGCGCACAATGCCACTACGACATGCCGCCCCTGCAATCAGCTGCGAGGTCCAAAGCAAAACCAGACCCACTCTATTGAGTCTGGAGGATATGCGAATACCCGATCGATCGCTGCATATTCGAATGATCCACTCCAGTCACGCTCAGTGATTATTTATTCCCGCAGCCAAGGTTTAGCTGTCCGGCGTAGCGTTGACCCGGCTGTGGGCGGTTCTTGGTTCTTTCTGCCTCTCTCGTTGTTGCTTGTCCGGAATTGGACGCAATATCATGACCTTGGCTGGACACCGCCCGGAGTTACGAATGTCAGCGCGCCGCAAACAATGAACGACTCGCGTAGCGGCCCCACAATGTAGAGACCGACAATGTATTTTCTAGAGGAAGAGTACAACGCCGCCCAGGAATGGTAGGCCGTCCCAAGTTACAGGTTTATAGAAGACTGTTTGAGGGAAAGGAAGACTTTCATGAGGACGCTCTTAATCATCGCAATTACCGGATGTTTTTGCTCTGTCGGGCTGGCTCAGACTATATCTCCACTCTTTGCCCGCGGCTACACGGTAATCCCGGAACCCCAGAAGGTTTCTTTAGAGGACCACGACTTCACTTTTGGTCAAAGTTGGCAACTAAAATTGGATAAAAGTGTTACCGCGAACGATGTCGCCGTGGAAACCTTGCGCGAAGATCTTGCCAGCAGATTCAATGTGAAGCTGGGCGCGCGTGGCGGCTCAGGCGGCATCCTTTCATTACGTATCAAACCTGGAAGTGTGTCCGTTGGGACTGCGCTGGACCGGGATCAGGGTCAATTGGCAGACCAGGCGTACCGGCTCACTCTACATAGGGGGACAATCACGATAACTGCGAACGCTCCCACGGGACTGTTCTATGGAGTCGAGACATTGATTCAGTTATTGCGTCCAGGCATGGGAACACTATGGCTGCCGGAAGGAAGTATCGAAGACTGGCCGGATTTGAAAATTCGCCACATTTACTGGGAAAACAATCATCAGCTTGAAAGAATCGATGATCTTAAACGTGACCTGAGACAGGCCGCATTTTATAAGATCAACGGTTTCGTTATTAAGTTTCATGGGCACTTTCAATATAAGAGCGCTCCTGCCGTGGTTGAACCGTATGCCCTTAGTCCATCTGAGTTACAGAAACTCACAAATTATGGGCTGCATTATCATATCCAGCTAATACCGTACTTAGATGGGCCTGCGCATATCGCTTTCATCCTGAAACATCCGGAATATGCAAAACTTCGTGAATTCCCCGACAATAATTACGAGATTTGTGCGACGAACCCGGCATCATACAAACTCCTGGAGGGAATGTATCAGGACTTACTCGATGCCAATAAAGGTGTGAAGTATTTCTATCTATCGACCGACGAGCCTTATTATCTCGGTCTTGCGCACAATTCTCAATGCAATGAGACGGACCTGGCGAAACAGTTAGGCTCGGTGGGAAAGGTCTTCGCCTACTTTGTCGACAAAACCGGCGGCTATCTGCATGACCGGCGACGAACTGTAATATTTTGGGGAGAGTACCCGCTCAAACCGGCTGACATTCCATCGCTTCCACACTATTTAATCAACGGCGAGGTGTACGGGCCGGCCTTCGATAAAGCCTTTCATCAGCGCGGCATTCGGCAGATGATTTACACCTCGACGGAAGGTGAAGAAAATCTGTTTCCAGACTATTTTATTCTCCCTCAAAGTGAACGTCTGCACGGTAAGTCGAGCGATGAGTACCAGGACAATCCCACCTCTCCAAGAGTAGACGATATTATCAAGACCATCTCTTTCGATCCTGCACGGGTGAATACGAGTGTTATCGGCGAGGTAGATGCCGGTTGGACGCCCTCGGGAGTGAACGCTGAGACCATGTGGCTGGGCTACGTTGCCAGCAGCGCAGTTGGATGGCACCCTGGATCGCCCAGCGCTCAGGAATTGGCGAGCACCTTCTACTCCTTGTTTTACGGCGTTAAAGCAGTCGGCATGGATCACATTTATCGGCTTATGAGTGAGCAGGCTCAATCATGGACGGATAGCTGGGATGCGGCGCCGTCAAAATCACGTAAGCCGCTTTGGGGAAATTCTTATGAAATCTACAAGACTCCTCATCGGGCACACGATCAGACGCTTCCACTGCCTCCAGCTCCGAGCAGCGAGCTTAGGTATGTTTCGACTTGGTCCAATGAAAATGCGAGAAGAATTACCTTAGCGTCTCATGCAAAACAGGCCAACGACATTTTACTTGGCTTGCTTCATGAGAATATTCAGCGATCGCAATTCAATCGATACAATCTCGAAGTTTTTCTAATGATAGCCGACCTCTGCCGTCAAAACCTCACGATGATTGCCGGTATCCATGACATGGATGTGAATCTCGTATCAGCTTCTCAACTAAAAAGCGAAAACCCACAAAAAGCCATTCATGAAGTTGATAGTGCGCTCGATATCGCCACTTCGATCTGGCAGCAGCGAAACAAAGTGCTAAAGGATGCCATAGCAACCTGGTATAAGAGCTGGTTCCCACGTGTTTCAGATGCCAACGGCCGTCACTTCCTGCATGAACAAGATGATTCCAAGGACTATCTTACGGACAGAACAGTGGGTATGAGCTATCTGGTCTATCGGGAAAAGATTCTTCCTTTTGGAACCTGGGTAAATTCGATCCTAGCTGCTAGGAATCAGTTTGCTGCGGCACATCACCTTCCAACTAGAGACTATCGGCTGGCCTGGGATGATTTCAGTTTGACGCCATCGGCATGTTCCTCCGCATTAGAAATTCTGTCGAATCCACAGATGCCGCCTGCGGATATAGATCAGAGGGCCATTTGTGGCGCGGGAGGTAATTAACGAAAATCTGCCAAATCCAACCAACATAGCGGAATCCGTCGCTTTCGATCTGGCGTTGCAGGTGATGCCGCGAGCAGCATTTTTGCACCGTATAACTCGTCGTTAATGGCTAAAAGAGATCAATTACCAACCTATTCGACTGTACCGCATGTGGCCGCCTGGTCAGTGTCGGAGGGGCGCAATTGCGGGTTTGCAAGCATTTCAGTCGCAGAAGAGCACACGGCTGGCACCGCGCTGAAATCGTCCCAGGCCAGCCGGTAGTGTCTGGTTGGAAGGTGATGTGCCGCCGCGAATTGGTTCCGTGTTGTGGCGATTGCATTCACCCAGTCCCCGAATGGGAGAAGCTTTTCCCGATAGACTAGGTAGGTCATGTCCACCGTCCGATTGGGCAGGTGGTCCTTCACGTCGTCCAATTCATTCAAGAACTGACGGCCATTGGCCTCCGAGACCCGTGGAAACCAGCTTTGATCCCAGGTCGCTATGGAATTTTTGAGTACTTCATTTCGCTGCCGCCAAATGGAAGTTGCAGTATCCAGCGCGCTATCAACTTCACTGATCGCTTTTGCGGGGGTTTTGTCCTTGAGTGCAGAAGCGGACGCGAGGTTCATATCCATCTGATGCACTCCTGCAATCATAGCGAGATTCTGACGGTAAAGGTCTGCGATGGTTAAATACATTTCGAGGTTGTAGCGGTTGAATTGTGACCGCTGCATATTTTCATGCAGCAAGCCGAGTAGAATCTCGTTCTTTTGTTGTGCCAGCAAAGTCAATGCAATTCTTCTGGAATTGTCTTTCGACCAAGTCGAAACATACCTAAGATCGCTGCTCGGAGCTGGGGGTAATGGAAGCGTCTGATCGTGCGCAGGATGAGGGGGTGTAAAGATTTCATACGACGATCCCCAAATTGGTTTGCGCGCTGTCGATTCCATGGCGTCCCAGCTATCGTTCCATGATTGGGCCTGGTCACTCATTAACTGATAGAGGCGGTCCATGTTGACTACTTTCCGTCCATAGAACAAGGAGTAGAACGCACTAGACACTTCGGACGGGCTGGGCGCTCCAGGATGCCACCCTGCGGCGGTACTGGCGACGTACCCGAGCCACATGGTCTCCGGGTTCACTCCTTCATCTGCCCAACCACAATTTACCTCGCCGATAACACTCGTATTGACTCGAGAAGAATCGAATGAAATTTTCTTCATGACATCGTTTACTCTTGGGAGGCCTGGGTTATCCGCAAATTCATCATTCGACTTACCTCTATGAAGTCGCTCACTCTGGGGCAAAATATAGTAATCGGGAAACAGATTTTCCGCACCCTCAACTGATGTAAAGATCATCTGCCGGATACCATGCTGATGAAAGGCTTTATCGAAAGCTGGACCATACACCTCGCCATTGATTAAATATGGTGGAAGCGATGGGATGTCGCTCGTTTTCAACGGATACTCACCCCAGAAGATCACGTTCCGCCCACGCTCATGCAAGTAGCCGCCGGCCTTGTCTACAAAGTGCGCAAAGACCTGCCCTACCGAGCCCAATTGTTTTGCCATCTCCGCTTCATTGCACTGTGCATTATGTGCAAGGCCTAAATAGTAGGGCTCATCGGTCGATAGATAGAAATATTTCACCCCTTTATTTGCGTCCAGCAAGTCCTGATACATCCCCTCCAGCAGCTTGTAACTCGCTGGGTTGGTTGCACAGATCTCATAATTGCTTTCAGGATATTCACGCAGCTTCGCGTATTCAGGGTGCTTCAGAATGAAGGCTATGTGCGCCGGGCCATCCAGGTACGGTATCAGTTGAATGTGATAACGCAGGCCATAGTTTGTTAATTCCTGCAGCTCAGCGGGAGTCAGAGCATACGGTTCAACCACGGCGGGAGCGCTCTTATATTGAAAATGCCCATTTAGTTTGATTACAAATCCGTTGATCTTGTAAAAGGCCGCCTGTCTCAGATCACGCTTAAGTTCATCCATGTGTTCAAGGTGATGATTGTCATCCCAGTAAATGTGCCGGAGTTGTATATCCGGCCAGTCGTCGATCGTGCCTTCCGGCAGCCACAGCGTTCCCACATCCCGGCGCAATAATTGAATAAATGTCTCGACCCCATAGAAGAGTCCGGTGGAGCCGTTGGCAGTGATCGTGATCGCCCCTCTGTGTAGATCGATCCGGTATGCCTGTTCTTCCAGGGATTTTTTATTGGTATCCAGCGCATTCCCAATCTGTACACTTCCCGGCTGAATGCGCAATGAAAGGACGCCAGATGAGCTTCCAGGCGTGCCAAGCCGAACATGGAACCGCGCGGCAAGGTCTTGATGTAACACTTCTACCGCGACATCATCTTTGCCAACACCGCTATCGAGCTTTAACTGCCAGTTCTGGTCGAAGGTAAAATCGCCGGCGGACAAAGAAACCTTTTGAGGCTCGGGAATTACTGTGTAACCACGAGCGAACAGTGGAGATACTGTCTGTGCCTGCCCAATCGAAACGAATAAACCAATAATTGACGCGATTACGAGTGCTCTCATGAAAAGTTCCTCAATCTAAGAATTCTGCAGAATCAGCAAGCTTTGATCAAAATGAGGTTTTCTGTTGTAGGCTGTTCCTTCAAACGAAGGATCGCCAATCTATCAATATTTCTTGAAGTGGAGAAGCGGGACGCCTCTCCACCCATATAACATCTACCAAAGAAGTTTCAATGCTAGTTGAAGCTGCCGCCCGTTGCCATTCGTCGACGACGTCGGATATGTCTGCTGGATCTGGCCGAATGCCGAGCCAGCATTCACATACGTGTTTGGATTGGCGAAGTTCACCTGGTTGAAGGTGTTGAAGCTCTCCGCTCGAAATTGGAGCCGAAACGACTGTAGCAATGCAAAGTCCTTCAAAAGAGAAGCGTCGGTATTCACATACGCGGGGCCGCTGATCATTCCTTTGCGGGAGTTGCCGTAGGTTCCAAACTGTGGCTGGGTCAACGCTGCCGTGTTAAAGAATTCGTTCACCTCGGCAGGCCGGTTCGGATGATTGAGCTTGATCGTTCTGGCAGTTGCGCCGGGCGCGAGTTCCGCATATTGACCTGGATACGAGCCGGTTCCGTCGACCGCCTGATCCTGTCCGGTATAGAAGGTCACGGGTAGTCCACTCTCGACTGTCTGAATCGCAGTGAGTGTCCAGCCACCCAATAGGCTATTGGCTATGCTGTTCTGGAAATGAAATGGGAGCGTGTACAGCCATGAAACCACAAATGAATTTCTCCGGTCGAAATCGGATGGTCCATATGCTGTACTCAGATTGAACGGGTCCGGGATATTTCCGCTCGAATTGTTATTCGAAATATAATCGAGCGACTTAGACCGCGTATAGTTCGCCAGGATGGTTGAGCCGTTGCCAAAACGTTTCGTCCCTTGAATTTGAAGGGAGTTGTAATTGCTACGGGCGTAGTTTGTGTAGATGTATCCCGACGGAGACAGAATGCCGGGTTCATACAACACGCGGTCGTTTACATTGCTCTGAGAGGGCGGAGCTCCAGTAATTGGATCGGTAATAAACCGCGCAGGGTTATTGGGAATATATCCGGGAATGCGGCTTCCTATATTTCCAACGTATGAGATTTCGATCATCGCGGTTGGAGTTATCTGCTTCTGAACCGACAAATCATACTGCTGATACAAAGGAAGGCGGAGATGCGTACTGATATATAACCCACTCAGCGGCAGAGGAAAGAGTGAGCAACTATAGTATGGATATGTTGAAATTGGGGTGCACCCAAACTGTCCTGTTAAAGTGGTGGGCGGGTTCGTCTCTCCAACGGAAGTAAAAGGATTTACGATATCGCCGTTTGCAGGGTTAGCTGTACCCGCATAAGGCGCGTTGATTTGCGCAAGGGAATCCGCATTGATTGCATTGTAGAAAACTCCATAGCCGCCTCGAACGCTGGTCCGGCCATCTCCGAAAACATCCCATGCAAAGCCCACGCGGGGAGCAAAGTTGTTCAAATTGGCAGGTGAAATCCCATCCGTAATTCCGGGATCGCCTGGAAACAGGATTCCGGGAGGCGCCGTTGGGTCGATCTTCGATTGAACTCCCGGTTCGACGGTGGTGAGTTTGTTCCCGGCAGCCTTCCACGGCAGAAATGGTTCGTAGCGCAATCCATAAT
Organism: Acidobacteriaceae bacterium; assembly: GCA_965276615.1. Taxonomy (GTDB): domain Bacteria; phylum Acidobacteriota; class Terriglobia; order Terriglobales; family Acidobacteriaceae; genus JAKAAZ01. The sequence continues at coordinate 611,123 of OZ255618.1, read as the reverse complement.
TGAATGTAAAGCGAGGAGTAACTCGCCACGTATCTTGAGCATAGAAAGAATTGAAGGCTGTCCGGTTATCATTTACAGCAAGTCCAAAGGCGACCGTCGTTGTGTTATAAGCTCCTAAGAGGAAATCGGCCACCGGGTCTCCGCTGCGGGTCCCCGTGAACGAGAAGCTGGGCGGATAGATAAATGCCTGGTACGAATGAAGCTTGAGGGTCTCAAATCCAAACTTCATGCTATGACGACCTTTCGTCCAGGAAAGGTTGTCGGCAATTTGAAATTGAAGACCGCGAAACTGAGCTACGGCGCCTCCGCCCAGAACGAATTGGTTTCCAACATTTACGTTGACAGCACCCGACGGAGAAAATCCGGTAAGGTAATTGGGTAGGTTGATTCCTAAACTTGAGTTCGAAATGGTGGTACTTTCCGACTGGTTGGAAGTTGCGTTCAACACCGAAAAGGTGACCTGATTGATGATTGAAGGAGTGAATGTATAAATATCATTGATGACTCCATCCACGTTCTTGATTGTATAGTTCTGACCCATATACCCAACAAGGTTACCGGTACCGGCTAGCGGCGAAGAGTAACTTGTCTCGTCTTCATAATAGTGGCCATAAATCAGGTCTTTCGCGCTCTGATTCCAGTCCACGCGGATATGGCCCAGGTTATCCAGAATTGGTTCGGGCGCCAGCGCAACCACATTTCCAGTGGCTGAGGTCGGTACATACTTCAGCAAATTGGTCGCGACAGGGCTGATACACTTTGGGTTGATTCTGTTGGCTGCGACGCATGGAACGCCGCCTGAATCTGTGAGCGGAAGACCGGTGAGCGGGTTCACGGGATCGAACAGGGTTGAACTTGAGCCGGTGAAATCTCCGCTTCTTTCCGTCGCGCTGGGAACCACAGCCACTGTGGGTAGCGTCTGCTCATGGTTCGTAAGTCCCTGGTAGGAGGCAAAGAAGAACAGTCTCCTCTTGATGATCGGGCCGCCAAATGCAGCGCCGAACTGGTTTTGCACCTCACCCGGAACTTTGGGAGCGAAGTAATCTTTCGCGTTGAACGCAGCATTTCGCAAAAACTCCCAGGCTGCTCCGTGGAAGTGATCGGTTCCAGCCCTGGAGACAACTTCGACTTGCGCGCCAGAGTTATGGCCATATTCTGCTGAAAAATTGCTGGTCAGCATACGAAACTGAGTAATTGCATCCGGCGGTGGGAAATTGATGCCGGTATTTCGGGAGGGCTGATTGAAGAAGGCACCGTCAAAGGTATACACCGTGGCATTCGGCAAACTGCCATTCACGTTCATTTCCGGACCGCCGCGCGCGTCCGCCTGTGTTTGCGGGGCGCTGACCCCCGTAACTCCAGGCAAAATTTCAGCCAGAGTCATGATGTTGCGGCCATTCAAGGGCAGGTCCACCACACGGCGATCGTCCACCAAACCGGATATCGTATTGGAAGCCGTATCGACTAACGCCACCGTGGTGGTTACTTTCACCTCAGTTTGCACCGCGCCTACGGTCAACTGCGCATCGGCTCGCGCGTTTTGCGAAACCGTCAATTCGACATCCGACCGCACTTCACGGTTAAATCCTTTGGCCTCAAAGGTTATCGTGTAATGCCCTGCAGGCAAGGCGATGAAATTGTAGAAACCCTGTGCGTCCGTTACTCCCGTGCGCGTCGTCTGCTGCTCATTCATCACCGCAGTCACGTTCGCGTCCGGCACAGCAGCGCCAGAGGCATCCCGAACGTATCCAGAAATGTTGCCGGTACCCTGCGATAACGCCATCGGGGCAATCGCCAAAAACAGGATCATCAGCACTAATGCCATAGCCGGTGGCGACCACTGCGGATTCAGTCCTGAGCCAAACTTTTTAGAAATGGATGCGAAAGGGGATCTGCCGTGGACCATAATATTTCCTCCCAAATAAATCTACAAAAGCTTAAGAAATAATTGGCAATCATACGAAACATAAGATAAGGCTGATCTATTTAACAGGAAAACGTATCTTTAAAATACTCGCTTGTCAAGAGAAAATCGATCGTTCTGCCGATTAAATCGGCAAAATTTCCCTAAGCTTGAGAAATTTTACTTGCACCGCTGGAGAACAATTATGACAACACTACGCCAGCTTGTCGGCTGCCATCCACTTTTTGACTGAAGATATATTTTTTTGATCATGCCTTTATGTCGAAGCACATTAGCCATTACATCGCCCGACTGCTCTCTACGCCAAAAAGCCAAGTCACTCGAAAACGAAACATGATCTCCTCCATGAAGCAGGAGATTATCTTCGTAGGCCTCCTGAAGATGATGTCGACTTGTCAAGCTGGCAAAGCATATCGGGATGAGCTACAGCAATTTTCGTCGAAGCTTCACTCGACACTTTCGTAGTTCCCCCGACCGATTTCACCAACAGGCGGATTGCACGGCCAGCAGTTTTAATCGAAACAGACCTTCCGCTGAAAAGCATCGCCGAACGACTAGGCTAGCTGGCGAGCCAGAACTCCGGTTGGCTCTTCGGCACTGTTCGGCTTGACAAGAAAGGCTTCATTCTTACCGGTGGCTCACGAGAAGACGACTTATCAGGATTTGGGATGCATCTTTAGCCATGCCACCCCGCGGGTTGAGCTTCGGACGCATTATCCCATGGATGGAATACTATGGTTCAGATGAAACGACCTGAGGACATGGCAGAAGAGTTCCAAAATGCATGGAACAGTCACGATATGGTAGCAATCGCCTCTCTTTTCTGCGAAGATGCAAGTTTCGTCAACCGGTTCGGTCACTATGTGCGGGGCGTGAGTGAGATAGTTGCTCTCCATGCACCGATTCACGAGACAATCTATCGCGATTCCACGATGAAGAATGAGGTCATTGACACAATCGCTCTCGGTGAAAACGCTGCGGTTGTCCATTGTTGGAGCCGTCTTACTGTTGGCAGCGCACATCCAGCGGGGGCTCATGCAGTGGATACCGTGATCCTCGCTGTACTAAGGTTCTATCCCAATGGATGGCTTATTCAAGCGCTCGAGAATGTAACTCTGACGAATCCGCGTACCGGTGAGCCTGCACTCCGAACCAAGTAGAACGCTAAACCTTTCAACATGGGCGGTTCCGGTTCATCAATTTCCTACATCTCGGCAGACGATCACTTTCGATAAGTTGGACTTGGCGAGAGGTCGGCGATATCTGAGAAGTGGGTACGTCAGCTCACTAGGCGTACATTTCACGACGATGGTGCCAACATGAGAATAATCGCGATCAATCACCTGACTTTGGACGGGGTCATGCAAGGCCCTGGGGACGTCGGCGAAGACCGCCGCGGAGGCTTCATCCACGGCGGCTGGGCGGCACCTCGCAACGATCAAGCGATGCTGGAAGCGATTGGCAAACGGATGCCTAAATCCGACGGCGGTATGCTGCTGGGGCGCATCAGCTATGAGTCGATGCTCTCAGCCTGGAATGCGAAAGGTGGTCCGTACAAGGACGCACTCAACAACATCCGGAAGTACGTCGCATCGAACAACTCGTCCACCAGCCTTCCTTGGCCAAATTCCATCCTGTTGCACGGAGATGTTCCTGCGGCAATCGCTGACATCAAAAGCAAATTGGATGGAAATCTGGTCATCATGGGGAGTGGTGAGCTAATTCGCTCTTTGATGCCGCACGATCTCATCGATGAATACCTGTTGATGATTCATCCGATCGTGCTTGGCTCGGGACAGCGACTCTTCGAGCACGGTGTCCCGCCCACGGATTTCGCCCTGGCCAGCAGCACTCATACTTCGACAGGAGTCATCCTCTGCGCATTCGAATCGGCGCGCTCTTAAATAACGAGAAACGCGCTGGGGTGGGCGGAGGCTCCAGCGAACTGCTCTCACGGCTTAATCCCTGCTAACAAGGAAAAATACAGGGGAATTTGCGAATTTGGCCACCTCCCATGGGTGAATTGCTCTATTATCCGGAATCCACGTCAGTTCGAGCCGCGAAGATTTCTAACAAACACCGCGGAACAGAGAATTATCGCCCCGGTAAGCGAGGGCTCTTTTCCTGTTGTCGCATAATTGTCTATAACTTCATATCGACTCTCTGGCTTTAAAAAATTTCTGGGCCGATCAGCTTCATCTCCTTATACAAGCCATAGATGCGGTCCTTTCCGACTTTTCATTCCCCATGGAGCCACACTGTTCGCCACGCACTCCCGCGTGAATGCACAGAATGCGAATATCATCATAGTTCGTGGAGCTATCGCAAGCCGAACGAGTTCCAGCAGAAAGCGGGGCCGCTCACATGGACCTCGCAACCAAGTCAGTCCATCAATTGGAACTCTCGGAGTAGGATTTGACCGAAACGTTGGCGAGTCAAGGTTGCTGTATCCTTTAAATAGGTTCTAGGCTTTGGCTATTCCAACCAAGGAGAAACCAATGAGACGGCGAGACTTTCTCAAGCAAAGCACATTCGCGGCAATCGCCGCCAGCTGTGGAGAGCTTTCCCACGCATCGTCTAAAACCGGTACGCTTAGTGGTACGGGCCTGATTGCCAAACGGAGCCTGGGCAAGACCGGCGTCCACCTTTCCATTATTGGGATGGGCGGCATCGTTGTAATGAACAGTTCTCCGACGTCTTCCAAGAATATTGTGGCGGAAGCGGTGGATCGTGGGATCAATTACTTCGATGTAGCTCCCAGTTACGGCGATGCGCAGCAACTTCTCGGCCCGGCACTCGCGCCGTATCGCGCAAAGAGCTTTTTGGCCTGCAAGACAGGCAAGCGCGATAAGGCAGGTTCGCGAGCAGCCCTCGAAGAGTCGCTCCAGTTGTTGAAGACCGATCACGTCGATCTCTATCAATTTCACGCACTCACCAAGATGCATGAACTGGACGAAATCCTGGGACCTGGCGGCGCCATGGAAACCTTTGAGGCGGCGCGCAAGGAAGGAAAAGTTCGCTACATCGGATTCTCCGCACACTCGGTTGAGACCGCTGTAGCCGCGATGGACAGGTATCCATTCGACACCGTTCTTTTCCCCATCAACTGGGTACTCACGTCACAGGCGAACTTCGGCCCACAGGTAATTCAAAAGGCTCAGGAAAAAGGGGTTGGCATGCTTGCCCTTAAGAGCATGGCGAAGACCGTCTGGCCAGCTGGAGAGAAGAAAGATCATCCGAATCCCAAGTGCTGGTATGAACCTGCAGGATTTCCCGATGAAGCCTCGCTCGGCTTGCGATGGACGCTGGGGCACTCCATCACCGCTGCCATACCTCCCGGCGAGGAAGCATATTTTCGCCTTGCGATGGATGTCGCGCAGCACTATAAACCACTAGATTCCATGGAGGAACAGGCGCTTCTCGGCAAAACGCAGGGTATCGAGCCAATTTTCCATCGTGGAAACGATGTGTAGTGCAGGTAGTTCAGGCGGACGCATCTCATAATCTGTGAGATTTTCTTTCAGAACGACTGCAGCTCTGGAGGTGCGGGCATGAAACGCCGTGAATTCATCAAAACTGCCACAGCGACTGCTGCGGCATCGATCATCACGTACAAAACCGGGCATGCGGAAACCAGGGATGGCATCCCACATCGGGTCCTGGGGCACACCGGCGAGAGACTGTCACTGGTTGGGATTGGCGGCCATCATATCGGGCGTCCGGCGGTGCCGGAGAAGATCGGTATTCAGATCATCCGGACGGCCCTCGACAATGGAGCGAACTTCCTCGACAACGCCTGGGATTACAACGATGGCGTCAGCGAAGTTCGCATGGGCAAAGCACTGCGCGATGGTTACAGGCAAAAAGCGTTTTTGATGACGAAGATCGACGGCCGCACGAAACAGGCCGCTACCCAGCAGATAGAGGAATCTCTACGCCGCTTGCAAACTGACCATATCGATCTGTTGCAGATTCACGAAATCATTCGGATGAACGATCCCGAACGCGTCTTCGCGCCCGGGGGATGCATGGAAGCTTTGCTGGCAGCAAAGAAGGCCGGCAAGATTCGCTACATTGGATTCACCGGCCACAAAAGTCCGGAGATACACCTCCACATGCTGAACCTTGCATTCAAGCATGACTTTACCTTTGATGCCGTGCAGATGCCGCTGAATGTAATGGATGCCCACTTCGACAGTTTTCAGAAACTGGTGCTGCCTGTGCTGGAAAAACACAATATCGGTGCGCTGGGCATGAAGCCCATGGGCGATGCGATCATTTTACAAAGCCATACGGCGACGCCTGTGGAATGCCTGCAATATGCAATGAATTTGAAAGTCACCACAGTGATCACCGGTTGCGATTCCATGAAGATTCTCGATCAGGCATTGAACACGGCGCGCAACTTCAGGCCGTTAAGCCAGACAGAGGTGGCAGCCATTCTCGCGAAGACGGCGACTGTCGCACTCAATGGCCAATATGAAATGTATAAGACGACCCACAACTTTGACGGGACGTACCAGAATCCAAGTTGGCTGGGATAGTTGGAGATAGGATTTGCAGCAGCTATGGAACTTGCGCAGAAGCAAACCAATTTCGAACGTCGATTGCGCGAATTGGGCAGACTTTTAGTGGCCTATTCCGGCGGGGTGGACTCGGCCTACCTTGCCTACGCGGCACATCGGGTTCTAGGTGCTGACATGCTCGCAGTTCTTGCCAACTCTGCCAGTCTTGCACGAGCGCATTTTGAAGATGCGCTGAGTTTTGCAAAAGAATATTCCATTCCGATCAAGATCCTCAAGACCTCTGAACTTAGCCATCCTGACTACGTGAAGAACGACGCCACGCGCTGCTTTCACTGTAAAGACGAGCTATTCTCCGTCATGGAGCAGGAGCGCCAGCGGCTGGGATACTTACATATGGCGTATGGCATGAACATGGATGATCGGGGCGAGTTTCGTCCAGGCCAGCAGGCGGCGAATATGCATAGCGTGCTCGCCCCATTAGCAGAAGCCGGATTGACGAAGAAGGATGTCCGTACGCTCGCGCACCAGGCTGGTTTACGTATCTGGGACAAACCGGCTTCGGCCTGCCTGGCATCGCGCGTGGAGTATGGCCGTCCCGTTACCAGCGAAGTGCTACGGCAAATAGAAGATGGAGAGACATTCCTGCATAGGATGGGATATCGGCAGTTCCGGGTGCGCTATCACGGCGAGATGGTCCGCATCGAGATCGCACGCGAGGAAATGCCACGCGCGCTATCCATGGAAAATATGGACCGCATGGTCGCAGGCTTTCGCGCACTGGGATTTAAATATGTCACGCTGGATTGCGAAGGTTATCGTTCAGGCTCCATGAATGCCATCCTGCCTGTGGAGGCAATTCAGTCGGCAAATCTCCAGTAAGTTGACCGCAGCTGTTGTTCCGCTTGCAACAGATGAGCAGCATCTCAGAACCTGAGACCTTATGCGAATTGCGTATCTTGAATGCTTTGCCGGAATCAGCGGCGACATGTTTCTCGGCGCGCTGGTGGATGCCGGTGTCGATCCCAAATTGCTGGAAGCCACAGTTGCATCGTTGAATCTTGGCGCCGCTCTCAAAATTGAAAAAGTCGATCGCAGCGGAATCCATGCGACCCAGGTGCAGGTACTGGTGAATGGCAGGAGCGCGGAAGCGGCTGCCGCCTTGACGCATTCTCACGAGCATGAACATACGCATAGCCATGACCACGATGCGCATTCGCGCAAACACTCACATTCCGAAGCCCACACCCATAGCCATGGCCGCTCGCTGAGCATCATTCGCCAACTGATCGAAAACGCCACGCTGGATGCCCCTGTCAAGACGATAGCAATCCGGGCCTTCGAATTACTGGGCCATTCGGAGGCGAAGATTCATAACGTCCCTGTCGATGCCATCCACTTCCATGAGGTAGGGGCCGTCGATGCCATCGTTGACATTGTTGCTGTAGCGGCCGGCTCGTACGCGTTGAACGCGAGTGCCTGGGTCTGCTCGCCGTTGAATGTAGGTGGCGGCATAGTTGAGTGCGCTCACGGAACATTTCCAGTTCCCGCGCCTGCAACCATGGATTTGCTGCAGGGTGCACCGACATATTCCTCCGGTATGCAGATGGAGCTTGTCACGCCTACGGGTGCGGCTCTGGTACGCGCCCTGGATTGCACCTTCGGCCCGTCTCCAGCGATGCGCGTGGACAGGATCGGATACGGGGCGGGTACACGCAATCCAAAGCGCTTTCCGAATGTCGTTCGTCTCAGCCTGGGCGAAACAGACGAAATGGTTTCAATTTCGGGAGACACGATTGTCGTAATGGAAACTGCGGTGGATGACATGAATCCGCAGGTCCTTGGCGACTTCACGGAACGCGCGTTGCAAGCTGGCGCCCTCGATGTCATGTGCTCCTCTGTGCAGATGAAGAAGAACAGGCTGGGTACGCTTGTCACAATTCTCAGCGACCGAATGCATGCAGGCGAACTGCAGCAGCTATTATTTCGCGAAACCAGTACACTTGGCGTGCGCATACGCGAAGAACGCCGGGCATGTCTGGATCGCAAGTTCGTTTCCGTGCAAACCGCATGGGGCAAAATAAGAATTAAGGTCGGTTTGTTGAACGGAGTCGAGGTGAACGCCGCGCCAGAGTATGAAGATTGCCGCCAATGCGCTGAAAAACATTCCATCCCCCTCAAGCTCGTCATGCAATCCGCTTTAGCGATGTATCAATCTGCCGCACGCAAGTGAACCGAGATAGGCGAATCAAAAAATGGACCAAGACACCCTGCTTCGTTTGCTCGAAGATGTCCGCAACGGCCTGATCTCGCCGGAGTCAGCTTCGGCTCGACTCGTCCATCTACCTTTTGAAGACATCGGCTTTGCCAAACTCGATCACCATAGGCCGCTTCGCACCGGACTGCCGGAGGTCATCCTTGCCTCCGGCAAGAGCCCGGAACAAGTGGCGGAGATTTTCGAGCGCATGGTAGAAAGCGGGGTCAACGTGCTTGCCACACGTGCCGACCAGCTGGCTTTTACCGCCGTTCAGCAACGAGTAGCTGCCGCACAGTACTTTCCCGTGCCTCGTATCATTGCGCTTCGGCAAACGCAGAAATCCGCAGAGATCAATCAGTCGCGAATCGCAGTCGTCTGTGCCGGGACCAGTGATATTGCTGTGGCAGAAGAGGCAGCAGTGACCATCGATATTTTCGGTGGGGAAGTGGACCGGTTCTACGATGTCGGTGTCGCAGGTCTGCATCGTCTGCTGGCACACCGCGAAACGCTTCAGCAAGCACGCGCGATCATTGTCTGCGCCGGGATGGAAGGAGCTTTGCCTAGCGTCGTGGGGGGATTAGTAAGCGTTCCAGTGATCGCCGTTCCAACTAGCGTGGGCTACGGAGCTTCATTTCAAGGTTTGGCCGCTCTGCTCGGAATGCTGAACTCCTGCTCTCCCAATGTCACCGTAGTCAATATCGATAACGGCTTCGGCGCAGCTTACGTAGCTACGATGATCTGCCGTGGCCCTTTGGTGCGTTGAGGATAAAAGTCCATGAACTCCACGTCTATGACTTACATCTTCGGCAATCTGATTATCGATGGGAATGTTGCGCTCGGCCCAGGCGGCACAAAGCCGGCTTGCACCAATGACGATCCCGGTGCAGGCCTTGAGGTGATTGCCAGCGACGCTCACCGGGAACACTATCCAGAACACATTCTCGGACGGCATCACGCTGGCGGCGGCTACCAACGCCACGGTCACGCTGAACACGATCAATGGCGTGCAGGGCGATGGGATGCACATCATCGGCAGCGGAGCTGCGCCCGCGAACACCTGGGTGAGCGGCAACACCGTAGTCACCGCTTATATCACCATGCCGACGTATCCGGCAGTGTGCCTGTTTGGGTCCGCAGCCAGCCCGGTTGACGATACGCTTGAGGTTTTCAACAATACCTTTTCAAATCGCTCCGGCTCTGACGCGAATAACGAGGTCCGCGTAACACATCCGGCATCCAACCCTCCGCAAGTGTACGGCAATCAGTATTGATGGATTTCCGCCCAGTGCCGCCGATCCGGCGCCCGTTCCAGGGTGTCCTTCAAATCACTTGGGTACATGCCCGACAGGTTTTTCAGAGCATTCGTTTCGGTTCCTATGCGATGATCGACGCACAGTATCTATACGCGCAGCTTCATCACATTCTGAATGTACTGCTTGCTGATTTCGGCAGATTCCTTTGGAGTGCGCTTGGGATCGACATCTTCACGGTCGAGTTCGACGATGGCCTAGCCATGGAAGCGATATTTTGCTAAAGCCCTTGAATATTGCGGAAATATTCACTATGCCCTGACCGACCTCAACGAAGGTGTGCTTTTTTGGATCGGCAGGGTTGGGGGCGAGCACGTCCTTGGCGTGCAGGAAAAGGTCGCATGTGATCTGAAAATAGCCGAACTGTATGGCCTGCGCGGCAGGCTTATGCGCGGCGAACAGACACGACGTCAAATTGGTGAGTAGAGCGGCCGAAGCGGTGGTCCTGCAATCGCCACAAAGCGGCGGCGTGAAAGGGATCGGATGCGGGCATCGATAAACCTCTTTAAGAACGTGTTGATGTTATACGTCACAAAAGATTGATGGGTGGTAGCAGGAACATCAGATTGGATACCGATGTGCGTGTAGCGTGGCCAGTGAATATTCGATTACTAGACCGGTTTTCTGTCGGTGTACGCTTTCTGGAAAGAAGTTTACGCATCCGTTCCTCAAAGAACGGATGCACATTGTAGGGGCTCGCTCCTGATAGCAACAGGAAAACTGGTCTAATATCCAACTCTTCTTCATCGATCGAAAGATGATGGCATGATTCGCGTATTCAGATAGAGGCCGAGACCGTTGGTATATCGACTTCAACTCCAGCGCGCTCGGCGGATAAATATCCCGTGTAAAGCGCGGCGATCGTATCCCACGCCAGTTCCATTGTAGAAAGAGGCTCACGGCCTGCAAGAATACTTTCCATAAAATCCTGGAACTCCTGCGGATACCCGTGCTGCCAATCTTCATCCGGAGCGGGATTGCTCCACCCCTGTTTCGTCCCGATTTTCTCGGTGACGGAAACGTCCTTCAATAAGTCTTCCTTGGCGTTGAAGGTTTCGAGCGCGTTGATGGGATTCAAATTGCAGCGGGTGCGGTGATTGTTGCAGGTAACTTCCAACCAGTTGTGAACGCCTCCGAGAACGATTTCCGTGGAAAATATGTCCGCTACAGTTCCGTCTGAGAACTTGATATGAGTCTGTGCAAAGTCTTCGACATCGTCGTAAGCAGTTCGCAGAAAACCTTCGTCTCGATAGGTTTTCAACCGGGTAATCTCGTGGGTACGCGCACTTGCCGTTACAGGTCGAATGGGTACTCCGTTCCTAGCTTCTCCTTCGACCCGCTTCAAGTAGAGTGCCGCACTTAACGGATGGCATGCCTTTCCAATCAGCGATCCACCGCCGCAGAATCGCCAGAATCCATAATATGGCGAGTGAGATCCACTATGGGACTCCTCTCCAATAATCCAAAGAATCTGACCGCCGCTCCTGACGAGAATTTCCCGTTCCTTCTGAACGGCAGGCGCATAGATCCAGTTTTCGGCATAACACACGGTCTCCACTCGCGTGCGCTGCAGCAAGAATTCGATTGCAGCTTGCGATGGCCTCGCGGAGCATTTGCTCCTTCGGGAAAGTATTGCCACGAAAATCATCAATATCTGCGCCAAAATACCCAGTTAGGGGCTTTTCGATGATTACGTGCTTACCCCGCTTTAGCGCCTGGACTGCCAGTTGCTCATGCGAAGAAGGAGGGATACAGAGGTCCACGACATCTACAGCATCGCAAAGATCTTCAAACGTTTCGAAGGAGCGAATTCCTCTGTCTCGTGCAAACGCTTCCCGCGAATCCGCCGTTTTGGAAGTCACTCCCACGACATCAACAGGCACACCATGGACCCGAATGAGTCCTTCCCAATGGAATTTCGCTGCAAACTGTGCTCCCACAATGCCGACGCGAATTCGGTTCGCCATCGATTGCCCTCCGTTTTTGAATGAGATTTTTGTCGTCTCAGAAGCCATTACGGTGGTCCAGCCGGCACACGCATACTATCTTTAGCGCTTTCCAAGGCAACGCCCATCAAAACGTGATCTTACCGGTAAGCTGAAACACCCGCGGGCTGTCTGCGCTGGTAATAATCCCGTACGTCGCTGGTGTTGAGGAAACGCTGTTCGGCTGACCGAAGCGTGGATGGTTCAGCACATTGAAGGCTTCAATGCGAAGCTGCAGATTGGTTTGCGAACCCACCGGAATTGGAAACAGCTTCTGGGCGCCCACATCCCAATCTGCACTTCCTGGCCCTGTGATCGGGTCGAAGCCGGAATTTCCAAAGTAACCCACAGCAGGCGTGGGATAGCAGGCGGTATTGAACCACTTATATCCATTGGTGCGTAAATGGTTTTGAAGATTATGATCAGTACCATTGCAGACTTGGTTGGGACGTATCACAGTACTCACTACGCCGGTCGTATTGGCGCTAGTCAAAGAGATCGGAACGCCGCTCTGGAAGGTAGCAATACCGGTCAGTACCCAGCCGCCCGCCAGCAAATCGATCGCGGTGGGCATTTTGGCGCCGAAGATATTGCCTCGCCCAAACGGCAACTCGTAGACATATGACAGTACAAACCGATGCTTTTGCGTAAAACTTGTTGGCCCGTAATCGCAACGGCGGCAGGTGGCAATTTGATTGCCCTGCAATCCTCCTCTGGAAGACGCATCCGACATGGCCTTCGAATAGGTGTAATCCGCGTCGAGAGTCAGGCCGTTGGACGTGATGTGCCGGTATTTCACGATCAGCCCGTTGTAGTTGCTGTTGCCGTCGAAAGAGGACGTCAGCAGCGACGTGTAGTTGGGGTATGGATTGGTCGATGGAATGCACTGCAACTGCGCCGTTGGAGTGCAGGCAGCCGGGTCATAGTGGTTCAGCAGTTTGTGGCCGCTGTTCCCCAGATAGGTCGCTTCGACAACATCTCTGCGAGTCAGCGCCTGCTGGATTGAAAAGTCCCACTGATTCACGTACGGCGTGCGCGCATGAGGATTCAGGATAAAAATCGTGCTTCCGCCTGCAGCCTTCAACTGGGAGGGAAAGGCTGGTGTTAACGGCGGATATACATGCGGAGTAAAAATATTCTTCCCCAACGCATATACCGGCTGGGGTGCATTGTTGGCGTTGACGAGGGTGGTGTTCTGACTGAATGGCGGCGCAAACACCCCATACTGCGACTCGATCACGGCTTGATCGATAAAGTATGTCCCGAAGGCGGCGCGAATAACAGTGTTCGGCAGGCTGGCCGGGTTCCAGGCAACGCCAAGCCGTGGAGTGAAATGGTTCAAAGGCGTGGGAACAATCTCCGAACTGACCTGACCCAGCGCATGATAAGTCACCAGCTGCGTGTTGTAATCGAAGGAATGCACCCACCCCTGATAAATCCCCTGCGGATTTGGGGTGGTCGCCAGAAACCATCCGATGCCGTAATTTACGGTGACTGTCGGTGAAATCTTCCACGTGTCCGCAAAGTAGGGCAAAAATTGCGTGAACCGATATTGAATCATCGGCAGGCCGCCATTGCCGGCCTGGCTGACATCGCCAAGCAGGAAATCGGCAAACGCGTTCCCGGTGTTCTTTTGGGCAACCCCGGTCGCGGGGACCAACTGCGCCGTAAACTGCGGCAGAAATGTCAGGGTGGAATTCGCCTGCGCGGTTCCATTCTGCTGCCAGTCCCGCATATATCGGATACCGGCGCCGAACTGATAGCTGTGCACCCCTCGCACATAAGTTGCGTTGTCATCCAGCTGATAATTGTTGTCGATATTGCCGATGTCGCCGCCGGCGTTGCCGAAGCCTGTATAGCCCGTCAACCTAACGGCAGGAACGCCGCGCCCGTCGAACGTGTTGGGTACCCCAACCTTGTCCGCAATGTTCCCCAGGCTACTGGCCTGATTGGTCTGCAACGCCAGCAGACGGACAGCGCCGAAACGCAAAGCATTGATAAACGTAGGCCGGATGGTCCAGGTATGTTGCACCACGAAGAGTTGATTTTGGTTCGCGTAAAGCGTGCCGCTGTCCGGAAATGTGCCCGGGTTTACGACCGGATCATTCTGATGGATATATTGACCGAAAATGAATTGGTTCGCCGTCAACGCCGCATCGATGCGGATCCCAAACTGATCGTCGTCGTAGGTGCTCTTCGGATTCGCTTCAAAGTTCTTTCCGTTGGTGGTCGTCGTCGAGCCTGGCAGGTAATACGCCAGTAAGGCTTTCGCCACCGGATTGATCTGATTGGGAGAAATTTTGTTGCCGGGGAATGGCTTGCGCTGTTTCGTGATCGGTGAATACGTCGTCGGATCGTAAACCACCGTTGTCGGCAACAGAGCACTGAAGTCGCCGTCGAATTCCGCCGCCGTGGGCGTGACCGCGGAAGCAACGCCGGTTGCAACCTGGCGGGTCCCTTCATAGTTTACAAAAAACCACATTTTGTTTTTTCTGATCGGACCGCCGACAGCGGCTCCAAACTGGTTCCGCTTCAGTTCCTGCGGAAGCGTGGCGAAATAATTGACCGCATCCAGATAGTCGTTCTTCAAAAATTCGTACGCCTCCCCGTGAAGTCCATTTGTGCCGGCTTTCGTGGTGACGTTGACGATTCCGGGATCAGGGCCCTGATCCGGCATGAAGAAACTCTCCTGCACCTTGAACTGATCGATGTCCGCAGTGGAGATATTTAGCGCGGATTCTCCCAGCCGGCTGCCGCGGGTAGCAATTCCGTTGATGGTATAAGCCGTCGATGCCGACCCATTGCCGGCCAGAATCACGGCACGGTCGGCATGGCCGATCTGTCCGGTGTTGTTCGACGCACCCGCCGGGACTTGAGCGCCGCCTGCAAGCAGCGTCAGTTGTAGAAAATCCTGCGTGTTCAAAGGAAGGTTGCCGATGGTCCGGGCGGTAATTACGTTTCCGATCGCGTTGGAGCCGGTGTCGAGCGCCGTCGCCTTGTCTGCCACAACCGACACAGTCGAAGAAACTGTTCCCACCGGCAGCACGACATCCAGCGATTTCGAATCTCCAAGTTCCACAAGGATGTCCGTCATCTCAAAAGTCTGGAAGGATTCCTTGTTTACCCGCAGGTCATAGTGGCTCGGAGTTACGGACGGAAATTGAAACAGCCCTGCGGAATCTGTTTTGGTCTCGCGAGGAAAACCGCGCGCTGTATCCGTCAAAACAACGGTTGCATCTGGAACGATCGAGCCCTTGGTGTCGCGAACCGTGCCTCCGACGGCGGCGCTGCCAAGCGTGGCTTGTGCCAGAACGGAACCATTGGAGAGGACGAGCATGGCACAGATCGGCAGAACAAATTGAAGTGCATGGAAATTGCAGCGCATAATGCCCTTCACCATCTCGACATTGAAGTATGAGCGTCCTATCCTGTTCAAATTCATGTTCGCCTCCAAAAGAATTGAAAAGTCAAAAATTACGGCAGCGCAAAAGCGACATAAAAACCGTCGTCGGCGCCGTGGGTGAGTCTGCTGCCGCCCGACGCGATAACAATATATTGTTTGCCGTCTAACATGTAGGTAGTTGGCGTGGCGGCAGCTGCAAAGGGGAGTTGGTACTGCCAGAGCAAAGTACCGGTGCGGCGGTCAAAGGCGCGGATCTTCTTATCAAAAGCGGTAGCACCGATGATGACCAGGCCACCCGCGGTAACAATGGGTCCGCCATAGTTCTCCGTTCCGGTGTTCGCCATGCCTTTGGCGGCAAGCTCTGGATACTCCCCAAGCGGAATTTTCCAGAGATACTTACCCGTGTTCATATCGATGGCGCTGAGCGTGCCCCAGGGCGGCGTAACCCCGGGATAGCCGTCGGGATCGTTAAACTCGTGATAGCCGGTAAAGTGATAGCGGTTCATTTCGGCGATTGCCGGTGAGATCTGTTCGGTAAGAGGATTGCCGGGGCCCTGGTGCTGCATTTCCATGCTTCCGACGGCCTTCGCTTCTTTTTTTTTCTCCATGTCAACGGCGCTTGCGTCTATTCCGGTCCGAACGTACTTGAGCAACGCTGTGAGCTGGCCGTCCTGAATGTTCGGGAAGGAGGGCATTCTTCCCTTTCCGCCGTGGATCGTCTCGATGATCTGCGCCTGCGTGAGCCGCTGGCCCACGCCAATCAGCGAGGGGAAGTTCGGAGGCGAGCCACCGCGATTGTCGCGATGGCAGAGAGCACACTGGGTCTGATAGGTCCTCAGCCCAAGGCCCGCGTTCGGGTCGTTCACTGCCAGACCGCCGGTATTCGCGACGTTGTTGGAATTGATGTAGATCACGCCTGTGGCCCGATCCACGGCGGGGCCTCCCCATTCGCCGCCGCCATCATAGCCAGGTGCGGTGATCGTTTCTTTGCCGATGGTGAGAGGATAAAACTGCTCATCGCCACTGATGAAGGTTTGGAATTGCTTGACAGCGGCAGCATGCGCCGCGGGCGTGCGGTTTGTCAGGTCGTTGATCGTCACCGACTGGCGTGTGTAGGGTGTCGGCAGCAGCGGAAACGGTTGCGTCTTCGCGGTGACTTCGCCCGGCACATTGCTCTGGACAACAGGCCGCTCCTCGACCGGAAAGATCGGTTTACCCGTATCGCGGTTCAGCAAAAAGACAAATCCCTGTTTGGTCGTCTGCGCAATGGCGTCGATCAGCTTGCCGTTATGCTTGACGGTCAACAGCACAGGAGGAGCGGGAAAGTCGCGGTCCCACAGATCGTGATGGACGCCCTGAAAGTACCAGATCATCCGGCCGGTTGCAGCATCGAGCGCCAGCAGAGTATCGGCAAACAGATCGTCGCCGGCGCGGGCGCCCCCGTAGAAGTCCGGCACAGCGGAGCCGGTAGGGACGTAGACGATGCCATGCTTGGCATCGAGGGTCATGCCGGCCCAATTGTTAGCGGCGCCGGCAGTCTTCCACGCATTCGGCGGCCAGGTGTTATAACCCGGCTCGCCTGGATGCGGAATGGTATGGAATCGCCAGACCAGTTTGCCGGTGCGCACATCAAACGCGCGAATATCGCCCGGCGGCGCCGGTGGCGTCTCCGGCTCGCGGCCGCCGACAATGACCAGGTTCTTATAGATGACGCCGGGGCTGGTAAGCGCGATGGATTGCCGGAGGTAATCTCCTCCCAAGCCCTTCCGTAGATCGATGCGGCCATCTTCCCCGAAAGTGGGAATCGGTTTGCCGGTCAGTGCGTCCAGCTCGTAGAGGAAGTGCATCACGCCGCAGAGCAGCCGTTTGTCTTTGCCGTCGGTCCAGTAGCTGAGACCGCGGGTGGGCTGGTGTCCTTTGATGCCGGAGTCGAATTTCCAAAGCAGCCTGCCGTTGGCTCCGTCGACGGCAATGACTTTCTGCAAAGGCGTAAAGGCATACATCACGCGGTCGATGACAAGCGGATTCGTCTCCAGCCCGTTGCCATTGCCGCCTTCTCCAGTGTCGAACTTCCAGGCGACGGTCAGCTTATGCACGTTAGTGCGGTTGATCTGGCTGAGCGTGGAGTAGTGGTCCTGCGAGAACTGCCATCCGGCCATGTCCTGGCGTTGCATTCTGGACCCGAGTGCAACGTTCCGACCCGCAGTGCGTCCAGAGCTTTCGCCGAGAATCCCGGCTGCCGCTATTGCCAGCAGCACAGCCATTCCAAATTTGCACGCCTTTCCAGTAATTATCATGAATTTAAAAAGTATTCCGAACTTCACGTCCGGTACCGGGCTGAGAGAAGTCCTTTTGCTGGATAAGTGCTATCGATCCGCGTTCCATTTTTCAGTTCTCATCTTCACTTCGATATTGTGGCCGGATTCAGAACTAGGCCGAGGTCAACTGCGCCTGCACGTTCTTCATCGTTTCCCGCACCCAACCAAGGCTGCGTTCGATCATGGGGCCGCCGGCGCCTTCACACTCCAGACTGAATGGGCCGTTAAAACCGGACCGTAGCAGAAGTTCGATGCATTGCCGGATATTCTCCGCGTTCACGCCATCTCCGATCGCGCAATGGCTCAGAGGAATACCCGTCAAGTCGCCGCCGGCCTCGACGGCCAGGGCAGGATTCACATCCTTCAAGTGAACATGGTTGATGCTCTTCAGGAAGCGCTTCGTAAATGCCACCGGGTCCTGCCCGGCAATGAACGTATTTCCCGTATCCATGTTCATGCGCAAATAAGGAGAGTCGACGGAATCCAGTATCTCCGCCATGTAATCCGGCTTGGTTGTGAAGTAGCCGTGAGGTTCGACGTTCAACACGATCTCGTAGGCCTCCGCAATCGGAACCAGCCGACGATAGAGCATGATAATGTTTTTGAGCGCCTCGCTTTCGGTCATTACCGGCGACATATACCGGTCGTCCGTCGTGTCCACCCGCGGACATCCGGCGAGCTTAGCCCACCGAATCGTGTGGCAAATGTATTCGAATCCGAGCGTGGCGCCCTCGGGCAGCGAAAGCGGAAATGCGGCGTCCAGGTTGGAAAAAGCTACGCCATACTTGTCCATCTTGCGTCGCAACAGGACCGGGTCTTCCCATAAGGCGACATGCGGCTGATATCCAAGGCCATGAATCCAGCTCACTCCATCGATAGCGCCGCATTCGATAAGAGTGACATGGTTCCTTTGCGCCCATTGCAGGCATTGTTCAAAATTCCAATAGCTGCTGTTGAAAGCATCCGTGTGAAAGCCGATGTTGTTCAAAGATTTTCCTCGTTATCCTAATCGCAAAATGGGGTTGAGCTTTAAAACGTTCTTTATGTACCTCTTGCTGATCTCCGCGGACTGCTTCGGCGTTCTGTTTGGATCGATTTCTTCCTTATCCAGCTCGACGACGGCCCAACCTTTGAAATGGTGACGCTCGAGGGCGGCAAATGCTCCGCGGATGTCGACGATGCCCTGACCGAGTTCGACAAAGCGCCATTTCTCGTTGGTGTAGCCGGGGAGCAGGTCCTTGGCGTGAATGAAAAGCAGACGGTCGTGATATTGGTCGATTGTCTTAGCCGGGTTGCCGCCGCCGGCCGTGCAGTGTGCGATGTCGAGCTCCAGGTACAGGTACTTCGGGTCGGAGTTTGCCATCAATAGATCAAGCTGCTCGGGTGATTGACACAACGAGCCCATGTGGTTGTGCAGGCTGGTCTTGACGCCGAGAGCAATGGCACGCCGCCCGATCTCCGTCATCAGTTCTCCACTGCGCTTGTAGTCGTCCAGAACCGGCGTGTACTTCCTATTACGGGAGGCAACCAACTGCAGGTCCATGATGCCCACGTCATGGCAGAACTGGGCGTGTTGCATTTGGCGGTCAATCTGCGCCGCGCGCTTGTCCGGGTCGGTGGATTCCAGGGCGCCCCCGCTCGAGAGCGACACCGGAAACAACCCAAAATTCGCCAGCATGGCCTTCACCACAGCCGGCTTGTCGTAGTAGCCCTCCGCCTGGAGATTTTTCACGATGACCTCTGCGCCGGGAAAGCCGAGATCGTGCGTATCGCGCAGAAAGGTTTCGAGATGACTGCCCCACGTAATCTGATGCAAGCCGAATTGAATCGTCTGCGCGCGGTGAGTAGCGGCAAAGGCCAACGGCGTGCCGCCCAGCAAAGCCGCCGACGCCGCCGCCGCCCCGGATTGAGCCAGGAACCGTCGTCGCGAGATCGAAGGCGCGTCCTGCGAATCTCCAATCGTGTCGTCAAACTTTGTCATCGCGCTCCTTAAGTTGCGTGCATCCGCTTGCCGCGAGGGAGATACTGCGGCGAGGCATAGCGTTCCGGCATGGCTCTGTGCTCAAAGGGTTCGCCGACATTGAATTTCGAAGGTTTATTGCCGCCATACGGGTCGCCCGTGTCGGCCATCAGCTCATACAGCCGCGCCCGCATGTCGTCAGTCACCGCCGCATAGCTCTTGTCGTCGACGCGGTTGTACAGCTCATCGGGATCTTCATGCAGATCGTACAGCTCGTCGAAGTCGAAACTGTTGAACATGTACTTGTAGCGATCTGTGACCGCCATGTGCAGCCCGCGCACGAACTCGCCGCCGTACCAGACGTTGAGAATGTGGTCCGGCCAATCCGCGGTGTTGGGATCGTCAGCCAGCGGCAATAAGGATCGGCCCTCCGCATACGGCATTTTGGGCGCCGCCGCGGCATCGACGAACGTATGCGCCAGATCATGTACATGGGCTAGCTTCGAGGTCGAAATCCCGGGTTTGATGCGTTTGGGCCAGCGCAGGATCAACGGCACCCGGTAGGTCTCTTCGTACGGCATCCAATCCTTGCTCCACATATGGTGGGCGCCGCACATGTCGCCGTGGTCGGTTGTGAATGCGACCAGCGTATTGTCGCGCTGACCGGTTTCATCGAGGGTCTTCAATATCCTTCCAAGCTGCTCGTCGATCTCGGTGCAGAAGGCGTAATAGTGCGCGCGGCCCTGGCGGTAATCATCCTCGGTGCAGTGCCCCCAGATCCCAGCTTCGCGGCGATGTAGCCCCGGCTTGCCTTGAAAGGTGTCGTGGAAGCTTTTAGCAACCGGAATGTCATTGGGATTGTACTGATCGAGATATTTCTTCAACGGCAGATAGGGATCGTGCGGTTCATTGAACTGGATCTGCATATGCCAGGGCTGATTCTTCGCCGCAAAGCGCTTCATCATGCGGATGCCGCTCTCCGCCAAGAAATACGCATTCCCCTCCTCAACGGGATAGTCGAAGTTCCCCCACATAATAAAAGGCTCCGTCATGCCGGGCCATTGGAATGTTTTCACGTTGCTGGCGCCTGCCCCGTCACGCGAGAACGGGTGGATCGGCCTCGGCACATTGTCCGGATTGGTATCGATCTCTTTGTTCGACTTCTCCCATTTCGGAAGGTGCATTCCGGCCAGTTCGTCATACCCAAAGTCCGCCGGCGGGCGCACCATGCTGACGTCCCATTTGCCGACAAACCCTGTGCGGTAGCCTACCGACTTCAATTGCTGCGAAAACATCACGACATTGGGAAAGGGATCGACCGTCACCGCCGTGGCGGAATGAGCTTGATTGAAAATGCCATTGTGCCAGTGATAGGCCCCCGTGTTCATCATTGTTCGCGAAGGTCCACAGATGGCGGACGCCGTATAGGACCGTTCGAACAGCAGTCCTTCTTTCGCGAACCGATTGAGGTTGGGCGTATGGCAGACGGTGCGATCGTTGATCGCGCCCCATTGCATCTGGTCCACCTGCAGCAGGAGGATATTGGGCCGTGAGCCGGCTGGGAGGATCGGCATCGCAGCCGACTCCGCCGCTGCGCCGTCGCTGTGGCTCGAAGCGAGAGCGGCGGCCGCGCTGCCCATCAGCACGCTCGCACCCATGCCCTGTAGAAAATCTCTGCGTTTGATTGCCATTCGCCGACTCCTTTGTTTGTATATCCGCCGTGACGTCGGCAGCTATTCGTGCCCGGTTTCAGTGGCTCGGCGCCGGAGCGGGCATGCTGGTTGCGGGCTCCAACGCGCTGGCTCCTGGAGCCACATTGCCGGTTGCGGCCCATTCCGTGCCGCGCGCGAATGCATCCATAAAACCCGGCTGACTCATCGCCAGCAGATCGTGTCCAAGCGCCATCACCACGACTCTTCCCTGGCCATAAGGGACGGTCCAGATCATGGGTTCTTCCTTGCCTGTCCCACCCTGGCCCCGCGGAAGATCGAGAGCGGAAGCGACGACATGAGCATTCGGCTTGAGCTTTATCTTGTGATAGAGTTCGTCGTGGGTCACAAATGCCGGCGGCAATCCGCGACTGATGGGATTGTCCCGATCCACCCACTGCACCGCGAAGACATGATCCTTGGAGTGCCCGATGTCCTTGAGTTTCCAGGTCATCCCGAGCATGTCTGAATATGCGGGCCACGGTTCGCCTTCCATGCGGCGATCCTTTCTGTTCCCTCCCAGGAATTGGCCGAAGAAGGGACCATACGTTGCGCAATGGACAGCAACCATGCCCTTGCCTGAGCGAATGAAATCCTCGACTGCGTGTTCCGTTGGGTCGCCCCACCGGGGACCGTTATAGTAGTCCACCACAACGTCGAAGCCGGCGAGCGTGGCGGCCGTGATTCCGGGTACTGCCTCTTCGAGCTTCACATCGAAGCGCCCGGTGCTCATCAGAATGTCCTGCAGGAAGGGCGCCGTACCCCTCCAGGGGTGAAACGAGTCCGTGCTGCCCGTAAGGATCAGGACGCGAATTTTCGGGGGAGATGTCTGAGCAGGCGCCTGAGCGAACATCGGCCGCGCCGTAATGGCGGCGAGAGCCAACCAGCACACGATGAGAGTTCTTTTCATATCGACTCCATAGCCCAATCTTTCTTTGTTTGGGCCCGCAGTACGAACGGACGGCATTGCTGTTATGCAACCGTCAATGCCGGGACCATGCAGCTAATTGCCATCGGTGTTGCCGTTGACGACGACGCCTGATCTTGGATCCACATACACTTCGGGATCGCCATCTCCGGCCCGATTGGAGAACGTGTTGTTGACGGTTTAGACCGTGCTGTTCACTGGCCTGTACACGCAAGCCGCGGGTAGATGGGCATGGCGATATAGGTTGTGCTGACATGGTTGTTGCTCACGACTACGTGCTGCGGTTGTCCGGCCACCACTGCCCGGTGGACTTGATGCCAATTCCCGGACAGGACGTTCCGCCAAAGTAGGGTATTCCTGGATTGCCGTTCCCGGGATATAGCGGCGGATCGCCCTGATCGACCATGTTTAGAATGTTATTGCTGATAACATTCGCGGAATTGTTCAACACGGTTACCGGCCCGTTTACATCGATGCCGCTCCAGTTCCTGGTTTCGATGATGTTTCTGTCCGCTGCGGTCGTGTCCGTTTGCCCGTCGCAGACGATCTGTTGGGCGTTCGCCGAAAACGAGGAAATGCTTCTCGGCTGCTTCTGAACCAAACCGGTGCAAAAGAACTGTTTTGCAATATTTCACAAAGAGGCCTCTCGAACCCATAATTCAAAGACGAACACAAATCTATGGCGAGATTTCTCGATTGTCAAGTTAAACTTAAATAAATCAAGGTTATACCGGCTGTACTGTCGGTATATAGTTGTATTAGTTTAATAATAAATAAACCTTCGAATTCAAGGCTTGCTCGTGGTCTCGCGATTGAAAGGTCCGGTTGTTTTTCACGAACTGAGAGCCGTTTTCCCGACGAATGGTCGGCCGCCTTACACTATCTTTGCTTCGCCTGAAGGCGACAGGTTCAATCATTCCCCGATGGAGACACTAAGAAAACAAACCCCACCGAAATGGCGGGGTTCGTCAGCAGTCTGAACCACCCTCGAAGAGTGGCTTTCTGTTTTCTTCCATCGTTATGGATCTGGCGATCTAGTTGCCATCGGTATTGCCGCTGACGACGGCGCTTGACCTTGGATCCACATACACTTCGGAATTGCCGTCTCCGGTTCGATTGGGGAACGTATTGTTGATGATTTGGACTGAGCTATTCACCGGCCCATAGACGCACGCCACGGGATAGGTGGGCATGGTGGTATAGGTTGTGCTGACATGGTTGTTGCTCACGACCACGTGTTGCGGTTGTCCGGCCACCACTTGGCCTGTGGCTTTGATGCCGATTCCACCGCAGAATTCCCCGCCGAAGTATGGAATCCCCGGATTGCCGTTGCCCGGATAGTCCGGTGGATCTCCCTGATCGATTCCCGTAAGGGTGTTGTTGTTGATGACATTATTGTTGCTGTTCAGTATGGTTACAGGGCCGTTTACATCGATGCCGCCCCAATTCGTGGTTGAGATGGTGTTCCCGGCCACGGTAAAGTCTTCCTGCTCTCCCTCGACATCGATTCCGGTGTTGAGGCTGTTGTTGATGGTGTTGGTTTTTACCACATTTCCATAGCAATAAGTTGTGGAGGAGCATCGCACCAAGATGTCATCCCCATCGATGACGTTGCTTTCGATTGTGGTATTCGACGCTCCCGCCTCCGTATCGATGCCATCCCATCCATGCTGGCCAGTGGTGTATCCCGAGCCTGCCGGTACCGCCTGGGAGACATTTTCAATTGTGTTTCCTTCGATCAGATTGCCCAAAGCGGCAACGGCGGCGCCTCCCTTTTCGCAGCCATTCTTGCCGACGACATAGACGCCATTGGCCTGGGCTCCATTAATCGTATTGGCGCCGACGGATGTGTTCGTCGATCCCATCAGTGTCACGCCGCCCACTACGTTTTGGATCGTCAATTGGGAGACGTTGATACTGTCGCTGGTCAGCACCAGAACGCCGCTGCCGCCGTTGTCGCCCTGCGTATCGCAGGTAACGGTCGTGGGCGTCGGGACTTCGCCATCCACGATCATGTTCGCGATTCGAACATACTGCACCCCAGCCGTTACGGTGGGATTGTTGGAAAGTGTCTGGCCTGCCTCGATCACATCGAACGGAAAGACATTGCTTCCCGTGTCGATCGCCTGGATGGTCGTCTGCAGGATGCCGCTACCGTGCAGAGTGGTGGGGTTTGACATGCTGTTGCCGGAGACAAACCCGTTGATCGACGAGGAGACGATACATACCCCAGCGGGCAATATCAGCGTGCCGCCAGGCGACATATTCGCCAATGCGTTGTTGATGGCGGCGGTGGTATCGGTCTGGCCATCGCAGACGATCTGTTGGGCTTTCGCAGTGAGGGCGGATAAGCTGAGGACGAGAAACGCCAATAGCGCGAAGCGGACCGCATGCGCCCCGCCCCCCCGGCTATTTCCAATACCGCCGCAAGCGCCGGCCGGTTGGATTGTCGACTGCAGTTTCATAGGAACCTCCAGAGTTTTGAATTGTGAAGCAAACGTAATTTCGGGCTTTCCGGGGCGCTGCTTTTTTTCGGCGCTCCCGGTTGTCGCGGCGAATTGTTCGGCGGCTATCGATCTAATTGCCATCCGTATTGCCGTTGACTACCGGCGGATTCTGTGTGCTGAAGTGGATTTCTTTTTCGCCGACTCCGCTGCGATTGGGAAAGATATTGTTAATGATCTGCACTGTGGACGTCCCCAGCGGATAGGAATATATCCCATAGGCGCAGATGGCCGGGTTGGTCGGCATATCGAAAATCTCATCAAAGAATGCTGGAGCAAGCTTGTCGGATGCGGAAGGAACCGATCCGGCCAAGCCGCCCCAAGCGGCGACAGTGGATGTAAAGCTCTTCGATGAGGAGCTGAAAGGCGCAGAATACTGCCTGAAGCTGATGCTATCGCCCGTGATGTAGAGGGTCAGCAAATGCTTATTGCTATGGAAGTTGCGGACTCTCTGGCGGAGAGAGAGGGATTCGAACCCTCGATAGAGCTTTTGGCCCTATAACGGTTTAGCAAACCGCCGCCTTCAGCCTCTCGGCCATCTCTCCGCGTCTCTGCATTATAGCGAATGCCAGGCCTGGGAAGATATGGCAAGTATTTCAGAGTCTCACAATGCACGCGGAAAGCCGATATATCCATACTCTGCCTGTGGAGAAAGCATTCTTCAGGACGGGAAACCGGTTCCGGTTGTACGTCGTAAAATATGTGGTATCGCAGCCAGCGATCCGGCAGGGACACTCTTGAAGCGTATTGCTCTCATCTTTTCAGTTTTGGCGTTCATGGCCATAGTCACGGTAGTTCGTGCACAGACTCCGACCCAGGTGCATGATGCGTCCGCGCTGAAGCCGCCCGCAGGCGCTCGTGTCGCGATTATCGAGTTCGAAGACATGGAGTGCCCGATGTGCGCTAAGCAGAATCCTGTGCTCAAGGAAGCATCCGAAAAATATCACATCCCCTGGGTGCGGCATGACTTTCCCTTGCAGATGCACGTCTGGAGCTTTGATGCAGCCGTAGATGCGCGTTGGTTCGATACCAACTCCAAAAAAATCGGCGATGATTTTCGTGACGCTGTGTTTGCCAACCAGAGCAGCATCGAAACCAAGCAAGACCTGCGCGCCTTCGCCGAAAAATTTGCTCAGCAACACGGCATTGGATTTCCGTTTGTCGTCGATCCGCAAGGCAAGCTCGCTGCCGCGGTCAAGGCCGACTACGCGCTCGGCCAGCGGATCGGCATTGAGCACACACCCACCGTCTGGATCGTAACGAACAAAACTAGCGGCGTACCGTATGTAGAAGTGGTGGATTTCAACCGTTTGTACCAGATCATTGACCAGGCATTGGCTGACACGAGCCACGAAAGCCGCACAGCAGTCCACGCCCGCCGTGCTGGCACCCGATAGCCGCCGAGCCGCTGGGTACCGGCACGAACATTTTTCAATCAGCGGTTCACATTTTTCATCCCGGCTTCGGGATACCGCAAACCGGCCGCTACTCCCGGCGGGACAACTTGCGCAATTCTTTTCAGATCGTCGGCGGTAAGGTTGACCTCCACCGCATCTACATTTTCTTCGAGATAATGCATTTTCTTGGTTCCCGGAATCGGCACGATATCGTCGCCTTGCGCCAGCACCCAGGCCAGCGCGAGTTGGGAAGCCGTGCAGCCTTTCTCGCGAGCCATTTTTTCTACTTGATGTACAAGCTCCAGATTTTTCGCAAAATTCTCGCCCTGGAAACGCGGGGAATTGCGACGATAATCGTCTGCCGGCAGGTCTTCTGGCTTGCGAAAGCGTCCAGTCAGGAAGCCGCGCCCGAGTGGACTGTAGGCAACGAACCCAACGTCCAACTCACGACAGACTGCGAGAACTTCGTCCTCCGGATCGCGCGTCCACAAGGAATATTCCGTTTGCAGCGCCGTAATGGGATGCACCGCCATAGCGCGCCTCAAAGTCTCCGGGGCCGCTTCCGACAATCCGAGATGACGAACTTTCCCCTCGCGAACCAGATCGGCCATCGCGCCGACAGTCTCTTCAATCGCGACCTCCGGGTCTACGCGATGCAGGTAATATAGGTCAATCGTCTCGACACCCAATCGCTGTAAACTCGCGGCGCAGGAGCTCTTCACGTAGTCAGGCCGCCCGTTCACGCCAGAAGCAGTCGCAGCGTTCGCATCGCGCACAATGCCAAACTTGGTCGCAAGCACCACGCGGTCGCGCCGGTCGCGAATGGCCTTGCCGACGAGCACTTCATTCTTATACGGGCCGTACATATCAGCGGTGTCCAGAAAGTTGATGCCCAGATCGAGCGCGCTATGAATCACCGCAATCGAGTCTTGCTCGCTTTCCGTGCCGCGGTAAAAGTCGGAGATTCCCATGCATCCAAGTCCGAGCGCTGAAACCTTCAATCCTTGTCCAAGTGTCCTTTGTCGCATTGCGAATGCTTCCTCCATCTGCCTGTTTTAATGCTGCTATATTATGGATGCTCCGCTCGACTCCGCCTCTTCGTAATTCCTTTTGAATTTTCAAATACGGCATAGTTTGCCGCGACAGACCTTCGCAGTACACTCTCAAAAGAATGAGATTCCATGACTAAATTGCGTGTAGGCATCCTCTTTGGTGGGCGCAGCGGCGAGCATGAGGTATCGTTGCTGTCTGCCGCATCTGTCCTGAAGGCCATCGACCACAAAAAATACGACGTTCAATTGATCGGCATCACCAAGGATGGCCGCTGGCTCACTGCTGCCGATGCGGCCCACCTGCTGCCAACACCGGCTGGCGTCAAAGGTCAACAATTGCGGGCGGGAAATCCCAACTCGACGCCGGGAGCTGCATTGCTGGAACGCGGCGAAGAGGTGCTGGTGCCGCCGGTTCCCGCGCACGCCGAACATGGAAAAAATTCGCTGGCTACCCTACGCGCGAGCGCCGAAACTTCCCTCCATGTAGATGTGATTTTCCCGGTATTGCACGGCACATTCGGTGAAGATGGCACAGTGCAGGGCCTGTTGGAGTTGGCTGATCTCGCCTATGTGGGATCAGGCGTGCTGGGTTCCGCCGCAGGCATGGACAAGGATGTGATGAAGCGCCTGTTCGCCGCGGCCAGGCTGCCGATTCCCAGGCACATTACGCTGTTGCGCCGGGATTGGCAGGAGAGTCCGCGACGCGAGAAGCAACGGATTGAGACAGCATTGCGCTATCCCATGTTTGTGAAGCCCGCGAACCTTGGGTCTTCGGTCGGCATCAGCAAAGCACATGATCGTGGTGAGTTGGAAACAGCCGTTGATCTGGCCGCCGGTTTTGATCGCAAGATTGTTGTTGAACAGAGTATTGGCGGCAAGCGAGCGAAAGCGCGCGAACTGGAAGTGGCCGTGCTGGGCAACGATTCACCAGAGGCCTCTGTGGTCGGCGAGGTGGTTCCGAGTAAGGAGTTCTACGATTACGAGGCCAAGTATCTCAGCGAAGGGTCGGAGCTGATTATTCCCGCAAAATTGACCGGGGCGGAAACGAGACGCGTGCAGCAGATGGCCATTGCGGCGTTTCGCGCATGTGATTGTGCTGGCATGGCGCGTGTGGATTTCTTAATGGATCCGGGCCCGCCAAGTGCCACACGCCCGCGAAAAATCTATCTCAATGAGGTGAATACGCTGCCCGGTTTCACCTCCATCAGCATGTATCCCAAGCTGTGGCAGGCAAGCGGTCTTCCCTACGGCAAGCTGATCAGCCGACTCATTGACCTGGCCCTGGAACGGCATAAGGAAAAACAGATCAATCGATACAATTTATAGAAAGGCACTCCTCTCCTTGCAAGTGCGCGGCATCGTCGTGCATGCGATTTCTGAGGAAGCCCGCAGAATTATGTTGCTCGGGGTGTCGATGAATGACCGGGCCTGGCGATGATGCTTATCGTCCCGCTGGCCGATCTGCGCACAGCACTGGCCTGGTACGGCTTCCGGCTGATATTGGCATCATTGTTGTTGCTTTGAGGAAATCTTCTTCGATGGAGATTTCGGCGCACTTTGCGAGAACGGCGCTGTTTCAGAAGCTGGAACTGGGGGTTGCACCGCTGGCACAACTTTGGATTCGGACGTCTGGTTCTGAACGGTACTGTTGCGAGGATGGAGAGTGGTCCAAATATAGATCCCGGTATAGGCGCAGGTAGCAAGTGCACCCAGAATAGTAGCGACGGCGAGAACAATTCCCCAGAGAGTTTGCTTTGCGCTTAAGACAACAACCGATTCAGTCTGGATGAGGTTGTTGTTCCAGTAAAGCCTGTTGGTGTCCTCATCGATGCTAAAATGCCCGAGTTCTCCAGGTTTTATTTGTCTCGGCGCCATAAAACTCCAAGAGACAGAAGTCCTATCCGAGCTTTTCGATGATCCGAGAGAGTTTGCTCTGAATATCCTTGTTGGAAGTTTTAAGCTCGGTCAAGTCCATATCGACCTTACTGAAGCTGGAATTAATCGCGTCAAAATCGGGCTTCAGATACTTCTTCACAGTCAACGCAAGCTCACGGTTAAACGCCTCGTCCCGAGGATCCTCTTTTTTGCCCATGACGACCTTACTTGCGGCGTGGCTCTGAACTTTGGCTGGTCTCTCTTCTTGTTGTGTCGCATCATCCGTGGCAGACCCGCCGTTCAAGCCTATCTCAGTAAATATTATATGAAACCGGCCTCGAAAGGCAATGACGGACCTTAATACTCTCAGACGAAATGACTTACCTCAGGTCCCCACAGGGTGCCACCTGCCGATTGAAAAAAGACAACCCCTCACGGGACGCGGGTAACGTGAGATACCTGAAAAAACCGCTCGGAAAATATCTCCGGGCCGTTTTTCCTCTGAGAGGGTAATCTATGCGTGCTCTTCTGTCTTGGTTTTAATCTGCGCAACTGTCCAGTTGGCGTCGCCGACCTTAAAACGGGCGAAGCGGCGCACCATCAGATTTTCGCCCAGTTTGCCAACCTTCTGCGCAATCAGTTGGCCGATCGTAACCGTCTGCTCCTTGATGAAGGGCTGCTCCAGAAGGCAGACTTCTTCGTAAAATTTCGACATTTTACCTTCGACGATCTTCTCAATCACAGGAGCGGGCTTTCCGGTCTGCGCGGCCTGGGCACGATTGATATCCTTCTCGCGCTCCATGTCTGCCGCAGTCACATCTTCCTTGCGGATGTAGCGCGGATCGGTCGCGGCAATGTGCATGGCAATGTCTTTCAGCAACTCCTGGAAATCTTCCGTCCGAGCAACAAAATCGCTCTCACAGTTGATCTCGATCAGCACGCCGATTTTTCCGCCGGCATGGATGTACGTTCCCACCGCACCTTCGCTGGCGGTGCGGCTGGCCTTCTTGGCTGCCGATGCCATGCCTTTCTTGCGGAGGACCACAACAGCTTCTTCCATCTTTCCCTGGGCTTCCGCCAGGGCGCTCCGGCAGTCCATCATGGGAGCGCCGGTCTTCTCGCGCAGTTCCTTCACCATTGCGGCAGAGATCGTTTCTGTCACGTTCAACATCCTTTTTGATCCATCTTGAAATGCTTCGACTACAAGTTGCCAGCAGCCCACAAACTCGAAATTTTGCGTTTGTGGGCCGTTGAAAACGTGTAAATCAATGCGGTTGATTTGTTGAGAGGTACGAATCCAATTGCAGTTTTACCAAAAGGCCTTTTGGCTAGACGCCGCTCTCGGCAACTGCAGCTTCTGGCTCATCCGGAACTGCGGTCACAGCAACAGGGGCCTTGCGGATTCCACCGCCCAGCACCTGTTCCAGATCGACTTCGTCGTCGGCCAATTCAGGATCGGCTGGGGCTGAGTCGGTGTTGGCAGCGGCAGCAGTGTCCGACATATTCTCCGCGTCGGCGCTGGCGCTCACGCCGGCAAGTTCCGCCTGCTCCTTATCGCCGCCCATCTGGACACCTTCCACAATGGAATCGGCAACCTTCGACGTAAATAGCCGAATGGCGCGCAGAGCATCGTCATTGCCCGGAATAATGTAGTCGACCAGCGTGGGATCGCAGTTGGTATCGACCACCGCGACCACGGGAATGCCCAGCTTGCGGGCTTCCTTCACGGCAATGGTTTCGTTGTTCGAATCCACGACGAAGAGTGCATCGGGCAAACGCCGCATGTTTTTGATGCCAGCCAGATTGGCCTGGAGGTGCTTGCGTTCGCGCTCCAGCTTGATGACTTCCTTCTTCGTCATCAGGTCATAGCGGCCGTCGGTGGCCATCTCATCCAGTTCCTGAAGGCGCTTCACAGACTTTTGCACGGTCGTCCAGTTGGTCAGCAATCCGCCAAGCCAGCGCTGGTTGATGTAGAACATGCCGCAGCGTGTAGCTTCCTCGGCAATCGCGTCCTGTGCCTGCCGTTTGGTGCCAACGAAAAGAATCGTCTTCCCATCGAGCGCCAGGTCGGTCACATATTTGCTGGCTTCCTTGAACATCTTCAAGGTCTTTTGCAGATCGATGATGTAGATCCCGTTGCGCTCGCCAAAGATATATTCCTTCATCCTTGGGTTCCAACGCTTTGTCTGGTGCCCGAAGTGGACTCCCGCTTCGAGCAGTTCCTTCATGGTGATAGTGGCCAAACGACCTCCTTGTGATTTGCATCCGCCGGCTTGTCAAAACCGGTTCGGATTTATCCCCGTGGGGAAATTTCGTTTCGAACTACAAAAATAGTGCTCGTCATTCTGAGCGGGGCGAAGAATCCAGACGAAGATGGCGGCGATTATCCAGTCAGCATTCTCTGGATTCCTCGACTTCGCTCGGAATGACATGCATTCATTACCGCTTCGAAAATTGGAAGCGTTTGCGGGCGCCCTTCTGTCCATACTTCTTGCGTTCCTTCATGCGGGCGTCGCGGGTCAGAAAACCCTGCTCCTTCAATGTTGCGCGCAATTCTACGTTGTACTCGAGCAGCGCCCGGGCCGTGCCCATCTTCACTGCATCTGCCTGCGAGGTCACACCGCCGCCCTTCACCGTGGTCACCACGTCGAAGGTCGATGCCAAATCGGTCGATACCAGAACCCGGCGTGCGGCCACCCGCTGCTGCTCGGTGACAAAATAGTTTTCGAACTCGCGGCCGTTCACCGTGAACTTGCCGCTGCCTGGCCGCAGAAATACGCGAGCAATGCTCGTTTTGCGCCGTCCCGTTCCGTAGTACTGAATCATGTCTGCCATCAAGTCCTTCGCTGTCCTAAAAAATCTCGTTAAGAATGCCTTCGTTGCGTTTACTGGTTCAGTGTCATAGCGACTGGTTTCTGTGCATCGTGGGGATGGGTGTCGCCGCGGTAAACCTTAAGTTTCGTGCCCATCTGGCGGCCCATTCTGTTCTTCGGCAACATTCCCAGGATTGCCTGTTCGATCACACGATCTGGCCGGCGTGCCATCAGGCGCACAAACGATTCCTCGCGCATGCCACCAGGAAATCCCGTATAGCGCCGATACATCTTCTGCTGGCTCTTCAAGCCGCTCAGGCGAACCTTCTCGGCATTCAGCACGATGACATGGTCGCCTGTATCTATATAGGGCGTGTATTGCGGGCTGTTCTTCCCGCTCAACACGCGGGCAGCCTCAGTCGCCAGCCGGCCCAGTGTTTTTCCGCTGGCATCCAGCACGTACCATTTGCGCGTAATATCCTGCGGACGCGGAACAAAAGTAGACATCGTTTGCAGTTCTCCCAAACAAAGTTCTCTAAAAATTATCTTCACGAGCGTACGCAGGCCATGCAGTAAACTGCTGCCAAATCCGCTGCGGATCACGTGATGGAGCGCAGAGAACGAACCATTGCTGCGTCGTGGGGTATGTAACCGAAAGACGCTTGCGTGCTGCCGTCGCACCGGAGGGCACGGGCAGCCAAACGCAACACTGCGCAAGGACTTAAGAATAACGAAAACAACCCTGGGAGTCAACGAAACAAGGTTCCACATCCCCGGAACCGGAGATATTCCATTTCGTTCTGCACCTCAAGCGGGGCAATCAAGCGTCCTTGAGCATCCCCCCCGGGAATTGCCGGTTGGCAGGTGGCGACGCCGCTCGTAGACACTGGCATCGGTTCGTTCCCACGTTTCCGTTCGGCGGGGAAGCCTTGCTATATACTCCCGTGGTATGCGAAAAGACACTCACTTTCGACGGCTATTCCTCGGTCTATCGCTCCTGTGCTTTGGAATGTTCACAGTTTGCTGCAGTGCTCAAACCACCCAGAGGAAGGCGAACCGACCGATGCTGATCGTAGTGAATAAAGGCGCCCGGACGATCGGTATCGTCGATCCGGTTGTTGGCAAACAAGTGGCAGTAATCCCGACAAACGGCGAAAATCCACACGAAGTAGCAGCATCTGCGGATGGCCGAACGGCGTATGTGCCGATCTACGGAAACTCCGGAGTCGGCAAGCCGGGAACCGATGGCAGAAATATAGTCGTGATCGATCTCGCGTCCCGCAAAATCGCTGGAGATGTCGTTTTCGACCATGGCGTGCGGCCACATTGCCCCGTTTTCGACCTGAAGCATAACCGGCTGTATGTCACCACCGAACTGGATCACAGCGTCAGTATTGTCGATCCGCGCACGCTCAAAATCGTAGGGTCGATACCAACCGGCCAGGCGGAATCGCACATGCTTGCGATCTCCTCCGACGGACGGCGCGGGTATACGGCGAATGTCGGCCCCGGCACAGTTTCCGTTCTCGACCTGGCGGCCCGGAAGACGCTTGCCGTAATTCCGATCTCGCGCAGCACGCAAAGAATTTCGATTACGCCGGATAACAGCATGGTGTTCACTGCTGACCAGACCAAGCCGCAACTGGCCGTGATCGATACTTCCACGAACAAAGTCAAAGCCTGGGTGCCATTGCCGGCTCTGGGGTATGGAACAGCCTCGACCCGGGATGGCCGCTGGCTGCTTGTCGCAATGCCCGCCGCGGACGCGGTCGCAGTGGTCGATCTAAGCAGCCTGAAGGTTGCGCGCACAATCAAGGTTTGCGGCGCGCCCCAGGCGATTCTTGTTCAACCCGACAAACCGATTGCTTATGCCTCCTGCGAATCCACGCATCATGTTGCAGTCCTCAATCTCACAAATTGGAAGATGCAAAAGACGATCGATACCGGTAAAGGTTCGGACGGACTCGCTTGGGCAAATGTGCGATAGACCTGGCATAAAAACCAATTAACAGTCGGTGCATGGATTGAGCATCCGTATTGTTGGTTCTCCGGTCAATATTTTCTGTATGCCTGATTGAATGCGGGCCGTGGCTTGCTATCGACATAAGCCGAGACATCGTAGGCATCCTGCACGGATAAGATGCCTCGGCGGTTTTGCGGCATGTTGTATTGCACAAACCGCGCCATTTTCGAAACGTGGGACATGCCTGCGCCATCGTTAAAAGAATCGGGTCCCCACAGCGGGGGAGCCAGCGGGGGGCTGCCGGTTCCATCCTCGGCATGGCAACCGGCACATTGTGCCGCGTAGACTTTTGCGCCGTGCCGCGAGTCCGGCTTCAAAATAGGCAAATCAATCAGGCCGCGACCGGAAAACGGCTTGCGTTCAGGTTCCGGCTGCGACAGCCACTCGATATAGGCCACCAGCGCGTTCATCTCCCGGCTGTCGTAAGGCAGCGGATAACCATTTTCGCTGCGGGTAAAACACTCCTGAATGCGGTCTTTAAGGGAAATCATGTGGCCCGCCCGCTGGTTATACATGGGGAAAAGTGGTGGCAGGCCGACCATCGGTATGGCATGCGGCGCAATTCCTCCTTCAATGTGGCAACTGCTACAGGTGAGCTTACTGCCGGTATATTGCGGCGCGTGCCAGGGGGTGCTGTTGAAGAGTTCCATGCCATAACGAACGCTCTCGCCTTTGGGTCCAGCCGGAATTGTGTCTGGACGGGGAACCTGCCACTCAGCCCAGGCCACAGGTTTGGCGGAGTGTCCAAAAGTCGAAATGCGAATGTACCCAAAGCCCAGCAGCAACGCCAGGACATACACCCCGGCAAGAGAGGTCCAGACCACGAGATGGCTGCGCAGCTTCAAGACAACATGACTTTACCCTACGTACACTGTTGTTAACAGACACTTCTCATCGCTTGCGATCATCTCATCGGGTATGCCGGATTCAGGCGATGAGATGCTCCAACATAACCATTGCCAAAACTGAATGTCTAATCGTTAAGAGCATATCCCGCCGGGACTTTCATCCGGTATCGAGATTCAGCAATCGAGGAACACATGATCATCCAAACCCGGGAGTATGGCGAAGACACTCGTTTGCCCCATCCGCGTCCGCAGATGCAGCGTAAGCTGTGGAGGTCATTGGACGGAGAGTGGCAGTTCTCGAAAGGCCGCAACAGGCTTTACGCCTCGCCTGAACAGGTGAAGTGGGAGACTGCGATCACGGTGCCATTCAGCCCGGAAACCGAAGCCAGCGGCGTGAACGACACCGGTTTTTATTCTGTCGTCTGGTACCGCCGCGAATGGAACCAGCCGAAACTCGATCCTGATCAGCGGCTATTGCTGCATTTCGAAGCGGTCGATTGGCGCGCTACGGTTTGGGTAAATGGAAAGAGGGTCTGTAGCCATGAAGGCGGCTACACGCCTTTCCGCGCAGATATTACGAATGCACTTGTGGAAGGATCTGCCCAGGAAGTGGTGGTGCGCGCTGAGGATGATCCCGCGGACCTCGCGAAACCTCGCGGCAAGCAGGACTGGCAGCTCGAACCACATTCCATCTGGTATCCGCGGACAACCGGCATTTGGCAGACGGTTTGGCTTGAAACGGCATCTGCGACACGTATCGATTCGCTGCATTGGTCCAGTAGCCTGGACTGCTGGCAGATCGGCGTCGAAGCCATCATTCTCGACGGTCGGAAGCAGACTCCCGGATTCACGGCGAATCGGCAGCTATCGGTCCGTCTGGTAGCACAAGGTCAACTGCTCGCGAACGATAGCTACAGCGTAGTTGCAGGGGAGGTCCACCGCCGCATTGCTCTCTCCGATCCGGGCATCGATGATTATCGCAATACTCTGCTCTGGTCGCCATCTTCACCGACATTGATTGAAGCCGAACTGGCGCTGCGGGATGAAAATGGTGACCTGCTCGACTCCGTACAGAGCTATACAGCACTGCGAGCAGTAGGAACACAGGGGGATCGATTTCTTCTGAATGGACGACCGCTCCCGCTGCACCTGGTGCTCGATCAAGGCTACTGGTTGAAAAGCGGACTCACTGCGCCCGATGACGAAGCGTTGGTCAAGGACATTGAGCTGGTAAAGAAGTTGGGCTTCAATGGGGTGCGCAAGCATCAGAAGATCGAGAGCGCACGGTATCTGTACTGGGCCGATAAGATGGGATTGCTGGTCTGGGAAGAGATGCCCAGCGCCTATCGCTACACCACGAAATCCATTCATCGGCTGACGCGAGAATGGTTGGAAGTGCTCGAGCGGGATCGTAGCCACCCCTGTATCGTGGCCTGGGTGCCCTTCAACGAAAGTTGGGGTGTTCCAGACCTTCCCGACAGCCACGCGCAACGACATTATGTGCAATCTCTTTACCACATAACCAAAGCCATCGACTGTAGCCGGCCGGTCATCGGCAATGATGGCTGGGAAAGCGTGGCAACCGACATCATCGGCATACATGATTACGATGACGAGCCGGCCCGCATCGGGCTCCGCTACGGCATGAAAGAAATCGAGGCCAATCTGCTGAAGCGCGAACGCCCCGGAGGACGGTTGCTCACTCTGGGGAGAGAAATCGTTGCATATGACCAGCCGATCGTGTTGACCGAATTCGGTGGTATTGCCTTTGCCGATGAAAACGAAGAGGTCTGGGGCTATTCGCGCTCGCTTACGTCTGAGCAATTGCTGGAGCGCTACCGCGCGCTGCTGGAAGCGGTGCGCAACCTGCCGGGACTTGCAGGCTTCTGCTATACGCAGTTCGCCGACACGTATCAGGAGGCCAATGGGCTTTTATACGCGGACCGCACCCCGAAAGCGCCGATTGAGTTAATCGCGCAGGCGACCAGCGGCTCGCTGCCGGATTTGACGCCCACTCGCCCATGACAAGGCTGGCGCGGCGAAACCTGCGAGACACCTCATTTTTGGGAATGAACCCACTCAGCTAACAAGCTCCGACTCAAGTTGATACTGAATTCGATTGGACCGGTGCCACCAACCCGGCTCGCATAGGAACGGGTGGTCTGGATTGTCGCCGCTCGCGCATTGGCGAACGATCTTCGCCAGCTCAGTAGGATTCGGCTTTCCATAGCGCAGATCGAACACCCCGGGCTCATAGTGACCATTGTCCGTTGTCACCAGCGCATTCCAGAAGTAGGAGCCAAGCAGTGCCCAGAACGTAACCGCCTGGCAGGGAACTGCGGCTTCCCGCACGCGGCTCGCTTCTCTCCATGCCTGGCACACCCATCGGATCTGCTGCTCGACACTGTCACCCAGGTGCACCTCGGTAAGAGCGACGGGAAGTTGATAACGCCTGTGTGCTTCCCGCAGGATCGATGCGAATCCTTGTATGCCTTCGGGTCGTATGCGTACGGCAGCAATATCGGCGAAAGAACCCTCACTCGAAAACTCGTCGCAAGAATATAGGTTCACGCGATGATCCAGAAATCGATCGCTGGTGACATAGTAGTTTGCGCCGACGATGTCTGGCGGGCACGGGTTATCAGAGAACCAGAAAATGTCATGATCGCTGAGTCCGCCATCCCGTAGATAGTCATAGAGTGGATGAGATCGATCGACTGTTCCGCAGAGAAGATCGAATGCGAGCCAGCGCCGTTCATCCATCAGGTCGCTGATTGCCGCCAGCTCCGGTGTTGACCGGACGCAACCAAGATCATCGGTCTGTACCAGCTGTGCATCGGAGCGCACATTGCGGATAGCGCGCATGCTCAGCACAATACCCTGGACTTGATTGACGAGAGCACGCAGATAGCTTCTTTGCGAAGAATGGTGCGGGTACCAGATACCGTAGCGACACGCAAAGCGCGCCGTAGTGTTCGGCTCGTTGACAGGCGTGTATGCATCGATCCACGGATATCTAGCGGCGACTTCGCCCGCGTATAAGGCCAACCTGCGGGCAAACCCCGGATCGAGCAGGCTGGTATATTCCGGGCCGCTGCCATGATGTACCAGCCCCGCTATGGGACGCATGGTCGAGCGGCGCAAAGCATGGAGATAAGCGTCGGATTTTTCCCACGAACGGTCGAGTTCGTGCCGCTCCCACAGGATCCCGCAACGTAGAGCCTGAATTCCCAACTCCGCAAACTGCTCGAAGTCGCTGGTTCTATCCCAATGGCCGGACAGCCTCATTTGATCGAAATAACTATCTCCGACACGGTTGCAGGTGTATTCCGCGCCACCCCAGACTTCCATGCGGCTCGGGTCAGGATCTGCTTTGATATTCATGCCGTGTTATGCCGCCCTGCCATCATCGGCCTTTGCGGACAGAAGATCTTCCTTCGCCGCGACCTCAACGGAGATTTTCAAGAAATTCTTGTCATGTCTCGTGGAACCGGCTTCGACAATACGGCCGCTGATCTTCTCAAAAAGCGCTAGAGCCTGCGCAGCTACCTGGTCCATGTTGTAGTACTTGTATGTTGCAAGCCTTCCGGCGAAGTGGACCTCCGGCAGCATGCCGGTCAACGCCTTGTATTGCGCGTAAAGCTCAGCATTCTTAGGTTGCGGCACGGGATAATATGGGTCGCCTTCGTTTCCCGGATATTCATACACAATGCTGGTCTTTGCGTGCTTCTGGCCGGTCAGGTATTTAAACTCAGTGACACGCGTGTAAGCGTGCTCATTCGGATAGTTGATTACAGCCGCGGACTGAAAAGTCGGCGTGTCATGCGTCTCGTGCTCGAATCGGATCGACCGGTACGGCAGCTTTCCATAGCAGTAGTTGAAGTATTCGTCGACCGGTCCGGTAAAGATCAATTCACGAAACGATACTTCATCCTTTATATCTTCATAACTGGTATTCAAAAGGATGCTGATATTCGGGTGATCCAGCATCTTTTCAAACATCCGGGTATATCCGTGGAGCGGCATCGACTGGTACTGGTCGGTGAAGTAACGGTCATCCCGATTGTTGCGGATAGGAACCCGCCCCGCCACGGAAGGCTCCAGTTCGGATGGATCGAGACCCCATTGCTTGCGGGTATAGTTCCTGAAGAATTTCGTATACAGCTCAGTCCCCACTCGACTCACAACAACATCCTCCGAGGTAAGGATCTGCTCCCTCGGTTCAGCAACCGAGGCGAGGAATTCATCCATCTGGCTACAGTTCAGATTCAGGCGATAAAGTTTGTTGATCGTATCGACGTTGATCGGTATTGGCACCAATTGCCCGTCGACACTCGCCTGCACTCGATGCTCATAAGGCCGCCATGAGGTAAACCGCGATAGATGATCAAATACCTTTTGCGAATTGGTATGAAAGATATGCGGGCCATACTTGTGCACGAGAATGCCGGCATCGTTGTAGTAGTCATACGCATTTCCAGCGATGTGGTTCCGCTTGTCAATGATCAGCACGCGGGCGTCCAGCTGGGATGCCAATCTTTCGGCAAGCACGCTGCCGGCAAAGCCCGCACCGACAATCAGGTAATCAAACATGTACAACCTCCCTTGGCTGACTGGCGATACTCCCGGACCGGCACCGAAGCACCTCGTTCCACATGCTCTGAAATGTTCGATCCCACGAAGTGTGCCGCAAAAATTCATCCACTGCGGGAAGCCAGCCCGCATCTTGCGGTTCAAGCGAACTTACGATCGCGGCCCGGAATTCCTCGGCATTCGCTGCGATTCTAGCCAGCCCCAGAGTGCCGTAGGGATCAACGACATCGCGCACCGGCGTTGAAATTACCGGCTTGCCGGCCGCAAGGTATTCGGGAGTTTTTGTCGGGCTGATGAAGCGCGTGGACGCGTTCTGGGCGAAGGGCAACATCGCTGCGTCCCAGTGTGCGATGTAAGACGGAAGCTCGGAATACATCTTCTGGCCCAGGTAGTGAATGTTCGCCGCGCGCGGAAGTTCATCTTCGCTGATCTTGACCACCGGACCGATTAGAACGAAGTGGCACGAAGGCTCACATGCTGCCACTTTTTGGAGTAAGTCTCGGTCCAGCCGTTCGTCGATGACCCCGAAGAAACCTATGCGGGGATGAGGAATAGAAATCTGGTCGATAGGGTCTGGTTGTGACGAACGGCTTGCGGAGAAATGCTTGTAATCGATGCTGCTGGGAAAAAGATGAACGTTTCGGTGCAGCCCGCGCTTCACATCGTAAAGGCTCTTGCCGCCTGTAAAAACCGCATCAGCTCGCTCGAAGAGCTTCTGTTCCAGTTCCGCCATACCGGGCGGCGCCCCCTGGAAGGCAGAGAGTTGGTCCATGCAATCATAGATCGTGACATCTGCCCGTAGATTTGCCGTAAAGGCGAGGGCCATCGGCGTGTAATACCACGCAATAATGTCTCCAACGTTTTCATCGTCCAGCCATTCCTCCAGCAGCATCTGTTGAATCGCGACTGACTCTTTCTCATCGCAGCTCCGTGGAAACAAAGGAGTGAGTACCCGTACGCCGCACGGCTGAAGCTCAACCCGCATCTCAGGTGCTGGTATGTCGCAGCAGATAGGCTCTTCCATGAAGAAAACATTGGCATGCGCTGTCGCGCGCGAAAGTAAATGTTGGGGGCGCTGATAGACGAAATTCCAACGCAGGTGAGAGAAACACAACAGGGTCGGACGATCAACCTCATTTGTCACAACTCTACCTTCGTTAGATTCTGATGGTGACATACGGTCTCCTGTTTAGATTGGATGCACATCGGAGACTTGCCGCTAGAGCGCAGCACGTAGTCAAATGTGACAGGGATGCTACCGGTTGGCGTAGGAACGAAAATGAAAGGAAGTCAGAGGAAGTCGCTGATTTGGAATCTTGCGAACTCTCAGACAATTCGCAAAACACTCAATGTATTCAAAATATTTGGTGGACCTGGTCGGGATCGAACCGACGACCTCTTCCATGCCATGGAAGCGCGCTCCCAGCTGCGCCACAGGCCCACAGACAAACTTCTGTTAGTTTACACGAGCCGGATGTCGCACCAAGCCGTCGATCCATTTGGGTAGAAGCATTGCAGGGCCTTACCCATATGGTTAGCGCATAAAATAGTGGCTGGCGTGGGAATCTATATGAATTTGCGGAATAGATCCGCAGCAATCAGCATAAGTTCAGGGGCAACAGTGGAACTCCGGAAGGCATCCGTAAAGAGCATGGGTCAAGGCATTTCGCAGGGCATCGGGCAGGTCATGTGGCAGGGAGTACATCAACGGGTGCAGCTTTTACAGTGTGTTCCGACCGGACGAAAATTTTTTCTGGCTGCCGCCGCGATCGTATCTCTGTCTTTCACTATGCCGATGCCGATTGTCGCTGTTGTCATGCAGCAGTCGGTACCTGCGCCGCCGCAGGATGCAACATCGCAGGCAAATGCCGCGCCCCCTGGTCCAGTTCTCAGCGAATCTCTTCGACCTGCACTGACGCAGGTCGGGTCGGCACTCAGCCAGGTACGGATCGACCACTGGAAGCTGCCCCGGGAATCGAAACAGCAATTGAGCGGCGATGCCAACTCCATCCAGCAGGATTTGACAGCCCAGTTGCCCGGACTTTTTCAGACGGCGCAGCAATCCCCCACTGCGCTGGAGCCGCAATTGAACGTAATGCACAATGTGGATGCACTCTATGACGTGTTGGTGCGCATTACCACCGCAGCCAACCTCGCCGGAGGAAAAGCGGATGCCGCCGTCCTCGACAACGCGCTTCTACATTTGGAGTCAGCCCGCAAAACGGCGGCGAGCCAGTTGCTGCAAGCCGCTGCCTTTCAGGACCAGCAGATCATGAAATTTCAAGCGCAATTGCGGGCCGCTCACAGTGTCGAGACGCCCGCGAATGAACCCACAAAAACGATTGTCGTCAACAATCGGATTACACATCGGACGAGACACTCCAAAACCGCGCAGCATCGAAAAACCCTCCCATCCACGCCCTCCACGAACAACGAGGCGGGGAGTTCAAATTCCCACCCGGCTGCCCCGTAGCCACTCTCTCATTCTTTTCAGCGCGAACTGCTATCCTTTCCCGGTAAAACATCTAACTGCACGGAACCCGTGACGGCTTAGGGCTTCCGGCAGTCATCCATGGATTTCATCAAAGGAATCATCCTCGATGGAGTGCTTATTGCGGTCGTCGCTAACGGCCTGATCGGCGTTTCCCTGGTGTGGGACAAAGTACTCCTGCAGAAAAAGTCCACGAAAAATCTGCTGTCTTATGTATTTTGGCTGGGCGCGATCAGCGTCTTCGGACTGGTGCTGCTGGGCTTTGGTTTCAAAATGCCCAATCTCAAAATTGCTGGGATCGGCTTCGCGGCTGGCATTTTGGATTTGATCGCCGCCTACTTTTACTACGCAGCGCTCAAGTCCGGGGAGGCATCGGAGGCGCTGGCAGCGATGGGCGGCTTCGCCCCTGTCGCCACCGCCCTGATCGCGATTCCTTTACTCAATCACCCGCTCGGTGGGGATTTGACCGGCTTCGTTGTGATGACGCTCGGCGGTTTCGTAATGTTCTTCGCGGAAAAACAACCGCTTGGAAAAATGCTGCCGAAGATTGTTCTGGCGTCGGTTGGCTTTGGACTCACCGCGGATTTGCAGAAGATCGTCTTCGACAACACAAATTTTGTCAGCGGATATGTGTTTTTCACGTTGGGTACGACCGCAGGTGCGGCCGCCATGCTGGTGCCTCCATCATGGCGTCGTCAGATTTTTGAGCATTCCGAAGCCGCGCCGCCCAAAAGTAAATTCTGGTACATGGTCAACCGGTTTCTGGCTGGAGTCGGTTCCTTCCTGGTGGTGTTCGCAGTCAGCCGAACTACCCCGGCGCTGGTTTCCGCAATCGAGGGGGTCCGCTACGTCATCATTTTTCTTGGCGCGTACGGTATCACCAGGTTGAGACCGTCATGGTTCCAGGAAGACTTCCGCACATGGTCTCTGATCGCCAAACTTACGGCGACGCTTTTAGTCATCGCCGGCCTGGTTCTCGTAGGGCTGCACGGAGGACACACCGGCGGCGGACCCCAATAACGCGGTCTTTACCTCAGGCGAAGATGGGATCACCTGCCTTTAGACACAGCGCCACGGCTGCCGCAACTTTAAAGATATAACGTTCAACGCGAATTCGGCGTCTAATGCCCACAGCCCTTTGAAAAGGGCCTCTCAAGTCAAGGAGAACAAGATGCCCGCACGTCTATCACGCTCTGTCGTACTTTTAGCAATGTCCATCGGCGCGCTCGGTTGGTCTGCATTCGCTGCATCCAGGCCGCAGGTGCCCGCGGCGACGGTTGATGTTCCGCTGGCGTCTGCGCAGGCGCGGCAGACTGCAGTCTTTGCCGGCGGATGTTTCTGGGGAACCCAGGCAGTCTTTGAACGGGTGAAAGGCGTCCTCTCCACCACAGCAGGCTAT
The DNA here is from genome assembly GCA_965276615.1 of Acidobacteriaceae bacterium. Classification (GTDB taxonomy): domain Bacteria; phylum Acidobacteriota; class Terriglobia; order Terriglobales; family Acidobacteriaceae; genus JAKAAZ01. Next base: position 567,811 of record OZ255618.1, on the reverse strand, counting down.
TCCGGCGGCTCGGCCTCTACCGCGACCTACCCGCAGGTGACGACCGAAACCACCGGTCACGCGGAATCTGTCGAGGTCATCTTCGACCCTTCGCGCATCACCTATGGAACGCTTCTGCGCATTTTCTTTTCGGTACACAATCCAACCGAGCTCAATCGCCAGGGGCCGGACGTGGGCACCTCGTATCGCTCGGCAATCTTCTATACCAATGACGCGCAGAAGCGCATCGCCGACGCCTACATAGCGCAACTCGACGCGGCCAAGGCATTCAAAAAGCGCATTGTTACCCAAGTTGTACCGCTCAAGGGCTTCTATCGGGCCGAGGACTATCACCAGGATTATGCCCTGAGAAATCCGAATAATCCCTACATCATGATCTGCGACCGTCCGAAGATCGCTACGCTGAAACGGGAATTCCCCGATTTGTTCGTTCCCTACAACGGGCAGCATTAAACGCCGACGTTTTAGGAGCGAGTGGAATGCTCTGCCTGGCTTCAGTGGCGTGTCGCACTGAATACGTTAGCGTTGCGGCCAGGCGGGTGCCCCAGGTTCGCGAAGCTAACCTGGATCTTTTCACCCCATATACGGGGAAATCGCAGCGCAATTGAGATGTCATTTCCCCTGTTTTCATAGTAATGAATTCGCTGCGACAGGCCACCTAGCTGGCAGGAGGTACGAACGCCGGTGGCTCTCGCAGGCGTGGAGTTACATGCCATATCTGTAGTATTCTGAAACTGTGGCTACTTCTCGAAAAAAGCTGACGAAGCTTGTTGGCATAAAGAAGGTCATAGACGAGGAAATGGAGATGGGCTGCGGCCCGAGTGTTGGAAAGATTCGTGAGGAGGCTTGGCAGAACTCTGCGGGAAAGATCGTTAAATACAATCTTGCATTCATAAACCACTTCATCTGCAAACGCGACAATGGCCGGGTGCTGGGTTATGACACATCTCACGGATATCATCACCGGCACTTTATGGGGGCAGTGGAAGAATACAAATTCGTGAACTATGTAACGCTATCCAGCAGATTTTTTCAAGAGGTGGCGGAGATTTGCCTAAAGGCCAGGAAAGAGAAACAGAAATGAAACTCACGGTTTACACGGACGGATTGGCTGGTTTTCGGAAGCGTTCGTTAGAACGTGCCCGCAAAATGGATCGCAGCGAAAAGATGAAGTCTGAAAAAATTATTACGTTCGAAAGCCCGGTTGAGATGTCGAAGGTTCTTACTCCAGAACGTGTACGCCTGTACCAGATAGTGAAGCGGCAAGAGATTTCAGTTACGAATTTGGCCAATGGGCTGAAACGCGACCGCAGTTCGGTGAGCCGGGATGTCCGTGCGCTCGAATTAAAAGGGCTGCTGAAAACCCACCAAGCTTTGAATCCTGGGCACGGAAGAGTCAAAATGGTCGCGGCTCCAGGAGAGAAGCTCACTCTGGTGGCGGAACTGTAATTGAATTTTGCGCAAGTCTGCTCACGTCAGCGGCGTGGTCTCGCATGCTTTCATCGCCGGACCCGATTACAAACACATTAGCCTGTGCGCGGCGGCATTAGACTAGTTTTCCTGTAGGTGTATACCAGCGGAACGAAAGCTTACGCATCCATTCCGTAAAGAACGGATGCACGGTACGTGTGCCAGCAATCGATAGCAACAGGAAAACTGGTCTGGAACCATAACCATCCCTGGCAGAGGTGCAGGTTCTTCAAGCGCTTGCTGGGATGCTGTAACTTAAGAATTGGAACCTTGGTCTGCATGATGTTGAAAGCAATTTCCACGCATATTTTCCTGAAACACCGGCTGCACGGCGGCCATTTGGACACCTTGGCCTCCGCCGGGGCGCAGGCCATCGAGATATTTTCTGCCCGTCAGCACTTTGACTACACGGTCCGGGCCCATGTCATCGAAATTGCGGAGTGGTTCCGCGCCAATCCGGGGCGGCCGTGGGCGCTGCATGCTCCTTTGTATTCAGATTTAGAAAATGGGCGCAGCGGTGCGCCTTCCGTCAACGTGGTTCATGTAGAAAAATCCCGCCGGATTGATGCCATGGATGAGATCAAGCGCGCTCTCGAAAGCGCCGAGCAGATTCCCTTCGCCCACCTCATCCTGCATCTCGGAGAACGCGGCGATACATGGAGTGCGCGCACGCTGGAACATGCCATGGCCGCCGTTGAACATCTGCGCGCTTTCGCGCGTCCGCTTGGAGTGCAGATTCTGCTGGAAAATCTGGAGAAGAATGAAGTTGCGCAGCCGGAAAACCTGATGGAAATCCTTTCCGTCGGACATTTTAACGATATCGGCGTCTGCCTGGATGTGGGACACGCCCACCTGGGAAGCGGCATTGCGTCCGCCATCGCGATACTCGGAGACCGCATCCGCTCCACCCACGTTCACGACAACGCTGGCGACCGCGACGCGCATCTGTGGCCCGGCGAGGGCACGATTCACTGGCCGGAAGCGATGCAGGCATTAGCGCGACTGGCCCAACCGCCCGCAACCGTGCTGGAGATTTCCTCTCGCGTGGAAGACGCCGGCGAAAGATTGGCGCAAAAATTTCGCCACACTTTCGAACTGCTGAAAATATCCGCGCAGCCCTCGCGGATTTAGCGCAGAGCCTTCAAATCGGCCACGGATAAGATAACCCTTACAATGGTTTGTTGTCGCAAAATAGTTAAAACTCATCATGGCCGACTCGACTGCGCCCGATCCAATTCCGACCACCGCTCCAGTGACCACCATCGCCGATTTGGGCCGCTTCGAAGGCCAGACTGTCACGCTACAGGGTTGGCTTTACAACCTGCGCGAAAGTGGGAAGCTTCTGTTTCCAATTTTCCGCGACGGCTCCGGCACTGTGCAGGGCATTGTGCCGAAATCCGCCGTTCCGCCGGAAGTCTTTGAGCGTATCAAGGGGCTTACGCAGGAGTCGAGTGTCATCGTGCACGGCAAGGTCCGCGCCGACAAGCGTGCTCCGGGCGGTTTTGAACTTGACGTGGAAAATCTCGAAGTCGTGCATCGCGTGCCGGAGAGCAGCCCGTTTCCCATCTCGCTGAAAGAGCATGGCGTCGACTTCTTAATGGAGCATCGTCATCTCTGGATTCGCACTCCCCGGCAGGCTGCGATTTTGCGTATTCGCGCGGAGATCATGCGCGCTGCGCAGGAACACTTCGACACCAACGGCTTTGTCCGCACCGACCCACCCATCTTGACGCCAGCGGCTTGCGAGGGCACCAGCACCCTGTTTCCTGTTGATTATTTCGGCGATGAGGCCTACCTGACGCAGAGCGGCCAGCTCTACATCGAAAGCACGGCCATGGCGCTGGGCAAGGTCTATTCCTTTGGCCCCACGTTTCGCGCGGAAAAGTCAAAAACACGCCGTCACCTGACCGAGTTCTGGATGATCGAGCCGGAAGTTGCCTATGCGGGACTCGAAGAGATCATGCTGTTGGCCGAGCAGTTCCTGAGCCACATTGTGCGGCGGGTACTGGAAAATCGCAGTGCGGACCTGAAAGTAATCGGCCGCGATGTCACAAAGCTGGAGGCGATTTGTCCGCCTTTTCCTCGCCTCCGTTATGACGAAGCGGCAAAGATGCTGGAGGACGCCTTCGCGCAGGGCAAGGTCGAGCAGAAATTCGAATATGGCAATGACTTTGGATCGCCGGACGAGACGTACATCTCCTCGCAGTTCGATCGCCCTGTCATGATCCATCGCTATCCCGCCGACATCAAGGCGTTCTATATGGAGCCAGACCCGGAGAACGCGAAGTTCGCGCTCTGCGTCGACGTGCTGGCTCCAGAGGGCTATGGCGAAATCATCGGCGGTTCCGAACGCATCGCGTCTTACGATCTTTTAAAGCAGCGGATTGAGCAACACGGTTTGCCGCTGGCGCCGTTTCAGTGGTATCTCGATCTGCGCCGGTACGGCTCCGTTCCGCATGCCGGCTTCGGCATGGGAATCGAACGCGCAGTAGCGTGGATTTGCGGACTCGATCATGTTCGAGAAACCATACCGTTCGCGCGGACGCTGAACCGCATTTACCCATAGTTGCCGCGGCGCCTCGAAGGAATTGCATTGGGATGCTTGTCGCGGGGCACCGTGCGCAGGGTGCCCCACTCTAGCCGCGCCTTTTGCCGCTAGAGTGGGAGAGAATACCGGAGCGGACGGAATCAAAGAATCGTTATGCCGAATCAAAACGAACCGGACCAATCCGTCACTGAGAAGAACTCAGCCATGCTGCGCGGACACAACCCGCAAGCGATCGGGGTGCAGAGTTTGCCGGGGCGCAACATCCGGATCATCGGCGTCCCGCTGGATCTTGGCCAGTCGCGTCGGGGTGTCGACATGGGGCCATCCGCGGTTCGCGTCGCCGGGCTGCAGGCACGCCTGGAAGCTCTCGGGCACCACGTGGAAGACGGCGGCAACATAGCCGTCGACATTGCAGAGACGCAAAGCGTCGGCGAGCAAAAGGCCAAATACCTGCACGCCATTACTGAAACCTGCACGCGCGAAGCCGGACAGGTGCTGGAAACCCTGGCTGCCGATCAGACGCCGCTGGTGCTTGGTGGCGACCATTCCGTAGCTGCGGGAACAGTCTCCGGCGTGGCGGAATTCTATCGGCGCAAGGAGAAGAAAATCGGCCTGATCTGGATCGACGCCCATGCCGATATCAACACGCCGGAGACCTCTCCCAGCGGCAATGTCCATGGCATGCCGATGGCCGCGGTCATGGGCCTTGGCCCCGATCCACTCAAGAATATCTTCGGCTGGTCGCCGAAAGTTGCGCCCGAAAATGTAGTACTGATCGGAGTGCGAGATATCGACGCCACCGAGAAGGAAAATATTCGTCGCGCAGGAATCACCCAGGTCTACACCATGCGCGACATCGATGAACGCGGCATGCGCGCGGTGATGGAAGAGGCTCTGCATGCCGCAGGGCGCGGCACGGCTGGCTATCACGTCTCGCTCGATATGGACTGGATCGATCCCGAAGATGCGCCCGGTGTCGGCACTCCCGTGCGCGGCGGCGCAACCTATCGCGAGGCGCATCTAGCCATGGAGATCATCGCCGACCACGGCCGTATGTTGAGCTTCGAAATTGTCGAGGTCAATCCGGTGATCGATGAGCACAATCGCACGGCGGATTTAGCTGTTGAGCTGATCTCCTCCGCCTTCGGCAAGAAGATCCTGTAAACGAACACGCATCAGAAACAAGGCGTAGCTGGAATCGGCAGGTATCGTCTCGCCTGCTATTGCGGTTCGGTCTTGCCTTCTACCTTCCGCGCGCCCTCGTCTGTTTTCTGCGCTGTCTTATGGGCGGCCTTTTTTGTCCCTCGCTTCGTGGATCGCCAGGTTTTTTTCGTGCCGCTCTGGACTCCGTGCCCGGTGTCTTTGGCCGCATCTTTCGTGTTGTGTCCCGCGTTCTTCATATCCTGTTTAAAGCCGGGATCGGTTGAACTGCTTTGTGCCACGACGGAAGGGAGGCCCATGCAGATTACGGAGCTGAGAAGGAGTGCATTGAACAATTTATTTTTCATAATGGTTTACCTGATAAGAAAGATTCCAAACTCATTCGCAAAGTTGTATTCCGTTTCGACGCATAATCAAGGCGTCTGCGGCCACACGACACGCGACGCGGGAGATGAGTCCCACTTCCGATTTGATGTTTCCGCGGCAATCTCCCGACGAAACACCTCTAAACAGATCACGTCCTCAGCGGTTCTCCCTTACATTCTGGATGGTTGCATTGGCACGTAAGCTCCGTGACATTTTTTGCGTTTTTACATACTTCGCTGCAGTAAGCTTTCCCGTCGGAGGGAACGCAGTTGCACGACGCGTGTTTACATTTCTTTACTTTGTCCGTAAACATAAATTTTCTCCATGTCCCGCAAAGTTATTGTCCGTACTTATACCGCGCAATCCCCAATATAGTCCTTTGTGTAAGATGCTTCGTTCACCCAGCGGAGCAACCTGAAATTGATTCAATGAACCTGGAAGGTAGCTCTGTAGGTATTCCAACCACGCAAGCAACGCAAATCCCTTTTTTCTCAACTAATTGCAGAGATGGCCAGAAAGCAGTCCTTCTCCGGCGGTCCGGTTATGAACTGGAACAGCCCCGAGAACTCTCTCCGGCAACTTCAGTTCGATTTTCGATTTCTAAAAAATAGGAGCTCATTCGTTATGGCAAAAAAACAGATGGGGAACAACGTAGCATGGAAGGCCCTCGTTATATCGAGCCTCGCCGGCGTCTTGATGATAGCCGGCTGCAACAGCAGTCCGCGGTACGCCGACTCGAAGGATGCGGTGAATAACGCTTTGACGCAGAACAATCTCGGCAGCATCCATGTTGCGCAGGACCGCGACAAGGGCGTCCTCACGCTGACCGGCACGGTCCCCACGGATGACCAGAAGACGCAGGCCGAAAGTGTCGCTAAGCAGGCCGCTCCGACCTATACCGTCGCCGATGAAATCGCCGTGGTGCCGCCCCAGAATGCCGGAGCAACCAAGGCTGCCAATTCCGACACGGATGACGCGATCGAAGATAGCTTCAAGGCGGAGCTGAAGAAGCACCGCAACCTGAACGACCAGAGCATCTCGGTCAAGTCGAAGAATGGTGCCGTTATATTGACGGGCAGCGTAAAGACCGAAGCCCAGAAGCGCGAAGCCGACAAGCTGGCGAAGGCCGTGCCCAACGTTCAGCAGGTAGTGAATGAGATTGACGTTAAATCCGGCAAACACTCCACCAGCATGTAACTCGGAAAGTTCGGTCGGAAAGTCGTTAAGGCAAAAAGCGGATCGAAACAATGGTCCGCTTTTGCCGTTTCGGAGATTGGCAGCCGTCTATCCGTCCAACTCACGCCCCGGGAACTCCATCTCTCCAGAGAACCGCGCCCAGCCGAAACAGAAAACCGCGTTGCAGTTCGAAGCTGCGGCCAGTCTCTCCCAGCATCTTCTTTAGTTCCGCAAACGTATAGGCCTGGCGCACAGAGGCAGGTCCGTCGTGCCGGGACAATACGCTGGGATCGACCAGGGTCTGCATCCGTGACAGTAGATAATTTGTGCGAGTTCTTTCGACGTCATTTACCAGGACGGCGACTCGCGACACCCGCAATGCTTCTTTCAAAAAAGCGCGGGCATCGTCCATGCTCAGGTGATGGAGAAACAGGCAACAGGAAACCACATCCACACTCCTGTCCTCCAGCGGTATGGCCAATGCATCCCCTACCAGCAGGGTAGGTTGCGGCAAATCAGGGCTCCAATCGCCGGCATGCGGCAGGTGCAGGTCGCTGCGGTCCAGTAATGAAATCCGCACGGAAACGCCTTTGTTCATCAGCATCAGGGCAGCGGATTGCAGCACCTCCCCGCGCGCGGAGGCGACTTCCAGCACGTCCAGGTTCTGCAGTTGCGATCGAGCGATAACCTGATTGAACAGCCGCTTGTGCATCCGGTCACCGCCATAAAGCAGGTTGACGCGGCGTATCGCGCCCAGCGCACAGGCAACCTCCTCTGCCGACCACTGGTCGGAGTCCAGCATTTCCTGCGCTTCGACACGTTCCATTCAGCAAGCTCCCCGGCGCTATTCTATGCGTCTGACCGATCCATCGTGGAATCTCATCCGCATGTTGTTGATTTTGCAGAACCGACGTGTGCAACGCGATTCCTCTCTGCTCAGTCGTGCAGAACCGCAGGGTGAAGGATTGCTTTTGATTCCATAGAATAGAAAATATGAAATTGCGGTTATGGAACACCTGTGGAATTTCTGTCCTTCTAAGCCTTTTTGCCGGTCCGCCGCTGGTCGCGGCCAGCGCCCCTTTCGATCTTCCGGGGCCGCGGATTGAGATAAAAATTACCCGCGCCGGCCGAACCCTGCCCATTTCCCAGGTCCCGAACCTCCAGCCCGGGGACCAGATGTGGCTGCATCCTGACTTGCCGGAGAACGAATCGATCCATTATCTGCTGATCCCGGTGTTTCTGCGCGGTTCCTTGAATCCTCCGCCGAGCGACTGGTTCACCAAGGTGGAAACCTGGAGGCCGCAGGTCCGCAAATCCGGCGTCAACATTCAAGTTCCTGAAGGCGCGCTCGAAGCGCTGATCGTTTGGGCGCCCGATACGGGCGGCGGCTTCAACACTGTGCGGTCGGCAGTGCGTGACAGGCCGGGAGTATTTGTCCGCGCGGCACAGGACCTCTATGCCGCCGACCTGACCCGCTCGCGGCTCGATGCCTATGTGGGCGCCGTCAAAAAAATTGCGGCGACTGATCCCGGCGAACTGAAAAAACGTGCCACTCCGCTTTCGCGAACGCTTTATCTCAAAATCAACGACTCCTGTTTCGAACTTCCCACAGATCAACAGGAAGCCTGCCTGATAGAAAATCCCAACAATGTTGTCTTGAACGATGCGCAGAGCCAGTCCATGGTCACAGCCCTCACCTCGGGTTCCGCCGGAGACATGATCACGCAAATCAGCGCATCCTCCGCCATGGGCGGCGGCGCATACAGCCCTTACGTGGGGGCTGTGGTCGACATGGTGCGCATCATGGGAAGTATGCATACCGCGCAATATGCCTATATCCCGGCCCTGGCGGTGATGAGCGAAGATGAACTGCATTTGAAATTGAGCAGCCCGCCGTCGTTCAGCAATCCCAAATCCGTAATGGTTTCGAGTCTGCCCCCGGTCGTCGGGGTACAGTTTCCTCTGCTGCGCGCGGTCCATCCCGACGAGATGCTCTGCCTGCCGCGGCCATCGCTGGTGCTCTCGGTCGAAGGCGCGCCGCTCGTCTTTTCGACGGAGTATGCGCATAATCTTTTCCTTCGTGTCCAGGACACCGCCGGCCACTCTCTCGATCTGCCCGCCGCTGCCGACGCCGAACGCGGCGGTTTCATTGTGAATGCCAAGGCTCTCCAGGGCACTCGGCTTGTCGGTGGTGTGACCGGGGAGTTGCGCGGGCAGTGGGGATTTGATTCCTACAACGGTCCAAATTTCGTGTTCACAAATTCCCGGCCGGAGAACTGGACGTTCTCGCCCGGAGAATCGAACGCCGTAACTGCGAGTGACAAGGTCACGCTGCACCTGCAGGCGGAGAGCGTCGTCTGTGTGCAGAATGTAAAAGTCACGACGCCGGAAGGCAGCGTCCTGAAAGCGGGCTGGAAGTCCACGCCCCCCAGGTTGCTCGAAGTGAATCTCCCATTGAAAAAATCCTCGGAAGGCCTGTTTCTGGTAGCGGTGGCGCAGTACGGGCAGGGCAAACCGGATTCAGTTCCGGTGCATGTCTATCCACCGTCTGCAGTCATCACTGGATTGATCCTGCATGCGGGCGATTCTGAAGCGGAGATGACCGGCAGCCTGCTTCAGGAAGTCGCCTCCGTTGAAATGGGAGGCGTCGTGTTCCGTTCTGCAAAAGTCCACGCCCGCGGAACCGAAGAAGGCATGCGCCTGACGACTGTCACCAACACAACCGGGTCGCCAATATTGGCGGATGGCGCGCTGGTCACCGCGCATGTCCATTTGAAGGATGGCCGTGTTCTGAATATTCCAGTCACTGTCTCGCCTTCGCGTCCACGCGTTCAGCTACTCAGTAAAAGCGTCGCCATCAATCCGTCCGGCAGCGCCGCGCTGATCCATCTGGGCAATGACGAGGACCTGCCGCAATACGGCCGGATGACATTCTTCCTCAAGTCTGTGGCCCCGCCGGAGTTTCCACGCGACGAAAAGATTGAGGTAGCTGCCACCAACGGCGGCTTCGACACCACGCTGAGTCTTTCCGACGCCAGCCTGACATTGCAGGACGCGCAGACAGTTCTAGCTGTGCTCGATCCAACCAAAGCCTTCGGGCCGTCCGCGTTCGGTCAACTCCGCTTTCGCCCCGTCACCGGAGCTGGCGTCAATGGCGACTGGCAGCCGCTCACGAACCTCGTCCGCCTGCCAACACTCAAAGAGGTCCACTGTCCGGCAAGCCCAGCCAAGCCATGCACGATGGTGGGGGAAAATCTTTTCCTGATCGATTCCGTCTCGAACACCCAGCAGTTCGCGCATCCAGTGACAGTGCCGATGGGTTTCGCGGGAATGTCCATGCAGGTCCCCCGCCCGAATGGAACAACGCTATATCTAAAATTGCGAGACGATCCAGCCACAGTCGATCTCGTGTCGCTGCCAGTGCTCCCGGAGGCAGATCAAAATTAGGGCGGTGGCCCATTCAAGCCGTTTTTTGGCTTGAGTGGGGCAGATTTGCAGCTTAAGCTGCCTTTATGCCCTCCGGACTGAAAAGATATCAGGAATCTGGACAGACTCACTTTATAACGTTCTGCTGCTATCATCGCCGGAAATCGTTCACCGATGCGTCGGCAAAACATACGTTTGAAGTTGCGCTGGAGCGCATCAGGCAGAGCTTCCAGTTGTGCGTCTACGGCTATGTAGTCATGCCGGAGCACGTCCATCTGCTCCTAAGCGAGCCGCAACGCGCGACACTATCGGACGCGGTCAAATCGTTGAAGCAGGGTGTGTCGCGACGATTGATTGGCAAGTCCGTGCATTTCTGGCAAAAGCGTTATTACGATTTCAACGTCGTCGATTATCCCCAGCATGTTGAAAAGCTGCGCTATATCCATCGCAATCCGGTCCGGAGCGGGCTGTGCAAGTGCCCGGAAGATTGGGAGTGGAGCAGTTTCCGCCAGTATGTGACCGGCTGCGAGGGGCCGGTTGAGATCGAATCCGAGTGGACGGCAAGACAACGCGAGCGGGCGACGGGGCGGCTTTGTTCAGCACTGGAACTGCCCCACTCAAGCCAACAGAAGGCTTGAATGGGGCACCCAAGCACCCCACCCGCGAAAATTTCATTCTCAGCGAGCCGGACCCTGCACACATCCTTAGCTCAGGCGGGTGACCTATTCAAGCCGTTTTCTTGGCTTGAGTGGAGAAAATTTGCGGGGGCCCCATTCTTCGTGTAGAGAAGAGTGGGATTAAACGGCCATTCGACTGATCTCCCCAGCCAACGAGACGTCCCGTCCGGTCACTCCGCCGGAGTCGTGGGAGACCAGACCCACGCGAACTTTGTTGTAGCGGATGTCGATGTCGGGATGATGGTTCGCCTTTTCCGCCAGCAGCGCCAGCCGCACCACGAAGGCGAAGGCCAAAGTAAAGTCCGCGAACGTATAGTCGTGGACCAGCGAGCCGGCTTCATATTTCCATCCCGGAAGCGTTCCCAATTTTTCCTGTATTTCTTTCTCTGAAAGCTTAGCCATATTTAATTTCCGTCCTGTTCTGTGAGTTAGAGTACCGCATGGCGATTCCGGGGTGCCCCATTCAAGCCGCCCTTTGGCTTGAGTGGGAAGGCGATGACGGCGCGGCAAAACTGATCGCTACGAAACCTCGCCGAACGTGTAGCCAAACGGAGAAAATTCAGGCCCATCGCGCATGATGCCTTCCCGCAGGTCCAGCCAGATTGACTCCGGCGTCGCCACGAAGACATCGACGATGGAGGGATCGAACTGCGTCCCGGCGCAGCGAAGCACCTCTTTGCGCGCAGCTGCGATGGTATTGGCCTTGCGATAGGGACGGTTGGAGGTAATCGCATCCAGCGTGTCCGCCAGCGCAAAGATGCGCGCTCCGATATGGATTTGTTCCCCGCGCAGACCGCGCGGATAGCCGGTGCCGTCATAACATTCCTGGTGCGAGTAGACGATCTCCGCTGCTTCCCGCAGATAGGGAATTTTGCGGATCATCCGATACCCAAGTTCGCTGTGGGTGCGCATGATCGTCTGCTCCTCGGCGGTCAGTTTTCCCGGTTTGCGCAGGATTGCGTCCGGAATCGCCATCTTGCCAATGTCGTGGAGGAAGGCCCCGCGTCCCACAACCCGCAGCTCCGGCTCGCGCAGTCCAACGGCCCGGCCCAGCGCCAGCGTATAAGCAGTCACTCGCTTCGAGTGGCCTTCCGTCTCCGCGTCTTTCAAGTCGAGCGCATTGCCCAGGGCCTCCAGCGTCACGTCATAGGACTGCTCGAGCTGTCGCATCGTGCTCTGTAACATCCGGGTGCGCGCGGTGATGAGTTGCTCCAGATGGTGCCGAAACAGGTCGTTCTGCATTCGGAGCCGCCGATATTCGACCACTCTGCGAACCGCTGACAAAAGCTGTTCTTCAGAATATGGAGTCGCTAAATAGTCGTATGCGCCCACATGGATCGCCTGCATGGCCTGCGGGATCTGATTGACACTCGCCAGCAGCAGGATCGGCGCTCGCATGGCTCCGGAATTGTCGTCACCTGAATTCACCAGTTGTTTCGTCCATGTCAGCAGAAGGTCTGAACGATGTCCGGAATCGAGCAGGATCACGTCAACAGGCGGGTCGGAGCTTGCGCTTCGAATCGCGAACTCCGGCGAGCTGAGGGGGAGAACGAGAAAATTGTGGCGGGTGAGTGTCCTGCTGATTGCGTCGAACAGTTTCGGTTCGCTACACAGCGCGAAGATCCGTCCCGCAACGGAGGGCTGCGCGGACGAGCGTTGTTCGATCAAGCGGGTTGGGGAGACCGCAGTCATCGAGTCCAGGAAATCTATTCGTCGTCACAGTTCCAAATCGGCTGGTTCGTGTAACTCCTAACTATCGAAGTACGTAAAAACAACCATTCACCCACGCCAATTAAGATCCGCTTGTAATTCCTGAGTTTAACTCTAGTGGCATCCAGATGCACAAACATGGCATCTGCGTGCCACATCTTAGCTAGCATAATTTAGATGCTTGTAGCTGGTCTTAGGCTGCTTTTTCGCGAAAATACTGCATTTAATACCCCCTGAAACGTCTTATGTCACAGTGGTTACTTACGTGCATAGTCCTCTGCAAGGTTCCTATCTTTTTCAGATACCCATCGAGAGATTCCATCGAATGACGCTAGCTTTTACCGCCGCACTTGCTCCCTCTATTATCGTCCGATCCGCCCATTCCTATAGTGAGTCCGATGGCCAGCGGGATGTGTTTGAAAGTCAACGGCACCATGTCTTTTCCATCGCCTACTATATGACCGGCGACGAGCGGGAAGCGGAGGCTGTTTTAAGTTCCACGTTTATTCAGGCATTCAAGCAGGAACCGAAACCCTCCGCGGACACGCTGGACCAGGTTTTGATGAGCGAACTCCACCGCCGTTTGTCGCTCGATTCTGTTCCGGCAATGGAAGCCGGCAGCGCAGGCCTGGGCGGAAGAAATATCCGCCGCACCGATCTGGAAGAGGCGCTGTGGCAGTTGCCGGCCAGGGAGCGGCTCTGCTTTCTGCTGCGCGACGTGGAGGGATACATGCCCGACCGGATCGCCGGATTGCTCGAGACCACGGGGGCCGAAGTGCAGCGAACCGTCCTGTCGGCTCGCCTGCGGATTCGCAGTCTACTGATCGAGCAGCGTACTGCCGACGCTTAAAACACAACCCGCGCAAGCGATCTCTGGATGTCACTTCGCTGCGTCTTCCTTGACTCCTCCTTGACTCCTCCGAACTCTCACTACACTTGCCTTCATGCACCATCCATCCAGGTGCGGACCTGTGCCTGGATCTCTGGCGTTCCGCCTGCTGAATCATCCTGCTAAATCCGCTTCTCTTTTCCCGCCGTACTACCGGTGCAGATCAACTGCCACATTCGCTCTTGACTTGAAAGGAACACCAAAATGAAGAAAAGCATATTTGCAGTTCTCCTGGCACTGACATTCAGTTTCTCTGCAGTCGGCGCTTTTGCGCAGAAGGACCCAATGGTCGGCGGCGCGGCGATGTATCCCAACAAGAACATTGTCGAGAATGCCGTTAACTCCAAGGACCACACCACCCTGGTCGCCGCGGTGAAAGCCGCCGGACTGGTGAGCACACTGGAAGGCCCCGGACCATTCACCGTTTTCGCGCCAACCAATGAGGCATTCGACAAACTGCCTGCGGGAACCGTAGATAACCTGGTGAAGCCGGAGAACAAAGACACGCTGGTAAAGATTCTGACCTACCATGTCGTGCCGGGTAAACTCACGACCAACGATCTTAAGAAAAAGATCAAGCAGGGTGGCGGCAAAGCGGAACTGACAACGGTTCAAGGCGGCACCCTGACGGTGACCATGCAGGATGGCAAGTACATGCTGACCGACGAAAAGGGCGGCATGTCCACGATAACAATCCCGAACGTCTATCAGTCAAACGGAGTGATCCAGGTTGTCGACACTGTTCTAATGCCTAATTAACTGTCCTCTTTCTCTCTTGTGGAATGAAAAGGCGTCCGGTTGCGGACGCCTTTTCTGCATTTGGCCTCTTGTATCTGGTTAAACGGCGAGAACCTGGGGCACCCGCCTTTTCCCATTGAGAGCAACTGTCGATTGGCATCCGCAAAGCAATAGCCACAAATAAATTCTGGAACCGGCTTAACTCGCGTAGAAGATCTTTCGAGGGTCTTGAGTACACTCCCAGCTAGGGCACTGCCAGCGATGAATGCTTCCACAAACGACGATCCATCGAACGCGAAGATGCAGCCTGACCCATGGCTGGACTGGTTGCTTGCGCGGCCTGTGCTTTGGCTGGGGACATTGTTGGCGCTCATTTCCGTGGTGGATGGCGTTCGCAACAGCATTTTGCGTTCCCTAGATTTCCAGTGGAGTCCGGCGCGGCTGCTGACCCGGCATGTCGATCCGTGGGCTACGTATCTGTCGGGCGATGCGAGCCATCGCATCCTGCTGAACCAGGTTCCCAATTATCTGCATGAGTTGTACATTTTGATGCTGCCCTTCGGTTATCTGCCGAGCCTGCCGGCGAAGCTGATCTGGGCGGCGATCAATCTCGCGCTGGTGCTGGCGAGCTGCGCCTGCGTTGCGCGTCTCTATGAACTGGACACGCGCAGAGCATGGCTGCTTACCCTCCTGGTGCTGACGAGCACGCCGTTTCGGGTGACGATTGGCAACGGACAATTGACGGCGCTGGTGCTGGTTTGCGTGGCTCTATGGGCAACGGTGTCGTCGGCGGCCGGGCGTGGATTGCTGCTCGGCGCGGCGTGGGCGAAATACAGTGTGCCGCCGGTTCTGGCGATATTCCTGCTCTTGCGGCGGCGCGGGCGTTTGCTGTTCTTCTCGCTGCTGCCGCCCGCCGCTGGATTTCTGTTTTTCTACGCGTGGCTGCGCACGCCATTCCGGACGCTGCTCGCTGAGCCTTTTCGCTGTTCCACCAGCAATGTGTCGCCGGGCCTGGCCAACATTATGGCGGTCAGCGAAATTGCTCTTCGAAGGCCGCCGCTGTTTCGAGCCGTGCCGGACGCTTTTTATCTTTCAGCGCAAGCGGGTTGGACGGCAGCCGTGCCCTATGTTTGCGGCGTGGCGTTGGCTCTGGCGATTGCCGTATATTTTTTCTGGCGGGGCAAAGCCACCCAGGTCTCAAAATCGAGACCTGGGGCACCCGGGGACGTGGATGGGCGGATCTATCTGGCCTGTCTGACGGCGGCGAGCCTGCTGTGCTTCAAACATCAGATCTATGACTTTTTATTGCTGCTGTTTTGTCTGGCGATTGCGCTGAAGGCAACGCGAAGCATCGCCAGGAATTGGCTGCTATTGTCGATCGCTTATTTCTGGTATGCGGAGAGGCTGGTACATATCCGGCGATGGGAGTTCTGGCCGTCGGTGGTGATTGTGAGTTTTGTGCTGCTGCTGGGACTGATCGCCGCGACCTGGAAATTGCGTGCTTCCGTGAGTTGGCAGAGGGATTGGCAGTTATGATTGCCGACAAAAACCCACGTCTCAGAAGCGAGACGTGGGGCACCCAGGGTCTCATCTCCCACATCCAAGCGATGGGGGAGATTCAATCGCTATGCCTGAGCAGAAGCCCATTGATGAGAAATTGCAGAAGCTGGTCGATAAAGCTCTGTACGGCGGCGGATCGGAGATCGCGCAGGCGACCCGGAATTTTCTGAATGGTACATGGCTGGGAGAGCCGCTGCATGTCGCCCTTACAGACTTGCCGATCGGCGCCTGGACCGCCGCTCTGGTTTTCGATGGCCTGGATCTGCTCCAACAGCGCCGCGAGTTTGCTGTGGTTGCGGATACATCAATTGCCATCGGCCTGACCGGTGCAATCGCCGCCGCCGTGACGGGCCTGGCCGACTGGTCCGATGTCGATCCACCTGCTCGCCGCATAGGGATGCTGCATGGGTTGCTGAACGTGAGCGCCGCGACACTGTTTGCGAGTTCCTTGATTTTCCGCAAGAAGAAGTTGCGGACACAGGGTCGCATCTATGCCGCGCTGGGGTATTCGGCGATGGTAGTGGCTGCCAAGCTCGGCGGGCAGATGGTTTATAAGCACCGAGTGGGCGTGGATCGCACGGATGGCCAGGTGTTTCCGGAAAAATTTGCCGCGGTAATGGCGGAGACAGAACTGGAGAAGGACAAGCCGACGCGCGCCGAGCACGACGGAGTGCCCATTCTGCTGGTCCGGCGGGGCGACCGCGTGTTTGCGTTGGCCGAGACCTGCTCGCATTTTGGCGGGCCGCTTTCAGAGGGCAAGCTGGTCGGCGACAGTGTCGTTTGTCCGTGGCATGCCTCTCGATTCGCGCTGGAAGATGGCCGCGTCATCAACGGTCCGGCGGTGCATCCGCAGCCGTGCCTGGAGACACGAATCCGCAATGGAAAGATTGAAGTGCGGAGACCGCCTTGCAAGGAATCCGCGGTGGTGATTGAGATCGCCCCTCTCCTCGCAGGCGAGACGGAATGAGAGGATTCTTAAATGATGCAACTGGAGCGCGCTTACGACTCACCGGGCGGTCGGGACGGAACGCGGTTCCTGGTGGAGCGGTTGTGGCCGAGAGGCGTGAAGAAAACCTCGCTGCATATCAAAGACTGGTTGAAAGAAGTGGCTCCCAGCACGGAGTTGCGGAAGTGGTTCAGCCACGATCCCGCGAAATGGGACGAGTTTCGTCGCCGCTACTTCGCTGAGTTGAATGCCAATCCGGAGGCGTGGCAGCCGATTGTTGAAGCTGCGCGACACGGGACGGTGACGCTGATATATAGCTCGCACGATACGGAGCATAACAATGCGGTTGCGCTGGAAGAGTTTTTGAAACCGCATTTGCGAAAGAAAAAAGTGTGAGGGATTTCAGGCTTAAGACATGGCGAAAACCCACGTCTCAGAATCGAGACGTGGGGCACCCGCTAATTTTTAGCCGCCTAATACTTCGCTACGGATGGGTCTATTTTTTCCGACCAGGCCTTGATGCCGCCGGCGAGGTTGTGAATCTTCTTGAATCCATTTTGCGCCAGGAACTCCGATGCGTGCTGGCTGCGGCCGCCGGATTTGCAGTGGACGACGATCTCGCGATTGGGGTCGAGCTCCTTCACGCGCTGCGGCAGATCGTTCAGCGGGATCAAGTGTCCGCCAATCTGCGCGATGGCGAACTCATAGGGCTCTCGCACATCGAGGACAAACACATCTTCGCCCGCGTCCATGCGGCGCTTCAATTCGGTCACTTCCATCTGCGGAACGCCGTTCACTACGGCGGCGGGTTCAGCCGACTTTGACGGCAGGCCGCAGAATTCTGCGTAGTCGATCAATTTAGTGATCGTGGGATGCGTTCCGCAGGCCGGGCACGCGGGATTCTTCTTGAGTTTCAATTCGCGGAAGCGCATGGCAAGCGTGTCCACCAGCAAGAGGCGTCCGATCAAAGGTTCGCCCTGGCCGAGGATCAGCTTGATGACTTCCGTTGCCTGAATAATGCCAAGCAGCCCGGGCAGGATGCCGAGCACGCCGCCCTCCGCGCAGGAAGGAACGAGCCCCGGCGGTGGCGGCTCTGGATACAGGCAGCGATAGCATGGGCCATCTTCCTTCGCGAAGACGCTGGCCTGTCCTTCAAAGCGAAAGATTGAGGCGTAGACGTTCGGGATGCCGGAAAGCACGCACGCATCGTTAACCAGATAGCGGGTGGGAAAATTGTCGGTGCCGTCGGCGACCACGTCGAAATCTTTGAAAATTTCAAGCGCGTTGTCGCTGCTCAATTTGGTTTCAAACTTAACGACCTTCGTGTTGGGATTGATGGCCTTCAGCGAGTCCGCGGCGGAATCGAGCTTGGAGCGGCCGATATCGCTGGTGCCGTGGATGACCTGGCGATGGAGATTGCTGGCTTCGACTACGTCGAAATCCACGATGCCCAAAGTGCCGACGCCCGCAGCCGCCAGATACATGGTCAGCGGAGCGCCCAGGCCTCCGGCGCCGATGCAGAGCACGCGCGCCGCCTTTAGTTTCAACTGGCCCGACTCGCCCACTTCGGGCAGGATCAGGTGGCGCGAATAGCGGCCCATTTCTTCTGGAGTCAATGCAGCAGCGGCGGGTGCTTCCGCCACCGGCGCGCTCCCGGCGGGAAGCCCGCCGGCGATCGACGGAATGATCGAGAGCGAGTCGGATTCTTTTACCTGCGCATTTTCCTTGTGGTCGAGATAACGAATGTCCTCGTCATTCAGATAGACATTCACAAATGCGCGCAGCTTGCCTTCATCCGTATAGAGATGTTTGCGCAGCTCGGGAAATTGCGACGTAAGGGCGGTGAGCGCTTCCGCGACGGTCTTCGCCGATACAGTAACGACCGGCTGCTTGCCCGCGTACGGGCGAAGCGGAGTAGGGATATGAATCTGCATGATGCGATCCTCTGAGGTTTTCTAATTCTGGGGCTAGGCGTGCTGGCTAAACGCCGACTGTGACTGCGACCGTGGCTGCTATTTCAATCGGCTGCGCTTCCAGGCGTTTCTCTTCTTCGCCGGAGCCGGTCAACAGAAAGGAGTTGGTTTCGGTTGCCCGACATCGCACCGCGTCAGCGTCGTCCACGCCGGCCACGCTGGTGATGACGTAGGAACATCCGAACCAATGCGCTTCGGCCAGATCGGTCTTCGAGCATTGCGCGGGATGGTCGGGATGGGAGTGATAGAAGCCAACGATATCCAGTCCCTGCCGGCGAGCTTCGCGCTGGATGCGGATCAGCTCCTGCGGTGCGATATTGTAGCGATTGTGGGCGGAGTCGGTGCGCGTGTTCGCCGCCCGCACCGCGTCGACGACAATGTTCGTGTCCTCTTTCGCGTGGCCTAAAAGCACGCCACAGGATTCATGGGGGTACGTCGCCTCGCCGTGCTGGCGAACTGCGTCGAATTGCGCTTGCTCCATTCGAAGCACCGGTACAGGCATCGCGATGGTTATTCCTCCCAGAATCTTTCGCTCAAATATTTATCTGCCGAATCGGCCAGGACTGTGACGATAACGGCTTCTTCGCCCTTCGCCGCCGATTCTTCGCCAATCCGCAATGCGCCCGCAACGGCTGCGGCTGCGGAAACTCCCACCAGCAAGCCTTCTTCGCGGGGCAACCGGCGGGCCATAGCATAGGCTGCTTCGGTTTCCATTTCGATTTTACGATCCGCGAGACTTGCGTCGTAAATGTGCGGCACGATGGCGGTTGCCATGTGCTTCAAACCTTCCAAGCCGTTGAACGGCGAGTCAGGTTCGAGCGAAATGCACTGGATGCGCGGATTCAGCTCCTTCAGGCGCCGCGTTGTTCCCATAAACGTTCCGGTTGTGCCGAGTCCGGTCAGAAAGTGCGTTAGGCGGCCTTCGGTCTGCCGCCAGATTTCATTCGCCGTAGTTTCATAATGCGCGCGCCAGTTATTGTCGTTCGAATATTGGTCGGCATACCAGTAATTTTCGGGCTCGTCGGCAGCCAATTCGCGCGCCTTGCGGATGGAGCCATCCGTGCCGTCTGCCGGATCGGTCCAGATAATCTTCGCTCCATACGCGGCGAGAATGCGCTTGCGTTCCGGCGAAACGTTCGAGGGCATCGCCAGCGTCACGGGAAACTGCAGAGCTGCGCCCAACATCGCATAGGCGATGCCGGTATTGCCGCTGGTTGCGTCGAGCAGGCTTCTGCCATTCGGGCCGCCGAGCAGGCCGCGCTCCATGGCATCGAGAACGATGGCTTTCGCGGCGCGGTCTTTGACAGAGCCGCCGGGGTTGACCCACTCCGCCTTGCCGAGGATTTGAATACCGGGCAGATGGGCTGTCAGCCGATCCAGGCGGATGAGCGGCGTGTTCCCAATGCGGTCCAGAATTTGACTGCCTGGACTTCCGTCCCTTAGTCGAGATTCTCTGGAGGCGACCGCCTCTTCCCCGGATTTTTGTAGCGTCGGCATTGCATTCAGTCCAGTCGAACTGGGTTTCTGTCTTCCAGCCTTACATTTTCCGCGTGTGCCGGGGATGATCTTTCCCGGTAGGCGTATCGCTGTGAAAGGATCTGTGCTGGCTGCATTGCGGCTTCAATGGAACGCATCCAGGGAACGCATCCAGGCCTGCCAGAGGGTTCAGCCAGTCACGGTATACTCTTAAAGTGTAGCGTTGCCGGCGGGCTGCCGCAAATTGTGCTTCTAAGGAACTTAGTTTCAACATTGCCATTATTTCACCCGCCCGAGTGCAAATCGAGAGTCCTATGAATTCCAAACACAAACTGCAAATCAAGAGCTTCGATAGCGCACTGGAATACTTCCGGACGCATTCTTTTGATGTACAAGAGACGCCCGGGGTCGCAAATCAGCTTCAAATCCGCAAAGATGGCTGTGGAGCGGTGCTGGCCCGGACCGCTGCCGGTGGCGTTGCGTATGCAACCCGGCCGGGCTGCCTGGTCGGCGGCGAAATAGCGGCGCTGGTGGACCGCGGGTATCAGAAATTCCTGGTGACCAGCCGGATTGAAGTGGCCGCAACAGCGGATCATCTGCGCGCGTTACATACTTTTCAGGAAGAAGTGATGGAAGCCGCAGGGAAGCCCGACTATTACAACCTGGCGCTGGGCACGGTAAGCGATCTGTACCTGTATGACCGGCTGCAAGGCCGCGATCCATTCGCCAGGACGACAACGGAATCGCATTGAATGGTTTGAGTTCTCAACGCGAGATCCTTCCCTCCGCTTTGCGTCGTTCAGGACGACAGTTATTTAGGTTTAGTTCGCCGGGCCTGCTCGCGCTGCCATTCCCGATACACCTCGCTCTTTGAGACGCCGCGTTCGCGAGCGACCCGTTTCAGCGAAGCTTGCTCGTCGAATCCCTGCTCCAGATAAAAAGCCATGCGCTCTCGCAGGCTGGCTCCAGGTGCAGTGTTTGTGGATTCGGCGGGGTTGGACCCGGCCAGCAATAGTGTGATTTCGCCCCGCACTAAATCTCTCGCGGCCAATTCTTTTTCCAGTTCCGCGAGCGTTCCGCGCAGAAATTCCTCGTGCAGCTTTGTGATTTCTCTTCCTGCGACGGCCTGTCTGTCTCCGCCGAAAACTTCCACGGCATCCCGCAGGGATTCGAGAATTCGATGGGGCGCTTCGTAGAAAATCAGTGTCGCGCGTTCGCTGCGAAGTGTTTCAAAGAAACTGCGGCGCTCTCCGCTGCGTGGAGGCGGGAATCCGACGAAGAGAAACGAAGTTGTGTCCAGGCCGGAGGCGGCCAGGGCGGACACAACCGCCGACGCGCCGGGGATGGGAATGACGGCGATTCCGGCTGCTGCGGCCTGCGCCACCAGATGGGCTCCCGGATCGGAAATGCCAGGCATGCCGGCATCGGAGACCAGGGCGATACGCGCTCCGGCCTGCAGTTCGGCAATGAGTTCGTCGCTGCGATCGCGTTCGTTATGGGCATGACAGCTGACGGTGGGTACGGCGATGCCGAAGTGGGAGAGCAATTTCTGCGTCTGGCGAGTATCTTCGCAGGCGACGCGGTCCACGCTGCGCAATATGCGCAATGCGCGCAGCGTAATGTCCTCGAGATTTCCAATCGGAGTGGCGACAATGTAGAGACCGGGCGGCAGGGTCTGCGAGGCCGGGATGTCTGCGGAAGATTTCAGATCAGTCTTCATGTTGATGTCGATCATCTATGTCGCTGTGCGGACAGGAACCCACATCTCAGGATCGAGATGTGGGGCACCCATGTTTCCTGCACATCGCGAGTTCAGATGCGGCTGGAACCGCAGGTCCCTCCACTTCGCTCCGCTCCGGATGACAAACTTATTTGTACGCTCGCCGCTTCACGACTGCTGTTGCAGCCGACGGCTTTCCGCCAGGAGTCCCATGCTGTGCATCAGGTTTTGCAGCGTCACGATGCCGATGATCTGCTCCCCGTCCATCACGGGAACCAGGGAAAGACCGCGTCCGGCGGTGATACGGCGAAAGGTTGCGCCGAGCGAGTCCTCTGGTTGCGCAACCTGAAAGCCCCGCGACATGACCGACTGCACGTAGCCGTTGCCATCCATCTGCAGCGTTTCAAGAATGCGCTGTTTCGAAACGATGCCTACCAGCAGGCCGCTGCGAACGACGGGGAAATCGTCCTGCAGGCTGTGGATTGACTTGTAAATGGCGTCCTCCAGCGTGTCGGAGGCGGAGAGCAATGCAAAATCCGTCAGCATGATGTCCCGCATGCGCACCGTGTCGACGACAGATTGGAAGACGACGCCCTGGTCTTCCAGCTGGGCGCCGACGAAGATGAAAAATCCGGCCAGCAGCAGCCAGGGACTCTGCAGAAATACACCCGCGATAAATAAAGCCAGCGCAATCACCTGGCCCACGCCGGAGGCCGCGCGGTTTCCTTTCAACGGGCCGCGCGCGCGGGAGAAGTTGCCGCGCAGCAGCCTTCCTGCGTCCAAGGGATAGGCGGGGAGCAGGTTGACGGCTGCCAGAAATATATTGAGCCAGAAGGCGCTGCGCAGAAGATGATCGGCGCTGATCCAGGGCTTGGCGAGCACGGAAACGCTCGGCCCCACTCCCAGGATGAACGCCAGCAGCACCAGAGCTGCCAGAAGATTGGTGACAGGCCCGATGACAGCGAGGGAAATTTGCGTGGTTCCTTCCGAGGCCTGATCGGTGGATTCCGGGGTTGCGTAGGATGGCAGTCCCCCGATCGGCAACAGCATCAGGGTGCGTACCTGCAAGCCGTGATACGCAGAGGCGATGGCGCGGGCAATCTCCCGCACGCCAACGACTGCAAGCAATATCAGCCACAATGCCATGCCGCGCAGGGCCGCCATGCCGCTCATTCCCGTATAAAGCAAAGAAAGCCCGAGCAGCAGCGCGAAGAAAAAGTGTAAACGGATTTCTACACCCAGAACGCGCCCCATCGGGATAGACCAGCTACGCATGCCAATGCCCCTGCCGGTATTGTAGATGGAGTGGACGCGCGACTTGTGATGGGGCGCATTCTGCGCGAGAAAACCGCCCAGCTTAGCTTCCCACCAATCGCTCGCCGGGGACCCCGATTCGCGAACCTATAACGGGCAATTCTACCCAGGGGCACCCGCATTTTCGCTGTGTGATCCGATAATATGCGCATCATTGCAGGCAAATTCCGGTCGCAGCCGCTGGTCGCTCCCAAGGGATGGAAGACACGGCCCACCAGCGACCGTCTGCGCGAGACGCTCTTCAACGTGCTGGCCCCAAGGATTGAGGGGGCCGTCTTCGCGGACCTGTTCGCCGGAACCGGCGCAGTGGGGATGGAGGCCCTGAGCCGGGGCGCGCGGCAGGTTTATTTTGCGGAAAACGCCCGATCTCCGCTGGCGGCGTTGCGCGCGAACCTGGAAAAACTTGCGATCCCGGCGGAAGAAGATATGGGGGCCACGGTGGAATCCGCCGGCACGCTCCCTCTCTTGCGGCGTCTTTTGAAGCAGGGAATCCATCTCGACCTTGTTTTCATGGATCCGCCGTACAGCGACCAGGTGGCCTATGAGGGAACCCTCGAGTTTCTAGCAGAACAACCCATTTTGAGCGCCGACGCCCTGGTAGTGGCGGAGCATTCCCGCCGTCAGGCACTGCCGGAGGCGATTGGGTGCCTGCAAGCATTCAGGAAAATCGAGCAGGGGGAGGCGGCACTTACGTTCTTTCGTTGCCACACGGCCGGTTAGGAAGCTGGTTCGTTTGGCAGGTTCATGCCGCAAGAGATCCCGCAGCGACGCTCGGACACACCGAAAAGCCCCTCCACAAAGCCGCCGAACAACTGTTCGCCATACTCGAATCCCTAGCCCAGGAAGATGGCGAAGATGCTTAAATCCTTTTTTAGAGGCTGTTTTTTAGCTGCTAAGGAAAAAATCGAATCGGGGTATCATCATGACTATGGCAGTGATCCACATCTCAGAAGCCGAAGCAGCCCGCGACTTCGCCGGTCTGCTGGCCCGCGTCCGCGCCGGGGCAGAGATCGTTATCGAAGATGATGCATCTCCGTCCGTTGTGGTACGCGTGACTGCCAAGCGTCCTGTACGGCGACTCTCGGAATCGCTCAGGCTGGCTAAAGAACATGGCTCCACAGCCACGCTGGACGGCGGCTTCGCCCACGATCTTGAAGCGGTCATCCAAAGCCATCGAGAGCCGCTGGAAAGCTCATGGGACTGATCCTCGATTCCAGTGTCGTTATCGCCGCCGAGCGTCGAGGGGATACAGTCGAAAATCTAATCGAACAGGTGGTCAGTGTTGCAGGCGATCAGGATGCCGCGCTTTCTTCCGTCGGGCTGACTGAACTCATCCATGGCATCTACCGCACAAAGACGCCGGAGATCCGGTCGCGCCGCCAATCCTTTATCGAAGAACTGCTGCGCGATCTGACCGTCTATCCCTACACGAAAGAGGCCGCAATGTTGGCCGGAAAGATCGACGGCGAGCAGCAGTCCCAAGGCGTGACCGTTCCTTTCGGAGACCTGCTGATCGGTGCGACGGCGCTCTCTGTTGGCTTCTCTATCTTGACAGTCAATCTCCGTCACTTCCAACTTGTCCGCGGCCTGAATATCGTCCCGTTCTGAGTCAATGTAATCCCGTTTTGAAACTGCTATGTTACGGTGGTTACTTGTGGATAACTAAAGTGTTGTGACCATTTTCCTTGTCCTATGGTATGCCGCTGGCTACCTTGAGGTCACTCCCCAGGAAATCGGGTGAGGCCAGATCGATCGAGGATTGATGACATGAACAAAACTAATTATCTGCGTAATATGGTTCTTTCTCTAGTTCCCCTGGTGTGCGCGTTCTCCTTGCCGTCCATGAAGGCAGCCGCACAGAATACACAGCCGGTACAGCAAGCTGTCGGAGCGCACCTGCAATACGCGGTGTACGGCGGTTCCACCCAGGCGGGGTGGTATTCCTTTCCGGGCCAGAGCCCGAAACTGCAATTCAAGGGCGATGAGGTGCGGATCACCTCCGGGCAGCACAGCACCGTGCTGCTGAGTCGCGCTGCGGATACCTCCGGGCTGTCAGCCGAAGTATCGCTGCGGCGAGCGCCGATCAGCACTTCTTCCATTTCCGGCCTTGCCGTGCTGAGCGATGCGCAGCATGCCATGGTGATCGGGCTGGAAGGCGGCAACGTCGTCCTGTGGCAGCTTGATCCGGGAACGGCCCGGGTTGTTGCCCGCCAGCCGGTAAATGCCAGTTCGCCGCTGGAGTTCCGCGTGTCGGGCGGAAACGCAGCCGATGTGCGTTTCTTCTGGCGCCACACCGGAGACGGTGCATGGCATCCGCTGGGGGATTCCCAGTCCAATCAGGTCCTGGCCGGCTGGCGGGAGCCGCTGCGGTTCGGGCTTCTGCTGGATGGACCCCAGGGCAGCCAGGTGACATTCAGCAACTATCGCGCGGGCAGTTCCGATCTGGCGGGTGTTTCCATGCCGGCTCTGCCGAACAGCGGCGAGTAGGTTTCCATGTTCAGGGCGGCTGTGCAGTTTTATACAGCCGCCTTATTTTTGGGACGCGCCGCCGGTGTGGGTTCCCGTTGCCAGATCGACGGTGAAGGCTGCCTCGGTGTCGGTTTGGAGGTCCCATCCGAACCCTTGCAGCCTTTGGCCGGATATTTCGGTCACGCGTAAGCCTTCCCATGACAGCCGCGCCGTTTCCCAGGCAGGGCCCTCGGGGCCGAGAGCCCACAACTGATGAAAGCTGGTGAAAATCAGCAAGTCTTGTTCGGCCGCGGGATGGATGGAAACTACGGGCCGATACGGGACCTGCACCCATTGCGCCGGTTCGTCTGCCTGGACGATATAGGCGTATCCGCCCGCAACCCCACAGAGTTGCTTCGGGTTGGGGCAGCTCCAGATTCCATGCGGCAGGGATGGATCGGCAAATCCCAGGGCAAAGGTCATCATCACGGGCGCGACCCTTGGCTCGGCACGCAATAGAAGCTGCAATGCGCCGCGTTCCACTTCCTCGACCGCTTGCGGATAGACGTACTGCTTCGCCGGCGTGATCAGCGGCGGAAATTCGAGAATCTCAGCCTGCCAGTTGTGGGCGAAGCTTTCATCGCGGGTGATTGCTCGAATGGCCACGGATCAAGCAACCGTGCTGGCCTGGAGCGCCTGATCGAGGTCGGCCAGCAGATCTTCAATCTCCTCGCAGCCTGCGCTTAGCCGGATGAAGCCTTCTGAAACGCGGTCTCCTCCCCAGCGGGCGCGCCGTTCGGCGGAAGAGACGATGCCCCCGAAACTGGTGGCTTCCACCAGCAATTGCGAATTTTTCAGGAAGCTCTCGGCGGCTGGGCGGCTGGCGAGTTCAAAGCTGACGACCGGTCCGAAGAAGCTCATCTGGCTGCGGGCCAACTGGTGCGCGGGATGGGATTGCAGGCCGGGATAGAAGACGGCCTCCACCTGCGGACGGCTGGCGAGGAATTCCGCAATGGCCTGGGCGTTTCGCGATTGTTTTTCGAGACGAAGCGGCAGCGTTGCCAGCGATCGCAGCGCGAGCCACGCCTCCATGGGGCCGACGACGGAGCCGGACAGCGTGCGCCAGCGGTCGATTCTGGCAATCAGTTCCGGATCGCGTGCGGCCACGTGGCCAAGCAGCAGATCGCTGTGCCCGGTAAGAGATTTTGTGTCCGATGCAACCGAAAGATCCGCTCCGAGAGCCAGCGGCTGTTGGCCCAGCGCGGTCGGCGTGGTGTTGTCGACGGCCACCAGCGCGCCGTGCTTGTGCGCTGCCTCCGCGAGCAGGCGTATGTCGCAGACATCCATCTGAGGATTGCTCGGGGTTTCCAGCCAAAGCAGCTTGGCGCCTTCGAGGAGCTTCGCCTGCGCGTTGTTGGCGGTGGGAGCAAGACGCGTCTCGATGCCCAGGGAAGAAAAGAACTCGCGTGTGAGCGCCCGCGTTGCGTGGTAACTGTCGGCCGGAACTACGGCGATATCGCCGGGCCGCAGCAACGCGGCAAACACAGCCGTAACTGCTGCCATGCCGGAGGGGAAAATCCGCGCGGTACCGCCTTCGAGCGAGCCCAGGGCGTTTTCCAGCTCGTGCCAAGTTGGATTGTGGAAACGCGCATAGGTGTACGGGGAACTGGAGAGTTCACCGGGCGCGGCAAAGGCGGAAGCGAAGATCGGCCCAGGATGAATGGCATCTCCCGGATTCAATTTTGCCGGAGGTTCCGGCAGTCCGACGCGGACCAGTCGTGTAGTTCGTTGCATAGCGCGCTCGCATTTGAGAGTAGCAGACGGAAGCGGGTCGAAGGCATCCCCCCCGATCACGTAGAATCGCATTGCACAGGACGTGACTGGCACGGCGCGTAGAAGGCAACGCCGACCGCGAGCTTCGAGAACATTCCAGGAGAAAACCTTATGGTCAAGCAAACTCTTTATACTGCAAGCGTCACCACACTCGGCGGCCGCACGGGCCGCGTCGAGAGCACCGATGGCAATCTAAAGCTGCATCTCTCCGCGCCGGAGGGGATGGGTGGACAAAACGGCTCTGGAACCAACCCGGAGCAATTGTTTGCTGCCGGATATGCCGCATGCTTCGGCGGCGCGGTGCAGTATGCGGCGGCTCAGAAGAAGATCGATACCGGCGAGGTCATGGTGGAGGCGCAGGTTGGCATTGGCCCAAGCACGGATAAAGAGGGCTTTGAAATTGCGGTCGCGCTTGAAGTGACCCTGCCTAAGTTAAGCCAGGAGGACGCAGAAGTCCTGGTCGCTGAAGCGCATCGAATCTGTCCATACTCCAACGCGACCCGCGGGAATGTAGATGTGAAACTGACGGCGCACGGAGGCGTCTAAACCGAATTACTGGATAGTGTGACTAAGGTCTCTGGGTGCCCCATTCTAGACGCGTTTTGTGCGGCTAGGGTGGGGAAGGACGCAGATTTCGCGCTCGGCTGCATCAATGCGAAACGTCAAGCGCCGGTTTCGGGTGACACCTTCGCGCCAGCCAGGACCAGGTCGCCATAAATGAAACCTTCACGTGCAACATTGTGGGTGTGACTGACGGAAATCGGCTGCGAGAAGACAGGGCCGGCGTAGGCGAAGCTGTGGAACTCGCCGCGTTCGCCGCAGGGGTCGACCGTAGCTGGCAGATCGCTTAAAAATTGTTCGTCGAAGATGCGGCCACAGAAGGATTCCGGCAGCTGGCGGGGATCGATGCAGGTGATCCGCGCTCGCAATCCCGCCGTCACCATTTGCCGGGCGAGTTCATCGGTTGGAATTCCCCAGATGGGGAATATTGGTTCGAGACCCGTACCCGCCAGCTTCTCGATGCGGTAGGCACGAATATCCTCCAAAAACAGATCGCCGAACGCGACGGCCTCAAATCCTTCCCGCGCGGCCCGCCGGCAGACGTCCTGCATCCGCGATTCATAGTCCGCGTTCGCGCAAGGATACGGCAGGGGAATCTTCCAGACCGGCAGCCCTACAGAGACAGCCTGGAGGTCCAGCAATTCTTCCCGGAAACCGTGGATCGCAACTCGGCCAAAGACTTCGTTCACGGTGGTGAGCAATGCAGCCACTCGGTAGTCAGGATTCTGACGCAGAGTGTGCAGCGCCCAGGCGCTATCTTTTCCTCCGCTCCAGCTGAGTAATGTCTTCTTCGGGGGCAATTAGGCCTCTCTTCTAAGACTTTCCATTGATCCCACGTCTCAGAAGCGAGACGTGGGGCACCCAATGTGCCTGGTTTCTTATTTACTTCTTTTGGAGAGCAGCGAGAAAACGCTCCGCCCGCTGATGCACGCTGGCGATGGGCGTTGTCAGCGGCAACCGGCTTCCCGCCTCGATCAGGGGCACGAGCTTGTCGAATTCCGGGCCGGAGTGGGCACCCGTCAGGGCGATGCGCACCGGGTGAAACAGTTCTTTGCCCTTGGCTCCGCCGGTAGCCTTCACTTCATTCATTACGGCTTTGAAAGCCTCTGCGGTGACCGGAGCTGGCAGCGCCGCTATGCGGACGGCAAACTCCCGCAATACGCTTTGTGCTGTGTCGGTTGCAAGGATCGTGGCATTTTCTTCGTTCGCAATGCCCGTGGCTGGATCGAACTGGAAGAGACACTCCGCTTTCTGCGGCAGCTGGTCGAGCTGATCCACGGCTGGCACAAAGAGCGTGAGCATTTGCTGCAACCAGTTCTCAAAGGCCTCTGAATGCGGCGCTTCCGGTAGCCAGCCTCTTGCTGCGAAATAGGGAAGGGCGAGTTCCGCCAGCCGCTTCGGTTCAGCGAGTTTGAGATAGTGCCGGTTCAGCCAGTGCAGTTTGTTGAAATCGAAGATGGCCGGCGACGGAGTGACGCGCTCCAGCGTGAACTCGGCGGCAAGTTCCGCCATGGTGAATGTCTCGCGTGTACCGCCCTCCGCGCCCCAGCCGAGCAGCGCCAGATAATTCGTGAGTGCTTCGGGAAGAATCCCCATCTCGCGAAAATTTGCAATGGAAGTCGCGCCATGGCGCTTCGAGAGCCGGGTTTTGTCCGGTCCCAGGATCGTGGACAAATGCGCGAACTCCGGTACCGGCCAACCGAAGGCTCGGTAGATGGCCACCTGTTTCGGCGTGTTCGACAGATGATCGTCGCCGCGAATCACATGGGTAATGTGCATCAGCGCATCGTCGATGGTGACCACGTAGTTGTACACGGGCATGCCGGACGAGCGGACCAGGATGGGGTCGGAGACCGCCTCTGCGGCGAATTCCACGGCGCCGCGAACAATGTCGTGGAAGCGTATGGGCTCCGTGCCGATATTCAGTCGGACGGCAAATGGCTCGCCTTTCGCGGCACGCGCGGCGCTTTCCTCCGGTGAAATGGTGCGGCAGCGGCCGGAGTAGACCTGCGGCTGGTGGCCGGCGACTGCCTTCTCCCGTTCCTCGTCGAGCTGCTCCGCAGTACAGAAACAGCGATACGCAGAACCTTCCGCCAGCAAACGCTCGGTGTGCCGGCGATAGATCTCCAGCCGTTCGGACTGGCGATAAGGGCCATATCGTCCGTCATCGTTGTTGTCGCGATCCGCGCTGGAACTTGCGACACTGCGCGGTCCTTCGTCCCACTCCAGCCCGAGCCAGCGCAGATCTTCAAACAGCTGCGCTTCATAGCGGACTTCGCTGCGCTCGACATCGGTGTCTTCAATGCGGAGCAGAAAGTCGCCGCCAAACCGGCGAGCGAAGAGCCAGTTGTAGAGTGCCGTGCGGGCGTTGCCTACATGCAATTGGCCAGTGGGTGAAGGAGCAAAGCGGACGCGAGGTTTGGAAACAGTCATGAATCTCGATGGTAGCAAGAGCTGTTGGGGTTGCGGCGTGGAGGTGCCCGCTTCGGGCTCTTTGTCTAGAGCGGGAGTTTCTCCGTCTTCGACAACAACCCATGTCTCAGAAGCGAGACATGGGGTACCCATATTTCTCCTCCGCGAGGGTTGGGACCGCAGGCGTTCTTCGCTGTGGCCGGGCTATCTATAGTGTTCCCAGCCGCCCGGCGGCATTGGGCGTTCCCTGTGCTTGCCATTTACAGGGCAGGCGAGCAGCACGCGCGGTGCCCGGGCACTGTATCGGCGCATCTGTCCGATGGACGCGATGGGAACTCCGGCGATCCGGCGCGGAATCCGTATATCGGGCGATGCCGTAAACAGCAGTTCGTAATCTTCGCCGCCATCGAGCGCCAGCTTCAGGCTTTTTCCGGAGGCTTGCAGCGCCGGATTTTGTGCGAGAGGGTGGATCGGGATGGACGACGCATCCACGGTGGCGGACAGACCAGACTCCCGGCATAAGTGATCGAGGTCGGTCGAGAGGCCGTCGCTGATGTCGATGGCAGCGGTGGCTCGATGATGCTTTAGCAGCCACGCGCCGACATCGAGTTTTGGCTCGGGAAAAAGATGGGGATGCGGAGTGGATTTCTCGAACGCGGTGATGCTTCGGAAGCGACGAGGGTTTGCCGCCAGCTGCGCCAGTTCGGCAGCCGCTCCTCCAAGTTGTCCGGTGACATAGATGCGGTCGCCTGCCTTGGCTCCGGAGCGCAGCAAGGCGCGGTTGCGCGGGGCGCTGCCGACCAGCACGATATCCGCCAGAGCCCAACCAGTCACTCGCCCAGCGTTGGGCATGGAGGTGCGTAGATTCCTGGAGATGCAAGAAGGGGACTGCGCGGTGTCGCCCCCAGCCAAGGGAACCTGGTATTTCTCCGCCAGCGCGAGAAATCCAGCAAGGAAGCGGTCCCGCCAGGAGGGCTGACCTCCTCGGTTTCGCACCAGCTCGACGGGCAAAGCCAGGGACAAAAAGGCGGCCAGCGGCTCAGCCCCCATGGCGGCGAGATCGCTCAGCCCCCGGGCGAGGCAGCGATGTCCGGCGGATTCCGGCGAGTGCCAATCGCGGCGAAAGTGAATGGTTTCCAGCGAGAAGTCCGTGGTGACGAGGATTTCGTGCCCGCGCGGGGGACGCAAAATCGCGCAATCGTCGCCGATGCCGAGACGTACGGGCCCAGACGATATAGACTGGGAATGAAGGCTGGATGCGCTCGCGCGAAGAGCTTCGATCAGGGCATTTTCGCCGGGTATTGGCCTGGGTTTAGGCATCGATTGCCAGAATACAGCTTGCGCGTCAGGCAGACGGGAACACCCCAACCAAATTCAGGGGGGTGCAACCCGAGGTTCCATTCTGCATATTGGGTATTTTTCGTAATTGACGCGGATTAGGCTCCTTTGCTAGGCTGGGGCCTCATCTATAAAATTGTATTGACCGCTCTCCCCCGATCCGCGATTGTAATCTTGCCTCGCGGCGAATTCAGAGGGCGGCGAGTTGTCCGAAACTGGACAAATTGAAAGGAAGCGGGCTTCCCCAAGTGCGCAAGCGCCACTATATCGTTTATGTCAGCCGGGATGAGCAGGGCCAGCTACGCAAGGTCCCGATCCCGATGCGTTACGCGTACGCGTTCGTAGCAGCGGCGGTCGTAGGCCTGTTTACCATCACCGGCCTGGCCGGTTCCTATGGCAGGATGCTGGTGAAGGCAGAGCGGTTCAACCAGGTACGCAGCGAACAGCAGGCTCTCCGCAAGCAATACCATCAGCTGGAGCAGGACACGAAGCAGAAAGATATGCAGGTCGCGTCTCTCGGGTCGCTGGCCAACGAAGTTTCCGCGCTGTACGGTCTGCGGCAGAGCAAGCTGGTTGCCTCCAAAGCGGCTGCTTCCAGTGTGACCCCCACACTTTCCTCCGACGGCGACTCCTACTACAAATCACTGGACCGTTTTTATGCGCTCCGCAGCACGGCGCTTTCCGGCGTTGCGGCGCAGGCGCTGGCATCCGGTCTTCATCCGGCATCGACGCTTACCGATTGGGTAAAACTGGCGGATGCACCCTCTTTATGGCCGGTGATGGGCCGCGTGACCAGTTCATTTGGTGAACGCACCGATCCCTTTGGCGGGGAGATGGAGGGTGAGTTTCACAGGGGAATTGATATTGCCGCTCCCAGCGGGACCGCGATTTACGCCACCGGCGACGGGGTTGTCGCTTCGGCTGGCTGGGGCACGGGGTATGGCCGTGAAGTGGTCCTGAACCATGGCCACAATGTGACCACCCTGTATGCGCATATGGCTTCAATTTCGGTCATTCCGGGGGAGACGGTGTCGCGCGGCCAGGTGATCGGGTACGTGGGTATCAGCGGTCGCAGCACCGGGGCGCACGTGCACTATGAAGTCCGCATTCACGACACACCGGTCAATCCGCATCGCTACATGCGCGAGACTGTGGCGCAGATGGCTGAGACAGTCCTGCCCCAGGGTGCCGGGGAATAAGGCAGAGTTCCCGATCGAACTATGTAGTAAGGATGCCCCATGTCTCGCTTCTGAGACATGGGTTTCTGTAAATCCCATGCGACGGGATTGATTCGTTCTTAATAAACCCCAAGCCATATTTCGTCACCCGGTTGTTGTTTCAGCGTTGTAAAAACCCACATCTCAGAAGCGAGACGTGGGGCACCCACTTCCATCGTTTCGCCGCTTTGATCGCGCTTTGTGCAACCAGTAATCTGCGCGTCGTAGCTTCTTTCCTCCAGCTTCAAGGGTTCGACTGCGGTGGATTGTCGCCCATAGCGGTGGTCTCGCCGGCTTTCTTCTCCGATAGCAAGCTACGCACCAGACTGACAGGAACCACCGCGCGAAGGATGGCGCGGTTTTCTTTTTGTTCTACGACGGCGCTGTGCAGCAGGTCATTCCATTGTCGGGCATTCGCATCCTGCGATCCCACCATCCCCTGCGCCGAGCGGAGCATTCCAAGCGCGAGGTTGGCCATCTCGACCGACTGTTTCGCCCCCTCGGCCGACGGCGCAATCTCTTCGAGGCGCAGATGAATCGCTCCCAGGTAACGGACGGAAGCGATGAATGTCGAATCAACCGGCAAGGGCAGCGGCAGTCCGAAGATGCGGAACGCCTGTCCGGAGGCGAACGGCAGCCCTATCTGACCGATTCCCCAGGCCCCGGAAAGCAAGGGAACGTCGGAATAATGCCGGGAAAGCAATGTGTCGCCGCTGAAGGGCGATGCCGCCGAATGATAGCGGTCGATTATGGAATGAATTTGTTCCGCCGTCGGTGTGTTGGAAACAGCCACCAGGTCGTAGCCCAGCACGACGACGCGGACTGCGCGCCCGTCGTGGGAGATCGAATAAATGTCGTGTCCGGCATATTGCTCGGGACCGCCCGACTGCGTGGCCAGGTACGCGGTAAGCCGCGACCCGCTGAAGTGGCCCCGAAAAACCTCGGAATAGGCCACCGGGCCGTTCGCGCCGTTGGGGTTGGCCATGCGGTGAATGGCGAAGGCCGCCTGATCCAGATCGCGCTCGAACTCGATCCCTGTTGCGTCGATGAATGCCTGATACCCGGCATCATGCGCCACCGGATGCTGGTCGAAACGGGTAAGCGTGCGCAGAGGTTTTACGTTGAAGTAGACGATGGCGTCGGCTTCCGGCAGCAGGCGGGCGACTTCCGGCGGTGCATTCCTGCGGAGATACACCGTGGCGACAAGCGCCGCAACAACGGCCACGACGACCGCCAGGCTGATCCATGTGCGTCTACGCATGAGTTGCAGCAAACCTCGAATTGTGAAGGCGACGGGAAGAGGAGCGGGTACTTCGCGGATGAGAGTCGGTCATTTTGGACATGCAGGGAAATGTGATTACGAGGATAGCATCCATCCCCGCCGTACAGCATAAATCAGCTTTGCGGAGCATTGGGGAAACGGGTGATTTCCAGCCCTTGACCGACGGGCAGCGTCATCGATTCAACTCTGGGCAACGCGCGCGCGTGAGCCGCGTACTCCGTCAGTTGATGGGAAATGATGTTGTCGGCAACGACGATTCCGCCGGGATGCATCTGCAGCATGTCGAAAAAGCGAATGTAATCCTGCTTTTCGCAATCGATCAGGACGAATTCCAGGCCGGTCAGCATGGGCAGAGTTGCCGCGGCGTCTCCCAGGCGAAAATCCACGAAGGCTTCGAGACCCAACCTCGCGATGGTCTCTTTCGATTCCGCCTGCCGGACGGGTTCAATTTCGAGCGAAACCAATTTCCCTTGTGTGTGCTGCATGGCAGCCGCGAGTGCGATGGTCGAAATGCCGCTCGACCCTCCGATTTCGACGGCCTTTTTGACGCCAAGCCCGCATGCCAGGGAATGGAGGAACTCCGCGCTGACAGGCTGAAGGTTTCGATGGCGTTCCGCTATGGGAAGGTTCGCAGCATCCTGCTTCGTCTTGCGCGCCCAGAGCCGATCGATCTCAGCGAGTTGTTGTTCCGTCATCATAAGCCGTCTATGGCCCTCCTTCCGGTGCTGCGCTTGCTCCCCCACCTCCTGTCCCGCCGAGGTTCCACGAAGAGAACATGTCCCGGCTGGCAGAGGGGGATGCGCTCAGTATAGGTTCGACGCCGGTGAGAAGTGTAAAAGCGGTCGCTCGATCCGGTGTTCCTTGAGTGGCGATGATCATGACCACATCGCCTTTATGCAGGTCGGAGAGTTGAATCACCGGGGCGCGCTCCAGGATCTGCGAGAGATCGCCATTGCGCCGTCCTCCGCCGCTATCCGGGTGAGGCTCTGGCTGCACATTTCTGGATTGCGCGGCAGCGGGCGAGCCCTGCGGCGTACCGGCTGCATGACCCGGACGCCCGTTCCTGAAGCGGGCGGCCAAACCCTGCGCGATCATTGCGGGAAGTCGGTGCAACTGGGAGTCTGCCGAAATCTGAATGACCACCGGCTTCTTGGTGGCGAGATCGGCCACGGTGACGGTGTGGGCGGCCAGATCGGCGGAGATCACCGTTCCGGCGATATTGCGGAAGGAGCCGACGACGATCTCATCGGCATCAATTTCGCTGCCGTCGGCGCTGCGATCGCCGCGCGCCCGGAGCTGATCGCCCGGGTGGATCTGATCCAGCGTCGAGAGCTTGGCGTCGGAGAATTGAATCGACTCTCGATCATAACGACGGATCGTGGTCTTTGGACTGACGCGGATGGTCAGCGTGCGGGCTTCGGCGGCAATCGTCACCGTGCCCGCCGTCACGTCGACGGCTTTCACCAGACCACCCACTCCGCGGCTTTGCCAGTCGGCTTGATCGGCCCGATGTTTTTGCTCAATATCGGCCTGCTTCATGGCGATGACCGTCGTTGCCATCGAAGCGGACCCGTCGGGCGCCGGATGGATGGCGATGAGCACGCGATCGCCGACCGCAAGATCGTTGAGTTGAATCGGCGTCGCGCCGGCGACGCTTTTCGCGCCGGGCGCACTCCGCAGGATGTGCGCCGTATCGCTTACGGTTACGGTTACCGGCGCTCCGGTATCGGGCTTCACGATGAGCGATTTGCCATGGATGGCCGTAAGAGATCCCACCAGGTGGCTTGCTCTTGTCTGCGGCTGCGTGCCTGTCTGTTGTGCCGACACGGTAATGACCGGATGCGCGAGGAGATGACTCAATCCGGCTAATAGCACAATCGAAAATGTAATTCTTGCTCGGCCCATCGAATTTTCTCCCGCGCCTGTCAGAGTCCGGCGTCCTCAACATGTGGTCTACATGTTGAGGATGACGTTTTGTCCGCTCGAAGGTTTCATACATCGGTGAAAAATGCTATATCCGTTTCAGGGCAAGGTCATCAGGAGCTCTCCGGATGTACGAAAGACAGCTTCACCGGAGCTGCAAATTCGGCAGCACCCCCTGCGGAGTCGCTGCCATTCGGCCATTGGTTGCGATGTGCTCGACAGCGTGATAATTTGGGTCTTGTGCGTACGGGCGCTGAAGTATGCGCCGGCATTCCGGAATTGGTGTTTCAGGGCTGGCGTAGCTCAGCTGGTAGAGCATCTGATTTGTAATCAGAGGGTCGGGGGTTCAAATCCCTTCGCCAGCTCCAGCAAATGTGGCCTGAGCTTTTCCGGGAAGCGGCGTTCGCCGGTTCGACAGCAATATAGAGCGAGCAAGAGTTCAAAGCAAGGTTCGGTTCCGTCTCTCATAGCCGTGTCTCCTGCCAGAAAATTTGCGTCGGTTGGGCTGCTTCCGGGGGAGTGTCTCGGGTGGGTCCAGCACGGAAACTCCGGTGGTTTACCGCGAAATGAGTGGGATCGAAGGTTGTGCACAGGTGGCCGAGCGGTTAATGGCAGCAGACTGTAAATCTGCCGCTCCTTGCGAGCTACGGAGGTTCGAATCCTCCCCTGTGCACCAGATATTGGATTGGCTGGCGCGATGAGTGCGGCGGTGAAGGCGAGAGTCGCTTCAGGAATGCTGCTGGCGCTGATGGCGCTGGCATGGTTCACGCTCGACGCCGGCAAGGTGCGGCTGGTGGCGGTTCTGATCCTGGGAATGTTTCTGTTTCGCGTGGTGATCCATGCGGCGCGTTCGCGGTACGATGAAATGGAACGCGATGAAGACGAAGAGGTTTAGGTTTGTGCAGGGCTGATGTAGCTCAGCGGTAGAGCACTCCCTTGGTAAGGGAGAGGTCATGGGTTCAAGCCCCATCATCAGCTCCAGAAATTTTCGTGGGCTCGCGGGAGTAACTCAGTGGTAGAGTCACAGCCTTCCAAGCTGTTGGTCGCGGGTTCGATCCCCGTCTCCCGCTCCAGAAATTGATTCGGACTCAGACAAAAACTTATGGGAAACATGTTTCAGCAGGCGACAATCCCGATTGAAAACCCGGCAGTCTTTGAGCCGGTAAAAGCTGCAATTGAAGCAGCGTTTGCCGCGCCGTCCGTGAGCAAGTTCCTGCAGCGGGTCGAGCGGGCGAAACTTCGCGTGCGGGATTTTGAGCAGATCCGCGCTCAGGGCTTGGCGGGAGACGTAGTCAAGACCGGTTATACGCAGCTGGGCGACAGCGATCGTGGGCAGATTCGCGAACTGTATTTGCGTTCCGTAGAGCAGGTCGCGCCGGAGACTCGCGGGAAATATCTGAAGGTTTACGCGTATTACTGAAGCGGTTTGAAGCAGTGAAGATACTGTTCTGGTCGACGCAAGAATAACTTTATCAACAGGCATTTCAACGAAATTGGGAGCGGACAGCAAAAATGGCGAAGGAAAAATTTGACCGGTCGAAGCCGCACGTGAATGTGGGAACCATCGGACACATTGACCATGGCAAGACGACGTTGACGGCGGCGATCACGAAGGTGTTGTCGAAGCACAATCCGAACAACAAGTTCCGTTCCTTCGACACGATCGACAACGCGCCGGAAGAGCGGGAGCGCGGGATCACGATCGCGACCTCGCACGTGGAGTATGAGACCAAGAACCGGCATTACGCGCACGTCGACTGCCCGGGGCACGCGGACTACATCAAGAACATGATCACCGGGGCGGCGCAGATGGATGGCGGGATCCTGGTGGTGGCGGCGACCGATGGACCGATGCCGCAGACCAAGGAGCACGTGCTCTTGGCGCGCCAGGTAGGGGTGCCGTACATCGCGGTGTTTCTCAACAAGTGCGATGCGGTGGACGATCCGGAGCTGGTTGACCTGGTGGAGATGGAAGTGCGCGAGCTGCTGTCGAAGTACCAGTTCCCGGGCGACGATGTGCCGGTGATCCGCGGCTCGGCGCTGGGAGCGTTGAATGGCGAGGCGCAGTGGGAAGCCAAGATCGACGAGCTGATGGAGGCGGTCGACAAGTATATTCCTCTGCCGGCGCGGGCCATCGACCAGCCGTTCCTGATGCCGATCGAGGACATTTTCTCGATCTCCGGACGCGGTACGGTGGTGACGGGCAGGATCGAGCGCGGCAAGGTGAAGGTAGGCGAGGAGACGGAGATTGTCGGCTTCCGCGAGACGCGCAAGACGGTGGTGACCGGCGTCGAGATGTTCAAGAAGCAGTTGGACGAAGGCATGGCGGGCGACAACGCGGGGCTGCTGCTGCGCGGCATTCCCAAGGAAGACGTGGAGCGCGGGATGGTGCTGGCCAAGACCGGTTCGATCACGCCGCATACCAAGTTCAAGGCGGAGATCTACGTGTTGAGCAAGGAAGAGGGCGGGCGGCACACGCCGTTCTTCAACGGCTATCGGCCGCAGTTCTACTTCCGGACGACGGACGTGACCGGAGTGGCCAAGCTGCCGGAAGGCACGGAGATGGTGATGCCGGGGGACAATGTGGCGCTCGAGATCGAGCTGATCACGCCGGTGGCCATGGAGAAGGGCTTGCGGTTCGCCATCCGCGAAGGCGGCAGGACCGTCGGTGCCGGGGCCATTGCCGAGATTTTGAAGTAGCTGCCAGTGAAACAATTACAATAAGTTTGAGAGGAGGCAATGATGGATATCTATATTGATGGCAGCCGTTCGAGTGCTGAAAACTGGATGCTAGCCCAAAATGCCTCCGAAGAACTTCTTCCGGCATTGAGCGATGCCGAAAGAACTGTGGCGGACAAACTGCGGATCAGCCACGACGCCTATGCGAGAAGTGCTTACGCCGTTGACCTAACCCGGAACGAACTGGGGGGGAAAACAGAGCGTGCGGCTCGTCTAGTTGAGCGGATGGCACGAAGCAGAGTTCCCGGTCTTACTTTAGACTCTGCGTGGCTGAAGACACTCGAAGGCAGGTTCCGATTCGATTTTGGCTTAAATGGAAATCACGCAGCCATCTGGGTAGATGAAGATTTGATGAATGAGCTTTTGGAATCTGGATCACGAGCGGCAGAAGAGCAAATTTCCAGAGTCGTCGAATATGGTTTGCCAGCGAGTTGGGTAGTACGAGCCTCGTGAAGCTAGCCGGCCAGAGGGCTGCGGTTATACTGACAGAGGATGGTCAGGCTGTATTAGCGCTTGCTTCCGTAGAATTACCTGACGCACCCCTCTTTATTGTCTTGATCGAAGAATCTGAGGACTTGGGGCTTTGGGTGCGTCTGCCACGCGAAGACCAAATGCACCTGTTTCTATTGAGATGGGAATACATTCTGGGGATTGATTTACCGAGCGGGCTAGCCAAAGTAGTCGGATTGAAGGGATAATAAAAAGATGCGCGAAATTATTACATTGCAATGTCCGGACTGTAAAGAGCGGAATTATTCGACGACCAAGAACAAGAAGAAGACGACAGCGCGGCTGGAGTTTTCAAAGTTCTGCAATCGTTGCCGCAAGCACACGGCTCACAAAGAAACCAAGTAGCCGCAGAGTTTCATCAGGATGTAGGGGCGTAAGCTCAACGGTTAAACTGCTGGTCTCCAAAACCGGACTTGGGGGTTCGAATCCCTCCGCCCCTGCCAGCTTTTCGTGGAATGGCCTTATTAGGACAATGGCCCGGCAGCACTGGTCCCGGCGGCACGGAATGCAGCGGATTGAGAAGGAAGCATTATGGCAAAAGCAATAGCTGTTACCAGCGATAAGCAGTCGGCGATACCCCAGTGGAGGCAGCAGCCGGAACGGTTTTGGAACTTCCTGAAGGAAGTTCGCAGTGAAATGCACAAGGTGGTGACTCCGTCGCGCCAGGAAGTTCAGACGACGACGACGGTGGTCATCATTACCGTATTTCTCTTTGCCGCCTATTTCTATGTGGTGGATGCGGTAGTGGGTCGAGTCATCCAGGCATTGCTGGCTTGGCTGACGCGTTAAAGAAGTTTGCGCCAAGAAGGTGAATGGATGGCAGAAGAAGTAAAAGTCGAAGAGCAACAAGCATCCGGTGAGACGATTCCCGAGCTGGCGCCTCCCGTTAACGAGCGCTTCCGGTGGTACATCATCCATGCGTATTCGGGATTTGAGCGGAAGGTGAAGGAGTCGATCGAGAGCCGGGTGCAGGCCTATGGGCTGCACGACCGGATCGGGCGGATCATGGTTCCGACGGAGCCGGTCACCGAAATCCGCAACGGCAAAAAATATACAATCGAGCGCGTTTTTTTGCCGGGATATGTCCTGATCGAAATGGATCTCGACAACGAGATCTGGCACCTGGTGAAGAACACGCCTCGCGTGACGGGATTTCTGGGAACCGGCGAAAAGCCGGTGGCGCTGACCGAAGAGGAGATCAGCTCCATCATCTTCCGCTCCGATGTTTCGAAAGACAAGCCGCGGATGAAGGTGAAGTTTGAAAAGAACGAGTCGGTGAAGATCACCGAAGGGCCGTTTGCCAACTTCAACGGCGTGGTCGATGAAGTAAATGAAGACCGCGAGACGTTGAAGGTGATGGTCACGATCTTCGGCCGTTCCACGCCGGTGGAACTTGAATTCAGTAAGGTCGAAAAAATTGCGTAGAACAGGATCAGGAAATGCCTCCAGTTAAAAAAGTACAAACCCAGGTGAAATTGCAGATTGTCGCCGCCAAAGCGACTCCGGCGCCGCCGGTTGGCCCAGCGTTGGGGCAGGCGCAGGTAAACATCATGGAGTTCTGCAAGCAGTTCAACGCCCGCACGCAGGGCAATGACATGGCCGGTCTTGTGATTCCGGTGGTCATCACCGTTTATACGGATCGCACCTTCACCTTCATCACCAAAACGCCGCCGGCGGCAGTGCTGCTGAAGAAGGCGGCGGGCGTCGCCAAGGGCGCGGGCACTCCGAACAAAGACAAGGTTGGCAAGGTGACCGAGAAGCAGGTTGCCGAGATTGCCAGGCAGAAGATGCCGGACTTGAATGCGGCCTCGATTGATTCCGCGATCAAATCGATCAAGGGCACGGCGCGTTCCATGGGAATTGAAGTCGTCGCGTAGTAGCATCTCCGATCAAGTGATTGGTATGGACAAGACCATCCGCAAGTACACTACGCCGAAGCGGGAGTTTTAACTTACGCGCACTCCAGCCGCTTGAGCTTGATGCGGTCGGCGGGGACCTGCGCCAGGTCATAGTGCGCCTGCTGCGTGAGCCAGCTTTCCGCGCTGCCGCCGAACACCTTCGACAATCGCACGGCCATCTCCGGGGAAATTCCGCGCTTTTCATTGACAAGTTCCGATAACGTCGTGCGGGTCACCCCCAGCGCTGCGGCGGCGCGTGTGATGGTCAGGCCGAACGGCTCGATGCACTGGCGCAGTACAAAGCCTCCGGGATGGGGTGGGCTTTTCATCGGCATGGCGAATCTCCTTACAATCATTTGCATAATTAGTGATAATCCACGTAATCGATGTCCCACGCGTCGCCATCGGAGAAACGAAAGACCACCCGCCAGTTTGCCCGAACCGTTACAGCCCAAAACTCTCGAAGGTCGCCTTGGAGCGGATGGAGCCGGAATCCGGGAATCTCCATGTCCTCAACTGTGCTGGTCGCGTCGAGTCGGGCCAAGATGTCGCGTAGTTTCTGCGAATGTTCTTGAATCACGCCGCGAGGATCGTCGTCCCGATACAAGCGATTCAGTCCCTTGTGCCGGATAGACCGTATCACAAAGAGAGCGTAATCCGTAATGTAACGGGAGTCAATCCGGTATTGCTTCGCCGTGAATGCAGGGTGGACGAATTACCTGGCTTGCGGTTCGCCGATTAAAGAGGGGGAAGCACTTCGTCGCGGAAGTTGTAGAGAGATTCTCCCACTCAGGATGGATTCTTTACCGAGAATCCGTCCAAATTCCCAAATTACTTGGTAAGTTCGATCATGCTATCTCGAATATCAGATGAGAGCAAAAACGAGATTTGCATTATCGGGATCGTTCCAGCATAATAAAGAGTACGCGCACGAGGGATTCCTCTCGCGTACCTATACCACGGCCGGACGGCCGCTCCGAGCAATGCCGTAATAAGCAGTTGAATACAAGCAACACGGGGCGGTTCAGCGGAAACAAGCGCTGCATAAGGTCCGCGCGGTGGGAGACAAAGGAAAATATGTCGAGAAAGTCAGGAAAGAATATTGAGAAGGCGCGCACGGCTGTGGAGCAGCGCCCTTATCCCTTGACCGAAGCGGTTCCGCTTCTTCAAAAAGTCAAGTTCGCCAAGTTCGATGAAACCGTAGAGATTACGTTGCGCCTCGGCGTCGATCCCAAGCACGCGGACCAGATGGTGCGCGGTACCGTCGTTCTGCCGCACGGCCTGGGAAAGACCAAGCGCGTGGCTGTCATTGCTTCCGGGGAAAAAGTTCGGGAAGCAGAGGCGGCGGGAGCGGAGTTTGTCGGCGGCGACGATCTGGTCGAAAGAATTCAAAAAGAAGGCTGGACCGATTTCGATGCATTGATCGCCACGCCGGACATGATGAAATCTGTCGGTCGCCTGGGAAAGGTTCTGGGCCCTCGCGGCTTGATGCCGAACCCGAAGACGGGCACGGTCACGACCGACGTCACGGCGGCAGTACGAGAAATCAAGGCTGGAAAAATCGAGTTTCGTACCGACAAGACAGCCCTGGTGCACGTGCCGGTGGGCAAGCTCTCCTTTACCGTTGACAAGCTGGTGGAGAATGCTACGACCGTCATTACCAGCGTGGTGAAGGCGAAACCTTCCGCGGCCAAGGGCAAGTACGTGAAGGGCATCACTCTGAGCTCGACCATGGGTCCGGGGATTCAGTTGGACAATGCGGTCGTCGAGGCTGCGGGCAAGGCCTGAAGCTGTGATTGGGTAGGAGAAAACTGCCCATGTCTCAGAGGCGAGGCAGGAGGCACCCAGGTTCACCGCAGACGTAGAGATAAAGGATATTGATATGGCAATTTCACGAGCCAAGAAGACCGAGCAGGTGAAGGAGTTGGCGGCGGAGCTGGCCGACTCGACGACTGCAATTGTCGGCACATTTCAGAAGTTGACTGTCTCGCAGGATTTCGCATTGCGGACCGTGGTCCGGGGTGCGGGCGGCAAGTACCGCGTCCTCAAGAACAAACTGGCGTCTCGCGCGGCCGAGGGAACCAAGGTCGAAGGGGCGTTGAAGGGCCTGAAAGGCGTTTCGTCGGTTGCGTACAGCAGCGGCGACCCGGTGGCCCTGGCAAAGGCTTTGTCGGAATGGGTCAAGGAAAATGCCGAGTTCTCCTTCAAGCTGGCGATTGTCGACGGCAAAGTTTTGTCAGTCGGGGAGATTCAGCAGCTGGCGACCATGCCGGGCCGTGAAGAGCTGTACTCAAAGCTGCTGTTCCTGATCAATGCTCCGGCGCAGCGGCTGGCGACGGTGATCAACGCGACAGGCCGCGACGTGGCGGTTGTGCTGGGACAAGCGGTCGAGCAGAAAAAGTTTGCCGAAGCGGCGGCATCCTAGCTTTCGGCCAGGGGCGTTCGGCGGAATATCCGCTGCATTCGCGTCGGGGTGCCGTCTGGGCACAACGGAAACCGCGCGAGCAGCAATCGAGGCAGATGGCAGGCCTCGTTAAGGCAATGCGGTAAGCAGGAACACAAGATTTGCAATCGATATGGAGAATGGACATGGCGGATTTGCAGCAGATTGAAGAACAGATTGTCGGGTTGACCTTGCTGGATGCGGCGGCCCTCGTGAAGAAGCTGGAAGAGCGGTTGGGTGTGTCGGCCGCTGCGGCCGCCCCAGTCATGGCGGCTGGCGGAGGCGCGGGTGCAGCAGCAGCGCCGGCGGAAGAGCAGACGGAATTCTCCGTCATTCTAAAGGATGCCGGTACCAACAAAATCAACACAATTAAAGTCGTACGCGAAGTGACGGCA
Organism: Acidobacteriaceae bacterium; assembly: GCA_965276615.1. GTDB lineage: Bacteria > Acidobacteriota > Terriglobia > Terriglobales > Acidobacteriaceae > JAKAAZ01. The sequence continues at coordinate 523,662 of OZ255618.1, read as the reverse complement.
CTCGGCCTGAAGGAAGCGAAGGATCTGGTCGATGGAGCTCCCAAGACGGTGAAAGAAGGCGTAACCAAGGACGAAGCAGAGGCGATCAAGAAGAAGTTCACGGACGCCGGCGCTGCTGTCGAGGTAAAGTAGTCTCCTTGCCTGTTGGGCGAATCTGCGTTACTCTTAATGAGAGTGAGCTGTTCGCCCGCAAGCCCTCTTGATTTCTGACCTGTGGGTTTATGCCGCTCAGCTTTGGCGGCTGTATCACACTCACCGATCCAATAAAAGCGCTGGAACAATCCGGCGCAGGCGGAAGCTAAAACCCATCTATTCGAACAGTGCACAATCCGGTTGTGACGCTCGCGGGACATATTGTCTCTTGCGAGCCGTTTGGTGTCTCTGAATAAGTTTTTCAGCAGAGCCAGGCCTCGGCGAACCAAGCAGCAAGCGAACTCGGCGCAACGGGTTCAATAGACGAATTCAGTAAATTCAACAAACCGAAGTAAGTGAAACCTAAAGTGGGCGCGCGTTCCGTGGATCAGCCGGAGGGCCGCCCGAACCAACTCCCCGAGTTGCCGCCGGGAGTGGGCCGCGAAGGCAAATCAGCCAGGAGCAAAGCATGCCGAACGAGAAACGCGCGATCCGTAGCCGTCTCGATTTCTCCAAAATTCCCACCGAAATCCAGATTCCCAACCTGATTGAAGTGCAGCGGCGCTCGTATGAGCGTTTTCTACAGATGGACAAGCTGCCGACCGAGCGCGACGATCTCGGTTTGCAGTCCGTTTTCGCATCCGTGTTCCCGATTACCGACTTCCGCAATCTTTCCGAGCTGGAATTTGTCGATTTTGCCATCGGCAACTGGGAGTGCAAGTGCGGCCACTTGAAAGGACTGCATCACCTGCGCACCACCTGCATCAACTGCGGCAACATGGTGATCACCGACCCGTTCCATCCCGGGGACGTGCTGTGCCAGAAGTGCGGAACGTACAACAAGAACACCCCGGATTTCTGCAACAAGTGCGGAGATCCTGTTGGACTGCAGTTGAAGTATGACCAGAGCGAATGCGAAGAACGCAGCATGACCTATTCCGCGCCGCTCAAGGTCACGATCCGGCTGAAGATTTACGACAAAAACCCGGAGACGGGCGTCAAGACCATCCGCGACATGAAGGAGCAGGAGGTCTTTTTCGGCGATATTCCGCTGATGACGAAGAATGGAACCTTCCTGGTCAACGGGACCGAGCGCGTCATCGTCAGCCAGCTGCATCGCTCGCCCGGCGTCTTCTTCGAAACGGCGAACAACCGCACGTATTTTCTGGGCAAGATCATTCCCTATCGCGGTTCGTGGGTAGAGTTTGAGTACGACCAGAAGAACACCCTCTACGTCCGTATCGATCGCAAGCGGAAATTTCTGGGCACCGTTTTCCTTCGTGCGCTGGGTCTGAAGTCGGACGAAGAAATCCTGAAGAGCTTCTACACCGTCGATACGATTGCGACCAGGGGCGGCAAGCTCTTCTGGAATGTGGCCGAAGAAGGCAAGACAACGCACCTGTTGGGCGTGAAGCCGGCCCATGCTGTTGTGGTGAAGGGCGAGGAGATTGCCCATTCCGGACGCAAGGTTACCGCAAGCATCTTGAAGGCGCTGCGCGCGGCCAAGATCGGTGAGATCGAGATTGAAGAGTCGGAGCTCGACGGGGCCATGTCTGCCTCCGACGTGGTTGATACCACGACCGGCGATCTGCTGCTCGAAGCGAATCAGGAGCTGACCAAAGAGAAATTGATGCAGATCCTCGAAAGCGGCGTGACCTCGATCGAGATTTTCATGCCGGAGCGCGACGATGTCGGCAACGTGATCTCGCACACCCTGCGCCGCGATACCGTGCACAAGCCGGAAGAAGCGCTGATCGAAATCTACCGTAAATTGCGTCCCGGCGATCCGCCAACGCTCGACACCGCGACTGCTTTGTTTGAAGGCATGTTTTTCGATGCCCGCAAATATGACTTCTCGCGCGTGGGACGTCTGAAGTTCAACATCAAGCTGTATGACAAGCAGGACGCGACCTCGCTCGACCATCGCACCCTCACCCCGGATGATTTCTATGCGACCATCCGCTACCTGCTGAAACTGCGCAAGAACATCGGCGTGGTCGATGACATCGATCATCTTGGCAATCGGCGTGTGCGCGCGGTGGGCGAGTTGATGGAGAACCAGTTCCGCATCGGCCTGGTCCGCATGGAGCGCGCCATCAAGGAAAAGATGAGCGTGTATCCGGACATGTCGACAGCGATGCCGCATGATCTGATCAACGCCAAGCCGGTGATGGCGGCTATCCGCGAGTTTTTCGGAAGCAGCCAGTTGTCGCAGTTCATGGACCAGACAAATCCGCTGTCGGAGATTACCCACAAGCGGCGTCTGTCGGCGCTGGGGCCGGGCGGCCTGAGCCGCGAGCGCGCGGGCTTTGAAGTGCGCGACGTGCATCCGACCCACTATGGCCGTATCTGCCCGATCGAGACGCCGGAAGGTCCGAACATCGGACTGATTTCCTCGCTCTCCTGCTTTGCGCGGATCAACGAGTACGGCTTCATCGAGTCGCCCTACCGCCGCGTGCGCGATGGCCTGCTGCTGGACTTTGTGCAGGTCGTCAACGCCGGAGACAGCGGGCTTCGCGTGGGCGATCACCTGGAAAAGCCGGACGCGATCAAGCGCAACCAGCAGCTGTTGAAAGAGAAGAAGCGAGCGATGGAGTACGGGCCATACAGCTTTTATCTGTCGGCCTGGGAAGAAGACCGCTATACCATCGCGCAGGCGAACGTGGAGCTCGACAAGAATGGCGTAATCAAGGACGAGCTGGTAACGGCGCGGCGTCAGGGCAACTTCGTCCTGGTGAACCGCAGCGAAATCACCTATGTGGACGTCAGTCCGAAGCAGCTGGTTTCAGTGGCTGCCTCGCTGGTCCCGTTCCTCGAGCATGATGACGCCAACCGCGCGCTGATGGGCGCCAACATGCAGCGCCAGTCCGTGCCGCTGCTGATCTCCGAAGCTCCTTTTGTGGGCACGGGGATGGAAGGCGTGACGGCACGCGATTCCGGCGCAGTCGTGCTGGCACGGCGACACGGCATTATCGATTCGGTCGATTCCGAGCGCATCATCGTGCGTGTGGAGGGCGAACACCACCCGACGCAGTTGTCGCGCGAAGTTGGATCGGACATTTATCAGCTCACAAAGTTCAAGCGTTCCAACCAGAACACCTGCATCAACCAGAAGCCGATTGTCCGCCAGGGCGACCGTGTGCTGAAGGGGCAGGTCATCGCCGACGGACCCTGCACGGAGCAGGGCGAGCTCGGCCTCGGCCGCAACGTGCTGGTGGCCTTCATGTCCTGGCGCGGCTACAACTTTGAAGACGCGATCCTCATCAGCGAGAAGCTGGTGCGCGAGGACTATTACACCTCGCTGCATATTGAGGAGTACGAGATTGAATCGCGGGACACAAAGCTGGGACCGGAAGAGATCACGCGCGACATTCCCAATGTTTCCGAGTCCGCGCTGCGCGATCTCGACGAGAGCGGCATCATCCGCATCGGCGCCAAGGTCAAACACAACGACATCCTTGTCGGCAAGGTGACGCCGAAGGGCGAGACACAGTTGACGCCGGAAGAAAAGCTGTTGCGCGCCATCTTCGGAGAAAAGGCCGGCGATGTCCGCGATGCTTCCTTGACGTGCCCTCCGGGCGTCGAGGGAACGATCGTCGATGTGCGTATCTTTTCCCGCAAGGGCCAGGAAAAGGACGAGCGCGCCAAGCTGATTGAAGCCGATCAGATCGCGAAGCTTGAAAAGAACCTGGAAGACGAGATCCGGATTCTGACCGACGAGCGTTTGAAGCGGTTGGAATCGATCATGGGCGCGAAGGAAGTGCAGGCCGATCTGCATGATGAGCGCACCAACAAGCGCCTGCTGGCAAAGGGCGTGGTTCTCGACCGCGAAACGATTGAGCTGATCTCGACGCGCAACCTGAAACGCATTCGCTACGCGGACAAAGACCCGCGGGTGAATGAGCAGATCGACGAGATCGAGGAGATGACTTCCCGTCAGATCGATGTGCTGCGCAAGATCACCAATGACAAAATCGGCAAGCTGCAGAAGGGCGATGAACTGGCGCCGGGCGTCATCAAGCAGGTGAAGGTCTACATTGCCATGAAGCGCAAGCTGTCGGTCGGCGACAAGATGGCCGGCCGCCACGGCAACAAGGGTGTCATCTCGCGCATTCTGCCCGAGGAAGACATGCCGTACCTGCCGGATGGAACGCCTGCGGACATTGTGCTGAACCCGCTCGGCGTGCCTTCGCGTATGAATGTCGGCCAGATTCTCGAGACGCATCTTGGATGGGCGGCGCACGAGCTGGGTAAGCAGATTGCCGAGCTGGTCGAGAAGAACCAGAAGGCCAATGACGTCCGCCGGCTGATGGAAGAGCGCTTCGGCGGAACGGCTCTGTTGCGCCAGCTGCTCGATCTCGATGATGAGAAGCTGCTCCAGGTCTCGCGGGGAATGGCGCGCGGCATCTGGTTCGGCACGGCAGTGTTCGACGGCGCGAAAGAGGAAGAGATCAAGGCGTTGCTGACGGCGGCGAACCTGCCGACTTCCGGCAAAATATATCTGTATGACGGCATGACCGGGGATCGGTTCGAACAGCCTGTCACGGTCGGCTACATGTATATGCTGAAGCTCTCGCATCTGGTCGACGACAAGATTCACGCGCGTTCGATCGGGCCGTATTCCTTGATTACCCAGCAGCCGCTGGGCGGCAAGGCGCAGTTCGGCGGACAGCGGTTCGGAGAGATGGAAGTCTGGGCGCTGGAGGCCTATGGCGCGGCTTACATCTTGCAGGAGCTGTTGACGGCGAAGTCCGACGATGTCTATGGCCGCACCAAGATCTACGAGGCCATTGTGAAGGGCGAAGCTGCCATCGAGCCCGGCGTGCCGGAGTCGTTCAACGTGCTGGTGCGCGAGCTGCAGGCGCTGTGCCTGGATGTCGAGCTGATCAAGCAGGCGGACAACAAAAAGCTGCCGCTGCCGACTGTGGCCGCAGCGGATTAAAGGTCTTGGCCTCCCATCCTGGCTGCAAAGAGCGCGGCTAGGATGGGGCACCCAAAATTTTGCAAGAAGAAGAAACGAGCTTTTACGAGACACGACCGTCGTCCACATAAGCCAACGCGCTCCCGGGACGGACAGACGGCCGGAATCATGGAAATCCTGGGAACGCGATAGCCGGTTCGCCTGCAGTTTTTAAAAGTACGGCGGTAACCCGGCACGGAGGTTGTCTTGTTCCGTTCTAATCCATTCGAGCTCAGCAATCCTATTTCGGACTTCGATGCCATCCGCATCAGCCTTGCATCGCCGGAGAAGATCCGCAGCTGGTCGCACGGGGAAGTCACCAAGCCGGAAACGATCAACTACCGCACGTTCAAGCCGGAGCGTGACGGCCTGTTCTGCGCGCGCATTTTTGGCCCCATCACCGATTGGGAATGTCTCTGCGGCAAATACAAGCGCATGAAGCATCGCGGAGTGATCTGCGATAAATGCGGCGTGGAAGTGACCCTGTCGCGCGTGCGCCGCGAACGCCTGGGTCACATCGAGCTGGCGTCGCCGTGTTCGCACGTGTGGTTCTTCAAGGGGTTGCCGTCGCGCATTGGCCACCTGCTCGACATTTCTCTGCGTGAGCTCGAAAGCGTGCTCTATTTCGAGAGCTACGTGGTCATCGATCCGGGCGATGCGCCGGTCAAGGACCGCGAGATCATCAAAGACGAGACGCGCTATCGCGAGCTCGACCAGCAGTATCGTCCGTCGGGCTTTAAAGCCATGATGGGCGCGGAAGCGATCAAGGAATTGCTGAAGCGCGTCGAGATCGACACGCTTTCGGTCGAACTGCGCGAGCGCATGAAGGTGGAAACTTCGCTGCAGAAGCGGCTGAAGTATGCCAAGCGCCTGAAGGTCGTTGAAGCCTTCCGCAAGTCGGGAAACAAGCCGCAGTGGATGATCCTCGACGTCGTTCCCGTCATTCCTCCTGAGCTGCGCCCGCTGGTGCCGCTCGATGGCGGACGCTTCGCCACTTCCGATTTGAACGATCTCTATCGCCGCGTTATCAACCGCAACAACCGTTTGAAGAAGCTGATGGATCTCCACGCGCCGGAAGTGATCGTGCGCAACGAGAAGCGCATGTTGCAGGAGGCCGTCGATGCGTTGTTCGATAACGGTCGCCGTGGCCGCGTGCTGCGTGGCGCGAACAACCGTCCGCTCAAGTCGCTCTCCGATACCCTGAAGGGCAAGCAGGGCCGCTTTCGTCAGAACCTTCTCGGAAAACGCGTTGACTATTCGGGCCGTTCGGTCATCGTCGTCGGTCCGGAGCTGAAGCTGCACCAGTGCGGTCTGCCGAAGAAGATGGCGCTGGAACTCTTCAAGCCATTTATCTATCACCGCCTGGAACAGATTGGCCATTGCACGACCATCAAGCAGGCCAAAGAACTGGTGGAGATGCAGGACCCGATCGTCTGGGACGTGCTCGAAGAGGTCATCAAGGACCATCCGGTGCTGTTGAACCGCGCGCCAACGCTCCATCGCCTCGGCATCCAGGCGTTCGAGCCTGTGCTCGTCGAAGGCAAGGCGATCAAAATTCACCCGCTGGTCTGCACCGCGTTCAATGCGGACTTCGACGGCGATCAGATGGCCGTGCATATTCCGCTGTCGCCGGAAGCGCAGGTAGAAGCCAGTGTGTTGATGCTGGCCTCGCACAATATTCTGTCTCCGGCATCCGGTCAGCCGATCACCGTGCCGACGCAGGATATGGTTCTCGGTATTTATTATCTGACCAAGACGCATTCGGGCGCGAAGGGCGAGGGCCGCGTTTTTGCCAACACGGACGAAGTTCTGATGGCGCTCGAAGCCAATGAGGTGGAGACGCTCAGCCCCATTCGCCTCCGCTACACCGGTGCCGTGCTCGACATGTCCACCGCGTATGACGATCAGGACCTGCTGCACACGGAACCTGTGCAGTACAACAACCAATACCTTTCGACCACAGTGGGCCGTGTGATTCTGAACGATTCGTTGCCGGAAGGCATGCCGTTCGTTAATGGGCTGATGAAGAAAAAGGGCATCGGTCAGGTGGTCAGCTACTCTTACCTGAATCTCGGTCTTGAAGTTACGGTGAAGATGCTGGACCGCATCAAGGACCTGGGATTCAAATTCGCTACCCTCAGCGGTCTCTCGGTCGGGTTTAACGATATGGTCATTCCAGACACGAAATACAAGCTGGTCAGCGATGCCGAGAAGCAGGTGGTCAGCGTGCAGAGGCAGTATCTGGATGGCGCGATCACCAACGGCGAGCGCAATAATAAGGTCATCCAGTTGTGGTCGTCGGTCACCGAACAGGTCGCCGATGAGATGTTCAACAACATGAAGGCCGCGGACAAAGCCGGCACCATGAACCCGATTTACATCATGGCCGACTCCGGCGCTCGTGGATCGAAGCAGCAGATTCGACAGCTCTCTGGAATGCGCGGACTGATGGCGAAGCCGTCGGGTGAAATCATCGAAACGCCGATCACGGCCAACTTCCGTGAAGGTCTGACGGTGCTGCAGTACTTCATCTCGACGCACGGTGCGCGTAAGGGACTGGCGGATACGGCGCTGAAGACAGCCGATTCCGGATACCTGACCCGCCGACTGGTCGATGTGGCGCAGGATGTCATTATCAGCGACTACAACTGCGGGACAGTGGAAGGCATTTACGTCGGCCACATCATCGAAGCGGGTGAAGTCATCGAGCCGTTGCGCGATCGCATTATTGGCCGCGTGTCACTCGAGAAGCTGAAGGACTTCGAAGGCAATGTGCTGGTGGAAGTCAATCAGGAAATCGATGAAGACATGGCCAGCGCGATTCAGGCTGCGGGCGTGGAACGGTTGAAAATCCGCTCCGTGCTAACCTGCGAATCGAAACGCGGCGTCTGCATCCTTTGTTATGGACGTAACCTGGCTTCGGGGCGTCTGGTTGAGATGGGCGAAGCGGTCGGCGTCATTGCCGCGCAGTCCATTGGCGAGCCGGGCACACAGCTCACCATGCGCACATTCCACATTGGCGGCGCGGCATCCCGCGTGTCCGATCAGTCGCGGCTTGAAGCCAAGAACGCCGGTACGGTGCGATTCCTGAACCTGGTGACAGTGCGCTCGAAACTGGGCGATCTGGTCGCTATGAACCGCTCCGGCATCGTCGTCGTGGTGGACGAGCGTGGCCGCGAAAAAGAACGCTACACGCTGGTCTATGGCGCGAAGCTCAAGGTGGAAGAAGGCGCGCAGGTCGTACAGGGCCAGACACTCGGGGAGTGGGACCCGTACACCTTTGCCATCCTGACGGAAGTCGGCGGCACGGTGCACTTCCACGACTTGCACGAAGGCACGACGCTGAATGAAGAAGTCGACGAGGTCACCGGGCTTTCGCGCCTGGTGGTTGCGGAAACTTCCGACGAGAAGCGCCAGCCCGCCATCATGATCAAGAACGCGAAGGGCACGAAGCGCTATCTGCTGCCGAGCCGTGCGCACTTGATGGTCCTGAATGGCGATGAGGTCTTCCCGGGCGACGTGCTGGCCAAGATCCCGCGCGAAACCACTCGCACCAAGGACATCACCGGCGGTCTGCCGCGTGTGGCCGAACTCTTCGAGGCACGCAAGCCCCGGGAGACGGCCATCATCAGCGAGATCGACGGCGCGGTCCGCTTTGGCGAAGTCAGCAAGGGACAGCGCAAGATTTACGTCACGGCGGACTCGGGCGAAGAGAAGGAATACTCGATGCCGCGCGGCGTGCATGTGAACGTGCAGGAAGGCGAGCGTATGCGCGCCGGCGATCCACTGATGGATGGACCGCTGAACCCGCACGACATTCTTGCGGTGCTGGGTGAAAAGGAGCTGCAGTCCTACATGGTGACGGAGATTCAGGAAGTCTACCGGCTCCAGGGCGTGGCGATCTCGGACAAACACATCGAAGTCATCGTTCGCCAGATGCTGCGTTGGGTAAAGGTCGAAGATCCCGGCGACACGGCGTTCCTGGTTGAGCAGCAGGTGGACAAGTTCCGCTTCCGCGAGGAGAACGACAAGGCCATCAACAATGGCGGACGTCCGGCAGTTGGCCGTCCGCTGCTGCTGGGCATCACCAAGGCCTCGCTCTCGACGGACTCGTTCATCTCCGCCGCCTCCTTCCAGGAGACGACACGCGTGCTGACCGAAGCTGCCATCAACGGCGCGGTCGACCAGCTTCGCGGCCTGAAGGAAAACGTCATCGTCGGACGGCTGATTCCAGCCGGAACCGGGATGGAGTTCTACCGCAACGTCCGACTCTCGCAGGAGCTTGAAGACGCTGCCGCCCGCGTGCAGCAGGAAGTCTCACAGGCCACGGAGGCAGCCGAGCGCGAATTGGAGCTGATGCGTCAGGAAGGCGAAGCTGAGGAAATGGCTGCCGAATAAGATACTGACACTGTTGCTGATTCTTTCGAAGGGGCATGCGAATCCGCATGCCTCTTTTTTCTGATCTTCTATGGACACGACTCAAGAGAAAAGGGTGTCCTATATCTCGCTTTTGAGACATAGGTTTACGGCATTTTTCCGGTTTATATCGTGCAAACCGCGGAGAGACCTGCGTTAATTCCGCCCGCGTCTGGAATCCTTCCCGGACGTGAACTTTCATCGCCCGCACTTCGTCTGCTCCTTATTGAGGCAACCTTCGGACCTGTTTGAACACTCAACTAAATGTAGGGGCGCGGCTTTCGGTCCATTACGGTAATGAACCGGCTAGTCCGAAAGCTCTGGCTGCTCGATCATCCCCGGCAGTGACCGGCAATCATCCAGAAGTTTTGAGGAGTAATACGTATGATCTCGAATCGAATGTCGAAAAGAATTGTGACACTATCCGGCGTGGCATTGCTGTGCGGGGTCACTGCATTTGCCCAGTCTGCAACAGACTCCGGACAAAACGGGTCGTCCATGTCGAGCATGTCCTCCGGCCACGCGAGCAGCGCGGACAAAATGTTCGCGAAAAAAGCGCTGCAGGGCGGAATGGCCGAAGTGCAGCTTGGCCAGCTTGCCTCGCAAAACGGCGGCAGCGACGATGTGAAGCAGTTCGGCCAGAAGATGGTGGATGACCACACGAAGCTGGGCGACCAGTTGAAGCCGATCGCGCAGCAGATGGGTGTGACCGCGCCGACTACGCTTTCCGCCAAGGACCAGGCGCTGATGACCAAGCTGCAGGGCGAGTCCGGCAAGCAGTTCGACAACACCTACATCAAGGCGATGGTGAAGGACCATCGGATGGATCTGAGACAGTTCCGCAAGGAAGCGCGGATGGGTAAGGACCAGTCTCTGAAAGATGCTGCTGCAAGTGGAGCGCAGGTCATCCAGGAACATCTCAATATGGTTGAGCAGTTGGCGCAAACGCATCATGTGATGGTGCCGGGCGGAATGGGCAAATCGTCGATGGGCAATTCGTCGGCGGGTGGATCATCGGGAACACCGCAGTAGCGGATGGCTGCAAACACACCGCAGTCTATATCTTGATAAGGAGAAATTTATGTCTACCGATGAAATCGGGAAAGGCCTGGTCGACCTATGTCGAAAGGGCAAGACCATGGAAGCCATCGAAAAATACTACGCGGATTCAATTGTCAGTGTTGAATCGGCCAGCTCTCCGGGTATGCCGGCAGAGATGAAGGGCATCGATGCCATTCGAGGCAAGAATCAGTGGTGGGTCGACAACCATCAGGTGCATAGCGCCGAGGCGAATGGGCCCTATGTCGGGGACAAACAATTCGCGGTTCAATTCAAATACGACGTGACGCAGAAGGCCTCCGGCAAGCGCCTCCATATGGAGGAGATGGCCCTCTACACGGTCGAGGGTGGGAAGATCGTTCGCGAACATTTTTACTACAATACAGGCGCGTAGCATCTATCGTAGGACCAGGGAAGGAACACTGGCGAGAGAACGTTTAACCGGCTGCGATGGCCGAGAGTAAGATTCTCTTATGAAATCCAGGAATATTTCTCGATGGGCTGCCGTGGTTTGCGCCGGTGTTCTGGCCGGAGCAGCGTGTTCCGGTTTTGCTGCGCCGATTCGCGGGGCTGCGACAGGTTTGCCAGGTGGAATACATTTCCAGATGGCGTCCGCTGATATTTATTCCGATACAGCCAACGCCAAAGAAGAGATTCGCCAGGCAATACTCACGGCGGCCAGCGAGCATAAGCGCGTGCTTCTGGACTTCGGTGGAAACTGGTGTCCAGACTGCAAGGTGCTGGATATCTATTTCCACGATCCCGGCAATGCCGCTTTACTGGCTGCCAACTATGTGCTGGTAGATGTGAGCGTGGGTCAATATGACAAGAATCTCGATCTGGCGCGCAAATATGGAATTCCGCTGAACAAGGGTGTGCCCGCGCTGGCTGTGCTCGATGGGTCCGGCCGCGTGGTTTATGCGCAGCGGAACGGCGAGTTTGAAGCGATGCGGAAACTGGATTCGGCCACAGTCACCGCGTTTCTGGAAAAGTGGAAGCCACATGCTGCTCCCCACCGTCACGGAGTGGCGCAGGTGAATTCGAACCCCTCCCCCAACAGCGGAAATTAGAGCATTTCCTCAACTGCATTTGGCTCTAACGTAGAAGCGCTCAAACTACTGCACCACTTCGAATTTGGCGACCCGGGTTGCTTCTGAACTGCCGCCGATGAAAACGGTGTACTCCGCTGGTTCCACTACGCGCTGGCTCCTGGCGTTGATGAATGATAATTCGTGAAAGCCCAGCGAAAATTTGATCTGCTTCGATTCACCCGGCTGCAACGTCACGCGCTCGAATCCTTCCAGCAAGCGCACCGGCTCCTCCACGCTGGCGCCGAGAATCTGAATATAAAGCTGCGCTATTTCCGTGCCCGCGACCTGGCCTGTATTGCGCACAGTCGTCGTTGCCTCAATCGCAGTTTGGGCGATGCCCCGGCCACCGGTTGACATCAGCCTCGCCAGGGCGATGGAATTCGCGTTCAACGTGACCGGAGAATATTCGAATTGTGTGTAGCTCAACCCATGGCCGAAAGGGTAGAGCGGCGAGTTTCGAACATCGATATAGCGGGAGACATATTTCTCAACGCCGGTCGTAGGTGGATGCGACATATCGACACTCTCCGCGGGACGCCCGGTTGGAAGCTGGCTCAGGTAGAGCGGCTCCTGTCCCACGGCGCGGGGGAAACTGACCGGGAGTTTGCCGCTCGGATTGGTGTTTCCGAAAAGAAGATTGGCCAGCGCCGGACCGGCTTCGATTCCCGGATACCAGGCTTCGAGAATTGCCGGGACGTGCTGCGATGCCCAATCCAACACCAGCGGCCTGCCGCTGAAGACAATTAACACCACCGGCTTGCCGGTTGCCACGATTGCTTCGAGTAGTTGCTGCTGATTGCCGGGCAGGTCGAGATGCGCTCGCGAGCTGGCTTCTCCGGTCATCGCCGGAGCGTCTTCGCCAAGGGTCATGATGACGAGATCGGCTTGCTGGGCCGCCAGTTTCGCCGCATTGAATTTCGCTTCGGACGTGGTTAGAATCTGCGTTCCTTCGGCATACAGCAGCTGGCCGCCATTGCTTTTCATGCGCTGTTCGAGCGCAGTCCGCAGTGTGATGGCATCTGAAGGATTTCCCGCGCCGCCCCACGACCCGAGCATCTGCCCCTGAGAATCTGCCAGCGGTCCGATCAGCGCAATGGTTTTTACATTGGCGGCAATCGGCAACAGCTTTGGTTGGCCTTGCTGCGCATGATTTTGCAGCAAGACAATAGATTCCTCCGCTGCCTTGCGCGCCAGTGCGCGTTTCTCCTGCGTTGCCTGGTAAGGCCCGGCATTCTCATCGACATAGGGATGATCGAAAATTCCAAGCGCAAACTTCACGCGCAATACGCGCCGTACCGCTTGATCGACGGTAGATTCCGGCACCGCGCCGGTGCGCACCAGAGAGACGAGCCGCGAATGATACGCGCCGCTCTCCATATCCATGTCGAGGCCCGCGAGGATCGCTTTCCGCGCGGCGGTAGCGCTATTCAGGGCGACTCCATGCGCGATCAGTTCGCCGACCGCGCCCCAGTCGCTGACGACAAAGCCTTCAAAGTTCCATTCCTTGCGCAGAATGTCTGTCAGCGTATACGGATCGGCGGTTGCGGGCACGCTGTTCAATGAATTGAAGGAACTCATCACCGTAGCTGCGCCCGCGTCAATGGCCGCCTGATACGGCGGAAGATAGACCTGGCGCAGCAGGACGTCCGACATATCCACCGCGTTATAATCGCGGCCCGCGATGACTGCACCGTATGCCGCAAAATGTTTTACGCACGCGGCGACGGAGTCCGGGTTGCTGAGACTTGTTCCCTGATAACCCCGAACGTACGCGCGCGCCATGGCCGCTCCTAAATAGGGAGACTCACCCGAGCCTTCGATGATCCGGCCCCACCGGGCGTCACGCGCAATATCCACCATGGGCGAAAACACCCAGCGAATTCCATCGGCGCTTGCCTCCTGCGCAGCCATGCGCGCGCCGGCCTCGACCAGCGCAGGATCGAAGCTGGAAGCCATTCCAAGCGGCACAGGAAAAACTGTTTTGTACCCGTGGATCACATCGAAGCCGTACATAAGCGGGATATGCAGCCGGCTTTTTTCCATGGCAATGCGCTGGAAAGCATTCGCTTTCTTTGGATCGGCGACGTTCAGCAGCGCCCCGACTTCGCCGGCTGCGATCATGGCGTCGTAGCTCTGGCGTCCGGTTCCGGGACCGGTGGGCGCGCCGGAAGAGAACTGCACCAGCTGGCCTACTTTCTCTTCCAGCGTCATCTTCGCCAGCAGCGCATTCACTTTTTTGTTGAGCGACTTGTCGAGCAACTGGGCGTTCGGGACAGGAGCATCTGAAATATTCTGGGCCATGGTGGATGGATTGGCTCCATGTCGATTGCCTTCAGCCCGAATCGGTTGACTCTGGCCGCAGGCCAGGAGCAGAAAGGCTGTGACGATCGACAGAAATGATGCGGGACGGCGAACCGGATTCATAGCATTTTTGATGCTAGCAGGTGGCCGTCGGGCCCGGGGCGACGGAAAATCCCATGTCCTGTGAGTTGAGAGGACGTGGAACTTACCCCTGCATTTCAGATAGTCTTTTGCATAACGTATGCGACGCTGGCTGGTGCATTTACGAAGAACCGTCATCAGCAGTCTTCGCAACGACGTATTGATGCTTGCCCGCGCGGGCGCCTATTCGGCCATCCTCTGCGTTTTTCCGATCGTTCTGATTGCGGCGGCGATCGTTGCTTCTTCGCCCGCAGCCGAAATGGTGCGGGCGGAATTGCACGCCATGCTGTATCAGATGTTTCCGCCCGACATTCCTCCCCTGGTTCTCGGCTATTTCCAGGGCCAGCATCGCTCTCCGCGGCTGGTGCTTTCTGCCGCGACCGTCTTTGTCCTGGCTTCCAATAGTGTGATGACCACGCTGATGGAGGCAATGCGCCGGGCATATCATCTGCCGGAGGGCGGATGGAGCATGGGGCGCCAGGTCCTGATTGCTTTTGTTCTTACATTTCTCTCCTTCTTTCCGCTGGCCATCGCTTCCATGTTCGTGGTGTTTGGACATCAGATTGAGATCTGGATGAACTACCAGTCCGCGTACGATCTTCGGCCTTTCGTAGTGGTGTTGGCTCGGTTGGTGCGTTGGACGCTGGCGCTTGTGACCAGCGCGACCGTGCTTGCGATCATCTACCATTTGGGCGCTCCGCGGACGCAGTCCTGGCGCAGGGTGCTGCCCGGCTCGTTTTTAGGAACGGCGCTCTGGTTTCCTTCGACGCTGGCTTTCGGCTGGTATGTCACCCGCCATGCGCATTACCGGCAGGTCTACGGATCGCTGGGCGCTGGGGTTGCGCTGCTGGTGTGGCTCTACATCATCCTGGTCAGCGTGATGGTGGGAGCGGAATTCAATGCGGAAATCTATCCCAAGCGGCGAAAATAACCCGGCAAAGTCGATGAATCCGCTCTGCATGCATTTTGCTGCGCGTGCATTGAGCGGCCCATGACGCGGCATCGAACCTTTTCACCCTTTACAATCAGACTTGAATCAATGGCTACAAATGAAATTTTGTTTTCTGGAGCAGGAATGCAAACATCGCTTTCGTTAGATGGTCCCCGACGCGCAAAAATTGTGGCCACCATTGGGCCTGCCAGCAACACGGAAAATGTTTTTCGCGATCTGGTTCGCGCTGGATTGGATGTGGCGCGGCTGAATTTCTCCCACGGCACCCAGCCGGAAAAGATCAAGCTGATCCAGATGATCCGTAAAGTGGCCGCCGAAGAGGGGAAGCCCATCTGCATTCTCGGCGACCTGCAGGGGCCGAAGATTCGCACCGGCAGGCTGCGGAACCGCATCCCGGTTTCGCTGAAGTCCGGCCAGCACCTGACCATCACGCCGCGCGATGTCGCCGGAACCTCTTCGGTGATCGGCACCACGTTTCCCACCCTGGCAGAAAATCTGGAACAAGGATCGCGCATCCTGCTCTCGGATGGACTGATCGAATTGCGCGTCAGCCGCATCCGCGGCACCGATGTGGAGTGCGAAGTCATCAATGGCGGAATGCTGGGCGAGTACAAGGGGATCAACTTGCCGGGGATCGCGGTTCGGGTTCCGTCGCTTACGGAAAAAGATGAAGTCGATCTGGAGTTCGCGGTAAAAAACGATGTGGACATGGTTGCCGTCTCGTTTGTGCGGACGGCGGAAGATGTGCGGCTGGTGAAGCATCGCGTTGCCGCGCTGGGCGCGGAGACCTGGATCATCGCCAAGCTGGAAAAGCCGCAGGCAATCGAGCACCTGGAAAGCATTCTGCAGGTTGCTGACGGAGTGATGGTGGCGCGCGGCGATCTTGGTGTCGAGATGCCGCCGGAGAAAGTACCCGCCATCCAGAAGCGGGTCATCCGCCGGGCCGCCGAGTTGCGCAAGCCGGTGATCACCGCGACGCAGATGCTGGAGTCGATGATTGAAAACCCGCGGCCCACGCGCGCCGAAGCCAGCGATGTGGCCAATGCGATTTATGACGGCACCGACGCCGTGATGCTGTCGGCGGAGAGCGCGGCGGGAAAATATCCCTGCGAAGCGGTGGCGATGATGCACAAGATCGTCTGCGAAACAGAGATCCAGATGCGCTCCGAGGTCCATCGCTACAGCTACCATGCCGAGGGCGGATTGTCGATTCCGGAAACCATCTGCGAGTCGATGGCGCACGCTGCGGACGATCTGGACCTGACGGCGATTGCTGTCTTCACGGAAACCGGCACGACCGCCCGCCTGCTTTCGAAATACCATCCGGCCCCGCCCATCTTCGCGCTCAGCAGCGTGGAAGCGGTCATACGGCGCATGATGCTGCTGTGGGGGGTGCATCCGGTGATGTGTCCGAAACTGCAACACACCGATCAGATGGTGGACACCGCCGAGGGGCTGCTGGTGGACGCCGGGCACGTGCGGGCCAAGCAGATTCTGGGCATCGTCGCCGGTACGCGCACCAGGAGCGGATCGACGAATTTCATGCGGCTGCACATGGTCGGCGACAACGACCACACTTCACGCAGGGATCCGGAAACTGCAAAATCTGAAAAAGCGAAGCCGGAAGCCGCGAAACGTTCGGCGCCAGCAGTTGCACCGGCTCCGGCGGCGGCGAGAAAAGCTGTCGCCAACAAAAACGGTACGCCCGTTGCGAAGCAGTCAAGAACAGCGAAGAATGGACGTTCGTAAATTGTCCCGGCTGACGATGGCTGCCGCCGGCCGAGTTGGTCGATTGTCATAGAAGTCTACAATTAGCTTCGAATGGGCTATATCCGGGTTCTTTCCGATCAGGTCGCAAACCAGATCGCCGCAGGCGAAGTGGTGGAGCGGCCCGCGTCCGCGGTCAAAGAGCTGCTGGAGAACTCGCTTGACGCGGGCGCGCAGCGGATTCGCATCGATGTCGAAGCAGGCGGCCGCAAACTGATCCGCATCACCGACGATGGATGCGGAATGATGCGCGACGATGCGATGCTGGCGTTTGAGCGCCACGCCACGTCGAAGATCCGCTCCAGCGACGACCTGCTGAGCCTGGCAACCCTGGGGTTCCGCGGCGAGGCGCTGCCGTCGATCGCCTCCGTCGCGCGGGTGCATGTCAGGACGCGGTCCGCCGAGGAAGCTGTCGGCACGGAGATAGAGATTGCCGGAGGAAAGATACTCCGCGTTGCCGATTGCGGCGCTCCGGTTGGAACCGTCATTTCAATTCGCGACATCTTCTTCAACACCCCCGCCCGAAAGAAATTCCTCAAGTCGGAGCAGACAGAGCTGTCGCACATTGCGGCACTCGCGACCCATTATGCGCTGGCCCATCCGTCAAAACATTTTGAGCTGCACAGCGCGAGTCATGCGCTGGTGGAAGCTCCGCCGGTGCGCCATGTCTCCGAAAGGATCTTTCAGATATTCGGGCGGGACGTGCTGGACCAGTTATTGCCGATTGCGGCGGAGACGAATTTCGAGCGTGCGGGCATTCCCGCGCCGCCGCCGTGGAAGCGCGAGCCCGATTGGCAGCCCGCAGCTCCCGGCGCGCTGCGGCTGCATGGGTTTGCTTCCCGGCCGGAGTTGCAGAAGCTGAATCGCAATTCGATCTACGTATTTGTCAACCAGCGTTTGATCCGTGACCGGCTGATTCTGCATGCGTTGACGGAAGCCTATCGCAACATCCTTCCACCTACATCCTTTCCCGTGGTGCTGTTGTTCCTCGAAATGCCGCCGGAAGAAGTGGATGTCAATGTGCATCCCGCTAAGACGGAAGTCCGCTTTCGGCAGCAGGGATTTGTGCATGATTTTGTGCGCGACGCCGTTCGCAACGCGCTGGTGAAGACGCGGCCGGCGGCGAGTTTCCTGAACGCGCTGAGCCGGCATGCAGTCATGACGCCCGCGCTGGTGCCGGATATTTCTCCGCTGCCTGGAGCGCCCGAACCTGCGGATGGTCCGATACGCGGGGATGTGACCGGCGCGGAAACCCAGGTCTCAGAATCGAGACCTGCGGCACCCGTTTCGTCTGTGGTGCCGAACGATGTGGTAACCCTGCCGACTAGTGAGGATGTGGACAGTTTCGATGCTGTCCGGTTTGAATTGCAGCCCCCGACGCTGCGGCCTGCGTCGCAATCGCTGCCGTTCCTGGCAGCGCAAGTTGCTGTTCCAGAGTTGGATTCCGCACCCAGTCTGCACGGCCTTGCGTCGCTGCGTCCGCTGGGTCAATTGGAAGAGTCGTTCATACTCGCGGTAAATGAAGACGGTCTGTGGATCATCGATCAGCATGTGGCGCATGAGCGCGTCCTGTTTGAGAAGATCGTTCGCGAGCGCGATACCGAGCAGGTGCAGCGCCAGCGTCTGCTGATGCCGGTGCTCATCGATCTAAAACCGGACCAGATGCCGCTGTTTGCCGCCATTGCCGCCGAGCTGGAGCGGAACGGTTTTGAAGCGGAACCGTTCGGGCCACGCACGCTCGCGGTAAAAGCCGCGCCGGTTGGGCTCTCCGGCCGCGAACTGGAACGTACACTGGCAGAGGTGCTGGAGCAGACGGAGCGCGAACAGCAGGCAGAGAACCTGGAAACGCTTCGGCTGCGGATTGCCGCCTCGATTGCATGCCATGCCGCGATCAAAATACACACGCCGCTCGAAATGGTCAAAATGGAGTGGCTGCTCACGGAGCTGGCGAAAACCGAGCATCCCACCAGCTGTCCGCATGGACGACCCATCGTCCTACGGTATTCTTTAAAAGAGATACAGCGCGCATTCCAGCGGATTTAATCGGAAGAAGGACATTTTTGAACGCGGAACAGCTTAATTCGGCACGGCTGGCTCGTTGGAGCCAGAACGGCGAAGCGCGACTCACGTTGGAAGCAGCGGCAGAGTGGCTCAACACGATCGGTTTCTGTCCATACTTGCCCATGGGCATCGCCGGCGCTGCTCCTTCGGCCAGCTTTCTCGAGGCTGTGGTGGGCAGGCCGGCGCAGACGCCGAGTGCCGGCGAACGTTCCCGCGCGAATGAGCTTCTGGCGCGGATGGTCGAAAACTCCGCGGGAGTGCCATTGAAGTTCGGCTCCTCCCTGGGAGAACAGCCGGACTTTGTTGCCAGCCCCGAGGTGCTTCGCTATATCTATGCGCTCTGCGGCGACCGCAATTTCAAGACAGGCCCCTCGACCGTCGGCAACGACAAGGTGACCCCGCTGGCCGAGCATTGCTGGCAGGCAATCAAGGACCAGGGACCGCTCAACGTGGCCGCGTTACAGCCAATCCTGGGCAGAGACATTACGGAGGCGGCCATCGCCCGGGCGCTCCAGGAACTCTGGACCGGACTGTACGTTTTTCCGGTTCTGAGCGCGACCGGGAAACCCGCGCAATGGGAACTGCTTTCTCGACGTTTTCCGGAGCCGGTGAGTGCGGGAGCGAGCACCGGGCAGGCTGAATCGCAGTCGGCCATGGTTTCGCTTTACCTGTACGCGGCTGTTGCTGCTGCGGAAGAGGAGATTCTTGCGTTTCTTTCTTCGATGGCCCCGCAATCCAAACTGCGGGAGGTGATTCGCGGATTGGGATCCATGCGGCAACTGGACATCATTGACGTGGGCGGTCGCGCCCATGTCTGCCTGCAGGGCGGGCTTCTCCCGGAGATGGTGGCGCAGCTTTCCGAGGAACAGCTGGCGGCATCATCGGTCGATGCTGAGATAGGCAGCGCCGCGATTGTCGTAACCGGAACCGGTTTTGGGGAGGGGATCGAGATCGAACGAGAGCCGTTACAGCCGCAGCGTGCCTCGCGTCCGGGATCCTATGAAGATTCGCGCGATGGCGGAAAGTTCTCGCCCGGGAAGTTTGTGCCGAAAAAATTTGTGGCCAGAAATTCGGAATCGAGGGAGTCCGCGCCGAAACGATTTGACATGCAGGCTTCTGGAGGACGGCCAGGTGCCGGGGGAGCCGGAAAATTCTCGCGGCCTCGCTCTACCGGGGACTATGCGAAACGCCCGCCACGACCCGGAAGTTTCGGCTCCAGCGGAAGAGATGCAGGCAATACAGAAAGCCGCCCCTCTGCTATGCGTGGTTTGGGCGAGCGGGCGAAACGTTGGGAAAAATCCGGAGGCCGAACGGCGGCGAGCTCCGGCGGCGAGCGGACCTTCCCGCCGAAGTCCTCATTCAAATCGTCTGGATTCAAACCGGCAGGCTCGAAACCTTGGACTTCAACCGGCCGGGCAACGGGAGATAGATCAGCGCCGCGACGATCCTTTGGATCGGACGCTCCCATGCGTCGCGGTGGTGTTGAGGAAGATCGTCCGAAACGTTGGAGTAAACCTGAGACTGGCGGAGGTGTGAGAGCAGCCGGCGGCAGACCGTATGCAGCGAAATCGTCAAGCTTCAAGTCCTCAGGATTCAAACCAGGCGGAGCGAAGCCCTGGGCATCGAAAACGGGAGCGCCGCGGGCCGCGGGACGTGATGGGGAAGAACGTCCGAAGCGATGGGAAAAATCCGGCCCCGGCGCAGGCGCAAGGCCAGCCGGTGGAGGGCCCTACGCAGCCAAATCCTCTGGCTTCAAATCGGGCGGGGGCAAGCCGTGGGTGTCGAAGGGCGCGGAATCCAGAGTCGGTTCGGCAAAGTCGTATGCGGCGCGTGCGGCAGACAAGGCAGCCGGAGCAAAGCCCTGGGCTGCGCGATCTTCTGCCGAAAACAGCGCGGAGGACAAGCAAAAGCTCCGCGCAAAACCTGAGGCTCGCACAGGAGAGAAATCCGGCGGAAAATCCGGCGCGAAGCCGTTTTGGGCCAGGAATCCTCGAGGTGGAAAAGGCTCCGTCGCAGCTTCCCGCACCAATCGTCCGCGCGGCAGGAGCGGCGCCCAGAAAAGTGGTTCCAGGAAAAGCGGGAAGAAGAAATGACGACGAATGCCCGTCGGCGTTTGCTTCCCGTAATTGCCATTGATGGACCGGCGGGAGCTGGCAAAAGTACGCTGGCCGCGTATCTGGCGCAGCGCTTCGGATTTTTAAACCTTGAAACCGGAGCGATGTATCGCGCGCTGGCGCTAAAGGCGCTTGCAAGCGCAACCGCGCTGGATGAAGAAGCCGCCCTGGTGCGATTGACCGAGAGAACGCAGATCATTCTGGAGCCGGGCCGGGACGACAGCAATCGAGTGCTGCTGGACGGAACGGACGTGACCGCACGTATCCGCGAAAAAGATGTGGCGGAAGCCGCGTCCCGGGTCAGCGTGCATCCGCGCGTGCGGACATGGATGGTGGAGCGCCAGCGCGCCCTGGGTGTCGCGGGCGGCGTGGTGATGGAAGGCCGGGACATCGGCACGCATGTCTTCCCGGACGCCGAAGTAAAGATTTTTCTCGACGCCGCATCCAATATCCGCAGCTTTAGACGCTTCCTGCAAAATACTGGATCGGGAGATGCAGTGACGCAGGAATCCGTTTCGGCGGCGGTCGAGGAGCGCGACGCCAGAGATCGCAGCCGTGCCGCCTCTCCGCTGGAACCGGCGGCGGACGCCGTTCATCTCGATACCTCCGCCATGACGCTGGACGAGGTTTGCCGGCGCGCGGAAGAACTGGTGCGGGCCAGGATTCAGTGATTTTTCGACTGTATTTCTCGGGTTGAACTACACGATCCCATCTAGCCGCAAACGACGCGGCTGGAATGGGGCACCCGGGATACACTTTAGTTGTTAGATTAGACCTATGCCTCCTGCCTCCGGAGAGGCTCAGGACCGTAAGCACATAGAAGCCATGCGTTCTAGCCCGCCAACCCGCATCAGCAAGGTTTCGATCGCGACCGGCATTGTTTTGTTGCTGATGGCGATGCTGCTGCCGGTCTGTCACATGCATCCGCTTCTTGACAAGGCGGCTCCGGACCATTGCACGATCTGTGTTTCCCTGCATGCTGCCTTGCCCGTAGGCGTGCATGCGCCGACGATGGCGGCTCCGTTATTATCCGCGGAACGCGTTATCGTTGCCGTCGTTCAGACTCGATCCAGCTTTGCGCCCCGCCTTGCCGCCAGCCGTGCTCCCCCTCTTCCCGCCTGTTGATCTCATTCCATCTTCTTCATCGATCACAGCGCTTTCCCACCTTTTGAGAGGAATTGTCTTTATGAGGCGTGCGGTATATTTGCTGACATTTGCAATTGCACTCTTTCTTGCCTGCGGTGGATCCTCAGTCTGGGCTGCGGTTGCCGGAACCGGAGGCACCATCGAGGGTACAGTCGCGGATCCCTCGGGAGCCGTCATCTCCGGAGCGACAGTCGATATTCTCAACCCGGTTACCGGGTACAAACAAACTGCGACTTCGGACGCTACAGGGCATTTCTCCTTTCCAAATGTGCCACTCAACAATTACCACCTGACGGCGATTGCACCGGGCTTCGGGCCGGTAGTCCACGATGTAAATCTGATAGGAAAAGTGCCGGTGGTCCTGACGCTTACGATGAACCTGCTGGCGCAAAACACGACCGTCACCGTGACGGCCGACAGCGGAGACATGGTCAATGGGAGCCCCAGCACCCATACGGATGTGAATATGTCTCTGTTGCAGACGCTTCCCACCGATGACGCCACGAATGGCCTCAGCTCCGCCGTCACGGTGGCGACTCCCGGAGTGGCGGCAGACTCGAACGGCATGTTTCATCCTCTGGGCGAACATTCGGATACCACCTTCAGCATCGATGGCCAACCTGTTTCCGACCAGCAGAGCCGCAATTTTTCAAATCAACTGACATCCCATGCGGTGCAGTCGATCAACGTCATCAACGGCATGATTCCACCAGAATACGGCGATAAGGCCAGCATCGTGGTGCAGACTACGACAAAATCGGCGCTGGGCGATGTGCATCCCACGGGAGACATTTCGGCCAGCTATGGCAGCTTCGGCACTGCCGTCGCGGATGCCAATCTGGGAGTGGGAGCACAGACCTGGGGCAATTTTCTTGACGTGAATGGGATGAACAGCGGCAGATTCCTGGATACGCCGGAGTTCACCGTGATGCATGCTTACGGAAACAACGAGAATTTTTTCGATCGGATCGATGAGAATCCAACCCCGAAGGACACGCTCCATCTCGACCTGACCGCTGCACGGTCCTGGTTTCAGAATCCCAACCAATTTGATCAGCAGTTTCAAACGCCCAATCCCTATAACCCGCAAGGTGTGAGGCAGGACCAGCGCCAGCAGAACTTGACCTATAACATCGCGGGATTCTGGACGCATATCCTGGGTTCCAATTCCTTGCTCAGCGTGGCGCCGTTTCTCCGTCAGGACAATATCCACTATTACCCGAGCGCCAATATTTTCGCGGATACTCCAGTCACGCTGGCGCAGAGCCGCCGCCTGCAAAACGTGGGAATTACAGCAGACTATTCTTACGCGAAGGGAATCCATAACTTCAAAGCCGGAGCGGTCTTTCAGCATACTTTTCTGAATGAGGGCTTCGGGTTTGGCATCACCAGCCCGACGTACAACGCGGTTTGTCAGCAATCGGATGGCACCCCGGTCGCCGCTCCGGGCATCACCAACCCCAACGACTGCGCCATGCAAGGCTACCAGCCAAATCCGAATTTTCTGCCCGGTGAGCTTCAATACGACCTGACGCGCGGGGGAAAGCAATTTATCTTCAAGGGCCGCACCGATATCAAAGAAGAGACACTGTATGTCCAGGACACGATCGTCTGGAAAAACTGGCAGTTCCTGGTGGGCGCGCGGGGAGATAACTACAACGGGCTCAGCTCGAAATACATGCTGGAGCCGCGTGCCGGCGCCACGTATCAGGTCCGCAAAACCGGCACGGTATTCTCTGCCGGATTCGCCCGCCTGATGCCGACTCCCTATAACGAGAACCTGATCCTGTCGAGCTCTACAGGTATCGGCGGCCTGGGAAACAGCAGCGGCGTAAGACACCCCCTGACCCCGGCTTCGCGGAACCAATACAACGTCGGCGTCCAGCAGGCCTTTGGAAAATATGTGCTGGTCAGCGGCACCTATTTCTGGAAACACACCAAAGGCGATTACGATTTCGACGTGGTTCTGAACACGCCGCTGACTTTTCCGATTCAATGGAAAAAATCCGACATCAGCGGCGGCGGATTGCGTGTGTCGCTGACGCCGATTCACGGGATTTCCGCCTTCTCGGTGATGGGCCACTCACATTCCCTGTTTTACCCGCCGGAGGTTGGCGGCCTCATCTTCAACAGCAATTCGAGCGCGACCGATCTCCGGCCTTTTCTGATCGACCACGATCAGGCCTTTGAACAGAACACGCATCTGCAATATCAACCCAGGCCCAATAGCCCGTGGTACGGCATCACCTGGCGCTACGATAGCGGCGCGGTTGCCGGGAACGTGCCCTTTGGAACCGCACCCGGCGTGCCCATCAACCTGACCTACCTGACAGCCGACCAGCAACAGCAGATCCGCTTGAGCTGCAATGGCGTGCGGGCAACGCTGGCCGCTCCACTGGCCACCTGTGTCCCGGAGCAACTGAAGTCGCCGCTGGTGACGATTCCGCGGGCCGGCACGGAAAGCCCGGACAAAAATCCTCCGCGGATCGCTCCGCGAAATTTATTCGATATGAACGCCGGTTGGGACAATGTATTCCGCCGCTCCCATTACAAGACCAACTTGAGCCTGACGGTCACCAACATCACCAACAAGGTTGCTCTGTATAACTTTCTTTCGACATTCAGCGGGACGCACTACGTGCCGCCCAGAATTATCACTGCACAAGCTGTGTTTAATTTTTAACGGAATGGGAATAAGCTGAAGATTCCGCGGTTCCTTCCCCAGAACAGCGCGGGGCGGGTGCGATTGTCACCTTGCCCCGTAAATTTTTCCCCCTCGCCTCCGCCATTCTGCGAAAATAGATCGTGCCCACCTCGTACGACCCATTGCCAACCTCAATCCAAGGAGCCGCGCCCATGTCGGCCAAATACATTTTCGTTACGGGTGGAGTTGTGTCCAGCCTGGGAAAAGGGCTTGCCGCCGCCTCGCTCGGCTGCCTGCTCGAAAGCCGCGGATTGCGCGTCAACCTGATGAAGTTCGACCCGTACCTGAACGTCGATCCCGGCACTATGTCACCCTTCCAGCATGGCGAGGTTTTTGTCACCGACGATGGCGCGGAGACAGACCTTGACCTGGGCCATTACGAGCGGTTCACGCACGCGCGGCTCTCTCGCGACAACAACCTCACCACCGGCCGCATCTACGAGCAGATCATCACCAAAGAGCGTCGCGGGGATTATCTCGGCAAGACGGTCCAGGTGATTCCGCATGTGACCAACGAAATCAAGAACGCCATGCGCAAGGTGGCTGCGGACACGGACGTGACCCTGGTCGAAATCGGCGGCACCGTTGGCGATATCGAGTCGCTGCCATTTCTTGAAGCCATTCGCCAGATGCGTCAGGAACTGGGCCGCGAGAACACGGTGTTTGTCCACGTGACACTGGTTCCCTGGATTGCCGCCGCGCAGGAATTGAAGACGAAACCCACCCAGCACTCCGTCAAGGAACTGCTCTCGATTGGAATTCAGCCGGATATTCTTCTGTGCCGCACAGACCGTTTTCTTTCGCACGAAATGAAGTCGAAGATCGCCCTGTTCTGCAATGTGG
This sequence comes from Acidobacteriaceae bacterium, assembly GCA_965276615.1. Classification (GTDB taxonomy): domain Bacteria; phylum Acidobacteriota; class Terriglobia; order Terriglobales; family Acidobacteriaceae; genus JAKAAZ01. Next base: position 497,975 of record OZ255618.1, on the reverse strand, counting down.
AGGAGCAGGCCGTCGTCACCGCGAAAGATGTTCCATCCATCTACGAAGTACCGCTGGTCTTCGCGCAGGAGAAGGTAGATGCGCTGGTGCTGAAATACCTGCATCTCCAGGCTGGGGAGCCTAAGCTGGACCGCTGGCGGGAACTGGTGCAGCGTTGCTACAACCCGAAGGATGAAGTCTCGATCGGAATTATCGGCAAGTACGTGGAATATGAGGACAGCTATAAGTCACTGAAAGAGGCGCTGGTCCATGGCGCGCTGGCCCACAATCTGAAACTGCGCGTGACCTGGGTTGAGGCGGAAGGTCTCGAAACCAAAGACGCCAAAAATCCGTTGGACCGTAGCTATGAAGGCCAGCTTGCGGGGTTCGATGGCATTCTGGTGCCGGGCGGTTTCGGCAAGCGCGGCATCGAAGGGATGTTGAACGCCATCCGTTATGCGCGTGAAAACGAGATTCCTTATTTTGGAATCTGTCTCGGCATGCAGACGGCCTGCATCGAGTACGCCCGGAATGTCTGCGGACTGGCTGAGGCCAATTCAAGCGAATTCGACCCGGCAACGCCGCATCGCGTAATTTACAAGCTGCGCGAATTGACCGGAGTCGAAGAAATGGGCGGCACCATGCGGCTGGGTGCGTGGCCGTGTACGCTGCAGGCGGACTCACTGGCCACCCACTCCTACGGGCAAACCGAGATCAGCGAGCGGCATCGCCATCGGTATGAGTTCAATCGCGAATATGAAGCGATCCTGACCGGCGCAGGTCTGCGTATCACCGGCACCACGCCCGACGCGACGTATGTCGAGATCGTAGAGATTCCCAGCCATCCATTTTTTCTCGGCTGCCAGTTCCACCCCGAGTTCAAATCGAAGCCTCTGGAGCCGCATCCGCTATTTCGCGAATTTGTCCGAGCGAGTTACCGGAATCGGCTGGCCGGCGAAAAAATGCCGGCGGATCAGGCGGAAACCACCCAGCAACGCGTTACGCGCTGAAACTGCCTCATTCTGATTGAACGCGGAAATCTCAGGGAGTTATTCAGAATGGCGAATATTTTCGAGACGTGTCTCGCTTTAGTCTTAGACTGATTGCCGCATCGTTCTTGCTTTTCTAAAAGAAAGTGCTTCCAGGAATTCCTATGTCTCTTTGGCACGTAATTGTTTTAGCAATTATTCAGGGCATGGCGGAGTTGTTGCCTGTCTCCAGTTCCGCGCACGTCGTGGTCGCGGAAAAACTGATGGGAATGGACCCCGCTTCTCCGGCAATGACGCTGCTGCTGGTCATGCTGCACACTGGGACGATGTTTGCCGTGATTGTGTATTTCTGGAAGCAATGGGGCCGAACGTACTTCCGGGATGGACAGACCTTCAAGACCATTGTCCTCCAACTGATTGCAGCCACGTTCGCCACGGCAGTGATTGGCGGCGGATTGATCGAATGCATTGAGAAACTCGCCATGCCCCACGCAAAACACGCGGAGATTGAGCAGTTATTCGGGCGGCTGGATCTGATTGCTCCCGCACTGGCGCTGGTTGGAGTTTTGATTTTGATCGCTGGATTGAAAAAAACTTCCACCGAGCGCACGCGGGAAGAAAATGGCACGGGATTGAACATGAAGCAGGCCGGATGGATAGGAGCAGTCCAGGGACTGTGCCTCCCATTCCGCGGATTTTCCCGCTCCGGTGCGACCATCTCGACTGGCATGTTGCTCGGTGTCACCAAGGCTCGGGCGGAGGAATTCAGCTTCGCGCTGGCGGTGATTTTAACGCCTCCCGCGATTGCCCGTGAAGCCATGCGATTGGCAAAGGCCGAGCACATAACAGGCGCGGGCCCGCTAGCTTCCGCAATGGGCCCAAGCCTGTTGGGTGCGCTGTTTGCATTTCTCGCCGGACTGCTGGCGTTGAAGTGGTTGAGCCGGTGGCTGGAAAACGGCCGCTGGTACTGGTTCGGTATTTACTGCCTGATCGCGGCAGGTGCGGTCGAGTACCTGTATCACGTAGGCTATTGATTCAAGCCATCGACAAACCCACGTCTCAAATGCGAGACGTGGGGCGCCCAGATTTCTGGCGGGAATCTCTCATCTCGCCTTTACTCACCCGACCGGCGTAATGCGCACGTTCAGGTAATTACCATACCCCACCAGAATTGTGGAGAGCACCAGTACCGCCAACCCTAGTCCCACCAGGACTTTTGTTTTTCGACTGGTGCCGGACCACTCCTTGAGCCACATTCCCCAGAGCGTCGAAAAAATAATGATGCTGGCCATGTGCAGCGTCCAACTGGAGAAGTCGTACTTGCCCATCTTGGTCTGGCCGATGCTGTAGAAAAAGAATTGCAGATACCACATGATCCCCACCGAGGCGCACAGCAGATAGTTCAAGGCCAAGCTGGCAGGTTTGTCTCCCACGGAATTTTCCTCGATAGAAGCAGCGGCATTCGCATGCAGAATCTGCCGGGCGCTCCCATTGCGGATCATCAGGACAACACACCAGGCGAAGTTCGTCGTCAATCCTCCCAGCAGAATGACGATCAATATGGGAAGATTTTGCCATTCCAATGCGCCGCCATGGGCCAGCAGAGCCGTCCTGGCCAATGCGCCGATCGGTTTGCCGGTCGCCAGTCCATATGCGAAGCAGGCGCTCATTACGCCGGCGAAGACTGCGACCAGGATGCCTTTGGGGAAATTGAATTCCGCAACCGTTTTCTCTTTTTCCGCCGCGCTCAGCTCGCGTTCCTTCGAATATCCCGCCATGCCGCTGAGGACGATTCCGGCCATGCAGACGCCAATGCCGAACAGGATCACCTGGCCGGGCGTTTGGCGCAGCAACGCGGGCATCTCACCGGCAAAGAGCGGCGGCATCAATGTGCCGAAGGCGGTGGTGAATCCGAGCGCCACGGCGTATCCGAGGGCAATGCCGAGATAGCGGATCGACAGGCCAAACGTCAGGCCGCCGATACCCCAGAGCAGTCCCCAGACATAGGTGACGACCAGCGTGTGCAGGGGCGTGTGGTGCAGGATGGAGGCCACTCCGGGAACCAACAGGAAGGCAGCAACAATGGGCGCAAGCAGAAAACTGAAGAAGCCCTGGACCAGCCAGTATGTCTCCCATGACCACTTGCGGACAGATCGAAACGGCAGATAACAACTGGCCGAGGCCAGGCCGCCCGTCCAGTGGTACAACACGCCTACAAATGGATTTGGTCCCAAGCGATATCCTCATCTTGACGCAGTCGCAGCTTGACATGCAGAACCGAGAAACATGCACCGGCTGGAGGCGAAGTGCGATGATACTATCGCATCGCGAGCCTGATATCAAAACAGTTCGCGTATTGAAAGATGGAGCGCGGACGGTTACCGTAATAAAAAGCACGCAGCTTCCCGAAAAGAGTTATTGTGCGCATCGCGCTATTTATCACCTGCTATAACGACACTTTATTTCCTGGGACCGGCATGGCGGTGGTCCGCGTGCTGGAGCGGCTTGGTCACGCGGTTGAGTTTCCCTCCGCGCAGACGTGTTGCGGCCAGATGCATTACAACACCGGTTATCAGGCCGAGGCGCTTCCGCTGGTCCGACGTTTCGTGCAGGTGTTCCGAGAAAGCGAAGTGGTCTGCGTGCCGTCTTCCTCCTGTGTTGCCATGATCCGGGAACATTACGAAAAGATAGCGGCAGCATCCGGCGATAAGCTTCTCCAGTCCGAAGTTGCCGCGCTATTGCCGCGAGTGTACGAATTTACCGAGCTGCTGGTGCATCGTTTGGGCGTGGAGGACGTAGGCGCGGTCTACCCGCATCGCGTTACGTACCATGCGAGCTGTCATTCTCTGCGCAGCCTGCATCTGGGCGATCTTCCAATGCGCCTGCTGAGAAATGTACGCGATATCGAAATGGTTCCGCTCGAATCCGTGGAGCAGTGCTGCGGCTTCGGGGGGACGTTCGCAATCAAAAACGCGGACGTCTCCGGGGCGATGCTCGAAGAGAAATTGCAATGCCTGAAGAAGACGCAGGCGGAGATCTGCACGGCCTGCGACAACTCCTGCCTGATGCACATGCAGGGAGCCCTGCATCGGCAGCGGGCGACGATGCGCACGGAGCATATCGCGAGGATTCTGGCGAGCGACGACGCTTCCTCTCCCGGATCGAAACGGAACGAGGGAGGCCTCTGATGGGAACTCTTCCGTATCGCGATTCTGCGGATTTTCCGACTGCGGCACTGCCGCTGCTACAGGACGCGCAATTGCGCGGGAACGTTCGCCACGCGACGGACGTGATCCAGGGAAAGCGGTTTCACAGGATCAGCGAAATGCCGGACTGGCAGCTGCTGCGAGATGCCGGACAGGGAATTCGTGCCCACACCCTGGCCTGCCTCGACACGTACCTGGAACAGTTTGAGCAGCGCTGCACGGCTGCCGGGGGCCGTGTTCATTGGGCGCGCGATGCAGCCGAAGCCAACCGCATCGTCATTCAACTGGCGCGGAATGCGACCGGCCGGGTCATCAAAATCAAAAGCATGACGACGGAAGAAACAGGACTCAACGGCGCGTTAGAGGCTGCCGGAATCCAACCGATTGAAACCGACCTGGCCGAGATGATCGTGCAGCTCGGGCACGACCGGCCTTCGCACATCATCGTTCCTGCACTGCACAAAAACCGCCGGCAGGTGCGCGACCTGTTTGCCCGCGCCATGAATTTGCCGGACCTCGGCAACCGGCCCGAGGACCTGACGGAAGCGGCTCGGCTGTACCTGCGTCAACGGTTCCTCGATACCCCGGTCGCGGTCAGCGGCGCAAACTTCTTGATCGCGGAAACCGGCGGCGTCTGCATCGTGGAATCCGAAGGCAACGGACGCATGTGTCTCACTCTGCCGCGCGTGTTGATCTCCATCGCCGGCATCGATAAAGTACTCCCTCGCTTTCGCGACCTGGAAGTCATGCTGCAACTGCTGCCGCGCTCGGCCACCGGGGAGCGGATGAATCCTTACAATTCCCTATGGACAGGCGTGCATCCCGGCGATGGTCCTGAGGAATTTCATGTGGTGCTGCTCGACAATCGCAGAACGGAAGTTCTGCGGGACCCGGAAGCTCGCGAGACGCTGCAATGCATACGCTGCGGAGCCTGCCAGAACGCCTGCCCGGTGTACCGGCAGACCGGCGGCCATGCATACAACTCCGTCTACGCCGGCCCGATCGGCGCGATCCTGACGCCGCAGCTTGCATCGATGGAGCGCGGCCAGTCACTCCCCTACGCTTCGACTCTCTGTGGCGCCTGTTACGAAGTGTGTCCGGTCAAGATCAACATCCCGGAGGTGCTGATTCATCTGCGCGGAAGAGTGGTTGCCGCGAAATCGAAATCCATTCACGCCTTCGATCCAGAGGCGATTGCGATGCGCGCGATGCAATGGATATTTTTAAGCGAGGCGCGGCTTAAGATGGCGCAGCGTTTTGGCCGCATTGCGCAGCGCCCGTTTATTCGCGCCGGCGGCTGGATTGAGCGTCTGCCTGGAGTTTTAGGGGGATGGACGCGTACAAGGGACCTTCAACCGCTGCCGCAGCAGAGCTTTCGCGAGTGGTTTGAAAAACGCTCCGTCATCCGTTCGGAGGCCCCGCATGAATGATGCCGCCAACGCGCGTTCGGAGATACTCGCACGCATTCGTTCCGCGATCGGGCAAGATGCACCGGCACTGAGCGCGGAACAGATGTGGCAGGCGATACCTCGCAGCTATCGGCAAACCAGCCCGCTCGACGCTGCCGGTCGCATCGAGTTATTCGCGGAACAATTGCGCGACTATGGCGCGGGCGTGTATCGCTGTGGGCCAGGGCAGGTTGCTGCCACCATTGCCGAGATATTGCTTCATCGCAATCGGAAGAGAATGCTGGTTTCGCCTGACATCGATCGAGCGTGGCTGCTGAATGATAACGGCTGTATTTTTGTGGACGACAATGCGCTCTCCTACGCCGCGATCGAAGGCTGCGATGGCGTGCTGACGGGCTGTGTGGTAGGAATCGCCGGGACGGGAACGCTGGGTCTCTGCCATGAACCAGGCAGTCAGAGCTCGACTGGCGAAGAGCCGCTGCAAGGCCGCCGCGCTCTTACGCTGATTCCGGATTATCATCTCTGCGTGGTGCGGGCCCCGGATGTCGTTGAAACTGTGCCGGAGGCGATCCGGGTGCTCGATCCGCACAAGAGACGGGCGATCACGCTGATTTCCGGTCCTTCCGCGACTGCCGACATTGAGATGACGCGGATCCAGGGCGTGCACGGCCCGCGTGTGCTGGATGTTGTAATTATCGTTTGACACGACATCGTCGCAATCTGTAGTGCAGATTTTCAGTGGTGCATTTTCCTTTGAGTGAGGCTTATGCCGAAGACATCTCCGAAACGGCTCTATCTGATTCCTGTTCTCTCCAAGGCGCTCGATGTCCTTGAAATTATCCAGCGGGAGAACAGGCCGCTATCGCTGGAAACGATTTATCAGCGCACCCACATTTCCAAGACCACGGTCTACCGCATTCTGAAGACGCTGGTGCATCGCGGTTACCTGGCGCAGTCTCAGGATGGCATGTACCGCGCCATCAGCAACCCGCGCAAGATGGTTTTCGGCTTCGGCAGCCAGTCGACGGAGATGCCTTTTTCCGAAGCGGTCACAGCAAGCCTTAAAGCCGCCGCTGCGGACGCGGGCGTGGACCTGCTGGTGCTGGACAACCATTACGATGCTGCGATTGCCGTGCGGAATGCCGAGGATTTTGTGCGCAACCGGGTCGATCTGGTCATCGAGTTCCAGGTGGACCAGCAGGTTGCGGCCATCATCGGGGATAAGATTGCGGGTGCCGGGATTCCGCTGATCGCTGTGGACATTCCACATCCGCACGCTGTTTATTTTGGAGTGGACAACTTCCGCGTCGGCTTCGAGGCGGGAAAGTTGCTCGCCGGCTATGCGCAGCGGGTTTGGGCGGGAAAGCTGAACTGGGTGCTGGGGCTGGATCTTGAAGAAGCAGGCCCGCTGGTGCAGAGCCGGATTACCGGCGCGTTTGAGGGTGTCCGTTCGCTGTTGCCGGATATTCCGGTCGAGTCTTTTGTCCGCATGGATGCGCGCGGACTGCGCGAGAAGAGCTATCGGCTCGTGCTGGATTTTTTACGTCGTCACCCGAAGGACCGAAACATTCTGATCGCTGCGGCAACCGACACCAGCGCGTTGGGAGCGGTCCAGGCAGCGCGGGAGCTGAAACGTGAACAACACATCGCTGTCGTGGGCCACGACTGTATCGACGAAGCAATAGAGGAAATGTCCGCGGCGCGTACTCCGCTGATCGGCTCGGTATCGCATGAGACGCATACTTACGGAGCGCGCCTGATTCATCTCGGCCTCTCCATTCTGGGCGGTCAGAGTGTCGCGCCGTATCACTATGTGCAGCACAAAGTTGTTGCCGGAAAATCGTCTTCGTCTCGCGCGGCAGTGTAGATGTCGTTTCGATCAGAATTATCCCCATATGAAACTATTTCCTCTTGTATTATTGAGGGGGCTGGAACATAATTCGCATTTGAACGACAGAATTGTTCCTCGAGCTGAATGAGACAAGTGCCTGATGGATTCTCTCAGGCCGGAAAGAACAGAATGCCGTTACAGTACCTTGAAAACCGCTGGGATCGAGCGTTGGCGTCGAAGTTAAGCGAGCCGGAACTGCTGCGATATCGCTCGAATCTGCTGGGCTCCGATCTTCGAATCACGAACTATGGCGGAGGGAACACCAGCGCCAAGCTGACGCAGCCGGACCCGCTCGACGGCAGCCCCAGACAGGTGCTCTGGGTCAAGGGGAGCGGCGGCGACCTCGGGACCATCTCAACGGCTGGATTTGCTACGCTCTACCTCGACAAGCTGCATAAACTCGCGGACAGATATCGCGGTGTTGCGCAGGAAGATGAAATGGTCGGCATGTATCCGCTCTGCGCGTTCGGGCAAAACTCCGTAGCGGCATCGATCGATACGCCGCTGCATGCATTTCTGCCGGCACGGCATGTCGACCATCTGCATCCCGACTGGGCGATCGCGATGGCCGCCGCAGGCAATGGCGAGCGCCGCATGCAGGAGTTCAATCGGCGATTCGATCATCATCTGGTATGGGTTCCCTGGCAACGGCCCGGCTTTGAGCTGGGCATGATGCTTCAGAGGGCCGTCGACGCGAATCCGGATTGTGATGGCATTGTGCTGGGTGGACATGGGCTTTTTTCCTGGGGAGAGACTTCGGAGGCCTGCTATGTCAGCACGATCGAATTGATCGATCAGCTAGGTCAATTTGTGCAGGGCCATGCCGACACTCTGGGCGACCGTGCCTTCGGAGGCGCGCTGCACCCGGTGCGCGAAGACCGGGAGGCGATCGCTGTCAGTTTGCTGCCTTTTTTGCGGGGACGTCTTTCAGGCAACCGGCGTGTGATTGGCAATTACGCCGCGCTGCCGGAAGTGCTGCGCTTCGTCAATTCGCGGGAAGCGGAAAAGCTGGCATGGCTCGGCACCAGTTGTCCGGATCACTTCCTCCGTACCAAGGTTCGTCCGCTTTATATTCGCTGGGACTCGACCGGGGACGCGTCAACTCTACGCGCGATGCTGGAGAAAGAATTGGAACAGTATCGCCGCGATTACGCCGCATACTATGAAGCGCATGCGGCTGCGGATTCTCCCGCAATGCGCGATGCAAATCCGGCGGTCGTGCTGGTGCCCGGCGTCGGCATGTTCAGCTTCGGCAAAAGCAAGACTGAGGCGCGCATCACGGCGGAGTTTTACGTGAACGCGATTCATGTGATGGAAGGCGCTTCCGCGCTGCGGGATGCGGAGCCGATCAGGGAGTATCCGCAGGCCGGCCCTGCAGCTCCGTCTTCCGCGTTTCAATGTCATTCCAATTATGTTGCGTTGCCGACCAGCGAGGCCTTCCGGATTGAATACTGGGCCCTGGAAGAGGCAAAACTTCGCCGTCAACCGGCAGAGAAGCCGCTCAGCCGCCGCATCGCTCTGATCGTGGGCGGAGGCAGCGGCATTGGGCGGGAGGTGGCGCTGCTGGTTGCGCAGGCGGGCGCTGTTGTAGCCGTTGCCGACCGGAATGTTTCCGGAGCTGAGTCGGTTGCCGAGGAACTTCGCAAGCGCTACGGCCGCGATGCGGCCCATTCCGTCGAGATCGATATCACGGAGAAAAATTCCATCCAGGCGGCGCTGAACCATGTGGTCACGCTTTATGGCGGGATCGATCTGCTGATCAATACCGCTGCTCTTTTTCCCGCATCGGCGGACAACACTACGTCCATTGCGCAGTGGGGCAAGACACTCGAAATTAACGTGACGGCGAATTACTTTCTCGCGGAAGAGGTATCGCGCATCTTTCGCGACCAGGGCCTGGACGCCGGCATTGTGCTGACCAGCTCCGCGAATGCCGTGGTCGCCAAGCGCGGCAGTGAGGCATATGACGTCAGCAAGGCCGCTGTCAGCCATCTCATTCGGGAATTAGCGGTATCACTGGCGCCGCTGGTCCGGGTGAATGGCATCAGTCCGGCGACGGTGATACGTGGGTCCACGATGTTTCCGCGCGAGCGCGTGATGGCTTCGCTGACGAAATACAACATCAAATTCGACGACGCGGCGGGCGACGACGAGCTGCGAAACCTGCTGGCAGAGTTTTACGCGAAACGCACCTTGACTCATCAGCCGATTGACCCGTCCGACTGCGCGCGGGCGATCCTGTTCCTGGCCGGACCGGAGTCGCGCTGCACCACTGGCCATATCATCCCTGTCGACGGCGGTCTGACCGAGGCCTTTCTGCGGTGAACACTCCAGCCGACCGGCGCGCTTTGGTAGCGGTCGATCTGGGCGCGCAGAGTTGCCGCGTTTCCCTGCTGCGTTGGTCGGCGGAAGGTCCGCGCATTGAGCTTGTCCATCGCATCTTGAATGCTCCCGTCCTGCAAAATGGCCAGCTGCACTGGGATTTGTCCGTTATATGTGCGGCGGCAGATGAAGGCTTGCGCCGATGCGCGGCGATCGCTGAAGAAGGCATCGCTGCCATCGGAGTCACAGGATGGGCCGTGGACTATGTCCGTCTGCAGGCAGCTTCGGAAGCTGGTGCTGTGAGCGGCGTGACAGGCGATCCTTTCTGCTACCGCGATGCCCGAACCGGCCCTGCGATGGAAGCAGTCCACCGGCGCATTCCGCCGGATCGGCTCTATGCCTTGACCGGTATTCAGGTGTTGGCCCTCAACACGCTGTATCAGCTGTATGCCGATGGCATGTCCGGTGTTCCAAACAATCTGCCCTGGCTGAATCTGCCGGAATATCTGTTGTATCGCTGGGGCGCCCGGCCTGTCGCGGAGTACACGAATGCGACGCATACCGGGATGGTCGAGCTGGGTACGATGCGGTGGTCGGAGGAGATTTTTTCAGCCGCGGGTCTTGATCGAGCCGCCGCACCGGAAATTGTTCCGCCGGGCTCGGTGGTTGGGCGACTGCAAGGACCGCTGACCGAAATGAAGGCTCTGCGCGATGTGCTGCTGATTGCGCCGGCCTGCCACGATACCGCCTCCGCCATTGCCGGCATCCCCGCGCGCGGCGATGACTGGGCCTATATCAGCTCCGGTACATGGTCCCTTGTGGGGGCGTTGCTGGACAAGCCCTGTGCCGGGCCGGAGGCCGCGCGGTTGAACTTTACAAACGAGGGCGGCGTCGGCGGAAAAATCTGTTTTCTGCGCAACGTGAATGGTCTGTGGCTGCTGAACCAGTGTATGGAGGCCTGGCAGGCGAGCGGCGAATCTCGAACCGTGGAGAGCATCCTCGACGCTGCGGCGAAACTTCCCGCGCCAAAATTTCTGTTCGATGTCGACGATCCCGATTTGCTTTCTCCGGGAAACATGCCCGAGAGAATCGCCCTGCAATTGGAGCGGAAGCATGGCCCACAAGCGGAGTTGCTATCTTCCCCGCCGGCCATGACGAACCTGATTCTTCACAGCCTGGCGGCGCGCTACGCGGCCTTGTTGGATCAGGTGGAGGGGCTGACCGGAAAACAGTTTCAACGCCTGTATGTCGTCGGCGGCGGCAGCAAAAACACATTGCTCAACCGATTGACGCAGCGAGCGACGGAAAAGCAGTTGATTGTGGGTGCGCAGGAGAGTTCCACGCTCGGCAATTTTTCCGTGCAGCTGGCGGCGCTTGAACAAATGCACGCGACCGGCGCAGGCCGCTATGGCGTGGAGCATGATTCCGTCGCGCGCTGGGCCGCAGTGCTGTCAGGCCCAATTCTAAGTTTGCATTCAACGCTCGGCCTTCGCCCCACGGACGCGATGCAGTCGACTGAGGGAGACCACCAATGAACGACACGCCTGGCCAGCCCATTTCCGATCCGCAGGTCAACCTGGAAAGCCTATGGGGACATCTGGATCGATTTGCCATCGAGGTTCCCTCCTGGGGATTCGCCAACACCGGCACCCGTTTCGGAAAATATTTGCAGGCTTCCGCTGCCCATACCCTGGAAGAAAAATTCTCTGACGCTGCGCAGGTACACCAGCTCACCGGCGCATGCCCCAGCATGGCGCTGCATGTACTGTGGGATTTTCCTCGGGGGATTGAGGACGTCGCCGCGGTGGGTGAACTGGGCCGCCAATATGGTGTCCGTGCGGGGGCAATCAACCCCAACTTATTTGAGAATCAAATTTACAAGTATGGCTCCTTCGGCAATCCGGACCTGTCTATTCGCCGGCACGCGCTCGATCATGTACTGGAGTCGGTTGCGATCGCGAGAGAGCTTGGCAATGTCGATGTATCGCTGTGGTTCGCGGATGGATCGAATTATCCGGGCACGCAACATATCCGGCATCGCATCGACTGGTTCAGCGAGGGGTTGGCACGCACGCACGCTGCGCTTGCCCCCGGCCAGCGGATGCTGGTGGAATACAAGCCGTTTGAACCTGCCTTTTACCATACCGATATCGCGGACTGGGGCATGGCGCTGCTGTTTGCCCGTGCCGCCGGACCGCAGGCCTGGGTGCTGGTCGATACCGGTCATCATTACCAGGCGCAAAACATTGAACAAATCCTGGCGTGGCTGCAACATCAAAAAATGCTGGGAGGCCTGCATTTCAATGACCGCCGCTACGCCGACGACGATCTCACGCTCGGCTCCATCGATCCCTACCAGGTGTTTCGCATCTTCCATGAGATTCTGCTGTATCGATGGGAACATCCTTCGGCTGCGGGCCCGGCTTATGTCATCGACCAGAGCCATAACTTGAAGAATAAGGTTGAGGCCATGCTACAGACCGTGCTGACCGCGCAGGAGCTTTACGCCAAAGCCTGTATGGTGGATCACGAAAAGCTCACACAATTGCAGCGCGAGTGTCGTCTGATTGAAGCAGAGGAGTGTTTACGGTCTGCCTTCTGGATGGATGTACGGCCCGTTTTGCGAGGATGGAGACAGGCGCGTGGCCTGCCACCCGATCCGCTCCAGGCGCTCCGGGACAGTGGCTATGTGGAACGTATTTCGCGGGAACGCGGCAGCAGGAATAAGGGGGGTGCCTCCAGCTATGCATAAACTATCCGTAAATTCAGAGACTTCGGTGTATGCTCTAACGGGAGATGGGGAGGGCCAGGAATTGGAGAGCGCTTCTGGTATTCCAGAAGTCACAGGAACCCCCATGAAAAAATACACACGGCGCGCGTTTGTGCTGGGAGTAGCCGTCTTCGCGTTTGCCAGCAAACTTTTAAGGTCATCCGACCGGCCCGGTAAACGGATCTTCATCGGAACATACACCAAGAAATCCAGCAAAGGCGTCTATGCGTATCGCTGGATGCCACAGTCCGGCGAGATGGCGGAGGTCGGTCTCGCTGCGGAAACCCCCAATCCAAGCTTTCTTACGCTTGCTCCCGCCCATAATTACCTGTTCGCGGCGAATGAACAAGGCAGCGGCCCCGGCACTGTTGCCGGCTTCGCAGTCGCGCCCATGTTTGGAAAGCTGACGCCAAGAAACGTGGTTTCTTCCGGAGGAAGCGCTCCCTGCAATCTGACCACGGACCATACCGGCCAGGCGCTCTTCGTCGCCAACTACAACAGCGGCAGCGTGGCCAGCTTCCGGATTCTCTCGGACGGAAACCTCAGCGAGCCTGTTTCGGATATCTATTACCCCGGTCACAGCGTAAATCGTGAACGGCAGCGGGAAGCGCACACCCATTGCACAACCGTTTCCCCCGATAACAGATATCTGCTGGTGAACGATCTGGGCTTGGACCGCATCATGGTCTATCGCTTCGATCCGAAGACCGCGCACCTTACGCCCAATGACCCGCCATTCTATAGCGCGATTCCGGGATCAGGGCCGCGAAACCTTACCTTCCATCCGAATGGACGATGGGCATATTCAATTAACGAAATTGTCAGCACCCTGGACTGTTTGAACTGGGAGAGTTCGAAAGGAACGCTGACGCGCTTCCAGAACATCTCCACGTTGCCCATGGATCATGAGTCGCCGACCGACGCTGCAACCGTCGCAGTCCATCCCAACGGACGTTTTCTGTACGCCTCGAACCGGGGGGATGACAGCATCACGGTATTTTCCATTGATCGAGCGAATGGTCGGCTCACCCTGATGCAGCGCATCTCCTGCGAGGGAAATAGTCCGCGGCATTTCGCCGTGGATCCGGGCGGCAAATGGGTAGTTGTGGCGAATCAGGATTCGGCGAATATCGTAGTTTTAAAGTGCGATGCACAAACAGGCAAATTGTCGCCGACCGGCAGGCAGTACCGGCTCGACTCTCCGGTGTGCGTTGTCTTTGAATAAGCAAATGGGATTCCTGTGAACCGGACAGCGCTCTCAACTGTATCATTGCGGAATACGAGGACCATGCAGGATGAGAGTCGGTGTATTCACGCCTTTGCTGTCGCAGCTGCCGCTTGAAGAGGTGTTAGGAAAGTTGAAGGCGCTCCACATCGATACGGTGGAGCTGGGAACGGGCAATTATCCGGGCGATGCGCATTGCAAATTGTCCATGCTCGACAATGGCGGGGAGCTGGCTGCCTTCCAGCGCACGCTGGCGAACCACAGCGTCACAATCAGCGCGCTCAGCTGCCATGGGAATGCGCTCCATCCGGACACGAATCGTGCGCAACAGGCACGCGAAACCAGCCGCCGAACGATTCTTCTGGCGGAGAAGTTAGGCGTGCCGGTGGTCGTCGACTTTTCCGGTTGTCCGGGAGATTCGCCCGCCGCCAAGAATCCCAACTGGGTGACCTGCCCCTGGCCTCCGGATTATCTCGATGTTTTAAATTGGCAGTGGAACGATGTGGTCGCCCCCTACTGGGTGGAACATGCGGACTTCGCCGCTCAGCACGGCGTAAAGATTGCCATCGAGATGCATCCTGGATTCGTGGTGTACAGCCCGGAAACGATGCTGCGGCTTCGCGAGATTGCCGGCCCGTCGGTCGGATGCAACTACGATCCCAGCCACATGTTCTGGCAACGCATCGATCCCATCGCGGCGGTCCGTGTTCTCGGAGACGCCATCTTCCACGTCCACGCCAAGGACACGCAAATGTACCCGGCAAACCTGCCGCGCACAGGCGTGCTCGATACAAAGCCATACACGGATGAGCGCAATCGCGGCTGGATTTTTCGCACCTGCGGCTATGGCCATGGTGCGGAGTGGTGGAAGGAATTTGTCTCAACACTCAGGATGTTCGGGTACGACGGTGTGCTCTCGATCGAGCACGAGGACAGCCTGATGTCTCCCGAAGAGGGGCTCGCCAAGGCGGCGCGATTTCTACAGGAGATCGTGATCAAGGACCAGCCCGCGGCAGCCTGGTGGGTTTAGACCGGACTTCCTGTTTCTACAGACTGTTGGCAGCCGTTATGTGCATCCGTTCTTTAAGGAACGGATGCGTAAGCTTTCCTTCCGCTGGGTTACACCTGCAGGAAAACTGGTTTCGAGGGCAGTTACGATAGGAACTATGAAGAACATTCGAACGGCAATTTTCGGAACAGGATTCATGGGGCGTGTGCATCTGGAAGCGCTTCGGCGCGTGGAGGGGGTTGAGGTTGTTGCAATCGTCGGACGGCAATTGGAATCCGCGAAACGGCTGGGCGCGGGCTTCGGTATAGAGAAAGCGGACGCGGACTACCACAACGTGCTGCGCGATGAGACCGTCGATGCGGTGCATATCTGTACGCCGAACGCGATGCACTTCCAGATGGCGAAGGACGCTTTGCTGGCGGGCAAGCATGTGCTTTGCGAGAAGCCGCTTTCGACAACCGTGGAAGAGGCCCAGGAACTGGTGAATCTGGCGCGCGAACGGAATCTGCGCAACTGCGTCTGCCACAATCTTCGGTATTACCCGATGGTGCAGCAGATGCGCCGGATGCGGGAGGAGGGCGACCTCGGCCGCGTCCTGGTGGTGCAGGGGACATATTCGCAGGATTGGCTGCTTTACGAGACGGACTGGAACTGGCGCATCGATGCGCAGGCCGGCGGTGCTCTGCGGACGATGGCGGATGTGGGCACGCATTGGTTCGACATGGCGGAGCATGTGACTGGTCTGCGCGTCGATACTTTATGTGCGGACCTGCAGACATTTTTCCCAACGCGCCAGCGTCCCAGGCAAAACGTCGAGAGCTTTGCCGGCAAAGCGCTGCCTCCCCAGGATGTGGAGGAGGTCCGGATCGAAACAGAAGACTTTGGAGCTGTCATCTTTCACATGGGCGAGCAAGCGCGCGGCAGCATGACGGCCAGCCAGGTCTCCGGCGGTCGCAAGAATCGGCTCAGTCTTGAAATCTATGGAACGGAGGCCTCTGTCAGTTGGGATCAGGAGCGGCCGGACGAGTTATGGATTGGGCAGCGGAATGGGCCGAACCAGATTATGTTGAAGGACCCCGCGTCCCTGCACAAGCAGGCTGCAAGCTATGCAGACCTGCCCGGCGGCCATAGCGAAGGTTATGACGACACTTTCAAGCAGGTGTTTCGCCGGTTTTATGCTTCAATAGCCAGGCCCGACGGCCCGGCAGAGTATCCCCAGCTAACGGATGGTCTGCGGCACATGCTGCTGTTGCGCGCCGAACTGGAGAGTCATCGCCAGCGAGGATGGGTCCAGGTGCCAAACCTCTAGAAGATCGGTGCCGGCCACGGGTAAAACCACAACTTGCCATCCGGGCATCCAATAGGCTGCGGTATGCAAATTGAAGGTCTTACCCGTCGGCTTGGCTTATCTGTGTCTACTCATTCGTGCGATAGCAGTACTGGACGTCCAGGATTTTCCAAGCCGCGCTGTAAGCTGGCCATGGCATTCTTTCTAGCGATCCTGTGCTCTGGAACTCAAGCGCAAGTCACGACGCAATCTCAGACGCAGGCTCCGGGAACATCTCCGCAGACGGAGCAGATTCTCTCCTCCTACGAAGGCCAGAACGTGACTGCGGTTGAAATCGCGGGACGCCCCGATCTGAGCACCAGCGAATTCCTGCCGTTGTTCGTGCAACGTAGCGGGCAGCCGTTCTCCAAAGAGAAGGTCGACGCGACCATGGCAGCGCTGAAACGCACTGGAAAATTCCAGGAGATCCAGCTGCAGGTTGCTCCCGAGGTGAATGGAGTTCGTGTCTTGCTGGTGCTGCAGCCTGCGGTTTATTTTGGGATCTTCACGTTTCCCGGCGCGGAGCGATTCTCTTATTCCAGGCTGATGCAGGTCACGAATTATCCTCCTGAGGCGGCATATAACACGGACGACATTCAGGCATCGCAACAAAACCTCATCACATTTTTTCAGCGGGAGGGTTTCTTTCAGGTGCAGGTCCGGCCTGAAACGAAGGTCGATTCCGCGCAGAAGATCGCCAACGTTCTGTTCCACGTGACCTTAAACCGGCACAGCAAGTTTGGACGAGTCGAGATAACCGGGACCACCTCGCATGAGACGGCGGAGTTGGCCGAAGAACTCCGTGGCTTTTGGGCACGAGTACGAGGATCGGCAATTCGTCCGGGCAAAAACTATCGCTTGAAAACGATCACGAACGCCACCACCTATCTGCAAAAAGCGCTGGAGAAACAGGGCTGGCTGGCTGCCCAGGTGAAGCTGACGGGGGCGGAATACGACGCCGCCACAAATCGCGCGGACATCCACTTCGACGTGCATACAGGCCCCATTATTCACGTCAGGATTGAGGGCGCCCATCTGTGGAGCTGGACGCGCAAATCCCTGTTGCCCGTGTACCAGGGCGTCGGTGTCGATCGCGAGCTGGTCCAGGAAGGACGCCAATCCCTCGCGTCATATTTTCAGAGCAAGGGCTATTTCGACGTGAAGGTAGACTCGCAATTTCAAAGGCAGGCCTCGGGCGCCACAATCGTTTATCGAATTACGAAAGGAAAGAAGCACCGCGTGCGGGCGGTGAACATATCCGGAAACCGCAATGAATCCGCCGGCACATTGATGACGCATGTCACTGTACAGAAGAAGCACCTGTTCTCGCGGGGCAGATACAGCGAGGCTCTCGTCCGTGCCAGCGTAAAGAATCTGGTCGCGGTGTATCAGTCCGATGGATTCAGCAGCGTCAAGGTGACTCCGTCAGTAATCAACAAAGGCAGCGACGTGTCGGTGGCATTTCGTGTAGACGAAGGGCCAAGAGACATCGTGCAAAGCGTAAAGGTGGAAGGTGCGGACACGTTGCCGGAAGCGCAGTTTGCCCCCGGGGGAATCAAGATCGTGGCCGGCCAGCCGTACTCGCAAAAGCTGGTACAGGCAGATCGAAGAAATATACTGGCGCATTATCTGGAGCTGGGTTATCTGACCGCGAATTTTCGCGAGACGGCGAAAGCAATTTCGAAACAGGACCCTCACCATATTGACGTCGTTTATCACATCTACGAAGGCCCGCGGGTTTCCACGGCGAACGTAATTACGCTCGGGCGCAAGCAAACCCAGCAGCGGCTCATCAATCAGGATGTAAGTTCCATTCAGCCGGGGCAGCCGCTGACGGAAACCAAACTGCTCACCTCTGAAAGCCAGCTATATAACCATACCGGCGTGTTCGATTGGGCGGAGGTCGATCCCAAGCGGCGCATCACGACGCAGACCCGGGAAGATGTCCTGGTGAAAGTACACGAGGCCAGAAAAAACCAGATCACCTATGGTTTTGGCTTCGAGATCATCAACCGGGGTGGAAGCGTACCCAGCGGCACGGTAGCGCTTCCCAATCTGCCTCCGATCGGATTGCCGGGAAATTTTACGACAAGCCAGAAAACTTATTATGGCCCGCGAGGAACCTTTCAATACACGCGCAACAACGTGCGCGGAAAGGGCGAATCGCTTTCGCTGACGGGATTTGCCGGACGCCTTGACCAGCGGGGCGGGGCCTACTATATCGATCCGAATCTTCGCTGGTCGAAGTGGAATTCAACACTCGCGCTGACGGCGGAACACAACGGTGAGAATCCAATCTTCACCTCGCAACAAGAGCTCGCCAGTTATCAAATTCAGCGGCCGGTGGACATAGCGAAAACCAGGATCGTGTTTTTGCGTTATAGCTTCAGTCAAACGAATTTGACCAGCATCACAATCCCCGCGCTCGTTCTGCCGGAAGACAGAAACGTTCGTTTGTCGACGATCTCGGCCAGCATCACCCGCGACACGCGAGACAACATTCTGGACGCTCATAAAGGCATCTTGCAGAGCCTGGAGCTGGATACAAATTTGTCGAAACTCGGATCGTCTGTCGACTTTGCCAAGCTCACAGCCCAGGTGGCGTATTACAAGAGGATTCCACGCGACATTATCTGGGCGAACAGCATTCGTATCGGACTGGCGCAGCCATTCTTCAACAGCCGAGTGCCGCTAAGCGAGGAATTCTTTACCGGAGGCGGCAGCACGTTGCGCGGATTTCCGCTGGATGGCGCGGGGCCGCAGCGGCAGGTTCAGGTCTGCCCCGCGGGGACGACCACCAATTGCTCCTTCATTCAGGTTCCCGACGGCGGTCATGAATTGCTGCTTCTCAATTCCGAGTTCCGCATCCCGCTGCCGATTAAAAAAAATCTCGGGATGGTCCTGTTCTACGACGGCGGGAACGTCTTTCCCAACGTCGGCTTCCACAACTTTACATCGCTTTATTCGAACAACGTAGGCGCGGGACTGCGCTATGCAACACCGGTAGGCCCGATTCGGGTTGACCTCGGGCGCAACCTGAATCCGGTTCAGGGCATCCAGGCAACGCAATATTTCATCAGTATCGGCCAGGCATTTTAGGAGAACTACTGTGAGCACCGCCGCGCCCTCTCCAGACCCCGACCGTTCCGTAACCCAGAGACCGGGGACGGCCCGCGATCGATGGGTCAGAATTACCGCTTGGGTTGTAGGAAGTCTGGCAATCGTGGTGTTGCTGGTGATTGCCGCTGCCGCAATCCTGCTGCACAGCGCAAGGTTCCATAATTATCTGCTCACGCTCGCCGAGAAGAAGGCAACCGATGTGCTTGGCACACAGGTCCAGTTGCAGAACTTCGCCATTCATCTTTCCAGCCTGAGCCTCGATTTATACGGCGTGACCGTGCAGGGGGCTGAGCCATACCCCAATCCGCCACTGCTGCTGGTGCAGCATGTCGAAGTGGGCGTGCGGGTGATCTCGATCTGGGGTAGGAAATGGTATCTGGACAGCATCCAGGTCGATCATCCGGTCGCGCGGATTTTCGTCGGCGCGAATGGAATTTCCAATCTCCCCAAGCCGAAAAGCAGCGGAGGCGGCCATACGAATATTTTCGAACTGGGCGTGCGCCATGCCTTGCTCAACCGCGGAGAAGTTTATTACAACGACAGAAAGAGCGCTCTGGACGCGGACCTGCACGATGTAGATTTTCGCTCCTCATTCGACAACTTGCTGCAGAAATATTCAGGCTCGTTGAGCTATCACAATGGAAATTTGCAGGCTAACGGTTTCAACCCGATTCCACATGATTTTGCAGCCCAATTTGACGCAACGCCAGACACGTTCCATCTAACGCAAGCCACGCTCACCAGCGGCGCCTCGCAATTCGCGCTGGCAGCGACGTTGAAGGACTACAGCCATCCGGACATTCAAGCGCATTACGATGCGGTGTTGGATGGCAGCGATATTCGCCGCATCCTCCGCAACCCAACCGTGCCTCTCGGTGTGATTCACACCAACGGATCCGTCGAGTACAAATATGATCCGAAGAGTTCCGTGCTCGATACGGTTGCACTTGAGGGAGACCTCAGCAGCCGTCAACTGAACGTGCAGGCTTCGAAATACCGTACTCGGTTGAGTGATATCGCGGCCCGCTATTCCCTTGCGAACGGTAATGCGGCGGTGCGAAATTTTCGCGCGCGGATTCTCGGCGGCGAGCTTACCGGCACGCTGGATATGCGCAACATCACCGGGAGGTCGCAGTCAAAGCTGACTGCGTCTTTGCGGGGAATATCGCTGCGGGAATTGAAACGGATCGCCCCCGCCTCTCTGGCTACGCGAAATTTAAATCTGACGGGCGTATTGAACGCGAATGCGAATGCCGCCTGGGGTAAAACTCTCAACGATCTTGTAGCGCGCACGGACGCGACAATACACGCCAATCTGTCCCGCGCAGTGAATGCTGGAGCTGCGCCCGGCATCGTTCCCGTGAATGGAGTTATTCACGGAACATATAGTGCCTCAACGAAGCAGCTCGCGTTGGCGCAAAGCCATCTTCAGACGCCCCAGACAACTTTGACGATGAACGGGACAATGACAGCAACCGGCGGCAATCGGTCGGGTCTGGCGATACAGCTCAAGTCGAATGATCTGCGCGACCTGGAAACCATCGCCGATCTTGTTCGCACGCCGAAGCCCGGCGAATCGGTTCAGCCGCTCGGCCTCGCCGGAACAGCATCATTCGAGGGCATCGTCCGCGGATCGGCCGCCGCGCCCCATTTAACAGGTCAATTGGTCGCTTCCGATCTTCAGTTGAAGGGAACGAAATGGCGGGTACTGCGGACGAATGTCGAGCTCAGTCCATCCCTCGCCAGTCTGCAGCACGCCGATCTGGAGCCGGCTTCCCGCGGTCGCATCAACTTCAATGCCAGTGCGCAACTGACGAAGTGGGCCTTCACGAAAGAGAGCCCGATTCAAGTTGAACTCCACGCATCGGAAATCGATGTCGCGGATTTGGAGAAAATTGCCGGCTCGCCGCTCCCGGCCACGGGCATGTTGGCAGCCAACGTCAGCGCGCACGGCACGGTTCTCAATCCCACCGGACAAGGCAATGTCACTCTTCTCCACGCAAAGGTTTACGACGAACCTGTGCAGTCGGCGAACCTCATTTTTACCGGCGCCGGCGATCAGGTTCACGGGAAGCTTGCGATCCACGTCGCCGCGGGAACGGTTGAAGGCGTCGTTAGCGTTCAGCCGGACCAGAAGAGTTATGTCGCGCAGATCACGGCGAATGGAATCCATCTCGATCAATTGCATACGTTGAAAGCGCACAACCTGGACGTCAAAGGCTCGCTGAACGTGCATGGGAGCGGGCAGGGAACATTGGACAATCCGCAATTCAACGCGACACTGCAAATTCCGCAGCTTGAAATTCAGCAGCAGGCCATGAAGGAGATCACGTTGCAGATGGACGTGGCGAACCATGTCGCAACCGCCAACTTGAATTCTAACTTCGTAGACAACGCGATCCAGGCATCGGCGAAGGTAAACCTGACGGGCGATTACTTTGCGGAAGCCACGATGGATACGCAGGCAATTCCGTTGCAGCCGCTGCTGGCGATGTATGCTCCATCCCAGACCGCCGGCGTAAATGGAGAGACCGAGCTTCACGCGACTTTGCGCGGCCCGCTTAAAAATCGGAAGATGCTGGAGGCGCACGCCACTTTGCCTACGCTGAAATTGGCGTACGGCAGCGCGATTCAGCTGGCGGCAGCGTCGCCCATTCATATCGATTACAAAAATGGAGTGATCGATTTACAGAAGACGGCGATACGGGGAACGGACACCGATCTGCAGATCCAGGGATCCATTCCAACCGCGAGCCATGCTCCCGTTTCGTTATTGCTTCTCGGAACGGTGAATCTACAACTCGCGCAGTTGTTCAGTCCAGATGTCACAAGCTCCGGCGAACTGCGCTTCAACATCAATTCCTATGGCGCGCGGGCAGATCCCAACGTAGAAGGCCAGGTGGAGATCGTCAACGCGAACTTCGCCAATGGAAATTTGCCGATCGGTCTGCAGCATGGCAACGGCGTTCTGACGTTGACGAAGGACCGCCTCAACATTCAGTCATTCAAGGCGAATGTCGGGGGCGGCACGCTGACGGCGCAAGGCGGAGTGGCGTATCGGCCGTCGATCCAGTTCGATATGGGCGCAGCCGCCAAGGGAATTCGCATGCTGTATCCGCAGGGTGTGCGCGAGGAAGTGGATGCCGATCTCCGGCTCGCCGGCACCACGGAAAACGCGCTTCTCGGCGGCCGGGTTCGCATCCAGAATTTATCGTTCACGCCCGACTTCGATTTGATGAGCTTTATGGGACAGCTTTCGAGCGGTGTCGCTCCGCCCCCGTCGCAGGGATTCAGCCAGAACCTGCAGCTGAACCTGGCGGTCAGCTCCATCAACAACCTGAACCTGGTAAGCAGAACGTTGAGCGTGGACGGAACCGCGAACCTGCAGGTGCGGGGAACCGCCGCGCAGCCCGTCATTCTGGGCCGTATCAATCTGAACGATGGGGACCTGATCTTCAACGGCAGCCGGTTCACGCTTGGCGGAGGAACGGTCGAGTT
This sequence comes from Acidobacteriaceae bacterium, assembly GCA_965276615.1. GTDB lineage: Bacteria > Acidobacteriota > Terriglobia > Terriglobales > Acidobacteriaceae > JAKAAZ01. The sequence goes on along the minus strand of OZ255618.1, from coordinate 475,230 downwards.
TGTCAATCCCGCCGAGACGCAACCGGTCGTCAACCTTACGCTGAATACCACGATTCAGCAGTACAACATCCACCTGCGCTTCAACGGGCCGGTGGACCAGCTGCGGACAAATTATGCTTCTGACCCATCTCTGCCGGCCGCGGACATCATCAACCTGCTGGCGTTCGGTCAAACGACCGAAGCCGGAGTGGCAAATCCCACGCCGGGAAATCAGGCCGCCATGTCGCTGGTGGCATCGCAGGTAAGCAGCCAGATCACCAGCCGGGTATCGAAAATCGCGGGCATCTCGCAACTTTCGATCAACCCGGTACTGGCGGGCGGCACCACCCAGGGTCCGGCAGGTGCGATCATTACGATCCAGCAGCGAGTGACCGGAAATCTGTTCGTCACGTTTTCTACCAACGTGACCTCCACGCAAAATCAGATCATCATGGGACAATACCGGCTGTCTCCAAAAGTATCCGTCAGCGCCACGCGCGACCAGAACGGTGGATTCGGCTTCGACACGATCTTCAAAAAAAGCTGGTAAGTGGATTGTAGAAATGGGTATGGTCCCGTTCCGCGCCAGGCGGAGAAGGGGCGCGGGAGCCGAACCACGCGTGCTACCATCGGCAAAGACCCATGAATCTGCACGTTGTTCTGATCATTTTTCAAATCGTGGTATTACTGTTTGCCATCAGCCTTCACGAGGCGGCGCACGGCTGGATGGCATGGCGGCTCGGCGATCCTACCGCGCGCATGCTGGGCCGCGTGACGTTGAATCCGCTGCGGCATATTGATCCATTTGGCACGGTGCTGCTTCCGTTGCTTTGCGTGTACGCGGGCTTTCCGCTGATCGGCTGGGCCAAGCCGACGCCGGTGACCACGCGCAACTTCAAAAACGTTCGCCGCGATGACATTCTGACCACCCTGGCAGGGCCGGCGAGCAATCTGCTTACGGCGATTGCCGCACTGATCCTTCTGCTGATCCTGAAAGTCTTTAACCCGACCACTGTGCTGAATGCGGTGATGTCGGCGCAGATGGGAGCAGTCGATCCAGCTGCGATGAACGGTAGCCCGGTCCTGTTTCCACTGACGCTGCTGCTCTACTATGCCGTGCTGCTGAACCTGGTCCTGATGGCCTTTAACCTGATCCCGCTGCCGCCGCTCGATGGCAGCCATGTCGTGCGTCATATGCTGCCCTACAACTGGCTGCGCGCGTATGACTCGATCGGAATGATCGGTTTGATTCTGGTTTTCTTTTTCGGCGCCCGGTTTATCGGCATGATCGTCAGCCCAATGCTGGGAATTTTCAACCACATTCTGCTTAGCATGTAGGCTCCCACTTCCGATACCATCAAAACTTAGACTGCATCGTTAGGAAGCATCTGCACGCAATGACGGAACTTATCCAACCTGCGCCAGGCAAACGGGTGCTCAGCGGCATGCGTCCCAGCGGGAAGCTGCACCTGGGCAACTATATGGGCGCGCTCTATAACTGGGTGCGGCTGCAGCACCGGTATGAATGCTTTTTCTTCATTGCCGACTGGCACGCGCTCACCACGGATTATGCCGATACGTCGCGCATCCGCGAAAACATCCTCGATGTGGCGCTCGATTGGCTGGGTGCGGGCCTTGAGCCGGAGCGCTGCACCTTGTTTGTGCAGTCGTGGGTGCCGCAGCACGCGGAATTGCATCTGCTCTTCTCGATGATTACCCCGCTGGGTTGGCTGGAGCGGGTGCCAACCTATAAGGAGCAACAGCAGCAGATCGGCAACGTCGAAGCGGGCGGCAAGGACTTGAGCACCTACGGGTTTCTGGGTTACCCGCTGCTGCAGTCCGCGGACATTCTCATCTATCAGGCGGATTTTGTTCCCGTGGGGCAAGACCAGGTGGCGCACGTTGAACTGACGCGGGAAGTGGCGCGGCGGTTCAACAATTTCTATCCGGCTGTGAATCAACCGGAGTCTCTGGTCTTGCCGGAGCCGCAGGTTTTATTGACGCCCTCTCCTAAGCTGCCGGGTACGGATGGCCGGAAGATGTCCAAGAGTTATGGCAATACGATTCTGCTCACCGATCCTGAGCCGGTCATTCGCAAGAAGTTGAAGACCATGGTCACCGACCCGGCACGTATCCGCCGCAGCGATCCCGGCAATCCTGAGGTGTGTCCGGTCTTCGATTTACACAAGATTTTTTCCTCGAATGAAACTCAGCAGAAGGCGCGCGAGGGCTGCACCACCGCTGGCATCGGCTGCATCGAGTGCAAAAGCTGGCTGGCGGATGGGGTAGTCGCCGAACTCGCCCCGCTGCAGGAGCGCCGCCGCCGGTTTGAAGCCCATCCGCGGCAGGCCTGGGAGATTCTCAGCGAAGGCTCCGCGCGTGCGCGAACGCGAGCGGAAGAGACGATGCGGCAGGTGCGGGATGCCATGCACCTGGTCCAGACAGAAACCCCATTATCCTGACAGGATATCTAAAGGTTCCTGAGCAGCGCCGCCGGCAGGTATTCGGCGCTTGTTACACTTGCCATTGATGATGGATTCGGATCAATTCAAGAGCGGAGCGAGAACGGTGTCGGACACACAGCCCGAGCCGGAGCAGCTCGACCTGCCGGCAGATCCGCCATTCGCGCCCGACGCGAAGAAAGCCGGCACGCCAACAGCCGCAGAGAAGGCGGAAGAAAGAGCCGCCGAACGGAAGGCGGCCAAAGAGGAAGCCAACACCTTTCCCTTCGCGGTCACCGTGGGCCAGGTATATGACGGGCCGCTCGACCTGCTGCTCGATCTGATCCGTAAACAGGACATCGACATCTACGACATCCCCATCGCGCGCATAACGGCGCAATTTCTGGGGTATGTCGAAAATTTGAAGCAGTCCGACGTGGACGGCGCGGGCGAGTTCATCTACATGGCGTCTCTGCTGATCCATATCAAGAGCAAAATGCTGCTGCCGCGCAGCTCCGACGGAACCGCGGACGCGCAGGAGGAAGACCCGCGCCGGGAACTGGTCGAGCGGCTGCTCGAACATCAGCGCTTTAAGAGCGCGGCCCAAATGCTGCTGCAAAAACAAATGCTGGAAGAGTCCTCGTGGAGCAATCCGGCCATCGGCGAATTTCGCGACGACGCCGGGGCGGAACCCGAGATTGCCGCCGATACCGTCGATCTGGTGCGCGTTTTCCGCGAAATCCTCGATCGCGCCCGGCAGCGGCCGGTGTTGGATGTAAATGAAGACGCCGTCACGGTCGCGCAGATGATCGATTACGTCCGCCGCCGTCTCCTCATGGAGGACCGTCCGATCGGGCTGCGCCGTCTGCTACAGAATGTACAGTCGGAGCGGGCATTGATCTGCACGTTTCTGGCATTGCTGGAGCTGGTTCGGCTGCAGGCGATTCTGCTGCGTCAAAAAGACAGTTTCGGCGAGATTTACATCAAGAAACAAGAAAACTTTGAGTCGACCCTGATGGAAGGCCGCGACGACTGGCGTTGAGCCGGTATGCTGGAGATTCCGGAAATCCAATGAGTTTAAAAGCCAAAATCGAAGCCGTCATCTATGCGGCGGACGAGCCGGTATCGTTAGTGCAGTTGGCCGCGATCTTTGCCGACGAAGCGCTGGCGGAAGCGTCGGCTGCATCGCTTCCCTTTGAAAATGTCGAGAACGCCACCAGCGAAGCCGCGGAACAAGATGAATCCTGGGTGCCCCAGGTCTCGCCGACCGGGGTTCCCGGCGAGCGATTTGTGCTCGCTGGAGTGGTAAGACCTGGGATGATGCAGCCCGAAGAGGGACCCGCTCTCCTACAGGAAGATGCGGAAGCAAAGAAGCTGGCGCGCCTCCGCGAGCGGCAAGCACGGGCGGCAATCGAGAAGATTGTTGACGAATTGATTGCGGAATACGCGGGCAGCGAACGCGGCATGGAGGTTCGCGAGATCGCCGGCGGCTATCGCATCGCGACCAAGCCGGAATATCACGATGCGGTGCGCTCCTTTGTTAAAAGTTTGAAGCCGCAGATGAAGCTCTCGCTGCAGGCGCTCGAAACGCTCGCCGTTGTCGCCTACAAGCAGCCGGTCACAGCGCCGGAGATCAGCGAGATTCGCGGCGTCGATACCTCCGGAGTGCTCGGCGGCCTGATGGCCCGCAAGTTGATTACGACGGCTGGCCGCAAGCAGGTGATTGGACGCCCGATCCTCTACAAAACGACGAAAGAATTTTTGCTGCGTTTTGGCTTGAAGGATGTGGCGGAGCTGCCCAGCATTGAGGAATTTGAAAAAATGGCCGCTGATATGGCTGCGGACCTCGCGGAAGACACAGCGGATGAAGCGCTCGATTCCGCTGCTGGCCGGGGGGAATCTGAACCGGCCGCCGAAATGGATTCAACCCGTCAATCCGCGTCGGCGGAAGTTTCCAATGCCCAGCCGGGCGAGGAAATTAGCGAGGTTACGCCGTGAAACAACCGCGCGGTGCCGGGCAGAATGCCCCGGATGAGGCCGAAGATCCGAAAGCCGCGCGCGCCAGGGGCAACGCCGAGCGTCTCCAGAAAATTCTCGCCGGCGCCGGAATCGCATCCCGCCGCAAGGCGGAAGAGTTCATCGTGCAGGGCCGCGTCCAGGTAAACGGCCAACTGGTTACGGAGTTGGGCAGCAAAGCCGATCCGGTCAACGATCACATTCGCGTCGACGGCAAGCTGATCCATCCCGCGGACGAGCATCGCTACTACATGCTGAACAAGCCGAAAGAGTATGTCACCACCGCCAGCGATCCGCAGGGCCGCCCGACCGTGATGGAATTCTTTTCGCGCGTGCGCCTCCGCATGTTTCCGGTGGGCCGCCTCGACTATTACAGCGAGGGACTGCTGCTGGTGACCAACGACGGCGAACTGGCGAATGCGTTGACGCGCGCTGCATCGCATGTGGCGAAAACCTACCTGGTGAAAGTGAGCGGGGTTCCCGGCGAGGATGCGCTCGACCGGCTGCGGCGTGGCGTGTCCATTCCGCTCGGCGACGGGGAGTTCCAGCAACGCCGCGTCCGCACTGCGCCCGCGACGGTGCGGCTCTTCCGTCAGGGCGACAATCCCTGGTATGAAATCACCATTACCGAAGGCCGCAATCGCCAGATCCGCAAAATGTTCGAAGAGATTGGCCACCACGTCGAGAAGATTCGGCGCGTTGGTTATGGGCCGCTGGTGTTGGACATGCCGCCCGGGAAACATCGGGAGCTCACGCCAAGGGAGGTGCAGGCACTCTATCGCGCGGTGAAGCTGAAGCCGCAGGCGGGCGAAAAAATGGCGAAATCGAAGACAGATCGATCCGGCGGCAAACTGGCCCGTTCTCCAAAAATGAGGCTTTAACCCTCCAAAATTGACAGCGAATTTCGGCGCTGCCGGCGTGTGACGCCGCCCGCTATACTGGGTACATGGGAGGAACAGACCATGGAGAAAGCGACGTTTGGAGCGGGGTGTTTCTGGGGCGTGCAGGCGGCGTTTGATCGCATTCCGGGCGTGCTGGAAACGGCTGTCGGCTATGAGGGCGGAACACTCGTAAGTCCTTCATATAACGACGTTTGCACCGACCGGACTGGGCACGCGGAAGTGCTCGAAATCAGCTTCGATCCCGCGAAGGTGGCTTACCGGCAACTTCTCGATGCTTTTTTCAATGCACACAATCCCACGCAGTTGAACCGGCAGGGACCAGACCATGGAACCCAGTATCGCTCCGTGATTTTTTATCATTCCCCAAAGCAGCAACACACCGCTGAGGCAACAATCGCGCGGCTAACTGCGGAGCATAAATTTCCGCAACCCATCGTGACCCAAGTAGTCCCCGCTGAGACCTTCTGGCCGGCGGAAGAATATCACCAGAAATATCTGGAAAAGCGCGGCGCTGCTAGCTGCCACATCTAGAGCGGATTGAACGATAACGTGGTTCAAAAAAAACGTCCGTCATTCCGAGCGCAGCGAAGAATCCATCGGTAAATCCGCTATAGTTCTCGATTTTTGATTGTGCATCGCATCGCCTGCATCTCTTATCGCTTGTCTTTTGGAAAAAGCCGGTAGAGAACAATTCCTCCGCTGTCCTGCCGGTCGAGGCCGGGAAACGTAGCTGCCTTTACCATGCGGCGGTTTTCCTCCACGGTCGCCGGACGCAGCGGCGAGTCATTTGTCCAGGTCATGAACCAGCCGGGGTGATAAACGTCCAGTTTCTGCGCCAGCAGCATCGCTCCATCGGTATCCATGGCGGCCAAGCCATCGCTCAATAAAGAAATTTCATCCGCTCCACGGCCAATCAGCAGCTCATTCGGTGCAGGCTGAACTTTCTCCTCCGCGATGATCAGCCGCTTGATCCTCAGGCTGGCGTTGACCATGGTATAGCGAGGGTGCAGAAGATAATTTCCGATGAATGCGAGGTTCCATGCAACAGAGATGGCGATGCAGGCTGTCACAACCAGGCCGATGCGCCTTTGCTGACGCCACAGCCATTCGGTAAAGATCAGGGCCAGCCAGATCGTAGGAACGATCAATGTCACGAAATACCGAGGCGGCCCGTCGTAGTGAAAGACGATGAACGCCGCATATCCGGCTTCCCACAGAAATGCGGTCGTGAACAGGGTGTCTCGCCATAGAAACCGCAGGCGCCATATTGCGGCCACAAAGCAGGCGACCGCCAGCGGAAACAGTACAGGATCGATCCATGTTCCGCGAAGGAAAAAGCGGAGCAGGCGGAGTGGAGAGTTTTCCAACTGCCACAGCGGATCCATTCCGAGAATGATTTTGGAGTCCGCCGCGTAATGGAAGAACCAGATCAGCTTCGCCGAGCCAAGCAGAAGCACAATCGTGGCCAGCGTCGTCGCAATCAGCTTCCATGCTGAGAGGCGGCTTGCTCCGTTCGTGTTTCTGTTTTCCGCCCAGATGGGATAGAGCACGGCTGGCAGCACGAACGGCCCTGTCGTTTTCGTGAGCGTCATCAGCGTAAAAACAATGCCTACTGCCGCGGCAAGAACATAGTTTCCGGGGCGCACCCGGCCGGCCAGATAAATGGCCAGCAATAAGAACATTACGAAAGCCGGTTCGAGCAGCGCAAGTCGTCCGAAGAAAAACCCGAGCGCGTTCGCCGCAACAAGGAATGCCGTGAAGCAGGCGAATGTCCGTGATCGGTAGCGACGCGATACCGCATAGGCCAGCAGAACGCCCAGCCCAGCGCACACCACAGCCAGCGAACGCGCCGCCGCGACACTGACGCCCGTAAAACGAAATAGCAGCCCAACCATCAGCGGCCACGCCGGCATAAAGACTCCGGGATTCCAGCCGCCGGGAATATATGCATGACCTAGAGTGAAGTAGTGGAGCGCGGCGCTGGTGTAAAAACCCTCGTCGGTAAACCTGGCGCCATCCTGACTGTAGAAATGGTAGTTCGGAAAGTCCGCGCGAATATGCCACAGCCGCAGCGCCAGGAGACAGACTGTGACCAACAGCAGAATAAGAAGCGATGCTCCGCTTCCTTGTCGTCCCGAGCAGAACGAAGTGAAGCGAAGGAGCTTGCAGTTTTTCAGATGACCACGAGGTCCTTCGCGGTGCTCAGGATGACAGATCATTGAGATATGAAATTCTGAAAAGGCCCAATGCCGCATTCCCCTTCACGAGCGTTTTTCCTCGTGATATTCCTGCTCGGTATTCACGGCCCACAGGTTGGACTTGTCGCGCACATTGTTCATTATATTTTCGGCGGCGGCCATGGCGGTCAACATGGAATGGTCCTGGTTGTTGTACTTATGCATGCCATTGCGGCCTACAAGGTAGAGGTTTTCGAAGCTGTCGGTAAATTTCTGGATGACATCGAACCTGTCATAGGTGCCAAAATATGCCGGATACGTCTTCGGCACGCGCACCACGTGGCCATCCAGCACGTCAGATTCCTGGACGATGCCAATCTTCTCCAGCTCCGATACGGCAAATTTCTTGACGTCTTCGTCGGGCATGGTCCACAACGGGTCAGTATCGTTGCAGAAATATTCGAGGCCAATCCACATCTTCGTGGGATCGGCGACCATCCATGGGCTCCAGTTATTGAAAATCTGCAAGCGGCCCACCGTGACATCCGGCTCCTGGATATAGATCCATGTGTCCTTCAACGGGCTGCCATCCGGCTCCGTCACCAGAAGCTTATTCACCAGCAGACCGACCGTGATGAAGTCGCGATAGATCAGTCCCTCGCTCACTTCCTTTACTTCCGGCGGAACCGTGCATTGCAGGCTGCGAATGAGATGCTGGATGGGCATGGTTGAGATCACATAGTCGGCGGAGAAGATGTGTGTTCTTCCTTTGGCATCGACAGCTACCACTTCAGAAATGCGCCTGCCGCCGGCGTCTTCCGTAACTCGCAGTTCGGTCACGCGGGTCTGCATGTGCAGCTCGCCGCCATTCTGCTGGACCATCGAGGCGACGTGTTCCCACAACTGGCCGGGGCCGAACTTTGGATACAGAAAACGTTCGATCAGCGAGGTCTCGACGCCTTTCTGGCTCAAGTCGCCTGTGTTCTTCTTTCGCCGCGAGAATGCCTGTTTCACAAAATGCTTGATCGCGCTGGTCAGAGACAGTCCTTTGATGCGCTGCGCGCCCCATTCCGCGCTGATGTGCCGCGGGTGGACGCCCCAGACCTTCTCGGTGTACGACTCGAAAAACAATCCATAGAGCTGCTTGCCGAAGCGGTTGACGATGAAATCTTCGAGCGATGTCTCGGGCTTGCGGGGAATGCCGCGCGCGCGCAGATAGCTGAAGCCAACCTTCATGGTGCGCGGCAGGCCCAGACCTCGCAGCGTTTCCGGAGTCAGTTTGATGGGATAATCGAAAAATTTCCGCAGAAAATAAATTCTGCTCTTGCGCGGCCGGACCAGCATGACCAGATCATCGCGGTCGGGATCGAGCTCCGGCTTATCCGCTTGCGTCTTGTCCGAGTGAATCGTCCGCTGCTTGTTTTGATAGCTGATTGGGATAGCGCCATTTTCACCCTCCGCGCCGACGGCGGGCATCACTTCCAGCCACCATTCCATCACCCGGTCGGATTTTGAAAAGAAGCGATGGCCGCCAATATCCATCCGATTGCCCTTGTAGCGGATGGTGCGCGATATGCCGCCGATCTCCTCGGTCGCCTCCAGCACAATTGGATGGACGTCAGAATGCCGCTGTAGTTCCAATGCCGCCGTCAGCCCGGCCGGTCCAGCGCCGATAATAATTGCCGTTTTTTTCATGCACTTTGGTTAAGCGCCCGGTTGCGGACAGGCGCTATTTTCCCTTATCTATATTCCCGTGTCTGTTCTGCATAGTCTAACCTGCGAGGAACAATGTCTTTGATGCAATTCGCTCGATAGCGCGTAAAGCGCAAATGAAAGGTCTGTACGCAGGTCCTGATCGTGGATGCTATTCTGCCGGATGACCGTTGCCGGCGATTGGCACACTTCGGAGAAATATCCCAATCTCGTCCACACTTAAAAGCCCGGCGCAGCGAATTCCTGAGCTGGATGGACTGCGTGGCATCGCGATCCTGCTGGTGCTCATGCGCCACTACGTTCATCATCCCAGCCTGCTTTTACTGGGGCCGCAGTGGGGATGGATGGGGGTCAACCTGTTCTTTGTCCTTTCGGGATTTTTGATTACGTCCATTCTGCTGCGACTTACGGCCCATCCCGGCGCGTTGAAAGTTTTTTATGCCCGGCGCACGCTGCGAATCTTCCCGCTTTATTTTCTGGCGTTGCTGGTTTATTTTGCCGCTTCCGCGGGCGCGGGAACACCCCAGCCTGCTAAAACTGTATTTCTTTACGTCACCTTTCTGCAGGCATTTCTACCGCCGCTGCTCACGCATCTTCAGGTGATCCCCCATCCGAACTGGGTGGTGATGGGTTTCGGCGTGCTGTGGTCGCTGTCGGTGGAGGAGTATTTCTACGTTCTATGGGCTCCCATCGTGGCTTTTACGCGTGCGCACCGGCGGGCTCTCTTCATCATTCTTGGCCTGATTCTATTAGTGACGCCGTGGATTCGCTTCTTTTACCCCGATCCCAAGGGAGGGCAGGAACTTTTTCTGGCGCAGATGGATTCGCTCGCCGCCGGGTGCCTGGTCGGTATTTTGTGGCAGGACCATGGCAGCGCCTGGCGATCCTACCTTCAGCGCTGCGCAGGCTGGTTGTACGGTTGTGTCGCCGGACTGCTGGGGGTCGCGATCTGGATCGATTTCGCCACCGGCATCACCAAACGAAGTGTTCTAGACCTGCGGATTTTCAATGCCACAGACTATACGGTGCTCTGGCTGGCATGGTCGCTCTGGTTGCTGGTGACGCTGGCGGTCAGCGGAACGACGGCCTTAATGCCGCGCCTGCTGCGCCACCCCATCCTCTGCTGGCTGGGGCGGATCAGCTACTGCTTATACGTGGTGCATTATCCGATTTACCTGGCGCTGCGGAACCATGTGGCGCACAGCGTGGCGCTGGTCGCAGCCACGGCGATTTCGCTGGCAGTTTCGTCGCTCTCGTGGCGCTATTTCGAAGGACCCATCGCGCGATGGAAACAAAAGCAATTCCGATATCAGATGGAAGACGAGCCGGAAGCTCCCCTGATGCAGCTATCGCAGTGAATGGCTGAGGGGGCATCAAGAAGCAGAGAAAGATTGTGGCTGTGACGCAAGGGGCGCGGACATCCCGTCATTTTAAATCAACGCAATCAATAACCCTCGAGAAGGTTCGATCTTGCCCATCCGCTCAAGATATCGTTCTATTCGTACGCCAGTGCATCGATAGGATCTTTGCGCGCCGCTTTGTAGGCCGGGTACACCGCGCCGATCAAGGCTCCGACCAGTGACAGGATGGCCGCCCACAGTACCCAGTGGAACGTGATGGGAAATGCGATGGTTGGAAATTTGGATGTCACTACAATGCGCGCAATATAGCTGAGCAGGATGCCCAGCACGATGCCGCCCACAGCCAACATTCCCGTCTCTCGCAGGATGGCCGAAACAATATAGGCTTTCGATGCGCCCAATGCCTTCAGAATCCCGATTTCGCGGGTCCGCTCCATCACGGCCAGGTACATCGACTGGAAAATGACCAGGAAACCGATGATGCACGCGATTCCGATCACGGTGTTCAGGGCTGGTTCCAGACCCGGCAGCCGGGTCGGAGTCATCTGGGAGACCAGGTCCTGAATGGTCTGCACCTGATACCCTTCCATGCCGGGGGTATTCTTAATCTCCTGTGCTACGAGTGCTTCATTGCCCACCTGATCCAGCTTTAAATAAAACAGCGAAGCCTTGCCCTCCGAACCGGTCAACTGATCGAGCGTTGAAAGCGGGATGAACTTGCGGCCGCCTTTCCCGTGTTGCACGATCCCGGAGATGCGAAACTGGTGATTCATGATGGAGATGTTCTCTCCAACCTTGTGGCCTTTGTCGCTCCGGGCAAAGACATCATCCACAATTACGTCAAAAGGCTGCTGAAATGGCCCCCCTTCCAGAAAAATAAACGGCTTCAGCGCGTTAAAGCTTTCGTAATCTATGCCGTAGATGTCTTCAAGGGACTTACCCGTAATGAATTGCACGGCAACCGGTGCGGAGACGGCAACATGGGGCAGGCGTCCCAGCACATTGGCGACTTTCGCGGAGACTGGCGCGCCGCTGACGCCGACCAGAAAGCTGGTATTGGCGGGACGCACGATCAGATCCGCGCCAATGCCGCTGGTGCGAGTCTTGGCATCGTTCAGCATGCCCAGCATAATGGCGGTTACCGAGAGAATCATGACAACTTCAATCGCCACAGCGGTAAGGCTGAGGAGCGAGCGGAGGGGGCGGTGAACCAAATTTCCAACAACGAGTTTGTTCATAATGTGATGAGAGCGCGAACTGTATGGGCATATCCGAAGACGTCCGGAATGCCGGGAGTTTCCAGTATATCGGGCCACTCGAAAGAATGTTTTCATGCGATTAAAACACGAGGATTTCAGGCGCCTTCATTCGTTACCATTTGGATACGTACCCTGACGTACAGAACGGGATCGAACAGATTTTCGGTTTGACTCACAAATTGTGCAGGCATAGTCTGCAAGTACCTAATGAATGAATGCGATTGGCAGGTATGGCACCCTTGACTGCTAACACGACATCGATGGATCCGATGCACCACTTCGGTGAAGCGCTCCGTTCCGAACGGCAGCGGCGCTCGGTCAGCCTGGAAGACATTGCCCAGACCACGAAGGTGACGGTCCGCAGCCTGAAAGCGCTGGAATCGGATGCGTTCGATCAATTGCCTGGAGGAATCCTCAGCAAAGGCATCGTGCGCAGCTATGTCCGCTGCCTGGGCCTGGATGAAAGCGAATGGGTGGCGCGCTTTCTCGACGCAAGTGGACAAAAAACCGAACCCGACCCGATGCAGACCCAGAAAGATTGGACGGCGTTCGCACTCAACGTTTCGACCACCCGCGCCCGTGAGATTACCGACGCAAAATTGCGCTGGGCCGGGGTTGTGGCATTGCTGCTATTGTTGGCGGGGTTTGGCTGGATGGTGTGGGGCTATGTTCACCAGCGCATGGTCTCGGTATCGCCGCCACCGCCGGCCCACTATTCCGCTGCCATGACGCAGGCATCTTCTGGACGAGCCGCCCCCCTCAGAAAATCGCACCTTCGGTAATACTCCGTTCGCTGCCCGTATCCGCACGCCGTCGCCGCATCTTACCCATTGGCTGATCTTCCATTGCATGAGCGATTCATGGATTTGTTAGCCTAAAATGAAAGTAACGTTGGAATCCGCCAAATCTGGTCCGTTGCAGTCGCCAGATTTCACGGTGAGATTTCAAGTTTTAATTGGGCCGCCGCCCTGAGCAGCGAAAAAATGAATTGAATGCTGCAAGGCGGTACAGGAGGAATTTTTGCCGACACCGGACCGTTTGTTGTTCACCTCAGAATCCGTCACCGAAGGTCACCCCGACAAGATTGCCGATCAGATTTCCGACGCGATTCTTGATGCCTGCCTGGAGCAGGACCCGCACAGCCGCGTTGCCTGCGAAACATTGACGGCGACCGGGCTGGTGGTCATCGCCGGAGAAATCAGCACCCGCGCGTACGTCGATTTTCAATCGCTGGTGCGCGGCGTGGTCGCCTCCGTCGGATATGACAATGCCGTCTACGGCTTTGACTGTCACACCTGCGCGGTGATCTCCACCATCAACAAGCAGTCCGGCGACATCGCCATGGGAGTGGATACGGGCGGCGCCGGCGATCAAGGCATGATGTTCGGCTACGCCACCAACGAAACGCCTGAACTGATGCCGATGGCGATCTCTCTGGCGCACAAGCTGACCCAGCGCCTTGCCGAGATCCGCAAGAGCGGCAAGCTCGCCTACCTGCGACCGGATGGCAAAAGCCAGGTTACGGTCGAGTATAACGGCGAGGGCAAGCCCGTTCGGGTAGATGCCGTGGTCATCTCGACCCAGCACGCTGAAAGCGTCTCCAACGAAGAACTGCGCGGCGACATCCTCAAGCATGTCATCCAGGCTACCGTCCCGGCGGAGTTGCTGGATGAAGACACAAAATACCACATCAATCCGACAGGCCGGTTTGTCATCGGCGGCCCCATGGGCGACACCGGCTTGACCGGACGCAAGATCATCGTCGATACTTATGGCGGCGCGGGTCGTCATGGCGGCGGCGCTTTCAGCGGTAAGGATCCGACCAAGGTCGATCGCTCGGCGGCGTACATGGCCCGTTACATCGCGAAGAACATTGTTGCCGCTGGCCTGGCAGACCGCTGCGAAGTCCAGCTGGCCTATGCGATTGGCGTTGCCGAGCCGGTCAGCGTACTGGTCGATACTTTCGGAACAGGTACCATTCCGGCGGCGAAGCTGCAGCAGTTGGTTCGTTCAAACTTCAAGCTCACGCCACGCGACATTATCGAGAGCCTGAACCTCCGCCGGCCCATCTACCGCAAGACGGCCGCTTACGGACATTTCGGACGCAACGATCCCGACTTCACCTGGGAAGCGACAGACAAAGCCGCTGCTCTCAAAGAGCAAGCGATGGCGAAAGAAGCCGTTCCAGCGAAGAAGTAAAACCTGCGGCGCATGCCCAGCAGCAGACTTCTTCCGTAGTTTAAAAAGTAGTTTAAAAATAGGTCCGTCATTCTGTGCGTAGCGAAGAATCCAGAGGGTGATGGCAGCAGCTACTTCACCCACATTTATATGGGGTGCATGCCATGGGTGTCCCCGATTCTGAGACCTGGAATTCCTAAACCGTAGGAACAAGTATTTCGGTGATCACCTGCTCTTCCGGCGTTGTCCTCGGATCGTTCACGTAATTCTCAATGCAATAGTCGTCTCGAACTTGGATCTTTCTCTCGGAGACAATCTCAAAGACGCGGCCCGCGTTTTGTGCGGCTAGGTGGGATGCGATCTCGCTCGCACCATAGAAACCTTGAAAATGTTCTAAGCGGATTGCCTGTTCTGCGGAAAGCCGGGCAGCTCGTCAGCGCTGGGTCCCCAGCTTGCCGGCACTGCCACATTGAGCAACCGCAGGTACACGCTGAACTGCCCGCGGTGCTGATACCAGTGGTTGAGCATGATATCCCGCAAGAACTGTGCCCGCGGCATGGCAAACAGTTCCCGATCGCCCTGCACCATACGCCACGTCTCCTGCAGGCGGGCGTTGTCGAACTGTGGCAACAGGGTTCGGACTGCGTCGACGCTCTCCTCGAATGTGTTGAGGATCTCCCGCAGACTGGAGGGCTGCGGCATATTGCTGAAATCGGGCGCTTGTGCCCGGTTCTGTTGCACCAGCCGGATAACGCCGCCCGGCACACCGGCGATATGCAAAGCGAGTTGCCCGGCTGACCTCGATTTCTCGTGCGGCTTCCAGGTCAACCCATCCTCCGGCAAGCGTTCCAGAAATTTGCGGGTGACGGGGACCTGCTCCTCAAACTCTGCGAGCAGTTGCTGGGCAAGTGGCATAAGCGATTCTCCTTGTAGCTTTTGCATCGGAAATGTAGTGGAAATAGTATATTTTTCTGCGGCTCCATATCACAGCAATTTCTTTTTTATGTATCCCGAAGTTTCGTACCGTTGCCTAATTCGGTGGAGCATGGAATCTGCGCGGGGTTCCTGCCGGCCCATCGATGGACCCGTCCGACCCTATGCTGATTGCGCAGGCACAGGGAAAACTTCCCAATCCTCAGCAATGAATCGATCTTTGACGGCTAGGGTGTGCGTATCTGGGATTAAATTCTGGGCAACCCTGCTATTTTGCGTAAAGATTTAGGTTCGGATAACCCGTGTTCCTATTTGCGATGGCGGTGACGAATACGCTTGATTACATCCGGAGCGAACTCGTGGAGCTGGTTCCCCAATGCCCCGGTCAGCAGAGAGAGCCCGTAACCTTCCGCTGTCTCTGGCCAGGTGGCGCTAACGGCTGGATAGTAAGCCATCGTCAGCGCATAGGCTCCCGCGGCTCCGAATAGCCGCGAATAATTTGGCGCCGTGTTGCCTGCGTCTGTCCGGGTGATCAATATGCGGTCGGCGGAGTAGAGGATCCGATCGACAATCTTGCCCGAGCCTTTGCGGTAATATCGCGGGTCCTGCCGGAAAATGATCGGAAAAAGACCATCGGAAAATATGGCCGCGCTGTTCTGGCGTATCGACGCCGCACCCAGACGCTCGCCGAATCCGGCCGAATCCGTTCCATACTTCGGGTGGCCGTTGATCAGGTGCTCCCACCCGGCAGCCAGAAGCTGGGTGCTGAGCGAATATGGCCTGATCTGCTCATGGACAGATAACTCCAGCTTTTCCCTGGGGGAAAGTCGTCGAGTCAGTTGGTCCGGTTCAATGTACTTGGCCAGCCGCGGCGCGTAGCGCGTCGCGGCCACAGTTTGCTGGCTGCTCTGATCCTGCGATGCTTGCGAAGTCGCCGGTATAGCTATGGCAGGCTGGGGAGCGTCCGGCAACGCTACTTTAACATTGTTGCCTGCAATCGTTGGTTGCGCGTAGAGCGGCAGCACGGCTGCCATAAGTAGCAAGAGCAAGAAGATGCGATTTTTTTTGAACCTCAACGGGAACCGCCGCAAATAAATTATGGACACTCTCACTTTACAGGAATGAAAAATGCGGTTTGTTGCACGGGGTTAGGTCTGTCGCGCAAATAAAGTATCTCTGACTAGGTTGGCATCCAGCGCAAAAATTAGTGGTGTCATCCTGAGCGGAACTGAAGTGGAGCGAAGGATCTTGCGGTTTCCGGCCGACCACAAGGTCCTTCGCGTTCCACCCCGGTTTGTTCGAGATGACAAATTTGCTCCCTGTGAAAAGATGTCAACAGAGCCAGCATCTCAATTAAGCGAGATGCGCGATCCCAAGATTTTTCTCTTAATCTTTAATTTTTGAGCGCAAGATTCGGATAGCCAGCCATTCGCAGGCGATGCCATCCTGTTCCTATGACAGTTCTCAATACAGAACGAGCCTGGCAGAAAATTGAAACTCACGATGCGTCCGCCGATGGGCAGTTTGTTTACGCCGTCCGCACCACCGGTATTTACTGCCGGCCATCCTGCCCGAGCCGGCGGCCGGCGCGCGACCGGGTCGCGTTCTACTCCACGCCGGATGAGGCACGCGTCGCCGGATATCGCGCCTGCAAGCGCTGCCAGCCGGACAGTGTCCATCCGCAGGCTGCGGTCATCGCAGCCGCCTGCCGTTATCTCGACCGGCCCCGCGAGACGGTCCCGTCCTTAGGCGAACTGGGGGAAGCGGTGGGTATGAGTTCTTACGCGCTGCAGCGGCTATTCCGCCAGGTTCTGGGGATTACACCGCGCCAGTATTTCGCAACCCGGCAAACCCATCGTTTTCGGCAGGAGTTGGCCAGCTCTCCGACAGTGACCTCCGCCCTGTATCAGGCCGGATACGGATCGTCGAGCCGCGTCTATGAAAGTTCCAATGACGCGCTCGGAATGACACCTGGAACCTACCGCAAGCAAGGTGCAAGCGAGAAGATCCGTTACACCACGGCGTCCTCTCCATTAGGACGGATTCTGGTGGCTGCCACGGAGCGGGGCGTTTGCGCGGTGGCATTCGCCGATACGGACGACGAGCTGCTTGCCGGCTTGCGGCGCGATTTTGCCCGCGCAACTGTCGAGCGCGACGAGATCGCTCTTGCGGCGCAACTGTCCGCAATTCTGGGCCAGTTGCGCGAGCATCCCATCGGCACTGTCCTGCCGCTCGATGTACGCGCGACGGCTTTTCAGCGGCGCGTCTGGGAAGCGTTGCAGCAGATTCCGCACGGCCAGACCCGGTCGTATGGCGAACTGGCACAGGCGATTGGACAGCCTTCGGCGGCGCGGGCAGTGGCGCGGGCCTGCGGCCAGAACCCTGTTGCCGTTGTTGTGCCGTGCCATCGTGTCGTCGGAAAGAAAGGCGGGATGACGGGTTATCGCTGGGGAATCGAGCGCAAGCAGAGCCTGTTGGCGCTGGAACGCAAGTCTGCGATGGGGCAAACCGGGCTTCATGAGGCCCATTAGAAGTGGTACCCTGACGTTGGGAGCAGGGTTCGGCAGCTCTCCCCCGTCCGTCGCGTTCCGCAATGCCGCAGACTTCTGGAAAACACAAATCCAACAAGAAATGAGTACTATGGCTACGACTACTACCGTTCCTTCCGACGTAAAAAACATCGACCTGGCGGACCTCGGCAAGCGCCGCATTGAATGGGCCAATCAGTCAATGCCGGTGCTGCAGATCATTCGTAAGGAATTCATCAAGAACCAGCCGCTGAAGGGCATGCGCGTGGCCGCCTGCCTGCACGTGACCACCGAGACGGCGAACCTGATGATCACGTTGCGCGATGGCGGGGCTGACATTGCGTTATGTGCTTCGAATCCTTTATCCACCCAGGATGATGTGGCCGCGTCGCTGACTCGCGACTATGGTATCTCTACCTACGCCATCAAGGGTGAGGACAACGACAGCTATTACTCGCACATCATGTCGGCCATCGACCATAAGCCTCACCTGACGATGGATGACGGATGCGATCTTGTGTCTCTGCTCCATACCAAGCGGAAGGATGCGCTGGAAGGTGTTCTGGCCGGCACAGAAGAAACGACGACCGGAGTGATTCGCCTGCACGCCATGGCGAAAGAGGGCGTGCTGCACTATCCCGTAGTGGCGGTCAACGATGCGCTGACCAAGCACATGTTCGACAATCGTTACGGCACAGGCCAGTCCACGCTCGACGGCATCATCCGCTGTACCAACGTGCTGCTGGCCGGCTCCCGCTTTGTTGTTGCGGGCTATGGCTGGTGCGGACGGGGCTTGGCCTCCCGCGCACGCGGCATGGGAGCGGATGTGATTGTGACCGAAATCGATCCGGTGCGCGCGATTGAGGCCGTCATGGACGGTTATCGCGTCATGAGCATGGCGGAGGCCGCGAAGATCGGCGACATATTCGTTACCGTGACCGGCAATAAGAGCGTGCTGCGCCAGGAACATTTCGAGCATATGAAGAATGGCGCGATTATCGCCAACTCGGGTCACTTCAACGTCGAAATCGACATACCGGCGCTCGCGCGTCTGTCATCTTCACAGCGCCAGACACGGGAGTTCGTCGAAGAGTACGCGATGAAGGATGGGCGCCGCATTTATCTGCTGGGCGAAGGCCGGCTGATCAATCTGGCCGCCGCCGAGGGCCATCCGGCATCGGTGATGGACATGAGTTTCGCCAACCAGGCACTGGCTGCGGAGTACCTGGTGCAGAACCACGCAACGTTGAAGCCCAAGGTCTACTCCGTTCCCCAGGAGTTGGACAGGCGTGTGGCGCGGTTGAAGCTGGAATCCATGGGCTGCAAGATCGACCGCCTGACGCCCGAACAGGAAGAATATCTGGCGGGCTGGTCGGAAGGAACGTAAGTTGCCGCCATCGCCGCACGTAGAAAAGGCCTTCGCGGATGCGAAGGCCTTTTCTACGTGCTAACGTCTAAAGCGAATTTACAGTTGTGTAGTCCGAAGAAAACCCAGGCCCCTCGACTCGGTCCTTGCTGCGCAGGAACTTCGCTCGGGATGACAGATTTATTTTTCTGCACACCAATTGTGAAAGTGCTCTAAGTTCCCGACGACATTGTTTTGCCGGTGTTGACAGGATCATGAACGGTGAGCAGCCCGTATACGCTGGAATTGGCATCCGGCGGGTCCAGGAAAAATACCGAATAAATGTTCCCAGCTGACGGAGACAACGGCGCCGTCAACAAAACGGTCGACTGATTGCCGTGCGGAGTGATCTGCACCTCAAGCGTTCCTGGAGGAAGTTGAAGATACGAAGTTATCTGATCGGCTTGAATATTGCCGATAACCGGGTTGCCGCTCGGGCTTGCTCCAACCGCGGTGATATAAACATCAATCGGTCCCGCTTTTGGCGAAGCATCCATAAAGCGCAATTTGTAATTTCCGCTGGTTGGCGCACTATTGTCGTCGACCAGTGTCATTAAATGAATTCCCGGAGCTGGAGACAGTGTGACGATCGTATAGAAGCTGTTTTTCAAAAAATTTGTTTTCTGAGAGCTCAGCGCGGTCCCGCGGGTTTGGTATACAAGCACCGTCTGATTGGAGCCGGCACCAACTTCCCGATAATTTCCTGAAGTGTCCGCGGTCGCATATTGGCCTTTGGGCTGAATTCCTTCCGTGCCGTAAGGCAGGCTGGACGCAATGCCGGTCTGGCCCACCTGGACGGTGTAGCCCGTCAGTCCGGGGGACGCGTTTACGGTACGCACATACGTGTTGTTGCTGTTTCCGCATCCGAGGATCGCAAGGGATGCAGCCAGGGTGAAGATTCCGCAGAAACCGCGCCTATTTGAGTACATATTCCAGTTCACTCCTTCAGGGAAAGGCGTCAAACTTTTTCGCTCACTGCATCGCGAAAGTTCGTCGATGGCCATTGTTGAACACCGCATATCGAACAGCTAAACCGTGAAGCGGACGGGCGCTCCACCCTTCGAACGGCCTGGGTTGAGCTCGCATCTGAATTCACTGTCCCGCAGAGATGCTCGCGGCTACAAAGAGTTTGCCGGTTCCCTCGCACTTTTTCAATCGGATAATCACAGTCTGTGCACTTTGTCACTCGGTTGCGTGAACAATACGATTACCAAAGTGTGCGGAGATGGCCTATTATGCTCCGCAAATGTCCTATAGGCAAGGCCCGCGGCAGTCTTTGCCGGCTCCACAATGGGAAAGCCCGGACGAAACCGGAAGGAAGGGGGAATCTACCGTGATACTGATAATTCACGCCATGTTCTCGGAATGCCGCCCACTCGGATTATTGTGTGTCCGCCTGCTTTTTGTGACGGCGATTCTTCCTGCCGCGGGTCAGACAACCGGCCCGAGCCAGCCGGTGCAAGCGGACTTGCCGGCCGGCGGGTCCTCCGTGATGTCGGTTCCAGCGGTGTCAGCGGCAGTGCAGGCGATTTCGCTGAACCCTCGCCCCGCTGCGAGTGAAGCTCCCAACAGCCGCAAAGCGAAATACGAAATCACTGTGACCGGCGGAGACTGGCAGGGAACTGGAATCCAGCTAATGGCTGGTGACCAGGTCAAATTTCAGGCCGCAGGCACAATGGCACTGAGCGATAGTCAGAACGCAACACCTGCCGGGGCCACACGAGGGTGGAAGGACCTGCTGAGGCTTTATCCGCTCAGCAGCGCGAACAGCGGGGCGCTTCTTGGTCGCATAGGGAGTCAGGAAGCGGCGCTTCCGTTCCTGATTGGCGAGAGTGACACTTTGACGGCGCCGGCCGATGGAGAGCTCTACCTGCGCGCAAATTTGAGTCCGGACCTGACAGCGGATGGAAGCTACAACGTAACGGTTGCATTGCATGCCGCCAAAGCTGGAAGTGTGGATGTGTCGCCGGCAGAGTCTCAGATTTTTGCCTCCCGCCTTTCGCCGGAATTGTTCGATGCAATTCCGCGCCGGGTGAGCGATCAGGCGGGAAGTCCGGGAGACATGGTGAACTTTGCGTTGGTGGGCACAGAGCAGCAGGTGCAGGCCGATCTTAGCAAGGCTGGCTGGTTCCCCACCGACGCCAACCCGCAGGATGCCCTGATGCATGGATTGCTCGAAACCCTGGCGCACAAGTCGTACATGGCGGTGCCGATGAGCACGCTGTTTCTTTTCGGCCGCCCGCAGGATATGGCATACGCGCGTGCCAACGCCATTGAAGTCGCGGCCACACGGAACCATCTGCGGCTCTGGAAGACGACAGAAGCCATCGATGGCCTGCCGCTCTGGGTGGGGTCAGCCACTCATGACCATGGCTTTGAAACCGACCAGCGAACCGGCGGTGTCACGCATCACATCGATCCCGACATCGATCAGGAGCGGGATTTTATCCTGGCCAGCTTCAACAATGTCGGTGCGGCGAAGGCAGCCGCGTACGTACGGCCCTCGAATCCCATCAGCAGCGCCCGCACGGCGACGGGAGGAAGTTTCAACACGGATGGAAGGATTGTTGTGGTTCTTCTTCGGTAGGCTGCGGGCCCGTTCGCCGCTTCTACCAGAGACAATGATCCGGTCCGGCTGCGCTGAATCGTCGGATCCCACCCTAGCCGCCCAGTCACCCCGAGCACAAATCGCTCGCCCAGACCCCGACACGCGGCTTGGGATGGGGCACCCCGCACCCGGCCTCGCCACTCTGGTCCGACGGAACAAATAAAAACGTGAATCCTCGCAACTAATTTTTAGGCCTCCGGTTAGTAGCACCAGTCTGGCCAGTTTGCATTGCCGATCGCGCCCGGCGTAACCGGCGCTGGCGGGCCAGTGTTCTGGAGGTCTGACGTGCACAAGCGCGAGACTTGGCTTTTGTCTGTCTTTTGTGAGGCAACTCGGTTTTCCTTTGCGATTGCCGCGGCTGCAAGCCTGGGCCTGTTCGTCGCGGGATGTGGAGGTGGGAGTGGTAGCGGAAGCAATACGCCGCCAGGCACGCAGCAAGTGCAAGTAACCGTCAGTGGCGGCAGTCAGGTGCGGCTGGGAGGAACGGTCCAGCTCGCCGCCACGGTGACGAATACGCCGAATACTGCCGTGACCTGGCAGGTGAACGGAACGACAGGTGGAAGCGCTACTGCAGGAACGATCAGCGCCAGCGGAGTCTATGCTCCGCCGGCCAGTATTCCCAATCCCAATACGGTGACAATTACAGCGGTTAGCCAGGCGTCCCCGTCTGCTTCGGGAACTTTAAGCGAGAGCATCCTGAATCCCACGCCTGCGGTGAATGGTGCAACCGCCACTCTCACAACTGGGACCAGCTATCTGCTGGATGTCGAGGGCAGCGGTTTTGTGAGTGGGTCGCAAATCCAGGTTGCCGGACAGAGTGTCGCCACCAACTATGTTTCCGCAACGGATTTGCAGGCGACGATCACAGTGGCGAGCGGGACGGCAACGGTGGGGGTGGATGTCGTGAATCCAGATCCCGGCTCCATGACCTCGCCCAGCCTGAATGCGCAGGTCCTGCAGACGACAGTGACGGCGGCGACACGGCTGCTGGATCAGGCGACGTTCGGTCCGGCGCTGGCCGATATCCAGCATGTGCAGCAGGTGGGAGTGAGCGGATATCTGAACGAGCAGTTCAACACTCCACCGACGCCGCTGCCCGATATTGCGACTCCACCGCCAGCGGCGTGCGTCAACTCGACTGTGCCCTGCGAAGAGTCGGAGTGGTGGCAGACAGTGCTGACCGGTCCAGACCAGCTGCGGCAACGGGTGGCGTTTGCGCTGAGCGAACTATTCGTGGTTTCGAGCGACACCGTGAATGCGCGCGCGGTGACTCCCTACGCCAACGTCCTGGCGAAAGATGCGTTCGGGAATTTTCTGACCATCATGAATGATGTGTCGCTTTCACCGGCGATGGGCAATTACTTGAATATGCTGAACAGCAACAAGGCCGCGCCCGGGCAGATTGCAAATGAAAACTATCCGCGCGAGCTGATGCAGTTGTTCACCATCGGCCTGACGATGCTGAACCCGGATGGCACGCCGCAGCTGGACGGCGACGGACATCCCATACCGACATTTACGGAACTGCAGGTGCAGGCATTTGCGCGGGCCTATACGGGATGGACGTATGCCGCGCCCGGCGGCGGCCCATCGACGGTGTTTCCGAACCAGAAGCCGAACTACGATGATCCGATGGCGGCGGTGGAAAACAACCATGACATCTCTTCAAAAACACTGCTGCTGGGCACGACGCTGCCCGCCGGGCAGTCCGCGGAGCAGGACCTGCAAGGCGCGTTGACCGACATTTTCAACCACCCGAATGTCGGTCCATTCGTTTCCAAACAACTGATCCAGCATCTGGTGACGAGCACGCCTAGTCCGGCTTACGTGGCGCGCGTCGCCGCCGTTTTTGCAAATGATGGCAGCGGTGTGCGCGGCAATATGCAGGCGGTGGTCCGCGCAATCCTGATGGACGAGGAAGCGCGCGCGGGCGACACCAACGCAGCCTTCGACGGCGGGCACCTGCGCGAACCGATCCTGTGGATGACCGCGGTGATGCGCGGGCTGGGCTACACCAACACGGACCCGAATGGGTTCTACTATTCCCTGTCGAGTTACTCGAATAACCTGGGTGAGCGCCCCTACCGCTCTCCGAGCGTCTTCAATTTCTATCCGCCGGAGTATGTGATTCCATCGACGACGCTGAATGCTCCGGAGTTTGGCCTGGAGAACACGGCCAGCGCCATTCTTCGTCTTTCACTGGCGGATAGTTTTGTGGAAAATAAAATCTCCGCATTCCACGTGGATTTGAGCGCGACCAGCGCGTTGGGCCAGATTGCCGCCAGCAATCCCGGCAACCTGGTGGACACGCTGGGCATGCTGTTTATGCATGGGCAAATGCCGGCGCAGATGCGCAGTGCCATCCTTACCCAGGTCAGCGGATTGAGCGATCCGGCGCAGCGGGTGCGGGTGGCGGCGTATCTGGTGATTACGTCCTCGCAGTATAAGGTGATGCACTAAAGGGAAATGCAGTTGGGAGCAGACAGTTATTGATCCGGGCTTATTCGAACCAATTCGTGAATCCCACCCTAGCCGTAAACAACGCGGCTAGGATGGGGCACCCAAATGCGGCGCTTTAGGGCAGGATGAACAGCAGTGGAAGGAGCAAAGAAGATGAGCACAACTCGGCGCAGCTTTATCAAATATGCATCGTTCGCGGCCGCGGGAAATGCATTGGGCCTGCGGCCATTTGGAGCCTGGAACGCGCTGGCGCAGACCTCGTCGGACTACAAAGCGCTGGTTTGCGTATTTTTATTCGGCGGTAACGATGCGAACAATACGCTCATCCCGTTCGATACGGCAGGGTACCAGAACTACTCGACGATTCGCGGGCCGCTGGCGCTGGCGCAGAACACGCTGCTGCCGCTGACGTCCGCGCCGAACTTCGCGTTGAACCCCAACCTGCCGGATATTCAAACCCTCTTCAATAACAAGAACGCAGCTCTGGTAACGAATGTAGGGACCCTGGTGCAGCCATTGACGCGCGCGGAGTATCTTGCGGGACAGATGGCCCCGACGAACCTGTTTTCGCATCCGGACCAGCAACTGGAATGGCAGAATGCAGCCCAGAGCGCGGCAACACCGACCGGCTGGGCTGGGCGGATTGCGGATATGCTGGGCGCGAGCTACAACCAGGGCGCGCAGATTCCGATGATCACATCGGTGGCGGGCGACACGCTGTTCTGCAATGGCAGCAGCAGCACTCCCGTGTCCGTGAGCCCGGGGAACTTGAGCGGAGCGCAATGCTCGGAGGGTTCGGAATGCACCGCAAGGCAGCAGACCGCGCAGGCGTTGCTGACATTCGATTCAGGAGTGTCGCTGGTGCAGGCCGACAACACGATCACGTCCAATGCATACAAATACGCGAAGACGCTTGCCGATGCGGTGCAATCCGTCACTCCGCTGAAGACGGTGTTCCCGCCGATGAATGGGCTGGCCGCGCAACTGCAGCAGATTGCGCAGATCATCCAGGTGCGCGCGGCACTGGGGGTCCAGCGGCAGATCTTCTTTGCGGGGATCGGGAACTTCGACACGCACGCCGACCAACTCACGGTGCAGAGCGGTCTGCTGGCACAGATCAGTCCGGCGCTCGCGGCGTTCTATCAGGCGACGCAGGAACTGGGCGTGGAATCCGATGTTACGTCCTTTACGATGTCGGACTTCAGCAGGACGTTCCAGCCGAATTCCAATAATGGCAGCGACCACGCGTGGGGAAGCCATCACGTGGTAATCGGAGGCGCGGTAAAGGGAGGACAGATGTACGGAACATACCCAACGCTGGCGCTGGGCGGCCCCGATGACTCCGGCGCAAATGGCCGCTGGGTGCCTTCGACTGCTTCCGTGCAGTATGCGGCAACACTGGCGCAATGGTTTGGCGTGAGTACCGGCCAACTGGCGACGATCTTCCCGAACATTGGAAGCTTTTCTTCAGCAAACCTGGGGTTTGTATAAAGAACGAGGACTTTCCCGAATTGCGTCGCTCAAGGGTCTGGATGACGAGCCGTTTTGAACATGCGCTCTACGCCTTGGCTGCTTGAATATTTACGCGCGGACCAACGGTAAATCCGGCGCGCTTTCCTCTGGCGGCAAGGTTGCTGTTGCGGAGTCAGGAGTCTCGGATACGGCCTCGGACGACGCCTTGGATACAGCCTGAGCCAAGGTCGTCGAGAGCTGGTCCTGTTCTCCCCCGCTTATTTCTCTGGCGCCTTTGACCCCGTCTCCGGTGTAATTCCATAATCCGATGACGATCTTTAGAGGGGGCTGTTGAGCTTGCAGCTTTTTGTAGACGCCTCGGGCAGAGGAAATGGCATAGGGGGGCAACGCCGACAGGTAGACCAGGTCCGGCTTTGCTTGCGCGATCTCTGCCAGCATTTCATCTACGCGTCGGACGGAAATTGCCTGCGCGGGATGGCCGGCTCGTTCCAATAGCTGGGTCAGCATGACGGCGACAATTTCGTCCGCATCGTCGCGGACGGGTACACATACGATTTTCATCGGAGAAACCGGCGACGTGGTGGAAGCCTTACCGTCCATGTTGATGGAGCGAGGCTCGGAATCGGCTCCGGTTTCTATTGCAGCCGGTGCATGTTCGCCGGTCCTGTTGGGTCTAAGGCCGATCTCTTCCACCAGTTCTCGCGTGGTTTGATTGATGAAGCTGACGGTTTCGTCATCGAGAGCGTTGCGATGGCGGTCCTGCTCTGACAGACTCAGGGCTGGAATCAGAACTGAATCATAAAGATCTTCGAGTGGTTTGTCCTTAAGGTATTGTTCTAGTACCTGGCCGGCTTCATGTTCATCGCCGGCCAGGAGGCGTTGATAATAATGAGCCTGAGGCGGCATGACAGGCTGGTCGCCGAGAAGCACGGTAAGAAATTGCAGGTTCGGCACATGTGCCCCAACTACTACCAGGCACACGGTCAGAGGGACGGATAAGATCAGCCCGACCGGCCCCCATATCAGCGTCCAGAATACGGCCGCCACCAGAATTGCCAGCGAGGAAAGCCCGGTCTGTTTTCCGTAAAGATGCGGCTCAATGAAATTCGCCGTTGCCACCTCGATCACAAAGAACAGCGCCATGATGAGCAGGGTCCGGGTCCAGCCGTTGAACACCGCCATCGACAGCAAAGTCGGCAGGAGTGCAGCGATAGGAGCGCCGATATATGGAATGAAGCGCAGGAATCCCGCAAGCGCGCCCCAGAGCAGTGCATGGGGTAGGCCGATAAAATGCAGAGCGGTGAAGATGATCGACCCGTAGCAAACATTGACAAGCAGCTGCAACAAAAAGTAGCGGCTGACGCGGCTGCCTGCTTCGTCCATGGTCTGCGTCATCAGATTCAGATGGCCATGTCCGGTCAGCCGAATCAGGCGGTTTCGCAGGTCCTCCCGCTGAAGCAGCATGAAGAAAGTGAAAACCGTAACCAATAACAAAAATGCAAGCGGATCGAAAATACCATGGAGAGAATCGAGACTGGCCTTCGACGGACTGACTTCCTGTACGGAAACCGGTCGCTCCGGTGAAGCGCCCAACGGTTTCGCGTTTCGGCGATGGCGATCTCTGACCGTGTTCGGATTGGAGATTCCAAGCTGCTCGCTCAGATGCTCCACCTCATGCCGCGCATGGCTGAAAGTGGTTTCCCGGGTGTGATGGAAGACGGCGACCTTGTTGGCAATGTTCTCTTGATAGTCCGCCAAGTGGTCGGTGACCTGTATCAATTGTCCGACGACTGTCCAGCCGATGGCTCCCACGCCGGTGCCGAAAGCAAGTATTACCAGAAGAATCGCCAATACGCGAGGCAGCCGAATCCGTTCCAACAGGGTGACAAGAGGCGCGAGCAGGAAAGCGAAAAGCATCGCCAGCGCGAGGGGCAGCAATACAATTTTTGCAAGATAAAGAGCCGCAATTACCGCCACCGTGACGACAACCGCAAGTAGATGCGAGTTTTCGCGGGATGCGTTGGAACGTGCCAAGACGAGACCTACAGTTTAAAGTGTGCGGAACTGCATTGGGGAAATCCTATACCCTTACGCACCCGGTCGCACGCGATTTTCCATCGGATGCGGAAGCGCGTTGCTGGACATGCGGACATTGGCCAAGGTACCCCCCCGCCATTCTCCTCGGTGCCTCACGGGAATGCCTACTGCTTCAGCGCCGTTCCGGTGTCCAGCCTTTGCCCGTCTGTCTCGGCGAAGGCCAGGGATTGGCCTTGCTGCGCCGCCTGAAGATTTACAGTTCCAGCGCTACCGACGCAGTTCGAGTTTGTCGATGTCGTGGTCAGGCTGGCTGTGCCGCTCGCCGAACTGGAAAGCGTATACGTTCCAGCAATGCTGAACTGGCAGGGGTTGGCACCGACATAATAGTTGGTCATTGTGCCCTTGACGTTTCCGTTGCCATCGAATTGCAGTGTACCGTTGCCGTCATGCCACAGGCCGTTCGTGGAACCGACCTCATTGAACGAATAGGTGCCCGTAAGGCTGGCGTTCGAATAGCTCTGTTGGGCAGAAACGACGGAATCGATGCCGTTCGCTCCGCAGCCGGTCGAGAGCAGTAGCGGAGAACACAAGACGGCCAAGGCCAGGATTGCTGCTGGCCGAAAGTTTTTCATGGACTTTGTCATGGAAGATCCCCGTTTTTCCGTGCTCCTGGATAGGAGAAATATAGCCGGTTTCGCAACATCTTCGCAGACAGAAACTGCACTCGGAAAAACCGAAGTAACGTGCATGACGACCTCACCGACGCATGGGGACATCCCACACTCCTGCTGTACAGATCGCACACATCATGCAAACCTTGTTTGAGATTGCGATCGGCACAAATTTTATGGAGTCTCAATGAGCATCAATTCTCATGTCATCAAGAGCACTGTGGTCGGCGCACTGGGCGGACTGCTGTTCGGCTTCGATACTGCGGTTATTTCCGGGACCACGCATGCCCTGACGCAGACGTATCATCTCTCCCCCGCGCTGCTGGGCGTCACAGTTTCAAGCGCTTTGATCGGGACAGTTTTGGCGGCGATGACAGCAGGCATTCCAGGACAGAAATTCGGCCGCAGGGACAGCCTTCGAGTGATGGCGATTTTTTATATGATTTCCGCGCTGGGATGCGCGTTCGCCTGGAACTGGACGGCGCTGATCGCCTTCCGCTTCATCGGCGGCGTGGGCATCGGAGGGTCTTCCGTACTCGGACCGATGTACATTGCGGAAATCGCACCAGCCGAATGGCGAGGGCGGCTGGTTGGTTTTTTTCAGGTCAATATTGTCGGCGGCATTCTGCTTGCGTATGTGTCGAATTTTTTGATTGGTACCCTGCACCTTGGCGCGCTCGAATGGCGCTGGCAGCTTGGCATCTCCGGAGTACCGGCCCTCCTTTTTCTGATTACGCTGTTCGGGATTCCGCGGAGTCCACGATGGCTGGCCACACAGGCAAAGCTGGACGAAGCTTTGAATGTGCTCCGCCTTACTGGAATTCCGAAACCGAAAGAAGAACTGGATGAGATCGTTGCTTCCATTCACTTGGAGCGGTCGGCGAAAGCCGAGCCGCTGTTCTCACGGAAGTATCGGCTGCCGGTTTTCCTGGCGATTACGGTCGGTATGTTCTGCCAGTTATCTGGGATTAACGCAATCCTCTATTATTTGAATGATATTTTTGCCCTTGCAGGAGCATCCAAGATTTCTGGAGATCTGCAGGCAGTCGCGGTTGGAGCTACAAATCTGGTGGCGACATTGCTTGCAATGTCTGTAATTGACCGGATTGGCCGGAGGAAGCTGCTGTTGTTCGGAACGGTGGGGTTGACGGCATGCCTGACGGCGATCTCAGTTGTCTTCTTCACCCACAAACATCTTGGCTGGCTTGTCTGGCTCCTGATGGCGTATATCGCCTGCTTTGCGGTATCGCAGGGCGCCGTTGTCTGGGTGTATATCAGTGAGGTGTTTCCAACCATCGTCCGGGCCAAAGGTCAGAGCCTGGGAAGCTCCTCTCACTGGATAACCAACGCTGTCATCTCATTGATATTTCCTATGATGGCGATGTCGTCCGGCGCATACCCATTTATATTTTTCGGCGTCATGATGGTGATCGACTTCTTCATCGTTCTCTTTTATTACCCGGAAACGAGTGGGATATCTCTCGAACAGATGCAGCACCGCTTCGGCATTGAATAGTTGACGATAGCAATAGAAAATCCGCTCTAGAATGGCCATGTGTCCGCAACTCACAGCTTGAAGCAGCGCCTTGCGCTGGCAGTGCTGCCGCCGGTTGGCGCAGCGCTGATCCGTCTGTTGGGCGCCACGCTGAAGTATGAAGAGATCGGAGACGCGGGCGCGCACGCCGATGAAAATCCCGAAACGCGCGTCTACTGTATGTGGCACCGCTCGCTGCTGTCCGTGGCCTACCACTTTCGCAAACGTAAAATCGCAATTCTGATCAGCCCCAGTTTTGACGGGGAGCTGATTACGCAAACCATCCAGCGCGTTGGCTATACAACGATTCGTGGATCGAGTTCACGTGGCGGTGCTGCTGGCCTGCTGGGAATGCAGCGTGTGCTCGAGGCGGAAGATGGAACCCGCTGCAATTACGCAGCGTTTACCGCCGATGGTCCACGTGGCCCGGTGTATCAGGCGAAGCCGGGAGGGGTGAAGCTGGCGCAGCAGGTCGGCGGCGGTGTCGGCATCTTTTACGCTGCCCCCATTCGCGCGTGGAAGTTGCGATCATGGGACGGATTTTTAATTCCCAAACCGTTTTCGACTGTCGTGATTGGTTGGCACATGCCCGTCGCTGTCTCGCCGGAGGTAGACGAAGGCTCGCGCGAAACGGCACGCCGCGCGGTGGAAGACGCGCTGGAAAGTGCCCACCACGCTGTCGAAGCACATATCCATCGCAAGAAACTTGCCCGTTAACCCGGCTGAAAACCTTGCATCGAAGTTGCAGTTCTTGCGAACGCGGCAACCACTAAAATAAATCTCGTGCTGGTTCGTGATTTTGACTATATTTTGCCGCCGGAGCAGATTGCGCAGCAGCCGCTGGAAGATCGCGCGGCTTCGCGGTTGCTTGTTTTTGAGCGTAATACAGGAGCGTTCGAGGACGACCTCTTCCGCAATTTTCCTGGGCTATTACAGCCCGGCGATCTGCTGGTGGTCAACGACACTCGCGTGCTGCCCGCAAGACTGTTTGCACGGCGCGCCGGGATGCATGCCCAGCCAGTCAGCCTTCGGAATCCATCGGCCCGAGAACACTTGCATGGGCGTGTCGAAGTGCTGTTGACCGCGCAGCATGCTCCATTTGAGTGGAGTGCCCTGGTGCGTCCAGGCCGCAAATTGCCAGTTGGCGAAAGATTGCATTTTGGGGCTCCGGAGAATTCCGGCAGCATCGATAATTCCGCGCCGCTCCTGAGTGCGGAGATCGTCGGGCGCGGAGAATTTGGAGAGCGCCGGTTACGGTTCGCGCCCGTGTCTGATTTTTACGCTGTTCTCGATCAACTCGGCCATATGCCGTTGCCGCCTTACATCCACCGCGAGGACGAGCGCTTGGATCGTGAGCGCTACCAGACTGTTTTTGCAGCCGAGCGTGGTTCCGTGGCTGCGCCGACTGCCGGACTGCACTTTACGCCGGAAGTGTTGGCGTCGATTCGCGCGCGTGGTGTGGAGATTGCCGCCCTGACGTTGCACGTCGGCCTGGGAACTTTTCAACCAGTTCGCGTGGAGCGCCTGGAGGACATCCATTTGCATGCCGAGCGGTACACGCTGCCGGAAGAAACCGCGCAGGCAGTGAATCGCGCGCTGTGCGAAGACCGCCGGGTTATTGCCGTCGGCACCACGACGGTCCGTACGCTGGAGCATTGTGCCCGCATTGCCGAAGGCGGAGAGCTCCGCGCACATTCGGGCGTTACGCAGATGTTTATTTCTCCCGGGTATGAGTTCCGCGTGGTGCGCGGCTTGCTCACTAATTTCCATTTGCCGCAATCGACGCTGCTGATGCTGGTGTGCGCGTTCGGCGGGACGGAGAAAGTCCTCGCCGCCTACAACCACGCGGTTGCGGAGCAATATCGATTTTTTTCGTATGGAGACTGCATGTTCCTGGCATGACTAGACCGGTTCTCCTGATGCCATAGATAGCCAAGATCCCTTACGTGCAGCCTTTCTTTAAGGAAAGGCTGCGCATAGATACTCTCCTCGATATAGACCTTCAGGAGAACCGGTCTATCCCGCGGCGAATTCGGTAGACTCCCTGATTGGATAGACTCTAGGAAGATGGCGACTCAGCCCGCAAAACCCGCAATATTTCTCCTCGACAGCATGGGATTCATTTTTCGTGCGTATCACGCGATGCAGCGCCAGCGTCCCATGTCCACGCGCAGCGGAGTGCCCACGGCAGCCGTCTACGTGTTTGTGAACATGCTGAATAAGTTGCGGCGCGATTTCAATCCGCAATATCTCGCCGCTGTTTTTGACGTCAGCGCGCCAGTCTTTCGCGACGCACGTGCCAAAGAGCTGAAGATCAGAAAATTCAACAGCAGGACGCAAGTCTTCGACGAAGTGGATTATGCCGGATACAAGGCCAACCGCTCGGAGATGCCGTTGGATCTGGTGCAGCAGGTGCCATACATTCGACGCGCGCTCGAGGCGCTGCGCATTCCGATCTTGCAGCAGGAAGGCTTCGAGGCCGACGACGTGATCGGCACGTTGTCCCGGCAGGCGTCGCATCTTGGGCATCCGGTCTATGTCGTTTCGAACGATAAGGACATGATGCAGTTGGTTGGCGACAACGTTTTTATGCTGAATCCAGCCAAAGAAAACCTGGTGCTGGATCGTGCCGGCGTTATCGCAGCGCTGGGTGTTCCGCCAGAACAAGTCGTCGACGTGATGGCGCTGCGCGGAGATTCAATTGACAATATTCCCGGTGCTCCCGGCATTGGAGACAAGGGTTCCGTTGAATTGATCCAGTTATATGGCAGCGTGGAATCGGCTCTCGATCGTGCCGGTGAGGTGAATCGCAAGACGTATCGCGAATCTCTCCTGAATAATCGCGACACAGTTTTGTTGAGCAAAGAATTGGTGACGATCCACTGCAACGTGCCGCTGGATTTGGATCTCGAGCAGATGCAGACCCGGTCGCCCGACCTGGTTGCCAGCCGCGAGCTGTTTACAGAGCTTGAATTCACCACGCTCATCAAAGAATTGGGAGTGGAAGAAGAGCCAAAACAGAGCGCAAAGTTGGTGATGAATCCGACGGTCCACGAGATCGAGCAGTTGCTGGCGGACGCACGCACGGGAACGCTCGTAGTTGTCAGCGAAACCGGAAACGCAACCATTCAGGAACCGCCACTCTCTTTAGAAGAAAATGTGGAAACTGAACCTGCCCAAGGCTCCCTGTCGCTGCTGGATGTGATGGAGAAAGCCGAGACTCAGGCTTCAACCGAGACTGCAACCCCTGCGGCGCTGACGTTTGGCTTGGCGTCTGACGACACGAAAGCATTCCGCGTGCAATGGGAGAGTCCGGCAGCGGCAATGGCGCGCGCGGCGCTCGAAGACCCCATGCTGCCTAAATCCGTCTACGATCTTAAAACGCTGTTGCGCACCACGCGGGCACATGGAATTCAGCTGGCAGGCGTGCGCGATGACTTGATGCTCTACTCCTACCTGCTGAATCCGACGCATGCCACGCATCGTCTGGCGGATGTTGCCGCACGATTCGACAATCAGTCGCTGCGTGGAGAAGGCGAAGAGGCGCTTCCCATGGCCGCAGCAACGATCGCGCGCCTTGCAGCAAAACTTCGAGATGCGGTCGAACACTCCGAAACGCGAAATGTGTATGAGACCATCGATCTCCCGCTGGCCCCGATTCTCTTGGAAATGGAAGATGCCGGTGTCCGCATCGACTCCGCGAACCTCGAAAAATTTTCCGAGCGTTTAGCAGCGCAGATGCACGAGCTTGCAGAGTGCATCTATGGCAATTGCGGGCATCGCTTCAACATCAACTCTCCCAAGCAATTGGGGGATGTTCTATTTAACAAAATGGCGCTGCCAAAACCGATCAAATATGGTCGAGGCAAAGTAGTTTCGACGGCCCAGGATGTTCTCGAAGAGCTGGCAGAACATCATGACGCGCCGCGGCTGGTGCTGGAATATCGCCAGCTCGCCAAATTGAAATCGAATTATTCAGACAGTCTCCCATTGCTGGCGGATGACCGGCATCGCGTGCACACTACCTTCAACGCTGTCGGTACTTCCACCGGACGTCTCTCCTCCACGAATCCGAATTTGCAAAACATTCCGATTCGCACCGAGCTTGGGCGGGAGATTCGCGCCGCTTTCGTTCCGGCGGAAGGAAACGTGCTGCTGTCCGCGGACTATTCGCAGATTGAATTGCGGCTGATGGCTCATTTCTCGGAAGATCCGCTGTTGCTGAAGGCATACCGCGAGAATGTCGACATCCACACGCTTACGGCTTCGGAGGTCTTCGGCGTTCCGATCGAAGCAATGGATAAAGTGACACGCAATCGCGCCAAGGCAGTGAATTTCGGGATCGTCTACGGCATCTCGCCATTCGGGCTGGCGCAGCAGCTGGGCATTCAACCGGCGGAAGCCCGAATTTACATCGATCGATATTTTGAGCGGTATCAAGGCGTGCGGGCCTTTATCGATCGCACATTGGACGAAGTGCGGCGGACGCAAAGCGTGCGCACTCTTTTCGGACGTGTAAGGCCCATTCCAGACATTGCCAGTCGCAATGCCAACATGCGCGGATTTTCCGAGCGCACCGCCGTCAACACTCCATTGCAGGGTACGGCCGCGGACCTGATCAAGCTGGCGATGATCCGCATCGCGCATGAATTGCGCGAGCGAAAGTTGCGCACCCAAATGGTTCTGCAGGTCCACGACGAGCTGGTGTTCGATGTACCGAAGGACGAAGTGGACGCAGTCCGGGTACTCGTCAAGCAGGCAATGGAGGAAGTGATCGAGTTGAAAGTCCCCGTAGTTGCCGACGTCGGTGTCGGCCCGAACTGGCGCGATCTGAAATAAATCAGCGATGCGGCAATAATCATTCAATCTGGGTGCCCCAGGTCTCGATTCTGAGACCTGGGATTAGACACCCAGCTCCGCGCGAATCGCGTCGGCAATGCGGGTGGCATGCCGTTGCATCACCTGCTCGGATTCAGCCTCAATCATCACGCGCGCCAGTGCTTCGGTGCCAGAATAGCGTACAACAACGCGTCCATTGCCATGCAGTTCCACGTCGGCATCGCGAATAGCGGCCACAACAGCCGGCAGGCTTTCCATCGGCCTTTTTTCCCGCACGCGGACGTTCAGGATAACCTGCGGAAATATCTTCAGATCGCTTTTCAATCCGGACAATGTCTCGCCGGAGCGGTGCAGGATGTCGAGGACCAGCAACGCGGTCAGCAATCCATCTCCTGTCGTGCTGCGGTCCAAAAATAAAATGTGCCCTGATTGTTCGCCGCCGAGGACCGCGCCATTGCGCTGCATCTCTTCAAGAACATATTTATCGCCGACCGCCGCGCGCAGCATGCGAATTCCATCCTTGCGCAAAGCAGCTTCCAGTCCCATGTTTGACATCGTCGTGGCAACTACCGTATCGCTGACGAGCAGGTTACGCGACTGTAGATCGCGCGCTGCAATCAACAGCACCGCATCGCCGTTCACCACGTGGCCGTGTTCGTCGGCAAACAGCGCGCGGTCGGCGTCTCCGTCAAAGGTCATGCCCAGGTTCGCCTTATAGGCGGCGACTTCTTTCGCGACGATCTCAGGATGCAGAGCGCCACATTGCTCGTTGATGTTGCGGCCATCGGGTGTCGTATGCGTCAATACGAGATTTCCGCCGAGGTGTGACAGCAACTCCGGCGCGATGGCGCTGGCCGCTCCATTGGCGCAATCGACGACGATCGTTTTTCCATCCAGCCGGAGGTCAGGGACCTGATCGCGCAAAAAATCGATATATTTGGCGCGCAGAGAACAGTCCGTTTCCGGCGCAACGGCTGCGGAGGGATTGGGCTCCTTGATATCAAGAAGCCTTCCAAAAATCTCATGTTCAATCGCGAGTTCTACCGCATCCGCCAGCTTGTAGCCGTCTCCGCCGAAGACTTTTACTCCATTGTCTTCCCAGGGATTGTGCGAGGCAGAAATTACGATACCCGCGGAAAATCCGCCGGCTCGTGCCAGGTACGCCACTCCCGGCGTGGGAATTACACCTGCGCTGGTGACATCGACGCCGCCTTCGCGCAGGCCGTGGCTCAGGGTGGCGGCAATCCACGGTCCCGATTCCCGCGTATCCATACCAAGGAGCACATTTGGATTCGGCGTTTGCTTCCGCAGAGAATGTGCCAGCGCGAGACCGATTGCGTATATGGTTTTTTTATCGAGCGGGAATTGACCGGCGACGCCGCGAATTCCATCTGTGCCAAAAAGCTTTCTCATGGTTTTTCTTGGAGGTCCTTCTCTGTTTCTACCACGCGTGCGCGTGCGTGCCCATGAGCGAAACGTATCCGCAGGCCATCTCCAGCACGGAGAAGCTCCGCATTTTTTACCAAGCCGCCTGCTTCAGCCCCTGCATCCGCCCCGGCATTCTGATAGACAAGCGCGTAACCCCGCTCCAGAACAGCCAAGGGTGAAAGAGCCAGCAGTCTGTCCGAGGCGCGGCTCCAGCGCGTGCGTCGGCGCTCCATCGGCACATTGCTGGCCTGCAGCAATGTCCCCCGCAATGCCCGCAAACGCTCCTGATGAAGCGCCAACTGGCGGCGCAAATCCTGCTGCATCAGACGCGCTCGCAGCAGATGGATTTTCTGGCCGGCGGCGGCGCACAGCTTGTCCCAGAACGACTCCAGCCGGAAGCGCAGCTCATCGACACGCTGCTGACGGAGCGCCAATCCATGCTGCATCCGCGCAAACACGGCCGCAGCATCCAGACGAGACAAACGTTCTTGTGCGCGCATCCGCTGATAGCGCGTTCCTCTTTCAAGCCGCGCAATCAGCGCGTCCAGATGTTCCTCCACGCGGTACTGTGCATCGGTGACCAGCTCCGCCGCGGCGGAAGGCGTTGGAGCGC
Source organism: Acidobacteriaceae bacterium (assembly GCA_965276615.1). GTDB lineage: Bacteria > Acidobacteriota > Terriglobia > Terriglobales > Acidobacteriaceae > JAKAAZ01. Next base: position 438,675 of record OZ255618.1, on the reverse strand, counting down.
GCAGGTCCGCTGCGAAATCCGCGATCGTAAAATCCGTCTCGTGTCCAATGGCGGAAACGACTGGAATCGTCGAAGCTGAGATGGCGCGCGCGACTGCTTCGCTATTGAACGCGGCCAGGTCCTCCAATGAGCCGCCGCCACGAGCTACGACAAGCACGTCCGCACAACGGTTCTTCTCGAACCATGCGAGCGCTTCGACTATCTCGATCGCAGCCGCTTCGCCCTGTACCGCGACCGGACACAGTAACACCTGAACCTTGGCGTGACGACGCGCGAGAATATTGAGGATGTCGTGAATGACCGCGCCTTTCGGGGAGGTAATCACGCCGATGACGCGCGGATAGGAGGGCAGCGGACGTTTGCGCTCGGCGTCGAACAATCCCTCCTCTTTGAGCTTCGCGTAAAGCTGCTCGAACGCGACCTGGAGCGAGCCGATGCCGCGCGGCTCCATGCTCTCCGCCACCAGCTGCAACTGCCCGCGATCTTCGTAAACGGAGATGCCGCCGCGCACCTGCACCGCAAGTCCATCTTTGGGGCTGAACTTCAACAGGCGTGCTTTGCCGCGAAACAAAACCACCGGAATCTGACCCTGGTCGTCTTTCAAGGTGAAGTAAATGTGTCCGGAGGATGCCTGGCGCAGATTTGAGATCTCTCCCTCCACGCGCACGTCCCGGTATTCCTTCTCGACATGGTTGCGGATTTCCGCAACCAGCTCACGCACAGTCCACGGAGGCCGGACGAAATCCTGAGACGGAGAGGCCTGAGCGTCAGCAGGGAAGAGAAGGTCCATCTGCGGAGCAGAGAGTCTGCGGGGTGAGAAGAGTTCCGGATTCAAAGGCTGTTTAAAAGAGGGGTTCACGAAAAGATCTCTCAACTCGTTTGCAGCACGAGCTATCGCGACCTCGCCTGCCAAACGATGAGTCTAGCATTGCGTCAGCGGCCTGGATCAGTTTCCGGTTTCGTTCCGCTGGTTTACATTTATAGAAAAGCTGATCTTAGCGGCGGATGCGGCCGAGAATATACAGCAGCAAAGAGAGAACGACGCTGATCAGGATGCAGGTAGTCAGGGGGAAATAGAAGCCTGAATTTTTCCCTCGCCAGGAGAAATCTCCCGGCAAGCGTCCGAGTGGCACGTGAAACATCTCCGCCAGCAGCACACAGATGCCGACAATTACGATTACGACGCCAATCGAGATGAGAATACGCCCGAGTCCGTACATGCCATTCAGTGTAGAACCAACGGTGCAGAGCCGCTGAGCGGACGCTCCCAGGAAGTCTCTTCCCGTTCAGGAACGCAAAAGCGCGTTCGCTTCTTCAAGCAAGATCAAAGCGATCGAATCGCAATGTGTGCACCGGCAAGTGTGCAGTGGGGCGCGTGAACTGCCGTGTGTGTCCCGTACGCCGGTTTTGTGACTTCAAACGGTTTCTATGGCCGCGCACTCGCAGGAAATGCATGCCGGCGTCCAGATTTTCTGGTCGTCGATGCAGGAGTCATGATTCAATCTGCTTGAGAACTGAAGATGAATCTGTTGAGCCTGATTGCCGGTTTGCTCTGTCTGTCGGAAGTCCTGGTGGATGCATTTCAGACGATTATCCTGCCTCGGCGTGCCAGCGGCAGGCTGCGCATCTCTCGCCTTTTCCTGACGGCGACCTGGATCCCCTGGAAAGCCATTGCGGGCCGTATGCGGCAAACGCGAAGCCGCGAGAGCTTTCTCAGCTATTTCGGTCCTCTCTCGCTGTTGCTGCTGGTAATGGTATGGGCAGCGGGCCTGATTCTCGGATTCGGACTGCTGTACCACGCTTTAGGGTCGCCGTTTGCGGATGCGCATTCGCTTGGAAATTGGGAAACGGACCTGTATGTAAGTGGAACAACCTTATTCACATTGGGCTTGGGCGATGTGGTTCCGCTGGCAGTGATGGCGCGCTTCCTGGTGGCGCTGGAGGGCGGTACAGGTCTCGCGTTCGTGGCCGGTGTCATCGGATATCTGCCCGTGCTGTATGGAGCTTTTTCCCGACGCGAAGTGAGCATCATTTTGCTGGACGCGCGGGCAGGTTCTCCACCGACGGCGCTGGAGCTGTTGCGCCGCCATGCTGGGCCGCCCGGCGAAATGGCCTTGCAGGCGCTTCTGGTGGAGTGGGAACGCTGGAGCGCCGAGTTGCTGGAGAGCCACATCTCCTATCCGCAGCTCTGTTTCTTTCGCTCCCAGCATGACAATCAAAGCTGGTTGGGCGCCCTGGTGGCGATGCTGGATACATGTGCCGTCCTGATCGCGACAGTTGAAGGAGAAGCGGCGCGGCAGGCGCAGCAGACTTTTGTTATTGCGCGGCACGCAGTGATCGACCTGGCGCACATTTTTTCACTTAGCGTGAACGGCTCTACAGAAGATCGTCTGCCGCCGGATCGAGTAGAGGAAGTCTGCCACCAGCTAGCGAACGCCGGATTTGTCCTGTGCTCGGCGACGGCTTCGCTGGATCGGTTGCGGGAGTTACGCAGCATGTATGAACCGCAAGCTGTGCAGCTGGGCCGCCTGCTAATGCAGCCGTTGCCGCCGTTTACTCCCGAGACGGGCAAGCGCAGCAACTGGACTGTCGTGTCTAATTTGCGCTCAGAGACAGAGGCTTCTCTGTCCGCGGGAAATAGCAGCGGCAGATCCGTGAGGGCAGTCGCTGTAGAAGAAGAACATCGTTTTTAGCCGGTGTGTTGCAGTTGAGCGATCATCAGGCCGGGTGCGCCATTCTAGCCGCGTTCTTTGCGGGTAGAATGAGGACTTACGCGGGAACAGGAATCGAAGTCCTTTACGCCGTGACCGGCTCGAGCAGTCGCGACCACCGACGTTCTTTGCGTTCCGCGTAGGCGCGCCTGTGATAGGCATAGGCGGCAATCAGCGGCAGCGCCAGTGTCGCTTCGCTGTAGACCATCTGTTCATAAGCGGTGTCGACTTTGCCCCAGGAACTGGCCTCTTTCAAGGTGCTGGAGGAAAGAGCGCCATCCCGCACATCGGCCACAGTGATCTGGATGGCATATTTATGCATCGGGGCATCCGCGCCCAATACGTCCGCCGCGACTACGATGTCCTGCGCAAAATTTTTGGGTACCCCGCCGCCGATCATCAGCAGGCCGGTGGTTGGGTTGGCGATCTTCAACTGCGTCAGCTCGTAAAAATCCTTGACTGAGTCGATGGAAACTTTTGCCTTGTCCTGGCGCGCGTGTTGATGCGCAACCAGGCCAAATCCCGCCGAGCAGTCGCTGAAAGCCGGACAGAAGATCGGCACTTCTTTTTGATAGGCAGCCAGCACAATGGAGTCCGCGCCGCCTTTTGCAGGTGTTTTTCCTTGCTGCTCCAGGTAAGCGCCCATGGCACGGATAAACTCGCGGGAACTGTGCGGACGGGTCGGCAGAGAATCGGCGATGACCTGCGTGGTTTCGTCGCAGATGCGCAGTTCTTCCTCATCGATGAATGTGTCGTAGATGCGGTCAATCATCAACTCGCGCAAGACGCCATCCTGCATGCCGGACTTGAATTCGTCGCCCGCAACGTAATGGCGAAAGCCGAGCGCTTCAAAAAAATCCTGATCGACTATGTTTGCGCCCGTCGAGACAACTGCGTCCACCATGTTATTGCGGACCAGGTCGACAAAAATCTGCTTCAGGCCCGCGCTGATCAGCGAACCGGCCAGGCATAGGATTACGCCGCAATCCTGATCGCGCAGCATGCGTTCATAGATTCCGGCGGCACGCGCCAGATCGCGGGAAGAATAGGCCATGGCTTGCATGGCGTCTACGAGCGCGCGTACGTCATGCTGCTTAATGTCGATGTGTTCGATGGGCTGGCTGAGCAGTTCTTTTTTATCCGGCATAAAGGTCAGGATAGCAAAATTGCCGCTGCGTTTCGTTTTGACATTCTGTAAATTCCCTGCAAATTCGGGAATGGCTACGGGCGGATCGCTCTCGATTTATAGCTTATGGTCGCTGTGGCTCCGTATACTTTGCAAACGCATGAGAAGATCGCTATTTTGTCGCCGCGCTCTCGTTCTGGTTTTCGTTGCCTTCCTTTCTGCCCAGTTCTCCTTCGGCTGGGGCAACGACGCTCACAAGATGATCAATCAGGTTGCGATCGAGATGCTGCCCTCCAATGTCGATCTGCCTGCATTTCTGCGCACTCCCAAGTCTTTCGAGGAAATGGAATATCTTGGACCCGAGCCCGATCGCTGGCGTTCCTCCGCCGAACCGGAGCTGAGCGCCGCGCAGGCGCCGGATCACTTTATCGATCTCGAACTGGCGGACCTCGCTTCACCCGATGGCTTACCTGAGAGGCGGTTCGACTTTGTCCGGGATCTTTATGACGCGCAGGTTCGTGATCCGACCTTGGCCATGAAACTTACCCCGCAAAGCGTTGGCCTGCTTCCATGGCAGGCAAACGAAGACTTTGAGCGGCTGAAGATAGATATGCGCGAGTACCGCGCGCGTCTGGTCGCGCACAAGGCGGTTGATGGCGCGGAACAGGCCATCCTGTATGACGCGGGAGTGCTGGGCCACTACGTGGCTGACGGCTCGCAACCGTTGCACACGACCATCAATTACAACGGTTGGGTTGAAGCCAAAAATCCTGAAAACTTTACGCGGACACGCGGCATCCACAGCAAGTTTGAAACCGGATTCGTGCATGAGAATATGCGCGTCCCGGACATTCAGCCACTGGTTCCCGCCACGCCTCGCCTCCTGGATTCTCCATTTCAGGATTTTGTCGTCTATCTGCGCGCAAACCATCTACAGGTTGCGGAGGTCTATCGCGTGGAAAAGGTTGGCGGCTTTGAGGGTGCTGGAACAGCGCAATCCCGCAGCTTTACCGCTGAAAGAATGGCTGCCGGCGCGGCCATGTTGCGCGATATGATCTACACCGCCTGGGTTGAAAGCGGGCAAACTGTGCCGGCTTTGCGCGATCACTCCAGGCGAAACAATCGCCATGGACTGAATTAGGTCCGGCGCAACTCTCAAACGCCTGCAGAAACAAATGCTGTCCTCGGGGCCAAATTTCGAAGACCATCACCTGGCCTCCGGAATGCATCTACATAAAGAGAATGTCGCCAGCCATCGCGCGTGGCCGGTGATATTTCTACCGCGAATTGAATTTGTTTGGACGTTCAATGCGTGGTCAATTCGTCGGCAGGGGCGCAGGTTTTCGCGATTTCCTCTGCTTGCTGCCGGTGTAGGAGAATCGCGCCAGCCGGTGGACTTTGCCGACAAACCTCTTCTTCAAGGTTCGTTCTTCCAGCTCATGCGAGGCTCTCATGAAGCCAGTTGTGTTTCATGGGATCGGAAATACGCATCGTGGAAGATGCGTTTATTCTTGGACAACCCGCCATTGCTCGGAGATGAAATTGTCGGTCATTCCCGCAATATAATCCGCGATCACGCGCGGCGTGCCCTCGCTTGCGACCTGCGTCTGCTGGTTTGGCGGCAGTTGCCCTGGATGTCGCATCAAATATTGGAACAATCCTGCAATCGTCTCGTCCGCGAGAGCATGACTCTGGTCAAGATCTTCCGCGTGGTAAAGCTGCCGGAGGAGATATTCCTTGGCTTCTCGACGGCGTTGTTCCATCGCCGGGGATAGTCCCACCAGCCGCTTACTCCAATGGCGCACCTGTTCAAGACTTTCGATCCCGTCATTTGTCGCCCGCTGATGCGTTGTCACGATTAAATCATTCACCAGCGCGTTCAACATTCGCTTGAGCGACTCGTGAAACAGCAGTTTCGGTGCGGCGACGGGATGATGGATTTCAAGCTGCCGATAAAACTCCGCAAACAGACTGACGTTGTGGCAGAGGTGATCGAGAGAGAGAATCTCCGCCTCAATGCCATCGTCAATATCCGCGGTAAGGTATGCGATTTCGTCCGCCAGGTCGATGATCTGTGCTTCGAGCGGCGGAAACTGATCAAGGAAATACTCGCGCAACTCAGGATGTTCCGCAGCGGAATAATCGTGAGAGTGCTTGATGATCCCCTCGCGCACGCCGAGCGTGAGGTTGAGCCCGCGAAATTCGACGTAACGCTGCTCAAAATGTTCCGCGATGCGCAGAGCATGCAGGTTATGGTCGAAGCGGAGACCGTGGGCGCGCAACTGGCGATCGAGGGCCTGCTCTCCGGCATGGCCGAACGGGGGATGCCCGATGTCATGCGCCAGAGCCAGCGTTTCCGCCAGGTCTTCATTCAGGTCGAGCGCGCTGGCGACGGTGCGCGCAATCTGTGTCACTTCAATCGTGTGTGTCAGGCGGCTGCGGAAATGGTCGGAATAACGGTGAGTAAATACTTGAGTCTTGCCGGCGAGCCGCCGGAATGCGCGAGCATGAATGACGCGGTCCCGGTCTCGCTGAAACGGCGAGCGATAGGTGTGGCGCGGTTCACAATGCGCTCGCGCAGTCAGCGGATCGCCTGCATCACCGACAACAGCACAGGAGCGGAGCGAGGTCGCCAGCATGCGTGCTTAGGGCTGGTGCGGAGCCGTGGCGTGGGCTTCTTCCTTCGCCAGCTTCAGTTTGGCCTTATCCAGCCTCTTGCGTACCTTACTCACATCAGAGGGAGGAGCATCTGCCGAAGCAGAATTTGCGTAATTTGTCAGCGACCTTTGCCACTGCGTCACGGCCTGCTGCAACTGGCCGGTAGAGGCGTACACCTCTCCCAGGTGGTCATGCACGGTGGGATCGGTCGGAATTAACGCAATCGCCCTTTCTAGTACCTGTTCGGCAAGGGCATATTGGCCCAGCTTGTAGTGAGCCCAGCCCAGTGAGTCCAGGTAGGCGCCATTCTCCGGGTCGAGCTTGACCGCGTGCTCGATCAGTTGAAGCGCTTCGTTCAGCTTTAAACCGTGGTCGGCAAGCATGTACCCGAGATAGTTCAAAGTGAGCGCGTTGTTTGGATCGACAGCGAGCGATTGCCGGAAATTCTGCTCCGCGGCGTCAATGTGCTTCTGTCTTTCCTGGAGTGCTCCGCGCAGGAAGTAGATCAGGCCCATGTCTTGCTTGGAAGTACCCAGCTTTTCCGCTTGATCGATAGCGGAGGAAGCGTCCTTCCACTTATGTTGCCGGGTATATATCTGCGCCAGCGTCAGCCAGACCACGCGGTCCTGCTTGGTGCCCTGTAGCTGAGTTTTTGCAAGCGCGACGCCCTCTTTCAACTTGCCTGTATCGACGAGTTGCCCGGCGAGAGAAAGTTGCAGGTCGACGTTCTTAGGCAGAGCTTGCACGGCCTGTTGCGCCGCCGCTGTGGCCTCCGGATACATCTTGGCTTCGCGGTAAGTGTCGACCTCGCCCTGATAACCACGTTCGGCGTCGTGTCCACCCAATGCAATCATTTCCTTATAAATATCGATTGCCTGGGCAGTTTTGTTTTGATCGCGATAAACAGCGGCCAGGCGATCCAGGAAAATGGCGCGGTTGTTCTTCTCGTCCGCCGTGTACTGTTCGTTGGCATGTTTGGTGGATTCGGCCAGTTGCTGCAGCAGAGTTGCAGCCTGGTTGAGGTGGCCCTGGGCCTGGTCGGTCATCGCCTCGTTATAACGCACTTCGACCGAGTCTGGATCGAGTGCCTTGGCACGTTGCAGCGCGGTCTCCGCCCTGCCCAGGTGTCCCTGCATGCGCTCCAGTTCGGCCAGCCTAACGAAGGAGTGGGCATCTTCTGGATCCTGGGTCGTGATGCCTTCAAAAATCTTCAGGGCGGCGTCCGGCTGATTGTCGCTGAGTAAATCTTCGGCAAGTGCCCGCTGCGCATCGAGATTATCAGGCTGCAAGCTCAGCGCATGCTGGTAGGCGGCGATCGCCAACTTGGTATTTTTTGTCTGGTCGTAGGCTGCGCCCAGCGCCAGATCGATTTTTGGCGTGCGCTCGTCTGCGGGAACATTCTTCAACACGCTGAATGCTTCCGGAAAATTGCCCTGATCGCCATAGAGGCGCGCCAGGTTCAACACAACATCTTCAGAGCCGGGATCGATACGCCGGGCTTCCTCGAATTGTGCCTTCGCGTCGGCTGTATCGTGCTTGAGCGTATATAGCTGACCGAGCAGCAGGTGATCGTCCACCGTATCCGGCTCCAGGGCCACGACCTTTTGAAATTCCTGAATCGCCAGATCCAGCATCGGACCCGGTTGCTGCCCCGACTCGGTGTCGCCCAATGAACGCAGATAAACACGCCCCAACAGTTTGTGAGACGCTAGATCGTCGGGACGACTTTTGAGGATTCTTTGTGCCGTTTCGATCGCTTCGCGAATCCGGCCTAATTTGAAGTAGGTGTCGGCAAGGCTGTTCTGCAAGAAGACCGAGTTCGGATCGTGTGTGATTGCCAGCTTATATTGCTCGACGGCCTGCGTAGCCAGGTCCGGGCGTCCATACTGTTCCGCCGACTGTTCATATAAATGGCCGAGCGCGAAGTGGTAATAAGATTGACTGCGTAGTCCAGTCACGCCAACCTGCGAAGGCGTGGCTCCGTTATCTTGCGGCGCAGCATTCGCGGGTGAACTGCTCTGTGCCATGACGGCGGCTGAGAATGTGAGTGCAGCGCCGAACACTACAACTTTCCGCCATCTCCACAAAGAAGAGAGCTTCCCTTCGGCGACTCGAACCTTCATCATTTGAAACACTACCTCGCACCCTGTGCAGCGACGTACACGGACTGAAACAGGCTAATGTGCCCTTACTTTGATTGTACGCTGGAGCCTGTGAAGATGGCGCGAAATGGCTTCGATCGCCGACGGCAATCCAAGCAACTGTGAAGATGCATTGGCTACTCAGCCGGCATTGGCTGCATCTGTTGAAGAAGTAGCCGAAAGGGAGCAGGCCATTCGATTTCAAATTGAGGTCAGTCCGTGCCAAACTGCAAGGTGACGGTGATGGTCGAGAGCATCACCGTCACCTCCAATGGAGACGCCCCGGGGAGCCAGCCCAATCACGCGGGTGGCCTGAAAAATAATGCGATCAGTGCCACTCTGGACTATCCGCGTGGCGGAATTCCAGCCATTGTCTCTCTGGTCCAGGCGGATCTGCAGGACAATCAGCCCTACATGTTCGACATGTCCGATTTCTACGGGCCGAATGGCGACGGCGTTCACGCTCCCGGCCTGTTCAAAGATGAGGAAATCGAGGACGAGTGTCCCTTGATGATTCAGATCACCAGCAATGACGATGCGAGCCATCTCACGCTGATTCTGGAAAAAGTGTTCAGCAACCTGCTCGGCGCAGCGGTTTTCGTGGTTCCCGGCGGTCAGATCGTTACCGCTGCGCTGGAGTTTGCCGCCGGTTCCCTGGGCGACATTATCGCGGGGCAGAGCAAAGGGTCGGTGCAAGTCATCGGCGTCTGTCACCTCATGCTGAAGGTGACGGATTTGCTTGCCGGTCCCAATCCGATACGCATGACACTGCCTCTGATTGCGCCGAAAACCATTCACAAGCGGTGGTTTGTTTCACGCACGCCTTCCGGCGTAGGCCAACCCGCTCAAATCCCTGCGGAAAGCGTTTTGACTACCGCAGGGCAGCCGAATGGAAGCATCACGCTCAATATTGCCATTCAGCCCGCGTGAGCAAATGCTATAGTCACCGGCTGGAATGATGAGCGGCCTTTCCTGGGAAACCCAGCGCAGTGAATGACTGACATTATTTTTCAACCACACTATCTGTCAAACCACACTAGCTGTTTCCGCATAAAAATTGTCGCTTGAGGATTGTCGTTGTAGCGCTCGCATGGCTGATAGCCAGACTGCCGGTAGAACGTGATAGCGGCGTGCAGGTCGTCTTTCGTGTCGAGATAGAGCCAATACATTCCGTGCTCACATGCATATTGTTCGAGCGCAAGCAGCAAAGCCTTCGCAATCCCCCGTCCACGGTAGGCGCTGCAAACGTACAAACGTTTAATCTCTCCCGCACCCGGCAATCGCGATAATGGACGAAGGAGAATGCAGCCGGCTGCGATCTCGCGCTGGGCCGGAGCCGTGTGAACGCGGGAAGTGCAGCGGGCGAGCCAGATGCCGCCTTGCTCATCGGCAAGATAATGTTCAAGCTCTTTGCGATGGTCACGGACGACGACGTTAATTTCTCCGCAATACTCCTCGATCAGTCCGAATGCGTCCTGGGCATCCGCAGAACCAGCGCGCCGGATCGAGAACGTGAATTGCTGCATGGAGAGCTTTCCCAAGGAATGATCGCGGCCTAATGCCGGAAATGTCTCATGCCGGTGAACACCATAGCGGCATTCAGCCGGTCCGCGGCGGCGATCACTTCCGCATCGCGAACGGAGCCGCCGGGCTGGATCACGGCCGTAGCGCCAGCCGCAATCACCATTTCCAGACCGTCGGGGAAGGGAAAAAATGCATCCGACGCGGCGACGCACCCAGCAAGCGGCAAAGTGGCTTTCATTGCGCCAAACTTGGCCGCATCTACGCGGCTCATCTGTCCTGCCCCTACGCCGAGCGTCTGTCCATTGCGCGCATAGACAACTGCGTTTGATTTGACGTGTTTCGTAACACGCCAGGCGAATAACAGCGCATCCATCTCATCCGGGGTTGGCTGCCGCTTGCTGACCGTCTTGAGCAGGCTGCTCTCGATGTGCCCACGGTCGGCGTCTTGTAAAAGCAGACCCCCGGAGATTTGCTTTATGACTCGCCCAGGCTCCGACGGATTCACCTCGACAAGTCGAAGATTTTTCTTGGCGGAAAAGATTTCTCTTGCCTTCGCGCTGAAGACAGGCGCAACGATCGCTTCGACGAACAGCTTGACGATCTCGGCGGCGGCTTCGCCGTCCACTTCGCGATTGATTCCGATGACAGCTCCGAAGGCCGATATTGGGTCGGAAGCCAGCGCCTTCTGATACGCCTCCAGGATGGAGCTGGCGGTGGCCGCGCCGCAGGGATTCGTGTGTTTGATGATGGCGACGGCTGGATCGCCGAACTCGAGCGCCAGGTCCCAGCAAGCGTCCAGATCGACAAGATTGTTGTAACTCAGCTCCTTGCCCTGCAACTGGCGCAACCCGGCGATGCCTGTTCCGCTGCCGTCGGTATATAACGCCGCCCGCTGATGAGGGTTTTCCCCATAGCGCAGGGGCATTGCCTGCGAATACGCCAAACGCAACGTGGCTGGGAAGGGCAACTCCTCGCGCTTCGGGAAAGCCAACGGAGTTTCCTCGGCAGGCAGCGCGGGTATGGCCTCCAGCGCGTTGGCGATAGTCAGATCGTAGGCTGCGGTCAGGCCGAAAGCTTTTCGTGCCAGTTGCCAGCGAGTAGTGCGGCTGAGTCTACCTTCATTTCCGCGCAGTTCTTCGATCAGCGCTGGATAGTCGGACGGCGAAGTAACGACCGCCACATCTTCAAAATTTTTTGCCGCCGAGCGCAACATCGACGGACCGCCAATATCGATATTCTCGATTACTTCCGCGAAGCGCACGCCGGGCTTGCGCAGCGTAGCCTCGAACGCGTAGAGGTTCACCACCACCATGTCGATAGGCTGGATGCCATGCGCCGCCACCGCCTCTTGATGCTCGGCATTCGAACGCACGTGCAGGATGCCTCCATGCACCTTCGGGTGCAGCGTTTTCACCCGGCCATCGAGCATCTCTGGAAAACCGGTCAGATCGGAAATGTCCATGACCGTAAGTCCGGCGTCGCGCAAGGCCCGCGCTGTTCCCCCGGTCGAGACAAGCTCCGCGCCCTGCTGCTGCAGGGCGCCCGCAAATTCGACGATTCCGGACTTATCGGTGACGCTTAACAGTACACGCCGAATTGGCTTCATGCTGCTCCGTTCTTCAAGAGGTCAGAACTGATTTTAATGTATGCGGCGCATGGGCTAGTCAGGGCAAGCTGCTGTATTGCGCAACAAAGATGTAAACATTTCACGAACGGATTTTCTCAATTCCCTCAATTCCGAGGGCGCTATATCATTGTGTTCTACGTGGGTGCCCGATAGCCTGTATTCAGGTGGGAGCATCGCCTCCAGGAGAGTTCGATCTGAGTATTTGGAACGACAGGCGAAATGACAGGGGTACTCAAGGGGTGGAAATTCTGCCTCCCGCGTCCGGAGATATTGAGCGCGGCTCGAATGCGCGCGGATATAACGATGCGGACGAGAATCGCCAGACCGGCTACGATCTTCAGTCCGGCTACTACACGCAGGAGCCGCCTGCATCGCAGGCCCGCTCACGTCTGCTCGCCGGATGGGCATATGCGCCGGCAACCTATATCCTGATCGGCATCAACGTCGCGGTGTACCTGCTGATGACGCTGAAGGGCGTCTCCTGGTGGGCGCCAACCGCCGCCGACATTCTCCACTGGGGAGCCAGCCGCGGCGCAAACGAAATTCTGTATGGCCAATGGTGGCGGCTTTTGACGGCCACTTTTGTCCACGTCGGCATCATCCACATTGGCACCAACATGTGGTGTCTTTGGAACCTGGGCCTGTTGGGGGAGCCTCTGCTTGGAGGCTTCGGCGTCATCGCGGTGTACGTCCTGACCGGTGTCGCGGGCAACCTGCTTAGTTCTGGCGTGGACCCCGGCATCGTGGGAGCAGGCGCATCTGGCGCGGTATTTGGAATTGCAGGAATTCTTATTCTGCTGCTGAATTCACCGCATCTACCGTTCCCTCGCGCCGAACTGCGCCGCTTACGCCGCAGCGTCATCTACTTCGCGGTCATCAACCTGGCGATCGGCGCTTCGACCCTGCTCTACACCGGCGGTATCAAGATTGACAATATGGCCCATCTGGGAGGGTTTCTCTCCGGACTGGCAATGGGCGTACCTTTGGCTCCGGTTCTGGGAACCGGCCGCGACCCATATTTCAAGCGGCAGCGCATAGTGTTTTTTATCGTTGCCGGAATCCTGATCCTGTTTGGATATGGGATTGTGCGGTTCTGGAAATAGTTGGCTTAGTTGAATCTGGGTGCCTCATCCTCGCCGCGTTCTTTGCGGATAGAGTGGGATTCAGTTAGGGCCAGTTCACACTACTCGTTAGGGTCGTGAGTTGTTAATTCATTCAATAAATTTGTCATTCCGAGCGAAGCGCAGTCGAGGAACCTGCGTTTTCTTTAGCTTGCAGCGGAACGAATGCTGAAGCTTATTGAAGCGAACTTCTGACTCCCACACTGAGTTCAAATCATAATATCCAGGTGCTCGATTGGACAGATTGCGGGTAAACCCCGGACTTCAGTCCGGGGGACCGAAGTCGAATCCGGGTCGCGCCTTCAGGCGCTGAGGGTACACTGCCAACGCCCCCATCCATAGGAAGAACAACTCCGAAGCTTCGAACCTCAGCGCCTGAAGGCGCATTCCGGCGCCCCCTCATCCCCGGACGAAAGTCCGGGGTCTACCCAAGCGTTAACACGCTCTAGATCAACCGTTCGATCCGCCCTAGTTGCTTTCAGCGCCGGCGAACTTTTTCACCATGGCCAGCAGCAATCTGCGATCGCTTTCGTTCAAGCTTGCCGAGTAGCGCCGGATCTGGGTGAGAAAGCGCAATTCATCATCGCTGAATCGCTGCGCCGGCATTTCATAGCTCAGCGCGTTTTCCGCAAAGAAATGCGCCATCGGCACGTCCAGTGCTCCGGCAATTTTATAAAGTGTGTCGAGCGAAGGAACGGTGTGCCCGTTTTCCACCCGCGAAAGATAGCAGCGGAGCAGCCCCGTGCGTTTTTCAATGTCTCCTTGCGACATCCCTTTTTGCAAACGGACCCCGCGAATCGTAGTGCCAATCTTGAGCGCTTCCATGGATCTCCCTCGATAAAGAGTTTCAGTCAAGCTTGCGTCGCGGCGCGCGCCACGCTTCTGCTAATCGTCCACAGGCTACTTGTTGACTCAGTAGTTAACATGCGGAGCAGACGAATAGCAAGTAAATTTTGATATGCAGCCAAAATCGCTCGTTCATTAGAATTGAAAATGGCCGCCACAGAGGAAGGGATGGGCTACAAAAATTTCGTATCCAGTCCCGCAATGAAATGAATCCCTGGAATTGTAAGCTGGCACAACCTTCGGTCGTTTGTGAGAAATAGATCGGTACGGGCCTGGGCCGCCGAAGCCAAATGAATCGCGTCCGCCGGAGAGACATTATTTTCCGCACGGATGTGCGAATAAATTTCAGCGGTTTGCGCATCGAAGGACAGAAGCTCGACTTCTGAACTTTGAAAATAATCGCGTATTGCCCAGGCCAGATCCGTTTTTTTCAGCTGATTTGGTTTTACCAGCAACTCTCCCAAAGCCAACGCGCTGGTACAAAGCACGTCCCGTCGCTGTCGCATGCTGGCGCGGAGTTCCTGGACTTTTCGCGAGTACTGGGGACTGCCCTCCATCCAATACACAAAAAGCATGGTGTCCCAGTAAATGCGGCTCATCCGCGCTTACCCGTGCGCTTGCTATCGATCTTGCCATAGAAATTCCGGCGGTCGCTCTGAATGGAGCGTTCCCAATCGCCGGGATTCTTAAAAAGTGCTCTGGCGATCCCACGCAGCCGTTCGAACCTCGGTGATGCCGCGGACTCGGCTCCTTTCGCTTGATTGCGGTCAAGGACCCGGTAAGTGAAAACAACAGTCGTGCTCATGCCGGATGGAGGGCCCTGTTCTTCGAGCAATTCCAAATCATACTGTTCTTGAAAGATCTTCGACCGAAGCGCAGTACAGACATTGGGAGTCTTGTTTCTTAGGCCCATCCCTTTTACGACGTCGCCGGCTTTTATGCTGACGATCGTCCCGGTACCCCGTCGAACGGGTTCGACAAATTGCTTCCCTGCATAGATTCGGATTTGATCGGAAGATTTCATTCCTGCCCTCTTCTTCTATTAAGGATTTATTCATACATCAACATACATACATACTGCAATCCCTGTCAAACAAGAGCGGCCATTTTATGAACTGGCCGCCCGCGATTTCTTCTGTGTTTCGTTGGAGAGGAGCTATTTTCTTGCCACTGCCTTCACAGCTTCCTGCGCCTGGGCGGCTCCGTTGACAGGGACGGAGGGAATCGCCGGTATTTCGGGCGCATCGCTCTTAGCTGTAATGCCGAGTTTCTGGCGCAGCGTGCTTTCGACGCGGTTGAAGGTGTCTTTGTTGTCTTTGAAGTATTGGCGGACGTTCTCCCGGCCCTGGCCAATGCGTTCCCCGGAAAAGCTGTACCAGGCGCCGGATTTCTCCACGACATTGTGCAGCACCGCCTGGTCGAGCACATCGCCTTCGCGCGAGATGCCTTCGCCGTACAGAATGTCGAATTCCGCCTCGCGGAATGGCGCGGCGACCTTATTTTTAACGATCTTTACCTTGGTCCGCGAGCCCACGACGACATCGCCCTCTTTCACCGCAGCGATGCGGCGGATATCGACGCGCACAGAGGAATAGAACTTCAGCGCGCGGCCACCGGTCGTCGTCTCCGGGTTGCCGAACATGACGCCGATCTTTTCCCGAATCTGGTTGATGAAAATCAACGACGTGCGCGACTTTGAAACTGTGCCAGTCAGCTTACGGAGGGCTTGTGACATAAGACGTGCCTGCAAGCCCATGTGGGAATCGCCCATCTCACCGTCGAGCTCCGCCTTCGGCACCAGCGCCGCGACTGAGTCCACGACCAGCACATCAATCGCGCCCGAACGCACCAGCGCTTCCGTAATTTCCAGCGCCTGCTCCCCATAATCCGGTTGCGAGATCAGCAGATTATCCACGTCGACGCCGAGCTTTTTGGCATACTGCGGATCGAGCGCGTGCTCGGCATCGACAAATGCAGCCATGCCGCCGGCCTTCTGCGCTTCGGCGATGATCTGTAGCGTGATGGTTGTCTTGCCTGAGGATTCCGGCCCGAAAATTTCAATCACGCGTCCGCGGGGAACTCCGCCTACACCCAGCGCGGCATCGAAAGAAATCGATCCGGTAGAGATAACGGAGATGGGAACGATGGCCTCTTTGCTGCCCAGGCGCATGATCGATCCCTTGCCAAACTGCTTTTCAATCTGCGAAAGCGCCAGGTCTATCGCACGCGTGCGCTCTTTATCGTCTGCCATTGCTATCTCCGGGGATGAGTTGGACTTGATCTGTCCGCAGCGCGGCATTGCTGCCGCACTAGATAAGGAAACTTTGGTTACTGGCGGGATTTTAGCACCATTTTGGATAGGCGAACAGCAAGCGAATTGCTATCAACTGGAGATGGCATCTATATCCGACAAAAATAATATTTACTTGACAATCCTCAAACGAGGACGAATAGTTGGTGCGCACCAAAAAGGGGGGCTGGATCCGGTCCTGAACGGATTCTTCCCTGCCGAAGGCGGTGAGAGCCCCAGGCGCAAGCCATCCCCAAACCTGTCACAAACAAGCTGGCAACCATATCTGAGTAGAGGAACGAAAACGATGCGTACTATCAAACTATTGCTGTCTATCACCGTCGGGCTTGCAGCCATCAGTGCTACAGCCCAGGACACTAGCAGGCGGGTGATCCCCATCCCGCAGCAACCCTTCGCACAACCTGTACCCAAGTTCATCGGGTCTCCGGCCGTTCCGCAGCCGATTCAGGCCGCTCCGAACCCGCAGAGTCCTTACATGGCTCCGAATGGAGTGAGCGAGTTGCACACCGACGCGTATCAGAGTGACGTGTACACCGTTGCCGGACCGCTCGGGCACTCCCCGAAGGTGACTTCCACCTTTCTGGCCGCCGAATGCGGTACCGTGACCTTCGATTCCCAGGGCCGGATCATCGCCGTCTGCATCGGCATTGTGCGGCCAATCGTCCGTCTTATGGACCCCGTTTCTCTCAAAACTCTGGCAAGGTTCAAGCTTCCGGCAAAAGGGAGCACGGGTGGTTTCGGGGGCGGCGGATATTTCTTCCTCGACAATCAGGACCGGGCTGTCATTCCCACTCGCGGCAGGGACATCTGGAGGATTAGGGAAGTGGACACTGCGCGCGGCACGAAATTTGTGCTAGACCACACCTGTAAGAATGACCTGCCCGGAATGATTCCGGCGGACCAGCAGATTCTATCGACAATCCCGGACGACCATGGACTTCTGTGGTTCACAACCAGCGGCAGTCCTCTGGACCCAAACGACCCAACAGCACCGGCGACTGAACCGGCGATGGTGGGCACAGCCGTCCCTGACCCGTCGAATGTCAACCATTGCACGGTCAAGCTTTTCACGCTTTCCTCAGGCGAACGCATTTTCAAATCCTTCGCTGTCGATCCGGACCCATCGCGCGGCGGCGTCTTCATCGTGTCCGACCACCAGATGTACCGCTTCGACCCGGCGGCCGACGGCACTCCCACAGTGACATGGCAGGAGGCGTACGACCGCGGTACTGGAATCAAGCCCGGCCAGCGCAACCAGGGGTCCGGCACAACCCCCACGTTGATGGGAACGGACCTTGTGACCCTCAACGACAACGCGGATCTGCAGACCCACGTTCTGGTATATCGGCGAGCGGCCCAGGTGAGCGGGTCGCGGCTGATCTGCGCCGTGCCTGTGTTCGAGTCCGGAAAAAGCGACAGCTTCAATTCCCTGATCGCCCTCGACAGATCGATTTCGATCGAGAACAATTACGGGAACGTAGATCTGAGTTCGACCGCCTTCGGGAAAACGACGGAGCCGGGCATCACGCGGATCGACGTGAACCCAGACCTGAATGGCTGCGGTGTTGTCTGGACCAACAACGAAGAGTCCGTGCCGAACGTTGTCTCCCAAGCCTCGTTGGCAACCGGGCTCGAGTACGCCTACTCAAAAGACCCCAGTCCTTCCGATGCGCCCTATACGGACCCCTGGTACTTCACGGCTGTCGACCTTCTTACCGGCAAAACAGTATTTAAGGTTCTGGCAGGCACCGGCATTTTCTACAACAGCAACTATTCCGGGTTGTATCTCGGCCCCGATGGTAAAACAGCCTATGTCGGTGTCGTCGGAGGATTGGTCAGAATTCACGATACATATTAAGCCGGTTTAAGTCGGTCGAAGGAACCAGATCGGGCCGTGAAATCGAAACCGCCACGTCCAAGCTGCTGCGGATGCCCGATACCGATCTCGCTCGGTATCGGGCATCCGGAGTTGTTGGATTCTTACATTAAAGTAGTTGTCTTACTTTTGATAAAATTCCATCATGGCATCGCACATGACCACAATCAGTACCAGGGGACAGTTTGTCATTCCGAAAGAGATTCGCGAAGCGCTGGGCTTAAAACCCGGCACACGCGTGGCTGTCATGCAAAAGGGCAATCGGATCATCCTGCAGCCATTGAACAAGCAGCTTGTGGATGAGCTTCGCGGGATTACGGCGGGAGGCCCATCCGGCACGGAGATGCTGCTGAAAGAACGCCGCGAAGACCATAAGCGAGCCCGATGGTGACGTATGCTTTAGACGCCAGTGCGCTGTTGCGGTTCCTGGATTCGGAAGCAGGCGCGGATGAAGTTGAAGGTATTCTGAATGCGCATTTGTCGGAAACTCATGCAGTTGTTGTTTCTGCAATCCACTTGGGTGAAGTCGTGGGGATTATCTATCGCAGAAATGGCAGACCCGCGTTGGACCGTGTTCTATCGCTTCTGGATGGCCTTCATCTCAGTGTGGTTCCTGTCACCGGCGAACGGGCTATTCGCGCCGCGATCCTGAAGGCCGATCTGAAAGTCCCGTACGCGGATGCTTTCGGCGTTGAACTCGCGGAGAGCATTCCATGCACATTCGTCACGGCGGATTACGATCTGAAGCCCGCGGCCCATGAAGTCGAAATACTCTTTCTGCCGAAGAAATAAAATCTCCGCTCTTGGGTGATCAACGTAGTTCTTAGTCTAGGTTTGCCTTACCTCTGCAATGGATCGACCGGGACATTCACATCTGTTACTCGAAAATTCTGCGCCAGCACTGGATGCCGTTTTGCGATGGCCTGATACATTTCCCACGCCACGCGGCGATAGGAGATGTGGCCCTGGGGCGCGCTGCGTAGCTCGGCAATGTAGAGCGCTTCGGCAAAATCCATTTTGAACAGCGAGCGGCAGCGGGTGCCCAGCGGCAGCACATATTGTGCGGTCGCGTTCGATTCCGGAATGTTCGCCTGTGAGAGTTCATCGAACGCTGTGTGCGCAAACTTAAGAGCCTTTTCATAAGGCTGGCGCAGGTTCGAGTCTGCGAGCAGTTCCGGCACTTCGTATCCATGGGCGCTGGTGAAGCTCTGGATAGTTTGCACGCAGCGGCGATGACGGTGCATGTCGCGGAAACCGCCGATGTCCATCAAAATGTCGAAACGAAGTTGGTAGCCGGAAGAAAATGCGCGTGATAGCTCATCGTGCCGGCCACGATGCCGTGTGCCCAGCAATAGCAACTCATCACGACGGTCTTTCGCTAGCGCGGCAACGTTCTCGCGAATCTGGCGATAGGGATAATGGCACGCGCCGTAGAGCAGCGTGGTAATAATTTCGATCTCCAGCGATTCCGGCTCACCGGCCTTGCTCTCCATGGTGGTCTCGATCAGATCGACCAGCGGGGAAGCCTGTATTTTCTCCTGCTGCATCAATTCCCGCGCAGCCTGTTCCAGGTCGGCGCGTGTCTTTTGAATGTATTCAACCGGCGCGGCGTACTTCACCAAGGTTGGAGCCACCGGAATATCCCGCAGAAGAATTGACGCCGCACGTTCGCCGAGCGCGGGATCGACTGCGGCGATGTCATGCTGCAGCGCTTCCAGCGCGGCCCGCTGCACGTTCCATGCCGGTGTTGCGGCAGCATCGCGCAATTTCTCTCCCAGACTGCGGACTTCCGCATGGGTGTGGGAGAGCAGCCGCGAGACCTGGGTTTCGAGCGTGCGGGCGTTCACGATTTCCCCCAGCGAAGTGTTGGCGGCCAATGGCAGAAGGTATCGGGCTCCGTCGAATGCGCGCGCCCGCAAGGTTCTGTCGTACGCCTCCTGCTTCATCTCGGCTGGCTTTGCAACCTGGCTGCGTAATAACTCCACTGCGCCGCTGGAGATTTCGTCATAGGAATCGAACAGCTCCCCGATGCTCTTCGTGTAGAGCTGGCGAGCCTCTATGTTCGTGCCGAATCCCGGCAGATACCAGCCGCTTTTGCGGAAATTTTGATAGCGGGTCGAGCGCTCCTGCCCGTCCCAGCGCTGCTCATCCACCAGAACGATAGCGGCCAGCAGAGACAGCCGCTCGACGGCCAGCGCAATGTGCGCCAGGTCGGCAATCGAGCGATGGCCATACTGGAAATAAAATGTATTGAGAAACTGTTCGGCCCTCTGCGCATTCAGTTCGCGGAGAGATTCCTTCATCGAGAGTGCGGAGCGCGAATATTTGGCCATGGCATAGGCCAGCACTTCGGGGTCGGCACCGTGGATGGCGTAAACCTCGGTAGCGTTGCGGTCGCAGGCGGCAGGAACTGGAGGAGTATTGGAGTCGTTGGCAGGCATTGTTTTTCGTGACAAGTTGCGGGTGTCAGGGTTTGGATTTGAAGTGTGTATGGCCTTCAGGGTAACTCAGAGGCAGACATGGCAGCGGAGCAAAAGAAGGAGATAATGATTCATTGTGGAGTGAACCCATGTCTCAAAAGCGAGACACCGTTCGACTCGCCCTCGGATCGCTCAGGGCAGGCTATGGGGCACCCGCTTGGTCGTCTCCGCGTGTAAAGTGGCCCACGAATGTTCCACGTGGAACACAAAAGCACGCGAAGGGCCAATGGCCCTGGAAATGCGCACGTAACGGGCCATCTCCTTTATTGAGAGGTTGACTGGCACTACACTAGCTTACGCAAGCGATAGGGATAGCAGGTTCGATGAGTGACGTCCTCACAATGATCGAAGACCGGCCTTGGGCGCTGCCCGAGCGGCCATGGATCATGACCCAGCGGTGGCACAGCCTGCTGTTCGCGCACTGGCCTGTGGCTGCGGAAGAGATTGGCAATCTGCTGCCGAAGGGCCTGATCATCGATGGTTTTGCGGGCACCGGCTGGGTGGGAATTGTTCCGTTCACCATGGACCGGATACGCTTTCGCGGGTTGGGCAGCGTTCCCGGCGCGCGCCGGTTCGCGGAATTGAACCTCCGCACCTATGTGCGCGACCAGCGCACGGGTACGCCGGGGGTATATTTCTTCTCGTTGGACGCGGCAAACCCTGCGGCGGTTCTCGCCGCGCGAGCTTGGTTTCACTTGCCCTATTTCTGGGCGAAGATGCGGGCTGAAGAGGGTTCCGGGGGATGGGTGCATTACGAGAGCACGCGCCTATTCGCCAACGAACCGGTCCGCTTTCGCGCCACCTATCGCGGCCTCGGTCCGCAACGCTCCCAGCGCGCCGCCCGCGACACGATTGAATATTTTCTTACCGAGCGATATTGCCTGTTCACACACGACCGCAAGGGGCAACTGCTGCAAGGGAATATTCACCACGCGCCGTGGC
Source organism: Acidobacteriaceae bacterium (assembly GCA_965276615.1). Lineage (GTDB taxonomy): Bacteria > Acidobacteriota > Terriglobia > Terriglobales > Acidobacteriaceae > JAKAAZ01. The sequence goes on along the minus strand of OZ255618.1, from coordinate 417,312 downwards.
CGCTCGAAGCGGCGGAAGCGGAGATCGAACTGAACGAATTGCCGCAGGCGCACGGCATTCGCCTGCCGGATATTCCGCCAGTGCTGCACTTCGCGCGCAGCCAGGCGGTGGTTATCTGGAAGCCGCAACCAGTGCTGGCATTGGCGTAATCCATTTTCGGAGTAAGGGCCAAACTTTCTTCGATACATATCAAAGCACATAGAAGATGTATCATGAGTTTATGAAAGCGATCCGGCGCGCTCATATCCTGCTGCCGCAGGAACTTGTTGGTGAGATCGATGCAATCGTCGGCCCACGAAAACGCAGCGCGTTTCTGGTGGAAACGGCGCGAGCGGAAATTCGCCGCCGCAGGCTGCTTCAATTTCTGGAGTCTGGCAAGCCTGCCTGGGGAAATAAGGACCATCCTGAATTGGCCAAAGGCTCGGCTGCCTGGGTACGCCAACAGCGGCAAGAGGGACAAACACGCTATGCAGCGATCGAGCGGCACGCGCGGCGGCAAAGCGCGCGCCCGGGCAAGGAAAAGTGAATTTACTTCTCGATACGACAGTTTTGATCGATGTATTGCGTCATCGGCGAGGACGCCGGGAACTATTGGCCGAGGTGATTCGCGAGGGCCACATGCTGGCGACGACAGCGATCAATATTGCGGAAATTCATGCGGGGATGAAACCAGCGGAAGAAGTCAAAACCGCAGCATTTCTCGATGGCCTGGAATGTTATCCAATTACAGCGGCCATTGCGCGCCGGGCTGGAAGGCTGAAATGGAAATGGTCGCAAGAGGGCCGCACGCTGGCGCTCGACGATATGCTAATCGCAGCCACCGCTCTGGAACATCGGCTGACGCTGATGACAGACAATCGGATGGATTTTCCCATGACGGAGCTTTTCTTGTACTCGCTTCCGTAAACACTTTTGTATCCATCCATTTCATGTTCGCAAAAGTATACTTCTCTTACCGCCGAAATCCCAGGTCTCAAAATAGAGACCCTTCGACAAGCTCAGGGCAGGCTCTCGGGCACACCCGCATCTCACTTGATGCATAAACTACTCATCCATCGGGAATGCCTTCTATAATCCGTGATTAACCCCAGGCGTTGAATAACATGAAGGAGTGGATCGCATGATTTCCCTGGAAGGCCGCATTGCTCTGGTGACGGGCGCCTCGCAAGGCATAGGCCGGGCCTGTGCGCTAAACCTCGCCAAGGCTGGAGCACAGGTTGCGCTGGCTGCGCGCAATGTAGCGAAGCTGGCCGAAGTGGCGGCGGAAATCGAAGCCGCAGGTGGTAAAGCAGCTCCGTTTCAACTGGATCTCGCGAGCGAAGAGTCGATTCGGACCGGCGCAAAGGCAGTCCTCGCACATTTTGGGAAAATCGAAATTCTGGTCAACAATGGCGGCATCACCCGGGACAATCTGATGCTGCGCATGAAGCTTGCGGACTGGGACGCGGTGCTGGCCACGAATCTGACCGGCGCGTTCCTGCTGACGCAGGCGGCGTGCCCCAGCATGCTGAAGGCGCGCTGGGGCCGGATCATCAACATTACCAGCGTGGTCGGGGAGACGGGTCAGGCAGGTCAGGCAAACTATGCCGCCAGCAAAGCCGGGCTGATTGGTCTAACTAAATCTCTGGCCAGGGAGCTGGCATCGCGCAACATCACTGTCAATGCCGTTGCGCCGGGTTATATTTCCACCCCAATGACGGATGTTCTGAACGAACAGCAACGGAGCACGATGCTGACCCAGATTCCGCTGGATCGCGCCGGCACGCCGGAGGATATCGCCCACGCGGTCATCTTTCTAGCCTCCGATCAGGCCAGCTACATCACCGGCCATGTGCTGGACGTGAACGGCGGAATGCACATGGGGTAGTTGTCAGCGTCCCATGGGATGAGCCGTTGGGCTGCATCCATCGATCCCACCCTTCGCAAGGAAGGCGAAGGATGATGCACTCGGCTGTCTTTGATCAGGCACAGTTTGCTATTGACGGGTCTCATCGGATGGAGCAACATTTCTCCCGTAGGGGACCGGTCGTGAAAAAGCGATTGCTATTTGTTGAGGTCTGTCTAATCCTTGTTGCTCTTTGTGCAGCGTCTGCAGCTGTAACGCGTTCCCAAAATGTCAATTTTCGCAGCGGCAGCGAAACCGTCCATGGTGTTCTGTACCAGCCCCAGGGAGTTGGTCCGTTTCCAGCGATCGTTATCATCCATGAGTGGTGGGGTTTAAATGACTGGATCAAGCAGCAGGCCAAAATGTTCGCGGAACACGGATATGTGGCACTTGCGGTCGATTTGTATCGCGGCCAGGTAGCTTCCGATCCGGAAACGGCGCATGAGTTGATGCGGGCTTTGACTCAGGACCGCGGACTGATGTATCTCACCTCCGCCGTCGATTATCTGAAAACATTGAAAAATGTCGAGCCGAAACAGATCGGCGCTGCGGGGTGGTGCATGGGCGGCAGCTTCGCCATGCAATTCGCCGTCGCCGAGCCCTCCCTGCGCGCGGTGGCGATCAACTACGGAGCGGTCGAAACCGATCCGGCCCAATTGAGGAAGATTCATGCCGCGATTCTTGGCAACTTCGGCGCGCTCGACCCGGGCATCACGCCAGCGGATGTCAACGCCTTCGCCGCCGCCATGAAAAAAATCGGCCATCCGGTGGACGTGAAGGAATATCCCGATGCCGGGCATGCTTTCGAGAACCCAGAGAACAAAACCGGCTACCGCGCAGCGGATGCGGCGGATGCCAATCGACGCATGTTCGTCTTCTTCGCACGCTACTTAAAGCACTGAGGGAAGTCCCACATCTTAGAAGCGAGATGTGGGGCACCCGCATACACACATACCTTCGAGATTGCCATGCTGTCCGCAGCCCCTTACAATCCATCTGACGTGAATACCGTTCGTGCAATCTACCCCGGAACCTTCGATCCTCTAACGAATGGCCATCTTGACCTGATCGCTCGCGGCTCGAAAATATTCGATCATCTGGTCGTGGCCATCCTCAACAATTCCGAAAAACAGCCGCTTTTTCCGGTGCAGGACCGGGTCGAAATGATTACCGAGGCCACCCGGGAATTCGGGAATATCTCGGTGAGCACGTTTGATGGGCTGCTGGTGGAGTTTGCCCGCCAGCAGCAGGCGCAGGCGCTCTTACGAGGCATCCGGGCAATCAGCGATTACGAATATGAATTTCAGATGGCGTTAATGAACCGCCGCCTCGCGCCCCAGTTGGAAACCGTGTTCATGATGCCTGCTGAAAAGTACTCCTACGTCAGCTCGCGGTTGATTCGCGAGGTCTTTCGCCTGGGCGGCTCGGTGGAGGGTCTTGTACCTGCCAGCGTGGTGGAACGGATGCAGGCGCGTGCCGCCGAAGCCAATGCTGAACACAATAATTTATAGGATCGCGGTTCGAGGACATAATGTATTGGGTTTACGACCTGCCAAACTGGCTTTTTCAGTTGCTGACCATAGGATTCTTTGTGGTCATCAGCCTGGCAGGATTGCTTGCCAGCCGGACATGGATGCGTCGTGTCCACGTCGAGCACTCCTATAACGATATTGTCGGTTTCTATCTCGCAGGAATAACTGTGCTCTACGGGGTCACATTGGGCCTGTTGGCCATCGGAGCGTGGACCACCTACACCGAAACGGAAGCCAAAGTGGCGAAAGAGGCAGCGGCTTTGTCCAGTCTCTATCGCAGCGTCGGAAGTGTTCCAACGCAGACACGCAGCTTGCTGCAAAATGATCTTCGCGATTATGCCCGCCGGGTGATCGAGGTGGGTTGGCCTGAGCAGCAGCGCGGAATTCTGCCAATCGATAACCGTGTGGCCCTGGACAGATTCCAAAAAGATCTAATGTCGTTTGAGCCCGCCACCGAAGCACAGAAGATACTGGAAGCGGACATTTCCCGGGATTTCGATGTTCTGGAGGAGTCTCGAAGCATCCGCATGGACAGCGTGACAGATCAATTGCCCACTCCATTATGGACTTTGATCCTGATAGGAGCATTGATCTGCATCGTTGTTACCTGGTTCTTCCATATGGAAAGCCTGAAGATGCATATCTGGATGACTGTTCTTTTTTCCGGGCTGATCGGACTGATGGTCTTCATGGTGGCGGCGCTCGACAATCCTTATCGGGGAAAAATCAGCGTCAGTCCCGCTCCCTTTCAGCGTGTGTACGGCCAGATAACCAGATCGGGCCCGTGATTGGCTTGATGACGCGAGAAGGATACTGTGCTTGACGATTCGTACTTGGCGACGTCTGCCATATTCTGCGAAACTAATACTATGACTGTTTCCGCCGCCCAGAAGACCTTCTCCGATCGCATCAGCCGTATTGAGGTTTCCGCCACCATGGCCGTTTCCGCGGAGGCAGCCCGGCTTCGCGCACAGGGAACGAATCTGGTTGATTTCGGCGCCGGGGAGCCGCACCTTCCCACTCCCCGCCACATTAAAGATGCCGCCATCGCAGCGATCGAAGCGAATTTTACCCGCTACACCATGGTGAGCGGCATTCCCGAGGTGCGGAAGGCAATCGTCGAGCGCCACGCCGCCGACTTTGGCAGCAACTACTCCCCGGAAGAGGCGGTCTTTACTGCCGGCGGCAAGCTGGCGCTGTTTCACGCCATCCAGGTGCTGGTGGATCACGGCGACGAGGTGGTGTTGCCGACGCCGTACTGGGTCTCATTTAAGGACATCATTCAATATGCGGGCGGCAGGCCTGTGTATCTCGAGACCAGCGAAGCGGAAAATTTCCGCATCACCGCCGCTGCGATTGAGCGGATGATTACGCCGCGGACCAAGGCCATCATTCTGAACTCACCTTCGAATCCCGCAGGAGCAGTGATGTCCCCCGCAGACCTGGAGCAGGTTGTTCGGTTGGCCCATGCCCGCGGCATCTACGTGCTGCTCGATGAGTGCTACGTTTACCTGCAATACACCGGCGCGCCCATTTCAGGCGGCTCGTTTACAGATTGCAAGGAGCATGTGGTCGTTCTCGGCTCACTCTCAAAGACCTATGCCATGACCGGCTGGCGCGCAGGGTTTGCGCTTGCGCCGAAGCCGATTATCCAGGCGATGTCGAAGCTGCAAAGCCAGGACACTTCATCCACAACGGCGTTTGTGCAGAAGGCGGCAATTGCCGCGTTGACCGGCTCGCAGCAATGCGTGGCGGAGATGCGTACGGAATATCTTTCGCTGCGTGACCGCATACTGGCGAAGCTCCGCGAGATTCCCGGCGTTCGCTGCACGGTACCTGAAGGCGCGTTCTACGTGTATCCGAATGTCTCCGCATTTCTGGGTACGGGCGGGGGCAAAGGGAAGGTACCCACGGCATCCGAGCTGGCTACCCGGCTGCTGCATGAGGCCCATGTGGTAGTGGTGCCCGGCGAAGCTTTTGGAACCGATGAGCATATCCGGCTGTCCTATGCGGTCGCGCAGGCCGATGTCGATGAAGGTCTGAAGCGGATGAAGGACTTCTTCGCAAAGCTCGCTTGATCAAAGCGAATTCAGCATTGGTATTGCGCATCAACCCATGTTTCAAAGTCTCAAAAGCGAGAACATGGGCACCCGCTTCGCCCCGGATGACGATTCATAACCATGGCACAACTGACTCCTTTTCGTCTGCGCCCCTGGTTTCGCACCCGCGTCTGGGGGGTGCGGGACCTTGCTCCCTGGTACGACTACAAGATAGTTGGCGACCCGATCGGGGAGGTCTGGCTCAGCGGGGATGACTGTGTCGTCGACAGTGGTCCTCTCGCAGGGCAGACATTCTCCACGGTATTTCGTCAGCATGGCGAAGGTCTGCTGGGCCCCGGATCGAAGCATCAGGAGCGCTTTCCGCTGCTGATGAAGATTCTCTTTCCCCAGGAAAAATTGAGTGTGCAGGTCCATCCCGGCGATGCGATGGCGCGGGAACATGGAGAGCCTCACGGCAAAACAGAATGCTGGTACGCGCTGGAAGCGGAGCCGGGAGCGGCGGTTGCCCTGGGCTTGCGCTCGGGCGCAACGCTCGATGAGGTGCAGTCGGCAGTTGAATCGAACATGCTGGAAGCTCTGCTGGAATGGGTTCCCGTCGAGAAGGGCGATATGATTTTCGTCGATGCGGGCACCGTGCATGCCGTTGGACCCGGCGTGGTGTTGCTGGAGACGCAACAAAATTCCGACATGACCTATCGCCTGTACGACTATGGCCGTCCGCGTGAGTTGCATCTGAAAGAAGGATTGAAAGCGGCGCGGCTGCATACGGCGGCAGGTAAGGTGCAGCCCAAAATAAACGGGAATCAAGCTGTGCTGGTGCAATCGAATTATTTTCAAGTTGATCGCTACCGTCTCGACGCCAATTCTGAGGAACGGTTTTCCTCTTCAGGGCAAAGAGAGTCCGTGCCCGGCGCAGTTCAGTTGATCTTTGTTGCTAGAGGCAGCGGCACGCTTCAGTCCGGAGATGAATTGTCCATCCAGCTTCGGCGCGGGGAACTGGCTGTGGTGCCCGCCTGCATTCCAGAGTGGAGTCTGGCCGCGACGGAACCGATGGAAATTTTGCGCGCCATTCCTCGCGAATCCGGCATCTGAGACTTCATCCTGATGATATTTACGTGACGATGGTTAATGTCGTCGCGGCTGCATGCTTCATTTAGGATGAGACGTACTGTAGCTCAATTATGGATTTCCGACCTTTCATTCTCGCCGGGGGCAGCGGCACGCGATTTTGGCCGCGCAGCCGGCGCAAGCATCCCAAGCAGGTGTTGTCGCTCGATGGCGAACGCAGCATGCTGCAACAGACGGTCGATCGTCTGTTGCCTATCGCGCCGTCCGGAAATTGCTGGGTAATCGCGAATGAGTGGCTGCTTCCAACCATCGCCACTCAGTTGCCGGATGTTCCCGTAGCCCAGATCCTGGCCGAGCCAATATCCCGAAACACCGCACCTGCCGCGGCTCTGGCTGCATTCCTGCTGGAGCGCGAAGCGCCCGATGCGGTGCTCGGATTTTTTCCGGCAGACCATGCGATTGAGGACACGCAACGGTTTGAGGAGACTTTGCGGGCCGGATGTCAGCTGGCGGCGGCGGGAGAAAATATCGTCGTGCTGGGGATCAAGCCAAGCCGTCCCGAAACAGGCTACGGCTATATTGAAACCGGCAGTCCATTGGACACGTCAATGAACACAGCAATGAATGCCGCAACCTTCCGGGTACACCGATTTACCGAAAAGCCCAATCTCGAACGCGCGGAAGAATTTGTGACGGCAGGCAATTACTTCTGGAACAGCGGAATGTTGCTGGCCACGGCACGCACCTTCGCCAATGCAATCCGGGAACACCTGCCCGACACCGCTCCCTACCTGGAACAGATTGCGGCAACATTTGGCAGTCCTGAGTTTGCCCCAACCATTGCGGAACTTTATCCAAAATGCGAGAACATCAGCATCGATTACGCAGTCCTGGAGCCGCGTTCGGCCAAAGGCGAGCACCGTTCGAACCTCTATTGCATTCCGGCGGAGTTTGGGTGGAACGATCTTGGTTCCTGGGCCGCACTGTACGATCACAAACTTTCCCGCGGACAGGATGTTCAGTCGCAAACAAATGTGATTGAGGCGGCGGCGCAAAGCGTAATGGAAGCGCATGGGAACTACGTGCACGCGCCGTCAAAACATGTGGCGCTTGTCGGGGTGGAAAATCTGGTGATTGTCGAAACCGACGATGTGCTGATGATTACCACCCGCAGCAATTGCCAGGACGTCGGAAAACTGGTCAAACGTCTCCAGCAGGAAAAGCATGACAAATTGATATGAAAGCTGCGTATACAGCACAGTGACAGTTACAGATAAATCTCCTGCATTTGCGGTGAAATTCGGCACGGACGGCTGGCGCGGCGTCATTGCGGAGGATTTTACCTACGCAAATGTGCGAGTCGCCGCAAGTGCAATTGCGAATTACATTCTGGCGGAAGAAGACCCGGCGCACGGGGTCTGTATCGGCTACGACACGCGTTTTGGCTCCGGCCGCTTCGCCCAGATCGCGGCCGAGGTGTTGGTAGCCGCTGGCATTCCCGTGCAATTGGCCGGCAGGATCACGCCGACACCCGCATTGTCGTTCGGTGTGCGCGAACGCGGCGCAGCCGGCGGAATCATGATCACTTCCAGCCACAATCCTTACCAGTGGAACGGGGTGAAATACAAGGCCAGCTATGGCGGCTCCGGCAAGCCTTCCATCATGGCCGCGATCGAATCTCAACTGGGTAAGCCGTTGCCGCTGGCCGCAACGCCCGCTTCCATTGCCCGCGTGGATTTTTGCCCCAGCTACATCGAGGCAATCGCGGCGTTCGTCGATCTGCATAAGATCGCAGCCAGCGGACACAAATTTGCGATCGATTCGATGTACGGCGCGGGCGCGGGTATTCTCGCCGGGATTTTTTCTCGCGTCGGCATCCCTTGTGTCGAGATACGCTCGGAGCACAACCCTCTATTCCCCGGCATTCACCCGGAGCCGATCGAGCCGCATGTCCGCGCCCTGCAGAGTGCTGTTGTCGAGCATGGCTGCCAGGCGGGCCTGGTGACGGATGGCGACGCGGACCGGATTGGCGCGGTCGATGAAAATGGCGTCCTGGTGGACGCGCATAAGATCTTCGCTATCCTGCTGCGCTGGCTGATCGAGCGCAAACAGTGGCCGGGCGAAGTGGTGCGGGCGTTCAATACCACGCGGATGCTGGATCGAATTTGCGCGAAACATGGCCGCAAATTGCATGAGGTAGGCATCGGTTTCAAACATGTCTGCGACCTGATGCTGGAACGCGAAATCCTGATTGGCGGGGAAGAGTCGGGCGGCATTGGCATTCAACGGCACCTGCCCGAACGAGATGGCCTGTTGAATGCGCTGTTGCTGGCGAACGTGATGGCGGACGAACAAAAGACACTCGGCCAGCTTGTCGCAAGTTTGCAGCAGGAATACGGCGAACACCACTACGGCAGGATCGATATGCACATTGCGGAAGAGATAAAAAAGGCAGCCTTCGCTCGCGCGCGGGCCGGAGTGCAGTCATTTGCCGGAATGCCGGTGGACCGGGTGGAGACATTGGATGGCATGAAATTTTTCCTGCGCAATCCGGAGGCCGCCACGAAAGCGAATGCTGCGGAAACCTGGTTGCTGCTCCGCGCTTCCGGCACAGAACCGCTGCTTCGTGTCTATGCGGAGTCCTGCTCGCCAGGTTCAGTGCGGAAGGTGCTGGCCGCAGGCTGCGAATTTGCGTTGCAGGCCGGGAACTCCCAATGACGGGGCGGCGATGATGGAACTGAGAGTTCGCGGCGTACTGTTTGACATGGATGGCGTGCTGATGAGTTCGCTTGGCTCCGTGGAGCGAAGCTGGCGCAGCTATGCAACATCCCGAAGCCTGGATCCGGAGCTGGCCGTAAAAATGGCTCATGGACGGCGCGCCATTGAAACCGTCCGCGCCCTGCGTCCGGATCTCGACGCTAAATCCGAGCTGCGCGTGATTGAAGACCTGGAAATCGAGGATAACGAGGGGCTGGTCGTGTTGCCGGGTGTTCAGGAAATGATAGCGGCGCTACCGAAGAACTCGTGGGCGATCGTCACCTCCGCGACAGAACGGCTGGCGCGGAGCCGCCTGGCATTTGCCGGGATTCCGATTCCAAAGTACTTCGTCACCTCCGAGACAGTCAATCACGGCAAGCCGCACCCGGAGCCCTACCAGCGCGGTGCGGCACTGCTTGGGGCGGCCGCTGGGGAATGCATCGTAATTGAGGACGCTCCAGCCGGCGTTGCCGCTGGAAAGGCTGCCGGATGCCGTGTGCTGGCCGTACTGACCACCCACCCCCCAGAGACATTGATGACTGCGGATTGGCGGGTGGCGACACTTGCGGAGGTTCGGACGGTCCGCGGGCCCAGAGATTACCTGTCCCTGTGTTTTGAGCCGTGGCTGCCATCTACGTAATCTGTGTGTGGGCCAGATTTACCGTCGAAGATCTCTTCGCCGGATCTTTGCTACTGAACCTGCCGGGTGATTCAAATCACCTTTTGCCTCGATTCATGTCCTAGCCAACCTTTTTTCGCCTATTTAGCATCCCATTATCACTACGTTGTGTTGGAGTTGGGTCATGAACATGGTATGTGCGAACAAGGATTGCAAAGCCGAGTTGAAATATCTGCGCGGTGGGCGCTTGTTCCTGATGGAGCGGCAACCAAATCTGCCTCACCTGATCGCGTATGATCCCTCGCAACCCAAGCGGCCCGTTACCATGCGGCGTTACTTTTGGTTATGTGAAAGTTGCGCGCAGGCATATGCAATCCAACGCTGGACAGAGGCGGGTATCGAACTGACTCAGCGTCGTCCGACGAAGCGCGTACCGCTGCCGGCCGCAGTTTACTCCCGCGACTGGAGCGTCCCCGGACTTGTCGGCTAGGTTGCGCGAGTCATAGCTGATCTCTCAGCTTTCCGTGTTACCTTTGCGCCCAGCGGAGGAGTTCATTTTGTCTTCTATTCCGGTACGCCGACCCGCTTCCCACGCCTTCACATATTTCCAGTGGATGTAGACGGAATGGTTCAGATGAAGAATAAATCCTGCCCGTCCATCCAGAAAGCCTAGACGAAAAACATAATTCTTGATGAAAGTAAGAATCGGATTGAGAATTATGTTCCCGATGAATTCGAATATAGAGCTGCTTGTTTTTTGTTTGCCGATCAGGATGGGCGTGCTGTCGGAACTGTATCCATTCATGTGCGTCAGGTACAGCCGGAACGTCGGATATGCGTAGTGCAGCAGATCGTTTTTCAAGATGCCGGTGGGGCAGGAACATTGCGGAGTTCCATGAGGCTCCGCGCCTGCCATGCGAGCAACGCCGCGCTTGAATAGCCGCAGTTTGCGATCCGGATAGAAGCCGCCGCGGCGGATCCAACGACCTAGAAAGAGATTTACCCGGGGCTGCCAGTAGGCGTCGTACTGCGGGTTTCTTAAGGTCCGTTGAATCTCCTCAGCAAGCTCCGGCGTTACGACTTCGTCCGCGTCCAGCAAAAGAATCCAGTCGCAGGTGCAGGTGTCCAGTGCCAGGTCTTTCTGCGGGCCAAACCCAAGAAAGTTCCTGTTGAACAAATGATTCGCTCCATACGATCGGGCGATTTCTGGTGTGCGATCGGTCGAACCTGAATCGACAATTACGATCTCGTCCGCCCATCGGACACTGTCGAGCGTACGGGCTAAATTCACCTCTTCATTCCGGGCGATCATGGCAACCGAGAGTGTGGCACGCATCGCGCTCAAGTTTACCGTTTGCAGGAAGGTTCTGGAAGAAGCTCCGGCTGCGGGGTCACCTTACCGGAATACGCGGCAATCTGATTCAGGTATTTCGTTCGAGCGTTCTTGCCGGAATAGAAATCGCGGTACCAGTCGACCGTCATCTCGAGCGCTTCAGACAGGTCGAGGACCGGCCGCCAGCACAACTCGGCCGCCGCTTTGGAACAGTCCAGCCTGAGCATCTGTACCTCCTGCGGAAGATTGCCGGGTTCGATGTTCCATTTTGCTTCCGCGCCCCACGCTGAGGCGAGCTTCTCCGCGATCCACTGCACCGGGCGGATGTCAGTCGGCGCCGGTCCAAAATTCCACGCACCGCCGTAATGGCGTCCATCTTGATACAGATGCTCCGCGAGCAGTAGATAGCCTCGTAGCGCTTCGAGGACATATTGCCAGGGACGCGCAGCCTGCGGGTTGCGGAGTGTCACCGGTTTGCCAACCGCAAAACTTCGCATCATGTCGGGGACCAGCCGGTCTTCAGCCCAGTCGCCGCCGCCGATTACGTTTCCGGCTCGCGCGGTAGCAATAGCCACGCGATGTTGTTCGAAACAATCCGGTGAAAAGAATGAATTGCGAAATGAGCCGACGACCAGTTCCATGCAAGCCTTGCTGCTGCTGTACGGATCGTTGCCGCCCAGGCGATCTACTTCGCGATAGGCCCAATCCCAATTTCGGTTTTCGTAACACTTGTCGGTCGTCACCACTACGACAGCGCGCACCGACTCGCATTGACGAACGGACTCGAGCAGCGTTGCCGTACCGATGACGTTTGTTTTATAGGACCCGATTGGGTCATGGAAAGCGCGTCGTACCAACGGTTGGGCCGCCATATGGATGACAATGTCGGGTTCAGCGGCGCGCATCGCGGTGTGCAGGGTTTTTAAATCGCAGATATCGCCCTGGAAGGACTCCATTGAAACGACTGTTTTTTGTTTATCAAGCGGATTTGGAGAAGAAGTGGAATAACCGAATACCGTCGCCTCCAGAGACTGTAGCCACAGCGACAACCATATCCCTTTGAATCCGGTGTGCCCGGTGATAAAAACTCGCTTCCCATCCCAGAATGCGCGTGCCAGACCCGCCATGCCACAATGCCCTTCCATTGCAAAATCTTCAAAATCTGCAGTCTAGTGCAGAGTATTTCACGAAAATATCCGGCGACACGAGACGTGAGAAACTTCGCCGCACTGGTATAGTCCTTCACGGTTGGAACAGGGAATGCGCCGGTCAATTTATTTTACGGTGGGTAACGAGACGGGAACCGGCACATTTCTCCGCGAGCATGGAGAACTCCGACGAAGATTGTGTCGCCAGGGGGGCGCATTTCTTGCGATATAAGGGACATCCCTTTGTAGGGCAGGACGCGATCGGGCCTGATGCTCCGAGATTTTATACGCGTTGGCGCGATTCCAGCGCGCGAATCACCTCAAGTGCGTTCGTCAGCGCGGTCCCGCCGACTTTTTGTTCAAATCCCTGCTGCATCTTGTCAAAAGCTGCAATCACGCGTAACGCGCACTTCTTGCCGGGCGGTTTCAGAGCCAGCAGATATCCACGGGCGTCAGACGGATCGATCTTCCGTTGCACGAGCCCTTTCGCTTCCAGTGAAGATATGGCATGGCTGATGTTCCCGCGCGTCGTAGCGAAGGTCTCGGCGAGATGAGACGGCTTGATTGGACGCGGGGCTTCGAAGAAGATGGCCGCGAGGACCAGGCCTTCCATGAATCCGAGGTTATCTGCAGCGAAGGCTTCCGCTGCTACTGCGTCGAAGTGCCGTGCCGCACGCTTTACCGTGAACATGGGACTCTCTCGAAGGAAGGCTTTAATACGCATAATCCGAATAGACAGTTTACTAAATCAATTATTTAGGACAAGACAAAAGTATCGTTGCGTACATCTTCAAATTCTTCCATGATCGCTTAGAGGGTTTCTTCGTGATCGATCACCCCGTTGTCAGCACTCGATCTTTGTATCGTCTCTCTATCTCTGATCTCGTCTATCCAGATCATTCCGTTTCTTGCGGACACAAAGTGGGTATGGATGTTTAGCTTGATAGGCTCACGTTGCGTTGCCGCAGTTCTCGCAGGTGGGAGTACGCTCTGTGCCTTTTCCCAGCAGAGCTCGCAGCCACCCGCCACCGCGTCCAGCACGCCCAATGCTGTCTCCATGGCAAAGACGAAGTTAGCGGCGGTGCGAACTACCGTCACCGTTCTGGGTGCTCCCACTCCTGTACTGCTGGGCGAGTCGGCCCGGTCGGTCGTGGTGATGGACACACAGGAGCATCCGCTGGCGTTCAATACTGTCGAAGATTATTTACGCACCGATTCTTCGGTGCAGATTAACCAGCGAGGTGCTGGAGGATTTCCGGCAGACCTGTCGATCCGGGGAACCTCCTTCGAGCAGACGCTGGTATTGATTGATGGTTTTCGCGCGAACGATTCGCAGGCAGCCCATAACAATTTGGATCTCCCGGTGCCACTGGCTGCAATGGCCAACGTTGAGGTGTTGCACGGTGCGGGTTCTACGCTCTACGGTGCGGATGCGCTTGGAGGCGTGGTGGATTTTGTCACGCGCCGGCCCAATTTGAAATCCCTCTGGGTATCCGGCGGGGGCGGGAGCTTTGGAGAAAACCAGCAGACATTTGTCGGAAGCTACGCGCATCGTAACTGGGCAGAACAATTGGCCGGACACCGGGAGTTTTCTTCCGGTTTTATGTATGACCGCGACTTTCGCAACGAAAATGCCAGCTCGGAATCGTGGTTGACTTCGCCGCTGGGAGTGACGGACGTCCTACTCGCAGGCAGTGATACGCCTTTCGGAGCTAACAACTTTTACGGCAACTATCCTTCCTACGAGCGCACGAAGGGATGGTTTGCGTCCATTCAGCAGGGGCTGGGAGAGAAAACAAATGCCGGGTTTGCTTACCGGCGCCACACGGATAACTTCATCCTGTTCCGCGATGACCCAGCCGCCTATGCGAACAATCATATCGATACCAGTTGGCAGGCTGTGGCACGCCGCGCATCGACGTGGCGCAAAGGAGACGGTCTTTACTATGGACTGGACTTCAATGGCGACTCCATCCACAGCAACAACCTGGGACGACACGCGCGTAACTGGGGCTCCGGATATGTCGATCTCGACCTGCGCTCCTGGAAGCGCGGAACGCTTTCTGTCGGTGCGCGGGAGGAAATCATCAGCGGCGGCTATGACGTGTTCAGCCCCATGGCGGCGTCGGCATTCTGGATACTTCCCACGCTGAAAGCTCGTGCTTCTGTAGGGTATGGTTTCCGGCTGCCGACTTATACGGACCTTTATTACAGCGACCCGACGACCGTCGGCAATCCACTGCTGAAGCCGGAGTCGGCATGGAATACCGAAGGCGGCTTGGACTGGTTTCCGCGTGATAGTGTCGGCGTTTCTGTTACTGGATTCTATTCACCACAGTCGAATTTTATCGACTATGTTCGGACCTCGCCCACCGCGTTGTGGCACGCTACCAATTTGAATGGGCTAACGTTCGCGGGTACAGAGGCTTCGCTGATCTGGCGCGTGAACCAGAGCCAGCAGGTGAATCTTTCGTGGACCTGGCTCGATGGCGCGCAAAGTGTTCTCAACGGCCTGCAATCGGAATATGTCTTCAACTATCCAGTGCACAATGCGGTTTTCAACTGGTACGCCAGCGCCGGACGCTGGGTTACGGTCAACACGCGAGTTGGCGTGCAGCAACGATTTAATCAAACAGCATATCCAGTGTGGGACATGTCACTGATGCATGAGCATGGACGCGTGCAGCCGTTCCTGCAGATCACAAATCTCAGCAATACGGGTTACGCCGAAATTGTCGGAGTTCCCATGCCGGGCCGGGCATTCATCGGAGGCGTAAAAATCTGGCTGCTTACGCCGCGCTAAAACAGTACGTAGTCCGGACCGGCCTCACAGTGCCATTTTCTCGCTGCCATCAGTCTCCGACGATCTCGTAGGTATATCCTCGATCCTTGAAAATTTGATTTAGATATAGCCCTTTTGAAGATGCCGCCATGAACGCTTCGTGCTCCTCGCGGGGCACATTGAAGTACCGGTAGACCTGACCGCTCTGGCGGAACTCAATCTCCAACACGCGCCTGCCCGGGTCATATCCGATCGCAGCAATGCTCGTGGAATCGACCGGCACGCGCCACATCTGCCCAGATTATCAACTCTCCACGCTGAAAGTGGCGTTGCAACAGCCCCACTTTTGCCGGTAGACTCGTCATGGTTGCGATTGATTTACGGTCCCTAGCACCTTCAATCAACCAATGCGAAAGTGGCGGAATTGGCAGACGCACCAGACTTAGGATCTGGCGGGTAACACCGTGGGGGTTCAAGTCCCCCCTTTCGCACCAAACGAGTTATGGCTGGTCCTGAGATCAAGCCTCGTAGTGTGCCAAACCTTGTATCCGCCTGGGACTGGTCTTAGATTTGGGAGACAGCGAGCGGGCTCAGGATCAGGTTCGATATATTGCTTACAATCGCTTCGAAGCCATACCGCGGCATGGCGGAAAGCTTCTTCCATGCCGGATCGGAGCCGAATGCCTCCCATTGCGCATTCAGCTCTTCCATATTGGAGAAGCTCAGCATGTAGGTCAGGCTTGGCATTCTCGGTCCGATGAGACAATCGCCGAAAAATACGGGATGGAAGCCGGCGTTTCTGAAAATCTGGAACTCGCCATGGTGAAACATCTCCACCTTGCGGACGTGGTCCCGGTTGCTCGGACTTTCGTATGTCCGTAGCTGGAAAATGCGTTTACTTTTTGTGGCTGCGATTGCTGGGGGTGTCAACCGGGGCCAGCCCTCAAAGGCCGCCAGCAGAGAACTCTCAACCCGCAGAAACGCGGGGGCCGTCGCGGGCGCATTCCAGAACGGTTCCGCAGCCTTCAGAAATGCTGCGTCCTGACCCAGGCGCAACTCCACATTTGCCAAGGCTTCAACCGAGGAGCTCGGAATGAGCACATAGAAGGTCGGCAGCTCAGGCCCGATGTTCAGTTGGAACGCTCCGATCGGTCCCATATCCATGCGGGTCAGCGCAGGGATGAGAGCATCGCCGAAGTAGCTCTCGGCCAGCTTGGTCTGCGGTCCAGTCTGCAAGCGGTAGCGGCGAATCTGGTAATACTCGCGGGAACGGGTCGTGGGCACCTGTGCTGTAACATCACCGGCCATTGCGAGGGCTCCGGTGGCAAGAGAAGTGGAAAGAAATTGACGGCGCTGCATAGTGTCCTCCAGAGAATGCCTGATTTTACGTTAGAGGGCACACTGCTTTCTCTGGCTGGCAGGAATCTCAATCGTGCGCAGTCACACTCGCGATATTCTTGATGCATGAGCCAGCCCGTGAATCCTCCCAATATCAATATCATTCATTCTCCGGACTATCGCGACGGCTACGCCAACAGTGTGCAGGTGCGCGCCAGCGTGTGGGATTTCCTGCTTGTCTTTGGCGCTGCCCGCCAGGATCTGCCCAACGAAGTCACCTTGCAAAATTTCCAAGGAATTTACTTGAGCCCGCAACAAGCCAAAGCGTTATGGAATCTGCTGGGCCAGAATCTGGCGCAATATGAGCAGGCATTTGGATCAATCACCTTAGAGCCGGCGCAGAGTTTTCCGGGTGCAATGCCGGGCAATAATGGTCCGATACATTAAGCGGAGCTGAATAGTAAGGTTGACTCGTGTGTCTAACGGACCAGGGTCATCCTGCGAGGGAGTTTGCTTGCAAGCGTCGAACCAGCGATTCAACCAGCCGCCGAAACCGCAGTCGAACTCGTGGTTGAATCAACTTCTATTTCGTCGGCATCGCGATGAACCCACTCCGGCGTGGATGATTTTTCCAATCATTTACACATTCGTGTTTTTGACGCATCTCGCCTTGCTGTGGCTGCCGTATTTCTGGGATGAGGCGGGCTACTATATTCCAGCAGCGTATGACTTTTTCCGCACCGGCGCTCTGATTCCTTATTCCACGCTGACGAACGCGCACCCGCCGTTGCCGGCGATCTATCTTGCCTTCTGGTGGAAGGTTTCCGGTTTCACTCCGACGGTCACTCGGCTGGCTATCTTGTTGGTGGCGGCATTCGCGCTGACCGGTGTTTTCGTGTTGGTGCGCCGCCTGGTGAATATGCAGGTGGCGATTGCGACGACGCTGCTGACGGCGCTCTACCCGGTCTGGTTTACCCAGAGCACACTGGCCCATGCTGATATTTACGCAGCTGCCGGAACAGTGTGGGCAATGGTCTACGCGCTGCACGAGCTGCCGTCTATGCGCCATGGCTGGTATGCGGCGCTGTGGTTCTCGTTCGCCGCGCTTTCAAAAGAAACCGCAATTGTTACGCCGCTTGCTTTGGCGATGTGGCATTTGTGGGAGACGCGCCGCAAGCCCGCGGCCGCTCGTGGCCATATACGCGCAGCTATCCAATTCGTGCTGCCGGCATTGCCTTTGTGCGGCTGGTACGGCTATCACTTTGATAAAACCGGGCATGTTTTTGGTAATCCGCAATTCCTCCGCTATAACGCTGTAACGACACTGCATTTTTTCAGGTTTGTCCTGGCGCTGGCGCAACGGCTGATGCAGGTCACCGTCTATATGAATTTGTTTGTGCCGGTGCTCTGCATGGTGGCGGCGATGTTTCTACCAGCGCTTCGGGAGGCGGACGGGGCCAAGCGTCCTCGCGTCTCCTGGAATGTGCAGGCCCAGATTGGCATTATCCTGCTCGTCAATGTGCTGTTCTTCTCGGTGGTTGGCGGCGCTGTGCTGGCGCGCTATCTGCTGCCGCTTTACCCGCTGGTTTTGCTGCTCTGCGTTTCCACCTGGCGCCGCCGGGTACTGCAATGGACTTGGATCGTTGTTTTCAGCGTGGTCGCTTTCCTTGCTGGTTTGTTTGTCAATCCGCCGTATCGTTTTGCGCCGGAGGACAATCTGACCTATCGCAGCATGATCGTGATGCAGCAGCAGGCGATCG
Organism: Acidobacteriaceae bacterium; assembly: GCA_965276615.1. GTDB lineage: Bacteria > Acidobacteriota > Terriglobia > Terriglobales > Acidobacteriaceae > JAKAAZ01. The sequence goes on along the minus strand of OZ255618.1, from coordinate 399,030 downwards.
TCCAGGTGCTGCGTCGCGCGCCGGGAGGTACTGTGCTGACCGCGTGGCCCGCCACGGATGAGCTGACACGGCCGGAACTGGGCTACGTGCGTAAGCCCGTGCACGTGGTTGCTATTGACAACTTCTCCTTGCGGCAAATTGAGGCCGCAACCCACTCGCCGGGCTACGATGCCGCCCTTGTCTTTTCCACCAAATATGAGGCGGCCAACACCCCCAGCTGGTTGCGGTTCGGCGATGGCGAATGGAATCGAAGATATTTCGGCGAACATTACGATTTGCCGCCTCAGTTGATTGGGCGACTGCTGCATGGTGATGTGGTTTGGCGTGCCCGCAGCAGAGGTTTGTGGACTGCCGTGCTGCTGTTCAATCGCCCGCAAACGGCGGACCTGTCCGAAGTTGCCGGAACGCTTTCCCGCTGAATGGCTGTCGAACTCTATAATCACGAGTGTTGTGATTCAACGCCGAGCCAGCCAAACCCGGATCGCATTTCACCTTCGCCGGTGCCTTCTCCTTTGCGGGATTGTAATACTGATGTGCGTCCCAGCTCCGGCGCAAACCGCTGTGCCAAAAGGACCCAGTTGGGACGGCCACCTTGTCTGGGTACTCCCATTTCAAAACAATTCCTCGCAACCAGGACTCGACTGGATCGGCGCATCGTTTCCCGACATTATGAACCAGCGCCTGAGCTCCGCCGGATTCCTGACGATCCGCCGTGAAGACCGGCGCTATGCGCTGGAGCATCTCGGGTTGCCGGCCGACTTCCATCCGACGCAGGCCACCACCTACCGCATCGCGCAAACGCTGGACGCAGACTATGTCGTGTTCGGAAACTACACGGTGGCGAATGGCCGGATTACGGCCACGGCCCGCGTGCTGGCGATGAACGGACCGCGTATGAACTCCGTGCTGGAGGAGCATGGAAATCTCGACCAGCTGATCAATATAGAGGATGAGTTGGCGTGGAAGGTCGCCATGCAGATCGATCCCGCGCTGAATCTGGACGAACAGACGTTTCTAGCTGCGAGCCGCGATCTGCGCCTGGACGCCTTTGAGAACTACATCCGTGGAGAAGTGGAACCGGGTGCTGAAGCGCGAATCGGCCATCTCGCTAAGGCGGTACAGATCAGCCCGAACTACATTCAGGCATGGTTTGCGCTCGGCAAAGCATATTTTGCGAATCAGCAGTATGAAGAAGCTGAGGCTCCGTTCAGCAAAGTCCCAAAAGGAAACAGGCTGTGGCTGGAAGCAATGTTTTATATGGGTCTAAGCCACCTCTACACGGGAAATTACGCCAAAGCCCAACTTGAATTTGCAGCGATTGCTGCTGTTTTGCCGATGCCGGAGGTGTTGAATAACGAAGGCATTGCAATAAATAGACGAGGACAGAACGGAACAGCTCTTTTCCAACGCGTCGTGCAGCTTGACCCGCAAAATCCGGACTACTGGTTCAACCTGGCAGTTTCAGAAAGACGCGCGAAAAATTACGCGGCAGCACTGAAGTCGGTAGAGCGGAGCCTTGCGCTGCGGGCACAGGACCAAGAAGCGGAAAATCTGAAAAGAAATCTGAGCCTTCTGAAAGATGCTCCCACAGCCGATATGAAACTGGCCGCAACCGCCCACAAGGAGGGTGCAGGGATAAACCCGGCTGTCGATGTCCCCGCTCCAGATGACGCTGTCGCGTTGGCGCCGCCGGATAAAGATGCATCCGCTCCTGTATCGTCATCGGATCCACCCGCAAATTCCGGAGCAGCCGACAGCCGGGATTACGAGCCGCTGGAGCGTATCGCCCGCGCCTATGACGAAAGTTCATTCCGCCAGGCAGCTTTTGAAATGGAGCAGATGAACGCGATGAAGCTGCGCTCCATGCCAGCGGCAGCGCGCGCGCAACTACTCTGCCAACAGGGAACCCAGTATGTCAACGATGGTTTATTGTTGGAGGCCGAGCGCCAGTTCCAGCTCGCGGTCGCTTCCGATCCGGGGAGTGCAGCCGGTCATGCCGGGCTCGCTCAGGTCCACGAATATGCGGGAAGCACGAAAGTGGCCCAGGATGAGGCCAACAAATCGCTGCAGGAGAAGCCGAATGTAGCCGCTTACCTGGTCCTGGCGCGAATTGCATTGACCGAGCGGTCGTACTCGGATGCCCAGAAGAATGTGAATCAGGCCCTTGCGATTGATCCGAGAAATAGTGCCGCGAAAGGTATTTTGCAGGCGATTCAGGTTCAGCAGCCAAAACAGTAGAGCGGTTTCTTTGGTGCTGCAATTCAAAATTGGCGTCAGTCATTCTGAGCGCAGCGAAGAATCCAGAGGATAACGGCGTGCATCGCAGACGAGTATTCTCTGAATTCCTCACTCCGCTGCGCTTCATTCAGAATGACTCCAATTGCTATCCGACTACACTAACTATGAGTCCGTAATAGATATTTTCTTCATCCATATGCCAACGCGAACGAAAACCCGGGTCTGCCGCTTTTTTGTTTCTGCTGCATTCCTCTTCTTTTTTATTTTTCCGTATAACTGGCTGGGTGATGCGTCTTCTTTGCGGGTACATGCAGCACAGTCGCGCCCCGTAGTCGTAGAACTGCCGCTGCACGATACCATTCAACCGATCAGCGCCGGCTATCTACAGCGTGGGCTGCTTCACGCTGCCCGGGTTCACGCGGAAGCAGTTGTGGTGGAACTCGGAACGCCGGGGGGCCTGCTCACTTCCACGCGAGAGATAGTCACGGCCATCGAGCAGTCGGAAATCCCCGTCATCGTTTACGTAGCGCCTTCCGGCAGCCGCGCTGCTTCCGCGGGTTTTTTCATTCTCGAATCCGCCGATGTAGCCGCCATGGCGCCGGGGACAAATACAGGAGCGTCGCACCCGATTCTGGAGGGTCAGAAAATGGAGCCCATCCTGAAACAGAAGATCGAGAATGACGCCGCTGCCTTCCTCCGCTCCTACGTCTCGCGGAGAGGACGCAATGTGGACGCTGCCGAAGATGCTGTGCGCAATTCAAAATCTTATACCGATGAGGAAGCGATCAAGCTGCATCTGATCGATGTCATCTCCCCGAACGTTGCCACTCTTCTAAACAATCTGAATGGAACGACCATCACCCGGTTCAATGGAGCCACGCAGGTGCTGCACACTCAAGATGCCGATGTGGAAATCATGCCGGCGAGCACGCGCGAACGCATACTGGGCGCGCTGACGAATCCAGATTTCGCTGTGATCCTTCTTATCCTCGGCGGCCTGCTTATTTATCTTGAATTCAACGCGCCGGGCACCATCGTTCCAGGCGCATTGGGAACGCTGCTGGTGTTGGTCTCGCTGTTTGCCCTGAACCTTCTTCCGTTGGAATACACGGCGGTTGGCTTTCTGATTGGTGCGCTCGTGCTATTTGTACTAGACATAAAATTCGCCACACATGGAATTCTTGGGCTGGCCGGGATCGGCTGTCTTGTCTTCGGCCTGCTCACGCTGGTCGATGGCCCCATTCCGGAACTGCGCGTGCATCTTGGCACTGCGCTGGGAGCCGGTATCGGCTTTGGCTCGATTACAATTTTTCTGACTACGATTGCGGTTCGTGCTCGGCGCAATAAAGTACAGACGGGCGGCGAAGCTTTGCTGGGTACCATGGCAATCGCACAAACGGCGCTTACACCCAACGGTCATGTGTTGGTTCGCGGAGAACTTTGGCAGGCCCACGCCGACGCTCAGATTGCAGCCGGCGAGACGGTTCGCATTCGCAATCGAAAGGGACTTCTGCTGGAAGTGGAACGTGACCAGCGGGGTTCCTGAGCGCGGTTTCACTCCAGATTTGCACCTCAGCCATGCTATACATCGAGAGGCAAGCGGTCCATGCCTCGGGGAGAATTTCGAATGCCATCCACAGCGGTTATGGTCGTCATCGTCATCGTGGCCTTTTATCTTTTCAGTTCCATCAAAATCTTGAAGGAGTATGAGCGCGGCGTAATCTTCCGCCTGGGCCGGCTTCTCCCAGCTCCAAAAGGCCCAGGAATCATCCTCGTTTTTCGTCCGTTTGACCAGATGGTGCGCATCTCTCTGCGACAGGAGGCGATGGAGGTCCCGCCACAAGACATCATCACGCGAGACAACGTCACATTAAAGGTGAATGCAGTGATCACGCTGCGCGTTATCGATGCCTCCAAGGCTGTCGTCGAAGTTTCAAACTATATTTATCAGACTTCCCAATTCGCGCAGACCACCCTGCGTTCGGTTCTGGGAGAAGTGGAGCTGGATGAACTGCTGGCGCACCGCGAGAAGCTGAATCTGAAAATCCAGACCATCATCGACCAGCACACATCGCCCTATGGATTGAAAGTTGTGAGCGTCGAAGTGAAACAGGTCGATTTGCCGGAGTCGATGCTGCGCGCCATGGCCCGCCAGGCGGAGGCCGAACGTGACAAGCGGGCCAAAGTCATCAACGCAGAAGGGGAGTTCAATGCGGCGCAACGCCTGCTCGATGCTGCGACACTGCTGGCCCAGCAGCCCATCACTATGCAGTTGCGGTATCTGCAAACACTCAGCGAAATCGGCACGGAGAAAAATACAACGGTCGTGTTTCCGCTGCCGCTTGAACTGGTCACATTGCTGCAGCATGTAACGAAAAGCATTCTGCCAAAATCGGGTGAGGGCGCATAGTCATGCAGGCTCTGTGGGAAGAGAAGCTTGAGGCCAGCGACACTGCGGAAGTGCATTGGAGCACAGGCACGATTCTGGCCATCTTTTTTGCCGCCTCGTTGGTCTCTGCTGTCTTTTTCGGGTTGGGTTATTCCTTCGGCCGCGGCGGAACAACGAAGCCGGTTGTCGGCCCGGCGGTGTCAGGCGCGGCTACCGCGGCAGGCAACACAAGCCGCTCCTCGGCGTCTGCATCCGTTCCAGATCGGCAAATCCAACGACCCACAAATGCGATCGGTACTTCGGTCGCACATCAAGGCAATTACAACACGAAGTCAATGCATGCTGCGCAAGCGATAGTCGCTCCCGCGAAAGCGAACAAGCCTACAACGAAAGCATCGGCGGGAACAGCTACGAATGCCGATGCGTCTGCTTCCGAAGGCTCGTCTAGTTACATGGTACAGGTGGGGGCGATTGGCGATCGCAAAGACGCGCGGCTTCTAGTATCGAAGCTACGGAAGCGTGGCTTCCATGCGGGAATCTATCCAAGTAAGCATGACAAATTCCTCCACGTGCAAATCGGTCCCTTCTCCACAACAGAGCAGGCGCAAACGATGCGCCATCGCGTAGTCGCGAGTGGCTATCATGCGATCGTAAAGCACGCATCTTGAAATGGCTGTCCGGCTGATTCTGTACCCTTTGCTGCTGCGGAACATCCATTACTCAATAGAACGACCAGCCTCGTCAACCGAGTTGAATGTCCACCAGAATGACAAGCAAAACACGGTGCCTTCGGTAAATGGAAGCGGTCTATTCGCACATCCACTGCGGCAAATCGGAGGCGATTGCCTCGCGCACAGCAGTTATCAATCCTTCCCGTGTGGGATATTCCCCGGCCAATATCGGGGGATGGAAGTGGACATGCGCATCCCCCGGCGTGATCTGTAGACTGCCTTTTCGCATCATCTTCTCCGTACCGTGAATGGAGATCGGGATAATGGGCGCGCCCGACTGCTGCGCCAGATAAAAAGGTCCTTTCTTGAAAGCGAGCAAGTGGCCGGTGCGAGAACGCGTTCCTTCCGGAAAACTGGTGATGTGAACACCGGAAGCGAGGACCTCTGAAGCTCGTTGAATGCTTCCCCTCGCTGTCTCTCTCTTTCCATCGCGATCCACTGCGACAAATCCTCCCATGCGCATTGCCATACCGATGAAAGGAATTTTCATCAGCGCCTTCTTTACAAACACGGCTGTGCGGCCTGGGATCAAAGGCAGGAGCACAGGAGGGTCAAGATTGGAAACATGGTTCGCCATGAAGATGCAGGGCTTGTCCCGAGGGACGTTCTCCAAGCCTTTGGCGTGGACGCGAATGCCCGCCATGCGAACGCCGGTAGCGGCGATCCACATCGAGGAGCGATAAAGAAAGGTTATGTCGCCGGTGATCCATGTCCATGGAAAACCAAGCAGCGCTGCGAAAGGCGAGAGCACCGCATAGCAGAGAAAAATTTTGATTGCAGGAATCATGTTGTAATCGAGGTTTTCAGGCTGCTTCCTTGGCGCGCCCGAAGATGTTCAGGAAGCCTCCGGTAAATTCCATCGAAACCGCCATTGGAGAGGATCGCCACGACATCGCCACTGCGCAAGTTTGTGCCGAGATATTCGACGATCGCAGCGACATCCGTCAGTTGGCGAGCGGCCACGCCATGGCTCTGGAGGGTCTTCACCACCTGTTCGGGATGAAGCAGTTGCGCCGGAGGAATATTGGCTGGCTGATATACAGCGGCAAGGACAACCTCATCCGCCAGCGCAAGGCTCTCTGTCAGTTCGCGCTCAAACACATTGCGGCGAAGCGTGTTGGAGCGCGGCTCCAGCACCGCCCACAAGCGCGAGTCCGGATATTGCAGCCGCAGAGCTCTCAGGGTTTCACGAATCGCGGTAGGGTGATGCGCGAAATCATCGATAACCGTGATGCCGCCGATTTCAGCGATTACTTCCAAACGGCGTTTTACGCTCCGGAAGGACCGTAGCGCGGTCTGAATGGCGTCTGCGGAAATCCCTTGTCCGGATGCAAGCGCCGCCGCTGCCGTTGCGTTGAGCACGTTGTGTTCGCCAATGATCGGCATCTCGACTTCGAGCCACTTCTGTCCATTCTGCTCAATGCGCCAATGGCTGCGGTTGCCCTGAATTGAAAGATCCACAATGCGCCAATGGGAATCATGGGAAAATCCATACCGCTCGACGATGCAGAAGGCGCGCGCAACACATTCTGTCACACTACCAGAGCCGTCGAAGGCGATGATGCGTCCCCGTCGAGGCACCAGGTTAACGAGACGTTTGAATGCAGTCTTCACAGATTCTAGGTCGGCGTAGATGTCCGCATGGTCGAATTCAACGTGAGTCAAAATCAACGCATCCGGAAAATAGTGGAGAAATTTCGGACCTTTATCGAAGAAGGCCGTGTCGTACTCGTCTCCCTCCAGAATGAAGGGGCGCGTTGGCCGAAGTGCGAAGCTCGATCCAAAATTCTCTGCGATTCCACCGACCAAAAACGATGGAGCCAGCTCAGCATTGGTTTCTGCGGCGGTTTCGTAGATCCATGCCAGCATGCTGGTTGTGGTGGTCTTACCGTGAGTCCCCGCGACCACCAGCGACTCGCGTCCGTTGAGAAATTCTTCGCGGATCATTTGCGCCAGGGAACAAAACGGAATGCGCTGGTCCAGCACGTTTTCCACTTCAGGATTCCCGCGCGAAACGGCGTTTCCAATGATGACAAGATCGGGCCGAGGGACGAGGTTCTGCTCGGCGAACGGCTGCGCCAGTCGAATATCGAGCTGCAGCAGAAGATCGGACATCGGCGGGTAGGCAGCCTTGTCGGAGCCGGTCACGCGCCATCCGCGCAACTGTAGAAGTCCGGCGAGCGAAGCCATTGCGCTGCCGCAGATGCCGATCAGATGGACATGTTTCGCTTCGCTCATATATTTCTTTCGTCCAGCGTTACTGCTGCTTCTGTGAAGCGCAGGAAGGGTACCCCAGTCAGGTTCAACTCTGATTGCACGCCGATCGGCACAGTAATGTTTCGTTCGGTGACATGGCCGGAACGGAGACCAAATGCGACCGGGCCAGGGAAGTCGGCTAGCGCGCGCAGCAGCACAGCATCCAGCAAATCGTTCGCCGCGCCGGGCTGCACGCAATCCATCATAGGACCGAAAACGATACCGCGCACCTGATCGAGCTTGCCGGCCAATCGAAGCTGCAGCAGCATCCGCTCAATTTGATAAGGCTTGACTCCGACGTCTTCGAGAAACAGAATCGTGTCTTGTGTCCGTATCTCATAGGGCGTGCCCAGCGAGGCAATCAGCATGGAGAGGCATCCACCATAAAATTTCCCTTGCGCATGCCCTGCTTGTAGGATACGCAAGCCCGCTTCCGGACCCAGTTGCCATGGGGAGCCATTTGAAAGCGCCGAATGCCAGCTAAGAACATCGACACCATCTTCGCGGGCGAAATCTCCTGCTGCCATTGGCCCATGAAAAACTGCGAGGCCTGTTGCGTCGTGCAGCCAGGTTTCAAGGCTTGTGATGTCGCTACAGCCCACCAGGACTTTAGGATTGCTTCGAATCAGATCAAGATCAAGACCAGTCAGCAGCTCAGTCGATCCGTAACCTCCACGGTTACAAATAATGGCTCGCACAAAAGGATCGGCAAACGCGGCATGCAAATCCTCCAGGCGTTGCGCAGAATTTCCAGCAGAATATTGTCCATATCGCGCCAGTGCATTTTTTGCGAGTTGCGGCTCGTAACCAAGCTTGCGTAGAGAATCCATGCCGACCTGTGCTCTTTGCGGATCAAACCAACTGGCGGGGGAGATCAGGCGCACCCGATCCCCACTTCGCAGCGCTGCTGGGCGAAGAATACTGCGTGGGGCGAATTTCGGCGTCGTATCTACTGCTGTCATATGAGCAGACATTCCCCTTGCGCGATGATTTCCGCAGGCCCTGTCAGCAGCAGATTAGCCTCATGCCTGGAGCCATCGTCGAGCCACTCCACCATCTGCTCGCCTCCCTCTGAGATGACGGTGAGTGACCGCGAAACTCCCCGCATCTTCATGCTGGCCGCAGCCGATGCGGAGCTCCCTGTGCCGGAGGACTGCGTGGGTCCAACGCCACGCTCATATATTCGAAACTCAATCGTATTTGTATCCATCACACGCACAAATTCAACATTTGTGCCCTTTGGGAAGCTCTTATGGACGCAGATTTCCTCGCCAACCTGCTGCCAGAATCGGCCAAAGCACTCGAAGTTCGCTGTATCGACAAAAAGGACAAAATGCGGGTTGCCAATGGAGACATTGAAACCCGCGACAACTGCGCCGTCTTTCAGACGGATCGTTATTGGCTCGACTCTGGGAACTCCCATTTCGGTTGCGATGCGATAGCGGGGATGGTCACGTTCCAGGATTTGGCAGCGTCTCACGCCCGCGTGGGTGCGGATGGAAATGTAATTTGCATCTTCCTGCTGCGCCAGATAGGCTGCCACGCAGCGCGTTCCATTGCCGGAGATCTCAGCCTCGGAGCCATCCGCATTGAACAGCCGGATGGCATAGCCGCCGTTGTTCGAAAGCGAAAGATATTCAATCCCATCGGCGCCGATTCCCGTGTTGCGGGCGCAAAGTCTGCGCGCAATTTCGGAATAGCGGCTCTCGCTTTGCAATTCGCCCAACGGCTCCTCGATAATCAAAAAGTCATTGCCGCAGGCGTGCGCTTTAACAAATTGAATCACCGTGTCTCCTCGGGAAACGTTGCAGTTTGTGGTGCACGCAAAACGTATCGACGGCCTGCAATCATATATTTCCCGCTCAAAACGCGGGCGATCGCTTCAGGATATGCACGATGCTCCTGCTCCAGAATGCGCGCAGCCAAGGTTGTTTCGTCATCCGGTTCGAGCACCGGTACAGCGCGTTGCAGAACGATAGCTCCGTGGTCAAGCTCGTCATCGACAAAGTGTACGGTGCATCCGGTGATGGAAACCCCATACTCCAACGCCTGGCGCTGCGCATCCAGACCGGGAAAAGCCGGCAGCAAAGAAGGATGAATGTTCAGGATGGCGCCAGGAAATGCGGCTACAAATCCCGGCGATAGCAGTCGCATGTATCCGGCGAGGCAAACCAGTTCCACGCCGTACTCGCACAGGCACGCGAGGATCTCGATATCGTGCTCTGCGCGTTTACGCCCGCAGGCCTCGATGATTCTGGCCGGCATCCCGCGCTCGCGTGCGGCGGCTATTCCTGGCGCGTCGGCCCGGTTCGAAATAACAATAGAAATTTCTGCGTTTTCTAGAGTGCCATGGTCGATTGCGTCGGCGATGGCCATGAAATTGGACCCTCGACCTGAGAGAAGAATGCCAAGACGCGTCATGATGCGATCAGTTGTAGACTACCCGGCGGTCGCCTTTGGTGACCTTTCCGATCACCGCATGGGGTTCGCTGGCGCGATCCAATAACGACTTCACCCGCTTGTATTTTTCCGGCTGGACTACACAGATCAGGCCGATACCCATGTTAAAGGTGCGCAACATTTCCTCCTGCTCCACGTTGCCCAGCATCCGCAGATGATCGAAAATCGGCAGCACGGTCCAGGAGTCCAGGTCAATCGCCGCGGAAACATTTTTCGGCAAAATGCGAGGTAGATTTTCGGTGATACCCCCGCCGGTGATATGGGCCATTCCCACGACCAACTCCGCCGCTGTCAGCTTGCGAATGATGTTGAGATAGCTGCGGTGGGTTTTCATCAGCGCCACTCCGGCCTTCTCGCGCAATTCATTTACATACTGCTCGGGAGTGTAGCGGGCCACCTCAAAAAACAATTTCCGGGCCAGGGAATAGCCGTTGGTGTGCAGTCCGGTCGAAGGAAGACCTACGATCAAGTCTCCGATCCGTATGCCCGCGCCGGTGACGATCTTCTCACGTTCCACCGCCCCGACGATGAAACCGGCAAGATCGTATTCGCCGTCCGTATAGAACCCCGGCATTTGCGCGGTTTCTCCGCCGATCAGCGCGCAGCCATTGGCGCGGCATGCATCCGCCAGGCCAGAGACGACCTTCTCCGCGATTTCGCCTTCAAGTTTTCCAGTCGCCAGATAATCGAGAAAAAACAGCGGCGCGGCCCCCTGTACAGCTATGTCATTCACACAATGGTTCACCAGGTCAGCACCGACCGTGTGGTGCATATTCATATCAAACGCGACCTTCAGCTTGGTTCCGACGCCGTCCGCACTCGAGACCAGCACCGGATTTTTGTACCGCACGGTATCGAGCTTGAACAGTCCGCTGAACCCGCCGATTTCGCTCAACACCTGCTTGTTGAAGGTTCGTTGAGCTAGATATTTAATCCGCTGCTTGGTGCGTTCGCCGCTGGGAACGTCTACGCCTGCATCGGCGTAGGTGATGGTGGGGACTGGCTTGGACGTAGGCTTACTGGGCACGGGCGTCGCGTTCCAAAACTGCAGGATGTTGATATGCGGATGTCCTTTGACTCGAGCCATGTTAAAGGAAACATGCGGAGCAGAAGAAACATGAGATGCATACCGGGAAGCATCAGTGTAGCATCGCAGCGCCGCGAGACTCGCGTTAGAGGAAAAGATCCGTAAGCAGGCGATTTTAAAGTTGTTGAGAGCGCGGTATTGTCGTATCCCACTCCAACCGCAAGAACGCGGCTAGGATAGGGCACCCGTCCTTGCTACCTCGCTGGCTCTTATACTGAAAACGTGCCTGAATCTTCTCAATTTCTTCGATCCGAAGTTCAAACTTTGGAGCAGTCTCGCCTTTTGCAGCAGCGTTCGGAAGCAGTTCTGCCTGGCGGAGTGGACTCCCCAGTGCGCGCTTTCCGGGCGGTGGGCGGCGATCCGCCTTTTGTAGTCCGTGCTGAAGGGGCCTACTTGTGGGACGCTGACGGCAACCGCTACGTGGATTATTTCGGCTCCTGGGGGCCAATGATCCTCGGCCATGCCGCTCCCCATGTCGTCCGAGCGGTGCAGCAGGCCGCCGCGCGCGGGACCAGCTTTGGCGCTTCCACTCCGACCGAGATCGATCTGGCGGAGATGGTGCATCGCGCGTTTCCCGCGGTGGAGATGCTGCGTTTTGTCAGCTCCGGGACAGAAGCCACGATGTCGGCCATTCGCCTGGCACGCGCGTTTACCGGGCGTAAATTTTTCATTAAATTTGAAGGCTGCTATCACGGCCATGCCGATGCATTGTTGGTCAAAGCCGGCTCGGGCATTGCAACTCTGGGCATTCCCGGTTCCGCCGGCGTGCCGGAGGAAACGGTGCAGCACACCCTGGCGTTGCCTTACAACAATGTGGCGGCTGTCGAGGAAGCCTTCGCGTTATACAAGGGGCAAATCGCCTGCGTAATCGTCGAATCCATCGTCGGGAACGCGGGCTGCATTCCGCCTGCACCTGGATATCTCGAGGCCCTGCGAGAGATCACGCAACGCCAGGGCGCGCTGCTTATTTTCGACGAAGTGATGACCGGCTTCCGCGTGGCGCTGGGCGGCGCGCAGGAGCTTTACGGTATCCAGCCAGACATGACCTGTCTTGGGAAGATTCTCGGCGGAGGGCTACCATGCGGAGCTTTCGGTGGCCGTGCAGACATCATGCGGATGCTCGCCCCGTTGGGGCCGGTGTATCAGGCGGGAACACTCAGCGGCAATCCGCTCGCCATGGCTGCGGGCATTGCCACGGTGGGGTACCTCATTGAGCATCGCGACACAGTTTATCTTCAGTTGGAGAGGACCTCGGCGGCAGTAGCCGAAGGTGTCGCCGGGATTGCCCGCGAAATCGGCGTCTCGCTGAAGACGAACCGTGTCGGCTCCATGTGGACATGGTTCTTTACCTCCGATGCTGTGACGGATTACGCAAGTGCCTGCCGCGCGGACACCGCCCAGTTCGCGGCATTCCATCGGGCGATGATGGAGGCGGGTGTGTGGCTGCCGCCCTCGCAGTTTGAGGCAGCCTTTCTGGGCACTGCGCATGGGGAAGAAGAGATCGCCGCGACGCTCGCCGCCGCAGCGCGGGCCATGACGTGCGCTCACGCTATCGGCTGACAAACCCTTCACCCTGGCTGTCATGTGTATCTACGTCGTCAACTGGCGGTGTTTGCCATTTTGTGCGGGCTCCACAAAGGATAGGGCAATCCGGCAAGCCGATTGATCGCCAGCGCTTGAGCGGCCAGCAGCACCACTGCGACTTCGATAATTACCAGGTCTCTAGGATGTGAGATGAGGCCGAGCGAGACAATCAACGTCGTCGCGCCGGCGGGCGGATGGCTGACCCGCAGAAGGATCATGACAGCGCCGGTGACCGACAGCGAAAGCGCGGCGGAGAGGATCATTGGCCAGTAGATTCCAGGATGCGAGGGAACCGGCGAGGGCGAAGCACCCGTGAGCAGGAGAGCCGCGTAGCCGCAGATCAGCCCGATCGCATGGCCCAGGATCGCATTACGCGGGCTCGCAGCTTTCGCCATTGGAGTGAAGAAGAAAAGGTACGCTGTCGGCCCCACAGAAGGAAAGACAAATGGAGTGCCGGTCGCAAATGCAAGCAGCGCGAGGATGGCAACGGTGATGAAGCCGTTAATCAGAACATAAAGCGCGTGGACGATGCGCGGGGGGAAATGGCGCAGCAACCAGTTCAGCCGCAGATGTTCCAGCAACACGACGACATGCTCAAATTCCTCATGCTCAACGTTGAGGAGCCGATCCATCGGTGAGTCGGCGGGTGACTCGTTCGATTCCATTGATAGTCGTCCGATATCCCGAGCGCCTAGGCCCAGGCTTCCGGCGTGACAAACTCGCAGACTTCGCCGCGCTGGGCAAAATGATCTTTCCAGAGGGAAATCAAGCGGTCGGTGGCGATGACGGTGTGGTTGCGGTCCTGTCCGTGCTCTGCCTGTCCGCCGTCGTGGAGCAGCGCATTGGTTGCGTTTCCCCGACGCTGGTTTTTGCGGAAGCCGCGCAGGACATGCTGTACTACGGCTTCGGGCGTGGTTGGCTTCCAATCGTATCCCATTGCATTCCACATCACGGTCGTCAGGCCCAGTTCGCGGGCGGAGCGCAGGATGTCCGGCCGCCGGCTGCCATGGGGTGGACGAAACCACCGCACAGCAGTTCCCAATGCGTCTTCCAGCGCTGCGTTGCAGTCCCGCAATTGCTGACGGACCACTTCGGGAGAGCGGATCAGCAGCAGCGGGTGCGTCATGGTGTGGTTTCCGATCAGATGACCGGCTGCGGCCACAGCGCGGGCAATCTCCGGGTTTTTCTGGACGAACTGTCCGATCATGAAAAAGGTCGCACGCACGCCATGTTTCGCCAGAACTTCCAGCAATTGAAACGTGTCGGGGTCAGCGGGTCCGTCGTCATAGGTCAAGGCGATCTGGGCCGGCCGCTTCGCCGCGACAACGCAGGGCCCAAAGATCTGCGACTCCGGCCACATGCCGGCATAAGCGTAACTGCTCGCCGCCAGAACGGTCATCGCGCGGACGCCCAATCCCATGGTTAAGCTTGGAATCCAACTGGCCGTCCAGCCGGGCGACAAATTTCGGGGCAGATGAGAAGCAAAATCGGTGTTGAGCGGATTGAAGAACATTCGTGTATTAAGTGTAACTGTTTAGCTCTGATTAGCTCTGACAGGCAGCGCCACGCGGGATCGCCTGAAATCCTAGATCGGGGGTACCTGCCGAGTATCGCATGCCTCCTTTTGATTCTGTTCGTCGCTTGCGGATGCAGGATGCGCGTGCTATCTTCGTTTTTTATTCGCTTTCATTTTTAAGGTAAACGAGGAGCCGCAATGGCGAAATTATTTGAAAATCCGCGATCGATTGCAATCGAAGGCCCCATCCGGGCCGGGAAATCCACCCTGGCAGCGCTGCTGGCAGAGAAGATCTGCGGCCGGTGCATCACGGAGCCGCAGGATAACCCCTTCCTTGGCCGGTTTTATCGTGGAGAGAAAGGTGCCTCCTTCTCTGCACAGATGTGGTTCCTGATGAGCCGGTACGAGCAGCTATGCGCAGCCGCGGAACACGACTCGAAAACCAGAGAGCGTACGCCCTGGGTGGCGGACTACATCTTTGAAAAGGACAAGATTTTCGCCTGCATGAACCTGAGCGATGACGAACTCGCCTTATACAACCGCCAATACCAATATTTTCGTGACCAGTTGCCGACGCCGGATTTGGTGATTTATCTCCAGGCCTCACCCCAGGTGTTGCGAACCCGCATCGAGCGCAAAGGCCTGTCCGGCGAGCGGGCAATTTCCGGAGACTATCTGGAACAGGTGGTCGCGGCGTATGAGCATTTCTTCTTCCACTACACGGCCAGCGACCTGCTCATCGTAAATACGGACGACATCGACTTCGTTCAAAATAATCAGGATCTTCAGACGCTGCTGCGGCGGTTGACCGAGCCGGTCCGCGGCACGCAGTATTTCCTGCCGCTGGGCCGGGGAGATGCTGGAGGCCATCGCAGCCCGTTGCGGGGAAACCGAACGGAAGCTCCCACTCTGCGCGCTCTGGCGCAAGGCTTCGGTCCGGGGATCGTTCATGCGGCGCAAATGCTGAAGCGCGCACTATAGAAGCGCGGTACGTCAGCAGCACACGAATTAAATCTTCGAGGTGACTAGGTCGTCGTCCTTCGTTTCTCGAATTGAAAGCAGCCCTAGAAACGTCAGGACCGCCGCTGTGCAGAGATAATAGCCGACGTACTGAAGCCCGTAGGTTTTGGCCAGCCAGGTGGCGATGTATGGCGCAAGCGAGGCACCCAGAATGCCGGCGAGGCTGAAAGCAAGCGAGCTGCCCGTGTAACGCACTGCTGTTGGAAATAGTTCGGAAAGCACCGTACCGAGTGGCCCGTAGGTCAGGCCCATCAGCGATAGACCGAGTGCCATCATCACCACCGCGCCCGTGGTGCCGGCAGCAAACATCGGCGCCATAATCAGGCCGAAGACGCCAATCGATGCGGTAATCCAGAGCAGCGCCCGACGGCGGCCTCGCTTTACCAGGACCGCGGAGATCGGAATGGTCACTGCGAAGAAAGAAATGTCGAACATCTGCATCGTCAGGAACCTGCCACGGCTGTAACCCAGCGCGGTGGTGCCCCAAGACAGCGCGAACACCGTCATTAGGTAGAAGAGAACGAACGTCGCGAGGCACACCAGGATGCCCGCCACCAGCGCTTTCGTATGCTTACGAAAGACCGTCAGCATCGGAATTTTCACTTGTTCGCCCCGATTGAGAGCTTCCCGGAACGCTGGAGTCTCACTAATCGCCAGCCGGACATAAAGGCCGATGAACACCAGCGAGGCACTCGCCAGAAACGGGAGACGCCAACCGAAGTCGAAGAACTGCTTATCGGTGAGCCACCGGGAAAGCACCAGGAAAACTCCACCAGAAAGGAAGAACCCGATCGGCGCGCCGAGCTGTGGGAACATGCCGTACCAGGCGCGCTTTCCTGGCGGCGCATTCTCGATCGCCAGAAGCACCGCGCCGCCCCATTCGCCGCCGAGCCCGAGTCCCTGGCCAAAACGGCATAGCGCGAGAAGCAGCGGAGCGGCAAAACCAATGGTTTGGTAGGTGGGGAGAGCGCCAATCGCAACCGTGGATATCCCCATCGTCGACAGTGCGATTACCAATGTCGTTTTGCGGCCAATCCGGTCACCAAAGTGACCGAAGAGTGCAGAGCCGATGGGTCGCGCGAAAAACGCGATGCCAAATGTCGCCAGCGAGGCAAGCGTAGCGGAGGCGGGATCTGATCCCGGAAAGAACAAGCGCGGAAAGACGAGCACCGCCGCGGTTGCATAAATATAGAAATCGAAGAACTCGATAGTCGTGCCGATCATGCTGGCGAACAGGACCTGGCGGGGAGTGTTGACGGGCGTATCGCTCATGAAATTGTAGGTTTCGTTTTATAGACGGCAGTATCGCAAATTTCGGGCAAATGTCTCCTGAGCATAGCAAAGACCAATGTCATTGCGCGGTAAGCTCGGAAGGATTTTTTTTCAAAGAGAATGGCTATCGATTCACCTGACCAACAGTTCAGGAAAGCCTCTGCTTGTGCAGAGGACTGCGGAGGGCGTATCCTGCACTTGCATTACAGGCGGTATCCCGCGAAGCAGCAATTACAGGGAACTGCACTGGAGACAGCCATGAGTGTAACCGAACCACGCGGCAGGAATGCTGCCGCTCCTTCCGCTTCCTCCCTGAAAGTCACCATCCCCACATTGCAGGAAAAGAAACGCAACCATGCGCCCATATCGGCGTTGACCGCCTACGACTACGCCATGGCGCGGCTGGTGGATGAGGCCAGTGTCGATCTGGTGCTGGTCGGCGACTCGCTTGCCATGGTGATGCTTGGGCTGGAGAGCACGCTGGCCGTTACTATGGACGAGATGCTGCTGTTCACGCGGGCGGTGCGCCGAGGGGTGCGCCGTGCGCTGCTGGCCGCGGACATGCCATACGCGTCGTATCACGTAGACGTTGCCGAAGGCGTTCGCAATGCGCTGCGCTTTGTGAAAGAAGCCGGCGCGGAGGCCGTCAAGGTGGAAGGCGGACGCAATCGCGTGGAACTGGTCGAGCGGTTGACGGACGCGGAAATCCCCGTGATCGGCCACATCGGGCTGACGCCGCAATCGCTGCACCGCATGGGCGGATATCGTGTTCAGGGTAAATCGCAGTCCGCCGCAGAGCATCTCGTCGAAGACGCTTTGGCGCTTCAGGCCGCCGGGGCCGTGCTGCTGGTGCTCGAAGGCGTGCCGCGCGAGGTGGCTGCCAGAATCACAGCGGAGCTGATAATTCCGACCATCGGCATCGGCGCGGGTCCGGAGTGCGATGGGCAGATCCTGGTGCTGCACGACCTGCTGAATCTCACCTTTGCTCCCGCAGCGAAGTTTGTGCGCCGCTACGCGGATGCCGCTTCGCTGGTGCGAAATGCGGTGGAAGACTATCGCAAGGACGTGGAGACGAAAGGTTTTCCCTGCGATGCCGAAAGCTATCATCTTCCTGCCGAAGCGCGCAGCGGTTTTGCCCGCGCAACTGTGCGTCAATCTCGCAAGGCATAACCATTTGTCATGCAGGTTATCTCCGGCATTCCTGAAATTCGGATCGTGCTGAACGAGTTGCGCGCCAGCGAGACCCAAGGGCGCCGCAGCGTAGGTTTCGTGCCCACCATGGGCGCGCTGCATGCGGGTCATCGTTCTCTTGTGCAGGCTGCTCGCCGGCGCTGTGATCTGGTTGTGGCTTCAATTTTCGTCAACCCCACCCAGTTTGCGCCGGGTGAGGATTTCAGCCGCTATCCACGAACTCTTAAAGACGATTGCGAGATGCTTGATGCCGAAGGAGTGGACCTGGTTTTCACCCCCACGACAGATGCGATGTATCCGCCAGCGGCTTCGACGTTCATGGAGGTTGCAGGCGTCAGCGAGCGGCTCGATGGCGCTTCCCGCCCCGGACATTTTCGCGGCGTAGCTACAGTCGTCGCCAAACTTTTCCACATCATTCAGCCGGATTTCGCTTTTTTTGGGCAAAAAGATGCTGCGCAGATTGCCGTGCTGCGGCAGATGGTCCGCGACCTCAATTTTCCAGTAGAAATGGTGATTTGTTCTACCGTGCGCGAACCGGACGGCCTGGCGATGAGTTCGCGAAATCGTTATCTTTCTGCCTCCGAGCGTCAGCAGGCATTGGCGCTTTCTCGCGCACTCTCAGCCGCGCAAACTTTGGCGGAGCAGGGCGAGCAGCGTGCAGACAATTTGTTGCACGCGATGACCAGCAGCCTGCAACAGGAACCGGCCGTTCGTGTGGATTATGCGGCAATTGTCGATCCAGACATGTTGCTGCCAGTCGAAGACGTCCGGTCCGGCGCGCTGCTCGCCATCGCCGCTTACGTCGGCAACACTCGGCTCATCGATAACGTTCTATTACCGCCCTCGCGCTGAAACACAAGCGTGTCCAGCGAGAAAAAATCGCAGCGGGAGTTCGGCGGCTTTGCGAATGCCGATGCGCGGCGTCACCACAATTTCTCCACAATGAAAACCGTCGTCATACAGGCCAAGGAGGCTGTCAGCGTCCGTCAGGTCGCGGCCATTGTCTGCTGCGCGGGTAATGCCGAGCGCCTGGCAGAGTTTGCCTGGGCCCGATGTCAGTTGATGAGGCGCAGCAGCGTCGTCCAATTTACGATTCCGCCGCATACGGTCGATTCCTTCCAGCGGTTCCAGCGCGCGCAGCAGAACACAGCCTGGAATGCCAGTAGGGAGGCAGCTTACGTTGATGCACTGGTGCATGCCGTAAATGTTGTACACATAGGCGTGACCCGGCGGCCCATACAGCACCGCATTCCGTGCGGTGCGGCCGCTGGCAGCGTGCGCCGCCGGATCGTGTTCGCCCAGATAAGCTTCAGTTTCGACGATGCGGCCCGCCAGCAGCAGGCCATCGAAGTGATGAACCAGAATTTTCCCCAGCAACCTCCGCGCAACCTGCTCCGGAGGCGCATCGAAAAAGTGGCGCGGCAGCAACTTTCGTCGGTCCAGGTCAAGTGCCAGGCTCTGCTCAGGCGTGCTTGCTTTTGGAGTATTCACCGATGGCTTCCAGTACCTCCCTGGCATGGCCTTCCGGTTTCACTTTCGGGAAAACTTTGAGCAGGCGCAGGTCCGGGCCAATCAAAAAGGTAGTGCGCTCGATTCCGATGACCTTTTTCCCATACATGTTCTTCTCGCGCAAAACATCGAATTGCTTGCAGACCTCGCCCTCCACATCGGCGAGCAGAGGATAAGCGAGGTTATATTTCTCCTGGAACTTCTTCTGCGCTTTCGGTGTGTCGCGGGAGATGCCGAGGACAACAGCCCCGGCGTTTTCAAGCTCGGTAAATGTGTCGCGGAAGCCGCACGCCTCAATGGTGCAGCCGGGAGTGTCGGCCTTCGGATAGAAAAAGAGGACGATAGGCTTCCCGGCAAAATCTGTTAATTGGACCGTCTGCTCGTCCTGGTTCTGCAGGCTGAAATTTTCGACTTTTTCGTGGACTTCCATGGGCGGATCCTTCGATGGCGAGAGTTGAGGTTGTGGTAGTGCAACCGGCCACATTCCCACTTCGATTATTTCGCAACCGAAGCCTGCCGTCTTGGGTTGGGTTGATTCTCTGGGGAGATTTTGGGGTTTAGTTGTGGCAATCCGTGCAGCCACTGGCGGAATTCTTCCCCTAGATCCTCCCGTTTCAGTGCGAACTCGACAGTCGCTTTGAGAAAACCTAATTTGTCGCCAGCATCATAGCGTATGCCTTCAAAGCTGTAGCCGTAGACCTTTTCATGTTCCAGCAGAATGCGGAGCGCGTCTGTCAACTGCAACTCGCCGCCGGCCCCCAGCGGCGTCTTTTCCAGCAGCTCGAAAATACGAGGAGTAAGAATATAGCGCCCAATGATAGCGTTTTTGGAAGGCGCATCGGCCAGCTTGGGTTTTTCTACCAGGCCGTTCACCTCCAGTACACGCGGGCTTTTCGCCATAGGCTTGCCGCTGAGGACGCCATATGCGGAGATGGCCGGTCCTTCGACCACTTGAGTAGCCAGAATTGTGGATTGAACGTCATCGAAGACGTCGATCATTTGCTTCAGGCACGGCGTTCTCGCATCGATCACGTCGTCAGGAAGGATCACCGCGAACGGTTCATCCCCCACCAGATCGCGAGCCATCAGAACAGCGTGGCCAAGTCCCATCGCCTCCTTCTGCCGAATGTAGGCGACGCGTCCGAGATTTGAAATATGGCGGGCCATGGCCAGCAGATCATGCTTGCCGCGAGACTCCAACTGACTTTCGAGCTCCACGCTGATGTCGAAATGATCTTCGATCACGGTCTTGCCGCGGCCCGTCACAATGATGATCTGATCGCAGCCCGCAGCGATTGCTTCTTCAACCCCATACTGGATGATCGGCTTGTCGACGACGGGAAGCATTTCCTTGGGAATGGCTTTGGTGGCGGGCAAAAAGCGAGTGCCCAGTCCTGCAGCGGGGAAAACGGCTTTACGGATTCTGGTTTTGACCATTTTAGATATTCTCTCCGAAGGAATCGCGTGCTGAGGGAGGCACGGAAATTTAACAGATACGCACTACGGGTACTGGCAAGTATAAGCAATCAATCGTTTCGGTAACAACAGTGGGATGGCGCCTGCCATTCCACTGTTGTATTTGCGGCAAAAGTTAAATTGTGGACGAATTGCGCAAATTCCGGGCATTCGATTTGCCAATTGCGAATGCCTAACGGACTGTCTGTTCGACAGCAATCCGTCCGTTCGCTTGCGGCGATGAAGCCGCGAGCGCCTCAATCAGTTGACGCAGTTCCTTCAGGATTTCGGCAGGCGCGGTCGCTTTCACCGGGAAGCGCAACACGCCCTGCGGAGTAAACTGCGCGCCTCGCTTGGCGTTGCGCGCCACTGTCTGCATCAACTTTTCCGGATCGATACCGGCCGTTTCGGTGAAACGGAGGTTGACCATCTGGCCTTTGCGGTCCATCTGCGCGATTCCCGTCTGTTCACATAATAGCCGCAAGCGTCCGGCGGTTATCAGGAGTTGAACCGGCTCGGGCATGGGGCCGTAGCGATCTAAAATTTCCGCGATAATGTCTTCGATGACCGTCTCATTTTCCGCACTGGCAATCCGCTTGTACATCCGCAGCCGCTGATTTTCTTCTTCGATATAGCTGGAATCGATGCGCAGCGAGATACCCAGATTCAGCTGCACGGAGGGCCGCTCGGCCTGATCTTCGCCCTTTAACTCGCGGACAGCCTGCTCCAGCATTGTGGTGTAAAGCTCGAAGCCGACCGCCTCGATGTGGCCGCTCTGCTCGCCGCCCAGCATGTTGCCTGCGCCGCGCAACTCCAGGTCGAGCGCCGCAATTTTGAAGCCCGCGCCGAGATCGGAAAATTCCTTCAACGCCGCCAGCCTTCGTCGCGCGATCTCTGTCAGCTCTCTGTCCGGCGGAATCAGCAGGTAAGAGTAAGCGCGGCGATTGGAACGGCCCACCCGGCCCCGCAGCTGATAAAGCTCCGAAAGTCCGTGCCGGTCGGCGCGATTGATCAGAATGGTATTTGCCAGCGGAATGTCGAGCCCGTTTTCAATAATGGTGGTCGCCACCAGGACGTCGTATTCATGATGCATGAAGGCGAGCATCACCCGCTCCAATTCCGTCTCCCCCATCTGCCCGTGGCCGACAACGATGCGCGCGGCTGGAACAAGTTCCTGCAGGCGAGCCGCAATGTCGTAGATGTTTTCCACGCGGTTATGCACGAAATAGATTTGTCCGCCGCGCTCCAGCTCGACTTCAATGGCGGAGCGGATGAGCTTCTCGTCATACTTCGCCACCACGGTTTGAATCGCCATACGATCCTTTGGGGGCGTCTCGATGACACTCATATCACGCAAACCCACAAGGGACATGTGCAGGGTTCGCGGAATGGGCGTCGCCGACATCGCGAGAACGTCGATCTCGCGGCGCATCTGCTTCAGCCGCTCCTTGTGGCGGACACCGAAACGCTGTTCTTCATCAACGACAAGCAGGCCGAGATCCTGAAACTTCAAATCCTTCGAGAGCAGGCGATGCGTGCCGATCAGGATGTCCACCCTGCCTTGCTCCACCTTTTCGAGAATCAGCTTCTGCTCTTTCGGCGAACGAAAGCGCGAGATCATTTCGATATTGACCGGAAAGGAAGAAAAGCGCCGTTTGAACGTCTCAAAATGCTGGAAGCAGAGCACCGTGGTCGGCGTCAGCACGGCGACTTGTTTGCTGTCCTGCACGGCTTTAAAGGCTGCCCGCATGGCTACTTCCGTTTTGCCATAGCCGACGTCTCCGACCAGCAGGCGATCCATCGGCATGGTAGATTCCATGTCGCGCTTGATGTCGGCGATGGACGAAATCTGGTCATCGGTTTCGTTAAAGTCGAAGGCGTCCTCGAACTCACGCTGAAACTGGTTGTCGGGAGTAAAGGCATTTCCCTGCGCGGCCTTGCGCAGCGCGTACAGCTTCAACAGTTCATCGGCCATATCGGCCATGGCCTTCTTGACGCGTGCTTTCGTCCGCGCCCACTGCGCACCTCCCAGACGGTGCAGCACCGGAGCCGGACCGCTGTCGGTGGAGCGATATTTCTGAATCAGGTCCAGCCGGGTGAGTGGAACATAGAGCCTCGCAGCCTCGGCAAATTCCAGGATCATGAACTCGACATGCATGCCATCCTGGTCAACCTCTTTCAGCCCCAGGTAGCGCGCGATGCCGTGCTCGACATGGACCACGTAATCTCCAATGGCGAGATCGCGGAAGTCCGAAATAAAAGCGGCTGTGTTTGATTTGCGGTGGCGCACTGGCCGCGCCGCCACATCCGCTTCGTCGGAAAGATCGTTTGCTCCAAAGATGACCAGCCGCGCTTCTTCCAGCACAACTCCATTGGCAATTTCGGTCCGGACGATGACAGGGGCGCGCATGTCGCCGCGCAGGTAGCTGGTTTCGTCATACATCGTTTCGCTGCCGGAGTGCGCGCTGCGGCTGCCGATGCGGTAGGAAATGCCGTACTCCTGCAAAATGCTGGCCAGCCGTTCCACTTCGCCCTGGTTGGCCGCGGCCAGAACCGTGCGCATCTCCTGCGCCGCCAGCGAACGAAGCTGCTCAATCAATGCGGGAATTGCCCCATGCAGCCGAAGCGTGGGACGCGTCGGTATCTCGACTTCGCTGAGCGAGGTAGTGTCGGTGTCGAGCACATCGATGGCGCCCAACTGGTCCAGATCGAGCCCCGGCGCTTCGACCACTCGCGTCTGCCACTCCCACGGAGTCAAGTACAGATCGGCAGGCCTGAACAGCGTATCGATGCCGCTGCGTTCGTGGCGCTGCTCGACTTTGTTCCACCAGCGGTCCAGCTGGTTCTGCACCATGGCCGGCTCTTCGACAAAGATGCGGCATTTCGGAATGAGATCGAAGACAGTTTTCTGCGGGCCAGAATCCGCCGAAGCCGCTGCCGCAAAAAACTCCCAGCCGGGAAATACGTTCGTTCCTTCCGCTTCAATGGCTCCATGCACCGCATCGTCCTCGCCTTCGAGCCGCGGGCCGCTCAGGCGCGTGTGGACCCGCGCCAGCAGTGCGTTCGTCATCGGCGTCTCCGTCAATGGCAGCAGGACGGCTTCATCGACCGGGGCGGAAGAGCGCTGCGTTTCGGGGTCGAACTTCCGCATCGACTCGATTTCATCGCCTAAGAATTCAATCCGCAGCGGGCCGTCCATCTCCGGCGGATAGACATCGAAAATGCCTCCACGCAGCGCATACTGGCCCCGCATCTCCACCATATCCACGGCCTGATACCCTACGCTGGCGAGATGCGCGACCAGCGTTTCCGGATCGGTCTCTTCGCCTCGCCGCAAAGTGCAGGTCAGGTTGGCATAATGCTCCGCGGAAAAGACGCGATAGCAGGCCGACTCGATCGGCAGGATGATGAGCCGGGCAGCTCCGCGCGCAATCTTCCATAGCGTAACGGCGCGCTGCTCCTGGATATCGGGATGCGGAGACAGATTTTCAAAGGGAAGCACATCATGCGCGGGCAGGCGCACGACGGCGTTCCTGTCCAGCTCGCCGGTCAATTCGCACGCGGCTTGCACAGTGAGCTGCAACTCCTCGGCGGCGCGGTTGTCGGAAACGACGACAAACACGGGTGCCTTCGCCATTCGCGCCAGCAACGGCAGGTAGACGGCGCGCGCCGTCGCGGTCAGACCCGAAATGCGGCGACGGCCTACACCTTCGACCAGGGCATGGCGCACACGATCCACCGAGGTAGATTTTTCGAGGTCCGCAAAAAATTCCCGGACAAAGGGAAGAATCATGAGAAGTGGCCTAGCGGATTTCTAAGATGTTCGTGTCCTTCGCTGCATGTTCCTCGGCGCGTTCGGCGACCTGGCGCGCAATCGTGTAAAACGGCGCAGCCCGTTCAGAGAGTTCGCCGGCCAGTGAAATGGGAAGGCCGCGATCCCCGCCGTAGCGGATCTCGGGATCGAGCGCGACCGAGCCTAGATATGGGACCTGATATTCCCTGGCGGTGCGTTCCACTCCGCCTTTCGAGAAAATGTCGATCTCATGGTTGCAGTGCGGACAGGTAAAGAAGCTCATATTTTCCACAATGCCGAGCACATCCACATTCACCTGACGAAACATTTCAATGGCTTTGCGGGCATCCTGCAGCGCAACATCCGAGGGCGTCGAGACGATAATTGCCCCCGTCAGCGGAACGGTTTGCACCAGCGAGATGACAACATCCCCGGTACCCGGCGGCAGATCGACCACGATAAAGTCGAGTTCTCCCCAGGAAACCTGTTGCAAAAATTGACGGATGATCTGATGCAGCATCGGCCCACGCATCACCATCGGCTTGTCGCCCGGCGAGATGGAGCCGATTGAGATCAGCTTCACGCCATGAGCGAGGAGCGGCTCGATCCGATTGCCTTCGAGGATGCGCGGCTGGTTTTTGCTGCCCATCATCAGCGGAACATTGGGCCCATAGACATCCGCGTCGAGCAGGCCGACGCGGTGACCCAGCCGGGTAAGAGAAATCGCCAGATTGACGGCCACGGTGGTCTTCCCCACGCCGCCTTTCCCCGAGCCCACGGCGATAATATGGCGAATGCCAGGCAGCGGTTGCGGTCCTTCGGGGCCTTTTCCCATGTGTGCCATTATTCAACTCCTTCGTGAGCTGCGCAGTTTCGTGGTGGTGGACGGCTGACATTTAGATGCGAGGCGACTCGCCTTGCGGAACGCCGTCACACCGTTGTTGCGGCCTCGGCCTCGCGGGCCGCCCAGCGCTGCCGCTTACGCTCTCGTTCCCGGTCGCGCTGCTCGCGCCGGCGTCCGGCGTCCTCAAACCGCCGCAGCTCGTCGCCGCTCTCGGCGATCAGCTGCGGTACAGGCAACCGGCGGCTGTTTTCATCGATGGCCACAAACGTCAGGTAGGCAGAGGAGACATGACGGCGCGTGCCGGCCATGGCATTTTCCACCCATGCCTTGACGCCCACTTCCATGGAGGTTTGAAAGGCACGATTGACGGACGCCTTCAGGATCACAAGATCGCCGACATGTACGGGCGCAATAAAATCAATGTGTTCCATCGATGCCGTTACAACGTGGGCACGGGAATGGCGATAGGCAGCCATCGCGCCGACAAGATCGATGAAGTGCATCAGGCGTCCGCCTAGAAGATTTCCGAGCGTATTGGTGTCGTTCGGCAGCACCAGTTCGGTCATTTCGGATTGAGACTCGGCCACCGGCCTTGCCTGCACAGAACCACGCTGGGGTGAAGAGGACGTCGTTTCTTTCATACGTGCTTTCCCATTCTGTTCACGATATTTACGCCCCCGCGTGTATGGACGCCATCAAAATTACGCCCTTCGCAGGAGGAATCTTTATTTTACGCCGCAAAAATTTCCGGGTTCGTGCGTGACCATCGGACTTGAGATGCGCTGCCTGACGCCGTAAGGTGGAGAGGTGGAGTTCGAGCCGTGGCCAAGGCAAGCGTTAGAAAGCAAGGGTTGTGAACGTGGATAAGGTAACAGCATTCAAGGAAATATTGACGCAGAATCCCGACGATGCCTTCGCGCGGTATGGCCTGGCGATGGAACACAAGCAGCGCGGTGAGATCGATCTGGCGCTCGAGCAGTTCGATGAATTGCAGAAGCGCCATCCCGACTACACGGCGGGCCATCAGATGGCTGCGCAGACTTTAATCGCGGGCGGAAAGCTCCAGGACGCGGAACAGCGGCTGCACGCCGGGATCGAGAGTGCGCGCCGTACCAGAAACCAGCATGCGCTGGCGGAGATGGAAGGAATGCTGGACGAACTACAGGAGCAAGGCCGATAGCATTTGGGTGCGAATTCCGGAGTGGGAGTAAGGATGAAGATTGCGCTGTTTCCTCTCGACGTGGTGCTGTTCCCGGGTGCGCCGCTCCCGTTGCACATCTTTGAGGAACGCTACAAGGAAATGGTCGCAGAATGCATCCGCGGTCAATGCGAATTCGGCATTGTGCGGGCGCGCCGGGACGGACTGGCGGTTGTGGGGTGCACGGCCTCAATTGTTGCGGTGACCCGTCGCTATCCCGACGGCCGCATGGATATCTTTTGCCGTGGCGAGCGCCGGTTTGAAATCGAGTCCCTGCAGGATGGGCGCAGTTTTTTGCAGGCTGAAGTGGATTTTTTATCGGACGAGGAGCCGGCTTCCACCCGGCGCGACCGCGAGGAATGCGCCGCGCTGCACATGGAAATGATCGAGCTCTCCGGGGGAGATGCGCTGCAGTTTCCTCAGCTCGACCTGAACCGGCCCGTTGCGTTTCTGCTCGCCTCCACAATTCCGGCGGATCTGGAGTTCAAACAGGAACTGTTGCAGCTTGACTCCGATAGCAAGCGCACGCGGCGATTGATCGAATTTTATCGAGCGATTCTGCCCAAGCTCCATCGGGGCTTCATGGTGACCAAGGCTACGACGCACAATGGACACGTGATGTGATGAACATAGGTATCGCCATAACCATGAAGACGGGTCATATCTATCGATCTCAAGGGATTGGGTGCCCGATCCCAGGCGCGCGCTTTGTAGCTAGGGTCGGATCCGACGCTTTTCAGAGTCTCTCGAAACGCATCCAATAAAGAACCAGCGCACGTACCCATATTGGGCCAGGAGGGTAGATGCCGAAACAAACACCGCTTCCTCTCACGCTTGGCGAATTGCGCCACAGCCCCCGCTACTCACCCGGGAAGCTTGGCCGACGCAGCGTGAAAGACGAAATGCGCGAGCACCTCATCGAAAGGTTGCGTGCAAAAGAAGTCCTGTTTCCAGGCATTGTCGGTTACGACGACACGGTGATTCCGCAACTTGTGAATGCCGTACTTTCGCGGCACAACTTCATTCTGCTGGGCCTTCGCGGGCAGGCGAAGAGCCGCATCCTGAGGGCACTGACAACGTTGCTGGATGAAGCGGTTCCATATGTCGCCGGCTGCGAAATTCGTGACAATCCCTACGCGCCCCTATGCAAGCCATGCCGGGAGCGAATCGCCCTTGAAGGAGATGCGACGGCGATCGCATGGCTGCCGCGCGAGGAGCGCTACGTGGAAAAGCTGGCGACGCCGGATGTCACCGTCGCCGACCTGATCGGCGATCTCGACCCCATTAAAGCGGCCCGCAGCGGACAGCAGCTTTCGAGCGAGATGAACATCCACTACGGCCTGCTGCCGCGCGCGAACCGAGGCATCTTCGCTTTGAATGAACTGCCCGATCTGGCCGGAAAGATTCAGGTCGCCCTGTTCAATATCATGCAGGAAGGAGACGTCCAGATTAAAGGCTACCCGGTGCGGCTGGCGCTGGATGTGGCGCTGATCTTCAGCGCGAACCCGGAGGATTACACCGCGCGCGGCAAGATCGTGACGCCGCTCAAAGATCGCATCGGCTCCGAGATTCGCACCCATTATCCGCTCACGCTGGTGGAGGGAATCGCCATCACCACGCAGGAAGCATGGACCGAGCGCGGCTTGATGAAGACGGAAATTCCCGGCTACATCCGCTCCATCGTCGAGCAGATTGCCTTCACCGCCAGAGAAGACAAGAAGGTGGACCGCCGCAGCGGCGTCAGCCAGCGTCTGCCGATCAGCACCATGGAGCTGGTTGTCTCGAATGCCGAGCGCCGCGCCCTGCAACATGGAGAATTGCTGGCCGTTCCGCGCGCGGGAGACTTATACAGCGCGCTGCCCGGTATTACCGGAAAGATCGAGCTGGAATACGAAGGAGAAATGCGCGGCTCGGAAACCGTGGTGCGGGAACTGGTGCGCCAGTCGATCGCGCAGGTATTCGATCAATATTTTGCCGGCACGAATACCCAGCAGATTGAGCAGTGGTTCAATCTCGGCGGAATCATCAAGGTGGAGGACGATCAACCGGCCGCCGCCATGTTGGCGGAGCTGAATCAGATTCAGGGACTGGTCGAAAAGCTGGCGCCGCTGGGAATTGGCCCCGAGGATTCCCCGGAACGAATCGTCTCCGCTGCGGAATTCCTGCTCGAAGGCATGGTGTCGCATCGCCGCATCAGCCGCAACGAGGAGCGAGGCTTCCTTGCAGCCGACAAGAATACCGGACGCCGCGAACGTCCGGAACGCGGCGAAGAAAGAGGCTCCAGCGAGCGTGAGGACGTCGACGACTGGCCCCCACGGCGCCCCAGGAAGGTCTATAACTAGGGATGTTTTTCATAAACAGATTTGTCATTCCGGGCGGAGCGAAGCGAAGTCGAGGAACCTGCTGTTTGCCGGCAAACCGCGAGAGCCTTCGCTTCGCTCAGGATGACACCACCGGGCCGGTCATACCATGAAGCGCACTCGATACAGCAAATATACCGGGAACCTGGCCGACGAGCTGGAGCTGGAATCGCTCCTCGAGGCACTGTCGGACTATCTGCTCGATTCCGGATATCGTTCGCCGTTCAGCCAGTTTCAAGAGTTCAATGGCGAACAGACACTCGACAATCTGCGGGAAGCTTTGCGTCAGGCCCTGGAATCCGCTGGGCTGTTCGACGATGCCACGCAGGAACGCCTCGATGAAATGGCGCTGGAGGGACAGCTGGAGGCGTTGATCGAACAGCTGCTCGACCGCATGGAGCAGGAGAATTACGTCTCCATCGAACGTCCACAGGAAGCTGTGCCGAATGCAGGAAAAATCTCAAGCGCAGCTGGCCACGCCGGCGAAACCCAAACCCAGGCGCGCTTTCAAGTCACGGACAAAGGGCTTGACTTTCTCGGCTACAAAACGCTTCGCGATCTTCTGGGGTCCTTGGGCAAGTCATCCTTCGGGCGCCACGATACCCGCGAACTGGCGACCGGAGTCGAGACCAGCGGAGGCTCGCGCGTGTACGAGTTTGGCGACACTCTCAACCTCGACGTGACGGCCACGCTGAGTTCAGCGATTGCCCGCGAGGGACTCGGGCTGCCGCTGAATTTCGAATACAGCGATCTGCACGTTCACCAATGCGAGTATCAAAGCTCCTGCGCCACCGTGGTCATGCTCGACTGCTCGCACTCGATGATCCTCTACGGGGAAGATCGTTTCACGCCGGCCAAGCGCGTGGCCATGGCGCTCTCGCACCTGGTGCGCACGCAATATCCGGGCGACACGCTTTCGCTGGTGCTCTTCCACGACTCCGCCGAGGAGCTGCCGCTGTCGCAATTGGCGCGGGCACAGGTCGGCCCCTACTACACGAATACCCGGGAAGGCCTGCGGCTGTCGCAGCGCATCCTCGCCCGCCAGCGCAAGGACATGAAGCAGATCGTGATGATCACGGACGGCAAACCCTCGGCGCTGACCCTGCCCGACGGCCGCATCTACAAAAATGCGTTTGGGCTCGACCCGCTGGTGGTCAGCGAAACGCTCGAAGAGGTTGCCCGCTGCAAGCGATCCGGCATCATGATCAACACCTTCATGCTGGCGTCGGACCCCGGCCTGGTGCAGTTCGTGCAGCGCGTCTCCGCCATGTGCAAGGGCAAGGCCTACTTCACCACCCCGGAAAATCTGGGACAATACCTGCTGATGGATTTCCTGTCGCGCAAGATGAAGACCATTCATTGACCGAGTCGGTCAAAAACAATAGCGCTAGTTCAGCACTTCCGGAGGATGCCGCAACTGATCGCGGAGCGCGCCTGCGAGTTCGACGACCTGTTGCAGCTTGATGGCGACATTCGCCGGAAGCGTGGGTTCGGCCAGCGCCAGCTCGGTCTGCAGCAGCAATCCGGTGATGGTGGTGTTCATCTCGGCTTCCATCAATTGCGTCGCGGCCCGCATGGCCAGGGATAATTCCCGCTCCCTGCGTTGCAGCGCGGCACGCACTTCGCGCAGCACCCGATTGCATCCGGAGATGCCAAGGTTCACCTGGACCGGGATGGCCACGCCGGCCTGTTGCCAGAGCACCTCCGCTCCGGCGGGGTCGGCCTCGATCAGGCCTTCATCGAGCACCATCACCGCATATTCCCGACGCCGCAGTGCCGCCAGGGCGGCGCGCCGGTTCTGCGCCAGCTCCACCGTCAGGCCAAGCTGGCGTCCAATGGCGGAAGCGCAGTTCTCCGCTCCGGCGATGCTGGTTACAAGCAGCACGGTCTGGTTCATGACATCTCTCCTGGAATATTTCTTTAGCTGTTATGCAGCAACATTGCGGGAGCGCGGCGAAGTTTCAGGCCGACGAATGCGTTTTCTTTCCAAGGCCATTCCAAGGAACTAAAATTCGGGTCCGTCCACGATGCCATATTCCTTCAGTTTGCGGTAGAGCGTCGTTTTGCCGATTCCCAGCAGACGCGCCGCGGTGAGCTTGTCGCCATTCAATTGGCGCAAGGTATTCAGAATGGCTTGCTTCTCCATCTCAGCGATGGTCAAAATGCTGGCGTCCAGGCCGACCTCATCTGTCGCCGCCGCATCGGCCAGTTGTTGCGACTGCATCCGGTATTCCTGCAGCTGGGTCGGCATATCTCCCAGGTGCAGCACCGGTCCGGAGGAGAGGGCGCAGGCACGCTCGATGGTGTTCTCCAGTTCCCGCACATTTCCCGGCCAGTCATAGCTGCCCAGCGCGCGCAGAACATCGTCGCTCAGCGTGTAGAGCACCCCGGTTTCGCGCCGCCGCCGCTCCAGGAAATGCGCCGCCAGCAGGGAGATGTCCTGCCGCCGCTCGCGCAGGGAGGGCAGTTTCACGTTGACGACATTCAGGCGGAAATAAAGATCTTTGCGGAACTTGCCCTGCTCGACCATCCCGGCCAGATCACGGTTGGTTGCGGCGAGGATACGGACGTGGATGGGAATGCGCTGGTTGGAGCCGACCGGGCGAATTTCCTTTTCCTGTAGTGCCCGCAGCAGCTTCGCCTGCAGGTCCAGGGGTAGCTCTCCGATCTCATCCAGGAAAACCGTGCCCCCTTCCGCCGTTGCCAGCAGGCCTTCCTTGGAACGGTTTGCCCCGGTGAAAGCTCCCTTGACGTAGCCAAACAATTCGCTCTCGATTAGGGTCGGGACCAGCGATCCGCAGTCAACCGGAATGAACGGATGCGTCGCGTTCGGCCCGTTGTAATGGATGGTGCGGGCAATGATTTCCTTTCCTGTCCCGCTTTCTCCCAGGATCAGCACCGGGTGGGTGGTATGCGCCACCTTGGAGAGGATGCGGTAGACCCGCTCCATCTCCGGGCTGCGTCCAATCAGAGTTCCAAAGCCCTCGGTCGTGCGCAATCTCTCCCGCAGCCGCCGGCTTTCGGTGTCGAAATGGCGGCGCTCGGAGGCCCGCTCCAGCACGTCGGACAGTTCATCCAGAGAGAAGGGCTTGGTCAGATATTCGCTGGCCCCGGTGCGCATCGCCTCCACCGCGGAAGACACCGTCGCGTACGCGGTCATCACCACCACGACAGTCTCGGGATAAAGGGTGCGGATTTCTTCCAGCAGCGGCAGACCGCCGCCGCCCGGCAGCTTCAGATCGAGCAGGACAATGTCCGCCATGTGGGCCTTGAGCGCGGCCCGGGCCGAAGCCGTGTTGTCGACGCTGGAGACGGCAAAGCCGTGGTTGCGCGCGATGTCGGAGACAGCCGTGCGAATGGCCGTATCGTCATCGACCACCAGCACATGCATCATGCTGGCTCGCTCCGTCGGGAGAAGGGGAGAGGTGGGGGAGAACATGCGGGTCGTAGTTAGCATATTACGCGGGTCCTTTACGTTATGGCGGAGCAATTGTGATTTCCCGGTACGCGACTCGCCGGAGGATCCATGGGTGAAGCGTTCCACTCGATGGGCAGGAACTTCCTTGACGCTTCAGATTCGAGGCAGTTCGATTTCGAAGCAGCTCCCGCTTCCAGGATGCGACCGGACCCGTACGGCTCCGCCGGCGCGCTGCGTCAATTCGCGCACGATCGCAAGCCCGAAGCCGCGCGGCTGAGCGTCGTCTTCGCGTGCCGTTTTGCCGGAGACGCCAACCTCGAAGATGGAGCGCAGGTGTTCCGGCTGGATGCCGTCCCCGGTATCGTGGACTCGAAGCAGCAGTGTTTTGAAAGTCGGGGAGGCGGATACCTGGGATGTCCTGCCCGACCTGCGGTCTCCGTCGGTCCAGGCTCCGGCCTTGAACGTTCCCGGCCTTGCGTCGGATTTTGATCGCTTGAAGGGTAGGCTCTCCGGCCCAACCGCGGAGGAGGGCCTGTCGATGGGTCGGTTTCCGCGCCGCAGCGCAATTCGCAGGCGGCCGCCCTGAGGCATAGCTTCAATGGCGTTGCTGACAAGATTGTGCAGAATTCGCTCGAACGTGCTTTCCGAGAGCGCCACCTTTCCGGCATTGGCCGGTACATCGATCTCGACATGAATCTGGCCTCCGGCGAGGCCCCGCAGCAGCGGCAGCCGTCGGGTGATCGCGGCCGCAAGATCCAGGGACTCGGCCATGGGCGCTGCAATCGTCGCGGCTGGCCATCTACGGTCTGGGATGACCTCTGGATCGGAATCATCAGGATCGAAATCGCCCAGTGTGGACTTCAACGGGCCAGACATCGGACTGGCTTCTCCTGCGGAATCCAGCAGCGAGGCGACCAATCCATGGCCCCGCTCCACCGCGCTCGACAATTCTTCAATCCAATTTTGGTACCCGTCGGCAACAGCGCCCGAAGTGCGCAGCAGATCGCAATACACCTGGAGTACGGTCAGCCAGTTGCGCGCATCATGGGCCAGGTAATTGGTGTCCGTTGTCCTCAATTTCCGGGTCTCGCCGGCTGGAAGGAACGTCCGTGCCGGTGTCTGCGCCGCCGGCGGGACCGGAGCCGCGATGGGGGCTGGGATCGAAGAACTCGGGCTTTTTGGAAAGGCTAAGGTCATGACTGGTTCTCCACTGCTTCTTCAAAGCCTCTACATTCGGATTGGCGTGAAACGATCTGTTCCCCACGCCGTTAGTGTCGTCCGGGTCAACCGGCCTTCTCCGGACTGTGCCGGTTTCAAATCTTTTCGGATCTCTCAAAATTCGGTTATAACTGTTCCATTTCTGTTCTTTGCACCCATTCCTTATTCACGCAGCGTGCCAAACTGGGCCTAATCCTTAAGTTAATGATTCAACAGGCTAATTCAGGCGGGGAGCGCGGAACACCTCATTACCAAAGACACTTTGTGGTTTCAAAACGGAACTGGCAGGTCATTTCAATATCGATCTAACTATGGGAATGAAATGAGTTACACGCGATTTTCAAAGAAAACCATTTCGGGAACGCGTTCCCGGCCTGGAACTGCGTCCGAAGCCCCGCCCCGAAGGCGTTCACTACTCGCGCTCCAAATGAATGATTACAATGGACCCAATGCCAATCCCTGCTTCCCCTTATTTTCGGCCGGGCGACCGCGCGGTCGATCAGCTTCGTCCCTTGCGCTTCACCGTGGATTTTGTGCCCACCGCCGAAGGCTCCGTGCTGATCGAACTCGGCCACACCCGCGTGCTTTGCAATGCCACAGTGGAAAACGGCGTGCCCGGCTGGCTGCGGAACCGCGGCCAGGGATGGATCACCGCCGAATATGGAATGCTCCCGCGCGCCACCCTGACCCGCACAGCCCGGGAAAGCGAACGCGGCAAGGTCGGCGGACGCACCCATGAGATTCAGCGGCTCATTGGCCGCTCCTTGCGGGCCGCGGTCGATCTGAAAGCGCTCGGCGAACGCACCATCATTCTCGACTGCGATGTGCTCCAGGCAGACGGAGGGACCCGGACAGCCGCGATTACCGGCGCCGCGGTTGCCCTGGGCCTGGCGGTGAACCGCCTGCTTGCGTCCAAAGTCCTGACCGCTTCGCCGATTCGGCACCTGATTGCCGCCACCAGCGTCGGTGTTGTCGAGGGCACTCCCCTGCTGGACCTGGCATATGAGGAAGATGCCCGCGCCGATGTCGACATGAACGTCGTGATGACGGGCACGGGCGATCTGGTGGAAGTGCAGGCCACGGCGGAGCACAACACTTTTTCCCGCGAACGGCACCTGGAATTGCTCGATCTGGCGGCCCGCGGAATCCAGGAGCTGATTGCAAAACAACGGGCAGCTCTTAGCTCCTAGCTTTATGCGAACGGCTAAGAGCTAGGAGGTACCGGAGAACAGCCGGTAGAATTAAAATCGAAATAGCGAATTAAAAAATCAGGAGTGTATGACGATGAAGCTCACCCCCGGCAAGCTGGCCGGTATGAAAGCCCTCTCCGATGAGCGGGGCGTGATTGCCGCCGCCGCCATGGACCAGCGTGGTTCCCTCAAAAAGTCCTTGGCGAAGGAAAAAGGATCCAGTGTCGATGACCATGCCTTGATCGAATTCAAGACCCTGGTCACGGAAATCCTGACGCGTCATGCGTCCGCGATCCTGCTCGATCCCGAATATGGGCTGCCCGCCAGCAAGCACCGCAATGGCAAGGGTCTCCTGCTGGCCTATGAAAAGACCGGATACGATGCGGCGGAACCGGGCCGGCTGCCGGACCTGCTGGACCACTGGTCGGTGCGACGCCTGCAGCATGAAGGCGCGGACGCGGTGAAAGTACTGCTCTATTACACGCCGTTCGAATCGAAGGAAATCAACGACGTCAAATATGCATTTATCGAACGCATCGGCGACGAATGCCGCGCCCACGACATCGCCTTCTTCCTGGAAATCGTGGGATATGACGCAACTGGCGGCGATGAGAAGAGCGTCGAGTATGCCAGGAAAAAGCCGGAGATTGTCACCGGCGCGACGGCGGACTTCAGCCATGACAAGTACGGCGTCGATGTGTTGAAGATGGAAGTGCCGATACAAATGGAGTTCGTAGCTGGAACGAAAGCCTGCAAGGGCGTCTCGGCGTATACGCGGGAGGAGGCTCTCGGGCATTTCCGCAGCGCCGCGGAGGCTTCCGCCAAGCCGTTTATTTATCTTTCGGCGGGCGTGTCGAACCCGGTCTTCATTGAGACGCTGGAGCTGGCTGCGGAGTCAGGGGCAAAATTCAACGGCGTCCTGTGCGGCCGCGCCACCTGGAAAGATGGCATCCCCGTATATGCCAAGCAGGGCGCCAAGGCGTTTGAGGACTGGCTGAGCAGCGAGGGTGTTCGGAACATCGAGAACGTAAACCGGGCGCTGAAGGCGGCGACCCCGTGGCATGAGCGCTTCGGTATGTAGGGAATTTCCACTTTCCAATCAGACACTGGAGCATGAGTGAAGGGTCGCATGATTGCGGCCCTTCGTTATTTCACAATCGGAACATTGAATAGGTTTGTCCTTCCAGCATAGCGAAGAATCCAGAGGGTGACAGCGGCGCAACCCAGATGAATACACTTTGGACTCGTCACCCCGCTGCGCGGAGTTTACCCTGGAGAGCCGAAGGGTTCAGAATGACTCCCTTTGACATCCGACAGCGATAACATTGAAAATGCTCTACTATCCGTTCTAGGCGGCAGAGACCAGAATCGAAGGGGAGGCAAATGGAAATCAATGGCTCGGAACAAACATCCAGCTGCCCCGCAGGTCCTTCTTTGAAGGAAGTGGGTCCGCGCGAGGCTCTCGTGCTCACCGCGGTGATTGAAAACTACATTGCCAACGGAGATCCGGTGGCTTCGCAGTCCATCGCGCGCCAGCAAAACCGGGAGGGTATGAGCGCGGCCACGGTGCGCAACGTCATGGCAGAGCTGTCCGAAGCCGGCTATCTGGAACAGCCCCACACTTCTGCCGGACGGGTGCCGACAGCCCGGGCCTTTCGTTATTACGTGGAGCAGCTGCTTCGCCGCGCAGCCTCTCCGCATCAGTCCTTGCCGCAGCCGACCCAGGAGCAAATTGAAGAAACCTTTACCGGAGTGGCGAACGCGACCGATTTTTTTGCGCGCACCTCGCATATTCTTGCGCTGCTATCCGGTGGCGTGGGTGTCGCCTTGACCGCTGTGGGAGAGAGGGAACTTCTGGAGCATGTTCATTTTGTGCGGCTTGGTCAGGCCCGGGTGCTCACCGTGTTGGTGACGACGACCGGCGGGGTGCGCGACCGGTTGCTGAGGCTGGACCACGACCTGACACCTGGGGAGCTGGAGACAGCGGCGAACTATCTCAACCAGAACTTTCGCGGCTGGGCCCTGGAGCGGATTCGCCAGGAACTTGCCCGGCGTATGGAGCTGGAGCGCAACGAGTACGACCGCATCCTCTGCTCTTTGGAAGAGCTATGGGCGAAGTGTGCGACGGAGAGAACGCCGGACCGTGCACAGGACCGAATCATGGATCGTGCCATCGACAGAACCAGAGACAGCGCGAATCAGGGGAAATCCATCTTCGTAGAGGGCGTTGCCAATTTGATGGTGAACGAAGTGGATCGCCAGCATCTGCGGCAGATCTTCATGGCTCTTGAAGAAAAGCAGCGCATCGTCGATCTGTTGAACGCCTATATCAACAACAGCCATACGTCGGTCCGTGTCGTCGTAGGTCTGGAGGAGACGATGCCCGAGATGCACGATCTGGTCCTGGTCGCGGCGCCGGCGCGGCGCGGAGCGGAGCATCTGGGCACGGTTGCGGTGATTGGCCCCACGCGCATGCAGTATGCCAGCACCATTGGCACGGTGACGTACATCGCTGATTTATTTGGGCGTTGGGCGGCGCAGCCGTAAGTTGGTCTGGCGCTCTGGGTACAATAGAAGAAGCTGGAGGGTGCGTTCGGCCGGGCATGTGCATCAATTCGAAGTAACGGCTGCCCGGTCGGATCATTCCACGGCATATCCTGAAGAAAAATTCATCCATGCTCTATTCCACAGATTTGCGCGAAGAAGAAATTATGCGACACGACGAATCCTTGAAGACATCGAAGGCTGCAAGCCAACTCGACACGGAACCCGAGAACCAGCCGCGTACAGAAATTCAGGAAGCAGGCGAAAATGTCTCCACGCTCGAAGCCAGCGAAGAGGCTGCGCCGCGGGCGGAAATTGACCGCTTGCAGGGCGAGCGGGACCAGCTTTTCGATCGGCTGGCGCGCCTCCAGGCGGAATTCGATAACTATCGGAAACGCGAAGCCCGCGAACGCGCGGAGTATCGCGATTACGCCCTGGTCAGCACCGTGGAGCAGTTTCTGCCGGTGCTGGATAATTTCCAGCTCGCGCTCCGCTCGCAGGGAACTGCCGAGCAGCTGCGTTCCGGCGTCGATCTCATCGTCCGCCAGATGGAGGAGATCGTCCGTTCCCTGGGAGTGCAGCCGATTCCGACTGTAGACAATCCATTCGACCCTCGCCTGCATGAGGCGATTGAGATGGTCGAGCGCGACGATCTGCCGGATCATCAGGTCATGGAAGAGGTGCGCCGCGGTTACACCTTGCGCGATCGTCTTCTTCGTCCCGCGATGGTACGCGTCGCCAACAACCCCAAACAGAAAAAAGCATGAGTCCAACTGCCCGAGTGATCAAAGCCGACTATTACGAAGTTCTCATCGTGGAACGGACCGCCTCCGATCAGGAACTGAAGAGCGCATACCGTAAACTGGCCATGCAATATCACCCGGACAGAAATCCGGATGATCCCGCGGCGGAAGAAAAGTTCAAGCAGGCCAGCGAGGCGTATCAGGTGCTTTCCGATCCGGACAAGCGCGCCGCATACGACCGCTACGGCCATGCCGGGGTCAGCAGCGGCATGGACGCCGCCGGTTTCAGCGGCATGCCGGATCTGGGCGACATCTTCGGCGATATTTTCGGCGATATGTTCAACATGGGCGGCACCCACCGCTCCTCCCGGGCCCAGCGTGGACGCGACCTGCAGTATGAGCTGACACTGACGTTTGAAGAAGCGGTCTTCGGCAAACAGAGTGAAATCAAAATTCGCCGCATGGAAAATTGCGCCGCCTGTCAGGGCAGTGGTGCGGAGCCGGGACACGGTCCAACCGTCTGCCAGCAATGCGCCGGACGCGGACAGGTGCGTTTTCAACAAGGATTTTTCTCGATCGCACGCACCTGCCCGGTATGCGGCGGCACCGGCAGCCTCGTCACGAATCCATGCCGCGACTGCCGCGGTGAAGGACGCCAGACAGCCGAACACCTCATCACCGTGACCGTGCCTGCCGGAATCGAAGATCGCATGCGCATTCGTTATCAGGGCGAAGGCGACGCGGGCCGTTACGGCGGTCCATCGGGAGATTTATACGTGGTCGTTTCCGTCGAAGCGCATTCGTTCCTGGAGCGTGAAGGCAACGATCTCCACTACGTGCTGCCCATATCGTTGCCGCAAGCGGCGCTGGGCACGGAGCTGATGATCCCGACGCTCGAAGGCGAGACCAAGCTGAAAGTTCCGGAAGGAACACAGAGCGGCACGGAATTCCGCCTGCGCAATAAAGGTGTTCCTTATTTGAACGACCATGGCCGCGGCGATCTTGTCGTTCAGGTGGTCGCGCAGGTTCCCAAAAAGATGACGAAGGCGCAGAAAGAATTGATGCGCCAGCTTGCCGAAACCTTGACGGTCGAGAACACTCCATCCTCGCGCAGCTTCTTTGGCAAGATGAAGGACATCTTCAGCTAGTGTGTGAGATGTCGGGTGCCCCACGTCTCGCTTCTGAGACGTGCCCGCGCACCTTTGAACCCAGCCAGGCATTCACGACACTGGCAACAGAGATGGCCGCTGTCTCCGCACGCAGGATGCGCGGGCCAAGACTGACCGGCAGCCATCCATGTTCCGCAAACATGGTGAGTTCCACCTGAGCCCATCCCCCTTCCGGTCCCATCGCAGCATAGATGTTTTCGGCGGGTGGGATCTGTGACTGTGGGTCGAGACACTCTCGCAAAGTTTGAGAGTGCTCCAGCTCGGAGAGCAACAGCTTCAATCCCGTCGGTTCTTCTTTGAGCCATTGCGGCAACGGCAGTGGATCGGAAATCTGCGGAACATCGTCCCGGCGAGATTGCTGGGCGGACTCTCGCGCGATCTTGCGCCAGCGTTCGACACGCTTGGTCGCCGCCTGCGCCAAATGTTTTTCACTGCGCTGTGCGATGACTGGAGCGATCGCCGCAACGCCAAGCTCGGTCAGCTTTTCAATCGCCCATTCCATCCGCTCGAAACGGATGATACTCAGCGCGATGACCAGCGGGAGAGGTCCTGCCGCCTCGACTTCTTGATGAAGCGAAAACTTTACGGCATTTTCGCCGATCGTTTCAATCACGCCCCGTCGCACGGTGTCTCCGGCGACAATGTCGAATTCCTGGCCAACCTGTGCGCGCAAAACCCGCACCAGGTGCGCCGCCTGCGCATTCTGCAATACAGCGGATCTTCCGTCCCATTTGTCGGCAATCCAGCGTCGTCGAGTCATCTCTTCAGCATGAGCCTAATCACCGGCGGAGAAAAGAACAACCTGGCATTGCGAGCCAAAAAGATTGCAGCGCACAAAACAGAGAGGGAGCGCTTTTGCGCTCCCTCTTTGTTTTGCCTTTGTTGATGCGGTTAACTTACTTGCGTTTCGTGGTTTTCTTTGCTGCCTTCTTCGCTGGTTTCTTTGCTGCTTTTTTGGTTGCCATAGTAACTATTCTCCCTTTCGATGTGACATCGAGCACTGCGGTTTCTCACCACAGTTACACGAAGGTATAGTTTTGCTAAAAATCAATGTCAAGAGAAAAATGAAATTTCCGTCGCATTTTTTTCGGAGGGAAAGCCAATGCGGTAGAAGTTTTTCTCGGAAAAGTTTTCATTTCGGCCGTCGTCGTGACAAAAGCCGGAAAAATTTTGTGAGAGAGATCGCGCGAAAAGAAACAAAGCGAACTGAATCGCGAGGAACTTTTGAATTTCCATTTCGCCGAATCGACAACATTCGTTGCGCTCATCATGCGGGCTGCCGGTTGCGTTTCTGCCAGACACAGCGCATGCGCCGTATACTTTTCGGTTGCGGAATCGGTTTTCAATCTTCGAGGTGTCGCATGGAAGATGTCGTAATCGTTGCCGGAGTTCGAACCCCGGTCGGGAAATTCCTCGGTTCGCTGTCTGAGTTTTTCGCGCCGCAGTTGGGGGCGATGGTGGTGCGCGAAGTGGTGAGGCGTGCCGGCATCGACGCTGCCCTGGTCGACGAATGCATTATGGGCAACGTGGTGACGGCGGGTCTGGGTCAGAACCCGGCGCGGCAGGCGGCGATCTTCGGCGGCCTCTCGCCGGAGGTAAGCGCGTTGACCATCAACAAAGTTTGCGGATCGGGTTTGAAGGCAGTCGCGCTGGCGGCGCAGGCGATCCAGACTGGAAATTCGGAGATCGTCGTCGCCGGCGGCATGGAGTCGATGACCAACGCGCCCTATCTGCTCCCCCAGGCCCGCAAGGGATTTCGCATGGGCGACAGCAAGGCCGTCGATAGCATGATCAACGATGGCCTATGGGACATTTACAACAACTATCACATGGGAATGACCGGCGAGAATGTTGCGGAGAAGTACGGCATCACGCGGGAGGAACAGGATGCATATGCGCTGGAATCGCATCGCAAGGCCGCCGCCGCGCAAAAGGAAGGCCGCCTGGCATCGCAGATATTGCCGGTTGAAATCCCCGCCCGGAAAAAGGGCGAAGCGCCCACGCAGTTCAGCCCCACGCTGTTCAGCCATGATGAGTCCGTGCGCGAGGATGCAACCATCGAAGCCTTGCGCGGTTTGAAGCCCGCATTCAAAAAAGATGGGACCGTCACGGCCGGCAATGCTCCCGGTGTGAATGATGGTGCAGGAGCATTGCTGGTGATGTCGGCAAAAAAAGCAGCCTCACTCGGACTGAAGCCAATGGTGCACATCCGCGCGCAGGCGACCAGCGGGGTTGAGCCGAAGTGGGTCATGATGGCCCCGGTCACAGGAGTGCGCAAGGTATTGGAAAAAGCAGGCTGGCAGCGCGATGAAGTCGATCTGTACGAGCTGAATGAGGCGTTTTCCGTGGCGGCGCTCGGCGTGACCCGCGAACTGGGAATCGACCTGAACAAGGTGAACGTCAATGGCGGAGCGGTTGCTGTCGGCCATCCCATCGGCGCCAGCGGCGCGCGCGTCCTGATCACCCTGATCTACGAGATGATGCGCCGCGATGTGAAAAAAGGTGTCGCGGCGTTATGTCTCGGCGGCGGTAACTCCGTCGCGATGGCCGTGGAAAGATGAAAAGGTGCAGGGCCGGCAATGTTGATAAACTTCCTGCATGGGGTTTAAAGGCGCATTGACGGTATTGCTGGCGATTGCCTTGGTCGGCATTTCGCCGTGTAGCTCCGCATGTGACATTTCCTGCCTGACCCAAGGGTTGGCAGTTAATAGCCGGTCTGTGGCATCCTGTCCGTGCCCGATGCTCCGGCACCGTCATACGCATATTGGCCGCGGTATGACCTGTACAGAAAATCCCATAGCTGCAAATCCTCGCAATGAATTTCATTTCGCGGCGCCATTGAATATCCAGGAAGGGATTCTGCTTCTCCCGCCTGTTCCGGCCAGCACTTCGTCCTTTGTGTTGGGGTGGAAATCACCTCCGCAAAACTCCTCCGGATTCAATCCTCTCCTGGTCAGTTTAAAAGTTTAGCCTGCGGTTCATCTCCAGCTTGCATGTTCGCATCGACCTGTTTGTTCCCCAAAAACAGTCGAAGCATATCGATAATCAAGCTGCGCACCGTCGACGTTTGTCATCGATGGGTTCGCTAAAGGATGCGCCTTCATGAAGAAGTTCTTATTTCTCATTATTGGGATGTTGTGTTTCCCGCATGCCCGTGCTCAGCAGTCCGCTTCCAATCCAATGCCGCCGCCACCGATCCGGAAACAGAATTCGATGCCGGGAATGCGACACGAGACGATGACGAAAATGGGCGCGATGCACCCGCGGAATTTTTTGCAGGAGATTCAGCACCACGCCACCTCTGGAACCAGTGCCGAACCGAACTCCACTCCGGCACCCATGCTGATGACCATGCGCGGAGCCTGGATGCTGATGTTTCACGCCAACGTTTTTATCACTGAAGAACAGCAGACGAGTCCGCGCGGCGGCGATAAATTGTTCTCGACCAACTGGTTGATGCCGATGGCGCAGCGCAAGCTGGGACCAGGCCGGCTTACCGTTCGCACGATGTTCAGCCTCGAGCCGGCAACCATCACCGGAAGGCGTTATCCCTTGCTGTTTCAGCAGGGCGAGACCGCTTTCGGTCTGCCGATCGCGGATGGTCAACATCCTCACGATTTCTTTATGGAGATGGCGGCTCTTTACGATCTGGAGTTAAGCAAGCGAACGCTGCTTTCTTTCTACGTCGCTCCGGTTGGCGATCCGGCTCTCGGTCCAACACCATATCCACATCGCGCTTCCGCCGCTGAGAATCCCGTGGGAGCGTTGGGCCACCACCAGGAAGACTCGACGCACATTGCCGACGATGTCGTCACGGCTGGGCTTGCTTACCGAATCGTTCGAGTTGAAGCCAGCGGCTTTCATGGCCGCGAGCCGGACGAGTATCGATGGAATGTGGATCAGGGGAAGATCGATTCCTGGTCCCTTCGCGGCACGCTGCAACCGGGACAGAATTGGAGCGCGCAATACTCTTACGGGCGTCTCATCAGCCCAGAACAACTCTTTCCTTCTGAAGATCAGGCGCGCACGACGGCTTCTGTCATGTACAACCGGCCGTTCAGGAATGGCAATCTGGACGGCACGGTTCTCTGGGGGCGTACACGGTCCATTCCGGACGATACGAAAGAGAACAGCTATCTTCTGGAATCAACATTGCGCTTCGCCACGCGCAACTATGTCTGGACACGTATCGAAAATGCCGGCCGCTCGAATGAATTGCTCATCGGGGAGAATCCATTGCCGCCCGGCTTCAAGGAATCTCCTCTCACTCACGTGCAGGCCTACACCTTCGGCTATGATCGCGACTTCGATTTGCTTCCACACCTGGCCTCTGCGATTGGTACGCAGGTAACGACGTACGGCGTAGGGGAACCGCTGAAACCGATCTATGGTTCCGACCCAATCGGCATCAACGTGTTTCTTCGCCTGCGGCCTTTTTAAGAGAGAACAATCAAAGCGCAAAAATCTGCGCGACAGAATTCCACCCTGTTCCTCTCGCTGTGCCGATGCTACAGT
This sequence comes from Acidobacteriaceae bacterium, assembly GCA_965276615.1. Taxonomy (GTDB): domain Bacteria; phylum Acidobacteriota; class Terriglobia; order Terriglobales; family Acidobacteriaceae; genus JAKAAZ01. The sequence continues at coordinate 355,330 of OZ255618.1, read as the reverse complement.
AACGTTACCAACAACAGGCGAACTCCCCCATGCTTTTCAAAGCGTTTAGCGCCGCCGTTTACGGCATTCACGCGAACATCATCGACGTCGAAGTGGATTTCTCGGGCATCAAGACGACGGAGGACAAATTCCACACCGTTGGCCTGCCCGATGCCGCCGTGCGCGAGAGCCGCGATCGAGTCCGTGCCGCCATTAAGAATTCCGGCTTCGATGTTCCGCCGACGCACATCACCATCAATCTTGCGCCCGCGGATCTGAAGAAGGAAGGCTCCGGCTTCGACCTGCCCATGGCGATCGGAATTCTCGGTGCGTATGGCAGCCTCCAGTTGCGCGATCTCAGCAATTTCCTTTTGGTGGGGGAGCTTGGCCTCGACGGCAGTTTGCGCCCGGTGCAGGGAATGCTGCCGATTGCCGTTGCGGCGCGGGAACGCGGCATTAAAAACCTTCTGATCCCAGCCGCCAACGCCCGCGAAGCCGCCGTTGTCGAAGGCGTCGATGTCTACGGGGTAAACACATTGCTGGAGGTGCGCGAGCTGCTCAACTCCGCAGCCAACGGCGGCATTCACGCGCAGCCGATCCGCGTCCAGACCCGCGAACTGCTGGGCGAGATGCAGCATTTCCCGCTGGATTTTCGCGATGTGCGCGGCCAGCATACGGCGAAGCGCGCGCTGGAAGTGGCGGCGGCGGGCGGACACAATATTCTGATGATCGGGCCGCCCGGCTCCGGCAAAACCATGCTGGCCAAGCGGCTGCCCGGAATCCTGGCCCCGCTGAATTTTGAAGAGGCGCTGGAAACGACAAAGATTCATTCTGTCGCGGGCGTATTGAACTCCGAAACGGGCCTCGTTACCCAGCGGCCATTTCGCTCGCCGCATCATACTGTTTCCGATGCCGGCCTGATCGGTGGCGGAGCCATTCCGCGCCCGGGAGAAGTCTCGCTGGCGCACAATGGCCTGCTGTTTCTGGATGAGTTGCCGGAGTTTCCCCGCAACGTGCTGGAGGTGCTGCGCCAGCCGCTCGAAGACGGACATGTGACGATTGCCCGTGCTGCAATGTCGCTCAGTTTTCCGGCGCGCTTTATGCTGGCCGCTGCGATGAATCCTTGCCCTTGCGGTTATTTCAATGACAAATCGCGCCAATGCATGTGTACCCCGCCGATGATTCAACGCTATGTCTCGAAAGTTTCGGGACCCTTGCTGGACCGCGTCGATATTCATATTGAAGTCCCTGCCGTGCAATATAAGGAGCTGCGCGGCGGCTCCGCAGCGGAAGGCTCTGCCCAAATTCGCGACCGCGTGCTGGCGGCACGCGAGCGTCAGGCAAACCGCTTTGCCGCGGGCGCGGAACGGATTTTCTGCAATGCCCAGATGAGCACCCGCCAGATTCGCTCCTATTGCGAGCTGTCCTCCGACGCCGAACGTCTGCTGGAACGGGCCATGCAGCAGCAGGGGCTGAGCGCCCGCGCTCATGATCGCATCCTGAAAGTGGCCCGAACCATCGCCGATATCGAAGGAGAAACAGATCTGGCGGTAAAACATTTGGCCGAAGCCATCCAATACCGAACCCTGGATCGTAGTTACTGGTCGTAAGCCGCCGCTCTTGTTTTACAATTCCTTCATAAAATTTGAGAATTTTTGCCGAGGCCGCCCGGGAAACTTTGGCAATGGGCTCCCGCTTCCGCCGAATGATAAACGCGCGGTAAATTTTTGTTGACTTTAGGATTCCGCAACCTTTAAGGTAATAGAAGCTAAGTTCACCGGTGGGTCATTGCCGCTACGGCAAAGTCATCTCGTCCCATACGTAAATCCCGTCTAGTCAAGGGCTTCCAGAATAGGAAACGCCATTCGGCGTAAGTTCCTCCGGCTGTTGATGGTAGTGAACGAGCAGCCTTTTAGGATGCAAGTTGCCAGTGTCCCGCAAGTACGAACGCCAAAGTGCAAACCTTCTATATGGAACAGGTTGCAAAGATCTGAAACTTAGATCAATCCTCAAGTGTGCTTTGCGCGTCTAACTTGGTAGAAATTCTGGCCCAAGACCGGTAGAACTCACTCCCGAACGAGAGAGGAAAAGTTTAGCCGGCCATCACTAGAAAAAGAGAGGTACTTCATATGCGCTCACAACTTATTTTTGGCGCGTTGACACACGTTAAAAATCGCTACGAGTTATGCCAGCTGGCTTCCAAAGCGGCCCGCAAGCTGCATAAGCCCACCACCCGGCTCCAGGACACAATGAACGATGTCCTGGTTCGTTTCCATAAAGCCAACCCGTTGGGCGAACACAGCGCGGCTGTTGAACAGGTCCGCAGACAGGAGCGTCGCGCAGCGTAAGCCGCGCGACTCCCCCCTCCTGCACCACATCCGGTTCTACCATCCCAACATAAACTTCCCATCCGCAACGCTTCCCAAAAAATTTACCGCAGCGGCTCACCGGAAAAAATCCAACTGAAGAATATTTATGACGATTGCAGAGTTAAAAGAAAAAAACATTACGGAGCTGACGCGTATCGCGCGCTCCCTTGAAATACCTGGGGCCAGTGGTCTGCGCAAGCAAGACCTTATATTCAAGATCCTCCAGGCCCAGAGCGAAAAAGAAGGGCATATCTTTGCCGAAGGCGTTCTGGAAATTCTTCCTGACGGCTATGGCTTTCTCCGCTCGCCCGACTACAACTATCTTCCCGGCCCCGACGATATCTACGTCTCTCCCTCGCAAATCCGCAAGTTTGATCTGAAGACGGGCGACACGATCAGCGGCAACGTCCGTCCGCCGCATGAGGGCGAAAAATACTTCGCGCTGGTCAAGATCGAGGCCATCAATTTCGAATCACCGGAAGAAACGCGCAACAAAATCCTCTTCGACAACCTGACGCCGCTCTACGCGCAGGAACGCATCAAGATGGAGACGGTGCGCGAGAGCATCAGCGGCCGAGTCATGGATCTGCTGACACCGGTCGGCAAGGGCCAGCGCGGCCTGATTGTTGCCCCGCCCCGCACCGGCAAGACCATGCTGCTGCAGTCGATCGCCAACTCCATTACGACCAATCATCCCGAGGTGGTTCTCATCGTGCTGCTGATTGACGAGCGGCCGGAAGAAGTGACGGACATGCAGCGTTCCGTGAAGGGCGAAGTCATCAGTTCCACCTTCGACGAACCCGCGGTCCGACACGTGCAGGTGGCCGAAATGGTGATCGAAAAAGCCAAGCGTCTGGTCGAGCACAAGCGCGACGTGGTGATTTTGCTCGATTCCATCACGCGTCTGGCGCGCGCCTACAACACGATTGTGCCGCCCTCGGGCAAGGTGCTCTCCGGCGGCGTGGATTCGAACGCATTGCAGCGGCCGAAGCGCTTTTTCGGCGCCGCCCGCAATATCGAAGAAGGCGGATCGTTGACCATCATCGCCACGGCGCTGGTCGATACCGGCTCGCGCATGGATGAAGTGATCTTCGAAGAATTCAAGGGCACGGGCAATATGGAAGTCATCCTCGACCGCAAGCTGGTCGACAAGCGCGTCTTCCCGGCCATCGACATTCAGCGCTCCGGCACGCGGAAGGAAGAACTGCTCATTCCCAAAGATGAACTGCAGCGCACATGGCTGGTTCGCAAGGTGCTGAATCCTTTGTCGCCGGTCGAAGCCATGGAACTGCTGGTCGACAAGCTGGGCAAGGCCCGTAACAATGCGGAGTTTCTACAGAACATGAACGCGCTATAGTGCCTGTTCACACTACTCGCCAAGTTTAGAACATGATATCCAGGTGCTCGATTGGTGAGGCTGCGGGTGGAGAGGTTTGCAGGTAGACCCCGGACTTCAGTCCGGGGCGCGACTTTTTAGGCGCTGAGGTACACTGCCCACGTTCCGGTCCATCCCATGAAGCGCTTTAGATGGCTTGCCGGAACAACTCCGACGCTTCGAACCTCAGCGCCTGAAGGCGCATTCCGACGACCTCTCATCCCCGGACTAAAGTCCGGGGTCTACCCGTCTCATCCCTGGACTAAAGTCCGGGGTCTACCCGTCTCATCCCTGGACTAAAGTCCGGGGTCTACCCGTCTCATCCCGGGCCAAAGTCCGGGGTCTACCCGAGTGTCAACCGGCGCTCTAATTTAAGCGTGCCCGCAAAGAGAAAAGGCGTGGTCTTCGGACCGCGCCTTATTCTTTGGAATGTTCCACGTGGAACACTAAAGCACGTGACGGGCCAAATGACTGAATGGAGTGTTCAAAATAAAGCGCTTATAAACTAAAGGAACGCACGTTGCGTGCCAAATGCGGCCGATGTCGATGCCAATGCGTCCCGTCATCTCTGGTTTTCGGCACCTTACAATGGGGGAAACTTGTTTGATGCAAGGATCGCGCCTATATGGAACGAAGAGAGTTTTTGAAATCCGCCGCAGCGGTGGGAGCAACCGTGGCCTTCTCAAGACCCGAGCTGGCCGCAGCCGGAGTAGCCGGAAAACAAAGCGCTCCTTTCACCCAGGAACTTTATCCGCTGGGTCCAGACTCGAAACCTCAGCCCGGTGTGCCGACCGGCCAAATATTTAATTTCTCTATCCATGAGTCCAAATTTTTTCCCGGCACACAGCGCATGATCAACGTATATGTCCCAGCGCAATATGCCGCTGAGAAGCCCGCATCTGTGTGGGTTGCGCTGGATGCGTTGTCGGCCACAATGCCCACAGTCTTTGACAATTTAATTCACAAAGAGGAAATGCCGGTGACGATCGCCATCGGCCTGCATTCTGGAGTGACGCATTCCGCGAATCCGCCGCAAAACCCGCGGTTCAATCGCAGTTTCGAGTTTGACAGTCTCACAGACATATTGGGCGATTTCATCCTCGAAGAACTTCTGCCGGAAGTGGAGAAGCAGAAGACCCCGAACGGTTTGCCAATTCTGTTGTCTGGCGATCCGAATGACCGTGGAATCTCTGGCGGCAGCACCGGCGGCATCGGCTCCTTCACTACAGCCTGGAAACATCCTGAGGCATTTCGGCGCGTTTTCACGATGATCGGGACATTTGTCGGAATGCGCGGCGGCGACCGCTATCCGGTGTTGATCCGGAAGACCGAACCGAAGCCGCTGCGCGTGTATATGCAGGATGGAGATAAGGACGGATGGCCCGGTGGACTGGAGCTGGGCGATTGGTGGATGAGCAATCAAGCTGTGGAACGCGCCCTGACGTTTGCCGGATATGAGGTGAACCATGCCTGGGGAGTCGAGGGTCACAACGGCCATCAGGGCGAGTCAATCCTGCCCGATGTGATGCGCTGGTTATGGAAAGACTGGCCGAAGCCGGTCGAAGCGGGCCAGACCGGCAACTTTGTCATTCAGGCGATTGTGAAACCGGGAGAAAGCTGGGAACGTTTTGCCGGTGCTTCCGCCGAAGAAACGAAGAAATCCCATGTCGTTCGATATGCAAGCCCCCAGGTCGTAGGGATTCCTTCTACCGCTGCTGCTATCGCCGGCGATCGGCAGGGAAGAGTGTACGTTCAGAATCCATCCAGCGGTGCGATTTCTCGAATCGGAGCAGCCGATAAGATGGAACCGTTTGCTGAAGTCAGTCCCGGCGACAATGGCATCGCGTTCGGTCCGGATGGGCGGCTGTATGTGGCCGAAACCAGCAAAGCGAGAATCCTTGCGTGCAATTCCGACGGCAAGATCGCGGTCATCGCGGAGAACATGCGGGGGCATCGGCTAACGGTCGCTCACAATCGGAACATCTATGTCACCGAAACGACGGGCGACAGTTCTTATTCGGGCAAAGTCTGGCTGCTCCGGCCCGACGGCAAGAAGTCCATCGTAGCTGAAGGGCTTAACGGACCCTCCGGCATCTGCCTGACGCCGGACGGATTGTGGCTCTGCGTGGCCGAGAGCAACGGACATCATGCCTACAGCTACCAGGTGCAGCCCGATGGTGGATTGCAATACGGAGAGCCGTTTTATTGGTTTCATGTCCCTGACTCGGCGAACAACAGTGGAGTGGCCGAGGTATGCATGGATCGCCAGGGTTGGGCTTATGCTGCCACACGCATGGGCATTCAGGTGTTCGACCGAAACGGCCGGGTGACTGCTATTTTTCCGTTGGCGGAAAACCAGTTGGCCGGGGTTTGTTTCGGAGATGCCGATTTCCAGACGCTCTATGTCAGCACGGGAAACGCAGTGTACCGGCGCAGGGTCAAAACAACCGGGATGCCTTCGTGGGAGTCGCCGATTCCGCTGCCGCCGGGAAGTCCAGCGTGAGCGCATCAACGAATGAACTACTGAATCGCTTCAGGCAAACGGCTTTCTGTCCTTTACCTTACGGGCTGGAATGCCCGCGTAAATCGACCAGGGTTCCAGATCCTTTGTCGCCACGGAGGCCAACCCAAGAATCGCTCCATCGCCCAGATTCACTCCGGGCGAGACACAGGCGCGGGCGGCCACCCATGCGTATCGGCCCAGCCGCATTGGAAAAGAAATCACCGGGAATGCGGGGTCGTTGTAATCATGGGTCGCGCCGCAGAGATAGGCTCCCTGCGAGACGATGGCATGAGATGCCAGAACCATCGGAGCAGGATTGTAAAGCTCTGCGCCATCCGCCACGATCACAGTGTCTTCGCAGCTCAGGTTCCACGGCGCCCAGACGCGAGAGGCAGGATAGAAGCGGCAATGCGGTCCCAACTTTGCGCCAAAACTCCGCAGCAGCAGCGCGCGCCACGCATGGGCAATGCGCGGAGAGGGGCGATAGCAGACGATCCAGACAATGCTCCAGAGCTGCCGCCAAACCCGGTTGCCGAACGTATATTGCGGGGATGTGTAGGGATCGCGCCCGGCACCGGCATGTGTGCCTTGAGTTGGGGCCGGGTCAGGTACGGTCGGTGTGCCGGTCGTGATCGGGTCCATAGGGCGATGGAGATCCATTCGGGAAACTGTGAATTGGTCGGGCAGCGTGATTTGCAGTCCCTCAGCGGCTGAAGCCCGTCCCCTTTCAAAAGCTGACCTGAATCGGAGATTCTTTCGGGCAACGATTATTGCATGCGCTGAAAGAATCGTACTAGCTCGGTAACGTTCTGATCCAGATTGTAGCGGCTCTCAAAACAGGCTCGCGCCCGCCGACGCATGGCGCTCCGTTGATCGTCATCGAGCGCCAGCCATCGCGCCAGCAGATCTCGTGTTCCGTCCAACGTATCCGGAGAGACCAGCCCAGCGCCGTCTGCGTGGATTTCCGGCCAGATGTTGACCTGATCGGAGATCAGCACAGGCCGGCTGCAACCGAGGGCCTCCGCGACCGCGATGCCGAAATTTTCCTGGTGGGATGGCAATACAAACGCATCGCTGGCGTAGAACGCGCCCCATTTGGCATTGCCTGTCACTAAACCCGGCCAGTGCACCCGATGCGATACTCCGGCTCGTGCGATGCGCGCCCGCAACATGTCGCGCATCCCCGCGTCGGGACCGGCCATCACTAAGTCAATATCGGGTGAGACCGCTGCAATCGAGGCGAATGCGTCGATTAGCAGATCGCATCCTTTCTTGGGATGGATGCGCCCCAGATACAGGAAAAATCTTCGGTCCCTTGCACCGGGACATGCCGCGTAGAAAGCTTCAATTTGTTGGTGGGGATCGCCGGTCGGCAGCTCCGCTCCATACGGTACTACCGCGGCGTGCCATGGCGGCATGCGAAAACTTTCCGGCGCCAGCCGTTGTTCGGTTTCGCAGGTGAAGAGCACGGAATTTGCGTCCCGCAGCACACTGCGCTCGGCCAGATGCCAGTAAACCCATTTCTTCATATGCTTCAGGGGATAGCGGCGTTTGAACCAGGGGTCCAGCATGCCGTGCGGAAACAGGACATACGGTTTGCGTCCATGGATGGCGCGCCAGGTACCCCAGCTTTGATATTGCCAGACGCCGTGGACCACGACGCCGTCGAAACGGTCGATGTTCTGCCGCAGCCAGGGCACCCATAGCCGCGAAAATCCGTATGTGCTGCGGTTCTCGCCGAGCGCATGCACCGGGAATTGAATTTCTTCCAGGAAGGGCTGACCCGGCAGGTCGAGACACGCTACTTCTCCCTCCCATCCCAGACGTGGACCGGCGGCCACAATGCAGCGCACTAGCTGGGCGGGGCCACCGTATTCGGGGTGCAGAGAGCGGATCACATGCAAAATTCGCATCAGAGGGGGAGTCTCAGTGGTTCGCGAAAGGATAGTAGATTTCCGCATCAGCGTTTGTGTTTGCCGGCTGCGGCGAATGCCCGCATCAGCCCCTGCACGTTGGCCTCGAAGCTGAAGGCTTGGATGCGTTCCAGGCTGCGTCTGCCCATCTTACGACATGTGGCCGGGTCCGCCAGAACGCGTTCAAGCGCTTCGGCCAGCGCAGCCACATTTTGCGCGGGAAACACGCAGCCGTTCTCTCCATCGGCGACTAAATCCGGCTGGCAGCCAACCTCATCCGCCACGATGACGGCCCGTTCTGCGTTCATGACTTCATTGACGACCAATCCCCATGGCTCATGGATCGAAGGAAGAACGAACACGTCACAGAGATCGTAATAGCGAGGCAACTCGGACTGGTTGCGGAACCCGAGCATGCGGACACCTTCCGCAGCTAAGGAGTCCGCTTTTTGCAGGCGAGCTTCCATGTTCTTTCTCTCTTCGCCATCGCCGACAATCAGCAGGTAAGGCGGCGGCGCGTTGCTGCTTTGAGAGCTTCGCCGCGCCAGCAGGGAAAGATACGCTTCTACTAGATCGATGCAGCGTTTCCTCGCCAGCAGCTTCGAAGCAAACAGGATTACCGGTCGATCAGCCACAAGCCTCAGTTCTCCGCGCAGCTCCTCGCGTGTCGCGGAGGCAGCGCGGCAGCGTTCTTGAAAAAATAGATTGTCCACCGCATACGGTATGGAGAACAGCGGAACGTTGGAGCCAAGATGGTGCTGCCAGTACTCCGTATTTCGCTGGCCTACGCTGAGAACTCCATAGATGAAATGCCGCAGAGTCCCGAAGAAAACTCTTTTCAAAGCGAGCTTGGCCGGGCCGCGCGGATGGTCGATCAAGGTGGAGTCGGTCCGCATCAATACAGGAATGCCCAGCAGCTTTGCCGCCGCCATGGCGATCCAGGAATTAAGGGTGGCGTATCCGTGAATCCACAGAACGTCGAAGCGCCCGCGCTGCAGCCGGTGAAAGATGCCGTAGTTCAACGGATGAAAAAAAGAGATTGTTGAACCGTCAATCAGGCGCGGCAGGAACTGATGCCGATAGCCGCCAAGCAGTGGAATGTCCCACTCGACCGCGATGCCAAACCCCTGATCGTGATAGCTGCGGAGGGAGAAGTCCGAAGTGTAGAAGACGGTGAGGTCCAGGCCCGGCTGTGCGGCCAGATGGCGCAGCAGCGGCGATTGGTACTGGATGGGATGGCTCAGTAGATAGGCGACACGCAGCATTATTGAGGTCCGTACGCTGATAGGCTGAGCCCTTCGGCCTGGCTCAGGGTACACTCCGCGAAAGGTTCAGAATGACGTCGATAGGACAGGAAGCGAATAGATCAAGCCGATTGCTATGCCGACGCCGCCACCCTTGACGCCGGCTTTTATGGCACTGGTTGGAACCATCACAATGTCGTCGCTCTGAAGGACAGGGTCGGGAGCCTTCCCCTCGACTACTTTGCCCAGGTCCACCGGAATTTCACGGCGGGTCGCTCCTGTGGTGCGTATGATGCGGGTCTTGCTCCGAGCGGCTTCAAAGTTGATACCGCCGCTGGTCGTAACTGCCTGCAGCACGGTCGTGGGAGTGTCCGGCGAAAGTGGAAAAGCGCCTTCATGCCGGACCGCACCGACGACATACACGACGCCCACCCGCGGCACGAGGACCCGGTCTCCGGGATAGAGCGGAACATTCTGGTTTGCGGCATGCGCCGGGTCGGAATTCAGGACCACCAGCAGCGGTTCAGCGACACCTTTGCGCAGGACGGAAATGCTGTGGCTGGCATCTGTCTTCAGCCCGCCCGCGGCAGCCAGCGCATCCAGCAGGGACATGGGAGCGAATGCGGGGATCGCCTTGGGGGAGTTCACTTCCCCCATGACCCCGATGATATCGACCGTCGAGTCCTGGACGGAAATGAGCACGTCCGGATAAAGAATCATCTGGCCGGACACAAGTTGTTGCGCCACTTTCTGCTGCGCCTGCTCGATCGTCAGCCCGGCAAGATGCGAGCCGCCGATCAGCGGCAGATCGACAACTCCATTCCCGGCAATGCGTGCTGTGATTTTGTAATCCGGGACGCCATACACGCTCACGCCGATCAGATCGCCGGGATGCAGAAAGATTGCATTTCCAGGCAGAGGCTCGGAAGGCACACGCTGCATCAGCCCCTTGTTGTCCGGGTTTGGGCTGTCGGATTTCGTTGGAGCAGGCCCGGCATACTGCGCATGTCCGGTCATCGGCCCGAATAAAACCAGCGAAAGCATTGGCAGAAGGAGCAGGCCACAACCGGAGCGCAGAGCACGGGCGAAGTTCCGCTTCATGATTGAAATGAACATCGTCAGGAATCCTCTCTGCGCCAGAAGAAAGGCCATTTTCGCCGGCCCATTCCGTTCGCGGGCGGACGGCCATTGGAATAGGAGTATCGCTGATATCCGTAATATCCGTAGTAGCGCTGTGAAGCGGCATCCACGGCGTTGATCACGGTGCCGCCCATTCGGGTTCCGGCGCGCAGCATCAGGTCGCGCGCACGGCGCACGGAATGCTTGCTGGCCCTGCCGTAACGTACGACCAGCAGAATTGCGTCACTGAACGGCGCGAGGATCAGACCGTCGGTGATTGTCAGGATCGGAGGCGAATCGATGATGACGTGCGTAAATCGTCCTTTACACTCCTCAAGCAAGCTCGCCATGCGGTTGGAGGAAATCAGCTCGGTTGGAAACGGCGGCACCGGTCCGCTTGGAAGTAAAAAGAGGTTGGGAGCTTCCGGAACGGCCAAAATGGACTCGTCGAGGGTGGTTGTTCCCGACAACAGCGTCGAAAGACCGATACGGCTGCTGACTCCGAACCGGCTGTGGATGGTGGGACGCCGAAGGTCCGCATCGATCAGCAGAACCTTGGCTTCTCTGAAGGCCAGGACCGCCGCTAGATTGCTGGCAACCGTGCTCTTGCCCTCGGCCGGCGTGGAGCTGGTGATCAAAATGGTTTGCGGCGGCTGCCCGATACCGGAAAGCAGCAGGGAGGTGCGCAATGAACGGAAGGCCTCGGCAAATTGAGAGTTCGGCTGTCCCAGTACGTCCACGTTCCTTTGCGCCGCCGATCGGGTGTCTTCCGCAATGCCTCGCGGAAGGACCTTTCGCGCACGCGGAATAACGGCCAGCGACGGCAACTCCGAGATCGTCTCGATATCGTGCACGCTGCGCAGGCTGGTGTCGAGACTATCGAAGAAGAATGCCAGCGCGACCCCACCGAACAGTCCAAACATCAACCCGATCAGCACCCGCGAACTGCGGCGCATCCCGCTGGGCAACAGGGGCTCGCGGGCGAAATCTACAACGTCAATTTCGCTCGACTCTAATCCGGCTTCGATGCCGGCTTCCCGTAAACGGCGTTGCAGGCCGTCGTACAGCGTCCGGTTGGAGTCGAATTCCCGTTGCATCAGCACGAATTGGATCATGGCATCGCGCTTCTGATAATCCTTGGCTTCCTCCTGCGCCAGCACCTGACGGGTCATATCCTCGTTGACGGTGGCTGCGCGAAATGCATTGTTGGACTGGGCCAGGACGCGCGTCTCTTCCTTATCGATGGCTTTCTGATTTTGCAGCATCTCCGCTCTTAGCTGCTTTACGGCTGGATAATTGGGCCCAAACTGAGAGTTAAGCTGCGCATACTGCGCTTCGAGCGATGCCTGACCATTGCGCAGCGTAGCCAGTAGACTCGCCGCGCCTGACCCGATCAGAGCAGGGCTGCCGTCGATCAGGTCCGGGTTCATGGTGGTGAGCATGCGATATTGCGCGTCCGCCACGATTCGGGATATCTTTGCGTTCGCCGCGGCTTTCGACAAATCGTCCAGTGTATCCAGGTTTAAGTTGTGGGCCTGGTCGCCGAAGCCGAGAACGCCCAGCTTTCGTTGGAGTTCAATCAGCTTCTGCTGCGATGTCTCCACGGATTGCTTCAGATCGTCCAGTTGTGTCGATAGCCATTGCGAAACTCGCTGGGTCGCCGCGTAGCGGGTCTGAAAGCTGCGTTCGATGTAGTCGTTGATCAGCGTGTTCACGACGCGGGCCGAGAGCTCCGGAGACAAGCTGGTGAAGCCGATCGATATCAGCTGGGTCTTCGGGATACGCCCGATAGAAAGGCCTCCGCGCAGAAAGCCGATCATCCAGTCCTGAACGCCGGGATCGTTGGGGTCGACATGCGTCACCGTCGACTTAGGTCCCAGGAAATAAGGATTGTCTTCGAGCTTTAACTCCTTCGCTACTTTCAGCAGAAGGGAATCGCTTTCGAGGATGGCGACTTCAGTTTCCAGCCGCGTCCCAAGGTCCTGCGTGCCGGACGAGCCATTTCCAATGCGGTATTCGTTTGAAGCACCCGGACTTACCTGGATCGTGCCATACGTCACATAAGTCTTGGGAGTAGTGATGGCGCGGATTACGCCGAAAACTGTCCCGATAAATACGCAGCTCAGGACAATCCACTTCCGCTTGCGCAGAGTGAGAAGGTTTTCCGCGAGCGCGTTTCCTTCTTCATTCGTCACCCAGCCGCCGCCGGTCTGGAAGGACCGCGGCTTAAATTCCGCTTGCGATGAAGTTGGATCTTCCGGTATCGGATTCATGCGAGGAGGGACCGCTCATTCATTCTTGTGTCAAGTTGCTGCATGGAGATGGTCCGGGAACCTCGGGGTTCAGGAGTCGTTCGCAAAATTGAGCAGCAGTTTCCGATGCCGCTGCGGGGAAATACGGGCTCAAAATGTCTCCGAATGCGTACTCTGAGCATAGGGGGAAGCGGCGTCGGACGTCAATCTGAAAGCGCGGCATCTCGAACGGCCCGGCATTTATCTGCCGTCCCTCAAGCCAGACAGCGGCGCTCACGCTATTATGATCGTGCAGTATTGGCGGCATCGCCGCCATGGTGGAGTGGAACGGAAATGGATTTCACTAGTCCCATTGTGGTCGTAGGCTCCGGATATGTGGGCCTGGTTGCGGCGCTCTGTTTCGCCGAAATGGGCCACCGGGTGATCTGTGTCGACAAAGACCCAGAGAAAACGGCAGCGCTGCAGGCCGGTCAGGCGACCATTCACGAGCAGTTTCTGCCCGAACTGCTGGCCCGCCACGGGAATCGAACCGTTTCGTTTACCACCGAGCTGGGGCCGGCGGCCCGCCAGGCCGAGCTCATTTTTATCGCCGTGGGAACGCCGCAGGCGCGGGGCGGCAAGGCCGACCTTTCCTATGTGGAGGCCGCAGTCACAGAAATCGCCCGCAACATCAATCGTTACACTGTGATCGTCGAAAAAAGCACGGTTCCCGTCTACACCAATGAGTGGATGGGCGGCATAATGGAACGTTGCGGAGTGTCCCGCGAGACCTTCGATGTGGTGTCCAATCCGGAATTTCTTCGTGAAGGCAGCGCCGCCGCGGACTTTCTGCATCCGGACCGGATCGTCATCGGCTGTACCAACGAGCGCTCGGCTGCGCTGGTCGAAGAGGTTTATCGCCCGCTGACTTCCGGCGATTACTATGCCAAGCCAAACACCATCCCCGGTCAATGCAATGTGAACCGGCCGCCAACGCTGTTGCGAACCTCTCCGCAAAGCGCGGAGTTGATCAAGCACGCGTCGAACGCTTTTCTGGCGATGAAAGTCTCCTTCATTAATGCGATTGCCAACCTCTGCGAAACCGTGGGCGCCAATATCACCGAGGTCGCCCCCGGGATCGGCATGGATCAGCGTATTGGAACGCAGTTTCTTCATCCCGGGATTGGTTATGGAGGCTCCTGCTTCCCCAAGGACCTGGCGGCGTTTCGCTCCGTTGCTACGGAGTTCGGCATAGATTTTAGTCTGCTGGGTGCAATTGACCGGATCAATGAGCTGCAGCCGCTGCGATTCTTGGAGAAGGTCCGCAGTGCTTTAGGCGGAATTGAAGGCAAACATCTGGGGGTACTCGGGCTGGCTTACAAGGGCGGCACCGACGACGTACGCGAGTCTCCCGCGATGCGCCTGGTGCATCTGATATTGGCGGAAGGCGCCAGCGTAGCGGCTTATGATCCCGCGGCCATGGCGCGCGCCCAGGCAGCACTGCTGCCCGGCCCGAGTTTACGCTATGCGAGCAGCGAACTGGATGCGGCGAGCGGCGCGGATGCCCTGTTGATTCTTACCGACTGGCCTCAGTTCGCGTCGCTCGATCTAAAATTATTTGTGGACAAGCTGCGCAATCCTCTGCTGATCGACGGCCGCAATCTGTATCGACCGGAGCAGGTGATTTCTCAGGGACTGAGCTATTTCAGCATCGGACGTTCCGCCGTCCTGGCCAATGGGGAGATCGAGCTTCCCGGCGTGCCTCAGTCCGAAATGGGTCTGGCTTCGGGCCGGAATTCGACGATCACTCGCGCCAGTCGCGCGCATCATTTATCGCTGGTGCGTTCCGTGGCCGCCCCGAGGCGCAACCGGAAGAAGATGCGGGTGCTGCTGACGGGGGCCGCTGGTTTCCTTGGATCGCACCTGGCAGATCGCCTACTCGGAGAGGGCCACCATGTCGTCGGGGTCGATAATCTGTGTACGGGAAATCTTCGAAACGTGGCGCATCTGAACAACGAGCCGCGTTTCTCGCTGATCGAGCAGGACACCTGTGAGTTCTTCGATCCCGGCCCGGTGGACTTTATCTTCAATTTTGCCTCTCCGGCAAGTCCTCCGCAGTACATGCGCCTCGGCATCGAGACCCTTCGGGTCGGTTCAGAAGGAACCATGAACATGCTGGAGTTGGCCGGGAAATATCACGCGAAATTTCTGCACGCTTCCACTTCGGAGTGTTACGGTACACCGGAAATCCATCCCCAACCGGAGAATTACTGGGGCCACGTTAACCCGGTCGGACCGCGTTCGGTCTACGACGAAGCAAAGCGGTTTGGAGAAGCCTCCGTGATGGCATATAGGGCGCACCATCAGGTGGATACCCGGCTGGTCAGGATCTTCAATACCTACGGACCGCGGATGCAGCCCGATGACGGCCGCGTCATTTCGAATTTTGTAATGCAGGCGTTGCGCGGAGAGGATGTCACGGTTTACGGAGACGGTTCGCACACGCGCAGTTTCTGCTACGTCACCGACCTGCTGGAAGGCATCATGCGTCTCTCTCGCGTCGAAGAAGCCCTTCCGGTCAATCTCGGAAACCCGGTGGAAGAGACCGTAATCGAGTGCGCACGGCGCGTAATCGCTCTGACCGGTTCAGCCAGTAAAATTCGCTTCGAACCGCTGCCGCAGGACGATCCTCCGCGACGGCAACCGAATATCTCGAAGGCGCGGCGGTTGCTGGGATGGGAGCCGGAAGTCTCCCTGGACCAGGGATTGAGCGAGACGATTGCGTATTTCAGGACACTCACTGAAAGCCCGATTCCCACGCTGTCAGTGCGCCGCGAAAGCGCGCCGGTAACGCTGGAGGTGGTGAATCAATTGCGCGATGAGCTGCTGTGATGGTATGCGCGATATTGCGGAGCATGATGCGGGTGCCCCCATGTCTACCCCGGAGCGCGCATTACCATTTGCGCAAGGTATGCTTCAGTTCCGGATACCAGGTGATTTGAACATTTGTGGTCACGTCCGACTGGCTTCCAGTCTTGTATGCCGGAGCTTTCCAGCGCTCGTACTGCATCCAGGCATTTAATTCCACATCCGGCCGGATGCGTTTCACCGCCGTCACCGTAAACATATTCTGCGTCGTGCCGCCGGGGATGAAGTCCTTGGCAGCCTTGGCATTTCTATAGGAAAGCTGCACCATTTCATTCGCGGAAAGATGATAGGTCAGCCATGCCTGGCCGCCTTTCGATTCGCGGCCAATCCAGTCGCCGAAGATGTTTCCCTTATTGGTATAGCCCTGGCGCTGCACGGTCTCGATGTACATGAAGCCGCCGTTCTGGCTTTTGGAGTTTGGGACATCGGTGTAGACAGCCTCAGCGCGCAGGTCGAATTTGGGCGCTGAAGGAATTCGCGTCAGGTAGATCCCGGTGCGAATGCCGGCGCGGCGCGGCGCGCTCACCGGAGTGACATCGTCATGCGATTCTGCGTCCGTGTAGAGCGTCAGCCACCGTTCCACAAAAGGCGGTCGAAAAGTGAAGTCAAAGGTGCTGAAGCGCGCGCCGGGATCTTTGCGGGAAAACTTCTCCGCCGCGCTGACGTTTTGGAAGCTGGTAAAGCTCTTCCAGAAGCTGCCCAGTGTAATCGGAGTGTGGCCCTTGCCGCCCCAGATCACCGTGCGCGAGAATCCAAACTCAAAATTCGACGTGGGGTTAAACGCGAACTTCTCCATGTGGACCCAGGGATCGTTCGGATACGTGTGACCCTTCAGGCTGCCGACCAGAAATTCGTACCGCACCGGGCCGAGCACGTAGGAAAGCAGCGGGATATGGAGCGGCTCGACACGATTGATGCGGAAGGAGTAGATGTTTTCCGCGTTGTTGCTCCAGTCGAAAGCGCCGCCGGTCGCGGGTCCATCCCACACGTCACTCTTTCCGATGGAAAAGTCATGGTTCCAGACCGTCGCCGATAGATTTGCTTCAATCAGGCGAAAGTAATTCTGGCTGGAGATTGGCCCGGCGGGGATGGTGTCCTGCCGAAAGCCCGGAATATAGGGAACGCCGTCGATGTTCCCGAGGGTCTGCGCCAGTGAAAGCGGATAGCCATCGGCGCTGGGCGCGTGCTGATATTCTCCGCGCACATAGAGAGCAAACGGGCCGGAATTTGCCCGCGCGCTGAAGCCGGCATAATTGTTGAATCCCTGCTGGTAAGGCCGGCCGTAGTTGTTAATGATCGTCTGGCCAAGGTGATAGCTGTCGTTGAGCGGCGTTCCTCCAATGCCCATGGCGCGCTCATACACCGACTCCAGCGCGGCGTGAACCCGCCATCCGCCCGCGGTTTCTACGTCGGGCTCAAGTTCCGCCATGACCGCGTTGAAGATGTCCAGCGCCTCTTCATTGTTGCGCTCCATGTGAACGCGTTCCTGCTCCGCATACAGCATTCGCAACACGCTGATACGGGTCCAGGGCCGCATGTCTACGAAGGCACGATCCAGGTAGCCGAGCGAGTAGAGCCGCATCAGCGCAGGATAGATCCAGCTATCGAGTGGAATGTAGGTCGATCCCAGATTCGGGCCGAGCGCGGAGGTATCGACGATCCGGTAAGGAGGCAGCGCTTCATCCATATCGTTCCGCGCCGGAGATTGCGTTGGACTCGCGTAGGACGAAGAACCTTTCTGGGAGCTTGCCGGCGGCCTCTGGCGATACCCCGGCATGGCTTGATCTTGCTGCGCATTCTGCCAATCCAGCCCGGCGAGGAACCGCGCCGGTTGGCGCTCAACACTCGCGAGCAGGTCTGGTTCGCCGTCTGAAGCAACCTGTGAAGTAGTGTGGCCGAGCGTGCTGGCCCTTTGTGGCTGCGCTACAGCGTCACTCGTGAGCAACGCCGTGACACCGGCGGTCAATCCAGTACAGATCAAAGCCGCTACAACTGCTCGAATGCTGCTATTTTTCACTTGCACCTCAAAGAGAATCCTACGGCCCAACAGCTACGGCGGCCACATCCCTGGTCGATCGATAGAGGTCTGCGGCAGCTTCTATTATGATGCGGTGCCAATCGATTTCAGGCAAGGCGAGCAGGCTGGGATTCAACAGGCCAATCCGGAACCCGGGCAGGCAGGAATTCAAGCCAGCGTGGAGCGGGAGACGGGGATTGAACCCGCAACCAACGGCTTGGGAAGCCGCTACTCTACCATTGAGCTACTCCCGCCCAAGGTGAATCTTGATGGTAGCAGAACTGGCACATCGATCGGGAGCCGAGCCGCGCACAGAAATTGAAGTTGGGAGCTGAAGTTGCCTTACAATTGGATTTCACATTCACAGCCGCATTGAAAGTTTTATTTCGATGTTTGGCTCGCCGCAATACAAAAGGAAACAGATTTTTCGGGCAGTACTGCTTTCGCATCCCCTATTTTTGAAACCTGGCGGTGAATATTTATGCGGTGGATTTCGACTCGCGCGGCTCTCCTGTTTTTCCTGTTTGCAGGATGGACGAGCGCCCATGCGCAGACCGTCGCCGACGGGAACGCGGCGATTCAGCAACATCTTCAGCAGCTGGATCAGGCGGTGGCCAACGCGCAGCTTTCCGCGGACAACGGGTGGATGCTGGTCTGCGCCGCGCTGGTATTGATGATGACCATCCCCGGGCTGGCCCTGTTCTACGGCGGCCTGGTGCGGAAGAAAAACGTGCTCAGCACCATGATGCACAGCTTCGCGGTGGCGGGGATCGTCTCCGTGGTTTGGGCCATCGTTGGCTACAGCCTGTGCTTCAGTTCCGGAACCAGCTTTATTGGCGGGTTTCATCACCTGTTCCTGCGCGGAGTGGGCGCCGCGCCCGACCCCATCTATGCGGCGACAATTCCGCAGGCAACGTTCATGATCTATCAACTGATGTTCGCCATCATCACGCCGGCGCTCATCTCCGGGGCCTTTGCCGAGCGGATGAAATTCAGCGCGATGGTATTGTTCTCGATACTCTGGTCTCTCTTTGTTTATGCGCCCATGGCGCACATGGTATGGGGCCAGGGGGGCTTCCTCAGCGCATCTCTCGGCGGCGGGATTCCCACGCTCGACTTTGCCGGGGGCACGGTCGTCCACATTACGTCGGGAGTGTCCGCGCTGGTCTGCGCCCTTTATTTAGGGAAACGCCTTCATTATCCCAAGGAGCCGATGCCGCCGCACAGCGTGGTTTTAAGCTTCACCGGAGCGGGACTGCTGTGGGTGGGCTGGTTTGGATTTAATGCTGGAAGCGCGCTTTCGGCGGGCACGCTCGCCACCAGCGCCTTCGTTGCCACTCACTTCGCAGCCGCGACTGCGGCGATTGGATGGAGCCTGGCGGAATGGTTTCGCAACGGCAAGCCAAGCGCCCTGGGGGCTATATCGGGAGCTGTGGCTGGGCTGGTCGCCATTACTCCAGCGGCAGGCTTTGTCGGTCCCATGTCCGCGCTCGCCATTGGATTCCTCGCCGGCTTGTTCTGCTATTTCATGGTGGTCAAGGTGAAGCAGTGGTTTGGCTATGACGACTCTCTCGACGCTTTCGGCGTGCACGGCGCGGGAGGGACTCTGGGAGCCATCCTTACCGGAGTGTTTGCTTCGCGGGCGATCAATCCAATCTTTAAAGATGCACAGGGGCATGCTCTGCCGGTGGGCTGGCTTGACGGGAACTGGTGGCAGGTTCCGCACCAGCTGGGCGGCGTGGCCGTTGCCTGGATTGTTTCGATTGTGGGAACACTCGTGCTGCTCAAGGTGGTCGATCTGCTGGTCGGATTGAGAGTTGAGGCAACGGATGAAGCCGAAGGATTGGACCTGAGCCAGCACGGCGAAGAGGGTTACGATTGGGAAATTGCAGCTTCTTAATGGGATGCGCTGGTATCGTGACGGTAAGAAGCATTCGCCAGGAACATAGCCCTTTGGAAGAAAACCTGAGGAAGCAGACATGCAGAAGATTGAGGCGGTGATTCAGCCCTCGAAGCTGGATGCGGTGAAGGAAGCGCTGATTGAAGCCGGCGTTGAGGGCATGACGATTCTCGAGGCGCGCGGCCATGGGCGTCAGAAGGGCCACACGGAGTTTTATCGCGGCCGAGAATATTCCGTGGACGTGCTGCCGAAGATCAAACTGGAAATGGTGGTCCCGGACACCCTGCTGGATCGTGCGGTGCAGGCGATCTTGAAAGCTGCGGGCACCGGCAGGATCGGTGACGGAAAGATTTTCATCTCACGCATTGACGAAGCCATTCGCATCCGCAACGATGAACGCGGAGAAACCGCACTCTAAAAGGAGTTTCGCCATGCCGACTCCGTTCTCGACCGACGCGCTTACCGATACCCTGACCGCTACATTGCGCCTGGAGTACCAGCGGGCCACCGAGACTCTGCGGGAGTCGTTCGCGGAATCGCAGGATGGCTCCGCGTTGGTCAAAGACCGAGCCACGCTGGTAGATCACCTGGTGGAACGCCTCTGGTTGCAGAATGTTGCCAGCGAGGAGTATGGGCCGCAAGGTCTAACCCTGGCCGCCATTGGCGGATATGGGAGGCATCAGCTTTTTCCCTATTCCGACATCGACCTCCTGTTTGTTTGCGCGGAGGCTTCGCAGGAAGCCACTCATAAAGTCGGCATCCGCCGCCTGTGCCAGGATCTGTGGGACATCGGCCTGCGCGTCAGCGCCACGACACGCACGGTGGAAGAGTGCGAGCGTCTGAGCGAAGAAGACCCGGAATTTACCCTTTCGCTCCTCGACCGGCGGTACATTGCGGGAGATTTTGCGCTGTTCGGGGAACTCGATCAAAAGCGGATCCCCAATCTGGTGGAACGGCGGCGGCAATCCCTGCTGCTGGCTGTGACCAATCTGGCTCGGGCCCGCCATGCGAAGTTTCAGCGCACCCTGTTTCACCTGGAACCCAACGTGAAAGACGGACCGGGCGGGCTGCGCGATTTCCATACCTGTACCTGGCTGATGCAACTGCTGCCGGAAGCAGCCCGGAACTCAATCAGCGGTTATGAAACTGATCTCTTGGTTGAGCGCCGCAATGAGTCTGAACTGGCCCACCAGTTCCTGCTGACGGTGCGGGCTTTTCTCCATTACAGAAATCAGCGTGACGACAACATGCTGTATTGGCAGGCGCAGGATGAAGCAGCCAAGCTGCATTTAGGGTTGCCCGAAACCAGGTCGGTGGAGACCGCGCGGTGGATGCGGCAGTATTTTCGCCATGCCCGCTCGATCGACTGGCTCACGCGTCAGATGCTCAATGATGTCTCAAGCGGCCGCTCTCCCTCTGGCGGTCATGCCTCTTTCCTCGACCGCTTTCGCGAGAAACGCAGGCGGACAGTACTCGAGGGGTGCCCGATTGCCGATGGCCGAATTTCCTTGAAGTCTGCCGAAGAATACGCAGATCCCAGCCGTGTATTGATGTTGTTTCAAATGCTCGCTGCGCAGCGCCTGCAACTCAGCCGGGAAGCCGAAGGCCATCTTGCAGAATCGCTGGCCGTGCTGGCGGAACAATTGCCTGAAGGGGGCGCGCTGTGGGAAAAGTTCCAGCGCATTCTCCTAGGTCCGGAAGCTGCACATTCTTTGCGCGCCATGCACGCGATGGGAATTCTTGAACTGGTCCTGCCGGAGTTTCATGCCGTCGACGCGCTCGTCGTACGCGATGCCTACCATCGCTACACGGTTGATGAACACACGTTTCTGATTATCGAGCATCTTCACGCGCTCGAACAGCCTGCGACCGAATGGCAAGCGCATTTTGGAGAGATTTTGCGGGAGGTGGAGGAGCCCGCGTTGCTGTACCTGGCTGCGTTGCTCCATGACACGGGCAAAGCGCGCAGCGATGAAGGCCACGCGGAACACAGTCTGCAGATCGCCGATGTCATCACGCAGAGATGGTGCCTGACGCCCGCGCAGCGGGAGACCATTTTGCGATTGATCCGGCATCATCTGGAAATGTCTCGCGCTCTGCGAAAAGATATTTTCGATGCGGAGACGATCCGCGCCTTCGCCGAACTGGTGGAGACACCGAATAACCTGCGGCTGTTGACGTTATTGACCTACGCAGACATCCACTCTGTAAACCCGGAGGCTCTTACGCCGTGGAAGGCGGAGAATCTCTGGCGTCTGTATATGGCCACGTCGAATTACCTGGATCGTAACGTCGATGAGGACCGCATCGCCCTGGATGCCGATACCGCCGCAATCCAGAAAGTTGCTGGCCTGGCGACGGAAGAGGCCCGGAAAATCCAACGCTTCCTGGCCGGACTGCCGCAGCGCTACCTGCGCACGCGCACGTTGCCGGAGATTTTGCAGCATTGGAAATTTTCCATCGATCTCGCGGAGTTAGCAGCGAACCAGCCCTCCACGGCGGCTAAGATCACACTGGCACAGGCCGGCGCATGGTGGGAATGCACCATAGTCACCCGCGATCGCCCGTTTCTGTTTGCGGACATGGCCGGTACCCTCACGGCCTGGGGGATGGACATCATCAAGGCGGACGCATTTTCAAATGCCGCCGGAATCGTGATCGATACCTTTCGTTTCCTGGATCGCTATCGCACGCTGGCGCTGAATCCCGGCGAGGCGGAGCGGTTCCAGAAAAACCTGGCCGATGTAGCCGGCGGAAATATCGCCATCGACGGGATGCTGGCCGCCCGCGCTCACACGGTGCGCACGCAGAACAACAAGACGCGCGTGGAGACAAGACTTTCGGTGGACAATCTGTCTTCAACCCACAGCACGATTCTGCAGGTGATCGCGCAGGACACGCCCGGTCTTCTGCGGCGCATCAGCCTGGTAATGGCGCAGCAGAAATGCGACATCTCGGTTGCACTCATCGACACCGAAGGCGAAATGGCCATCGACGTTTTCTACCTGACGAGGAGCGCCGAGGAAGATGAGCAGGCATACGCAAGCAGCGATGCGAAGCTCGATTCCGGCTGCGTGGAGCGTTTACAGCAGGCGTTGTCCGCAGCGCTTACGTAGAGCGGGTTCCGACTCAGCGAAGAATCCGCTTTCGGCGATTCGTGCGAATAATTCTGGCTAGCGTGGCGCTCAGCCCGCCTCGACCAGACCATAATGCCGCTGCCAATGGGCACGCAGTTGAGCCCAGACGGTCTCGACTGAAGTGCGGGACAGTTCTTTCTCTCCGGTCTCCACAAAGCGGGCGGCCTCCAGCCCAGCCAACTCCAGCATCTTACGGTCCCGCAGCAGGTTGGCGACGCGGAAGTCGGGCAGGCCGGCCTGGCGTGTGCCGAAAAATTCTCCCGGGCCGCGCAGCGCCAGGTCGAGCTCCGCGAGTTCGAACCCATTTTGCGTGCGGACCATGGCATCCAGGCGTTCGTCCGCCTGCGGCGACACTTTGCCTCCGGTCATCAGAATGCAGCAGGAACGGGCCGCGCCACGGCCTACGCGTCCCCGCAGCTGGTGCAGTTGCGCCAGACCAAAGCGTTCCGCGTGTTCGATGACCATCACGGTAGCGTTCGGCACATCGACCCCCACTTCAATTACGGTCGTCGCGACCAGCACATCGATCTCTCCACGCTGGAAACGGCGCATCACGACTTCTTTTTCCTCGGCGCGCAGCCGCCCATGCAGCAGCCCCAGCCGCAACCCGGCGAGGTGGGTGGTCCGCAGTTCTTCGCACATGGCGACGGCGGACTTCAATGCCGGCTTCTCATTGAATTCACGGGATTCATTGAACAGCGGTTCAAGTTTTCCGCGTGATTTCGTTCCTGCCTTCTTTTTCGCAACTTGCTTTGTTTTGGATTGGCCTTTCACCGAGGACTCGCTCGCAGGTACAGCCTCGGCTTCCGGATCATGCGCAAAATCCAGCTCCGGCTGGTCATCCTTGGTCCCTTCAATCACGGGATACACAATATAGGCCTGATGACCGGCTGCGACCTGCTTGCGAACAAAACCCCATACCTCTTCCGCCCGCTCATCCACCACGCGCCGCGTAACAATGGGGGTGCGTCCCGGCGGCAGCTCGTCGAGCACGCTGACATCGAGATCGCCGTAAAGCGTCAGCGCCAGCGTGCGCGGAATGGGCGTGGCCGTCATGACCAGGACGTGAGGCTCAGCGGCGTTGGGTTTTTTCATCAGGCGGAAGCGCTGCATCACGCCGAAGCGATGTTGTTCATCGACAATCACCAGGCCGAGGTTGGCGAACTCAACTTTTTCTTCAATCAGCGCGTGCGTGCCGATCACCAGGTCGGCCTCCCCGCGCACGATGCGGCCTCGATGGGTGCGCTTGCGTTCTTCGTCCAGGGAGCCTGTCAGCAGTACGACATTATAGGGAGGCTGCCGGGTCGAGCGCTCCAGCAGCCGCCGCGCCGCTAGATAATGCTGGGTGGCAAGAATTTCCGTAGGCGCCATCAGCGCGGCTTGATGGCCGTTTTCGATGGCGATAAACGCCGCCTGCAGCGCCACGATGGTTTTTCCCGAACCGACGTCGCCCTGGAGCAGACGGCGCATTGGTGTGGGCTGGCGCAGGTCCTGCACGATCTCCGAAAGCACTTTCTTTTGCGCGGCGGTCGGGTGGAACGGCAGCACGCGCTTGAGCGCCTCGCGCACCCGCTGGTCGGCAGTGAAAGCCGGCCCCAGCCGCTCCCGCATGCGCCGCCGTTTCAACTCCAGGCCCAATTCAAGAAAAAAAAGTTCTTCGAAAATGAGCCTCTGATGCGCCGGTGTCGCCGCAGACTGTAGCAGGCTTAGTCCGCTTCCCGGCGGAGGAAAGTGCGCCTGCCGCAGCGCTTCCGCGCGGGTAGGCAGCTGCATCCGCTCGCAGAGTTCTTTCGGAAGCGTCTCCGGCAGCGCGTTGCCCAGGTCTTCCAGCAGATGATAAATGACACGGCGCAGCCATCGGGAGCTAAGTTGCGCGCCGCCCAGCGACTCATATACGGGAACAATGCGGCCCACTTCCAGCAATGTCTCTTCGGGATCGTCTATTCCGGGCAGCACTTCAATCTGCGGCTGGATCATTTTGAAACTTCCAGCCCGGCTGCGCGAAGGCTCGACTTTCCCGTAGAGCGCCATCATCTGACCCGGCTGAAATTTATCTTTCAGGTAGCCGCCGTGAAACCACATGCATTTCAAGGAGGCTGGTCCTTGCCCGACCGTCATTTCGAAAATCGGCATGCGCTTGGTCCGCAGCAACACAGTCCCGCGCACCTCGGCAATGACGCTTGCCATCTCTCCCGGCACCAGTTCGTTCAACGAGCGGGGGTTCAGCCGGTCTTCATAACGAAAGGGAAGGTGATACAGCAGGTCCTCGACCACGAGGATATTTTTCTCTTTCAGCTTCTCGGCGACGCGCGGGCCGACACCTTTTACAAACTGGATGGGAGTGTCGAGGGCGATCACATTCTGGATGCTATCAGCCGTCGAGCTGGAATCGAAGCAGCCATCTCTGCGAAGCGTTCGACTGCAATCCAGCATCGAAACAGTACGAACAGAAAATCGGTTCTTATCGGTCCATGCTTCGCTTGTTCTTCTTCGGAGTTCGACGCGCGATTCTACCTGTAGAGCGAAAGACGGTCGATACTCACATTTGCCCCGGTAGTTTGCGCAGAACTAAACGCAATAGAGTTCGTCCCCTGATTTAATTCGACAGGAAGGGTTTTTGGCCCGTGGATGAAACGAGACAAGGATACCTGTACAGGCTGGCCTCCATTTACACGCATTTGTAAATTCCCATTTGCTGAACTGTTGTATGCGTAGTAGAGATTCATTCGATATCTACCGGAATTCGGCGCTGAAATATGAGTGAACGTGATGGTGCTCGCATCTGAAGTACTTTTCGGACTAGTCAACGAGACCGCATACCCCTGGCTGCATTTAGGGCACTCGAGTAAAACAGCATTTCCAGCACGAAGATTCCCTGGCCATTCTGCTTCGTAGGTTGCCCCTTTGGACCACGTATAGTTCCCACTAACTTTTAATAGAACGGAACCGTGAGCACGAAGCCGCGTCCGGTAACCTTCCGGTTGAGCGCTCAGATTGCCATGGGTATATAAGTCACGAACCAATACTTTGCCGGACAGCCCCACATCGCGCCATCTGACAGCAACATCTGCCGGAGCTTCCGTCAGATTTAGCAACAGGACGGCATCAACTCCGCTGCCAATGCTCCCCAATGGTTTCGACCACACCTCCACACCGGGGGTATCCTCTCGAAGCTTCGTCGCACCCGCTCCCAAGAAATCCTGATCGACAGCAATCACTTCCCGATTTGTATAAATGTTGTGAATGGAGGCCGTCATATCCGTGAGGTCGTTTCCGGCCCATAACGGCGCGGAAGAGATTGCCCACATCGAAAAATGACTTTGCGCTTCAACAGTATTCAGTCCACGATTTCCGACCTCCAGCATGTCGGGGTCGTTCCAGCTATCGGGCGCGCTGAAAACTACGTGTCGAGCATTCGATTCAAAGCGCCGAACGACGTTTGCCCACTCTACATAGTTCTTTTTGGAGCTGATGTCCCCATCAGTTCTCCATAGCTGGGCCTTACCTTGTGCCCATGTCCAGGGTTTTTCATTACCCCACGAGCATATGTAGAACAACATAGGTCGACCGGTGCTTTTAATAGCAGATGCCATTCGTTCATAGATTTCACGTCCACTATGTCCAGCCGGGAGATGGCAATAATCCATTTCAATCAAATCCATGCCCCATGCAGCAAATGTTTTCGCATCCTGATCTTCATGTCCATAGCTACCTTGATATCGCGGATTGGGGTAACACGTATAAGGTCCTACATCTGTATAGATACCCGCCTTCAATCCGCGAGCATGAATGTAATTCACCAGGCTTTCCATCCCATGCGGAAAGCGGTTCGAGTCAATCATCAGGTTGCCGTTTGCATTTCTTGCAGGAGCAATGCATTCCTGGATAAGGACGTATTTATATCCCAGGTCGCGCATTCCTGTGGAGACCAGCGCGTCTGCCTGTTCGCGAATTGTCTGATCGTTGTAATCGCAGAAAAAATGATTCCAGCTGGCCCATCCCATCGGTGGAGTAGGAGCCAGGTTCGAAAGAGAAGGCGGTGCAGGTTGCGAGAACATCGGCCGGCTGTGGCCAAGAAATAAACCAAACAAGAGAAGAATGCTCACGGCGAATTCACTCCGAAGCCTGCTTGAAATAACTCGAGACCTTCGCAGTGTGCACCTCAATCGAAATAAACGATTTTCCATCCTAATCATCTCTCAATAACTTCGGTTTACAAAGCGATCGAGGGCTGTAAACAGGGCCGACGCATATAAATAAGCGCGCTAAATATAAATTGCTATATGCAGCTATATGCAGATGTAGATGGTGGAAAAGGGGACATGGAAAATCCCCTGAAGTATGTGCTATGATTCGCGCCACGAGCTAATCGCGCTCACCTGCACGTGTTGGTCGCCCATCAACCGCTCGTTATCCGCGATGCCGGCGAATCGTTTCCGGGGGGGGAACGACCTATGCTACCCAGACCGTTCAAACCATCTGGAGCGCTCTCGCTCCTCGTGCTGGTAATCGTTGGGATCTTCGCGGTCCCCGCCGCGCGCGCGCAAAACCCGGATTTCTGCTCCTCGGTTGCGCCCTTGCAGTTTCCCTTCTGGAACGATGCCGACGGATGGTCCAGGCCCGACCAGTACGAAACCATTCAACTGGCCGACATCGACGGCGACGGCCAGGACGAGCTCATCGCCAGAGATTCCGATGGCCTTACCGTGCAGCACTGGGACCAAAACGCCCGCACGTGGGTTCCCATGCTGGGCTCCAGCGCCTTCCCAATCGATTTCAGCGATGCCGCCGGTTGGAACCAGCCCGCTCGCTATCAGAGCATCAGCTTTGTCGATATCGATGGCGACGGCAAGGCCGAACTCGTGGCCCTCAACGCCAATAACGAGCTGCTGGTGCTCACTTATGATGAGCGCCTGAAGGCATTCCGCTCCGTGCGCGCTACTTCGCCCAACGCGCTTTCTCCAGATGGGCAGGTAGTGCTCAGCCCTCAAACCCGATTTATCAGGCTGGGCAGGTCACAGCCGGTCGCGGTATTTCAGCCGCGTTCCAAAGAAGAACGATTCGCGGACTTTCAAGGGGTCCGATATGGCACACTGACTGCCAGCCAGTTGGGGTCGCCTGCCGAGGCGACCTTCACCTTCAAATTATCCGGCGCCGGGTTTTCAGACGCGCTCACCAACCTTTCCTATCGAGCGCTCTTTGATCAGGGTTGGTTCTTCTCCGTTTCAGCCGGTGATTTGGATGGACGCGGAACCGCCCAGATTGTTTATCCCACCACCTCGCGCTATCTCAACGTGTTCTCGTATTCCTCGCAAGGAAGAAACGAAAATCTCCAGAGCTTCTACCGTCCCCAGGACGCCCTGCTGCTGGCCTTCCCCGCGGACCTCCGCGGGAACGGAGTGTATGATCTCGTCATCTCCGACCCCGACGGCCTCACCCCCTATCGGTGGAAACCGGGCGAGGATCTCAAGGTTCTGGGAGAGCCGCTCACACCATTTGCGTACCCTCCATCCATTCAGCCGGATTCAGCACCCCTCAAGTTTTCCAGCCTCCAGATTGCCAATCTCAGAGATGGCAGGGGAGAGGTCGTTCTTGCCCTGTTGAAAGACGGCCTCTACGCCTGGGGCTTTAACGAAAATACTGGAAGTTGGGAGCAACGGACCCGATACACGGGCATCAGTGAGGATACTGGATACGGCGACTACTCCAGTGTCGGTACCCTCCAGACCGGACATGTTCGCATCGATAACCAGGAGCGAACGATCGTCATCGCCCGTACTCGTCTCGGCCTCCGCACCGCCTGGTATCTTCCCGGCGCGGGCTTTCAGACCGCCACCGCCGGCTACTTCCCGCCGTTTACCGGAGGGCAGCTCACCGCCTACCGCTACCTCAGCGGCAAAACGGGATTTTCCGGCGACGATATCCGCTCGCACTATACCAACGACTACGCCAGCATCGTCGAGATCAGAGGCAAGATCGCTGCCACCACCACCCCGCCTCCGGGAGTTTCCCAGGCGGACTTCGACGTCGTCCGCAATCAACTGCTGGACGAAGCCGATGCCGTGGACACCACCCGCAGATTTTTCGACCGGACCGACACCTTTACCAGCAGCATCTATCAGGACCAGCGCGCCTACTTCGACACTCTCTATCGGCTGCTCTCCCTGAAAAATTCCGACCCGACGAAAACCAGCATGGATACCGGCTATAAGGCCATCAGCCTCGCTTTCGATGTAATCTCGCTTTTCGAACCCACCGGCACCGCGAAAACTGTCCTCGGCACCATAAAGACCTTCAGTTCCATCAGCTCCAATATCCTCTGGGCTGCCGACACATACGACAAGGCCAGAGCTCCCGGCAACCTCGATAAAACTGTCTATGGAGTCTCACAGAAAATTCTCAACGATCAGCGCAGCGCCAGGGAAGTGAACGACTGCGGCCGATCGAGGTTCCTCGAAAACTGGGGCCTGATGAAAACCCTGAGCGACGGTGTCAAAGAGAGGAAGATCGCTTTCGATCCGGCGCGGACCGCTGCCCTGCAGCGAGTCTATGAGAAGACCTTCGAACTGGAGTTGTGGCAGACCCTGGCCCCCACCCGCTGGCTGCTGACCAGATCTTGCCTGGATACGAATTATCCAATGCAGTACGGATACCAGCAACCGTACTACCCATGCTCGCCTTTTGAGGGCCATCTCATCATTACCATTCCCGACCTGCAATCCACAGTTCTCAGTCCGCCGGTTCCTGTTCCCGCCGCCACCCTAGATGCTTTATTGAAGGGCGGATATGGCGTCCGCAAATCCGATCTATTTTTCGGGCGGAACGGGTGGGACCTTCCCATTCCGCAAAATTCGCCCTCGTCCATCTTCCCGTTTGAAGGAAACGCTTTTAAGGATTTTCTAAAACAGGTTCCGCAAGGCGATTCGCCCGTCATTTCGCCGCTGACTTATGACCCGACAGGTCCGCGATTTGCGCTGCTGGCCGACGCCTCCCTGTCCGGGGAGGAAGCCTCCGCTGCTCCGCTCGATCAAACGACGACGGATCCCGCCACACCGCCAGATCGCGTAAAATTGGCGCGCCTCCGGCTCACCCAACTTATCGGCGACGTGCAGGCGAACGTTTACGATTCCCTCGAGCGCGACTACCAGACCGACCTGCTCAACTCAGCGCTCGGCTTCGTGAAGGACGAGCAGAACAAGGACATCGCGGCCGACAACGCCATAGCAGTCCTGGAGGACTTCCAGTTTCATTTAGAGCCTTCCGTTCAGGCTGAATCCCCCGATCCGGTCGCCGAGCGCCACATGGCGGAAGCCTCCAGGATACTGAACCTCCTGAACGTGACCGGCGAACTTCATAACGCGCCCCTCCACCACGCCACTTCATAACGGACGGCATACTTTGAGTGTGGCCATAACCTGTGGCGTAGTCTAGGAAAGCGAATCGCTACAATCGAGACAGACCCTTCTATTTCAACCCCTACTCGGCGGTCGGAATTGGGCGCAAACAACACGTTTTAAAAATTTCAGCCAAAATGCCATGGCCGACGCATATCAGATTCCGAGCAGTTTAAGCAGGTAGGGATGGTTCCAAGCGGCTTTGAGTCGTTTACCCTTATCGCGCAACTCAGCAAAATACTTCAGGGGATTTTCCATGTCCCCTTTTCCACCATCTACATGCCATCTGCATATAGCAATTTATATTCAGCCCGCTTATTTATATGCGTCGGCCCTGGGGCTGTAAAGCCAAAAAGTGATCGAAAACAGTCCTGCTCCTTGAACTTTTTCCGTCATTTGCCGATATCTGATCCTGTGGATCGAAAGGAAAAATGTTTCATGGATGAACGCCGTATTCTCCTGGCAGAGAACAATCCGGAACACTCTGCCAATCTACAGGAGCTGCTCGCATTGCTGCACTACTCCGTGGAGGTGCATCAGAGCGGCCTGACCGCGCTGCAGCGTCTGCAGGAGCCGGATACGCCAGAGATGGCGCTGCTCAGTTCCTCTCTATCTCCCGTGACCGGATTGGAAATCGGCCTGGAAATCCGGCGCCGCTCGCGCCGGCGGCACCTGTGGCTGATGCTGATGAGCGACCGTCCGAACGCGGACGAGGTTGCGATGGCGACTGACGCGGGCATTGACGAGTTTCTGGTCAAACCTATCGATCTGCAGGAACTTCGCATGCGCATTCGCACGGGAGAACGGGTACAAAGCCTATACCGGGAACTCAGCGATCCCGCAATGGCCATGGAATTTCATTCCACCCATGACCCGTTAACCGGCGCATGGCGGCGCGAGGCGATTCTGGACCTGGTGTTCAAGGAGACGGACCGCGTCCAAAGGTTGGAATTGCCTCTAAGCATCCTGTTGATCGATATCGATGGGTTTGCCGCATTGAATGCAAAATATGGCCCCAACGATGGCGACAAGTTGCTGAAGATGTTTGCCAACCGTTTGCGGCATCAGTTGCGCAGCTACGACATGCTGGGGCGGTATGCGAGCGACGAGTTTATGGTTGCCGTACCGGGATGCGCGGTTGCCGACGCAGAGGCGAAGGCCGAACGTATTCGCGTGGCGTTAGCAAAGAAGCCATTTACGGTGGAAGGCAATGAGATCTTCCTGACGGCCAGCATCGGGATTGCCGGCAGCCTGGGCCGCTCGCCGCTGGTGGTTCTGCGCGAAGCGGAGCGCGCACTGACTCTGGCGAAACAACAAGGCCAGAACACGGTCCGCTTTTTCAGTGAACTCCATACGCAACAACCTGCCTCGCCGAAGATACGGCGGCGTCTGTTAGAAAATCTATAAGCCTCGCAACGGATTGAATGTCGAGGCCGCGCCACGGCATTTCGGAGAATGGACGGAGAATGGGCATGGACCGCATGCAAGCGCACAGGTTGTTCTACGCCGATATGATAACGGCCAACGCCGGCATCCCTTCGGGAAGCGAACTCGAGGCTGCCCTGGCGTCGACGCCGCGGGAGCGGTTCGTCGGGAACCCTCCCTGGAAGATCTTTACCCGCTCCGGCTATGTCGACGCGCCTTCCGACGATCCAGCATTTCTATATCAGGATGTGGTAGTCTCCCTCGGCAGCAGCCACGCTCCTCTCAACAATGGCCAGCCGACACTGCACGCCTTCTGCCTTGCGGCGCTGGCTCCGAAGAAGGGCGAACGCGTTGTCCATATTGGCGCGGGCACCGGCTACTACACAACTCTGCTGGCCAAGCTGGTGGGTGAGGCCGGGACAGTGGACGCGTATGAGATTGAACCGGAGCTTGCGCAACGCGCAATCGTCAATCTCGCCGAGTTTCCCAATGTCTCGGTCCATTCCCGCTCCGGTGCGGAAGGGCCGCTTCCCGCCTGCGATGTGATGTATGTAAATGCCGGGGCCACGGAGCCACTGGGGGTTTGGCTCGACGCTTTGCGCATAAACGGACGGCTGCTCTTCCCCCTGACATCTGCGGCTGGAGGGGCCACGCTGCTCGTCACCAAACGAGAAGGCGGACTATTTTCAGCTCGTTTTCTTTTGCAGGCACAATTTGTTCCCTGTATCGGCGCGCGTGACCCGGCGATGGAAGAAAAGCTTGCGGAAGCGTTCCGGAACGGCAAATGGAACCAGGTGAAGTCGCTGCATCGCAATGACGCGCCGGATGACAGTTGCTGGTGCGCCGGTCCGGGCTGGTGGCTTTCCACAAATTGAAATTCGATCTTGTCGGTGAAATATCGAAACAGAGCGACACATGGGTGCCCCAGGTCTCGATTTTGAGACCTGGGATCCCACCAAATCCTGCGGTCGTCCCACCTGAACTCGAACAGTTGGAAACTTGAAGGAAATGTTCAGGCCGACCAGCGGTTCGCAGCCAGCGCGTCCGGCGGAGGAGCCATGCCAGCGGAGGCCCGCCGGCTCTCCAGCAAATGCTGCTGCATCTGCCGGTCTCTCGCCTGCTCCGTCGTGGGGCTTTCGCTCTCCGCCGCTGTCTGCCATGCATCGCGGACATTCATGATGTCGCGGATGGATCGTTCCAACAGCGGTATGGATGCATCCCGGGAAGCGCGCACGCACTGGGCATACATGGCTGCATAAAATTCCGCCAGCACTGCTGCCGGCTCGCCGCCGATATCGGGGCGAAGACGGGCCTGCAGATAAGTCAGAATATCCAGGACGTAACGAATAGATTCGCGGCGCCCCGCGACATCGCCCGCTTCCACATCGGTGATCGCGCGATATAGAAAACGGACCATGCCGTCGTAAAGCGCGACCACCATTTCGACGGGATTCATCACTGCGAGTGCCTGCTGTTGATAGTCCATGATTTATCCTGTGCCTTTCGTAGGGAGCGTCAGCCGTGATTGCTGGTGTTGTAGCCGGAGAATGAGCTGTACAGCTCATTGACGTAATTCAATTGCTGCGGAATTTCCGTGAGCGTGTAGTTGGCTTTATTCAACTCGGCAGTCAACTGCTGCTGCTTGGTGGCGATGGTTGCGTTCTCGTTGGTGATGTCGGTATTGAGAGATGTCTCCGTGGCCTGGTCCGACTGCAGGGCAAGATAAACCGCACCATTCGGCCCTGCATTGCCCAGGTTGTTCAGCGCGTTGGTGAAGTTGTCTCCAAAGGACATAAATCCATTGCCCGGCTGTAGAAAATTCGCCACATCCTGATAATCGCTGTTCAGCAGGCTGTCCAGGGTACTGGAGTTATATGTCAACGTGCCATCGTTGTTCACGCCGATGCCCAACTGCGTGATCGAGCTTACGCTGCCGCTGCCGCTGGAAGCCAGCGCGGGAGCCGTCGCCGCCAGCGTGGCCGGAGAGGAGCTTGCGGCGGTTACGGTCAGCATGGTGTTCGTTGAGTCCAGCGTGGCCGAGTACCCGGTCCCGGCAACATTCAGGGCGGCGGCAATCTGCGTCAGCGTCGAGGGCGTCGCGATGGCCGCGCTGCTTCCAATTCCCCCGCTTCCGGTGCCAAAGGCCCCGGCGGCCGCGGTATACGTGTCGCTCGCCGACGCCGCCTGCAATACCCAGCTGCCCGAGCCTGCCGTGGCCGTGATCCCGCCGCCGGTCATATAGGTCAGCGCCGACTGCAACTGGCTCTGGATCACGGAAAGATTCGGGTTGCCAAAAAGCGGCTCCGGGTTCCCGGAGGAGTCGTTCCCCTCCTGCGTGTTAATAGCGGTCATCACCTTGTTGTAATCGGTCACAAACGACTGCACTGCCGTTTCCACCGCGGAATTGTTGTTCGTGATCTCTACCTGTACCGGGGTAGGAGAAGTGCCCGACGGGGGAGCGGAGAGGATTTGGAACGTCACCCCGGGAATGGCATTCGTGACCGTGTTCGAGGCGCTGGTCAGGCTGACCCCATCGACTTTCAGGCTGGCATCAACGCCGGCCTGGCCTTGGGTAAACGTCATCGGGGCATTCGAGTTGCTGGTGTCGGTCAGGCCAGAGGAATTCACGGTGAAATTCCCCGCCGAGCCGCTGGTATTGCTGACCACCGATAACAGAGACCCACTGGGATCGTTAATCACACTCGCCGTGAGACCGAGGCCGGAGGTGGAATTAATCTGCGTGGCCAACTGCGCCAGCGTTTCTCCGCCGGAGGTTGCGGTAATTGTCGTCGGCGTGCTGCCCACGGTGAAGGTCAGGCTGCCGGAGAGAAGATCGGACGCGTTGGGGATGAGATTGGAACCATAAGAAGCCGTGCTGGCCAGGTTGCTGACCGCAATGGTGTGGCTGCCGGCGACAGCGCTGTTGCTGGCCGAGGTCAACTGCAGAATGTTTGTATCGGAGCTGGAGCCTTGCTTCTGCGCCAGGACGCCTTGAAAATCCGTCAGCTTCGAAAGGTCCGTAGTCAACGCCGCAAGGTCCGCGCCGATCCCGGTATAGGCCGTGTCCTGTGCCTGCAACTGGGTAAGCTGGTTTTTCCACGGTGTCTCCACCGCCTGCATATTCGTAACCAGCGCGGCGACCGTCGAAGTTACATTGAAACCCTGTCCACTGGTCGGCGACCCGAAGGAAAGTCCTACAGCTCCCATCGCAACCTCACTTGCAGCTGAATGAATAAAGACCGTCATTCGGAGCCGAAGGGTTCAGAATGACTCCTGTTGAAAATCCGTGCCGATTTCGAGATTGCAAGCAACCGGCCATTTGCAATTCCGGCTGATTAAGAAATCCCATAGAAATCCGGAAACGGAGGCAGCCCGGTACGACTGCCTCCGTTTCCGTGGAGGGACTATTGCAGCAGCTTCAAGACCTCCTGCTGCACGGTCTGGGCCTGCGCCAGCGCGCTGATACCGGTCTGGCTCAGGATCTGGTACTTGGACAGGTCGGACGTTGCCTGGCCGTAGTCGGTGGCCAGAATGTTGTTCTGCGCCGAAACCACGTTGGTCTGTTCCGTGCTTGCCACGTTGGCCGCCGAGTTCAGCGTGTTGATCTGCGAACCGAGGTAACCGCGTTGCGCCGCCACATCTGCGATGGCCGTGTTGATGCTCGTCAGAGCCGCTTTCGCAGCGGTGGAGTCAGTGAGTTTGGTTGAGCTCAGATCGACCCCTGTTCCCTCTGTATAGGAAATGCCGTTGGTGGCGGAGCCGCCGCTGGCCGTGAAGGATACACCAGCCGCACCTGCACCAAAGCCATTTGCGGTATCCAATCCGTTGTTAGCAGCACCAAGTCCACTAAAGGTCTGCAAAGCGCCGCCCGCGTCATTGATCACCAAGCTGGAATATCCACCTGCAGTCTGCACCGAGGCAGAAATGCCGGAGATATTGGCGCTGTTGATTTGAGTAGCGACTGAATCGACTGTCGAATTAGCTGCAATGCTGACGCTCGCCCCCGTGGTGGCGGCGGTCAGCGTGGCCGCAGTGGGTGCGGTAACGTTAGTGCCGGCATCCGCAATGGTGAGTTGTGTCCCGGCGCTATTTACCGTCGCCGTGAATTTATTGGCCCCACTGAATACAGCATCGGCATTCAGAGTAGCGGCAAGTTGAGTCAGCGTTTGAGGCGTGGTGATGGCCCCATTGCTGGCCGCCGCAAAGGCATTCGCCCCCAGCGTGAAGGTGTCGGACGCGGAAGAGGCCGTAAATACTTCGTTGGTTGTGCCCACCGTGCCCGCAATGTTGCCGTAACTCGGTGCGGTCTGGAATGTCAGCGTTGTAGCCGCCGCAGTTTTACTTGTCGAAGAAATTGCCGAGCCGGTGTAGATATTGGCCGTGGTCGCCGCCGTAATGGTTCCCCCGACATCCCCAACGCTGGAAGACGACAACCCCTTAATGCTCAATGTATCGACGCTGGACCCAATGGCGGAGGCATCCCCCGTAAAGATCGCCGTGGTCGAGCCGAAGACCGCGTTGCCGTTGTAGCTGGTCGTGCCGCCGATGTTGTTGACCTCGGTCAGGATTGATTGATACTCCTGGTTGGCCGATGCATCCTGCGACTGGTTCAGCGTGCCGTTGGAGGCTTCCGTAGCCAGGGTAACGGCGCGATTGAGCAGGTTGTTGACCTGCGACAGCGCGCCGTCCGCCACTTGCAGCAGGCCAACGCCGCTGCTGGCATTGGTTGCCGACTGGGTGAGGGCCGCCGCGTTTGCGCCCAGGCCGTCGGCGAGCGAAAGGCCGGCGGCATCGTCGGCGCCCGAGTTGATGCGCGAGCCAGACGAAAGCTGCGTCAGCGTGTTCTGCAGGCTGGCGTTGGTCTGGTTCAGGTTATTTTCCGCATAGATTGCGGAGATGTTATTTAAGACACCTAATGACATGATTGGCTCCTGATTCGGTGGTTTTGGTTGCGAGCCTCCCGCCCTTGCGCTCTTCGCCAGTTCACTCGATTGCGGGTGAATTGGTTTCGACCGCTTCCATGGTCAGGAACCTCGTGCTCACCCCCCTCATCGGCCCGGGGTTTGCGTACTTTATATCTCCCGGCGAATTATCGACATTTTTTTGCGTCCCGGAATTAGCGGGAACGGAATTCTGAAATCCAGCTCCGCTTCCATCATCTTTTTAAGAACCGCGCCGATAGACCCATCGAGGGGCAACTTGGGGAGGGAAGCGCGGCGATGATTGAACTGACACGGCTCAACGGAGATCCAATGGTGGTCAACAGCGACCTGATCCGCTATGCGGAAGCCAGCCCCGACACTGTGATCACGCTAATTACGGGAGATAAGATTGTGGTCTCCGAGTCCACCCGGGAATTGATCGAGCGGGTCATCGCGTTTCGATCCCGGCTTCTGCAGCAAGCGTTTCCGGACGGTGCACTCGTCGTCGATCCAAGCCAGTCCATAGCGGCCAGGGGCGCCGTGACGGCAGCGACCGCCGTGTCGGCCCTCCCGCTCTCCAATACGCAGAGCGATCAGGACAAAAGCTGGAGACGGCGGCGGCGCGAAACCGACTAAATGTTTTAGACCCCTTCACTCAACCAGGCGGGGCACACGGAAGCGGAGCACACCATGGATAAGAGTAGTTTTGGCGGCGTCCTGATCGCCATGGGCGGCATTCTGGCCGGCATGATGATCGAAGGCGGAAAAATCGGCCAAATCCTGCAGCCCACCGCTGCGCTGATTGTGCTGGGCGGAACGTTGGGCGCGGTGATGCTGCAGTTCCCGCTTCCTACCGTTCTGTCGGCGGCGAAGAGTCTTGCGCTGGTCTTCTTCAGCAGGGAACCGAACGGGGAAGCCGTCGTCGGGCAACTGGTGACGTTTGCCAACAAAGCGCGCCGCAGCGGAATCGTCTCTCTCGACCAGGACCTGGGCAGCGTGGAGGACCCGTTTTTGAAGCAGGCCCTGATGCTTGCCGTCGATGGCACAGAACCGGCCGAGTTGCGGAAAATAATGCAACTGGATCTGGACAACCGCAGTGAAGCCGAAGAAAGAATTCCGCAGGTGTTCGAGTCCGCTGGGGGATTTTCGCCGACCATCGGCATCATCGGCGCCGTGCTCGGCCTTATTCAGGTCATGCAGCACCTCGACAATATCACTGAGGTTGGACGCGGCATCGCAGTTGCGTTTGTGGCCACCATTTATGGCGTGGGGTTCGCCAATCTGTTTTACCTGCCCTCGGCGGGAAAGCTCAAGATCCGTCATCGCGAAGAACAGCTCCATAAAGAACTGATGCTGGAAGGCGTCATCGCCATTCTCGAAGGCATGAATCCGCGCATGGTGGAGCTGAAGCTGAAAACTTTTCTGGCCGAACAGGAGCCGGAACCGGAAGGCATCCAGGCATGAGCCGCAAAAAAAGACACGAGCACGTCAGCCATGAACGCTGGCTGATTTCCTATGCCGACTTTATTACCCTGCTCTTTGCCCTTTTCGTCGTCTTGTTCGCGACTTCCCAGTCGGACCATAAAAAAGTCCAGGAGGTGGAGTTCTCGATCCGCACTGCCTTTCAAAGCATGGGAATCTTTCCTGCAATGAGCAAAGACCCCAACCTGGGAGCCGTTGCGGAGGCACCTGCCGCCGATACGGTCATCATGGGAGACGATCTGGATGTGTCCCCCAAAGTCATGGCGGACCTGAAGAAAATGGAGCAGAGGGTGGAGCGGCTTTTGGCGTCGCAAATCGTTCATGGCACGGTCTCGGTCCGCATCGGGCGCGACGGACTGATCATATCGCTGCGGGAAGCCGGGTTCTTTGAAAGCGCCTCCGCGATTCCCATCGCGTCATCGCTTCCCGCGTTGAACGCAATCGGCAAGGCCATCGCTGCGACTCCATACAATGTCCGCATTGAAGGCCACACCGACAACGTGCCGATTCACACCGAGAAATTTGTTTCCAATTGGGAGCTTTCGACCGCCCGCGCCACGGCGCTCACTCGCTTTTTTATTGAGAAGGATCACATCGCCCCGAACCGTCTGGCCGCTTCGGGATATGCGGAATATCATCCGGTGGCCAGCAATTCGACAGTCCAGGGGCGCGGCAGAAACCGTCGTGTCGATATCATCGTGCTGCCGCCCCGGCGGCTTGCGCCTGGACAAATCGCAATTGCAGATTCGAAGCCTGCAAGTGCCGCGCCGTTGAATTCCAGCCAAAATGAAATTCCGAAACTTCTGTCGAAGGCAACCAACCTCGCCTTCTCGATGCAGACAAGAGATAGCTCCCGGTAGGTTCCTTTGAACGCGGCATTCTTCCGACCGCTGCAAAGAACTGAACAATTTACTTCAAGACATTGAACAGCGTGCCTTGCTGGTCGAGCGAAGCAATCATGTCCATCAACGCAGTCTGCCGGGTCTCGGTCGAGCTGAGCTGCGTAGCCACCTGCGCCGTGTTGGTCTGGATCAGGTTGTCCTCCGCCGATTGCAATTGCGTGGTCTGGTTCTGCGTATACGTATTCGAAGCCTGCAGACCGGACAATGAGTTATCCAGGATCACGCGCTGCTGCGAAACGGTCTGTAGATCCGCCGAGAGCGCGGTCACGTCGGAGATGCTCGCACTGCTCGCGCTGCCGGAAGAAAATTCGGAGATCAGATTGCTCAGAGTCGAAAGAATTCCCGTCGATCCGGAACCGAAGACCTGGCTGCCCGGAAGATTCAGCGTAAAGTTCTGCCCGGAGGGACTTGTCAGTGTGTTCTGGACCGCATCGCCGGAATACACGGTTGTCGCCGGACTGGTCGATGTATCCAGCGAAAAAGGTTGTGTGGACGTCTTGCTGCCGGAAAATAAATACTGCCCTTGATAATTGGTGTTGGCCAGAGACAGAATCTCGTTGCGCACCCCGGAAAGCTGGTTGGCGATCGAATTCAGGTCGCCGGCATTCAAGGTGCCATTGTTGCCTGCCGTGGCCAGGGAGATGGCCTTTGTGATCTGCGTCACCACGCTTCCCATCGCCGTGTCCGTCACCTGCAGGGCCCCGGAAACGCCGGTCGCAGTCTGTACAAAATTGTCGTTGGTGCTGACCTCCGAACGCAGCAGAAAATCCTGTGCGGCGGCGACGGGGTTGTCGGACAGGCTGTTGACGCTGACGCCGGTCGAGATCTCGATGCCGGCCTGTTGCTGCGCGGCCGTATTCTGGTTCAGCGCCCCGACCAGGCCGTGGATATATTGTGGATCGACTCTCATATCTCTCTCCCGGGCAAATCAAGACCATCCCGTTATGCAACCGCGGTCGGCACCCCTAGATTCAACGCGCTGTTAATCAACTTACCCACAATGTTGAAGACCTGGGACGCGGACTGGTACGCCTGCTCATAGGTCTGCAGATTGGCCGCTTCCTCGTTCAAAGAAACCGTCGAAAGCGAATTGACCTGCGACTGCACCTGGGTGACGGACGCCTGCTGCGCCTGGTTCTGCGTGTTCAGCCCGGAAACTTCTCCGCCAAGATCGCTGATGAACGAAGCGTAATAGTTGGCCGGTGTCTGTCCCGCGTACACCGCCTCGTTGGCCACATTCAACATGCCCTGTAAGTTCGTGCCGTCGCCCGGTCCGTTGCCAGGCTCCGCTGCAGCGATCTGAGATGGATCGGTCAGGTTGAGACTGATTGCAGCGGCGCTGCCGGCAATCACACCCGTCGCGTCGCCCTTGAAGAACTGTATTGGCGGATTCCCGTTCAAATCGACGCCGGTTCCCTGGTGGACATTGATGCTCGTCTCCACGGAATATGCGTAGGTATCCAATTGGTGCTGGATCGATGGGATGTCCTGGTCGCGCGTTGCCAGCAGTCCCGCGAGTTGCCCGCCGCCGTTGATTTGCGCGGACGTAATATCCACGGCCCCGCCCGGCGCGCTGGTAAACACATCCGTCTTGCCCCCGACATTGCCGGTTGTCAACTGAAACGCCTGGTCCTTCGAGACCAGCAATGCTCCCCCCGTGGTAGTCACGGTCATGCTGTTGTCTTCCGTCTGCACAACATTGACTCCGACATATTGGGAAAGCTGCTGCAGATCGTACTGCCGCTGGTCTTCCAGTTGACCCGCATCGGCATGGGGGCTGCGGCTGGAGATTTGCTGATTCAACTGGGCGATCGAAGTCAGCAGCGGGTTGATCTGCTGCACTACGCCCTGCACCTGGTTGTTCAATGAAGAGGTCTGCTGGCCCAGTTGCGAAGCCGCGCTGTTGAATGCCGAGGTCATCTGCCCGGCTGCCGTCAAAACGCTTTCCCGCAGCGAGACACTGGAAGGAGTGGCCGCCAGCGCGTTGAGCGAATTGAAAAAGTTTGTGACCTGGTCTCCCAGACTGCCCACGCTGCTGCCGCTGCTGGTGGACGTGGTCACCTGGTTGAAGATATTTTCCACCTGCTGGAGAGCGGTCCAATGGCTGTTGGTGGCCTGCTGCGCCTGCGTCTGCTGCTGCAAGCCGGCTTCCAGCACCAGGCTGCGCTGCGACTGGACCGCGGTCATCTGCACCCCCTGGCCATAGGAGATGCCGTTGATCGTTACCGAATCGCTGGCCTGAAACACGGGGGTTTCACGGGTATAGCCCGGAGTGTTCGCGTTGGCCACATTGTTCGACGTAACGTCCAGCGCCAACTGATCGGCGCTGAGGGCACCGGTCATGATCTGTAGCGCGGAATTCAGTGTCGCCATCTCGCCTTATCCTCTCGTTGCCGTATTGGACGATTCCGGAAAAGCTCCATAGAGCGCCATGCCCGCGGACGGCTGCGCGCAGGGCGAGGTGATCCGGAACATGCGCAGGTTCCGCTCCGTTTCCTGCAGCAATTTGCCCAGGATGCGATGCGCCAGCATGGCCGCTACCAGATCCTCGTCGGGAGAAAGCTGCGTGATTGCCAGCGCCTCAACTTCCGGCTGTAGCCGCGCGAGCGCGTCCGCATCCAGCACCGTAAGCGCCGCGATGGTCTCCTCGATCATCTGTTGTAGCTGACTCATGGTTTCCTTCCATTCACTATTCACCGCCGCCCGGTTCGTGCATTGCGCAATTCCGGGCACAGAGTTCCGTTCCATCGTCAACTGAGAAGGTTTTGCATGATCTTGGCCGCCACATCGTGCGCGGATATCTGATACGTGCCATCGTTGATTGCGCCACGCACGCTGTCCACTTTCTCCATCCGCACATCGGACGTCGCGGACTGCTGCGCGGACTGCGACGCCGCCAGACCGCTGCTGCTCAAGTCCGCCTGGTCGGTTTTTCCGCCATTGGGAACAATGACCGGCGAACTTGCGCCGCCCTCCACATTCGAGCTGACGCTGGAAGCGGCTGGGGCAGTGCTGCCCGTCTGTTGTGAGCGCAGAAGGTCCGGAAGATTATTCCAAATACCCGATAGGTTCACTGAACGTTCCTCCACACTTCAACAAATCGGCCCAACTGTCGAATACTTTAGAGAATGCACCGGAAACTGTGCCATAAAAGCGCAGATCGGTCACCTGGCACGCTCGATGGCGCGGACTGCCCTCGTCGCCGGCAAATTATTTCCGGATTCGCGCATACCGGCGCCGCGAACGGACTTTCCGGCTCCATCCTTTTCCGGCGGACTCATGTGGGATGCCGGTAAACTGCCTTGCCCGAGCATCTCCACGCTGCCGGCTTGGAGAGCGCTCTGCGTCTCCGCTCCCATGGCCTCAGGAGCCTGGCAACCGCCGCATTCCGGACTGGTCAATTCCGGGCCAGCCAGCAGGTCTGCCGTCTGCTGGGATCGGGCGGCTTCCGCCGGAGCAAGTTCCGCCAGAGCAAGCTTCGCGATTCCCAGTCCGCCTCGCTTCGCAATCGCTTGCGCGAAGGCCTCCGTCGCCAGATTGCCGACGGTTCCCATGGCGCCCCCCGGACCATCGCTGCCCAGGCTGTCGCCTCCCAGCCCGCTGCCTTCTCCAAACAACGGGTCTTCCCGCATCGGCTTCAAAAGCTCGCCGAGAAAATTTGCCTCAAATTCATTCGCCGCCTTTGTCAGTTGCGGGCTGGCCGTCGCGGACGCACGTCCTGCCTGGGCCGCAGGCAACGCGGAATTCGCAATCTGCATGGTTAGATCACCTCCAAATCGCCTTCGAGCGAACCGGCCTGCTTCATCGCCTGCAGGATCGAAATAACGTCGGTTGCGGTTGCGCCGATGGATTGCAGGCTGCGCACCAGATCGTCGACCGTGGACCCCTGTTTCAGCTCAATCCGATTGACGGGAAGATTGTTGGCCTGGAGTTGTGTCTGTTGCACCACCTGCGTCGTTCCAGTACCGAACGGGTTGGGCTGAGAGACCTGGAACTCCGACTGGACATCGATCTGCAACCCGCCGTGCAGAATGGAAACAGGCTGCAGCCGCACACTGCCCCCAATCACAACCGTGCCGGTGCGCTCATTCACCACCACCCTGGCGCGCGGGTAAATATAGATCGGCAGCGATTGCACCTGCGCCAGCAACTCCGGAACGTCCTGCCCTGCGGAAACCGCGAGATCGACGCGGCGGCTGTCGATGGCGTGCGCCAAGGTTGCGCCCAGGGATTTATTGATCGATCCGGCCATTTGTGTCGCGGTTTCAAAATCCGCCTGGTTCAGCATCAGCGTCAGAGTATGCCGATGGAGTAAATCGAAAGGCACCGCGCGTTCGACGATGCCGCCGTTGGGAACCCGCGCAGTGGTGGGAAAATTCATCTGCTTCGCGTTGCCATTCTGCGCGATCGAATATCCGCCGACCACCAGCGGTCCCTGGGCCTCAGCATAAATTTGCCCATCCGGACCGTAGAGCGGAGACAGCAACAACATCCCCCCGGTCAGGCTGCGGGCGTCTCCGGTGGAAGAGACGGTGACATCGATCTTCGATCCTGGCTGGGAGAAGGGCGGCAGGGTTGCCTCCACAAAAACGCCCGCCATATTTTTCACCATGATGGAGGTGAGCGGATACGGCACCGTGATGCCCAGCCGCTGCAAAGTCGAGAGCAGGGTCTGCAGGGGAAAATATGTCATCTGACTGTCGCCGGTATTTTGCAACCCCACAACAATGCCGTAACCGATCAACTGGTTGTCTCGAATGCCTTCCACCGAGCTGACGTCTTTAATCAATGCCTCCTGCTGATTGAGGAGGGGATTCGGCGGAAGCGAAGCCGATTTCGCCGAGGCCAGGGCATTCGCGGACTTCGAAATGTCTGCCGGCGAAATGCTTGCCTGCGTTTGCGCGGACCCGCGATGCGCCCCAATGCCGAGCAGGAACCAGACCGAAAGCATTCCGATTGCATGCCGGCTTGCGTATCGTTGCGTCGCTCGATGCCTCAGTCTCACGATTGCCTTCTTTGAAAAATCACGGAATTAAAACGCGCTGCAAAACTCTTACGACCGGGTTGGCCCGATAGGTGGAGTCGTTGATGATACCCTTGCCCACCACCTGTATCTGCAGGCCGGAAATCGCCGTCGAGAGCACCTGGTTTTGTGGACTCACATCTTCGGGGCGCACCAGCCCTCGCATAACGATCGTTTCCGTCTGCTGGT
The DNA here is from genome assembly GCA_965276615.1 of Acidobacteriaceae bacterium. GTDB lineage: Bacteria > Acidobacteriota > Terriglobia > Terriglobales > Acidobacteriaceae > JAKAAZ01. The sequence continues at coordinate 311,278 of OZ255618.1, read as the reverse complement.
TGAACTCCAGTTGCCGGGCCGCTTCGATCACCAGGACGCCATTCGGCAGCACGTCCACTACCTCTCCGCCGATGGTTGTATTCAGGCTGGAGTTGGTCACACTCTGCCCCTGCGCATTCAAGCTCATTCCAGAATTCTGATTGAGCGCATTGTTCGCAGCGCTGGAAGCGGAAAAAAGTCCGAACAGCGCGCTCAATTGCGAGCTGGCCGTTGAAGCGCGGGAATTCTTCACCGTCCCGACCGTCGAGGCGGCCAGGTTTTCCGAAACTACGATCGAGATCAGATCATGCGGATTCAGGGCTTTGTTATCGGTAGATAGCGAGGTCAGCCGTCCCGTCGCGCTCCATATGGAACCGTCGCCCATCTGCCCGGGATACATCTGGCGCACGTGCGCGATATATTGCGCAAGGTCCTCGCTGGCCGGGTTCTCCTTTATCGCGGCGGTTTTTTTCTTTTTTCCCCGTGCCGAAGCCGAGAAACAAAGAAAAGCCAGCAGCACGATCGTTGCTGCCGCCGTTGCCGCCCCGCGTCGCTGAATAACAGGTTTCATGGCATCAGTTCCGCGGAATCCGGGCCCACGACGACTCCCGCGAGCAGCGTTGCCTGACCCTCGCGCCGCAGGTGGATCACTTGTCCCGCCCGTCCGTATTCAAGCGCGACAACTTCGATTTCCAGGCGCACGTTGGCCGCGGAACTCCAGAGATGCACGCGGTCTCCTGCGCGCACCAGGGGAGCAGTCGATGAAGATGGAAAGGCTGCTGGAGGAGAAGCCAACGAAGGCCCGGCGGCCGCTCCAATTGCAGCTACTTTGATAGTTGGTTGAGGACGCTCCGTGCGCCGCACCTGGATAAGCCGCGGAACGTCGATAGGCGCGGCGTCTGTATTCTCACCCGGCAGCGTGCCTGCTTCGTCGGACAATGGAATCATCTGCAGGGGACGTTCGGGATGCAAACAGTTTTCGATCAATGCCCACCGGCGATGCAGCACGGGGTCCGCTGCGATGCGACGCAGTCTGTAGCCTTCGGAAGATACCGGCAAAGCGTAGGCAATCGCTGCGCTGCTCTGCGTCTTCCAGCCGAGCTGGATTGCCTCTGTGGGCGTGCGCGCCGTGCAGGTGGGCGCCGCCACGGCCCAGCCGCTGCCAAGCGCGAGCCACGTTCCTAGCAGGATGGTTCCGAGCATGATGGAAATTTGGATACGCATGATATTCCGGCGCTGAAGGCCCGCTACTTCACCAGGTTGTTCACTTGCTGATACATATCGTCGGCGGCAGTCGCCACCTTTGCATTGCTCTCATAGGCGCGCTGCGCCATGATCATGGCGACGAACTCCTGCACCACATCGACATTCGAGTTCTCGAGGTATTTCTGCTGCAAAGTTCCCACACCGGTCGCGTCTCCCGGATTGCCCAGCACGGCCTGTCCGGAAGATAAAGTGGCCTGGAACAGACTGGAACCAATGTTGCTCAAACCTCCCGGATTGGAAAATGTGGCGAGCTGAATCTGGCCGAGCTGGGAGGGATTCGCCTGGCCGGGAAGGGTCGCATTCACCACGCCGTATTGCGTAATAGTGAGCGACGTGGCGTTTGAAGGCACCGTGATGGCCGGCAGCAACAGGTTGCCGTTCACATCCGTCATTTGCCCTTGATTGTTAAGCTGGAAATTTCCGGCGCGCGAGTAAGCGATTGTGCCGTCGGGAAGCTGCACCTGAAAATATCCGTTCCCCTGAATCGCGACGTCGAGGGGATTGTTGGTCTGGCTGAACCCCCCCTGGGTCAGAATGGTCTCGCTCTCTGTCGAGCGCGTTCCCAGGCCCACCTGCAGGCCGGCGGAAACCGTCTGCGCGCTCTGCGCCGCTCCGGGAGTAATCAGGTTCTGGTAAATCATGTCCTGGAACTGGAGCCGCTTGCTGCGGAAGCCTACCGTGCCCGAGTTCGACAGGTTATTCGCGATCGTGTCCAGGTTAAGCTGCTCGGCACTCATTCCGCTGGCGGCTGTGTATAAAGCTCGAATCATCGATGCATCTCCTTCTACCGCTGGTCTCGACTTCTTCTAAAACTGAGAATTTCCTCAGACAACATTCCGCTAAACTTTCGGCAGGCTCTCGGTCGCCTGCTGATCCAGATCGTTGCTGAAAACCGACACGGCTTTCATCATCATCTCGGCCTGCCGCTGCACCATGATCAGCTGCAGCGTTCCCTGCACCACATTCTGGTTTGAGTTCTCCACCATGCCCTGATGCACCGTCGCAGCCGCCGTAATTTTTGCCGTCTTCGGCGGCGCCTGATAACGGCTCACGCCTTCCGGCACTAGCGGGGTGCCGTCGGGAAAACTGAAAATTCCGACTCGTCCGGCGACTCCGCCATTCACGGAAACCGTACCATCCGCCGCAATGGTGACCGGGCCGGTGGGAATCGTGATGGGCTTTCCCTGCGCATTCAACACCGGCTCGTCCTGGTTGGTGGTAAGCACGCCTTTCGTCGATCGCTGGAACGATCCATCGCGCGTGTACTGGATGCTGCCCGGCTTGTTCTGCACAGAAAAAAATCCCAGCCCTTCGATCGCCAGATCCAGGGGGTTCCCCGTGCTCACCATTTCTCCCTGGGAAAGATCGATCTGGTTGCCGCCTAGAACGCCGAAATTGTTTACCGCTGTGTTCAATTGGGAATTGGCCGCGTTCGGCCCGGTAACGGCATCGCGAAAGAACTCGCGTTCCGCGCGGAAGCCGGTCGTATTGGTATTGGCCAGGTTGTTGGCCACGGAGTCCAACGCCTGCTCGCGTGCCAGCAATCCCGTAAATGCTGCGTAATATCCGCTGTCCACCGTGGCCTGATTTCTCTTGACGTTGAGGATGTATGCAGAACGCATGCCGGAGTGGCCACGCGCTAGATTAGAAAAGGCTCATACTTCGAAGTTTCTAGGCCTCCGGCTGCAATCGGATCAAAACGTCTTCCACCTGGTGAATCCGCGGCAGCACGCCGGCTACACCCGCAGGCATGCCCGAATTGGAAGGAGCGGTGGCGGCAGTGCGCCACAGACGCAGCCAGAAATAGCTGTGCATCCGCACCAGTTTCGCCTGTTGCGGACGGACGCGCTCGACGGCACTGGCCACTTCCCGGGCAACGACGCTCGTGCTCTTGGCCTCCACCAGTTGCGTTTTCGGAAATGCCGCAGCCATCATTCGTTCATGCGCGCGCAAAAACTGCGAAGCCGTTACCACTCCCGCCTCGATGCGCAGGCCGCTCATCCGCCCCACCGCCAATGCCACCGTGGAGTCCATGCGGTCCTCAAACGCCAGATACGCCAGACGGCTGGTCCCGGTGCGCAGCGGGACCATGCCGTAGGTGTCCAGCAGAATGCGCGGGATCATCGTGGCAACCATCTCCGGCTGGTGATGGGCCAATGACAAGACGGGACATCCCCACTGCATGCTCAACGCGCGCGTGACCCGCTCCTCCGGCAGATTGCACTGCCGCATCAGCCATGCGCCGATGCGTCCTTTTCCGGAAGCGCGCTGGGCCTCGAGGGCGGTCCGCAATTGTTCCTGGGTAATCCATCCCTGCGACAGCATCAACAGTCCGAGCGGGACGCGATGCGTGTGCTTCTGCGGCTCGAGCGGCGTGCCGTCTCCCAGTTCGCGTTCCACCGACTGCTCCACCAGCGCATGCATGCACTCCGGACTGCACGCCCACTGACCTTCAAAGCGCGGCACATGCCGGCGTCTCCACAGCCGTATCCAACTGGTGGAGCAGCCGGGATTCATGCAGGTATTCAAAAACGCGGCCTCCGCCGGCCGCTCCTTTTTCCAGTGGCCATCGCTCGGACGCCGGGCAATCTCCGCCCAACTGAGGGGAAGCTCGTCGAGAAGCCCTCCGTGCAGCGCCGCCCTTCGATTCGCGAGTGCCTGTTCCATCGTCATGCTCGTGCTCATAGATTTCCATCCTTTCGCTGTTGCAACTGCATCCGGGGTCGTCGAGGACATCCCATCTTCCTACGAATTAAAACAGGCATCGAATCGTCTCCAGCCGGCTCCGCGGCTCCGCAACTTCGGTGACATGCAGGCCGAAATTTCCATCCACCAGAACAACCTCTCCACGCGCGACAATGCGGTCGCCCACGACCAGATCGACCGGCTCCCGCACATGTCGGTCGAGCGGCAGCACATCGCCCGGGCCCAGCTCGAGCACCTCGCGCAGCGGCAGCTCCAGAGCGCCAAAGCGCAGCGTCGCCTCCAGTTCAATATCGAGCAGTAAATCCAGTCGCTGTCTCGGCTCACACGCCTTCGGCCGCTCCTGCGGCCGGGCCGCGGAGCAATCACTTCCCGCCGCCTCCGCGGCGGGCGCGGCGGTTTGCGCGGCAGGAGCGGTTGCGGAAGATTTTTGCGCGGATATGCCGCCGCTCTCTTCCTTGAGGGCGGTGGGAACATTGCTTTTTGCCGAAAATGTCGCGCCGGAAATTCCTTCCGCCACGCCGCTCTCGATTGCGTCCTGTGGACGCACGTTGTCACCGGATGACGCTGCCTGCGAAGCCGAGACCTGCAATTCCTCCCCAGGAGCTTCCACTTGCACGCTGACGGAAAGAGCGATTTCGCTTTCTCCCGCCCGCAGCAGCCATTGCTGCACGGCCGTGGCTGCTGCGCCGGTCTTCGCCCCGGATGCAGAATGCATTCCGTCGACCGCAGTCGTTTCCGCCAGCAGAATGGTGCAGCGGCTCTGCGAAAAGTTTTGCGAAACTCCCTGCGCGGACTCCTCCGTCAGCCGCGTTGCCAGCCGGGTTCCGGCTGCATCCAGCAGACGCCGCCAGGCTTCCAGCGCTTCGCCGGTCCATGCGGCACGGGCATCCACCTCGTCTCCAGCGGCCATCTGCGCAAACTGCACCATGCCGGCCGAGGAAACCGTAAGGTACACGACGCCGCGCACGGGCCCTTCGACCAGCAGCACGGTGCGATACGCGCCGGCCGCCTGTGGAACATCACCCGCGGCGCGCGCGGTGACCGGAACCGCCAGCAGCTCCCGCAGCTCCGCGCATATCGCTTCCGGCCAAAGTTCCAGCATTCTTATGTCCATATTTCCTCCAAACCCTGCATCCCTCTTTTGTCCCGGTTACGACCTGGGTGTTTTCGATTTCGATCGTTCCTGCCCTCAGCCGTGCTGCTTCACTCCGCCGTCTGGTTCAGTAAAGGATGGTGTCTCGCCGTAATCTGTGCCCCGCGATGTTCGTCCGCGCGCACCGGAATGGCGCGAAACAAAGGAATTCCGGCAATGCGCAGTTCGGAAGCGGAGGTCGCCGGCAGATTCAAGCGCACGACGGAACCAGGCTGCAATGCCTCAATCTCGCCGGCATGGATACGCACGGAAGGCAACTGCAGCGCGCCGCGAAACCGCACATGCTGCAATCGCTCCTCCATGCGGGCCAGCATCTCAGCGGAACGGCGCCGGTTCTGCCGGCCCCAATCTGTAATCAGCCGGCGCAGAATGGTGTTCGAAACCACGGCGGGAAATACCAGGTTCAAGATCCCCTGCACCTGCGGCATGCGGATTTCAAAGCTGACGGAGAGTGTTTTTTCCGTAGGCGGCATCAGGCGCGCGATCTGGGTCTGCAACTGCCGCTTTTCGAAATTGAACGTCAACCCGACCGGCTGCCAGGCGGAGGTCAATTCACGGCAGATAACTTCGACCACGCTCGCCAGAATGGATTCTTCGATGTCGGTCAGCTCTCTCACCTGGGTACTCTTACCTTCGCCGCCCAGCAGCAGATCGATCATCGGCAGCGCCAGGACCAGGTCCAGTTGCAGCACGCAGATTGCGCCCAGCGGCTCCAAGCGAACGGAACCGATATAGCAGATGTCCGGAATGCGCTCGATAAACTCCGAATAGGGCAACTGCTCCGCGGCAGCCAACGCAACATGAAAGCGGCTGCGCAGAAACGCGCCCAGGTTATGCGTAAGATTGCGCGCGAAGATGTCGTTCAGCAGACTGATGGCACGCATTTGCTCGTTGTTGATCTGGCCACCGCGGGAAAAGCTGAACGGCTGCACGCGCATGGTGGAGGAATATTGCGTGGGAGTGCCGGCGGAGGTCCGTGCCGCTGTGAACAATGCATCGATTTCTTCCTGCCCTAACGGCTTTTCCATGTTGCTCTCCTGATTTCGGTCCGTCTCGTCCGTTCCATTTACTTGCTTGCAGGGACGGCGCTATTTGTCCTTCTGTGCGCGGGCATATGGTTGACCCGGCGCGTGGCTTGCCGTTCCATCGCGGGCGGTATGGCTGCGTTCGCCAGCAGTGATCGCAAATGCAGGACCGCGGAGGAATGAATCTGCGAAACGCGCGACTCGACCACCTCCAGCGTCAACCCGATTTCCTTCATCGTCATCTCTTCCTGGTAATAGAGGGCCAGCACCAGCCGCTCCCGCTCCGGCAGCGCGGTGATGGCATCGGCGAGACGCGCCTGCATCTCTCCCTGCAGGCAGCGAAATAAAGGATCGTCTTCCGTAGGATTGGGCACATACGCCAGCTCGTCCTCTCCGGAATCCTCCACGCGCTCGACATGCAGGCTGCCGATTTCGAGGCCCTTCAGATCGGTCAGCAACTGCTGGTACTCATCGAGCGGCATGCCCATCTCGCCGGCCACTTCATTCTCCAGCGGCGCGCGCCCCAGCCGGCTGCTCAGCGCGTGCATGGCCACTTCAACCGCGCGGCCCTTCCGTCGCAGCTCGCGCGGACTCCAGTCCAGCGCGCGCAGGTTGTCGAGGATTGCGCCCCGGATGCGGAATTTTGCGTAGCTGCGGAACTGGGTATTCTTGCTCGCGTCGAATTTGTTGAACGCATCGATCAGTCCGACCATCCCCGCGCTCACCAGGTCTTCCATTTCGATGTGTTGAGGCAGCCGCTCATGGATGCGCCGCGCCACGAAACGCACGATCGGCAAATGCTCGATCAGCACCTGCTCGCGCTCGGCGGCGTCCATCTGGCTCAAGGGCATGTTCGGCGCAGAAGCCGGCGGTCCCAGCTCCTCCTGCTCCTCCGGCTGCAATTGCAATGGGCCGGTCGGCCATGGCGCCGGAGCATTCCGTTCTTCATCTCGCGCCGCTTGAAATTCCGATACAGGCATTCTGTTTTTCCTCCATGTCTGCCGGCGCCGAGGCAATCGCTTCGGCGCTCTACGATCTACCGCAAGGTTCCCAGCGAGCGCACTCTCAAATCCACCGGCAGCTCGGCCGGCGCCACCACCGCAACGCGCGGCATGAACGGCTCCAGCCAGCGCCGCAGGAAATACCGCGCCGGACTGGAACAGAGCAACACCGGGCTGGCCGAGTTCGGCGCCGCTCCCGTCAGTTGCTTCCATGACTCGACGATCCTGCGCAAAAAGTTGGTCGCATTCCGCGACGGCTGGCTGCCGTCTCCCAGCAGGCGCTGCCCGCTCTCGCCCTCCACCGTGGCCATGATCTCTTCTTCCAGCGCCGCGTCCAGAACGAAGACGCGCAGCTGGCCCTCCGCATCGAGCAGCGGCTGCACCAGGGCGCGGCCCATCGACTGGCGAATGGTTTCCACCAGGTGGACCAGGTTCTTGTTGTTCGCCGCGGTCTCCACCATCACTTCCAGCAGCGATCCCAGATCGCGAATCGAAACCTGCTCCCGCAGCAGTTGCTGCAGCACGCGCTGCACCTCGCCGAGCGTCATCAGCTTTGGCACCAGCTCTTCGATCAGCTTGGGATGCGTCTCCTGCAGGCTGTCGAGCAGGCGCTTGGTCTCCGCGCGGCCCAGAAGCCGGTGGGCCTCGCGGCGAATCACTTCTCCAAGATGCGTTGCAATCACCGTGGTGGGATCGACGACGGAATATCCGGCGGCAATCGCCTGCTCGCCGAGCGACGGTTGAATCCAGCGCGCGGGCACGCCGAACGCAGGCTCGCGCGTCTCCTGGCCGGGCAGCGCGCGGGCGTTGGGATCGGCATTGACGGCCAGAAGTTGACTGCCTTCCGTCTGCCAGCGCGCAATCTCCGTATTGCGCAGAGAAATGGTGTATTCCCGCGGCTTCAGGCGCAGATTGTCCGTAATATGCACGGGGGGAATAATGAAGCCCAATTCCTTGGCGAGATGCTTGCGCAGCGCGCGCACCCGGGCCAGCATCTGACCGCTCTGTTTTTCATCGACCAGCGGAATCAGTTGAAAGCCGATCTCCAGGCTCAGATCGTCCATCGGCAACAGCGTCGCCAGGTTTTCCGCCTGCGCGCTCGCCGCCTTCGCATCTTTGCCCGCCCCCGCCGCTTCTTCCTCCACCGGCACCGGCGCCGCCGGCATGCGATACGCCATGTAGCCCAGCCCCGCGGCCATCAGCAGAAAAGGAAGCTTGGGCAGCCCGGGAATCAGTGCCATGATCGTCAGCAGGCCGGCGGCAATCCACAAGGTGTTGGAGCGCCGGAACAACTGCATCCCAATGTCCGTGCTGAGCGAGTTGGCCGACGACGCGGCGCGGGTCAGCACAATGCCGCCGGCCACCGAGACCAGCAGAGATGGAATGATCGTGACCAGGCCATCGCCCACTGTCAGCACGGTATAGGTCTTCAACGCCTCGCCGATGGCGACGTTCTGCTGAAAGACGCCAATCAGCAGTCCGGCGATGATATTGATCGTGGTAATCAAAATTGTCGCCATCGAATCCCGCTGATTGAAACGCGCCGCGCCATCCATTGCCCCGTAAAATTCCGCTTCGCGCGAAATCGCCTCGCGCCGCTTGCGGGCCGTGGCTTCATTGATGACCCCGGCGTTCAAATCGGCGTCGATCGCCATCTGCTTGCCCGGCAAAGCGTCGAGCGTAAAGCGCGCCGTCACTTCCGCCGTGCGCACCGCGCCATGGCTGACCACAAGAAACTGGATGGCGATCAACGCCAGAAACAGAACGAATCCGACCACGTAATTGCCGCCGACCACAAACTGCCCGAAGGCCTCAATCACCTGTCCGGCCGCCCCGGTGCCCTCAAACCCATGCAGCAGAATGCGGCGGCTCGATGCCAGGTTCAGCGAGAGCCGAAACAGCGTCAGCAAAAGCAGCAGGGTGGGGAAGATGGAGAACTCGACGGCGCGGCGCAGTTGCACGGCGGACAAAAACACGATGAAGGAGGCAGTGATCGAAACCGTCAACAGCAAATCCAGCGCGAAGGCCGGCAGCGGAATCAGCATCACCAGCACCATGCTGATGGCCGTCGCCGGCAGCAGCATCTCCTGCGCGCGATGCGCCGCCTCCGGCGTCAGCCAGCGCAACAGGCCGTCGCGTTGCCCTGCGACGTCGGGAACAGGTTTCTGGACGACAACTTGCGTGCTCACGCGCCTTCTTCTCCTGATTCTTCCGCTGCAGGTTCCGTTGGGGATGCTGTTGCATCCGCCGTGCCAAACTCTTCTGCGGTTTCCGAGGAATTTTTTATTTCCGGGCTGACTCCAGGACTTACTCCCGACCCGAGCCGAAGCCTCGCGGGCCGATCGGCATCTTTCGGCGCGCCTGCAGCCTGCGGCTGCTGTTTCTCCGTGGAACCGGCGCGCCCCGTCTCCCGCCTGCGTTGGTCCTGCTTGCGTTGTTCCTCCATGCGCTGGCGGTACAGGAAGGCGAGAATGGAGGCGACCGCCGCATACAGGTCGTGCGGAATGGCGTGACCCGGCTCGACCGAGCGATAGAGCGATCGCGCCAGCGGCGGATTCTCGACAATCGGCACTCCGGCCCAGCGGGCCTCGTCTTTAATTTGCGCGGCCATCAGGTTTCTTCCCTTGGCCAGCACCTTCGGCGCCTGCAGCGTCTCGAAGTCGAATTCCAGCGCAACCGCATAATGCGTAGGGTTGGTGATGACCACCGTGGCCCGGGAAACATCGGCCTGAATCTTGCGGCGGCGCATCTGCCGCTGGATGGAGCGGATTCGGCTGCGTATCTGCGGATTGCCTTCCATCTCCTTGTATTCCTGGCGCATCTCTTCCCGGCTCATGCGCAGGCGCTGCTCCCAGCTGCGCCACTCCACCAGATAGTCGAGCGCCGACCAGCACAGCAGAATGCCGCTGGTGGCCAGCAGCAGGTGGTACTGGCTTTGAAACAAGACCGGCAACTGCGCCAGAGACAGCACCGGCATCGACAACACGCTATGCTCCAGCACATCCGCGCCCAGCATCAGGACCAGCGCCGCCGGAATCAGGGACTTGAACATCCGCGTGGCGGCGCGCATGGAAAAAATGTTTTTCAGGTTGGTAGCCGGAAGCAGGCGTTCGAAGTTCAACTGCATGGGTTCGCCGTGGAACCGCACTCCGCCCGACTGCGCCACTCCGGTAATCAGCGCAGCGGCAAAGGTCGCGCCCAGCACCACCGCGACCGGGAGCGCCGTGTGCAGCGCGCTCACATGCACCAGTTCATTGACCACGGCTCCATCCCGCAGGCTCATGTCGCGATGAATCCCAAAATCGAGGCTCCGCAGATAGGCCGCTCGCCAGCCCACGATGAAGCGCTCCACCATTACGCCCATGGCCAGCACCCCCGCCCCCATGCCCAGCGCGCCGGTCAGCTCGCGGCTTTGAAAAATGTCGCCGCGCTCGCGGGCCTGCTGCTTGCGTCTCGGGGATGCGCTTTCCGTCTTTTCGCCTGCCATATTTGTGCGTTGCCCCGGTAACGCCTTTCAGGCGCGATGCGACGCGAGCACCAGCGTCATGGCCTGGTTCAGCAGCCCGTCGAAGCGGGCCTCGATGAACCGCGGCCACACGCCAATCGAGCCGATCAGCACTGTATAACCAATCAGCGTCTTCAGCGGAATCCCGACAAACATCACCGGCAACTGCGGAGAAAGCCGGCCCACCAGCGCCACCACCAGTTCCACCAGCAGTGTCGCGGCCATGACCGGAGCGGACAACTGGACCGCGGCCAGAAAAACGCCGCTCATCATCTGCAGCAAGACCACGCTCGCGCGCGTTGCCAGCCACGCGGTTCCAATCGGCACGGCCACGAAGGTATGCATCAGCGCGGACAACAACGTGCGGTCCAGCCCGGCCGCGAGAATGACCAGCAGACCCACCAGGTTCAGCAGTTGGCTCAGCAGCGGAGTCTCGATCGACGAGTTGGGATCGAGCACATTGACCAGCGAGAAACTGAACTGCAACCCTAAAAGCTGTCCGGAAAAACTCAAAACTTCCATCAACAGCGTCAGGCAAAGCCCGAAAATCAGACCCGTCGTCAACTCGCCCAGCACCGGCATCAATCCGAGCTCCGGAGCCGCTCCCGGATGGTTCGCGGCCATCGGCGCCAGCAGCCCAGCCAGCACAAAAGCAAACACCGCTTTCACGGTCCGAGGAATCGAAGCGGAGGAAAAGAAAGGAGCGAACAGCATCAGCCCGCTGATGCGGACCAGCACCAGGACAGCCGCTACGATGAATGTGCTCCACCCCGCCATGATTTTTTCTCGTCCTCGCCACGTTTTTGGTCCCAGTTATAGTGCGGCCCGGTGCCCCATCCTCGCCACGTTTGCGGCTAGGGTGGAAGACAACGAACTCCGCCCAGCCGGGCCGGAACTTCCTCAGCCAAGGTAGCGACGCAGATCCGTCCACAACGAAACCGTATAGCCAACCAGATGGCGCAATAACCACGGCATGCCCACCACCGCCATCACCGCCACTGTCGCCAGGCGTGGAATCGTCGTAATGGTTTGTTCCTGAATGGAAGTCAAGGTCTGCACCACGCTCAGAGTGATGCTGACGATTGCGGCCGCCAGCAGAAGCGGCGCGCTCAGCAGCATGGCTTCGGTCAACAGATGCCTTGCGAGTTCCACCACCTGGTCCGGTCCCATGGAACATTTCCTTTCCCGCGCTCCGCGAACTTCTGCGCAGCGGCTAAAAACTTTTCAACAGCGATCCGGCGAGCAGGTTCCATCCGTCCACCATGACAAACAGCAGAATTTTGAGTGGAGTCGAAATCACCACCGGGGGCAATTGCAGCATGCCGATCGCGGTGGTGATCGACGCAACCACCAGATCGACCAGCAGGAATGGCAGGAACAGCACCGCCCCAATCTGAAAGCCGGCTTTAAGCTCCGAAAGCATATAGGCCGGAACCACCACGCGCAGCGGCAAATCTTCCGGCTTGGCCGGACGCTGCGGCAGGGTGGCCGAGGCAAACAGCGCCAGATCCTTTTCCCGCGCGTAGTGCAGCATGTAAAGTTTGGGCGGCCCGGCGCCGCGCTCCATCGCCTGCATGCCCGTGATCTGTCCATGACGAAACGGTTCGACCGCCTGTTGATCGACCTGCATCAGCACGGGATGCATCAGGAACCAGGTCATCATCAGTCCCAGCCCCATCAATATTTGATTGCTGGGCGCGGTCTGCGTGCCCAGCGCCTGTCGGAGAAAATGAAACACCACCAGCAGGCGCACCATCGGCGTCATGGAGAGAAGCAGCGCCGGAATCAGCGTCAGCAGAGTCAGGACAAAAACAATCGTCCACGGCACCGTCCCGTTGCCCGCGATGCGCAATCCATTCGCAACCGGTTCCACCAGCGGAGCAGGCGCGAGCAGCAGTATTGCCGCCAGTCTCATGGCAAGAGCTCCCCAGCCGCATCAATCCCCGCGCCTGCACCGCCACTCTCTGCCGCGCCACGGACATTTGCGGCTGGCGCGGGCGTTCCTGCGGGCACCGGGACGATGACGGTCACGTGCTCCGCCCCGCCGCCCACCAGAAACTGCATACCGCCCACTTCGACCAGCGCCAGATGACGCTTTGCTCCCAGCGCCAGTTGTCCGACGAGACGCAAGGTCGCGCCTTCTTTGCGGCCTGTCCTGCGCTTCGACTGACACCACTGCACCAGGCGGACAGCACACTGCGCAATCGGCGGCATTTGCTCCACCGGAGGAATCCAGCTTTTCTGTTTTTTCGAAAAAGGATCGGCCGCTCCCGGCGAACCGTCCAGGCCCGGCGCGGCCAGGAACTGTTCGGTCCGCAACGTTGCTGCGATTTCCTGGTCCATCCCGCGGCATCCTCTCGAACCTTGTTTTCTCAAAGCAGTGGCAGATGGAAGTTCTATAAAAGCCGGGTAATGCGGACGGCCATATCCTGATCGACCACTTCCATTTCAATCCAGGCAAGCTGCACGTCTTCAATCGAGAGCGGAAGATCGTCGCCGTTGGGCCATTCCGTGGCAATGGTTTGCCCGGGATCGAGTGCCAGCAAATCGCGCACTCGAAACCGCGGAATCGGCAACGCCACACTCAACTGCATGGGCAACCACTCCACGGCTGGCCAGGACTTCAACTCGGAGATCGCGGTGGACAGCTGCGTCGCCGAAGGCTTCCCCAAAGGCAATGCATCCGAGGACGCGGCAATGGCTGCCGTCAGATCGTTGCCGGGGGGATTCGTTTGCAGCAAAGTTCCCATTTCCAACCTCTGGTTCCGGTGTTCCTGGATTGCGTCTCTCGTTATGTCGCGCTTAGGGCTGCACGAGAAATTGCGTGAAATAAATATCGATAACCTGGATTTGCGGACTCTTCGCCTGGATCGCCGCCGCGATCGCCTGCTTCAAATGCTCTTTTCCCTCCGGCGCCAACAGGTCCGCCGATTGCTGTCCGTTCAGCACGCCAATGATCCGGTCGCGTACCATATCACGCAGGTCGCCGGCTTCGTTTTCCGCCGATGTGCCGGTTTTAGGCGCGGAGGTAGCGAGGTGCAGCGTCAGCCCGATGCGTGCGTAGCTGTGACCGCCTGCGTCGGCAAGGTTGACCACAAAGGGTTCGAGCGGCAAGTCGATCGCCGCTAGCGGAGCTGCATTCTTTTTCGACTCCGCCGCGGAAGAATTATTAGAGGATCGGGCGGACATGCCTGCATCGGCCCGGCGTCCGCGATGCCGCACGAAATAGATGCCGCCCGCGACTCCCGCAAGCAGCACGAGGATTCCAACCGCCGGCAGAATCCAGCGCAACGCGGCTCTCTTCTTCGGAGAGTTTTTCTCCGGCCCGTTCGCCGCCGGAGTATTGGCTGGTTCTACCGAAGTGGGTTTTAAAAATGTGGAGCTAGCTGGGGTTGCCATGTACCCTGCGAACAGTGCAGGAATGGAACCAAAGAGGGGAGGAGCGACTTAAGAAAACTCTCAGATTCGTGATGCGGTCGCCAACTCGGTCGAAAGAAAATGGCCGGCCCAATATGCGGCGGCGTGGAATATCCACTCCATACAGGGCCGGCGCGGAAATTACACCTGTGGAACCATATTGATGGTTGCCTGCGTGATCGTATTGAAGGTGCTCACCGATTTGGCATTCGCCTCATAGGCGCTTTGCGCCACGATCAGGCTGGAAAATTCCTGCGAGATATTCACATTCGATAGTTCCAGCGCTCCGCCTTCCATGGTCCCGCGGCCACCCGCGCCGGCCACCCCCACGGTCGCCTGGCCGGAGGCAAGCGTGGCGGCGAAATTATTGCCGCCGGTGCGCGAAAGACCCTGCTCGTTATTCACCATGGCCACCGCAAGCTGGCCCACGGACTGGGTCTGGCCATTGGAGAACTGCACCGAAATGGTGCCGTCGGAACCGATCGAAAATCCCTGGTACGTCCCGCTGGCATATCCATTCTGCGCGGTGCTGCCGGTGGTTGAGGCCGAGGCTGCCTGGGTCACGGTTGGATTGTTGTTGGCGTCGTACAGGTTCCAGTTGAAACTCAGATTGCTGGCGCCATCGGCCAGCCCGGCAAAGCTGATCCCGGTGACGTTGGCGGCGGGCGTTATCAACTGGCCGCTACCGTTGAAGGTCAGCGTTCCGGTTGTATTTGCCGTTGCGCCGGTATAATCGCCGGGCGGCAGTGCAATGCTGTAATTCCATGCATTGGAATTTACCTGGGTCAAAGCGGGCACCGTGCCATTCAAGGGATTTCCGGCTGTGCCGGTAATGGTCAGGGTCGTTCCGCCGCCGCCGGTTACCGCTGTGTAGCCGGGAATGCCGGCGCTGTTGATCGAAGCCGCCATCTGTGTCAGTGTCTCGCCCCCTGCGGGAACGGCGACGCTGGTGGCAGGCGCCGTTCCCAGCGTGATAGAGTTCGTGGGCGAAGTGATCAGATCGGAAGCTGCGCCCGCGGTGTAAGTGTAGGTGTCGCCTGCGCCGGAGTACGCGCCGGTCAACGGCGTCGTCGACCGGGAGAAGTCCACTGTGGCGATGTGACTTTGTCCCAGCGAATCGTAAACGGTGATCTGCGAAGGGACTACCGTACCGGCTGCTGCGCTGGCGTCGAGATTGACTCCCAGAGAAAACTGCGTCGTGGGTTTCGCCTGCTCCGTCGCGCCCAGCGGGATCTGCAAAGGCGTCAGCGGCGCGTTCGGATTGACGACGCCATTGGACGCGGGATAGCCCATGACCTGCAGACCGTCCGTGGTCGTCAAGTTGCCGTTCTGGTCGGTTTGAAAATTTCCGGCGCGCGTGTATTCCTGCGTGCCGCCGTTGTTGACCACAAAAAAACCATTGCCTTTCAACGCGACGTCACTCGGACTGCCCGCCGTTGCATTGATGCTGCCGGATGTGAAATCCGTCGAGTTGGCCGCGACCTGCACGCCCTCGCCGGCCAGCACCGGGTCGCCCGACCCCGACGAGCCGACCTGCTGATAAAACAGGTCCTCGAACGACGTGGTCTGCGATTTGAACCCGGTCGTGCCGAGGTTGGAGATGTTATTTGCAATCGTGTTGAGCTCCGTTTGATCGGCGTTCAACCCTGTCAGTGGAATGGAAAAAGATGCCATGAATTCTCTCCTCAAAAAAAGTGATGGTGAATAAAATCGTTTGTCGGCGAATGCTTCAGCGAACCGCGCTCCCTGTTCCCGCCGGGGTTGCGGCCGGCAGGGGAGACTGCCCGGCAAAGGTCGCTCCGGGGATCGAGTGTTCCAGCGCGCGCATGACCTCCGGGCTCATCGGAACCTGCGTCGGCGGCAGCACCTGCGCCGGCAGGGATGAGGTTTGCGTGAATGCATGCGCAACCGCTGTTTCCGCGGCCGCCGGTATCTGTGAGTTGCTGCCCAGCGGCAACAGACGCCCGGCCGCGGAACTGTTCGCCGCCGCCGCCGATGTCAAAGGAGTCCCCAGCACGGCCGCCGCACTCGACGTGCCGGCAGCGGATTTGGACGCAGCGGCGGGACTGCTGGCCGCCGGGGCCGCCGGAGTGCTTGTGCCGGTCGCTCCGGTCAGCGTCTGGTTGATCTGGACGAGCTGTTCCAGACTGTTGACCCCTACCAACTGCGTAATGTACTGCATGGGATCGGTCTGCGACGTCGGGTCCTGGTTTTGAATTTCCGTGACCAGCAGCGTTAAAAAATCGTTGGCCGTAATCGTCGCCTGATTGGCAGGGTTGGCCGTGCCGCTGCCGCTCGTGGGGGCGGAAGTAGCCAGTGTCTTCACTGCGTTTGCCTGCGCCTGCGGCTTCGACTCGAACGGCGAGGTCACAGCCTGTTTCACATGGTCCAAAATACTCAGTAGGCTCATCTTCTATTTCCTTCCTTTTCTGCCTTCAAGCTGATCGTTAATTTCATGCGCGAACGCTGACCCGGTGTCCTTCCCTCGTCGATCGTGTCGTCGTTGTATGCGAGGTCTGCTCTGCGATCGTTGCCGCACTTTTCCAACCCGTGCCGCCACTCGCCGGAACCGCTGCGCTTTCCGTGCCGCCGCGCGCGTCCCCCTGGGAGGACGCCTGTCCCTGTGATCCCGCTCCCGCCTGACCGCCCGCCAGTCCCGTTTCCACGTGGATATGCTGCACTCCGGCCTGATGGTCCTGAAGATAGGTCGCCATCGAGGGCATCACCGAGGTCAGCGCGGCATGGCTTGCCGCTGAATCGGCGGTCAATGCGGCGGTGATCTGTCCGCCAACCCTTTCCGCGCGCACTTCAACCCAGCCCAGCGCCGGGTCCGCTACGCCTACCGCGACCTGGTGCGGACCGGCATGCAGCAGCACGCCATGCTCTGCGACCGACCCGCTATCGAGCGCGGTAAAAGCATCCGAAGGCGTGGCCCGTCCAGCCGAAGACCCCGTTGATGACAAGGCGTGCGCCACGCCGGAATTTCCCGCAGGACCCGGGCTGCCCGACGCCGGAACCAGGCTCGATTTGCCATCGGGAGATGGACCTTGATTCGCAGGGTTGGCATGCGCCGCCTCCGCTTGTGGCAGCGTCGGCATCGCGTGTCTGTCCGCACCGCTTTGGCTGGCTGGCATATTTCGAGACACAGGACCCGTCGAGGATTTGCTGTTGGACGGCGAGGTCGAACCTCCATTGCCGCTGGCCGCATTCCCGTTGCCCGCTGTCGAGTCGCTCGATGTCGAAACGTTCGCTGCGGGGGCGGCAGTGCTGTTCCCGGCACCGCTTCCAAGGGCGTGCCCAAGGCCATTGCCGGAACCATTCGTCGAACTGCCGCCGTTCCCCGGTATCGCCGGGTCTCCGGCTGCGTGAGCGGCGGCGGAATTTTGCTTCCCGGCCTCCGAACTCGCGCTGGCAGAGTTGCGGATTTCCCCAGCCGTGTTTCCAGTGTCGATTCCAGAGGACTGTTTCATGTCTTTTCCTGGTGACCGTCCGGGGCCGGAAGCAGGACCGAAAGCGGGGCCGAAAGCGGCTCCAATCTCTCGAGTGGAAACGGCGCTGCCCTCCGGCCCACCCTGACCCGCCTTCGGATACCCGGGATCGGTCATCTGGAGCGAACCGGTCATCCTCGAAAGCGTTCCATCGCCAGTCGTGGACTCTCCGGCGGACGGCTTGCCAGACTGCAGCACGGAGCTCGTCGCCGAATTGTTGACGGGGCCACTATTTCCCGAATTTTCTGTTCCAGGGAGGTTGGAAGGGGAAACGCCGCTTCCCGGCACATTCGTTTCCGAAGCGATGGAAACCGTTCCACTGGCCCCTGTCGGAGCAGAAACGGTGCTGCCGGCTGTTCCGATCAAAATGGAATTGGCGATATCGCTCGCCGGCGGCGTTTTTTGCTGAGGTGTTCCAGCCGGCAAAGAACCGGTGATCGCCGAATCGCTTTGCTGCGACGCAGAGGTCGCGCGGTAGCTGTTCTTTGCCGGTGCGGCCGCCTGCGCGTCTGCCGAACCCGAAGCGTTTCCCGTCACGCGATGGACTGTCGTTGCGGTCATTGTCGTTGCGGTTAAAGAGTTTTTCTGCGTTCTTCCGCTCGCATCTTCCGCCCCCGGCACCCTGGAATTGCCAGGGCCGAAGGGCGCTTGCCTGCCTGCATCTGAATTCAAGGAACCGGCCGGGCTCTCTTTCGATGCATTCTCCTCGGCCTCGGGGTGCGATCGGGTAGGCCGCAAATGAGCCGCGGCATGCGGCGCCGGGGTAGGGTGGAAGACCGCGCGCATAACATCGGCGAATAGGTTGCCGCTCGAACCGGAGCCGGACTCGGCGCCGGCCGACTCCGGCAATGTCGTCACGTGGGGGGCGGCATGGATACGCGGTAGAGGGCTCATTCCGGCCACAATCTCCTGGATTGGGGTAATGCAGATTGCATGCCAAAGGTCACGTCCATCCCTGAGAGATCGATAAGGATTGGCTCAGAATTGCCGATCCGCCGCCTGGATTTTCGACACCGTTCCTTCTTTGATCGTCTGCAGCTTCTGCGCGGCCCGCTCCAGCCGCTGTGCCCGGCGGCGGCTGGCAAGATTCCGCTGCAGAAACCATTCATCGGTTACCGCCTGCGCCCGGCGGTCCTTTTCCATATTTGCGATTGCGTCCTGCTGCGCCAGCAGTTGCTCGGTCTGACGCAGCTCACGGCGATGTTCCTTGTAACGTTCGATCATCGGCTCAATGCGCCGCGATTCCGCATCGCGGACCTGTTCCAGGCGCACCCGCTGCAGGCCGAAGAATTCCAGTGCCGCCTCCTCCATCAACCAGGTATTCTCGGATGCCGCCCGTTCCATTGGTTTCCCAGGCACGACCGGCCCGGATACATCTTTTATGCCGATATCTTTCACGCTAATATCGAGCGCTTCCTCAGGGCCCATCGTTTCCGGCTTCCAGCTCGCGGCCAGCATCGCCCGTTGATGTTGCTCCGCCGCCGCCTCGCGCTCACAGGCAGCACTGGCCCGGCGCAGGGACTGGGCTGCCCGTTCCACTTCCAAACGGGCCTGCTCCTCCGCCAATTGTCGAACCCGCAAAATACGCCGCAATGCCTGCGCCATGAAAAAAGGAGTTCTTTCCTGTCAGATGTTCAATGCCTGCATCCGCGTCAGAGTTTCCTCGAACGACGAATGCTCGTCCGGCTTCTGCTCCAGAAACGCGCGGAGTTGTGCGCGTGCCGCGAGCGCCCGGTCCAGGTCCTGGTCCGCTCCGGCTTTATACGCCCCGATGCGCACCAGGTCCTCCGATCGCGCGTACGCGGAGAGCAGTTGCCGAATTAAAATCGCTCGTTCCCGATGCTCCGGCGTGGTGACCGCCGGCATCAGGCGGCTGATGGATTCCAGAATTTGAATGGGCGGATACCATCCCTCCGATGCCATGGCGCGCGAAAGAACAATATGTCCATCCAGGAAGGAGCGCGCCGCATCCACCAGCGGGTCCTGCAGATCGTCTCCTTCCATCAGCACCGTGTAAAACGCGGTGATGCTGCCCGCGGAATATTGTCCGGCCCGTTCGATCAACCGAGCCAGCCGCCGGAATACTGACGGCGTGTAGCCGCGCGCCGTGGGCGGCTCGCCCGCGGCCAGCCCGATCTCCCGCGCCGCCATCGCGTACCGTGTCAAAGAATCCAGCACCAGCAGAACATGCTTGCCTTGCGCGGCATAAAATTCCGCGATGGAAGTGGCCGCCATGGCCGCCCGCATCCGCAGCAGCGGAGACTGGTCGCTGGTCGAAACCAGCACCACGGAACGTTTCCGGCCCTGCTCTCCAAGGCTGTCCTCGAGAAATTCACGCACCTCGCGGCCGCGCTCGCCCACCAGCCCCACCACGGTCAGATCGGCAGCCGTGTTTCTGGTCATCATGCCGATCAAGGTGCTCTTGCCGACGCCCGATCCTCCGAAGATGCCGACCCTCTGTCCTCGCCCCACAGTCAAAAGTCCATCGATGGCACGCAACCCCGTGCCCAGCCGCGTCTGGATCGGCACCCGATCCATCGGCTGAGGAATCACGCTCTCGAGCGGCCAGCTCTCTTTCACGCGCAGTCTCGATCCGCCATCCAGCGGGCAACCCTGCGCATCCAGAACGCGGCCCAGTAAATCGTCTCCGACGTCGATCCGCGGCATGTCTCCCAACGCCGCCACGGTATCGCCGAAGCGAATGCCGTCGGGAGAATCGAGCGTCATCGACAGCACATGCGGCCCGCGAAACCCAATCACCTCGCCGGGATGGCTGCGCCCCTCGCGATCGAAGATCTCGCAGCATTCTCCCACGGAGCAGAATGGACCTTCCGACTCAATCGTCTGGCCGGTGGCTTCGAGAACGCGGCCATGCCAACGCCAGGCCGGCCGTTTCTCCAGTCTCCGAAAATATGCATGGAGAAGTTGCTCGCGGTTCGGAAGCTCCTCCTCTTCTTCTAAAGAAAAGGAGATTCTCTCATCCTCGGCGCCGGGATTATGAACGGGAGCGTCCTCCGTTTCGCGGCTGCGAAGTGCATTCGTGGCAGGTTGAAAAAGTGAACCGGCATCTACTCCCAACCGGTCCGGCAGTATGGAATCGGGCATCGCTCTTGATCTCCTTTCCGGCGCTCCGTGCGCCGGGTGCCCCATCCTAAGCGCAGCTAGGGTGGGATAGAACGATCTCCGCGTCACGCTACAGCGGGACCAGGGATTCTCCGGTCCTCAAATCGTTCACCTACGCATCACGCAGTCAGAGTCCTATGTCGAACTCTTGCTTCCATTGGCAGCAGAAGCGCCCCGGCCGCTTGGCCCCGAACTGCTCGGTCGATGATCGAGCAAATCGAAAAATCCCTTCTCGATCTCCTCCAGTTGCGCGCGTATCCCCAGCTCAATTGTTCCCAGCTCAGTGACCAGCAGGCATTCTCCCGAAGTAAGGGAAAAATCTTCCAGAACCCCGGGCTGGATGCGCGAATTGCCGGCTGCCCGGAAAAACTCCTGCCACTTCGACACCTCCGCCGGAGCCACCCGCATCACTACACTGCTGGAATTGGCCAGCTTATCGAGTGCCACCCGCACCGCCCCCGCCAGAAGCATGGGGTCCAGATGTGCTTCCCGGTGCAGGACGCGCGCGGCGATGGCCAGCGAAAGACGCACCACTTCTCCCTCGACATGATGAAAATAACGCTGCCGCTCGATGCGAAACTCTTCCAGGCTCTGAAGAATCTGGGTTTGAAACCGCCGCCGTTCCGCGGCGAGCGTTTCCTCGAACAACTGCCTCTCTTCGCTGCGGCCTTGTTCCCGGGCCGCCGCAATTGCCCGGAGAGCCGTCGTTTTTTCTTCCGCCAGACGCCGTTCCAGTTCGGCCACAGCCCGCTGCCCATCGGCCTCGGAGTTCTGCGCCGGCCCGGGGACCTCTGTAGCTTCCGGCGCTCCGTACAATTCCTCGGCATGGGTCAGAAAAAGGGAGACCGCAGGATGCGCATGCGCCGAGACAGCCAGAGGATCTTCACCTGAAGCGCTGCCGGGGTTCTTGCCGGACTGCTTTCGATCGGACTGCGCGATGCGATACTGCAGCCGCTCCAGAACGGGCAGAGGGGCTCCCTCTGCGGGACCCGGAATGGGCTCGAAATGCGTTACTCGTGGTGCCGCCACAACTTTTCTCCTCGCCAGTCGATCCGTCGAACGCGAAAACTCTCACCCCGGTCAAATCATCATGTCATCTTCTTTTTCCGTGGCCAGGATCAGCTTGCCTTCAGACTCCAGCCTGCGCGCTAAGGTCAGAATCTCCTGCTGCGCCTGCATCACCTCGCGCACGCGCACTGGCCCCATCACTTCCATGTCCTCCTGCAGCATCTCCACCGCCCGCGAACTGAGCGCTTTGAAAAGATGTGCTCGCAACTCGGCATTCGACCCCTTCAGCGCCAGCGCAAGTTGCTTCTTGTCGATCTGCGCAATCAGTTCCCGGACACTGGCCGTCGGCACCGTGACGAAGTCTTCGAACGTAAACATCAGGTTACGAATGTTGATGGCCAACTGCGGATTGTCGCCTTCGATATCTTCCAGAATTGCGCGCGCCGCCACCGTGTCCAGGCGGTTCAACAGATCGGCCACCGCTTTAAATCCGGAGTAGGACTTGCGATGGGTTTCTCCCATGGACTCCAGCCGCTTATGCAGGACCAGCGCGACCTTCTGCGCCATCTCCGGAGAAAACTGCTGCATTTCCGCCAGCCGCCGCACCGAATCGACGCGCTGCTCTTCAGCCAGTTGCTGCAGCACCTGGGAGGCGCGCCTGGGATCGAGATGCGCCAGCACCAGGGCCACGGTTTGCGGATGCTCCCCTTCCAGAAACTTGCTCAGCTGCTGCGGGTCCACTTCCTGCAGCATCGCCAGGTCGCTGTGCAGGGCCTCCTGCGCATTCTTCACCTGGCCCAGAAGATCTTCCGCGCGCTGCTTCCCGAAAGCATCCACCAGCAGCTTGGTTGCGTAGTCCAGGCCCCCGTGCATCATGTACTGCTGGGTTTCAATCAACTGATAGAACTCTTCCAGTACCCAGGCCGACGTTTCGGGCGGCACATCGCGCAGCGCGGCAATCTCTTCGGTCAGCAGTTTCAGTTCATGCTCGGAAAGATGCTGATACATCGACCGCGCCAGTTCATCGCCAATCGTAATCATCAGGACCGCGGCCTTGCGCAAGGGCGACAGGGATTTGTGTGCAGCGGTCTCAGGACTTTCCACCGGCAACATCAGCGGCGGCGCGGCTGGCGCCGGGATCTGCGGGATGGGGACCGCTGTCGTCATACCTTCCTGTCTCCTTCTACTTGCATTTCAACCGCGTGAAGCTATAGAACTTTTCCGGATCGTGTAATGAAACCTGGGTGCCCCCTCCTAGCCGCGTTCTTTGCGGCTAAGGTGGGATGGCCGTTGCTTCTAAACCACGCTGTCTTTCAATCCGCTCTAAACCTTGGGAGTGCGGACCCAGCTTTGCAAAAGACGCGTTCCCTGCTGCGGTTCCTTCTGTACATACTCCGCAATGCGATCGAACAGGACCTGGGTGCGTGCCTGCTGTCTCTCAAAACTCAGCTCATTTGTCTGGTCCAGTTCCGCATGGCCGCCGGTGGCTGCCAGCAGTGGTGCGTGGCTTGTGTTGACCGGCAAAGTCTGCACCGAAGAGGTCAATTGCCTCAACTGATTCAGTACGGGCCGGACGATGAAAACCAGTGCCAGCACAAAGACGGCCAGCAGGACTCCGTAGCGCGCGAATCCCATATTGCTGCCGGCGTGTGACATCAGCCGCGTGGCCAGGTTGGGCGGGGCCTCGGCCGCATTGGCGGCAAAGCTGAGGTTTTGTACCGTCACCTGATCGCTCCGGGAAGCATCAAACCCGATCGTGTCCTCGGCCAGTTGCTGGATTTCGTGCAGCTCCTGCGGTGTGCGCGGCTGCCATGTTTCATGCTTGCCATCCGCCGACCGCACCAGGCGGTCGTTCAGCAAAATCGCCGCTGTCACGCGGCGAAGACGCCCCGGTCCCTGCAGATGATGGCGGACATGCTTGGTCGCCGCGTAGGTGTCGTTTTCCTGCTTGCTGTTTTCCATCGGCGTCGTCTGCTGCGGATACACCGGCGGTTTCACATTGGGCGCATTGCTGGCGGTTCCCGGTATGCCGGCCTTCTCCGGCTGTCCGCCGGAA
Source organism: Acidobacteriaceae bacterium (assembly GCA_965276615.1). Classification (GTDB taxonomy): domain Bacteria; phylum Acidobacteriota; class Terriglobia; order Terriglobales; family Acidobacteriaceae; genus JAKAAZ01. Next base: position 287,551 of record OZ255618.1, on the reverse strand, counting down.
TTTGCCTCCGTGCGTTGCACGGAAAGCGTCGCAACATTGTTCGGATCGTAGATCTCATCCACATCGTCTTCGCTTCCCGAATCGAACTCCGCGGTTACCGACGCGCGCACATTGTCCTCGCCCGCGACCGGAGCGAGCGTGGCCAGCAGTTTGCCGGTCAATGCCTGTTCGTACTGCGCCTCTTCCGCCGTGGCGCTCTTCGGTCCGAACTGCTGGCGTCCATCGGCGTCGACCAGCGTCACCTGGTCCGGCTTCAGCGTATCGACCGCTCCGGCTACCAGGCTGCGAATCGATTGCGCCTCCTGATCGCCTAGAGAATGACGCAGCTTCAGCACCACGCTGGCTTTGGCATTCCGCTGGTCGTCGGTAAACAGCGAGTCGTGCGGCAGGACAAGGTTCACCCGGGCCTGCTGCACGGAGCCGAGAGATTCAATGGCATGCTCCAGCTCCCCCTCGAGCGCCCGCTGATAATTGACGCGCTCGTCGAACTCGGAACCCACCCAGTTCGGCTTGTCGAAAATTTCAAAGCCCATGCGTCCGCTGGAGGGCAGTCCCTTGGCCGCGATCGCCATCCGCGCCCGGTTCAAAGAGCTGGCGGGAACACGGATCGCCGTGCCGTCGGGAGTCAGATCGTAAGAGATGCCGGCATCCATCAATTCCTGCTCCAACTGCTGCGCATCGCGCGCTTCCAGTCCACTCATCAGCACCCGCATGTCCGGACGGAAGGCCAGCCATATCATCCCGGCACCCACGGCCAGCAGCACTCCCACGGAAGCGAGCAGCCCCCAGCGCTGCCGCGATGACATGACTTTCAGGCGGCCCAGCAAGGCCCGCGTGCCGGCATGCAGGCGGCCCTCGAACCCCTGCTTGACCAGGGCGGAGGGCGTATGCGGCGATGTGGCGTTTTCAGTCATCTTCAATCCCGGCCCTTCACTCGGCCATTGATTCCGGCCATTGAAGGAGCATATTTATAGCGGATTTACAAATACCGTATTCAAAAACACTATGAGTCATTCTGAGCGAAGCGAAGAATTCAGAGGGTGATGGCAGCACTCACCGCGCGAATATTCTCTGGATTCTTCCCTCCGCTACGCTCCATTCAGAATGACTCTCGTTGACCTATGTCACGCTAACCGGCAATCCGCCTTAGAACTGCAATTGCATCAACTGCTGATACGCCGACACCGCCTTGTTGCGGAAGGCCAGCATCATCTCAAATCCCAGGTCCGACTTCTCCGTCGCGATCATCGCCGTGTGCACATCGACTCCCTGGCCGGAGAGCAACCCGGTCACCGTGTTCGCCGCATTCGTTTCCAGTTGCTGCGTCTTCTGGACCGCGTCCTGGAACAGCCCCGAAAAGGGCGCCTGATAAACGGCGGATGCATCGGCGCCGTTCAACGCCGTGGCTACGGTTTTGCTGGCCGAAGCAGTCGCGTTCGCCGCATCCGACACGGCCTGCTGCGCCGCCAGCGAAATATTCGGAACCATCACCATCCCTGTTTCCTCACTCTCAATCTCGACCAATGCGTAACTGCGAAACTGGCCGCCGCCTTACTTTAGAATGTCGAGCGTCGAGGCAATCATGCTTTTCGAAGCCGTCACTGCGGAGACATTCATGCCATAGGCGCGTTCGGCCCCCATCAGGTCCACCATCTCGGTCAATGGATTGATGTTCGGGTAATTCACATACCCATTCGCATCGGCATCGGGATGGCCGGGATCGTAACGGCTTAAAGCCGGCGCCGTGTCGCTCACTACCGCGGCGACTCGTACCCGTTGCCCCATCCCCTGTTGCGGATTGGGCAGCTTACCCGCCGAAGCCAGCAGCGCCTGAGCGAAATTCTGCGGCTGGTCCTCGCCAGCCGTTTCAAACACGACATGCTGGCGCTGGTACGGCGTTCCATTCTCCGTCCGTGTCGTGTTCGCATTTGCCATGTTCGCCGATACCACCTCGGCGCGCGCGCGTTCGGCCTCCAGTGCCGACCCGCTGATGTCCATCACGCCAAAAAGATTCATCGCTCTCTCCTCGCCTGCGCGGAACTTCGATCCGAATTATTGCGCCTGTATCGCGCTGCGAATCTCCGACGTCTGCTCATGCACCAGCTCGATGGCGGTCTTGTAATCGAGTTGCTCTTTCGCCAGCTCGAGACCCTCCCGGTCCATCGAGACATTGTTGCCGTCCGGCCGTTCCAGCAAACCATCCACCTGCTCAATGCTCGGAGTTCGGCCCGAAAATGCCGGCGATCCGGGACTCGCTGGCTGCCCGTTGCTGCCGTCCTGTCGCATCGCCAATGCGTCGGAGGCCGCCGCGGAAAATTCCGATCCAAAATCGATGCCCAGCGTGCGGTAGTTCGGCGTGTCCAGGTTCGCGACATTGCTCCCGGTCAATTTGAACTGGGTCGCGGTCAGATCGAGGAACTTTCCCAGAACATCGATCAGCGGCGTGGTGATCTGCATGGTTTCTCTCCTCTGCGAGCGGCTGGGATGGGATTGCCGGCGCTCATAATTCCATAAGTTTGCAATTCGCTGGAAACCGCTCTCATGGGTTTCTCTATCAAGCCGATGTGCAACGGTAGGTCTAAAGTCGAGCCGGCCAGATAAGAGAATTCTCAGACTCTTTACCTCCGGCTCTTCTTCAAGTGAAATAAATCTCCCCGGCCGTAATTCGTGAGCGGTCTTCCGCCAGGATGTAGGCCCGCTCGACGACGTGCGCAAGCTCGCGCACATTGCCCGGCCATTCGTGAGAGAACAGTTTCTCGATGGCCTCCGGCTCGAAGACCTTGGCCGGGCCGTTTTCCCCCAACTGCTGGAGAAAATGCTCGGCCAGCGCGGGAATGTCTTCCGCGCGGTCCGCTAACGAAGGCGTCGCGATCGGGAAGACCGCCAGCCGGAAGTAGAGATCGGCGCGAAATTTTCCCTCTGCCACGCGCTGCGTCAGCGGCTGGTGAGTTGCCGCCAGGACTCGAACATCCACCCGCGTCGGCGCGTTTTCTCCGATACGCTGCAGCTCGCCCGCTTCCAGAAAGCGCAGCACTTTGGCCTGAAGCGCCAGCGGCATCTCGCCGATTTCGTCGAGAAACAATGTTCCTCCGTGAGCGGCTTCCATGCGCCCGATACGGGCCTGCACCGCTCCGGTAAATGCTCCCCGGGTGTGCCCGAACAACTCGGCTTCCAGCAGCGCTTCCGGGATGGCCGCGCAGTTCAGAATAATGAACGGCTGGCTGGCCCGCGGGCTCAGCCGATGCAGCGCGCGCGCCACCAGTTCTTTTCCGCTGCCGGTCGGGCCTTCGATCAGCACCGTCGTCCTGCGCGGCGCCACCAGCCGTATGTGATGCGCGAGCTTCTGCATCTCCGCGCTTCCCCCCAGCAGCCCGGGCAAATCCACAGCATGGGCAGTCTTCCTGCTCAGAAGATTGACCATGGAGAGAGTCTCGATCGGCAGGCTTTCAATCTTGTCCGAGATCTCTGCCGGCGGAGTGTCCATCTTCGCGCGGCCCGGGTCGTTTCTCGGCATTCGAGGCTGGTTCAGAAAACTGCCGATTGGATGGATGCCATGGGCCTGCGGAGAACGAATTCCACGCGCGGCAATGCGATCGGGCAGAGACTCTCGATTGTCCTCTGCGGTTGTCCAGACCGGGCCATCGATTGTCTGCGCGCGCCGCAGCGCGTACAGCAACTCGTGGCGGCGTGTGGACCGGGGATGCCCCGACGCCTCCTCCGTGTCATCCACGCAGATCAGATCCAGAGAGGGATATTGAATGCGAAGTTGCTCGGCCAGATCCCCGGACTCCAGGTCCGGCAGCCAGGAGTCGAGCAGGAGAGCTTCGCTCAGGGTTTCTTGCAAATAGCAGAGGGCTTCGGCGCCCCCCGATGCTTCACGCACCTTCCAGCGCATTCCAGTTAACGTTTCAGCTAGTCGTTGACGAAAAGAAATGTCGGCACTCACCAGCACGGCGGTCCGCGAGACAATTCCGCGGGCCTCAACAATTTTTTGAGTTCGCATTCTTCGATACCTCACACACAGGAAACACAAGCAGAAAGAAAAACAAAAAAACCGGCGCCAAGCGGCGTCAGGCAGCTTCGGGGGAGGGCAGGCGCAGAATATATCCGTTTCCACGAACCGTGTGGATCAGTTTGTCTTCTGAGCCTTCGTCTACTTTGCGACGCAGGTAGTTGATGTAGACATCGACAACGTTCGTGCTGACGTCGGGGTGCATTTTCCAGACATGCTGCAACAGGCCAGCACGGGAAACACATTCTCCACGATGTTCCAGCAGATATTCCAGCAGGGAAAATTCTTTTAGAGTTAACTCAATGCATCGGCCGCCGCGTTCCACCGTGCGGCTCTTGCGGTCCAGCACCAGGTCCCCGCAGCGCAGCTTGGAGCCGATGCTGGACTGGAGCCTGCGAACCAGAACGCGGCAATGCATCTGCAGTTCACGCAGCGAAAACGGTTTCGACAAAAAATCGTCCGCGCCCAACTCCAGACAGCGCAGCCGCTCCTCCAGCGAGTTGCGCGCCGTCAGAATCAATACGGCGGCATCGCTGGTCCCGCGTATCGCCTGCAGGACTTCCAGTCCATCCCGTCGCGGCAAATTCAGGTCGAGCAGCAGAAGCGTGTACTGCGCCTCCTGCCATGCGGCCAGCGCCGCTTCTCCATCCTGTACCCAGGCCACGGTGTGGCCTTCTCCTTGCAGCGTGCGTTGGAGCACGCTTCCAAGCGCAAAATCGTCCTCGGCTATCAATACTCGCATCGGCAGAAATCCCTTTCGGGGGAAATGCAAATTTTTGCATATTTTGGAATCTCTGTTGCATACCTCTGTGGAATAGACACTCCGTCCTGTGGATTACTTCAGACCAAAGTGGATTTCCAGAGTAGGTCTGTCTAACTTGCCCTGCTCAGGAAAGAAAATCAATCAAATACCTATGAGATTGCACCGGCAGTAATCCCATTTCGGAATTCACCGCGGCGAAATTCTTTGAATAGGAAAAATGGGGCCTAATGGCCGGCGTTTTGCCGCCGATAATTTTTCCTATTGCTGTCGTATCTTTTCTTGTCACCTCGTTCGACCAGGCTCGGCTCCCATGGTTACTCAGGCAGGGAAGACAATGCGGAAACGCAGAGCTGTCAATCGTAGTTCGGTGAGAAGTGCCCTCGGAGAAATTCGCCCGGCAAATGTTGGCTGCAATCCTTGGACTGATTAACGATGTCAGCCACCGTCCGATGAAGATGATGACGTTCCGCGACTTCATTGAAAAAGACCGCACGCTGAAATTGTCGAACAAGAAGGGAACCACGGTGCACGGATATGAGCCGATCAGCACGCCGGTCTAAGTTGTGAAGAGATATTGGAGGCGCGGGTCGGGATCGAACCGACGCATAAAGGTTTTGCAGACCTCTCCCTTACCACTTGGGTACCGCGCCTTGAAATACATTGGAACACTCAAAATAGCGGCTGCTGGCGTGTCGGAAGGATGGCAGCGAATCGCCGCTGGAGCGGGAGACGGGGGTCGAACCCGCGACTTCGACCTTGGCAAGGTCGCGCTCTACCACTGAGCTACTCCCGCCCTTACTTCAATGGAGTATATCGGGATGCCGCCCGCATGGTCAACGAACCGCTCGAAGTTGCACTTCCTAAGTCGCGAGATGGTTCCGGGCGCTGGCCCCGAGCGGTTCTCCATGAAGCGGTTCTCCATGAAGCGGTTCTACATCGAGCGGTTCAGCATCCAGCATCTCGCCGTCGCGCATGTGCAGGATGCGGTCGCCGATAGCCGCCGCCTCTGGATTGTGCGTAATCATCATTACGGTCTGCTTCAGCTCCTGGTTGGAGCGGCGCAGGACCGCCAGCACGGCCTCGGAATTCTTGGAATCAAGATTGCCTGTCGGCTCGTCGGCCAGCACGATGGCGGGACGGGAGATCAAGGCGCGGGCGATCGCGACCCGCTGTTGCTCTCCACCAGACAGTTCCGAGGGCCGGTGCTGCAGGCGATCTCGAATCCCAAGCAGGTCGGTGAGATGGTCGAAGTATTCCCGATCGAGCTTTTTCGCGCCACTGGCAATTTCATGCGCCAGCAGGATATTGTCCATGGCGCTGAGGGTAGGCAGCAGGTTGAATTTTTGAAACACAAAACCGATCTTCTGCTTGCGCAGCCGGGTACGTTGCGCATCGCTCAGAGCGGCGAAATCGACGCCGTCAATCAGCAGGCGCCCGGAGGATGGCCGGGTCAGGCCTCCGATGTTGTAAAAAAGCGTCGACTTTCCGCTTCCGGAGGGGCCAACGATACTGACAAACTCCCCGGGCTGAACCTTGAAGGAAACGGCACGGAGAGCCTGAACTTCGACTTTTCCTGCGCGATAAATTTTGCCGAGATGATCGGCGAGGATGACTGGCTGCATTCAGGTTTTATTGTACCGGTTGAGGTTGCGAATGGGAGCTCGGACGCCGCCGCCGCACCGCTGTTACGCTGAAACCGCGCTGGAAACAACGGCTGTGTGCCCGGGTGCGATGGTCTTCTTCGGGCCACGCTTTCGGACCAGCAGCACTCGCACCCGTTCCAATAACTCCTGCGGCGAGCAGGCGCCCTTGGGAAGAAAAGCGTCCGCGCGGCTGGTCGGGTCGAAATGCTTCATGCTGCCGCTGACCAGTACTGCGGGCACCCAGGGAGCAATTTCCTTCAGCCGCAGGATAAGATCGTTGCCATTGCAGTGGGGCATCACCAGGTCTGCGATGACCAGATCGACTTTGCCTTGATCGTAAAGTTCAACCGCCTGCTCCGCGCTGTTTGCGGTCAACACGCGATAGCCGCGGGTTTCCAGCACAAATTTCCGGACCGATAACACTTGATCGTTGTCATCGACGCATAAGATTACTTTCTTCGGACGCATTTATTTCTCCTGCATGCACAGCACGCTTGCACGCGCTGGTGGCGGAAAGCAACGTGGTTCAGCCACAGCCCGGCTGCAAAAGAAAACAGCACGCCCTATGGGTACCGGGACTGTCTTCGCGACGAGGCGCGAGATACAGTCCTGAGGCACACATCAGGCACACCGGATGCCGAGGCAGCCGGGCTGCAGGGGAACGGAGGCGCAGTGCATCGTTGCCCGTAGCGTCAGCCATCCGGCGGGAATGAGACGTTTGCCTCAAAATGAAAACGAGGCTGTCCTTCCCGGCGAACTGCCGCGTTTGCGCCAGGCCATCCGTTCCAAAGTCAATTTTTTTTAAAGCAAATAGGCGAAAGAGGCGCGTTCCTGTTTCCATGAACGCTCGCCCAGAGTAAGTAGAGAAACTCCATAAGTAAATGGCGAATATTCGGTGAAATTTATGCCATTTTGGACCGGCATTCCACCGACCCTCAGCTAGCGCATGTAAATGCATGGCGGACAGCGGACGCAGCCTGTTGAAAGAATGTGAATCGCACTCGGAAAAGCCGTCCAGGTGCACTTGAAACAGTGCCGGGATTTTCCCAGGATCGCGGAGAATGCGTCGAACGATTTGCCGGGGCCGGCAGGGCGGCATTCCAGTTCGTCAAAGTCTTTAATCCCGCACCGGGCACTTGAAGAAAACTATTTCTTATCCTTCATCTTGCACGCGGCATCAATATATCTGCAGAAAGTTATTTGTGTTTCCGCCCACGCGTTGAACCGCCTTAGCTTAAAGTGGAAAGCAGAAGGAGATCAGGACTCGATGACCGCAGGAATGGAAAGCCATATGCCCCGCATTCTAGAGGAGGCCCCGGACTTTGAAGCGAAGACGACACAAGGCGTGCTGCGCCTCAGCGATTTCACCGGCAAAGGCAAGTGGGTCATGCTGTTCTCCCACCCTGCCGACTTCACGCCGGTTTGCAGCACTGAATTCCTCGCCTTCGCGCGCCGCTCGAAGGAGTTTGAGAAACGCAATGTGCAGCTGCTGGGTCTTTCGATCGACGGTGTTAATGCGCATATTGCCTGGGCCCGGGATCTGGAACAACACAGCGGCGTGGAGATTAATTTTCCGGTCATTGCGGACCTCAGTCAGCACGTAGCGCAGCTGTATGGCATGGTGCATGAGGCGGCCTCCGACACCGCTACCGTGCGCGCGGTCTTTGCCATCGATCCGAAGCGAAAGATTCGCGCGATTCTCTACTATCCAATGCAGCTGGGCCGCAACGTGGATGAACTGCTGCGCATTTTCGACGGTCTACAGATTGCGGACCAAAGCAGCGTCTCAACGCCCTGTGACTGGGTTCCGGGCCAGCCGGTTATCGTTCCCGCTCCGTCAACGCTGGAGGGCGCGCGGCAGCGTGCCAAGGCTGAGGAAAAAGGCTTGAACGTCTCCACCTGGTATTTGTCGACCAAGGAAAATACTTCGACCGCAAAGTGATAGCGGCCTATGCTGCATCGGCACGCGTGGAACGGGCAACCCGGGTCGAACTCTTCGATTCTTAATTAAACAGGGGAAGAGAAATCTTCCAAGAAGGAGAGAGTAACCGTATGGCCAACCAAAAGAAAATCCAGGAAACTGGAGCTTCCCACGGATGGCAGCAAGGAAGCTACCCCACTGTAGGTGATAACGGGAAGGTGAGGGAAACGCGGGCTGAGCCTGTGCGCCCTGGCAATCCGGCGGTCACTCAAGGTGGAATCTGGTAATCCGAGCCAGATCTCGGCAATTCGGAAAAGGGCGAGTCCTTCGGGGTCTCGCCCTTTTCATTTCTAACGAGCCAGGAAAAATAAGTTAATCATCCAGCGCGCCTGCGATCGTAGTCCTGGAGGAGTTTCCCCAGGCAACATTGTCCCGGATTCGCGGTCAGTGTCGCACCGGTGCCATACTGAAAGAGACCGGAGGACACGCGATGGAAGAACGGGATTTTTACAGTGAAAAACCAGAGCAGCGTCCGCACACGCTTACCTGCCCGCACTGCCGGCAGGCCGCCGAGTATCAATTGAACTGGCTGGTGCGGCGCAAGAAGAACAGCCTGCCGCCGCGCGCGGATGAGCGGGACCGTGCCCGTTTCGCCAAAGCGCAGTCCTACATGGTGCTGCGCGAGGACCAGGTAGCCTGTCAGAATATCCGCTGCCGAAAACGGTTTGAGCTGGCTGGCATTAAATCGGTTGCATTTCTGGATTCATAACCAGGCGGCATGAGCGGCAACCAATCCACGACCGCAGCTACTGAAGGCGAAGCTCCGAAAGAGCGCGACCCTCGCGTCTATTTCGCGGCGGAGCGGACTTTTCTCGCCTGGATTCGCACCGGCCTGGCATTGATGGGCTTCGGCTTCGTGGTGGCGCGCTTTGGGTTGTTTCTGCGCGAGCTGGCAATGAGAAATTCGCCGCAATCTCAGATGCCGGGCCACTCCAGCGGGCCTTCAGTCTGGTTGGGTACGGCACTTGTCGTCGTTGGAGTCGTAGTAAACGTAAGCGCCGCGTTGATTCACGTTCGTCAAGTAAAACAGTTGCGGACCGGTACCTGGCAGGTCGGTCGCCCATCGAAGAGTGCCGTAGCCGTTGCTCTGCTGCTGGCTGCGGCAGGCGTTGGATTGGCGATTTATCTGATCTGGGTTCGCTGAGAAGATCTAGTACCGCGTTCAGCGGCACTCAAGTCAATACTCGCCGGAAGTCCTCCTCGCTGCGGCTGGTATTCTTAAGCCAGGTCACATCGCCATTCGGCGAATCGCACTTCGCAGATCAAGGACGTACTTCACGCTTGCCCCCAATTCTCAATGGACAATCTCTCCGTAAGGCTTACGGAGCTCGGCCGCTTTTCGACAATATCCCTTTCACCGTTTCTGAAGGCGACCGGCTCGGTGTTGTCGGACCCAATGGTTCCGGAAAATCCACGCTGCTCGAAATGCTTGCCGGACGCATCGAGACTGACTCCGGCGAAATTTCCCGGCGCAAGCTGGCCCGCGTGGGATACATCGCGCAGAGTTCGGAATTTGCCGAAGGCGATACCATCCGCTCTGTCCTCTACGATGCGCTGGTCCGCATCCATGCCCCCGAAGCGGAGCGGGAGGCCCGCCTGGCGGAAACGCTCGGCCGTGCCGGCTTTGAAGATTTCAATGTACCCGCAGTGGCGCTCTCCGGCGGCTGGCGCAAGCGGCTGGCGATTGCCGAGGCGCTGGTGCAGCGGCCCGATGTATTGCTGCTCGATGAGCCAACGAACCACCTGGATCTGGCTGGAATCGAATGGCTGGAGAAACTGCTGCGGACGGCTTCGTTCGCGTATGTCGCCGTCAGCCACGACCGCTATTTTCTGGAGAACGTAGCGGACACCATGGTTGAACTGAACCTCATGTATGCCGAAGGCATCCTGCGGGTCAATGGAAATTACAGCGCATTCCTGGAGAAGAAAGACGAATATCTGCAGGCGCAGACGAAGCGTCAGGATGCGCTGGCCAACCGGGTGCGGACAGAAATAGAATGGCTGCGGCGCGGGCCAAAAGCTCGCACGACAAAGTCGAAGGCTCGCATCGACAGCGCAAATAGCATGATCGGCGACCTGGCGGAAATGAAATCGCGAGGCCGGACAGCGACGGCCAACATCGATTTCTCCGCGACCGGCAGACAGACCAAGCGGCTGGTGGAGCTGGAGGGCGTCTCCTCGAAAATCGGCGACCAGGTTTTGTTCGACAAGCTGGATTTTATTCTGACTGCAGGAATGCGGCTCGGCCTCGTCGGCCCCAACGGCAGCGGCAAGACGACGCTGCTGCGTCTGTTGACCGGGGAACGAATTCCCGACGCGGGTGAGATCCGCAAGGCGCCCACCTTGCGGATCGTGTACTTCGATCAGAACCGCCAGCTGGATAACAACCTGACGCTGCGTCGTGCTCTCGCGCCGGACAGCGACTCGGTCGTTTATCAGGATCGCGTGCAGCACGTCGCTTCCTGGGCGGAACGGTTTTTGTTTACCAGTGAGCAGTTGAACCAGCCGGTCGAGCGCCTTTCGGGAGGCGAGCGAGCGCGTGTTCTGATCGCGAAGCTGATGCTGCAACCGGCGGATCTGCTGCTGCTGGACGAGCCGACGAATGACCTCGACATTCCGACGCTGGAAATTCTGGAAGAGAGCCTGCTCGAATTTCGCGGGGCTTTGGTTCTAGTGACGCATGACCGCTTCATGCTGGATCGCGTATCGACAACGGTCCTTGGTCTCGATGGCTGTGGCGGAGCGGAACGGTTTGCCGACTACTCGCAATGGAACGCGTGGAAGGCGGAGCGGGGACAGAAGAAAAATCCAGGACTGACGCCGCGTTCGGCAGATGGCGTTGGGGCGGAGAAAAATTCGTCTCCGCCCCTTTCGAATTCAAACAAGAAAAAGCTCTCTTACCTGGAAGGCCGCGAATACGCGGCCATCGAAAAGGACATTGCTGAAGCGGAACAACATCTGGAACTATGCCGCGAGGCGTTGGAAGACCCCGCCATTGCTAGCAATTCAAGCCGCCTGGAAGAAGCTTCCGCCGCAGTTATAGCCGCCGAAGCACGGATCGATGCGCTCTATCTGCGGTGGACGGAACTCGAAGCCAAGCTGAAATAAAATGTAAGTCACTCAGAGCGAAGCGAACAATTCAGAGAGCGATGACATTCTGTCGATGCAAACTTCTGACTCACCACCCTGGATATATTCGTTCAGGCGCTTTTCGTCGCGAGATGCCCCGCGCCGGCAAATTGTTCAATGATCCTCTTGTTGAAAGCGGGAATGTCATCAGGCTTGCGGCTGGTTGTTAGATTTCCATCGACGACTACCTCTTCGTCCACCCAGTTTGCACCCGCATTCCTCAAGTCGGTTTGTAGGGACGGCCATGAGGTCAGGGTCCGTCCCTGCACAACGCCAGCCTCAATTAACATCCAAGGGCCGTGGCAGATCGCGGCCACGGGCCTACCGGCCTCGAAAAATTTTCTGACGAACGCTACCGCACGGATGTCCGTTCTCAACTTGTCGGGATTCATCACGCCGCCCGGGAGAAGAAGCGCATCATAATCATCGAATGAAACTTCGTTCAACTCTTTATCCACTTTCGCGTTGCGGCCCCAGTCAGTGAGTTTCCATCCCCTGATTTCGCCACCGTGGGGAGCCACAACGTGGATTGTCGCCCCGGCTTTATCCATAGCCTTCTTGGGGTCCGCCAGTTCGACTTCCTCAAAGCCATCGGTCGCCAGAATTGCGATTGTTCTTCCTTCTAATTGCTTCATCTTCCAATACCTCTCTGTTCAGTAAGAGGACAAAATCGCGCCTATCGTTGCCGCGGCCAAGCATCAATTCTGGAGTAATTCGAGCAGCAGTCCCAAGGAAATCCGGAGCCTACGCTTCCCACCAGAATGTATGCAGATTGGATCCAGTGACTTCCGTAGGACTGCCGGGCTTCGGCAAAAGCAGTGGAATGTTTTGTGTTGCGGCCACCTGGAGGAGCCGTTCCACCGGTTCGCGCCAGGGATGAAACGCAAGATTGAACAGACCCCAGTGGATGGGCAGGAGCAACTTGCCCCGTAATGCAGTATGGGCTTCCGCTGCCTTCTCCGGCCCCATGTGAATATCCGGCCAGTCTCGGTCATAGGCGCCAATCTCAAGCATCGTAAGATCAAAAGGTCCATAGGCCTCGCCGATCTCTTGGAACCCGGGAAATAGTCCCGAATCGCCTCCGAAAAAAACATTATGCCTGTCGCTTCGGATGACAAATGACGACCACAATGTTTCATTCTTCTTCCAGAGACTGCGTCCGGAAAAATGACGCGCCGGCGTGGCTGTAATGTGGCAGCCTGCGGAACTCTGATCCAACACGGTAGTCTCGCCCCAGTTCAACTCTGTTATCCGTTGACGACGCACACCCCAGGACTCGAGTTGCGTCCCCATTCCCAGAGAACAAATAAACTGCGATCCTTCCACAGGATAATTTGCAGCTAACCGCTGAATGGTGGCGCGATCCAGATGATCGTAATGGTCGTGCGACAGCAGGATTGCATCGAGCGGCGGCAGGTCTTCGATCTTCAATGGAGGCGCATAAAACCGTCGAGGCCCGGCAAAAGAGACCAACGATGCTCGTTCACTCCAGGTTGGATCGGTAAGGATGCGAGTACCGTCTATCTCGATCAGCAGAGAAGAATGCCCGATCCAGGTGACGCGAAGGCCGCTGACAGCGGGTTGCAGATAAATGTCTGGTGCAGTGTGGAAAGGGCCAATCGCATGGGTGGGATCACCCTGCCGCCGCTCCGTCAGAAGTCTCCAAAACATATGGAATATGCCGTGCGAAGGAGAAACTACTGTCGGAACCGGATTCAGGAATTCACGGCCCCGCATCTCCGCGGGCGGGAAAGTTTGTGACGGGGGTTCCGGGGTGGCGATCAAAATCGACATAGGCTAACCGTATTGCGTACGGTTAGATGTCTTTTCTTCGCAAGGAGATTCACCTGCGGGTGAATCTCCTTGCGCATGCAGAAGAGCAAACGTCAGCAGCACTCGCTGCAAATAGCCGGATCAGCGGGCGACCGCGACGCGGCCTTGCAGGAATTCCGCGTAGGGGCCTTTGACGTCTTGAATCTTGTGATCTTCGAAATTCCAGATGCGGGTCGCTACCTCATCGATCAGGTCCTGGTCGTGCGTCACCAGCAGAACCGTGCCCTCATATTTCTGGAGCGCCTGGTTGAGCGCATTGATCGCTTCCAGATCGAGGTGGTTGGTAGGTTCGTCCAGCACCAGGAAATTCGGCTTCTGCATCATCAGGCGGCAGAATAGCAGGCGCGCTGCTTCTCCGCCGGATAAAGCCTCGGTTGGCTTCAGACCTTCCTCGCCGCTGAACAACATCTGCCCGAGCACGCCGCGAATATCTTCCTTCGTCGCCTTGGCGTCGAACTGATGCAGCCAGTCGGCCGCGGTCGTCCCTTTCTGGATGGTCGAAGTGTGGTCCTGCGCGAAGTAGCCAATCTGCGCCTCATGGCCCCACTTCACCACGCCGCCATCGATATTGCTCTTCGGATCGTCGCCGGCAAAATGCTCCACGTTCGGCGCATTGGCGAGCAGTGCCTTGATCAGAGTCGTCTTTCCCTGGCCGTTTCTGCCGATCAGGCAAATCTTTTCGCCGCGCGTCACCGATGCGGTGAAGCCGTTGATGACTTTGTTCTCCCCGTAGGCTTTGCGGACGTGTTCGACTTCAAGGACGTGCTTGCCGGACGGACGCAACTGGTCGAAACGGATATAAGGACGGGCAATGTTCGAACGGGCTAGTTCGCTGGTCTGGAGCCGCTCCACTTCTTTTTTGCGTGAAGTCACCTGGCTCGATCGGGTCCCGGCGGAGAAGCGCGCGATGAATTCATTCAATTGCGAAATCTTTTTCTCGCGTTCTTCATTCTGCGCTTCGAGACGTGTTCGCACCTGGGTTTTCGCCAGCACCATATCGTCGTAGCCGCCGGTATAGGTGATGATCGTCTGATAATCAATGTCGGCAATGTGCGTGCATACATTGTTCAGGAAGTAGCGGTCATGCGAAATCGTGATCAGCGTGCCTTCGCGGCGGATGAGAAAGTCCTCCAGCCAGTGGATGGAATCGAGATCGAGATAGTTCGTCGGCTCGTCCAGCAGCAGCGCCTGGGGATTGCCGAACAGAGCCTGCGCCAGCAGCACGCGGAACTTCTGGCCGCCCTGCAACTCCCCCATCTTGCGCTCATGCACCTCATTCGGAATGTCCAACCCTTGCAGCAGGATCGCGGCGTCGCTCTCTGCGGTGTAACCGTCCTCCTCGCCGACGATGCCTTCGAGTTCGCCGAGACGCATTCCGTCTGCATCGTCGAGTTCAGGCTTTTCGTAAATACGATCGCGCTCTTCGAGGGCCGCCCACAGTCCTTTGTTGCCCATGATGACCGTGTCGATGACGCGATAGGCGTCGAAGGCATATTGGTCCTGGCGCAGCACGCCCAGCTTTCTGGGGCGCGCCACAACGCCCTTCTGCGGATCCAGGTCGCCGCTGAGGACCTTCATAAATGTGGTCTTGCCCGCTCCGTTGGGACCGGTCAAACCATATCGACGGCCGGCAGTAAAGGTGGTGGAGACATCCTCGAAAAGGATCTTCGATCCATAACGCATGCTTACATTGCTGACAGAAATCATAACTACTTCAATTTTTTCACAGTTCCGCCCCGGAGTGTACGAGTGCCGCTCCGTTGTTGCAATCTTCACGCAAGTTGGGCTCTCGAAACCTTGGTTTTATACAATAAAACGCCCATTTCATTTTCCCGGCACCGTCGGCTATCATGCGTGAGTCACTCTCAATTATTTTGTTTTCCGCGACGGAGATGCAGTGCCTTCATCCGACCAGTTCGCCGGCCAATTCGAGCAGATCGATGGACGGATGGAACAGCCGCCGTCGCGAACCGCCGGGCATGTTCGCTGGATCATCTGCGCCATGCTTTTCTTCGCCACTACGAAAAACTACATGGACCGCCAGGTGTTGGGCATTCTGGCGACCGAGCTGCAAACCAAGGTGGGCTGGACCGAGGCGCAGTACGGATACATCGTCAGCGCGTTCCAGGCGGCCTATGCCGTCGGGATGGTGTTCGCCGGATGGTTTATCGACCGCGTGGGGACGCGCGTGGGCTACGCCTTGATGATGGTAGTGTGGAGCCTCGCCTCCGCGGCTCATGCGCTGGTCTCGACAGCGCTGGGTTTCGGAGTCTGCCGGTTCTTTTTAGGGCTCGGGGAAGGCGGGAACTTTCCCGCCGCCATCAAAACCACGGCTGAGTGGTTCCCGCAGAAAGAGCGTTCGCTCGCCACCGGTATCTTCAACGCGGGAACCAATCTGGGCGTCATCCTGGCGGCGTTGACGGTTCCCTGGATTGATATCCATTATGGCTGGCGCGCGGTATTTATTTTCATGGGCGCCCTTGGCCTGGTGTGGCTTCTGTGGTGGTGGACCAGCTACCGGCCTCCAGAACAGCATCCCGGACTTTCGAGCGGAGAATACGAATATATCCGCGCCGGCCAGGTTGCCGACGATGTCGAGCGAGGCGAAGCCGCGCCATCGTGGCGAGTGCTGCTCCGGCGCAGGCAGACCTGGGCCTTTGCGGTTGGGAAATTTCTGACAGATCCGGTCTGGTGGTTCTATCTCTACTGGCTGCCAAAATTCCTGGAGCATCGTTATCGCGTGAATCTGACGCATATCGGGCTGCCTCTGATCACCGTCTATCTTGTCTCGGACGTCGGCAGCGTTGTGGGTGGATGGGCGCCCGCATTCCTGGTGCGTCGCGGCTTCACGGCAACCCGCGCTCGATTGACGCCAATGTTTGTGGCCGCGCTCTGCGTGCTGCCCGTTATGTTTGCCGGCTATGCAAGGTATGAGTGGGCTGCGGTGGGAGTGATCAGCGTGGCCGCGGCTGCGCACCAGGCATGGATGGCAAATCTATTTACGACAGCCTCGGATATGTTTCCTTCGAGCGCAGTCGGCTCGGTGGTGGGTCTTGGCGGAACGGCGGGTTCAATCGGCGGCGTTCTAATGGCGACGGCGGCAGGCCAGGTGCTGCAATGGACGGGCAGCTATGTGCCGCTGTTCATCTATGCGGGGTTCGCATATTTACTGGCGTTTTCGCTGGTGCTGATCCTGGCGCCGGGACTTCGCCGAGTGCCCGCTACAACCAGATAAAGAAAGCGATGGAGGACGAAACAGCAGTGGCGAACGAAAACAAACAGCTCAATATCCGATCCAGCGAGTCGTGCAAATGGGACCTGGTCAGCCTGGGAGAAGTGATGTTGCGGCTCGATCCGGGCGAGGAGCGCGTCGCGACAACCCGGCAGTTTCGCGCTTGGGAGGGTGGCGGAGAATACAACGTCGCCCGCGGGCTGCGGCGATGCTTCAACCTGCGCACGTCAATTGTTACAGCTTTGGCGGACAATCCCGTAGGCCGGCTGATTGAAGACATGATGCTGCAAGGGGGCGTCGATCTTTCGCATCTGCACTGGGCCCCTTATGACGGCGTTGGCCGAACCGTGCGCAACGGATTGAACTTTACCGAGCGGGGATTTGGCGTGCGCGCGGCGCTGGGCTGTTCCGATCGCGGACATACCGCGGCCTCGCAGTTGAAGCCTGGAACAATCGACTGGGATGAGATTTTCGCCCGCGAGGGAGCGCGATGGTTTCATACCGGCGGTATCTTCTGCGCGCTTTCTGAAACCGCCCCACTGGTCGCGCGCGAGGCCATGGAGGCGGCGCACCGGCACGGAACGATCATCTCCTACGACCTGAATTACCGCGACTCACTATGGAAATCGATTGGCGGCAAGAAGCGGGCCTGCGAAGTGAATCGCGAACTTGCAGGACTCGTCGACGTAATGCTGGGCAATGAGGAGGACTTCTCGGCGGCGCTGGGCTTTCAAATCGAAGGAGTCGTCGAGGATAATCTTGCGGAACTGGAGACAGCCCAATTTCGCGTCATGATCCGTCACGCGGTCGCGGAATATCCCAACTTTCGCGTGGTGGGAACCACTCTGCGTCACGCGAAAACCGCCAGCCGCAATGATTGGGGCGCGATCTGCTATTACGATGGCGAATTTTATGAAGCGCGTCCAATGCCGGATCTCGAAATCTTCGACCGCGTCGGCGGCGGCGACTCTTTCGCGTCGGGCTTGATCTATGGGCTGCTGTGCGGCAAAGGCGCACAGTGGTCTGTCGATTGCGGCTGCGCCCATGGAGCGCTGGCCATGACAACTCCGGGCGACACGACCATGGCCACGCTCAACGAAGTGGAGCGCCTGATGCGCGGAGCCGGCGCCCGCGTCGTTCGGTAAACCGCATCGATTTTCGCCGGCAAAATAACTAGTAAGGAGACATCGAATGGGCAAAATAAGCATGATTCAACGTATTCACGAAATCGGCCTGGTTCCGGTACTGCGCGCGACCTCCGCAAAAGAGGCAATGACGATTGCCGATGCAATCATCGCCGGCGGCGTGACCGTGCTCGAAGTTACGATGACCGTCCCCGGCGCGATCCAGGTGATCGAGCAGCTGGTGAAACATCATGGCGATAAATTATTGATCGGCGCCGGAACTGTGCTGGACGCAGAGACCGCCCGCAGCTGCCTGCTGGCCGGTGCGCAATTCATCGTAAGCCCGGCGCTCGACGTGCGAACGATCGAATTGTGCCGCCGCTACAGCGTGCCGGTGATGCCGGGAGCGCTGACACCGACCGAGATCCTGACCGCATGGCAGGCAGGGGCGGATGTAGTGAAGGTATTTCCATGCAGCGCTCTCGGCGGGGCAAAGTATTTGAAGGCGCTGCAAGGGCCGCTGCCGCAGATCCAGTTGATCCCCACAGGCGGAGTTTTGCTGGGCACGGCGGAGGAGTTTCTCTCGGCCGGTGCATTCGCGCTGGGAGTGGGTAGCGACCTGGTGGATGCGAAGGCTGCGGCGGAGGGACGAACCGATGTGATCACGGAGAACGCCCGGAAATATATTGCCATCGTCCGGAAATTTCGCGGCGTGAAGGAATGATCCCGGTTGCTGCACGGAATCGTATCCCACCCTGGCCGCAAAGAACGCGGCCAGGATGGGGCACCCGGCACTCAGGCGGCACGAACCGGAAACTACACGGGCCCTACGGAGACTCTATGAAGGTTCCTCGAACGAACAACGACCCTTACGCAGTGGAAGCCGTCCTGGGAGCCTTGGATATCCTCGATGTTTTTGATGGTTCCCGGGAACTGAGTCTGAACGAGATCAGCCAGCGCACCGGTCTGAACAAGAGCCGGTGCTTCCGGCTGCTGCACACGCTGGCCAGTCGAAAGTACGTAGAGCGCACCGGCGACGGCCAGGGCTACCGTCTGAACTCCTGGCGTCTTGAAAAGGCGGTTGGCTCTCGCCGAGATGTCCGCGAGACTGCTCATCCTTATCTTGTCCAGCTGCGCGACCAGTTCAACGAAACCGTGAACCTGGGCCTCGTGCACAACGGCGATATTCTCTATATCGATCTGGTTGAAAGCCAGCGGCCATTTCGCATGTCCGCGATGGTGGGCAGCCGCATGCCGATCGAAAGCACCGCCATGGGGAAGGCGATCCTGGCCCGGATGAAGGTAGAAGCCGCGCAGGATCTCCTGGCGGTGAATCCCATACCGCGCGAATTCCAGATTGAACTGGAGCGGGTTCGAAAAAAAGGTTATGCCGTTGACAATGAGGTAAATGAACCGGGCGTAGCCTGCATCGGAGCCTCGATTCTGGATGCGGATGGGTTGCCGCTTGCCGCGGTGAGTATGTCGGGCCCGGTGCATCGCATTTTTGTCCTTGAGCCGGAGATTGCAAAAGCATTACAGAAGACTTGCCAACGAATATCGAACCAGATGGGGTTCAGCGGCGCACGCACTACGAGCGCTCGCGCAAGCCGCAGCACTAAGCCGACGGCACGAGTTGCTGCTGTTTAGCAGCCGATGCTGCATTCTTCACTCCGCTGCGCGGAGTTTACCCTGAGCGTAGCCGAAGGGTTCAGAATGACTCGAATTGCCGATCAACTACATTAGCGATGAATCCGCGATAGAACCACAGGAGAAACCACTTCAATGAAAATCATCGGCGCTTCCGTCAATGTCACCTGTCCGGGGCGCAATTTTATTACGCTGAAAATTGAGACCGACGAAGGCATCTACGGCCTTGGCGATGCAACCCTGAATGGCCGCGAACTATCCGTCGCCAGCTATCTCACCGACTATCTCATCCCGTGCCTGATCGGGCGCGACCCCTTTCAGACCGAAGATATCTGGCATTATTTTTATCGCGGCGCTTACTGGCGGCGCGGTCCAGTCACCATGACGGCGATTGCGGCCATCGACATGGCGCTGTGGGACATCAAAGGCAAGGCGCTCAACACGCCGGTCTATAACCTGCTCGGCGGGCGCAGCCGAACCGGGGTGATGGTGTACGGCCACGCCAATGGCCGCGACATTGAGGAGACCTCCGACGCCGTCGCGGGTTACGTGGAAATGGGCTATCTGGCCGTGCGCGCGCAGACCGGCATTCCCGGGTTGCCATCGACCTATGGCGTCGCGAAAGACAAGCTGTATTACGAGCCGGCAGAAAAAGGTCTGCCGGTAGAGAATGTATGGTCAACGGAAAAGTATCTCAACCATGTGCCTCAACTTTTTGAGCAGCTTCGCCTACGCTTCGGACACGATCTTCACCTGCTGCACGATTCGCATCACCGCTTGACGCCGATTGAAGCGGGCCGCCTGGGCAAATCGCTCGAACCCTATCATCTGTTCTGGCTGGAAGATCCCGTTCCAGCGGAACTACAGGCAGGCTTTCGCCTGATCCGGCAGCACACCACCACGCCAATCGCTCTGGGCGAGGTCTTCAGCACGATCTGGGACGCGGAGCAATTACTGCGCGAGCAGTTGATCGACTACATCCGGATGACGGTGGTGCATGCCGGGGGACTGACGCATCTGCGCAAGATCGCAGATTTTGCCGCTCTCTACCATGTGCAGACGGGTTGTCACGGAGCTACGGATTTGTCTCCGGTGTCGATGGCCGCGGCGCTTCACTTCGGAATTTCCGTGCCGAATTTCGGTATCCAAGAATATATGCGCCATACGGCGGACACGGACGAGGTGTTTCCGCACACCTATCATTTCGACCAGGGTTATCTGCATCCCGGCGACGGCCCCGGCCTGGGTGTCGATCTCGACGAGAAACTGGCGGCGAAATTTCCTTATGAACGCGCCTATCTGCCGGTCAACCGTAAACTGGATGGAACCATGTTTCACTGGTAAACGCCATAGGGAGGCGCGGTCCACTGTTTGTTGCGGAAACCGCATTCCTCATTGACAAGAATCCTGCTTCCGACTGGGCTACGCTGCGACCTTTCGCTGCCGCAGCGTACGTTGTCGGTTTCGCCCCAAGAATACTCGGTGAATACTTCCAAATCTTGCCCGCAACCGGCGTAAAAAGTAGTAAAGGACATAGCTATGGATACCCAAATTGCCCAGGCTACGGAAGCGTTATGGGAGCGCTGGCCCCGGCTGACCCATGCCGAGCGCCTACAAGAGTTTCGCGAACTCCACACAGCGGAGAAAGCGGACTTTTTCCTCGAGCTGAACTCCCATGACCAATGCGACATGCTTCTTCGTCTGCCGGAAGCCCAGCGCCATGTCTGGATGCGCCTGCTTGCTCCCGACGACGCCGCGGATTTGATCCAGGAGGCCAGCCCGGACCGGCGCAATGAGCTGCTCTCGCTGCTGGATGAGCCGACGCGGAAGGAAGTCTGTGCTCTGCTGGCGTACAAGGAAGACGAGGCGGGCGGCCTGATGAGCCCGCGCTTTGCCCGGCTGAGGCCGGACTCGACCGTCGATGAAGCGATCTCTTATCTGCGCCGGCAGGCAGGCGCACTGGAGACCATCTACTACGCCTATGCGCTGAACCACGATCAGCACTTGCTGGGCGCCATTTCGCTGCGCGAACTTTTTTCCGCCGACCCCAACAAGTTGATCCACGAAATCATGCATTCCGACCTGATCTCCGTGCCCGAGGAGGCCGACCAGAAGGAAGTTGCCGCCATCGTCCGGGACAGCAGGCTGCTCGCCGTGCCGGTTCTGGACGGCGATGGCCGGATGGTTGGCATCGTGACCGTCGACGACATTGTGGACGTGGTAGAAGAGGAGGCAACGCGCGACATCCAGAACGTGGGCGGCACGGCGGCGTTGGATGGCCCCTATCTACACGCGCGGTTTCTGGAGTTGGTGAGAAAGCGGGCGGGATGGCTGATGATTCTGTTCGTCGGCGAAATGTTCACCGCTACCGCCATGAGCTTCTTCGAAAAAGAGATTGAGGCCGCCGTCGTTCTTGCCTTGTTCTTGCCGCTGATTATCAGCAGCGGAGGAAATTCCGGATCGCAGGCGACCACCCTGGTGATTCAGGCGATGGCGACCGGAGATGTAACGCTTCGGGATTGGTTTCGGGTTATCCGGCGTGAACTGTTCGTGGGCTTGGCGCTGGGTTGCATATTGGGCGCCATCGGCTTGGTTCGTATCTTCGCCTGGCAGCTGCTCTTTCATTTCTACGGTGCTCAAACCGTTCTTCTTGCGCTGACGATTTTGTGCGCGCTGATCGGGGTGGTGGCGTTCGGTTCGATCGCAGGGGCGACGTTGCCGTTCATTCTGCGGCGATGCGGCCTGAATCCAGCCAGCGCCTCCGCTCCGTTTGTAGCTACGCTGGTCGACGTTACAGGCCTGATCATCTATTTTTCCATCGCGAGAGTCATCCTGCTTCGCCCGCATTGATGCGTTTTTTAGTTGCCGCGCGATCAGCGATTAGACATCCTATTCGATGTAGCATGGTAAAGTAGCTTGTGCGTTGCGTACTGGATACTTCTGTGATCGCCGCTGCGCTGCGTAGCCGACTGGGAGCTTCCAATGCGCTATTGCGGCTGACGCTTACAGGTACCCTTCAACTTCTGGCCAGCCCGCCGCTCTTTCTGGAATATGAGGATGTATTGCTTCGGGCGGAGCAGCGATTGGTTCATGGTCTCTCGGTGGAGCAGGTGAACCAGTTTTTGGCGGAGCTTGCGGCTTGGATCGAGCCGGTTGAGATTCACTTTCAATGGCGGCCTCAGGTGACTGATCCTGGCGATGAAATGGTGTTGGAAGCGGCGATCAATGGCCGAGCGGACGTTCTGGTAACGCATAACATTCGCCATTTCGCGCCAGCCGCATTGCGTTTCCGACTTGAGGTCCTAACGCCGCAGCAAACATTACGGAGGTTGACTCGATGAGTAAATCCACCTACCCTCTCAAATTGCCCATTTCGATTAAAAAAGCGGCTCAGCGGCTCGCCAAAGAAGACGGCGTTTCCTTGAATCAGTGGATAGCAGTGGCTGTGGCTCAAAAAGTCGGGGTCTCGGAAACGGCGGCGGAATTCTTCGCATACAGGGCAGCGGCGGCAAGAGGCGAAGGCATTCTTGGCTTTCTGGAGAACGCGCCGGATGCGGCTCCCGATACCAACGACCAGGCATAACCCCTCTTCGCCACTCGACCACGGCACGCCGACTCCGTTACACTACCGGGTCGTCCAACAATTATGAAGATTCTGGTTTGCATCAAGCAGGTTCCGCAGAAGGACGCGCCGCTCAAGCTGAACGAGGCGGGTACGTGGATTCGTGAAGACGTGTCCTATGAAGTGAATGAGCCGGACGCCTACGCTCTCGAAGAAGCGCTTCGCCAGAAGGAGAAACATGGCGGAGAAGTGGTGGTCGTGACCGCCGGGCCGGCGCGTTCGCAGCAGGTGCTGCGGGAGGCGCTGGCCAAGGGAGCCGACCGCGCCATCCATCTGGTGGACGATTCGTTTGCCGCCATGGATGCGGTGCGTACCGCGCGCGCCATTGCGGCGGCGATCGAAGCCGAAACCTTCGATATGGTTTTTACCGGGCTGCAGTCGGACGACTACGGCTTTGCGCAAACCGGCGTTCTGCTGGCGGAGATTCTCGGCTGGCCGCACGCGACGATCATCATCGGCATCGAAAAAACAGACACCGGCGTCCGCCTGAAACGCGAACTGGAGGCCGGGCAATATCAATTTATGGACATGCCGCTGCCTTGTTTGCTGACCATCCAGAGCGGCATCAACAAGCTGCGCTACGCCACGCTGATCGGCATCAAACAAGCGAAGAACAAGCCCGTCCGGCAGGTGACGCTGGCTGATGTGCAGGGGAAGCTGGGTACCAATCAACAGAGGATTGAGCGCCTGTATATTCCGGTGAAGCAGAAGAAGACCGAGATGCTGCAGGGAACGCCCGGGGAGATTGCGAAAAAAATCGTGGATAAACTGCGCAACGAAGCCCGCGTGATTTAATAGTTGTTGCATGTGCGATTGGCAGGAAACTGGCTGCGAATCCACGCAACAATGGAGAGTTAGGAGAACTGAAGACTATGCCGAATATGCTGCTGCCTCCTGAAGAACGTGAATTGACGCCCGAGCAGGTCGTGGCACTCGACCAGCGCCGCTTCAAGGGGTTGATGTTGCAAGTAATGGGTGGAATCCTGGGCATTCTGGCCGTTCTGTTGACGGTATGGGCCGGCCAGGACTTCACGTACGATCCAAGCTGGGTTCATCCCATGGGCTATTACATGATCATCGCGGCGGTCCTGTCGGTGGTTTGCATCGGGTCAGGGATGGTGTTGCGCCGGGGAACGCCTGAGTTCGACTAAACCGGATCGGCAGAAACTGTCCATATCGGGCGTGAGTCATTCTGAGCGCAGCGAAGAATCCAGAGGGCGATGGCAGCAATACCATCGCCCGGATCGTCTGGATTCTTCACTCCGGTACGCCTCGTTCAGAATGACTCGATACGACGACAGAATCTCTACTACGAAAGAAACATCGGATTGACGCAATATGGCCGAAACAATGCTTGTCCTCGTCGAACAGCAGCAAGGCACGCTGAACCGCGTTTCCCTTGAAACCATTGCTGCTGCCCAGGCCATTGCCAGGGACATCGGCTGGCAGGTCGAAATTGCCGTACTCGGCGGCGAGGTTGGCGCGATTGCAGCGGAGCTGGCGGGCAAGAAGGCCGCCAAAGTTTACGCCATTGAGTCCCCGCAACTGGCCATTTATACCTCCGACGCTTATGTTCATGTTCTGAAAGAATTCCTCTCGAGCAAGCAGCCGAAGCTGGTGCTGATGCCGCATACCTATCAGGTGCGCGATTTTGCTCCTAGCCTTGCGCTGGCGCTCGGCAAAACGGTGATTCCGGACGCAATCGGCTACAAGCATGAGAACGGTAAGCTGCTGTTTACCCGGCAGATGTTCCAGGGCAAGTTCGCCGCCGATGTTTCCTTCACAGGGGATGACTCCGACGACCGGCTGTGGATGGTGACTTTCCAGAACGCTGCATTTCGCGGCGATATGGCCGAGGCAGGAACAACGCCGGTTGAAACCATAAATGTTACCGTTCCGGACGGCGTAATTCGCGTGCAGGCGCACGAGATATTCAAAGAGGCCAGGCAGGCCGTCGATCTTTCCCAGTCGGAAGTGATCGTCGCCGTGGGCCGCGGCATCAAGGAACAGAAAAATCTGGCGATGGTGGAAGAGCTTGCCAAATTGCTGGGCGGCGACATTGCCGCCTCACGGCCAATTTGCGACGCCGGGTGGCTGCCGCTCGACCGGCAGGTGGGCAGTTCCGGTCAGACGATTGCGCCCAAGCTCTACATCGCGCTCGGCATCAGCGGAGCGATTCAGCACATTGTCGGCATGAAAGGCGCGCGAACGATTATCGCGATCAACAAGGACTCCGAAGCACCCATCTTTGAGATTGCCGATGTCGGCGTGGTGGCCAACCTGTTTGACGTGGTGCCGCCGTTGATTGAAGAGATCAAAAAGGCCAAGGCCAGCGCTTAGGGCCGCTTGGTAGTGGGGCAGTTTGAATCCGGATTCACCGTTGGTATTGTTCCTCGCTGACGTGCTCCATCCAATCCACGACCTTGCCGTTCAACCGTTCCTGAATGGCGATGTGAGTCATGGCCGTGGTCGGTGTAGCCCCGTGCCAATGTTTCTCTCCCGGCGCGAACCAAACCACATCCCCAGGGTGAATTTCCTCTATCGCACCGCCATCCCGCTGAACCCATCCGCAGCCTGCGGTGACAATCAATGTCTGTCCCAGGGGATGTGTATGCCACGCGGTACGGGCTCCCGCCTCAAATGTGACGCTGGCGCCGGCAACAAGCGCTGGATCAGGTGCTTGAAAAAGCGGATCAATACGGACAGTGCCGGTGAACCAGTCTGCCGGACCGATGCCTGAAGGCTGAGAGCCGATGCGTTGAATCTCCATAACCCCATTTTATGGTCCATGGGGGAAGACTTTTAAACTGTATGCAAAGATCGCGTCTGCGCGACGATCGAAAGGCAAACCCATCAGTCCGGCAGACGCACAGATCGCCGCAATCGTTCACGCTCATGGAGCCGTTCTGGCCACGCGGAATATCATGGATTTTGAAGCGTGCGGCATTCAGGTCGTAAATCCCTGGGAAGAAAAATAGGTGTGATGATCCATTTTCGCAAACCCATCGAAGGCATTGAGCGTCCGCAGATGGAAGCGGACGTGGTCATCGTAGGCGGAGGGCCCGCCGGGATGGCTTGCGCGCTGCGGCTTTCGCAGCTTATCGATGCGCATAACTCGGCGCATCCTGAGGCTCCTCTCAGCAAAGAAAATATCTACGTGCTGGAAAAGTCCCGCGAAGCG
Organism: Acidobacteriaceae bacterium; assembly: GCA_965276615.1. GTDB lineage: Bacteria > Acidobacteriota > Terriglobia > Terriglobales > Acidobacteriaceae > JAKAAZ01. Next base: position 261,384 of record OZ255618.1, on the reverse strand, counting down.
GGACAGCATTGCCTTTCCGGCGCGCTGCTCGATCCACGCTCCATGCGGGAACTGCTGCCTGGTTTTGAAAAGGAAGCGCCGATTGACGGCGAGTGCACGAAGGAGTCCGTCTATTATCTAACCCGCACAGGCAAGCGGAAATTTCCCTTCACTCCGCCGCCCATGCGTGACCATGGCAACTACGTCATCTCGATCAACAAATTTGTAAAATGGATGGCCGAAAAAGTGGAAGCGGCTGGCATCACCGTGTTCACCGGCTTTGCCGCCAGCGAAGTTCTTCTGGACGGCGACACCGTGATTGGCGTGCGGACGGATGACAAAGGGGTCGATAAAAATGGGCAGCCGAAAGCGAACTTCGAGCCGGGATACGATCTGCATTCCAAGGTGACTATTTTTTGTGAAGGCCCGCGCGGATCATGCACCAAACAGATCAATGAGCGATTCCATATCGAAGACCCGGAGCACGCGCAGGTCTATGGCGTAGGCGTCAAGGAGCTGTGGGAAGTCCCAGCCGGACGCGTGCAAAAAGGGGAAGTCATCTACACGCTCGGTTACCCGCTGACCACCAGGGAGTATGGCGGCGCGTGGATTTACGGCATCAGCGATACCTTGCTTTCGATCGGCTATGTGACCGGCCTCGACTATGAAGACCCGCGCACGGACCCGCACCATGCCTTCCAGTCATTCAAGGAACATCCATTTCTGCGCGGTATCCTCGATGGCGGCAAGATGGTTCGCTACGGCGCGAAGAGTCTGCCGTATGGCGGTTGGAACTCCATACCGAAGCTGTATGGCAACGGCTGGATGCTGGCCGGGGACTCCGCCGGGCTCTTGAATTCGCAAAGGCTGAAAGGCATTCATCTCGCGATCAAAAGCGGCATGCTGGCGGCGGAGACTGCTTTCGATGTGCTGGTCAGAGGCGATGGCTCAGCCGCCCACCTCGCCGACTACAAAGAACGTGTCGATGCCAGCTGGATCCGCGAAGAGCTATACCCGGTGCGTAACTTCCACCAGGCTTTTGAGCATGGACTGTGGGATGGCATGGTGAAAGCTGGTCTTCAGCAGGTGATGGGCGGCGCCAACCTCGGACCGGATTCGAAATCGCATCCCGGATACGAAAACATGCGGCATGTCGATGCGCTCAGTTTCTTCGGCGATGGACGCATGCAGTTCCTCGGCGCGGCGAAGGGCGACGGCAAGCTGACCTTCGACAAGCTCACGGATGTATATCATTCCGGCACTCGGCACGAGGACGACCAGCCCACGCATCTTGTAATCGCGGACATGAACATCTGCAACGATCGTTGTACAAAAGAGTTTGGCAATCCATGCCAATTCTTCTGTCCCGCCGCGGTGTACGAAATGGTTGAGCAACCCGGCCAGAATGGCGGCGCGGCGGAGAAGACGCTGCACATCAATTTTGCCAACTGCGTCCACTGCAAGACCTGCGACATTCAGGACCCCTACCAGATCATCACCTGGGTCCCGCCTGAAGGTGGTGGCGGCCCGAATTACGACGGAATGTAGTTAACATCCTGTCAAAGTGGTTACATACTGTCATTCTTCGTCCAATTCCTCACTGCTTCTATACTGGAGATGTCTTCCGACCGCTTCCGCCTTCGGGAATACCCTGGCGGCTGCGGCGGCGTTCCGCATGTGGGAACCCAGGGTGTGGCTGGAAACGGCCTCGCCTCCCGTGGTCTGAAAAACCTCAGGCTGCCTTGGAAAGGAAGCTCGCGAGCATGAGACCTTCGTGTGTCTTGTAATCCACGGGCTTGCGAACCTTTCTGCTTCCGACCTGGCTCCTCCTGCATCCGATAGTTAGATCGTTCGGGCACTCCTGTTCCCACCTTAGCTTCGCGAAGGTGGCACCCAGGTTAGAGTCCACTGGTACACGCCATGGCCGCAATTGCACCCCATCCCGACGCTGGTTCTTTGGCCGTATCTTCGCGTCTGACTGACAAGCATGGCCGCGCCATTACAGATCTGCGCGTCTCCGTCACCGACCGCTGCAACTACAAATGCGTCTACTGCCGCACCGGCAATGAAGGCGCGCAATATGCAGAATTGCCCATTGCCGATTATCTCCGCATGGTGCGGGTGTTTGTTTCGCTGGGGATAGAAAAAGTCCGGCTGACTGGCGGGGAGCCGCTGCTGCGCAAGGGCCTGGTGGAGATGGTGGCCGCTCTGGCGGAGATGCGGACCGTATTTGACGCAGACGGCACACCGCTGAGGCCCAGTGCGGGCAAGCCGCTCGACATAGCCCTGACGACCAACGGGCATCTGCTGGAAGATTTAGCCCAGCCGCTGAAAGACGCCGGGTTGAGCCGGATCACCGTAAGCATGGACGCGGTGGACCGTGAAAAATTTGCGCGGATCACACGCGTGCCCGACAGTTTCGATAATGTGCTTGCCGGAGTCCGTGCGGCAAGGCGCGTCGGACTCGATCCCGTGAAGGTGAACTGCGTGCTGCTGCGCGGCTTCAATGAGGACCAGATTGTCGAGTTCGCCAAATTTTCTCGCGACGAAGGCGTGATCGTCCGCTTTATTGAATTTATGCCGCTCGAAGAAGACCGCGTCTGGACGCCGGAAGTGGTGGTTCGGCTGGAAGAAATTCTGGCGGCGCTCAATCGTTTCCAGCGCATCGTTCCGCTGGCTCCGAATGTGGCCAGTGAAACCGCTCTTCGCTATACGTTTGAGGACGGCATCGGCGAGATCGGCATCATCGCGCCGGTTTCGCATCCGTTCTGCGGACATTGCAGCCGGGTGCGGCTCACCTCCGATGGCAAGCTGCGCACCTGCCTGTTCTCCCAGTTCGACCACGATTTGTATGGCGTTCTGCGTCGTGGTGGAGATGATGCGGCGCTTGCGGAGTTCATCCGGCGCACGGTGGATCAGAAGGAGGCGCGGCACCACATCGGCGAGCCAAACTTTCTGAAGCCATCGCGCAGCATGGTGCACATCGGCGGATAGTGTGGGTCGATCCCTGCTGCACTGAAATCTTCATATTCCACCGTAGCCGCAAAAAAACGCGGCTAGGATGGGGCACCTACGATTGCAGGCGTTATCCTGAAGCTTCTTAGCGACTGACTCGCAGATACATCCGCAGGACGAGGTTCGATTGGTCAAACCGATTCAGTTTCCCGATGGCCAGCCGGCGCTGGAGATTCAGACGTTTCACGAAGTCGCCCGTGCCCTGACGTCCTCGGTCGATCTCAGCGGCATTCTGCACAACATCATGGAGCAGATGAAGCGCTTCTTCAATCCCCAGGCGTGGTCGCTGCTGGTTCTCGATGAGCCGAAACGGCAGCTCTACTACGGCGTCATTTCCGGCGGGCAGACGGAAAAATTGCGGCGCAAGCGCATTCCGCTGGGCCAGGGCATCCCCGGATGGGTGGCGCTGCATGGCGAGCCGATGATCCTGACCACGGTTCCGGACGACGCGGAGCTGGCCGATGAGCTTCCGGAAAACAGCGGGCGCGTCGAGTCGATTATTTGTCTTCCTTTACGTGTCCGGAATCGAACCTACGGCGTGCTTCAACTGGTGAATTGCCACCCGGAATCGATGCGCAACCACGAGATATTCTTCCTGCATGCCTTGTGCGATTACGCCGCTATCGCAATCCAGAATGCGCGCGCGTTTGAGCAGATCCAGCAACTGACCATCACGGACGATTGCACCGGACTGTACAACTCCCGGCATCTATACGAGCGGCTGGAGCACACGCTGGAGCGCAGCCATCGGACCCGCAAGCCGGTCAGTCTCATCTTCTTCGACCTGGATAATTTCAAGCGCGTGAACGATACCTATGGACATTTGAACGGCAGCCGATTGCTGGCGGAAGTCGGAAGCCTGGTGCGCGGCAGCCTGGGCCTGATTGAAACCGGATACCGCTATGGAGGCGACGAGTTTGTTGTTCTGATGCCGCACCAGTCGAAACAGCGGGGACTTGATTTGGCCCACAGGCTGATGGAGAAGCTTCGCACCACCAGTTTTCTGCAGGATGCAGGACTCAATCTCCACTTGCAGGCCAGCTTCGGAGTGGCCTCCGCGCCTGACGATGGCAGGGACATGCATGCCATCATTCGCGCCGCCGATATGGCGATGTACGCCGTAAAAAACTCGACGCGAAACGGAGTCGCGGCTGCGGGAGAGTTGTCCGCTAATGTTCGGACATAATCGATTTTGGGATCCGCCGCTGCGCGGATTTCTGTCGCCGGCTTCCAGTTTTTCACGATGCGATCAGCACCAACGGCGTGGCGCGCGGCTTTCAATCACCTTTGTGCAGCGTGATGTCGCCTTTTTCCGCGGTGATATGGATCAACGGGCCGCCGCCGCCGATTGAGCCGGAAACAATGCTGCGATCGTTTCCGTTTTGGGTGGACAGGTTGAAGTCAGTATGGATCTCGCCGTCGACGGCAGTTCCTTCCACGGAAAATTTGGCGTCTGCCGGAAGGCTCACCTGCACGGAGCCGTTGCGGTTTTCAATGTTCATGGCGCCGATTGGATCGAGCGTCTTTACCTCGACGCTGCCGTTCGAGTTTTGCGCGCGCACTTCGCCGGTGACGCGGCGCAATGAGACGTCCTTGGCCGCGGTCGCGATTGTGACAGGGCCGGTCGCATTATCGACCGTCAGATCGTCGCCGTCGAGCGTGGCAGAACCGGTAAGCTGCGCTATTTGGATAGCAGTCCGGCTGGAATGGAGATGCACCGGACCATGAAGGTTCTCCAGGTGAACGTCTCCAAAGAAATCACCGTTCAAACCGGCAGCTCCGGTAATCTTCGAGAGAGTGACATCCTCCATATGTCCGTTCAAAGTCAGATCGCCCTGAATGTTGCTGGCGGAAAAGTCGCCCTGATGCATGGCTGCGTGTACGGTTCCCGCGATGCCCGCCAGTTGCACGTCTCCATGATCGGAGTTGATGGCAACCGGGGCCTGACGTCCATTGACGGTGACATCGCCGTGGGCGGCATGAATTTCTAGGGAAATATTCGCGGGCAAGGTAATGTCCATATTCGCGGTCCGGCTATCGCTCGATGGCATATGGATTGTCACTACGCTGCCGTTCGACGTGATGAGAGGCTCCAGAGATCGTATCTTCCGCTGAGATTCCGAGTCGGAATTGCCGTAGACCGTTTTGTCGAGCGTGAGGTGCAACTGGCCGTCGCTGGCAGTTTCGTCGCTGGAAGCTACGGTGATATTCCCGTGTGGATTTTGAATCACAAGTGTCGCGTTGGCGGGTATGGCGTGGACAATCTGTTCGCTGGCTTCATGCTTGGCGCCAAATATCTGTGACAGAGGGATGCCGTTGTTGTCCAGTTGCAACTGGTCTCCGACCGCTGTCCAGTTGACATGGTTATGAGAGGCGGCAATTCCGAAGACTACGAGCAGCAATATCAGCATGACCATACCGCTGCCCAGCCGAATGCGGGAGTAACTGGAGAATGCCAGCGATTCCAGCGCCAGCACAACGCCCGCGGCAATCAGGATGAGAGGCCACCAATGTCCGTACCAGTGCCAGAAGGAAGCGATATTGATGCGGTGCATCGTCGTCAACAACGCGATCACGCCGATAGCGATTAAGAAAACAGGGCCCAGCAGGGAACCACGGAACGATCCACCATACGACCCGCGGTACGAGGCGCGATAGGCGGCGCGCTGCATTTTGGACTGCATCTTCCATTGCGCCCGCTGCGCCTTCCATCGTGCGCGCGATTGGGGATAGGGCGGCAGCCCTTGCGGAGGAATGCTCATCACGTCAGCGCTCCTCTCTGTGGGGGTCTTCCGGGGCCGGTGGATGGGTCTGAATGAACGGTCGCTCCACAGCAGGGGAAGAGGGTGCGGCGGCCCAGTAGGATGCGTCGGTGGGACCGGACGGCCCGGCCTGTCCCATCGCGCCGAGGTCGACTGCGGTCTGCTGTTCGCGAACGTCCGCTGTCCACGCGACGCGTTCCGCCAATCCCAGCAGCCCGGCCAGGATCAGAAAAAAAGGCCAGCTCTGTGCCCAGCGCAGGATGTGCCATTGGTTCAGCAAAGCCAGCACGCCGATCAGGATTAGATATGCCGCGCCACGCATACGACGAACTTGATGCCAGCGGTTCATCGCACACCTCCCGGGGGCGGGGCCTGTCTGCGCCGGACGATCAGCCAGACACCCAGCGCGATCAGCAGTATGGGCCAGCCGCGATCCATCCAATACACATTGAGAATACCCAGGTTGCCGAGCAGGAAAGCGACCCCTAGAACAATCAGGACCACGGCTCCAGTAGGAATGCCGCGGCTGCAGCCGGAGTGCCAGAAATCGTGTGGGTTGTATTCGCGTGGAGGAACCGGCGGAATGGGCGGCGCGATATAGGGTGGTGCGAAGTGGGAGGCGAATCCCGACGTCTGCGCTGGGTCCCTCATCCCCGCGGACGGCGCCGGCGGATTGGGAGGAATTGGATTCGCGTGGGGTGCGCCTGTGTTCCCCTGATTCACATGCCAGGGATTCGCGCCGGCATGCGGCCAATGCGTCCGAGCGCCAAACCATTGGCCGATGTTGTTCAGGCCCAGAGGATTCGGCAGCGGCAGGCCTTCCCTGCGGGCGATTGCAGTCTGGTAAGCGTCGAAAATCTGGTATACGACCCATGCCGCAGTCAGCAGGCCCAAAATCCCGTTGTAGTGGGCCAGGTCGGCCAAGAGCGCAAAGATGACCACATGGGCCAGGCCTTTTGCGAACTGGCCGTTGTACATGGCCCCGACGCCAGGAATAAAGCCCAGCACGAAGGCGAGCCAGGGTTCAGTCCCCCATGGCTGAGACTGGATATTGTCCGGCGGGAGGGACCCAATTCCCGTAGATGGGGAGCCTTGACCATAGCTGACATTGGGGCCATAGCTCCCTTCGGTCGCGGCCTGAACACGGGCGGCCAGACATGGCTCGCAACCGACGATGTTGTTGATCTTGTGAATGCATTGGTCGCACAGCGGCTTTCCGCAGAACTGGCAGTAGGCAGCAACCGGAGTTTCGGGATGATTTGCACAGTTCATGCCAATCTCCTTCCTCGGATAGAAAAGTAGTGCATGGAAGAACAGATAGTTTGGAGCGGGCACGATGAAGCCTGCGGTGCGAGCTGCGATGAAACCTGAGTTGCAAACGGCGTCACAAAAGATGTTGCCAGTGTATGCCCGGCAGTCGCTTCCGCCGAGCGGTCTGTGGAAAGCGATGGCGGGGAGGGCGGGTGCGAGGCGGCATAGTTCACTCGACCGGTGCTGGAATCATTGCTCGAATTCCCGCTCGAATCCGATGACTGTTTCCGCGGCTTGGCGCCTTGTTGCGTGGGCGTGCTGGTCTCCGCGGCCCGGCGGAGTTGCTGGACCCGCGCTTCAACTTCATACACGATCCGCAGATTCTCGTAATAGCGCACCACGTGGGCATTTGCGTCCGCATACTGCCGCGTGACAGCGCGGTGCATGTTTCTGGGCGACAGATCAGCCGCATGCAGGTTTGTCAGCCGGATTCCTATCAAGTTCAGCGTTAGCGAAATGGAGAAAAAGGCCATGGCGGCCACTAAAGCCAAGCGTGGCTCAAGGAATGTCCGACGCAGAACCACTACGGAGCTGCGCTGCCACGCTGGAGTAGACGGATTGGCTGGAACCGCATTGCTGTCGGGGAGATGGCCGGCGACATCGGGGGCGCGCTGATGTTCGGCGTCTGATTTGGCGAAATCCAGCACCTTGCGAATTGGCACACTGGCCTGCTCGGTTGCGCTCGCAAGACTAGTCCTGGCCAGAATCTTCGCGACCAGGTCGACGGGTGTCTCGAAAGATTCCTGCTTCAGCACCAGCAGCCATTCGCGGCCGCGCCGTGCCTGCGCCAGCTTTTCCTTGCAGGCCGCGCAATCCGCTGAGTGGGCACGCAATTGCTCCGCAACGCCAGAGGGCAGAGTCTTCTCGGCCGCCGCTGCCAGCCACAGCTCGACAGCAGCACAGTCCAGGGGGCCGGACGATGCACTCCCCACGGGCGGCTTGTTCGATCCAAATTGGCCCGGGTCTCTCATTTACATCACCTGCTTCCTATTACGTTCCAACAGCCTTGCCAGTTCCATGCGCCCGCGGCTGATGCGGGATTTCACGGTGCCTTCGGGGATTCGCAAGACCTCGGCAATCTCCTTATAGTCCATATCCTTCAGATCGCGCAGAATTACGGCCTCGCGCAGCTCCGGCGAAACCTTCAGCAGCGCTTTCTGCACCAGCGCCTGCAACTCGCGGCTGATGGAGTGCTCCAAAGGATCGAGTTCCCGGCCTTCAACCCTTTCGGCCGGCGACGACATGCCTTCCGGATCGTCCCAGCCGGCGTCGAGCGATTGGGTGGTTTGCTCGGCGCGGGTGCGGCGGAAGTGATCGACCAGCAGATTGCGGGTCAGCGCGGTCAGCCAGCTCTGGAAGGCTCCTCGATCTACGTCAAAACTTTTCAGGTTGCGATAGACCTTCAGGAACACTTCCTGGCTCAGGTCCTCTGCGTCGCTGGCAGACCCGGTGAACCGATAGCAAAGCGCATAGACGTACCGGTGTTGCGACTCCACGATTTGCTGCCATGCGTGGCCGTCTCCCTGGAGGCAACGGCGTACGAGTGCGTTCGTCTCTTCCACTTGACTCGCGAGCATCCGCTGTTTCGCCGCCGGCGTTGCCTTCAATGGGGATTGCGGCGTCCGCGCCGTGGGGTCGCTGCCCTCCCCGACGTGAAATCGGGTCAAGCTGTTTCGCGGCAATGTACAGGCCGGCAATCCCATATTGAGGGATACGCAGGTGGGCGCGTTTCGGTTCCCCCACATGGTACAGAAAAGGAATGCAATTCCAACGCAGGAAACCGCGAAGCGAACGTGAGCGCGTTAACACTCGGGTAGACCCCGGACTTTTTAGTCCGGGGAACCGAGTTCGAATCCGGGCGCGCCTTCAGGCGCTGAGGTACACCTGAATATCGTTCTAAACCTGGCGATTAGTATGAACAGGCCCTCGTACGGGGAACCGCCGTGGAATTGGATACCGAGAAAAGAAGAAATCTACATATCTTGCGGAAGAAAGTCCGAGGAAACCGGATTTTCATATAAGGAATAATCCCGGCTGACTACCGTGATGCCGCTCTCCGTGACCAGGTGGTTCTTTCGGTCTTCATTCGCCTCATAGCCGATCACCGTGCCTTCGGGAATCTGCACGTCGCGGTCGATAATGGCGCGCCGAATCCGGCAGTGGCGGCCGATTCTGACGTGGGAGAACAGAATGCTTGAATCCACTTCGCCATAGGAATTGACGCGTACATCGTGCGAGAGCACGCTGTTGCGAACGGTAGCTCCGGAGACGATGCAGCCGGCGGAGATGACGGAGTTGATGGCCATGCCGGTGCGTCCGGGTTCCCCAAAGACAAACTTCGCCGGTGGATACTGCAGCGGCCGCGTGCGCATCGGCCAGCTTTTATCGTAGAGATTGAAGATCGGCGTGACGGATGCCACATCCATGTTGGCATCGTAATATGCGTCGAGCGTGCCCACGTCCCGCCAGTACAGCGCTTCCTGCTTGTTCTCGTCGACAAAATTGAACGCGTACATCTTGTATTGGCCGAGCATGGCGGGCAGAAGATTGTGCCCGAAGTCATGCTCCGAATTTGGGTCTTCCGCGTCACGGATCAGGGCTGGCAGCAGGACGTCGGTATTAAACAGGTAAATGCCCATGGAGGCATCGACCTTCTCGGCATTGAACGGGGAGCGCACGTCGGTTTGCTGCGGTTTTTCATAAAAACCGATGACTTCACCGGATCGAGATACCTCGACGACGCCGAAGCGCGAAACCTCGGAGGGTTCGATGGGCAGCGTAGCCAGTGTGACATCCGCGCCGGAGTCCAGATGCTGCCGCAGCATACGCTCATAGTTCATCTTGTAGATGTGGTCGCCGGAGAGGATCAGCACGCGCTTCGGTTGCTCGCTGCCGATCGAATAGATGTTCTGATAGACGGCGTCGGCTGTGCCCATGTACCAGTTCGCGCTGACGCGCTGCATCGGCGGCAGGATCTCAATGAACTCGCCGAGATCGTTCGCGACCACGGAGCCCCAGCCTTCGCGGATGTGCCGGTTCAGAGAAAGCGCCTTGTATTGCGTAAGGATATAAATACTGCGCAGGTCGGAGTTGATGCAATTCGACAGCGTAATGTCGATGATGCGGTAGTTGCCGCCGAAGGTCACAGCCGGCTTGGCGCGGTCGCGGGTCAACGGATAGAGCCGTTCGCCCGCTCCGCCCGCTAGAAGAACCCCTAAAGTATCTTTCATCCGGCATCCAATCCGATTGTGCTTAGAAGAACCTACGATGCTGAGATGCGGCTTTCCTGTTCAACGATGAGTCTGTACCGGGAATGTTCGGGTACCCGAGGTCTCGATTCTGAGACCTGAATTCCGGCGGTTCAAATACGACAAGCAATCGGATATCTAATCCGCGGCTTCTGCGTTGCCCGTTTCATCCGTGAGCCGAATTCGCAGGGAGCGCAAAAAATTCAGGTCCTGCGCGGTAAATGGACCGGAGCCGGGTGTTTCCGGCTCGTCCTTCCCGGCCGCCTCGGTTTCCGCTTCATTCAGCCCGATGGTTGCCTCCAGCATCAGCATCACTTCAAACCCTTCGGCGCGGATGTTGCGCACCACTCCGGCGATCTGGTCGGATTCGGCAACGGTCTCGTGGATGGCCTCGCCTAGCTGCTCAATGAGATTGCGTATCTTGCGATTCAAGTTCAGCCTCCCCGCACCCTGTGCGTTACCGCACATTGGATGCGCGCGTTTTTCTTACCATACTTCGCTTTCCGCCGGAGGGCAACGCGTTGATCATTTTTCCTGTTCATGCACGGCGCCGGAGTGGATTCATGTGCAGCCGCTCCTTAAAGAACGGCTGCGTAAAGATCGCCGGCGACTGGACCATCTATCAAAAAAATGATTTGGCCCGGCTGCTACACTTTTTCTGTTGTGGAATATGTCAAACTAGGTCGCAAACTTGGGATCGGCACTCGCGTCGCCGCGAAGATTTTGCGGGACCGCGCGCAGAACGCATCCGGGAACGCATCCGGGAACGCATCCCGGAATGCCTCTTCGCCCGCGCGCGGCGTACCGGCGCAGAGGCAGGAGCGTGCGGAGCCAGTTCCAGCAGCGAAGCAGGCCGCTCCGCGTGTCGTCGCCCGCAACGTGACTCGCGGAGTTGCCCAGGGAAGCCGCGGCTTCGGCCGGGGATTCTGGAAGCCATTTGCCCATGCGGCTCGTGCCTTGTGGCATGAGGTGACCGGCGTTTTCTTCGCCATCTTCGCCGTTTTTTTCGCCCAGAACGTGTGGCGCGCGCGCAGTGCCTGGAGGTCGGGGCCGCAACACGAACATTTCGCTGTCTATCTGATCTGCACAGTGCTGTTTGTGTATTTCTCGATCAGCGCATTTGTAAGTTCGCGTCGTTCTCCGCATTAAAGGAGATGGCAAACTTGGCTCTTAGGTAGACCCCCGGCTTCAGCGACTGAGGGATTGCTGAGACGTATTCAGGCGTCTCGTTAGAAATAATTGCTTATCGAACAGAGGATCTTGCCATGCCGGATCGCTCCACCATTCACGATGGCAACGCACTCCCGGCGTCGGGGCTCGCGGTCGATCCGGTCTATGAGCCGCCTGTATTTTCCGGTGAAGCACAACCTGATGACAACATCGGTTTTCCCGGCCAGTATCCCTACACGCGCGGAATTCAGCCGACCATGTATCGTGGACGACTGTGGACCATGCGCCAGTATGCCGGCATGGGCGATGCCGAGGAAAGCAATCGCCGCTATAAATTTCTGCTGGCCAGCGGGACTGCGGGTCTTTCGGTGGCATTCGATCTACCCACCCAGATTGGTTATGACTCCGACGATCCCATGTCGATGGGCGAAGTCGGCAAAGTGGGCGTGGCCATCGATTCCATTGAGGATATGGAGCGGCTCTTCGACGGCATTCCGCTCGATAAAATTTCTACCTCCATGACGATCAACGCGACGGCGAGCATTTTGCTGGCGCTGTACGTGGCGGTGGCGCGGCGCACCGGAGCGGAGGTGAGAAAACTTTCGGGCACCGTTCAGAATGACATCTTGAAGGAATACATCGCGCGCGGAACCTATATCTATCCGGTCCGGCACGCAATGCGAATCATCACCGATATGTTCGCATGGGCCAACGAGGAGGTGCCGGAATGGAACACGATTTCCATCTCCGGCTATCACATGCGAGAGGCCGGTTCGACCGCCGTGCAGGAAGTGGCGTTCACCCTGGCGAATGGCAAAACCTATGTGCAGGCCGCCGTGGATGCTGGACTCGATATCGATCGCTTTGCGCCGAGGCTCTCGTTTTTCTTTAATGCGCACAGCAATTTTCTGGAGGAAATCGCCAAATTCCGCGCCGCCCGCCGCATGTGGGCGCGCATCATGCGGGAAGAATTCGGCGCGAAAAATCCCCGCTCATGGATGCTGCGGTTTCACGCGCAGACTGCGGGCTCCACGCTGACCGCGCAGCAGCCGGAGAACAACATTGTCCGCACCGCCGTTGAAGCGATGGCTGCCGTGCTGGGCGGAACGCAATCGCTCCACACGAATGGCTACGATGAAGCCCTCGCGCTGCCGACGGAAGAGGCTGCGCGCATTGCGCTGCGAACGCAGCAGATTCTGGCCTATGAGTCCGGTGTCGCGCAGACGATCGATCCGGTGGCCGGTTCCTATTGCATTGAAGCGTTGACGGATTGGATCGAAAGCCACGCGGCAGAATACCTGGAGAAAATCGCCGCGATGGGAGGAATGCTTCGCGCCATCGAGCGAGGCTACGTGCAGCAGGAGATTCAAAACGCCGCCTACGAATATCAGCGCGCTGTTGATACCGGGCAGGCCATTGTCGTTGGCGTGAATCGGTTCACGCGCGAGGATGAGCCGGCCATCTCGCTCCAGCGGACCGACGAGTCACTGGAGCGCAAGCAGGTGGAGCGGCTGCGGGCCTTGCGCGCCCGTCGCGAATCCGCTCGCTGGCAGGCCGGCCTCCGCAGTGTCGAAGATGCGGCGCGCGATGGAGCGAATCTTATGCCTGCGGTTTTAGAAGCCGTGGAAAGCTACGCCACGGTAGGTGAAATTGCCGGCGCTCTGCGCAAAGTTTTCGGCGAGTACCAGGAAGCGGTCGTCATCTGAATCGATCATTGAGAATGCGGGTGCCCCAGGTCTCGCTTCTGAGACCTGGGTGAGAGCAGCAAGCGAGGTGCAGCACATGGCAAGCGTAGATAATTCCGGAGCATATCGACTGCGCAGGAGAAGCTGCTTCCCCGCGTTATTGGCGGGCATCGTGATAGGCCTGGTCGTCTTTGTCGTCTTCACGCACAAAGCGAAGACTGGCGTGTGGGACCGCCTGGCTGCCATCGTGACCGGCCGCGGACTCGGCATCGACACTTCGCTGCCTTCAGTAGTAAATAAGATTCAGCGGATGCAGCGGCTCGAAACGGTCGATTACTCGCTCGACAAGATCGTGGAAGGCGACCGGCAAAGCGCGGTTCTGCCGGACTTTCTGGTAGGCGACAAGCTGCTGATGGTAGTCCACGGAGAAGTGATTGCCGGTATTGATCTGGGTCAACTGAAAGCCGCCGATGTGAATGTCCAGGGGCGCACCGTTCAGGTGCATCTGCCTGCCTCGCAGATTTTTTTGACGACGCTGGATAACACCAAAACAAGGGTCTATTCCCGCATTACCGGACTGCTGGTTCCCGAAGACCCGAACCTCGAGAGCGAAGTGCGCGCCAAGGCGCAGGAGCAAATCCAGCAGGCCGCGCTGGCGGATGGAATTCTGGCGACAGCCGGCAAGAATGCTCGCACTGCGGTTACATCCATGCTGCTGGGTCTGGGATTTCAGAACGTGACTGTGCAGTGACTTTTTCCCTGCTGAAATGGAAAAATCATGAAATTTGTCAGCTGAACGGAACGCGAGTGGAGTGAAGCGCCTTGCGTTTCTCCGGGCAGACCGCAAGATCCTTCGCCTGCGGCTCAGGACGACAAGTCCCAAAACCACTTCGCATTGTGTTCTCATAATCGCGTGAGCAATCCAGACAAACACGAATTTGAAATCGGCAGCGTGCAGGTTGGCTCGGGCAAGCTGTTTTTGATTGCGGGGCCGTGCGTGATCGAAAGCGAAGCGCACGCGCGCAAGATGGCCGATGCGATCCAGCGCGTCGCCGGCGACCTCGACGTTCCATACATCTTCAAAGCCAGCTACGATAAGGCCAATCGAACTTCCGTAAAGAGTTTTCGCGGGCCGGGCCTGGAAGAAGGCTCGAAGATTCTAGGGCGTCTGGCGCGGGCCACGGGGCTGCCGGTGCTGACCGATGTTCATGACGCCCACGACTGCGAGCGCGTCGCGGAAGATGTGGACGTGCTGCAGATTCCCGCCTTCCTGTGCCGGCAGACAGACCTGCTGGCAGCCGCCGCAAAGACCGGGCGCGCGGTGAATGTAAAGAAGGGCCAGTTCGTTGCGCCGTGGGACATGGAGCACGCGGTGGAAAAAATTCATTCATCGAGCGGGAGCGCCCGGGTGTTCCTGACCGAACGCGGCGCCAGCTTCGGGTACCACAATCTAGTGGTCGATATGCGTTCGCTGGCGATCATGCGGCGCTTTGCGCCTGTGGTATTCGATGGCACGCACTCCGTGCAAACACCATCTTCCTCTGGAGGGGTATCCGGCGGCCAGCCCGAATTTATTCCTGTGCTGGCTCGGGCCGCCGTCGCCGCAGGGGTGGATGGCATCTTCCTCGAAGTCCACGACGACCCTGCCCATGCCAAGTCCGACGGCGCAAACGCGCTGGACTTGAAACATCTTAAACCGCTGCTGGAAACACTGCTGGCGATTCATAAAGCGGCGACTGGATAATTTCTGAGTGCCTCATCCTTGCGGGGTATCTTCTGCAAAAAACAAAGAGTAGGGAACCGAGGACGCCGGAAATTTACCAGACGGTTGAGACAGCTTTCGATTTCCGTATCGCGACATCCGCAGTAATCAAGCTCAATCCTTCGACAATGGCGGTTGCGCCGATGATTCGATCCATCGGGTCTTTCGGGTATCCATCAGGAAGCTTTATCGTCTCCGCGCTGATGCGGCCGGTGATCGGCTTGACAACGAACTGGATCTCGATCTCGTCAAGAAATGACTCCGGGGAAGATCGAAGATCGATCCGGCCCTTTGCTGCCAGCATCGCAATCTCATACAGACTAGCTGCCGAAATAGCAAGACCGCCGTGTTGGTCTCGCGCATTTCGAATCGCTGAGACCGCCTGTCGGGATAGCTTTTCAGACTGGGAGGACGCAAGCCAGATTACCACATGGGTGTCCAGCAAAATCACTTCAGGGCATCCCAGTCTTCCAGCGGAATGATCGGAGAAACAATGTCGCCCACAATCTCAATCTTGCCCTTGTAAAATCCGAAGATGGGATCGACCTTCTCTTTCACCGGGGTCAGCATGGCAACCGGTTTGCCGTGCTTGGTGATCAGCACTGGTTCCCGCTTGGCTTTCACCTCGTCCATAATGGCCAGGCAGTGCGTTTTGAATTTTCCCGCCGCAAGTGTCTTCATCGCGCGCTCCAATCTATCTATGGTCATAATACCATAGTCAAAATTTTCTTCATAACCGGCCCGGAATCCCCAGGCATTTTCATTGGATATTCATCCCGTCATCATCTTCCGTTCCCGGCGGGTGCTGCATTTATGATGCATGGGCGACGCTCTCTATGACACGCTGATCCTGTCGGACGTCCACCTCGGGTCTGAGCTGAGCCGGGCCCGGGACGCGCTGGATGTGCTCGAATCCCACAGCTATCGACGCCTGGTGCTGCTCGGAGATATTTTCTCCGATCTCAACTTTCGCCGCCTTACCAGCGAGCATTGGAAGTTTCTCACCCATATTCGCAAGCTCTCCAACCCTAAACGCCATGTCGAAGTGGTATGGGTTGAAGGCAACCACGATCACGGCCTCGCGAATCTGATGTCCCATCTGGTCGGTGTGCCCGTCTATCAGCGTTATGTCTGGGAATACGGGGGAAAGCGCCATCTCGCGGTGCATGGGCATCAGTTTGACCGGTTCGTCAGCAAGAACCTTCTGATCAGCCGCGTTGGCGAGCACTTGTTTTACCAGATTCAAAAGCTTGATTCGCAGACGAAATGTTTCTCGCGTTTTCTCGATCGAATGAATACGCGCTGGCTGCGCCTCTCAGACAAGGTCGCCAACGGAGCGATCCATTATGCCCGCGCCGGGCAGTGCGGACGCGTGTTCTGTGGGCACACCCACGCCGCGCTCTCCATGGTGTGCGACGGCATCGAGTATTACAATTCCGGATCGTGGGTCGATGCGCGCGCCACTTTCCTCACCATCAACCAGCATGGAGTGGAGATCCAAAATTATGCCGGCGGAACTCACCATCGTAGTCCCAGCCAGGAACGAGAGCCAGTCTCTGCCGAAACTGTTGACCTCTTTGAGCAGGCAGGACTACCCGCATTTGCCGGATACCGAAGTCTTCGTTGCTGACGCGGGTTCGACGGACTGCACAGCGGCCATTGCCGAGCTGTGCGCGGCACGTTTCCACCTGCAATTGCAGATAATTCCCGGCGGACTGCCGGCTGTTGGCCGCAACGCGGGCGCGCGCCGCGCTCGAACGCCGTATGTGCTTTTTCTGGATGCCGACGTGGAACTCACGGACCCGACCCTGCTGCGCCGCGCGGTGGCATCCATGCAACACCGCGAGCTGCATTGTCTGACGACCGACGTCCTTTGCTCCGAGGGCGGTCGAGCCGACCGGCTCCTGTTTGGGTTAAACAATCTCGTTCAGCGGGCTTCGCGATGGGTTGCGCCCTTCTCCACCGGCATGTTCATGCTGTTCGACAGGCAGGAGTTCGAACGGCTTGGCGGCTTCGATGAGCGCGCCCTCTATGCCGAAGATTATTTATTGAGCAAGCAGGTTGCCCGTCGCCGCTTCGCCGTTATTCCAGGCGGCGTGTTGACATCGAATCGCCGCTTTCAAAAAATGGGTCGCGCGCGGATTGCATGGATGTTTTTGAAGACGGCATTGAACTCCCGGAACATCGATTATTTCCGGCGAGACCGCGGCTACTGGGAAGCGACCGTTAAAAGGAACGCATAATACTTGCATCTCTTTCAGGATGTCAGCTTCACCGGGCGCCCGCCTTCTGCGCAGGACTTATAAATCGCCGTGATGATGCGTTCGTCCCGCAGCCCTTCTTCGCCATCGGTTTTGGGTGCTTTGTTTTCTAGAATGCAGTTGGAGAAATAATCCGCCTCGGTTGTAAATTGCCGTGGCGACGGATTGTCGAACGATACATCGAGTGCCTGTTTGCCTTCGCCATGTCCGGCCAGGTGCAATCCCTGATAGCCAAATGCGGGGTTCAATTCCAGCATCCCTTTCGTGCCGGCGACCCTGGCGCAAGCGCCCAGACCGTTACTGCCATAGGTCGTTGAACAGTTGGCGAGCACACCGCTGGGGAAGCGGAAATTCCACACTACAGTTTCTTCCACCTGGTTAAACCGGCCATCGTGATCGGTGACGGAAGAGAAGGCTTGCACCTCCGTGGGTTCTTCGCCGGTAAGATAGCGCGTGGCCTGGATGGAATAAACGCCGACATCGACCAGCGGACCGCCGCCAGCCAATTTTTTGTTGAGTCGCCATTCTCCGGGATGGATATTGAAACCGTTGGAGCTGTTCACGGTGATCAACTCACCCACATAACCCTGCCGCAGCATTTCAATGGCCTTCAAATTAGTCGGCTCATACTGGCAGCGATACGCAATCATCAGCTTGCGCCCCGCCTGCCGGCACGCAGCAATCATTCGCTGACATTCTTCGACGGAATTCGCCATCGGCTTTTCGCATAAAACATGCTTGCCGGCTTTGGCGGCGCGGATGGTGTACTCGGCGTGCATGCCGTTGGGTAGCGCAATATAGACGGCGTCAATTTCAGGATTGTTGCGAATCGTGTCGTAATTGTCGTAGTTGTAAATGGCGTGCATCGCAACACCGTATTGCTGGGCAACGCGTTCTGCCTTGGGTCGATGACCGCTTACCAGCGCCACAATTTTCGATTGCTTCGAGATCCGCACGCCCGGCATAAATTCATTCATCGAAATGCGGCCCAGCCCCACGATGCAGTAGCCGATCCTTTTATTATTCGAAGATGGTGAGTTTGGCGGGCCGGTTTCAGATTGCGCGAGCGATTTTCCAGTCAGTAATCCACTTGTGAATGTCGCCATCGCGGCAGCGGAAGCGGCCTGTTTGAGAAAGTCGCGTCGGTTGGAACTCATGGGTCACCTCGCATGAAGAATTTGGATGCTGGAATGGATGGGTGCGCTCTCCCGGAATTCCCGCTCTCCCAAAATTCCATCGATACGACTTCTTTACAACAGCCGCAGCGGAGGAGCATTGGGCAGGACCCCACATTCGGCGGCATACCGGAAAAACAATTCGATCGCTGCCATGCAATCTTCGTCCAGAACATAGTGGATGTTCCGGGACAGGTAAGTGCGAATTGTGGCCGCGGGAACAGGCAGGCGGTACGCCCACTCGCGAACCAAATCCTCGACATGTGCCATGCCATGGTCGCGCGACCGGATAAAATCTGCGGCCACCGGGTCCGGGTTCAGTCCGGACGCCCGGATGGCCTCGGAACGCACGGCCCAGAAGGCGGAAACCCACGGCACGCCTGTATGCCGCTTCCACTCGTGCGCCAGGTCTATATATTGCAGGTCTTCGCCGGTGCGCTCCAGGCGCGCGGCCTGGTCTTCGAGAGCCAGCAACGCCGGGTCGCCAATCAACACCGCCGCATCGCAGTCCGCCAGCATCGCGTCAAGATTCGGCGCATGAGCTACAAATTCCGGATCACTGGCATAGAATTTGCGAAAGATTATTTGGGCGTAGGCATTTGAAGTTCGCGAATCGCTGTCCGCTGCCACGCGCCGCACGGTTTTCAGGTCGCCCGGATCTTTCACCACCAGCACAATCGAGCGAACATGATCGAGTGATGCAATCGTGCAGCCGGGGATAACCGCGAGACCGGGAATCGTTGAATAAGCCGCAATGGGAATCAGGCCGATATCGGCGGTTTCGTTGGCCAGTTCCGCCGCGCATTCCGATGGCATGGAGCGATGAATTTCGTAGCGTTCCGCCAGGCGCTCCATCTCGGGAGGATGCTCGAAGTCCCACATCAACGGCGCGGGATTTAAAAAGCGTATGGCGGAAATGCGCAGCTTTTGAGGTGGGGATTCGCTGGTCGAGTCTGCAATCACCATTCAGTGTAGCAAGATGAAATACTCGTAGTGATGGATCCTGCCCTGTTGGGCATACCGGCGAGCTCCTAGCTTAGCCGCAAAGAACGCAGCTAGGCTGGGGGACCCGAGCAATGTCATAACGCATGTTCGAGAGGCGTATTCCGATGGCGCAGGCAAAGACAAACCGCACATATCTGGCGCTGCTGCGAGGGATCAACGTGGGCGGCAAAAATAAGCTGCCGATGAAGGATTTGAGCGGCTTGTTCACAGATGCCGGTTGCGCCAGTGTTCGCACATTTATTCAGAGCGGGAATGTTATCTTTCGCGCGGCCCCCGCTTTAGCGCAGGGGCTTCCCAGCCTCATCACACAACGGATCGAGGAGCGCTCCGGCTATCGAATTCCAATCATATTGCGGACAGCAGAAGAGCTTGGCAATGCGATTCGCAGAAATCCATTTCTTGCCGCGGGAGCGCCGGAAAAGACGCTTCACGTCTATTTTCTTGCAGGCCTGCCTGATCCTCAGGATGTGGCGGCTCTGGATCCTCACCGGTACGCGCCGGATACATTTCTGGTGCGTGAGCGGGAGATTTATTTAGAGCTTCCGAATGGCATGGGCCACACTAAATTGACGAATTCATATTTCGATTCCAGGCTCCATACAACCAGCACGGCGCGAAATTGGAACACAGTGCTGCAACTCCATGAGTTGATGGAAGATTAACCGGATATACGGTCTCTCCAGAAGCCGCCTCCGCTTGACATTCCATTCGACCCCAGATACGCTCTCGCAACATCAAGCCAATTCTCAAAATTGAGCAGTTCGTCGAATCGAATCGACGACCGCCGAGTTAGTTTTTTCAACGATGAATCCTATGCAACAACAATCCGGCGATTCGAAAAATGCTCCCAGTTTGAATTCGACGGCATCCCTCGAAGAGGAGCAGTTGTCATGGCTCACGCTTACGATGACCGATGGGCTGGGGCCGCGCCGCATCTGGCGAGCTGTGGATGCTTCCGGTAGTGCCGAGCGCGTCGTGGGGCTGCCGTTGACGCAACTGGAGGCGCTGAAATTGCCCGCCGCCGCCGCTCAGTCAATCGTTTCCGGGCACTCCCGTGCAGCGGCGGAGAAGGAATGGAAGCGCGTCCAGGATGGCGGCGGAGCGCTGATTACTCCCGTAGATGAAGCGTATCCCGAAAGACTGCGGGAGATATTCGATCCGCCCACTACATTGTGGATTCGCGGCGACGCTGCTTTATTGGCGCGCCCGGGAATCGCAGTAGTCGGGACGCGACATCCGACGCCGTATGGCACGGGAATGGCGGAGATGCTGGCCCGCGATCTGGCGGGGCATGGACTTGCGATTTTCAGCGGCATGGCGCGCGGGGTGGACACCGCAGCGCATCGCGGGGCGATCGAGGCTCGATGCAATCAGGCTCCGGGCAAAACTGTTGCTGTCTGGGGGACCGGAATCGACGTCATCTATCCCAAGGAAAACAAGCGGCTGGCCGAGCAGATTCTGGAATGCGGAGGCGCGCTGCTCAGCGAATATCCGATGGGCACGTTTCCCGCGCCGCAGAATTTCCCCATCCGCAATCGGATTTTGAGCGGCATGAGCGTCGGCGTCCTGGTGATTGAGGCCAGCGAAAACAGCGGCACGCGCATTACGGCCCGCTGCGCGCTCGAACAAAATCGCGAAGTGTTTGCCGTTCCGGGCAATGTGACATCCAAAAATTCCTGGGGGCCTAACACGTTGATTAAACAAGGCGCCAAGCTGGTCGCAACCTGGGAGGATGTGTGGGAGGAACTGCCCACCCAGATCCGTTTGGAGGTCGAAGAGCGAGTGGGTATTGCATCTTTAGGCGATCCTGCTGCATCGTTATTCAGCAAGCCGGATTTACCGGAAGACCAGGGTCACGTCTTCGAGGCCCTTCGCCTGGACCAGTCGATGCAACTGGATGAACTGGTGGAGCAGTTGGACGGCAAACTGAGTTCCTCTGAAATCTTCACCGCATTGTTTGAGCTGGAACTGGCAGGCCATGTGCGCGCCATGCCGGGCAAGAACTACGTGCGGGTCTTTTGACGCGGCTAAGGCTTCATATGGGTGCCCCATGTCTCGCTTCTGAGACATGGGTTATCTCACATCACGATTTCCATGTTGGAATTGGCAAGTGGAATCGTGGTAGCTTCGCACGTGTTACCTAATAGAGATCGGCGCGTCCTTTGGAACATCACTAAATAAAACATCGCGAGCACCGGCAAGCAATTCAGTAACGAAAGAAGAAAGCGTATCTAGATGGCAAAATCATTGGTCATCGTCGAGTCGCCCGCGAAGGCGAAGACGATCAACAAGTATCTCGGGAACGAATATATTGTGGAGGCCTCGTTGGGCCACATTATGGATTTGCCGAAAAGCAAGATCGGCGTCGATCTCGAGAATGGCACCTTCGAGCCGGAACTGATCGTAATGCCCGGCAAAGAAAAAGTTGTCGAGCGCCTCAAGAAACTGGCAAGCGCGGCCGGCGCGGTGTATCTCGCTCCCGATCCTGACCGCGAAGGCGAGGCCATCGCGTGGCATCTGGAGACCCAACTCAAGCCGCAGCTGCGCGGCAATGCCACGATTCAGCGGGTAACGTTCAACGAGATTACGCAAAAAGCGGTGAGAGCGGCCTTTCTGCAGGCAGGGAAAGTGGATGCGCATCTGGTGGATGCGCAGCAGACGCGCCGGGTGCTGGATAGGATTGTCGGCTACCAGATTTCTCCGCTGCTGTGGGACAAAGTACGGCGTGGTTTGTCCGCCGGACGCGTGCAGACGGTTGCGGTGCGCTTGATCGTGGAGCGCGAGCGGCTCATCAAGGCATTTAACCCCGTGGAGTATTGGACGCTCGATGCGCTGTTGACTCCGAATGGCGGAAAAGAGGGGCGGGAATTCACCGCTCGGTTCATCGGCATCGACGGCAAACGCTCGGTGGTCGAGACGGTGAATGCCACGGCGCTGCCGAACCAGGCGGAAACGGATGCGATCGTAAGCGCACTCAAGACAGCGGATTGGAAGGTTCGCTCCGTGGAAAAGAAGGAGCGGCGGCAGAACCCGACCGCGCCGTTTACCACCAGCAAGCTGCAACAGGACGCCTCGCGCAAACTCGGCTTTAACGTAAGGCGAACCATGGGCGTGGCGCAGCGATTGTATGAAGGTGTCGAGGTCGGCAGCCAGGGTACCGTCGGTTTGATTACCTATATGAGGACGGACTCAATCCGCGTATCGGCCGATGCGATTGAAGAGTCGCGCACGTACATCGGCAAGAAGCTCGGCGAAAAATATTTGCCGGCGAGCCCGAATGTATTCAAGGGAAAGAAGGACGCACAGGACGCGCATGAAGCGATTCGTCCAACAAATGTGGAGCTTGCGCCGGATGAGATCAAGCGATTTCTAAGCGAGGAACAATATAAGCTCTACAAGCTGATCTGGCAGAGGTTTGTCGCCTCGCAGATGACCCCGGCCATCTTCGATCAGACGAGCGTGGATATTGTCGCGAAAGCGGACAGGCACTATGACTACCGCGTGACCGGTTCGGTGCTCAAGTTCGATGGATTCCTGAAAGTTTACGAAGAAGCAAAAGACGCGAAAGATGCCGACGATGAGGCATTGAGCAACCGGCTGCCGGAATTGAACGACGGACAGCCATTGACGCTGAATGCATTGAAGCCGGAGCAGCATTTTACCGAGCCGCCGCCGCGGTTTAACGAGGCATCCCTGGTCAAGGAACTGGAGGAGCGCGGCATTGGACGGCCTTCGACGTATGCCTCGATCATCAGCACCATTCAGGACCGCGAATACGTCGCCAAGGTCCCGCCGAAGGGGTCGGGCAAGTTTTTTCCCACCGAGATCGGCGTGGTTGTGAACGATCTGCTGGTAAAAAATTTTCCATACATCTTCGACCCGGCATATACGGCGAAGTTGGAAGTGGAATTGGACGCGGTAGAAGACGGCACGGAGAAGTGGACTGATCTGCTGAGCGGCTTCTATGGATATTTTCAGAAGGAGCTGCAGGTCGCTGACAAGAACATGGAATCCATCAAGCGGATGGAGGAGCCGACCACGGAGAAGTGTCCGGAGTGCGGCGCGCCGCTGGTGCTGAAGTGGGGCAAGTTCGGATCGTTCTACGCCTGCACCGCCTATGACAAGAAGAAGCCGGTGACGGTTTCGAACTCCGCATGGGAGAAAGACGCCAAAAAGGCGGTCAAGAAAATCGAAGAGAAGCTCGCATATCCGATGCTGGTGAAGGCCACAGGCGGATCGATACCGGCACCGGCGGCGATTACGGCAGCGAACAGAAAGGAATTGGAAGCGGCGCTCGCCGAATCAGCCGGGCCGGAGCGCAAACTGGTCGTGGAACAGGTCAGCTGCAAGTTCACGCGGGAGAATTTTGAAGCGAAACCGAACCTGAATACGCCGGAGGCGCAGGGAGCCGAAGCGGAAGAGGAATTCTGCGAGAACTGCGGACGCGTCATGGTGCTGCGCAATGGACCCTTCGGCCAGTTTATGGCCTGTCCCGGATACAGTGAAGATCCGCCGTGCAAGACCATCCGTAAGCTGACGGCGAAGCAGCAGCAGAAGCCTCCCGTGCCGCTCGATGAAAATTGCCCGAAGTGCGGCATGCAGCTTGTGCGGCGCAGCGGGCAGTATGGAGAATTCGTCTCCTGCAGTGGTTATCCGAAATGCAAATACATCAAGCAAAACCTGACGGGTGTGAAGTGTCCAACGTGCGGCGAAGGAGATATCGCCGAACGCAAGGCGCGCCGCGGCAATCTTTTCTACGGATGTACGAATTATCCCAAGTGCGATTTCACTTCCAACTTGAAACCCGTTCCCCAGGTCTGCCCGGAGTGCGGCAGTCCGTATTTGCTGGAAAAGACCCTGAAGTCCGGGGTCTATCTCATCTGCCCGAACAACGAAAAGCAAAGTGCAGAGGAAAAGCCGTCGAAGGGACGAAACAAAAAGGCCGCAGCCGGAGCGGCAACCCCATCGCAGTCGAATGCAGTTATCTGCCACTTTCAGGAACGCATTGGAGACGCCCCGGTAGAGGCCGAGAAGGTGAAAGAGGCCGAAACCGTCGGAGCCGCTGCCGTCTAAGAAGGTATCTTCGGGAACGCGTCTTCGCGATACGGTATAGGGTTGCAATTAGAAGGATAGGAGGGAAATGGAAAGTCAGATTGCAACCTATGAAGATGCCACACTGATCCTCAAGCTGTATGAGCTTCGCCGGGAAACTGTCCTTCGCAAAGCGCGTCATTGGCTGATCTTCGAATTTAACCCTGTTACCGCTGAAGAACTTCTGGCTGTGGCGCAGGGTTCGGGCGCGGAGGAAAACTCCTATTTCCGCCAGGTGCTGAGTTATTGGGAAATGGCCGCGTCACTGGTGCTGCATGGAGCCGTAAAGGCTGATCTATTTGTCGACTCCAACGGCGAAGGGTTATATATCTTCGCGAAATTCCATTCTTTCCGGGAGGAATATCAAGCCAGGGTCGGCAGACCGTTTATGCGTCACACGGCCAAGCTCATCGAGAAATATCCATCTGCCCGAGATATTTATAACGAGATGTTAAAGTCCATACAGGCGCGAACTTCTTGAAAATGGGGATAGCGGGAGGAACTTGCTTGCCAAGTCTCAATCTTACCTAGTACAACTATCGAGTCGAGTAAACCCGTCGATCGACGGACGAGAACCTAAGGAGTCACACGATGAAAATTACCAGGCACCTCGCGTTTGCTTTAGCTCTGGGCAGTATGACTGCGTTAGCCGGCGCGCAAACAATGAAAACACACAAACTGAACGGCTGGATCAGCGACGCGAAATGCGGCGCCAAGAACCACGACGCGGCTTGCGTGAAAAAGTGCATTGACGGCGGATCGACGGCTGTTTTCGTCGATTCCAAAAACAAGGTATGGGCGATCGACAACACGGATTCAGTCCAGAACTACTATGGCGAAAAGGTCAAAGTGGTTGCCACCGTCGATTCGACCAACAACTCGATCCATGTCGATAAGGTCACGAAGGCGCACTCCATGGGGATGTAAGATCTTCATTTGCGATCGAACAGTTCGCGCAATAGCTGGGAAAAGAGGACATGCTGATGGCGCGTCCTCTTTTTCTTGCCGCGCGGAAAATCTACGATCGCACGCGCGAGAAAAAATCATCTACTCGCCGCTTACCTCCGCTTCGGCAGGGACGGACAGCGATCTGGTATGGTGAAATATGAAGGAGTCGAGCGAACTTATGGCGAAAGCGGTCTGGAATGGCAAGGTACTCGCAGAGAGCGATAAGACCCAGCAGGTAGAGGGGAACATTTACTTTCCGCACGATTCGATCGATCGCGAGTTCTTCCGGTCAAGCTCGACGATTTCGACTTGTCCCTGGAAGGGGCAGGCGCGCTATTACACGATCCTGGTCGATGGGCAGGAGAATTCCGATGCCGCCTGGTACTATCCCGATCCTAAACCGGCGGCGCGCGCCATCAAGAATCACGTTGCGTTCTGGCGCGGCGTTGAAATCGAAAAGTAGCAGGCGATCCGCTTGCGGCCTCAGTAAGCCCCCGCTTGCTGTAAAGGAATCCGCACCTGGAAGCAGGTTGCACCGGGCCTCGATTGCACGTCGATGAATCCGCGATACCGGCTCAAAATGCGATGGACCGCGTCGAGGCTCAGCCCTGGTCCCCGGCCTCCCGGTTTCGTAGTAAAAAATGGCTCAAAAATGCGGCTGTGCAGCTCCGGCGGAATTCCCGGGCCGTCGTCCCAAACCTCCACCTGAACCATGTCGCCGGTATGGTGGGTCGACAATCGAATCCTCCCCTTCTCTTCCATCGCATCTAGTGCATTTTCAAGAAGAGTCATCCAAATTTGGTTCAATTCGCCGCCATTGGCGGTAATGCGCGGCAGGTTTGCCTCGAACTCACGGTCCACTCGCACATCCTTCATCCGATAGTGCAGCATGCTCAACGTGTTTTCGAGCGATTGCGCCAGATCGACATCCTGCAGGGAACCCTGATCCATGTGGGAATATTGCTGAATGGCATGGATCAGCTCAAAAATTCTTGCAGTCGACTCGAGAACTGCCCCGGTCATATGCTCGGCGCGCAGAGACGAGGCAAAATGCGCCATCGCCAGATTGGCGGCTTCGTTATCCAGAAATTCATCCAGCACCGCCAGGTCCGCCGGTTCAATTCCGGCCTCCGCGAAGACCGGCGCGATCGACCAGATGTCGGAAACCTTGTGCTGTTCCAGCCATCGAGTCAACCGCTCTTCCAGCGCGCCGCTTTCCAGCGGGGCCGGTTCCTTCGAACGCCGCTCGATGGCCGCCCGAAGGCTCGAGTTCCATTCCATATAGCGGGTTTCCTGCTCGTCGGTTAAACAGAGTCTGCCGGCATCGAAGCTCACCTTCCCGTAAACGCGCAGCTCTGCGAGCAGGTTGCTGGCGGCGCGTTGCGCGGCGCTGGCCGGGTTATTCAACTCATGCGCCAGGTTGGCCGCGAGCTTTCCCAAAGCGCTCAACTTTTCCGCCTGCTGCTCCAGCCGGGTGACTTCCCGCACCCGATCCAGCAGGATGGACACAGAACGCTGGCCCATGGAGGGGATAGCGGCCAGCATTTCCGGGAACAGCTCCTTGTGGATCAGCAGCACCCATACGTCTTCGGTCGCGATTCCATTTCCCCCCGAGGTTTTCATGCGGGAGAAGGGAAGAACGCCGGTGATATGACCGGACCGTCCGATGAAAATGCCCCCCTGGCCGACATTTTGCCGTCGGACCTGAACCTCGCCGGAAAGCAGAATCGTCATGTAGGTCGCCGGATCGCCATCGCTGAACAGACGAGTGCCGGCCG
Organism: Acidobacteriaceae bacterium; assembly: GCA_965276615.1. GTDB lineage: Bacteria > Acidobacteriota > Terriglobia > Terriglobales > Acidobacteriaceae > JAKAAZ01. The sequence goes on along the minus strand of OZ255618.1, from coordinate 234,194 downwards.
GGGCGGAATACTCCAGGCTATGCTGGAGCAGCCATCGATATTCCTGCTCCGTCAGCCCGTCTAACTGACGAACGCGGCGCAGCGCATCCAGAACCGCAGGTTCCGGCGAATGAAGTCTGGAAAGGCCTGGAGGAAGGTCGGATGTTGAAGCGATCGATCGAGTTTGGGAATTCATAACACTCCTCCCAGCATAGACTACACAAAGTTACAGGGGAGTATACGCAGTTCGCATGAGAGCAGTTCCCGCCAAGGCGTGTTCACACTCAGGTAGATAAGACGAGTAGACCGGCTGGACGTGTTGAATGCCGTTTACGACCGCTTTCACACTCAGGTAGACCGGGGATAAGACGGGTAGACCCCGGACTTCAGTCCGGGGAACCGGGTTCGAATCCGGGGCGCGCCTTCAGGCGCTGAGGTACGAAGCTTCGGAATTGTTCCGGCAAGCCGTCTAACGCGCCCGCTCCGACTTACCGGAGTTTGCGTGCAAGAGGTGGTGAAGAATGTTCCCTGAGCCATGTGATCCCTCCGAGGGATCGGGACATCGGCAGTGTAGCCCGATTGGACTGTTTGCGGGTAGACCCCGGACTTCAGTCCGGGGATGAGAGGTCGCCGGAATGCGCCTTCAGGCGCTGAGGTACACCTGAATATCATTCTGAAACATCGGCAGTGTAGCTCGATTGGACTGTTTGCGGGTAGACCCCGGACTTCAGTCCGGGGATGAGAGGTCGCCGGGGCGCGCCTTCAGGCGCTGAGGTACACCTGAATATTATTCTGAACCTGGCGAGTAGTGTGAACAGCCCTGGTCTCATGAAATACCTGATGAAGAGACGGATGCTCTTCATCAGGTATTGAACTGGAAAAACCGTTCGACTATGCGCCGACAGCGGCAGGGGCCGGTTTCTCCGCGGGCTCAACCGTACCGTTCTTCACCGTGACGGGATCGAGGAATGGCATGGCGGCTCGCAGCGGCTCGCCCGTACGTTCAATCGAGTGTTTTGCTTCGTCCAGCCGTTTCTGCTCGAACCACTTGCGTCCGGTCGCGTTCTCATCCAGCCAGTGTTTCGCAAACGTTCCATCCTGGATTTCCGCCAGCAGTTTCCGCATGGCGGCGCGGGTTTCCTCGGTTACAATGCGCGGGCCGGCGATGTAGTCGCCGTACTCGGCCGTGTCGGAGATCGAATGTCGCATGTACGCAAGGCCGCCGCGGTACATTAGATCGACGATCAGTTTCAGCTCATGCATGCACTCGAAGTATGCGACCTCCGGCTGATAGCCTGCTTCGGTCAGCGTTTCAAAGCCGGCCTTTACCAGCGCGCTGACTCCGCCGCAGAGTACAGCCTGCTCACCGAACAGATCGGTTTCCGTTTCTTCTTTGAACGTGGTTTCGAGCACTCCGGCACGGGTGCACCCAATTCCTTTGGCGTAGGAGAGCGCCAGTGCCAGGGCCTTGCCGCTGGCGTCCTGATGGACCGCAACCAGGCCAGGCGTTCCTCCGCCCTCCTGAAATACTTCGCGCACGCGATGGCCCGGCGCCTTCGGCGCGACCATGCTGACGTCGACATCCGCGGGTGGTTTGATGGTCCCGTAACGGATGTTGAAGCCGTGGGCGAACATCATCGTTTTGCCGGCGGTTAAATGGGGCGCGATGGAGTCGGCATAGATTTTGCCCTGAGTCTGGTCCGGCGCCAGCAGCATGATGACATCCGCCCATTGCGCGGCTTCGGAAGTGGTCATCACCTGAAGCCCGACCCGTTCCGCGCGCGCCTTCGATTTGCTTCCAGCCGGGAGTCCGATGCGTACTTCGACGCCGGAGTCCTTCAGGTTGAGCGCATGGGCGTGTCCCTGCGAACCATAGCCGAGAATGGCTACTTTCTTCTTGCGGATCAGTTCCAGGTCTGCGTCTTCATCATGGTAGGTCTTTGCCATTTTTGTTTTCTCCGTTTTGGGTAAGCTCTAGGCTGAATTATGCGGGGTCTGCTTGCGCGATCAAGTCGATCGCTCCGCGTTTTCGTTTATTTGCGAGGACCGACTCGTTGGGCGCTGCGGGTTTTGTAGTATCGCTCAATGCTTCGACAACCCGGCTGGTGTGGTGTCCGCGCCGCATCGCCATGCGTCCTGTGCGCGCCATTTCAAGGATGCGGTAGTTGCTTTCGTTAAGAATCTGCACCAGCCCTTCAATCTTGCTGGCGCTGCCAGTGATCTCCAGCATAAGCGATTCCGGGGCCAGGTCGACGATCCGCGCGTGGAAAACCTCCGCCAGTTGAAACAGATCGGAGCGCGTTTCCACACGGGTCGCAACTTTCAGCAGGGCCAGCTCGCGGATCACCGCCGAGTGACGGCCTACATCGTCGATCTCCAGAACATCCTGAAGCTTATAGAGAGAGGCCATGATGCGATGCGCGCGGTCCTCAGCGGCATCCGACACGATGGTCATCCGCGAGACGCTTGCCGTTTCGCTGTTGCCGACGGTCAGAGAAGTGATATTGACATTCAATCGGCGAAACAACGAGGTAACGCGCGACAGCACACCCGGCTTGTCCTCGACCAACACCACAAACGTATGCAACATGCGGTTCCAGCTTCCTATATCGGTTTCACAAATACTGTAGCGTGAAAAATTAAGCGTCATCCTGAGCAAAGTCATCGCAGCGTAATGACGCAGTCGAGGGACCTGTTTTTTTCCTGCTACACCAATGCGGTTTTCAATCCCCGCATCAATGCGTTGCTGCATGAATGCGTTCTTGTAGGGGGCGTGGCTTTAACCACGCCGCTGATCGCCATATATCCAGCGGCTTCAGCCGCTGCCGGAGATCCTTAAATTCCGAGAAACATTCATCAATCAGCTCCTTAAAGTTCCGTCGCTGTTTCGACCAGCGGATTTTCTGACGGCCGGCGGATCATTTCATGCAGCGCCGCTCCGGTTGGAATCATGGGATAAACGGAGTCTTCCTGCTCGACGTGAAAATCGAGGAGGAAAGCGCCCTTATGTGTGCGCGCGGTCTCGACCGTTGCAATCACTTCCGACCGCTGCCGGACGTGCGCGCCGCGGATGCCGTGTGCGTCCGCCAGCTTGACAAAATCTGGACTGAGCAGCGGAGTGGACTGGTAATTTTTGTCGTAGAAAAACTCCTGCCACTGGCGCACCATTCCGAGATAGCCGTTATTCACGATGGCGATATTGATGTCGAGATTCTCCTGCGCGATGGTGGACAGCTCGGGGCTGGTCATCTGGAAGCCGCCGTCGCCGGCGATTACCCAGACTTCCTTGTCCGGGCAGGCGACCTTGGCGCCGATGGCGGCGGGCAGCGCAAACCCCATGGTTCCCAGGCCGCCGGAGGTGATCAGCGAGCGAGGACGGTTGTGCTTGTAATACTGCGCCTCCCACATCTGGTGCTGGCCCACGTCGGTCACGACAATGGCGTCTCCGTTGGTCTCGCGCCAGATGTCGTTGATGACGTGCGCTGCGTACAAATGTCCGTTATCGGGCAGTTGTTGAATATCGCGGACAGCCGCATGGCCTTTCATCGTGGAAATGGTGTTCAGCCACGGAGAGCCATCGCGATTCGCCATCAGCGGAAGCAGCGTCTCCAGAATTTGTTTCAAGTCGCCGACCAGCGCTACATCGACGCGAACATTCTTGTTGACCTCCGCGGGGTCGATCTCGATATGAATCTTCTTCGCATTGGTGGCGTAAGTGGCCAGTGTGCCCGTCACGCGGTCGTCGAACCGCATGCCGCAGGCGATCAGCACATCGGCCTGCTGGATTGCATGGTTGACCCAGCTTTCGCCGTGCATGCCCATCATGCCGAGATTCAACGGATGCGATGCGGGAAACGAAGTCATACCCAGCAGCGTGCAGGCCACAGGAATCTGCGCCCGTTCCGCCAGCGTGCGCACCTGTTCAAGCGCGCCGGAATGCAGGATGCCGTGTCCGGCCAGGATCACCGGACGCTGCGCGCTGCGCAGCAATTCAAGCGCGTCGCGCATCGCGGCATCGTCCGCGCCCAACATGGGATGCGGGCGGTGCGGCGCCGGTGCTGCGGCGGCGAAGTCGAAGATGGCGGAGTTTTGCTGCGCATCTTTTGTGATGTCAACCAGCACCGGGCCGGGACGCCCAGACTTGGCGATCAGGAAGGCCTCGCGCAGGGCCGGTGCAATATCTTCCGTCCGGTTGATCAGATAATTATGTTTCGTCACCGGAAGCGTGATCCCGGTGATGTCGACTTCCTGAAACGCATCTGTTCCCAGCACCTTGCTCGACACCTGGCCGGTGACGCAAACCATCGGGATTGAATCCAGCATGGCGGTGGCGATGCCGGTCACGAGATTGGTAGCGCCCGGCCCGGAGGTCGCGACGGCAACGCCGACACGTCCGGAAGCCCGTGCATACCCGTCGGCCATGTGGGCCGCGCCCTGCTCATGCCGGACGAGAATGTGCCGGATGGGAAATTTCCGCAGCGCATCGTAGGCGGGAAGAATCGCGCCGCCGGGATAACCGAAGACATCGCGCACGCCTTCGCCCACCATCGTTGCCCAGATTGTTTCCGCGCCGGTCAACCGGGTCGGCTGGCTGTAGATCGCGTCGTCTGAAGAATTTCGATTACTGGAACTTGTATTTCCAGAATTGTCCATGACTGCCTTCTCCATCCAAAAGCTGTTCTGTTCCCAACCGCTCCATCAGTAATTCGTCACCGCACCGCGCGATGCCGAGGCCACGCTGTCGGCATATTTACGAAACACTCCGCGCGGATAGCGTGGCGCCGGGGCCTGCCAATTCTTCATGCGAGTTGCGATCTCGCCATCGGTCAGTTCCACTCGCAGCTCGCGCTTCGGAATATCGAAAACGATAATGTCTCCGTCGCGCACCGCAGCGATGGGGCCGCCCAGCACGGCTTCGGGAGCCACGTGGCCCGCCATCAGCCCGCGCGTGGCGCCGGAAAAGCGGCCATCGGTCAGCAGGGCAACCGTTTCACTTAGCTCTGGGATGCCGGCAACAGCAGCGGTGACGGCGAGCATCTCGCGCATGCCCGGTCCTCCACGCGGCCCTTCATAGCGGATGACGAGCACATCATTCGGCTTGATTTTTCCGGATTCGATCGCCGCGAAACATGCTTCTTCCGTTTCGAAAACACGGGCCGGTCCGCTATGCTGCAATCGCTTGTGGCCAGCCACCTTGATGACGCAGCCCTCCGGCGCAAGATTGCCTTTCAGGATGACGAGACCGCCGGTCGGCTTGATGGGCTTCTCGACGGTGTAAATCACTTTCTGGCCGGGGGCTTCAACTGCCTGGGCCGCTTCCTCCGCCAGCGTGTGTCCGGTCACGTTGATCGTCGATCCATCGAGCAGACCGGCATCGATCAAACGCTTGGCCAGCAGACGGCTGCCGCCTGCTTCCTGATAATCCTTGGCAACATAGTTGCCGCCCGGTTTCAAGTCGCAGAGCAGCGGCGTGCGCGAACTGATGCGGTCGAAGTCGTCGATCGAAAGCTCAATGCCCGCTTCATGGGCGATGGCAATCAAATGCAGCACCGCATTCGTGGAGCCGCCCGAGGCCGCAACCGAGACGATGGCATTTTCCAGCGATTGGCGGGTGATGATTTTGCTGGGCCGCAGGTCGCGCTTCGCCAGCTCCATGACCAGCGCGCCAGCGGCGCGGGAGGCTTTGCCTTTTTCCGGTGAAAGCGCGGGCACGCCCGTCAGGCCGATAGGCGAGATGCCGAGAAACTCGCACGCCATCGCCATCGTATTGGCCGTGAACTGGCCGCCGCAGGCCCCCGCGCCGGGGCAAGCCGCCGCCTCAATCTCTTCTAGCTGCTCGTCGGTGATCCTGCCAGCGGAGTGCGCTCCGATGCCTTCGAAAACATCCTGGATCGTGATGTCTTTTCCATGCAGATGGCCGGGTGCGATGGAACCGCCGTAAAGCATCAGCGATGGGATGTCGAGCCGCGCGAGGGCCATCACCGTGCCGGGCATATTTTTGTCGCAGCCCGCGATGGCAATCAGGCCGTCAAACAAATTGCCGCGCGCCACCAGCTCCACGGAGTCGGCGATGACTTCGCGCGAGACCAGCGACGCTTTCATGCCCTGCGTGCCCATGGTGATGCCGTCGGAGATGGTGATGGTATTGAACTCCATCGGCGTTCCCCCCGCATCCCGCACGCCCTGCTTCACCGCTTCGGCAACGATGCGGAGATGAAAATTGCACGGGCCAATCTCGGTCCACGTGTTGGCGATGCCGATGATGGGTTTATGCAAATCCTCTTTGCTGAACCCGACCCCGCGCAGGTAGGAGCGCGCCGCCGCGCGGCTGGGCCCCTCCGTCAGCGGAATGCTGTTGTGCTTCGGATTGAGAGGGGGATTGTGCGTGCCGTTATCGCTCATGCGCGCGCCCCTTGCTGCCGGGGAGCAGTCCAGAATGCGGCATCATGTTTCTTTTCAAAGTTGTCGAGCGTCTGGTTGTGCCGCATCGCCAGATCGATATCGTCCAACCCTTCCAGCAGGCACGAGCGGCGGAACTCATCGATGGCGAACGACTCGTGAAATCCCTGCGCGTCCTCGACCGTCTGCGTTTCCAGAGAAACAGTCAGCTTGTAGCCGGGCTGCTTTGCGCGTTCCAGCAGTTGAGCGACTTTTTCATCCGGCAATGTGACCAGCAGGATTCCATTCTTCGCTGCATTCGAGTAGAAGATGTCGGCGAAGCTGGGCGCAATGACGCAGCGGAAACCATAATCGCCCAACGCCCACGCCGCATGTTCGCGGGAGGAACCGCAACCGAAGTTGCGTCCGGCAACGAGTATCTCCGCGCCTTTATAGTGGGGCTTGTTCAGGGAGAACTCCGGGTCGGGAGTGCGATCGGCTTTGAGACGCCAGTCGAAAAATAGAAACTCGCCATAGCCGGTGCGCTCGATACGCTTCAAAAATTGCTTCGGAATGATCTGGTCCGTATCGACATTTACGGCGTCGAGCGGTGCGGCCAGCGAGGTAAGGGCGCGAAATGGTTTCATGCGATTTCCAAAACTCCTGTTGTTGTACATCCGGCGGGTACCCCAGGTCTCGATTCTGAGGCCTGGGATTCTCCGCGGTCCGACACCTAATTGCGAAATTTCCAGTTGCGAACATCGGTGAAGTGGCCTTCAATCGCGGCCGCCGCTGCCATTACCGGACTGACGAGATGCGTCCGTCCGCCGCGGCCTTGCCGGCCCTCAAAATTTCGATTGCTGGTTGAAGCGCAGCGTTCTCCCGGCTCCAGAATGTCGGGATTCATCCCCAGGCACATGGAGCAACCGGGTTCGCGCCATTCAAATCCAGCTTCGCGGAAGATGCGATCCAGACCTTCGCTCTCGGCCTCCGCCTTTACATGCTGAGAGCCGGGTACAACCATCGCGCGCACATGGGTGTTCACCTTATAGCCGGTGACGATCTTGGCGGCGGCCCGCAGGTCTTCAATCCGCGAGTTGGTGCAGGAGCCAATGAACACGCGGTCGATCGGGACTTCTTCGATCCGAGTGCCGGGAATAAGCGCCATATACTCGAGAGCTCGTTCGTAGGCGCGGCGTTCCGAGTCGGACGGCGCCAGCGTGGGGCTGGGCACCTCTCCGGTGACGGAGACGACCATTCCCGGATGGGTTCCCCAGGTAACGAACGGCGTCAACTCCTGCGCGGAGAGGATCAGTTCGCGGTCAAATTTTGCTTCCGGATGAGAAGGCAACGCGCTCCAATGCGCGACGGCTTCCTCCCACGCTGCGCCTTGCGGCGATTCGGGACGGCCTTTGAGATAGGCGAACGTTGTCCTGTCGGGGGCAATCATGCCGGCACGCGCGCCCGCTTCGATGCTCATGTTGCAGACTGTCATGCGGCCCTCCATCGAAAGGGAACGAATCGCCGAGCCAGCGTATTCGACTACATATCCCGTAGCGCCATCGGTGCCGATGCGTCCGATGATGCCGAGCGCGATGTCCTTTGCCGTGACCGCGCCGGGCAGTTCTCCTTCAACCGAGATGCGGAAGGTCTTCGGCTTCGACTGCGGAAGGCATTGCGTGGCCAGCACATGCTCCACTTCACTGGTGCCGATGCCGAAGGCGAGTGCGCCAAACGCGCCGTGGGTGCTGGTGTGGCTGTCTCCACAGACGATCGTCATGCCGGGTTTGGTGAACCCGAGTTCCGGCCCGATGACATGGACAATGCCTTGCTCCGGCGACTGCACGTCGTAAAGCTCGATGCCAAACTCCTCGCAATTACGACGCAACGTCTCGATCTGCTTCGCGGCAATGGCGTCTTTGATGATCGAACGGTCCAGCATCGTTGTAGGCACGTTGTGGTCCACGGTCGCCAGGGAGCGGTCGGGACGGCGCACCTTGCGGCCGGCCAGACGCAACCCTTCAAATGCCTGCGGAGAGGTCACTTCATGCAGCAGATGCAGGTCGATATACAGCAAGGCCGGCTCGCCTTCCGACGCGGCGACTACGTGCGCATCCCAGATGTTTTCAAAAAGTGTTTTCTTGTCGTTTGCCATATTTCTTTCGCTTGGTTCCTGTTGCCGGTTGTTGATTGCACTCGAAGGGTAATTCTTAAACAGCGTGAAGCCGGGTGCTCCGGGTCTCGCTTTTGAGACCTCGGCGTACAGCATTTCCACCGCGAACGTTTTCTTTGCGACAGTCCACTAACTTTTCCTTTAAACAGCGTGCAGCGCCTGCCTGCGATCAATGATCTCGTTCAGCACTTCAAATACGAGCTTCCCCATCTCCCGCGTGGTTACGATCTGCTGATCGGGTTGGTTGGTGCGCGCCAGGTCCGCGGTGCGATAGCCGCGCGCCAGAACACGCTGGACAGCGGATTCTATTGCCTGCGCATCCTGCTCCAGATTCGCCGAGTGGCGCAGCAGCATGGCTGCGGTCAAAATCGCGCCCAGCGGATTCGCTTTGCCCGTTCCCGCAATGTCCGGAGCCGAACCGTGCACCGGTTCGTACAGGTTCACTTTGCCGCCGATGGTCGCGGAAGGCAGCATGCCCAGCGAGCCGGTGATGACTGCCGCTTCATCGGAAAGGATGTCGCCGAACAAATTCTCCGTCAGCACCACGTCAAAATTACGCGGAGTGTTCATCAGGTGCATGGCGCACGCGTCGACATATTGATGTTCGAGCGTGACGTCTGGATATTCCGCCGCCACATCAATTACTGTCGCCCTCCACATCTGCGAGACTTCGAGCACGTTTGCCTTATCGACGGAAGTAACTTTGCGGCGGCGTTTCTGAGCCAGCTCAAACGCGATGCGCGCCACCCGCACGACTTCATTCCGGGTGTAGCGCATGGTATTCAGCGCCACGCCCCCCTCCTTATCCCAGGACCGCGGTTCGCCGAAATAAAGACCGCCGAGCAGCTCCCGCACAAACAGGATGTCGGCCCCATCGGTGACCTCCGGGCGCAGCGGAGAATTGTTATTCAGCGCGGCATAGGCGATCGAGGGCCGCAGATTGGCGAAGCCGCCCAGCGCGTGCCGTAACTGCAGCAAGCCCGCTTCGGGCCGTTTGCTTGGAGGGAGGGCGTTGAACTCATTGCTCCCCACCGCGCCCAGCAGAACCGCATCGCTCGCAAGCGCCGCATCGAGTGTCGCAGTCGGCAGCGGAGAACCGTGCTGCTTAATGGCTACGCCGCCGATGGGCATTTCCACAAACTGAAATTTATGCCCGTTCAGCTGGCCGACAGTATCCAGAATTTCCATGGCCTCGCGCGTAACTTCAGGCCCGATTCCATCTCCGGCAACGACTGTGACTTTGATTTCCATTGGTGTCCTCATCTCCTAATAACATTCGTCATTCTGAGCGCCGCGAAGAACCCGGAAGATAATGGCGGCGCAACCCAGGCGAATATTCTCTGGATTCTTCACTGCGCTACGCTCCGTTCAGAATGACTCACTTCAACATACTGTTGGTTGCGTTACGTTTTCTTCAATCAGAGAATCTACCCTTGCGGAGAAATAGTCGCCGCTCCGTCGTGCGATTCCGGAATCGATTCAGGACGCAGATGCGTCAAAACGATGCCGATCAGGTCCTGATCGAAGACCGATTTCTTGCGGTCCGCGAATGCGACAAAATGGTCATACGCGATCTCCAGTTCCTTGTGGTCGAGCTTGTAGCCGAGTTCGCCCAGGCGATGGCCTAATGCGTGGCGTCCAGAGTGCTTGCCCAGCACCATCCGGTTCGCCGGCACTCCCACCTGTGCCGGGGTAATGATTTCGTAGCACAACGGATTCGACATTACGCCATGTTGATGAATTCCTGCCTCGTGCGAAAAAGCGTTGCTGCCCACGATCGCCTTGTTCGGCGAAGGTCCGAAGGTGATGATGTCGGTCAACATCCGGCTGGTCGGGTAGAGCTGTTCAAGATCGATGGAATGCGTGTAGGGCAGCTTGTCCTGGCGCACATGCATGGCGGCGGCGATCTCTTCCAGCGCCGCATTGCCGGCGCGCTCGCCAATTCCGTTGATGGTGCACTCCACCTGCCGCGCTCCGGCTTCCAGCGCCGCCAGGCTATTCGCCACCGCCATGCCGAGATCGTCATGACAATGGCTCGAAAGCAGGACATTTTCGATGCCCCGCACCCGTTCTTTCAATCGGCGGAATATGGCCGCGTATTCGTGCGGGATCGTATATCCCACGGTGTCGGGAAGATTGATGACGGTCGCGCCCGCATCCACGGCGGTCTGGACGATGGTGCATAAAAAGTCTGGATCGGTCCGCGTGGAATCCTCCGGGGAGAACTCAACATCGTCGAAGTAGGTGCGGGCGAAGCGCACCGATTTATCGGCCTGCTCGAGGGCCTGTTCGCGAGAAATTTTCAGCTTGTATTTGAGATGGATGTCGGAGCTGGCCAGAAAAATGTGGATGCGCGAGCGTTCCGCGTGTTCCAGCGCCCGGGCCGCGGCGGTAATATCTTCTTCCTTCGCGCGCGACAGGGAAGCGATGCGCGGTCCGCGTATGTTGCGGGCCACCGTCTCTACGGAAGCAAAGTCTCCCTCGGAGGCGATGGCGAATCCGGCTTCGATGACATCGACGCCGAGCAATTCCAACTGCCGGGCCAGCCGCAGCTTCTCGGCCATATACATGCTGCAGCCCGGGGACTGCTCTCCATCACGGAGTGTGGTGTCGAAGAAAAAGATACGCTCTTGCTGCATGTCTTTGCCTCAATTTACGGCTGGAACGGGAACAGGCCGTACTTAACACTTTAACATAATGTATTCTAATGCAAATAACTTTTTGCATTAGAATATGTTATCAACGTGCGCATCGCTTTGCTGGCTATAAGGATTTTCAATGGACCTGTTTCAACTGGAAACTTTCATGGCGGTGGCCCAGGAACGCAGTTTCTCCCGCGCCGCGACGCGGCTCCATCGCACTCAGCCGGCGGTCAGCCAGGTCATTCGCAAGCTGGAAGTGGAAATGGACGAAGTCCTCTTCGACCGGGCCGCGCGGGACGCCACATTGACCGCCGCCGGCGAAGTACTGCGGGAATACGCCGAACGGTTGCTCAACCTGCGGGGAGAGGCTGCGACGGCGCTGTCGGAACTGCGCTCCCTGCATCGCGGCCGGCTGAACCTTGCGGCCAACGAATATACCTGCCTGTATTTGCTGCCGGTGATCGACGCTTTCCGGCGCCTGTCGCCGCAGATTCAGGTGACTGTGCAGCGCTCGCTGGCCAGCCGCATGACGGAAGGATTGTTGCAGCACTCCGTCGAGTGCGGCATCGTCTCGTATCGGCCCGAGGATCCGCAGATCAAGTCGATCGTGGTGTATCGCGATGAACTGGTGTTCGTCATGCATCCAGGACATCCGCTCGCGCATGGGGGAGAAGTTTCGATTCATCAGCTCGGAGCGGAGAACTTCATCGCGCACAATGTTCCATCTCCGCTGCGGCAGAAGGTGGTGCAGGCATTTCAGCGGCACCGGACGCCGTTGAACATGGCTGTGGAGCTGCCCAGTCTCGAGGCCATCAAGCGGTTCGTAGCCATGGGAAATGGCGTGGCGCTGCTGCCCGGCCTGACGGCGCGGCCGGAAATCGAGCGCGGCGAACTGGTGCAGCTGCGCGTGCCGGAGCTGTCCTTTGAGCGCCGCCTGCGCGTGGTCCATCGCCGCCACGCCACGTTATCGCATGCTGCTCTGGCGTTTCTTAAAGTCGTGGAATCGATGGCGAATGAGCGAGGCGACCCATTTCATTTTCAGGTGGAACGAGCGGTGTAGCGGCACCCATAGAACAGTTGAATTGCAGAGAAGCCGCGCAACTTCCGATTTGTATCGACGTCTACACCTACACCATGCGCGTCTGCGAATGCAGACACGCCAGAAAGGTTCAATTTATGACGAATCGTAAAGTGTTCCATTTGATGAGCACGGGAGTGACGGCTCTCGGCATCGCTCTCTGCGTTCCCGCCGCTATGCTGGCGCAGACCACGGCTCCGCCGTCGGACTCCCCCGCAATGGCAGCTCCTCAATCCAACTCTCAGGGTGAGATGGGCATGCGTCATCATGGTCCCCCGAATCCAAAACGCCAGCTGAAACATCTGACCAAAATGCTGAACCTGACGCCGGACCAGCAACAGCAGATGTTGCCCATCCTCCAGGATCAGCACAAGCAGATGGAGTCGATGCGGAACGACACCTCGCAGAGTCCTCAGCAGCGCCGTCAGCAAACGCGGACTTTGATGCAGGACACGCATCAGAAGCTGGAAGCCATTATGACCGACAGCCAGAAGCAGCAGTTTGAGCAGGATATGCAGCAGCAGCGGGATCGCATGCGAAATCGCCGCATGGGCCAGGGTCCGGGATCTGCTCCGGGATCTGCTCCGGGATCTGCGCCGGGCGGGACGCCGCCGCCGCCGCCCCAGCAATAAGTTAAACCCCAATCGAGAGCAGGGAATTCGCGACTCTCTGCTCTTCGTTGTCAGCTTGATGGAACCAACCTTTTGTGGTTCAGCGCGTCGTTCATTCCCGCCGAAAAATCAGCTCCCTGGCTGCCGAAGAAACATCCTGACAGGTACAATTGCAAATAGTCACGATTTGAGAGCCAAACCATTTTCGCGCGCGGGGCACGTTCCGTTCAACCGCGTGCCAGGCTTGGCGGACGAGGGGATTCATCACCGAATGAAGAAGTTGTTTTTTTTGCTTTGTCTGCTGCCCATGCTGGCCTCCATCGGCTTTGCGCAGGAGAGTCGGCAGGACGTCAGCGCCAGCTTCGTTGGCACATATCAACCCACCATCACGGGAAATGCAGTTACACAGACCTCGACATTGGGTAAGGGCGTTCTGTTGGGATACCGTTTCATGCTGACGCCGAGCAGCGCCATTGAAGGCAACTATCAGTATTCCCAGTTCGATATGAAATATACTTCGCCCTTCTCGAGCGCGAGATTCCACAACTCCCTCCAGGAAGGCTCGGTCGCCTACGTCCACAGTTTTGTTTATAAAAAATTCAATCCGTTTGCCGAAGCCGGCGCGGCCATACTGATGTTCCGGCCGATCGACGATACGGGCACCACGACCAACGCAGGGGCAAACACAAAAGCGACCGCGGCGTTGCTTGGAGGCGGTATCGCTTATGAGTTGAGTCCCAGCTGGGATCTGCGCGTCCAGTACCGCGCGTTCGTCTTTAAATCTGTGGATATGGGCATCGGCCAGTTTTCCACCAATCGCTATTACGTAATGCAGCAGCCGGCAATTGGGGTCGCGTACCACTTCTAACGGAACGGGATTTATCAACCGATGCACCCGCCTCCGCCAACCGGTCCGTTGCATGCGCGGAAGCCTGGGGTGCGCGGGGATGGATGAGCTTCACTCAGAGTTTGACAGGCGAATTGATCGACCAATTGATCGACCAGGGGTTCACCAGGGAATGAAGAAGTTGCTTTTTTTACTCTGTCTGCTGCTGCCCATGGTGGCGCGGACCGGTTTCGCACAGGACGAGGGAGCCCGGCAAGACATCAATCTAAGTGCCATGGGTGTGATTCAGCCGTATGTATCCGGCAGTTCCTCTCCCTTCGTCAAACAAACATCGACGCTGGGTACCGGACTTTATCTAGGGTACCGCTACCTGTTGACTCCCAATGGCGCGGTTGAAGCGAACTACTCCTACAGCCATTTCACCAATAAGTTCCTTACCAGCAGCGCGAATGCGCGCGTTTATACCGGCATGCAGGAGGCAACATTTGCCTATGTGCGCAGCTTCGAGTTCAAGAGGTTCAATCCATTCGTTGAGGGTGGCGGCGGTCTTATATTCTTTTCTCCGATCGGCTACAAGACGACAAGTTATGACACGCAGATAACCAAATCCCTGACTGTGCTGTTCGGCGGCGGAATCGCTTATGAACTAAGCCCAAGCTGGGATTTACGCGTTCAGTATCGTGCGCAGGTCTTCAACACCACGGATTTTGGATTGAAACAATTTGACACGGGCCGCAGATACATCATGTCGCAGCCGGCAATCGGATTCGCCTACCACTTCTGATCTGTTTCAACTCTAAGCAGTTCAGCTGGATCTGTTCTCAGGTAATGTCATCGGTATTGAAGGTGGGTTTGCGGACTCTCTCGCGTGTGGTCCGTCCCACCAGCTTGCGGACCACGTCATCCATCTGGGTCTGGGCCTGTTCCTGCTGCTCGGCCTGCGGTTCGGCCGCGGACGCGATGCGTTCGAGCATGTCGCCATCGTCCAGCTTTTCGAGCAGCACGACCGCATGGGCGACTGCCACATCGTCCTGGTTCAGCCCCTCGGGAGTTTTCGCCTTGATACCCACATTGCTGGAATCGATCGATAGCAGCTCCGCAACGCGTTCGCGTATTTTTTCCGCCACGGGCCCGATTTTCGGTGTCGCCAGTATCAGCGTCGTATCGATGTTTGAAATCCGGTATCCGGCATTCTGAACTTCTTCCAGCGCCGTTTGCAGGAAGACTGCCGAGTCGGCGTCCTTCCAGCGCGGGTCGCCAGGCGGGAAAAAACTGCCGATATCCCCCGCGGCCACCGCGCCCAGCAGCGCATCGGTGATGGCGTGCAGCAAAACATCGCCGTCGGAGTGTCCGGCGAGCCCCGAGGGATGATCGAAGGCAATGCCGCCTATCCTGAGCGGAACGCCGGGTTTGAAGGCGTGGGAATCCCAGCCAAAGCCAATTCTCATTCTGTTGTCATCGCTTCCGTATCGGAGTTTAGATCGAGCTGCATAAATATCTGCCGGACATTGAAATGTGAACTAAAAATATTGATGCGGCTATAAACCATTGAACCTGGGATACGACCGAAGTTCAGCGCTGCTTCAGATAAAACTCGGCCAGCGCCAGATCTCCAGGCTGCGTAATTTTGAAATTCCGAGGCGATCCTAACACCACCGCAACTTCAATTCCCAGCCGCTCTACCAGCGACGCTTCATCCGTGCCCACAAACCCGTCGGCCTCCGCCGTTTCGACCGCGCGCCGTAGAAGATCGCAGCGGAAGCCCTGCGGCGTCTGCGCCAGAACAATGCGCTCCCGCGGAATCGTCGAGGTGATAATAGCGCCGTCGGCAGTCCGCTCCACCTGCTTGATGGTATCGACCGCAGGCACTCCAACGATGGCCGCGTTATGCCGCGCGACCTGCTCGATGGTGCGCCGGATGGTTTCCGAATCGATCAGCGGACGGACGGCATCATGCACCAGCACGATGTCCTGGTCCTCCGCGGAAAGCAGTTTCAAGGCGTTCCGGACGGATTCCTGCCGCGTATCGCCGCCTTCCACCACGGAGATGCGCGCCTCCAAACAATGTTCGCGCAACTGCGCTTCGACGCGCTGGATTTCGTTCTTTCGTACGGCAACGAAAATCTGCTGAATGGCTTCAACCTGGAGAAATGCGCGAATCGTGAGCACCAGGATCGGCTTGCCGCCCAACTCGAGAAATTGCTTGGGCGCATGCTTCGCGCCGGTGCTTGGCGCCATGCGTGTGCCGAGCCCAGCCGCGGGAATGATGACAAAAACCTGCATGAAATGTGAAGTATACCGGAGCAGATGGGTAGTTCGTAAATCTCGCCTACGCTTGCCCATCCGTCTTCATCATGGACTAACTTCCCGTCGCAGCTAATTCTTTCTGTCTGGGGCGACCACCCTTCAGCCCATTGGTTCGCGATGCTTTTCTTTTGGCAGCGCTCTTTGCTGAGCCTCCGCTGCGGCCGATCTCCGCCATCCAGCGTTTGGTTCCGTAAACATGCCGAAGCATGCTGGGAACATAATGATCGAGATTAAGTGCTGGCCAATGAAGTCCGGTTCCATTCCCCAGGATTTCGACGCGAGCGATCTCTTCTTTCGTCGCGGATTGCAACCCTTGCAAGTCTTCTCGTGGAATCACATGCCGATGGCCGTCGCTCAACTTGAGAACGAGAAAATCCAACCCTGGCCCCGGCTTATACTCCACCCCTGTCACATGCGGATCATTCTTTAAGCTACTGGCTTGCTCGATTGCCCGATCAATTTCCGCATTCGTAGTGACGACTTTATGTTTTGCCATGAATCCCCTCCCACAAGACTGTGAGTTCTCTGAAGTGCAGGGCCGCGGCGTTCAAAATCTTCGACACGTCGGACCGCTTCGCATTCGCTGGGCGAACAGCATCCCTGCGGTCAGCCAACGCGACATTGCCATCCAGCAGAAGATCGACGATCACTTCTGCTTCGTTCAGAAATCCATGAACGTGACGCGGAAGATGGTCGTTAAAATAAACGACGAACAAAATGCCATCGAACCTGAGCGAACCCACAGGAAGAGTATAACCTAAACGTGCTTAGGTTTCCGGCTTCGGAACGAAGCGCGGTTCTGGGGCACCCGGCAAATTGTATTCTGCGCCAGCATTCTATTTCTTAACATCACTGCGGGAACTTTTGGAACCGGGAATCTAACCGCACTAAGATACTTGAAAATTTCTGAAATGTTGGACATGGCAGTATGCCGAGGTTCTAGCATTCTCCTCGCTGCGGGCTACATCTTTTCCCAGATGAGCCGCAGGGGTATGCGGAGCATTTGGGGCGCCCAGGCTGACCGTTGTTGCGGCACCTTATCCTTCCACCGGCTCCACGTAGAACATTTCATTTGTGCGGCGGAAACCGCTGCTTTCATACATGCGGCGGCTTTCTTCGGTTGCGTGCAGGGAGACGACGCGAATTTTGTTTCGGCGAGCCTCTGCCAATGCCAGCTCGATCAGGTTGCTGGCGATCCGCTTGCGGCGAAACTCCGGGTCGACATATACGTTCAACAAATAGCCGCGGTGTGGCTCCGGGTCCAGCGGGTGCGGCGGCCAATCCATTATCATCAACCCGGCGCCGGCAACTACTTTGCCCTCGCTTGTCGCCAGCCAGCCCATGTATTTGCCTTCACGCATCATGGGAACGACCCAGGACTCAAACGCCTCGGTCACGCGGCGCAATGTGCTGGTGTCGGCGCGCCCGGCATCGACAAACATGCGATGGCGGTGGCGCGCGATAATAGGTGCATCCTCAGGGGTGGCCTGCCGTGTTTGAACTGTACTCTGGGCTGTTCTCGAAACCGGGCTCGAAACCATGCGGCAAGTATACGAGCAGCCATGCAAGTCTTCCAATCGACCATGACAGCGTTTATCAAGAATGATGAAAAATGTTCTCAATAATGATGACATGTGACAATTACAACATTTATCAATAATGACGGAAAATTTCGTCAATAATGATGAAAAAGACATCGCCAAAACGAACTACTCCCGCCGGGCACCCGATGCCCGACCTGCCTGTGAACAACAGTCTGTTTGCGCCGGGAGATCGCGTCTGCGTGGCCGTTTCGGGCGGCGCCGACTCGACCGCTCTTCTGAGAGCTTTGTTGGGCCGCCAGGCCGAACTTGGCATCGTGCTGAGTGTTCTGCATGTCGAGCATGGGTTGCGTGGGGCCTCCGCCGTCCGGGATGCCGCATTTGTCGCTGCGTTGGCCGAAAAATTTAGCCTGCCGTGCGACATGATCGCGGTCGATACCCCGAAACGCGCCGCCGAGCAGAGGGAATCGATCGAAGAAGCTGCGCGGAACCTGCGTTACCAGGTCTTTCGCCAGATTTTATCCTCGGGCAATGCGGATAAGATTGCGACCGCTCACACGCTCGACGACCAGGCCGAAACAGTGTTAATGAAGCTGCTGCGCGGAGCCTGGACAGAAGGATTGAGTGGCATTCATCCCGTGTTGCGGCTGCGGGAGGACGCAGTGCCTGGTTCCCACAACGAGAATGGTCAGATCTGCGTGCGGCCCCTGTTAGACGTCACTCGCGCGCAGATAGAGGCATATTTGCGGGCGCTGGGCCAGTCCTGGTGTGAGGATGAGACGAACCGTTCCCTGGTCCACACACGCAACCGAATCCGTCACCAGCTGTTGCCTGCATTGCGGGAATACAACCCACGAATCGACCATGCGCTTGCCCACATGGCTGCCAACGCGCGCGCGGAAGAGCAGCATTGGCAGGCGGAGCTTGCGCGCCTGCTGCCTCAGCTCCTGTTGCCCGGAAAGCCGGTGCGCGGAGGCGGCCGCAGCGTGGCGACTACTCCAGATGCGGCTGCTGTGGCTTTGGAGATTGCGAGACTACAGGCGCTCGATCCAGGTCTCTGCCGGCGCGTATTGCGCGCGGCCGCGGAACGATGCGGCGCCACGCTGGATTTTGAAACTACCGAACGCCTTCTCGAGATGATTGGCTCGAAGTCTTCTGCCCGGCAACAACCCGGTTCCGCGAAGCGGCTGGTGTTGCCCAAGCGGCTCGTGCTATCAGGAGGCGTGCTCGTCGAACGCACTGCGCGCGAGCTACAGTTTGAGCGGCAGCAAGCGGCAAAAGTGACTGACTCAGCAACTCAGCCTATCGAATATGAGCTTCCCATCCCCGGATCGGTGGAAGCGCCGGCATTTCGAGCGCGCTACACGGCAGCCCTAGAGAGCGGGCCGGCGGCAGAGGCGAGTACAGGATGTTCGCTCCCGCGGCTACCTGCGGCGTGTGTGCGTGCGTGGCGGCCGGGAGACCGGGTCGAGCTCGCTCACTCGCGAGGGCCCAAGAAAGTAAAGGAAGTTCTCGAACGGATGGGTATTCGGGGCGAGGAGCGGAGTCTGTGGCCCGTCGTCGCCTGGCAGGGACGAATCGTCTGGATGCGTGGCGTGAAACTGGTGACCGGTGGAGATGGAGCCGAGAAGGCAGCGGGAAGCGGGATTGTTTCCGGGGCGAAGCTCAGTGTCAACGAAACTCGTTTCTAGGTGGTGAGTCAATTGATCCATTCGGGCAAGGTTACCCAAACTGGATTTTGCTGGGAGCTGCTATGGGTCGTTCAACCTTTGAGTTATGAACCAAAGAGCGAACCGTTTCTAGCGGTTTTTCGTATCCTACATAATGGAGGCAGTTCAAGAAACGGAAATTTATGTACGTTTAGCCTTGCACGGAAGCTCCGCAAGCTCGGAGAGCACCACGTTATTCGGACATTGACCGTGAGACGGGTTCTGAGACCACTTTCAATCATAAAACAAGCCTCCGAAGGGTCTTATTACCCGTCCTGAAAACGGTTGTTTTCGCGATAGCGGGCTGGCCCCTCACCGGCTAGCCGCTTAGCCTCAACACCAAGATCTCGTTAGCGTACGTAAATTCCGTTTCTCGAAATGACGCCAAAACCTCCTAGCCTCCTCTTTAAGACGAAGAGGAGGCACGATAGGTGAAGGCACCATCCATCATCGTCATCGTTATAGGTGTTTGAGCTATGTTCGAGGTCGGGATGGTGAACAGGTTGTTCTGGAGCACTATGAGATCTGCAAGCTTGCCGACCTCTATGGAGCCGACCTGGGTTTCCATCTTCAGCTGGTAGGCTGCACCGATCGTATTGGCCGCCAGAGCGTCCGCGAGTTGCAGGCGCTCGCTCGCGGGCTGAAGGAATGGATCGGAAGCTGTCTTGTTTAGCAGCTGGCGAGTGACGCCGATCTGAACGGCGTCAAGCGGCTTGTAGGTGGAAAAATACCCTGCGGCCGGCCAGTCCGTTCCCATTGAGATACGGCCTCCCGAATTCAGAACAGAGTTCGGGCGATAGATCTTGGCTGTCCGGTCCGGCCCTATGCGTGTCGGAAGGATCTCTGTCGTGTCTGGATCGTACGAGTGCCAGTTGGGCGAGAACTCCGCGATGACTCCGAGTTGAGCAAAGCGCGGCATGTCCAAATCGTCCACCAAGACGTTATGCGCGATGGTATGCCGCCTATCACGTGGCGGATTGCTCGCGATGGCAGCCTGGATTGCGTCCAGGCCGGAACGGACCGTCGCGTCTCCACAGGCATGAATATGAACGTCGATGCCGGCCAGATCTGCCGCAGCCACCATGGAGTTCATCTGGTCCTGAGTAAAGGGCGAGGTGCCGCTCTGGTCGGGTCTGTCGGTGTAGGGTTGCAGCATCTTCGCCGTCCATCCCTCCTCCGTGCCGTCCGCGACAATCTTCAGCACACGAGCCTGGACGTGAGGGGTGTTGAATCTCTTGCTGAGTGCGGCCGTGGTAGTAGCAGCCGCGGCGACGGCACTCGGCCCTGTCGCCGCATGGCAGGCCACCACGCGGAACGGCATCTCCCCGCTGGCTTCGTAGTTGGCGTAGACCTGGATGATATCGCCCTCATCGTCCGCGAGCGGGGGGACCGAAGCATCGAAGAGCGTTGTGATCCCGGCTGCCGCTGCCTTAGGAAACCATGCCTGGAGATAGCTCGACATGGTCTGCACCGTCACCGGCTCGACCGCGTTGACGACCGAGAGTTCGGCAAGTACCTCAAGTACGAAACCTGTGGGGTTTCCTTGTGCATCACGATAAAAGTAGCTGAAGTTGGGAATTGGATCGGGTGTTGTTGCAGTAATGCCGGCAATCTCCAGCGCCTTGCTGTTGACCCAGAGGCTATGGACGTCGATTGCAAACAACATGATCGGGCGATCGCTGATGATGGCATCCAGCATCGCGCGGTTGGGTCCATCCGGAGGAAACATGTCCATGCGCCAGCCAAAGCCGCGCAGCGGCCCCGTTGGATTTGCAGCGACATAGGTCTTGACCGCAGTAAGCGCCTCGTCCAGGGTGGGGAACTGGAGATCGACGCCGCTGGTGAAGTACGCCCCTAAGAACGGATGGGTGTGCCCTTCAACGAAGCCAGGCATTAGCATCTGGCCTTTCAGATCGACAACCTGCGTCTTGGGTCCGATAAACGCCTGCACGGAACTGTTGGACCCGACGGCGAGAATCTTGTTTCCATTGATTGCGACCGCTTCAGCCTGAGGCTGGGCCGCCGCCATGGTGTAGACGGCTCCGTTGGTGAAGGCCATGGTTGCTTTTCCATCCGGCGACGGTGGGTTCGGATTCGAACCCGAACAGCCGGTAAGCATCGGCAACCCCATTCCGGTCGCCCCTGCAGCGCCAGCGATCGCAAGTGCACCCCCAAGAAACTGCCTGCGCCCCATCTGGACTACGCCTTTTCCAGCACTCTGTGCGGAACGCCGATTCTCCGCAGCTAACTTTCCCAATCCAGCCGATAAACTACACGCGACACACATCCCAAGATTCTCCCTTGAAGTACTCGAAGCACTGCACACCTCACCCCGGATCCCGGGGACAGCCGATGGGGAAAGCTCGGACGGAATGTCCAGGCGAACTCCGGGACTGCTAGATTCCCTGAATTTATGTGGTCTGCTTCGTTACTATCGATGACAATGGAACCACTGGCAAGTTACTTTCGTCCGGACTTTGGTAATCACATCCGTGCAGGTTTTAACATTAGATCGGGACGGTTCCAACACTTAGTCATCTTCCATACAGCAGACAGGGCTGGCATGAGACGCTCTTCAATGGGCCGCCTGGTTTTTCATTCAGGCGAAGTGTCCGCTCTAAATACGGAGCATGATAATGTCCTGTGCCATGCGGAAACGGGGGCTGAGAATACCGCCGATAACGTCCTTTATGAGTGGTCTCGCAGGAATGCGGGCAAACAGGTTCAGGACACATGAGCCTCAGCAACAACCCAACTGGCCCACTACCCCGTTCCCAATCAGGCTTTAATCAAAAAGTTGCGATTTGTTACGAGAGTTTTTTCCTGGCCGTTTCTCAGGAGTAAAATTGAGGTGGATACCTCTGGCGCGAGTCCGCATTCTTCTATCTGGTCGCTTTGCAGATTTGACTTCACTGCAAATGATGTTCGAGGTGTCTGCGACCCGTTGACAGGCTGGAGCGTCTAATATGCAGTTGGTGTCCGGTAGGTAAAGGACCTGA
This sequence comes from Acidobacteriaceae bacterium, assembly GCA_965276615.1. Taxonomy (GTDB): domain Bacteria; phylum Acidobacteriota; class Terriglobia; order Terriglobales; family Acidobacteriaceae; genus JAKAAZ01. The sequence continues at coordinate 211,930 of OZ255618.1, read as the reverse complement.
GAAGATGCGATGGCCTTTTTGTCCGTATCAGGATAGATTCTTTGTACCGAGTTTGTAAGTTGTGAAACGAGGGTAGTTCGTGAATTCTACGGTGAAAACAATTGTCTTCTGGGTGCTGATTGCTACCTGCCTCATTGTGTTGTGGCACGTAGTCCAGAGCGGAACGGGCACAGGCAAGGACCAGGAGATCCCATTCTCGAAATTTCTGTCCGACGCTCAGCAAGGCCAGGTTTCCGATGTAACGGTCGTGAGCAATGAGGTGCATGGACACTATCGGGCCGCCAAGGAAGCCTTCCACACCATCGTGCCGTCGAATTACCCGGACATGTACAAGGTGCTTGAAGATCATCAGGTCAGCGTCACTATCAAGGATTCGCAGGGAAGCGCCTGGTTTAACATTCTGCTGCAACTCTCGCCGATTCTTCTGTTAGGCGCGTTGTGGTTCTTCATGCTCAGGCAGATGCAGACCGGCGGCAACAAAGCCATGTCCTTTGGCAAGAGCAAGGCGCGATTGCTTTCCATGCAGCAAAAAAAGGTCACGTTCAAGGACGTGGCCGGAGTGGAAGAGGCAAAAGAAGAGCTGAAGGAGATCATCGAATTTCTGCGGGATGCGCCGAAGTTCCAAAAACTTGGCGGCAGGATTCCCAAAGGCGTTCTTCTGGTTGGCCCTCCGGGCACGGGGAAGACGCTGCTGGCCCGTGCTGTCGCCGGGGAAGCGAACGTGCCGTTCTTTTCCATCTCCGGTTCGGACTTCGTCGAGATGTTTGTTGGCGTGGGCGCCAGCCGTGTCCGCGATTTGTTTGAGCAAGGAAAAAAGAATGCTCCCTGCATCATTTTCATCGATGAAATCGACGCAGTCGGCCGCCATCGCGGGGCCGGGCTGGGCGGTGGACACGATGAGCGCGAGCAGACGCTGAACCAGTTGCTGGTGGAGATGGACGGCTTTGAGTCGAACGATGGCGTGATCCTGGTGGCTTCGACCAACCGGCCTGACGTGCTTGATCCTGCATTGCTGCGCCCCGGTCGCTTTGACCGCCGCGTGATCGTGGGTCGCCCGGATGTGCGTGGGCGGGAAGAAGTGCTGCGCGTCCATGCCAAGAAAGTTCCGCTTGCAGAGGACGTTCAACTCCGCGTGCTGGCCCGTGGAACGCCGGGATTTACCGGCGCCGATCTGGCCAACATGGTGAACGAAGCGGCCATCGCCGCGGCGCGCGCCAACCGCAAAGTGGTCACCATGTACGACTTCGAGTCCGCGAAGGACAAGGTGCTGATGGGCGCGGAGCGCAAGTCGATGCTGCTGACCGATGAGGAAAAGCGGACCACCGCGTATCACGAAGCCGGCCACGCCGTTGTGGCTGCGTTGCGCGATCACGCCGATCCGCTGCACAAGGTGACGATTATTCCGCGCGGCATGGCGCTTGGCTTGACCATGCAGTTGCCGGAGGACGAGCAGCACACCGTCAGCAAGGAGTATCTGGAGACACAGCTGGCAATTCTGATGGGCGGACGCTGCGCGGAAGAGATTTTCCTGAAGCAGTTGACGACCGGCGCCGGCAATGACATTGAGCGGGCCACGGAACTTTCCCGCAAAATGGTATGCGAGTATGGGATGAGCCGTCTTGGGCCGCTGACCTTCGGGAAGAAGGAGGAGCAGATCTTCCTGGGCCGCGAGATTTCTCAGCATCGCGACTTCAGCGAGGAAACTGCGCGGCAGATTGACTCCGAGGTTCGGATGCTGGTGGACAATGGCTACCAGGCTGCGCACTCACTGCTCGAGAACAATCAACCGCTGATGCATCGGCTGTCCCAGGCATTGCTGGAGCGCGAGACTTTGGATGCGGAGGAGTTACGCCTGCTGATCCAGGGCAAAGACCTTCCTCCGATTCGGACGCCGCAGGATGGCCCGGGAGGCGATGTGCAGCAAGTGCTGAAGCCGGAGTCGGGACGCGCGCCCGGATTTGCCGGGGAGCATCCCGCGCCGGCATAGTTGTCCGCGCGGTAATTTAGAGAATGGGCAGCCAATCGGCTGCTCATTTTTTTGGTGAAGGCGAATCTTCTCTCCCACTCTTTGCAACGGCGCGAAAGATGAGGCACCCGGTCAATCTCGTGGGGAAACCGTACAATCGGGGATGTCACCTCTACTTTCTATGCGCCCGATTGTCACGTTTGCCTTCCTATCCATATTTTTTGCCGCAGGATGTGGCTATCACACGGCGGGGAGCGCGACGCATCTGCCGCCGGAGGTCGCGTCGATCGACGTTCCCATTTTTCAGACGAAGGTAGAAAACTACCATACGGAAGTTACGTTCACGGATGCAGTGGCGCGGCAGTTGACCAGCCGCACGAAAGACCATGTGACCGAGAGCGATCATCCGCGCGCGGCGGATGCGATGTTACGCGGAACGATTCTGACGGAAACCTACACGCCGCTTACTTACAACTCGCAGACCGGGCAGTCTTCGAGTTATCTGATTACTATTACGGCCAGCGTGGTGTTGACCGGCGCGGACGGAAAGGTGCTCTACAAAAACGAACATTTTCTTTTTCGTTCGCAGTACCAGGAAACGGCGGACCTGACGAGTTTTATTCAGGAAGATAGTCCCGCGGTGCAGCGGATAGCACGCGATTTCGCGCAATCGCTGGTCAGCGATATTCTGGAGTCCATCTAATACACATGGTCATTCAGTCGATGAGCAGCGCGGCTAAGTCGAAACCGGGCGGCGGCTTTCTGGCAGTCGAGCGGCTGCTCAAAGAGGTGCGGACGGATGCTCGTCGTCCCGGCTATGTGCTGCTGGGGGACGAGGCATTTCTTCAGCAACAATGCCGCCGCGGGATCGTGGAAGCGCTGATCGATCCCCAATTCCGCGAATTTTGCGTGTCCGATATCGATCTGGCGGAAGCCAGCGTTTTCGATGCCATCGACCAGGTGAGCACGCCTTCACTGATGGCGCCGTTTCAGATCATCTTCGTTCGCAATGTCCGGTTGCTGTATCAACGCGGCGCGAAGAAAGAAGAGTTTGCCGCGATTCAAAAATATCTTCGCCTGCCGAACCCGCAGGCGGTGCTGGTCTTCGTTGCGGACCATCTGCACATTCCGAACGATGTGCGCCGCATGGACATGCAGGACAAAGACCGTTACGAACGCATCCGGGAAACGCTGGGCGACTTCTGCGGGATTGTTGAATTGAGCCAGCCGGACGAAGCAGACGCGATACGCTGGGCCGTCCAGGCCGCCGATGCACGCGGGGTGGAACTCGAAGCCGATGCTGCGCGCGAGCTGGCCGACGCGCTCCACAACGACCTGATGCAGATGGCTTCGGAGCTGGAAAAACTGATGCTGTTCGTGGACCGGAAGAAGCGGATCGCTCTTGCCGATGTTGAACAGATGGTGCTCTCCGCAAAACAGCGCTCGCTGTATGAACTGACCGATGCGATCTCCGCGCATGAGCCGGCTCGGGCGTTGCTGCTGTTGCAGGGCCTGCTGAATTCAAGCGATAGCGGCGAGGATGGCGCGATCGGGCATCTGCACATGCTGGCGCGGACCTTCCGCCAGATGCTGGTGATCCTCGAAAAAAATGTGCGCGATTCGCGGAGCATCTGGCAGGCACTGTGGCCCGGTTTTCGTGTGCCGCCCTTCGCCGTGGAGGAACTGATCCGGCAGGCTCGCCGCTATAAAACGCGCCGCGACCTGATGCAGATGCTGGAGCGCATCGCCCGCGCGGACCTGGAGATTCGATCCTCTCCGCCGGATAAAGGCCTGGTGCTGGAGCGGTTGGTGATCGACCTGTCGAGGGTCGGGAAACAGGCGTCAGTCGCGGCTTCGGTTCGGTAGGAGAGTGAGTTGGAAGTTCGCAACACAAGTCGAACGAGGTGATTCTCGGGCTTCAAAAACCCACGTCTCAGAAGCGAGACGTGGGGCACCCGATTTCTCTTCAACCGAGTGGATGATTGGTGGGCCTACCAGACGCGGCAGCGGTCCACCGGAGCCATTGGCTGACCCTTGGTGCAACTGAAAGCGTGGGCGAACTCCGGCATGTTCCGCACTACGCCGTTGGCGCGGAATTTATCCGGCGAATGGGGATCGGTCTGCACCAGCAGGCGGATGAAGTCGGGCCGGTCGTTGGTACACCAGTTCTGGGCGAAGCCGATGAAGAACTGCTGCTCGGGCGAGAAGCTGCCCATCTTCTTCGAGAGATCCAGGTTGTGCCGGTGCGCGTAAGCTTCCATGGCCATGTACGCCAGGCGGATTCCACCGTTGTCCGCGGTGTTTTCGCCGAGCGTCATCTTGCCGTTCAGGTGAAGGTCGTCGCCGGCGATGAAGCCGCTGTATTCGTTCGCGACACATGCGGTCCTTGCGTCGAACTGCTTTTTATCTTCCGGCGTCCACCAGTTCTTCAGGTTGCCATTGCCATCGAACTGGCTGCCCTGGTCGTCGAAGCCATGGGTCAGCTCATGTCCAACGACTGCGCCGATGTGTCCATAGTTCACTTCTTCCGGGGCAGTCCGGTCATAGAACGCAGGCTGTAGAATTCCTGCGGGGAAGTTGATGTTATTCATGCTGGGATCGTAATAAGCGTTCACGGTGGGCGGGGACATCTCCCACTCATTCTTGTCCACAGGCTTGTCGATCTTGTTCAGCTGGCGCGCGGATTCGAATTCCCGGGCGCGTACGGAATTGCCCAAAGCATCCGTCGGCGAGATGATCAGCCTGGAATAGTCTCGCCACTTATCCGGATAGCCGATCTTGTTGGTGATGAGGTCGAGCTTCTGGATTGCCTTCACCTTGGTTTCCGGACTCATCCAGCTCAGCGTCGTCAGGTCGTTGTTCATTGCGGCCTCGATCGCCTTCACCATATCGAGGGTCTGCTGCTTGCTGTCGCCGGCGAAATACTTCTGGACGTAAACTTTGCCCAATGCCTCGCCGAGCGCCGCATCGGTGGCGGACACACAGCGCTTCCAGCGGACCTGCATCTGCGGAATGCCGACCAGCTTGCGGCCATAGAAATCGAAGTTTTCTTCATCGAATGCTTTTGGGAGGCGCGAGGCGAAGGAGTCGAGCAGACGGACCCGCAGATAATTGCGAATGGTCGGCATATCGGCCTGTTCGAGGATGCCGTTCAGCGCCTGGAAATAAGCCGGGTTGGCCACGTTCAAATCCGTGATCGGTGGCGCACCTGTGTCCCGGATCAGCGTGGTCCAGTTCAAAACCGGACCGGCGCCGGCGAGGCTGGTCAGGGTTTCCATGTGGTAGGTCTTGTATGGATCGCGCCGCTCAACCATTCCCATGGATGCCCGGGCCATTGCGGTCTCGAGCGTCAGGACGGCTTGCGCATCCGTCATGGCCTTGTTCTGCGGCTCGCCGTAAAGCTTGAGCATATTGGCCACGTGCTGCACATATTCCTGTCGCAGCTTGACGCTTTTTGCATCCGAGCGCAGGTAGTAGTCCTTTTCGGGCAGTCCGAGACCGCCTTGATCGACAACGGCAATTTCTTTGGTCGCGTCTTTGTAGTCCTGCATGGAACCAAGATCGAAGAATGCGGTGACGCTGATTTTCTGGTAATGCGCGAGCAGGCTGGGCAATTCCCGCTTTTCCTTCAAGCCCTCAATGCGGTCCAGTTCAATCCGGAGTGGTTTCAATCCGCCGGCATTGATAGCTGCGGTGTTCATGCAGCTGGCGTAATAATCGCCAATCTTCTGTTCGTCAGCAGAGCGATTCGGGTCCGGCCTGGCAGCCTGCTCGAGAATGCCGTGCAGAATTTGACGGTTATGTTCGTTGAGGTTTTCAAACTGGTCGTACATCGGCAGGTCGGCAGGGATCGGATATTTCTGGGCAAACTTGCCGCATGCGTATTGGTAGAAATCCGTGCATGGGTTCGCGCTGGTGTCCATGATGCTGGTGTTGAATCCTGGAATCGGACGAACCTTTTGCACTGCCGGTGTACTGGCGCGAGCCGGGACACTTTGGCCGGAGGCCGGGGCGCAAGCAGCGCAGGCAAACACTGGGATCGCGAAGGCGATCGTGTACCGCAGGAATCTTTGTAATGCCATGGTTCTTGGTTCCTTTCGCGTGAAAGCGTAACTTGTTGTAGATGATATGCGCCTTTCCATCGGACGCTCAGGCAACGGTGAAGTCACCCGAAAAGCGGGCTGTGCCCGAAATAGGACATTCCAGGCTCCGGTATGGAGCGTTCTTCCTGTTCTTGATTCTCTTGCCGCGTATGCTGCACGCGCAAAAACCCGCGAATCAAGCGCAGCCGGCGGTGAGCATTCCGGTGGAACAACTGGGCTACTTGCCTCCCGGAACGCTGCCCGCTTTTTATTATCATGCGCTGGTTGGCGTCCACTTTATCGATGAGACCCATCTGCTGTTCACGTTCAATATCAAGGGACTGCTTCGGCGCGACGATAAGTGTCCCGGGTCTGACTCCCAGCGGATGGTCCGCGCCGTGGTGCTCGATCTTCCCTCTGGGAAAGTGGAGAAGCAAGCCGATTGGGAGTTGTTCGATTTCGACGATTATCTGTGGGGCCTGGGGAATGGGCAGTTTCTCCTTCGACGCTGTTCGACGCTGGAGCTTGTCGGAGCCACTCTTGACCCGCGTCCACTCATCAATGCCGCCGGTACGATCCAGGGAATACTCTTCTCGCCGGACAGCTCCATTGTTGTTGTCGAAGAATCCAGCACAGAAACCAGCAAGGAATCGGCCCCGCCGCAAATACTGGCATCGCAGACCGGCCATCGCCCGCCACCGGGCGTCGATGTCGAGTTCATCCGGCTGCATCCGCTGGGAATGATCGCACGCTCCCACATCCCCTTGGCAGGAGGAATTCCTGTTGTCACCCAGGGGATTCTAGAGGCCCTAAGCGGGCCCCATAACCAATGGACCATTGATATTCAGCCGATCCCTGGATCGGAACGCAAAATTGTTTCCATGCGGTCCTTCTGCAGGCCAGCCATTACTCCCATTTCGAATGAAGTATTTGTGACCATGATGTGCCCCAAGGCCGATGCGATGGAGTATCAGGCTTACAATCTGCAGGGCGGACATATGTGGCAGATGCCATTCGTCGTCGATCGCTGGCTGCCGCGATTTATCCTGGCAAGGGATGGCGCGCATTTCGCGCTGGAGACCCTTCACCTGAAACATCCTCATGCGGCGCTCGATCCGCTAACTTCCGAAGACGTCGATGCGCAGATCATCGACATTTACGACACGCCCACGGGAATACGTATCGGCAGTTTCCGCACCACACCGATTTTTACCGCGGGACAGAATGTGGATTTTTCTCCCGATGGCACCCGCATCGCCGTTCTGCACAACGGAGCGATTGAGATTTATACGTTGAACGAACTCGCGAAACATCGGCAGTAGCAATACATAGGGCTGTTGTCATTCTGAGCCCTTCGGCTTCGCTCCGGGTGAACTCCGCGAAGAGCCCAGAGGGTGAGGGCGGCGCTGAACAGCGAATGTACTCTGGATTCTTCACTCCGCTCCGCTCGGTTCAGAATGACTCTCTTCATGATTCGTGGAAGCCGCAGGCATAAATTTTTCTTTTTGATCTCACCGTCCTGTGCTAGGCTTCGCCCAGACAAAACTATGAACGACAACGGGATCCTTCAAAGTTCTCCGCAGCCGAACGTATACGGGCCTTTGACGCCGAGCCAGATGTTTGAGCGTACAGCGAATCTTCTGCGCGAAAATTCCAAGCTTTTCTTTGGGATTGTGGCAGTCGTTGCCGGTATCGAGATTGTGGTTGGCGGCGTGCTCGGCGGCAGCGGACTCTGGATGCGGCGTTCCGCGATGGATGCCGCGCCGATGATGAAAGCGCTGATCATCACGCCCCTGGCTTTGCTGGGTGCGCTCCTCATCTACATCTTTACGCAGATCATTCAGGGTGCGCTCTTTCTTGCGGCCGATGCGAAACTGGCCGGGGTTCTCACATCTGTCGGGGAAGCCTGCCGGCTCGCGGCGGAAAAGGCGTGGAGGCTGGTTGGGATTTCGATTTTGGTGGCCCTGCGGATCCTGGGCTACATACTGTTGCTGGATTTCGCGGCGGGTGTGCTGCTGTTTATGGTCGCGCTGGCTTTCGGCGGGTTCTCGCACATGGCGGGGCAGGTTCCATTTCATTTTGGACGGGGGACCTCTTTAGGTGTCGAGGTCTTTTTCGTGCTTTTCCTGCTGGCACTTTTGGTGATCTATCTCGGGATTCTCATCTGGGTGGTTGTCCGGTATGCAGTGGCGATTCCGGCGGCACTTGCAGAGGACCTTCCGGTGACGGAAGCGATCCGCCGGTCGATCCACCTGACCCGCGGGAGTAAAGGCAGACTGTATGCGCTGTTTCTGGTCATTATGGGTGTGTGGATCGTAATTACCGCCATTACGCTGCCGCTGCAATTGATGTCGGCACATGTAGGCTCGGCGCATACTACCCATCTCCCTGGAGCGGCCCTTGGTTTTAACCTGGTCGTTTCAATCATCAAAATTCTTATCGGCTGGGCTCTGACGGCGTTTGTCGGCGTAGCCCTGGCCCTCTGCTACTACGATCTGCGGGTGCGCAAAGAAGGCTTTGGCGGCGGGTTGGCTGCTCCTGTTCTGGAACTTCCGCCGACGCCTCGGCCCGTCAGCCCGGATGAGCCGATCGACGATCTGCCCATTTCGTAGCCGCACAGCCTGACTTCCCCTTCTCGTGCGGTATTCCACATAACCTTGGTGCGCGCCATTGTATGCGAATGGAACACACTGAGGTAAACTATCCATCTCCGGTAAAATTATCAATCTGATACTTGGGTTTCGTCCACCCATTACCGGCCCAGAAAATTTTCATGACGTAACAGTGACAAGATTCTCCAGCTTTATAGAAGGTATCAATGCCAAATCCTAATACAGTCGCCGGTTATCCTCCGGCACAAGGTCTCTACCATCCCCGCAATGAGCACGATGCCTGCGGAATGGGGTTTGTGGCGAGTATTCGAGGAGAACGGACTCACGAGATCATCCGCAGCGGCATCGAGGTTTTGATTAACCTGACACACCGCGGTGCGTGCGGATGCGATCCCGAGACCGGAGATGGCGCCGGCATTCTGATTCAGATTCCTCACAAATTTTTCGCGCGGGAATGCGCGCCGCTGGGTTTCAGGCTTCCCGCGCCCGGCGCATACGGCGTCGGCATGATTTTCCTGCCGGTGGAAAAACTGCCCCGGCTTCAGTGCGAAGGCATCCTTGAAAAGATTGTGCGTGAAGAAGGCCTGACGGTTTTAGGCTGGCGCGACACCCCCTGCGATGGCAGCGCCATTGGCCGCGTCGCGCGCGCGTCTCAACCTTACATTCAGCAGATTTTTGTCGGCAGACCCGAAGGGATGGACGAGGACGCCTTCGAACGCAAGCTGTACGTGGTCCGCAAACGCACGGAAGCAGCAGTTGCAGCCGCCGATGATGAGGACATCGATGGCAAGGATTTTTTCTCTATTCCATCTTTGTCCTCGCGCACCCTTGTTTACAAGGGGCTGCTGCTTGCGCCGCAGATCGCGCATTTCTACCGCGAGCTGTCCGATCCGGAAGTAGTGAGCGCAATCTGCCTGGTGCATCAACGCTTTTCGACGAACACTTTTCCCAGCTGGAGGCTGGCGCATCCGTTCCGCTATATCGCGCACAACGGCGAGATCAACACTCTGCGTGGGAACGTCAACTGGATGCATGCCCGCCAGTCGGTGCTGGCATCCCCTCTGTTTGGAGAGGACATGGCGAAGCTGTTTCCCATTATTGAGAATGACAGCAGCGATTCCTCCGCCTTCGACAATGCCGTGGAGCTTTTGTTTCAGTCGGGCCGCTCGATGGCGCATGCGATGACCATGCTGATTCCGGAGGCGTGGGCGGGCAACCCGCATATGTCTGCGGAGAAGCGGGCGTTTTATGAGTACCACGCATCTCTGATGGAGCCATGGGATGGCCCTGCGGCGATTGCATTTACGGATGGACGGGTGATTGGAGCGACGCTTGACCGCAACGGACTGCGTCCCGGCCGCTATCTCATCACCAAAGATGACATTGTTGTGCTGGCCTCCGAGGCCGGTGTGTTGGATGTTCCCTCCGCGGACATAAAAAAGAAGGGGCGCCTCCAACCGGGCAAGATGTTCCTGGTGGATACGGTGCAACAGCGCATCATTTCCGACAAGGAGATCAAGAAGGATCTCGCGGCGAGGCAGCCTTATGGCGAGTGGTTAAAGGACAATCAGATTACGCTCGACCATTTGCCGGAACCTTCCCGGGTGCATGGCTCGAACCATGACACGATGCTGCGGCGTCAGCGTGCGTTTGGCTACTCGGAAGAAGACTTGAAGATGGTTCTGGAGCCGATGGCAAGCAAAGGCGAAGAGCCGATCGGTTCCATGGGCACAGATACTCCGCTGGCCTGTCTTTCGGACCGTCCGCAGATGCTGTTCAACTATTTCAAGCAGCTGTTTGCGCAGGTCACCAATCCGCCGATCGATCCCATCCGCGAAGAGATGGTGATGTCTCTGATCAGCTACATCGGCAGCGAGCGGAACATCCTGGAAGAGACGCCGCTGAATTGCCATACGCTGAAGCTGCCGCACGCGATCCTTACGAACCGCGAACTGGAAAAATTGCGCCGCGTCTCGACCGGCGATTTGCTGGCGACCACTCTGCCGACGCTCTTCCGCGCAGCAGATGGCGAGGCCGGTCTCAAGCACGCTCTCGATGAGCTGTGCCAGCGCGCGTCGCTGGCGGTCCGGTCCGGGTATACCTTGCTCATCCTTTCGAGCCGCGGAGTGGATGAGCAGTATGCCCCTATTCCCAGCCTGCTGGCGCTGGCCGCAGTCCACAACCTGCTGGTACGCGAGGAGACGCGGACCAAGGTCGCCTTGATTCTGGAGTCCGGCGAGCCTCGCGAAGTAATGCATTTTGCTCTGCTGATCGGTTTCGGCGCCAGCGCTATCAATCCGTATCTGGCCATGGATACGTTACGCGATCTTGCCCATCGCGGCTATCTTGCGAACGGAGTGACTCCGGACAGCGCGGTCAAAAATTTTGTCAAGGCAATCAACAAGGGGCTGCTCAAAACATTTTCAAAGATGGGAATTTCCACGCTGCAGAGCTACCGGGGTGCGCAGGTATTTGAAGCTGTCGGCTTGAGCCAGGAGTTGATCGACGCCTATTTCAAAGGCACGGCATCCAGGATTGAGGGCGTGGGACTCGAGGTCCTGGCGCGTGAAGCGCAGATGAAGCACGAGTACGCTTTTTCTCCGCTGACGGATTCTCAAACCGATCTTACAGTCGGCGGATCGTATCACTATCGCACGGAGGGTGAATACCATCTTCTCAACCCGCTGACCATCAGCAAACTACAGCACGCTGTACGCCAGGGAGATGCGAAGACATTCAAGGAATACACCGACCTGATCGACGACCAGAGCCGCAGTATGTGCACGCTTCGCAGCCTGATGCAGATCAAGGAGTCGAACACCCCGGTCCCGATCGACGAAGTGGAGTCGGCGAAGGAAATTGTAAAGCGGTTTACCACCGGCGCTATGTCCTTCGGCTCCATCAGCCAGGAAGCCCACGAGACACTTGCCATTGCGATGAACCGCATTGGAGGCAAATCGAATACGGGCGAAGGCGGGGAAGACGATGCGCGCTTCATTCCGGATGCAAACGGCGATTCCCGCCGCAGCGCCGTGAAGCAGGTCGCTTCCGGACGCTTTGGCGTGACTACGAACTACCTGATCAATGCCGACGAGCTGCAGATCAAGATGGCGCAGGGAGCAAAGCCCGGCGAGGGCGGTCAGCTGCCCGGCCATAAGGTGGATGAGAACATTGCGCGCATACGCCACTCCATCCCCGGCGTGGGGCTGATTTCTCCTCCTCCGCATCACGACATTTATTCGATTGAGGATTTAGCGCAGTTGATCTACGACCTGAAGAACGTCAATCCTCGCGCCCGCATTGCGGTGAAGCTGGTGGCGGAGGTAGGCGTGGGCACGGTCGCGGCCGGCGTTTCGAAGGCGCATGCGGATGTAGTGCTGATCAGCGGGGACAGCGGAGGAACGGGCGCCTCGCCATTGAGTTCGATTAAACATGCCGGCCTGCCCTGGGAGCTTGGCCTGGCGGAAACACAGCAGGTCCTGCTGCTGAACGATTTGCGCAGCCGTATCCGCGTACAGACCGACGGCAAACTGCAGACCGGACGAGATGTGGTAATCGCCGCATTGCTGGGCGCGGAAGAGTTCGGGTTCGCGACGACTCCGCTGATCACCATGGGCTGCATCATGATCCGCAAATGCCACCTGAACACCTGCCCGGTGGGAATTGCGACCCAGGACCCGGAGCTTCGCAAACTGTTTCAGGGCACGCCGGAGCACGTGATAAATTTCCTCTTCTTCATCGCGGAGCAGGTGCGCGAGTACATGGCGAAACTGGGCTTCCGCACGGTGGACGAGATGGTGGGCCGGGTGGACATGCTCGACACTCGGCCTGCGGTCGATCACTGGAAGGCGAGCGGCATTGACCTTGCTTCGATTTTGTACAGCCCGCAGCTTCCGGCGCGCGTGGCGCGGCATTGCACGCAGCCGCAGGACCACGGCCTCGCTGCGGCACTCGATCATCAATTGATCAAACACGCGCAGCCTGCGCTGGAAAATCGGCAGCGGGTAGAAGTCTCATTGCCCATTCGCAACATTCACCGGACTGTCGGCGCGATGCTGGGCGGAGAGATTGTGCGGCGCTATGGCGCGCCCGGCCTTCCGGAGGACACGGTCCGTTTTCAGTTCAAGGGTTCCGCGGGCCAAAGCTTCGGCGCATTTCTTCCAAATGGCGTGACACTGACGTTAGAAGGTGAGGCCAATGATTACGTCGGCAAAGGCCTTTCCGGCGGCAGAATCATAATTTATCCTCCGCGCAACTCCAGCTTTCTGCCGGAAGAAAGCATTCTTGCGGGCAACGTGGTCCTTTACGGAGCGACCAGTGGCGAAGTGTTCCTGAATGGAATGGCCGGCGAGCGCTTTGCCGTCCGGAACTCCGGCGCCACCGCGGTTGTGGAAGGAGCGGGAGACCATTGCTGTGAATACATGACCAATGGCTTGGTGGTGGTGCTGGGCTCGTGCGGTCGTAACTTTGCCGCAGGCATGAGCGGCGGGCTGGCGTATGTCTTCGATGAGGGAGGCTCATTCATCCAGAAGCGATGCAATCAGGCTTCCGTCGATCTTGAACCGCTCACCGAGACAGAGGACATCTTCAACCTGCGCGAGTTGATTACGAGGCATCGCGACCTGACAGGAAGTCCGCGTGCGGGCTGGATTCTTGAAAATTGGACAGAGAGCCTTCCGCGATTTATCAAAGTGTTCCCGCATGAGTACAAGCGTGTGCTCCGCGATCGCCAGAAACTAAAAACCCTCGCCGGGGAGACATCGTCGTTCACGACAGTTGGGCAGGTGCAGCATGGGTAAATCGACTGGATTCATCGAGTATTCGCGCGAGTTGCCGGAGCGTCGCCCGGTCGGCGAGCGCGTCAATGACTGGTTTGAAATCTACCGCGGCTTTCCGGAAGAAAAGCAACAGGAGCAGGCCGCGCGCTGCATGGACTGCGGCGTGCCTTTTTGCCACACCGGCTGCCCGGTAAATAACATCATTCCCGACTGGAATGACCTGGTGTATCGCGGCAGATGGAAGGAAGCGATCCGCCGCCTCCACGCAACCAACAATTTTCCGGAGTTTACCGGAAGGATTTGTCCCGCGCCTTGCGAGGCCGCCTGTGTCCTGGGCATCAATGCGCCTCCGGTGACGATCAAGCAGATCGAGAAAAATATAATCGAGCACGCATTTGAGGAAGGCTGGGTGCAGCCGGAGCCGCCTGGATTTTCGACCGGCAAGCGAGTGGCGATTGTAGGTTCCGGGCCGGCTGGTTTAGCGGCGGCGCAGCAACTGTGCCGGGCGGGTCATGCGGTAACGGTCTTTGAAAAGGCCGATCGCATCGGCGGCCTGCTGCGTTATGGAATCCCGAACTTCAAGCTGGAGAAAACGATTCTGGACCGGCGCCTGGAGCAAATGCAGGCGGAAGGCGTAACCTTTGTCACCGGCGCACATATAGGTCAGAATGTTCCCGTAGAAGATCTTCAGCGCGATTTTGATGCTGTTGTGTTGACGGGCGGAGCGGAACAGCCGCGCGATCTTATCGTTCCGGGCAGAGAACTCAAAGGCATTCACTTTGCCATGGAGTTTCTGCCCCAGCAGAATCATCGCAATGAAGGTGATACCATACCCGGCGCTTCTGCCATCACGGCAGCCGGGAAGCGCGTCATCATCATTGGCGGTGGCGATACGGGCGCGGACTGTCTGGGGACGTGCCACCGCCAGAAGGCGACATCGGTCGAACAGTTTGAAATTATGCCGACACCGCCCAATGAGCGCTCGCCGCTGACGCCTTGGCCATTGTGGCCGATGCAGCTTCGTATCGAGGGCGCGCATGAGGAAGGCGGCAAACGGAACTGGAGCGTAGCCACGACGAAATTTACCGGCGACGAACAGGGCAACGTGAAGCAACTGCATGGCATTCGTGTTGGCGCTCCTCCAAAATTCGCACCGGAGCCCGACGGCGAGTTTGTTCTGGAAGTCGATCTGGTGCTACTCGCCATGGGTTTCATGGGGCCTGTTCGCAATGGCATGATAGAAAATCTTGGAGTTGCGCTCGATGCGCGAGGCAACGTTGCGGCGGATGAGAACTATATGACCTCTGTTGAAGGAGTGTTTGCCGCCGGGGATATGCGGCGCGGACAATCGCTGGTAGTCTGGGCAATCTCCGAGGGCCGCAAAGCTGCGGCAGCGGTCGATCGCTATCTGAGTGCCGAGCAGATCTCGGGAGATAACCGGCTGGTGGGCGCTGCGGCCAGATAGTTTGAAGCGGATTCGGCTCTGTTGACATCATGCTCCAAAAATAGGAGCTGTCGTCCTGAGCGGAACGAAGTGAAGCGAAGGATCTTGCGGTTTCCGCCAACCGCGAGGTCCTTCGCCTTCGGCTCAGGTGACAAACTATTCGTAGCAAAGGATTCAGAAGTTAGAAAAGAAAGCCCGCTTCAACCAATCCGCGAACCTGCGAAGTATCCGTGCCTTTGCTACCAAAGGCATCTCCGGCGATAGAACTTCCAGTATGAACAAAGGAAACTTCTCCGCGTGTGAAGAAGGCCTTGTTCTGATATGTGGGCGTGATCGTCACCGAGCCTGCGTTACTTCCCGGACCATACAGAAAATTGGCTGTTCGCTGAGTGGTATTGCCAGTGCTCGATATAAATTCGAGTCTCCCCGCAAGGGACATATGATGCGGCAGGGTGTAGGTGCCGAGAATCGCCTCGCCTTGTGTGGAGCTGGTGCGATCGACTCCGATCTGTGGATGCTCAGATAGATGGGTAAATTGGAAGTATGGCTGAATCATCCAGTTCTTCGCGGTATGCGTGTAGATGATGTTGTAGATGGAGCTGTTATTTTGAGCTGCAGGCGTTGCCACGGTCGAGTAGCTGGTATTCCCGAGGTTCCCGCCGACAACCAGTATCAGGCTGTTGGCGGTGTTGAACGCGTAGGTTGCCGATCCGGTGAGCCAGTTCCAGCGGTTGGAATAGAACCCGTCGCCCCATGAAAGCGACGCGGCCAGCTTGCTCTTCGTGTAGTTCACCTGAACTGCGCGGGTGATGGCATTTTCCTGGTTCCACAGCAGGCCGCGTTCGATATTGACGTTTTCAAAGGTGAAGGTATATTCAGCGCCGATTAGCGTCGGCAGTTTTCCAGCCTGGAAAGAAAACGGTCCCTTCGGTGCAATTTTCAGATAAGCCATAGGCAGTGGGCCATAAAGTTCGCGGATAGTGCTTGCCGTGGAGAGAAACGGCGCCCCCAGAGCAGGGAGATTGTAAGCGCCGGCCTGCACGTAAAACTGCACCACGCCGGTTGGCTTCTGTAGAAAAACTTGTCCGTTGCTGAGATCGGCGAGTGCTCCCTGGTCTCCAGGGACCGGATTGCTCTGCCATACTCCGAAGCCGCTCAGAACGCCATTCACCGCCAGCTTTCCGAATGGACCGGCATCGAACATGTTTGGCGATGCTGCGGCGAGAGGCCCCTCCATCGCTGGAGAAGATAGAGGGGTAGCCTCCGCGGCCGCAGGCGGTACAGCAGGAGACGGCGGAGAAACAGCAGTCGCTGTCGTTGAAGCAGCCTGCGTGTTGCTCTGTGGTTCTCCTGTACTGCTCGCGCGCATATTCCCGGAAGCGAGACAAAACGTGAATACGACAGTTATGATCGCGGCTCGCATTGCTATGGACATTATTAGATATTCCTCCCATTGAAATTACAGATGTAAATGGAAACTAGTTCAAGTCAGTTAGGCAGTTATCGCTGTGCAGATCGCCTACACAAAAAAGTGGTGGTAATGGAGAAGTAAAAATGCATGAGGTGTGTATAGCACGCATGATTTGTAAAGTTAACAATATATGTGTGTATCTATACGCATGAGAGGAAAAATAATATGCAGTATAAGTTCCAGCGATCAACACATTGCACTAGCATGCTCCTGCGCTGAAAACTCCAATCAAAGAAAAATATCGGGCATATCGTTGTCGAAATAGTGTGAGCGGAAACAAAATGTTATACCTCAGATAAAAATAGACTGCATGGCCGATCTCTCTTGTAATGCTCCTGGGACATTGTGTAGGTTACAACTACTAAGCAAGCACTGCCGTACTGATATTCTTCCCTCTGAATTTCAACCTAAAACAGTGTTCCGGGTTCACGGCCCTCTATCTAAAGCTGCACCATATTTTTCCAAAGGAGTTACTGAATGCATTCGACTTCCTATCATGAGACGCGGCTGACGTTGGCGCAAAAAATGACACGTCTCGGCAGCCGCTTACAAGAGCCCCAATGGCGCCGTTATGGAGCGCTCCTGCTAGTTGGAAAAGTCGTGGGTATAGCAGCGGTCCTGCTGGCGATCCAGTTTATTTCTAAATTGTGCTTCGCTGACGTGTTCGCCGCGGATGCGCCCGGAGTGAAGGCCACCGATATCGTCAATCCACTGAATACGGCCTGGACGCTGATTGCAGCTTTCCTGGTTTTTGGAATGCAGGTCGGTTTCACGATGCTGGAGGCTGGTTTCTGCCGGTCCCGCGAGACTGTAAATGTCCTGATGGAATGCATCGTTGACACTTGCCTATGTGGGATACTTTTCTACGCTATCGGTTTCGCCTTCATGTTCAGCCACGGCAATGGATTTATCGGCTATCACTGGTTCTTTCTGAAAGATGTTCCGCTCACCTATGAGGGGACAGGCGTTGCCTTCCTTGCATTCTGGGTGTTCCAGTTTGCTTTTGCCGACACATGTTCGACCATCACTTCCGGGGCCATGATCGGGCGCACAGGCTTCGTGGGCGACTTACTCTACAGTATCGCAGTTTCTGGATTCATCTATCCAATCATCGGCCATTGGGCTTGGGGCCCGGATGGCTTCCTTGCGCTTATGGGCGCGCCGGGTCATTTTATGCCGGCTCTTGGGCAAAGCTTTCATGATTTTGCCGGCTCAACAGTTGTCCACACCATCGGCGGCATGATTGCTCTAGCCGGTTCGATTGTTCTGGGTCCGCGGCTTGGGCGCAAATTCAAGCGGGATGGCGGGGGTCCAATGCTGCCGCACGATCTTACGATAGCAGCCGCGGGCGGACTTCTACTCTGGTTCGGATGGTATGGGTTTAATCCTGGCAGCACACTGTCTGCCATGGATTTCGATGGTATCGGCCGCATCTCGGCTAATACCACCCTCGCCGCATGTGCAGCCGGACTCACGGCAATGTTGTATGCATACATCTTCAGCAAAAAGTGGGATATAAGTTTCACGATCAACGGGTTCCTTGCCGGCCTGGTAGCAATCACCTGTCCGTGTTACTGGGTAAGTCCGACAGGCGCCATTATTCTGGGTGGCGTTGCGGGCGTGCTGGTAGTTCTCGGCGTGGAACTGCTGGAGTGGCTTCGCATTGACGATCCGATCGGGGCGGTTCCAGTTCACGGCTTCTGCGGCATTTGGGGCACCTTGTCGCTTGGACTTTTTGCTGTAGGAAAGTATGGCGTTACCGGGCCGACCGGCGCGGATAACTCCGCACCGCTCAAAGGTCTCTTCTATGGAGGTGGAATCAGCCTCTTTAAAGCGCAATTTCTTGGCAGCGCAATCATTACACTCTCTACGCTTTCCATAGCCTTATTAGTGATGTATTTGGTCAATCTGACGGGAACACTGCGTGTGTCGAAAGAAGGCGAGCTATATGGGTTGGACCTTCACGAGCATGGTATTTCCGCATATCCGGAGTATGTGATTTCCGCGTTGGGATCTCCCGGTGGAGCGTCTTCCGAGACTGTTGGATGATCCGCCGGAATGATGTGGAGATGAAGAGGCTTTACGATTCACAGGCGAATGCCTCTACCAGTCAACTGCATAGATCGGCGGAGAATGATCTCTTCCGAACTCCAACTTTGAGTCAGTAGCGAGGAATGAATGACTAAGATAGAAGCGATCGTCAGGCCGAATCGATTTGATGCTGTAAAGGACGCGCTGGTTGAAATCGGAGTAGAAGGTATGACCGTTTCAGAGGCTCGAGGGCACGGCAGGCAAAAGGGTCATACAGAAACCTATCGGGGCAAGGAATACGAGGTGGGCCTGATACCCAAAATTCGCGTTGAACTGGTTGTGTCAGATACCCGCGTGAATGCGGTTGTAGATGCAATCGTCAAAGCCGCTTCAACTGGGGTGATTGGCGACGGCAAGATATTTCTTTATAAAGCGGAGGATGCCATACGCATTCGAAATCAGGAGCGCGGAGAGTCCGCCCTTTAACAACCTGCCGGGAATCTGGACCGAAGTGGAGAGAGCGCTTCTCACCTGCATCGAGAAGCGCCTCACTTCATTTCTCCAGGCCAGATTCGGGTATAAGGCGGCCGGCGGTTGCGATCTCCAGAAAAGTCTGGGCAGCCCGCGTGAGTACGTTTTCTTTATGGAAGATAAGTGCAAGATCACGCGCAAGACGGATGCCCTCGATTCGCACGGTCGCTAACTGCTTGGCGCGCTCATCCTCAATAACATTGATTCGCGGAAGAAAGCCGACACCCAAGCCAGCGATGATCAGACGTTTCAGTAGTTCTCCTGAATCCACTTCCATCGCCAACTTCGGTTGAAAATCGTGCATGCGAAAAATGCCGTCAATCTGCTCCCGTTGACGGCCTTGCTTTGGCAGCAATAACGGATACTGAACAAGATCGTCTACTTTGATGGTCTCTCGTTGCGCCAGCGGGTGAGTGGGTTGAACTACCAGGACCAGCTCATCCTTATGTACAAGATTTACGGTGATGCGCGGATCTTTCAGGGGCAGGGAGATGACTCCGAAATCGACCTGTCTTTTCAGGACAGCTTCGAGCGTGCGAGCACGCTCCGCGCGAACGATACCCAGGCCTACGCGCGGACACTGTTGCTTGAACTGGGCAAATATCTTTGGAAACACGTATAAGCAGGTGGTTTCATTGGCGCTGATGGAAATTGCGCCGCGCGGCGATCTGTGGAGGTCTGCTACTGTCATGACAATATGGCTGTAGCACTGGAGGCAATGTTCCGCAAAAGGTTCAAAAACGCGACCTGCAGCCGTGGAACTGACCTTGCCAGACTTGCGATCGAACAGCGTCGCCCCCACTTCCTTTTCCAGAGAGCGTATCTGCGCGGAGATTGCCGGTTGCGTGACTCGCAGCTTCTCAGCGGCACGAGAAAAACTACCTTGCTGGCAGACTTCCAGAAACGTCTTGAGCTTTTCGAAGTCCACTTGACCTCTTCCTCTTTGTTTTTCTTGGATAGTAGCAGATTACCCGTGCTTGATAGCCACGCTGGTTGCTTTCAGGCTCGCTGCCCCAGCCGAGATCACGAGTATACTGAGGCAGATAAATGAGGAGATCGGACGCGATTGTGCAGGAACACTCGGGTTCGACGGACCCGCATTTCAGAACTTCTTAGGTATAGCGGGGCTTGATCGCAACCATTTTTGGCATTTATGGATAAGAGTCTCACACACTTCGCCGAGTCAGCTCCTCAAGTGATCGCCAATTATCACTGCAACTGTGGGGAAAACCCGATATGGAATCCCATCGATGAGCGGCTCTATTGGTGCGACATTCCGAAGGGACGCGTCTTTCGTTATGATCCTGCCAGTAACACGCATGAGATATGCCACGAGGGCGAAGTCGTGGGCGGGTTCACGATTGAGAGCGACGGCGCTCTCCTTCTCTTTATGGCCCGCGGCGCTGTTCGTCGTTGGTCAAATGGTTCTTTGACGACGATTATTTCTGAGATTCCGGAAGAGAGGGAATCTCGTTTCAACGACGTTATCGCGGACCCAATGGGACGCGTGTTCTGCGGAACGATGGCGACACCCACGCAGCTGGGACGTCTCTATCGTCTGGATCTGGATGGGACGCTCACCGTAGTTGCTGAGAAACTTCAGTGCTCCAATGGGATGGCGTTTTCACCGGATCGCCGGAAAATGTACCATACGGACTCGTTCGCAAGAGAGATTTATGTGTCCGACTTTGACGTGCAGACTGGCTTTCTCCAAAACACGCGCCTGTTTGTAAAAAGCAACGAAGCCGACGGTTTCCCGGATGGCGCAACGATCGATGCCGAGGGTTATTTATGGTCGGCGCATTGGGATGGATTCTGCCTGATCCGCTACACCCCCGATGGCCGGGAGGATCGCCGGATTCACTTTCCAACTAAGAAAGTGTCAAGCCTGATATTCGGGGGAAGCGACTACTCCGACCTATATATCACGACAGCGGGTGGTGACGATCCAAAAGAAAACGGAGAACTCGCAGGCGCATTGTTTCGGATGAATGCAGGAATACGCGGCGTGGCAGAGTTCTACTCGCGCATCGCAGAAGGATAGGCGTCGGTGAATGATCTCAAGATCGATCAGCACCTAAGCATGCATGGCTCCCGTGTAAATCGCCATGCCGGCTACAGCGTCCACATGCATTGCGTCCAGATCGTCGATTTCACTCTGGGAACGAATGCCGCCCGCGACGATCAGTTGCCGCTGGGTCCGCAGGCGGAGTTTGCGGGCCACCCCCAACGGGAACCCTGACATCGTTCCCTCCGTGTCCACATGCGTATATAGGAACGCGCCACAAAACGGCTCAAGCTCCTGCATCGCGTCCTCGGGCAGCAGTGCAATCTGCTCTCGCCAGCCGCTTACGGTGACTTTGTCATTTTTCGTGTCAACGCTGAAAACCAGGTGTTCCACTCCGACAGCAGTTGCGAGTTCTTCCGCAAACTGATGACGCACAATGTCCGAAATGGAAACTTGTTTTGCATCTTGCGACCGCTGCGGGTCGATGTTTCCCTGAAACAGGGACGAGCCGAAGATTACACGCTTCGCACCCAGGCTGAGCAGATCGCGGGCATCCTGGCTGCTCCGAATCCCACCGCCAACCTGACAGGGCAGTCGATGAACGATGTACTCGATCAGCTGCCGGTTATCGCCTTGCCGCTTGGCAGCATCCAGATCAATCAATTGAACCAGCGGGTACGCAGCAAAGCGATCGATCCAATAATCAAGATCGTCAAATCCGAGTGCAAGATCCTCCCCTTGCACCAGTTGCACAACGCGACCGCCCATCAGGTCGATCGAAGGAATCAGCATGTGAACCTCAAATCCATTTTCATCTCTTCAGTATCAGCGGCAACATCTCAGCAGGGCAAGCGCATGGGCAGCCCTAACGCCGCCAGTTCCTGTTTCAAAGTACGCGCATCGGAAACGCCAAAATGGAAAATGCTGGCCGCCAGGGCTGCATCGGCGCGTCCTCGCGAAAAAACGTCGGCGAAATGTCCCACGTTGCCAGCGCCGCCGGAAGCAATCACCGGGATTTGGATCGCTTCGCTCACGGCCGCTGTGAGTTCGCAATCGAACCCCGCGCGCGTGCCGTCGGAGTCCATCGAGGTCAGCAGAATCTCTCCTGCGCCGAGCGATTCAGCCTCCTTGGCCCATTCGACGACATCCCGTCCGGTAGCTTTGCGCCCTCCGCTGGCATACACCTCCGCGGCAGCGGGATGATCGGGCTTGCGTCGGCCGTCGATGGCGACGACAACGGCTTGCGCTCCAAAACGCGAACCAATTTCGGTGATCAGCTCCGGCCTAACTAGAGCCGCCGAGTTGATGCTGATTTTGTCCGCCCCTGCATCGAACACCTGTAGCGCGTCATCGAGTGACCGTATCCCGCCGCCCACGGTCAATGGGATAAAAAGTTTTTCGGCAGCCCGGCGCACCGCATCCAGCAGCAATGCGCGCTCCTCATGGGTTGCGGTAATGTCGAGAAATACAATCTCATCCGCGCCGCCGCTAGCATGGCGTACAGCCAATGCAGCCGGGTCGCCGGCGTCGATCAGATCTACGAATTGAACGCCCTTGACCACGCGGCCAGCCGAGACATCGAGGCAGGCGATGATGCGTCGCGTCAACATGGCGAAATCTTCATAAAATTTTCCAATATCTTCTGACCCACGGTCCCGGATTTTTCTGGATGAAACTGCACCGCCATCCAATTCCCCTGTTCGATTACAGCAGAAAACACATCTCCATAATTTGTAACTGCGGTAGTGGCATTTATGGGGCCTGCGCGATAGGAATGCGTGAAATAGACATATGGCGAAGCTGGAAGGCCTTGAAGAAGACTGGATTTTCCAATCATTTCGAGAGAGTTCCAGCCGACGTGGGGAGATTTGACGTTTGAAGGAAAGCGGTCGCACATGGAGGGAAATATGCCAAGGCCTGGGATGTCGGGGGCTTCCGTGCTGCCCGCAAATAACCATTGCAGCCCGACGCATATGCCAAGAAATGGAACGCCATTCCCCACCCGTTCCCGCAATGCGTTCCCCATTCCGCCGGTTAATAGACATTCTGTAGAAGAAAAATGGCCGACCCCGGGCAGCACGATGCGGGCCGCATCCCGCAGATCACCAGGGTCTGTCGTTACAAGCACATCAGCGTCCAGCGCGCGAAGCGCTTTGCATACGGAATTCAGATTTCCCGCTTGATAATCGATGACGACAGTCTTACCTCGACTCATACGGCGCACCTCATCTAGAGCAATCCTTTGGTGCTGGGCAGCATAGCTCGCAACTGTAGATCGCGCGAGCAGGCGAAACGCAACGCCTTTGCGAAGGCTTTGAAGGTCGCTTCTATTTTGTGATGATTGGACCGGCCATATAGGACTTTCAGATGGATGTTTGCGCGTGCGCCACGAGCAAAGCCTTCAAAAAAGTCCGGCAGCAGTTCGGTCTGGAGATCGCCGACAATCCGCACACGAACCTTTGTGTCCATCACGCAGGATGCTCGTCCGCTCAGGTCGATCGCCGCGGCAGCCAACGTTTCATCCATCGGCATCAGGAAGTAACCGGCGCGGAGGATACCTTTCTTATCGCCCAGGGCCTGCGAGAATGCCTCACCCAGCGCGATTCCAATGTCTTCCACCGTGTGATGCTGATCGACGTCGAGGTCGCCTTTACACATCAGTGATAAATCGAACCCGCCATGCCGCGCAAACAGCTCCATCATGTGGTCCAGAAAGCGAATACCGGTTTGCACCGCATATCGACCCTGTCCGTCGATTGTGAGCTTCAGATCGATTTTCGTTTCTGTAGTGTTTCGCTGGAGTGTTGCGGTGCGTCGGGCTAAGTTTCGGCTCGCCATGCGATCTCCTTCAAGGTGTTTTCCAGCGCATCGAGTCCGCGTTGAGTGTGCTCCAGCGGCCCCAGGGTGATGCGAACGCATCCGTCGCAACCCGGGTCGGAGCTGCGATTGCGAACCAGCACGCCCTGGCGGCGCATGGCTTCGACAAACGCCTTATGCCGGCTGCCAATCTTCATCAAAATAAAATTGGCATGACTCTGCCAGTAGGGAACTTTCAACCGTGCCAATGCCTGCTCTGCCAATGTGCGACTTTGGCGGATCTGTTCGGCGTACCAGCCGATGTAAGCTTCGTCGGCGAGCGCCTCGGGCAGGCATTCCAGAGCGATGGAGTTCACGTTATACGGTGAGCTGACCTTGCGAACGTATCGCATTGCGTCGGGATGGCCCGCTAATAAACCGATCCGCAGTCCAGCAAGTCCATACGCTTTTGAAAAGGTCCTGGCCACAATCAAATTTGTAACTGTCTTGGTTTCAGCCAAAACAGATTCGCCATGGAAATGGAAGTACGCCTCATCCACCAGCAATGCTGCCTGCGGAGCTGATTCGGCTAATTCGAGCAGTAATCCTGAGTCCACGACCGCGCCCGTGGGATTGTTGGGCGATGCGATCATGATGAGCCTGGTGCCGGGATGGATTGCTTCCTGCACCTGCTTGTAGGGGAACTGTAGCGTATTGCCGGCCTGAATTGAACGAACCGTTGCGCCCGTCATCTCGGCGTACAGCGTGTACATTGAAAATGTCGGCGTAACGACGATGACTTCATCCTGCGGTTCCAAATATGTCTCGCAAACGAGGTGGATGGCCTCATCCACGCCATTCGTTAGCAGCACAGATTCGGTCGCGAGTCCGAAATGTTGCGCAACGATACGCTCCACGTGGCCACGTTCGGGATACTTGGTGAGGCTGTCGGCGGCAATGTTTCGGAGCGCCGCCTGCACGCGAGGCGAAGGCGCGAGTGTGTTCTCGTTGAAGTCAAGTCGCAGGCCATCACGCCCCGCCAGAGGAGGATGGTACTCGTGCATCCGTTCTACGGCGGAACGTGGGCGCAGCTTTTGTGGCGGCTTGGACGTGTTCATCGTTTGGCACCCCGCTGCGGAGTACGAGCGGTTTTGTTCTCTGCCGACCGAATACGAACGGAAGCGGCGTGACCCACCAGGCCCTCGGCCTCCGCCAGCCGGATCGCGTGTGGTCCAAGCTGCGCGAGCCCAACCGATGTGTATTCCTGCGTCGTCACCAGGCGCAGAAAGTCATAGACGCTTAAACCGCCGCGAATTCTCGCTGCGCGGCCGGTTGGCAGCACATGATTCGGACCAGAGATGTAATCGCCCATGCTCTGGGGGGTTTTTGAGCCGATAAAGATCGACCCGGCATGGCGTATCCATGTGAGGTCTTTTTCGCTATCGATGCTTACATGCTCCGCCGCCAGCCTATTTGTAACTGATTCGGTTTCTTTACTGTCTCTCGTAATAAAAATGAAACCGTTTTTTTCGAGCGACTGCCGGGCAATCTCGTTTGCAACGGACTGTTTCTCTACTTCGTTGGCCGTTGCCGCCGCCAATTCTGCGTTGCTGGTGACAAGGATGGCCGACGTCTCCGGGTCATGTTCGGATTGCGCCACCAGATCGGATGCGATCCATTGTGGATCTCCATTCTCGCTGGCGACGACGATTTCCGTCGGACCGGCCAGCATGTCAATTCCGCAGTCGAAGGCTACGAGCTTCTTGGCGGTTGTGACGTACAGGTTGCCGGGGCCGACGATCTTGTCTACCCGTGGAATGCCTGCCGTGCCGTAGGCAAGCGCGGCGATGGCCTGGGCGCCTCCGATGCCATAGAACTCATCTACGCCCGCCAGGTGCGCGGCTGCAAGCGTTTCTCGCGCCGGACGCGGGGACACTACGACGATGCGCTTGACGCCAGCAACCTGCGCGGGCAACGTCGTCATCAACAGCGTTGAGGGCAACGGATATCGGCCGCCGGGAACATAGCATCCGACAGAGGCCAGAGGTAGACATTGTTGGCCGAGTTCAACGCCTTGAGATTTTCGTGTCCAGGTCTTTGGCATCTGCCATTGCGCGAAGCGGCGGATGTTGTTGGCTGCGGTCCGCATCGCCTTGCGCAGTTCCATTGGGGTCTGGTCCCAGGCATCAGCCATTTCTTCGCGGCTGACCGAGAGGTTTGCATCCGGCGCGAGGCCATCGAAGCGTTCGGCGTAGCGTCGCAGCGCGGCATCTCCGCCACGCCGGACGGTCGCGATGATGCGTTTTACCGCAGGTTCCAGGCGCGCAGTGGCGGCGCCGGAGCGGTCTTCGATCTGCCGCAGCAGGCGTTCGGCCTCTTTCGCGCTTTTCCCGCAGGTGCGTATCAGCTTCATCGTTCCTGTAGCCGCTTCCTTTATAAAACGATTTTGTTCAGCGGATATTCCACGATTCCGGTGGCCCGCGCAGCCTTCAACCGGGGAATCACATCGCGTACCGAACGCTCATCCAGAATCGTATTCACCGCGACCCATTCGGAGTTGCTGAGCGTCGAGATGGTCGGAGAGATCAGCGCCGGCAGAACCCCCAATACAGTGGGAAGGTCGGCGGCACGTACATTCATCATCAGACCGACTTGTCCTTGCGCGGCGATGGCCCCTTGCAACATCAGAGCGATGTTGTCGATCTTCTGCTTCTTCCAGGCGTCGCGGCATGCAGCGGTGTTGGCGATCAGTTGCGTTTCGCTTTCCAAAACAGTCTCCAGAATGCGCAGGCGATTGGCGCGGAGCGAGCTTCCGGTTTCCGTTACTTCGACAATGGCGTCGGCCAGCACAGGAGGCTTGACCTCCGTTGCGCCCCAGCTGAAGTCCACCTGGACAGGAATGTTTTTGCCGGCGAAGTACCGGCGCGTGGCCTCAACCAGTTCCGTCGCAATGATCTTATTGGCGAGATCCTCCGCGCGCTGATAAGGGGAATCTTCCGGAACGGCGAGCACCCAGCGTACCTTCTGGCGGCTTTGCTTGGAGTAGGTCAGGCTGGCGATGGTCTCGACTGTAAGGCCGCTTTCGGTGACCCAATCGTTGCCGGTCAGACCTGCATCGAGTGCTCCATGATTTACATAACGCGCCATCTCCTGCGCGCGGATCAGCATGCATTCGACTTCAGGATCGTCGACGCCCGGAAAATAGGAGCGGCCATTGGCGAAGATACGCCATCCGGCGCGTTCAAATAGTGCAATGGTTGCGTCCTGTAGACTGCCTTTCGGGATTCCAAGCCGAAGTTTCTGGCTCATGCGTTCGTCTCGCTTTCGTTGGAGGATTGCGGTGCGGTGCGGATGGGAATGATTTTTGTGAAGCAGCTGACCGTTCCTTCATGGCATACCAGTCCGTCGCCTTCGACAGCGACGCGGAACAGCAATGTGTCATTGTCGCAATCTGTAGAAGCTTCGATGATGCGAAGGCGATTGCCGCTGCTCTCCCCTTTCATCCAAAGCTTCTGGCGGGTGCGGCTCCAAAAGGTAACGAAGCCGCTTTCAAGAGTTCTGCGATAGCTTTCCTCGTTCAGAAAGCCGAGCATCAGCATTTCGCCGGTGGCCGCATCCTGCACGACGCCGGGAACAAGGCCGTCGAGTTTGGTAAAATCGATTGAATTTTTTGAGAGTGTTTCGGCGTTCATCGTGAATCGTCCTTATGGTCTTATGGATGGTTTGCTTGAAAATGAAAAGCCCACGGATGCGGTGGGCATCAGCGGGCCTGTAACTTTCTGAACTTGCTCTGGTCTTAAGAAGGCTGCTCAGAATGCGCCGCTGACACGTCCGCCACGTGGGCATGATGGTGGTGATGGCGATGGAGCGGGCAATACGGCATGAATTGAGGATAAGAAGAAGATGGCGCGGTGTCAAGTATTTGGCGGTTTTTCAGAGATAAATGCGAAGTCAAATCGCGGAAAGGAAGGAGGTCTCTCGTCGCGGGAGCCGGCTCCTTTTGAGACTATCAATTCTTAACGGAGTGAACGACGGTTTTTTATTGACTCCCGCGCGAGCGTTGACTACCGTGTTGGCTACGTAGCCGCAACTCAGATTTGCACGGAGGAACAACGATATGGATCTTAGAAATCGGCTGAACAGGATAATTTGCGGGGCTGGTCTCGCGCTGGCGTTTGCCATTGTGCCCTCAACATGGGCAAACTCTCCGGCTCCCCAAAAGAAGCAGTCAAGCTCCATGTCTGCAATGGGTTCGCAGATGGGGCAACTGGACATCAACACAGCGACAGAAAGCCAGCTCAAGGCGTTGCCGGGCGTGGGGGATGTTTATGCGAAACGGATTATTTCCAATCGCCCCTATAGCAGTAAAGATCAGCTGGTGAGCAAGGGCGCGCTGCCGCAGGGAGTTTACGACAAGGTCAAAGGCCAGCTCGTTGCGCACCGCATGAAGAAATAACAGCACTGCCGAGCAGACGCGTCGGCTGCG
This sequence comes from Acidobacteriaceae bacterium, assembly GCA_965276615.1. Taxonomy (GTDB): domain Bacteria; phylum Acidobacteriota; class Terriglobia; order Terriglobales; family Acidobacteriaceae; genus JAKAAZ01. The sequence continues at coordinate 183,725 of OZ255618.1, read as the reverse complement.
CTGCCGCGACTCACTACACCCAGGTCTCAAAGACGAGACCTGGACAGTCCCGGCCTCCGGGCCGCGGCCATCGCGCGCAGCATCTTCACTCTGCTTTCGACCTAGATCCCTGCCTTCATTCCTCTCCCGTAATTTGACGGGCGGATTCTATCCCGATATATCTCTCCATAGTCCCTGGTGTTCGGGAAGCGCGGTTCAACTCCGCCACTACCCCGTAATTGCAAGCGCGAGATCAGGGCAAAGCATTCTGCAACCACTGGACGCAACCGAAGGTGCCCCGAGCTTGAAGATGCGCAGAGTCAGGAGACCGGCTTCACGCCACCGGCTACAAGGCCATGAATCCGAGGGGATTTACTCATGACTTTTGCGAATTTATTTTTCACTTTCAGCCAGCGCTGCCGGTCTGGGGTCTGCTTCGCGGTGCTGGCGGTCTTATTCGCTGCACCGGGGCATGCGCAGTCCGCACCTACCGTGCGGGGAACTGTGACCGACCCGTTGGGTGCGGCGGTTTATAACGCCCGTGTGGACCTGCTGACGGTGACGGGCGTCATGCTGCCCACGCATGCTTATACCGATGGGCGGGGACAATACTCCATCAGTGTGACTCGTTCCGGCCGTTATATCGTGCGGGTAGTGGCCACCGGCTTCAACGTCACCGAGAGCGATCAGGTTTACGTTTCGCCGTCCAAGCCGGCGTTCGTGGATGTGCCGCTTCAGTTCGGGCAGTTGGAGCAAAAAGTGACGGTGACGGCGAACGGCGTGCCGACGCCGGAATCGCAAACAGGCGCGTCGACCACGGTCATCGATCAAACTCTTTATCCATACGCTCTGAATATCCAGGACACGCTGCGCCAGGTCAGCGGATTGCAGTTTACAACCAGCGGTCAGCGCGGCGCTGCCACTTCTTTATTTGAGCTTGGAGGCAATTCCAACGCGACCGACGTGTTGCTGGATGGCATTCCGATCAACGACATTGGCGGCGCGGTAAATTTCGCCTATCTCTCCGCCAACGGAATCAGCCAGCAGGAAGTGTACCGCGGTCCGGACAGTGCTCTCTATGGCGCCGATGCGGCAGCCGGCGTGGTGGCGCTGACGACCGCGCGCGGCACTACGTCCAAGCCGCTGCTGCAATATGCCGGCGATGCCGGGAACTTTGGCATCTATCATCAGGAAGCCTCGGTGGGCGGCACTCACAATGCGCTCGATTATTTCGGCGATTTCGCACGGCTCGATACTTCGAATAGCTATCCCAACAGCACGTTTCACAATGTCACTTCGGTGGCCAACGTTGGATATGCTCTCACGCCGCACACGCAACTGCGGGCGACAGTGCATCGCGTGGCGGGAGCTACCGGGGAACCGAACGCGATTCTGTTTTACGGTATTCCGGACGTGCGGTATTTAAAGGAGCATGACCTGTACGGCAGCGCCACCATAGAAAATCAGCAGAGCGACAAGTTGAACATGATCGCGCAGTACGGGCTGGTGCGGCTGCGGTCGCTGGATACCGACCCCGCGCCCGTCGGTATATTGACAAACAACCCAGGCAATTTCAACTGCTTCGACAACGCAGGCAATCCCGGCGTTCCGGAGTATCTCGGATCGCCGGTAACGATTCGCGGCGCGAATGGAACCAGCGCCAGCGGACAGGCTTTCTATAACTGTTCGAATTACACGTTCCCTTTAACCAGCAGTATCTTGACGAACCGCGATTTCTTTTACGGACAAACGAGTTATAAAACCAGCGATAAGCTGACCGCCCTGTTTGCCTTCCGCTATCAGTCGGAGCGCGGCTACACTGCGTACGACTACTCTCCGTCCTCGGCCCACCGCGGAAATTACGACTATATCGCGCAGACTTCCGGCAGCCTGGGAAACCGTCTCTACTACAGCGCAGGCGCCGATCTTCCAAATTATTCCGTCTTCGGTTTTCAACCGACTCCCCACGCCAGCGCAGCGTACTATCTGGCGAAGCCCGCCGCCGCGGGTTTCCTGACCGGAACGAAAGTTCGCTTCAACTACTCCCAGGGCATTCTGGAACCGACAATTACGCAGCAGCGCAGCTCCATCTATGATCTGCTTGCCGCTCAGCCGGATGGTCAGAAGTTAATTGCTCAATATCACATCACCCCCGTGGGTGCGCAACAAACCCGGACCTACGAAGCAGGCGTGGACCAGCATGCACTCGGCACGCGGATGCTGCTGCATGCCGGGTACTATCACAATCAGTTCACCAATCAGGTGGAGTATGTGACAGGACAGGCACTCCTGGAGGTGGGCGTGCCACCGGCAGTGGAGCAGGCCCTTCCCTTCGGCGCGTACATCAATTCCCTGAGTTTCAGCGCCCAGGGTGTGGAGACCACTGCGGAATATCGCGTGACGAATCGATTGTTTGTGCGCGGCGGCTACACAGTATTGAACGCGAAAGTTCAGAAGTCATTTTCAAGCGACAATTCATTTCCATCGTTCAATCCGAAATATCCAAACACCCCGATCGGCGCCTATTCTCCGCTGGTCGGCCAGCGTCCTTTCCGGCGTGCGCCGCACTCAGGCTATTACTCGCTGATTTATGCCCGTCCACGGTGGTACGCGCAAATGACGGGAACCTTTGTCGGGCGACGCGATGACAGCACGTTCCTTACGGATGCGAATGGCGGCCCTTCGCTGTTGCTGCCCAATCGCAATCTCGACCCGGCATATCAGGACATCGGCATGACTGTTCACTATCGGGTGAATCGGCGTGTATCCACCTATGGCGTGATGGACAACCTGCTGAGCCAGCATCCCCAGCAGGTGCTGGGCTATCCTGGCCTGCCGTTCAGCTTTCGCTCCGGCATGCAGTTTACCTGGGGAGGAGACGCGGCGCGCTAACAATGCTTCCTAGTTCCTTGAAACTGGTAGAGCGAGGAAGTCGTTCCGTGTCCTGAAACTACAACTTCAGACTGTGTCTGGCGCACAATTTGAGAGCTTCGCTTCGCGCGTTTTTCACGAACTTCTAAGGATCGAGAAGCGCGTGTCATGTTATCAACGTGCCTCGATAACGGACAGCGAGGCAAATGCATCTCAAATAATTGAGGAATTATTCCAGCCACCAGGAATTGCGGAGGGTCATCGCCTCAATTCAGCTTCATTAAAAAGGAATATATATATACAAGGAGACTTTCCTTAATAGATGCGTGTACATCTCATTAATCCCAGCGACACATCCTTTGGAATCGGCGTCATCACCCCCCGTTGGCTTTACGTTCTCGCCGCCGCAACTCCCGCGAAATACGGCGATCCGATCATCACAGACGAAACTCTTGAGCAGTTTCAGCAGGAGCGCATCGAGGCTGGAGACATCGTCGGAATCGGCATCCACACGGGCAACGCGCTTCGCGGCATGGAGCTGGGCCGCATGGCGCGCGAGCGCGGCGCGTATGTGGTCTATGGCGGCATCCACGCCACGCTGTACCCGGAAGAGGCCATGGAGCTGGGTGGCGCGCACTCCATCGTCAAAGGAGATGGCGATGTGATCTGGGGAAAGGTGATTGCGGATATAGTCGCTGGAAAAGTGCAGAAGATGTACGACGGCGGTCGCATTTCCGGGGACCAGTTTCTCCCCGCCCGGTGGGACCTGGCTCCGCGGGACAAATATATGTGGGCTTCCGTGCAAACCGTTCGCGGATGTCCAAAGCATTGTTCCTTTTGTTCAGTCTGGCGCACGGATGGTCAGAAGCCGCGTCCTCGGATCTCCGATGTCATCGTGGGGGAGATCGTCGATCTGCGTCGGCGTGGTTTTCGCTTCATCGCCCTGGCGGATGACAACTTCTACCCGGTGAGCCTCGAAGACCTGCGCCTGGCGAAGAAGCAGGGCAACACGGCTCGCGTCGCCGAGCTGGAGGGGATTCGCTCCGAGCGCTTCGAATTGATGGAGAAGCTGGCCAAGCTGCCCCGCGACATGGTCTTCTTTACGCAAATCACCATGGAGGCGGGCGAGGACACCCAGTTTCTTGACGCCATGCGGAAAGCGAACATCAAGGGAGCGTTGGTCGGGGTCGAGTCCGCTACCGCGGAAGGACTCAAGGCCGTGTTCAAGGATTTCAATCTGTCCGGCGACAACCTGGTGAAAAGGCTCCAGACATTTAAGGAGCATGGAGTCCACGTTCTGGGATCGTTCATCTTTGGACTTTCTACCGACCGCGCCGACACCTTTGCCGCCACGGCGGAGCTGGCGAAGCGCGCCGATATTACCTTTGCCCAGTTTGTGATGCTGACGCCATTTCCGGGCACCATCGATTTCGACCGGTGGGAAAAGAACCAGGGCGAGGACTGCGCGCGCATTGAAGGTATTCCGATTACCCGCCACTGGCTGATTCCCGCAGCCGTACGACCCAAGATGTTCAGCCCGCACGGGACTATGTCGTCGGACGAGATTCGGGAGCGCACGCAGCGAGTGTGGGACGATTTCTACAGCATGCCGGCGATCTGGAAACGTTCCAGGTGCGTGCCGACTCTTCGGGGACGGTTAGCTTTTTTGTTTGTTTCCAAGCTGTACCGGCAGATGTACGCCAAGACGGGGATCTCGACCGACAGTGCGCGCCGTCAAAAGGCGACCCGCATGGCTCGCCTGCTGGCAATCCCATGCCAGATGCTTTTCAAAGGCAAGCCGATGCCGGAATTGAAGATGCCGGAAACGAGATTTGCCGCCGCAGATCTGCTGCCGATAATTTAGAGCGCTCATAGGAGTCGTTCTGAACCGTTCGGCGTTGCGTCTCACCCTCTGGATTCTTCGGAGTTTACCCTGAGCGGAGCCGAAGGGCTCAGAATGACGGATCTATTCTTCGGGAAACACTTATCCAATCACCCGACGCAGAAATCCACGAATCCCCGCCCACCCCAGCAGCAGCAGGGAAAGGACGAGTGCCCCGAGGATAAGCCAGGACGGCATGTGCGGAAGGCCAGGGGTGAGTGCTGCGCGCAGTCCTTCGCTCATATACACAATCGGATTCACGAGCACCGCATATTGCAGCCATCGGATACGATCGAGCAGCGCCCAGGGATAGTACACGCAGCCTAGAAATGTAATGGGAATGACAACCACGGAAAAGATGAGGCCGATCTGCCGCGGTTCCACCATGGTGCCGATAGTGAGGCCCAGCGCTCCGGAAACAAGGCTCGCCAGCAGGACCACAGTGCAGAGCAGCCAATAGCTGCTTATGTGGACATGCACCGGCTGCGATGGAATGAAATATGCCAGCGGAAACACAATCAGCGCGGACAAAATGCATTGCAGCGCGCTGAAGCAAATTTTTTCAATCGCCACGCCCGCCACCGGCAATGGGCACATGACACGGTCGTCAATTTCGCGGGTGATGCCAAACTCCGTTGAAAGCGTCAGCGCGACCGCGGCGATGCCGGTGAACATGATCGCCACTGCTATCAGACCGGGAAGCAGCACGGTCCCGAAATTTATGCTGCCGGGCGCAGACATGCTGCCAAAGCCCTGCCCGATGCGCGGGAAAATAAATGTGAAGACGAACAGAAACAGCAGCGGATTCATGATCACGCGAATGGCGAACGGCCCAAGCTCCCGCCGCAACACACGAAAGTCGCGCAGCATGAGCCCCCAGAATGCTTCCAGGTAGAGTTTTGCCGTGCTATCGGATTGCGCGGTATCGGATGGATGTCGGAGAGTGGAGGAACTATTCACGCAGCTCTCTCCCGGTCAGGTGAATGAAGACCGTTTCGAGCGAAGGTTCCGAGATCGAAATGTCGCGAAGTCCGTAAGCCTGCGCAGCCGACACAATGGTCGACAACAGGCCTTCCGCCCCTTGTGTGTAGACGCGCACGCCGGTGGGCGTTGTTTCAACGGAGCTGACATCGGCCACCAAGCGCAATTGCGCGGCAAGTTCTTCCCGCTTTTCCGTACGCAGCACGTCCAGTCCATAGACCGTCTGAATGCCGAGCCCGTTTTTGAGCTGCTCCGGTGTGTCTTCAACCAATATCTTTCCATGGTCGATGATGGCGACGCGGTCGCAGAGTGCTTCGGCTTCCTCCATGTAATGCGTCGTCATCACCACTGTAATTCCTTGTTCTTTCAACCCGCGAACTGCCTCCCACATGGCCAGGCGGCTCTGCGGGTCAAGCCCCGCGCTCGGTTCATCAAGAAAGAGAACGGCAGGATGATGGGCGATGGCGCGGGCGACGAGCAGGCGCTGCGCCAGACCGCCGGAAAGCTCACTCGGCATCGACTGTGCGCGTTCTGTGAGGCGAAACTGTGCGAGAATCTCGTGGGCCCGCGATTTCGATTTGGAATCGCTCATGCCGAAGTAACGGCAATGGAAGAAAAGATTTTCAAATGCAGTCAGAGAGCGGTCGAGAGTATTGTATTGAGGAACAACGCCGATGTTTCGCCGGGCCAGGGCTGGATTCGCTACAACATCGCATCCTGCGATAGTGACCCGGCCGGAAGTCGGCAGCGCGCGGGTGGTGCAGATGCTGATCGTCGTAGTCTTGCCGGCGCCATTCGGTCCCAGCAAACCGAAGATGCCGCCTTCCGGCACTGCAAGATCGATTCCTCCCACAGCCACGACGCGGGTCTTTGCCTCATAAACTTTCGTCAGAGTCTCGACAGAGACGATCGGTTTGGATGAATGCGCGGCTATGACAGCACGATTTCGAACGTTTGGGATGGTCTGAGTGTAACAAGGCTTGTCTCCTGAAAGGAGACAAATGGGTAAAAGAAATTGCAAGCTCCAGCCTGCGGTATCCCGCGCTCAGATAGAGCTATCTGAGCGCAGGCTGAAAGACAAAAATCTAAGAAGCAGACTAGGCGACCGCTTTGGTTTGGCGATAATCTTCGCTTTCGGAAAACGCGGAGTCGACCGCTACAGGGGTAAGCTCGGAGACCCGCGGCTGCAGCTTGGCAACTTCCCACGCATGCAACGGCCGCATCTTTTCCAGCGAATAAGGAATTTGCCCGCCACAATCCAGGCAAACCTTATAGCTATGGGCCTGAAGCGTAAAGGGTCGTGTTAGGTGACTGTGACTGCATCCAAAAAAAATTTCATAAAAAAAGTCGTAAATCGCACGTATCCAGGACATAGATTTTTGTTCCTCAAGCATCGCTGCGGAACCTGCCGCAGATACCCGGGCCTCCCCATTGCGTTCCGTATTCATAACGGATTCGCTGTATAAGTAGATGCACGCGCTCTGCCAAAGGCAGGTTGGCCGCGAGAAATCGCAGCTGATCAACGAACGGTCCTAAGTTATTGATTTACTTGAGTCGAAGAGGAAGGCATCTCAATGTTTACCACAAGATAACTCGCGCAATTTATTGCACATTTAAGGCGATTACGACCTTACTAAAATGCCGGCCCTGTTCCAGATAGCGATACGCCGCGGGTGTTTCTTCCAAGGGAAAAACCTTGTCGATGACCGGTTTTAGCTGGTGAAAGTCGATGGCCTGGTTCATGGTTTTCATCATCGCGCGAGACCCAACATAGACTCCAATAATGTGAATTTGCCGCATCAAAATTGGAGTGACGGCCAGTTTTTCTTCCGTGCCGGAGAGCACTCCGATCTGTGCAATCGTCCCGCCGACGCGGACAGCTTTCATCGATTCGCCCAGCGTGCCGGATCCGCCCACTTCCACAATTACATCCGCACCCGCGCCGCCGGTCTGTTCCTTCACCCACGCGGCCCATTTTGGATGTTGCGTGTAGTTCAGTCCTTCATCAAGTCCGAGTTCCTTTGCTCGGGCCAGCTTCTCATCGCTGCCGGACGTACCCAGCACGCGGGCTCCGCATAGTTTCGCGAACTGTAGCGCGAAGATCGAAACACCCCCGGTTCCCTGAATCACCACATTGTCGCCGGCCTTCATCCTGGCCGCTTCAATCAGAGCATGCCAGGCTGTTAACGCGGCACAGGGCAGCGTCGATGCTTCTTCGTAACTCAAATGGGCGGGGAAGAGAATTACACCATCCTCAGGCAGCGCGACATATTCCGCGAGCATGCCGTCGACATCGCCGCCGAGCGCTCCTTTGGACTTCGCCGCCGAGGCGGACCCCTCCCGCCAGTTCTGTAGAAAAACTCCGGTGACCCGGTCCCCGACGCGAAAGCGGGTGACGCCTGCTCCAATCTCAACCACTTCGCCCGCTCCATCGGAAAGGGGAATGCGCGGGAGATGCAGCTTTGGATCGTACTGGCCGCGGACCATCAGGAGATCGCGGTAATTGAGCGAAACGGCGCGGATGCGGATCAGCACTTCCCCGGCGCCAGGCGTGGGATCGGGGAGTTCTACCGGTTGTAGATTTTCCAGTCCGAATTGCGAAATCTGAAAGGCTCGCATAGGTACGCTCCCACGGGAAATTCGATGGTATATCCAGCGTATTCCAGAAGATGCACCATTTGGTTGGTGTGATTCAGGCTGTATTCCGCTACTCTCTATATATGGCGCGAGGATGGGAAAGTAAATCGGCAGAAGAGCAAGTAGAACAACAGCAGGAACAACGGGCGGAAGCTGCGAAAGCGGTTTCAAAAAAAGCGGTCACGGCAGCCGGGGCAGTCCAGTCGCGCGCCCGCCAATTGCTGGAGTTGAAACGGGAACGAATTTTGTCGGAGAAGACCAGCCATCCGGCCCGGCGCGCTGCCTTGCAAGCCGCGCTGCAGGACGTTGAGAATGAGCTTCAACAGCTTGGTTGAATGGTTCCAGAAGGTTGTATTCGCACATCGCTAGCGCGTGTTAACACTTAAGCGAATTTACAGCTGGCGTAGTGCAAAGAAAATGCAGATCCCTCGACTACATCCTTGCTACGTAAGGAGGACATTTATTTTTTTGCACACAATTGTGAAAGTGCTCCAGGCAGACCCCGGACTTTAGTCCGGGGATCAGAGGCCGCCGGAATGCGCCTTCACAGGCGCTGAGTTTGCAAGCTTCGGAGCTGTTCCGGCAAGCCATCTAATGCGCTCGCTCCGATAAATCGCGGGTTCGCGCTGGAGAATGGGAATTCTGAAGATGTTTCCGCCAGTCCGCGCTTCACGGGATTGTCTTCCAGGTAGCGGAGCAGGGCAGTACATTCCTCTCCGTCGCGTATGCGGCGATCGTGGTATTTCGGTTGCCAAATTTCGCGCTGGATAGCGAGTTCCCTCTTGGCGCGAAAGGAAAATCCGCCCTTTAGGTATTGAACGGACCGCTCCAGCGTGACGCCTTCCGATGGAGTCAGAATGATGTGAAAGTGGTCCGGCATGACCACGAACGCGTGCAGGAGGAATTTATGTTGCCGCCGGTAGGATTGCATGACGTCCAGGAATAGCTCGGCGCTGCGTTCGGTTTGGAATATCGGAGTTTGCGTGCGAGAGGTGATGAAGAAAGTTCCTTGAGCCATCTGATCCTCCTATGGATCCGGGCGTCGGCAGTGTACCTCAGCGCCTGAAGGCGCGTTCTCGCAGTTTCTCATCCCCGGACTGAAGTCCGGGGTCTACCGTCAGTGCCTGAAGGCAGCCTCTCATCTTCGGATTGAAGTCCGGGGTCTACCGTCAGCGCATGAAGGCGTATTTTCGCAGTTTCTCATCCCCGGACTGAAGTCCGGGTCTACTGTCAGCGCATGAAGGCGTATTTTCGCAGTTTCTCATCCCGGACTGAAGGCTGGGTTCTACCGTCAGCGCCTGAAGGCGTATTCTTGCAGTTTCTTATCCCCGGACTAAAGTCCGGGGTCTACCGCCAGTGCCTGAAGGCGCATTCTTGCAGTTTCTCATCCCGGACTGAAGTCCGGGTTCTACCGTCAATGTCTGAAGGCGTATTCTTGCAGTTTCTCATCCCCGGACTGAAGTCCGGGTTCTACTGTCAGTGCCTGAAGGCGCATTCTTACAGTTTCTCGTCCCCGGACTGAAGGCCGGGGTCTACCGTCAGTGCCTGAAGGCGCATTTTTGCAGTCTCTCCTTTCCGAACTGAAGGCTGGGTTCTACCGTCAGTGCCTGAAGGCGTATTCTTGCAGTCTCTCATCTCCGGACTGAAGGCCGGGGTCTACCGTCAGTGTCTGAAGACGTATTTTTGCAGTTTCTCATCCCCGGACTGAAGGCTGGGGTCTACCGTCAGTGTCTGAAGACGCATTCTTGAAAATACATCAGTGCGTCTCGCGGTTGAATAGCAGGGAATTTGCCTGGTCGACGCTGGTTAGGAGCACCTGCGCAATATTGACGTGCGCGGGCCGGGTTACGGCCCACAGGATGGCATCCGCGACATCTTCCGCCGTAAGCGGCGTCAGGCCTTGATACACCTTGGCCGCGCGCGCTTCATCTCCGTGAAAGCGTACCTTGCTGAACTCCGTCTCGACCATTCCCGGATCGATTGTGGTGACCCGCACCGGGGTTCCGAGGAGGTCCTGGCGCAAGCCTTCCGAAATGCGGTTTTCGGCAGCCTTGGTTGCGCAATATACCGCACCTTTGGGATAGGTCATGTGTCCGGCGGTAGAACCGATATTGACAACGTGACCCTTGGCGCGCGCGACCATGCCGGGAACGACGGAGCGCGTGACATACAGCAATCCCTTCACGTTGGTGTCGATCATCTCTTCCCAGTCTTCAATATGGCCTTCCTGCAGCTTCTCCAGGCCGCGGCTCAGGCCCGCATTATTCACCAGAACATCGATGGCCTGCCACGATTCCGGGAGCGCCTCGATTACGGACTGAACCTGCTCGCGGTCTCTTACATCGAGCGCGAATGTGTGCACATCTTTAGCCCCCGCTGCCAGGAGCTCAGGCTTGCTCTCCTGCAGGCGGTTCTCGCGCCGTGCTGCCAGCAGCAGGCGCGCGCCTGCTGCCGCAAACTGCTGGGCGCAGGCCGCGCCGATGCCGGAGCTGGCGCCGGTGATGAGAACGACTTTGCCTGCTACGGATTCCTGCGGATTTTTTCTCATGCGACTCCTTTGTCGGCCTCAGTCTAAATCGGTTTGACAGATATTGAAAAATAATGTGACAGCCGGAAAAGAGTCATAGTGGCCCATTCTAGCCGCAGAGTACGCAGCTAGAATGGGCCACCCGCGATGCGCAACGATGTCAACAGGGGCCAGCTTATTTCGTCCCGACGACCAGGACGACAAAGCTATTGGGCAGGATCGCAGGTCGAGGATGCGGGTCGGCCGCTGTGGCGGCCGGGCGCGGTCCGAACTTCGCTGTCACCAGGTAGAGTGTTCCGGTGGCGCTATCGAGCGCCATGGTGCGCGCTCCCAGTTGCGTGGTCAAAGTTTGTACAGGCGTGTAGCTGTCGGGCGAGTTCTGCCGGACGACCGTCAGTGTGCCGTCTTTACCATTCGGGCTGAATGCGAGATGGCGCCGGGCGTCGTAACGCGTGGAATCCGGGCCCTGGCCAATCGCAGGCGTCGCCACTACATGGCCGTTGCGCGTATCCAATACGATCATCACTTTGTTGTCGCAAACGGAAAACAGCCGATGGTTCACGCGGTCGAGGGCGAGTCCACTGGGAGAATCGCAGGGTGAAATCGGCCAGGTCGCTGTCGTCTTCAGCTCTTTCGAATCGATGCGCACAATCTGATTTTTATCTTCGATATTCACGTAGACATTTCCCGCGCCGTCGGCCTGCGCAAACTCCGGCTTACCGGGCAGGGAAATCGTTTGGAGAACGCGGTTGCTGCCCGTGTCGATTGCAGTGGCGGAATTGCTTCGTCCGTTGAACGCGAAGGCTCGTCGGGTCGCAGGATCGAAAAGAATCGCGTCCGGATTTTTCTCTGCCGGTATGTTCGCGATCACTTTCAGGGTTGCGCGATTGAAGACGCGGACTATCCCTGCCTTGCCATCGCTGATGTAGCCGTACTTTCCATTTGTGTTCAGCGCAACGCCGTGTACCCCGCCCAGGTTGCCGATTTCGGTGATGAGCTTTCCGTTCCCGGTGTCAACCACCTGCACGCGGTTTCCGCGGGCAATGTACAGCCGGTGCGCGCTGGAATCGGTTGTCAGGTAGTCCCATCCGCCATCTCCGCCCACGTGCCAGGTTTTTTCCACGTGGAACTTTTCCATGTGAAACGGGGGCGTCTGGGCAAAAGCGGTGCAGCACAGCAGGCACAATGCCGCCCCAAACAGGAGCGAACGACGCACATACGCAGGCTTCATCGGAAACTTCATTGCGGAAATCCCTCCATCAACAGAACGCAATTTTGTTATACGCCTGGCGCCTGAAATATTTCTGAAGATCGCGAGCAGGGAGGAAACCGGCGGTGGGTCAGGTTGAATTCATAACGCCGTCATTGGTCCCCTGACTCAGGCCAAAACGCTTGAATGGGGCACCCGCACCCGTCATCGAAGAAATTTGGATGCTTCCGAAACCGGGCCTGTCGCTGGTACACTACGGGAGCCACCCGACAAGTGGGGCTATAGCTCAGCTGGGAGAGCGCGCCGTTCGCAATGGCGAGGTCGTCGGTTCGATCCCGACTAGCTCCACCATGTACAGATTCCTTCTAAGAAGTTCTGAATCAGTCCTCCAGCAATCCCTCAGTGGCTGAAGCCACATTGCAAGCGCGGCATTTACGGGCGGCCTGAAGGCCCGCCCAGATTGTTGACGAACCCGTTATTGTCGTCCCCCAGGCGCTAAAGCGCTCTAAAATTGTTCAATGCCTTATCCCCCGGCTGAAGCCGGGGGTCTACCCAAGAGCCGAGTTTGTCATCAGCCTGGGACGGCCTGAAGGCCGTCCGCTTCAAAGCCAGGCACTGAATCAGAGTTTCCAAAAGTTTATTTACGCATCATTTCGAGCGCCGTACCAGGCAGCTGTGCGTTGGATCGCATCCTGGAGAGAAACGCCTTCCTGCAACCCTAGTTCTTTCTTCGCTGCTTCCACCGCGGGAACGTAGCGTTGCATGGCAGCGCCGGATACCGCGTCCCGCGCGATTTTGATTTCAATTCCTGGCTGGATCGCGGATGCGACGGCTTCTGCCACGCTTCGAATACTCAAGTCGTGTCCCGATCCCACATTGAATGGCCGCATCGAAGGCGCCTGGAACAGCATGGTCCAGAGCCAGATGGCAAGATCCGCGGCGTATAAGTAGGAGCGCATCGGCGTGCCGTCGCCCTGAATCCGAATGGGGCCGCCACGCATGGCGTCGCGAATAAAATTTCCAATGGCAAAGTGGGCGTCGAGGGGAAGATGCGGGCCGACAAACGCGAAGCAGCGGGCGATTTTGCATTCCATGCCGGAGCGCGCGGCAGACACAGCGCATAGCAGTTCGGCCATGCGCTTTCCTTCTCCATAAGCCGAGTTGAGGTTGGAAGGGTCCGGCGCGCCGCGATAGTCTTCCGCAATATGTGTCATCCCGGAGGGCTGTGGGCCATAGACTGCGCCGGAACTGGTCAGCAGGAATTTCGCTGTTCGGTGAGACTCGGCAAACTCCAAACAACGCCTTGTGCCATCGACGATGGTCGAAAGCATCTCCTCCGGCCCGGTTCCGGCATGCTTTGGAACCGACTCCGTTGCGGCGTGAATCACGAAGGGAAATTCTCCCGCGGGAAAAGCAAAATCGCGCACATCGCCCGCGATCAACTCGACGGAACTGCTGTTTGCAATATGAGGGCAGCGCAATTGAAACGGGGCGGGTGACCGGGTAAGAACCACGGCGTGCGCCTGCAGATGAAAAGCATGGTTGGCCGCGAGAAAACTCTCCAGCAGCCAGCAGCCGAAAAAACCTGTTCCCCCGGTGATGAAAATCTTGCGGCCGCGCAGTTGCTGCCACAAAGGTCCTGTTTTTTTGAGAATATAAGCGAGATCCAGCGATGCAATGGGCGGGGCAGGTTGGGGACTGGCGCTGGGCGGGCTATCCATGGAATGATTTGTTCACATACTCTCCAACTGAACGCCGGAGGCTAGCACAACAGAATTCGCCCTTAAAGTGTATACTCCGCTTGCATCGGAAGCGGGTAAATCCCGCATCTATGCATCTTGGAAACCTCAACTGTGCGTTTTCTCGCATCTCAAAACCAGATACAGAGGCTCGCGATCATGACTTCAGAATCCGGCATAGTAAAAATTGGCAAGAAACTTGTGGGCGATGGGCAGCCATGTTATGTCATCGCCGAAATCGGCATCAATCACAATGGCAATCTCGACATAGCCAAGCGCCTCATCAGCGTCGCTGTTGCTGCGGGCTGCGATGCCGTCAAGTTCCAAAAGCGCACCATTGAGGTGGTGTATTCCGCCGAGGAACTGGCGCGTCCGCGGGAGAGCCCCTTTGGCGCTACGAATCGCGATTTGAAAGAAGCGCTTGAGTTCGACTTCGATGATTTCGAGGAGATTGACAAATATTGCAAGGCGGTTAATATTCCCTGGTTTGTCTCCTGCTGGGATGAAGATTCCGTCGACATCATGGCGCAGTTCGACGTGCCCTGCTTCAAGATCGCTTCCGCATCCCTGACGGACGACCACCTGCTGCGCCATACGCGCAACCAGCGCAGGCCGATCATCCTTTCCACCGGGATGAGCACGTATCAGGAGATCGATCACGCGATCGACGTGCTGGGGAAGCAGGACCTGATCGTCATGCATAGTTGCAGCACATACCCGGCCTACTATGAGGAGTTGAATCTGCGGGCCATTCCCACGATGAAAGAACGCTACGGCGTGCCGATCGGCTACTCCGGCCATGAGACCGGCATTTCATCGAGCGTAGCCGCCGCCGTGCTTGGAGCTTGTTCGGTGGAGAGGCATGTCACGCTGGACCGCTCCATGTGGGGCAGCGATCAGGCGGCATCTCTGGAGCCGAACGGCATCACGCGGCTGATCCGCGACATTCGTTTGGTGGAGCAGTCGATGGGAGACGGGGTAAAGCGCGTGTATGAGCGCGAACTGCCGATCATCAAAAAGCTGCGCCGGGTTGGGGCAGCCGTTTGAGTAACGAAATTCGGGAGGAAGCTTCGTCGGGGCCGGGCCGCGGTTTGATGAAGGAAATTCGGGCCATCGCTCTCGATGTCGATGGCGTTCTGACCGACGGCGGCATCTGGTGGGGACCGAATGGCGAAGAGTGGAAGCGGTTCTGCTTCGCCGACATCATGGGAGTTTCTCTCGCGCGCAAGGCCGGTTTGCTGGTGACGTTAATCTCCGGGGAAGATAGCCCTTTGGTGGACCGGTTTGCGGCGAAATTCAAGCTGGCCGACATCACCAAAGGTTGCCGGGAGAAAGACCGGGCATTGCGCTCGTTTGCCGAACGCAGTCAGCTCCAGCTGAACGAAATATGTTTCATGGGAGACGATGTCAACGATCTTCCAGCGATGGAGATTGCAGGTTTGTCCGCCGCACCCGCCGACGCACGCCCCGCAGTGCTGCGAAAGGCCACGTTCATCGCAACCAGCAGGGGCGGCCAGGGCGCGGTCCGCGAATTGGTGGACGCCATCCTCGAAGCACAAAAATCGTAAACTCACCTGCAAGGAAAAAGAAAAACATGCCTAAGCTTTCCGACTATCTAATGCAGTTTGTCGCCGACCAGGGCGTGCAGCACGTCTTCCTCGTGACCGGCGGTGGCGCGATGCACCTGAATGAATCGCTGGCGCGCTGCAAGGCGCTGGAACCGGTCTGCAACTCGCATGAGCAGGCCAGCGCGATTTGCGCGGAAGCCTATGCTAAGGCAACTAATCGCCTCGGCGTCGCCATGGTGACTACAGGCCCGGGAGGCACGAACGCAGTGACAGGAGTGGCCGGCGCCTGGCTGGATTCGACGCCCGTGCTGTTTATTTCCGGGCAGGTCAAGCGTCCTGACCGCATGTTCGACGCTGAGGGCAAGCCGCTGGGAATGCGGCAGCTGGGCGTGCAGGAAGTAGACATAGTTTCCATCGTGCGACCGATTACGAAGTATGCGGTCACGATTCTCGATCCCAATACAATTCGCTACCACATGGAGAAGGCGGTGTACCTCGCCCGCTCCGGCCGTCCCGGCCCGGTGTGGATTGACGTCCCGCTCGACGTGCAGGCTTCTCCGATTGAGGACGCCGCAGCGTTGCCGGGATTTGATCCAGCGGACGAGGATGGGTCCGGGTCGGAATCGACGGCCGACATACGGGACCAAGTGCGGCAAACTATTGCCGAACTGAATCGTTCGGAGCGGCCGCTGTTGTTTGCCGGAAACGGCATTCGTCTGGCCCGCGCGGAGAAGGAGTTTCATGAACTGCGCCAGTTGCTGAACATTCCGATTGCAGCAACATGGTGCGCCGCCGACCTGGTGCCGAGCGATGAGCCGCTGTATGTAGGCCGGCCCGGTTCTGTCGCCGCACGCGGCGCGAATTTTGCCTTGCAGAACTGCGATTTTCTGCTCGCGCTTGGCGTTCGCCTGGATTTCGCGATCACCGGCTACGCGCCGGACAAACTGGCCCGGGAAGCGCATAAGACGGTGGTCGATATCGATGCCGCAGAGCTGGCCAAGCTGCATCCGCATATTGAACAGCCGGTTAGCGCCGATGCCCGGGCATTTCTGACGGAGATGCTGCGGCAGCGCGATGCAATTCGTCCGCGGGATCGCTCAAACTGGAACGGTCGTTGCGCGGAGTGGAAACACCGCTATCCCGTGGTGACGGAGGAGCATCGGAACCCAGATACCCAGGTGAGCATTTATCACCTGGCGGAGGTGATCGGGACGGAGACGGCGCCCGACGATCAATTGGTTTCCGGCAGTTCCGGCGCGGGCATCGAAATTTTTCTTCTTGCCTGTCCCACACGTACCGGCCAGCGCATCTACCACACGGCAGGGCTTGGTTCCATGGGCTTCGGCCTTCCGATGTCGATTGCCGTCTGTTTGGCGGCGGGGCGGAGACAGACAATCTGCGTCGATGGCGATGGGGGTTTCCAGTTCAATATCCAGGAGCTGGAGACGGTCGCGCGGCTGAATCTTCCAATCAAATTCTTCGTGCTGAACAACGATGGCTACGCGTCAATCCGGGCTTCGCAGAAAAATTATTTTGGCGAGGCCAGCATCGGATGCGACGACCGCACGGGACTGACCGTGCCCAATCTCAGCAAGATTGCAGAGTCCTACGGAATCAAGTCCGCGATCATCGCCGATCAGCAAAATTTACGCGAGGGTGTGCGGCGCGTGCTCGACACGGCCGGCCCGGTCCTCTGCGATGTCCATGTCATTCCCGATGAGACTCGGGCCCCGCGGCTTTCGTCGGCGCAAAGGCCAGACGGATCGTTTGTGTCGAAGCCGCTTGAAGATTTATGGCCATTTCTTGACAGAAAAGAGTTTTTAGAGAATATGATTGTGGCACCACTGCAAGATTGAAAAACGAAGTTCAAAAAGATTACAGGAGATGCAATGCATGGGATTCCCCGATTCCGCGCTTGCTACATTTCCAGGCTGCTCTGCCGACAGCCAGGAAGCAACGCTCGAAGAGATTCTTTCTGAGCCAGTCTCACGTGTAAAAGAACGTGAAAAAACTGAGCTTGATCGCTTGCTGGCGGAGCAAAGCCGGCAATGCGTAATTTTCGGCGCCGGCAATATGGGTCGCCGCGCGCTGGCCGCCTTGCAGAATATGGGCGTCCAGCCTCTCGCCATCTCCGATAACAATCCCGCTCTGTGGGGAAGTTCCATCAGTGGAATTCCCTCGGTGTCTCCCGAGGAGGCTGTGGAATGGTTCGGAAAGAGCGCGCACTTTTTCATCACCATACGAAATGAGCATCATTGGTATCGAGAAACCTTCGATAAACTGACTGGACTCGGTTGCACGCATCTATCGAGCGTGCAGTCGATTGCGTGGCGCTTCCCGGAAAAATTCCCGCCATTTCTTCCGTATGACCTGCCCCACAAACTCTATGAACAGGCAGATCGCGTTCTTCTTGCCTCGGAAATCTGGGCCGACGATGCTTCCCGTGCTGAGTATCTCGCCCAGGTTCGACTGCGCGCTTTAGGCGATCCATACGGACTCTCTCAACCCGACAAAGAAGAATCGTATTTTCTCGATGGTGTCTTTGACGCGGAACCCGGAGATGTTTTTCTGGACTGCGGCGCTTTCGATGGCGACACTATCCGCAGCTTGATCGAACGAAAGGCGGCGTTTGCCAGGATCGAAGCCGTGGAAGCCGATTCACATTCGTTTGCCAGGCTTGCCGAATACGTCGCAACCCTGAAGCCCAAGCTGCACAACAAAATTCGTCTTCACCAATGCGCCGTCGGGTCGCATCACGGCACGGTTCGGTTTGAAGATACGGGGAAAGTGGACTCCAAGGTGTCGGACCTGGGAGCGATCGTGGTGGACATGGTTCCCATCGACGTTATGTTCGCTTCGAAATCGGTGTCGATGATCAAAATGGACATTGAAGGCGGGGAATTCGATGCACTGCTGGGGGCCACGCATGTGATCCAGCGCGACCGCCCGATTCTCGCGATCTGTGTGTATCACTCACAGGAAGATCTTTGGCGTCTGCCACTGTTGATGCGGGCGTTGTGCCCGGATTACCGGATGCACCTGAAATCCTA
This sequence comes from Acidobacteriaceae bacterium, assembly GCA_965276615.1. GTDB lineage: Bacteria > Acidobacteriota > Terriglobia > Terriglobales > Acidobacteriaceae > JAKAAZ01. The sequence continues at coordinate 165,281 of OZ255618.1, read as the reverse complement.
CCGGGGCGATGGAATTCAGACGGTGGCCTATGCCGTGCCGCCGGAGCGCGTCCGCGGAACGCAGATTTCTTAAAGAAAGCTCTGAATAAATCTTCAAAGCAATCCCTCAGTAGCTGAAGCCACACTGCAAGTTTTGCATTTACGGACGGCCTGAAGGCCGTCCTCTTCAAAATAGTTTTAATCAGAGATCCCTTAGAGGAATTGTCATCCTGAGCGAAGCCGAAGGACCTCGTGTTTTGTCGGCAAACCACAAGGTTCCTGGATTTCGCTGCGCTCCGCTCGGAATGACAATCTATTTACGACTCAACCTTTAGCTTGCCGTGTTGCTGTTTTCGTTTTGCACCCTGCCGCAGCGCGAACACTTTTTGGCCGTCCTTGAGAAGTCTGCGGAACATATATGGAGTGAACACCGCTCCCGGCGTGCGAAATGATTGCAGCAGGGCGTTGCGAATCCAGCCGGGTTTGCCGATTGTCTGGATCAGGATTGTCAGCGTAATGCCGCTGATGAAATTCCGCTTCGCCGCCTTCAATTCGCGTTCTGCCCCGGCGTCTCTGCCGGCGCGGGCGCTTGCGAGCAGATCGGCGTGGACAATGCGCGCCCAGTGCTGCCATTTCTCCACGGCGGACTTGCTGGTGGTGCTCCCATGATGGTTCGTATATTGAACCAGCGGCTCCTGGATGCAGACAACATGGTCGCGCAGGAGTGCCACCCGGCCCCAGTTTCCAATGTCGCAGAGATCGCCATATCTCGGGTTGTAGCCCCCGACGGCAATCGCATCCTTGGTTCTGAGCAGGATACTGCTCAAGCGTGGACCGCGGTTGCCGGCGAACAGCGCTGAAAGAACCGAGGCGGCGGACTCCACGCGGGGGCCGGCCTCCGTCGTCCAGAATTCGGCGTTGTCCGCATCCGCGATGCGGCAAGGACACCAAGCCACTCCTACGGACGCTGAATCTTCGCGCAAGAATGGCTCGCTCAATCGTTCAATCGCGGTTGGCAGCAGCACGTCGTCATCGCCGAGCAGGAGGAAAAATTCTCCAGTGGCGTTTTTTAAACAAAAATCAAAATTACCGACCAGTCCGAGCCGTTGTTTTTGTTCGAACAAAACCAGCCGCGTATCTTGAACTTCGCGGACGCGCGGCACGGTATCGTCTGTGGATGCGTCGTCCGATACAATCACTTCAACATCGGTATAGGTTTGCGCAAGGGCGCTGCGGATGGCGCGCAAGGCAAGCTTGCTGCGATTGATCGTCGGGATTCCAATCGTCACTCGTCTCGGAATTGTCATAGCCGCCTGACGCAATGGTGTCGCAGATTCTTATCTCATCATGCCATAGCGGAAGTCACAAACACCGGAACGCAAAATGGATGACACGATTGATCGGGAATAACAATAAGAACATCGCGAAAGAGATGTTTCCGCGCAGAATTCCGGGTGCAGGCAGGCTTACGGGCCACATTCCGCCGGGGCAGTTTTTGCGCTATCTGCTGGTGGGCGGCTGGAACACGCTTTTCGGATACGGCACCTACGCATTGTTCACGGCATTGCTGATGCCGAGAGTCCGCTTCGGATACATACCGGCTTCCGTTTTTTCCAGCTTGATAAATATCACCGTTGCGTACTTTGGCTACAAATTTTTGGTTTTCAAGACGAAAGGGAACTATCTCGTAGAGTGGTTCCGATGCATCCTAGTCTACGGCAGCGGAATGTTGCCCGGGCTGGTTCTGCTTCCGCTACTGGTGGAGGGCCTGCATCGCGGATTTCATCTGGAACGCAGCGGACCTTATATCGCAGGCGCTTTCGTAACGGGACTCACCGTCGTTTACAGTTTTTTCGGGCACAAGCATTTTTCATTTCGTGTTCCAGAGGACGCTGCCCGCGATGCCGTATCGGCGGACGGCGTGGGACCTTTGGATAGCGTGTCAAAAACCGACTGAATCTAATCGTTCACAATCTGCAACCTTGAATCGATGCCGGTCGGATACTATTGCTTGCATAAGGAGCCATGAGGCTACGTGAAGACCATCAGCATCATTACCCCTTGTTACAACGAAGAAGACAATGTCGTCGAACTGTACACCCGCGTGCGCGCAGTGATCGCTTCGCTTGGCAACTACAAGTACGAGCACATCTTTATCGACAACGCTTCCGAGGACAGTACTGTCGCGATTTTGAAGGGTTTGGCCGCCGCGGACCCGAACGTCAAAGTCATTGTGAACGCGCGCAACTTTGGCCATGTACGCTCTCCCATGCACGCGTTCTGGCAGGCGCAGGGAGACGCCGTCATCGGGATCGTCGCCGACCTGCAGGACCCGCCGGAGATGATTGCCGACATGGTGCGGGGTTGGGAGGAAGGTTACTCGATGGTTTTGGCGATCAAGCGCACCAGCGAAGAAAATCCGCTGATGTTCTGGGTGCGCAAACGTTATTACAGTCTGGTCAACCGGCTCTCATCGATCGAGACGTTTGAGAACTTCACCGGGTTCGGACTTTATGACCGCAGGGTCGTCGATCTGGTGAAGTCCTTTGGCGATCCTTATCCATACTTTCGCGGCATGATCGCTGAAATCGGCCTGCCGCATAAGAAGCTTTATTATGACCAGCCGGGCCGGAAGCGCGGCATCACCAAGAACAACTTCTATACGCTGTATGACTACGGCATGCTGGGCATCATCAACCATTCCAAAGTGCCGCTCCGGCTGATGACATTTTTGGGTTTTGGAGGCGCGCTGGTTTCTTTTCTGATCGCCCTGACCTACCTGATCTACAAGCTTTTGTTCTGGCGCAGCTTTTCGGTCGGCATCGCGCCGGTGGTGATCGGCATGTTCTTCGTCAGCTCAATCCTGCTGGTATTTATGGGCGTCATGGGGGAATACGTCGGGGCCATTCATACCCAGATACAACACCGGCCGTTTGCTGTTGAACGCGAGCGGATGAATTTTGAATTTCCGCCGAGGCTGCCGCTCGATCCTGCCGTCCCCGCTGGATCAGCCACCGAGGTGGAGATAGAAATGCACAATTCGCAAAGGCAACAGGAGCGATAACGGTGCCGGCATCGCCCTCGTCCACCACAGGGTCTCTGCAGAATAAGCTCAAGGCTGCCGAGCCGAACCATAAGCCGGAGTTGGATGGGGTCCGTGGAATTGCATTGCTTGCCGTAATGCTGTCACATGGCGGCCCATATATTGTGCGCGGCGGCCTGCTTTCCAAGTTCTTTGCGTACGCGATGATTCCCGGCTGGTCTGGCGTCGAATTGTTTTTCGTGCTTTCAGGGTTTCTGATTACCGGGATCCTGCTGAAGACCAAGTCCGCTGAAAATTACTTTTCCTCGTTTTACGCCCGTCGTTTTCTGCGGATTTTTCCCATCTACTACTTTGCGGTCACTGTGGGTTTGCTGGTCGCTCCGCATAGTTCCTGGTGGAATTCGATGCTGCCGCCCTTGATGAAGACCCGGATCGCTTATTATTTTTATCTTCAAAACTGGCCGATTTTCTGGAATCACGGTCGGTTCCTCATGGGGAATGTCTTTGGACATTTCTGGAGTCTGGCAGTTGAGGAGCAATTCTATCTGGTCTGGCCGATGGTCGTTTGGCTGCTGCCGGAAAGAGTGATCCTCTGGGTTTGCGCAGCAGGTTTGGTGCTGGCTCTTCCGTTGCGCGTTTATGTCGTCCATCGGTATGCGGGCGACTTCACTGCGATGGCGTTGACCAGCAGCAGGGTAGACGGACTGCTCGTCGGCGTGATGTTGGCAATTTTGCTGCGCAAGCGGCAAATTCCGCTGCGATGGATCGGCCTGTTTATGGCTGTTGGCGGCGGTCTTATCGGCTATATTGCGATTTTCCATCACACAGAACTGATCGCTACATACTTTTATATGCCGACTATCGGCATTACCGGATTTTCATTGCTGTCAGGAGGACTGCTTGCGTTGTCGCAGCACCCGATCCCATGGCTGCGCTGGATTCTGACCGCCCGATGGCTGCGAGCTACAGGAAAATACAGTTATGGAATGTACATCTATCACATCCCGATCTATGCAATCGTCGATCGCATTCTAACGGACCGCCTTGGGTTTCCCCTGCCAATGCCCCTTCATCTCGCGTTGCCGTATATAGCATTTCTGATCGCCGTAACATTTCTGGTGGCGAAAATCAGTTACGACTATTTCGAGTCGAGAATTCTTGCGTTAAAAGTTTATTTCAAGCCTCGATATGCGCCTGTAAAGCTGGAGCCTGCATCGGCCTCCGGCGAAGCGGTTCAGTAATGTGAATGCGAGGGAGTCGGCATGTGGCCGGTCATCCAATTTTTGGGTTATATGCGTTCAATTGGGTAACGCATTTCCGCCGCGCATCTTCGCCCGCCTGTACACCTTGATACCAGTCGAGCGTCATGTCCAGTGCTTCGGGCAGCGACAGCATTGGGTGCCAGCCTAGCTCCATCGATGCTTTCGTCCAGTCGAGTTTCAGCATCTGCGCTTCGTGCGGATGCGGACCGCGATCGATTTCCCAGCGCGCCGCGTTTCCGCCTGCAGATGCCCAGCGCGACGCGAGATGTTCGACGATCCATTCGACGGGTTTGGCATCCTCGTAATGCGGACCGAAGTTCCATGCGCCGGAAAATTTCGTGCCATGTTGATAGAGATTCTCCGCCAGTGTCAGATAGCCGCGCAGCGGTTCCAGCACATGCTGCCAGGGGCGTGTCGCCCTGGGGTTGCGGATTTGTAACAGCTTGCCGGACTCAAATGCGCGGATTATGTCGGCAATCAAGCGATCGGGAGACCAATCTCCACCGCCGATAACATTGCCGGCCCGCGCCGAGGCAATGGCAACTCTGTGTTCCGCGTAACGCTCCGTGGAAAAAAAAGAATTTCTGTACGCGCCGGTTACAAGCTCGGCGCAGGCCTTGCTGTTGCTGTAGGGATCATGTCCGCCGAGCGGGTCACTTTCCCGATAGGGCCAGACCCATTCCTGATTCTCGTAACATTTATCCGTGGTGACGATGACGACTGCCCGCACGGAGTCGCAGGAGCGCACCGCTTCCAGCAACCTGGCGGTACCCAGCACGTTTGTCTCATACGTGCGGATGGGATTTTGATAGGAGGCGCGCACCAGGGATTGCGCCGCCAGATGAAGCACAATTTCCGGGCGATGACTTGCGAGCGCCTCCTTCATGCGAGGCAAATCGCTCAGATCACCGATGACAGACGTCATGCCTTCCGCAACAGTGGCTGCCGAAAACAGGTTCGGCGTTGTATGGGGTTCGAGCGCATAGCCTGCGACCTCCGCGCCCAGTTGTTGCAGCCAGAGCGCGAGCCAGCTTCCCTTAAAACCGGTGTGCCCGGTCAGGAAAACCTTGCGGCCCTGCCAGAACGCGTTCACCATATCTTCCACGGAGCCGAGCCCTTCGCCCATAGGTCTTCGAGCAGGTTTCGGTCATGTACGGTATCCATCGGCTGCCAGAAACTGCGATGTTTGTAGGCGGATACTTGCCCTTCGCGGCTGAGCGTCTCCAGGGGATCGCGTTCCCAGATGGTGGAATCGCCGTGAATGTAGCGAGCGACCTTCGGCGAGAGTACGAAAAATCCTCCGCTGACCCATCGCCCATCGCCCTTCGGCTTTTCAGAAAACGAAGTCACCTGAGCATCGTCGTCGATTTCGAGCGCACCGAATTTTCCGACCGCTTGCGTCGCCGTCAGCGTGACCAGTGTTTTGTGGCTTCGATGGAATCGCAATAGCTCGGCGAGGTCGATGTCGGCGAGTCCGTCCCCATAGGTGAAACAGAACTCTTCATCCATTTCGACATAAGGCAGAGCACGCTTCAGGCGTCCGCCGGTCATGGTGTCGGCTCCTGTATCGATCAGCGTAACCCGCCAGGGTTCGCAGTGGGCATTATGAGTTTCAATTTTGTTCTGCTGCAGATCGATGGTGACATCGGCGGAATGAAGAAAATAGTTGGCGAAAAATTCCTTGATCATGTAGCCCTTGTAACCGAGGCACACGATGAAGTCATTGATACCGTAATGCGAGTAGATCTTCATGATGTGCCAGAGGATCGGGCGGCCGCCGATTTCGACCATCGGCTTTGGGCGCGCCGAAGTCTCTTCCGCCAACCGGCTTCCAAGTCCACCCGCCAGAATAATCGCCTTCATAGATGTCTCCGGTACATTCGGGGGAATTTTGAATAAATTCGCGCAGCGTGTTTGCAATTTCTCAGCGGCTAATGCCGCACTTTCATTGCAGCACTTACGGACGGCTGACGCCCGTCCCCTGCAAGAAAACGAACTTAATCAGAGTTTCCCTGGTGGTACATCGATACAGACCACAATCCCGCCTCCTACTGCTTCTCTATCGCTGGATTTGCCAGTGTAACTTCATAAAGTTGTGCGTCCCTGTATCCCGTATCGAAATCACCCAGAAACCGGAGCGTCGCATGGTCCGCGAGTAGCTTTCGCAACAGCCAGTCTTCAGGATAGTCATAGGTTCCAAGAACAAGGAATGTCGAGTGCTGCCGGATGAACTGCGGATACGGCATGATATTGGCGCGGATGGGAAATTTCCCCTTTAAAACGGGGAAACCCTCAAAAATAGTGGCATTCGCATACTTTATCGCAGCCTGTTCATCGTTCAAATAATAAACGCGAGAAAGAAATGCTCCATTTTCGCGGCTGTTCATTTCAAGGAATGTCAACCCACTTGCGTCCACGAATGGGAGATTCGGCATGACCTCGCGGACCGGGACAGTAGATTTACCGGTCAGGTTGGAATTCCTGGCCTGTTCCGGCTGCACAGCTTGCTGTAGATGACGGGCAATCGACGAAGGAGTGACGATGCCGAAGAGAAAAACAATGGAACAGATTAGAGCGGCACGGCTGCTGGCGGCGGTCCATCGGGCAACAAACCATGAAACCAGGACTCCAGCGCCGAAGATCGTCGGCATTCCGTAGCGGGGAAAGTATGCGCTGTGAGAACGCATAAACACGAGAATCACAACCAATGGCACGCAACAGAAGCCGAGAGCCAGAATGATCTCCGGCCACCTGAAACCGTCTTGCCGGTTGAAGGCCGGTGGATGTTCCGGTCTTTCGGTCAGCAGGACAATTGCAATCAATGCCAAGCCGAGCAGGGAAGCCAGTCCAACCCAGATATCGGAATAGGCGGCAAGCAGCTGAAGGATAGAGGCCTGAAACTGCTGCGGAAATGATCCAGCATTGTGATTCTGGATGGGTTGAAGATAGGTAATGCAGGCAGTGAGCGGCAGCGCGAGACAGATCCATAGTATCCAGTCCGGCTTGCGGCGCAGACCGAATCGTATCGCCTCTGTCAGTAAGAGCGCGGCGTAGGCCACGGCAGCCAATACATGACTGAGAAGCATTCCGAATCCGCCCAATACGATGAGCAGCAGAGCCGGCCAGCTTCGAGGTTTTTCTTCTTCTATCGCGCGTTGCCAGCCTAGAGCGAGGAGTCCCGTAAAGGCGAGAACCAGGGCATACGGCCGTGCTTCGTAGGAATACAAATTGAAGGGACTGGACAGCAGGACGAGGGCCGCCAGCAAGCCGTACAGCGGAGTCAGTCTTCGCCGCACAAACTGATAGAGGCACAATGTGGCTACGAAATAGGCCACCATCGAGGGGAGACGTACGGAAAAAGGGCTGGGATGCAGGAGATGGAAGGTGAGGCGCGCCGCCAGGTAATAAAGTGGCGGATTCAGATCGATGGTGCGAATCCACGCGAACATGGTCCCGAGGGTGTGGGCCTGCGCGATGTAAAACGTATAGAGCTCATCATGCCACAGCGGTTTTATCCGCTCGCTTTTCAGAACCCACAGATATAAGACGAACAAGACGGCCATGAACAGCGATGTGCGGCCTTCAAGTTTATTGGCGATCATCTCCAGCCGCCGGGCTACAGACCCGCGGATGCGGTACAGCAACGCCGGATTGGCCTGCATCTGCCGGGTGGGAAGCATTTTAATCAGGTCCCTCGAAAAATTCGTCTCAGCTGGAGTTCAATTGCTGCAAAGAATCTATAGCCAATTTACAGGTAATCTAATTCAAAAGAGAGTTCGTCATTCTGAGTCCTTCGGCTTCGCTCAGGATAAACTCCGCTAGGAATCCAGAGGGTGACGGCAGCACTTACCTTGCGACTATTCTCTGGATTCTTCACTCCGCTACGCTCCATTCAGAATGACTCCCGCTGACCTATGTCAAACAACATGAAGTGTCGGAGAAACCGGTAGCAGGAGATACTATGCTGTTTTTCGAGCGTGATTCCCAGCGGAAAATTTCGTTATGGTGTCGACGGTGTAGTTCAGCATCTCTTCCGACAGACCGGGATACAGGCCAATCCAGAAGACATTGTTCATCACGAAGTCGGTATTTTTCAGGTCGCCGATTACGCGGAACTCTACATCTTTGTAGGCGGGCTGCCGAGTCAGATTGCCGCCGAACAGCAGCCGAGTGCCGATGTGCCTGGACTCCAGCTCGCGTATGAGATCTTCCCGGCGGAAGGGGGCACCCTCGCGGACGCCAATGGGAAATCCAAACCAGCTCGGCTCCGCGTCTGGCGTGCTCTCGGGCAGTATCAGCACGTCTTCGAGCGGCTTCAATCCGTCATAAAGATGCTGAAAATTTCGTCTGCGCGCGGCGATGAATCCAGGCAACTTTTCGAGTTGCGACAATCCAATCGCGGCCTGCATGTCCGTCATCTTCAGGTTGTAACCGATATGGGAATACGTGTATTTGTGATCATAGCCGCAGGGCAGATCCCCGAATTGCCAGTCAAAGCGTTTGCCGCAGGTGTTGTCTTTGCCCGGTTCACACCAGCAGTCCCGGCCCCAGTCTCGAAAGGATTCGACGAGGGTTTTCAGAAGCGGGGAGTTCGTGACGACCGCGCCGCCCTCTCCCATGGTGATGTGGTGCGCGGGATAAAAACTGACGGTCGCGAGATCGCCGAACGTTCCCACTTTCCTGCCCTTGAATGTCGCGCCCAGTGCGTCGCAACTATCTTCAATGAACCAGAGGCGGTGCTGTTTCGCGAAGCTTGCCACTCGATCCAGGTCGTACGGATTGCCCAGCGTGTGGGCAATCATGATGGCTCGCGTCCGGTCGCTTAGCGCTGCTTCGAGCTGCGTGATGTCCGCCTGATAGCTGGGGACGGTGATGTCGATGAACACCGGCACGCAGCGGTTTTGAACGATGGGATTGACGGTGGTGGGAAATCCGGCGGCGACGGTAATCACCTCATCGCCCGGGCGCAGGCTGCGATCTGCGAGCTTCGAAGAGGTAAGACAGGAAAAAGCCAGCAGGTTGGCGGACGATCCGGAATTGACCAGTGACGCGCCTCGAACGTCGAAGTAGCGAGCGAATTTGCGCTCGAATTGCGCCGCGAATCTGCCGGTGGTGAGCCAGCAATCCAAAGAGGCATCGATCAGGCTACGGAGGTCCGCCGCGTCCAGCACTTTGCCGGCGACCGGAACCGCGGATTCTCCCGGAACGAAGGGTTTGGAGCGAAATGTCTCGTCGAAATAGCGCTCCGCAAGTTGAAGAATTTTTTCGCGGAGCTCGCTGCTGCTTTCGCCCATTCTTCCATCCTAATATAGGGCGCGCGGGTTCGGACGCGTGTTGTATGCGGTGCTCCGTCGCGCACGCCCTGATATCCTGAATTTTGAACCGCACGCAAGCAGAAGGAACGATTGTCGACGCGCGTTCCCGAACGCAAGTTTCAGCAAACCAAGGAGAGCATATGCAACGGAAAGCAAGCGCCATCTGGCATGGCACCCTGAAAGAGGGCAATGGCACCATTTCGACCGAGAGCGGTGTGTTGAAAGAGGCCCAATACTCCTTCAAAACGCGTTTTGAGGATGGCAAGGGAACCAACCCGGAAGAGTTGATTGCGGCGGCCCACGCGGGTTGCTACTCGATGGCCCTGGGGAACCAGTTGACCACTGCGAAGCTGCCGCCCGAGTCCATTGAAACCACTGCGGAAGTGACGCTGGAAAGACTCGAAGCGGGTCCAACCGTGACGAAAATTCATCTGACAACACGCGCCAAGGTTCCAGGCGCCAGCAAGGAAGCCTTCAGTGCCGCAGCGAACGATGCGAAGACGAACTGCCCGATTTCCCGCCTGTTAAAGGCCGCCGAAATCACGCTGGACGCCCAGTTAGTCTGACATTGCAGCTTCGAGTAAGCGCCTGGCGAAATTCTCCATTTTGGAGGAACTAACTAGCTGTGGGCGCGGATATACTCGCGCAATTGCCGATGGATCGTTAAAGCCTGCTGCGCACCGCTATCCAGCAGGCCGATCCATTCCTTTACAGGTTCTTCCGTCTCGGTGGTTGTCAGCAGATAACCGGCCTGCAACACGATTTCAAGCGCATTGCTCAGGTCATGCATCAGGCGACGCATCTCCGCTGAGATTTCCGGTGGGATGCTGCCGGTTGTTGCGAGCAAATTTTCAGTCATGGCGTGGCCCCAATTCGTTTACTTTCATATTCACTGTTTCGTGATCCTAAATTCTCGCACGCGCGGGCTCTTATTTGCCGTGCCTAACTGAATATCAGCGAGCGAGAAATGCGCTGGGCTGATCAACGAAAGGTGCAGATGTATCTCCGTCGTCCGCGAAGTTGACAGCATCTGCTGTCTTTGTAACAGTAATGACTACTGCTGGTTTGGCGCTTACGCGCTGGACGTCTTATGCATGCCGGAGTGGCGGAATTGGCAGACGCGCATGGTTCAGGTCCATGTACTCGCAAGGGTGTGGGGGTTCGAGTCCCTTCTTCGGCACCAATTTCGGTTTCTTGAATCTTGAAGGCGCCGAACCCCGCGTTCAGCAATTGCTGCTGACGGCCATCATGCTTGCGGTCCCAGGAAGTGGGCCAGCCATTCATTGGAGCGCCACACTGCTTCGGGTGTCGGGCGGTGCCCGGTGTGGTGGTTGAAATAACCGATGTTCTGGGGCTTGCCGTAGAGTTTGTAGACCGCGCGCGCAGCGTTAATGTAATACCAGCTTTTCTTGGTATCGTACATGTCCCCGCCGATCAGCAGAAACGGTCTTGGCGCAATCAGCGCGATCAGTTCATGATTATCGGTGCCGTTTCCGAGCTTGTTGATGAAATCTCCAAAGTACCAATAATCTTCATAGTTTGAATCCTTGAAACCGATGCCGAGCTCATTGGAGACGACCGCGTTTATGCGGTCGTCGAAGGCGGGCGCATACAGGGCCATTTTCCCGCCCAACGAGTGGCCGTGGATCCCAATGCGGGTGCGGTCTACCTCTGGCAAGGTATAGAGATAATCGACCAAGCGATGAGCGTCCCACACCCACTTTCCCAGACCGGTAACGTGTGGATGCCGCAGCTTCAGGTTCGCCACTGCCTCATTCTCAAGCTCGCCATAGCTCTCACCCCACCAGCGGATGGCCACGGCAATGTATCCCTTCTGCACGGCACAATAAGCGAAGGGATCGACAGTGCTTCCCAAGAAATGAACTCCGGACAAGTTCTTGGCCGCCGGGGTATCGACATCATAGAAAGGCACGATGACGACCGGACGCGGACGCGTGATCGCCTCGGCGGGCATCATGACGAGAATTTTCTCCCACCAGTCCGGCTCAACCTGCAGGTACATGAGTTTTGCGGTGTAGTTTTGGTGCTCGACAACTTTAACCAGGCGCGTTTTCTGCGGCGGAGGCGCAATGTCCATCGAACCAAGCAGCTTCAACCATTTTGTATGGATAACTTTGCGCCGGGCCTCCCATTCCGCAACCGAGCGAACCCCCGCAACAAGAGACGAAAGGTTCCCGGTGGAGGTTTCATAGCCGACCGGAACATGATTGTACTGGGCATACCAATCGGGGCTGTAATGAACCGCTGGAAGTTTAGGGTCAGGCTCAAGCGTGCGGCAGACGCGGAACCCGGTGAAGCGCGACTTGTACTCCGGCTCGATGCATCTCCGGTATTCCCCCTTTGCCCAATGAGAAGTGGTGCTGACGAAGCATCCTCCGCGGACAATGCGATCCAGTCCCCTCAAAGGGCCAGCCGGATTGTAGGATGCCTGCGGTTCATCGAGCGGGTTGAAGTAATCCGTGCACCACTCCCAAACATTCCCGATCATGTCGTAGAGGCCGTATTGGTTCGCGGGATAGCTGCCTACAGGCTTGGTGCCGGAATCCTGCACCTCATTCAGCAATGAATCCACATGGGTTGTGTCGGCATTCCCAAGATTGGCCTGGTTGCTTCCCGCGGCCGGAATGGAGACGCCAGCGGACGCCTGCTTCCACTCCAGATCTGAAGGCAGGCGATACCCATTCTTCCGCATGTCGCAGAAGCCGGTCTCAAGGTTGTAGCAGGGGGCCAGGTTCTCTTTGAAGCTGCGAAGATTACAGTACCGAATCGCTTCCCACCAGTTCACGGTTTCAACCGGTAAGTTGGAGCCCCGATGGAATGAAGGGTTTTCGCCCGTAGTCTCCTCATATTCTCTTTGCGTGACTTCGGTGGGAGACATCAAGAATTTTCCCAGCGTGACCGTCACAGGGATATTCGTCAGGCCATCCACAATTTCAAAGCTGGTGCCGGGCACTTCGACCAGCTTGCCGAGGGCCGCTTCATTCGGTTGAGGCGCGACTGCATTTTGATCTTGCCTCGCGCTGGCGTTGGCCTCTCCGAAGCCCACTCCGGCCATCAGCGTACCGGCTGCGATTGCCGAATCTCTGAGAAACTCCCGTCTCTTCACCCGCGCCTCACTGCTTCCAGCTCCTTGCTGCTATCGAAGCAGCAAGGAATCTTTCTCGGAACACATAAGAGTTCAGCAGAACTGGATTCCGATTCGAAGAACTCCAGCCACTGTGTGAGCCAAATGTTACAAGCGGCACAGGCCACAACATAAATACGTACTAACTTACGACAGGAAAATAGCCAAGTCAATAAAACCGTGGTTTCGGTGAAATATTTCTTCAATGCAGGCTATCGCCGATCTCCACAAAAAATATGAATCTCCTGCAGAAGAATGCAGTGTATGCCCATCGCAACCAAAAGCCATTGCAATTTAACAAGGAGACAGCCAGCGGGGGTTCAGGTTGGAAAACCCGACGATCAAATCTCGAATTCTGAAAGAATTCATTTTCTGCGAGAAAAATATCTTGACAGTGAGTCATTTTCCGGACTAGCGTGGTCGAAAGCTTGAGAGTCTGACCAAGAGCGACGAGACGCGCTGGGCTATAGGTTTTTAGACAACCGGTGCGCCGATTGTGATTTGGAGCTATCGCGATGCGGAATTTCTAAGATGGCTGGCAAAATCACCTCTCTTAGACTTCCAGTCTTTTCGGACCGCGACGGGGAATGCTCACTGTTCGTTATTCATTCTGGAAAGCGATACAACAGGATCGAAGCGAAACATTCGGTCAGGCAGTTGGAGAAGGTCAATGCAAGTGCAAAGGAATTGAGGCCAGAACTGAAAAAGAGCTTCCGCCCCGTATTATGGTTCGCCAAGAGCCTATCTGCCGTGGCGATTCTCGTGTTGGTTGCGCGAGCGGGCGCGGCCACAAAAACGGTAACCGTCGACTATCGTTTCTTTTCCGGGTTAGCCAGGATGGATGGCAATTGGGCGGCGCTGAAAGCAGCGAGCGACGGAAAGGTATACGTCGGGCTTGCATGTCATGGTTGCAGTGGGCATCTGGTCTTCTACGATTCGAAGAAGGACCGGATGGTCGATGTAGGCGACCTGAATACGCTGACCGGTGAGAACGGTTTAGGTCTAGGTCCGCAATCGAAGATTCACGCCAAGTTCGGAGAGGGCAAGGACGGCCGTATCTATTTCGCCACCCATGGTGGATGGTGGTTTGACTATGCCCGCTTTGCCACACAAGAGGGATACCCTGGTTCGCATTACATGGCCTACGATCCCAGGACCGGGCATGTGCAGGATTTCGGTATCGGTCCCAGGTTCGAGGGCATGAATACAGGCGCCTACGATCCAAAATTCAACCGCATTTATGGGCTGACGCATCCTCGCGGACACTTTGTCTACTATGACGTGGCGACGAGTGCCAAGGTCGACAAGGGCAGGATCAACAACTGGGACTCCATCTGCCGCACGCTGGGCATCGATGACGACGGAAATGTCTACGGAAGCTACGGTCACGGACAGATCTTCAAGTACGATCCTCGAACCGACAACATTACTGAACTATCCGCGCGACTACCGATCCGCCAGAAAGGTATCTCTCTCGGCCGCGATTACGGTAAGTCGGAAACGGCGTGGCGCACGTTGGTGTGGGACCAGGAGACTAGAAAGTTCTATGGCGTTGAAGAAAGCGAAACCGCCCTATTTTCCTTTGATCCCGCTGTCCCTCCCGACAGCCAGGTAGAACGGTTGGGACAGATGTGCATTCCCGCATTCGCTTCGCGCCGCAACGTGCCCTATGCAACGCTGAGTCTTACGCTTGGTCATGACAGAAAGCTCTACTATGCAGCCGCGGGAGCGGAGTTTGACTATGGTGGAAGTGCGGGACTGGCTGCTTCCCATTTAATTACCTATGATCTGCGCAGCAGAAAAATCGAAGACCTGGGTGAAATGCATTTACCCGACGGACGACCTGTTATCGGCACCAACGCAGCCGATACGGGACCGGACGGCACCATCTATTTTGTCGGGGCAGTCAGCGTCAAGGAAACTCCGGGCGAACAGAAATACGGCGGAAAAATTAACGGTGTTCCCTATCGTTTAGCTTTGTTTATCTACCATCCGAAAGCGGACTGAGATCTGATGAGATTTAAAGGATGCGCGCTCGTTGCCCTGGTTCTCTTCGCTACCGCCATTGCCAGCGGTCAGCGGAATTCCGACTATGACACCGTCGTTGTTCCGCAGACCCGGATTGATGCCCGCGATCTGGGCTATACGCCATTGGATGTGATCCCGGACGGGGAATCCGGCATCACTTCGCTCACCGTCGCACCGAATGGATATCTATATGGTGCTACCAGTGGAAAGCATGCGCACCTGTTCGTATTGATCCCTCTTCACGGATATGTTCAGCCTCTGGGTATCATCCCGGGCGCCACGTCCGTCGCTCATGCTGTGGCGATTTCCAACACGGGCGACGTCTACATCGGAACATCTGCTGGCGGGCACCTTCTGAACTATACCCCTCATGATGAATACGACCAGCAGATTCATATTGAAAACCCATTGCCAGTTAGGGACCTGGGCCAGCCGGTTCCGGGGGAGAGCATTTTCACGTTGACGATCGACCGCAACTCCAATGCGATTTACGGGCTGACGTCTCCCAACACTCACTTCTTCGAATATTCGATTGCCAGCGGAAAGTTCACAGATTTCGGAGTGGTAGCAAGGAAAATTCCGGAAGGGGAGAAGTTCGAGAAAGACAAGATGATGTCCCGGATGCTGGTGGTGGACCAGAACGGAAACGTTTTTGCATCGGGCGAGAACGGATCGTTTTTCCGATTTGATCCCAAGGCGCAAAAGCTCGAGAAACTCGCGATCCACGCGCCGGCAGTTCCCGGCCGGGAGCCCTGGACGCGGGTGGATGCTTTCCTGTTGGATCCTTCCGGTGTTATTTATGGCGGCACATCCGATGGCTATCTTTTCCGTCTGGATCCGGAGAAGCTCACCGTGACGAACCTGGGGAAGCCCCTGAACCAATATCGGATCGACGGGCTGGTGCGCGCACCGGGCGGAAAACTATACGGAGTGGGTGGCGACAAGGAGGAAATGGCGCGTCTTTTTAGTTACGACCCTTCCACCGCTGCTTACGATGTGCTGGGTTTCGTGGATGTGAACCGGAGACCCTACTACACCTGGCAGGCATACGAGATCGGGGCCATGGCTACTGGCAGCGACGGCACAGTTTATATCGGTGAAAATGAGCGCATTTCAAAGCTCTATCTTTTCTATCCACGGCAGTGACCAGGAGAATGACATTATGAACCGCAGAGATTTTATGGGTACCGTTGTCGGGGGAATTGCCGTGGCCAAGCTGGGAGCAGCGGGTCTGTATGGATATGGCGCAGAGGCGGCGGTCGAGGCCGCTACAAGGGGAGCGGAGCCGCAGGGAGCGTGGATCGAAAACGGACTGATCGATGCAGGTGGAGACCACGAGCCTTATATCTTTGTGGTGCGTCGTGGAGGTCAGAGGCTCGATGCTCATGAGTACTACGAATATGAGCAGAGTGAAAAACTGATTCGCCAGCTCAAGGATCAAGGGGTGGACGTCTTCCATACCCATCTATATAAAGGTTTCGGCATGGCGGCTGAGAAACCGGACATGGAAGCCACCATCCGAACCGCGGCCATCGTTCACCGCCTGGGAATGAAGATAGACACCTACGTTCAGTGGGACACGATGATGTATGAGACCTTCTTCGCGGAGGAACCGCGCGCCACCGGATGGATACAGTGCGATCAGTGGGGTCAGCCCATCATGACCGAATATGGATATCAGCAGTCGTTCCGGTACCGGCCCTGCTTCTCGAATCAAGAATATATCGACTATCTTAAAAAAGTTGTGCACTATGCGGTCGTGGAGGTGAAGACGGATTTTATCCACTTCGACAACTTCGATTTGAGTTCTGAACCCGACTCATGCCATTGCAATGGCTGCAAGAGCGGATTTCGCAAGTACCTGAAAACGAAGTATTCGCCGCAACAGCGAAAAGATCGGTTTGGATTCGAGAACGTCGATTTTGTAAATCCCCCCTTATGGAACCGGTCGAACCCTCCGGAGAAATTGAATATCATCTTCGATCCGGTGTTCCAGGAATGGATCGATTACCGGTGTTATACGATGGCGGATGCTTTAGGGCAGATGGTCGCCTTGATAAAGCCTTTGAATCCCGAGGTTGTCGTAGAGATAAATTTTGGCGGCATTGTAGGTCACAACAATCCCTGGACGCGGGGTAACGACCATTCGCGGCTTTTGCAATATACACAGGTCTTCTGGGACGAACAGGAAACTCCGCCAGAGTACCTGCCGGATGGAAGGCTGATTACAACTATCCGCACCTATAAGATGGCGCGCAGATATCAAAATGTCGCTTTCACCACAAGTCCGGCCAGCAAAACGGCTAGCGAAGCGTCGATTGGGGAAGACCTGGCATTCAATCAGACGATCGGCTTCGCGGGCGGAAGCCCTCTTTCCTCCGAAATGTTGAAATACATTTCGTTCTATCGGAAGAATCGGGAGCTGTACGTTGGAACCAAGGACGTGGCTTCAGTGGCCGTGTTCCGTTCCCATCCATCCATCACTTACCATAACTCGCGCGCGGGTTTGAGCGCGATCCTGGTGGAGCAGGCCCTCATTCAGGCTAAGGTCCCTTTTCACCTGATCTTCGATGAGCACCTTAGTGACATTTCCCCCACCACCTGCAAGGCGCTGATCCTTCCGGATTCAGAATGCCTCTCGGACGAGCAGCTCGCCTCGATTCGAAAATTTGTGGAAGCCGGTGGTGGGTTGATCGTCACAGAGCAGGCGGGTCTTTACGATCAGTGGCGACGCCTGAGAGTTACGCCAGGACTTCAGGGACTCGTCGACAATCAAGCCCCGGCTGCCCCTTATCAAGAACAGGTAAAGGCGACGCCGGTCGTTCAGGGTCCCTCGACGCGGAAGCAGGTCGGCCAAGGGCGAGTGGTTTACATTCCGGGGATCGAGTTCGATGGCCCTCTGCCGCCAGCCGAGCCTTATTTCCACATCGGTCCGGCGTTTTGGAAACGTCCGAAGAACTGGAAGGAATTGATTGACGCTATCGACTGGACTTCCCAGGGCGACATTCCGCTGCAGGTCCTCGGTCCGGATTTTCTGGGGGCAAATCTGGTGGAGCAACCTGAAAAGCGACGGAGACTTGTTCACCTGGTGAACTACAACCGGCAGGTTCCATCCATCGAAAACATTGAAGTGCAATGTGCAATGCCGGGAGGTCAATCGGCAAGCGCGGTACGGCTTTACTCGGCCGACTCGGATGCCTACAGGACACTGAATTTCCAGATGCGAGGCACGAAGGCGGTCTTTACCGTTCCCCGGCTCAACGTGTACTGCATGGTGGCCGCGAGCTGGTAGGCTTTGCGTTTTCAACTGTCGGGAAAGCGTATTCGGCCGAAGTTTCAAATGCGAGGAGATTCCAATGAACAGAAGAAAGTTCGTGATCGAGACCGGGGCATTCCTGCTAAGCCCAGCCTTGCTGCGTTTGCTTGGAATGGCGGAGTCGAAGGGAGGTCCTCAGCTTGCCCCCTCCTATGGCGAAGAGATGCCGGACATGCTGGTCTCTTATCTGGCGAAAGAGCTGAACGATCTTGCCTACACCTGGGACAAAAAGCGTGCACTCCTCAAGACGGCGGCGGATGTCGAAGCCCGCAATGTATTCGTCCGGGAAAAAGTTGTCCAGATGTTGCGCGGATTTCCCGCAAAGAACTCCCTCGATCCCATTATGGTCAGGGTCATACAAAAAGACGGATACCGGATCGAGAATGTCATGTTCCAGAGCCGCCCCGATTTCTGGGTGACGGGAAACCTCTATGTCCCAACCTCCGGCAACGGCCCGTTTCCGGGAATCATTTCGCCGTGCGGACATTACCCATTGGCCAGGATGCTGCCTCAGTATCAAAGCGTGTATATCAATCTGGTGAAAAGCGGCTTTGTGGTGCTGGGTTACGATCCAATCGGCCAGGGGGAACGTCGCCAGTACTGGAATCCGAAAACAAACGCCGACGAAATGCCCAGCTCGACGTACGAGCATTCCATGCCCGGCCAGCTGCAATTGCTGTTGGGAGAAAACCTGAGCGAATATCTCGTGTGGGACGGCATGAGGGCGATCGATTATTTGTTGACGAGGCCGGAGGTGGATCCGAAACGGATTGGCTGTGCCGGCCACTCTGGAGGAGCCACGATGACGAAGTTCATCAGCGTGGTCGATGAGAGAGTCCGATGCGCTGCCATTATTGAAGGAGGAGCCGGCGATCGGTGGCCAATGAAGGTCGTGCCCTGGGAACCCATCGGCCCGTCGGATGTGGAGCAGAATCTTTTTCCCTCGGCGCTCTACGGTATCGACAATATCGACCTGCAGACCGCAATCGCTCCCCGGCCGCTGCTGACAGCGATCGAACATTATGGGCCGGAATTTAACCAAGCCGTACAGGCAATCCAGGCTCGGTACCGGCAGCTTGGCGCGCCGGAGAAATTCGCCACCGTTTCTTCCGACGATCCGCACGCGTGGACTCCGAAATTGAGGGTGGCAGCCACGGATTGGTTTTGCCGCTGGTTTTATGAGCGTAAAGGGCCATCGACAGAGCCGAACATTGAAACCGTGCCGCCTGAGGATTTGTATTGCACGCCGGATGGTTCGATCCGTTACTCGCAAAAAGGCGAAACGATCTTTTCCCTGATCGCGAAGAAACAAGAGGACCTGCCACCCAGGCGCCCGGTACCCAAGAATTCAAGCGAACGCACTGCGTATCAGAGTGAAATCCGCGCGGAAATTCGCAGGCTGCTGCATTATCGAAAATCGGACCATCCACTCGATGTGCGCCACATCGTCACCACGCCGCGTGAGGACTATCGGATCGAAAAAATCCAGTTCCTCTCAGAGCCCGGAATTTACATTCCGGCCTGGGTCTATGTGCCGAACAGCAAAAGCGATGTGCCAAATAACAAACCCGGCGTTTTGCCCACCATTCTTTATGTCAGCGATGAAGGCATCGAGCCGGAAGGGATGGAATTCGCAGGAGAGGAATCTTCGGGATTGACGCATGGCGTGCTCGACACACTTGTCCGCGAGGGAAATCTGGTAGTGGCGGTGGACGTGCGTGGCATCGGCGAAACCCGGCCGCTTCATCCCGTATCCACCTCATGTAATAAATTCGGGCAGTTGTTCGACCTGGAAACTGCCATGACTTACATGACGTGGTTTATGGACCAGTCGCTGCTGGGGATGAGGGTGCAAGATGTGGTTCAGAGCGTCAATTATGTTTTCAGCCGGCAAGACGCCGATGCGAGGAACCTCCATGTAATCGGGAAGGGAATGGGCGGCTTATGGTGTCTCTACGCCGCGGCTCTCGATCCCCGCATTCGCAGCTTGATCTCCGTGCAAAGCCTTCTTTCCTACCGCTCTCTGACCCAGGTGGACCGCTATCTTTACGGTGCTGACGTTTTTGTTTCGGATGTCCTGTTGCACTTCGATCTTCCGCAGGTCGCCGCTGCCATCGCCGGCCGCTCATTGACTCTGATTCAACCTCTGGACGCCATGAAGAACACGGTAGGAGAAGGCGCGGCAGACGAAGCTTACAACTGGACACGGGCCACCTATGAAGCCGCGGGGCGGGGGAAACTTTTCCGAATTGAGACTCAGGGGAAAGGTCTGGATACTCCGGCGCATTATCTCAGCCTGATCCGGGCCGATACGGTTTAGTCGAGGAATTCAGATTAGCGCCGGGATGATTGCTGTCGATGAGGTGTGCTTTGGTGAACATCGGCCCGTAAGGTTGAGAGATAAGTCGTAAGAGAGGATGACAATGCGGAATTCAAATACTTGTATCCAGAGCTTTCATATCGAGATTTCTATACCAGTTTCTCTCAATTTCTCTGGTACAAATTTGACGGGGCAGGCCAGTAGCGCTTATGAGAAATATTAGTTTATGCGGGAAAAAATATCTCTTTATCCGTGAAATATCGCTTGACGCTCTATTAGAGCGGTGGTAGCGTTCGTGTATCCAAAGTAGTCACGAAGACAAGTACTGAACTGAAAGGCACAGGAACAAAGAGCGGAACGGTGGGGAGGAAGGCAACATATTAGGATGAATGCGATACTTTGGCGTTAGTTAGCGCTCTGATTCGAAGAGCCTCCTCGCCATCGCTTATATAGTGAGAACCGACCACTTATACCTTCAACTCCCTCCAGCGAAGGTGCTATGGCCTTGTGTTAAGCAGACATAACCCGGGAATGGATCAATTCCGCGGGTGCTGTCTAAATATACTTCCGCAAAAGAGGTTGCAATAGGAGGCGGCACATATGAAACGGTGGATCGGATGTCTGCTGATGGGAGTTTTGTTTAGCTTTCTCGTAGTCTCTCCTGGCGTGGCGCAAACTACCTTTGGATCAATTACCGGGACTGTCATCGATCCCAATGGATCTGCAGTTCCAGGGGCAAAGGTGATCGCTACCAGTGAGGGAGAAGGTTCGGTTCGGCAAGTGAATACCGAAGCGAGCGGTATTTTTAATGTGTCGAACCTGAACGTGGGCACTTATCGCCTCCAAGTTTCCGTTTCTGGTTTTGCGCCGTATGAAGCAACCGGACTGATTCTGAGTGCCAATCAGATTCTGAACGTTAACATTCATCTGGCGGTTGCTCACGCTGCCGCGAGTGTTGTGCACGTCCATGGCGTGACAGCCATATCGACCGAGACCACGAACATTTCTAATGTCACGACGGCGCGCGTTTTGACGCAACTGCCGGCGATCTCGCGACAAAAGGCGGACCAGGGAATTGCCTCTTACGAACTACTGAACCCCGGTACCAGCAGTACGTCAGGCAATAGCGAGGTCAATGTGCCCGGCGTGCTGCAAATGAGTGTTGTCCCTACGATGGATGGAATCGCAGTCACGGCGAATGAAAGCAATATCGGGGGCGGGCCGATACAACCGGGTCAGGACGCAATCCAGGAGATGAACTTTCAACTCGCGAATACTCCTGCGGAGTTTTCTACACCGGCAAATATCGCTGTCGTGACTAAATCGGGTACGAATGAATTTCATGGCGCGGCATTCTGGACTTACAACGGCAACAGCCTGAATGCCCGTAATTACTTCAGTTCCAAGGTGCCTTTCCGAGTGTATAACGATTTCGGAGCAAGCCTTGGGGGGCCAATCAGGAAAGACAAGACATTTTTCTTTGGAGATTACGAAGGTTCGCGAGAAGCTTCGAATGTTGTCGTGACCGGCAATACCGCACTCCCAGCCTGGCGAACCGGGGATTTCAGCGGCGTGTCCAAGCCGGTCATTGATCCCACGACCGGCAAGCCTTTTTTTAACAACATGATCCCCAGTTACCGCATCAGTCCCGTTTCCCAAAAAGTACAGGATTTCTTTTATCCTTTCCCCAATTTTGGCCCTCCCGGCCTGCAATCGGGGAACTGGCGGGGGCAGTTTCCTGCCCAGACCGGCTTCACCCATTTCGATAACTTTGACGTACGCGTCGATCAGAATTTCAGGAATGGGGATAAGGTATTTACACGGTTCAGCTATCGCAGGATGCCGTTGACCGCTCATGAGAATACCCTTCCTCCAGTCGGGCAAAGGATTCAACTCCGCACCGCGGAGAGCGCCGTTGTTTCCTGGACACATCTATTTTCGCCCGCAGTACTTAACGAGGCTCGTTACGGCTTTACCCGACAGAGGAACGCGTATCATACCACCCTTATTGGATCGGACATCATAAAGCAAGTTGGCATCCAGGGTGTATCTACCGTCGGCATTTTTGCTGTCCCTGCTTTTACCATCACAGGACTTACCACCACCGATCAGCCAAATACGAATAACCTCTCGCTCGATACCGATTTTGAGTGGACGGATAATTTGAGTTGGAATCGGGGGCGACATTCCATGAAGTTTGGGATTGATGTAATCCGCGATCAGATCGGGGGGCAAACATTCTCCAACACGATCTACGGCTCTTATAGCTTTACCGGCATCTACACTGGGGATGCTTACGCCGATTTTCTTTTGGGCATTCCACAGACGACCAGCCTGGTTGTTCCCACTCCTGCTCGTCACCTCCGAGGTACCCTATGGAGTTTGTATGCGCAGGACCAATTCAAGGTGAATCCGAGAATCACCGCCAATTATGGGCTGCGATGGGAATACGATGCGCCGTATTATGACCGATACGGAACCAATGCCAACTTCGATCCTGCGACAGATGGCTGGGTGGTGCCGGACGTTGGTTTGGCCCATATCAATCCGTTATATCCAACGAATATTCCGATCATTGCCGCATCCAAGGTGGGTTACCCCAAAAACGGCTTGGTGGACTCCCGAAAGCTTAACTTCTACCCGCGAATCGGCATTGCAATCAAGCCGTTCAACAACGACAAAACGGTGGTTCGAGCGGCATACGGAATTTATGGCAATCCGATATATGGGGGCGCTGGAAGAGCTCTAGGAGGAGGGCCCTTTGCGGGTAGCGTATCTTACTTCAATGCAATAAATAACGGTGTTCCGTTGTTTAGTTTCCCTGAGCCCTTCCTGACGTCTGGCAAGATCGCTTCTCAAACCGCGTTTGGAATCAACCCGCGCCTGCGGACACCTTATACGCAGCAGTGGAACCTCACCGTGGAGCGGCAGCTTGGTACAGCGGCCGTTCGTCTCTCCTATGTGGGCTCGCACTCCGTCAACCTCGTTTATGCGAGAAATTTGAACCAACCGGAGCCGAGTACCACACCATTTTCTCCCAGCAGGTATTTCTATCAGAATTTCACCACAATCACCTGGTACGATAACGGTGCTGACGAAGAATATAATGGCCTGCAGGCTTCCATTGCCAAGCACTTTGGAGCGAATCTGACATTCAATGTCGGATGGACATGGTCGAGAGATTTGACCGATGCCCAAAATACTGGGGGTTCGTTTTACGGTGGACCTATTCAGAATCAGTTCAATCTGGCTGCCGAATATGGGCCCAACGAAATCACTCCGACCCATCGAGTTTATGGATACGTCGTTTACCAGCTTCCTTTCGGTACTGGACAGCGCTTTTTGGACACAAACTCCCGCGTTGCACAGACGCTGCTAGGGGGCTGGCAGATGGCTTGGAATGGGGTTGTGCAATCAGGCCAGTTCTTCGACCCTTCCTATTCCGGATTCGATTCTTCCAATACGAACACCCTTGGGGGTCGTCCTGACGTGGTGCCTGGCGTCAGCCCGCGCGCTGTTGGAACTCAATCAATTACCAACTGGTTCAACCCGGCCGCCTTCAAAATCCCAGGTTGCCCTAATAACGACACAGTGTGCGCGCATCCGGCAAATGTTGGAAGATTCGGGACCCTCGGGGTAGGAACATTACGGGGGCCTGCGATTTACAACGCAGATCTCGCTCTTTCAAAATTTTTTACATTGTATGACAACATTCGCCTCCAGTTTCAAGCGAACACAGTGGACGTGTTCAATCACCCGGACTTCGCATTGCCGGCCGCGAACATTAGTTCGCCGGGAACTGTAGCGCAGATCACCAGTCAAATCGCCCCTTCTCTCGGCTCGAATGCCGGCCGCCAACTTGATTTTATGTTGCGTTTGCAATTTTAACGTCGCAATTCATCGGCTTTTCCGTAAACCTTGTTGGAGTTACACAGCGGTTTGCAAGGCATATTTCGGCCGGAGAGATACTCATGCCAATTAATCGCAGAGACTTTATAGGTATTGTGGCTGCGGGTGTTTCGACCGCGGCAATTCCAAATCTTTCAGTATTCCCGACGGAAGCTGCCGAAGCTCCCCGGCAAAACAGTCAGGAGAAACCGAGGCCCTCCTGGCTTGGCCAGATGCCTTTGGTGATCGCTTCGAATTTCGACGATTTCCCGCTATTCCGTCGCCGCGTGGGAGGCGGGACGACGTGGCAAGAGGAAGACTTCGGCAAGGAATGTACTGAAGAAGCGGTGAGTCAGCTCCACGATCTCGGCGTGACCATGGTGATCACGCATCTTTTCAAGGGGTTTGGCATCGAGGCCGAAAGAGAGTCTCTGGGAAACTCCAAGCAATTGTCTAATTTGGCGAGAAAACATGGAATGAAGGTGGGCCTTTACGTGGGCAGCACGATAGCCTACGAAACCTTTTTACTTGAGAAGCCGGAGGCTGAGGAATGGTTCGTTCCAGATTTCATGGGCAAACCGGTTTTTTATGATGACCAGACCTTTCGAAAAAGGGTCTACTTCATGCATCCGGGTTACCGGGAGTACATTCGCCGCGTGCTGGAAATAGGAGAAAAACAATTCAGAGCCGACTTGATCCATTTCGACAACACGAGTATGCAGGCTCAACCAGCGATCTTTCAGCATCCGCTGGCAATTCAGGACTTCCGCGAATATCTGAGGAATAAGTATTCAGGCGAAGAGCTGAAGAAGCGGCTCGGTTTCTCAGACGTCAAGTACGTCCTAGCGCCTAAAGATGATCGACCGCTATCCGCTATTAACGATCCGTTATTCCAGGAGTGGGCGGACTTCCGGTGCCACCAACTGGAAAGATATTATGCGGAGATGGAAGAATTTCTCCGCCAGCTCAACCCGGAAGTGGCTGTGGAATCAAACCCCCATGCGGAAATGTCAGGGCGGAATACCATCTGGGAACAAGGAGTTTACTACCCTAAATTGCTGGCGCATATGGACGCGGTTTGGACTGAGGAGGGAAACCCAGCGGGTGTTACTGAAGATGGCATCCTGGTTAATCGAATCCGATCCTTTAAGAATGCGAGCATCCTGCATAATACGTTGTTTACGGATACCGGGAGCAGTGTCTTGCAGATGGCGGAGTCCTTAGCTTTCGGACGGCAGTGTATAGGAGATGTCGGCGGCATTCTGACAGCTAAAAGTCTTCCGGAGGAACAACGTAACTACATCAGCTTCTTCCACCGAAATTTCGAGCACTATCGGGATGTAGATGACGTCGCTGATGCCGCATTGTTGTACTCCTACGCGACCATGGGGTTCAACAATGATCGTCCTCAGGTAAGCTTCATGCTTTATGGGCAAGCGTTGATTCAGGCTAAAGTTCCCTTCGCGATCATATTTAATGAGCATCTCAAGGATCTCTCGAAATACCGGGTTCTCGTATTAGCCGATCAGGAATGCATGGATGAGGACAAGCTAGAACTGATCCGAAACTTTGTACACAATGGCGGCGGTCTCGTCGCAACCGAGCAGACTTCACTCTATACGGAATGGCGGCTGAGGAGGCCGGATTTCGGGCTGAAGGAGCTTTTCGGGGTAACTGCGCCACCCTGGAATCGTCAAGCCATCGAAAAAACAGTTGATGGCGGTATGACTCGCAAACAATTCGGCGCGGGAAGGGTCGCTTACATACCCGAGGTGAAACCGGCAATTGCAAAGCCACGCGCTGTCTGGATGACTAGCCAATATTGGAAGCTTCCCGTCAATTGGCAGGAATTAATCGAGGCTGTGCGATGGGCCGGCGGAGATCAGTTATCTCTGGAAGTGAAAGCGCCACTGACCGTGGTGACCGAAGTGACCGAACAAAAGAGGGAAAGGAAGCTTTTAGTCCACTTTCTCAATTACGATGTCGCCAGAGTTCCACGCGTGACAGATATCGTGGCGGACCTGAAGATTCCGGAAGCGAAGAACGTGAAAGGGATCTCATTGCTCACCCCGGACGGTTCAGGGATTCCAAACCTTCCTCACACCGTTCGGAACGGGAGAGTTACATTTACTGTTCCAGTTTTGCAAACCTACACTCTAGTTGCAGTCCAGCTGAGCTAGAGGAACATCTGGCTGGAGTGGTACGCCTAAAATAGGCAAGCAGTTGGGCGTGAACTTGCTGTAGAAGCTCGCGAGTTTTTGCTCCTTATGGAAAATGTTTCGCAGGCGACCACCGGGCCGCAACCATAGGAGAGTGCTTAGCACGGTCAGCACCGGCGAAACTCTTTGTCGAGACCCTAGCTGGTCCCATTTGAGAAAGCTCCGACATGGCACGGATTCGGAGTGATGCATGCAAGCATTTCAAGCCTCTACGGCAGGAGGGGAGCTGGCGACGAGTACCTGGATGCCGGCATCTCGCAGTGCTTGCAGTTGACTTGCATCCGTGCCGCTGTCGGTAATCAGGACGTCCAAGTCCGTTGATGGACCAATATAAGAAAAGCCCTGGTTGCCGAACTTGCTATGATCCGCCAGTCCAATGCGCACCTTTGCGGCTTTTATAATTAACTTTTTAATGGAGGCTTCCGCCTGGCTGGCGGTAGACATGCCGTAGGCCGGATCGATAGCGCTGATACCTAAAATTGCCTTGTCGACTCGAATTTCGCTTACGGACCGTTGTGCCCACAGCCCGGAAAGGTAGAAAATATCGTGCTGTAGATCACCGCCTGTGCACAGCACGTTGATATTGGGGGACCGTTGAAGCTGGCAGAGAATCAAAGGTGAGTTTGTTACGACTGTAAGTCGATTTCGCTGGTGGAGCTTGAGCGCAAGCTCATAAACCGTTGTGCTCCCTTCCAGAAAAATTGTATCTCCGTCCAGAATTAACTTTGCGGCCTCCTCGGCGATTACCCGTTTTTCGTCGCGATTCGTTCGCCCCAGAGCCTCGTAGGAGGGTTGAAAATTTGTATTCGAAATTCTGGAGACAGCGCCGCCATGGGAACGGATCAGCAACCCTTCCTGCTCTAACGCCGTCAGATCCCGACGAATGGTTGCCGCAGTTACACCCAAGATGTTCTTGAGGTCCACCGCGCTCACGGTACGTTGACCCGAAACTATTTCGCGGATTCGAAAGCGCCTCTCTTCAGCAAGCATCCGGCTGGCTCCCAACATTTCTCTGTTTTTGCTTAGCGATGGCCATACCAACAGCTATATCACCAAAATCGAGAGATAAAGGCGACTATTTTCGTCTTTGTCTGTGCGGCAAGGTGCTGTAGTGAACATAATCGCTCATTGGGCGACGTTGGTTTCCTATCAGCCGCAGCAGCCAGTTTGTCGCCGTGCTTCCATTCATTATCCTTGATAATCGAAACACACACATTCGCCCCCGATTGTTCGAACGTTCAGATCTTTACGACAAATTGACTACGATAATTACAGCATCTATTCACTGGCTGGCGAGAATATGAACATAAAATGACAATTCTTGACAAATTCGACGTTGTCGAGTAGATTAGACCAAAGTTCGATGGAAGCTATCGACTTAGGAGGATCGCTTTGGGGGACTGTGGAAAGAAGATCCGGCTGAATCGAATTCTCCGCGGACCGGGTCTCGGATCGCTTGTTGTGGCATTCGACCATGCCCTAGTGCTTGGACCTATTCCGGGTACGGAGGATCCCGGCGGTCAGGTTCGACGTTTTGGCAAGGCGAAGGTCGACGGTCTGTTGCTTAATCTGGGTTTGTTGCGACAGTGTGCCGACTCCTTACTTCCCGGGGAAACGCCCGGCATCATTGCGCGTATCGATTGGACAACTGTGTGGAATGCCCTTTCTCAGGGAGAGAATGGGGTACTGCGGAGCTGCATGTTGGCTGCACCGGAGGAGGCGTTGCGGCTCGGTGCGGACGCGGTTCTCACGTATATGGTGGTGGGCACGGGCGACGCGGAATTTGAGACCAGAGAGGTTGAGCGCAACGCGGCCGTTGCCCGCGAGTGTGAACGACTTGGAATTCCATTCATCGTGGAGACGTTGGCGAGAGGGAAAGGCGTCGAACATCCCGGTGATGTGAAATGGTTGAATCTTCATACGCGCATGGCGGCGGAACTGGGAGCCGATGTAATTAAGACGGACTACTCTGGGGATCCATATTCTATGCGCGCTGTAGTTGACGGATGCCCAATCCCAATCCTGGTGCTCGGGGGCAGCCGCAATGCGGCAGCGCTCGATGTCGTGCGGGGTGTTATGGAAGCCGGAGCGGCGGGAGTTTTTTTCGGACGAAATATTTTTCAGTCCGATCACATGGATGAGTTTCTGCAGCAGGCGCGCGCCGTGTTGAATCGCACAGAGGTACGGGTTCCGGCACAATCACGATGATCGGGAAATCAGGCGAAGCGGGACTAATTCGGGTCGACCGGCTCGAAGATGTACTCGATGGTCGTGCTGGATTTCGTATCAGTGGCAAATGGGGGTATGTGTCCGTGCTGGAGGGAGGCGGGCATATTTGCTCGCTGGTATCCCATACCCACCCGGAGCTCAATCCGCTTTGGAAGCCGCAGTGGAAGACCGCCGACCCATATCGATATGACTCGTTTCGAGATGCCGAGATGTACGGTGCTCCTCCAGATGGGAAGCTGTTATCTGGACTAGCAGGGCACAGCCTTAGCTTCGACTACTTTGGTCCTCCATCCCAGGAAGAGATCGCCGCGGGACACAGCACGCATGGAGAGGCGCCCGCACTCAAGTGGAGCCTTCTCGATCCTCAGGACGGGAATAGATCGGGGCTCACCTATGGTGTCCTTCTTCCTGAGGCGCAGATTGACTTCAAGCGAAGGCTCTCAATTGATCCGGATCGTCCGGTGATTTACTGCGAAGAAGAGGCTACGAATCTGGCAAGCTTTGACAGGCCGATTTGCTGGAATGAACATGTTACCTTCGGACCGCCGTTCCTCGAATGCGGAACGACTAGATTCGACATGCCGGCAACCAAAGCGAGAGTGTGTCCTGCAAGTTATAGCAGTCGCATGCTGGTAGAACCGGATACGAACTTCGAATGGCCCATGGCCTCGGGAACGAATGGTGACACTCACGATTTGCGAACCACTCCGGAGGAAAATTACGGCCAATACACTGCGCAGCTGGTGAACCCGGAGCTTGAATTTGGATTTATTGCGGCGTGCAATCCCAGGTTGCGTCTTCTGGTCGTGTATCTTTTTCGCCGCGCGGACTTTCCCTGGGTTGGTAACTGGGAAGAACGATTTATGCGCCAGCAGAATCCCTGGGGCGGACGCACCTTTTGCCGCGGTATGGAATTCAGCAGTACCCCTTTCGCGATTCCCAGAAGGGAGACGATATCGATGGGCAAGCTGTTTGGCCAGGAGACATATCGCTGGCTTCCGGCGAAGTCGAAGGTAAGCGTCCGCTTTATGGCATTGCTAGCGGCGATACCCGAAGATTTTCAGGGTGTCCAGCGCGTTTTCGTGGAGCGCGGACAAATCCGAATTGTCGAGTCGGAGTTGGACCGTGAATTTGTGGTTGAAGCCCAAAATTTTCTGTAAGAGAAATGCACGGTTTTCTGTACTAAGTAAGCTCTGAATAAGTTCGCGAAGAGATTAACAGGCCCTCAGCGGCTGAAGCCCGTCCCCCTTCAAGAAGCGAACTTGATCAGAGATTCACTGAAGCGAATTCATAGTTAATGTAGTACATCGTCGATCGGAGTCATTTTGAGCGCAGCGAAGAATCCAGAGAATATTCGCCTGGACCAAACAGCCATGATCCTCTGGATTCTTCGCTGCGCTCAGAATGACTCATGCCATTTTCGACTACAGCATCCGTAAATCTGCATTAAGCCGACAAGGGCACCCGAGACACTATGAGCCTACTCGCCATCGATATCGGATCGAGCCGCTGCAAGGCTGTGGTGTTCTCTTCCTCCGGAGAGATATTGGCCCAATCGGTACGGTTGTATGCGCCGGAATTTTCACAACCGTCTTTCGCGGAAATGAATCCTGACACTTTTCTGGATGCGGTGAAGAACGTGTCGCGATCGGCCTGCGCTTTGATATCCCAGGACCCCGTCCAAGCTGTATGCCTCAGTTCTCATGGTGAAACGCTGATACCGGTCAACTCCGCAGGCATGCCTCTACGGTCCGCGATTCTCAACATAGATAATCGTTCCTCGGAAGAGGCCAGGTTGTGCGAACGGGAGATCGGGCGTAAACATCTATTTGAAGTTACAGGCCATGTTTCTCAAACCATGTACCCGGTTCCGAAGTTGTTGTGGCTGCGAAAGCATGAGCCCGAGTTGTTTCGCGATGGAACTCGCTTTATCGGTGTCATCAGTTATATCTTTTCGAGACTCGGGCTTCCGCCTTATATCGACTACTCTCTCGCATCCAGGTTTATGGCGTGGGATGTGCGTGGAAAGCGCTGGTCGGATGAGATTCTATCTCTCATCGATATAAAAGGGGATTCATTGCCCATCCCGGTCCCTGCTGGAACGGTTGCTGGAAAACTGAGTGCCGATGCTGCCAGCCAATTGGGATTGCGCGCGGGAACCCTGATGATTGTGGGAGGTCACGACCAGGCTTGCGCTTCTCTAGGATCCGGAGTGATTACCTCCGGGCGAGTGTCAGATTCGATGGGCACGTATGAGTGTATTGCAGCGACTTCCGACCAGCCGCAGCTGAGTGAAGGAGCTTTGAGCTGTAGTTTGAACTCATACTGTCATGTTATCCCGGACAGATTCATCACCATCGCTTATTTCCCTGCAGGCATTATGGTGCAATGGTTTCACGATCTCCTTCACTTTTCCAATTTGGAAGAACAACCGGATAGCTCGGAGGATGCAAGCTATGCACGCCTGGAGCTACTGGCGCCAGAACAGCCCAGCGGGTTGCTAGTCGTTCCACACCTGATTGGAACCGGTAACCCGGATTTCAATCCCGACGCACGGGGTGCAATCCTGGGGCTAACTCCAGGTTCACATCGCGGGTATATCTACAAAGGAATACTCGAAGGCGTGGCTAACGAGCTCTCACAAATGACCGAGATCTTTGAACGGACACTGGGCCCATTCGAGGACATCCATGCCTCCGGTGGCGGCACGCGTTCTCCGCTGGGCATGAAGCTGCGGGCAGCGATGACTGGACATAAGTTCCACTTAATGAGCTGCCAGGAATCCGTGTGCCTGGGAAGCGCCATGCTTGCCGGCGTAGCGGTTGGACTTTATCCAGCAATCCCCGATGCTGTGGAGCAAATGGTGAGGGAAGAGAAGATCATCGAACCGGACCGTGAACTAAGTCGAATCTATTGTCCAATAAGAAAACAATATAGCCGGGTAAATTCCATGTTGCGTGCACTTCGAGAATCCAATAGCAAACCAACCTTGCAGGCAGGGGAAGAAGCGTGATTCATCCGACAGTAGGTTTTATTGTTTATGGCGTTCATAAAAATGGTCTTCCTGACCCGATGGGCACGCCGTTCATCGATGAGGAAGTTATTGCGGGAGCAAAAAAACGTTTGATTGCGGCCGGCCTCGATCTGGTCGAGCACCCCGTCGTTGTAGCGACCAAGGAAGAAGCGAAAGCTGCCCTGGGCGCGATGAAGCGTGACGAGCGAGTCGATGCCGTGATCCTGTTTTCCGGCACATGGGTGTGGGCAGCGAATCTTGTGGGGGCTGTCCGCGATTATGCGGCAACTGGAAAAGGCGTCCTGCTCTGGACCCACCCCGGCTCGCAAGGATGGAGACCGGTTGGCGGTCTCGTAATGCATGGGGGGCTGCTGGAGATTGGAGTTCAGCATAAATTCATCTATGGAGAAGCGGATGCGACCGAAACTATCGCCGGCATTGTCAGCTTTGCGCAAGCTGCTTGTTTGAAAAGCACTCTCAACATGTCTACGTTAGGAAGTTTTGGTGGACGAGGAATGGGGCAAACTTGTGGTGTCGCGGACCCGTCGCAGTGGATGCGCATGTTCGGCGTGGATATCGACTCTCGGGATACTGCGGAGATCGTACGGACCGCCGAACAAATATCGTCCGAAGAGATGAAGGACTTTGCGCCTCGGTTGAAGAAACTATTCGGTGCTGCACCGCCGGATAACCCAGCCAATGATCGCTCGATCCGGCTCTATCTCGCGCTGAAGAAGATCGTGGATCGCGAGCGGTTCGATTTCTACACGATTCAGTCCTTTCCCGGGATTGCAGATGACTACTCTGCTACATGCTTTGCACAAAGCATGATGTTGGAGGACGGATACGGCACCTCCACGCTGGGAGACTTTAATACCGCTCTTACGGTCTACTTACTGACTCAGCTAAGTAAGGAGCGCGTGTATTACGGAGATCTACAGCACATAAACAAGGAAGCGAATGAAATTAAGATCATTGGAGATGGGGCATGTCCGCCTTCGCTAGCCAGTAAGCTGGGACCCGCAGGGTTTGCGGAACATGGAATTCCCACGGAAGGTGGAGCAGGCGGTGTCTCAGTCAAGCTGGTTTGCAAGAGTGGAGAGGGAGTATTAGCGCGGCTCGGTCGCGTGAACGGAGAATTCACGATGGTTCTTGCGCGAGTCAGCGTGTTTGAGCCAGCTGAGGGTCAGTTGCAGCAACGGTTGCATGAGTGCGGAATACCATTCTGGCCTCATGGCTTTGTTACCGTTCACGGCGATATCGACGCGCTTCTTCAAAACTGGACGAATGAATATGCATGTCTTGGATATGGGGAAGATCTGTATCCGGCGCTGGTTAGCTTCTGTGAATTAACTGGCATTCGGGCAATTCTGGTTTGATCGATAAGAGAAGGTTTAACCGTTAGAGAGGAACTTATGGGCACAACGACGACATCATCCTCGTCCGCGCGGATTGACTCGCGCGTGACTGACTTTCTGAAACAACCGAAGAAGTTGCTGATTGATGGAGAATGGGTAGAGGCTGCGTCGGGGAAGACGTTTGAAAGCTACAATCCCGCGAGTGGCGAGGTATTAGCTAGAGTCGCGGAGGGTGATGCTGAAGATATCGATCTTGCAGTCAGGGCAGCCCGCCGCGCTTTCGATAGCGGACCGTGGGCTCGCATGACTCCATCGAGCCGAGGACAGCTATTGTGGCGGCTGGCGGATCTGCTGGAACAGCACCTCGAGGAATTTGCGCAGCTGGAGACGCTGGATAACGGCAAGCCACTCTCGGTTGCACGGGTGGCGGATATTCCACTGGCGGTCGATCTATTCCGTTATATGGCCGGCTGGGCGACAAAGATCGGTGGCGAGACGATTCCGATTTCCGCAGTAGGATATTTCGCCTACACGCTGCGCGAGCCAGTCGGTGTCGTCGGTCAAATCGTTCCGTGGAACTTTCCTCTTTTAATGACGGCTTGGAAGCTCGGTCCAGCGCTTGCCATGGGATGCACTGTCGTCCTAAAACCGGCAGAGCAGACTCCGCTAAGTGCACTGCGTTTAGGGGAATTGATTTTGGAAGCGGGTTTCCCGAAAGGCGTGGTCAACATCGTGCCGGGATTTGGCGAAACTGCGGGAGCTGCTCTTGCCGCTCATCCGGATGTAGACAAGGTGGCCTTCACCGGTTCGACCGAAGTGGGGAAACTTGTGTTGCAGGCCGCATCCGGAAATCTGAAGAAGGTCTCTCTGGAGCTTGGAGGAAAGTCTCCCAATATAGTTTTCAGCGATGCGGACGTACAGCAGGCGATCACCGGGAGTGCCCGCGCCATCTTCTTCAATCACGGCCAGTGTTGCACGGCCGGATCACGTCTGCTGATTGAGCAATCCATTTTTGACCAGGTGGTGGAGGGCGTCGCGCGAGAGGCAAAGAAGATCAAGGTGGGACCGGGACTCGACAAGGAAACAGATATGGGACCTTTAGTTTCAGAAGAGCAACTAAGCCGCGTCTGCGGATATCTGGAATCTGGTTTTTCTGAAGGCGCGCGAGCCGCAGCCGGCGGCCAGAAGATCGATAGTCAGGGGTACTTCGTAGAGCCCACCGTTCTGGTTGACACGAAACATAGTATGAAGATTTGCAGGGAAGAGATTTTCGGACCAGTAGTTACAGCCATTCCATTTCAAGACCCTGAGGAAGTACTTTCCAGCGCAAATAATAGTGTCTATGGTTTGGCTGCCGGGATCTGGACGCGAGACCTCCGGAAAGCGCACACCCTGGCGTCACAGCTTAGAGCGGGAACCGTGTGGATCAATTGCTATAACGTGTTCGATGCTGCATTGCCTTTTGGAGGGTACAAGCAGTCCGGTTGGGGAAGGGAAATGGGCCGTGAAGTTCTGGACCTGTATACCCAGGTTAAGTCCGTATGCATGGCTTTGTAATGGTCTAGAAACTAAAACGCGGCTCCGTATGAATCCCGAGAAACACAAAATCGGAGCGGGTTTAAGTCGGCGTGGCTTCATTCTCTCGCCGGACCAGTGGCAGTTACTATTGCGATTCTCCACTCGCTGTATAGCGAGAGACCAAGACAGTTGTTTTCCTGAATCCTTCGGCTTTGCTCAGGGCGACAAACTACAGTTCGGCACTCTATATCAACGCGGTAGAATAACTCCAGGAAGTAGTCCTTCTCAGTCCACGCATAAACTGGCAGCAATCTCTTCTCGAATTTCTATACCCAGCCCCGGTGCGGGAGTTATTGTGAGGATTCCATTCTCCGCTTTCGGCAATCCACTGAATAGCTTCCAAAATAATTCGTTCCCGGTATCCGGTTCCACGTCGGGGAAATATTCCACCAGTGGACAGACATGTGGAGCGCGACTGAAAGTTACATGAATGTTGTGCGCCTCGTTTGAATGCGGAATTACAGGAAGGCCTGCAGCTTCCGCCAACGCACAAATTTTGAGCGCCTCGGTGATGCCGCCCGTGCGGTTGGTGTCAAACTGCAAAATATCAACGGCGCGGCGGTCGATCAGGTCCTTGAAATCCCACTTACCATATGAGTGCTCGCCGCAACTCCAGCGCTGCCAGGGACAGCGTTGTTTCAGCTCAACATATCCTGCGACTTCATGGGGCATCAGCGGCTCTTCTATCCATGACAGATTGAAATCGCGAAGCATCTTTGCCATTTCGATTGCATAGCCGACATTCCATCCCATGTAGGCATCGGCCGCTAATTCAACATCCTCTCCGACGGCTTTTCTTACGGTGCGTACCAGATCCAGATTGCGGCGCATCCCGGCAGGGCCATCCTTCGGGCCAAATCCAAATCGTTGCTTCATGCGGACAAACCCAAGATCTTTCCAATGCTTTGCTTCATCGGCAAGCTGGTCAAGGTCTTCCAGCGCATAGAGTCGGCTGACGTAGCAAGGGACATTGGTCTGCGTACGTCCGCCGATCAGGTCATACACGGGTTTGCCTTCCGCTTTTCCGTGCAGATCCCAGCAGGCGATGTCTAATGCGGAGATACCAGTCAAAGCCGAGCCGGAGCGACCAAACCGAACGGTCGTCCGATACATCCGCTGCCAAAGATATTCATGCCGCCGCGGATCTTCACCAATGATGAGATCCGAGTAGTAATCATCAATCATTGACTTGGCTGCGCCATGGAATGCCCCGGCGGTACCGATGCCAGTCAGGCCATCGTCGGTCTGAACTTCCACCAGCGTGCACATGGCTGTCCCGAACCAGCCATTTTTTCTGGTTTCAAAATCCTCGAACTGCGATGTGTTGGTTACGAGATTTCGCTTGAGCGTAACCGGCGCGCGGGAGAACCCAATATTTCGTGTTCGGATTTTTTCGATTCGCATTATCTCCACCCAGGTGCGCTGATGGAAGAGTTCCCATCATGTTGAATGCCGCGAGTTCCAACTGTTATCTTCCTGACGAGAAGGCAAACCTATGTGCCCTAAGCATGAGATTGGTCATAAATTTTCGACGTATTTATAAAGCTGGTTTGCCTGGTCGCGATTCAACATCGTGCAAGGCTTACGGCAATAGCCGTCGCGAATGATACGTTGTTTTAAAAGTAACTGCTTCTCCGCGGCAATCAAAAATTCGATCGACTGCATCATGAATTGCAATAGAGGGATGATTCGTTGATGTTCGCGGCGTCCCTCTTCCGGGTCTGATTGCAGCAATTGCCACACCTTCACAAACGGACCTAGCAACGACGCTGTGGGCATGCACCCGGAGCAACCGGCCGAGACAGCATCAGGTAAATCCAGCCCCATGTAGCCAACCAAGGTGGTGACACCCGCGGGTAGAGCCAGAAGTGCGGGTATGGAAGGCGATGCATCGACTTTAATCATTGAGACTGGCAAGCGAGCCAGTACGTCCGCTTGGATACCCGTCTGCGCCGGCGCATACTGCAGGATGGCGGGAATGTGAACCGCTCCTGCAACCGCCTCAATATGAAAAAGAATCGAGTCTACTGAGGGATTCAGGAAAAATGGCGGCATGATCATAATTGCCTGCGCGCCGGCCTGCTCTGCTTCCACAGCTTGTTGGACGGCTACTTCGGTGGAGTGGTGGGTAACAGAGATGATTACGGGCACTCTCTCTCGCGTGGTTTTAATCAACACCGAAGTGAGAATGCGTCGCTCCTCGTCCGTGAGTTTGTAGTACTCGCTGGCGAGCCCGAACATGGCGAGCGCATGGGCTCCGTTCGCTGTCGCCGATTCAACGATAGCGGCGAAGCCGCCGGTATCAATTTCCCCGTTGCTTTGAAAGGGAGTAGCGAGAACAGGGACGATGCCCGCGATCTTGGCTGTCATGCGACAATCCCATCGGGATATTTCTGCAGCACCCGCGGGTCGTAGAGTGGAATAAAATGCTCAATGTTCCTGAGGATGTAACTATATGCGAGCGCGCCTTCCTCCAGGCTTTCCCCGATACCCAGGGGATGCCCCTGCAGGTTCCCGTATTTGAAGACGCAATCGCTGACGCCTACCGCGCCTTTTTCCGTATGTATCGTAAATAGCATCGAGCTACGATGATGCGTGCCTACCCATTTGGCCTGAATGCCGGGACAAACTTCATCCTCATCCGCAAGCAGAACCAGACGATCGTTCGCCTGAAACAACAGGTACTTGAGCACCTCGTCGGATATGCAATACTGTCGCGGCACGTGGAGCCACGATGGTCTCGCTAGAATGTCCTCGATCCAACCTCGACGCGACATACATATCTTTGCATTATGAAAGATTGGAATGTTTGCGGTGGCATACAGTTGCAACGGCGTTAAAAGAACATGAGTCACCTGGTGCGGCTCCACTCCTGCGCGCCGCAGTGCTTCGACCGGTGTCTCGGTCTCCTTCCGTTGTAGTTCACATCGGGGCCCTGCAAACTCGGCCCAGCGCTCGTTCAGGTCTTTCAAGTCGTATGGCAGGCCAGTGTTGATGATTGCCTTCGTATCTCCGCCCTGGATCAGGATCATATAGAAGTACAAAGTCTCCCATTCGCCCCATCCGCTCATCCAGTAGACTTCTGGCCTGGGAACGTCGGCTTGTCCCATCTTCAACACCTGAACTGTATATTCACGCATCGATTATTTCCTCGCGCTGCCTCTGGTGTTATTAGAAGATGAAAAAAACTTAAAGCGGCGATGTAAAGACATAGTTTCCAGAACCTACTTCATACACGGCTGCGCCATTTTCCATTCGAGAGAACCGCACTCCAGTCGAATGCCTGATGTTTTCTCCGCCTTCTCTGACAAGCTTCCTATCCTTAGCAGGCACATAGATGGTCGCCGTGGAGTTTACAGGAATGGAGACATTTAGAGATAGCTGGTCTGGGCCGAGCTCCCATCCGGATGCAATGAATCCATGTGGAGAATCATGCGAAGCTCGTACAAATCTCAAGTCTCCTGTTACGGTCGGACGAATAATGATGTGCTTGAATCCTGGGTCATTCGGATCCGCTCGTATTCCTGCAAGGTTCTCGTAAAACCAGGTAACCATATCCCCGACCAACATCAGGTGATTCCTGGAGTTCATGGCAGGGTTCGCAGTATCTCCATTCCATAGCTCCCATATCGTGGTTGCTCCCTTGCCGATCATGTAGCCCCAACTGGGATAGGTTTGTTGCGTAGCAATCTGGTAGGCGAGGTCGGGGTATCCGTTGCCGCTCAACGTACGCATAATCCATTGGGTTCCAATCAGTCCTGTACCGATATGGAAGTTAGTTTTACCTTTAATGTTCTGTACGAGCGCACTTGCGACACCGCGCCTGTGAGTTTCAGGCACCATTCCAAACGCGAGAGGAAGAATACTTGAAGTTTGCGACCCATTCGCATATGTGTTGGTATCGGGATGAAAATACTTAGCGTTAAACGCTGAGTTCATTCGGGCGGATAAAGTATCGAATTGTCTCTGGTCATCGGGTCTTCCGGCAATCGCCGCAAATCGTGACATCAGTTGTAACAGGTAGTAGAAGTAGGTAGTTCCTAGAACCTCCGGACTGGTCTGACGCATGGGATCGTTGCTGTGGATCAATTGAAGAGACTCCGGTGGAACACACCAATCTCCATACGTATCCCGCGGCATCAAATCGTCTTTCAGTTGCGTGGTCATATGATCGATCCAACGTTTCATGGCCGGATAGTGATCTTGAATGATACGGCTGTCCCCATATTGCTCGTGCATCGACGCGGCGACGATCAAAAATGTCGCCGGCCAGGTTACATTATCGCTATAAAAGGTCCAGTAGCCGGGCGCGACGTCATCGAGTTTTCCCTGGGCTGTCATGGTGTCCTCAATGTCCGCAAGCCATTTTGCATAAAATGCGCCCGCGTTAAACATGAACATTTCGCCTTTACTCTCGGCGGAGCGGTCCCCAAGCCAGCCCTGTCGTTCATCCCGCTGTGGACAGTCAGTCGGGATGCTGCGGTAGTTTCCTCTGGTTCCCCAAAGAACATTTTTATAAATGTGGTTCAGCAGATCATTGGAAGTTGCGAAATCCGCGTGCTCCTCAAGCGCATCGTGGACTACCTGGCCCACAATCGTCGAGAGTGTAGGCGTGCCAGGGAACCCAGTCAGCTCAACATATCTAAACCCGTGGTAAGTAAAGCGAGGGTTATAGGACTCGTCACCTGAACCGCGGAGTACATATTTATCTGTAGCCCGGGCACTACGCAGGTTATTCGTATAAAGCATTCCATCGTCGCGCAGTGTTTCGGCATGCCGCAGCCGGATGGTTGTTCCTCTGTGGCCTGCGACCCGCAGGCGGCACCAGCCCACCATATTTTGTCCCATATCGAAAATGTAGACGCCGGGTCGCGGCTCGGTGATCTTTACGGGCTTGATTTCCTGGATAATTCGGATGGGCTCATTCATTTGCGCTGAGAGCCGGTCAGAGGGAGCATGCACTAACTCCGCCGGCTTCCAGGCAGTATCTGAATAAGCGGCCCGGTTCCACCCGTCGAGTTCCATCCGAGCATCGTATTCTTCGCCGTCGTATTCATTGTTCAGGCGAATAGGACCATTAGATGTTACTTTCCAAGTTTCATCGCTGATAACTGTCTCGCGTGTGCCATCCCGAAATTCAATCTCAAGCTGCAGGATCATCTTCGGATATCCGAAGGTCCGAGTATTTGGAATGTAGTTCTTGAGCGAAAAGAAGCGGCCATTCCCCAAAAGCACGCCTATCGCATTGGGACCGGTTTTCAGAAATTCGGACACATCATGCGTCTGATAATAGACTCGCTTGTCATAAGAGCTCAGGTTGGGTGCGAGCACATCGTTGCTTACTCTTTGGCCATTTATGTATAGCTCGTAGACTCCAACGCCACTGATGTAAGCGATCACTCTGCGGACCGGCGCCTTAACTCCAAATTCCTTACGCAGCATGCGTGCCGGAAGCCTGGTTCGCACCGGCTTCAAGTTGAGTGGAACAGGTAGATTTGTGACATGAACGGGTGACCATCCAGCCCCGGTCGTATCGGACTTAGGCGAACCGATGGCAGCGGAGTTAGAAGCCTTCCAATCTGGTCCAGTGCGAAGATGGACAATTGTTCCATCAGCAAGGTCCAAAGTCATCCCGCCAATTATGGCGGGAGTCGATGAAGAGGAGCTAGCTGCGAGGCTAACTACCACCAGGTTTGTTCCGACGTGAAAGGCCGAACTAGCGTCAGCCACCACAAGTTGAGGCATTGAGTGGCCTGCGTCCGACGAAATCTTGATGCCATTGACCGTCACTGTGATTGCATCCGAGCCCGTCATCATCATGAGGGCGTAACTGACCGGATTATCTTGCGAGATGTCGACAACGCCTTGAAAAGAACGAATTCCGCTGCTTGCGTCGCTCGAAGAAATCCAGTGCGCCCCTTCCATTTCCTCCGCTTTGCCCGCGCCGCCATCCAGTCCGATCCACTTCGCCCGCCAATCGTTCGAATCCAGCAAACCCATGGACCAGGCAGCCGGCTCACTCCACGCGGAACTCTGTCCAGCCTGGTCCCATACTTTGACCTTCCACCATGCGTGCATTCGAGAGGCCAGAGGTTTTCCGCCGTACTCAATTTGGATGGAACTCCCGGAATTAACTCTTCCGGAATCCCACAAATCGCTCTTTTCTCTTTCCAGAGCTTCAAGGGTGCTCGCCACCATAATGCGATATGCGTTTTGCCTCAGATTGCGCTGGCCTTGAGTTCCGGGCTCCAGAATCCAGCTAAGCCGTGGTTTGATCACATCGATTCCGCGTGGATTCGTGCGATATTCGCAGCGAAGGCGGGTAACCCGAAGGCCCGATGGTCCCGGCGAAGGACCGGAGGGGAGCGACTGGCTCAAGAGCGGAGCTTCACTCGCAATACCGGCAATAATCATCAACTGGATTGCTTCTCGCCGATTCATTTGCACCTAAGAAATCCCGGCATCTCTAGATGGTTTGTCGATAAGAGGGCTTTGTGTCGAAACCCACCGCGGGAAAAACGGTGGGTTTCTATTGGAGACGCAACTATATCGAATCCCTGTTATCGCTTCCCGGTGAAAGCTTATCAATAAAGAACCTTCAAGGCGAACTCCAGAATTCGAGCATCGTTCGCACTGGTGACCTCGCCGAAACTGCCATCACCGAGGCTAGTATCTACGGCTCGGAAGTTGGGGTGGTTCGCCACGTTGAATGCTTCAGCCCGGAACTCGGTCGAAAGGCGACTGGTGATCGGGAATGTTTTATAGAGAGCCACATTGAAGGACGTTTGATGAGGCCCTCGGATCGTGCCGTTGGCTGCATTCCCGAAGAAGCCGTAGTTTGGAGCGGCGAATGAGTTTATGTCGAACCATTCTTTCTGCTTGCCCAGCCGGTGTATCGGCGCCACCTGATTGGGTCGTATCGCTCGACCTGCTGTCTTTGTGGTCAGACCCGGACTCAGCGCAAAGCCACTTTGGAACAAAGCTAAACCGGCAAAGCTCCAGTTGCCCAGCGTCCATGCTACCGGCTTGCTGCTGTGCTGGAACAATGGAATGCTGTAGACCCATGTAGCGGTGAAGTCGTGGGTGAAATCATAATCCGGCGGACCGTACTCCGCCCCCACGTTCCGGGGATTCTGAACGACAGATCCCACCGAATTCCCAGCCGTGGTGTGGGGCCCGATGGTTCCAAGAGCTTTACTGTAGGTGTAGGCAAGATTGACCTGAGAGGTATTTGTTCGGTAGATAAGTCCGGCTTGCAGCGAATGGTAATTTGAGCTGCCCTCGTCATATTCCGTGTTGATTGCGCTATAGCCCTGATAGGGGCGTGTGTGGTCGGGCGACGCCGCTCCCGTATTGATACACGGATCGAAGTTATACGAAGCGGACGGTTGTTGCCCGGGAGCCAGGCAATTACTGGCGCTGGGCGCGGTAACCGGAAGTGGGGAGTTCTCGTCAAAACTCGTGGCTTCCAAATGACGGGCAAGGCTGCCAACATACGCGACCTGCGCGACCGTACTGGGCGCCAACTGATGTTCAAGCGTCAGACTATAGGATTGGATCTGGACAGGAGTGAGGGTCGACTGGATCACATTCAGGCTCTGGGTGGTCGGCGCACGAGTGGTACCCGCAGCTCCATCGCTCAGCAGACTATTCAGGATGTTGGCGCTTTTGACATACGGCGGGTTCTGTCCGTATGCCGCGTTAAGCTGCGCCAGCGCATCTCTGGAGTATGCGATTCCGTAGCCGCCGCGCAGGGAAGTCGTGCCGTTTCCGCTCAGGTCGTATGCAAACCCTATCCGCGGACCGAAGTTTGTCTTCTTTGGGATGAAGAAGCCACTGGGAACGCCATTTTGGCCGGCGAAAATGATTCCGTTTAAAAGGTTGGCAGGTTGTCCGGCTGCGTTTAACGGAACATTTGAACTGTTCACCTGCAGGCTGCCGTTTACATTGATGACGGGAGCCTGCGCCGGGTTATAAAGCGCGGGCGAGAAGCTGGTGACCTGGTCACCGCTGGCGGTATCGCTAGAGAAATACTGCCAGCGCACGCCCAGGTTTAGCGTCAAACGTGGACTTACCCGCCAGTCGTCCTGTAAATAGGCTTCCCCTTGGCGATAATGGCCAATTACTCGCCTCTGCTGATTCACCTGCGAATAGGTAGCATCCAGTCCAAGAAGATAGTCGGCGGCCGGATCCCCGGTATGAACGCCACTGAAGGTGAAGCTGCCCATAGGGTTACTGAAGGCATTCTGCCGCTTAATACCGAAGAAGTACAGGGCGCCCGCCTGCAGAACATGATTTCCTTTCACCCAACTTGCGTCGTCAGAAGCAATCCCCTCGCCGTCGGTTGCTGCGACCGGCAGACTGCCTACCCCATTGCCTGACCATCCTTGAGACAAGCTGATGTTCGGTATTCGGTTCAACGGATCTGCCCCAGGAAACGATTGCGTAATGCTAACTCCAGCAGGAAGCGGGGCATTTTCAAGAAGATTAGCCTTGGTATAGGTTTCGGCCACGCCAACCGTATTCAGCAGATTCGGCGTAAAGCTGGTGGTCAGCCGGATGAGGCCGTTGAAGCCGGTCGTGTATTCGATTTCAGGGATCAGGGGTGAAGGATTGTTGCCTAAACCGAGGCCGTTCGAAAAATGATTGTCCACTTGTTCGTACAAAAATCGTCCAACCAGCAGGTTGTTGTTATTAATGGACTGGTCCAGACGATATTGGGAGTCGCTTTGATTGGTAGTCTCGGGACCTTGATTGAGGTAATTGAGGAAGCCTCCCGAAGGATTGTTTGGGAGCGGCCAATACTTGTTCATGACCGCTATCGCAACGGGATCGAAGCAGGCGGGATTCAGCGTCTTTGGACCGGCGATGCAGTTCGTTTTTCCCACCGAAGCCAGTAAAGCCTGGCTGTGCGCGTCTAAAAACAGGGCGCCCTTCAGCGTAGGGCTGGCGCTAAAGT
This sequence comes from Acidobacteriaceae bacterium, assembly GCA_965276615.1. Lineage (GTDB taxonomy): Bacteria > Acidobacteriota > Terriglobia > Terriglobales > Acidobacteriaceae > JAKAAZ01. The sequence continues at coordinate 121,629 of OZ255618.1, read as the reverse complement.
CTCCATTTCGCATCGCCTGGGGAAAAAGCGCGCCCTTGACGACTTGACCCGCGTTGATCAGATACCACTGGTTGGAGGCGAATACGAAGGTCTTCTTATCACGCTTCGTGTTGTAGATCCTGGGAATGATGAAAGGACCGCCGAGAGTATAACCGAAGATATTCTGACGGAGCATTTGCGTTGTCTTGGAGAAATAATTACTGGCGTCTGTAGCATTGTTGCGGAAATAGTCCCATGCGGAGCCATGAAAGGTATCGGTTCCGCTTTTGGTCTCAACCATGACCTGGCCGGAGCCCGCAATTCCATATTTCGCGCTGTAGTTGTCCTTTAGGACTCTGAACTCCGCGATGCCATCCACAATCGGCAAAATATCGACATTGGCGAGATTGCCGGTATTAACGTCGTAAACGCCGTCGATGTTATAGGTGGTGTAATTTATCCCTTGCCCGTTCACGATCAGCGTCGTTGAACCGTTGATCCCACCTCCTGAAAGTTGATTCGCGCCAGCGGTACTGCTGACGCCCGGAATCATGATTGCAAGAGTTTGAAAGTTTCTGCCATTCAGCATCAGGTTGCTGACCTGCTTGGCAGTAACCGTGCCACTGCTTTCCGAGGTTTGCGTATTGACCTGGACGGCGTTGGCCAGAACAGTAACTCGCGAGGAAGCACTGCCGACCTGTAGCGTAACGTCGTTCGCGCGCCGAACACCGGGGTCGATCTGCATGTCCCGGGTAACGCTTTGTTTGAACCCGTCCTTCGAGATGGCTACCGTGTAGGGTCCGGCGGGTATCGACTCGGCGGAATAGAACCCGGCGCTGTTCGTTGTCACCGTGTGTGATACTCCCGTTCCCTGATTGGTTATTACCGCCGTGGCGCCGGGCAGGGAAGCGCCGGTGGAATCTCGCACAGTTCCGGAGATGGCTCCCGTGCTCGCAACCTGGGCGTAGCTGACAACAGCGACGGCTAGCACGAATACTGCTATGCAAATGTAGAACGCCTTACGACAAAGCAGTCGTTTCATGGACTGTGCCTCCGGACCTGGGATCTTATTCGTATCGATCATCGAACTTCCACGAAGTTACTCAATGATTCATTAAATTATGGGATTGCGAGTTGCTTTGTCAACAATTATGTCCGTTTATGTTCATATAGCGAGGTAAAGTTTACCTGCGGGAAGTATGCCCAATCCCGTCCCTTCAAAATAGACTGAATCAGAGATTCCTTAGAAACGCTCATTTACAGACAGGTTCATTCGATTGAACGCATTGCGCCTCAATGGGGGACGGGGAACACTAGGCCGGTTCTCCTGATGCTATACACAGCTAATATCCCTAACGTGCAGCCTTTCTTCCAAGGGAAGGCTGCGCATAGATACTCTCCTCGATATGCACCTTCAGGAGAACCGGTCTACTGGAGCAGAGGCAGTATCAGGGAGGATGGATGCCGGCCACCGTAGTAGACGGTATTGCGGGCTTTTACTGTCGTGGTCCATTGCCCTGGCGAAGCGCCCGTATTCGGATTTGGCTCCAGTCTGGGGAAATCAGTGCTGCTGATATCCAGACGGATGCGGTGGCCGACGCCAAAAAGATTGCTGGTAGATCCCAGATCGACGCTAAGTTCATAAGCGGTTCCCGGGGTCATGAGTGTCGCGAGGTGTTCCAGACCGTTCCTATAACGGGCACGAATCTGCCCCTCCGCCACGATCATGGAGTAGCCGTCCGGATAAACATCCGATAATTTGGCAACAATATCGGTGTCGGGGGCAGTCGAGGAAATCCAAATGCGCGCCTTCACATCTCCCGTGACAGTCTTCGTGGCCTGTAAGGGCAATGTCGTGAAGGTAAGAACATCGGCGCGCTTTTCGAGAATTGCCTGGTTCTGCACGCAGTCGCCGTGGAAATGGCCGCCGCGTGTCGGGACTGGATCAGCCGGATCATCTTCGAGTGAAGACGATCCGTCGCTTGCAGGAGGCGAGTTGCGGAGAAGTCCTTGCGGCTGGAGATAAAAGCCGACTGTACGTTCTCCAGGGGGCGGCCAGGTATGAAGCGCGATCCATTTTCCTCCTGGATCAACCTTTCCACGCGTCGGTTCGCCCGCAGTTGCACCGCCCATACGGAAGATATGGATAGGAGCCGAGTCGATGATGTGAAGAGGCTCCGCTTTCAGCCAATGATTGAACCAATCCAGCTCTAGTGCCAGCTCATCCACGGAGGCCGACGATCCAAAGGCAGCCTCGCCGCATGTGGCCTTCCCGGTGGCGTGCGGCCACGGACCGATTAGCAGTTTTTTCGGTGATTTCTGCAGTCTCGAGAGCTGAACGTAGTTTTCTATCACACCGCCTACCGTTCCGTCGTACCAGCCGCTTATAAAGAACATGGGCACGTCTTTAAACCGGCGATAATTTCCTTTGGGATAGAAGTTCTGCTGTTTCCAATAACTGTCGAGAGTCGGATGCGCGTACATATCCCGGAAAATTTTTCCATACTCAGGAAGGCTCTTGAATATTTCGCCCCGCTGGGCAGGAGGTAGTAGAAGCCACGGATTCGGATTGTTGAAAGTTTCTTCCAGCTTGGCGCGCAGCCTGGGCAGGTTTTCCACCTCTTTACTGGTTTGCGCCATGTAGAGAATCCACTGGGACTCGCTCAGGCTGGGGATGCCGTCGGAGTAGGGAAAGAATTGCGATCCGCCGACAACGGGGAACATTGCAACCAGGTGCGGAGGAGCGAGCATGGCTTCCGTGTACTGGGTCCAAGCTCCGTACGAAGCTCCAGCGGATCCCACCTTGCCATTCGACCAGGGCTGAGTTGCGGCCCATTCGATCGTGTCGTAGCCATCCTGCCCTTCGTTCAGGATGGGATAGAACTCTCCTTCGGAAGCGAATCGGCCGCGGCAATCCTGGCCGAGCACCACATAGCCATGCTGGGCAAAGAATATGCCCTCCTTGCGCATACCGCTCTTGTTGTAGGGTGTCCGGTCGACAATGACGGGAAATCTACCGGACAACGGGACACCCTGTTTCGCCGGTCTATAGATGTCGGTCGCCAGCCGGGTTCCGTCCTTCATCCGCACCATCACGTTTTTTTCCACAGTGTAATCCCCGTTGTTCTGGGCAGCGGTCGAGGATGCGGTCGATGGCTGGACAGCGAACATGCCCTGACCTTTCTGTCCGAGAATTGCGGCGCTCAAAGAAAAGTACGAGCAGGCAATCCCAAATCCGGCAATTGCGGTGACTATTTTCATCATTTGCATCTCCTCCTGCTCGCCACTCGATTCTGGACAGCATCGCTCAAGAAAATTACTCGCTACATTCGTCTTCTCGCCGTTCTTGCAGCGCGCCGGATTCTGTGCCGATCCGGGTTTTCATCAATCTGCTTCTTCACTCCGAACATATCATGCACTAACGATCGATTACGTGCAAAAGTTGACAAAATATAACTCGATTGAGTAATCTTCGCACAAGATTGGGGCGCATCCTTATCGAAGAGTGCAGGCACGTTTTAACATGCTTGTTTTGACATTCGATCCATGCGCTGTCATGGTCTCCCACTCTAGCTGTGAAGTATGCGGCTAGAATGGGGCACCCGCACCCGCATACAGAATTTATTTTCTTACGTCCATTCAACCAGGAGATTGCTATCCCGATGATTACCCGAAGGCAGCTACTCGGCACCGCGACGGGTGCTCTGGCCACGGCATGTTTACGGCCCCGTATGGCCTACGCGAAAGATCGGAAGCCGAACCTCCTCTATATACTGGCCGACGATCACGCCGGCTATGTTCTGGGTGCGCAGGGAAACCAGCGGGCCTACACGCCGAACATGGACCGGCTCGCTTCGGAGGGAACCCGGTTTGCCCGGCATTACTGTAATGCTCCGGTGTGCACACCGTCCCGGCAGTCTTTCTTCACCAGCCAGCTACCCCATGCCGCCGGAGTAACAGTCCTGGGGGCGGCGCTTGCCGAAGACAAGCCCACTCTGGCCAAACAATTAGGGGCAAGCGGATATCAACCTGCGGTTTTTGGCAAGATGCACTTCAACGTACCCGGCAGGCCTGGTCTGCATGGCTTCAACATCGCCGAGACTGAGGATCTTGTGGCGCGGGATTGGCGCGCCGCCGTGGGTCCAACTCCCGATTTCGGCGATATCCGTACCAAGCCCAAATGGCGGCCATTCCAGGATCCGGCCCGCATCTGGCTCGATTCGGACAAGCTACCGTTCCCGCGCACCTATCAGCAGATGGAAAGCACCTGGGTCGCGAGGCAGGCGGTGAACTATCTCAGCGAACACAGAAATGATCCCTTTGCATTGTGGGTCAGTTTCCGGGAACCTCATTCGCCCTACAATTTTCCGATAGAGGATCGGAATGATTTCAATCCCGCCAGTTTTCCCGTACCGAAGATTGGGCCTGAAGATCCCGCTCAGATTCCTCTCGTTTTCAGGGGACTGACAGCAGAAGAGAAACAGGGCATCATCGCCTCCTACTACACATCCGTGCGCTTTCTCGACCGAAATGTGGGCGTGGTCCTGGATGCTCTGCGCAAGCTTAACCTGGAGAACGACACGCTGGTGATCTACATGGCGGATCATGGCTATAGCCTGGGCCAGCACGGCAGGTTTGAGAAGCACGTCTGCTATGACCCGGCCTTACAGGTCCCGCTCATCATGCGCTGGCCGGGACGTATTCGTTCCGGCGGGGTGGTGCAGGATTTCACGGAATCGATCGATGTGCCGCCAACGCTGCTGGAGATGCTGGGCGCGGAGCCATTCAAAGTGAACCAGGGGCAGAGCCTTTCCGGATATCTGAGAAAAGGGCGAAGCCCGAATCCCCGGCAATCGATCTTCAGCGAATATCTGGAAAATGAAGAAGCATGCGTCCGGACGGATCGCTGGAAGCTGATCCACTGCAGCGGGAAAAGACTGAGACTTGACGGTTACATGACAGACGACCCGCTGCCGGGCCGAACCATTCATCTGTTCGATTTGAAGAATGATCCGGGAGAGTTCCTGAATGTCGCGTCGAAACATCCTGACGTGGTCCAGAACCTTTCCTCGCAAATGCTGTCGGTCTTCCGCGCCACACACCCACAAGCGGCCGAGGAACCATCCGGCAAAAGTACAGATGACTCGCTCGACTGGTATCTGCGGCCTCGTGACGCCAAGGTCCATTGCATGAAATATGATTTCTGCCAACCGTCCTGAATCGAGCCGGACTGGCAGGCTAAGCTGTCGTGTTGATACCTGGTGATGGATAACTTGCTTGCGAATAGTGTTCGTCAAGGACTCGTGAGCAAAGGCGGCGCTTTCGGCCTTGGTTACCGGGCGCTGCCGGTGTTGCTCGCGGCAGTGGAGCTTGAATCGGGTTCTAAAGCGGTTTGACAGATAGTGTGATTGAAAAATAATGTCAGTCATTCTGAGCGCAGCGAAGAATCCAGAGGGTGATGGCTGTGTGATCCAGGCGAATATTCTCTGGATTCTTCACTCCGCTACGCTTCGTTCAGAATGACTCCAATTTAACATCCGACTACACTAACTTGCAACCCGCTATAGTCGACCAGACGTTACGGAGCATTAAAAAATAATGACCGATCTCAACTTAATTATCTTCTCCCTTGTCAGCCTCGGAACTGCTTGTACTGTCCGGCACATTTGCGGAGGATTCCACATGTCCCTCCGTCCTTCCTATCTGCGCCGTCTCCCGTCAGTCATTCTGCCGATTTTGCTGTTGGCTCCTCTTTGCGGCAGGGCGGTTCCCGGCTTCGCCGCACCTGCGAACGGCACGCTGGCCGCCACTCCACCGATGGGCTGGAATGACTGGGCCCATTATCAGTGCGGTTACAATGCCCAGACTATCCTGGCAAATGCCAGAGGACTGGTGAAGACCGGCCTCGCCGCGCGTGGCTACAACACTGTGACCATCGACGATTGCTGGATGCAGAAAGATCGCGATGCCCGTGGCAACCTGCAGGCCGATCCGCAACGTTTTCCTCAAGGAATCGAGCCGATCGCCAAGGCCATTCACGCCATGGGTCTGAAGTTTGGAATTTATGAGGACGCCGGCTATGAGACCTGCGATGGACTGGCCGGCAGCGGCGAGCCTAACGGCGGCGGCAAGGACCACTTCCTCCAGGACACCCGGCTGTTCGCGTCCTGGGGCGTCGATTACCTGAAGCTGGATGGCTGCAGGCTATACGTGCCCAAGGGCGGCAGCACTGCCGATGCCTACCGGAAAGCCTACGCGGCTCAGAGCGCAGCGTTGAAAACAGTGGACCGCCACATCGTTTTTTCGGAATCGGCTCCGGCGTATTTTCTGGGTACTCCAGACTGGTACGACGTGCTGAGCTGGGTTCGCGGCTACGGCCAGCTCTGGCGCGAAGGGTCGGACATGGCGAACTTCCATGGGAAGAATCCCGACAACTCGCGCTTCCATAGCGTGCTTTGGAACTATGCCTACAACCTGCCGCTGGGTAGGTTTCAGAAACCCGGCAACTGGAACGACCCGGATTTCATCATCGGCGGCGCCGGCGGCATGAGCCTGGGCGAAAGCCGCAGCCAATTGGCATTGTGGTCAATGATGTCGGCGCCGCTGATCCTCAGTTCCGACGTAGACAAGCTAAATCCCCAGGCGATTGCAATCCTCGGCAACAAAGCGGTCATCGCCATCGATCAGGATCCGCTGGGCCGCATGGCCACCTTGGTTCGGCGAACTCCAGTGATGGACGTCCTCTCCAAGCCGCTGAGTGGCGGGGACTACGCGGTCGCGGTGCTGAACCGCGGCACTGCGCCCATTCGAGTTGAGCTGCGTCCATCCGATTTCGGATTTGCAACCAACTCCGGATGCCGTCTGAATGCGCGGAATCTTTGGAGCGGAACGGATCAGTCGAAGGTCTCCATTTTAGAGACCGAAGTTGCTACCCACGATACGGCGATCTGGCGCATCCATCCGGCACCTGCTTGCGGTACGCCGGCACGCACCGGAACCATCACGATGGTTGCGGCCGGGAAGCATCGCGATATGGAAAACTACACTCGTTGTCTGGCCGCTTCGGGACATGTGGGAGATTGTTCCGGCGCTTCAGCGGAGACCTGGACGGTCACCGCTGGCGGTGGCTTGAAGTCCGGCGGACGCTGCCTAGCGATTGTCGGCGGCAAGCTTGTAATGCAGGCATGTGCCGCCGGGAACGCCCAGCACTGGAATTACACTCTGGTCGGCAACCTGGTCAACGGAGATGGCGGCGAATGTCTCAGTGCCGTCGGCCCGGACAGCGAACCGCAAAGTCTAAGCATGCAGCCCTGCGGACACAACCGGCCGGATCAAATATGGTCCTTGCCGAACTGAACGGGGTGAAAAGGGGATTGCAGGAAATTTTGGGGTAGTAGTTATGCAGTTTCGGACAGGCTATAGGGTTGACGTGAGTTATTAAGCTGGTTCGACACGAGACAATTCGTTAATCAACGATATGAGCGAATTCAGGAAATTTCAGGAGGCAGTCCGTGTTTCTTCGCACACAAGCGCTTTCTTTCTATCGCAGAAATTTTATTGGGGCGGCACTTTGTTCTCTAGCTCTTCTACTTCCTACTTCGGCTCTCCAAGCTCAACAGACGGAACGAGCTTATCTATTCGATCACTTTGCTCCTCAGCAAACAGAAACTGCATTGAAGGCTCTCCCTATCCAGTCTCAAACAGTGATTGAAAATCTGTCCAGGTTCAGTTCTCAATCTATAAAGGGTTGGCGCTATCACGACGGAGATGTCTTAGGCGGGCAGTCACTTACTCTGGATGACTCCTCCTGGAAAGAAAGTCAATCAGGTCGAACCAACCCCAATGATGTAGTTTGGCTCCGGAAATGGATCGATATTCCGAAAACCATCGAAGGTTACGATCTGAAGGGAAGTCGCATATGGATCAGCTTGATGATTCATGCCTGGGGCGGAGACGGGGCAGTAATGTTTGTCAACGGGCAACGCATGGCTCAAACCGACCATTCAGAGCCAATTATCTTTTCCGGTAAACCCGGTGACAGGGTGCTGGTTGCGATCAGGATTGGGCAAACCGCTACACCCACAAATTTTCCGGTCGCCCGCATGCACATTACCTTTGCCGAGAACCGCCCCAGTCCGGGGGATTTGTACATTGAGTTTGTTTCTGCAGCACTGCTGATTCCAGACCTGGCCAGGAATATACCTACGGAGAGATCAGCACTGGAACGAGCCATTGACGAGGTTGACCTAAAAGCCCTGGGTGCAAATGATCAGCAGAAGTTCGATGAATCGCTGCGCAAGTCACAACAGGATCTCGAAGTTCTCAAGCCGATACTACAGCAGGCAAATTTTCATCTTACGGGGAATTCTCACATCGACGCGGCTTGGCTGTGGCCGAGGACGGAGACGGTCGATGTAGTGAAACGCACATTTAGTTCAGCCCTTGAATTGATGAATGAATATCCCACCTATACCTATACACAGTCGGCTGCGCAGTATAACGAGTGGATTGCGGAGAAGTATCCGCAGATGAATGCTGAAATCAAGAAGCGCATCCAGGAAGGGCGCTGGGAGCTTGTAGGTGGAATGTGGGTTGAGCCGGACCTGAATATGCCGGATGGAGAATCCCAGGTACGGCAATTGCTGATCGGTCAGCAGACCTTCAAGCAGCTATATGGGGTGACTACCCGGATTGGATGGAATCCAGACACATTCGGGTACAACTGGCAACTTCCACAAATCTATAAGAAGTCCGGTATCGACTATTTTGTGACGCAAAAGATGGCGTGGAATGAAACGAACCCGCTGCCTTTCAAATTGTTCTGGTGGGAATCTCCCGATGGAAGTAAAGTGCTGACGTACTTTCCACATACCTACTCGAACGACAATCTGAATCCAGTGCGCCTGTCGAATGACTTTGTTAAAGCAAGAACCCTCGCGCCAGGCATGCTCGACATGATGGATTTGTACGGCGTAGGCGACCACGGAGGAGGACCAACACGCGCGGTACTGGACCAGGGCATGCATTGGATGCAGCCAGACAAGGTAGTTCCGAAGTTGACGTTTGGAACCGCGCAGGCTTACTTCAGCAATATTGAGACCAAGATTTCTCCCGTTTCCCCAACATGGAACTACCAGATTATGGCAAGTGGTCCTGGAACATTGCCCGTTCCGCCTGCGGGTGAAGTGTCCATTCCTACGTGGAACAGCGAATTGTATTTTGAGCATCACCGCGGCACCTACACCACTCAGGCCAACCAAAAGCGAAACATGCGGGACAGCGAAGAGTGGATGCTGAATGCAGAAAAGTATTCCTCTCTGGCATGGCTGGACGGCCAGCCCTATCCGAACACAGAGCTGACTGAAGCATGGAAGAAGGTGCTCTTCAACCAATTTCATGATCTTGCGGCAGGATCAGGCATCGGTGTCATCTATAAAGATGCACAGCGAGACTACGATCAAGTGCGCTGGGCGACCAATGAAGTCTCCGCGAATGCCCTCCACACCATCCAGGCACATATCAATACTCGATCCGCTGGAGCCGTGCCGGTACTTGTTTTCAATCCACTCGGTTGGGAACGTTCTGGTGTGGTGAAGGTTGATGTCGAAATGCCGACTGCAAGTCCGGATGGAGTTTCCGTTCTCGATCCGACAAATCACGTGCTGCCCTCAGAAATAGTATCGAGTGACCGTGAAACAAATACTTATCATCTACTAGTTGAGACAGAAGACATTCCATCGCTGGGCTATGCGGTTTTGCATGTAGTGCCGGGGAAGCGGCCTTTTGCAAGCGATCTCAAAGCAAGCGGCTTGACGATTGAAAATGCGATCCTAAAAGTAACGGTAGATCCGCATACAGGTTGCATTACGAGTCTCTATGACAAGAAAGCCGGATTTGAAACATTCGCCGCGGGAGCATGTGGCAACCAGTTACAGGCATTCAAGGATAATCCCATCACCGACGATGCATGGAACATCGATCCGGGAACCCTGGACCATTTCACTCCTCTGATGCAGGCGGACTCCGTGAGCCTGGTCGAGAAGGGGCCGCTCCGCGCGACCATTCGCGTATCGAGGCACTGGCACAATTCCAAGTTTGTTCAGGACATTACGCTCTATACAAATTCAGATCAGGTCAATGTCATGAACGACTTTGATTGGCATGAAAAGCACATTTTGCTGAAGGCCGCTTTTCCCTTAGCAGCGTCCAGCAATATGGCTACCTATGAGATTCCTTATGGAACAATCCAACGTCCTACAACACGGAATAACAGTTGGGAGCAGGCGAAGTTTGAGGTTTCTGCATTGCGTTGGGCGGACCTGGGCAATGAACAGCATGGAGTTTCGCTGATTAATAACTCGAAGTATGGGTATGATTGCAAAGACAACGTACTTCGGCTGACTCTCTTACGTTCTCCGGTATCGCCCGATCCAAATGCAGACCAGGGACATCATCGCTTCAGCTACGCCCTTTATTCGCATGCGGGAGATTGGAAAGCTGCGCTTACTGTCCGGCACGGCTATGAGTACAACTACCGGCTCAAGGCGATGCAGGTTGAAGCGCACTCAGGAACACTCCCACTGGAGCACTCCTTTATATCGCTGAAAGATAATAACGTGGTCCTAACAGCTGTTAAGAAAGCTGAGGACACGAATGGTATCATCCTGCACTTCTACGAGTGGGCAGGGAAGAACAGCGCTGTCGAAATCCATGTTCCTACAGGCGCGACCTCCGCAACCTTGACCAATTTAATGGAGAAGCCGGAAGGCGCGACTTTGAACTTAATTGATTCGAATCAGGTTAGAGTGCCGATACACCCCTATGAGATTGTGTCCGTTCGGATCGATTATCCGAGCAGGCAAAAACAGAAATAATTCCAGTTATATGTGCATTAGACAACGGGGTAAGTTCAATCGCTGTGCTGAACCGAATCATAATTAGCAGCTATATGTAAAGTGTTGTTTCAGGGAAGCTAAGAAGAATGATTTCGAATACCGAAAAATATAAGCCACACATTACTCCTTCACCTGACCGTCTTAGAGGCAAGACAGCTCTTATCACCGGCGGAGCGAAGGGCATAGGGCGTGCGATAGCTCTGCGATTCGCTCAAGAGGGGGCGGATATCGCGATCGCAGATATTTGTACTGCTTCAATGGCATCTACAGAGAAGGAAATTCATGCACTTGGCCGCGAATGTATTGCCCAGCAAACGGACGTGACGGATCGAAAGAATGTAGAAACGACAGTGCAGGCAGTGCTCGACCGTTTCTCAGCCATCGATATTTTGGTCAACAACGCTGGAATAATCGTCTTCGGCAGCATCATGGACTGCACTCCGGAAGATTGGAAACGGATGCTTGACGTGGATCTTACAGGCGCACTGCATTGCACACAGATCGTCGGCCAGTACATGAAGCAGGATAAGCGCCCGGGGCGTCTCCTCCATATCGGATCAACTGCATCTTTACTACCGACGGCACAGCAGGGAGCTTACTGCGTCGCCAAGGCCGGTTTGCGAATGGTCAGCAGAATGGCGGCCATGGAGTTGGCGCCCTACGGAATCACTTCCAATCTTCTTTGCCCGGAAGGCGCCGTGACCGATATGAACCGGGATTTGCTGAGCGATCCGGAAGTAATGCAGAAGCTGGAAAGCAAAATACCGGCGGGACGGTTTGCGACAGCGGAAGAGATCGCAGCATCCGCGGCGTTTCTTGCATCGGACGAGGCCGCATACATCAATGGCGCGGAACTGGTGCATGACGGCGGTATAACTATAAGTTCATTGTGGTGGAGGTGAGAGTGATGGAAGGTATACCGATGTTTGATTTAACCGGACAGACTGCGATCGTGACAGGGGCTGCGACTGGGATTGGCGAGGCCATCGCATCTCGTCTGAGCCGTGCAGGCGCGAAGATCGCAATCGTGGACCTGGACCTTGAAGGGGCGAAGGCAGTTGCCAAGCGCCTGGGAAATGAAGCATTCGCGCTGCATACCGATGTGGCGAAAGTAGAGTCGATTGAGAGGACCGTGGCCAAGGTGCTCGAGCGTACCGGCCAGATCGATATTCTGATTAACAATGCGGGCATAGCCGGAAGAGCCGCTCCGTTGTGGGAGCAAAGCAACGAAGAATGGCAAGCAGCAGTTGCTATCAACCTGAGCTCAATTTTTTATTTCTGCCGATCGGTTGTGCCGCACATGCGACAGAGGCAATATGGTCGCATCGTCAACATCGCTTCCATCGCCGGCAAAGAAGGCAATCCGCGGATGGTTCCATACTCTGCCACCAAAGCAGGTGTCATAGGCCTGACCAAGTCACTCGGCAAAGAAGTTGCTACGGAAGGGATTTGCGTCAATGCGGTCAGTCCGGCTGTGGTGCAGACCAGGATCTTGGACCAGTTGACACCCGAGCAGGTAAGTTACATGACCGAACGAATCCCTATGCGCCGTACGGGAAAACCGGAGGAGATTGCTGCTGTGGTGCACTTTCTGGCCAGCCCCGACTGCTCTTTTGTGACGGCGCAATGCTACGACGCAAGCGGTGGCCGCGCTACCTACTAAAATTTCGGCCATCTTTATTGAACTGCAAACCAACGCTGAGCGTTCCAAAATCCACACCCGCAACAATGGCCATTGTTTACTCTTCTCCCGGTTCGTGGAAATACATATTCCAGTCAAGATAATTGCCGGCGGCTTCATAAACTGCGCTGGCGCTTTCGGAGAAGTTGGCGGCGACATGGTGCTCGAACCCTTCCTCGCAGATGAAGCGCAGCAAGCGCTGCATGCGGGGAATTTCAACGACGCCGGCGCCGCCGAAGGTTTCGAGCGGATCGTTGGTGAACCTGCCTTCGCCGACGTAGCCGCGCATTTCGCCGTTGTGGTCGTCGGTGGAGAAACGAGCATAGCTCATCGCGCCAACCTTGACGCGGCCGACGCAGGTGCCGAAGGTGTTCTCCTTCCCAACAGTGCCGGCGATGATGGCCTGGAAGTCCATGATGACATCGTTGAAAAAATGTTTGGGCAGGTTGGAGCAGTGGAAGCAGACAGCCTTGTCCGGATCGTCGCCATAATTATTGTTCCAGTCCAGCAGCGCGCTGGGTGTTTCGGAAGCCAGGGCCAGCGCATGCATGCTCAGCGTGCCGACAACGTCCACTTCACAGGCCGATGGAATCAGGTTCTCGCTCATCATGCTCATAATGGTGCAGGGGACGACGCCGAAATATTCCTCGAGCGAGGTCCAGCACTGCACGGCACTGATCGTGGTCTGCGTCTGCTGCATCCACTGCTCGATCACCCAGCCCAGCTTGGCCATCTTGATCAGCGCCGGTTCTGGAACGTCACCGGTTTTGACATAGCTTTTAATGGCGGCCAGTTTCGCTTCCACGTTGCAGTCGCCATTTTTCAGCCGCTCGATGCGGCCCAGGATTTCTGAAAGATCGATCGGCTCGACCGAAATGCCGCTGGCTTCGAGCAGTTTCTCGCTATAGCGGACAGTGTTGAAAGCCGCTGGACGAGCGCCGATCGAGCCGATGCGCAGGCTGGTCAGCCCGCGCACCACGCGGCAAACGGCGGCAAACCAGGCGAGATCTTTCTTGAATCCATCGGAGTTGGGCGAGACGGTATGCAGCTTCGTCAGCGAATAAGGAATGCCGTACTGCATCAGGTTATTGCAGGCCGACATCTTGCCGCAGAAACTGTCGCGGCGGAAGGCGATCGACATCTTCGAGGTTTTGTCCGGCGTGGCCTGCACCAGCACCGGCACCTTTAACGTCGAGTAGCGCATGGCATCGGCAATGGCGCGCTCATCGCCGAAGTTCGGCAGGGTCACGATTACGCCCTCGATCTCATCGCGGTGCCGGCGGAACAGGTCGCCGCAGCGCCGGGCTTCCTCATGGGTCTCAATCGCGCCATATTTCGACTCTTCAGGAGTCAACGCGATGACGCGTATGCCCGCTCCGTCGAGCACCCGCAGCATCTCCTCGCGCCCTTCCTTAGCCAGGTGGTCAGGAAAAAATCCGCGATTGCCAACGATCATTCCGAATGTAATCTGTCTACTGCTCATCATTTTTCCTGCCGGAATCCTTTTTACTTGTCTTGCGAAACGCGTTGTCCATAAGTAGCGTTTGCTCCGTGCTTGCGCTTATGGTGCCTGTCCAGCAGATGTTGCGAAATCCCGAGGCCGGGCCCTGACAACATTTGCGTGTGCAGCGCAAGCCGCGCGACATACTCAAGTGTCACGGCATGGTGCACAGCATCCTCAATCGTTTCTCCCCAGCAGAACGGCGCGTGGCCGGCCACCAGCACCGCGGGAATCGAGAGTGGATCGAGATCGCGGAAGCAGCGCACAATGGCTTCGCCCGTCTTCTGTACATAATCTTCTCCTACCTCATCGGCGCGCAGCGTCGCTGTGACAGGCACAGGACCATGGAAATAGTCCGCATGGGTCGTTCCGTAGCAGGGAATCGGCTTCGCCGCCTGCGCCCAGGCTGTCGCATATTCAGAATGCGTGTGAACGACGCCGCCGATTCCTGAAAAGTTTCGATAGAGCACGAGATGGGTTGCGAGATCGGATGAGGGTTTCAGCGAACCTTCAACGATCTTCCCGTCCAGATCGGTGACGACCATGTCCTCCGGCTTCAAAGCTTCATAAGCCACACCGCTGGGCTTGATGACCACCAGGCCACGGTTGCGGTCAACGCCACTCACGTTGCCAAACGTGTACACGACCAATCCTTGCCGCACAATTTCCTGATTTGCGCGGAGCACGTCGCTTTTCAATTGCTGGAGCAACACTAGAAACCTCTCTTGTAACGGACAGAATACTTAGAACGCCATGTCGAGCCGAACGATTCAGCCCATCTGCAACGTTTACCACAACTCACCTGCATATTCTTATCAGCGAACTTTTCCTCGAGCAGCCACCTTCCATGAACCGATGACCTGCTCGTTGCGTATTAGAAAGACTTCGTCGTGCATGTTGATAAAGGCGCACACATGGTTTGGAATAACGGTCAGAACTTCGCCGATATGGAGACGGCGCGCTTGGGAAATGTCGAGGTAGCCGTGCTCTTCATTGAGCCGAACCAGCGGAACAGTCGGCTCCTCGACGATATATCCGTGGCCAGTTTTGGGCCCAGAGCCCAGGGCGTCCTGCGACAGCGTCTTTGAACCCGCATCGATCACAGCCTGACCCTGAACCGCCGTCGAAATCACCGTGGTGACCACGCGAACCGCACAGTTTTCCAGTCGACACACGCCCTGATAATACGTATTCATATCGTTGAACACGTAGGTACCTGGCCGAATCTCCGTGATCCCGGCAATTTGATGGGAGAAGCCGGCGGCTGGGGTCGATCCTCCAGAGACGATTTCGAGCGGTATGCGGGCATCCTGAAAACTTTGCAGGGCCTGTTCAACGGCTAGCGCCGTCCGGACCGCTTCCCGCCTGCGTTCGTCTTCTGTACCCCAGACGCTGCCGAAGTACGTCATCAGCCCGCGCATCGTAAGACCGGGCAGCTTTTCAATCGTGCGCGCCAGCCGGACGCATGCGGGCCCGGGGGGAAGTCCACACCTGTGAAGGCCGGCATCGAACTCCACCAGGATTCCGAAGGTGCAGCCGTACTCGACCGCGGCGTGCGAGATCGCAGTTGCTGTCGCCTCATCGTCGATTGCGATCAGCACGTCCAGTTCGCCGGCAATTCTGGAAAGACGTTGGAGTTTTTCGTCGCCAAAGATTGGATGCGCCACGAGAATCTGCTTTGTCCCCGTCTGCGCCATGACCTCTGCTTCGCCGACCTTCGCGACTGCCAGCCCCAGAGCCCCGCGATCCAGTTGCATCCGGGCAAGTTCAAGGGTTTTGTGGGTCTTTGTATGCGGGCGAAGACCGATATCGTGGCTTCGGCAATAGGACGCCATCCGGTCCAGGTTCTGTTCCACCACATCCAGGTCGACAATGACCGCGGGAGTTGAAAGTTCTCGGTAGTGCATCGCTGCTTTCTCCTTCGCCGAAATTGTTCCTGTGCATGGATGCGACGGAAACATTCGGCTTCAATCCTGGGCTGGTCCCAGGCACTGGCTGAGTGTAGGCGCCGTTTGCCAGCTCAGCAGTGATGGTAATAGGAAAAGAGGGATTCTGTGCGAGCGCCCGTAGACGCAGCTCAGTTGGAGGCAAGTGTTAGTAGGATATGAAGTGGACACATATGCAAGCTGGTGAGCGATGAGTTCGGCAGCGCGAACGGCTGGCAAACCCGGGAGAAGAATCAATTGACACTCGAAGATTCGTTACAGCGCATTCATCAAAATCATTTACCCTCCCGCCGGAATTTCCTGAAAACAGCTACAGTGGTTGCAATGGCGTATACCGCGATCAAGCCAGCGCAGGGCTTTCAGGTGGGATCGAACCCGCGAAAAATCCTGGCCTATGTTGGCACCGACACGAGGCCGGTGGACGGCGCAGCCAACGGGAAGGGAATATACCTGTTCGAGATGAACCCGGCGACTGGGGAATTGTCGCTGATTCAACTAGCTGCGGCAACGGCTAGCCCCTCGTGGCTCACGTTTCATCCCTCCGGGCAATACCTCTATGCTACCAATGAAGTTTCAGACTTTGACGGCAAGAACGGCTCGGTAAGCGCATTCGCAATCGACCGGACCAACGGCAATCTACGACTGTTGAACGTCGTAAGCTCGCAAGGCGCGGGCCCGGCATACTTGAGTGTCGACGCATCCGGTAAATACGCATTTGTGGCCAATTATTTTGGCGGAAATATCGCGGTACTTCCAATCCTGCCGGATGGATCTTTCGGCGCGGCGGCGCAGGTCCATCAGGATAAAGATTCCGTCGGAAGCCTGCATGCGACGAATGCGCCTCCTGGGAGTTTCGCGATCAGTGGACACGATGCACCGCACGCGCACATGATCCAGGCAGACCCCAAAAACCGCTTCGTATTACAGACTGATTTGGGACAAGACAGAATTTATGTCTATCACTTCGACAGCAGCACCGGCAGGCTGACTCCGGCGCATCCTCCATTTGTTTCACTTCCAACCGGAGATGGACCTCGACACTTCGCATTTCATCCAAACGGCAACTGGATGTATTCAATTCAGGAAGAGGCATCGACGGTGGTGTTTTTTGTTTACGATGGCGCAACGGGATCTCTTGCTCCGCAACAAACGGTGTCGACTCTACCTTCCGGCTTCACCGGGACCAATTTTTGTTCGGAAATCATGGTGTCGCCAGATGGGCGTTTTCTTTATGCCGCTAATCGGCTACATAACTCGATTGCTGTATTTTCGATTGGAAAAAACGGGAAACTGGATAAGCTGGGTGAAACCTTAACGCAGGGGGATTATCCAACCCAATTCAGTTTGGCTCCAGGCGGGAAGTTTCTATACGTGTGCAACCAGCGCAGCGATCAGATCACTTCATTTCGCGTCGACAGGAAGACCGGCATGTTGGACTTTACTGGCCAGTACACTCCGATAGGCACTCCAACATGCATCAGTTTCCTGATCTGATGCCGCCCTCGGATCAGTCATCTAAATTTTAAGCCGGGGCCTCGATCTGTGTAACCCTGAAAGGTATTCACCGGAGATGAATCGTCGAGATTTTCTCGCATCATTGGTAAGCCTCCCGCTGTTTACAGGTTGGCATCCTTCGGGCGCCGCGCTTCGGTCGGTGGAACTCAAAGCAGCTATTCCCATTGCAGGAAGTCACGGTGATACCTGGGTTCCGGCCTGGGCTGAAGATGGCAATATCTACTCACCGAGCAACGATACGCATGGCATGAATAATGCTGCTAACGCAAATGTCGCGTTCAATCGATTCCCAGGCACAGTTCCGGTACCGCAAACAGGTATCACCGTAAATCCAATGAAGGATTACGGTGGTTTTACCGAGAAAGGCGCGGACGGATGTACCTGGAAATCCAGCGGCTGCGCCTTTATCGATGGCGCTCTCTACCTGGTTGTGGCCAGACATAAATATGGAGAAGACAGCGGGGATCGATTCCGACGTCAAACAGCCGCAAACGCCAGCATCATCCGAAGCACCGATTTCGGCCGCACCTGGGTTCGTTCCGCCAAAGAGAATATGGAGCAGCCGCTTTTCCCGGGACGCCGTTTCGCGACTCCGTATTTCATTCAGTATGGTCTAAATGAAATTAACGATGATGGAGCGAACCGCTTCGTTTACGCCATATCAAACAATGGTTTTTGGGATAACGGGGACGATATGATCCTCGGGCGCATTGCCCGTACAAAGCTGGCGGCGTTGCGAGGCGAAGACTGGGAGTATTACATCGGTGGGAATGGAATGCATTCCTCAGGCTGGACCCGAAAAGCAGAGGACGCAAAACTCATCTTAAATTCGCAGGGGAAACTCGGCATGACAGGGGCTGTCTATATCCCCTCTCGCCGCCGGTATCTTATGGTCTGCTGGTACTATCCAGCGGGCGGAGGAAAGATGAAAGGGGCGGCCACGGAAACCATATGGAATTTCTATGAGGCGCCTCATCCATGGGGTCCCTGGAACGTTATCGGCAGCGAACGCTTCTCGCCCGAGGGCTATTATTGTCCGCAAGTCTGTCCGAAGTTTTTAACCGGCGATCTGGCCTATATTTGGACGGCCGGGAATTGGAATGATCCCCACGCCTATAAACTCCACGTTGTTCCTGCGACCCTTCGGTAGACGTGGTGCACGATTCCGATCGGTCTTAATGCGACCCGGAGAGCTCTCCTACCCGTCTATACTGGATGTTTAGGCGAGTTTTCCGTTTATGGCGACGCATCTGGATGAAATTCTGGCATCTACCCGGCGCGATCTGGTGCGCCGCAAGCAGACTGCGGACTGGACCGCGCTGGAGCGGCGCGCGGCTCAGCATATCCCACGAGGATTTGCGAAGGCGCTGCGTCGTTATTCCCAGGCCACGCCAGCCATTATTGCGGAACTGAAAAAAGCGTCCCCTTCGAGAGGCCTGATCCGCGAGAACTTCCAAGTAGCGGCGCTTGCAGCTATGTTGGCCGATGCGGGTGCAGCCGCGCTGTCGGTTTTGACCGAGGAGCATTTTTTTCAAGGCAGCCTCGGCAATCTGGAACAGGCGTCTGCCGCCGTGGCCATACCGTGCCTGCGTAAAGATTTCATCGTGGACGAATTTCAAATTCTTGAAGCGCGTGCCTCCCATGCGGACGCAATCCTGCTGATCGCAGGGGCCCTCGACGACACATCGCTACGGCAGTTGACGCGCGCGGCCCACGCGCAGCATTTGGATGTGCTCTGCGAAATCCATGACCCTGAGGAAGCTGCACGCGTACTTGATCTTGGTTGCGATGCTGTTGGAGTGAACAATCGTAATCTGCGCACGTTTGAAGTGCGCCTGGAAGTTTCGCTCGAACTGGCGGAGCGCTTGCCCGCCGGCGTACTGCGTGTCGCTGAGAGCGGCATCCATACCGCGGCTGACATAACCCGTCTTCGTGCCGCTGGCTTCGATGCCTTTCTGATTGGCGAGTCGCTGATGCGACAGCCCGATCCTGGGCTGGCGCTGGCCGCTTTGCTTGCAGGCGCCGCGCCGCTGACGGGTATCGGAGCCGCTAGCGAGGTGCCCGCCTGAGGCGATCCGCCATGTGGATAAAAATCTGTGGAATCACGTCGATTGAAGATGCGGAGCTTGCTATTGCTGCGGGCGCAGACGCGCTGGGTTTCGTCTTCGCCGAAAGCCCGCGTCGCGTCACTCCCGAATCGGTTCGCGACATTGTTAACCAGCTTCCGCGAACGGTTGAAAAGGTCGGTGTCTTCGTCGATTCCACGTTGGACGAGATCATCGCTGTTCACCAAACCGCTGGTTTGACCGGCGTGCAATTGCATAGCGCGAATCGTGGAGTCAGCCCGCAGGATTTGCGAGCCGGCGTTCGGGTGACTTCCAGTCCATTGCGCGTCCTGCAGGTCGTACGCTATGACGGAGATTCGAGCCGTTTTGCACTCGAACTACGAAGGTTGCACGCGAGTTCGGCGGTTGACGGCCGGCAGGATTCAGTTTTGCATGCGGTCCTGGTGGACACATGCGTCGTTGGCAAGCAGGGCGGCACGGGTAAGACATTCGACTGGCTCGCGGCGCGAGACAGTTTCCTCCAGCAAGCGCCTCATCTCCAATTAATTGCTGCTGGTGGGCTGCATCCGGAAAATGTACGCCACGCAATCCACACGCTGCGGCCCTGGGGAGTGGATGTTTCAAGCGGGGTCGAAGCTAGTCCTGGACGAAAGGATCCGGATCGTGTCGCCGCCTTCATCCGTGCAGCGCGAGCGGCCGAGATGGAACTTGGTGAATCGGGCGGGAATGGAAAAGGGAAGTATCCAAATGGAAGCGGCTGATATGAAAACACTGCACGCAGAAAACTCCGAGCAGAAAAGAGCAGAGTCACTGGTTCCCGGGCGTTTCGATGCTTACGGCGGACGCTATGTTCCGGAAACCCTCATGGCGGCGCTCGAAGAACTGGAGCACGCGTACGCTGAGGCGCAGAAGGACCCGGCTTTCAGAAGCGAGCTGTCGCATCTGTTGCACCATTACGCGGGCCGCCCGACCCCACTTTATTTTGCGGCCAGACTGACGGAGTCGTTGGGCGGCGCCAAAATTTATCTAAAGCGGGAAGACCTGCTGCATACCGGTGCGCACAAGATCAACAACTGCCTGGGTCAGGGACTGCTCGCCCGTCGCATGGGCAAGCATCGCATTATCGCGGAGACGGGAGCGGGTCAACATGGCGTCGCTACTGCAACCGTCTGCGCGCTGTTTGGAATGGAATGCGTCGTCTACATGGGCGAAACAGATATGCGGCGGCAGGAGTTGAATGTCTACCGAATGCGCCTGCTGGGCGCGGAGGTTCGCGGCGTCAGTTCCGGTTCGGCAACGCTCAAAGACGCCATCAACGAGGCCATGCGCGACTGGGTAACGAATGTCCGCACCACGCACTATCTGCTGGGCAGCGTATTGGGAGCGCATCCTTATCCCACTATGGTGCGCGATTTTCATCGTGTGACCGGCATCGAAGCGCGTCAGCAAATCCTGGAGGCAGAAGGCCGTCTGCCAACTGCTTTAGTGGCGTGCGTCGGCGGCGGTTCGAACGCCATCGGCGCATTCTATGAATTTATTCCGGATAAGGAGGTTCGCCTGATCGGGGTCGAAGCCGGCGGTCGCGGGCCAGCCCTGGGCGAACACGCGGCGCGGTTTCAGGGAGGCTCTCCCGGCGTGCTGCAAGGGACATATTCCTACGTGTTGCAGGATGATGCCGGGCAAATCTCCAACACGCATTCCGTTTCCGCAGGTCTCGACTATGCGTCCGTCGGACCTGAACACGCAGCGTTGCACGACTCCGGCCGGGCGGATTACGTCTCCGCTTCCGATCAGGCGGCTTTGGATGCAACCGTAATGCTGGCACGTACGGAAGGCATTCTGCCGGCCCTCGAAAGTGCGCACGCCGTGGCGGAGGCAATTCGCATCGCGCCGAAAATGAAACGCGATGACATTCTGTTAGTCAATCTTTCCGGCCGCGGCGACAAGGACATGGGAATCCTGGCGCGCGAGCTGAAGTTGCAGGGAGCGTAACCATGGCGATTGAATTTCATCATCAGCCCGGCCTCGTCGTGTATTTGACCATCGGCGACCCCGACCTGGCCACCAGTAAGCAAATCGCACTTGCGGCCATCGACGCGGGCGCGGATGTACTGGAGCTGGGCGTCCCATTCAGCGATCCGCTGGCCGATGGCCCCGTGATCCAGCGGGCCAGCGAGCGCGCAATACGCAATGGAACACGGCTGGCCGACGTGTTGATGCTGGCAAATGTTCTGCGAAAAGAACGTCCTTCCGTCGGACTTGTCATTTTCTCCTATCTAAATCCAATCCTTCGCATGGGCCTTGAAGCCTTCGCGGAAGCTGCGGCAGATGCAGGCGTGGACGCCGTTCTGGTGACGGACTTGATTGTGGAAGAGTCCGAAGAATATCGCGCGATCCTGCGGAAACATCATCTGCAACCGATATTTCTTGTCGCGCCGACCAGCCCCGACCAGCGTCTGGCGAGCATCGCAGAAGTCTCAGAAGGCTTTATTTACGCTATTTCCCGTGTAGGCATCACCGGCACCCAGCAGCAGGTAGCGGGCGATGCTCGCGGACTGGTGACCCGTCTGCGCCGTTATACGGGTCTCCCGATCGCGCTGGGATTTGGAATTTCGAACGCCGTGCACGTGGCGGCAGTTGCTGAATTTGCGGATGCCGCTGTCGTCGGAAGCGCCATTGTCGGATTGATCGAGCAATCGACTCCTGCGGATGCACCGGCTGCGGTTGGCGCATTTATCGCCGGCCTGCGTGAACCCTCGGCTGTTGCGGAAAGCGTTCTTTCCTGAAAAATGTGCCGGTCTCAATTAGGATAGTCAACATTATCTTCTGTCAGCCAGGCGAAACCCAATCAGTGCGTCCAGCACGTTGGAAAGCCTGTTTTGAGGTGCTACATGGACATTGCAGAATGGCGTCGAAAGATCGATGAGCTGGATCGCCAGATTGTTACATTGATCAGTGAACGCGCCCGGGCCGCGCAGGCCATCGGTCGACTGAAGCAGGCCACGGATTTGCCGGTATACGAACCGAATCGCGAGAAGGTGATTTTCGAAAACGTGCGCAAAACCAATCCCGGCCCGCTGCCGGATATTGAGCTGACGCACATTTATGAACGCATCATCGACGTGATGCGGGCCTTGCAAAAAGATGAACTGGCATCACAGCGGGCCGGTAAGGCGGCGAGTGACACGAACCTGAATAAAAATTAGACGAAACGAGAATTGGAAATGATTGTTGCCATGCAGGAGAAAGCCACCGAAGAACAGATCCAGCAGGTGCTGGCGCGGATGGTGGAGATAGGTTTCAACGTACATCGCACCACCGGCACGCTGCAAACAGTGCTCGCGGGTGTCGGTCAGCCGGCAAGTTTCGACGTGCAGGATTTTCAAGTGATGGCTGGAGTCGCGGAGGCACACCGCATCACTTCTCCCTATAAGCTTGCCGGGCGCGGTTTCCGCCCGCAGGGAACAGTCGTTCGTTTTCCCAATGGCGTCACTGTGGGTGGCGAAGAAGTGATGGTGATGGCGGGACCATGTTCCGTCGAGTCGCGCGAGCAGATGTTCACTATCGCAAAACAGGTGGGTTCGGCCGGCGCAAAATTTCTGCGTGGCGGAGCATTCAAGCCGCGCAGCTCTCCCTATTCATTCCAGGGCATGGGACTGGATGGCCTGCGTCTGCTGCGCGAAGTGGGCGACGAGACCGGCCTGCTGATCGTCAGCGAAGTCATGGAGATTTCTCAGATCGAATTGATGCTGCCCTATGTGGATTGTCTGCAGGTAGGCGCGCGCAATATGCAGAACTTCAATCTTCTGCGTGAACTGGGCCTCGCGCGCAAACCAATCCTGCTGAAGCGCGGCATCGCAGCCACCATTGAAGAGGTCCTGCTCTCCGCCGAGTACATACTTTCCGGCGGGAACTACGATGTCATGCTGTGCGAGCGCGGCATTCGCACGTATGAAACCTATACCCGCAACACCATGGATATCTCGGCGATCCCGGTCTTGAAGCATCTGTCCCATCTGCCCGTGTTGGGCGATCCCTCTCACGGAACCGGCCGGCGCGACATGGTTCCGGCCATGGCGCGCGCTTCCGTTGCCGCCGGTTGCGATGGCTTGCTGATGGAAGTACACCCCAATCCGGACAAGGCAGTTTCGGACGGTGCTCAGTCTTTGTTCCCCGAACAATTTGAAAAATTGATGGGTGAGCTGCGCATCATTGCCACGGCTGTCGGGCGGAACATCGCATAGAGGTTCTTTGGCGGATTCCATCCAGAGCGTCGCAATCTTTGGCACCGGCCTGATCGGCGCTTCCGTCGGTCTGGCCCTACGTGCCCAAGGCTTCGCCGGGGCTATCGTTGGCGGGGATCGCTCCTCTTCAGAAGCGGAGATTGCACGCGATCTCGGCGCGATTGATATCATCGCACCGGACCCGCTGACTGCGGCGGGGGAAAGCGATTGCATCGTTCTCGCTACGCCAGTTTTTGGCATTCTGGAATGGATTGACCGGCTGGCCCCGGTCCTTCGCAATGGCCAGTTGGTCACGGATGTCGGCAGCAGCAAGTTGTCAATCTGTCAGCATGCTGCCAAAAGTTTTTCTTATTCCGATGGCGTATGTTTTCTTCCCGGCCATCCCATGGCGGGCAAAGAGGTCCACGGCGCGGCCCACGCCGATGCCAAGTTATTTCGGGATGCTGTCTGGTTGTTTACTGAAACCAGGTCGGTTGCGGAACCTACGGCAAGTCTGACGACCGGCCAGCAGCGAGCTGTGGAATGGCGGCGATGGGTCGAGCGTTTCGGCTGTCGGACGCTCGATCTCGATCCAAAGCGGCACGATGAAGTCTGTGCCTGGGCTAGCCACTTGCCGCAGATGGTTGGAACGGCGCTGGCCGCGCTGCTTGAAGATATATTCCCTGAAGAAGTGTCTTCTGACGCCGCGGACGGCAAAGGCCTTGACAGCAGCGCCAGTCAGCTCCGCGCTATCGGCGGCCGGGCCATGCATGAGATGACGCGCCTCGGCGCAAGTCCCTATTCCATGTGGCGGGACATTGCGCAGACCAATGAAGAGGCTATTTCGGCGGCGCTTTTGGCGCTTGAACAGCGCCTCGCGCTGATCCGCGAAAATCTGAAACAGCCGGAGTTGCGCGACCAGTTTCAGCGGGCCAATCGCTTTCGCTCTCGGTTTTAGTAAGCAGCCGTCCGCCCCCAGGAATTTTCTGCTTACGACTTTAGGCGACGATAAAACATGGTGTTCTATTCCGTGTGATTAAGACTCGTTTTAACGATAGAAGCCTTGTGTTCCTTATGGTCTTCGTCAGAAATATAGAGACGACGGCCCTCAATCGCATATTTCACGTCAGCGCCAACCGTCACATTTGCGGGCTTCGACCACGGGAAGAGCAGCTTCTCGCGGGCGATGTAGGTTTTCTCCGGGCCCCGGATGGTGTAGACCTCGTAGGTGTCGATGTTGTCGGTTGTGGTTGCTGTTGTGTTCTGCGAATAGTCTGTCTTGCCATTCTTCTTTTTCGCGTGGCTGTCCGTGTTGTAGGTCGTGGTGCTTCCTGCTTGAACCTTCTGCTGCTCTGTATCGAGCAGTTTGCCGTTTTGCCACTGGCGAGCGGCGCCGAACGCCATTGTGCTGCTAAGAAAAATTGCAATGAACAACGTGCTCCGATAACCGATTCGCCTCATGTAAGCCTCCAGTACGCAAATATCTGAATTAATTTCCAGGATGGTTCCGCGCTGATATCACGGAAGCGTTCCCGCGCCTTGATGATCTTATCCGCATGGGAGGAGCTGGAAAACCAATTTTTCACTTTGTACGAGCGACCGCACCCCATGGGAGACTTTATTCCGCGCCATCGCGCAAGAATATTGCACAAATCTGCGTCCTTCCAGTACAACGGCAACATGCATGTTTTGACCGCAGCGGAGATGCGCGCCTGTGATGAGCGCACGGTAAAAGAGTTTGGTGCGACATGGCCAGCTTTGATGGAGAATGCTGGTTCTGCCGTGGCTGCGTTTGTCCCGCGGCAGTTTTCCCGAGCGGGTTGCATCACGGTTTTGTGCGGCAAAGGGAATAATGGGGGCGATGGACTGGTAGCTGCGCGACATCTGGATGCCAGCGGCAAGCGGGTGCGTATTGTGCTGTTGGCGCAGCCGGAGCAGCTTACCGGGGCGCCCCGTGCGATGTACGAGAAGCTGCCGCAGGGGCTGCGAAAATCCATCCTGGTCGCTACGGTTGAAGAGGATCTGTCCAGTGCAGAGTTTAGCCAATGTTTTGGCGGCACAGAATTATTTATAGACGCTGTGTTCGGCACTGGCTTTCACGCTCCATTGCGCGGAGTGGCTGCTTCGCTCGGCAAAAGGCTTGCCGACCATGCTGCGCCGGTGGTTTCGGTCGATCTGCCGTCGGGCTGGGACGCGGACTCTACCGCCATGCATGCTGAAGATGCTTTCCGCTCCGATGCGGTGATCACGTTCACCGCGCCGAAGCTCGCCCATGTTTTTGGAGCGCTGACGCGCGGTTCGGTTGCGGTCGCGCAGATTGGTTCTCCCGAGCAGGCCGTCGTTTCGAGTGCTGGCCTGACGTGGACGGGTACGTCGAAGAAGATCATCGAGGCGCACCGAGCGCTCAATTCAAACAAAGGCCGCTTCGGTCATGTCCTGGTGGTTGGGGGGTCGCCCGGCAAAGGGGGTGCTCCCTCCATGTCATCCTTGGCTGCGATGCGTGCCGGCGCGGGCCTGGTGACAGCGGCGATTCCTCGCAGCCTCGCAACGATTGTCGCGGGTTTTGCCGCGGAGCTGATGACGCTTTTATTGGAGGAGACTGCCGGCGGGAATATTTCGCAGAAAAATCTCGATGACGAGCGGATTAAAGACATGCTGCACGGGATCAGTGTCCTTGCCGTCGGCCCTGGAATCGGCCGCGAGCCTGAGACAGCAGAATTCGTCCGGGAACTGATACGTCAGACGAATCTACCGACGGTGCTCGATGCCGACGGGCTGAATGCGTTTGAAAAGCGCGCCGAGCTGCTGGATGGACGCGAACATCCTCTGGTGCTGACACCTCATCCCGGAGAGATGGCGCGGCTGCTGGGCACGACCGTTGCGGATGTGGAGCACGACCGGCTGGCGACTGCGCGCAACTTTGCTACCCAACATCAAGTGACCGTAGTGTTGAAAGGCTGGCGCACTCTGGTTGCGCATCCGGACGGCAGTATCGCGGTGAATACCAGCGGCAATCCGGCAATGGCCAAGGGCGGTAGCGGCGATGTTCTTACCGGGATAGTAGCCGCGTTGATCGCGCAATTTCCCGATCGCATCCGCGAAGCCGTCGAATGCGCGGTCTGGCTCCACGGCGCGGCTGCGGATTTCTACATTCGCACGTACGACGAGCGCACCATGCTCGCGACCGATATGCTCCACCATCTTTCACAGGCCATTCTCAGCCCTGTCGAGCACGACGGTTTTACGTGGCTACAGGAAGGCCAGCGATGAGCGAAGCAAAGCGCTCCCATGCGAGCCACCTCGTCTACACTACAAATTCCTGCGATGAAACGATCGCGCTGGGCCGCGAGCTGGCGAAGTTGCTCAAGCCGCCGAAGGTGCTTGTTCTACGTGGAGATTTAGGCGCGGGAAAAACAACCTTAGTGAAGGGAATTGCTGCAGCGCTGGGTGCGGCGGAACCGGATGAAGTGACCAGTCCCACTTTTACGCTGATCCATGAGTACGCCGGTCGCGCTATCGAGCCGACAAGTCAGCACGAGAATCTTGGCGACACGGTACTTCTTTATCATCTGGACCTTTATCGCATTGAGGGTCAGCGGCAACTGGACACGCTCGGCATTGAAGACCTGATGACGCCGCAGAGCCTGGTGCTGATTGAATGGGGCGAGAAGTTTCCCTCAGTCGTTGCACGGAGCGATGGAGAGATTGCGATCGAAACACTGCCCGGCGATGAGCGGAAAATTACGCTGGCACTTCGCTCATGAAGAAATGCGAGCAATTTCAACCTTCAGATCATTTTCATTTCTGGCGTAGAGAGAACCCACATCTCAAAATCGAGATGTGGGGCACTCATTTCATTTCACCTTATCCGACTGCAAAATTTGATCCAGTTTGAACCGAAAGTTCCTTCGCTTGCGCTCAGGATGACAGCATTCCTGGCCTGATAGGCTGCGCGTCAGAAACCCATGATGTTGTAGCCGCTATCGACGTAGATCACTTCGCCGGTAATGCCGGAAGCGAGATCGGAAGCTAGAAATGCCGCTGTTCCGCCGACTTCCGCCTGCTCGGTGTTGCGATGCAGCGGAGCTCGCTCCGCGTGCGCTTTCAACATGTCACTCAAGCCGCCGATGCCTCGCGCGGCAAGCGTTTTGATTGGGCCGGCGGAGATTGCATTGACGCGAATGTTCTGCCTGCCCAGGTCCGCGGCCAGATACCGCACGGTCGCTTCGAGCGCCGCTTTCGCTACGCCCATCACGTTGTAATGGGGCACTACTTTCTCCGCGCCATAATAAGTCAGCGTAAGGATGCTGCCGCCGTCTGTCATCAGCGGAGCGGCTGCCCGCGCCAGCGCGATTAGCGAATAGACGCTGACATCGTGCGCGACGCGAAATCCTTCGCGGGTGGTGTACAAAAAATCGTTCTTCAGCTCCTCCGCTGGAGCATACGCGACAGAATGCACCAGCACATGCAGCTTGCCGTGCCGCTGCTTCAAGTCTGCGAAGACGCTTTCAATTTCGGCATCGTTTGAGACATCGCATTGCAAGGCTTCCGCGCCGGGCAGTTCCGCCAGCAGGCCTTCTGCTTCCTGCTTCATGCGGTCATTCTGGTAACCGATAATCAGCTTGCAGCCGGACGCGTGCAGCTTCTGCGCAATCGCCCAGGCGATCGAGCGTTTGTTCGCGAGACCGAAGACAACCGCGATGCGACCTTCGAGATTCAACATTCTTTCCTCCATGCTTGCATGCCGAGACGAGCGCTTCCCGCAGAATATCAGTGCTGCGCGCTAGAGCAAATTTCCTATGACTATAGCCACGGAGTTAACGAGAGCGGCTTTTCCTGGGAAAAAGCCGCGCGAAAATTCACTGCTTCGGTTACACCGATAGGAGAACCGGTCTAGCCGCCGAGATCGACCAGTTCCACCTGTTCGATGGGCTGGCCCAGAAAGCGGCTACCCAGCGTGCGGAATTTTCCGACAGAATCCGTAGCGTAAAAGTGGCAGCGTGCCAGGTCGCCATTCGGTCCTTGTGTAGTTGGCAATGCACTCCTGGTCTCCAACTGTTGCCGAACGCGCCGCGCTGTTGTCTCCGCGGAGTCGAGAATCGTCATCTTCTCCGGCAACGCATCTCTCAACATCTCGCGCAGCAAAGGATAGTGCGTGCAGCCAAGCAGCACAGTGTCGAGCGTGTATCCGCGTGCCTCCGCGTCCGCGAATGCTTCGTCGAGATAGATGCGCAATACCTGCCGCGTGATGGCGCTGGTCGCGTCGTTGTTCAGATCGCGTCCGGTCCATCCTTCTTCAATCAACGGCACCAGCAGCGGGCAGGCTTTCTCCAGGCTGCGCAGGCCGCGCGCTATGCAGGCCCTGGCATAGGCGTGACTCTGAACTGTGGCATCGGTGGCCAGCACCAGCACGTCGCGAGTAATGCTGGAAGCAGCTGCACTGTCTGCGCCGGTTTCAATCACTCCCAGCACAGGAACATGCGCGGCGGAGCGGATCGCGTCCAACGCCAGCGCGCTTGCCGTGTTACACGCGATGACAAGGTATTGCGCGCCGTAGGATTCCAGCAACTGCGCGCTCTCAACTGCATAGCGGGCGACTGTTGCCTGCGACTTCGAACCATAGGGCAGTCGGGCCGTGTCGCCGATGTAAAAGAACTCAGCCGATGGAATGCGCGCAAGCAAGGACCGCAGCACGGTCAGACCTCCAAATCCGGAATCGAAAACGCCGATCCTTGGGAAGGTAAGTGTGGTCTGGGCCAGATTGGGAGAATCACTCACGGCGCGCTCTCTGTCGCTTTTTGTGGAGAAGAATTTCCCTCCGGCGCAGTCGATGCATCCGTGGCTGTAACCTCCGGGACATCATTCGCTGTCAGATAGGTGCGGGTCAGGTCCGCATGACCGGCTAGCGTGTCCTTTGGCCGGCCATCAACTACAAATCGCACCTGCGTAATCTGCGGCAGATTGGCGTGTAGAGTGCCCAGTACCGAGAGCAGCGTGAGAGTTTCCACCAGGATTCCCGAGGGGTGATGATCAACAAATCCGCCGTTCAGGTTGACGACGGCCATTTGGCCTGCGCTGGACTGCCCCGTGCTGGACTGCCCCGTGCTGGATTGTTCGGCATCGACAGGCGTTGTCAATGCCTGCACCGGCAAGAGGAATACGTCAGCGACGGCGGACACAGCTGCAAGCGGATGAGGGGAACCGGGCAGCGCATATTCGGCGAATAAGTCGTTCAACAAGGCGCGGGCGCGGGTGGTTGTTTCCGCGGGCAATGCCAGTTGCCGCTCGACCGGGGCGAGCGAACCATCCTCGTCATTGGCGATCATCAGTGTCACGGCGACCGGAGGCGCTTCGACGGGGACGGGCAGGGGGGCTGCATCCGCCACGGCTGCCAAGCGGTCCTGCGCGCGCGCCCGCATTCGGATCAAGTAGGCAGCCATCGAAACAGAGCTGACCAGCAGCAGCCATAAAATGATTTTTTGATAACGGGGGATCACGGCTGCAATCTCCAGTCGCTGCGCCATGCCGCCAGGGCAGTCGCCAAGGCTTGCGTCACCTTTTGTTGATAGGCGCCATCGGTGAGCGGCGTATTTGCGTCCAGCGGAGCAATCTCGATCGCCACGGCGGGACAGGCAAGGCTGTCGAGGGGCATCAGCGAAGTGCGGTCCAGTAGTACCGGAACATGCTGGGCCGCCAGCGCAGCATTCACATCGGATTCCAACCGCAGACTTTCTGTTCCATAGCTGGCCTGCGCCGTTCGCCACGGCAAAAATGTCCGGCGCGGGTCCTGGGAGCTTTGTCTTTTGGCTGCTGGAAGCGATGAAGTGAACAGATGGACGCCATTGCCGGTTGGCGTCGCATGCAGCAGAATGCAAGCCGACGCGTGGGTTCGATTGGCCGCGGCTGCACGCGCGGAGTTGTCGAACGTGGTGTCGCTGTCCCGCGTGAAGATGGAATGGATGCCGCGGGCATTCAGCAACACATGCAGACGGATCGCAAGCGCCAGAGTGTAGTTCTTTTCCAGAGTAGCGGCTGCCAGCATGGCGCCATTATCCGTTCCGCCATGCGCCGGGTCCAGCACAACGACAAAGCGTAATTCCGGGGGACGCGACTGCGCTGCCGGCGGAATGGGAGGCTGAGTCACCGGGTTTAATGGAGAGATCGAAGGTTGCGTAGAGGGGGGTTGCGGCACGACCGGTTGTCCGGTCGACCGCTGCGCGTTCGCTGCCGGGAGAAACGAGAGCAGGAGACCTGCGACCATCGTGAATGTTGCCAGGCAAGGGAAGCGGCAGGGTTGCATCGACACCTTGAGCCTACCGCGTCTCAGCGAGTGAGCAGCTTCCCGCCTCCGGCTAATCCAATGCATAGATGGTGAGGCCACTCAGCAATTTGGGATAGAAATCGGTCGATTTCTGCGGCATCACGTCTCCGGCGAAGGCCACCTCCCGCAACTGATCGAGTGTGACAGGATTCATCAGGAAAGCTACGTCTGCATCTCCGGAGCGAACCTGCTGCATGGCTTCGACAGCTTCTCGGACATACCGCAGATGGCTCTGATCGAGTACGGCTTGTTGCGAAATGCCGAGCACATCCTCCAACACGACGGAATGCAGTTGTACGACATCGAGCCTTTTCTGACGGTCTGGTTGTTCGGCCAGGCGAGCTTCAATCTCCGCTTTCTTTGCCGTCAACAGATGATTGCCGCTCCGAGTGACGGCGACGAAACTGACGCCTGTTCTGCCTGCTTCTGCCAGCTGGCGCATAATTGCTGCCGCATCGCTGGTCGCGTGAACTGGGTGAACGTTGAAATACTGTTCCGCCCGTTTCAGGAAGGTGGTCGTATTGAAGTCTTTTAAACCATGCACTACGCGATGCGTGGGAAGAATTGTCAATCCAGGAGCATCCATGTTGACGAAGGTCATCATCGTCGCAGCTTCCGGGTATGCCGGTTGCGGCAAACTGCTGGTTGCACGCTCCAGGCTGGCGGGTGCATCTGGCCCGTGCTCCTTGCTGTAGTTCAGTGCAGTTTCATAGCGATGATGTCCATCGGCGATGATAAGTTTTTTGTCCTGCATGGCACTGAGCAGCATGTTGATTGTGCCTGGCTCGGAGACCCTCCAGACGCGATGCAGCACGCCGTACTCGTCGGTCAGTTCGATGTCCGGCGTAGACGGATTGGCGAACAGCAACTTTTCCGCCGTCTGGCCCGGATCGGAATACAACATGAAAATCTGACCGAAATGCGCACGGGTGGCGCGCAGCAGGTTCAATCGGTCCGACTTCGGCTTGGCCAGCGTCCGCTCATGCCGGAAGATGATGCCCTGACTATAGTCCACCAGTTCGCCGAGGCCGATAAACCCCCGTCGTTCCTGAAATTTTCCAGGCGCGCCCGGAACTTCGTAGCGTTGGGAATAGGCGTAGACTGCCGGTTCATTATCCTGGCTGAGGATGCCCTCTGCACGCCACTCGCTAAAATTCTTGGCCGCCCGCGTGTAAACGTTGTTGTCCTCGGAGTCGAACAGCTCGGGCAGGCCCAGGATCACGCGGACCAGGTTCTGCGGGCTGCGTTGATAGTACGATTGCTGCATTGCCGGCGAAATTTTGTCGTACGGCTGGGTAACAACATCTTCAGCGCGGACCAGTCCGGGATTATAGCGCCATGCGCGAAACGGATAAATGCGGGCCATTCGTGTGGGAAACTCCTGTGAGTTCAGGCGCAGCCTGCCATCAGGCGGTCTGAGATGTGCGGCACTGTATCCAGATTCTATCGCAGCGATGAAATTTTCTTTGTAAAGAAGCGTTGAGAGCGGGGAACAGCGTTAATTCTCGCCGGCGCTGGCAGGACAGTCATAGAACGATTACCGTGGAACAAGGTCGTGAAGAATGGGCATCTCAAGCCGGAGGGTTCCGGGATCGGCGCTTCACAGACAGTCCGGGTGCACATGGGGCATTATGCATCGACGTAATTCGAAGCGGCTCTTCCAGGTTTTCGCGCTGTCGCTGATTGTCGCAATATGCGTTTCGACAGCGGCGGTGAACGCTGGGGCACAGCAATCCGGAACTGGGCCCGGCTCGGCCGGGAACACGCCGGGTGGAAGCGCGCAATCGAATTCCTCCAGCCACCCTGCGCAAACCAGTCAACCTGAGCAGCCCGTCCAGACTGGGCCCAACGGACAGTTCACCTTCCACACCTCTGTCAGCGAGGTGGTGATTTATGCCACCGTCGTCGACGATCACCAGCATCTCGTGACGAGACTCCAGAAGCAGGACTTCAGCGTCTATGAAGATAACGTCCTGCAGCGGATATCTTCGTTTCGGCAGGAAGATGTTCCTGTGTCGCTCGCCATCCTGGTGGATAACTCCGCTTCCATGCAGCAGAAGCGCGCCGCCGTCAATCGTGCCGCTCTCGATCTTGTGCAGGCCTCGAACCCGCAGGATGAATCATTTATCGTGAACTTTTCCGACGAGGCATTTCTCGATCAGGACTTTACCTCCAACATCTCTCTTCTGGAAAAAGGCCTGTCTCATATCGATTCGAAAGGCGGCACAGCTCTTTATGACGCCGTAGTGGCCGGGGCGGACCACCTCGCCAAGAACGCCAAACGCGCCAAGCAGGTGATCCTGATCATCACCGACGGCGAGGACAACAGCTCAAGCGCCACGCTGGCCGACACGGTGCGGCGTATTCAGAGCTTGCAAGGCCCCATTGTTTATTCCATCGGCTTGTTGTACGACGAAGATGGACGGCAGGTGCACCAGGCGCGCAAAGCGCTACAGGAGTTGAGCGATCAGACAGGCGGCATCGCCTTCTTTCCGAAGTCCCTGGATCAGGTGGATGCCATTGCGGGAGAAGTAGCGCGCGACATTCGCGAGCAATACATTCTCGGCTACCATCCGACGAAGCCCATTAGCGCCGGCGGCTACCGGACCATCCGAGTCACAGCCAAGGCAAAAGGATTTGGCAAGTTAATGGTGAGAACCCGTGAGGGGTACTTCGCGCAGACCAACGCGAACGGTGTAAATTCATCACCCGCACGAAAATAATCACACCCGGGTGGTGCAAGGTCCCCGGTGCTAAGTGGGATGTGCCGGAAGGTTCCGGATCGATCCCGAGTGCAAAGCCGGGTAGTACTAATGCTTTTCTGCAGATCCAAATGTCGCGATCTGAATATTCGCAAAGACAGGTTCCGCACGAACCACCAGTAGGCGGCGCTCATCCGGCGAAATAGAAAATTCCGACATGCCAACGGGAGGGAGAACTCCAATAAATTCTGCAATGTCCCGTTCTTTTCCTGTTGCAAAATCATGGAATGCAATCATGGGTCGTCCGGACCGCTCAGTAAGAAAAATAATTCCTTTGGATGTGAGCGTCCATGATTACTGCTGAAAAATCGCAAACGAACTCAGCTAACGCCGCAGGTAGGGGAGTTTCTCGGGCTTCGGACTTATGGGCGATTGACGGGCAAACCGGAAGCTGAACCACTAGCCCACAATTGTGACCCCTTCGTCTGCGATGCATATTACGAGGAAAAGCGATTACATCTATTGTGTAACGGGGGCGCTGCATGTCTTCTACACGCACACCAGCATTCACGACACTCACGACCTGGTCTTCACTGTGCAATACGGCGATCCCTGTCGGCGGAATAAGCTCGCAGGAAGACTTTTACAGCCGCGTCAATTCGTTTTCGTCTGGCCCTTATACCAGAATTGCTGCGCAGACCCAGAACCGCCCAGCGCACTGGGCCGCCGGTGAGCAGGCTGCTGAGGTGCTCTGCCATTATCATAGGATCGTCTTTCACCATGCGTCCGCACCTGATCTGCTCTTGCAGGTAGTGCTTCAGATGGGTGATCCCGCGCTTCGGGCCTAGTTCATAAAAGCGTTCTCCCAATTCTGGAAACCTCCCGGATTCCATGCTCACGACCCGCAGCAGGGCAATCTGGTCCTCGGAAAGAGCCAACTGCAACAGGCGAGAGCCGAACTCCTTAAGGGTGCTCTCGATCGGCGCATCGAGCGGTAGGGCAGTCGAAACCTGGTTGAAAACCAGGTCCATTCGCCGCTCGAGAACGGCTATGAACAATTTCTGTTTGGTGGGAAAGCGCGAATAAAGGGTCGTCTTCGAGGCATTGGCCTGCTTGGCGATTTCATTGATGCTGGCACCTTCAAATCCTTGCAAAATAAAAACTTTGGCTGCGATATCCAGAATTTCGGCAACGCGGTCTTCTTCCAGCCTCATGCGGATCGAGGCGGCGTGCGTGCCTTTCCCTACGGAGCTTTTCTGTTCTGGAGTGGCCATATTTACCGAATTCCATCTTAACGTCAATTTAATTGAACCCGCCATTCGGAAAATGCGTCTTAATGCAGTACAGTAACGCATGGTATCATTCATTTTATTGCCAGCACTACTTGTTAAATAAGAGCTGCATCGATGCAGGAACAAGCCTACAGGCCGAAGCACAATCCGTGGCTCATCGCGATAACGGTCACTCTGGCGACCATCATGGAGGTGCTGGACACATCGATTGTCAATGTGGCGTTGCCGCACATCGCAGGTTCACTGGGTTCCTCGCAGGACGAGGCCACCTGGATCATTACCTCTTACCTGATATCGAATGCCATCGTCCTTCCGGCGGGCGCTTATCTTGGAAGCATTGTTGGCCGCAAACGCTTCTACATGACGTGTGTCGCCATTTTCGGCGTCAGCTCGTTACTATGCGGACTGGCTCCATCGCTTCCCTTGTTATTGCTTTTCCGGGTCTTGCAAGGGCTGGGCGGCGGTGGCCTGCAGCCGTCCGAGCAATCGATTCTTGCCGACACCTTCCCTCCGGCAAAGCTGGGCCAGGCCTTCGCCGTCTATGGACTCGCGGTGGTCACGGCGCCCATTATCGGTCCAACGCTGGGGGGGTGGATTACAGACCGCTACGACTGGCGATGGATCTTCTTTATCAACATCCCAATTGCAATTCTTTCGCTCACGTTGACGCATCGGCTGGTGGAAGATACACCGCAGATCAAGAAGGAAGTGGAAGAAGCAAAACGCAGCGGATTCAAACTCGATACCATCGGATTCGGGCTGGTTGCCTTGACGTTCGGCTGCCTGGAAGTCGTTCTGGATAAGGGGCAGGAAAAAGACTGGTTTGCTTCCCATCTCATCGTTACCTTCACCATTGCAGCAATTCTGGGGATGATTTGCCTGATTGCCTGGGAATTGTGGCAGGCGCGCAGAGCGCATCGGCCAATTCTGGATTTGCGCCTGTTCGCGCAGAAGAACTTTTCCGTGGCCTTTCTGATGATGTTTGTGTTGGGATTCGCGCTCTACGCGACTACAGTCCTGCTGCCGCAGCTGCTACAAACGTTGATGGGCTATACCGCCGAATTGTCGGGCCTGGCGCTGTCCGCCGGCGGCCTGGCGACCATCATCTGCATGCCAATCGTGGGCCTCCTGATTTCGAAAGTCGATGGTCGATATCTGATCATGTTCGGCTTCGCCGTGCTGGGCGCCGCGCTCTATCACATGACCAGCCTCGATTTGCAGATGAGTTTTGGATATGTCGCGTGGCTGCGCTTTTATCAGGCCATCGGGTTGGCGTTCCTTTTCATCCCCATCAATACGCTGTCCTATACCGGCATGGGGCCGGGGAAAAACAACGATGTGTCCGGCCTGGTCAATCTGGCGCGCAACGTTGGCGGGTCCTGCGGCACGGCCTTTTACACCACTATGCTGGCCCGTCGTCAGCAGGTGCATCAGCAATATCTGGTCCGACATGTTTCGAGCGGGAGCGCCGCCTGGATGAACCGCTACCATGCGATGACCCAGCAGGCGCTGGGAAGAACTCCGTCGATGCACGATGCGCAGCATCATGCATTGGCGCAGTTTTACCGGATCGTGCAGGCGCAGGCGGGCGTCCTGTCGTATCTCGACATTCTGCAAATGCTTGCTATTTTTGCCGTATGCATGGTTCCGCTGGCACTGCTGATGAAGAAGCCGCCCAAGGGCATGCATGCCGCTCACTGATGGATGAATATGCGAACTTTAAAAGATAAAACGATCTGCATCTCTTGCGGCCTGCTGCTGTGGACCCTTTCAGCAGCGGCGCAGATGGGTGCGCCGGCTTCCGGCACAGCGGCGCGCGTTCAACAGGTGCCGCGTTCCGGACGCCAGGGCGCGAATACCGTATCGACCCAGCAAAGCGCCAACTCTGCTGCAGGATCGAGCGCCGACACCATCAATACATCGATCCAGGTCCAGGGCGCATATCAGGGCAGCGTTCCCGGTCCAAGTATTGTTGGCCCCACGCTCACCTTGACACTTCACGATGCAATTGAACGGGGTCTGCGATATAACCTCGGCGCAGTGAGCGCGAGCACTTCCTTGCGCCAGGTGCGCGCCGAGCGGCTGGCCGCCCTCAGCCAGCTCCTCCCAAACATCAACGCCAGCCTGAGCATGACCGAACAGAAGACGGACCTGCAGGCGCTTGGCCTGAGCAACAGCACGCTGGTTGGTCTTCCATTTTCATTTCCGGTCACTGTGGGTCCGTACCACTATTACGATGCCCGTGGAACGGTGACCCAGGACGCCTTCGACCTGACCGCGATGCATAACTATCGGTCGGCGAAGGAGCTGCAACGCGCATCGGAGTTGAGTGAGCAGGATGCGCGGCAGCTGGTGGTGCTGGCCGTCAGTGGCGAGTATCTTCGCGTGCTGGCAAGTACGGCTTTGGTTGATTCGCAAATGGCGCAAGTGCAGTATGCGCAATCGAGCTACGATCAGGCCACCGCGCAGCATCGGGCCGGAACCAAGGCGCTCATCGACTCCGAAAGGAGCCTGGTGCAGCTGCAAACGGAACAGCAACGGCTCGCATCGGACCAGGCGGACTTCGCCAAGCAGAAGCTGGCGCTGGCTCGGAGTATCGGATTGCCGTTGGAAACAGCGTTGACGCTGTTTGAGAAGCTCTCCCCGAATCCAGCTTCGCTACTCCCTCTGGAAGACACAATCCAGCGCGGTGTGGCGCAGCGCGCGGATCTGAAATCGTCAGCAGCGCAAATGCGGGCGGCGGAACAGGCTTTGAAAGCTGCCCGCGCCGAACGCATTCCCAGCGCCGGCGTAAATGCCTACTACGGAATCGAAGGTGTCACTCCCACCAGCGGCGGAAACGGTATCTTCGGCGCGACCGGTTCCATCAACATACCGATCTGGCAGGGCGGCCGTATTGCGTCCGATGTGCAACAGGCCCAGGCAGCGGTGGACCAGCGCCGCGCCGAGTATGAAGATCAACGAGGCTCGGTCGAGCTTGACATTCGCAACGCATATATCGATGCGACGGTGGCGAACCAGCAAGTGAGTGTCGCGGAAAATAATCGCAAGCTTGCGCTCGACACGTTCCGCCAGTCGCAGGACCGTTTTGCCGCCGGGGTCACCGATTCGGTTGAGGTGGTGCAATCGGAACAGACTTTGGCTGCGGCGGATTTGGATTATGTCAACAGCCTCTACTCGCAGGACCTTGCCAGGATTGGACTCGCACGCGCGACCGGCGATGCCGAGCAGGACATCCCCAGCCTATTGAAAGGAAAATGATGGCTACCGACCAGGAGCAAACCGAAAGCCAGAAACCGGCAGCTTCCGCCGAACAGCACACGGAGAACG
This sequence comes from Acidobacteriaceae bacterium, assembly GCA_965276615.1. Lineage (GTDB taxonomy): Bacteria > Acidobacteriota > Terriglobia > Terriglobales > Acidobacteriaceae > JAKAAZ01. The sequence continues at coordinate 83,178 of OZ255618.1, read as the reverse complement.
AGCAGCAGGCTTCTACTCCGGCGAAAGAGGATAAGAAGCCAGTCGACCCGGCGAAAAAGCGCAAGCGCATCTTCCTGATTGCCGGGGTGGCAGTTCTTGTTCTTATAGGAATCGGGATATGGTGGCTGATCTCCCGCAACTATGAAAATACAGATGATGCGCAGGTGAATGGACATATCAATCCGATTTCCGCGCGCGTTGCCGGAACCATAGTCGGTGTTTCCGTGGAAGACAACCAGCAGGTGCAGGCTGGCGAGCCACTTGTCGATCTGGATCCCAGCGACTTTCAAGTTGCTCTGACACAAGCGAAGGCAGGCTACGACCAGTCCCTGGCCCAATCCACTGCGGAACGGCCCAACCTGCCCATTACCGTTGTAAGCAACGCGACCAATGAGAGCACAGGACAGGCCGAGGTGAGCGCCGCGCAGGCCTCACTTGCTGCCGCGCAATATAACTATGACACCGCATCCGCCAAGCTTGTGAACTCAGAAGCAAACAACGCGAAGGCCCAGTCTGACTTGCAGCGGTATGCGCAACTCATCCAAAAACAGGAAGTAGCGCAGTCGGAATACGACCAATATCTAGCTGCAGCCAAGGGACAACAGGCAACGGTAGAGGCTGACAAAGCGACACTGGCAGCGGCGGCCCAGACCATCGATGAGCAACGCGCGCAGCTTCGGGAGCAGCAAAGCAAGTTAAATCAGACATTGAAGAATGCCGCCGGCCAGATTGCAATCCGCAATGCGACGATTCAGTCGCGTCAGGCGAGCGCCGAGTCATCGGCAGCCCAGCTCCAGCAGGCAAAACTCAATCTCGCATATACGCATATTGTTTCTCCTGTGAATGGCATCGTGACGGAGCGCAGCGCGGAAGTAGGCGCCCAGGTCTCGGCAGGCCAGCAGCTCATGATGATTGTCCAAACAGATGACCTTTGGGTGACTGCGGACTTTAAAGAAACGCAACTTCGCCGCATGCGCAAAGGCCAGTCCGTTCGCATTCATGTAGATGCACTCGATGAAGATTTTGACGGCTATGTTGAAAACATGCCCGCCGCGACCGGTGATCGCACCAGCGTCTTGCCGCCGGAAAATGCAACCGGCAATTACGTGAAGGTGGTTCAGCGCCTGCCGGTCCGCATTCGCTTCAAGCCAAACCAGCATGACCTGGACAAGCTGCGCCCCGGCATGTCCGCCGAGCCGAAGGTGCATCTGGAATAGAGTTTTGCGTCCCATAACATCGATAAGTTGTCGCACAAGGAATTGAACGTCGATCGGTATTGCGAAGCTCTCAAGCACTCATCGGAGGAACAAAATGTTCCGCGAAACCATTACCGTCAACACACGTTACGTACTTGACGAGAGGGGATACTTACCCCCACTGGCCAGCTCGGGGCCTCGACGCCGAACTGCTTGGCGTATGAGGCAGGTGTCGAAGCTCTTCCCCATGGGAGGAGATATGGCCGGGACCTGCGATGCAGCTAGTCGTCCCGCTTGCTGCTCGCTCGCCGGGGCTTCGGCTTGCTCCTGAGATTGAGCGCCACTGCGGCGCGGATGAGATCCTTTAAGGCCGCCTCATCGACTTTGTCGCCTTCGTGGATGTCGATGGCGCGCCGGACATTCCCGTCCAGGCTTGCATTGAATAGACCCGAAGGGTCCTTCAACGCAGCTCCCTTGGCAAATGTCATCTTGACGGTATTCTTGTACGTCTCTCCGGTACAGACGATGCCGCCGTGGGACCAGATGGGAGTCCCCGGCGATGTCGGCTTGACCCACTTCCACTCTTCGACGATCTCAGGGTCCGCCTGGTGGATGATTCCGCGCACCTTCGCGAGCGTATTCCCGCGCCAGTCGCTAAGTTCCTTGATCTTCTCGTCGATGAATGCAGCGGCAGATTCCATCGGGACGGGGCTTTTCATGGATAGCTCCAACTCTCGCACCTATTTTCGCCGCATTCACCGTAACCTGCAACTCAAGATGTCTTAGGGCGCATTCATGCTGGTAGACTCCGGACTTCAGTCCGGTAAATCGGTCGAACGCAAGAATCGCTCAGTGAAGTTTAGCTTTGGGTAGACCCGGACTTCAGTCCGGGATAAGTGGTCGCCGATATGCGCCTTCAGGCGCTGAGGTTGCAAGCTTCGAAGTTCTTCCGGGAACTCGTCTAATGCGTTCGCTCCGATGAACCGTGGGTTCGCACTGGAGAATGGGAATCCTGAAGGTGTTTCCGTCAACCTGCGCTTCACGGGATTGTCTTCAAGGTAGCGGAGCAGGGCAGCACATTCTTCCCGATCGCGTATGCGACGATCATGGTATTTCGGCTGCCAAAGTCCGCGCTGGATACCGAGTTCCCTCTTCGCGCGAAAGGAAAATCCACCCTTCACGTATTGCACGGAGCGTTCGAGCGTGACGCCTTCCGATGGAGTCAGGATGATGTGAAAGTGGTCTGGCATGACCACGAAAGCGTGCAGCATGAATGTATGTTGCCGCCGGTAGGATTGCATGACATCCAGGAATAGCTCGGCGCTGCGTTCGATTTGGAATACCGGAGTTTGCGCGCGAGAGGTAATGAAGAAAGTTCCCTGGGCCATGTGGTCCTCTTATGGATCGGGTGGCGGCTGTGTGCCTCAGCGCCTTAAAGGCGCACCTCAATTCGAACTCGGCCCCCCCGGACTGAAGTCCGGGGTCTACCCAAAAGCTTGCCTGTAGAGTAACCGGATATTCTGTTTTAAGGCCAGCAAATAGCGCGAACAGGCCCTAACGAAATTACAAACGATTCGAGCGGTTTATGCTGACTTCCGGTGTCCCTGGTTGGCAAGGAACGCCACCAGCACGACCAGTGCCAAGAGCGTACTCACAAGGATCAATTTGGAAATGGCAGGATTGTCTACGTGCGAATAGACAAAAAAGACGACGGGGAGATATATCGCCACAACCACTACACTCGCCAGGATCAGTTTGACGATGTCCCCGCGCGACCTTTTCACGCGTCCACGGGAAGCACCATCGATCAGCACCAGAAGGTAATGATCCTCATCCCGGAGACGATGCACAGCTTCGTCCCAGCTATGGTCGATGTCGCCCAGGGACTGGTCGCGGATTTGCAGAATGATCTGACCGATCTTGCTTTCATATTCATCCTGGTCGTAATTCTGATCGAAGTCCCGACTGACCCCCATCATGTTCGGCAGTGTCCAACCAGTTTCGGAGAAGTACAGCATGTTTCGCTCGACATCGGAAAGAGGAACACCGTCCTGATCCGCCTGCGCCAGAATTCTGCGAACGAGATATTCCTTTGCATCCCGAACCGTTCGGAATCGATTCATGGGCGCGAGTATACAACCTTGTTGCAGATGATAGGCGGCCCATATTTCAACGTTAATCAAAATCGGGTGCCGTTTCCCCAATGTTCGCTGCTCTCGTGTTTATATCGGCCTGCCGTTTTTCGCTGGAATGAGGACGCCGATGGTGCGGCTTGCTGGACGAAGCGCCCAGGATGCCACAGCAAGAACAGCTAGCAGGAGTGGAGCGACGATGTGAAAGGCATAAACGCCGTAACCGCCGACCGCGGCGTTGGATGCGGCAGCGCCTGTCAGATCAAAGAAGATGCCGGCATACGCCCATTCCTTGAGCCGCGGAAAACGCGGCACGAGTATGGCAATGGCTCCAAGTATCTTCCAAAACCCCAGAATGTGAAAGAAGTATAGCGGGTAACCAAGGAGCAGCGTGGCGGCGTTGCCCCGCAGAGCTGCCATCTGGGCAACGCCCCCGCTTCCGATAAAAAACGCTACAAGTATGGTCGTGATCCAATAAGAAATGTTTTTTGCTTTCACGGTCATTCCAACCCCCCAATGACACGCTCCAGACCGCCGAAGAACTTCTGCCAGCCGTAGTTTGCACCCTGATACGCTGCCTGCTGATCGGGACGGAAGCCGGACTGCTCCATGCGAACGTGGGTGCCTCCCTCGGCTGGAGTCAACGTCCACAGCACCACCCATTGCAGGCCGCCGGCGGCTTCGCCTCCCCCAACACCCCAGCTATAGGACAGCCGTTGGAATGGGGCGACGATCAGCACCTCGCAGTCGACAACGCCATTCCAGTTCGGCACAGGCTCGGCGCGGAACTGGAACTTGCGCCCAACCACCGGCTCGAAGTCGTTGTTCATCATCCATTGCGCGAGGAGCGGGCTTTCCGTGAGCGCGCGCCACAGCTTCTGCGGCGGGTGTGGGAACACCCTTTCGATCACCAGGGTGCCGGGATTTTCTGTTGGGTTGTTCATGATTCCATCCTTTCCAAAAGGGATTCAAGACGGTCGAACCGGTCGCGCCAGAAGGCGCCGTAGAGATGGAGCCAGTCCGCCATCGGCGCCAGCGCATCAGACTGCGCGCGATAGTGAGTTTCGCGTCCCTCACGACGATGCCGTACCAGCTTTGCCCGCTTCAGCACCGTCAGGTGCTTGGAGACAGCAGGCTGGGACACGCCCGCATAGCGAGTCAGTGCGTGGACGGTCTGCTCGCCCTGGCGGGTCAGCTCCTCGAAAATTGCCCTGCGAGTCGGGTCGGCAAGAGCGCGGAACACGGGATTGGCGTTGGCCGGCTTCACGCTCACAACCATAACCAAACAGTTATGGTTGTGTCAAGAGAGACGTAACGCTATTTCCAATTACGGCCTTGTGCGCAACTCCTTCGATTGCGCAGCAGGCAGAGGCGCGATGGACAGATTCGTGACGAGCTTGGCTTAACCCAGCCTGAAATTCTCCGGTTCTCGATGAGCGTACAATCGCCGAAACACTCACCGAGCAGACCAGCTTTTTCATCGCTCCAACCCGCCTTGAACGCCGGACCCAGGCATTGACTTCATACTGGATGTTCGTTATCCACCCACTTATCGATCTGCCATCATTGCTCGCAACAAGCTGGTTACGCTGGCCTGCTTCTCTAAGTTCCAGATCGCGTCCAGCAGCCTGCCACGGGCAACCTTTGACATGACGGGCGCTGCAAGTGCGTGGAACTTATCCTGTATTTCCTGATCGCACAGCGGGTTTCGGTAATCGCCCTTGGGAAAGTCGAGTGACTTGGATAACTCCCTGCCATCGGTCAAGGAGATATTGGCGACGGACCTTTGGAATTCCGGGAAAACGGACTCGATCTCGGGGTCAGCGACAATTTTGATTTTGCGAAGTTGAGAACGGATCGCCGGATCCATAATCTTCTCCATTGTGAACTGTCGTGGAGTTACCTCCCGTTCGACGATTGCGGCTGCGATGCAATAGGGCAGAGAGTGGTCCGCCGTTTCCTTCGAGCGTGGATCGTACTTGTTCGCGTCGCCGAGAATGTCGACACCGCGGGCCGTTGTCCGGATGCGGATTTCTCGCACCGCGTCGGGTACAAGATCATTCGCGTGGACGAGATCGAGCACGGCGGAAATGGGTGTATGGGTCAACGCTTCGGTTGGGAAGAATTTCATCCCGCATTGAGTAATCCGCCAGCTTTCCCCGAGACCTTCTGTGAGTACATTCAATCTCCATTCGCGCCCGAGCACATCCACAAGTCCTTCCTTGCCATCGATCACATGATCGGGTCCGGTATAGCCCTTCTGCGCCAGGAGAGCGGCAAGCACTCCGCTTTCCGTGGCCATCGGGTCAGCGGTGTTTTTCATCATCGTTAAAATGCCCGCGGCCACGGCGCCCAACGTGCACCGGGCTGACGCGGATATGCCGACGGCGTGTTGAATCTGGTCCCAGGGAAGATGGAGCATTCGCCCCGCGACGATAGGCGACGCGAAAGCGGTGAGTGTTGCGTGGTGCCATCCCCGCTCGCGAATACCGGGAAAGGCGGCTTCGCAGAGACGCTGTTCAAATTCATGCCCGAGCACAAGGCCAACGATAAGTTCTTCGCCATTGCTATGCGCCCGCTCCGCGCAGGCCATCGCGGCAGGGAAAATATCCGATGGATGGCATGGGTCCTGCTTCCAGTAAACGTCGTTGTAGTCCATGCAGCGAATCATGAGCGCATTGGCGAATGCGGCGTGGACAACGTCCATCTTCTTTCCCGATCCGATCAACGTTGCCGGTCCGGGCGCGGCCACTTCATCGAGCACGCCAAGGGCGATAGCGACATCATGCTGTTGAAAACCTCCGAGCGCACACGCGATGGAATCGAGAAAGAAACGCTTCGCCTGATGCACCGCTTCTTTCGATAACTGATCGAAGGTGACGCCAGCCGCCCATTGGCACATTGTTGCAGTTACAGGAGCTTGGTTGGTCTGGGACATTGCAGGTCCTTGAGTAGTTCCTTGTCGTTCTGTCACGGTGAAGACACCCATTGCGAGGCTGGACTAAATCTCCTAACGCAAGTTCGTGAATGGTAGGTACGTCATAAAGTCGGAATGGTGGACAATGTAGGCTTCGGTTGAACGCCGCACAAGATCGCCTTCTGCCGCGTGCGTGGCGATGATATGGCATACGGCGTCAGGCAGCGAACATTCCATTGCCAAGGCAACGCCCGTGAAAGGATGCCGAAGCATGCGGCCGCGCTGGCTCTGTACGGTCTGACCGTCCTTATTCTCGTATTCGAGCAGCTTGCCCACGTCGGCAAGAATCGCGCCAGAAACCACCGTGTCAACATCTATTTTCAAGGAGCTGCCAAGGAATTCCTGCATCGACTCCGCCGCACGGCGAGCGATGTGCACCACGCATCGCTTGTGTTCCATAAAGGTCGCAGGACAGTTGGGAACAACTAAGGTAAAAGGGATCCGAAGCAAGTCATCCGGGGTCAGAGGACTCAATTCAAAAGCCCGCTGCCAGCAACGGGCAGTCTTTTTCCGTAAGTCTGGGTCCTGAATCCATGCTAGTTCCGGCCATAGACTCAAGACTTCTTCACGTGTCAAATCGTCCTCCCTATCAGGGTTTTATTGCGGGAAGTTCTTGTGAGGAATGCTCCGCGCAATGTGAACTTGCTCCCGTCAAACATCAGCCGAAGACGGCGGCTTTTACCGCGGGTGTCCAGACTCACCGGGTAGGCCGCTCCCAGGGGCTTGCAAATACTGCAAAATGTCCTTCACAGACACAACATCGCCGTACTTGGCATCGATGTCGAAGAGAGCCGCCTCATGTGCTAAATGTGCGCGGTCGCCGACGGCATCGGCGGGAACGATCGCGCGAAAACCGTGTTGAAGCGCGTCAACAGCGCTGGCGCGAACGCATCCGCTGGTGGTGCACCCGGTGACGATGATCGTATCGATACGTTCGGCGGTCAGCGACGCAGCCAATTCGGTCCCGAAGAATGCAGATGCGTACTTCTTGCGTATCAGAATCTCCCGTGGTTTCTGCTCGAGCCTTGCATCAAGGTCTACCCAGGGGGAGCCGCGCACGAGCCATTTCAGGCTGGGGACTTTCAGCGGAAACAGCCCAGCATCTTTCATGCTGGGGTCATATTCCACTGTCGTGAAGTAAATTGGAATATCTTGTGCTCGGGCTGAGTGGAGAATATCGAGAGTGGCCATCAATGGCGCGTCCAAATCACAGGATAAAGGCGATTCAGATTCGGTAAATCCGCGAATGAAATCTACCACCAGCACAGCTGGACAGGTCCCGAAACCGACACGTCCGGCAAGACCGCGTTGATTATAGAACCACCGAATTTCTTCGTAGTTTTCAGCCACACTCACCTCGGCATGGGAGCCGGTTTGGAGTGACGATAGCATTCATACAGACTTTTTACATTGCCTGCCGATAAAAGATAGCTGGATAAAGGACGATTTAGAAAACTCTGCGCCATACTGGCGGCCTCCAGGATGGCGTCGAGCGAAACGCCACATTCTATTCCCATCTCATCGAGCATGTTGACGAGGTCTTCAGTAGTGACATTGCCGGTTCCACCCTGGACGATGGGGCAACCACCCAGGCCACCGATCGAAGCATCGAACTGGTCGATGCCTGCGTCCATGGCCGCCAGAATATTTGCAAGACCCAGACCGCGAGTATTATGAAAATGCAGAGAGAAATGAACTTGGGGAAACTGCTCTAAGAGCATGGAGGAAATATGCCGGACGGAAGCCGGATTGGCAGCGCCAATCGTATCGGCGATGGAAATTTCACGAAACCCCATTCGTGTCAGCGAAGCGACAAGGCCGGTAATTGCTGCGTCGGCGATGGCTCCCTCGTACGGGCACCCGAATGCCAATGAGACCACGGCTTCCGCCGCGATTCCCGATTCATCTGCCAACCTAAGAATCTGTTCGCTCTGGCGAAGAGATTCCTTTACCGGCATATTGATGTTCCTGAGGTTTGAACTTTCCGTAACGGATAATACGATCTTTACGATGTCTACCCGCGCTGCAACTGCATTCTGCGCGCCTTTCAGATTGGGTACAAGCGCCATGTAACATGTCCCGGGAACGCGATCGATCGATCGCAGGACTTCCGCGGCGTCCCTTGTTTGAGGGATGACAGCCGGATTGACAAATGAAGTCGCCTCGATCTTCGAGATACCGGAGCGTGCAATCCGATTGATGATGGCGACCTTCGTGCCGGTCGGGATGAATTGCTTCTCCATCTGGAAGCCGTCCCGCGGTCCCACTTCAACGACTGTTATTTTACGCGGTGGCATTCCGGAGGATCCTCAGGCGCAAGGGTATCGGCAGCCGCAATTACGCCGTCGGATGCGAGCTGTTGTAATTCGTCTTCAGTGAAGCCGAGCATACCCCCCAGAACCTCGGAGTTATGCGCCCCCAACGCGGGACCTATCCAATTGGTGCCGCCTGGGGTTTCTGTCAGCTTTGGAGTCATCGTGGGAAGCTTCACCGTCTTGCCGCCTGGAAGAGTGCACTCTTCAAAAAGACCGCGCGCCTGGAAGTGTGGATCCTTCAGCATGTCCTGGACGGAATAGATCGGACCAACGGGTACTCCGGCTTTCTCGAGGATTGCAATGACGTCATTGAGACTGTTCCGCTTCGTCCAGGACACGATGGCATCCTCAATCTCATCCACATGCTCGACGCGATCGTTATTATGTTCAAAACGCGGGGAAGTGGACATCTCGGGACGTCCGATGGCAATGCACAGCCTCTTGAAGATGCTGTCTCCATTGCCGCCAATGACAGCAAATTTTTCGTCCGCGCATGGATACGTGCCACTTGGAACAATTCCCGCGAGCCGGTTTCCCTCGCGCTCTCGGACAATGCCACTGCTATCGAATTCGGGCACCATACCTTCCAACATGTTGTAAACGGCCTCGTAAATGGCGACATCCACAACCTGGCCCGTGCCGCCGGCGACGTCGCGATGATAGACGGCGGCCAGAATTCCAATCGCGGCGTGCAATCCAGCGATGGAATCTCCAAGACTGAGATTTGGGCGTACCGGGGGCCGATCTGGAAAGCCCGTTACATAACGCAGACCCCCGACTGCCTCGGCAACCGATGCAAAGCCAGGCTTCGGAGAGTTGGGACCGGTCTGACCCCATCCAGATACACGCGCCATGATGATGCGCGGGTTGACCTTCTTGAGGTCCTCATATCCGAGGCCCCACTTTTCCATCGTTCCTGGCTTGAAGTTCTCTAGAACGACATCCGTATCCTTCACAAGCCGGCGAATGATTTCCTGCCCCTTGGGGGTATGTAGGTTGACGGTAATGCATTTCTTGTTGCGCCCGAGAATGAACCACCACAAAGCTGTTCCGTTATAAAGCGTTCGCCATGTGCGCAAGGGATCTCCAATCACCGGAGGCTCGACCTTGATCACTTCCGCGCCAAACCAGGCCAACAACGCGGATGCAAACGGACCCGCCAATAATTGTCCCATTTCGAGCACACGGAGACCTTCAAGAGGCTTTTTCATCTGCGTAACCTGTGACGAACTGTTCATGCACCCCTCGTTCCAACCCGTTGGCTGGGTGCGGACAAGTCTGTGTTTCCACTGGATGGTCGAGAGTCCGCCTGCTTGTGAATACCGATTGGCTCGGGCACAGGTCCGAAGGTGTACTTAAGGGCTGGTCCCCGCGCCAAACGTTTTTTAGCACGGAGATCTTCGGTTGCCTCGAGATCGACATCGAACTTATTCGGGTCGAGCACCACGCCGTAATCGGAGCGGGCCTTCTCGATTGAGACTAGCTTGCGAATCACGTCCGTCCGAACTCTGCCGGTGGAACGATCGAGAGGGTCCTTCCATCCGCCGCCGCCTGCAGTTTCGTAGACTAACCGGTCACCTTTCGAGACATGAATGCAAGAAATTTTGGAGGGCAAACTTTCTCGGCCCCCATCGCAGCGAATCAGCGTTTTCCTGCTGAGCTCGCCAGGTAACCCGCCGAGCACGCCCCACGGATGGGAGCGGTCACGGTCGTCATGGATAGCAATTTCGCCGTCCGCCTCGAACCGATATACCTTATGGACTCCGTTGCCGCCGCGATGAAATCCTGCACCGCCCGAATCGATCAACGATCCATATTCAAGCACCGTGATCGGGTAGTAAATTTCGAGATATTCGCTAGGGATGTTCTCGAAAAGTGGCCACCAGGAATGGGCATCCATGCCATCGCCGATGGGGCGCCCCGGGATGCCGCCGAAACTGATCTCCATCAGATGAAAGAATTTGTTACTGGCGTCGAAGCCGTTATAGAGGAGATACGGCGATGTTCCATAGCCGGCGGCGGTGGTCAGATCGGGAGCTTGGTGCCCCAGCGCGCCTCCCAGGATGTCGAACAACCGGGTGAGCGCATGGGTCCGGCATCCAAGAGCGGCCGGAAAATTCGGTTTCACGATGGAGCCTTCCGGTTGGATGATGTGCAGCAGGGGATAGAATCCATCATTAAATAAAATCTGCGGATCGAAGACCATGATCAGATAGACGCCGATGAACATCTTGAACATCTCTTCATTGAGAAAGAAGTTAATCGGTCCCGGCGCCTGCGGGTCTGTACCCGTCCAATCAAAAAATCCGTGCTCGCCCGCGCGCCAGATAGTGAGCTTCATTTTGTAAGGGCCGTTGCCGCGGCCATCGTCATCGATGTAATCCTCGAAGCTGACCTTCTCCTCGGGCAAATTATTGGCGACAAGCTGTCCCATAGCGCGATGCGTGCGTTCCAGCAGCGCTTCTCCCGCCGCGTGGTAAAGCTGTTTACCGAAGCGCTCGCAGAGTCCCTGCACCCGTTTTTCGGCAACGCGACACGCAGCGACAATCGCCATCAGGTCGAAGTAGTTCATCGTGGGCATGCGGGAATTATTCAGGACCAGATCGAGCAGTTCCTCATTCAGTTTGCCGCGTTCGAATAGCTTGACCGGAGGGATGCGCATTCCTTCACCGAAAACAGTAGTGGCGTCCGTTGGAAGACTACCGGCGACAGGACCGCCGACATCCGTCGTATGCCCGAATTGCGAGCTCCAACCGACCATCTCTTTCTTGTAAAAGATTGGGATCAAGACTAACCAGTCGTTAATGTGCGACACGGCTCCCTTGCATTTGTAGGGATCGCTCATCAAGAAAACATCGCCTTCGTAAATGCCGCGCTTCCAGGTTTCGATGAATCCGCCTACATAGGAACCGAATTGTCCGACCAGCATGCGTCCGTCGGGAAGGCAGATCATTGGGAAGCCGTCGTGCTGCTCACGAATAACGGGCGACATCGCGGAGCGGAACAAAACAATATCCATTTCATCCCGCGCATTTCTGAGCGCATTTTCGATAATGTCGAGCGTGATCTTATCGACGCGCAGGTTTTTTCGAGCCGCGCGGATTTTTTTGTTGACCAACGGAACGGCGGATTTCATGGCCGTGCTCCTCTTGCATTGCGGACGCCTGTTCGACGTCGTTCGATCGCTCGCATACCTATATGACTGCGAGGCTTGCGAACTTTGCCGGACTTATGGCTGTTTGGCCAAATGAGGATGTTGAGGTATCCATCAACGACGCCGTAATGCGCCGGAAGGATGAGTGTCGTCGAGTCGCTCTGAGTAATCACGGCCGGTCCATCGATAAGATTTCCGGCCCCCAGCTTGTCGCGTTCGTAAATTGGGACCTTCAATGTCTTTCCGCGATAAAAGATAGTGTTTTTGCCGACGACGGCCCTGGAAGCATCGGTACCGCCGCTTCGTTTGCGCTGCAATTCCGCCTTTGGCACGATTCCGAACGCGACGGCCCGCAGATTAACAATTTCCACGACATGGTCGATGTTGAAGGAGTAGTTGTGATAGTGAACATCGCGGAAAACCTTCGTCATCCGTTCCATTGCATCCGGCTTCTTAAACCACTTCAGGTCAACATCAATGGGGAATTCATATCCTTGCCGGTAATACCGCATGTCGGCCTGATACTTGATTCGCCTGTCTTTGGCTGGTATGTGTTCACGCGCAAGCCATTCGGCCGCATGATTGGAGAGGTCCACAAACGTGTCAAGCAGCAGAGCGGGATCGATGTTATCGACCGTGCGGATGATCGTGCGCGAGAATTCATTCTTGATATCTGAAAGCAGGAACCCAAGCGCGGAGAGCACTCCAGGCGTGGGAGGGATAATGGATGGCCACGATCCGATCAGCATCGACAGGGCGTTTGCATGGAGCGGACCCGCGCCGCCCAGTGCGACCAGGGCGAATTCGCGCGGATCGTATCCGCGCTGCACGGAGACGACGCGGAGAGCGCCAAACATGTTTTCATTGACGATGTCATATATCCCTTCCGCCGCGGCATGCAGGGAGAGACCGACCGAGTCTGCAATCTTTTGTACGGCAGTCGTCGCGGCTTCGCAGCTGAGCTCCATTTCGCCTCCCAGCAACGATGGGGGGAGATAGCCGAGAACAACGTTCGCGTCTGTGACTGCCGGCTCTGTACCGCCCTTCTGGTAACACGCGGGGCCGGGAACCGCACCGGCTGACTGCGGCCCGACACGCAACGCTCCCGTCAGCGGAACATGGGCGATGGATCCTCCGCCGGCCCCGACAGTCCGGACATCGACACTCGGCACCTTGACGGGATATTGACCAACCCGGGTTTCGCGGATGATGTTGGCATGTCCATCGCGCGAGATCGCGACGTCGGTAGAAGTACCGCCCATGTCGAAGGACAAGACATTGTTGAACCCGGCAAGACTGCCGATGTGAGCAGCTGCGACAGCACCGCCCGACGGGCCGGACAGTAGTGCGTTCACGGGATGTTCGGCAGCTGCATGCAGGCTCATCACACCGCCGTCCGAGCGGACGATCAGCATCGGCGTCCGAATGCGGTTGTCCTTCAGCTTGGACTTCATGCCCTCTAGATAAACGCGCATTTTCGGCCGCAAATAGGAGTTCATCACGGTCGTCAAAGTACGCTCATACTCCCGAAACTCCGGCAGAATCTCGGTTGAAATTGTTACCGGAAGGTCGGGATACATCCGATGGGCTATCTTCTTTACCGTCTTTTCATGTGCGGGGTTGGCATACGAGTTTAGCAGCGAGACGGTGAGGGCTTCGATTCCGTTTTCGCAGAGCTCGCGCACGAAATCGCGCACTTCCTGTTCTTTGAGGGGGATGACCTCGTATCCGCGGGCGTCCATGCGCGCGGAAATTCCGCGGGTACATTCAAGCGGCGCCATGGGATCAGGTTTAATCATGATGATCCAACCTGCAAGCGGCCCCGGTGTTTGGCCGCGCGCAACGTGCAGTATTTGCTCGAAGCCCTGGTTGGTGATGAGCCCCACCTTGGAGCCCTTGCCTTCGAGGACGGCATTCGTGGCAATGGTGGTGCCGTGAAGTATCAGGGAAATTTGGCCGGGATCGATGCGGGCCATGCCGGCAATCTTGAGAATCCCGGTGAGCACTCCGATGGAGGGATCCGCCGGGGTCGATGGAGTTTTAGTAAGCGAGAGTTGGCCTGTTCTCTCGTCGAAGAGCAAGAGGTCCGTGAATGTGCCGCCAACATCGACTGCAAGCCTATAGCCCATGAGAAACGCGCCTCTTGGGTGGAGTTGTCCGGATGGCCGATTCTACCGGCACACCAGGCGAGTGCAATCCAGATAATAGATCAATTGTTTAAAAAATCAAACAGAGTTTTTTAGCCTCCTTGTAGCGGGTCGTCGACAATCACGCCTGAATTGTTTGTGCGTTGGCGGAGTTGGGAGTTCTACCAGCTCTTTCACCAAACGTCTGTTTGACAATTAAAACAATTGTTCGTACTCTACGCATTCCGGGAGCGACGGCAATGGCGAGGCTATATGAGTTTCAAGGTAAACAATTGCTGCGGGATGCCGGCATCGCAATTCCGCAGGGAGAGCTCGGAGCCAATCCGGAGGAATGCTACGAGATTGCCTGCCACATTGGAGGGGATGTCGCGGTTAAAGCTCAGGTTTGGCTGACAGACAGAAAGCGGAAGGGAGGGGTACTGCTGGCGCGTAGTCCGGGAGAAGCTCGGGCATCGGCCGTGGCAATATTGTCCCGATTTCCGCACAGCAAACTGCTCGTCGAGCGGAGCATAGATATCGCCCGAGAATTCTACGTTGGGGTAATTGTCGACGACCGTCGGCATCAGCCCGTCTTGCTAATCAGTGCGGAAGGCGGCAGCGGAATCGAGAATCGCGAATCGTCGGTACAGCGGCTTTACCTCGGAGAAAGCCATGAGCCAAGCGCCTTCGAGATGCGGGCATTGGCCTCGTCGGCGTCAGTCCCGCTCGAGGTGGTGGAGATTGGGGTGCAGGCATGGAAGATCGCGCGCCGCAGCGAGGCCAGCAGCCTGGAGATCAACCCGCTGGTCCTGACCACAGACGGAGAGTTCGTAGCGCTCGACTGCCGCATCTCCATTGACGATTACGCCGTCTATCGCCATCCCGAACTCAACATCGATATTGCGCGCGAGTATTCCGGTACACCGACTGAACTGGATCGCATCGCGTGGAACGTAGAACGGAACGACTATCGCGGAACATTCTATTTCGCCGAGTTGGAGAGATCGTCAGGCACTTCGATCGGTTTCCACGGATGTGGAGGCGGTGGAGCAATGGCGGCGATGGACGTAGTGGGACAGCTTGGTCTGAGGACTGCGAATTTCGCAGATACGAGCGGAAATCCAGCGGCTTCGAAAGTTTATAGGGCGGCAAAGATTATCCTTTCGCAGGCCGGATTGAAGGGCTACTTTCTCTGCGGAAGCGGCGTCGCCAGCCAGGAACAGATCCATCTTGCACGCGGACTGATCAAAGCCTTTCGAGAGGACAAGGTAAACATTCCGGTAGTGCTGCGTCTCGGCGGCAATGGAGAAGAAGAAGCCAGGAGAGAGATGCTGCAGTATGCGGCAGAAGCCTCTGGTCCGGTCGAAGCTTATCAGAAAATCCACAGCACGGAGTTCTGTGGGGAGCGGCTACAGAAACTTATCGCGACGGACAGACCCGCCAGGCCGAGTCTGTCCACCCATACGGTGAAGCAGCCCAGCTCGAATGCGTACTCGTTCGCAACTCGGACCGGCCAAATCACTTACGATCACGAAATCTGTAAAATCTGCGAATCGAAGGCGTGCGTTCATGAGTGCGGTCCGGGAATCCTGCTGCTTCAGGACGGTCTGCCACGGCTGGCAATATCGGAAGACGATGCTGCAAGAGGACGCTGCACCGAATGCCTGGCCTGCGAAGTTGCGTGCTGGTATCAGGGAGCCGGGGGGGCGTCCATTGACCTTCCGATTGCTGGGTTGAACGAATATCGAGAAAAGCATGGCCATTCTTGTTGATTCGACAAAGACCGTCCTTGTGCAGGGAATAACTGGTCGTGAAGGCAGCATGCGGACGAAGTACATGCTGGAGTATGGGACCAAAGTTATCGCCGGTTCTTCCCCGGGACGGGGCGGCGGCAGCGCGCATGGGGTATCGGTTTTCGACACGGTTGCAGCCGCGATCGGTTCGGTGGGGCCAATCGATATCAGCGTCATTTTCGTTCCCGGTCCGCAGGCGAGGGTGGCTGCGTTGGAGGCGATCGAGGCCGGCATCCCGCTGATTGCCGTCATTGCCGACCGCGTTCCACTCTACGATGTACTTGATTTGTATTGGGCGGCCGAGCGAAAAGGAGTATCGGTCGTGGGCCCGAACACAGCGGGATTTATTTCTCCAGAGCGGGCTGTAGTTGGCATGATCGGCGGTTCGGCAGCGGCCGTCCAAGGTTGGCTGCATTCCGGTCCGGTCGGCGTGGCATCGCGCAGCGGAGGCATGGGTGTTTCCGCCGCCTATTATCTTTCGCAATCGGACGTTGGGATCAGCAGCCTGGTGCATGTCGGCGGAGATGCAATTATCGGCATGGGACTGCATGAAGTTGCCAGAAAGTTTGCCGAGGATGACGATACGAAAGTTATCGTCCTCATTGGGGAGATCGGCACTTCACAGGAAGAGCAGGTGGCGGAGTTTATGCAGAGTGGCCTCATCGACAAGCCAGTTGTAGCGTTTATCGGCGGCCGAACGGCCCAGACGGGGATGAGATATTCACACGCGGGAGCTATCGTGGAAGGGGAGCGCGGAAGTTATGCGGCGAAATATGAGTGCCTGGCGGGCGCGGGCGCGCTGATCGCCGAAGAATTCACCCACATACCTGAGTTGGTGCGGCGGTGCTTATGAAAACACGCGGTCGCAAAACCTCCATCACATCGGTGGAACCAAATCGAATCCTTCTGCGAGGATATGACATCGCCGACGTTATGGGCAGAATTTCATGGGGATCCGCCGTGCTGCTGACGCTGACAGGAGAGATTCCAGAAGCGCGTGTTGGCCGAATGATGGATGCCATTCTGGTGGCGATCATCGATCATGGACCCACCGCGGTTTCTACCCTGTCTGCATGCACAGCAGCCAGCGCGGGGGCACCTCTGAGCGCTTCGGTTGCGGCCGGCATCCTCGGAATCTCAAAGCACCACGGCGGCGCGATTGAAGATTGCATGACTGTGCTTCAGAAATGCGTAGGCTTAGGCAGAGATCCTTCCGATGCGGCCGCTGTCATCGTTCTGAAATATCAGAAGCGCGGAGAACGCATCCCGGGTTTCGGACATCGGCAACACATGAGCGATCCGCGCGCGCGCCGATTGTTTGAATTGGCTTCGGAGGAAGGTATTGCGAGGAAGTATGTTGCACATGTCCAGGAGATTGAAGCCGCATTGTCGAAGGCAAAAGGGAAGCGGGTGCCGCTCAATGCCGATGGAGCGATTGCCGCGGTGCTTTGCGAAATCGATTTCCCGAAAGGGGCAGCCAACGGAATCTTTATGATGGCGCGCGTGCCGGGACTCATCGCCCACTGCCTGGAGGAACAGTCGCGCAACCCTCCGCTGCTACCCATCAATCCCGAAAACTACGAATATGACGGGCCGCAGGCGCGCGACCTGCCAGTGGTTGGCACTCCAGGAAAACAAAAGCGATGAAGAAATACGAGCGATTGGTGAAAAATGGATCTCTTGTGATTCCGAATACAGGAATCATCCGCGCCGATATCGGGGTCAAGCACGGACGGATCGCCGCTATCGCGGACGAAATTTCCGCAGCGGAAGCGGAAGATGTACTGGACGCATCTGGCAAGATGGTTTTTCCGGGTGGGGTCGACTCGCATTTTCATATTGGGATTTATCGGCCGTTCTCCGAAGATGCGGAGAGTGAATCGCGTTCCGCCCTGGTCGGGGGAGTAACAACGATTCTGAGTTATTTCCGGACAGGACATCACTACCTCAATAAATCCGGGCCGTACCGCGAAATCTTTCCCGAGGTGCTCGAGCTGTCGAAGGCGCACTTCTATACAGACTACGGGTTTCATCTTGCCATCATGACCTCGGCGCAACTGAGGGAAGTCGACGAACTCGTGGAGAAGCATGGGGTCGGGTCGTTCAAGTTCTACATGTTCTACAAGGGCTTGAACCTCTCCGCTGACTCCACCCGCGGCGGCGATTACACCATGACCGAAAACTACGACTTGGGCCACCTCTACCTGCTAATGGAAAGAGTCGCGGCAATTTCAGCGAAGCACAAAGACAAGGGCCGCATTGCCCTCAGTCTTCATTGTGAAAACCCGGAACTGATTCGGATCTTCATCGAAAAAGTCAAGACCGAGGGGATCATGGGCCTCGAAGCGTACAGCAAAGCCCGGCCACCGCTGACGGAGCATCTTTCCATCCTGGAGGCGGTGTTGTTGGCGGAAGCCACGGGATGTCCCATCAATCTTCTTCATTTAAGCAGCAAAGACGCACTCCAGGCCGGCATCGAGGCACGGCGGAAGCATCCGGATCTCGGCATCGTGCTGGAAGCGACGCTGCATCACCTGGCGCTCACGTGCGATACCGCGGGAGGGGTGATTGGGAAAGTGAACCCGCCCATCCGGCACCAGGAAGATGCGGACTCCTTGTGGAAGGGGATCCTGGACGGCGAGATCAATACGGTTGTCAGCGATCACGCATGCTGCATGGAGAAAGAAAAAAAAGCGGACGATCTCTGGGCGTCGCTGCCGGGGTTTGGCGGGTCGTCCCTTTTGTACCCGATTCTGATTTCTGAAGGGTTCCACCGGAGAAAAGTTCCGCTTACGCGGATTGCGGAAGTGGCCTCGGCGAATCCCGCCCGTTTTTTTGGCTTGTTCCCGATGAAAGGAGCCATCGCCGTGGGCAGCGATGCGGACCTCTGCATTATAGACCTCCAAAAGACACAGACGGTGACGCCGGATCTCCTACACTCAGCACAAGATTTCACGCCATTTGTCGGTATCGAGGTGACAGGTTGGCCGACGGAGGTAATCCTTCGCGGCGAAGTGGTCTATGCGGACTCGACCACGCAACGGAAGCCAGCATCGGGAAAATATCTACGCCGGCCTTATCGACTGCATGGGGGAGGGGAATAACAGCACGACGCAAACCGCAAATAAATTTTCGAGGGTTGCTTTTTGGCTTGACACAAATCGCGCGAATATAGAGACTACTCCTTGTCGCACAATTGTTTTATTTTTGTGACAGCTAAAAATTGGCCGCGTAATACAACGCGAAGCTCAACACTGAGGGGGATCCATGGCAGAGAAGGTGACGGCGATCGAGGCGACTTACGTTCTGGTTCCGAAAAACGGCCACCAAACCGTAGTTATGGACAAGACCGTGGTTGTGGAAGGAGATCATATCCGGGAAATCTGCGACCGGTACGATGGCCCTGCCGACCAGCGAATCAAAGCGGAGGGCAGATTGCTATCTCCGGGTTTCATCAACTGCCACACGCATATCGGATGCGCGACGTATTCCCGCGGAATGGCGGAGGATTTCGACCTGGTCGAGGGCAGCGCGTTCTATCACTATTTCGTTCCGCTGCTGACGGTCGGATACAAGGACTTCACCAAGGAAGAGTACGCAGCCTTGCTGGAGTGGGACATCCTGGAGATGGTTAAAAAGGGTTCGACGACGGTACTCGAAGAGAACTTCGGCGGCTTCGATAGCGTCATCGACATTGTGGGCCGGTTCGGGAACCGGGCATACGTGAGTTACAGCTATCCCAATTCGGTCAGCAACATTGGCTATATGAAAGACGGGAAATTGTGCTATCCGGAGCCAGACGTCAAAGCGATTATGCAAGGGATGCATAAGGGCGCAGAGTTGCATGAAATGCACCACGGTTCAGCGGACGATCGCATTCGAGTTCGTCTCAGTCCGACCGGTCCAGATTCTTGTCCGCCGGAAGTGCTTCGCGAAACCCGAAAACTGGCGGACAAGCTCGGCTGCGGAATCAGCATTCACGCTGCCCACCACTCGACCGAAATCGATTATTGCAGGAATGTGTTTCATGCCAGTCCGATCGAACATCTGGCCAATACGGGCATTCTGGGCTCGGACGCAATCCTCACCCACGTTACCTACACGGACGACAAAGACCGCAAACTGCTGGAGGATTCGCATTCTACCGTTGTGCACTGTTCCTATCGCAAAGCGCGTGAAGCCGTGATCAGCCCCTATTACGAATATCTTGAAAGGGGCATCAACACCGCACTAGGAACCGATTCGTTTTCGAGCGATATCACCGAGACGATCAAGATGGCGGGTGTCCTGGGCAAGATTCGGATGGAGCGGGTGGGAGCGCCAACCGCATTCGATGTTATCGATTCTGCAACGCTCGCGGGCGCTCGGGGGCTTGGCCGGGACGATTTGGGACGCATCCAGGCGGGAGCCAAGGCCGATCTCGTACTCATCGATTTAACGAAACCCCATAATTTCCCGGTGATAGAGCCCGTGAAAAACTTCGTATATTACTCGTTCGGGTCCGACGTAGAGACAGTGATGGTGAACGGAAAAATCGTTATCGACAAGGGTCGGGCCGTGAACACAGATGAAGACGCGCTGCGCAAGCGCGTGAAGACCGCCGCTGACCGCATCTGGGCAATCGCTGAAAGTGAAGGAAAGATGCCGGCAAATCCTGCGGCGAAGAAGTAACCCCGATTCGGTTCGTTCCCAAAAAATTGTCGAGGGATGTGAAGAGATGTTGTTTGAACGGGTCGCATTCAAACCGAAGAACTGGAGAGGGAAAGATACCACGACGTCGCCCGCGGTGCGCGCAGGCGATTTGCTGTTCATCGGGGCGCAGAGCTCGATCGATGAAGACGGGACGGTTCTCCATCCCGGCGACGCAAAGGGACAGGCCAAAGTGGCGCTGGAACGAATCAAGGAGATCGTGACTGCCGCCGGCGGGACGGTCGATGACATCATCGATGTACTCGCGTTTTGCATCGATATCAGGGACGCCGACTATGTTTTCGAAGCGGCGTGCGGCATATGGAAGAAGGATTTTCCGGCCTGGACATTCATGGGTACCCAGGGGCTGGCGCAGCGGGGATCGATCGTGCAGATCCACGCTGTGGCGCATCTTGGAAAAGAAAAGAAGCAGTGCTTCACGCCCGACAGCCTGCGATGGATCGCCAACTACCCAATGTCGGGCGCATGCCGCAAAGGTGAGTATCTGTTTCTCTCCGGCCAGATGGCGTGCGACATGGACGGCCACGTTACAAATCCCGGAGATCACGCAGCGCAGTCGCGTTACATCTTCCATCGGCTGGAGGAGCTTACGGAAATGGCGGGCGGGAAGTTTCGGGATGACGTTCTCGACATCCTATCGTTCAGCATCGATCCGCGCAGCTTCAACCCGATGTGTATTGAAGTTGGATGCAAGGAGTTTCTTACGATGCCGCTGAACCAGGCCCCCTCCTGGTCGGTGATCGGGAGCACGGGTCTGTTCAAACATCTTGCGTTCCACACGATTCGTGCGATCTGCGAAATTGGAAATGGCAAAGCAGTCGCTTACACCCCGAGCAGCATTTTTTGGCGGTATCTGCCGGTTTCCGGTGGAACAAAAAAAGAGCATGGGCACCTGTTGTGCATTGCCGGCGAGGTGGGTATGGATATGGATGGCCAGATCGTTTCGTCAGGGAATCCCGCGGCGCAGGGACGATATGCATTCAACCGCATCAAGGAAGTTGTAGAAATGGCGGGTGGGACGATGGACAACATTGTCGACATCATCTCGTTCCACAAGGATGTCCGCGCGATACCAACCATCCAGGAAGTGTCGAAGGAATATTTCAAGGGGACGCCGCCGGCGTGGAGCGCAGTCGGTTACCCGGGTGGTTATTTTGAAGGCCACCTTCATGAGATCTGTGCGAGAGCGTGGCTCCCGTAGTTGCCAGCAAACTCATCAAAACGTTGGCTGAACCAGCCGCGGTTAAGCGGTCCCAAACGAAGGGAGCAGTGAATGTCGAGCACCTCATATAACGCAATCGATATGTCGATTAATGCCTTCCTGCCGGAAAGCTCCTACAAGCATCTATCGCTGGGATTATGGAAAGCCTCGGGCCCGGCATGGGAAGAGAAGGTGCGCAAGGGTTGGAGCGCGGAGTACATGGTGGAAATGATGGATCGCGGCAACGTGGAGATGTCTTGCCTCATCTCGCTGTGTTCCGCCGTCGGTGTGGGTGGAGAAGAATTGATCGTGCCTATCGATGAAGTGATTCCGGTCCTTGAGAAATATCCGAACAGGTTTGTGGGATTTGTCGGCATCTCGCCCATTCAGAAGTGGGGCAGTCCGTACTATCCGCCGACATACATTGAACGGGCGGTGAAGCAGCACGGATTCAAGGGGGTCCACATGTATCCGCACTGGTATGGCGTGCGGATCAACGACCGGCGTATGTATCCGATTTATGAGAAGTGCGCGGAACTGGATGTGCCCATCTCGTTCCAGACCGGACAGGGCACCATGCGATCGAATTCGCGGGTCGTAGCACGCCCGATCTGGATTGACGAAATCGTCCGCGATTTTCCCACCTTGAAAATCGTTGCGCTGCACAGTGGCTATCCATGGGAAGACGAACTGGTGGCGCTGGCGATCACCAATGAGAACGTCTATATCTGTCCCGATGTTCCTCCTCCTCGGTTGTGGCACGCTTCCATCCTCGCGTATCTGAAGGAAGAAGGAAGGTTCGAAGGGATGCATGGAAGCGACAAGGTAATTTGGGCCACGGATTTTCCTTTGCAAGAGCCTGAACCTTCTCTGAAAGAAGTGGATGCCCTTGGGCTGAAGCCGGAGATCCGGCGCAAATTGGTGCGCGATAACGCATACAAATTGTTTAAGCTCGATACGGTAAAAAAGACATCGAACGCGGCACGCTGAATTGCGACGAGGAGAGGGCCATGGTCAAAGCGATCGATGTTTGCGTTAATCCCTATTTCGCTAGCTTTAAGGACAAGTATCGCCGTCCCGGATACTGGAGGTTTTTGGGCTCTGAGTGGACGAAGCGTGCCGAGCAGGGATGGAGCGTGGATCAACTCGTTCTCGCGATGGATCAAGCCAGCGTGGAGATGGCGGGCCTGGTCGCATTCAGCGCTTCTTCTTCGGCGAATGGAGAAGACTGCTTCATTGCCGCGGAAGATCTGAAGCCGATCATCGATTCTCATCCACAACGTTTTTTCGGGCTGGTTGGGCTTAATCCAATGTTGGCCACCGGTGATAAGTATTTTGCGCCACGCTATCTGGAACGCGCGGTGAAGGAGCTTGGGTTTAAGGCGGCTCACCTGGCTTTGCACTGGTTTGGGCTGGAACCCGGAGACAAGCGGCTCTATCCGATTTACGAGAAGTGCCTTGAACTGGATATACCGCTGATGATGCCTCTTGGCGCCGCGCCTCCACGTTCAGGAGCGCGAAGCGTGGCCGAGCCGCACCTTCTCGATCCAGTAATTGGAGATTTCCTGGAATTGAAAATTGTCGGCCAGTCGGTTGGGTATCCCTGGGAGCGGGAATCGGTATATCTGGCCCGCAACAACGGAAATTTCAGCGTTCTGGCGGACTCGCCGTCCCCTCAGCATTGGATTGCCGATTTTGTAGGTTTCATCAAGCAGGGCCGATTTCCGAAACACGATGCGGGCAGCGATCAGGTGATGTGGGGCTCCGGTTTCCCATTTATGGATCCTGTGGAGTCGCGGCGTCAATTCGACAATATCGGGTTTACGGACGTGATCGCTTCGCAGTTGTTGCGGGAAAATGCGGTTCGCATCTTTAAGTTGCTGGTGCACTGAAAAACTGAACAATAGGCGGACCTCAATGTCCCCCAACTTGCGTGGCTGGAAACTGCTGCTGTTGCTCTGCGTAGCCAACGCGGTTGCGTATATGGGCGTGTTTGAATTGCCGCCCATCATTGGGGACCTGGTCCACGATTTTCACATCAGCTATGCCGACGCGGGGCTCTTCATGAGCGTCTATGCGCTCGTGCGAATGATGGCCAGCCTTTTGACCGGGGCCATCACCGATCGATACGGCGTGAAGCATTTTGTTTTGGGCGGTCTGCTGCTGGTCGCGGTGGCGGGATTTTTGTGCGGGCACAGTCACGGATTCTCGTCGATGCTGGTGTACAGGACGCTGATCGGCATAGGGGCCACGTTGATTTTCATCCCCGGCTTGGCGACCTCGATGTATCTGCTGAAACCGGACCAGGTCAATCTGGCAACGGGGACATTCTTTACGTCGATGAACCTGGGGCTGACTCTGGCGCTGCTTGTCACGCCGATTATGGCAGCCTCCTTTTCTTGGCGGACACCGTTGAATGTGTTTGCAGGGGTCGCCGCACTGGTCACTTTCGTTTTCTTTGTCAGTACATTTGGCAAAGATATTAAGGTCGCCAGGATTCCTCATGCAGCGGCGCGCGGGACGGGATATACGGCAGGCGAGTACTCCATCCGCAACAAACCTCTCGTGTTGATCTGCGCAGGATATTTTCTGATGCTGTTTCACAGCTACGGAATGATCACGTGGTTGCCGGAATACCTGAAGGTAGCGCGAGGATATACGCCGGCTGAAGTCGGCACCGTGTCCATGCTGCTGGGCCTGATCATGATTCCGGGAACATTCTTTTCCGGCTGGCTCGGGGACAAGTTTGGGGCCTGGGGAATCGGGTTGGCTGGCGCGGCGCTGTGCGGATTGTGTCCTGCGGCTTTGATCCTGTTGCCAGGGTTGAGGATCGCGGGCGTATTCGTCGACATTATTGTTCTGGCGCTTGGGATATGCCTGCTCGTGGTCCCGCTGACCAGCATACTCAGCTATCTCGTCCCGGAAAAGGACAACGGGAAAGCTGTTGGTCTGGTGCACACCGCTGGGTACGCGGGCTCGTTGATTGCGACGTATTTTGGCGGCTATCTTCTCACGCGGACGGGAAATTATTCCTGGACATTCATGCTGTATGTGGCTTCCATGGCGGTAACGCTGATACTGCTACTGACGCTTCGGAACTGCTATGCGGAAGCCAGGAAGGCGCGCGGAGGACAAAAAAAATCAGTGCTCGTTCAAGCAGAGGTTCCGAATGCGGGGGGAAGTTAAAAGATCGGGAGAAGTCGCAATGGAAAACAAACTGGATTTGATCAAAGGCGCAAGGAATTGCGTTCAGGGGTATTGTGCAATCCAGCCGGAGGAACGAGTGTTGCTATGGCTGGACCGTACCGGCCAAGTCGATAACTCGGTAGTGGAAGCGCTTCAACAAGCCATCGAGGAAACCGGGGCGCCACTCAGCATTCTGCGAACGAAGGCGCCGATCTTCCGCTACGGAGAACGCTTGTCGCCAGTGGAAGAAGCCGCCATCAGCAACGCCAATATCCTGATCCACGCCTTCGATCTGGAAAATGCCGCGTCGGTCGACAATGCCGATATTTATCGGTGCATGTGGGAGCACGATTTGCGGATCACGTCGATGATCGCGACTACCTCGGAAGTAATGGCATCCGATTGGGCGCATTACCCGCCGGAACTGCATTACTACATGTGGATCAAATCCGCTCGCCTGCTCTACGATACCGACGCCCGGCTCACCGATGACCTGGGAACGGATCTCCGCATGAAATTATTCCCGTGGCCGAAAGGGGACCCATTTTCGTCGTCCTGGGCGAGCGTGGACAAACATGCGAAAGTCCATCGTCCTGCCGGGACGTGGGAATTTTTTCCTGGAGGAACGATTGCCCTGTGTCCGCAAGAAGTGGAAGGAACTCTAGTTTTTGAAGTTCTCGAGGGGTTCGCGGGATATCTCAGCGAGCCGATCCGGTTGACCGTCGAGAACCACTGGGTCACTAACGTTGAAGGTGGCGAAGAGGCGAAGTGGCTCGAAGATCGTATGCGCCGTTACAAGAACGGCTACTACTTCAGCGAGTTTGCGTGGGGAATCAATCCGCGTTCGCCTCTGAAGGAAGGCTTGCGGGTCAAGGCCCCGGATACGCTCTTGTTTCGGCGGGCCGGAAGCTTTCACTGCGCGGTCGGTTTGTGGCCCGGCATGGGGGTTCCAAGCCCGCTGCATTGGGATGGCGGCGGCCTGAAGGCAACGCTCACACTGGGAAAAAAGACGGTGATCAACAAAGGTTACCTTACAATGCTGGACGATCCCGACGTGCGTGAGCTGGCGTCGAAATACGGCAATCCGGACCAATATCTCTCCTATGAAAGTGAATGAATGAGAACCGCGCCGGGAGGCCACATGCCGCAGAACACGCAAACGATGGCAATTCGCGCCAGCTACGTCATCGTTCCGGAGAACGGCAGTCAGACCGTGCTGCGCGATAAAACCGTAGTAGTATGCGGCGACCGGATAGACCGGATTTGCGATCGATACAATGGTCCGGCTGACGTTACTATCGACGCCGAGGGGAGAATGCTCTCGCCCGGCTTCATCAATGCCCATGTCCATACCGGCGCGGCGACCTACGTGCGAGGGTTGTGCGAAGACAAGGACCTGCTCCCGGGAAGCGCGTACTACCACTATGTTGTCCCGTTGATCGCCGTCGCTGCTGCCAATTTCGATCTCGAAGAATTTGCCGCCGTAATCGAATGGGACATGTTGGAAATGGTGAAGAAGGGGGCGACGACGATTCTCGAAGA
The DNA here is from genome assembly GCA_965276615.1 of Acidobacteriaceae bacterium. Classification (GTDB taxonomy): domain Bacteria; phylum Acidobacteriota; class Terriglobia; order Terriglobales; family Acidobacteriaceae; genus JAKAAZ01. The sequence goes on along the minus strand of OZ255618.1, from coordinate 56,846 downwards.
AAACTTCGATCATTACGAAGTATTGGTGGACGTAGTCAAGCGCCTGGGGAACCGTGCATACCTGAGTCCCACCTACCCGTCGGGGCACGGAAATATTGGATATATCAAAGATGGGAAGCTGCAATACGACCGTCCAAGAGAAGGAGCGGTTGCGAGCGGGCTGCAGCGGAACATCGATTTGCACCGGCAATTCAACGGATGTGCTGAGGATCGCATCCGCGTGCGGCTGAGCCCGACTGGACCGGATACGTGCCCGCCAGAGGTTCTCCGGGCCACGCGCGAAGCGGCCGACCGGCTGGGTTGTGGCATCAGCATCCATGCCGCACAGCACAGGACCGAATTCGAAATTTGCCGCACAAAGTTCAACGCGACACCGATCGAACACCTTTTTCAGACAGGAATTCTTGGACCCGATGCCGTCGTGACCCATGTCACGTTCACCAGCGAGAGTGATCGCGGCCTACTGGCGAACACCAGATCGACCGTGGCCCATTGTTCTTACCGAAAGGCTCGCGAGGCAGTCATCGGTCCGTTCTGGGAGTATCTGCAAAAGGGCATCAACGTGGCGCTGGGAACAGATTCATATTCCAGCGACATTATCGAAACAATCAAGATGGCGGCGGTTCTTGGAAAGATCCGGATGGAGCGCGTGGGAACTCCCACGGCTGTCGACGCCTTCAACGCAGCGACTTTGGGAGGAGCGCGTGGATTGGGCCGGGATGATCTCGGGCAGATCAAGCCGGGTGCAAAGGCTGACCTCGTCCTGATCGATCTGACGAAACCCCATAACTTCCCAGTCGTCGATCCGCTGAAGAACTTTGTGTACTACTCGTTCGGGACGGATGTGGAAACAGTGATTGTGGATGGCAAGATCGTAGTCGATCATGGCAGGTCTGTGAATACAAATGAAGACGAATTACGCGAGCGAGTGCGCTCGGCCACTCAGCGGATTTGGAGACTGGCGGATGAGCAGAACGTTGTTGCAGGCTTGAAAGATGCCATCAGCCGGAGATGAGACAGTGAATCAATTCCAGAGGAAAAGCGTCAGTTATGCCGGGAGTGCAGGCACGCGACCTTTCTCAACCGCGATCCGCGCGGGAGATCTCCTGTTCGTCAGTGGTCAAGACGATACCGATGAACAGGGTCGAATAGTCCACGCCGGCGATGTGAAAGCCCAGGCGAGGGCGGTCTTTGACAAGATCCAGGCTACTGTGAAATCCGCCGGCGGCCGGATGGAAGATGTCGTGGATCTTTTGGGGGCTTTCGTTGACATCCGCGATGTGGATGATGTCCTCGAAGTCGCACGAGAATACTTCCACTCCGGTTATCCCGCATGGACAGCAATGGGTACGCAGGGTCTTCAACACCGCGGAACAAAGTTCGTGTTACACGCAGTGGCCCACCTGGGACCGGAAAAGAAGCAGTGCTTCCTTCCTGACAGTCTGCGATGGTGGAAACAGTATCCGGTTTCGGGATGTTGCCGGAAAGGTCCTTATGTTTTTATTTCCGGCCAAATGCCGATCGACATGGATGGAAATTCTATCGATCCCGGGGACCATCGCGCGCAATCCCGCTACCTGTTCAGTCGGATGGAAGAGCTCGCGCAGATAGCTGGTGGCCGGCTGCAGGACGACCTGCTCGACATCCTGTCGTTCAGCATTGACCCCCGTTCCTTCGCGCCCCTGTGCGAAATCAAAAACGCGGAATTCCTGACGATGCCTTTTTCGCAGGCGCCCTGCTCCTCGATCATCGCCGCAACCAGTCTTCACCGGCATCTTGGATTTCACACGGTGCGCGCATTGTGCGAGGTGGGCAATGGTAAGGCGGTGGCTTATACGCCGAAGAGCGTGTTCTGGAGATATCTGCCAGTATCCGGCGGAACGAAGAAGGAAAAAGGAAACCTGCTGTGCATCGCGGGGGAAGTTGGAATGGACATGGATGGGCAGATCGTCTGTCCCGGCGATCCGATCGCACAGGCGCGGTACAGCTTTCGCCGGATCCGCGAGGTTGTCGAGCTGGCGGGCGGCACGATGGCCAATATTGTGGACCTGATTTCATTTCACAAGGACGCAAGATCGATCGACGGCGTGATGGAAGTCTCGAAGGAACTTTTTAATGGCGATCCGCCTGCATGGACGGCGATGGGATATCCGGGTGGCTATTTTGAAGGGCATTTGCACGAAATTCTGGCGAGGGCATGGATACCTTGAGCGACCAAGCGGCCAAAGCTATGGAAATAGAACGCACCGGCGTACCGGGCTACTCCGCCATCGATATCTCGGTGAACTGCCATCTGCCGGAGTGTTCGTACCGCTTGCTGCCCCTTGGCTTGTATAAAGCAGCGGGGCCAACTTGGGTCGAGAAGATACGCGCCGGTTGGACGGCCGAATACATGGTCGAAATGATGCAGCGCGCTAATGTGCAGCTTTCCTTATTGATCTCGCTTTGGTGCGCGAACGGAGTTGGAGGTCAGGAAATCTACATCGCTGCTGAAGAGATGCTGGAGATGATGTCGCAGTATCCCGATAAATTCCTGGGATTGGTTGGAATTTCTCCGGTCCGCTCCTGGGAGGACAAGTACTACGCTCCCCGGTACATTCAGCGAATGGTGGAAGAACACAGTTTTAAGGGGGTACACATGTATCCCCACTGGTTCGGGATTCGCATCAACGATCCGCGAATGTACCCGATTTATGAAAAGTGTGTAGAACTGGATGTCCCGATTTCGTTCCAGACGGGACAGGGAACCATGCGATCCAACTCTCGTATCGTTGCGCGGCCGGTCTGGATCGATGAGATCATCCGCGATTTTCCGTCGCTCAATATTATTGCGTTGCACAGTGGATATCCCTGGGAGGACGAATTGGTGTCCCTCGCAATCAACCACGACAACCTCTATATCTGTCCCGATGTCCCGCCGCCGAGATTGTGGCATTCGGCGATTGTGCAATACATCAAGGGAGAGGGAAAATTTGAAAAATTTGGGGGAAGCGACAAAGTCTTATGGGCGACGGACTGGCCCCTTCAGGATCCGGAAGTTTCGCTCAAAGAAGTGGATGCGCTCGGATTCAATCCGGCGATCCGAAAGAAACTCGTCCGCGATAACGCGATCAGGCTGTTCAAAATTGAATAGGCGAGAGGTCACATTATGAATCCATCCCGCAGGCCATGGGTCGCCTTGCTGGTCATTTGCCTGGCGGTGTTTTCCACCGCCGTTGCGGCGTTTGCCATCCCACCGATCATCGGAGCGCTGGCGCGCGAGTTTCACATCACCTACTCGGAGGCGGGTCTGTTCATGACCGTCTATACGATGGTTCCCGCCTTTGGTAGCATGCTGATCGGATGGTTCAAAGATCGCGCGGGAATCCGGGTGGCGCTGCTGACCGGACTCTCTCTGCTGGCGATCGCCGGCCTGGGATCTTCGTTGAGCCAGGATTTCGGGCAGATGCTGGGTTGCAGAGTTCTGCTCGGCGTGGGCGCTACCTGCGTCCTGGTACCGGGTATGGCGACCGTGCTGTACCTGTTGCCCACCCGGCATGTGAATTTCGCGACCGGCGCATTTTTTAGCTCGATGAATCTCGGGCTTTCTGCTGCGCTGTTGGTCACACCGATCATGGCTGCATCTTCGGGCTGGCGTTTACCCTTGCAACTCTTTGCAATCTTGCCTGTGGCGATGATCATGGTGTTGCTGTTTAAAGCGAGACGCAACTTTTTCCGGCCCGCCAACGAGACAACAGCAAGAGATGCAGAACGAGCACCGCAGCCGGCCCAGGGTTCAACAGTCCCACTGGCCCTTGTCGGTGCGGGAAACTTTTTCCTCTTCTTCCAGGCCTTCGCAATGATTACTTGGCTGCCGGACTATCTGAAAGTCGAACGAGGATTTACCCCGGCACAGGAAGGCTTCGTGAGCATGCTGCTGGGCCTGGTTGTCATCCCCGGATCAATCCTGGCCGGGTGGTTGGCGGACCGGGTGGGTGCGTGGCTCGTGGGAATTGCGGGCGCGTCATTGTGTGCCCTGTGTCCGGTGCTGCTGGTAGCGGTGCCGCATGCGGGCCCATTTGGAGCAGCCATCAACATTTCCTTTCTGGCGCTGGGTACGAGTCTGCTGACAATTCCGCTGACAAGCGTGCTAAGCCAGCTTGTCTCGCATGAACATGGCGGGAAGGCCGCTGGATTGATAGCAACGACGGGTTATTTTGGCGCAATCGTGTCGACCTATGGCGGGGGATATCTGCTGACAGCAACCGGCAGTCACAGCTCTACGTTCGTGGCTTGCACGGTCACCATGGTGCTCACGATCATATTGCTGGTGTTTCTGCGAGGCACTTATAAGCGACTGGAACCACGGGATCGGACGCTCGCTTCATCGCCTGCTGATCTGTCGGCGGTGAATACAGGACGCATACAGCTGTAACGGCTGTGCTCGCTGGGCGAGACGGCCTTAATACATCTAGACTCTGCGAGATCGAACGTCATGATTCAAGTAATTACCGTTGAACGCGAATATGGAACTCAAGGCGCGGAATATGCTCGCCGGATGGCCGAACATCTCGGTTGGGAACTGGTCGACCAGTCCCTGGTCGAGGAAGTCGCCAGACGCGCCAAACTATCGGTTAATTTGGTGCAAAGTTGCGACGAGCAGTTGGATCCCTGGTATAACAAGGTCGGCCGCACCTTGTGGCAAGGCAGCAATGAGCGTGCCTTCACTGTGGTAGGGCAGGAGATGTTCGACTCCACGCGCATGGCCGGCCTAACCCAGGAAATAATGGAAGAGAAAGCACGGATGGGGAAATGCATCATCGTCGGCCGAGGTGCTGCGTGCGCGCTGCACGGGGTTCCCAGCTGCTTCCATACCTTTGTCTATGCTTCCATGGCTCGCAAGATTCGCTGGTTTGAGCAGACCTTTCCCGGCAAAGCCCATCTTGCGGAACGGGAACTGCTGGCGACCGATAGCAGGCGTGCGAAATATGTCGATCATTTTTATCACAACGCCTGGAACGACTACCGCATCTATCACCTGATGTTGAATTCCTGCATGGGTTTTGAAGCAATGATTGCAGCTACGATCGAAGCTATGGGCATCTAGTTAGCTGCGGGGAGTCTTGTGGTCCGAGATGCCGCAACGTCAGCTCAATCCGCGGGGCCCATGGCTTTTGCATACACAAACGCATCGCGGCCTTATGTAACAATTATGCGCGGCAGACTGTCAGACAATGACACCCGTCTGGATGCGTGCGCTCTCAAGTGATGCGAGATCGACCTCCATATGGGGACGGGTGACCTTCGGGTTTTTTTTAAGATCCTCCGGAATTCCATCCCAGATGCGATTGCTGAAAATAATCTTCTGGTACTCGTCCGAATGAACAAACTTGTGAAGGTCACCGACCGACTGAAGCGCCAGGGCACTGATCGTATGCGTGGGCTTGATCAGGATCTTGCGATACAACTCAAGCAGCAGGCGGAGAGATGGATAATCCTGTTTGTCGAGCACCAGTACAACATTGGCGCTCCCAGGCAGCCGGGCGAATTCCTTGATGGTTTGGGACGAAAAAGAAAGCCCGAGCGGAATCACTTCCGAGTTGCCCTTTGCAATGCGGCGGACTTGATCGAAACGAATGTAATTGGTCAGAATCTTGCGGATTTTCTTCAGTTGCTGCTTCGGCATGGCCGCCAGTTCTTCGGCCGAGTAACCGGGCACGCTGAGTTGCCAGATCGTGGAGATGTGACCGGCCCGTTCCACCGCCAGTGTTTTGGTCGCGTCCACAAAAATCACGAATGGAGAAGTATTTTCCTGCACGCGAGCTTGCTGGTACAGATAGCGGGCAAAAGCCGACGGAGATATCCCGACCTCGCGTAAACGGGTGAGAATTTCATCGCTCAGTTCCGCGCAGCGTTCGTGGACGTCGTTGCGGTTGCTGTACAACAGTTCCGGTTGAACGATAACTCCCTTACCGTGGCGAAGGCTTAGAATGCCCGATTTCTGAAGTGCGAGATAGGCCTTTCGCACCAGATTGCGGCTGATGCCGACCTGCTGCTCGACATCGCGAATGGAAGGCAGAGTGTCCCCAGGCCGCAAGCGGCCAAGCAGGAGCGCCATCTTAATCTGCTCCTGGATCTGCGCCTGAGCGGGAAGCCGGCTGTGCTTGTCTAACGTCAGGTCCATACATTCCTCAATTCAGTTACGCAATAGGAAACGGCGGAAAATCCATGATAAGCGAATTCAGTCAATTGTTTGGATAGAAGACCACAGAAAGTTTATACGTTTCAGCGGCCGGAATGGAGTGGATTCTTCTTTCCGCCGCATGCGGATTGTCATCGTTGGGCCGCTCGAGTACCCGCAAGAGGCGCGAAGTTTTTTGTTGACAGTAGGCGGAACAATAATACAATTGTTTGCGAATGTAAACAGTCGCACATGGGATCGATAAATCACCTGTGGGTCCTCCGTAACTGGCAGCGCAAGCCGCAGCGCCCACTCCCTTTAGGCAATTATCGAACCCGGCTCGGCAATCTTGCGGGGGATGCTATGCAGGCTTTACGGAGTTCCCCTTTTCATAATCGCGCGGGTCAGATACGTTCGACTGCGAATCCGGCGATCATCGTACTTAGCTCGATATTGTTACTGTGCGCCGTGTTTAACGTCACCGGCTATGCACAATCGACCTCTACCCTCGAAGGCGTCGTTAAGGACCCCAGCGGTGCCGTGGTTCCAGGTGCAAACGTTTCTGCCTCGGAAATGTCCACTGGACTGATTCGTTCCGCAAAATCGGACGCGGGAGGCTACTACAGCCTTCTTAGCCTGCCGGTCGGCACGTATGACCTTACAGTGAGCAGTACCGGCTTCAAGACAACCGTGCTCCACGGAATCACGTTGCGCGTTGACCAGACGGCTGCGGTCAACGTCGACCTGGAGGTCGGTCAGATTTCGCAGCGCGTCGCCGTGCAGGGCAGCACGCCGCTTGTGGATACGGCTACAACTTCGGTTGGTGGCGTGGTCGAGAACAAACAAATCATGTCGATGCCCCTCAACGGGAGGCACTTCCTTCAACTTGGGTTGTTGATTCCGGGAGTCAGCGAACCGCAGCAAGGGAGTACCCAGAAGCAGTGGGGATCGCAAGGCGGCGATATAGGATTCTCCGTTTCCGGACAACGCGATTCTTACAATAATTTCACTCTCGACGGGGTTACATTGATGGACACGAACTACAACACCGTCACTGTCAGCCCCTCTGTCGATGCCGTGCAGGAATTCAAAATCATTGCAGGAGGATATTCCGCAAGATGGGGAATCATGCCGGGCGCGCAGGTCGATATCATCACCCGTTCAGGAACGAACGCGCTACATGGCTCCCTTTATGAATACTTCCGAAACTCGGTTTTGGATGCCAAGAACTACTTCGACTCGCCGACTCTTTCAATACCTCCCTACAAACAGAACCAATTCGGCGGTACGCTTGGTGGTCCGTTGAAGAGAGACAAGACGTTCTATTTCTTTTCCTATGAGGGTTTGAGGATCCGGCAATCCCTCACGGAGGAAACCGTGGTGCCGACTTTGGCGATGCACAACGGAGATTTGTCCGGCATCAATCCCAGCACTGGCCTGTCTTTTCCGCAGATCAAAAATGTGAACGGAGTTCCGTATCTTAGAAACCAGGTACCAATGACATCGATCAATCCGATGGCGGCCGCGATCCTGGCGAAGACACCCTTTCCCAATTTGAATGCTGCTCCAGGCGGGCTGAACTATCTTGGAATTGGTCAACACTACGACAACTCCGATAACTTTCTTGGCCGATTTGATTTTCAACTAAACTCCGCGAATCTCGTTAATGGCCGATACATTCAACAGCACGATAGTTTCAGCACGCCATTTGTGCAGCGCTTCTCGCCGACCTTGCCGGGATCAGCAGGATTTGGAGATATCGCCGGAGAGATGGGACGGAACATTGAAGTTGGCTTAACGACGATATTGACTCCATCCGCAGTGAACACGTTTCATTTCGGCAACAATAACCTCAACGCAATTGTCCAGTCTCAAAATAACAAGAGCAACTTCCTGGCCAATCTGGGAATAGACCGTTACGGCGCCACGCTCAATCACGGTATTCCTTTCATTTCTGTTCCTGGACTGGGCGTAATGGGAGACAGCGATACTTTACAGCCGAACATCCGCCGGAATAACACATTTGAATTCCGCAATGACTTCACATGGACGCGTGGCCGCTTTACCCATGAGTTTGGCGTCGATTATTGGAGAGCGTATCTGAACGGCGTAACGGATACGTTTTCGAACGGTTCCTTTACATTCGGCAATTACCTGGCTGGATTTGGACAGACGATCACCGGAACAGGTTATTCCGATTTTCTGCTCGATCGCCCGCGTGTCAGCCTCGTTCAACTGGGAAACGGCTATGGCAGCTACCGCTACAACTACATGGGCCTATATTATGCCGGCCAGTACCGCGCGAATTCGAAGCTTGTACTCTCGTATGGCTTGCGATGGGAGTTCTCGACATCCCCAACTCCGATCGATGGGACGGTCAGTTCCGTGCTTGACCTGCAAAAAGGCGTGATCATTCTTGGTTCGCAGTCATGCACAATGCCGTCCTTGTCGGACAAGTTGACGCAGTATTTCATCAACACATTCGGCACAAAATTCGCTACCAACTGTCAAGCCGGTCTTCCGGCTTCTGTCGACCCGACCCGTTATAACAATCTTGCGCCGCGGTTCGGGCTTACGTGGGATGTCTCCGGCAATCAGCGCATGGTCGTAAGGAGTTCCGCAGGGATATTCAATAGCTTCCAGGAACGCGGTTACAACGTGGAATCGGGTTCTTTGGGGCCGCCATTTGCACCTACCGTCGCTACATTCCAGGACTCTCTCTTCTTCCCGACAACTCCATTGACCTACGAAAATGCGTTTGCATTTGGCGGTCCTTCCGATCGGACGACTGACAATGGCGGCCCATCAACGGCGGGTGTTCCGCCGGGCGTTCGTCCAGGTTATGTAGAAGCATGGACACTGAACCTGCAATCCCAATTAACGAATACCATGTCCACCCAGATTTCGTACGTAGGGAATCACGGTGTCCATGTGAACGGGTTCATCCTCACGGACCAGAACATTCCGAATTCGCCGTCTGCTCCCGGCGGATTTCCACCCGACCCCCGCTACGGAGAATCGTTCCAGGAGGAGAGTCAGGGCCAGTCGTGGTACCACGGAGTATCGGGACAAATTCAACGACGGATGAGCGCGGGACTGACGGCAATTGCCGGCTACACATGGTCAAAATCGGAGGACAACGTATCTACCTTCACAGGGGGTCCCACCGATTCGCCTCTTCCGCAGAATTCCTACGATTTGGCCGCGAACAAAGGATTGTCGAATTATGACGCGCGGAACCGGTTTATCTTCAATTATGTCTGGGACCTTCCATTCGGAAACGGCAGGAAATATCACAACTCCGGTGGAATAGGGAATGCGGTGCTCGGTGGCTGGCAATGGAGCGGAATTGTGACGCTCCAAAGTGGTCACCCATTTACAGTACAACTCACGGGGAATGTCAGCGGCATCTCGAGTTCAAATGCCGATCGCCCCAACTGTGTCGGGGACCCGAATTCAAGGGCTCCCCACACGATTAGCGAATGGTTCGATACCAGCGTATTTCAGAACAATACAACCGTGCATCCCGCTACAGGCAGGCCGTACCAGCTACTCGGTACATGCGGCCGAAACATCGTGGATGGGCCTCCAACGCGGAACTTCGACACTAGCCTGGGTAAGACATTTCCAGTCAAAGGGGAATCCAATATCGAGTTTAAAGCCGATTTCTTCAATGCTCTCAATCATGCGAATTTCGATATCCCAAACCGCTATTATGGAACCTCGACATTTGGGCATATCACTCAAGCCGAGTTCCCCAGGCTGATTCAGTTCAGCCTGAGGTACCAGTTTTGATGGATAACTATCGGCAAACCCGCCGGCAGTTACTTGGCGATATAGGAAGATTCGGACTTGCGTTTGGGCTGCTGAATCAAATATCGGGCGTGAGATCGGCAATCCTTCCGGAATCCTCAATGTCACGGAGCATATCTCAAAGTCCGTTTGTTGTCCCGCCTATCTCTCGCGAGATTTTTCAGAAAAGGATCGGCAGAATACGCGACAAGATGCGGCAAGAGGGCCTTTCGTGTTTGCTGGTGTCCTCCGTATTGAATCATGCTGTGCGCTATCTCGGTTTCTTCGACTGTGGAATGCAAGGTCAGCCCACGGGTGCTCCGCAGCTCGTATCGGTATTGCTGCCTTTGGAAGGCGAGCCGGTAATGTATTTGCAAACGTTCACAGCTGCCGACTACATGCTGCCGAGGGCGAAGGCCGCCACGTATATCGAGGATCTCCGGCTGGTTGGCGGAAACAATCAGCAAGTGCTGGAACTGGTGGCCGATCAAATACGCTCGTGGAAGCTTGAAAATTCCAGCATCGGCATCGCCGGAGGTGAGATTGAATGGGCCGAGCGCCTTTTCTTTCCAGAGAAGCTTCCAAAGTTGAATCTCGTGGATGCAAATCCACTGCTGGACAAGCTGCGTATCGTGAAAGATGCGGAAGAGATCGCGTTGATGCGTCATTCCGCGGCAATCGGCGATGCGGCGATGTTGGAGGTGGAAAAACATTTTGTTCCGGGCCTGACGGATTACCAAATCTACGGTGTCGGAGAGTACTCGATGCTTCGAACAGGTGCCGGAGAAGACACACTCGTCCTGATGGGAATAGGTCCAAGTAGCAATGCAATGCTCATGGAAGCGCTGAACGGCCGCAAGCTGCGGAAGGGCGATGTAGTGGTCTACGAAACACTGCCGTTTTACCGTCTTTACAATACTGAGCTGGCAGCGACCTATTCAATCGGAAAACCTGGTGATGTGCAACGGAACGCTGCGGAGGCATGCGCGGCCGCCTGCGAGGCGGGCGTGGCTGAAGTCAAGCCGGGAACTCATTCCTCAAAGGTCGTGGATTCTTCTTTGAAAGCATTTCGAGCTTACGGATGGAAATCTTATACACACACGCCGGGACATTTCATCGGCCTCGATAACTATGAAGGCCCCCCCTTGCACAGCCGGGACCTGGTGCTCGAACCCGGAATGGTCTTCAGTTTCCATCCCAACGTTGTTGTCGCCAACAAGGTGAAAGAAACGGTCAGCGCCATGCTTCTGGTGACAGATACGGGAGTGGAACGACTCTCAAAATTTCAACCGCAAGGAATACGAACCGTTTAGCGGATTCAGGAGGGAACATGTCAGATTCAGAATCGCCTCGTCCCGATGGTTCCAGAAAAGATGCGCAGGCCATTCCCGCGCCGGAACTGCAAACGTCCGGTACGCCTGACCCAATCAAGCCGGTCAGCGATTGGTCCCGTCCAGATGCGGCCAACACTGTATATTCCAGGCAGTATGGTAAGAAGAGGATTCAGAAAGTGCAGGCAGCGATCAAGAAAGCCGGCCTCGACGCGCTGATTGTGATGAATCGAGGCTTGAACAGCATTGCCTATGTATCCAATTTCTATCCATATCCCTTACAGCCGGGACTCGCCCTTCTTCCCGCCGAAGGCCCCACTTACCTCTTCGTCAATACATACAGTCCCGCGCACACACGGGCCCTCGAATCCATCATCTGGAACGATGAGTTTTTCGACGTTCCTCACGATCCGATATCGGAGGGCAGCAACCAGAACCTGGTGGACGTATGCGCCCAGCAGATCGGAAAGCTCAACCTCCAACGCGGCAGGATTGGCCTGGCCGGCGACGAAGTGGACTGGATCCTGCCCAGCTATCTCCTCGATAAATTACCCGAAGCTCACTTTGAAGATGCGAACCGCACGCTGACAGAAGTCCTCGTCGTGAAAGATGAAGTGGAGATCGCCCTCATTCGGTTCGCGCAGCGATATCTTGACGAGATTGCACTGCCCATGTTCAAGGAACATTTGCGAGCCGGAAAAATCGATCATGAAGTCTCGGGCAAAGTGATGGGCAGCTTGCTGGAGCACGGAGCTGGGGCGCAAACGTGGTTGCTATGGGATGCCGGCCCGGCAGGAGCAGGCACATGGGCCAGCGGCACGCGGGGAAGAAAGCTCGAAACTGGAGACATAATTCTCACCGAGCCGACGCCAAACGTTGCCGGATACCAATCGGAAAAAATGTACGCTTTCGCGTTGGGCCAGAATATACCGGAGTCGCAGAGGCGTGGCGCACAGGTGGTCTATGAAGCCTTTCTTCAGATTATGGAGAGCCTGAGGCCTGGACAGGAATTGACCCCGATTGTGGAAAGAGCCGACGCCCATCTTCGCAGTAAGGGATATGAAGGCAACACGGTAACGATCGGACACTGGATTGGCATGCAGAACCATGAAGGGCCACGGTTTACCAGGGAGGGCACGAAAGGATGGGTGTTGCAGCCGAATATGGTGATGAGCTGGCATCCAAATGTCGTCGTCCCAGGAGAAGTACGGACAACGTGCTCTACCTGCATACTGATTACAGACAAGGGAGCCGAAGACCTCTCCACCGTGAAAATGGAACCGCTCTACTTCCTATAGGAGAGAAAGATGTCTGGAGCCGATTCGAAGAGACAGCGCATCATCGACATGCATGTCCACGCCTACCCGGCGGATTGGGTGAGGAATGTGATGGGCCATTTGGCCACGGCGGAGCAAAAGCTCCCCGACCCGCCGAATCCGATTAGCGGACTACGATCCGGAGCGGCCACGGATGAACAACTTAAACATTCCATGCTGTCTGAAATGAAGAAAAATAACATCGTGAAAGCAATTGCAAGCGGTCCGCTGAACATCGTCTATCAATGGAAGACCACTGACCCATATCGCATTATTGGCGCTCCGTTATTTCCGATTCCGATATTGGCGCCTTATCCTCCCATGGACGAACTGCGGGATGGGTACGCTTCTGGCCGGCTAGGAGCACTGGGTGAGATCACGGCCGTTTACGATGGGCTTTCGCCCAGCGATGCGGCAATGGAAAAGTACTACATCCTTGCCGAGGAGATGGATATCCCAGTCGGCATCCACACTGGAATTGGAATTCCAAACGCTTGTTACTGCTGTTGCCCCGGTTTTCGAATCGCAATGGCGAACCCCTTGCACGTCGAAGAACTTCTCGTTCGACATCCGGACCTGCGGCTGTACATTATGCATGCCGGATATCCTTACCTGGGCGAGACGCTTGCGATCATGAATGCCTTCCCTAGCCTCTATGCCGATCTCGCCGCGATCAACTGGCTTCTACCTGTTGCCGAGTTCCAGCATTACCTCGAACGGCTGATGGTTGCGGGGATGGGGAAACGCATGATGTACGGAACCGATGGAATCGTGTGGCCGGACGCCTTTGCCATGGCAATCCAGAGCATCGAAACCGCAAAGTTCCTGAGCCAGGAGGAGAAGGCGGATATCTTCTATAACAACGCTGCGCACTTTCTGCGTTTGGACGAGAGCGCCAGAACGATACAGATGAAGAGGTAAGCGATGACGGATGGATATGCCAGCGACGGAAATATCACGAAGCCTTCTCTTTCCCAATATGCCGCCGTATTTTTTGGCAGTCTGGAAAAAGATGAGAGCGGCCGGAAATTGCTTGCCGAGCAGAATCACTGCATCGAATTTGATTTGCTCGATGGCAATTCCTTCTATGTAGCGGTCAAAAGCGGAAATATCCTGGTGCACGACGGGACCCTCATGCCCCGGTCTTATGCCTCGAACGACGTCATCCACTTTCAACTCAAGTCGAGTACCCTGCTGCGGCTGTTTGGCGGGAAGATTCGCTTTACGGATGCGCTAACTCCAACCGATCAAGATGCGAACGACGCCATGATCCTGCTCGAATGCACCCTTTTTAAGTGGAGTGTGTTGAATTGGGTCGGCCGTATGTTTCGCGGGGCGCAGAAACGCGGTAGCGGCATTTGGCGGAGCTAGTCAAGACGAGCACAATCAACCCAAAAAACAAAACAATTCAGTCTTGCGCGGGAAGAAGAAGTTGCAAATGAACATCGATATTTATACGCACTTTTTTCCGAAAGCCTACGCCCACGAGCTCATCCGGCATACAACCCAGATCCATCCGGATGTGCCCGATGTCGGCGTTCTGATGCAGATGTTCCCTAACCTTTGTGACCTGGAGTCGCGAATTCACGATATGGATGATTGCGAAACGACATTGCAGGTATTGACACCTCTTCCTATTCCTATTGAACTCTTTACCGAATCGGAACAGAACGCTACTGCTCTGATGCGTATCGCCAATGATGCGATGACCGAGACGGTTGCGGGAAATCCGCGGCGATTTGCTGGCGTCGGGTTGCTTTGCTTTCAAAACATCGATCAAGCTGTTGCGGAATTGGAAAGGGTGGTGCGCGAACTGGGAATGAAGGGCGCGATGATCTTTACTCACATCCAGGGCAAGCCGCTTGACATGCCGTCGCTGTTTCCGATCTATGCCAAGGCCGTCGAACTCGACGTGCCGCTTTGGATACACCCCATCTCCTGGAACTATTACGACTGGGTACGTGATTTCTTGATCTGGCAGATCTTCGGGTGGCCCATCGATACCACGCTGGCCATGGCAAGAATCGTCTATGGTGGTGTGTTGGAAAAATTCCCAAAGATCAAGTTTATCGCTCATCATGCCGGCGGCACGGTGCCGTATCTATTGGGCAGAGTCATCGATACGCACGATCAGAACGAAGAACTCGTGCAGCTTTCCGCCGGGAGCGGGAAAGAAGGCGCGATATCTTCGGAAAAGACACCCGAAGATTACTTTCGCATGTTTTACGGCGATACAGCGCTGTCGGGCCTTTCCGGGGCTATGCGCTGCGCGCACGAAATGTTTGGTTCCGATCGCCTCCTTTTCGGATCCGATTATCCATTCGGTCCCGACGATGGCCGACGCTTCATCCGAACGAATCTGTCGGCCCTGTCCGCCCTCGAGCTTGAGCCAAGCGCCCATGCAAAAGTACTTTCCCGGAATGCTGAAGCACTTCTAAAGCTGGATACAGGCGCTTCACCTTAAGGAAACTCTTCACCAGCTATATGATGTCTGCGATACCAATCCTTTCCTCGGCTCCTGATGCAGGGCGGCAGTTCCTTCGCCACACCATCGCAACGCTTGCCTATCGTGGTTGCAAAGCATTGCGGAAACCGCCCAGAGATTTCTCTTACTTCACCTGTGGTGGCGAATGCCGTTCAGCGGGCGCAATCCTGGCGCATATCTGCGACCTACTGGATTGGGCTCTGTCGATGGCGAATGGCAAACGCGAGTGGCTCGATTCCAATCCACAGTCGTGGAATGACGATGTGAACCGTTTCCATGTGGCATTGGCGGCTTTTGATGCTTACCTCGCGTACGATCAGCCGCTACAGGCCCCATGGGAGAAACTGTTCCAGGGCCCAATTGCGGACGCACTGACCCATCTGGGACAGATCGCGATGATGCGCCGTCTCGCCGGCTCGCCCATAAAGGGAGAAAACTACTTCGTCGCCGAGATCGCATCCGGTCGCGTAGGTCCTGATCAGGCAGCGCCGAAGCGGGAGTTCTGAATGAGGAGAACGAAGGGCGCGAAGATCACAAAGAAGGCGCCGTCAGTCCGGGAATCGATTCTGACAACGAGCAGGCCCATGTGCTGGTGACCGCCCACGGTATGATGTACAGCTTGTACGTGAAAGAGCTTGCCAAGAAATTCATAGGGGACTCGAAGGTCTGATGCAGTGCGGTCAGCACACGGGCGGCGCTGCTTTGGCTATGACTCGGCTCCTGTATTGTTCCTGACTGGACGAGACCGAAGCGCCGATGAAGGTGCAGCAGGAACTCATGCGTCATGCCTCGATCCAGACGACCATGAATGTCTACGGACAGGCCATGATCTCATCCAAGCGAGAAGCCAACAGCAAGGTCATGGAGATGGTGCTCAAGCCAGTGAAGGCGAGCGCCTGAACCATGAATTGTGCGAATGGAAGTTAGTGGGAGTGAATCTGGAGGAGCGGCCAATCGAAAACAAACTGCAAGTAATTGGTTGCGGGGTAGGATGTGAACCTACGACCTTTGGGTTATGAGTGACGTAAAAATCTTATTATCAACGAGTTAGACGGTATGATCGGTAGTCTCAAAGAACGCTCAGTAATTGAAAATAGGTTCAGGGTGTTGGTATTTTGGTTTGGTTTTGGGTTGGCGGCGGATGAGGCAGATCTGGGCAATTCCAGAAGACGAGCCTTTGGTTTAGTTCCCAACGGTCGCCTGTGCTGCAGACATCCTCTTCTTGAGATGTAAGGTGGGCTGGCGAAGATGAAGCCTTATGGAACCGCTGTCCCAAAATATGAATGCCGCCCGAGGGCGGCATTTGACTACCCTGGGCACATATCGACGGAGCGACAGGGGTTCACCAGGGTTTACAAAATTAGTATAGCACTGTTCGGTACTATGAGGCTAATGCCAGCATTTGACTATTCACCAGCGAATTTGACTGAGATTGAAAGGACACTCTCCGCCGATCGTCTTCAGCCCTACCGAGCGAGCGTAGACGGAGACAGCGAGTTGGCGATCCGGCTCTATGAACAAAATACCCTCCTCGCTGAATCTCTCTATAGCGTTTTGCAAGGGCTAGAAGTCTCGCTCCGCAACACGATCCACGCTCAACTCGCTTTAGATTTCGGTCGGGCTGAGTGGTACGACACCCTGAAATTGGAGCCGGAGCAGAGTGCGATGCTGCGGAAAGCCAAAGATACTTTGGTAAAGGAAAGAAAGCCACTCGACGCGGGACGGATCGTAGCTGAACTCTCCTTCGGTTTCTGTACAGGGCTTACCGGGCCAAAGTATGACGTGCTCTGGCGTGATCACCTGGTCAAAATCTTTCCTCGTCGACCCGTGCGGCGCGTTGAAGTTCAGACGCGGCTCAACAGCATCCGCAAGCCCCGCAACCGGATCGCCCATCATGAACCGATTCTGTTCAGTGGGCGACTTCAGAAATATGTGAACCAGATCTTCGACGCGATTTCCTGGATGAGTCCGGTTACGGCACGGTGGGTACGAAGCAATAGCACTTTTGATGAACGATTTGCAACGTACCAGAGAATTTTTCCCTTGATTGGTGGCGGGCGGCCATAAAGCTGTTTTAGCTTGTCGCATCAATAGGTGGGACTGAGATCTGGGGTTGGCGTTTCGCCTAAGTGGTTGCGGGGGCCTGCAACGTCTCGAATTTGCTCGTCATCCCGTTCAGAAGGCCGCTCGTTGAAGGTGTGGCTTGATGGCATCGCCAATCTGCTCATCGCTGGCCACCGCTTTCGAAGAAGAAAGTCAATACTCCTCTTTTGAATGGACAGTAAACATCGCCCTCAATTACCTGCTGTTGCTAGGCGGTGAGCGGCGGCATTATAATGGCGCGCATGAACGGGGAGGGACAAAAGGGGACGTTGGAAGTTTCGGTTGAAGAAGTGCGGCAGCATCTGGATACGCTATTCGATAGTCCTAATTTTGCGACGAGCAAACGCTGTCAGGAATTCCTTCGGTATATCGTTTTTGAGGCTGTCGAGGGACGGGCAGACTCAATCAAGGAGCGCAATATCGCGCACCAGGTATTCGGAAAAGGGACCAGCTTCGAATCAAGCGAAGACTCCCTCGTGCGCGTGAAGGCCCGAGAGGTCAGAAAGCGCCTGTCGGATTATTATCAGTCGGTGCCCGATAGCGGGCTGAGAATCGAAATCCCTCTTGGGGGGTATGTTCCCCTTGTACATCGTTCCCAGAATCCAGTGGCTTCTGGTGCGCTTCCCGATGGTGTAGCGCAGAACATCGCGCGACCACTTAACAGACGCAAGTTCGCTTGGATGCTCGGTGGGGCGCTTGGGGTGTTGGGAGCGACGTCCGCGTCGGTTTCGCCACTTTTCCGCCATCGTTCCTCTCCGCTGGATTTGCTCTGGCGCCCTGTCTTTGCCAGCAAGGCGCCGCTGCTCATTTTTATCCCCATCATGCATCTTAAAGACGGCTCGCTGACCGAGTGGGTGGGAATAGGGCCGACGTCGATCTTTGGACGCGCAGCGGAGTTCCTGACTAAACACAACTACCCCTACCACTTGCGCTTCGGCGCCGATCTGACTTTCTCTCAAATGCGCGAACAGCCCACCCTCCTCCTTGGGGGATTTGATTCGATGTGGACGCTCATGATGACGCGCGGTTTGCGCTTCGCGCCGATCACCACCGACGATGATGGGATTGAACAAGCCTTTATCGATCGCCAGACTAAGCAAATCTGGAAGCCAATTCAGCACCCGCCAAACCCATACGTCGATGTGGATTATGGAATTTTGTGTCGCCTGTTCGACTCGGCGACCAGACAAATCAGCCTTGTTGCCGTCGGTACCCGAACCTTCGGAACAGAGGGCGCGGCCAGTATTCTGTTCGATACCGAGATGTTTTCTGATCTGTTGAAACATGCGCCGATCCATTGGGAGACCAAGAACTTCCAAGCGCTCATCCGTGTCTCTGTCGTTGGAACAACTCCTTCAACTCCACAATTGCTGGCGACCCATTTCTGGTAAGTTTTCGGGGCTTCTCCTTCTGTATGTTTCACATCTGCAGATATAACGCCGCGTAACGCCCCTCGGTAGCGTTTGTATAACGCTGTCATTTATAAGATATTAATCAACTTATATGCCATATTTAATGCGTAACGGTTATTGACCGACCAATACTTGACAAAACGTCGAGACCGGCAGAACCATCCAATGCGAACACATTCTGCAATCTGTGAAGTGTTCAGCGAGTGACCAATCCTAGAGCCGTTCGCTTCAGACCTCTCACATGTCCAAAGGAGAAATCCCATGAAGTGTAGAATCGGCAACACCCTCTCGAAAATTGGTAGCGCGATCATACTGTTGGCGACCCTGATACTGTTGCCTGCTCTTGTTTGCGCACAAGAAAAACCTCAAGCTTGCACAATCAGTTCGATTTTGGTGAACTCCTGCGGTCCTTGGCTGGGCGCTTATGCAAATCAATATCCGCAAACCTCCTCAGACTTCGAATCGCAGATACTCTATCACGAACAAAGGGTTGGACGACAGATGAGCATCGTCCATAATTATCACCCCGTAGGGGATGTAAGCCTTTCCTCTGAAGAGGTGTACTTCATCGACCGCGCCAATACCTACATGCTGATCAATTGGAAGCCGGCGGACCCATGGATCAACGGAGCAGGGGGTGACAGCACAGTGAATGCGCAGATCGACGAAATGGCGGCCTCAATCAAAAGCGTCTCGCCTCATAAGGTATTTTTAGCGATCTATCACGAACCGGAGAACAATGTGTCGAAAAACAATCCCGGGTTGAACTGTACGCTGAAGTCGGGCGCCAGTTCCGGTTCGGAAGCTGACTATGTGAATATGTGGCATAACGTCCGGACTCGGTTTAACAATGATGGCGTGACGAATGTGGTATGGGTAATGATTTATCAAGGCTATAGCAAGTTCGATCCCTGCATGACGAATGCATTATGGCCCGGCAATACATACGTGGATTGGGTAGCGTGGGATCCTTATGACACTACCGGCGTCGGCTGGATAAATACAACCAACTTCTTTTATAACACGCTTGAATCTCTTTCTAACTCCACCTATAACTATAAATCTAAGCCATGGATGCTAGGGGAGTTTGGCATTGGCGGCAATTTGAGCCAAGCGGACGCCTACCAGTTTTATGCGGATGGCAAGACAGCGCTGGATAACAATACCTATCCATACATCCACGCATATGTTGTCTTCGATGCGATCGGCACACTCTATAACCAGGTGGAGTACGGCGGCGATCCCAATGTATTTCTAGATCCTACTGAGCAGGCCGACTATAACAAGTTGGCAAACGACTCCAAATTTGTATTGCCCTAATTCATGGAAGCTTATTCGAGGGGGAACTTTTTGTTCCCCCTCGAAATTTAAGGCGCCGAAGTCCAATGGCTTTGATGATTTTGTAGAAGTGCAATTGAAGAAAGACCTCAGATCGAAAAAATGGCATAGCAGGAATTTAGCTTGCAATAGGCAGCCATTGGCCGATACGCCTTTGTGTCTTAATAAAAGTCAATTGCAATATCGACCATTGAAATATCACTTTGGAGGCAATATGAAAATATACCGAACTGGGTGGCGGATATTAGTTGTTTTTCTCTGTGCCATGACCATGCTTGTTGTTATGCCGGCAGGTCAAGCGCAAACGACGACGGGATCGATCTATGGCACCATCACAGATTCGACAGGTGCGGTCATCCCCAATGCATCCGTAGTCGTGACAAACGTCGATACTCGCGAAAGCCACATGACACAGAGCAACATCTCCGGAAACTACACGTTTCCCGTGCTCGATCCGGGCAACTATAATGTTTCCGCAAAGATTGCCGGCTTCCAATCGGTAATGCAGAGCGGCATCGTTCTCAGTGCCAACCAGAACGTCCACGTAATGTTCACCATGCAGACAGGCTCCATCTCCCAAAGCGTCACGGTGAGAGCGGGGACAACTATGGTGGACACCCGCGAATCGCAACTGGGTCAGACGGTCGATCAGAGGCACATTCAGGACCTGCCGCTGAATGGAAGAAATGCTTATGACCTGGTGCAGTTGGTGCCGGGCGTCACTAACTATGCCGCCGGCGCGACCATCGGCGACAACATTGGCACTACCTTCAGCACTAACGGACAGCGGGTCCAGTTCAACAGTTACTATCTCGATGGGGCATATGACACCTCTATGGAACGCGGGGGCGGCAATCTGATACCGAATCCCGATGCGCTACAGGAGTTCCGTCTACTAACCAGTAATTTTGACGCGGAATTCGGGCGTTACCCTGGCGGCGTCGTCAACATTATCACTCAATCGGGCACCAACAGCTTCCATGGCTTGCTGTATGAATATCTGAGAAACGATGCCTTGAATGCCAAGAATGCCTTTAGCACCAGCGGCGTCACCCCGCTCAAGCAGAACCAATTCGGGGCCAATTTCGGCGGCCCGATCTTCCGCGACAAAGCCTTCTTTTTCCTGTCCTACCAAGGTCTGCGGATCCACACGCCCTATACAATCTTCCAGGGTTCTTTAACAACCTTGACGCCCCTGGAGTCAATGGGCAATTTCAGCGCAAGCAGCAAAAAGCCCACGAAACTGCCCGCTGGCACAAACTGCGGCACCACGGCCGCGCCTGTCATTTGCCACGCCGCGCTCGATTCGGTCGCGCAAAACGCGCTGAAGACTGTGCCGCTGGAAGACCCAGTGACATTGAAGTCTCCTCAGCAGGAAGCGAATGCGAACACAAATGCGAACCAGGGACTGGCGCGGATCGATTACCAGTTGACAGACAGCCATAAATTATCCGGGACGTACTTTGACTCGCAGGGCAGCGTCCCCAATCCGAGCGCAGGTGGAAACCAGATTCTCGATTATAGCGGGGATTTATCCAGTGATACCCAGACAAATGCGGTCTTGAGCGATACCTGGACCGTTTCTCCGAATGCGCTGAATCAGTTTCGTGTCTTTTATACCTTGAATAAGCTCGTCAATTCCAACCTCTTCAGCAACAACACGCTGACGGATTTAGGTAGCAATATGGCGGAGGGATCTCCAAACGCCTTAGTTACACAGCCGCAGTTCGCAATCACCGGTTATTGGACCATGGGCACTGGGGGTAGCGGCCCAACTACCGTAGCGCAGCTCAGTTATGGCATCGCAGACACCTTCAACTGGATACTCGGCAGGCATGCCCTCAAAATGGGCGGCGGTTTTATCTTTAACCGATACCAGGAAACCGCAAGTTATCTAGCCTCGACCAAGAGCACATACAGCGGAATCTTTACCGGCAACGCGCTGGCGGACTTTGAACTCGGCATGTCCAGTAGCCTCACACAAAATCCTGGCAGTTTTCACCGCGTCCACGAAATCGACCCCTCCCTCTTCATCCAGGACGACTGGAAAGCCACCGGCAGGCTCACTCTCAACCTGGGATTGCGCTGGGAAGTGTATCCTCCGTTCTCCGGACAAAACAACACCGGAACCTTTGTGCCAGGCGTGCAATCGACACGCTTCCCCACTGCACCTCTTGGCGTGCTGTCGGCGGGGGACCCCGGAGTGCCGGACGGCACCCTGCACACCTCGTACCTAAAGTTCGCTCCTCGAGTGGGCTTTGCTTACGATGTGTTTGGAAATGGCAAGACGGCCCTTCGTGGCGGTTACGGCTTTTTCTATGCCGCATCGCAGGAAACGTTCATCGGAAACCTGGAGCAGGAGCCTTTTTTCCTCACCGTAACGCTCACATCCACTCCAAATCTGGTGAACCCGTATGGCGTAGGCGCGGATCCGTTTCCTTTCGTACCAAACCTGCAGAATCCAAAGTTTGTGCCGGGCGCCTCTCTCGCGGGACTTCCACCGAATTGCAGCAAGGTGCCGTATGCTCAGGAATTCAATTTGGCCCTGGAACAACAATACGGTGTGAATTGGAGTAGCCGTCTTGCATACGTTGGCAGCATCACTCGCGAGACTTATGTGGCGCGGGACCAGAATGCGCCGATCTACGGTCCTGGTGCTACTGCCGCCAATATCAACATGCGCCGGCCGTACCAACCCTATGGCCAGATCGCACAGGAGGATCCTGCCAGCAATGCTTCCTACAACTCTCTTCAGGCGACTCTGACCCGAAGGTTCGCGCATCGGTTTTCATTGAGCGCCAACTATGTATGGTCGAAGGACATGGATGATGTGTCGCTCGATCCTTCCAGCACGACGAATTTCGCGTTGGTAAATCAGAACGACATCGGCATGGACTGGGCTCCCTCTACCCTGGAGGTCCCGCAGAGGTTCGTAGCCTCCTATCTATGGGCCGCTCCCCCGGTGCATCGCTGGGGCTTGGTCGGCAAGGAAGTGCTGAGCGGCTGGCAGATCAATGGCATTACTACCCTGGCGACAGGAAATCCGTTCAATATCACTTCTAACAAAGATTCGAATGTGGATGGAATTGGTACCGACCGACCGAATGTCGTTGGAAACCCGATCCTGACGGGTAGCCGCAGCCGAAGGCAAAAGATCGCCGAGTACTTCAACACTGCGGCATTCGCTCAAGTCCCCGCGAATGTTCCCTACGGCAATGCGAAACGAGACCCTTTGGTCGGGCCTGGAACCGTCAACACGGACCTATCGGGTTTCAAGACGTTCGCTCTTTGGAAAGAGACGAACCTACAGTTTCGCGGCGAAGTCTTTAACGTATTCAATAACGTCAACCTGAACAATCCCAATGGGGTTCTTACAGCCGCCGCCTTTGGCAAGATCACCGGATCGGCCGCGCCCCGGATCGTTCAATTTGCTCTACGCTACGCTTTTTAGGAAAACAGCCATCCCCAATCAACCACAGGTCCGATGAAAAGAAGAGTAAAGTGGCAGGCCAGATGAGAGCCGTATATGCGCTTAGGATCAAAAAAACTTGCGCATTCCGCATGGTTTGCGGCACCTTGCGTTCGCGGTCATCGGGATAGCGATGATGGCGACCATGCCGCCCTGGGACACAGTTCAATTCGGATCCTCGGACTTACTGCTCTGCCATATCTCGGTAGCCGGCTGAACACGATCACCGGGCCTGGATATGGGCGCGTAAATATGTCGATCTTCGAAGATTTTGCTGTTTACCGCCAACAACACTCGAGTTTCGCGTCGATATTTTAACGTGTTGAATACCCCAGCCTAATGGGAATCCAAGTATCAGCGATGATAGTTCGAACGGCGGCCAGATCACCACGCGGCGGAACTTTCAGATTCTGATGCCTGATGCGAGGTTCTTGCAGTTGTCGGCCAAGTAGTTCTTTTGATCGCCCGGTGCGACTCGCTTGGAAGTAGCGGAAAGTAGCTTGGAGGAGAGAAGTTTATGCGGGTCTTTCAGTCTCATCAATTCTGTGTAGTTGCAATGGGTCTTTTGATAGCCAATGTCGTCACAGGTCAAACGAAATCTTCCCTCAAATATGACATCTATACGGGCAACACCCACTCGCATACCGCTTACACCTGGTCGCATGGAGAGCAATATGTCCGCAAGCCGGGTTGCGCCGGTATTCTCGTCTATGCGGGAGATCCCCCAACGAGCCCTTTTGGCACGTGGACGGCAGGATACGTCGCCAGCAAGAACAACTGCGCGACCATCTATGTGATCAATTCCTGGCAATATCCAAGCCCCAACAGTATTCTGAAGCTCGATTGGAAAAAATATCAGGGGCCGCCATCGAAGCATTACGAACTGGCCCATGCGAATGGCTATGACTTCTATGTCACGTCCGACCACTCGCAGGAAGCATCCTTCGATCCACCCAGTCCGAACAATCCGAATTGGCTGGCCACCAAACGGGAAGCAGCCCAAGCTACAGGCCGCAAGTTTGTGGCCTTGGCGGCCTTCGAATATTCCGAGAACGACGGGCCCGGTGGAAAGGGTCATCTTAATGTGATCAATAGCGCAGGAATCTTAAACGCTTTGGCGCCGGGAGTCGATCTTCCGTATTTGTATAAGTGGTTAAAGACCGCGCGGCCAAACGGGGTTGGCCCAGTCGTGGTGAGCTTCAACCACCCCGGTCCTCATCAGTATAATGACTGGGCCTACCGCGATCCACAAATCACCAACATCATTACCATGTTGGAAGTCATCAACTCGAACAATCACATCCATTATGAAAGCTTTATCGATGCTCTCGACAAGGGATGGAAGGTGTCGCCAGTTTCCGGCTTGGATAACCATGGCCTGACTGGGATTTCCAAGGACACGTCCCGCACCTTCGTTCTAGCAACGAGCAAGACGAAAGTCGCCATTCTGGAGGCGATGCGACATCGGCGCACTTATGCCTCGCTCGATAGGGACATCAAATGCCAATACACCGTGAACGGCGCGATCATGGGATCGACACTGAACCGGCCTAAAACTTTTAAGTTCGACATTTCCATCAGCGATCCGGATACAAACAATCCCAACGACAAAATTACCAAGCTTGACATTGTTAGGGATGGTGGTGTGGTAGTGCAGACATATTCTCCTGCCACACCGGATTATTCCGTGCAGTGGAGTCCGACGATTCACGATTCTACCAACAAATACTTTTTCGTCAGGGTATGGAACGCTGGCGGCGGAGATGCTCCCAAGGCAGACCCCTCGAAACCGGTCGCGTGGCTGGCTCCAGTCTGGACGGGCAGGTAGCACGAAAGTTTGCTCTGCTTGCGACGGAATGTAGTTCCTAATAGGGAAGGGAAAAACATCCTTGAAGAAAAACAGATATATGAGTGTGCGAATCATTAGGTTTTCTAAGAATCCGGCGGTGAAAGCTGCATGCCCACAGCACTTGGACGAAAACAATCGGCCTTGGAACCGACTCCGAAGGATGGTTGTGCATTGTATGGCGATCCTCGTTGCAGGCTTCATGAGCATCGGCATGCTGTTCGCGGCGGCGAGGAAAGACACGTCCATTCCCGCGGTCGCGAGGAACGTGCGCGTCGACAAGCTGCTGAGCGAGATGACAATTGATGAAAAGATCACAATGCTGTATGGCGCGGCGGAGAATCCTTTGACCTACCAGGGGCAGGCAGGTTATTTGCCAGGCGTACCACGATTGGGGATTCCGTCGCTCCGGCTTGCTGATGGACCTCCCGGCGTATTGACGCGAGTGCCGGCAATGGCGATCACGGCGACCATGGGTTTGGCTGCGACGTTCAGCAAGGAGGACGCACGGCAGAACGGAATCACCATTGCGCGCGAAGACAGGTCACACGGCATCGATGTGGCGCTGCAGCCATTTATCAATATCGATCGCGACGTCACTTTCCGGCGGGGATATAACACCTTCGGGGAGGACCCGCTTTTGACCGGAGAGATTGGCGCTGCGGAAGTCCAGGGTATTCAGTGCCTGGAAGTGATGGCAATGGCCAAGCACTACATTGCTTTCGATTCCAACGGCTCCAGCGACCACAGCACTTACAACGTCGATGTGGAACCGCAGGCAATGCACGAAATCTACCTGGCTCCCTTCGTTGATGCTATCCATGCAGAAGTTGCCTCGATCATGTGCTCCTACAACAAGGTGAATGGACAATATGCCTGCGGGAATTCCGATACGTTGATCAAGATACTTCGGGACGAGCTCCACTTCCAAGGCTTTGTCACCTCCGATTGGGGCGCGACGCATGCGACTACGTTTATCAACAATGGGCTGGATATCGAGATGCCGGGACCGGTACCGATCCCAGCTGCGATGAAAAGGCACTCGTATTTTATGGGCGACGCCCATGACCGTTCGGTGATGAACCTGAAACAGGCTCTTCAGTCCGGCCTAGTCAGTGAAGCGACAATCACTCGGGCCGCGGGCCGGGTGCTCTTCGAGATGGATCGCTTTGGGCTTTTGGATGGAAAATCCAAGCACACGATAACGGCGCCAGACATTGCAGCCAATGCAAAGGTGGTGGAGAAAACCAGCGAAGACGCCGCGACCCTATTGAAGAACGAGAGCCATGCGTTGCCTCTTACGAAAGGCGATCTCCAGTCGCTGTTGCTGATCGGACCGGGCGCGGGACAGACGATCGCTGTGGGCCAGCCAGGAGAAAAATCAGTAGGTCTTCCAGAGCGTGAGATTGGAACGGTTACAGCTTTGAAAAATGAGACCATCGGCGAGACAGGGGTTCATATTTCCTATGCGGTGGCCGACGACCGGACCGGAACGGCAATCCCGGCGAAGTATCTGTTTCATGACAGCCAGCCCGGACTGGAAAGGACTTCCGGTAAATCAGGCCCGGCGAAAGTGGATGCGCAACTCGATTTCACAAAATCAAACGGGAAGGCGTTACCTTCGTCCTCCTCCTATCAGTGGCATGGAACTCTGACCATCCCGTCATCGGGCAGCTATCAACTGCACATGCAGATACTCGGGGCCTACGGCACTTTCCGGCTCGATGGAAAGCAGGTGGCGAAGAACGGGAAAATGTATGTTCATGGTGACATTACACAGGCTGGAGAAAGCAATGTGTTGCCCACCACGGACGGCCTCGACAATGTCAGCAAGGCTCTCGAACTTGCGGCCGGCTCGCATCCATTTTCGATCAAGGTCTCTCCGGATGCCTCCGGAGACCCCATCCAGATCCGTTTGAGCTGGGTGACGCCCGAACAGCAAAAAGCAAATTATGATGCGGCGATCGATGCGGCCCGCCATTCCAAAACAGCGGTGGTGTTTGTCTGGGCGCAAGGCGATCCGCGCTTCCATTTGCCGGGTAATCAGGACCAATTGATCGAAGATGTCGCCGCCGTCAATCCCAATACTATTGTGGTGCTCAATCTCTGTCAGCCGGTGACGATGCCTTGGCTTGATAAGGTGAAAGCAGTATTGCAGATGTGGTGGCCGGGAGATGAGGGTGGCTGGGCAACGGCGAACGTTCTGTTGGGTAGAGTAAGTCCGGCAGGGCGGCTGCCGTTCACGTGGGGACGCAAGCTGACAGACTATCCTGCCACCGATCCCGCACATCCCGAACGTCGCGGAGATAATCCGAGCGGCACGGGCGTGTTCTCCGAAGGTATTTTCGTGGGCTACCGCTGGTTTGACAAACAAGGGATCCAGCCGCTGTTCCCATTTGGATTCGGCTTGTCCTACACGCACTTTAAGTATTCAGGACTGAAGGTTGCAAATAGCAAGGTCGGCGGTCTTAGCGTTAGCTTCCAGGTAAAAAATGTTGGAGCAACCGCGAGCGATGAAGTTCCGCAAGTGTATGTTGGGCCACCGAGCGAACCGCCGCAAGGCGAGCAATTCGCGGTGCGTGCTCTGGCCGCCTTCGACCGGATTCATCTCAATCCAAGTCAGGTAAAGACGGTGACGCTGCATGTGCCGCTCCGCTGTTTGCAATACTGGTTCGTCTCCAGTGGGAAGTGGGTAACTCCCACAGGACAACGCACTGTATATGTTGGTCGTTCATCGCGAGATCTGCCCCTCCAGGCTTCGATCACGATTAAGCAGTAACAGAAAAAGAGACCCAGGAGGATGCACGAATGCTGAACTGAAATCAGCGAGTTCGATTTATGAAATATACAACTTGGCGGAAGACTACCATTTTTTGGAGTCAAATGTAGTGGATTTCTATTCGGGAAGAACGCCATCATCATGAGCAACGACAATCACTCGATCACTCGCAGAGAAGCACTGGTAAGGTTGGGAGGAGCCGCTTTGGGTTCTGCCTTGCTGCCTTCCTCGCTGTCGGGGCAACGCGGCGCGGAACAAGCTTCGCACCCCCATCCGGCCGTTCGAACCTCGCGCAAAGGTCGATCTTCCGATAAGCCGAATATCTTATGGATCACAGGAGAAGGCGTTCGGCTCCATGTGTTGAGCTGCTACGGAAGCTGGCTGATGAGCACGCCGAATATCGATCGCATCGCGAATGAAGGCATGCGTTTCGATAACAGTTTTGTAACCAATGCATTGTGCGCTCCGAGCCGGGCTACGCTGCTTACAGGGAAGTACGACCATCTGAATGGAATGACTACCAATCCTGCAGCCCCCCTATTGGGTTTGAGCCACGCACACTTTGATGCGTCCCAGGAGACATTTCCCAAAATATTGAAACGTCATGGTTATCAGACGGGACTGGTAGGCAAATGGCATCTGGAACCAGCCAATCCCGGCGTGGCAGGGTTTGATTATTTCGTTTTCAAGCGTGGCGCCGGCGGACCTTACTACAAGCCAACCGGCTATCTGAGAAATCCCAGTTTAGGCAGCAACGTTATTGAAGAGAAGAGTTATCCGGGGTATATCACCGACAATGTGACCGACTTCACCATTGAAGGAATCAAGCAGTTCAAAGAGCCATTCTGCATGATGGTCCAATTCTTCAACGACCACCGCCCCTTCGATCCGCCGCATAAATACGAGAACCTATACGCCAATACCCGCATCCCTGAGCCAGGCACATTCTACGATGACTATTCGATGCGGGCCTCTGCGGCGGGAGAAGCCAGAATGCGGATTGCGGAGATGCGGGGATTTAACCCTCCCGAAGATTTGACGGAGCGCCAGCGCAAGCAGTGGAACTATCAGCAGTTCATGGGACACTTCCTGGAGACCATGCGTTCCCAGGACGACAATGTAGGACGGCTGCTCGACTACCTGGATCAAAGCGGTCTCGCGGAAAATACGATCGTTGTCTATACAGCGGATCATGGATTTTTCCTGGGCGACCACGGCTGGTTCGACAAGCGATTCATGTATGAACAGGCGATCCGGGTTCCCTGGATGATTCGCTACCCGGGCCACACCAAGGCAGGTAGTGTCAGCAAGGACTGGATGGTGAGCATCGATAATGCGCCGACAGTTCTCGATCTCGTCGGCCTGCCTGTTCCCAGCGACATGCAGGGTAAGAGTATCTCTCCGTTAATGAAAGGCAGCGCTCCGCAGGACTGGCAAACCTCTTTCTATTATCACTACTACGAATTTGCTCCTCCCCACTGGGTCCTTCCCCATTACGGAGTTCGAACCAATCGGTATAAGCTGATCAGCTATTACACGGTGAATGAGTGGGAGCTTTTCGATCTCGAAAAAGATCCAGACGAAATGGAAAACTTGTTTGAATGGTCGGGCTACAAGATACATCCAGCCTATGAGACTGTAGCGAACGACCTAGTTGGTCAGCTCAAACAATTGCGTGAAAAGTACAAAGACAACACCGGAAGTCCGGTAAAACTTTGGCCTACCAAGAGCTATGACTGAGAAGTTGGCCCGATCATCGCATCGATGCGATCGATTACGAATTGTTCCGCAAGATTGCAAAGCAACAAGATTTGGGATGAATTCATTATGAATCGAAGAGAGTTTGTGAAATCGGTAGGAGTGGCCGGAGTAGCATCGGCGGTAAGTTGCACAAACCCGGCGCTCGCAGCGACTGGAAATACGCAGCAGAGCAGCGACGGCTTGCCGGCCAGGGAGAAGCTCTGGCAGATGGCCTCTCCGATCACAGGCCAGCCACGCCAGGTGGTCGTGATTCTGGGAGAGTCGGTCCGCTACGACATGCTGAACTGCAACAAGCAAACCGGCTTGAAGACGCCCAATCTGGATCGCCTGGCTCGAGAAGGAATCCGTTTTGAACGGGCCTATAACTGCCAGCCAGTCTGCGCGCCGGCACGCTCCGCAGTCTGGACTGGACTATTTCCCCACACCAACGGAGTTTGGGGCAACAGTATGCCGCTCGGAGACACGGTACACACGATCGGGCAACGGTTACACGACAAAGGTATTCACTGTGCCTTCATGGGCAAGTGGCATCTCTCCGGTACGGACTATTTTGACACTGGAATCCCCGCACCAGGATGGGATCCCGTTTACTGGTATGACATGCGGGATTATCTGAGTGAACTTTCTCCTGAAGACCGGATGCGCTCCCGCAGGCCGGCAACTGGAAGGGATGGGTCTTGGACTGCCGACATGTGTTATGGCCATCGTGTTACGAATCGTGCAGTCGATTTCCTTGCCAGACACAAGAACGAGGACTATCTGCTGTGCGTGGCTTACGACGAGCCCCACGGTCCTAGCCTTTGCCCCTTGGAATACACCGAGATGTATAAGGACTATGTTTTTCCCAGCAGCTCGAATGTCAATGATCCGTTGACCGATAAACCGGTCGAGCAAGAAATCTGGGCAGACGGAAGACTGGGAAAAGTACAGCCTCCGATCCACCCGAAGCAGTATTTCGGAGCGCACACGTTTATCGATCACGAAATCGGGCGTGTTTTGGATGAAATTGAAAAGAGCGCGCCGAACGCGCTGGTGATCTATACCGCCGACCACGGCGTGTTCCTGGAATCACATCGTCTCGTCGACAAGGGGCCGGCGATGTATGAAGAGATAACCCACATACCCTTCCTTGCAAAATGGCCCGGCCATGCGCCGGCGAATTCGACTTCTTCGAGTCTGGTATCGCATATCGACCTTGCCGGAACATTGATGGAGTTCTTTGGGTTTGAAATTCCCAGGACTCTCGAGGGCGGCAGCATACTTCCCATCATTCAGGACCCCAAAGCATTGACCCACAAAGAGGTATTTATCGAGTTTGGACGCTATGAAGTGGACCACGACAGCTTCGGAGGATTTCAGTGCATTCGCTGCATCTGCGATGGAAGGTACAAGCTAGCCGTCAATCTCATGGTCACGGATGAACTCTATGACCTCGAGACAGACCCCGCAGAGATGAACAATCTCATCGACTCAAAGGAACACGCCGCCATCCGAAACGGCCTGCACGACCGCTTGCTGAACTGGATGAATACCTCGCGCGATCCATTCCGAGGCTACTACTGGGGCAGGCGCGCCTGGCGGCCAGAGTTTCCGGAGACCTGGGAAAATGCAGGCATGACACGCCAGCGGGAGAATGATGGCTATCTTCCACGAGAGTTGGATTACGCCACAGGTTTGACAATGGTGAGCGCAACCAGGCCGAAGTAAGGAGACATCCGTTCCGGTCCATACGAGTGGCATCAAATAGGAGTTATAAATGACAGGCGTTCTCAACAAGCACAATGACGGAGGCGAGCGATGAGCGCAACCGCCTTTCATGTGCTGACGAAACCGATCGGCCCGATTTGCAATCTGGATTGCAAATATTGTTTTTATCTGGAGAAGGAAGTTCTTTATCCGGATACTTCAAAGTGGGCGATGGCCGACGATGTGCTCGAGTCCTACATTCGCCAGTATATCGAGCAGCAGGAGACGGATGTATACTCCAGCGAGCACGGAGTTTTCAATAACGTCGAGACGAATACTGCGATCCACGCGAACCCCTACCCAGGAATCAGGTTCTTCCCAGAGTATTTGCGGAACGCAGGCTATCAACTCGATTACTCCGGAAAGTGGCACGTTGGCCTCGATTTAACTCCTCAAGATGCAGGTTGGACCAACTCATACACTCCCCATAGAAAGACACCGGAACACCGGTTTTTTCCGGGACGAGATCGACAAGACAGTGCCTGGGTGAAGGCGAGGGCGGAACTTAGCGAAACAGGCCCTCGAAATCCCGGTGAAGTATTCCGGCCTGGCTGGGGAAATGTCGAACTATACAAAACATTGCCTGTGCAAGGTTCCAATCCTATAGGAGCAGTTGAAAAAGAATACAAGCCTGTTCTGGCGGGAACGGAAAAGCTGAAGCGTCTCGCTGGCAGCGGCCATCCCTGGGCCTTGATGGTCTCCAACGATGGCTCGCATGATCCCTACGACGTACCCCAACGCTTTATCGATATGTACGATCCAAAATCGATTGAGTTACCCCCGAATTTTCGGGACATATTGGGAGATAAGCCCCGCATCTATCAGCGGATGCGGTACCAATACTGGGCCCAATTAAGCGATGACGAAGTCCGAATGGCTATTCTGCATTATTGGGCCAAGACGACCATACAGGACGCTCTGTTTGGCCTTCTATTAGATACCCTCGAAAAGACAGGTCAAGCCGAGAACACCCTGGTCGTCTATGTCTCGGACCATGGCGATTATGCGGGGGCGCACGGATTGTGGGCCAAAGGCGTGCCAAGTTTTCGTGAGGGATACAACATTCCCGCTATTATCCGATGGCCGCGCGGCATCGCCCGTCCCGGCCGTCAAGTCGATGCATTTGTATCCACGACAGACTTTGCGCCTACGTTTCTGGAAGCGGCGGAGATTCCATCCTCGAATTATCAGATGTCTGGAAAGAGTCTGTTGCCATGGCTGCAGGGTGAGACACCAGCGAACTGGCGAGATGCCGTCTTCAGCCAACTTAACGGGGTGGAACTCTATTACACCCAACGAATCGTCATGACGAAGGATCATAAATACGTCTACAACGGATTTGATTACGACGAACTTTACGACCTGAAACAAGACCCCCACGAAATGGTGAACCTCGCGTTCCCCGACGTGAAACAATCGCGCACCATAGTGGAACAAGGGAAAGGCTATGGGAACGGCAACGATGTCGCATTGCCTCCACTTCCCCCAGACCTGGCTGACGTGCGGCGAGATTTGCTGCAGCGCATGTGGAAGTTTGCACAGGAACACAAAGATCAGATATTCAACCCATATATTACGGTCGCCATGGCTCCGTATGGTCCAGGGGCGGAGCTATGACAGCGCATACAAACGATCTCGGCGGTCAACCTTCAGGCACACGGCGCGATTTTCTCAAGCAGGCCGCTGCAGCGGCCGTTGTTTCGATGACAACTGGCTCCCGAGCGGAAGCCGAGACTCCGACACGGAAGAAGCCCAACATCGTCATCTTTATTTCCGACCAATTTCGTGCCGACTTCGTTCATGGAACGAGGACAATCCAACCACAGTAACCCCGAACATCGATAGCATTGCCAGGCATGGGACCAACTTCAATCATTGTGTGACCAACCAGCCGCTATGCACTCCCTCCCGCAGCTGTCTGTTTACCGGGCGCTATGCGACGCAGACCGGAACCTGGAAGCTCGGGCTTGGATTCAATCAAGGAGTGAAAACCATCGCGGATGCGGCGCGCGAACATGGCTACACCGCCAATTACATTGGGAAATGGCATTTGGCGCCTTTTAATGGGAAAGCCGACCAAGGGGAAAAGGGCTTTGTCGCGCCAGAACACCGCGGCGGATTCAACGTGCTTTGGCAAGCGTCCAATGTACTGGAATTGACTACGGAACCCTACGAAGGCACGATCTGGTCGGGTGATGGAACCCCGATCCATTTCAAAGATATATACCGTGCCGATTTCCTAACCGGTTTAGCAGTCCGCTTCCTGAAACAAGAGCACAAAGAACCGTTCCTATTGGTGATTTCCCAGCTTGAACCTCACCACCAGAACGATATGCATGCTTTCGTCCCGCCGAAACGGTATGAGGAGAAATTTAGGGATCCGTTTGTACCTCATGACCTGCGCCCCTTTCCCGGTAGTTGGTACTCAGATCTTCCCGGCTACTACGGCTTGATCAAGGGCATATGAAGAACTGCTTTCCTCGGATGTTTTTCTACTGGAGCGTTACCAGATATTCGGTTGGATAATGGGAGCCGTGTAAATCGAGAGATTTACGCACGGTTCTGCGAGGGGCTCAGGGTGAAAGTCTCTGGGCCTACTCACCCAGATTCAGGCGCTCTCGCTCCTCTGAGAGCGACCTTCAGGGCGGGAAGACGGGCATTTAGCGTGAGAGAGAGAGAAAGGGAATGTCTACGAGGCCCTCTACGGCACCCGAGAGGACACCCAATTACACCCGTTTGATTCGCAAACTTAGAGTGAAGCGGGCGGCGGAAGCCGCCCGCCGACTTTTCTTTAGCTTGCTTCCGCTAGTCGAGGGGCATCAGAGAGAGCAGTGTCGGCCTTGATCTCAAGAGCAGACAGGATGACGGCAGAAGTCTTCTGGATAACTTCGACGCTTTCGGTGAGAAGTGCCGCATTGCCGTGATACAGGTGGATGTAGTCGGCGGATGCCCGACCTGTGTCGAGTCCGATGGTCTTGCCCACAACAAACGCGATGGCCTCGGCCTCGGTCTCTCGAACGGTCTTGGTTGTTGCAGTGCGCCGCCCGGCCTTATGAAGCATTTCGTGTGAGAGTTCGTGAACAAGCGTACTGAACTCCTCGGCTTCGCCCTGTCCAGGAAGGATGGCGATCCTGCCGCCGTAGCTCATGCCCAAAGCAGGGGCGATGCTCTCCTTGAAATCAAGCTGGATGCCTTGGGCGGAGATGAAATCAATCAACCGCTCCCGGTATTCTCCAACGGTGCCCGTAACGCGCTCGGAAAGTGCGGGAAGCTCTTTCCCTTCGGTCTGCGAAACATCAAAGACGTAGGCAGAGCGGAACCCGACCAATACAGCTTGGTTCTGGGTGCGGAGGTCTTTCTCGGCCTCGGCATCCTTCTTCCGCCGAACTCCGATCACAGGAGCAAGGATGCGGATTCCGCGCTCTCCCTTCCTGACCTTCCGGCCAAGCTGGTTCCATGCATAGAGTCCAGCAACGCGGGTTGCGTCCGGCTTCTGCCGTGCAATCTCAAGGATGTTGCCAAAGTTGTAATTGTGAAAACATCCCATCGCTGTGAGGTATGCGGTGAGTCCGTCTGAGTGGCCCTGCTCCAACTGCTCGATAAGGGCTTAGGACGTTGGCCGCTACAGCCTCTTTCGCTGTCTGTTGCTTTGGCTGCGGCTGTTTGAGGTTTTGGGTGAATGGGGTGACAGTGGATGCGGTGGTGATGGCTGCGGTGTTCATGGGTGTTTCCTCCTTGGCGGTTGCCGTTGCTTTTCATGCCATGCGTGGCATGTACCTACATGCCGAACGCCTCCTGGCGAAGGCGGGCGGCAAGGCGCAAGGGAGGGGTATCGCCCACCCGATGGGCGAGCGTAGCGAGTGATTTTTACGCAGGAAAAATTATGGGGATACCCTTGCGCCGCGCCAGGGCAGCGCCCTCAGCGAGGTTTGGTTACCTTATTCGCGCGCGTCAGCGCGCCGGACTTCAGGGAGGGCGTTGCGGGAAGGAACGGCCCGCAGAGGTGGGAAGCGGAGAGCCGTAGGGTCGGAGTGCGGGAGGATGCCTACTCCCGCCAAGCATGTTGGGAAAGTGGTGCGACCCTTTGTCTATGATGGAGATTGGAAACGAGCGATGCCCTCAAAACCCCCATCAACGAATTTGAAAGTAACAAAGAAGGACGAAGCGACATTCTCCGAAGTGGCCAAGCTGGTTGCCGCCTCCAAAGAGAAGGCATTCCAAGCAGTCAACACAACCCTGATCGATCTCTATTGGAATATCGGTGCCACGATTAGCAAGAAGATCGAAACTGCGGAGTGGGGTGATGGGGTTGTGGATCGCTTGGCTCAATTCATCGCGCGAACGGAGCCAGGGCTGCGTGGATTCACTCGCAGGAATCTGTTCCGAATGCGGCAGTTCTACGAGGCCTATAAGGAAGAATCGATTGTGACACCACTGGTGACACAATTGCCGTGGTCGCACCATCTCATCATCCTGGGGCAGAGCAAGCGCGTGGAAGAGCGCGAGTTCTATATCCGGATGGCCATTCGGGAGCGATGGAGCAGGCGAGAACTGGAACGTCAGTTCAATTCAGCCTTGTTCGAGCGCGTCATCCTGCATCCGCCTAAAGTGACACCACTGGTGACACAAAGATATCCAGACGCAATCAACGTCTTTCGAGATGCGTACGCAGTCGAGTTCCTCGACCTGCCGGCAAGCCATGCCGAAGCGGATCTGCATCGCGGTCTACTCGATAAACTGAAGAACTTCCTCATCGAGCTAGGACGAGACTTCTGCTTCGTAGGTTCCGAGTACCCTCTACAGGTCGGCAATCGGGATTTCGCGCTCGACCTGCTCTTCTTCCATCGAGGGCTAAACTGCCTGGTCGCCATCGAGTTGAAAGTCAGCGAGTTCGGCCGGAGTTCCTCGGCAAACTGGACTTTTACTTGGAGGCGTTGGATCGGGACGTTCGCAAACCACACGAGCAGCCATCCATCGGCGTTCTGCTTTGCGCAAGCAAGAACGACGAAGTCGTCGAATACTCGCTCAGCCGCAGCTTGTCCCCAACGCTGATAGCGCAATACGAGACGCAACTACCCGACAAGAAGCTGCTCCAAGCCAAATTGCATGAGTTTTATCTACAGAATGCTATCGAGTCGAAACCTCGTCTCGGAAAGCGTCCATTGCGTACGAAGAAACTTTAGCGCGTTTGGCCTCAAAATCCGGGCTGCATTTTCCAGACAGCGTCTGGAGACTTGTCCGTCTGCTGAATTACCCAGCCGGTGTCTGGGCGATGTGGAGAGTGCCGGAATCGTCAGACGTTGTCTGACGTTTGCTTAGGATTTTGCAAAGGGGATATATGTCGACGCAACCTTGGATTAGCCAGACATCGTCTGGCCAATGTTGTGACGCAACTCAGGTAGTCAGGACGCGACTTCGACGGAGATGATCTTGACGAGATCGGAGGCACGGAAACGCCAGAGCTTGCCAAGCTGGTAGCCCCTCACCTCACCTCGTCGTGCCATGCGCTGAAGGGTCTTGGGGTGAATTCCGAGGAGTGCTGCGGCTTCTTCCGTGTCGATCAGCGGCTCGATCCGTGGGTCACTGATTGCCGAAACTCGTGCGGGTGGTTTCTTTGCGAAGTCCATTGTGAATCTCCCTTGGTGGGAGGGGCCATTCGTTCAAAATCCCTCACCTTTAGCTTCTTCGAAGGTTAAGGATTTTGTCCAATGAGTATTGCGACTTCCGTTATTCCTCCCAGGAATAAGAGGCCCAAGATGTTCATACCAAAGGCCGTACCGTCCGCCGCAGCGCTTTCACCCGACACGCGAAGGCTTAACAGGGAACCGCGTTATTCAAAGATAGGGCCATATCTTTAAATAGTCGCCAAAATTGGAGACGCCCAACTCAGCAGTCAGATCGAATGTGGAGCATTGCCCAGACAGTCCACCGAGCTTGCATTGCAATTTCGAACAACCGTAGCGTCGCCTTATGTTGACGATTCGGGCGATGACGGGCGGAGCTGGTTACGCACAGAAGCATTTGGAGCACAGCGACTACTTCGATCAAAACCGAACGGTGCAGGGCGAGTGGCACGGTCGGGGAGCGGAGTTGCTCGGACTGAATGGCACGGTAACGCATGAGCAGTTCGAAGCCGTTCGTGAGGGGCTCCACCCCGAGACAGGTGAGTTCCTTCGTCCGCGCCATAGCGCGGATCGAATTGCTACTGATGGCGAAGTCGAAAGCAAGGCGCGTTCGCTTTATGACTTTACGTTTTCGGCTCCAAAGTCTGTCTCAGTCCAAGCTCTCGTCGGTGGCGATGACAGGCTGCAGGAAGCACATCGTCACGCCGTGAACGTGGCGTTGCAAGAAGCGGAGCGCTACGCGGGGACAAGGGTACGCCTCGATGGCGCGAACCATAATCGTCAGACGGGAAATCTCGTCATCGCGGCATATACACACGACAGCAGTCGCCCGCTTGATCCCCAGCTCCATACACACGCGGTCGCCGCAAACCTAAGCTATGACGGAGTGGAGGGAAAGTGGAAGGCACTCCAAGCCTCGGGAGTGTATGAGCGCCGTGCCTACATTACCGAGGTGTATCGGAATGAGTTGGCGCGGGAGGTACGTGGGCTTGGATACGAGATTGAGAGCCAGCGGAACGCCAAGGGAGTCGATAACGGATTCGAGATTAGAGGCATCCCTAAAGATGTACTGGAGCGGTACTCACAGCGTAGCGAGCAACGTGATGAATCCATTCGGCAGTTCGCGGCGGACCATGGACGGCAGCCTACGGACAACGAAGTCGCCGTCCTCGTGCGGGGATCTCGCCCGGACAAGTTACATGAGATTAGCTCGGCGGAGGTTCACCGATTACAGGTAGATCGCATCTCGCCACAGGAGCATACAAAACTAATCGGTCTTCGGGAGACTTCTATCAAGCGTGGCCAACCGCTCGTTCCTGAACGAACCTCTGCTGCCCAATCCCTTCAACATGCGGAGGAACATCTCTTTGAGCGCAAGACAGTTTCCAAAGATCACGAGCTGATGACGGAGGCCCTGCGTCACGGCAGGGGTAAGCTCGACCTTGGCGACTTGCGTGGCAGCTATGAGTTCGAGGTATCGCAGGGCAAGCTGCTTCAGGTGAGCGGGAACGTCGCGACTCAATCAAGTCTTGAGCGCGAGCGCAGCATGGTTGCCGTCGTCGATCAAGGCCTTCATCGCTATCCGGCGCTGGGTGGCAGGGATCACTTTGAGCCGAAGGCAAGTCTTCGGACTGAGCAGCGTCACGCTGTCGATACGATACTTGCGTCTCAGGATTTCGCTATCAACTTGCGCGGTGCCGCAGGCACCGGAAAGACGGCGACCTTACAGGAGATTGATCGCGGCTTGCACGCTGCCGGACATGAGGTCTTGGCAGTCGCTCCGACGCGGAGTGCTGTCGAGGAACTTCAGAAGGTCGGCTTTGGAAACTCGATGACCGTCTCGCGACTGTTGGAGGACCAGACCGCTCAGCAAAGCCTTCGCGGAAATGTGCTGATCGTAGACGAGGCGGGAATGGTCTCAGGGCGGCAGATGGAAGGGCTGCTCGACCTGGCCCGTCGTGAGGATGCGCGGATTCTGTTCTCAGGTGACACACGCCAGATACAGAGTGTCGAATCGTCTGATGCTCTGCGGATTCTGGAGCGTGAATCGCGCATGACAAGTGTTTCCTTGACGGGCATTCAACGCCAGTCAAACCTCGAATATCGAGACGCCATCGAAACCTTTCGTAAATCACCCGATCAAGGTTTTGCCAAGCTGCAAGACATAGGGGCTGTGCGGGAGGTGCCGTATGTGGAGCGTGCGCAAGCCGTGGCTGACGCGTATCGAGAGTTGACAGCAGGGCAGAACCGCAAGGTGCTTGTCGTTGCGCCGACGCATGAAGAGATTGGGAGAGTGACCCACGCTATCCGTGAAGATCTGAAGCAGAGAGCAGTCCTGGGTGACGGTGAGACGCTACACCGGCATATTCCGTTGCAGTGGACGGAAGCGCAGAAGAAGGACATCTCGAACTATCAGCCCGATCAGGTGCTGGTGTTCCATCGTGCCTCACATGGAATTGAGAAGTATGAGGCGCTGGCGGTGACTAACGTATCCGGCTCCAGTATCCACACGATGAACGAGCGTGGTGAGGAGAAGTCCGTTAGTCTCACACAGGCAAGATCGTTCTCCGTGCATGAGCGCACAGAGATTGAAATTGCTGCCGGAGATAAGCTGCTGCTGATGGGTAATCGCAAAGAGCCGGGGTTCCGGGCAACGAACGGTGAGCTAACGACCGTGCGGAGTGTCGAGCGAGGACTCATCAATCTGGAAGACGGTCGAAGCGTACCGGCAAATTATCGTGAGTTCACGCATGGCTATGCTGTCACGGCGCACCGGAGCCAGGGCAAGACTGTCGATCATGTCATCGTCTCTGCGGACGTGATGAAGCAGGAGCTGTTTTATGTCGCCGCGTCGCGTGGACGCGAGGGCATTTCTATCGTCACGTCAGAGGTAGAACGCTTAGGCGAATCACTGGGTGTTTCGATGGCGCGTCCTTCTGCGATTGAACTAGCGAACGACATAGCCCAACAAAAGGTTTCGCCCAATCAGGAGATCGCGCAGGGCCTCAAGCAGGAGGTCAAGCTTCCCATCAAGACTCCAGAAATTGGGTTTGAGATGGGATTGGGTTTGTAACGTTTCTCGCGAAGAAATATTTTTGTGTAATGCCTAGCAACACTGAGCAACGCATTGCGCTCGTGTGCAGTCCTGAGTAATCCGTTGCTCGTTGCAGCCCTCTGGACAAGCCCCGTAGTTCGCGGCATCGTGGATATAGGGAGTAGCGAGCCATGCCAAGTCCTTTTATATCCAGCGGAGCATTCATGAATACCGACGAAGCAGCGGCGATGCTTGGTGTCCACCCAAAGACATTGCAGCGATTGGCACGTTCGGGGCGCATCACGGCTTACCGTGTTGGCAAGCTATGGAGATTCCAACCTCGCGACTTGTGGGCGGATGTCGCCGTACGAGTCGTGCCTTTGAATGGGCTGTATGACGGTGTCGCTACGACTAGCATTTGATGTCTGGTTGGTTCTGAGCTTTGTCGGTCAAACTTGCGGGTACAGTCTTGGGAATAGTTCTTCCAGTGCACTCTCTGGAAAGCGAAGTGAGACGGAACCCTTTGGCGTGGAAGACGCGAGCAAGCCAAGCTCTGTCACGTCAGCGAGAATGCGACGCGCGGTACGTTCTGGAAGGCCTGTGATGCGCGCAACCTCTCCTCGTTCAAATTCACCCCGCATAAGCGCCTCTTCCAAGAGAGCGGCAGCTTCCGGCTTTAGAGTGTTACTTCTTTGAACAAGGGTCCGAAGTCTCTGCCTCAACTCATTCAGGTCGAACAGCCCGGACATGAACTGAACTTGATCCAGGCAGACTCGAAGAAACCAAAGCACAAAGTCTTTCAGCGCCTTCAGCGAAAGATTTCCTCGTCCGTCCAAGTCCCCCTGTCGTGGCATGTCCGCCAAGTCCATCATGCTTTTGTATTCGCCTCGACTCTCAAGTCCTCGTGCAAGGCCGCGCGAGATTGACCAAAGCCCGTGCGCTCCGATGCCTATCTGGTGTGCCATTGCATGACTCATCAAACGGCTCACACGCCCATTCCCATCAGGAAATGGATGAATGTAATTCAGACGGTGATGCGCGGCTGGGATGGCCGTGATGCGGCCCGCTGTTCCAAGCTGAGATAGGCTGTACCGCCGTTCAAAATACCGCATGAAGTCCGCCACGCGTTCGCTGGAAGGCGGCAAATGCCGACCCACCGCATTGTCGTGTTCGGACCTCGAACGCCATTGGCCTGGGTCCATCACGATTTCCCGTCTTTCGTTTTTAAGGGTGAGCATCGCCGGGGAAGCATCCTGATAAAACTCGTTGTGAATCCACTGAACGAATCCAGCGGATGTCGCGGGGGGCAAGGTCCCCTGGAGAAACATTCGGTCGATTTCTGTCTGCACTCGGACATGCGCCGCCGCTTCGATTTGCAGGTTGCGGCGTTCTTCATTCTGATCCAGCTCGCCCGATAGCGCGCGTTCTATGTCGCGTGGCCGTGTATTGTGCCCTTCGATCAGATTGCTGTAGTAGGTATTCATGATGCGTACAGCATCGGCCAAATTCGCGGCTGTGAGGGGATGCAGAAATTTACCGAGGATGGATACGGCGGCTGTCAGATCTGCAATAACATCCGCAATGGCGGATGAGGGCTCGTCAATGAGAGCAGGTTCGATTCGACTTGTAGTCTCAATGTCTGACATGGGACAAATGGCCGAAGTTATCCAGGTGGAATACCCTGTATCCATTGATAATACGCCACTCTGTTCGCCAAAATTGGCCGATGTTGTGGCCGATCTTAGGCGAGGCCGAGCTTGTAGGGAAACGCCTAAAGTCGCGGATCGATTGGCTCGCTCTCTAACGCGAGAACTCCAAAGACGCACTCATGCGTAAGTCGTAGTGGTTCCTCGCGAACGAATCGCTCAAGCGCCTCGATGCCAAGTGCAAACTCCCGGCTGGCGAGGGAGCGCTTGGCTCCGACGTTCCGCGAACGCAGCCGTTCGAGGTTCTCGGGGAGGAGATACTCTGGGCCATAGATGATGCGAAGGTATTCGGCACCCCTGCACTTCATGGCCGGTTGAGTGATGCCACGTTTGCCCTCTGCGATGAAGTTGAGAGGTTTCACAACCATGCCTTCTCGGCCTTGAGCTGTCAT
The DNA here is from genome assembly GCA_965276615.1 of Acidobacteriaceae bacterium. GTDB lineage: Bacteria > Acidobacteriota > Terriglobia > Terriglobales > Acidobacteriaceae > JAKAAZ01. Next base: position 14,552 of record OZ255618.1, on the reverse strand, counting down.
TTCCGTCCACCAGGCAACTGCATCCGAAGTGTTCGCCTCATTTTGAAGATCAACAACCTTGAATGGAGTAGCGAACAATATCTCCGAATCCGCAGCGCAGAGCCTGGCAATCGTCTCCATGTGCCAAGTGTGCGGCTTGTCTGTATGAACTGCGCCTTCACTTGCCAAAATATGGAATGGTGCAAGTTTGAGATTGCCTAATGAGCCGACCGGCCAGCAATACTGCCGATAGGCTTGGATGTAGTGCTCAACAGCATCGAGGCGGTCGGTGGTTTGCCCAGAGAGGGTTCCCAAATCAGAGACGCGCTGCATCGCTTGATTGATAAGGTCACTCTCAGCACGCAACGCACGGACTCCTGCGTTACCGACAGGAGCATACTGCTTCTGCAGCAACTCCTGCGCTTTCGCTGACCACGGCATTAGCTCGCAATCAAGGCAGAGCCAATTGGTTGCGAGTTCATCCCATAGCCCAGACTGCTCGACTGCTGATTGCAGGCGGGCTAGGAACTCATGTTCCAAGGCCTCATCGGTGAAGAACCGACGACCGGTGCGGGTGTAAACGGTTCCGAGTGAGGCTTGCACAACACCGAATCGCTTTTGAGAGACGGCCTCGTCTTTGCAAAGAACGACGACAGCCCGAGAGCCCATGTGCTTCTGTTCGCATACGACGGTTGCAATGCCTTCCTTGCGGTAGAAGGCGAAGGCCTCGTCGGGATGTTCGAGCAGGTTCTCGTGCTTGCTCGTCTCCGTCGGCGACATCGTCGGCGGAAGATAGATGAGCCACTTCGGGTCGCTTGCGAACCGGCTCATGACCTCAAGTGCAGCGATTGCGTTCTCTTCTCGTATCGTGATCTTCGGCTTCAACCGTGTGTCAATGAGGCGCTTGCCGACCACATCGGCAAGGTCGAGCACATCGTCCTGTGCGTGCTGCAAAAGCCGCTTAGTCTCGGTCGCTTCAGGCAGGAAGGGACGGGCAGGTTCGTAGTATGTCTGATGAGCTTTGACGGACACGATCTCGCGCTCGGGATAGCGCAGCGCTGTGAGCTGGCCACCGAAGACACAGCCTGTATCAATGTTGACCGTGTTGTTGAGGAAGAGCGGCTCGGGGACGGGCGTGTGTCCATAGACGACTAGAGCCTTGCCGCGATAGTCCGCTGCCCAGTTGTAGCGAACTGGGAGGCCGAACTCATCTGTTTCTCCTGTTGTCTCACCAAAGAGGGCGAACTCTCGCACAGCTCCTGATCCGCGACCGTGCATGGACTCTTTCAGTCCAGCGTGGGCAACGACTAGCTTTCCGTCGTCGAAAACGTAGTGGCTCACAAGGCCGTCGAGGAACTTGGCGACTTCGACGTGGAACTCATTCGATTCCACGCCGAGTTGTTCCATCGTCTCCGCGAGACCGTGCGTACGCTTTACATCCCGGCCTCGCAACGCCCTTACCAGCTTCATATCGTGATTGCCGGGAACGCAGAACGCGTGGCCGGATTGCACCATGCTTGAGACGAGACGGAGGACTTGAACAGTCCCTGGTCCGCGATCAACAAGATCACCTACAAACACCAGCTTGCGGTCTCCGAAAGATGAAACCGAGTGGGCACCATCCACTTGATTCACGGTGTAGCCGAGCTGCGTCATGAGCTCGACAAGCTCATCGAAGCACCCATGAACATCTCCGAAGATGTCGAATGGGCCGTGCTCGGCCTTCTTGTTATTCCAGAGTGGGTGCCGCTCGATGGTTACGGCGTCGACTTCTTCGGGGCTGGAGAGCTTGAAGACATGGCGAATGCCTTCGCGCTCCAGTCCACGCAGGGAACGGCGGAGCTGCTGCGATTGGTTGCGAATAACGTGCGGCCCGAACTGCCGGTCGGGACGAAGCACGTTGCGATCCTGACACACGCGCTCCGAGAGATCGAAGACAATCGCCTCGGCGAAGAGATGAAACTCCTTTGCCAGCGCGATCAGCGACTTCCGTGCCTCTGGTTGGACGTTGGTCGCGTCGACCACCGTCAGACGGCCACGAGCAAGCCGCTTGCGCACGATCTCATGTAGTAGGTCGAAGGCGTCGCCGGTCGAAGACTGGTCGTTCTCGTTATCGGAGACGAGCGCACGACAGAAATCGGAGGAGACGACCTCCGTCGGCAAGAAATGCTTTCTGCCAAACGATGACTTGCCGGAACCTGAAGGGCCAACGAGGAGGACGAGCGACAGTTCGGGAATACTGATCTTCATGCCGCCACTTCCTTCTGCGTAAAGATTGCCATCTGCGTCGGTGACCCTCGTTCTGCATCGACTGGGCCTACTGGTTCGAATCGAACTGCATATCCAAACCGCTCTGCAACTCCAATTGCCCAGCCCTCAAACTCAGGACGCTTCCACTCGAAGCGATGGTCGCCATGCCGAAACTCGCCCGCTGGAAGGGTTTCAAAGACGGTGTTGTATTCCGCATTCGGAGTCGTCAGGACAACATGCGTCGGTCGGGCAAACTCAAAGACGATGCGTTCAAAGGTGGCGAGACGGGACGCATCCAGATGCTCGATTACCTCCACTATGGCGGCTGCTTCAAATCCATTCAGCCGCTGGTCACGGTAGGTCAGCGATCCTTGGATCAACTCGATGCGACTGCGCTGTCGCTCTGGAAGCTCATCCAATCGCAGGCGGTCCTTCGCCGTCTCCAGAGAACGCCAGGACACATCCATGCCAAGGATGGTTTCGAACTGTTTCTCCGATAGAAGCAGTTTCAGCAACTTGCCCTCACCGCATCCGAGATCAACAACGCGCTTCGCACCTGTCTCCCGTATGACCGACAGGACCGTCTGCAACCGCTGGTCGTGCAGGGAAGGTGCGCGTTCCGATGCAGGCGGTTCAAGCGAAGGCAACTCGTCCGCTTCATCGCTCGGCGTATCCTCTGCTAACAATCGGCTCAGTGCTTCTCGCGTAAGGCTTCGTTGGCGTTTTAGGTAGCGCGAGACGATTAGGTCTTTTTCGGGATGGCTGCCGAGCCATCCTTCACCACGCTTCAGCAGCTTCTCGATCTCGTCGTTGGCTACCCAGTAGTGCTTCTCATTGTCGAGGACAGGAATCAGCACATAGAGGTGTGTCAGCAAATCCTGCAGCCGAACAGTACCTGCGATGGTCAATGCGACATAGGGGGACGCACCCCATTCAGGGAACTTGTCGTCAAGCTGTGAGCCCTGCATTTCTACGGAGTAGCCCAGCGGCTCGAAGAGACGCTTGACCAAATCTTCACCGCCACGGGCTGCGATAACCGGTAGATGTGCAGTCAACGGAATTGCCGTCTCCGCCAGTTCGGGTCGATCTTTGCTCCGCCCGCCCATTGCTGTGCTAAACATCCGCCCCAGTGCCACGCTCAGGAAAGAGTTGGCGGCATATGGACGGTCATTCACGTACTGTTCCAACTGACCGCCCTCACCGGCAGGTCCACGACCGCGTACCAACGCCACCGGGTCGATCTCGACCAGCAGAGCTGCCGTGCAGAGGTTAACGGAAGCGTCAGGGTAGAACACATAGGCTTTTCCAAACGAAAGCTCTTCCGTCTGGAGACGTGCCGGGTTCTTGTGCAGCAGATAGCCGAGGTCTGTTGCCGGCTGATGCGTGGTGGAGACTGTTAGGAGCATTCAAAGCTAAGTTTACGTGACGTGACCGGGTTCTTACCTAGTCGCTCGGTGGTCGGTTTATGATTCCCGATATGCCAAGGATGACAATTTCGATCAAAATGTGTGCTCAACTCAGCGTGACCCTCCTCGCATTTTGCGGAGCTGCATTTGGCCAAGCCTCATCATCGCCTCAACGTGTCTGGTCCGTGGGGCCGTTCTCAAAGAGTGAGCAAGTTGTTGGAGTCGCATTCGGACCCGGTGGCCCGACGATTACGCCCTCCCAAGTCGACACTCAGACGAGCTCGATCTTCTCAGCTACCCGTAGCGTGATCTTTGCAGGTGAGAGGGTAGTGGTCTCGGTTAGAGTTGGCTCCCCGCCAGCGAAACAGCTATACCGCCTGTTCTCGCTCGATTTGAAGACAGGTGAAGTTATGGATTCACGTGACTTTGTGGATTTGGGTGTGCGAGCAATCTTTGGAACCAGCGATGCTCACGTCATCATTTCCGGTGACAAAGTCCTGCGGTTGACCCCAGATTTGAAGGACAGCGGGAGCTTCGACTATCGGACGACCGAACATAAGTTTGGCCGTGTACAGAATGAATCGCCTGATGGTTCCACGCTAGGTATCGCTACCAATCCGGGTTTTGAGTTGCTGGACTCGAAGAGCCTTGCGATTTCTTCCCTGACTACCGTTGGCTCGGTCGATACTTCCATCAACACCAAAGGCTTCATCACTGATAACGTGCATTGGATTCGCGACTATCCGAAGGACCTCAGCTTCGTGACCTTCGTTGATCTGTCCGGGCAGCATCTCCTGTACCACGGTAAGTGCGGCGGCAGACCACAGTTTCTGACGGATGAACTGATCTTGGAGCCCGGATGCAAAACTCCCGTCATCATCGACATGCACGGGTCTGTCGTGAGAACAGTGCCACTGAAGGGCGAGTTTTCGTATGCGGGCGTGTCTCAAAACGGAAAGCGTTTTGCCCTCCAGGTAGCAGACTTCACCGGCAACCACACTATCAAGCATGAGAAATTCGTCATCTATTCGACGGAGACCGGTGAACCAATAACTGAAGTCAAGCCGGATGAACAAGCCGAGGAGCAGTCATGGACCGCGTTCGCTCCCGACGGCACATTGTTTGTCGTTGGATCGCCGATAAAGCTTACGTTGTATCGATTACCTTGAGGTCGTTCGATCTTCTCTTGGGCTCGAACACACCTGAGCAGAAGAATATTTTGCCAGTTTTCCACAGGCGAATCGTGTCCGTAGAGTTCCCATGAGTTCCTTAGAAGACACTGTAGCGCCTGTAACGACTCCAGAGCGCCAAAGACCTCTGCCGTAACTGCCCTGGCGCCCCATAGACAAATCCAAACGCACGTTTGATTGTGTGTTCAGGAGGCGTACGAGCCATGTCCGAATTCAAGCTTGTTTCTGAACCGTTCCTGGATAGCGATCAAGCCGCCGCTATCCTTCGCATTCACCCCAAGACCCTTCAGCGCCTCGCGCGATGTGGTCGTGTCACCGGTTATCGCGTTGGTAAGCTGTGGCGGTTTCACGCCTCCGACCTCGAAGGCCGCTGCGATAGCTTCTCTTCCACACTCGACTCCGACACTGCCGAGCGGTACGCTTTAAGTACCACTTGTGTCCGCAACTAACAGGAGGAATATCCATGTTTGTTCGGACACGATTTCAATATGGCAGTCTGCGGCTACGGAAGCGTGAGCGGAGTACCGACGTGTGGGAGTTTCGTTATTACGAGACCAGCCCGGTTGGCAAACGGATCAGGCAGAGCGTCATCCTTGGGGATCAAGCTCTCTACCGGACCGAGGCCGATGCACGCAAGGCGACGCAAGCTCTTCTCATGCGGCTCAACGACGAAGCTCCACGCGCTGAGATGGAAGCTCCGACGTTCGGGGCTCTGCTCGATCGGTACATCGAGCATGAGTTGCCAGAGCGACACTCGACTCGGAGTTCGCATCTGTCGAACATTCGGAAACACATTCGCCCGCGCTGGAACGAACAACCCGTAAACAAGATGAAACCGGTGGCGATGGAGCAGAGGCTGCGTGATCTGCCGCTCGCCCCGAAGTCGAAGGTTCATATACGGAGCCTGATGCACCTTGTCTTGAAGTGTGCGGAGCGATGGGGAGTCATTGAAATTGGTAAGAACCCCGTCACTCTGGTGCGCGTCAAGAATGCAAGCAAGCGGCTGAAGCGGCCTCAGATCCTCGAAGTGGCTCAGTTCTTCGAGATGCTCAAGCATCTCGCGGAGCCGTACCGCACGATGGTCATGGTGGCCCAGTGCACGGGACTTCGCATCAGCGAAATCCTCGGCCTACAGTGGGGTGACTTCAACTTTGAAGATCACACCTTCATGGTTCAGCGCAGCTCTGTTAGTGGACGGATCGACGCGGCGAAGACGGAATACTCGAAGGACTATGTTCCGCTCGACCTGCGTCTGGAAGAACTGCTGCTTCGGTGGCGATGCTTCAGCACCTATTCCAAGGATGGGGATTGGGTCTTCGCCAACCCACAGACTGGAAAGCCGTACCACCAGGAGAGCCTCAAGAAGCGCCAGCTTCGCAGGGTCGCCGAAATCATTGATCTGCCGGAAGGGATCGGTTGGCATACATTCCGCACACCTACCGTTCGTGGCTCGATGAGACCGGCGCACCGATGAAGGTGCAGCAGGAGTTGATGCGTCACGCCTCTATCCAGACGACGATGAATGTCTACGGAAGGGCGATGACAGATTCGAAACGCAAAGCCAACAGTTAGGTTGTAGGGCTGGTATTTGGCGAAACACTTGAGGGGCGAAAGGGGGACTTAAACACCACAGTCCTTCAATGATGAAGGACTGTGAGGAGGGGCCATTTCCGATTTGGGGGATAACGGGGACTTGTTTGGGAAATCGGCGTCTATAACTTGTTGATTCTTTGGTTGCGGGGGTAGGATTTGAACCTACGACCTTTGGGTTATGAGTGGCCGCGCACTCGCGTATCTAACTGATTTCTTTGGTACGGATAGCCACGCGGAAGTACGGAAAAGTACCCTCCAGACAGCCTGGTGGGAGCTTATTGGGAGCGCGTTCGGAAGGTTGGGTTTTTCACCCAATGGTCGCTGGATTTTGAGGCAGAAATACATCGTCCACGGTCGATAGAGATGGTTTTTCCGAAGAGCCTTTGCTACCCTTAAACCATGCAGGTCACGGTCAACATTCCGGACGAGTTGGCAGCACAGGTTCAGTCTCGTGGACTGACGCCGCAGAGCTATGTAGAGCACCTGTTGGCCGAGCAGGTCGTGCAGAAGACAAGTTCCTCCCCCAAGTTGAGCTTGGAGGAGTTCGACGCGTCTTTAGACGAGCTTGCGCAGTATTCCGAAAAGATTCCGTCCCTGCCCGATGCGGCACTGTCTCGTGAGAGCTTCTATCAGGATCACGATTGATGGCTGGGGCGTCCCTCTACCTGGCCGACAGCAATATCCTTCTCCGCCTCGCAAAACGGGATCATCCCCAATATCCGCTGATGCGTGGCGCAGTCCACGCCCTTAGACACCAGGGCATGTACCCGGCCTATACCTTGCAGAACATGACCGAGTTTTGGAACGCTTCGACCCGTCCTACGGATCGAAATGGCTTCGGTCTTACAATCGCAGAAACGGAGCGGAACGCCCGCGTCATTGAGCGCAGCTTCACCTTCCTTGCTGACACCGAAGCCGTCTACCACGAGTGGCGAAGGCTTGTCGTGCAATATGGTGTGTCGGGCGTCCAAGTCCATGATGCACGGCTTGCTGCCGCCATGTATGCGCATGAAATTAGTGAGATCCTGACACTGAACGGTGGGGACTTCGCTCGTTTCGCAGGTATCAAAGCCATCGACCCCCATCACATCTAAAACGAAATAAGCCTGGCTCAGTGGTCCGTGTCTAATCACGGTCCACCGGATGTCGTCATTCCATTTTGGAATGACGCTCGCTCAAAAAGTCATTGGACGTTCGCGCGAACTGCCCTTAGTTTTGCGCCTAGCTGACAACACCAGGTCAGCGGAGGTGCAAAGATGCTCAGAATCCGCCGCACGTTCCGGTCGGAAAATCCCCCGAATCGGTCGTCCAATGCCGCCGCTCAACGGTGGTCACAACTCCTCTCCAAACAAAAACTCCGCCATGCCGCTCACGTCATGGGACCGACGCTGGTTGCTCTCGCTTTTGCCGGTGTAAGCAGCGGCGTTGCCCATGCCCAGGGAACGATGGACTTCTCCGGGGCAGCTACCCTGATGGCCACGTTCAAAACCTTCGCCATATACGCCGGGGCGATCATCTGCTTTGGCGGGCTTATATTTGCGGGAATTCGCATGATGAGCGGTCGCTTTCAGGACGCCATTCCCGGCCTCTTCGGTGCGCTGTTCGGTGCCGGTGTCCTGGGATGGGGCGCGGGCTGGATCGGGTCTCTTACCGGACAGTCCATGTGAGGTGCGCCCATGACCAAGCGGGGAGAACCGTTACCAATCAATCAAGCGCTGAATCGACCGAGAGCCAAGCTTGGTCTCGATCTTACAGCATGGATGGCGATCGTATTCGTCTGCGTAACGGTCTTCCTCGTTGGGTTTCGTCTTCTGGCGATGATGGCCTTCCCCACGCTTGCCGTGGGAGCTTGGCTCATCGTTCGTAAACACCCAAAGATGTTCCAGCTCTGGGGCCTGAGCCTCAGCCAGAAGTCCTACTATGACCCGCGCAAATACTGAGCAAGCCAAATTCGTTCCGTGGTTCGCCAAGGCGGGGGCCGCGTGCAGCATCGTTCCGATTGCACGCTTCATCGGCTCGAACATCTTCGCCTTGAAAGGCGGCGGCTACGGATGCCTGTTTGCGCTGACAGGGATTGATGAAGAAGGTTTGACCGACCAGGAGCTTGATTCGCGGATGCGGTCGATTGAAGGCGCATTGCGCGGGCTTCCCGAAGGATCGTGCCTGTATGAATACTCCCGCGTCATGTCGGGGTTTGAGCTGCCACGCCAGAAAAAGTACAGAAATGCCGTTACACAGGGCTTCGTGGATGACCGGCTGACCTTCCTTGCCAACACCGCAGGCTTCCGGCGCATCGACCTTTATTGGTGCCTCACGCTAGAGTCGCCCAACCTGAAAGCGTTGGAGCGGAAGCCGCAGGAGAACGCTGCCAACACATCGCGGATGCTGGCGGAACTTCAGAAGGCGGCAACGAATCTGGAAGGACATCTCGGCGGTTTGTTGGGGTTGCGACTGCTGGATAAAAACAACACATTCCAATTCTTCTCGTATCTCTTCAACCTTGAAGAGTGGGCCATGCAAAGTTGGCTCCGCGACGATACGGGGGTAGACAGGCAGGTCGTCAGCAATCCCGTCGTATGGCATGACGATCATTTGCGCGTCGGCAAACGCTACGTGCAGATGTATTCGCTCAAAACCACGCCGGAGGCGTCGAGGCCGTGCCTCTTCTCCGGCTTGTTGACGCTCGATTGCGATAGTGTGTTGTGCTCGACATGGCGGCCCAAGTCCACCACCGCGGCCCGCAGCGAGATCGACGCGCAAGAGAAGTTCATCAGCTTCTTCAAAGTCGGTGTGCTGACCCGCGTGATGAGTGGGCGCGATACGGCTTCGCTCGACACAGGAGCCAGAGCAAAGGCAGCTAACAGCAGCGTCGATGACTTGAGCCTCGTCATCCGCGAGTTGGACAAGAAAGCGCAGGGCGAATACTCGCTCCGCTTGTTGCTCGCCGCCAACAGCGCGGAGCAGCTACGGAACACCGCGCCCGCTGTGCATCGGATCTTCGTCGATGCGCGAGCACAAGTGATCGAAGAGACGCTGGGCAACCTTTGCGCGTTTTACGCGATGTTTCCCGGCAACGGCAAATTCAATGTCTTCCCCATGTGGCTGTCCGAAGAACACCATGCGCGACTGTCCTCTGTGTTCGCCCCGCACATCGGACACCCACATTCGGAAGATTTGGATTCGGAATATCTCAACGTCTTCGAGACACGCACGCGGACGCCGTTCTTTCAGGACGTGTATGTGGACGGCGTGCGCGTCATGCTCATCATCGGACCTACAGGGTCGGGCAAGAGCGTGATTGGCAATGCGACCGTTGCGCTTGAGCAAAAGTATGGCGGTTTCACCTACATATTCGACATTGGCGGCAGCTATGAGAGCGTGATCGAGCTGTATGGCGGTCGGGTAGACCGCATCGGCAAAGACGGCCCTCGCGTTGCACTATTCGCCTTGGAGCCGACTGAGGGCAACATCAAATTCCTGTACAGCTTCATCAAGCTGCTCTTGACCAACGGCGGCGCGGAACTGGAGCCGGAAGACGACGACGTGATCCATAAGGCCGTGCAGGACATCTATCTGCTCGACCCGGAGAACCGCCGCCTATCGAATCTTTTTCTGCCCAAGAAGCTCGATCGCTACCTGTCCAAATGGGTTGGGAGAGGCGTCTACAGCGCGATCTTCGACAACGTGGAAAACAGCCTTTCGCTGTCTCACGTGCAATGCTTCGACTTCCAGGGCGTCAACAACCAGCAATACGCCGACCTGATAGAGCCGCTGATGGTGTGGCTGCTCCGTCGCATCAACGATGTGCTCTATGACCCCGACAATCTTGGCGTTCCGAAGCACATCTTGATTGAAGAGATCTTCTCTTCGATGAAGAATCGCCAGCTCCTTGAAGGTGCGCTTGCGTCCATCAAGACCGTCCGCAAGAACCTTGGCGGCGTCACCATGATTGGGCAATCGGCAGAAGACCTTGGCGAAAATGCCGATTCCATCGTGAACTCCTGCACATCGTTTCTTTTTCTGAAAGACGCCACATTCAACCGAAAGAAATATGCGGAGCTGTTCAAGATGACTGAACAGCAACTCGCTCTCTTCGAGAGCTTGCAGGACCGCGAGGCTTTATACATGCGCCGCGATGGACTTACCAAAGTTGTTCGCCTGAATCTCGACGCACGCAGCTATGCGACGTTCTCCACCAAACCCAAAGACCGGGTGCGCCGGTCGAAGCTGATTGCGAAGTATGGACTTGCCGACGGCATCACGCGCTTTGCCCAAGGTGAGTCTGCGTAACCGAAAGGACCAGTGACAATGAAACCACCCATCCTCATCTTCGTCGCTTGTGGGCTTGCCTTCACCGCCTCCGCTGCCTCTGCGTCTGGTCCCACAACTCCCGATCAGAAGCACCTTCAGCCAAACGCGCCGCGCACCATCACCGTGTCCGAGGCGGACACGCCGCCTGTGGTTCGCGCCGGACTGCTGCAATCGACGTTGATTCTTCTCCCCGCCGAGGAGAAGGTTGCGAACGTCTTTGCCGGGGACACCGTGGATTGGGTCTTCGACGGCGGCCACGTCGCCAGCCGCTTTATCAGCATCAAGCCGAAGGTGGCGGGCAGCACCACGGACGTGCATATCGTCTCCGACCACGGCAACGAATACACCTTGCAGTTGCGCGAAGTTTCGAGCGACGACGATCCCCGCTTCGATTCCAAAATCTTCATCACTCCGGGTGACAAGGCCGCGAAAGACCGGCTGGCCGAGCTGCCTGTCTTCGTTCCCGCCGCCGAGCTGGACAAGGTGAAACAAGAAGCGGCCGCAGCGCAGGCGGCCCAGGCCGCGACGCTGAAAGCGGAAAAGACACAGGAAGAGGCATATCGTAGCCAGTACCCCGGCTCGCTGCACTTTGATTACACATGGGACAAGTCGAAGGGCAAAGAACTTGGCTTGCAGGCGATATGGCGTGATGACAAGTTCACGTACCTGCGCGGTCAGTTTCAGGAGACGCCTGCTCTCTACGAAGTGAAGGATAAGAAGCCGTCGCTCATCAACTTCGATTTCTCGAACGGCCTCTATACCGTTCCGAAGGAGTTGGACAACGGTTATCTCGCCATCGGCAAGCAGAAGGTCGAGTTTCATCGCACCCAGGAAGCGAGGTAGCTATGCCGGAGCCGAATCAGCACGTTCCCGCGACCGTACCGGATCAACCGGAGGCCAAGCCGCCGCTGCGGAAGAGTATGCCGGTCGTCATCGCCCTGGTAGTCATCATCGGACTTATCGGCATCGCGAATCTCTCCAGCCTGTTGAGCGGTAACAAGAAGAATGCGCCAACCAGCGCGATGCCCATGCGTCCGGCCGCGCCGAACGCGCAGCAGGTAAACAGCTTTGAGTCGCAACAGCAGTTACAGGCGCAGCGGGACGCTGAGGCGCGGCAGCATCAGCAGGAGCTTAATGCCGCGCTCCAGCAACTCCAACAGACTGAAGGTGCGCCCGGCCCGGAGGCCAATGGGGCACCGCAGATGACAGCCGCGCAGCGGTCGGCGATCTATGGTGACAGCCCCAATGCACCCCAACACACTTCAAATTTGTCTCAGGCACAGGCGGAGGCTAAGCAGAAGCAGCTTGCAAAGGAAAAGCAGCGGCAGGATGCCATCAATAGCGACACCGTAGCGATTGATTTTGAGCGCACCGGCCCAGCTCCCGCAACAACGATGGCGGAGGCCGCAGAAGGGGCGGCTGCTAACGCAGCCGGCGGCGCGGCTCCTACGAAGAGCGCCAGCGTAGAAGCCAAGACAGACAGCAAAGGCAATGCGATGGGCCGGGTATGACTTCGATACCTATGATGGTCGTCTCTATCGAATCTTCGAGGGCACGGTACTTGAGGGCGTTGTCACCAATCACATTGACGGCGGTTTCAGCGGGCCGATCATGGTGTCGCTCACCACCGACCTCTACTCCCACGATCATCAGCAGCTTCTCTTGCCGCAAGGGACGCGCCTGCTTGGTGAGGTGCAGAGCGTGGGCAACGCGCAGCAGCGCAAGATGTTTGTCACCTTCCACCGCGCCATCTGCCCCGATGGATTCTCTCTGGAGTTTGCCAAATACATCGGCTTGGACCAGATTGGCACCACCGGCCTTGCAACCAAGGTGAACCACGGCTATTTGCAAGCGTTCGCCGCCGCCGCCGCGATCGGCGGCCTGGGCGGACTCGCGCAGATCGGCAACAACGGCAGCATCCTTGACCCTTCGACCGAGATTCGCAATGGGATCTCCGGGCAGTCTGCCGTCGAGGGCGAACAGGTGCTCAATCACTTCCTCGACCGGCTGCCCATCATCACGCTCAAGGAAGGTTCGCGTGCCCGCGTGTATATCGGCACCGATCTTTTGATTCCGTCGTACGCGGAGCATCGCGTCGATCCCACGTTGTAGAGAGGAGCATTGCGATGAATGACCGATATGAACATCTGCTCCGCAAGTCGCGTGACGCCAAGCGCGGAGGGCGCGACGCATGGGCTGTGCAATCTACCGGCGAACGGGTTGCCGTGGCACTTGTCCTCAATAATGCCGATTGGCTCACAGAGATGGGATACAGGCTTCCCGAGGCCATCGAACGCAGCGGCGCGGAATGGGTAGCCATGATTCCGCAGGTTGCCCGACAACTCACGGAGGAGGAGTAAAGACCATGCAGATTGTTACATCCCATCGCATCTATCGGATCTCCGGGATAACCGCAGCCGTGGTGCTCGCCTTTGTTCTTCTTGGAACGGACACCGGACGAGACATGGTCGCGTGGGTTTACCTCCAGTCCACCGATGCCATTGCAAAGGCAACACACATCCACGCATTTTCCCTGGACAGGCTCGACCCGACCTGCCCGCAGTGCATGTAATCACCAACCGCAGGAGGCAATATGAAATTCACTCTCACCAACCGCCGCAAGTGGCTGATCGGGGCAGGCGCGACATTGCTCCTCACGGCAACGCCGAGCTTTGCCTTGTTCGGTCTCGGAGATATCGTCTTCGATCCCACCAGCTATGCAAGCCTGGTGCAAACAACTCACCATGCTCCAGATGCAGTACAGCACGATCAAGAACAATCTCACCCATTTCTCCTTCAAGCAGCAGTGGCAAACTACGCTCTTCTCGTTGGAGAACGTCAACGTAGCGGACTTGTTTGGTGAGACGGCGGGGCATGAACACTGCGCTCAATACCAATTCGCCGTCCGCATCGAGCACGGCATGGAAGGCGGCCACGATCACGATGAACGGCAGTGCGCCGTCCTATCTTGCCAGCCAGTCGCTTGGTAGCGCCCGCACGTCGCAGCTTGCGTTGATTGAGACCTCCGATGCAGTTTCCCCCGACTGCCTTACCGCCGTCGGCCAGTACCGGGGCGACAGGGCTGCCAACGCCACAGCCAACAGCTCGCTATTGTCGCAACAGTTTGACAGCAGCGACGCGACGAACAGCGAAGTTCAACAGCTTAATCTTCTCAACGCGGCGGAGGCCCAGAGGATGGCAGAGATGCAGTCGCAAGGCACCTTGCAGGCTTGCCTCGCGTCGCAGATGACCGTTGCCAACATGGAGCGTCGGAAACGCCGCCGTCGAAGACCTCAACACCGCCATCTTCGTCCAGCAGCAGCGTTCGGCCAATGACACCAGTGCAGCCAACGAAGGCAGCACCTGGACTAACTACCTCCCATAAAGGAGACCGCAATGCTGAAAGCGATCAACACAAAACTTCTTCTCGCCATCCTCGCGGCCCTCGTCGCCATCGGAAGCGCGTTGACTTTCCAGCGGCATGAGGCGGCGAAAGCCGCCGCCGCCGCCAAAAACCGCGGCCATTCTTCAGCAACAGCAGAAGGAGGCCGAGGAGCGAAAGGCCGAAGATGAGGCGTTCCGGCGTCGAGTGGAGGCAGATAAGAAGAAACACAACTCCGCTGCCGCGAACGAAGGCAAGACCTGGCAGAAGTACATTCCCTAAACGGAATCGAGGGGGGAGGAGCTATATGGTTTCCGTGGCTCTATTAGCGCAGGGACTTCCAAGCGCGAGTTCGGGCGTCGATTGGCTCTATCAGTTCACGAACAATCTGACCAACCTTACGACGCAAAACGGCGGGGCGCTCACGCAGCTTGGGCTCAC